>JAVKCG010000055.1:0-1337 GCA_040222875.1 Cyclobacteriaceae bacterium | reverse complement strand
CTAACCTTAGCGGCAATGGCCTTCAATCTAAAAAGCTGGATTAGAAAGCAAAAAACCATTTTTGTCTACTGGCTGAAATGCTGGATTTACAATCTGATGCATTTAGCAAATGTAAATACTGGACTTCTTCAGGGTTAACTAATTATTTTCTTATCTTAAGAAATAGACCATTTTATTAAGGTTGTGACACCTTTAATTGATCCATACGGAAACCAACTAAAACCACGAGAGCCGAGGAAAAATTGGTGGCATAAGTTTGTCATTTGGTATAAAAGAAATCCTATTATAAAAACATTGATTGGTTTATTCCCGCTTCTCGCTTTCTTCGGGGTAAAGAATATCGATGATATTCAAGCACTAATCACTCCTACAATTTTTCAAGAAGGATTTCTTGAAAAGCAAGAATCAAGTTTTAACATTTTATTACTCCCCTTCCAACCTCTAGAAAGCTGTACATTTCAAAATACCCATCTTGAACGCGCTATACAAACGCGCCTCTTAGAGATGAGTGAAAAAAAAGACTTAGGTTTACAGGTAATATTTGATACTACACAATCATGCCCACGTAATTTTACTGACGCCAAAGAAATCGGTCAACGTAAGAAAGCTGATTTAGTCATTTGGGGGGATTTGTACGAAAGGTGTAATATCAATAATCAGGCATGTCTAAAGTACGTCGTAATAAAAAAAGACTCCAGTAGAGCAACGGAACAAGGCAGCTCTGAAATTGAATCTATCATGAACCTTGCAGATGTTATGAAAGGACAACTTCAACGAGATATAGACTATATTATTTATTGGACTTTGGGTCTAGAAGCTTCATTACAGGGTGAGTGTGAAAAAGCAAAAATTTACTTTGAAAATATATTTGATAAGTACTCAGAAAAAGCTAGTCAAAGTTATCTTCATTTAGGTTTGTGTCTTGAAATTTTAGGAAATACTGATTACCAATCAGCTGTCTATTATCTTTCCAAAGCCATTGAACTCAATCCTGAGTCTGCAGATGCTTACAATAACAGAGGCATTGCTAAATTTAGAACGGGTGATATAGATGGGGCAATTGCTGATTACGATAAAGCCATTGAACTCAATCCAGACGAGATACTTACCTACCGTAATAGAGCAAACCTTAGGGATGAGGGTGGCAACTCCGTAGGGGCTATCGCCGATATAAACAAAATTCTTCAACTTGATCCTGAATATAGTTGGGCTTACCTTAAAAGAGGCATTGTCAAAGGAGCACAAGGAAAGCATATGGCAGCATTTAATGATTTCAACAAAGCTATTGATCTCAACCCCAAGTATGTTGAGGTTTATAATAGCCGTGGAAATGCCAA
>JAVKCG010000054.1:0-234898 GCA_040222875.1 Cyclobacteriaceae bacterium | reverse complement strand
ACGTATGGACCGTCTCCTCAGGGGGCACCATCACCGCTGGCGGCACTGGTACAGATAACAGTGTAACAGTGACCTGGAACACAGCAGGTTCCCGAAGTGTAAGCGTGAACTATGAAGATTCTAATGGCTGTACCGCATCAGGTGCTACAGTATCGAGTGTAACGGTGAAGGATACACCAGCAATTATTGGCTCCTCATTTTCTGATCCCACATCCTGCAGTGCCTCGGATGGCTCAATAACACTGAATCTATCAAATGTACCTGATGGAACGTATGATTTCGATTACTCCTCGGGTACATTTAGTAATATCACAGTAAACTCAGGAGAAGCTACAATATCGGGATTATCTGAGGGTGACTATAACGACATTACTATAACGGTAAATGGGTGTACATCAGTTGAGAACGTCGATATTACCCTAACGGACGAAGTCTCAATTAGCATAAACGATGTAACTGTAAACGAAGCCGACGGAACAGCTGAGTTTACCGTCACCCTCGATTGTGATGTGGCTGGTGGTGTTATTGCCAGCTATACTGCAACCTCTGGATCAGCTGATAAAGGAACTGATTTTACATTAGCTGACGGTACCGTCACATTTGCTGGTACTGAAGGGGAAACTGAAACGATTACTGTCAATATTACGAATGACTTTATTGCTGAAAACTCAGAAGACTACACAATTACACTTAGTAACATTGTGACCGCAGGGTCCGTGTCATTCTCTGACAATGTAGGCCTGGGAACAATCATCGACAACGACGATGCAACAATTACTGTTAACAGCGTTAGCGCCTCTGAGGGAACTGGGCTGCTATTTACTGTTTCTCTTGATATTGGTGTTCAGGGTGGCTTTGATGTGACGGCTACTTTCACTGATGATACAGCCGAAGGTGGCGTTGATTATACCGCCACTTCTCAAATGGTCACCTTTGCAGGTAATGCAGGTGAAACACAGCAGTTTACTGTCCCTTCTTCTGAGGATGCAATTAGAGAAGCCAACGAAACCTTTGACGTTGCCATTGATGCTAGCTCTGATTTGGTTGATGATAGCGACACGGGTGTGGGAACAATTACCGACAATGATGCTTCCAGCCTTATTGTTGATGACGTAACAGTAAATGAAGCTGATGGAACCCTAACCTTCACAGTAGAATTAAATGGAGCGGTTCAAGGGGGAACAAATGTGACCTATAGTTTCATGAATGGAACAGCCACTGGAGGATCGGATTTCACATCAACCGGTGGGAGCATTTCATTCAATGGCACTGATGGCCAGACCCAACAGATTGTTGTGCCCATAACCAACGATTTGGTCACTGAGAATTCTGAGACTTTCACCGTTCATCTTGAATCAAGTAATCCACTTGTAGTAGATAGCGAAACTGGTATTGGGACTATCACTGACAATGATTCTTCGGTGTTAACGATTGAAGATGTAACAGAGGACGAGGACAATGGCCCCATGCAGTTTGGTGTTACCTTAACCGGAGCTCTTCAAGGAGGAACGACCGTCACTTACAGCTTCACTAATGGTACAGCTACTGGTGGTGGTACTGACTTTACCAGCACCAGTGGAACGGTCACCTTTGAGGGTAATAATGGTGAAGTAGAAACTTTCACTGTTGCTTTAAATGACGATCAACTTACAGAGGGAGGTGAGAACTTCACTGTAAATATTGAGTCGTCCAATACCCTCGCTGATGACAGTGATTCAGCCATCGGCACAATTACGGACGATGATAATTCATCGATTACAGTGGAGGACGTAACTGTAAATGAAAGTGATGGAACACTCACCTTTACAGTCACCTTAAATGGTGCACTCCAGGGTGGAACGGATGTGAACTACTCATTCACCAATGTATCGGCCACAGGTGGAACAGACTTCGACAATACCGGAGGTACGCTCACATTCGCTGGCACCAATAATGAAACCGAATCTATAGTTGTACCAATAACAGATGACGATCTGGTGGAGTTAAGCGAAACCTTTACTGTCAATTTGGATGCGGTAAATACCCTGGTCAATGACTCTGACGGAGCCACCGGCACAATTGAAGACAATGATGACGCCGCTGTGACTATAGAAAATGTAAGTGTTACTGAAGGAAGCAATATGGTCTTTACTGTTACACTTGACGAAGATGTGCACACTGGCTTTACTGTAGATGTAACATTCACTGATGTAAACACCGATGGTAGTAATGACTTTGAGAACGACCCGATTACCCTCACTTTCACCGGTAATGCTAGTGAGACTCAGGAATTTACTATAACTACGGAGGATGATGCCATTGCCGAGGGGACTGAAACGTTCACAGTTAACTTGTCGTCTTCGGATGCCCTTGTTGATGATACGGACACAGCAACGGGTACAATTAACGATGACGATGCTACCTCAATTACCGTTGAAGATATCACAGAAATCGAGGGCACCGGACTTGAATTCACCGTCACATTAAACAATGCATTCACGAGTGCTTTTACTGTTGATGTTGATTTTACCGATGGAAGTGCTGACAGTCCAACTGACTACACAAGCACAACCCAGACACTGAATTTTGTTGGGAATGCAGGAGAAGAGCAAACATTTACTGTGCCCACATCGGACGATGGAATTCTGGAAGGTAATGAAACTTTTACCGTATCGCTGACAGCTTCAGATGGCTTGATCGATGACAACGACACTGCCATTGGAACTATAGAAGATAATGACGCAGCTAATGTTACCATTGAAGATATAACCGTAACCGAAGGTGGTGATATGCTGTTCACCGTAACATTGGACAACGATGTACAGGGACCTTTCGATGTAAACATTGGGTTTACGGATGTTTCAGCAACAGGAGGTAATACGCCGCTATCCGGAACTGAGGATTATGCTAATGATGGCGTTACCCTAACTTTCGATGGTGACGAAGATGAAACTGAAACTTTTACAATTTCAACGCAGGACGATGATGTGCTTGAAAGCCCAGAGACCTTTACCGTCTCACTCACTTCTACCAATACATTGGTGGGAGACAACGATACCGCAACCGGCACCATCAACGACAATGACGATGCGACTATTACTGTAAACAACGTGAGTTCAGTTGAGGGCACTGGCTTGGTATTTACAGTGACGCTTGATAACGCCGTTCAGGGTGGGTTTGATGTAACTGCCACATTTAGCGGCGGAACTGCAACAGGTGGTACAGATTACAGCACAACACCACAGGTAGTGACATTCAGTGGTAATGCGGGTGAAACTAAGCAGTTCACCGTCAATACTACAAACGACCAGATCAGGGAAAATAACGAAACCTTCAACGTCACTATCGAGTCTTCAAACTCACTTCTAGATGACAGCGATACTGGCGTTGGAACCATCACCGATAACGACGCTTCCAGCTTATCAGTCAATGATGTAACTGAAGACGAAGATGCCGGAACGATGACTTTCATTGTAACCTTAAATGGAGCCGTACAGGGCGGAACCATTGTTACTTATAGCTTCACCAACGGAACTGCAATTGGCGGAACTGACTTTACGAATACTGGTGGGACACTGAATTTTGATGGATCAGATGGCCAACAAAGACAAATAGTTGTTCCAATCACTGATGATGACATCAGGGAATTCGCTGAAATATTTACAGTTAATCTTGATTCAAGTAATCCGTTGGTTGTTGATAGTGGCACCGGTACAGGTACCATCCTTGACGATGATGTTTCTACCCTGGCTATTGATGACGTAAGCGCCAGCGAGGCCGATGGCACAATGACATTCACGGTTACCTTAAATGGTGCAGTTCAGGGCGGAACCAATGTTACTTATAGCTTCACTAACGGCTCTTCCACTGGAGGAACAGATTTCGACAATACCGGTGGGGTATTAAACTTTGATGGCTCTGATGGCCAGATGCTAACAATTGAAGTAGATATCACCCAGGACCTATTGAGAGAAGTAAATGAGACCTACACTGTTAACATTGTTTCATCCAATAATTTGGTAAATGACGACGATAGTGGGCTGGGAACGATCACCGATGATGATACCTCCGTACTTAGCGTCAATGATGTGACGGTCAATGAAGCGGCCGGCTCTATGACTTTCACCGTCTCTCTTGCAGGGGCCATTCAGGGTGGCTCAACAGTTACTTACACATTCACCGATGTGACCGCCACTGGTGGCAGTGACTACGACAATACCGGGGGTACATTGTCATTTGCAGGGAATAATGGAGAAGAACAGACTTTTTCAGTTCCAGTTACCAATGATGACCTGGTGGAAATCAGCGAAACATTCACCGTTAATTTATTCTCGTCCAATAATCTGGTAGATGCTACTGACAAGGGTACAGGTACAATTAACGATAATGACGATGCAACAATAACCGTCAACAATGCAAGTAACATAGAAGGTGGCGGCCTGTTGTTCACCATAACACTGGATAATGATGTTCAGGATGGATTTGACGTAGATATCACTTTTGCTGATGTAAGCGCAACCGGAGGGGTCGATTTCGACAATGCAACTCAAATGGTAAGCTTTACCGGAACTGCCGGGGAGACCCAACAGTTTACAGTTACCACAACTGATGATGGTGACATAGAAGGTACAGAGACTTTTACAGTAAGTCTGGATGCTTCTACTGCGCTGGTTAATGACACCGACACCGGAACAGGAACAATTAACGACAATGACGGAATCGCTTTAACCATTGAAGATGTCACAGTAACTGAAGGAAACACTTTTACATTTGAAGTAACACTCAGCAATGCCGCCGGTGGAGCTTTCACTGTTGACGTAGATTTCGTAAACGGTACGGCCGTTGGCCCAGGTGATTACGCCAATGGTCTACAAACATTGAATTTCAATGGAACAGCAGGGGAGACCCAGCAATTTACTGTAACCACTTCTGACGACGCCGTTTTGGAAGGGGATGAGCAGTTCACTGTTACTTTATCTGCCTCTGACGGAACGGTTGATGATTCTGATACCGCAATAGGAACAATTGAAGATGATGATTCGGCCACACTTACTGTCGAGGATGTAACCGAGACTGAAGGTACCGGCCTCCAGTTCACTGTAACGCTTGACAATCAAGTTAAGGACGGCTTTGATGTAACAATCAACCTCACAGACCTAACGGCGACAGGCGGGAGTGCTCCTTTAACCGGAACAGCAGACTTCGCAATTGATCAAGTTGTACTCACATTTGCTGGTAATTCTTCGGAGACGCAGAACTTCACTATTGCCACCCAGGATGATGCGGTACTTGAAGCCTCTGAAACCTTCAGAATTGACATGACTTCTGATAATGCTCTGGTCAATGACGATGACACAGCAATTGGTACAATTACTGATAATGATAATGCGACTGTAACTATTGAAGATGTTACTGCTATAGAAGGGACTGGACTACTGTTTACTGTAACGCTGCAAAATGATGTACAGGGCTCATTTAACGTAACTGCCGCATTTACAGATGGTACTGCTGATGGAGGAACGGATTACTCAACTACACCTCAAGTTGTATCATTTGCAGGAAGTGATGGCGAAACGCAACAGTTTACGGTCACTACGGTTAATGATCTCATAGCTGAAAACAGCGAGGACTTCACAGTGAACCTGACTTCGTCTAATACGGCCGTAACCGATAGCGATACCGCATCCGGCACCATAACTGACGATGACAACTCCACACTCTCAATAAATGATGTAAGTGTGAATGAAAATGCAGGAACTGCCACGTTTACTGTCACCCTACTTGGTGCTGTTCAGGGTGGAACAGATGTGAACTACTCATTCACCAATGGTTCTGCTACTGGGGGCGCAGACTTTGATGCCACTGGTGGAACGCTTTCATTCGACGGCGATAACAATGAGCAAAAAACCATTGTAGTGCCGATCACAAATGATGATATTATTGAAGGTACAGAGGATTATGTGGTAAACCTCACAGCCACCAGCAGTCTGGTTGATCATTCTGATGATGGCAATGGAACGATCCTCGATGACGACGTGGCGGTACTTTCAATCAACAATTCGAGTGTTTTTGAAGGAAATCAGCTTTCGTTTACCGTAACTCTTGACAAAGCAGTCACCGGTGGTTTTGATGTAGCCATTTCTTACACCGATATATCGGCCACTGCTATTGATGACTATGATAATAGTGCAGTTAACCTAACCTTTGCTGGAACGGCTGGTGAAATGCAGTCCTTTACTATCAATACGGTAAATGACTCTGATCTTGAACCTACTGAAACGTTTACGGTTGAGATGACAGCGAATTCATCTTTGGTGGATGATAGTGCCATCGCTACGGCAACCATCAATGACGACGATGCTACCTCGGTTACTGTTGAGGACGTCACAGTAGTTGAAGGCAACAACCTCATTTTCACTGTTACCCTGAATAAGGCCGTTGGCAGTTCATTTGATGTTGATGTAAGCTTTAGCGATCTAAGTGCAAGTGGTGGTTCGGATTACGCTAACGGTGTTCAGACAGTCACCTTCGATGGCACAATGGGTGAGACTGAAACGGTCACAGTAACTTCTACAGATGATAATATTCTGGAAGGAACTGAAACTTTTGAAGTAAGCCTTTCTTCCTCCAATGCGCTGATTGACGATACAGATACAGCTATCGGTACGATCAACGATAATGACGGCGCTGCGATTACCGTAGAAAATGTAGCAGCGGCCGAAGGTAATAACCTTGTTTTCACAGTTACGCTTGACAATGCGGTGGCAAATGCCTTCAGCGTTGACCTCACATTCACGGATAATACCGCCGTTGGGGGCGTTGATTATTCAAATAGTGTGCAAACTGTCAATTTCCTTGGTAATGCTGGTGAATTCAAGACATTCAGCGTACCGACAACTGATGACGCCATTCTTGAGCCCACCGAATCATTCACTGTGAATATGTCAGCGACGAATTCACTTGTGGATGATTCTGATACAGCCATCGGTACGATCAACGACAATGATGACGCAACTTTGAGCATTACCGATGCGGCCATTACTGAAGGTGGAAGCATGGTCTTCACTGTTACCCTTGATAATAATGTAGCAACTGGTTTCACCGTTGACATCGACTTTACTGACAATGAAACAACTATCAATACAGACTATGATGGTTCTACTCAAACCCTGACATTCGATGGCGAGGCTGGAGAGTCTCACCAATTCACGGTGAACACAAATCAGGATGCAATTCTAGAGGGCAACGAAACGTTTACCGCGTCATTGACTTCCTCAAATGCCCTCGTTGATGATACCGCAACAGGAACTGGTACCATCAATGACGATGACGTGACTTCACTTGTTGTGGAAGACGTTCAGCAAACTGAAGGTGGTGATTTCACTTTTACCGTCAGGCTTAATAATGCTGTTTCGGGTGCTTTTGATGTTGTAGTAACATTTACTGATAATTCAGCAACTGGTGGGGTTGATTATGACAATTCTGGTCATACTTTGAATTTTACAGGTTTTGCAGGCGAAACTCAACAATTCACCGTACCAAGCACTAATGATGATATAGTTGAGGGTGATGAGACATTCGTAGTTAACCTGACTTCGTCCAATTCATTAATAGATGATGATGACACAGCAGTGGGCACCATTATCGAGGATGACGAAGCCACAATCACGATTGAAAATGCATCTGCAACCGAAGGAAGTGCAATAAGCTTCACTGTTACGCTTGATAACGAAGTAGCCGTTGCCTTTACAGTTGACCTTACATTCGTTGATAACACCGCAACAGGCGTAACTGATTACTCAAATAGTGTTCAGACTGTGAATTTTGCTGGCAATGCAAGTGAAACCCAGATATTTACCGTCAGCACTCAAGATGATACTTTATTAGAGGGAGATGAGACATTTACGGTATCAATGGATGCTGACAATTCATTAGTTGATGACACAGACACAGCTCTGGGTACCATCATCGAAAATGACAACGCTCAGTTGACTGTGGAAGATGTAACCGTGGCAGAGGGTGGGGACATGATCTATACCGTCACTCTTGACCAGCAGGTATCGGGTGCATTTACGGTTGATGTATCATTTACCGATGTAACAACAACACCTGTTGATGATTACGACAATACCGCTGCTACGCTGAATTTTACAGGTACGGCCGGCGAGTCAAGGCAATTTACTGTAAGCACACAGGATGATAATTTATTAGAGGCCTCTGAAACGTACACTGTTGTGTTAACATCATCCAACCCATTAGTAGATGATTCTGATACAGCAACTGGAACAATTACTGATAATGATGATGCGACAATAACAATTGATGACGCCACTATATCTGAGGGAGGTGATCTGATTTTTACAGTTTCTTTGGATAACGATGTCCAGGGTTCATTTGATGTTGAATTATCATTTATTGATGGAACTACAACTGGTGGATCAGACTATGACAATAGTGTTCAGACAATTACTTTTAACGGAGCCAGTGGGGAGTCAATTCAGGTAACCGTTCCCACAACTGACGATGCGGACATTGAGGGTGCCGAGAACCTGACAATTACGATGACCTCTACTAATGATCTCGTTGATGACAGCGACACAGGTAGTGGTACTATTGATGATAATGATGATGCAGCCATTACTGTAAACGACGCTTCAATCAATGAAGGTGGCAGTATCACTTTTACAGTCACGCTTGATAATGCTGTTTCATCACCATTTACAGTTGATGTTTCTCTTGTAGATGTTTCAGCTTCAGGCACTATCGATTATGACAACACTGGTCAAACAGTGTCATTTGATGGTACGGCTGGTGAAACCCAAACTTTTACCGTAAGCACTGTTGGTGATCAAATTGTGGAAAGTGACGAAACCTTCACGGTTAGGTTATCATCCTCAAATTCGAACATTGATGACAGCGATTCTGGCACAGGTACAATTCTGAATGAAGATTTTGCGACACTATCTATTGATGACGTTGAAGTCGATGAAGGAGAACTAATGGTGTTTACAATAACCCTCGATAATGAAGTTCAGGGTTCATTTGAAGTTACTGTTGATGCAGTTGATATAACTACCACAGCAAATGCAGACTACAGCAGCAATGCGCAATTAGTACTTGCATTGAATCTCGATTCACCCATTATTTTCAGTGGTACACCAGGTGAAGAGAAGCAATTCTCAATTGAGTCCGTGGATGATTTGGTATTAGAGGGAACAGAGACGTTTACGGTAACAATGACATCGGAAAATTCTTCAGTGAACGATGATGACACCGCCCTTGGAACAATTAACGATAATGAAGAAGGGGCCCTTATGGTTGACGATGTGTCAGTAGTCGAGGGTGAGAACTTGATATTCACTATTAGTTTGAATAATGCCGTTCAGGGACTATTTGATGTGGAGGTTTTCTTTACTGACGGTACAGCAACTGGCGGAGATGATTATGACAATACCTCAGTCACAATAACATTTAATGGAGAGTTAGATGAATCACATCAGGTAACCGTGGAGTCTTTAGAAGATATGATCCTTGATGAGGGGACAGAGAATTTCACCGTTTCGCTTTTATCAACAAATAATCTGGTAAATGATGATGACACCGGATTAGGAAGTATCATAGATAATGACGGTAACAATCCGCCTGTCGCAGGAGATGATACTGCTACAACAGATGAAGATGTGCCGGTAACAATTGCCGTATTACCAAATGACAGTGATCCTGACAATGACCCAATCCAGATTATTGAAATAGGCACACCAGATTCGGGTGGTACGGTAACCATCAATAATGGCGGCACCCCAGATGACCCTAGTGATGATACAATTATTTATACACCTGCTCCGGGCTTTGAAGGTGAAGAAACATTTACCTACACCATTAGCGATGGCCGTGGTGGAACCGATATCGCAACAGTGATTATCACAGTCATTCCCAAAAACGACCCACCGATCGCTGAGGATACAGACATTGTTGTGAACTCTGAAGAAGGGCCGTACGAAGATACATTAGTGCCAGACGTCAACGATCCTGATGGGGATGAACTGATATGGAGTACAATACCGGTTGAAGATGTTGAACACGGCACTGTTATCATAAGCACCGACGGAACTTATGAGTACATTCCTGATGAAGACTATGAAGGGCCGGACAGCTTTACCTACGAGGTTTGCGATACAGGTGATCCTTCTCTCTGTACCACGGCCACAGTATTTATTCAGGTGATTGATAATACCATTTTGGAAGTTCCTGCAGGATTCTCCCCTGACGGTGATGGTATAAATGACTTCTGGCAAATTGAAGGCATTGAAGATTTCCCAAATAATAAAGTAACGATTTTCAACAGATGGGGAAATATTGTGTTTGAAGTGAGAGGTTATGACAATACTTCAAGAGCGTGGGCAAGTGAGTCTAATGTTGGAGTAATTGTAGGTAGAAATAGGGTTCCCGATGGTACTTACTTTTATGTGATTGATTTGGGTGATGGCAGCAAGCCTCGGTCAGGGTTCATAGTTGTTAACAGATAAAATCAGATTGATATGAAGAAAATTTTACAGATCGGAATTTTAGGGGTAGCGCTGATTTCTGCTTATCAGTCTAAAGCCCAGCAACAGGTGATGTTCACCCAGTATATGTTTAACCTGTTGGCATTAAACCCTGCATACGCAGGAAGTACAGAAGCATTGAGCGCTACGTTCTTAAGCAGGCATCAGTGGGTGGGTATTGACGGTGCCCCAAATACCCAAACGCTTTCTGTGCATTCACCAATAAGGAAAAACAAGATTGCCCTAGGCCTAATGTTTTTAAGGGATAAAATCGGTATTGATACTCAAAATGGCGTTTTTGGATCTTATGCTTATCGTATTCACATTGGCGAGAAACGCCACATTGCTATGGGCTTACAATTCGGGTTCACTGATTTCAGATCGAATTTTAGCGAGATTGCAGGACGCACAACAGACCCTGACCCTAATTTCATGTCTGATGAGGTGAGGGCTTTTCTGCCTAACATTGGTACAGGTTTTTTCTATAATACCGATCGGCTCTATGCTGGATTCTCTGTACCATTTTTGCTAAATAGTTTTGTTGAAGGCTCAACAAATGGTTCACTTGGAGCTGAGCAGGTGAGGCACTGGTTTTTCATGGCAGGATATGTTTTCGATATTAACCATAACCTGAAATTAAAGCCTAGTGGTTTATTGAAAGTCGTAAAAGGCGCACCTATGGAATTAGATGTAAATGCTAATTTGATCATTGACGATAAAGTTTGGGTTGGCCTTAGCTGGCGTTCGTTTGACTCAATTGATTTATTGTTTGAGCTGCAGTTAAACAACCAATTGAAGTTGGGTTATGCGTATGACATTACCACATCTGCGTTAGGACGGGTTAACAATGGCAGCCATGAATTTATGCTACAGTATTTATTGGCATTTTCTAAAGACAGGGTTGTTACACCAAGATATTTTTAATAAGTATTGTATTAATGAAGACCATGACCAGGTTTATAATCCTTAATATTTTATTAGCCTTTGGCTTTCAGGCAACAGCGCAAACAGAGATTAACCTTTTGGCTGGGCACATTAAGAAAGCGGAGAAGAGTTTTTACAAATTTTCATATGCCGATGCTATTCGTCATTATAAAAATGCGCTTGAAGAAACACCCGAAGACAACGATATCAAACTAAAAATAGCTGAGTCATATCGTAAGCTAAACGATCCTGTGCATGCCGAAGAATGGTATGCAATAATACTAGAAGATGGTGGCCAACTACCGGCTGAAGCCAAGCTTCATTATGCAGAAGCTTTGACAAGCAATCAAAAATACGATGAGGCCAAAGAATGGTACGGCAGGTATATGGATGAAGTGGGCGACACAAACAGGGGCTCTAATCGACTAGCAGGGCTCAATAATATGACAGGGTTTTTCAAAGATTCATCCTTTTTTGAAATTCATGCTGTAAATGTCAATTCAGAGGGTTCTGATTTTGGCCCCGCATTCCACAAAAATGGGATGGTGTTCGTTTCAGAAAGAGGAGAGTCAGTTTTTGTCCAAAGCACTTTCAATTGGGACAACACCAATTATTTGGATTTATTCTATAGCTGGAGGGATGAGGAAGGTAATCATGGTCAACCCATAATTTTTAATTCAAGGGTGAACACCAAATACCACGAAGGGCCATTGGTTTTTTACGACGATGATCAGAGGGTAGTATTTACTCGGAATAACTATTACAAGCTTAGGGCCCGAAAGAGCTCTGATAATGTAAATAACCTGCAATTATTTTTTGCTGAACAATCTGGTGATTCATGGGGCAATCTTCAACCTTTTAAATTCAATAGCAGAGAATATTCCGTGGGCCATCCGGCTATTTCAGAAGATGGCAACAAAATGTTTTTTGCCTCAAATATGCCGGGAGGCGTGGGGCTTACCGATATTTATGTCGTTTATAATCAAAATGGGGATTGGTCAGAACCTAAAAATTTAGGGCCTCTACTCAATACCGAGGGAAGCGAAATGTTCACCAGCCTGACAGGAAGTACTTTGTACGTTGCCTCTGATGGGCACCCCGGTCTTGGTGGTTTGGATGTTTACCGGGTTGAATTGAATGACAAAGATGAGCCATTGTCTGTTGAAAATATTGGCTTTCCGATCAACTCAAGTAAAGATGATTTTGGTTTAATTATGAATGATGCACAGGAAGGTTATTTCGCCACCAACAGGAACTCAGAAACATCCGATGACATTTATTTCTTCAGGTACACAAAACCGACACACTTAAACATTAGGGGCAAGGTGATTTCACAGCGAACTGGTGAAGTGTTGCCAAAAGCAAGGGTGAATTTGTCAGGAACCGACGGAATCGCTCAAGATGCACTTACAGGGTTGCAAGGCACTTTTTCTTTTCAGGTGCCCTGGGGAGCAGATATTACTTTGGCAGCAAATAAAGAATCTTATGTGCTGGTGAATGAAAAATCCCTATTGGCCGACAATGCTGCAATTGCAGAAAGGGAAATTATACTCGAAATGCGGGATGAAGGGCTAATCTTGAACCTGACCGTAGTTGATGATAGTACAAAATCGAAAATTCATGAGCCTGCTCTCAGGTTGGTGAATGTAGCGAATGGCAAGCCGATAAATCCGATTGCTAAAAACGATAGTGTGGCAACCTACCAATTAGAAGGTGGGGCCAGTTATACTGCCAATGCCAGAAAATACAGCTACTTCACAAATTCAATTCATTTAAGTACTAAAAAGGATCAGTTTGGAGATGTGTCAAAAGAAATCCCCCTGGAGAAAATTGTGATCGGGAAGGCAATAGCTTTGGACAACATCTACTACAACTACAATAAAGCCAGTATCAGGGAAGACGCTAAAGTGGAGTTGGACAAGTTGGTAAAAATCCTGGTTGATAACCCTACCATTGAAATTGAACTGGATTCACATACCGACGCCAGGGGTAACGACAAATACAATCAAGACCTCTCCCAGCGAAGGGCCGAGTCTGCGGTGGCTTACCTGATAAGCCAGGGTATCGCAAAAGAGCGGGTTGTAGCACACGGATTTGGCGAGGAGCGCCTGGTTAACCGATGTGCAGACGGTGTAAAATGCTCAGATGAGGAGCACCAGGAAAACCGCCGAACTGAATTTGCTGTTACAAAGTTTTAAGGGTTGTGTAAAAGTTAGGGAACTAGCAGTTTGGAAATGCACCTGATTCATCTGATGACTGCCTAGATAAAAAACGTAGGTCTTCGAACTTGCCTATCAGCCGAGACCGAAAGTTTATTAAGAGCAATGAACACTCCTGAAATATTGTTTGCCTGGGGTATTTTTATACCATTTGTGTGCCCAGTATGGACATCTGCTATCTGAATAGCATATTATTGCAGAGGTGTAAGGCTTGTTTGAATTGGTGCTCTAACATATTGACGGCGAAACAAATCGCATTTAAAAGGGCTTCTCTAATTATCCAATAATGTATTTTGTGCTTTCCTCGATGAATGTAAAATCCATGGGTTCGACATTTTTGTTCTTTGAGAATTTTTCAAAGGGGTTAATATCTGAGAGAAAAACTACTCTATCGGTTGCAGTTGCTTTTCCTTTTGTTTCTGCCCAAATTCTGGTGGTTTTATCTGTGTCAGATATTGCATCATTAATGCACCAAACATTTTTGAATATTTTATTCTCTCTAACCATTCTGGCAAATTCTCTAGCTAGAGGAATTACACTTGTTCGAGACTTAGCGACATCACCAATAATAAAGACAGCAACACCATCTTGTGTCAAAAATGATTTTAGTTCGTAAACGACCGATTTGGAGAACTTAACCCATTCTTGAAGATTTAAATCATCATCAAGTTCTTCCGATACTTTGGTAGGGTCTTGATCCAGAAACCAGCTACGAATCCAATTCTGTTTAGCGTAATTCACGATTCCTAAATATGGTGGTGAAGTTAGTATTAGGCTGGCTTTAGTTTTGAACGGTGTCAATAGTTCATTTTTTGACAGGGTTTTTGCATTGGCCTTAAATACGTTTCCCGTTTGTTTTAGTCCATTGTGCTTTTTATAAAGGCGGGTGGTTTTCTCTCGTAACAAATCAAACATGTTGCGATAAAACCTATTGAGCTGATTTTTCTGAACAAATTTCCGGACATAATCAGGGGACATGCTAAACGTGTTGGGCATATCAATAGATGCATAGCCTGAAGAGCCGTTACTCCGTTCTCCACCATGCAAAACACCCAGAGTTATGCCAATAAGATATTTATCTACCTGTTGGTCGGATTTTAAAAGTTTTCTACGGAGATAGCAGAGTTCTGCTAATGTCCTAGGGTGAAAGATTAAGTGAACCTCAACCGGTTGGGCATTTGCTTCCTGCTGATACAGTGATGAATCATATTTCCGTTCTAGTTCATCTATTCTTGAAAAAATATCTTGTTCCGTTAAAGCTCCATTCTTTGCTTCAGTCAACGCCAAAGCAATTGGGTTTAAATCCGTCGCTAGTGATTTTCTGTTAAGAAGTCTAGCTTCCAAAGATGTAGTTCCTCTACCCGAGAATGGGTCAAATACTAACTCACCCTCTTTGGTGAAGTATCGGATGAAATAACTAGCTAAAGAAGGAGGAAACGCACCCAAATATGAACACATGGAATGCCATGAGTCAAAATTCCTTGCTTTTTCATTTGCCCATGGAGTAATGAAGCTTTCAATTGAAGTTGCTGATTCCATTACTCTTCTCCAGATTCAATTCGTATGTAATCGAAGAAATCGGAAATCATACCACAAACAGTTTCGCAACCATTCTCTAGGTCTGCTCTCTTTATCGCCTCTACATGTTCGGGTAGAAATATCTGACCGTTTTCTTGATGAAGACGATCCTCGATTTTGTTTTTATCTATCATGAAAGCACAAAATCCAATATGTTCGCGGTAACGATTTTTGACTGATTCGACCGTAGTGGTGCTATATCGTTGGGCTCTTTCTAATAGTTTCGTGAGGTTGCTATTAGAATCATTGATATAAATGAAAACGGCTTCTTGGTCATCAGCAACTTCTGCGACATTTTGATATGTCCAGCCGTGATCTTTATAGTATGCATCATTTTCACTAACTGGAATTATTTCAATATTTGGCGCATTCTTGCTTCCAGGTTTTGCCGTATCTGAATCTTCAGGAAACGCAACAGAAATAACATTTAATGTATCACTCAGAGTTTTTTGTCTTGGCGGCCGTAGCTCTAGTAGAATATTTGCGGTAGTTCCTTCTTCTATGGATTCGTTTGCCTTGAAATAGGCAATGCCGTATCCATCAACCACTCTCGCTGAACCAGTATAACTTCCAAAGGAATGCGGTTCTATCGCAGCGAAAAACCAATCAGGATTTGTAAATAAATTGGGATGCGCATCTGTTTTAAACTTGATACTGAAAGTTTTACCGCTAAACACCTCCTTTTCATCAGGAGATGTGATTTCTATGAAGGTTGGTGGGTCATTAATTGGAATTGGAGGCTGTTTCTTAGTCTTAACTGTCTCACCAGTATCTGTCGCTTTAACTCCTTTTCCACCACCCGAAGCTTTCATAAATTGATTAATGCGTGAGGCAAGTCGCTTACGAAGTTTGTCAAGAACTTCCGTTTCATCCTTTTTCAAGTAACGATCTCTTCTTTCCTTATCAAGTCTTTTCAACTCGTCATCAGCATAAAGAGCATCGACAACCAATTTTTCTAGTTGGTCTTTGATTGATGTATCTCTGGTATTTTCTCTCGTACTGCTAAAAAGTTGTCTTTTTGATTCATTGTCGAGTTGATCACATTCGATTTGGAGCACCAAGTATTTCTCAAGAAATGGTAGTTTTAGTTCCTGCTTTATCAGGGAGTTGAGCAAATGTCCTTGCTTTTGTCCATTGAAGGTAATAATAATTGGTTGAGAAGCTTGAGTATAGTTTTTTATTCTATCCCATGGTTTATCTCCTTCAATCGTTAACACCCAATAGTATAAAACCACTTTTCCATCTCTGAATGTCAAGGTTGCATCACGCTTGTACTGAGTTAAGTCTTTATCAACTCCACCACCAAGAGTTAGTCTCCTGTTGTTACCTAAGACACTTCGGTTTTCAGGCCTTCCTTTCGTTAAATCTTTTTGTCTTTCACCTGAGATGGTAAAAGGCAATATTGTGTCGAACATATAGTGGTGTGCCAAATACCAGAGTGAGGAAGTCGGTCCTGTTAGTTTTGCTGTATATTTACCCAAATCCATTCCAATATGTCGAACAAGAGTGCCTGATTCGAACTGCTTTTCAGGAACGTCTATGGAATATGGAAGGAGGATTGAGTTTAAACAGTACTCGTACCAACCAAGCTTCCTATGACCTAAACCTCCATCATTGAATCGTACAATTGTAAATGAGGTTGAATTTCCTTTTTTCAGAATTTTATGAGGTCTGGAAATGATAATTGTGAAAGTGTTAAAAGATAGTGCGGTTGAGCCTCCTTGACCATACGCTCCCATCTGATGTAGTTTGTCAATTTTATTATCATCATTAAGGCTCAATATAGTCTTAGAAAAATCTTCTCCGCTGATTCCAGCCCCCGCATCTCTTATCTCAACTGTTGGAAATTGTTCTCTTTCAGAGTCCTTTAGAGTAATTTTAATTTTTCCAGCCAATTCTTGCACATTTTTAGCGGATGCATCTTTGATGTTTCTTAATCTCCCCTCTTGAAGCCCAAACCATTTCTCTGCTCCTAATCTCGGATTATCTATGTCTTCAGGGCAACCCTGCTTATTCCATTCTAAATCGAGAACAGCATCTATTGAGTTTGTAATTCGTTCGATTAACCCTGATGCTGGGTCGGTTCCCATGTTTATGGTCGATTGATTGTTCGCTCTTCCTCCAACTGGTTTCCATTCGATATCGTGATCTTCGGTTAGAATCTCCAGAATGTCAGTAACTTCTTTCGCAGTATTTGCTTTTAGGAGGGCTTCAAATATTTTCTTCATTTGGATTACATTAAACTCAAATGTGTTCTTAATGGGTTTGGTGCTGCTTGTATATGACGCTTCTAATATTTTGACTTTATCTTTTATTCTTTCAGCATTTTTATTGACATGATCTGCATTATAGTCTTAGTTGGTACGATTGGCGCATCTTGATTAGCTATCCATGTCGTCTGATATTTTTTGGACTCGGTTGCCTGCAACAGTTTTAAATCGATCTCTATTCAATTTTAGTCTTGTTATTGTCTTAAAAATTGAGGGAGGATGTAAATATATAAATAGTACAGTTGCTTGATTGAAAGGAAAATTTAGCTCTTTTGAAAATGGAAATATGAGGTAGGAAAAACTTAATGTGCTAAAGTATAGGTCAGCAAATTTGATCTTGCGCATAGCAGGTAGCAATTGAATATGCGGAATAAATGTAAGTATACCTACATTATGTCCACAGCAAACAGCAGATTACAAAAGTCTCAGAGACTTTTGTAATCTTTTTCAAACCCAACGATGATCAGCAAGACTTTCCCGACTCAACCTCTCAAATAGAGTTAATCGGGTTTTTAGAACAGGGCTTTAAAGTCCGGTTTTTTTATACCTCCCACAAACTCAAACGTTTCGCCGTTTCGTGATCTCGCTTGGTCACCGTTTCGAGGCGTTTGTTTCTGAAGGCATGCTCATGAACTTCAAGCACTTCATCATAAGGGCCTTTGGGTGAAATAAGCTTTACAAAAACCGGGGCTGTTTCAATAGCAATGAACAAGATCAATATAAAAAGATTGGCCCAGGCGATGGTGGGGTTCTTTTCACCTAACCTTTCCAGGGCTTCAAGCCTGTAGGCAAAACCGCTGAAGGTAGTAAGCTCAAGGGCTTCAAGGGTTTCACCTTTTGTGGATTTCAGGGCATCCAACTCTCCAGTGAGTGCAGCAATCTGAGCTTCATTTTTTGCCCTAAGCTCTTCGAGTTCTAACTGGGCTTTATCAGCATCTCTTTTCTTGATTTGATAGATAGGGCCTGGGTTTCTTTTGCCTGAGCCACCAGTTCCGTCGGCTTCTTGTTGCGCTATTTTGGCAAGTTCATCACGTTTAACAGTTTTGGTTTCAATTTCTGATTTCAGCCTGGCAATAGTTTGCTCAATATTGGTCGCATCGGGAGAATATCGATTGTTTACCTTTTCGATACGTTGCTGGAAATAGTCTTCTTCCATCAGGCGCATTTCCGTTTCAATCTCCTGCTCAAAAATTTTGAGTTCCAATGGCTTCGAGATGACCATGGCGATAATAACGGCAAGGATAATCCGTGGGGTCGCCATCAAAAATTCCCCCATTTTATCTTCCCGCTTTCGCATACTACTTACTATAAACCGATCCAGGTTAAATATCATCAAACCCCAAAGCAGCGAAAATAGAACGGCCCAAAACCAATTATCGAAAACGGTATACAAAGCATAGCCACCAGCAAGTGCGGCAAATATTCCTGTAAACAGCACAGTGCCACCTATTCCGAAATATTTTGAGTCATCTGTTGGGCATTTTTTCAGGATGGGGAAGCTGGCCCCTGAGCAGAACCAGAAGAAGTTTTTGACCTTTTCCATAGTATAATTTTGAGTTTGAAAAAGTAAACGATGGGGTAGGGTGGATGTTGTTCTGAGTATCTCAGTTGTTGCAATCAAACACATCCAATAGTGTGTTGCACTTCATATCGGTTTCCAGCCATTCTTTTTCAGGCTTGGAGTGTTCTGTAATGCCAGCGCCCGCATAAAGCACCGCCATGCTTTTAAATAGCTGCATGCACCTTAGATTAACGTAAATATGCGATTCCTGATTGACATTTACAGGCCCTAAAAAGCCAGCATAAAATGAACGGTCATGCCTTTCGATATCTAAAATAAACTCCAGAGCGGGTGTTTTTGGCATACCGCAAACTGCTGAAGTCGGATGGAGTAATTCAAGCATTACTGATGCTAATTGCGGAAAATTCACAGCTTTGGTGTCAACCCTGTATTCAGATTTTAAGTGATAGAGATTTGCAGCCTTGGTGGTTTTGGGCCCTTCTTCGTCAAACTCCCTAAGCCTTATTTTTTTGAAGCAATCAATAATATACCGACCAACATAGGCCTGCTCTTCAATTTCTTTTTGGGTCCAGCCAATTTCCAGGGGCACTGTATTTGCCTCAGCTTTTTGAGTGCCTGCCAATGAAACTGTCTTAAAAATGCCCTGTTTATTTTGGCTAACGAGTAATTCTGGCGTGGCGCCTAACCATGTGCCTATGGTTGGTAAGCTGACCAAATTAACGAAAGCCCCGGGGTAAGCATCACACAAAGCGTTGAACTTTTCGATAAGATCAAAGCTGGCCGAAAGTTCAAGGGGTTTGGTTCTTGAAAGAACAACTTTTTTGAAAACGCCATCCCTGATTTGTTCAATTCCAGATTTAACATTAGAAACGAATTCATCTTTAGATGTTAAATGTGGTTGACCTGTGTTGGGCTGGTGAAACAGTGAGGAACAAGTACTTGTTTTTTGATTTAGTTGAAGGGCCTGAAAAAACAGTTCAGTTGTATGTGTGTCTTTGAAGACCGGGTTAACTTTCAACGATTGACCCTGACTTGAATAAATTAAGTCAGCACTTATGAACCTGGCCGGGGTTGAACCTTCAGAATTAAAGGGGTGTGCTATGAAACCGTTTGGAAGCGCCTCCAATTCAGGCTTTACTTCTTTTGATTTACCTGATAAATCAACAATCAGGTTAATTTCATCAGTGAGCGGAAGCCGCCAAAGTGCAACAGGAAAGTTCAATTCAATGGCAGTTTTAAAAATCGCTTTCAGCGACTGATCAATACGTAAATCAGTTAGTGTGAAAACCGAACTATTCACCTCTTTCAACATTACCTTTTAATATCAATTACGGCCATGGTTATACGGCTAATGCACACCAATTGCCCCTCTTCATTGGTGATTTTGATCTCCCAAACCTGTGTTTTTTTTCCGATATGGATCGGAAGGGCTTTTCCATAAACAAACCCTTCCCTGACCGCTTTCACATGGTTTGCGTTTATGTCTAAACCAACGCAATACTGTTTGGTTTGATCTACACAGAACGTAGCACCCAGGCTACCAAGCGTTTCAGCCAACACTACAGAAGCACCCCCATGCAGCAAACCCATCGGCTGATGGGTTCTTTTGTCAACCGGCATTCTGGCGATAATATAATCTTCCCCAATTTCCGTTACCTCTATACCGATATGACCGACCATGCATTTTTCGGACATTTTATTCATTAATTCGGGGGTAACGCCAGGGGTAAACATTATGATAGAATTAGCTTAAAAGTTTAGATGGGTGGCTCATAACGTTAATTTCGCAGCCGGATGCAAACAAAAAGACAAGCAGGGTGAATACCAAAAAAATATACGTGATCAGGCATGGTGAAACTGAATATAACCGAACTGGAAGAGTGCAGGGTGGGGGCATAGATGCGCCGTTAAATGACCTGGGGCGCAAACAGGCCATGGCGTTTTATGATGCATACAAACACATCCGGTTTAATAAAATCTACTGCTCCAAACTTCAAAGAACTGTTCAATCAGTTCAGGGGTTTATTGATGCGGGTGTACCTTATGAGCAATTAGCCGGCTTTAATGAAATTAGCTGGGGAGAGAAAGAGGGCCAGCATTTTCATCCGTCATCACATCAGGAATACCGCGATTTGTTAGAGAATTGGAGACAGGGAAATTTGACTTACTCGCTTAAGGGGGGCGAGGGGCCACAACATGTGATGGACCGCCAACGGGAGGCCATAGCCCACGTATTGAAGCAGGAAGAGGAGGAGAATGTCATATTGAGCATTCATGGTAGGGCTTTGCGAATATTACTTACATGGTTGCACAATTATGACCTAAAGGATATGGAATACCTGTTTGTGCATCAAAACTTAACCGTTTATAAATTGGTTTATACAGGCAGTATGTTCAGGGTTGAGGACTTCAACAATACTGAGCACCTGATTGGACTAAATGGTGACCGATGAGCTACATTGAAATAAGTCATGAAATTGAAAATGGAATGATCACTTATAAGGGGTTGCCTGCCCCGATTATATGTGACTATCTGTCCAGGGAAGATTCGAGGGCCCATTATGACGGTGAGACATTTCATATTGCTAAGATTGATATGGTGGTGAATACTGGCACCTACATAGATTGCCCATTTCATAGATATGATGACGGTAAGCAGTTTACTGATATAGCTTTATCCCAGTTGGTTGATATTCCTGGGGTTCTTGTAAGCAAGCATCATTCTATTTCCAAAAAATTCGATTTAAGTGATTTTGAGGGAAAAGAGGTGACAGGTAAGGCTGTATTGTTGCATTCAGGTTGGGATGAATTTTGGAGGCAGGATCAATATTTCGAAGACAATCCGTATTTGTCAGAAGAAGCTGCTGTTTATTTAAATGAACAAGGGGTTAAAATGGTGGGTATCGACTCCATAAATATTGATGACACAAGGGATAAAGCCAGGCCGGTACATTCTACCCTTTTAGCTAATGATATTCTGATAATAGAACATTTGTGCAACCTAACTGCTATTCCTGAAGGCAAGGAGTTTAAGGTTTCAGCGGCACCCCCAAAAATCAAAGGAGTCGGAAGTTTTCCCGTAAGGGTTTATTGTAAACTCGAAAATTAATTCGGATTGAAGATAACCTTAAAGGTTTTTTTAGTTTGATCAATGTTTAGGACTGCATTGTAAATTCCAGGGGCTACCAATTCACCATTTGTTTTTCGCCCGGACCATTTTATGCTTTGCTCACCTTGCAACCTGTTCTTCTCCAATAGTTGTGTGATTAGCTTACCCTCAAGATCATAGATCGAAATGTTCACTTTGGCAGGCGATGCTAATGTGAATTGGAATTCAATTTCTTTAGAGAATGGGTTCGGATAGAAATTTAGAATAGGCTCCTCAATTCTATTTATAGTTGTTACCACTTCTTCCTCCTCCATTTCTGGACCCAGCCCATCAACATGTATATTCCTTTTGCTAAATACGGCATAGATTTCGTCAAAATGAGGTGTTCCATTGCTTAAATCATTGTCATCATCATCGGCGACCAATGTGGCAACGTAATACTCTCTAAAGGCTGTTCCAACATCAGGGTCGTCCGGTCCGCCGTATTTTGCAAAATGAGCTAATCGTTGTGCTAGCCACGGAGTTGTTAATTCTCCCAGTTCCCAAAATGCCCCTGAAAGTATCAGGCCAGTTTCGTGTGGGGTTGACCTGACCCCACTAGGATACGACCTGGTTACATCTAGTCTTCGGGTGGAGGTTCCGGGGCCTGTCCACCCCGGGGCAAAAACCGGGTCGTTGACCATGAGGCAGCCAAAAATATCAGCTGTAGCTTCATTCAATACCTGGTTCTGCATTCCTTGAGTACGGCCAATACTGCGATATAGCTGATGGTTGACTACATGAGCATACTCATGATAGTTGACATTTGCGATACTTGTACCACTTACACATCCTCCACCAACCTTGTCATAAAATATCCCGATACCATCAGAATTAGGGCCACAAACACCCCCTCGCCTTACCCTAACGGGAACAGCATAGTCTACATAGGTCGCTTCAGGGTCAATACCTTTAATCGAGTCATGGGCGATGTTGGTGTGATAAAACGCATTTCGTTCATCCTTGTGAGAGTTTAAGTCAGTCCAGCTTATATTGATCGAATCATCGGCTGGGAACTTTTCTACAAACGTTGCAGGACCTCCATCCAATTTGATTACCCGAACATAAGGACCTTCAAGCTTGGCTGTCACTGTTACAGAATCATTATCTGAGTCAACTGTAAAGTTCCCTAATTGATCAGAGGTAATTTCAATTCCATCAACATCAATATCCAGGTGAGCGAATGATTGTGGCAAGAATTGATCTGTAGGCAATTCTTGCTGCACAGTGCCATCAACTGTTCCGTTCAACGTGGCATGATAACCGTTCTTCTTTCTCCACAATAAACTGTGATTAATAATGTCCACGAAAGCTGTAAAGTCACCCTTTATTGTTGATTTTATATTGTATCTCTTTACATAATGGAATGATGCTCCGTCGTCTTTCAGTAGCGGTAAGATTTCAATTTGTGAATTTTCAAATGCTACCTCCCCATCATTCAATCCTTTTGTCGCTAACAATTTATTACGGCTACCTAATTCAAAATCCGATGGATTTGGAATATTTAAATAATAATCAAACCCCAACATGAAAACTTTTCCACTAGGTGATATCCGCAATTCTATTTCTGAAAAGAGGACATCATATCCCATATGAGTTTGACCATAACTCAGAAACCAGGTCTCACTGAGATTCCGAACAGATTTCAATTCCAAGTTATTTGGATTAATACCAAAATCGCTTAACTCCTGAGTGATGAAGGCTTTACCGGCCTGATCAACATTTTCCATTGTGACCGATGCCCATTTCTCGATTTGAATTGGAGGGCCAAATGCTCTGTGGGGGGTAGCTAAATCGGTATTCCAGTTAACAACCCAATCACCATTTCTGTCGCAGAATTCAGTCCAGGCTACTGACTCACCAGGGGCTTCAGGTTTTGAGCCTGGCTGTAAATCGGCGAAATGGGCAGGAAGATTAACGGAGCCATCAGCTTCAATTTGTTGAGCCTGAGCTATTGTAGAATTGAGCGAATAAAAGATCAGTAATAGCCTGAGAGATATTTTCATAGCATTAAAATATCCACTTCCAAAAACTATGACCACCCAAACAACTGAAAAGAGTATGAAATTAATCTCTGGATGAATGACTATCTCCTCATCATTGCATTGGCCAGCCCACGTTTCATACCACCCATTTTGTTAACCGTCTTCATCATTTTGCGCATGTCGTTAAATTGACGGAGCAGATTATTAACTTCCTGAACGCTGGTGCCACTGCCTCTGGCAATACGCTTTTTACGGCTACCATCTAGGATATCCGGGTTAATTCGCTCTTTCGGTGTCATTGATTTGATGATTGCTTCGATAGGCCTGAATGACTCATTGTCAAGGTCAATGTCCTTTATCGCTTTGCCCATGCCGGGTATCATCCCCATAAGGTCTTTGATGTTGCCCATTTTCTTGATCTGCTCTAATTGAGATAAGAAATCGTCTAGTCCAAACTGGTTTTTGCGCAGCTTGCTCTGCATTCTCTTAGCCTCCTCCTCATCAAATGTTTGCTGGGCTTTTTCAACGAGGGAAACAACATCACCCATTCCCAAAATGCGCTGGGCCATCCGGTCAGGATGGAAGATGTCGATTGCTTCCATCTTTTCACCTGTGGAGATGAACTTGATGGGTTTATTAACAACCGTTTTAATAGTGAGGGCAGCACCACCTCTTGTATCACCGTCCAACTTTGTTAGCACCACACCATCGAAGTCTAACCTTTCATTGAAAGTCTTGGCAGTATTAACAGCGTCCTGGCCTGTCATGGAATCCACCACAAATAGTGTTTCCGCTGGGTTTAGTCCCTTTTTGAGCCCCTCAATTTCCTGCATCATCTCTTCGTCAACAGCAAGACGTCCTGCAGTATCTATTATTATGTGCTTCTTGTTGGTGCTTTTTGCATGCTTGATGGCATTCTTAGCTATTTCCAGAGCATTCTTATTCTCAGGTTCTGCATAAACATCAACATCAATTTGCTCTCCTAAAACTTTCAACTGGTCAATGGCTGCTGGCCTATAAATATCACATGCAACCAACAGGGTATTTCTATTCTGCTTTTTGAGGTAACTGGCCAACTTACCAGAGAAAGTAGTTTTACCAGAACCTTGAAGGCCTGATATCAAAATAATACTTGGATCTCCCTGCAGATTGATGCCTTCAGATGATCCGCCCATTAACTCCGTAAGCTCTTCCTGAACAATTTTTGTTAATAATTGGCCAGGTGAAACGGCTATCAACACATCCCTTCCAAGTGCCTTCTCTTTTATCCTGTCAGTAATGTCTTTTGCAACTTTAAAGTTGACATCAGCATCGATCAACGCCCTTCGGATTTCCTTTACAGTAGTTGCAACATTAATTTCTGTGATCTTTCCCTGACCTTTTAAGGTCTTAAATGCCTGGTCTAACTTTACACTAAGATTATCGAACATCGCTTATTGATTATTGGGCTGCAAAGCTAACAATATTTTAGGGCCAAATTGATCACAACTACAAATGTTGATAACCGCATTGCTGCTTTGTGATCATCTTTTTCACGCTTTTTTCGTTAATTTCAAAAGTTGTAGTTACAGATTCATGCGAAGAATTTTTCTATTCTATTTATTATCAATTAGCGTAGCTTCAGTAACTCTCACCTGCGCTCAAAGCAATGAAATTAAAGGTGGGCGATATCAACACAGGGAATTTTACTTTGACAAGGGCAAGGATGCTTTAGAAGCTGAAAATTTTGAAAATGCCATAGAGCACTTTACCCAGGCACTTAAATACGATGCTTACCACGCCGATAGCTATTTTCTAAGAGCAATGGCAAAGGAGAATCTCGGGGATAAAGATGGTGCTCTCACTGATTACAACATCATTTTACATATGTCGCCTGAGTTTGTTGAAGCGCTTTTTGGGAGAGGCCTTCTTTACTACAGCATGGGCAAATATGGTTTTGCTGAAAGGGATTTCGTATTGCTACTCCAAACCCCGGTAACTGAAACGTCATCGATATTTTTCAAATTTTCCAACTATGAGTCTGGGACAATTGGCGTTTTAACCATGGAGGCAAAAGAAGCGGAGGTGCACAATTACCTGGGGCTGATTAGAACCAAGTTACGTAAGTATGAAACCGCTCTAAAAGACTTTAACAAGGCCATTACTTTAAATGCAACTGACCCTAATTTCTATGTAAACCGTGGTTTGGTTAGAGAGGAAAAGCGGGAAGTTGAACTGGCTAAGTTAGATTATCAAAAAGCCCTTGATATTGACCCAGGCAACAATTTAGCAACTTACAACTTGCTAAGATTGAGCGATGGTGGCGAGTCTGAAAGTGTTTATTCGGATTTAATCGAAGAGAATCCGGAATTCGCGGAGCCTTACGCTCAGCGTGGGTTATCAAGGTATAATTCCGGTGATTATAGGGGTGCATTGGAGGATTACAACAAAGCAATTTCAATCAATAATCAAGATCATGAATTATTCCTAAACCGCGGAATGATCAAAGAGAAGCTGCGGGACCTGGCCGGGGCGTTCAAAGATTATACTTCATCTGTAGACCTAAAACCTGACTACGGTAAAGGGTTTCTTAATCGAGGCAATGTTTCAGTCAAACGGAGGGACTACGCCAAAGCCATCGAAGATTATGACATGGCCATTTCTATAAATCCGGTAAATGCTTCAACTTTTTATAATAGGGGAGTGGCTAAATACAGCCTTCAGGATGCTGAGAGTGCCTGCAATGATGTAACAAGGGCATTAGAATTGGGCATGGAATCAGCCCAAAAAGCGGCCGAAACGATGTGTAGAAACATCGATTAAAGATTCCCCATAAAAAATTTATTATCAAAATGAAACCTTTTATTTAAAACCAAGTATTAATCATACACTTAGTACCTTGCATAACAAAATAGCGAAACAATGAAAAAGTCAATCCTTCTAATCGCCTTATTTGGGGTGATGATAAGCCTCCAGGCTCAGGATAGGGTTAGGGAAAGAGACCTCTTGGGTGAGTGGAAGCTCATTATTGACCTGGATGAAGATGAAATAATGGAAGATATCGAGGATGATGAAGACATTCCGTTTTTCGCCGAGTGGATTGCAGAATCAGCAATGGGCCTTGTAGGTAACATACTAGATGAGCTTGATATCTATTTCACTTTCAAGGAAGATGGTAAATTGAAGGTAGTGGCTGAAATTTTTGGAGAAAGGGAAATAGAATATACGGATTGGTACATCAATAGTAATAATGAAGTAATTATTGGCGACACAGATAATGTCGATCTTGATGATGAAGTTTGGGTGATGGAGCGGGGTAGATTATATGCCTATGACCGCAACCGGAGCCGCCGCGACCATGATGCAGAGATATACATGATAAGAGTAGATTAAAGATTTTAGGTTAATACCAAAGTTCAGTTCGCAATAAAAACCACCTTATTTAAGGTGGTTTTTTCTTTATAAACCTTTAGCAATCATCGCTTTGTAATCATCAATACTCTTCTCCACAATATCCCTGGCGGTTGAGCTATCCTGGAAGTCTTCCACACTCACAGATTTGTTCTCTAATTTTTTATAATCCTCAAAAAAGTTTCGCAACTCTTTCAAAAAATGGTTGGGCAATTGTGAGATGTCGTAGTAATGGTTCACACTCATATCGTTAGCAGCCACGGCAATAATCTTGTCATCACTTTCGCCGCCATCCAGCATCCTCATTGCACCAATAACTTTTGCCGGAACAATGCACAAGGGCTGAATCACAATTTGTGAGAGGATTAAAATATCCAGTGGGTCATTATCATCGCAATAAGTTTGGGGGATGAAGCCATAATTTGCTGGATAGTATATCGATGAATACAAAACCCGATCAAGTTTTAATAGGCCACTGTCTTTATCTAACTCGTATTTTGCCCTTGTTGCGGTAGGTATTTCGATAATTCCGTTCACGATGTCCGGCATTTTCTCGCCAGGCGACACAGCATGCCAGGGGTTGGTAGATTGAATCATATGATCAATATACAAATCATTTATAGAAGGCTGAGTGCTATAAGCGAAGCATTTTCACTTCAGAAAATTTCGCTTCACTGTAAGTAGAATAAATGGATTTGCCATCTTTTGAAACATAAAAACCCGGGTAATACGGTATTAATGCTTCCAATACACTGATGTGGTTGGCAGCACCAGTTGAATCAACCTTGATGAGAGCGGCATCTCTAAAATAGCTACCCCGTTTGATGTAATAGATTTCCCCTGAAGAATGAACCATCCAGTTGTCTTCATCCCATACCTGCAAATTGTCGACGATATTTGTTGGCTCACCAGTCTCTAGATTGAGCTTCCAAAGCCCGCATTTATCGGTTCGTGAGAAGAAAATTTCACCGTCTTTATAATGAATATTTGACGCATTAATTGTAAACAACTTTTTTATATCTCCATTTTTCAAGTTTTTCTCCCAGATGGCTTTTGCACCGTCATATTCGGCAATGAAGTACATTAAATACTGAGATGGGTTTAAAGCAGGCCGTGATTCGAATCGATCAGTTTCAATGATGGCTTTTGTAGAACCATCTGTGAAATCATATTCATAAATGTTCCAATCATCATCTATGTTGACTGAAAAGAAGATTTTGTTGCCGTCAGGCGTCCAAACTGGTGGGGTCATCATACCCTGGTTAAGAGATGTAAGCTGTTCTGGTGCATTTGCTTTTGAGCTTTTTAACCATAATTCAGTAAGACCAGATTTAGTTGATAAAAACGCTATGTCTTCCCCGCTAGGTGATAATCTGGGTGCCCAATTTCTTGAGTGCGACACTAGCTCCTCTTTAATTTGGAATGCTTCATCTGCACTAAACTCAACGATGTCGTACTGGTCTTCCCATTCTTCAAAAAGCAACTGATTATTTCGCACATCAATATTTCTTATAATCCTATCTGACTCGTGTATGACGACACTTTCATTCGTTGCCAGGTTGAGTTGGTTCACCCTAAAGTTGAACGAATTTTTCACATCTATGAAGTACAGCGATTTTCCGTCAGATGACCAGTCTAAACCAGCGATGTCGCCATCAGTATAAGTTAGCTGATGTAATTTTCCGCTTTTCAAATCTTTAATGAAGATGTCGCCAGATCCATGAATGATTTGCCCATGCTGTTTGCTCCATCGGGTACACCTTAAAAACGCAAGTCTCGTTCCATCTGGTGAAAAACGGGGGTTTACATCACCAACAGAATTTAGCTCTGGATTGGTTATTGTAATTCTCTCAAGCGTTTTGGTATTTAGGCCATATACCCGGAACGGCAGTTTTTTATCCGCCGCCTCACTTAGCGCAATTACGTCTTCAGTCGGTGACCAATCCATGGCTGAAAGATTTGGGATTTTATCAGCATGCCCAAGAATCTTGCGCTCTTTTGTTTCCAGATCAACTGCCAAAATATTGAACCGGATTCCATCACTTTGGTAATAAACAATTTGAGAATCATCTGGGGACCAGGTTGGGTCGGTTTCAAGGCCAAGGTCAGCGGTTATCTGTTCGTACTGTTTTGTTTTGAGATCGTATTTAACGATGTCTAGATTAATGCCGTATCCGGATCTCCTAGCAACAATCATTTCCTTTCCTGAATTGGAAAACCGGGGAACTCTTTCAGTGCTCCGGCCATGGGTAATAGTTTGAAGTTTAGGGGAAGTAGAATCGAATGAGAAAAAAATAGTGGTTAGTGAGATGAAAAAAGATACTATTCCCAGATATAAAATGGCTGGACGGGTAAATAGTTGTTCAATAAAAAGTCTGGTATTCAAGGCATATTGGCTCCATTTATTCACCTCGGTTATGGTGTTCGACAAACGATATCCCACTCCCCGTATTGTTTCCAGTTCAAGATCAGATCCATCGCCATTTAATGTAAAATGTTGGCGAAGTGTCGATACGGATTTTCGAAGGGTCTCTTCATTTACAATAACATCTTTCCATACAGATTGATGTAATTGATCTTTGGTCACTACTGATCCACGGTTTGTGACAAGATGGACCAACAAATCCATTATCCGTGGCCCTACAGATTGTCTACCCGTAGGACCAGTGATGCGTTTCGATTTTGGATCGACCAGCCAATCGTTGATTTTGAATACTTGCATTTCGTTATGGGTTGGTTTCACGAAAAATTCACGGAACTCTCATTCCGCTCTCACAATTGGTAGAACAAGACGTCATTTATTTACCCTTCAATTTTTAAGGTCAATTACAAGACATATTAGTAACGCGATAGAGTATCTACCCCTGAATTGTAATTATTTTCTTAAGGCTCTTAATGCAGCAGCCACTTGATCCACCTCATCAATGGTGTTGTAGTAGTGCGGCGACAGACGAAGTGCCCAATCGACTTTTTTCCTATCGAAATCAATCGTGGCAAAGTCTCTTCGGCTAATTGAATAATTGATGTGATTGCCAGTTAAGTGTTCCTCTAAATGATCGAGTTTTACATCATTCAAATTGACCGTTACAAGTGCCCCTAAATTTGCCCCATGATCAAGTGTTTCAATTCTATTTTCAGTCAGTTGGGTTCGCAGCTTTGCTGCCAACTCAATTGCCTTTGCACTAATTCGACCGATGCCTATTTGATTGGCATATTTAAATGCTTCACGACTGCCTTCAATTAAGGCATAAGCAAACTCCCAATCTTCAAATCGTGTTGCATTATTAACTGGTGTATATTCATTCGCTTCGCTCCAGATGGCTCCCTGCATATCAATAAAAAGGGGCTCTAACCCCTTTTTCAAGGCTGAATCAGAAACATAAAGAAAGCCAGCACCTCGTGGGCCACGGAGGTATTTACGCATGGTGGCACTTAAAAAATCACACCTAAGTTCTGTGAGGTCTAAGGGCAGTTGGCCTGCAGACTGACATGCATCCACCAAATAAAGTGTATCAAGCTGCCTGCATATTTCACCAATGGCTACGACATCCTGAATCAGGCCGGAATTAGTGGGAATGTGAGTTACCGCCACTAACTTGGGTTGATGCTGTTTAATGAGTCTTCTTGTTTCCTCAGGATCAATACCTCCTTCAATCAATGACGGAACCCGAATCAGCTTTACTCCAAATCTCTTTTGCAAGCTCAAATACATAATTTGGTTAGAAATGTAATCATCTTCAGATGTTAGGATAACATCACCTTTTTCCAAAGGGATTGACGAGAGCGCCCTTGCAAATGAATCTGTAGCATTTGATGTGTAGGCGATATTATCGGCGGAGCATTTTATGAATTTAGCAGCCTCTGCATAAGCTCCCTTAATCGAATCAGACCTAAAATGATGAGCTTCATACCCACCAATTTGTGCCTCAAGGTCGATATGATTTTTAATCGCAGTTACAACAGGGGTTGGCATAAGGCCAGCACCGGCATTATTGAAGTGGATATTTTTGGTGCACCCAGGAGTGTCATTTCTGAACTTTTCAATTTCTTCGTCAGTGAACATTTGACAATTCTAAAGCATGAGAATTTAAATTCTCAAACATTCATTGCGAAACATTTATTTTAGCCGCATGCAGGATTACGGATTTTGGTCAGTGTTGCCCCCCGTTATAGCCATCGTCTTGGCTATAAAAACCAAACAAGTTTATGTGTCCCTTTTCACAGGTATCTGGTTGGGTTGGGTCATAATCAATGGTGGGAATATTTTGGATGGCACCTTCGATACACTCCAGGGAATGGTGGATACTTTCAAAAGCGATGGCAACACCCGCACCATTATGTTTACGCTCCTGGTCGGTGCCTTGATTGCCTTCATCCAAAAGTCTGGTGGAGTGAAAGGTTTCATCATTCGGGTGAATGCTTATATGGCGAGGCTGGAAGAACGAAACCCAGGCAAGAATAAGATGTTTATCCAGTTTCTTGCTGCAATCACAGGTGTTTTGATTTTCGTTGAAACCAACATTTCAGTTTTAACTGTTGGCACATTATACAGACCAATTTTTGATCAGCTGAAAATATCAAGGGAGAAGCTGGCATACGTTTGTGATTCAACATCGAGTCCGGCCAGTATTCTCATCCCCTTTAATGCCTGGGGAGCTTACATTATGAGCTTGTTGGTAATGCAAGGATTTGATCAACCACTTAGCGCTCTCTTTTCCGCCTTTGTTTTCAATTTCTACCCCATGTTGGCATTGGCAACAGTAGTTTTCATCATCTCAACAGGCAAGGATTTTGGGCCTATGAAAGCAGCTGAGAAAAGGGCAAGAGAGGAAGGTAAATTAATTGCTGATGGTAGCATGCCGATGATTTCCGACGATGTATTAATAATTGAACCTGAAGGTAGCATTACGCCAAAAGCGAGGAATATGATTGTTCCGATTGCTGTAATGGTGTTTATGATGCCAGCAATGCTGATCTATACTGGATGGGGTGGCGTAGAAGATTATAACCTGCCATTTTTCACTTTGATATTTGAGGCCATAGGTAATGGTTCTGGCTCTGCCGCAGTTCTTTATTCGGTTTCAGCGGCGCTGGTTGCTGCACTAATTATGTACTGGATAACTGGGGTTATGAAACCAGGCGCCATGATGGATTTAGCCTTGAAAGGGATGGGCGGAATGGTAAGTATGGCCCTGCTCATGGTGTTTGCTTTCGCCATCGGTAATTTGTGTAATGAATTGGGTACGGGGCTCTATGTCGCCGAGGTCACAAAAGAATGGCTATCACCAAGCCTTGTACCAGCGGTCATTTTTGTAACAAGCTGTTTCATAGCATTTTCAACAGGCACATCGTGGGGAACCTTCGCCATTATGATTGCGATTGCAGTACCCATGGCACAGGGTTTTGAAACCAACCCCTATTTAGCAATAGCTGCTGCTTTAGGAGGCGGGGTTTTCGGAGATCACTGCTCCCCAATTTCAGATACTACTATAATCTCATCAATGGCCTCTGCGTCAGATCACATCGACCATGTGAAAACACAGCTTCCATATGCACTTTTCGCTGGAGGGGTTACAATAATTCTTTACCTGGTTTTAGGTATGATAATGTGATTAATCCGGATGCCGGATGGACTCCAACGATCCGGTTTTCTCTGAGATTTCTTTCCAGGAATTGGCCTGCAATTTTATTACCGTCAACGAACCAGGCGCCATGTTGCCAACATTTTCTCCAGTTAGATACTCTGCCAAAAATGTGATGCCTGGATTATGCGCCACAAGCAATACTTCATCACCGTTTTCAAATTCGTTAATCACTCTCAAAAGCGTTCTTACTGATGCCTCGTAAATATCAGCGTCAACTTTAATTTTTGAAAAGGTAAACTTGATTTGTTCAGCGATCACTTGTGCAGTTTGCTGTGCCCTAATGGCATCACTGCTTATGACCATATCTGGCATTATTTGATTTGATGCCAGGAAGTTACCTAGCCTGTTGGCATCCCTTAAACCGGTGGCGTTGAGGTTCCTGTCAATATCCTTGAAACCTGATTGGGTTTCTTCAGCCGTGGCATGTCGCACCAGATAAAGTTTTTTGACCATAATTTATCGTGGACAGAGATAATTCAAAGCCCATAAAAAACAAAAATTATTGACCTAAAACATCTAAAAGTGGTATTGGTTTTTAAATTCAGAAATAATAGTTGCAAACGATTGAAATCATTTTTTTAAAAGATATTTTTGCACTTTCATATTTCTATAACACAACCGTAAATGATCGAATCTGGCTTAAAGTCATCCCACGGACTTGATAAAATTGGGATCAAGAAAGTAAAAGAGGCACACTGGAACATGACACCGGCTCAACTGGTGGAAGATGCGGTAAGAAATGGTGAAGGCCATCTTACTGATAATGGTGCACTGATGTGTGATACAGGTACGTTTACAGGCCGCTCACCCAAGGATAGGTTTGTAGTCGAAGATGCAAAAACCAAAGACACCGTTTGGTGGGGCAACGTTAACATCCCTATTTCAGAGGATAATTTCGATAAAATCCTGGGGCAGATGATCAAGCATCTGGAAGATAAAAAAGTTTATGTAAGGGATGCCTATGCAGGAGCAGACAAAACGTACCGCTTAAGGCTGAGGGTTGTGAACACCATGGCCTGGCACAATTTGTTTTGCCACAATATGTTCCTTAGGGCCGAGAAATATAAGCTGGAAACCTTTGAGCCCAATTTTACAATAATATGTGCCCCTGACTTTGAGGTGAACCCTGAAGAAGTAGGAACGAGGCAAAAGAATTTTGCGATCATCAACTTTACAAAAAGGATGATTTTAATAGGGGGTACTGGCTATGCAGGTGAAATGAAGAAAGGGATTTTTTCAGTACTTAATTATTTATTGCCTCAGGAACATGATGTTTTGAGCATGCACTGCTCTGCAAACATTGGCCATAAATATCACGACACAGCAATTTTCTTTGGGTTGTCTGGCACTGGTAAAACCACGCTATCTGCCGACCCCAACAGAGGCTTGATTGGTGACGATGAGCATGGGTGGACAGATAAAAATGTATTCAATTTTGAAGGGGGTTGCTATGCCAAAGTGATTGACCTTACCCACGAGAAGGAGCCTGACATTTATGATGCCATCAGGTTTGGGGCAATTGTTGAAAACACCAGGTTTCATCCTGGTACGACAGAAATAAACTACGAGGACGCATCTGTTACAGAAAACACCAGAACATCATACCCGCTTCATCACATCAGGAATGCTGTGGAGCCAGCAGTAGGCGGACCTCCCAAAAACATTTTCTTCCTTACCTGCGATGCCTATGGTGTTTTACCTCCGATTTCCAAGATGACCCCTGGGCAGGCAATGTACCATTTTATATCAGGCTATACTGCCAAAGTAGCGGGTACCGAAGCTGGTATTACAGAGCCACAAGTGGTTTTTAGTGCTTGTTTTGGTGCGCCTTTTTTGCCGCTGCACCCGACCAAATATGCTGAAATGCTTGGCAAGAAAATGAAGGAATATGATGTGAATGTCTGGATGGTAAATACCGGCTGGACAGGTGGCCCATATGGCGTTGGTACAAGGATGAAATTACCATTCACCAGGGCTATGATTACCGCGGCCCTAAATGGAACGCTTGATAACGTTGGTTACAGGGAGCACTCTATTTTCGGTGTTTCTATTCCCATGACCTGCCCTGACGTACCATCGGAAGTGCTGTCGCCAAGGGAAACCTGGAAAGACGACCAGGGCTACTATAAAAAAGCAAATGAGCTGGCATTAGCGTTCACTGAAAACTTTAAAAAGTACGCTGATTTCGCTAATGACGACATAATGGGCGGAGCCCCAAAACAGAACCATAACTATGTGACGGCATAGGACAAAAGTTTTTTTTCAAACCTCCCAATTGATTAAGCCCCTAACTTTGTTAAGGGGCTTTTTTTATCTTGTGAAGATTTTATCCATGAGTTCCTCCGTTGAAGAATCTGCCTTTATGGTAATTTCAGCAGAATTATAGAACCTACTTCTTTTCGAAAGTTTGTCAATTAGTAATGTTTCTAAATTACTCGCCGATTCCTTTACCAGTGGGCGTTTATCAATTTCTGATGCTTGCATCCTTTTTACCAATAATGGTATTTCTGCCTTGAGATAGATACTCAGCCCATTCTCATTAATAAATTTCATATTGTCATGAAAGCAGGGGGTGCCTCCACCGCAAGCCATAACAAACATTTCATGCTGCTTGGTTACGCTTCTAAGTCTTTCTGCTTCAATCCTGCGGAAATACCCTTCTCCAATTTCTTCAAAAATTTGAGGAATTGACCTTTCTTCGGAATTTTCAATTTCATCATCGAGATCAATAAAGGGATAATTGATCTCGGCAGCTAATTGTTGGCCAAGTGTAGTTTTACCACAACCAGGCATACCAATAAGGAATATTTTATCAGGTAAAGCCAAGGTTAATTAAGCAGGCTCATCACCTCATCTGCTGAAGGTGTATTGCGATAATGCCATTTACCTTTTACGGTTCCTTCCTGCAAAAGCCAAACCCCTGGGTTTGATCGCACTATGGTTTTTAAAACGGTTGCATCAGCGTAGTAGTAAGGTATATTTAACCCAACCTCTTGAAGAAATGGTTCAAATACATTACCATCAGTCGAGGTAAGCGCATACACCTCAACATTACTACTTAAACTAGCCACCAGCTCATTGATTGCCTCAAAATCTTTACTTGCCCTTGCACTGTTATAAACGATCACAAATAATTTGTTCCCTTCAAAAGTGTCCATAGTGAACTCACCTTCATCATTCCAAACACCATAATCAGTAATTTTTGGTTGCACCTCGGGATTGAGGACTACCATTTCTTTAAACTCATAAGATTCATCTGTAGGGTAATCAGTGAATCGATGCTCTTCTCCATCTTTGGTCATCACATATTCATATTTCAGTTCACCTGAGGGGGCCATTAATGTAGGTATATGGTTACCGATCTTGTAAGTCCTGAAATCAATAAAAGGTAGATTATTGATAGCATAAATACCAGTGGCAACAGAAACTATCAAGACACCAGCCATAATTCCGTTTAAAATGGGCTTTTTTATGAAGGGATCAAACATGGACCCATTAAGGAAGATTATCCCAGAAAGCACTAACAGCACTGCATCCTTAAAGAACGACTCCCACGGTGTCAATTTGATTGCATCCCCGAAGCACCCACAATCTGTCACTTTATTAAAATATGCTGAATAAAATGTGAGACCTGTAAAAAACATAATTAACAATAAAAGCAAAATAGTGGTTTGCACCATTTTGTAGTTGAGCATAAGCGCCACACCTAACAGCACTTCTAATACAATTATGAATACCGCAATTGGGAGAGCATAAGGAACAAATACATGAAAGAATGAGCCGAGGTCTGTTGCGAATACCTCAAAGTATTCTTCTAACTTTATTGCCATGCCCACAGGATCATTCAGTTTGATCAACCCTGAAAAAATGAACAAGCCTGCAACCAATATTCTGGCGGCTTCCATGATAAATTTCATAATCTAGTTTTTTAGTTTGATCAGCGAGAAAACAGAGTAATTAATGATGTCCTGATAATTGGCAGCGACACCTTCTGATATCAACGTTTCCCCCTGATTGTCTTCAATTTGCTTGACCCTCAAAAGCTTCATCAAAATTATGTCAGTCATTGAGCTCACCCGCATGTCACGCCATGCTTCATCGTAGTCATGATTCTTATTTTGAAGTAGCTCCATTGTTTCGGCGACTGAGCGGTCATAATGAGGCTCAAGTTCTTCATAAGTCATTTTCAAATTGCTGCTACCATTCAATTGAGATTGCACCAAAGCGATAAGACAATAGTTAATGATGCCGATAAATTCATTGCTAATATCCTCATCAACCTTCTGTGTACCTTTCTCCTGAATGGAGCGAATGCGTTGGGCTTTGATGAAAATTTGATCTGTAATTGATGGTAGCCTGAGGATTCTCCAGGCCGTTCCGTAATCCTGCGTTTTCTTCCTGAAAATGTCTTTACATTCCTCAATTACCGCTCTATATTCGCCCTGAGTTGACTCTTTCACAATTAATGAATTATTGGGCCAAATTAAAGTTAGTTAAGGTCAATCCATAATGTTCAATCCCTCTCTTGTGCCGTTAAAAACAACTTTGAATATCAAAGGGGAAATCCTTGACCTCAGCACTCCATTGGTGATGGGTGTAATCAACGTAACGCCAGATTCGTTCCATAAAAAAAGCAGGGTTTTGAGTGTTGAAACGACGGTTCAGCAGGCGGGGATAATGCTATCAGAAGGAGCTGGCATTATTGATATTGGGGGGCATTCAACCAGGCCAAATGCTGAGCCGGTTTCCGAAGCAGAGGAAATTGACCGTGTGGTACCGGGCATTAAGGCCATTTTAGCCGAATTTCATGAGACATATATTTCTGTTGATACATTCAGATCGGGAGTGGCGAGGGAAGCAGTTATGGCAGGAGCCACTATCGTTAATGACATTTCAGGGGGACTGTTGGATAGCAATATGTTCAAAACTGTGGCTGATTTAAAGTGTCCGTACATATTGGGTCACATTCAAGGTTCATTTGAGACAATGATGTCCTCCACACAATACGGCAACCTGATAGGAGATATAATGGACCATTTTACCATAGCTTCCAGGGAACTGAAGAAGCTGGGTGTATATGATATTATTATTGACCCATGCTTTGGTTTCTCCAAAGACCTTGATCAAAATTATACGCTGCTGAAAAACTTGGCCTATTTTCGTAACTTAGGGATGCCGATTCTAGCTGGTATTTCCAGAAAATCAATGATTTACAAATTCCTTGGTGGAACCCCCGAAGATGCCTTAAATGGAACAACGGCACTCAATATGATTGCATTAATGAGTGGCGCTTCAATTCTAAGGGTGCATGACGTTAAGGAAGCGATTGAGACGGTAAGACTATATCAAAAAACCTGGGTTTGATCTATTTATTTAAAATAGGGTTTATGGAAGTTGATTGGGTAGACATCTTTGATGTCCTCCTGGTAAGCATTCTATTGACCCAGGCCTATAAACTCATTAGAGGCAGTGTGGCGATACGGGTGTTCCTTGGTTTTCTTTCGCTGTACTTGATTTATCTGATTGTGAGGGCAGCTGAAATGGAGTTACTCACCAATATTCTTGGTCAGTTTATGGGGGTTGGTGTCATTGCAGTTATCATTCTCTTTCAGCAGGAGATAAGGAAATTCTTATTGGTAATTGGCCGGACAACAGCATTTGATAGAGACAATATATTAAAAAATATAGGTGGGTTGATGAAAGGTTCTTCATCAGAAGGAATGAATATCACCCCAATTGTGGAGGCCTCAAAAGCGATGGGAGGGTCAAACACCGGAGCGCTAATGGTGATTTCCAAAAACTCAGGTTTGAAGTTCTATGCCGAGTCAGGAGACCCAATCGATGCCATTGTTTCCAAGAGATTGTTAATGGCCATTTTCAATAAATACAGCCCACTGCATGATGGCGCCGTAATTATTTATAAGAATAAAATTGTGGCTGCTAGATGTATCTTGCCTGTTACGGAGCAAACTGATTTACCAGCACAATTTGGGCTTAGGCACAGAGCGGCAATTGGCATGTCCGAAATTACTGATGCTCTGTTGGTAATAGTTTCAGAAGAAACTGGCCAAATATCTTCCGTTAGAAACGGGGATATTAACCATAACCTGGCCCCAAATGAACTTAGAAAAACTATTCATGAATATCTTGTTGAGGAGGATTCAAAGAAGGAAAGTAGCGAGAAGCGTAAAGAATCGGAGCCCGTTAAGCCAGAAAAACCTGAACCAGCAAATGTGAATACCGAATTAAAACCTGAGGTAGCCGAAGAATCTAACCCGATGGCTGAATTAATGGAAGAAGTGGAAGATACCACCACCAAAAAGGCAGGCTAACAACCATTAAATGATTTGAGGTTGATGATCAACCTTAAAATTGACCGATCTGGCAATGAAGCACATTTCATTAGCCTTTTGGTGTAAGGATTTAGCGAGTTGTTTATCACCATCAGAGATTTTCACAATAGGCCTTAGGATAGCTTCCTTAAATTCTCCACTGCCATCTGGGTTCTCTATCATGGAGCCAATGGCACTATCATTATACTCCTCTACCACAATCTTATTGATGGAACAAAGGTGCAAGTACCATAGCATATGGCAACTGGAAAGGGCCATTAGAAGCAATTCTTCAGGGTTGTGCTTTGTTGGGTCTCCCATAAATGCCGGATCAGAAGATCCTAAAAAAGCTTGTTTTCCCTCAATCTTTACCTGATAGCTACGTAAATATGATTTATAATCTTGGGTGCCATCCCCAGTATTGCCTGTCCAGGCTAGATGAGATTTGTAAGAATGTACTTTCATATTCTGATTAACAAAATCTAAGGTTAACCAAATAAATGAGATAGGAATGTTGGTCTGCAAACAAAATTGAAGATGGCCTACATTACCCCCTTCCTGACTGCTCAACCATCTCCTTCAATCGGGCATTAAATTCGTCTTCATCCAGAAGGTCCTCCATATTAATGTGAAGTCGGTACCGCCAATAATGAGGGATTATCTCAGGATGATTGATATGCTCTTCCTGTGGAAAAACCCTTCTAATATCGCCATCCATTGCCAGCAAATCCTGAATGGGAAATATAGCCCACATACTTGGTGAGTATAGGTGCTGTGTTATGATCTGGTTCACTACCCAGGGTTCGCAGTAATAGGGTGCTTCACCATGGTTGCCTAAAATGTTGGTATAAAAGCGTTGGGTTTTATCCCTATCTTCTTCCCACCACTGGCGAATAGTGCTTGTGTCATGGCTGCCAGTGCTGCATACAGACAGGTAGGGGGTATCAGCTGGGTGCCAAAACTCTTTTTCGTTGTCGTTTGGCATTCTCTGGATTGCGAGACTCAAAATTTGAAGTTCGTCCATTACCCCCGGGACACATGCAGGTACCATTCCCAAATCTTCACCACACACCAGCATGTTGGTTGCATCTTTGATGGCGGGTAATTTCTCAATGCCTTTTTCCCGCCAAAAACCATTGTGCCTGTGAAAGAAATATTGCCTGTGAAGCTCTAGTAGTTGATTTTTAGTAAAATCATCTAAATCCCTAAAAGAGTAGGTGCTATTAAGGTCTATGTTGGGGTTGAAGGCCTTTCCATTTGAATCAGGTGCCTCCAAAAAAAGCACCTGTCTTGCTAACTGAAGAAGGCCTTTTTTTATAAAATCCCGATGTGATTGATCACCATTTTCATTCTTGTGATCAAAATTATCTTTGATTTTTCGCTGGGTGTCAAACTCTTCTTTTAGGGAGTAAGAACCATAAAAATCATTGTTTAGATATTGCTCTTTCACAGCCCCGGCTTGCTCACCAAATATTTCGTTTACGACATAGTCTACAATATAGGGCTTCGCCATTCTTTGATAGTTGAAATCAATACCCCAAGTTTTCAACTCATCAATTGAAATGGGAAGAGCGGGATTAAACCTTCCAAGTGTACCTTCGACATGTTGCCAGGGTATTTCCCAAATCCTGAAAAAACCAAGAATGTGATCGATGCGGTACACATCAAAATAATCGGCCATTTTAGCCATCCTTTCACGCCACCATTTAAAGCCGTCTTCAGCCATTTGCTGCCAGTTGTATGTAGGGAATCCCCAGTTTTGGCCTGATGTCGAAAAAGCATCCGGTGGTGCACCTGCCTGCCCTTCCATATTAAAAAGCTCAGGGGTCATCCATGCATCAACGCTGTGCCTGTAAATGCCAATTGGTATATCTCCTTTTAAGACCACCCCATGTTTTCTGGCATATTCACTGCTATCACGGAGTTGCTTGTCAAGATGGTATTGAATGAAATAGTTAATGGCAATGTGCTTATAATTTTTCGACTGAGGTGACACTAACTTGTCAATAGCGTCTTGATTGAATTTGCTGTATTGGCCCCATTGGCTAAAATCTGCTGTGCCGTTTAAATCCCTCAAATAGCTGAAGGCGGCGTATGGTTTTAGCCAATGATTATTTCGCTTGTAAAAAGCTTTGAAATCTTTTGAGGAGAGCGTCTTTGAACCGTCTTGATCGAAAAGGAGTTTGAAGTATTCTGACTTGGCCATTAAAACGGCCTCGTAATCTATGGTTTCAAGCCTGTTCAACTCTCGCTGTAGCTCACTGAACCTCGCCGTTTCCTTCGCATCATCCAGGTGACCCATTTGGTTCAGGTTGGCATAAATCGGGTGCAAGGCAAAAACTGAAATTGCAGCATAGGGATAAGAATCAACCCATGTGTGTGTAGCCACAGTGTCGTTAATAGGTAAAACCTGAACGGCTTTCATTCCTGTTTTTACTGCCCAATCAACCAGTAATTTGAGATCAGAAAATTCGCCTACGCCTAATCCAGATTTAGAGCGAATTGAAAAAACGGGTATAGCTACGCCGCTGCCCCTCCAATTACCCGCTGGATGTCTTAAATGCTCATCAACAAAAATTTGTGAATCAACTTGTGCTTCTAACTCGGCTAATCGGTTGTCACCGGTTTCCCAACTCACAACGCTCTTTTTTGTTATATCATAAAGCCCATACTTATATCTGATACTCGATACTTTATTACCGACCTTCAATGAAACTTTCCAATTCGGATAATCGCTGTCATTCAGGACTTTGACTTTCTTTTCGTCCCAGTTGCCTAGTTCAGCACAATCCCCGCCAATGCATACCGAAATGCCGGGATCAATTTGGACAGCCATCAAACTAAATTGAACATTGGCTTTGGCCTTACTTTTTGGTGCGACCTTTTTATTGATGGCTCTCTTAAAAAAAGCTTCCTGAAATGGAGAAGTTTTTAAGACATTTTGTTCGTTAGTTTTAGATCGCCACCAGTCTCTAATTTTTACTGAATTCTGTTCCGGAATTGAAATAATGCGAACATCTCCAAATTCCCATTCTGTACCGTAGTATCTCTTTATAAAGTATTTATATTCTATTACCTCAATTGATTTGTAGGATATTTCAGCTTCCCATTTGCCACTTCCTGTATAAACCATGGGAAATGCTTTATCTTCTTTCCACTTACCAATTTTTTCACTTTTTCCGCTAATAAAAAGTTGCTCTCCCGGTTGGGTATGATACTCAATTTCAAATTTTAGAATCATTTTCAAGATCTCATTAGAGTTGCAAAGATGGTTGATTTAAGAATACACAGATAGACAAATTCACTCCGGATACTTAAGGCAGGTTTTTGAACAAATAATTGTTGGATTAGCCATTTATTTTTGAAAAATCTCAGTTATCATTGTATAAAGTTGTACAAGGTTTTTAATACTTATGTCTAAATTGCTTTCAATTAAAGAAACTGCAGAAATCTTAAATGTTAATCCTCAAACTCTTAGGCGGTGGGATAAATCAGGAAAGTTTAAGAGTATTAGAAATGAGATCAACAATTATCGGGTTTATGATGAGACCGAGGTTTTCTCTTTTGCCAAGGAACAACAACTGGCAATATCCTATTCTAAGAAATGGAAAGATATTTCAGAGTTTAATGCATACTATGCAACACCTCTAGGCATACTCTATAAAAATGACTCATTAGAATTGCTCCAGGCAATTGAAGAAAATAGCATTGACCTAATTTTTGCTGATCCACCATATAATATCAAAAAGGCGGAATGGGACACATTTGTATCACAAAAAGAATATGTGGATTGGAGCATGCAATGGATAAGGGAAGCATATAGGTTGCTAAAACCAACTGGGTCTCTATTTATTTGTGGATTTTCAGAAATCCTGGCGGATCTGAAATGGAGTGCTTCGCATCTGTTTAAAGGTTGCAAGTGGTTAATCTGGTTTTATAGAAATAAAGCCAACTTGGGAAATGACTGGGGCCGCTCACATGAAAGCATCCTTCATTTTAGAAAATCAAAAGATTTTAAGTTTAATGTTGATGAAGTAAGGGTACCTTATAATGAACATACATTAAGATATCCAGAGCGAACCCAAGCGGAAAGCTCACAGTATTCAAACGGTAGTGGTAAAAAATACCTTTGGAAACCCAATCCATTAGGAGCTAAACCAAAGGATGTCTTCGAAATCCCCACTTTATCTAATGGTTCTTGGGAAAAATTTCCTCATGAGACTCAAAAGCCAACGGAATTGTTGAGAAAAATAATTTTATCTACCACGGATAAAAAGGATACAATTCTTGATCCCTTCTGCGGTTCAGGTACCACGTTAGCAGTCTCTGAAGCTTATGGTAGAGAATGGATTGGAATTGAAAAAGAAGAGAAATACTGTAGTATGATAAAGGAAAGGCTTAATAATGAATCTCACATTAGGCGAATTCGGTCAGCCAAAGACGAATTGGAATCGCAAAAAAGGAGACATAAATTACGGGGTAAGTAGTTTCCAAATATGAGTTGAAATGAGGTCTGCAAATGAGTGCATGTGTTTGTTATAGGGTCTTATTTGTGCATTAGGCGGTGAATCTAAATAATAAATGCCATCCAACTTTACCAAGAATTTGCTATACACCATAAAAAGACCTGAAACCAGGGTAAAAGAAATGTTATTGCCTTCTTTTCGCTGAACATCATTCAGAAAAATTCCGATAACTTTCTGATTGTGCCCCACAAATCTTTCCAATAGAATCTTATCGATAAAAATCTTAGACATCCTGTCTTTAGAGGTAGTTTTTATTGAAACTATCACCTCATCTTTATGAGTGGCACTTTCAGTTGACCTTACCTCATCGTAGGGAGAAAGAATGAGATCGTTTTCACATTTATAAATCTTCTGACCCTCATCAGTCTCATAAGGTATCTGAAGTACTAATTTTTTGTTAGCAATTCCTACTTCTGTAAAAATTGAGGCTATTAATTCTTCGAACCTGTTACCTACATGTTTTCTGGCACTATTTGGGTTCACTAGTAAATCTAGACCTGCACCCACTGACTGTTGCAAAGTATAAATCACTGAATTGATCAATAGTTTCTCTTGAAACGAGAACTCATTTTTGGACTTTTTACGCTTGTTTAATGTAGCCCTCAACAACTCATACTTTTCTGTTAATTCGTCTGGATCAGATATAAATAATTTAATATTGATGGGTCTGATATACTTATTTAAGCCGGCTTGAGATGACAAGTAAATTCTGTAATTTCCTTTGCTTTCGTAGCTTGACAGTACGTTGGGAAGGTATTTAAGTACTTTAATTGACAGCTCAACAAATTCAATTAATGTCTTCTTTGGAAGTTGTAAGTCTTTATCTAATGGTAACACTTTGTCAAAAATACTTAAATTAATTACTTAAATACTTGGATGAAAATCAGCAAGAAAAAGGACTTTATTCCTATTAGCACCAAGCTGTGGCAATATTTGGAGCAGTATAACCGCAAGGGCAAGTTGCCAATTAAATATGATGAATTGTTTCATTACATGGAGTCTTTCCCCGTTCTGGATAAAAATGGAAACGATACACTGTGGGACTCTTTAATTTATGCCCAATCAATTGAGCAGGAATTTAAAGAGCGGTTGACAATAGCCTATGCTTTTCTAAAAACTGAAAGCCATGTAGAAATAGTAGACCACCTGGAAACTGAGCGTATTGACTATTGCAACTTTGGCAATTCACATCCTTTCCGAATAAAAATTGTCAACCTGTTAAATGACAATTATGATTATATGTATATAAAAAAGCCAGATGCCTCTAGGGTTTATGGACTTGAACTGGAACACTTACTCTCGCCGAATTATATAAGTTACCTCGTTGATGAAGACACCCTTATTGAGGAACACATTGCCGGAATTCCGGGCGATCAGTTCATCAGGGATTATTTCTCTACGCCGAATTTTAACAAGGTAAGGTTCACAAAGGAGTTCATAAAGTTTAATGAGCGCTGTTTTGTAAGGCTGTTAGGTGATATGAGGGCTTACAATTGGGTAGTGGATGTAACACCTGATTTTGAAGATGAGCAGTATCGTATCAGGGCCATAGACTTTGATCAACAGTCTTATGAAGGAAGTAAAAGTGTTTACCTGCCCCAGTATTTTAAAGAGAATACACCAATCGCCAGGATGGGTATGGAGTTCATTAACATTGAGACCACTAAGCAATATCAGTTTGAAGAAAGAACCCTAATAGCAAGAAGGCTCAATATCCAGTCGGAACGTTTACATTATTTGCTGGACTGTATGCGTAAGGACAGGATTTCGAGGCAGGACAAAGTGATTCAACTAAAGAAGGAATTGAATAAATTTTTGAGGACTAGAGATTTCGATGATTGCAGTAATATGGGAGATATACTTCAGGTTAATTTGAAACTGATGTTATCTGACCATATTAGAAAACTGGAGGTTTAACCTATTGTTCCTTTATCAAACCCTTCTCATAAAGTTCACGAAGAACTATTTCTGTCATTTCACTTTTAAAACGGAATTCGTTTCTGATATCTGAAACGTAAGCTTTCAGCCTCATTTTTAAAAAAGGCTTGCGATCTTTCAATTCGTGGAAAAACAAAACAGCAATCGGCTTGTTCAGATAAATAAACTTGGAAACCTGTGCACACTGATTAGCAATTTTTCTTACCTGAATTGTGTCAATATCAGGTGGCAAATAAAACTCAGCAACCACCTGGCAGTTCGCCTCCCCGGTGTTTGCATTCGAAACTGAGTTATTAACAACGGTACTATTTGGGATGGAAATAAGTGAATCATCGGCGGTAACAATCCTTGTTGACCTCAAACCAATAGATACAACTTCACCATAAAAGCTGCCAACTTCAATTTTGTCTCCCACCATAAATGGGCGATCAAATAGTATGGTCAGTCCACCGAAGATATTTTTTAAAATGTCTTGCGAAGCAAAGCCAACTGCCACTCCTATTGATGCTGAAAAAGCCAGGACGGTAGCCATAGGCGGTTGGAAAATACCCGTGATGATAATTGAAATAAGAATGATCCAGCCTAGTATTCTTACCACAGGAATGAAGCTTTTTACAGTGATCCGATAAGTTGTACTTCTTTCGGCAAAAAGCTCAAGTGCTTTGGTCGTAACCCTTATAATAAACCAACCAGCAACCAGCCAAATAATGGCCCAGGTCACCTTCGATATCGAGATTAACTCTGATATGGAGGGTGGCCCATCATCAGGCGATGCATCTTGACCAAATAGGGGCAGGGCAAGACCTATCAAAAAATATAATAATGTCCACTTTTTCATCTCTAATGTATCAGGTTACGTGATCTTAGAAGGTCAATAATATTTCTGTAGACTAACTGGTTTACTAAATAGATGTCGTTCTTTCTTTGAACGATACCATCCTCTAACAGCATCAGCATCATCAAGTTGGTATCATGTAGGTCTTCTTGTAAAACTTCGCTCAACTGCCTGGCATCGAGGCCGTCGTGAAGGATAAGGGCACACAAAACGAATATTTTATCGGCCGAAAGTATTGTAACAAATGAAAGGTCAGGCTTGGAAAATGCGCCAACTGTAATTGTGTTTTTATCCACATCTTGAGTGCTCAGTAGCCAATAGGTTAGCGCCAGGCTAACATTACTTTTGGAATAAGAACTTAAATTAGAAAAGAAAACCTGCTTCAAGTGTTGTTGACGCTGCTCATCATTCATTTTCAGGTACTTCTTATTCTTTTGCATTTCTTCGCCAGGCTGAAACTGCACTTTGTAGCCACTAATCCTGTTTCTCCTTAAAATGGCCTCAATTATTTGCTCATTGTTCAATGGCTTGAGTTCAACTATGTAGCTGAAATACTCATTGATCTTAATCACTTTGGATAAATAATGCCATGAGTAAATATTTGCTGAACAGACCCAGAAAACATTTTTACCGGTTAAACTGATTAGTTCAAAAAGCCTCTTGAGAGCTAAAAATCCGTCGACCGTTCTCAAATAAATTTTCTGAAGATCTTCAATGATGATAACCCGCCTGGCATTACCGGCATTTAAGAACTCAACTACCTCATCGAAAGATTTAAACTCAGTATTTTTCAGAATCTCACTGAGCAGTTTTAACAGGCTTTCGTCATCGTAGAAGTTACCGAAAGCTGCCTGTCGTAAAATGGTTTCTTTGAATTTTACCTTTTGCTCAATTGCGTTCAAAAAGCTGGTGTTGCCGCCCCATTTTTCTCCTGTAACCACGGTTGCCGCATATTTGCCCTCGCACCATGCCTGATAAGCCTGTTCTATTTGCTCAATTTCTTCATCTCTTCCGACAAACAAATCCTGATCTTCAAGCGGCTCAATTCGGTAGAGCCTTCTGTATATCATTGGTAGTCGCTCTACCGCTGCTTTTGATTCGTTCAAAAAATCAGAAACCTCTTTTGATATAGTCTTTTGCTTGGCAGTAAGAATGAATTTTTGACTGAAAACATTCCAGTTACCAACTGCTGTTTTATAAGCGTTTTGAATAGAATCAACAGTACGTTTAAAAACCCGGGATGCCATATCTTTCATCTCGGCTTTGTACTCTTCTGATTGTACCAGGGCTTTTGCCTTGGTCAATCGGACTCTAACTTCAATGGCATTATCGGTATCCTTCAGGCGCATTGCAGCCTCAAGAAATGTTTGAACCGATGAAGTAATGATGTTGTTAATTTCCTCAAACGATACTTTCAGCTTACTTCTGATATCATCTGTTCGCTCAAGGGCCCTTGTCAATCCTTCTTTTACAACAAGGTTGATATCTTCATCTTTTGCTTCGCCGTCATCTATAGAATCAATGGCTGATGTAAGGGTGAATATGACGATTTGATCCAGGTCGCTGGCATGCCCATTCACCTCATTCAGCAAATTGAAGATTCTATTTTTAGCTTCATCCAACTGCCCTTCCAGCTTCGGCAGCATTTCAAATGAAATGATGTCTTTAAGCGAAAGAGGGTAAAGGTCACTGTTGCTCAGTGGTTCGTCATAAGTGTCTGTTTTAACAATGGCCCTGATATCAGAAAGCTCCTCTACATATTGATTGAGGTCATTTTCCAACTTACTAACAAGACCAGAGATATTTTTACTGGCAAGATTATCGCAGAGCTCCGGGATCATTTTCTGATCCAACTCTTTAGTCACCTTGTACCGACAGCGAACCAGTTCTTTCTTTAATTCGTCTTTATGACTCGTAATTCCAGCATCAATATCTTTAATGAAGCCTTCAATTGCTTTCAGGTATGGGTCAATGTCTTCAGCCTGTTTCGCAGTCAGGTCTAAATCATATTCATTTAGTAAGCCCTCAACTTTCGACCTTAAAATTTCAAGTTCCAGGTCTGTGCGCCATTCATCAAACAACCCGTAAATTGTATTTTCCCAACTCTCAGTTTGTCGGGTATATATTTTCACAGCACTGCTAAAAAGGCTTTCAATGGAGCTATCCGTTAGCCTGGAGTTATTATACTCAATGGTGCCCACAATGGGGTAATCAGCATTAAAACCCTCCACATGTTTCGCAGCTATTTCTTGAGCGATATTTTCAAAACCGCTTCGTAAGCTCTCAATAGCCTCCGTGACTACTGCTATTTCTCCCTTTAAGCTCTTTATTTCCTTTCCTTCTTCGGCTGCATTTTTTAGTACAACATAAGCGGCTGCGAATGATTTTGTAAGTTTGTTTTCACCTTCAGCAATGCTTTTGAGTAAGCCTATTTTAAGATGGAGCTTCGCCAGGTTTTTAACTGGAATTTCGTGTGACCAGTAATCAATTGCTTTCTTGTCCTTTCTAAAAACATTGAGAAAGTGCGTAGGAGCATTAGAAATGTTGAAAGCAAAATTTTTAAAAAACTTTAAAACCCTCAATAATGATCGGTCATTCTCCTGGGCACCGAAGCGTTCCTTTGATTGTGATTCTTTTACAACAGATTCAAAGCCATCAAATAGCTTCATCCACTCATCTTCAAGATTCGGAAATTTTTGAAATAAATCGTCCTTGCTTTTTTGATTGTGGTGCTTGGATAACAAATCAAATATTGCGCCTTCTCTTTTAGAGGTGTCGAGAGATCTCTTATTTAGGATGGCCTGATACTCTTTTAAGAATTCACATTCAGAATCTACTTTCTTTTGAAAGGTGCTGATTATGGCGTTTTCTATAAGAGAAATCAGTTGTTGGTTGATGTTTTCTGGGATGTCGTTCATTTAACGATCTAGCAAAATTGAGCAAAGTACGCTGAATAAGGTAAGTTAGTTTCAATAGTTAAAAAATCTTTTTGGAAAAAGATTTGAAACAAGAGTTGATGATTGATAAAAATTGGAGAAAACCTTAAAGTGGTATCTTTTTTTGAACTAAAAAAGCACAAATTTGCGGCACACAATTTAGCCTCCTTTGCTGATGTCAAAACAGGATTCCAAGCTTAAACAGTTCGTTGACTCTGACAAGTTTCACAATTTTATCATTGGTCTGATCATTTTTAATTCGATCACTATCGGAATGGAAACTTCGCCAGGCCTCATGAATAAAATGGGCAATTGGTTTGAGCAAATCGATCGATTTATCCTCTACATTTTCATTGCTGAAATAGCCCTTAAACTCATCGTTTACAGGCTTGATTTTTTTAAGAGCGGATGGAACATTTTTGATTTCCTGATTGTGGCTGTTGCCGCAGTTCCCGCTGCTGGATCGCTTTCGGTATTCAGAACGCTTAGAATACTTCGAACACTCAGGCTATTGAACAATGTACCTAAACTACGATTTATTGTTGAGGCGATTATGAGGGCTATACCCAGTATTGGCTGGATCATGCTTCTATTGGCGATCATTTTCTACATTTTCGCTGTTTTGGGCACCAACTTCTATGGCAAGGAGTTTCCACAGTTTTTCGGGTCGATGGGTGAAAGCACTTTTACCCTTTTCCAGATTATGACCCTCGAAAGCTGGTCGTCAGGCATTGCAAGGCCAATGATGGAAAAGCTACCGTATGCCTATGTATTTTTTGTTCCTTTTATTCTAATCGCCACTTATACCACGCTTAATATTTTCATTGCTATTGTAGTAAATACCATGAATGAGCTTCAGGCTGATGAAATGCAGAAGGAGGAGGACAAAATGAAGCAGTTTATGAGTGATGAGAACCGCAAACTGACCAATCAATTATCTGCATTAAAGCAACAGTTAGATACAATCGAAGAAAAACTGCAGAAGTAATGGCGTTCTAATTTGGCAGACTATGAACCCACAAATTGACAATTATTTAGCTGAAGGTTGTGGTCGTTGTTCGCTTGGAGGCACCCTGGAGTGCAAGGTTCATAACTGGTCCGAAGAACTTCAACGGCTCAGGAAAATTGCCCTTGAAACAAAGCTGACTGAAGAGCTAAAATGGGGTGTCCCATGTTATACTTTCGATCAAAAAAATATCGCATTAATAAGCGCCTTCAAGGAGTTTTGCGCCATTAGCTTTTTCAAAGGTGCTTTGATGAAAGATCCTAACTCGGTGTTGCAAAAACCGGGTGAGAGTTCTCAGGCTACCAGAATGTTGAAGTTCACACATATTGATCAAATCACGAAACAGGAAAAAGTAGTCAAGGCCTATTTTGAAGAAGCTATTGAAATTGAAAAATCAGGAAGAAAGATTAAGTTCAAAAAGAACCCCGAACCGATACCCTCAGAGTTACAGCAAATGATGGATGAAGACATCACTCTTAAAAACGCTTTCGAAGCACTTACCCCCGGTCGGCAACGAGGCTACATCATTCACTTTTCACAACCCAAACAATCCCAAACCCGGATTAAAAGGATTCAAAAATGCATTCCCAAAATCATGAATGGTGAGGGTATGCATGACGCATATAAGGCGATGCGAAAAGAGTAAAGCAATTATTATTATAGAACAAATCATACCCGTTCCTCAAATTCAAACAATTCGAGTCCTTGCAAAGTGACGCTCAAATACCTTCATAAGTCAGAAACTATTTAAAGTTTTTAAGGGCGGGTGATAAAAGCTGAGATGAGTCTAGAACCTTACCTCCCGCTAAACCCTACTTCTTACATTTGCAAAACACATCACATGAGCTAACAATGGCAGGACTAAACTGGAAAACAGAAAAAGAATACAAGGAAATTACATTCAAGTCATGCAACGGTGTGGCCAGAATTGCTTTCAACCGACCTGAATGTCGAAATGCCTTTACACCCAAAACCGTGGATGAATTATGGGAGGCCTTGATCATTTGTCATGAAAGCCAGGAAATCGGTGTGGTCTTACTTACCGGCGAAGGCCCCTCACCTAAAGACGGTGGCTGGGCATTTTGCTCAGGTGGTGATCAGCGGGTTCGTTCCAACACCGGGTATAAAGGTGAAAACGGCGTAAACCGCTTCAACATTTTGGATGTTCAACGCCAGATTCGTTTTATGAATAAGGTTGTCATCGCTGTTGTTCCCGGATGGGCTGTTGGTGGCGGGCACAGCCTGCATGTGGTATGCGACATGACCCTAGCGAGTAAGGAGCATGCCATTTTCAAGCAAACGGATGCTGATGTAGCCAGCTTTGATGGCGGGTTTGGGTCAGCTTATTTGGCCAGGCAAGTTGGGCAAAAAAGGGCCAGGGAAATCTTTTTCCTCGGAGCCAATTACTCAGCTCAGGAAGCCTATGACATGGGTATGGTCAATAAAGTAGTACCCCATGATGAGTTGGAACAGACTGCTTATGATTGGGCTCAGGAAATAATGACCAAAAGCCCCACGGCCATTAAAATGTTAAAATTCGGGTTTAACTTGATTGATGATGGACTGGTAGGCCAGCAGGTATACGCCGGCGAGGCTACCCGATTGGCCTATGGCACTGATGAGGCGGTTGAAGGTCGCAATGCATTCTTGGAAAAACGAAAGAGGGACTTTTCAAAGTTTCCCAAATTTCCGTAGTTGGTCATTATCAATAAACGACAAGAAAAATGCGAAATCGATCATTTATTTGGCTGCTGGCTTCGCTTTTAGTGTCCTGCACTAGATCGAGTCAAGAACAAATCCCGTTTAATTCCGATCTCAACATACAGATTGATGGGCAATTTGGTTCTTCAGAATGGTCACAACCTCAGATTCTGGAACTTACACCTCACAATTTTCTCTACCTTATTCACGATGAAGACTATTTATACATAGGCATCAACAATCAGGAGCAAGTGGGCAGGTATGTTGACCTTTATTTATTTAATGAATCGATGGGAATCATTAACCTTCATGCTTCAATGCAACTTGGAGAAAGGGAATTGGTGGGCAATTGGAATGATACCATACCGAAATGGAATTGGGGTAATCAAAAAAACTGGATGGCCAATACCGTAGAAGTCGTCAATGAAGATGAGGATCTTACATTTCTTGAAAGTGTCAGGCCTTACGAAGGACATGAATTCCGTATTTCCAAGGAAAAGATCCAACGCAGCGATCTCAAAATGTGGATTGAAGTAAAAGATTTTATGGGTCAGGCAAATGACATTATTTTTCCAGCTAATTCTGATCCTGTTAAGACTGAAACCTGGTTTCCTGTTGAAATGGGAAAATAGGTTATCATTTATCAAAGGGAAGTAGAAATCTGTCAAACTCTATTTCAACGGAGTGACGTTATTTTGTAATTTCCTGCTATGAAAGCCTCTCCAATACTACTCCTAACATTCCTACTAACATTTTGCGGAAAAGCTAAAAAAGAAGTCGCTGAAACATACCCTATCGGTCAGATCAAGACGCCCCAGGGAGAAATGCTGTTTTGGTTATATGACGAGACGCCGATACATAAAGAGAGCTTTATCAGCCTGGCAAATTCTGGTTATTGGGATTCCTTAACTTTCAATCGCGTTGTGGAAGGCTTTGTAATACAAGGCGGCTGTCCCGACACTCCTGAAGGGTTTGCAGATTCGCCCTATTTATTGCAACCTGAATTCAATGAGAACATCAAACATCTTTATGGTGCGTTGGGTGCCGGAAGGGACGGCAATCCCGAAAAGCTCTCGGCTGGCTGCCAATTATACGTTGTCCATGACCAAAATGGAATACCTCGTTTGGATATGAACTATATGATTTTCGGTCAGCTCTTTAAGGGGTTTGAGGTACTTGAGGCAATTGCAAAAGTAGAAGTCGATTCGCTTGATCAGCCCCTCACCGACGTTCCGATGGAAGTTAAAGTGTTGTCATTGACGAAAGAGCAGTTGAGTAAGTTGGGGTATACTTTTTTATGAATAGCACAAGCCGTTCCCTCATAACCTCAACTTAAATTGGACAAATTGAAAGTTACATTTTTTTGTCCAAAAAAAATCGAACTCGACATGTTCAATGGAACACTTCACAAAGAATCCTCTTAATGAAACAAAGCCCCGGAACCAAAGGCCCAAGGGCTTACACCAGCTATGAACAATTGTCGTGGATTCGTTTAAAGCAAAACCAAAGATTTGGGATTAGGGAGATTTGATTGGTTTTAGAAACTTATCAGGTCTGAATGTCATTTTTTCAAAACACTGAAATATTTGTCGCTTACCCCGCCTCGTATCACCTTCACCAGATAAATCCCCGGTAGGCCTTCAATTTTGGTTCGGATTTGCGATACTTCCCTGTAATCTTGTGAACTAAGCACCTGCCCTGATAGTGAAATCACCGAGACATTCACAGATTGTTAATGTTGTCCGAAATCTTGATCCCCCGTTCAGAGTCTCCCCAAGGGGACTCTGAGTAGACAACCATGTCATTTTATGTCATTTTTCCGCCGTGTCAGGTGTTTTCACCTGACATCAAAATACCTTCAGTGCTGTCTTACACTTCAAGTGTTCCTGGCCATCCCTTCAATTATTGTGATAGCAATTTAGGTGAGATGAACCTTGACTTCATCTGGAATTTTGCCAAAGTTTGCTAAGCTTTAAACGTGTTCATTTAGTACCTTACCCCCAATAAAAATTTATATGCCCACCATTCAGTTTAAAGGAAAAACTTTCGTTCAAAACCACCATTTGGCTGTGAAGTACCATCAGCTTGTGCCACGAAAAGAGCTTAGCCTTACTGAGAAAGTTTCCCTTCACGACAACCTGATCATACAGGGGGATAATTTAAAGGCCCTTAAAGCACTGCTCCCTACTTATGGTGGCAAAATCAAGTGCATTTACATAGACCCGCCTTACAATACCGGCAATGAAAATTGGGCTTACAACGACAATGTGAACAGCCCCATGATAAAGGAGTGGTTGGGTAAAGTTGTTGATAAAGAGGATTTAACGAAACATGACAAATGGCTCTGCATGATGATGCCACGGCTGAAATTATTGAGGGAATTATTAAGTGAGGATGGAGCTATTTTTATTTCCATTGATGACAATGAACAGCATAACCTAAGGTTGCTGCTTGATGAGGTGTTTGGACAGGAAAACTTCGTTGGAAATATTATTTGGCAAAAAAAATATGCAGCGTCAAATGATGCAACTGGTATAGCTGCAATGCATGATTTTATTATTACTTATCAGAAATCAGAATCTTTTAAGAGAAACTTATTCCCAAGAACGGAAAAGCAAGATAAACTCTATAAGTACGACGATGGTGACGGCAAAGGCCTGTGGCGTTCAGACAACTTGCTTGTGAAAACGTTCTCGGAAAACAGTGTCTTTCCAATTGTTAATCCAATAACTAAGGAGCAGTTTAACCCTCCAAAAGGTAGTAGCTGGAGAGGTAGCAAAGACACTATTGAAAGATGGCTAAAAGAAGGAAGAATTTTCTTTGGAAAGGACGGAAAGGGAGCCCCACAACTAAAGAGATATTTAAAAGAAGTTCAGCAAGGAGTAGTCCCCACATCTTGGTGGAATTATGAGGATGCGGGGCATAATGATGCTGCTAATAAAGAACTCACCGGGATTTTAGGTGATAAAAAATTATTTGATACTCCTAAACCATCAACCCTTATTAAGCTCATTCTTTTGCTGTCTACTGATAAAAATTCGATTGTTCTCGACAGCTTCTCCGGCTCCGGTACCACTGCTCAGGCAGTTTTGGAGCTTAACAAAGAGGACGATGGCAACCGCAAGTTCATTTTAGTAGAGCAGGAAGATTATGCCGACAATATCACTGCAGAGCGGGTAAGGAGGGTCATCAAGGGTGTAAAAAACTCAAAAAAAGATAACTTAAAGAAAGGATTAGGAGGCTCTTTCAGTTATTTTGAATTAGGTGACCCCATTGAAATGGAAAGCCTGCTAAGCGGCAATAAAATCCCAAGTTTTAAAGAGTTTGCCCGGTACTTGTTTTACACCGCTACCGGGGAGGAGTTTGATGAAAAAGCGGTAGATGAGAAAGTTGGCTTTATTGGCGAGAGCAAAAATTACGAGGTTTACCTGCTCTACAAGCCGGATATTGAATGGCTAAAGGCAAATGCGCTTACATTGGAAAAATTGAAGGAGCTGCCAAAACATAATGGGAAGAAGCGGTTGGTATTTGCCCCCACCAAATATGTTGATGACCATACGCTTGCAACATCAAGGGTTGAGTTTTGCCAGCTGCCATATGAGATTTATAGACTTCAGAAGTAATGAAGCTCAAACACTATCAGGAGAAAGTAATCAAGCAACTCAAGGAATACCTTGAAGCTCTTTCTACGTCTCGAAATGAGTTTGAAGAGATCATCTCATTAAAGCCTCAACTAAAAAAGCATATTGATTTTCCAAGGGAAGCCTGGGAAAAATCGACAGGGCGTCAGCTTTACTTTCCTAAAACCAACGGACTGGGAGAACCTCTGCCGGATATTTATCTGAAAGTACCCACCGGAGGCGGTAAAACGCTCCTGGCCTGTCACGCAATTGATTTGATCCAGAAAAATTACCTGGAGCGACAAACAGGCCTGGTGCTCTGGATCGTTCCCTCTAATCAGATTTACAGGCAAACCATTAAAGCCCTTAGAGACAGGGAGCACCCGTACCGGCAAATACTCGATATTTCAAGCGGGGGCAGGACATTGATAAAAGAAAAAACAGAGCTATTCAGCAAGCTGGATGTTGAGGAAAACCTTGTGGTGCTAATGTTAATGCTTCCATCTGCATCAAGGAAAAATAAGGAAACGCTTAGGATGTTCCGTGATTCCGGTGGGTTCACTGATTTCTTTCCACCCGAGGATGACTTCAAAGGACATGAAGAATTGTTTAAGCACTTTCCCAATCTTGACCGTTTTTCTACCGAGGGAGAGGTATTCGGTACCCAGATTAAAACATCGCTTGGAAACACCCTTCGCATACTGAAGCCTTTGATAGTGATCGACGAAGGGCACAAGGCATATAGCGAGACAGCATTGGACACGATCAGAAAGTTCAATCCTTCCTTTATTCTTGAGCTCTCAGCCACACCACCAAAGAACAGCAACGATTTGGTGAAGATAACCGGCCGGGAGCTACATGATGAGGAAATGATTAAGCTTGACATTCACCTCATTAACAAGACGACCCCCAAATGGCAAGACACACTGGTCAGTAGCTTTGAAAGGCTTAAAGAACTTGACAAGAAAGCAAGGGAATATGAGGCGAATACAGGTATGTACATCAGGCCCTCATGCCTGATCCAGGTAGAGCGCACAGGTAAAAACCAAAGGGACGGCAAATACATTCACGCCGAGGATGTAAAGGATTTTTTAATTAAGAAGTGTAATGTTCCTGTTGATCAAATTGCAATCAAGAGCAGTGAAAAAGACGACATTGAGGGCATGGATTTATTTTCACCTGATTGCCCTGTTCGCTTTATCATAACCAAGCAGGCCTTGCAGGAAGGCTGGGATTTTTCTTTCGCTTATGTATTAACCATTCTCACCAATCCTTCTTCAGCTACTGGAATTACGCAATTGGTAGGCAGAATTTTGCGGCAACCTTTTGGGCAAAAAACCCAAATCAAGATGCTTGATGAATGCTACGTTTACACTTTTAAGCAAAACGCCAGCAAACTTGTCCGTGAAATTAAAGTGGGTCTTGAGAGTGAAGGCCTTGGTGACCTTTCCGGCAGGATCGTAAATGATGAAGGTGCTACTGACAACAGCTTATTTAAGGAGAAAGACCTGGAATACCGACCAGGCTTTAAAAAGTTTGAAGGGAAAATTTACCTACCAAAGTTTGTCATTCAAGAGAAAGGTTCATGGCGGGATGTGAATTTTGAAGTTGACCTGCTAAGCCAAATCAACTGGGAGAGTATCGATCTGAAGGCCGTAAAAAACATCACCCTGAATCCTGATCAAAGAATTAAGGAGATAGATCAGGCCATCGGCTATGGCGAGATTGATCCACAGAGTTTGGAAGAAAAAGAACTCTACAAATCCACTGGGACTTTGGAGATTGATGAAACTTTTTTGGCAAGGCAATTAGGTGAATTAATCCCCAACCCCTGGATTGCCTACCAAAAAGGAATTGATGCCCTTAATTTGCTTAGAAAGAAGTATAAAGACCAAAATGCTGAAGAAATAATTCAAGTCAATTTTGTTTTCATCATTGAAGAGCTCAAGAAGATAGTGGAGAAAGAACGGAACAAAATGGCGGAGGAGATTTTTAGAAAACTGATTGACAATAAAAAACTATTCTTCTTCCTTCTGGAAGGTAGCGGGCATCATCAGATTCCATCAAGAATAAAAGTAAAGGGCAACAAGCAACTGGTTCGCTCAGACAATTCTCCCGTTCAGCGGTCATTGTTCGATCAAACATTTGAAGAAGAGTATAATGGGACTGAAAAGATGGTAGCCATCTATCTTGATGAACAAGAGAAATTGTTGTGGTGGTATAGAAACATCTCAAGGCAACATTACCACATTCAGGGGTGGAGAAAAGGGAAAATCTACCCGGATTTTATAACTGCCGGGGTCGATCAGGAAGACGACTCGGAGTACAGCACTGTCTTTGTTCTTGAAACTAAGGGTGTTCAGCTTAAAGCCAATGATGACACCCGATACAAGAAAGACGTGTTTCAACTGTGCAACGATTTAGGTGCCAGGAAAAATTGGAAAGAACTATCAGAAGACTTCCCCGGCCATGACTTCGAATTTCAGGTAGTGTTTGAAGACGAGTGGCAGAATAAAATCAATTTGTTACTGGAAAGCTGACATTCCCGCTGTGTCAGGTGTTTTTGCCTGACATTGAATAGCGTATAGCGCCTCTCGCATAACAAGTGTTTCTCGGTAATCTGATCTTCAAATTTCGTCGATAGCAAGTTGTAAAGTGCTTGCGTCAGGTTTTAAACTATTTCCTCACTTTTTCAAAATCCTGAAATATTTATCCCTGATCCCGCTCCCTTTCGCCTTCACCAGATAAATCTCCGGTCGGCCTTCAATTTTGGTTCGGATTTGCAATACCTCCTGGTAATCTTGTGAACTAAGCACCTGCCCTGACAACGAAATCACGGAGACATTCATAGATTGCAGATGCTGACCAAAATCTAAGGTGACCCAATCCGTCGTAGGATTCGGATAAACACTAAAATTCAAAGGAATCACATCAACGGAAGCCACCACAGCTGCCTCTACACATTCAAAGAACACACTCCAACTCCGTTAGAAACTTCTACATAATCCCTAATCTTTTCTGCTTAGTTGAAGATTACGATATCTTGGTCGATTCCATCTCTTACTCGTCGCAATGAACTGTGATACCATCCTTACAACTGATCGGAATAAGATGTTTCTATAATTTCAATATTGAATCAAACACATAAAACTCCATCAAAATTGATATTTAATTTTAAGAGTCATTGAGGTGTTTGAAAAGAAAAAACCCAGGGCATTTCCCCGGGCTTTTTTCAACCAGCTATGGAACAAAAGTCGTGTTCGCTAAGAAATTTTGTTTATTTATTCTGAACAGTCCATCGATCGGGGGTGTAATCGATTTTATTGATTTTGCAGCCAATTGCGATTACAAGAGCGATACCAACTGCTGTTAATCCTATTTGAGTAATTGTCATTGCTATATCCATCATGGTTACCGTTTATCTGATTCGGATGTAAAACAGATGATGACCATGGTTTTTCACCCCTGCGAGAAAATAAATTTGGTTGTTTCTTATTCGAACCTTCAATCTTCTTTGCTGTCAGTTTAATTTTAGGATATCTAATATCTAACGTTCAATATGCCTCAAAGCTGGGATTCTGTTCTTTCTGACATTCAAAAAAATAAGTTTTCACCAATCTATTTTTTACATGGGGATGAACCGTATTTCATCGATTTAATCGTTGATCATATTGAGAAAAATGCAATTGAAGAATCTGCTAAAAGCTTTAACCAAATTGTACTATACGGCAAGGATGTTGACATGAATCAGATTCTTACACAGGCCAGACGCTTCCCGATGATGTCAGAGCGACAAGTGGTTTTGGTTAAGGAGGCACAGGAGATAAGGGACCTGGCAAAAGAAGCTGGGCAAACACTTTTAGAGGGATACATTAATCAACCACAAGCGTCAACAATTCTGGTATTTGCCCATAAGCACAAAGCCTTTGACCAGAGGAAAAAAATTGCGAAGGAACTGAACAAAAAAGCTGTGGTGGTACAGTCGAAGAGATTGTATGATAACCAAATTCCTGATTGGATTAAGACCTTTATAGGTCAACGAGGTCATTCCATAGAAGAAAAGGCAGCTCATATGCTTTCAGAATATATTGGAAACAACCTTGAGCGCATTGTTAACGAGGTTGATAAAATCCTCATCAATTTTAAAGAGAAAGTTTACATAACCCCTGATCTCATTGAAAAGTATGTGGGCATCAGTAAGGAGTATAATTCATTTGAGTTGCAGAAGGCGCTGGCGGTAAGAGATGTTTATAAAGCCAATCTTATCGTCAATTATTTTGGGGCTAACCCGAAATCCAATCCACTCATTTTAACAATTGCCTTTCTTTACACATTCTTTACCAAGCTTCTGTTGGTCCATTCTGCAAATGATCAATCAAGCGGTGCATTAGCGTCACAACTGCGAATAAGTCCTTTTTTTGTGAAAGAATACATCACTGCAAGTAAGAATTACCCAAAAGGTAAGGTGATAGCTAATATCCATCACCTGCGGCATGCTGATCTCAAATCTAAAGGGGTCAATGCCAATAACATTGACAATGGAGAACTTCTCAAAGAATTGATTTTTCTATTGATGCACTAATTGAGTTGTTATTTCACCCCAGAATTCTTAATTTTTAAGAACCTGTTGTTCTTAATCAACCATTAAATAATTAACAATGATCAATCACCGTAGTATAATTTCAGCATTGTTACCACTCATCATTATTGCCTGTTCCACAAAAAAAGAAGTATCAGAGGCCGATATGGAGCCTGCTTCAATAGTTGGAACATGGAAATTGGATCAATGGATACAACATGGTAATAATAAAACTGAGTGGGAACCAGCACCGCCAGAGATGATTTATGAAAAATACATTACTGACACCCATTTCACATGGATAAATTATGACCCTGAACAAGATCAACTCACCGGAATAGGAGGGGGCACCTACACTTTTGATGGGGACACATATATAGAGAACATTGAGTTTTTTCATCCGCCGTCATCAAGTTTGGCCGGACAGCAGATAGCATTTACCGCAGAGTTCAAAGATGGCAAGTGGTATCATACAGGTTACGGAAAGAATATGGAGTTTGATCCTGAAACAGCCGAAACCGTTGTAGTAGATTCTACAAAAATTGAAGAAACCTGGATCAAGTTTGAGGGAGAGGTCGTTGATACCAGCCTTCAGGGCACATGGGAGTTGCTCACGCAAAGGTCTGATCCTGATGGGCCGGAAATTTCTTATCCTGATTTTGTGAAATATTTGAAGCACATAACACCAACCCATTTTGTCTGGATTCAATACAATAGTGATGGCGATGAAATATCAGGGGCAGGTTCTGGCACTTACCAATTTGATGGCAAGCGTTATGTTGAAAATGTACAAATGGCTCACCCCACGGGTAGTAACATCACTGACGCCCAAATCACTTTTGATTGCGTATTAGAGGGCAACCGTTGGATTCACTACTCAACTACAGAATCTATTTATGTAGATGAAAAGTGGATTAGGGTTGATAAATAATTTGTTAAGGCTTTAAAAAGTAAGACTTTCCTTTCAGGAACTTCGTGATTAAGGCGTCGTCATCGAAATATGAATCTTCGTTTATTGATGAATTTAATACCAGGTTCTCCCTTCCTGGTACTTCGTAGCCTTGAATGGTAATGTCATCAGAGCCCGCTTGAATTACTTCCATAGTCAACACAGGTGTGCCGAAGGTTTCGATGTTATCAACAAAACCTTTACTTGTTGAATAACCTAGGCCGCTGACAAATTGTGCAGCTGTGGTTGAGTCAGTTGCCACTCCATCAATTGCCCAGCCACTATTATTCCTTGTTAAAGCAAACGCAGTGTCTGGGTAGTTGAAGCTGATGCTCATCACACTGTCCCTTTTTGTTCTAATAAATGTTTGTTCCCGGAAATTCTCAGAATCAGCCGAAAAAGAAATGCTCATAAAATTATCAGCTGCGTATACCTCGTCATCCTCTGCCAGTCTCACAAATGTATGGTATGAACGTTGCCCCTGAACGTCAAATTTCCCAAGAACAATATCCAGCTTTTTGTCACTGCCTTCATAGATTTTTACTCTGGTACCAGTTGAATCTACTTGATAATCAGACCACTTAGCCGGATCTTTTGATGCCAAACGGCTTGGCTTCAATGTGGTTAAATTGTTCAGCGTACTTTTAATGCTGGTAGCTTTGGCATCCACTACTTTGCCACTTTCAAGGGTGACATTCCAATTGGTGTCACCAACTTTTTCTAATTTCAGTTCTTTTCCCTCTTTAGCAATTTCAATCTTGGTGACTTTGGCGGTATCAATTTCAACAAGGCTTGATCTGAAAGATTTGCTTTGAGTTTTACCACCAGTAAAATGGATAATCAAATAAACCCCAACTAAACCAGCCAGGATAATAAGGAGTTTAACATTTGATATTCCTTTAAGCATATTAGAAAATTCTTTATGAGTTAAATATTAATATTCACCCTGCATCCACTTGCTTCTTCTTCTCGAATTCGCCTGCTTTCTTACAAAAGCATAGATTAGAATGAGCAAAATGGGGGCAAAGACATTGCCGTATTTCAACGTATTTCGTGTGGCATCTTCTAATTGGGGTAACGGCCTCGACGTTACGCCTTTAGTTCTTAAATCTATCAGCCCTGTGTCGTCAGACAGCCAGTCAATGGCGTTAGAGGCAAAATTGATATTGTCAGGGTTGAGTTGTTGTTGATTTTGACCAGGAGCGCCATTTACAACGAACTGGCCGTTAGGAATAATGACCAATCTTGATCCAGACGGATTTTCGATAGCTGCGGCAAGAATTTCACTTGATAACGGAAAGTCTGATTGTTCCCATTTCTTCTCAACATCAATCATTCTGCCTGAGGGCACTAAACCCGTATTTTCAGAGGTCATTGCCAAAGGAATTACCCTTCGGGAAGAATCACTGTTATTTATCGTTAGGTTGGTTACAAAAGGCATTCTCAGTGATTCAAGGCCAGATGAAATCGAATGCTCACCAAAGTTGGTCACGACAGGAAAGTAAGGAAACTGCACCTGTGAATTCACATAGCCAAAAGCCCCAAACCGCTGCCTAACAGAAATCCTTCCACATTGTGCATCAACAACAAAGCTATCGCCAACTGTGACGCCATTAGAACTTAACCATGGTTTCAATCCAACCTCAGGCGCTTTTCTTAGCATTGGCGTTTGAGTTTGTAAATCACCAATAACTGGGCTAAAGGAAACAAAAACACTTCCCCCAAGCTGCATATATTGCTGAATTTTATTGAAATGGTCTGGAGGGATCGTATCCTGTGGATCTATAATTGCCAAAGCCTTATATGTTGCCGGAATCTGTTCTTCGCTTATAGTATAAGGCTCTACAGTGTATAGGACATTCAGCTGTTGGGATAATTGTGCACAAGCTTCAATACCGGGTTCTCCATGACCCTGGATAAAACCAATTTTTGGTTTATCAACAATTGATATCTTTTTTATTGCAGTCGTAAGGTCGTATTCCATGGCTGCTCCAGGCTGAATAACCGGAATCACTTCTGTTCGATCCGCCATTTGGATAACCGCACCCATATAGGCTCTCATTTGTTGAATCTGGTCCCGATCGGTAACATTTATCACGATTGGTTGTATTCCCTGACCTTGTGCTTCTGATTCAGTGACCTCGTTTTCACTTGGGTTAACAAATTGATAAACTACACTTCCACTGCTTCTGTTTTCAAATTCTATCAACAAGTCTTGAAAATCCTGGCGGTTGGAAAGCAGCTGAGGAGGTAAATCTTCTGAGAAGTAGGCTTTGATCGAAACCACATCATCTAAGTTCTCAAGGATGTTCTCTGTGGCATTACTGAGCGTGTAGCGCTGATCTGATGTGAAATCAAGCCTGAAATAGAGCTTATTGGCTATCAGATTAACCACAACCACAATTGCAATCAATATTAACAGCTGTATGAATATATTCTTCTTCATAATAATTAAGCTTGCCAGTTTCTTTTAGTAAGCATCGATTGAGATAATGTCAATCCTAATAGTATGAGTGAAACAAAATAGATTATGTCCCTGCTGTCGATAACCCCCCGTGAGATGGAATCATAGTGTGATTTCATGCTTAGAAAATCGAAAACACTACCGATTACCCCCGTAAAATTGAACGATAGTAGCATGAAAATCAGATGGAAAAAGAGGATTATCAAAAGCCCAAAAAGAAAGGCAACAATTTGATTGTTAGTAATGCTGCTAGCAAAAATGCCAATGCTGATATAAGCGCCAGAAAGGAATAACAAGCCCAGGTAACCACCAATAATTCCACCGTGATCGACATCTCCTAGGTAGCTGATTGTGATGTAATAAGGTACAGTACATATCAGGGCAACCGCCACTAAAATGAGGGCTGCCAGAAATTTCCCAACGACGATTTGCCAATCAGTAACCGCCTTTGTGCTTAGAAGTTCTATTGTCCCAGATTTATTTTCTTCAGCAAGGCTCCGCATAGTAATTGCTGGAATGAAGAAAAATAGCGACCAATAGGCTGCAAAATCGAAAAACACTGATAAGTCCGCTTGTCCGATCACAAAGATGTTGTTACCAAAAAGCCAGGTTAAAAACCCACTTAAACCCAAAAAGAAAATCAACATCACGTATGCGATCAGTGAGTCGAAATAAGAAGCCAATTCCCGCCTGCTAATAGTCCAAATTTTACTCATCACATTAATTGGTTAATTCTCTAAATACATCTTCTAACCTGGTTTCTGTTCCGGTCATTTCCATTAAATACCACTTCTTTTTAACACATAAGTCAAAGACCAGTTTCCTTGAAGAATGCTCTGGTTTACTTTGCACCTGATAAAACCCATCTTTACCCTCTACCGGTTCAACCGTGGCCACAGACGCCAATTGCAGTAGTTCCTTTTTCACATCTGAGCCATTACTTGATTCAATTTGAACCGTTAATAGCTCTTGTCCCTGGGCTTGTTGCCTTAAAGTATTTGAAGTGCCATCCGCAACAATTCTACCTCTATTAATAATGAGTATACGATCGCAGGTAGCTTCAACTTCAGAAAGAATATGAGAGCTGAGTATTACAGTTTTCTCCTTGCCCAGCTTTTTGATGAGTTTCCTAATCTCAATAATTTGATTAGGGTCAAGACCTGTCGTGGGCTCATCCAAAATGAGCACTTCAGGATCATGAATCATTGCTTGAGCAAGCCCTACCCTTTGGCGATAACCTTTTGAGAGCTCACCAATTTTCTTATGCTTTTCTACATCAAGTCCACATAAATCAACCATTTCACGAATTCTGCCGGATATGGTGCCTTTATCCATCCCCTGGATTTCACCACAAAACCGTAGATAATCAATAATGGCCATATCAGTATAAAGCGGATTGTTCTCAGGCAGGTAACCGATCTTCTTTTTTATTTCCTCCTGGTTGGCATGTATTGAATGCTGATCTAGCTTCACGTCACCACTAGTAGGTGTCATGTAGCATGTGATCATTTTCATGGTTGTGCTTTTACCAGCACCATTTGGCCCAAGAAAGCCTACTACCTCACCGGTTTTTATTTCAAATGAAATATTGTTGACCGCTTTTTGAGGCCCATATGTTTTAGTCAGATTCTCGACTATTATAGACATTTTATATTGTTAAAAAGTGTGGTTTGCATTTGCTCTATTTAGGGCTGCAATTTTAGACTTGCGATCAAAATTTCGCAAAGACCGAATTTATGCTTGTTGTTAAAATTTGTTAAGGATTAGATTTCTGATTTATAAACTTGGCCTTACCGGCCAATGGTCTAAATGTATCAGACAAGTTAATCCTACTTGAAACTGATAATGGTAGTGGCGTAATTTGATTAATAATATCATTTACAATACTAGAAGCGACAAACACATTAATTGTTGAGTCTGTCTTTTCAAAAATCATATCGTCTTCTTGTGAGCGGTATTTAACTTCCAGATCGTCTGGCCTTAGTGTACTTGTTTCTCTAAAGACCATTTTTTTGACCGAGTTTGTTAGGGCCTTTTGAAACATCTTTGCGTCTTTGGTCTCTAGCCCTAGTTTGACCATCATTCCAAGTAATTTATCATTATACAGATCTGCCTCAAACGCTTGATTTAGATAGATGGCCATTTTATCAGGATCATTTTCCAATGAGAATATTTGTGCTTTTCTAAGCGAAGAATTCCCGAAATTATTTATTGTTTGATCCATCTTGTTTATCACTGGTAAGGCTTGTAAATGATAGCCATTGTTTATTTGTTGGCTGACAAGGTAGTCCATGGCAAAAATGAATTCATTTCCCGAATCAATCTCCTTTTGCAGATCAAGGATTAGCTGTTCATTATTGTCGTCATTAGCCAATCTAACATGCATGTAGCGAGATTTATCCCCATATTTTTCAAGACTTATAGTAAAAACCAGAATAAGCAACGCAAAAACCAAAAACGCATTCCATGATTTGGACTTGACAATTCGGTTTGTCCATTTAGCATAAAGATTAATAGTTGGTTTATGGTGATTTGCAAGTATCCATATGCCAGCTGATAGAATCATTAAATATGGTAATTGAACTGAAATTTGACGAGGTGCCACCGAGAAAAGACCAATTAAAATATAGGCACTGATTGAACCCACTATACCAATACAAAAAATTCGTAGTTGGTAATTTTGACTTGAATCAACAACCAAATTGAGTAAAGATTTTAATAACCAAATGTAAAATATCAACTGTATTGCCAGCCCAATAATACCTCCCTCAGTTAGTATTTCTAATATTTCGCTGTGAGCGTGATTATATGTTTGAAGTTCCCAAAACAATCGGTGATTTGGTGATTGGAATAAATACGAAAGGTTTAAAAAGCTCCCGGAACCATATCCAAAAATTGGAGAATCAATAAATGCGTTGATCGCCATCTGCCAGGGCACTAATCTTGAATACCAGCTTGACATTTCGAATATTGAAAGATATCTCTCCGGTATAAATGAAGGTTTTAATACAGCAATCATCAATATTATGAATGCCATTGACCCTATTGCTATGCCACTATATCGAGTTACTAATATTTTATCAATGCTTGATAAATACAAAAAATACAAGACCAGAACCAACATTGAAGTAAGTAGCGATACAGCAATTGCGGTACGGGTTTCAGTATAGTAGAAGGTCATGAGAATGGATAAAAACCCAATCAAATAGAAGGTGTATTTCTTAGTAGGTGCTCCATCCTTGCCCCAAATTAGAATAGCATTCGCAATAATTATAGGAGTGAAAATAGTGGCAAAACCAGCCCAATAGTTAGGATTACCGAATACTCCACTCATCCTGTTACCATGACGTGGAGCTATTATAAAATCGTTGGCCTGCAACCAAGCAAATATTAAACTGATAACTAAAATCGATATAGCTAATATTGAAAGTGCTGATAAATCGGAAGCTTGGCCCATTCTTCTAATGAAAAGCGCCGAGAACAATAAACTCAATACTAGCCGACTAATTGCTTCATCAAACGAGTAGTTAAAATTTCCAGAATATACAATTAAGCCAACTAAAGTAGGAAGCACAAAAATGATGATACCCCCAATCAGGGTTATGGTGCTTATTGAGTGTTCTCGATTATTGCTTACAAAATCGGCAACAAATAAGATGACACAAGCACAAAATAATAGTACCATTTTGAAGCTCCCGACGTCATAAAATATGTATGAATAGGAGCAAATGATGATAAAAAATAAGGCTAATGGTAATAGAATTCTCGTGTTAAGAACACTATTGGAGCTAATTAAACTGTTCATGTCTTTCCAAGAAAAAACCCCACATCAAATGCGGGGCTTCGAAATTAGTATGTTGATTTATTTTAACCTAAATACTCAGCTAGCAAGCTGTTTTTAGATGACATCCTTAAGCGGGAGAGCGCTTTTTCTTTAATTTGACGGACTCTTTCGGTACTCAAATCAAGTATTTCTCCTATTTGTTCCAGTGATAAGGCTTCCTTACAACCTATACCGAAAAACATCTTAATTACTTGTCTTTCCCTTTCAGATAGCCTGGAAAGCGACCGCTCCACTTCTACTCGAAGAGAGTGTGTGTAGGTAAGTCCAAGATCGGTTCCTTCTACATTCTTGTCTTCAAGTACATCAAGCAGTGAACCGCTATCATCATCTCCGAAAGGTGCATCTACTGATACCTGTCTTGTAACTGAATCCAGAGCACCTTTAACTTCGGTTACATCAAGTCCAAGATAATCTGCTAGTTCTTGCTCAGTTGGAACTCTTTCAAGCTCCTGCTCAAGCATTGAAGCTGCTTGATTTATTTTATTGATGGAGCCAACCCTATTGAGGGGCAACCTGATCAACCTCGACTGCTCAGCCAAGGCCTGCATGATTGATTGTCTAATCCACCAAACAGCATATGAAATGAACTTAAACCCTCGGGTATGGTCAAATTTTTGAGCAGCCTTGATCAAGCCCAAATTTCCTTCATTAATCAGGTCGTTCAAAGACAGGCTTCTGTTTTGATACTGTTTCGCCACTGAAACCACAAATCTTAAGTTGGCCTTTACCAACTTCTCCAATGCTTGTTGATCTCCCTCCTGAATTCTCTTAGCGAAGTCCACTTCCTCATCAACGGTGAGTAGGTCAACTTTATTTACATCATTAAAGTACTTCTCTAATGACTGACTTTCTCTGTTGGTGATGTTTTGTGAAATCTTTAGTTGCCTCATATTCTTCTTTCTGTTGTGCTTTAAACTGAGTTTAATTCAATTTGTTATAACGTAACTTTTAGGAAATTGGTCTGAAATCGGCCGCAAAGAAACTGCTAATTAGACCTAATGTCTGTCAGATACCTGACAAATATTCGGTGTAAAGAAAATAAATTGTGGAATTGCCAGCAAGAGAATAATACATTAGTGGTTTTGCCTCTTGGCTTCTTTCCTCTCTACCTTCTTGAATTCGTCCTATTTGATGTTAATGATTTGAGAACAACTTCTGGAAAATCCGTTTGCTTGTTAGGATTATTCAATTTTCCAAGAGGTTGTGCCTTTCAGCAATAAATCCAGGTCACCTTTACCTTTGCTTGAGATCACATCTTCAACCTGTGCATTCATTAAATCTTCATAGCGGGAGCGATCCTCTTTGTAAATAACTCCAAATGGCCTCGGTAGAGTGTTTTCATCTTGGTAGTGCTCAAAAAAACCTGTAAGAATATTTGCTTTTATCTTGTCGTTTTCATTGTGAATCCACAGGTCATCTTTGCCAGCATCTTTTAAGTCAACTATTACTGGAGTAAACCCATCCAGTTTGATACCTTTTGATTTATCGTCACCAAAAACCAAAGGTTCTCCATGTTCGAGGAAAATGGTGGATTGCACTTTAGTTGCTTTGTCTGTATAGGTAAAAAATGCACCATCGTTAAAAACATTGCAGTTTTGGTAGATTTCGAGAAGCGATGTGCCCTGATGTTCATTGGCCTTGTGCAGTGTCGCTCTCAAGTGGATGGGGTCGCGGTCCATTGATCTTGCAATAAACGAACCACCAGCACCAAGACTTAACGAAAGCGGATTAAATGGTGCGTCTAATGAGCCATAGGGGGTAGATCCGGTCACTTTACCTGATGGTGAAGTAGGGGAATATTGGCCTTTAGTTAACCCATAGATTTCATTATTGAACAAGAGTAAATTGAGGTTGAAGTTTCTCCTTAAAGCGTGTATCAAATGATTGCCACCAATAGAAAGGCAATCACCATCACCGGAAACAACCCAAACACTTAGCTCCTTCCTCACTGATTTTAACCCGGCGGCTATGGCTAATGCCCTGCCATGGATACTGTGCATTCCATAGGTTTCCATGTAGTACGGAAATCTTGCAGCACAACCAATACCGGAAATAAATACAATGTCTTCCGGGGACTTACCTGTTTCAGCCATTACCGTTTGCACTTGTTTCAGGATGGAGTAGTCGCCACACCCCGGACACCACCGTACATCCTGGTCTGTTGCAAAATCTTTCGCAGTTAATTTATTCGTTCCGTTCCCTGCTATTGCTGTTGTTGCCATCTTGTTCTATAATTAATATCAATATTAGCTTCTCATTTATATGAGTTCAGCTACCTTATTTTTAATCTCATTCGCTGTAAATGGAATGCCTTTAATTTTATTTAAACCAACGGCATCAATATGATATCTGCCTCGAATGATTTGAAGCAATTGACCCATATTCATTTCAGGAATTAGCACTCGTTTATAGTTGGCTAAAATAGAATCCAGATTACCCGGAAGTGGGTTCATATATCTTAAATGCGCATGTGCCACTGAGTGACCTTCGGCAAGCATATCACGGACTGCCGTTTTTATGGCACCATATGTAGATCCCCATCCGAGAATTAGAACGTCACCTTTATCAGGGCCGTTGTCCATATACTGATTAGGTACTAATTCAGCGATTTTATCCACTTTACCCTGTCTGATTTTGGTCATGAACTCATGGTTATCTGGATCATAGGAGACATTACCAGTTTCATCCTCCTTCTCTAATCCACCAATTCGGTGTTGAAGGCCTTTCATACCAGGAAGTGCCCAATTTCTTACAAGGTCAGCATTTCGTTTATAGGGTAGATAAGGCTCTTCTGAACCGTTCGTTTTTGGAGATGCCATTTTAGGACTAATCGACGGTAAATCAGAGGATTTAGGATAGCGCCACGGTTCGGAGCCATTAGCAATGTAACCATCCGAAAGTAAAATAACCGGAGTCATGTGCTCAACTGCTATGCGACATGCCTCAATTGTTGCATCAAAACAGTCAGAGGGGGTTTTGGTGGCAATAACTGGCAACGGGGCTTCCCCATTTCTGCCATATATAGCCTGCATTAAATCTGCCTGTTCAGTTTTTGTTGGCAATCCTGTAGAGGGGCCGCCTCTTTGAACATTTACAATTACGAGTGGAATTTCAAGGATCACCGCTAAACCAAGTGCTTCACCTTTTAGTGCGATACCAGGACCAGATGAACCTGTGACTCCCAATGCCCCTCCAAACGATGCACCAATAGCTGAACAAATAGCGGCTATTTCATCCTCGGCTTGAAAAGTTTTGACCCCAAAATTTTTGTGTTTGGCCAGCTCATGAAGAAGGGAAGATGCTGGCGTGATGGGGTAGCTTCCATAAAAAAGATCAAGACCTGAAAGCTGACCAGCAGCGACTAACCCAAGTCCGATAGCCTGGTTTCCACTAATACTTCTGTAAGAACCCTTTGGCAGCGGAGCAGGACCAACCTCATATCTCACCCTAAACGCCTCGTAGGTTTCGCCGAAGTGATAGCCAGCCTTCAAGACAGCAATGTTGGCTTCTTTAAGATCAGTCTTTTTGGCAAATTTGGTATTAAGAAAGTCAATCGTATTATCCAGCTTTCTATTATAAATCCAGTAAACAAATCCCAAAACGAACATATTCTTTGACCGGTCCATTTCTTTTTGGCCCATACCTGAGTCTTTCAGGGCTTCACGGGTCATTTTGGTAACATCAACTTTATAGAGCAGGTAGTCTTGTAGTGAATTATCTTCAATTGGGTTAGCGCCTTCCTCATATTTAGCAAGCCGGAGATTTTTCGAGTCAAATCCACTTTCATTGGCGATGATAATCCCACCTTTTTTGAGAGTGTTGAGGTTCGCCTTTAAAGCGGCAGCATTCATGGCTACCAATACATCGCATTCGTCCCCGGGAGTGTAAATATTCACACTGCCAAATTTTAGTTGAAAACCTGATACACCGGCTAGGGTACCTTGGGGTGCCCTTATTTCGGCAGGAAAATTCGGGAATGTACTGATGTCATTTCCGACCAGGGCGGCGGTTGTAGTGAATTGGCCTCCCGTAAGTTGGATTCCATCACCTGAATCGCCAGCAAATAATATAGTTACTTCGTTGAGCTTCGTTTCCAAAATTTAATCTTTTCGCTTTTTTGAATTTAGGTATTATGTCCCTTTTGTACAATCAGCAACAAAGCTATCTGTGATAGCTTCTCAATTACAATGAAGATTGCAGATACGGTAAGAAATATGAAATGATCGGAAATTGTCAATAAAAATTGCAAAAAGGATAATTGGTAAATCATTAATTATATAATGACTGGCATCAGTGATTTTAATAGTGCTTACCTAATTTCGTGGAACAATATGAAACCCAGAATTTGAATGGATAAAATAGCTGTAATAGGATCAGGCACCATGGGAAACGGCATTGCGCATGTTTTTGCCCAGAATGGTTTTAAAGTCTCACTTAATGACATTGACGAAAAAGCTTTGGAAAAGGCTTTAGCAACGATCGGGAAGAATCTCGACCGTCAAATAAAAAAAGAATTAATTTCTACAGAGGATAAGCAGAAAACACTTGGCAACGTAATCACGTCCACTTCGATTGAAACTGGAGTATCGGATGCCGATTTGATTGTAGAAGCCGCAACAGAAAATGAAAAAATAAAATATGAAATCTTTAGGCAGATCGATCAATCAAGCAAACCTGAGGCTATTCTCGCTTCTAACACTTCTTCAATTTCCATCACAAAAATTGGGGCGGTTACAAGCCGGCCTGATAAAGTGATAGGCATGCATTTCATGAACCCGGTACCAGTAATGAAACTCGTTGAGGTAATCCGTGGATATGCGACTTCCGATCAGGTTACGGCCACAATCATGGAGCTTTCTTCAAAAATCGGCAAACAACCTGTGGAAGTTAATGACTACCCCGGTTTCGTAGCTAACCGTATCTTGATGCCAATGATAAATGAGGCTATTTATTCGCTTTATGAAGGCGTTGCAGGTGTTCAGGAAATTGATACAGTAATGAAGCTGGGAATGGCCCATCCGATGGGTCCACTACAACTGGCTGATTTTATTGGGTTGGATGTATGCCTTTCGATATTAAGAGTACTTTATGATGGGTTCGGAAATCAAAAGTACGCCCCATGTCCATTGCTTGTTAATATGGTTGAAGCGGGATTTAAAGGTGTGAAAACAGGCGAAGGATTTTATATCTACGAAGCTGGATCGAAAGATTTGTTGATACCCTCTCGCTTCAAGTAGTTATGGCAAAAAAATCTACATCAAAAAAGAAATCAAGCCCGAAGAAAAAAGCCACCTCAAAGAAAAAAAGTGGTGGTAACAAAGGAGCAGTTATAGTTGGCCTTCTTGGGGCAATTCTGATTTTATTTTTGGTGGTGAGCCATTATTACAAGAGGTCTCCTGAATCGAATGCCGTTTCTGAATCTTATGACATTAGTGAAACTTTAGAGAATTCAGAATCCAGGGATTCGAACGCCAAAATTGAAGAATCAAAACAAACTGAAAGAGTTGAGGAAAGGGCAAGAGTTGAAACCAAGGAGACAAATCCGAATTTGCCAGATGTTGACGGCGTAGATGAGTACTATTTCACAAACTCATTCGATTTTGCATGGCCAGCCTACACTGTAGATGATTTAGTTGTAGAACACAACGGTTATGCGCTGAGCTATGATGAAGAAAATGAGCAACCCTTTTGGGTAGCATATAAGTTAGAGAAAAAGAATCTGGACAACGCAAGATTTAAGAGGAAGGATAATTTCAGGGAAGATCCACTTGTTAGAACAGGGTCAGCAGATTTAGCTGACTATAAAGGATCGGGGTACGACAGAGGCCATTTGGCCCCAGCAGCTGACTTCACATGGGATAAAAATGCACTTGATGAAACTTTTTTCATGAGCAACATGAGCCCTCAAGAGCCCTCATTTAACCGTGGCATTTGGAAAGCACTTGAAGAGCAAGTGCGGGATTGGGCCAGAGCCAACAATGCAGTGTACGTAGTAACCGGCCCCCTAATTGAAAAACGAAAAGGAAGGATCGGGAAGAATAAGGTCGCGGTTCCCGATTTTTATTATAAGGTAATCCTAGATATTCAGGAGCCGGAACTCAAAGGCATTGCATTTGTGTTAAAAAACGAAAAATCAAGTAGGGATATTTATCACTTTGCAATTTCAATCGATGAATTAGAAAAGCAAACGGGCTTAGATTTTTTCCCATCACTACCAGATGATCTGGAGAATGATATTGAGGGGACCTTAGAGATTAACAAATGGAAGTAAGCCAAAACAACCTGAACATGATTTGAAGCATTAATTATTGCTAATGAAAATATTACTGTCGTTTTTCCTGATTATCGGACTTGTGCTTACTGGCTTGGCACAAGATGCCAATAGTGACCTAACGCAGGACTTACTTGAGCAGGCAATCAAGCTTAATAAAGAAGGGAAGTATCAAGAAGCTAACGAAAAATTCAGGCAGATTTTGACTATCAGTAAGTCAATACCAACTGAAATGACTTATCACTTTGCTGAAACCCTTTATGCAATTGGTCAATATCAAAATAGCAAAAATTTCATCCAAAAGTATTTTGAATTGACCGGTAAGACTGGCGATAATTTTGATCAGATCAAGGAATTGGAGCGGATGGTTGATGAAAAAATGGTTGCAATAAAAGAATGTCATCGTTGCAATGCAGTTGGTTACAGGTATTTCCCCTGCCAGACATGCCAACAAGAAGGAACGGTTGACGAAGCCTGCTATTACTGTAAAGGATTAGGTGTGGCGAGATGCGTCAAATGCCGTGGAGATGGCGTGTTGATATCGGCAAACGCAATGGGAGTGAATGAATATCATACCTGTGATCGTTGTAACGGCAATGGCACTGAAACTTGTCCCATCTGTGAAGGGGATAAAACACTAACTTCCGATTGCCCAACTTGTAATGGCACCCTTTTTCAACACAGTAAAGAGCTCTGCGATCATGAGGATCACCCTGAAGATGGGTTCACAGTACCATACACCTTTGAAAAGTCTTCTAACTAGGGTTTTCTTTGCCAACTTTTAAATTAACAATCATTGGATTTCACCAAACTAAATGGGCTTATCCCAGCGGTTATTCAAGATAGCCTGACACATAAGGTGCTGATGCTTGGTTTCATGAATCAGGAAGCACTGACCAAAACCGAGGAATCAAAGCTGGTAACATTTTATAGTCGCTCTAAAAACCGCCTATGGACTAAAGGCGAAACTTCAGGTAACCATCTTGAAGTTGTAGAGATTTTAAGTGACTGCGACAATGACACAATATTGATTAAAGCCAGGCCTCATGGCCCTGTTTGCCACACAGGTCAGGATACATGTTTTAATGAAACCAATGCAAATCCACTGTCCTTCTTAGAGCAACTCACCGCAATAATCAAAGGCAGAAAAGAGAACCCGGATGAGGGTTCTTATGTGTCTTCGCTTTTTCAAAAGGGGATTAACAAAATTGCTCAGAAAGTAGGGGAGGAGGCTGTTGAAACAGTGATAGAAGCTAAGGATGACAATGACGACCTTTTTAAAAATGAGTCGGCGGATTTGCTATTTCATCTAATGATTTTGCTTGAGGCGAAGGGCTTTTCACTAAATGAGATTGTAGAAGTGCTTGAATCAAGGAACAAATAAAGGTACTCAACGCCAATATGGTATAGTGCCATTCCCTATTATTTTAAGTCAATGATCACCATGTCTGTTACATCTTTTGTGTATCGGTTGGCAACTATTTTGCTTCCATCAAATGAGAAAGCAGGCATGCTAAAACCAATGCTTTTGCCTTCCGCCTGTGTTAGCATTTGCAAGTGAGAACCATCTGAATTGATGGAATACAAATTAAATGATCCGCTTCGTGTGGACATAAATGCGATGGTATTGCCTGATGGGTTCCAGTGCGGATTGGTGTCATAGGCCGAATTTTCGGACAAGTTCCACTCTTCCCCTGTGCCCAGGTTCCTGACAAAGATTTCAAAATTCCTGTTATCGGGTTCTTCACCGGATATAGTTCTTCTCCAAACTATATGGGAATTATCAGGGCTCAAAGCCGGATACATGTCCCAATGCTCCCAAGTGGTTATCCGATTAATCACCTTGTTCTCCCTGTTAAATGTATAGATTTCATAATTGTGATCATCTGCTTTGAGGTCAGTCTGATTCCTATTAGCATCGAAGATAATTATAGTCCCATCAGGTGAAAACCTTGGATGTTGTTCCCTGTATTGAGGTGTATGTGTGAGGTTTTGTTCCTCACTGCCATCACTTCTGATAATGTACAAATCCCTATTAGCCATTGTATCTTCTCGTTGAAAAACAATCCACCTCCCATCCGGTGACCATGAAGCGTGGCTATCTTCATAAGAATTGTTAGTAAGGGCGCTTACCTCATCAGTCAGCAGGTTTTGGATGTACAAGTCCTGATCAAAACCTGCTCCGGATGAAAATACAACTTTCTGATTATCAGGAGACAAACATGGGTGCTGTTCATTTTTAGGATTCACAGCTTTCATAGCCGGAAAGTCCTGTCCTGAAACATTCTGTAATGAGGTAAAGACAGTGATCATCAATACAAGTTTGTTAGAAGATTTGATCATACATTTTGAATAAATTGGTTATTTAACATTTATGACGTTCTGTGGTCTGAAAGGTTGGTCAAACTTTCTGGGCCATCTTTGTTTTCGTTATTTTCTGTTACCCAAATACCGTGAACCAGTGTGGTTAAGCAACTCGGTAATTGATGGGGCGTCTTGAGCATTAATTGTTCCTGAAATCAGCAGGTTGGTTAATAAAATTAGCAGTCTCATATATTGTTAGTTACCGATAATTAAGCAAGAGGTTGAGGCAAGTATCCGTAACTAAGGGAAAACTATCCGAGGGCGGTATATTCTTATGCCAACGATACAGCATTTGGAATGAACCATATCTTTTGCCAGCCCACAATGTCATCATTTCTGAGACACATCATTGCGTAGGCAAGGTCAACAATAAAAGAACCTGATTCAACATCAAACCATTGACAGTCGTTCTTGTTTAGCTTGTCATAACCGTTTGTGTGATACTTAGGATTTATAGCTAATTTGAGCAAACCAAACCTAATTGAGCATGGAGAAATACGATGTTTGTATAATTGGTGCAGGCCCTGCGGGGTACGCCGCAGCAATGCGGGCGATAGATTTTAAAAAGAAGGTTTTACTCGTTGAAAAAAAGCAGTTGGGCGGAGCTGGGATCCACCACGGGGCGCTTTCAAGCAAAACCTGGTGGGAGCTTTCGAGGGAATTCTATCAAATAAGACTTCAAAGCCGGAACTATAATTTCGATGAGCCAAAACTCAATTTCAATAAGGTTAAATCGGAAGTGTTGGGTGCAACAAGAGAAAGGATGGAGTTGCTGGAGCATCATATGTACAACCTAAATGTTTCCAATGGCGAAAATCTCTTCAATTTCAAACATGGCAACGCTAAGCTCATAGATGCTAATACTGTTTTGATCAACCAGGTTGAGGGAAGTGAAACCATACATGCTGATTATATCATTTTAGCCACAGGCAGTAGGCCGAGAAAATTGCCACATATCCCGGTTGATGAAAAAACAATTATGACCAGTGATGGGATAGATAAGCTTGACAATTTTCCTAAAAGTGTAGTAATAGTTGGGGCCGGAGTGATAGGCTGCGAATTCGCAACAATCTTCTCCAATTTCGGCCAGACAAAAGTAAATCTGATTGACAAGGGCGATCGTATTCTTCCGTTTGAAGATGATGATATTGTAAAAGTGATTGAAAGGAATCTTGAACAAAAAGGAGTCCTGATCCACCGCAATTCCAAGCTAATCGAAATGAAGCTTGAAGAAGGAATTGTCGTTTACACACTTGAATATACTGACGGCTCTAAAGAAGTGTTCAGGGTAGAGAAGGCCCTTCTTTCTGTTGGCCGTGTTCCAAATCACGAAGATATTTTTGATGAGTCTCTTGGAATTGACATTGACGCCAGGGGCATCATTGATGATCTCACCCAAACCAGTGTTAAGAATATCTACGCTGTTGGGGATATCACCGCTGATATTGCCCTGGTAAATGTAGGTGAATTGGAAGGCCGATATGCAATTGAGAGTATCTATGGTAAACCCAAAAAACCCCTGATTTACGAAAATATTTCAACGATCATGTTTCTGGCACCTGAAGTTGCCGGGGTCGGCTTAAATGAAATCGGAGCACAAAAAGAAGGCATTGATTACAAAGTTGTCAGTCTGGATTACAGCTGTATCTCAAGGGCAGTAGCTATGCGCAATACCCAAGGGTTTATCAAAATTCTTGTTACAAATGATGATGACATGAAAATACTTGGGATGCGAGTGGTTGGTGAACATGCATCAAGCGCCATTGAAGCGGTTGCTCTCCTGATTTCAATGGGGCAGGGTATCGAAGAGCTAGCGGAATTGATTCACCCGCATCCATCCATTATTGAAGGCATCCAGGAATGTGTTCGTATGCTTCTTAATAAATCAACCTTAAAGCCCACTGTTTTAAGGGAGGCCATGAAATGCCGCAGTTGTAAGAATGGTAAGTATGAGAATATTGTTTTCTAAATATTCTTAATTTTCCAACTTAAAGAGTGATTTCAGTTCAGTAGCATCATCGGGTTTCATCCTTTTGGCTAAGACTAAACGCAGTTGTCGGCGTCTGAGCGCCCCCTTATAATGTTCTTTTTCCTGATCTGTTTCTGGTGTTACCTCAGGAACATCAATTGGAGTGCCTGATCCATCTACTGCAACAAAAGTGAAAAAAGCTGTGTTGCTATAAATTTTTTCACCTTTCGGGATGTCTTCGGCAACTACATCAATGTAGACCTCCATCGACGAATTAAATGAACGTGTTACCTGAGCTTTGAGGGTGACAACACTACCCAATGGTATCGCTTTCGAGAATGAAACATTATCAACTGAGGCCGTAACTACCACACGGTTTGAGTGTTTCTGTGCTGCAACCGCAGAAACTACATCCATCCAATGCAGCAGTCGTCCACCCATTAAATTGTTTAAAGTATTGGTGTCGTTTGGGAGCACCAGCTCTGTCATGGTGACGCATGAGTCTTTGGATAGTTTCTTTTTTGTTGCCATTAATGAAAATTAGGGTTTACAATTAAATTGTAAAACTACAAATGATGTAATAATGTTTTGAATAGGATGCGTCGTACGTTGTAAACAAAATTTTACTTCGATTGCCTATTACCATCCATCTTTACCAAGAAGTGGCACAAAGCTGAAGTTGTCAAATACTTCTTTCACCAATTTGTTCCCATCGGTTTTGGTGATCCTTACCATTTTTTGGGATTTTGAGTTCCCAACGGGGATCACTAGACGGCCACCAATTCGAAGTTGTTCCACTAGCATAGTAGGTACCGTAGGCGCTCCCGCAGTGACCAAAATCACATCGAAAGGAGCATGATTTATTAACCCCTGGGAGCCATCGCCACAAAAAAAATGAGCTTTATACCCTAAATTCTTTAAATCTGCCTTGGCTTTTTTGGCCAGTTTCTCATTGTATTCAATCGTGAAGACATTAAGGTCCATCTCTAGCAGAATGCAACATTGGTAACCTGAACCGGTTCCAATTTCAAGAATTTTTTCGTCTGGTTTAGCTTCTATCAACTCGCTTTGAAAGGCTACGGTATAAGGTTGCGATATAGTTTGGCCTTCGCCAATTGGAAAAGCTTTATCCTGGTAGGCATGCATCAAAAATTCTGGTGCAAAAAAATAATGCCGTGGTACTTTGCCCACAGCATCAAGCACCCTCTTATCTTTAATTCCCTTTTCTTTAATTTTTCTCACAAGGCTTTTTCTCAAGCCCCGATGTTTATAATCATCGACCATCATCACCAAAGTTATGGAGCAAATTGGTTAGTTGAAGACATCGCTATAATTTCATTAAATGTTTACCGGAATAATTGAATCGTTGGGCAAGGTAGTAGATCTTAAAAGTGAAGGTTCCAACTTGCATATTCATGTGCAAAGCGGGTTGAGTTCACAGTTGAAAATTGATCAAAGTGTTAGTCACAATGGCGTTTGCCTAACAGTAGTATCCCTTTTTGATGGTGGCCATATCGTAACAGCTATTAACGAAACCCTCGAAAAAACCAACCTTAAAAATTTACAGATGATGGATGTAATTAACCTGGAAAGATGCATGTCGGCCAACGGCCGTTTTGATGGGCATATTGTTCAGGGCCATGTGGATGAGGTAGGGAAATGTGTGAATATTGAAGACGATAATGGAAGCTGGAGGTATGATTTTCAGTTTAGCTCCAACTCTAAAAACATTACAGTGGAAAAAGGGTCAATTTGTATCAATGGTGTGAGCCTAACTTGTTTCGATTCAATAAAAAATCAATTTAGTGTTGCCATCATTCCATATACTTATGAGCATACAAATTTTCAAAATCTAAATGTTGGTGATCATGTGAATTTGGAATTTGATATTATTGGTAAATACATTCAACGCTTACATCAGCATTAACAAAGCGTTTGCATAAATTAATTTGAAATAGTAGCAGCGATTATGGAACTTACTAACTTAAGCTGATTCAGAATGAGTATTAAATGCCTTATTGTTGATGACGAAACCATTTCCAGGAAAATTCTGAATAGGTATGTTGAAAAAACCGATTTCCTGACCCTTTCTCATGAGGCAACAAATGGAGTGGAAGCTGCCAATATTTTATTGAAAGAAGAGGCCGACATTGATTTGATCTTTCTGGATATAGAAATGCCTGAAATGACTGGGATGGAGCTAATGAAGTCGCTTGACCGGTCTTATCAGATCGTATTAACAACTTCTGCTGAGGAATACGCTGTTGAGGCTTTTGAGCACACGGTGATTGATTATTTAGTAAAGCCGATAGAATATTCCAGATTTTTAAAGGCGTCGATAAAAGCTAAGGAGAACCTCGAAGCACTCAAAAGAAGTGCTGAGCAGCGGGACGATATTTTCATAAAATCAGAATCAAAACTGGTCAGGATAGCGGTTTCAGAAATCAACTTTGTTGAGGCACTGGCTGATTATGTGATCTTCAATACTACCAAGGGCAAATTTATTGTTCACTATACTATGAAGGGTATCGAAAAAAGGCTCCCATCCAGCCAGTTTGCAAGGGTGCATCGCTCATTTATTGTGAATACCACAAAAATTGAAGCCCTTGAAGATATGGCTATAAAAATTCTTGAAAAGGAAATCCCGATTGGCGCCTCTTATAAAGACAGTCTTTACAAAAACCTGAATATTTTGTAGGTAAAATTAGATTGAAGCCAACTCGCTCCAAAACCGATTAACATACCAACAACGCCGCCAAAAAGAATATCCCCAGGGAAGTGGACACCTAAATACACCCTGCTATAGGCTACAACACTAGCCCATAAAAAGAGCCAATTCCAGGCTTTACTTTTCAGCAATTTGGTAACAAAAACAGCGAGTGCGAAGGAGTTTGCACTGTGCCCAGAAACAAAACTATAAAGGCCACCACAGCCATTAGGTGAGTGGATTATGCTTTGTAAAAAAGCATCATGACAAGGCCTAAGCCTTCCTATAAGGGGTTTCATTAATGATGACGTGAGCTGATCAGTGATAACTATCATTATAATCAGCACAATTAGTACCTCAAATGAACTTTTGCCATATTGTTTAATTATTTGATAAAGAATTAGGAAATAAAGAGGTATCCAGGTGTATTTATTAGTGATAAATATCATCATTGGATCAACGGCAGGGGAGTTCAAACCATTAAGCCAAAGCAATATATTTTGGTCTAATTCAAGCAGCTTTTCAAGCATCATTTGTTTACCCAATCCATGCCTTTTTTCAACTTTTGAAGTGTATCCCATTCCGGGCTCCCTGTTTCGGGCTTATAATTATAGGCCCAATTAGCCTGAGGTGGCAAGCTCATCAAAATAGATTCAGTTCTGCCATCGGTATCAAGGCCAAATTTGGTGCCTTTATCCAGCACCAGATTAAACTCTACATAGCGGCCACGGCGTAAATACTGCCATTTCTTTTGATTATCGTCAAAGATGAGATCCTTATTCTTGTACACAATTTCCTTATAGACCGGGATAAATGTATTACCTACATTCTGAACAAATGAAAACAACTCTTTCTTGGTTCCATGTTTTGATGAGAGCCGATCGAAAAAAATGCCTCCGATCCCCCGGGTTTCATTCCGGTGTTTGATAAAAAAATAGTCATCTGCCCATTTTTTATACTGAGGGTAACAATCTACATTGTGCCTATCACAAGTTTCTTTCAACTTTCTATGAAAATGAGCGGCATCATCATCGTTAACATAGATGGGGGTAAGATCAATGCCACCCCCGAACCACCAAACACCATTGCTCATCTCAAAGTAGCGAACATTCATATGGATGATGGGAACGTGGGGGCTATGAGGATGAATAACAATTGAAACGCCGGTGGCAAAAAAATTAGCAGCTTCCAGTTTTAGGGCATCTAATATTTTTTGAGGTGTATTTCCATGAACAGCAGACCAGTTGACTCCTCCTTTTTCAAAAACATCACCGTTTTCGATAACCATTGAATGACCACCCCCGCCTTCACTTCGCTTCCAGGTATCCCCAGAAAAAATACCTGAACCATCAATCTTCTCCAGGTTGGAGGTGATGTCTGATTGAAGGTTTTTAAACCAATTTGAGATGGTATCTTTATCCATGAAATATATTTTAACGACACCTCGAAATTAGTAAGAAGAATTAGCACTAAAGTATGATCACCGCGTCAGTAGTTCTATTTGAAAGTCCACGGGATCACATTGTCGAATTAGTTAAGAGTATTCAAAAAAGTAATATTTACATAAAGGCATTTTTTTGGGATAATTCACACACTGATGAATTAGCAGAATTGATCCCTGATGATGATCAATTTAAGTACATTAAGAGTGATCGAAACCTGGGCTTTGGGGCGGGACATAATAAAGTGATGAAACAGCTTATTGAGGGTTCTGATTATCATTTAGTTATCAATCCAGACATCAAATTTGCCCCAAATACGATTTCATTATTGAAGAACTTCATGGACTCAAATCCTGATATTGGACTAGCCCTACCCAAAATTTTTGATTTGAACGGTAATGAGCAACCCTTGTTTAAACTGCTGCCGTCACCCTTAGATTTAATTTTTAGGAGGTTCTGGCCAAAGAAATTAAAACACCTTATTGAGGGCAGGCTTAACCGCTATATTTTGAGTTTTGCCAACCCAAACATCGTCAATGATGCTCCATACTTATCTGGCTGTTTTATGATGATACGATCAAAGGTTTTTGAGAATGTGGGATATTTTGACGAACGATTTTTTTTGTACTGTGAAGACCTCGACTACTCGAGAAGAATTAATCAAAAATGGAGAACCACTTATTTTCCAGGAGCAGAAGTCAGTCATATTTATGGCGGAGGTTCTTACATCTATACCAAATTGATGTTTTGCCATGCGATTTCTGCAATTAAGTATTTTAACAAATATGGTTGGGTGGACAACGAACGAAACCGCATAAATCGTGAAACTGTGTTCAACCTAGGTAAGTACAAATTCTATGAAGTGGCGAATGAAAAATCAAATTAGAATAGCTTTGCGTCAAAATTGATTGAGGATTGATAAAGGGTTTTAGGCAGGCGATTTCCGTATTTACTCCACAGCAGCGAAAAAAATTTAACCTTTTAGCTGCCGCTAATTTGCTATTGTCCCTATTGGAATTGACTACAGTAGCTTTAATTCTACCTTATATCAACCTGCTTCAGGACAACAAAACATATCTGGATAGGATAGCATTGCAATTTGGTTTTGACCCAATATCCATTGGGGGAAGAGATTTAATAATATTTGCCACTATCATATTGGGCCTGACATATTTCTTAAAATTTATTACTGAGTTTTTGGTGAATAGATGGAATTACTTGTTTAGTGAAAGGGTCTTTACTTCGTTAGTTGGAAAACTATATAGGGGGTTTCTGGAACAAGACTACAAGAGATTTATAGAATTTAATACTGGTGATTTAAAACACCGGGTGATTGATCAACCCAACCGTTTCGTAACCCTCGTTAGAAGGCTAGTTGAATTGATTAGGGAATCATTCCTGGTAAGTCTGCTGGTTGCAATAATGCTCTATCAGGAGTTTTTCATATCACTCTCGATGATTGCCGCTTTTGGTTTTTTTGGCTATTTATTTCATCTATTATTGAAAAATAGGCAATATGCGATGGGCCGAAAATCCCATAATTCTTATAAACAAATTCATAAGTGGTTTAATCAAACTTTTTTATCATTCAAAGACGTTTTTGTTAATCAACTAAGTGATTTTTTCAATCATAGGTTTACCAAAGATGTTGAAGAGCATGCTAACAATAGAGGGCTTATTGGATTCTACCCAAAGGTTCCGAGGATTATATTCGAAGCCTTTTTAATGCTCCTTACTTTCAGCTTTGTAGCTTATTACGCCATTACAGGACTCGATGTACTCACCATTCTTCCCGCCATAATCTTCTACATTATGGTTTTCAGGCGATTACTCCCTAGTCTGAGCAACGTTCTGACAATTTCATTAGAAATGAAATCATTTAAAGTCGAGGTTGATTCGATTTTGGAGAGCCTTCGAATTGTTGAAAAGAACAAGAGAAGGGATATCCTTGAAGATCACGGTTTTACAGACAGCATTCGATTTAACAATATCTCTTATAGTTACACTGATAGACCCGTACTTCAGGAAGTTAGTATTGAATTTATCAAAAATCAAACTGTTGCTTTAGTAGGTAAATCAGGGTCAGGAAAAACCACGTTAATTGAGATATTGGTATCGATGCTTTCCCAACATCAGGGTGAGATTTTAATTGATGGCCAGAAGGTTTTTAATACCTCAGGAATACGCCATCTTATAAGTTATGTGCCACAGGATGTCAGTTTATTTGACATGTCCATTGAAGACAATATTAAACTAGGACTATCTTCTGATTTAGATGTTGACACGGTTTTGGAAATTAGTCAGTTAAAGGGATTTGTTGATGAACTGCCGAACGGTGTCAAAACAGTTGTGGGAGAAAACGGCATTAAACTATCTGGCGGACAACGGCAAAGGTTAGGCATTGCAAGGGCACTTTACAAAAAAAGCCAAATTCTCATTCTGGATGAGGCCACATCTTCGCTTGATAACCTGACCGAAAAGGCGATTTCGAATGCCCTTAACGAATTACATGGTAAAAAGACCATTGTGATTGTTGCCCACAGGCTTTCAACTATCAAAGATGTTGATAGCATTTATCTGTTAGAGAATGGTAAGATAAAGGGCAGTGGCAATCATGAATCTCTAATGAAGAATATTCCGGAGTACCATGATTTGTATGCCCTGGAAGCATCATAATTAGGGAGTAATTAATTAAATGCAAAGAACCGTTTCTGTTGTTATTCCAACATTTGAACCGCAGACATACCTTCTGGAGGCCGTTGATTCTGTGCTAGAACAAACACTTGAAGTACTTGAAATTTTTATCATCAATGATGCATCAGAAAAAGAATTCAACGGGTTGATAGAAGAGTGTGCACTCCTTTCCAATAAAATCTCCGTCATCAATCTTAGCTCAAACAGAGGTGTCTCGTATTGTAGAAATTTGGGTGCCCAGCATTCTAATGGGGAGTTCGTTTTGTTTTTAGATGACGATGACCTCCTTCATCCGAATTTTCTCAAGAATACCATGGTTATATTCGATTCAGAAACGACTGTTGATGTGGTTTTTGGAAACTTAGAGCTTGTTGATACGGAATCAAAAAAACTGTCATTTTATTATTATCAGCAGTTGTTAAGGAGCAATTTCATTGAATGGGAACCGAATGCTAAAGACGCAACTTTCTTCATTGTTCAATGTCTGATACCTCATTGCTTTTTGTTTAGGAAACATGTTTTGGAAAAAATCAAGTTTCATGAAAACATACCACGAGGGCAAGATTCACTTTTCTGGATTGAATTGGCTAAGTCTGACTTTAAGGTATTTGAGATGGACGTATTGTGTGGTTTTTACAGGTTAATAGATCAAAATACCAGACAAAGGAAAGGTTATGACTTAAAGAAACTTTATTATAACACAGTAATTGAAAGCGGTGTGCTTACTAAAGAAAGAGAATTAGCGATATTTAATTACCAACTAATGTTTTTTCAAGTTAGAAATAAGAGGTTGCCTTCCTTTAGATCATTGCAATATATAATTGAATGCCCAGTACTCTTTGCGAGGTACGTATGGTTTACCTGTAAAATAAAAGGGTTGGCCTACTATAACTATTTCTTAACCAAACACTAAACCTCAATTTCTTCAAAGGCCTCAACAGGCACACAGCTACAGAATAGATTTCTATCGCCATATGCGCTATCAACTCGACTGACAGACGGCCAGAACTTATTTAACTCAAGACTTTCAATCGGAAAAGCTGCCTTCTGTCTGCTATAAGGTTTTTCCCAATTCTCGGCTAGTACGGTCCGTTGTGTGTGCGGGGCATTTTTCAGCGGGTTGTTATCCTTTGGGTAAATATTATCCTCAATTTCCCTGATTTCACCTCTAATCGCAATCAAGGCATCACAAAAACGGTTTAGTTCAGCAAGCGATTCACTCTCAGTAGGTTCGATCATAAGGGTACCTGCTACCGGAAAGGATACTGTGGGTGCATGATAACCATAATCCATTAAGCGTTTGGCTATGTCTTCGACTTCAATTCCCACGGATTTAAACCCTCTGCAATCAACGATCATTTCATGGGCGCATCGTCCGTTTTTGCCTGAATACAAAATTGGAAAATGAGATGAAAGTTTCTCCTTGATGTAATTGGCATTTAAAATAGCAAGTCTGGTAGCGTTTGTGAGGCCCTCGCTTCCCATCATAGCGATGTAAGCATATGATATTGTTAAGATTGATGCACTGCCCCAGGGCGCTGCTGAAATCGTATCACTAGATTCTTCGCCACCAGTTTTGACTAATGGATTGCCAGGTAAGAAAGGCTTTAAATGCGAAGCCACTCCTATTGGCCCCATACCTGGACCACCGCCACCATGGGGAATGCAAAATGTCTTATGAAGATTTAGGTGACATACATCTGCTCCGATATTAGCAGGACTTGTAAGGCCAACCTGTGCATTCATATTGGCTCCATCCATATATACCTGACCACCATTTTTATGGATGATCTCACAGATTTCTATTATCCCTTCTTCAAATACGCCATGTGTTGAAGGGTAAGTAACCATCAAAGCTGCTAGGGAATCTTTATGTTCTGTAGCCTTAGATTTGAGGTCTGCTAAATCAATGTTGCCTTTTTGGTCGCAAGCCACGATGATCACTTTCATGCCAGCCATCACCGCACTGGCTGGGTTTGTGCCATGCGCAGAGGAAGGGATGATTGCTACGTTTCGGTGCTCATCACCACGGCTTTTGTGATAAGCTCTAATTGCCATTAACCCGGCATACTCGCCCTGGGCACCACTATTAGGCTGAAGAGACATTCCGGTAAACCCAGTGATTTCACAAAGCCAATTTTCAAGATTATTAAATAGCTCATAATACCCGTTAGCCTGATCTTTGGGCACAAATGGGTGCATACTGCCAAATTCTGGCCAGCTTAGTGGCATCATTTCGGTAGTTGCATTAAGCTTCATGGTGCAACTACCCAAAGAAATCATCGAATGAACAAGTGATAGATCCTTGTTTTCAAGCCGCTTCATGTACCGTAGCATCTCATGCTCAGAGTGATAAGCATTGAAAACCGGATGACTCAAAAATGGTGACTTTCTATTTGCATCACCAAAATCAATGGTTATCTCGGTATTGTTAAGTGGCTTTGTATTCGACCCCCTGGTTTGATGAAAGATTGCCACAATCTCTTTCAGGTCAGTAAGCTGCACTGTTTCATCTAAAGAAATCCCAATTGTTCCATCAGCATAATACCTGAAATTTATTTTGTTCGCTTCAGCGGTATGCCTAATTTTTTCAGTTAGATCTTCAGCATCAATATGAAGAGTATCAAAATAGTTCTTGTTTAACTGCCTAAAACCCAAACCTTTAATTTCAGTCTCTAAAAGCTTGGTCATTCCATGAACTCTGGAGGCTATTTTCTTAAGTCCATCAGGCCCATGGTAAACAGCATACATGCCAGCCATTACGGAAAGCAACACCTGTGCAGTGCAAATATTTGATGTTGCCCTTTCTCTTTTAATATGTTGTTCCCGTGTCTGAAGTGCCATACGGTAAGCTGTATTCCCTTCGGTATCTTGAGATGCGCCGATTATCCTTCCTGGAATTTGTCGCTTATATTCTTCTTTTGTAGCAAAGAAGCCAGCATGAGGGCCACCATATCCCATCGGCACACCGAAGCGTTGTGAATTGCCCACGACTACATCAGCCCCCAATTCACCCGGAGGAGTAAGTAATGTGAGACTTAAAAGGTCTGTTGCTACAGCAATTGCGACCTCATTTTTCTTAGCATTTGCAAATACATCTTTAAAATTTCTAATCTCCCCGTTGGCATCAGGATATTGTGCCATAACACCAAAAACATCCGCGTCACTAAAATCGAATTTATCTACGTTTGTCATTACAAGATCAATTCCAAACGGCGCTGACCTGGTTTTCAAAACAGCCAGAGTCTGAGGGAAAATTGCTGAATCAACCACGAATTTATTCGCACCTTTTTTACTTCTCGGCCTTGAGCTAAAGAGCATTGACATAGCCTCAGCTGCTGCTGTGCCTTCATCTAGTAACGAGGCATTGGCCAACTCCATGCCGGTTAGGTCGGTTACCATTGTCTGATAGTTAATCAATGCCTCCAAACGCCCTTGTGCTATCTCCGCCTGGTATGGCGTATAAGCTGTGTACCACCCGGGGTTTTCAAGAATATTCCGCTGAATAACTGAGGGCACAACGCAATTATAATACCCCAGCCCAATGTAAGATTTGAATACTTTGTTCTTTTTGGAAAGCTCCCGGAATTCATTTAGGAACTGAAACTCATTCCTGGCTTCAGGTAAGTCGAGTGGTTTCTTGAGCCTTATAGATGAGGGTATGGTTTGGTTGATTAGTTGATCCATGGACTCACAGCCGACTGTCTTCAACATTTCAGCTATTTCGTTGTGTTTCGGACTATTGTGCCTTGATTCGAAAGACACTCTCTCAGCTAAATCTACTTTCATTTTAGGGGCTAAGTTTCAGTTAAAAAGTGGTCTCAAAGTGAGGTCGCAAAAGTAATGGTTAAACAGGAAAGGTTAAGGAATGTTATGGCCAGACTCTAACAAATGAAAGTTCAATCATCTTGGAAATGCAATCATTAAGCTCTCTTTAATTCCGCTTTTAAATGATTCTCGAAGCTGCGATTCTGAAGTGTCTCCATATTCAATTCGTAACTTAAAGAATTGTCGGAAATTGTAAGAGTACGTTGAGAGCGAATCATACGGGGATCGTTGCCAAAAGCGATGCTTTCAAATGTGTAAATATTGTTATCCCACGAGGTTAGTTTATAGGTTTCTTGTCGACCGCCTGCCTGGGAGCTGATCAGCAAAATATCAGCATCTTTTAGCAGAATAAAGCCAGTGTCCCAGAACACCGTGTGCCCATTTTGATCGGTTTCATTTTCATACCAGGTCTTCTGGTTGTAATGAATGCAAGGTTTGAATTCATCCGCGGTAAATACCCATGTTTCAGAATAGGCGGTATCAGTAATCGTGGGATATTTAGAGAACCCCCGACCTTTCCAGGTGCCGATTAATTGCGATTTCAGTCTATCGATTAGCTCCACTAGCTTGCTATTGGTCATTTATGTAAATGCTTACTGAGCAACTCCAGTATGTCAGTAAAGTTTTCCCTCCCAAAACCTACCCTAATATATTTACCAGAGTGTTCAAACATCTCTGCCGGCACAGTCATTATTCCGGTTTTGGCCACCAAATTATCGCTGAACTCCAATGCGGTAGTTTCAATATTTAAATTAACAAAAGAGATCGAACCGGCTTTAGGCGGGATGAATGAATCAATCAATTCATGGTTTGTAGTGAACTCTTCGAAAACGGCAACGTTCCTTTGAATTTTTTCAATGTTGGGCTGGATGAATCTTTCAATATGATTGAGTGCAATAGTGGTGAGTATCTCAGAGGGGGCATTGTTGCAAATACTGAGATAATCTTTGAAGGCCACTACCTTTCTAAGAAAATCTGTGTCTTGTGAAACAAGCCAACCAATGCGCAACCCGGCCAACCCAAAGGATTTTGCAGTACCCCATATGCTAATGCCCTTTTCATAAATGTCGCTGATTGGCGGAAGTTCAGGCATATCGGAAACCATTAGTTTATGGTACATCTCATCGGAGAAAATGTAGATACCATGCTTTCTAGCTAGTGTTACAATTTCTTGTTGCTGAGGCTGAGAGAGATAAGCTCCGGTTGGGTTATGGGGGAAATTGAGTACAATCAGTTTGGTATTTTTTTGAATTAACAGCTCCAGGTCTTTTGTATCAAATTCCCAACTTTCAGAGTTGGCTTTCCAGAAAGAAAGCTCACACCCCAATGACTTAATTACCTCTGATAAAGATTGATAGCATGGTGTCACCACAATTGCATGATCGTTATGATCAAGCAGTAAATTCATACTGATAAAATTCAATTCTCCGGGTGATGCAACAACTACATTCTCAATTGATTCAAGATTGTAGTACTGAAGAATTGCTTCCCGCAAAAGCGGATTTCCTTCACTCTCGGTATATCCCAGCTTTAAGTTGTTCCAAAGCGATAGTTCTTGTTTAGTGGCTTGCTCTAAAACGTAGTTCAGTTCAAAACCATCGCAGTCAGAAGCAGAGAGTAAATATTTTGCGTTGAACTCATGCTTGCCGAAATATCGTTCTAATTTAAACTCACTAAGCTTCATTAGTATTTATCGTTTTTTCTCTTCTTCACAACTTTCTTGATCAATTTACCTAAGGCTTTTTCTTTCTTTTTTCTTTCCAGGGCATCAGTTTCAAAGTAGACTCTTTCTTTTTCCATTTTCCTGAAATTATCGTAGGCGCCTTCATCAATCTCACCATTTGCCAGTGCTTCCAATACCGAACAACCATCTTCAAGTGTGTGAGTGCAATCTTTGAATCGACAGCTCCCGGCATACTCTAAAATGGTATCGAATGTCGCTTCCAAACCACCAGAAGTATCAGCAATACCTACTTCCCGCATACCAGGGTTATCTATTAATATGCCACCACTTTTTAATACGATGAGCTCCCGATGACTAGTAACATGCTTGCCTTTATTAACACTTGAGCTGATCTCACCAGTTTTCATTTGCTCTTCGCCAGACAGGTTGTTCAGCAATGTAGATTTTCCAACACCAGATGATCCAAGCAAGCAATATGTTTTCCCCTTTTTAATTAACGATTCTACTTCTTCGTAGCCCTTGGTTTGGTTGCTAGCTGTGATAACATGCGCATCTTTAACCCTTTGGTTAATGAGGTCAAGAAATGTATCCAATTCTGCTTGATCAATAAGATCAATCTTGCTAAGAACAATTATGGGCTCAACTTTGGAGGCATTGCAAATTGTTAGGTAGCGCTCCAGCCGATTCAGGTTAAAATCTCTATTTGCTGATTGGACAATCAATCCGTAATCAACATTGGTGGCAATAATTTGTACTTGTCCGCTCTTGCCAACAGCTTTTCGCTCAATGATAGAATGACGTGGGTACACGGCATGGATAAGCCCTTTACCCTCGTCGTATTCTGAAAATGCCACCCAATCACCGACAGCGGGGAGGTCGTAACGGCTCTCGGCGGTAAACCGAAGATTGCCTAGCAATTCGGTATCGAATTCCTTATCAGGGGTTTTCACCACATACCGCTCTTTATGTTCCAGAATGACCCGACCTATTTCAAATGCATCTAAGCCTTCGACTGTACGATAGTTTTCCAGAGTTGCAGTAAAGCCTATGTCTTGGATGGTCATAACTCATTCCAATTTACATCCATTCAATCTTGCGAAAAAATGAAAAGGTGGGAGGTCTTTCAACAAAGCAATTCTATTTTCACCGAATGAAAATAGGCCTCTTGTCTGATACCCACGGTTACCTGGACGAATCTATCTTCTACCATTTTGATCAATGCGATGAAATTTGGCATGCTGGAGACATCGGAACAATTGAATTGGCCGAAAGGTTATCTGAGTTCAAGCCGTTCAGGGCGGTTTGGGGAAATATTGATGGACAAAAATTGCGAATCACATACCCTGAAAATGACCGCTTTGAAGTAGAGGGTTTGAAAGTATGGATGACCCACATTGGGGGTGCCCCACCAAAATACAACCGACAAGTAATAGGCGAACTACGAAGCAATCCACCTGACATTTTTATTTGTGGTCACTCACACATTCTCAAAGTGATGAATGACAAAAACATGTGCAATATGCTATATCTCAACCCTGGTGCTGCTGGCAGGCAGGGGTTTCATCATGTTAAAACCCTTTTACGATTTGAGATCAATAATGCTAAGGTCTCGAATATGCAAGTAATAGAATTAGGGAAGCGAGGTAAGTAATTTGATTATGGCTAAAATCCAATTTCTACATAACTTCGGAGCGGAACTATTTTAACCCTCACCCGGCCCTATAACTATATGAAGATTTTCAAATTCGCACTGGCATTTGCCATTACCTTGGCCCTCACAATTGCACTTAACACCAGATTAGTTATTAACTCCAACCCAGTACCGCCGTTGGGCAAATTTTTTAATCCCTTTGGAGGTTTTTGGACTAACAGCGAAAAAGATCCAATAAATGCACCTGAAGAGTTACGGCTTACAGGGCTTACGGATGAGGTAACTGTTCAATTCGATGAATATCTGATACCACACATTTTTGCCAAGAATGATGCTGATCTACTATACGCCCAGGGTTATGTTACAGCCTTTCATCGGCTATGGCAAATGGATTTCACTTTATATAGTACTGCGGGGAGAATATCAGAATTGCTGGGTGAAGGAGCAATAGAATATGACCGTGGAAAGCGCAGAACCGGAATGACATACGGCGCTAGAAGAACGTATGATCTCGCACAGGAAAACCCTGAATACTTAACCTTAATGCAGGCTTATACGGATGGGGTTAATGCCTATATCAATTCACTTAATTATGCTGATTATCCTATTGAGTATAAACTTTTAGATTATAAGCCAGAACCCTGGTCTGTTTACAAAATCATGCTGCTTAATAAGGAAATGTCTGAGCAGCTTTCTCGCAGTGAGGCTGATTTGCAAAACACCAATGCCCTTAAGCTGTTTGGCAGGGAGGCTTTTGACCTGTTGTATCCAGAATATCCTCCGGCGCAAGCTTTTGATCCGGTAATTCCAATAGGAACGGTTTTCGATTTTGAACCATTGACGGTCTCAAAGCCATCAGGCCCATACCCATCTGATTATGTTAACCCAACTACGGAAATGCCTGATCCTGATAATGGAAGTAACAATTATGCTGTGGGTGTTCAGAAAACAGGTAATGGCTCACTTCTGGCTAACGAACCAGACCTCGGTCTTAACTTGCCATCAATTTGGTATGCCCAACATCTGAATTCACCGGGCATTAACGTATTCGGGGTTACTGTGCCTGGGGTACCTGGGGTAGTAATAGGCCATAACGATTCAATTGCCTGGGGGATGACCAATGCCAAATGTGACCTTGCAGACTGGTTTAAAATTGAATTTAAGGATGATAAACGAGATGAGTATAGATATGACAACAAATGGCTGAAAACTGAAAAGGTAGTAGAAGAAATTAAGGTCAGGGGAGGGGATTCGGTTTATGATACTTTAATATTCACCCATTATGGCCCTGTAGTTTACGATCGCTCATTCAAAGGAAATGAAGACAGGATTAACCTGGCGTTAAGATGGACAGCCCATGATCCCTCAGAAGAGTACAAGACCCTGTTCCTAATGAATAAAGCTCAAAATTATGATGATTTTGAGTCTGCTTTGGTTCATTGGACTGGTCCTCCGCAAAACTTTGCCTTTGCAAACACCAAAGGTGATGTAGCACTTAATATCCCTGGTAAATTTCCCGTAAAATGGCCTGAGCAGGGGAAATTCATACTTGATGGTAGCAAATCAAGTCATGATTGGCAAAAGTATATGCCGGAGGAACATGAACTTTCAGTGTACAACCCGCCTCGAGGGTTTATTAGCTCTGCCAACCAGCACCCTGTTGATACAACTTATGGCTACTACACCTACGACTACAATTTTGAGCATTATAGGGGCAGACGGGTGAATGACCGATTGAAGATTTTGAATTCCATTACGCCTGAGGACATGATGAAACTTCAGCATGACAATTTCAACTTTAAGGCGTTTGAAAGCCTGCCGATGATGTTGGATAGCCTTGATTCCGCCTCGATGACCAACCAACGAATGGAAGTTTACACCATGATGAAAGAGTGGGATTATTTCAACCACCCTGAACTAAAGGCACCATCTTTTTATGAAATATGGTGGGGCAAGCTTTATGAACTGGTGTGGGATGAATTTTGGGAGCAGGAGGTTGCTCTCAACCCACCAAACAGCTACAACACTATTCATATCCTGAAGAATTATCCTAATCACGATTTTATTGATGACAAGAGAACCGAAGTAAGGGAGGAAGCTCATCACTTGTTTAGAAAGTCATTTGATCAGGCCCTTGATTCACTCAATAATTGGTCAGATGCAAACCCTGAAAAAGACTATGAGTGGTTCGAGTTTAAAAATACCCGCATTGTTCATTTAATGAGACTTCCTGTTTTTTCCGTCGATAATGTAAAAATTGGCGGGAATCGAGGCATTGTGAATGCTGCAAGCGGACGGCATGGCCCATCTTGGCGAATGGTAGTGCAGTTAAATGACGAAGGTGTTAAGGCCTGGGGTGTTTATCCTGGTAGCCAAAATGGCAACCCCGGAAACATTAAGTACGCACACATGATTGACGACTGGGCCTCTGGAAATTATTATGAGATGCTGTTTTCAAATGCACCAATTGAAGGTGACCAAATATTATTGACCCAAACTTTAAAGCCCTGAAAAATGAAAGTAATTATTAAAATGATTTTGATAGCGGCCTTAACCTATTTCGGGTTGATGTATTTTCCCTGGTGGATATTGGTAGTGATTGCGTTTCTTGTATCGGCGGTGATCCCGGGAAATGACTTTGGTGCATTCTTGTCTGGTTTCCTCGGGGTTGGCATTTTATGGATGGCAATTGCCTGGAAAATTGATATTGAATCTGGTTCTGTAATGTCATCTAAAATTGCCAACATGTTCCCAGTAGGTGGCGATACAACTATGTTGGTGATTATTGGTGGTGTGGTTGGTGGTCTTGCAGGTGGGTTTGGCTCTTTATCTGGTAATCTATTTCGTAAAATCTGGATGAAGAAAAAGCAAAAAGGACTGTATCATTAAATGTGGTGATTTGTGCTGGTTTCAGGTCAATTGAAGCGGTCGTTTTTCACCTTACGGTCACCCCTTCGATACAACAACTTTCTTACCTATTAATCTATCATTCTTGAGGGCATCCAACATATAGATGGCAACACTTTGACGACTGATCGTTAAGCTGGGTTTGGGCTGATTTCCAAAAGTCTCCCTGATGAGCTGTTGGCGTTTTGAATTAACCAAACCCACAGGGCGAACAATTGTCCATTTTAAATTAGATGCCATCAACAACTGCTCTTGCCTCTCGTGATCTTTGTAGGCATAACTAATATTGCTGTTATCGATAAACCATTTGAACCACTTTGGAATATCATCTTTGGATTCGGCTACACCCCATGCCGAACAAATAACGACCTTTTTAATTCCTTGCTCACCTGCAACGGAAACCAATTTTTCCATTACGTCAGATAAATAGGTCTTGGGAGTTTTGAGACCTGACCACGGAAAATCGGATTTCCTGGAAATATTCAGGACAGATATTACCGTTTCACAACCGACGAGGGCCTTATTTAGATCATTTTCATTTATTGGGTTGCCCTCAAAAATTGTCAACCCTTCTTGTGGTTTTATGCGATTTGAATTTCTAGCCAAACAGTTCACGGCATGGCCTTTCGCCAGTGCATTCTGGAGGACTAATCTCCCAGTTCGTCCTGTAGCCCCAAGTAGTAGTAGTTTCTCTTTTTGTTTGGACTGCATCGTTCAAAATAATATCGAAACTTTATTGAAATTATTTTAGGTTAGGGTGTATTGGGTCATGCTATTATTAAAATACTTTTATCCAAAATTATTCTGTGATTTGCATTGCATAATCTATAGGGGGTGAAACCATTCATACATAATATATACTGCGGGAAAAATTCTAAAAACAACGTTTAGAGCGCACAATCGGGGATATTTACCATTAACCCAATAACTTGACGTAAAAACCAAATGTACATAAAACGAAATTGAGTAGGAATGAAGTTAAAGCAAAAGCGTATTGTATAGGCATTTTATGTACAATTCGTTTTGAATAAGTGGCTAATCTTACCTAATTGCTTACCTCTATACCTTACCCCCTTATAAACACATACAATCTGTTGACGGTTCAAATCTTGTTGGTTGGATGTGGTCAGGAAAATTAATACCTCCCCGATCCGTATTTCTACCAACTAGGAATTGTTCTTTTGAACCGCATCCATATTGAACTTCATTTCGGGTCAGTTCATTCATCCCTATAAAACATCCTTGATCTGGAATAGGCTCTTCTGATGAACATGAAAATAGGAGAGGGACAATGATTAAAGTTAAAAAAAGCTTCATGCGACGATTAATTAAAATGGATAAGACTTCCAAATATAACGATTACTTTATTTCACCTGATAAAAAATATTGTCGCTAACAGGCTCACGAGGCACAAAATAACAGGGTTAAATTGAGGTTCAAATCAAATTATTTCACCCATTAACTCTTAAACGTTATGAGAAAGAAAAGCATTATTAACCTGTTGTATGTGGCAGTCATTTTTGCTGCATCGTTAGCCGTGTCTTCTTGCAATGAGCCAGATGACATGCCAGAACCAATGGTTCCTGTGTCATTAAGTGATATCGACGAATTACCAAGTTCGAATATTCGGACGACGAACGGACACACTCCGCCACCTCCGCCACCTCCGCCACCAGGGGACGATGACTGATAAATTCAGGTAAACTTTAACATGAAAGGTGGGTTATAATGCCCGCCTTTTTTTATGTTTGATAACATTTTCGTTGCGCTACCAGTATTAGTACTAACATAATGAGGCTATCAATCTGTATTATTTTGGCGACATTAAACCTGACGGTGGCTGGTCAAAATAACATTGTCAACAGCTTGAACACACAGGCTTACCAGCTCCTTACCACACAACCAGATAGTGCCTACAATCTCACTCGAAAATCAATTGACTTAGCCTACAAATCCAACGACTTCAAAGGTGCAGCATACGGACATTTTTACGCCGGATATGTGCTACAGCAAAAAGGCTATTTGAAGACCAGCCTGGAGCAGTACATGTATGGCATTGAAGCCATTAAGCTGGTGGAAGGACAAAGTGCCAGGTCGCTTGAAATTCAATTAAAGAATTACTGCGCATGGATTTACCAGCTGGGCGATAAGCATCACCGTTCGGTTCAATATTCAGACTCGGCTATACAGATTGCAAAATCAATAGATCAAAAATCCATCCTGCCTTCCCTTTACAGGAACAAAGGAATTACCCTGGTGGAAGACGGCAAACCAGATGAGGCACTTACCCCTTTTTTGGAAGCCCTGGATATTGCAACTAACCTTAACGACGTAACAGAACAATCAGCTCTCTTTAACGAATTGGGCATTGCCTTTATACAGGTTGAAAAATACCCAGAGTCACGGAAGTACTTCTACAATCTAATCTCAAGCGAAGCTGACCTGGGAATAGATGTTTGGACGGCCAACGCCTACCACCAGATAGCCTATTCGCAATACCTTGAAGGCAATCTCTCTGAGGCCATTGATAGCTACAAGCATTCAATCGAATACGCCAAAGAAAGGGCAAACGCAAAAGTGCAATTCCTGTCTTCGCTTGATCTCGGCGAACTGTTCTTAAACCAGGGTGAAGCGAACGCAGCCCTGCAACATCTAAATACGGCTGTTGCCTTTTACAATACCGTTGAGCCAACCGCTGAGCATTTCGTGTTGTTTCTACACCTTTCAAAGGCATATAAATCCATTGGCCTGCTTGATGAATCACTTACAGCATCTTATCAGTATTCTTCCGAATTCGAAAAATTCACTGATCTACAGCTGAACCTCCGCCAGAAAGAGCTGGGAGATGGATTAGAGGCACAGGCCAAATCGTTTTGGGAAGCAAGGAAAAATGAAAGGATGGTGTCGGGATTACTCAATACCAGGAATGTACTTATCCTGATTGCCTCTTTGGGCTTAATCGGATTTGTGGTGTACCTGGTGGTTGGTTCTTATAACAAGTCACGCAAGAAGAGCAAAAACAAGGACAGCCTTGGCCCCCACTTCTCTGACATCAATTAGTCCTTCGGAATCACATCCAGTTCCTTCAGCTTTTCCCAGATAGCCCGTTTGTCATCAAGCAGTTCTATAATGCGTTGGTCTTTTTTAGAAAGCTCCATGCTGTAACGTGTTACCCACGTTTTCAATCTACTCACTAATACCTCATCAATCGCAGGTTGCCTTTCCAACTCTTCAATGATATCCAAAATATCACCTTGATCCACTGGTTTAGAATACGACGTCCGAGGCTCATTAGCCTGGGGGGTATCATTAACCTGCCCACCTGGATTCAGCAATGACTCAAAAGTGGTATGAGTTAAACTCACAAATTGAGTGAGAAAATCTAATGTAGGTAAATGCCTTCCACTCTCAATTTGGGCGATGGTATCACGGCTATAGTTCTCCATAACATCCGCCAAAGTCTCCTGTGAGCTGAATCCGGCAGCTTTTCTGGCTGCCTTAATCCTTTTACCGATTATGTCTTTTCCTAACAAAAAAGTGATATTAATTCACAAAATAGTTGGCAATGTTATACTATCTCACTACAATTGCCAACATAAAGCCCAACGTAAAAACCAAATGTACACAAAACCGAACATAGGCCAAACGCCGGAAGAGCTACTTAAACAGGGCTTAAAACACGGCGACAGGCAAGAAATAGCAAAGCGGCTGGGGGTTACTGCCGAACACATCAGAAGGGTATTATCTCACAAAGAACCCAACTACACTGATGAGAGGGTAATTGAAACAGCCCTCAGCATAATCAAAGAGCGTACCCAAAAAGCCCTGCGAAAGTCACAAGAAATCAGGATGGCAGTGGCCGAACAGGCCGACGCTGAAATGCAACTACAGAAAACTTTATAAGAATAAATGAAACGCCGGACTACAAAAGCCTTCATGGACAATGACCATCAAAATGAATGGGAACAGGATTTTAAAAACGCAATTACTGGTTGCATTATTCGCCCAGCAATTCTGCTGTTAATCTTTCTTATGCTGTGGTTAGGCGGAAAACTCCTACTAATATGAGCAAACCCTATTCACTAAACGGCAGCATGGTGTTTCCAAATGGCAAGGCCTTGCTACACCAGCTACAGCAAGGTGAAAACTTCACCAAGCTGAACGACAGGAAAACCATCTTCACCGCCGCATACCATTTACCCACTGGCACACATACACAATCAGCCTATGTGCACCCAAAAAGCAAACGGTGTCGCATCATAGCCAATAACATCGAGGTAATCAAGGTCAAGGTATATTGAAAGACGTCAACAACATATTGTACCTCACCTTCACTGATCTGCGCCAGTATGGCTTTACTGATAACTTCCTGTTTAAGGTAACCAGTGAAGCCCGAAGCGGTAAGCGCAAAACCTATCAGAACATTCCTGGCGAAGGCAAAAACCGCTGCCTCATCGCTTTCGATTCAATACCAGAAGAAACCCGCACACTCAAAGGCCTGCCTACTAAAGATGAACTGCTAAAGCAGCTCAACAACGACAAGCTGGGCAACCTGATCACTAAAGACAGTAAAGCACTTGAATACTTTCTGAACAATCCAGATACCTACCAAAGGGCAGATGACCTTCAGGAGATCGCAGCCTGGTTAATGGCAGTAGCACCCTTCACCCTGAAGGCGGTGAAGCCGATGGGTTACACATCTGTCGATGGCTTCTATGCCGACTGCCTTACCCAAATGAACAAAATCAACAGTTGGGACACCCAGGCAGTGCAGCGGTTTAAGCGCAGAAAAACACCGTTTTACAAGTACTTTAAGAGCCACCCCGACCACTTCAACCCAGCCAGCCCTAAGTACCACATCAACCTTACTGAACTACCCGAACCATATTTAGCAGCCCTGGATTCACTCAACAACTGCGGCATGCGGGGCGCACAAATGGGCAATGCAAACGCTGGCAAGCTTAAAGACCGCTCTGGTGATAAAAGGGCAAAACGCCAGGCCGAAGAAATGCAGTCACGCCTCATTGTACTCTATAAAGACGGCAAGAAGAAACTCAACATCAACCAAACCTGGCTGGCCTACGGACAAACAGCTACAGAGCGGCACAAGCTATGGCTTCAGGAAGAAAAGCAAGGCCTGCCAGTAGCCCATCGCAGGGGCTGGGACGAAAAGTGCATCATTACCGAAGCCGCAATTAAAGACTGGCTCTATCAGGATGAGATTAAGCCCCTCTGGTATGCAGAGCGGTACGGCAAAAACCTTTATCACGATCAGTTCATTCCCTCCATACATCGCCGTCCGGTTTCAGGTGCAAATATCAAGTGGGTAATTGATGGTGTCCAGTTCAATGTCTACTTCCAGAAAGACGGCTACAAATACCAGCGGCTCTATGGCTTTGTAGTGATGGATGAATACAGCTACGCCATAGTAGGCTATGCAATAGGCTTTTCAGAAACCCAGTTTCTGGTAACCGAAGCACTGCGCAACGCCTGCCGCAATGTGGGCTACCTGCCAGATCAGATCACCAGCGACCACTCCAAGGCCATTAAAAGCTGGCATTCACAGCAGTGCCTCAACCAGATATGCACCCATTTTACCCCCGCCGAACCACGCATGCCAAGGGCAAAGAAAATAGAGGCAGCTTTTGCCCACTTCAACGACCAATCGCTTAAACTCATATTCACCGCCTACACTGGCAACCCACAGGCCAAAAGCCTTGACCGCCAGCCCAATAAAGATGTACTGGAGCTGGTAGCCAATAACAAGCTGGAAATTGAAAACCACCAGGAAGCCCTTGTGAAGATTCAAACCTGCATGGAGCTGTGGAACAACCACAAGTTCAACAATGCCTACCCAATGCAGAAGTTCCAAAACTCATTGAAGCAGACTAAAAGCACCCTGCCGCAGTTCACAGATACCCTTGATGTAGAAGCCTTCTGGTATCAGCCAGTAGACAAGCGCATTATCAAAGCACCAGCCAGGAGTACCCAAAAAACGCAGACCATCTATGAACCCCGCACCTACACCTACAGCAACCTTGGCCTTCAGGTAGAAGATAAACACATCTCAGAGGAACGCACCTGGTTCTCAGTAGATGACGACCAATGGATAAGCCAAAACCAGGGTGGTCAGTTCCAGCTTAAGGTTAACCCCGACAACTTCGCTGAAGCCTACCTGTACCAAAACGACAGGCCTGTAATGGGCAGCGATGGCAACCGCCTGGTAGCTAAAGAAACCTACAAGTTGGCCTCTGCCATCCGTGACATGCAGCCAGGCGAACGTGAGGTGATAGACAAGAAAAGGAAGCAGCAAAAAACCATTGCTGCCAATCATACAGCAGGCCTTGACCGCTACCTGCAAATAGCAAAAGAAGCCAACCTACAGGAAGCCGCTATAGATGCCTGCACAGTGTATGGCAAAAAGATTACCAACAACGGCAAAGCACTGGCCGCCGAGGGCATGGTAAACCGATATGATACCGATGCCAAAAAGCCAGTTACAGAAACAATTACAGAACCCGACACCGACGAAAATGAGCTTACCGAACATAACGACGCTGAGCTTATCGAAGTGTCACTAAACCGATTTGAAGTATGAAGCGGTTTAGGCTCTTAGACGCATTTTGCAAAGCAGGTGGTGCAGGCATGGGCTACCACAGGGCAGGCTTTGAAGTAGTGGGTATTGATATTGAACCACAGCCTAACTATCCTTTTGAGTTTATCCGGGGTGATGCCTTGAAGCTAATCCCAGAAATGGCTTCTGACATTGATGCAATCCACGCCTCGCCTCCATGTCAGGAGGCTTCAAAAAGCACAGCTGTAGCCAAGTCAAAAGGAAAAGAATATCCTGACTTAATCCCTGCTACCAGAAAAGTATTATCAACCGCAGGCAGGCCATTCATTATTGAAAACGTACCTCAAGCCAGGATTAAGCCAGACGTTGTTCTCACTGGTCAAATGTTTGGCCTTCGGGTTATCAGGCAGCGGCACTTTGAGATAAGCCCAACCTTTATGCTTAACCCATGCCCAGCTAAAAAGAAGGGATCAGTTAAGAATGGCGACCTGGTTTCGCCTTTTGGTAAAGCCTCATGGAAGAATTCAAGCAGGCAAGACACCCCTGCCACTTTCGCAAACGGCAGGACAATCAGGGAAACATGGGCTTATGCAATGGGGATTGACTGGCACTTGACTGACATCGAAGTATCAGAGGCAATTCCGCCAGCATATACTGAATACATCGGACAATTTCTAATTGAATACTTACAAAAAAACCCTGACCAACAGGCCAGGGCTTAGTACATGATAACATTTTTCTAACACAAATATATAAGCAATGACTACAGAAACTAAAAAGCAAATCGCAGAGGCAGTAAGGCAGGCCATAGCCAGTGGCACCAGCCAGGCAGCCCTTGAAGGCAAAAGCGGTGTAAACAACCGCTACATCCAGGCCATTAGGGACGGCCTTGACTACGTGGAGCAGAAAGACCGCAACGACAAAGTGCAGAAAACCGCCATCAAAGATGAATACTACATCAAGCTGGCTGACGTACTGGGCATCTTTCAGAAGCAGTTCCACTTCAATACCAAAAATTACCAGCGCATAGTGCAAATGTGCGATTACGCCAAAAGCACCCTGCGTAGTGTATTGATAGACAGCCGTGAGTCAGGTGCAGGCAAAACCCACAGCCTCACCAAATACGCCAAGGCTCACCGCAAAGAAGTCATCTACATCAAGCACACCAGCCTAATGAAAGGCCGTGACCTCATTGAAGACATCCTTGACCAGATGAACATTACCATAGAAGGCCGCATGAGCAATACCCGCAAACTGCGCCTCATCACCAACAAAGTACTCACCAAGCAAATACGCCTCATCATAATAGATGAGCTTGACAAAGGCACAGTGGCCTTCGATACCTGGAAGGTCATCAAAGACATCCGTGATGCCCTTGACCACAAGTGCAGCGTCACCATAAGCGGTAAAGGCCTCATTAGCGAACTAAAGGGCGGCAGCGATGCAGGCAAAAAGCTAATGCCCCAGCTCTGGCGCAGGTTCAGCACCAACAAGCTGCTGCTTACCTACTTCAATGCACCCAAGCAAAACAACGTAGAAACCGCCTGCAACGAGTCAGGCATTACAGACCCCGCAGTGCATAACCTGCTGGCAAAGTTCTGCTACGACTTCCAGATGCTCCGTGAATACATCGAAGACATCCACCGCCTGGTGATAGACAAAGGCCTCGAAGCCAACTACCAAAATGTAGGCACAGCCCTCGGCCTGATTAACAACCAAAACAACATCGAATAATGGAATCAGCAATCGAAAAGTGGGGAAACCTTAAATGTAAGATGGACACCAATACCAGGTACCTGGTAGCTATCAATTCAGTAATGGAGTGCCTTAAATACCACGGTATCACCAGCAAGGCCGAAGCCATCAAAATAATCCATGAGCTGCATGATGAGTTTCATGGCACTACCAGCTCCGTCGTCATTCCCGAGAGCGAAGCGAGTCAGGAATCCCTTAGAAATTTCTTGAAGCGGTTTCTGGCCTGTGGAGTTAATCAAACAGAATTGCATAGCAACGGATTTATTGATGAATCAGCCTGGATTGATCATTTCCTCAACGAAGAGAAGGGAGGCCAAATATGACACTCCTCGACAAATGCAAAGAGCGGGTGGAAGAGCAGGAGCAGCTCACCCACTCCCGCAAGTACAGCCCCAAACCCCTCCCAAGAGGGGAGTCCTTCCCTGGGGAAGGTGGCCGCAGGCCGGAAGGGGTCAACAGCAGCCTTGACGAAATAGAAGCCCTGGACATGCTAAACCGTGGCATGCTGAAAACACCAGAACAGCAAGAAGCACTCGAAAACGAAGCCTTCGACAGCGGCTACAGCTGCGCCATGACTGAAGCCAAACAAGGCCTCTGGCAGAAGGCAGGCATCCTAAACGAAGCCCAGGCAGAGCTACTGCTAAAGCAATACCAGGATGAACTAAAAGCCGCCATCCGGCAGATCAATAACAAAGTCTACCGCTTCCCAGAAGAGGCCGACGAATTTCTGAAAGAACTACACAGGATAGCAAAACGACAATCATGATTATCATTTGCAAACCCATATACATCAAATGGCTTGACCTCACCATCCAGCTGCACATAAGCAAGGGTGTAGTAAATAAATCGCAAAACCAAATGGATAAGGTGGTGAAAAAAGTATGCATGAGACATGGCTACTCAATCACTGAGCTGAGATCACAAGGCAGATCACCAGAGCTGATATTGGCAAGAAAAGAGGCCATGACCGAACTGCGTAAGCTAGACTTCAGCTACAACAGCATCGGTAAATACATGCACCGCCATCACAGCACAGTAATGAATGCTATTGATGAGGACACCCGCCGTAGGACAAAGTTTGGTAAAACCACATTAAAAAAAGTGTCATGATTAAGCAAAAACCCTTCATAAAAAAGAACGCCAAGGGCCAGCTCACCTTTACCCTTACCTATGAACAGTACCACGACTTCGGTTGTCTGGTAAAGCATCTACTTGAGCATACTAATCACCCACTGGAGCGCACTACAATGAACAATGTAATCAATATGCGAATCGGTCAACTGGCCTACTTAGAATCATTAACAATGCAACAGCTCTACATGAAGCTGATGCGTGATGAGTGCTTTCCAGGCAGAGGCTTGCACCGCCGCAAGGCAGACAACAAGGTAACCCTCACCATGAGCGAAGCCCTTGTAGTCTGGGCATTAGGCAACCCAATCAAAAGCGAGTACTCGCCCATCATTACTAAAATCATTAATTCAATACACCAGAAACTGATTTAGCCAGATGAAAGAGCAAAGACAAAAGACAAAAGAGAAGTACCTTCTTTGGAACGGTCAGTACGTAGGCAACGCCCTTCTGTTTTGGGCTAATGACTACAAAGGATTCACTTCAAATATTGATAAGGCACATTTATACACGAAAAAAGAAGTTGATCACCTTCTAAAAATACTCAACCTAAAATCAATCAATGACCGCATGGATAAAGCTATATCATTAACAGAAATTGAAAAGGCTGCAACGAGAGTTGTTGATGAACAAAGCCTGGATATGAGGGCAACACCAATAAAAGCCAAAATAGCCAACCACCCATCACCCAACCGCCCAACAGCCTAAAGATGTCAAATAGCAGCCACATATCAGCCCTGCAAGAGCGCATGCACCAGATGGATTTGAAGGTAGCTATGTACACGGCGATGCCATTAGAAGCTATCTACCGCCTGCGCTTTGAAACCGCCTACACCTATTTGGAGCAGGTGCTAGGGGCTGATGTGTTTGGCCTGCACCGCCTGCCACGCACCAGCCTCTTTTGGGGCCACTGGCGCAGGGAGTGGTACAAGATTGACAAGGCAGTGCTTAATACTGAAGAACCCCTTCCGGCCTGCGGCCACCTTCCCCAGGGAAGGACTCCCCTCCTGGGAGGGGCAAGGGGTGGTTTGTCGTGGGATGCCTACAAGCAAATCCACGACCCCTACACCGCCAACTATCAGCTAAACGCAACAATAATTCACTCACATAAAACAGTAACACAATGACAACAGACACATTAAAAGAGCGGAACAAATCCGCCAAATCAGCGAGGAAAACCTACGCCAGCTACCATGAGCTGAAGCAGGAAAAAGCCGTTTGTGACGCAGCCATGAAGGCCGCAAAATCCGGCCTACTCAAGTTCATCAAATCAAACACCGACCTGCTGGATGACAATAAGGCAATCGCTATGAACGACGAGGGCGGCAAGATCAGGTTTGCCAGCCGCAACAAGGTGAAGCACACAAAAAGCTTCAGCATTGAAAAGCTGATGCAGGTAGCCCCCGAAATGGTAAACGCAGAGGCACTAATTAAATATGCCATACGCACCAGCCATGTAAACGCCTTGCAGAATACAGAGACAGGCCGCAAAAAGCTGAAGCAAATAGGCCTGAAGGTAGAAGCAGTAGAAGAATTTGTGATTGAGTAATTCTGGCCTACTCAATTTCGCAGCCTCTGCCTGCCGGGAGGTAAAATAGGCAGGTGGTTAATCTCCGTAGCTCAACTGGAAGAGCGGCGTAAGGCAGTTGCAGGTTCGAATCCTGCCGGAGGTGCATAAACGGGAGGTAGCCCAGATTCTACCACTTATGGATAAACAACGGGGGCTGGAATAGGCCAGCCCCCTTAAATGAAGCACATAATGAACGATGAAATTAAGAGCCGCTTAGCTAAGATTTACGAACTGGTTAAGCGTGGCGCAACAGAAGGAGAAAGAGCCGCTGCCAAAAAAGCCCTGGACAGGCTCATGCAGAAGTATAACCTTGATAGTGTTGACCTGGAAAGTATCGACCGCAAGGCGTACTGGTTTAAATACGTTTCAAAAATGGAGGAGCGGCTATTGATCAGGTTACTCTACTTCTTTGTTGAGGATTCAGAAGCAATATTCCAGGCAGCATCAAAAGACACTTACGGTTGCAGGGACATCTATTTTACGTTGACCTATCTGGACTATGTAACCCTGGACAGTGCTTACGAATACTTCAGAAGGCACATGAAAGCCCAATGGCAAAAGCTCTGTGCCCCCGAACTCAAGAAGTGTAGAAAAACCAAAACAAGGAATAAGAAAAGAAAGAAGCTTCAAGCGGTATTTTATGAGCGATACATCATAGCCAGCAACCTTGTAGACCCCAAAAATTTGGCTAAGGTTGATCTGACTAAAATGTCACTGAAAGAAATCGAGGAGCTGCTACAATTCAGCGACATAGAAGGCGGCGCATATAACCGTCAGGTAGTTACAGGCAACCTATTGGCAGCACACACTCAAACAGAACTCAACTTCTAATGCCAATCAACTACGCTGAATATCACCCTAAGTGGTCATTGATCAGCCGATTGATCAGGTTTAAAAGGGCTGGCAACCAGTGCGAAGGCAGCCCTAAGTTTCCTGATTGCAGGGCAGCCAACGGCCAGCCCCATCCGGCTACTGGCTCAAGGGTAGTGCTTACAGTGGCCCACATGGATCACGATAAGGAAAACAATGATTTCAGCAACCTGAAAGCACTCTGCCAACGCTGCCACCTGATGCATGACATTAACCACCATGTACGCAACCGCAAGTACGGCAGGCATCATAAACGCAATCAATTCATACTAAACTTTTATACACAATGAAAGCACCTAAAGTAATATCAAGGAAATGTTTACCAGTCAAGCTTCCACTCCTATCTTCTACAATACTATACATGGCACTTGATCTATATAGTGCCCCTGAGTGGTTGTGGGGCGTAGCAATAACAGTGATGACCATTCTGTGGATTGCAACAATATGGTTGCTTTTTATAGAAAAACGGGTGAACATCTTCGAATCAACCCAAAACAAGAAACAAGAAACCTTTTAAACATCAACACATTCCAAACTTTCAAAACCTTATGAAAAAATTCAAATTCACACCCCCCGCAGAGGAGTTCAAGGCCATCAAGGATGGCACTATGAACATACTGTATGTGCCAGACATCAACGAAGCTTCACAAGAGCTTTATGATGATGAAGGCAAAGAAATCCTTTTTGATGAAGTGGTAGTGGTAAACCCCAAGCGCAAAAGCGATACCATCGCCTTTAACCACTGGCACACCAACAAGGTACGTCACGGCCACACAGCGGAGTTTGGCGACCTTCTAAAAATAGCCTTTGGCTACCAGCACAGATTATTCATAAGACCCGTTACTAATGAGAAAGCCGATAAGCCAAGCCCAGCTAAAGAGGTTGCAGACGCTGCTAACTAAAGCCAATCTGAGGGAAGAAAAAGAGGAGATCATTAGCCATTATACCAATGGCCGCAGCACCAGTAGCCGCCAGCTCACCAGCCAGGAGGCTACTGACTGCTGCGATTGGTTGCAAGGCATTGCCGATCAATACCAGGAGGAAGACCCCTGCAACCAAATGCGCAAAAAGATGCTGTATTACGGCTACATGATGGGCTATGATGAACCCACTAACGACAGGCAAAGCGGCCTGCCAGCCAAGCAGATCAACTACATAAATGTAGATGATTGGTGCAAGAAATGGGGCATCCATAAACAACCCTTAAACAAGCTCACCAGGCAACAGCTACACCAAACCGTGAGCCAGTTTTTGCAGGTGTATAAGAGTACGATGAAGGCAGTAGGTAAGTAGATTAAAAAGATTAAAGATGAAAGAACAAAGACAAAAGACTATCGTCAACCTTCTAAACCTTAAAACTTTTTAAACCTTAAAACCTTAACACTTTCCAAACCTAATGACCAAAACCACACAGAAGCATAGGGAGATATTGGAAGTGCGCCACCTGCTGCGCAAGCGTGACAACCGTGACACCAGCTGGACTGATAAGTTCCTTGAGTGTAACTATTTTATTGAGCGTTGGACAATCTATAAAATAGACAAATCCCTGATGGAGCTGCCCTTTAACCCCGACAATGCAAGTGTGATTTATAAATTAGTAGCCAGCGGTGAGTATTACCAGCTTGACGGGGGAGACCCCTCCGCAAGCTCAGGGGCTCACCCAGCACAGCAAACTTTAAATTTTCAAACCCAATGAGCGACTTACCAATATGGCTACAGGCAATTATAGCAGCATGCAGCTATGCGCTGGCATTCTGGCTATACGCTAAATATTCAGATAAACGAAAAGGACGTTAACAATGGAAGAACTCAAACATCCCGAATTACTTGACGAAATGCCTGTAATAGGCGAATCAGAATGTGATGGATGCGGTCATATCTATGACGACAGCATGAATATGGTCAAGCGAATGACCGTAGAGAAAGGAATACAATACGACTGGTGCTGCTCAGATTGCATGAGGAGGCTTGAATTGTGCCAATCTTGCGGTTTGCAGATATGGAGGGTATCAGGTGAAGACTGGACAGATGATACAATATGTGCTGAATGCGGAGATGGTGACGATTAATGTTTGCCAACGAACCAGACATGGCGATGTGCTGCGCCAACAACTCAGCATGTTAGCAAAAGTTACAGAGCGATGGCAAACCCCTACCAAATTTGGAAGCAAGCAAAAAAAGAAAACTGGACTGACGAGGAATACAAACAGAAGTTAGTTGATGAAGGAATAATTAAAAAAAAATCAGATTGGGATAAATCGGTAGAACTACCGAAGAATTTGAGTGAGAGTTATGAAAAAAGAATTAGAACATCTCACAAACGCCCAACTACAGATATTCGATACGGTCATTGAGCGTTTGGCTAATTTTTGCTAACGATGAGCTATAATCCAGCTTGAGCGTACCGACCGTAGGGAGGTGGATTATAGCGAATGTTAGCAACCAGCACCACAAAAACCCAAAACCCTAACAACCTAAAAAATGACCACACTCTACACCATCAAAAGCAAGCACAAGAAATTCGATGGCCGCATATTGCTGGCCTTCGTAAACGGGGAACTGGTAAACACAGAATACCCCACTGGCCTGCTGCCTGAGCAGTGGGACTGGCTGCACAGCCACTGGCCGCAAAAAGAAGAACACATATTTAATGTGGCCTCACCCAAGCTGGAAGTAACCAAAATTGAACCCCGCAGTGTGAAAGACAAAACGGCCATGTTCTGCGCAGCTTATAAGCATTACAGGGGCGTAACCTACCAGCCCAAAAAGCTGGAGAAAGCCAACCTGAAAACCGTGGTGGTAACCAGCAACCTGCTGGACATATTCTTTCAAAGTGGGCTAAGCAATTTCACCATTGATAATTACATCAAGCGCATTAACCAGACCAAAGATGCAGCCAAAAACGGCTTTGGTAAAAAGCATCCCGACTATTGGGACGAAGACTATGAGCGTAGCCTGCAAGGCGCAGAGCTGCAAGCCTACTGGCAACACCTCAAATCAAAAGGCCTTACCAGGAGCATGGTACATGGAGGTAGAAAAATTTGGAAATGAAAAGATTTGTAGATTTAAAACACCAGTTAGTTGGACATGATTCAGAAGAGAAATCATCCTTTGCTTTTTACTGCACAGTCACAAATAAATTTGAAACCTTCTCAGGAAGTATGACCTGGCATGATTCTGAAGAGTTCATTGAAGACTATGACAGTGATCATGAAGATATCACCAGGTACTTAAACCTTATACCTGACTATTTTAATTGAAAAGTAATATGAAAATTAAGCTGTTTAGAAAGTATATAGGAGCTAAGCATGAAGCTGACCTTAAGTACTATGCACACATTAGCAGCCTTGACTCTCACTTAATATCAGTTAGATATATAGTAGGTGACCACCACATAGATTCGCCATTGTTTGGCTGTAGGCCAGATACATTAAGAGAGAGGTTAAACGCAGCAATGCGGTCACTGAAAGACGCAGGGCTTTCAAGCAAAGAGTGGCAGCAATTTGCACTATTCTAATGAGATCCCGCCGGAAAATAGATCTATTTATTGTACTTATCCAATATCCACCCTTACACGCTTGGCGTTCATTACTTCTCCACTGATTTTATGCACCAGCATGTTGTCTATCTCTTCTGGCAGCACCTTCAGGTTTTTAATGCGGCCACAGCTCACTACCTGGTTTAAGAACACATTACGTACCAGTTCAGGGTATCTTAACTTTTTTAGGTAATCGGGTTTAGTGTTGCTTTTGGTACTGCCCCTTACGTAGTTATCCTGTACTACATGCAGGGTAAACGGCACATTAGCAAACAGGTGGCTGCCCTCATCCCGCTCTTCATATTCGCCAAACTCAAGCAATAAGAATGGCCGTTTGGGCAGGCCTTCATTTTCCTCCTCACGGGTGTACTGGTCATCAAACATTTCTAACCTGGTAGGTATGGCCTGGGCGTTATCAGTAAAGTGGCTTTGCACCGCTGCCACTGCCAGGCGGGTTTCAAGGTCTCTGAAAATCTGTGCTTCCATGATTTTAGGTTTTGAAGGTTTTTGAAAGTGTTGAGGTTTTAAGGTTGAGATTCCCGACTCGCTCCGCTCTCGGGAATGACGGGGGCGGGTGGGTGTCTTTTGTCTTTAATCTTTGATCTTTCATCTATGCACCCGCTCCAATTCATTCTCAATAGCTTTTTCAATTCGCTTGTCCAGCGCTGCACTCTCACCAATAAACCGCCGCATGGGTATGTTTATGGTCAGTTGCTTCTTTCTTGTCAGTGCCAGGGCTCTCCACTTGCCGTCTTTGGTTTTGTACCACATGGCCCAGAAAAACTTGCGGCTCTTTTCAGTCACTGGCACTTTCAACTGGCCGCCAGTATTGTGCAGCTCCATATACTCCAGGTCAGTGCCAGCCTCTACCCGTGTGGCAGATCGCCTCAGTATGCGAATTGACCGCCTGCCCCTGCCACTTTGCCTGCCTATCAACAGCGACCGTCCGGGGTCGTTTTCTCTGCGGCCTTCCCATCGCTTGAAAATAGTGTCATGAAAGCCCTGCTTGTCAAAATTGTCAAGGCTGAAGCTTACAATCTCCGCACCTATTATTAAAGGTATCCGGGGCTTCAATGCCTTGAGGCGTTTTGCTATGGTTTGGAGGTCATGCATAACCCCTTCCGGCCTGCGGCCACCTTCCCCAGGGAAGGATTCGCTCACCTTTAATGGTGCTACTCCCCTCCTGGGAGGGGCAGGGGTGGGTTCTTTCTTCCATCACCCTGGCACCTCCACGCCAAACAACTTGTCAGCTGCATCTTTGTCACCAGCCACTACTTTAAAGTATGGATGGCTGTTTTCATCTACCACCTGCTTTTTACGGCCAGGGTTAAACCTGAACTGCTCCGGCACCTCGTTACGGCTTGGCAGCTTCTCTGGTGAAGTAGGTGTGCCGCTCACCAGTTGTTCAAGTGTACACCTACAGCCGTATTCAAGCAACGGTGTCAGCCAGTCCCAGATAGGATCATTCACTGGTGCTATAATGCCGTCGTATTTCAGATGCCTGCTGCGGTCATCGCTTACAGCCCTAAACTTGAGGTACGGCAGTACGTCTTTGGTGTCCTCGATCTCCAACCAACGCTGGGCCATGTCGGCATTGCCTTCCAGCATCAGGCTTTCAGTATTCAGCCAGGCATTGTGAAACAGGTTATCCACTTTGATGGCTTCGGCCAGGAAGGCTTCAGGAGTTACCAGGGCTTTCAAGTCTGTGAGCTGCCTGATGTACTGATAATTTTTAAAGGCACTGAAGCGGTACACATTTTCCCTGATGGCCGCCAGCATTTTATATTGATCGCTGGCAGGGTCAAGGTCGGCCAGCTTCAATCTAAAGCCGTCCTGCACTCGGTCAAACAGGTGGTCGCCTATCAGTTTATAAAGCTGCTCATCTACCTGCCCTCGGCGCAAAGTGCCGTCTTGAATACCAGCCAGCACCCTGGCAAATGAAGCCTGAAGGTCTGAGTGGAGGGAGGCTGTTTTTACCCCTTCCGGCCTGCGGCCACCTTCCCCAGGGAAGGATTCCCAACCCCTGGGGTGATACCAGTTACTTATCTGCTCCAGATAGGTCAGGGGCTTTTTTTTTAGGCGCATGGTTATAGCCAGATCGGTGAGCTTATTAATAATGCCTTGATACCATTTGGCTTCTGACCCTGAGCTTGTCGAAGGTTGCTCTTCGACAGGCTCAGAGGGGACAGGCTCAGAGGGGGCAGGCTTGGGTTCTTCGGCAGGCTCAGAACGTTTACGACTCTTAAACTCCGCTATGGTCTCATCATCAGGATGGGGCACACCGAATTCATTCCACCAGTCTTCATGGGCTATGGGGACGCCTGCATCATGTAGCTGCTTCCAAATCTGGGCTTTCTTTTCCAGGCTTATCTGCTCTACCCGCTGGAAGCTGCCGCTAAACCCTTGCAGTGGATAACCATGCTTCAGGGCGATCTTTTTCCAGCGGTGGTTCAGGTGAATCTCGGTGTACATCATGTCTTCAATGTTCACACCTTCTTCTACCTGCTTATGCACCCTGCCCAGGGCATTGCTACCCACACCCTCAGTGCTTGTGGTAAGGGTTTGTCCTAAAATGCTAATGGTGATTTCATCATTCAGCATTTTGTGCAACTCAGCATACGCAGCCTTTGAGCCTGACTTATCAGCCCCTTGTGGCATATCAAACTCTGCACCCTTTGGCAATACCAGGTAAGCCAAAGCCCCCTGGGTCTTGGCCTGGTCTTCTACCTGCCTGCGGCTTTCTGGCCTGTTGGGGTCATACCAATACACCCGCATGGGCATTGCAAACATCTCGTTAAAGATGGCATAGAAGCTCATGTTGTCCCGCTTCATTAGCACATAGCCAGCCAGCCGTGACAGCATGCCCAGGTCTTTGGGTTTGCCTACCTGCAATACAAAGTTGCTTTCTGGCTCTTGTGTAAAGTTGACACCGCCCCGTGGATCGCCGTATACTTCTTTCGTCCATACATTATATTCCGGCATAACATTTTGGCGGGGTATAATGTTGCTGCTATCAAACAGGCCGTTCTCCAGGGTAAACCAAACAACGGTGAAGCCTTCAAACCTGGCTTCCATAATATAGCGCATGGTATCAAAGAACCAGGGCTCTTGCAGGTTCTCAATGATCTTTTCATTCTCCAACGGGTTGCCGTCTTTGTCATGCCACTCAAAAGGGGCAGTTTGTACTGCCCTTATCCGTTTGTCCATCAGGGCGCACAGGTGGCCGTCGCTCTTTATATCAAGGTAAAGATCGTAGAGGCCTTTGCGCCTGGGGTTACGAACACTTTCGGCTGCCCTTAGTGCATTTTGCCAACGGGTAATTGACTGGTTGCCCCTGGTGAGCTGCCCCACGGTAACAGGGTGGTTGACCACCGTGATTTGTTCAGGGTTGGGGATGTCTAATTTTTTTGATTTGAGAGCCATTGAGTTGTTGTTATCGTATCAATACTTATTTAATGCTGGTTAATCCTTTCTACACCGCTTAAAACACGCTTAAAACAAATCGTTTTATCTAATCATGTAATCCCTGAATTCCATGCTACCGCCCCGCACCAAATCTTTCTTGGTATTGCCTGCCGGAAGCTTGGGCCACAGGGGTTCTTTATCGCCCTTGGCTGCTGAACTCAGGAACTTGATAGCCAGGTCGTAATTGTCAACCCTGATGTCTGGTATTTTCTTGCTTGCCAGTTTGCCGTGTGCGATGTACAATGAAATCTCACACATGTAGCGCACTATCAATGGATCACGGGGGTCGTCTATTGCCCAGGTTTCATTGCCGCCTTCATCACCTACCAGGTTATCTTCTGGCACATCCCCAGTGTTAGTAACCTCGCACCTGTAGATAATGCCATTGCTGATGGCATACCTGCCAGCCGGAAACGCATCGGCTACGTTGTGGGTGAATATCTTAGGAAACTCCGCTGGCCGCCAATAATCGGTTTCGGTGTCTGGCTCCTGGTTCAGGTTGGGGTCGGCGTCTTCATCTTCAGGCTCAAGTGCCAGGTAATAGTTATCCTGGTATTCTTTATAATCCAGAGGCTGATAGGTTTGGCTATCCTTCCACTTTTGGTAAGCGGGGAAGAGGCCGGATATATCAAACCGCTTATTGAGTATGCCGATCATCTGGCTCATAGCCATAGCTTCAGCTGTGCGCAGCTGGGCGGTGTCGCTCAGTATTACATCATCCTGCACATCCGGCTGGATGAACAGTTCGTAATCTTTATCTGTGATGAAGTTGGGTTGCATGGGTGTTACGGGTTTTGGGTTGCTGGTTTCGGGTTGCTGCTCTTCGACAGGCTCAGGGCTGGTTTCGACAAGCTCAACCAGTTCAACCCTTTTATCCACCTGATCAATCTGCCAAGGGCAGTATTTACCCGATTGCGTGAGGTGGTTTTGGTTACGGTTACAGGGCCATTCACCTGGAAGATCAATTGCAGCTCAAGCTCTGCGCCAAAGGCCAGTGCCAGCCGCTTAAAAAAATTGAGCCTGGGCTTTACCGTCAGTGGTAACAGATGGGGCTTAAAGTCCTTGCCTTCCAGCTTCCGCATGGTTGCTTCCACTATCCTGCGGTCATTTTCTCTTTCAACTCGTTTACTGTTTTTCATAAATTAAGTGTTAAAGGTTTTGAAGGTTGGAAGGTGATAAAGTGTCTTTTGTCTATGCTCTTTCATCTTTCATCTGATCTAATAAGCATACTTATTTCTTCCCCTGGCCCTACGGCCTGCAATGGGAGGCTCATCTACAAGCACATTGTCTTCACGCAATAGGTACATACCACCTTCCACAGCATCGGGGCCATCTTTTAAAGTTTTCTTGGGTGGTTGAAAGCTGAGGTACTGGCTTATGAGTTCCTGCATGTAATGGTTATTCTCCTCTGCCTGGTTGAAGTAGACTGCCCCTCGCTGAAATGCCCCTGCGGTTGACTTGATCCGCAGGTCTTTATCTGGCTTTTTGCGGGTGTCACCTGTTACGGGTATGTGATAACCTTTCTCCAAACTGGCTGCCTTAAAGTCATCGTAAAGCAGGTCTAACAAAAAGACCTCTTCCATGTAAAAAACACAGGTGGCATTCCTGGCCTTGAGCCAGCGCATCAGGTCGTAGTGCCAGTACACTGATTCCATGCGGGACACATTGCCTACATAGGCCTTTATAATGTGGTACTCGCCATTGTGAAGCCCCATTAATACCAGGGCTTTACTATCACTGGTAGCGTTGTTTTTAAAGCCGCCATCAAAATAGGATAGCAAATGCTGGTAATTGGTAAGCAGTGGCAGCCGCTTAAACTGCATCCACTCTTCTTTAAACACCTTACCCTCTCTGATGGGGTTACCAAAAAGTTCTGACTGGCTGGCAGCATATCCCAGCTCCAGTATCATATCGTCAAGCCACTCTTGTGAGCAGAGGGCAGGCCAGTTTAATTCACCAAGGCTATTGCGCACATACACCCGGGAGATTTCATAATGAGTCCTGGCCGGATCATTCGCACTAATCCCTTTCTGCTTCTTGGTCTTATTAATCTGTATATACTGATCCCTGATTTTAGCAAGAGCTGACTTGTCGTCAAAAATGTTCTGGGCAAACACAATGCGGCCTTTGCCCAGTTGCATAGCAAGGATTACCTGCCGCTTAAACCAGTCAAGTAGTTTATCAACCCTGAAAGGATTCTGTACCTGCTCATCATCTTCCACGTCGTCCCAGTCTACATAGTCCGGCCTGAACGATCCTTTACGCTTACCCCTGATGGATTGGCCCCTACCAACACTGAAAAAGCTGCAACCGTCGGCGGTCACAAATTTGCCCTCTTCCCAGTTGCCATAACCCTTCTGGCTGCCGTAGTCATTAATATATTTCTGGTTATGCTCCAGCTCAGCCTGAAGGTCGCTTATCAGGTCGTCGGCAATGTCATTGCTCTTACTGATAAGTACCATGCAATTGATCTGCCTTGGCTCCTGTATTTTCAACCACATGGGCAGGAAGACATCAAACACCACTGACTTGGCCGACCCCCTGAACCAATCAGCGATAAAGCGCAGGTTAGGATATTTAAGCACTGTCTTGGCAGCCTCTAAATGAAACCAGGGTGTAGGGGCTTTGGCGTAGTGGGTGAAGTAGTAGCTAACAAAGAATGCAAAATCCTTTCTGGCTTTTTTGCGCCTGGCCTCCTGCTGCTCTTTGGTTTCCTCCTTACTGAGGTCATCGGCAGTGATGCGCTCAACCCAGCGGCACTGATCCAGGTATTCTTCTAATGTCTTTTTTGATTCCCGCCTCATTTTTCAGTTTTAGCGGTTAGCGATCGCACATACTTTTGTTGCGCTTCATTCATCAGCTTGGCTATTTTCAAGTAGCCATTGTTTACAAACCAGTTTTTTTGATCCATTAGTACTCCAAGTATTACCGTCAGGCTCTTTTCATTTTGCAGCTTGGCTATTGAGTTGGTAAGCTTTGCAATCTGGTCGGTCTCTTTAGGGAGCTGGGGGCGTTCTTCATCTTCGGCGGCAGCCCTTATTTTCTGAATGTCTTGCTGGTAGTCCCTGATCAGCTGGGCATTGGTGGTACTCATTGCCAGCTTCCTGTCATCCCACTTGTTTTTAATGCGCCAGCGGCTAATGGTTTTCTCTGGAATGGGCGGTTCGAAGTATTCAGATATTTCTTTCCCTTTCATGCCATTGACACAGAAAAGGATTTCGCAAAGTTCGATAGTAGCTGCGCTGTATGATGCCATGCGGTTTAACTGTTTCACACAAAAGTGAGGCATCAAAAGGGGCTGATAAACGCCTATTTTTCAGGATTCCAATATTATTAGCATTTTATACCAAAAATATTGGAATCTAAATTATTAGTGCTTTTATGATGGATTAGGGGTGTTTTCCTTTGGTGTCGATGATAGCCAAAAGAATAACCTCATTAGCAAAGCACTCCACGGTGAGGCTTGCCGCTGACTTCGCCGAGGTACTGATATATAACTACATAGGCGAAGGAGAAGACGAGGTAAACCCGACCCAATTAAGAACACAGCTTAAGGAGGCTGACGAGAAGTTTAACCTTATCAAGCTTAGGTTTCACTCCGGCGGCGGAAGTGTATATGATGGCATGGCAATGATGACTACCATTCAGGGCTTGAGGGCTTTGACGCATGGCTATGTAGACGGCCTGGCTGCCTCAATGGCCGCTATCTTATTGCAGGGATGTGATAAGCGGTACATGGCTAAGCACTCCCGCCTGATGGTACACCAGGGCAGTGGCATGACCTACGGCCAGTCTTCTGAGCACAGGCGCACAGCTGACCAGTTGGATTCGATCAATGATGAGTTTGCCCAAATATTAGCCGACCGCACTGGCAAGGAGAAGCAATTTATTCTTGACAACTGGCTGGCTGAAGGCAAAGACAAATGGTTTACCGCACAGGAAGCCCTGGCCGCTGGCCTGATAGATGAGATAGTGCAGGGTGAAGCCCCGCCACCCCCTTCGACAAGCTCAGGGAGTTCGGCAAAAATGACCCCACAGATGGTGGCCCACTACGACAAATATTTACTCAACAATAAAAAGACTACAATGGATACTCCACAAATGACACTTGTGATTGACCGCCTCAATAAGGTAGAGGGCATCAAGCTTGAAGCCACAGCCTCTGAGGTGGATTTGTTTAATGCCATCAATAAGGTGGTACATGAAAACGAAACCCTGAAGGGAAAGCTTAAAACTCAGAAGGAAGAGGCTGAGACAAGAGAAGCTACCATTAAGGCTGAGGCTTTAGTGAAGCCAGCCGTTGCTGATGGCCGCCTTACTAAAGATGAGGAGCAGGATATGATTGACCTGGCTGTAGCCAACTATGACCTGGCTGAAAAGCAGATCGGGAAAATGAAAAAGCCTGCTAACCCATTTGAAAGTACTGGCAAAGGTGGCACTGCCACTGAAGAGGTGACACTAAGTGCCACCCTGGAAGCTGCTGACCTCACCGAAGGTGAACGCAAGCTGGCGGCCAAGGGCTTCAAAGCCATGTTTAAGGAAGACACAAAAGTGCTGAACGCATGGAAGACTGGAAAGCCTGAAGTGTGGAAGGCCCTTTATAAAGAACAATATGGAGCTGATGCCAGCCTGTGACTTCGGCAGGCTCAGTCTAACAGACTGGGCTTGAAAGTACGCTAGCCTGGCTCAGCTCTAACCCTTCGGGGTAAACAAAGGGAACTAAAAACCCCTTCCGGCCTTGCGGCCACCTTCCCCAGGGAAGGACTCCCCTCCTCGGAGGGGTTGGGAGTGGGTCTCTTTAAAGAATAACGACAACAAATCGAATCAAAATAAAAAGGACTAAATCATGAAATCTTTCAAATCGCTTATTTTTTCTGTATTCCTGGCAATAGTGGCGGGGCTTGGTGTAAACACCGCCCTTGCTACTGCCGGAGTGTATACTGACCCACTGGCCTGCATAGGCGGGGCTTTTGTAGTGCGGTCGGTAATGTATATGGCTTACGGCCATACGATCCCTTTTAACCAGGCTGCAATGGCTGGGGTGAATAAGGAAATCTGGATTGATGTTCTCAAAGAGAATTTCTATCGTGTGGGTAGTTTTCTAACAGGTGTAACCGACTGGAGTGCATGGGTTGATTACAACACTTTGAACTTTGCCTCAGCAGGAGGTGACCCTACAGTTTTGATCAACAACAGTACATGGCCCATTGCCACTGCCGGACGTACAGACACTGCGCTTACAATCGCACTTGATACTTACGACAGTGAAAACACCAGGGTAAGAAATACTGAAGAAATTGAAGCGGCTTATGATAAGCTGGAGAGTGTTATCCGACAGCACAGAAACGCTATCAGGCAGAGCTTCCACGACAGAGCAATTCACGCTTATGCGCCTTCAGCTGACGGTGCTAATACTCCTGTGATCCTAACCACAGGTGCAAAAAATGTGAATATCACCGGATTGACCGGAACATTCAAATCATTCTCATTCGACGACATTGCCAACATGCAGCTTGAGTTTGACAAAAACGACTGGCCGATGGAAGGCAGGGTACTTGTATTACATCCTGACCACATCAGAGATTTGATGATTGAAGACAAGAACCTTTTCAAGGCCCTTGCAAATCTTCAGGCTGGTGAAGTAGCCCCTGAACTCTTCGGCTTCAAAATCAGGAAGTACAGCGCAACGCCTTATTACGATGAGGCCACAGCTGCCAAGCTGGCGTTTGGTGCTGCTGTTACAGCAGCTGATGACACCATTTCATCTGTAGCATTTCTGGAAAGTGAAATGGTAAAAGCTGAGGGGACTGAGCAAATGTTCCACAAGCCTTTGGAACAGAACACCGAACAGAGAGCTGACGAAATTGGCTTCCAGCGTAGGCTTATTGCTTTGCCACAGCGCAGCCTGGGTATGGGTGCTATCATAAGCGATAGAAATCCTTAAAAATATAATGGTAATCCCTGCTGGCTGGTAATTAACACAACCAGCCAGCAGAAGTTAACCAAATCAAAATCATTGTAACACAAAATTGACTTTTCACTGATGAAAAATATAGAAGAAAAAGTAAAGGCGCACTTTAAGCATGACCGCTACAAGCAGAATGCTGTGTGCTTCGCTACCACTGACGGCCAGGTGTTTGCTGAGCCAAATAAGAATGATGCCATGAACCACCAGGCCAGCCTGAAGGACAGTAAGGGTAAAGTAGTGGAATACAAAAACCCGAACGTGGGCAAGCTGTCAGCTGATGCTGAAGACACTGACCCTGAACTGGAAGAGCTTTTTGAGGAGCTTGACACCCGCCAGAAGGAACTGGATGAGAAGGAACAGGAGCAGGCAGATAAAGCCACTGAGCTGGAGACCAAAGAACAGGAGCTGGCCGACAAGGCTGCTGCCCAGGCGGAGACTGACAAGGAGCTGGAGGCCAAGGCCACCGACCTTGAGGCCAGGGAGAAAGCTGTAGCTGCTGCCGAGGCCAAGGCTGCTAAGGCTAAGAAATAGAAGGCAAATCCGATTGCTTGAATGCCAATTCCAGGGGGGCAGCGGCTTGACCTTGCCCTGCCCCCATTTTTTTGAACTCTTGATCTCTTTGAAATGGAAGCACTGCAAACATTAGTAACCGACTTGTTAAGGCAGATAGACCCACGCACAGCCCTGCTGTTCATATTCTTTGCCGTGGTCATCTACTTTCTACAAAAGGGTATCAAGCTGATGTTTGACAGCCACAAAGAGGAGCGAAAAGAATGGCTGGCCGAGATAGAAAAGGGGCGTAAGGACAATAAAGAGCAGTATGAAAAGCTGCATAACGAAACTGTAGAGGTGGCTAAAACCTCCAATGAATTTGCAAACAAATCAACTGAAGTGCTCAGCGAAATCAAGGGCATGTTAAGAGAAAGAAAATGAACGAATTTCTATACCTCATTTTATTAAGGTTGCCATTCTTATCGGGTGGCATTATTTGCCTCTGGGTGGCCTACCTTTTTTACAGGGCTGTGAACGGCCAGCTGCGGTTAAGGCTCATCTGGTTTTTTCTGGCACTGGGCATCCACTTTGTGGCACTCACTTTTATAGTTACGCCAGACTACAGTATTGAAGACCTCATAAGGTTTATTACTGTGCCTGCGGTCAATATAGCTATTGTGCGTCTTGGCCTGATTATGCTTAATGTAAAAGAGCTATGAAGGTTACAAAACTCCATATCCCCCAGATTATTTTTCATGATGATTTCCCGACAGATCAATACATACCCGTGGAAACCAAAAAGACCCAGGTATGCCTGCACCATACGGTAAGTGGCAGCGGAGCTGAGGGTGACATTAACTGGTGGCGGCAAACGAAAGACCGCATAGCTACAGCGTTTATCATTGACAGGGAAGGCAAGATACACCAGTGCTTCAGGGCTGCCTTTTGGGGCTACCATATTGGCCCACTTAGTAAGATACCTTTCGGGGCATTTGGCCTTGAGCCTAAACGCCTTGACCCTGAAGTGATCGGCATAGAGCTTGACAGCTGGGGTGGCCTTATTAAAAATGATGCTGGTGATTGGGTTTCAGTGACAGGTGAGGTGGTTGACGATGTGCAGGAGTACCCAGACGGATATCGCACATTCAATGGGTTTGAGAAATACACCGCTGCCCAACTTGATACACTGGCTTCATTGCTGGTATACCTGCATGAGACCTACCACATACCCCTGTGCTACAACACTGATATGTGGGATGTAAATAAGACTGCTTTAAGCGGAACATCCGGGGTGTTTACGCACACCAGCTACAGGCCTGACAAAAGCGACTGCCACCCACAGCCTGAGCTTATAGAACTACTTGAGAATATTGAAAATTACGAATACGCATGAAGCACCTGAAAGCCATCTACACCTTATTGATTGCCGCTGTTTTATTAAGCGGCTGTGTTACTTATAGAAAATGCTTTGATAAGTATGCCCTGCTTGGCGACAGCACTACTGTAACCGTGAGGGACACCTTGCTGGTGCCTGTGGAGGTAAAGCATATTGTGGAAGGTGACAAGGTGGAAGTGAACCTGGATAGTTTGCTGAAGGCGATGCAACTGGATGGGGATTCCCGACTCGCTCCGCTCTCGGGAATGACGGATAGTATTTGGTTTGTAATGGAAGAGCAGCGGGGCAGGATCGGCTTTTGGCGTGACAAGTACAACAGGTTGCAGGCCAGGGCTGAGTGTTTCCCAGACACAGTTCTAGTGCGGGACACTATTCCTGTGCCTTATGAGGTGCAAGTGCCCTGCCCACCACAAGCGGTATTTGATGAGGCAAACCATAAAACCTGGTTTGATAAAGTACTTGATAAGCTAGAGCCGATATTTTGGGTATTGGCGGTAGCTATCGGGATAACGTTATACATGAGATGGAGGCGAAGTAAAATCGACTTATGATGCCCGCAGCTAATGTAACAGCCAACCCAAATTGGTTTAGCTGCGGGCGTGGCTTACCTCCCTCACCAACTGTACTGGCATATAGTAGTAACAGAGGGAGGCACACATTGCGGGGTGGAGAAGACGGTATCTCACTGGGCTCATAACCCAGAGACCGCAGGTTCGAGTCCTGCTCCCGCGACTTTTTTTAGATGTTAGAACAAAGACTAAAGAACAAAGATTTTGAGCAGGATAAGCATTTGTCAGGCGTGTATAAACGAGAAACATGGAATCAAAACCAGGATTGCTGCGCTTCATACATGTGGAGTGGATGTATATCCAAGAAGATTGCCACGTCGCTCCGCTCCTCGCAATGACGGCGGGGTGAGAAAGGAGGCCAGCAATGCTTAAAACACTCTTAAGACGGCTTGGAAACTGGCTTACTTCGCTGGGCTATGAGAAGCTGACTGTTGACAAAGTGAACAGCAAACTGATAGAGCGGGTGGACGGCCTGAGCCTCTTTTACAATGGCAAGCAGCGGCAGCTCTACAAGTATGTAAACCAGGCTGACATGGTAAGTGCCAGGGAGGTTTGGCATTTGGCGTATGACCAGGAGCTGGGCATTGGCCTAAGCAGGGAACACCTGCTGAAGTATGTGGACAAAACCATCGCTGCCAACGACAAAGGAGAGGTGAGCAAGATAGGTGAGCTGATGTTTATGCTTAAAGATACCCTGGAGAACTGTACCCCAAATGATGCCATCTATAACCTGGCTTCGGTGATGTATTTCGATAGGGACGAGGACTTGAAAAAGTGGGATGCCGACTGGAACGCTGAGAAAATAGCGGCCTTTAAAAACCACCCAGACCAGGCTTTTTTTTTGACTCGGTTTTTCAAGGATTTAGGCAGGCAAGGCGAACAATCAGTAACCGACACCCTGACTTATTTAAGACAGTCAAATCTAAAGCTAAAAGCATACAGCAGACTGCTATCAGAAAGCTGAGGGTTGATAACTGGATTGGCTTTAAGCGATGGGTACACTGGGCGGTAGATGGCGACCCTACCAAACTAGAGGAAGCCATGAGCCTGACAATGGAAGACCACTACGCATGGCGTGACAACCAGGTGAAATTGAATAAAGAGCGGCGAAAATCCGCAGAGAAATATAAGAAACCCAATGGGCGCAGAAGCTAAACTTAGTTACAAACTCGATACCAAGAGCCTGGACAGGCTGATCGGTAAACTGCGCAAAACCGAAGACCAGGCAGGCCTTACCGAAAAGGAGATCAACGAGATTGAAAGGTCGCTGAAGGATGTGGACAAGAAGGGTGGCCGCAACCTTGACAACCTCAACAAAAAGATGGACGGCATAGTGAAGATAGGCCGCAATATTGGCAGCACCATCATTGCTGCTTTTGCCGTTGACCGCCTTATTGATTTTCAAAAGCGGATTATTGATATCACCAGGGAGTTCCAGACCCAGAAGGCAGTACTGGAGAACGCCCTGGGCAGCAAGGGAGCTGCTAACCTCTTTTTTGCCAACATTCAACGGGAGGCCGCCAAGACTAATTTCTCAGTGCTGGAGCTGACCAAAGGCCTGACTAAAATGCTTAGTAACGGCATCCAGCCAAATGCTAAAGAACTTAGGGCTTTCATTGACCTGACCAACAATGCAGGCAAAGGTTTTGACCAATGGGCTGAGGCAGTGAACGATGCGGTGAACGGCGAATTTGAGAGGCTGAAGGAGTTCTTTATCAAAGCCAGTAAAAATGGTGATGAACTGACCTTCACCTTTAAGGAGCAACAGTTTACAGTAGACAACAATGCGGAGAGCATTAAGAACCTGCTGGTTCAGCTTGGGCAGATGGAAGGCGTGGCGGGTGCTACAGATAAGATCAGTAAGCAGCTGGGCGGATCGATTAGTAATCTTGGCGATAGCTGGGAACGGCTGTTCAGCATAATTGGTGAGGCTGAAAGTGGGCCATTGCAATCGATCACCAAGACGCTAACCAATATAGTGAACCAGGTAGGCGACCTACTGGAGACAACGGCCTCATTTGAAACCCGCTTAGCTAGTGCTGAGCTGGAGAAACTAAAGGAACAGTTTGGCAACCTGAAAACTGAGGATGATTATAAGAACAAGATCGAGGAGCTGAAACAAAAGAATACAGAGTTACTGGAATCATTTGACAGCTTGCAGGTAGCCCAACACGCCCATGAGGAAGCGGCCAGTTCAGGCCTGAACATGCTGGACGCCTTTAACCTGGTAACGACTGATGCTGAGAAAAGCATGGCTGATCTTGACTCACAATTACAAAAAGCCAGGGTGGAGTTTGAAGCAAACCAGGGGGCAGTGGCCTTTCTTGAACAGCAATTAAAATCGCTCAACAAACAGACTGATAAGGGTAAAAAAAGCTGGGATGATTATACCATCAGCATTGGTTTTACACATGATGAGTTTGCGGAGTTTCTGAACACCCTCAAAAAAGAAGACTTCAAAACCCTTGACCAGCTCACCAATGAATGGCTGAACACTTTGGAGGAAGCCCCTGAAGTGATCAAAGAGCAGAAGGATGCCATTGAGGAAACGATGAAGGTGGCTGAAGATTACCTGGCCTGGAAAAAGGCAGCGGATGAAGCCCAGCTGGAGCATGACCACGAGGTGGCTTCAGCTGGGATCGATCTTGCGCTAACCACGGCCAATTCACTTGTAGATATTTTCCAAGCCCGTAATGAAAGGGAGCTTGGTATTCTGGCTGCCAGGGAAGATAGGGAGCTGGCATTGGTTGGGGACAACGAAGCCAGGAAGCTACAGATTAGGGGCAGGTTTGACCAGGAGGAAGAGAAGCTGAGAAAAAAACAGGCCAAGCGTGACAAGGCTTTGTTTGCGTTTGAGAAATTAGGTGCAATTGGTCAGATTATTATTCAAACGAGACTTGCTGTAGCCAAGGCATTTGCATCATCCCCACTAACAGCCGGAGAACCCTGGGCGTCGATAGCAAGGGTAAATGGAGCATTGGGTATTGCTACTGTTGCAGCCCAATCAATACCTGCCCTGGCATTGAAAGATGGCATGTACAACATCCAGGGGCCAGGCACAGAAACCAGTGACAGTATACCCATTTGGGGATCAAAAGGCGAAACGATGGTAAGTGCCAGACCCAGCAAACGCTTTGGCTGGATGCTGAAGCCTATGGTAGAGGACAAGAATTTCAATGAGAGCAAGCTTGCCAGGCTGGTAATGGAGCATGTGCCTTATGAGCTGAGGGGTAACTTATTTGAAGCTGGCAACCAAAAGCAAATTGGTATTGATGAGGATAAGCTGGCCTACAAAATAGTGAAGCCAATAGTAAGAGGGCTGCGGGATCACGGCGGTGCTAAGGTATATGTAAATGGCCGCAGGCGTGATGGCTATGGCGAATATTTAGATGAACAGTGGGGGGTTCAGGTATCATGATAGACCTGAAATGGTTTTTGAATGGCACTGAACTGCAACTGCCCCCGCTGGATTGGGAAGAGTTTATTCCCAGCCTTCAGCGGGACAAGGTATATCGCACTGTCCTTAAAAAATTCAGCCTTGAGAGGTTGAATTTTGTGAAGGATGGCAAGAGCCTGATAGATGCTGCTTACCTGGCTGATGGCACTGAGGCGGCCATGACCTTGCTGGTGCAGCGCAAGGACTACAACGACTACACTTTTAAAGACTGGTTTGGCGGTGAGCTGCTATTTGCCAGCTATAAGTGGGGCGATACTTCAAGCTCTGTGGGCTTTAGCATGAGCGGCCTGTTTACCACCTGGAAGAACAGGGACGATATGGAGGTAAACCTGAACAGCCTGGTTGACCTTGACGGCAATGCCATCACAGCCTTTGCTAATGAGACGATCGAGATGGACTTACCAGGACAGCCGATTGATAAAGACTACCACACCAACAAGGTGCATGAGGATGCGACGATTTTAACAATAAGCCCTGGTGTCGAAACTGAAATTTATGCAGAACCTGTTTTCTGGTTTCAGTTTACCCCAGAAGATGAACTGGTTACAGAGGTGGTAATGCAGAATTTCAACATCCCTACACTCTTTACTGAAATCCAGCCTACGGAGAATTACGAGTTTAATGAACCTGGTGACATTACGTTTAGATTCAACTTCAATATTATCATTCAACTTGGCGTAGGGGCTACTGGCTATACCCTGGACAATGCGCCTTTTATCCGGTTGGTTTTAAAACACAAGAATACGGTTTACCAGATAGCCACCAACAACTTATTGCCTGCCAGTTCAGCGGGTCAGGAACACAGTTACCTGGTGGCTGTTAACGACGATACCACCATTAACGACTGGAAGCCAGGCGACCAGGTGAGTATTTACATTGAGTTTCAAAATTGCACTGAAGGCAGCGACCCACCCATCATTCAAATGAAAATGGAGGGTACTGATTTTGGTATTGGCGACAACACATCTACAGAATCTTATGACTATGACTTGCTGGTAACGCAAAACACTACAGTGCCTGACAGCACCAGTAAGATGATGCCTGTTTATGAATGTTTCATGAGGTCTTTCCAGCAGATAACAGGCCTCGCAGACCCGATAAGAAGCGAGTGGTATGGAAGAACTGACACCCCTGTGCATACTTATGCAAGCAATGGGGCTGGCTCATTGCGCTTTAATTCAAACGGCTCCTGGATCAGGGGTTTTGAGCCATCTGAAAAGCCGCTTAATATCTCCTTAAAGGATTTGTACAGTGCGTTTAATTCACTCGATAATATTGGCATAGGCCAGTTGTTTATAGGGGGCGTGGAGTACATCGTTATCGAGAATATTGAGTACTTTTTTAACCCTGCCAACAAGCTGTTTGATATTGAGGTAGACCCCCGGCATATCAGCATTGAGCCGAACGATCTGGTGTTTAATGAATTGCGATTTGGCAACCGCACATGGGAGAGTGAACAGTTTGGCAGTCTTGACACCCCGCATAGTAAGCGCACTTATGCGACTGGCATCAAGCAGGTGAAGCGGCAATACAATTTTGAGAATGAGGGTATTACCAGCGGTATCGACTTTGAGCTGACCCGAAGAGATGAAAAGAAGGCTGGGGAGCAAAAGGATAACCGCAGGGATAGTAAACTCTTCATATTACAAGGGCGGGAAGCAGGTGGCGGTGGTTATGAAGTAGACCTTGACGAGGACTTTAGTGCCATCAATAACATACTGAACAGTGCCACCAGGTATAACATGAAGTTGACTCCAGTGCGCACATTACTGCGGCATGCCAGCTGGTTTAAGAGTGGTTTAACCAAGATTACAGATAAGCAAATACGATTTGCCAGTGGTGAAGCAAACTACGATGCCGAGACGCAGCTAACGGGGGGTTCGCTTTTAAGTGAATCACAGCACTTTGATTATGATGACCTTGATGACCCATTGCTAACAGGCAACGAGATCAATGTAAATGAAAACTACCTGACTGATGAGCAGGTAAGCCAGGCACTTGATAACCCTAATGGTTGGATTGGGGTAACTGCCGGAGATGATTATTACAAGGGCTTTATCCAGGACATGAACATTAAAGACAGCCTGGGCAATGAAGCTCCTTTGAAACTTTTAGAGATGTACGAAGCAGTATAAGTAGCTATGCCACAGATACCATTTTTCCCAGAAGGTAATGCAATTAGGATCGTGATCACTGACCACGAAGACATACTGCCACTGCATCCGGATTTCATTTTTTGGAAAGACCTGGGCGATCCATATTTTGACAATTGCCATTACGCACAGCCGAGGGACAGGGCTCAGCCCCTTACTATTCAGTTTTATTCAGAATACACCACTAACAACAAGGTTGAGATATTCAACGCCGCTGATGTGAGCCAGGGAGCTGCAACAGATGCGCTTTTGTTGCGTGATTTTAGTGCGCAGAATGAGCCAAGTATATATGAACACAGGCTGGATTTATCAGCTTTGCCCTACGGTGAATATTATCTGGTATTTACAGGAGCTGAAGCAGCAGCAACTTATGAAGCTAAGAGTGAACCAATACTACTCAAAGAGGATTTAGCAGGCTATGTGCAACTGCATTATTTCGGGTATGATGTAGCGCAGAATATTGACTACAGTACTGTAATTGAGCATAGGCTGTGGGTTCCTGGGAAGTTTAGCAAATCACGTATCGAAACGGGATCAAGCCAGCACCTTGAAGGCGATAAAGGGGCTAACCATAAGATCAGCCACCGATCTAATAAGATGTTCATTCTTGATGCTTTTCATGTGCCTGGTTATGTGATTGAAAAAGTTAATCTGGCCCTGGCACTGGATGAGGTGAACATTAACACCATGCGGGTGCAGTATGTAGAAGATATAGAGCCGGAATACGAAGATGACTACGGCCTGGTAAGTGCAAGCGGTAAGGTGCGCCAGTTTGTATACAACTACCTCAACAGGCATGCTTTACCAGGTAGGATTTTCAAGCCGAATCCGAGTGATCTGGCAGCTGTAGCCCTTAATTGTTCCAGTATTCGGCTTACATGGACGGACACTAACGTAGATGAGGACAGTTATGAAATTCAAATAAGCACTGTAGGCGGAGGGCTTGGATTTACAGACGTAGCGACTGCGGCAGCAGATAAGGTAACAATTGATTTACCAGATTTAGATTCTCTTACTCAGTATTGGGTGAGGGTAAGATCAATCCGTGATGGGGTAGCAAGCGACTGGAGTAATGAAGCAACGGCAACCACGACAGAAGCTTTCCAAAACTGCTTAAGGTTCGATGGGACGAACGACTACGTTAAACTAAACAGTTCACCTGCAAGCTCAGGCCTGTCATGGTGCATGTCCATCTGGTTGAGGCCTCACAATGTGGGGGCTGCAACAGGCCGTCAATGCTTGATTTCAGAGCCGGGCAATAAACTTGTTTATTATGTAACTATAAACAACAACAATGAGGTCATAGTTAGGTTTAATGGATCAATCAGGACATACACCTTACCTGAAGCACTTGTAAATGATACGTGGTACAATCTTGTTGTTAAAAGACAAGGCAGCTCAGGGCTGTGTTCTGTTCATTTGAACGGCGTTCAAAGTCCGTCAGGTCTTCAAAATGTAAATACTGTCAATACCCGCCCCCGTGTTTTCGGCCAGGACGGCACATCAGGAACTGGCCCAGATGATCATTTTGAAGGCGACCTGGATCAATTCGTTTTTTGGCACAATGTTAATGTCGGTTTAACCGGCCCTGATCCGGTGCAGCTCTACAATGAAGGCTCGCAGTGTATCGTTGACCCTGCGGATATTTGGGATGACCCCTCAACCCCGCTCATAATACTGAAATTCAACGAAACTTCTGGCAACAGCACAGCCGATTCAAGCGGAAACGGCTACGATGCCACACTAAACGACTTCACTTCAGTGGATGGAGATAAATGGATAGAACACTAAAAAAACAAAAAATTCATGGAAAGAAGATACGCATTATTAACCGCAGAAAAATTCGCAATTCTTACACAAGTAGAAGCATCAAAGTTTGATGTCATCACCCAAAAAACAATTGGCGTTGACCTTGAAGTTTCAGAACTGAAGTTAACCCCTAAAAACCAGCAAGAGATAGCCCAAGTTGCGCTTAGTATTTCCGGTAAAGAGGTAGAATATCTGATCGATGGAAAGGAAAATGAAGCTATCGCAATCCTGAAACACGGTATTGAATTATATGAAAAAAAGTTAGGCAACCCCAAACTAACCCAGGATCAGATTGATAAAATCTTAAATATTCTATAACCCCATAAAACTCGAGATAAAATGGACTTATTATTAAAAGGAAGATGCTTAATGGCTGTGACGGAGTATTCCTGTACAGGTAACCCCGCCGCTGACTTCGTGGAGCTTGCAGATCAGTGTGATCAAGGCTCTAAAATTGTGAGCGTTATCGCTTTCAAAGCCACTGTTGATTTTTCAGCACTTGACAATGTAGAGGCAACATATACAGCCCTGGTGGCTGCTAATGACGCCTATATCATCGGCCCAGTAACAGGCAACTGGCCTGAAGCCAGCCCCAACCTTGCGGGTAAGGCAGATGGCCACAGTAACGACAGGATTAAGTCCTGGAGCTATGATGTGCCCTTCAGCCATCTAAACCCAGATGATAATTTGGAGTACTGGACGAAGATTTGTAAGCAGCAAGGTACATGGACACTCGGATTCGTATTCGAGGACATGACCATGTACCTGGCTCTTGGTAAAGGCCTGCGTGGCATACCCATGACCATCAATGCCCGTATTGGCTCAGACGATGAGCTTAACGGTGAGCGTAGAATGATGGTCAATGCCAACTGGAAAGGAGGCCTGCCCTATAGGATAGCCGACATGCCTGATGCTGTGCTGAAGCCAGCTTAAACCACCTAAAAAGGCTACTGAATACAGTGGCCTTTTTTTATTGTTCGTCGCACTTAGCCTTAAACTCAAACTAAGGACTAAATCAAAAACCAAAATGAAACGATTTAAGGTGCGCATGCGAACGCCAATAAGCTACTACGGTGGCAAGCAATTACTTGCTACTAAGATTCTCCCGCTTATCCCTGAGCATACCATTTACACAGAAGCCTTCTTCGGTGGAGGTGCTATATTTTGGGCTAAAGAGCCTTCACAGACAGAAATAATTAATGATGCTAATAGGGAGGTTGTAAACTTCTACGAGTGCCTTCAAAACCACTTCGAAAGGCTGCGTAATTTGGTGCAGTCATCCCTTCACTCAAGAGGCATATATTACGATGCAATGGTTATCTATAACCATCCGCATTTATTCCACAAAATCAGGAGAGCCTGGGCTTTCTGGATACTCACAAACCAGGGCTTTGGTAGTAAAATAGGCAGCTGGGGATTTGATACAGGCAAGGGCAAATTTCCCCGAAGGATTAACAATAAGAAGCTAGCTTTTACCAGGGATTTAGTAAAGCGATTGGAGTTAGTACAGATTGAGTGCACCGATGCTCTAAAGGTGATTGAGGGTAGAGATCGGCTGGGCACATTCCATTATATCGATCCGCCATACATCAACAGCAACCAGGGCCATTACGATGGTTATACACCCGATGATTTTAGGAAGCTTTTAGAGTTGCTTAATAGGATCGAGGGTAAGTTCTTGATGAGCAGCTATCCTTCTGATATGTTGGCTGAACATGTAACAAGAAACGACTGGCACAGTAAGAGTGTTAACATGGCTCTATCTATGAACAAGGGAGGTAGAAAGACTGAGGTGCTTACAGCGAACTATCCGATTGAGGTATAAAAGAACCCCGGACGTTCGTCGCACTTAGCACTTTCGTTAACCAGGTGGTGGAGGCCTTACGGACACTCCCGTCCAGGGTCATGCTTTATGACCCAACCTGGTTTACTAACTACAATTCTAACTGCGACGAGTTGCCAAAGGTAGGTTTTAAGAGGCAGTTAACGAAGCCTTAAGAGGCACTTAAGTAAGGCTTAATTTTGTGTACATTTGGTATGCTATTTTGTGTACAAATGGTTTTTGCGGTTATAAATCCTTTATTTAGTATTGTTTCATCAAAAAAATGTCAAAAAAAGTAATTAGCCTATTTTCAGGTGCTGGTGGTTTCGATATTGGAATAAATTCTGCTGGATTCCAGACAGCAGTTTTGGTTGAGTTAGATGCTTCATGTTGTGAAACGTTAAGATATAATTTTCCCAAAGTGCCGTTGATTCAAGGAGACATTACCAAGATATCTACAAATACGATACTGACGAAAGCTAAACTCAAACCGTTAGATGCCGCATTGGTCATAGGAGGGCCTCCTTGCCAATCATTCAGTTTAGCAGGCAAAAGACATGGGTTAGACGATGATCGTGGTCTCTTGGTGTTAGAATTCGTTAGAGTCGTAAAAGAGGCTCTTCCAATTGCATTCATTATGGAGAACGTCAAGGGAATGATAAACTGGGACAGAGGAAGGGCTATAACTGAAATAATGAGTCAGTTTAAGAAGCCAATTGTTCATAATGAAGAAGTTTATCGTTATGATGTCTCATATCGAGTTTTAAACGCTGCCGACTACGGCGCACCACAGTTTAGAGAGAGAGTTTTTATCGTCGGAAATCGAGTTGGAAAACGATTTGCCTACCCCAAACCAACACATGGTTTTAATAATATTAACTTAATTAATGGCGACAATATGAAACCACTTGTTACAGTTGTGGATGCTATCGGCAATTTACCTGAAGCTGAAGAACCATCAGATATGGCCAAACGAATTTCAGAAACTATAAAAAAAAGGATTGTTAAACATGGCTATTAGAAACCATCAAATGACGGCTCATTCTCCTTCCACATTAGAGAAAATTAAGCTAGTACCAATCGGAGCTAAGCTGAGCCATATCAAAAAGTCTTTTGGATCAACATATCGCAGGCTATGCCCAGACCGCCCATCTCCAACAGTTACAAGAAGTGGGTATAGAGATTTTATTCATCCGTTCAAAGATCGAATGCTTACTGTAAGAGAACTTGCATGTTTACAGACGTTTCCAATCTCATGGGTCTTCAAAGGTACTCGCCTAGATTCATACAGTAGTAAGAGAAAAACGAACATGACGCAATTTGGTCAAGTTGGAAATGCTGTCCCTCCAATTTTGGCAGAGGTTATTGGTAAGGAGATTTCATCGCAATTTTTTGAATGATGGCAACAGTACCAAAGGAGGTAGAAGAGGAGAGCTATTTATTAAAATCAACATTCTTTTTTAGGAAGCTGAATGATTTGAATTATGTCGGAATCGATGGTAGGGTCAAGGCAGCTGCTTCAAAATTGAAAAATGAGTTGAATTGGGATGATCGTTCATTGTATGGGGTAAGTGATGAAGCTTGGACGATTGTTAATGATATTGAGATTTCACCCTGTCAGGTCTTTGTTCACCCAACATTTATTCGCACATATCCTAGCCTTATAAAGTATTATCGTTGTTTGGCAATGATCCCACAGAAGGGGTTGATGAAACTTGCCGGTATTGGAAGCTTAAGAGATGTTGAGGAGAATGAAAAGGATATTCCCGAGAATAAAATACCTTTAATAGTTTCAACACTTAACCAGTTTATATCATCAGTGTTGGCAATTAATGGATGGTATGAAGATGAATGCATGAAAGCCATGGTTTATAGTACAGCAGGTACTACCATCGATGGTTCTTGGAGAAATAAGATTGGGGAAGAAGGTGAAAGAGTTGTAAAAGAAATTCTAGTAAATTCTTTATTGAAGAATGGTGAGGTAGCCTTCTTTATCATGAAAAATGATGACAAAATAGAGTTCAATGAGTTTGAAAAACTAGGGAAGATTGATGAACTCCGATCGATCTTTTTGAAGAATAGTTATTCAATTGTATTTAGAGCGGAACCGGATGGTACAATTCTATCACCAACTGGAGAGGTTACTGGAGGAATTGAAGTGAAGGCTGGAATTGATCCGGCTGCTGCACTTGAAAGATTGGGTGCGATGTTCAAATCTTTTAATAATATTAAACAGAGTTATCCGGACGCACAGACAGTCCTTGTCGCATCCTGCTTGACAAATGAAGTAGAAGCAAGAATACGAGAATCTCAAACTGTAAATTATACTTTCTTATTGACCGACATTACCCTTAGCAAACGGTCTGCAGAGGCGAAATTCGTTAACAAAATTAGGGAGATGTGTGGGCTAATACATAAGCAAATGTGAGGTTTTAAATTGTAGTTTGGAAAATACGACACCTCAAAACTGCACTCCATAATCGTCTGGAAACTGTGCAGGAATCTCATCCTTTTTCTCTTCAAGGTTCTGCCTTAGATCAATTTCAATGCCCCTTGCAATTGTCGAGATGGGCACATCATTAGAGGTTCCTTCAAAGGGGTTTTCACCGGTGCGGCCAATGCGCTCCATGGTATGGAACATCCAGGCAACTGCTGTATAAATTGGCACTGAAAACCAAATAAACAAGTCCCCCAAAACTGCATTGTGGGTAGTTATCTCGCTACCAATTTCTGCAAATTGAGGCGCAATGGCCATTGGAAGAAGTAACAAAAGCAACCACATAAAGTAGTGATTGAGCGAGGCGTACTGCCTTGGGTATGGGAAATTTTTTATGCGTTCAGTTTGCCCTTGCAGTGTGAAAAACTCTTTGATCAAAGCCTCCAGCTCCAGAAAGGAAAATTCCCAAATAAGGCCCCGCTCTTTCAACCTTCTGAGGTGACCTGACTGCTGGTAAAGCAATGCTGTTTGGCGATTATCTTTTTTGAGCACTTCCTGTAAATCAAGTTCTGATAAATAGGGTTTCAAATCTTCTTCCAAACTTGTTTTCTTTTCCGGTGGGCTAATGCCCCATTCGGTATTCGTTCTATGAGCGCTGGTCGTTTCCCAATCCTTCCTGGTGCGCATGGCATGCCTCAGGGCTGTCATCCATGCAATGTGGCGGTACGTGAGTATTTTAACTTCATCCTTCAATGCCCCTTCGGAGATTTGCTCTTTGGCATACTCATTAGTTAGCATGCTTTGAACGTAGGTGCCGAACGTACGAGAGGTATTCACTATGCCACCCCAGATTTTTCTAGCTTCCCATATGCGGTCGTAAACAGCGTTGTTTTGAAAACCAATTACAAAGGCCACGGCCGTACCAATTAGCGCCATCGGGGTCCATGGGATCCTAAACCAGTCAATTTCCAGAAAGTAGTAAAGGGAGACCCAAATTGTTATGATTACGATGAATGACAGTGTTTCATAGCGGGTCCATCTGGCCATGTCATAAGTGCGATAAATGCTCCGGGTGTACATATAGGTTTTAATTTTGGTGTTGGAATTGACAACATGGAATCATGTATCCACTGTCTAAATACCACCTCAAGTTAAGTCAACAGAGCTAATTCATCACATAAGGACAATTATGATCTAAGTCCATTTTTATATTTATCCAATCTTCTCTAACCTTACCACATGCTTGAAATTCGACCCAACTGTGAAAATTGCGGAGTAGCCCTACCACCTTACTCCTCAGAAGCAATGATCTGCACTTTTGAGTGTACATTTTGCAAAGAATGTGTGGATGGGGTGCTTCAGAACGTTTGCCCAAATTGTGGCGGTGGATTTGAAAAACGGCCAGTACGACCAGCTGAACTGTTACACAAATACCCATCATCCAAAGTTGCTGTGAACAAACCAGTGGATATAGAAAAGCATAAGCTGTCAATAGAAAAGATGGGGCAAATTCCGGCGGAAGATCGATGAAAATAAAGGGAACTATTTATGTGCTCATGTTTTTGTTGATATTCGTGTTCACACAGGATTACCTCTTTCTTTCATGGAGTGATTCGCCATCTGTTTTGGGCTTTCCTGATTGGCTTCCATATTTCATTGGGCTTCACATCGCCCTTGCGATTATATTTCATGTCTTTCAAAAACGCTACTGGAAATAGGGGATGGTCTATCTCATTATCATTCTTTATATCGCTTTTACTTTTTTTGGAAGCCTTGTTGGCCGTAAAAAAACAGATACTCCTGAAGGTTATTTTCTTGCCAACCGGAATCTTAAAACCTTATCACTGTTCTTTACAATACTGGCTACCAATTTCAGTGCATTCTACTTTCTAGGGTTTGCCGGGGAGGCCTATAGAATTGGTTACGCCTATTACACAATAATGGCGCTGGGCACCAGTTTGGCCTGTTTGTCTTTCTTTGTGATCGGTTCGAAAGTATGGAAGCTAGGCAAAGAGGGTGGGCACATCACTCCTTCAGAACTGATTTACTCGAAAACTGGTAGCAAGCCACTTTCCATCGTTTATGCCACCGTGATGGTCGTTTTCACCTTCCCATATCTGGCTTTACAAATTGTAGGTGCTGGCTACATTATGGAAAGCATAACCGGTGGTGAGGTGCCATATTTTTTAGGTGCTACTATACTTACGGCAATCACCATTATTTATGTGTTCCTCGGAGGAATGCATAGCGTTGCTAAAACGGATTTGAAACAAGGTGTTATCATGGCTGTTCTAATGCTGGCTGCAGTTTATGTTATAAGCGATCAGTTAGGTGGGTTTGAATTGGCCAATCTAAAAGTTGCTGAATTAAAACCTGAGCTCTTTGATAGGGAGGGGGCAGATAGTTTTTATACTCCCCAGAAATGGTTCAGCTTCCTCATATTTTGGTTCTTCTGCATTCCGATGTTTCCGCAGCTTTTCATGCGGTTTTATGTAGCTAAAAAATTGGATCACTTGAAGAAAGCTGCACTTCTTTATGCAACAGTGCCGCTATTCATTAGTATTCTGCCGGTGATAATCGGTGTATTTGGCCACCTCACATTCCCGGGGTTAGAGGGCAAAGATGCTGATCAGATACTACCTCAAATGTTAATAGCACATAGTTCGCCCTGGTTTGCAGCCCTGGTAATGACCGGTGCTTTGGCGGCGTTCATGTCAACACTGGATTCTCAACTTTTGGCTTTAGGGACTATTGTTTCGCGGGACTTTGGTTTTCAGGCAAGATCAACCGACTTAAAGGCGCAGGTTAAATTTGGCAGAATCGCAATATTGATAATTGCTGTGATTGGGCTTGCGATTGCCTACCAGCCTCCTGCCACCATATTTGACATGGGCAAGCTGGCATTTGCCGGTTTATCGGTGCTGTTTCCTGTTACTTTTTTTATTCTACGAATGGGCGGTGTACCAGCTGCCTGGGGATTAATTTCAATTGCTGTAGGGGAATTTCTGCTAGTCGGATTTTACTATGGCCTTGTGCCAATTGAGTGGGCTTTTGGATTTGAAGTTTTCATACCTGTAATCACCTTGAGCTTTTTGATATGTGCCATTGGCAAAATTAGCAGAAAGGCTGCCACAAGCTGACCTAATCAAAGGCCATGAAGTCAGATTAAACACCTTGATTCATGGATTTTGATGTCAGCTAAACCCGCATCGGAGAGTCGTAGTTGCCATTTTAATAAGAATCCGGCTATAGTTTCCATATCATTTAAATTTGTGAGAAATCACAGGATTCACAAGATTCAAAGTGCATTTGTTGTAAATGAATGGTTTCTTTGAATATGCCAAAAACTATAATTGTATCGAACCGCTTGCCTTTAAAAGTTCAGGTTGAAAATAAGAAGATGCACTTTGCCCCAAGTGAGGGTGGGTTAGCTACTGGCTTGGGATCCATTTACAAAGACGGAGAAAACCTTTGGGTCGGATGGCCTGGTGTGGCAGTTAAGAAAGACGAAAAAAAGAAAGAAGTAACTGCCAGATTAAAGAAAGATAGTATGCGGCCGGTTTTCCTCACTGATCAGGAAATTGAAGAGTACTATGAAGGGTTTAGTAACGAAACACTCTGGCCTAACTTTCATTATTTCAATCAATATGTGGTGTATGAAGATCGCTTTTGGGAAGCGTATCAAAAAGTGAATGCCAAGTTTGCGAAAGAGGTTTGTGAAGTTGCCGAACCAGGAGATACAATTTGGATACAGGATTATCAATTGTTGCTGTTGCCCCAACTGATCAGAAAGGCACTGGTTGATAGCAACATCGGTTTCTTTTTACATATCCCGTTTCCTTCTTATGAATCATTTAGGATTTTGCCCTGGCGCAGGGAATTGTTGTTGGGGATGTTGGGAGCTGATTTTCTTGGTTTCCACACGTATGATGACATGCGCCATTTTTTGTCATCAGTTAATCGGTTGGCTGGTTATGGTAATGCCCAGGGCATTGTGAATGTGCAGGGTAGAAAAGTATTGGCTGATGCACTTCCAATGGGCATTGACTATGATAGATATGCCGAGACGGCAGCTGCCCCTGAAACTCTTGAGCGGGAGGTAAGGTATCGAACTTCCATTCGATCTGAAAAACTAATGCTCTCGATTGACAGGCTGGATTATTCCAAGGGTATACCTCAACGACTAATGGCATTTGAGTTGTTTTTGAATGAATATCCAGAGTTTTTGGGCAAAGTGTCTTTGCTTATGATTGTGGTTCCCTCCCGGGATCAGGTTGGTAAATACAAAGAACTAAAGGAAGAGGTTGACTTGCTTGTGGGTCGTATAAATGGTCAATTGGGACGCCTGAATTGGACACCTATCCATTATTTCTACAGGTCATTTCCATTGAATGCTCTTTCAGCCTTTTACCGAATGTCGCATGTGGCATTGGTAACGCCCATGCGTGATGGTATGAACCTCGTTTGTAAAGAATACATTGCCAGTAGACTTGATCAAAAAGGTGTGTTGATATTAAGTGAAATGGCCGGGTCTTCGAAAGAATTATCCGATGCGATTTTGATCAACCCGAACAATATAGGTCAAATGGTACAAGCAATCAAAACCGCCTTAACGATGCCTGAAAAGCAACAAATCAGGCATATGGAGGTGATGCAGCGGTCATTGAAGCGGTACAATATTCACCATTGGGTCGACCTTTTCATGCAGCGGTTGAAGTTTATTAAAAAGGAGCAGCAGAGCCTTATTACCAAGATACTTGACAAACCAACCACAAGCGATATTTTACAATCCTATTCAACCTCGAAAGACAGAATCATTTTCCTTGATTATGATGGCACACTGGTTGATTTTCATAGTGATCCAAACCAGGCAAAACCGGATAAAGAGCTGAAGGACATAATTAAAGGCTTAACATCTAAAAAAGAAAACCGGATTGTAATAATCAGCGGCAGGGATAAGGAAATTCTAGCTAAATGGTTTGGCGGCCATGATGTAGATATTATCGCAGAGCATGGAGTTTGGTTAAGAGAGCAGGGTAAAAATTGGGAAACAGTGACCTCGCTATCAAACGACTGGATGAAAGACATAAAAGAAGTGCTTGAGGGATATGTAAACCGAACCCCTGGTTCATTTGTAGAAACAAAAGATTATTCGCTGGTGTGGCATTACCGAAAAGTAGAAACTGGTTTAGGCGAGTTAAGAACCCGCGAACTCAATAGCCATCTAAACTATCTCGCAACCAATAAAAACCTGCATGTGCTGGAGGGTGACAAGGTAGTGGAGATTAAGAACTCAGAGGTTCATAAAGGAAGGGCAGCAGAAACCTGGCTAAATAAGTTTCAGCCTGAATTTACAATGGCAATTGGTGATGATTGGACGGATGAGGATACTTTCAGGGCCATGCCAAAGAATTCAGTAACCATTAAAGTAGGCAGTAATCAATCCGAAGCAAAGTACAGCGTTCGATCTAGCCAGGAGGTGCGTAAGCTCTTGCAAGAGCTTTTGAATTACTAATTGTGTGGCGCTGTATTTGCGAGACCTCGCTATTTTTGATAAAAACCATACTTGGGAAGTCAAAGTTTTAAGGTTTTATTGATAGGATCAGTTCTGGGCTTAATCGCCCTGGCACTGCAGTTTTTTTCTATTGAACAGCGTCGCACCCCGGCCTACTTTCTGCAACAAACTGCTGATAATATCGGTGAAGAAATTGAGCAGGTACGAATTGTTCTTGACAGCACTAACCTCACGCAAATTTCAGAAAACACCCATTTTCAATTCCCGACATATCTTTTTGAAAATGGCAGGCTGGATTATTGGAATGAGTTCAGGGTAGTGCCATCACACGATGCCATCAAAGGCCAATTCGATAGCAAATTCATTGAGTTGCCCCAGGGGAAATTTATTGCAGTAAAGAAATCGGAAGGAAACTCTGAACTGGTGGCTCTATTAATTCTTCAGGCTACACCAGCATTTTACAACCAATATCTAGAGAATTCATTCAATGAGAAACTACTTCCTGATGCCACTATCTATTTGGATGAGGCTGGAGCAGAAGAGCATAATTTGATCCTGGATGGTCAACCCCTATTTGGCATTAAGTATGATCTTCAAAGCAGTATTGTTAACCTTGAAGTACAGGGTTTTATCCTTGCTTTATTTTTTGCCGCCCTCTTCTTTATATACCTGTTTATTCATCTGGTTTCATGGGATCTTGGTCGTAGGCGTAGAGTTGGGTTAGGGTTAATTACCCTGATTGCTGGCCTGCTTTCGCTAAGGGCAGGCATGATAATATTCGAATTACCGCTTTTAATTTATCCGGCTGAACTGTTCAATCCATTAAATTATGCCAGCTCAAGCTTAAACCCATCATTGGGAGATTTGTGGCTAAATGTTTTGTCCATTTTGGCAATATCAACCTATGTATTGCGATTTACTTTTTGGTCGAAACTATACTCCCATATTTTAAAATGGAAGCCGACCCCAATTTTGATTCTGGTAGTGCTTATGAACCTATTTGGTTTTTTTTTACTAAGCTTCCATTTTGGACTGACGCTAAACATTCTTAAAAATTCTCAGATTAATCTTGATATCAACAATAGCCTGACAATTGGCACATTGAGGTTATTTGCCATCGTAACCATTTTTACATCATCGGTTATTTGGTTTCAATACACCCACCTTATTTATAGGATTTCTAACAGGGTAATAAAACCTTTACAAAACAAGCTATTTGCTTACCTGATAGCGGCTATTCTATATGCTGTGGTAACAATTTTTATCGATATTGACGTGACTTTAATTGTCGCAAGCCAATTAGGTTATCTATTGCTCCTGCACTTGTTTAGGTTGCCTGATTTCCTGGCAGAATTCAAGTATTCAACCCTATTTTATTTCTTCACAGCCACAGTGCTTTTGGCGCTTATCGGTACGGTGTCTATCTACAAGCATTATGAATTTGACGACAGGATAAACAAACAACGATTCGCAAATGAACTGTTGATTGAGAATGACTTGAAAGGAGAGTATTTGCTTCATGATGCCAGCATCAAAATTCAGGAAGACCCTTTTATAAAAAGTAGATTGATAAGCCCATTGCTCTCAGGGGCCGCCTTAATAAGGCAGAAGATTGAACGGGACTACCTCGGGGGCTATTTTGAAAAATATGATGTAAGGGTGAGGCTTTATGATAAAGAAGGAATGCCATTCGAAGCTAATGACTCCACCCTGCATGAGATCAGGCAAAACCACCATTTTGACCCAGAGTATCAGACTGACTATCCAGGTTTATATTTTGTTTACGACATAAATTCTGAGCAACCAAAACGCTACCTAAGGGTAATACCAATTAATCGGTTTGATCAACTTGTCGGATACCTGTTACTTGATTTAAGGCTGAAAAGGGCGATACCACGCACCGTTTACCCAGAGTTGATGGTAGATAGCAGATACAGTGATAGCCAACAGGCCTATGATTTCGCTTTGTACTTTCAGGATCATCTCAATTACAAGTCAGGTGATTTTAATTATGAGGCCGATTTTGAAAGTGAAGACTTACAAGAAGTCAGCCTATACACAAAAGGCCTGGAGCGAGGCCGTTACCATCATCTGGGTATTAAAGCATCAGGCAACAGAACCTTCATTATTACCAGCCGGGTATACCCATTCGGTCATTTGATTTCCAACTTTAGCCTAATCTTCTTATGCAATTTTCTGGGTGTTTTAGTCATCGTTCTTGTCAGCAGATTATATCAGGGTCATCAACCATTAAGGTTCAATTTTTCAGCCAAAGTGCAGCTTTATCTTAACCTGGCTTTTTTCATACCCCTCGTCATTGCCAGTATAGTTGTGTTAAACTCACTTACGAAATCATACAGAAATGAAATAGATAGGTCGTCGATAAAAAAAGTAAGCGCTTTGAAGGATAATCTGGTTAATCATCTGGATGATTTCTTGAGTAATAGGGCCAACCGCGAATTGCTTTCGAACTATGTAAGCGAAATTTCTAAGCACTCCCAAAGTGATATTACACTTTTTGATTACGATGGCAAGTTAATTACATCTAGCCAGCCTTTGATTTACAGCAATAACCTGTTGTCCAACAGGATCAACCCCGAAGCTTTAAGTCAAATAGCAAATGGTGATGAAGAATTGGTGGTGCTTAATGAATCAGTGGGTGAGTTGGAGTTTAAAACTACCTATGCAGCAATTAAGTCGTATGAAACTGGTCATTTACTGGGCATAATGGGTGTGCCCTTCTTTAGCTCTAAAAATCATTTGCGTGAGCAGCAAATTGATACTTTCACAAAAATTCTGGATGTTTTTACTTTGGTTTTAATTGCATCACTTTTTCTTTCCAACCTTACATCGAGGTTGCTGACCCAGCCACTAAACCTGCTGGCGCAAAAGATAAAAAAGACGTCACTATCAGTGACCAATGAACCACTTGATTGGGATAGAAATGATGAAATAGGGATGGTTGTTAAAGAATATAATCGGATGTTGGTGAACCTTGAAGAAAGCAAAGAAGCACTGGCAAAAAGCCAAAAGGAATCTGCATGGAGAGAAATTGCCAAACAAGTGGCTCACGAAATTAAAAACCCACTTACCCCTATGAAGTTGTCACTTCAGCATCTGAAAAGGGTGATTTCAGATTCCAAAACCGGTAAAGACTTTGATAAGCCAATTGACAATTTGTTGTATCAGATTGAGTCACTGAGCGACATAGCTTCATCATTTTCGGCATTCGCCAAAATGCCAATTCCTGAAAATAAAGTATTCGAATTGACTGCTGAAGTCAGACGGATTACTGATTTGTTCCGAAACGAGGAAGTTAATTTGGAAGTAAATATAGGAGAGGAGAATTGCTTCGTATTGGGTGACCAAAAACTTATTGGCCGAATCATATCTAACCTAATTATTAATGGTATACAGGCGATCCCCGAAGGCAAAGATGGAAGAGTCGTAATAAACCTTGGCAGTGATAAATCTAAGATAACACTGGAGGTGAAGGATAACGGCACCGGCATACCTGAAGAGATTCAATCCAAAATATTTGTACCCAATTTCAGCACTAAGAAAACCGGTTCTGGGATTGGACTAGCTGTTGCCAAACGGGGCATAGAGCATGCTGGAGGTAGTATTTGGTTTGAAAGTGATGTTAATGGGGGAACTACTTTTTTTATTACCCTGCCACGGGTCACCTAATATTTCAAGTTCTTGAAATAAACCAGTTCGTAATCAGGTATTACTTCCGGATGCAACATTTTCACTAAATCTTTTAGTACTAAATCAGGCCTGGCTACTCCCGATTCGTAGTAATCATTGCCGCCATTTTTTGTAATACGTTTGGTAGGGGAGAAGACATTGGAATCAATTACAGACTGAAAGAACCCGAACCTTTCATCAGACTGAAGAATGCTACTGATAGAGCCGTATGCTGTAGCACCAATCCAAATGTCAGCGTTTCGGCCATGTTCATAAACCGTCTCAAAAGTCAGGGCACTGCTGCCCATCTGGTCCAGATGGCTCCATAGATAATTTCCGCCTGCATCTCGGATGTAACTGGCAACCCAACTGTTGCCCCCCGGCATAAACCAGGTTCCATTATAAAGGGAACCTCCAATCACAGTGGGCCTTGAACCTTTCCTATTTGCCATTTCCAAAACCTCCTGGTATGACTTTTCAATTTTATTAAAAACTGAATCAGCCGCTTTTTCTTTACCAAGAAGAAACCCAAAAAACTTAATCCATTCGGCTTGGGCCAATGGTGTTGGCTCCAGATAGGAAGCATCAAATACTACCTGTATACCCAATCTTTCAATCCTTTCCCATTGCCGCAAATCATTACTAATGCTGTAGGCAACCACAATATCTGGTTTGAGCTTTATCAACTGCTCAATATTCAATGCAGCATCCTTACCGAGATCTACAATTGAGCCTTTTTCAGTTTTATCCTGAATTAACTCAGATGAGATGAAGTTAAGAGTTGGGAAGCCAACCAGCTTATCTGTTTCATCTAATAGTTCAAGAAAATGAAGCTGTGAGGTTGATGTGCATACCACTCTTTTAACCGGAATTGAAATACCATCAGGGTTGTTTAAAGAGATGATTTGTGGGGATTTGCTCCCTTGAAATGGTTCATAAACCGTCAATGTTTTCTCAGGCGATATCCCAAATTTCTTCGCATGAAGCAGCTCTGTGTTTTGATTTAGTAGAGTGCCCTTTTTAGGGGAGCACCCCGAAACCAACAGACAAAAAAGTAGTATTGTGACTCTCACTGAGTGCAAATAAAGCCATCAAGCTACTCTCATTAAATGCAATTCTCTTTTTCTAATGACCATCCTTTGGTAATTTTCAACAAAATGCATGTCACATGGGGATGTAATTAACACCAGGCTTGTTATTTGTTTCAATGATGAACGAAAGAGTTTTAGTCTTAAACCAGGACTACAGTCCGATGTCTGTGTGCTCAGTAAACAGGGCCTTCCTTCTTGTTTACCTTAAAAAAGCAGAACTCATAAACCCAGCTAAAGATCGTTTCTTACATTCTATCGACACCTCTTTTCCAATGCCTTCAGTGATCAAAATAAACCGCTATGTAAATGTGCCATACCGGGGTGTTGTTATGACGAGGCAAAACATCTTCAAGCGAGACAATTATGAATGTCAGTATTGCGGCACCAAAGGCGATCTTACTCTTGACCACGTTATTCCGAGGTCAAAAGGGGGACGGTCTTCCTGGAAAAACCTGGTGACAGCCTGCAAGCATTGCAATGCCCGCAAAGGCGACTACTCAGCTGATGAAGCCGGAATGTCATTGGCAAAACTGCCTCATAAGCCATCTTATGTGATGTTTATCAGAGAGTCGTCTGGTTACGTTCAGGAGGAGTGGCGGCCGTACCTCGAAGCCGTGGTGGCTTAATTACTCATATCTTAATGTTTCAACCGCGTTGGATCTGACTGCCCTTAACAGGATTGCCCCAATTGACAGAAAGACAACTACCATGGCTGCCAATAATGCATAAATGAATACATCGGCATTTATTGAAATCCTGAAAGCGAAATTATTTAGCCATTCATTGATAAACATTAACGCTGATGGCCAGGCAATCAAATTTGCAATAATGATCATCCACAAATATTGCTTTGAGATCATACCAAAGATTGATATTTCTGAAGCACCCAAAACCTTTCGAATGCCAATTTCTTTTATCCTTTGTTGCACTGAAAATGCAGCTAACCCCAGCAAACCAAGGCTTGAAATGATAATTGCCAGCGTAGCAAATACCGACATCAGTTTACTCAAATTTTGCTCCGACTGATAAATTTTCTGGAGGCTGTCATCCAGGAAGAAAAAATCAAATGGCCTATCTGGATTAAATGTTGACCACACCCCTGAAAGATGATCAATCGTTGAAGTTAATTGACCCGGATGAACTCTTACCGATACATATTGGCAGTAATAAGAGGCTGGCATTAAATGAATGACCAAAGGGTCAACTTTTTGGTATAACGACTCAAAGTGAAAATCTTTAACTACTCCGATGACCTGACCTTTTTTATTAATTGGGCCGCTTATATAATAATTTAGGGTCAGTTCTTCACCGATAGGTTCTTCCCAGCCCAGAAACTTTGCTGCAGCTTCATTAATAATGAAGCTGTTGTCAAAATCACTCGTTATTTCTCTATCAAATCCCCGCCCCTGAATTATTTCCGTTTTATAAGTTTCGACGAAGTCCCAGTCAGTGCCCAATGTTTGAAGACTATTGGTAGTTTCATCAGTACCAATTTGGTAGCCAAAGCCATAAAATCCATCAGTCCCAGGTACTCCTGAGGTCATTGCTGTAGCGATTACACCTGAATGTGGGGCTATCATTTCTTTTAGCAATTCAAAGCGATTTTGATCAGCAGTCTCCTCCAGGGGAATTACGATCACCTGCTCTTTATCAAAACCAAGCTGTTTGTCTTGCAGATACATCATCTGTTGATAAATGACAATGGTACCAAGAATTAAGGCACTCGAAATTGTAAACTGGAAAACCACTAAAACCTTCCTCAGGGTTAGTCCCCTTACACCTGATACAGTCTTTTTAACCACACTCAAGGGTTTGAAAGATGAGATAAAAATAGCTGGATAAATGCCGGCTAAAAGACCTATAATCAGCACCATGCCCAAAACGACCAGCGGGTTCAGTCCATCCAAAATAAATCCAAACTGAAGTGGCTTATCAATGATATTCTCAAAATAAGTCTTGGCAAGAAGAGCAATGAGAATAGAGAGTGCAAATGCGATTAAAATTGTAAAGACTGATTCTGTAATAAACTGTCCGATAAGGGTTTTTCTAGAAGCCCCCATAACCTTTTTAATCCCAACTTCTTTCGATTTTTCAATTGATCTGGCTGTTGCCAGGTTAATGAAATTGACAACTGCTATCACCAAAATAAAGGCACCGATTATGATGAAAATGACGACGATGGAGTAATTGCCAGTAGCTCTAAATTCACCCTCCCGCTGTGAATGAAGATGAATTTGATCCAATTGTTGCAATTCATAGTCAACCAATCGGTGGCCCTCTGGACCATTGGTTTTCACCAAATCTGTAATTCGTGTTTTGACAGATTCAACATCCGCCGCACCGTCGAATTTTATGTAGGTATACATTGGTGGGTAAAACCAATAGAAGTTCCAGGGTTGTGTGGAGCGGAGTGTGGCCATTGAACAAATAAGATCAGCTTCCAAGTGTGAATTCCCAGGCAGGTCTTTCACCACAGCTCTCACATGCATTTTATGGGTTCCGTTGTCATCCCTGTGATTGATGGTTTTGCCAACGGGGTTTTCATTCTGAAAATATTTGTTGGCCAACGATTCAGTAATCACCAGAGAGAACGGCACTTTTAAAGCTTCCTCCAAATTACCGTAAACTGACTCCCAGGTGAAGATTTCAAAAAAAGCAGAATCAGCATACAAAAAGTTTTTTTCAATGAATTTATCGCTTCCATCAACCCACATAAGAGCTTGCTTCTCATGGATTCTCGTGATTGCAGATGCTTCCTCAATATTGGCTCCAATGAGCGGTGCCAGTGGCGCATATGTGTAGGCTACATCAGATATTTCACCGGTGTCTTCATCAGTGATGGTATTGACCACCCGATAAGTGTCATTCTTATGTTCATGGAACTGGTCGTAGCTAAATTCTAATCTTACGTATGAAGCAATTAGCAGAATACAGGCGAATGCCACAGCGAGGCCTAGTATGCTTATTAGAGCGAAGGACTTTTTCTTGAGCAGGCTTCTTAGCAGGAATTTGATTTGGTGATTAAGCATAATTTTGAGTTTTTGACTAAATGAATTTATTCAGTCAAATCCACCCAAACAGCATTAAATAGACCAATCAGGAGAAATAGTAGATCAAACGGAAATGTTGAAAGCTGAGTGAGGGGGGAATTCACCATTTAATTGTTTTATACCCGATCCCAAGGTCTAAACAACCACCGACCGTTTACTTTTTTTCTTTTAACCTTAAAATGTTTGTGTATGAATAGTTTAATAAAACTGTTTGGTGTTGTGAGTGTGGTTGGGATATTGACTTTTGGATGCTCTCCAGCAAATAACACTGTTGAAAAAGCTGAGCAACCTCAATTGGAGGATGAAGAGCTTCTTTCAAAATTGATTCTCCACCAGTATGGTAAGCAAATGACTCATTGGAAATCAGTTAAGGATGAGGTAGAGGAAGGCAACTAATGGTTGCCTTTTTTTGTGGTAGGGACGTTTGACAATATCTACTCAATTCCCCGCTGTGATGGATTACTTCGCATTGTTCATAATACGCTAAACAAATAACGTCATTCTCAACCTTTGAGATCGTTAGATCGAAAAGTGTGAAAGAATCTCTTCATCAAATACTACAGGTTTTTAAATCCGGAGCTGTATAACACTTATTATATTCCTCGTTGGCCACATTCCATCGGGTCTTGAGAATTCCTCCTTCGGAAATCATCTTTTTCAAAGCGGCCGATAACATTTTGAACAGAAAGCCTAACCTTTGCAGCTTAATGCTGCAATTATGAAAATCTGGGAGAAAGGCGGAACAGTTAACCAGCAAATTGAAAAATTTACCATTGGCAAAGATGCAGACCTCGATTTGATGCTTGCACCCTACGACATTGAGGGAACGATCGCTCATATCACCATGCTGGAAAGCGTTGACCTTCTTACCAAAGCGGAACTTGACAAGTTAATTCCAGAACTCAAATCGCTCCATGAACTGGCGCTTAAGGGTGAGTTTACCATAGATGAAGGTGTAGAAGATGTCCATTCACAAGTTGAGTTTTTGCTCACCAAAAAGTTGGGCGATGTTGGTAAGAAAATCCACAGTGGCCGCTCAAGAAATGACCAGGTAATCCTGGATATTAAGTTATTCAGCAGGGCCAAAATCAAAGAAGTAGCTGCTGAGGTAAAGCTTCTTTTTAATCAATTGATTGAGCTGAGCGAAAAACACAAAGAAGCATTAATTCCTGGCTACACCCACATGCAAATTGCAATGCCCTCCTCATTTGGGTTGTGGTTTGCCGCTTATGCAGAAAGCCTGATTGATGATTTAACACAGCTGGAAGCAGCTTACAAGGTTGTGAATCGAAACCCGTTGGGTTCGGCAGCTGGCTATGGTTCATCTTTTCCACTCGATCGTGAGTTGACCACCAAGCTGTTAGGTTTTGACTCCATGAACAACAATGTGGTTTACGCCCAAATGACCCGAGGCAAAACCGAAAAAGTGGTGAGCCAGGCTTTAGCTTCAATTGCTTCCACACTCGCCAAAATGGCCATGGACACTTGCCTATATATGGGCCAGAATTTTGGCTTTCTGACCTTTCCAGATCACCTAACAACCGGCAGCAGTATTATGCCACATAAAAAGAATCCGGATGTTTTTGAATTGGTTAGGGCCAAGTGCAACAAAATCAAAGCACTACCAAATGAGATTGAGCAGATACTATCCAACTTACCATCTGGTTATCACCGTGACCTTCAAATCATCAAAGAGAATTACCTACCGGTTTTCGATAACCTCATTGACTGTCTCTCCATCAGCCGATTGATGCTGGATGAAGTAAAAGTGAATGATGACATCCTGAACAGCCCCATCTATGATTACCTCTTTAGCGTGGAGGTAGTCAACCAAAAAGTACTGGAAGGGAAATCATTTAGGGAGGCTTATGTGGAAGTAGGCAAAATGATTGAAGCTGGGGAATTCAAACCAAAAAAAGACCTGAACCATACCTCAAAAGGAACCTTGGGCAATTTGAATAATGAGTATTTGGTGAAGCTGATGGAGAGGATTTTTGAGGAGTGAGTGTATCAATCTCAAAATTATTTACTGGCAACCTTGACCATATGACCTCTTGATGAAGTGCGATTTATCATTTGCTGGATACATATTTTACCCACTTTAATCTTTCGGGAATTTCTTCTTCTAATGGTTCCAATGTTAAAGTATCCCCACTAAAAGTAAATCTTCTTCGCACAACTTCGTTCCATTGACCAGGGTTAGAATGTGATATTCTGGCATGTTCAACTATTTGCTGTTCTTCATCAACGGAATATTTTGCGAAATATACATATGAGTTAGTAAGATGTTTAAGCGCTTCGTTTGGTATCGAATCAACAAAATTTGGAAATCTTAGATCAGTATCTTCATAACCTATTGTTGTCAAATGAACAGACATATTATCTTTTTCACCATAAAGAATATAACCTTGTATTCCGTTTTTCCATTCACTCCATTCACCTGTTTCGGGATTAAGTTGCTCCATAACATGCAGAGACCAAAGTCCACTGAATTTATTTGTTTCTTTTTTTTCAGGCACCTGTTCACATCCATTTACTAATACTATAGTCAAGAGAATTAAAATTTTATGAATTTTCATCAGCTATTAGTTATTGTGTTAACGTTCCGGCTATGATCAGTGGGGATAAGAAAGCACTAACCTCTCATCTCGCACATAGCCACGCCTTGATTTAAATTTAAAACTTGTGGCGGACTCTCCAATCCCTGCCAAAATATCCTGACGGATGAAACCCCATTCATTCAAATGAAGAGAAGGACATTACCGCACAAAACGATCAGTAAAGTGGCTGGAATTAGTATTATCTTCAACTTTGATTTAAGCATTGAGATTATCGCTAACATGCGAGTATGTACATTCCACAACCAACATTACTTATACTAATCTAGAGGCTTTAAACTCTACCACCACCTCACCCTTTATCCTTTCAATAAACTCGCACTTATATAATAAATATTTTGATTGGCTTTGTCCGATGACTTAAATTTCTTCTTAGCTGTATTAAGAGACGCTAAGGGGTTTGTCTACCTATTTTCCCTAATTGTCACTAAACTCTCTTTAATCGGGAGGTTAAATAGTTCTGAGTAAAATTTAATCTTGTTTTCGTTCATAGGACCTTCATATAATTGAATACTTCTAAATCGAGTCCATTTGTGTTTAATCCTTACTTTGACATAAGGTGTGCCTGCGAACTCCATTCCCATACGAGTTTTCATTTTCTGAACCCATATATTTTTATATGCAGATAATTCCACCAACCTGTTTTGCCTGCCAAAGATGTTACGGTAATCAAAAACAATAAATTTTTCATGCACTTCAATTCTCCCTTTAAGAATTAGTTGATTTAGAAATGCAATAATGATGAGTAACCCAATAAACACGAATGAAATAATTTCACTTTTTGAAGGTAACTGTGCACTTAATGCCAATTGACTTAAGCCAGCAACTAAAACCAAAATGGTAGCAGCTCCGAGTATAATTCTCCACCATAGAGACCCATAAACTTTAAATACTGTAGGAACTTTAGTTAGTGATTTCCGATTTGGCGGGTCTATAATTTTTAGTTCGAAGCTGTAAAAGTAAAATAGGATTCTTGTTACGAAATAGAGTAGAGATTTCAATTAATTTTTCTTTAACTAAAGTATAACTGCTGGATTAATGAAAGCTTTTTAATCAACTAACTCGCCCCTCATCCTATCGATAAACCCCGCACTTACATAATAAATATTCTGATTGGCATTGTCGTAGGTTTTGAATTTGGATTGAAGGGAATCAAGTGGGGTGAGTGGCTTTGTTTCATATTCCTCAGCTACCCGATTACTTGCAAATATGAAAAGCTTGCCATCAGTGGTTACATAGGGGCACATCTCATGGGCTTCGCTGTTTATTGGTGCGCCAACATTGGCCGGAGCCGTCCACTGTCCATCAATTTGAAAGCTTATAAAGAGGTCACCACGGCCAAGGCTGTTTTCACCGTAGCTGCGGTAGATAATGTAATCTTCATTGGGTGAAATAAAAGGATCACCCTGATCTCCGGGAGAGTTAATCATATCCGGAAGCCTTGAAATTTCGAAGCTGTCACCTGACGGAGTTGCTTTGTACATATCTCCATTTGACCATGTATTGAAATAAATTACCCCATCATTCGTAGTTGAATTATAATAATTGTCCCTATCAGTTAAAGGCACAAGTTGTGGCTCTTTCCAACTAGAGCCATCCTTTTCAACAAACCAGACATTACTTTGATTGCTTTCTAAGGTATCGCTCATTGGCCTTCGGGAGCTAAAGTATAGCCTCTTGCCTGAGGGATAAAAAACCGGATCATATTCAACGTACGCTCCTGAAAACTGAGCCACAGCTGGTTTACTCCAGGTACTGTCGTCAAGCATTTCTGTAAATGATATAACACCTTTATTGGGCAAATTGGTGGTGTAATAAAATTCAGTGCCATCTGGATTGAAGGTTCCATTATATTCTGTAATGGGCGATGCAATAAACCCAGGCAGTAATAATTGAGGTTCTGCAGTTGGTTGAATACCAAAAAATGGGCCTTTCGGCACAGGTTTCTTTATTGGTTCATTTTCACAGGAAACAAGAAAGAGCACTGACATCCACATTAAGAAAAATGAGCCTATCGGAAGAAATTGTTTTTGTAACCTTTTGATTATCATCGTGTTAAAATAAATTTAACCTACAGCTGTAGCGTTTCTAATTTTTATCCAGTCATAATAATAAACAAACATTATGACCATGTATTTCGCAAAACGATTTTTCTTAATACCCTTAATTGCAGCCTTATTTAGCTGCGACACTCAAAACCCGGATGTGATTCCGGCTACAAACCTGAATATTGAAGTAGCTACGGTACCTGGTGGGCCGGCAGTAATAAACCCATCCGAAATATTCGGCAGTAGCAACTTCGAATCAGTTAAGTTTCTTAATAACCCAGTTAAAGGCACCACGGGTTTCTTTACTGATAAGAATTTCATTAGGTATATACCTGACACGGATTTCTCTGAGGGAGATGACTCCTTCGCATTGACTTTCTATGATGGCATAGGTAACGATTTTACTGCCACAGTCAATGTAAGAATGAGGCAGGCGGCAGAATGCAGTGACAATGGAATCTTTGATTATATCAAGGCCAAATCAGGTGAGAGCTTTGCCATCGATTTGCTTGATAACGATGTATTTTGTGGAGGCCCACAAGATATCCGAAGTGGCGGTGTCTCAAACTATGATATAACTGTACCAGAAGGCTCAGGTTGGTTCGGTATATTTCTGATTAGTGGAAGCATAACTCAGCTAGATGTTGACAATAGGGAGGAAGGTGAGAGCAAAGAAGCACTACAGAGATTGCTAGACAATGTTGGCGAAATTTCAGAAGGGGTTTATCTATTATACGAAGCTCCAAACGACACATTCACAGGAACCATTGAGTTTCTTTACGAAGTTGGCATCAACGGAACCCATCCAGGCGTAGATCTTACTGATGAGAATGGTTTAATACCATCTGCATTCGAAACATACATTGTAGCACAGGCCACCATTGAGATTTCTGAATAGCGATAAGTTTCTACCTTGTATCGCCTGACCATTTGGTTGGGCTTTACGCATTGATAGATGCAGGAGATAGCGAACACCATTAAAAAATGTCGTGAAGGGAACGAGAAAGCCCAACGCCAATTCTATGACCTTGCTAAAGGAAAGATGATGGGAATTTGCGTTCGCTACACCAAGCACTCGAGTGAGGCCAACGATATTTTTCAGGATGCAATGATGAAGGTTTTTAAGAATATCCAGCAGACTAATTACATTGATAATGTGATGGGGTGGGTGAACCGCATCGTGGTGAACACCGCCATAGACCATTACAAAAAGCGAAGTACAGCCATGTTTGTAGATATTGAAGAAGCTGGATCCTGTGAATTTGATGAGGGGCAAGTTTCAATAATTGAAAAAATGGAGGCCGATCAGGTTCTCGAGATGCTAAAGCAGCTTCCTGAGAACCATCAAATCGTGTTCAACCTTTATATGATAGAAGGTTATAGCCATGAAGAAATAGCTAAACATCTGTCGATTGCAGTTAGTAGTTCGAGGGTGCTGTTAACCAGGGCCAAAAAGAAGTTGATTGAGTTGTTAAAAAAAACTGAATTAAGCCATGAGCGGATCTGCGGATGATAAAATGAGGGATATTCTGAAGGCGAAATTCGAGAATTTCGAAGCGCCTGTTAAAGATGACGCATGGGCAGCCATTAAGCCACAGCCCTCTGCAAATTTGGGCGGTAAAGTGTTGGCGGTGAGTGCCATTGTAATGATGGCCGCTGTGCTATTGTATTTGAGCAATGCTGATTACAGTGTTGGCCAGGAAGCAAAGGAGGTCGTTGAAGTTGACGCAAAAGACCTGATTGTTGAAGATGAGCATTCAAACAATCAAATTGTACAAGGGCCTTCTATAGAAGCTTCTGTACCAGAGGCAACTATTGTTAAGCGAATTATTGGTAATACCTCCGCGGAAGAAATTATTGATAGTTCCGATGAAACAACAAAATCGATTGCCCTGAAATTATCAGGCAGCCCTGACGTTAAATCCGATTCAAATCCTAATCAGGCAAACACTACTACTCCTTCAAACCAGGCCACTTTTAGTCCTATCAGTTCAATTCCCAGATCGACTTTATTGATCGCCCTTCCTCCACGAATTGAGTCAATTTCACCCCAGAGGAATTTTTACATCTCCAGCTCTCCAATTAATCTGAAAGAAATTAATCCTTCAACAAAATCCGGGAAATGGAAAGTTGAGCTTTTAAATGAGTTTAGCCTTGCATACCTCAATTATCAACCCAATGAAGGTGACGATTATTACTTCTTTGATGGGAAATCAGGATTTGATATGTCACTAGGCCGTCTAGGTGTCAGCCCAACTGTTAACCTTAAATGGTCGGTGGCCCAGAATCTGGAATTATCTACAGGTTTAGCTTTTCAATTTCAAAAATATCCTGTCAACTTCTCATTTCAGTCATACAACAGTTCAGCTGAGGTGTTGGGTGGTAACTCTACCAATCAAACATTCACCACCATTAGTTCTGGGTTAAATATTGGTATCAGTTATTTATTGAAAACTCGGAATGTTGAAAATTCATTCGATTTCGGACTAGAACAACGTTACCTATTAAACGATGCATTCAATTCCAATACCTTGATAGGCTTTCACAAAAACCTGTTCAACGTAAGAGGAGGCATTACTTATTATTTGCCCAGCAAAAGCAGCCATCGTTGGATGATTAGGCCATTCGCCAAATATGCGTTAAACAAGACCACCACAGAGTCCGCACTGCAAGTGACACCTTATGTATTTGGGGTAGGTTTCGGTGTGGAGCTTTAGTTTATTACTGAGTTTTTGGATTAACGCAGGGTCGTCAGGGACAGACCCTGCTTGAGCCAAGTTTTGATTAAATTAGGATAATACTTATATGCTATTTACATAATACGCTACCGATATTCTTCCTCTGCTTTTAACAATCCCTTAAGTTCCTTCTTAATTTTTCCCCAAGATGCCTCAGTTATTACAGCGTTCGAACCACTGTAGAGATTTAAGTTAATAAATAGACCAATCCCTCCTCCTTTATAAACTACACCAAAAAATGAGTGAACTATTGAGGATATTGAGTTAATCTGTTCATGAGTAGAGATGATATTAACATTTTTAAATCCGATTTTTTTGATATCCTTCTTTAGTTCGTCAAGTAGATTCAAATAGTCCTCATAGGTTAACCTTTTTGCAAATTTTTTAAGGTCATTTTCAGACCAGTTTCCTTTGGCGAGTAGCTTCGGACTCAAAGAAACGAGTTGATCTTGCCGTAACTTATAGTACTCATGTTCAGTGAGTTGTACTAGCGATATACTAGATTCATTTTGCCCAAAAGATTTTAAGGAAACTAGTAAAATGAATGTTTGGGTTGCTATTCTTAGTGAGCTCAATTCAATTGTGTCCAGAATTAATAATGCTCAAAATATATAAATCATTTTTACAATGATTTACCTGAAGTTCCTAATTAACATGTATTCGATAAAATAAGAAAACCCATCAGCACTCAATTTAACGTCCCAGCAGGGTCTGTCGCAGACGACCCTGCGTACAATCCTATCCTCCCCTAAATTTCATCTAAGTCCTTGTAATGCACAATATCAAAATACCCATTAGATTGATTCATTTCATAAAAAGCAGCACTGCTATGTTGGTATTTGGAGTAATCATCCACTAAGTTCCATTTACCTCTAACGGGATTCTGATGTATGTAATCAATCTTTTGTTCCAGGAATTTCTCAGAATAAATTGGCTTCGCATCAAACGATGGTTCAAATACTCGATGTTTCTGCTTTTTGCTTTTATCAACTTCAGAAACGCCCATTCTAAGTATCTTCAGAAGGTTGTTTTTAGATGCTTTTTTCAAACGTTCAATAATGCCATAAGCCATAAATCGTTTACCATTGGCAACTAGCTTATTTAAGCTGAGTAGAGGATCTGCAAGATGAAGAATTAAATGGCAGTGATTTGGCATAATAACAAAGGCAATGACAACTACATTTTTTTTATTTTTCAAATATTTAAACCAATCATAGACCATCATATAGGCATTGGCTTCTTCAAATAGCTTTAGCCATTTATAGCAGGTAAAAGTGCAGAAGTATAATGAATACTTGGGACTATGTTCGGTTTTGGTCGCCATTTGATAAGCAAATTAATAGGAGAAGAATAATTACCGTAGGAGCTTTGATTAACACAGGGTCGTCTGCGACAGAACCTGCTGGGACGGTAAAGACCGCCACAGAGTCCGCACTGCAAGTGACACCTTATGTGTTTGGGGTAGGTTTTGGTGTGGAGCTTTAGTTTATTACTGAGTTTTTGGATTTACGCAGGGTCGTCTACGACAGACCCTGCTGGGACGCTAAGGTTTTTAATAATAAAGATGGTGATGATAAATGCAGAGGGTTATTTAAATAGTAAGGAGCTATTTAACCCCCACAAACACTGGTGCCTGTTGATACTTAAAACTGGAGTCGGTCAGTATCTGAAGTTCCTTGGTTTTCCACTCCATCAATCCTATGTGAAATTGCGTTTGGTCATTGTCAAACAATTCGATTACTAACCATTTTCCATCCGGGCTCCAATGATGCCACCCTTCGTTTTGAGGGTTTTCCGTAAGTTTCCATTGCTCACTCCCATCCATAGAAACTGCCCATAAACTGTACTTTCCCTTTTGAAAACTCTGAAAGCTGATAAAATCGCCAGATGGGTGCCATCGAGGGGCACCGGCCCTGTAGTCAAACCAGTTGGCCGTGGTATCTGATTCAGGGTATTTGGTAATTCGATTGAGATCGCTGGCATCGTCTTTCATTACATAAATTGCCTCATTAAAACTTGGTTCCCGCTTTGATTTTTTGAGTGCTCCCCTGAAAGCAATTTGCTTTCCATCAGGTGAAAACGTTGGGTCACTGGCAAATGGCAACTGCGTATCAACCCTGCTCAGCAATTCACCCTTATCGTCGATGATGTGAAAAACTGAATCAATTTTTGGGCTTGGGTTTACAATGAATTCAGTACCATTTTTCCTGGAGCCAAGCCAGCTATCCCGAAGGAGAAAATCTGAAATTTTAGTAACCTGACCTCCCTCATGATCCATTGAATAAAACGAAAAAGAGCGATAACTAGAGTCCCTGTCACTTAGAAACAAGAGTTTATCTGGTGTTGAGGAATAAACCCAGGCTATGTCTTGATGGTTGGTGATATTTCTTTTATCAGATCCATCAAGGTTCATTATAAAAATGTCGTAATTCTCGCCTGAGCTATCCGGCAAATAAACATTATAAGCTATTCGATATTCAGCTTCTCTCTTTTGCGGTTTTTGCTCTTGACAAGATGCAAAAACCAGCAGTATGCAGGCTGATACGGTAAGATTCCTCATTACATTACCTCCAAATGCCAAGAATAAACCCAATCCCAGTAAAATATAAAATAATGTAGCCGCTGTTGATCAGGATGTAGCGCCAGGTCTTCATTTCAAAAAGTGCAATACAGGTGAAAACTGCAGCGGCCCAACCGAAACCAGTAAGGAATCCGGCAGTTGTACCCCATGCCATGTCGGTGGTGCTATCTCCCAGAAAGAAGGCCATATTGTAGCTCATGATATAAGCCATTAAAAAGCTGACGCCATAGGTTTTAGCAGGATTTGCCTCTTTGATTTTTTCATCAGTCAAGTTGTTTTCCGCTTTCCACGCTTTGTAAAATAAGGCCGGCGAATACCAGATAGCACCCAATACCATATTGTAAATGGCACAAACCAATACCGCCCAATGGTTGATGTACATGTTCTCCATCTTCTTTTTGGTAGCAAATTTGGAGACAGGTCTTTTTATGTTATAGGAAAAAATTTACCTGTCTTCGCATGAGCTACGACAGGTGAACCACCTGCCAAGTTAAAGGAAGTAAACTGCCTCAATCCGCATCAACTTTGAGCCAGGCCGTCGATCGGGTAATTGGAGTCTTTAATGTACTGGGATGTAATTCAAATCGTCCCCTTTGCTCTTCATGTACTCCGTTGGGGTGAAACCCGAGAATACTTTAAAGTCTGAAATGAAATGTGACTGATCATAATAGCCGCAGTCAGCAGCCAGGCTGGCCCAACTTATTTGTTGAACTATTTCCAAATCATTCACCGCCTTTTGAAAACGGATAATCTTCAGAAACTCCTTTGGGACAACGCCCACATGGTCTTTAAACAATTTGATGATGTGCTTCTGTGAGTACCCCACCTTTTCGCTGATCATTTTCAGGCTTAACTTTTGCGGACTTTCAATGATCCTTGATACTGCATAATCGACGAAAGGATTGACCAATAACTGCTTATAATAGTGCCGTACAAGGGCATTTTCTATAAACTGACACTTACCAGCCGGCGACGGCTGCTCAAGCACTGCATCCCTTATTGCCAGAATATCTACATTCAAAACTTGTTCAGCATCTACCACGTGGTTTGTCACCTCCGACATTGGGTTTTTCAAAAAGGGTAAAGCCTTTCCCTTATGAAAATTGATCACAATCATTTCACAACCGCTACTAGATGGAATGGTGATTGGTTCTGTTCTTAGTCCCGAAAACCAGGCTTTTTTACAGGCCATTATCGGAGCGAGGGTCTCATTATGATAAACGTATTTAGGCTCATCCGTCAGGTCAATGATCATATAAGTGCTTCCATCGGGGATAAATTTCTCCATCCGGTACTCCACATCATAATCAGTGTAATAAAAGATATACTCAATAAATTGATTGAGGGGGTAGGAGGGGATGTGGAATTTTTGGGTCATTCTGGTTCAGAAAGATAAGGTGATTTGTTGAGTTCTGGATTTTGAAAGTGCTTTGAGTCTCCGGTGGGCGACTCAAAGCGATGAAATAATAGTTACTCATTCTGAATATTGAGCTTATACCAATTAATATTTCTGGTTGAATACATCGTAATTCCTAGAATTACCGTCAACCCAAAACTTCCCAGTAAAAGGACGTAGTCGGCAAGTCACTAACCCACTCAGAGTCTCCCGTAGGGGACTCTGAGATCAAAACCCCATAAATGGGGACTGAGATCAATCTACTGCTTAATTATATTTAGTTTCCAAAACCCAAATCATAGCTACCAATAAACTCCATACCGAAAACGACACTTATTTCATCACATTCACATGCCATGATTGGTTGCCTTTATTTGAGCAGACCAATCTATATCGATACTTTGAAAAATGGTTTGAGTATCTCATCAACAAAAAAGTACACATACTGGCTTATGTAATTATGCCAAACCATTTTCATGGAATAGTACACTTGACTGATGACTGTCAAGTCAACCTTAATTCTTTGGTGGGCAATGGCAAGCGATTTTTGGCTTATGAAATTGTAAAAAGATTGACCGAATCAAACCAGTCTACTATTCTCCAGAAACTACACAAATCGGTTAGAAGCTCAGATTTTAAAAGGAATAAAAAACACCAGGTTTTCAGGCCATCATTCTTTTTTTAACTTAATAAGCTCAATTTCATTATCTATCGTTTCTTGACAATAAGCAATGCCTAGAGAAAATAGTGTACAGAGATTTATTATAAATAATTTCATCCATAAACGTTATCTGTTTCTAATTTAATCAAGTTAAAAACATGAATAACTTCTTCCCCGCTCAGAGTCTCCCGAAGGGGACTCTGAGCTTAATGAAATAGCCTAATTATAGCCTAATTCCAACAACCTCAACTCCTCCGATTTGCCAAAAGCGGAGGAGGCTCACCTGTAAAAGGATTAAAGCGGCCGATGGTTCTAGCGCCCATGCCTGCCAGCCGCATCACGGCCCTGTCGCCGAATTTGTCCCGGATCTTGTCCATGGCCTGGTAGAGGTTGATGATTTCGGTGCTGTCTTCAAACAGGTTGATTTGGTAGCCGCCACCCACAAGATGGCTGTAGCGCACCCCCACCAGCCGAATGAGCAAACGCTTTTGAAAAAGCTTGCTAAAGAGCTCTTTCACCTTAGGGATCAGGATATGGTCAGCGGAGGTATAGGGCAGCCGGGACTGTAGCGTATAAGTATTGAAGTCAGAATATCGCAGCTTCACCGTTACGCAGCCGGTCAGTTTATCTCCTCGGCGCAGTTGAAAGGCAAGGTTTTCAGCCATGGCCAGCAAGATCCCACGCAGCTTGTTTACATCAGTGGTGTCGCGGTCAAAAGTGCGCTCAGTGGAAATCGACTTTCGTTCACTGTAGGGTATCACGGGTGTTTTGTCAATACCGTTGGCTTTGTGCCACATGGCTATGCCGTTTTTACCAAAAACTTTTTCCATCATTTCGGCTGGCATCTCCTGAATTGTTTTCACCCGGCGAACGCCAAGCCCTATCAACGACTTGTAGGTTTTCTCCCCGATCATCGGGATTTTTTTGACTGAAAGCGGGGCAAGAAACCGTTTTTCAGTGCCATAATCAATACGGAGTTCATTATTGGGCTTGGCTTCCCCAGTGGCCACTTTCGAAACAGTTTTGTTCTCAGAAAGACCAAAGGAAATAGGAAGTCCGGTTTCATCAATGATCTTTTTCCGGAGCTCATGAGCCATTTGGTAACAGCTGAAAAAACGATCCATGCCGGAGAGATCAGCATAAAATTCATCGATAGAGCTTTTCTCATAGAGCGGCACCGTTTCCTTTATAATCTCAGTAACTTCATCTGACTTTTTGGTGTAGTTTCCGGTGTTTCCCCTGATGATGATAGCCTCGGGGCACAGTTGCCTGGCCAGCTTCATGGGCATGGCCGAATGAACTCCAAATTTCCTGGCTTCATAGCTACAGGAAGCCACAACGCCCCGATCTGTTATACCGCCAATCATAATGGGTTTTCCCTTTAGGCGGCTGTCAAGCAGGCGCTCACATGACACGAAAAAAGTGTCGAGGTCCATGTGTAAAATAGAGCGGGATATCATAACCTATTATTTTAGGTAATGACAAATATATTAGTATTTAAACTAATAATATTAGTTAATTAAGAATAGGTATGGCGCCAACGGCACACACTACCATTCGGAACAATAGCTCACGAAAGCTTGAATTTGGGTAAGGGCGATAACTGAGTAGTGCTTGGTTGCATTTTGCCCACATATTCCTGCTGCAGGTGCTCTTGTAATAATTTATCAATGATGGACTGAGTCTCATTAGGAAAATAAACAGGAATTGTTTGTTCAGCTTTCGTCCACTTCTTAATCATTTTAAGGTGTTTTTTGCTCAGTTTAGGAATCACCGGAACACCTAAGTCTGCAAGGCTTTTAGCATTAAAGTGTTGCTCATATTGGGCCGCCATTGGGATCACCATCAATTTTTTGGATAGATAAAGTGCTTCGGCCGGGGTCTCAAAACCAGCACCGCACAATACCCCAGTGGCAGAAGCAATACTTTTGGTAAACTTATTTTTATCTATCGGATGGATAGCGACATTTTTTATCGAATAAGATTTTTTGCTGTGCTTAGAAAAAACCTGCCACTTTACTTTCTTGATTTTTGAAAGCACCTTAATCAATTTTTGATCACCATACGAGGGAAGATAAACTGTAAAGTGACCCTCATTAGAAATTGGGTGTTCCCTGATCTCATTTCTAATTATTGGGGAATAGATATTCCGGTCATACTTTTTAAAATGAAAACTGTAGTAGTCACGGCAGGGGGCGTAGTATTTTAACACAAGCCAACCGATCAAATCAAAATGAAATGGCTTGGGTACTAGTTTTGACCTTAGTGCCCCCTGATGGCTTAAAGCAATGCTTTTCACTCCTTTTAGCTTGCAGGCCCAGGCAGAAATTGGTTCGAAATCATTGATAACGAGATCGTACTTTTCTACAGGGCAACTCTTAATTTCTTTCAGCAGCTTCCTGATCCGATATGATTTATAAGTAGCCAGAAGGTCGACACCTCCTTTTTTACCAAAAATAAAACTGAGCCCCCTAAATCGATATTTCACAGGAAATGGCAACTCCAAATCTGCCTGTATGCCACTGACCAACACATCAACAGAAGCCCTTTTCATGAGTGCTGATATCACATCCTGGGCCCGGCTCATATGTCCATTGCCAGTTCCTTGAACTGCGTAGAGAATCTTCATATTGAATTACGATTTCTCATGAATTAAATGCGATTGGTACATAAATCAGGTTTACCAGCTTTGATAAATTTAGTTATTAGCATAATGGAACCCTCACCTATGCAATGATCTTAAATTATTGTTAATAATTGATTTCTACGCTTTTACCATTTCATTAATGTCTTGCCGAAAGATTTCAAGCTTTGGTGTGAGGCTTTATTCATCAAATGCCGGGGATTTATTCCACAGTTTAAGTCTATTTCCTCACAGTAAAACGTCTATTACCGAGTTGGTTTGATATTTTCTAGAGTTGTTTTATAACTAACAAACACAATTATGAACAAGAAAATATTTTATACAGCTGTGGCAGTTCTAGTAACTTTTTCAGTGTCAGCCCAGGAGTTCCGTAGCGGAATAAAAGGTGGTTTTAACTGGAGCGCCCTTTATATTGATGAAGTAGAAGATAGGCAAGTAAGGCCTGGATTTAATATCGGAATTTATGGTCAGTCACAATTAGGTGAAGCCACAGCCCTGCAAAGTGAATTACTATATACAACAGCTGGAAATAGGTCAACTTATAATGTGGGCCCATTTGATGGAGAAGCAGATTTCAATCTTAATTATTTGCAGTTGCCAGTTTTCTTCAACTTTAAAATTGTGGATATTCTTGAATTACATGCCGGTGGATACGGATCATTTCTAATAGGGGCCAATTCGTCAACAGAAGGTGATTTTGGATCAAGTTTTCAAGAGCTGGATAGAGGGAATTTTAAGGATTATGATTTCGGACTTGTGACTGGGGCCGCAATAAATTTCAGTGATCTGCAAATAGGTGTAAGATATAATTTGGGCTTAACGCAGATAGCTGACTCACCAGCAGCGAAAGATCTGATGGGGAATTCTAAAAACGTGGTAGGCCAAATTTATATAGCACTGGGTCTGTAGTTAATCTCGAGATATTTGGAGAGTTGCAAAGAGCTGGAGAAATCCGGCTTTTTTTGTGAGCGAGGTTCATCAGTCGATTACCTAATATGCAATGAATGATGAATGTCTATATTGGAGTAATCAAACTAATCTCTGATGAACTCACCAATTCCTAAATGGCACCATGCGGTTGACAACATGGATAAATCAATTTTAGATGAAATACTAGATAAAAATTGTGTCTTTTATTCCCCGATACTTTTTAAACCACAAGAAGGCAAAACACTGACTAAGATGTATTTGACCGCTGCATTTCATGTTTTTCAGGAAGCCGGAAATTTCCATTATATCAAAACGGTGGAACAGGGGAACAACGCTGTGCTTGAATTCAACGCCACAATTGATGGAATTGTAATTGATGGTGTTGATATCATTACATGGAATGATAGGGGTATAATCACCGAATTTAAAGTGATGCTACGCCCTTTCAGGGCAATTGAAAAATTAGGTGAAAAAATGAAGACTCAAATATCCAAAATGTCAACTATGGATAAGGCCTCCCTTAAGTTGAACGTATTTAAGGAAAAGTACCTCGGTTGATTATTGATCAATGCCCCAGAGCAGTTAATTCCACCATTGTATTTGCTTTCGATTTTCGATAACTGCCAGGTGTTAAACCTGCAAACTCCTTGAACTGCCTTATAAAATGCGCCTGGTCATAATAACCCGCTTTATAAGCTATTTCGGCATAAGAAACATCCGGTTTATTTATCAAGTCCATTGCTTTAAGAAAGCGTTTTTTGTTGTTGTGCTGCCTCCATGTTATCCCGAAAATTTCTTTGAACTTTATTTGAAAAGACCTGCTTGTTTGCGACCAGTGCGATCTTAGGTCAATACCACTTGATAGGGAGATTTTCACAAGGTTTTTATGGCTCTTTGATAATTCTAATTTTGAAAAAAAGGAGGTAAGCATAATGTCGAGGTGTTCGCCAATGCTTTCTGTAAGCGGATACCGATCAATTATCATGCAAAGTTGGGCCTTGAGTTTTCTATTGATCAATTCAATGTCCACAACGTGACCAGTTAGTTCTGCGGCTGGCGAATCCAATAAATATTTTGTGGCCCAGGGGTGGAGTGTAATACCGAGAAATTCGCATTGTTCAGCAGGCTTTTTAAAAGAAGGGCCCAGGTACTGGCCTTCAATGAAAATAAGAGGCTCCTTTTTAATCTGGCTGCCACATTTATACTCCATACTCACATTTTTATGCGCAATAATGTCGATTGCCCCAAAAGGAAGGATTCTCATAAAATCAGCATTTTGGAATGAGCCTTTGTAAATCCAGTAGCGCTTCACAAAAGCACTCAATTCTTTTGAAGGACTGAATTGAATTAATTGGGCAGACATAATTTAGAAACAATCCACAACAAAACTACCCCCAAATGGGGGGTTGATTTCGCAATCGTACAATTAAGCCTTTGAATGAAATGCTTATTTGGCTTCATGAAATGCATCCCGATAAATAAAATCTTAGCCCTTCTTTTTGTAACATCACTCTTTTCATGTGGAAGCGAGGACGACCCTGTTCCTGAGAATGTGGCGATTTCAAATATTACGGCTACCGGTTTTCAAGTGCGTTGGACCGCGACTGCAGAAGCCGTTGTGGTTCAGGTATCAGAAGATGTTGCATTTGGTCAGGTAACTTTTAACGAAACTTTTGAAGATTCCCCCGCTGTGGTAACTGGCCTCGTTAGTGAAACTTTGTATAATGTGAGGGTGCAGTTTAGCGGTGGTGGCAATAGTTTTTCTGAAACACTGGAAGTAACTACGGGTGCGTTGGCCGCTCCTTCCTCTGTTTCTGCTAATTCTGTTATTGGAGATGAATTTGAGCTCATTTGGACGGATACCGGGGCTGGAACTTATGAGTTGGATGTTGCCCTTGATGCAGGGTATACCAACTTTGTTGAAGGTTTCCAAGCTTTACAGGTGACAGCAAACAGGGTTATTGTTGGGATTTTACTGCCAGCCACTGATTACTTTTTCAGGGTCAGAGCTTCTGATGGCGTCAACAGTTCAGCATATGTTGAAGGCATGGCTACAACCGGTTCAGAATTAAGGTTGATTTTTAGAAGCAGTGCATTTGCCCCTGGTGGCACTATGCCAGTAAATTTTTCCTGTCGAGGATCGTCCCCGCCGCTTAATTGGAGGAATGTTCCGGAAGGAACCGAAAGTGTTGCGTTGGTTATGGATGACCTCGATTTCGTTCAGGGAGTGTTGACCCACTGGATCGTATATGACATCCCGCCAGAAATAACTTCCCTCGCCGAAGGTGCATCGAAATCCAGCCTGATTCCGCAAGGGGCAAATGAAGGAACTAACCAGGCAGATGGGCAGGTCGGATATTTTGGCCCTTGTCCTCCAGCTGGGGAAACCCACCGATACAGGTTTACACTTTATGCCCTAAATAAAGAGTTAAACCTTGGCGATGGCGCCGCCTTAAATGGATTTAACAATGCCATTGATGGAGCCGTTTTGGAATCGACCCAGTTAATGGGACTTTATGAGTAGATGATTTGACCATAAAATATTTAAAAACAATCAAGTTAAGTTTTATGAAAACACCGACACTCTTAGTACTATTCTATTTGTTAATTAACTGTACGGTCACCAGCCAGGAATTACTTGATATTTATCTTGACAATTTGAAAGAAACCTTGCACTCAGAAGCAGAGGAAAATGACGTTAATGAACTACTTATTCTTTATGATGATGAGGCTGTTTATGAACATCCGGGGATAGGCATGAAAATAGAATCTAAGGAATCAATTAAAATGGGGATGTTAAGTTTTCTGGAAAGTTATGGAGGCAGCTCAGATGATGTGGAGATAAACAAACTACAGGTGATCCTCAATAACAATGTTGCGGTAGTGAAGTTTGAAATACGATTCCTTCTTAAGTCTGGTAAAAAAGTCGAAAGAACACAGCTTCAGGTGATTGAAATATCTGATGGAAAAATCAGTCGAATTTTAGATTATTGGTAAGCCGTTGAATGGCTTCTTAAGCTCTCAGGAAAGGTTTCTACTTATAGACTTAATTGGTTACTTGCGTTATCATAGGTTACTTAACGTAAATGATTGTAATTGAAGGAGTCTTAAATGAAATAAAAGAGAATTTATTTCGCCTTTCTTCTGATGAAGCCAAAAAATCAGCTGCAAAGTTTGTTCCTACTGCCAACAAAATTTATGGGGTAAGGCTTCCCGGGATAAATGCATTGGCTAAAAAATATAAAGAACATGGGTTTCCACTTATTGAGGCTTTATGGCAATCAGGTTGGTATGAGGAACGGCTGCTGGTTGCAAAGTTGCTCACATCAAATTGCCGCAATGACCCTGAGCGGACCTTGGAACTGTTAAAAAGATTCAAGGATGATATCGACAATTGGGCTGTTTGTGATACCCTTTGCTCTGAGGGGATAAGGCCACTTATTAAAAAACATGGTGATGAGGTGCAAAGTCTCGCAGAGGAATTCTTGAAATCGGATAAGATGTGGGTTCGACGGATGGGCATCGTAATGCTAATCCATTTTGCAAAAATCCCGGAGAAGAAAGCGAAGGTACGGCAGTTGGTAGCACCACTTGCAGCTGATCATGAACACTACATTAAGAAGGCCATTGTCTGGATCAATAGGTATCTTGATAAGTAATGCCGCTTGAAATTCAATCAAAAACGATCCTGAATAAAACCAAACGCCGTGATCCCTGGTTTTTGGACGACTACACAGTAAACCCTTATAGCGGCTGCTCATTTAATTGCTTGTTTTGCTACATCCGTGGCAGCAAATATGGTGAGCACATGGAGCAAAAACTTGCCGTTAAAACCAATGCAGTTGATTTGTTGGACAAACAGCTTGGCATCAAAGCAAAAAAGAACCAATACGGGATCATTGTCTTAAGCTCAGCCACTGACCCATACCTTCAGTTTGAGGGAGATTATGGTTTGACCAGGCAATTGCTTGAGATAGTATTAAAGTACCGTTTTCCGGTACATGTTATGACACGATCTGACCTTGTATTAAGAGATTTGGATTTACTTCGGCAGATTAAGGACGTAGCTATTTTGCCAGAAGATTTGAGAGGATTGAATCAGAAATCATTCATCACTTTTTCATTTTCTTCAGTTGACGATGATGTATCAAAGATCTTTGAACCCGGAGCCACCCTGCCCGGTAAACGCCTGGTGGCAATGAAAGAGTGTGCCAAAGCCGGTTTCTTAACTGGTGCCAGCCTAATGCCACTTTTGCCGGGAATTTCTGATGGCGAAGAGCACATCAGAGAAGCAATTACCACCCTGAAAGACAATGGAGCGAAGTATGCTTTTCCGGCCAGCCTTTCATTATTTGGCGATGGCCCATCTGATTCTAAAACGCTGATGTTCAGGGCTATAGAAAGGCACTACCCGGATCTCATGGATTTGTATATAGGTGTCTTTCGGGGGTTTAGACCTGATCCTGCTTATAGTAACAAAGTCAGGAATAGGGCTGTGAGGGTTTGTAAAGAGTTAGGTATGGCAGTTTCAATTTTGGAGGTGTAGCCCTTATTGTGTATTGGATGATAGATTGATTCACTTCGTTCACAATGACGTTGAAAATTACTCAGTGAGTAAATCGAAAGCATCTTTGCAAGGAGAAACGACGAAGCAATCTATTTGTCTCTGATTGGATCGCCGATGTTGGTGTATTTTCACCAACATCTTTTGAGCTTGAAAGCTTATAGTTATTCTATTGAGTGTTGTGACCAACGTTCTGTTGTCTAAATGATGTCGTGGTTGGCTTATCATTTTTCAAAATCATAGGTCAGAATCTTCAAGCCATCTTCAAAGTTTTCAGTTTCAATTAATTTCCACTTTGCTTTTTTGGTCGATTTACCAAATAGCCGAATACCTTCTCCCAGAATGATAGGATTGAGTTTTAATTTTAATTGGTCAATTAATCCATTCTCCAATAACCAACCCGCAAATTCCCCACCACCGCATAAATAAATATCCGTTTTAGAGGCTTTTTTGATTTCATTTATGCGCTCAACGGAGATCGACTCAATGTGAACGGTTTTAGCCAATTTCTCAATGCTCAGTGATTTTGAGAAAATGAAATGCTCCATGTGAGGATAAGCCGGCTGCCCTGGTACAAGTCCGTATTTATATCCGAACTCATACGTTCTGCGGCCCATTATCACAGTGCTAAAATTTTGTAAGTCTGAAAAGTATTTATCGACGGCACTACCACCTGTAGCAAAGTCGCTTACGTCGTCATTTGGTCCAGCCATGAAACCGTCAATTGAACTGGCTACGTAATAAATGATTTTTGGCATTGTGTTTGGCTTGGTGTGTGATCCTCAAAGTGTGAAGATAGTACAGGGTGATTTTACAGATATCGTTATTATTGAGATGTCAGTTAGGGCAATTTAACTCAAACTGAATCAGCATAAAGACCAGACAGGTATTAAAGCCGTATGGTCTCAACAACCCTACCTTATGCTCCGTTCCACTTTATTACTAATAATCGGCACCGTTTTTAAATATTCATAAATAGAAGCAGCCTCATAATTTGTGAGTTGAATGTAGGGCATCATGGGGTATTGTAGGGCTGGGCCACTAGGGACTTTGCCATATTTCACTGCTGTCACAAACTGCTCTTCTGTCCAGTTGCCAATGCCACTTACATCAGGTGTCAGGTTAGGTACGTTTACCATGTTTCCATCTAAATCAAGCAAGCTGAAGCCACCCCCAAAATACCTCTCACTTTTTTCCGGGTTCAGGTAATCGTTCGTTTTAAAATCCGCAGAGTGGCATGAAAAACATTCAAGGTTATGAGCAAGGTATTTTCCAAGTTCCACTTGATTTGTTGTATCTGGCCTCGGGATTAGTGCTTCAGGCATCGGGAAAGGTTTGAAGGCTACCTGGCACAGAAATTTAGTTAGGAAAGATGGCTCCACTGGTCGGTCAGGGGTGGCATCCGGGGCAACCATGCGGTCGGTAGACTTCAAAAAAGCAATGATGGCCTCAATGTCTTCATCCGCCATACTGGGCAGTTTGGCCATATAAGGTGGGGCATATTGACCATCCCTTTTAATACCTGTGCGAAGTAAGTAAAGAATTTCACCATCCGTCCAATTGCCTATGCCATACTCTTTGTCCTGAGTAATGTTAGGTGAATAGATAGTGCCGAACTCAGGGGGCGCATCAAGCATTTGAGTGCCTGTAAGCTTACCTGTTGCCCTGTTGATATGGCAATTGGCGCACAGCATCTAAACCAGTTTTTTACCTCTCAAGACATTTTTAGGGGTAAGGTTAACTGTGTATTTAATATCCTCCACCGGGTAAGTGGGTATTCCGATAAAGTTAATGTAGGATGCAAACAGGAGTACCAATAGGAGTAGCCCACCAATAACGATTCCGATAATTTTTAGAATTTTTTTCATGGGTTGGTCAAGATTGAGAAGGGGATGAAGTTAAGAAAATTCAGTAAGGTTTATAAGCCTAAACCTCATTCCACTCTATATCCGAAAGACCACCCACAACTCGTCCCCCAAAATCAACAAACCGCCGATGTTGGTGTTTCAGCAGCATTATTGTTGAGGATCCAGTTAGGTTCTGAATGGTCTGTGGTGGTAGAAACCCAAGAAGGCTGAAGATTAAGATGCCGCTTTCGATTTTGGATGTATGGCCCTATTCTGTCTTGGCTATACGAATTGTGGATTGCTTCACTTCGTTCGCAATGACGTTGAAAATTAAGCAGCTACCTAAATCGAAGCGTCTTTGCGAGGAGGGACGACGAAGCAATCTATCAACTGGCAAGTCCGGTGTTTTTTTCACAGACATCCCTGTTTATTGAAAATGCCGGTTGAAGTCTACTGTTTGAATGGCTTGTTGGTGACAAACACCAACAAGGGCTGGGAGAAAGCCCACCCACAACTAATCCCCCAAAATCAACAAACCGCCGATGTTGGTGTTTTTTCACCGACATCCCTGTTTATTGCAAATGCTAGTTGAAGTCTACTGTTTGAATGGCTTGTTGGTGAGCAACACCAACAAGGGCTGAGTGGGTGAGAGAGAGCTGAAGAGGTATAAGGTTTCACTAGACATTATTAACGACAGTTATTCGTAGTAATACTTATAGGACACTCTCATCAACCAATAAAACATCCAGGTCACCAAAAGCATTACGAACGTGGACGTTAAGAAAAAACCAAGTGTTACTTGTACTCTCAATTCTAACTGGTGCACCTCGGGGGTTTTTTCTTTATAATATACTTGAAGTTGCTGTTCTGGTTTTATGTTATAAACTTGATTCGATGACATTACTTCCCCAATACTTAGGTTGTAGCTCTTGCCGTCCACAAGGTAACTATAGAAAAGCTTGATGTAATACTCGTTTTGACCATCCTTCATTCTTTCATTTATGCTATTGGACTCATATTGCGCAGTTGTTTCGATCCAATTTGTATTTGAGTCTTCAAAAAACTGACGGACAAGAAAACCAATTGCCACAAAACCAACTATAATGAGTATAAATGCTTTGGGATGAGCATCAAAGTGATGGTATAGAATCAGCCAGATGGCCTTTTCCCTGTTGTTCCCATTTTTTTCATGAGTCTTTTTATATAAGTTTTTATATTCATCAGTGGGTTTAGTTCGATAAAGAGCATCATCATAAACTTTTCTACTTTCTGGATCAATTAAGATAGAATAAGCTATCCTAATTTCACTAAAGCGTTTTGCGGCATCGGGTTGATCATTTTTATCGGGATGATATTTTTTAGCTAAGGTTCGAAAAGCGGATTTGATTTCGGTATTGGATGCATTTTTAGGAATTTCAAAAAGTTTATAATAATCCTCGATCATACATTAAATGAGTTAATACCATTGTTGAAGTTACTTATCAACTTTTGATGACAAAAAAATTACTGTATAGTAACTGACAGTAACCCACAACTCATCCCTTAAACTCAACAGTTCAGTAAGATAAAATATTAAACAGCGACTGGCATCCACAATTTTGACACGGATTTAAAAACAAGAATCCCGATGTCAAAAACTCAACTAATCAAATCAACAATTGCACTTATCCTGGTAGTAACTGCGCCAGGATTAACCTTTGCCCAAACCATCATTTCAGGTTTGGTCACCGATAAAAAAGGGGAAGCGCTACCGGGTGTGAATATCTATCTGGAAGACACCTACGATGGTGCCACCTCTGACCTTGAAGGCAGATTCCAATTCTCAACGAACGAAATTGGCAACCAACAATTGGTCATCAGCTTTGTAGGCTACCGACAAATCATCCAGTCGATTGACCTCTCTGGCAACCTTCAGAACCTCATTTTTCAGATGGCTGAAGAGATCAACAAAATGGATGGGGTCACCATCACTGCCGGCTCATTTGAAGCCAGTGACGAAAAAAAGCAGGTACTCCTCAAGCCGCTGGATATCGCTATGACAGCCGGGGCTACGGCAGATATTGTCGGTGCATTGAATACACTTCCCGGAACAACCACGAATGGCGAATCCGGTCGGTTATTCGTTCGCGGTGGATCTGGAGAGGAAACCAAAGTATTCATTGATGGCATGCATGTTCCGGATTTTTACATTCCATCAGCACCAAACACCCCAGGACGTAGCCGGTTTTCACCTTTCTTGTTCAAGGGCACAGCTTTCAGTACAGGCGGCTATTCGGCAGAATATGGTCAGGCATTGTCATCTACGCTTCAATTAAACAGCATTGACCTGCCTGATGATACGGAAACCAATATGTCGTTCATGACTGTTGGCGGTAATGTTTCTCATTCACATTTATGGGAAAAGAGTTCGGTGTTTGCTGAAATCGGGTACATCAACCTGAACCCATACATCGGTTTGGTTAATCAGGCCTTTGATTTCGAAGATGGCTATGTAGGTATCGATGGCAACCTCTCATTCAGGGCAAAAACCAAAAGCGGCGGGATGTTCAAGGTTTTCAGCAATTTCAGCACTGCCGGCTTCGATGTTCGCCAGTTTAATATTAACAATCCAGAGGAGCCTAATCGTACGGATTTGGCTAAAGACTATTACTTTATCAATGCGACTTATAAGGATTTCATTAATGACAAGTGGAGCCATCGGTCTGGGGCCTCATTTACTTTGAGTAATCAGGATGTTGTTTTCAATGGTATCAATGTAGAGGATGATCTTACCGGGCTTCATTTTAAGTCAGTTCTTGAGAATGACCACAGTGAACATGTTTCTCTCAGGTTTGGCAGCGAACTATTTCACAGCCAGGTCGGCCAAAGGTTTCAACAACCAGGTCAGGATATCGAAAATAGTTTTGATGAAAACCTTGGGGCTGTATTCAGTGAAGCAGACATCTACCTGAGTACCAAATTCATGTTAAGAACAGGTGTGCGAGGTGAAATTTCCAGCTTGCAGAATGATTTCAATATTTCCCCAAGGGTTTCATTGGCCTATAAAACCTCAGAATATGGTCAGGTTTCCGCCGCTTTTGGTCAGTATTACCAAAGCCCTGATAATGAAAAGCTGCTGATTAGGAATGACCTCGATTTTGAGAAGGCAACGCATTACATTCTCAACTATCAGGTAATTAAAGAGGGCAGGATTTTCAGGGTGGAAGGGTATCATAAGGAATACAATGACTTGCTAAAGTTCGACCGTAATGAGCCATTCAACCCAACTTTGTTTAACAATTCAGGATTTGGTCATGCACAGGGTATCGACCTGTTTTGGAGAGATAGTAAAACATTCAAAAATGTAGATTACTGGGTGTCTTATTCCTTCCTTGATACCGAGAGGGATTTCAAGGATTTCCCAGCAACTGCCGCACCGTCATTCTCAAGCAGGCACAATTTTTCTATAGTCTACAAGCATTTTATCAACCCGATCAGGACACAATTTGGGGCTACTTATTCATTCACAAGTGGACGACCTTACAACAACCCGAACCGAGAGGGCTTTAATCAGGAAAGAATTCCAGCCTATCATAATCTAAGTTTTAACGCAGCCTATCTGTTTAAGCAACATATCATTTTTTATGTATCCGCCACCAACTTAACAGGCCGTGATAACATATTCGGTTATACCTACGCCGATCAACCGAATGCCGATGGAATGTTTGAGAGGTCAGCAATTGGTCAACCTGCCAAACGGTTTTATTTCCTCGGGGTGTTCATCACTCTGGCTAAAGACAAATCAAAAAATCAACTTAATAATCTTTAAACTCAATAAAAATGAAAAATCTAATCACAGTAATGATCATTTCCTGTTTAGCCTTTAACGGTTATTCACAGGGAACCTTTGAAGTTGAAGTATCCAACTTGAGTGTAATGGAAGGAACCATCTACGCTCAGGTTTTTAATTCTGAGGGAGACTATTTAAAGAAAGCTTTTGCACAAGCATTAGTAGAAGTAAGTGAAAATGAGCCGGTGGTTTTAAAGTTTGAAAACCTGCCATTCGGCACTTATGCTATGAACCTCTATCACGATGAAAACAGCAGCGAGGAGTTAGAAACTGGCATGTTTGGAATCCCAAAAGAGGGATATGCTTTTTCAAATAATGCGAAAGGCATGTTTGGCCCACCTGGTTATGAGGATACGCAGTTTGAATTTAAAGCTGATATGAAAATGAAAGTTGAACTAATTCACCCACCGTTCTGAATTTTTGAGATTGCTAGATCGAAAAAGTGAAGAATCTTCTAATGGGATGGTGGAAACCAGAGAGGGATGGATTCAAGCGAAGAATCTCCTTTCAGGTTAACGGAGATCGAAAAAGCGAAGAATCTCAATCAACCAGGCAGAAACAGATTCTACGGGGTTCGATCTAACGATCTCAGCCCTCAGAATGACGCCTTGGGACAGCGATCTCAGCCTCAGGATGACATTGACTTTAAATCTATAAAACCAAAAAACACAAGCATGAAATCACTATTAATAATTGTGGGAATCCTTATCTCTCAACTGGCAACAGCTGAAGATAAATTCGAAACTACAATGCTTGCCAATATAGATGCACTTTATAATGCAGGCACAATTGAAAATCTACAGAATGCAGCTAACAAATTTGAACGCATTGCAAATGCTGAGACCGATCAATGGCTGCCAGGATATTATGCTGCCCTGGCCTATTCTTGGATGGCATCACGTGAGGAAGATCCTACTCAGAAAGATGCATGGCTTGATCAGGCTACCAAAATGTTGGAGAATGCTTTAGCGAGGACCGAACCCAACGTGGAGACATATGTGATGCAAGGTTTTATCTACACGCTGAGGTTAACTGTAGACCCAGCCTCGAGAGGGCAGATTTATAGCCAGAAGTCATATGCCGAGTATGGAAAAGCCGTAAAGATGGATTCTGAAAACCCAAGGGCCCTGTTTTTTATGGGAAATATGGAATATGGCACCGCCCAATTCTTTAAGGCAGATACATCAGGTGCATGTGAGAAGATGGCCCAGTCATTGGAATTATTTGATAAATTCACTCCGGAGAGTGCTATCCACCCTAGCTGGGGATTGAGCTTCGCACAAAAGACTGTTGAAAACTGCAAGTAAATTGGAAGAAATGGAATCTTGCGTAAAGCGTAATCGAATTCGAGGAAAAGGTGTCAAAGCTCATTTGAGAGATGTGGCTTTGGCCCTACTGGTTTTCGGGCCAATAACGCTATTTTTTACCTGCGATACCTGCTATAGTCAGACGATTGGATTGGCCATTGCTTCAGCAATCTACTCTGGTTACTTATGGGTGTTTCTATGGAAAGGAAATGAGCTTGGTGCTGACTGGCTGGACTATAAGTTTGACTGGCTTGAAAGACCCTTGACCAGATTGATTGTCAGCGTATTGTATACAATTTTTTATACAATGGCCGTCCTAATGGTGGGGTACTATTTTTTCTTCACACTTTATGTTGGCAGGGATTTTAGCTCACTTTTTTACAATGCTGATGACTATATATGGTTCACCATAATCATTACTTTTTTCATCAGCACATTTATGCATGGGCGTGGGTTCTTTTTTGCGTGGCGCCAGGCAGCTGTGGATAATGAAAAACTGAAAAGGGAGCAGTTGTCATCGCAGTATGAATCTTTGAAAAAACAGGTAAACCCGCACTTTCTCTTCAATAGCCTCAATACGCTTTCGTCATTGGTGCATAGCGATGCAGCACTTTCTGAGAAATTCATTAAAAAGTTATCAGATGTTTATCGTTACGTGTTAGATAGTCAAGATCAGGAGGTGGTTGACCTAAAAGATGAACTGGCATTTACTGAATCATTTGTTTTCCTTCAGAAAATCAGGCATGGCGATGCATTGAAAGTGGAAATCGATCTGAATGCAGCTGATCTTAATAAAAAAGTTCCACCACTTGCTTTACAGATGCTGGTTGAGAATGCCATTAAACACAATGTAATCTCAAAAGCCAAACCACTAACCATTTCGATTATAGCAGAAAACGAAGGGGTAATTGTTTCTAATAACCTTCAAAAACGAAAGGATGCAGAACCGGGAAGAGGTATTGGTATCAACAACATAAAGCTGAGGTATGAATATCTATCAGATCGAAAGCTGGAGAACTTGTCTACCGAAGACACCTATTCCACCAAAATTCCTCTACTCACATTCACAGATTAATGAAAGCCCTGATAATTGAAGACGAACCAATTGCAGCGGAGCGGTTGGCCAGCATGATTACTGATATAAGGCCAGGTTATGAAATCTTGGGACAGCTTGATTCCATTGATGAATCAATCCAATGGCTTAGCAAAAAGCAACTTCCAGACGTGATTTTTCTGGACATACATCTTGCAGACGGCAACAGCTTTGAGATTTTTAAATCCGTTCAAGTTGATGTACCGGTCATTTTCACCACTGCTTATGACCAGTACGCAATCAAAGCATTTAAAGTAAATAGCATCGATTATCTGTTAAAACCTATTGACAAAGAAGGCTTAGAGGCAGCAATGAAAAAGCTGGAAAAAAATCGGGAGATGGTTACACAGCCCGCAGTATTGCAAAATCTTGATAAGTTGGTTCAATCGCTGTCAAGACCTTATAAGTCACGGTTTGTGATAAAAGTAGGGGAGCATTTGCATGCCATTGAAACTCAAAACATTTACTTTTTTTATAGTGAAGAGAAAGCCACATTCTTGCAAACCAATGAGGGCAAGAAATATATTATAGATTATCCTTTGGATCAGGTTGAATCGATGGTGGATCCTGAGCAGTATTTCAGAATCAGCAGAAAATACATCGTAAGTTTTGAGGCTATAAAAGATATGCTGTCTCACTCCAACAGCCGCTTGAGATTAGTTCTGCATAATTGCACTGATTCGGAGGTTATCGTAAGCCGTGAGCGGGTGAATGACTTTAAAAAATGGCTTGATAATTAAGGTTTAAGTTTTGAAGATTTTATAAACTCCAATTGTTAGAACTGGTATAACATACACAGCAATAAAACCCCAGGTGATCATACCATAGCCTTCACCGATCAGGCCAATCAGACCCAAGGCATTCGCTAGAAAAACAGCTGTAACAAGTATAACCCCGGCAACAACCAACCTCATATATTTAGGCATCTGCTCACCCTTGCCTTCATAAATGGTGGCAATTCTTTCGTTGAAACCGTGGATGTAACCGATACCGGTTTCTACGAATGTTCCAAACAAAATGACCTGAAAGATCGCATTGAACCAGGGGATATTAAGCTGGACCAAAAGAAAGTTAGAGGGTATTGCCTCGTTAACAATTTCAGGATATTGGGCCAGCATGGCAGTGTAGATAAGAGCTGCCGGTATCATGCCAATAAATCCGCCAAATATCCCAGCCGTGAAAGCTTCATTTCTCGTTTCGAGGTATTTAACAGAATAGAGCAAGGCAGGAAGAATTGCAATATTGTAGCCAGCATACCTCACACCGTTTACAAACCAGGCGCTTTCTTCGCTAGGGTTTGTTAGTGTAAGTTTTATCTCATTACTAAAAACATTCCAGGTTAGGATGATTAAAATGATGTAGATGACATAAAGCGCTATTGACCAAATCGAAAAGAATTTTTCAATCAGCTTGCTGCCATGAAAAACAATTGCGACTACGATTATCATCATCACAATTGATCCTATTAAAGGAGGAATGCCGATGGTTATTTCGGCCAATTCACCCGCAGCCGAAGCCATTACGGAAACAACTAAAAAAGCCACCAATACCAACAATATTTCATAGGCTATCCAGCCCTTGCCAAGAATTACAGTGAGGAAACTTTTGTAATCGTATTTACCAGTCATTCTGGCAAGCTCATAGGTTGCCATCATTACTAAAGACCAGACCAATGTTGAGACTGCCATAGCCAGGTAACCCCCAGATGGGCCAGTTGTCATGAAAAATTCAACCAGCTCACGTCCGGTGCCATAACCACCACCAATCAAAACTGATTGGAATACAAACCCGGGTAACAAGTATTTCTTAAACCAGCTCATTGCTTTAGCAGTGAAACTACCAATATTATCGATTGATAAAAATTAGAAGGTCAAAGCTTGATCAGTATTTTTGCTTCAAACTTTACACATTGGAAAACAAAGAGATAATCCGGCAGCTAAAACTTACTGCTTCTCTCATGGAGCTTCATGATGAGAACCCTTTTAAACTGAGAAGCTATAATACAGCTGCATTTAATCTTGAGAAGTTTCAAACACCACTTGAGTTACTACCCGAGAAAGAGCTAGAAGCCATTGAGGGTGTGGGTAAAAGTATGGCAGCCCACATCAGGGAAATCGTTGAAAAAGGAGTGTATAGCAAGCTTGATGCGCTCCTGAAGGAGACACCACCAGGTGTTATTGAACTTTTGGATTTACCCGGATTCGGGGCAAAGAAAATCAGGGCACTTTGGTTGGATTTGGGCATTAAGAATGAGCTTGAGTTGATGCAAGCTTGCCTTGATGGAAGGGTTGCAGAAATGAAAGGTTTCGGTCAAAAAAGTCGGGATAAGCTCATTGAAGCAATTAAGTTTTTAAGGGCTAATCGCGGTAAATTGTTGTATGCGGAAGCAGAGGAGGTGTATAACCTAATTGAGAAAGAGATTAAGAAGCATGCTGAGCTTTGTTCACCAGTTAATGAAATGTGGCGCAAATGCGAAATTGTAACAACAATTGAAATCCTAGTTGGTTCTGTGGATCAATCAGCGATTATTGATTTGTTATCGGGTATGGAAGACTTTGAGAAAATTGGCTCAAAGTCGGGACCATTGTCATGGAGGGGTATTTACAAACCCACTGAGACCAGGGTTCACATCATGTTTTGCTCACCGGAGCGCTTTGTTTCAGAAAGGATGCTACTTGGCGGGTCACCACAACATCTGACTAAAGTAGAAAAGGGGGGCAACTCACTTTATCATCTTTTAAGGAAACAAACTTTTGAAACAGAACAAGCGGCGTATGACACAGTAGGTGTGCCTTTTATTGCTCCTGAATTAAGGGAAGGGCTATTTGAAATTGGTTTAGCGGCCCAGAACAAATTACCTGAGTTGATCAAAGATGAAGACTTAAAAGGTATCCTGCATAATCATTCTACCTACAGTGATGGCCGGCATACACTTGAAGATATGGCCAATTATTGCAAGGAATTAGGCTATGAGTATTTAGGCATTACAGATCACAGCCAGTCAGCATTTTTTGCTAAGGGAATGAGCATTGATGAGGTAAAAGCCCAACATAAGGAGATTGATGAGCTCAATAATAAATTGACTCCTTTTAAAATATTTAAAGGAATTGAATCAGATATCCTTTTCGATGGCAAACTGGATTATCCTGATGAAATCCTTGAGACTTTCGACTTTGTTATCGCTTCAGTTCACATGATCTTGAATATGGATGAAAAGAAGGCGACAGAACGGGTAATTACAGCAGTAAAGAACCCTTTCACCACGATGCTTGGTCATCCAACTGGGAGATTGTTGTTGGAACGGGAGGGCTACCCATTGGATCATAAGTCCGTGATTGAGGCCTGTGCAGAAAACAATGTTTCGATTGAGATCAATGCAAACCCTCACCGCCTTGATTTAGACTGGCGATGGATACAGTATGCGATTGAAAAAGGTGTAATGCTGAGTATCAACCCTGATGCCCATAGAAAAAACGGCTACCATCACATGCATTATGGTTTATTAGTGGCGAGAAAGGGAGGGTTAACCAAAGAAATGAATTTGAATTCTTTGTCGGTTAATGAAATAGATGAGTTTTTTAAAAAGAGGCGAGATGCACAACTGGCTAATGCATAAGCGACTGAAATGCAATATGTATCTTTGAAATATGGAAGTTGCTATTAAAGACATCCCCAGATTGATTAAAAGCAAAGTTTTGGAAATTGACCCTGAAGCTGAGGTAATACTTTTTGGGTCCCGGGCCAGGGGGGATTTCAGAAGTGATTCTGATTGGGATTTACTTGTTCTTACTAACGGGGAGAATGATTTCCAAACGAAAAATAGAATTAGAGAGGGCCTTTACAACATTGAGCTTGAATCCGGGGAATCATTTTCAGTGCTGACATATTCAAAGAGTGTTTGGGAACAAAAACAAAAGGTTACGCCGCTTTATGAAGAGGTTAAGGCTGAAGGCAAACACCTATGAATAAAGCGGACAGGTCATCATACATTGAATACAGGATAGAATCAGTGCATAAAGCGCTGGCATCTGCCAGATTGTTGGCAGAAAACTCAATGTGGGAAGCTTGCACCAATCGTCTTTACTACGCTGTATTTTATGCGGTCAATGCCTTATTGGTAAAAAACGAAATTAAAGCAAGTACTCACTCAGGTCTCAAAACCCAATTTTCTCTTCGATTTGTTAAGACAGGGCTTCTACCCAAAAATTTTGGAGTGCTTTTGAGCAGAGTTTTCGACCTAAGGAATGAAGGTGATTATGGTAACCTTTTTACTATTGAAGAAGAAGAAATTGTGAACCTTTTTCCTGAGGTTGAACAAATGATTGACAGGATAATCATAGAAATAAGAAAGTCTTGAAAATCCTCATCATCCGCTTCTCCTCAATTGGGGACATCGTTTTAACAACCCCGGTTATTAGGGCGCTAAAGCTGCAATTGGATGATGTTGAAATACATTATTGCACTAAAGAAGAATACCTGCCACTTCTGGTCGAAAACCCATATCTGGATAAAATTTTGACGCTTAATGATGGCTTGGTGAAACTAATTCGACAGTTGAGAAAGGAGCGGTACGATGAGATAATTGATCTTCATAATAATCTCCGGAGCTTATTGATAAAGGCAAGCGTTCAAGGTAAGAAAACAAGTTTCAGAAAGCTGAACCTTGTGAAGTGGGTGATGGTAAATTTCAAGATTGATAAATTACCAAATGCACACATTGTTGACAGGTACATTGAACCTGTTGTTCATCTCGGGGTTAAAAAAGACGGACAGGGCCTTGACTATTTTATACCTGAAAAAGACAATGTAGAAATAGATTGGTTACCTGAAACCCATAGAAATGGCTTTGTGGCATATGCGATAGGAGGCAAGTTTGAAACAAAGAAATTGCCTGTGAAGCGAATGATTGAACTATGCGACCGCATCAATAAACCCATTGTGCTATTAGGCGGTGAGGAAGATGTAAAGAATGGAAATGAGATTCAGGTATTTTTTGAAAAAACAATCGATTCCCAGCCTTATGAGAAATCCCTACTGGAGCTGGGTAAGAAAACAATCATTTTTAATGGATGTGGCAAGTTTAATATCAACCAATCTGCTTCGCTATTAAAGCAAGCTTCGCATGTTTTCTCACATGATACTGGTCTCATGCATATAGCCTCAGCTTTTCGTAAACAGATTTTCTCCATATGGGGCAATACCATTCCTGCCTTCGGGATGTTTCCTTACAAGACCAAGTTCCTGATTTTTGAAAATAAAAAAATAAAATGTCGGCCTTGCTCTAAACTCGGCTTCGACAAGTGCCCCAAAGGACATTTCAAGTGCATGAATGACCTGGTTTTCGATTTTTACCTACCTTGATAATGCGCCAATTGACCTACTAACGCTTAAATGCTGGTCTTTTTCCATAGATCAAACTTCTCCAAACCCATTCAAGTGGTCCAAACCGAAAATATCGAAGCCATAATGGACTTACCGCCAATTGAAAAAGCCAAATGGCTATCACCACGTAATAAAGTTCGAATCGCTTCAGTTGACCAAACATTGAGAAACCAATACCGGTAAAAATGAATGCACATATTACAGAATGCATCACATAATTAGTAAGCGCCATTTTGCCCACCGCTGCAAGGGATGATTTTAGAAACCCTAAAAAGCTGGCTTTGCAGAAAAGCATGACCAATGCAATATGGCCGAATGCAACAGCTATCCTACCAAAGTGGTAGGTGAGGCCTGTTGTTAAAACCGATTCAACTGAAAAGTTATTATCAAGTAGTGTTTGGGTTTCATAGTAGTTGATACTTAGCCCCATGCCGTACCCTATTAGCATCATAACCAGATAGCTTTTGGTAGTCAGTTCAGCCGTAATTACTTTTTTGCGATAGAGCGCAATTCCCAAGAGCATCATGGGCAATACATCCCATGGGTTGTAATCATAGTTATAGGTGGTCTGCACCAGGTGGTTGATATGACCAACATAAAGTAAAAGCTCAAAGTAACCCTGGTGCATCGCTTCAGTCATGTGATGCACTTTCTGTTTACCTGGCTTCATCTCATCTACCATTCCTTCCCATGCCTCTTTACCTTTCTTTATTTCCTGCGGGATATCCTCATCTTCAGAGTATTCCTGGGCTAATTCAAACTTCTCCAGGTTTTCCATATGGCTGAAGTATTGAAACGTTTGAAGGCCTACTCCGAATAATGTTAAGAAAGCCACAGCCATATATAGTTTTCTAGGTTTAGTGTGCCTAAATGGAAAGAGGAAAAGGCCAAACAACCCATAAGCAAACAAAATTTCACCAGCCCAAAGCAATAAGTAGGCATGGATTACACCGAAAATTAGCAGCCAAATGGTGCGGCGGTAATAAATATCTGCAACTTCAATTCCTCCACCTCTGTTTTCCATTCTGATAGTCATCAGTACCATCCCTACACCAAAAAGCATGGAAAACATCGCCCTCATGGTGCCTTCAAAGAGCATGTTATTGATTATCCAAATTTTGAGGTTCCAGCCATCCGCACCACCTTGAACAGTGGGGTCGCCATACGCCATAAAAACAAGGCCGAAGCCTATGATATTCATTAATAAAATGCCCAGAAGGGCTACACCCCGTAGAATATCCAGTGAATTAATTCGGTCAGATGATTGAATCGGGCCTAAGGAAGAAGTAAGATCAGACATCGCTTTTTTTAGTTTATAGAGCGAAAGGTAAAAGTCCGATTAAGCTGGTTGGAAGTAAATAGACCAACGACCAGATAAAAAAGACCAAGCGCTCATTTATTATTAGTGGCTTTCTACTGACTATCGTTTGTCGCTTATAGGCTGAACCAACAGGTATTCAAGTCTGTTACCTTGATTCTTAGAGGTATTCGCTTATACTTTTATTCCTGCTGTCGTTATTTGCGCTCTTTACGGCATCTAATATTTGATCTAATAGATTTTTGTCATATAACCTGCCTTTTGAGATCACGGCATTGATAGATTTCGTGTTTGATATGTTTTCAAGGGGATTCCTGTCAAGTAGCACAAGGTTGGCATCGTATCCTGCTTCAATTTTCCCTGACTTACTCTTAAGCCATTCCGCCGGTACAGATGTGGCAGTTTTAAGCACCTGCGCAGGTGTTAACCCGGCTTCACTTAAGCTGATAAGCTCATCATGCAGTGAAAAACCTGGTACAGCCGGGGGCAAGTTGGTGTCGGTTCCGGCCATAATCATTACACCTTGATCGGCAAAATTCTTAGCGATCAGCTTGCAGGCTTTACCATAAGTTGTCCAGTATTTTTTATGACTTGCTAGCTTTTCTGCGGTGAGGTTTTCGGCCATTTTATAGCGGTTTACATCGGGTAGCCAGCCAAGGCCCTGAGGAATGTAAGACACCCACTCACTGATGCCGGGGTTTTCATATTCCAGCTCCACCTGCTTGAGTAATTCTTCCAATTCAAATTTTTGCTTTACAAAGCTTTCAGTGAGCCAGAGTGTAGATGTAACAGAAATGTTGTTCGCAATGAGCTGATCTGCAAATGATTTGCTGCGTTCATTCACAAACGCCATAAACTCCTCTTCTTTGCCATAAAACGATCCAAACCAACTGTTATGGTCCGGGTTGAATTCCCGCTGAAGGGCATTCATGATTTCTTCCAGATGGGCAATATCGCTTTGACCATTTTCAAAAACATCTGAAAGCTCCAGCTTCCAGGGGATATGTCCCATCACCGGCATACCCAATGATTTGGCAGTTTCATTTATAGCCAGGTAGCTCTCTTTTGTTAGTTGGCTATACACTTTAATGCCATCGTATCCGGCTTCATGAAGATTCGTGACTTTTTTAACTGCATCTTCTTCTCCTTGAATATTCATGTAACCTTGTGACCAACTCATAAACCAGCCATCAAGGGTTTCGAAACTTCCAAGTCTTGGTGAAGCCACAAACATTTTCGGTCCAATCCTGCCATTTTCAATTTCATCCCTCCATTCAAGATGGTGTTTTTCACCAATCAACTCCCTGACTTCAGTAACCCCATTGGCGATATACAGCAGTAAGTCATTAGGGCTTTGAAAGAGGTGAACATGAGCATCTATTAAACCAGGTATCAGGTATTTTCCGGCCCCGTCTATTACCGATGCCTTCTCTGGGATTTTTGCAAGACTATCAATGCTAACAATGACGCCATTATCAAGTATCACAGTTTGGTTAGCGATCATCCGATCTCCTTCTGATGAGAGTACGTTTATGTTTGTAATTGCTAAAGTTCCCTTTTGAGTTTCAAATTGGGTGTAGTCAACTTCCTCGGTCAACCCTCCATAAATCTTGATGCCATCTCTTGTCATCAGGATAAATCCAATTGTGAAAATCGCTACAAGTGTAATTGCTGAGTATTTGATTAATTTTTTCCAGTTCATCGTTTTTGCTGTTTTGTGAATGATGAACCAAACGTAGGGGGCAGTGTATACCAGTCCAATAGCAAAGTGACCACCTGCAACTTAAGGGATGAAATGCAAGCTAAATGTGACCACTTGCATGGTGCTGGGGCGAATGACAAGTTAGAATGTGGCCGCTGCTACCTGAAGTATGGCACACAAGCCCTTGATACCGGAATGGTTTTATCACACTCCACAAGTGTGAGAAGCAGACCTTGTGCATTTCCTGACGCTGAATTTATGGCTTCCTTATTAACCAGAAATGATCTGTGGCATTTAATAATTGGGCTATTACGGATTGCCTGTTCTATCTCTTTTAGTGTGCTGCGTTCAGTCTGAATTTTAAACTCACCCTCACTTGTCACATGTCCAATTTTCACATAGTTCTGAAGTGCTTCAATGTATTTAATGCGATTGATTGGAATCTGGAATATCTGAGCTTCATTGGGATCATTATTCACATCAGCCACAGTCCGTTTGTTAATTTCTTGCGCAATTTGTTGATACTTCTTTTCGCCTTTTAGTACCATAAAGCCACCAAGAGCTGTAATAGGTAAAATGCCAATCATGAAAGTACTGTATATCATTGTGGGCAGCAGGCTCCAATCTATGAAACCAATAATGATCAACCTCGCAAAAATGAAGTTGGCAAGACTAATAAAGAGCATTGTGCCGAGGTTGTTGAGAATCCACTTGCCCAAAGTCCAATTGGTTTTTAATCCAGTTGCTTTCAGGATCTGGCCAATTGTAAGTTCATAAATAATGGCCCCAGCGAATGTCATTCCACCAAAACCAAGGCATATCCAAAAAGTATTAGACTCCAGGGTAGAAAGCCCGAAAGGTTGAAAAATGTAGAGGAAGAACGTCACAAATACGCTTAGTGCTGTGGAGTATTTCAGGTATGATGCCCAACTTTCAATGTCGGGAAAAGGTTTCTGTAAAATTCCGATAATGCTGCTGATGGCAATCATTAATTAAATATAGCATTGGATTTTGATCTTAGGCTTTATTCTGAACAGGGGAAGTATCATTACCAAAGCATCTCAAAAAGGAGTTCACTCAGCCCTCAAACTATCTACAGGGTTACTGACAGAGGCCTTTAGTGACTGCCATGAAACAGTCGCTAAAGAAATAATTATAGTGGTGAGCGTGGCTATTAAAAAGCTAATCCATGAGATATCTATTCTATATTCAAAGTTATTCAACCATTGGTCAGCTAAATACCACGATAACGGGAAGGCAACAAGTAGGGCTAAACCGATTAGCTTCACAAAATCTGAAGTGATCATTTGGAAAATGGTGCCAACAGATGCACCCAACACCTTTCTAATTCCGATCTCCTTGAAGCGGCGTTGGGCTGTAAAAGAAGCAAGCCCATAAAGCCCAAGGCAGGCAATGAAAATGGCGATGTTACAAAAAACGTATAACATTTTACTAAAGCGCTCTTCAGCTTCGTAATATTTGGCGAATTGCTGGTCTAAAAACTCATAACTAAATGGCTTTGCACTGCCCCAATTTCTCCAGTTTTGTTCAATCGATGATACTACCTTATTGACACTGCTTGCTTCTACTTTTACCAAAATTTTATCGTTGACATCATGCATTTGAAATACTATTGACTCCATTCCGTTTTGCAATGACCTGTGATGAAAGTCTTTAATCACGCCAATTACAGGGCCACGTTTTAACAACTCCATTCCGTCACTGCCCTGTTCATAATAGCCAATAGTTTTACCCAGGGGTTCATTCCAATGATCACCATAAGTTGTAATGGCTTCTTTCCAGGCCCTTTCGTTCAAAATAAAAGCAGCAGAATCTGAATGAATTTCATCTGAGAAAGTACGGCCCATCACTACTTCAATATCAAGTATATCGAGGGCATTTGGCCCCATATAATAGCCAGGCCAGCCATCGCCTCCTTCATCAGCTTCATCCCCTTCAAATTGATAGCCCCAGTAGGGTGAAATATTGCCAGGTACAGAGCTGCTTGATGCAACTTCAACAACGCCGGGAATGCTTGAGATCGCCGGATTTATTAAATCCCATTTTTCATTCACGGCTGGTTTTCTGCCATATTGAAAAACGAGTACCTGCTCAGCGTTGAAGCCTAAATCCTTGTTTTTAATAAAGTTCATTTGGTCAATAACCACAATCGTACCAACGATCAGAGAGACAGAAACAATCAGTTGTAGCACAACGAGGCTCTTTCTTATAAATGCCGAACCTTTACCTGGATTCTTCGATTCGCGTAAAATTTGAGCAGCACCAAATGATGACAGATAAAGTGCAGGATAGCTTCCGGAAACAAATCCGGTGGTTAAAGTTATTACAATGCCATAAAAAATCAGTGTATTGATATTCGTCAATCCCTGGGTTAAGTCAATGCCAGAAACCTGATAAATCAATGGCAGGGAAAGCCAGATAATCATTCCTCCCAGCATCACAGCCAATATGGAAATTAGTATTGACTCAACCATAAACTGACTGATTAGCTGTTGTTTTACAGCGCCCATTACTTTTCTTATACCCACCTCCTTGGCCCTTTGCACAGCTTTGGCGGTAGCAAGGTTCATATAATTGATGCAAGCAATTAACAGCACTAAAATGGCAACGATGGAAAATATCCTGATATGGTCGATGTTACCCTGTTCAATAAAATCGAAATTGAGATGACTGGATTTGTGCCGTACATCAAGCATTGGCATTAATCTGAAGGGGTCGGTCCACTCATTGCCTGATTTTTCTTCAAAAAATCGAGGGTAGTCAGCTTCGATCCTGGTTGGATCAGCCCCCTTTTCCAAAACAAGGTAAGTAGCGATCCAATCATTGATCCAGCTATCTACGACGCTGACATTCGGATTGCGTTCTATATTTTTGAATGGCACAATTTGTTCAAATTGTAAATGTGAATTATAGGGGATATCCTCAATTACCCCAGTCACTTTCACAGGAGTCTCGGGGTTTTGATCAAGGGACTCAATCACGATAGTTTTACCAATTGGGTCGTCATCTCCAAAGTATCTTTCAGCCAGGGATTGAGTCAATACAATGGAATGAATATCCTGTAGGCTGGTACTTGGATCACCACGAATAAATTTGAAACTAAAAGTTTCGAAAAAGTTTTCATCAGCATACCAGAGATCCTCAAAAAACTCCTGATCATTGACTTTAATCCGGCGGTCTTCTGACCACGGATGGATGCGGGTCACATCAATTGCTTCAGGATACTCCTGAACAATACCAGGCCCATTAGGAGCCCCAACAACGCTGTAAATATGTTGCATCCGGTAGATCTGATCAGCCTTTTGGTGAAAGGTATCATAGCTCAATTCTAGCTTCACATAAATCAAAATGATGAAAGCGCAGGCCATGCCAATAGCTAAACCCGAGATGTTTATGAAGGCATAAGATTTGTCTTTCAATAGATTTCTAGAGGCAATTTTGAAGTAGTTTTTCAACATGAGATTGTGGGTTGTGTATTTCGACCTTCTTTTAGAAATCAGTTTCAAATAGAGCAGGCTGAATGCATCTTTTAGAAAATGCAGGTCGGCCAGGTACTTCCCCGATTTCTCCAGTCGTTCTTGGTAGAGTTCTAATTGATCTCCCTCGATGTCATCAAATCCGGCTTTTGGAGAGCAGGCTTTGAAAATTCGTATCAAAATGGGCGAGGGGCTTTTCATGAATTTGATGGGATGATTTGGAACACACCGTCTGGGATATTGTTCCAGAGCTTCTTTCGATTATCCATTACCTCTTTTAAGGTATTTTGACCTGCTGCGGTCACTGTGAAATAGCGCTTGGGTTTGCCACCCCTGACTTTAGTGGCTTCTCCAAGCCTGGAAGTAAGAAATCCTTTCTCCTCCAACCGATAGAGTGCGGTATGCAGTGCCCCCATACTCACGGAGCGTTCAAGGCGCCCTTCGATTTCCTTCTTGATTGCTAGGCCATAAGCATCCTCATTGAGTATGCCGATAGTCAACATTACAATTTCCTCAAATTCGCCAATACTATTTCGTGTACTCATAACTTTCTAATTGAAGGTATTATACCTTAAATGTAGTTGTAAGGTTGCATATTATCTACAATTAGAAAATAAATGCTGAATTGATAGATTAATCAAAATTTTGAACGTCATTCCCTTGCGAATGACGTAGGAGTGAGACTTGGGAATCCCCATATCGCCAAAATTCGGATTAAGAACAAAAGAGATTCCCAAGTCTCGTTTTCGCTCACGCTCAAACTCGCAAGGGAATGACGTTTAAAGTAGGAAGGCTACAAACCCGAAACCCGAGACATCAAACCTGAAACCGAATCTCAGTTTCGAATAAAATCATTAACAATTTTCGTGTACCGCTCTTTATGCTCTGGAGTTTGGTAAATCTGAACATGCCTGTCATTTTCAAACATTTCCACGGTGACCCGGGATAGGTTCATTTCTTCGAGTTCAGCTTGTAAAAATTCATTCAGGGTAGTTTGGTCACGATCGCCTTGTATAATGAGCAAAGGCATCGGAATATTTTCTGCCAGTTGAGACAGTCTCATATTCTCAGCGAAACCAAATGTGGCATCGTTCATCAGATCCAATGTGTTGTTAATAATAAAACTCGGATAGCCTCCATTAGACCCTTGCCTCTTTATTGTACCGAATACATTGGTTAGCGGACTGTCAAAAATCAATTTGTCAATCACGATGTCGTTAAACATCAGGTTATCCCGCCATTCCTGATTATTCAGCATAACAGCAGTGCCCATAGCGCCCATAGAAAAGGCGTAAATGACGAAATCAGTTTGCTTCCGCTGCAGTGTAAGGTTGATAAGAGTGCTGTAAATATCTTCCGCAAACTCGTACCCCATCATCGTAGAAGCAGTTTCTGACTTGCCAGAATTTCTTAAGTCTGGAATGAAAAAATTGTAAATACTATCTAAACCGGCTTCCTTATAGAGCTCAAGAAACTTCATTGTTTTCAACCTGTTAGAAGTTCGGCCATGCAAAATGACAATGCATCGGAAAGTTGGTTTTGAAGCTTCAACAAACCAACCCGACAGCTTAATGGAATCAGGGTGGGAGAGGTACTCAATTTCCTGAAATTCATATCCGTAGTCAAGTGGCGATGAATTATCGTAAATGCCGTAATTCACCCGCATGGTATCATTTTCAAAAACTTTTTCGAAGGTGTAGGGTTCGTAGTCAGTGATCAGGCTAAAGGCATACCTGGGGATCACGACATACGCCGCTGATAGGCCGACAATTAGTAGCACAATGGCGGCAACAAGTATCTTTTTCATTTCTGCAGGTTAATCTAATTCGGGTTGAAGTTCTGGCCGCTTAGCAGCCAACAAATAAAGCACTGCCATTCTAATTGCAACACCCCGCTCTACCTGGTCAAGGATAATGGAGTGGGTGCTGTCAGCAACATCGCTGCTGAGTTCAATGCCGCGGTTTATAGGGCCAGGGTGCATTATGGTGATCTCCTTTTTCAGGGAATCAAGTAGTTTTTTGTTAATGCCATAGTACAGTGAGTATTCCCGCAGAGACGGAAAGTATTTGATCTGCTGTCGCTCTAGCTGAATTCTCAGAACATTGGCAACGTCACACCACTGCAAGGCCTTTTTCACTTCCAACTCAACCTTAACCCCCAGTTTGGCGATATGTTTTGGCAGCAACGTAATGGGGCCACAAACCATCACTTCTGCTCCTAATTTTTGCAGTGCGAAGATATTAGAGAGCGCCACTCTGCTGTGTAAAATATCCCCGATGATCGCCACTTTTTTGCCTTTTACGCCACCAAGCTGCTGATGAATGGAGAATGTATCAAGCAGGGCTTGTGTTGGGTGCTCATGGGTGCCATCACCGGCGTTTACGATGTTGGCATCAATGTGCTTTGCCAAAAAATGTGGTGCACCTGGGCTGGCATGTCGCATCACGATCATATCAACCTTCATGGCCAGGATGTTATTGATGGTGTCCAACAACGTTTCACCTTTCTTCACCGAACTGCTAGATGACGAAAAGTTGATTACATCTGCCGAGAGCCGTTTTTCAGCTAGCTCAAATGAGAGCCGCGTCCGGGTGGAGTTTTCAAAAAATACGTTGGCAATGGTGACATCCCGAAGGGATGGCACTTTTTTAATTGGGCGGTTAAGGATGTCTTTAAAATGGCTGGCGGTACGGAAGATTAATTCAATTTCTTCTTTTGAAAGTTCTTTGATCCCGAGAAGATGTTTGACTTTCAGCTCTTCCATCATTTTTGCTTTTCCTTATCGATGATCCAAATCTTATCCTCTTTGCTACCCTGCTGTTTCAATTCAACCAGTACTTTTTGTGACTCAATGGTGTTAACCCTTCGGCCGACATAAGTTGCCTCAATGGGGATGTCCCGGCTATACATTCTGTCGATTAATACCAGAAGTTCTACCTTTTCAGGCCTGCCAAAATCAATCATCGCATCCATTGCAGCCCTTACTGTGCGGCCAGTAAAAAGCACATCGTCAATCAGAATAACATTGGCACCTTCAATGGAAAACTCTACCTGGGTTTTGCTTGGTTCGATGGGCTTGTCCCGCCTGCGGAAATCGTCCCGATAAAAAGTGGCATCGAGGTAGCCAAGCTTGGGCTTCTTTTTAAGTAACGTACCCAAATGAGCATGAATGCGCTCTGCCAGATAAATTCCCCGGGGCTGCAGCCCCAGGATTACCGAGTTGTCAAAGTCATCATGGTTTTCAATTAATTGTTCGCAAAGACGGTGAACCGTGACATTGAGTAGAGGTTCGTCAAAAAGAAGTCTTCTGCGCATTCTTGAAGGATTGTGCAAATATAGAAAGGAATGTGGGGATGGGGTAGGTTCCAATCATCAGTTAGAGTTTAGCCCGCCAAAGTTTAACTTTTTCTTTTTCCAATTGCCTAAATAGATAATGCTTAATATATATCCAACCATTGTACCAAATGCTATGAAATATTCAAAGTTCAGTTGATCGGAATTATAATCTGTAAATATTTCTTTGTTTGAGATTCTATGAATCTCAGCAAGTTGATTAAAATAATTTATTAAGTATTGAACTCGAATTAACCAACCAATGAAGCCACAGGTCAAAACTAATCCAGCTAGCACAATTGCATGTTTTATTGATGTGGTTCTGGTGATTTTGATTACTGTAAAAATTAAGATTGGAATCAACCCAACGGTTAATGCGAATATGGGATTATAGATGTCGTCTTGCGGGTTAGTTGTAATTATTACACCATTTGTTTCAACCATTTTCAAAGATGCATAAAAGAAATGTGGGGTTATCCGGATTGAAAAGCCGATTAAAATGACGCTGAGTACAATGATAATTCGAAGTTTCATGTAAATAAGGAGATTGATTGAATGCTCTGCAAAATAGTTTAACCAATCCATTCGATAATTTTCTTAATAATTTTTCTCGATTTGATGAAAGGAACTTTCTCACTTGCCTTCCGGTTTCTATACCAAGTCAAATTCCGCATGCAGCTATCTCCCGGTCAACCAGTAGTTCCATTCAAACTCCCAGCTATCGATGGTTCAACATTCGATTCTGAGTCGTTGGCTGGCAAGCCTTACATGCTTTCCTTTATCGATTTGCAAGTTGTCCATTTTGCAACCTCCGCATTCATCAGTTGATTCAGCAATGGGATCAGTTTGGTGACGGTTTTACCACTGTCGCTATTTTTGATTCTCCCATTGACAACCTCATCAAGCACACTGAAAAACACAAAGCTCCATTTCCCATTTTGGCAGATGGGGATAATGTTTATTACAAGAAGTATGGCATTAATAAATCTGTAGGGGGGATGCTGAAAGGTATGTTTTTCAGAATGCCCACTTTGATGAAAAGTATGTTCATGGGCAATGTTCCGTTAATTTTCAAAGGCAGCCTACTCACAATGCCAGCCGATTTTTTGATTGATCGGGAGGGTGTTATTCAAACTGCTTATTATGGTAAGGACGAAGGTGATCACTTGGATTTTGAGGCGATAAAGAGGTTTTCAAAGAAATAGAAAATCAGGCCTAAAATCGTCATTCCCTTGCGAACGACGGTAGGAGTGAGACTTGGGAATCCCCTCATCAAATGCCGGAGTTCTGAGATTCCCAAGTCTCGTTTCGCCTTATGGCTCAACTCGCAAGGGAAAGACGACCACATGAGATTCCCACACCTTTTCGATCTAACGATCTCAAAGGTTCGGAATGACGGCGACGAATTAAATGGCGAAGTCGAATTGAGTTTTCACTCCCCACCTTTATAAACTTTCCCCTTCTTCATTACAAAGTCGACATCCTGAAGTAAACTGATCCAGCGGAGGACATCACCTTCAACTGCGATGATATCAGCATACTTACCTTCGCTAACTGTACCAAAATCATTACTCACACCTTGCATCACCGAAGGCCAGTAAGTAGCCGATTTAATCGCCAACAACGGATCATAGCCAAATTCATTCACCCAGATATCCAGTTCATTCCAGGTAGATTGACTGTGGAATTTCATAGGGATGCCGCTGTCTGTGCCAATCAAAGGAACTACACCGGCACCAATTAATTGATTGAATTTAGTCTGAAGGGTTGGTCTTCTAATGGGAGTTAACTGAAAATAGGGCAACCTTCCGGGGTATTCGAAAGACTGCTTAATGTCTACAATTACAGAGTCTGGTAAACCGAGATACCAGGAATCGTTATCAAGCTTTTCTGGGTTATCCCGAACGTATTCATAATTGTAAAGCCCTTCAATGGTGGGTGTCCAGAAAAGTGGCCCTTTGTTCATTTGGGCTGTGCGCTCTTTAATCATTTCCATCACATCATCAGGGTAAGCCGGTGCCGATGATAACCCGGTGTGCTCAAAATTGTCAACTCCGGCAATTAACCCTCTTCTGATTTCTTCAGGTCGGTGGCTATGGGCCACAACCTTTAATCCTCGCTTATGAGCCTCATCTACAACGGCTTTCACCTCATCCATTGTCATTTGATCCTGATCAATCAACTTGATGCAGTCAACTCCTGCGTCAGCTAACTTTTTGATTTTAGCTCTTGCATCATTTACTCCCTCGACACCCCACCGGAAAAGCTCAGTATATGGGTAAGGCTTGTGTTGAATAAATGGGCCAGACATGTACATGGTTGGGCCAGGAATTTCTCCAGAATTAATGCGGTCACGAACTGATAGGCTTTCTTCCAAAGGGCCACCGAGATCCCTTGCACTTGTTACTCCTGCCATTAGTAGTTGATGAGCTGATGCAGGCATGATCACATCATCCTGAATGTCCATATAGGTTTCATCCCAATGGCTGTAATCAGCATGGCCATTGATCATTAAGTGAACATGCATGTCCCAAAGGCCGGGGAGTACACTCATGCCTTCAGTTGAGATTACTTCTGCATCGGCTGGTATTTCAAGTGCACCAATTTGACCGATCTGCTTTATTCTTTCGCCTTCAATAATGATTATGCTATTTCTTATGGGCACTCCTCCAAAGCCGTCGATCAAGGTGCCACCCACAAGGGCTTTTATTTCCTGGGCATTTGCTAGTGTAAAAAATAGACCAAAGAGTAATGTTACAATCAGTTTTAGGTTCATGGAGTTGAATTCGAATTCAATTTGAAAGTAATCATTTAGCCTTTGAAGCAAAAGCCGATTTTTGTGAACTACATTGTTTATGATTGCGGCTGCAAATGAATTTAGAGAACCCAAATCAATATAAAGGCTGGAGCCGAACGATCATCATACTGGGGTTGCACCTCCTGGTGATTATGGCCCATTCATTGGTGTTGGCTTTAGGCGAAACAAGGGATGCATGTGCAGAAAGCCCTCCGCTGTATGATTTGGCCCATGATTTGGCAGCCCAAGGGCATTGGTTTTTCTCAAACCTCAAATACATAAACCACGACATAGTTATTTTCTCATTATGGGCTTTTCTGCTTTTGCTGATCATCAGGCACCCGCAGGGCCAATTGTTGTTCAGGCGGTACCTTCTTTTTCATAGTATGATGTCAGTAATTAGGGCAACGATGATTTTTGTGACAACTATCCCTAGCCCTAACGGACTTTGCAGAGATAGATACATGGAAATCGGGAGTGTTTTTGAAAGATCTATTGGCCTTACTTTAAGTGCTGTTGGTTTTCCTTACGATTGGCATCAAATCGGCCCAGAAGGCATAACCTGTTGTGATATCATTATTTCAGGACATACCTCAATGTTGATCGTTCTGGTGATGGTTGTTACCTCTGCATTCACTAGTAGAAGCCTGCGCATTGCGCTATGGATGTTGACCACTGTTGGTTTTGCTGGCGTTATTACTGTTGATCGGCATTATACAGTTGATATGCTTATCACATTATTGATAGGTTGGCTAATCATTTCATGGTACACGCTAAAGGTGAAAGACCAACAAAGGGGGCTGTTTGGATACATTGAACAGCAGGAGCGTTTTGGGTTTGGAATTAAAAGAGTCCGACTTTTGGAGCTGATTCCATTTACTAAGAAAAAGTGACTGCCTCATTAGAATCCCGTATTCTTACATACCCGGTTTTCTGGTCTGTTTTTATAGCTGCTATTGCGGTCAGGCTTCTATACCATTCGTTCGGAGTTATTGACTTTTGGGGCGATTCTTTCCACAACGTTTATATCAATTGGGCTACTGCCAATAACAATTGGGTTTACACCGATTATATGGGCAGAGAAGTAGTCTGGATGCCATTTTACAGGTATTTGAGCGGCTTTTTCATGTATAGTTTTAACAGCTATTCGCTGACAGTTGCATATGTGTTGAACGGATTAATCGGTGCTACAACTTGTGGATTAACAGCAAGCATTATTGAAAAATATACCAGTAAAATCACCGGATATTATTCAGGGCTCATTTTGGCTGTGCTTCCCTGGTTTTTGGCTTATAACCATATGCACATGCCTGAGACTTTGTGCGCATTGCTCCTTTTATTGATGGTTGTGGTTTGGGATTCCGAAAAATATTGGTGGTTGCTGCCAATTGCTTTTCTAGGAGTTTTAACCCGAAATGAGGTTACTTTTTCGATGATAGTTTTTGGAGTAATACTGCTGCTGCAAAAGAATTGGAGAGCTGCAGCTCCATTAGCAATTGGAGGGAGCGTTGGGTTAGTAATATGGGGATGGTGGTGCTATAATATTACCGGAGATTTTTTTTGGTGGATTACCGAACGTGGCATTGGTTCTGTTTGGACAAATGAATTTCGTAGTAAGTATAGTTCAGCACAATCCGTCCTATACCCCGCGATATCAGTTTTGATAACATTTCCTTTTATCCTCATCATATTCTACAAGCTAAAGCAGATTTCTTTGCAATTTTTAAAACAGAGTAAACAGTTCTTTGTTGCAGTATTTGTTTTGTTTGGTACCAGTTGGTTGGCCATTTTCATTCTCCAATTCAAATTTCTAGGTTATCCTGATCCTAAATATTATCTAATAACCCTGCCATTAACCGTAATTGCATTTGCCATCATTGTCTATAAAACAATGCGCCCTATAAAAACGATGCGCATAAGCCTGATTATCTCATTGATGCTTTTAGGTGCCCACATCCCTGTTTTTAAAGCAATGCACCTAAGTGGAATAAATATTTTTCAGGTTGGCTATTATTTGAAAAACCATCCCTTGGCAACTGAAAGAAATATCTGGAATGACTTCACTACAGCCTGGTACTACAGCGACATCGACCCAAATAGGATATACTCATCGTTGCAATTGGCCCCCAAGCTTATTAGAGAAGATGCCAATTATCAGGCCCAAGTAGAGCAAAACATGATTGATCATGATATTAGATATCTGGTTGCGGCTCCTGCTTCTTTTACATTTGTAAATGACATTTTCCATGGTTTATCAACCCGGGAGCCATTTGTCTGGAGAAGTTTCCGGTTTGATCCCGTATATATTTTTAATCCCGAAAATGAGGCTGAACAAAGCAAATACAATTTCATTGAAAAACAGATAGTAGGTAATTTCGGGGCCTCATTTTGGCGCCTCACCAAACTAAAGGAGCATTAAAGAATGTCTGAAAAGAAGAACAATAAAGTCACATTAGGCCAGGCTTTTAAGGAGTTTGTTTGGCCCCGACGAAAGATGATCGCCATAGGCCTGGTGCTCATCGTCATCAGTCGTTTAGCAAGCCTTGTTTTACCGGGTGCAAGTAAATTCCTGATTGATGATGTAATAGTTAATGCTGATATGGAGATGCTCAAAACGCTGCTTATCGTTGTGGCCGTCGCCGTCACGTTACAAGCAGTAACATCTTTTTTGCTCACCCGACTACTTAGTGTAGAGGCTCAATACCTCATTTCTCAACTAAGGGCTTCAGTACAGCGAAAAATCCTTTCACTACCGATCAGCTATTTCGACAATAATTCCTCTGGTTCTTTGGTGTCAAGGGTGATGACAGATGTGGAAGGAGTTCGAAACCTTGTCGGTACCGGTCTTGTGCAATTAGTGGGTGGCACTATCACTGCGGTGATTTCACTTTTTCTTTTGATCAGCATTAGCCCTATTATGACGCTCTATGTGATGGTTCCGGTGAGCATTTTCGGGATTATCTCTTTGAAGGCATTCGGTAAAATCAGGCCGATTTTTAGAAAAAGAGGGCAAATCAATGCTGAAGTAACAGGGCGACTTACAGAAACTTTAAATGGGGTAAGAGTTATTAAAGGCTTCAATGCTGAGGATCAGGAAAACAAGATTTTTGAGAAAGGGGTAGAACGGTTGTTCCTGAATGTAAAGGCAAGCCTGACTGCAACCGCTTTGATCACAAGCTCTGGGGCGTTCTTGCTGGGTTTGGCATCAACAGGAATCATGGGCATGGGAGGGTATTTCATCATCCAGGATCAAATGACGATGGGTGATTTTCTTGCGTTTACACTTTACCTGGGCTTCATGATTGCACCAATCGTTCAGATGAGTAACATTGGCAGCCAGCTCACCGAGTCATTTGCCGGCCTTGATCGCACTGAGGAAATCATGAACATGCTTCCTGAAGATGATCCAAAGGAGCGGTCGACCGAATTATCAGATATTAAAGGTGACATCAAATTCGACAATGTCTCTTTTGCCTATGAAGATGATAAGAATGTGATCCACAATATCAGTCTGGATGCGCCATCAGGGTCGGTAACTGCTTTGGTAGGAAGCTCCGGCTCTGGTAAATCAACCATTGCCGGATTGGCTGCTACATTTCTAACTCCTGATAGTGGCACTGTTACTGTTGATGGAACTGACCTTTCTAAAGTACAGTTGACATCATACAGGAAAAACCTGGGCGTAGTTCTTCAGGATGATTTTCTATTCGAGGGAACTATTAGGGAGAATATCCTATTCCCTAGGCCAAATGCCACTGAAAATGAATTGCAAGAAGCTGTAAAAGCAGCTTATGTAAATGAGTTTACTGATCGCTTCGAAGATGGCCTGGAAACAGTAATTGGTGAGCGAGGGGTAAAACTTTCAGGCGGTCAGCGACAGCGATTGGCAATTGCGAGGGCTGTTTTAGCCAACCCAAAAATCATCATTCTTGATGAGGCTACCTCCAATCTGGATACCGAAAGCGAATTACTCATCCAAAAAAGCCTGGAACGCCTGATGCATGGCCGAACCACTTTTGTTATCGCTCACAGGCTTAGCACCATCAGAAAAGCCACCCAAATCTTAGTAATTGAAAACGGCCGCATTGCCGAAGAAGGCACCCATGATGATTTGATTGCTAAGAAGGGTCGGTATTATGATTTATATACTTATCAGGCGAGGATTTAGTCCTCAACTATCGCAAAGATTTGTTTGACAATCTTTGGATGAAGGTTTTTCTTTCCATGAAATGGTATTACTGCTCTTTGTTTTCCTTTTAAGTAAATTCTGTGACTGCCTTACCTCTTATGTAGACAAACCCTGAATTGAAAGACCATTTGCTCAGCTTCTCTTGTCCTTTAATTGGCTGTCATTAACATTTAACAAATGGGAACTAAATAATGAACATTCACCCAAGGGAAATCTTAGCCTTTCGGCCTGCTTAGCCTACGCCTTCTAGCTATGACTTATAGCGTTTAGTTTATGGTGCGTTGCTATCCTGTAGGATAGCTATGCACTTTATACTTTGTTAACTAAAGTTTATTCAACAAAATACATTTCTAATTCCCCTTTACCCTTCGCAAATATCTTTCCACGAGAAAGACATGAAAAGTCGTTTTTAGCTAGTTCATAGGTAGATAAGGAGATATTAATTTTACCCGCTTCACCTGCAGATTCTATCCTGCTGGCCGTATTTATCGTATCGCCAAAAAGGTCGTATGCAAACTTCTTTTTGCCTACAACTCCAGCTACTATAGCTCCTGAATGTATCCCAACCCTCATCCTCCATTTTATTTCGTGGTGCTGATTCCTTCTCTCAAGGTAAGACAGCATCTTTTTTGCTGCTGTGATACAACTAGCAGCGTGATTTGTGATTTCACCATCAAGGCCGCATGCAGCCATATATGCATCACCAATTGTTTCAATCTTCTCAACGCTAGTCTCCTCCATAATTTCATCGAATCGTCCGAAGATGTCATTAAGTTCATTGACTAGGGTGATTGCCGGGATAGATGCCACTAACTGGGTAAATCTTTCAAAGTCGGTGAATAGAATTGTTACATTCTGGTGTCTTTTTGGAATGGTCTTACCACTCTCCTTCAAGTCTTTTATAATGTTTGCAGGTAGAATATTGTGCAGAAGATTATCTGATTTTTTCTGTTCTGCTATTAATGAATCTTCTGATCTATCAATCAGCACAGATAAGCTCCAAATCAAAGCAAGACTAATTAATGCTGTCATGCCTATATTGACAATCTGTGATAAATAGGGATCCATGTCATTATGTTGAGCATAGAATTCTGATTGAAAGACAACTGTAGCAATCAAAGTCAAGCAAGCCAATACACTGAAACTATGGGCAAGCGATCTTGCCTTTCGCGGGAAAGTCATATATGGCAAGATGATTATCAGAAAACAAACGGTTGCAATCCCTGAGTTGTATCCTGAAAAATAAAGAAATACGAGTACTGAAAAGTATGCTGAGATAGCAAGCCAGGCTGAAGCAGTAACCCGCCTGGCTCTCTGGTTTAGAACTAAGACAAGCAGAAACATCAAGCCCAGTATTACATTCCATACCGCACTTGCTGTTTCCGAAATGGATATGGCAATTGACATCCATATCAAGTTGAACAGAACCCCTAGAATTGCAGCTATATTGGTAACCCTTAGGTACCTTTTCTCAGTTACTGAAAATTCCTTGTTTAGGCCAACATCAATGATTCTATGAAAGAGAGTTTCCTCTTTATTATCAACAGACATTTAGTTATTCTTGTTTTCTATAGATTGTCATGACTTTTTATTTGTAGCTAACGGTTTTTATAATAAGCGTTGCCTTCCGATAGAGGGCAATATCGTGTTATACGGTGTTGTAACCAGTATTCTATTTTTTATTACCGATTGAAACAATTTATAATAGTATTAAATATTTATCTATGATGGTCTCGATTATTCTTCCAAGCAATTGATTGTTTGCATACGAGTAAAACGCCTTCTCTTTTACTGGAAATGCTATTTGTTGTTTTGTACTTATAGCCTGACAAGCCAGGAATTGTAAGTCCTGACTTGTCAGACGATAGTTAAAAATTCCACCCTAAGTAAATCTGTGGCTCAAGAAGAAAGTAGTTTCTCCACTTATCATCCAACTCCTTAAATCCATCTGGAGCATTCTTGTCTGAGGTCCAGAGCATACAATTAATCTGTGGTTCTATGAAAAAATGTTTTTTCTTACCAAATGCGATATGGTAGCCCAAATGATACGATGTATAAAGTTTAAAACCATTCTTAATTTTATTACCGTCTAGATCCAAATAGGTTTGAAATTGTGGTAGCACTTCAGCAGTTGTAAATAATCCTTTCCATAGCATACGCTGGTACGTTATGCCTATACCTGCTGTTCGCACATGTCCCGGATAGTATTCACTTTCTGAATCTATCTTATCCAAAAGACCATCCCACCATGTGATCCCCATTGGCTGGAACAATCGAAAGTGGGCAAACTTCAGTCCTATGATGTTCTTATTATCCAGATTCCGTTTTACATGAAGCTCTAAGTGTTGTGTACTTGTGTGATCGTTCCAGGAACTCACGATAAGTCCTTCAGGAACAAAATAAGGTATACTTACCCTCCACTTATAGGCTACTTCAGTTTCTTCACTCTCCGGTGAGTTAGTTTGAGCAAAAGCACTAAGTGTGCATAGAAATAAAAGAATTGTAATTAGATTTTTCATAATAATAATTTTTTTTTAAAAAAATACGATTGCTACAAAGCCCCTCCCATTATCATTAGTTGCATCTGATGAAGGAGAAAGGAATCATCAACCGATGATTATTTACTCTGATTGATCGAATCGATAGTGTAAAGAAGAAATGAAAAGGAAGGTGAATCGTTCTGAAATGAAATTCCGAACTTAATAGTGAGATTTGGAACCTTTTGACAAAGCTTAAATTTGATTAGACCTCAACCAGGCTTTCGGTGTCATCCCTTCTACTTTTTTAAAGAAAACATTGAATACCGTTTTAGAATTAAAACCGCTTTCATAAGCTATCGCTAAAAGGGTAAGGTGGCTATTGGCAGGATTTAGCGCATTTTCTTTAAAGTCCTCCAATCGAAAACCATTGATGTATTCATTGAAGTTTTGGCCCATACGTTCATTCAGCAACCAGGAGAGCTTGTTACTGCTAATCTTCATTTTATTGGCCAGGTCTCGTAGCGTTAAAGATGGGTTTTTAAACCACTTTTCTTCCTTCATTCCTTTTTCAGAAACTTCTAAGACTATGTCGATTTCTGCCTCTGACATTAAGGCTTTAGAAGGGGTAATATGTATTTGTATATCAGGATTAGGGGGTAATAGTTCTATCCGGAAAACGGCTTGTACTAAATCCTGAAATCTCTGATACTGGTGTAAAGGTTTAAGCAACGGAATATTCATAAAGTTTATGATTTGACCGGTACGCATTTTGATCTTTTCCTCTAAAAAGTCTAATGCCATTTCGTGTTCCCCCAAATGGACCATCAAAAACAATGGCCAGGCAAAAAGCGCTTCCCCAATCTCTTTTTTTATCATGAAGTGAACCCTGCTGATATCAACATCGATCTTATCTTCGGGATTGACCAATTGGTATAATACTCGGCATTCTTCCGGTCTCTCCGCCAAAGGGGTTTTATCTAAAAAGTCATTTAGTTTTTCGTAATCTTTTGTAAATATTAAGCACAGTTGTTTCAGTCCAATGGGATGTGTAAAATCCGGGTTGATGCTTAAAGATGTCTCTATACATTCTAATGCTTTCGTATAGTCCTCATTTAAAAAATGAATATTTGCTTTGGTAAAATAATGATTCTGAGATAAAGGGTTTATTCTTAAAATATTATCAGTATGCCAGAGCGCTTTTTCGAAATATCCTATCGCTGTGTACAATTCACATAAACCTTCTTCTGCTTCCGTATAGGATGGATTCAGTTCTATTGCTTTTTGAAAAAACTTTTGCCCATTGATGAAATCCCATTGACCCCAAAAAAGTAGTGTCGCTTTACCAAAATACCCTGTGTAGGATTGCTTGTCCAGCTTAAAACCTTTGCTAAGGTTATCTTCTGACAACTGTAATAATCCTTTGTTATTTGTCCATGAACCATACATGGCATAACTATACACCAAACCAAAATAAGGTAAAGCAAATGAGGGGTCTGTTGTTACACATTGTTCATAGAGAGCTATTGAATTTACTATTCCTGCACCATCCCACATTAAATGCTGATGACGACCTTTAAGATAAAGGTCATAGGCCTCTATATTTTTAGTTGGTGCTTCAATTAGATGTTCCTGAATATTGAGGTGACCAAAATTTTCCCGGATCTGGTCAGCAATTTGTAGACTTATTTCATCTTGTATGGCGAATATGTCTTCCAAATCCCGATCGAAATTTTTTGACCAGAAGTGAGTGCCGTCATTGGTACTGATTAACTGCGCTGTAATACGAACCCTGTTGTTGGCTTTCCGGACGCTCCCCTCCAAAACAGTACTCACCCCTAACTGATCACCAATGTTTCGTACATCCATATTTTTATTCTTAAACGCAAAAGAGGATGTCCGGGCAATGACTTTCAGGCCTTTCACGGTGGTTAGGGCGTTGATTATTTCTTCTGTAATGCCATCGCTGAAGTATTCGTTCTCCGGGTCGGCACTCATGTTAACAAAAGGGAGAACCACAATGGACTTATTGGACGATGATATATGTAGGTTACTCATTTTCTACTATTCTTTATCAGGGCTTCTTCGAACTGCCATTGAATTCTCCATGATCTTTTTAATTGGCTACAATGTCAGTTTAAATGTAGTGGATAGTTTAAATAAAGATAGCAAGTCAATCTATTGCATTTAGATAGTGTTATGAGTCGTGGCTGCAACGACCATAGGCTGAAAATCACCAGCCTAATAGCCCAATCCACTATTGATTTTATGTTCGGATAGAATCAGCTTGAGCGTGTGGCTGGATCGTTTTTTCCGCCAATGCAGTTTATATATTGTGGACTGCCCCTAGCACCTGCCAGCAAACATTGCTTTGTCACTTTTAAGTGACCCACTTGCTGCACTCCATTAAAGCTTTTTTTATTTTTTAGGCGGCCCTTCGGCCTTCCAGTCCACGCCTTTCAGCCATGACTTATAACAATTCCCTAATTCTTTGGCCTTTTTTGTCTCCCGCTCAATCGGCTTCTGTTTAAGCCCCAAAGGCCAGCATCATTTTCTAAGTCATCTCTTATATTAGACTTATGAAAAATTTAGCGCTTTTGATAATGGTTGTAGTTTTATCATGCTGTGGCAAACAAGAACGGCAAGTGACGGATCCTGTTTCTGAATCCCTAAAATTTCAACCTTGGGAAGATACAGTACAACCGACCGGATCACCGGCTTATTTGGGTTTGGGTACGTATGCCAAAGTATTATGTACAGCAGTTTTTGCATCTAAACGTGAGCCTGAAGAGGCTTTTCAAAACAGTGGAAAATTAATCTTACCTGAAGAATTTCACTCATCTGTTTCTTATGAGATTGACCAGGAAGCTGGTAAAGCGGTAGTTTCGATTGGGGATAGCCTCAAGCGTAGTGCCACCTTTTATGGTGATCAAGGGTGTATAATCGATTCGAAAGAGGGGCTCAAGTTTGAACCAGTGGAGGTTGTATCGGCATTGCCAGAGGCAGCAATTACACCATGGCCTATGGGGGATTTGAATAGTTCGGCTGTGCAGGGGTATAATTTGGGTCTATTAAATCAAGCCGTAGATAGCGCATTTAATCCAAAGGCCTTAACTGCTGCTTTTTTGGTGATCCATAAGGGTGAAATTATTGCAGAGAAATATGGAGAGGGTATTTCTAAGGACACACAATTGGAAAGTTGGTCAATGGGGAAAAGCCTGACAGCAACTTTAATTGGTAGGTTAATACAAATGGGGAGGCTTACCATAAACCAAAAAGCTCCCATAAAAGAATGGCAGGCCGAGGGCGACCCGAGGGCTGAGATTACTATCACCAACTTGTTACAAATGAGCAGTGGACTTAGGTTTCCTGCCCACCGCGACCCACAGGTAACAGTACCTATCCCGTTGCTGGCACATATGTACATCTACACAAGCCCAATGAATGTTTTTGACTTTAGCGTCAACCGTCCATTGGAATTTGTACCTGGCAGTACTGGCCGATACCGGAATTGTGACCCACTGATGCTTGGCTATATCCTGCGACAAATAGTTGAGGCCGACGGAAGAAATTATTGGTCGTGGCCGCAAGAGGAGTTATTCGATAAAATCGGGATAAGGGAACAACTGCTGGAAACGGATATCCATGGAAATTTCATTTTGACTGGTTTTGATTACGGCACAGCGAGGAATTGGGGCAGGCTAGGTATGCTTTATCTTAACGACGGTGTGTGGAATAATGTACGGTTATTACCAGAAGGATTTACAGAATTTGTGTCTTCTCATGCTTCGGGTTGGGAAAAACCCATCTATGGAGGTTTATTTTGGTTAAATGGCACTGGTGAATTGGAATTGCCAAAAGATGCCTACTACATGGCTGGTGGTGGTGGTCAAAGGACAATAATAGTACCCTCGCTAGACCTTGTGGTCGTAAGAATGGGACATAGTGAAGGTGGAGCATTTATGCAAGCATCATTGAACAGCGCTTTAAAGCTGGTGGTCGCAGCGCTATGAACTTGAGTAAATAAGGTCTAAGTATCGAGATCTTAGACAGCATATTATTATTGAATCGTCTCCCACCAAATCTCCTTGGGATAACTAGCACTATCCCCCAAGACAATCTCTTCCCCAATTTTCGGGGTTGCTACTTTTACTCCCAATTCTTTGGCCTTTTTAGTAACTCTTTCTACTGGGTCTGTCCAACTATGCATAGCCAGTTTGAATGCTCCCCAATGAATGGGCATCATGAGGTTGGCTTTTAAATCAACCGCCGCCTGGGCGGTTTCCTCTGGCATCATATGAATTTCAATCCAGAGTTGGTTGTACTGGCCGCACTCCAGCATAGCAAAGTCGAAAGGGCCGTATTTTTCGCCAATTTCCTTGAAGTGGCCGCCATAGCCGGAATCACCGCTGAAGTAAATATTGGTACTGTCTGATTTGATGACCCAGGATGCCCATAAAGTGGCTCCTCTATCAGTTAGCCCTCTGCCTGAGAAGTGCTGAGCGGGAGTACAAATCAATTGAAGACCATCATGGGTTGTTTCATCCCACCAATCCAGTTCCGTAATTCGATCATGTTCTATACCCCATGCTTCGAGATGAACACCCAAACCAAGCGGCACATAAAACGCTTCAACCTTGTCCTTCAATTTCATAACCGATCCATAATCGAGGTGATCATAATGATCATGGGAATAGATGATAGCATCTATATGGGGGAGTTGTTCAATTTCAATTGGCATGCTTTTGCTAAAGCGGCTTCCGCCCAAAAGCGGATGGGGTGCCGGCACATCTCCAAACATTGGATCTATAAGGATGTTTTTGCCTTCAATCTGGAGTAAGAAGGCAGAATGCCCAAACCAAATTAGTCGTGGTGCTGGGGATGCATAGCCAGCAACTTCTGTAGAATCAATTTTTTCGACAGGAATGCTTTTGTCAGGAACGGTATTGGGCTGTTGCTTGAAAAAGCCCACCGTCATCTCCACAACTTTGCTAAATCCCATTGTCATCTCTACTCCGCCCAGGTTGATAAACTTGCCATTATTGTAATTCGGTGATTTGGAAAAGTACTCTTTGTGTTTGTTGGTGATAGTTCCACCAAAATCAGGGGCAAGGTTCATGAAAAGGAAACCTATTAAAAATAGCAAGAGGATGATACCTCCGATTAAGAGTGCGGTCATTTTAAAGATTTTCTTGAGCATTAAGGATATACAGCAAGTAGTGTGTTGCAAATTATCGCAAATTCAAGATTCGAGAGCTACATTGACACTCGATTTAAAATAAAAACATGAAAATATTCTACGCCCTCTGTTTAGCATTCTTTTGTGTAGGAAGCCTTATTGCACAACCCAATGAAGTCCCTCAGGAAGTCATTGATGACATTAAAAACGACATTTGGATACCTTTTATGCAGGCATACCGAGATACAGATGCTGAGAAGCTAAAATCTATCCACACCTGGGATATTATGCGAATAACAATTGATGACAATTCTATTGAAACCGGGGCTACTTATCTTGAAAACTTTGGTGGCTTTATTGAATCAATCGGGAAATCAGATAGGGAAGTAGCCATCGCTTTTTCCATTCTTTCAACGGCGGTTGACGAACACCTGGCTTATCAAACTGGCTACTACCGATTTAGCTCCAAAGAGAAGGGAGAAGAAGAGTTTACCGTTCGGGGGTATGGCTTCTTTAATGTAGCACTAAGAAATGAAGTAGGCACCTGGAAAATCTCGATGGACTCAGACAAGAGGGCTGATATCGATGAAGAGGAGTTTAGAAGAGGTGGGATGGTTTATGAGTTGGAGTGATAGTTTGTTTTAGTAACGACTTTAAAGATTTGGAACTTGACATTGAGCGACTATCTATTTCAACTACTTATCTCTGACATAATATTGGGCGTATCTTATCTGGTAAATTCAAATGAATCGAAAAAGTCGTTCATAGCTTTATTATTATCATTAGATGGAATGGTCATTACCATTATTGAATATTCTTTATTTTCCTTTAGAAAGTTTTGATACTTAATTAGTATTTCACCATTCTTGAAACTTTCTATCACTTCGATTCCAATAACTCCATTTTTCGTTATAATTTCTCTTGAAATTATGGTTGATTGCCTGCTCTTAAGCTCAAAATTAATGACGTTATCATAGTAGCTATTCAGACTGAATTTTTTCGTCTTGGTAATGTCTTTTGAATATTCAATAATTTTTAGAATGTAACCATAATTGTCATCGTTTTGAAGTTTAGGTTGACACCCAATCATTTTCATATTGGCCGTTCCGTAATCCGTTGGAGTTTCCATATCCCTAGTTTTAGTCTGTTTAGGGAATGATATTTTATACGAGTTAAGATCGGAAGATGAATTTTTTTTGGCGTTACCTTTTTTTAGATTCGAATCTGTTTGTATAAGTTCGAAAGAGTTCAAAAAATTGCTTATGCCGGTATTAAAGTTATTATCGATATCCGTCGTTACTGATATTATGTACATTCGATAGCCGACAAGAAAGAATCTATTCCTAGAAAAAGTCTTTGAGTTATAATCTTGCCATCTATATTCTCTTCCTTTATATCCAAGGACATCCTCATTGAAAACTCCTAATAGTTCAGTTGAAGAGGTATTGAAGTTCGTTATCTGAGAGCCATCAAATAATGAATAAATATTACTGTCAGCAAGTGTATCTATGACACTCTCAGGGTAATCAAGGTAGTTCACCGAGTATTGTAGATTATCATCATTAGATGGCTTACAGATAAAAGATATTATAGTTATTTCCCCATATTCAGTTTCTCCTATTTGAATATTTCTTTCTGGATCAGTTGGAAAAGAGATTTTGAATTTCCCCTCAGTGCTTTCGAATTTCGAAGATTGTCCTTGGGATTGTATGCTAATAAATAGCAAACAACAAGATATGATTAATTGTACTTTGTACATCTTTTACATGAGTTATCCATAAGCATTAAATAACCTGAACTTAGGCCTCTTATACTAACTTTTACTAACCCTAATTTAGAGAGTTAACTTTTATATTAAATAACTACGGTATTCCAATATTATTCCTCCAGTGTAACCATCAACTCGCTCACCCAGTCACTTAATACTTCCAGCTTAGCCTGATAAATTCCTTCCCACTTCTTAAGACCTTCCACATCTTTCGCATCCGCATAATACTTCAATGCAGGCAGCATCCATGAGGCATAGCCACTGTAAGGATCTGGGGCGCCAAAAACAGAGCGGTACCATTTACCAAAAGGCATACCCTCCATGTGAATAAAAGCTTTTTCCATCTTTATCAATTGCTGGTTAAGCTTGGTTAGCTGCTTCTTGTTAAGGCCAGTTTTCTTCACCTCAATTAGTTCAATTACATCTTTCGAAAGCTCTGCAACCTGGTCAGCTGTGGCCTTCAATTCATTGAAATCGATGGCCTCTTGAAATGCTGCAATTTCAGCCTCTATATTTCCCAAATGGGTTTTAAAATCTTCAGCATAACGCGGTAGGGCATATGGTATTACGGGGTTATTAGCAAGCTCTAAGGCTGCCAGCCCAACAACGCTCTCAACCATAGGCCCATATTTGAAATCCGGGTCGGCATGCTTCGAATACCAGTAGAAATCATCATAGCCTGAATGGTAGAGCGTAGGCCCACCGGAGCCGGCATTCATAGATGGAATGCCAAGGTGTGCATAGAAACCAACATGGTCAGAGCCACCGCCCAAATTGCCGATGCGGGGTTGGTCTGCTTCACCTTTCCATTTCTCCAAAACGGTGATTTCTGATTTGGGATAGTCAACTTTTCCAGCGGCATTCAACAGCACTGTCTTTAAAGTAGGAGAGGAGGAGGCTCCAAAATTTGGCCCTGATACGGCACCGTCGCCATTGATATAGGCCACTGCCTTTTCAGTCAATTCATCCCTAAATTCCTCCACCCACTCAACAGATCCCAGGATGCCATGCTCTTCTGCATCCCAATGGGCTATCTTAATAGTCCGCTTTGGCCGGTAGCCATCTTTGGCCAACTGACCTAATGACTCGGCCAAAGAGAGCAGCATGGCTGTGCCACTATTTGGATCCGAAGCACCAAAAGTCCAGGGGTCATGATGTGAACCGAGGATTACCCATTCATCAGGAAACTCACTGCCTTTTAATGTGCCCACTACATTCGTCACCCGGTTAAACTTCTTCTCCTGGGTCACTTTCAACCTCACTTTTAAATCAGCCCCACCTTCAATTCTATACGTAAAAGGCAAACCTCCCTGCCAGCCATTTGGTACTGCCTGGCCAGCCATTCTACTTAGTATTTCTTTGGCTGATCCGTAGGACAACGGGGTGACAGGAATAGTATGGAAAGCCACATCTTTCGGGTCAAGCCGTTCAACTTTCCTTTTTCCATCCAATGGTAAGGCCGGCTCAAAAGGGGTGAGGGGATCACCAGTGAAATCAAGGGTCAAAACAGAGCCACGCTGTATAGTGTTTTCGCTGTAAAATTGCCCTTCAGGATAAGGCAGGCCTCGCATGTAGCCAGCATCGGCAGGGTCGGTATAAATGATTAAACCCGCAGCACCCCATTGCTCAGCGTATTTCGCTTTGAACCCCCGGAAGTTGCCGCCGTACCGGGCTACGGCGATTTTATCCTTGATAGAAACACCCATTGCTTCCAGTTGCTGAAAATCTTCCCTGCGGCCGAAGTTCACATATACTACTTCTCTGGTTACATCGCCTTCTCCAGAATATGAATTCCAGCCGTGGCTAATTCTGGCGTCTGATGAAAAGGGATCCTCATCAAGAACCGTCTCTTTATTGTTGAGCGTTTGCTGAACTGGAGAAACCAATTCAACGATATTCTCACCGGGTACTGCTGGAAAATAAATGTCATAGTCATGAAGCGTGACTTCAAGGCCAGCGCTCTCCATTACATTCTTCATATAATTAATTACCTGTTTGCTTTCTTCTGTCCCTGAAGGATGAGGTGCCTTTGTAAGCTCCTTCAAATGATTTTTAAACCTTTCTGAGGAAGGGTTTTTCAAGAATGCTTGTTCAACTTCTGAAAGTTCTTGAGCAGAAGCATTGATACAAATGGTTAATATAGCCAGCAGTAAAAATGGTTTTTTAATCATTGGTTTTTTATTTGATTGCCAAAATAGAAAAGAGTGCGATCATGTTGGCCGCCATTATGACGATGTACATTTACTTTATTATAATCGGTGCACTAAAACCCTTAACTTGTTTGTTAATTGTAACAAGAAATCGGGTTTGATAGAACAACCAGTTTAGATTGATGACCAGAACCTGATTTTGTCTTTATTTCTTTCCCAATTCGTTAGAAAACATTTTTGTGACGGACTTAATTTTAAGTTCAGATGATATTAGTTGGTTTAAATTGAGCATGCGGCTGGCAGCTATTTTAATTCTTTCAGGGTTTCTCGCCCAGGCCCAAAATAGGGACCTGATGAAGGAGCCTTTGAGATCGCAGATCAAAGAGTGTTTCAATCACATATATAATTCTGATACTTATGAGTTTGGGCAGGCTGCCGAACAATTAAAGAAATCGTTGCCAAACCATCCGATGAACAATTTGTTGGCTGCGCTAAGTATTTACTGGTCAAAGTATCCACTTAATTTAAATGGGGCAGAGATAGAAAAACTCAAAAAGCTGTTAGATGAATCTATCAGTAAATGCCACGTTTTGTTAGAAGAAGAACCCGATGCGTTTGATATCAAATACATTGATATGGTATCTCATTCCATCCTGGCACTGGGCCACTCAAGGGAGGGCCAGTTTTTCAAAGCAGCCGGTGAAGCAAAGAAGGCCTATAATTATTTCAAAGAAGGCTTTAAGTTGATGGAGGAGTACCCGGAATTTTATTTTTCCTCAGGGCTCTACAGTTACTATCGTGAAAAATACCCTGAGATATACCCTATCTATAAAACGATAATTTGGGTATTCAAAAGCGGTGACAAGAAAGAAGGTTTGAGGCTAATGAAGTTGGCATTTGATCAATCAGAATTTGCCAAGGCAGAGGCTGCACATTATTTGTCGCATATTTTGCTACGTTATGAAATGAAACCAATTGCGGCACTCCCGTATGTCAGGTTTTTGGCAAACGAATATCCTGGCAACCTCTTTTTTCTCTCTAACTACATAGAGACCAATATTTTTTTAGAACGATATAATGAGGCTGAAAAATGGTTGGTGAATTTGGATGAGAGTGAACATCCTTATTACCGGACAGCCTATGCCGTTTTTCAGGGTAGGGTGGCCGAGAGCAAATATCAGTATGAGTTAGCAGAGACGTTGTTTAATGAAGCTTTGGCGATTGCCGAAGGAAGCATCAATGAAGAGACTGATAACCTGAAAAACCTGGCTCTTTGCGGCCTTGCAAGATTGAGCCTCCTGAATAACAATAGTGAAAAAGCACAGGAATATTACGAGTTGGCGCTGGAGGATGTTAAATATGAAATCTACCAGCAAGAACCAGATGAATTTTTAGAGGTGCATTAGAAATGAGGTTATGCCGAACCTATAATTCGTTTTACGAATGAGTATTAAAATAAAATCATGAAAAAGAATATCACAATTGGGGTACTTTCGGTTTTATTGGTAATTATTTCGATTCGTGTTCAAATAGTTGGTAATGATATGATTAAGAACTTAGAAGCATGTAATACAATGTATCAGGATGCCCTTCGAGATTCTTATGATTTGAGTAATATTAATTTAGAATTAGAGTCAAAAATTGATAGCCTGGAATCAGCCCTAAAGGCTTACCAACCATGATTTTGTCTTGATTCATGAGCTACATCCATTAATAAAGCTGATTAAAGGCTACAACCTTTCAACGCCTAACCCCGGTTTGTTATTGACCCGCATCATGCCGTTTTCAAGAATAAAGCCTCCAGAAACTACATCAGTCGAGAGGTCAAGGCTTCCGTCAAGGTCGATGTATTTTGTATTGGGGCATGAAAAGGCAGTATGTAAAGCTGCGGTAATGCTAATGATGCTTTCATCATTGCAACCCCACATGAGGTCAATGCCTGCATTTTCGGCAATGACAGCTATCTCCTTTGCTTTGCTAATGCCAGCACATTTCATCAACTTGATGTTGAATATTCCAGCAGCATAAGGTGGTGCAACTAACTTGAGTGCGTCTTTTGGTGTTATCAGGGATTCATCAGCAGCGATAATGCTTTTTAGGTCGCCAGGAAGGGTTCTTAAACTTTCGATATCATTTTGCTTAAGCGGTTGCTCAATAAGTTCTATATCTAATCCAAGCGTATCCACCTGAAAGTTGATTGTGTCATTCACGCTCCATCCCTGATTGGCATCAATCCTGATTTTTACATCTTCAGGGATAGCTTCATATAGCTTGTGAATCCGTTCGGTATCCTCCTCAATTTCCTTCCCCAGCTTCACCTTTAAATTCTTAAAACCGTTTCCGATGTATTCGTTGGCCTCCTCAATGGTTTCCTCAACGTTCTTTATACCAATTGTAACGGATGTAGGTAGCTCTTTTACTTTCTGGCCATAGAAATCGACCAATGGAATTCCGAGGTGTTTTGTGAAAAGGTCATGCAAGGCGATTTCAAGAGCAACTTGAGCACCAACAGAAGTAAACTTCATGTGGACATCATAGATCACCTCAAAAAATTTCGTGAGGTCATTTCCAACAAAAATGGATAACCTGTCTTCGGTCAGTTGCTTTATAACATCCTCATTGTCTTCCTCCACTACATATTTACTTGGGTTGGCCGCACCCATTCCATAAAGTCCATTTTCAGCCTCAACGGTTACAATAACATTTGACACACTGTCGACGGTTTTGTAAGCGATTGAGTATGGTCTTGTAAGGCCTAAATTCACCAATTCGGCCTTCACTGATTTGATTCGTAATGTCATATATGAATTTTTAAAGAGCGAAATTAACTGCTAGTGACACTGTCTCTCTTCGCAATGTTGTTGAGAATAGTTGCAGTAATATTTAAAAAGTTGGCCTCAGTAATGACCCCGACAAGCTTCTTGTTAATTACCACTGGCAGGCAATCAACTTTATTTCGTTTCATAAGGCGAAGTGCATCAATCACCGTTGCCTCAGGGCTGATCACTAATGGGTCTTTGATCATTATCTGTTCTATAGAAAAATCTTCATCATTCTTCACCTTTGTTTTTTTACTGAAGTAGCCAAGTAGATTTTTATAAGAGATTAACCCGGTCAACCTGCCTTTTACATCTTCCACCGGCAAATGCTTCAGGCTTCTCCAGTCCATGATATCTGCTACCAGCTCAGGAATGTCATCTTCATGAACAGTGAAGACATCAGTGGTCATAAATTCTTCAACCAGCATACTGTGAGGGGACCATTCATCCATGGACTCCAAAGTGGCAAGTTCCCATTCATGAATGGGTTTTTTGGTTTTTTGATTCCTGGCCATTGCAGCTGTTAGGGCAATCGTAGCTTCCTCTCTGGTACCTTCTTTCATCAGGTTAATCTGGGAGTCGACAATCCAGCGTGTACCAGTTTGACTGGTTTCATTTCTGGCGGCAATTACATCTAAATACCTATCAATATCCTTTTTATGAATCTTCGCTTTTTCAAGCCCTTCCCTGGCAATGGGGATCAATTCTTCTTTAATCAACTCTGATGCCCCAACCTTTTTTCCTTTAGCCCATTTAAAAGCTGTCTCCATGCCATTTCTGGCGGCAGCAACGAAATTGCCCTTAGCGTGGTCAAACTCAAACTGTGATGTTAAATCGGGGTAATGGTCACCGAAGGCGTTCATCATCCCAATCCAAAAAGCAGCGTTCGCCACTTCATCAATTGTGGATGGGCCAGAGGGCAGTACCCTATTTTCAATTCTTAGGTGAGGCTTTCCATTGGGACTTACTCCGTAGCAAGGTCGGTTCCATCGATAAACTGTTGAATTATGGATCATTAATGAGCTCAGTTTTGGCGTAACTCCCTGACTAATCAAGTCCATCGCTTCTTCATCTGAATCGGCCATAAGCATTACCCTAAACCGGGTCACATCCTCTTTGTACATATCCACAATGGAATTTTTTAACCATGAATTGCCAAACGTTACTCTGGGGCTCCGATCTCGAATGTGTTCGCTAGTCACCCTGGTATCAACCGACTGTTGAAACAAGGCCACTCTTGTTTCGCTCCATAGCCGTTTGCCAAACAGCATTGGTGAGTTAGTAGCCAATGAAAGAACTGGGGCAGTGATTACCTGTGAAATATTGTATTTATCCACGAATTCATCAGGCGTCACCTGGAGATGTACCTGAAATGAGGTGTTGCATGACTCGATCATGGCAGAATCGTACTTCATATGTAGTTCGTCCATGCCAACTATGCGCACTTCATACATTTTGCCTCTTAACTTGTTGATGGCTTTAATCAGCGCATCATATCGCTTGAGTGGAGTTAAGTTCTCCTCTTCCAGATCAAACTGGCGGATTGTGGGTAAGATTCCCGTTAAGACAAAATCAACTTTTTCTTTTTTTGCAGCCTCAGCAAGATCATCAAGGCGGTCATTTATTTGTTTTTCAAGTTTGCTAAAGCAGTCTGTGTGAAATTCAAGTGGGTCCAGATTAGCTTCTATATTGAATTGTGCCAGCTCAGTTGTAAACCCTTTATCCTGAAGTGTTTTTAAAAGCTGCATGGATTTTGGTGCAGGCTTGTGATGCTGATCAACTAGGCAAATTTCCTGTTCTGCACCAATGTGCATTGTTGTGTCATCAAACCAGCCTTGTTCAAGCATGTGCTCCATTGCATGCACATCTTTAAGCAAGTGTCTTGTAAAATGGTTTAAATCTTTTTGGTTAGTAACTAACCTCACATTTGCACTTCCCATATCTTGTAGCCCTAAATTTCGTTTCCAATTAAAGGTAGCAAAAGTACATTCTAAAACACGTTTTGAAGTGATGAACCATTGCTGTAAAACAGGGGTATCGATCTAATCGTAATTCCGTTTTATTACTTTTGATGAATTGCCTGATTGGTTTAATATTTTGAGTTAAACCTGATGACAATAATCAGCCATAAATAAGGTTATAGACAAAAAAGAGGACTTATCATCAAGTTGAGAAAGAGCATATCCGCAGCCGTATTATTCTTTATTTTTTTTCAATCTTTTAGCCAAAATACACTCCCCGAAAATAAAGGAGAATTGTTGTTTTCAAGAGCTTTGGATTTACACAATAAAGGATTGTTTCAAGCTTCAAGGGCTGTATTTGAGAAATACCTGGACCGATCACCGGATGGGCAGCTTGCCTCATCAGCTACCTATTACGTAGCCCTCAATGCTATTAGCAATGATGAAAAGGATGGCGAGGTGTTGATGAATAATTTCATTGCTTCGAACAGCGGTCACCCGAAAACATTGACTGCTTATTTTGATTTGGGCAAATACTATTTTGGGGTAGGGGATTACAAAAAGGCAGCTGCATCATTTGGGAAGGTAACTATGGCCGCCCTGGATTTTAGTAGCTCAATGGAAGGGTATTTCAAGTTGGGATATAGCCAATTTCAAAATCGGGATAAACAAAATGCACTCAACAACCTTTTGAGGGCTGCACAGGTTCGAAACGAGTTTTATGAGGATGCTGGCTATTATGCTGGCTTTATTCAGATTGAGCAAAGTGATTTCAATTCGGCTATTGAAAACCTAGAGAAGGCCGAGAAAAACCCAAAATACAAAGACCTGGTGCCTGAATTAATTACCACAGCTTACTATAACTCTAAGCAGTTTAAAGAATTGATTAACTATTCCAAGCCATACCTCCAGAGTGGAAATGGACAAGTCGTTTTGCTTACAGCAGAGTCACACTATAATCTGAATGAGTATCAAAAGGCGGCTGATCTCTATGATAAGGCAATAAAGAATTCGCGGAGGAAGATGACACCCTCAGTTTACTACCATGACGGCTATAGCAATTATAAAGTTGGTAAGAATCAAAAGGCCATTGAAGCTTTTAAGAATGCTGGTTTGGCAACCGACACATTAGGTCAATATGCCTCCTATTACCTCGGGTTATTATACACCCAAACTGATGAAAAGCAGTTTGCACTAAATGCCTTCGAAGAAGCATCAAGGCTTGATTTCAACGAGTCAATTGCTGAAGAGGCCCTTTTTAGAAAGGGGCAACTGGAGTATGAACAGGAACAATTTGCTGCTTCGATTGCTACGCTCCAAAACTTTATTGAGACATACCCACAATCTGATTTTAGGCCAAAAGCCAATGACCTGTTAAGTGATGCCTTTCTTAAAACGAATAATTATGACCTGGCGATCAATTACATTGAATCGCTTAACCAGAAAAGCGAGAGCCTTCGAAGAACCTACCAACATGTTACCTTGTTAAAGGGAGCTCAACTATTTAATGACAGACGGTTTCAACGGAGTATAGAATTTTTCAATAAATCCCTGACCACTCAGGTAGATCAGGGCAAGGCAATCGAGGCTTATTATTGGAATGGTGAGGCCTACTCAATCGGTAAGAAGTGGCCCGAAGCCATAAGCGCATATAGTAGAATTGTTTTTAACACAGCTTATCGAAGCTCACCATTTTATATCAAGGCCCGGTATGGACTGGGTTATGCATATTACAACACTAAGGTGTATGAAAGGGCTAAATTTCAGTTTGCAGAATACACAAAAGCACTTGAAAGAGCTCCCAATAAACAGCAATACCTGGATGCATTGGTAAGGCTGGCTGATTGCTATTTTGTTGAAAAAAGTTACCCTACTGCTATTTCTAATTATGAGAAAGCACTGGCTTCGGGTAGTCGGGATATGGCCTACATTCATCTGCAGTTAGGCTTAAGCCACGGTTTTGCAAACAACAATTCCGAAGCAAAAAGCAATTTTAGAATGGTAATTGAGAAGTTCCCCCAATCTAATTTGATGGAAAGGGCGGCATATCAGTTGGCCCAGCTTGATTTTGAAAATGGAAACTTCGCTGATGCAATTAGTGAGTTCACGTTCGTAATCAATAGATTTCCGAACAGCCCATTAATGCCATCGGCATATGTTAAAAGGGCATTGAGTAGCTTCAATGTACAGAATTACCAAAATACGGCTATAGACTACCAATTTGTTCTTGACAATTTCCCAAGCCATGAGCTGGCAAATAGTGCATTGCTTGGGTTACAGGAGGTGGCTGTTCTGTTAGACAACGGCTTGGATGTTGATGCTTATATTGAAAAATACAGACAGGCTAATCCAGAAGATGGTTCGTTGGAGAGTATCGAATTCGAAGCTGCAAAAACTAGGTATTTCAGTCAGGATTATACTGGAGCTATCCAGAAGCTAAACGCATATCTTGCCCAATATCCGGAGAGTAGTAACAAAGGCGATGTGTTGTACTTTATTGCCGATAGTTACTATCGATCAGAGCAGCCAGTTGCTGCATTAGATTACTTCAATCAGGTATTAGAATATCCTCAGATCACTTACTTCAATAGGGCGGTGTTAAGGTTGGCATCGCTGGAGTTAGATCAGAAGAACTTCAAAAACTCAATTAAAAGTTACAAGCAACTACTCGCTATTTCAAAAAACAGAAGGGAGGCTTATAATGCCCGGGAAGGACTACTCAAGGCCTATTTTCATACTGCAAAATTCGATTCTGTAATCGTTACAGCTAATGAAATTTTATCAGATGATCAGGTGTCGACCCAGGGTAGGGCAGTCGCTAATTTGTTTATTGGAAAGGCACATATTCAAAAGCGCCAATTTGATAAAGCTGGCGCATTCCTGAATACTACTATTGGCCTGGCTTCTGATGAAAATGCCGCCGAAGCTTCATATCTAATTGGATTAGCCCTGAACAAACAAGAAAAATTTCAGGACTCAAACCTTCACTTGTTCGAGTTTAATAAGAATTACTCCACCTATGAATTATGGCTTGGCAGGTCATTTTTGCTCATAGCTGATAACTACATCGCACTGGAAGAATTGTTCCAGGCAAAGGCAACCTTAAATTCTATTGTTGAGAATTCGCCTATTGCAACAATTCAAAACCAGGCTGCTGAAAAACTACTGACGGTGCAGGAGATGGAGGATAAGGTGTTGGGGAACAATTTGGATTCAGCAGGTCAGGATTCAACTCAAAACAGAAATTAATGTTGAAAATATTATATCTATCAAGATTGCGTCAATCATTGAGTGTTACACTCATGCTGATAAGCACATTGGTGTTTGGCCAGGATGAATGGGCTGAGAGTGGTGAAATAGAAAGTGCTGAGGTAATAATTGAAAAAGACCGGGAGGTGGTTTTACCGCAAGCCAATCGTTTTTTTGATAAAGTTCCGCCTTCAATTATTGATAAGCAGGCTGTTCCACAAACCTATGACTTCACTAATTACGAATACAACGGCTCATTCTATCAGCCGCAAATTAAAGTACAGCAGTTACCAACGCTGGATACCGGAGATGATTACAAAAACTATGTGAAACTGGGGTATGGTAACCTAAACTCGCCCCTTGGAGAGCTGTCGTTAAATACTAGCAATCAAAATGTAGCAGCCGGGTTAAGTTTCAGGCATTTATCATTTGGCAAAGGTCCGGTTAATGGAAAAGAGAGCGCCTCGAGTGATAATGAGGCTTCCTTATATGGTCGCTTTTCGGGTAAGAAAGCAGTTTTTTCAGCTAACCTGGACTTTAATTCATACGCCAGAAAGTTTTATGGATACAACCCTTCTTTGACGCCTGAAGATTTTGAGGTGGCAAGCCAGAGATATAATCGATTAGGTGTAGCACTGAGCCTAAGGGACAATGACGATAGTGGTAAAGTACAATATAATGTTGGGGCGAATTACTATAATTTATCTGATGATTTTGAGGCATCTGAAAACGGATTTAACCTTTCCCTTGAAAGTGCCTCTAGTTTAACAGACAACATTCAACTGATCATAAATGCTAATTCACTACTCACAACCTATGAGGATGGTAATGATCAAAACCGAAACTTGACGAGGTTTCAACCTGGTATAAGATATCAACTAGGAGAATTATCAATTTTAGGAGGGGCTAATTTGGCTTTTGCCAATGACACCATTGCGAATGCCAGTGATTTTAATTTGTACCCTCATATAGAGGCCTTTTACAAGCTGTCGAATAAATGGGCAATCGAAGCAGGTATTACCGGCGACCTTGAGGCCAGAACCCTGGATAAGTTGGTTATGGATATTAAATTTCTAAGCCCACAAGTGCCTTTAGTTCATGCAAACAAACAATTCGAATTTAATAGTTCTATAACAGGATCGATCGGTCAGCATGTTGGAATCAAGGTTGGAGGTGCATTTGCTACATATGAAAACCTCAACTATCTAATAAACTCCCCAAATAATGTGGATCGGACATTCCAGCCAATCTATGATGAAAAAGCAGACAGGCTCAATTTGTTTACCCAACTAATGGTAAGCCTTCCTGGGGACTTTACATTAAACACAAGATTGGATTACTTTGGCTACGGCACAAACGATTTTGATGAAGCCTACCATCGGCCTGAATTGATCTTTAATTTCAATGCGTCTAAGGAGATTATTGATAAACTGAATGTTGCTTTTGGTTCAACCATCATTTCTGGAATAAAAGTGCTTGATTCAAACAATTTTGAAACTATCGAGTTAGCCGCTGGAGTTGACCTTAACCTTAATTTGGATTATAGCATCAATGAACAACTTCACAGTTTTATTCAGCTCAATAACATCATAGGTAATGAATATAAGAGACTGTTGTTTTACCAGGTGCGCCCCTTCATGCTTCATGCAGGGTTTAGCTATTCATTTTAGAATCAGCCAATTAGCATTTATTCAAGCTTAGATCCACCACAATTATATTAAAGTATAAAAAGAGGTCAATTACCATAACTCATTGATATTCTTGTGTTTGTTAATTTTAACAATTACCTTTTCTGCAAGTTTGAAATAATGAAAATGCTGATAAAATTTTGTTTATTTGCTTAATCAAAGGTTTATTGACCACTTCTAATAGGTTAGCAACACTATTGCAATCAGCATTACAAGCATTGGTCCATTAAAAAACTTAGTCTATGGCAAAGAAAGAAAACGAAGAAAACAAGGATGTTCAGAACTCAGAGGAGGATTTCGGTTTACCCGATTTGGAATTTGATGAGCTGGAGGACATAGATGAGAGTGAGTTTGATGAAGCTGATCTTGAAAATGTCGAAAATGAAATTGCGGATCTTCTGAATGAATCAGATGATGACCTTGGTGATATCTCCGACATTTCTGATGAAGAGGTTGAATTGGAAGAAGAGGCAATAGCTGATGTTTCAGATGACGACAGCGGCGAATCTCTAAGCGACATAGGAGATGATACGTCAGGCGTTGAAATGGATTTGGATGAACCAGCCAAAACGGAAGCTAAGGACGAAGCTCCAATTGAAGAAGAATTACAGAAAGAAACAATTGACGAAGAATTAGATGAGGTAGAGAAATTTATTTCTGAAATTACGGCAGATGACATGGCCGAAGACAGCGATGATCCAACAGCAGTTGATTCAGAGAAGGAAACAGAAGTCTTGGGAAGTATTTCAGCTGATCCGGCATACGAGGATGAAGGTTCGGCGAAAGAAGCAGGGACGGCTAAGGGGTTCACACGTATCATCGTTATCGGACTGGTTTCAGCCGTAATTGTTGCTTTTGCATTTTTATACATGAGCAATCAAAGCGGTGACGAGACCATTGCAACAGCTGAAACACCAGCTGCTGCTGAAGAAGAGGGAGAAGCAACAGAAAATGAAGGAGAAGTTGTGGCTGGTGCAGAAGATACATCATCTGATGACGCAAGTACAGCAACTGAGCAAGAGGCAGCACCTGCGAATGAGCAGGAACAACAACCTGCGGCTCAACAACCGGCTGCACAACAACCTGCTGCACAACAACCTGCAAACAACAGACCTACACCTTCTAATAATCAGCAAACAACTCCGAAACCCCAGGCAAACAGACCTGTGAATACCAACACAGGTACTCCCGGTCAGGTGGCCGCAATAACATCTGCAAGCAACCGTTACTACATTGTTGTTGCAAGTTTTGTTGATGGAGACATGGCTCAGGATCTTGGCAAGGAACTTGCAGCTAACGGCGCATCAATTAAGATAATCAGCCCATTTGGTGAGCGCAGGTATTACAGAGTGAGTGTTGCAGATTATGCGACAAGAGCAGAGGCAGTAAGTGCCACAGATCAACTCAAAGGACAATACGGTGAAGATATTTGGGCATTAAAGTATTAGAATCGAAACATGTTGATTTTACAGGTACCAACTACTCAGGAAGTAGTTCAAAACGGAGATGAAACCATCTCCGTTTTAGATTTATTAATGCAGGGTGGCTACATGATGGTCCCCCTGTTGTTGCTTTCAATAGCAGCGGTCTACATTTTTGTTGAGCGCTTGCTCACTATTAAGCAGGCCTCAAAAACCCCTGATGACTTCAAAGAGAAAATCAGGAACAGGGTAATTCAAGGTGACATTAATGGGGCAAAGATGATTTGCTCTGAAACAGACAGCCCAATTGCCAAAATGATTGAAAAGGGGTTAAGCAGGATTGGCAGCCCTCTCAAAAACATAGAAACGTCCATTGAGAACATCGGGAAAATTGAGATTTATAGATTGGAAAAAAACCTCAACATTCTGGCTACCATTTCTGGTGCCGCACCCATGCTTGGGTTTTTAGGAACGGTACTGGGCATGATACAGGCTTTCATAGCCATTGCCCAGGAGGAAGGTTCTGTGAGCCCTAAACTTCTTTCAAGTGGAATTTATGAGGCAATGGTGACCACCGCAGCAGGCCTTTTCGTTGGAATACTGGCCTATCTCGGTTACAACTACCTTGTGGCAAGGGTCCAGAAAATTATCCATCAGATGGAGTATAACTCGATTGACTTCCTTGACGTTCTTCAAGAACCAGAGTCATGAATTTAAGATCGAAGAATAAAATAGAAACAGCATTTAGCATGTCGTCTATGACAGACATTATTTTTCTGTTATTGATATTCTTTATGCTTACATCTTCGTTTATTACGCCATCCGGATTACCGGTGAACCTACCAACTAGCAAAAGCTCAACGATAGTATTACAAAGAGTTACTGTAACTATCACTGACGATTTGAAATATTACGTGAATGATCAACTGGTTTCCAGAGGGAGGGTTGAAATGACTTTAAAAAATGAATTGGCAGGGAAGGAAGGAGTGGTTGTGCTGCATGTTGATAAGTCAGTACCCGTTGACCATTTGGTGTTCGTGGCCGGTATAGCTACAAGTCTTGAGGCAAAAGTTTCCATAGCTACAAAACCGAATTGATGGAGTCTCAAAAAGAAAAAAAGAATCAACGCAAAGGACTGTATTTCTCGATTGGAATACATAGTGCCCTGTTGATCTTGTTTTTCTTTTTACTGGCCTGGAAAGAACCGTTTCCCCCAATTCCTGAGTATGGGATAGAATTGAATTTCGGAATAGACGCCAGAGGTTCTGGGAATGTTCAAAGGCAAGCACCTCCAGCCCCCCAAGAGACTGAGGAACCGGTTGAGGAAGTGACTGAAAATGAAGTGGAGGAGGCAGTTGAAGAAATCGAAGAAATTCAAGAAACCGACCCTGTTGAGGCTCCCAGTGAGACGGTGCCAGATGAAGGTTTTGAAGACAGCACAAGCCCCGATGTTGTAGAAGAAATACTAGAAGAAGAGAGACCTGCTGAGGAGCCAATTGAGGAAGAAAAGCAGGTGGTCCCGGAGGCAACAATGCCGAAAAAGAATCTAACGGACAATGCACCAGGTGGAAATAATCAGGGTGATGATGACAATGCAGTTGGTGATCAGGGCGACCCAGAGGGAGAACCAGATGCTAGGGCCCTGTACGGAACTCCGGGTGCAGGTAGCGGTGGCGCTGGTCTTGACATGGCAGGTTGGGCCTGGGATGAGCTCCCACGACCTAAAGACAATTCCAACGAAGCTGGAAAAATCGTTTATAAAATAACGGTAGATGATGAGGGCATCATCATTGGTTTGTCTCTTGTAACCTCCACTGTCTCGCAAGAAGTGGAAAAAATTTATAGAGCAGAAGTAGAGAAACTAACATTTCGCAAAATTGATGGTTCCGATGCCCCGAATTCATCCACTGGAAGAATCACCTTTATCATTAAATCCAATTAATCTGACTGATGACCTACCTGCAGGCTATTGATTACCTCTACAATAGCTTGCCGATGTTTCAAAAAGTCGGCGCTGCCGCATACAATAAAGACCTTTCAAGAACGATAGCCTTTTGTACCGCACTGGGCAATCCACATAAAAAATTTAAGTCAGTACATATCGCCGGCACCAATGGCAAGGGCACATCAGCACATACATTGTCCGCTGTATTGCAATCTGCGGGGTACAAAACGGGTCTCTACACTTCCCCGCACCTCAAGTCATTCACAGAACGCATCAGAATTGATGGGATTGAAATTGATAAAAAATTCGTAGTCGATTTCGTAATTGAAAACCGGGAGTTACTTGAGAAAATTAAGCCCTCTTTTTTCGAAACCACTGTGGCCATGGCTTTTGACCATTTTGCTAAGCACAAAGTGGATATTGCAATTATCGAAGTTGGCATGGGTGGGCGTCTTGACTCGACAAACATTATTACACCCGAAGTTTGCCTGATAACTCAAATTGGCTTGGACCATCAGCAATTTCTTGGTGAATCGCTGGCCGAAATAGCATTGGAAAAAGCCGGTATTATAAAATCAGGAGTTCCAGTGGTTATCGGGGATGATCATGGCATTTTAGAAAGTGCATTCATAGAAAAGGCCTCAAACATGAATGCACCGATAACGTTTGCCACCGCGATTAAAATTGAATTTCAGAATAACAGAAAAGTAAAATTATTGAGCGGTTCACTGATCAATACAGAGCTGCAACTATCAATTCTTAGTACATATTATTTGAAAAATATCCCAGGCATCATCGGTGTAATTGAGGAGCTAATAAAAGCGGGATGGCAAATCAATGATGCTGCTGTGCAGCAAGGCTTTGCTTCTGTCCAGCAGTTAACCGGCCTAAAAGGAAGGTGGCAAATTCTTTCTGATTCACCATTAACAATATGCGACGTATGCCATAACACGGATGGCATAAGAGCTATAGTCGATCAAATCATCAAAACCGCTCATAATAGATTGCATTTTGTGTATGGAACCGTGAACGACAAGAAAATTGATGACATTTTAACTTTGTTGCCAAAATCAGCTCATTATTACTTTACTCAGGCTAAAATACCCAGAGCCCTTGATGCGTCTGAATTAGCTGAAAAAGCTTCCAATTTTGGTTTGAAAGGGGAATCCTATCCAGACGTGAATCAGGCTATTGCAAGTGCTAAATCCAATGCCAATAACAACGATATGATTTTTATTGGTGGAAGTACTTTTATCGTAGCTGAAATCACTGAATTATGATTACTTGCTCAGAATGGCAGGATCTAAAATTGTTGCCATTGTTTTGACAAATTGCGAGAACTCCTCAATCTTTTCTGAACAGACACTTGCTCCGGGTTTAGTGATGGCGTAGTATTTCCTAACCCTGTTACCAATATTGACTTTTTCAGTTTTCACCAGTCCTTCCTCCTCCATTTTGTGAAGGATCGGGTAAAGGGAACCCTCGCTCACGTTTATACTCCCTTCCGACAATTGCTTCACCATTTGAGTGATTTCGTACCCATACATTTTCTTGTGCTGTGTAAGCAGCTTAAGAATGATTGTTTGGAAAGTTCCTTTTAATAATTGCGGGGAATAAGTAGACATGCTATTCGAATCTAAGTGATTTAACAGGGTTGCTCATTGCAGCTTTAATCGTAATAAACCCAACCGAAACTAATGTAAGAACTAGGGTCAATGTGGCGGCTAAAAGGAAATTCATTAGCCCCAATTCTGATCGATAAACGAAATCGTTCAGCCATTGCTCAAGTAGGTAATAGGTTATAGGAGAGCCGATTGTAAAACCAAGTATCAACAATGCAACAAATGATTTAAGAAGTAGACCAAGAATATGCTGACTGGAAGCACCCAAAACTTTCCTTATTCCGATTTCCTTTATTCTTCTACTTGTGATGTACGAGGCAAGGCCCACAAGCCCCAGGCATGCAATTGCAATAGATAGACCAGCAAAAACGGAAAATAACCTGGCGATATTTAGCTCTGCTTCATAGAGTTCATCAAAATGTGAATCCATAAATGAATATGTAAATGGGGCTTCAGGCCAAATAACTGACCAGTTTTCTTCAATTGCTTTCAGCGTTTGAGAGATGTTGGCAGATGAGATGTTACACGCAACAAAATGAGACCGATCAGGCTGTATATCCATCACCATAGGTTCTATGGCGAAATGAAGACTTTTAAAGTTGAAATTTTTCACAACCCCCATCACTTTGCCTGTCCTTAGGTAATTGCCATTTTCATTTTGACTGTAATATGAAATTTCAGCGCCGATCGCATCCACGGATCTTTCTAAACCAATCGTTTTTACGGCCTCTTCATTAATGATGAAAGCAGCTGTGTCCGTACTGAACGATGGATCATAATTTCTCCCCGCTAATAGCTGGATATCATATGTATCGACAAACTCTCTATCAATATGTAGTCTGCCCATAGGAAAAGTATCGGCAGGTTGTTGTGGCAACTTAAAAATGTAACCTGCACCATAGGGCTGGTCTCCAACAAGTTTATGTGAGTTTACAGTGGTATGGTTGACCCCGGGAATTTGGTTCAATTGTCGCCTAAGAAAGTCGGTCTTCTCGTAGGTAATTGCACCAGAACTGTAAATGGGTAACAATACCACCCCATCTTTATTGAAACCCAAATCTTTGGCATTAATAAATTTCAGTTGATCATTTACCTGCAAGGTGGCAGCTATAAGTGCGATGCAAATAGAGAACTGGAAAACGATCAAGCCTTCTCTTAATATAGTGCCAGATCTGGAGCTTTTGTTAGCCCCCTTTAATGCAGCGGTAGTATTCAGCTTTGACAGAACGAGACTTGGGTATATCCCTGAAGCCAATCCAGCAGCGATAATGAATAACATTAGATAGACCACTTCAAAATACCAGGTGTCTGCTATAAATGAGAGTGGCCGCTCAGTGAACACCTGGTAATAGGGGAGAAGTAGGTAAGCCGCAGCTAATGCAATGAGCGCTGATAGCACAATCATAAAAAGGGCTTCCAGTAAAAATTGCAGAAATAGGTCAGATTTTAACCCACCCATTACCTTGCGAATTCCAACTTCTTTAGCCCGTTGCATTGCCCTGGCGGTAGTAAGGTTGATAAAATTGGCCAGGGCCAATAAAACAATGAATAGCGCAATTAATGAAAGCAAATACAGCTGGTTTAATTTCGCATTGGCTTTCAATTCTCCTACACGGTGAGAAGTAAGATAGATGCTGGGAAGTGGCTGAAGTTTCCCTTCGAACAACTGAGCTCTTTCACCCAGATACTTTTGAAAGAATCCCGGTAGCTTAGCTGAGAGCTTTTCAGCATTATAGTCCTCCGGTAACAGCAAATAGGTGTAATAGTAGAGAATGGTCCAATTCTCTACGATATTCCAAAAGGCTGTTCCCAGGGTATTGAAAGACCCCAACATATCAGCATAAAAATGTGAGTTCTGGGGCATGTCGGCCATCACTCCAGTGATTGTTAAGTTGTGCTCACCTTCATAAATTAGAGTCTTCCCTATTGGGTCGGTATTTCCGAAATATTTAATGGCTGTACTCTGGTTTATTACAATTGAACTGGGTTCAGAAAGTGCTGTTTGTGGGTTACCCTTAATGAGTTGGAGATCAAAAAATTTGAAAACACTGGCATCAGCCCAAACCAAATGATCCTCAAGAAACTTTTTATCAGCCTCATCATAACTGATTAAAATACTCAACCGATACTTCATGAAACGAACAATATCCTCTACTTCCGGGTAATCCTGCATTAGTGCTGGCCCCCACGGCGCTCCCGTAAAGGCAGATTCCCGAATGTCACCACTATCAACCTCTCTGTTGGTGACCAACCTGTAAATTCTATCCTTTTTATCAATATGCTGATCATAAGTCATTTCATATTGCACATATCTATAAATCAGAAAGACACAGACGAAACTTAGAGTAAGGCCAAAAAGGTTAATGATGAAAAAGGCTTTTTGTCGAAATAAATTGCGGAGCCCAACAAGGAGGTAATTTCTGACCATCGTAATGTTTTTTAAATTATGTACAGTCTCCGATTGGATTTGGGTAGGGGCAAAACCGTCAAATTCCTGCAGTGCCTCTAGATAAGCATCCATGAAAGTCATCCCCTTGCTCATGCGACCTTCAACCCCAATGCAAATGTGATCCAACAGTTCTTCTCTCAGGGGAGTGTAAATAAGGCCTCGCCTTGCCAGGTCAGCCTCCATAAATGCAATTTGCTGTTTTTTAATCATACATTGTTATACAATGCATTGCAATAATACTATATTTTAGTTTGACAGACGGCTTTGTTACGAGAATTCTGTTATTTCATGCTTATTCAAGTTTGAATGAATGCTTAGTTTTGAAAGATGACGTGGAAAGAAGCATTCCTCCCCAAATTTCATGATATCCATGATATGGTAATTCCGATGTACCTAAAGAATTTTACTGAAAATCAAATCAGAAAATCCCCATCACATGGTAACCCTATTATCTGGCAAATTTGGCATATCCTGAGGGGTCAAGACATTGGCCTTAGCTCATTCGTTTTGGAAGAAGAAGAAATCTATGAAAAGGAGCAATGGTATGCTAAAATGAAAACCCCAAGGGCGGTTGTCGGTACAGGTATGACATATACCGAAGTTCAGGAGCTGAGTGATAATATCGACTATTCAGCCCTGGTTCAATATAAGGAGAGGGTACGTCAAAATACATTAGATCGTATTGAAGACTTATCAGATGACTATCTTTCGAAAAAACCTGCTTGGTCCACTGTTGAGGATATTGTGATTAGAATGACCGGAAACAATGCCCTATGGGTATTGAAATACTATGATGGAAGAAATCGACTATGGTTTTTGATGCAACTTCTGATTATGCATGTACATTATCATTTTGGCCAAATTTCTATAATAAAGAAATCTCTCTGAATTGCTCTTCTATTAATTGCATGAGCTTTTTAATTGATTGATTTTATCCCGATATTTGCGACCTGTTTTTTCAGAAACTAAAAAAGGAGGATTAGTATCAAACAACGACAAGGTGGTAGAAGGCCCTTTAGAGGAAGAGTAGAGGAGCCCTACAAGGTTAATAAAAGAATAACCGCTGACCATGTAAGGTTAGTTGGGGAGAATATCAAAATAGGCATTTATCCGTTGGATGAAGCCCTGGTTCTCGCCGATAATGAAGGACTAGATTTGGTAGAAATTTCTCCGAACGCTGATCCACCTGTTTGTAAGATCATTGATTATTCGAAGTTTAAGTACGAACAGAAGAAAAAGCAGAAAGAAATTAAGGCCAAAGCCCAGAAGATGGTAGTGAAGGAGATTCGCTTTGGGCCGAATACAGATGAGCATGATTTTAATTTCAAATTAAAGCATGCCATCAACTTTTTGGAAAGTGGAGCTAAGGTTAAGGCGTTTGTTCATTTTAAAGGAAGGACAATCGTTTTTAAAGAAAGGGGTGAAATACTCCTTCTAAAATTTGCTCAGCAATTGGAAGAATATGCTAAAGTGGAGCAACTTCCGAAGCTTGAAGGAAAGAGAATGAGTATAATTTTTGCACCGAAAACAACAAAAAAGTAAATAATGCCAAAAGTAAAGACCAACTCTGGAGCAAAGAAGAGGTTCAAAATTACCGGCACCGGAAAGATCAAGCGAAAGCATGCTTTCAAGAGCCACATCCTTACTAAAAAGGAGACTAAGCAAAAGCGTCATCTGACACATATGACACTTGTTCATAAGTCGGATGAGCCTAGAATCAAGGACTTGCTCAATATCTAGATTAATTAATCTAAGGTTTAATGTTTAACCCGATGTTTGGTAATAAGTCCATGAATAAAATGGCGCCAAAGATCAAAAAATCAAAAAAATGCCAAGATCAGTAAACGTAGTAGCCGCAAGGGCGAAAAGAAAAAAAATGATGAAGCATGCCAAAGGATTCTTTGGCAGGCGGAAAAATGTTTGGACGGTAGCCAAAAACACCATTGAAAAAGGATGGCAGTATGCATACCGTGACCGTAAAGCAAAGAAAAGAGAGTTTAGAAAACTGTGGATTCAACGGATCAACGCAGGGGCAAGGGAGCATGGCTTGAGCTACTCTCAGTTTATGCACAAAGTAAGCGAAGCCAACATCGACATAAACCGTAAGGTTTTAGCAGATTTAGCTATGAACAACCCTGAGGCTTTTAAGGCCATTGTAGATAAGGTCAAGTAACTACTTGAAAAATATTAAATAAAAAAAGCCCCTTTTGGGGCTTTTTTTATTGGGTCGCACTCAACTCATAACTTCAATTCTAACTCAAGAACCTTCGTTCTATTTATATGAATGGGTATGTGCTGTCGAAAGAATATCTTTGACTGATGTATACCCCATATTCCATAATTGCCTTGCTGGCTGCAGTACAGGGTGTATTTATGGCTGTGATTCTATTTGTGCATCCACGGTTGCGTGGAATCGAAACAAGAATAACAGCCGCTTTAATCCTCGTTTTCTCATTATGGGTTGGAGAGTTTGCTGCGTATTGGAGCCCCTTGTTGCGACAAATACCGCACCTCATTTTTAGCACAAACGACCTGCCCTTTCTTTTTGGCCCACTCATTTATTTCTACTATTTCACTACGAAAAAGAAAAAATTTAAACCGTGGGAAGTTGTTTTGCATATCACCCCATTTCTTGTGATTACCCTGGAGTCTATCCCGTATCTTCTCAGCGCTCCAGAATTCAAATTGCAACTGTTAGAGAAGCTTATTTACACTTCTGATCCGCCATTTAGTCTACGTTTTTATGCGATAGAGATAGGCAAAGTACTACACTTTGGCTGCTACTATTTCTTAGTGGTAAGGGATTTCCTAAAGCAGAAATTAAATTTCAAGAATAAGAACTGGGTAATGGTATTATTGGCTGGGTTTGGCCTTTATCTACTCTTCGATTTGTCACATATCATTTCTTTAATATTATTTAAGTACCAGTACATTTTCGCTGTTGGGGCATTCACGCTTTACTCCTCCGCAGCTATCATTTATACCTGGGGGTATTGGGTTATCGGTAATGCGAATCAGCTTAATTCGAGGGCTAGGTATTCCAAATCTTCAGTAAGTACTGATGAATCGAAGGAAATAGAAAAATCACTTTTCAAGTTGCTAGAGGAGGAAAAAGTTTTTCTAAATCCTCGATTGAAGTTATCAGATGTGGCAACCACCCTCGGCGTAAGTACCCATAAACTGTCTCAGGTTATAAATGTTAGAATGGCCACTACTTTTTCAGATTTGATTAATCAATATAGGATAGAGGCTTTCAAACAAGCCATAACCGATAAGCATAACCAAAACCTCACGTTAGAAGCCATTGCTTATAATGCAGGCTTCAACAGTAAAGCAACCTTTAATTCTGTATTCAAGAAAACTACAGGCCAAACACCCCTTCAGTATCAAAAGGCAGCTAGCGATCAGGAAGCTCAATTAGTCTGAATTTGTCTAATCCCATCGGGATAGACATTAATAATTTCATATTGATCAATACTTGTCAAGATGAAATTAATAACTCCATTCTTGATTGTAACCTCCTTTTTGGCTGTAGGTCAACCGATTCCTCAAACCTGGAAGGAAGGCTATGCAATTAATAAAAACGTCAAAATTCATTTTGTTACAGCAGGTGAGGGGCCGCTGGTTATTCTGCTCCATGGTTTTCCTGATTATTGGTATTCATGGAGGAATATTATTCCGGAACTAGAGGAAAACTATACGGTGGTGGCAATTGACCTGAGAGGCTACAACAAAAGCAGCGCACCAGAGGGGGTTGAGAACTACAAAATGTCCAGGCTTATGGAGGATGTCATCTCAGTAATGGATCATTTCGACGCTGAAACGGCGACTATTATGGGCCATGACTGGGGTGGGGCAATTGCCTGGAATGTAACTTTTTGGTATCCTTCAAGAGTTGAAAAACTGGTAGTGCTCAACGTTCCACATCCCAATGGCTTGAATAGGGAGCTAGCTAAAAGTGCCAGTGCCAATGAAGGGAAAACCTATGCCTCAAAATTTCTTGAACCAAATGCTCATGAAACGCTCACTAATGAATGGTTGAGTGGTTGGGTAAATGAAGCTGAAGTCAGGCCTTTTTACATCGAAGCTTTTAAACGATCCAGTAAGAAAGCAATGCTCAATTACTATAAAGCAAATTTCCCCAATCCTGGAAGTGAATCCGAGTCTGCATCAAACAGGGAGATACCTTCTATCAAATGTCCAGTGCTTTTAATACACGGATTGGATGACCCTTATTTATCAAAAGAAGGACTAAATGGCACATGGGACTGGATTGATAGTCCACTAACCATAGTGACTATTCCAAATGCTGGCCATTTTGTTCAACATGATGCGCCAATTGAAGTTGCAAAATCAATCAAATCATGGTTAACCATTTACGACTAAACCTTATCAAAATGCTCAAAAAATCTACGGTCTTAATATTGTTAATTGCTATTTCAACTCAGGTATTTGCACAATCAGGCATGCCTCAGGATGTTGTCTCAACATTAAAAACAGATATGGTGATCCACTCAAGGGGCCAACTTGGCGGAATAGCCGTTGACGCCCTGGGGTATATCTACATGGCCAATTTTTTAGATGGCCTTTGGAAAATATCACCCGAAGGGAAGACTGAATTGTTAACTAATGGTCTATATGGATCCTCAGGGATTACCATAGATAAGATGGGAAACATCTATCAAGCCAATTTTCTGAATCACTCAATTTCAAAGATTAACCGCTTTGGTGAAGTCAGTACCTATGTATCGGATGGGTTAAATGGCCCCGTTGGGATGGTATTTGATCAGGAAGGTAGCTTAATCGTGTGCAATTGCCCCGGTAATTTCATCAGCAAAACTGATAAAGATGGAACAACGGAGATTATTGCCGAAGGTGAAATGTTCAATTGCCCCAACAGTATAACCCAGGATAAAAACGGCGACTTGTTCGTTGCCAACTTTGGCGATGATTTAATTATCCGCATTGATCAAAATTACGAACCCACAGTTTTCACTACAGTGCGGGGTGCCGAGGGCAGTGCACATTTGGCCTATTACAATGACAATTTCTACCTAACCAAAATCAAGGATAGCAAGCTTTACAAAATCAGTCCAAATGGAGATTATACTTTAGTAGCTGGGAGCAACTATCAAAACATGGTCGATGGTGTGGCTTCCGAAGCTTCTCTGATGCATCCCAATGGAATTGCCGTAAATACCGTTACTGGTGATATATACATCAATAATCTTAAGGGAACCTGGCAACGCAAAGACACCCTTTCTGAGGTCATAATCAGGAAAGTTGCCATGGCATCGTTTGCTGATAAACTCAAATATCAGATAGACAATGAGGGTTTGGAGGCCGCAGAGGCGTTTTTCAAAAGCTACAATGAAGACCCAAAAACATCCCATGAAGACCTCGGCCCACAAACCGGGACATTGGCCTGGTCATACTTAAGCCAGAGAAATGCAACCGCAGCTTTGGCCTTGTTCAATCTCATGGCCGAAGCATATCCAGAGAGATGGCGGCCATTTTATTACCTCGGGGATGTATATAAGATAATTGGTCAGAATGATGAGGCCATCAAACATTATAAAAAAGCACTGACCAATGATCCAGACAACACCACCATATTGGGTAAACTGAAACAGTTGGAGGAGTGAGTTGGATTAATAGAATGGGCTAACCCTTTACTGATATTTAAACCCAAACCTAAATTGCCAGGGGCTGGCATAAGGCGTTTTACCACTTTGATAATTAAAGTTATAAAGTATTTGGGCGCTTCCCGCCAGGAAATTATAAACCCTGAAATCACGTCCAAGACCAAACAGATATCCATCAACCCATTCCTTACGCATATTGTCATCTGTTGTCCTCACATTCGTTCGCAATGACTCAAACTCCATGTGAAAATAAAGGCCCATAATAAAGAGGTAATCAACAAAGCCCTTGTATCCTACTACATTTTCTGAAAGGGAATTGGCGAATTGTTTCTTTTTACCAAACGACTTTCGGTATATACCGCCTAAGCCAACGGTCACCTTGCCTGTGGCCCTATAGGCAATAGTTGGAGACAAGTCCAAAAGGTTGGGTTTACCTCTTTGGAGGCTGAGGTAACCACCAATCGAGATACGCTCCTTCATTTTTTTCTCTTTGAGAAGCTCCGTTTCCTGATCTACAAAGTAATCAAGGAAATCTTTAAATGACCTTTTCTTTTTTATCACCTCTAGTGACGTTTTAGCTTTAACCAAGGCGTCATTGTTGTTGGCAAAATGGTCTTCATATTTAGCTTTGGCCAGTTCTGCAACCTTATCGTTAAATGCTTGCTGATTTTCGAAATCGAGTTGTTCAGGATTAATGCCATATTCACTGAAGTATTTCTCCATACTGGGCATCAGTTCTTCTTTGGTCATTTTACCAGCCTGAAAAGCTGTTAGCTGCTCATCGGTCATGAATTTGGAAATGAAGTAGTCTTCGGGGCTCATACCGCCAGATGCTCTTGCAAATGCCAAACTATCAAGATTTCCATTTTGGGCAAGTTGGGCATCCCGATAATAATTGTTGTCCCCGGCAAGTGACATTACGAATTCATTTCTTAGGGAATCATTTGTAAGCAATACCCCCACGGAATCTTTGTAGATTGTGAATTGGGCCAGTTTAGTATAATTATTACCAGTATAGGCGTTTACTGTACTTACCACCAGGCTGGAATCAACACCATTTCTGATCACTTGATCCACCGGATAATCTGTGTGCTGTGCGGCCAGGGAGGCGGCATAACTCTTTACCATTGATGAATCTACACCGCTATTATCAATAGCCTGATCAACAGGATAGTCTGTTGACTCGCTGGCATAGTCGCTCAATACGTTCTTTACCAGATTAGAATCAAGGGTGTGTTTGGTTAGGGCATCTGCCCCCTGCAGATCAATTACGTTCTCTTCCTCTAAGCGCAACAGACTTTCACGCAGGTTTCTACGCCGGTTGTTTTTAGCGGTAACGTCGTTCAGGCTGTCAAGCCTTTTGTCCAGCACTTTATTCAGTGCCTTCAGGTGTTTTTTCTTTTCCTTCTTCTCCTGATTTTCTTCTTTTTTTGATTCCTTTTTATTACGCTTTAAAGCACCAGGATCATCGAGGTTGATGCGCACACTGGTGGGTAGGGTAGGGGCTTGTTTAAGCACCGACGTCTGGCCAAAGCACAATGTGACCAGGCTTAAATAAAAACATAATAACAGACAAGACTTCACTATTTAAAAATAGTTATTCTAGCTGAGAGTATTGGATGATATTCAGAACTAAAAAGCGTGAACAGTAGCTATTCAGCAGCACCTTTATCACTAATACCACCGAATGGCAGAGTGATCTTTTTCATATTTCAAAGTCCAATTAATAAAGCTCCTGTAAATAAATTGATAAAGGGTTGACCTTGTATAACGAGGCGCCTTAGGATATACCGTCATTATCTGGCTTGACCAGATAATCTCCAGCCACAAGAGCAGAGTGGCTGTTGGCCTGTAAGGCCAAATAATGGAACTGGAATCAGAATCAATTTCAATAGTCAGTTGTATTTATGCCCAAGTGTGCCTCAAGTTCAACATTCGCTTTATGTACTTTGATGCTCAGCAAATATTAAACAACCATAATCCAGTTTATCCTTAAATCTTGAAAATCCCGATTCAGACAATTAACCGTATTGCAAATGCTGTATTTTAGGCATCCTCGTCACAAACGAGGACGAGTTTAAGGGGGTTTAAGGAGCACAAGTGACGCTATTGAACCTGCTACATTATGCCGGACAGTAAGTTAAGCTACCAGAACTAAATTTACTGAACATGAAAAAAGAAAGAAGACATTACGACAAGGAGTTTAAACTGATGGCAGTTAGCCTATTGGAAAATGGGAAGCCAACCAGAG
>JAVKCG010000053.1:0-863181 GCA_040222875.1 Cyclobacteriaceae bacterium | reverse complement strand
CTTCTGTTCCAATGATCAAATGAACGTGATTGGACATGATACACCACGCATACAGCTCCAAACCCTTCTCCTTCTGACAATATCTCAGGCTATCGACAACTATATCTCGATAGGATTTCCTTGAAAACACGTCAATCCAATAGACAACCGCAAATGTTACAAAGTGTAACTTCGTTTGATCCCTGATTTTGTACTTGATGCTCATATTTTCATTCTGCAAGTTGCTAAATCAGAATTGAAATTATTATCTCATGCGAATTGTAATCAGGATAAATCGAGTTTTAAAGGCACAAGTCTCGCCATCACTACTTCCCAGGCTGGAAGACTTGCGCCAGTTGGGGGGGTAAATTCTTACGATAAAACTGTGATGGAAAAAGTCAGGCTTATTGATGGTCTCTCTGACGAAGAACGCAAAACAATCTTCACCATCCTTGACGCTTTCGTGGGTAAGAAAAAAATGAAGGACACTCTTGAAAATGTCCTTCAGGATGTTTAGTTCTTTGAGCCCAAATGACCGCTATCGCTTAACACTTGAGCCAGTTAGGGGGGCAGTATTCAAGATTGGAGAGTGGAAAAGTCGAACCTACTTTATCTTCCCTTAATAAAATTGCTGATGTATTTGAGATTTCACTCTCGGAGCTATTAAAAGACAATACTGATTTGAGTGAAGAGGTTAACCTGCCGCTGTTGGAAAAAGTGAAGCTGATTGATCAACTGGAACCTAAGGAAAAGGAATCGCTTTTGAACATTATCGATATGGCAATCTCTAAGAAGCAACTCAAAGACAACTTATCTACTCTCATTGCCTCGTAATAAGTAAAGCCCAGCTATCTGCCAGGCTTATTTGGTTTCAACTTTTAAAGGCACAAGAGACACTCTTGCGCCAGGGTTGGGGACTCTATTTCAGGACAAGACAGATTGAACCTGGACACTATTCATTGATAGTTCTTTTGTGAGCCTTGACCAAAGAACCTTTATTCGATTTATACCAATTTCTCCATTGATCAAGATCTTCTAACGTAAAAATATATTTAGCAATAATATTACCATCTCCTAAGTTCTGCATGTTCGTAACGCTATCAAAGAAAGCAATTGATTCCCTCGCACTTAAACCTTTATCTATAAAATCATTATTAGCTATATCTTCTAGAACTGTTAGATGATAAATATATAAAGAATCTAACTTTCTCTCTTGTGAAGTAGTCTTATCAGGATTACATCCAGCGTTATAGAAAATCAATAAAATAAGGAATCTTTTGAGCATATGATTAATTCATTTTTTTCCTCTTAACTTCTCGAATATTGCCCTTCGTAAGCCTTATCGTTGTCCTGTTAACTTCACCATTGTTCTTTCTATGAAAGAAGTCAATTTCTCCATTTCTGCCATCATAGCCACTTGTATTAGACGGCAATCTTTCAGATCCTGTTATTTTATTTTCCGCATTAATTGCATCTGCATGAGCATCATCATAGCTTCTCTTGCCCTCAACCTGCTTTGAATATTGTTCTTGTAATGAATGGCCTAAAACACCAGCCGTTGTCAACCCTTCTCCATCGCCAAATGCACCAATATCATTCATATCTAGTGTTTGACTTCTAAAGCCATCTGCGACCAGGTATTCACTCCTATCAACAACTGTGATTTCAGTAACATCCGAATCTAGACTCAAAATAGGGGCTATAACATCATAAAAAGCTCCTTGTGAATCGGTATAACAAGCATCAGTATTACAAGATTCTAAGCTAACTAACCCATCATCGCCAATTGAAACAGTGGCCTGACCACCTAGTGAGCTGTTCATCATGGTCACGAACTGATCTTTGGCTTCTTGGGTGCCATTTACAATTAATGAATCACCATTTACATCCACATAATAAATTGGGTTGTTCGCAGCGTAATGATAAGGTGTAAGATCAAGGTATTTCTCAGCAAACCTGTCATGAGTAAAGAACCGCCCTAAATCCGGCATATACATCCTGGCACCATAATCCAATACCCCCCATTCTTCCTGTTCTTCTTTGCCATTATACTTAAACTTATTCTCCTCCGCATCAAACCGTTGATAGCTATTGAAAGTCAAGCCAAATGGATAGTAGCTGTCAGTCTGCTCAACAGGGCTTTCGGTGTGTGTGATTGTGAAATCATCAAAATCCACATAGCCATGTTTGCCTTCATAGCTTAAATAGACTACCACGTAACCTTCTTCCGGGAAGGCCGGGATACCATTTAAACTAATAGGATTGTATTGCCCTGCGGTGGCAGACTCATCAAACGTTGCAAAACCACCCTGTATGTAATTCAAATCCTTGTCGAAATAAATGTAGTTAATATATGCCGCCGCTTTGGTGGCATCATCATGGCCAAGCGCCCAGGCTAAAATACTGCTTTGGTTGCTTTGTATTGCACCGCCAATATCTGAAACGCCTGTAACGGCAACAAAAGCCGCTGCAAGGGCTGACATAAATGCAGATTGCCCCACCAATTGGTCATTCCCGGAGGCAACCTCATATTTTGCCTGCACTGAGGCCCTGATCTTATCCAGGGGGCCAACAGGCAACAGCATGGTTGATGGCCCAATGATCCTGTCTTCAGAATCTTCAGTTAAATCATTGGAAACCCTTGCTATTTCATCATGATCTGATTCATCCGGATCACCCGAATTGTGGTCTACTGCACCTTCCCCGGAATACCGGGTTTCGCCTATGTTGGGAAAATAAAATTCTTCCATAAGCGTAGTCTCTGCGTCGTCCGTCTCAAAGCTGGCAGGGATATCAATCTCATCCGACTCACTGGTAAACGTAACCCGCACATTGCCCAGGTGATCTTTGAGGTGATATTGGTAATTACAGCATACAAATGCTAAAGCTCAGTGATCCTCGTTACCGCTCCGCTAAAACGAGGACCAGGTAGAGGGGCGGACATCGTGGCAATTTAATGCATGCAATTTCGCATTGCAAATGCTTGTATTATGGCATCCGCGTTGCAAACGCGGACGAGGTTAGGGGGCTTCAAAACTCAACTTTTTTCAGATTGTACTTATCCGGTCAATTTTGATCGGATAAGTTGTAAGGCTGTTAGGGGGGTTAACCGATAAATGTGTCGTTATACAATTCCTAAATAGAATATGTTGAGTTTAGGTCAAGACCCATGTAGAGGGCATACAAAATCATTATTAGTAAGATTACCTTAAGGATTCGTACTTTCTTAATAAACAAACTCAACAATAGAAAGATTGATATCTCCAGTCCTCCTATAATTAACGGACCATACCATGAAACTACAATCCCCAAGCCCATTCCATAATTTTGTGGAATATTGGCAACTACCCAAGCTACTATCATTGCAAGAATCAATGCAAGAGTTCCTCTAATTCTAATTTTTCTCATTTATTGGTTTTATCGTCAGGCTCTACTTTTAATCCCATCTGAAGAAGCTGCTTATAAATTTCAGGCTCATTTTCTTTCAGATCTTGTAAACTTTCGTAAAAAGTCCCAATACCATGATTTCCCAATCCATCATCATCACCATCCTCTAATAAATATGACTTATTGAAGCCTGAAATCTCAGAATATTCGGATGGGCTATCTGAAAGAACCAAACTCTCCAACCATGATTGTTCACTACGATCTGATGATACTTGATCTTTCAATCTGGAGAATTGAATGGACTTAAGAAGTTTGTTTTTTAGTGCGAACTGAGATGGTTGGTGGGGAGCAAAGACTAAAAGAGCCTCAACATCCAACTCAGCATCAATTAAAGCATCGGTTATTCCTGTTGCATGAGCACCTCCGTGGCTGTGACCAATTAACTTAATTGTCTCACCATCTTGTAAAGTAATTTCTCCCGATTTTATCTTCTGAGCTATCAATTTTCCTGCTTCGTACCCCCGATCATATCTTTCTCCACCAGTTGAATTTTCTCTGAACCCTCCATTGTGATAAATAGAGTTGTTATCATTTAAAACACCTCCCATATAGTTATCGAATCGCCCCCAATAGCCAAATTGGTCATTCTTATAAAACTGCTGATTCTCATGATCATAGTTTATGCTATGCCCTTTCGGATAACCGTTTACATAAATAACCAGTCTCCCATCAGGGTCAACTACACTAATTGGATCATTGAGAGAATAGTTATAAGGTGTTAGGTACTCGTAAATCTCTGAATATGGATCGACCACACTCCACCTCCCTAAAGCCGGATCATACATCCTAGCCCCATAGTCCAACACCCCCCATTCCTCTTGTTCTTCTTTGCCGTTGTATTTGAACTTATTTCTCTCCGCATCGAACCTTTGATAGCTATTAAAGGTCAACCCGAATGGATAGTAACTATCCACCTGCCTCACAGGACTTTCAGAATGCGTTATTAATAAATCATCAAAATGAACAATATGATCTGTACTTCCATTACTTATATAGACATAGACAAAACCAGGCTCAGTGATTGTGATTGATTGACTAAGCAAATGGTTGACATCAGGATCGTTACCAGGCACAGGCAAATAGCCGGAACCTTGACCCGTTTCAACAAGATTAAATTCAAGATCAAAAACCAGGTAATTTAAGTAAGCCGCTGGAGTTGTTGCGTCTGTTGAGGAAGCAATCGCATAACTGGTTCCTGCAAGTTCGCCGCTTACACTGCTTATGATGTTGCCAGCCTCACTTATTCCCTGAATGCCAGCTAATGATGATCCAATAATATTCGCCAGGCCTGCAATCGCCGTGGTGTTCGAATAATCACCTGTTTCATAATATGCAGATACACTCATATCAAGTACGTCTTCTGGCAACACAGCAATAGCTACACCTGGACCAATTTCACCCTGTAGTTCTGCAGAAAAGCTTCCGCCTGTAGTAACATTGGCAAGTTGACGGGAATCACCCCTTGTCTCAGCAACATTGTCAAACATAAATTCTTCAAAGTCTTTTACTTCAATAGGTGTTTCTTCCATGGTGGCAAAGTACTCCCACACCCCAGGTTCACTTGTAAAAGTTACCCGCACATTGCCCAAATGATCTTTCAGGTGGTACTGGTATTCAAAGCCTGTAATGATATCATTGATATCCCTCTTGGGGACAATCCTGCCTTCTTCATGCTGGATCAATTGGAGTTTGTCATCTTCATAAATAAACTCTCCGGCATAAGTCCTTGTCTTTTGCAGTTGATCCTGGTCATCATATACTTTCTGTGACAGCTTGGTTCCGGCGGCATCGTATTCGTATTCGATACGGGATGCTTCGCTGCCGCTCAGGATGACGGTTTCAGGTAGGTTGAGATGATTATAGCTTATGCTGGTTACCCCTTTGTTCAAGTCCTGCATCATATTACCATTGGCATCATAGAGGTAATCATTTCCAGAATTGCCATCTTTAAAGCCCATTTCATCATCACCTGCATCGCTCACGCCAAGCAATCTGTTGGGGCTGTTGGCATCATAAGTATATCCCATATCATCTAGCCCACCATAGAGGCCGGAACTTAATTTACCTTTTCTGTCCAGGCTTAGAATGTTGCCGTTTAGGTCGTAATTAATTGACTCAATATTGAAGTTAGCCAGCGAAGCGACGTCGCTGTTGCTAAAATCGGCACTTATCAATCGGTTCATCGGGTCATACCCATAGGTGTATTGATGTTGCAATGCATCAAAGGCACCCTTCCAGCTTACGCTGCCAATATTGCCATTGAATTCACTGGCAGTATTGTAGTTCAACCTCATTGCGAACAGGTCAGGAGCGGTGTATTGGTCAACATTATTGATGTCCGTTAACCATCCCCTGATGTTGTATTGGTAATCCACACTCTGCTGGGTTTCGCCTGCCACCGAATGCAGGTTTTTAGTTTTCAAATTGCCCAACGGGGTATATTCGTTGGCTACTACTTCCACCGTAGTAGCACTGTTGTCAATAGTATGGGCAACTTTTAGCACACGGCCCATATGGTCGTAAGTAAAATTGCGGCTTATCTCATGGCTTTCAATGCCTGAGTGTGAAGTGGTTGAAGCCAGCAACTGCCCTTCAAAATCATAAGTGTTCTGGATGATGTCCACACCACCTGTATGGTTTTCGGTAACCGTTTTAATCACCCTGTACCTGTCGTCGTAGAAAGTAACCGACTTCAGCAGAGTTCCGGCAGTAAGCATTTTCACTATTGAGCCTGTCACCTGGCCTTTCACCGGATCTAATGCTTCTGCTGGAATGGTATTGTTATTATCCAGCTCCCATCCGGTTTCATTCAAAAATGAATAATCATCATAAAAAGTTACCGTCAGAATTTCATCAACGGTGGTCGGATAGGTAGAGTTGGTATAGCCCTCCAGGGTGCCACTAGCAAAGTCAATGCTCTCAAACCTATCCGGTTCGTTTTCAATGTCAGTTTGTACAGTGGCTAGACTTCCTGTTGTAAAGCCAGTAACTACTGGTCGGTTTAGGTGATCGTATTTGGTGAACAGCCATTGGTCAGTTGCTTTTTGATTGGCGTCTTGTGTCAACACCAGGCGGTCCCACCGGTCATAAACCATCCTGGTGAAATCCTGAACACCAGGCACCTTCTTTTCAATCATGCGGCCACGCTCATCATAGCGGTATTCAAAGGCTGCATCCCTGTTCGTATTGCCTTCATACTCCGGGTTTTCGGTGGTTATTTCAAATGACCCGTTTTGGCTGTCTATTTCAAGAACACCCGATGGACTCGAAACGGTTAGTGATGCTCCAGCAGCTACGGTGTACTTTTCTTTTGTTATGGATTGAATTTCAAGGTCGCTGGTTATGTATTGCTCACTATTTGGTACAAGGCCCTGAACGAAGTTTTCAATGCCTGTTTCAAAAAATTCAGGTTGAAGGACAAATCGTAACCTTTGAAATGCATCATACACATAGTAGGTTTCAGCCCATTCTGTTGCTGCTTCATCTACCTGCACCCGTTTAAGCACCACCTGGCCTCGATCATTTGTGTATACCCGCACTTCGTTGCCATTCTCATCGGTAACCACTGTTAGCGTCACTTCACCAGGGGCATAATATCCTGTAAAGTAGAGTTCATCATTTATCGCAGTAAAGCTACCAACATCAATGGCCTCGTTTGAGGTGTAATCGTAGGTTACCGGATGGCCGCTGTGCCACGCCGCCCCAGGGGCATACTGCTCTGACACCCTATTTAATGGTGAGGCCTCAAACACCTTGAGTGAATAGGGCTTGGTATCCTGCGGAACATCAGGTGTGCCCTGATAGTAGAGATATTGGTTGCTTGCGGTATAATCGGCTGAATTAATGGCTGATGGGTCAAATACCCCCGCCATGTTGGCAACGTAAGGCAGATAATCAATGTGCTGCCGTCCGGTGGCGTCATAAACAATTGGGGTAATGATGTCTTGCTGGTTGGGGCTGGCAGCTATAGCAGTTATTTGTTTTGGCCTGCCAAGGCCATCGAAGTACGTGATCGAACGTTGGGTTTCGAGGGGATCAGATGAAATCATCGCCAAGTCAACCACTTCATTTTTGGGGTTCGTTGTACTGATAAAGTTCTCATCAATGCTACCAATGAACTTGTTGGTGATGACCCCTATTACTGTCGAAGTGGCAAAGCAGTTGTCACTTCTAACATTGGCCTGAAACTCATAATACTTAGGGGTGTCTTCAAAGTTGCTTACCTCATACTGGGTCTGATTTAATGGGTCGGCACTAAATGTTTCCCAAGAGCTCCATGTTCCAGTTTCTCCCTGCTTGAAACGATATGCCCAACTTTCAATTGTCCCAACATTATTATCCAGGGTAAAATTGAGATCTGAGCCACCATACACCTCACTACCTGAGGCAACATTCGCTGATAAATCCCCCCCATCAGGTAATGGATGAATCACAGCCGAGTAAGTGTGGGCATCACTCCAGCAGCCATTTTCCAAAACTCTTGCGTAATATGTGTCATCCGAAGTGATCAGCCGTGTATTGTGATTATCGCTTGTCTCAACGCCATCATCAACCAGCTGCCAATAGACTCCTGTTGGATCTGAACCGGTATAGCTCAAGCGGTTGTCACCTGTAGCACAGTCTAAATCAACTTTGAGGTCTTCCATAATTGGGTTTGGTTTGGGATGTACGGTGAACACTTTGTAGACATCCTTATTATACTCTCCGTTTTCATCCAGTACTCTGCGTCTTATAATAGCCGTCCCAGGGGCGGTCCAGTTGATAGAAAAATTTTGCTGATTAGGATTAAATATACTTCCGGCAGCTCCATCATTGCTGATTATTTCGGCATTTTGTATTGTACCCGTACCGTGACCAAGCTCTACAGCCAGGGTATATGGGTCTGAAAGTTCATCACAAGTAGCAAGGCTTGCGTCAGGGGCGGCAATAGCCTCCATTGTAATAGATACAACTGGCGATGAAACTGTACAGCCATTGGCCTCAATCTGGGCCCTGAATTGAGTTGTCTGACCTGTAGACCCAAAGTTCTTAAGGGTAACATTAGGGTTGCTTGAAGTGCCCATGCTAGCATCTGCAGTCCACGTTGTTCCATTGTCAGTTGAGCGTTCCCATTCTACCAAAGTTCCAACGCTGCCAGAAGACCAGGATATGGGTTGATTAACACTGCCGTGGAAGAAGCCGCTGCCAGAAACACTACCAGGACCAGGCATCGGTAAAGGCGTAATACCTGAGAGAGTGGTAAAACTACTGGTACAGCCAGTTGCATTTTCTACTCTCGCCTTGTATTGTGTAATACCTTCGGAAACAACATAACTAGCGCTTTGACCTGGAGAATTATCGTCTTGCCAAAAAATATTCAAACTTCCCGAATATTGAATTTCAGTATTGCCACTTGAGCAAACCAACTGCGATGCTGAGAGAATAGGAGCTGAAGGAGTTGAATGAACTTCAACCAAGATATACCTGTCTATGTAATATTGTTCATTGCATGTATAGTTTGACGAAGAGGCGGGAATCTTCCTTTTTAAAATTGCCTGACCAGAAGAGTTCCAGGTTATTGTTACATTATTACCGCTTGTAGAAGTAGGCCCTGAGGCTCCGGTAACGCTAACTATTTCAACACCCGCACTAGAATTTCCACAATCAAAACCACTTGATGAGATACTATATGTTTTTTGATCACCAACACATGCTGTAAAATTTGGCGTTTGAGGAATTCCATTGAGCGTTACATAACCAATGTCAGATTGAATGGTGCATCCATTTCTTGTAACTTCTGCCCAATATTGCCTGGTTTTGGTTGAAGTTCCGAGGTTAGTCCAGTTGATGGGCAAGATTGATTGCCCTGAATTGCCAATATTAACAGGAGAACCGCCATTCTCTGAGTAAAACCAATTGCCGATAGTGCCTCCGGCAGTAAGTTGCATTGAAACATTAGCTTGTCCGTAGAAGCTACCTCCTCCAATGGTAGAACCTGCGGTTAGGGCTTGCAGCAAAGAAGAAACGTTGAACGCTGTCCCCTCACTATGGCATCCTTCGGTGTTTTTGACAGTGGCATAGTAAGTACCCGTAGCAGAAATTGGCATTACATTGGGATGGGTTTCTGAAGCTCCGTATTGAGTTGTCTGCCAATAAATTGTAGTGCCCCCATTGGTATTGTAAAGCTCTGTATCACCATTACAATTTAGCCTAATGTCCAAATTTGAAGCTGATGGTTTGGTAGGTCTGGGGTTCACCTCAAAAACCTCAACCAATTGATCTTGATAGGTTACATCCAGGCAATCATAGCAACCATCTGCGCAGTTCTTTCTCCTTTTTGTAACAACAAGATATCCATCTCCAGTCATGTGCAGATAATCCCCATTCCATGAATATGCTACCCCACTTGAGTTTACATGCTTTGGGGCTTCGCATGAACCGGCAGTCGTAGTATTAACGGTTCTAAGCACCGATTCTCCTGACCACATGGAGCAAACCTCTGTTGGACTGGATGGCATAGCAGTTAATGACATTGTTTCGATTTGTGAACTGGTTGTACAAATCCCTTGATTTTGAACTACCGCCCAATAAGTCCTTGACAGGTTAGAAGAAGTGTAATTGGAAATTGTAACTGGTAAAGTTGCAGAAGTGCTATTAATCACTTGTTCAGAACCACTATTTTCAGTATACCTCCACTCTTTAATTGTTCCGGTATATCCTCGAAGCGTCAGATTACCATTGAAATAGCCATAAAAAGTACCTCCGCCAGAAATATAGCCACCTACTGGCTCTTCATAAACTGATTGAAGCCTTGATGTTGCATCACTCCAACAACCATTTGAATTTTTAATCCTTGCATAATAGTAATTGGTTCCGACGGTGGTCACAGTCATTGTATGTCGATTGGCTGTGGATGTACCTGTTGACGATGTTTGCCAATACATGTCATAAACACCACCAGAATAACTTAGTGTTGCAGAGCCACAAGCTGCTGAAGCTGTAGATGATAACTGGCTGGACAATGGAGCATCTGGTTTGTCTGTCACTACAAAAGTTTGTACCTGGGTACCACCATTACAGGCAAAGTGCCTTGCTACCTTAAAGGTGCCTTCAGTGTTCCATGTCAAGTCTACCGCACCACCACCAGAAGGTGAAAGTACATTATCACCATTGTCAGAAGTATACCATACGAGGTCTGAATCATCAGTGCAGCCAATATTGTGGGTTAGATCGAAATCCTCATCCACATCACCGACACATCTTTGCAATTGTGCTTCAGCACTCAACCCAACAAAAAAGAAAGGAATTAAAAGGACTAGACGAGAAACTCTGTTCAAAGAATCAGTCATTTTGAGCCTCCTCTCCGTAGTGGTAATCAACCTTCTGTAAAATGTTGTTGTCATGATCTCTTACAACCTGGAGCCGTCCTAAATCATCGTACTCATAGGTGGAAACCCGGCCATTTGGATCGGTTTGTTTGGTAATTCCGATTAGTGGGTCATACTCATACGTGGTAATTAAGGCTTGTGGGAAAGCTGACCTGATGGCTTGAGGGTTCACATCGTAAACTGCTTTTAGTACGGAATAATCAACACCAACTGCATGAACCAACGGTAATGTATTGTTGTATCCCCATATGTAAGAATTTATGACACCATCTCGATTGGTTCGCTGAACTATCTGACCGTCGTCATACAGAATATCGACTTCCGGTTCCGGATTATAACTGTTGTTTAAGAGTAATGAACCGTTTAGGAGTGAAGCTGACTCAAAATTCGTCGTTGGAGTTTCGAATTCAGCGAGATGAACCTTTTTTAAATAAATGTCTTCCTGATCTGCTGGGCTGATGTCATAATCAAAATATGAACTCTTAAGAGTTTTGCCATTTAGTTTAGATGTTACCTCAATTGGCATCGCAACTTGATTATTGGCTTCCATTTGAAAAATGGCTTTTACTTCAGGATCGCTATTTAAAAGACCAGATTCAACACAATTATTGGTACAGCTTCTGAGGTTATTGATATAATCAATTCTGAGTTCATTTAAGGCGTAGTGGTATTCCTGATAAGCAAAAAGTCTGCAGGTTGAGAGCCATGGACAACCTTGCAAACTTGTACAGTCAGCAATAATACATGGATTATCATTATCACCTTTACCTCGGAAACTGTTGCATTCAGTGTAAGTTCCTGTTGCACAAAGTGAGTAATTATTGTCATACTGAACCTTGAGTTCTGCAGCTTGCTGTAAATAACTATCAAAGTGCTCTAGGCAGTCTTCATCGCATTTTGTGAGGTCTTTGGGGTAGACCAATAATTGCTCATCTGCTCTTAGGTAAGAAGTTGTTTTAACTTTTGTTGGCTGATGATGGAATTCGCTCTCATAAACTGTTTCAGTCTCAACTTCGCTGTATTCCCTTAGATCAGATGGGTTGAAAACTTTCTCAGTGCTTTTTTGAGATTGTATTTGGCCCGACTGGATTTCATATACAGTCGGGAGTGCCAGCCCATTCAGAAAAGATGATACTTTGATACCAAAATGCAATTCACTCTTTGGCTGGAAATGTTCTATAAACTTTTCTTCCCGAAGCATGACATTATCAGAGGTGTAATATTGTCTGCTTCTTAAATTACCCCGACTGAAATCATATGGCAATGGGGCTACGGGGTAAACTGGATCATTGTATTGGCATACAGATTCATCAATTTTTCTAACGCTTACATCTTCCAGAATATTCCAGTTAGTTGGAAGTTCTGACCTTCCTTCAAATTCACTTACAGTATAACCACCATCCGCCTGTATTTCCTTAACCCGGCCATATCCGATATGATACCCCTGATGGCTTAACATTGGATGAACTGACGATGTAGATCGATATGAATCCATAACATCACTATCAGGCCACTTCTTGTAGCACCCACCGATACCCATACTTTTGGTTCCATCATATACTCCAGTATTAAATACTTCATTCTTGATCTTGAAAATGTAGTTGGGAATGCTGTAGAGGTTTGCATTTGAATATTCATAGGTCTTGGTAATTACATTATTCCCACCCTCAATTTGATTGGTTGATTTTATCCGTAGCCCTCCAACTATAGTAGGGATATCATTCGTAGTACAATCGCTAATTGAATGACTGATATTTAAACAAACTCCAGCACCGGCACCTACTGCATTGCTCCCAGATATTGCGTTTCTAAAAGCCTGGAATCGATGTACTCCGCTATTGAGAAATATAAATTGTGAAACATGAGGATTGGCCGCACCAACACTCATCAAAGTACTTCCATTGAGTTCCACTCTCCCGCTTCCATAATCTCCACTTTTGCTGGCTGAAACGTAATAGAATGCATCTTCTGGTACGTTAAGACTATATAATTCGCTCTGGCCAGCCTGAAGATCACTTCTAATAGCTTTTATTGTTGCTATTCCAGAGCCAACCGAAAGATCACAGTCCTGATCTTTGACATTGACTAAGTTGGGTTCGTAGATAAATTCAGTTTTGCCACTTGTTGGGTATTGTATGGACTTTAAGGCTCCGGCCCTCATTTCTGGCCAACTGGATTCTCTATTAGCACTACCATATGAGCCGTCACCAATGCCGTATGTTTCCCCATTATTAGTGGAAATAGGCGGAACGAGAGTTTGATTACTCACCGCTCCATTGTAAAAACCCCAGTGATCGACAGCCAAGGACATGCTTCTTGGTACTGATTCAGGTTCGTAATAATCGAAGACATGAGCTGGCTTCGTTGTATTGGAGTTGCAATCCAACTCTTTGAGACTATTAAGTCTAAGTCTTTTATTATCAGACATGTTAACCGGAGATCCCATGATATTGTACGTTCTGCCGATAATTGGACTGGCATCAGTAAAATAGCTTGTTGATAGTGTAAACTTTTTGCAGAAAGCGTTGCCTTGCAACTGGATTTCGCTTAAAGATTTTGATTGTGTATTAGGCTGAGGTTGCTCATCCAAATTGTAGCCCAAGAGGTCTTGTCTCAAATTGTTTGCATTAAATTGTACCGACCCATTACTAAAGTTGATCGAACTTAATCGCACCCCTTCTATCAAGATTTTGATAGGTTCCATGCTGTAGGTACAGTTAGGTAAACATGGACTGGTAACGTTTGTATAGTAGGCGTATGACTCTTCTACGTAGTCAATATCAATATCAAACTCACCATCCGCTGATTCTATCTTATGCAAGTACCAGGATGAATAAACCGTTGAGTTCTCAGCATACAAATTGTTCACGGTTTTCGACTGGCTTCGCTCAACGGGATTTATTGCAGAACTATTATTACCAGTAATGCCAAAAAAGTACTTGGTACCATCCGGTGTCGTTACTGTGAAGCCTTGAATATAATCTATTACACTAGGTGTTAAATCTCCAGGTTTGGTTACAACATCGATGCTTAAGTCGCTTTCTGGAATTTGAACAACCTCTTGCTGAGGATTGATATAGAATTTACCTCCCTGGCCGACAAAATTGAAGAAGAATATATCAGGTTCTCCGTCTTTTCTACCCGTTTTAAAACTTTGAAAATCATTCTGTTCTTCTCCAGATTGATTTATCGTGGTTAGAAAATATGGTGAATAACCTCCATCCCGGTACACTGATCCATGTTCGTATACGGAGGTATTGGTGTTCCCAACTTTTTCATCTGGCAGTCCTCGAACATTGCGGGAAATAACGCCTCCTGCGTTCAGCGTCCAGCCTGCTCCCACCCAACTTGCTCTCTCCTGTACTTTAAGACCAGAAGCGTGATATGACATACTAATGGGAAGACTCAATGGGCCTTCCTGTACAGTATAGATTGGAATATTAATTTGTGGTACGCCAGTGTGTAGGTTTATTGGAAAATCAACATACTTCCCCAATGAACTGGCAGTTGGCGAAATGATATTTACGTCAGGATATCTTTGATCATCCTGGGCTAATAAAACGAACTGCCAAGCACTACAAATCAGAACTAACGCTACCGTTTTTCTAAGCGAGATACTTTTGATAGGAACCCTCATGATCTTGCTTAATTCTGGTCTGTTTGAACTTCACTTTTAAGCTGAAGTAGCTCTTTTTTGAGAAGGTTGATCTGATCTAATAAATCGATCTGATGCAGCGTTAGCTCTTCTACTTTCTTCAAAAGAAGTAAGTTCATGTCATTTAGGTTCATCCCATTCGCTTCCATTTCAGAGGCTGAGGGAACTTCAGGCAGATGCTTGTTGGCCTCAATATATTCCTGGATTTCGCTCAAAGGCATGAGGTCGTAATCGTCCTCAAAAACATAATCCGGTGTTTGCCCTGCATTTACATCTACTTTGATCTTGGTAGTGTAAATAGTTCCAGCAACTTCCAAAGCCTCGGATGGGTCAACTACTCCGATGCCTACATTTCCCGTGTAGTTTACTTTTCCAAGATTGTCCTCTTTCCAATAATTGACGCCGTTTACATCTGTCATTAGATGCTCACCATCCCACTGAAGACCTGTTCCAGCTAAGGACTCGCCATCTACTCTGATTTCGTTGCTTGTTTCATCCCACTCGATGCCTGTACCGTCAGTAATTGCTAACTTATTATTAACCCAGCTTAAGCCATTTCCAGCAATGGAAGCACCATTAAATGAAACGTAAGGTACACCATCAACGATTAGGCTATCTGCGTTAACTATACCTTCGATGTCCAGGTTAAATTCTGCTGAATCCTTACCAATTCCCACATAGTCTTGAGTATAAACACTTCTCATTTTGTCTACTCGCCAATTGGTCGTACCAAATTCAATTTGTTCAACATTCACCGTCCAATTAGTGGTGGAGCTCTCATCTTCTGAAACAATGGTGTAGATTAATGGGGTTGAGTAATCATTGGATGATTCCCCCGAAATTTGTGGGGCACCGTCAATTGATACAATTGCATTGTGCGAGGTCGAAAATGCAGGAATTAAGTTGGTAAATTCCTCATGGAAAGATCCTCGAACATTAATCTCATTATTCTCATGATCAATATCAACCTCGTTAATCATGCCTGGGAAAGAAAATGTGAGCATGTCCGACCCTCCGTTGAGCTGGTTAACAGAAACAATCCAGTGTTTGGTTATTCCATGACTACTGGTGACTGAGTAAGTAATTGGACTTGAGAAATTTTGTGTGGTAACCCCAGACTCTTGAGTTTGTCCAGCGACCTCAACGAGAGAGCCAGCAAAACAAGTAAAATCGGGTATCAAGGCAGTGATATCAGATTGAGAGTTCACAAAAAGCTCAATGGTACTATTAACTTCAGAAATGATGGCTTGATCATGTTCATTAGGAATACTGAAGGATAGAAAATTGCTACCGACTGCTTTGTAATCATCAGTTCCTTCATTGTACAATTCTAGTACTTCAAGTGATTCAATTGGGCGATTGTAAAATCTAAAATCATCGAATTCTCCTTCATAATCTGAATAGGAGCCTCTACCTATTACAAGTGTGTGACTGTTTCCATTGATATTCGAAAAATTCGTATTAGCAACATATATTCCATCAATGTACATCTTTAGTCCACTTTCCCAACTACTTATGTATGCGTTACTAATAACTACATGATGCCATTGATCATCATTGTAGCCACCATTTGGGGAGATTATTTCACTTCCTGACCCTGTTCTATATCGGAATCTGACCTTTGACCCACTCAAATCGAGGTAACTATAGTAACTGGAGCTACTTGAATTTTTAAACTTTAATAAACTAGCATCTGCAGAAGTGGTCTTGAACCAAAAACTAAAACCAATGTTACTTTTGATGCCATGATTGAGGGGTACTTCGATCTTATCGTCTGTTCCATCAAAAGAATATGCCGAATTAGGAACTCCAAACCTATCCATTATGGCGTTTACGTCTATTGGAATGGCATCTTTGCCATTACCACTGTAATCATGTGCATTCGCATTGAAAGGATAAAAAACATGCAATCCTGACGATATTACAGTATCGGGTGCTGAGGGCATTTCCTGATATTCGTAATAAAGAGACTCTACTTCATGTGATGAGAGTTTTCTGTCATAAAACCTCACATCATCAATATCACCATTAAGATCAGACAATAAACCATCACCTATCTCCATCCCTGAAGTGGAGCTGTACAGGTCAAATTCACCATATTGATCATAGGCCCCATCAATATAAATTCGAATATGATTGTCATTGTCATAATAGTCATTGGTAATAGTTACATGGTGCCAATTCGCATCATTCAAACCGGAAACATTTGATTCAACTATTTTACCAGAATCAGCATCTCTACTAAACCGTACTTTGGAACCACTTAAGTCCAAGTAATGAAAATATGAACTGCTATTACCGTGTGGAAACTTTATTAAACTTTGATTAGCGTTGTTGGTTCTGAACCAAAGACTTATTGAATGGCTCAAACGTAAATTATAGTTCAAATTCACAAATATTTCATCATTTGATCCATCGAATGAATACGCCGTGTTAGGCTTATTTAATCTATCTGCTGTTAGGGTGACATCTTGAAGGAGGCCATCTTTTCCATTACCACTCTGATCGTTTCCATTACCTTCAAAAGGTAAAAATGTTAGTAACCCAGAAGATACTACCGGGTCTACAGGGCTAGGGGCTTCCATATTTTCGTAGTAAAGAGCTTCTACTTCTTGGGTAGTTAAATGCCGATCGTAGATTCTTAGATCATCAAGCTCTCCATCAAAGTCCGATAATTTACCATCCCCCATTTCTATGTCTGAAGAGGAACTGTATAAATCAAAGCTTCCCATGTTATCAAAGCTTCCGTCCACAAAAATTTTGAAGTGATTATCACTATTCGAATATTCATTAGTTATAGTAACATGGTGCCAATTGCCATCGTTGAGACCTGAGATGTTGGATTCCAAAATGTGTCCAGAATCTCCATCTCTTGTAAACCTGATTCTTGAACCATTTAAGTCCAAGTAAGTATAATATGTACTACTCGCCGTGTGTGGAAATTTCAATAAACTCTGGTTTGTTTGGGTGGTTTTAAACCATAGACTTATGGTGCTACCCAACCTTAAGTTATGGTTTAGGTCGATAAATATTTCATCATTTGATCCATCAAAGGCTACAGCCGAATTCGGGATATTATGCCTATCTGAAGACTTGGTGGATCCTTGATAAAAACTGTTCTTTCCATTTCCACTCTCATCACGGGCACTCATATTAAAGGGGTAAAAAGCAAGTAAACCATTTGAAACAATGGGATCAGGGCTAGATGGAGTTGGAGTATTTTCGTAAAACAAAGATTCTACCTCCTCAATGGTTAGTTGCCTGTCATAAAACCGAAAGTCATCTATTGAACCTACTAAATCAGAAAGTATACCATCGCCAATTTCCATGTCCATTGATGAAGCGGGGTAGACATCCATGGTTCCATAATTATCATAGGCCCCATCGATATAAAATCGAATGTGGTTGTCATTGTTGTAGTTGTCGTTCGTTATTACAACGTGATGCCAATTCCCATCATTAAGACCGGAACTATTAGACTCCACAATGTAACCTGAGGCTCCATTCCTACTGAATCGAATCTTAGAACCATTAAGGTCAAGATACATATAATAAGAGCTGCTATTCGAATGTGAAAACTTTAGAAGATTTTGATTCGTTCCAGTTGTTTTAAACCAAAAACTTATGCTATTATCATATAATAGAGTGTAGTTTAAGTCAACAAAAATTTCATCATTTCCATCAAAATAGAATGAACTGTTTGGCTCTCCAAAGCGGTTATTCATGGGGGTAGGGCCGTCGATAATGACATGTCTATCATTTCCACTATGATCATATCCATCACCATTAAAGGGATAATAAGTATATAAGCCAGATGATATTATAGGATCAACTGGAGCGGTTGGTTCCGGTGGTGGTAAATGTGTTGCTGTTACTGTCCAGGTTTCACCTCTGGGGTTTATTAGATAAGAAACTGGGTTTGTGAAATTGTTAGTTGTCGTTCCTGAAACCTGGTTAACACCACCAACTGATGCTGTAAGTATCGTTTCTAAACTAAATGAAGCTGCCAGGTTTGATACATCTAAACCATTCGGAAATGTGACATCGATAGTTTTAGCCACGCTATCGATTTCAGCAGCCCCAATTTGACCAGGCAATTGGAAAGTTTTAAATGCACTTGCAGGTGGAGACTGATTTACGTTAACTGTCCAAATTTCATTGCCAGGATTAAAAACATACGTTACAGGATTAGTAAAATCATTGGAAGTAGTTCCAGAAATTTGATTCACTGAATTAACCGAAGCTGTCAATCCGTTTTCTAATGTGAAAGTTGCGATTAGATTTGAACGGTCTAAATCATAAGGATAAAATAGTTCTATTGTTTTAGTAAAGCTTTGAATGTTAGAATTACCATCTTGACCAGCAATCTGATAGTCTAGAACTGTTGTTGGTGGAAAATTTTGAAACAATACATTTGCTGGAATCACTTGCCTAGAAATTGAATTACCACTGTACTCAACACTCAAAGATTCACCACCAGTCTTTTCAAAATGGGTTACTCTTAATGAATGATAACCCTCAGTAAGGCTTACGCTTCCACTTACTGTTACATTGCCATGAAGCCCATCATTATTTACTAAAAGTTGATCGTTAATCCATAGTTTAGAGCCATCGTCCGAGGTCGTATAAAAGGTATAAGTCTCAGTTGAACTAATGAATATTACTCCTGTAAATTCCAGTCCAAAGCAATCAGCTCTTTGAGCAGGAGATAGGTTCATTTGGGTCGTAATACCAGAGGCTACAGGAACCTCATTATCAAAATCGGAAAGCTGATTTATGCCAGAACAATCCTTTTCAAAGTAGTTATAATTTACTCCTGAACCTTGAGACCTAGCGTTATTACTAATCCAGATCGTGGTTGCCAGACAACAAAAAAAGTTGATTAAATTTTTCATTTCAATTCTCATTTTATCCAGTTAAACCCAAACCTGACCAACCATGGCTTATCGTATGGGCCGGGTTCAGTGTGTAAAAAATTATAGAGCAGCATCACGCTGCCTTGTATCTTCTTTATGAATTTGTAATTCTTGCCCAGGCCAATTAGTGCCCCTTCTGACCAATTGCCTCTAAGGCCGTCTGAGTTGGGGTCTGGTTGGTTGGTGTGCAGCATCTCGAACTCCCCATGACCAAAAAAGGACTTGAAGAAGGTGTATTCTGTAAACAGCCTGCCCCCATGAGTGGCCTCTTCTTTACTTGACTTGAACTTCTCGCCGCTACCAAAGCTACTACGGTATGTGCCGCCAAGGCCAACATTCCATTTCTTGTTCAATCGGTAAGCTATCTCGGATTGAAGTCGATATTGACCGGGTCACCTGCATGTATTTGTAAGGTGCCTCCAATAATCAGCCTTTTCCGAAAAGCAACATCTTCCAACGAGTTGGCTTTTTTGGCAGTGCTCAGGTCATTGGAGTTGGGCACATAGCTGTACTTCTTTTTGAGGTTAGTAAGCTTATTTTGGGCTTTCTCTAATTTTTTTGCTTTCCCAGCAAAGTGATTGGTGCCCAATTGCCTGGCCCGCTGCATCAACTTCTCCCTGTTTTGGGCTTTTATTTCTTCATAGGCGGCCAGGGACTCAGCATCTATCTGCTGCGCTGTCCCTTCCATTTTTTGCAGTCTTTCTTCATAGCTGCCTACGAGGTCAGTTGAGTAAGCTGGAACTTTTACATACCTCTTCGCCATCGTTTCAAGGGTACCCGAAAGGCTGTCCCTCAAATGATCGATATTGTTGAGCTTGTACTGGTAATCATCAAGCTGGACAGAATATTTATCGGCCTTCTTTTGGGCCATCTGGAAGGCGGGGTCTGCGGAACTCGAATCAAGCTCTGAGAAATCATTAAGTGAATCCGAAAGAGCAACAAAATCCCTTTTAAATTCTTTCGCTTTAGTAAAATACACCAGGTAGTCATCATGGCCCATTTCCCCCGCAAGTTCCTGCGCTTGATTGATAACATCCTTGCGCTCAACCTTTAATTCCTTAAGCTTTTGCTTGTTCTGTTTGCGCCATTCTTTGATCTGATTTATCCTGTTCTTTTGCGCATTATCCCATGATACAGAGGTTTCAATTTGCGCCTGCAATACGGTGTGGGACAATAGAATTATCCCAAGAAAGGAAATAAAAACTTTCAATTGGTCTGGTTAGAAAAATCAAATAAATAGAGTTTTAGTTAGAATTCAAATACCTATTACACGCCACTTTTAGGGCGTATCAAGGGTATTCAGCAATACAACTTACTGCTGCATAGTGTCTTATGTGTGGCAATTAAAACTATTAGTTCCGCCAATGAACATCTATTATTCACGTAGGTTCATTTGATAATATGCAAATAATAGCGCAAGAATCTGTGTCCGTCATTTGCTGAGAGCTAATTGAGACCTGGGTATTATTGACACTAACAGGTAAATTACTATTGAAAAGACCCTTATCTGAAAGTTAGAATGTACGTAGATCCTTTGATACATCGTATTAAAGGCACCGTATTCGAGTCGCGGCAATACTTAACCGGTCTTTTTATCCTTACAAGACCTGGGCTATTCTTTCATCAAATTAGATAACCAGATTATGCCATTAACTGCAGTCATTGGGAACGCTGTTTGATGGCTGCCTTCAATTACTTCATGTTGTAGCGACAGGCTTTGATCGTTTTTGTTTTTCAACAAAGCAGCAAATTCCTTTATAAGTGCATTTAATTCTTCTTCTTCGGTGCCGTTTGTAACAAAGACATTCGCCGCGTTGGAACTTGTATTTGAACCAAGCTTTGACAGGTGGGGAATATCTCCCCGAAGCGATGGACTGCCGAGGATATAATTCTTAAATGTATCTGGTTGCTCCATTAATATGTATGCACCAAATAACCCACTGGCTGAATAGCCAAAATAAGTGCGCTTTTCAGGATAAGTTCGATAGTTGTTTTCTACATACTTAATCACATCATCACGAATAAAAGCGAGGTGATTAGCGGCCTGCCCAAATTGATACTTAGCTTGACGTTCCTGGTTGGTCGTCTTTCTTATGGTGTAATCTCTATACCTGCTGACATGTTCCCCCACCTCATTCTTTAAATCTTCATTAATGTCTTTTTGCCAGGATATGCCAACGAGAATAGCATTTTCCATTATGAATTCGGCCGATCCGGACAATATCTCAACATGCCACATCGCATCTGTATAATAAATTACAGGGTATCGGTTTTGAATACTGTCTGAATATTCCTCTGGTAGTTTGATATAAAGTTCATATTGCCGGTCGGCCTGAGTGTCTTTTATGGGGATTACCTTGATCTTAGGCAGTTCTAGCGATACCGAGAGCTCATTAGTATCACTTTCCAAATCCTTCTGAGCAATAGCCGTATTAAACGCTGTGACGCTCATCAATATGAATAAAATTGCTGCCTTCATTTGTTATTTTTTTTAAGTGTTTCAATGATCTGAGCATCCACCCAATAAATGTCAATGTTATTATTCTCTTCGTCTATTCCTCTATTGAACAGTATGTATTTGCCATCTGGGGTCACACTTGCATATGCATCCCACTGAGGGGAGTTGACTCCGTCACCCATATTAATGGCTGGCCCCCATGACTCATCCTTTTGCCGAAAACTGATATAAAGATCAGAATCCCCAAAACCACCTTCCCGCTCACTATCCCAAATGAGGTAGCTTTCGTCCGGTGCAATGAATGGATGGGCTGTCCATTCTCCTGTGTTAACGATTGGACCAATATTTTCTGGCGCTTGCCGATTACCGTCCTTTAACTTTGACATACGGATCACATCATCGCTCTTATAATCGTCAAAAACATAAGTCCCTTTTTCCGAGGCAGTTAAGCGCATAATACCCCAGTCTTCCCGATCAAACATGGGACCTAGGCTTTTACGTTCTGACCAACCATCACCAACACGGTCTTTATAGCCTTCTGCCATATGCATTCGTGAACCATCCGGTGAGAACGATATCTCGCCTCTTCGCCTGAATTCAATGTATTTCTTCCAGACATTGTTTTGCTGCCTGAAGCCGATTACGGTGATGGGTGTGCCTTTACCTCTTCGAGTGGTGAAGTAAAACTCTTTCATGCCAGGGGCAAACACACCTTCCAATTCCCAGCCATCTCTGGAAATAATGCCAGGTGCGAAGGGTTCTGCAACCATGCCTGGAGGCTCTTGTCCCATATACGGTCCCTCTAAGTCAGGGAAGTTGAAATCTTGAGCTATGACAGAATTTAACAATATGACACTTGTCAATATTAAAAATGTAACTGTTTTCATGTTTCTATTGTGGTCTAAGATTCTCGATGATTCTTGCATCCACCCAGTAGATATCTACCGCATCTTTGATTGTTATTGATCGACGATCAAAGAAGAGATATTTCCCATCTGCAGAGACACTAGGATAGTTTTCTTTATCAGCGGTGTTTATTCCGTCACCCATGTTGATGGCAGGTCCCCATAAACCATTGGCTGCTTTATAACTGATATAGAGGTCAGATGAGCCAAACCCACCCTCTCTCCTGCTATCCCAGATTATATAAGACTCATCGGGTGCGACATATGGGTGGGCATTGTATCTTCCTATGCTGAATTGTTCACCCAATAATCTGGGTTCTTCATATTTACCATTAATGAGACGTGAGTACCGAAGAGGCATGTCTAGTTCTGGAGTAAACGTATCGAAGTAAAAGGTACCATTAGAAGCAGCCGAAAGCCTCATAATAGCAATATCCTCAAATGGAGCTCCAAGGCTTTTCAATTCAGACCAACCCTCCTTGGAACGCTCTATATAGTTTTTTGCGAAGAAGATCCTGTTGCCATCTGGTGACATAGACGGCTCACTTTCACCTTTAAAAACAACAGACTCCTGCCATTCATTGTCGTTGTATTCAAAGGCAGCCAATACATTGAACTCAGATTCCTTCTCAACTGGTCTTTTGACAAAATAGAAGGTCTTCATATCTGCACCTGGCACTGCTTCAATCTCTCGATTTTCATCCGTATTAACCATTCCAGGAGCGAAAATCTCAGCGATTGAGCCAGGTGGTGTTTGACCTAAATAAAACCTTGTACTGGGTAATGATTCAATATCTTTTGAATCCTGTTTTTTAGTAGTACAGGCATATAAACATAGCGCCAATGCAAGTGTCAAAATAAAATAGGTATGTTTCATTTTGTTTTATGCTTTACTCTTGAGGCCTGATATTCTCAATAATTTGGGCATCCACCCAGTAGGGCCGTCCTACCCAATTTTCACTTCCATCTTCTTTAACTTCCCACTGCCCTCTTGAGAAAAACAGGTATTTTCCATCATCCGTCACACGGCCACTACTTTCAGAGAGTTCGGTATTTATCTTATCACCCATGTTCGTTGCGGGAAGCCAGGAACCATCTTCCTCCCGGAAACTAATGTAGATATCAGACCCTCCAAATCCGTCTTCATGACGCTGATCCCAGATTAAGTAGGATTCATCGGGAGCAACATAGGGGTGAGCAATCCACGTTCCGGTGTTAATATGCTTACCCAGTTTCTGGCGGGGTTCATATTTACCGTTTATAAGGCGGGAATAACTAATAGCTCCAACCGTATCTGGCCTATCAAATTCATCAAAGCTAATTTCATCAAAATAGGAAGTTCCATTGTCTGCAAACGATATCCCCATGATATGCTTATCTGAAAAAGGTGGTCCAAGGCTTTGGTAATCCGACCAACCCGTATCAGTTTGTATTCTATATTTATTTCCTCGGTATAAAGTATCTCCTCCTTTAGTGAATTTGGGCCATTTCAGGTCAGTTTCAGATTCGTTCCCCCAACTCCCATTTTCATATCGAATAACAAAGAAGGTGCGTTCTTTATATTTTCCGTTTTTCCTTGTGAAATAGTAGCTCTTCTTATCTGGAGAAAGCCTACCTCCTTCAAAAAGTCCTTCGGGAGAGACAATTTCAGGATTAAACAGTTTAGGAATTAAGCCTGGTGGCTCTTCTCCAAAATAGCGATCTGCTAATGATGGAAAATCAGGATCGTTTGCTTGCTGATTTGTAGTATGACAAGCATTTAGAAATAGTGCGGATACAAGTGTAAAAATTATATAAATACGGATCATTCTCATAAATAGTCTATTGTTTGGGTCTGAGATTCTCTATTACCTGAGCGTCCACCCAATGAGGGCTTCCTATCACATATCTACTTCCATCTTCTTTAACCTTTACATCCCCTTTCCAGAAAAACAAATACTTTCCATCAGGTGTCACTTTGGGCCTTTGCTCATAGAGTGCTGAGTTTATCTTATCTCCCATGTTAATTGCTTCCCCCCATGAGCCATCCTTCATTCGAAAACTTATGTAGATGTCAGGGGTATTTTCATCCTCTTTCTCAGCATCCCACATTAAATAAGACTCATCTGGGGCAATAAAGGGGTGGGCTATATACTTCCCTCTATTTATCGCCTTACTCAGCTTTTGAGGCTCTTCATATTTGCCGTCAATAAGGCGTGAATAACTCATATGTCCACTGCCATCTTTGAAATCTAAAACATAGAAAAAGTATGTCCCTTTAGATGAAATCGTGAATCCTACGATGGGAATGTCTTTGAACGGCTCAAAGCTTTTTATCTCTGATAAATTAGGGCTGAATCGTTCCTTATATTCATTGACATCGGTTGACTCAATAGATTTCCTGATCCATCCATTCTTTTCGTATTGCATAACAAACCATGTAGGTTCTTCATATTTTCCACCGGATCGAGTAAAAGAAAGCTCCGTCATATCGGGTAAAAACAATACTTCAGTTTCAAGATGCTCTTTTGTGGAAACAATGCCAGGTGCAAAAACTTCTGGAATTAAGCCTGGTGGCTTTTGGCCTAAATAAGGTTCTTCGACGATAGGATTATCAGCAGTACTTGCATTTACTTGAGCAAAGGCAGTATTGAACGATAAAGCACCTATCAATATCAATAGTATTGTGATTTTCAAGTGGATAGTGTTTGTTTTCAACGGTTAAGTGGATAGTGTTTGTTTTCAACGGTTAATATGAATCGGTCAGCTCAGACTGGTTTATACTTCGGATTGATCGTCAGTCATCCGGTCTCAATCTTTCAATAATTTCTGTGCTTACCCAATAGACATTTGCTGTCCCGTCTTCTTCGTCTCTGCCAAAAAACATGTATTTGCCATCAGGAGTGATACTCGGACCTCCTTCATCACCAGTTGAGTTTACCACATCCCCGAGGTTAATTGGCTTTGCCCATGTTCCATCTTTCTGCTTAAAGCAGACATAAACATCTGAATCTTTTCTTTTTTCATTTTCTTTGTTTTGATCATGTACCAACAAATAATCTTGTGATGGAGATATAAACCCGTGATGACCAAATTCCAGTTCAACTTCCAGCACTTCAGGAAATTCACCGTTTTTGTTAGGTGCATAATTCATTTTTCGCTTTGATATATTGGTATAAAAAAGATCTCCATTTTTAGCTTGATTAACATAAAAAACAAGGTCATCATTTAGAGGTGAATCAAGTTGTATTGCATCACTCCAGGAATCGTCCAAACGGTTTACGTACCAAATTTTCTCATCCGAAAAAATAGAATCTAAAGCTGTGAAGTAAATCCTTTTGTCAGTAAGACTTACGGATGGATATAATTCCTCATTTTTTTCTCCGTTGGTAAAATTCGCTCTTTCAACGGGAGTCCATTTATCACCTTTAAGTTTTGAGAAATAGATGGATGTTTCTTCATCTTTTTTATGAGCCGAAAAGTATACTTCGTCTAAATCAGGAGAAAACGAAATGCCATGTTCAGACCTTCCATTTATTGAAATAATACCCGGCGCAAAAACTTCAGGGATTAAACCCGGTGGCTTTTGGCCGAAATATGGGCTTACTTTATCCCGATAGCTATCCAGAGGTAAATCAACGTCAATTTTGTTCTCTATTTTTGACCATGCCGGTTGTGTGCCATTAGAAATAATTTTCTTTACTGAGGAACCATCCTGATTCATCATATAGATATTCCGTTCTCCATCCAGATTTGATAAAAAAATTAATTTAGATCCATCAGGGGACCAAGATGGATACCATTCAGCGGCCTCACTAAATGTCAATCGTTTTTGATCAGAACCATCTAAGTTCATCACATAAATTTCCTTGTTTCCATCCCTATCAGACATAAAAGCGATTTGCTTGCCATTAGGTGAAACCTCTGGATGCTGATCTTCAGCTTCATTATCTATTAAGTGAATGATATTGCCACCATCAATATCTGCTATGCTTATCTCGCTTTTTTTGTTTTTGAATGCAGAGTGATAGACGATTCTACCATCTGGGGTAAAATAAGGACCACCACCTTTAATAGGTTTTATTTGAGCCTGCTGGCTTCCATCTGAATTCATAATCCAAACTTCTTCATGCCAAACTTTTTCTGAATCTGTGTATTCTCTTGAAAATGCGATTTTTGTTCCATCGGGCGACCATGTTGGTGAATTATCCCATTTGTCTTTTTCATGAGTTAATCTCCTCCAATCTGTACCATCACTATTCATTGTATGAATAGACCAGGTTTTTCTTTCATCATATTTTGCGTAAAAAGCGATGCGTTTTCCGTCAGGCGACCAAGCTGCATACCCTCCACTACTTACAATTCTATTCTTTGATTTACCTTCATTATCAGTCAAAACAATTCCATTTGAGGAATAGGCAATCGTATAGGGTGATGGCGCAGATTTGTCATTCTCCATATTTACCTGGGCAAAAACAGTGTTTAGAGCTACCAGATTCGCTGCCAGTAGCATCATCATGATCTTGACTCCCCGACAGGTATTGTTCACTTCCACCAGGCATTCAGCTAAAGAACCATTCATATTGTTTGGGTTTTTGAAGCTTATACAACAAAGCTCATATGGGAGTTGTAGCTATGCATCGTTTAACTTGTCAACTGCTCTATGTATGAATGAACTGCTCTACAAGACCCAGAAAAGACAGCTGTATCCGGTTACTTTACATGTGTTAAGCATCTCAAAATGAACTTGAGACCATCCACTTTCTTTTTCTTCATAGGTATTTTGATACTGGCAACCTCCTGTAATCAGGATACAGTTGTTTTCAAAAGATATCGTACCGTATTCAAAATTGGTGACGCACCTGAATGGGCTAATAAAAACCTTTATGATAGCAACTGGGAAAGAAAGATAGCTGAAGTTCCAGATGGTCAGATTTTCTGGTCCAGAACCCCGATTGATATTCTAAAGTCCCCGGAACCATTTCGACAATATGGAATTCAATTAGACGCATACGGTGAGTATGAGATTTTTTGGGATGGCGTTTTAATCGGGAGAAATGGAAATCCTGGACAAGAGGCGCAGCTTCCTTCAGAAGGAAAATTGTGGATCACATTTAGCATTCCTACCAATCTGGCGGGTGAAGGAGAACACCTACTAGCCTTGCGGTTGAGTAATTACCATTTTCCGGATCATGTGGGGAGATATGATCTGAAGATAGATGATTATGAGGATTTACTAACCGACCGACTCATTGAAACTTCGTACATGAATATTTTCGCTGGTGCCTTTCTAATCACCTCTATCTACTATCTTTTTCTATTCCTAAGCAACAAAAAGGAATATCCTATGCTTGTATTTAGTGCTAGCTGCTTTCTCTTTTTTATCCTCACGATGACGCAGTTTGTTAGAACGGCTGTTCCGATTCATTACAGTTTGCATGTTGTTCGGTTAGAAGTCGTCTCAAGCCTGATGTTTGGTATTTCTTTTCTGATACCGCTCTACTTCACTATGCAGTTTCCATACCCTAAGCACAAAGTCCTTCTGAGTATTTACGCAGGTGTTCTTATGTACTTCTTCATAGTTAACCATCACTTCTTCGATTTCACTATATACAATATGGCTGTCAGCTTGTGGGTGTTCTCCCTGGGAATAGTGCTGTTTGGTGCTTACAAGAAAGCAAAGGGTGCTCTTTTGGTAGCATTTATTCTCCTTTTGTGTATTGTTATTCGATATTCGATTTCGTTTAACCTTAGCCTTTTTGCAGGGTTTAGCCTAATGCTTTTAAGCATGCTATACCTGCTTTCCCTCAGAATCAAAGAACAACGTCTCGCTTATGAAAACTCCCTGATCCAATCCACCCGCCTTCGCCTGGAACTGCTCAAAAAAAATATTCAGCCTCATTTCCTCATGAACACACTTACTTCACTGATAGATTGGGTTGAAGAGTCGCCAAAGAAAGGCGTACTATTCATTGAAGCATTGGCTAAGGAGTTTGATCTTTTTAATCAAATTGAAAACCAAAAGTTGATCCCAATAGGTCAGGAAATAATGTTGTGCCGTACTCATCTTGAAGTTATGGAGTACCGAAGAGAGATAAAGTATACCTGGCAACAAGAAGGTATCGATCCTGAACAAAAATTACCACCTGGCATCCTACATACATTATTGGAAAATGGAATAACCCACAACTTGCCAGGAAAGGATAACGCCATTAGGTTCAAGCTAGTCTATGAATCTCAAGATGATTGCAAATGCTACACTTTTTTAACATTTGCTTCAAGTGTGAATCAGGAAGAAAACGATGAAGAAGGCACTGGGCTGAAATACATTAAGGCCAGGCTTACAGAAAGCTATCAAGCCAATTGGGATTTCATCTCAGAAGCAACTAGTGACGGTTGGAAAAATGTTATCAAAATCTATTGCTAAGGATGAATATTTTGATCGTTGAAGACGAAACCAGAATTGCCAAAAGAATCGAACGACTGACCTGCGAAATTCTTGGCAATACTTTACAATCAGTTACTCACATTAACACCCTTACTGAGGCACTTGAGTTCATTGAAAACAACTCCCTGGATTTCGTCTTACTCGATTTAAACCTCAACGGTGAAGATGGTTTTGACCTGCTCAAAACTGCAGTCTCCGGATCGTTTCACACAATCATCATCTCAGCTTACAAAGATCAGGCTATCGCTGCTTATGAATATGGGGTGTTAGATTTCATTCCTAAACCTTTTAATCGAAATCGATTAGAAATAGCCTTCAATCGAACCATTGACAAGCAAAAATCAGTCACGAAGATTAAGTTTTTAGCAGTTAAAAAAAGACAAAAGATACAACTCATACCTATCGAAGATGTGGTTTATATTCAAGGGGCCGGAGCTTATACTGAACTCATCCTGACTAATGGAACCAAGGAACTACATGATAAATCACTAGATAAGCATGAGCAGCTACTATCCAATTCTTTCGAACGCATCCACAAGTCGTACCTGGTGAGGATGTCCGAGATTAAGGAGATTATCGTAAAAACAGGAAGTAAGTATTCCGCCGAATTAAAAAACGGGACAATTGTTCCAATAGGAAGAACTAAGTACAAAGAGATTAAGGCAAAGTGGTTTTAAAACCACTTTGCCTTTTAAATGTGGATGAAATCAATTTCAGAACACCTCCAGATAAGATTCGATACTACCCAGCAGCCTCAAGTACCTTGCTCCAAACCCTCCAGACATTCTTGTAACAGATTTTTTCCATATCTTCATCTGAGTAACCGCGTTTTAGCAGCTCCTTGATTAGGTTAGGATAACCAGCAACATCCTTGAGGCCTTCAGGAAGTGAGTCCCCAACACCATCATAATCAGAGCCCAGACCAACATGGTCGATTCCAGCAATCTTAACTACATGGTCTATATGGTCTGCCACTTTCTCCGTAGTAGAGTAAGCACCTTTTTCAACCTTTAATTTTTTGTTGTATTCCTGAACCGCGGGGTCATCTGATTCAAGACTGTTATCTGCGGCGTACTGTGATACCAGATCACTTATTTCACGGAACTTTTTCTGTGAGGCGCTATCAAGAAAAGATGAACCAAAGTTGATTTGAATCACTCCACCTTTCTCGGCCAATAACTTTATCATGTCGTCATTCATATTGCGCTGCCAACCAGGCGTGAACGATCGACATGACGAATGGGACGCAATAGCAGGAGCAGTTGAAAGTGCCATCACATCATAAAAAGTACTATCAGATACATGGCTAATATCTACCATGATACCAACCCTGTTCATTTCCTTTACAACCAATTCACCAAATTCACTTAATCCTGAATGGGTGTTTAAAGTATCATAAGATGAGTCGCAAATCTGATTATCTTTTGAGTGGGTAAGGGTAATGTAGCTTATCCCTCGTTCTTTAAAGTAAGCAACATTATCAAGGTTGTCCTCAATAGGTGCACCATTCTCCATGCCCATAGGGAGGGCTATTTTTCCTTCTGAAACTGCCTTCTCTACTTTTGCCGGATCCTTAGCAATCTCAAAGTGATCCGGATAGGTAGTTTCAATTTTCTCCACTAAATCAATCAGCGAATCGGCAAAAACTTTGGCGCCACCAGTCTCCTGATAGCTGGCGGGAATATAAATAGACATAAACGGGGCATCCAATCCACCAGCTTTTGATCTTTCAAAATCGAAATCCCCTGTTGGGGTTCTTTTTGTGAGATCAGGTAGCGTATCAGCACCAAGGTAACCATCTCCTACCAATCTATAAGGTAGGTCCACGTGGCCGTCAGTAATTATAAATTGTTGGGCAAGTTTATTGGCTTTTTCCATCAATTCTTCTTCTGACATTGTCTCTTCTTTTTCTTTAGGTTTTTCGTTGCAAGCTGCAATAAACAGTAAACCTATAATGATTAGCGTTAGTGAATTTGTAGTCATAATGCAATGGTCTTTTATAATAGGAAAGGCGAATTTAGATAACCCATTGGGGGATGGCAAACCAATCGTATAACACCGTTGTCAGTCTAATCTGAATCCTTATCCTTTGCAGATTAATTTCGTGGAATGACGGTAGTTCAGGTACAAACAGCGCAAAACGTTAACATAAATTACGCAGTTGCCAGCCTCGGTGACAGGATATTGGCTTATCTGATTGATGGCCTAATTATGGGTGCTTATATCATTATCTTAATCTTTATTGCTTTTTCATTCCAGGCAGACGGTGGAGACGTGGCTAGGCTAGGCATCATTGCTATTTTATCTCTTCCAACATTCTTTTATCATTTGATCTCAGAGATATTCATGGATGGTCAAAGTCTTGGCAAACGCCAGTTGAACATTAAGGTGATTAAACTTGATGGTGCACAACCTGGCATTGGGGCCTACCTGCTCCGCTGGCTGCTGCGACCAATAGATTTTTTCTTTTATGGGGGTATCGCTATTCTTTGTATAGCCATTGGAGGTAAGGGCCAACGCCTCGGTGATATATTGGCAGGCACTTCAGTGATTAAAATGAACCCTGTTGTCGGTGATGTTAAATCTCCACTTAAAACTATCAGGCAGGAAGAAGATTACGATGTTACATTTCCTGATGCCATTAATTTATCAGACAAGGATGTCGCTATAGTGAAAGAAGCCCTGAAGGTGTTCCGTGAAACCGGTAACAAAGAGCCAGTAGTTGCCATTTCTGACAAATCTAAAGAATTGCTTAAAATTTCAACTTCAATGCCTGATGTGAAGTTTTTGAATGTGCTGATCAACGATTTTAACTATTTGACCTCAAGGTAGAATCATCATTCAATAGGATTTGAAGTTACCGTATTGACGATTCCATTTGATCAATTATGCTAATTTTACCCTTATGGAAAGGATTTTTGTACTGCTAATAATGCTTGCTCAATTGGCACCATCGTTTGCCCAAACAACAGGAACATTCACTGATTCGAGAGATGGCTTTGTATACAAAACGGTGGCAATAGAGGTTAAGAATATGGCCGGTGACACAGTAGTGCATGAGTGGTTGGCACAAAACCTTAGGTATGATTCCCCACACTCTGAGTGCTATAAATATGATGATGCTTACTGCGAAGGTTTAGGGCGTTTATACGATTGGCATGATGCCCACGAATCCTGTCCTAGCGGCTGGCATGTGCCAAACTTTGATGAATGGAAAGAGCTGTTTAATGCATATGGCGGTATTATGAAAGCTGGTAAAGAACTACGCCCCGGGGGAATCAGCAAGTTTGAAGCAGAATTCGGTGGCATGGCTGATACCAATAATAGGTTTTACAGTGCAGGCCATCTTGCCAACTATTGGGATTCAGAAAGTCATCATGTTACAGAATCAAGCGGCGGCGTTATTAGCATCCATTACCAGCTTGATGATATTACCCATTCGGCTGTTAGCAATAAAAATAGAAACAGCGTAAGGTGCGTTAAAAACTACGAGGGTTACGACAGGTAACCGCTATGGCCTCACGGCGCCAGCTAATGTATCGTGATGCTTAAGAATAAAACGACGTAGATAGCTACCGATATAATCAGTGCCTTCAAATCCGGCATCCCTTGCTATTTTTTCCTTTTCTATGGCCTCGATCTCGGGTGAACTTGCGTAGTCAAGTATGTCGTTATAAAAGCCAATACTGAAATTGTCCCATTGCCCACCGGCTATTTTATTGAAAATCAGGTTTGGTCTTTTGCCAATGCCCACCAGGTAATCATTTTCCATTATCCTTTCTTTTAACAATTCCCTACGCTTGCCAGCTAAGGCCATGAAAATCTCAACATGGTAATAATTATAATCGGTGAACATTTGATTGAAAGTTTCCTGATCGGGGCCGGTCACAAACAACTCTTCATGAAATGAGATGTAATCCCAAATAATGTTGTCATAAGGTTTGTTCAAAAAAACAGACTCTTCCCGCTTGCTAACATTTGACTCATCAAAATATGTAGCCATTGATTCTATTGGCCAGATCACCAATAAATCCCAATGATCACCCTGGCTATGACGCATCATAAAAGGCTGCTGAATCCCATAATTAGAATAATTGTCAAGGTCTTTCTTGAGGAGTTCAATCAAATCAAGCAATCTGTCAGGAGCAGCCCTAATCAAGTCTACCTTATAAACATAATCGTCTGCTTTAACGGCCGTAAAACCCAGAAATATTACACAAACTACTGCTAACTTTTTCATGAAACCCACGATTGATGCTACCATTAAATCTATTAAAATTTGGGCTCAAAAGTAAATCCATTGGCTAACCATGGGAATGTTTTATTTTAGCCGCTTTAACAAAAAATTGTTTATGGCAGCATCAAGAGAAAATTGGGGGAGTAAGTTCGGATTTATCATGGCCGCAGCAGGATCGGCTGTTGGGTTGGGTAATATTTGGCGGTTTCCATATATAACCGGAGAAAACGGGGGCGGTGCCTTTGTGATGATCTACATCATGTGTGTTATCCTCATTGGTGTACCACTTTTGTTTTCAGAAATGGGCTTAGGAAGGTTAACTATAAAAAGCCCAATTGGTGCATTTAAAGGAACTGGCGCCTCACCAATCTGGGTGTTTGCCGGGGCAGTGTTAGCTATTGGTGTGAGCTTTTTTGTATTGGCTTATTATGCCAACATCGCTGGCTGGACTATCGGCTATATTTTCAAAATGCTGACGGGAACAGTAGGCGTATTTGACGACTTCGCTGCAAACCCTATGAACACAGTTCCACTTATGGTGGCCTTTCTCATTATTACAGTTTTGATTGTTCAAATGGGGATTTCGGGTGGAATTGAAAAAGCCGCAAAAATCCTGATGCCTACTTTGTTTGTATTAATCATCATCGTTGCCATCAGAGGCATGACGCTGGAAGGAGCAATGGCCGGCGTTGATTTCTATCTCAACCCAGATTTTAGTAAAGTGACCGGCAATACATTTCTCGTTGCACTTGGTCAGGCATTCTTCTCAATGAGTATTGGCTGGGGAATTATGATTACATATGGCTCTTATCTGCCAAAAGATTCAGATATCATCAACAGTGGTATATGGGTAGGGTTCATGGATGCCGCAGTAGCCCTTTTAGCGGGCTTCATGATTTTTCCCGCCGTTTTCGCATTCGGTAAAGACCCCGCTGAGGGGCAAGCATTAGTTTTTGTAGTTCTTCCAGACATTTTTAATTCAATGCCTGGCGGAAGCATTTTCGGTGCCTTTTTCTTCTTGCTATTAATGGTGGCAGCCCTTACCTCTTCAATTTCCATGCTTGAGGTTCCGGCATCATATTTTATGGATGAGAAGAAATGGTCTAGAAAGAAGTCCGCATGGGTAGTTGGCGGATTAGTGCTGTTTTTTGGCCTACCAGCCTCGTTGTCACATGGCGGAAGTGATTTCTTCACTAATATGGAAATGCCACTCCCCTGGTTGGATGAGCCAGTAGTTGGCTACCAAGGCATTTTAGATTATATCTGGGGTACTTTTCTAATTGTAGTAGTTGCCCTTACCACTTGTATTTATGTTGGTTGGGTGATGCCAATTGAAGATATGCTCAAGGAATTGGCCCAGGGATCAGAGAGCTTCGCTATTGGTTCAACGGCGTCAAAGGCATTCGCATATTTCATCAAATTTGTATGCCCAATTGTTATACTTTTAGTTCTATTGAATATGATGGGTATTTTCGGGATTTTTGCCGGTACCTAATTGAAATAACCACTTGTCAACCTAAACTTAAAGCCCCTTTTTACGAAGGGGCTTTTTAATTGCTTCATTTTATGATGGTTTCAAAATCAAAACCGTTGAGAATGTCAGTTTCTCACGGGTGACTAACCCGCTATTTGTTATTTTTGGTTCAGTACCATTTTAATTCTCATCCTGCCTTGAAACTACACTTTACAACACCAGAGGATTATCCCTCCAACCAAATGATGAAGGCCCTTTCAGGGCAACATGAAATCAGTTCAAACCCGGACAGCATGCCGCCTGATCCTGATGGGCTAGTGCTAGCTTCAACCACTTCGGCTGATTATCCTGACATCAATAAAGCCAAATCAGAATCTATACCGGTGCTTTCAATTCCTGAATTGATTTACAAGCTCTCTACTGATAAGCAGAGAATTGTAATTGCAGGATCGCATGGAAAAAGCTCCATCGCAAAAATCATTTTCAAGGTATTAACCCATATAAAGAAACCTTTTGATTATGCTTTATGGGAGCCAATAGAAGATATTGATTGCTCAGTGAAAATTAGTGATGCCCCAATTATTATCATTGAGGGAAGCGAAGGCCCTGCTTCTAAGATCGATACGGAAGCCAACTTCCATAAGCTGAACCATCACATTGCAATGATCACTGATCTGGCACATAAGCATAAAGAAGTGTACCCGGCATTCGACGATTATGTGAAAGAATTTGACCGATTGGCTGATGCAACCCCAAAGGCCGGCACCCTTGTTTACAATGAAGAAGATGCGCTTGCAACGGTAATAGGTGGTCAGGAAAGACCTGATGTAAAAAACATACCATTCAGTAGTTTAAAAGGTATTGTTAATAACGATATCGCATCTATCCAAACTGACAATGGCTCAATTGAAATTATGGGGGCTAACGAATTTTCACTCCTAAACCTGGCAGGAGCCAAAGTGCTATTGAACCGTATCGGAGTAACTCACGAAGAATTCTTCAACGCCTTAAAAACAAATTGATTGATGGTGCTTAATCTAAAGAACCCCCTGGTCTTTTTTGATCTTGAGACCACCGGTATTAATGTTTCCACGGATCATATTGTGGAGCTTTCAATGGTAAAGCTTAGCCCAAATGGCGATAGGGCCACAAAAACCCAAAGGGTGAATCCAGGGGTACATATTCCAAAAGAATCAAGCAGGTTTCATGGCATTTATGATGAAGATGTAAAGGACTGCCCAACATTTAAGCAAATCGCCAAAGAACTGTCCAAATTTTTGGAAGGTTGTGATTTGAGTGGATTTGCAGTTTTAAAGTTTGATGTACCGATGCTGGTAGAAGAATTTCTAAGGGCCGGGGTGGAGTTCGAAATCAAGAATAGAAAAATCATCGACTCACAAAAGATTTTTCATATGATGGAAAAGCGGAACCTGGCCAGCGCTTACAAATTTTATTGCAACAAAACTTTAATAGATGCACATAGTGCAGAAGCGGATACTTTAGCTTCTTTGGAAATATTAGAAGCTCAGGTGAAGCAGTATGAAAGCCAACCGATGGTTGATTTAAAGAACAAGCAACTGGGTGTCATTCAAAACAACATGGGAATACTTCATGACCTTACTAATAGCAACCTGGTTGATCTAGCAGGCAGGATGGTACGCAATGAGAAAGGTGAGGAACTGTTCAATTTTGGTAAACATAAGGGGCAAAAAGTGACAGATGTGCTTGCTAAAGAGCCGATGTACTATGACTGGATTTTGAAAGGTAATTTCCCTCTTGATACCAAGCGTAAACTAACCGAAATTAAGTTGCGGGGATTCAACAGGTAATTTAGAAGAAGGTATCCCCGGACTTAGACATCCTTCTTAATAATGGACTGCATCTATATCTGTCTTCGCGGTATTCATTGTAAAGCTTATCCATGGCTTCCACACATTTATGAATACCAATCTCATCAGCCCATTTCAATAATCCTTTGGGGTAATTAACCCCCTTGGTCATTGCAGTTTCGAGATCTTCTATGGATGCAATTTGCCAAAATAGAGCATCAGCAGCTTCGTTTATCAGCATTGACACTACTCTATCAACAATTTGATTCCCAAGGGCATCATCCATATTCGGTTCGGGGGCAACAGCTTCAGGTTCATAATTATAATATCCCTTACCAGTTTTACGCCCTAACAGTCCAGCCTCATGCATTCTTTTTTGTGTAAACGCCGGCTTATATCGTGGGTCAAAGAAAAATGATTTAAAAACGGTTTCTGTTACTGTGTAATTGATGTCATTCCCGATGAAGTCCATCAGCTCAAAAGGGCCCATTTTGAAACCTCCAATTTCTTTCAAAGCCCAGTCAATGGTAGGGCAGTCGGCCATACCTTCCTCATAAATCCTGAGGGACTCCCCATAGAAAGGCCTTGCCACCCGATTTACTATAAACCCGGGAGTATCTTTGGCCAACACTGTCACCTTACCCCACGAATCAACCATTGCCTTAGCTTTAGCCACAAGTTCAGGCTTGCTCTGGATTGCCGGGATAATCTCGACAAGTGGCATTAAAGGTGCAGGGTTAAAAAAATGAACCCCTAAAACACGCTCAGGGTTTGAGCAAGCTGCTGCCACTGAAGCTATTGAAAGGGAAGAGGTATTCGAACCAAGAATACATTCGTTTGACGCAATTTTCTCAAGCTTTTCAAAAACATCCTTTTTGATTGCTAAATCTTCCTTTACTGCCTCAATAATCATTGAGCAGTCTTTAAAGTCATGAAGTGATTCGCGGTATCGGATCCTTTCCAATATTCCTTTACCCTTGGCTTCAGAAAATTTACCTTTTTCAACAAGTCGATTAATAATCTTTTTATGGCCTGCCCTGGCGCTATCCATTGCAAGTCTGTAAGTATCATAAATTATTACTTCATGCCCTGCGGTTGCTGCAACCTGGGCTATTCCGGAACCCATGGCCCCGGCACCTAAAACACCTATTTTCTCCATTAAATAATTTGAATTCTAGTCTTTAATGCAACGAAAGCCGTTCTTTTTGGCATTCAGTCCAGACCGATCGGTATTGCCCCAAGTTAACCATGTTAATAGTTTAGGCAAAGAATATTTGGGTACAAGCAACCTTAGTATAAATAGATGGTCTATGTCTAAAATCGAAAAAATATGAAACAGATATTGATATCAGCAATTTTATTATGCGCTCTTCAATTGAGCGCTCAAGAGGTTCGGGAACTAAACCTAACAAACTTTGCTAAAATTGACCTGGGTGGGGCCTTCACAGTTGAACTCATTAACAGTGACAAGAACTACATAAGAATTGAGGCGGATGAAGATTTAATGGAAGATATTATTAGCGAGGTAAGGGGATCGACCTTAAAAGTTTACGTTGACCGAAAGTCTTATAATGCAAAGAAAAGAATCTATTTGAAGATTGAATTTGAGGCTTTAGAAGAAATTGAAATTAGTGGTGCAGTAGACCTTGAAACTAAAAATATGATCACTGCCAATGATTTCAAGATTGATTTCTCAGGAGCTGGCAATGCTAATTTAGAGTTAACAGCAGAATCGCTGGAAGTGGAAATGTCGGGGGCCGGTGATATAGACATTTCTGGAAAAGTTGATCGCCAGGATGTTGATATTTCAGGTGTTGGCACTTATGCAGCTTACGGTCTTGAATGCGCAGAAACCGAAGTAGATGTTTCTGGTGTGGGGTCGGCCCAGGTTGTGGCTACTCAATCAATTGTTGCCCAGACCTCTGGGGTTGGCTCAGTCAGATATAAAGGTGATCCTAAAAAAGTAAAAGTGGATTCTTCGGGAATCGGAAAGGTTAAGAAAGGTTGATCGAGAGTAGCATCTTAGCAGCTTCAATGGGTGAAATTTGCTTTGTTTGAATTTGTCCCTCCAGCCTCTTCAACTCAACCTTAATTTCTTTGTTGGTGTAAAAAGATTCTAGAAGTCGGGTTTTAATTTCATCATGCATCCAGCTAATGAGTTGATGGTTTCGGCGTTTAGTGAAGCTATTATCAGCTTTTTGTTTTTTGATGGATGATTCAATCAATTCAAGAATCTCAACAAACCCATGGTCTTCTACGGCACTGGATGTTTTAATTGGAAGGTTCCATTTTTCATCTGAATGCTTGAGTATCTGCAATGCTTTGGCATATTCGGCCTGGGCAACCTTGGCCGACTTTAAGGAGTCCCCATCAGCCTTGGTAATGGCAATACCATCCGCAGATTCAACTATACCTTTTTTAATCCCCTGAATTTCATCTCCTCCTGATGGGGGTAGTAGCAAAAGAAGGAAATCTACCATATTCTTGACAGCCACTTCCGATTGCCCCACTCCCACCGTTTCAATGATTATATAATCAAATCCAGCCGCCTCACATAAAAGCATGGCTTCCCGTGTTTTTGAAGCTAAGCCACCCAAGGTTTTACCTGCTGGTGATGGTCTTACATATATGCCATCCTTCGATAAGAGCTCACTCATCCGGGTTTTATCACCCATTATACTCCCTTTGGAATCCAGGCTTGAAGGATCAATAGCCAGAACAGCCAATTTGAATCCACGGGAAAGAATATGTTGACCCAGTTTATTAATAAAAGAACTTTTACCAACTCCCGGCGACCCTGTAATCCCCAGTCTTAATGAGTTACCGGTTTTAGGCATTAATTCCGATAAAATCTCATTCGTCAAAAGGCGATCATCTGGACGGCTACTTTCAGCCAGGGTAATCATTTGGCTCAAAGTGGTCAATTGGCCTTTTTTAAGACCATCCAGAATTTCAGGTTTCGAGAGCCTCACTTTCATTGCTTATGCTGCGTACTGTTTAAGTGTTGCTTGGTATCCAGAGATAGTTTTAACCCATAAAATCGCCTGTTCATCGAATAAAAATTATCTTTTTTTGATATAAAATTGTTTAAATTTAATATTTGTGCCCATATGAAATTATTCGCAACCGGTTACGATTTGTACCCATCCCGAATAAAGAATAAACCAAACCTCTAATTAATATTAAAACTAACTATGCTCAGAAAATTCTGGCTTGACGTACTTTTTGGAACAATCTTCATCTTCGCAGTGATTGGATTGTTCGGAAGTATTGTTGCATTTAAAGTATTTGATGTTTTTGATCCTATTGGCGATGCCATGGCAGATATGGAAACTACAGATATCGTCTTTTCGCAAATGCGAGATCGGCCTGATGCTGATGAAGATGTAGTTCTAGTCAACATCGGTAACATGCCAAGGGCGGGAATCGCTGAATTAATTCGAATTGTAAACAACTATAATCCCAAAGTCATTGGGTTGGACACTTTTTTTTATAACCCTCGTGATTCGATAGGAGATCTAATGTTAAGGGATATGTTAAGCTACGTCCCAAATCTTGTAATGGCTTCGAAACTTCATTTCAATGAAGAAACTGAAGAGTTAGATTCCATCGCAACCTCAATGCCGGCATTCTCAAAAGATGCCCATTTAGGTTTTGCCAATCTAATCACTGCTGCTGCTTCTCAGGATGACTTGAAAGTATGCCGAAGTTTCACACCTAAACAGATTGTTAATGGAGAGGAGCAACTCGCACTGGCTGTACAACTGGCCATGCAGTTTGATCCAGAAAAGGCCCAAAAATTCCTTGATAGAAATAATGAAGTAGAGTATGTCAACTACCGAGGCAATGTCTTGGATTATGGAGCGACTGAATATGGTTCGCGGTATTTTGCGCTAGACGTTGAGCAGGTTTTTAACGAAGACTTTGTACCAGAACTAATTGAAGGCAAGTTGATTATCTTCTGCTATTTGGGAGAATATCTTGGCGATAGAAGGGCAACTGAGGATAAATACTTCACACCACTGAACGCCAATTACGCCGGGAAAGCAGAGCTTGATATGTTCGGAGGGGTAATTCATGCCAATATCATATCAATGATCATGAATGAAGATTATATTGATGCCATGAGCCCAACAATGGCATGGTTTTGGGCTGTAGTGGCCGGAATCTTTAACGTGGCTCTTTTTTCATTAATCTACAAAAGAATACCCAGGTGGTATGATGGGACAACCAAACTGTTTCAGCTACTGGAGCTGGGTGTATTACTTTTTTTGATCTTACTAATTTTTGACACATATAATTATAAGATGGACCTCACATATGCTTTGATTGTAATTGCCATTTCTGGAGATGCACTCGAAGTATATTACGGTGTAGTTAAGAACACCTTCACCAGGGAAGGGCGCCGTGAACTTTTTAAGATAAATAAATTGTAAATTTGAATCCGCTAAATCACAGGAATATTATGAAAACTTTTCTTTCCTTAACATTCGCAATAACGCTCTTGATTGCACAAAGTGCAGTCGGCCAAGATTATGTATTTAGGGTTTTGGCAAACAAAGGAAGCAATCAGGTAAAAAAAGCTGGAAGCTCAGAAGCATCTTCGCTTAAAACTGGTTCTAAACTTACAAGTGGTGATCAGATTATAGCATCAGCCGGTGCTTACATCGGGTTAGTTCACAGAACTGGAAAAACTATGGAGATTCGTACTCCTGGAACTCATAACGTTAATGACCTTGAAGGTAAAGTGAGCAAAGGGACCGCAGGTGTTGCCGGCCGCTATATGAACTTCGTGATGAACAAAATGAACGAAGGAGATGGTGACGTGAACAAAGACTATAAAAGAAACTTAAGGGCTACAGGGGCTGTTGAAAGAGCTGCTGGCAGTTCATCTATCAACCTGCTCCTTAAAGAGGTGAAAAATACGAACAGGGTATATGGTGATAATGTCATCATCAGATGGGAGACCGGCGCTGAAGTTGAAGGTTATGTAGTTGTGCTTCAGGACGTATTTGGTAAAGATCTTTTGACTTTAGAGGCAACCGACCCTATGGTAGCGCTAGACTTAACTCAAGATGCTGTTTTGAAGGAAAAACACATTATGGTAAAGGTAAGTGCCAAAGACAATCCTAAACTGAGTTCAAGATTGTATGGACTACAGAGAATGGCACCTGAAGAATCTCAATCTATAGAGGAGGAATTAAATTCTCTTACATCAGAATTAGAAGGTGAATCAGCGCTTAATCAAATTGTAATTGCATCATTCTTTGAAGAAAAGAACCTTTACGTTGATGCTTTAACTGCTTACGAAAAAGCGGTAGCCATGTCGCCAGAAGTTGAGGATTTTGATATGCTATACAGTGAGTTTAAATTGGCTAACGGGCTAGGTAACTAAGATTTTAATTAACATCAACAAAAAGCTGTCTCCCTCTGGGGTGACAGCTTTTTTTATTTAATATTGACAAGTTCTCTCTATCGTAAAATCGTTATTACGCAATTCCCTTATTTTAATTTCATAAGCTGAAATTTAAATTTGCCTTACAATCAGCTTATTATGAAGACTTTACCTTTAGCAACAGCCCTTCTGTTAACAGCTTTAATTGCATCAGCACAAGAAGATATTGATGTGTTCTCGGACGAGTTTGGCTTCGATGAAATTGTCATCACCTTATTCTCACCCATGTTGCCATCTGATGATGAAATAAAAGGCCCCCGTTATTTAGATGAAAATTGGGCCAGTGGCACACTGACCGTGGCGCTTGGAACACATCGCCAGGATATATCATTTGACATGATCAGGTATCATATTGAAAATGACCTGGTTGAAGTTTATCATGAGGATCAAATTTTGGGCGCCGAAGGCAAAGCTGTTAAAAGAATGGACATCACAGATTTTAGTACTGGAGACAAACGGTCGTTCATTCGGCTTGAGGATATTGAGACATATTCATCAGAAGACAAAACGGGAATGTGCGAACTGTTGGCTGATGGTGATGTTAAGCTCATAAGAACATTTGATGTAGAAATTCAGGAGGCCAACTACGATGCCGCACTTGATGTAGGGGAGAAAGAGGATAAAATGATAATCCTGTCTCAAACCTATTTGGTAAAAGGTGGCCTGTTTATAAAAGTGAAGGGTAAAGGTGACCTAATCTCCCTGCTTGACGACGTGGACATTAAAGGATATATGAAAAAGAATAAATTATCCCACAAAAACGAATCAGACCTGGCCCAGATTATCGATTACTACAATAAAGAGATAAACTAAAGGTTGGAATCCTGCGGTCAAATAGAGACCAAAAAGTTACTTAATTTCAAAATATTTGTAGATTAGCCTAATGATAGAATGGCTTAGCGACTTACTCAGCTCAATTGAAGGGTTTGACAAAAAGATTTTCATTTCGATTGCGGTCATCCTCACCCTCTACCTGATACGGGTTATTTCCCTCAAAATCATTTTTCAAAAAATTGTTGACCCGAGGGATAGATATTATTGGAAAAATGGTGTTCGATATACCACAGTTACAATTGGACTGATCATAATCACCATCCTCTGGATCAATGAAGTAGATTCCGTGGCCACATTTTTTGGGCTCTTATCGGCAGGTTTAACCATTGCCTTAAAAGACCCGATTGTAAACCTGGCCGGCTGGCTCTTTATCATAATTAGGCGACCTTTTGATGTTGGCGATAGGATACAACTCGGTGCACATGCCGGAGATGTAATAGATATTAGGATTTTTCAATTTACAGTTAATGAAATTGGTGAGTGGGTGGATGCAGATCAAAGTACTGGTAGGATAGTCCACATACCGAATGGGAAAGTATTTACAGACAGTCAAGTCAATTTTACACAGGGTTTTAGCCACTTATGGAATGAAATCGGCGTGATGGTGACTTTTGAAAGTGATTGGGAAAAAGCGAAACAAATACTGGAGAAAATCATACAGAAGCATGGAGCCAAATTCACTGGAGAAGCAAGGACCAAATTGCTAGATGCTTCTAAAAAATTCATGATTTTCTATAAAACACTTGACCCAATTGTTTACACTTCTGTAAAAGATAGTGGGGTCATGCTAACTATGAGATACCTGTGCATGCCCCAGCAACGCCGCGGAACTGAGCATGCTGTGTGGGAAGATGTGTTGAAAGAATTTGGCCGTTGCGAGGACATCGATTTCGCTTACCCTACGCAGAGAATTTTCTACAACCTCAAAGAAGGAAAAGATAAGGCCAGGAAAATGGCCCCTTAACCCCGCCGGCCAAATCGTACAGATACTCCCCCATCGGCAAACCATGTTGTTGTACTATTGTTCTTTCCATAGCCAACACTAAAATCCAGTTTTAGGTTGTTGTTCACAAAATATCCTATTCCAGTATCAAAAAATGCCCTGAGGTTGCCATCTGCAAAATTTCCAAACACCTCACCAAACCCAACCACATTGTCTGAGATTTTGAAATCTAATTTTAACGTATACTCACCCATTGCACCGTTATTGTTGCCATCCCATGACACACCAAAATTACTTGCAAGGCCTACTGCCTCTGAGAGCTTCTGGTTAAATAAAAGCAGTGCCCTGGGGCCCAAATTATCAGGTTGATATTCAGATGTTATCGTTGTCAGTCTGGTGTCAAGCTGAATACCAAAAGAGGGCTGATATCCGCTACCGTTAATAAGATTATATCTCACGCCAACAATCCAATTGCCAAGTCCACTTGTAACCTCAGAGTTGAATTTGTCCCTTCTAATTAAAAATGCTGATCTTAACTCAAGCCTCTCAATTAGGCCATATCTCAGGGCGATCAGGTTACTGATATTGTTGGTCGGTCCATTCTCACCGAATGCAATGCCTGCCTGAATTTGAAAAATTTCTTTGCCAACCGTTTTAGAGCCAAACGATCTACCTGGCCTTAATGATCCGATTTTTTCCGAGTACTGGGCCGAACACACAAGTGTTGTTAGCAGAAAAGCAACACAAAGTAATCCTCTATTCATACTTATCATGGTTAAAATTCAATCTGAAAATTTTGCTGCAAATGTATGGAGATGTTATCAGCTATCTTGCTCCCCAATCAATCTGGTTATGAGCTTGGTCAATCCTGGTTCAGCCTTATGAGCCGCTGCAATAATTTTTTGTATATCAATTTTTTCAACGGCTGACGGGTAACACAAATCTGTAATAACTGAAACCGCAAAACACGGTATTTCCATGTGCCTGGCCACGATTATTTCGGGAACAGTAGACATGCCTACTGCATCGGCGCCAATAATCGATAGGTACCTATATTCGGCCCTGGTTTCGAGGTTAGGCCCAGGCACTGCGGCATACACTCCTTCATGCGTTTGAATGCCCAATTCTTTTGCAATTTTCAATCCCGAATGAACCATTGAGAAATCATACGGCTCATACATATCAGTGAAACGGCCGCCAAATTCATCCAAATTCTTACCCGTCAATGGGTTTTGTGTCATCAGATTTATGTGATCATTAATGATCATTAAATCCGATATATTGAAAGATTCATTAAGGCCGCCGGCTGCGTTGCTCATAAAGAGCTTCTCAATGCCCAAGAGCTTCATCACCCTGATAGGGAAGGTCACCTCTTTCATAGAATAACCTTCGTAAAAATGAAAACGCCCCTGCATAACCACAACAGGCTTATCAGCCAATCGGCCGAACATCAGCTTGCCTGAATGGAATTCAACTGTTGAAACCGGAAAATGGGGAATTTCATCATAATTGATGATTTTCTCAATTTTCATTTCATTAACCAGGGCACCTAACCCAGTCCCGAGTACTATCCCATACCTTGGGCTGGTTACATTATGCGATTTAATGAAGTCCACCGCTTCGTTAATTTTCTCTATCAGGTTGCCACTAACTTCCTCCATTTATTGTTATTGCTCTAAATTGGTTTGCTAATTAAAGTGAAATCATGACATCAAGAGTAGTAATTCCGTTGAAAGAGCGTCCGATAGACATTGTACTGCTAATATTTTTCTACATCAATGCAATTTTCATCACTTACATGATTGATATTGAACAATTGGTAATTGCTGATCCAAATAATTTCAATTACCCAATCTGGCCTCCAAAATTTATGGTAGATGCGGTTCACTGGTGGGGATTCACATTTGATCCCGCCTTAATTGCAAGGCCACCCTGGTGGCAGGCTACCATTTGGATTGATCAATTATATTTTGGCCCATTCTATTTGCTGGCGATTTACGCATTTCATAAAGGCAAAGAGTGGATTAGAATCCCGGGCATTGTTTGGGCTTCTATGTTGATGACCAATGTGATTATTATCTTGTTTGAGGAAATTTGGGGCGAATACGCTTCTGAATCACTGGGCATTGTACTTTTTGCGAATGCCTCATGGATCATTTTTCCATTGATTTTCATTTTTAGAATGAGAAACACCAGTCATCCGTTTACGAGTGAAGTTTCAAATCAATAATAAGAGGTGAGCTCAGTCACGACATATAAGTCACTATTGTCTTTAGTCCTGGTAATGTTCATGACCCAGGTTTTTGGTCAGGATAGGTTGCAGTTTTCTCATAAAGCTGGCTTTTATACAAAGCCAATTGCCTTAGAAATCAGGTCTGATCTGGGATTTGAAATTCGGTATACCAGAGATGGTAGCATCCCAACAAACGAATCTGCACTATTAGCAGATTTCGTTGAGTTAAGCTATCGGTACAATGAACCAAATCAATTTGCTTCAATTAAAACAGCAATTAACGGCTCATGGGAAAAACCATCAAAAAAGATAGATAAGGCCCATGTCTTAAAGTGCGCTTCATTCCGAAATGGACAAATCACTAGCGAAGTATACGCAAAGACCTATTTTGTTGACAGCCTGATTTTTGAGAGGTATACCATGCCAGTTATGTCGTTGATAACCGACGGCGAAAATTTTTTTAGCAGAGATAGTGGGATTTATGTACCGGGTGCTCACTATCAAAAGAATGATTGGAATACCGGAAACTATTATCAGCGAGGAAGCGGTTGGGAGAGGCCTGTTTACGTTGAGTACTTCAGCTCAAATGGTGAACTCAACTTTTCTCAAAATGCCGGAGTACGAATTCATGGAAGTGTTTCCAGAAGAAATGCACAAAAGTCGCTACGGATATATGCCAGGAACGAGTATGGTGAAAAGTATTTCAATTATCCTTTACTACCACATCGTGAAGCAGACGAATACAAGCGAATCATGCTTAGAGCAAGTACAGGCGAGGGCCCACCGACACTTATTAAAGATTTATTAGCTCATGAATTAAGCAGGCCCCTTAATTTGGAAATTCAAACCGGAAGACCTGTCATTGTTTTTCTAAATGGTGAATATTGGGGCATCCATGATATGCGGGACCGGCAGGACGATCGATACATTGAATATGTAACGGATTATAAAAAGGAAGAAGTACTACTAATCTCAAACGAATCAAGTAACAGCCAGGAGATGTTTAATTTCTTAGTGCAGAATGACTTCTCAGAAAATGAAAACTATAATGCTATTCAAGAACTAATTGATATAGAGAATTATATCAATTACATGATTGCAGAAACATTTTTTGGGAACAGGGATTGGCCGGGAAATAATGTGGATATGTGGAGGCCCAGGCATGAAAGTGGTAAATGGCGTTGGCTGTTTTTTGATATTGACAGAGGGTATGATGGGAGCCATCAAAATATTTTCGATGTTGTGAATGATATTCCTGAGAAATATGATTACCCCCCAATTACTGCGATGTTATTTCATAAGCTCATTCAAAATGAAGATTTCGTTTTAATGTTCGTTTCGAGATATGCTGAGAATTTAAATACTCATTTTGCAAATGAAACTACCACTAAGAAATTAGACTCAATTGAAAATCTATATCACCCAGAAATAGCCTCCCACGTGGCAAGATGGAATGACATTCCTGATTTAGCCAGATGGGAGAAAAATGTTGGATCAATTAGAAATTTCCTGAATTTAAGGCCATGCATTCTGGAGTTACAGCTCAGAGACTTTTTTAATCTTGAAGATTTTGGCTTCAGTTGTATTGCAACAGATATCCCTCAAACACAATCGTTAAAGGTCATACCCAACCCCAATTCAGGTTTGTTTTTCATTAATAGCACACTCAACGATAGTGCCACAGGAAGCTTAATTGTAGTGAACAATCAAGGGATTGAAGTTAAACGCTCAAACGGAGTAGAATTAAAACCTGGTAAGAATCTGATGAACATCAACAATTTATCAGCAGGTGTTTATATTCTAACTTTTCAGAGTGATGAGCTAAACCAACAGCTAAGGATTGTTATAGAATGATCCGTTGCTTTAGGCTTTCCAACACTTCTTCCTTAAACCAGGGGTTCTTCTTCATCCATATATTGTTGCGTGGTGATGGATGCGGTAGCACAAAGTATTTTGGCAGATACTCTTTATAGTTCTTCACCCTTTCTGTCAGGGTTAAAGAATCCTTAGGCAGGTAATATCCCTGGGCGTAATTACCGATAAGCAGAGTCAACTTGACTTTTGTAATGCTGGATAAGAGAGCTTCATGCCACAAAGGTGCGCACTCCTTTCTGGGAGGCAGGTCGCCTGAACTGCCTTTTCCAGGATAACAGAAACCCATAGGAATTAAAGCGATTTTATCTGGATTGTAGAATGTCTCCTTGTTCACACCCAACCAACCGCGGAGATTGTCCCCACTTTTATCATCCCAGGGAATGCCAGACTCATGCACTCTTAATCCCGGAGCCTGGCCGATTATTACCAATTTGCTGTTTTCACTTGCTTGTAGCACAGGCCTCGGCCCCAATTGCAGATGCTTCTCACATTCTGTGCAGGCCCGAATTTTATTGAGCAGTTCTTTCACGCTAGTTTGTCGTTTACCACGTTCCAAACTAACTCAGCCTCGAAGCCCTTACCAATCAAATATCTCGCAGTTTTATTTTTTGTCGCCCAAACATCAGAACGATCCAGGATGGTCATTTTCTTCTCTGCCAAAGTCTCAATCATTTGATGATAATCCGCGTCATCGATCTCATTCAGTCCTTCTTCAATGCACCTATCAGATAGTCTCTTTAGCTTAAGGGTTTGCCTTATTTTCAATCTACCCCACTTGTTGAAATTGAACTTTCCTCTTGCAAAAGATTTAGCAAACCGCTCTTCATTAATGAAATTATCAAGTATGAGTTCCGTCAAAACCTCTTCAACTTCTTCTTGATGTAACCCTAAAGCGTAAAGCTTATCCCGTACTTCTTGTTGGGTACGTTCTTGATAGGCGCAATATGAGGCCGCTTTCTCTTTGGCTTGTTTTATATAGTCTGGCCGCGGTAAATCTATTTTACCACCTTTTGGTCGGCCACTCCTTTTATCAGGCCTTTCCGTATCATAATCGTTTCCATCCATTTCAACTGAGCATCAGAAGGAAAAATTTTGAATGGAAGATAAATCATTTGAGCCTTATTCATCACCAGTTTGAAGTGATCCTTTCCTTTTGATCCTCTTTTGATCATATCCCACTTAATAGGCATTCCCTGCTTACTGCTTAGCTTAATTAATATTTGACGGCTGTCAATTTCATAAGAAAGCTTCTCGAAGAGTATTTTGCCCTGCTCCAGTTGGGTCATTCCCGAAAACTGTATCAACCAAAAAAGGAAATAAATTAAGAGGGCAATATTCGCCCCGGTTATCCACCAGTGGGTAGCTATCCAAAAATAACCCCCACATATTCCCAGGTAGATAAGAAAAACCCACCATTGCTCCCTCACAATATTTCTCATCCCCATTTTGATATAAGTGCTTTTGGGAAGTTCGTATTTACGTGTTTTTATGTGCATTCAGAATATCAACTTTTGAAAATTGGAGTGCAAAAATAAATTAAAGATTGTCGGAATTGAAGCCGACCAAATACTTTTAAAATGCCTTCAGGCTAATATCCAAACTGTTATAAGAGTGCGTCAATGCCCCAACAGAAATATAGTCCACACCGGTTTTAGCAATGGCCACAATTGTCTCCTCTGTTATCCCTCCTGATGCTTCAGTTTTTACTCGACCATCAATGAATTCAACGGCTTCTTTCATGGCAGGCACCTCAAAATTGTCAAGCATAATCTGATCGACTGCCCCCGTAGACAGTGCTTCCTTCACTTCATCCAGATTTCGAGTCTCAACCTCAATTTTCAAATCCAGATTGTTTAATCTTAAATACTCAACTGTTGATGTAACCGCCTTGGTAATCCCACCTGCAAAATCATTGTGGTTATCCTTAAGCATCACCATATCAAACAGACCAAACCGATGGTTGGTGCCACCACCAATTGCAACCGCCCATTTCTCCATCATCCTGAAATTCGGTGTGGTTTTTCTTGTATCTAAAAGTTTGGCATTAGTATGTTCAATCATCTTGTTCAACCTAGCTGTTTTTGTAGCTATTCCGCTCATTCGTTGCATACAGTTTAAGACCAATCGTTCGGATGATAAGATTGATGTGGTGCTGCCAATGACGGTTAATCCGATATCTCCATATTTAACCTGATCACCATCTTTAAGCAATAAGTTCACCTCAAGGTAAGGATCAACTTTTCTGAAAATTTTTTCAGCCAATTGAACTCCAGCCAAAACACCTTCGCCCTTAATTAAAAGCCTGGCCTGGCTTTCCTTTCCTTTAGGAATCGACCCTAATGATGAGTGATCCCCAACACCAATATCTTCATTAAGTGCGGTCTCAATAAAATCAGAAATACTTTGTTCGGATAGATATGGCAAATTCATTTGCCAAAGGTAGAGGGGAATTATTCTTTCGTGAAATCCAGGGTATCAATCATTAAGGTGTCACCCACTTTCTTGAATAGAATGTAAACCCGATGTGTGCCTGACTTGTGCGAGTATTTCCCGATAGCGTATTTTAAGCCTTCCCTGGAATTGCCTTCAAACACATAGTCAAAGCCAACTACCTCATATTTCTTAAAAAAGTCTTTGAGAATAAATTCAGCTTGTGTGCGGCTATAATTTGAGCTCTGACCATCAATTTTCAGTTCAATCACATCATTAAAATACTTGATAAGTTCACGAGAACTACCGGCTTTCAATGCAGTGCCAACATTGCTAATCACATTGACCTGTGCCCCTGCTATGAAAGCATTCCCGCTTATGGTAAGTATCAATATTAAAACTGTCAATCTCATACTTTTCATTTCACCAAATTGGGTTGATTGATAGCCATTATTATGCCAGAGCCTAAGATAAGCATTATAAAATTCCGATTAAATGATCTGTCTTGTTGTAAACATTTTAAAATGACATTTATGCCAAAATGACTATTGAACATATTGAGCGTCTCAGCAATGCACCCTATTATATTTGCAACATGAATAAGAAAGTAATTCTGATGATTTTGGACGGCTGGGGGCTGGGTACCGACCCTAAAGTTTCTGCAATTGCCGCAGCCAATACACCATTCATGGATTCATTGTACTCCAAATATCCAAACAGCAAACTTCAAGCATCGGGATTAGCGGTTGGGCTGCCTGAAGGACAAATGGGAAATTCTGAAGTTGGGCATATGAACATTGGCGCTGGCAGAGTGGTTTATCAAGATCTTGTGAAGCTCAACAATGCCGTTGAAGACGGCTCAATAGGAGAAAATATAGCATTGGTCAAAGCTTTTGACTATGCTAAATCTTCTGGTAAGAAAGTACATTTCATTGGGTTGGTTTCTGATGGTGGGGTGCATAGTCACATCAAACATTTGAAGGGATTATGTACCTCGGCAAAGAACTTTGGGCTTAATAAAGTTTATGTCCATGCCTTCACTGACGGCCGAGATTGCGACCCTAAAAGTGGAAAAGGTTTCATCAATGATTTACAGTCACACTTAGATAAAACAACTGGTCAAATTGCTAGTATAACAGGCCGCTATTATGCTATGGACCGGGATAAACGATGGGAACGGGTTAAGCTGGCTTACGATGCTATGGTTAAGGGAGCAGGCCAAAAATCTCAAAATATTGGTGATGCTATTGAAGAATCTTACGCTCAAGGCATCACTGATGAGTTTGTCAAACCGATAGTTCAGGTTGATGACAATGGCATTCCTATTGCCACTATTGAAAAAGGTGATCTTGTGCTTTGCTTTAATTTTAGAACTGACAGGGGGCGACAAATTACCGAGGCACTCACCCAAGAGGACTTCTCAGAATTCGGTATGAATAAACTTGATTTATACTACGTTACCATGACCAATTATGATGACACCTTTGAAGATGTTAAGGTGATGTTTGGCAAAGAAAACTTAACCAACACCCTGGGTGAGGTTTTAAGCAGAAATGGGAAAAAACAAATAAGGATAGCGGAAACAGAAAAATATCCGCATGTCACATTTTTCTTTTCAGGAGGGAGAGAAAATGAATTCGAAGGGGAAACCAGAATCCTATGCCCCTCTCCAAAAGTGGCCACATACGACCTCAAGCCAGAAATGAGTGCCAATGATATTAAGGACAGAATCAACACTGAATTAGCCAAAGGTACAGTCGATTTTGTCTGTTTAAATTTTGCCAACCCTGACATGGTCGGCCATACTGGTGTTTTTGAAGCCGCAGTAAAGGCATGCGAAACCGTTGACCGCTGTACTCTGGAAGTGGTAAGAACGGCCCAGGATAACGGTTACACTGCACTAATAATTGCGGATCATGGGAACCCTGACATTATGATAAATCCCGATGGAAGTCCCAATACAGCTCATACAACAAACCTTGTTCCATGTATCGTAGTTGATAAGGAGTTCAACGGTGAGATTAATGATGGCAAGCTTGGCGACCTGGCACCCACAATTCTAACGCTTATGGGCATTGAGATTCCTGATGATATGACCGGAGAAGTTCTGATATGAAAAAATTAATTGGATTTGTTTTAATAGCAATAGTTGGGTGTTCTCAATATGATGAAGAAGAAGCATTAAATATATACTTCGATTTAGATACAATTCTTCAGAATCAGATTTCACACCTAAAGGCTACTAACCCCACAGTAACTAAAAAAGTGGAGTTAAATGGTGAAACTGAAAAAACTGAAACAAAAATTGACACTGGCTATTGGGCCACAGAGCTTAACCTTTTTATTGAAGCTGATATTAATAAACCATCTTTTGTTGGTGCTTTCACTGAAGAGCGAAATGGCAATCTTGTGACTTATTCTAGAAAGGATAGCAATGCCGATGGTGTGCAAAAATTTATCGTTGAATTGTTTCCGGCATCTGAGCAACCCAAAGAAATCAATATTTCAACAAAAAACATTAACTCACTTTACGAGAGCTCACGAACATTAAGCTTAAAATTCAAGTTGGCTGATATCCTACAATTAACCGGTTATCAGGTAGCTGGTAAGCAGAAAATATTATCCCAGGAACCAACAAAATACCTTGTCGATGTTCAGATAGATTATCAAAATCGAATGCCATGAGCGTTTCGGTGTAATAAGATCGCCTTGCAAACCCAGAAGAAAGTCCGAAGTTAAGTGCAACCTTTTCCGATGAACGCAGTCTTACTTAAAAGAAACTCAAATAATACGACTATGAAAATCCTGACCACAATGGCTTTCGCTATTCTCTTCACTTCGGTTACAGCGATTGCACAAACAGTAACTGCCGATGAAATAATGAACAAGGCCAAAAATGGAGATAACGTCCGATATGAAAATGTAACTGTAAGTGGCATCGTTGATTTAACACCTTATCCCGAAGAAGGCAGGGACTTACCTTCCAGAAAGTGGTTTAGCACAGGTGATAATATGATCGATAATACAATTCGAGGCGAGATCACCTTCGTTAATGTCACATTTGAGGATGATTTCCTCGCTTACTACCATGACGAAAGATCTGAATACACTTTCGTTTCGCACTTTGATGAGGCCGTTACTTTCAAGAATTGCACATTCTTGCGAGACGCAGCATTCAAATATTCTGAATTCGAAGAGGAAGCGGACTTTAGTGGCTCAACATTTAACCGCGATGCTAACTTTAAGTATGCTGAATATCAGCGAGAAGCTAATTATTCGAACACACGGTTTGATGAAGAAGGCAACTTTAAATATGCTGAATTTAAAGAGCAAGCAGATTTCAGTAATGCAGTATTTGATGAAGACGCCAACTTTAAATACGCTGAATTAAGGGACGGTGTAAAATTCACTAATGCCGAATTTAACGGTCTCTGGAACATCAAATATGCAGATATGGATGACGAGGTTGATCTTAGCGGCATTCAGGTAAATGACGATGTGGACAGCAAATACACCAAGATCAACGGACGTAGTTTTGAAAGGTATTTATTGAGTAATAGGGATAGATAAGTCTGATGAAAATTTTAAGTAAAACCCAATCAGTTGATTGGGTTTTTTGATTACAGAAGAGATCTATTACTCATTAAATTGCCAACCCATTTGAATTTATCTCATAAAATATCAAGGTGGGTCTAAGCCGGCTAATCTATAAATTACTTCCTAACAACTTATTCAGGGCAATTCTTTTACTTCTAATAAGAGATTTGTTAGACGCATTTATACGGTATTAACGAATTTATTCCTCTTGGAAACGGCGAAATGAAAATTCAATAAAGAAATGCGAATTTGTTAGTATTTACGGCTTCTTTGATAGGTGTGATGTTAAGCCTGGCAATACTGATTTTGGGAGTTCAGAGGAACTTGACATTAAAAAATATCAACATTTGAAAAATGGTGATATCGTTTTCGTTAGGCAAGATCACCTAAGGGAGTTCAATGAAAAGGTAGCCACACGATTAAATCAAAAAATTGTAATTGTATCTGGTTTTCGTGACCATAGTTTGAGTCAATTCGAAAATACTGTCACAGAATTATTGAACAATCCGAATATTCAACATTGGTTTTCCACTAACTGCGATATAGATCACCCAAAACTTACAGGCATTCCTATTGGCCTTAACTATCATCAAATGTCACTGTCATTTGCCAAACTCTCTCTTGATATTGACACACCTCAAGAACCATTTGAGTTTGAACGCTTCATAAAAAGTACTGTTGACAAGATGAAGTTATTCTCGAAAATTGACGGCATATTCACCAATGCTAACATTAATATGAATGGAAATCGTTTGAAAGATTTTCAAATAATAGGGAATAATCAATCATTAAGTGGGAAATTATATCTGCAAGATAAATTTCTAATGAGAAAACAGAGTCTGAGATTAATGAGTTGTTTCAGGTATGTTTTATCACCATCAGGTAACGGACATGATTGCTTTAGAACCTGGGAGGCCTTGCTCTTAGGTTGTATTCCAATAGTTAAAAAAACGGGTATTGAGAAAGTTTTTGAGGGACTTCCTGTCATTCAGGTTGATAGCTGGGATGATGATATTAAGCTGTCGAACTGGAGTAAGCATGATCCAAACAATTTAAGATTGACAATGGATTATTGGTGGGGAATTATTAGTAAAGAAAAACAAAAGATACTGCCTTCATGATTGCGTATGAAAAAATACTGGTGACTGGTGGCGCTTCATTCATCGGGTCTCATTTAGTAAACAAGTTGGTAAATCAAGGCTACAAAGTACGAGTTGCTGATGACCTCAGTTCAGGACTTAGGGAGAACATTCAAAATCACATCGACAATACAAAAATTGAGTTTCTTCAGGGCGATCTAAAAGATTCTACTTTTACTCGTAAGGCAGTTCAAGATATCGATTTGATATTGCATCTCGCTGCAGATCATGGCGGAAGAGGGTACGTTGAAACTCATCAGATGGCCACAAGTAGCAATTTCATTCTTGACGGCGTGGTTTTTCACGAGGCGTTATCCGCAGGAGTAAGCAAAATTGTGTATGCCTCCAGCGGGTGCGTTTATCCCAATTATAAACAGTCCAATCCAGATGAAATTCTATACCTAACCGAAGATTTAGTAGGACCTCCTTATGATGCGGATAACATCTATGGATGGGCCAAGCTTATGGCTGAAATGACTCTTAAATCGTTTTGTAAAGAAACTAATATGAAAGCCGCAAGCTGTAGATATTTTACTGTTTATGGACCGCGTGGTGTGGAAAATCATGCGATTATTGCAATGATTGCAAGAGCGATGATTAAACAAAATCCTTTTGAAATTTGGGGAGATGGCACTCAAATACGCAACTGGACTTACGTTGATGATATAGTTGAAGGGACTCTACTTGCAGCCGAAAAAATTGATGACGGTACAGCGGTTAATATTGGCACAATGGAAAGAACCTCTGTACTAGAGGCTGTCCAATTGATTCTCCAAATGACGAGTACTAAACTCCCCCTTAAATTTCTTCCAGATATGCCTGTGGGGCCGCTAAATAGGGTTGCAGACAACAGTTTAGCACAATCGATTCTGGGCTTTAAACCGCGGGTGTCCTTCAAAGAAGGCCTACAAAAAACAATTGATTGGTACTTTAGTAATCATGAAATAGAGGAAACGAAATACGCGTTAATGCATGACTTGTTAGATAGATAATATGGTGGATCTTCAACTAAATTGTCGATTGGGAAATAACCTGTTTCAATATGCAGTTGCAAGAATAATCAGTGAAAACCTCGGTTTTGAGTTGAAGACATCTTTCACACAAAGTGCACTAATAGGTAAAAATAAAGCAGACTTTCATCGTCTAATGTCGGCATTTAATAATGCCCCTGTTAATATCGCCGGAAAAGCATACTTTAAACACATCGACCATACAATTGATATGGCCTCATATGAATTTGATGGTTTTAGTGCAAATCTTCACAGTATCATAGAAAACAAAGAAGCCAGGTTGATAAGAGTTAACGGCTTTTTTGAGCGATACGAAATAATTCAATCTTTCAAGGACCTTATAAAAGAATGGTACAGAATAGATCCTTTACATCTTGGGTATGACATACAACCCGATGATATTGTTATTCACATTCGGAGAGGTGACTTTGTAGTGGTCGACAGGGCATTAAGTTTGGATTATTATACAGACATATTGAAGAACCTTGACTACCGAAAGCTTTATATATGCGGTGTTGGGTTGGACAATAATGTAAAGACCCATTTTAAAAAATTTAAACCAACATACGTTCTCGGTGATCCGGTCAAGGATTTCAGATTCATGAAAGGTTTCAATCGGATCATTCAATCGCAAAGTACTTTCTCATGGTGGAGTGGTTTTCTATCTGATGCTGAAGAAATCCATAGTCCAATTCCAAATAAAAATAGCTCCGGTTTTCACCAAACTTTTCAGAAGATTGACCTCAAGGTGACAGATGAAAACAGGTACCATTACACTTTTGATGTCAAGCAATCGGAAAAACACTTTGGCTTGAATGATCTCATTTCAAGTTGGCCTGAACTTCCGAAGCACCAAAGAAGACATTTTGCCTTATCCCTCATTAAACATTGGTCAGGAATAAAAAGTTAGTGATAGATAGATGTTTTGCTCTAATTTTTTCGTCTATGTTAGTCAATCTATGGAGTGACAAATATGTGACGCATTGATTTTTATAGGTTAATTCACGATAGGTAGCATGAGGTGTTTTTTAGTCTCCAAAATTGGAAGCTCATCAAGAAACTTAAATTTCCCTACTTCGGCTCCTTCTAAAACCAACAAGCAGATATAGATTGTAAATGCTATCTCCCAAAGAGCTTCTTCTGAGCAATTCATAATTAAGTAACAGCCATATTGATAATCGGTTCCAGCTGCCAAATGCCTTGAAAAGAAATCTTGATCTTCTGAAACAGTTGTATTCATGTGGGTATTTGATGAAGTAGCCAAGTTCTTCATTAAAAACTCCTTTAGACCATGTTGTATGCCCTAATTTATCTCGGACTGAATACATAGAATGTGGAAATCTTTTCAGTCTTTTACTTAATCCTTCTTCATCGAAATTCAACTTGATGAAACGCTCAATACTCCACTCATTTGAATGCATCATCTTGTTAACCAGGTCATTTGGAGTTAGAAAAATCTTGTCGACAATAGAAAGAGTGGATAGAATATCTTTTTGATTGACTACAATATGACGGTCTGTATACCCATCATGATCTTCGCCGTATGGCATCCAAATATATTTCGGATCAAGAATAGAGGGCGGTACGTGTGGTATTCCATGAATGTAATCCGATCTGGTGATTATAAATCTAGTGTACTTTTCCTGAATGGCATCATTCAGGATATTTTGTTTTAAAAACCACCTGAAAAACAGCAGTATTCCAGCAGAACCAGGCTGAGCATGCACACCCTTAATACCCCCCAACCATTGGCATTTGATCTGAAGCAGTTGTCGCCAATTTTGGGTTTGATCCATTTTCTCTTGCACCATATCAAAAGCATCACCCCAATCGCTGGGCTCAACATATTGCCATATGTATTTGGCATGCTCATAAAAAGGATTTTTCGGGTTCTCTCGATCATTGATGGCCACGCATAAAGCCAAGTCGGCTTTAAAAACATCTAACAAATTAGATTTGAACGAATCAAATGTATGCTCATAAGCCCTAGTTTCAGAAAGGATTATTACTAAAGTCTTATCTGAATTCTTATGTCTTAATGGGTGATTCAAGATGTGATCACATATTCCTCCTATACTGCCCACCAACCTCAAAAAGTGCATGCGTAACCTGACCTAGTGAACAATATTTGGTCGTTTCCATTAACTCATCAAAGAGGTTGCCGTTTTCGATGGCAGCTTTTTGGAGCTTTTTTAATTTTTCAGAACCTACCTGTTCATTCGATTTATGCAGGTTTTTAAGGTTGCTGATTTGGCCCTCTTTCTCTTCCGTGGTTGATCTAATAACTTCTTTTGGGATAATGGTGGGGGAGCCCTTTGATGACAAAAATGTGTTAACACCAATAATAGGAAATTCGCCATTGTGCTTCAAAGTCTCGTAGTAAAGGCTTTCTTCCTGGATTTTGTTTCGCTGGTACATTGTTTCCATTGCGCCTAAAACGCCACCTCTTTCTGTAATTCTATCGAATTCAAGAAGTACGGCTTCTTCAACCAAATCTGTGAGCTCCTCAATAATGAATGAACCCTGAATTGGATTTTCGTTCTTCGCAAGACCAAGCTCTTTATTGATGATCAACTGAATGGCCATTGCCCTGCGAACTGATTCCTCAGTTGGGGTAGTGATGGCCTCATCGTAAGCATTGGTATGCAGCGAATTACAATTATCATAAATCGCATAGAGTGCCTGTAACGTAGTTCGGATGTCATTGAAATCGATCTCCTGCGCATGAAGGGATCTACCGGAGGTTTGGATGTGATATTTCAGTTTCTGTGCTCTCTCACCAGCTCCATATTTTAACTTCAGAGCTTTGGCCCAGATTCTTCTGGCAACCCTGCCAATCACTGAGTATTCTGGATCAACGCCGTTTGAGAAGAAAAATGAAAAGTTTGGAGCGAATTTATCTACATCCATGCCCCGTGAGGCATAATACTCAACGAAGGTGAATCCATTAGAAATAGTCAATGCCAACTGTGTGATTGGGTTAGCCCCAGCCTCGGCAATATGATATCCTGAAATTGAAACTGAGTAAAAATTTCGAACATTGTTTTGGATAAAATAATCCTGAACATCGCCCATCACCCTGAGGGAGAATTCCGTAGAAAAGATGCAGGTGTTCTGAGCCTGATCTTCTTTTAGAATGTCAGCCTGCACAGTACCCCGAACCTGGCTCAGCGTGTGGGCTTTGATTCTATCGTAAACATCCTTTGGTAAAACCTGGTCTCCGGTTACCCCTAAAAGCATCAAACCAAGGCCATCATTGCCTTTTGGTAAATCACCCTTGTATTCCGGGCGTTTAGTGCCTTTATCTTTGTATATCTGAGCAATCTTCTTTTCAATATCCTTTTCTAATCCCTGCTCTTTTATGTACAGTTCGCACTGCTGATCAATGGCTGCATTCATGAAAAATGCGCATATGGTTGCCGCAGGTCCATTGATGGTCATAGAAACTGAAGTAGATGGATCTGAAAGATTGAAGCCTGAATAAAGCTTTTTGGCATCATCGAGGCAGCAAATACTAACCCCCGAATTTCCAATTTTTCCATAAATATCTGGCCGGTGATCCGGGTCTTCACCGTAGAGTGTAACTGAATCAAATGCTGTAGATAGCCGCTTGGCTGGCATATCTTCAGACACATAATGGAAGCGTCGGTTTGTACGCTCTGGACCTCCCTCTCCTGCAAACATTCGGGTTGGGTCTTCCCCTTGTCTTTTAAATGGAAATACCCCAGCCGTGAAAGGAAACTCACCAGGTACATTTTCCTGCAAACTCCATTTCAAAACATCGCCCCAGGCCTCATATCTTGGCAGAGAAACTTTAGGAATCTGGGTATGAGATAACGACTCGGTATGCGTTTTTACCTTAATTTCCTTATCACGGACTTTGTAGGAGAAAACCTCATCTCTATAGGCTTTTACTTTATCCGACCACTCCTCAATAAGCTTTTTATTTAATGGGTCCAGGTTGAGTTCGATTTGCTCATAGGTCTTATTCAGACCATCCTCAACTGTTTTATCCTTAGTCGTTTCGCCTACGGCATCTATCGCTTTTTTAATACCAAAGAGTTTTTGGGCAGTTACTGCCTGTTCCTCAACTTTCTTATCATAATCCCTGATTGTCTCCGCGATTTCTGATAGATAGCGAGTTCGTTTAGGTGGGATGATGTAAATTTTCTCAGACAGGTCATCGCTTGTGCTAAACGATGACTTCAAATCAGCACCAGTCTTTTCTGCAGTTAAATCAATGAGTTTTCGATACAATGTATTGGTGCCTGGATCGCTGAATTGTGAAGCAATGGTGCCATAAACTGGTACATCATCGTCTGACACATCCCAAAGTTGATGGTTGCGTTTATACTGTTTCTTTACATCCCTGATCGCATCTAAAGCACCACGTTTATCAAATTTGTTGATAGCTACAATGTCAGCAAAATCAAGCATGTCGATTTTTTCAAGCTGCGTAGCGGCACCAAATTCAGGTGTCATTACATAGAGTGATGCGTCAGAATGTTCAATAATCTCAGTGTCCGACTGACCAATTCCTGATGTCTCTAAAATGATCAAATCATAATTCGCTGCTTTCAAAATGTCGATGGCATCCTGCACATATTTTGACAGCGCAAGGTTCGATTGCCTTGTGGCCAATGAACGCATGTAAACCCTTGGATTATTGATAGAATTCATTCGGATTCTATCGCCCAATAAAGCACCACCGGTTTTCCGCTTCGATGGGTCAACGGAAACAATGCCTATGGATTTATCCTCGAAATCAATGAGAAACCTCCTAACTAATTCATCCACTAAAGAGGACTTCCCGGCACCACCAGTACCTGTTATCCCTAGAATTGGGGTTTTAGAATTCTCAACTTTCGACTTGACCAGATCAAGAACAAGCCTGGCGTTATCTGGATAGTTCTCCGCAGCGGAAATCAGTCTGGCAATGGCTTTGGGATTTTTGGAACTAAAATCATCCATCTGCCCATTAAGATTATCCCCAATTGCGTAATCCGATTGTTCAATTAAATCATTGATCATGCCCTGGAGCCCCATCTCCCGGCCATCATCAGGCGAGTAAATTCGATCAATGCCATGCTCATGTAATTCTTCGATTTCGGTTGGCAAAATCGTACCTCCACCTCCTGCAAAAATTTTGATCTGACCACAACCTTGTTCCTCCAAAAGGTCATGCATGTATTTGAGATATTCTACATGACCGCCCTGATAAGAAGTAATGGCTATGGCATTGGCATCCTCCTGAATGGCGCAGTTTACAATCTCTTGTACTGAACGGTTGTGCCCCAAATGGATTACCTCCACACCAGTTGATTGGATGATGCGCCGCATGATATTAATTGCGGCATCGTGGCCATCAAAAAGAGAAGCAGCAGTTACTATCCTAATGTGGTTTTTGGGTTTGTAGGGGGCTACCTGTGCATGCATAGACTTCTCAATTTTAGGGCTGCAAATTTAGCGAAAATTAAGTATAGCCAACTGGTCTGGCTACGTCAATTGTATTTATTTGTCGCACTCAAATACCTGAGATGCAACTATTTACAATGAATACAACATTAGAAGATATCGCCTAATAAACAGCGAAAATATGCCCACGAAATCGAGGGCCACCATAAATATCAATTCATCCTGCTCCGCTTTATCAAGTAAGCACTCAAAATTTTATCGAAGTCATCTTTAACATCAGCTTCAATAAAGTCAACCTTAAGCTGACCACATTTTAGTTTCAGCTCATTATAATATTGATCCATTTTTGATCGATAGGTGGTTTTAATATCGGTTGGAGTCAGTTTGAGTTTCAAGTTCCGTTCAAGATCCATGAACTCATAGGGTCGGTCTTCGAAATCAAAATCCAACTCTGTGATTTTATCAGTTACATGGAAAAGCAATACCTCATGCTTATTATGCTTCAAGTGCTGAAGGGCAGAGAACAGTTCCGTCATTTTTGTTTGATCCTGGAACATGTCACTGAAAATGATTACCAGTGAGCGCCTATGGATTTTCTTTGCGATTTGATGAAGCACATCAGCCACATTGGTGGTTTTATTGAGCGGTTTTTCCTGTAAGAGCTGCCCCAACTGAATAAACAGCTTGTTCACATGATTGGCTGTTGATTTTGTCTGGGTTTGAATTTCGATCTGATCTGAAAAAGTAAATAGACCAACGGCATCCCGTTGTTTATGAAGCAAATAAGCCAGAGAGGCTGACGCCAGAATTGAAAACTTAATCTTGGCAGCAGAATCATAAGGGTAATACATGGAGGAGCTATTGTCAACCACCAACTGGCAGCGGAGATTGGTCTCCTCCTCATACCTCTTTACATAAAGCCGATCTGTTTTTGCAAACACTTTCCAGTCGATATGGCGGGTGCTCTCCCCGGTATTGTAAAGGCGATGTTCTGCAAATTCTACAGAAAAGCCATGGTATGGCGACTTGTGAAGACCTGTAATGAAGCCTTCCACCATTTGTTTGGCCAGCATTTCGATATTGCCAAACTCTTTTATTTTATTGAGATCAATCTTCATGGTTCACTAACATACGTGAAAGATTTGTTTATGGCTATTGCAAAGGGTAGTTATGGTAATCGGAACGGCTAATGCTTGAAAAGTATCGTGAGACATTCGGATCGTTAGTTGAATACTTGATCCAAACTTTATCGCCCTTGAGAAAATGACCCTCGAATCCATTGTTTCGATAATGACCTGAATAAACTGTCCCTTCAAACTCAAACTGATAAAAAATCATTTGAATCAAACCCATCCTACCGGGAACCACTTTGATTTCAGTTATTTGACCAACTTTAAAGGCAGTTTCTTGCCCCACAAATTTCAAGTCGTCCTTAAACCATAAGTATACTGTCATACCGATCGAAAACATTAGTACGATTGAAATGATAACTTTTACTATTTGATCCTTTCTCTCCCTTCTTCTTTTTTCTTCGAATCTGACCCTCCAATCACTATGCCGAATGTTTTGTTCGTTATTTGGATCATCACTTTTGTCATTTGTAGCTACGAATTCAACTTCATTGAAGCGAGGGTCCTTATTTAGAAATTGGGACAAAACCTCAATTAAAAGATGGGTACTATTGGGTGGATTCTTTGATATATATGAATTGCTTTGGTTCTGGTAAACTACGGCAAACCCGTCTGGCGCTTTGTTTCCACTAACAACAATCCAATTCTCTTCACATTCGATGAGTCTCACGGAATTAAACTCCTCCCAATTCAAGGATTCGATTAATTCGGAAATATCTTTCGAACTAGGTCTCTCAGTTACAGTCGTATATTCTCCTGTCCAACCAACGGCTACTTGCAATTCCATTTAAAGAATTATTCCATTAAAAAGAATGATATGTCATCATTATACCCTCATAGCAATTCCGGCTTCACGCAAATACCCCTTCAATTCCACAATCCCAATCTCATTATAATGAAAAATGCTGGCGGCTAAAGCTGCATCTGCTTTTCCCTTTGTGAATGCATCCACGAAATGTTCGCTCTGCCCTCCTCCTCCAGATGCTATTACGGGAATATTAACTGAACTTGATACCCTTGACGTCAGATCATTTGCAAAGCCTGCCTTGGTGCCGTCATGGTCCATGGAAGTAAGTAATATTTCACCTGCACCACGCTGCTCCATTTCTTTGGTCCAAGCAATTGTTTCAACCTCAGTCGGAGTGCGTCCTCCATGGGTATGAACAGTATCTGTTCCATCAATCACCTGGCTATCAATCGCAACCACCACAGCCTGGCTGCCAAATTCCCTGACCAGTTCATTAATCAAACCAGGGTTTTTGATGGCTGCAGAGTTTACTGCAATTTTCTCTGCACCAGCATCAAGCAAAGCCGAGGCATCTGCCAAACTGGAAACACCACCTCCTACGGTAAAAGGAATATTTATTTCAGCCGCAACTTTTTCAACAAGGGCTACCAGGGTTTTTCGCTTTTCAACCGTAGCAGTGATATCTAGAAAAACCAGTTCATCAGCCAGGTCAGCAGCATATTTTGCAGCTAAGGCAACAGGGTCACCGGCATCTTTCAGGTCAACAAAATTGACCCCTTTTACAGTGCGGCCATCTTTAATATCTAAGCAGGGTATGATTCTTTTTGTGAGCAAGGGTTAGGTTTAGAAAGTGTTGAGGTTTAAAAAGTTTTAAGGTCGCTTAGGTTGATTTTGTTCTCGTAAATGGCTTTACCCACTATTGCGCCGTACACACCTACATTCTCCAGTTCTTTCAGATCATCAATTGAGCTAACCCCTCCACTGGCAATAATGTTAAGGTTGGGGAATTTAGATTTCATCCATTTATAAAGATTTGTTGAAGGACCAGATAGCGTTCCATCAACTTTTACATCTGTGCTGATCACATAATTTAAACCCAATCGGGTTTTCTCATTCAGAAAATCTTCAAGTTGAATTTTTGAGTCCTCTTCCCATCCACTGATAGCTACCAAGCCATTTTTCACATCTGCTCCGAGTATGATCTTCTCAGTCCCATATTTTTCCAACCATGATTCCAACAATTCAGGATTTCTTACTGCCACACTGCCAGCTGTGATTTGAGAAGCCCCTGCATAAAAAACCTTCTCTATATCGTCATCAGATTGAACGCCTCCACCGAAATCAACCTTTAATTTGGTTTCCTTACAGATAGCTTCCAAAACATTAAGGTTAACTACTTTACGTTGCTTAGCGCCATCAAGGTCTACCAGATGCAAAAATTGAATTCCAACATCTTCAAAGCTTTTTGCAACATCAATGGGGCCGGCGCTGTATTCTTTTTTGGTTGAATAATCACCCTTAGTGAGCCGAACACACTTACCATCGATTATATCTATGGCTGGAATAATATGCATCAAATAGATAAAAAGTTCTCCAATATTTTTTGACCAATTGCCCCACTTTTCTCTGGGTGGGCCTGCATTGCATAAAAGTTTTCTTTCTGCAAGGCAGCACTAAATGGCACTATATAATCAGTTTCGGCTATTGTTTCTATGGAAGTATCTGCATAATAGCTGTGAACAAAATACAGGTATGCTCCTTCATCAACTCCCTTAAAGAGAGGTGACTTCAACTTACTCAAAGTATTCCAACCCATGTGAGGAATTTTCTTTTCTGGCGGAAACCTCTTTACATTCAGCTCAAAAATATTCAGGCATTTCGTATCATTTTCCTCAGTATGCCTACACATTAGTTGCAGTCCAAGACAAACACCCAAAAAGGGCATTTTGAATTCAGGTATTGCTTTCTGAAGGTTCTTATGATTTAAATATTTCATTGCAGTACTTGCCTCACCCACTCCCGGGAAAATGATCCTGTCGCAACTATCTAATACTTCCACATCATCAGAAACTACCGGCTCCACCCCCAATCTGTTGAGTGCCATTGATACTGACCTCACATTTCCTGCATTATATTTAACAATCCCTACCTTCATCAACCAAAAAATGAAGCCGCAAAACTAAATTCAAAACGCAAGGCAATTCATGTAACACCATTTTAATTTTGAATAATTGTTTCTAATTTTGCCGTCCCATTTGGGGGATTGTATTGACCCATGGTGTAATTGGCAACACATCTGGTTTTGGTCCAGACATTTAAGGTTCGAGTCCTTATGGGTCAACTTCTAAATGATCCCGGCAAATTTGTCGGGATTTACTCTTTAAAAACTGCCAGTTCTCAAGCACAAAAAAATGTCCTCAGTTAAGCTGTTCGCCGGAAAGGGATCAAATGAACTTGCTAAGAAGATTGCACATCATTACGGGAAACCCCTTGGTGAATCTATCTCTGAAAAATTTAGCGACGGTGAATTGTCTTATCACTACAATGAGTCGGTAAGGGGAAACCTTATTTTTTTAATCCAAAGTACCGCACCTCCGTCCGATAATATCATAGAGCTTTTGCTTATGATCGATGCAGCCAGGAGGGCAAGTGCTGATTATGTAACCGTAGTTGTACCCTATTTCGGATATGCGAGGCAAGACAGAAAGGATAAGCCCAGGGTATCAATTGCTGCTAAGCTGATGGCCAATATACTCTCAGCTGCCGGGGCTGATAGAATAATGACTTGCGATTTGCATGCAGGTCAAATTCAAGGCTTTTTCGATATTCCGGTAGACCATCTTGATGCCAGTTATATTTTTTATCCATACCTGGAGACCTTAAAATTAGACAACATGATTTTCGCTTCACCTGATGTAGGTGGCGTAGCAAGGGCCAGGTCGTATGCCAAGCATTTTGCAGTAGAAATGGTCGTTTGCGACAAACATCGAAAGAGAGCAAATGAGGTTGCATCAATGCAGGTGATCGGTGATGTAGAAAATAAGGATGTCATTCTGGTGGATGATATGATTGATACGGCCGGTACAATGTGCAGGGCTGCTAATCTCTTAAAAGAAAAAGGGGCAACATCGGTTAGGGCCGTTTGTACCCACGCCGTCCTCTCTGGTAAGGCGTACGAAAATATTGCTAACTCAGAACTTGAAGAATTGGTGGTGACGGATACGCTTCCACTCAAACAAGAAAGCGACAAAATCAAAGTAATTACAGTGGCTGACTTATTCGCCAAGGCAATTAGAAAGGTGCATGATCATGAATCAATCAGCTCATTATTCAGATAAGTAAACAATCAAATTTTTAAATAATACAAAATGGAAACACTTGAGATTATAGGGTTTAAAAGAGCAAATCTCGGTAAAGCTGAGGCCAAGAGGCTTCGGGAGCAGGGTAATGTGCCCAGCGTGATTTATGGCAATGATGAGCAGGTACACTGCTATATTCCAGCAATTCTTTTCCGGGAATTGGTTTATACACCAGAAGTTCATTTCGTGAACCTGGATGTTGAAGGAAAAGAGTATCGTTGCATACTTCAGGATATTCAGTTTCATCCAGTAAGTGACAACATCCTCCATGCGGACTTTTTAATACTTGATGACAAAAAGCCGATTAAAATGGATGTGCCAGTTCACTTTGTTGGTCAGGCACCCGGTATTCAGCAGGGTGGCAAATTAATTAGGAAGAACAGGTTATTGAAGGTAAAGGCTCTTCCGCCGCACATGCCGGCCCACATTAATGTGCCTATTGATACACTTGACCTTGGTAAATCTATTAAGGTAGGTGAGCTGGAAGTTGGAGAATTTGAATTTTTAACCAGCGACAGGGTAACGATCGCATCCGTTCAGGTACCTAGAGCACTTAAAGCTGTTACAGCTGAAGGTGAAGAAGGAGAAGAAGGAGAGGAAATTGAAGGAGAAGAGGGAGCTGAAGGCGCTGCTGAAGGCGAAGAAGGCGGAGCTGAAGAGAAAAAAGAGGAAGGCGGCGAATAAGCCACCTCTAAATAATATGCTAAAGTCCCGTCGAAATTCGATGGGACTTTTTTTATGATCAATTGGCTACTGATCAAATCTGTAAGAACAATAAATATCTTTAAGTATGAAATTTCTCATTTGTGGACTTGGTAATCCCGGGCCGGAATATGAACTGACACGGCACAATGCAGGCTTTTTAGTTTTAGACCGATTAGCCGACAAAAAGAAAGCGACTTTTGAACCAGCCAGGCATTCAAATAAGGCGATTATTAAACATAAAGGACGAACACTAATATTGGTGAAACCTACCACCTACATGAACCTGAGCGGCAAAGCAGTGAATTATTGGCTTCAGGAAGAGAAAATTGCTAAAGCAAATTTATTAGTGGTTACGGATGATATTGTGCTACCTTTTGGCAAAATCCGCATCAAGCCAAAAGGCTCAAATGCAGGCCATAATGGCCTCGGCAATATCGAACAGACCCTGGGAAACAACCAATACGCAAGGTTAAGATTTGGTGTCGGGGATGACTTTCACAAAGGCCAGCAAGTAGATTATGTGCTTAGTAATTTCACCAAAGATGAAATGGATGGGTTGGTACCACTGCTTGACAAAAGCTGCGAAGCTATTCTGTCATTTGCAACCATCGGGATTGAGAGAACGATGAATTTTTTTAACTAATTGCCTGCTACTGTTAAAAATATAGCTAATCTTTAATTAGAAACACTTAAATCACCATGACATTACTTGAGCATTAGAGATTCCGAGCTCAAAAGAAGTTCTTAATAGAATATTGCAATATTCTTTATTCAAATTTGATTGTATGAGATCAAAATTTTCGCTGAAGTAGCACATAGCTGAGACAGTATCGAAAGTATAGTGTCCAAAAATCAGAAAAACAACAATTCGATTGTCAGGAGTCTTACTTGGAGATCGGTAACAGGTAATCTTAATTATCCTTGCATAGTTCGGGACGACATTTTTGATATTTGTATATTCCTCTTTCAGTGCTTGGAGGTAAGTTTCTATATAATACTTGGTTCTAGTATTAGCATCAGGAGCGCCTAAGCAAATTTCAACACCAAAAACACCATCAGACTGGTAATATTTATCCACGGCCATAACTGGTTCAACGTTAAACCTTGAATAAAGCATCAGCAATTTGGTTATCCCTTGGACAGATTCAGCAGTAACTAGAGTCCTTTTGGTTTCACTTTTCTCATTCAGGGTAGATTGGTGTGAGCTGATAAATATACCTACGCCTCTCGCTATTGGCATTGTCTTGTTAATTCTTCTCAGGACGAGGATACCCTTCAGTTTATTATATCCATAAATCACTAATGCTGTAAAAATTCCCCCGAGAACTGCTATTGCCAAATCACTTAGTAATGCCATCCTTTAATGCTGAAATGTTAATATCATCGGTTTTTCATAAAACTGCAAAAAATGGACTATAAATCACTCATAATTCAACGCATCCACTGGATTAGCCAAGGCCGATTTTATTGTTTGATAACCAATCGTAACAACTGCTACAAAAACAACTGCCAGGCCCGAAACCACAAATGACCACCAATCAATTTCAGTACGGTAGGGGTAGTTACTGAGCCATTCATCCATAGCAAAATAAACCATCGGCCATGCTATCAACGTTGCTATACCAACCAGCACCAGAAATTCTTTCGAGAGGAGTGTGATGATATTTGCGACACTGCTTCCCAGCACTTTTCTGATGGCAATTTCTTTGGTTTTTTGCATTGCTGCAAATGATGACAGGCCAAAGAGCCCTAAGCAACCAATGAGAATGGCTAGTACAGAAAATGAGGCAAACAAGTCCCTAAACTGACGATCAGATTCATAATAGCTGTTAAAATATTCATCCAGGAAAAAATACTCGAAGGGGTTTCCTGGGAAACTTTGATACCATTGATTCTCGATTTTGCTGAGGGTGGATTGCATATTATTGGTATTCACTTTCACATGATAATAATCCATAATGAATCGACCAGTTCCAAATAAGACTGGCATCATTTGCTCCTTAAGTGATTCTTGATGATAATCTTCAACCACACCAATCACTTTCAATTCCATTCTGAAAATATCAAGTGGAATTCTTTGCCCAACTGCTTCCTCGATATTCCTAAACCCTAAGCCCCTTGCTCCGCTTTTTGTGATTACAGTTACAGTATCATCGTGATCATTCATTTCCTTTGAAAAATTTCTACCTGCGAGGACTTCCAAACCCATTGATTCAGCAAACTCATAATCAACCCATGCGGCAGCAAATATCACGGCTTCTTCTTCAGATTGGCTCCTTGTTCTGATCGGTGTTCTGAACCTCAGTTTTTTGCCAGGTAACATGGTAGATCCAGCAACATATTCTATATCTGGTTCACGGTTTAAGCCATTTTTGAAACTTTCCACGCTATTCATAACAACCTGAAATGAAGTGTCCCTTTTAGACGGCCGTTCTACCACCACAGTTTGTTCAATATTCAGACCTATGTCCTGGTCTTGCATATGGTTCATTTGGTTATAAACCGTCCAGGTGCCGATTATCATTGCCACTGAGGTGGCAAATTGAAACACAACCAAAGCTTTTCGCAAAATCATTCCGCTACCTGAAGTTTTAAGCTTGCCGTGAAGCACTGCAACCGGCTTGAAAGATGAAAGCACAAAGGCCGGATAGATTCCAGACAGAAAAGACCCTACCAACAGGATTGTTCCAACAGCACCCCAAAACCATGGCTGCAGCCAAATATTATAAGCCTCGGGTGTGCCGCCTAACTGTGTGAAATAGGGCGTAATCAGAAATATCAAACCGAAAGCCAGCAAAAGGGCCAAGCCATTTATCACAAAAGCCTCAACCAAAAATTGGATGATAAGATTGCGACGGTAGGAACCTAGCACCTTGCGAAGACCAACTTCCCTGCCCCTATCCAAAGCCCTGGAGGTACTTAGATTGACATAATTGACCCAAGCGATAATCAAAATGAAGAAGGCAATTACCGATAAATAATAAACACCGTCAGCACTACCATGAACTTCAGGTTCATCAGTTAGCCTGGATTTTAAATGAATGTCGGTAATAGGCTGCAACAAGAGCACATCCCGTTGATTTCTTTCAATATTGGCTTGGGCGTACTTTTCAACTAAGGCTGGAAGCTTAGCTTCAACATCAGCTGGATCAGTGCCTGGTGATAGTTGAACATAAGTGTAATGATCTTTTCGCCGCCATCCGTTACCGTAGCGGTTTTCAGCATAATCACCGCGACCCATAAGTGTTTCAAAAGAAAGCAGCACATCAAATTTTAAGTGGGTATTGGCTGGTGAATCCTGAAACACTCCGGTGACCTCACAAAGCTCATTGTTAAAGTCATCGTCCTCCAATCTTAAAAACTTACCTAAGGGGTTCTCATCTCCAAAGTACTTCTTCGAAGCGCTCTCTGATATGGCTATTTTAAAAGGTTCCTTTAAGGCTGTTTCAGCATCGCCAAAAACCATTTCATAGGAAAACATTGGTAAGAAATCGGCTTCAGCATATAGCAGTTTTTTATGCTTGAATACGATTGGTTCCGGAGTGTCTTCCCTGGTAACCACAATGTTGTTCTTGGCGCCGATGTTATACAATTTGGCTGACCGGATCACCTCTGGTAAGTCACTAAGTATAGCTGGGCCTGCTCCGGGATAGTTCTCTGAGCTTTTGTAGGTCAGCTCTCCATTATTGTAAACATCAAGCTGTACCCGGTAGATGTTCTCCTTGCTCTCTACAAAATTTTCATAACTCTTTTCAAAAGTTACATATTGAAAAATGAGCAGAAAGGCAGCAATGCCAATGGCCAGACCGAAAATGTTAATGAAAGAGTAGACCTTGTTTTTGAGTAGGCTGCGGAAGCCTACGTTGAAATAGTTTTTGAGCATTTTACTTTGAGTTTATTGACCTTAATCATAAAACTAAGAAATGGTATTATGCTATACAAGGTAGCAAGTTCGATATTATACAAGTGGTATCCCGCCAAAGGATTCTAATAGCTTTTGCTGACATCTAATGATTGGTGACCTTTGAGCACTTTAACAATGTTTAGAGTAACACTGATCATATCATTGATGGTTACATCCCAGGGGTTTGCCCAAACTCAAGAGTGGTGGGCTAATAACGTAAACTGGGACGGTCAAACACATTGGTCAGAGTACCTGATATATTCACCCAGGTTTACTGGGCCAAATGCCATGCCTGTTCCCCAAATTTCCAAAGGTTATGTTCCGGATCAATCGAGTATTCAAATTGGGGGGCAATATCAGGCGAGATCCGGCGATCAAACTACAAACCTGACATTCAGGGCTAGCCATACGTTTTTGAAAAACAGGGTTTCAGTTGACTTATTCATGGTGCCTATAGAGTGGTTCGATTTATCCCATGAAAGAAAAACTGAACGCAACGTCTATTTTGAACATTATTCGAAAAACTCCGCGATTGGTGATTTATATGTCAATACCAATATCCAGGTCTTAAATCAAGACTCAAGCGGTCTGGATTTAGCCATTAGAATTGGTTTAAAAACCGCCTCATCAGGGTTGGATAACCCCGCCAGGTTTATCGATTCACCTGGGTATTATTTTGATTTATCCATCGGTAAATCTTTTAAGACAGGCAATCTCAAAATAAGACCGTTTGGCATGATTGGTTTTTATGCCTGGCAAACCAATAATGAAAGCCTCAGGCAAAATGATGCACTATTATATGGTTTGGGGTATGAGTTAACCAAGGCCAAATGGACTTTTGATCAACACTTAAGGGGTTATTCTGGTTATCATGATATTGATGATAAGCCGTTTGTCTTTAATTCATCCTTCACATATCAAATTTCAAAAACCTACCTGACCTTGGAGTATCAGCATGGGTTGAGGGATTTTTTGTATCGAGGGTTTGAGCTAAGACTGGGCTTCAATATGTAATTATTAAATTTGATTCATGACAATCGAAAAAACAGACAATGAAATTCTAATCCGGTTGCCTTCTACAACTAATATTGCTGAAATTGAAAGGTTGGTGAAATACCTGGAGTTTAGGGAGATTACTTCCAGAAGCAAGGCAACTCAGGACGAAATAGACCAATTAGCCCGAGAGTCAAAAGCTTCTTGGTGGGAGCAAAACCGACAGCGCTTCATTAAATGAAGGTTGTTGTAGATACCAACATTGTTTTCAGCCTAATTTTGAGTCCGCAGGGCACTATATCTGATTTGATCTTTAATTCTTCAAATGCCTTTGAGTTTTTCAGCCCTAGAACGATTGTTGAAGAGCTGGAAAGGCATCAGGGCAGGATTTCAGAAATCTCTCAACTTTCCGTTAAAGAAATAGAAATATTACAAGAAACTGCTCTGGGATTTATTAACGTAATACCATTCGATAGCATTTCAATCACCAATTGGTCAAGGGCTTCATCACTACTGAAAACGATTGATGAATTTGATGCCCCATTTTTAGCACTCAAACTAGAACTCGATGCCTTGCTCTGGACTGGTGATAAAAAGCTAATTCGTGGATTAACAAAAGCCAATATTAACGGAATAGTTGACACAGCAGAGCTTAAGAAGCTCAGGTGGGATTTAGATCAGGAACTTGACCTATGAGAAAAGCGATCCCCATCCTAGTTGGCCCCTTAAGCTTTTTGCTAATAATGCTAACACCACCATTTACCGGGATGTCAGACACCGCCCATTCAGCACTTGCTTCAACTGTTTGGATTGCTATTTGGTGGGTAACAGAAGCAATTCCAGTTCCAGTCACGTCATTACTCCCACTGGTCCTTTTCCCGCTCACCGGGGTAATGGAAATACGACAAACCGCTGGACCTTATGCCAACCCTTTGATTTACTTATTTATTGGCGGTTTCGTTCTGGCACTGGCCATGGAAAAGTGGAACCTGCACAGAAGAATAGCCCTTACTATAATCCACATGGTCGGCACAAACATGCGCCAACTGATTTTGGGTTTCATTCTTGCCTGCGGCTTTCTTTCTATGTGGATTTCAAATACAGCGACTACTGTAATGATGCTGCCAATCGCATTATCCATCGTAACCCAATTCAAAGAGTTTAATGCCAATTCCGATAGAAAAATACCTGGTGCTGATGTGTTTCCTTTAGCGCTTATACTGGCCCTGCCCTACTCTGCATCTATTGGTGGTATGGCCACATTAGTGGGAACCCCAACCAACCTGATTTTTATTGATAGTGTTGAACGTATTTACAATACGTCAATACCATTTGCAGAATGGATGGCCGTTGGTTTTCCCATCGCTGTAATTATGCTTTTTGTTACGTGGTTCCACCTTACAAGGACTGCTTTTAATATCAGCAATGAGGTGGTGCCGGGTAGCAAGCAAATAATAGAACAAGAACTTAAAAAACTTGGCCCAATCAAATATGAGGAAAAGTGGGTATTAACGATTTTCGGATGCGTCGCTTTCTCATGGATTCTAAGGAGTTATATTATCTCGCCGTTCTTTCCTGCTGTTGATGATACAATAATCGTATTAATTGGTGCTGCGCTTTTGTTCATTATTCCTGACCGAGAAAAACAACAGCAGCTCATGGATTGGGAAACTGCTCTAAAACTGCCATGGGGTGTTTTAATATTATTTGGAGGAGCGTTTTCAGTCGCTGCGGCTTTTGCAGAATCCGGTCTAACAGCCTGGATTGGGGATCAGCTTTCAGGGCTGGGAAGCGTTCCATTTTGGTTGGCATTGCTAATCATTGTTGCTGTGGTCAATTACCTCACCGAGGTGACCCAAAATATGGCAACATGTACATTAATGATGCCTATTATGGCAGCATTGGCTGGTGTCATTGGCGTTCATCCTTTTCCTCTTATGACAGCCACTTGTATCGCTTCCTCATGTGCTTTTATGCTTCCGGTGGCCACCGCACCAAATGCAGTGGTTTTTGGCTCAGGTTTTATCAAAATGAAGGATATGGTAAGGGCTGGGTTTATGCTAAATATATTGTCTATTCTGGTAATTGTATTTGTTGTTTACTTCTTGCTACCAGCAGTTTGGGGCATAGATATGATGAGCTTTCCAGAAGAAATGAAGAAATAAAACAGCTTAGCGGACTAAAGCTTAGGGCATTTTTTACAATGCCTGCCCTTCTTCTTGTATTTCTTACAGCACTTTTTGAAAACACATTCCTCTTCGGGGATGAAGGGATTGTTGGATAACAGCCTCTCATGGCCATTTTCAAAGTTTATTTCGGGAAGATAGTCGTTCACTTATTTTGAATCATTCTAAATAAGGAACAAATCTATTGCCACAAGGTATGCCAGGCAATCACCAAGCTTGGTGATTCTTTAATGAACGCCATACCTAAAATTAGGTAGAACTATAAGAAAAACTGTGTGTTGAAATAGTAGATGAAAAAGAAGGCAATAATTGGGACCACGATTCCGAATACAACATCCCAAAATGGGTTGTCGGCGATTTTTTGATATAACTTCTCCATAGCTGATTTGATTTAATAACTAAGGTAAAGGTCATTTTTAAGTCAAAACATAGAGGAAATCCTGAAATCAGCTATAAAGTATTAAGAGATACTCCTATTCTGGACTTATTTTTCAGCATGAATTAAGATAAGGTAGTGGTTATCTTAACTTTAAAAGTCCATGATTCGCTACTAAAGATTTTTGTGTATATAAATATTGAACTATGAAAAATTTTAACATCCTCATTTTGATGATTTTCTTTTTAACATCTTGTGGTGGCGGTAGTTCCTCAAATAAGGAAGTGAGTGAAGAGGATTCCAATGATCAGCAAGCGAATGAACAACCCGCTATCGGAGAGAATGGCATCGGACCCATAACATTAGTCACTCTTACTGAGATTGACCCCGAAATGGCCAAAGCGGGACAAAGTCTCTTCGAAACCTATTGTGTCACCTGTCATAAAGTTGAGGAAAAGTATATCGGTCCGGCAATGGCAGGTATCATAAATAGAAGAACCCCTGAGTGGATAATGAATATGATATTAAACCCTCAAGAGATGACGGAAAAAGACCCAATAGCCAAAGAACTGCTGGTTGAGTATAATAATGTACCTATGGTTGGTCAGGGGATTACGGAAGAACAAGCCAGACAAATCCTGGAATACTTCCGAACACTTTGAATAAAATTATTCACTAGAAATCGCAGACAATCTTACCTTGATGTAGAACCACAAGTATTTAAAAAATGCTGATGGGTATATTAAAGCTTTCATTAAATAGTTAAACATTCGGAAATCGCCCAGCATGAAGAGCCAATAAAAATACCTCACATAGAGTAGCTGCTTATCTTTAGGCCGGGTTACATAGGCTGTTTCATCAAGTTTTTCCAGAAATTTGATTTTAACATCATAACCGACATTCGTCGACAAGTTGGCACCATGAATTCGAACTTTAGCACCGACCCAATCAACTTTTTTATAGGTGACATTACTTTGAAGCATTGTGATCCACAAGAAAATATCTTCACCGTATTTAAGGTTTGGATCAAACCTCAGCACATCGAAGACAGATCGCCGAAATAAAAACGAATGGATCATAGGACAATAGGTAAGAAAAAACCCCGCAGTATTTTCATCAATATCCCCGTAATAGCTGAACCTTTCTTGAATAAGGTTTTCAACATGACGTCTCCTATAGTTTTTAGGAGCGCCATCATCCAAAACTTCCGTTCTAGTGATTAACGCATCTATTTTGACCTCATCTTGAAATACATCGAGTGCTTTTTCAAAGAAGTCTTCTAACAGAACATCATCATCATCAAGAAAACAAATGAAATCACCGGTTGCATTCTCTAAGCCAATATTTCGACTCGAGGAAACTCCAAGGCTTGTTTTGTTATCGAATCGCCGGATAATTCCGCTCATCCGTTGGATCCTATCTAACTCTTCATGATGTTCAACTTGCGACCCATCGTTAACGAGTATTATTTCTGTAGCTGGAACAGTCTGACTTAATACAGATTTTACTGCTTCCTCTAAATATCGTGTTCGATTATGTGTTGGAATAATGACCGTGATTCCGGACATTCAGGAAAATTAGTCAAAATCCCCCTTCCTATCTAACGCTTGAAACACATGAGCCAAATGATGATCACAGTGCCATGCATAAAGCGCCAATACTTCCCAAAGTTTAAAGCTTTTGTTGTATTCAGGTTGGATATAGGCCCTGTTCAATTGTTGGTCATTTAAGCTTTCAATTAAATAAATCCATCTTCTGTGAAGCCCGGTTAGAATCATCAAAGAGTCTTCGATGTCGGCAGAGGTGCCATCCGGTAATTCAGCACAAAGGTTTTCAAAATATGATTTAACAACTGGCGACTCTTCAGTGAGGGTTAATTTAAACCTAATGAAAGCATTCATATGGCTTTCGGCACAGTGATGAACAACCTGTCTTATACTCCAGCCGTCCGGTCTATAGTTTAATAGCAGTTGATCTTTTGATAATCCCTTAACTGTATTGCTTAATTTTTCCGGAAAACTTGAAATTTCTTCAATCCATTTTTTCAAATCGTCTTCATTATAAGTTGTTGGAAATTTAAACTTACCAACCGGGTATTTAAGCTCTTCAATTTTCATTTTTCTGTATTAATACCTTGCCTTTTGCACCAATTAGCGTAGCCCTTTTTGAATTTTGCATCCGGCCTCTGAGTTCAATTAACTCATAGGCATTTTTGGTTTTGCGAGAACTGACAATCATCCATTCAATCTTTAAATTTTCATCAGCATAAACGGGGGCCTTAAACCTAAAACTGAACTCAAGGCCAACCATGGGTTTGAAATTTGAAAAATATGTGGCCGTAAACCCCATCATGAGGGCAGTGGTCTGGGGTCCACTGGCAACTAAGTTCCTAAACCCTCTTGCTGTCGCAGCTTTTTTATCTTGATGAATCGGGTTCAAATCCCCTGATAGTCTGGCAAATTCAGAAACCCCGTTACGGGTTAAATAGATTTCCTGGCTAAAGCGGTGACCATCTTTAAAAGCCATATTATCCTCTTGTCAATTTACTATTAAAATAATTTTTCCATTCATCCATCATGTTGGGATCGTCTATGAATTTTTTGATCGTTTCAGGATCAGGTTGTTTGGCTGCATGGGCAGTAACGAATTCCTTAATTGTAATGCTACGGCTATCTTCTAATAATTCAATATTATCTCCAGTCTTAGCGCTTCCCTCTTCTATCACAGTTAAGTATATTCCTGACATTTTACTATCTAAAAATTTCTTCACCATCAAAGGCTCTTTAAACTTCATGGCTAATTTCATACAAGGAAATCTCGGCTGAGTCACTTTTAGAATTGCTCCGCCAAACTTATAAACCTCTCCCAACTTGGCATTCTCTTCAAGCAACCCAGAAGTCGTAATATTTTCACCAAACATGCCATAATTGAAATCCAGATTAGGAAATTCTTTTTTCCAAGAATCATAATGTTCAAGCGGGTAGGTGTAAACAGCTTTATACTCTCCTCCGTGAACTTTCAGGTCATCTACATGATCTTGTACTACCTCAAACTTCTTAATATCTATGTGATCAATTGGTGATTTAAAAATACCCGTTGATAAGCTTTTGCCTTTCCATTCCACCTCCCTGCGTGAGCCGGCATTGGTACTAATAATTTGCATACCTGATGTTTTACGCAATTTGACGAATTTGATTCAAACGTATTGGCGCCGGAACACGAAAAATCAGGCTACCACTCAAAAAGATGCTGGCTACCGCCGGCAGTTTTGGCAACATTGCTTAGTTAACAGAAAATCTGCCATTAATTTGCAGTCCAAACATCCCAAAATGCAGGCTAAAATCTCCCCATCAGTACTTGCTGCTGATTTTGCTAATATTCAGTCAGAAATTGAAATGCTAAATGAAAGCGAGGCCGATCTTGTACATATCGACATCATGGACGGCTCATTTGTACCTAATATCTCATTTGGCTTCCCTGTTTGTTCAGCGATAAACAAGCATTGCAATAAACCTTTGGACTATCATTTGATGATCCAGAAACCTGAAAATTATTTAGGGCAGTGCAAAAAAAATGGCGCTGAAATAATCTCTGTTCATTACGAAGCATGTGATCATCTGCATAGGGTTGTTCAGCAGATAAAGGAATTGGGTTGCCAGGCAAGTGTTGCCATCAACCCTCACACATCGGTTGAATTATTGTTAGATATTATCCCATTTATTGATATAGTACTTGTGATGTCAGTAAACCCTGGATTTGGAGGCCAAAAATTTATACCTCAAACAGTAGATAAGGTAAGAAGGCTGAAGAAGCTCATTGAGAAAACAAATCCCAAGTGTCAAATAGAAATAGATGGAGGTGTAACCATGGACAACGCAGATCAGCTTATATCCGCAGGTGCCGATATTCTTGTAGCCGGAAGTTTCGTTTTTAATTCTACTGATCCCAAAGGCACAATTAAGAGGTTAAAGGCGTTGTAATCAAGTGACCAAGGCCCTCTTAACTTTGATTTTATTAGGATTAGGGATTTCCTCCTTTTGCCAATCCGTTATTCAGGGAACTATTACCGACCCGGACAATGAACCAATCAGTCAGGTTAGCATTGTCATTAGCGATACTAATCGAGGTACGACTTCAAATAACCGTGGCGCATTTAGACTAAGAGTACCAGATGGCGATTCAGTCAGGTTGGTATTTAGACATATTCAATTTGAAACGACAGCCAGAACGGTTATCCTAAATGCTGATCAAATAGAATTAAATATAACCATGACACCCTCCGTGACCATCCTCGATGACGTTTCCATAGAGGATTCAAGGGAGGAAGAAGAAGCAAGGATTCAGGCGGGATCAATTGAGGTTGATGCTAAAACGGTGAAAAATGTGCCATCCGCTTTCAGCGATTTTAACAGGATACTGGTTACACTACCCGGTGTGGTTAGCAATAATGAGCTTTCATCTACATACTCTGTAAGGGGCGGAAATTTTGATGAAAATCTGGTTTATGTAAACGATATACAAATCTATAGACCGTTTTTAGTAAGGGCCGGTCAGCAGGAAGGGCTAAGTTTTGTAAACCCTGACCTGGTGCAAGGTGTTAATTTTTCCGCCGGAGGCTGGCAGGCGAAATATGGCGATAAACTTTCGTCTTCTTTGAACATCACTTATAAGCAACCTAAATCATTCGCTGGTTCTGGTACAGTTGGAGCCTTGGGGGGCAGCGTACATTTAGAGGGGATTTCTAGAAATAATAATATCAGCAGTGTAATTGGTATTCGACACAAAAATGCAAGGCTGATATTGAACACACTTGATACTGACGGCGAATACCTGCCAAAATTCACCGACTTACAATCATTCACCACATTTGATCTGAGCAAAAACAATAGGGACGACAAGGCCACCTCAATGAATTTGCTGCTGGCTTACTCAAAAAACAGGTACCTAATTGAACCCGATGCGAGGGAAACAGATTTCGGAACTTTCAATCAGGCATTTAGACTTTTTGTTGCTTTCGACGGCAGGGAAATTTCAGAATACGATACGTATCAGGCTGCGGTTAAGCTTAACCATAAATTCAGTAACAGCCTGGCAACAAGTTTGATTACGTCTGTGATTTCAACTAAAGAACGAGAGCTTTTTGAGGTAGAAGGAGGATATCGTCTCTGCGATCTTGATAAAGATCCAAATTCAACAGATTTCAATAAGTGTGCAGTTGTAAGAGGAATTGGGACTGATTACAATTTTGGCCGAAATACATTAGATGCCAGGCTCATTAATATCGACAGCCGATCTACATTTTTTATATCAGAGAACAACCGATTGGAATTTGGTGCTGGCTACTCTAATGAAGACATATCTGATAACCTGAACGAGTATAATTTTACTGATTCAGCAAATTTCTCAACTATACAGGAAAGATTTGACAACCAAATTTCCCTTAACACCCATCGGCTAAAAGGTTATTTACAGAACACCACAATTCTCAGGGATTCAGTTCATTTTTTCACTTACGGGCTTCGCCTCAATTATTGGAGCCTAAACGACGAACTACATCTCAGCCCCAGGTTTCAATATGCTTTGCAACCGAATTGGCAGCATAATACAATCTTCCGTTTGGCCATTGGTAAATACGTTCAGCCACCATTTTATCGTGAATTAAGAAACCGTTTGGGGCAGGTGAACACCAGTTTGAAAGCACAGGTATCCTGGCATTATATAGCTGGGATAGATCACATTTTTAATATGTGGGGCCGCCAGTTCAAATTTCTGGCAGAAGGATATTACAAAGAAATGAACAACATAATACCCTATGATATAGACAACATCCGCCTAAGATATTTTGGCGAAAACAGTGCCAATGCTTATGCATCGGGTCTGGATTTTAGGGTGAATGGAGAATTCATTGAAGGTGTTGAATCGTGGTTTAGTCTCGGCATTCTAAAAACTGAAGAAAACCTTAAAACAACCGAACAAGGATTCGTAAGGCGTCCTTCTGATCAACGGGTTAACATCGGTATCTTTTTTCAAGACCACTTGCCTAATGATCCATCCTGGCGGGTAGCTTTAAGCTTTCTTTATGGCAGCGGCTTGCCTTTCGGGCCTCCAAATAATGACGATTTCCGAAATTCATTTAATGGTGAGCAGTATATGAGAGCTGACCTTAGGCTATCAAAATTCATACAATTAGAAGAGGGCAGAAGGGTAAAGTCTATTCTAATTGGTTTGGATATCCTTAACCTATTTGGGGTAAATAATACCATATCGTACACCTGGATTTCTGACTTGAATCGAAATCAGTTCGCAGTACCAAACACCTTATCACAAAGATTTTTTAATGTGAAAATGAGCGTCAACTTCTGACACTCCGGTTAGTAATACCAAACTGAGTTGTTCCTTCTTCTCAGCCACTTTCTGAAATTCATGACATAAGCCAACGCCATGTAAACCAAGACAGGTGATCCAAAAGTTAAGAAAGATGCGTAAATGAAAAACAGCCGGATACTTGACGTAGGTATATCAAGTTTTTCACCCAAACGGGTGCAAACTCCAAAAGCATACTTTTCGAAGAATTGTTGAAGCTGTTTCATACTTTTATTTGAGTTGCAAAAATAACACAATAAACCTCAAATTATTGTGCCCTGTTGACTATATCGTTAATTTTTAAGTATACTTGCATTTGTTTTAAACCAGAAATCTGATCTCAGAAATCCTATCTAAAAAATTAAAAATGATTCAAATGAGAAAGTTAAACTTAGTAATAGTATTACTCGCCGGCGTTCTCATCTTCTCGGGTTGTAATAAGCTCAAAAAGATGGTAGACCTGGCTAAAGAACAGGACCTCACAGTTACACCGAGTCCACTTGAACTTCATGGAAACGAGGTGAAGTTTGAGATGTCAGCTGTTCTGCCACAAAAAATGTTAGCTAAAGGATATACTTATACCCTTAAGACTTTTTACCAGTATGGTTCAGGTAAAGCTGATTTGGAGGATTTGGAATTTAAGTCTACTGATTTTCCTAACAGCTCAACTACTACATCAAGATTAAGCAAAGAATACACCATGCCTTATCAAGATGGTATGGCAAGCGGTGAATTGAAAATTCAAGGTGTTGCTACGCAAGATCAAAGTGGTAAATCATTAACTACCCCTGACCAGCCTACAGTAGCATTAGGTTTGATCATGACTTCAAGGTTAGCTCAGAGTATTTCAGAAACTGCATATGCAGATCATGGCTATAATGAGGGCGAGGAGCTTATCCCAACCAATATCAATTTCTTCTTCGATAAAGGTAGATCCGAATTAAAGAGATCAGAGCAGCGAAGTGACCGTGGACAGCAGTTCACAGCTTTTATTGCAGAAAAGAACGTTACAAGAACTGTAACTATTACTGGTACTCACTCTCCTGAAGGTGCTGAGAGAATCAACAGCCGTTTATCAAATGACAGGGCTTCAAGAATTGAGAAGTGGTACAGGGATAATATGAAGCGTTACGACTACAAAGGGATGGCTGATTCAATCAATTTTGTATTGAAGCCAGTTGTTGAAGACTGGGGAATGTTCAAGGCTGCATTGAATGACTATGATGGAGTTACCTCTGACGAGAAGTCTGAGATTTTAAGAATAGTTAATGGTGCAGGTTCATTCGGTGATAAAGAAAAGAACTTACAAAAATTAGGATCATATAGTAAATTGATGAGGGATGTGTATCCTCCATTAAGGGCTGCCAAAACTGAAATCCTTACTGTAAAAGAAAAGAAGAGCAACGCGGAAATAGCAGTACTTGCTAAGCAAATTGCAGGCGGTTCTATATCTGCTGATTCACTTTCTAACGAAGAGCTTTTATTCTCTGGAACGCTTACCCCTTCTTTAACTGAGAAAGAAGCCATTTACAAAGCGGCCACTAAGAAAGACCCATCTTACGCAGCTCACAATAACTTAGGTGCAGTATATATCGAAATGGCCAAAGCCGCTTCTGGTGCTGACAGGACGAAATATGTTGATCAGGCGATTGCACAATTAGATATTGCTGCGAACAAGAAGAAAGGGTCTGAAGTATTGATCAATCAGGCATCTGCTGCCTTGCTTCAAGGTAATAATGAGAAAGCCTACGCCACTCTTGGACAGGCTGAAGGTGCAAGTCCATCACGAATGGGAACATCAAAGATTAAAGCGATGAAAGGTGGTCTTGAGATTCTTCAAGGCAACTACGATGCTGCAATCTCCACTATGTCTGGTGCCAATGAGTCTGCAGATCTATTATTCAACCGTGGTCTTGCTCTTTTATTAAAGAAAGAGTACGACAACGCTAAGTCTGCTTTCAGCGATGCTCTTGGTAAGGACAGCAATCATGCAAAAGCTCATTACGGAATGGCAATTACAAATGCAAGACAGAAGAATGAAGCTGATGTAATCGCCAGTTTAAAGAAAGCTGTTGCTGCTGATCCTAATATGAAAGAAAAAGCAGTGAACGATTTAGAGTTCGTTAGCTACGCAAATGCTGTGAAGCAAGCCCTATAAGGAATCATTTTTAACAACCTATCACTAACCAAAGGCCTCGATATTAATCGGGGCCTTTTTTTGTTTTCAGTTATCTATTATCCGTTTCAGAAAAGAAAATCATATTGCTTAATTTAGCCGCCCATTTGCGAAGCAAAAACTATGAGAGAAATCCAATTTAGAGAGGCATTAAGGGAAGCTTTAAACGAAGAAATGCGCCGAGATGAGAACGTTTTTCTCATGGGGGAAGAGGTTGCTGAATACAACGGTGCTTACAAAGTGAGCCAGGGTATGCTGGACGAATTTGGTCCTAAAAGGGTAATTGACACTCCAATTGCTGAATTAGGTTTTACTGGTATCGGCATTGGTGCCGCTATGAATGGTGTAAGACCTGTAATCGAATTCATGACCTTTAATTTTTCTCTTGTTGCGATTGATCAGATCATTAATGGTGCCGCCAAAATGATGTCAATGTCTGGTGGTCAGTTTAATGTTCCTATCACTTTTAGGGGCCCAACCGGTAATGCGGGAATGTTAAGTTCTCAACACTCACAAAATTTTGAAAACTGGTACGCCAATACGCCTGGGTTAAAAGTGGTTGTTCCGTCAAACCCAGCAGATGCCAAAGGCTTACTGAAATCATCCATCCGTGATGATGATCCAGTGATTTTTATGGAGTCTGAACTTATGTACGGTGATAAAGGTGAAGTACCTGATGGTGAGTACTTGATTCCGATTGGTAAAGCTGAAGTAATAAAGGAAGGTTCCGATGTTACTTTAATTTCGTTTGGTAAGTTTATGAAAGTTGCCAATGAGTCAGCCGAGGCACTAGCAAAAGATAATATTTCAGCAGAGGTGATCGACATGCGGTCAGTCAGGCCCCTCGATTACGAGACCGTGGTTGAATCTGTGAAAAAAACAAACCGATTAGTTATAGTTGAAGAGGCATGGCCATTGGCCGCAATTTCATCAGAGATAACTTATCACATTCAAAAATATGCCTTCGATTATCTGGATGCTCCAATTCATCGGGTTAACAATTTGGACTTACCACTACCGTATGCCCCAACCCTAATCGAAGCCATCCTTCCAAATGTGAAAAGGACGGTTGAGGCTGTAAAAGCTGTTTTATACAAGTAAAATTTCCCCAACTTTATTGTTGTTAATCAGTTTGTGATTGACAACGACAATCATGGCAGTAAGTAAAGAACAGGTATTAAAGGCCTTGGGAACTGTAAATGATCCCGACTTAAAACAAGATCTGGTCAGTTTAAATATGATCAGGGATGTGGCTGTGGATGCTAACAAAGTCGCTTTTACAGTTGTGCTTACTACTCCGGCCTGTCCATTGAAAGAACTCATACGTCAAGATTGCCTAAACGCGGTAAACAAGCTGGCTGAAAACCTTGAGATAGATATCAACATAACTTCAGATGTCACTTCAAATCGACAAAATGCCTTGATGTTGCCTGAGGTGAAGAATATTATCGCCATTGCCTCAGGCAAAGGCGGCGTTGGTAAATCTACCGTTACTGCAAATTTGGCAGTAGCACTTGCAAAATCCGGTGCAAGCGTTGGTGTGATAGATGCTGACATTTTTGGTCCTTCAATGCCCACTATGTTCAACTGCGAGTTTGAACAACCTGCAATGGAACAGATCAACGGAAAGAACATGATTATACCGTTGGAGCAATATGGGGTCCAATTAATGTCGATAGGCTTTCTTACACCTCCTGAGCAGGCTGTTGTGTGGCGAGGTCCAATGGCTAGTTCCGCCCTGAAACAATTCATTGGTGATGTGAAATGGAAACCAATGGACTATTTGCTCATAGATTTGCCTCCTGGCACAAGCGACATTCATCTAACCTTAGTTCAAACGCTTCCTGTTACAGGAGCGGTTATAGTTACCACTCCCCAAAAGGTGGCTTTAGCTGATGCCAGAAAAGGTTTGGCAATGTTTAAGCAGCCCCAGATAAATGTGCCAGTGCTTGGAGTAATTGAAAATATGGCCTACTTCACACCAGAAGAACTTCCAGAAAACAAATACTACATTTTCGGAAAAGAAGGCGGTAAGGAACTATCTGAAAAGCAAAATGTTCCTTTCTTAGGGCAGGTACCGTTGGTTCAATCCATCAGGGAGTCAGGAGATATCGGCTTCCCTATAGTATTGAAAGACGATGTGACTGCTGAAGCATTCATGAAGTTATCGCAAGAGCTGGCAAGGCAAGTGGCAATCAGGAATGCATCGAAGGAAAAAACTTCCATCGTAGAGGTAAAAGTGTAGCATTAATTAGCTTTACATTACCATGGCTGAGAGTTCATTATATCAGAAAGTAGAAAGTGCCCTGGACAACATCAGGCCCTACCTTGAGGCGGATGGTGGTAATGTGCAAATTTTGGACATAACTCCAGAAAATGTAGTAACACTTAAGCTGCTTGGTGCATGCGGTTCATGCCCCATGTCTACAATGACCCTAAAGGCAGGCGTTGAAGAGTCTATCAAACGATCTGTTCCTGAGATCACCAGAGTGGAGGCCATAAATATCACCTCTCCTGACGATCCGAATGCAAAACTCCCGTTTGCTTCGTAGGGACAACAGGTAGCTAAAATGTAATGCGATGGCAATGACTTCCATTTGGCCTCGTTCTAATGATTATTTTGGCAAAATGTTTCGAACAGTTAGCGCTATCACTATTCTGATTTTGCTGGGCATAGCTGCATCAGCCCAGGACAAATGCGGAACATATCAGCTTCAGCAAAAGCAATTAGGGGAGAACTTATACAGACAAAATGAAAAAGTTTTTGAAAATTGGTTGCTTCAGAAGCAAAATGACAGGGCAGGCCAATTAAGACAGGAAGGTGCTCAACAGGAAATTTTAAAGATTCCGGTAGTGGTCCATGTACTTCATCAAGGTGAGGCAATCGGTGTCGCCTCCAACATCCCCGAAGGGCAGATCATTTCACAGATTCAGATATTGAACCAAGACTTTAGGCGGCAAAATCCCGATGCGGCAAACACCCGTGAATTGTTTAATCCAGTGGCGGCTGATGTCAATATAGAGTTTGAACTAGCCAAACAAGATCCTGAAGGACTGCCTACAACCGGAATTGTGAGAGTAAAGGCAAAAAGGTCTAATTATTCGATAAATGATGATATCGAAATAAAGGAGAATAGCTTCTGGCCCACTGAGGATTATCTTAATATCTGGGTTGTAGATCTAAGCAACGACTTGCTGGGCTTTGCTCAATTTCCTGTGTCCAACTTACAAGGTCTCACTGTAGACAGGACCAACAATCGGCTCACAGATGGCATAGTGGTAGATTATGAATATTTCGGAAGGGGCTTTAATACAGACAGTTTCAGTGAAGGCCGCACAGCTACTCATGAGATAGGTCATTTTCTGGGTTTGCGTCACATTTGGGGTGATGGTGGCTGCAATGTCGACGACTTCTGTGAAGACACCCCGCAAATGGGGGATAATAGCTCAGGTTGCCCAAATGCCCCTGAATCATGTGGCAGCGTTGACATGTTTGAAAATTACATGGATTTCACTGATGACGACTGCATGAATCTGTTCACAAGTTGTCAGGCCATGAGAATGCGTACAGTGCTTCAAGAAAGCCCTCGGCGTCGATCTTTGTTAACTTCTAAAGCCCTAGTTGAACCCATTTTAGCGGCCAATGATATTGGAATAAGGCAGATAGTTAGCCCTGAACTTAATGTCTGCAGCGAAATTCTTATACCAGAGATTGAAGTGCGCAATACAGGCAATAATATCGTCAATACTTATACCATCACTCTATCAATCGACGGCCTATTTATCGAGTCTGTTAAATCAACTGAAACACTCAATTCGTTGGAAACAAGCCTTGTGAAATTTGGCCCAATTACTACAGTTCAGGGAGAGGAACATGTTTTTCAATTTGAAGTAACCAAGGCCAATGGTGTTGACGACGGTAATTCAAACAATAATATTCGTGAGCTTTTGGTGCAGTACCCTTTTCAATCCGATTTACCTATAAACGGTGATTTTGAAAATGGTCAGGATATGTGGATGACAAGGAATTTTGATGGCTCCTCATCCAATTTCACAATCAGCAATGCCCCAAGAATTGAACCCGGAAATAAGGCTTACAGCTTGCCAATACAAAGTTCATCAGCGGAAGAATTCGGTGATTTAGAAATGCTGCTAAGCCCAATTATTGATTTGGACAAAGTGGGGTCTGTTGAAATGAATTTTCGGTACGCTTATGCACCGGTTACTGATAATATCATTGATGGGCTGACAGTTGGTGTCTTAACAGAGTGCGGCAACTTTTTTGATGTCGACAACCTCCTCTCGTTTGAGCGCTATGGCAATTCGCTAGGCACTACCACTGAAAAAGAGGGGGCGTTTATTCCAGCGGGTGAAGCTGAGTGGGCGAGTGCCACACTTACCCTAAACAAATTCATCAATCAGAATGACCTTCAAGTCGCCTTTATAGCTCAAAACGGCGGTGGCAACAACATTTATATTGATGACATTGAAATAGTTGCCGCAAGTCAATTTAAGTTGGATGCAAAAGTGACCACTATTAAAGAGCTGCCACTGATCACATGCAGGGATATTCTTACACCGATAGTTGAGGTAAAAAATTTCGGTACAGATACAATCCGCTCTTTGGATTATTCTTTCACGGATGGCTTCAATAATTTCGAAAGTAGGCTGGAAGGGATTGTGCTGGATCCTGGGGAAGCACAGGCCATCTCGGTAGGGATACCGAATCTTGTTCAAGGTGAATTTGAATTCGAATTCACAGTTGATTTAGTTAACGATAGAGCAGATGATGATCCTACTGACAACTCTATAAAGAAGACTTATCGGGTAACTGAACAGTCAGAATTGGCACCCTCCAGGGAGCGATTTGATGAGCTGGGGTTTGAATCATCAAAATGGTTTCCATTTTCAAAAACCGGTGAACATAACTGGTCGTTCTTTTCAGTAGCAGAAGGCCGTGAACGAAATTATTTCGTAACCATAAATGCATTTAGGCTCAATGAAATTGGCACACAAAATTGGCTGGTAAGCCCCAGGCTTGATTTATCACAAAGCGCTGAGGCAAGCATGTCATTCGATATCTCTTATGCGCAGCGATCCAATATTTCTGATCAACTACAGGTAGTTGTTTCAACTGATTGTGGTCGCAATTTCAATCATGTGGTATATGATAAAAAAGGCAGCGAACTTGGTGTGACCACAACCGATTTTGAATGGTTTCCTCAGAGTGAGGATGATTGGCGGACTGACACCATTGATCTTTCCGAATTCGCCGGCGATGGCATGGATGATGTGCTGGTTGCGTTTGTGTTCACTAATGCCAATGGAAATGCGCTTTACATTGATAATATTAACTTTTTCGTAACTGCGACACCAGGAGCAGTACGGTTAGGCGACGACAAAGTGAAGATATTCCCAAACCCTGCAACTACATCATTCAACATTACCTTTAATCTTGAAGAAAAGGAAACTGTTACAGTCAGGTTGGTAGACCTGATGGGTAAGGAGTTGATTAAAGAAGATTTGCCAAACATCCTTAATCAGACATTTTCTTTCGACACTTTTAACTTAAGGGCAGGGATGTACCTGGTGCAGTCAATCGGTGAAACATTTTCAAAAACAGAACGGATAATAGTGATTGATTAATGGTGACCACTCAACAAGTTTCAGAACTCGCACTTAGCTTCGAAGGTGTTGAAGCCAAGCCACACCACCATAAAACGGCTTTTAGAACGAAGAAAAGAATATTTGCCACCCTTGATGAAAAGGCTAAAACGCTCACTGTTAAGCTTTCGGCTGTAGATCAATCGGTGTTTTGTGAGTATGATGAAAATGTGATCTATCCAGTACCTAATAAATGGGGCAACCAGGGCTGGACGATTGTCGAACTGGAGTCAGTACCTGAGGAGATGTTTAGAGATATGGTTGGGGTTGCTTATGAGGGGGCTTGGTGATGTTCCGGATGCATTATTGAATAAAATAAAATTATTCTCACAAACAATGTCATGATGAACAAAGAATTGCGAAAGTTAATACCCTTCCTTATAGCCTCTGTCCTGGTTTTGACTCATATGATTCAAACTATCTTGAAACAAGATTATACAAATGAAGAAGGCGATTTTGTATCTCATACTATTTCGACTTCGGTGCAATTAACGGGTTTCGGATTATTAATAGTCTTGGCCTTAATAATAATGAACCAACCCCTTTGGAAATATGCCTTTACCGTTCTTGCCATGTTGGCTTTAACCCAATGGTTCAATTTTTACAATTACACTTTTTCTTTCGGTATCGGTTTCATTCAATTCGAATTGACAGCATTGACTCTTTTGACCATACATATTATGCTGAATAAGGAGGTTTTCAATTCTTTCAAGGCATTTTTTAAATCCGTACCGGAAGCGAAAGAACTCAAAAACGAAAAATTTGAAGCATCAGTTGAGGGTTTTAAAGTTAGATTTCAGGGTAAATCAACTCAAGAACTTAATTCTATTTTGACGGAGAGAACATTGGTACCGGAAGCTATCGAGGCCGCCAGACGCTTGTTAAAAGACAATTCTAAAACGAATTAATTTACAGGACTCTTGTCAAAAAATCGCTCAATGAATCCCGTTAAACCCCCACGTAATTAAAAGGGCTCACCTTCAATATTTCCGCCTTTACCCCATCATCAACATCCAATCCGTTTACAAATTCCTGGATTGCAGCTTCTGTAATTTTTTCGTTTTTGCGGGTGAGGTCTTTTAGGGTTTCGTAAGGGTTGGGATAGCCCTCCCGCCGTAAAATAGTCTGAATGGCTTCGGCTACAACCGCCCAATTTTCTGCAAGGTCTGATTGTAAAGCAGGCTTATTCAGTTGCAGTTTGCCAATACCTTTTTCCAAAGATTTCAGGGCAATAAAAGTGTGTGCCACTGGCACACCAATATTTCTTAAAACTGTAGAGTCAGTTAAATCCCGCTGCAATCTTGATATTGGTAACTTAGCTGAAAAGTGTTCATAAAGTGCATTTGCCACCCCCAGGTTCCCTTCAGCATTTTCAAAATCAATCGGGTTGACTTTATGTGGCATGGCAGATGAACCTACTTCGCCTTTCTTGATCTTTTGAGTGAAATAACCCATCGAAATATACTGCCACACATCCCGGCTAAAATCGATCAAAATCGTATTGATGCGTTTCAGGTTGTCAAAAAGGGCCGCCAGGTTGTCGTAGTGCTCAATTTGGGTGGTGGGATGGCTTCGGTCAATTTTAAGGGATGTTTTTAAGAAATTATTGCCAAAAGCAATCCAGTCAATATTTGGATAGGCTACATGATGTGCGTTAAAGTTCCCGGTGGCCCCGCCAAATTTTGCAGAGTGAGGAATAGATTTCAATAATCCCCTTTGCTTCCTTAAGCGCTCTACGAATACGGCCACCTCTTTGCCCAACCTGGTTGGTGAAGCTGGCTGTCCATGTGTTCTTGCCAGCATAGGTACATCTTTCCAGGCAACTGATAAAGAATCAAGCTGGCTAATAGTTTGCTCAAACGCCTGAAAAAGTTCATTGTCCAGGGCATCCCTCAATAACATTGGCACTGCCGTATTATTGATATCCTGCGATGTAAGGCCAAAGTGGATAAATTCTTTAAACTGGCCCAAACCTAGTTCATCAAATTTCTTCTTAATAAAATATTCAACTGCCTTTACATCGTGGTTAGTTTCTTTTTCGAACTCTTTAATTGCTAAAGCATCCGTTTCATTGAAGTCATCCGCTAATTTTCTGAGCGGTGCAAAATGACCTTTGTCGAAATCCGTCAGTTGCTTTAAGGGAATGTTGCAAAGTGCAATAAAATACTCTACCTCAACTTTAAGCCGATAGCGTATCAGGCCATATTCTGAAAAGTATGGCGCAAGGCTTGAAACTGTCTTTCGATACCTACCATCTACCGGAGAAATTGCAGTTAATTCGTTGATCTTCATGCTTTTAGTAAAGAGGGCGCAAAGATACCACCGGATAAGGCCAATGCGAAACACGGTCAGCTATTTTTGCCGTTTATCAGGTGCTAGCGTAGTTTCTGTACAAAAACAATAACTCAATTCGATAGTTATCCGTTTTGCGTGATGAACTATTGGCACACGCCTAAAAATGAGACTGACCTATTTACTTGCTATTTGTTTATTGTTAGTGCTATCTGCGAAAGCCCAACCCCAACCTGATAAGTATACACTGGACATCGCACAAATTGATACACCCATAAAACTAGACGGTGTACTTGATGACGAAGGCTGGGCACAAGTTGATGCAGTGAGTGACTTCATGCTCAATTTCCCAAACGACACACTTCCCCCGGCGTTTCAGACGTCAGTTAAGATGGTGTATGACAACAAAAATATTTACATAGCAGCCACCATGTTTGAAGATGGCTGCAAAGATGAATTTGTAGTCAGCTCACTAAAGCGGGATTTTGATTTTGGTGAAAATGACCTGTTTGTAGTTTATATCGATCCATTTAATGACGGAACGAACGGCTTCACCTTTAATGTCAGCCCATTTAACGTACAGAGGGAGGGCCTTATGTTCAATGGCCAACGGGTGAATGCTGATTGGGATAATGTATGGCATAGTGAGGCTAAGATTTACGACGACAAATGGGTAGTCGAAATGGCTATCCCATTTAAAACACTAAGGTTTGAAGATGGAGTTAAAGACTGGAAAATAAACTTTGGAAGGAATGATCTTAAGCGAAATGAAAAATCCACCTGGGTTCCGGTGCCAATCAATTTCTGGATATCGTCCCTTGCATATACCGGCACAGCCACTTTTCAAGAACCACTTAAAAGAAATGGCCCTAATGTCTCCCTCATCCCATATATATCAAGCGGGGTTTTAAAGGATCTTGAAGCGGGAACAGCGGCTGACTTCGATGCTGACGCTGGATTCGATGCAAAAATTGCCGTTTCATCAGCTCTTAATCTCGACCTCACAGTAAACCCGGATTTTAGCCAGGTAGAGGTTGACCGGCAACAAACCAATTTGAATAGGTTCGAATTATTTTTCCCGGAAAGGAGACAATTCTTCCTTGAAAACAATGACTTGTTCGCAGAATTCGGATTTGACGAGGTGCGCCCTTTTTTCTCAAGGCGGATAGGAATAGCCAAAGACACTGCCGATAACACGGTTTCTAACAGAATATTGGCCGGGGCAAGGCTTAGCGGTAAGCTCAACGAAGATTGGCGGGTTGGCATTTTAAACATGCAGACACAAGCAGAAAACAATATTGGTGTATTTGCCAATAACTATACTGTGGCCACCATTCAACGCAAGGTTTTCAACCGGTCAAACATCTCAGCAATTTTTGTGAACAGGCAGCACACTGGCAATCCGATGACAGAGGGAATGATGTCAGGCGACACTACTTCTCTCGAAGACGATTTGGAAAGCGAATACAACCGCGTATTGGGTGTAGATTATAATCTAGCCTCGGCTGATAACACCTGGCGTGGAAAGGCATTTTACCATGCCAGTATCAGCCCTGAAAATAACGGACAAACTGGAGCGTGGGGTTCTGAACTTGAGTACAGCGTGAGAAAGTGGAAGATCGGTTATAGGCAATATTATGTTGGGGATAATTACAATTCAGAAGTTGGTTTTACTCCCCGAAAAAATGTCAACCGGCTGTCGCCCAAAATAGAATATATCATATATCCCAAATCCGGCAGCCTGGTAAGCCATGGGCCAGAGCTTTCAAATACCATTATATCGGATTCTGATTTTGACCTCACAGACCACAGGACCTTTGCCAGATACGGTTTCAATTTCAAAAACACGAGTGAATTCAGAATAATGTATTTCACAGAGTATGTGAAACTTCGTGATCCATTCGACCCATCCGGTGGCGATGGTGTAGAATATCAAACAGGTGAGAGCTTTAGAATGCACCGATATGGAATCGGTTGGGAATCTGATGCAAGAAAATTATTTTCATATGAAGCGACGATTTTTAATGGTGAGTTCTACACCGGAAGTAGATTATTTATGAGGGCTTCCGCCAATTATCGCCTACAACCTTTTGCCAACTTCTCTGTTGACTTTGAATACAACAAGGTCAGATTGCCTGAACCTTATAATGACGCTGATTTATTCCTCATTGGCCCACGAGTAGATATCTCATTTACCGATAAATTATTCCTAAGTTCTCTGGTTCAATACAATAGCCAAATTGAAAACATCAATATCAATACAAGGTTCCAATGGAGATTTAAGCCGGTGTCTGATTTATTCATTGTGTACACAGATAACTACCTGCCTGAAAACCTGAAATCTAAAAACAGGGCCTTGGTTTTCAAAATTTCTTACTGGCTAAACCTTTAAGTGACTACTGGGTTGATCCTAATTAGTTAAAGCTCAGCAAGGGGTAATTTATAAGCTGTATTACCTTTGCAGGCCAATTCAAAAAAATCAAAATAGAGTGTTCGGATTATTTAAGAGAAAGAAGAAGGAAACCTCGCCTGCCAAGCAGGGTAAATATATTGACCTTACAGTAAGTGACGTTAGAAAAGAGACCAAGGATGCGGTGAGGGTAGAATTTGATTGGCCTGAAAACGGCATGGATTATAAGCCAGGTCAATTCCTAACTTTGATCCTACCCGTTAATGGTGAAAAAATACGGAGGGCATATTCTCTATGCACCTCACCTTCTCTTGACGAAAAGCCGGCAGTTGCTGTAAAGCGGGTTGATGATGGCATCGTTTCGAACTTCATCAATGATAACGTGAAAGCTGGTGATGTCATTGAAGTAATGCCTCCATTAGGGCACTTCACTCCGGAGATAAGCCCCGATAACTCACGACATTTAATATTAATTGGAGGTGGAAGCGGAATTACCCCACTAATGGGCATTCTCAAAACAGTCTTGAAAGAAGAGCCCAACTCAAATGTTACACTTATATACGCAAATCGGGATATTGATTCGATCATCTTCAAAGAAAAACTTGAAGAGATTAAATTAGAAAATCAGGACAGGTTCAATTATATCCAAAGTCTTGACAACGCTCCCGCTGAGTGGTCTGGTGAAGGTGGGTTTTTAAATGTCGATAAAGTCAAGTCATTAATAACTAATCTTGACAAATGGAACGATGACTCAACCTACTATTACGTTTGTGGCCCTCAAGGCCTGATGGATCTGGCATTTGAAGCTTTTGACGCTTTACAACTTGACCATCACAGAACTTTCAAGGAGAGCTTTGTTGCCGGCACCACTTCGCCTGACGAAATCATCGCTGGTAAAACCAAGGGTTCAGGTGATGGCAGTCAGGTAAAAATCAAATATGACGGCCAGGAGTATGAATTCACTGTCCCTGCAGGAAACACCATCTTACAAACTGCGCTTGATCAGGATATAGATTTACCGTTCTCCTGCCAAAGTGGCCTATGCACTGCATGCATGGGCAAGTGTCTTGAAGGTGAAGTCGACCTCTCCGATGCTGAAGCTTTATCCGAAGAAGAAAGAGCAGAGGGCTATGTGCTGACTTGTGTTGGCAAGCCACTCACCGATAAGGTTGAGATTGAGATCTAGCCAACTTTAAACAACCTGGATCATCTGACTTTCAGGGACTTTTCACCTTCTTTTCAGGTTAAGGTGAATGGTAATCATCCTATTTGGGGTTTTCACTCAAATACTAAAGGATGCAGATCTTAATGAAATTTAAAACGCCATCAACCAACCTTTTTATTCTTCTTATAACCCTTGTTCTTATCACAAGTTGTGGCGGTGATGACGACGATGACATGGGAGATGATCCGACAGACCCGATGGATGAAGTATCTGAGCTCTCTCCATTATCGCAACTGTTTGTAGGAGATATAGCGAATAATGGGAATGCCTCCGACATGCAGGTTTATTTTACCCAGCTTAACAAAAACCAACCGATTTTAGAGCATAGGGTTTTAATTGTTAAGAGTGCCGATGCTGCAAGCTACAATCTAGCTGCTGCAGAAGCTGTTCCTACAGAAGGCTACATTACCGTACCTGCTAACGCAAATGATGTGGTGCTTAATTCAACTATTAACGATGCTGACGGGGAATCCATTTCGGAGGGAGTTCCATATAAAATTATTATGCTTTCTATAGCAACGGACGCTACAGTAGTCAATGCCATTTCACCTCCCTCCAATGAAATAACCCTTGAACAAAAAAGTGCGGTCAGAAGCCTCACCCCATTTTTCAATGCAGGTAGTGGTGGCATGGATACCGACATTGATGGCAATATCTATATGGGAGATTTCGGAGCATCATTAGGTGGGTCACCAGGCACTTCGGTTTGGAAAATTGATCCATTAACCGGTGCACACTCCATTTTTGCCAGGGGGTTAGTTGGAGCATCTGGTAACCACTTTGATTCTCAAGGCAATCTGTTTCAATCCAATATTGGTGCTTCATCGGTTAGTAGGATTACTCCAGATGGCACTGTTGGAACATTCTCTAACAGTACACTTCAAGGCCCTGTTGGTATCACAATTGATGGTCAGGACAATCTATTCGTGGCCAATTGTAGTGGAAATACTATTTCAAAAATTTCTGCAAATGGAACCGGAGAGACCTGGGCAAGAAGCAATTTATTTAATTGCCCCAATGGCATTACAATGGATAATGATGGCAATCTTTATGTGGCTAATTTCAGTAATGGGGATATCCTAAAAGTGACTCCAGATAAAGAAGTCACCAAGTTTGCTGCTGTCGCCGGAAATAATAATGGGCATTTACTTTTCTTCAATGACTTATTGTGGGTTGTAGGTCGCGGAGGAAACAGAATAGTTACTATCAACCTTGATGGCGAAGTATCACCTTTTGCGGGAACTGGTCAGCGTGGTATAAGAAATGGTGCCCTAGATCAGGCCCAGTTCTCTTTACCGAATGATCTCGCATTCAGCCCTGACGGAAAGTTCATTTACATTAATGACACGCATCCCGAAGCAGCACAAGGGGTAATCAGCCCAGTAATTATCAGAGTAATCGAAATAGTTGAATAATAAAAAATATATTAATGTTTGGCGAGGGCCCGGGGGTAAAAGCCTGGGCTTTTTTATTAGAAGTAAAAATTGAAATAAACAGAAGGTGTGAAGTTGAGCAACTTAAGCCTGTTTTCAGTAACCACTAGTGCGTTGGCAGATGAATTGTATGTCACATCATACCTAATGTCCTTGATGTTTCCGCGGTTATAAATGTTGAAAAGATTAACGCCAAGTTTTCCGTCGGTGTATTTCCCGAAATTCATTGAGTAGGCTACTCCCAAATCAAACCGATGGTAAGATGGCATACGGCGATTATTAGTATCTGCTCCTCCTAATAAAATTTTGTCAACGATCATGTCCGTTGATACCTGCTGACCAATATTAAATGGAAAGCCTGTAAATGGCCTTCCTGAACCAAACACAAAAGTTCCGGAAACTTCCCAGTGGCCAGCCCTCAGCATGCCAACCCACTTCACCTCATGCCTTTGATCTTGATTTGCATTGAATTCAGCACCTTCGTTTACATTCAAAAATTTATGCCTTACAGATGAAAGCGAATAAGAGATCCAACTTGTGAATGAGCCGAAGTCATTTTTCACCATCACATCCAACCCTTTTACCCGCCCATTGCCCCTGTATAGAATTCCCTCCTGCTCTCCATTGTCGAATGAGTTCAAGGCAGAATCCAGGGCGTATGTCGTCAGTCCATCAAGGGTTTTATAATAGCCCTCCACATCAATCAACATTGAGCCCTTGGCAAAACTGGCACCTCCAACAAAATGATTCGATCCTATTTCGGATACATTGAAACCGTCGGCAATCAGCCAGAAATTATACCTGTTAAGAAATGGATTGTTTGTAGTTGTTTCTGTAATAAATTGATAGTAGCGCCCAACCGCTCCTTTAATGTTCAATTCAGGATAAGGTCGATAGTTGAGCGAAATCCTGGGTTCGAGATAAGTATTATCTGTTCCAGTATAGTAAGTGCCACGCAGTCCACCGGTTACTGACAGATTAGAGATTGGTGTATAGGTTTGCTGAATGTACACACCTGTTTGGTTACCGCTTTCCCTAATATCTAATTTGAGGGCATTTCTTGATAAGACATTGTGATATTCTATCTGGTGATTGATATTAAAAGCGCCAAACTCCAGCAACGAATTCTCGCTGATTTGATATTGGTTGTCTAGTCTGACACTGCTTTCATTCACCTCATTTTTATCCTTAATATTGATGTTTTCCACATTTGATTGACCATTTGATCTAAAATGAAGGAAATACCTAAGGCTGTGATCTTTCGCAAACCTGGAGTTGGCAACGGAAAGTTTTGAACTCAAAAGTGGGTTCCAATTGTGATGAAAGTTTACACTTAGACCGGTGTTGCCCCAACTTGTGCTCTCTTCAAATTCCTGTTTGAAATAGGTGTCATTATTGGTATTCTCAAAAAACTCATTGTCAACAATATCTAATTTATCTGAGCTGTTGTAAAAGCTTACATCAAGCCTGTTGTCATCGTTGATTTTGTAATTCAGCTTAGCATTCACATCGTAATACTTGAATTCTGGATCAACTTGATTGATGAAATTGTCGTTTCCGAAACTGGAGACCTGATCCGGATCATTGTTCTTCACATTGTCTAAAACTTTGTTGTAAAGATTACTCTGAACAACATCACCATACGACCTTCGGCCAGCCAACATAAACGATACCTTCTCACCAATCGGGGATTCAAGCATCATATTCGCACTCATCATATCAAAACCAACGCTACCCCTAGGCCTGTCAGTGAAGCTCCCATCACGGCTGGTAATATTCAATACACTACTCACCCTGCCACCGTATTTTGCACCAAAGCCACTTTTGTAGAGATCAATATCTCTTATAACATTCGAATTAAAAGAGCTTAGGGCACCAAAAAAGTGATCCAAACTGTAAACTGTAAACCCATCAAACATAATTAGGTTTTGATCGGGTGTCCCTCCTCTGATTGACAAACCTGCGGATGTTTCGCTACTGCCGGTAACTCCGGGAAGCAACTGAATTGATCTGATGATATCCGGTTGACCAAACGGTGATATCAACTGCATAGTAACTGGGCTCAAACTGATTTTGCCCACTTCGTTTGAAATAGTAAAAGACTCCACTTTATCAGAAACCACTAAAGGTTCCAATATTTCAGGATTTGCAGGAAGATTAATATTTACCAATCCATCTTCAAATTGATTAGGTTTTATTACTACTCGTTTAAACCCCAAATATTCTACCCGAATGGAGGATGTATCATGAGGCACATTTGTTAGCGTGAAAAAACCATTGTCATTGGCTGTTGTAAACTGCTTATTAGCTACAATTTGAATCGTTGCATTTGGTAAAGCCTCACCTGTCAGGCTATCTCTGACATAGCCGGTAAACTGAAAATTTTTGTCTTTTATGGAATAATAATCAGCTGGAGGAAGTGGCGCTATAATTATGACCCTGTCGCCTTTTTCAAAGAACAGGTTATTTCCTAAAGTGTTGCTGAGAATTTCATCTGTATCCCATTCAAAATCCGGGATATCGACCATTGTCGCTTTTACCAATTCATAGTCATAGGCGAAACGAACATTCCGTTCCTCTTCAAGTTTATTGAGAACGGTTAACAAACTGACTTTTTGTGACTGAGCCATCAATTGGCCAGCACAAATTATTATAGTCAGTATGGTTATTAACCGATTCAAATCTATTTGATCATGACATTCTTTCCTTCAATGCGGTAATCATAGCCCATGGGCCTCAAAACCATCTGCAAAGACCCTTCAAGATCGTCTTTATAGAAATAGCCTTGATATGTCCTTTCATCATCCAGGCCAATAATTGATATATCAAATTGCCTTTCTAATTCCTTAATTACATCTACTAAAGGTTCATTATTAAAATAAAATTCCCCAGCCACCCATTTTTGGTTCATTTCTACATTAAAATCAGCTTTTGTCAGCGTTCCGGTTTTATTGGTGGCCATAACACCCCTTTTCAGGTTAACCTCATTTTCACCATCGGAAACTGCAACTTTGCCGCTATAGCAACTGACAGATAACACATCGCTTAAATTATTGTAGTTGACATCAAATGAAGTGCCCAAAACTGTGGTTGAATACCTGCCTGAGTTCACAGTGAAAGTTGAACCTTCCTCAACCTCAAATCTTGCTTTCCCATCAAGTGATACGTTGCGGTTCCAATTGTCACCAGTTTCATAATTCAGGGTAGATCCGGCATTCAACACAACCTCGGAGCCATCCGGCAATTCGACAAAAGTTAATTGACCAACAGGACTGGTAACAGTCTGTTGTGAATCATTGAAGAAGTTAAAATATGCTACCATCAGAATTAATGAAACGGAAGCAGCTACTGACAACCAAACAAAATTAAGTTGTCTCGTTTTCGGATTTTGAAGAGATGCCTCCAGCTTTTTCCAAGACTCCTGTTGTGAGGCATTGGTTGGAACTTCCCAGTTTGATGCAGCAGTTAAAATTTGCTCCGATATAATATTTTCCTGTATGCTACTCCAGGATTTGTCCAAATCAGCCGGAACATCCCATTGAGCTGTTGTGCTAAGTATCTTTTCCAATTCCTGAACTGCTTCTTTCCCTCCCAGGCCTTCAATTTCTGCACCTTCAAGCTGACCAGAGCCACCCTCCTCTTGCAAAATCTTCTTTAACGCTTCTTCACTGCTTTCTTTCATAGTCAATTTGACATACTCGGTTTGACACAGAAAGATAGGTAAATTCTCCCAAAAAGTGGGTGATGGAATACCCTTTAATGGGCTAACATTTTTGGTAAAAGAATTAAATTTTGTGGGTAATTGTCGCCCTCAGTGCCATTAGGGCGCCAGTCATGCGCTTCTCCACAGCTTTAACCGAAATCTCGAGTCTCTCAGCAATCTCTGCGTAGGTAAGGCTATCAATTCGGTTCATCAGAAAGACTATCCGCTGCTTTTCGGACAATGCAGTAATTGCATTTTGCAAGTGCTTGTCAAATTCACTTAGCTCCATTTCATATTGAGGCGTTTCACCATGGTCTGTCTTCACCTTGCGGCTCATGAACTTATAGATGACTTTTTGCCGTTTGAGTTGATTGATAGTAAGGTTGTTAGCAATGGTGTAGAGATAACTTTTAGCTGATTCTGGCTTCACTTTGTCCCTGTTTTCCCAAACCTTCATAAAACACTCCTGGGCTATATCTTCCGCAGCATCCGCATCACCCAATTTGTAGTAGATAAAATTCTTTACCTGCTTAAAGTAGGTATCAAATAATTCACGGAATTGCTTGAGGCCAAAAACGCCATCACCTGATATGTCTCTTACTTCACCCAAACCTGTTTAATCAATCACAATAATAATTCTCAAATCGTCAAACCACCCAAATTAGATTAAAATTCCCATAAGCCGTTCGAATTCCGTTGTTCGTGTGTAATGTGGATAACTTCCCTTCTTCAATCTTGCTCTCGCTCTATTGCACAATTAAATTCGTCCAACATTCCAAGGCAATAGAACAGCTTCTTTATGTACCTCATATTCGACACAGAAACCACCGGGTTACCCCATAATTACACCGCACCAGTTTCTGATCTAGACAATTGGCCCCGTTTGGTCCAGCTAGCGTGGCAACTTCATGGAGCTAGGGGTGAGTTACTTTCTACCGGAAATTACATAGTAAGACCAGAGGGCTTTACCATTCCCTTTAATGCCCAAAAAATACACGGTGTTTCTACCAAAAGGGCACTAGAGCAAGGTCATGACTTAGCTGAAGTTTTAGAGAAGTTTAATGAGGATGTTGCCAAAGCCAAACGACTGGTTGGCCACAACATTGAATTCGATAACAAAATTATTGGTGCTGAATTTCTGAGGAAGGATATGGAATCGACCCTGATGGAAATTGAGACTATCGACACCTCGCAAGTATCAAAAGAATATTGTCAGTTAGCCGGTGGATTGGGCGGAAAATTGAAGCCACCGAAGCTAGTTGAGCTTTACGAAAAACTTTTTGGTGAACCATTTCAAGATGCCCATGATGCTGCGTACGATGTGCATGCCACAGCTAATTGTTTCTTCGGCCTTATTCAGGAAAGAATTGTGCCGCCAATTGATGGCACTGCACTCAATGAAATCACTTATGAAGCCCCAGATCTTGATGAAGCCAACTTCTCCCAAAAAATCAAAAAAGCTTCAGGCCACCTGGGAGAAGAAAAAGTAGAAATAAACGACATCAAAGGGCCTTTTTGCCATCTGCATCTTCACTCACAATATTCAGTATTGCAAGCCACGCCCAATACTAAAGGCATTATTAAAAAAGCGAAAGAACTTGAAATGCCAGCTGTTGCACTAACTGACCTGGGCAATATGTATGGCGCTTTTCAATTTGTTCGGGATGCCCACCGCGAAGGCATCAAACCTATTGTTGGATGTGAATTTTATCTGTCGAACGACCGAAAAACTACCAAGTTCACTAAAGACAACCCTGACCGCCGATACTCACAAGTTCTCCTTGCTAAAAATAAAAACGGATATCACAACCTTGCCAAACTCAGTTCATTAGGATTTGTAGAAGGTCTATATGGTCTATATCCCAGAATTGATAAAGACCTGGTAAAGGAATATAAGCAAGACCTGATAGCACTCACCGGAAGTCTCTCTGCCGAAATTCCGTCACTGATTCTGAACGTTGGCGAAACCCAGGCTGAAAAGGCGTTTCAATGGTGGCTGGATCTTTTTGAAGACGATTTTTATGTGGAACTCATCAGGCATGGGCTGGATGAAGAAAACCACCTGAATGAAGTCCTTTATTCTTTCGCTCAGAAGTATGAGGTGAAAGTGGTGGCCTCAAATGATGTCTATTACCTCGATAAAAAAGATGCCACAGCTCATGATGTGCTACTTTGTATCAAAGAGAATGAGCGAGTGAGCAACCCTGTTGGCCGAGGCCGTGGTTTTAGGATTGGTTTCCCAAATCATGAATTTTATTTCAAAGGTCAGGATGAGATGAAGAATCTCTTCGCCGATGTTCCCGAGGCCATAGAAAATATCGCTGAGATTGTAGATAAAATAGAAGATTACAAACTTGAGCGGGAAGTGCTTCTGCCGAAGTATGACATTCCTGAAAAGTTTATTGAGCCGGAAGATGACAAAGACGGAGGCAAACGTGGAGAAAACGCCTACTTAAAACATATCACTTTTGAAGGTGCGAAAAAGCGTTACGAAAAGGTCACACCAGAAATCGAAGAGCGGATCAATTTTGAACTTGAAACTATCGCTAACACTGGTTATCCAGGTTATTTCCTGATCGTTCAGGATTTCACTTCGAAAGCAAGAGAAATGGGTGTTTCTGTTGGCCCCGGAAGGGGTTCCGCAGCTGGATCAGTGGTGGCCTATTGCACCGGTATTACCAATGTTGATCCAATTGCCTACGACCTACTGTTTGAGAGGTTCTTGAACCCCGACAGGGTATCTCTACCTGATATTGATATCGACTTTGACGATGAGGGCCGGGACAAAGTGTTACAATATGTGATTGAGAAATACGGGGCTAACCAGGTAGCCCAAATCATTACTTACGGCACCATGGCAGCCAAATCTTCCATTCGGGATGCCGGCCGCGTAATGGAGCTGCCACTTCCTGAAACCGACTCCATAGCCAAGCTAGTACCTGAGCGACCAGGAACAACCCTCGCCAGCGCCTTTAACGACATTCCTGAATTAGCCGCCCTCAAAAAAGGTGATGATAAACAAGCGGAAGTCATCAAACAAGCAGAAGTGATTGAGGGATCAGTTCGTAGTACCGGCACCCATGCTTGTGGGGTCATCATCACCCCTGATGACATCACCAAATACATTCCGGTGGCTACCTCGAAAGAGACCGAAATGCTGGTGACCCAATTCGACAATAGCGTGGTTGAAAATGCAGGGATGTTAAAGATGGATTTCCTAGGATTAAAAACGCTCTCCATCATCAAAACGGCCATTGCCAATGTAGAAAAGCGCTATGGCAAAAAGATTGAAGAGGATAACATCCCGCTTGATGACCAAAAGACTTATGAGCTTTATCAACGTGGAGAAACCAACGGTACTTTTCAGTTTGAGTCTGCTGGGATGCAGAAATATTTGCGAGGCCTTAAACCAGACCGCTTCCAGGATTTAATCGCCATGAATGCACTCTATCGCCCAGGGCCCATGGAGTACATCCCCAACTTCATCAACAGAAAACATGGCCGGGAAGACATTAGCTATGATGTGCCTGCGATGGAGGAATACCTGGCGGAGACTTACGGCATTACAGTCTACCAGGAGCAGGTTATGCTCCTTTCCCAAAAACTGGCGGGATTCACTAAAGGTGAAGCTGATTCCTTGCGAAAAGGCATGGGCAAGAAGAAAAAGGAAATCATTGACGCCCTGAAGCCGAAATTTCTCGAAGGCTGTGCGAAAAACGACATTCCCGAAGAAACTGCAGAGAAAATTTGGAGCGACTGGGAGTCATTTGCCGCTTATGCTTTCAATAAATCCCATTCCACTTGCTATAGCATTGTTGCCTATCATACAGCATATCTCAAAGCCAATTATCCCGCTGCCTACATGGCCGCAGTGCTCACCCATAACCAGAGCAATATTGAAAAGGTGGGCTTCTTTATGGAGGAATGCCGAAGCAGCGGCATTAAGGTTTTGGGCCCTCACATCAATGAATCATTCACTGATTTCCAGGTGAATAAGGATGGCGAAATCCGCTTCGGGTTGGCCGCCATTAAGGGAACTGGTGGAGCCGCTGTTGAAGCCATTATTGAGGAGCGGGAAACCAACGGCCCTTACAAAGACATCTTTGATTTTGCTGAAAGGTTGTTCCAGAAATCGGTGAATAAAAAGACCTTCGAATGCCTGGCGATGTCTGGCGCATTTGACTGTTTCAAGGAATATCACCGCCGTCAGTATTTGGTGGCACCTGATGAAAGCGACACCTCACTGATAGAAAAAGCCATCAAGTATGCTGAGAAAATGTTCGCTGAAAAGAACAGCTCTCAGGTATCTCTTTTTGGTGGGGATTCCGGAGTTCCGGTAATGAAACCGAAAGCAGCTCCTGTAGAACCGTACGGCGAAATTGAAAAGCTCAACATTGAGCGGGATGTTGTTGGCCTCTACATCACCGGCCACCCACTGGACCAGTTTAAACTAGAACTCAGCCATTTTTGCAACACACGGGTATCAGAGTTAAAAGACCTTGATACGCTGGCGAAAAAGCAAGTGATCAGGATTGGGGGCATAGTGACCAATGTGGCCCACCGAACCACCAAAACTGGCAAGCCTTTTGGCACACTCACCATAGAGGACTATGCCGACAACCACACCTTTTTCCTTTTCAGCAGCGACTACCTCAATTTCAAAGAATATTTGGTTGATGGCTGGTTTCTCTTCATTCAGGGGCAGGTAGTACCAAGCTGGCGCAATAAAGATGAAAACGAATTCAAGATTCAGAACTTCATGCATTTAAGCGAGGTGCGGGATAAGATGACCAAAGGCCTGAAAGTAGACCTCAACCTTGACGACCTCAATGAAGCCCTGATCAATGACCTCGAATCCATCTCTAAAGAGTTTCATGGTAAGATGCCCCTAAAAGTGAATGTGAAAGACGCCGAGAAAAATATCAACGTAGAGATGCTTTCCCGCAAATTCAATGTTGATCCGAGTAATGAGTTTTTGGAAAAAATGAAACGGATAGCTGAGGTGGATTGTAAGTTGGTGGGGTGAGCGTCAATGTCCAACTGACAATTATCAATTCTTCAAATTCGAAGGCGTCATTTCGAATTTTTTGGGATCGTTAGATTTAGAGTTAGAACCCTCAATTTTGCTCAATGATAAAATCAAGCATAGCCTCTACCACCTTTTTTGTTTCTTTTGTCATATTGTCTGGTGTGATGTGATTGATGGCTTTGTTACAGAAATCAAGTTTACAGTTGAGAGTTTTAGATTGCGATGATTTACTGTTGACTGAGAATTTCTTTCTCGACTTAGTATCGATTCCTTTTAGTAGATGTTTATCAATAAAAGTTCCGAGACGGATGTTTTTATGTTCTGGTATTTTGTCCATTCGACGATCAGAGATAGCTAAATCAGAACATGTGGGGAAGTCTTTAACTGTCTCAATTATTACATCTATAGGTAACAAATTTTCTACCTCAATTACCGGCAATACTCTAAACCGTCCACCTAACTCTTTAAAAAACTTTTCTTTAAGCCCCTTGTTTTTTGCATTGTCTTCATCTACCAACACGAAAGCCTTGCCACATAATTTCCTCACAGCAATTCGTTTTTTTAAATCCTCAATTCTGGGACTATCAGAAAAATCAAAATGAGTGATATTATTGCCTGCTGAGGTAACAAATGCATAATGGACTCCTTCTTGGTATTCCCTGCATTCTACATATTTAGGTTTGATTTTCGGATTTGTTAAATATGCCTCGAAATACTTCCTGAAGTATAGTACATCCGTGATCCCTTCAAGCCAAATTGTTGAATTGGCCAGGTATACGGACGTATTTGCCACACCTAACAGTTTTAGCGCACTATCATCACCTTGGCTTAGTTGATTTAAACTGAAGTTAGCTTCTTTATTATTAGACGTTCCTTCTGGCAATATCTTTCTAACAGAAAAGACAGAAATGTTATTGGAATAGTTTGCCATGTCCAAAATATGGTTAGAATGGCTTGCAATCAAGAAAAGAAAATTGTTGGACTTTTCATGGTTTAGGAATGTCTCAATTAATTTCTTCAGTAATCCAGGATGCATGAAGATTTCAGGCTCTTCTATAACGATAATTCCGCGATCATACTGAAATAATGGAAATGTAAGACAGATAATCATTTGAAGGCCATCACCCAAATCATATATGGGACGCTCTGCCTCTAATCCAATCTTAAGGGTTAATTCATTTTTTTCTTGATGTGGTGTGAGTTCAATTTTTTGATTTTCGAAAAAATATTCTGAAAGGAAGGCTTCAAACTCTACCTTTCTTCGACGCATGTCAAAGCCACTAGTAAGTATGTTGTGAAGGTCGCTGTATAAATTCTGACCATTTTCAACGATGATATCACCACTAAAACTATACTCAGCTACTGTTTTTTTACTGAGAAGTGTCTCGTTTCCACCATATTTTCTAAGCGATCGAATTGTTGGACTATATATTTTGGCAAAGCTTGGAAGGAAAAACCGTTCCAAAGCAGTCGTAAGCTGCTGAATAGTATTATCCAGTGCCTTGATTATGTCTTTATTTTGATTTGGCCGGAAATGGTGACTATCTCCTCGTTTAAGTTGAAATGTATGAAATCCTTTTTCCTTGGTTGCCTTCAAAACATCAACCATATTTTTAACATGATTTTCTATTCTTTTTGAACCATCATATTCATTGAGGACATTATCAATTATTAAATCGTCCAGTCTGTTATTATTCCCTAAAAGACAAGCCCATTGCTTTTCATTAAAAATATTTTTTAATGCAGTTTTACATTCATCGATATGCTTATTTATAGGATTCAATAAATTCGTATCCAATTGCGGTGAGAACTCTTTCTCTTTGAGAATTTCTCGAATCAATAGACTTTTCCCAGAATTATTTGGGCCTACAAAAACGTTAATTTTGGACAGCTTTCCGATCTTATTAAGCGACTCACCTTTTTCAGTAAATATGCTATCCGTTAACTTATCAGGAACAGGAAGAGTGGTAAAGTATTGATGGAATTTGAGAACCATTATCGTAGGAATTGATATTAAATATATGTTGTCTTGGTAATGTCCTAGGTTTTTTTGCGTAATTCTTATCAATTAGAACAATGAATTTCTAATTCCTTTTCCTTTCCTAATCAGATTCTCCTTTAAGTTTACTTTATTCGTTAATAAATGGTTCAGAATCCCCTTCATTGATTTGAATAGGTTTAAATTGAGTTCGTAATCCCATAGGGACGGCATTGCAACACTAACCACCTCAATTAAGGTCAAAATCAGACTAAACATTAAATTTTGGTTTTTTTAATGTTTACTCCATTTCCGTTCATAACCGTTCTAAAATTGATACTCCTTTTATCAAACCTTTCAAAGTTATTATCAACCCATGTGGAAACAACGCATCCAATCAGCCCATCAATTAATTAAACCTGAGATCAGGGAGACACCGCTAGATTACTCACCGGCACTCAGCAAGTTGACCGGAGCGGAAGTTTATCTGAAGCTTGAAAACCAACAGGTGTCAGGCTCTTTTAAAATCAGGGGGGTGATGAATAAAATCCTTCGGCTAAGTGATGAGGAAAAGTCCAAGGGTTTGGTGGCCTGCTCAACCGGCAATCATGGGGCAGCCTTTGCTCATGCTGTCCATAAATTTGGGTTGGAGGGAATACTGTTCTTACCGGAAACAGTATCAAAAGCCAAGTTGGACGCATTGAAACATTACAATGTTGAGCTGGCCTTTCATGGTACTGATGCCGTTGACACAGAGCATCATGCAAGAAAATATGCGGAGGAAAATGACAAGGTATTAGTCCACCCGTACAATGACCCGAAGACAGTTGAAGGCCAGGGCACAATTGCTGCAGAAATACTCAATCAGCTTGAAGATGTGGAAGCAATCATTACCCCTGTTGGTGGTGGAGGGTTAATAGCCGGGGTTGCGGCTTATGCAAAAGAGGTGAACCCATCTATTCAGATCATTGGTGCGCAGCCAGTCAATTCTGCTGTGATGAAACGGTCAATCGAAGCAGGTGAAATTCTTGATGATGATGACACCCCCACCATCTCAGATGCCACAGCTGGTGGTATGGAAAAAGACAGCATTACTTTTCCAATTTGTCAGGAGTTAGTTGATGATTTTATTTTAGTTGATGAAAGTGAGATAAAAGCGGCAATCAGTCTGTTTGTTCAACATGAATATATGATAGTAGAGGGGGCTTCTGCATTAACATTGGGAGCACTAATTAAAGAAAAAGACACTTTCAAGGGAAAATCTGTAGTGCTTGTAGTTACAGGTAAGAAGTTGAACCTTTCGGTTCTTCAAGAAATCCTTGCGCCACCACCTCCCGAATAATTCGCTATACGCCTTCCTTTTAAAAACAACTATCTTCAAATCTTCAATTAATCCGAAGATATGAGGTCATTTATAACAGTATTACTGGCTGTTGCAACTATCAATGCTACAGCCCAAAAAGGCTACTACCGATTCCCAACCATCCATGAAAATATAGTGATCTTCACTGCAGAAGGCGATTTGTGGAAGCATAACCTGCTTACACAAACAACACAACGGCTGACCACTCATTTGGGCATTGAAAAGCATGCTGATATTTCTCCAGATGGCTCACTGGTAGCCTTTTCCGCACAATATGATGGCCCAACTGAAGTTTACATCATGCCCATTGAAGGTGGCTTGCCTAAAAGGTTGACATATGATGGTGAAAGGGCTAGCGTTATCGGTTGGACCCCTGACAACCGGGTAATTTATAGCACCCAACATTACTCCACACTCCCTAACACGCAACTCGTCTTGGTTGATCCAAATACACTTGAATATGAGCGGGTTCCTTTAGATCAAGCCAGTGATGGCGCCTACACCAATGACATGTCGCAACTCTATTTTGTTCGGCAGCCTTTTCAAGGGAGCCAGACAAAAAGGTATAAGGGCGGTACTGCCCAAAACCTCTGGAAGTTCGATTTTACAAATGAAGCAGAGGGTCTAACCACCTACTATCCCGGTACTTCCAAAAACCCGATGATCCAGGGAAATGACCTGTTCTTTTTGTGTGATAATGATGGCACCATGAACTTGTATTCAATGCCACTTGGTGAGAAAGTTGGTTGGCTACAGCGAACAACTTCAAAGGGTTGGGACCTTAAGGAACCTGATGCACAAGGAGGCCGAGTAGTGTATCAGAAAGGAGCTGATCTGTATCTATTTGATGTCCAAACAAATCAAGAGCGTAAGCTGGAAATTACGCTGCCCTCAGATTTTGATCAGCAACGCAGCCAGTGGATTACCAATGCAGTTGATCAAATTTCTGACGTTCATATTTCGGCCAATGGAGAGAAAGTGGCTATAACCTCAAGAGGGAAAGTATTTAGTTCGCCGATTAAGCAGGGTCGGTTTGTAGAGGTGACCAAAAAAGATGGTATCCGTTATAGGAATGCACAATTTCAAGGTGATTCTGATGAGCTCATTTTTTTATCAGATGAGTCGGGGGAGGTAGAGTTTTGGGGTGCTGCTGATAATGGAATGAATCTGCCTAAACAATTGTCCAAAGGCGAAAAATCCCTGATTATGGATATGGTCATTTCGCCTAACGGGGGTTTCACAGCTTTTTGGAATAAAGAGTACAACCTGAAAATCATCAACAATGCCACCAGCGAAGTAAGGTTAGTAGATCATTCAGAATTCTTTGGTTTTGGTGCGTTGAGTTGGTCGCCTGATAGTAAGTGGTTGGCTTATTCTGCACCCGCAGAAAATAACAATTCGCTGCTGCAAATTTTCAATGTACAGAGCAATGTGAAAAAGAAGGTCACCACCGATCGACTTGATAGCTACGGCCCTGCATGGAGCCCAGATGGTGATTGGCTTTATTTTTTATCAGATCGAAATTTCGAAACCATCGTTGGCAGCCCATGGGGCCCGAGGCAACCAGAGCCTTTTTATGATAAAACCACGAAAATATTTGCACTTGATTTAAAAGGTGGGTCTGATTTTCCATTTAAAGAAGAAAATGAATTGAGCAACTTGCAGGCTGATTCAGAGGAGCCCATAAAGTCGAAAAAGAAAAGACAACTGGTTTATGATAACCCGTCAAATCCGTTGAATATTAATGGACTTGAAAACCGGCTATACGAAGTGCCTATTGGCGGAGGAAACCGATCGCAACTATCTGTCAATGAAGAATACCTCTTTTGGATTGAAACAGCATCTACACCAGACTCCAAGAGCGATTTGTTCGCTTTGAAAATTTCTAATGAGTCAGATAACCCTGCTGTAGCGATTGCAAAAGACATCTCCAGTTATGAGCTTTCTGATGATGGATCAACACTTTTAGTTGAGACCAACAATGCCTTATTTGTTCGAGAAGCAGATGACTATGAACTGGATAAGGAAAAAGACCGAGTGGATTTGTCTAATTGGAAATTTGAAGTAGATCCGAAAGATGAATGGAGGCAAATGTTCGTAGATGCCTGGCGCCTGATGCGGGATTATTTCTATGATAAAAACATGCACAACGTCAATTGGCAGGCTCAACTAGACAAGCATTTGCCCCTCGTTGAAAGAATTTCAGACAGGGACGAATTAGATGACCTGATTTCACATATGGTAGGCGAATTATCTGCACTGCACCACTTTGTGCGCTCAAGGGATAAACGCAAACCAGAGGTAGAAATTGAAGTAGCTTCTTTAGGTGTAACATTTACGAGAAATGATGCTCAGGGCGGCTATTTGATTGAGCAGATATATCAAAGTGATCCGGATTATCCCGAAGCACTTGGACCCCTTAGTAAGCCAAATGTTAAGATAAAACAGGGGGATATCATCACTGCCATCAACGGGGTTTCAACTTTATCTGTCGATCACATTTCAGATTTACTGAGAAATCAAGCGAACAAACAGGTTAGGCTTTCAATTAAAACGGCCTCCGGTGCCAGCTTTGATGAAATTGTAAAACCCATCACTGCCAGGGAGGAACGCAATCTACGTTATGCCGACTGGAAGCTCTCCCGAAGGAAAATGGTAGATGAAAAAAGCAATGGTGAGATCGGTTATATCCATTTAAGCGGCATGAGTGGCCGCAATTACATAGAATTTGTTAAGGATTTTTATCCGGCATTTAATCGCCAAGGACTCATAATTGATGTACGACACAACACAGGTGGCAACATCGACAGTTGGGTACTGGAAAAACTTATGCGGAAAGCCTGGATGTACTGGCAAGGTCGGGAAGGGCGGCCTTACTGGAATATGCAATACGCCTTTAGGGGCTACATGGTCAGTATCATCAATGAGGAGACAGCCTCCGACGGTGAGGCATTTGCTGAAGGTTTTCGGCGTTTGGAGCTAGGTGAGTTGATTGGCACCCGCACCTGGGGAGGTGAAATCTGGCTCAGTAGCAGTAACCGATTGGTAGACGACGGCATCGCTTCAGCAGCAGAATTTGGTGTTTATGGGCCTGAAGGCGAATGGCTAATCGAAGGCCACGGTGTTGATCCGGATATAATTGTTGACAATCTTCCAAATGAAACCTTTAATGGGAAAGACTCACAGCTTGATGCAGCAATTGATCACTTATTGGAAAAAATTAGAAAACAGCCGATCACAGTACCAAAAGCGCCCTCCTACCCTAACAAACAATTCGAGTATGAGGAAAATTGATCTCAGAACTGCTAATTGCCATGTCATTTCCTATCTTTAGCCGCTTAATCAACCTATAAAAGGAAATGAATTCAAATTTTTTAAAGCTGATGTTCTCGTTAATGATCATCGGAATTTTTGGAATTTTTACCGCATGTGGCCCAGCTCAAAAAGAGAAGACTGAGGAAGTTGAAACTCCGGAACCAAAGGGCATTGTAGAACAAGAAATTGACTACCAGTATGACTCGCTTAACATGAAAGGCTATCTGGCTTATGATGCCGACATAGAAGGCAAAAGGCCAGCAATTTTGGTAGTACATGAGTGGTGGGGTCACAACGACTACCCAAGAAGCAGGGCAAAACAATTGGCCGAGATGGGCTATGTAGCCATGTCAATTGATATGTATGGTGATGGCAAAACCGCCGATCATCCAGAAAATGCACAGAAATTTATGCGAGAAGCGTTGTCTGACATAGAATTGGCACAAGCGAGGTTTGATGCTGCTGTAGAGGTAGTTAAATCACAAAACGTAACTGACACTGACAAAATAGCTGCCATAGGTTATTGCTTTGGTGGAGCAGTTGTGTTGCACATGGCCAGGGTTGGAAAAGACCTTGATGGCGTGGTTAGTTTCCATGGTAGTTTGGGTACCCAAGCTCCTGCACAGCCTGGTCAGGTGATGGCAAGGGTCCTGGCACTCAATGGGGCTGATGATCCGTTTGTGCCAGAAGATCAAATCCAAAATTTCAAGGATGAGATGGAATCCGCTGGTGTTGCATATGAATTTGTGAACTATGAAGGTGCGCAACATGCGTTTACCAATCCTGCAGCTACAGAAAACGGTGAGAAGTTCAATTTGCCTTTGGCGTACAATGAAGATGCCGATCAGCAATCATGGGCAAAGATGCAGGAGTTTTTTGATCAAATATTTGATTATAATACAGCATCTGTAGATGAGCAATAAAATTATTCCGTCAATAATTACCGCCCTTGGTCTGGCTTTGGGCGGTTTTTTTATTGGCAACGGTTTCTTCAAAGCGAGGTCATTAGATCGGTATGTAACTGTAAAGGGTTTAGCAGAAAAAGAAGTGGATGCCGATATGGCCATCTGGCCTATTGTTTTTAACGAACCAGGAAATAATCTTAAAACTGTGAATTCAACGATACAGTCGGAAGCGAGATTAATTCAGGATTTTCTAACAAGGGCTGGATTTGGAAGTGAGGAAGTCAGCATTGGAGTTTCAACAGTTACTGATAACCAAGCCACTGGATATTATGCTGGAAACAATCAACCCTTTCGATATCTGGGCCAGGGCCGCATTACAGTAAATTCTGAACAAGTTGATCTTGTTAGGCAAACCATGTCACGCTTAAATGAGCTGATAGATCTTGGAGTAGTAATCGCTCAGGAAAATTATGATGCGAGGGTGCAATTTTTGTTTACCAGGCTTAATGACATCAAACCTGAAATGATTGAAGAGGCAACCCTCAACGCCAGACAGGCAGCTCAAAAATTCGCTGAAGACTCTGGTTCAGACATTAATAAAATTCGCAGGGCCGACCAGGGGCTATTCACCATCAGCAATCGTGATCTCAATTCCCCTCATAAAAAGAAAGTTCGGGTGGTTACAACAATTGAGTATTTGTTAGAGGATTGAATTTTATCAGCAATAATTCTTGAGAACTGAAGCAGGTAATTATCATCGGAGGCGGAGCAGCAGGGTATTTTGCAGCCTGCAACATTGCCAAAAAGAACCCAAAGCTTCAGGTAACTATTCTTGAAAAAACCAGCAAAGTTTTAAGTAAGGTAAAGGTATCAGGTGGAGGTAGGTGCAATGTCACCAATGCCAGGGACAAGGTGGGTGAACTCGTGAAATTTTATCCCCGTGGACAAAAAAAACTCTACAAGCCATTGCAGCAATTCGGTACAGATGACATGGTAAAGTGGCTCTCTGAGCGGGGTGTGAAAACCAAAACTGAACCTGACCTAAGGATGTTTCCGCAATCAAATTCTTCACAGACTGTGATTGATTGTTTTGAAGGTGAATGTGAAAAGCATGGAGTGAAGATTCTCAGGAATTGTTCGGTCAAATCCCTCAAAATGGCAAAGGATGGCACTTGGATTATTGAAGCCAATGAAAAGGAATTTAAGGCAGGTTCTGTAATTATTGCGACCGGCTCCTCAAATGCTTTCTGGGAAAAATTGAGACAACTAGGTCTGAAAATCAACTCACCGGTTCCGTCACTTTTTACTTTCAATATTTCTGATCAACGACTGAAAGATTTACCAGGTATCAGTTTTCAAAATGTCGGGATCAAAATCACTAAGACCAGGTTCGAAACGAATGGTCCCTTGCTCATCACGCATTGGGGACTGAGCGGCCCAGCAGTTTTGAAACTTTCAGCTTTTGCAGCAAGGGAACTTGAAAAGCTGAATTACAAATTCAGTATTCTGGTAAATTTCTTCCCTGGATCAAAGCCCCAAGGTCTGGTCGACTTCTTTCAGGAAAAAAAGCTTACAAATCCTAATAAGTTCATTACGAAATATTCGTTTCAAGAAATCCCAAACAGATACTGGGCCAGGTTGCTTGATGTTTGTAACATTTCAGCTGATCAAACTTTTGGAGAACTCTCCAATAAGGCCATAAATAAATTAACTGAAGAATTAACTCAGGCGAAGTTTGGGGTATCGGGTAAAAGCACTTTTAAGGAAGAGTTTGTAACCTGCGGCGGAGTTGATATATCAGAAGTCAACTTGGAAACAATGCAAAGCAAAAACCATCCAGGGCTTTATTTCGCAGGAGAGGTGCTGGATATCGATGCCCTCACCGGTGGTTTTAACTTTCAGGCATGCTGGACGACTGGCTGGCTGGTAAGTGAGGCAATTACCTCACAGTAAAACTGCCCTGCCCCATTAAGTAATCATCCGTATAAACCTCGATTTTGTGCAGGCCTGTTACATAATCGCTGCCTTTATTGTAAAGGAAGCTCATCTTTTGGCGAGATCTATCATACAAGATTTCCTGTTTTGCTGTGAAGAACATTTCCCTGCCTTCGAATACAAATGACCCCGAACCTCTGGCAACATCAAAAAGCACATTACCATCGGGTGCAATTACCCTAACCATAATGTCCTTGCTTTCAATTTCTGCCACCTGATTTTCGCTCACAGCGAATTCAATCCTAAGTTTATCAATATGGCGGTTTTTGAAATCGTCTTCCCGCTCTTTCCCCCGTGAGTTGATCGCAACAATTTTCATGTCCTCAATCTCCAATTGGCCAGCAACAGCAACTTTTTGCTCCAGCTCTGATTTCGTCTCGCTGAGATTTCTGATATTTTGATTCAATTCATTCGCCTGGGTTTTCAGTTCTGTATTTTCTGTTACCAATACATCATTGATTGCCCTTAATTTTTCAATTTCCTCATCTTTGGCCACCAATAATTCACGGTAGCCTTCTACCCTGGATTTCAAAGCGCCAATTTCCTTGTTGGTACGATTCCTGATTTGCTCCTTCTCAGTTTCCAACTGCTTTTTTACAGCCACCAAAGAATCGATATCCCCACCCAACTGAGAGATAGTAAGAATTCGCTCATTCAGCTCATCACCAATGGAATCTAATTGAAAGTAGGCCTGCTCTAATTCAGCATCCGTCAGTGCCAATTCACTTTCCACCTTAACTTTTTCCTGGTAATTCAAATACAAGATTACGCCCAGTGATACAAGTGCTACACCCAAAATGATAGCTAAATAATTAGTTTTATTTGGTTTTTTAGATGGTTGCTGGTTTTCTACTTCTGACATCTTTGACTCCTTAAATTTTAAAGATGCAAAGGTAGTGGTTGTTATAAGATTGCTATAACCCCACCGGTTAAATAGTGCTAATTCACATTGCTATTCCTGCCTTAATGAAACAATCGGATTAGCAATAGCGGATTTGATAGCCTGATAACTTATTGTTAAAAGAACAACCGTTAATGTAGCTGCCAAAGCGATCATAAAATTCATGAGACCGATATCTACCCGATAAGTGAACCCACTCAACCAGTCATTCATAAAATAATAAGCAACCGGAACAGATATCAAGAATGAAATTCCTATCAACAACACAAAATCTCGGGACAGCATAACAACAATATTTTTGATGCTTGCCCCTAATACTTTTCTAATGCCAATTTCTTTCATTTTTTGCTGAGCCAGGAACATGACCAGACCATAAGAACCAAGGCATGATATCAATATGGCCAGTGCAGCGAAATAATTAATGATCTGCCCTAAACGCTCCTCTTGTTCATAATTGGTCGCTAATTGCTCATCAAGAAAATCGTAATCAAAGCTCTTTTCAGGAAAGCTGGCATTCCATTTTTCTTCAAGAAAAGAAAGCGTTTGTGGAATATTTACATTTTGGATATTCACTGCCAGGGTTGTGAATGTGGGCACCTGAATGTGAAGTATCAGGGGTTCAATATCACCCTGAAGTGGTTCAAAGTTGAAGTCCTTCACAATACCAATAACTTTAGCCTCTTTGCCTTCCATATTGATATCCTTACCAATCGCTTCATCAACCGAACCAAAGTTGAATGTTTCAATGGCCTTTTCATTAATGATCATGGCAGAGGTGTGATCAGTGCCAAATGATTTATCAAAACCACGACCAGCAATCAAATCAACCTTGAAGGTTTTAAGGAAATCGTAATCCACACCTAGTGCAGCAGCCAATAAAGAGTTTTCATCTGTAAAACCTTGAGGAATGACTACATGCCTTGCTGCACCAAAACCCATTGGAAACTCCGTGAGTGTTGAATTGAGCACCGCGGGATTGTTAGCAATCTCTTCTTCAAAAGTGTTCAGCCTTTGGCGCATATTACCATCCACACCACCAAAAACATTATTGAAATTGGGGCTGAACAACGGAATGTTGACGATCTGCTCCTTTTGAAAACCAAGTGGTCGGCTTCTAAAAAGTTCCATCTGATTATGGATGATCACAGTGCCGGAGATCAGAACAATGGCCACCGTAAACTGAATAATTACCAGAACCCTGCGTAAAGACATCCCCTTGGTCAAAGAACCTGGAATAATACCCTTAAGCGTCAAAGCGGGTTGAACTTTGGTGACAAAAAATGCAGGGTAGAGACCCGCTAAAACACCCGTCAACAAGAACAGGCCAAAAAATCCCGAAAGAATCATCGGATCAAAAAAGTAGTGATAAGTGAGTTGTTTGTCTGTAAGTTCATTGAGTGCTGGCAAACAGAAAGTCGCTAACCCAAGCGCAATCACAAATGCAATAAAACTGATAAAAAGCGATTCCCCTAAAAACTGAAACACCAGTTGGGTTTTCCACGCTCCCATCACTTTGCGCATACCAACCTCTTTTACCCGCTGCAATGATCTGGCAGTGGCCAAATTGATGAAATTGATGCAGGCGATCAATAATGTAGCTACCGCTATACCGATAAACATGTAGAGGTAGGTAAGATTGCTTACAGGCTCAATCTGACCCTGCACATCCTGATTAAGCCTGATATCCGACAATGGTTGCAAATTGAAAGTTTGTCCCCTGTCAAATCCTTCAGGAAGGTTTTGCTCTAAAAAATCCGGCATCCTCACTTCAATAGAATTTTTACCAGATAATGGTTCTTTAAGTGTCATGTAAGTATGTGAATGTGACACCAGCCAATTGCCACTAAGGTTTTGGGCCAATGCCTCACCCACATTTTCAGGTTCAATGGCGTACATATCATGGTAGGGCATTAACATGTTGAAATGCCAATGTGAATTTGAAGGGAAATCTTCGGCCACCGCGATCACCCGGAAACTCTGTCGTCCCTGGACTCGGATAGTCTGGCCTACAGGATCATTGTTTCCAAAATACTTTCCGGCCATTTCTTCATTTAGTATCACAGTGTGGGGCTCTGTTAATAAAACATTCCGCTGCCCCTGAGTAATGTTGAAAGTAAAAACATCAAATAGGGTGCTATCTATAAAGAACAACCGCTCTTCTTCAAATCGTTTAATATCACTTCCTGATCCAACTTCTATTGAGCCATTTCTACCATACATTCTACCGATGGACTCAATTTCAGAAAAGTATTCCCGCATTCCATCGGCCATTGGTGGCGGTGTACGTACCAAATTGAATTGATCGATGTTGTATTGCAATCGAACGATTCGATCTGCCTTTTCATGGAATTTATCATAGCTCAATTCATCAGTGATGTAAACTAAAATGAGCAGACAACAAGTCAGGCCCATGGTTAGCCCTACGATATTGATGGCTGAATAAACTCTGTGCTTTAGAAGGTTGCGGATGGCTACTTTAAGGTAGTTTTTGAGCATGAGTGGATTAGTTATTTAAATACAAAAGAAAACAACGTTGATTGATAATGGAGAGTTCCGTGATTTATTTGGTAGGTGAGCTAGGTTAGTTGAGAGGTAGTTTATGTCCACGGCCAACTGATCTACGGTTCGACTTTGATTTGTCCACTGTTATTCAGTCCACAGTCGACTACCTTCCTGGTACATTGAATTTTCAACACGACTAAATGTCCTGTAAAACTGTGGACTGTTGACTGTAAAACCGTTGACTGAAAGACTAATTAAAACAACTGCCTCTGCTCAACCTCTTCCTCATCTGCAGACCGATCCAAAATGCGTTCATCCTGCTGTTTGGAAGTTTTGGCACCTAACTCTTTGAGACGTTCTGTCTTTCTCACCAGGTTGTCCTTTCCAGTAGAGAGTTTGCCCATGGCATCTTCATAGCTAGACTGCGATTTTTTGAGGTAGTTGCCAACTTTGAGCAATTCTTCAGTAAACGCCACAAATTTATCGTAAAGAGAACCACCCTGCCTGGCTATTTCCATGGCGTTTTGGTTCTGGTACTCTTGCTTCCACATGCTGGTAATTGTACGAAGGGTCGCAATCAGATTCGTTGGGCTTACGATGATGATATTTTTATCGTGGGCATCATCATAAAGCTGATGGTCGTTTTGGATGGCTACCAAAAAGCAAGGCTCAATTGGGATGAACATCAATACATAATCCAGACTATCTAGCTTGTATAACTGCTGATAATTCTTTTCGCTCAATGTTTTCACATGAAAGCGAATGGCCGCAATATGAGCTTTTAGATGCCTGGCTTTTTCTTCATCATCTTCAGTATTTACGTATTTATCATAACTCACTAATGACACCTTGGAGTCAATGATAATGTTCTTGCTATCTGGCAGACGAATGATCACATCAGGTCTGAAACGGCGGCCTTCTTCATTTCTTAAGGTCTCTTGCATAAAGTACTCCCTGCCTTTCTCCAGGCCGGATTTCTCCAAAATACTTTCCAAAATAAACTCCCCCCAGGTGCCTCTGGCCTGTGAATCCCCTTTCAGGGCTTTGGTAAGATTCTCAGCTTCCTTGGTCATTTTCGTATTCAGATCTTTCAGGTTGGTTAACTGCTCTTTCAGGGCTGAATTGCGCTCAAGGCTGTCTTTATTGGCTTCTTCCACCTTCTTTTCAAACTGATTGATCTTCTCCCCTAGTGGTTTTAGGAGCTCATCCAGATTTGTCTTATTCTGATCAGTGAATTTCTTGCTCTTTTCCTCAAGAATTTCATTTGCCACATTCTTGAACTCAGTAGTGAATTTTTCCTGTAAGTTTTGTATTTCCTCCTGATGCTCAGCCATTCTCTCCTGAAGATTTTTCTGGTTGGCAAGCAATGCTGCATTCTCACTATTGAGCCTGATAATCTCCTCTTGCTTCACCCTGACATCTTCGGCCCCAGCTGTGATCCGCTCTTCTGCATTTTTAAGTTTTTCCGAAACCAGTTTAAATTCAACTTGTAAATCTTGCACTAGTTGATTATCAGATTTTTGATTTTGGTAGTAAAATCTGGCGATGAACCAGACAGCTACTGCTCCAATAATCAACCCGGTAATCAGAAAGAGAATTTCCATGAATTAAAGTGGATTTACGGTTATTTGCTAAGATAGAAATATTGTCTGAATGAGGTTTTACAAGATTAGAGAATTGTAAGCCTAACTTTCAAACGAGGCCCATGATCGAGAAAAACAACCATAACTTCTTTCTTACGAAAAGCGAACCCACCAAAGGCTGCTTATTCGCTTTGAGGGACCTCCTTCTCCGTCAAGGCTTGACAGAAACCACCAAATATGGCATGCCCTGCTTCTGTCAGGGTAAGAAGACTGTTTGTTATTTATGGACAGACAAGAATACACATGAGCCTTACATTTTATTTGTCGAGGGAAGGTTGTTAGATCATCCTCTGTTGGAGTCTGGTGATAGAAAAAGGATGAAGATTTTGAGGATTGATCCTCGAGAGGATCTGGAAGTTGAATTGATTACAAAGTTGCTCAACAAGCTTTTGAATATTTTACAGAATAAATAAGGGCCAATGAATTACCTCAAAGTCATTTTTATCACGTTGCTTTTCAGTTCATGTGGGAGTTCTGATGACACACTAACTGAGGCAGAATTCCAAGAATTGATGAATAACATCGCTGAAGGCTGGTCAACCCAAATATTCAGCTTGCCCTTAGCAGCTTTCATGAAGATGCCATTTACATGGAGCCACCCAACATCCAGTACTACCGTGGGCATGAACAGTTGAGGCCTTACTTTGATGCTTTGGACAGTAATTATAAGATGGTTTTTCATCATCTGTGGTTTAACTCTGAAACACAATCTGGTGCTGGTGAATATACATTTAGCTACGGCAAAGACACCTCAGACGTAGGCAGTGCAGTTGTTGAACTGGAGAATGGAAAGATCAAATTTTGGCGGGAATACCAACGCAAAGGCCCAACAGATTTTAAAGATTTTCTGAAAATTGAAGGTAAAAAATGGCAATGGCATATTGGAAACTATCCGTAGGTATTGTACATTTGTCTTATGGATAGAGGACAAAAGTCTTATTTGAGGAAAGATGATGAAAACCTCGAATCAATGCAGTTTAATGAAGCTGCGGCTATCTATCATCGATCTCCAGATACCGCCATCCGATTGAGTAGAATGGGCGTAGAGCCTGAGTTTGTTGTGGATCTTATGGATGCTTATCGCTTCAGCAAACAAGAAGCCTCCTACCTTGCCAATATTTCTACTAAAACCCTCGACAGGCACTTGCAGTCTGGCAAATCATTTAAAGGGCTACAGTCTGACAGGTTCCTCGAACTTGCCGAATTAATGCATCAGGGTGTCAATACTTTTGGCTCCAAAGAGAAATTTGTCCAATGGCTCAATTCAAAAATCCCGGCACTTAATAATGCAATGCCCCGTGAATGGCTGGATACCCACAAGGGCATTGAGTTGATCGAGGATGAATTGGGCCGCATCCGGCATGGCATTTTTGCATGATCGTTTACCGGATTTGCAAAACCTATCCTCCTGAACATAACCCGATAGACGGTATGGGGGCTTTTCAACGTGGAGGCAGATGGAATTCAAAAGGAACTGCGGCTGTATACACCGCTTCATCATTAGCCCTGGCAAGGGCTGAGCTCAGTCGCCACATGAACCTGGAAACCATACCTGATGATTACAGGGTTTATGAAATTGCAATACCCGATGAAAAGTACCCTTTGATTGACCCTTTGCCTCCAAATTGGGATAGTGACCCAATTGATTATCTGTCAAAAGAGTCGGGAGATAATTTGCTCAATAACACGAACCTATTAGGCTTTCAGGTGCCCTCCGTTTGTGACCGTAACTCATTCAACTACATTCTAAATCCTAATTCAAAGCATTATAAAAAAGTGAAGGTGAAGAGGAGTTATGCGTTTGTGGCTTGATTTGCGTGATATAGGCACAAGTTACCCCAGAGAGTAGGATGGCTTGTTGGTGACAAACACCAACAAGGGCGGGGAGTGAGCCGGATTTTCTGGGGTTTCGGGTTCCGTCAGTCTGCGACCATCAATCGTTCAATTACATCTTAAACCCTAATTCAAAGCATTATGAAAATGTGAAAGTGAAGAGGAGTTATGTGTTTGAGGCTTGAATTGTATGATTAAGACACAAGTTACCCTAGAGAGTAGGGTGCCTTGTTGGTGACAAACACCAACAAGGGCGTTTGAGAGGCCATCGTTATCATGACTTTATCGGAATACAATAGCATGAAAGAGACTGAGTATTTGCTTTCTTCCCCTGAGAACAAAAAGATGATGGAAAAAGCAATGCAGGAATTAGACTCTGGTGAGACTGTTGAATTCACCTTGAATGATTGATGAACATACTGTTCTCAAAAACTGCCTGATATCAGTATCAATATTGGCAAAAGGAAGATTCAAAAATTGTTGATCGTATCAACGAACTGCTTAAGGCCGTTCAAAGAGACCCATTCAAAGGAATCGGTAAACCAGAGCCACTGCGGCAAAACTTAAAAGGCTACTGGTCAAGGCGAATTAATTCAGAACCTCGACTGGTTTACAGAATTGTCGGTAAAAAAAGTGAAGGTTAAAGGATTGAGGTGCAGACTTGTAGATATCATTATTAATGTTTCAACGGCATACGGTACAAACACTGGACATCCCACTTGCCCTTGTTGGTAGTATCAGGGATGATTAATAATTACTTTACTTTTTCCAGAATCTGATTCTATTATTTGACCCGACAAGTTCTTCTGTAAAATTTCTACCGCTTTTAACGAATCTACCCCGCGATCCAATAAAATTTTAAGCATCGTTTGGTCAACGTAGTCATCTCTAATCTCGGTGGTACTGATTAACTGCCCACTCTCATAAAATTCTTCACTTATTTTCTTACCAGTTTTCCACCAAGAAACTCTTTTCCCATCCAATTGCCCATCACGATAGAAACTCTCATCTTCTAATTTCCCGTTGTCCCACCACGAAATTTGTTTACCATGCCTTTTCCCTTTGTTGAAATTGAACTCTGTACGCTTTACTCCATTTTGATGCCAAACCTCATAAGTCCCATGAAGTTGACCTTTTGCATTCATTGATATCCGTTCTTCAATAGCACCATCAGGATAAAATGATTCAACAAAGTAGGTACTGTCTGTACGTTGTTCCCTCTTATCTCTCTCGAGTATTTGAGAGTTACAAGAGCAACAAATAATAGAAATGCTTATGAATTGCACTATGGGAAAAATCATGCTATGCCACATAATCTCATTTCTGCAAATTGTAATCGTTAAAGTTATTGTATAGAATACACTTAACTCTATCGCTTTTTTATCACATCATCACCATGAGGGAAGTAATAGATGTGCTAGTTTTTCAATATTAAGGACATTAGATCATCTCATGGTAAACGAGAATCTAATGCTGGATAATGAAAACCACTCAATTCCCCCAATTAACCAACCCACTCCCCCTTGGAGCAGTCTTCTTTAACCGCTCATTAATTTGCGGCAAGTACATGGTATTGTACCTCAATCGGGTCAGGTAGTTGGGATTGTCTGGGTCGCCATTCCAGCAGTGTTCGTCACCATCGCCGTAGGCAACATCACCATCGTAATAAGGGTTTTCGGTGCTCTCTAAAAATTGCTCTGTCAGCACTACGGCATTGTTGAGATAGTAATTGTCCATATCGCCGCAATAGATGTTCACTTTACCTTCCAGCTTTGGGCCCAGCTTATCCCAGTCCCGCTCCATGATGTAGCGAAGGTCGTAGTTCTCTTTCCAGTATTCTGCTACTTCCTTATCAATCTTACCAGTCATTTTATCCCAAATGGGTTTGGGGTAGCCGTTATCTCCAATTGGAGAGTAAACTGCCTGCCAGATATCCCATTGGTCTCCTGATCGGCTGTTTGTGCCCAACACCAACTCCCGATGGTTCATTTCTTCGAGGGTAGAAAAGAGCATGCCTTTGCCATCCCTGCGCCCTGGCCGTCGGGTTTTGTTGTAATCGCCATCCAGCCAATAGGCATTCTCATTTTCGTAAATATTCACTGAAGTATATGCCCTGAAATCAATCGGGTCAGGGCAGGCCGCAAAGCAGCCGTTATATTCATCAGGGTAGAAAACCTGAACGGCCAGGGCTTCCCAGCCACCGGTTGATCCTCCGTAAAGAAAACGGCTCCAGCCCTCTCCTACCCCATCAAACATTTCCTCAACTTTAGGGATGAGTTCGTAAGTTATAGCATCGCCATAAGGACCCTGACTGGCTGAATTCACAGCGTATGAGTCGTCATAAAAAGGCGTTTGATGCTGAATCTCGATAACCAGAAACCTTGGAAAATCAGGGCTGATCCACTTTTGGTAAAGGTCATAAGCTTCCTTTTGCTGGATGTATTCATACCCATAAATTCCGAACCGTTCGTTGAAAACTCCGTCATCCGGATCCGCTGTCGGCGGCTCTGTTCTAAAGCCCCTGAAGGTATTTGGGAAGTGACCATGAAAAACCATTAGGGGATATTTAGCACCTGCACCTTTCTCAAAACCATGTGGCACCAACACATTGGCTTGGAGGTACATTGGCCTGCCCCAAAACTCAGTGAGTAAATCGCTTTGAATACGAACATGCTTGATGTACTCAGTATCAGCAATGGGCTCAATTGGTGGAATCTCGGTATCAATTTCAATGTTGAAAGTTTCGGTCTTTGAGGGATCAAAACTGATCTTCATCGGCTGTGAATAGATATTCTTCGGGGAGATATTCCAATGCTGCCCCTCGCCCTGATCCATTGGTAGTTTCACACTATGTCCAGTGGACAAATTAAAAGTTTCGTATTTGTGTAAAAGGGCCTGGACATAATATTCTCCGGCAGGAATCTCGGTCAGTGACTTTAATGGATACCCAAAAACTGAATTATCAAATGTCGCTGTTTCACCAGCCTTCAAGTCATTCACATCAATACCAAAAATCAGTTGTGAACTGGGGTTGTCATTAATTTGGAATCGGGGCTCTTGCTCATTGTTATCAGATAGCATCAGCAATAAGCGGCCATCGAAACTCTCTCCCAATTGTGAATTGTATGAAATCTGAAATTTTGGGCTTTGTTCTTTTGGTGCACAGGAAAAAAGGTAAAGTGCTGCAAACAGGTAGATTAGGTTTTTCATGATTGATTATTTGTTGCAAGGTTCATTAACACTACTGAATAAGGCAAGAAGAATGTGATGAGAAGAATTCTTAACATTTTGATTGATGCGGCGAACATTAACTGGAAATAAAGTAGATATGTGACTTTTAGTTTCAGATCCGGTCTAACCAATTGAATAACCAGATTGACATGAAATCATATATTCTAAAAAACCGAAAACTTTTTCAGCGCAAGCTGGATGTCTTTGTGATACTTAATGTCGGCTTTTCAATATTGATCATTTACTTGCTTTACTACCTGTGAAAACTGGCTCAGAGCATAACCCCGAAGGATTGTCTTCAGAGGAATTGGTAATTCGAATTACGATAACCAAGCAAACTGGGCTTTTTGAAATACTGTACGATAGGCATGTTAAAGCAATCTATAATCGATGCTTGAGTTTCACTAATGATGTGGCAGCGGCTGAAGATTTAACTCACGACATTTTTGTTAAAGCGTACATCAACTTGTCAAAGTTTAATAGGCAATCTAAATTTTTTACCTGGCTTTATTCGATAGCCTACAACCACTGTGTTGACTTTCAAACAAAAAAATTACGACAGTCATCAATATTTGAAAGTTATGATGATGTGGTCGTTGATGAAGGGCCATCAGACAACGAAGTTTTCCGAATTCAATATGACAGGCTAAATGGGTTGTTAAATGACCTCTCAATTGAGGAGCGGTCTTTACTGCTGATGAAGTATCAGGACAGCATGCCAATTAAAGAAATCATAAAAGTGACTGGTTTAAAGGAGAGTGCCATCAAAATGAGATTAAAAAGGACAAAAGAGAAACTTTTGAATTCCTATCAATCCAAATACAAGCATAACATTTACTAACCATAGGTATCATGGAAGAAAACCCATTCAAAAAAATTAAGAAGGAAAAAGATCCACCAGAACTTTTGAAAAAGAAGGTAATGAGCAGCGTCAGCGTGGCTTCTTTGTTTGTTGACTGCATAGAGTTGTTTACTGTAAAAATGGGAGACACAGCTGGCGAAATGCTCCCCCGAAATAGCGATACAAATAATGATGAAAATGTAAATCCTGATGTCTCATAAATTTTGAATGTGACCAAATCAAAGATTTACAGTCATACCATTAGTTAAAACTTAATCCCGACAAATAAATAAATGAAAAAAGACTCTGAAAAAGAACTTGAGCAGCCAAATAAAGAGCCCTCCAAATTAGTGGCTTACTGGCGTAAGAATAGGCCATTTTTTCTTGTAATTGGTGTTTTGCTTCTAGTGATACTTGTTCAAGTTTGGATACTTAAAAACCGTACTTCCAATTTAGAAACTAACATGAAGAAACAGCAAAATGAGTTGATCGACTATTCGAAATTGCTGCTTGAAAGTACAGGTTCAGAGTACCTCGGCTTGATGACTAAAACTTTTGCCTGGGCCATCAGAGCTGAAATGATAAAAGAAAATTACGATCAGATAAACCTGTATATTATTCAGTTGATAAGAGAGAAAAATGTAAGGGAGGTAATAGTAACAGACGAAAATGGATTGATAGTGGCATCCTCCAATAAAAAATTTGAGCAACAGGATTTCTCAACATTTTATAGCCCTGACTTAATTGCTAGTAAAGAAGTGACAACATCCTTTACGGAAGACAACACTATAATCCTGACATCTCCGATAATGTCCTTCAATGATCAGTTAGGAAATATTATGATTTCTTATTCCGAAAATGCCATTAAGAATTTACAAGTTTCAAGTATAGGTGCAACTCAGGAATAACAAACTAGAACGTGAAAAAAATTACTCAACAAAAATTTAACTCATGCAAAACTTAACCAACTGGACCCAAATCGCAATTGAATCATTAGTAGCGCTTGGGCAAAAAGTAATGACAGAATTGCCTAACATTCTAGGAGCTATTTTCTTGATAATTGTAGGCTGGATCATAGCCAAGCTACTTTCTTATATTGTGAGAAAGGCACTGGGAGCAATACAATTTGATAAGCTTTCAGAGAAATTAAATACCACGGAAATTCTTGAGAAAGCTCACATTAATATTAATCCATCGCAGGTTGTTTCGAAATTTGTTTATTGGATAATCATCTTGCTTTTTTTCGTCACAGCTTCAGATACTCTTGGTTGGGGTGTTGTGGCAACATCCATTAGTGACCTACTTACTTATCTTCCTAAATTATTTAGCGCCGTCATCATATTTGTTATTGGGTTATACATTGCCAATTTTGTCAGACGAGGTTTACAGGGCATTTTTGATTCACTTTCCGTCTCATCAGGTAAGGTTGTTAGCTCCGTAGCATTCTACATTATTGCAATCATTATTACTCTAACAGCTCTGAATCAGGCTGGTGTTGACACTTCGATTATCACCAACAATGTTACCATTATCCTAGGAGGTGTTATTCTTTCATTTGCAGTTTCATTTGGCCTTGCTTCAAAAGATGTTTTACATAATATCTTATCAGCGTTTTATTCAAGAAACAATTTTAGTGAAGGTCAGCAAATTGAATTAAATGGTCATAAAGGAAAAATTGAAAAGATCGATAACATCTCGGTTACTATTGTTTCTGGCAATGACAAGACAGTAATTCCCGCTAGAAAATTACTAAGCGAAGATGTCAAGATCATTGGTTAACCAAATCATTCGCAAAAATCAATGGATAACTGAGGTCTGGTTGTGTCCTCAGTTTATCTCTTCATTCATACCTTTCCATTTTTTGATTCTACTCATACTTATGGTAGAATTGCTAAATGCGCCATCTGGTATTATTAAGCCTAATACTCTGCCTATCATGCACCCAAATCAAATTTGAAGTTGGCAAACGAAAAGAAGCTAACACCCTTCAAAATCTCGGGATTGTAGAGGCTATTAATGCTAAGAAAGATTACCCTGTTCCAGAGCCCTTTGAAATTGCCAGGGTTTTCGGTGTTCATGTTGATTCGACTTTGGAAATTCCCAATGTGACATTTTCAAAAGTTGAAAGTTCCTCAACTCGCGGAGTTGCATATAGCCTCAATGAATTCGAAGGATATGATGGTGTGAATATTCCATTTTATGAAATGCTCCCGGAAGGTTTCGATTCAGGCCAAAAATATCCGACAGTCATTCTGTTTTCTGGCCATGGCGATATGGACCAGGTGGCATTTGAAAAATGGACCTATCAAAAAGGTGCCGGCCTTCTTTTGGCAAAAGAAGGTTTTGTGGTTTACGTGATGGAAAACCGTGGAATGGGCAAATTATCCAGCCTTGGAGATCATTTGCATATCGATGCTGTTGCCAGGTTGGTGGGCGGTTCATGGTATGGTGAACTTATCACAGATGGCCTCTACCTGACTGAGTTGGTACATCAGAAATCATATGTTGACCAAAGCCGAATCGGTGTAGCGGGAGTTTCAACCGGTGGTGCATTGAGTATGTTGGTAAGCGCCATTGATTCAAGAATTAAGGCAGCCTATGTTCAGGGGTATTTAGGAAGCTATAAAACTACTTTCGGTACACGGTCGAACCACCACATCTGCAATAACATTCCGAATGTCCTAAACCATTTTGACATGGCCGAAATAGCTGGAGCAATTGCACCCCGAAATGCAATGTATGTGAATGGTCAACAGGACACTTTTTATTATCAGGATGCTGAAGCCGCTTTTGAAAAAGTAAAAATCTATTATCAAAATGCTGGGGCAGGTGACAAGATAGAATTGGCATCTCCAGATGATACCATCCATGAATTATCTGAAGACATTATGATTGAATTTTTTCTAGAAACATTGAAACCATGAGCTCATTCGAAGGGAAGGTTGCAGTAATTACGGGAGCAGGTTCCGGCATTGGAAGGGAACTGGCGGTTAAATTGGCAGAAGCGGGAACCAACCTTGCCCTATGCGATAAAAATCATGATACCTTAAGTGAAACGGTTGAATTGTTGGATTCTGACATAAAGGTATTTTCTGATCAGTTTGACATCAGTGATCGAGAGGCGGTTTTTGCATTTGCTGAAAAAGTAAAGCAAGAATTTAAGCAGATTGACTACCTGATCAATAATGCCGGGGCAGCCTTGGGAACCAAGAAATTTGCTAAAACCACCCAGGACGAATGGGAATGGATTATGAACATTAACCTTTGGGGCGTGATTTATGGTACACAGGCCTTTTTGCCAATGATCAAATCTGACGCTGATGCTGTTATCGTAAACCTCTCAAGTATGCTAGGTCTTGCTGGCATGGTTGATAACTCGGCTTATTGCACCACTAAGTTCGCTGTCCGGGGCTTGAGCGAAACCCTGAGGATGGAACTCTCAGGGCAAGGCATCCATGTGATGACCGTCCACCCTGGGGCAGTGAGTACCAACATCATCGATAATGCGAGGGCCGATGAAGAAACCAAAGCTAAAATCAAGCACTGGGTAAGCAAAATAGGATCAGTTTCTGTTGAGGATGCCGTAACCCAAATCGTTTCAGGCATTGAGAAAAAGAAACATAGAGTGGTCATTGGGGAGGATGCAAAAAAAATGGATTGGCTGGCAAGATTATTCCCAAACAAATACACCAATATGGTTTTGAGAGGAATGAAGAAGAAGTTGAACACAAAAGACTAAAAATGAGATTGATAAGATTGGCTATTCTTTTTATGCTTTCCAGTTGTTACTACTCTTCGTACTCTCAAGAGCTGATAAACGATTATCAAATTAAGTTCAAGAGGAACTACAAGACTATACTTTACGATATGGATACGAATAATTTACCTGATGATCCAAGAAAGACATACACTGCTGTATTGAATGACATAGAGAAGGTAGCGGTATTTCATACAAACGGCATTCATATCGAAGCAAAATTGTTAGACAATCAATTACAGGTCATTGATAGCTACTCATTGAAAAAACCACAGGCCAATTATAATCGATTACTGGGACATTCAATTTCAGATGCAATCTTTTTGTGGTATTCTAACTCAAAACAAAATAAGGTTCAAGCCGTCAAAGTGGATTTTGCGAATGCATCTGATTCATTTAAAGAGATGGAAATACCCTTTAAGAAAGAGAAGTATTTACTGTCCTTTAGCCATAATAATATGTTTTACATTTTGATGATTCGCAAGAACAAATCCGTACTAAACCTGTACGAATTTACCGATGAAACGAATTTTTCAAATTTCACAATTGATCTTTCCGAATACAATTTTACGAATGACAAATTCCCTCAACTATACCATGCCCTATACGATATTGAACAATCCCCTCTATCATTCGATGCGAATTTTGCTTTTCTGGACCAGAGCATCCCTAATTATCTAAGCTCTGCCGCTAGAAAAAACAAAGCGATGATAGAGAATAATAAACTCTATCTTATAATTGATAACACACTCTTGACAAGTAGAGTAGTTGCGATTGACCTAGCTATAAAGAACGCAACCGTCAAAACTCTTACACAAGAGGTTTCAAATTGCAATAATCAAAAAACCCTGTCGAACTCAATCGTTTATGGAGGTAACCTTTTCCAAATAGGAGCCTGTAAATCATACATTAATTTGATAGTCAGAGACTTAGTTACTAATGCAGAGGTTGTTTCATATATAATTAATGAATCAGAAACTGTCTTCCCAAATACCATTTATGATCAATCAGGAGGGTTAACAAATTATAGCATTGAAAGTGTAGTTGACAAAAAAAGTTTATGCAGAAATTGCCGCAAAACGAAATTGGTTTATTGTTACATGATCGCGGCAGTTATTTGGAATTGACTTATGGTGGTCATAGTCAGTTGCCCTCTACACTTTCCACTTCAACGACAGACTTTGACAGCAATATTAGAGTCACTCAATCTGAATTAATCTTCAATAGTAGAGGTAGAACATTGTACGCAAAAACCTCATTGAATAAAGCCACATTGAACTATCAAAATGAACAACAAAAAGCCGACATTCTTAATGAAATTGATGAATTGTTAGAGCGTAGAAAGGTTATCCCATCAAGTTCAACATTTTTTAAGTTTAATGATAACTATTACTTCGGTTTTTATAATGCACAACTTAAAACATACTCTTTTTTAAAAATTGAGGATTAGCATTCCATTAATTGTTCCCAACCCATTTTTTCTTATATTTTATTTCTTAGGCCTAAGAGATAACTTTGGCTTTCTTGTCAAATTGACTACATAATCGAAATACTATGAGCAAAGACTTTTTTGGTATAGAAAGGGAACTCACCACTCCATTAGGGACACACAAATACTTCAGTTTAAAAGAACTACAAGCAAAGGGTAAAAATGTAGAAAGCCTGCCTTTCTCTATCAGGATATTGCTAGAAAATGCTATCAGAAATTATGATGCATTTGCAATCACTGAAGATCATCTGAATACCCTGCTGGATTGGAAAAATACCGCAGGCGATAAAGACATCCCTTACACCCCTGCGAGAGTGCTGATGCAGGATTTTACTGGAGTTCCAGCCGTAGTTGATATTGCTTCCATCAGGGCTGAAGTTGCCAGAAAAGGAAAGAATACGGGTAAAACTAACCCAATAGTTCCTGCTGATATGGTGATTGATCACTCAGTGATGGTAGAGTTTTTCGGGACTCAGAATTCCTATCGAAAGAACGTTGATCTTGAATATCAGCGAAACGAAGAGCGATACAAATTACTTAAGTGGGCGCAAGGGGCATTTGACAATTTCAGTGTAGTACCTCCGGGTATGGGCATTTGCCATCAGGTAAACCTGGAATATCTGGCAAAAGCAGTAATTGAAAGAGATGGCTATCTGTTGCCAGATACTTTAGTCGGAACGGATTCACACACACCTATGGTCAATGGCATCGGAGTTTTAGGCTGGGGTGTTGGTGGCATTGAAGCGGAAGCCGCCATGCTTGGTCAACCTATTTACATGATATTGCCAGAGGTGATTGGATTGAAATTAAGTGGCAAACTCCCCGAAGGTGCAACATCAACAGACCTTGTGTTAACCATCACCAAACTGCTTAGGGATTATGGTGTCGTTGGAAAGATCGTGGAAGTCCATGGGCCGGCATTAGAATATTTAACGGTGCCGGATAGGGCCACAATTTCGAACATGTCCCCGGAATTTGGCTGCACTGATACCCACTGGCCGATTGATGAGCAAACTCTGGCTTACCTGCGTAGGACAAGCCGTTCAGAAGATCATATAGCGATGGTTGAGGCTTATGCCAAAGAGAATTTATTGTGGAGAGCCAACGAAAGTGCCATCAACTACACTGATGTAATTGAGTTGGATTTGGGCACAGTTGAGCCCACAATCTCAGGCCCCAAGCGTCCTCAAGACAAGATTTTGCTGAGAAACGCCAAGGAAAAAACAATTTCGTTGCTAAAAGAAAATTACAAAAGAGATTATGTTGCCCCCGATGAAAGGACGGCACCAGCCCCCGAAGGTAAAATCAAAAGCATTAGGATGAAGCGCAACGATGTTGAATACAACCTGACAGATGGAGCGGTTGTGATTGCTGCAATCACATCTTGTACAAACACCTCCAATCCAAGTGTTATGATTGGTGCAGGTTTAGTCGCAAGAAATGCAATTGCCAAAGGCATTAATATCAAGCCCTGGGTAAAAACTTCATTGGCACCGGGTTCAAGGGTGGTAACGGAATACCTCGAAAAATCAGAATTATTACCCTATTTGGAAGGCCTTAAATTCCATGTTGTGGGCTATGGCTGTACCACTTGTATAGGTAACTCTGGTGATATGCAGAATGATGTACAAAAAGCGGTTGTTGAAAATGACCTTGTTGTTTGTTCAGCGCTTTCAGGAAACAGAAATTTTGAGGCGAGGATTCACCCCAATATCAAAATGAATTTCCTTGCATCGCCCATGTTAGTCGTTGCATATGCACTTGCCGGAAGGATGGATTTTGATATGAACAACGACCCACTGGGTACCGATCCTAACGGTGATCCGGTTTACCTGAAAGACATCTGGCCAAGCCTCAAAGAGATAAATGAAGTAATGGATAAAGTGCTAACGCCTGATGATTACACCCAATCATATTCAACAATATTTGACGGAGATGAAGCATGGACAGCGCTAAACGCACCGACAGGTGAGCTTTATAAGTGGGACGATAAATCGACTTACATCCAGGAAGCACCATTCTTCCAAAATATTTCTGAATCAGTTCCAGAGCCTGATGACATCAAGGGTGCCAAGGTGCTGTTGCAATTAGGAGATTCAGTTACTACTGATCATATCTCACCAGCAGGTAAATTCTTGCCAGAGCATCCGGCAGGTAAATACCTTGTTGGCAATGATGTGGAACAACGTGATTTCAATTCTTACGGCTCAAGGCGTGGAAACCATGAGGTAATGATGCGGGGCACTTTCGCAAATGTGAGGATCAAGAATAAACTTGCCTCAAAAGAAGGAGGCTGGACAAAGTATCACCCCACTGGTGAAGAGATGACAGTGTTTGATGCCTCAATGAAGTATCAGGAAGCAGGCACACCACTTGTTGTGATCGGAGGCAAAGAATATGGTTCTGGTTCGTCAAGGGACTGGGCTGCAAAAGGCACTACACTTTTAGGCGTAAAAGCCGTAATTGTGGAGAGCTATGAGCGAATCCACCGCAGTAACCTTGTAGGGATGGGTGTATTACCGATGCAATTTGCTGACGGTGAAAATGCTGATTCTTTAGGGCTTAAAGGTGATGAGACGTATGACATCAACGGCATCTCATCTGACCTCACCCCTGGTAAAATGGTAGATGTTACCGCTACCAAACCAGACGGCTCTAAGGTAGAATTCCAGGCTAAAGTGAGGCTTGACTCTTCAGTAGATGTGGAATATTACAAGCATGGTGGAATTCTAAATTATGTATTGAGGAATTTCCTGAGTCAGAATTAAAAAGCAGACAGGTTCATTTGATGAACGAAATGGGACGAATCAGATTCCAAATTTTTTCATGTTGAGGTACTCTATCGCTCTCAGATTGGATCATACGTAGTCTGTCGGTTTTATTGTATTTGTGTGGTAAAGATTTGATCCGAATCGATTGGCTAGGATATCTCATCTATAAGTAGTTCAAAGTCTCTACCAAATGAGATAACGCTTCAGTTGTTTCAATGATTAATAATAAAAACCGTCAAGATCTCATTCTGCGGAAACCTTAGGTATGTAGTATCCTTAAAATGCATCTTATACAATCTGACAGAACTGAGCTGTTAGCACCTTATGGCGATGTATCATGCCTTCTTCTCTTTGTAAGAACTAAATCATTCTTAGGAAGATGGACTAATTTATTTGGCCGGAACCAGAGCCATGGGGAATTTTTCTTAACTACTTTTTTCGTCCCAATTATAAGTGCCTCAGATAAAACTAGAATTATTTCGAAATGACATCTTGTGACATCTCTTGACTGACCCGTTACAACTGATCCATTGATTTTCCTTTTAAGAGAGTAATTCAAACAAACTCAAAATTTAAAAGGACTACTCATGAAAAAAACAACAATCCTGCTTGCGCTTTTAACAGTTATCAGCGCATCAACATTTGCCACTGACAAAGGTGAAAAGAGTAAGAAGCTGAAAGGCTCTGAACACCTTGTTGAAAAAGTAGTGATCCAGAGTAACAATGGACTCATCGGTTTGGCCGGATATGATCTTGGAGACAGCAAACTCAAACTGGTAGTATTAGATGATGACTCCAATCTTATCTACAAAGAAATGATAGCGACTAATGGAGTCCTCTACCAAACTTATGAGTTTAAACAAATCGACTCTCAACATTTAAAAGTAAGGGTATTCCACAATGGCAATCTGCTTGCTAAATCGAGAGTGGAGTTAAGATAGTGTTTCAAATAAGGTTGATCTATTTTGAGTATTGACCTGACAAAAGGAGGCCGTTTGGTCTCCTTTTTGATTTTAAAGACTCATCATCTCCTTAAATCTTGCTGCTTGCCTTCGACTCACCTCAACTTTTTCACCACCTTTTAGCTGCACCATCAATCCACCATTAAACCAGGGCTCTATAGTCTCAACCCAGCTTAAATTGACGATGTGTTTTCTGGAGGCCCTAAAAAATGATCTGTCATCAAGCTTCTCATCCAGAGCGTTTAGCGATTTGTGGATCATAGGCTTAAAGTTGTCGAAATAAACCTTGATATAATTCCCGTCTGATTCAAACAACCTGACGTTTGAAAGCTTAACAAACCAGCATTTGTCACCATCTTTTACAAATACCTGATCATAAATGGTCAACTTTTTATTTGAAGTCGACTGTTCCGAAGCTTCTGGTTTTTCTTCTTGATCCACTAATTTGTTAACCGCCTCGGCTAATCTTTCTGGCTGGATTGGTTTTAATAAATAATCTAGTGCGTTTACATCAAAAGCTTTAAGTGCAAACTCGTCATAGGCGGTTGTGAAGATAACTTTTGGCACTTTCTCCAATTCTTCTAACAATTCAAACCCTGTTTTACCAGGCATTTGAATGTCAAGAAAAATCAGGTCGGGATCCATTGTGTTGATTTTCTCAAAGGCATCGTCAACATCCACTGCTTCTCCAATAATCTCTATCTCATCATGTGGCTCTAGCAACTTTTCCAGTTCTTTTCTGGCCAACCTTTCGTCATCTATAATTAATGCTCTCATCTTTTATTTTTTCAGGTATTTTAATTTCGGTCAAAACTATATTTTTATCTTCATTTCTAATCTCAAAACCAACTTGATCGCCATATATCAACTTTAAGCGGCGTCTGGTGTTTTCCAAGCCCATTCCAGCATTTTTAGAGACTCCGTTTATATAGACTCCGCTGTTCCTGATTTGGATCACAAAAGCGCTGTCAATGAAGGTAGTATCTATACTAATTATCCCTCCTTTTTTGAGGTTGGAAATGCCATGTTTGATTCCGTTTTCAACCAATGTCTGAATCATCAATGGGGGAATCTTACATGCCTCAGAATCAGGGTGAATATTTAGTTTTGTCTTGAGCCTTTCTTCATACCGAATGCTCTCAAGGGCGAGGTAGTCTCTCACAGTTTTCATCTCCTCATCAAAACTCACCAACCGCTTTTTATCAGCCGCCAGGGAGTTTCTCAAGATGTGTGATAATTGCGTTATAGCGTCTTTAGACTTTTCAGGGTCTTCATCAACCAAAGCCCTTATGCTGTTTAAGGCATTAAATATGAAATGCGGATTGAGCTGTGATTTTAAGTTACTGAGTTCAATTTCATTTAAAGCGGCTTTATGCTGAAGCGATTTACGGTAACTCTCAAAATAATGATAAGTGAAGTAAATCAAAGACCATAAAAAATAGACGATCATTGAAACGATCAACAATGCGATCAGGTCAGTCGCTTGCCTTGACGTAATGCCACGTACAATTATGTAGTTGATGGAACTATTGACAGCACTCATAAGTAAAATGCCGCCGGCCATTCTCGGTATGAGCCTGTTAAATGGTAAGTCGAACCAATCCCTTTTTTTAATTATAAGCCTGAAAAAGTGGGTTGAGCCGATGTAAAAGACCACTTGAAATACCTCGCCAAAAATTAGCTCTGGTGTTATGGCCCTCACAAATGAAAACCCAACCAAATTGGCGATGCCATAAAGCATCCAGCCTCCTAATTGACAAATCCAATAAAGCTTTTTCTTGTTCAAGTGGTTTAAACTTCAGCTACTAACAAAAGTACATGTACTTGGAGGTCAATAAAAATATGAGTAGCTGGTTGGCTATTTAGCTGTTTAGTTGGTATTTAATGGGTAACCTTTCTCCACTTAAAAGGAAGTGATTAACCCAATTGTCCCATTACTAAGTCTTTATAGCTTCGGCCAATTGGTATCTGCTTGCCGCCTACTACTACATCGGTGGTATTGAAGGCTTCAAGTCGATCTTTTGCTACAATAAATGAACGGTGAATCCTCAAGAATCTATTCTGAGGAAGCAATTGCTCTATTCTGGTGAGTGACATTTTGGGTTGGAAACAATTATCATCTGTGAAAATTTTAACGTACTCTTTAAAACCTTCCACATAAACTACATCATCAATCCAAACCTTCACCTTCATTTTCTTGACCGAGATTATTATGTAATCACTCTTCTCATTTTTGAGATGGACATCAGTTTTTGTAACTGTGATCATCTTATTAACCGCCTTAAGAAACCGGCTGAAGTCAATTGGTTTCATCAGATAATCAAGCACATCAAGTTCATAACCATCGAGTGCATATTGATGATAGGCAGTGGTAATTATCACTTTGGGTGGTTTTTGAAGCGTTCTTAAAAAATCGAAACCCTTCAGTTTTGGCAGATGAATATCTAAAAACATTAAATCAATCTGCTCATTTTTCAACTTTTCAAGTGCAAAAAGCGCATCGGTGCAGATTCCTTTGAATTCCAAAAAAGGCACCTGATCAATGTAATCCTTGATTACCTCCGCGGCCAGCGGTTCATCTTCCACAATCAAACATGTGTACTTAATAGCCATTTTTATAAATCAATTGAAAGGTTGACTTTAAAGTAATTGCCGTTGCTATCAATTATCAATTGATGATCCGGATAAATAAGGTCAAGTTGCTTCTTGATGTTGTCAAGGCCAATCTGCGATCTTCGATCAGTCTCTCCTACCCGCTCCACGGAGTTTTCGATCTCGGCAGTCAACTTCCCATTTTTACAAACTAACACAATACTAATGTATGATTCAAAACGGGACTCACTGATGCCATGCTTAAAAGCGTTTTCAACAAAATGAAGCAAAATGAAAGGGGCAATGGTATTTTCTCTGTCATCAACGTCCTTTTTAAAGGTGATCTTAAAGCGCTTATCAAACCTTAGCCTTTGAAGATCAATGAAATCATCAATCATCTTAATTTCATCCCTGATGTTGATTTTGTCATTCTCTGATTCATACAGGATAAAACGCAACATTTCAGATAATTTCATGATTGCATCTGCCGTTTGATCTGATTTAATCCTGGCCAGCGAGTATATATTATTCAAGGTATTGAATAGAAAATGTGGATTGATCTGCGCTTTCAGAAACTTCAATTCGGTTTCGAGTTTGTCCTGAATTAACCTGGCCTCCTTGTCTTTCCATTTTAGCCGCATCATGAATTGATCATATGCCACAAATGCACCAGTTCCAAAAACCACGTTGTTTAAGGCAGAGCCAAACCTGTTCCAGTTAATAAAATCCACATAGGTGTTGGCATCGCCATACACAACATCATTGATCACCATATTCATGAATCGAAAGGCCAGCAATGAAAGGATTATTGATATAAAAAATTTTAAAGTATTACTGATTTTAGATTCCTTCCGGTCGATGATTCCTGTTAGCAGGGTGGTTGTTACATTGCCTTGAAAAATTAATATCGGGAGGAACATTAATTCAGTCATGAAAGTCTTCCATAGAATTTGCATCACACTTAAATGGGCTACAGAAGCGAATTCGACTACCCAAATAAATTCAATTTGTGCAAGCACTATTAGCCAGCCTATCCAAAAAGGTGCTTGAGACCGGATTTTTTTCACGGGTCAAAGTTCGTCATTAATCGTAATTCTCAAACCTGAAGTATATAAGCAACATCTCATAGTATGGCAGCGACACCTATTGGTATACCAGCAACAGTTTTAAAACTATTCTGCTAATTACCTTCTTCGATTTGCTATTTGTTGACATAGAACTTTATGGGTAGCTACAGCCGCTAACTTCGCCCCCAAATTCGATTACTATGTCTAAAATTTTACATTTTGTGTGGATTGCCACCGTATTAAGTGCGTGTGGTGACGACGGGGACCCAGGAGGTTCAGGAGCCATAAATGGCACCTGGAGGCTTAACAGGGTGACGCTTAAGAGCGACGTGGCTGAGACAAACGTTGCTATCGGAGCAGGGGTGAATATTGAAGCAACATTTAGCAGTTCCAATGAATATAACTTCAGTTCAGGAGGCACTGAGCAAGCTGGTACTTATTCAATAGATGATAATAGTGGTATGCTTTCAGTCACCAATAATTCGGGGTCAAATCAATTTGAAATTATTGAGATGACAGATTCTGAAATCACATATTTGGCAGCAACGATCGACCCTTCTGCGAATCTTACCCAGGCTACGGCCGATATGCTCCATTTTGCGAGCCTTAATTTCATCTCAAGAGGTCAAAATCTCGAAAATGAGCTGTCCCGAAGTCAAAAATTTGACATCATTTTTCAACTTCAAAAAACTGGTCAATAATGTTAAGAATAACCACTTTACTTACGTTGCTTACGATTTTTAGCAACATAAGCGCACAAACACCATATTTCGGTTTAAACAAACCGTCTGGTCTGGAAATTTTCGCACCTTCTATTGTCTCCGCCGGATTTTATGAACGGGATATAGCAATTTCACCAGATGGCACCGAAGTTTTTTATTCAATTGTGGAGAGTCAGCAGTCGGCTAAAATTATTCAAATCAGTTTTGCTGATGGTGTATGGCAACCAGCCAAAACAGCATCATTCTCAACAGGGGCATATGATATTGAGCCGGCCTTCAGCTTTGAAGGCGACAAATTGTATTTCGCCTCAAACCGTCGGGAATCTGGCATCGGAACCAAAGATTTTGACATCTGGTATGTTGAAAAACAAACTGATGGCTCATGGGGTGACGCAGTTAATGTTGGTGAACCCATTAATACTGAAGAGAATGAATTTTATCCATCCCTGGCTAAAAATGGCACACTTTACTACACAGGTAGGTATGCCTCAGGCAAAGGGGGTGAGGATATCTGGTTCAGTGAATTAGTTGATGGAAAATATGGGCCAAGGCAGGTTTTACCAACAACCATAAATGCCACTCAAGATGATTTTAATGCTTTTATTGACCCAGATGAGCAGTATATAATTTGGACCAGCTGGGGCAGAGATGATGACACCGGCCGGGGTGATCTTTACATCAGCCGTAAGGACGGTAGCGGTGCCTGGCAACAAGCAGAAAACATGACTGAATTAAATACACCTCAATTAGATTACTGCCCCTATGTATCCAGGGAAGGAGATTTGTTGTTCTTCACTAGTGAAAGAAAGACCACAATTCAGATTGATGGCGACCCACTTAATCCGGCCGCTGCAATGAAAGCAATCCTCAGCCCACAGGGCGCCAATATTTATTGGGTCAATTTCAATTAATGCTGGTGTTAGATTGCTGCCAATAAACTGGCTAAAAAAAATTTACCTCGACCGAACTAATTTTCTGGCGATTTGTTTTTAAGGTGCAAATACAATCATAGTTAGTAAATTTTTAATGTTTTGGTTAAGGTTGAAATGCCATCTTGAACTTTCAGGATGGTATTTTTTTTTGTTCTGCCTATATTGAAGCCCTGACTAAACCTGACACATTGTTTAAGTGCCTTCGATTGTGCGTTTTGATCGCACTTTACTTTTATACATCCGATATAATTGCCCAGGTAGATTCTACTGAATTTACAGTACCCAAGAAGGCGGCCACGTACAAGAAATTCTTGCCTATTCCTCTTTTTTCTGTCGCACCCGAAACTTCACTCAGGTTAGGGGTAATCGGGGTATATTTTTTTCGATTCAAAAATGCAGAGGAAGGAACGCAATTGTCATCTATTAGGGCTCCGCAGAGCTATACCCTAAAAAACCAGGTGAAGTTTCGGATTTCGAATGATATCTTTTTCAACTCCAACAATCACATTGTTTCGGGGTTTACTGAATGGCTTCGCTTCCCGCTATTTTTCTACGGTATAGGTAGTCAAACCCAAAATGAGGACAAAGAAATATACACCTCCAGGGTATTTAACATAAACTACAGCTACTTCAAGAAAATTAAACAAGGCTTATATGCGGGGTTGAGATTTGATCGCAGGGATAGCAAAATTCAGGAAGTAGCGGAAAATGGGCTTTTAGAAGCTGAGGCCGTTCCAGGAAGCAATGGTGGCGTTTCTCAAGGCTTTGGCCTTACTGCCAGGTGGGACAGCCGGGACAATTTTATGTGTACAAAAAAAGGCTGGTTGACTGATTTCCAACTGACATTCTACAATGATGCCTTTAATAGCGATTTTGAGTTTACGAAAATGGCTTTGGATAATCGACTCTTTTTCAATATCAACGATAAAACTGTATTGGGAAACCAAACTTATATTGAACAAAATTGGGGGCAGCCGTCATTTGAATCTATGGCGCTAATGGGAGGGCCTTTTCTTATGCGTGGCAATTTTGAAGGCCGCTTTCGGGACAATGCGATGTGGGCAACGCAATGGGAATACCGAATTCCGATTGGCAGAACCTCATGGATCAACGAAGATAAAGACCTCAAATTTTGGCACCGTTTCGGAGCCGTTGGTTTTGTTGGTGTGGGCAATGTGATGACCGACCTAATTGAAAATCCTTTTGATGACATGAAAATTACAGGAGGCGTTGGTTTACGATTTCTGGCCTTCCCTGAAGAGCGCATTAACCTGCGAATTGACATGGGCTTTGGTACCGAACGGCCAGCCTTCTATATTTTTGTTAGAGAATCGTTTTAGTGCATAATTATTCTCAAATTCGTTAAATTCGGTTTAGAAAATGGAGTTACAGTACATTTCCAATCAAAGGGGCGAGAAAAAAGCTGTCATTGTGCCTATTGCAGATTTTGAAAAAATTCAGGATGAACTTGAGGAGTTGGCTGCAATTAAAGATTATGATAACGCTCAGCAAGAGAAGCTTTCTTACAGATCACTCGATGAAGTTCTAAAAGAGATTGACAAGCCAGAAGCCTGAAATGCCTTATTCGGTTTTAATTAGTAATAAAGCTGAAAAGTCTTTAAAAAAATTACCCCCAGAAGTCTATCAGAAGATTCGATCTGCATTAAAATCGCTTAAACAAAATCCACTCCCATTTGGGAGCAAAAAGCTTAAAGCAAGGGATGGATATAGATTAAGGGTCGGTGCTTACCGTATTCTTTATAAAATCAAGAAGGATGAGCTCATCATCCTCGTAATCACAATTAGTCATCGAAAGGAATCTTACAGATGAAAATCGGCCTTTTTTTCGGATCATTTAATCCCATTCATATTGGTCATTTAATTATTGCCAACGTGATCTATGAAAATACCGATTGTAAAGAAATTTGGTTCGTTGTCTCCCCACAAAATCCATTGAAGAAATCATCTAACCTGGCTCACGAGTTTGATAGATATGACATGGTGCAAGCCGCAATTAATGAGCACTTCCGGTTTAAGGTAACGGATGTCGAATTCAATATGCCTAAACCAAGCTATACAATTGATACTCTCACCTATTTACAAGAAAAAAACCCTAAAAAGGAATTTCAACTTATTATCGGCTCTGACAATTTGATCCAATTCAACAAATGGAAAAATTCAAAACAGATTCTCGAAAACTTCAGCCTACTTGTCTATGACAGACCAGGATCATCCAGTGCGGGAGTTGACCATCCAAACATCCATAAGGTAGAAGCTCCGCTACTAGATATATCAGCCACCTTTATCCGTAAGCAAATTCAACAAAGCAAGTCGGTAAAATATCTACTTCCAGAACCGGTCGTTCAGATAATCCAAAACCGTGGTCTTTATCAAAGTTAACCTGTGGATAACTTTGTTAATCTAAACTTCAAAACCTGTATTTAGCGGTTGGTAAATTTTCTCATTTCATCGCTTTCAATGGTGTTTTTACATCCGTAGGTTTGCCGCATATTAATTCACCTTACTAACCGTTAACTTTATAAAATGGAGCAAACCAGATCTTCTGCTATACGTGTCGGCTATCGTTCAAAAAACATAAATATTGCTGAATTATCTGGTCAACTTGGTAAGCTCCCGCCACAGGCCGTGGACCTGGAAGAGGCTGTTTTGGGGGCACTAATGTTGGAAAAAGATGCCCTCACAGCCGTCATAGATATCCTGAAGCCAGAAAGTTTTTATAAAGACGCCCATCAGGAAATATATGCTGCCATTCTTACTCTTTTCAATAACTCTGAGCCGGTGGATATGCTCACCGTTACAGCTCAGCTGAGAAAAGACGGCAAGCTTGAAGTTATTGGCGGTGCTTATTACATCACTGAGCTGACTACAAAAGTCAATTCAGCGGCTAATATCGAATACCACTCCCGGGTGATTACAGAAATGTCGATTAAGCGTGAATTGATTAAGATATCGACAGAAATCCAAACTGAAGCTTACGAAGACACTACCGACGTTTTCAATCTTCTTGATAAAACAGAGCAATCGCTATTCGAAGTTTCTGAATCACATATTCGTAAAAATTACGACACAATGCGATCGCTCATGCATGAAGCGATGCTGGAACTTGAGGCAAGAAAGAAACATAAAGATGGACTTACCGGAATCCCGAGTGGGTTTACGGCCCTTGATAGGGTTACTTCAGGTTGGCAACCATCAGACCTGGTGATTATTGCCGCGAGACCAGGGATGGGTAAAACCGCATTCGTCGTTTCTGCTTTAAGAAATGCTGCCGTTGACTTTGACCACCCAGTGGCCATTTTCTCCCTGGAGATGTCGTCAATTCAATTGGTGAATAGGCTGATTTCAGCCGAGGCTGAATTGGACAGTGAAAAACTTAAGAAGGGTAACCTGGCTGATTATGAGTGGGAGCAACTTGTTCATAAAACAGCCAAAATTACTGAGGCACCCATTTTTATTGACGACACCCCTGCTCTAAGCATTCTGGAATTAAGGGCGAAGTGTAGAAGGTTGAAGGCGCAGCATGATGTGAAACTCATTATCATTGATTATCTGCAACTGATGTCAGGTGATGTTGGCAAAGGGCAGGGTGGAAACCGTGAGCAGGAAATCGCTTCGATATCAAGGGCATTAAAAGGTATCGCTAAAGAATTGAGCGTACCGGTAATTGCACTTTCGCAGTTAAGCAGGGCAGTTGAAACCCGTGGTGGCGATAAGCGCCCACAGCTTTCAGATCTCAGGGAATCCGGCTCAATAGAACAAGATGCAGACATGGTTATGTTCCTCTATCGTCCTGAATATTATGGCCTTACTGAAGATGAAAACGGAATGCCAACTACTGGAACTGGTGAAGTCATTATAGCAAAGCACAGAAATGGTGCGCTTGATAATGTGCAACTCAAGTTTATCAGTCGCTTCACAAAATTTGCAGACCTCGATATGGCTGGTTCAGGCGACTATACATCATTTCCAGATTCGGGTATCCCTTCTGAATTTTCAGGGCCTGATACAATTACTTTACCGAGTAAAGCAAACGATAAATCAAACGACGAAGGGCCAGAGCCTGAGAAGCCAGATGATGCACCGTTTTAATTAATCAATTTTGATTCCCAAAGGATTTTATCCTGACGGCTAATTGCATTATTTTAACATCCGAATACAGATTTGAGTAGCTGATTTCTTAACGTACAAGTTTTAAAGTCAGTTGGTAATCACCACACATGAACTAACATGGCCAAAATTGATCTTAAGGGTCTTACCGATGAACAGGTAATTCAAAGTAGACAAGAACACGGTAATAACCTTCTTACCCCTCCTCAGAGAGAACCTTTGTGGAAGCTCTTCCTTGAAAAGTTTGAAGACCCGATAATTAGGATCCTCTTAATAGCTGCATTCCTTTCATTAATTATTTCGATTGTACACAATGAATATGCTGAAACAATCGGAATCTTTTGCGCCATTTTCCTGGCCACTGGGGTAGCATTCTGGTTCGAAATGGACGCCAGCAAAAAGTTCGATGTACTTAATAAGGTGAATGATGAGAACCTCATAAAAGTTGTGAGGAATGGAAAAATTCAGGAGGTCGTTAGAAAAGATGTTGTAGTTGGCGACGTAATAATTCTTGAAACTGGTGAGGAAGTACCCGCTGATGGCGAATTGGTTGATGCAGTATCGCTTCAGATGGATGAGTCTTGCCTGACCGGCGAATTAATGATCGCCAAAACAATTGACGCAGAAAGGTTTAAGGAGGATGCAACCTACCCATCAAACTGGGTGATGAGGGGTACAAAAGTGATTGATGGCCACGGGGCATTTGAAGTGAAGCGGGTTGGTGACAAAACCGAATATGGCCAGGTTGCTGAAAAGGCCACGGAAATGTCAAGCGAGGAAACCCCATTAAATATCCAGCTTGACAAGCTGGCAAGGTTTATTGGGGTAATTGGTTTTGTACTTGCGGTCTTAACGTTCACAACCTTGTTTGCCAAAGAGCTGATCTTTAGTGATATAGAGGTGCCTATGAGCCACCTGGGCTCAATTGCGATCGTGATGGGGGCGGCCATGGTTGCTCTTGCCAAAGTGTGGATCCCAATTATCTATGACGCCATTAACTTATCTGGAGGAAATAAAGAGGTACCAAAAGTGGTAGAAGAGGGCAGCTGGTTCAGATGGCTGCTTTATGCCATTTTAAGTTTCATTGTGCTGATGGGCGTTGGGTATTTATTCGGAATTGATCCGGTGAGCCCCGAATCGTGGGTCACTTTAGAAATTGCCGGAAGAGTGCTGCAATATTTTATGATTGCTGTCACACTAATTGTTGTGGCAGTGCCTGAGGGGCTTCCTATGAGTGTGACGCTGAGCCTTGCCATGAGTATGAGGCGAATGCTCAAAACGAATAACCTGGTGAGGAAAATGCATGCCTGCGAAACAATGGGTGCAACGACGGTAATCTGCACTGATAAAACAGGCACACTCACCCAGAACCAGATGACCATTTATGAAACTGGTTTCTATTCATTGAAGGAGCAAAATCCCAGTGCCGAAGGCAATGGTTCATTGATTACCGAAAGCATCTCTACTAATACTACCGCTCATCTTGATATGAGCAATGCCGATAAAATTAAAGGCTTGGGCAACCCAACAGAGGCTGCACTGCTTCTCTGGCTGCACAAAAATGGAATTAATTATCAGGAGATAAGGGATAATATTGAGGTCTTGGACCAGCTTACCTTCTCGACAGAAAGAAAGTTCATGGCCACACTGGTGCAATCGCCCACTTTGAATAAAAAAGTGCTTTATGTCAAAGGGGCACCCGAAATTGTGCTCTCCAAGTGTAGCAATGCATTAATTGATAATCAGTCAAAACCGGCAACTGAAATTAAGGGTAACGTAGAGGCTGAATTGCTTGAATATCAAAACAAGGCCATGAGAACCCTTGGTTTTGCCTATAAGGTGATTGAAAATGGGCAATCGTCAACTATTGAAGAACTCAGTGAAACAGACCTGACATTTTTAGGTATTGTAGCAATTTCAGACCCGGTGAGAGAAGATGTTCCCGGAGCGGTTAAAAATTGTAACAGTGCTGGTATAGATGTTAAGATTGTTACTGGAGATACGCCTGGCACAGCAAAAGAAATTGGTAGGCAAATCGGAATTTGGGCTGAATCAGACACTGATGAAAACATTATTACAGGGGTTGACTTTGGTGAGCTATCTGACGAAGATGCCCTTAAGCGGGTTCAGTTTCTGAAAATTATGTGCAGGGCCAGGCCTACAGATAAGCAACGTTTGGTCAGGTTGTTGCAAAAAACAGGATCGGTAGTGGCTGTAACCGGAGATGGTACAAATGACGCTCCCGCACTAAATCATGCGCATGTTGGGCTCTCAATGGGCTCTGGTACTTCTGTAGCCAAGGAGGCAAGCGACATAACATTGCTGGATGACTCCTTTAACAGCATTGCAACAGCGGTGATGTGGGGCAGATCACTTTATCAAAATATACAGCGCTTTATCCTGTTTCAGTTAACAATTAACGTTGCGGCCTTAACTATCGTTTTTCTGGGGTCACTCCTCGGCTATGAGTTGCCACTTACCGTGACTCAAATGCTTTGGGTGAATCTTATTATGGATACGTTCGCAGCTGCCGCACTGGCATCTTTACCCCCTGATTCATCGGTAATGGCCAATAAGCCACGAGGCAGGGACGACTTCATTATTACCAAGAAAATGCAATCGAACATCCTTTTCGTAGGCTTTTTCTTTGTCGCTCTTTTGCTGGGAATGCTTTACTATTTCACCGATGAAAACGGTGTTGTAAGTGATTATGACCTCTCAGTTTTCTTTACTGTTTTCGTAATGCTGCAGTTTTGGAACTTATTCAATGCAAAAGCCTATGCTACAGGCAAGAGTGCATTCCATAAAATCCAGGATGGTGTTGGTTTCATAATTGTTGGGGCATTGATAGTAATAGGTCAATACCTCATCGTAGAATTCGGCGGGAAAGTATTTAGAACCGTCCCTCTGTCGTGGACTGATTGGGGCATCATAATTGGCTCTACCTCACTGGTGTTTTGGGTTGGTGAAATTGTGCGATTGTTTAATAAAAAGTAGCCAAACAAGCCATATGAATGGAAACAGGCCATCTAATAACTGCAATAATTTCTAGTAGTGTTATAGCAACCCTTCTCTCTTCGTTAGTCAACTTCTACTTTCGGAAAGAAGATTTTAAAAATGAATATTACAAAATAGTTATCCAAAAGCGCTTGAAAGCATACGAGTGGCTTGAGACTCAAATTGCCTCTTTAAAAAGTTCAGTTTTGGATGAGGAGGATGGAAAGCCATACCATTTAATTTTCGGATATGGAAGAGAGTCCTTTATGGAGTCAATTCAACAATCCATGTTAGCTAACGCTCACAACTTATGGCTTGCCTCTAAAACCAACGATTTATTAACAAAGCTTGTCCACATATTTAATAAAATTCCGTTTGAAGTTGATATCGATGACTCAGAAGCTTTGATATTAACTGGAAAGAAGTATTACCGTGATATAGCTGAATTAAGAACACAATTAGAGAACAGTGTTAGAGAAGATATTCTTTCACTTTATTCTTTAAGCTCTATAAAAAGGAAGAGAAATAATCCGAAAGAATATAACGTTATTAATGTCAAAAGAGGTGGAATTGCGAGATTCAGAAATAAACTTCAACAGCAGCCTCCCCCATCATAGAAATAAGTCGAATCCGATATAAAAATACCATTTCGACCAAGTGAACCTAAGGCACCAGCAGTTTTATCACAAACTGCTAGTGGTTGGTTTGGCATCAGTACATGACCGTTTTTATCGTCAAAATATTCTTCATCTCCGAAGTAGATGGCCGTTTTTCCTGTAAATACACAAGGGCCGTCCAGGGGCATCGGGTCTTTTATCGCACAAACCTCTACGCTCTCAACATAAATATTCTCTGGCGTTTGATAATGTTTTGTGTCAAGAATACGGTAAGGCCTTTTTGCTCTGACTTCAATTGTACCGAAACCAACATCCGTTAGCATTTTTACATATTCTTTTAAGGGGATTGCCCCGCTTAGGCAAAGTGCCCGGAGCCTCTCATCATTTCTGAGTTTCTCAGGAATCGGTTGCTCACAAATAGGATCAGACATAACCAGTCGCCCATGCGGTTTTAATACACGGTACATCTCCTGAAGAGCTCCTTTTAATTCCTCTGCCTTAAAGATGTTAAAGAGACAATTTTGGGCGGCCACATCAATTGAAGAATCTTCTACTGGTAAATTCATTGCATCTCCATGCCTTAAATCAACAAAATCGGAGTTAAACCAGGGATTCTCAGCCTCGGCTTCACTGAAATTCTGCTCCGAAGCTGTCAGCATTTCTTCAACAATGTCCACGCCAATAACTCCACCCGCCCTTCTATTGAAATACGCAAACTGCAGCAATTCCATACCACCTCCGACACCCACATATAGCACCGTTGGTTCATTCACTAAATCGCGGGGATGAACTGTACTGCCACAGCCATAATTCATCTCTTGCATTTTCCTGGGTATAGATAACCCCGGAAGCTGCCAAACAGGGTTGGTTGTGCAGCAGAGTCCTACATCGGGTGTAAGTGCAGCCTCTTTATATACATTTTTAGTAGTTTCTAAGTAGGACATTTTGAATAGATGTTAAACAAAAGATTAAAGATTAAAGACTGGTTCATGTAGTCGAACCTCCACAACTGCTACCGGCTCCAGCAGTGCAGCCGTAACAGTGTTGGTTGATGATGATCTCCCGTGAATTGAGCTTTTGAAGATCGAAGTCTTTAATGTGATTTGGAGCCCCATTGCTCAGTTTTAAATCAAGCATTTGGTTGAAGTCGCAATCAAATAGATAACCATCCCAACCAATGGAGATCGTATTTCGGCACATGACACCCTCGGCCGCTGAAGGATTAAAAGCATTTGCGAGTGTCTCCATATAAGATTCATAGTTCTTTGAAATCACCAGGTACTCTAAAAATCGGCTAATGGGGAGGTTTGTAATTGCATAAAGCTCATTGAAATTGATGTCATAGCCCTCCTTTAGCTTGCGTTTAAATTCAGCTTCCAGCCCAGCCTGATCACCTGGCATAAATGCACCTGTTGGGTTATAAACCAGATTAAGTCTTAAATCTGAATCCGGCAGGCCATAGCCCACCTCATTCAGCATTTGGAGTGCTTTTATGGATTTTTCAAAAACACCATCACCTCGTTGAGCATCCGTTCTTCTGGCACTGAAATAAGGCAATGAAGAGACCACCTCAACTTTGTGTTTTCTAAAAAACTCAGGCAGATCATGATATATTGGGTTAGCCAAAATGATGGTCAGGTTACAGCGTACAATTACATGTTTGCCCTGCGCTGTTAATTTTTCTACAAACCATCTGAAGTTCGGGTTCATTTCGGGTGCACCACCAGTGAGGTCAACTGTTTTGATGTCTGTCCCGTCAAAAGCATCAAGGCATAGCTGCATCGTTTCCCTGGTCATGATTTCCTTGCGGTCGGGGCCTGCATCTACATGGCAATGCTTGCATGTTTGATTGCACATTTTACCAACGTTCACTTGAAAAATCTCAATGCCTGTTGGTTTTAAAGGAAACAAATTAATGCCCTTCAACTGATCTTCGAATGATGTAATACCGATGCCTTGATTGTCTTCCAGAATATCTAATTGCTTCTGGATTTTTGCCAATTCATGTTGTCTTGCGTTCAAACTTTTCATCACATTGTGATTTCTTTCACCTTGTTCATCATTTGTACACCATGCACCAATGATGCACCACCACGGATGGCCGCAGCCACATGCACAGCTTCCATCATTTGCTCCTCGTCTGCCCCTTTTTCAAGCGCACCTCCTGAGTACGCATCAATGCAATAGGGGCACTGAATGGCATGTGAAACAGCTAAAGCTATCAAGGCTTTTTCCCTTGCAGTAAGCGCCCCTTCCTCGAAAACGCTGTTGTAGTAGTCAAAGAATTTTTTTCCTAATTCCGGTTGGAACTCGGATATATCACCAAATTTTTTCAGATCCTTCGGATCGTAGTATGTATTGTTCATGATCAATTTTGACTTTAAGAACTAAATTGATTCCGCCTAACTGAGCAACTTATTTTGGCTCAATTCTTTGCAGAAATGACTGGCTTCGGATGACTAAAAAAGAGGTGGCCCCCTATGGGAGAGGGATTGAATCGCAATCGGGTTAAGTCGCAGACCGTTGCTATTAAGAATTGTGAAATCGCCAATTAATTCGACAATTAACTGCCAGATTACCGATAAACATGAGTCAAATGCCAGATGCCTTGTTAAAGGCTGATCGATGTCCGTTTTCGTTTCAAGCAAATCACTTACACCAAGCTGGTCAATCAGCTGATTGAGCACTTTGGATGTTTTCCATTCAATTGATTGGAATTGATCAAAGTCAAAAGCTGTTCTGTTGATACCGATCAGATATACGCCACCATCTAAGGTGGGTCCAAGCGTGTTCTCACCACTCTCAAGGGAATGTTTTGCGGATTCTAAATCTTTGACTGAAAGTTGAGGGCAATCATTACCAACTGCTATAATATTTTGATAACCTCTATCAAACACTTGCTGATAAGCATTGGCAAGCCGCTGCCCAAAAGTTGCTCCATTCTGAGAGTATTGATTCACTATATAGAATGGAATTCCTGAATTGGAACAAGATTCAATTACCCTATTGTTGAGGTAGGCGGCTACCTTCTCGTTTTCATTCTTTCCAAAACTTGAATGAAAGCATTTATGCCTGGCCTCATTACTCGCTGACCTCGCAAAAATCAATATGGCTGTTTCCTGTTTGATTGCCTTGTTTTAGGTTCAAACAAATATGGCGGATAATAATTCGGTAATGAAGAGTTTTTCTTCCGATTGTCTTTCTCAGGACTTGGTATTGGAATATGCAATCCAATCTTGGTTCTGATATCTAATATTTGGGTTCTGTTAATAGATCACCCAGTATTACGCATCGCTCCAGCCAACACATTAACGCACAGCAATAGCTGAACAAGTAGCTTTTCTGCTTTCTGACTATCATCAGCCTCCTTAGCTGACCGCCACTCTTTTAACAAATACACCTGATGTTGATGAATCTCATCCATGCCAGCCGCCCTAAGTTTATTGGAGTAGTAGTGGTTTCTTCGACGCTCTTTCAAACCCATGCCAAGCAATTCATTGAGAAGGCTATTGGTTCTTTCTAACTCATTATTAAATAAGTCCATCATCGAAGTTTTCACTGCCTTTTCCGATACTAATGACGCATAAAGCGCCATTATCTCCGAATCTGTTGCTGCCAGGCTAGTGTCGACATTGGTTAAAATATACCTGATTAACGGATCGGTTTTAGTTGCTTCTTTTAGTTGATCCCACGATTTAGGATCATCATTTTTCAATTTATCAAGGGCATGCCCTACCCCATACCAACTTGTCATGTTGAAACGGGACTGCGACCAGCTAAAAACCCAGGGTATAGCCCGTAAATCTTCCAGTGATCTTTTTCCTGACCGCCTGGCTGGCCTTGAGCCTATTTTACTTGATTCTATTGCATCTATCGGCGTGGCTTCTGCAAAAAACTTGATGAAATTCGGATGATGCAGCAGCTTTTCATAATAGTCTTTAGAATCGGTGGCCAGTTTTTCAAGTACTTCTGCAAGTGGGTGTTGCTGTTTCTGCTCATTGAAATCCAAAAGCGTCCTGGCAGTAGTTGATGCTAGAAGTAGCTCCAAATTGTATGCTGCATTCACTTTATTGGCATATTTCTGTGCGATCGTTTCGCCTTGTTCGGTTAGCCGCATTTGGGTGCTTAGAGCAGAATGTGGTAATGCCCTTACAAACCAATGCGATGGCCCTGCTCCACGGCTGATTGAACCACCTTTGCCATGGAAAAACTTAATCCTTACCCCATGTTTTGCTCCAATATCGGCCAGTTCACTTTGTGCTTTAAAGAGGTTCCACTGGCTGGCCATGATGCCGCCATCTTTGTTGCTGTCACTGTAGCCGATCATCACCTGCTGCACCGGGTATTTCGTACCACGGACTTGCTGCTTATAATTTAGAGTTCGTTTAGTGAAGGGATGTGATAGAAAGGCGTCTAGTATTTGAGGGGCAGCCTTCAAGTCATCAATGGTCTCGAAAAGCGGAACAACTGGCAGCATACATACAATGCCATCATCAGTTTCTTTTGTCAGTCCCGATTCCCTGGCAAGGAGATATACCAACAATAGATCAGAAAGGCTTCTGGTCATGCTCACAATTAAGGAACCCAGCCCCCTTACCCCATATTTATGGGCATGCTCAGTTACAACATCATAACATTCAGTTACTGCTTTGGCCTCATCAGCCAGGGCAATTTTGCGATGCGTAAATGGCCTGTTCAGCAGAAGTTCTTTATCAAGCAATTCCAACCGCTTCTTTTCATCCCAATTAATAAAATCGGTTTCACCAGCATGTCCAGCCGACATCAACTGCATCAGTGCCTTATCGTGGAAAGTACTGTTTTGCCTGATGTCCAAATGTGCCAGGTGAAAACCAAAAGACTCCACCAGTAAGATCACCTCTTTTACATCAGAATAAGCCACGGCTTGAGCACCAAACTCAAGCAGCCCTTGTTGCAATGTTTTTAAATCCTCAATGAGATTATCTGGCCGCCTGTAGCTGTATTCCAATTCCCTTAACTCGGTAGCATGTTGTCGCTTTACATCCACTGGTAATTTGGTCATCACCAGATTAACATACTGCCTAAAGGCCTCACCATTATTTCGCTTGTAAGCATCCTCACCATCATCCCCTAACTCATGAAGCATTTTGGCAATCCCTTCCTGAATTCCCATTGGAGCTTCTTCCAGGTCGCAAGCAAAACTGAGGTTCCTGACAAGTTTTAATAATCCCCTCCTCAAAACAACTATCGCATTTAGCCTCAAAACCTGTAAAGTTTCCCTTGTAACTTCAGCTGTCACAAAAGGATGACCGTCTCTGTCTCCACCCACCCAATTACCAAATGACACACTTGGATAGTGTTCATTTAGCAGATTCGGATCAAAACCTTGCCCCTGCCAAGCTTGTTTCAACCGCTTATTCAGAATGGGAATAACCGTTGGAAAAACATTAACGAGGTAGTGGACGATATTTCTTAGCTCAGATTCAACATCAGGTTTCTGAAGATAAATTTCACCAGTTCGCCAGATACGGTCTATTGCCAACTTAATCTCATTGGTAATTTCACCCTGCTCATGGGAGTTGTACATTTTGTTCTCCCGATCAACTAAAAGCAGGTACAGTGCCCTGTGATGTTCCAATATGGTGGCTCTCTTTGCCTCTGTTGGATGGGCGGTCAAAACCGGTTCCACGTTAATTTCTGATAGCACATCAGCAATCTTTTCAGGCCGGATATTTTTCTCTTTTAGCCGCTCTAAATTTTCACCCCACAAACCATTGATGGCATTTAGCCCCTGGCTCTCTTCTTTTCTCCTGCGCTGCTGAACGGCTGCATTCACCTCCACCATGTTCATCAATTGAAAACTCATTGAATAAACCTGTAGGTGTCTTGTGGTTATCTTTTCAGGTTCGAGGTCATTGTCGTTGATCCAGGGCACCATGGTGGCCATTTCAGTCTCACCGCTTTCTTCAAGCACCTCTTTGAAACAACTTAAAACAAAATCAAGATCCTGGTAAGGCTTCCCTAATTCTTGCTTTACCTCTGCTAGTATTTCTTTCATATCCTTATGGATGATATCATCCGGTTTTAGTAATCTAATAATGTGTTGGGAATGTTGTTAGGAGTTATTTCACAGAGGTTCACTGAGTTTAATGAGATTCACGGAGAAAAAACTCTGAACAACTTCAAAATTCTCTGCGCAACTTTGTGTAATAGCGACGTCCAAAATTAAGCACCTGGTTTTACAATCTCATCAAAAATCATTACCATAATAGTTCGGTTTTAGGCCAGATATGAGATTGATAAATTGATTCAGTCAGGAAGCTTTAGAGCTCATTTTAAACTAATCATTTAGGCAACTGCTTTTTTAGTGGAATTGAATTTTTTTAGGCAGCTCCAGTTTTAATCGTTATTTTAAGTATCTTGTTATTAATTTATTTTTTTAAATATTAAAATTCATTACTATGAAAAAATTATCTAAAAATGAAATGGCAAAGATTAATGGGGGGCAGACACCCATTTCTGCTGCAAACATTAGTACTGTGAATTGGAGTCTGAGGCCTAATCAATTTTGTACCAACGGATATAATTCGTTTCGCCCTGGATTTTACTGGGTAGGTGCAATAGGCGCAGTAATTCAAATCGCAGAATGTATTGCTGGACGGAGGTTATTCGGTTAATTTATTCACTGATGAACCCTACTTTTTATAGTGGGGTTCATAAACATAAACCACAAGTACTTGAAGAATTCTCTCGAAAACGCTCTCAGACAATTAGAATCCCTTCTTGATACAAGCAAATGGATTAAAAAAGAATCCACTAGTCGGATAACTTATACTTTAGATGATGAAGTTAACAATTACAGAGTTGATGTTCGATATGACCCCCGAACACACAATGTAATTGAAATTGAGGTGGGTAACCCCATGCCGAATAACCTTATTAGACTGTCAGACTCAGTAGTAAAAGTCTCTCCAATGGACTTCATAAATATGAGTTTAATGCAGCCATCAGTTAAACGGAAATATTCATTTAGGGGTAAACTTTATCAAACTACCTACACACTCAAGAACAATTCAGAGAAGGTTACATTCAGGCGAATTGAACCCTTCATGAACTTAAAAACCTGGTTCGATTTTCGACTGACATCTTTGCTGGAAATTGGGTTTGTAACTAGCTCTTCTCTCACAAAGGAGGAGGAAATATTACCTCCTCCTCCCACAGGGGAATAGTGAATATGAAGACGTTCTTTGCAATATCCATTTTATTTATCCTCATCTACGAACTCGAAAAAGTTACGCTGCTCCATGAGTATGTTCTTTATAACAGCTTCTCTAGTGAACTATCTGACGGACGGATATCGGATTTACTAGAGAAAGATAGGGCTATTGAGTGGTTGAGATTCATAATAATACCGTTTAATATATTTATCAAAGCCTGTCTTGTGACTCTTTGTATTCAAATTGGAGCTTATTACAACAACTTTAAATTAAGTTCATTAAGAACACTAGGGTTGACAATATATTCGGAATGGATTTTTGTCGTACCTCATTTAATAAAGGTTGCTTGGTTTCTTGTCATGGACAGAACGTATACGGTTCAAGATTTACAATATTTTTCGCCTCTTTCATTATTGAATCTATTCGACAAAAACACTGTTGCTATTTGGTGGGTATATCCTCTTCAAAAGGTTAATCTTTTCGAAGGTCTATATTGTTATTTAATAACATTGGAGTTATCTAAGATTACAAATAAAAAAATTATAGATACTTTTTTAGGCATAACAATTTGGTATTGCTTTGGTTTATTTTGCTGGATAGCATTTTATCTATTTATAACACTAAATTTCATGTAAGTATTGAGGAAGATTATAAAAATTAGTGCGTTTATGGTTCTGTTATTAGTGACAGTATTAATGTACAGTATTGTGCAAACTTTAAATATTAAAAATGAAGCTATCGAGAATCAACATTACTTTCCAAATCTCAGAGGCATTGACTTAGACAATTCCCTGACATCTACTCATGAATTAGAAAAAAATACTTCATATAACGTCCTTATACGCTTTAACACTGACTGTTATTTATGTGAGTTTCAATTGAATGACTTAATTCAATTGAAACGTTACTTTCATAATACAAATACAAATATTTTTCTAATTTCTACCGAACCTTTACATCAACTGAGGGCATATAATAATTTAAAGAAAATTCATGAACTGCCGAATTTGCATGTACTAAGGGTTGATGAAAATTCTGGATTGAGGTTCTTTGGTGGTAATGGAGTGCCTCATACATTAATATACGGCCCATCTGATACTCTCATTTATGAATACAAAGGTCTAGTAGATGTTGAGATAATGTTAGGGTATCTTGAAATTTAAAGCTAAACATAGAGCAACTAAATCTCTGGTTTTACAACAAGATATGTCAGATTGCGGGGTTTGTTGCCTTGCATCTGTAATAAAATACTTTGGAGGGAACTACGATCTTGAAGTCCTAAGAGAAAGCAGTGGAACTTCCAGTTGGGGAGTATCAATGTTAGGCCTACATGCAGCCGCTATACATCTTGATTTAGTACCAATCGGCTACAGGAGCAGCGTAGAGAATCTTAAAAAAATTGATCAGCCAGTTATTCTTCATGTAAAAGGTGAGACTCAGGTGGGTCACTTCATAGTGTGCTATGGCTTCTTGAACGGTAAATTTTTGATTGGGGATCCTGCTGAAGGGATAGACACTCTTTCAATAGCTAAATTGAAAGAAATATGGCTTTCTGGGACTTTACTTGACATCAAACCAGCACATAGTTTTACTCTGAAAAAAAATGTTGATAAAATCAAGAAACAATGGATATGGAACTTAATTAAACCGGATTTTCAACCCTTAATGTATGCATTACTTCTTGGTGTTATTATCACTATTCTAAATTTATCCACCGCAATATTTATACAAAAATTTGTAGATGAGATATTGATTGAAAAGAACATCGCCCTGTTAGGCCATAGCTTGGTGCTGCTATTTGTCATCCTGTTGATTATTTCGATTCTTGTGTTTTTAAGAAATTCTTTGCTATTGAACCAAAGTAAATACTTTAGCAATAGAATAGTTAATAGGTTTTACGAATACCTTTTAGCATTGCCTAAATCGTTTTATGACACTCGTCAAACTGGTGATGTGTTGGCAAGATTGAATGATACATCAAGAATTCAGGATGTCTTGAGTTCTACTACTGGAAATCTAATTATCTCAATCCTCATATTGATCACTTCCAGTGGTTTGATTTTTCATTACCACACAACTGTAGGGTTGATAGTTGTTTTAACCATGCCCCTTTATGCGATGATAATTGCATTATTCAGTCCTCGAATCGCCAATTATCAAAGACAATTGATGGCTTCTTATGCCTTAAGTGAGAGTAATTTTATTGATACGATTCAAGGTGTAGGCGCTATTAAAGCCTTTGGAAAAGAAAATTTATTTAGTCGGGTTACGAGAGGCATTTACGGCTTGTTCCAGGATAGACGAGTCGAACTTGGTAAGCTTAATATTAAATTCGGTCTGTGCATTGATATCTTGTCGGCACTGCTCCTTATTACAATACTCACATACACTTCGTCTCTTGTAATCAATGAGAAATTAGCAATAGGAATGATGTTCGCAATTGTATCGATGGTAGCTACTGTTATTCCAGCCATTGAGAACTTAGGTGATTTCAATGTAAGGATTCAAGAAGCAAAAGTGGCGTTTAATAGAATTTATGATTTGACATCTTCTAAGGGTGAATATGATTCCAACGTTAATAATAGCCACCTTGGAAGCATAAATAAGATAGAGATAAGAGGGCTTTGTTTTCGATTTGCAGGGCAACCGCAGTTGCTCAAGAATCTAAACTTTTCAATAAATAAAGGTGAAGTATGTGTTCTGCTTGGAGAAAGTGGCGCTGGTAAAACTGTGATTTTAGATATAATTCAACGATTCTACGAACCGGAAAAAGGATTAATTCTAATGAACGAAAGAAATTGTTCTGGTTTGTCATTGAGTACTTGGAGAAATAATATTCGAACTGTCCCACAAGAAATCAAAATATTTAATGGAACGTTATTTGAAAATATTGTATTTGAGTTTGATATGACTAAGTCGGGTGATGTAATCAGATTTTGCGAAGAGTATGGGTTCAGTCATTACTTCGAAAGACTCCCACAAGGTTATCTGACAGTCTTGGGTGAAAGAGGAGTTAATCTATCCGGTGGCCAGAAACAACTCATCGGCATGGCAAGAGCACTGTATGAAAAACCACCGATTGTATTACTCGATGAACCAACAGCATCACTGGACAGAAAGACTGAAGCTGTCATTTTGAATATTTTACGATCCATAAAACATGAGTGCGGTATTCTAATAGTTACTCATCGCTTCAAGACTGCGACTATTGCAGATAAAATAATTACTTTAAGAAAAGGTACGATAACCCATTGTGGTTCTAAGCAAGAACTACTTAAGAGTAAGAATCTGTATAGTGAACTTTTTGAAGATTTAATTCAGTCAGTGAATGAATGAATCTACATTACGACTTTTTATAGCCGATTCTTAGTGCTATTGAGCCACGCCTCATTTTATAATTACCTCAAAAATCCGTAGCATAATACTAAGGTTTCGGGCTAGATATGAGATTGATAAATTGATTTCAATCCAGGAAATAGTTTTTAGGATTTCGCATTAACCGGCATACTTCTTTGCGAAAATGATTTCCAGATAAATCTTCATTAATCTCCATTTGCATTAACCCGCAAAAAATTTAAAAAATTTTCAATCCTTAAAAATTAAGTATGACCAGAAAATTGGGAGCGATTGGTCAGTCACGGGATTGTAGTGACGACACACTGTACACACCGCAATTTGAGCGTGACTCATGTGGAATTGGATTCGTAGCCAACATTAAAGGGATGCGAAACCATGCCCATATAAAAGGGGCCCTTTCCATGCTTGAGTGCATGGAGCACCGAGGAGGCCGTGGGTGTGAAATCGATACCGGCGACGGTGCGGGTATCATGATGCAGATACCTTACGAATTCTTTGTTGACGAGGCTCCCAAATCAGGTTTTCAATTAAGGCATAAACCGGAGCAGTTTGGGGTTGGGTTGATCTATTTTCCACAAGAAGAAACTTCCAGAAAAATTTACAAACTGCGCATCAGGGATTATGTAAAAGAGCGTGGCTTTGAAATAATCGGCTACCGAAAAGTGCCTGTCGATAAAAATTTCGCTGGTAAATCATCTCTTAAAATCGCTCCATGGATTGAGCAGCTTTTTGTCCGGTATAAGGAAACGTTTGAAGACTCAATAGAACTGGAGCGGAAACTCTTTGTTCTTAGAAAATACATCACCTCCAAAATCAACACCGGGGTCAAGCACCTGGAAAATGAATGCTATGTGCCTTCCTTTTCTTGTCGCAGGATTGTATACAAAGGGCAGTTAAGAACCGATCAGCTCAGGCACTATTTCCCTGACCTAAAAGATCCTCGGCTGAAGTCGAACTTTGCTTTAATCCACTCTAGGTTTTCAACCAATACCTTCCCTAATTGGCAGCTGGCACAGCCTTTCAGATACCTGGCCCACAACGGTGAGATCAACACCATCCGTGGCAATGTGATCAAAATGAAAGCCAAGGAAGCCCTCTTCGAAACTGATTGTTTCACAAAGGAAGAGCTTGAAATCCTCTTGCCAATTTGCAACGCAAAAAACTCGGATTCATCAAATTTAGATGCCATGGTAGAGATGCTTTTCCTTACAGGAAGATCAACCCCACAGGTAATGACGATGCTGGTGCCAGAAGCCTGGCAGGACAGCAAGTTGATGAGCCAAAAGAAAAAGGCATACTATAAATTCCACGCTTCACTAATGGAACCATGGGATGGCCCCGCCGCCCTCTGTTTTGCGGATGGCCGAATGGTTGGTGCAACATTAGATAGAAATGGCCTGAGACCCGGTAGGTATTGTCTTACCTCTGAAAACACTTTAATAGTTTCTTCGGAAGCCGGTGCCCTGCCTGTGGATGAATCTAAAGTGATTAAAAAAGGTAGGCTTGAACCTGGAAAAATGATTGTGGCTGATCTGCATGAGGGCAGGTTCAGGGAAGATGCTGAACTCAAGGAGGAACTCATCAACCAGCGACCATATCAGGATTGGGTAAAGCGAAACCGTAGCAAACTCAGGTTGATGCCGGTTCCCGAAAAGATGGCGAAGCCGATGCAAGCTGGTCAAGTGCTGAAATTCCAGCAGGTTTTTGGTTTCACTACTGAGGATTTAAAAGTGATCTTAAAGCCAATGGCTGAAGACGGCAAGGAACCTCTCGGATCAATGGGAGCTGATACGCCACTAGCTGTTTTATCAAAGCAACATCAGCATCTCTCTTCTTATTTCAAACAGCATTTTGCACAAGTGAGTAACCCGGCCATTGATCCTATCAGAGAACGATTGGTGATGTCACTTTTTACCCGGGTGGGTGAGAATCACAACATTCTGACAGAGTCTCCAGAGCACTGCCGCCAAATACATATCTCTCAACCTGTGTTAAGCCTGGAGATGTTTGAGAAACTGAAGCAGCTCAACCTTCAGCATTATAAGGTTGCAAATGTGAGGGCTTTATTTAAGGCAGGAGGTAAAAAAGGAAGTCTTGAAAATGGTATCAACGAACTCTGCAAAGATGCTGAAAAGTCTGTAAGGGATGGTGCAAATATTTTGATCGTAAGCGACCGATCGATTGATAAACAAAAGGCTCCAATCCCCTCATTAATGGCTGCAGGTGCTGTTCACCATCATTTGGTAAACCAAAAACTTAGGGGCAAGGCCGGCATCATCATCGAATCCGGAGATGCCATTGAAGTCCATCATTTCGCCACCCTTGTGGGATATGGGGTATCGGCGGTTTATCCATACATGGCCTTTGAAACCATCCGTCAGTTATCAAAAAATGGCCTGATTGAAAATAATGATTTGGCAGGACTAAATGCAAATTATACCAAGGCGATCGGCAATGGGCTATTGAAGGTGATGTCGAAAATGGGTATTTCAACATTGCAATCCTATCAGGCCGCTCAGATTTTTGAGATTATAGGCCTTAGCGATGAAGTGGTCGATCGCTGTTTCAATGGGACCACCTCAAGGATTGGCGGATTGAGTTATGATGACCTTGCTGAGGACATTATTGAGCGCCATCAATTTGCTTTTTCTCCAGAGAACCCAAATCACGACAAATTGCCAGTCGGGGGAATTTATCAATGGAAACGAAATGGCGAAGCCCATCTCTTCAATCCTGAAACGATCCATGCGCTACAGCAATCAACCAGAAGAGGTGACTTCAAACTTTATAAAAAATATGCGCAAGCCATCAATGAGCAATCCGAAAAGGCAATCACTTTAAGGAGCTTATTCGATTTTGAGAAGCGCAAATCAATTCCGCTTTCTGAAGTGGAGCCGGCTGAAGCCATTTTCAAACGCTTCGCTACAGGGGCTATGTCATTTGGTTCCATCTCACATGAAGCCCATTCTACCCTTGCCATTGCCATGAACCGGATTGGAGCAAAAAGCAACAGTGGTGAAGGCGGCGAGGATCCCATCAGGTTTCAGCCAAAAGAGAATGGTGACTGGGAAAGATCTGCCATCAAGCAAGTGGCCTCCGGTAGATTTGGCGTTTCAAGCTATTACCTCACAAACGCCAATGAACTTCAAATAAAAGTGGCACAGGGAGCCAAACCCGGTGAAGGCGGTCAACTCCCAGGTCATAAAGTCGATGATTGGATTGGTAGGGTGCGAAATTCCACACCAGGGGTTGGACTCATATCGCCACCGCCTCATCATGACATTTATTCAATTGAGGATTTGGCCCAATTGATCTTCGATCTTAAAAATGCAAACAGAGAAGCAAGGATTAATGTGAAGCTGGTTTCTGAAGCTGGCGTTGGCACTGTCGCTGCTGGTGTTGCTAAAGCAATGGCCGATGTGATCTTAATTGCCGGGGCGGATGGCGGCACAGGAGCGTCACCGCTTAGTTCGATCCGGCATGCAGGTTTGCCCTGGGAACTCGGGTTAGCCGAAGCTCACCAGACTTTGGTGAAGAACAACCTCCGTGATCGGGTAGTGCTGCAAACTGATGGTCAAATCAGAACCGGTCGAGACTTAGCAATAGCTGCACTATTAGGTGCAGAAGAATGGGGCATTTCAACGGCTGCTTTGGTTGTTGAAGGCTGCATCATGATGCGGAAATGCCATCTGAATACTTGTCCGGTTGGTATTGCCACACAAAACCCAGAATTGCGTCAACTCTTCTCTGGAGACCCTGATCATGTAGTAAATTTTTTCAAATTCCTGGCTGAAGACTTAAGAGAAATAATGGCGAGGTTGGGATTCAAAACAGTCAATGAAATGGTGGGGCAATCTGATGCTTTAAAAGTTAAAGATGAGCTGCCACACAAGAGACTGAAATCCCTCAAATTGAAAAAGATTATCAAAAAAATCCCAGAGTCCGATGAATATGGTATTTACAATAAAACCCAACAGCAACACCCCATTACACATGTTCTTGATCGGAAACTGATGGAAACTGCAAAGGCCTCCTTGAAAAATGGGGAAGTAACAATCGGGAGATTCAAGATCAATAATATCGATAGGGCTGTAGGTGCGATGCTATCAAATGAAATCTCTAAAAAATACGGCGCTGATGGGCTGCCAACGGGAACCATGAGGTATAGTTTCCGAGGTTCAGCAGGCCAAAGTTTTGGTGCATTCGCCGCCAATGGTATCAAGTTCGTTTTGCAAGGTGAGGCCAACGATTATTTCGGCAAAGGGCTATCAGGGGCGCAACTGGTAATATTTCCGGACCGTAACTCGAATCTTGTTCCACATGAGCATTCTATCGTAGGCAATGTAGCTCTTTACGGTGCCACAAAGGGCGATGTGTATATAAATGGAATTGCGGGTGAACGTTTCGCTGTCAGGAATTCTGGTGCCAATGCCGTGGTGGAGGGTGTTGGGGATCATGGTTGCGAATACATGACTGGCGGAAGGGTTGTAATCCTCGGTGGAACAGGTAAAAATTTCGCTGCAGGTATGAGTGGAGGCATAGCCTATATCTATAGATCAGAAAAAGAACTTCAGCCATTATGCAATATGGAAATGGTGCAGTTTGATAAAATGGACTATCAGGATTTCAGCTTACTGAAACGGCTGATAACCAACCACATGAAATTTACGGGAAGCCGTTTGGCAGAGCAAATTTTAGCTGATTGGTCCAGCGAATCTGCCAAATTTACCAAGGTGATGCCAACGGAGTATAAGGCCGTTTTGGCTAAAAAAAGTATCTCTCAATTAAAACAAGCAGTGTAATGGGCAAGCCAACAGGTTTTATCGAATTTGATCGGGAGCTTCCAAAAACGAGGGATCCCAAAGCCAGAATTAATGACTACAAAGAATTGTATGTTGAATTTCCAGAGGAAAAATCAAACCAACAAGCCGCAAGGTGCATGGACTGTGGCATTCCGTTTTGCCACAACGGTTGTCCGCTGGGCAACAACATTCCGGAGTTCAATGATGCGGTCTACAACAAAAACTGGAAGCTGGCGATTGACATCCTACATACCACTAACAATTTCCCTGAATTTACCGGAAGAATTTGCCCTGCGCCTTGTGAAGCTTCTTGTGTTTTGGGCATCAATAAGCCAGCGGTAGCCATTGAGCATATCGAGAAAACGATTGCTGAAAAAGCCTTTGATTTAGGTTACATCAAAGCGAAACCACCCAAATTCAGGACTGGAAAAAAAGTGGCAGTAGTCGGATCTGGCCCTGCAGGATTAGCCGCCGCAGCTCAACTCAATAAAGCTGGGCATTCAGTTACGGTTTATGAGCGTGACCCTGAAGTGGGAGGGCTTCTCCGTTTCGGAATTCCTGATTTCAAGTTGGAAAAGCGTATTGTTGAGCGCCGAGTTAAGATTATGAGAGAAGAGGGTGTCGAGTTTATGACCAATACTGAAGTCGGCAAGAATCTTAAAGTTGATAAACTTAAGGCAGATTTTGATTCAATTCTGCTTTGTGGCGGTTCAACAATCCCTCGGGATTTACCAATTCCCGGCAGGGATTTATCAGGAATCCACTTTGCTATGGAATTCTTAACCCAACAAAACCGCGTTGTATCCGGATTGATGAAAGACGGAAAACAACTATCTGCAACTGATAAAAACGTAATCGTTATTGGTGGTGGTGATACTGGTTCTGACTGTGTAGGCACCTCAAACCGCCATAAGGCCAAATCAATTACGCAAATTGAGCTTTTGGCCAAACCACCACTTGAGCGTGGAAAAAACAACCCCTGGCCAGAATGGCCCATGATTGTCAGGACATCTACCTCCCACGAGGAAGGAGCCGACAGGCAATGGGCAATCCTTACCAAAGAATTTATTGGGAAAAACGGCCAACTAACCGGACTGAAAGTAGTCGACATCAAATGGGGGAAGAAAGGTTTTGAAGAGATTGCCGGAACAGAAAGGATATTGCCTTGTGAATTGGCACTGATCGCGGCTGGTTTTGTACACCCTCAAAAAGAGGGGCTGCTTGACCAGTTAGGCGTTGACTTCGATGAGCGTGGAAATGTAGCCACTACGGATTATGCCACCTCAGAAGATGGAGTTTTCGCTGCCGGAGATATGCGCCGGGGTCAGTCGCTGGTGGTCTGGGCTATCAGCGAAGGCCGGGAAGCCGCTAGAGCTGTAGATAAGTATTTGGAAGGGGTTACTTATTTGGAGGGGAAAGAGGTGAGTTTGGTTTAGTCTATTTTCACAATCCTTTTAACAACTCTTTTATCATCAAAGCTAAGATTCAAGAAATAAATGCCTTCCAGTAATGTAGACATGTCTAATTGGAATATGTTTGAGACTTTGCTACTTCCAGAGATCAATCTTTTACCCATTATATCAATGAGTTCAAAATTTAATCTTTGACCGATGTACAAATCCGATTTTATTGTAACGTCACCTTCCGTAGGAACTGGATAAACAACAATCAGTTCAGTTAGGCGATCATTGATACCGGTAACTGGAACTTCACTTGAATAATCCAGTTCCCAACCAGCTGCCGTATTGGACTCATCTGAAGTAAAAACAATAAGAACTTCGTTGCCAGATGAAACCAGTTGACCAGGGTTTGCATTACCGCTAAACCTCCCAAGTGACGCATCTGAACTGGTGTTACCGTCGAAAACTGCTAAGAAATCAAAGTCCGCCTCGGTTTCAAACTCAGTAAAATCCATGGTTATAATAGCATTCGGATCATCTATCGCGATTAGCCATTCACAATTCAAATTGTCGCTGTAATTCTCAGCTCCACTACCGTCGGAGATCGTACCGCTGGAATCAATTATTTCAATTCTACCTGAGCATGTCATTTCAGTGGACGGCGTATTGATAGCGTAATTCAATTCCCAACCAGAGGCAGTATTTGCTAAATTGGTTTCAAAATAAACAAGCAATTGGTTTCCTGAAGACGTCACACTTTCTGGTAAATCGGATCCACTCTCAATTAATAAAGCACCATCCTCCAACTGATCACCATCAATAATGGCAAATAAGTCATCTGAAGATACGTCAAAACTGCTGAAAGAAACAGTAATTGTTGCCTCAGGGTTTTCATTACTTATCAACCATTCACACAATAACCCGTTGCCATAATCTTTATCTCCACTTCCATCTGAAATAATGCCTTCTAAATCAGTTATCTCAGTTCTACCTGAGCATGTTGGAATATTTGCGGTATAGTTTAGTTCCCACCCTTGTCCAACTATCGATCCATCTGTGACAAACTCAATTAATACCTCGTGACCGGTAGAGGTTCTCTCGTCAGGGAGTTGATTACCTGAATACTGGCCAATAATTGACTCTTTTGTGCCTCCATCATAAACTGTTACAAAATCAATCCCGTCTTCTGTATCTAATTCGGTGAAGGATATAGTTATTGTACGATTTGTTTCTTCCAGACTAATTAACCATTCGCAACTAAGGTCGTTTTGATAATCACTATCGCCACTTCCGTCATTAACAGTTCCTGATTCCGCCGTGAGTACTATTTGCCCTGTACATCCCTCGGAAACTTCTTCCTCTACAGTTATAAAATCTACCTTAACCTCTTCGTCAGAGGAGGTTGCATTTTCTACAGTTAGCGTAACATCGTAAGTGCCTGGTTCTGAATAAATGACCACCGGATTCTGTTCAGTCGAAGTCTCTGGTGTTCCATTTTCAAATGTCCAAGACCAAGACGTGGGGTTGCCTGTAGAAGTATCAGTGAATTGGACATTTTGATCAACTGTGACAGCGGTCATCTCAACTGTGAACGCTGCTTCAACATCTTCAGAAGGTGCCGCACCAGAAGAGAAGAATTTAATTTCTGAGTTTGTTGTAGAATTAATAATTAACGTCCCTTGAGAATAAACAATGCCTAATTCCGTATCGTCAATGGATTCATCAGAGAAACTGAGAGAAGACATATCGGAAGCATCAACGACATATGTTTTCCCCGTTGCTGGTATCAGTATTTTTTTTGCGTCAGGATCATATTCAACTAGGGGGTTTGAAGAGAAAATCCCCGGAACCTCAACAATACTTAAGACTTGGTTAGTAGCAACATCAACCGAGAATGCGAATACATCAGTTATATTATCCTCAAGAATACCAATCAGGTATTTATTTTCAACATAAAGCATTCTTTTAACAGAACCATCAATTTCAATTGAGCCAGCACTGTTATTGGCTGCTATTACTATGTCTAAAGGGTTACTAACATTAACCTCTCTTATATCGCCATTAGCCGCTAAATATGCCAGCGATTCATCAATGATTTGAAATCCATTTAAAGTATTCGAGTTGAAGAGATTCGATGGAATTCCATCCACAACGATTGGACTTGTTGGATTAGATATATCGAGAACTACAAGAATTCCATTACTAGGCGCTCCATAAGTACAAAATAGGTAATCGCCAGAGGGGACCATCGTTCCGAGACTTATAGATTCGGTATCACCGTCAACAGTGAATTCTTCAATCGTCGACACGAAGCTGGGTTGTGCCGGATTTGATAAATTAAAGATATGGATACCGCTACTATTGATCATATACATATGGTCTCGATATATTGTCATATTCACTTGAAGAGTCCCAAATGAAATTTCTAGTGCATTAACTGTATTATCCAAAGTGCCAGATGAAATGTCGTACGTCATTAAATATCCTTCGTTATTAAAAGCACCACCAGTCCATAGAACAGCGTACATATAGTTGCCATTAACAACAAAGTTTGAGAATCTCCCAGGCTCAATAGGTTCAGTGTATGAACCAGCCTGTTCATAAGTTTGACCCGATAGGTTGAATGAAAGACATGAAAAAAAGAGGATGAAGTTGTATATTCCTTTCATAGTGATCCCATTAAATCCTATAAACCTAGCCCATTCGAGATGACTTCACAATACTCAATATTGAGTATTAATGAGCTCAGCTGATTATTACCGGTTCAGTTTCACGGCAGTTTGACAAATTTCTTTTACATTTTATATAATAATCGCTTTATTTGTTTTACAAATTATATATAAATGGAGAAGAATTACCTCGGGGAATTTGAAGAACTGGTACTTTCAATGGTCGGAGTTTTAGGAGACGAGGCCTATGGTAACCTGATTGTTAACGAGATAAAAGAGCAGTTTGATAGATCAGTGAACCTAAGTGCTGTCCACATTACACTCTACAGGCTGGAAGACAAAGGCCTCGTTAAATCAGAAATGGGTGGCATCACCTCTACCCGTGGCGGAAGAAGAAAGCGATTTTTCAAAATCACCAATGCCGGAATTAATTTATTACAAACAATGCAGGAACAGCGTACTAAACTCTGGAAACTACTCCCGCAGCTCAATTTGAAATAATATGAAAGGTCAAAACTCAAAACTACCAACATTGGGCATTAAGCTTCTTAAGTGGTTTTGCCCAGATGAACTGCTTGAAGGGGTGCTCCATGATTACGAAGAGCAGTATGATGAATCAGAAAAATCAAGGGGAAGAGTAAAAGCCTCATTCAGGTTTTACTGGAATGTAATCAGGTTGCTTCATCCATCTATTCTCTTTAGAAATAAGATGTCAAATCGATGGTTTAACTCCAGTTTATTGAAGAATCACTTAGTGGTTTCTACAAGGAGTATGATGAAATACAAATTTTATTCTGCGATCAACCTTATCGGTTTATCCCTGGCTATCACTTTTTCGCTGTTTGTATTTCTTTTCATCGATAAAGAAACCAATTATGATAAGTTCCATCAAAATGGAGACAACATTTACCGAGTGGCTATCGAATTAAAAAAGGGTGAGGAGGTGATGGGTAGAAGCGCTGTAACCGCCATTCCGTTAGGACTAAAACTGAAGGATGAAGTGGCCTCGGTTCAGGCCGCAACGAGGTTTGCCAGCAACTCAGCTACAATCATTATAGACAACCAACCTTATCAGGAAACCGCCCATTTCGTTGATTCATCATTCTTCGAAATTTTTAGTTTTCCATTAATTGAAGGCAATGCTGAAGCTCTAAATCTAAAAAACCACATTGCCATATCTTCAGATAAAGCTGCCCAATACTTTGGGGACGAAAGCCCAATTGGCCGTTCCCTGGAATTCGAAATTAGCGGCTCAGCAGCAACATTTGTTATTCAGGCAGTCATTGACAACCGGGCTGTTGAATCAAGCCTGGCGCTGGATTTCATTCTTCCGATTGGACAATATGCTTTGGTAGTATCCGAACAGGTCATGGCATCATTGGATTATGCTGTTTTAGAAAACTACGTTGTGGTTCAGAAGGGTTCATCGATCGATAACGTGATTGCAGCTGCTAATACAACTTTAAATCCCGATCCAACTGATGATCACTTTACCGGTGTTATTCTGCAGCCATTGAAGTCTATTCATCTTGAAGCTGATATCACCGGAAACTCCTTCTATACAGATCCTGTGAAATTTCTGATAATGGGTGGTTTGGCATTGCTGGTTTTATCTGTTTCAATTATCAATTTCATCACGCTGTCATCCAGTCATTCTTTAATCAGGATGAAAGAAATTGGCTTGAGGAGTGCAATGGGAGCAAATAAAGTTTCAATCAGATTGAATCTGATGCTTGAGAATTTTGTAACGGCTTTAATGGCCAACTTAATTGCTTTGGGATTGACATTACTGCTACTCCCATTCTTCAATCAATTGCTTGGGCTAGAGGTTTTATTCACACCTAATAGCAATTTAGTACTACTCATGTTATCGCTTTCGGCATTAATTGCATTAATTAATGGTGGGGTTCAATCCTTAACCTTGCTAAAAATCAAACCACTTAATTCACTTAGGGGTGTGATCCCGTTGATCGGCAGGCCAGGATTCGTTAACCAGTCGCTGATTGTGCTTCAGTTTACAATTTCGATTGTCCTCATTATTGGTACCATAATTATCCATTCCCAAATGACATTCATCCAAAAAAAGGATTTGGGCTTCAATCAAAACAATTTAATTCAAGTGCCACTTGATGGAAATACCGATTTTGTGGCTACCTCATCTTTTGTAGATAGGGTTACGACTGAATTATTAAATAACAACCGAATTATTGCAGTTTCACCCTCTATGAATAATTTGTCAGAACCCTGGACTTTACTTGAATTTGCTCAAGAGGACGAGACCAGAGAGCAACTCACCTACAACCTTGTTGGCGCTGAGTTTATGCAAACTATGAACCTCGAATTGATTCTAGGAGATTTTTTCGACCCAGATCGCCATAACCCTTCAACTGATATAGTTGTGAATGAAGCCCTCGTTAGACATTTTGGGTGGCAGAATGCCCTGGAAGAGCAAATACCAGGAAAATATTTGGCCAAGCCTCATCGGATAATTGGGGTAGTTAAAGATTTTCACTTTAGCAGCCTGAAAAATAAAGTTGATCCGTTAATCTTAGCCGCCAACAATGAAACCCTCATGGATGGAGTTGGTGGATTATCAACCTATGTTTGGCCACCTAACTATTACCAAATGTATATCCGGTTTTCACAAGGCGAAATCACATCCGTTTTAGATTATTTGTCAGAAACCTGGGATGAAATCAATCCGAATACTCCATTTAATTATGATTTTGTTGACAGCCTGGTTGAGCGGCAATATTTGGAGGAAAAACGGTCCCGGGACATTGTTAATGTATCTTCCGCATTCTCCATTTTCATTGCCTGGTTGGGATTAATAGGCCTTACAAGGCTCACAATGCAGCGTCGTAAAAAAGAAGTGGGCATCAGAAAAGTACTTGGATCTTCTGTAATGAATATTACTTCCCTTCTTTCAAAGCGGTTTTTGATATTGGTTTTAGTCGCCAACATGATTGCCTGGCCCTTCTCGTACTGGTTAGCCAATAATTGGCTTGCATCGTTTCCATACCGGATCGAAATAAGCCTTTTTACTTTCCTCATAGGAGGATTATCCGTTTTTTTTCTTGTGTTGATTTCAGTAGGATTACAGTCAATAAGCAGTGCCCGAACTAATCCGGTTGAGTCGTTGCGATACGAGTAAATTGAATCGAATTGAAGTCAGAAATCTATCACATTCTTAATGGTGATGCCTTAAGGGATCAATTTCCTAATATTCGTGGTGAGCTTATTGTTGCTAAAGAATGCCTGGTAGATGGTGATGTGCAAGGTGATACGCACACTGAATTTTGGGAAACAAGATCAAGGTATTTAAAGTCAGTATACGGAACCACTCGGGATGTCTATTACTCAAAGACGGTTTCTGAATTTGAGAAAATCCTGGAAATTAAGAATTCCTCACAAGTGAACTTATGGTTTGAACGAGACCTTTTTTGCCAGGTCAATTTATGGTTTTGCTGTTGGTTATTAAAGGATAAAAAGATTGAAAGCTATTTAGTTTCGCCAAAGCACATGGCAGGCTGGAACGGGTTTGGAGGTATGAATTCTGAAGAGCTCAAAATGGCATTTACCGATAAACTGCGATTATCTGACAATGACGTTTTATTATTTTCTGACTGCTGGTTAGCCTATCAGAATAACGACAACGAAAAACTGGCAGGGTTATCTAACTCCGATAGATTTCCGTATTTGGAAGAAGTTGTCCATGCGCACAATCAAAGAATAGACAACGGAAATGCAGGAAGGCCTGAAAGGGTTTTAAGAGATATTATGGAAGAAAAAAATACAATCGATTTCAATATCATATTTCCCGAGTTCAATCGAAGGGAGGGCATATACGGTTTTAGCGATTTACAAGTAAAAAGGATATTGGATAAAATTATTGCAACATGAATCGAATCGAATTAGCATCTATTTTGATGTTTATCCTAACTAGCTTCACAAGCTGGAGCCAGGAAATCAAACGAGAATATATCAACCCTACCCCAGGCTACACAAATGCTGTTGCGGTAACATCTGGTCAAACTCGCACTATCTATATTGCTGGCCAAGTTGGTTCGGGAAACATTATGGAAGAACAATTTGTTACTTCTTTTCAAGGAGTGATGAACCAGCTAAAAGATGCCAAAGCGGAGTTTTCTGATGTAGTGAAGATGACGCTTTATATCGTCGATTACAAAGAAGAACACCTTGACTTAATTAGCGCTGCCAGAAAGCAAATTTTTGGAACTGGAAAAATGCCAGCTATCACCATGATGGGTGTTGAAGCTTTGGCTTTTGAAAGCATGAAAGTGGAAACTGAGGCCGTAGCAGTTCAAGCTGTCAATGACTAATTGAGTTAGAGGATAATCGAGAAGGGATAAACATCACAAATGCCTTTCTTTGCGCTCATATTATTTCAACATGAGCAGAGTATTAACAGGAATTCAGAGTTCTGGAAAACCACATTTGGGCAATCTCTTGGGTGCCTACATCCCAGCAATTGAGATGTCGGAAAACCCGAAGAATGATTCCTTCTTCTTCATAGCAGACCTTCATTCACTCACAACGTTAAAAGATGCCAATGAACGTCGGCAGAACATTCTGGCTATTGCGGCAGCGTGGCTAGCTGTTGGTTTCGATACTGAAAAGAATACTTTCTACCGACAATCAAGGGTGACAGAAGTATGCGAATTAGCATGGTACCTAAATTGCTTCACCCCCATTCCGATGTTGGAAAATGCCCATTCTTATAAAGATAAATTAGAGAAATTGGGGCAAGGACAGAAAAGCAAAATCAACTCCGGAATATTCAATTACCCGGTTTTGATGGCCGCTGACATAATTGGTTACGATGCCAATTATGTTCCCGTTGGAAAAGACCAGAAACAGCACCTTGAAATGACCCGTGATATTGCCAACTCATTCAACCATCAGTATGGGGAAACCTTTGTAGTTCCTGAGGCAAAAATTGATGAGCAGTTGATGGTAATTCCTGGTACGGATGGTAAAAAAATGAGCAAATCATACGGCAACACCATTGACATTTTTCAAGCGGACAAAAAGCTCAGAAAAAATGTGATGGCAATAGTAACTGATAGCACCCCCCTGGAGGAGCCAAAGGATCCCGATACCTGCAATGTTTTTGCATTGTACAAAATTCTTGGAACTGATGACCAAACAGCTGAGCTTCGAGAAAAATATCTAGCTGGAAATTATGGCTATGGCCATGCGAAGCAGGAGTTATTTGAATTGATCGTAGAGAAGTTCAAAATCGAAAGAGAGAAGTTTGACTATCTAATCAATAACCCCCAGGAAGTTGAAGCTAAGCTGAAAGTAGGTGAAGAAAAGGCGAAGGCAGTAATTGGTGAAGTACTCAGCAAAGTGAGGGCGAAGCTTGGGTTCGACTAAATTTCGTTTCAGGTTTCGGTTTCTTGTTTTGTATTTAATAATCAGTTGCACCTTATAATTAAAATTGAAATTCACCCTTCAACATACTGACACCAATTCATCTGCAAGGGCAGGATTAATGGAAACGGCTCACGGTAAAATTGAAACACCAATTTTTATGCCGGTAGGCACTGCCGCAACTGTAAAAGCTGTCCATCAAAGGGAACTGAAAGATGATATTAAAGCAGAAATTATCCTCGGCAATACTTACCACCTTTATCTCCGCCCCGGCCTTGAGGTCATTGAGGGTGCCGGAGGACTTCACAAATTCAATGGCTGGGATGGGCCTATTTTAACAGATAGCGGTGGCTATCAGGTTTACTCATTGGCTCATCGGCGAAAAATCACCGAAGAAGGCGTACTGTTCCAGTCACACATAGATGGATCAAAGCATCAATTCACTCCAGAGAATGTTATGGACATTCAGCGGACCATCGGTGCCGATATCATTATGGCTTTTGATGAATGCCCTCCGGCAACGGCTGAAAAAAAGTACGTTAAAGATTCAATGGATTTGACCCATCGCTGGCTCAGGCGATGTATCGACAGGTTTGATGAAACCGACGGCAACTACGGCTATGATCAGTCACTCTTTCCGATAGTTCAGGGTGGGATTTCTCCTGAACTCAGAAGAGAATCGGCCGAAACAATTGGGTCATTTGAAAGGGAAGGCAATGCCATTGGTGGCCTTTCAGTAGGTGAAACGCATGAGGCGATGTATGACATGACCGGGTTGGTCTGTGAAATTCTTCCACAGGATAAACCCCGCTATTTGATGGGTGTAGGTACTCCTGAAAATATTCTTGAATGCATTGCTTTAGGGGTAGATATGTTCGATTGCGTAATGCCAACCCGAAATGCGAGGCATGGTCTGCTTTTCACCGCGAACGGTATCATCAACATAAAGAATGAAAAATGGAAGAGTGACTACTCTGCAATTGACGAAAACCTTGACAACTTTGCCAGCAACAATTACTCAAAAGCATACCTCAGACATCTCATCCATTCAGGAGAATATTTAGGAGCACAAATTGCCAGTTTACATAACCTGGCTTTCTACCTGTGGTTGGTGAAGGAGGCAAGACGACAAATTATGAACGGTACGTTCAATTCCTGGAAAAAGTCGATGGCTCCAAAACTAAAGTCCCGACGCTAAAATTGGATGAATATGCCCTTCTTTAGGGGGATTTTTTGAGGTAAATCTGCATGTAGGTTTATCTGTAATCACCATCATCTCGGTATCATGCATGCTAAACCACCCACAATGCATCTCTTCAGTCACCTCTCAATTTCACTTATTGCTCTTATGTTTTTGTCTTGTAATCCCCTGAAAGAAGCAGAAAAACCGACCTGGTTTGGTCAGGAGTTGGATATGGCCCAAGTGGTCAGCAAACGGGATTCATCAGTTATGTTAAGAAATGGAGAAGTGGCAGGCTACTGGATTTGGGAAATAACCAAAACGGATAATCAAATTCTAATGAATGATATCTCAGTTCTAACTGGAATTGTTCGGGAAGACTTGTCTGGTAAAATTGAAAGAGATGGGCTCTACACAAGTTCTTTGAACATAAATATGGAGATGGGGCCAAACCTGCTAAAGGTTGATTCGAAAAGAGATTCGCCTACTCATTTAAAAGCCGTTATTGAGATTTCCGGAGAAATGAACAGGTCAAAATCGGTGGATACAGTTTATATCGCTGCGGTTATCCAAAGGGAAGAGGTTTTTGCTCTTGTTCAGGCCCTTCCGCTAAAAAAAGGGTTGTCTTTATCCGGTGATGTTTTATTCAGCGACAGGGCAGCCACTTCTAGAATGAAACTTGAAGTAACTGGAGAGGAAATAGTTCGGGTGCCTGCAGGTACTTTTGATTGTTACAAAATTGAGTTTACTGGCGGCGAACCTTCTAATACCATTTATGTGAGCAAAGCTACACCTCGAAGAATTGTTAAGGTTGATGTGCTGGGACAGCCCCTAACGCTTGAGTTGGCTGGCTCTTCCCTTGATTAATCCCCTTCCACTCCGTTAGTCGTTCAATTACGTCATTTTCGATAAATTGAGCAGTATGAAATATCAAATGGAAACCCAGTGCGTGAGCGATGCTGGAAACCACTCAAATAGTGCAATTGCACAGCCAATCACCCTTTCGACCAATTTCGAAAGATTACCGGATGGCACCTACCCTTCAGAATTTGTTTATTCAAGGTTAGATAACCCCAACAGAAATCAGCTGGAGGAGAAAATGGCAATATTGGAAAAAGGGCAGGTTGCGTTCGCTTTTTCTTCCGGGATGGCAGCCACAAACGCCATTTTTCAAGGTTTGCAGGCAGGCAATCACATCATAATTCCAAGTGATGGATTTTATTCAACAACCGATTTGGCCAACGAATTTCTGTATAAATGGGGCATTGAAGTGAGTCGCATTGAAATGACCGATCTCAATTCTGTGAAAAAAGCCATCAGGCCAAACACAGCTTTAATTTGGATAGAGACACCTTCAAACCCAACTCTAAAAATTACGGATATCGCAGCAATTGCAGATTTGGTGAGGGGTAAAGGGATAAAAATAGCCGTAGACAATACCTGGCCATCGCCTATTCTTTGTAATCCTTTAGAACTGGGGGCTGATTTTGTGATGCACTCTGCAACCAAATACATTGGAGGCCATGGTGATGTTACAGGAGGCATCGTGGTTTGTAAAGCAGCTGATGACTTCAGCGAAAAGATATTCAAAGCGCAAACCCTGGCCGGGGCTGTGCCTTCCCCATTCGATTGTTGGCTGATGAACAGGGGGATAAAAACGCTGGCTTTGAGGGTGAAACAGCAGACAGAAAACGCTGTTAAATTGGCCGATTATCTAGCCTCACATTCAAAAGTTGAGTTGGTTCTTTATCCAGGACTAGTGTCGCACCGGGGGCATGAAATAGCTAAAAGGCAAATGGCCGACTACGGGGCCATGCTATCTGTTCAGATTGATGGTAATGCTAAAAATGCCCTGGCTGTGACCGGAAAGCTTAAGTTATTCACGGCAGCTACCAGCTTAGGGGGAGTTGAAAGCCTAGTGGAGCATCGCAAGTCAATTGAAGGAGAGAACAGCCCAACGCCAGGTAACTTGCTGCGAGTTTCTGTAGGTATTGAAAGCGCTGATGATTTGATCAGAGACTGGGAGCAGGCGCTGGGGTGAGTATTTTTTTGATTAGTAAAGGCTCCAACAATGTCGATGACAGACAGGTATAATGAATGGAATGGAGACTTCACATTGATGAAGAAGGTAGGGAAACAAGATCAATTAGGTCACTTAAATTGCTGTCTCAAGCACCGTCTTACTTTCCACTTTAACGGCACCGTTGGTCTCAGGTATAAATTTCCAAACCACCAACGCCATCAGAATAACAGCAAAAGCACCCAACATTGTATTGCCATTAAAGCCAACTGCAGCATAGATTGGCCCTGAAAGTGCTGAGCCTAGCCCCATACCTAATTGGCCAATGGAGATGCTTAAACACATTAATTTACCTCTTGAGTTATCAGAAGCTACTTCAGAAACAAGGGATTGGTAGGGTGCCATTCTTCCTGAAACACCCAACATTACTACAAAAAAGAAAATAAAAGTTGTGACAGAGATTGAGGTGATTACATAGGTCGTTAGAAGCATGACCACAGCAAGAAACAAATTTGAAAATATGATGATTTTCTTTCGGCCTCTTCTATCTGAAAACCGCCCCGCCATTGGACTTCCAATAACCATCGCTATACCTCCAACTAGAAAAATTAAAGCTATTTGGTCCCCATTCGCACCTAATGTTTCCAGCCAGGTTGGAAAATACACCACAAAAGAACTCATCCCTAAAAACAGTAGCATATATCCAAATGCTACAGACCGATAAACACCATTTTTGAGCATTTTAAAATACCCTGTTAAAACTGATGGAATAGTGAGTTTGCCTTTGGAAAGTTCTACGTCTGGTTGAGGCACATACATCCAGATAAGGATAAATGCAAAACCCATCGCCACGCAGTAAACCAGAAAAGGTGCCTCAAAACCAAATCGATCGGCCAGAATTGTCCCCAGGGGAATCCCGGCTATTTGACCAACTGCGCTGCCAGTCATTATGATTCCGTTTGCCCAGCCTCGTTTATTTTTCGGGAAGCGATCCCCAACATAAGCAACGCAGCTACCTGTTAAAATGCCACCCGCCATCCCGGCCAGCATTCTCACAATAATCATTGAGGTGTAATCAAAGGCCAATGGGTGTAGCAACAGGCTGAGCGTCATAATACCAGTACCCCACAGCAGTATTTTTCTTCGGCCTATCTTATCCGATATTGGGCCAACCACCAAAGCAAAAAAGCCTAAAGAAATGGCATATGAAGTGACTATTGTGCCTCTTAGGCCCTCAGCTATGTCTAGCTGTTCGCCTATTGTAGAAAGAATTGGAATGACGATGAAGAACTGGCTACTTGAAGCGAACATCAAAAGCCACAGAGCTGAGAGGATTAATGTGTTTTGGGATTTTTCCTGCATTCTTGGTTAATGCTACCGCTTTCTACGCAGGAAGAATCAATAAGGATATGCTTTGATTGAATTCTTTATAAAAAAGTTTTAAATGCTCTATTGGTAAAGTCCGATCAATATCTAATCTATCTTAATTACTTCGTTGCTTCTGCCATTCTTTCGCTTGGTATATATTAGGTATAAAAATATAGGTGCTAAATAGTACACAAAAGTTAATGGGTATGCATACCTAATGTTTGTAGTATGTACCATTGAGTAAGCGAGAGAGAACAACATGGGTAAAGTTAGTATTAACAGGAAAGCAAAATTGTCCCTATCCTGAAATCCATGATTAACAAACATTACAACCGAGAAAACAAGGGCAACAACATAAACTATAACCCACAAAACATTTTGAAATATGGCTTGCCGACTCTTGTAAAACGACTGGGTCATTGTATACATCCAATCCCCAAAAGCATTTTGAATATTAGACTGAACGTCGTCATTAGTAATTCGTGGGCTATTGAATGTATAAAAAGCTCCGTCTTTGTTCATTTCTCTCGTTAGATAATCAACAACTCTTGGAGGAAAACTTGTCTCATACTCATTCAAAAATTTGTAAGTCCGTCTTTGACTCGGCGAAAGAATATCGAAATAATGGATGAACATTGAATAGACCCATCTTAAATACACTTCGGGCTGTGCCTTGAGGGTCGGCAAAACAATATTTAGAAGTGGAAAGGACCCATTTAACTTGTCATAGTCTTTGATAAAATCTTCATAATTGTGTTCATTGGATAGCGCTGCCCAACTAACTATGCGAGGGTTCCATGAAGTTTGAAGCGCCGTCCTGACTCCTGGGGGTGTTTTGTCACGATATTTTTCGACTAAGTCATTTATTTTGTCCGGATATTCATCCTGTTTTTCAATGAATGCAAAAACAGGATGAACAAAGGTCAGGAATTTTTTAGTTTGATATTCCTTTACAGATGCTTCACCTGCAGTTACCCTATTATAAATTAAGTGACTCAAGAATAGGATTGATAAAGACAATGCGAATGCCACCGTCTTCTTACTAAATTTCTTTGTGTAGATGAGAAAAATGAAAACTATCAACGCATGTACGTAAAGAACAGCACCAATGGGCTTTACCATCACAAGTATTGCAACTGAAGCGCCAGAACCGCACCAAAAAACCAATTTATCTCTTTTTATAGCCAGCAGGAGAAAGGCAGAATAAACAATTAATAAATTGGAAAAAAGAGTCTCTGATAAAATTGCCGTCTCGTGATGAACATAAACAAGATCAGTCATGTAAATTAAAACTGCAATTGCGGCAAACTTTACAAGCCTACGATAAGTTTTATAAATCGTGGTTATAAATAATATACCCGCAGCGATAGAAAGCGTCGATTGTACAAGCATCACAGTTCTGACGTCAGAGCTGATCAAATAAGAAAACAGCAGAAGGATCGGATACCCTGGTGGTCTTGCTGATGACGATAAGGTGGAATTACCTAGGAAGTAGTCTACCACCATTACATAAGTGGGCGCATCATCTAGCAGATATGGGATATTAAAGTATTTGTAAATACAATATCTTGAAAAAATGAAGAGAGTTAGAAAAATCCCTATGCTTTCAAATAAACTTCTTCTCTTGATAATGTACCCGAGTAACACCTTCATTTGTAAACGGTAATGGTTAATTGCTATATTGAAAAATTAGCGATTCTTGAAACTATCAATCAACGATTACAATGCCATGAAAAGCCAGGTTAAAAGTTTCTGTCCGCAAATTGATTTGGGAACAGAGAATACTAAATCTAACCAAAAAAAATGCGCTACTAAGAATTGCTGAATATGTGAGCAACACATTAAAATATGAGAAAAGGGTGTAATCTAATAGTCATCTGTACCTATAACTCCAGGTCCAGCCACTTTGGCTAAATTTGGCTTCAATTAGTAGCTGATTACTACGGCATCAAAGGAATTCAATCTTTATCAGGCGGGACAGAAGCCACGGCCTTCCATCCAAATGCAGTTGGAGCTTTTGAGCGTATAGGTTTTAAGGACCTACCATGACCCTAAGGAATTTGACAATACCGATCTTCTGACCGAGAAATATGATGAGCGTTGCAGGCAGATTGGCAGGGAAATGTTTTGGGTAGTTAATCAATAAATCTGCAAAACTGCTATGGCACCGCTGCTACAAGTTCCAGTGGATTCTGCCTTAACAGTTTGCACAAAGCCCTATAAACCTCAGGTAGATCCTCTTTAAATTTTTTTGGTCGTTCAAAAAAGTTTTCAACAGCTACAGCAAAAAACTCATTTTCATTGGTAGCACCATATTTACGAAGGAAGGTGTTGTTACCATTACGAATGCGCTCAATCTCTTTAGTTGCAAGACTACCCCATTGTTTTAGGTCTCTCGGATTTATAAAATCAAATTCATCATTTAGAATCAAGTTTTCAAAATGCAGAGCGTGGGCCATTTCATGTAAGCCGAGATTAATACCTTCTTTTTCGATATAGCCTTCAACAAAAGCTTTCCATGACAGGCAGATCAGGCCATGCCTGGGATTAACTTCCCCTTTATGATACTGCTTATTGATGTCAGAATAATAACTGTCTTCATAAATCAATATTCTTCGAAAATGTTGGAGGTAAACCCTGGGATACCCAAAGGTGAGTTGAATAGCACAGGCGGATATCAATGTTTTCATCTCAAGCGTCACCCGATCTACTCCTCGCGGAACAAACTCTTTCATCCGCATAAACCGATGAACCCTGCGCTCAAAAATTGCCTTGTTCTGGGCAGACAACCCGATATAATATTCGAAATACCGGTTGAGGGTTTCCTTGGATTTTCCTGGTAAGGGCAAAATGTATTCGCCATGCCTTTTAATGAGCGACGGCACAAAAATCATTGCACAAATCAGGAAGAAAAAGAACAGAAACACTTGATCAAAGTTTCCTCAAAAGCGTATTCATCGAGACCTTATCTTCAATTTTAGCTTTCAGTTCAGGAATCGATACCCGATCTTGTTGCATCGTGTCCCTATCTCGCATCGTAACGGTATTGTCTTCAAGCGTCTGGTGGTCTATTGTGATGCAATAGGGTGTACCAATGGCATCTTGTCTCCGATACCGCTTTCCGATAGAATCTTTCGCTTCAAATTGTGCCTGGAAATCAAACTTGATTTCATCCATGATTTGCCTGCCTTTTTCTGGTAGGCCATCCTTATTAACCAATGGAAGTACAGCCACTTTAATTGGAGCAAGGGCATGTGGTATTTTCAAAACTGTTCTTTCGCTGCCATCCTCCAGTTGTTCATCTTTGTAGGCGCTTGAAAGCATCGCAAGGAACATCCTATCAAGTCCAATGGATGTTTCGATCACATAGGGGATGTACGACTTGTTATCCTCAGGATCAAAGAACTGTAGCTTTTTACCGGAGTGCTCCTCATGGCTTTTCAGATCAAAATCCGTACGGGAATGGATGCCTTCCAGCTCCTTGAACCCTATCGGGAATTTGAACTCAATATCGCAAGCTGCATTTGCATAGTGGGCCAGATTGAGGTGGTCATGAAAGCGGTAATACTCTTCGCCCATACCGAGGTTTTTGTGCCAATTTATCCTTGTTTCTTTCCATTTCTCATACCACGTCATTTCCTCTCCTGGCTTCACAAAAAACTGCATTTCCATTTGCTCAAATTCCCGCATACGAAAAATGAACTGCCTTGCGATGATCTCATTTCTGAATGCTTTACCAATTTGGGCGATGCCAAATGGGATTTTCATCCTGCCACTTTTCTGAACATTCAGGAAGTTGACAAAAATACCTTGTGCTGTCTCTGGCCTCAAGTAAATGGTGCTGGCACCTTCGGCTGCGGCCCCAAGTTCAGTACCGAACATTAAGTTGAATTGGCGCACTTCAGTCCAGTTTTTTGAACCTGAAAGTGGGCAGGCAATTCCCAATTCCTCAATCAAGGCCTTCATGTCAGCGAAATCGCTGTTTTCCATGGCATTCTTTAGACGCTCATTAATTGCATCAATTTTCTTCTGATACTCAACCACTCGGCCATTAGTCGAAACAAATTGTTCTCTATCAAAAGAATCTCCAAAACGTTTGGCTGCCTTGGTTACTTCCTTTTCGATTTTACCCTCAATCTTGGCAATTGCATCCTCTATCAAGGTATCGGCTCTATAGCGTTTCTTTGAATCTTTATTATCGATCAACGGATCGTTGAAAGCATCGACATGCCCAGATGCTTTCCATGTGGTTGGGTGCATAAAAATGGCGGCATCTATGCCTACAATGTTTTCATGCATTTGCACCATGCTCTTCCACCAGTATTCTTTGATGTTGTTTTTGAGCATGGCCCCGTTCTGACCATAGTCGTATGTAGCGCTTAGGCCGTCATAAATTTCACTTGATGGAAAGATAAACCCATACTCTTTAGCATGGGAAATAATATGTTTCAGCGGATTGTTTTCGTCAATTTTTGCCATAAGGCGGCAAAGATATATGGGGATGCGGGTTCTTTAATCCAAAATCACACGTTTTGTTATTTCAGTTTTACCAAAACTTAGTCGGATCAAATAAGTGCCAACCTCCAGGTTGTTAATGTCGATGGTTGCGTTGAACATCGAAGTGCGCTTTTTGGCCTTAATTAGCTTTATCAACTGACCTTTTGAACTTAGTATCTTTATTAGAAACTGACCAGTGTAATCATTTTCTAATTCAATTGTCAGCATATTTGAAGTCGGGTTAGGATAAACTTTGATTTGCTCACTCACATCAATCCTGCCTACAGATGTGACAGGAACGAATTCTTCATCCTCAGCCACCATGATTCGTTGGTTCACAGGAACATTATTCAAAAGTTGTACAACACCCGAAGGCCAATGAATTTCAAGTAGTTCAATTCCCTCCTGACCTAAACCGAAATGAGCCACAATATCACTACCTCCACCTAAGCTAGTACCACTATGAATTTCCTTTAATTGTGTTCCGCCATCCGTCATGGTGAGAAAAAGCTTAGCACCGATTCCATCCATATTGCTCAATGGAGGGCCGGCCCCCTGCAAGTCAACAATCAGCCAGTTGTTATTACCATTATAATTATTTTGATAGAGTTCTGATAAACCAGCGTAGTTTACAAGAAAAGCGTCTGGATCGCCATCGTTGTCATAATCACCGGTAATCAATGTCCTTCCTTTGAAAGGTGACTCAATTCCACTTTCCGTATCGCTGATTTTGGTGAAAAGTGTGTCGGCTTCAACGCCGTTGTTATGATAAAGTAAATTAGGTTGGTTGTGATCCAGGCCAATAATACGCCCGGCAGCAACCATTAAATCTTCCCATCCATCGAGGTCGTAATCCAAGAATTCTGCGCCCCAAGTTACTCGACCAGTGCGTCCATCTGGAGATTTTGCATCGAATAATCCAACTTGCCGGGTGCGATTAATTAAATTTTTACCGTTATTCATTACAATGACGGCGCTCTGATTTCCTTCTCCATCATCCAGATTGGTATAATAATAATCGAAATATCCGTTGCGGTCAACATCTCCGATAGCCAAACCCATACCGTTCTGGCAATCAGGAATTATCTCATCCTCGAGATCGGGTTTCTTACCATCAATAAATGGCCCAATCTGGTCACTTATTTCAATTAATTCACCATTTATGTTGTCCCATAACTTATTGTCTTCCGTGGCAAATGTCACCAATCTGCAGTCATTGATCACATAGATGTCCATATCCCCATCCATATCCCAATCCGTAAAGCTGGCTGCAAACCCAAAACCCTCGTTGTCAGGTGTGCCGTCCGCATCGTTATCACCAGAAATCATGCTGGAAGCATTAGTGAAAGTAACCGGATTACCACCATTGTTAAAGAAAAGGTAATCCCTCTTAATTAGCGGCTTGCCTACAGTATCATAAATATTGAAGTGGTTTATGACATAAAGATCAAGCCAACCGTCATCATTAATATCCCCCCAGGCCGCCCCAGTACCTTTTTCAGGAACTAATTCACTTTCATCTGGAAAGGCAACTGCTGTGATATCGGTGAAATTGCATTGACCATCATTGGCAAGTAAATAATCTGAACCAGCATTGGCAAGATAGAGGTCGCTGTCGCCATCGTTATCATAGTCCGCTATGGATACACCTCCACCCTCATAACTAATGAAATCAGCCTGTGGGGTGATATCAGTAAAGTTTGCACTGCCAGTTTCCATCAATTCATTCCTAAATAGGTTTGCTGGGTTAGATTGATTGGCCACATATAAATCCAGGTCACCATCTTTATCACAATCAAACCAAGCTGCCCCTGTGCCCCATTCAATTTCTGGTTTCACACGCATATGACGAATCCTAACACCTCTCTCCTCGGCAACATTAGAGAAAATACTTTGGGCAAGTGAGAATAAATTAGCTGAAACCAATAGGGTTAATATTGCTGTTCTGATGATCATTTAAAAGAAAAAGATAGTCTAAGTTATATTGCATTATTTGCAATAACAGTATAAAATATTGAACTATTCTTAGAAGGAATTCCCTATATTTGAATAGCAGACCTCTACATATTCTGAATCTATTTCGGAATATTGCTTCGTACATTAATTCAAAAAAGTTAACAATCTATGACTAAGATGCTAAGATACAGCATCCTGATTCCTTGGCTGTTGCTATCGTTAAGTGCTCAATCACAAATCTGGACAGAGGATTTTCAAGACGAAACTGATGACGACGAAAGTGGCACAGGTTCTCCGGATCTAGGAGGTTGGACAACTACTCAACCCAGTACCAATGATCGATTTTGGGTGCAATCACTTTTCGGGGCAAGATATTTTCAAGCAGGTGTAGCCTGCGCATTTTGCACTGGAGGCACAGGAAGTGAGGGAGTTTGGACGTCACCGGACATTGATATATCCTCATTTGTAGATGTTAAAATTTACGTTGAGACAGGAAGTGTTGGTACCGAAGCTGGAGATTACATGGAGCTATATTACCAACTGGATGAAGGTTCGGGATTTGGTAGTGAAACATTATTTCATACTGCCACGCTGGGAAGTGTCGGCTCTACGGGGATAAGTCCTGCACTTAATGGGGATGAAATTCGAATTGTAATGAGAGCTTTTACAAATGCGGCGAACGACATTTTTACGATGGACAATATTGCCGTGACCAATACTCTTTTTTCAAGAAAAACGGGAAATTGGAATGATGCTACGGCAAGTGATGCTACGTGGTCTGCAAGCGCATTAGGTGGAGCTTCATGTGATTGTTCACCGGACGACAACACCGAAGTAGTTATTGGGGATGGCGATAACGTAACAATAACCGCTGCGGCTCAAGCGGCAGGCCTGGAAATTCAAAATACTGGAACTCTTACTTACGGAGGTAACTTCGCATTGGGTCTTTTTAAGACAGGTGGTTTACAGGTTGATAATGGCGGAACTATAACAAACGGAGTGAATAATGGTGCTTCAATTTCATTTACAGATAATACCAGCCACACTTTTACCAATAATGGAACCATTTCTATTGGTGATCTGATTATAACTAATTCTTCATTAGGCGTTGCCACAACCATTACCATGTCAGGTAGTGGAACCACTACAATCACTGATGATGTTACGATAGATGAAACTTTTGTTCAATCTGCGGCACTAAACAATAGTGCAACAATCACAATTACTGATGACGTAACGCTATCTAACAATACATCATTCACCAATACTGGCACAATTACTATTGGCACAGGAGGTGTATTAACAATGAACGATGCCTCAGATTTTAACAATGATGGTACAGTTACTATGAATAACACTGCAGCTGGGGCATTGGCCGGAGCTGGATCATTTATTCAAGGTGCTAGTGACACATTTAATTATTCTGGAAGCACTATAACAGTAACGACCTTTACCGCTACTGCAGCTGGAAACACTGTAAATTATCAACGTAGCGGTGCTCAGACTATCAGGGCGACCACCTATGATATTTTACAATTAACAGGTTCTGGTGCCAAAACATTAGGTGGTAACATCACAATCAATGACGATTGGACCTTAGGGGCCTCAACTACCCTGACGCCTGGTACAAATACCGTAACTTTTAGTGGAACTACCTCGCAAAACGTAATAACATCAAGTACTCTAACGCTTTACAATGCCACCGTAAATAATTCTGGTGGTGATATCATCATCAACAATGGCCTAACGATATCGAATAATTTAACACTTACCAATGGAGGTGTTAACCTAAGTGGCAATATTTTGTCAATTACAAATACCGCAGGTGGGGCTATTGCAAGAACCAACGGGTGGATTTATGATGACAATCCTATTTCATGGGTAATGGGCACATCAACTGGTACACACACCTTCGCATGGGGTGAGGATGCGTCCAACTATATACCATTGGTTTTCAACATCACCGCTGCTGGTGGGGATGCTGGGGGAACAATTTCAGCAAGTACTTATGATACCGCTCCTGATAATACACCATTCCCGGCCGGGGTCGACAATGTTGACGACAATGAAGGGGAAGACAATAGCGCTCAAACTGTTGATAGGTTTTGGGATATTGGTAGTAGCTATGGGTCTGGTCCCACAATAACCGTCACTTTCACTGCTTCAACAGCTGAAGTTGGCGGGATAACAAATTTGCAGGCTCAAAGGTGGAATGGTGATGATTGGGAACAAGCATTGCCAGGCCAGTCAAGTGGTGCCAATAGTGCCACAGTACCTGGGGTTACTACCTTTTCTCCCTGGGCGCTTGCAAGCAGTTCAAGCCCTTTACCGATCGAATTATTATCGTTCGAGGTTAAGGAAGTTAATGGGACGATAGAGTTAATTTGGAAAACAGCTACAGAACTTAACAACGACTTTTTTACGATAGAAAAATCTACAGATTTAGAATACACAGAAGTGTTAACCCAGATGCCTGGAAATGGCACAACATCCAATATAAGGGAGTATAGTTTCAAAGATTATTTACCATCATTGGGTTGGAACTATTACAGGCTTAAACAAACCGACTATGACGGTACCTCTGAGACTTTCTCGTGGAAAGGTGTATATCTGAATGAAGAGAGAGTACCATCAATATTAATTGCTCCTAACCCCGCGAATGGTCAGACGATAAATATCAGAATGCAGGGAATGGTAAATAAGCAACTAAACTTCAAGTTGTATAATCAAGTAGGTCAGGAAATTGATAACATTTCAATATCCTCAGAGAATGGTTCGGTTTCATACCAGTGGGTTCAAAAAAATAAATTGCCGCGTGGTGTTTATTTTATTAAATCAGAAGAGTTGCCTTTCTTAAATTCCAGGGTTTTAATCGAATAATCAAACTATCCTTCAAACTTATTAGCCGTATCGTTCAAGCTCTTGATTGTGCCAACCATTGTGATAATATCCCCCCTTCTGAGCCGGGTATAGCCATGAGAAATGATCGTATGACCACCGCGTTTCACGGATAGAATGATTACATCAGCTGGCAACCTCAAATCCCTCAAAGCAATGCCATGCAGGTTGGGGTTACGCAGCCGTATGTCACGGGTATCCTGGTCACCTTCAAGGCCAAGTAAAAGCGATGTGGCCTGCGGCGATCTCACAAAATGCTCAAGTAAATTCACCATTGCTGTGTTAGGGTCAACAGCCCTGGCACCGAAAGATTGGTATTGCTCATGGTATTGTCGGTCTGTCATTCGCACAATCAAATCTTCTGTTCCAAAATCTTCGTAGGCTATTTCGCAAACTTTAAGATTTTCTTCATCAGATAGCATTGAGACTATTGCCTCAGCCTCATCGCCGCCAAGTTCGGCTAATGCATCTCTATCAAGGCTTTTCAGGTGATGGATTTTTATTCCTTCTGGTTCCTGGAAACTGCCTGATTGCTTAAATGTGGCTATTGACACATTCCAACCTTTATCGATCAATTGCCTGGCCAAAGCCACCGACATACCCTCAAAGCCTATGATGAGGGCATCTTTGTCATGTCCGTCCGGCTCATGTTTGGCTTTCACATGTTGCTCTTTTAACAACGACAGCACTTTCTTGAATAAAATAGGTCCAATCAACTGGCTATAAACAACCCCCGCAATGATGATAGTGCCTAATTGCTGGCCCCAATCAGGAAACTCATTCATTAAAATTGTCGATAATCCGATACCAAAGCTTGCTTGAGTGATATAGGCCATCCAACCGATCTGATAAAACGGCTTAGGGTCTTTGGTCATTATACCAGATACAAAAGCCCCAACTGCAAGGGACAATAGTCTCACTCCGAAGAAAATTACAGCAATCAGCCATACGTTGGATAGCACATCCAGCCTAACCCCAATGCCTACGTAAAAGAAAAAGATGATAAATACGTAACCCGCAGAGTCTTTAATAAACTTCAGAAAGTCTGAGCGGTACTTGGTATAGTTTGCCAGGTAAAAACCACAAGCAATACACATTATCAATGGCTCTACAGAAATCTTAAAACCAAAAGATGACTCACTAGAATGCTCCAGAAAAGGGGCAAACTGATACACAAGAAACCCTATCAGTAAGATGACACCATATCTCAGCGATTGATAACCGATGAATTTATGAACCAGCTCCAATATTTTAGCCAATCCAATTCCGAAAGCAATGGCCAATGCCAAATCAATCAACACCGCCACTAGAGACATTAGCCCCAAGTCGCCACCTGTGAGCAGCGTTTTGGACACTGCCAGTAACACCGAAAAAGAAATGGTGACCAGTGATTCCTTCAGTACAGATATCCCGATAAGGCTCTGGGTAAAAGGCCCTTTTGCCTTGGTTTCGCTGATAACTGCCATAGCGGATGCCATCGATCTGGTGGAAAAAATCAAACCAGTGAACAATGCTGCAATCAATACCTGAGTAAAAGATGTCTTAGCGATAAATGGGATATGTGGCCTGGCCACAAAAAAGGCAATTAAGAAAATTCCTACTGTAATGCCAGTTTGCACAAAAGCATTGACTTGAATTGAATGCAACCGGCTTCTCAAATCTTTCAAATAAAGTTCAGAGCCTGCTGCAAAAGCGATAAATGCCAGGGAAGTATCATAAATAAATCTCAGAGAGCCAGTTGTTTCAGCAGGGATTAGGTGCAGGATAAAAGGCCCTGCCACGATTCCTGCTATGATCAGCCCTGTAATGAGGGGAAGGTTGAATTTTTGAAAAAATGCGGCAATTCGTTCGGCTGCCAGCGTAACGATCAGAAACCCTATCAGTATGGCTATAAATTCCTTATACTCAAATATGAAATCCAAATTCTCAGTTGATTGTGAATTCCTAAAATAGGAATTATTAAGAAGAGAAAAAGTTTTAAATAATTGAACCCTTATTGTTTCACTTTTTCATTAGCGAGTTCTGCTAATAACATTAGCCCCTCTTTCAGCAGCACATCCCTTTCCAAAGCTTCTTTCTCATCGTCATCGTTATCAACTTCTGATGAGTCAATGGTCGTACTCAGGTCATCGCTTTTTCGGTCTTTTCGTCTTGCTTCCAATTCATCAAGTTCTTGCTTCCGTTTTTCGTAGTTCAAGGATATTTTTTCCCTGTTTCTGATTTTCTGAGCCTCTTGCTGCTCATTAATATAATCTTTCAGTTGGGCGTCAGTACGTAACCTATCCTTGAAAAGCTCCTTTAAATTAGCCACCATTTCAGGTGACACATAATTGGAGGCATTGTAGTAAGTGGATTTAATTTGATCCCACGGTAGTGCACTTGGTAAGGATCCTTCACCGTATTGTTCTGTGTCAACAAAACTTGGAAATTCAATGTCCGGCGTAACGCCAATATTTTGGGTGCTACTTCCGGTTATCCTGTAATATTTTGCCAAAGTCAGTTTCAACTGGCCTAATTTCTCATCGCCACCATTTAAAAACTGGTCAAGGTTTACCAATTGTTGAACACTACCCTTACCATATGTTGTTTCACCTATAATGAGCCCTCTTTTGTAATCCTGTATGGCTCCGGAAAATATCTCTGATGCTGATGCGCTAAATCGATTTACCATAACAGCCAAGGGCCCATCGTAATAAACAGCCCTGTCCCTATCTCTCTCAACATCTACCTGACCTTTAGTGTCTCTTACCTGAACAACTGGCCCCTGTGGAATAAACAGCCCCGTTAATTCGGTTGCTTCCTGCAACGACCCACCGCCGTTGTAGCGAAGATCTATCATAATGCCATCTACACCCTCATCGTTTAGCTCCTGAACCAATTTCTTCACATCTCTTGTGGTACTCTTGTAATTGGGGTCTCCTTTTTGTGCGGCCTCGAAATCAATATAAAATGATGGGATTTTGATAATGCCCAACCGATACGTTTCATTGTTTTTAGTAATGGGTACAATTTGCTTTTTAGCTGATTGATCCTCTAGTTTGATTTTTTCCCTCACAAGAGAAACTACTTTTGGCTCTGAGGCTATTGGGGCATCTCCAGGAAGGATTTGTAAGCGCACAGTTGTACCCTTTGCGCCCCTAATGAGTTCCACAGCATCTTCCGTTCTCCAACCAAAAATATCTACAAACTCTTCATCAGCTTGAGCAACACCAATAATGCGGTCATCCTTAAACAATTGCTTGCTTTTCGCAGCAGGGCCTCCTGGTACTATTTCAACAATCGTCACATAGTCATCGGGGTTATTCAGCCTGGCCCCAATTCCTTCCAGGGATAAGCTCATATTTATTTTGAAATCTTCGGAAGTTTTTGGTGAGAAATAGTTTGTGTGCGGGTCAAATGTTTCCGAAAATGAGTTCATGAAAATTTGGAAAACATCGTCGCTCTTGTATTTGCTGATGTATTTTCCATAGCGCTCATATCTATTGTAGAGTGTTTCTTTTATTCCGTCCCAATCTTTACCCCCTAGTTTTAAGCTCAATGCCTGGCTCTTGATAATTTTTCTCCAATGATCATCCAGTTCTTCTCTTGTTGTAGCCCATTCCTGGTTGTCATTGTTCACCTCATAGAACTCGTCTTGAGTAAAGTCAATTTCTGATTCAAGAAGGGCGAAAATGTTTTCAATCCGTTCATATAGCCTTTCCCTGTAAATTCTAAAAATCTGAAAGGGTACTTCCACATCTCCGGTCTGCAAACCGTTATCAAGTTCATACCTATACTTCTCAAAATAGTCAATGTCACTTTTTAAGAAATAAGATTTGTTATGATCGAGAGATAAGATATAATCATCGAATATGACCGATGACAGTGAGTCGTTTAAAGTAGTTTTTCTGTAATGATATTGGCCTAATAAACTGGCAACAACTAATGATTCTTTCTTGTGTTTATCAAGCGGTACAATGTTGGTTGTATCAGCGGAGGTAAGAGATGCGATAACGGGTTGTACCTCTGTAAATCCGAAATAAAGCAAAGCCCCGAGAATTGCAACGGCAACTAATTTCATATATGTATTATTCTGTTTGATAATGAATTAATCGTGGTATACGGTAAAATCAGCCAAGAGATCAAAAATAACGAATAAGGCATAGATCGTATGGCGGCTAACTGACTTGTATTGAATTCGTTCATTTAATTTACAATCGCATGCGACTTTAAATACTAAATTTGTTTTTCAAAGACTTCAAATCTATGATCAAAGCCATTTTTGTAACTTTTTTGATTCTCTCGACCATTTTCGTTTTTGCTCAAACTGATGATGTTGCGACCAAGGTCTTTGTTATGGAGATCAAAGCTGAGATCGACCCTCGAATGAACCACTATGTAGAATTGGCTTTGGCAGAGGCTGTAGAGGTTGATGCAGACTTTGTGGTCATAGAAATGGACACATATGGTGGCGCTGTAAATGATGCTGACGACATCAGGACAGCAATACTGGATTTTGAAACACCAATAGTTGTTTTCATTAATAAAGATGCCGCCAGTGCAGGCGCTCTGATCTCCATTGCTTGCGACAGCATATACATGACATCGGGTGCCAGCATAGGAGCTGCAACTGTCGTGACCCCTGATGGCCAGGCAGCGCCAGATAAATATCAATCGTACATGCGGTCCATTATGCGGTCGACCGCTGAAGCGAAAGGCCGAGATCCCAGGATTGCAGAGGCTATGGTAGATGAAACACTCGAAGTCGATAGTATTTCATCAGAGGGCAGCGTGATTACTTTTTCTACCTCCGAGGCTATTAAATATGGCTTTTGTGAAGCACAGGTTAGAAACATTGATGAAATCCTTGAGCGCAATGGCATCACTGATTATGAGCTTATTGAGTACCAATTGAGTTCAACCAATAGGGTTATCGCCTTCTTTTTGAACCCTTTCATTAGTGGTATTCTCATTTTGATGATCCTTGGTGGAATCTATTTTGAACTTCAGACACCCGGTGTTGGGTTTCCGCTGGCTGCGGCCCTAATTGCTCTGATCCTCTATTTCATTCCACATTACCTGAACGGGTTGGCTGAGAACTGGGAGATGGCTGCCTTTTTTGTCGGCATTGCGCTCATCGCAGCCGAAATTTTTGTAATACCAGGATTTGGTGTTGCAGGAATTTCCGGGATCATTCTTACCATAGGGTCATTGGTACTTGTGATGCTAAACAATGATGCATTCGATTTTTCATTCGTGGGCGCTGAAGAAATCTTTATTGCCATCTCAACAACGCTTGCTGGGTTAATGGGTTCCTTTATTGTGATTTTTGTCGGGGGTGTGAGGTTGACCGATTCAAAAGCTTTCAAACGAGTTGCATTACATGATGTTCAGAATAAAGATGATGGCTTCAGTGCTGCCAGCTTTAGAAAAGAATCTCTATTGGGAAAATCAGGTCAGGCATATACTAACCTGAGACCAAGTGGTAAAGTAATGATTGATGATAATGTTTATGATGCGTTTACCCGCGGAGATTATATTTTGAAAGATGCCCAAATAGAAGTTATTAGTGAAGAGGGCACCTCTTTGAAAGTAAAAGAGATAAAATCTGACTCATGAGAATTCTGGGGATAATCCCATCCAGATATGCCTCTTTAAGATTTCCAGGAAAGCCATTAATAGATATTGCTGGCAAATCCATGATCAGGCGGGTTTATGAACAAGCCTCAAAGGCAACCTGTTTATCAGATTTGGTAGTAGCCACCGATGACACACGAATATTCGATGAAATCAAAAAACACGGCGGCATTGCCATGATGACTTCCCCCAATCATCAGAATGGGACCGAACGATGTGCTGAAGTAGTTGAGTTGCTGAATGAAAAGTTCAACTTCGTAATAAACATACAAGGAGATGAACCCTTCATTTCCCCGACACAAATCGATTTATTAGGAAAAAACTTGAGTCAAGAAACTAAGCTGGCCACCCTAATCAAAAAGGAAGCAGAGAAGGCATTATTTAATAATCCGAATACGATTAAGGTTACTGTTGATAAAGATGGTAGGGCACTCTACTTCAGCAGAGCCCCCTTACCCCACTTTAAGAATCACAACACTATTCAAAAATTCAACAAGCACATTGGTATCTATGCTTATCGTGTGGATATTTTAAACCGGATCACCAAGCTACCTCCATCAAATTTGGAATTGGCAGAATCATTAGAGCAGTTGCGCTGGCTTGAAAACGGCTTTGAAATCGACATCTTTGAAACAATGGAGGATAGCCACAGCATCGATACTCCCGATGATTTGCAACGGGTAATGAGCCTTCAGAATTAATCAAGTTACAATGTCTATATAAATATATTTATATTTGTGTTTGTAAGTATGAATATATTATGACTACATTCACAAGCACCCTTCCTGATGATCTGCTCACTCAGCTTTCACAAAAAGCCAGTGAGCTTTCCATTCCCAAGAACAAGATCATCGAAAAAGCCCTGAGGCTCTATCTGGATCAACTGAACAGAATGGAATATGCGAAATCATATCGCCAACTTGGCCAAGATGAAGAGATAATGATGGTAGCCGAAGAAGGCATGGAGTATTATGCAAGCCAGATAGATGATGAGGCAGGGTGAAATTTGGTATGCCGACCTAAATCCAGTTAAAGGCAGTGAACAGGCTGGTAGAAGACCCATTTTAATCATCAGCGGAAACTTATTAAATACCCACCTGAAAGTGGTGATAGCCTGTCCTTTAACAACAAAAATCAAAAATTATAAAGGTAACCTGATTTTGGAACCCGATATGCGAAATGGGTTAAAGCATGTCTCGGAAGTACTCACTTTTCATATCAGGTCAATTTCCAAAGATAGATTGGTTGATAAAGTTGGCACTGTGAGCAAGGCTGAGATAGGATATGTGCATTCTACGCTTTCAGATATTATGAGATATTAACCCTCATCAGGTAGCACTTCAATATCACTGATCAATACCCGTTTCGAAATATCTTGACCTGTAAGGGTTGCGGCCAGGCCTCCCATTGCAGTTTCTTTGTAGCGGTCTTCCATACTTTGGCCAATCTCGCCCATGGCTTCAACGCATTCATCAACCGGTATAACAGAATCCACGGTAGCAAGGGCTATCTGAGCAGAAGAATTGGCAATGGCTGCGGCACTGGCATTTCGGACCACGCAAGGCACTTCAACCAAACCAGCCACAGGATCACAAACCAGCCCTAACATACATTGGATGGTAACTGCAACTGCGTTGAATACCTGATCAATATTGCCTCCCAGGCAATGAACTATTGCTCCTGAGGCCATTGCCGCAGCGCTTCCGGTTTCCGCCTGACATCCTCCCACAGCCCCCGCAAGTGAAGCCTTTTGTTCAATGATTAATGCGATACCAGCACCGATTAAAAGGCCCTCTAGTATCGACCTGTCATCAAGCTTATGGATTTCTTGAAGGGTGACCATTGTTCCCGGTAAAATACCAGAGGCACCAGCAGTTGGGGCTGCTACCACCCTACCCATACATGAATTTACTTCTTTGGCCGCTAAGGCCCGGGAAATCAAGGTTTGAAATTCTTTTGACAAAACTACAGTGTCGCAGTTGTAGACCTTTTTGGCTCCATCATTTATCATGCCCGAACGAGACTTCATCTCCTCGGTCAGGCCAGTCTTAACCGCATCTTTCATCACTTCATAGGCACTCTGGAGACCATCCCAAATTGCATCTTCCTTTTTGCCCCTTTGTTCCATTTCATATTCCACAACCGAATGAAACAGGCTTACATTCTTTTCTTGGCAATACTTTTTCCAGCCTTTAAAATCATTAAACAAATAGCACATTTCTGAATTTGTTGTTTTATTAAATTTACGATTATTAGGGCAAACAGTGCTGTTCTCTCGGGCCTCCTTTTAGAGTTAACCCTTTATATTCGCTGTAAATTTGAATCACATGTTAAATATTGTACTGTTTGGCCCTCCAGGCGCAGGAAAGGGAACGCAAAGCGAAAAAATTATTGAAAAATACCAGTTGACCCATATCTCGACAGGTGACCTTTTTAGAAAGCACTTAGGAGAGGGTACAGATTTGGGCAAACAGGCCAAAAAGTTCATGGATGAAGGAAATCTGGTGCCAGACTCACTGGTAATAGATATGGTTGAGGATAAGATTAAGGCAACCCCGGATACCCACGGATATATTTTTGACGGTTTCCCCAGGACGGTAGCACAGGCTGAAGCATTGGACGGTTTAATGGATAAAATTGGTGATGCAATCAATGGCATGATCGCCCTTGAGGTTCCTGAAAAAGAATTGAAAAAACGAATCAAATTGAGGGCGCTCACTAGCGGGAGAGTGGATGATCAGGATGAATCCAAAATTGACAACCGCATTAGAGTTTATCAAGACGAGACCCTACCAGTTGCAAAATATTATGAAGGTCAGAATAAATTCCATTCAATAAACGGTGTTGGGACAATAGATGAAATTTTTACTCAGATCGTAAAGGAAGTGGATTTGCTTTAAGTCTATTGGTACGTTTTATAAAATTCCATCACCTCTCTAAATTCGGCAGAATCAATATTGTATTTCTTAAGCAGTGCTTGCAACTTCGGCATCATCACCTCCTCCATATATTTTCGTCGGTCATCGTTTCTGGAAGATTTGTAGAGTTGAACTATAAATGGATGAACCTCAAGTTCCCTGAACAAAGAATCCTGCATTTTCTTGAAATCGAAATCCCTGGTTTTTTTGAATTGTATTTCAATAAGCTCTGATAATCTTTCCATTTTTTTACCCTCAAGCTCCATAAAATTTGCGACAGCCCGCCTTTTTACCGAATCAGAACCTAGAGTAGTATCAGCAATGTTGTCGAACAATGTCTGGTATCCATCAGTACCTGAATCAAATGAAGCGTATTTTTCTGCTTGCTCATTCGAAAACTCTTTGAATGCCTTTCTAAATGCAGTTTTTCTCTGATCATCTTCATATGAAGAAGTATTGGAACACCCAAAAGAGACCAATATCAAAATACAAATAACTCTTACCAGAATCAGTTTGTTCATTGAATGAATTTAAGAAATTTAAGGTTCTTGATAAACCCGCTAATGATAGCATTTTTGCACTTCAATAATATTTTTCTGAATGCCCTCTTCAAATTTCATTGACCACGTTAGAATATTCTGTCGCTCAGGTGCAGGTGGAGCTGGATCTGCCCATTTCAGAAGAGAAAAGTTTGTGGAGAAAGGTGGCCCTGACGGGGGTAATGGGGGCAGGGGTGGACATATAATCCTAAAAGGCAATAAACAACTCTGGACACTTCTTCACCTTAGGTACCGAAAACATATTCATGGTGATAACGGCAAACCCGGTGAAGGTGGCCAGAGATCAGGTGCACAAGGCCAGGATATAATTCTTGAGGTGCCTTTGGGCACCGTAGCCAAACATGCAGAAACGTCAAAGCAAATTCTTGAAATAGTTGAAGACGGTGAGGAAAAGATCCTCATAAATGGCGGAAGAGGGGGGTTAGGTAATGTTCATTTTAAAACCCCGACCAACCAGGCCCCGAGGCATGCACAACCGGGTGAACCATCAGAGGAAGATTGGTTCGTTCTGGAATTGAAAATCCTGGCAGATGTTGGTCTTGTTGGCTTCCCGAATGCTGGTAAATCCACCCTGCTCTCTGTTGTTTCTGCTGCAAAGCCAGAGATTGCTGATTACCCGTTTACGACATTGACCCCCAACCTCGGTGTCGTTTCTTATCGTGATCATAAATCGTTTGTTATGGCTGACATTCCCGGGATAATTGAAGGTGCATCCGAGGGAAAAGGGCTTGGAATTCGTTTTTTAAGACATATAGAACGGAATTCCTTATTGCTATTTATCATCCCGGCAGATGCAGATGACATCAAAAAAGAATATCACACATTGTCCAAAGAGCTTGAGCGCTACAATCCTGAACTTCTGGACAAACCCAGGTTACTGGCAATCTCCAAATCTGATATGCTTGATGAGGAGTTGACCCTAGAAATCAAAAAGGAGCTTCCTGATGAGATTGTATCTGTTTTTATTTCAAGTATTACACAAACAGGCTTAACGGAGCTGAAGGATGAAATTTGGCAAATTTTGAATTCCTGAACGGCCATATCCTGTCGATTATTCCAATTAATCAATGTGGATAAATCTCCCAAATGCCAACTTGTCAGCCCATAGTGTCATGGCAACATTATTGTTAATTGCGGAGCAGTTTTTAAGATAAAATTCAATGGCTAAGAAAAATAAAAAGAAAGCGAAAGATAACGGACAAGCTGAAGTGCTGGAAAAAGAGCAGAAGGTAGCAGAAAATACCGAAGGCAATTCAGGGGAAGGTGAGAAAGAAGAAACTCAGGAAGAAGTTTCGCTTGAGGCTGAAATAGAGGAGCAAAAAGACAAATACCTTAGGTTATATTCTGAATTCGACAATTTCAGGAGAAGGACTGCTAAAGAAAAATTGGATTTAGTAAGTACGGCCAATGAAAGCCTGGTTGTTGACTTATTACCAGTGGTAGATGACTTTGAAAGAGCAATTAAAGCCAGCGAGGATAAGCAAGACAGTGCAACAGCCAAAGAAGGTTTGGACCTCGTTTATCAAAAGTTTATCAAAATATTGGAGCAGAAGGGGGTGAAACCAATTGGCACCAAACCCGGAGATGACTTCGATGATGAACAACATGAGGCGATAACCCAGATACCGGCTCCAGAAGAAAAGTTAAAAGGTAAAATTGTTGATGTTGTGGAGAAGGGTTATACCCTGAATGAAAAAGTAGTGCGTTTTGCAAAAGTGGTAACGGGATCATAAGATGGCCAAAAGAGATTATTACGATGTATTGGGAGTTAGCAAAGGAGCCGCTCAAGATGAGATAAAAAAGGCCTACCGGAAGGTTGCCATTAAATACCATCCTGACAAAAACCCTGACAACCCTGAAGCCGAAGAAAAATTTAAAGAAGCGGCTGAGGCTTATGAGGTCTTGAGCAATGATCAGAAAAAAGCTCAGTATGACCGTTATGGACATGATGGCCTGAGAGGTGCTGGCGGCTTTGGCGGTGGTGGAATGAACATGGAAGACATATTCTCCCACTTCGGCGATATATTCGGAGGTGGCGGAGGAGGTGGCTTCGAAAGCTTCTTTGGTGGCCGTGGCGGTGGTACCAGACGCCGAAAAGGTTCTAATCTACGCATTCGGGTAAAACTCACGCTTGAAGAAATAGCCAACGGGGTCGAGAAAAAAATCAAGGTTAACCGAATGATGGCTGCTGATGGTGTTACCTTCAAAACCTGCCACGTTTGCCAGGGCACTGGTCAAATGAAGAAGGTGGTCAACACCATGCTTGGTCAAATGATGTCTGCATCAACTTGCCATACTTGCGGTGGCGCAGGGCAGTTGATCGACGAAAGACCTCCTGGTGTTGATGGTTCAGGCCTTAAATCGAAAGAAGAAGTCATTTCAATAAAAATACCTGCTGGCGTTGCTGAAGGCATGCAACTTTCGATGTCTGGCAAAGGCAATGAAGCCCCCGGTGGTGGTGTAGCTGGTGACTTACTTATCCTGGTTGAAGAGAAAGAGCATGAATACCTAAAGCGTGACGGCAATAATGTTGTTCATGATCTATATGTGAGTTTTGTTGAGGCATCTCTTGGTTGCAACCCTGAGGTGCCAACAATTGATGGTAAGGTTCGGATTAAAATTGAACCGGGCACTCAAAGTGGAAAAATATTAAGGTTGAGGGGCAAAGGTATCCGCGATATCAATGGCTTTGACAAAGGTGATCAACTGATCCATGTAAATGTTTGGACACCCAAACAATTATCATCTGATGAAAGGGATATCCTTGAAGGCCTCCGTGATTCGCCTAATTTTCAGCCAAAACCGACAAATGCTGAAAAAGGTTTCTTTGAGCGGATGAAGGAGTTCTTCTAACCTGTCCTAATATCCTTATAGATTTAATTTCATAGATACCCAGTTATCTTTAGGGGCTCTATGGAAACTAAAGAAACCAAATACACATTTTGCAGAATTTGCGAGGCACTTTGTGGCCTTGAGGTAGATGTGCAATATGGTAAAGTGGTGGAGATCAGGCCGGACAAGAACCATGTTGCAACTGATGGATTTAGCTGTGTCAAAGGCCTCAAGCAGCATGAGCTTTACTCCCGACCTGACAGGTTAAAATACCCCATGAAAAAAGTGGATGGGAAGCATGTCAGGATTAGTTGGGAACAAGCACTTTCCGAAATTGGGGACAAGGTAAAGCGGATCAGAAAGGACTACTCCAACGACTCGATTGGAATGTACGTGGGCACTGCTGCGGGTTTTGGAGTATTGCACCCGGTTTTCGCTCAAGGATTTATGACTGGCCTCAAGTCCAAAAGCATGTATTCTTCGGCAACCCAGGATTGTTCCAACAAATTTGCGGTTTCCCGACAGGTCTATGGTTTTCCATTTACACTTACTTACCCAGATCTTGACCACATTGAATGTTTGATTATAGTCGGCGCTAACCCCACTGTTTCTAAGTGGTCTTTTTTACAGGTTTCAAACCCAATTAAACGGCTGAAAGAAATCGAAAAAAGGGGTGGATCCATATTCGTTGTTGATCCTCGAAAAACGGAAACTGCCAAAGTTGCCGGGGAGCACATCTTTATAAAGCCAGGTTCAGACGTTTTCTTTTACCTATCATTTTTACAGCACCTCCTATCGATTGGTGGCATTGATCAAGAAAAAGTTGGTCAACACATGACTGGCCTGGACCAGATAGTTGACCTTGCCAATCAATGGCCACCAGAAAAAACTGAGGTTGTTACAGGCATTGCTCCAGAAAAGCTGAGAGAAATGGTGGAGAGCTATCACCAGGCAAATGGCGCAGCACTCTACTGCTCTACTGGCGTGAATATGGGTGGCCATGGCTCCCTCGCTTTTTGGATTCAGGAAGTGATCAATGCCGTATCAGGCAATTTGGATAAAAAAGGCGGGACACTTGTTGGAAAAGGAGTGATTGACTTCCCAAAATTTGGTGTAAAAAATGGTGTATTGATGCGGAATGACCGATCGAGGATTGGGGATTTTGGGTCAGTAAATGATGCCTTTCCAGGTGGAGTTTTGGCTGATGAAATATTGACCCCAGGGGAAAAACAAATCCGCGGCATGTTCATCACCGGTGGCAACCCATTGATCACTATGGCGAACTCCGAAAAGCTCAAAAAAGCATTCGAGTCACTGGATTTATTGGTATGCCTCGACATCCAGATGAGCGAGAGTTGCGCAGTTGCCGATTATGTATTGCCCTGCACTGACCCGCTGCAGCGACCTGACCTGCCGTTTATATTTCCGTTAATGTTGGGGCTGCAATCCAAACCTTATTTACAGGCCACAAAGGCGGTAGTAGAGCCAGAAGGTGAACAGCGTGACGAAGCATCGATTTACCTTGATCTTGCCAAAGCAAGCGGCACCAATATTTTTGATTCTGTTGTAGCACAATGGTTTTTTGACCTCACCAAATCATATCACAGTAAAGTCCAAAAGAAGAAAATCAAGGGTATACCTCAGGAGTCTTACCTAAATGGGCTTTTAAGGCTAACCCGTCAAAAAAGTTTTAAGACTTTGCTCAAATCACCTCATGGTTTTGCTGACAATGGAAAGAAGACAGAGCCCTTTTTGGGCAAACGTGTTTTCACAAAAAGCGGTAAAGTTGATCTAGCCCCAACTCAGCTGATCGAGGCCACAAATGATCTAGACCAATCATTTGAAAAATTGATTTCGCAGAAAGATAAGCTAAGATTGATCACGAAAAGGGCCGTCACTACCCACAACTCCTGGACGCATAACCATGAGCGATTCCTTGGCGGGGAAAGCAAAACAAACTACCTCTACATGCATGAACTTGATGCTAGCGATAACGGCTTAGAAGATTACGACATGGTGGATGTCTCTTCTGAAACCGGCAAGGTGAGATTACCTATAAGGGTTTCAAACGACCTGATGCCTGGAACTGTCGCCATGCCGCATGGTTGGGGCCACCAACACTCCGGCCTTGAAACTGCAAAACAAGCAAAAGGTGTAAATGTCAACATCCTCGCTGCTGATGGCCCGGATAAAATCGAACGAATTTCTGGCATAGCACACTTAACTGGTATTCCGGTTGAGGTTAAGAAGGCAGAGGGTGAGCAAGTTGAGAGTTGGAGTGGGCTATGAGAACTATCATTCTAATCGGACCCTCGTGTAATGGGAAATCGCATTTTCGCAAAAGTTTAATACTCGGTAAGTCAGTATTACCATCAATTGATGGGTTTACAGATTCAGATTGGAGCCTGTCAGTAAGCTTTCCTGATCAGTGGGATGAAAATCTTCTAATCGAACTTGATCTTTTAAGTTGGCGTGAAAGTAAATTGAATCGACTAACGGGTCGATTAAGAGGTGACGTTTTAATAGTCTTATTTGTAACAGACAGAGAAAGACTCAAGAAACAATTACGATTACGTGTGGAAAAACTTCGCAGTCAAAATTGGATGAGAAAAATGTTTCTCTTTAAGAAAAGAAGGCGGAAGTTTAAACGATTAAGTACTAAGTATGAATTATACTCCTCTGATAAGTTTTTATGGGAAACTTATTCGAAGTTTTTAATCGATTTTAAAAAACTGGATGTTGATAGATATGTTTATGTAGTTCATGAAGGATCGTTTCATGAGTATTCAGACATTCAAAATTTGCCCTTATTTATTAAAGAGTGCCTCAAATAGTGTCAGACCAGTGGAATAGCCCTAGTTTGAACTCTTTTATAACCAAATAATAACTATTATACGTGATTCCATGTGTCCATTCTGCATTTAGCTCATTTTCCTTACTATTGCAGTCTTTCTGTCAACTTCCTAAATCTCCAAAACTGCATCACCGCTGAAATGGACAAGCCAACTAAAAGCCCAATCCAAATGCCTTCGGCGCCGAAACAAATACGTATACCCAAAAAATATCCCACTGGCAACGCCATCATCCAGTAGGCGAAAAGTGTGTAAAGCGTTGGCATTTTTACATCTGCTAAACCTCTCAATGCTCCCAGGCCTACTACCTGCACACCATCAGAAAGCTGGAAAAATGCAGCGATAACCAACAACGATGCTGCATAGCCTATCACCTGAGGGTCGTCAATATAAAGCGAGGGCAGGTAATTCCTGAACAGAATAAAAATCATTGCTGCTAATCCCATAAAAATGATCACCATAATAAAACAGGTGTTACCTGCAATCCTTAGGGTTGGGATGTCTTTTTTGCCCAATTGATTGCCAACCCTTATTGTAGCAGCGGCACTAATACCAGTAGCGGCCATGTAAGTGATTGCTGCCAGATTTAGGGCAATTTGATGCGCAGCCAATTGTTTCGCTCCGATCCAGCCCATCATAACTGCAGCCATAGCAAACGCACCAGCTTCAAAAATGAACTGCAATCCAGCGGGGATGCCAATTTTCAATAGTTGAATGCTACTCCTCAACTGCACACCAGTCCAATTAAACAAACTCACAACCTCGTGATACCTTGATGACTGGAATACGAATAATGCCATTCCCCCGCCAATTAAAATCCTTGAAATTAAGGTAGCCCATGCAGCCCCGTTCACACCTAATGCAGGGAAACCGAATTCACCAAAAATGAGTAGATAGTTGAGGCCGACATTGATTAGGTTGCCAACAATAGAAATGACCATCGCTGGTTTTGTACTAGATAGCCCTTCGGCAAACTGCCTGAAAGTTTGGAACAACATGATCGGAATAATCGAATAAGAAATGATAGCCATATATGGAATAGCATAGTCCAGCACTTGTTGCTCCTGATCGAAAAACTTCAACACACCGCTTGATAGCGCCAATCCAACACCAAGTACTGCACCCAAAATCAGATTGACGTAAATCGCATGCTTTAGATAACCCGCACTTTTTGATGCGTTTTTTTCACCATCAGCGGCTGCTACAAGTGGCGTGATTGCATAAGAAACTCCTATCCCGAAAAGCATCAAAACATGAAAAAAACCGCTACCAAGGGCGACGGCTGCTAGTGGCACAGCTCCCAGCTGACCGACCATCACACTATCAGCAACACCCACCATCACATGGCCAATCTGGCTCAGCATTACGGGGTAAGCGAGATCGAAATTCCGCTTAAAGTGCTCCTTGTAATCGTGGGTTTGCATTAAAGTTTAAGTATTCTCGCCACTTTGAAAATTCCGGCAAGGCTGAGGCTGTCAGTTATTTCGCCATCCATTGCCATACGGAGAGCCTCAGAAAAGGGTAACTTCTTTATCCGGAGGTCTTCTGTGGGGTCGAAATGTGGTTCTCCTTGTGTCAAATCTTTTGCAACGAAAACGAAGCCTTCTTCATCGGTTACGCTATTGGAGGTATGTATCCGAAGGATATTCTCCCAAGATTTTGCCTTAAGGCCAGTTTCCTCTTTTAGCTCTCTCTTTGCTGATTCAAGTATATCAACTTCCAACAGACCACCCCCCATCGGGATTTCCCAGGAATACTCATCAAGCGTATACCTGTATTGACCCACCAGCCAGGTATTGTTGCTCTCATCTAACGGGATGATACCTATTGCTTTGGCTTTAAAATGTGCTTTGCCGTAAATACCCTCACCGCCTTTGGGATTTATTACCTGATGCTCTTCAATCTTGATCCAGGGATTCTCATAAATATCCTTTGAAGAAAGTTTTTTCCAGGGGTTTTTCATGGCCGCAAAAGTAGGGCAATGTTGTCAACCTGATAGTTTTATTCTCTTGACTGTTGGGTATGCCAAACACTTTGGAACACTACTGCCAGTAATATTAACCCGCCACCTAGAATAACATTACTTGTTATAATTTCATCAATTACAATTATGGCGAGAATAATTGCATAAACAGGTTGTAAGCTGAACAAAATCCCGGCAGTGCTGGCACTTAATTTTTTCAAAGAATAAAGAAAAAGTGTGTGGCCAATCACAGTTGTAAAAAGCCCTAAAACCAAAAGATATTTGAAATCGGACATCGTGATTTCGAAATCCAGTAAAAAGTATAGGGGGCTAAGCAAAACAGATGAAATGATCAGCTGATAGATCATTATCACATCTCCGGGGTGTTTTTGGATGATCTTACGGCTATAAATATTTCTTAAGGAATAAAAGACCGCTGATGCTAAGCCAACTAGTAATCCAATTGTATAAGAATTCTGGAAGCTGAATTCAGGCACCAGAATTATTATCCCTATTACAACAAGAAGGGAAGTGAGCAGGTTTACTCGTTCGAAAGGCTTTTAGGTTAAAATCGGCTCTATCAATGTAGTGATGACCGGAAACGTGAATAACGAAATAATACCTATGGAAACATTGGACAACTGCAGTGATAAGAAGTAGGTGCTCCAATGCGCCCCGAGAAAAATTCCCGTTATAATAATGAGTCTCAATTCACCGCTTGATATTAACAACTTACGCCTTTGGACCAATACCAGTAAGCTCAGTACTAAAGCCCCAATGACACATCGTCCTAAGGTTGTGATGGTGCTTGGAAGAATAATCAACTTACCTAGAATGCCAGAGGTTGAGGTTATAATTGATGCCAGGTTAAGCATCAGCATGGCTTTTACAGTATTGTTCAATTTAGGTCCTAATTTTCTGCAAGCTGTTGCGAAGCCATGATGTTGGCAGGTTTAGCCTGTTCAACTGGTCAAAAAATTTGGCAGTTTTAGAGGTGGGTTCGAGTTTTTTGAGTAGCGTCAAAAAATTTTGGGCGTCATCTCGTTTCTCAGCCATCACCGCATGCTTAATTTCATATTTTAACCTTCCTATCAATGCTTCATTTTCGGCTTTGGACTCATTTAGGTCATAAATTTTCCGACACACCTCATAGGTTGTGGCGAGTTGTTCATCGCCTGCTAAATATTGGGTTGATGACAATGACCCTGATGTCTCACGGATTTTTGTGAGCACTTTATCTTGAAAAGCATATTTCCAGTTTCTCGATGACCTTATCCAAAAATCAAAGTCTTCGTAAGCCAGCGTTTCGTCATAACCACCCAATTCATCAAGCATTGATTTTCTCATCATCATGGTAGGGGCTGCAATAAAAAACTTACCAATTAAGTCAGTATACACATTTCCAACATTTGGCTTTTCAAGAGCGAGTTTATCTCGACCTATCTTGTAAAAGTGTTTCTGGAAGCCATCGTCCTCATTAATCAATTCAGCATTAGAAAAGACAACCCCATAATCTTCTGACAATAATTCAAAAAATTCAACTTGCGTCTCAATACGGTTGTTAAATAGCACATCATCCGCTGATAAATCAATCACATATTTGCCTTGGGCATACTTGAGGGCATTATTGAAGTTTTTACAAAGCCCTTGGTTTTTCTTATTCTTAATGAATCTGAAATCCTTGTCTGTGATGATGCCTTCAATTGCAATGACGCTATTATCAGTGCTAGCATCATCGATCACAATCAGTTGAATATTTTCGTACGACTGATCAAGAACCGACAAAATAGCTTCCACTACAAATTTTTCATGATTGTAGCAGGTGCAAATTACGGTGGCAGTTGGCATCGACATGATCATCAAAAGGAAGCAGATTTTATCAAAATCCAAAAATGTAGGGCATCTTTGATTTAATGGATGATTATCTGATCAAGTATTCAGTCTGGGAGAAAATTAAGCATCGATACTTGCTTCATTTTTACCTGGAACCGTTCTGTGAAATGAGATCGGAACTTCCAGATTGTGTGATTCATGACAATGTTTATGTTTTTGCTCAACACAGAGGCGGCTCTACATGGATTGCAGAAATTCTGAATCAGATTCCTGAATCTGCGGTTATAACAGAACCGCTTTGGAGGGGAAAATTTTTAACCAATGGAGAGCTTCCCTTGCAGAGTGTTGGCAAATGCGATGAAATCAGGGAGTTGGATTTCTATTATCAGCAACCCATCCCAGAAGGTGCTGAATGGCCAGAAGCGGAGGAATTTTTTCGGCGGCTTTTTAAACTAGAGGTGTGCAAATTGGGCTTATATCTAGACCATAAATTTTCACATCTTAAAAGCTACAAATCTTTTATTTTCAAATTCTGTTTTGGGAATCAACTAATGCCATGGTTGGTCCAGAAATTTAATATCAAAGCAATATTATTAGTGAGGCATCCATGTGCTGTTGTGCAGTCACAAATGCAAATGCCGTATTGGGATTTAGTCCGAAGGCATCCTGAGTTTAAAGTAACCGATTTCAGGTATAATGAAGTCTATCTTAAATATGAACACGTTCTTCGGCAGATAAAAACCCCTGAAGAAAACCTGGCTGCTCATTGGTGTTTTAATATGTTAGCAACACTTAAGGATCCAAATAACAATAAGAAATGGTTAACTGTGGCTTACGAAAATCTCTATGAGAATTATGACCAGGAAATTGACAGGATTTTTCAATGGATTGATCGCCCCATAGCTCAACGGGTTGGATCATTAAATTTTAAACCAAGCCGCTATACCGAATCTTATTCATTAGAATATATCAAATCTGGAAATCAGCTTAATATTTGGAAGGAGAGATTAGACAAGGATCAGATAAAGAGGATTTTGCAAATTGTAGAGGCCTTTGAGATTGATGGTTATTCAGATAACGTTTTGCCAGATTTGAAAGCAATCTATGGCTCATCATGAGATTGGCAGTTATTTTAATTATCGAGGCAGACGACCTTGAGCAGAAATGCCTGCTGGCCGTAAAGAGCATCAGACGTCAGCATCCACAAGACCTTGATATTTATGTGGTTTGTCCGAGAAAGGGTAAAAAATTAAGTAACAAGACCGTTGAAACTTTGAAAAGATTCAATGCGCAGCTCATCATTAAGAATCTAAATAGAGAGCATTCATTTTTCGTTTTCGCAAACAAACTTTATGCACTCTCTCATATCGAAAGTGAACAAGGGCAGAATTATGATTACTTAATCTACATGGATGCTGACATGGTGTTATTGAAACCTTTTACTCTGTTGTTCCAAAATTCTGAATTTTTGTTTGCAGCAAAAACAAGTGATAACTCAAATGGCATGGCACAAAATCCTAATAAAAAAGTAAAATGGTACTGGGAGTGGATATATGATTCATTAAATATACAAGAGGATAAAAAATGGACGGTTGCAGACTTCAATGGGCAGCAGTCATTTTACGCTTATTTTAATGGAGGCCTAATTATTGCCAAGTCAACGGAAGGATATTTTCAAAAAGCTATGGCCAACTTTGTTCTTTTGAGCTCCCAAAAAAGTTTTTTTAAGCTGTCAGGGTTGGAGTTGTTTTACTTCGAACAAATGATTCTTAGTGTTACGGCGATGCAAATGTTTTTAGCTGAGGAAGTGAATATCCTGCAAAATGAATGGAACTATCCCTTAAATAGCCATACTGTTTTGAAAAATAAGTTGATTTGGATCGATATCAAGCTGCTCCACTATCACGAAATGTTTTATGGCTCCAACTGGCAGGATTTGTTCTCATTTGACCAGATTGAGTATCAATGGTTGTTGGAAACTTTGCCTTTCACAAAATACAATAAGCCGGTATTTCGAAGAGTCCACTCAATGTTCTGCTATCAATTATTTAAGCTTAGACACAAGTACGGCATAAAGCTCATTTGATGACCAAGGGGATAATTTTTGTCGTAGAACCAGGTGATCTGGAACAAAAAGCCATCCTATTGGCTTCAAGTCTTCGATATTTTGGTCACATCAATAGCGGCTCAACCATTTTTGCTTTAAACCCCGGGGTAAATGGAAATATTGACAATTCAGTTAAGAATACACTCCGATCTTTCAATGTTGAACTGATTGAAGAACAGCTCAATTTCAACTTCAGATTCTACCCGTTAGCCAATAAGATTTTAACCGCTTCCTGGTTCGAAAATCGATTTGATCAAGAATTTGACAGCCTGGTTTTTCTTGACACCGACCTGCTTGTTCTTAATGATGTGAATCCACTTTTTTCACCCAATAACAAGCTGAAAGTGAAACCCGAGGAGAGAAGAAACACCGGCCTTTTAATGGCCGAAGCGCCCAATAAATTCTGGAAAATGATCTTTGAACATTGTGGAGTGGATGACTATCAAAAAGTTTGGGAAGTAAAAAGTTCAGTGGAACAGGAGGCAATGAGGGCCTTGTACAATCCCAGTGTGATTGTTAAGAAATCTGGTAATGACTTTTTTCAAACATGGCTTCATAATTTCGAGAAGTTAATGGCGGATAAAAGGTTATTCAAAATAAATTACCTACAGTTTTACTTTATCGAGTTGTCCGTTTTCAGCGCTACGGCTGTTCAGTTTTTTAGGCAAGATGAAATTGAAGAATTGAAGCATCAGGACAACTATCCCATTCATCTTCATGATAAAATTGAACAGCCTGCCAGAAACCTAAATGATATCAACATCCTTCATTATCACAATCATTTGAGGTATGCTGATGGTTTAAAAGATTTTCAAGTTTCAGAAGATTATGAGCAATGGCTAAGTAATTATCTCCCTCAACAAACTTTAAACAAAGGGCTTATTCAAAGAGTTAAGGAGATTCTGTCTTTTCAAAAGCATAAATTGAAGTACAAATACAATTTGCTTTGAACGTCTTCACCATACCTTCCTGGTATCCTTCAGAATCGAATCCGATTTATGGGATTTTTATCAAAGAACAAGTTGAAGCACTTGCAAGAAATCATCCAGAGCACAACTTTGGTGTAAGTACCTGGGGCCAGGGAAATGAGTCAAATCTACTTTGGGCAAAAGATCACATCAGGAATCTTTCAAAAGTCCTCAATCTCAACAAGGCCTCTGAGAAAGGGATTCTATCAAATTTTTGGGAATACCACACTGCCACCTTCATTTGGACAAGAAAGTTCCTAAAAGGAAACAAAAAAGGAATTATCCAGGCTAACAGAAAAAACCTGATAAAATTTCAGCATCAGTTTGGCAAGGTAGATGTGATACACGCTCAGGCAGTTTATCCAGCTGGATACATCGCACTGGCTTTGTCAAAGGAGTTCAAAATCCCCTATGTGATTACGTCCAGAATGAGCCCTTTTCCATTCGATGAATTTGTGAATAAGAAGCAGATTGATCCAATTATTGACATACCACTCAAAAACGCTTCCAACTTAATTGCCATTAGTAAGCCTCTGGAAACCAGGTTGAATGAATTGGGTTACAAGCACACCACAGTCATTCACAATCTGGCAAATGAACAGTTTTTTAAACCGATCGAAATAAGCCCCTCAGAACAGGTCATTTTTTTAACATCTGGCAGGTTAGTCCCGCAAAAAGGGATAGACATCTTGCTTGAAGCGGTAGCCCTTACCAAAACAAAAACTTCAAAAGCCTTTAGCTTACTAATCGCTGGGGAAGGCCCTGAAAAAGCGGTTTTAAAAGATCAAACTAAAAAATTAGAACTGAATAATGTTGGTTGGTTAGGTGAGCTGAACAGGGAACAAACCCGAGAGGCCATTCAACGATGCTCCTGCTTTGTGCTGGCAAGCCGTCATGAGACTTTCGGCAATGTTTTAACAGAAGCCATCGCCTGTGGAAAGCCAATAATTGCAACAGCATGTGGAGGGCCAGAAGATATAGTAAATGATACCAATGGCTTATTGGCCGAAGCAGAAAGCCCCAAAGAGTTGGCTGATAGGATGTTTGATATGATTGAAAGTTATGGTCATTATGATTCCGCAGCCATTAGAAAAGATTTTGAGGAGAGGTTTTCATCTAAAGTGATTACACCAAGAATTATTGATTTATACCGAGAAGTCGTAGCCTAATGCTCTTCGTAAAAGAAACCCCTTAATGAACGACAAGTACAGAAATATATCGTTAGTTGTTGAACTTAGAACTTCGATCAAATTCTTACGGAATGGCCTAGCTGAAATTCAAAAAATCTCTAGCGCTAATGACTTTTACCATCCTGTCTTATTTTTCCTTTCGAGTGGATTAGAGCGTCTTTTAAAATCTATCCTTTGCTTAAACTTTCAAGAGCAGACGGGTGAATTGCCAACGAAAAAACAACTGCTTGGTAATAAGAATGGTCATGATATTGAATTTCTAAAACAAAAAACTGAGAAAATTGTAATCCCGATTGAAAGACCATTTGCTACCGATGATTACGAACTTCTTACTTCAGATGAACTAATCAACCGAATTTGCCAAACACTCTCCGAATACGGAAAACAAGGCAGGTATTTTAATTTAGATGCTGTCTTAGGAACTTCACAGGAGTTTGATGTTCAGAACGAATGGGAAAAAATCGAAACCTTCGTTCTAAAACAGCATTTAGGAAAAGAAAAATATTTCGAACTCCTAAGTGATCCGAAAAAACTTGATTTTTTATATGAAACTTCAAATAGACTTTTAGTCGCAAAACTTGAGTCGTTCTTCAGAGCTCTAACTCGGCAATTCATCTTTGGTAATTTTTCTAGTAACTCTAAAGTATTTCTTTTCGAGATTGAGGATTTCACTGATATTGATGACGATCAATTGGGAAAAACTAACTACGGGGACTTTAAAAATCACGAAAGGGTCAAGCGATAAATCGGAGGCTATACCGTTACCCTTGAGTTATATTGCCTTCTTACACCAAAAAATAGGCTCATCAGTTGGTAAAGCATACTTTTTGGTTTTCTCGGCACCAAATTCTTTAGCCAATTTCACAACATCTACCTCAAAACCAACCTCCCTCAACCTATCGGCATAATCATGACCGTACATCCTGACATGATCATCCTGGCCGAAAAGTTTTTCCCGTTCTTTCGGATCAGTAATAGATGGGTCTTCAATGGTTTTATCAGGAATAGGGTGAAAAATCGGGATTTGTATAATGGCCCATCCTCCAGGTTTTAATACCCTCAAAATCTCTGACATCGCTCTTTTATCATCAGTAACGTGTTCCATCACATGGTTGCAAAAAACCACGTCAATTTCGTTCGGCTCAAATGGGATTTGATGGATGTCCATCTTCACTTTTGCCAGTGGGGACTCAATGTCAGCTGTGATGTAATCCAAATTGGCCTGGGCCTCAAAGCGATGGATAAAACAGATTTCTGGTGCTACATGAAGCAGCTTAATATTTTTCTTAAAAAATTCAGTACGCTCCTCAAGAAACAGCCACATCAAGCGATGCCGTTCAAGAGCCAAACAGTTTGGGCAAAGGGCGTTTTCTCTCGATTTGCGCCCATAAGGCAGAAATTTTCTGAAGTGATGATCGCATACGGGGCATTTGACATTATTCCCGATATAGAAAATTGAAACAACTTTTAGCACCCAATGACTAAATAGCTGAAGCACCTTTCGAGGTACATTTTTCAGTAAAAAACGAATGATGAATTTCATGTCTCCAAATGGGCTGCAAATCTAAACAACAAGGCCTACTGTAGCTCCTTCACAATAATTATATAGTTGATGACATTATATTAGCACTAAAACAGGTGTGTTGGTGAAGGGTATCTTTAAAGCATTGTTTTTCATGTCAGGATTATTGATGTCATCCGTTTCCTTTTCTCAGGATGCTATCGAAGATTATATACCCACTGAAAACCTCGACCCTAAAAAAGACTCAAATACTAAATCAAACCGATCTGACAACCGCATTAGGGAGATTTTTGTAAAAAGCACCTTCAAAATTGGTTATGGCAACCCATGTGTGGAAGAAGCAACAAGCAAAATGGGTTTTATTTATGCGCCTGTTGTGCCTCCGTTTACTTCAGAATTCAAGAGGAATTGGCACAATTGGTGGGTAAAACTTGGCTTGGTTGTACGTAGAGGGCCTTGGTGGAAAATTACCGCTAATAAAAGAATAAAAGAGTGCCGCAATAAAACTGGTGATATTGTCGGGGCTTAATATTTCACTTCATAACCCACACCTTTCCAGCGAATTTTTCGGGATGCAATTACGCTCAATGGCATCCAGATAAATGCGATTGTAGCGTATAAAGACATCAGTGGCCAAAACCTTAAGAGATTCGAAGTTCGAAGTTTCCATTTAGTTACTGCCAAATAAACGAAATCAGAAATAAGCACCATAAACAGGCAGATAAGAGTGCCTTTAACCGTAATTAACCAGCCAAATAAGAGAATTAAGGACAAAATAAAGTGATAGGCGAATGCAAAAACCAAAGGCCCCCAAACAGCAAATTCTCGTTCAAACCCACCCAATAGCCATCTTCGCTGTTGACTAATAAAGTGGGCAACACTCGGCACTGTTTTTAGTAACGCCATTGTTTGAGCAGACAAATGGAATTGAATTCGATACCCTGACTTTAAAACTATTCGGGTTAGCGCCTGATCTTCGGCTACTTTAAAATCAACATTTTTCAACCCACCAAAAGCCTCATAAACATCCCTGCGGATTGCCATATTAGGGCCACTACAAATAGGTGGCACACCATAACTAAACATCCCGGCTATCATTGGTTGTGTATAAAGCAATGCTACTTTTTCTATGCTTGCAAGCGAAAAATAGCTGTCTTCCTCAGTTAATATCAAGCCGCCAATCATACCTGTTTTGTCATCTATTCCATGTACCATATGGCTGATCCAATCCGGATGAAGTTTGGCATCGGCGTCTACAATGAACAACCACTCATTCTTAGCCTGGTTAGCGCCAAAGTCGATTGCTCTTGCCTTCGCCTTTAAATGAGTTGGCTTTGAAGCTTTAGTATGGAATGAGACGAAATTCGGGTTTCTTTGGACTGCTTGTGCAATAATTTCTGGAGTGGCATCCGTTGACTCGTCATCAATTAAAATGACTTCAACTAAGTGCTCTGGATATTTTAGGGCTTCAAGGGAATAAAGGCATCTCTCCAGGTCAATTTCTTCATTTTTACAAGCTACCAATATTGAGACTGTCGGTAGTGACGTGGCTTTTTTAGGCTTCTTTGATAGAGCAATGCCAAGTGAAACTATAATGAAGAAAATGAGATATCCGCTACCTACCACTATAAACAGGACAAACCAGTCCATCCAACAGTAGTTAGCTTAAGATTTGCTTTTTGATGATTTCAATAGAATCATTCACGGAATTCATTTCATTTATTGATTCATCTTCAATAATTATATCAAAAGCTGATTCAATATCAATTATTATATCTACAATATGTGCAGAATTTATCTTTAGGTCATCAATGAGATGCTCATCTCCGCTCAGTTTATCGACGTCCATATCAACCCCTAAATAGGGTTTTATAATTCCCTTTAAGGTTTCTAATATCTGAGCGTTTGTCATTATTGTTTTTTCCACTTCTTTAGTATTAAGCAGGCATTGATATCGCCAAACCCAAAACTGGCCTTGGCAATAATTTCGCCGTCAAAGTTAATTGTTCGTTGCGGTATTCTAGATTTATCAGCATACTTTTCAACATCTGGATGAAGAGTCTCCGAATTAAGCGAACCATGAAAGTAGCCTCCTCTTAACTGAAGCACCGTTCCAACAAGTTCAATCGAACCTGCAGCTCCCAGGCAATGACCTATCATTGATTTCATTGCATTAATGTAGGGAAACTCTTTACCCGTTCTATTCAACGCCTCAGACCAGTTCTTTATTTCAAGTGGGTCAGCCATAGTTGAAGTTAAGTGGCCGCAAATGCCATCAATGTCGTTACTGCTAATCCCACTGACACTTAATGCAGTGTTTATACATCTAGTAACCCCTTCAGAACTTGGTGCGGTCATTGTGCCTCCGTTTCTTTGACCACCAGAGTTCACTTCACCACCAAGAATTTCTGCATAAATTGTAGCACCCCTATCCAAAGCAATATCTAAATCTTCAAGCACTAATGCACCTGCCCCGGTTCCAGGTACAAAGCCAGCGGCATCAACGCTCATCGGACGGCTGCCTCTTTCAGGGTGATCATTTGAATCGCGACATAAAATCCTCATGGAGTCGAAAGCTGCCCAATTGTAGGCCCCGTGGCTCTCACAACTACCACATAAAAGCCGTTTTGCTTTACCCGCCTTGATTCGCTCATAACCTTGAAAAACAGCTTCAGTGCCGGTGCTGCATGCCGATGAATTAGAAGCTACCAGATTACCGAGTCCAAGATGGCCTCCGAGGAAAGCACTTACCCCACTGTTCATTGTTTGTTCAATTACTCTTGAACCGAGGTGCCTTGTTTTTCCTGCTTGAACCATCCAAAGTTTATCACCGATAAACTGATCCATTGCCAAAGAGCCGCATCCGAATATTACCCCACTGTCCCAATCTGTATCATCAAATGGCTCCAGGCCTGCATGTCGCCACGCATCAATGCCAGCAATACCGCCGAAAATAATGGCTTTGTTTTCAATAAATTTTAGGAAAAGCGGACTGTAATACTTCGCTTTAAGTTCATCTGTCACTTCAGGAATAGCACTAATCTGGCAGGCAAATTTGAGTTCATCGAGTTTTTCGTTGTACTTAATACCAGATTTCCCAGTCTTAATTGACTCTTCAAATTCCGTTAATCCGATACCGTTAGGGGAAACAACACCCAACCCTGTAATTACAACTCTCCTACTCAATCTGTGATTTTAAGCCTGCAAATATATGCCTGAAAGGTGACCTTTGCAGACAACATCATCTTGTTTATTGGTCATCTCAATGTAACATTTCATCTTTTTTAATCTGAAATATATTTTTTTCGATTTGACAGTAACAGTATCCCCTGGAAAAATTGGTTTTAAAAAAAGGATTTGGCTCTCGCTAAAAACAGGTTTCATTTTACTGAAATCAGTTATCCCTTTTTCAGTCATCATGTAATAAATGAAATAACAAACCACTCCAATTTGCCCTGCTACTTCAATCATAATAGAGCCTGGGGCGGTTGGTTTACCTGGGAAATGATCCTTAAAAAAGAACTCATTTCCTGAAAAAGTATATTGCCCTACAACCCCCTCCAGATCAACTCGAGTTATGTTATCAACGAATGTGAAACCTTCTCCAAAAGGCAAATGACTGATAATATCGTCACTGATTTTACTCATTTAGCAAAAATGTTCACCTCCATCAACTGGAATGATAGCCCCATTAATCCATGACGCTTCATCTAAACACATCAAATAGATAAAGTCTGCAACATCTTTCCCTGTAGTTAATCGGCCAAAGGGGTTTCTTCTAACAGTGGATGCTTTAATAATTTCATTACCCGGAATCATGTTCAATGATGGGGTATCTGTAATCCCAGCCTGTATCACATTTGCGGTAACGTTGTATGGCGCTAATTCCACAGCTAAATATCTGATCAATGTTTCAAGACTGCTCTTTGCCATGGCAATTGCCGCATAGCTTGACCAATTTCTCTTATTTCCTTCGCTGCTAAGTGCAATTACCCTTGCTGGAGATGAAAATGAATTTTGCTTGACAAGTCTTCTTACCCAGAGAAGTAATGAAGTACACATAGCATGGGTTGTCACGCTCAGGTCAGATTCCGTAAGCTGACCCAAATCATTTTGGAAGCTCTCCATAAGCCGATCTAAAGCTCCAAATTTTTCATCAACATCTCCTGTAGCTTCCTTTTCCCGTTTTACACTTTTAGGCGGTACTAATGTTTTTAGATTGCCTTTCGAAATTGCGTGAACAAGCACCCTAACCTTAAGCTCTTCACTTTCTATTAATTGGTTGCAAATCTTATCAACCTGATCAGGTGAACTAGCGTCTAAATTAAAGGTCTCAACACGCACACCTAACTGCCTCAATTCTTCAAATGTTGGTTGGATCTTCTTTACACGGGTACCTGTATCCCTGTGTACAATGCACAAATTCAGCCCCTGAGTTGCCAATTTTTTGGCTGTTGCCAGGCCGATTCCACTTGAGCCACCAAGTATAATGGCCCACAAATTCTGATTATTAAAGCTCAATTAGAATAGGTTTAGTAACGGCAACCTTAATCAAATTTCTTGATATAGCATCGTCGTCTTTTTCTAATGCGATGAATATCCTGATATTCCAACCAGTGATTAAGTATACCATTATTGTCTTCAAGGGCAGGATTACTGTAAACCTTATTAAAACCGTTTTTAATGAGAGCGGACCAGATATCCCGGATAATTAACAGGGGAATTCCCATTTTTTGATAATTAGGCAAAACCCCAATCAGGTATAAATCGGCGGTTTTATTGAATTTAAGAGCTTTAAGCATGTGAAGAAAGCCAAAAGGAAAAAGCTGCCCTTTGGCTTTTTGAAATGCCTTTGAAAGCGAAGGCATTGAGATGCCAAAGCCCACTACGGTGTTTTTATCATTTACCACAACACTTGAAAACTCCGGGTTGATAAATGAAAAGTACTGATTGATGTAATTCTCAATTTGCTTATCCGTCAATTTATAATAACCATAAAGGCCTTCGTAAGACGCATTTAAAACTCCGAATATTTCATGTCCATATTTTAATAGGTCATTCTTAGTCCCAAATTTCAGGCTCCTGACCTTAAACCTTGCCTCTATTATCTCAGATTTTCGTTTCAATCGATGGGGTACTTCTTTAGGCACCTGGCCTTCCATTTCCATCCATTCTGCGGCCTTTTTAAATCCAAGCTTCTCTAAGTGCGCAGGGTAATAAGGGTAGTTATAAATGGTGGCAATCGTTCCAATTTCATCAAACCCCTCTACCAGCATTCCTTCAAAATCCATGTCAGTGAAACCAAGCGGACCGTGGATTCCTGTAATCCCATTTGATTGAAGCCAGGCTATTACCGTATCAAGAAGGAGCTTACTTACTTCTGGATCATCAACAAAATCAATCCATCCAAAGCGCCCTATTTGTTTTTCTTTGGCCTCCGTCTGATGAATGATTCCTGCAATTCTACCAACTGTTTTGCCATCACGTACAGCTAACCACATTTTTGCCTCACAATGCTCAAATGATGGGTTTTTTTTAGGATTAAAAGTATCCAGTTCATCTTTAATCATCGGAGGAACCCAATTAGGGTTGTCCTTATAAAGTTGAAACGGGAATTTGACGAAATCTTTCAAATCCCCCTTGCCAGAAACTTCTTTTATAGTTAGTCCCATATAAATTGAAAACAGGAGATCAGAATCTCCTGCCAGCAAAGTAATGATTATTTGAGGTATTACTTATTGTAATATTCCAACGCCTCAGGCATCCACTTATTCAGATCAGAAATTCTTGTGTCATGTGATGGGTGGGTCGACATAAACTCTGGCGGGGCACCACCTCCGCTCATTTCTGCCATACGCTCCCAAAACTTGGGTGCCTCCCGGGGGTCATACCCCGCAATTGCCATAAAGATAATTCCAAGATGATCGGCTTCCGATTCATGCGTCCTGGAGAATTTTAACATTCCTAATTGTGTACCAGCACCAATTGATTGCATCAATAGATCCTGTGTTACTGTTGGGTTCTGACCCATCGCTATTGACATTGAACTTAAGCCAAGCTGAGCAGCCATTCCCTGGCTCATGCGTTCCCGACCATGGTTAGCAATTGCATGGGCCACTTCATGCCCCATCACTACAGCCACACCGAGTTCATCTTTACAAATCGGCATTATACCGGTATAGAAAGCCACTTTTCCACCCGGCATTGCCCAGGCGTTTACTGTTTCCTCTTCAATAAGGTTAAATTCCCATTCATAGCCCTCTAATTGATCGCTCCAACCATTGTCAGTCAAATATTGCTCAACTGCCGTTTTTATCTTGCTTCCTACATTTTTCACCAAAGCCACTTGCTCCTCGTTGGTAGACAATTTGCTTTGTTCCTTCACCTGAGAATACTGATCAAAACTTGCTGGGATTATCTCAGAATTCTTAATCAAGCTCAATTGTCTTCGGCCTGTAACGGGCACAGTAGCACAACTGTAAACAATTAAGGCTGTAGCCAATATTGAAAGTGCTAATATTTTTTTCTTCATAAGATCAATTTTTCAAATACAAATTTATTCGATATTAACTTATGTGAAACGGTGGTTACAGCTTATATGATATGTAGTAGATAATGATGATTAAATGGGGTGCTAACTTATTATCTTTGTGAAACCTTAATCAGCAATGAAAATAATAGGCGTAGGTAGAAATTATGTAGATCATATTAAGGAGCTTAACAATGAAGTTCCATCTGATCCTGTAATATTTATTAAGCCAGAAACAGCTCTCATCACACGGAATCAACCATTCTTTTATCCGGATTTCTCCAATGACATTCACTATGAGGTCGAAATTGTCATTAAAATCTGTAAACATGGTAAAAACATCGAAGAGCAGTTTGCTAACAAATATTTTGATCAGATCGGGATCGGAATTGATTTCACCGCGAGAGATTTACAAACGAAAGCCAAAGAAAAAGGGCTGCCCTGGACATTAGCTAAAGGCTTTAATGGGTCCGCACCGATTTCTACATTTAAACCACTGACGAAATTCCCCGACTTGAACTCTATAAATTTTCATTTAGAGCTTGATGGTAAAAAGGTGCAGGATGGTAACACATCATTAATGCTTTACAAAGTGCCATTTTTAGTTTCCTACATTTCGAAGTTCATAATGTTGAAGAAAGGTGATTTGATTTTTACGGGAACCCCGAAAGGTGTTGGGCCTGTTCAAATTGGAAATAACATTAAAGCTTACATCGAGGGTGAAAAATTACTTGACTTCAATGTTAGATAAATCCGTTGGATTTGTGTTTGTACTTATTTTGATGGGTTTTGCTATACCATCAGATGACATCTATGACCAAAAAGGTTACTACATGTTCCCAATCAGGCCGGGTGAAATTAATTACTTGTCAGGATCCATGGGTGAGCTGCGCTCAACACATTTTCATGCAGGCATCGACATAAAAACCGGTGGTGTTCAGGGTTACAATGTTTATTCAGCTGCAGATGGATTCATTAATCGCATAAAGGTGGGGCCTGGAGGTTACGGCAAAGCACTTTACATAAAACACCCGAATAACACCTTTTCAGTTTATGCCCATTTGAGGAATTTTTCAAAAGATGTTGAGGATTGGGTAAGGCATCAGCAGTACGCTAAAAAATCTTTTTCGGTAGACCTATTTCCTGGGAAACGCTTCGCAATTAGCAAAGGGGATGTAATTGCTCAATCCGGTAACACTGGCTCATCTTCAGCTCCTCACCTGCATTTCGAAATTCGGGACAAAAATCATCATGTACTCGACCCGCTCAGGTTTGGTTTTGATGAAATCCGTGATACAAAACCTCCGCAAATTTCAGCAATTGCTTTGACCACTCTTGACATCAACTCTAGGGTAAATGGCAAATTTGGCCGTTTTGATTTTGACGTAGATCTCGTCAATGGAAAGTACACTTTAAAGAAGCCACTAAATATTCAAGGCAAAATAGGTTTCGAAATTTACGCTTTCGATCGCTTCAACGACACAAGAAACCGCTATGGCATTCCATGTTTGGAATTTTATCAGGATAACAATTTAGTATTTACACATCATATTAAATCATTCACCTTTAATGAATCCAGAAACATTCTTGTTCACACAAGTTATGAAACAATGATAGACCGAGGCAGGCGGTATCATAAAATGTATGTGGACGATGGCAACTATCTGAATTTTTATAAGGTGGATTCAACTATGGGGGTTGTAAATGTTAAGGACTCCATCCCCTATACATTCAATGTGAAACTTTGGGATATAAATGGCAACATTGGTGAGTTGAACATTGATGTAAATCAAGGCGGAAACACCTCCATAGAAGAAATTAAATGGGGTAATAAAGACTATCTAGTGGTTGATAACGTCCTCCAAATGAGGCGTAAAATCGATTATGTTAATTCGACTCACCTGGAAGTGTATGCCAATAGGTTTCAATATGAGATAGAACCATACTTGATAGCTGATCAGTATGGATACTACTTATGGAACCTCTCACATGGCTTACCCGATTCTGTCGATTTTTGTGGAAATGTTCAGAATTTCAATTTTAAGGCTACAATACCATCAAAAAGTGATTTCACTTATTTCTCTAATGATTTTGATCTGGCCGTGAGGCGGGATGCGCTATTTGATACATTGTTTTTACAGGCTTCTAAAAAGGTTGACACGGTTAAGAATAGAGAGATTTTTCAATTTGAGCATCTCAGAACCCCACTTCGGTACAATGCTTCGCTAACCCTAAAACCCCAATTTATTTACCCAGATAAAGAGCGTACCTCGGTTTATCTCATTTCTTCGAATGGTAACCTGGGGTACTATGGAGGAAGGTGGGATGGTGATCAGATTTCATTCAAAACCAGGGACCTGGTTGATTACACAATCGCCACTGATACAATACCCCCAGAGATTAGGGCAATAAGGGTAAACAAGGATCAGATAAGGTTAATAATTAAAGATAAGATGTCCGGCATCGGAGCTTATGAGGCCACTGTCAATGACGAATGGGTATTGATGAACTATGATCCTAAAAGAAACCTAATTTGGTCAGAGAAACTCAATGAAAACATTCCATTCACTGGCAAGTTAGTAGTTACGATTACTGACAATGTTGGTAACAAAAACACCTTTGAAAGAACACTATAAAAAATAATATGGCACTTAAAGCAGGAGACAAAGCACCTCAGTTTCAGGGAAAAGATCAAAACGGCAGCGACATCAGTCTTGCTGATTATATGGGCAAGAAAGTTATTCTTTATTTCTACCCTAAAGACAACACCCCGGGGTGCACCGCAGAGTCATGTAACCTTCGGGATAACTATTCTGAATTACAAAAACAGGGATATGTAGTGCTGGGTATTAGTTCTGATAGTGAAAAATCCCATCAGAAATTTATCGAGAAGTTTGACCTGCCCTTCCCATTAATTGCGGATGTTGATAAATCAATCCATGACCAATTTGGAACTTGGGTTGAAAAATCTATGTATGGCCGAAAATATATGGGAACAGCCAGGACCACCTTCTTGATTGATGAAAACGGTGTCATTTCAGAGGTTATCGAAAAAGTGAAAACTAAAGACCATAGTGCCCAGATTTTAGGATAGGCTACCTGTAATGATTCGCCTGCTTTGCGTTTATTTCTGCGAAGCACCCTTTTTTTTGCAATTCTTTCAGTGCAATCGTTTGAAACATCTTGGTCAGTAGTTTTCATTCAGCATCTTTTATATTTGCACCCTCAATTTTTAATCGACCTAAAAACATCCAAATATGAAATTTAGAGCTGGAGTTCTCCACGGTGATGAAGTAACTGAAGTGCTTAATGACGCCAATCAAAATGACTATGCGTTACCTGCCGTCAATGTAATTGGCAGCGATTCTATGAATGCCGTCATGGAGACAGCTAAGGCCGTTAATTCACCAGTAATTATTCAATTTTCAAATGGTGGTGCCGTATTTAATGCAGGTAAATCACTATCAAATGATGCCCAACAAGCTGCGGTAATTGGGGCAGTTTCCGGGGCACATCATATACATCTTTTAGCTGAAAAGTATGGAGTTACGGTCATTCTTCATACTGACCATTGTGCCAGAAAGCTATTGCCATGGATGGACGGAATGATGGAAGCCAATGAGAAGCATTTCGAACAAATTGGTCATGCGCTTTATAGCTCTCATATGCTTGATCTCTCAGAGGAACCACTGGATGAGAATATTGACACATGCAAAGAATACATGGAACGGATGTCAAAAATCGGCATAACGTTGGAAATGGAGCTTGGTGTAACCGGCGGTGAAGAAGATGGAGTAGACAATACCGATATTGATAACTCGAAACTTTATACCCAACCGGAAGAAGTAGCCCAGGTTTATGAAACCCTTAATAAAATCAGTGACCGGTTCACGATTGCTGCCGCATTTGGTAATGTTCACGGTGTGTACAAGCCGGGTAATGTGAAGCTTACACCGATCATCCTGAAAAATTCACAAGATCATATTCAGGATAAATATGGCACCAGCTCCAACCCCGTCAACTTTGTCTTTCACGGTGGATCAGGTTCTTCAAGAGAAGAAATAAGGGAAGCAATTACCTACGGTGCGGTTAAAATGAATATTGACACAGATATGCAATGGGCATTCTGGGATGGCGTTCGCAATTACTACAACAAAAACGAGGGCTACCTACAATCTCAAATCGGCAATCCTGATGGTGATGATGTGCCCAACAAAAAATACTACGATCCAAGGGTATGGTTGAGAGAAGGGGAAAAATCGTTTGTTGAGCGTTTGAAATTGGCCTTCGAAGATTTGAATTGCCTCAATAGAAACATCTAATAACAAAAGTTTAATCACTAAAACGGTCCGGCTTCTTGAAGTTGGACCGTTTTAGTTGATGGACATTTCACTGTACACTACTCACTTCTTAGGGTCTCGGCAGGAGCAGCTTTTGAAGCTTTAATTACATTGTAGCTAATGGTTAAAAACGAGATACCTGCGATAATACCTCCAGCCAAAAGAAATATCTCCAACGGTAGCGCAGTTCTATACTCGAATGAGTTTAACCAGTCATTTATAAAATAAATGCTTAGCGGGATGCTCAGCAACAAAGCCACAACAATCATGACCACGTATTCTTTACCAAGAAGGTAAAGGATCGTTTTTTCAGATGCACCCAGTACTTTTCTAATACCAATCTCCTTTACACGGCCGTTCGTAGCCAAAGTCACCAACCCAAACAATCCCATTGTTGCAATTAAAATTGACAACCCTGAAGCATAGGTTACAATTTGTTTCAAATTTTGCTCTTGAGTGTATTGAGTTTTTAACCGTTCGTCAACAAAATCAAAAGCAAATGGCCTTGTTGCAAACAACTCTTCCCATGACTTCTCCATTGAGCTAATTGCCTGAGAAATATTGGAATTGGCCACCTTAATATGCAGAACAGGCGCCGGTGTACTAAAAAATGACACATCACTAACACCCCTCAACACAAACTTGGGGTTAATGGACATCGCTAATGGTTCTACCTTTCCATGCAACGACTCATAATTGAAATCTTTTACTACCCCAATTATCATGTGTTCATCAAAATCTCCTGGCAGCCTCTCTGATAGCGGGTTGTCCCAATTAAAGTATTTCATCATGGCTTCGTTCACTATAAGTGCTGAGTTTTGATCTGAGGAAATTTTGGGATCAAAATCCCTCCCCTGAACAAATTTCATTTGCATGGTGCCTGCATACTCACTATCAATAATGTTGTAGTTGAAGGAATGATAGTTGTCTAATTTGTCTTTAAAACCGAGGCTTATCCAAGCGCCATTTCCAAATTTTTGAGCGGCAATCGCTGTTGAAAGCACATTCGGGTCACTGCTGATTGATTGTTGGAATAGCTCAGCATTTTTCCAGGCATCTTCCAGAGTGGTAAAAAAAGAACCTTTAAACGGGGCATCAATGTCAACTGTAAGTACTGATTCAGAATTAAAACCAAGGTTTTTATTTTGCAGATAATCAATTTGATACGTCATTAAAAGTGTGGTGGTCAATAAAAAAATTGAAATAACGAATTGGGCCACGACCATCCCTTTTCTAAAATTTTGGCGGCCAGCCCCTACCCCTAATTTTCCTTTTAAAATCAGAATTGGCTTGAAGCTAGAAAGTACAACCGCTGGATAAATGCCAGCGCCAATACCAACAACAAAAATCAAGATGGTGAATGATAGGCCAAGAAATGTTGAGAATTCGAATTGCAGTTGTCGTTGGGCCAGTTCATTAAATACTGGTAAAGCAATGGATGTCAATATAAGTCCTGCAATCCCTGATACAAATGCAATCAGCAATGACTCTGTTAAAAATTGTGTAGCTAATTGAGATTTGATAGCTCCGGCTACCTTCCTAATACCCACCTCTTTTGCCCTGTAAATAGATTTACCAATACTCAATGTGATGAAATTTATGCTGGCTAGGAGTATGATAAAAAAGGCAATAAACCCAAGTATGTACGCATATTTTGGGTCACTAACAGGTACATTCCCAACTGGTATTTCTGTATTTAAATGGATATCAGTGAGAGACTGCAAATGAAAAACATATGAACCCTCCTCATAATCTTCTCCTAAAACTTGCCTAACCATTGTTGGTAATTTGGCAGTTAACCGCTGAGGATCTTCGGAAGTAAGTAGATAAGTTTCAGTAAATACATTGTACCAACTTTTTAGCATTCCAGCCCTGTACAACCTTTTGTTGTTAAGATCTGAAATCAGTAGGTCAAACTGAATACTTGAATTTGATGGAGGGTTCGCAACAACTGCCTTCACCGTCATCGGATAATAGGTGTCCCCAATGCGCATTTCTAGCGTCTTACCTATGGGGTCATAATCTTGATAATACTTTTCAGCGTAGGCCTCAGTTAAAACCAGATCACTTTGATTTTGAAATATACCTTGCGTACTGCCTGCTAACACCTCAAAATCAAACAGGTCAAAAAATCCTGGGCTTACAATATCTAATGACTCTTCTAGTGTCTCCCCATCTTTTTTCACCAATGTCGCAGTTTGATGATATTGAGTTGTGGCATCCACTTCAGGAAACGATGATTTAAGGGTCTCCGCCAATATCAGCGGTGTAACACTGTTTGAAAATTCCTCTCCGCCCTCATACCGTTCCTCCAGGTAAACCCTATAAATTTTCTCAGAATTTGAATGGAAAGTGTCGAAGGTGAACTCATCGTTAATGAACGATGAGATTATCAGGCAACTTGCAATCCCAACGGCCAGCCCTAAAGTATTGATAATAGTGTGCAACTTATGCTTCATAAGATTTCGCACCGCAATTTTGAAATAGTTCCTAAACATCAGTTCAATTTATTTTGAGTTGTCCTATTGAAATTGGTGACGGGAGTAGTAAAAAGCAACTAACATGTAACCAAATGTTGATAATTAGTACTGAAGCTCAATTTTTACTTTACTGAATTCGGAGATACTTAAGGTTCCGCGTTTCTCACTACTTCATTTATTGCTATTTTGGGCGATCTGTTTTTGACTAACCGGACTATCAAAATCATTGACCTAATCATTCAAAATGGAAAAACCTTACATTGACCCACAAACCAACTTAAAAGAGATCACCGTAAAGGCAGTAATTCTTGGAGCTCTGCTCTCCATGGTACTTGCCGGAGCAAATGCTTACCTCGGCCTGTTTGCAGGTCTCACAGTTTCTGCTTCAATACCTGCAGCAGTTATATCCATGGCGGTTCTTAGAATGTTTAAGGAGTCAAATATTCTTGAAAATAATATCGTACAGACATCAGCATCAGCGGGTGAATCACTGGCGGCTGGTGTAATTTTTACATTTCCGGCCCTTGTACTTATGGGCTACTGGGACAATTTCAATTACATGGAAACCATGTTAATTGCCCTTTGTGGTGGTGTATTAGGCGTTTTCTTCACGATTCCGCTAAGATCAGCACTAATTGTAAAACAAAAATTAATGTTCCCTGAGGGGGTTGCTACGTCTGAAGTGCTAAAGAGTGGAGAGCAAGGCGGCAAAGCAATTCAATATCTTGTTGCAGGAAGTTTAGTTGGTGCACTAGTAAAATTCTTTGAATCTGGATTTAAGATTTGGGAAGGTGTTTTTGAAAAAGGCGCATTACTCGGCAATAAGAGCCTGGCATATTTTGGCATGAACTTAAGTCCGGCATTGATTTCAGTAGGCTACATTGTTGGTATAAAAATCTCCGTTCTTGTATTTGCTGGCGGTGTAATTAGCTGGTGGATTGGTATTCCGGTTATTATTGGCCTTGAGGGGATGGATAATCTTATCGCCCAGTACTTGGCCTCAGGCCATCTCAGTGGCCCCGCAGAAGATGTCACTGCTATTCAACTCGGTGGTGCAATATGGACAACTAAAATCAGGTTTCTGGGTGTCGGCTCAATGGTTGTTGGTGGATTGTGGGCGCTCATCAACCTAAGGGGTGCAATCAGCACTGCAGTCACTGAAGGCATCAAAGCATTCAAAGAAAAAATTGATAACTCTACAGTTTTAAGAACAGAACGGGACACTCCGATGAAGTGGGTTATTATCGGTGTAGGGGTAATGATCGTCCCTATTTTCATCATTTACCTGCGGGAAATTGAGATGGTTGCAATCTCCGGATTAATGGCCTTGTTTATGGTAGTTGCTGGATTTTTATTCGCTTCTGTAGCTGGTTACATGGCAGGACTTGTTGGCAGCTCAAACAACCCCATTTCAGGCGTGACCATAGCAACGATACTTACCTCCTCTTTGGTGCTACTGGCATTGTTAGGAACAGGTGCTGAAAAAGGCCCCGCTGCTGCAATTTTGATAGGTTCGGTTGTGGCATGTGCGGCTGCAATTGCTGGCGACAATATGCAGGATTTGAAGGCTGGCCATATATTAGGAGCAACCCCACGCAAACAACAGGTTATGCAGATGATCGGGGTATTTTCCGCGGCTTTTGTCCTTCCGTTAGTTTTAGAACTGCTAAACACAGCATACGGCTTTGGTCCGGCAACTCCTGAAAGACCCGATTCATTGGCGGCTCCGCAAGCCACTTTGATGCAAAGTGTGGCAGATGGCGTATTTGGTGGAGGACTTCCCTGGGATATGGTATCAGCTGGAATGATACTGGGAATAATTATAATTGCCGCCGACAAATATCAGGAAAGCCGAGGATCAGATTTTAGGATTCCAATTTTGGCAGTGGCCGTTGGGCTTTACCTACCATTTGAGCTTGACAGCGCCATTATGTTGGGTGGGGTCATTTCATGGTTAATTATCAAGTATCAAAACAGCAGAGCATCTTCTAAATCGAACCCTAATGATGCAGTGCAAAAAAGTAGCAGAGCTGGTTTGTTGATTGCCTCTGGCTTGATAACCGGTGAGGCATTAATTGGTATTGGTCTCGCAATACCCGTGGCAATTTATGGCAGTTCGGACGTACTAGCATTGGTTGAAGAGCCGTTTGGAAGCCTTCCAGGACTAATCGTCATTTTGGCAATCTGCTATTGGATATATCGATTGTCTGTGAACGTTTTCAATAAGGAAAGTTAAGTGTAATCCGAACAGAAAAAAGCCCCTCAATTGAATTGAGGGGCTTTTTTATGCCAGGCCACTTGTGATTAATAAATGATTAATCCGTGACAGAACATTACACCGTTGTGATCTTTCTGTGATGTGCGTTTTCAACCTTTGATGAAAAATTGCAATATCATGAAAACAAACTTCCTACTATTCAAAACAAAATTTATCATAGCGCTAATGTCAGTATTCATTTTCGCTTCCTGCGATGATGATGACTCTGGCCCTGATGCCGTAACTAACTCATTTACAGTTACCATCAGCAATGTGCAAACTCCAAAAGATTTATTCCAAAGCGGTGTTTTCAATACCCCCATTGGTGATTCATCACCCGGCCCGGCAACTCCTGGTAAATCGTATGAGTTTTCGTTCCAGGCAGGCGTTGGCCATAGGTTGTCATTTGCGACTATGTACGTTCAGTCAAACGACCTATTCTTCGCTCCTGAAGCCGAAGGAATAGCATTATATGATGCCAATGGAGCACCAATAACTGGGGATATCACATCGATGATCTCACTTTGGGATGCCGGAACAGAAGTAAACGAGGAACCTGGAACAGGTGCAAACCAGGCACCTAGGCAATCCGGTGCTGATACTGGCACAGATGAAGGTGGAACGGTAGAATTAATTGAAAATGTAAACGATGGCTTTACTTATCCATCAGTGAGCGATGCCATTGCCGTAACCATAGCGAATGATGGTACCATGTTTACTGTAACTATAGAAAATATCTCTGGTGGTAGCATTGTTCCTTCACCGCTTGCACCAGGTGGTTTTGCTATACATGCCAGTGGTTCGCCCTTGTTTGTTGAAGGAGATGCAGATTTCGGTAATGGGTTAGAAGCGGTTGCTGAAGATGGCGATGCCACTGCTCTAGGTATGTCGCTTAGCGGCGAAACCGGACTAATTACACCTTTCGCCCCCGGCGCTTATGCCGTACATTCTACTGGTATGCCCTTATTCATTTCAGGACAAGCTGATTTGGGCACAGGATTGGAAGCAGTTGCTGAAGATGGCAACCCTGCAACATTGGCTTCATCATTGAGTAGCGAGGGAATTGTAAGTGCGTCTGGTGCTTTCAATACACCGATGGGCGCTTCAGCTCCTGCACCAATTTTCCCAGGTGAAAGCTATCAATTCACGTTTGAAGCCACTTCCGGTGATTTTCTCTCACTTGCCACTATGTTCATTCAAAGCAATGACCTATTCTATGCGTTTGGTGATAGCGGCCTCGCATTATTCGATGCCAACGGCAATCCGGTAACAGGCGATGTAACAGCTTCACTATCTCTATGGGATGGAGGCACCGAGGTTAATGAATTTCCAGGTGCAGGGCCAAACCAGGCACCAAGGCAAGCTGGTGCAAATACAGGCACTGATGAAACAAATAACGTTCAACTGGTAAATGACAGCTTTACTTACCCAAGCCTGAGCTCCACAATAAGCGTAACTATTAGCGTAAACTAACTTTTGGTAGGTTGGTTGAATAAAAAAGGGGCGTTGATACAACGTCCCTTTCTTTTTGGCACACTTTATGGTAATTCGATAATTAAACAAAAACTTATCATAAAATGGACAAAAAAAATCTACTCATTGCCGTTTTGATCGGAGCATCATTTACGGCCTTCTCACAGGATAAAATTCCGGTTGATCTGAAAGAGAATCAATTTTACATCACCATTCTGGAACCAGGAATTTCGTTCGAAAAGAAATTAGCAGCTAACCAGTCACTTCTTTTTAATGCGGGATTAACAACATTATCAGAAGCAGATACAGACGACTTTAGCATTTCTTTAAACCCCGTTATTACAGGTGATTTCAGAAATTACTACAGCAGAAAGCGAGTAAAAAAAGAACTCAATTCCAATTCTGGCAACTATGTAGCATTGAGGGCAGGCTATTACTTCGATGCAATTGCTGAAGATTTAGAGGCTGGTACAATTGATGCCACCCAATCATTCTTCATGGGGCCTGTATGGGGTATTCAGCGAAACTACAAAAGTGGTATCCATTTAGGGTTTAGCATCGGTGGCGGAATTTCCACAGGAAAATATCAGGATATCGGGTTTACAGGTTTAGGACAGTTTCATTTAGGCTTTGCAATAGGTAAATAAGGTATAATTAGGACTAATCAATTAGGGGAGCTTCGGCTCCCTTTTTTATTGCTCAAAATCATGTTGAATTATTAGTCCATTCAATTTTCATAAATGACCAAAAATTGCGAACTTCAATGTTCCTTCAATTGATACATTCTCTTAATTGAGGTGAAATTGTTACTCTGACTTCAGCTATTTGGGACAACAATTTTTGGGCTTTCAACTTAACCTATTATCAAAATGGCCAATGCTTTATTAGAAATTAATTTCATGCTTTGGGGCGCTTTTCTTTTAGGCGTCTTTGTTACATGGCAATACTGGAGACGTAAGTCTCATATAGAGCGGGATGCCCACAATCAGGAAAAATGGGTGGTTGAAAAAGAATTATCAGCCACCAATCTTGAGTTAAATAAGAAATCAAATGCCCTGGAAACATCACAAGCAGAAAACGAAAAGTTAGTGGCTCACCTCAAAGGCCTCGAAACAGAGAAAGCCGAGTTAGAAATTAGCCTGGAAAAAGCAGTTGAAAGCCAACTGAAATCAGAGAAACAATCTAAAAAGTTGGATTCAGAATTAACAAAAGTACAGAAGGACAATGAGGATTTGAATGCCGCCAGAGAGGAGCAGGAGAAAGAAATTCTCTCACTGAAAAACCAATTAGCACTTGTAAATAGAAAAATCGAATTGCAGAAACTAAAGCCTCAAACCTCGGACAAAAAGGTGACTAGTGAAGAGGTTGAACCTTCTTACTATAGAATTATAAAGGGTAAGAAGTATAAGAATGAGGCATTACGCATGGCCGAAGACGCCGTTGCAGGTCAAGGGGATGGGCGCATTTCAAAGGAAGATGCCGAGAAAATATTTGCAACTGTTTCTGATGGCCATCAATATACAGATGTAGAAAAAGACACCATTCGATACATCAGGGATAATTTCAACTGGACTGAGCAGGCCGATGAACTCTTCAGGCATGAAGTAAGGGTATGGGCCGCAAAGGGGCATCCAGTAGAGGCCTAACCATTTATTTTTTCATAAAGTGACCTGAAATAAGCCGGGGCTTTCAGCAAACGGCTGCCATACCACGAAAACATCTCTCCATCAACCAGGACCACCTTACTTATTGGCAAAGCATCCTGGATTTCTCGTAAATGTTTTTCCTGAAAAGGAAATGGCTCCGAAGACAACAGTACTAGTTCTGGCTTAAGCTCAGATAGCTTTTGAATTGAGGTTTCTGGATACCGCAATGTTGTAATTGAGTTGATGAGCCCCAATCTGGAAAGCACATCATCTATAAACGTCGATTTACCAGCAACCATAATTGGGTTATACCAGATTAAATAGGCCGTCGAAATGTCTCCAAAACTGGGAATTGACTCGAAACCATTTCCTATTCCCGATACAATTTTTTCTGCCACTCCTGATCTATCCGTAATGTCACCAATACTCATCATCATAGCAAATGCTTGCTGAAGGTTAGATATATCGCTCATCCACACAGGATAATTTTTAGTGAGCTCATTGATCCCGTCCTGATAGTTCTCCTCTTTATTGCCAATTATCAAATCAGGCTGTAACTCTTCGATTACATCAAACCTGAATTTCTTAGTGCCACCAACAACAGTTTTCTTTTTAAGCTTATTGTCAGGATGAACGCAAAATTTAGTTACACCAACAATCTGCGTTTCGAGGCCTAAATCATAAAGTAGCTCAGTTTGTGATGGCACCAACGATATTATCCGCTTTGGCGGGAATCGGATTTCAACTTCGCGGTTTAATTGATCTTGAAAAATGCGGATATCAGCCAACTTCAGATTTCTCCTTCAGCAGTTCGTCAAGCTTTTTATTGATTTCGTCCATTTTAGAATCGAGAGAATCGACCCGTTCGCCTACAGAGGTTATGTTGGCCTGGATATCTTCGTCTTCAATAAAATAGTCCGTAACTGCTCCAATTAGTGTACTGAAAAGCATCATACCCATAATGATCAGCACCACTGAAAGAAACTTGCCTTCCACAGTCATTGGGGGCACATCCTGCAAGAAACCCACAGTTACGGTGGTAATTGTGGTCCACCAAAGCGAGTCGGAAAAAGAGGCGATGTATGGATTCTCTTTTGCTTCGAGGTGATGAAAACTCAAAGAAAAAAGGAAAATCACAGTCACACTGATAATCACCATGCTCTTTAGTGTGCCGAAAGAATTCTTTCGGTTGAAGAACTGAAACACATATTTGGCCGATCGGATAACCCGAAGAATCCTGAAAATCTTAACAACCCGACCAACCCTAAAAGCACCTACTAGTGGGATGGATGAAACAAAATCGATCCAATGTGTTTTGATAAAGTGCCATTTCCTATCTGCATAATATAGCCCCTCAAAGAAGTCATAGAGGAAAATCATGCAGATGCCAAAGTCAATCCAGAAGGTTAATTCGCTAATAAATGGTGTGTAATCAACAATCGTACTGACGTACAACTCCGCCACCACGTAAAGTGATAAGAATAAAAGGGTGTATTGAAATTTTATATTTTCCCGGAGTGGCATGCAAAAACTAAATTAACAATTAGTCATCCGATTGAAAACCATAACCTGATAATAGTCATTACTTAATATACCTGAAATCATGGCCGCTCTTTAATTGGGCCAATACCTCATAAATCAGCTTGATCACATTTTCAACGTCGTTCTTATGGGTCATTTCTACAGTTGTATGCATGTATTTTAATGGCAATGAGATCAGCGCCGAGGCTACCCCTTCATTTGAATATGCAAAAGCATCTGTATCCGTTCCGGTAAACCGTGATGCAGCAGCTCTTTGAAATGGTATCTTCCTTTTCTCAGCGGTTTTGATGATCATGTTCAGCAAATTATTCTGTACTGCCGGGCCATAAGTGACCACAGGTCCAGAGCCAGACTGCTGATCGCCATCTGTAATTTTTTCATACATAGGTGAGGTGGTATCGTGACACACATCTGTGCATATTGCCACGTTGGGCTTTATCCTCTCGGCTATCATTTGTGCTCCACGTAGACCAACTTCCTCCTGAACAGCATTCACAACATAAAGGCCGAATGGCAATTCCACCTTATTCTCTTTTAACCGCCTTGCCACTTCAGCGATCATGAAGCCACCAATTCGGTTATCGAGGGCCCTTCCAACCAAATAGTTTTTGTTGAGTTCCATCAATTCATCTTCGAAGGTTACGACGCTCCCAACATGAATCCCCATTTTTAAAACTTCCTCTTTTGAGGTAGCCCCCACATCGAGAAATATATTTTTCAATGTAGGCGGCTTCTCATCTTTACCGTTGCGAACATGGATAGCTGGCCAGCCAAAAACACCTTTAACTATTCCTATGCCCGTATGAATATTTACCCGTTTTGATGGAGCAATCATGTGGTCTGATCCTCCATTTCTCCTCACATAAATGTAGCCGTCATCCTTAATATAATTGACGAACCATGAAATTTCATCTGCATGGGCCTCAATCACTACTTTGTAATCTGCTTTCGGGTTGACAACAGCTACAGCGGTACCATAGGTGTCGGTAAAGGTTTCATCAGTAAACGTTTTTACATAATCCAACCAAATTTGCTGCCCTGACGATTCAAAGCCGGTGGGTGATGCATTGTTCAAATATTTCTCTAAAAAACCCTTGCTTTTCTTATCCATATATGATTAAAATCTTCTCATGATTGAACTCAAATTTACCCCTTATGTTCAAGACCAAACCCGAATTACAGCGGAATGTTCCCGTGTTTCTTTTTAGGCAGCATATCCACTTTGTTTTCAAGCATTTTGAATGCTGAAATCAGTTTAGTTCTGGTGTTACGCGGAAGTATCACTTCATCAACGTATCCCCGACTGGCAGCAATGTAGGGGTTGGCAAATTTTTCAGTATACTCATCTACTTTTTCCTGTAGTTTCGTTTCCTTGTCAGATGCTGAACCAATTTCTTTTCTAAAAATAATCTCTGCCGCTCCTTTGGCACCCATTACTGCGATTTCTGAAGTAGGCCATGCAAAATTCATGTCTGCCCCAATATGCTTGGAGTTCATTACATCGTAAGCTCCGCCATATGCTTTTCTGGTGATCACCGTTACCCTCGGCACTGTTGCCTCACTAAAGGCGTATAGCAATTTTGCTCCATTCGTAATGATGGCATTCCACTCCTGATCTGTGCCAGGTAAGAAGCCCGGGACGTCTTCCAATACTAACAATGGCACATTAAATGAATCACAAAATCGAACAAACCTCGCTGCTTTTTGGCTTGAGTTGATGTCAAGCACCCCAGCAAGGACTGCCGGTTGATTGGCCACAATTCCAATGGACCTTCCTGCCAATCTTCCAAACCCGACCAATATGTTTTCTGCAAAATTCTTGTGTACTTCCAGGAAGCTATCCTGATCTACAATACCCTCTATTACCTCATGCATATCATAAGGCTGATTAGCATTCTCTGGCACAATATCATCTAATTGCTCCCTGGTTTCATCCTTCATTTCATAAGGATAAACAGGCGCATCTTCCTCACAATTTTGGGGAATGTAGGACAAAATTGATTTGATATTATTGATGCATTCAACCTCATTGGCACATGCAAAATGTGTTACTCCGCTTTTTGAACTATGTGCCTGGGCACCCCCTAGTTCTTCAGATGTGACCTCTTCATGTGTCACTGTTTTCACCACGTTGGGGCCCGTCACAAACATGTAAGAGGTTTTTTCAACCATTAAGATAAAATCAGTAATGGCTGGAGAATAAACAGCACCTCCGGCACATGGCCCCATTATCGCTGAGATTTGGGGGACAACTCCAGATGCAAGAGTGTTTTTATAAAAGATATCAGCGTAACCAGCCAGCGAAACCACCCCCTCCTGAATCCTGGCTCCACCCGAGTCATTTAACCCAATTACAGGAGCGCCATTTTTCATTGCCATATCCATCAGCTTCACCACTTTTTCGGCATGGGCTTCAGAAAGTGAACCACCAAATACAGTGAAATCCTGACTAAACACATAGGTGAGCCTGCCATTGATATTTCCATAGCCAGTAACCACACCATCTCCCAGATATTGTTCTTTTTCAAGGCCAAAATCTTTTGAGCGGTGGGTAACAAGCTTGCCTATCTCCATAAAGCTTCCCTCGTCCAGTAAAAGTGCAATTCTTTCCCTTGCGGTTAACTTGCCCTTTTTGTGCTGAGACTCAATACGCTTTTCACCTCCTCCAAGTAAAGCCTGTTGATTTTTTTCTTCGAGTGTTTTGAACTTGTCCGCCAAAATTTTTTGGGTTTAAGTGATGAATATTGTTGATTAAAATAATTCGAAGGGCTCAAAGATAGAAATGCAACAATAATCTCAATGATTATTTTGATTTGTAACTATCTGCTAATTCTCAACTAACTTGCGCCGAATTTTGAAAAGGGCACTACCGGACATGAACATTGCAGTTATTGATATGGGAACGAATACGTTCCACTTATTGGTGGCAAGTATCAAAGCAGGCTACCTCACCCAACTTTACAAGGAACGCATACCTGTTAAAATTGGCTCCGGAGGAATTAGTGAGGGCTACATTAACGATGCCGCTATTGAAAGGGGCCTGGATGCCTGTCGCCTTTTTAAGGTAAAGATTCAGGAAATCGGGGTTGAGCATGTTTTTGCCACTGCCACAAGTGCGGTTAGAAGTGCAAAAAATGGTAAAGAGTTTACCCAGTTAGTTGAAGAGCAAACTGGGATCTCAGTGAGAATAATTTCGGGGGATGAAGAAGCAGAGTCCATTTATTATGGTGTGGGCAAAGCTCTCGCCATCGGTGAAGACCCTGCATTAATTATGGATGTTGGCGGTGGAAGCATTGAGTTTATCATCGGAAACTCAAACAAAATTCTTTGGAAGAAGAGTTTTGAAATGGGTGCCCAGCGACTTCTCGATTTATTTCATCAAACCGACCCGATGACCCTGGATGACATAGACCGACTTAAAGATTATACTAATCAGCAACTCACCCCACTTTATGAGGCTGCTAAAGAGTATCGTCCCAAAACGCTTATCGGCTCTTCTGGTACATTTGATACACTCAGTGAAATCTACAGGCTAAGCGCTGGTATTGAAGCACCAAAAAGATCTAGAGAATTTCCACTTTCAACTGCTGGATTTCGTCAAATATATGATCAGCTCATTACAATGAACCGCGACCAACGCTTGAAGATTCCCGGTATGATTGAAATGAGAGTGGATATGATTGTGGTAGCCAGTATTCTGGTTAAATGCATTGTAGAGCAATTAAAAATTGAAAACATTCGGGTTTCAGCTTATGCCCTTAAAGAAGGAATTTTATACAGCACAATTGACCGTTTGGAAGAAAAATACCTCGTTTGAAAATGTTTGATGCCCAACGGTTAAGAAACTTTGCTTTTTCAATTTTCCAAAAAATAGGTTGCCCTAAAAAGGAGGCAAACCTGGCTGCTAAAGTGCTGATATCAGCAGATTTAAGAGGCATTGATTCCCACGGAATTGCGAGGTTATCTGGTTATATAAGACTTTGGGAATTAGAGAGAATTAATGCTACCCCGAATATTAAGGTGACCCATGAAACACCATCCACAGCCACTTTAGACGGTGATGCCGGACTGGGTTTAGTTGTTGCCCCTGAGGCCATGTCAATGGCAATCAAAAAGGCCTCAAAAGTTGGTACTGGCTGGGTAGCGGTAAAAAATTCTAATCACTTCGGAATTGCTGGCTACCATGCTATGATGGCGCTGGAAAAAGATATGATAGGATTTGCTTTCACCAATGCAAGTCCTTTGGTGGCACCAACTTTCTCAACCGAGAGAATGTTGGGCACAAACCCAATTGCTGTGGCGATCCCCACTGAGAAGCAACCACCATTTGTAGCTGATATGGCAACTACCACAGCGGCCAACGGAAAATTAGAGGTTCTGATGAGGAAGAAACAACCAGCGCCAGAAGGGTGGCTTCAAGATGCAAGCGGTAAGCCATCCACTGATTCTTTTGGGGTTAAGAATGGTGGGTCACTCTTGCCCCTGGGAGGTGACCGGGAACATGGGTCTCACAAGGGTTATGCCCTGGGAGCAATCGTAGATATACTTTCAGGCGTATTGTCGGGTGCCAACTTTGGCCCCTGGGTGCCGCCATTCGTAGCTTATTCTGCACCATCTGATAATCCGGTAGGTGAAGGTTTGGGGCATTTCTTTGGAGCCATGAGAATAGATGCATTCAGGCCAGCTTCAGATTTTAAGTTTCAAATGGACAACTGGATTGATCGGTTTAGAAATGCAAAAACCGCTGAGATTAAGAACAAAGTGCTAATTCCGGGAGATCCTGAAAGAGAGATGGAAGAGCTCAGAAATAAAGAGGGCATTCCGTTGATTCAGCCAGTTATTGATGACCTGGAAAAATTGGGAGCTAAATTCTCTGTGCCCCTATAAATACAAAAGGGAAGGAACCTGTTGCTCCCTCCCAATTGATTTTCCAACCAGCTATCATGAAAGACATTTCAAATTTAAGTGATTAGCCTTCGTTTTAATGTCCCTACACGCAACAAAAGCCAGTTTTTAGACGAACACAGAATATCTTCGATGAATGCCTGATTTTCTTCGATGAATTTTGTAACCCTTATACCAAAATACCCTTACTGAATCACAATTGACTTCCTGTGGGTTTCAGCAATTGCGAAATAACCCAGAATAAAATTCTCAGGGCTTTGTACATTATCAAATGAATCCAGGTTATCAATTTTCGTGACGTTAATAATATTACCTATCAATGTAGCAACAGGGGTATCAAACGGACTTGGAGAATCCTGGCTTTGGCTAATCAATTGGTTGATATAATTATGGAATTGCTGATCAATGCCATACACAAGTACTTCTAATGAATCTCCTGCTAAAATTTCTCGCTCATACCTGTAAATGAACTGATGCCGCTCTCCATCAAAAAATGTGTCATTGATCGTGAACAACTCTCCATTACCCATATCAAACAAATAATAATCTCTCCTGCCGCCAACATCGTTGAAAGCAGCTGCTACCTCTACACCATTTTCTGATCCGGGTTGGCTTACCTGTATTAAAGTATCAATCGGTGGAATTGGTACGAAGTTAGTCCTTGCCAGATATCGCTGATCTTCATGCTCTACCTGAAAAATGATCTCGCCTCCTGCCAGGTATGAGGGCCCAACAAATTCCTCATAAACCCCGCTTCCGGGGGTAAACTCTTTCAAGATCACAGATATACCATCTAGGTTTGACAGCGTGATCTGCTTCAGATTAGTAAGTGGGGTTGTACCGAAAAAAGGGCTGGTTAGGCTGGCCTTAACTGCAAGAGGCGTAACATTTTCACTAACATCCACTCCAATAATAGCATCGATGATTAAACGGGGCTCCTCGGAGGGAGTATCAACCTGAATAACGTCTTCACATGAAACAAAAAGCACCAAAACAAGAATCAGTAAGCTTCTGGATCGATCGTTGTATTTGGAATGATAATCCATGTATCTAACTACTGAACTACAATGGATTTCCTATGAACTTGAGACACGGCAAAGTAGCCTAGTGCAAAGTCCTCAGGTTGGTGCAGATTATCAAAAAAGTCCTGATTGTCTATATCTGTAACGTTAATAATATTACCCCTCAGGGTGGCAACGGGAGTATCAAATGGGCTGTTGCTTTCCTGGCTTTGGCTGATGAGCTGTCGCATGTAATGATAGAATGGTTCTTCAATTGAAAGAATTGATATTTCTATAGTTTGACCCACTTCCAACTTTGTATTGTAGTTGTATATGAATTGATGCGTTTGTCCATCAAAAAAAGTATCATCCAATACCATCAGTTCGCCCACTCCCAGCTTGAACAGGTAGAAATCGATTCTTCCCGCTACATCTTCAAAACTGATTTCAAGACTTACGCCCTCATTTGAGCTTGCCAGGCTCAGTTGCTCAATTTTAGCAATTTCCGGCACTTGCTTAAAAGTAGCCCTGGCCAGAAAACGTTCGTTTTCATAATGGAATTGAAGAAAGAGGTCTCTGTCAATTATGTGAGATGACTTCACAAACTCTTCATATATTCCGGTTTCCGGACGAAATAGCTCCAAGACTATGGCAGTATCCAGATTGGTTAGGGTGACCCTATCGAGATCAGCAAAAGGAACAGAACCAAAAAATTGACTGGTCAACCTGGCCCTTGCAGTTAAATGAGTCAAATTCTCACTTACATCAACTTCAATGATTGATTCAACAATTAAGCGAGGTTCTTCAGGGGGTGTATCGACTTTAATTACATCTTCACAACCCATCAATAAAGTGATGAGCGACACACCAAGCCACTTTGTTCTATCTAATATCAATGGACGGCAGTTCATCTGATTACCTCACTATAAAGGATTTCTTATAAATCTGTGCAATTGCAAAGTAGCCAAGAGCAAAATTTTCTGGTTGGCTTACATTATCAAAAAAGTCAATATTATCAATTTCTGTGACGTTGATGATGTTACCACGAAGTGTGGCGACGGGTGTATCGAAAGGGCTTATATTATCAACGCTCTGACTAATTAACTGCTTCATGTAATTATGGAATGCCTCATCAATGCCCATAATTGCAACCTCAACTTGTTCATCAGGTTTCAATGCTGTTTTGTATTTGTAAATAAACTGATGGGTCTGGCCATTGAAAAATGCGTCATCCAAAACCATCAATTCACTGAAGCCCATATCAAAAAGGTAGAAATTCTTTTTATCGGGTGCATCCTTAAAACTAATGGCAATACTCACTCCATCGTTAGAACTGGCATGGGTAACCTGAGTTATGGTATCAATAGCTGAGGTTGCGATATTCGTGGCCCTTGCCAGATATCGTTGATCTTGATGCTCCACCTGAAGGATGTATTCAAATTCTTCATAAAATTGAAACCCTCCACCTGAACCTTCATAATTGCCAGAACCAGGAACACGCTCATTGAGCACCGCCCCAATCGTTATCTGCTTGAGCTTTGTAACTGGAATCTGTCCAAAAAAAGAGTCGGTTAACCTCACCTTAACCTGATAGCGCTGAAATAAATCGGTGGTATCAATTTTCAGTAGCGCATCGATGCTTAAGCGAGGTTCTTCAGAGGGTGTATCGACTTTAATTACATCTTCACAACTCATTATGAGCACCAGCAATATTGGCAATATGCTATATCCGGTTTTCATTAAAATTTGAAGTTGTATGTGAGGGTAGGAACAATACCGAAAATTGAAGTCCTTATGGCTTCGTTCTCGCCACTGTCAAGATTTCTTCTGAAGTTAATCGATGCTGTATTTACCCTGTTATAGAGATTGTAGATGCTGAACACCCATTCGGATTCAATCTTTTTACCCGATCGAGAAGGCGTAAAAGTTGCTGAAAAGTCGAGTCTGTGATAATCAGGAAGTCTTATTCTGTTGCGCTCACCGAAATACGGAACTGACTGTTCAAAAAACTCAAATTGTCCGATCGGATAATTGGTGGGCTGCCCAGTTTGAAATATAAAATTGGCATTCAGGCTCCAAAATTTGCTTACTTTAAAACTTGCATAAACGGACAGATCATGGGTTTTGTCATAAGCGTTATTGTACCATCTTCCCAGGTTTATCCCGGTCTCCAGGTTGCTACGGCCGTTATCAAATTTGGGTATCCTTCCAGGTGTTCTTTGTTCGGAATGTGAAAGTGTATAGGCCAACCAACCCTGGAATTTTCCCTGGTTTTTTCGGAATAAAAACTCCCAGCCATAGCTTCTGGCCTCGCCTTCCAAAATGATCTGCTCAACTGCATTGTTGGCAATCAAATCGGCACCATCAATATAGTCCAGGCGGTTGTCGATTTGTTTATAAAAACCTTCGGTTTCAAAGCTGTATTTGCCATGATCAATTTTCTTAAATAAGCCCAGAGCAAATTGATCCAGAATTTGTGGTTTTGCATAAGGTCCACTTGGGGCCCAAACATCTACCGGTGTTGGTGCGCTTGTATTTGAGAGCAGGTGAAGGTATTGGGCCATTCTGGTGTAACTCGCCTTCAATGATGTGTTTGGATTAAAACTGTAGGACAGCGATAACCTGGGTTCCAGATTGGTAAACCGCTTCATAACGCCTCCCCGACCTGGCGCTGTCACTTTGATTGGTTCAGACGGTAGGTAGATCAGTAAAAATGGATCGAAAAACAGCGGGTCATCAAACTTGTATAGATTAAGACTATCCTGACCCAGTCGCATAAAATGACTAAGCCTTAACCCATATTGTAGGTTGAGCCTATCTGAAATCCCCTGCTCAATATCTATATAAACAGAAAGCTCATTGGCATATTTCTGTATCAGGTCACTTTCAACAATGCCCGAATTCGCACCATTCGGACTCACTTTGCCAGGGTCAAAATGATAATATATGTTGTTAATACCATAGTTAAGTTGAAGCCGGTCGTTGATATAGTTTTTTAGATCATATTTTATGTTGAAATTATTGATGGCAGAAGTCCACTTAATCTTTTCATGTTCGAGTTTCAATCCTGCATCATAGCCTGAATAGATCAGTGATAGATTCGAAAATAACTTCTGAGAAAACAGATGGTTCCACCTGAAATTGACTACAGAATTTCCATATTCATTTGTGAAGTTATCATCGATCGTAAAGGCATCACGGCCCAGGTATCCTGAGAAAAAGATTTTATTGTTCTGATTGAGCCTAAAGGTGAATTTAGAATTTAGGTCATAGAAGAAAGCCGAATTATCAAAATCAAAAAGTGGCAGATACAAGTGTGCATATGACGACCTCCCGGCTAACAGAAAAGATGATTTTTCTTTTTTTAAAGGCCCCTCAACCATTAATCTCCCTGCAGTCGCACCGATACCTCCCCTTACCTTAAGGTCTTTACTATTTCCTTCCTTCTGATGGATGTCAAGCACCGAAGAAATCCGGCCACCATATTTCGCTGGAATACCGCCTTTATACAGCTTAACATCTTTAATCGCATCGGTGTTAAAGACAGAAAAAAACCCAAAGAGATGCGATGGGTTATAGATGGTGGCTTCATCCAACAATATCAGGTTTTGATCTGCAGCCCCTCCCCTCACATTAAACCCCGATGATGTCTCCCCGGCATTTGTGACGCCCGGAAGCATCAATAAAGACTTAATCACATCGGCCTCGCCCAGTGCCACTGGAATGTTTCGAATTGATTGAATTGACAATTCGTTGATACTCATTTGTGGACTGCCAATGTTAGTAGGGTCTTTTTCACCAGAAATGACAACCTCCTCCAATTGATCAGCTTTTTCAATCAATTGAAAGTTTACTGTCTTGTCCTGATCCAAAGCAAGCGGTTCCACTATGCGGTCATACCCGAGGTAGCTGATCAAAATTTCATAGTTTCCAGCCGAAAGTGTCAATGAGTAAAAACCGTATTCATTTGTCACCACGCCAGTATTTAGCTCAGGAATTGCTACTGTTACGCCAATCAGAAACTCATTGCTGGATGCCTCAGTAACATTTCCGCTAATTGTAAACCGTTGTTGAGCCTGTAATTGGAGTGCGTAACAAGACAGGAATAGCAACATCAGCAAAGTTCTCATAACATCACATTAAAATGCTGAGGTCGATATCATCCGAAAATCCATGGTGTGAAAATGTTAGAGGCATAAATTATTTCATCAGTTATCTGCAATCCCAACATGAATCAAGGCATCACCCCGGTTAACTACCGGATTATTGTTGATAGCTATTATGTAGCCATCAACATGTGATTTGATCTCCGTTTCAAACTCACCAAATGGATCTGTTATAAATCCGATGAGTTCATTTTTCTTCACAAATTCACCATTTCTCACTCTGGAATGGTGAATGCCAGCAGACCTGGCCCGTATCCACGTTGACTTACTTATTACAACCGTTTGTTTGTTTTGGGTTGCGGCACTATCCCTCATTTTAAGGTGTTTCATCACCCGCTGAGCACCTTCTACCCCTTCATCAATTGCACTTTTTCTTAATCTTGCCGATTCACCTGCTTCAAAAACAAGAATCGCCTTGGCCTTCTTAGCGGCCTCTTTTCTTAAAGATTTATCGCGGTATGGTGAATTAATTATAAATGGCGGGGCAAACGCTTTCGCCAGTTCTGCACTTTTTTCATCGGCCATATTCACCCGAACTTGTGGGTAATTATTAATTCTTGCACCTCCTGTATGAAAATCTATACCGAAGTCGATCCACTCAATCACTTCGTTCATTAAAAAGTGGGCCACTCTTCCCGCTAAAGACCCCGTAGCTGAACCGGGAAAGGACCTATTTACATCTTTACCGTCAGGTACTTGTCGGGAAAAATTAATAAAGCCATAGATATTTATTATAGGTATACAGATCACCGTTCCTGCAGTGGGGATGTGGTAATTGTTGACAATGATTCTTCTAACAGTTTCCACGCCGTTGATCTCATCTCCATGCAGGCCACCTGAAATCATTAGCACAGGCCCATCCTTTGTTGCCCTGCTTACATAAATCGGAATGTCTATTTCTGTGCGAGTTGGCAGCTTTGCAATATTGGCATTGATCAGTTTAGTCTCGCCCTTTTGGATATTAACCCCAGCTATTTTCATATTTTCATCAGGCCTTCACCTTATCTTTTGGCCTCCGTTTCTTCGATGTACCCCTTTCGATATACTCGACGATTTTCCCGGCAATATCTACTCCTGTAGCACTTTCGATCCCCTCCAAACCCGGTGAAGAGTTCACCTCTAAAACTAGTGGCCCTCTTTTTGACTGAAGAATGTCAACCCCGGCAATTGCCAGCCCCATAGCTTTAGCTGCTGCAAGGGCCGTTGTTTTCTCAGCCCTTTTGAGCTTAATTACTTTGGCGCTACCACCGCGGTGCAAATTGGACCGGAATTCCCCCTCCTTGCCTTGCCTTTTCATGGCACCAACTATCTCTCCATCTACTATAAAGGCCCTGATATCTGCCCCTCCAGCCTCTTCGATGAACTCCTGAAGAATCACCCTGGTTTTGAGGCTATCGAATGCTTCGATTACAGACTTGGCAGCTTTATTACTTTCGGCTAAAACTACCCCCAGGCCTTGTGTGCCTTCAAGCAGCTTGATGACCACTGGCGCATTGCCTATGTGGCTTATCAATCGGTTTTCTTCTTTGCTAAAATTGGTGAAAGCGGTCTTCGGCATGCCCACTTTAGCCCTGGACAATATCTGCAAGCTTCTCAGCTTATCCCTTGATCTGGTGATGGCCAGGGAGTCAACTGCACTGAAGACTTTCATCATCTCGAAATGCCGTACCACGGCCGTACCATAAAAAGTTACTGAAGCGCCGATTCTGGGGATAATGGCATCGATATCTTTCAGGTTCTCTCCATGATAAAATATTGATGGCCCTTCTTCTTCCATCACTATATCGCATTTCAGGTGGTCAATCACCCTGCTTTGGTGACCCCTTTGTTCAATGGCCTCGACAAGCCGTCGGGTTGAATAAAGTTTGTCATTTCTGGAAAGCACTGCAATTTTCACAATTCGTTGTTTTGAAGGACTGATAAATTCTTTTTTGAAACATCTACAAGAAACCGCTTTTTTAGGAATTTCCTGCCAAGCAATACGGGATATTTCATTTCTTCACGATTTGCCAATGAAAACTCCGTTCTGAATTTTTTTCCGAAGAAACGAATGGAGGTTTTTATTGAAAATCGAGTCTCAGCGATACCCGATGAACTCTTTACCGTTTTCACACGAAAATCTGAGGACTCATAATACTTTGCCTCATATTCTGGATGAGTTGGATCTAACAACTGAAAACGTATAGCCGGCCCCTCGATCATTTCAACATGATGACAATGAATAGCATTGCCATAAGCGCCTGTATCAATTTTGGCTTGTACTTGCTCAAGGTTCCACTCAGTAAAGTCAAGAAATTCGAGTCTGCCAGCAGTGATCATTTCAATGAAGGTTTAGTCAGAGAATTGGGTGTTAAAGGTTTACACCAAAATACTTTTTATACTGACTTTTAAATTGGGTAACGTTTGACATACCAATGGCTTTCGCAGCTTCACTGGCATTCTTAACCCGCTTTTTATTAAGCAGGTCCTTAGCGTAATCAAAGCGTATAAGCTTTATGTAATCCAGAGGTGTGTGGTTAGTTAAATCTTTGATCAACCTATAAGTTTTACGTTCGCTTGCACATATTTCTTCTGCCAGATCAAGCACTGTCAAATTCGAATCATCAATACGCTCTACAATCAAATGGTTTACTTTATTAAGAATGTTCTTTTGAAGGTTATCAATCTTTTTTTCATCGTTAATCAGTCTTTCCCAAACATCATCGCTACCGTTAGAATTTTTAAGGAGATTCTCAATTCTCATTTTCAACTCTTTGGGTTCGAAAGGCTTACTCATGAAATTATTAACACCCTGATCAAGCACTTTCAACTTATCTTCTTCAGTTGTTCTGGCAGATACTACCATCACAGGGATAGACCTTAATTTTTCGCTTTCCTGTAACTTTTCTATCAGACCGAAGCCATCTAACCACGGCATCATGAGATCAGTAATGATCAGGTCAACTTTATTTGTTTCAAGCAACTCCAACGCATGCTGTCCATTCTTGGCTTCGATTATTTCATAGTTTTCCGAAATAACACTAACGATGTATTCCCGAACTTCCGGGTGGTCATCAACCACCATCACAATTGGTTTCACTTGATCATGGGTCACTAAATAGGAAGTCGGTTCATCAGGAAGTTCGTTGGTAATCCGTTTTACTCCCAATAAGTCATGATCTGGCAAATCAACCGTGGCTTTATCAAGATTTAATGGAATGACCACTTTGAATGTTGTGCCCCGTCCTTTTTCACTAGTTACTGATATGGTGCCTCCATGCAGTTCCACCAACTCCTTTACAAGGGCCAGCCCAATACCAAAACCCTCCGTAGTTTTATGCTCATTATCTGATGTCTGATAATATCTATCAAATACAAGATCGAGTTCATCTTGTTCTATGCCAACCCCGTTATCTGAGACCGAAATAGCCAGGTTACCATCCGATTCATTTCTTAATGTTACAGAAACTTCTCCACCTTCAGGAGTATACTTTATAGCATTCGAAACCAGGTTATAAATGATTTTTTCGAACTTTCTTCTATCCAGATGCACTGCAACCGATGGGTCAATTTCAGAAGTGTAATTCAGGGTCATTTCCCTTATTTCAGCCGCAGAATTGAACATATTTACCAATAAACTGAGGTATGTATCAATTTCAACTTTCTGGTAGGTCAATTCCAGATTACCCTCTTCCAGCAATATCAGGTCACGGATTTCATCGGCCATCGTAATTAACTTTTGGCTGTTTCGTTCCAGCCTCTCCAGGTTAATCGTTGACTTCTCGTTCAATACATTCGTGGGGTCAGATTTAACTTGCTCAGCATACCCGGAAATCAACGTAAGCGGTGTCCTGATGTCATGACTGATATTGGCAAAAAAGCGAGACTTATATTCATCTAATTTCTTCAGTTTATCAGCCTGGCGTTGAATCTCATTTTTGTGCTTTTGGATTTTCCGAAATGCATAAAAGAGCAATGCCATAAAAATCAATACAACCGCGAAACCACTAATAACTGAAAAATTGATGAGCCTTTGCTGGGCCAATTGCGCCCTTGTAAGTGCATCTTGCTGCCTTAATATTTCATTCTCCTGATCTTTCTTTTCTACTTCATATTTAGTTTGTAGCTCTTGTCGGATAGCAGCATTTTCCTGACTATACATAACGCTGTCGATTTCCATGCTCTCGTAGAGGTAATCATTGGCTTTTTTATAGTTGCCAAGTTTTTCGTAGCTCCTGGTTAGATTATCAAGGGCAGTAAGCCTGGTAGTTGCCTGATCCAATTGTATTGCCAGTTCCAAAGCCTCGTTGGAATTAGAAATCGCCTTCTCATATTCCCCCATTAGATTATAAATAATGCCCAGGTATGCCTTATTCACTGACTGATATTGGAGGTCATTGAGTTCATTTGCCATGCTAAGCGCTTTTAAACACGTTTCAAGGGCTTTTTCCAGGTCATTGGTATCAGCGTAATCCAATCCAAGATTACTGTACTCATGAAGCAGATCCATTCGATCTCCGGCTGCTTCAAATATTTCAATCGCCCTCAATCGATAATCGAGGCCTTTTTCGTTTTCACCTTCCTCCTTAAAAATTATTGCGAGATTGCTCATGGCTATGGCCATGCCCCGCTGGTTGTCTAACGCTTCAAAAATTTCATATGATTTCTCATACAGACCTATGGCAGTGTCATGTTCGCCTAAATAATTATAGGCGTTGGCAATTGTGTTATGCACCTTGCCGATACCATATTTATGGTCTATCTCTTCATAAATCTCCAGTGCCTGATAGCCAATCTCAATTGACTTGGTCATTAAACCAATTCTAAAATGGAGCCATCCATAATCATATAAAATATTGGCTTCATTTAATCTATCCCCCAAGTTTTGATACTGCACAAGAGCGGTTTCGAAATATTGTTTTGCTGAGTCGGTATTGCTGATTTCATTCATATAAATCAGCGCTAATGCTTTGGTACTCTTGGCAATTACTTCTGGGTCATCATTAACCTCAAGTATGTTTTTAAGAATGAAAACAGAATCTATATCCTGAAAGTCCTGACCTCTGGTGGTGACCGTCATATCAAACAGTACAATAAATAAAATGACCAGCCTCCCTAATTTTCGCATAGCTATTAAAGATAGAAATTAGGTATTATTTCCCTTGGACTTAAGCGGGAATTAAAGGCTTGACCCCATATTTTTTTTCATACTGCTGAGCAAACAGTGTTGAGTTGTTCATACCAATCGCTTTGGCGGCCTCATGTAACGATTTGGCTTTGCCGCTTTCAACTAATTCCCTGGCAAAATCAAACCTGATTGATTTTATATATTCAAGAGGTGTCTGGCCTGTCAAATCTTTGAATAGCCGATAAGTTTTGCGTTCACTGGCACATATCAAAACTGCGATATCGTTAACGGTAAGTGTGGGGTCACTTATTCGCTCAATTATATGGGCGTTTACTTTTTTAAGGATGTCTGATTTGACATTGCTGACCAGGTCTCTGTCCGCAATTACATTCTTCCACAAATCCCTGGTGTTACTGCTGTCTGATCTCTGAATCAGGTTGTTAATTCTCTTAACTAACTCCGTTGGGTCAAAGGGCTTACTTACAAAATCATTTACTCCAATATCCAAAACCCTGTTTTTGTCTTTTTCGGTATTGCGGGCCGAGACTACCATAACCGGAATATCTGACAAGGATTCGTCTTGCTCAAGTTTTTCAATCAATTCAAATCCATCCAGCCAAGGCATCATTAGGTCAGTCATGATGAGGTCAACGGGTTTCTTTGCCAGCTTTTCAAGGGCGTCCTGACCATTTGATGCTTCAATTACATTATAATGCCCAGTGAGCACCTCTGATATATATTGACGTATTTCATTATGATCATCAACGATCATAATTCTGGGCAAGTCAGGGTTTTCTATAAAGGCTCCTTTGACATTGAGTGGCCCATCATGTTTCGAAAGCCCATTTTCGACATGATCCGCCTCTTTGTCAAGATTAAATGGTAGGGTGATCATGAAGTGAGTGCCGTAACCCAAAGTACTTTCAACTTTAATGCTGCCTCCATGCAATTCAATCAATTCTTTAACCAGGGATAATCCAATACCCAAACCCTCTCTGGACTTATATTCATTATCGGGACTTTGATAAAAACGATCAAAAACGAACGGAATGTGTTCTTTATGAATACCGCGGCCTGAGTCTTTTACGCCAATTAACACTTTATCCTTAGCGCAGGTTAAATAAACACCTATCTCTCCCCGGGTTGTATACTTAAAGGCATTTGAAATCAGATTGTAAATCACCTGTTCAATTTTCACTTTATCAAAATGAATAATCAGATCATCCTCACAATCAGACTTGTAAACCAATTTAGTTTCGCCAATCTCAGCAGATGATGAAAACATATTTACCAAAGTGCCGAGAAAAGATTTCACTTTCACTTTCTCATAATGCAATGTAAGGTTACCCTCCTCCAACAAGATCAAATCCTTGATTTCATCTGTCATGGACTTTAATTTCTCACTATTGGACTCAAGGCGCTCTAGGCTTCTTGCAGCCCTTTCCGACAATTTTGAATTAACATCAGCCTTTAATTGGTGAATGTATCCGACTATTAACGTGATAGGCGTTCTTAAATCATGGCTGATATTTGCAAAAAACCGGGATTTATGGGCATCAATTTGTTTTAATTTATCAGCCTGTTTTTGAATTTGATTCCACTGAGATCTAATCTTATTATTGCCAATCCAGAGAATAATTATAAACAAACTGAGAATCAAAATGCCGGAGATAAAAAACCCACCTATTAGCCTCTGTTGCTTAATTTCCGCCTGCTGAATTTCATCCCGTTGCTTCAATATTTCATTTTCTTTCTCCACTTCATCCACCCTATATTCGGTCTCCAATTCATGGATTATTTTAGCATTTTTCTCATTGTATAAGATGCTATCGAGTTCCCAGTTTTTCATTGCCAAGTCGTAAGCCTCTTTATAGTTGCCCAATTTCTCATGGCTTAATGTGAGGTTCCACATCGCCGCTGTCATTACCTGAGCATCCTCCTGTTGCATAGCCATGTCATAGCCCCTGGTTGCATACTCAATGGTGGTTTCATATTCTCCCATCTCAAAATAGATACTCCCAGCATTATTCGTAATGTATGGAATCAGGAATTGCTGATTATTTTTTTCAGCTTCTTGAAATGCCAGGTCATTATATCGTAATGCTCCATCGTAATCCTTAGCTTCCATAAGGTTGAGGGCTATGTTAGCATAAGACATAGTCAAATCGCCGTTTTCGCCATATAGCTTAAATAGGTCAGTAGCTTTTTGATAGTACTCAAGTTCTTTTTTAAGATCGTTTTGCTCCCCATAAATGATGGCATAATTGTGATAAAGGGAAGCAAGGCCAACCTGGTCATTTATTGATTCGAATAGATTTTCGGCCCTACTATAAAACCCAAAGGATTTCTCGTACTCACCCAGATAATTGTAAGAATTCCCCAATACATTTAAGGCATTCGCAATCCACTCTTTGTTATTGATCTGCTCAAAACAATGCAATGCCTTAAACTGTGAATCTATAGCCTTAGAGATTTCATCCCTATCAGAATAAATACTTGAAAGATTGTAATATACTTTGCCGGTAAGAAGCTTGTCTTTTTTGCCTAAATAGTCAATAGCGCTTATTAGATAAGATTCTGCGGAATCATATTCAAATCTGTCAATTAGGTGGTAGCCTGCATCAAAATAATGACCACCAAGAATTAATGAATCTGATTCTGTCTCAATTTTACCTAGGAAATACTGGACCGAATCAACCTCTTTGATCTGAGGTGATGCCGATAATGGAAGAATGATTAAGTAAAGTAAAAAGGAAAGATGCCGTGAATACACGTAAGTCGCATTGATTCACTGTTAAATTAAGAAATATCACTCAAACACGGCTTCTTAAAGAATACTCCCCAATCTTAACCCAACCTTTTGATTTTATTATTTCTGATGAAAGCCTCCTGATTCCCCCACAGAATCTTAGTCCAAATTCCTTTGATTTCAACTACTTCTACTCGATGTCCCCGGCCAATTATTTCTACCACCTCAGCACCGGATGAAGGGCCGGACATCAAATAGTTATTTTGTCCGGTGATGATACCCTGGCCTCCTACGAAAGAAAAATTACTGGTGTAAAAAAGAGCCGCAAGAATTAATGCATTAAAGCCTGCCAACAAAAATTTGTTTCCTTTTTTACTAAAAATCAGGAACAGTATTAAAACGGAGCTGCTTATTAAAACCAATTGCACCTGGAATCGGAATCGTTGAAAGATATTATATAGGAAATCTACATCGCTGTAATCGTATCCGGATAATTGGTGCTCTTCCGCAATTTCCTGCATTTTAGCAAAAACTCGTTTGTTGGAAGATTTATTATAATAAAGGTTCAGGTAGTACAGAGCGTTGCTGTAATCCCCCAGGCCTTCTTTTATATATGCCATCCGTAGCAGCATACCAGGGCTATATTGTTGACCTTCTAAAATAATTTCATAGACCTGGAAAGACTCCGTATACTTACCTTGATTAAATAAGCTGTCAGCGTAGCTTAATGCGTCATTTGAGTCAGGGATTTCAGCTGCCCCTGATTGCGGAGATAAGGTGACTAATAATGATGACAGTAAAAGAAGTTTAATGGTTTGGATATTACTCACGCCCTGATAATTTTGCACTTCCAAATTTAAAGCCGGAAGGGATCAAACTCAAAGCTTTAACATTTGATAACACGACTGGCTAGCTCAGCTGGTAGAGCAACGCCCTTTTAAGGCGTGGGTCCTGAGTTCGAACCTCAGGCCAGTCACCAATCACAACCGTTTCAGAGTTCTGGAGCGGTTTTTTTTGTTATGGAGTTCCGGTCAAAGTAGACCCTACCATTCAATTCTTTCCTTTGTATCTCTTTACAATTGCTTCAGCAATCTCATCAGCCTGGTATTCAATATTGTAATGCCAGCCGTAACTCGGGTTTTCAAAAATTTCAAATTGGGAGTCTAATAATGTGATGTCAAAAAAGTGGCCTTTTCTTTTCTTTATCCTATCGGCGATCAATTCTTTCGTTCCATGCAGCACAATCCACTTCACTTTATCAGTTTCAATTGGAATGAGAATTTGCCTGTAAAATTCTTTCAAAGCTGAGCATGCCAATACTGCTCCGCCATCGTTTTCCCATTTCACAACTCGAATTGATAACTGTCTCAGCCAAACTACCCTATCGGCATCAGTTAATGGCCTCCCGAGTTTCATTTTTTCAATGTTGTTCTCTGGATGAAAGTCATCTGCATCATAAAAAGGCAAATTAAGTTTATCGGCAAGGTGAGAACCAATTGTTGTTTTTCCAGATCCGGCAACACCACAAACAATAAAAATCATCTCAAATAATTTACGATTCCAATAACTCCATTAATCGATATTACAATTGAAAATATTAGTGCCAGAACAAGGATTACATTTAGCACTAAACCTGTTTTGAACTCACCAAGCTCCTTTCTATTTGTCAGAAGTATAATTCCAACGATTACCAATGGCAAGACAAAAACATTAAAGACCTGGGTCATTATTTGTCCTTCGACAGGATTGAAACCAAAAACAGGTATTGTCAAAGCTACTAAACTGGCAATCCCCGTAATCCACTTAAACTGCCTTGACTTCGTTTCAAGTTCACCCGATCTGTAATCAGATAGCATGATCGGAACTATGAGCAGACATGGAAATACAGATGATAGCCCTGCACTCAAAGTACCGAAAAAGAAAATGGACATCGCAAATTTCCCAGCGATAGGTGTCAATGCATGAGACATATCAACCACCTTGTTTACTATGATGCCTTCCCGGAATAGACTTCCACTTGCAACGGCCATAATTGAACCACTAATAATAAATACCAGGCTTGCTGCTACTATGGCGTCATTTTTTTGAGTGAGTAGGTCATTCATTGTCCAGCCTTTGCCTTTTACAAATAATGGGCGGGATAAAAATGTGGCTGATGCCATTGTGGTGCCTACAAAGGCGGCGGCCAACATACTACCTCCCTCTACATCAGGAATTTTAGGAATCAACCCTAGTAGGATTTCCTCTGGGAGTGGAAAGACAAAGAAAAGCGTGAAGAAAAATGAAAGGCCCATAAAAGAGACCAATACAGCAAGTACTTTTTCAAAAAGGGTATAATCACCAATTAACAATACCGAATACATTATGCCGATGATCGCAATGGCTAAAATCAGGACGGTTTCGTATTGGTAATCAGCCAGGGCTGGCATGGACAAGATAAGGATTTCAAATAGCACATTGGATGAAATTCCAAGGATTCCAATCAATGAATTCCACTGGCCAAATGAAATTCCGACAATGATCATTATGGCAATGACTTTGCCCCAGGGAAGATATTTCTTAAAGGCAAACAATGCAGTTTCACCTGACACCAACGTATACTGCCCATAAACAAAAATCAACACCCCCGAGAAAAGGCAACTGAGGAACAAGACCCAAAGTAGTTGCATACCGAAACTGCTTCCGGCTACAATCATCGATGTAACGCTTCCGGTGCCAATTGTATAGCCGATGGCAAATATGCCGGGGCCGAAAGCAAGTAAGGCTTTTATAAGTTGTTTCATGGTTCTACTTTTTCTATTTCAGGTTGAAAAAACTTTTGGTTTAGCACTTCGCTTTAACATAAAGCCAATGCCGGATATAATAAGCGCACACATTATAAATATCATCCTGCCCCAAAGAGGGTTCGGGATGAAGGCCATCAGCAGGATTCCGGCACTCATTATAATTACCATGGTACCCAACTTATCTCTTTGCTGACGATCAAAATCTTCTTGTTTGTCATCAGCAATGACAGGCCTATTCAGGTCATCGAAGAAGCGATCCGTTTCAAGCTTGTTTGTGTCGCTTACATCATCATAAAAAAGTGAAGTAGTTACAAAAAAGCCGCCGGTGATAAACACATGACTGGCAATGGTCAGGATAATATTCAGGTCAATAATTTCCCGCTGAGTCAAATCAGTGACCCCGAACCATCCAGCAAATACCTCAGCAGTAAGCACATTGGCAATTAGCCAGGAAATGATCAATCCAATGATTATGGTAACCCAGGGTGCCCATTTCGGGGTTCTCTTTACAATTATCCCTAACATTAATGGCACCATCATGGGTACCTGCACCATAGTTGAAACTGACATCATCAACTCGAATAAACTCAGTTCTTTTAGCGATGAAAACCAAAGCGCCGTAGCTATCACACCAATCCCGCTGATGAAGCTAACCAATTGACTGATTCGCAACATCTTATTGTCATCTTGCTCTTTGTTTCTTTTAGCAAGAAATGGCTGATAAATACTTCGCATAAAAATCCCTGCATTTTTATTCAGTGCCGAATCCATCGATGACATGGAAGCAGCAAATAATCCGGCCATCAATAGCCCTACTGTGCCGATAGGCATGGCATTACTGGCAAATACCAGGTAAACCGCATCTGCTGCCTTGTTGCCCAATTGTGCGTAGCCAACTGCAGCATCGGGGTACAAGGTGGCGGCTGCCCAGGGTGGGATAAACCAAACAATCGTTCCAACCCCCATTAGTGTCATAGCCAATAGAGCGGCTTTTCGGGCATTGATTGAATCTTTCGCATTGAGAAACCTGAATGAATCATGGAGATTCATCATCGTAATGATCTGTTTGGGCAAGAAGAAAATGAATGTGCCAAATAGGATTATTGGGTAGTTCATATCTGGGCCAATTAGAAATCCACCGGGAAAATTGTTCACCAAATTGACTGGCCCACCAACTTTGACCAATGCCACCACAGCACACGCCACTGACACAACCGCCACTACCAGGGTTTGGACAAAGTCAGATGCAACAACTCCCCAGGCACCTGAGAGTACTGAAACAAAAAGAACAGTCAGGCCTATTGTGATGATGGTTACATTGATATCGGCATCAAAAACGGCACTTGTAAAAACGCCTAATGCGTTTAGCCAAACCCCGGCATTGAGGAAGGAGAACACAATCAACGCCCAGGAAAAAAATAGTTCATTCTGAGGCCCAAACCGTCTTTTAATGCCTTCTGTAGGGGTGTCCACCCTCATTTGCCGGAACCGATGGGCGAAGAATGCCCATGCCATTAGGTAGGCGAAAGTATTGCCGATATAAACAAGGCTTATCGCAAATCCATCGGTGAAAGCTTTACCAGCCGCACCAGTGAAGGTAACGGCTGAAAACTGTGCCATAAAGGCTGTGGAGCCGACCATCCACCACAACATGCGGCCACCACCTCGGAAATAATCACTTGTAGATTGGCTTGCCATCCGTGAAAACACCACACCAATAGCAACTATCAATAGAAAGTACAAGCCAATTACGAGGTAGTCATAAAACATGGTCGGTTCTCGTTATTGGAGATGAAGCACATCTGTCCAATTGTCATTTTTTCTGATCAAATCAATGAGTTGCTGGTAAAGACTCCCTTCCCTGAAAGTCTGATAAGGTTCGAAACTTTCACCATTTATGTCTTTCACAAATTCCCGAACCAGATAGTGCCAGTTTCGTTCTGTGTCGCCATCAATTTTTGGCTGGTTATCGGCGATGTTTTGGGGTATTGGAAGCTCCTCCCACTCCTTGTTCTTGCCAAACAAATACAATGGTCCCATTCCATAATGACCCTTGATATAAATCGCCCCTTTAGTTCCGTAAAACACAATGTGGTCTTCATTGAACCGTGGGTTTAGCCCTCCATGCTTGAAAAGTACAGAAACGGGTTTCCCGGCCAATTGACTTTCCAACTGCGCCAGAACGGTATATGACCATTCCACATTACTATCGCCCCATTTCAGGCTTGGATCATTTAAGTCATCAGGTATAAATTCCCTCCTTTTTTTGAAATTATGGACACCTTCAACGATTGGCGCTTTGCCCAGGTCGTCCCGAACCTCGCCCATTATTGAATGTATTCTTTCACCAATGACAGACGTCACAATAGAAATCATGTGGGTGAAGTTGTTGTTGAGCCGGCCACCACCGTCCTCTTTCCTATGTGACCAGCCGAAAGGGATGTTCCGCTCCAAATTGAAATGTGAGATGCATTCCACTTCCGTCGGTTCACCGATTGCTCCAGCTGCTACCAGTTGTTTTGCATGTTGAATATGTGGCATATGCCGGAAGCTGGAGGCATATGCTGTTTTAACCTTTTTCTTTTCAGCTAACTGGTGCAACTCAAGAGCTGAATCACCGGCATCGGTTAATGGCTTATCGCTAAAAATATGGCACCCAAACTCGATAGCCTGCTTGATAGGTTCATAGTGTGCTCCACCCGGTGTGGCAATGGAAACGATGTCTGGCTGGCACTCATCCAGAGCCTGAGACCAATCTACGCCGGTGTATGGAATTGCCATTTTTGCAGCGACCTCTTTCAAGACTTCTGGGGTCCTGCCAACTATGCCAACTACTTCAGTGCCAGCAGCCCTGAAAGCATCTGAATGTCCTTGACCTGCAAACCCAGTCCCGGCAACTAATACTTTTAATTTTCTATTCACGGTACGATTAATCGTTTTTCAAGAAATAACCTGCATTGGAAATAGCGTCATCGCTCACATAGATGCTTGCTTTTTTGAACCAAACCTCAGCGTAGTTACCAGTTTCATACTGTTTTGAAATATCTCCCCCAAACGTTTCAGCACCAGAACACCAGTTGGGATTCTCTTCGGGAGACTTCCCGTTGGTTTGATTGTATGAACCTAGCTTAAAGAATAAACCTTCTTCGGTATAAGCATTTTCCCGTTCCAATCCATCCTGACCGATAGGCACAAAAAGCGCTTGTGTTTGCTGAGGAATATCGGCAATCGTAGTGTACTCGGACTTGATCAGGTTTTTAGAGAATTTCTTTGTCTCATGGCCCTCACTTTCAAACGTGAGATGCATTATGCCATCCTTCACCTCAATCAGATAACTGAATTCTTCACCAAGCTCAATTCCTTCTGCTGGTTCCTCTGGATAGGAACTGACATCACTCCCAACCACGGAAAAATCATTTCCCCAGACGGCAGTTGAGAAATCCCATCTCCCAGAATTGTCATCACCAGCAGTGTTGATTTCGTAATGCCAGAAAACGGAGCCTTTTGTGTGACCAGGGAATTTCTTGTAGAAGATTTTGAGGGGTTCATTCTCATGCCCATCTGCGCTATGAATTTGTCCCACAACTACAGAGTGTGTGGCTGCCACTCGGGAGTCACCGCTGGTAGAAACATTCATTACCTTGAGGGTTGCCGATAATTTGGCATCGGTCATTGGGGACCACTTTTTAAGTTGGGCCAACTCAGTTCTTGTATTATTCGAAGTTCCATGAGTATCTCCGGCATTTGGTGCTTTGAACACTGCCCAATCACCTACGCTATCACTTGCCGTGAAAAAGAAATTCTCATGCACAAAATCACTTGCCAGACCAGCATTCGATCCATCCCCCAGAATCAAATTCCAGTGTTCAAAAAACGGGATTACATCACTAGCATAAACGGTTTCCTGAGCTTCCGCTCCTGTAGACTCCTTATTTGGAGAACTACAACCAATTGCTATTAGCAATCCTAAGAGCGGCATTTTCGAGAGTATCTTATTCATTTTCATTTTTGTTCAGTTCAGATTTTATCTTACCAATACCAAAGTGTTCCATCTTCCAACCTCGACACCGGCAGGTAAGATCTTCTATATTCATATTTCGAGGCTGCTGTTTCGTCGTACTCAACTCCAAAACCAGGCGAATCTTTTAGGTGGATGTAACCATCATCAAATGTCAATGGATGGGTAAAGACACTGTTCAGTTTGTCTGATCCAAAGCCGATGAATTCCTGAATGCCAAAATTTGGGGCCCAAAGATTGAAATGGGCATGAGCTGCATGGCAAATGGGTGAGAGGTCTGGTGCACCATGCGGCGCCATTCTCACATTATACAGATCAGCAAAATTGGCCATCTTCTTTAACGGCGTAATCCCGCCACCATGGGTACAAGCCATTCTCAGGTAGTCAATGCTTTGGTTTTCTATTAAAGTTTTGCAATCCCAAACCGTATTAAAAACCTCACCGATGGCCAATGGGGTGGTTGTATGATTTCTAATAATCTGATAGCCATCCTGATTGTCGGCTGGTGAAGCATCTTCTAAAAATAATAGCTTGTAAGGCTCCAATAGTTTGCCAAGTTGTGCGGATTCTATAGGCGTCAGCCTGCTATGCACATCATGGACTAACTGAACATCATAGCCATATTTCTCCCTGGCTTGTTTGAAAAGTTGAGGGATGAAATTCAAGTACTTAGATGTAGACCAGGGCTGCTCTGGTGGAAGCGGACGATCACCTTGAAGTTCGAAATAGTCTTTCTTTTCGCCCAAAGTGCCGTACGTTCCTTGCAACCCTGGGATGGCACATTGCAAGCGAACTGCTTTAAAACCTTTTTCGATCAATTTACCCAGATTGTCCAGGGTTTCGTCGATCGATTCACCATTGGCATGCCCATATGCAGTAATACCGTCCCTGCTTTTGCCTCCAAGCAATTGATAGACGGGTAACCCGGCAACCTTTCCTTTAATGTCCCATAAGGCCATATCGATGGCCCCGATGGCAGCCATTGTTACTGGGCCTTTCCTCCAATAGGCACCTTTATAGAGATATTGCCAGATATCCTCAATTTGATGCGGGTCCCTGTCAATCAAACATGGAACAACGTGTTCTTTCAGGTAGGCCACAACAGCCATTTCTCGACCATTTAGAGTGGCATCCCCAAGTCCAAAAATGCCCTCATCTGTGATGACTTTTACCGTCACGAAATTTCTGCCGGGGCAACTTACAAGAACCTTTATCTCTTTGACTTTCATTCTAAATGGACATTTGGCTGGTTCAAGATGTGACTTAGAGGAGCTACCCTCGATGACAGAAACTTTTGATTAACTCATCACCTTAGCTTTTTAGCAATAGCTATTGCATTGGCTACATCAGCCTGAAGCTTCGCATAATCCTTATTCTGGATCACTGATTTTGAAATCAATTGAGATCCCAAACCAACACAGTAAACACCTGCATCAAACCACTCCTTCATGCTTTCTTCTGTTGGGGCGACACCTCCAGTAGGCATGATGTTGGTCCAGGGTTGCGGTCCCCTGATTGCACTGACAAATCCAGGCCCATAAGTTCCGCCGGGGAAGAGCTTCACAATTTCGCAGCCCAATTCTTCAGCCTTACAGATTTCGCTTAATGAGCCGCAGCCAGGTGACCACAGTACTTTTTTTCTGTTGCAGACAATGGCAATATCTTCCCTTAAAACAGGGGTCACGATAAAGTTTGCCCCCAATTGCATGTAAAGAGAAGCGGCAGCGGCATCAGTCACCGAACCCACGCCCAAAGCCATCCCCGGCAATTCTGCCAAAGCATATTTGTTCAATTCACCAAAAATCTCATGAGCGAAATCTCCACGATTCGTGAATTCTAAAACTCTTGCGCCACCATCAAAACATGCCTTGAGCAGTCCTTTTGCAACTTCGAGGTTGCTGTGGTAAAAAAGCGGGACTATTCCCGTATCTGCCATTTTAGCGGCTACTTCTATCCTTGTATATTTTGCCATTTTATTTTCTTAGCTTAATTAATTGTCAGTTTTCATTTCTTCCAGTTCTATGCCCAACGCTTTTCCAGAAATCAGTATCTCCCAAAATGATATCAATAGTGAGATCACCATTAGAACCAGGCTTATTCCAAAAGTCAATTTTCCCATCACTTCGGCTTTATTGAATAGAATAAACATTGAAAGGCTGCACAGCAATAGACTTGCAACACCAAAGGCCTGCATCCAGATAATTAAAGTGACCCTCATTTGAAGATTGCTGATCTGCTTGTTAATGGATGAATAATTGCTGTCATCAATATTTCCTTTTAATTGCCTGATCAACTGCCCAATACTTAAAAAGCGGTTAGTATAAGCCAGCAACAACAATGAAATTGCCGGGAAAAGAAGTGCGGGGGTAGTCAGTTCGATCCTCATGATACTATCTTTTTATCCTTCCTGAAGTGTTGCCTTGTACCAGGCTGTCAACATCACCAACAGAGACCATATTTACATCCCCTTCAACCGTATGCTTCAATGCGCATGCTGCAGCTGCAAAATTCACTGCCTCCTGATCACTCAAATTGAGCAGTCCATATATCATTCCGGCTGCATAAGCATCACCGGTTCCAACCCGGTCTATAATGTGGGTGACATCAAAAGATGGTGAAGAAAGGATCGACTTTCCATCCCAGATAAATCCCTGTATGCGATTATGCGAAGCGCTTAATGCCTCTCGGTTTTTGTCTACAACTTTTTTGATTCGTGGGAACTCCTTTTTCAATTTCTCAGAAGCAGTTGCCAGATCATCATTCTCATTAGCCACTCCAAGATTTTCCTGCATATCGTAGGGGCTGGCAATAACTATGTCGCAACCAGCAACTAACTCCGGCATTACGGTTTCTTTGTTCACCCCATATTGCCATAAATTCTTTCGGGAATGAACATCGACAGAGACGGTCACTCCAAGTTCATTGGCAGTTTTTATAGCCGCCCTACAAGAGTCAAGCGCCCCCTGGGAAACACCCGGTGTGATGCCAGTCCAATGAAACCAATCGGCATTTCTTAAGATTCTGGGCCAATTGATCATTTCCGGCTTAATCTTTGAAAACGCGGAATTATCCCGCTCATAAACAACTTCACTTGGTCGATGGACAGCCCCTTTTTCAAGGAAATACTTGCCCATTCTGCCCTCACCATAGCTGATATATTTGGTATGCAGCCAATGATGTCGAAGGTATTGTGTGGCTGATCTGCCAATTAAATTGTCAGGAAACCGGGTGATATGAAAAGCATCCATTCCAAAATAAGCAAGGGACATGGCCACGTTTGCTTCCCCGCCACCATAGGCCAACTCCACAGTTGTAGCCTGCGAAAACTTAGCATGACCAGGAGGCGAAAACCTCATCATTACTTCCCCAAACGTGACTACTTTTTTGCTCATTTCCAGTTAAGAATTTTATTAAAATCGTAGTCTGATGGATTTTCGATGTTCGGAATTTTTAAATAATCGGCCTCGGTAATAAAGTGCATGTTTTGAATGAATAGCGATGAAATCTCGGCATCGATATCTACCAATCTTGGCAAAATTTTGCCGTTTTCTTTCTTGAAATCCTTCATATACATTGGAAGGACGTCACCGTTTGAATTTGCTGTAACCATGCAACTGGTTTCCCCATTTTCATAGAGTTTCTTTACACCAAAGCCAAGCAATGTGCAGAGCGTAAGGTCAAAACCAATGGGTTTGCAGCAACGCAATTCATAGCCTAATTCAACCGGTCGACTTTTTATGCCGATACCCAGTTCCTTGAGTTTCTTTTGTAGTAAGATATTGAATATGTGGGCTTTACTCACATTGCCTAACTCTGGATGACCATGGTCATCATAGGTAAAAGCAATACCACAGTTTTTTAGTTCTTCTTCATCAATTACATGAAAAACGCCCTCGCTAACCAGGGCAACCCCATAATTAATTCTGTTAATCGACCTTTTGAGAATTGAAGAAATGATCAGATTTACAATTTTATCAAGTGTAGGGGTTGTTTTATTGAACATCTCCGGGATGATCATCATTGGATAGTGGCATGCCGAGGCAATACCAAAAGCCAGATGACCGGCACTTCGACCCATCGTTGACATCACAAACCAGGTTTCGCTGGTCCTGGCGTCATCATAAACAGTGGTACCAATTCTTACACCTTCATCTTTGGCTGAATGGAACCCAAAGGTTGGGTTTCTATCAGGTAGCGGAAGGTCGTTATCAATCGTTTTAGGTACATGAATGTTGCGAACATCGAGGTTGTTCTTCACTAAATATTTAGCGATCCGATCTGCAGTACTCGCCGTATCATCACCGCCAACGGTAACCAGAAGTTTGATGTTTTCTTCTGAGAAGAACATCAAATTGACTTCTTCAGCCGCAGGTTTATATCGGCTCATTATTAAAACCGACCCACCTTTGCTATAAATATCATCAGCCAGTTCAAAATCAATTCTTTGAAATTTAGGGTTAGGATATGTCAACCCTTTAAAGCCATCGTGGATACCAATAACCCGATAACCATCCTTCAGAAATGTTTTTGCAACTGAACTGATTACGGTATTAATACCTGGGGCAGGTCCCCCTCCACATAATATTGCTATAGTGTCTTTCAATGCGAAACAGTTAATAAGTAAAACCTTACTTCAAATGTTTTTGGGCCTTTGATTTAGGTGATTATCTGCTCACCCTGCCAGAGGCATCTCCACTTAGAAGTTTTTCAACTTCGGCCACAGTGGCAAGATTAGCGTCACCTTTAATTGTATGTTTTAAGCAAGACGCAGCAACTGCAAAGTCAAGAGCCTTTTGATCGTCACCTTCATAAGTGAGCAGGCCATAAATCAGACCGCCCATGAATGAATCCCCTCCACCTACTCTATCCACAATATGAGTTATTTGGTATTGCGGAGATTCATACATCTTCTTTCCATCATATAGCACTCCTGCCCAGGTGTTGTGTGAAGCTGAAATGGATCCTCTAAGTGTAGTAATCACTTTTTTGGCCTTAGGGAATTTCTTCATCATCTGCTCACAAACGGATAGGAATGCCTCAGCTTTTACTTCATGACCCTGTTTCGTGATATCAAGTCCTTCAGGCTTTATGCCAAAATGCTTTTCTGCGTCTTCTTCATTACCAAGGACTACATCACAATAGGCTGTTAATTCAGTCATAATTTTTTCAGAATCAACTCCATATTTCCAAAGTTTAGCCCTATAGTTGAGGTCGGTAGAAATGGTAATTCCTTTATCACTTGCGGCCTTTACCGCTTCAAGGCAGGCATCAGCCGCCCCTTGTGAAATTGCCGGAGTTATACCTGTCCAATGGAACCAATGAGCGTCATCAAACACATAATCCCAATCAACCATTCCCGGCTGAATATCGGCCATAGCTGAATTCGCCCTGTCATAAACTACTTTGCTGCCTCTTGAAACAGCTCCCGTTTCGAGAAAATAAATTCCCAAACGATCGCCTCCAAAAACGATATTCTCGGTATTGACTCCCCTTTTTCTCATTTCCATCAAGGCACACTCACCGATGTCATTTTTTGGAAGCCTTGTTACGAAATCAACCGGAACACCATAGTTAGCCAAAGAAACGGCTACGTTGGATTCACCGCCACCGTAAACAACATCGAATGAGTTGGCCTGAGAAAACCGAAGGAAATCAGGTGGCGCTAACCTCAGCATGATTTCACCAAATGTTACTACTTTTTTCACTTTTTGATAGCTTAATAATTCTGAAAAATTGATTTATGAGAAGGCCAATCCGCCGTTGATATCTACATTATTTCCGGCCATGAACGAAGATTCATCGCTTGCCAAATAAGCAACGACATCTGCAACTTCTTCTGCTTTACCTTCTCGCCTTAGTGGTGTTGCATTTGCCACGTTCTTTCTTACTTCATCCTTCGTAAAATCATCATGAAATTTGGTCGCAATCATACCCGGACAAACGGCATTTATCCTGATTCCTTGTGGGCCTAACTCTTTCGCCCAGTTTCTTGTCAAGGTCATAACGGCCCCTTTTGAAGCTGCATAAATGGCAGATCCAGCTCCGCCTCCATCTCGCCCCGCTTGAGATGCGAGATTAATGATTGACGCTCCTGCACCCATCAATGGCTTGAAAGCCCGGGTCGCGAAAACCGTCCCTTTGAAGTTCACATCCATTACCAGGCTGTAGAAGTCTTCGTCAATTTCTTCGATGGTTTTTCTGGCGAAAAGTCCACCTGCATTATTGACAAGGATATCCACCTGACCACCAAATGCCTCTTTGGTCCTGGCTACCAGGTTGTCAATATCTTGTTGCCTGGTCACATCGGCTTGTACAGCGATTGCCTCGCCTCCAACAGCCTTAATTGCTGTAAGGGTTTCTTCGCTGTCTTGCTTACTGCCGAAATAGTTGACCACAACTTTGGCACCTTCTTTTGCCAGCTTGATACAGATGGCTTGCCCAATATCCCTGGCACCACCTGTAACCACTGCTACTTTACCTTTAAGTTTCATTTGATGAGTTTTAATTATTCTAAATTCCTAATGCCTGGCCACCACCAACCTGGATGGTTTCCGCTGTTATGAATGATGCGTCCCCATTAGCCAGGAATGAAACAACAGATGCTACTTCTTCAGGCTGTCCCAATCTTCCCAACATAATATTGTTCTTCCATGAAGCGAATACTTCCGGTTTTGTTGATTTAATCTGTGCATGAAATGGGGTATCAATTGTACCAGGTGATACAGCATTTACCCTGATTCCATATTCTGCAAGGTCTTTAGCCAATGCCCTGGTAATAGCATGAACACCTGCTTTAGACGTACCATAGATTCCTGCACCTGGACCCCCGGCATTCCACCCTGCATTTGAGGTGTAGTTAATGATTGTAGGGCTCTCTCCTTTTTTAAGATAAGGAATAGCCGCTCTTGATGTAAAAAATACTGAATCCAGGTTGAGTGCCATCACCTTTCGATAAAACTCGGTGGTCATTTCTTCGAACCTTGACCTGCCTCCCAATCCACCGGCATTGTTGACAAGAACATCGATTCGGCCATACTTTTCTCCAATAGCTTTTATGTTCGAGGTTACTTCCTCATCATTGGTTACATCAAAGCCATAGTACTCAGCCGTAATACCCTCGCTGGCCAATTCTTCTACCCTTTTAGCTCCGACTTCATCCTCTATTCCATTAAGGATTACAGTAAATCCGTCTTTTCCTAATCTCCTGGCGACTTCGAAACCAATACCTCCTGTGGCTCCAGTCACTATTGCTACTTTATTTTCGTGTTTCATATCTTTTATAATTAAGGTATTTGATAATTTTTTTTGAACTGTTTAAGATTTTGGTTTGATAGGTTGAATTGTTCCGCATAGGATCCAGACGCTGGCCAGGGTAATTATGGCCAATGCTGCCCCGATGACAAATGCTGGTGTATAGTTGCCTCCTAAAGTGAGCCATGGAACCAGATAGGTCAGGCCAGCTGCAGTGAGCTTTGCGGCCATACCCGAAAATCCTGATAGAGTACCAACTGTTTTTCCACTGAAAAAGTCACTTGGCAGTGTTTGCACATTGCCAATCGCTGTCTGAAAACCAAACAAGATGACAGCCATGATTAAAACAGCGGTAATTGGTTCACCTGGATTGGCCATGGCAAGCAGGGATGGAAGCATAATCAGTCCACCAAGTGTGATGACCATTTTTCGTGTCTTATTGACACTCCAACCAGCTTTTAAGCGATTCTGTGCTAGTAGTCCACCAAACCAGGCGCCTAACATTGCTCCTACATAAGGAACCCAGCCGTAAATGCCGATCCCCTTTACATCCATTCCATAGACTTCAAACAGGTAAATCGGAATCCAAAAAACAAACAACCACCAAATTGGATCAATAGCTGCGGAGGCAATTATTACCCCCCAGCTCTGCCTGTGTGACAGAAGTTTACCTGTATCAGGATTGTAAGCTTCCGTTGCTCCCTCTTCACCTTCAGTTTCTTCATTTTTCTGGCCTGTAAGGATGTACTCCCGCTCTTCATCAGTGATCCAGGGATGACTTTTTGGAGGCGATTTTACCAAATACATCCAGGGCACAAGCCAAAGCAAACCAGCTACTCCTACGAGGATAAAGATCATCTGCCAGTTGAAGTAAATGGATAAAAATGCGATTAATGGGATGGAAATAATCCCTCCAATCGCCGCACCTGAATTAAATAATCCCTGGGCGAAGGCTCTTTCTTTCGTAGGGAACCATTCTGCATTGCCTTTTGCCGCTCCAGGCCAGTTTCCTGCCTCTGCAACTCCAAGTAATGTTCGGAATATGGCGAAGCCCAAAAATGACTTGGCAAGGGCATGTAAGGCTGTTGCAATGGACCATACACCGATGGACAATGCAAAGCCAATCCTTGTACCCACCCAGTCAAATATTTTCCCAAATATGGCCTGACCAAATGCGTAGGCGAAAACGAAAATTATTGAGATGTACGAATAGATTTCTTTACGCTCATCACTTGTTTTATCAGGATAAAGCTGCTCTGAAATTTCTGGCCATAGCACATTGATCGATTGTCGATCGATATAGTTGATAACCGTTGCAAGCGCTATCAAGCCTATAACCCACCATCTAAGTCCTTTGATTTTCATAAGGTCAGGTTGTTTAGTTGTTTACTTTTTATCTCCGAAGTAGGACACTCCGCCTCCGCTTAAGAAATCTTCTCTTACCGGGCTGAAAGTATCTATCAGCACTCCTGCTTCAAGGCAGACCGCACTATGTAAAAGATTAGGCTCAATGTATACTCCATCACCAGCCTTTACTATCTGCTTCACACCATCAATTTCAAATTCAAATTTTCCTTCAACACAGTAAGTGGCCTGGGTGTGAAAATGACTATGAGGTGAACCAAGGGCGCCTTTGTCAAACTTCACAAGTACCATCATTATCTGATTGTCATAACCAAGGAATTTTCGAGATACCCCTCCCCCGAGATTTTCCCATTCCATGCCTTCAGTCAAAATGTATTTTTCGCTATTTCTTTCCATTATTTAATTATCTAATTGTTTAAAGTCATAAACCCCCGTCCATGCGATCGGTCCACTTGTTACTTCAATCGAATGTGAACTCGATTCATTGTCATCTTTAAGTGAGAAAGCAAACTGGTACTTCTCGCCACTTATCAGTTGAAATTGAATGACGACATAGTCTGCTGATTCATGCAGCACTTTCAGGCCTGCGATTGAAGTAAATGAGTTTAGTGGAATCTCATCGGCGTAGCTGTAAAAGCCATGCTTCTCATACAGGCTTGCGAAGACTGTGCTGCCACCAGTTCTGCGATGGATTAGTCCCGGATCACGGCGGAGATTAAAATTGGGATCATTGGCGCCAATTCTGGTTAATAATGCCTCATCTCCCTGGCGAACCACGGAATGCATCGTAAAGAAATTCCTCTTGTTGAACCATGTGAGCCTCAAAACTTCCCCTTCCAGATTTGCCTGGGCTTCCTGCCACAGGTGCTGGTAGCCATCATTCGTACCCATAGGTGTGAGATCATTGTTTGTCCGAAATTCCTGATTGGTTGACATCAATTCGCCTAAATAATAGAGCGGCAGATCATATCTTGTTCCTTCGGGAGCTTGAACCGAGAAAAGATCAATGACCAATGGTTTCTCTAATTCTTCTATTTTCACAACAGCCATAGTGCGCTGCATTTCAACGCCTTCATAAGCATTTAGCTCTTTTGCACTAACCACTTGAACCGTTTCACCAGTCGAGAAAAAGTAGGGTGTTCCTGAGGTTTTATCAGCCTCTTTTACATTTCTATCAAAATGAGAATCCTTGTTGACAACAAGCGTATTATGGGCAACGGTCTCTTTGGACCAGCTGTGATTTTCTTTCAGATATCCTCCACCATCCTTGTGATCTATATTCACCCATCTGGCGGAGCCGTAATCCTGAATCACCTCACCGAAGCCATCATAAAGCAAAAAGCCCAATCGATCGAAGTGCCCATGCCCCATGCCATGTTTGGCATATTTCATTATTAGGGTCAAATCATCTGAGCGGATGATCCCGATAGCTCCTTCATCACCCGCTGCGCCATCACTCAACTCCATGCTTTTGTATTCATAAGGCTCAGCTTTGTTCTCTGCAATTGCTTTTGCCGAAGCCAGTCCGGAGTCATTTAATGGCACTCTTCCCTGAGCCTCAATGATTGACAGTAATCCTGGGTCATTGCCACCGTAGTGATAAGCCATGCTCACTGCGTTTACCAATTCGCGGGACATCAGCGACATTCCTTTTTGGGCATCGTTGATCGGAAAGAACTCGCCCTGAGAGTTTGTCTGGTTGATCAATGCGTAAACGGCTTTGATCAAAAGGCCATCTCTGTAATCAAGGATTTCCAATTCAGGTTTTTTGTTGGCAAGACCCTGAGCAAAAATCAAGAAGGGATACATCGCATATCTCTGATAGTACGGCCCCTCAGTATAGTAGCCATCTGGAGAAAATGAGTGATCTATCTGGGCCAGAAAGCCGCCTTCTTTATACCCCTGTAAATTGAGGGAGCCGCCATCATTGTCAATATTCGCTTTGACTGAATCCCCGAGGTCGAATGCATAAAGTGCCCTGTCGATAAGTTCTTCATCATCCATCACCAGGCCAATCATGCCAACCCCGGCATTGCCCCAAGTGCTATGATTGTGAAGCCGATTAAAAAACTTAGGATTCTCAATTGAGATATAATCGGCATAGGGCCTGAACAGCTCTGTGTTCAGCTTTGTTTTTGTTTCCTCATCCAACCAATCATAAATACAGTCGTAGCCCTGGCTTGTATAGACCAGCCAATTGGCATCATTCAGGCATTGCCAAAAAAGCTTACCCCTTGCATAAGACCGGGTAGCCGGATGTTTGCCCAATGTTGGAAACATTTCAGCATATTCAAGCAACATATCCTTGATGTAAACTGCATACTTTTCATCTCCCGTGATCTGAAAAAGCACCCCGGCCTTTTGCATTGTAAAAAAGTTTGCCTTGTGCCTTTCGTGGGTATACCCACCAGCTAAATCTTTAGGAATTGGAACCTCAATACCCTTGGCAATTTCGGCATCTACCTCATTGCGAACCGTCTCAACCGACTTATCGAACAGAGGAACTTTTCCCAGACTGGAACGCATGGTTTTAACTCCATCAACAGTCAGGATTAAATTTGGCCGATCTGATGTTGAAGTCTGTTGCTCTTCCTGCTGACAGGAAAGCAAAAGGAATGAAATCAATATGGTGGTGAGCAGCCTCATTTTTTGTTTACTACAATATTTTCTGATTCGTAAGGCTCATTATTGGCCACAAGGCCATCAGAATTGGTGAAAGTGATATTCGACAATTTGGTGATTGGTTCGCCATTGGTCATGAAAAGGTTGATGCCTTTACTATCAGTAATTTGAAGATTATCAACATTCAGTTTCTGAACACCATGGAATCGGAGCACAGCTCCAATTTTGTTCCTGGCACCTTTCCCTGAATTGTTTATCACAACATCTTTAATTGTCATAATCGGACCGAAAGTGCTCTCGTCAGTTCCGCCACGATATACATTGGCAACTTCATGCTTGACATCAGTGAAAGTTGAATTGATGATATTGATATTTTCGGCATTATAGATGCCAAGATCTTCCGGTTCCATATCCAGGGTGATGATTGCCCCTGTTACATTGGTCACGGTGGTGTTGATGATATTAATGGAATCTGCAAATGTGTGCTTGTATGCTTTTAGAAAATCAAAAGAGTGGTTCTTGTCCAGGTCTATAACCTCGCAATCCTCCAGCACCAAAGCGTAGTTTTGGCTCATTGAGTATTTGCTGGTGCTGACCACGTTATTTCCGGCCTGATCAGGTGACTCTGCTCCATGGAAAAGCACATTTTTGAAATAGAGTGCCCCGCCGTTTTCTATTTTGAAAAAGCTCTGCTTTTCAGATAGTATTTTAGCCTTCTCTCCTGATGGAGTTACAATTGTGAGCGGGTGATTGACAAAGGCATATTTGGTCATTAGGTATTCACCACCATTTTCCAATTCAAGAATATCCCCAGATTCGCTGTTGGCAATTGCATCAAGTAAGGTGTTTGTACCAGCAGCTACTTGCGTTGTTTTGCCAACATCAAATGCTTTGGTTTTGCCATCTTTAGGATAGTAAGGGGCACCAGTTTCTTTTTTAGCAACCGGTAATTTTATTTCGCCAAATTCAATTCGATTGATCAATTCCTGGCTTGGTGCTAGTAAGCCATGTTCATTTCGGTTTAGCTCCAACTCCACTTTTTCAAAACCCTCGTCAAATGGCGCTTCTGCTTCTTCATTCAGAACATTACCCTCGAATGTGATCCCTGAAACATCATCATATATGGTGAATGGAACAGGATTTGTGTTTCCAAGAATCAGATTGTTTTTGAAAGAAGATCCAATAGGAATGGCAGACCTTTCTTCGTCACTTCCAGCGCATAATTGAATGTAATCACTGTTGATCACGATGTTGTTGTCCATGTAGGAATCAACCACCTGATTGTATCTGTTGATTGGTGAGTTTGGCACACCGTTCATGATAACCAGGGCTCCTCTGAACCTGTGACCGGTGAGTCCGGCCATATAATTTTTTCTTACTGTCTGGTATTCATTGATGATGCGAATACCTCCTGTATTAGGCTTCCTGTTTCCAAGGAAGTAATTGTTTTCCACTAATGTGTGATGACCGTGTCGCATCGTTAATGTTCCCTGGCATTCGAAGAAGACATTGTCCCTGAATTCATTGCCACAGGCTTTATTTGAAACGATTTCATGTTCACCATTTACCCTGTCGAAATAGTTGTTTCTTGTGATGGTATTAGAATATTCCCGTGAGTAGTGGCTGGTCCCGATTCGGAGAGTTTCACCGCCATTGGATCCAAGTATATCCCGTGGGCCGAAATAATTATATTCTATAATGTGATTGTTTTCCCGGCTGGCTTCCGTTTGCATTCTCACTGCAAGGGTTACGCCTCTATTGCCTTTACCGACCAAAGTGTTATGATCGAATCGGTTGTTTTTACCGTACATCATCACCCAGGTGTCGCCATCAAAGCGCTCAGGGTTTGTAAAGTTGTCGATGACGCAGTTGGTCACCCTGGAGTTATTGGCTAACTCATCCTTACTTGTTTTGAATGAGATCACTTCCGAGGTTGGAGTGTAGCCATCCTTAAAAACAAGGCCTGAAATCTCGAGGTATTCACCAGAGAATGACAAATTGGATTGACCCGAGATAATCACCTTGCCTGGAGTTTCAGCCTGCAGCTTAATGGGATTATCTTTTTCACCTTTCCCTTTGAGCACAAGCTCCACGTTTTCCCAGGCACCATTGGCCATGGTGATAACAGCACCCGGCTGTGCATTTTTCACAGCATTGCTAAACTCAGTGAGGTTTGAGACCATGTTGCCTCTCTTTTGAGGGCTGCATGAAATTAAAACAATTAGCGAAAGAGCAAGTACAATTAATCGTTGGGTCATTGTTTTGATATTTTTTAAGAAAGGGAATCCCTGTTAGACGCCAATGACGTCTAAAACTTTAAGAGTGCCCGGGAATTGCTTCCCGGGCTTTCTCAATTAACCTATGTAACAACTAGTAACCTTGGTTCTGAGTGATTGCACCATCACTGGCAAGCACTTCTGAATCCGGAATTGGAAACAGATGATAATTTGGATTGATCGATTGTCCCATTTCAGCATCGACGGTTCCCGTCCTAACCAAATCAAACCAACGATGTCCTTCTAAAGCCAACTCTAACCTTCTTTCATCAGCAATAGCTTGCCTTACTAAAGCTTGAGTGTTAAGAACAGTGTGATCCAGTGGATTTAAACCAGCTCTGGTTCGAATCGGATCAATAAGATCGAGAACAGCCTCAGCGGAAGCTCCAGTTTCATTTCTTGCTTCAGCTAACAGTAGAATTACATCCCCTAATCTCAATTCAATCCAGTCCTGATCAAGACCACCCCATTTTAAGCCAGTCATGTTGGCTTCATCAATAGTAAGGGCCCTTCTTATGTCTCCACCATCTAATGTATCGGCTTCAACGGCATCAAAAGCAGCTATCAAATCTGGATCTAAAGGCTGAAGCGATTTTGTGTCACCTCCTTTAAACCATCCTGCAAACAGGGTGAAACCATATTCGTCTTCGATAGAAGTTGATTGTTGTGTGGCAAATATGATTTCTGAGTTCAAATCATTCGCCTCACCAAAAATGTCTGCAAAGTTCTCTTGCAAGCTAATCCCAGCAGCTTCAGCTGTATTAACTACAGCTGTAAACTGTGACTCAGCACCGCTGAAGTTACCCTGGTGCATGTAAACTTTACCTAACAAGCCCTGTGCTGCGATTGCAGAAGCTCTTCCACTTCCTATTTCAGAATTATCCAAAGCTGCGATTGCATCCTGAAAATCAGGAATGATAACGTTACTATAGATGTTCGCAGCCGGCACTCTGGCTAAAATTGATTTATCAGTAACGTCAGGTGCAGCAGATAAATTGACTGTCACATCACCAAAAACCATCACTAGCTTGAAGTAAGATAAGGCCCGTAAAAATTTTGCCTCACCTATTTCTGTGTCATCAGACGAATTTTCAATTACGTTGTTCGCACTGAGTATCGACTTGTATAGATTGCTGTAAAAAGGACGGAAAAATTGCCCTACTAAATCCCCACCAGCTAAATCCGAATCGAATCTGTCAAAAGCAGGATATGGTTCTTCATCCATCAACATATTATCCGCTCTGAAATCACCCATAATTGCCAATGGTGTAGTTGAAGCCTGCTGATAATAATATGCGGCGTTCAAAACCCCATCGTAAGATGTTAAGGAACTAGCTTCCGCATCTAGAGGCGGCACTTGATCTAATTCGTTGTCGCATGCTGTTGTAATCAGCAGTACGCCTAGTGTTATATATAATGTTTTCATTATTTCCTTATTTAAAAGTTTGCACTTAGACCCAGGGTGAAGCTTCTAACAATTGGGCTAGCACCTTCCTGGTATCCATATGTTGTTGGCCCTAAGTAATTGTTGTTGGTAATCTCTACACCTTCAGGATTAAATGAGGTGTAACCATCAGCCATGAAGTACAACAGGTTAGTTGAGGCACCGTATATTCTTAAGGATGACAATCCTATTTTATCAACCAGACTTGACCTGAAGTTGTAGCCAATAGTAAGGTTTCTCAATGCAACATATGATGCATCCTGAACCAATGCACCGTGTGCATTTCTAGTCTGCTCATAGAACTCGCCATTGTGGTCGGCTATTCCATCGTTATCGTTATCAAAACTATCCCTCATTCTGCCGCCAAATTGTGACTCCCAGTAAATAGGGTCGATGTTGTAAACCTCTGCGCCCTGAGACCCCTGGAATTGCAGTGAAAGATCAAAATCCTTATATCTGACTTGAGTATTCAAACCCCAATAAAAATCAGGAGTAGCAGAACCTAACTTGACAAAGTCATCATCATCAATGACGCCATCATTGTTTTGGTCTACGACATAATACTCTGAGCTGCTAAAGCCAATATTCCTGGATGGGTCCCTGATGAATTCAGTTTCAACCTGTCCGATGGTTTCCAATCCCCACATCTCACCAATTTCTCCGCCTACGTAGTTTCTGAATTGAGGGCCTCTACCACTAGGGCCACCATAAACTACATTTGGCAGTGCATCCAGATCACCTAAGCTTGTGATTTCTGTATTAACTGTTGAGAGGTTGGCACTAACATTCCAAGTCAAGTTGCCTTTGTCCAGCAGCTCCGCACCAAACTCAAATTCAATACCCGAACTTTCAACATCACCTCGGTTAAGTACAATTGAAGGAGTACCTAGTACTTCCGAAACACTTTGATTAATCAACATATCCCTCGTTTCAGAAGTATAGTAGTCAACACCCAGGGTGAATCGATTTGTAAGGAAACCAAAGTTGAAACCAAAGTTAGTTTCACTGTTGGTTTGCCATGTCAAATCAGGATTTGCGATATTACTGGGAATAAGGAAACCTGTACCGAAAATAGTAGGCTGTGCCTGCAATAAACTCAATGCATCGTATGATCCAAGGAAAGAGGTCGTACCGAGTGTTCCCTTGCTGAAGCGCACTTTCAAGTTACTTAAGAAATCAGAGTTGTAGAATGCCTCGTTATGCACATTCCACCCGATTGATACTGCTGGGAACGTTTCAAATTGATTGTTTTCACCAAACCTTGAATCGCCATCTCTTCTCAATGAGAATGAGGCTAAATAACGGTTGTCATAAGCATAGTTTATCCTTCCGAAAACACTTCTTCTTGAAACTGTTTCGTCCCTAAGGTTTGTGTTTATATCAGCAGGGTCCAGGTAAGAATAGTTCAATGGTGTACCCACTGGCACATTGGTACCTACCAAAGATGTTCCTTTGATATAGAAGTTTTGAAATTCCATTCCAACTACTGCGGAAACATCATGAACATCTGAAAAAGTTTTTGCATAGTTCAATGTTGTCTCGCTTAACACAGAAGTCCTTTTAACATCTGTTTGGTCAAGGTCTGACTGATTTGTTCGCTCCCTTGAATCTGCTAACACGCCCTGATAATAGTATGTCTGGTTGTCGTTAATATCAGCACCAAGTACTGTCTTAACGTTCAACCCATCTATTAATTCGTACTGAAGATATGAGTTCGCATTAGCAAAGTATGTTCTCTGGTATCTTCTGGCGTTGTCAAACTTGGCAGCCGGACCTGAGTCACCAGTTCCTCCAATACCATTTTGGCTTCTGCCGTAATGCCAGTCATGTGCGATGTCACCTGGCTGTAGGTCGTAAATGCTTGAAGTGATAAGACCACCACCTCTGTAGCCATTGTCGAATGCAGCTAACCCTAAAGCCTGAGCTTGCTGATCAAGCTGCTGAACAAAATTAATTGAAGCCTGTGTATGATAAATAGGAGATATACTATACGCTCTTAAGAGATCCCTCATGTCATGAGGTACAATTTCCTGATGGCTATGGAAACCATTGATGCTTAGTCCTGTTTTGAACTTACCCAATGTGGCATCAACATTAACCCGGCCATTGAACCTCTCGAAAGATTGCTCCCTGACAATACCTTCTGTATTGAGGTAACCAACTGATGCAAACACATTTACATTTTCACTTCCGCCGCTAACGCTGAAATCATGGCTTTGGGTAGACCCTGATCTGAACAACCAGTCTTCCATACTAACAACATCAGGTGCATTTGCATAAGCATTTAGCCTATAGTTCAATAGTGCAGGGTCAATTTCAGAAAGGTCATAAGCATCTGTCTGCAAATCTTCAGCCCATTCTGAGGCCGTCTTAAGCATTTCAATGTCTTTCACATACTTATTTGAAACGCTGGTAAAAGCATTATAGCTAAAGTTGGCTTTACCTGCTTTGCCTTTTTTGGTAGTGATCAGCACTACACCATTCGCACCCCTTGAACCATAGATAGCGGCAGATGCGGCATCTTTAAGCACTTCCATGCTTTCGATATCATTGGGGTTTACAGTGGCTAGATTTCCAGAAATTGGATAGCCGTCTACCACAATTAACGGATCAGAATCACCTGAAAGTGATGAAGCAGCCCTGATTTGAATCTTTGGATCAGCACCTGGTTCACCGCTCTGGTTCTGGATCAATACACCTGATAGCTTACCGGCTAAGGCATCGTCCACACGATTGGCCTGGATGCTTGCAAGCGCATCGCCTTCTACTTGTGCAATTGCACCAGTGTTGTGCGATTTCTTACGTGTACCATAACCTACCACAACTATTTCATCAAGTTGTTGTAGGTCTTCTGACATCGTTACGCTCAATTGTGTTTGTCCGTTAACCGGAACTTCCTGGGTTGCAAACCCGATGTAAGAAAACACCAAAGTGTTATCCGAATCAGCATTTAAGCTGAAATTGCCTTCAATATCTGATATTGTACCAGATGTTGTACCCTTAATGATTACGGAAACACCAGGAAGCGCTTCCCCACCTTCATCAAGGATTTTTCCGGATACTACCTGTGAACCCTGGGCCCACACTCCGGAATAGCTTAGCAAACCAACAATGACAAGTAGCCAGGTCAGTTTACCAACTCTTTGATTGAGTAGTATTAAGTTCATAATATGTGTTTTAGGATGTTATCAGCCAATCAAAACCGAAGCAGGAGACGCTTTTTTTGAACTGATGAATTATATTGAAATAGAACTATCTTCGCAGATAGTGGGCTTTCAACCACATACGGGGATATTTTAGCGAATGAACCGTAGGTGATTTACCTGCTTAATGGGTTAGCTCTTAGCTAGCCCATTTATTTTTTATGCTAGATTTTTTTCATTTCAATTGGGGTTTTGTTTTCCGTGATTTGTTGAAAAATCCAATATTTCAGATAAATGATGCCTCATAACTTTTTGAGCATCTTCAGGTTCTTGATTCTTTATATGATCCAGAATTTTATAGTGATCATCGAGTGCAATCGTTGGCCTATTGCCGGAACAGATGTCATTCTCCTTAAATTTGGTAAGGATGTCAGGGGTCACGATAAGCATCATGGAATTGAGGACCGAGTTTTTGCTTGCTTCTGAAACTTTCAAATGAAACATTAAATCTTCCTCAACGGCTGGCTGATTTGCATTCACAGCCTTTTCGAAAGCAGCTAGTGCCTCATCCAATGCTTCGATATCTTCTTCTGTTCTTCTTTGTGCGGCAAAATATGCGCTGTTTGTTTCCAGCAGTACCCTGGTCTCAACCAATGAATGAAAATCCGGGCCTTGAAGTTTTAATACATCAGCTATTAAGCCTTCCAATGCAGTAATTCCGAAACCTGCTACTACAGTTCCACTTTGAGGCAGCGTCTTTAGTATTCCGTAAAACTCAAGTTTCTTTATTGCATCCCTGACATGGGTACGACCAACACCAAGCTTATCGCTAAGTGATCTTTCAGAGGGCAGTTTGTCTCCAGCTTGCAATTGACCAGAAGAAATAAGCTCTTTAATCTGGCTTATAATTTTATCAACCGGTGTCTCAATTACGATTTCTTTAAAATTGTTCAAAAGTTCAATGGGCATGTTGCTATTTGATTAGTTTACCACCAACTGGTTGACCAATTACGCATTAATAATTTAATTATCCAAAAATTATCTACTATTTTTTGAATAATACATGATAAAAGCGTAAATGAGAGGCTAATTGGATAATTAGATGCTGGTCAACCAATTTGTAATATTTTCCAAATCAGTTATATTGCCATGCAGTTATCTATTCGTAGTTATCATCAATAAACTATAAATCAATGAAATATCTCATTCCTATTTTGCTTCTGATCGGAACAAGTTGTGCTTCTTACTATAATCGGATTATCGAATCAGATTATAGTTATGCAGGTAAGTTTGACAGGTATAGTTCATTTGACTTTTTAATAAACGAATCGGATGGAATAGATCAGCACCAAAGTGATTTGGTTGAGAAATACATAGGACAGCGACTAAATGCATTGGGTTATCATCAAACATCAAGCAAGCCAAATCTTATTATTATGTATAAGTTTTTTAAAGATGATTTCAATATGAAAGGTTTTAGCCAGCCAAATTTTGCATCATATATTCAAGATAAACATGGCCGCAAGTTCATAAAAGAGCCGAAAGAATCAAACGACCCTGAAGTGGTGGACTTAGTAGACTATTTCACAGTTACTAAAAATGACACATTCTTAAGTAATGAAGAAGAACAGGAATATGAGGAGCTAAAATGCCCAATGATTGAGGGTTCGCTTTTGATAACTTTTTTTGATAGAAGGGCCAAACGCTCCATATGGCAAGGTTATGCATCCGGCGTTTCTTCCAGAATTACGGAAGATCGGTTTATCCGGCATACGGTGGGCAAAATTCTGGATGAATACACGGTATTGGCCACAGGTTTTCAGGTTCCGAATTAGAGCTGAAGGAACTCAAACCAGGAAAGGCACCAGCGCTTTTCTATTGCCAGGATAGTCTTTAAACTCCTTTTTATACCATTTATGATGCGAAAAAGCTCTGGGGGCTAAATTTGAAAAAGTATATACTGCAAAGGCCAAACCTGCCCATGACCATGTAAGCATGGCCCAGCCACACCATTGAACAATTTCCCCGAAATAATGCGGGCATGATACGTATTTAAAAAATCCTTCATGTGGTATCGTGTATCCTCCATCTGGCCCTCTTTCCATATTGCTTAAAATATGATCCGATCTAGCATTTATGTAGTAGCCTAAATAAAACAAAACGGCCCCCAACATGAATTTCCAACCAAAAAGCCACCCAGATGAATATTCATTTAAATGAAATATTTCTACCCCATTTATAAATCCATTCATGCAATTGAAAATGATAGCCATTAGAACCAACAAAACTGGAAAGGGTTTATTCTTGCCTTTCGTTTGAAATGGGTAATGAAAGGTTCGTCTTAGGTAATGCGACAACCAGATAATGATAAAAACTACAGACAGGTAACTTTTGTCCGATATCAAGAACCAATAAGAAATCATAAAAACTGCTGGAGCTTCCATAATTATCCATCCATAAAGGGCCTTGATGGCAGGCCCCCAACCACCTCGATTAAACCGGCCATAAGGAGCGGTTACAAACATCAGTGACAAAAAAGTAACAGCTGCAAATACAAATTGTGCCCTAAGTAAAATTTCAAAGGTTGACTCCAGGTTCATAGATCGATTTCATTAAAACAATCCTCACCTTCAAATTCAATTTCAATGGTCAGGTGGTTCACTTTTTCTCTTTTTAGGATTTTTCTTACGTCATTTTTAATACAAACAATTTGATCTGACGATTGATCTTTCGAAACGACAATGTGAAGGCTCATCACATGAAATTCACCATCAATACTCCAAACATGAAGGTCATGAACTGCATTCACCCCGGCTACAGTTTGTAATAACCTCTTCATTTCTTCCAAATTGATTGATTGGGGCACTATCTGCATAAAAACATTAAAGGCCGATCGAACATTTTTAACAACATTAAACAAAATGAATGCAGAAACTAGCAGGGATAATATTGGGTCGATAATAGGTGCATTTGTGAAATACATCACTACTGCTCCTACGAGAACTGCAGCCCAGCCAAGCACATCTTCCAACAGATGTAACCGGACCATTTTACTGTTCAATGTGTTGCTACCATGAAGTTTATAGGCAGCAAACCCATTAAAAATGATTCCGCCGACAGCAAGGGCCAGCATACCGGTCACTTCCACAGGTTCAGGTTGGTAAAGCCGGGGTATGGCTTCAACAACAATAAACACTGACCCTGCTACCAGTACGGCAGCATTTATAACGGCACCCAATACAGTAAACCTTTTATAGCCGTAAGTATGTGTGTCGTCCCTGCCTTTTTGTCCAAGGTTTTCAAAATACCAGGCAAGTCCCAAGGAAAGAGAATCCCCCAAATCATGAAGTGCATCGGATAAAATGGCGAGGCTATTGGTATAAAGTCCGCCGATTACTTCAATAAAGGTGAAAGCAAGGTTGATAAAAAAAGCAACCTTAATATTTTTTACAGAATGGTGGTGGTAATGTGCCAACAGCTTTTTAGTAAGCTGTTAAAATAATGTAATTTATTCTGCAGGCTTAACTTGTCCGGTTTTATAAGCCTGTTGTCGGTCAGATTCAAAACCAGATATGGCATGTTTGAGTAACGCTGGTGGCATATTTCTATAAATTTTACTCAGGTACTCATCCGCACCAACTGCATCCCTTTTGCAAATTTCCTTCATTACCTTTCCTATGGCCTGATGTATTAAATCATGGGGATGCTGATGAAGCGTTTTGATTATTTCAAATGAGGTATTGAAATCGTTGTACCTCACAAAATAGATTGTTGCCAAAAGCGCAAGCCTTTCCCTCCACAATCTCCGGCTTTTGGCCATATTTATCAGGATCATCCTATCTTTTTTCAAAAGATAGACCCCTAATATCTTCTCAGCTGTTGTATCTACTAAATCCCAGTTGTTAACATAATTAAGATGATCAAGGTAGAAATCAACTACTTCTTTGCGTTCTTCCTCGGTTTTGGCTTCATTGAATTTGAGCAAAACAATGAGCAGGGCAGTCATTCTGTGTTCGTGAATGTGCGTTCTAATCAAAGCTGATAGCTCAGCAAACCCGATTGTTTCAAAGTTTTTTTGCGCAATTGTTTTTTGGTTAGCAATATCGATCCCTAAAAATTTATCGCCTGCAGCATATTCTCCCGGTGCAGTCATGAAATGCTTCTGCAGGGCAGCCGCTTTCTTGGGGCTTTTCATGGAGTTTAATGTGGACCGAATTTCTTGAACAACGCTCATTTTTTACTCAGTTAAATAGCTGGCAACCGCTCAATTTAGCGGCAAAAATTTAGGATGGCAAAGATACTAAAAGGTTTCGGGAGTGATCCGAAAAATAAAATCAACGCCTTTTTTGCTTCTTTTCATGAAATGCCCCCTGGTAATCGGGGTCAATCCGGCGCTTGATAACATCAATTTCTCTTGCCATCATTTGAGCTTCTTCAAATGGCGTTTCTTCCACTTGCACATGTTTGGGTATCTTTCTTTTGGGGATCTCCATTCTGATCAACTTCTCAATTTCCCGTATATGGTTCACCTCTACCTCATTCACCATAGTGATCGCAACACCCGAAAGTTTCGCTCTTCCTGTTCTGCCCACCCTGTGCACATAGTCTTCGTAAATTATAGGAACATCAAAATTGATGACATGACTTACTTCAGTAACATCAATGCCCCTAGCCACGACATCTGTGCTAACTAGTACCCTGACACCCCCGGATTTAAAATCATTGATTGCATTTAAACGGCTATTCTGGTCTTTATTCCCATGAATTACTCGAACACTTTTCGTGACCTTCCTGTTAATGAACTTATAAATGTTGTTGGCGTTAGCTTTGGTTTTGGAAAAAATAATCACCCTATTCAATTCCTTTTCCTTCCGCATTAAGTATTCCAATAGATTGATCTTCGTTTTGAAATTGGGCACATCATATCGCCACTGTTCAATCGCATCGACGGTAGTGGCTTGCGGGGTTACTTCTACGGTCATTGGAAATTCAAGAAACTCCTCCGAAAGCTTCATCACTCTGGCAGCCATGGTGGCTGAAAAAAGCAAATTCTGCCTTTTTCTGGGGACCACTTCCAATATTCTGCGGATTTGAGGCATAAAGCCCATATCCATCATTTTGTCAGCCTCGTCAAGAACTAAATTTTTGATTTGTTTAGTACCGATTACACCCTCCAGATATAAATCTATAAACCTGCCTGGGGTTGCAACTAAAATGTCAATGCCAGTACTTAAGTTCTCCTTTTGAAGTTTTGTGCCTGAACCACCATATATGGCGCAATGTCTTAGGTCTGTATAATTTCCGAGTGTTTTTATTTCTTCATCAATTTGTATTGCCAGTTCTCTGGTTGGGGCCAAAATCAAAGCTCTTGGATCATCACCCTGGTGGTATTTCAATTTCATCAAAAGAGGCAACAAGTAGGCCGCCGTTTTGCCGGTTCCAGTTTGTGCCACGCCAATTATATCATGACCGGCCTGGATCAGAGGTATGGATTTTTTCTGGATTGGGGTGGGTTCTACATAACCCGACTCTGCTATCGCATTAAGAATTTGTTTGTTCAGGGAAAAATCGTTGAACGTAGTTATTTCAGGCATCAGTTGTCAAAGATATGGCTTAGCTAATATGATCTCCCTAAATTGGCAGACAAAGGAATAGATATGGGTTCTGTGCTGATTTTAAATGCCAAAATAGTTAATGAGGGATCGATTCATGATGGCGATGTGCTGGTGAGGGGTCAAAGAATTGAAAAGATTGGTAAGGATCTTTCCAATCATATTGCCGATAAAATTATCGATGCCTCTGATCAATATCTTCTGCCTGGTATTATTGATGACCAGGTACATTTTCGAGAACCGGGGTTGACCCATAAAGCAGAGATTTATACAGAAGCAAAAGCGGCTGTTGCAGGTGGTGTTACTTCATTTATGGAGATGCCTAACACCAATCCCCAAACACTTACGCAAGAACTTTTGGAAGCAAAGTATCAAATCGGCAACCAGAAATCTCTTGCTAACTACTCATTCTTTATGGGGGTTTCAAATGACAACCTGGAGGAGGCCTTAAAAACGGATAAATCAAAAGTTTGCGGATTGAAGATTTTTATGGGGTCTTCAACAGGAAATATGCTGGTGGATAATGAAACGGTATTGGAAAACATCTTTTCGAAGGCGGATTTGCTTATTGCCACGCATTGTGAAGATGAGGAAACCGTACAAAGGAATACTGAAATCTATAAACAAAAATTTGGCGAGGACATCCCTTTCAGGTGCCATCCTGAAATCAGAAGTGAAGATGCATGTTACAAATCATCGTCATTTGCAGTCGGCCTTGCGAAAAAACATGGCACCAAACTCCACATCCTCCATATTTCAACCGGGAAAGAAACCGAATTATTTGACAACACAATTCCGCTAAAAGAGAAACGAATTACTTCGGAAGCATGCATTCATCACTTATGGTTTGACGACAGCAGCTATGATAAAAAAGGCAGTTTGATAAAATGGAACCCTGCAGTGAAGACAGCCGAAGACAGGCAAAGAATACTCGAAGCAGTTTTGAATGACCATATTGATGTAATAGCTACAGATCATGCCCCACATACCTGGGATGAAAAGCAGAATAAATATTTAACAGCACCTTCCGGAGGGCCTTTGATACAACATACTTTGGTGGCCATGCTTGATTTACACCATCAGGGAAAAATCAGCCTGGAGCGAATTGTTGATAAAATGTGCCATAATCCGGCCATCTTGTTCCAGATTAATGATCGGGGCTACATAAGGGAAGGCTATTTCGCTGACCTCGTTTTAGCAGATTTAAATAAACCCTGGTCAGTTTCTAAAGAGAATATCCTGGCAAAGTGCGGCTGGTCACCTTTTGACGGTCACCAGTTCAAATCATCCGTTACCCACACCATAGTTTCCGGCAACCTCGTTTACGAAAATAAGATTATCGATGAATCGACCCGAGGGATGAGACTTGAGTTTGATAGAGGTTAATCTTTCTTCTTCACCAACTTATTGCCCACTTCCTGCCACTTCACTATGCCACCTTCCACATTGTAGACATTCTCAAAACCCATTTCTTTCATCTTTTGCACAGTCTTGCCACTTCGGCCGCCAACTGCACAGTAGACATAGTAAGTCTCATCTTTGTCAAGCTGGGCGATGTTATTGTTAAAATCAGATGCTGAAAAATTGTAGTTCAGAACGTCAGCTTTGATCACCCCTTTTGCAATTTCATCCGGCCTTCTCACATCTAATAAAACACCCTCGCCTGATTCAATTTTACTTTTGAGATCATCAGGTGAGATGGTTGGTATCGCCCTCTCCTGAGCATTAGAGCTGCAGGAAATTAATGTGATGACTATAAATGGGAGTAGTAAGTTTCGCATACTCAAATATATCAATGTGGAAGCTTTTCCCTCAAAAACCCATAAACCCAGGTGCCAACAAGTGCGCTCACGAATACCAATAAATAGATCAAATTGCCATTGCCAATTAAGGCAAATATTGGTCCAGGACAAGCCCCGGTAAGCGCCCAACCAAAACCAAAAATCAAGCCTCCAATTAGGGTGCCCCAATGAAATTTCTTCGGATCAACCTGAACATTTTCACCATTCACGGACTTAATCTCTAACCTCTTGAGTAAGAATACAGACAACGCACCTACTGCAAGCGCCGAACCGATCACGCCGTACATATGGAACGATTGAAACCGGAACATTTCCTGTATTCTAAACCATGAAATGACCTCCGTTTTCGTGAGGATGAACCCGAATAAACTACCCAATATCAAATATTTCAAATTCTTCATTTACAAAATAATTGGTAGTAAAAAGTGAGTCATTAGCAGCCCCCCTACAAAAAATCCAATTGTAGCAACGAGGGATGAAAGTTGCAGATTAGATAATCCCATAATCGTATGACCTGATGTGCACCCACCGGCATACCGCGTTCCAAAGCCAACCAGAAATCCGCCGATAATCATGAAAACCCAACCCGTGGAACTACCAAAAGCAGACAAGCTGAAGATATCATTTGGTACTAAGCCTGAAAAATCTGTTACCCCCAATGCCAACAATTCAAACCTTGTTTGTGCCGAGATTTCAATTATGTAATCACCCGGTGACTGAAGATAAGTTAGAAAACCCCCGATGCCTATTCCAGCAATGAAAAACAGATTCCATAAATGATCCCTCCATTTATACTGAAAAAATGGGATTTGTGCTGGAGCACAAGCGGCACAAATATGCCTCAGTGATGAGCTAATGCCTAGTTGCCTGTTGCCAACCAGGAGCAATAGCGGCACCATCAAACCAATGAGCGGCCCACCCACATACCAGGGCCAAGGGTCTGAAAATATGTTCATATTAAAAGGTTGATTCTAGAAAATTTTAAGAGGTTGTTTATTTATCATCTACGTCTATCTGATGTTTAAAACTCTTGTGGAACCCACATGATACAAACGCCTGACACAATCGAATCACTCATTTTACAAATCACAATCAAATAAGTTATGGATGAACTCTTTCTAAGAGAGGCAATGTGACATTAAGCTTCAACACTGGAAACAATTTTTAGGTCAGTCTTAACCATTTCATCATAACCCCCTTCAACATTAATGATGTCATTAAACCCCCGGGACTTTAAGATGGAACTCATGATTACCGATCGGTACCCACCTGCACAATGTAAATAATACCCCGTGTTCGGGTCCAACTTATGCATTTCATCATTAATAAAATCAAGAACAACATTCATCGCACCATCTACATGACCAGCAGCAAATTCTGATGGCTTTCTAACATCAACCAAATTCACAGATTCTGAATCCATTTTTTGAACTAGTTGTTCCGGGCTCACTGATGCAATTGTTTCTAATTCTTTGCCAGCCTTCTTCCATGCCCTTATGCCATCTTTCAGGTAACCCAATATATTGTCATAACCAACCCTGGCAAGCCTTGTCACTACCTCTTCCTCTTTGCCCTCTTCAGCAATAAATAGTATGGGTTGTTGAATATCCTTAATCAATGTGCCTACCCATGGCGCAAAACTTCCATCCAAGCCGATAAATATTGAGTTGGGAATAAATCCTGCAACAAACTGTTCCCTATTTCTGGTATCAAGAACGAGGGCACCTTCATGGTTAGCAATGGCTTCAAAAGTTTCAACATCTAAAGGTACTTTACCACGCTCCATTACTACATCAAGTGCTTCATAACCACTTTTGTTGATCATCGCATTCTTAGCAAAATATTGTGGCGGCGGCAAAATTCCAGTAGTCACTTCTTTAATAAATTCCTCTTTAGTCATATCAGCCCTCAAAGCATAGTTTGTTTGCTTCTGATGCCCAAGGGTATCAGAAGTTTCCTTACTCATGTTCTTTCCGCAAGAAGAACCCGCACCATGAGCGGGATAAACAATAATATCATCAGAAAGGGGCATTATTTTATGCCGCAGGCTTTCGAAAAGCAAAGCTGCCAAATCCTCTTGTGTTAGGTTGTTTTTTATGGCAAGATCCGGACGGCCAACATCACCAATAAACAGCGTATCACCGCTAAAAATTGAATGGTCTCGCCCTTGCTCATCAATCAATAAGTAAGTCGAACTCTCAAGCGTATGCCCAGGTGTATGCAGGACTTTAATTTTAATTTTACCAACCTCCAATATTTCGCCATCTGTAGCCTCATGGATATTGTAGTCAGTATTCGCATTAGGTCCATACACTATTGTTGCACCAGTCTTCTTTGCTAAATCCAAATGGCCTGATACGAAATCAGCATGGAAATGAGTCTCTAAAATATATTTGATTTTTGCCCCCTCTTTTTGCGCCTTCTCAATATAAGGTGATGTTTCCCTAAGGGGATCAATAATCACTGCCTCACCATCGCTTTCAATATAATAAGCCCCCTGGGCCAGGCACCCGGTATAAATTTGTTCGATTTTCATCTTTCAATTTTAAAAGTGCAAAGTTAAAGTTTATAGAGCTTTTTTGCCGGAGATTGCCTCAATTTGAATTGATTAAATCTCCTGAGGTGTTCGATTTCAGAGGATAAAAGGAAAAGCGCTTAATTTGAGTTAAGCGATAAATCACTGAGATTTGAGTATGGACAATAACAATCATGATTTCGGTTTGATCGGCCTTGGCGTAATGGGTCGAAACTTCATTTTGAATGTGGCTGATAATGGCTTTTCTGCGAGTGGCCTTGACCTTGATGCTGAAAAGGTGGAAGCACTGCATGATGAGGGATCAGGTAAGCAAATTTTCGGTACCCAAAAAATAGAAGAGTTTGTAGCGTCGCTGAAAACTCCACGTGTTATCATGATGTTAGTACCGGCAGGTAAACCAGTTGATAATGTAATTGAGGATTTGTTGCCGCATGTTGAAAAAGGAGATATTATAATCGATGGGGGCAATTCACATTTTGACGATACCGACCGAAGGTTCGATTATCTAAAATCAAATGGAATCAACTTTTTAGGTATAGGTGTATCTGGTGGTGCCAAAGGAGCTAGACTTGGCCCAAGCATGATGCCAGGTGGTGAAAAGAATATCTATGATCATATTTCATCAATTTTTGAAGCGGTTGCTGCCAAAGTAAATGGTGAGCCTTGCGTTACATATTTAGGGCCCAAATCAGCAGGCAACTATGTGAAGATGGTGCACAATGGTATTGAATACGCCTTAATGCAGCTTATTGCTGAGAGTTATGATTTCTTAAAAAGTAGTGGTCTGACCAATGATGAACTGGCTGATGTTTTTACAAACTGGAACAATGGAAGACTCGCCTCATTTTTGGTCGAGATTACCGCTGAGATTTTTCAGAAGAAAGACGACCTAACAGACGGACATCTGGTAGATGCCATATTGGATAAAGCGAAGCAAAAGGGTACTGGCAAATGGACTTCCCAACATGCAATGAACCTTGGTATTCCTATTCCGGCAATTGATATGGCAGTGACGATGCGTGGTCTTTCCTCCCAAAAGGAAAACCGCATGAATGCAGATTTGGCCTATGGAAGGGGTATTTCATCAACGGGATTATCAAAGCCTGAGGCTATCGAATTAGCAGAATCCGCATTGTATTTTAGCTACATAACATCATACGCACAGGGGCTGGTGCTATTGATGGCAGCATCTGAAGAAAAAAACTATAATTTGAACCCTGCTGATATCTCAAAAATTTGGAGGGGCGGCTGCATCATCAGGGCCGGGTTATTAGAGAAAATCAGGCAGGCGTATGCTGAAAACAGCAGCCTGAAAAACTTATTACTCGCCCCAAATTTCGTTACGGAAGTACAAGGAACACTAAGCTCAACACGAAAATTCATTTCAACAGGGGTTCAGCATGGCATTCCATTACCTGCACATGCTGCATGCCTCTCTTATTTTGATGCATTCACAAGTGGCAGGTTGCCGATTAACCTGGTTCAGGCCCAACGTGACCACTTTGGTTCCCACACTTATGAAAGGGTTGACAGAGAAGGGATTTTCCATACTGAGTGGTAACTTAACCCTGACATTACACCAACCTCCCAAGAATGAAAAAGTATAAGCCAGCAGAAACAATTATCTGGATATCGCTTCTCATCGGCCTTTATTATCTAATGAAGCCGCTTTTGATTACTCCTTTGGAAGAGGCACCTACAGATACTGCTGATTTTGTCATTCAAAATGCCAGGGTGTGGACCGGAAACAGTTACCAACCATGGGCGGAATCAGTTGCTGTTAAAAATGATACCATCGCAGCTGTTGGATCAACATTAATGCTCTCCTCAATGATCGGGGATGATACCCAGGTTATTGATGCCCACGGTCACATGGTTACACCTGGCTTTATTGACAACCATGTTCACTTTTATGAACTAGGGCTTACACTTACTTCTGTGCAATTGCGTGATGCAAAAACACCGGAAGAATTTATCAAGCGGATTGCCGAGTTCGCAAAAACAAAACAGCCCGGAGAATGGATTTTGGGCGGTACCTGGGATCATGAAAATTGGGGCGGTGAGTTGCCTCAAAAATCCTGGATAGATTCTGTTACAACTGATAACCCTGTTTTTATTTCCCGCCTTGATGGACACATGACCCTTTGCAATACGGCAGCACTTCAGGCTGCCAACATTACATCAGAAACGCCGGATGTTGAAGGTGGCTCTATTGTTCGGGACGAAAGCGGAGACCCAACAGGTATCCTTAAAGACAACGCAATGAGCCTCGTCTACCCTGTGGTACCTGAACCATCCCTGACAGAACAGGTAAACACTATTAGAACAGCAATGGACCATGTTGCTTCAAATGGCGTGACGTCAGTAACCCATGTGGGCGGGAACATACACTTATTCGAAGTTGTGAAACTGCGGCACCTGGCTAAAACACGATTTTACATCGCAACACCATTAGCAAATTGGGAAGACCTGAAGCAAAGGACCGATTCATTGGGCTTTGGTGATGACTGGCTGAAGATTGGGGCGTTAAAAGGCATGGTAGATGGCTCACTTGGTTCTCACACTGCTAAATTTTTTGATGGCTATTCAGACATTCCAGGTGATTCAGGGCTTTATGTGATGCACCCGGATACCATGATCCAATATATCCGTGGGGCTGATGCAGCAGGATTACATGTGATGGTACATGCCATCGGCGACAAAGCCAACCATGAGCTGCTTAATATCTTTGAAACTGTAACAGAAGAAAATGGCCCCAGGGACCGCCGCTTTAAAATTGAGCATGCTCAGCATCTCACTGAGCAAGATATTGCAAGGTTTTCTGATCTGGGTGTTATTGCCAGCATGCAGCCCTATCATGCCATCGATGATGGCCGTTGGGCAGATCGTATAATTGGGCAGAAACGAATTAAAACCACATATGCCTTCAGGTCACTACTTGATGCAGGAGCTGCTGTGGCCTTTGGCAGTGATGCCCCTGTTGCACCTCCAACACCACTGGAAGGAATTTATGCAGCTGTAACCCGCCAAACCCTGGACGGCGCTAATCCAGATGGTTGGGTGCCGGCCCAAAAGATCTCGGTAGAAGAAGCCCTTTATGCCTACACTGTGGCTGGGGCATATGCCACTTTTGATGAAGATAAAAAGGGCTCAATCGAAGTAGGCAAACTTGCTGACATGGTCATCATTGACACGGACATTACAGCCATTTCGCCAGATAAAATTAAAGAGGCTAAGGTGTTGAGAACTTTTGTTGGAGGTAGGATGGTTTTTCATAGGGATGAATGATTTTCAAAATCGATTCAGGATTCAGCGAACGATAAGACATTGGTCTTCGACCAATCAGCCTTTGTGAGGCTGGAGATTCTCCAGACTGAAGCTGGAGAATGACGGCGCATTTCATTAGCAAAGCTCAAGAGTTATAAAGTTCGCCTACTCAGACCGTCATTATCTAGCCTTGACCAGATAATCTCAAAGCCCTGGAAAGAGGGCTTTTATTTTATAAAGAAGCACAATTTGATTGTATTAAATTTTCACACAAACATTCTGAGCTTCTGTAAAAAATTTAAGGGCTTCATTCCCTCCTTCCCGTCCAACGCCAGATTGCTTCATTCCTCCGAAAGGCGTCCTCAAATCCCTGAATAGCCAGCAGTTGATCCATACGATTCCACTCTTCAGTTTAGCCGCTACGGAATGAGCTTTTGTTATGTCTTGGATCCAAATGGTTGCAGATAAGCCGTATTGAGTTGAATTTGCTTCCTCGATTACCGCATCAACATTTGAAAAAGGAATGAGTGTGACCACAGGCCCAAAAATCTCCTCCTGGTTTGTCCGGCAATTTGAGGGCAACCCCTCGACCACCGTTGGTTCGTAGTAATAACCCTGTTTAAGATCGCCGGTCATTTCAACCCTTTGCCCACCATGGAGAACGGTACCCCCTTCTTCCTGAGCCAGGTTCACATAACCCTCAACTTTTTCCAAATGAGCTTTGGAAACGAGTGCACCCAATTTGGTTTCAGAATCTCCAGGATCACCTACTTTCAGTTTTTTGACTTTCTCTAAAAATGCAGATTTAAAATTGTCATAGATCCCTTCTTCGATAAATATCCTTGATCCGCAGAGACAAATCTCTCCTTGATTAGCGAATGACGACTGCACCGAAGTACTTACAGCTTTTTCAAAATCACAGTCTGCAAAAATTATGTTAGGGTTTTTGCCGCCCAACTCAAGCGACAACTTTTTGAACATTGGCGCTGCAATCGCTGCAATCCTTTTACCTGTGGCTGTACCGCCGGTGAAGGAAATCGCGGTAATATCAGGGTGTGATACTATTGGTTCGCCAACCTTTGGCCCAAGGCCATGAACAATATTTAGAACGCCTTTAGGAAGGCCAGCCTTAGTGCATAACTCTGACAGCAAAAATGCCGTCATCGGGGTAAGCTCAGAGGGCTTGGCTACGACACAATTCCCGGTGGCTAAAGCTGGAGCGATTTTCCAGGTAAAAAGATATAGCGGCAAATTCCAAGGCGAAATACATCCAACCACTCCAATTGGATGGCGGTGTGTATAATTAATCGCCTGACCCTCGGTGATGTGGGCTTCTGATGACCAGTTCACAATTGCCGAGGCGAAAAACCGAAAATTGGCCGATGCCCGGGGTATGTCAACTGATTTTGCCAGCTTAACAGGCTTGCCATTATCGGTTGATTCGGCTAAGGCTAATTTATCTAGATTAGCATCGATCAAATCAGCAATTTTCAACATTACCCTGCTGCGGGTTTCAATTCCGCAAGTGCTCCATTGACCAAACGCTGCCTTGGCTGCAGCATAAGCAGCCCCAACGTCATTGTCATCTGAATCAGGAACCAGGCTATAAACCTGACCCGTTGCAGGGCAGTAGTTATCTATATAATTACCAGATTTTGGCGGGGTTAATGAGCCATTAATGTAATTCGAAATTTTTTGCATCTATTGTTGAAATGTGGCTTGTAAATTGATTTTGCGGCACTTCGATTAAGGTCTAAATTTACCCTTTTCAACAAATAAGATGGCAATAGAAATTACATCAGACAACAAGCTTAAGAAGTTGATTATAGTTGGGGACAGGGTATTGATCAAGCCCAAAAAAGAATCGGGGAAGACAGCAAGCGGTCTTTATTTGCCTCCAGGAGTTAAAGAAAAAGAGATGATACAATATGGATATATTGTTAAAACCGGACCTGGCTATATGATCCCCACCCCAGTGGAAGAAGAGGACTGGAAGCCTGAAGAGGATAAAGTGAAATATGTGCCATTACAAGCACAAGAGGGAGATTTGGCCATCTTTCTACAAAAAGGCGCTTTCGAAGTAATGTATAAAAGTGAGAAATACTTTATCGTATCTCAGGCTTCAATTTTAATGCTGGAAAGAGAAGAGGACTTATTGGATTAAAAAGTTCTTCCAAGAGCTAAGATCTTAGGTATAAAAATTATCAATCCAATAATTAATGCTATGAGTGCTGCCAACAAAACTGCTCCGGCGGCAAGGTCTTTCACAACTTTAATTTGAGGGTTTTTATCCCTTGAATATAAATCTGCCAACCGTTCAATCGATGAATTGAAGGCCTCACTGATGAATACAATTCCAACTGACAGCAGTACCAAGCACCATTCTAAAGGGCTAATGTTAAACCAAATTGAGCAGCCTATTACCATTATTGCCACTATTGCATGAATTCTGGCATTGTGCTCTTCGCTGATTAATCTCTGTAAACCATCCAAAGCGTATTTGAAGCTTAATACTCGATTTTTTAGTTTAAATGGTTCAGAATCTTTCATTTCCATTTGATTTCATATCCACCATTTTCCAGCAGAATGGTTGTAAATGCTGCACCTTCAACTCTTTCAATAAGCAGTTGTTGCGGAATCGAATCCAACATCACTTGATCAATCACATTGCGGCTATCTTTTTTATGAAAAATCAATGCTTTTTTGAAAACATCTGATTCTTCCAGTGCCAACTTGTGCTTTTTTCTACCAGCCTCGACCAACCTTAGATTAGCTGACGGTGGTTCCAATTTCAAAGTGGTCAGAATTTTCTCTGCGTTTGGCACACCAAATCCGATGTAGTTGTTTCCATATGGGTGAAGATTAGCTGACTTTAAGATCAATTCTTTCACTTCAAGGTTGGTGAGATCAGGATTCATCTCCCAGATGCAGGCCGCAAGGCCAGTAATTAATGGTGCTGAAAAAGATGTCCCAGATGCTGAAAAACACGCTATATCAGGTTTGAGATAGGTTAAAAATTCGCCACCAACTGAACTATACTTTACTTTCTGAGCAGTTTTGAAACCAGTTGCGCCGACCGTTAATGCATCTTTGGCATCACCTGGTGTGCTAACTACCTGAAATGCATTATTTCCATCATTTCCCCCAGCGATCACAAGAAGCATCCCTTTTTCAGCGGCAGTTTGGGCTGCCCTTGTTAGGGCCAAAGACTTACCATCCATCACCTCTGGTTTGTAATCATCTTTTGAATCGTCAAATCCAGTGCTGTAGCCAATAGAAATATTCACCAACTTCACATCAAGGCTATCCAGCCACTCGAGGGCAGCGATCAGATACTCTTCTTCCACTCGATATTCTTTTCTGCTGTCATCCGTTCTTGCTAAATAAAAATCGGCATTCCGGGCAAGCCCAAACTGAACCTCCCTTTCAGGATGAAAACCTGCAATCATCTTCCACACTTCAGTGCCGTGGTCGTCGCCCAATTGTCTTGATCCTACATAGGGTTTCATATTAGGTGTTACAAAATCACGGTAAGCCTTTACCCGGCCTTCTTCAAACAGATGCTTCAGCGTTGGTGCTGAATTAGCCTTGTAAAACCCAACATCAATAATGCCGATTTTTACCCCCTTTCCCGTCAGTCCGGCTTCAATTATAGCCTCCGCCTTAATTTGTTCAATACCAAAGCCCACCTTAGGCCCATCATTTTTCTGGGCAAAGCAAAGGTTAAGCGGGAACAGCAATATAATTTGGAAGAGAATTCGCATTTCATCTAAAATTAGCCAAATATGAGGTATGAGCCGATTGACAGGGCCTTGTTCGAGTCTAACAGAAAAAAGTTGGTTGACCAGCTCAAGCCCAAAAGTATTGTGGTAATGCTCTCGAATGATTTGTTGCCCCTTTCTGGAGATGGGCGCTTACCTTTTATTCAACATAGCGATTTCTTTTACTTAACAGGTGTCGATCAACCTGATTGTGCCATTATCCTAATGCCTGACTTCCCCGATGAAGAGTTGAGGGAGGTACTTTTTATTAAGGAGTCGAATGAGGCAACGCTCACCTGGGAGGGAACTAAAATCAACAAGGAAGAAGGAGCTGATATCTCAGGAATTCAAAAGGTTATTTGGTACTCGCAGTTTGAGCAGTTCTTTAAAAACGCCCTCCCCCATGTAGAAAACATCTACCTGGATTTCAACGAGAACCCGAAACACGATGGCGCCTACCTTCTGGCTAACGAAAGATTCGCTGGAAAATGTGTCTCAGATTACCCCTTGTTAAATTTTGAAAGGTTAGCCCCTATTTTGACCAGCCAGCGAATGATCAAATCCCCTTTAGAAATACACCTCATCCGTAATGCTGGATTGATAACCAAAATGGGATATGAAAGAGTGCTTGGATTCATCAAGCCAGGCGTTTGGGAATTTGAAATTGAAGCAGAGTTTGGTTATGAATTCATCAGAAACAGGTCGAAGGGGTTTGCCTATAGCCCAATTGTTGCGTCAGGAGAAAACGCCTGTGTCCTTCATTATGAGGAAAATAACAAGCAGTGCATTGATGGCGATTTGGTATTACTGGATGTGGCGGCTGAGTATGCCAATTACAAGTCAGACGTAACCCGGACATACCCGGTCAACGGGAAATTTAACAAGCGTCAGAGGGAGGTTTACCAGGCGGTATTGAACGTAAAAAAGGAAGCTGAAAAATTACTTCGACCAGGTATTACCTTAAAAGATTACAACGCCGAAGTAGCAAAAATCATGGAAGATGAACTGATCAAAATCCGGTTACTGAACAAAAAAGATATTGCTGATCAGGATCCTCAAAAACCACTTTATAAAAAATACTTCATGCATAGCACTTCTCATCATCTTGGCCTGGATGTGCATGACATCTCGAATCAATATAAGGCGATCAAAGCGGGGATGGTTTTCACCGTGGAACCAGGGATTTACATTAAAGAAGAAGGGATCGGTATCCGTCTTGAGGATGACATCTTTGTTGACAAGAAACAAAATACCAATCTAACACCGGATATTCCGATAGAGGTTGATGAAATTGAGGATTTTATGAACACGTAGAAAGGCCGGTACGGAGTATGTTTCAAATTACCTGATTGTAATCTTACATTTTTCCTTTGCGCTGTTTTGACTAAATTATTTGGTCAAATTGAGCCTGGTTGAAAACTCAACTTCTTTCGATACTGCTTTTAATCAGTTATTCGGTACTTGCACAACAGCGAGACCATTTAATCTGGAAATCAACGCTCACCGATGAGAGCAGGGAAGAATACGTTGAAAACTTCGGCTTCATTAAAAATGGGGGATATCAGCTTAATCAAGAGGAGTTAGTAAGAGGCCGGGTTATTGTGTCTTTTTCAGACCTCAATCCACTGATAAAGGGTATCCCCGGTGGCAGTGACGGGCTTCAATTTTCCTTTACAAACCAGGGCGGTGCAGCCACTGAACTATTTCTCAATAGAAATACGATAAGGGCACAACTCAAAACTGAACTTGAACGCAACATTGACTCCATGTTGGTCAAGATTAGGGTGCGGAATATCGAGGACTTTAGAAAGAAGAAAAGGAAAGAGTTTGACCTTGTCCTGAAAGGCAAAAAGTCCACCAAATCCTGGTCGAAATACATCTGGACAGTCAGCTTGGGAAATGCCCAGGTAAACACGATGAAGCCATACTCTTTGAGTTTTGTGTGCAAAAAAGTGCCATATGCAACCCTTGATTTTGACTCCCTCTATTCAGGGCTGATGACTGAACTTCCTCAGCTAGACAATGAAAAATGCCTGCCACTTGATCGCTATACTTATTTCAAGAAATACCTGGGGCAAGAATATGAGGGCATCACTTACCGTCCATACAGGCCCCGGTCGGGCATTCCACGTAAAAAGAATTTTAGGATTTTCTTCGATAAGGCTAAGTCGAACTACCACCGTGACGAGATTGATGACATTGTTAAATACCTCAATGACAGTAACCTGGTAATTGAAACGGCTAAGGTTTTAGCGTTTGCTTCAGTGGAGGGTGATTCAGCCATCAACATGAAGCTGCAACGGGATAGGGCAAGAGTGCTAATGAACACTCTTGAGCAAGCAAACAATGACAGCATCGAAATCAGCATTGAAACGAGGGAAGATTGGGGCCAGTTTGAAAGCCAACTTAGACGAACGCCTTTCAGTGGCAAATACACTCATGAAGAATGGAAAGCGCTTTTTGAAAACGACTCCATTGAAGACCGGTTTACCAAGTACCTAACACAACAGCGTAGGGCAGAACTGTTCTTAACACTGACTGAGCGTCTTTCACCTGAAGGGAAAATTACAGTGGCTAAGGGTGATTTTTACAGAATGGCAAGAAGCTACAACCCAGAGGTGCGTGGTGAACTCCGCTTCCAAAAAGTTCGGCGGTTGTATGCCATAAAAAAATACATGGAGCTTGCCTCCACAATAGATTATGCCCCCGCTGAAGAAATCTGCGGTTTGATACCTCCGTCTAATAATGAATACCACATCATCCAACTTTATGAAACCGCTAAGTCATTTACTAAGGGGGATACGCTTATTTGCGACAATTACGAGGATATCATTTTGTCCGCTCATTATGCCGTTATGGATCTGATAAACCGTCACGGTGAGAATCGGTTATATCTCAGACAAGCATTAGATGTTCAATCCTTTACCTATGGAATGATTGAGCTTGGAGAAGTGGACGCTTCAATTTTATGTGAGATTGACTACCCCGATGAACCGCATTTCTATGACCTGATCCTGAACCGGCTTTATTTCCTTGATAATCAGGGTATCAATGCATTTCATGGGCTGCCATGTGGCCAGTCATATTTGGATGATGGGGTGGTTTTGAGACGGTTTTTTGCATCCCGTAAAACTGAAATCAGCTCTCCACCAACTGCGGATAGCCGGTACTATTTCGTTTTGAAGAAAATTGTGCTGAGTAATGATGAGCGCATTAAAGAGTACGTCTCCCGCTCAGATTACATCTTGCAATTCGACATTGCTGAGTTTTTGAGAATCAGCATTCAAAATTGGAATGTGCTTGATGGAGTACTATTTGATCCTGAAGTGACCCCTGAGGTAATGAAAGAACAATTGCGACGCTTACTTCAAATGTCAAGCACCATTTGTCCTAATCAGGTGAGTTGGCTTGCTCTCAATTTTCATTTGAAAGTGCTACATCAGGCTATTGTGAGTAACAAAAAAGATGACCTGGCCGATGAAGCAATGGCGTACATCGCAGACTACTATGGCAAATATGCAGACCGCATGACACCGAAACTTGCAATGGCTATTGCCAAGCAATTGATGGCTGTTATGCCAGTTTATCATAAGAATGAACCTGCCGAAGAAGCCTACAATGTGCTTCGGCTAAAAGACTGGAAAGAGCCCTTAAAGGGAGAAGCTTTAAATTACTATTTCAATTTGGTGCAAATGGTTTCACCAGACAGAGAGGTACGCCTCGAGGGAATGAAGGCTAAATACCCACAAGAGGTGTGGGATGGTTTTTATACGGGCAGGTATAGTGTAGAGAAAGATTAGGTTTAGAACTCCTGATTAACTGGAGGCAGTACTAATTTTAATTTTCCAATCGATTCTAGAACATTCATCCCAAATCGCAGAAGTTCATCACTGTAGGTCATTACTGGGATTCTAATTTGAAGATCAGCTTTTCAACTTCCGCATTTTGAAATATGGATGTTCTAGAGTATTCCGGCTTTTCCCAATCCTTTAAATTAGAATTTGAAATGGACTCCCAGGATGTATACCATCTACATTTTATATCAGGCAATGTAATTTTCTCAATCTTTTGTTTAATCTCTGTAGATATTTTTTTCTTAGCGCATCCATTTTTCCTAAAAAGTTTACAACCCTGAACTTAATTTGCAGCTAGTCATTAGGAATAAAGAACACCCTAGCTTTTGTATTTTTATCTGGTCACGATCCAATAATCTCCCTTATTGACCTCAACCATAAATGAACTGTTCACGCTGTCTAATTCAGAGATTTTATCAATATTGGATTCAACGTTATCAATCAATTCTTGATTTGAAATATTACCAAGATTGATTTTAAGGAGCTTTTTCGGAGCATTATTTAGAAGATAACTAGTTCTAAAATCTTGATCTTTTGTAATTAAGATGCAGTCATTTGCATCAACATATTCTACGATGTCGGGATCAGCCGTATGCCACTTATTGAGTATGTGATTAACGTGTTCTGAGTGATGTCCAAGTTGTTCGAGGCGTTTAGAAAGCCGTAGTGAAATGTGGACATCACACAGAAACCTCACTTAACCTGCAATTGATGAGCCTCGCCTGAAACCGATATGCGGGCATAGGCTAAACAAGCTTTTATGTCCTCAATTTCCAATTCAGGATGTTCAATTAAGATTTGCTCAGAGGTCATTCCGGAACCCAGCATATCCAAGATAACTTCCACAGGCCACCTCATCCCTCTAATAATTGGTTTGCCATGACAGATGGCCGGATTAATCGTGATTCTATTGACATCCGCATTCATAATTTAAAAATACAAATAAAAGTTAATCATCAGATCACTTTGGTTATTAGATGAATGATAGTCACCCAAGGTTTTCAACCTCCATCCAATTTAATTTGCACCCCTTATGGGCAGGGCTAAACTCAAAAAATTTGCCGATAACCAGGCAAGCCGTAATGTCATCGAACCAGGCAAACCTGAATTCGAAACCATTAAAGGCAGTTGGCGGTCAGGCCACTTCGGAAATGACCATCCAATAGTACTGGAAATTGGCTGCGGGTATGGTGAATACTCCACTGGCCTGGCTGAGAAATTCCCTGATAAGAATTTCATTGGCGTTGATATCAAGGGTTCAAGAATTTGGCGAGGGAGTCAGTATGCTCAGAATAATGGTCTTGATAATGTGGCGTTTCTCAGAATTCATGTATTGGAACTGGAAAATCATTTTGAAAAAAACGAGGTAGATGAAATCTGGATCACCTTCCCTGACCCTCGGCCCAAGAAAAGCGATGTCAGAAGAAGGTTAACCAGCTCCCGATTTATGGATATTTATAAGCGAGTACTCAAACCCGATGGCTTGCTACATTTGAAAACAGATAGCACAGGGCTTTTTGAGTATACCCTTGAACTTGTTCAAAAAGAAGTGGCAGTCAAAGATTTAATATCCACTTCAGACCTTTATTCTACTGATTTATTGAAAGAACATCATGGTATTCAAACCCGGTATGAACAGATGTTTTCAGAAAAAGGGGAAAAGATTAAATACCTGAGATTTAGGTTTGAGTAGTAAGTCAACCAAAACGGCTTTCATTAACTTGCAAGCATGAAACTTTCGCTGGTCATCACTATTTACAATGAAGAGGAGAATATCCAGCCTCTTTTAGATAGAATCAGTGAGTCACTGGCTGGGCATGATTATGAAGTAGTACTGGTTGATGATGGCTCCACTGACAAGTCTATTCCAAACATCAGGGAATACGGTGATGAGCATGTTCGTCTCGTCATTCTAAACCGGAACTATGGCCAGACAGCCGCTATGAGTGCAGGAATAGAAGAGGCCCATGGGGAATACATCATCACATTGGATGGTGACCTACAAAACGATCCAGCTGACATTCCAGAAATGATTCAGATTTTGGAGGAGAGAGAATGCGATGTGGTGGCCGGCTGGCGAAAAAATCGAAAAGATCATTTACCACGGAAGATTTTAAGCAATGTTGCCAACGGCATCATAAGAAAGCTTACTGGAGTTCACTTTAAAGATTACGGGTGCACACTCAAGCTTTTTAGATCAGAGTATGCCAAAAATCTTGGGTTATATGGCGAATTGCACCGCTTTATTCCGGTTTTGGCCCATATGCAAGGAGCTAAAATTGTTCAAATTCCGGTAAGTCACCATGAGAGAAAGTATGGCCAATCCAAGTACGGAATGGGCCGTACCCTTAAAGTAGTCAGCGATTTGATGCTGATGGTTTTCTTTCAAAAGTATTTACAAAAGCCCATGCACCTGTTTGGCACAGTTGGCATTCTGGCTTTTATGGCAGGGTTCGTCATCAATGGCTATCTGGTGATCGAAAAAATTATGGGTGTGCCTATGGCTGGTAGGCCGCTGCTTTTTCTGGGAATAACCTTACTATTGGGTGGCATTCAGTTTATCACCATTGGGTTTGTAGCAGAGCTTATTGTTAGAACTTACTTCGAAAGTCAGGATAAGAAGATTTATAAAATCAGGAAGGTTGAGACAATTGGGGATCAATCAATTTCAAGTGCTTCAAGGATGTCAGCTAGGGCATCATAGTCTTTAAAGCCGGGTTTATCTTCAGTGCTGCCTTGCAGGCAGATTCCGCTAACACTGGTGTTTTCAATTAGCTTTAAAACTTTACTGTCATCTAAATTTCCACCAATTAACAGTTTTGCGTTGCTGACTTTATCATTCTGGACTGCTTCTTCCCGGTGAATAAAGGTTACGCCATCGGGTAATTGATCAGGGACTTTTACTGATTTCAAGATATACTCCATTCCTGTGTCTAAAGCTAACTCCAGAGACTCCTCGTCAATTTCTATGAGATCAAGTTCATAATCTCCTAATACCTTTTTTATTTCTTGAGCAGGCATCCCAGCACACTCTCCAACGTATTTCACCCCGGCTACCCAACCACTGATTTCTTTAAAAAACTCAGGTGAAACGTAGGCCTCCGATTTAGGGTTAAGGTCAAAACCAAGCATCTCAACACCCATACCTGCGCAATATCTTGCATCACTGAGGTTAGTGATATTGCCAACTTTAACAATTGTTTTTAATGCCATTATTTATAGATATCCTTTCTATGGTCAATATCTAGAATGAGTATGAGCAACTCATTCTTACGAACAAGATAGATAACCCGATACTTTCCTACCCTCAATCTAAAACCATCTCTTCCTTTTAACTTTTTTGACCCAACAGGAAATGGGTTAGTTGGTAAAGAAAGCAACTTTTTCTTAACCCTTAAATAGTCCTTTCGAGGAAGTTGGGATAATGATTTTTGAGCTGACCTAAGTATTCTAATCGAGTACCCGGTCACTTTGTTCTATTTCTGATAGAGCTTGTTCAAGGGTTATAGATTCCTCTTTGCCGTTAATAACTTTGTCAAAAGTTTTGATTGCATCAAGTTCGTCCATCTTATCCATAAGTTGTTCATAGTCCTTAATAGATATAATAACTTTCTTTCTACTTCCCTTGTTGTCAACTATGAATTCAGGCTTACCCATTACACAAATTTAAAACTTTGGGAAATAGAATTAAAAAAGCTGCCTCTTGTTGAGGCAGCCTTCAAATATCAGAGTTTTTTTATATCCTAATAATCCTGTCCTTCAATCCACGGAGCACCTAACCCTTTCAGCTCCTCCTCTAACCCAGGGATTACTTCATCCGTCAATCTTTTAAGATCTGACTTAATGCCTATGAGTTGCTTCTTGCCGATTGCCACATTTTCTTTCATCATTTCTGTTGGTCCATAGGTGGCAAATAGGCCTCTTAAACCAACAAACATTCGATTTCTTGGAGTTGGGTTTGTTCTTTCACCAATCTCATTTTTAGCAGGACTGCCGTTCATTTTAGTGTCGATTGCCTGGAGGTCATCCTCAGCATTTTGTAGTTTGCCATAAAGCTCAGCAGAATATCGATCTGCCCTAGATAGTGCCTTTTGCATTGCATTAACCCGCTTTCGGCTATTTTCAAGCACAGTGGTAGTAGCTGTCAAATCCTGCTGGAGCTCCTGAACCTCGCCTCTAAAGGCAGCAATTTCATCGTATGATGCAGCTGGTAAGGCACCAGATTCCCTTAATGGAACTACCTTAAAATCAACCGGGCCAGCAAGGTCGGTTACCACTCCATCCACAATTTTAGACATAGTGACGTTGTATGTGCCTGGCGTTATTGGAAAACCATTGCCAAAGAAATTAAATCCACCAGACCGCTCATCTAATTGAATTCCATCCTTAGAGGCCATCGTTAAATCCCATGTAACCCTGTTGATGCCCTTAGCATTTTTGCCATCAATCTGGTTGATAAGTTTGCCCTGGGAATCTTTAACAGTGAATATGATTTGAGGCTTCTGCTGTTGCTTTTCTGCATCCAAAGCATCCCAACCTGGGAAAGGAACGCTTTGATCTTTCAGGTCTTTCTCCTTTTCTTTCCGCTGTTGTTCGAGGGTCTTGATATCGTCCTTCAAATAGTAGGTGAAAGTGGCCCCAAACGCAGGGTTTTCAGCGGTGTAATATCCTGCCCCAAAATCCGTCATCATTGAATTTTGCCTGTACCAAAGCGCATCTTTTACTGCAAAAACCTGAGCTTCCTGAGCCAACGTCTGATCTGTGACATCTCTAAGCGGACTTATGTCATCCAATATGTAAAAACTCCTGCCGAAAGATGCGCACACAAGATCATTTTCCCTTCTTTGAATGGTCAGATCACGGAATGAAATGGTGGGTAAGCCGCCGTTTAGCTCTATCCATTTTTGACCGCCATTTGGAGTAAAGAATATGCCGAATTCAGTGGCTATGAACAACAAATCTTTCTTCACATGGTCTTGAACCAACCTCCAAACAAGGTGTTTCTCAGGTAAATTTGATGCGATCGATACCCAGGTTCTGCCTTTATCAGAACTCTTGATTAAATATGGCTTGAAGTCTCCATACTTGTGATTATCAAGTGCTGCGTAAACAACATTGACATCATGCAAATCAGCCCTGATGTCATTCACAAACGCGGTCGCAGGAACTCCTTTGATAGTGCCAATTTCCAGTTTTCTCCAGTTTCCGCCATCATCTTCACTTACCTGGATAATACCATCATCTGTGCCGGCGTAAATCAATCCCGCTTGTAAAGGTGATTCTGATAATGAAGTGATGGTATTGTAATTAGACATAGCGTTTACATCCCAGGGATTGTCCCAGCTTTGTACTTTGCCCATAATTGGCAGGGCTACTCTCTCTTGGTCTCTGGTTAAGTCACCTGAGATTGCAGTCCAACTATTACCCCTATTATCTGATTTCCAAACCCTCGATGAAGCAAAATATAGCCTGGATGGGTTATGAGGGCTTACCACAATGGGGGCATCCCAATTATAGCGCTCATAGTCTTCTCCTTCAGCAGGTTGTGGTTGAATAAAAACCATTTCTCCTGTAATCCTATCAATCCGGTGCAAGCCGCCTTGCTGGGTTTCAGCATACATGATGTTTGGGTTACCTGGCTCTGTAGCCGACTGATGACCATCAGCAAAAAGCGTCTTGATCCAATGCCGATTGGCAATTCCCTCTCTTAAATCCGTTTGGGAAGGGCCACCATGAGAACCGTTGTCCTGGGTGCCACCATACACCCAATAAAACGGTTCCGCGTCATCCACGGCCACCTTGTAGTATTGAGTGATTGGCATATTGTTAATGATTCTCCAGGTTTCGGCCAAATCAAAACTTTCATAAATTCCGGCATCTGTGCCAACTAACAAATAGTCTGGATCATCAGCCCTGAATGCGATAGCGTGGTTATCCGAGTGTTTGTCTTGCTCCGATAGCCTTCTAAAAGTTTTGCCATGATCATCAGAAACCTGGATGCGGACATCCATCAGGTAAAGCCTGCCCTCCTGATGTGGAGAAGCGTAAAGCTCCTGATAATAATGTGGCCCTGTTGCTCCAGAAACAGCATCAGACTGCTTCGACCACGACATGCCTTTGTTGGTGCTCATAAAAACCCCACCTTTTGTCCGATCAAGTTCAATCGCGGCATAAACCACATCAGGATTGAATGGGTTAATTGCCAAACCAATTTTTCCCATATTGGATTTCGGGATACCTGAAGTCAGTTTCTCCCACGTTTCCCCGCCGTCAAGGCTTCGATGCAGGCCTGTATCGGGGCCACCGCCCATATAGGCTGCAACCGTTCTGTGCCGCTGCCATGTTGCTGCATACATCACGTTGGGGTCTCTGGGGTCAACTACAAGATCGGTAACACCTGTCCATTCGTTGCCACCTAAAACTTTCTTCCAATTCTTGCCTCCGTCTATCGACTTATAAAGGCCTCTTTCGCCACCACTTTTCCAAAGTGGGCCCTGGGAAGCCACCCAAATGACATCCGAGTTTTCAGGGTGAACAACAATTTTTGAAATGTGCTCAGAATTTTTGAGCCCCATGTTTTTCCATGACTTCCCGTCATCGTCACTGCGATAAACGCCGTCACCGAAGCCAACATGTCGGCCGCCAACGTTTTCACCAGTACCCACCCAAACAGTATGGGGGTTATTGGGATCGATAGTTACACAACCAGTTGAATAAACTGCCTGGTCGTCAAAAATCGGATCCCATGTAACTCCTGAGTTTACTGTTTTCCAAACACCGCCAGAGCCAACGGCTACATACCATAGGTTATCATCCTCTGGGTGAATGGCAATGTCAGCAATCCGGCCTGATACAAATGCAGGGCCGATGCTCCTAAACTTTAAGCCTTTAAAAGTTGATTCCGACATCGGTGAGTCAGAATCCTGAGCATATCCTGCCTGTGCTAACAGAAATATGCCAATCAAAATCGTCTGGATTTTTCGTCTCATTTTATTTTTCGTTTTGAGTTATTGCTTTATAAAACACAGCGATATAGGAAAATATCGGGGAAGAATAAAGAAGGGATTGGGTGGTTGGATTATGTGGACTTTGGGAGGTTAGCTAATTAGGTATTTGGGAATGAATGTTTACTTAATGCTTACAAAAATGGAATCAGATTCCGCATTTGACAGCAAAATATTATCTTTACAAATATGGAATCGAATTCCACATTTGTAAAAATTGAAAGACTAGGTGCTGACAAGCTTTTACAGTTGGCTACGTCATTCAAGGCAATCGCTGTAACGGGTCCACGTCAAAGTGGTAAAACAACCCTTGTTAAGGACTGCTTCCCAGATCACACTTACGTTTCACTGGAAAACCCTGATACCAGAAGTTTTGCAATTGATGACCCGAGGGGCTTTATCAGCCAATACCAAACCAAAATTATTCTTGATGAAATCCAAAGAGCACCTCAATTGCTCTCATATCTTCAGCAAGTTTTAGATGAAAGTGAGGTACGCGGAAATTTTATCCTGACTGGTTCCAACAACCTATTGCTAATGGAATCGATAAGCCAATCTCTTGCTGGTAGAGCGGCCTATTTTCAGCTATTGCCATTTGCTTTAACCGAAGTTGAGAGGATACCAAATGCATTTGAGAATCTAAATGATTTATTATGGAAAGGTTCTTACCCTTCTGTTTTGGCAAAAAAAAATAATCCGTCTGATTGGTATCCCGCCTATATAAGAACTTATGTAGAACGGGATGTAAGGCAGATCAAAAACATTGAAAATTTACAGTTGTTTGAACGCTTTTTGAGGCTATGCGCTGGACGTTCTGCTCAAAGGATGAATTATAACAATTTGTCTGTTGAAACGGGTATTGACAATAAGACTGTCAAATCATGGCTAGGCATATTAGAAGCTAGTTATGTAATATTTCAATTACCCCCGTATTACAAAAATTTCAATAAGCGAATTACAAAAATGCCTAAGCTTTACTTTTATGACACCGGGCTTTTATGTCAATTGTTAAGAATTACAAATGCGGAAATGCTCAATCAGCACCCCTATCGAGGAGCCATTTTTGAAAACTTCATAATATGCGAAGCTTTGAAAAACCGTCTTAACAAAGGGCAAGTTTCAAACCTCTATTACTGGCTTGATAACACAGGAAATGAAATCGATCTCATAATTGATAATATGATTGGTGAAAAAGCTTATGAAATAAAATCTGGGCAAACAGTAAATGATGGCTTCTTTAAAAATTTGATCTTCTGGAAAAAATTAACTGGTCAAGAAGATAGTGCGATAATTTATGGTGGTGACGAGGTTCAGCATAGAACCGGAATGGATATAATAAGCTGGAGAGAAGTAAAGGAAATTTAATGTCACTCCTCCTTCAAAGACTCCACCGGGTTTAAATGAGCACTTTTAATGGTGTGATAAGAAACGGTTGTTACGGCGATCACCACTAAAACCACTGCCGGAATTATAAATAGCTCCATTCCGGGGGCTATTCGGTTTTCGAAGCCTTCCAACCAATTTTTAATAAGCATAAAACTAATTGGTATTGATATACCAATCGATACCAACACCAATTTTAGAAAATCACTGGTTAACAAAAGCCAGATATCTTTAAGTGAAGCCCCCAATACTTTCCTTACTCCCACTTCCTTTGATCTTATGTTGGTGACATAGGAAGCCAGACCAAAGAGCCCTAAACAAGCCACGAAAATTGCAAGTATGGCAAACAGGCCGAAAATCGATCCGAACTTAACCTCTGACTCATACTGCTGATTGTAGTGGTCGTCAAGGAAGAAATAATTGAAAGTTTTATTCTGATAGGCTGATTCCCAATGCCGTTTTACAGTTTCAATGGAATTCCTAAGATTTGAGTTGCCAACGTTGATGGAGTAGTAGCCCCGTGGCTTTTCAAAGTATCTAAAAATATGAGCGTCATAAGCTTGCTTTGGCGATTCCTGACGATAGTTTTTTACAACACCAACGACATTAAAAGTATCCCCCCAGAAAAATATCTTTTTGTTTAGGATGTCTTCCAGGTTGTTCAGTCCAATTCTCCTGACAGCTGCCTCATTAAATAAAACATTGCCTTCCTCAGCACCATAAGATTTATCAAACTTGCGTCCGGCAACAATTTCCAAATCATAGAAATCAATGAATTGATCGTCCATTCCAACTACCCGGAATTGATTACTCTCGTCATCTGACTTGTTGAGCAACCTTATGCCGCCAGCATTCCAACCAGGGGATTCACCAGGGATGGCAGTCGACATTGTCAATCCTTTAACTGATGATTCTGATAGCAGGCCACCTCTAAACGAGGTATCCCTCAGGGTTCTCAAACTATCGGTACTAAACTTAGGCGTTTCGATAACAAGTGTTTGATTGATCTTCACTCCCAGGTCCTGGGATTGCAAAAAGTCCATCTGCTTATACACCACGAATGTTCCAGTAATTAAAACGACCGAAGCCAGGAACTGAAAAACAACCAGCGTTTTTCTTAGCCAATTCCCACTTGTAGTTCCACTGAACTTGCCTTTTAGAATTGCGACAGGTTTGAAATTAGAAAGCACTAACGCTGGGTAAAATCCTGAAGTAAGTACACCTACCAAAAGCAGGGACGCTAACCCCAACCAAAACTCAAAGCTTAGTGGGAAAGTGTAGGCATTGGCCCTGCCTACGAAGTCATTAAAGAATGGGAAAATGGCTACTACGAGACAAGTCGCAATCAGTAATGCAATGGAGTTTACCATCAGCGACTCAAACATAAACTGGCTAATTAATTGGCGTTTGATCCCGCCAAGCACTTTTCTTATACCCACTTCCCTCGCCCTGCTCATTGACCTGGCAGTGGTGAGGTTGATGTAATTGATCCAGGCAATGAAAAGAACGAACAGTCCGATAATCAACAGAAAATAAGTAGTAGTCTCGTTTCCGGTTGGCTTGATTTCCATTCGGTAATTGGATGTAAGATGGATGTCCTCCAATGGCTGCAGGCTCATGTCCATTCCGGCATCATACTGCCTTAAGTCATCGCCAGCCCTTGCTTCAATAAAATCAGGAAATTTGGATTTTAACGCTTCAAGGTTCGTTTCGGGATGCAGCACCACATAGTTCAAAAAACCGTCCCACTGCCAGGCTGTTCTGGCTTCCTCACTTGTAAAAACAACAAAAGTTTCGAATGAATACAACAGATCAAAGTTCATATGCGACTGCTCCGGAAAATCCTGAAATACCCCGGTTACCTTGAAATTATCGCTATCGTCCTGAATCAGGATTTCGCCGATTGGGTCTTTGTCACCGAAAATCTTCTTAGCCAGGCTTTCACTTAACACCACATTAAAGGGATCTTTCAAAACCAGGCTGTCCACACCTCTTAGTAATGGTACAGAAAACACCTCGAAGAAATTTTTCCCAGCATAATATGGACTCTCTAGTTCGTAGTACTTTTTGTCATATTGAATCGTGGAACCGCTGCTTTTGAGATTTACAAAATCAAGCACCTCTGGAAAATCCTCTTTCATATGTAACCCAATCCCTGCGCATCCAGCCGCCCACGCTGATTGCAGCTCACCCTTGTTATATCTGTTGGTTTGAATGCGGTAGATATTCTCCTTGTTCTCGAAAAACTGATCATAGGAAGTTTCATAATGAACATATTGAAGGATCATGAAACCAGCGGCCATGCCAATAGCCAAGCCAAAGATGTTTATGAATGAATAGAATGAATGCCGTTTAAGGCTTCGAAAAGCAATAATCAGGTGGTTTTTCAACATGTTGAAGAATTCTTAAGTGATGTGTCGAAAGTAGTACCGCTATTTAAACCAGAGGTTACACCTTGTCGTGAGCCTGCTGATATCTGGATTGGGTTGTTATTAAAAGCAACTGAATAGAATAGAACTGAATGCTTTATACCTTTGCACTTGTTCTGAATTCGGAACTAAAGAATGGAATTGATAGTTGATCAATTCTTATGTGAAAAACCGAGGCTGTGAACCCGGCGAATTAGCAAAATATGAGCAAAAAAGGAAGAGTTTTAGTAGCCATGAGCGGCGGTATCGATAGCTCATTGGCAGCCGTTTTACTTCATGAGCAAGGCTATGAAGTAGTTGGCATGACGATGAAAACCTGGGATTACACCAACTCAGGGGGAAGCAAAAAAGAAACTGGCTGTTGCAGCCTGGAATCCATTAATGACGCCAGAGAGGTAGCCGTCAACCTGGGGTTTCCGCATTACATCATTGACATCAGGGAAGAATTTGGTGATTATGTGATTGATCATTTCACCAATGAATATCTGGATGGCCGAACCCCGAACCCATGTGTTTTATGCAATACCCACATCAAGTGGGATTCGCTGTTGCGAAGGGCTGACAAGCTGGGCTGCGACTATATTGCTACCGGGCATTATGCCACCTTAAAAGAAGAGAATGGCAGGTATTTCGTGGCTAAAGGCAAAGACCTGAACAAAGACCAGAGCTATGCGCTTTGGGGGGTTTCCCAAAAAAGCCTTAGCCGAACCATTTTACCTCTTAGTGATCTCACCAAGCCGGAAATCAGGGAAATTGCCAAAGAAAAAGGCTTTTATGAATTGGTCAATAAATCGGAGTCCTACGAAATCTGCTTTGTGCCAGATAATGACTACCGCGGTTTTCTTAAAAGAAGGGTTGAGGGCCTGGAAGAAAAAGTAAAAGGTGGCACTTTTGTTTTGGAAGATGGGACCAAAGTAGGAGAGCATGAAGGCTATCCATTCTATACCGTTGGTCAACGCAAGGGGCTGAAAATCGCTCTGGGCTATCCGGTTTATGTGACTGAAATCAGGAAAGATTCAAACGAAGTAGTTCTTGGAACTTTTGATGAATTGGCCAGAAACGGCATGTATGTGAACCAGCTCAACATGCTCAAATACGAAGATTTGAACGGCAAACGGGTTGATACCGTAACCAAGGTGCGCTACAATGACTCAGGCACACCTGCTGTAATAGAACAAGCAGGCAATACGATGAAAGTTTTCTTCGGGGAAGGCGTTCATGCCATTGCCCCGGGGCAGGCAGCTGTTTTCTATGAAGGTGATGATGTGATTGGCGGTGGTTGGATTATTAGCAGCTTTAATCAGAATTGAATTTCTGCCATTAACCACCTAACTGGTCCATCCAAAGTCCACATCGACGATTTATGAAAGCTGAGATATATCTCAGCTTTTTTTATGCATTAATTAATCTACCATGAAATAGGCTAATATCTAGTTACCTCACATCCTGAATCGAATTTTAGCTATCCAAGAAATCTTATGAAACAATTCCTGATCTTAGCGGCATTAGTTTTTTGTCATTTGCCAAGTTTTGGCCAGTCGAAACACGAACTGATCAAAACCAATTTAAAAAAGTTAGATGTGTTTATTGGAGAGTGGAATATCTCAACTGAAAATTTCTCCCATAGTGGTAAAAGAAGTGAGGAAAAAGGGATCTATAATTTCTCGTGGGCATTGGATTCCACCTATATCACCCGACATGGATCATTAACTAATACAGCCAGCAATCGCACTCGCCAGTTTGTTTCATGGCTAACATTTGATACCAAGGTCAACCAATTCAGGTTCATTTTCTTTTATGATAAAAGGTCGAACATGATCACTGAATATGGCACTTATGATGAACAAGGACAGACCTTTACAACCTTAACCTCTTTCGAAATCGAGAATGGGGTAACTGAATATATCCGGCATGTAGTAGATTTTAAGAATCCTAACGAGATCGTTGGGAGGTCATGGATTCGTCTGGATGATGCTGAAGAGGCGAACAACTTTAAGGAGGTCTTATCAAGATTTTAATCGCTAAAAGCCTGTGATGTTTGGCTCTCAACAAGGCTAAGTCTATTGATTAAGATATATGATGCTCCTCATGACCAAAAACAGCACAATTCATTAAATCGCTTTTCACTTCTGGTCTTAATTTGATTGATAGTTATACATTAAAACAAAAAGAATCAAGAATGCATCAAATTGGAAGAATTGCCAACATTGTCCTCATTGCAATAGTTGTGGGCCATTTATCAAGCTGTGAACAAAACCAACCACAAACAGAGTCTCCTGTCGAACTCATCCAGCAAAGCCTTAACAACATTGGAGATTTAGCCGACGAAAACCTCAACATCTCTTTGCAGGTAATTTGTTCAGAAGGCATCAACCGCGGCCAATCTTACCACGCGGCTGGAGAGCCCTACAATATCTATCAGGTTGAAACGCATTTTCAAATCGATAGGCCCAATAACCGGGAAATCGCGATGAGTAGAAATCCTTTTAATGGGTTCGTATTTCAATCAATGACGCTTGTTGAAGACGGGGTTGGCAAAACCTACGATTCTCTATCGAATACATCATTTGTTGCCACTGGCAGCGGGTTCAATAATTATCGACACTTTCCGCATCGGTACTTAGAAGCGGCTTTGCGGGATTCCGCTAAACTGGTTTATGACGGACTTATTGATTTGGATGGGAGTCCTGTTCATGTGATTACAATCAACAACGAAAGAACAACTAAGCTGTACTTCGATAAGGAAACGCTATTCCTGAAAAAATTGGAACAACAGGTGGTTAACCAGCCGTATGGCAATGGCATATCGGTGAAGGAGTGGGATGATTACCAGCAGTTTGAAAAAATCATGTTGCCACAGCAAATTAAGTCCGGTGGCATTTATGATTCATGGGGTACCTTGTTTAACTCCTACAATGTGCAGTTGTTGAATGAAGCCATTCCCCTGCCTGAACTCGCTTCCTTCCGGTTTCTGGAGGGCGATTTTCCGCCAGCGTCATGGGTGAATTTGGCAGACAATCTATTTATGCTCCGTAATGTGAATGACGACAAACTGGGCATCGGTGATTACAATGTGCTGGCGGCTGAATTCGAAGACTTCATTTTAGTCGGTGAGGCACCGGTTTCCAACGAAGCTTCCCGAAAAGTCATAGACAAAGTCACGGAGGAATTTCCTGACAAGCCTATCAAATACATGGTGCAAAGCCACCACCACTCTGACCATGTGGCTGGCATGCGGGAGTACATAGCCACCCAGGTTGAGCTGGTAATACCCTCCAGCATACAGGTGTTGACTGATAAAATAGCTAAGGCAGATTGGTCATATCAACCGGATAATCAACATACGCAGCCACAGCAAACTCAATATGTCTTGGTTGAGGGCTCACACCAAATTGCTGATCAGCTAAACGAGGCGCAAATCGTGAACATTGGCCCCATACCGCATGTGAACGATATGCTAGCGATCTACTTTCCGAAGCAAAAACTGCTATGGCAGGTAGACATGATTTCGTTCGGAGAATGGCCGCTGACAATCGAACCTTCGGTGATCCTTAAAGAGCGAATTGCTGAAAACAATTGGGATGTCGAGATTATTGCTGGAGAGCATGGTGGGGTAATGCAAATTGCCGACGTTAAAGACTATCTCAACAACTGAACTCAATAGACTTTTTGGGTGCCGTTCCTGAAGTTTAGCGGGGACTGATTGTACTCTTTTTTAAAAGCATTGGAGAAATTCTCCAGGCTGTTAAACCCCGATTGAAAAGCAACTTCTGTGATGTTCCGGTCTTTTTTTAGAAGCTCCCTGGCATTGTGCAGCCGCACCTTTAGCAGGTATTCATACGGACTATAGCCGGTGAGTTCCTTAAAAGTCCTCCCAAAATGAAAACGGCTCAGATGACTTACCGAAGCAATCCGGTCGATGCCTAGATTACTGCTGCTAAAGTTGGCATGCATGTACGCCTTGGCTTCATCAATCTGGTCTAACCGCCAACGCTTTCTGGCACCTGGCTCTGTCAACTCAAGCGTGTCCTTAAAAACTTCTTCAAAAAGGATTTGATCAACTGCGGAGTCAAGAAACAGCTTATTAGCATCCAGGTTGTTCATGAAAGCATGGATCATAAAGCCCAGTTCCGGTGTTCTGCGGAATGACTCCACGCATTTATTGCGGTTAAACCTGGAAATGAACTCATGGTGCGACTCTTTGAATTGAAAGCAAACCGTCAGGTCAAAGCCGAGGTCTTTGTATTTCTTGATGTCAAATTCATTGGGCTGGCTCTCTACCAAAAAGCTATTGCTCTCTACAAAACCATCAAAGCCAGTAGTGCGGTAGGCAAACCCCGACCTCAACGGAAAAGAAACACAAGGCCTGGAATTGTAATCACTGAGAATAATATCTTCCTCCACCTGGGATTCATAAACCGTCGCTGTCAGAAGGGAGTTTTCATGGGCTGTTTTGGAGGTGATCACTAGAGGGTGGTGTTTAAGAAGATTGTGCTCAAGCTATTCGCCGAATTTGTTCCTTAATTTCAAATCTCGTTAGAAGAGGCAAGTTTTTTACGCCACCCAAAAGATTAATTTTCTTCAAAAGGTCTCGTCTCTTGACCTCCTTTTCCAAGTAAAGATTATTCTCCAAAAGAAACTGTAGAATTGATCTTCGGATATTCTCATTAGATCCTAAAACCCGTTCTAATAACCCTGCTATAAGGTCTTGTCTTGATGCTAACACTTTTGTCAACTCGAACTTATCTTTCCTTTCTTCATCTACTGTCAAATATGCTATCCACCATAACCTAGCCATTCCATTTCTTGACATGTTATTGAGTGAGAGGTTCCTTAAGTGATACCGATCTTTTATTCTGCTCTTCATCTTTTCTCTGTCGAGAGATACTAAAGGCCATCGCATCTTCATATAATCCCAAAAAATATCGTGTGTAAGGCATGTCCACAATCTCGGGTCTGAAGCTGTAGTAAGATTAATGTCTAATGCTTCATAAATTCGGATTGAATTATCAGCATCTTCTTTAGATGACCCAGAAGTGCTTATTGAGTTATTAATTTTTTCAATGATCCCGTTTTCAAGTGTTAATCCGGTTTCTCCTTTGGCATAGCACTCGTCCGAGAAGCTAATTCGCTCTTGAAGATATAAATCCGGGTCATTCGTTGAATCGTTAAATAACCTATCCATGTAGCTGTAGGTAAATACTTTGACCTTTTCCATACTAGTAAATAAGTTGAAGTTCTTTCATGGAATCAAATGAGCGTTTTAGAGGCAACTCCAATATTTTTTGAGCTTTAATAAGTGGTTCGTCTTCCCCCAACTTCTCTGTTATTTCAGTCAAAATACCAAACCACGCTGAGTTCCTGTATTCTTCAGATTCCTCTCCATCCATAAGTATCAAAACTTGTACTAATGCCGGTAGCACTAATGATGAATGAAGTATCGGAGCGATTTTTTTTAGTTTAATTTCTTGATATAACTCGTAATCCTCCTGAGACAGATAAATCGTTATTTTTTCATCACCATAGTCCAGATAGTACGGATGATTAGATCTGCCGTCTGTGTTGATATTCATAAATGAAGAAATCGAAGTAGTTTCCTGAAATGTTTTATTGGCATAAAATTTCCCTTTACCTAAATAGGCAAGAATATCCCCTCTGTTGATGTCAAACTGAAAATTTTCATAGTCATCGTTGCTTGCCTTATTTTGATATTTAGCAATATCAATTTCAGCACACACCAGGTAATTCAATTCTACTTCACCATTCAGATCCGACGCCTTTAGTTTTATTTCATCACATAATGGTTTATAGGATGTGTAATTGGCTCTGTAAAATGTACCCCTGCATTCGAGGTGCATAGAAAATGAAGCCTTTTTCTGCTCAATTAATTTTGACAGATCTTCATTCTCGAGTAAAAAAGTATTTTCAAGTACTATATACTCAGAATCAGAGGAAACCTTCAGACTAACCTGACCTTTTCCGTTTATATCATCTCCAATCCCCAGGACCGGATGCGGATAATGCCTATTGTTGTAAATCATTGATCTGAATTTTAAGCGATAATTTGAATGCTGAATCTAACTCCACAAATACCTTCTTTTTCTTTCCAGCTTCCAATCTGACAAGCGAAACTGTATTGTTATTGAATCTCAATGCTTGATTCTCTTCATCCTCGGCTGACCTAATAACAATTGGTTCTTCTGCATCTTCACCAACTGCTCTAAGCTTCAATGAACATTTGATAGTTTCACTTGGATTTAAGACTACAGCATATTTATGAATGTCTCCTTTTCTTTCAAGTAAATATGATCTTCCTTGAACAGGGGTTGGCCTAACCGATGGAGTATTTCCACTTCCACCCCCCGTTCTTTTCTTCTTAGTTTTTATTTTTTTCTTTTTCCTCCTTATGACTGTTCCGTCACCACCCATTCCCTTTTCTGGTGTATTCAACACCGATATTTCATAAGGATTTATTACAGGAAAACTTTCAAACACATTTTCTTTTTGCATCAAAGAGGCAGTTTCTTCCTCAGATTCAATCTCTTGTGTTTCATTATTACCATTGTCCCCATTTTGACTTTCATCGTTGAAGGGAAGATATTTTGATAATCCTGGAACCTCTTGAAATCCCGAAGATTGAATTTCCCTCAACTCTTTAAGTTTTCCTCTGATCCAGTTAACAATTTCTTCTATTATTTGATATCCATTTTGTTCGTTTCTTTCTGGATCCCATTTGTCATGTGCGGGAGGTTCCATTTTTCTTAATTCAGTGTTACCATCCTTGTTGTCACAAATAAAAACTCCTGCGAAAGCATCTGGATGCCTATACTGCTTTGAGTATATAATCATATGCGATTTTCGGATCATTGCAACATGATTCAGATGCTCTGAGGTTTTATAGAAATAAAACAAGACCTTACCCAGTATTGGCAGATCAGTTTCAAACCTCTTACCTTTCGCTACTGCCTCATAATATGTCAATGGATTGCCTACTGGTTCAATATGATCTTTGGTCGGCTGATCTTCAAAATGCTCAACGAGAAGGTTCTCAAGAGTTTCTTTCGAAATCACTTCATCAGCGACTTCAACAATAAGTTCGTTTCGGTAAATAGCGTACCAGAAGTTTCTCAAAACTGACTTAACAAGTTCATCAGATTGATTATTGTCAAGCGTGGCACCTGCTATATAAATATCCAGGCCTGTTTCTTTTCGCAAAAAGAATTCGGGGATATCAGAAGGATTCTTAATTGAACCATAGTTCCTTGAACCAAATGAACCAGTACCTCTCCTTGGTCCTTCTTGATCCTTGAAAGTAACAAGTTCCGCAATTCCTTGAAATTTCCTGAAACCATCCTTACTGTAAGTTGAGTAAAAGACTGTACGCAATGGTGAGGTTTTGAATGCCGCACCCTTACCAATTCCAAATGAACCTCCTTCGCCAGTTCTTTTAGAGCTTGCTCCTCTAGACTTAACCAGAGAAAACCAACCTCCACTCATGTCATCATCCTGTCCTTGCAATCCTATCGTATTGTAATCAGATATTTTCAGTAAAGGAATTTGTTCTTTACCAATTACATTTTGAGCTTTCGTAATGAATTCCTGCACTTCAGGATTTTTATCCCAACTCCTATTACACAACTCAAGGATTTCTTTGAACCTTTTTATTCCAGGAAAAAATTTTAGTGGAATGAATTCTTGAGTAAAAACTACACGAACGGGTTTTTTAATATCATCAGGAGCATCAATTGAGTTCTGGATAACTTCCCGGGCTAAATGATAATAGCCTCCCGAGAAATGTTCTATCATAGGGTTATTCAACCCATCAAATAGACTTGTCTTCTCAAAGTCCCATAAATATTTCTGATCAAACTCTCTCATAAATCAGATTTTTGGTGGTTTAAATCTCTGCTTAGATTTTCCCCAATATAAAACAGTTGTTATAAAGTTATATTTTTAATATTTTCATTTCGAATAAGCTGATCAGTAATTAATTTCTTCCAGACTGGTCGTCTTTTCATAATGACTCATTTTTTTGGCTTAGGGAATTTCACAACGTTCTTAGAGTTTGAAGATGCATTTAATTCATCGTTGAACTTGTCTTTTACCTTTTTTACATGTGTGTCAATGAGCCTGAACATGTATTTTACATCTTCCTCATAGAACTCATAATTTCTTCTGTTTGCACAATTGCCAAGGATATCCAGAGCATCCAGGATATTCTGGGCTCTTTTTGCCGCGACATCTTCAAATCGTTCTCTTCTGGATTTTACTGCCATTGATATCTAGTTGATTTAATCACCTACTAAAGTAAACAACAAATTGTTACACATCAATACATATATCTGTATATATATCTATATTATTTTAGACACTATATCTGCAATTTGATATGCCACAAAAGGAGGAACTGCATTACCAACCTGATGATATTGTTGGGTACGTGTACCACAGAATAGGTAATTATCAGGGAAAGTTTGAATTCTTGCCCCCTCTCTGACAGTTAAGGATCTACATTGTATAGGATCGTAGTGAATGAAATAGTGACCATCCTTTGAAATATGGCTAGTAATAGTAGTCGCTGGATAATCGCCTAGTTGAACTCGGAATCTGTCTGAAAATTTACCTGAATCAGCATTTTTGTGATTAGGTACTAGATCATCGTGATAATCTTTAAACTCTTCAAGTCTTGGGAATCTATCATATATATCTGAATATATAGACAAAAATTGATATCTAAATATATCCTGATATAGATGACTTCTGGATTCATGATTTAGAACACCTTCTAATCTATCATCGTTATACCATTCATATAATGGATTAGAATTTTTCGGAGTATTGAATTTAATAAACTCACCTCCTATATCTCTTGGTACTTCTTCTTTTGGGGAAATTTCTAACCCATTCCATGATCCTATTTCATTCCGAAAACCCGAAACTGTTTCAAACCATTTTTCAGGTGAGTCTTTTATAGGTTCATAATATCTCTTTTCCTTTTCTTCACCATCTTTATATACAGTTTTCGAAAACAGATATTTCTTACTAAGACCACTTCTAATTTTTGGAAGGTCTCCGATAATCTCCTTTAGGCCAACAGATTCCTCCTTAATCAACGGTAAAGGACAAACATCAATATCATCTCTTATACCTAATAATATTACTCTGTGCCTTGCTTGAGGTATTCCGAAATCTTCAGCTCTGATGAGATAATCTCTTGCTGCAGAATACTGAGGATTTCCGCTTTCATCACATTTAACAGGTGCAGTACTTAATGAATATATTTTATATCCTGAAGAATTATACTCTTTGAAAACTGAGGAGGGATTTTTTAGGTCTCTGAGAATCCATGGGAATACTTTCTCTTCTTCAACTTTAGCCGATAAGAGCCCTTTTACGTTTTCCATTACGAAAACAGATGGCTGATGCTTCGCGATTATTCTAAGATATTGCTTGTATAAATCAACCCTGTGATCATTTTTATCCAGTCCCTCAGTCCATTGGTTTCTGGATCTGCCTGCCAGAGAATACGCTTGACAAGGTGGACCTCCTATCAAGACAAATTCAGTTTGCCCATCAAGTTGTTCTTCGATTCTTACGTCTATTAATTTATTTCTCTCTAGGATTTGTGCAGGCGTATATCCGCCTTTTTTGCTACCCTTTTTGTCAAACTCTTCGGGATATGGCAACTCAAAACACCAGGCTTCTTTATCTGCTGTTTGCCACTCTTCATTGAATCGATCTTTGAGCTTATCAATTAATTCCTTTCTCTTTTTCCAGGTTTTTGCCCTTAAGATTTCGTAATAAGCTTCCGGTGCTTGTCCAACGGGGAATTTTCTATAAAAACTTCTTAGTCTGAGTGTTTCATGAGCATTTAGATCTTTCTCGATTGATAATTTAATATCAAAAATCCTATCATCTTTTTTATCTAATAAAGAAGAAAAACCCTCTCCCAGCCCCCCAGGGCCCGCGAATAAATCAATTATTGGGATTGGCATTATTTAGTTTTTCTAAAATATTGGTGAGAGTTTCAATTCGTTTTTGAGATTTTTTTCTTCTTGGTTCAAGCTCACAATCAGACCAGATTACTAATACTTGCCAACCTAAGGATTTCCAAAGCTTTAAGTTACTTCTATCTCTCTCAATAGCAGAGTTCCTCTTTTTGCTTACTTGACTGGACGTAGTCTTAACTTCATCTCCATATTTACAATTTACATGATTGTGCCAAAAACAACCTCTAACGTCCACAATTGATTTATACTTTGTTAAAACGATATCTGGCTTGCCGGGTAGTCTTTTGTCATGCAAGCTATAACGAAAACCTTCTGAGTGGAGAAACTTACGTACAATCATCTCCGGTTTAGTATTCTTACCCTTTATCCTACTCATATTGTAGGATCTCACCTCAGGTGTATGAACATCTGCCATACCTAAATTTAGGAAAGATTTTAAGGGTAGATTACTTTGTCTTCAATTGTAACTATTGAAAACCCACACCCCCAAATCCGCCCTCTTCTCCTCAGTCACTGTAACAAAGTAAGTATCAGTCTCGGGGTTAAATGTTACTCCGGCGAAATCTATGGCAACGGGGCGGGATAGGTTGAAGTCTATTCGGGTTGCGAATTTTCTGAGGTGCGTTAAAGGCTTTTATCTAAACGTTCATTCAATTTCTCCAATGACCTAATCATTTGAATATTTAACTGGTGTTGGTCTTCCCACTTTTTGTCTTGTTCTTTTGAGAGCTTTTCTAACCTTAAATCGATTTTCTCTAATCTCAAATCAGTTTTCTCCAGCCTTTTATTTGTTGATTCAAAATCCTCTCTGAGTTTTTTAATTTCCTCTTCGCGGTCATCCATCTTTCTTAAAAGATCATTGACCACCTTATTATTTTCGTAGCAATAATTCCTGAATTCAGCCATTTCGGCGGTCAACCGATCCACGTTCCTGGTGGTATTAGCTACCATTTCATCAAGCTGTAATACGCGGGACTTTATTTTTTTATTCTCATCCATCTTATCAAAGATAAAAATTCAATTTCAACATCACCATTCCGATTCTCCTAATCAGCGTATCTGTCTAATACCGGAACCCCATTGATCATCCATCCACAATTAAGTAGCAATATCATTCAAGCGGTAACCATTCGTATCATCCGCTATTTGATATAAGCTTGATAATGGGCTACTTGTAAGCAAGTCAAAACACGAAGCCTATGAAATTCAAGAAAGTAAAAATGGTTGCAACAATTGCGGTCATGTTATTATCCATTCAAACCTATGCTCAGGATGTTGAGGTGGTCAGGCCTGCACCCGATCGCGGAGCCGACGAGGGCGAAGGGCCCTTTGATCGCCTAATTATCAGGAGTGCCACCCTTATCGATGGAACAGGGGCACCTCCCATTGGGCCGGTAGATATAGTAGTAGAGGGCAACAAAATTGTAGATGTGAAAACGGTTGCTGCCCCTAACCTGCCCATTAAGGAAGAAGACCGCCCCACGGGTGCCACAAAAGAAATTGATGCGACCGGAAAATATGTGATGCCGGGGATTATCGACCTCCATGTCCACACGGGTGGTGTGCCAAAAGCCCCTGAGGCGGAGTATGTTTACAAGCTCTGGATGGCCAACGGCGTAACTACCGTTCGTGGTGTGCCAACCGGCCCATTAGAGTGGTCATTGGCAGAACGGGAGCGCAGTGCCAAAAATGAAATTGTGGCCCCCAGGATTATTTCATTCCACAGGCCAGGCTCTGGTAAAGAGTGGAAAGACCGAAAAGTTTTAACTCCTGCAGATGCCGTTGAATGGGTGCAATACGCCAAAAAGAAAGGTGTTGATGGCCTTAAACTCGGCTCTCATCGGCCGGAGATTATGAAGGCTTTATTGGATGAAGCCAACAAACTAAATATGGGCTCAACTGCTCATTTAGGCCAGATGGGTGTAGCTCAAATGAATGCCATTGATGCAGCAAGGATCGGCCTTACCAGCATGACCCATTTCTATGGATTGTTCGAATCAATGTACAAAGCGCATGATGTTCAGCCCTGGCCAATGGACATGAACTACATGGATGAACAACATCGTTTTGGCCAGGTGGCCAGGCAATGGAACCTTGTGCATGAGCGGGGCAGTGAAGGTTGGAATGCACTGTTGGATGAATTTTTGGAGCTTGATTTCTACATCAACCCGACAATGACTATTTATTCTGCTGGCAGGGATGTGATGAGGGCCAGAAATGCTGACTGGCACCAATCTTATACCCTCCCATCCCAGCAGGATTTCTATGAACCAAGCCGGGAAAGCCATGGTGCTTACTGGTTCTATTGGACTACCCATGACGAGATTGCCTGGAAGAATTTTTACAGAGTTTGGATGTCATTCCTGAATGATTATAAAAACCGGGGAGGAAGGGTTACTGTAGGCTCTGACTCTGGCTTCATTTATAATCTGTACGGATTTGGAACCATCCAAGAAATGGAGATGCTCCAGGAAGCCGGTTTCCATCCGCTTGAGGTCATCAGGGCAGCGACCATGCATGGGGCACAGGAAGTTTTTAAGCCGCTGAAAAAGCCTATAGAATATGGCGTAGTGCGCCCCGGCCTGTTGGCTGATATGATTATTGTTGGTGAAAATCCGCTGGTAAACATGAAAGTATTGTACGGAACAGGTGCAGTAAAACTGAATGATGAAACGCGGCAGCCTGAAAGAATTGGTGGCGTGGAGTACACCATTAAAGATGGCATCATTTACGATGCCAAGCAGCTTTTAAAAGATGTTCAGGATATGGTGGATAAGCAAAAGCAGGAAAGGGCTGAAGCTACAGGGACAAATTAAACCATAAAATCTTATTGGTGATTGTGAAGCCGATTGGTGTAATGCTGATCGGCTTTTTTTTGGGATTTGTTGAACCAGCTAGGCTTTAGAACCTTTCAATATCAGCACCAATGGCATTCAAGCGATCATCTATGAATTGGTAACCGCGGTCAATCTGCTCCACATTATGAATGATGCTGGTGCCCTGAGCAGACATCGCAGCAATCAATAAAGAAACGCCTGCCCTGATGTCAGGTGAAGTCATTTGAATGCCCCGCAGCGGAAATGATCTATCCAGGCCGATGACGGTAGCCCTGTGCGGATCACACAGAATGATCTGTGCGCCCATATCAATCAGCTTGTCAACAAAAAACAAGCGGCTTTCGAACATCTTCTGATGGACCAAAACGGTACCTTTTGCCTGGGTAGCTGTGACCAAAATGATACTCAAGAGGTCTGGCGTAAATCCTGGCCAGATGGCATCGGCGATCGTTAAGATCGAACCATCAATAAAGGCATCAATTTCATAGTGGTCCTGGGCTGGAATGTGGATGTCATCACCCTTGAATTCCATTTTAATGCCCAGCCTTTTGAAAGTGTCTGGAATAATGCCTAACTCAGCAATTTGGCAATCTTTGATGGTAATTTCCGATTGCGTCATCGCAGCCATGCCGATGAAACTGCCAATCTCAATCATGTCGGGTAGCATCGAGTGCTCAGTTCCGCTCAGTTTATCAACTCCCTCGATTTTTAAAAGATTGGAACCAATTCCTGAGATTTTCGCTCCCATGCGGCTGAGCATTTTGCAAAGCTGCTGTATGTAAGGTTCACAGGCGGCGTTATAAATGGTAGTGATGCCCTCAGCCAAAACAGCTGCCATTACAATATTGGCAGTACCTGTCACAGAGGCTTCATCAAGGTGCATATAGGCACCTTTAAGCTTTTCCCCATTAATCTCATAAAAGCCATCTTGCGAATAAGAAAATTCAGCCCCTAACTTTTCAAATCCTATAAAATGCGTATCTAACCTTCTACGGCCAATCTTATCGCCGCCTGGTTTTGGCATTCTGCCAGTGCCAAATCTTGCCAATAGAGGGCCCAGCATCATAATTGAACCCCTCAGGCTAGCGGCTTTTACTGCAAACTCCTGTGAGTGCAGCAGGTCAAGCTTCACATCACTGGCCGTAAACCGATAAGATTCTTTGCCGAGGCTTTCAACCTTCACCCCTAAAAAAGCCAGGAGCTCAATGAGCTTAATTACATCTCGGATGTTGGGGATTTTGTTAATTGTTACGGGTTCAGCCGTTAGCAGAACCGCAGCAATTATTTGTAACGCTTCATTTTTTGCTCCTTGAGGTACAATTTCCCCCTTTAGCTGGTTTCCTCCGGTTACCCTAAAGGAAGCCATTTAATTTCTACGTCTTTTGGGGTTATTGTTGCTACGGCGCTTGTTGCTTCCGCCTTTTCTGTTTCTGTGATCATGTTTCTCACGGCTGCGTTCCCGGTCACGGTTACGCTCCCTGATGGCTGATTCAAACAGGTTTTCTTCTTTCACCTTATCGATATCAAGGGTCAATGCACCCTTTGATAAATCTTCAATATTTTTAAGAATAGTGGCGTCATCAATTACATCTTTATTCCAGGTTGAAAAAAATGTTTTCATCAACTTACCAATGTAAATGGTGGCTGCCTCTTTCTCTTTCGGATCCTCAAGTGATGTAGCCCTTTCAACCAGCAACTCGATATTTCTGCCATAATGCTTGTATTTCAACCTGTTAGAAACAGGTTTCATTATATCAGGCTTTTTATCGAGAATTTCTTTATCAGGGATTGGAAAAGGACTTTCAACATCAAGTTCGAATTCAGACATGATGAAGATTTCGTCCCACAACTTTTGATTGTACTCAGGGTACTCCCTCACACTTGGGTTCAGTTGCTTCATCAGGTCGATCAAAGTAGCAGCTTTTTTAGTGCGCACTTCTTTATCCTCGAAAGTCATTATATGTTTTACAAGGTTTTGTACGTTTCGACCGTACTCTCTCCTTTTGAGCCTGTTGCCCTCTTCAAATTCGTTCATTCTTGATTATTTGAAAGTCAATTATATGCGGAAATGGGAGTGCAAATTAGGTCTATTTTGAGGTAAATCAAAGGTTGACCCAGTTTTGAACGCTTTAGTTTTTCACAAAAAACCACTTGGCGAGGGTCTTGTAATTCACTTTAGTACCATAAACTAAAATCCCAACCCGATATACCCTACCAGCTACCCAAATTGTGAAAATAAACCCAACAATCACGGATAACATCGATAAGCCCAGCTCCCACATAGGCACATCAAATGGCACCCGCATCATCATTACCACGGGAGCAGTAAACGGGATCACCGATAGCCAAAAGGCAAGTGAACCATTTGGTTCATTGATGATGGCACTTAATGCGATAATCGAAAAAATCAGTGGTATTGTGATGGGCAACATAAACTGCTGGGCATCTGACTCATGATCGATGGCAGAACCAACCGCAGCGAACAAAGCCCCATACAGGAAAAATCCTCCGAGGAAAAAGAAAATAAAGCAACCAATTATGAGTGTAAAATCCTGTGTGTACAATACCTCCAGCATTTGCTCAGTTTCACCCAGGGCGGCACCCTCATCCTGAATTTCCATGGCTTGATTCATAGTCATGGAATCAACCCTGCTAACCCCGAAAAAAGCCAGGGTTACTGATGAGATCGCCAGGGTAAAAACCACCCAAAGGGCAAACTGAGTGAGCCCAACAGCCCCAATGCCCAGCACCTTCCCCATCATCAATTGAAATGGTTTTACCGATGAAACAATCACCTCGATTATCCGGTTGGTTTTCTCCTCTATCACCCCTCTTAAAATCTGGGTGCCATAATAGAAAATGAAAAAATAAATCATAAATGCGGCCACATAGCCAATGGCCGTTGCCACGCCTACATTGCTTTCTTTCTCAGTTCCTTCAGAAAGATTAATTGTATCGATATCTACATCAGCCCTGAGGTTTTCGATGACTTGTCGATCCAACCCTGATCGATCAAGTTTCAGGTCTTCAATGGCATTTTGCAGCCTGTTTTCAAGGTCCCTCACCAGGGAAATACTCGGATTTGAATTGGAATAAAAAACAATTCCCTCCGGGTTTTCGATTTCAATGCGTGGTATGTATAGAAGATTAGGCGAAATATGCTCATCCACATTTTCCTTGGCCTCAATCATTCCAATTTCAGTGAATATAAAGCGGGTGTTGTCACCATCTTTAAAATCATTTGTGAACAACCCCGAATCATCTTTTATATAAACGACTTTCTCCTCTATGGCTTCTTCGCTTAACCAAATCGGAACCACAGTAATCCCTGCGAACAAAATTGGCCCCAATAAAGTCATGACAATAAATGACCTTCGCTTTACCCGGGTGAGGTACTCCCTTGATAGGATGAGGAAAATTTTATTCATCCGAACCTCCTTTCACCTTGCTAATAAAAATGTCGTTGATGCTTGGCACTTTCTCTTTAAAGGCCATTACCTCAGTTTTACTTATAAAGTACTTGAGTAAGTCATTACTTGTAGTTTGACCGTTAATAGTCACTTCTGTTAGAAGATGATTTTCAGACAATGCTTTTGTGTTTAATATTCGAAAATCGTCTATTTCAATCTCAAACTGATCCTTGTGTTCAACAAAATAGGTGTTAGACCTGAAGGAGTTCTTGATGTCCAATTTTGTTCCCTCCAGAATTTTCTTCGATTTGTCAATTAATGCAATGTGATCACAAAGTTCTTCAACTGACTCCATTCGGTGGGTCGAGAAAATAATCGTGGCCCCATTATCCCGTAATTCCAGAATTTCATCTTTAATGGCATCTGCATTGATCGGGTCAAATCCGGAAAATGGTTCATCAAGAATGATTATCTCCGGATCTGCAATAATGGTGGCAATAAACTGAATCTTTTGTTGCATGCCTTTGGAGAGATCCTGTACATTTTTGTTCCACCAGTCTTCCAGCTGGAGTTTCGTTAACCAGTGGCGAATTTTTGAAACCGCCGTAGGTCTGTCAACCCCTTTAATTCTTGCCAGATAAAGCAGTTGCTCCCCAACTTTCATCTTCTTATATAGGCCCCGCTCTTCAGGCAGATATCCAATCCGTTTAGTATCTGAGGGCTTCATCTTCTCTCCATTCAGATAAACACCTCCCCTATCTGCTATAATAATTTGAGTAATTATCCTGATCAGCGTGGTTTTGCCGGCACCATTGGGTCCAAGAAGCCCATAAATACTGCCTTTGGGAACGTTTATGCTCACATCATCCAGGGCCCTATGACCGATATAGTCCTTTACAATATTTTCTGTTTTAAGCGCCTCCAAGGTTTTTAATTATTGAGTCGCCAAAAATACTTATTACCATGAAGCATGGAGAAGATAGCGGTGACAATCTCAACTTATTTTAAAAATGATGCCATCTATCTGTTGGTAAACGTTTTCCATTCTGAGCAACATTTAACTATCGAATATTTTTTAACTTTATTAGTTATGTGATTAAACAACAAATAAAATGAACAGACCTCTCAAAGCCGCCCTATTACTTATATCAATACTATTCTACCGCTGCAGTGACGATCAAAAATTGGTCATTCCTGATCAAATTGATGAAGGTACGGTTTCTTTTAAAAATGTGAACATTGTTTCTGTTACTGATGGGCAAATCATATCAAATCAAACCGTGGTTATCAGCAACGGACAGATTACTTCAATATCAGGTAATCAGGAGGCTGAAATCCCAGAAAACGCAGAAATTATTAAAGGAAATGGCAACGAATTTTTGATGCCCGGAATGATTGATGCACATACCCACATTTTTAAAGATGAGCCTCAGATTATGGCAGATAATATGTTTCTGCTTTTGGCAAATGGTGTAACCACCATCAGAATGATGGCTGGCGGTGCTGAACGGGAAGCACTCATTAATGAAGTTAAAAATGGAAATGTACCCGGACCAAATGTATTTGTGAGTAGTGCCATTCTTAACGACAGCCCCGACGTACCAGGTTTACATGATCCTGAGGAAGCCAGAAACCTCGTCAGGGAAATTGTTGACTCCGGAGTAGACCTCATCAAAGTCTACACTTTTTTAGACCCTGATGTCTACTTCGCCATAATGGACGAAGCAGCTAAACTGGGTATACAGGCATCAGGCCATGTTCCCCATGAAATTACATTTAAACAAGCTGTTGATGCTGGCCAGCGTACTTTTGAACACCTGTGGGGTATTGCGCATGATGCATCCAAAACAGATGACCCTTTAGCCGTTTTCAGCCAGCAACTTGACAGGTCAATAGTAACCGATTTGCTCACTTATGCGAGGGACAATGGACGATGGATTACTCCGACAATATTCGCAGAAGTTTTGTCAAAATCAGATGTGCAAAAAATTCGATTAAGTGAGGAGTACAGATATATCTCTCCAGTTATCAAACAAAATTGGGCCAATGGTCCACTTCAGGGATTAGATGACCCGACGCAGGCAATCACAAATGTCAATTTGATCTTAACGGAAATATTCAATACCGATACGAAGATGATTATAGGTACAGACATGAACGTACGCTATCAGCTCCCGGGTTTTAGCTATCAGTGGGAGTTGGATTACATGTCAGATTTAGGAATTACATCCCTTGACATTTTACAAGCAGCAACAATTAACGGTGCCTCTGCAATGCAGGACAATACAAACTTTGGCACCATAGAAGTTGGTAAACAAGCTGATCTTTTACTTTTAAAAGTGAACCCGTTAATATCTATCCCAAATATTAAAGAACAAAGCCTGGGTGTAATGGTGAAAGGCATCTGGTATTCGCAACAATATTTGAATGATAAACTAGAGGATATCGCCGAGTCTTATCTTAACTAGAGGAGCGCTACTTGCTATATCTGAAACTGGCATTGCCTAATGCAACGTCAATTTCGAAGGTAAGTAGGTTGTCCGCCATGGAAGAGTAGCTAGGACTAACGTATACGTTGTCATCTACTTCCTCATAACCTTTTGGCAGTTTCACACTGCACAAAGGTGAGTTGTTCATATATATGATAACAGGTGTGTCGTTTTTCGGAATAAAAACTTCGAGGCTGCCTGCCCCAACCATTGACTTTATTGTACTTTTTGTAGTCGGGGTATCAGAAAAATCCAGTGTTACGTTTCCAAACCCTATGTCTGTTATGATATTTTTTGCCCTGGAAAGATGCATCTTCCTTGCTTCAAGTGATCCCAAATCAACTTTCACATAAAAGGTATCCATGGCAATCTTATTACCCAGATCTGACAGGTAATCTACAGCTACATCAGCACTGCCAGTTTTAATATTCAGATTTTTAACTGATATGCCGGATAGATCAACCACTGCCTGCCCAATGCCATAATTAAGATTGAGCCAATATTCTTTGTTGTCTGCCAGGGCTATTTCCCAATTGTTTTTGCCCTTCTTTTCAGGGCCAAACATGTTGTAACTGATGCTCTTACTAAAGCCTGATGAATTGTAATCTTCTAATAACAAGTCAACGAAATTCATTCTGTTATCAGTCCAGGATTGAAACTGTGGGTTAATTTTTTCAAAATCCGGATCACCATAAATGTTCATAGGTACATCTGACATTTTTGGCATGATGTGACAGGTACCAGAAGTAGCGGTTAGCGTGAAGTGTATGGCATCGAAAGTGCCATCATCCTGAATGGTGTAAAAAGGCTTTAATTGAGCAAATGTTGTTGAAACAGTGTGGGCCAAAAGGCCACAGACCAAGGTCAATCTCCACATGCTGCTAACATACGGTAATTACGCTATTGAGTTTCAGTGAATTAGACCGTCGGCAGAATAAAATTTGTATGCGGAAAATTTCAGGAGAAAATCTTGACTCTATTTCTAAAACACACACTTAAAACAGATTGGTTAAATGCGATCACTCCGGAAGAAAAAATTGGTTGAAGTTAAAAGATTGGCCTAATTTTTTCCGTTAACCTTTGAATACTGAAATTCGCATATGAGGTTAATCATTCTGGTAACGCTGCTTTTCGTTAACACCTTTATTAATGGTGCAGTAGTAATTGACTCACTTCGTCAGGAAAACAGGAATGGTCAGACGGTCATAATTCATCAGGTGGAGGAAAAAGAAACACTTTTTGGCCTTTCAAGACGGTATAACACATCAATTGAGCAAATTCAGGCTGCTAATCCCAGCCTCGTGGATGGCCTGAAAATTGGTAATGAATTGGCCATCCCAATATCAAGTCAGCAAGAAGTAACTACCAATCTCTCAAGTGAAACAACCACTCATTTTGTTGATATCGGTGAAACGCTATTTGCGATAAGCCGAAAGTATGGAGTTTCAGTAGATGACCTTAAAATTTGGAATAACCTCCCATCAAATGAGCTGAATGTAGGTCAACAACTAACAATTAAGGGAGTAAATGAAAACCCCCAACCACAGCCAGTTCAAACATCAATTGAAGAAATAGTTGAAGTTGATACCACTGAGCGAACTCATATCGTGGAAATTAAGGAAACACTTTTCAGCATTTCCCAAAAGTATGGGTTGTCTGTTCAGGAGTTAATCGCACTGAACTCTCTGGAGGGAAATGAGCTTTCCATTGGGCAAATTTTAAAGGTCAAATCTGATGAAGCAATTGACACTACCAGCATTGAATTACCCATAGAAATTGATACCACAGTTCAACAGCAATCACTTGATACTTCAAAGGTTGAACCGCAACAAGAGTTGATCCCAATTAATGCTTCAGATGTAAACCCTTTTAATTCACGAACGGTGCAGGATGGTGAGCTGAAGAAAATCTTTGAAGAGGGGTTGGCTATGGTGATAGAAAACTCAACTGAAACCAAAAAGTATCTGGCGCTTCATCGTTCAGCAGATGTTGGAACAGTGATGCGGGTGAAAAACATGGCTAACAGCCTCAGTATTTTTGTCAGAGTTGTAGGCAAGTTGCCTGAAACCGGCAATAACAGTCGTATTTTATTGAAGCTTTCAAGGGCGGCATATGAAAGATTGGGAGCGGTGGATGCCCAATTTCCAGTAGAAATCAGCTATATACCTTGAAGCAGGTTGAAGCGCTGAAATCCTTTCTCGATGAGAAGGTTGAGTTGTACAATCAACCTGGTTTCATTGCAGATGACCCCATTTCGATACCGCATTCATTCAGCAAAAAACAAGACATTGAAATAGCCGGATTTTGGGCAGCGATCCTTGCCTGGGGCCAGCGCAAAACAATTATCAATAAATGCCAGGAATTGTTTTCCCTCATGGACAATTCACCCCACGATTTCATTGTTAACCATTCCGAAGATGATCTCAAAAAACTGCTGCAATTCAAACACAGGACGTTTAACTCAACAGATACCCTCTATTTTATTGAGTTTTTCAAACATCACTACCAAAATTACGATTCTCTTGAGGATGCATTTTTAGAGGGTATTGAGCATGAAGAAACAATTGAAAAAGGGTTGGCTAATTTTCATCATCAGTTTTTCAGTTTGCCGCATTATCCTCATCGAACAAAAAAGCATATCCCCACCCCTGAGAGGAAGTCAGCCTGTAAGCGCATTAACATGTTTTTAAGGTGGATGGTGCGGAACGATTACAAAGGTGTCGATTTTGGGATTTGGAATAGGATTAAGCCGGCCCAGCTTATTTGCCCATGCGACTTGCATGTAGATAGAGTGGCCAGAAAGTTGGGGCTGATAAAACGAAAGCAAACAGACTGGCAAACTGCCCTTCAACTCACCGAAAACCTCAGAACACTTGATTCAAAAGATCCCGTGAAATATGACTTTGCCTTGTTTGGATTGGGGGTAATTGAAGGGGTTAGGTAAAGACTATCCATATTAAATTCTTATCAACTAAAACGATTTAAGGGTTTCCTTAATTTAAATTGTATTCTTCTTAACCCTCAAATTTTCAACCATCATGCATAGGTACAATTTCAAGATTGCCCTTAGAAACCTTCTCAAACATCCGGGTTACAGTTTTGTGAATATCGCTGGCCTTGCAGTCGGCATCATGGTCAGTTTCATGATCTATCTCTACATAGATTTTGAAACCTCATTTGATGAATTCTATCCAAACCAGAAAAGAATTTTCAGGGTTGCGGCCCACTACAACGTAGGCGGCCAGGAAGACGATTACTGCAATGTGCCCCGGCCCATGGCCCCCGCTTTTAAGGTAGATTACCCTGAAGTGGAAGCATTTACAAGAATGCGTGGAGTTAATGGCCTTACGCAGCACAGGGCTATCTTAAATTATGATGAGAACTATGTTGAGTCCTCGCAGATTTTCGTTGTGGACAGTACTTTTTTCGATGTTTTTCAGCAGCCCCTGATTGAGGGCAACCCCAAAACCTGCCTTGCCCAGCCTACCTCGTTGGTCTTATCCGAATCACTTGCCGAAACAATTTTTGGTGATCAGCCAGCGATAGGACAACTGATAAAACTTGAAAACCGATTAGAGAACTTCGAAGTGACTGGCATCTTCAAAGATTTGCCGGAAAATACGCACATGCCTTATGATGCACTTGTTTCATGGAACAATTACTATCCACCGGGGTCAAATAATTCATGGTTCGGGCGTCATGTGTATTCGTATGTATTATTGGATTCCCCTGAAAAATCTCAGCAGCTCATCGCTAAGTTTCCAGATTTTTTTGACAAGTACATGGCCGAAACATTCGAACAAATAAATGGAGAAGCCAGCCTCATTCTGCAACCTCTCAACAGCATCCATCTGAATTCAAGCATGGTTTGGGAAGCCTACCAAAATGGGAACAAAGCCACCATTTATATTTTTAGTGCGGTTGCATTTTTCTTACTGATAATTGCCATCATTAATTATGTGAACCTCACAACAGCCAGGGCCGCAACAAGGGCAAAGGAAGTTGGGGTTAGAAAGGCCATTGGAGCGGGTAAAACATCCATTGCATGGCAGTTTTTGGCTGAATCCATATTGGTTGCAACTGGTGCGTTTTTATTAGCGTTGCTCTCAGGATTCTTACTTTCTCCAATATTTTCAGAACTGTTGGGGTTCAATTTGAATACAGAATTTATTGCTTCTGGATCAATTTTACGCTTGCTGCTTCTGTCGTTGGGTATTGGCATTGTTTCAGGATGGTACCCGTCCCTTGTTTTATCTGCCTATAAAGCCTCTGAGGTTCTCAAGGGCAGGTACGTTCAGAATGTTAAAGGTGCCGGTTTGCGAAAAGGGCTGGTGCTGATTCAACTCACTACATCTGTATTCGTAATCATCGGAACTTTGATTGTTTTGAGCCAGGTAAGCTACCTCAGGGACAAGGACCTTGGTTTTAACAAAGAAAATGTACTCGTGGCTCATTTGAGGGATACAAGTTTGCAGCGTAAAATAAAACCGGTCATTAATAAATTAAATGAACTGCCTCAGGTTAAAAATGTGGCCTCTTCTTTTAATTTATTGCACAATGAGCTGAACCACACAATAGTGAATGCTGAGCAATCAGATGGCACCTACAATCAGCTTGGCTGCCAGTTCATGATTGTTGACAAAAACATGTTTGACTTGTTGGAGATGCAAATCTCGCAAGGAAGAAACTTCAACAGCAACTCAGAAGCTGACCTCAGCAATGCGCTTATGGTGAACGAGGCCGCAGTTAAAAAATTCGGGTGGGGTAGCGACCCAATTCGCAAGAAAGTACATTTTGGTGAGAATCCTGATGGTGAAATAGAGTACTTAAACACAATCGGGGTTGTCAAAGATTTCAACCTGGGCTCTTTGCATTTCGGTGTTGAGCCAATACTAATTTTCCCGGCCGACTTAAACCAATCTGGCGGTCCATGGTTGTTTGTAAAGTTGGAGTCAACCAATCTCAACCTGGCCTTGGAAGAGGTGCAAAAAGCCATAAATGATTTTCAGCCCAAGGTCCCTTCAGAGTATCAGTTTATGAGCCAGGATTTTATGGGGCTCTACGCTAAAGAGCAAAACCTTATTGATATGTTGGGGTATTTTTCAATTGTGGTCATCACATTATCATGCCTTGGCCTTCTGGGTTTGGTCTCTTTCACTACCACTCAAAAATCGAAGGAAATTGCCATCAGAAAAGTGCTTGGAGCAAGGGTGCCGAACCTCGTATTAAAGGTCTCAGGAAGTTTCATAGTATTAACGATCATATCCAATATCCTTGCCTGGCCGCTTGCCTTTTGGGTGATGTCTGGTTGGCTTGACAACTTCGCTTATCGCATCGAGATAGAAACACTTCACTTCATTTTGGCTGCAGCAGTTTCATTGCTTATCGTAGTGCTTACTATTGCCAATCACTCAATTAGAGTAGCCTTGGCTTCACCGGTAAAATCACTAAAAGACGAGTAAAATAGGTTAGGGTGCGCTATTTAAATCCTGGGTAGCCCTTTCGGCCATTACCACTGCCCTATAAGCATTAATCACACCTCCTGATTTTGACAACCTCTTAAACCTACATAGTTTTTTATCCTGGCCCGGAAGAAAAACTTTGAGTTTTTGATGGTTAGAATAAGAATTTAAAATAATCCTTTTTACCTGGTTCAGGGTTAATTCAGGATAGTAAGACATCAACATTGCGGCTACCCCAGCTACCACAGGGCTGGCCATACTTGTTCCACTTTGCAAGCCATAACTATTATTTGGTTCCAAAGAATAAATGTCAACTCCGGGGGCGAAAATATCTACTGATCGACGACCGTAATTCGAGAAAGTAGCAGCCAAATTGACATTGAGGTCGATGGTAGAAGCTCCAACTGTTAACCAGTTATCCGCAACCGTGGCATCAGAATACACCCTGTTCGGATAAATGCTATCAAAATCCAAATCTCTGGATGCATTGCCGGCCCCATGCACAATCAAGACATTATTCAGCTCCGCATATTTTACAGCTTGATCCACTGCCACTTTGTATGGCGAGTAGTCTTTGCTAAAGCTCATGTTGATCACAGACGCACCGTTATCGACAGCATAGCGTATAGCATTTGCCACATCTTTGTCACGCTCATCGCCATTCGGAATAATCCTTAAAGGCATTATTTGAACATTTTCTACAATACCATTGACGCCAATGCCATTGTCCCTCACGGCAGCAATTATCCCAGCGACATGAGTTCCATGCTCCGGCCGGCTGCCAACTACATCGTTGTTTCCATATCCCAGGTCTGATACATCTTTAATGTCATCACCCATTATCATTTCCCGAGGGTCGAAGTCAGGGTTGAGATGATAATTTAAAGTGGAATAATTTTTTTCCTGTAGTCGTTCAATCACCTCGGGGGTTAAACCACTCGCATTTACGTAAACCCAAAAATCTTTTGCCTTTCTAAGTGCAGTATCAGTTGGCTTAATTCTTTTTACTTCGGCCAGATTGAAGTCATGTTTTCTCAAATATCCTTGTAAGTAGCGCTTATAGAAATCATAATTCTGAATAAAGTCGTTCAGGTTATTACGATCTCTTTTGGCTTGGTTAAGCTTGCTGAAGTAATCTTTTCTTACCTTAAGATAGAGGTCGTAATCTCGGTCGCCAGGAAATAAAGTATTATCGACTTTATCGGTATACTGGCGATACATCCTGGTGATTTCATAAGTTTCAAAATCTATGTTATCGCCATCAGAGTTTCCCAAAAAATTCCACCCATTCACATCATCTACAAAACCATTGTTGTCGTCATCGATCTGATTACCGGGTATTTCGTCTACATTTTGCCAAATTTTACCTTCAAGATCCTCATGATAAATATCCACTCCAGAATCAATTACGGCAACAACCACCCGGCGAGATTTTTTAGAATCAAGTACTTTTTGGTAGGCCTTGTCGAGGGCAATGCCAGGAATTTGGTCACTCCTCAAATCCTTATTGTGCCAATTGAGAAGGTATAGCTTGGGGTTGTGAAAGTCAACGGTGGATTCGTTCAGATTTTGCGCTTCTAAATGGAACGCAACGTAAATAAACAATGATGTTAGTAGCCACCTCACAATACAATCAAAAACGAGTTCTTACTAATTTAAGTTTTTGTCGCCACAAAGCCACAATCTTAAATGAAGACACCAGTCATTAGGGTTATGGGTACAAGACATGTTTTTTAATTGCATTCATAAGTTTCAAAGGTTTACAAGCTTCGGAGCGGAATCAGAATGCCGTTTAATTATATTGGAACGTTAATTCAGAAGCAGGTTTAATGAGGGAGAAATATCAACGCCTCGGCGGAATCCATAAGTTCGTTTTTATAGTTTGTATAACAATTGGTTGTGTTGGCCTGACCCAAGCACAAACACTATCAGTCAGCGGCACTGTAACTGACGACGTAGGGGAACCTCTGCCAGGTGCAAGTGTGCTTATAAAAGAAAGCACTACTGGAACGGTAACTGATTTAGAAGGAAATTTTTCACTTCAGGTTGAAAATGGTCAGGTGCTTGTTTTCAGCATGGTAGGCCTCGAACCCGTTGAGCAAACAATATTAAGCGAAGCGCCAATTCAGGTGACCCTTGCCGAATCCACTGAATTGCTTGATGAAATTATTGTTACGGGCTTTCAAGAAGTAAACCGTAAACTTTTTACCGGAGCATCTGAAAATGTGAAGATGTCTGAAATAAAGGTGGCCGGAATGGTGGATGCCAGCAGGGCGCTTGAAGGAAGAGTTGCTGGTGTGAGTGTGGATAACGTTTCGGGAACATTTGGTACAGCCCCTAAAATCCGGATTCGTGGCAATGCCTCCATTAATGGAAACAACCAACCGCTTTTTGTTGTTGACGGCGTTATTCTGGAAGACCTCAACGACATCAATCCTGATGATCTGATTTCTGGCGATGCCAATACTTTAATCACATCTTCAATTGCCAACCTCAATCCAGATGACATTGAGTCTTTCCAAATTTTGAAGGATGCTTCTGCAACTGCGATTTACGGGGCAAGGGCTGCCAATGGGGTAATCGTAATTACAACCAAGAGAGGTAAAAGTGGACAATTGAGGGTGAGTTACTCAGGTAACTATTCGGCCAAAATCCGACCAACTTATGGGCAATTCAACCTTCTTAATTCAGCGGAAGAAATGTCCGTTTACCGGGAATTATTTGAAAAAGGGATTATTGATATCACAACTACCGTTGCAGCCCGCAATTATGGTGCGATGGGCAAAATGTTCTCCCTGATAGCAGACCACCAGTTGGAGTGGGGCCCCGGTGGAACATTAAACGAGGAATTCCTAAATCAATATGAAAATGCGAATACAGATTGGTTTGATGTACTCTTCAACAATTTCGGATTGCAACAGCAGCATTCGCTGAGCTTTACAGCCGGAAATGAAAAAAGCAATAGCTATTATTCGATCAGCTATTTGAATGATCAGGGCCAAACGATTTCTGATAATGTACAGCGTTTCACCGGAACAGCCAGGAATACTTATTTTCTATCGGATCAATTCACATTTGGCCTAAAGATTTCAGGAAGCTATCGGGATCAAAAAGTGCCAGGTACCCGAAGTAGAGAATTTGATCCTATCACCGGAAGATTCAGCCGAAATTTTGACATCAACCCTTTTAGCTATTCCTTAAACACCGCAAGGTCCATCAGGCCATTTGATCAAAATGGCGACTTAGAATTTTTTAGGAGAAACTACGCCGACTTCAATATCCTTCATGAGTTAGATCATAATTTCATAGATATCCAGGTGATGGACATTTCTGTTCAAACCGATTTCGAATTTAATCCGATTGAAAATCTCTATATAAAAGGTGTGTTGCAAGGCAGGTTTGCTAATACTGAAAGCGATCACACAGTGCATGAAAACTCTAATCAAGCAGAATCATTTAGGGCCAACGATACCCAGCCTATCTTAAACGCAAACAATTTACTGTTCAGGGATCCAGATAATCCTGGTCTAAACCCGGTGGTGGTACTGCCTCAAGGTGGCTTTAAGTACATTGATCAAAACGACCTGCTTAACATCTTCAACCGGGTAAGTGTCGAGTGGTCTAAAACCCTAAATGAGGTACATGAAATCAATTTCCTGGCTGGTGAGGAAATCCGTTTTACCAACCGGTCATCCACAAGTTCAACAGGTTTGGGGGTAGTTTATGAAAGTGGCGGTGTTGTAGTTACCGACCCTAACATTATCGAGTTCTTCAATCAGCAAAACGTGGATTATTTTTCACTCGATCGTGGAAAGGACCGATTCATTGGTACATTTTTTAACGGTGGCTACGCTTACGACTCTCGATATGTTGCCAACTTCACAGCAAGGTATGACGGCTCAAATCAGTTAGGAAGAAGCACACAGGCCAGGTACTTACCCACCTGGAATGTAAGCGGTGCATGGAACGTATATAATGAGAATTTCTTCAAAGAAATGGCCATCTTCAAGCATTTAAACCACTTGAAATTAAGAGCAACTTATGGTGTATCAGGCAATCTCCCGCCACAAGCCAGTGCCATTTTAAATATTGGCGCTGATGTGACAATCAGGCCAACAGATGTAGAGCCACAATTGATAATTGATGATTTAACCAATACTGAATTGACCTGGGAGAAACTCAAGGAACTCAATGTTGGTCTCGACTTCTCACTTTTCAATGGCAGAGTCAGTGCAACCGCCAACTACTTTAGAAGAGAGGCCTTCGATCTGATTGGGGCGGTACTCACCAGTGGCATAGGTGGCCAGGGGCTAAAAGTTGGGAATTTTGCAGATATGGAGGCTAATGGCTATGAACTTTCGATCTCGACAACCAACATGAAAACAAAGGATTTCTCATGGCAAACGAATTTCAATGTTGGATACGCCAAAGACAAAATTACGAAGTTAGACTTTGGCCCAAGGTTCGCTGATGTGCTAAACCAGGGTGGCGATGCCGTACTGGGTCGGCCCAAGGCGAGTTTATTTTCAACTCAGTTTGCAGGACTTGATAACCGTGGTGTCCCAATGTTTTTCGGTTCAGAAGGTTCAGAAGTATTTCAATTGGACTTACAGCAAAGGGAAGACCTTGAAAACTTGTTAGTTTTTGAAGGTCCGACTGAGCCAAGAGGTGCTGGTGGTCTAACAAACACTTTCAAATACAAAAACTTCACAGTCAGTGCTTTGTTATCATTCAAATACGATTACAAAATCCGGCTGAACAGTAATTTCTTCGGAACCTACACCGATTTCGATGCACTGCCAGGAGAGCTTGCAGATAGATGGGTAGTTCCTGGTGATGAAGAAGTAACAAATGTTCCGGTAATTCTGGATGACAGAACGAGGTCAACCGATACTTCGATATTGCAAGCTTACGCTCTTTATAACCTAAGTGACCAGCGAGTGGCTAACGGCGACTATATCAGGTTGAAAACTGTGAGGCTGTCGTATCAGTTACCAAAAATGTTAACAGACCGGTTTAAATTGACAAACGCTACCTTCTCAATTGAGGGACAAAACCTGGCTTTATTGTATTCAGATAGTAAGCTTGGCGGTCAAGACCCAGAATTTATATTAGCTGGGGGTGTATCATTACCTCAGCCAAAATTGATCACCTTCTCACTTAATATCGGATTGTAACTATGGAGAAGATACTCAAATATCAAACTCAAGCTTTACTCGTAATACTAGCAGTTGCATTCAGTTCATGTAATGAATTTTTAGATGAAGTGCCTGACAATAGGGTTGCTCTGGATGACATTGATAAAGCAGCCCAGTTACTAACAACGGGATATTCAATTGCAAGTCCGGCATTCACTGATTGGATGACCGACAATGTCAGCTTCACCAGAGGGGTAACCATTCGTATGAGCCACGACCAGGCTTATAAATGGGAAGAATTTTTTGATGACCCCAATGAACAAGACACCCCGGCATTTTATTGGTATCAAACCTACAATGCCATTGCTCATGCCAATGAGGTGCTTACCATTATAGATGAACTAGACGCTGTTTCTGAAGAAGATCAGTCCAAAAAAAGAGCGCTTGAGTCAGAGGCATTGCTAATAAGGGCTTATGGTCATTTTATGTTGGTTAATCTCTTCGCCAAGCATTACAATGAACAAACTGCTGGATCAGATTTGGGTGTTCCATATGTAGATACCCCAGAAACCGTTTTCATTGAGACCTACAGCAGGAATACAGTCAGAGAGGTGTATGACAGAGTTGAAGAAGACATGCTCAGAGGTATTGAATTGTTAGACGACAGGTTTTTTGCAAACTCTGGCAAATATCACTTTAATAGAAATGCCGCCCTTGCATTTGCCAGTAGGTTCTACCTTTTCAAAAGGGAGTATGCCGAGTGCGTCAATTTTAGCAGCCAAATGCTTGGTGCAACCCCATCAAACTTTGTAAGGGAGTTAGGTTCTGAGGAATTTCAGTTGGCGTCTTCGTCAGTTACGGCATATCCCCAGCTTTATTCATCACCTGACCAGCCCAGCAACCTCATGATGATGAGAAAAATATCTTTGGTGCAGATTACTGGTTTGGCCCATGGACCAACAACACAATTGGCCAATGATCTTTTCGGTGAAACTCCATTTACGATTTCTACTGATTTTCGGGAGAACCCAGCTTTCATAAAAGGTGAAAATGGGGTGTTCCCCGCAAGGTATGAAAGCCTCTTTGAACGGAGTGGATTAAATTCCAGCGTTGGTTTTCCTTATCACATCGCCATGATTTTTAGGGGAGAAGAGGTTTTGTTAAACAGGGCCGAAGCCTATGTTGAGCTCAATCAATTTGATAACGCCCTTCAAGATTTACAGGTTTTGGTAGAAAAAAGGTATTCAGGCGATCCAGTCATCTCACTTGAACTGATAAGAAACTGGAGAGGCGTTGGCAATAGCCCTTTCGTTAGGGACAGCAACCTGCTACGTGATTTTGTGCTACTTGAGCGTCGCAAGGAATTTATTATACAAGGAATGCGTTGGTTTGATATAAAGCGCCATAGCATCGAAGTGGAGCATCTGCTTCAAGATGAAGAGACAACTATCACCCTTAGGGAAGATGATAGAAGAAAGGTTTTGCAAATTCCAACCTCGGCTATTGAAATTGGCGGTTTGCAGCCCAACCCAAGATAATTGAACACGACTATGAGATTATACATTACATACTTTTCAATTCTTGCACTTTCAGGAGTGCTTTCTGGATGTTATCCTGATGAGTCAATTAATGTTCCGGTTACAACCCATGATGTGAATTTGACCAGTGAGATTGATCAATACATTGAGGAGAATTTTATTAAAAAATACGGGGTTGCCGTTCGCTACAGATTTGTGGACAGGTATGTAGACCCGACAACGAGGGTTACTCCACCAACACTGGAGGCGGTAAGGCCAATGCTTGACATTATTGAAGATTTTTGGATACAACCATTTATGAACATTGAGAATGGGGATCAATTCTTCAGGGAGCATGTTCCCGGTGAGGTGATACTATTAGGCGGTGTAATATTCAATGGTGACGGAAGTATCAAACTTGGTGTCGCCGATGCCTTTGCCAGGATCACTTTTACTGATGTTAACAGGGTGGATAGAAACGATGAAGATTGGCTGGCACTCACTCTCAATACGGTCTACCATGAATTTGCACACATTCACCATTTCAGGCATGATTTCCCTCCGGGTTTTGAAAGAATTTCCCCAGAGGGCTATTCTAGCCCAGGGGGTTGGTTGAATGTTCGTGAAGAAGAAGCCCTGAGACGAGGCTTTGTTTCCCCTTATGCGACCAGTCAAGTAGCCGATGACTACGCCGAAACTGTATCGAGATACATGTCGGAAAAAGATTTTGAGTCGGAATTTATGGAGCTTGAAGAAGATTGCGACACTCCAGAATGTGAAGCAAGAAATGAAGGCAGGTTAAAAATAAGGGAAAAGATAGCTGCAATTGCCCAGCATTATCAAACCTCAGTTGGCGTTGATTTGCACCAAATGAGAGCTGCTGTTCAAACAATCTTAGCGCAACAATAAGAATGAAAAAGCAACTATTACTTTTGATCTTTTTCTTCGGCATTCTCTCCTCTTGCGATGATGACGATAGCCCGGATCTTGAGCCAATACCTGACAGGGTCAATGCGGCCATCACAGATTTGAGAAACCAATTGGTTGCGCCTCCCAATGGCTGGAAACTTGAGTATCAGCCAACACCAGAGTCAGGCTTCTTTTTCGTATTGCTTGATTTTGATGAAGACGGAACAGTTAATATTCAGACGGATGTAGTGGATAACGATGGTGAATTTCTGAATCAAACCATTTTTTATCGAATCGACAACTCACTTGGGCTTGAGTTAATTCTGGAGAACTATGCAGCCTTTCATTACCTCTTTGAACTTGATGGGGCCACTTTTGGCGCTGAGTTCGAATTCCTGTTCAAATTTGGTGATGGTCAGAATCTTTTTTTTGAAAGCAAATCGGATTTTCGGGATAAAACCACACTGATGTTCGAACCAGCCGACGCAAATGATGCCAACTCATTCTCGACTGAGATTGCCACAAATTTGAATGAGTTTGCTGGTTTTGGGCCTCAGCTAAGGTTCACTGCCGCTGGCAACCCTGTTCAGCAGCAGCTCATCCTGGATGATGAAGTGTCAGTTTTCTGGGATATCGACCTTGCGAAAAGAAATGTCACTATTGGTTTCGCTGGTATCGGTACTGATTTCGAAACGATAGTTAGTAATCCGATTAGGGTTTTTGAGCATACTTCAGGTTACTCTATAAGGAATGGCCAGCTTGTTTTGCAAGAGCCTTTTGAGTTCGTCTTGGGAGGACGGGGCTATAACCTCAGTAGCATTAATTTGAACACTTTTGAAGTGTCGGGGCCCAGCCTTTGTCAGGTTAATCCACAAAGCACCCCAAAGTATTCAGGCGCTGGTTCCGGGGTAGGAAGTGTTACGATCCAACCAAATCTCTTGAGCTTTAGCGGGGCGTCATTCACCAATACTGTATATACGGTAAACGCTGATTTCTTATTTGACGGTGATGGGAATTCCCTCACAGATGAAGATCAAATAGTTGGTAGCCTCTTTCCTACTGCCACAGGATTCGGTCTATTTTATGGCGTTGAGCTAAACGATCCTGAAATACCAATTTTCTCAACAGGAGTATTTCTGGAAGACGGGACTCTTTTACTTAGGGAAATCGAACCGACATCAACCCAAATTAACAAGGTAAGCATTCGTCTGTTAGATAATTTCTATTCAGACAGGGAGATGACCGCAGAAGAGCAGGCTAATCTAATCAGCCTCACTAATGACCTCTATTCAGGTGGTGAAATGTATGCTTATGAAATTCCAATAGAGGGGCTCAGCCTATTTAGGTTATTCAATCCGTGTAACAACTATGATTTGATATTAGTTGGGCCGTAGCCCACCTATCACGACCGTAGAAAAATCATCCGTAGCCATGTAGGTATTGGCAGCTTCCAAGACATCCTCTGCTGAGACTGCCTCAATGTTGGCTAAATAATTTCTATAAAAACTATAGTCAAGTCCATGAAAATGTATCGACTTGAATTTACTCGCAAGGCTGAAGGGCGTTGAAAATGACGATAAAAATGAACCCTGCATATAGTTTTTAACTGTTTCGAGTTCATCGTCATTCACTGGAACCGACTGGATAATTTTGATCTCCCTGTTGATTTCATCAAGGGTTTGCTGAGTGAAGGCCCTCTTAACGTCAGTTCCAATTATCTGCATCGAGGCCTCCTCCAAGTGCATAATTTGGGAATAAATACCGTAGGTAAAGCCCTTGTCCTCTCTAATATTCTTCATCAATCGAGAGCCAAAAAATCCGCCCAATAATTCATTAGCAACCAAATATGGGAAAAAGTCCTTATGTGCTTTATTGATGGTTTGTTTACCCATTCTAACAGATGATTGCATCGCTCCTTCCCATTCATCAACAAATAATGGCGTCTTTGTTTTGCCAATTGATCTTTCAGCATCATTCTGATGAGTTGGTCGTAGAGTCTGAAATGTTTCTTTAAGCGAACTGATCGTCGCTTCCCCTATTTTTCCGCTGGCGATTATTGTAAGCGAAGAGGCTGAACCTTTATACTGGTCGATTAAATCTTGTGGTAAGATTTCTTCAATGTCATCAGGGTTTAAGCTACGGCTGTATGGATGTGATGTGTCAAAGATGTTTTGTCTGATCTTCCTTGAGGCGACAAATTGGGTCTTTCCCAAATTAACCCGTAGTTCATCTTTCTTTATTGACTTCTGAAGCGAAAGCTCCCTATCCGGAAAAATTGATTCCAGAATCATCTCTAATAACAACGGGAGGACCGAGGTAAGGTGTTTTGTAAGTAGATAAACACTGAGGTTGCTTCTATCAAATCCAGGGTTGAAGTCCAAATGAGCCCCATAGTACTCTAATGTTTGTGCAATTTTGGTTGCGGAAGTTTGTTTGGTGCCACCTGCTAACATTTTAGTCAAAAAGAAAGACGTCCCCAGCTTATCGTCGTTTTTTGAGCCCTGGTTGAAAATAAACTCCAGCTTTAAAACATCCTGGCTTCCAGCGTCAATTGTATATAGATTGATGCCTCCATCCAGTTGATGTCTCGTTGCTTCAACTAATGAAATTTCAGAAATTTTTCGGTACGGCGGTGCAACCGTTCTATCCAGCATTATAGATTATCGAGGTCGGTATTGGATGTTTCCGGCTTGAGGAAATTAAATAAGAGTGTTAACCGTAATGTTTCGGCCAAAGGATGGTTTTGTTCCGTTGGTATGAGATAAGCGAAGTCAACGCCAAAAACCTGATATCTGAAGCCAAGTCCAAACGTGATGAACTTTCTATTGCCCTTATCTCTGTGTTCATTAAAATAACCTGCCCTAAAGGCAGCAATATCTTTATACCAATATTCAGCTCCTGTGGAAAAAGTTAGTTCTTTCATCTCTTCACTAAAACCTCCTGGCGCATCACCAAAAGAGCCGAATACCCCGCTCAGTAAGCTTAGGCCATCTGGATCCCTTCCAGCAACAACAACGATATTTCCGTCATCATCTTGTTCAGTAACTGGTGGTGTGGGCACCATCAATTTGTTCATGTCAAAAACAAAAGTGAAAGAATTGTAAGGATCCACATTCATTTTAAGCGCTGTCCCGAGCCTTAAATTGGTTGGTATAAAATCTTCATTACTTGTGCTGCTATAAGTCACTTTAGACCCAAAATTGGAGATATGTCCACCAAAAGCAACTGTTGCATTCTTGCCTGATAACAAAATGTCTTTTGTGTAAAAAACACCTAAATCAACGGCTACGCTGGTGCCAGTTTTAGAATCAGCCGTATTTGACAAAGGCCCTGAAAGGTTCGAACTGATGAATCGTGTCGTTAAACCAAGACTTAGGTTATTATTAAGTTTTCTTGAGTATGTCGCATCGATTGCCCACTCCCTTGGGTTGAAACTCCCCTGGTCAATGCCAAGTTCATTGGTAAGGAATACATCACCTAAGTCGAAATATCGCAACGATACCCCAACAGTCTGCAATTTATCTATCCGTTTGTACCCCGATAGATAAGAGACAAACATGTCGTTCACAATTTTGCCCAGCCAGGGTGTATATGAAACTGAAAAGCCGTAGTCGTTATCGATGAAGGCTAATTTGGCATTGTTCCAATGAATGGAGCCTATATCAGGTGAGGTAGCCACTCCGGCATCACCGAGAGACGCCCCTCTGGCATCGGGGGCAAATGTGATGAATGGTACAGCGGTTGTGATTGGCCTTTGGTCGTCATCCTGACCTGCTATTACGGGGGCATTATTTCTCTGGGCAAAAAGATGCCCAAAACTCAAGGAGAATACCGCAATAACTAAAACTCCATTTTTAAACATACTCATTAGGTTGTGCGCAAAATTAGTCAATTAGTATCATTTTCTGGTGGGCTGAACCAACAGCGCCATCGGTGGCTTTCATGCTAATTCTATAGACATACAAGCCATTTCTTACCCTATTTCCATTTTCATCAGAACGGTCCCAATTGATATTGTCAATGGTACCTGAAGTATCAAAAACTGAAGTATCTAACCTTCTGATCAACTCTCCACGCATGTTGAAAATATCAATTGTTATGTCTAATGTTTCACTTAATCTCTCATGTGAAAACGAGAACGTTGTGAAATCTGTCAACGGATTCGGATAGTTGATAACGTTGGTCAAACGGTTTTTAGCATCTCCTGACACAAAAAATTCCACAGTTTTTTCAGCCGGGTTATTATGGGTGTCAAATGCCGTTAAAGTAATTGTGTGCAGGCCTTCGGAAATATCATTTAGAGGATACCGTATGGATCCACTTTGATATGAATCTAAATCTGCCACATAAAATGAGTTAAGGTTGACTGGATTTTCATTATCTAGTCTTAAGCTGATATTCTGACCTATACCAACATCCGAAATATTGATCCCGTTGTCATCAAATAAATTGGCAATTACCAGTGGGTTGGCGCCAGTTTTATCACCGGTTTGAAAGCGGCTATCATTAAGCATTAATTCAATTTCAGGAGGTGTGGAATCTATAATTGCATTGGGATCACTGCCACCAACCTTGATATTAATATTGGCCCCATTGGCATCAATTAAGCCATCAGACCTCCCATAAAAGCTCAATTTACCTTCTTTGATCAGATAAGAGATGTTTTTTGGAACTACAAATGACACCTCAAAGTTTCCGGCACTAATGGTGGATTCACCCTTGAAAATGATGTTTTTTCGTTCTTCAAAAATGGTGGGGCTGCTTTCATTACCGAGTGTTATGGCTTCGGTGGGCTTATCAAATATTGTAGCTGACAATCGCCCCTGAAAATCAGATTGTATTTCACCAGCGTTGTTTATTATTTGTCCTTTAATTTTTGTTACTGCCAATGCTTTAATAGTATCCCCTTCTTTAAGCGGTTGGTTATTTAATTCGGTGATTTCAATGCCATACTGAGGATACGCTAATCTCATCATGGGGTCACCCAATAAAGCAAAACCCCGGTTTACCGGCCCCCTTAAACTGCGGTTCTTTGTTTTTCTTATTACATCTCCAAGCCGAGGGAATTCGCCATCAATTTTTTCAAACACTGAAGTGTAAAAGGCCTGATTGAGCAAGAAATTGGTGTTTGAGAATACTGGCCTTGATGTGGTCAATAAGCCGATAGCCCCGCCATTTTCACTTAGCACCAGCAGTTCACCACCAGAAAGCAGGTTTGGGTTGTCGTACCTTCCAAACTCACAAGTTGCGGTTACAAATAATGGTAATCGGTCTTTATTTGTCCAGTTCAGAATATTTTCCTGGCTCAATATTTCCTCCTCGCACCATATATTTTCATTTCCGTGACCTGTGAAATTAACTATGAAAGTACCTTTTGAAATTGCCTGATCTATGGCTGTAGTTACCCCTGTAGCACTTTGGTTGCCATTTGGGAGCTGAGTCTGAGGAAAGGCATCGACATATATCTTATTGGGATTATATGCCGAGAAATTCTGGTCGACAAAAGTGGCTAGCTGGTCAGCGTCTCTTTGGTGAATATTGAAATCGCCATCATCTGCTACAAATACCACTTCATTTCTCCAACTGCCAAGCGTACTTTCGTCAGTGGCATAATTCATTAGTTTTTCAACTATTGCGAAAGCCTCAGTCCTTGATTTCACCGGTAATCTCCCAATACCGATATCAAGTGAGTGGTCACCAGCGGTTGACTCAACCCATTCGCCCTCTTCTGCTTCCATAAAACCGAAATAGTCGTCAGAGCTATAACTAAAAATGGGATGCAAGGAATTTCTGGCTTCATAAATCGGTACAAAATTCGTGTCAATTATTGTACGTCCTTTGTAATCAAATGAGCCATCACCAAATAATAGAGCATACTTTAATTGAGGTCCTTTTAGGTAAACATGACGGATAAAATCCCTGATGGCTGTTATATCCTGACGACCGCTTGAGAACTCATTGTATATCTGATCTGTAGTTACTACTGCAATTTTGAGGTGATCATTAACTTCCCTGAATTGAGCCAATTGATTAGCTGCTTCCAAAAAAGCTGATGGAGCTATAATGACACCATCGACATTTGAAATAGCATGCAAGTTCTGATTGTTTACAGATTTAATAAATATCGGAGCATCGAACTCGCTGTCTGAGAACACCACATATTCTTTTAGCTCCTTGGATGATGATCCAAATTTGACATCGTTTTGATCTGAAATAAATTCCTGGGCCAGTGCATTTTGAGGGTCAGTTATATCCCAAACCTGCACTGTGCCAATGGCATCACTGATTGTATAAGTCGAGAAATCCTGGGAAATGGACTGTAGTGATCTAAACTGTGTTTGGTTGCCATAAAGCTTCAACTCCCTAACAGTGGACAAAATCAAATGATTTTGATACCCAATAGAAGTACCTGAAGTCGAAGACCTGTTAAACTTCATTTCCACATTTAAGCCCAGGTTCAATCCGCTCAATGTTGAGGCCTGGATGTTAAATGTATCCACCTGATCAACCCCCTTCACATCATAAAGGGCATCAGGAATGGGGTCTATTCGTTGTGCTCCGAGTGGTGATCCGTTTAACCCAACATCAAATGTTGTTTGACCAAACGACTGCGCCATAACAGCAGATACCACTTTGATTGCGGAGTTTGGGACCACTCCTTCAAGATCAAACTGGTAGTTTTTTGTATTGGACGAGGATGTGAAAACCTGACCATACCACTCCCGCCCCGTGTCAATTAGGTTGTTGATGTCTTCTTCAGAATAGGCCAGGTCGTTAAATGTGCTGATAGGCTGATGGCCCAATCCCTCATTTGCTATTGATATCAGCCTTTTACCCGGGGTACTTCCAATCCTGATAAAGTAGAAGGCCGTGTCTGAATAAAGATTCTTTTGATATTCAATTTTGCCACTTTGTCTATAACCTATTCTATCAGGTGATTCAGCATAAAAAAGCAGGTAATCTTGATTATCAAACGATCCATCATCTTCGCCTTCAAAAAAGATCGCATTCTCGGGTAAGTCAACTGGTCGAGGTGTGGCATTTTCCTGGGGTAGCATACCACCGCCGTAGCCGAAAACCCCAATATTTCTGGGGTCAACTACATCAACTGACAAGCCGGCATCTTGAAAAAATGATCTATCAAGCTTGTAAATCCCCGATTCTGTGACGCCTACTTTAAGCCAGTTATCAACAGCCAAAACACTATTTTGAGCAACTGTTTGATAGCCGATCAAGGTGGTGACAATTATTCCGAAAATAACTTTGAAGGTCATTTGTTGAGTTGCTCAATTAACAACGTGTACTCAATCTAATTATTGAGGCCGCTTACTTAAAAGCAAGTTTTCAAACATTGATATTAGTATGTACCATAAAATGATAAGTGACGCTGCTAACTCCTTAAATAATATAATGAGCAGTAACGCCCCAATTAATAGAACAAACTTAGCCTGATTTCCATTCCATCCCTTCGACTTAAATTTTAGAGCAATGAACCTAAAAGGCGACACCATTATCAGTGAAGAGACAATTACAACAAATAATAAGAAATATTGATTGTTGAGAATGACGGCATAATCTGAATTTAACCAAAATGTAAGGCCAGTAATAAAAACGGCATTTGCAGGGGTTGGGACCCCAATAAAAACATCCTTTTGAAGCGTATCAACATTGAATTTTGCCAATCTAAGCGCTGAAAAAATCGCTATTAAAAACGCACTGTATGCCAACCATCCCATATTGGCGTCACTAGCTTGAAGCATTTTGAGCATGACAAAAGCTGGTAGCACTCCAAACGTCACCAAATCGGCTAATGAATCAAGCTCCTTTCCTATCTCCGAATCAGATCCAACCAATCTTGCTGTAAACCCATCCAGGAAATCAAAGAAGGCACCGGCTAATACAAAATATGGGGCCATCCATAACTCGCCTGAAGTCACTGCATGAATGCCCAAGCATCCTGAGAAGAGGTTTAAGCTTGTAAATAAGTTAGGAAGGTGTTTTGCTAGTGTCACTACTTTGACTCAACTGCACAAAATGGGTTGTTCGCTTTTTCAAAACCAATGGTAGTGGTTGGTCCATGGCCCGGATAAACTTTGGTTTCATCGTCCAGCTTGAACATTTTCGAGTGGATATTCTCTATTAAGGTATCAAAATCGCCACCAGGTAGATCGGTTCTTCCAATGCTTCCGTGAAATAGCACATCACCACCTATACAGAACTTTTGTTCTTTATGAACCAACACAATGTGTCCGGGAGCATGGCCCGGTACAAATAAAATATCAAGAGATGAATCCCCAAACTCAACATGGTCATTCTCATCCAAATATTTATCAGCCGTTGCTGGCTCATACTTATCAATGCCATATACTGGAGCATACACTTTAACAGCCTCCAGTGTAGGTTCATCCTTTTTATGTATAAATAGCTCAACCCCAAAATGTGCCTTCACAAACTTGTTCCCAAAAACATGGTCAACATGGCAATGTGTATTAATTAGCTTAACAACTTTTAAATCATTGTCCTCTATAAATTGAGTCAGATTGTCTTTCTCAGATTGATCGTAACAACCGGGGTCGACAATAATCGCCTCCTTCGTTTCATCATAGAGAATGTAAGTGTTCTCAGAAAAAGGATTGAACTCAAAAGATTTGATTTGGATCATAAATTGAAATGTGGTGAGCTTGCAAATTTGATCTATAATTGATCAAATATCAATCTAGGCAGTTTCGAATTTTGAGTGCACCCAAAAAAGTAGATTATCTAATAGTGGGCCAGGGATTGGCAGGTTCGGTATTGTCATTCAATTTGCTCAAAAGAGGTAAGTCCATTATTGTAATTGATGATAACCAGCCAAATACATCATCAAAAGTTGCCGCAGGCCTGTATAATCCAATCACTGGGCGAAAAATGATCAAAACATGGATGGCTGATACGCTTTTCCCACTCATTGAACCTTTCTATAATGAACTTCAAAAATGGTGCGATGAACCTGTGTTAAACCCGATAGGTATTTATAGACCTTTTGTGGACAATGCTGAACAGAACGAATGGTCTGCCAAAGCTGAGGACTCGGAGTATAAAAGTTTCGTAAAACAAGTTCATACCAAATCGTTTCTGAAAGGGGCATTTGATGATTTTGGTGGATTAAGCCTTCAACCATCAGGATACGTTGATGTGGCTTGCCTGCTTAATGGAGTGGCCAAAAAATTAGAAACAGCGGATTGCTTGTGCCGAGAGACATTTGAAGAAAAACACCTCATTTTAGGGGATAATCAGGTGGAATACAGGGGGATAAAAGCCCCACGAATTGTTTTTTGTACAGGGCTTGGTTCAATATCATTTTTTGAGTGGTTGCCCTTCCGGCCAGTTAAAGGTGAGGTGCTTGAAATAAAAAGTGACATTGAATTAAACACTATACTGAATCGAGGCGTTTTTATAATCCCCAGAGGAAGGGACAGATACAAATTGGGAGCTACATATAATTGGAAAGATTTGACAATTAACGTTTCTAAAAAAGGAAAGGAAAACCTGATTTCTAAATTTCAAGCATTGATCAATGGATCTGTTGAGGTAGTTGCTGAAGATGCAGGTATTAGGCCAGCAACTCCAGATCGTCGGCCTTTAATCGGATCACATCCTGATGATAACAGGTTGGTGTGTTTTAATGGTTTGGGTTCTAAAGGAGTTTCTCTTGCTCCCTATTTTAGTGGTCACCTAATAGATCATCTTGAAAAGGGCATTGATTTGATGCCAGAAGTAAACATAAGTAGGTATTATTAGGATAAATTGATGAGATTTAAGTTGATGAGCCAAAGAGCCGCGTATTTAATGATTTTGCTAACCATTCTGACTGGAACCACCATGGCCCAGTCAACAAGGGAAGCTTTTGGCAAAAATCGAGTGCAACATAAGAATTTAATCTGGAGGTTTTTCAGCACCGAAAACTTTGACATTTACTTCTATGATGGAGGCGAAGAAAATGCAAGGTTAGCCGCTGAATTCATGGAAGAGGAATTCAATCGAATCACTGATATTCTTGGATATGCACCATATGCCAAAACCAAGATTTTCCTTTACAATTCTGCGGCTGATCTACAACAAAGCAATAAAGGCCTTTATGAGGTTCCTTATACAATAGGTGGTCAAACTAATTTCATAAAGTTACAGGTTGAGATAGCCCATCCCGGAACTATGGCTGCCTTTAAGGAAGAGTTGATATTTAAAACCACCAAGCTTCTGGTTAATGATATGATGTTTGGTGGTAGCCTTTCTGACATGTTTCAAAGTGCCTATTTACTTAGTCTCCCAGATTGGTTTATGGATGGGGCAGCTTTATACATTGCCTATGGCTGGGATGTAAGGATGGATGACTTCATGCGGGACTACTTCCAAAACGAAAAATTCAGAAAGCTCAAAAGATTGTCCGGGGATGAAGCCAAAATTATCGGTCAATCAATCTGGAATTATATCGGTCTGAAATTTGGCCGAAGCAATATTTCTAATGTACTCAATCTCACAAGGATTATCAGAAATGAGGAAAACAGCATAGCCAGTACACTGGGTGTCCCATTTCGGCGTTTTTTAGCTGATTGGCAGTCTTATTATATGAATAACTCTACCACCATTAGCGATAATTATATTTCCCCAAATGAAGATGCTGAGATTATAAAACGGGTCGGAGAGCTACAATTTAATCATATCAAAATTAGTCCTGACTCCAAACACCTTGCTTATACAGTCAATGACCGTGGACGCTACAAGGTTATGATGAGAAACCTTGAAACCGGTAAGGAGAATAAAATTTTAGTCAATGGTTTTAGGCTCATTAATCAGGAGGTTGACGAAGACATCCCAATTATTTCATGGATAAACGAGACTACCCTCGCAATTATTGATGTTTACAAAGGTTACTATCGCCTCAGCCAATACAGCCTCGAAAACAAACTGCTTATCAGCAAACCAATGCAGCGGTTTACCCAAATCAAAGACATTGGCTTCAACAGCAATGGTAACCTGGCAGTAATAAGTGCCGATGTGGAAGGCCGCAACGATCTTTTTCTTCTAAGTATGAGAAGAAACGCTGTGAGAAGGCTTACGGATGACATCTACGATGATGTCAACCCTCAATTTTTACCCGGAACTGACGCCGTAGTTTTTAGCTCAAACCGTGTTTCCGATTCGTTACAGGTTCAGAATGACACATTCGATAAAATAAGCCAGAACTTCAACCTGTTTTTGTATGACCTTGATACTACAGAAACAGTTGTTGCCAGGCTAACCAATACGCTGAGTAAGGACACCAAACCAAAACCGATTGACAGTAACACCATTTTCTACCTCAGCGATCAAAAAGGAATTACAAACATTTATCGATACGTGGTTTCTGACAACGTTTTTGATCAGGTTTCCAACTATAATACCTCACTAACTGACTATGATTTAATCCCTGCGGGTGATGGGCTGGCCTTTATAATGCTTCATGAGGGGAGTCCAAGGCTCTACTATTCTGATACGTTTGACAAGGGAAAGAGCATTTTCACACCACAAACCTTGCGGCAAGATTTACAGCAGGCAAAATTTGTTTCGGATAGATTAAAAAACCGGGAAACAGCCCCAATTGATATTGAAGAAGATACAACTGTTAGTGACCTCAACGATTTTTTGATTCCATTTTCGAATGACTCCACATCAGATTTGAGCCTTGATGACTTGATTGATACAGAGAATTACATCTTTGAAGATGATGAAGAAGTTCAAACCGAATCCTTCTTGTCCAATTTTATGCAGGCTGAAACGGAAGCTGAAATTATTGGCCCGGTAGCTTATGAAACCCGCTATCATGCAGAGAACATAGTCACCTCCTTTGTAATTGATCAATTAAGAGGGTTTGGCATATTACTGGAAACCCAGATGAATGATATGCTTGAAGATCAACGATTTTATGGTGGTGTTCTGGCAATATCCGATTTAAGAAGTGGCGACTTTTTTGGGGAGTATGAGCTACTGAAATATAAACTGGACCTCAAAGTGAGGTATGACCGCAAATCGCTTTGGTATCGGGTTCCTGATTCTGATCCCGATTTAGACACAGAAACAAACCAAAAGTATATTCTTAATAAGTTTGAATTTGGCGCTCAGCTTCCGTTAAATACCACCACCAGAATTTCATTTTTACCCTTCTTAGCTAATACCCGCTACCTCGAGGCAAATCCAGTATTAGTAAGCAGGGGGTTCGCCCCTACCCCCGACGAAAGGGACTATTATGCCGGGTTTAGGGCTGAAATCGTTTTTGATAATTCAATCACTAAGGGATTAAATATTTATGAGGGAACCCGGGCGAGGGCTGGTCTTCATCAATGGTCAGGCATCACTGCAAGAACCAATGGTTTCACAAATTTCTTTGCAGATATCAGACATCACCAAAAAATACACCGGGAATTAACCCTTGCGGTGAGGGGCTATTACGGCAAGTATCTCGGTGACCAGACCCCCCAGTTTTTGTTGGGTGGTATGGATAACTGGTTGCTGAAACAAACAGACAATGATGGTGACAATGACCCGCTGCTTGCTACAACCGGATTTAATAACAGTAATCTGTTGTTTCATCAATTCATTCCCTTAAGAGGTTATAATTACAATAAGCTCAATGGTAAAAACGTACTCGCATTTAATGCAGAATTACGTGTGCCGATTATCCGCTATTTGGTCAGAGGGCCCATTCAATCTAATTTTCTTAGAAACTTTATGCTCATTGGCTTTTATGACATTGGTTCAGCATGGACTGGCGTATCACCATTTAATAGAGAAAATGCGGTTAACACCCAAACCATCAGAAGAGATGCGTTCGAAGCAACTTTTAGGAATTCGCAAAGCCCCTGGCTCACAAGCTTTGGTTTTGGCTTGCGTACGGTTATGCTAGGCTATTACTTAAAGTTTGATTTTGCAAAGCCCATTGAAGATTTTGAAGTTGGCAAATTGAAATTCTTCCTCACTATCGGACACGAATTTTAAGTTTCGCAATACTCATTGCATTAAACCCATAACCTTCAGGTCCATTTTGTAGTTACCCACAATTCTCGTTAATCTTGATGATATGATAAAGTCTATGACGGGGTATGGACGCTCTAATTTTGATGGAGACGGACTCAAAATTCAGGTTGAAGTAAAAACACTAAATTCTAAATATTTGGATGCCCTTATCAAGCTGCCAAAAGAATTTTCTGATAAGGAATTTGAAGTGAAAACTATGGTAAGTGAAGCCTTACAAAGGGGCAAGGTTAACCTTACAATAGATTTTGAAAGTGCTGAACCTATAGCTACAAGCACTATAAATGAGCCACTTTTTAAGTCGTTCTACACGAAGTTAAAATCGCTTGCCGGCGAGACGGAAAGCAATCTGGCAAATGCTGTGCTGCAAATGCCTGATGTAATTAGCAGTTCTCAGCAACGGCCAGATGAAAATACCTGGTCAAGGTTAAAGAGTTTAATTCAAGAAGCGATCAACAATTGCGACAATCATAGAGTGGCCGAGGGTAATAGCTTGAAGCCATCACTAGAATCATCCATAAAAACAATTGAATCAAAACTCACCGAGGTAAAAAAAGCTGACCCCGACAGGATCGATTCTATCAAGAAGAGAATTGGTAATAACCTGGAAGAACATATTGGTAAAGAAAATATTGACAAAAACAGGTTTGAGCAAGAGGTGATCTACTTTCTTGAAAAGTTGGATATAAATGAAGAAAAGGTGCGGTTACAGAGCCACCTTGATTACTTCATCAAAACACTTAATTCTGATTCTTCACAAGGGAAAAAGCTTGGGTTTATTACTCAGGAAATCGGAAGGGAAATAAACACGATCGGTTCAAAGGCCAACCATGCAATCATTCAACATTTGGTAGTGGAAATGAAAGAAGAGTTGGAAAAAATAAGAGAGCAGCTACTGAATGTGATTTGACAAAAAAACCCCGACATTGCTGCCGGGGTTGATATTTTTTAACCTTACAGTTATCCTAATTTAAACGTGATTGGTAAAATCATTCTAACTTTAACTGGCTTGCCTCGCTGTTTACCAGGCTTCCATTTAGGAGCCCCAGAAATTACCCTAACAGCTTCTTCATCACATCCTGCTCCAATACCTTTTACTGCCTGAACATCCCGAAGGGTTCCATCTTTATCAACTACAAATTGAACGAACACTTTCCCTTCAATGCCCATTCTCCTGGCCTGGTTAGGATAGTTCAAGTTCTTGGAAACATATTGATAGAAGGCGCCCATGCCACCCTTAGGTTCTGGCTGGTCTTCAACAATCGTGAAAATTTCATCAGCAACTTCTTCTTCTGGTGCTTCCTCAAAAACGATGTCTTCAATCACAGTTTCTTCCGTGATTTCAACATCAAGCTCCACTTCAATTTCTTCTTCAATTTCCTCCTCGTCAGGAACTTCAATAATTTGAGGTAACTGGATTTTAGGTGGTGGGGGTGGTGGCTGCTCAGTTGGAGGTATCTCCATCAGGTCTTCAAAATTATCATCAACCTGCCCTAAATCAACCAACGAACCATCATCATAAAATTTCCACTCAAAAGCGGTGATGACTAGCAGAAGGCTGACTGTCAAACCAATGTTAAAAAACATTCCTGTTTTTTTTGAGAGGTCAATGTCTGGATTCTTCTTTAATTCCATCTCCTAAAATTTTAGTTATAAAGTATATCAAATGTAAAAATCTTTAAGCTATTAGTCCAATGTTTCTCAGCCTTTTCGTTGGTATAACAGCATAAATGCAAAACATCCTATAACTGCCCCCATGGTGTCTGCAACCCAATCCTGCCACTCAAAAGACCTGCCAGGTATCGCAATTTGCAACCACTCGATTAAAAGGCCATAAAATGAACCTACTGACACTATAATCCACCATTTTTTGGAAAGCCACATTTTTGTAGCGCCCGCCATTAAAAAAGCTAAAATTGTGAAGCAACCCAGGTGGACAATCTTATCAACATAAGGCCACTTTAAAAATTCGAAATAAGGCTCATTTCCTGCGGGTGCTAATAAGGCAGATGTGATTAAAGTTAACCACACTATAAATCCTATTATGAATGGAAACCTGTTGCTCAACCAACAAGCTCCTTATAAGCATCGGCGCTCAGAAGATCATTTTTCTCTGACTCATCACTGAATTTTATTTTAATCATCCAGCCATCGCCATATGGATCTTCATTTACCAGTTCAGGCTTATTTTCAAGTTCACCGTTTTTTTCAGATACCTCACCTGAAAGCGGCATAAAGAGGTCTGAAACCGTTTTGACGGCTTCTACGGTTCCGAAAACTTCTCCGTGGTTCACTGTTTCTCCCTCGGTCTCTATTTCCACATAAACTATGTCACCTAGTTCTCTTTGGGCAAAATCTGTGATGCCAACCGTGGCTATATCACCATCAATTTTAATCCATTCGTGGTCTTTCGTATAAAGTAAATCCGAGGGAATGTTCATGTCGATTTATTTTTATTTTAGGACGCCAAAAATAAACCTTAAAATGAAATGTGAAAAAATGATATTATGTACCGATAATAATGTCTCTTCAACAACTCTTCTACCAAACAAATTTGTTTAAGTCCACATCGCCGATGGCCATTTCAATTATAAATTGCCAACGGTATCGTGAACCAGCTCCCTGACCCCAATGCTATTATTGGCAACATTGCCCAACACAACTATGGATCTCGTTAAATCTGGTTTTTGGACATATTGGTAGGTTACCAATGTATCCCCTGCACTGTTTGCGAAATTCCAGGGAAAGCTTGCAGGATTGGCATCGGAAAACCAACCCGTTGGATCAAGATAATTAATCATTGCACCATTAAAATAACCAGCTGCCAAGGGCTGTAGGGCATCGGGTTCATCATTCAATAAATGAACCATTCTCAAACTTGAAAACCGGACCGTTGTGCCTTCAGCAGAGCCATCACCTAAAATCTCATCAATCTCAATTGCAAAGCGAACATCGGACCTCGAACCTGCAAGAAACAGCGAACTATGACTATTTGCCAATACCAGATTAAAATCTGCATCTAACAGTATTTCATCACTTGAAGTATCAAGAATTGAGAGGGATCTAATTCCAGTTTCTATATCGAAATAATTAGAATTAGCGCTGTACGAAACATTTGTGAGCGCTTGTCCATCCACTTGAATGGTTATGGAATTAACATCAGGAATGGCATTGAAAAATAAGACCTTGGTGGTCAGGGGCTCTCCAACATCATCACCATTGTTGCAACCAACTGAAAATAGTACAACACACAAGGCGGAAATTTTGAAATAACTCGCAAGTTTCATGGGTATCACTTTTTTTGTTTGACTACCCAAGAAACAGTTCGAAAATTAATCCCCCGCGTTGATTTATTCGATTTCTGGTCTCATTTACATTTTGAGACTCATCCTCTGATTAACAACTTAGGGGCTGGATCAATTACCGTTATGCTTTAAATGCTTACCTATTAAGATAAAATCCTTTTGGCGGCCATCGATGTACCTAAACCCAGTTTCGTCATAATAGCCATCTTCCTCAAGCATCACTCTTACATCTTTTTTCCATTCTTCCACATAAGTGCTTGAATTGAGCTCAATCGAATATGCTGTTTTATAAGCCATTTTATGATCGCCTGTACCTGGCACCCCATCCTGCATGTCCCACATACCGATGGTGGTACCGGCGGCATGGCCATGGAAGCCGATCGGATGTGTGTAGATCACGCCTTTTAACCCTTCAGTTTTGCACTGCGCCAATGCACCGGCCAAAATTTCATTCCCAGTGCGCCCCAACTCTATATTTTCAATGAGTATATCCTGAACCCTATTGCTGTTAGCAAGGGCCTTTTTAAGATACTCCGGTGCATCAGTTTCACCAGGTTTCAGAATATATGCATGCTGCTGAGTGTCAGTATTCAATCTCAAATAAGTAATCCCAAAATCTACATGTAGCAGATCTCCAGGATATATTACCTGATCCTGGGGCCGCTCAGAAAACGCCCTAAGATGCTCAAATGATTCATTGTCGCCCCGTTGGATGGAAACTGAGGTGTGGAACCACGTTTGTAATTTCAATTCCCTGATTCTCTCCCTAAACCACCAGACAACATCGTCTGTAGTGGTTATTCCCGGAGTTATTACTTTATCAGAAAACCCCTCCTTTATGACTTCATGAGCAATTCGAACAATGTGCTGATAAGATGCCATTTCACTTTCGGAACGGGTCTCAAGCCAGCCCACAGCCAAGTCTTCCGCAGATACAACCCGTTTCTGAAAATCACCTGGTAAATTATCCATTAAGAGCTCATATTCTGTTGCTGATATTCCATCGGCGAGTGCATATGTTTCAGATTTGTTAACTCCGATTTTTTTAGGGTTCTTTTCCTGAATAATCCTCGAAAGGGCCTTCCATTGATCTGGTTGGATTGCTTTGTTCCAGGCCTTCTGAAAAATATTACCAACGTTGTACCTCGCCATGGCAAAGGACTCCAGCTTCTTGTCTTCACCCGGATCATAAATTAATAACATAGTCGTTCGTCTGGCCGCATGCCATGTTGATGGAAGGAATGTCTTGATGACGGGATCCTCATTGTACTCCCTGGAAATAATGAGCCACATATCAATTCCAGTCTGGCGCATTAAATCAGGCAACACAGTTTCCATGCGCTCTTCAAGCCAAGAATCAATGACCACTGCCCTTTCACGCATGGGCAAAATGTCTGGGATGTTTTGATTTTGGGCAATTACTGCCAGTGGAGTCAGTAAAACGAATAAAAGAAATCTGGTAATCATTCGGTTGTGGTTAGATTTAAATTCGAAAGTAAGGTAAAAAGCATACTGTACTAAAGAGACTTTATTTAACTGGTGTGTAATTAAAAAATAAAAGACCCCAACTACTGTTAGGGCCTTTTGGGTTACAATCACCGTTTTTAATCTAAACCTGATTTAACCGATCATTTATTTTAGAATTCCAGAATTACGAACTCGGTTCTTCTGTTTGCCTGGCGGCCTTCATCTGTATCATTGGTCGCAATTGGATTGTTTTCGCCGTAACCTTTTGCTTGCAATCTAGAGGCAGCAATACCCCCTTGTGTCAAGTAGTCCATTACAGATTTAGCCCTGGCATGGCTCAATTTCATGTTCGAATCGTCATTGCCAACATTATCTGTATGACCACCGACTTCAATCACCATGCTTGGATTGGTTTTCATCAAATCCACAGCTTTATTCAACTCCACCCGGCTTTCTGATCTCAAGGTGGATTTGCCGGTATCGAAAAATATGTTGTTCAAAACCACCTTTGCACCTTTTTCAATAGGTCTTAGTGGAATGTCTTTTGTGATTTCCTGATATCTAGCTGTTGCTGGCACATCGAAATTCTGTGAATAGAAAAAGTATGCCTCCCGGTTGGCTGATACACTATAGTTTCTGCCAGCAGGCAATACCACAGCATATTCACCGGTTACTGAATTGCTTTTACCTGTTGCAATCAATTCCCCACTCTCAATATCCTCTACCAATACCCAGGCACCTAACTTTTTATCGTTCTTGGCGTCTGTCACAACACCCGAAACCACAACCGTTGGAGTCGGCCTTAACTCTTCCGGTACATCAATTTGGTATAAGTTCAAAACGCCACTTTTAGCTGAAGCAAAATATGCAACCTCCCCTGATCCCCCGATAGTGAAATACCTATCATTAGCTTCAGTATTTAAAGGTTTGCCCATGTTGACAGGCTTTGACCATCGGCCGTTTTCAAAGACTGACCTAAAAAGGTCAGATCCGCCAAAACCTGGATGCCCACTTGAGGAGAAGTACAAGGTTTTGCCATCTGGTGAAATGAAAGGTGAGTTATCGTTGAAAGGCGTATTAATCATTGCCCCAAGGTTTACAGGCACCCCCCAATCCCCCATTGGGTTTCTTTCGATATAGTAAATATCTGAGCTGCCATACCCACCGTCTCTTTCTGAGGTAAAAAATATGCGGCTGCCATCAGCAGAGATCGATGGCTGGCTGTCCCAATCATCAGAATTAACAACATCTCCAAGGTTTTGGGGAGTCCAGGTGCTGCCATCCAACGTGGCCGTATAAATGTCACAGCTACCGATCCCTTCATCCCTACCGCATGCGGTAAATACCATTGTTTGTCCATCTGCCGAAAACGCCGGGGCACCTTCGTTGCTGCTTGAGTTTAAAGGAGCAGGCAGCAATTCGGGGCTACTCCATGTGCCATCACTTCCCATCGTGATTTTATAAAGGTCTTCATCACCCTCATCATCGGTGTCGTCATCAGGTGCAAATCCACCTTTTCTGGTACTGGTAAAATATAAAATTCTTCCTGTTGGGTTGGTGGCTGGCATATAATCGTCCCATGCACTGTTAATCCCATTGCTGAAAAGCGTTGGTTCTGACATGGTCATCGGCTGCTTTTCTAGCTCAATCCGGCCAAGGGCATATTCTTTCAGGTATTTTGCTTGATGATGAAAAAGTTGCTTATTAGGTGTATTAGGATAGTTCGCCATGAATTTCTCAAACCACGGAACAGCCTCTGCAAACTGTCCCAGGTTATTGTTAGCCCTTCCTGCTTCATAATAAAACCATCCCCAATAATCAGGATTGATACCCTCTAGTGCCTCAAATTGTTCAATTGCTTCAGCGTTATCACCATTGTAGCGATAACTTAAACCCAGATAGTAGATGCAATCTTCACAATTTTTATCGGCCTTTAAAGCCAGCTTAAACTTAGGGATTGCCCCCTCATAGTCGTCCTCATCATAGAGGGATTTACCCTTATTATAAGGAATGGAAGCCAGCTTATTTTGAGCAAAAACCGGCAATGCAAAAATTATTATCAACAGTGCGATTGGTAAAGCCTTCATAGTTTTTCAATTTAAACATGAAGGTAAACTCGCGGTTTTCTCGGCTCAATACCGAGTGAATGGTAAATTGTAATAATTAGAAATGCGTAGTCACCGTAAGCTAAAATGGAAGGTTTTCAAGGTCTACATTGCCTCCAGTGAGGATGAGGCCTACTTTTTTAGCCTGAAATAACTCTTTTTGTTTAATAAGCGCCGCAAGAGCAACCGCACTTGAGGGTTCAACTATAATCTTCATGCGTTCCCAGATAAGGCGCATCGCAAAAACAATTTCTGCCTCTTCAACAGTGAATATGTCAATTACCAAATCTTTTATAATGTCGAAATTTCTTTCGCCTAAAGAAGTTCGCAATCCATCGGCAATAGTTTGTGGTGAATCTACGGGCTGTCTTACACCAGACTTAAAGGATTGGTAGGCGTCATCAGCATTCTTCGGTTCTCCGGCATATACTTTCAGATTTGGTGAAAGCAAGTTGGCAGCTAATGCGGTACCAGCCAGAAGGCCACCACCACCCACCGATGTGATAATGGCATCCAAATCTTCAACATCCTCAATAAGTTCTTTTGCAGCAGTCGCTTGCCCACAAATTACGTCGTAGTCATCATATGGAGGTATGAAATGCGCCCCGGTTTTGGTAACAACTTCCTGAAGTGTTTCTTCCCTGGCTACCAAATTATTTTCGCACATGATCACTTCGGCTCCATATCCTTTTACAGCCTCTTGCTTGACCTTCGGTGACCCTTTTGGCATTACAATATAGGCCTTGATGCCTGTAAGTCTCGCAGCTAACGCTACTGCCTGAGCATGGTTGCCAGATGAATGTGTTGCCACTCCACTAGTACGTTCTTCCGGATGAAGGGCCAATATTGCGTTGGTCGCCCCTCGCATTTTAAAGGCACCAACTTTTTGAAAATTTTCGCACTTAAAATGAATTTCAATACCAGTGTATTCATTGATGCTTTCTGAAGTCAGTACTGGCGTATGATGTGTGTATCTGGATACCCTTTGCTGAGCTTTTTTAATGTCAGCCAACTTAGGCCGATTAAATTCTAATATTTCCATAACTCCCAATTGAGTTACAAAGGAAGCGATGATTAAAGGTTCTTACAATTGATTAACCAAAGATTAATATGAGGAACGTCAGTTTTCTACATCAGGGGTTTGAATATATTGTATTGGAATATATCTTTATATACTATGTATTCTTCACAACTACTAAAAGGTACTTTTGAAACGATTGTTCTTAAGCTTCTATCGGAAAATGATCGACTGTATGGTTATGAACTCATCCAGAAAGTAAAAGATGTATCAGAAGGCGATATATCCATCCCGTATGGCTCTATATACCCCCTGCTCCACAAACTTGAATCGGATGGCCTCGTTTCAGTTGAACGGGTGAAAAACGGCAAAAGGGTGAGAAGGTACTACACCATAACAAATGCCGGAAAAGATATTGCAACGGAGCGTGTAGAAGAGTTTATGCGTTTCGCCAGAACGATGATCCAGCTATTACGGCCACAAACTGCTTGATATGATCCGATTAAAAAATAGTCAGATAGACTACATTAAAAACGACCTGCTTAAAAAAGGGATTACCTATGAAGCATTGGAGGAGGATTTGTTGGATCACCTCTGCCAGGCTGTGGAGTGCCTGCTAAATGATGGATATAATTTTCAGGAGGCACATGCCAGAGCACTAAAAGATCTTGGCTATTATTCAGACCTTCAAAAGGACACAATGTCTTCTATTGCTCCACTCACCCTATTGCGAAACTATTTGAAAATTGGGATGAGAAAAATCCAGCAGTCCCCAGGCATCTCATTCATAAATATTGGAGGCTTGGCTGTTGGCGTAAGCGTAGTCATTCTGGTGGTATCTATGCTACGCCATGAAACAAACTTTGATACGTTTCACAATAAGGCAGACAGGGTTTATAGAATCAATGATAAACTGGTTGACCGCGGGGATAATAGTCAGTTTGCTAAAATTCCGTTTCCTGTAGGGGATGAATTCAAGAAATTTAGTGAGGTAGAGGAAGTGGTGCGGCTTTTTGCGTTTCAGGGGTTATTTCCTGATCCCGTTATTCAATACGAAAACGAGGTTTTTAGTGAAGAATTATTCTTTGCAAGTGATCCATCTATTGGCGATGTATTTGACATCACCCTAAAATCAGGGGATTTGAAGACTATTCTTGAGACCCCGAATACCATAGTGATTACTGAAGAAATTGCCCAGAAGTATTTTGGCAATGCAAACCCAATTGGGAAACAATTTTTATTTCAGAATACATTAAAACTGCATGTTGCAGGCATCATTAATGAACTTCCAAAAACATCACACTTCCATTTCAATTTTTTAATATCAACAGAAACATTCAGGAACTATTGGGTAGATGTGGGTGGGCCTGATATTCAAAACGCCTGGAGCTCCAGCCTATTTTGGACATACGTTTTGCTGCAATCCAGCAAAAGCCTGGATTCATTTGAAAAGCAACTTCCTGCAATAATCAATGAGCATTTCCCCCAATTCGCCGACACCTATTCTTATGTGCCTCAAAATCTCTTGGAGATTCATCTCAACCCTCAAAGAGGTGAAATAAAAGTTGGAACGAATAAAGCACAATTGCAAGCTATCTCGGTAATAGCAGCGATAATATTGTTGGCCTGCAGTCTTAATTTTTTAAACCTCACCACATCAGAATTTACCAAACGGGTGCGGGAAGTAGGGATCAGGAAATCATTTGGTGCTTCTAAATCGGTGCTGACTGGTCAATTCTTGATTGAAGTGCTACTCCAAATATATTTTTCAGTTTTAATGGGCATCCTTATGGCCTATTTCATGTCCCCTTATTTTAATAATCTATTAGGTACAGAAATTAATCCCGCCCATCTCTGGAGTATTGAGATGCTAAGCATGTACCTACTCGGTGGTTTGCTTCTGGGATTATTAGCCGGAATATATCCATCCATAATTATGTCCTCACTTAATGTGGTGTCAAGCCTTTCAGGTAATTCTTCGGTCTTTAGAAAGCAGAACGTTCGCAAATATTCAGTGTTGCTACAGTTTATTGTTTCAATCGCCTTGATGATGTGCGTTGGAATTGTTTATCAGCAAATGGAGCTGGTAAAAAATTCCGATCTCGGTTATGAGCAGGATCGAATTGTTGTTTTGAAATCCCGGATGTCTATTGCTGAGAATTATGAGATTTTTAAGGGTGAAGCCCTGAAAAACCCTGCGGTTCATTCTGTTAGCCAATCTGATCCAATATTTGGTGGCTGGAATTCAGCAATGTTTGAAATAGAAGGTTTTGAAGAGCCACAGTCCGTAGCCTTTAGGTATTTGGATTCTGATTTTGATAAGGTTTTTGATCTGAAAATTATTGAAGGGGTGCCGTTTGATCCGGCGATCCATCAATTTGAAGACAGGGCGAGGAGTGCTTACATTATCAATAAAAAAGCTGCAGAAGTTTTTGGTTGGGGTGATAACAGTCTGGGTAAACGCATCGCTTACAATGGCTCAACCCGCTCATTTGAGGGAAAAGTGGTTGGTGTAATTGAAGATTTTCATTTCGAATCTTTACGAACAGAAGTCCGCCCTCTTGTAATTAAGTATGAAAACTTCAACAATATTTCAGTTCGAATTGATGGCCCTAACCGCCAATCGGCATTGAACCACCTCCAAGAAACATGGAAAGTCCTGGCACCGGAATGGCCATTCGAATATCAATTTTTGAACGAAAAAATATTAGAACAATATGAAGCTGATTTCAAATTTGCAGAAATACTCACATACTGCTCTATGATTGCGGTTGCCATAGCCATGCTAGGGCTACTTGGTTTATCGGCAAACATAGCCAATCAGCGGCTCAGGGAGATAGGCATTCGAAAGGTACTCGGGGCTTCACTCAATAGCATTATTCTTTTGCTACAAAAAGAGTTTATACTGCTTGCAATTATTGCTTTCCTAATCGCAGTGCCCGCAACAATGTTCATCATGTCTGGCTGGCTCAATGATTTCACAAAACGCATTTCACTCGGTGTTGAATTGCCCATATCCATCTTACTTATCCAGTTTCTGATTGTGATAATTACGGTAGGTTATCATACGATTACAAGTTCATCAAAAAAATGTATTGACATTTTAAGGATCAATGAGTGATTTCTCAATCTCAGGAGATATTCATGATAATTGTTTGGGCTTATCCTTTGGTTAAGAAGGAAGTTGAAATCAAGTTTCAAAGGAACAAATCAGCTTTAATCTGATGACAATTCATTAACCATCCTTTTGGCCAAAATATGACCAGGATCGACTTTTAAGGCCTCTTGTGCATAATCCAAAGCCTGGTCATTGTTACCTTTCTCTTTATAGATTTTCGCATAAACCATAAAGACATATGGGGCTTCTTTGTTCTTCATTAGTTGTTCAAATTCTTTGGCCCTTTTCAGGGCTTCATCAAATTGCCCCAACTCTGATTGCAACTGGGCGGTATACCCAAACATGAATGGAGGAGGTTCTGGAAAGTGTTTGCTCAAAGCGTCAAGTGCTGCTTGTGCTCCAGAGTTCCGATGAATAAATTCAATGTATTCTGATTTGTAATAAATGTCATCTGGATATTTTTCCGCCAAAAGTGCTAAAGTTGATTCTGCATTGTCATATGCGGTTTCAGCCAGCGCATTCAATTTTTTGGTTAATCCTCGCTCCCGATATGAATAAAGCTTAATCAAATCAGTAAAAAGATTGAGTAGAAGCCGCTCATCTCCTTTTACCTCATTAGCATTCTGCTCAATTTTTCTTAGCATTTGAATACGCTCTGAGGTATCCATCGTAATTCTGACCAAGAGGCTTAACCCTACAAGAAACTCAGGGTCATGCTGGTGCATTTTTCGATAAGCATCTTCTGATTTAGAGAAATGACCATAATCAAGCACTTGTTCCCAGCCCTGGTAGTAGTAATAAATAGCGGAATCAGATTTTGTACTTAATTCAAGTTTTTGAGAATGGACCTTTGTTGTTGCAAGCAGTAATAAGATTACGAAAACTTGTTTCATTTAAGAAGTTGGTTTTTGAAAACTCTTAAAGGTAATTGTAATTGTCATGTCAGAACGACCTCAGAGAAAATGGGCAGTTTAATTGGCGAATGGAAATCAGGGACGGCAGTGTAGGCTATGATTTTACACGAACCTATCGGGAGGTGATAATCAATGAGTTAATCACTTATACAAAGTCTAATGGTCGTAAAGCGGAGATCAGATTCACGCAAATCGAGGGTCCAGGTTAAGATATCACAAACTTTTGAGGTAGAAGGCTCCAATTCTGATGAACAACAGAGGGCTGGTTGACAGTCCATTTTAGATAATCAAGAAGTATGTTGATTGAAATAATTGGCACACCATTACCCCGGAAATGTTCAGTTAATGTCAGTGTAACTACATTCGTGTTTATACCAATCTCGTAAATCAATTGAAATGAGTCAAAACATCAACATGGCCGTCCTGATAGATGGTGACAACATACCATCTGCCAAAGTGAAGGAGATGATGGAAGAAATTGCCAAATATGGCAATCCCACAATTAAAAGGATTTATGGTGATTGGACCAGACCAGGATTGAATAAATGGAAGAACCTGCTTCTGGAAAACGCCATTACACCGATCCAGCAATATGGTTATACAGCTGGAAAAAATGCCACTGACTCAGCGATGATCATTGACGCCATGGACATTCTATACAGCAACAAAGTGAATGGTTTTTGCCTGGTTTCCAGTGATAGTGACTTCACCAAATTAGCCACGAGGCTCAGGGAGGCCGGAATGCTGGTTATAGGAATTGGAGAAAGAAAGACACCGAACCCTTTCATAGTCGCATGCGACAAATTCATATATATCGAAATATTGCAGGATCAATCAGAGGATAAAACAGAAAAGAAGGAAAACAACAGACCGGGCTTCGAAAAAATAAGCAAGCGTGAAATCGCACTGATCACTTCTTCCATCCGCGATTTGTCGGATGAAGAAGGTTGGGCGTTTCTCGGTGATGTTGGTAGCCTTATCCAGAAGAAGCAACCCAATTTTGATTCAAGAAACTATGGATTTGAGAAATTAACCCCTCTTATTCAATCGATTGGAAAATTTGAAATTGAGCCGCGGGAAACCCCCAAGAGCAAACACAAATTGATTTATGTCAGAAATAAGAAAGCTTTCAACGGCAGCTGAAAAAATATCCGAGATTTTCTACCATTAGTAGTGTTCTGTAATCAAGGCTGATGTTCAAGTTGATCTCCACACTATGATCTAAAATATCACTATCGGAAGCTTGCCGTAATTGTGGCAGAAACAGCCGAAGAATTCGGTATAAACTATCATATCAAAAAAACATTTGTAGGGGCAATTTGGGCCCACATTAAAATGTTACATCGCCTCGGCAGGCAGGAATCCCTGGCATAAGGGTTTTATATAATTAGCTGTCTGTGTAAATGTGCACAACCACGGATTGCAGGTTGAGTTAAACACTCAAAAAAACATGAACCTAACCTAAAAAAGGAGCACAAAGTGCTCCCTTTTTAAACCAATTATATATTGAAGTTAAAACCTATACAATATCAAATCTGTCCAGATTCATCACCTTGTTCCAGGCTGCTACGAAGTCTCTAACAAATCGCTCTTCTGAATCTGAACTACCATAAACTTCAGCTACAGCCCTCAACTCAGAGTTGGAACCGAAAATCAAGTCTGCCCTGGTGCCTGTCCACTTCACATCACCCGTTTTGCGATCCCGGCCTTCGAAAACATCCTCCGCTTCTGAGGTTGCTTTCCATGTGATTTCGAAATCCAAAAGATTTTTAAAATAGTCATTTGTCAGGGCACCTGGTTTATCAGTAAAAACCCCATGCTTTGACTGATCAAAATTTGTATCCAACACTCGCATACCTCCAAGCAAAACAGTCATCTCTGGAGCTGTAAGCGTCATTAGTTGTGCTTTATCAACCAATAAATCTTCTGCTTTGGCTTTATGTTGAGGTTTGAAATAATTTCTGAATCCGTCAGCCCTTGGCTCTAGCACTGCGAATGCCTCAACATCGGTTTGATCAGCTGAAGCATCCATGCGACCTGGTGTAAATGGAACTGTTAAATTCTGTCCGGCATCTTTTGCCGCCTTTTCAACTGCTGCGCATCCACCCAAAACAATCAAGTCCGCAAGTGAAACTTTTTTGCTGCCGCTGTTGAAATCATTCTGAATGCTTCCAAGTTTTTCAAGAACTGTAGCTAATTGCGCAGGATTATTTGCTTCCCAATCTTTCTGAGGTGCAAGCCTGATGCGGCCACCATTTGCACCTCCACGCTTATCAGATCCTCTAAAAGTTGATGCAGAGGCCCATGCGGTTGATACCAATTCGGATACCGTTAATCCTGCGTTAAGAATTTTGCCCTTCAGTGATGCAATATCCTGGTCATTCACCAATTCATGATCAACTGCTGGGATGGGATCTTGCCAGATCAAATTTTCTGAAGGAACTTCAGGCCCAAGGTACCTTGTCTTTGGTCCCATATCCCTGTGAGTTAATTTGTACCATGCTTTCGCAAAAGCATCTGCAAATTGATCCGGGTTTTCATAGAACCTGCGTGAGATTTTTTCATATTCCGGATCAAACCTTAATGATAAGTCTGTAGTCAACATGAAAGGTGCATGCTTTTTTGAAGCGTCATGAGCATCCGGAACTAAACCAGCACCAGCTCCATCTTTTGGTTTCCATTGATGGGCCCCGGCAGGGCTTTTTGATAACTCCCATTCATAGCCAAATAAGTTCTCAAAAAAGTTATTGCTCCATTTGGTTGGGGTAGTAGTCCACGCACCTTCCAGGCCGCTGGTAATGGTGTCACCACCCTTGCCGGTGCCATGGGCATTTTTCCAGCCAAGGCTTTGTTCTTCAATACCCGCTGCAGCAGGTTCCCTGCCTACGTTGTCTTCTGGTGCTGCACCATGCGTTTTGCCAAAAGTGTGACCACCAGCGATTAGGGCCACGGTTTCTTCATCATTCATGGCCATGCGGCCAAATGTTTCACGGATGTCAATAGCTGCCTTGATCGGGTCAGGGTTGCCATTTGGCCCCTGAGGGTTCACATAAATCAATCCCATTTGAACGGCGCCAAGTGGATTATCAAGTTCTCTATCACCAGTATATCTTTTGTCGCCCAACCACTCTGTTTCTGAACCCCAATAAACATCTTCTTCCGGCTCCCAAACATCTTCTCTGCCTCCTGCGAAACCAAAAGTCTTAAAGCCCATTGATTCGAGGGCACAGTTGCCAGCCAGGATCATTAGATCGGCCCACGACAACCGGTTTCCGTACTTTTTCTTTACAGGCCAAAGCAGCAACCTGGCTTTGTCAAGGTTAGCATTGTCTGGCCAACTGTTTAAGGGGGCAAAGCGCTGAGTTCCAGAGCCTCCACCGCCGCGGCCATCATGAATACGGTATGTGCCAGCACTGTGCCAGGCCATTCTGATAAATAATGGTCCATAGTGCCCATAATCTGCCGGCCACCAATCCTGAGAATCAGTCATTAAGTCAAAAATATCTTTCTTGACAGCCTTCAAATCCAACGATTTGAAAGCTTCGGCATAGTTAAAATCCCCTTCAAGTGGGTTTGATAAATTCGAGTTTTGACGAAGAATATTTAGATTAAGCTGGTTTGGCCACCAATCTCGATTAGAGGTGCCTTTTCCGGCGCTGTGCTTAACTGGCCCCCCGTGAAAAGGGCATCCATTCGCACCATTCATATTGTTGTTTTCCATGATAGAAGTTGTTTTGAGTTGTATCTGAGTTTATAAAATTAGAACCATCATCATCATCAATCAAATTGAATATATTTATGATTTGATAGAAAATATCTATAATGACCATTACGCAATTAGAATACGTTCTCGCAGTTGATGAATACCGTAATTTTGCCCTGGCTGCGTCTAAATGCAATGTGACGCAGCCCACATTGAGTATGCAACTTAAAAAGCTTGAAGAGGAGCTTGACGTGGTCATTTTTGACAGAAGCAAAAAGCCCGTAGTTCCAACGGATGTTGGCATTCAGTTAATTGAACATGCAAGGTCATCTTTAATGGGCCTGAATCAAATCAAAGACATTGTTCAGGAGAACAATACCGAAATTATGGGCGATTTAAGGATTGGGATTATTCCTACATTGAGCCCTTATCTCCTCCCACTGTTCATTCTGAATTTTACAAAAAAGTATCCATCCGTTAATGTTTCCATTAAGGAGTTGCTGTCTGAACAAATCATTGATGACCTTAAAAATGATCATTTGGATGTAGCCATACTTGCCACGCCAATTGCTGATAAACAGATTAAAGAAACGCCGCTATTTTATGAAGCCTTTGTAGTTTACATGTCTACTTCACATCCGCTCAACCATCAGAACCAGGTTAATTTCTCTGATCTGGATTTAAAAGAAATGTGGCTATTAAAAGAAGGTCACTGCTTTAGAAACCAGGCTGTAAATATTTGTGCTGACTCCGAATCGAAGGGCCTGAGGCATATTAATTTTCAAAGCGGTAGCCTGGAAACGCTAAGAAATATCGTTGACCAGGAATTTGGGTATACCCTGTTACCAGAATTAGCCATATTTAATCTGGAGGAAGCGAAGCATTCACGAATAAAACATTTTAAAGAGCCCCGGCCCGTACGGGAAATTGGCCTGATTACACATCGGACCAACCTAAAACGTAAATTGATCAATGCGCTTAAAACCGAAATCCTTGAAACAATCCCAAAAAATATGCTGAATAAAGAGCGGGGCAGATTGGTGGAATGGCGATGACGTTCTATGCTGAAACAGGCTGTGTCTCATTTTGATTCAAAAATGACTTTAGTTTCTTGCTAAGCTGCTGATTTACAATGACATGTTAATTGGTATTAAACTTGACGAATGCAGGTTAAAAAAAGTATATGCTTAAACATCATTTCATAAATGCTTGTCGGTCTGTAAAAAGGGATAAAATCACATCAATCCTGAACGTTGCGGGCCTTTCAATTGGGTTAGCTTCTACACTCATTATTGGTAGTTATGTCACGTTTGAGCTAAGTTTCGATCAATATCACTCGAAGGCAGACAGGATATTCAGAATTGCCACGGATTTCAGGGCATCAGCCGATGAATTGATGCATGAAGCTTCATCCCCCAATGCTTTAGCAACAATAATTAATGATGAGATACCTCAAGTCGAAAGTGTGGTGCGAATGCGCCGCAATCGAAAAACTGTACTGAGGTATGAAGGCAGCAAGTTTGAGGAACCCAATATCTACATTGTCGATTCTACTCTTTTCAACGTTTTCGATTTTGAAATAATTGAAGGTGCAGATGAAGGTTTATTGGTTGCTCCGAATCAAATCGTGATCACCGAGTCGGTTGCTAAAAAATACTTTGGCAATCAATCAGCTGTTAATAAATCGATCATGTATGGCAGCTATCCACAGCAAGTGCAAGCTGTCATCAAAGACCTCCCCAAAAATTCCACATTCGACTTTGAAATACTCTTATCTTATCCAACACTTGGCCAAAAAGACACCTGGAATAACTACAACTGGTTCACCTACATTTTGCTGAATTCACCTGAGGATATCGTTGCAGTTGATAAGGCCATCGAGGCTGCAAGAGATAGCCACCTTCCTGATTTTTATAAGCCCCGGGTGTTTTTTCAATCAGAACGATTAACTGACATTCATCTTTATTCAGGAAGATCCTTTGAGTTGGTAAAAACATCGGATGGTGACACAATTAAATACTTAACATTCATAGGGATTTTGGTCATATTGCTTGCCTGGATCAATTACATCAACCTAATTACTGCCAAATCCCTTGAAAGGGCCAAAGAAGTCGGAATCAGGCGATGTTTGGGGTCAAGTCAACGCAGTCTTATTGGCAAATTTTTGATTGAATCCTTTGTTGTGAATGGGTTGGCCTTTGTATTAGGTCTGAGTATAGCGCAGGTTTTTACCAATTTCTCAGAAACACTGATAGGTCAATCTATCAACTTAGATTCTTTGCTTTTATCAAGTATCGGATTTGCATGGATTGCATTCCTTATAATTGGATCTTTAGTTATCGGTGTTTATCCAGCTTTAATCCTTTCTTCATTTTCGCCAATTTCAGGTCTGAAACAAAAATTATCTACCACCCAAAAAGGAACATTCCTCAGGAAATTTCTTGTAATCATGCAATTCACTATTTCGCTGATTGCAATCATGGGTGCAGTAATTGTTTATCAACAAATAAGTTTCATGAGGAATCAGGAACTTGGCTTCGACCCTAATCAGGTATATGTTGTGAACATTCCCAGGCTTGAAGCCGGTGATTCACTAAGAGCTACAAAAGTTGAAACTTTCCTGAATCGAGTGAGAGCAATTTCGGGGGTTACTTCGGTTGCTGCCACCGATGCTATGCCGGGTTCTGGCGATGCTGAACTCAGCAGTACTGAAATTGGCCTCAAAAGCGATGCTGATGTAAAAATGGTGTCGTATTATTTCAGAGTAGATGAGCACTTCATTGATCATATGGATATTGAATTTGTGGCTGGATCGAATTTCAAAAAAGGGATTTCAACCAATGATGATGGATATCAGCATATGATTATTAATGAGCAAACTGTTAAGATGTTAGGATTGGAATCCCCGGAATCCGCACTTGATCAAACCATAAAATGGTTCGCCGGCGAAACCAAAATTATTGGTGTAATCAAGGACTACAATCATCATAGCTTAAGGAATGAAGTCGACCCATTTTATTTAGTAATGGACTCAGACATAAGCACATTGGATTATGCGGGGATTCGGTTTAATGCAGAAGTGTTCCAGTCGGGGGCGCTTCGGGATAAAACTCAGGAGATTGGCAACATTTACGATGAAATGTTCCCTCAAGCGGTTTTGTCACCATTCTTTTTGGATGACCATTTTGACAGGCAATATCAAGCTGATTTGCAATTCGGAAAAGTCTTCGGGTTGTTTACTGTTTTCATGATTGTGATCGCTTGTTTGGGTTTATTCGGCCTTGTTACTTTTTCTGTAAATCAAAAAGTGAAAGAGATTGGGATAAGAAAAGTATTAGGGGCAAGCATTCAACAAATAATGATCGTTTTGTCAAAGGATTTCATGAAAATTGTTGCTGTGGCTATTCTCATAGCCATGCCTCTTGGATACTATGTAATGAACCAGTGGCTCTCGGGTTATGCATTCAGGATTCAAATCGGATGGGTTCTGCTACTTCTTCCTGCTTTTGTTTTGCTCATCCTTTCACTCCTTGTGCTGAGCAGTCAGGTAATTAAATCCGCAATGACTAACCCGGTTGAGGCTTTGAGGTGTGAGTAAATAAAAACCGAATGTACTTAACATAGGCCTGAAGGCAGAATAACAGTATCTTAGAGGTATGGATTTCATCTCGCCAAATCTTTTCTGGGACGTTAAATTCGAATCCATTGATGTACACCGCGACCGCAATTTGGTGATCCAAAGAGTTGTGGATTATGGCACTTTTGAGCAATTCTTATTGATGCTTAAATTCTATGGTAAAAACCTGGTAAAAAACGAGGTTGTAGAAAATAATGAGCTGTCAGAAAAGTCAATGTATTTTTTAGCAACTTACCTTGACATCAAGCCTGAAGACTTCAAATGTTTCAGTATCAAGCAATCCAACCAGACACTCTTTCACTATTAAAATCCCTTGCAACGAAGGAATACTTAGTTGGCTTTCAACTTGTGGGTGGTACAGCATTGGCCTTGCAACGTGGACACCGAATAAGTACCGATATTGATCTATTTTCCAGCACTGATTTCTCCGCAGATCAGTTGATGAATTTGCTGAATCAAGAATTTGACAATGTTCAATTCAGCAACGTTGGAACGAACCTGATCCAAGGCTCAATTAATGGTGTGAAAATCGATTTTGCTTGTCATAAATATCAAGCAATTCAACAACCACTAAGGTTTGAAAAAATATCGATAACATCACTTGAAGACATTGCTGCGATGAAACTTGCGGCAATTTTATCAAGGGCAAAAAAGCGGGATTTCATTGATTTAGCTGAGCTTTTAAAGGTATTTGACCTTTCTGAAATGTTAGACTTTTTTAAAATAAAATACGAACAAGAAAGTATTTTCCATGTTGTCAAATCATTGACGTATTTCGAGGAAGCGGATGCTGATCATACCGAATTAAAGATTCTGGTAGATGGCCTTGAATGGCCTGTTGTTAAGGAATCAATTGGTAAGTCAGTTAAATCCCTAAGCTGATAATTTCTCCAAAACCTCCATTGCCGCCTCTGCAATCACAGTGCCTGGACCGAAAATGCAACTGACACCGTTATCCTTAAGAAATTGATAATCCTGCTTAGGAATTACTCCGCCAACTATCACCATGATGTCTGGCCGGCCATAATTCTTAAGCTCTTTCACCAATTCAGGCATTAAAGATTTGTGCCCAGCTGCAAGGCTTGAAATGCCAACTATGTGCACATCATTTTCAATGGCTTGTTTCGCAACCTCTTTTGGGGTCTGAAACAATGGACCGAGGTCTACATCAAAGCCGAGGTCTGCGAAGCTGGTGGCAATAATTTTTGATCCACGATCATGCCCATCCTGGCCCATTTTAGCTACAAGGATCCGAGGCCTACGTCCATCTTGTTCGGCAAATTCATCAGCCATTCCCCTGGCCTGCTTATATGACTCATTATTTTCCACTTCCCTTTGGTAAACCCCCGAAATTGATTGGGTAACGGCCTGATGCCGACCGAATACCACTTCCAATGCCATGGATATCTCACCTAAAGTAGCTCTTTTTTTAGCTGCTTCGACAGCCAGCTCAAGCAAATTTCCATCACCAGTTTTCGCACATTTCTCCAGCTTATTGAGCGCAGCCGTAACTTCTTGACTATCTCTAGAACCCTTTAAGGCATCCAATTTTTTTATCTGGCCCTGTCTTACCTTAGCATTGTCGATGTCCAGCACCTCTATTTCTGTCTCATCATTAGATTTGTATTTGTTAACCCCCACTATCACCTCTTTTCCTGAGTCAATTCTTGCTTGCTTTCTAGTTGCCGCCTCCTCTATTCGCATTTTTGGCAAACCAGATTCGATGGCCTTTGCCATGCCTCCTAACTCCTCCACTTCCTGAATATGAGCCCAGGCCTTTTCTATCAATTGGGCTGTGAGATATTCTACATAATATGAACCGCCCCATGGGTCAACCACTTTCGTAATGTTGGTTTCTTCCTGCAAAATCAGCTGGGTATTTCTCGCAATCCTCGCTGAAAAATCAGTGGGTAGTGCGATGGCCTCATCAAGTGCATTGGTGTGTAAGGACTGCGTTCCACCCAAAACTGCCGACATCGCCTCAATAGTTGTTCTGGCAACATTGTTATAAGGATCCTGTTCTGTTAAGCTCCAGCCAGAAGTTTGGCTGTGCGTTCGGAGGGCCATTGACTTTTCCTTCTTTGGATTAAATTGTTTGATGATCGCCGCCCATAATACTCTGGCAGCCCTCATTTTTGCAACCTCCATGAAGTGGTTCATCCCTATCCCCCAGAAAAAACTAAGCCTTGGAGCAAAGTCATCAATATCCAACCCGGCCTCGATACCCGTACGGACGTATTCCAGTCCGTCAGCCAACGTGTAGGCAAGTTCAAGATCAGCTGGTGCCCCGGCCTCATGCATATGATAACCACTAATGCTAATCGAATTGAAACGAGGCATATTCTGAGAGGTGTACCTGAAAATGTCTGCTACAATTCGCATCGATTCTTTTGGCGGATATATATATGTATTCCGCACCATGAACTCCTTTAGAATATCGTTTTGAATGGTACCTGAAAGTTGCCCTGATTCAACGCCCTGCTCATGAGCAGCGGCTATATAAAATGCCATAATCGGAATTACCGCCCCATTCATGGTCATAGAAACAGACATCTGATCTAACGGGATTTGATCAAACAGGATCTTCATGTCTTCTATAGAATCGATGGCAACCCCTGCCTTGCCTACATCACCAACCACTCGCTCATGGTCAGAATCGTAGCCACGATGTGTCGGAAGGTCGAAAGCAACTGACAGCCCTTTCTGTCCAGCCTCGAGATTTCTCCTGTAAAATGCATTTGACTCTTCGGCAGTTGAAAACCCCGCATACTGTCTGATAGTCCAGGGCCGTTGAGTATACATGGTTGCGTATGGCCCACGTAAAAAGGGAACTGATCCGGCACTAAACCCAAGGTGTTTTGCTTCCGCTAAATCTGCATCATCAAAATGCCCTTTTATCTCGATACCTTCGGCGGTGTCCCAACTTTGGCTTTGTTGAGATTTGATAGAATTAGTTGGTTCAAAATTAATTTTAGTGAAATCCGGTCTCATGATGCCTCCTCCCTTTCAAATGGTTTTGCCAGTCTAAAATCGTTATCATCTATTGCTTCAATTACACCTTCCTTGCGATGCTTATTGACCCCGATTAATGAAATCTTCTTTGCACCAGCCTGTTCTTCAAGCCTTGCTCTATTTGAATTTATTTGCTGATCAATCCAACCTGACTTCTTGGATTTAATATATCCTCCCTGCCTTTCAATTTCTTGAAAAAAGTTCCATGCTGCCTCTGCAATTGAGCGGGTTAGACTATCCAGGTAATAAGAGCCATTGGAGGGATCTACAACCCTGTAAAGATGAGTTTCATCTTTAAGCAAATTAGATGTGTTGAGCGCTGTCCGCTTCGACATCAAGTTCGAATTTTCGAACGGCAAAATCGTTAATGAATCACATCCACCAATAATGGCCGCCATACCTTCCGTTGTATTCCTAATAAGATTGTTGTTCGGGTCCAGATGAGACTTATATCGACCAGACGTTCTCACATTAATCCTGATTTCTCCTTGAATGCTGAATTCTTCTAAAATCTTGGCGATCAATATTCGGTAGGCTCTGATTTTTGCAATCTCATGAAAAAAGTCCTGCGTAATTGATGTAGTTACCTCAAGATGCTCAACTAATTTCCTCAGATCAATTTTTGCATTCGATAATTGATCAATGTACTCGACTAATAATCCTATAGTAGCTCCAACCTCCTGAGTAATGCTTGCCCCATTTTCTACATACCACGTACCATCAGTATTAAAAGCTGAGTGATAACTATTGGTTTGCAGTATAAAATCAATGTAGCCCTCATTAATAGTCGCCTCCTCCTTTAACGGGTTAAATCCCAGATTACCAAAACAATCTTCGAAAGGTAACTCATTAATATAGGTCAGGATATCATCTGGTGCATTAATAAAGCTTACGTCCCGTTTCAGATGAAAAAGTTTGCTCAGTTCTGGCAACTCGCTTTTCTTAACATTTGATAAGTCGATTAATGTACCATCGCAAAATTTATCAAGTTGCTCAATTTCTATTAATGCATTATCTATTGAGGTTGGTTTAAGATATAGAAGATTTCTCCAGAAGTTAGACTCTCTATTTGGAGTGCCGCCTCTCCTTCTAACTTCACAATCCTCTTGAAAGTAAATTGGAGCTACACCAATTTCAGGATCGTATTTCCAGGCAAGTTTTTCAAGTGGATTTTCACCTTTTAGTTGTTGGCCCACCTGCTCAATCCAGTCAGCTTTAGAGTGCTTCTCAAAGGGGCTAAAATCAAGTGCTTGACTCACAGAATTTTATGTTAAGTTAATGTTGTGCAATGCAAAGATAACGCTCCCGAATTAAGCCAATGTTTACCAAAAAACCTTCAATTTTGCATGGTTAACTTGATGAATATAAAATTGTATTTTTTAAAGAAATTTAAAATAAAATCGCCTCTCATTTTCATTATAATATGATTTAAAAAAGTCAAGACCAAAGTCATTTTTTTCTTAAAAATTTTTTGGGCACTTTTGATGTCCCCTCTAATTCTAAAGGGTTAAAAACTGGTCAACTAGCTTCCTTAAACTATTACCTATGTATCAGCAGGTCTGGGAGAATTGTTTGCTTTTTATAAAGAAAAACGTCAATGAGCAGAGTTTCAAGACGTGGTTTCAGCCAATCAATCCCTTAAACCTTAAAGATCAGGTACTTACTATTCAGGTTCCTAGCCAGTTCTTCTATGAATGGTTGGAAGACAACTACGTTCATTTGCTCAAACAAGCACTTACGCGGGAATTAGGCCCATCTGCAAGATTGGAATATTCTGTGATCGTAGATCGGGGAAATGAGACCAATAAAGCGGTGTCTGTTAACTTCCCAGCCAACCATTCTTCGAAACATAACGGTAACAGTATCAAGGATTTCAACCCCTTTTCTTTAAGAGGAATTGGGGTACATGATCAGAGCAGCAACCTCAATTCACAATACGGTTTTGAGAATTATATTGAAGGCGATTGTAACCGCCTTGCAAGGTCGGCAGGGTATGCCGTGGCAAAGAAGCCTGGAGTGACATCATTTAACCCTCTGATGATTTATGGAGGTGTGGGTCTAGGCAAAACCCATTTGGTTCAGGCGATTGGAAACTCAATCAAAGAAAACCATCCCGGGAAGTTTGTTTTGTATGTCTCTTCAGAGAAATTCATTAACCAATTTATTGATGCACTCAAGAGCAACAATGTTCAGGATTTCTCTAACTATTATTTAAATGTTGATGTGCTCATTCTGGATGATGTGCAGTTCTTCAGGGACAAGGAAAAAACCCAGGAAATATTCTTTCACATATTCAACCATTTACACCAAAACGGCAAGCAGATAATCATGACGTCTGACTGTCCTCCAATTGAACTCAGAGGCCTACAAGAGCGATTGGTTTCAAGGTTTAAGTGGGGATTAACTGCGGACTTACAGTATCCGGATTTTGAAACACGAGTTGCAATTATTGCAAAGAAGCTTCAGGCCGACGGCATTAACATACCTGATGAGGTTTTGGAATATGTTGCTTACTCTGTGGATACCAATATTCGTGAGTTGGAGGGTGTATTAATATCGATGGTGGCACATGCATCGCTTATGCGCCGGGAAATCGACCTTGAGTTAGCGAAACAAATCCTAAAAAACCTTGTGCGGGATATCGACAGCGAGGTTGGCATCGACTACATTCAAAAAACGGTTTCTGATTATTTTAAAGTACCAACCGACGACCTTAAAGCTAAAACCCGTAAAAAAGAGGTAGTTATTGCAAGGCAGGTCTCCATGTACTTCGCTAAAGACTACACCAACCATTCATTAAAATCAATTGGCAGCCATTTTGGTGGCCGGGATCACAGCACTGTGATTCATGCAGTACAATCGGTCAACGACATGATTGACACCAACGCCAACTTCCGACATAAAATGGAAGACCTTAAGAAGCGCATGAAAATGCGGGTGTTGGTTTAGTCAAGCTCTTCACTTGTAGATTATTCGTTTCTAAGTACAATTGCAGGGTTAGTCCTGGCAGCTTCATAAACTTTAAACAAGACGGAGCCAATAGCCACTACAAGCAAGATGATAGTGGATATTATGAACAATTCCGGTTTGATAGACATCCGATAGGCAAAATTTGACAACCAGTTCTCTAAAAGCAAATAAGCAACTGGGAAACCCACAATTACACTGAACACCAGCAAAACGAGGATTTTTTTATTGATCAACAGTACTATTTGCATGAGTGATGCGCCTACCACTTTCCGCACTCCGATTTCCTTAAGCCGGGCTTTAATATCAAATATCATCATGCCATAAAGACCAATACAAGCCAAAAAAATGGCAATCAATGCCAAAATTCTAAATGCGTTAAAAAACAGTTGATCTGCCTGATATAGTTCAACAAAATCCTGGTCAAGAAATTGATAATCAAAGGGTTGGTTAGGATACATAACGTTCCACTCATTTTGCAATGCCGAAATCGTTTTAGTAAGATCTTGCCTGGTATCTATCCTAACTAATACCTTTCTAAATGCAGCTGGCAATTGTACCAACATTAATGGTTCGATATCCTCATGGAGGGAGGTGAAGTTAAAATCCTTCATAACCCCGATTACTTTTCCCTCTAATCTATTTGCGATGGTCATTCGGCACTTTTTATTAATGGCAGATTCCCACCCTAATACTTTCAGTGCTGATTCATTAAAAACAAAGGCTGCGGAATCTGATTTAATTTCGTCAGAAAAATTCCTCCCAGAAACCATCTCAATGCCTAAGGTTTCTACAAAATCTTCATCGACGAAAATGGTGCGCATTGCAACCCTTTCATCCATGCGGCCTTCAAAATTAAAAGCGATGTTGGCCATATTGCTGTAATCACCGGGAACCGTCTGAGAAAACCCAACTGATTGAACCGATGGCAATGACAAAAATCTTGTTTTTAAGGCATCTCCGTTTTGCTCCAAATTTATGGTTCGCCCATTTATCTTAACTATTTGTTCTCTATCAAAACCCACATCAATTTCATTGACGTATTTGAGCTGATTAAGAATGCCGATTGTGCCAAATATTAAAATGAACGATAACGTGAATTGAGTTACAACCAGCAGCTTGCGAAAGCCAATACCTTTTTTGCTCAACTTAAAATTCCCGGCCAGTGTGCTTTTTGGTTTTAACCGCGAAAGGATCATTGCCGGGTATAAGCCTGAGAGGACGCCTACTACCAAGGCGATTATTAGTGCGTAGACCAAATGATTGAGCACAAAACTCATATCAAGTGTTTTGTTAAATAGCAAACCAAAACCCGGTAGCACTAAATAAGCTGTCAACATAGAAATAGATATTGCCGACAGGGCGATTAGAATTGATTCGAACAGTGACTGAATTAAAAGTTGCTTCTTAGGAGCCCCGAAAGTTTTTCTAATACCAAATTCTAACGCCCTGTCAGATGTCATAGCAGTAGATATATTTATATAATTAATACTCCCGAGAAGCATCACTACAAGTCCAAGTGACAACAACAAGTAGAGTTGTGCTGTGTTGCCATTTTGCTTGAACTCGTAAGTGAGTTTTGACTTCAGGTGAATTTCTGACAATGGCTGAAACAACGGGTTATATTCCTGATTAAAATATTTTTCCATAAACCTCCCTTTTAGGAATGGTATCAGTTTGCCCTGAAGTTGTGTCAGCGAGGTTTCAGGCAATAGCTTGAAGTAACTGTATACCCAGTTAAATTCATTCAGATTTGTAATCGGGCGTACAAAGTTGAAATGCATATGGCTGTTCGATGGAATATCTTCCAAAATGCCAGTTACAGTTAGTGAAACATTATTGTTGAGGGTCATGATCTGACCCATCGGATTTTCATCCCCGAAATATTTCTGTGCTTTTTCTTTAGTTAGAAGGATGGCGCTGGGATTATTAAGTGCCGTTTCGGGATCTCCGGCAATCAATTTAAATGAAAAAATGTCGAAAAAAGTTGAATCAACTTCGATAAACCCATCTTCAAATGATCGAACTTCATTATAAGTCAATAATGGATTGAATCGTAGCCTTTTATTCACCCTGGTATATTGCTCCACTTCCGGAAATGCCATTGCAATGGATTGTGCCCACGGATTAGGCAAAATTGCCGGCCTTGTATAAATACCGTCACTTCCCCAGGGGTCAGTTAACCGATAGATATTTTCATAATTCTGATGAAAACTATCGTAGCTATTTTCATGTGCCACATAGGTGATAACGAGAATCAAGGTGGTAAACCCCAAACCAAGACTAATCAGGTTAACTAAGAAATTAAATGGGTTTCTTTTCGCTTTACGAATAGAGATTTTAAGGAGGCTTGATAAATGCATAGCACATTTGAGTTTGAACAATCATTCAAATAGATAAAACGTCATATGTTTATCATTAGCCATCCGCTATTTAACTATTAATCTCAACTGGCTGATGTTATATGTCAAATGTCACTTTGATAATGTAAGTGATGGGAGAATTAAGCTTTTAGCCTCTATCTTAAATTCACATACCACTTGAGCAAATCCAAATAGTAAATCCACTAATTGGAATAATTCGAAAAACCTAAACCCTAATAAATCGATTTATCGCCAAGTTTTGAACCTCAACAAATTCCATTTTGATCCTTAGTCAATTGATATAATTAATTATGAAAAGATCCTTCTTCAAAGTTGTAACGATTATCATTTTATTTACCAGCACATTCAAACTGAGTGCCCAGAAAAATTCCTTGATTGAACTATTGAATCACCCCGTTGGTGGTGTTTGGTCATCGCCAAATGAACAAAACAATGGCGCCCCTGATAATTTCAATATTTTCTTAATGACTTTTGAAAATTGGTCATCAGAAGAATCGGTTATTGGTAATATTTATGGTGTGAGAAACAATGGTGATACTACGCAATTGATGGAAGTATGGAATTACATAAATCCATCAGAAAACAACATTTTCCTAGTACAAAGAACTGCATGGGGCGAACACTCTACAGGCAAAATTGAAATATTTGAGAGCCAGCACTTAGATATCACCTTTATGTCAACAACTTCTGCGGGCGTAACTTACTTGACAAGGGACATTCATTATATACTATCAGAAAATGAGATGCGGTCAGAATCGTTCCAAAAAATGAAAGAAGAGGAAGAATGGAGAAGTGTCGGCGTCTCGATATGGAAAAGAGCCGAATAAGCGAGAAGAATTCTAGGTTTGAAACTTCTTGAGCCATTCCAAGACTTTGTCTTTATAAATGCCACCAATTGGCAGCTGGGTTGTTCCAATTTCAATATTCGCCGTAGTGAATGCTTTTATGTTTTTGGTGCCCACTATAAATGAGCGGTGAGCCCTTATAAATAATTCTTTTGGCAATATTGCCTCCAGATAACTCAATTTATGATAGCTGATAATGGTTGTGTGTTTAGTTACCACCTTTACATAATTGCTAAGCCCCTCTATATATAAAATGTCATCATAAAACACCTGCACCATCTTTTTATCGGCCTTGATGTATGTGTAGTCCACATTTGAAACTTCATTCTGTTGGCTTTCAAAAAAATGGTTGATTGATTTCATGAAGCGCTCTTCCGAAATAGGTTTGAGCAGATAGTCAATTACATTCAAGTCATACCCATCAAGGGCATATTCCCGGTAGGCCGTTGTGATAATAACTTTAGGGGGATGCTTTAAAGTTTTTACAAAGGACAGGCCATCAATCCCCGGCATTTCGATATCCAGGAAGATGAGATGAACCCCTTCGGTTGTTAAAATGTGATTGGCTTCATTGGCGTTTTTACATTTGGCAACCACCGTAAATGAAGGATAAAGCTGCAGATATCTGAAAATAATATCTTGTGCAATTGGCTCATCATCAATTATCAAACACTTAAATTCCATCTCAGTTCTTTAATAATAAATGTACCCGCCAAACATCCCCGTCAATGCCATATTCAAGGGAGTACCTGTTAGAATAGATCAAGTCTAATCGCCGTTTTACATTAAATATGCCAATCCCACCATTTTTAGAAGCAGGCTTCCCCGATCCTAAGGTATTGGTCGCTTCAAAATCGATTGACCCATCCTTCAAACTAAACCGTATTTTAAGTTTTGCTCCATCTGAATCACGGTTAATACCATGTTTGAAGCTATTCTCTACAAATGGCAAAAATATCAACGGCGGAATTTGGAAATCCTGCGGGTTGCCTACTACTTCTAAATCTGCAACAAATCGATCCCCATATCTTATTTGTTCTAATGAGATATAAGTCTTGATGTATTCGATTTCCCAGTCTAAGCCCACCATTTCATTCTCGGCGTCGTACAAAATGTAATTCATAAGATTTGACAGCTTCAACACAACATCTGGGGTTTTATCTGATTTTTCCTGAGCGAGACCGTAAAGGCTATTCAGGGTGTTGAAGAAAAAATGCGGGTTGATTTGAGATCTAAGATAATTTAGCTCCACTTTTAGTTTTTCGCTTTCAAGCAATTCAGCCCTTCGTTCTGATGATATCCAACGAGAACCGATAGTGAACCCTATTATAAAAACCATGGGAGTGATAATGATCATAAAAGATTGAAGAAACTGATAAATGGCCCAAAAACTGCCTTGATCCCATTCCGGAAATAGCACTATGTAGAGGTAATTGAAAACCAGTAGCCGATGTCCAAAACTCGCAACGATTAGCGTCATCAACGTGGCTAGAATATAATACCCGACACGCTGGGTCTTTAACAACTTAGGCAGCAAAACGAAATAATTGTAATAAACCACCGCCAGTCTGAAAGGCAAAAAGCCCAGTTCAATAAAAAAAGCCTGTTGAAATTGATTGCCATAGCCGCCTTCAACAAAGGTGAAAATGGTCATAAAAACAATCCAAAATATTATATGATAATATACTTCAGTCCTTTTCATTTGGCATGTTAACCTGATTCACTCTGATTTATCTCTCAGGGCAAATCATAGCTAAGCTATATCGAATTTTTATTGAATCTGGTTAATGCCTGCACACGACAGGTCTACAGCTCAGCAGTTGGCATTATTTGAATCGGTGTTGACGTTTAAAATTTACCATTTTGCATAAAAAAGGCTGTTAATTAAAGGGAATATCCATGCATACTGCTTTTTTATGCACCAACCGAATTAACATGACATAGAAGACAGAACGCATTAATGAAAACGGCATTGGCATAATTTAGAAAACAGCGTCAAAATGGAACCGTTTCACCTCAGAAACCAAAGCATATGAAAAGTTTACTCACTTCTTTATTGGTATTGATTATTCCCACCGCATTGCAAGCTCAAATGCCTGAGGAGCCCTTAAAATCACTCGAATACTATATGGGTATTTGGATTCCCCCTTTAAATCATCCCATGACCACCAACAATCCTAAAATGGCCCATTTGCAGGTAATTGCTTTTGAATGGGGCGCTCAAAAGAAGGTAATCAAGTCAACCACGGGTATTATTTCAGATGAATACAATATCCCGTTTTCTGAGGGGACGATAACATACAACCCGCTGACCAAAAAAATAGTCTGGTTGGAATATCAGTATGATGGCGATTTGCTATTTGAAGGTGAATATAAACCGCTGGCTGATGGTAGTATGGAAAGGCTTTACACTGTGTATTATGTTGAAGGCGACAAAACAATTCCAAACCCACAAGAGGGTGGTTGGACTAGACTTTACCGCGAAACATTCACCCCTTTTCATCAGGATACAATAGCCTGGAAAACTGAGACTTACATTGGTGAAAAATGGATTAAGGCTGGCAGCGACGGCTTTAAGGCAGTAAGGAAAAAGTATTGAGTTAGGGAATATGACTAATATGATGGCATCATCATCCTTAGTGTTGCAGCATCGACCCAATTAGCGTCCTTAATTCTACACTTAGCCTCATCTTTCCCATTTGAAATGTCCGTTTCAATGCCCAAATCAACAATTCCATAGATGGCATGGTATTGTCACTACTACTTATAAAGAAATATTTAAACCGAAAAAATATGGAAATGAGTAGAGAAGAATTAAAAGAGAAATTGAAAAACCTTATTGATCAAACAGATGAGCAAATTGCCACTCTCGAAAAAGAAGCAAAGAATGCTGAAGGTGGAGCGAAAGAAAGAATTAACAGTGTTTTGAGCGATGCTAGGGAAGAGCGAAGGAAACTCTCTAACAAGGCTGAAGACCTAACTGATATTACTGACGATCAGTGGGAGAAGATGAAAGACGAGGCATATAAATCGTTAGATACCCTCCAAGTCAAGATGAATGATTTGATGAATAGCGTCAAGTATCAATTGAATTAATATCCTAAAAATTTTTATGCGAGAGGCCACCTATAAAAGATGGCCTCTTTTTATTGATGACAATTCGAAGTAAGCCGAGTAGCAAATGGCTCTCAATTGTTAATCAACACGAGGCAATATTGAACCTTAGTTTTTCCGCCGAAATAAATATCTCGTTATAAAAATACCTTGACTCCCATTTTTGGTACCGGAATACACACCACTTGTTACATTGTAAAGTTCCCAACCATCTTTTGTAAGCGTGGCCACTTTTTGAGTAATTACTTCATCATTGTTTCGAACATTACCGAAATTGATACCACCAAGACTAAAGAAGTTCTCTAATTTAATTTCTTCCATTTCTCCCTCTGTATCAATATCGATCAATCGGCTCCTGCCAATACCGCCAGGTATTACTGATTCAATTGCGGTCATTTGATGCCATTCATAACCCTCATCAGTCTGAGTAGTTTTAAAACCCATAACAATTATGGTAACAAAAGATATGGCTAACAGCCCTGTAGTAATTTTAGTTTTAGTCATAACAAATTGGTTAATGATTTAATAGTTGAAGTTGAAGTTGAATTTTACTGACAGGTATTCCAGTTTAGCTTTATCAATTAGAAATTGATTTGAATAGAACCCCTGCAAATTTCCAGGAATTGACTCCTTTATAAATTGCACATATTTTTCTTGTTTGGCTTTAAGCGCTTGATTTTTATGGTTAAGCCATAAATTAACAATAAGCTTAATTCTGTTGCCACTCCTGGCAAATTCGAATTCCCCTGTTAATTTTTGATCTTCTTTCTCAAACAATACGACTTGTTGTGGTTGATCCAATTCAAGCGTTGCTGTTATTGTTGAATTAACTTCAACAATTTCTCTATTGTCGTCAATCTTTAGATTCTGTATCTCCAATGTGGATTGCGCTTCAATTATGAAGTGTGCCGGGAGCAAAACCCATAGTATGAATGTTGTTTTGATCATCTTGATTTTAGATAGTTGTTACAATTTAATAAATCGCTTGAGCTAATAAATGAACCTAATTATGCTGAAAGCGGCTAATAGGCCAAGCCCCATTTAAAGGTAATCTCTAATGTAAACCTGTCCTCCCTGTCGTTGAATTCAACCAAACCATGTTCAAAACCCATTTCGAGATCAAAAAATCCTCGTTTGCCTGTGCGCCGCTGGATGCCATACATTATTCGCCATAGGATTTGATTATCATTTTCATGGAATTGATGACCATATGCAAACCCCGAACTTATATAGTTGGCTGAAAAATTATTGGCACTTTTCCCTTTCAACATGCGCCGTTGCATATTGTAATAATACCGGATACCTCCCTCCTCTCTAATTTCCCTATGGTCAGCCCTATCTGCAATAAAAGCTGACCCAACTACCCATGACCAGTTAGGTTTAATCTTTTGTTCATAAGCCAGGTTGATTAAGGCATTTTGTTCGTTGTCTTTTTCTTCCCAGTTGCTAATCAGGTAACCAAATGGGCCCAAGAGATCAATTTTAAATAATCTCAATTTCTCTTCTTTGGCTCTAATAATGCTATTGTAAGTTTTGACCAGCCCGGAAAACTGAGCAGTATCCATTGTTTCTGTGGTCGATTCGATTTTGATTTTTTCATCCTGACCGAGACAGCCAGTCCATGCCATTAGAGAAAAGCCAATTAAAAAAACTACTTTCTTCATTTAATTGATAGACTAATTACACCAAAATTTGTCTCTGCCTTAATCCTTGATCTGTTCCCTTCAGTATACTTCCATTGTGACACTGTGCCCCGCTTAAAAGGACTTCCGGGGAGTTCATCTGAAATTATTACTTCACCAAATTCAGATTGTAGGTTAATATTGAAATCTTCCCATCCATCTATTGATTCGATATTGATATCAGATTTTGACGCCTTTATTTCTAATCTCAAAATCAACCCAGGGTTGTCAATTGTAATGTCACCCAATTGCGATTCCATTGTTAGATCACCTGACAGCCCATTAATCACGGTCTTCGTTTTATTGAAATTCAACTCATTTTGACCGGTGAAATTCTCAGCTGTAAAATCACCAAAGTAGCTTTCGAAAGTACCTGCACCGCCGACATTATTCAAAATAATGTTACCAAATCGATTAGTTATCAGGTGCTCACCCTGCTTATCAGCCATTCGGATGTTTCCGTAGCTATTGATGATAGTCAATTTTGAAAAAACCGGCACCCATACTTCATATTCGGCAATTAATACCGATTTCAAATCGCCCCTGGTTGATACTTCATAATAATTAGAAAGGTTGATCACATCTCGTTTTTTCTCCAGGAGGTATTTCTGATACTCAAGCTCCCTGGTGGCTGTTGCCTTGTCTACAGCTTTGGATATTAACTTAAGCTTCACCTTCACTTCATCGTTGGCCCAGGTGTTTACTTTAATTGTTGCCTTCTCACCTCTGATCAAAACTGCATCTGATCTGTAATAGTCAAAGCTCTTCTCTATGGTTTTTGTGATTACTTCAACTTGCACCTGAGCAAACGTAGGCGCACCAAAACACATTATTAGCGCAATCAAACAATATGGTTTTATGCCAATCGTCATCCGATAATCAGTTGTATGAGTTGTTTGCCTACATCATCTTTCTCTTTCTGAACCCGAACCAAATAATCAACCAGTTGAACCTGCTCTTGATGTTCGTTCATAGCAGTTAATAGCTCCTCTTTGGAGGCATCAAGTTCAAGGTAGTAATCAAACAAGCCTTTGAACTCTGGCGACTCACAACGCAAGGCCACCTGTGCACAATGCACCTCAATTACCTCCAGGATTTCGTCATCTTCACCCAGCTGGCTAATGGCGGCTTTTACCACCTCATTATGGGATTGTGATGTTTCCGTTGTGGCAACCACATCCACCTGCTCTTGAGACGCGGTAATGTAGTAAACCCCAAAAAGGATTAGCAGGCTGGCTGCAATGCCACTGACCCATCTAAAACCCTGATTGAGGAAAACCTGCTTTGATTGCTTCGGGGCAACCTCATCAAAAATATCCGGGGCCTGGTGTTTGGGCAGTTCTGTGATTGCTTTTCTGAGCGGCCCTTCTCTTTCAAGAATGTCCAATTCAGCAGCAATTTGACCCCAAACCCATTCAGGTGGTTTACGATCCTTCTTAAAATCTTGAATGGCATTATCAAGGTGAACTAACCCTTTCTCCATATCCAATTCCGCAGCTATTTTTTCCCATATAAAATCAGGGGCGGTGTGCTTGGGCAGCCCACTGATTGCTTTGGTCATATGGTTGTTATCCTGCGACATCAGTTCATCAACTCGCTTAAAGTTTTTTGTAAGGCCTTTTTGGCGTGATACAGCTGCGATTTGGAGGTGCCCTCTGAAATGCCCACAATCTCAGCGGCCTCTTTGTGGGTGTACCCCTCTACTTCCACCAGCAAAAACACATTCTTGTACCCTTCGGGTAACTCATGGATGGCCTGCTCAAGGTATTCTCCGGTCAGATTAGAATCCCAAACTATTGGCTCAATCACCTGTTTCCCTTCATCTATTTCTTCAAAGACCATCTTTTTTTTTTGCTTAGCCAACCCGGCCCTTACCACGATTGTTTTAATCCATGCCCCTAATGAGGATTGTTTCCGATAAGATTTGAGATTCTTGAAAACTTGAATAAATGCCTCCTGGAGGGCATCAGCGGCATCATCTTCATCATTTAGCATACGGCACAAAGTGCTGTACATGGCATCCTTGTACCTATCGTACAGCGACTTTTGCATAGACCTGTTGTTGGCGAGACACTCCTCCACCAATTCCAATTCATAAGGATCTATTGTGTAGCTCAACGATTTAAATTCGAATTCAAAAGTAAAGTGGATGAGCGAGTTGAAATGGTTGTATTGGGGGTAAATAATTTTGCTGAAAGACAGCCCTCCCAGTGCCGCCTCTCTGAGTAAGTCCGACCTTAGGAGGACGACCGAAGAGTCTGATATTTGGATGAGCCTCGAATGTTGCAGAGTATCAGTCTAACGACTGATCGGCTCTACATAGTTTGATGGCATTAACCATTGAGATTTGAGTATACAAGGCAGATATGTATACAAGTTGTATATATACTTGTACGTTGTGGTGTATAAAGTAAAATGAAAACTCTTCTAATAATATTGGTAGTAATTGGCGGAATAATCGGATTGATGTTTCTGGGACTTGTCATTGCCGCAAATAGAAGACGGCCAAAATTTAATAACAAAAGATTTACTCAACTCGAAAAGAATCTTTTAAAAGAGCTTTTTGACCTTTTCGAATCAGATATGGCTAACAAGCTTAAAAACCAAGTTGCATATTTCGAACCTAAACGAAAATGGAGACAATATTGGGAAAAGAGCATGTCAATAGAACTTTATGGAGACAATGACAATCCTCTATCGGACGAAATTCGATATAACAGAAGAGACGAGAGCAAACTTGCAACGATTCGATTTAAAGTAAATGACGAAAAGTATTCAGTTGAATTCGACAACTATGATGGTAGACTTTGGGGCTGGAAAATAAGACCTAATCCCAAGTCGATAATGAAGGTTGATTCTTTTCAAGTAACCAACAAGAAAATCAATACTGATCCATACTCTTTTGCTCAACCATTTTTAAAAAAGGAAAAACTAAATGAAGTTCCAGCCTTCACAGGATGGCTGTCCAAACTTACTGAGATTGATAAAATCAAAGGTTCTTGGCATCCAATCGGCTCAGAATTTCTCGGAAATTACAGGAGAGTAATTGACTCAAAACTTCCAGACGGATATTTGGAATTAATTGAGCAAACTGAAGGATTAGAATTTGAGCAATACAGAATTTTGGGAGTTTCGGAAATCTATGCTACTGGGCTTGATGATGGTAACTACTACCATTTAGCAGAATTTGACGATGGAGTAATTGCGATTAGGGAAGGCGAACAAACTGGAAAAATGTATTACTGCCATTATTCTGGATTGTTAGATGATTTAAGTTCAGATTTCGGAAAAGAACTGATTGAAAGAATAAATAGTACGTCACCAAAACACGGTGCATAGTACATACCATTGGGGACAATGTGCAAAGCCATACTGTTGGCATTATCAAAATCTTGCATTAAATACAACCTTACATCAATCAGATTCTTCATTGGTTTAACGATCTCAAAAGATTCAGAATGAAGAAGCTGCACTTGATACTTTACTTAATCAAATTGATGAATTAATTAAAGCACTGCTACTTACCAATTGAATGGGTTAGCTCTGTAGTCAACAAGTAACGACATATGGAGCTAAAATTTAATCTTAATGGCAAGGCCACAACAGTTGAAGCCTCAGGCAATGAAAAACTCCTCTGGGTGCTTCGGGAGAACCTGGGCCTTACAGGAACAAAATTCGGTTGTGGTAAAGCCCTTTGCGGGGCATGCACCGTTCATTTGAACGGCACCCCAGTGAGATCTTGTGTTACACCGCTTTCTGCCGTTGAAGATAAGGAGGTGACCACAATAGAAGGAATTTCAGCTAATAATGATCACCCTCTACAAAAAGCCTGGGTTGAGGAACAGGTACCCCAATGCGGCTATTGCCAGTCTGGTCAAATTATGCAGGCTGCATCTCTGCTTGAGAAAAACCCAAAACCAACCAGGGAGCAAATTGTCAACCACATGAACGGTGTATTGTGCAGATGTGGCACTTACAACCGCATAATCAAAGCCATTACCAAGGCTTCAAATAATCAGCAAAATGGAAATTAAGATTGGAAATAAAATCAGCCGTAGAAAATTTGTTGGCCTAACCGGAGGCCTGACTTTCGCTGTTTCTGTTGGTGGGTTTGCAATAGCCAATTCAAAAAAGAAGGCTACGAACCCTTTAAAGTTTAATGCGTGGGTAAGGGTGATGCCAGATGACACCATCATCATATACAACCCCGCGGCAGAAATGGGGCAAGGGTCATCAACGGCCCTTCCGGTGATCCTGGCAGAGGAAATGGATGCCGACTGGTCGAAAGTTGTTATCGAAGACAGCCCCATTGACCGGCCAACTTATGGCCACGATGTTTGGGGCATGGGTCCCTGGATGGGCATTGTAGGTAGCATTGCGGTTGCGGGATATTTTGATCGGTTAAGAATTGCCGGTGCTCAGGCTAAAAAAGTATTAAAGTGGAATGCGGCTCAACAATGGGAAGTGCCAATTGAAGAACTCACTACTTCCAATAATTCTGTAATCCATTCAAAATCAGCTAGGCGGGTGAGTTATGGAGAAATCGCTGAATTCGGAACAGTCCCAAATCCGGTTCCAGAAGCGACACCTAATGAGCTCAAGTCTCCGACTGATTTCAAGCTTATTGGTTCAGAAATCCTTCGAAGGGATATTCCTGAAAAATCGAATGGTTTGGCTCTCTATTCCATGGATATAAAGTTAGAAAACATGGTTTACGGTGCGATCAAACATGCCCCGGTCAATGGTGCAAAACCTTTGAATATTTCTAATGAAGTGGAGGTCTTAAATCGTAACGGGGTTATCAAGATTATCAAACTTGAATATGCGGTCGCAGTGGTTGCCACCAGTATTGAAATTGCGTTGATTGCTAAAGATGAGCTAGAAATATCATGGAGTGAGGCCCCAGCGGATAGTTTTAACAGTGAAAATTTTATAGATGATTATCCCAAAATATTAGACGATCCTGATGTTGAAACAAAGGAAAAATTCAGATCTGGAGAAGTAAACCCCAATGGCGTTATAAAATCCTTCAAAGCGGAATTCTTCAATGATTACATCTACCATTCTCAGATGGAACCTTTGAATGCCGTTGTTTCACAGTCATCCGACAAAAAATCAGCTGAAATTTGGGTGGGTACTCAAGCCCCAGACTCTGCACTAAGAGATGCTGCCAAAACTTTAGGTTTAGAGGAATCCGGTGTGAAGCTAAATAGATGCTACCTCGGTGGGGGTTTTGGTCGCAGGGCATCAAGAGATTATTTGATTGAAGCTTGCCAAATTGCCAAGCAAATCGATCAGCCGTTAAAAGTAATTTGGTCTAGAGAAGATGATGTGCAACAGGGCATGTTCAGGCCAGCAATGCTACAACGAATTGAAGCTGGCATTGACAAAAACAGCAAAATCATCAATTGGAAATATCAAGTTACCGGAGCTGGTGGAGGGTTGATTTCGACAGGGTCGGAAATGCCATTCTATGATATTCCCAATCAATTTATTACAGAAAAGCGACTTGATCACGGTATCAGGTTGAGGTCATGGAGGGCTGAAGGTCATGGGGCAAATAAATATGCAATAGAAGCATTCATAGATGAAATCGCGGCTGAGTTGAAAGTTGATTCTTTGGAATTCAGACGTCAGCACATTACCAACGCAAGGGCATTGGGTGTTTTAAAGACTGTTGAAAAAATGTCTGAATGGCCTGGAAAAGCAGCCTCAGGTAGGGCTTATGGTTTGAGCTTTTGCGAAAGGGATTCGATAACTGCTTGTGTTTGTGAAGTTTCAGTTAAAGATTCGGGCGAGATTCGGGTTCATAAAGTTTGGATGGCTGTTGATGCTGGTATTGTGGTTCAGCCTAACAATGCCAAAGCCCAAATTGAAGGAGCTATCATCATGGGCATTAGCAGCTCACTCAAAGAACGAATCACTTTCAAAAATGGTGAAGTGCAGCAATCTAATTTTCATGACTACCAAATTTTAAGGTGTTCGGAAGCACCTGAAGTCTTGGAAGTGAAGTTTATCCCTTCTGAAGAACCACCAACCGGAATCGGTGAAGCAGGTGTTCCCGCCATTGGTGGGGCAATCGCTAATGCCTTCGCTAAGCTGACAGGAAAAAGGTTGTATCACATGCCATTTACCAGGGAGCGGGTGAGAGAGGTTTTAGGGTGATTGAAAAAATATGGTGCTAAAACCTTAATCAGAATTGAGCGAAGAGTCTACAAACATCAATTAAATAGATTCTTCGGTCATTCTGCCCCAAATGGCAGAATTCCCTCTGAAAAAGGCATTTACTTCCTCGATTTTTTGGTAGCCCAAAGCATCTACTGAAGGTTGTCATATAAATCCAGCCATTTGGAATTAAAGGAATTAATCCGATCTATTATCCTTCCCAAGCCAACCCCTTTCTCAGAGCGTTGTTCCGATTGAAATCGGAACTGAGCGATGAGTCTGTCTACTTATAACAATCAGATTCTTCGGTCATCTTGCCCAAAAAGGGCAGAATTTCGTCTGAAAAAGGCCCTCTCTTTCCACGATTTTTTGGTAGCCCAGAGCATCTACTGAAGGTTGTCATATAAATCCAGCCATTTGGAATTAGAAGAAGTAATTAAATCTATTTTCCAGCTTCTGGACTTTCCTTTTATATATCTTTCCAATTCCCTGGCTTCTTCGATTCTCGTAAAACTCTTGTAAAAAACAAGCTTAAATAGATTATACCTCGCAGTAAACGAAGATTGATATAACCTTTGCCTATGCTCATCAATTCTACTTAAGAGATCAACTGCCGACCCAGTATAAAGTGTCGTATTATGCTTATTGGTAAGAATGTAAACCGATCCACCTCTTTCCATATCTGATAAAATAGTGGTGAAGCTATAAGAGTCAAATAACGTCGGAAATGCAACAATTACACCTTAGCCACCACCTTTCTCAGAGCGCAGTTCCGATAGTAATTGGAACGGAGCGAAGAGTCCGTTATTTCAAACAAATCAGATTCTTCGGTCATTCTGCCCCAAATGACAGAATTTCCTCCGAAAAAAGGAGCTCACATTTCTCGGCCTCAAACCTGTTATAATAATTGATTGAAAACTCTTAACCTTTAACAAAAATCAAAAATTGCCATGGCTCAAGATCCAGGGCAGTCTGTGAATTGATCTCAACACTTTCTCCAGTAAAATAGTCCTTCTGGGTTCCATTAATTGAGGCATCATCAATCGTAACCTGCTGTTCATCTCTAGTTAAGTTTATCAGGCCGATAACTGTATTATCATTTTGTGATCGCTTAAAAGCAATTACGTTTTCATTGTCACCGATCCATTCTGGCATAGCCCCGAACTCACCGGCCCAAAGTGCAGGATTGTCTCTTTTCAATTGAACCAGTTTTTTGTAAAACGGCCTTAACTCTAGTGGGTCACTCCAATCGATGGTGTCTTTTTCAAAGAATTTCAACCTTTTGTCAAGGCCGACTTCTTGTCCGCTGTAGATCATCGGTATGCCATATGCAGTGAAAATAAATGTAACAAATGCCTGATGCCCCTCCCCATATCTTTCAAAAACCGTCCCTGTCCAGGCGTTTTCATCGTGGTTGGTAATCATGGTCATACGCAGTGCTTTGCGGCCATATTCTTTAATGTCTTTATCAATCCATTCCGCCATTTCCTGTGCAGTTTTTTCACCTTTCGCCACTTCATTTGAAATGTGTAATAATTCCCATGCATATGTGGCATCAAACTCCAAATGCATTCTTGCTCCATCCCATTCTGCAAGCCACAGTAACTCATCTTCTGGATCAACAGCTTCCGTAGCTTCCTCCCAGAAATAAAGTGGGATTTCATGGCCTGCATGGTCTTGTCTAAAGCCATCAATGCCATATTCATCCACCCAAAATTTCATGTCTGCAATCATGGCTTTTCGAGTGTCTGGGTTGGTGTGGTCAAGCAGGGCAATGTCGGTCCAATCCGCCTCATAGATTATTTCGCCTTTTTCATTTTGGGTATAATATTCCGGATTGCTTGTAATCCAGGGGTGATCCCAGGCTGTGTGGTTTGGCACCCAATCAAGGATTACATACATCCCCATTTCATGTGCTGAATCCACTAGGCGCTGAAAGTCTTCTGATGTGCCGAACTCTTGGTTCACCTCCTTGTAATCCGCCACAGCATAGTAGCTGCCCAATGGGCCTTTTCTTTCTTTTTCTCCGATTTTCTGAATGGGCATTATCCATAGTATGCCCACACCTAATTCTTGCAGGTTTGGCAAATCTTCTATGAAAGCATTGAACGTTCCCTCTGCCGTATGCTGTCTAATATTGACCTCGTAGATGGTCAGTGGGGCGGCCTTTTCCGGAAACGATAGCGCATTTTGCGGTGGGTTTGGTTTCGGGTCTGACTTAGGGTTTGGTTGAGGTGAGCAACTGCTTAAAACAACAGTTAACGCAAGAACAAAAACTGAAAACTTCATTTGTTGTTTAGGTCTAATGATTGTTGATAATCTTTCAATCTAATGCCATGTGATGGAAAAATTGGAGGGGAAGGAGTGGTTTTTTTATCGCAAACGATTGAGGTCAATAGAAATGCAACTAATGTGTTAGACAATAAAAAAAGTCAATGACATTTCCATGAGGCATAAGTAAAGTACGGATTATAGAAGAGTTTAATTTTAGACTTAGTATAGCGACTTAAAACATTGTCACCCCAGCCCTCTGGCATCTTTGATCTAAATCCATTTTGACTCAATTTTTTATCTTCCTGCTCAGTGATTGTAGCCAGCCACCAATAATCGAGTAAAGCGTCAAACACTTTTTTTTCAGAAAGCTTACCCTTTTTGGACAATTCTTCAAGTGGTTGTTGAATGATGGATGTCTTTGGTATCACATGCTCAAACCTCAATCCTTTTATAACCCCATTATTGAGTTGAGTTAATGCTTCTTTTGAGATAAAATGAGTCTCATGATATTTTGATCTCTCAAGATTGTCAATGTGTGCATGTGTTAAGAATCGAACTTTCCCCCTATTAATCGCCTTTACATAAAATTGGTCAGACCAGTCAATTTTGTTTAAATATTGACAATAAACTCGTGACATTTCTTGTAAGAATTCTCGATAAGACTTCGAAGAAAACTTCATTCGAAGTGATTCAATTGAATGCTCCACTACCTCAGTCATATCACCGTTTGCTACATATTGTTGAAGAATATCATTTATATAAATTGAGATGCATTTCTTAATCAATTTGATTTTCCTTGATTCCTCACCTATAGAATCCAACACAAGCACCGTATTCCTTTTCCCAGTGTCAATATGTGTCAATTTTGTATTAACATTTAAAAAACCCAACCTCGCTGCTAAATCTTCCTCTTTTTTCGATAACCATGTAGTAGAGCATATAATACCATTGAACTCCTTGCTTGAATTGAGTTTGTCATATAGCCTTTTCCCATAGAATGCAACCTGATTTGCTTTTGTTTGATAAATAATCGCTTTATACGCTCTTGGAATGCCTGGTAAGCTCTTCTTTAACTTCAGTGAATATCTTTTTCCTGACTTACTAACGTTAGAATCGAAAAGTTCCTTTTGGGTTTTGGTTAGTGAATCATCAACTAACAGCTTTAGTTGCAAGAAATCTATTTCCATTTGACTTATTTGCTGATTTTAAATAAAAAAGGGCCGAAACCTTCAGTTTCCAGCCCTTTAATTCCTGCAGAGGAGGAGGGATTCGAACCCCCGGTACCTCGCGGTACAATGGTTTTCAAGACCACCGCATTCGACCACTCTGCCACTCCTCTGTGTGCTTTGAGGCTTCGACCATCTTAACTTCTCCGCCAACTGGCGGATTAGATAGGCAGGTCTGCCACTGCCTCTATGTAATCCCTGAAAATCGGAGTGCAAATGTATACCAATCTTGCAATTACCTGAAACAGGAATCAGCTTTTCTAAAGGAAATAATAATTCCTGTTAACGTTAACTTTCATTAACCTCTTTTAACCATCGTTTAACAATTCAGCTTTAGTCAAAAAGTACTTTGGGATTACTCAAATCAAACCCAAAGTCAAAATGCTCAAACTCTTTTTAAAATCTGCTCAACGAAACTTCACACGCAATAAAGCTTTTACGCTTATCAATATTCTTGGGCTTTCCCTGGGTATTGCCAGCAGTATTCTCATTTTCATTGTTGTGAAATATGAACTCAGCTTTGATAAATACCAATCGAATTATGAGAACATCTACCGGGTAAATATCCATTCAAAACGCCCATCTGGTGTAGATTTCACCACCGCTTGTCCGGCACCAGCAGCAACGGCATTCAAACAAGAATTCCCAGAAGTTAATGAGTCAGCACTGGTTCAATACCGTGGTGAAGCAGGCATTAGAATAACCACAGCTGGGAAAGAAGTCGTTTATATCGAAAATAGCGGAATTGTATTTGTTGGTTCTGAATTCACCCGAATCTTTGATTATTCCGAAGTAACCGGAACTGGTTTCTCCATTCTGGATGAGCCCAATAAAGCACTTGTCACCGAGAGGATTGCAGAGAAATATTTTCCTGGAACATCTACGTTAGATGCTGTTGGTAAAACCTTCCGATACGAGGATGAGTACACCATTGAAATTGCCGGAATCCTGGAAAACATCCCTGATTACACTGATATAGCGGCTGAAATTTTAATCTCCCGAAAAACGATTGAAGTAGGCCAACCGGAACCTAATTGGGGTCGGATTGACACTTCCACCCAGGTTTTTCTATTGATGAATAATCCTGTGGATATTGATGCATTCGATGCAAGAATCAAAGAGCTGGTCACAAGGCAAACAAGTGAAAGGTATGCCGCACAAATTGAGTTACACTTACAACCGCTCAGCACCATTCATTATGATGGCCGTTTTGGCAATTTCAATAACCGAACATCATCGAAAGAATCGATCCTGGCTATTGCACTGATCGGTCTTGTGTTAATGTTGACAGCATGTATCAATTTCATCAACCTGGCGACAGCACAGTCAATCAAAAGGGCTAAAGAAGTTGGGATCAGAAAAATTATCGGAAGCAGTAAACTGAACATTGTCAATCAAATGTTGACTGAAACAACCTTGATCGTTGTGGTTTCCACATTAATTGGGGTGGCTGCTGCTTGGCTCTATTTTCCATACCTGACATCAATGCTCAATCTCAATATTGCTTACGATCACTTTTACAATCCAATTATTCCAGTTTTCATTATGGGAATTGGTTTAGTCATCATAATGCTTTCCGGAGTATACCCTGGTTGGGTGCTCTCGAGATTTAACCCTCTGCAAACACTAAAAGGCTCATCAGGTTCTGGGTCGAAGGGAGGCCTTTGGTTAAGAAGGGCACTTGTTATCTTTCAGTTTGCCACCAGCCAGGCATTGATAATTGGAACCATTGTTGTCTCGACCCAAATAGATTATTTCACAAGTAAAAACCTGGGTTTCAATAAAGAATCAGTGCTGATAGTGCAATTACCGGATGAGTTTAGTGCTGATGCCCTTCGAAATGAATGGGAGAAAATTCCATTTGTTAGCAACATCACATTCCAGGCGGGAGCTCCATCATCTACAAATAGGTGGATGACATCCTACAACTTCCCAGGGTCAAATCCTGACGACCGATATTTTGCCGAAATGAAAGCCGGAGATGAGCATTATTTTGACACCTATCAGCTAAAACTATTGGCTGGCAAAAACTACCACAAACTTGACTCTGCCTCAGAAACATTGATAAACGAAAAAATGGCCCTGGAAATGGGGTATGCATCAGCTGCCGAAGCAGTTGGAAATAAGGTTCACGCCAGCCGCAACCGTCAGTCTACCATTGTTGGGGTTGTTGAAAATTTTCATACCGTTTCGCTACATGAAGAAATCCCCTCAGTAATGATTATCCCTGAAAAGGAAAATTATTACGAGGCCGGAATCCGCTTTAATTCTGATAAAATTTCGGAAACGCTGACAGGTTTGGAAAAAGCCTGGAACACCCTTGAAATGGGCGACAACTTCAATTATGCTTTCTTAGACGACACTCTTGACCAGTTTTATGAGGATGAACAACGAGTAGCCAGCATGTTCAATGCAGTGACATTTGTAGCCATTTTTATCGGCTGCCTCGGTCTGTATGGATTAATTGCTTTTATGACAAACAATAGGATGCGAGAGGTCGGTATTAGAAAAGTTTTAGGAGCTGATATCTTCACTATTATCAATTTGTTCTCCAAAGAATTTGTGAGACTGGTAATAATCGCCTTCCTGATCGCTGCTCCCTTAGGTTACTATTACATGGATATTTGGCTTAGTGATTTTGTCTATCGAATTGACATCAGTTTCTGGATTTTTGTACTAGCGATAGCATCTTCGCTGCTCATCGCACTTGGAACAGTTGTGTATCGATCTTACGTAGCTGCAAGAATTAACCCAGTTGATACGTTAAGATATGAGTAGTTAGTTTTTTTGAATGCCTTCGGATTGAATATTCGGAGGCATTTCCTTTAATTGTTTCTCTATTATCCCCCATGTAGCTTTGCACAAAATTATAAGCACTTGACATTCAAAGATTTTGGCTTTGCTTCAGAAGTAGTTGATGGGTTGGCTGCTATGGGCTTTGAGAACCCCACCCCCATTCAGGAGCAAGCAATACCAGTAATTACCCAGGGCAGGGATTTAATTGGATGTGCCCAAACAGGTACAGGAAAAACAGCGGCATTTCTACTTCCGATACTGGATAAAATCCACAAAGGCACTGAACACAATAAAATCTCTACACTGATAATTGTGCCAACCCGAGAGCTGGCAATTCAGATCGATAATCAGGTGCAGGGTCTTGGATACTATCTGAATGCCTCATCTATTGCTGTTTATGGAGGTGGTGAAAGCATGGCCTGGGATATCCAGAAAAAGGCAATTGTAACCGGGGCAGACATTATGATCGCTACACCGGGTAGATTAATTGCCCACATCAATCAGGAGTACGTAGACCTGAGCCATGTTGAGCATGTGATCCTGGATGAAGCAGACCGTATGCTTGATATGGGCTTTCATGATGATATCATGAAGATTATAAAAAAAGCCCCACAAGAACGACAAACGCTCCTTTTCTCAGCAACTATGCCTAAGAAAATCCGCGATTTGGCGAATAAAATCCTGAATAATCCTGAGGAGATTTCCATTGCTATTTCCAAGCCGGCTGAACGAGTTGTTCAGGGGGCGTTTCTTACCTATGATGGTCAGAAAAATGAGCTGATCAGCCATTTATTACAGGCTAAGGAAATGAAAAGTGTCATTGTTTTCTGTGCCAGAAAGACAACCGTAAAGAGCCTTAACCGCGACCTGAAAAAACTGGACATCAATTCAGAGGCCATTCATTCAGACCTGGAGCAAAAAGAGCGGGAAGAAATCCTTTTGGGCTTTAGAAATAGAAGCTTCCCAGTGCTCATAGCCACTGACATTCTGAGCCGGGGTATTGATATCGAGGACATCGAACTGGTGATCAATTATGATGTGCCAAATGACGCCGAAGACTATGTTCATAGAATTGGCCGGACAGCAAGGGCATCATCCAAAGGCATTGCATTTACACTTATAAATGAAGATGACCAGTACAAATTTCACCAAATTGAAAAGCTCATCGAATCTGAAGTGAGAAAAATTAAACTACCCAGCCATATCGGTGAAGGCCCTGAATACAAACCTAACACATCCCGAAGGGGCAAAAAGCCGTTTAGAAAATTCAATAAAGCCGGAAAGAGATAAACGAAAATTTCTTTCCTTTGAATGGAAATAGCTGCCAGCAATTGGGAATGTTTTTGAGATTTTCACTGTGTTTCGTTTTCTTCTATTTATGCCAGACAGAAGCTGGTGTAGGTCAGATTTTGAGTAAAAAAGTCAGGTATGACTGGGATTTAAGAGCGTTCGATGAAAAAGCCTGTTCTGGCGTATCCGATGCTCTAAAGGATGCAAAATTCTTCATTCAAAAAAAGGGTGATGACCTATATCTTTTCGCTCCAGACCCAAAACCACTCTTAAAAATTATTAAAAATGATAAGGATGGCATTGCCCTTGAAAAAGTTTTTTATCGAGGCTACCTGGGCGATTCTATAACCCTCGGTAGAGTAAATGGCACATCAATTTTTAATGGGGCTGTCACTCAGCCTATGTACTCTGAAGCACTTTTCGAAGACCTTACAGATCATTTTCGATTGACTGAATATGATGCCAAAGCTCTAAGGAATCAGGCTAAACCCATCCCCTACTGGATGACATATCTTGGAAAAGATACGATTCCTGGCGATGGGCCATTTGAGTACAACCTCCTTTTTATCAAAAATGAATCCGTCTGCAAGGTAAAGTACCACAAAACGCAAATCGGTCGGCTTCATGATTTTTATTCGGGTGTCAATATTCTACCTGAGTGGGTTGAAAAGGAACTAACTATTATTCCTATTTTGAAAACATTCTCATTTCAGGTGCCATTTGATCGTGGTCAAACGACCATTAATAATGAACAAGAAGCACTCTACACTGATGTACTGGATGATTTCATCGTGAGGGGGGTGAAAATTTGGGCTTATGCTTCCGTAGAAGGTAGCGCAGAGATCAATGAAGCGTTACAAAAGGCCAGGGCTGAAAATATACAGGCTAGTTTAAAAAATTACCTGCCTGAAAAAGTCGCATATCGCATTATTGCAAAGGAAAACTGGGAAAGGTTTGCGGAGCAGTTGGAGGGAACCTCAAATGACAGCCTGCGAAGGATGTCAAAAAGTGCCATCAGAGAAATCCTGAAAAAAGAAGACAATCTATCAGCCTTTGATCAGGAGCTCTATGACCAAAGAAAGGCGGTCGTTAAAGTGTTTTACAACACTAAGCCGCAAGATTATGACACGGTTCATATCCTCGAACATAATTTCAGGCAGGCGCTGGATTCAATTCGAATAAGGAAAGCCAACAACCGGCCATATTCATATTATGTTCAAGATGCCAGAGGGCTATATTCCTGGCTGTTCGATGAAATGGAAAAGGAAAAGTATGCCGAAGATGAGTTTATGAAATGGCAATTCCCACTTGATATCACCTACCGCTCATTAATTAACAATCGGTTTTGGTATCAATATTATCACCCGAAGTACATGAACTACATGGCTGATAATTATATCAAAATGATTGGGCTGGATCGAGAGGCCAGTGATACGGAACGCCTCAACCTGATCAGTTACATTTATGAAAAGGAGAAAAAGGAGGTAAATGATTCGGGCCTGGCACTAGAGGATTTAGGCCGGTTAATGCGAAGCAGGGCCTACCATACTTTACCCAGGCAAGAACTTTTGAGAATTGCTATTCCGCTGTTCGTTGACCTGGCAGTGCACTATAATAAAGATATTGATTCATGGCCACGAAGAGATTTAATGCTCAATGACCTGGTAACACTATTTGAGCAAGATTCAACCAAAACCTCTGAAGACTGGCTCAAACTGGCGGAAACATCAGCGAAATTGGATAATGACTTTGTCGCCAATGGCATTCTTGAGCGGTTTGAGGATTCAGAGAACCCCGGATTCGTTTCATTAAACCTGAAGCTTAAATCAAATCTGGTTGACTCAAACAGTGAATTTACCAAAGAGGTATTCCGCAAGGAGTTAATTGATGCATACGTAGATATTGGGCGGAAAAATTGGTGCGATTTGTTTAATCAGGAGGATGGGATCAGCTTTCAAACGATGGACAACGACTCCATTCGAAAGATCTTTTTAGAGAATTGTCTAAATGAGTTGAATTAAAAAAAGCGGCTAAATTTTTAGCCACTCAATTTTAAAGTTCCTAAGTGTTTATTAAGGCATGTTGTAATAAAATCTCTCTTCAATGATTTTATCACCCTGCCATTTTTGCCTGGCAATTTGCTCCATTTTCACCTTATTACCGTCCTGAAACGTCACCTCCATCCAGTTTTCGACCATTGTGATGCCATCTTCCTCATTTGAGGTTATTCCATCCACTCCACCACCATGCATTTCTTTAATATTCGCCACAAACTGCTTTTCCCTGTCACGGTTAGCATCCTTTCCTGATGTTGCAGTACCGTCGGGTTCTGTCATAACCACATCGTCATGGTAGAACTTCTCAAAGGCATCCATAATTTGCCCCTGCCCAATCATTCCGTACAAACTCTTTGCTTGATCTAAATAACTCATGTGTATTAAAATTTAAATGTGAAATTATTACATGTACGTACATGCAATAAGAGTCTCAACGAGGCAGTGTGTGGAAAGTTTCAAAAAAACAGGTTTATTCGGGGAACCATCATTTTTAGTCAGGCCCCCTGGAAACCTCAGGGTAAATGATTAAAAATTTAACCGTTTAAAACAGCTATTGATGCGCTGCTAAAAGGTATTCAACCAGAAATCATTTGGTTTTACAAGCTTTATTAAATTACTCATTCAATTTCGAAAACATGATTGTAAAGCCGTTTAGATTAATCGCTTCTGGCGTTTTAATCATCTGTTGTGCATTTGATGCTACGGGCCAAAATGACACGATAGATAGCCTAAGAAATTGGATCGATAATTATACAGCCAGTGATACAGTATTGGTTGATAATTATAATGAACTGGCCTACGCTTTTTTTAGTATCGACCCTCAAAAAACACTACTGTATAGCGACTCTGCAGAGGCATTAAGTAAAAGCTTGAACTACAAATTTGGCATTGCCAGTGCCAACACCACCAGGGGAATTTATTACTGGGCAATTGGGGATATGCACTCCGCATTAATGGCGTACCTCAAAGCGGCAGAGCTGTATGAGGAGTTGGGCAGAACCAACGGAGAAATAGCTACTTACATCAATCTTGGTTTGATATATCGAGGACAATACATGATTGAAGATGCAAAGACATTCTTTTTAAAAGCACTTGAACTTGCAAAAGCCCACGACTATGAGGAAGCCATCGCATCAGCAAGCCTTAATGCTGGGGTTACGCTATTCAGCGACCTTGGTAAATATGAAGAAGGCTTACATTATTTATTAGAGGCACAGAAATATATCGCCAATCAAAAAGTAGACCGTAAGTTGGCTGATAATTACAACAACATTGGCGAGACCTACTTCCATCTTTTAAAAACTGATCTGGCATCAGCCTACTTCGATAGCGCAATGGCTGTTGCAACTCAACTGAATGATCAAAGGGCTATAGCGACTACTCACCGAAACAAGGCGCTAATTTATCTTAGGGAAAAAGACTATCAGAATGCCTTCGCAAATTTAGAGACGGCAGTTGAGGTAAGCAGTGAATCCAGCTTGAATGCCCTTTTAGCCAGTTGTTATGGGCGATTATCTGATGTCATGTATGAAATAGGAAATTTTAAGGCTGCCACTGATTACAGCAGGCTTCATATTGAGATTTCGGAAAGTTTGAGAAATGATGAGAAAGACAAGCAGTTTAATTTTTTAACAAAGAGGTTCGAATCAGAACAAAAAGAGAAGGAAATTACCCAACAACGATTACAGCTTATTTACCAGGAAAGCCAATTAAAGACACTACAGTATGTGATTTATGTTAGTCTGGCCGTTGTCATCATTGCTGCCATTATTTTCTTCCTCATATATAAGCAACTGAGCCTACGTCGTTCAAAGCAGTTACTTGATGCCCAAATTAATACCCTCAAAAACCAACTCAGCCCACATTTTTTATTTAACAGTTTAAACGTCGTATCAGGCATCATTCAAAAAGACCCGAACAAAGCTGATGATTGCATCCATGAGCTTGCCAAAACCTACAAGATCATTTTACAAAGCTTTAATGAGGAACTGGTGTCTATTGAGACTGAACTCGAATTGGTTAAATCATATCTAAACATTCTCAAATACAGATATGGAGATGCTTTTGAGGTCAATTTCAATATCTCGAATCCTAATATTATGGTTCCGCCACTATCTCTGCAGTTAACCGTTGAAAACGCCTTTAAGCACAATATTGTATCTATGGAAAAGCCATTGGTTATTCACGTAAGCGATGATGCCGACTTTCTGGTAATTACTAACAATTATCAACCAATATCTGAAAAGCCGTTCTCAGCATCTATTGGGTTTGACTCCCTTAAGAAGCGATATGCCATGTTGACTAATCGCCTTTTAGAGATAATGCTCACAGAATATGAATATGTGGTGAAGCTACCCCTACTGCGAGTAGTTAATTAGCCCTCGATCGATCCGATCTACTGAAAAGGAGGCTCATGTACTTATTTATCTGTTTCATTATTATTGATTGTAGTGATTTCAATTCAAGAATTAAATTCGAAGAACTGAACTTAAAGGCTCTAAACGAGTCACGGCTTTACGGACATTAATGGTCCGTAAGTTTGAACTTTTTCAGATAAAATGTCCAGCTATGTACCACCAACACTCATTGGGATGGCCAATAAAATTTATGGCCCACTCCCAACTAGCTTCAAAATATCAGGTAACACAATTTGCTGATATTAGATTCTTCCGCTGCTTTAAATCTAAGCTATGAGGCATGCGCAAATTCTACAGCTGGTGCTGAAACAAGTATTTGGTATTACAGTGATCATCAATTTTGTAGTCTCAATGACTCATACCGAAGTTCGAAAAATTTATCAACTAGGCATACAGGAAGAATCACAATCTAAAATGTTGAAAATTGACTACGCACAAGGGGGAAAGCCAGAGTGCCAGTCTCTATTTATGCCAGCTCAGATATGTCCTGGTGAAATTCATCCATTGCAAAATGAACGTCATTCCAAATTGTTACATAATGGTGTATGTTCAGGATAGATTAGCAATCTACTAACCAGCTTATAGGCTTGTTAAATGAACAAACCAATAAGCTATTATGGATCTGTCTTGCAAAGCAGGGTCGCATTTCATTGCGTACCCTGTTTTTTGTATTTATTAATTTAAAGGCACAAAGTTCGGGTGGAAAACAACTTCGTGACATTAAACAGACATCATATTGAAAGTATTAATAGTAGAAGACGAACAGGAGTCCAGTGATAAATTATGCCAGCTAATTGCTAAACACGATCCAAGAATTGAGATTCTGGGTACAATTAAGTCGGCCTCCGAAACCATTGAGTGGCTCACTAAAAACTCCCATCCAGATCTGATTTTTATGGACGTACAGCTACAGGATGGGTCTAGTTTTCAAATTTTTGATAAGGTAACCATTACCGCCCCGATCATCTTTACAACCTCATTCAATCAATATGCAATTGACGCATTTAAGGTAAACAGTATTGCCTACTTGCTAAAGCCTATTGAATTTGGTCAATTGAAGGGTAGCCTGGAGAAATATCGGTTTTATCATACTCCTGATACTCAAAAGATTCTGGATGAAATTAGGAAAGGCGTTGAGCAGGTCCATTCCTTTAAGACCCGCTTCATTTCAAAGGTTCATGACAATATTCACATGATCAATGCCAAAGACACCTGCTACTTTTTTGCTCAGTTTCGTGGAGTCTATCTGATGACAGCTGCTAACAAAAGATTTCTGGTGAATTATACATTGGAGCAATTGGAAAAGGAGCTTGATCCATCGAAATTTTTTCGACTCAACAGGAAATTTATCGGGTCAATAGATTTCATTACAGCTGTTACTACATTTTCCAGTAGCAGGCTCAAAGTTGATCTAAAACATTGCACTGAGAGAGTACTTGTGCCCAAAGAAAAAGTTGGTGCTTTCAAAACTTGGCTGGAGTCTTGAGACGATAGTTAATTAAATTCATACCCACCAGTGTTAAACTGAAGCTCATTTAGGAAACCGTCCGCGGTTTGGCACATAGCTTTATTATGGATTACCAGCTAAAGTGAAGTTATGCAAGACAGTCTCAAGCCAAACGGAGGTCACTACACTCACGGAATCCCACAGTGTAGTGCGCCGAAAAGTTTTCTAAAACACTGTTTTTTAATAGTATTAATTGGGCTCATTTCAATAGTTGAGTCCGAAGCCCAAACAGGACCTGGAGGAGTTGGAAATACGAGTGGTGAATCAGACAGTGGTGATTTAATTCTGTGGCTTGATGCCAATCAAATTGATAATGTTTCTCCAGAAAATAATGTGACCACATGGCCTGATATGTCTGGTAATGGCTACGATGCCGGCCCCAGTGAGGATGTCTACAACCAGAATAACAAACCAAATTATCATGAGGATGTACAAAATGGTTTTCCTGCGATAAGCTTTAATGGTTCAGCAGAGCACCTGGAAGGGCCTTTTAGCGACACTGATGCGTTTGATGCCCCCTTTACGATATTCTCTGTGGCCTATTTTGATGTTGATCAACCAGATGATGACAACGACTATGTCTTTTCCATAGGCGATCGTTTTGTGGCAGAAGAGTTTGTCAGTTTGTCCAGGCGCCGCGGCAATGATGGCACATATCCTAATTACCTTTATAACTACAATGGGTCAGGAACTCAATTTGCTACAGATGGAGCTCTAAATTCGACCACATGGTACGTGTTGGGTCAAACACAAAGTAGCTCATCTACGTTTCTTGATTTGCTCATAAATGGAGCCTCACAAACAATCAGCGCAGATGTCGGCGCTGGTGCCTCCTATCGGGTCATCGACCGTTTTTACACCGTTGGGGAATTGAAAGTTTTTACTAGTGGTACCAATAACTTCCTCGATGGTTATGTCGCAGAAATTATCATGTACAATGGCGTACTCAATAGTGCACAAATAAATATTGTCCAATCTTATCTGGCCGCTAAATATGATATTCCTGGAGGGGTCACAAACGACCAATATGTAGGAGATAACGCAGATCCCCCCGGCACACCATCCGACGGAGATTATGATTTTGATGTTGCCGGAATTGGAACTGAATCTGATGGAAACAATAATTCAGCTAAGTCTGTCGGTTTGAATATTTCACAGAATACTAATTTCACTACAGGTGAGTATCTGATGTTTGGGCACAAATTGAGTGAGAATGCAATTAATCGGTCAGACATTTCTGATTTATCCGGCGATATTGTCGAAGCAAGGTGGGAAAGAATTTGGTTTCTTGATATTACAGATGACGGAGATTTAACTGCTGATCTGGAATTCGATTTTAGCGATGGCGGATTTGGTCATGGACCATCTGGAAGCGCTTCCAACTATGTTCTTCTTTTCAGGGAATCAGGGGTTGATTGGGCCTTAACACCGGCTAATACAATTAGTGGCAATTCGGTTCATTTTACAAATGTTGCTCTCACCACCGATGGCTATTACACCTTGGGCACAATCGATGAGACCAACAGCCCGATTGGAACCGAAGGAAGCACTCTCAGCGATCGTGGGCCTGCCGGCATTGGGGACATAGATGGCAGCTCTTCCCTTGAGCTCTGGCTTGATGCGCAGCAAATCGGCTCAGCCGACAACGACTATATTTTGAGGTGGGAAGACTTATCGGGAAATGGGGCTGATGCTACAAGAACAAGTAACCTAAACCTTCCCCGTTACGATGACACAAATAGTCAAAACGGCTTAGAGGTTGTGATTTTTGATGGCACAGTGGATGGATCTGATACCTACGTAGATGACGAACATGGTGGAAGCCCGGCATCAATGATAGGTAGTTTGAATTCCGGTCTGGACGGATCTGATGGCATTACCCTAGCAGCCGTTGCTTACTTCGATCAAGACCAGGCTTCGGGAGCTACTGAAAATGATTATGTAATCGGTATTGGTTCCTCAACAAACCAGGATGAACACATAAGTATAAGCCGGAGGCAAAATACAGGTAGCGATCAAAATAAATACTACAGTTATGACAATATGAACCGACTTGTAGGCCCAGTGATACCAACAGATCAGTGGTCAATTTTGGTTGCCCATTACGAAAGTGGCACTTCACATAGCTTTTTTCTGGATGGTGACGACTCAACTGATCCAGCGGATTACTCCGGTACAATATCTACGAATACAGACTACAACATAAGCCGGTGGTATGGTGGAAATGCTAATTTCATGGATGGTGCAATTGGTGAAATAATAGTTTTCGATCAAAGCATGAATGATGCTCAAATGATCATTCTGCATAACTACCTATCCGGCAAATGGGGTATTACACTTTCTGGTATAAGTGATGTTTATAATGGTGACATTGGTGCCAATGGGAACAATGACCTGGACATAGCTGGTGTTGGAAGAGTGGATGCTAGCAATATTCACAACAGTGCAACATCATCTGGCATGCAGGTAACAATTAATTCTGGGTTCGACGATGATGATTTTTTAATGTTTGGCCATGCGACAGCAGATAACAGCATTAATGACTCAGATGTAAATGGAGAGATAGATGAACGCTGGGAGAGGGCCTGGTGGTTTGATGTAACCGATGCAAGCACAGCGGCAACCATTGATATTCTCTATGACATTTCAGAGGGAGGTACTCAGGTATTTCCAGAGGGTGATGCGAATAACTATAAAGTTCTATTTAGTGCTACAGGAAGCGCCCCATGGTCATCAATTGCCAGTGCATCATCTATAGCAAACGACCAGATTACTTTTACCAATGTTACCCTTAATAACGGAGATGGTTACTATACACTGGGTACCGAAAATTTTGGAGTAAGTCCATTACCAGTTGAACTAATTGCTTTTGATGGGAAGCTTATTGCAAACCGTATTCTGCTTAATTGGATAACGGCAACTGAAATAAATAATGCGGGCTTTGAAGTTGAGCGCTCATTAAATGGAGAAACTTTCAAAAAAATCGGTTTGGTGAATGGCAATGGAAATCAAGCCACCAAGCAGTTCTATCAATTCAATGATCTTAATTTAAAAGAAAACACTGATTACTATTATCGATTGCGCCAATTTGACTACGATGGACAGTATGAATACTCACATGCGATTCATGTTGCGGTTTCAAACCTCGTTGGTGACTTTAAGGTTTACCCTAATCCAGCAGTTGATATTATAAAATTAGAATACGGCCAAAATGTGGAAAATGGCCACCTCAGAATTCTCAATTTTTCAGGCCAGGAGGTTTATACAGAAACTATCAGCAATCAAAGAGTGAATGAATTCCCCGCATCATTTCTAAGTGTCGGAATTTATTTTATTCAGCTAAATATTGGTGTGCGCAGGCAGGTTAAAAAACTTATTATAACTAAGTAAAAATTTTATAGGGCTGCAGTTAACCACTACAAATAACAAAGGCCGCCCACGTGGGACGGCCCTTTTACCAAACACTTAAAAACTAGTTCTTAGTTGCGGTGACATTGCCACTCCCGAAGCTACCGGCCGCAACAGTAAATGTCCAATCCATATTAATAATGCCAGCGCATGAAAACACAAACCCGCTTCCGTTTACATTACCTCTTCCATATGGACCTGCACCAGGTGCCACGTCAGATAACCAGGATTCTTGACTTCCCATTGTTGCGCTTCCTACGTCAGGGTCAACTTCAATTGCCACCTGATCACCGAAGCCATAGCCCATCGGATCTTCAAGTGTTAAAGTTGTACCACTGGCAGTAGCTGAGAAACCACTTGATAAAAAGAAACCAACAGCATCATTCTCCAATGTGTAGTCTCCAGCTGCTTCGGAAGCTACGAATGGGCAAGAAACAAATGCATTAAATTGCATTGCCTGTCTTTCTCCCTGATTCACCACATCACCAGTAATATTGGCAGAAGTAAACTCTCTACCGTCATTTCGAGTGATAATAGCATCAAATACCAATTGCGTACCCGGATCTATTTCAGATGCAGGCTTCCCAAGTGCCGCAGCAGCGGCATCCAAGGTGATGTTTAAGTCACTTGGAAAGCTTGTTACAGTAGTAAACGGTGAGAAAGTATCTCCATCCTCGCTTACCCTAAGGGCGTAGGATGATACATTATTACCTGGATCAACTAAAATCCCTGCGAATGAAATACTTGGTGTTAAAGTCACGCCTAAAACTGGCTCTTCAAACCGGATCATGGCCGCCAACTCTGCCAGGTTCGATCCATCTGGGTCAGCGATGGCGTTGTCAAACTCATTTGTACAAGAAGCAAGGATGACAACGGCCATAATCATTATCAATGAAAATATTTTTATAAACTTCATTTTGTTCAATTTGTGTGATTAATTCAATGCATTTGGGTTAGTATCCCAAAAAACGTTAGCGTTGTTCAAAGTAGCTTTCTGCTCAATATTGTTATTCGTATTAACTGCAGAAGCAGGATACCAGAAACTTCTGGTAAAGTCGCCTGGTTGAGACACCAATGGTAACTGGATTCCGCTTGGTCTTCCGGTTCTTCGATAATAATTCATTGCCTCAACACCATTTCCAAATAATGCCACTAAATACTGTTCACTCAGAATATCCAGTCTTCTGTCTTCATTAGTATCAGGATCATTAAATTCAGCCATAACATTGCTGACATAGGTATTAACCTGGGTATTTGTCGGAATCAGGTCTTCATCGGCCACGGAAGAACCAAAGTTCATTACGTAGTCAATTGATCCTCTAATTCCAGCTTCTAAATGAGATGCAGCATCACCAGGTGCGCCCATTGTCATTATTGCCTCAGCCATCATAAAGTCAACATAGAACGACATCATCAAAGGATGTATTCCAGCACCCATCAAACCAGTTTCAGGGTCACCAGGTTCAAATGAATCATCATCAAAGCGACCACCTGCCGGATAAACACCAAACAAGGTCCTCAATTGATTATCTGGTGGAATGCCATCAGTATCATTGTGGTCGCGGCCCCAGTAGCCTGGAGGAAGGAAGTCCTGACACCAGACGTGACTTGCCGGATAATGATCAGGTCTGGTTTCCTGAACACAATTCATCTCGTTTACGTCAGTAGTGTGCTCATCTGCCTGCCGATAGAAATAATATCGAGTTCTGGGGTCAGGCAGGTCATATGGTCTGGTTTCACCTGTTAATAACCACATGAAGTAATTGGACTGATAATCACTGCCTCCACCAATATAATTGTCAATGAAGTACTCGTGTCTTGAATCAGGAGCCGCAGAAACTGTGCTATGTGCAAAAACGAAATCTTGACCAGAAGTAATCGCTGTGCTGGCTAATGAAGCTACAGTAGCTCCACTTCCGCCTACCAACTTTCGGGTTACTTCAGACCTCATCCGAAGTGTATTTGCAAGTGCAATCCAATCATCTGCATCACCGCTGTAAAATATATCAGCTGTGGGTGCAACACCGCCTTGTCCAAAATTGGTTATTGCCGTTTGCAAATCTTGATCAACAAAGGCATAAATTGATGCGCCATCATCAAGAGACGGTTCCAGAATATCTGGGTCTATTGCCTCTGTTAGTGGAATATCGCCAAACAGGTCAACCATGTTCATCAAGACAAAAGCTCTTAAAGTTCTTCCCATTCCGGCATGCATAAAGAGTTCTTTTTCCTCGGCTAAGCCGATAAGTGTATGAACGTCACTTAGCAATGTGACATAAGTCAGCTCCCATAGGTCATCAAAATCCTGAGGTTGCTTCCAACCCGCGTAGGTATCAGCCCTTGGGTTCGCAGCCCTCATCCTAACCATTTCCATTGAAGGTTCAGTAGCCTCAAAATACCAGTCTTTAATACCGAACTGGACGGAATTAAGCACAAACTCAACACTGGCCGATTCAGGGGACAATGCGTTTGGGTCTTGCTGCAAATCAAGTTCGCAGCTTGATGTTGTGATCAACACAATGGTTGAAAATATCGCTAGTATATTTTTCATTTCTATCTATTTAAACTTCTGATTTTCTTTAAAATCTGGCCCTCAAATTGATGCCATATCGCTTAGAGCTTGGACCGGTTAAAAAGTCAAAACCTAAACCATTACCACCTGCATTGAAGGTTGACACTTCTGAATCTGCATTGGTGTGTTCTGGAAAATTGATCGCATCGAACCAAAGGTTCTGCCCAGAGATCGTTACCGTTAATTCCCCAAATGGAGTTTTATCAAGAATGGACTTTGGTAAAGTATAAGCCAAAGAGACATCTCTTAACCTAATTGTGGTTCCATCATACGTCTGAAGTTGATCAGGCCCGGTAAACATCACATCAAAACCCATATTGGTTGCTGTAATTATCTGATTATTGGGGGTTCCATCACCCTGCACTCCATTAAGCACATAGAACCTTGTCCTGTCTCTTTCAGTATCTCTGGTTACACCCCTACCATAAAGCGTGGCGGCAGTCAATGAATGAATTGCTCCGCCTTCCCTATAGTCAAGTTGTGCGCTTAATCTGATTCCCTTCCAGGAGAAGTTATTGATAATTGAACTGGTGAAATCAGGGTTAGGATCCCCTAGCGCTCCGATGTTTGCATCTTGACGGGGTAAGCCGTTGGTCTCAACAATATTTGAGCCATTAGCATCTGTAGCTATCACGCTACCTTGCATTATGTTGAATGGCTCTCCAACTATTGCAAAATTCCCGAGGTTGATAAAACCAGCAACCGCAATTTGTGTTAAGCCTTCATCCAACTCATTAACATCCGTTTTGTAGGCAAAAAAGTTACCTGTAACGTCCCAACGAAAATCTCCTGCTACAATTGGTGTAGCGTTGATATCAAGCTCAATTCCTCTATTTTCAATTTCTCCAATATTTACAAAAGTCGAAGTGAAGCCTGTAGAAGGATCTAAAGATGCTTGAGTAATCAAGTCATTGGTAACTCTCCTATAAACTGTTGCATTAATCCCTATTTTGTTTTGGATGATTTTACTCTCAATACCAAATTCAAATTCTTTCTGTAACTCAGGCTTTAAATTAGGATTACCTAGTACAGAAGAAGAACCAGCATCCGAACTGCTAAATATGGTCGAATTCCCATTAGTTGATAATACAGTGCCATTTGCTGAGACAAAAGCCCTTGCATCAGATCGCAATACTGGTCTTGTTGAATATGGATCAGGGAAGCCAGCTGAAGTTCCATACCCTACCCTTACTTTTAAGTAGTTCAATATATCACCTCCGATGTCAAACAATGAAGTGGGAACAAACGACAAACTTGCAGATGGGTAAAACAAAGATCGGTTCTCTTTCTCAACAGTCGATGACCAATCATTTCTTGCTGCGAAATTGAAGAATAAGTAATCTTTATAATCCAGAGTAAACTGACCATAAACGCCCATCAGGTTTTCTCTAACTTTCCTTTGGATATCAAGGCCAGAGAAGCTGTTTACCGCAGATTGCGAAGTAAAATTGGAATGCTCAATAAATCCAAAAACCAATTGGTTTGAACTTTCAACCCCATTTCTATCAAACCTGTCCTGTCTTGCGTTTAAGCCAACATTAGCCTGAAAGCCGATGTCTTCATTAATCTGCTTATTCACAGTGGTTATAATACTGTGATCCCAAATGGTATTAGTAATGTTCGCTGTACGATAAACGCCAGCAGTGATATTGGGCTGCGTATTACTTCCCCTATTAATATAAAACCCTTGGTTTTGTGAATAAGTATCAAGTCCTACCCGATACATCACATTGATCCATTCGGCTATTTCAAAAGTCAAACTGGTTTTTCCGAAGAACCTATTCGTGTTGTCAGTATTCCTACTATTACGAAGTGTCCAATTCGGATTGGTAATGTCATTTCCACTTCTATAATAAATTGGCCGGCCATCAAGAGGTGCCTGAAATGGCAATCCGTTTAAATCAACACTTCTCGGGGTATAAAAAACATCCCCAAAAATTGACTCACTTGATCCGATAGAACTACTTCCTGACGATGCGTTAATTGGAGGTGTTTGCATGTCAGTTATAGCAACATTAAATGTTGAACTCAATGAGAAACGGTTTGACAGTTTGGCATTGCCTCCCACCCCGAAGTTGAATTTGTCTAGGACGTTTTGCGGTGTAAAACCTTCATCTCGTGTATAGCTAAAAGATGCACCGTAACTAGTGTTCTCTTTTGCCGCATTGATAGAAACTGAAGTTGTAGCTACAGAACCTGTTTGAAAAAATCTCTCAACATTCTTATAAGGCTGATAAAAATAAGGAACATTTCCACTTGCCAATTCTGGAAATTGGTTTCTCAAAGAAGCGTCTGTAATCCTTTCAATTGGATGCTGCGCCGTTGTTCCATCAGCATTGATACCTCGTTGACCACGTGTGTTGAAATGCGGCCCCCAATTAGAGAAAAAGAATCCAAAATTCTGATGAAAACCACCACCATATAAATCTTGATAATCAGCTAATGATGCAATTTTAGTTGCAAAGTAGCCTTGGTTAAAAGTGACCTCCATTTTTTTAGGAGAAGCGCCTGTTCGACCATTCTTAGTTGTAATGAGGATTACGCCATTCCTACCTTGTTCACCATAAATAACAGTGGCACTAAGGCCTTTTAAAACTGAAATACTCTCAACATTGTTTGGGTCAAGATCCAAGAACCTGCTGGTAGCTGCCGGTCCACCTTCTTGAAAATCACCGGCATCATTATCAGTATTAGTAGCAGAGTTAAATGGCACACCATCTACCACAAAAAGTGGCTGGTTACTACCTGTGATGGACGTATAACCCCTGATGATGATGTTGCTACCTGTGCCGCTTACCCCATTTGACTGGGTGATGTTCATCCCGGGAACTTTGCCTCGTAGCAACCTGGCAATATCCGATTCGGGTTTTTCCGCTACTTCATCACCATCAACAGAATGAACTGCATAGCCAAGGGCCTTTTTATCCCTTTTGATACCCTGAGCTGTTACCACCACTTCTACGAGTTCAGTTACATCTTCAGCCAAACTGACGTCAATAACTGACCTTGCGCCGATCTCGACCTCCTGGGTAGTATACCCTATATATGTAAAGACCAAAGATTGTCCGTCACCTGGCACACTCAATCTGTAATTACCATCAAAATCGGTAATTGTACCGGTGGTGGTTCCTTTTACTACCACGTTTACACCGGGTAATCCGCTGCCATCAGAACTGGAAGTGATCCTTCCTGAAACTGACCGCTCTTGTGCCCACACAAGGGACACCATGCAGAAAAGCATAAAATTTACTAGTAAAGCTTTTTTCATTATTTGAGCTTTAAAGTGAAACATTGAAAGGCCCATTTTGAGCCAATTCAAAATTCTCTAAAGCCTAACTGCACAAAAACACGAGAAATTAGGGATGAATTTGACCTTTGATGCCAATAACTGCTGTAGTTGCACATAAAAGCATGTTATGGGTTAACTCTTAGATCTCCCCTCACCTTTTAAATAATGTCAGGTTACCATCTTCATGATCGCCGTCGCAGTCGTTTCCTGAAAAAGTCAAAACCATTTTTTCCTGAACTTCGAAAATTCCAACTCCTTCGAAAATACCAGGACAATCCATTACTCCTGAAATGATCTTAAAATCAATGGAATCATTAACAATTGTAAGGCTCACAGACCCATCATCTGGACCACCGCAGCATGAAACAGTCCCAGAGGTAGCATAAACTTTGCCTCCGTATTTGTTGTTACCTGTTTGGGCCAGATCAAATGTGTAGGCGTTCCCATTTGGGAATAAATTACTTCTAAAGATGCCGCTCCAAATGCCATCAATCATAAATTCTTCCGTAGTATTATCCGGCATCTTGTCCTCAGCACTTTCACCGCAAGATGGTGCAAATACCAAGCAACTAATGACAACAATACTACAAGCTGTAACTGTATTTAGTCCTTTCATAGTTTGAATATTATAATGTTATTATTATAATTTTTTTATACCATATACCCCCAATAATTGGGGATATATCATCTCGATTTATTAGCTCTACCCTTGTAAAGCTTCAAAATCGAACTGTAGTAGCTAACCCCTAAATAAATCGTTGTTCTCTGGCTGTTCTGATTGCGTCATCTTTGTTATTGACCTGTAGTTTGTCATAGATATGCTTCACATGTGTTTTCACCGTCTCCGTTCCAATCTGGAGCGATTCAGCGATGTAGTTGTAACTTTTGCCATGTGCCATCTCATCTAAAACCTGCATTTCTCTCTTAGTCAAGGGGCTTGACGGGTTTCTATTGAGATGATTAATTATAACTTCAAGTACTTCATTGCATATTGGCAGTTCATCATTTACCAAGCCTTTTATAGCCCTGGTAAATTCAGGTAACTCAACCGATACCGGCAAATATCCGGTTACTCCAACTTTAATAGCCTGCAGTATTAAGCGATTATCATCAACCGGCGCCAACAGTAAAACCCTTGAATCAGGAACCGCTTTTTTTAAAGACGAAATAATTACTATCTCATCAAACCGAAAATCACCGAACTTAATTATCATGACTTCCGGGTTTGTTGCTGCCACTTTTCTAATTGCAGTTCTGTAATCCCCATATGAACCAACCACAGAAATACCATTTACAGCTTCGCAGATAACATTTGTAATTTCCCTGCAGTTATCGCTTGAATCAATTATTGCTACCCTTAACATCGCATCTGGTTTTATGATCAACTAATATTCTGAGCATTGAAGGAAGCCGAGTCGCTACATTGGATCGACAGTTTTCATAAATCCTGACGTCTTTCCAATTTTCATTGACCTTTCAAATTGTAGGGAAAAGCAAGTGATTTTGTAAATTCTTATAACCCAAATTAGGGTAGATAATGTCATAAATGGTTTTAGGTAAAGCTGCGGACACTTTTACCCTCTTAAGAATCTGCCCTCAGACTTGAAAGAGGTTGTCCGCTCTCAATTAGTCTGCAATAAAAAACGATTAGCAATATGATTGCCGCCCTTGCTTTATTTGGATCATTACCAGGAATTTTGACAGCATTGCTAAAGTTTCAATGTGCCCCTCGTTGGATAATTGTCACATCAACAGGAGTATCAATCTACATTTTTATCAGTTTGATTACTGGGCCAACCATGTTTTGCTGGCAATCAACAGACAATGTGTCTAACTGCATTTTTCTTACCATCCCATTTATTTCATACCTGGCTTTTTACAGCATTTTTCTCTCAGATCAAGGTCTCTTTACAGGGCTTAAATTTTCTTCTAAAAAATATAAAAATTCAAGGGTTATTAATGATAAACTTGATAGCATTCAACCAAAACTTGAGGACTTAATTGAAGATAAAATTTATACACAACCAGAGCTTAGCCTTCAATTGTTAGCTGAATACATTGAAAGCGACTCACATACAGTATCCCGCCTAATCAATGAAAGATATGGTAAGTCTTTCAATAATTTTATGAATAGTCACCGGGTCAATGAATTTATCCGAATTGTGGAATCCGGCGAACATCATAACCAGACATTCCTGTCAATTGCATATGATGTGGGTTTTAAAAACAAAACCAGTTTTAACAATGCATTTAAGAAGGAAACTGGCACCACGCCACGGACATACTTTAATAAAAAGTCATGATACCAGTCTGGTTGAGTAAATGATCCGTTTTTATCAGAATATCCTTAAGTAGATTTCTGCTCAATATACTTGGTTGGTGTTACCCCAAATTCCTTCTTAAAAAAAGAATAGAATGAAGCCTTGCTCTTAAAACCACTGGCCTGTGCAATTCCAAAAATGGACAGTTTCCTGTGTTCACCATTGTCCAGCAAATTGGCAGCATGCAGCACCCTATGCCGGTTAATAAAGTCGTAAAAAGAGGTTTTCATGTGGCTGTTCAGCAAAAAAGACAGCTGACTTGCGCTGATTTGAATGGACTCCGCCAACTGAGGTAATGTCAGGCTGTTATCGAGAAACGGAAATGAGGATTTCATAAATGCGACCAATCGGTTTTTTAGTTCGGTTGCATCGTCACCCTCAAATTTGGGCTTGATCGGTTTCAGGGAAGCAAAAACCGCCTTCGGATCCCTGACAACTGTAAACGTGAGCAGAATAAGGAAAGCCGTCCACATCACCAATGACCAATTCTCGATGAATTGGTTTTGGATACCTGCGAAATTGCGGTAAGTCGAAAATGAAAATTCAAATAGAAAATAGGCTGTAAAGAACATCACAGTCCAGCGCAACTTTATTAGATGCTGGAGTTCGTTACCTGATGCCATTTGTCGGTACTTCCGCTCATATTGTAAAAGCATCTTGAGTGAAGCCACCAAATATCCAATTATCTGGATCATCATAACCAAAATGATCACCTTCACTCCCCACGAATGAATTCTACCACTTGCCAGAAAGGCCTCAAAGAACCTCAGCTTCATATCAACCGGAGCCGTCAAAGTGGGCCAGAACAAATGGCTCATATAGATAAATGGAATCAAATGAAGGCTATCCCACCATTTCAATAGACTATCCCCAACCCTCTTTTTCAGGTAAAGCCAAATGAGCGGCGCTAACAAAAACCACAAGGCATCGCTGATGTAAAGCCCATGAGGAAATGTCTTGTACAACTGAGACAATCTAAGGCTGTGATCAAACATGATAGTAGCGAAAACCATCATCAAAACCGCCAAAATGACCTGTGAAACTCTATTGCCATGCTTTTGAAACAAGAGAATAAAAAACAGGATTCCAGCCTGGAATGATCCAAAAAGAAGCAACAAAGACCAGATAGTAATATTGAAATCCATGAGCTTGCAATTTAAGCTGTAATCAAAATAGGAGGTGATATTTGCCCTTTCTCAAAGCCTCTTACAAGCCCTTAGTGGTTCATCTCGGCTTAAATGAACCGCACCACGCCAATCTTTGGTAGGTTCAATTTTACCCTTGGGGTTTCAAGGTCAAAAAAACTCATTACCATGAAACCACAATTTTCTATGACTTCAATATTTACAATCATAAGTTTATGGAGCTTGTTTTCCTGTGGGGATGATTCCAGTCCTGGCTTGGAAAACACAAAATTCCTGGCTTACAGCATAATGGTTCATCAGGAGGGGCAAACTGAACTTTTAAGTGAAACACGGCAAATTAATGTCACCATTTCTTTCGATGCCGATATCACCAAACTGACGGCAAGTTTCGGGCTCTCCCCGGACGCAACAGCCTTCATCGGAAATGTTCAGCAAGAGTCAGGAGTCACAGTCAACGATTTTTCAGCACCCATAACCTATCGGGTTGAATCTGCGGATGGAGCAAGCTCTGATTGGCTGGTAACTATCACCCAAATGGATAAGCCGGATTTTATTGTCACCACTTTGGTGAAAGATTTCCCAGGCAACGACGGCGTATCTGTTGACAAGGACGGCTACATCTATGTGAACAGCAACGGTAAGCTAAATCAATGGAATGGAACCACAATCTACAAAGTGTCACCCGACGGCAGTGAGGTATCGCAGTTTGCAGCAGGATTGCCATCTTGGCCAGTAGGTAGCCAGTTAGATAGGGACGGCAACCTGTACGTTACTGGCTGGAATGCGCCAAGAATTGTCACTAAAATTTTACAGGATGGGACGACCCAAAAAATAGCTTCTGGTATTCAGGAAGCATCAGGATTGGAAATTGATAATGATGGCAATTTTTATGTAATGGAACCGCCAACCAACAGCATGATAAAAATCACTCCCGACGGCCAGAAATCTGTATTTGCTCAGGGCGGTTCTTTCAACAAAGCTTCTGGAATCACCTATGATCGGGGCGGTGGAACTTTCTATGTCTCGAATTGGTTTGATGGCAACATCAGTCATGTAGCAGCCGATGGAACAGTAAGTTTGTTCACAACGCTGCCAGTTAGAAACCTGGGGCCGATATTCATTTCAAGAAATTTCCTTTATGTCTCAAACCCCAATGGAAACAAAATTTATAGAGTAGATAAAAACACCAAGGAATTCATCCTTTTGGCAGGTACGGGAGCCAGGGGCAATGTTGATGGTTTTGCCAATCAGGCATCATTCTCTTTCCCTCTTGGTGTTGGCATTTCACCTGATGGAAAACACGTTTATGTAGCAGAGGTATCCCCTTCAGGTAACGGACGCCTTAGGGTAATCAGTCCTGCTGAATGAGGGCGGTTGAAGCAGGGTTGGAGTTTGGCCGACCCTGCGTTTTTTTTGTTGGGGATAGGTTGAAAGGATAAAGATTCCCAAGTCTCGTTCCTTCCAGTCACTCGCAAGGGAATGACGGTTGTTCGGCAATGTGAGCTAACGGATTTCGAGGAGATACTTATACTGCCGTCATCCCCGAGAGCGCCAGCGAGTCGGGGATCCCATGCATCCTGGCACAACTACACATTAAACCTAAAGTGCATCACATCACCATCTTTCACAACATACTCCTTGCCTTCAATCGCTAGTTTTCCAGCCTCCTTGCAGCCGTTCTCGGTCTTGAATTGTTGATAATCGTCCAGCTTGATGACTTCGGCTTTGATGAAGCCTTTTTCAAAATCAGTATGGATGACACCTGCTGCCTGTGGAGCTTTCCAACCTTTTTTGATTGTCCAGGCCCGTACCTCTTTAGGGCCTGCGGTGAAGTAAGTAATCAAATCAAGGATAGAATAGGAAGCCCTGATCAGCTTTTCCAAACCGGATTCTTTGAGTCCGTATTCGTCAAGAAACATCTCTTTTTCCTCATCGTCCAGTTCTGCAATCTGTGACTCTATTGAGGCCGAAACCATCACCAATTCAGCTTGCTCTTTAGAAACTTCTTCTTTTAAAGCATCGACGAATTTGTTGCCTGAATTAATGGAGCCTTCATCAACATTAGCTGCGTATATGATTGGCTTGGCTGTCAGCAACTGGAGTGTTTGTGTGATCTTGCGTTCATCGGAAGCCAATTCCAAAGTCCGAACATTCTGTTCAGCTTCCAGGTGGGCCTTAATCTTTTGGGCAACCTCCAATTCTTTCTTCGCTTCCTTATCCCCAGATTTAGCTGTTTTTTCAACCCGCTGGATGCGCTTTTCGATTGACTCCAGATCTTTGAGCTGCAACTCGGTATCTATCACCAGCTTATCAAAAACCGGGTCTACTGTTCCGGCTACATGCACCACATTGTCATCTTCAAAACACCTGATAACATGAATAATGGCGTCAACCTCCCGAATATTTGCCAAAAACTGGTTGCCAAGCCCCTCTCCTTTCGAAGCACCTTTCACAAGACCAGCGATATCTACAAACTCAATTATTGTAGGAATGACTTTTTCAGGTGAGGCAAGTTCTTCCAGAATCCGGAGCCTTTCATCAGGCACTGAAACCACCCCAACATTGGGCTCAATGGTACAAAAAGGGAAATTTGCCGCTTCAGCTTTCGCAGAGCTGATTGCATTAAAAAGGGTAGACTTCCCAACATTTGGAAGGCCAACTATGCCACATTTTAGGGCCATTTACTTTAAGATTTAAAGATTTGGTATTTACTAAGGCCACCTAATATTTCAACAGACGTGACCCGCAAAATGGTATAGACAGGTATCGCAGCTATCATTCCTGTGATGCCAGCTATGTTTGCGCCCGCAAATATAATTACAAAAATCTCCAGCGGATGAGCTTTCACACTCTTTGAAAAGATGAGTGGTTGCAACAACACATTGTCAGTTGCCTGAACAGTTCCAAAAACGGCCAGAATTTTTAAAACCAGAAAAACTGAAGCATTGGAAACGAAGGGATCACCGCTGGTGGAGAGCCCAACAATAATTCCAAAAGTAGCCCCCAGCATGGGCCCCAAATAAGGGATCAGGTTGGCAAATGCGGCGAAAAGTGCAATTGTCAGGGCATATTTTACACCGAAAATTGACAACCCGATTGCGGCAATGGAAAAGATGGAAAACATCTGGAACAACAGCCCCAATAAGTAGTTTGAAAGCAATCTTTCTACTTTAAAAAGAGCTGCTATGAGTAATTCAAAATACTGATTTGGAATGATGTTGATTATCTGCTTTCGGATCAGGCCATTCTCATATAAAAGGAAAAAAGTGATAAATCCAGTTGCCAGCATGCCCACAAAAAAATTACCAGTAAAGGCAATAAGATCGTTTAAAACTGCCGAAAAATCGATCTGGCCCAAAACAATGAGAAAATTCTCCCTCAGGGTTTCCAGTATTACCCCTCTTTCACCGTCTATTAAGTCATTTTCCAGTAAGAAAGCTTCCAATCCTCCAAGAGGTAAAGAAACTGTTTGTAGAACTTTATCATAATTAATCTGCGACAGAACCTGTACCTGCTCTGAAACTAGTGGCACAAACAGCACTGCAAACAAGGCAAGAAAGCCGATGATGACGGTGAATGACAGCATTATGGCAATGACCCTGGGCATATGAACGCCCATAATATGCAACCTGGAAAGACTGTTGGTCAATGGCCGAAGGATGGTGGCCAACACAATGGAGACGACAACATAAAGGAGGATGTTGGCGAAGTACCAGCCCACGAATATGATGATCAGCCCAAGTATTACGCTATATATAATGAGTCTTCTGACCATGGTGGTTGACAAAAATAAAGCCCTTGGCCATCCAACCAAGGGCTTCGAATATCTAATAGATTCAAATGTTTAATCCCACTTGAGATCTGAATTGCCCTCATCTGAGCTCTCTGCCTCAACTTCAGCTGTAGCTTCTTCAGTTTTGGGGGTTTCAGTGGAGGTTGGCTCATTCTCATTTTTTTCAAAATGATTGAAATCAACCCCAGGTAAAAGTTCTGTCTTTACATGATCGATGGATTGGTTCAAGGCATTCACAAACTTTTCAAAATCTTCCTTGTAAAGGAAAATCTTGTGCTTTTCATAAGTGAAGCCATCCTCTTTATACTTCCGCTTGCTTTCTGTGATTGTTAGGTAGTAGTCGTTGCTTCTGGTTGATTTAATGTCAAAGAAATAAGTTCTTTTTCCGGCCCTCACACGCTCCGAGTAAATTTCGTTCCGTCCTTTGTCGTTGTGCTCTTCCACTTTGATTGATTAGGTTTTGTATTTGAAATTAAGGTTTAATGCTAATTCAAAAACTGGTGATTTGGTCTTAAAAATAGATAAACAACCTTTAAATATAGAAAAATACTGATGGAATTGATTTTTGAGAGCTTCGGTCATTGGGTTTGACTTCGATAGCAACCCTCATCAGGTAGCAGCATTTTAAAAACATTTTGCTTTTTACTAAATTCATAAGGTTTATCTCAGAACTTAATCTGCTTAAAATTAGTATTAGTAAGTTATAGCCCCGATGTATTGAAACGATGCGTTACCATATTCCTGCTCCTGGCTCTGGCCCTTGGAGCAACTGCTCAGACCGAACCGATCAGGCTCAGCATCTTTTTTGGTGGGGGTAGCTATTACATTGACTATGAGCAAGTGGGGATGATACATCAGGCGGTTGACTCAATAGCTGACGTCAACAAATACCAGATTACCATCTACAGCCACACTGACAATATTGGTGGCAAGGCCTATAACGAATGGCTCTCCATGATGCGTAGCCGCTCTGTAATTGAAGTGCTGAATGACAACGAGATTTCGGAAGAGCTAATCATCATCAAAGACTTCGGTCAGGAAGACCCCCTTTATACCAACAATGACTATCGAGGCAGAAGCGGCAATCGGCGAGTGGATTTGATTTTATGGCCAGTGATATTGTAGGAGTCGTGGTGAGTAATCATGATTTTTCAGGTAAATGCGCTTGAATCTGCAAAAAGATGTACCGAACTAAGTTAGAGATGAAGCGCATATTTCTCGTCTCAGACAATGGGTTTGGAACAGAAAAAGCGAATTAGAATGAATGATAGTATGGTTTTCCTCATTTTCCGTATTGATATCATGTTGCTCATATGACAACTTTTACAAAACCAAAAGATACTTCGAGGTCGATAAGGATGAGTACTTTATTGGTGACACAATAAGTTTGTCGGCATTTATTTCCGTTTTGGAAGAATCAAAGAAGGTGAGGGGTATATGATAATTTTCAAAACATATCAATTTCATTCGCTTTGATTAATCCTGAGCTTGAATTGTACAATGCAAAATGGACAATGTCTACAAGTGAAGTGCTCCCTAAAACCGAAATAAAAGAACACAAAATTACAATTCAAGAACCATTGAGAGTGGATTATCAAATTGCTGTAACCGCAGACCAATCAAGAGTTTATCTGGATATTCCAGATATTGGGTATAGAATATCCTTTGAAAGAGATTTAGTTGTGCATCCGGCAACTAAAGTTCGCATCCACGGATTTTGCAATCCCATTAACCCCGAGTTTGGTGCAAGTTTGGAAGAATTCATGGACGTCAAGGATATAAAAATTCAAGAATAGAGAAAACATTCATCATAGCTATTCCCAAGAAAAAAATGTTGGCGAAAAACACCAACATCTGCGTTTGTGAGATACAGCTTTTACCAAAAATTGGTAACTTTGAAGAAAGTATCCCAAAATGAAAAATACGTCCATATCACTCGGAAATTATTTTGACCAATTCGTAAGCAGTCAGGTCGCGGCCGGACGATATAAAAATGTTAGTGAAGTAATTAGAGCAGGACTACGTCTATTAGAAAATGAAGAAAACAAAGTAATCACTTTAAGAAATGCCATTCAAGAGGGGCTGAATAGTCCGGTTGATGAAAGTTTCGATTTTGACGAAAACCTCGCAAGAATAAAAGCTTCAAAAAAAGGAAATGGCTAAAGTAATATTCAGACAAAAAGCCATTGATGACTTAAACAACATTTGGGACTACACTTTTGAAAACTGGTCAGAAAATCAGGCGGACAAATACTATGCAGCTATCAAGCTCACTTGCAAAGCAATTGGAGAAAACTTAGATGTTGGAAAAGTTTATTCTGGGGTAAGCCAAAACTTACGCGGGATTAAATGTGAAAAACATATAATATTCTATCATCAAGTTGCAGATGGTAATATAGAGATTATCAGAATTTTACATGAAAGAATGGATTTGAAAAACAGATTAATCGAGTAAAACGAACCTATCAAAACTAAGAATTTCACAGCCCTTGTTGGTGTTTTCCGCCAACAAGCATAAGAATACGCCTTATCCCTTACTTAAAAATGCAACGTTATCAAAAACATCAATCGTGAAAACTAAATTGGAGCTGCAATAGCTAGGATTTAATGCTTACCAACTTAAAAAAATTCATTTCACAATACGTCCAATTAAGTGATCCTGAGCTTGACGACATCTCAAGCAAGTTTAGATTTAAATCAATTAAAAAGAATCATTATTTATTCGGACAGGGGGATGTCTGCAAAGATTTGGTATTTGTTGAAAAGGGCTGCCTAAGGTTATACTACCTAAAAGACGGAATTGAAATTTCGGTTTGGTTTGCTTTTGAGCAGTCCTCAGCTATTGAAATCTATAGTTTTATCAGCGGGGAACCTTCTAACTATTTTCTTCAGGCAATCGAAGATACCGAGGTGTTATTCCTCCCAAAATCAGAGCTTAACAAACTCTATCATCAGCAGCCAAAAATGCAGGAGATGATGAGAAACTACTGGGAAGATGTTATCCTTCACCTGGTCGATAGGTTTACGGCCCTGCAAAAAGATTCAGCGGAAAAACGCTACCTGGACTTGTTGGAGAAACCAGAATACCTGAAATCCATTCCTCAAAAATACCTCGCCTCATTTATTGGTGTTACCCCAACATCACTCAGTAGGATCAGGAAACAGATCGTAAAAAAGCATTAGTTGTCATAGGGCAACTTTTTTCTGGACAAACTTTCGAAATTTTGAGCTCATCAATCAAAGAGTTCAAACTAAACTGAAAGGCTTCATGTACAATCTACCCTATCACAAAGAGCACAACGAAGAACGAATCAAAGAATTTATTGTAAAGCATCCATTTGCTTTAATGACAGGATGTAATTCAGAAAATATGCCTGTAGCTACCCAGGTGCCAATGTTCATTGAAGAACGTAATGGTAAAAAAATAGTAAGAGGTCATATCATGAAAAATACAGCCCATCACAAAGCGTTCTTGAGGAATGAAAATGTCCTGGTGGTTTTTACAGGCAGACATACTTATGTAAGTGGCACCTGGTACAGCGATCCACATTTGCCGTCAACCTGGAATTACATGAGTGTACATATCCGCGGTATAATCAGGTTTCTGGACGATGAAGCCCTGGAAGAAATCCTTCGAATGACTTCGCAACACTTTGAAGGTTACAATAAGAATTCGACGACTGTTTTTGATAACATCCCTGATTCGTTTAAAAAAAGGGTGATGCATGCAATCGTGGCATTTGAAATTGATGTGACCGAAATAGACACCGTTTTTAAGCTAAGCCAGGATAGAGATGCTGAAAGCTATCAAAATATTATAACTAGGTTGAGACAACAGGACGAAGACGGTAAAGTGATTGCTGATGAAATGGAAAGAAGGTTCGATGAAGTATTTCCAGAAAGCAACGCCCAGCATTGATATGACCCAGCGCTTGTTGGTGTTTTTTCACCAACAAGCATGAGGATAACCCGAAAAATGATGTTGGTGCAAAACACCAACATCGGCGGGGGCACTGAGAAAACACTAAACTTTAACCGTAACAAGCAACAAGAACCAACATTGTAACCACCCACCCTTTTGCTACCTTTGCAGCCCAATTAATTTGACGACAACATTTACCCCTCTAATAGTTAAAAAATGAAATTCTATAATTCAGTTATTGAAACCCTTGGAAACACCCCTTTAGTTAAGTTAAACAAACTTACGGCGGGTATTAAGGGTACTATTCTGGTTAAGGTTGAATACTTTAATCCTGGTCATTCCATGAAAGACAGGATGGCCCTAAAAATGATTGAAGACGCCGAAAAAGATGGCCGTTTAAAGCCGGGTGGGACAATCATCGAGGGCACTTCTGGCAATACAGGCATGGGCCTTGCCCTGACTGCCATCGCCAAAGGATACAAATGCATCTTCACTTTGTCTGACAAGCAATCGCAGGAGAAGATTGACATCCTTAGGGCGGTTGGTGCCGAAGTCATCGTTTGCCCAACCAACGTTGAGCCAAGCGATCCGAGATCATATTACTCAGTTGCCAAAAAGCTGAACAAGGAAATCCCTAATTCATTCTACCCCAACCAATACGACAATACTTCGAATGCAATTGCACATTACGAAACAACTGGCCCTGAGATTTGGCGGGATACGGAAGGGCGAATCACCCACTATGCCGCTGGCGTCGGAACGGGTGGCTCCATGTGCGGCACTTCAAAATATTTGAAAGAGCAAAACCCGGATATCACCACTGTTGGGATTGATAGTTATGGCTCTGTTTTTAAGAAATACAAAGAAACCGGAGTTTTCGATGAAAAAGAGATTTACCCTTACCTCACTGAGGGCATTGGGGAAGACATCTTACCGTCAAATGTTGATTTCAGCCTGATCGATCATTTTGTGAAAGTGACTGACAAAGATGGGGCAGTTATGACAAGGAGGTTGGCAAGGGAAGAAGGCTTATTTGTTGGCTGGTCATGTGGGTCAGCGGTTTTTGGTGCTTTGGAATATGCCAAAGAAAATCTGAAAGAAGAGGATGTGATGGTTATTATTCTTCCTGACCACGGCACCAGATACTTAGCAAAAATCTACAACGATAACTGGATGCGTGACCACGGCTACCTTGAGACAGGCCATTTTGCAACTGCGAAGGATATTATCGGCCGAAGAAATGGCAGCAGCAAGTTGGAAGCTATTGACAAAACCGCATCTGTAGGCGAAGCCATCAAAATGATGCATGAGCGCAGCATTGACCAGCTTCCTGTTGTTGAAGGCTCTGAGTTTGTTGGTAGCTTGACCGATGCCAAAGTTTTGAAGAAGCTGATTGAAGATCCTGCTTTGAAGGAAAAACCTGTAAGCGAGGTGATGGACAACAGCTTTCAGTTCGTGGGCATGGACAACACTTTGGATGTCTTGAGTTCGCTGATCAACAAAGACAACCAGGCTTTATTGGTTAGGGATGATCAGAACGATGTTCATATCATCACCAAGAGTGACTTACTGATGGCTATGAGTAATTAGTGAATTCAATTATGCCTGCATTATGAAAATAAGAGCAGCAAGTCCCGAGGATAGAGGTGCCATCTGGGAAATTTTCTCAGAAGTCATCAAGAGTGGGGATACTTATGTGATGCATCCTGAAACACCAAAATCTGATTTGGATAAACATTGGTTGGCGCCGTACATGCACACTTATGTTGCCGAAAATGATGGGCAGGTTTTAGCCACTTACATCATTAAACCAAACCAAATCGACCTTGGATCGCATGTGGCCAACGCCTCTTACATGGTACACCCAAATGCTCAAGGTCAGGGCATTGGTAAACTAATGTGTGAGCACTCATTGGTAGAAGCAAAGAGGCTAGGATTCCTGGCAATGCAATTCAATATTGTAGTTTCAACAAATGTGGGTGCGGTTAAAGTTTGGGAGAAGTTTGGCTTTAAAACCATTGGTACCATTCCAAAAGGCTTTAATCACATGAAGCAAGGGTTGGTGGATGCCTACATTATGTACCGGGAGCTTTAGTAATTTGTTATGCGCTCCTTATACCAAGCTGACTGATCGCTTGCTTGAAATTTGAATGAATCGATGTATTTCTCTCAACCCACTTTCCATCGACAATTGCACCCTTGATCATACCAACATCACCAGAGTAGACAATTGTTGAAAGCAGGTTTTCAGGGCTTGAAGCGGCCAGCAACGGCGATTCTGCATCAAATACAACCACATCAAATGGTTGACCAACTTCGAAAAATTTATCGCAATGGTTGCCCATTGCTTTACGGCCTCCAAGCAAAGCTGATTTGAACCCAAAATTGCCGCTATCACCAGAATCATCTACGAAAGTGTCCCGCTGATGGGAGATTAACCGCTGACCATAATCCAGCATGCGGAGTTCTTCAAGGGGGTTCAAACCGATGTGGCTGTCTGTACCGATTGACCATTTGCCGCCCAACTTTTTGTAATCCCTGAACTTGAAAATGCCATCACCCAAATTGCCCTCGGTGGTTGGGCATAATACTACATGAGCACCACTTTTAGCAATCATTTCTACTTCGCCATCATTTAGGTGCGTTGCGTGAACCAAATGAAAACGGTCATCAACATCAACCTGATCAAATAGATATTCAACAGGTCTTAGACCTGAGAAAGCAATGCAATCCTCTACTTCTTTGAGCTGTTCAGCTATGTGAATGTGAAACGGTAAATCCTTTGGGCCTTGCTTAATTAGCTCTATCAAATCTTGCCCATGAACAGCCCTTAACGAGTGAGCCCCGAAGGCTAAAGATGCACCAGAATATTGGCTAACTGCATTTTTCGATGCTTCTAACAATTGAAAATACTCATCGATGGTTTTGCAGATAAATCTTCGTTGATGGTTTTCAGGAGGCTTTTTAAAACCACCATTCTTATAAAACATTGGTACAAGTGTAATCTTGATGCCGGCTTTTTGGGCTGCAGCTATGAGTCGCTCACCTAATTCTGCAAGGTTTGAATATGGCTTGCCATCCTTATCATGATGTAGGTAATGAAATTCGGCAACATGGGTGTAGCCATGCCTTAGCATTTCAGAATAAAGCATTGCTGCAACGGCCTCCAACTCATCCGGCCCTATGGTCAGAGCAACTTCATACATCTTTTGCCGCCAGCTCCAGAAGTTGTCTGCTTTCTTATCCTTCGGATGAATTTCACCTAACCCTGCCATCGCATATTGAAAGGCATGCGAATGGGCATTTTGGAATCCTGGGAGAGCAAAGCCCTTTACCCAGCTTATGTCATTATCGGGAGCTTCAGAACCAATTGACTGGATCAGACCTTCAGCATTCACACTAACAAAAGCAGGGTTAATCCAGCCCTCATTTTGGAGCAAACCCTCAAATCGGTACACTTTCATAACAATCTGATTATTAACTCCTCAAAAACAGATTTTAAATGATCCCGCATTTTATTAGCCCTTTGTTCATCAAATGTAATTTCGTCATCTCCCATATAATTCACCTTGGTCATCTCAAGCTGCAATGCGTTGACATTGTTCTCAGGGTCACCAAAATGCCTGGTGATGTAACCACCTTTGAACGGATGATTATGCGAAAAACTGTAGCCGCCCTTTGACAATCTCTTAACTGCGATATCAATTAACGATGGATCGCAGGTAGTGCTATCGGCATTTCCCAAAATCAAATCAGGGAATTTCTCAGGATGAATTGTTGGCACAAACTGCCTGATCGAGTGCGCCTCCCACAAAAGCACTTTTCCGAATTCCTGCTTTAAATCTTCAATTAGTGATTGAAGTTTATCATGATAGGGCCTGTAGTACTTCTCAACCCTTCTCTCAACTTCTTGGGAAGTAGGTGATTGATCCACGTACAATTTTTCTCCCTTAAAAGTTGTAGTTGGCACCAAATCGGTAATAATCCTGCCATCTGAATAGAGAGGTTTGCTTTCCGGGTCACGGTTTAGGTCGATCACCCAACGGCTGTAAACCGACTTGATCATCGTGATCCCCATCTCTGAAACGAAACCATAAAGTTGATCTACGAACCAATCTGTATCGTCCGGCGACTGAATCAAGCTCTGATCATACTCCTGCCTGATTTCATTAGGAAATTGAGTACCACAATGTGGCACACTAACAATTATTGGCACCTTTTTATTTCTTGCCTCTACAACCTTAAAAGCTTCCATTCATCGAAATCTAAAAAACAGGTTAAACAGAATATTGTAATTTCACCAGCCCACTAAATTATCAATTTTAATATGAGCAAAATCATCAATCTCCTACTCCTCTCAACAATTTTGAGCTTTGCAATATCCTGTTCCGATGATAACCCAAAAGCTGACCTGGTTATCAAAAACGGAACGGTCTACACGGTAAATGAGGCTCAACCGACAGCCGAAGCGATAGCCGTAGTCGATGACAAAATCGTTTATGTTGGATCAAATGCTGAGATAGAAACCTGGATAGCGGACACCACTAAAGTCATCGATCTGGCAGGAAAAACTATCACTCCAGGATTAATCGAAGGTCACGCTCATATTATGGGAGTCGGCTACAATCGCCTCAACCTTGACCTGATGGAAACCAAGAGCTATGAAGACATCGTGAATGCCGTAACTGAGGCTTCTAAAACCATACCCGAGGGTGAATGGATTTTGGGCCGCGGCTGGCATCAGGATAAATGGACATCTCAGCCGGAGAATAAATTCAATGGCTTCCCTACGCATCATGATTTAAGCGCTGCCGCACCTAATCACCCGGTTTATTTGCGCCATGCAAGCGGTCACCTCGGCTTTGCTAATCAAAGAGCAATGGAGTTAGCAGGGATCACAAGAAACTCACCTCAGCCGGATGGTGGTGAAATATTTATGGGCCTTGACGGTGAGCCTACCGGAATTTTCAACGAGACTGCTCAGGGCCTCATTGGGTCAGTGGTTCCTGAAAATACCCCTGAAAGAAACAGACAAGCTCTGGAATTGGCAATTAAAGAATGCGTTGAGAATGGCATCACAAGTTTTCACTCAGCCGGAAATGATGGTGATGACATTCAGTTGATCAAAGACTTTATCGAGGAGGGCAAAATGAACATCCGCCTATATGTAATGCTGAATGGCAGAAATGAGGAACTACTACAACAATATTATGAGAAAGGCCCTGAAATTGGAGTTGGTGACAACCGGTTAACTGTTCGATCAATTAAACTTTACTCTGATGGCGCCCTGGGTTCCCGTGGTGCCTGGCTTTTGGAAGAATACACTGATGCACCCGGTCAGTTTGGCCATAATGTTACGCCAATGGAAGATATTGAACGGATAACTATGGACGGAACACAAAATGGTTTTCAAATCTGCACACATGCTATAGGGGACCGGGGCAACCAGGAGGTTTTCGATATTTATGAAAAAGCTTTTGAAGCTTACCCCGACCAGACAAAGGATCACCGTTTCAGAATTGAGCATGCTCAGCATCTAAGCCTTGACGATATCCCCCGCTTTGCTGAATTGGGGGTGATCCCAGCTATGCAGGCTATCCATATGTCGTCAGACCGGCCCTGGGCCATCGATCGACTTGGCAAGAAACGTATTGAGGATGGTGCTTACGTTTGGCAGACGTTGCTACAATCTGGGGCTAAAATTGTCAACGGCACTGATGCCCCGGTTGAGCCCATCAACCCGATCCCTTCTTTTTATGCTTCTGTATCTCGAAGAACATTGGCCGGAACTCCAGAAGGTGGCTATGAGCCTGATCAGAAAATGACGAGGGCGCAGGCCTTGAAATCTTATACTTTGGATGCAGCTTATGGCGCTTTCGAGGAAGAAATTAAGGGCTCAATTGAAGTTGGAAAATTGGCCGACTTCACAGTTTTTGATCAGGACATTATGCAGGTTGCCGAAGACGAGTTGCTTGAAACAACAGTTGCAATGACGATTGTAGGTGGTGAAGTGGTTTTTAGTAGATAATCCGTCTGAATTCAAGTTATAGTAAATTTGGATTTGAAGATCTCAGGAATTCATGAGGCACACTTTTATACTACTTCTTACAGTTGCAGGATTCTCTTTACATGGTCAAAATCCGTTTGAAGAAGTACTTCTTAATATTAATGATACTTCATTCACATGGACTGACAATGTCATCATTAAAAGAGGTCAACCGCATCTTTATTTTCAGTATCTGAGCGAAAATCCTGAAGTGGAATTGGTGATTTACCCCCGGGACGGTTTGGTAATCGAATCAGTTGAAGTACAAAATTCCGAGATTTTTCAAATACAGGATTCTGTTGTGTTGATTGATGATTTTTTTAGAACGAGGCTACGTTTTAGTGATCTCTCGAATAGAAATTTTGTCAGTATTTTATTTCAAATGGTTCTAGCAAACAATGATGAACCAGTGATTTATGAACTTAAACTGCAGCCCTTGTTCGAAACCAAGGCCTCATTCAACCCTGATCATTCAACGGAGTTATTTATTGGTGAAGAAAAGTCGATGGAGATTGTGACGAATAATGCTAGCAATCTCAGGCTCTCAGAAGAGTGGCAGCAGATAAATAATATCAACTATCGGCTTAGAAAAGATGGAAACAGGGTATTTATCCACCTAATTGGGAATCAACTGGGTACTCATCGATTAGAATTGAACATGGATGTTAAGCAGCCATATCTACAGGATAACGAGTTGCTCTATGAGCATTCGCTTGGTGGCCACAGCTTCACCGTGAAGCCCGCAAGGACCAGCTATATCAACACAGATACCCGAATGGTAATTTTAAAAAACACTCCGGGGCAAGAAGATATAGAGATTGAGGTTGACTATCATCGCCAGATAACACTGGAAAAGACCTATCGGATAGAAGCACAGGAAAAAGAAGGTGGCAGGCTGAAGGCTGAATTATTTACGCGGGAGATTTTATCAAATGGACGGGTACTCTGTTGGTTGAGGGTGTATGATTTTCACTCAAGAAGTGATGGCTATTTATATATAAAGGATGGTGATCAAGTCAGGTTCATTACCAACTTCGATATTGTTCATGAAACTCAAATCGACGAAACCCATATTTTGAGGGAAGGAGGAGAATGGCAGCAGACCACAGAAGTCTATCCTGGAGAAACGATCCAGATTAAACTGAATGGCATTGGATTAAATAGAGGGGATTTTCAATTTGATGGTTTATCTGAGGTGCAACCCGACACCGTCACATACGACGATGATGAAATTCGATTTACTGCCACGGTTCCCGTTGACATCCTTAATAGACGGGTCAATATTCTTCATAATGGAGAAGCTACAGGCTCACAATTGACAATAAAAGAATTCGCCAGTCCCCGGGATTTTGACTACATATTTATTCGAGTTGGCAGCAAACGCCATCGGCTTTCTGAAAGCGGTGAATTAATCCTTACGAAGGAAAACCTACAGGATATTTTTATTGAGTTTGACAGAGATATGATAGATGAAGGTCAACTCAACGGACCACAATCTTTGGAAATAGAATTGACTGTGCGCAACGCAGATCGTAACCTCCTGGATTCAAAAACAATTAGAAACGTTAAAATTAAACCGGAAAATTCACCCAGAACCAGGCATTATTCAGATGCTAATTTTACACAAGGTGTAATTAATTTGAATCAATATTTGAGCAGTAAAATATTTCAATTGGATGACTGGGCCACCATTGAAATCCAGGTGAGGCATGATAATGATGATTATTCCACCGGAATTCAATCAAAAGCAGTCAATATTGTCTTGAGCACTGACACATCATTTGATGTTGATGTTTCCTTCCCCGCCGGCCTAGTTATAAAGAAAATCGGCGAGGACGGCTTTGGTAATCTCGGTGGCATTAGTATGGCCATGATTGCCCAATTTAGCTTTTACAAAGAGGGGCGGATCAATGAACGCAAACCTTATCAGATCGGTGCTGGTTTTCTGGCATTAAATGCCTTCAATTTCAGCGATGAAAATGATGATCGGGATGTTGGTATTGTTGTCCTGGGCAGTGTGTATCCCATCCGCTCCCGTAAAAAACTATCATTCCCCCTTTATATGGGCAGCGGGTATTTTCTATCCGACCAAAAATGGTTTTGGCTGATAGGGCCGGGAATTAGGTTGTCGTTGTAAGCCTACAGCCTCGCTTTTATCCCAATCAAAAATGCTCTTGGAAGTCCTGGCCTCAAGCCAGCAGGTCGTCTGGCCACAATGTACGCCTCGTTGGAAATATTCTTGATACTCCCAAACAAGCTAACCTGACGGGAAACTGAATATTCAGAGCTCACATCAATCACATAGTAGCTATCAGTTTTAAACTGATCCAGTATTTCACCCTGACCAGCGACAGTTCTCATCTCATCCATATAGCGGCCACTAACATTGAATTTGAATTTCTTATTTTCAATGCTTGCTGACGTAGAAAGTTGATTTTTAGCCAGATAAGGGAGATTATCGCCTTTAGTCACAGTGCCCCAACCTTCAAAGCTGCTTTCAAAACTCGATTGGAACTCAGCATCGGTATAAGTGTAAGCTATTGATAATGGGAAACTCCATCCACTCTGATATTTTGAAAATACATCATAAGTCAATTGAAATTCTATGCCCTTTGCAATCACTTCACCACCATTGAATTGTTGATTACTTCCAGCTCCACCTGCTGCAGCAAGATCAGAACCAAGGAGGTTGTCATAGTCGTTCATAAAGACTACTAACTGTCCTGAAAGGCCACTCTTGTTAAATCTTGTACCAAGTTCATAATTAATGCTTTGCTCAGCTTTTGCTTCTTCCGATGAACTCGGAGGCGAAAACCCTTTGTGGATACCAGCAAACCCACTTATAAAATCGTTGAACTTGTAGTCAACGCCAACTCCAGGAATCAACACACCAGTTTTATTGTTTCGTGTTGATAAATCTGATCCGGTTCTTGATGGGTCCGTTTTTCCGTAGTCCAGCCTCTCCAATTTGATATTTTCGTAACGGACACCGGGGATAGCAGTAAGTTTACTAACGGTCATTTTATACTGAAGATGGACTGCGGTGGCATTTGCTGTTGTCACCCGATTGCTCTCAGTACCTGGCACTCCCTTATCGGTCAATTGCATTATACCATCATTCATGGAGTAGGCATCCACCCACTGAAATCGATCGATTTGATCCTTATGAATCCGTAAGCCAACTTCAAGGTCATGCTTGATGGCATCTGACTTGAATTGAAAACCTACCAGTGTTTGGATTCCCTGGGAATAATAGTCCCTGTTATTAGCTTTCACATAGAGTGCATCGGGGTTCTCGCTGGTATTCCCATTGATAATGCCAAATTCATCTGTGAAATCTGCTGGGTTATCTAAAATATTTGCAATGCTCACATTATTGCCATCAATTCCTGCTTTTACCTTATCAAGTTTGTACCAATTTCTGCTGAAATCATTTCGGTAAGCCGTGGTGGTAATATCCATAAAATCTAAAGGCCTGATTACGTGGGTTAATGAGAGCTGCCGCTGCTCAGTAGTCATTAGATCAACCTGTGAACCATAATATCTTCTGTTCGGATTATCTGCGAAATCATTCTCAGTAAGGCCAAGGTATGTTTCATCTGAATCCTCGGTAGTCTGAGCTATTTTAAAAGTGAGCGACTGATAGACTGGCGCTGTGTTATTCGTGTTTACCCTGAATTTGGCATGGTAATCTTTCTTGTCAAAACCAGTATCTCCACCACCATCAAGTTCCTTGAACCCGTCAGACGATGCCTGATAAGTCTCGACCAGAAACCCGAAATTATCATGGGAGTCACCTACAGATACGTTCATCGTTCGCTGCCTAAATGACCCTGCAAACAAATCTACTTTGCCCTGAAGATCAGTGGGAATTTGAGTTGAAATAAAGTTAATAGCACCGCCAGTGGTGTATGGGCCGTACTTCACCTGTGTCGAACCTTTGGCAACCTCGATGGCATTCATTCTACCTACAGTTGGGAAATAATATGCAGCAGGAGCCGCATATGGAGCAGGAGCCATGAGTATGCCATCTTCCATAACAGTTACTTTGCTACTACGCTCAACTCCAGTGCCACGCATGCCAATATTGGGTCTTAAACCAAAACCATCTTCCTCCTGCATGTTGATTCCAGGAATCGCCCTTAACGTTCTATGAATATCGTTGTAATTGAACTTGCTCATTTCCTTCGGAGAGATATAGTGAGCTGATCCTGGCAAATCAACGATGCCGGTGTTTCCTCCTGTCATCGTCACCCTCTCAACCACCACTCCAGGCAGGGTAATTATTAATTCAACAAGGGATAACGAGACCTCAGTGTTAGAATTTTCGTTTACCTGTATTTCTTTCTGCAATGTTCCATAGCCGATATCAGTCATAATTAAAGAGTAGCTTCCGGCCGGGATATTTTTAAGCTGATAGAATCCCTGGGCATTAGAAGAGGTGCCATATGGTGTTCCTTCTAAAAACACATTCACACCAGATAGTGGCGTTTTATTCTCAGAAGTTATCTGACCTGAAACCTGCCCTACCTGTGAAAACACCTCCATGATTCCAGAAAAGAGTAAAACTGCTACAAAACTCAACTTCAACATCGCTTATTTTTATTTAGACTGATTATAAATAAGCCTCAAAAGTAGGCTTGGGGTTGTCTTACTGCAATACCTGAATTCGGGATTTTGGGTATACCTAACCTAAGTACTAGCTACCTAATTTTAGGTAGGCATCATTGTAATTAGCAGAGTGCGTTTTAATGCCATATTGACTTATTTCAAGATCAAATTGCATGATATTGCGCCATATTGTCTGAGTTGTTGCAAAATTTCAAGATGGTAAGCCTTTTGATAAGCATGAGTCGTTGCTTAAAATCAACGGACTATGAACTTGAATAACTATACTATTAAATCACAAGAGGCAATTAATAAAGCAGTGGAGATTGCGATGACCAATCAGCATCAGGCAGTTGAACCTGGGCACATACTATCAGGTATTCTACAAAGCGATGAAAATGTTGTCAATTTTATATTTCAAAAGCTGGGTCTTAACAAACAGATTGTTGATCAGGGACTTGAAAAGATTATTAGCGCTTACCCAAAAGTGTCAGGCACTCAGCCCTACTTATCAAACGACTCCAACCAGGTTTTACAAAAAGCGACCACTTATCTAAAGGAATTTAAGGATGAATATGTGGCTGTTGAGCATTTGCTTCTTGCTTTGCTTCATAGTAAGGACAAAATTGCTGGTTTGCTAAAAGGAGCTGGAATTGGTGAGAAAGAACTGAAAGCGGCCATCCAGGAATTACGTGGTGGAGATTCTGTAACTGATCCAAATGCAGAATCGAAGTACCGCTCTTTGGAGCGTTATTCCCGCAACCTCAATAAGATGGCGCAAGATGGTAAAATTGACCCCGTTATCGGCCGGGATGAGGAAATCCGGAGGGTACTCCAAATTTTATCAAGGCGAACAAAAAATAACCCGATATTACTTGGTGAGCCGGGTGTGGGCAAAACAGCCATCGTAGAGGGAATGGCCCAAAGAATTGTTGATGGTGATGTGCCAGAAAACCTGAAATCCAAAACTTTGATTTCACTAGATATGGGTCTGCTTGTGGCAGGTGCCAAGTATAAAGGTGAATTCGAAGAGCGGTTGAAGGCGGTAATTAAAGAAGTAACAGACTCCGACGGAGAAATAATTTTATTCATAGATGAGATCCATACTTTGATCGGTGCGGGTTCCGGAGGTGAAAGCGCAATGGATGCCGCTAACCTTTTGAAACCTGCATTGGCGAGGGGCGAACTCCATGCCATAGGGGCCACCACGCTCAAGGAATACCAGAAGTATGTGGAGAAGGACAAAGCGCTTGAGCGTAGGTTCCAGGCAGTGATGGTCAATGAGCCTTCAGTGGAAGATTCAATTTCAATACTCAGAGGTATTAAAGACAAGTATGAAGTACACCATGGTGTGCAAATAAAAGATGATGCTGTTATTGCTGCAGTGGAGCTATCTAGCAGGTACATTTCAGATCGCTTCCTTCCAGACAAAGCAATCGATTTAATAGATGAGGCAGCCTCGAAATTGAGGATAGAAATTGACAGCTTACCTGAGGAGTTGGACGAACTACAACGTCGAATCATGCAGCTTGAAATTGAACGAGAAGCCATTCGTAGGGAAAAAGACAAAGCCAAAGAATCTGCCTTAACCAAAGCGTTAGCGGAGTTGACCGAGGAGCGGAATACCCTCAAAGCCAAGTGGGAAAATGAGAAGGCCGTTATCCAGGGAATTCAACAGGAGAAGGAGAATATTGAAAAATATAAGCATGAAGCTGAGCAAGCTGAGCGTTCAGGTGATTATGGTCTCGTAGCAGAAATCCGTTACGGCAAAATCACCCAGGCAGAGCAAAACCTTCTAAAACATCAAGAACAACTAAAACAAATGCAGGATGGTACTTCTCTATTGAAGGAGGATGTAGAATCAGAAGACATTGCAGAGGTTGTGGCTAAATGGACAAGCATTCCGGTTTCTAAAATGCTTCAAAGCGATCGGGAGAAGCTTTTATACCTTGAAAAAGAGCTGGGCAAACGAATTGCCGGCCAAGAAGAGGCTATCGTTGCGATTTCCGATGCTGTGCGTCGTAGCAGAGCAGGACTACAAGATCCAAAACGGCCAATCGGGTCGTTTATATTCTTGGGTACAACTGGGGTAGGAAAAACTGAATTAGCAAAAGCCCTGGCTGAATATCTTTTCAATGATGAAAATTCGATGGTCCGTATTGATATGTCGGAATATCAAGAACGCCATGCAGTCAGCAGACTAGTGGGTGCACCTCCGGGATATGTTGGGTATGATGAAGGTGGTCAGCTGACTGAGGCGGTACGGAGAAAGCCCTATTCAGTAATCCTGCTGGATGAGATTGAAAAGGCTCACCCTGATGTTTTTAACATTTTGCTTCAAGTGCTAGATGACGGTCGTTTAACGGATAATAAGGGCAGAATTGCAAATTTCAAGAATACCATCATCATCATGACGACGAACATTGGTTCGCACCTGATCCAGGAAAGTTTTGAACGAATGGATGCTAAAAATGAAGAGATAGTTATTGAAGAAACAAAAGGCCAGGTCTTTGAGTTATTGAGAAAATCGATGAGGCCGGAGTTCTTAAACAGGGTGGATGAAACAATCATGTTCAGGCCGCTTTCGAAGGAGGATATAAGAAAGGTCGTATCAATACAATTTAAAATTATTCAAAGGCGTTTAGAAGAAACTGGCATAAAAATTGAAAGTAGTGATACCGTGTTAGACAGATTAGGAGAGTTGGGGTTTGATCCACAGTTTGGAGCCAGGCCATTGAAGCGGGTAATGCAACGAGAGATTCTCAATAAGCTGTCTAAAGAAATTCTAAACGAGAATATTCAGAGTGATTCGGTGGTAGGCTTAACACTGAATGATGATAAAGAAATAGAGTTCATCAATTTGGATGAAGTAAAGATCTAAGCAGGTTGGTTTAGGTTGTTAATTTTGGGTGGTTTGAAAGGGGGCGGAGGCCCCCTTTCTTTATTTATTCCTAACCTATAAAAAAAGAAGGAGGCCTTCATTGGTCAGAAAGGCCTCCAAGGGGTAAGTAAACCCCTTATTCATAGCTAGAAAAGAAACCCTTAATATTTTGTCACTTTAAACTCAGTCCTTCTGTTTTGTTGGTGGAGGCTTTCATCACACTGAGACCCATTTTTACAGTTGTTCAACAACAAGGTTTCACCATAGCCTTTTGCTTCCATTCTGTTTTCGTTTATTCCATTCTCAATCAGAAACCGTACCGCCGACTCAGCCCTACGCTGAGACAAGTCCAAATTATAAGAATCGCCTCCTCGGGAGTCCGTATGTGAGCTAAGTTCGATATGTATGGTTGGATTCTCCTTCATCAAATCAACCAGAACATTCATTTCAGAAATTGCATCAGATCTAATAGTTGCTTTATTCAAATCGTAATAAATGTTTTCAAGTTTTATTTCCTTACCAAGAGTTATGTGCTCAAGTGGAAGAAGCCATTCCACTTCACCAAAATCCATATTAGTAGTGTAAGTCTGATGTTTGGTGAAATATTCCCGCTTAAAGGCCGTCACGCTATAGTTTAATCGACTTTGGATGTTAACCTTGTAATACCCGGCTTCTTCGAAGGTTTCAAGGGCAATTCTGCCATTCTCTTCGACCACTTGTAAATCGGTATTTTGAAGCTGTTCCCCTGTCATTGAATCAATTACCTTGATCCGGGCGATCAAGTTGATCGGCATCATTTCCAGGATTATTGACTCAGTTGCACCTACCTCAGGAGTAATAGCAATTTGTTCAACCAACTCAAAATGTCGTTTATCAGCCGAAAAAACATATTCTTCACCTACGCTCAATTCTACATTGAACTTACCCTTATCATCCGTTGTTAAAAAATTTTCGGCATAAAACACATCAGACTGTGCAATTGGCTCATGTGTTAGAGCATTTAAAACCTGGCCATCGATTGATAACCTATTCGGTCTGTTGTCTTCAAAATAGTAGATATCATCGTTGCCGCTGCGATTAGAGGAAAAGTATCCCGTTTTGCCTTCTTTAATCAGTCCAAAATCATCCACGGATGAATTAATGGGGCTACCCATATTTACTATTTTCTCTGTATCGCCGAGATCAAAATAAAAGATATCGAGGCCCCCTAAACCACCATGACCAGTGGAAGCGAAGTAGATGGTGTTGTTATCAAATGCTGGAAACAATTCATCTCCTTCAGTATTCACTGACCCACCCATTGGTTCTGGAGTGCTCCAATTGTTGTCAATGTTTTTGCAATAAAATAAGTCGCTGCCACCTATTGCGCCTGGGAGATCCGAAGCGAATATTAACATGGAGCCAGATTCATCAATGGCGGCATGGCCTAAATTGAAATCAGGGTCATTATAAGAAAAGGGTTCAGGATTGCTCCATTCTGAGTTGCTGTTTCGTTCGAAAAAATACAATTGCAGCTTATTTACTCCATCCGAACTATGACCTTTTTTGCCTGAAATTGTACTGTTTCTGGTTAGTATGGCTTTACTCCCTTCATTGTAAAATACTATGGGGCCATCATGTTTCAGAGATTTAAGTTTAGCGTTAAAAGTAGTTGGTTCACCTTTCTTGGGGTCTACATAATATAGGTCTAAAAATCCACTACCGTCCCATTTATACTCAGTTTCAATAATCCGCTTTCCTCTTGCTGAAACAAAGACAAGACCTTGATCATAATAAACAGGAGAAAAATCTGAATCATCAGTGTTGAAATCGACAAGGGCAATGTTGAAATAATCTGAATCAGTTTGGAAGGAGGCTAAGTTATTGAGCGCTGAGATTTTACGATGGGGCCTTTCATCATTGTCTACTTCCTGCTTGTATTTTTCAAACCAAATTCTGGATTCTTCATATTTGCCATTAGCCTTCAGGGCTTCAGCATAGTGATACCGAGTCAGCGGATCATCGTGTGATGGTGCTATTTTGGCGAACCATTTTTCTGAATTTTCAGGATCATTAAGAAGCCGATAAGTTTCAGCAAGTCTAAATTCAATATGGGCTGTGGGGTCTTTATAATAAGCTCTTTCATAGTATTGGGCCGCATCATCAAAGGCATATTCTTCGAAATACCGCTCTGCCAATTCAAAAGGGTTTTTTGTAAGCATTGACAATTGTGCTGTGGCATTAGAGGTAACAACTAAAAATATGACAGCTAAAATTCTTATTCTCATTAGTACTCAGTTTTAAAAATATCTGGGTGACAAAATCTTCTTACTCTTTCTGGTAAACCGATAATTGACCATCAACTCATGTGATCCAGTGTTTACTCTTCGCAGGTCGGATGTTGTGATGTCATAAGAGTACCCTAACCTCAGGTTTGAGTTTAGTTGCAATTCAAGCAGGAGGTCAATGCTATCAAACGATCGGTAGCTAACACCTACCCAAACTACTTCTTGAATCAACAGATTAGCATTCAAGTCTACTTCCACCGGCGCTCCACCAACAATTTTTAGAAGAGCATTGGGGCGAAGCTTGAGGCTGGGGCTTAAATCAAAAACGTAGCCACCCATCACAAAGTAGTGTCGTTCAAGTTCAGCTCTTTGGTCTGTTAATTCATCGTCATTAAAAAAATTGTTGACAAGAAATGGAATCGAAAATCCTACATAATATTTATCACCGTAATAGTAGGCTCCCCAACCAAAATTGGGTTTCATACCGCTTCTCAAGTTGTCGGTAAGGGCATTATCAAAATTATTCGGGTTCAATTCATTTTCATTTTGGCGATAATCTGTAAAGCCGAATTGCAGGCCAAGAGACAATACGCTGTTGTTCATTTTTATTCTGTAAGCATAAGACCCGAAGACAACATGCTGTTTTGCAATCCCAATTTGATCTCTCATGAAAAGGAGCCCATAACCCACCTGCTCATTTCTACTTGGCGCATGAATTGCCAGGGTTTGTGTTGATGGTGCGCCCTCTATTCCAACCCATTGCTTCCTGGTTAGGGCTGTGAAGCTCAAGGTGCCATGTGTCCCTGTGATTGCTGGATTAATGGCCGTCCCATTAAACATGTATTGGGTAAACATCACTTGCTGTTGTGCCAGTATTTCGCCTGACCAGATTGCAAGAGTTAGTAAAGTAATTATGTATAGTTTTTTCATTTCTTTTATCTGCTTACCACCACAAATCCTGAGAAGGGCTCATGGCCTTCTTCTTTTAAGTCAATGAGATAGAAATAGGTGCCATCGGGTACCTGGTTACCACCAATTATTAGTGTGGAATTAGTTTGACTGAACCAGACATTGGAGCTGTTGTCGTAGCCCTTTGTTTCATAGACTATATTTCCCCACCTGTTGAATACCTGAATTTTGTTATTGGGGTAATTTTCAATGCCTGGAATGATCCAGTGGTCATTTTGGCCGTCTCCATTAGGAGTAAATACATCTGGAACTAGGGCTTCTATGGTCTCGGGATCGAGGTAATCAGGGATGCCGTCATTATCTGTGTCATCGTTGGTCAAATCACCATCCTGATTGTAATCTTCATCTTTACTTAACACCCCATCATTATCATCGTCAGGGTCTAAGTAATCGGGTATACCATCATTATCACTGTCTTCAGGATCAGAGGAATCTATGCCTACTTCATCTCTATCAGATATACCATCGCCATCAGAATCCAGATCAATAAAATTCACCTGAATAACGGCAGTCGCTATGGTGCACAACATGGGAGTACCATTGTCGCATGCCTCAAAACTGAAATCATCTTGGCCATTGAAACCAGGATTCGAATTGTAGGTAAACGACCCGTCATCCAATAGCACCAATTCCCCATGGAATGGTCCGGAAACAATGGCTATTGTTATTGGATCATTATCAGGATCTGATACCGATTCCGATAAATTTCCTGTCAGAATTTCGCCTTCATCAATTGTGAAATCGGCATTTGAAGCTACCGGTGCACTGTTCATACGGTTGATGGTTATACTAACCGTCGCCTCATTTGAAATAGCACCCTGATCATCTTTTATTGTATAAGTGAAGTTGTCCTCGATTGCATCACTCCCATCATGCTGATAAGTAACTTTCCCATCGTTTTCAACCGTAATGCTTCCATTTTTCACATCTGAGGTTATCGCTACTGTGGAAATATCCAAAGTGCCGTCTACATCAGTATCACCGTCAAGAATATCAATTTGGATGGTCCCTCCCTCGGCAACTGTGGCTTGATCGTCGTCGGCAATTGGTGCGTCATTTACTGGTGTTACCTCAATTAACACCTCAACTTCATTAGAAAGAAGACCCGCGTCATCCTTAATAGTGTAGAAGAAGGAATCTTCGCTGGTTTCGCTGCCATCGTGGGTATAATTTACCGCACCTTGCCCATCAAGATCAACTACGCCATTTGCAGGATTAATTGTTATCTCAATTGATGTGAGATCCAACATTCCATCTATATCCGTATCGTTTGCAGAAATATCTATTAAGACCTCGCCGCCTTCCAGCACTACATCGCTATCTTCAACTGCGACTGGGGCATCATTTACGGGTGTTATCTGAATTGAGACAGTAGCCACATTCGATAGTGCGCCATCATTATCAGTGATTGTATAAGTGAACTGATCAGTTGTTGTCTCACTGCCATCATGTTCATATGTAACAGTTCCATCATTGCCACTTATTAATGTGCCATGAGAAACCTGATCAACAATAGAAACTGAGGTGAGGTCTAAAGAACCATCATTGTCCACATCACCATCTGTCACCTGAATGGTAATTGTTTCTCCTTCTTCAACTACAGCATCATCATTATCCGCAATCGGTGCTTCATTCGGTTCACTCAATGTTATCTCAACTGTTGCAACATTTGAAACAAGACCTTCATTGTCAGCTATAGTATAAGTGAATGTGTCCATAAGCGTTGTAGTATTTGTATGTGTATAGGTGACTGTTCCATCATTATTAATCAACAGCGTTCCATTTGATGGTCCACTTGAGATGGATATTGATGATAAATCAAGGGTACCATCGATATCAGAATCGCCATCGGCCAGATTAATAACTTCACTTCCTCCAATTAATAAGGCTCCAGTATCGTTATCCGCAACCGGAGGATCATTGACCGCATCAATGGTGATCGTAAAAGTTTGATCGGCAAAGGTGTCATCACCGCCATTGGCTGTGCCACCATTATCCATCAGCGTTACCGTTACTGTCGCTGACCCATTTGCATCGGCTGCAGGGGTGTAAGTGAGGTTGCCGCTGGCATCAATCGCTGGCTGGCTGCTGAATAGGCCATTGGCGTCATTGGTCACCGTGAATGTTAAACTCTGGCCTGATTCATTCGTGGCACCTTTGTCCAAATCGGTCGCCCAATCTGTCACTGTTTGGGCGGTCGCATCTTCATCTACCGTTTGGTTAGCACCTGCCGTGAACGAGGGCTCATCATTGACCGCATCGATGGTGATGGTAAACATTTGGGCATCTGATGTATCATCGCCACCATTGGCTGTGCCACCATTATCCATCAGCGTTACCGTTACGGTCGCTGACCCATTTGCATCGGCTGCAGGGGTGTAAGTGAGGTTGCCGCTGGCATCAATAGCTGGTTGGCTGCTGAATAGGCCATTGGCGTCATTGGTCACCGTGAATGTTAAACTTTGGCCGGATTCATTCGTGGCACCTTTGTTCAAATCGGTCGCCCAATCTGTCACTGTTTGGGCGGTCGCATCTTCATCTACCGTCTGGTCGGCCCCTGCAGTGAACGAGGGCTCATCATTGACTGCATCGATGGTGATCGTAACTGTTGCGTCGCTATTGGCATAAGCAGTTCCATCGTTTCCGTTCCAATCAAACGTTGCACTTCCGTTAAAATCACTGGAAGGTAGAAAGGTTAACAATCCAATATCTGAAGCATCAATTTCCTGATTGACTGTGACATTTGAACCATTCCACTGAAAGGTGCCATTTGATGGCAGTGAGATAATCTGAATTTTATCCAGAGGATCTGAATCAGCGTCAGAATATTCATCGGAAAAATCTGAAGTACTAAATGTGAACAAATTATCCTCATCAACACTTACTGAAACATCGGATACAGTTGGTCTGTCATTAACCGGATTGATAGTAAAATCAGCAGTTGCTGTAGCGGTTAATCCCAAGCCGTCACTCAAAGTATAAGTGAAACTGTCGTCCGTAGTTTCTGAACCGTCATGATTGTAAACAAATGTTCCATTTGTATTCAAGGTAAACGTACCGCTGTGGTTAGTAGGTGCGGTTAACAGTGTTACGGAGAGGCCAGAATTGGCAATATCAGAATCATTGACAATTACACCATAGAGGTTGGCATTCCCACCACTACCATCGGCATCATTTACGTTCAAGGAGGCTGCCTCATCTACTGTATAGCTGTCATCCACAGCATTTGGGGTATCGTTTAGTATCTCAAAAGTCACAGGTTGTTCCGTATCATGACCGGTATTGTCGGTGGTTTTGATAGTAACAGTTGTTTCTCCTATCCCTAGGGCAGTAGCATCAGACACGAATATGGTTCCATCAACAGTATTGAGGCTAACCCCGGCAGGTAATGAACCACTTTCAAGACTGGCACAAACTATAGGTCCATCAGGATCACTGGCTGTCGCTAATGCATCGGAATTACTAAGTTGGTCTATTGTCTGATTGTTAACAGTATAGACTGTAGGGTTGGAACACATGAGGTCAACAGGCCCTATTGAGACCGAGACGCAAGATCCCAAAGTCACCTTGATGTTCTCATAAAAATCTGCTTCAAGGTCAGGTATGGTCAAATTGCCTGATCCGTCTGAAGTCAAATTGATGCTTTGAGTTCCGAGATTGTTTTCGTAGGAAACATCATACGCAGTGCTCACAGCTAAGCCGATTAACTCTATTGAGCCATTATCCATCCCACAAGCCGTAGGCGTAGTTATTGTGCCAAGAGAGATAGCTGGAGTAGTCACATCGAAAAGACTGATGGCATCAAGCAGTGTATTTGAGCTACAACCACCGAGACTAACAGAAACGTCCTGGTAATCATCGGCCAACAAATTATCTACCACAAGAACACCCACACCATCGGTTGTCACTGGGGCACTTTGAAGTCCAGAACTATTCGTATATGCTACAGAATAGGCCGTATTGGCCAGCAAGCCAGCAAGGCGGAATTCGCCATCAGCAACACCACAACCTGAAGGGTTCACCGTTAAACCTAAAGAAATTGAGGGCACATTTGGTTCAGAAAGAGTTATAACATTAAGAAGCGAATTGGATTTACAGGCACCCGTTTCTACACTTATCTCTGAATAATTATCTGCACCCAATCCTGTAATTTCAAGCAAGCCACCGCTATCGGACATTAAGCTTGCAGATTGGACTCCAGCACCATTTCGGTAGGATACATCATAAGAAGTCGAAGCTGCCAAACCATCCAACGTAATGGAGCCATCAGTTCCGCCACAGGATGAAGGTTGCACAACGCTATCCAATGAAAGCGTCAGTAATGAGCCAAGACTGATGTCTGCCAATGGTTCAGATTCGCAACTTCCAAGGCTTACAGTTAAATTACTGTAAGTATCAGCCGTTAAGCCTGATAACACTATAATACCGGCAACTGTGCTGCCTACACTTGATAATGATTGAAGGCCAGAGCTATTTCTATAGCTAATATCATAGTTGGTTGAGGGCAATAAGCCAAGCAATGTAATTGTCCCATCTGCTGCGGCACACGCTGTTTCTGGTGTTACGACGCCCAACGTGACTGTTGGCAAAGTTGTCAGGCTCACCGGACAAACAATTGTGTTTGAAGAACATCCATTGATAGAAACTTCAAAATCAGAGTAATCATCAACACCCAAATTTGGTATCGTCAAATTACCCGTGGTACCATCAGCCATCAATGAGGCTGACTGAGTCCCCGAAGAATTACTATAGGAAACGTCATAGGTCGCTCCAGCTGTTAACCCGATCAAAGTAACTGAGCCATCAGTTAGCCCACATGCAGATGGGTTAACAGGCACTACAGTGGATAAGCTAGGAATGGAAATCTCATCCAAACCGACTATGTCACTTAAAATGTTGGATTGACAATCACCAATTTTCGCAAAAAAGTTTGAATAAGACGCACTGGCAAGGCCGTCCACCTCAACGATTCCGCTACTATTCGCGGTAAGGCTGGCAGTTTGTGAAGAACCATCCACTTCATAGCCTACCGTGTAGCTCTGTCCAGAAACCAAACCGGTTAATTGAATTGTGCCGTTTGCCGTCAAACAGTTTAAAGGGTTTGTTACTGTGCCCAAAGCCACAGTTGAGGGTAGCAAAGCCAGATTAACATCGGATGACAAAGGGGAGGTGATGCAGCCGAGAGTATTCCTCACCCGGAAATTTCTGAAAACACCCTGCTCTAATCCGGTCACTGTCACAGAGGTATTTATGCCAGTGGTAGTCAAATTGGTGGAGAATGTTTCTCCAGCGTCATCTTCATAAAATATATCATAGTTGGTTGTCAAGCCTAGGCCTGTAATTTCAATGGCACCATCGGCTGAGGTACAAGTGCTGGGCTGAGTGACTGTTCCTACTCCGATCGGTAACACCAGAATACCGTCAGATAAAGTTATCCTATCTAGTAATAAGCCGGCATCACAGCTATTTCTAGAGACCTGAAAATCACTGTAGGTGCCTGCACCTAAACTGGAAATAGTAATTATGCCTGTGACTGCATTGGATGTAATAGAAGTATTTACAGTTGATGAACCATTGAAGTATGAAACATCGTAATCGAGGGCTTGCAATGGAGCTCCAACAATATTGATCGATCCATTAGTGCCACCACAAGTGGTTGGAGGAATACCGACACCTAGAGTAAATGAAGGAATTATGGGTTCACTTAGGGAAATTGAGCACAGTGTGTTGGACACACAACCGTTTATTGAAGCCGTAATTTCCTGCAATTCCCCATCAGCTAGCCCAGTGATAGTAATAGCCCCAAGGGCATTGGATGTAAGTTGAATAGCTTGAGGACCACTATCGTCTGTATAGTTAATATCATATGTCGTGAACGGTAAAAAACCTAGTAGTTGCACACTGCCATCTATCGCCCCGCAAAGCGTTGGATTGGAAAGTAATCCTTGAGTGATAGTTGGCGGTATTGTTAGTTCAATTTCTGCAGTGGGGGCGCTCTCAATTTTGCCATCTGCAGTGGCTGTTACGGATAAAAGATTACCGACAACTACATTAAGGCCACTTACGGCCCAATGACCATCGGACTCTACAGTGGCGGTGGCTATTGCCACTTTTTGATCAAGCAGTGAGGGTCTTACATAAACCGTTATTGTAGTTCCACTTGCTTCAGTGCTTGTCCCTTCAAGCTTTGAAAGTACACTGCTGCTACAAATGTCATTTGAGATAGTCGGGGTAGCTGATGTTACAATATTTGCGTGAGAATATTGCAATAACACCAAACCAAACAAGCATGTTATAAAGGCTCTAAACATAGCATATTGTTTTGTTATAATTATCTTATTTTAATAAAAATTAGATATAGATAACCTGTATTAGAAATACATGGTTTTCTAACAAAAACAATTTGCCTTACAGTAGCGCTTAAATTTTTGGGTAAGGAAGCAGTCAGCCTTTTGGTCTGGTAATAGGCTTCTTAACTTGTCTGGTTAACTTCCTTTATGTTGTTTGTAAAAATCCATAGCGGATTCTAAAGTAGTTTTTTTGTGTTATTCCCACAATTTATTTTTCTTTTTCGAAGTCATTTTAGGAGATTTACTTAAGATTATTACTCATGCAAATGTGTTATCATTTTCTTATTAATAGTCGTATGCGCTTCATAACAATTCTCGTTGCTGAACGCCAATACACCTTGATTTCTTAAACATTATTCCCAAAAAAGCAACCATATTTTTGCCAGGTAAAGAGGACGGCTGATGGGCGGTTTTTAATACTTTAAATTTTTTTTCTTGAATGATCAGATTTTTCCCCTGAACTCGTGAATTGATGCCTCTTTTTTGTAAGTCTGATAATAGAACCAGCCATTGTAATTAAGTCTTGTGACCGCCCTGTTCCGGGCAAGTAATCAAATCCGAAACCTAACTTTACCTATCTCTATATTTAAGATAATTTGCAGTTGAGTTTAAGATAATTTGCAGTTGATTGTTACTTTTGATGTGTGAAATGGATTAGGAGAAACAATACCCAACGAATAATTGACGCTGTAAATAAGCGTCCTGTTATACTGCTTACAGGTGTTCGGCAAGTTGGCAAAAGCTCACTTCTGAAGAAGTTATTCAACAATGCTGAATATGTAACCCTTGACAAAACACTACTGGCCAACGAAGCTCAAAGCAATCCAACAAGTTTTTTAGATCGCTACAAAGGCCAGGTGATAATTGACGAAGTGCAGAATGCCCCAGCACTTTTTCGAGATTTAAAAATAAGGGTAGATGAAGACCGCCAAACCAATGGCCGGTGGCTGCTAACGGGAAGCCAGCAGTTTAGCATGATGGAGCAGATTAGTGAATCGTTGGCTGGCAGGGTGCGGATTATTCATCTCGGTTCATTGAGTGCCTCAGAGCTTAATCAATCACGTTTATTGAAAGATAAAAGTGATCTCCTCTGGAAAGGGGGTTTTCCTGAAATCTGGGCCTCAAAACTAGATGCACCAGAGTTCTTTGATGATTACATCCAGACTTATTTGGAGCGGGACCTCAAGCAACTGCTGAATGTCACTGACCTCCGGGATTTTAGACGGTTTCTGTCATTGCTGGCGTTGAGGGTTGGGCAACTGGTCAACTATTCTGAAATCTCAAAAGAAGTAGGTGTAGCCGTAAACACTATCAAAACCTGGGTACAAACCTTAGAGGTTTCTGGTTTGATCATGCTCTTGCCTCCTTACTACAAAAACCTTGGAAAGAGGCTGATCAAGAGCCCTAAAGTCTATTTCTGTGATAATGGCTTAGTTGCCAATCTTTTGAATATCACTTCAAAAAAATCATTTCAAAATTCACCACACTCAGGTAATCTCTGGGAAAATTTTGTGTTTACAGAATTCATCAAAGAGGGATTTAGGGCAGGAAAAAACATTTTTTACTTCCGTGATCAAAATGGTGTGGAGATAGATTTTATCCTGGAGCATGAGGGCAAGACACATTTGGTTGAAGCCAAATATGCAGAACGGCCAAACCCTTCAAAATTAAATTTTAAGAAAGTGGCACCGCTTTTTAAAGATGAAGTAGATTGTGTACTTGCTTGCGATGCACAGGAAAAAGGGGTTTTTAAGCTGAAGGATTATTCGGTTTATAATCCTGGGTTTCAGTTTTTATTTTAGTTTTTATTTAACCTCGCCGTGTCAGTTGTTTTCATCTGACACCCCTTGAAGGGCTAATATTTGAAATGTCCGGTGATAACACCGGACATGGCGTTAATAATCCGGGGTTTCAGTTTTTGTTTTAGTAAATGGTTATGCCGTGTCAGGTGTTTTTCGCCTGACACCCTTGTTGGGGCTAATATTAAACATATCCGGTGATAACACCGGACATGGCGTCAAAAGTTGAATTCTAAAAAGGTAGCTCCGCTTTTTAAAGATGAAGTAGATTGTGTTCTGGCCTGTGATATACAGGAAAAGGGGGTTTTTAAGTGGAGGGCTATTCAGTTTATAATCCGGAGTTTGGATTTTTGTTATATAGTCAATACAGGAGGTTTACTTTGCTGTTATGTAATTCTTGCTCTAAACTTTAATTATTGAACCAAAAAGGAGTCAGTACAATTGTAACCTGAAATGAATAAAAAGAAGAAAATACCGCTGAAAATTCTAAAATCATTGGAATCATTCGTTAAGCTAGCTGGAGACAAATTCAATGTCATTGACCCCAACGAACATCTGCTTTCAATTATCGATACTGATGAAGAATCCGAATTCTATTTCAGAATTGAAAAGTATGAAAAAAAACACAATGGTTCCTTTCAACTCCTAATGGACAGAAGGCCAACAAATGAAGATGAGGTTATCAACAACAGCGCATGGATTGGAATAAATGACCTCCCAAGTGAATTCAAAAAGTGGTTAAACCTTCTGGATGCTTATAACTCTATTGAGTCATTTTATGATGACCCCATAATTAAATCCAACGCTGAAAGATTTCAACAGCAATTTGAATTGCTTGATGAATTTGCAGACAGGGAGTCATTTGACCTTGATCAACAACTATTTCTAGAAGAGTATTTAGACCAATCAAGTAAGAAACTTGAAAAGTTAAAACAAGGGCAAACAAAAGAAAAGATTCAAGAAATAGAGCTACTGGAAAATGAAACTGATGAAATTAAATCTGCCCTGACGAAAGAATCCAAGAAAAAAATACTGAATAGACTCACTAAATTTTGGGCTAGAGCTCAAAAAACCGGTTTAGATGTTATTAAAGAAGTTCTAGTTAATGTGGCCACTGAATTAACAAAAAAGTTAATGATAGGGGAATAAAATATTGAATATTGATCAATCGAGAATGTCCCTTGGCAACATCAATGTACTTATCTCCCCTCATTCCCCTAGAAAACCTACCTTTGTCCTCTTATACCAAACCGCCCCTTAGCGGTTTTTTTGATGTCTTAATTTCTAGATTCAAATGAGCACACTTTCCTCAAAATACGAACCGCAAGCGGTAGAAGATAAATGGTACCAATACTGGCTAGAAAACAATTATTTCCACGCAGAGCCTGATCCTGAAAAGGAGCCTTATAGTATTGTAATTCCGCCACCGAATGTAACGGGTGTGCTACATATGGGCCACATGCTCAACAATACCATTCAGGACATCCTGATCAGAAAAGCCCGGATGGAAGGCAAACAGGCCTGTTGGGTGCCAGGTACTGATCATGCATCTATAGCCACTGAAGCCAAAGTGGTGAGAATGCTGCGGGAAAAAGGCATCAAGAAAAGTGACCTCAGCAGGGATGAGTTTATAGAGCATGCCTGGGAATGGAGGGAAAAATATGGCGGCATCATTTTGGAGCAGCTTAAAAAACTGGGGGCATCATGTGATTGGGAACGGACGGCATTCACCATGGATGAGGGCTATTATAAAGCCGTCATTCGGGTTTTTGTTGATCTGTATAAAAAAGGCTACATCTACCGAGGCCTCCGAATGATCAACTGGGATTGTGAAGCGCAAACTGCGCTTTCTAATGAAGAGGTAATCCACAAAGAAGATGACGAGAAGTCCATTCTTTATTCGGTAAAGTATCAGATCAAAGATTCTGATGATTTTGTGGTGATAGCCACCCAAAGACCAGAAACCATAATGGGTGATACAGCCATTGCGGTAAACCCAAAAGATGAAAGACATCAGCATTTGATTGGTAAGAAGGCTTTAGTGCCGTTTATTAATCGTGAAATCCCAATAATTGGTGATGATTATGTTGAGCTTGATTTTGGTACAGGTTGCTTGAAAGTGACTCCGGCCCATGACCAGAATGACTACGATATAGGACAACGACACAATCTTGAAGTAATCGACACCATCAATCTTGATGGTACACTGAATGAAAAGTGCGAGATTCCGGAATATGTCGGCAAGGATCGCTTTGCTGTGAGAAAGCAGATTGTAAAGGATTTAAAAGCCGCCGACCTGATTGTAAATGAAGAAGAATTCATTACGAAAATCGGCCGGTCGGAACGAACCAATACGGTTGTTGAACCAAAGCTGTCATTGCAGTGGTTCATCAAAATGATAGAGATCAGCCGCCAAGCGCATCAGGCTGTAATGGATGATGAGGTGGTACTTTATCCGGCCAAATTCAAAAACACCTACAATCATTGGATGGAGAATGTGCGGGATTGGTGCATCTCAAGGCAGCTTTGGTGGGGCCAGCGAATTCCGGCATATTATTACGGGGATAACGAGGATGATTTTGTTGTAGCTGAAACTGAGTCCGAAGCAATAGAATTGGCCTCTACAAAAACAGGTCGATCAATTGCTACCAAAGATCTGAAACAAGATGAGGATGTTCTGGATACCTGGGCATCTTCATGGTTGTTTCCTCAGGCTGTATTTGATGGATTTAATGATGATTGTTTTGATGTAGAAAAGGGACAGATTATCCCTGGAAAGAACAAAGACCTTGATTATTTCTACCCAACAAATACATTGGTAACCGCACCGGAAATTCTCTTTTTCTGGGTGGCGAGGATGATCATTGCAGGATACGAGTACACTGGCAAAAAACCTTTTAAGGATGTTTATTTAACTGGAATTGTTCGGGATAAGCAACGTCGCAAGATGTCTAAGCAATTAGGCAATTCTCCTGATCCGCTGGATTTAATAAAAGAGTATGGAGCTGACGGAGTGAGGACCGGAATGCTTTTCTCCTCACCTGCCGGGAACGATCTTTTATTCGACATCAAACTTTGTGAGCAAGGCCGAAATTTCTCTAATAAAATCTGGAATGCATTCCGTTTGATTACCAATTGGGAAATCGACGAGAATGCATCGAACCCCGACAATCAATTTGCACTCAATTGGTTTGAAGCAAGGTTCAATCAGGCCCTGGTTGAGCTTGAAGACCATTTCTCTAAATTCAGGATGTCTGATGCTTTGATGACCGTTTATAAGCTCATTTGGGATGATTACTGCTCATGGTACCTGGAGATGATAAAGCCGCCATTTGGTGAAAAAATCGACAGGAAGACGTTTGATGCCACGATTAAGCTTCAGGAAAAGCTTATGAAGGTTCTTCATCCATTTATGCCATTTTTAACTGAAGAAATCTGGCAGCAGATCGATGATCGGAACCCAGAGGAGGCAATAATTATCTCAAAATGGCCTGAACCAGACAGTTTTGATCAAATTCTATTGGATGAAGCTAACCTTGCGTTTGAAGTAGTCTCTAACATCCGTAACCTGAGGAATTCAAACAACTTATCTCCGAAAGAACAACTTGAGCTAAAGGTTGTAACAAAAGATAAAGGTGCATTTAAGAATTCAACATCAGCCATCAAGAAAATGGCCAACCTAAGTACGCTGGAATTTGTGGATAAAAAGCCGGATAACTGCATGAGCTTTGTGCTACAATCCGGTGAATTTTTTGTACCCATTACCGGGGAAATAGATGTTGAAGCTCAAAAAACAGAACTTCAAAAAGAGTTGGATTATCAAAGAGGTTTCCTGAATACAGTACAGAAAAAATTGGGCAACGAACGCTTTGTGAACAACGCACCTGAACAAGTGGTAGCGGCAGAACGAAAGAAGCTTGCAGATGCGGAGGCTAAAATCAAAGCATTAGAGGAGCAATTGAAGAAGCTGGGGTGAGCAGTTATGGGATTACCATCAACTGTCCACTGCCAATATATTAAGATTAGTTTCCTTTAAGCAAGCCGCTGTACCTACCGGAATCATTCAGAACTTCAACCGCGGTTTTCACATCGGGGTCATCGTCAAATGATGCTTCGACAATGCCTGATTCATAGTAATACCGGCTGACGATTTCCTCCTCAAGCATGTAAGTAATCTCATCTTTAAAGCGCTTCAGGTCATCTTTTTTGTTGAACGTTGCCGTTTCTTTGAAAGACTGCAAAGCATCCGAAATGTCATCGTAATAGCGCTCCTCTTTGGCTGCTTTTTCCAGCCTATCAAGAGTTCTTTCAACGCTTGTTTCGTATGAAAGGTCCTTATCTGAGAGCCAATTCACAAACTCATTATAATCAGCATCTGAAAGTTTAAACTCTTTGGCGCTTGCAATCTGATCATGCTCAAAATTATATCTGGTGGCATAATCAAAGAGCAGATTTCTGTTAATCATTGCAATGGTTATTGATGCCAGATTAGTCTCTTCAACTTCAATATCCGGATCAACTCCTCCGCCGTCATAAACTTTACGGCCATTCCTTGTTGTAAAAGCCACTTTCAAAGAATCGGGAATTCGACCTATTGAACCGTCAGGATTGCGGTGACTATAGTCAATTGCTTGTATACACCTACCACTGGGGATGTAATACTTGGCGGTAGTAATTTTTAATTGTGAGTTATATGATAAAGGTCTCGTAGTTTGCACCAAGCCTTTACCAAAAGTCTTCCTGCCAACCAACACACCCCGGTCATAGTCTTGAATTACACCTGCCACGATTTCAGCTGCTGATGCGCTACCGCTGCTAGTCAAAACCACCAATGGCATTTCAGTATCAACCGGTGAACCAGGTGCCGGGTAAGTAACATTAGAATTTGATACTTTACCTTTCGTACTTACAATTTCAGCGCCTTTTGGAACAAAAACGTTCGAAACTTTAACCGCTTCATCCAACAGGCCACCAGGATTTCCCCTTAGGTCAAAAATCAATTTTGCAGCACCTTTTTCCTTCAATTCCTTCAGGGCGTCCCTTACTTCCTTGCCGGCATCAGTGGTGAAATCAGAAAGTTTTATATAGCCAATGTCACTTGTCACCATTCCGTAAAAAGGCACATTGTCAATTGTGATTTTTTCCCGCTCTAATTGAACTTCAAATGTCTCATCATTTCCATAGCGCTTAATCAATAGGGTAATGCCTGTTTTTGATTGTCCTTTTAGCAGCCGACTAATCTCATCAGTATTTTTATCGGCAAGGTCAACCCCATTAATTTTTAAGATTTGATCCCCGATTTTTAGTCCTGCCCTGTGTGCAGGAAACCCTTCATACGGCATGATCACCGTATTGACACCTCCCCGCCTACCAACCAAGGCCCCTATGCCTCCATATTGACCTGTGGTCATGGTCCGATAATTTTCTATATCGTCCTCAGGAATGTAATCTGTGTATGGATCCAGAGAGTTGAGCATTGCATTAATGCCGGTTCGCATCAACTCATTTGGGTTAATTTCATCAACGTAAAAAGCGTTTACCTCTTTATATAGGGTTGCGAAAATGTCGAGGTTCTTGGCGATTTCGAAGTATCTGTCTTCAATAGCCCTGAAACCAACAAAAGTGAGAAGTGTGATCCCGAAAAATGAGACGATTAGTGTTCTTTTAAGAAAATTATTCATTGTCAAGAGACTTTTCAGTGTAGGTTTTTTTTAAACGCAACAGCGTTTCTTTTAGTTTGGTTTGAACCAAATCAAAGTTGTGAATTTCTTTACCAACATAAATAAATGCGATCAAAAGGTGCGAATTGCCAGTAAAATGAGTTGGTAGCAGTGACTGGTTTAGACGAAACGCTTCCCTGATTCTTCGTTTTATAAGATTACGGTCAACTGCTCTTTTAAACTTTTTTGAAGGAACCGTTATCAGGATTGCATGATGCTTAACCCAATCATCGTTGGTGCAGAGATGCAAAACTTTAAATGGATAGCAAAAGAGCGATTGGCCATCAGTGAACAGCTGACCGATCTGTTTTTTACTACTTAATCTAGAAGATTTGGGAAACTTGTAATTAGGCGCAGATGCTGCCTGGCCTGTCATGTCGTTAAATTGGGCTGATTAAGCCTTATGCTTTCTTTCGTCAGAAACGGAAAGCTTCTTGCGTCCTTTTGCCCTACGTCTGGTAATCACCGCTTTGCCTCCCGGGGTTTCAATTCTTGAACGGAAACCATGCTTATTTTTTCTCTTCTTATTTGAGGGCTGAAATGTCCTTTTCATCGTTCTGCTTTTAAGGGCGGCAAAGGTAGGTAAATTCTATTTCATGACAAATGAAACCTCAGAAATACCACTGCCATAATTCTCCATAGGAATCATATCGGCTCAAATTCTAATTTTACATAAAACAAACCGAATGAACCTATCAAAAGGCGTTTATGCTGCAAGTATAACCCCGCTAAAAAATGACTTGTCAGTTGACCTTAAAAAACTTGTGAGTTACAACAAAATGCTGCTTGCTAACGGCTGTGATGGAGTTGTTATCATGGGCACAAACGGCGAAGCAAACTCATTCAGTGTCAACGAAAGAAGGGACATTCTAACACACTGCATAAAAGGAGGCATCTCCGCTCAAAAAATTATGTTTGGTACTGGGTGCTGTGCCCTGCCAGACACCGTGGAATTGATCAATCATGCCTTGGGCCTAGGTGTAAACAACCTGCTTGTATTGCCGCCATTTTATTACAAAGGCGTTAGTGATCAGGGGGTTTACGATTACTACAAAGTGCTAATTGACACGATAAATGATCAATCCGTCAATATCTATTTGTATCATTTCCCCAGGTTGAGCGGTGTTTCTTTCAGTCACGATCTTATTGAACGGTTAATCAATGACTTCCCAAATGAAATTGTTGGAATCAAGGATTCAACAGGAGATTTTGAAAACATGCTAGCAATGATTCAAAGGTTTCCAGGCTTCAATGTTTTTAGCGGTACTGAAACCCACTTAACTGAAACGCTCAAAAACGGTGGTATGGGTGCTGTATCAGGTACTGTTAATGTGACTCACAACCTGGCAGGAATGGTGTATAATAACTCCTCGTCACACGAAGCTGATAAACTTCAAGGCAGATTAAGCCAGGTTAGAAAAATTTGTGAAAAATATCCCCTCATACCGCTCATGAAGTTATTAAGGTCTCAAATCGATGAAGATGACACCTGGCTAATCATGCGGCCCCCAATTGTTCCTCTGCACATGTGGGATGAACAGGATACAAACTTTATTCTTCAGGAATTAAAAGCACATAAATGAGCCGAGATAAAATTTTTTTCATTCAAACTGGCGGCACCATTGATAAAGACTATCCCAAGAAGACCAAAGGGTACGCCTTTGAAATTACCACTCCGGCTGTTGAAAGAATCCTCGAAAAACTGAACCCTAACTTCGATTTTGAAATCCATCCGTTTTTGCAAAAAGATAGCATGGAGATCAACTCGCAGGACTTATCTAATTTGAAGGGTTTAATTGAAAACTTAGATGGCGATAAAGTTATCATTACCCATGGCACCGATACATTGATAGAAACAGCAGGGTTTTTAAGTTCGGTGGTAAATAAGACCATCATATTGACTGGTGCAAAATTGCCAGAGCGTTTTTCAAATTCAGATGCACCGGTCAATATCGGCACCGCAATCGGTGCAGCACAAACGCTTTCTAATGGAGTTTACATTGCCATTCAGGGTCTGGTGATCGCAGCCCATAAGGCAGTGAGAAATCCTGATACAGGAAGTTTTGGCGTAAAACAGTAGATATTCCCTTGATAGTCACTTATTTAATGTACTTAAAACTGTAATTTTGCAGTTATTACACACATCCCATTCCATAAATTGACCCTGCATAAACTCATAGCAATAAACTGCGTTATCATCGTGGATACAAACGCTACGGTGATATGCTGAAATTGAAAATATCGAGATGAGAATAATTACAAATGTGTGGATGGTTTTAATGTTGGTTTTGCCGATTGTTTCGATTGCCCAAAAAAAGAAGAAGCAAAAAGAAGATGACAATCATCAGGAACTGATTACGTCATTATCAAAAGATGACTTAATGCAGGCTGAGTACTTTTTTGTAGAAGGAGAAAAGTATTTCATTCTGGATAAGTACGCCAAGGCCGTTGAATTTTTTAAAGAATCCTTAAAATTTAACCCCTCTAATGCGGGTTCAAACTTCAAAATTGCCCAATCTCTTTATGAACTTGAAGATAATGAGCAAGCCCTGGTTTATGCATTGAAGGCCAAGAACCTAAACCCTGAAAACAAGTACTACTATATTCTCCTGGCTGATATTTACACGCAAGTATCCAACTACAAAGAGGCGGCCCTGGTTTATGAGGAACTCCTTGAAAATGTGCCCGGTACTGAAAACCAGCTCTTTCAGCTTGCCGCCCTTTACTATTATTTAAAAAATTACCCTAAAGCCCTTGAAACTTACAACAGGGCCGAAGAGCGCTATGGACTGGTTGAAGAAATCGCCTACCAAAAGCAAGATATTTATAGCAAACAGGGCAAGCATGAGTTGGCAATTCAGGAAATCAAAAGATTGTCAGATGAATATCCGAATGAAATGGGTTATAAGTTGGATCTAATCCGTTTGTATATCGACAATAACATGGAGGAGGAGGCGGTAGCTGCACTGGAGGAGATTTTGACAGAAGACCCATCAAATGCCCAGGCCAGTGTAATGATTTCAGAAATTTATCGGAAGCAAGGCAACGAACAACAAGCGATGGAGGCCCTAAAAGTCGCTTTTGAAAACCCCTCTTTAAACTTTCAGGCAAAGTTGCAATTGTTAGCCGGCTATATGGCCCAGCTGCCCGATTCGAATATAGAGGGGATCGCTATAGAACTTAGTGATAAAATCACAACGGCACATCCTGAGGAATCACGTGGATTTGCCCTGGCTGGAGACTTACACTACCAGTTGGGGAATAAAGAAAGGGCCACAAAAAATTACCGACAAGCTGTAGCACTTGATAAATCAAATTTTAGCCTGTGGCAGAATATTATTCAAATAGAAACAGAACTGGCGCAATACGAACAAGTAATTAGTCATAGTGAGGAAGCCCTCGAATATTTCCCCAACCAGGCGGTTCTTTATTACTTCAACGGTTCGGCACATCTGATACAGAAGGATTACAAAAGAGCAATTAGATCATTCGATCAGGGAAAAAAGTATGCTTCGAATAATGAGCTAAAGAGTGTTTTTTATAGTCAATTGGGCGATGCGTACAATGGGAATGAAGAAAATCAGAAATCTGATGATTCGTACGAAAAAGCAATTGAGCTAGATCCTAAAAATGACCATGCACTGAATAATTACAGCTATTACTTAAGCCTTAGAAAGCAGAAACTTGAGAGGGCGGTTGAAATGTCTACCAAGTTAGTAGAGCGGCACCCGAACAATTCAACCTATCTGGATACTCATGCCTGGGTGCTTTATATGTTAGGGGACTTTAAGCAGGCTTTGGTTTTTTTAGAAAAAGCCATTGAAGATGATTCCGCCAGTGGGACTATAATTGAGCACCTTGGAGATGTGCTTTTTAAACTTGGCAAAAAAGATGAAGCGTTGGTAAAATGGAAGCTGGCAAAAGAACAAGGTGGGGCTTCAGATCTAATTGATAAAAAAATCGCCGACCAAAAATTATATGAAGAGTAAGGTCAAAGTTTTGTGGTGGGCCTTATTGTTGCCCATAATAGTCGCTTGTAACAAGAATATTTTCAAGCCAACCATTTCGAATAATCCTGTTGAGCTTAACCTTCAGGAATTTGATTTTGACTACTTAACGGCCAAAGCCAAATTTCAATTCGATAATGAAAAAAATGACTTAAAGGCAACTGCCAACATCCGGATAAGGAAGGACAGCGTCATTTGGATGTCCATCTCTCCTACCCTAGGCATTGAAGCCGCCAGGGCACTTTTCACTACAGATTCAATTACCATTATGGATCGGATTCATAAAAGGTATGTTGTTTTCGACTATCAGAAAATCAGTGAAAAATACAATTTTAAGATAACCTATAGCCTCATACAAGATATCTTGTTGGGCAATATGTCAAACCCAATTGTGCGGGAGGACAAGGTAACCAAGGAGACACGTCATTTCCTTGTTCTTCAAGATAGAGGTAGCTTAAAAATGGAGAATTTTGTTGGCCTGCAAACAATGAAGCTAGAACGCAGCCATTGGCTGGATATTCCAACACAAAACACCCTCTCCATTAATTACTCCAATTTTCAATTAGTGAATGAATTCGTGTTCCCTTTCGAAAATCAGATAATTTTGAAATACAAGGGTGCAGACGATAAGCCATCTGACACACTCATTAATATTGATTTCAATAAGGCTGAAATAAGTGATAAAAAGGAGCGGTTTCCTTTCAACATTCCAGATAAATATGAGCGTAAGGGATAGTATTTCTAGCCTTGTTATAATACTATTACTGCTATTCTCAATACCCCTCTCAGCTCAAAACAGAAAGGATTTAGAAAAAGAGAAAGCTGAAAACCTCCAGAAAATTCAAGAGGCTGAAAAAATCCTTGAGCAGACAGAATCTGAAAAAGTCGTTTCATTAGGCCAACTCAAAGCTTTAAACCGCCAAATAAAAGTGCGGGAGGATTTAATCCGGTCTATCTCCTCAGAAATAAAATATTTGACTGGTGAGATTACAGAAATCTCAATAGTAATCGAAGCGCTTGAAAACGACCTGGAACAACTCAAAAAAGAGTATGCTTCAATGATTTACTCGGCATACAAAACCAAAAGCGGGGTCAATAAACTCACATTCCTCTTTAGTGCCGATAATTTCAATCAGTTCTTATTACGGCTGAAATACATGGAGCAATATGCGGATATGCGAAAGGTTCAGGTAGAACAGATAGGGAAAGTGCGGGACGCCCTGGCCAGCCAAAGAGTTGAAGGGGAAAATAAAAAGAAAGAACAAAGTGCTCTGTTGTCAGAACAAATAAAGGAGAATGAGAAGCTCCTCTCGCTTAAGAACAAACAAACAAACCTTGTAGCCCAGCTGAACAACAAACAGAAAGAACTGAAAAGTGAGGTTGATACCCGTAAAAAAGCCATCGATAATCTCGACAAACTCATTGCTGACATTATAAGGCGGGAAATGGAGGCGGCTTCCCCTGTTGATATAAACGTTGCGGAGCTATCAGAATCTTTTGAGAAAAACCAGGCAAAACTGCCATGGCCAGCCGCTGGTTTTATTGCTTCAGAATTTGGTCGCCACCCGCATCCGGTGTTGAAAGGAATAATGGTGGAAAACCAGGGCGTTGACATTCAAACTCAACGAGATGAGCAGGTAAAAGCGGTTTTTGAAGGTGAGGTAGTAACGGTGGCTTTTGTGCCAGGAATGAACAATGTAGTGATCATTAAACATGGCGAATATTATACGCTCTATGCTAAAATGAAACTGGTTTCTGTTAAAAAAGGGGATAAAATAGAAACTGCTCAATCAATTGGTGAAGTGTTCACCGATAACGATGGCATTTCTGAACTTCAGTTTCAGGTATGGCGAAATCAAAATAAAATGGATCCTGCTAAGTGGTTGGTAGCGCAGAGGTAAATAATCAGAACTTTAGATGAAACTCGCCAATACCACATTACTTGTTGTTTTAGTCTGGTTTGTTGCATGCGACAACGAAGATGCGGTAACGTCCAAATACAATTTTGAAGATTTTTGGAATGCGCATGTTGAACAGCGGAAAGACAGTATATCAGTAAAAACCAGCCTTATCGGAACCTGGGACTGGGTGTTTACTAGGTGCTGTCCAGAATCCAATCAGAATCAAGGACGCTTGACATCAAATGAAAATGTTTCGGTCGTAATTGATAGTCAAATGATTGAAATACTTAGAGATGGCAACTTGGAGCATAGCACTAAGTGGCAACTAGAGTCTAAGGCTGATGGTCTATTCGGGTTGGAGATGGAATCATTTAATTCACTAATCTCTGGTCGTATTTTGTTTAAAGACAACATAGTGCTTTTTAACAATTCACATCTGGATGGAGTTGACAACTACTTCATCAATCGAAATACAGGCACTGAATAACAATCGATTGCCTTTTCTTTGAAATGGTTAGTGTCTTACTATAAGTTATATATAATGGTCATTTGACCTACTATCAGGCTCAAACAACTTTTCATAACCCTGTCGTAAATCCTTCGATATATTCTATATCTTTACAATTAGTCTTTTTTCAACTAACAATTATGCAAACTGTATTAGCTTTTGGAATGCCAGGTGGATGGGAATGGGTGATCATTGTGCTGGTAGTGGTACTACTTTTCGGCGCTAAGAAAATCCCTGAATTAGCGAGAGGTTTAGGCCGAGGCATCAGGGAATTCAAAGATGCTACCAAAGAGATCAAAGAAGAGATTGACGAAGGAGCCAAGGAAGTCAAGAAGTAGCAACAATGCAGTACCAGTCCCTGTCGCAGGTACAATTCGACCTCACCAGCGACAAAATTTCATTACCAAACCTAGTTCGGTATTATCTGAATCAGATTGAAGAAAAAGAAAACCTCAATGCTTTCCTTTCAGTCTATGCAGATGAAGCGCTAGCTGAGGCAGAGAGAATTCAGGCCAAAATTTCTACGAAATCCGCTGGTAGGTTAGCCGGAATGGTGATCGGCATAAAAGATGTTTTGTGCTATAAAGACCATCCCTTGCAATGCGCTAGCAAAATCCTTGATGGTTTTGAATCCCAATTTACAGCCACGGCCGTCCAAAAATTATTGGATGAAGATGCTATAATTATTGGTCGCTTGAATTGTGATGAGTTTGCAATGGGTTCTTCAAATGAGAACTCGGCTTTTGGGCCAACTTTAAACCCCATTGATAATGACAGAGTACCAGGTGGTTCATCTGGCGCATCTGCAGCCGCAGTGGCAGCTGATCTTTGCCTGGCGGCGTTGGGTACAGACACAGGTGGTTCTGTAAGGCAACCGGCCGCATTCTGTAACATTATCGGCCTAAAACCTACCTATTCCAGGGTTTCGAGATATGGTTTGGCTGCTTACGCATCATCTTTTGATACAATTGGTACATTGACCAAATCAATTAGCGATGCCGCTCTTTTGTTAGAAATTATGGCCGGCCACGATGAAATGGACAGTACTTCGTCAAAAAAAGAGATTGCTAAATATTCCGAATTTCCAGAAACAGCAGAAGCTTTACGGGTTGGGGTTATAACACCTAATGATCAAAATGGGATAGATCCTGAAATTATTGAGTCCCTTAATGTGCAGGTTCAAATATTGAAAAGCGCCGGACACAAAGTTGACGAATTAACATTACCTGAGTTGGATTACGCCCTTCCAACATATTATATCCTTACTACCGCAGAGGCTAGTACCAACCTCTCAAGGTATGATGGCGTGAGATACGGATATCGGAACGAGAATGCCCATGATCTCGAAAATCTCTACAAAAAATCAAGATCAGAAGGGTTTGGTGATGAAGTGCAAAGGCGGATTTTACTTGGCACATTTGTATTAAGTGCAAGCTATTATGATGCGTATTACACAAAAGCTCAAAAGGTGCGAAAACTGATTCAGCAGAAAATGAAAGAGCTTTTTAAAAATTACGACTTCTTGATTTCGCCAACCACCCCCACTTTGCCATTTAAGTTGGGAGAAACCGTTTCGCCGCTTGAAATGTACTTAGCCGATCTATTTACCGTTCAAGCATCGGTGGCCGGTATTCCAGCTATTTCCATACCAGTTGCACAATCAGAAGATGGATTGCCTGTTGGCTTGCAAATTATGGCCGACTTTTTTAGGGAAGACAAGTTATTGAGTTTCGCTAATTATATGCAAAATGGTGCTATAATTACAAAATAGACGGGATTATGAGTAGGATTTTTAAGGTTGTGTTCTTGGTTATATTATGCTTTGGCCGCATAAATTCGATAGCCCAGGAGAAGTCAGTTGAGGAAGAAGATTCCGTCGTGTATGATTTTATCCCCGATGTATCTTATGACACAATAGAGACAAGGCTCTCAAGAATTGAGGGAGAAGTTGCGCTAAATTTCACTGAAAAGGTTAAAGCTTTCATTGACTATTTTACAGTTAGAAACCGGGATTATACCCGGGCGGCTTTAGCAAATGCCAACTACTATTTCCCAATTTTCGAAAAATATCTTGCCAAACATGGCCTCCCTGATGAATTAAAGTATCTCTCGATAATTGAATCAGGGCTCAACCCCAGGGCTATCTCGAGAGCTGGTGCGGCCGGTCTTTGGCAGTTTGTACCAAGTACCGGTAGCATTTATAAACTTCATCAGGATTGGTATATAGATGAACGCATGGATCCTGAAAAAGCCACAGAGGCAGCCTGCCTTTATTTGAAAGAGCTTTACCGCTATTTTGATGATTGGGAATTGGCACTGGCGGCATACAATTCGGGGCCGGGAAGGGTAAGAAGGGCAATCAGATACTCGGGTTACAAAAAGAAATTTTGGGAAATCTATCGCTGGTTACCTAGAGAAACCCGGTCGTATGTGCCACAGTATGTTGCCATGATTTACGCACTTAATTATGCTGAAGAGCACAATATGTTCATTGAAGAACCCAATTACAAAATCGAATTTGATACGGTATTGGTGAGTAAGTATTTTCATGTTCCAACTTTTGCCGATCAATTAAATGTTTGTTTTGACAATATTGAAAAGCTCAATCCCCACATAAAGCAGGGTGCGCTACCAGATGATGCGACTAATTTTGCACTAAGGGTTCCAATTGACATAAAACCGTTGATAACTGAACAAAGGATCCAGCTATACGACTCAGCATCAAAAGTGGGCAGAAAAGAGATTGAATACCTCGCTAGGAATTCAGTAGGGAGCACCTATGGACGGGACAAATTAATCCATCGGGTTAGGTCTGGTGATGTGCTGGGTAAAATTGCTATGAGATATGGCGTTAGGGTTACTGACATTAGAAAATGGAACGGACTGAGAGGCAACATGATCCGGGTAGGTCAGCGATTAGATATTTGGGTATTGCCTTCTTATAAAAACCGTTTGAGGGCTCAACCAGTAGCTAAAACTGTTGCCAAACCAGTAGACCTTGATGGTAAAAAAGTGCACTACGTTCAACCAGGAGATACATTGTGGGATATTTCAAGGGCCTATGATGGCCTGACAGTGGATCAGATAAAGAAGCTTAATAATTTAAAGGGGAATGGCATCAAGCCAGGTCAGCCGTTGGTTATAGGCGAAGCAGATTAGAATAAATTCCTACTTTAGTTTCAAATGCCAACCTCGCTTTACAAATACCTACTTGCAGGTTATATCATTTTATCCGGGATTATTCTAATTATATACCCAAGGGATGAAGTAATTAGATCGGATGCTGAGGGTTACTATATGTACCTTCCGGCATTTTTCATTTATGATGGTTTCGAAAGTATTCCCACAGATCCCCGCAGAAGCTATGGGCCTAATGACGAAACAGGAAAGTATTTTAGCCATTACACTTATGGAGTTGCAATATTTCAGGCTCCGTTTTTTATTGTGGGTCACTTTGCTTTGAATGTCCTGTCGAAGCTGGACAGCTCAAGCGATTATTCAACTGCCGATGGTTATAGTCATCCATATCATCAATTAATTTTCTTGTCAGCATTGTTTTATGGAGCCCTTGGTTTGATGTTTTTGAAGAAAACCCTGAACCATTTCTTTGACCACAAAGTCAGCATTTTAGGGCTGGTGGGAACAGTGCTTGGCACCAACCTCTTATACTATACCATTTTTGATCCTGGCTATTCCCACATCTACTCCTTTTTTCTGATAAGTGCGCTGCTCTACTATTTGATTAAATGGGAAAAAAATCAAAGCGCTTTGAACATGTTAAGGGTCTCCTTTTTGGTAGTACTCATAATATTTGTAAGGCCTTCTAATGTTTTTATCATCTTCTATGTATTAGGGTTCGGTTTAATAGTTAAAAAAGACATTAGCCGGAGATTAAATGTTATTCTAGCACAGTATAAGGTGGTGGTAGGTGCATTGATATTGCTGGGGATTTTAGTAGTAATACAACTACTTCTATGGAAAGAAATGAACGACGGCTGGATTTTTTACTCGTATGGATCTGAGCGGACTTTCACTAATTGGGCCAATCCCAAATTCTTTCAAGTATTATTCGATGTTCAAAATGGCCTGTTTATTTATAGCCCAATTTTGCTTTTTGGCGCAGTCGGAATTGCATTGAATTTTAAGAACAACCGATTCAATAGCACAGGTCTTCTCCTTTTTTTAGTCATCATGACCTACGTTTTCGGGAGCTATTTTAACTGGTGGTTCGGTGGAGCTTTTGGTCACAGGTGCTATGTTGAATTCTTTCCGCTTCTAGCGCTGCCAATGTGTGATGTTTTTAAGAGGGTTCTTGGCAATGGCTCAGCAATTCGGGGACTATTTTATTCTATATATGGCCTCACAATTTACTATTCAATTGGCCTTACATTCAACTATGTACATCCATGGGAAGGCCCCGGCTGGACTTGGGGTAAATTAGGCGAAGTCATTCTACGAATATTCTTTCTAGGGTGACTAATTACTTTCCCTGAGGGATTTAATTACCAGGTCCAACTCCTCCTTTTTTTGAGTCCCAATCAGTAGTTTCTTTCCATCGTTAAAAACAAGTTGCAGCCCAATATTACCTTTCACATTCAAGGCCCTATTTCTTCCGATCCCTCTAATACCCCAACCTCCATATTCCAATAAAGGTCTGTATTTTCTGACTTTAGCTTCCCTGATGTCGTCCCATTCATGTTTTTTAAATTTTCTATGGATGGGAAAGAATCGAACATGAACACCCTCTTTGTTAATTTTTGTATCAAGTCTTATCATGAAAAAAAATACAGTGATAAGTAAGACGGGTATCCAAACGAACGACAGCACCAAAGTGCTTGCTGGCTTATTTCCGAACGCCTCACCAAGAATGGCTTGCTTATAAATACCAAAAAGAAACAGTAGGTTTAAACCAATAAGTAGCAGCCAAATGTACCACTGTGTGAAGCTCTGACTTTCTTCGAAACTAAAATTTGATGAATCCAAAGCAGTTTAATTAGGTACAAAGGACAATTAGTTTTCCTCAATTTCCTCCTCTGGCTCTTCTTCCTCTTCTTTCTTTTTCTTCTTTTTAAAGAGGCCGCCGAATCCTTTCTTTTTTACTACTGTAGAATCTGATTCCGACAGTTCTTCCGAGGCTATTTCCTCTTCTACTTCTGGGGCTGGGGGCACTTTAAGTACTAAGAGATGCCCAAACTCTTTATTGTAGTACTCCTGATCACTATTGAATTTGTTGTTCTGAAAACCATACCCAAACCGATAGATTTCTGTGGGTCTTTCCGGTTCAGCCGGCACTTCAGCCACAGCCGTTGAATCTGATGTAAGGGAATCAGTTTCCACGAAATCATCTGCAACAAAAAAGCCTTCCTCAATGGTATCAGTGGTGTCCTCTGGTGGAATGTATTGATCCTCCATTTTGATCATCCGGAGGTCATCATTCTTTCTTATCCAATGTGCCTTATTGAACCCCGGCAGGTAGTCGTATTCAGCAATTAAATCCTTTCGCCTCTTGTAAGCGTCCCTGTTAACATCATTCCTGGCGGCTTTAACCCTCGTAACCCTGCCCTTTTTATTTTTTCTGACATCGTATCGGCTAAAAGGCGTTGAATCCACGAAATAAGCGAATTCCAGTCTGCGAAGTGAGTCTTCATTGGCAGAAATCTGAACTGAGTCAAGCAGCGTATGCGTAGTATAATACGCCCTTTCCTTCATCTCATATGTTGATCGCTTTTTGTACATACTATGAATGTATGTACTCTGATAAGCAGGGCAGATCATATTACTTCTGCAAGCATTTAGCAGAAAGGCAACCAATAAAAGCATTGAGACCCTCGAAAACTTCATTTAGGCGGGTAACACACGGATTAGTTGAACATACACCAGACCCTTTACAGGGCTTGCCCCTAAAATTGCCATTTTTTAACGAATAATTAAAACATCGGCACTTTAAGAGCTGATTAACACACTGTTACAACTGAAAATTGATCAGATTAGTATGACTGCCAAATTTAAAATTATCCTGAAGTAATGAGATGCTAATCTTTCAATAAAGCTTCAACTTCAGGATAAATCCGCTCCACCCATTGGGTATACATTTTGCCGGAAGGATGCAGCCCATCTGAAGCCACCAATTCTTCATCATTTGCCGCACCTTTTGAGATATCAGTGATGTTGATGAAAACGGCGCCTTTTTCAGCGGCAATTGCCTTAGCTATGTCGTTGTATTGATCAAGCTCTGTCGCTATTTTTTGTGGATCTTTTTCCTGACCAAATGGCGTAACACCATAATCGGGAATAGAAACAACAAATACTCTGGAAGCACCCTTAAAAGAGAATCTGACTGCCATATCAAGCAACTCCGTAAATTCTTTTTCATACTGACTTATTGGGTAGTCACGGTATTGATTATTAACCCCAATAAGCAACGAAACCATCCCATATTGCTTATCTATTTCAGCTGCTTCAATTGCTGCTTTAAGTTCGTCGGTTGTCCAACCGGTGGTGGCAATTATTCTGGGGTCATCAACATTGAATTCATTCTTAGAAAGTTTTGCAGCCAATTGTACAGGCCATCTTAGCTGTTCATCAACAGCTTCACCTATAGTGTAAGAGTCGCCAAGCGCTAAGTAGGATGTGCTGTTTTCTTGTTGGGCCATTGTTGAATTGTTTACTTGTTGAGATGAACAACTGATCAAAATGAAATTGATAAATATTAATATCCTCATAGTGTTTCTAGTTGAGCTTTTAACTTTTTCGGGAGGCTGGCCACGATTAGATCATAAGAGTGATCAATCAATTCGAACATCAACTTATTACCAATTGTGCCATCAGTTGAGACCGAATTCCACAGCTTTTTGTTCATGTGGTATCCGGGTGTAATCCCATCGAATTGCTCCCTCAAATCAATTGTCTTATCTGGGTCACATTTTAGGTTGATGAAACCGTAACTATCAACGTCTGTTAGGGCAAACATTTTCCCCATCACCTTGAAAACCAGGGTTTGTGGGCCAAATGGAAATTCCTCTGTAGTTCCGGGTTTTGTGATGCAATAATTCCGGAATTCTTCGATATTCATTCAGGACAATCTTTTGATCAGCCAAATTACGAAGGCGATCAGAAAAACGATGATAGAGAATTTATTGATCCCATGCATCATTCTTAAGTTCAAATTGGGCTTATTGTTCGGGTCTTTCTTTCGAAAGAAATAAGTGAAGACCTCCGATAAATTGAAGTACTCCTTGACTGGCTGGTCTGATTTTTTTGTTTGATTTTCCATATTGATTAAACCAGGGCGACTGCTTCTGGTTCTACCCAGACTCCATCTTCCTTTATTATTTCTATCATTTCATCCAGGGCATTTTCAGAAGCGATTCCGCGTTTCACAACTTCCTTTCCCCGATATAACGTAATTTTTCCTTTTCCAGAACCAACATAGCCGTAATCAGCATCCGCCATTTCGCCGGGTCCATTTACAATACACCCCATAATGCCAATTTTGATGCCTTTTAAATGATCAGTGCGCTTTCTGATCATCGCTGTTGTTTCTTGCAGATCAAACAAAGTACGTCCGCATGATGGGCAAGAGATGTACTCCGTTTTAGACATTCTGGTTCTGGCTGCCTGGAGAATGCCAAATGTTGTCGAGTTGTATTTCTTTATCAGGTAGAGCGCTCCTAATTTATCCTTTATGCCAAGTTTTTCGGTTGATAACCATGCCCCATCGCCGAGGCCGTCAATGAGCAAGCCTCCGATGTCAGTTGCGGAATAAAGCTGGAGCTCATCTTCAGAAATATCCTTATAGGCCCTTTTGATTATGACCGGAGTGCTAATTTGATGCGCTAAAAGCTCAAAAAATATTCGCCGAATCTCAGCATATCCATGAGCATTTTCAGACTGCAAAACAACGACCAGATCATTTCTTGATCCAATCACTTTGAGCAGTGAATCATTGATTTCGTCAAACTTCAAAAGCAGAAAATTCAACACGCCATGTAATGGCTTAAATTTTAGCTCATTTATAGAAATTAAGGGGAAACGGCTCTCTTGATCCTGAACGGTAGTCCAAGCTTGATAATCTATAATCTCCTTAAGGCCATTGGGCAACATAAATGGCACAGGGTTAGAACCCGAATAAACATAATCAGTCCCCAGGTCATTCATTGTCCATTTGTCTAACTCGGGGAGGTAGAAATGCCCAACGGATTTGAGGTCTTTTAAATCAAGATCAGTCAAAAGGCTGATATCGGTAATGACCCTTGGCACATTCTTACCGCCAAAATTCTCAACCTCAATAGTTTGTCTTCGGCAGTATTCAAAAGGATTAATGGGTAAAACTTCTACTGATTTGATCGGTGCATGTTCACCTCGGTTGGTGTATCTATTCACTAAAGCTTTTGCTACCGGAGCCTCCAACTCAGGTTCCTCAGTTAAAGAAACCCTAACTGTATCTCCCAGGCCATCCTCTAGCAAAGTACCAATACCAACCGCCGATTTAATCCTGCCGTCTTCACCCTCACCTGCCTCAGTAACACCAAGGTGCAAGGGATATGGCTGAAGTCCTTGTTCATCAAGCTGCTGAACCAATAGCCGGTAAGCTTGCACCATCACCTGGGTATTGCTTGCCTTCATGGAAAGTACGATGTCGTAATAATTCAGGTCTTCACAAATCCTTAAAAATTCCAATGCTGATTCAACCATTCCAAGCGGCGTATCACCATACCGGCTCAGTATCCTATCTGATAACGAACCGTGATTTGTACCTATCCGCATGGCTGTGCCATACTCCTTACAGATTTTCACCAATGGCGTAAACCGATTCCGTATGCGCTCTAATTCTGCGTTGTATGTAACATCGTTGTACTCGATTACCTCGAACTTCTTTTTATCAGCATAATTGCCAGGATTCACCCTTACTTTTTCTACAATTCTTGCGGCCTCTTCTGCCGCATTAGGAGTGAAATGGATATCTGCAATTAACGGTGTTTCATATCCACTCTTTCTTAACCCATCTCGTATACTTCGAAGGTTTTTGGCTTCATTCAAACTTGGCGCAGTTATCCGGACATACTCACACCCCGCTTCAATCATCCGGATTGATTGTTCAATTGATCCAACGGTATCCATCGTATCCACAGTGGTCATAGACTGAATACGAATAGGGTTGTCCCCTCCAACTGGCACTTGACCAATTTTTACCTCCCGTGATTTCCTCCTGGAATATTTGGTTAAACTATTGCAATACTGTGCCATTGAATCATTTATTACTCACAAAAGTAGCGCATTAAAAACCTGATTCACAGGTTGTAACGATGTAAGTGATAACCAAGAAACAAGGGTATTGTTACTTCATTGAATGCTCATCCACCTTATTAACGATTTCCTGCATTTTAGCGGTGGTATAAATGCCTTCGGTACGGTAAACGATTTTTCCGGCTTTGTCAACAACAAAAAAGTATGGATAATCCTTTCTACCAAACTTCAACGCATCTTTCAACGGCTTGAAATCATCAGTTGAAATCAAGGTATATGGGTGATACTCAGGATCAAGGTTTTTGTTAAGACCCGACTCAACCTTGCCTTTTGCCGTTTTGGCTATGCCCTTCAGCAAAGCCACGAAATAAATATTAACATCATAAGGCTCCATAGGGATAAATGATGATTTAGGTGGGTTTATGAAGTTTTGGTAAACAGGTTGAAGCCAGTCTTTAAGGTATTCATCAGATTTTTTGCTGTAAGCCAGTGCAATCAAGGTTACTTTGTCATTTGAAGTTGGCAATGTGACCTCCTGGTCAACCAAATTTTGCCCTGAGATTGTTGGGAAATCTGCAACTTGACCAAGTGCTATACTTGTTGAGCCAAACACCAGAAAAAAATGTGCTAAAAGTTTATTGCATCCCATTGTCAAAAATTATGTTTTAAGATAACGAAGTTTGTGCTCATAAATTGAAAACAATGAATATTGGTGACCAATTACCCCCATTTGAATTGAAGGATGAAAGGGGTAGCATTATTAACAGCGAAACACTAATTGGCCGGCCATTGGTAGTTTATTTTTATCCTAAAGATGATACACCGGGCTGCACTATGGAAGCTTGCGGTTTTAAAGACAGATATGAAGACTTTGAGGGGTTTGGTGCCTCAGTTGTAGGTATAAGTACCGATTCACCCGAATCTCATTTGAGATTCAAGCAGAAGTATAATCTTCCATTCATGCTTTTAAGCGACGTGGATAGAAAAGTTGAGAAATTATTTAAAGTCAAACGAAACTTTTTTGATCTAATAAGTGCAAGAGTGACATTTGTCTTTAATGGTAAGGGTAAATTAATCCACAAACACAACTCCCAATTAAATCCTGTGAGTCATATAAAAGAGGCTTTAAAAGCATTAGCATGACACAATGATTGATTGAGAAATTCGTTTTTTTTCCTAAATGAGTTTATTTCGGATAAGCTGTTAGGTAAAAATTTTAAATTCTATTATTTTTAGCTGATTATATTGAAATATTTTAATCTACAACAACATGAAAAAGTATCTTAATTTTTTAACGTACAGCTTGTTTGCAGCATTAGTTGTATTTGCAAGCTGTGGCGGTGGTGACGATGACGACGATGATGATGTCGTTGAACCAACTCCGTTAGAGCAAGTAGTGGCTAGCCTTACCAACAATGGTGCTGGTGCCACATGGGCTTCAAGCTCATCATCTTTGGACGGTGTGGCTGCGGAAGGATGGGAAAACTTCCAGATAACAATTAACGGAAATGCAAGCGGCGGCACATACAGCACCTCTGGTGCAGCGGATGCAACTGTTTGGCCTGCTAGTGGAACCTGGACATTCAGCAACACTACTGGTACTAAAGCGATCAGGCAACCAGATGGCATCGAATTAGATATTACCGCTAGCGATAATGCCTTAACACTTTCTTTTGACATTCCTGAGGGTAGAACTAATGGAATAGCTGGAAGGTGGTCACAAACCTTTACTAGATAAAAAAATTCGTTATAGAAATAAAAAAAGCGACCCCCGGGTGGCTTTTTTTATGACTCAATATTTTACCCTTCGTCCAATCGGATTTCCCTGAGGTCTGCCTCAAAATCGAATTGTAAGTCCTCATGCAATACAGAAATCGCTTTTTCAATCAACGAAATTTGTCGCAAATACAAATTGCGTAATGCTCCATATTCCAGCCTTAACCCAGAAGATAGAATTTTTTTACAAAAGAAAAGCCTCAACTCAACCTCTGATTCCTTCTTTCCCGAGAATCGGATGAATTTATTTAAAGACCTCAGAATTTTACGGATTGACTTCATGGCCCAGTAATGGTTTGACTTATTGATGTTTTCAAACCCCTCCGAAATATCTTCCTTAATAGCGTCTACATAGGAATCCTCATTATCCGCTTCCAAAAGCAAATAATGCAGCAACTCCTTATTTTCTTTTTTATGCTTGACAATCCGTAGGCAAATGCTGATTACTTCAACAGGCGGCAGATTGGAAAGTTCTTTCTTAAGTTGGCTTAAGCTGGCTATTTTCATAAGGATTTTAGAATAAATTCGAATTTACGATCTAACCAATTCCGTCAATAATTTCAGGGTGAACACCAGTGAATTAACTTTGCAGCTTGACTGAAAAAATGGAAAAGTTACTCTTTATTGATCGGGATGGTACTATCATAGAAGAACCGCCACAAGACTATCAGGTGGATTCCATTGATAAACTAAAATTTATACCAGGTGCTATTGTTGGTCTCCATAGAATTGCCTCAGAGTTACACTATAAACTCATTATGGTGACCAATCAAGATGGACTTGGCACTGATTCTTTTCCGGAAGAGACCTTTTGGCCTGCCCACAACTTAATGCTAGACATACTGAAATCTGAACGGGTACAGTTTGATGATATATTAATAGATAGAAGTTTTGAGCATGAAAATAGTCCGAACCGCAAACCAGGAACCGGCATGCTTACTAAGTACGTGGGTGGAAATTATGATCTGCACAATTCGTACGTAATTGGTGACCGTTTAACAGATGTTGAACTAGCTAAAAATATCGGATGTCGATCCATTCATTTTTCAGAAACAAACTCAGATTCAACCTATCAATCAACAAGCTGGAAGGAGATATTCCATTTTCTTAAAGGATTGAAAAAACGATCAGCATCAGTAACACGCAACACTAACGAAACCAAAATTTCAATTGAGCTGGGGTTAGATGGTTCAGGCAAAAGTCAAATTTCGACAGGTCTCGGGTTTTTTGATCACATGCTGGAGCAATTGTCTAAACATGCTAATTGCGACCTCACAATAAAAGTTGATGGCGACCTTCATATTGATGAGCACCATACTATCGAAGACACAGCCCTTGCTCTTGGGGAGGCATTCCATCTGGCTCTTGGTGACAAAAAAGGTATTTCAAGGTATGGCTTTCTATTACCTATGGATGAAGCCCTGGCCCAGGTAGCAATAGATTTCGGTGGACGGCCATGGTTGGTATGGGATGCTGATTTCAAGCGAGAAAAAATTGGTGAAATGCCGACTGAGATGTTTTTTCATTTCTTTAAATCATTCAGTGATGCCGCAAAATGCAATCTAAATGTTAAAATTGAAGGGGAGAATGAGCATCATAAAATAGAGGCTATTTTTAAGGCATTTGCAAAGGCAATAAAAATGGCTATCCGTGTTGAGGGCAATCAACTACCCAGTACCAAAGGAGTATTATAATCCTAAATCTTTCAGCTTTACATCAATAAGAACTAGCACTACATGTTAAAAAAAATCAATCCAACCACCACCGCATCCTGGAAAGCACTTGAAGCACATTTCGATGCCATAAAAAACATGTCAATAAAGGATGCGTTTGACGACCCTAATAGGTTCGATAATTACACGATAGAGTGGAATGATCTATTTATTGATTATTCAAAAAACTTGCTAAATGATGAAACCTTACAATTACTAAGTCAACTGGCCCAAGAATGTGGAGTGAAGGAAGCCGCAGAAGCTATGTTTACCGGGGACCCTGTCAATGAAACTGAGGGCAGATCTGTGTTACACACTGCACTCAGAAGTTCTTCAAAAGATCAGTTAGTTGTGGAAGGAGAAGACATTAGACCAAAAGTTGAAGCGGTTTTGGAGCAGATGAGAGGCTTTTCAGAAGATATCCAATCCGAAAAATGGAAAGGCTTTTCGGACAAATCAATTACCGATATAGTGAACATCGGTATAGGCGGTTCGGATTTAGGGCCACTGATGGTAACAAATGCACTTAAGCCATACGCAAAGGATGGGTTAAATGTGCATTTTGTATCCAACGTAGATGGCACTCACATTTCTGAAGTTTTGAAGGGGCTTAATGCTGAAACTACATTGTTCATCATTGCCTCCAAAACATTCACAACCCAGGAAACAATGACTAATGCCAACTCAGCAAAGGAGTGGTTTCTGAAACGTGGTGGGAGCCAAAGCGATGTTGCGAAACATTTTGTGGCGCTCTCAACCAACAAACAAAAAGTGGTTGATTTTGGAATATCAGAGACGAATATGTTTGAGTTCTGGGATTGGGTTGGCGGCCGATACTCATTATGTTCGGCTATTGGTCTTTCAATCGCATGCTTCATAGGGTTTGATGATTTCAAAAAACTTCTTGAGGGAGCCAACCAAATGGATGATCATTTTAGGAATGAACCTATAGAACAGAATATCCCCATTACTCTGGCGCTAATTGGGATTTGGTACAACAACTTCTTTGGCACAGAGACAGAAGCTATTCTGCCCTATGACCAATACCTCGATCGGTTTGCAGCATATTTCCAGCAAGGAAATATGGAGAGCAACGGCAAATACATTGATAGGGATGGCCAAAAAGTAAGCTATCAAACAGGCCCAATCATTTGGGGCGAACCAGGCACAAATGGTCAGCATGCCTTTTACCAATTAATTCATCAAGGCACAAAGTTGATCCCCTGTGATTTTCTTGCTCCAGCTATTAGCCAAAACCCTCTCGCAGACCACCATGAAAAACTGCTCTCCAACTTTTTTGCACAGACAGAAGCATTGATGAACGGGAAATCAGAGGATCAGGTAACACAGGAATTAAAAGAAGCAGGTAAAAGTGAAGCAGAGGTTGAATTCTTAACCCCATTCAAAGTATTTGAAGGCAACCGGCCAACAAATTCATTCCTTTATAAAAAACTCACACCTCAGATATTGGGTCAGTTAATAGCTATGTATGAACACAAAATTTTCACACAGGGCATAATTTGGAATATCTTCAGTTTTGATCAGTGGGGAGTTGAGTTGGGAAAACAGCTTGCAAACCAAATACTACCTGAATTAAAGGGCAGCGAAGTAATTAGTTCCCATGACCCATCTACAAACGGTCTAATAAATAAGTATAAAAAGATGAGGGCTTAACCACAAAGTTGAGAATTTCCAGCCTTACAATTTCTAAAATATTAAGCTCCTATCATTTCGATTTTCCTAAAAATGACGCTCTAAATGCCTGGTAATTTGGATTATTATAATTCAAATTCATTCAGTCTATTGAATTGGTTAATTCAATCAATTTCAACCATTTTAGCACCACTTTAAGTGAGGGATTCTTTCGGGTTCTGTCTTTTTTTATTGCAAAAATTGAATATTTAGTATCCATTTAACTCGGTAATTCATAATGAGCCAAAAGCATACTTACAACTACGGCGTTATTGGCAATTGTGCCTACACCGCACATATTAAAACTGACACAAGCATTGAGTGGATGTGCTGGCCACGATTTGATAGCAGTTTTGTTTTTGGGGCAATGCTTGACAAAAAAAAAGGTGGAGAATTTTCAGTTAAACCTATCAATGAAAATTTCGACTCAACTCAACGCTATATTGAAAATACAAATGTGCTGATAACCGAGGTAAGTTGTGCCGAAGGAAAATACCGCATCACTGATTTTGCGCCAAGGTTTTATCAATACGACAGGTACTACAAGCCGCTCATGCTCTTTAGAAAAATTGAGCCATTAGAAGGCAATCCCAGCATTCGGGTTATATGCGATCCGGTAGGTGAGTACGGAGAGCTAAAACCAAGCAGAAGCCTCGGCAGCAGCCATATAAGATATTTAGGCCTGGCTAGCGAACTGCGCCTGACCACTAATATGTCGTTGAACTACATCATAAATGATCAACAATTTGTTTTGGATGAGACAAAGTATCTGGCCTTAACTTATGGCCCTCCCCTTGAGGCCGGCCTGGTTGAAACTACTGAGAATTTTTTGCGGAAAACAGTCGATTTCTGGCGAGGATGGGTCAAAACGGCCAGTATTGTCAACTTTTTTCAAAGAGAGGCAATTAGGTCAGCCCTAATATTGAAAATTCATCAATACGAAGACACAGGGGCAATTGTGGCCGCCACAACCACAAGCCTTCCGGAGTCACCCGGAAGTACACGGAATTGGGATTACCGCTACTGCTGGATGCGGGATACATATTACACCTTAAACGCATTTAATAATATCGGTCACTTTGAAGAGCTGGAGCAATATTTCCACTACATACTTAACATTACCCAATCTGAGCATGCCAGGTATCAACCTCTTTATGGTATTACAGGAGAAAGAAAGATTATTGAGAAAGAATTACCGTTGGCTGGTTATTTAGATAACCAACCAGTCAGGATTGGTAATGATGCATATACGCACATCCAAAATGATGTATATGGTCAGGTGCTTGTTTCGCTTTTGCCGCTGATTGAAGACAACAGAATAATTTTTACAGAAAAGTTCAATACCACAGAATTGATCTTTCAAACCCTTCGGATGATTGAGAAAACTTTTGATGAAACGGATGCTGGGCTTTGGGAATTCAGAAATCTGAAGCAACATCATTGCTATACCTATTTGTTTCATTGGGCTGGCGCCTGTGCAGCAATAAAAATTGCCAAAAGACTAAAAAATGAGGAAATGGGCCAGTTAGCTAAGAAATTAAAGGCAATGTCAGAGGAAAAAATCGAGGAGTGCTACATCCCAGAAAAGAAAGGCTATGCGCAGGCTATTGGAACTGACCGCATGGATGCCAGCACCATTCAGCTCATTATGATGAACTATCTAGATCCTAATTCTGAAAGAGCGAGGGATCACCTGAAAGCACTTGAAAAAGAGCTATTAGCTGGAGATGGTTTATTCTATAGATATGTACATGAGGATGATTTCGGAACTCCAGAAGCCACTTTTTTAATATGTGCATTTTGGTATGTTGAAGCACTCGCCTGTGTTGGTCGGTTGGAAGAGGCAATCAAAATTTTTGAGAACCTGCTAAAGTATTCGAATCACGTAAGCCTGTTGAGCGAAGATGTGGAGGCTAAGACAGGCAGTCAATGGGGCAATTTCCCTCAGGCCTACAGCCATGTGGGCTTATTGAACGCCGCTACAAGAATTGCCAATAAACTGGACAGACCAGTCTTCAAATAACCCAAAAAGTATAGAAGCTGTGTGAAACGCTTTCACCTGATAACCGTGTATATTTGCTATCGCAATGCCTGTCGTTCAAAACGAAAATATCCTCGAAGAAGTAAAGCAGATTTTTACCGCCTTTCTTGAAAAAAAAGGCTTGAGAAAAACGCCTGAACGCTTTGCCATACTGGAAGAGATTTATTCACGAAATGGACATTTTGATGTAGAGTCTCTCTATATCTCCATGAAAAATAAAAATTATCGTGTGAGTAGGGCCACAGTTTATAATTCATTGGATATTCTGGTGGAGTGCGACCTGGTAACAAGACATCAATTTGGTCAGAACATTGCCCAATACGAAAAATCTTATGGCTTCAAGCAACATGACCATATGATTTGTACAGATTGCCACAAGGTTCGTGAATTTTGCGATCCGCGTATTCAAAATATTCAAAATACTGTTGGTGAAATTCTTAATTTCAGGGTAATGCACCACTCGCTGATTTTATACGGCCAGTGCACCAACGAAAAATGCGAAAACAAGGCTAAAAAATGACTTTCGATTATAAAAAAGAAAACGGTTCAGTTCATTTCACCTTTAGCGGAGACCTTATTGGGGAAAACAACGGTCCGGAACTAGTCGAGTTAGTGGGCGAAATGCTGAATAATGGCGTTAAACATAGTTCCATAGATATTTCGAATGTTAGGTTTATTAACAGTAGCGGCATCGGGGTGTTAATTACCCTTATGACCAAATTTCGAAACAAGGGAGGTGACCTTGTATTAATCAATCCGTCAGAGCAGGTAAGCAAGCTGCTGATTATCACTAAACTCAACGCAATTTTCACAATAGTTGATACTAAGGAGCAGGCCTTAGAAAAACTAAAACAATAACTGGAATGGCCGTAGACGTACTTTTAGGCCTTCAATGGGGAGATGAAGGCAAGGGAAAAATTGTGGATTTTCTGGCACCAAAGTATGATGTTGTTGCCAGGTTTCAGGGTGGCCCAAATGCTGGTCATACCCTGGAGTTCGATAATATTAAACACGTTCTTCATCAAATTCCGTCTGGCATTTTCAGGAAAGGGGTCACCAATATCATCGGAAATGGTGTAGTGCTTGATCCGATTGTTTTCAGAAAAGAGATAAATGAACTGATTGAAAAGTTTGGGCTGGATTTGCTAGATGATCTTTACATCTCCAAAAAAACCCAACTGATTTTACCTACTCATAAATTGCTTGATCAGGCTTTTGAGCAGGCCAAGGGTGAGAAAAAAATAGGTTCAACACTTCGGGGGATTGGCCCATGTTATCAGGATAAAATAGGCCGGTTAGGCATTCGGGTTGGTGATTTACATGGTGATTTTGATAGCAAATACAACAACCTCGCAAGCCAGCATTTAAAAGTGCTGGATTCACTCAATTTTAAAGTTGAGGATGATTTCCAGAATGAATTTTTGGAGGCTATAGAATTTCTAAAGAAATACAAATTGTGCGACACCGAGTACATGATTAATGACAGCATCATTAATCATGAGAAAATACTCGCTGAGGGTGCTCAAGGTTCACTTCTTGATATCGATTTTGGCAGTTATCCGTTCGTTACGAGTTCCAATACCATTGTAGCCGGTGCTTGTACAGGTTTAGGGATAGCCCCTAAAAATATTGGTGAGGTTTATGGCATTTTCAAAGCCTATTGCACCAGAGTGGGTAGCGGCCCATTCCCAACAGAGCTATTTGATGCAACTGGTGAGCTCCTGCGTAAGGAGGGCAACGAATTTGGGGCCACAACTGGCCGTCCGAGGCGTTGTGGTTGGTTAGATATGCCTGCTCTTAAATATGCGGTAATGCTTAATGGTGTTACGCAGCTTTTCATGATGAAGGCTGATGTGCTTAATAACTTTGATGAAATTAAGGTTTGTACTGGTTATGAGCTTGAGAATGGTGGCACCACAGACCAGTTACCATATGAGCTTAATGATATTAACCTAAAACCTGTTTATAAGACTTTCCCTGGCTGGAAGCAGGAATTATCCGCAAGTGACGGCATTAAAGGCTTACCTCAAGAGCTGAGAGACTATATAGCCTACATTGAAGAAGAGGTAAATGTGCCAATCAACATCGTTTCGATTGGTCCGGATAGAGCAGATACAGTGCTTAGAGCAGATAAAATTTAAATTCGATTAGACAGCTTCTCTTCAGAATAAATTCTAATACAACCAAGATTTACACTTGAAGAAACTTCAGAATACAACGGCGGTTTTGTCTATAACAATCACCTTAATTGGTGGATTATTTCAAGCATTAGGCTTACCAGGTGGTCAGGTAATAGTATTCATTGGGGTATTTATCCTTCTGTTAATCTTTATACCGATTTTTCTCTACAATCTTTCAAACAGAGAAAAATAACTATTTAGCATTAGCATAATCAATCACAAGGTTGGTCATTGCTTTTACCCCAAGTAACAAACCTGAATTATCTATAAAAAAGTCTGGGGTGTGATGTGGGGCAGCATCTTCTGGCTTCATGCCTTTGGGCATTCCGCCAAGCCGTATGAATAGTCCAGGGACTTTCTGTTGAAAGAATGAGAAATCTTCTGCACCAAACACTGCTTTGGTAACGATCGCTTTATCTGATCCCGCAACTCGCTGCAACGTTGGTTCCATTAAAGCGGTGAGATCAGGATCATTAAAAGTTATCGGGTAGCCTTTGTGTATAGTGAGCTCTGCTTTAAGGCCATTGCTTTCCCCTGTATTTGTAACTATTGTTTCAAATCTCTCGAAAATGGTCTTCTGCATATCATAATCCAATGCTCTGATAGTTCCTTCCATAGTTAATTCTTCCGGAATTATATTACTTCTCACACCTCCATGAATACTGCCAAATGTCACAACCGCACCTTCCTGGTTCAGGGGTAAACTACGACTTACGATAGTCTGTGTATTATTTATTATTTGGGCTGCAGCCACAATCGGATCTATTCCCTGCCAGGGGTACGCTCCGTGGGTCTGCTTACCTGTGACTTTAATTGAGAAGCTGTTTGCCGATGCCAATGTTCCTCCTGGCTTATAACTTATCGTTCCAACTTCCAGCTTTGAATTGATATGTAAACCAAAAATTACATCCACATCAGGGTTTAACAGTACCCCCTCTTTAACCATCAATTCAGCACCTCCTTCTTCACCCAAAGGAGCTCCTTCTTCAGCTGGCTGAAATATAAATTTAATCGTTCCTTTTAGGTCACTCTTAACGTTTGAAAGCACCTCAGCAACACCCATTAAAATCGCCACATGTGTATCATGGCCGCAGGCATGCATTACACCTACTTCTAATCCGTTATAGGTTGATTTTTGAACTGATTTAAATGGAATGTCTACTCGTTCCACTACAGGCAACGCATCCATATCTGCCCTTAATGCAATCACCGGACCCGGTTTCCCTCCTTTAAGTATTCCAACCACTCCTGTGTGGGCCACTTTAGTTTGAATCTCAATTCCTAAAGATTCCAAATGCGTGGCAATTTTTTCAGCAGTCTTAAACTCCCTGTTTGATAGTTCCGGATATTGATGTATATCATGACGCCACTCTATCACTTTGGCTTCGACATCACTTGTGAGCTGATCAATTTTCAGATGCAACTTGCTCATTTTCTGAGCAGCAGAAGTGAAACTGACTGTTAGTAACAGTCCAAGAATGGAAAGGCATTTTACATACTTCATTGAGGTGATTTTTAAATACGAAAGAATGAAATCAACACTTGAGACGGCACCTGGCAGGAAGCCGCACTTGTAGATTAGAGTCTGGTAAACAAGTAAAACATGTACCCTACAAATCCTAGTAAATATATGGCGCCCTCTTCCCTATCGAGTTTGTATTTACCGAATGTGAACATAAACAGGAATAGCATAAATGTGCCGACCATGACGACATACAAATCAGTATTCAGAACAACCGGGTACGACAATGGAGAACTAACTAAACCTGTCATTCCAAGCACCAGGAGAATATTGAAGATGTTAGAACCTACAATATTGCCAATTGCCAGATCGGATTTTTTCTGATAAGCAGCAACCGCTGTAGTGGCCAATTCTGGAAGTGAAGTTCCGGCTGCCAGAATAGTCAAGCCAATAAGCTTTTCACTGACCCCAAAAGTATGTGCAATATTTACTGCGCTATCCACGATCAATTTGCCACCTATTGCTAAACCTACCATCCCTCCAAATATCATTGCGATAGTTCTGGGTTGACTCATAATCTCAATCTCTTCGGTATCTGTCTCCCCAGTACGCTTCATATTAAGAAATACCTGCAAAAGGAATCCGCCGAAGAGAACAAGTAACACAATACTGTCAATTGTACTTAATGAGCTTTCTTCACTTCCAAAGAACAAAACATCATTGACCAATAGAAAGAAAACTATAGTGGCAAACAGCGAATAAGGTACCTCTTTCCATAAGGTGTTTTTGTGAACTGTTAGGGGATAGATTACGGCAGAAACACCTAAAATCAGGAACATATTAAAAATGTTCGATCCAATGATGTTTCCGAAAACCACCTCATTATAACCTTCGGTGCCTCCAATAATATTGACTACAAGTTCAGGGGCGGAGGTGCCCATTGCCACCACCGTAAGGCCAATGGCAATATCAGAAACATTGAACCTCTTCGCCATTGACGAAGCCCCATCAACAAGAAAATCTGCCCCTTTAATGAGCAGAACAAATCCTACTGTTATTAAAATTAGGTCAATAATTACTTCCAATTCCTATTGGTTTAATGGTGAATCAGCCTCGAAAGATAAATATATTTCGAATAACAAAACATAATAAAAAAATGAATTGATAAATATTCCGAAGCTGGAAATCTTGGACTTAACTTATTGGCTAATAAAGTTATGTGTATTTGTACTAAATCCATTGCTTCAATTGGTCAATTTAGAAACTAAACGCCCAAATCAGTGATGATAGCTGTGATCTTTGAATCAAGGGATTGGACCGCCTCCACATAATTTTCCCTACTTTCCAGAGATCCTCTGACACTAAAATAAAATTTAATTTTAGGTTCAGTGCCAGATGGCCTGGCTGAGATTTTATCACCATCTTCTGTGATAAATTGAAGCACATTAGATTTTGGAAAATTAACCGATGTTGTAGCTCCGGTAATTAAGTTTTTAGATTGACCAACTTGATAATCTATGAGTTCAACGACCTTAGAACCACCTAACTGAGCTGGTGGGTTAGCTCTTAAGTCTTTCATCATTTCAACAATTTCATCGGCACCAGTTTTCCCTTTCTTTGTGATGGAAATTAAGTCCTCTTTATATAAACTGAACTGTACATATATGTCCATTAGCAGGTCATACAGGCTTTTCCCTTGATTCTTGGCCCACGCCGTCATTTCGGCAATCATGGCACAGCTTGCAATTGCATCTTTGTCCCTTACCGAGTCGCCTATCAAATAACCGTAGCTTTCTTCGCCGCCACCGATAAATATCTCTTTCCCTTCCAACTCCTTTATAAGCGCAGCAATGAACTTGAAACCTGTAAGGGTATTATAGTAGGTAACACCATAGTGTTGTGCTATTTCTTCAATTAAGTTGGTGGTAACTATTGTCTTTACAACAAACTCCCTTCCCGTCAGTTTTTCGTTGGCCTTCCACTTTTCAAGGAGGTAATAAATCAGCAATGCACCGGTTTGATTTCCATTAAGAAGAATAAACTCCTCTTTGTCATTTTTTACCCCAATACCGACCCTATCAGAATCCGGATCAGTTGCCATTATCAAGTCAGCATCCATTGAGGCCGCTTGTTTAAGTGCAATGCTCATGGCCTCTTTTTCTTCTGGGTTTGGGTATACCACCGTTGGAAAATTGCCATCCGGGGTTGCCTGCTCATCTACTATGTTGACATTTGTAAAACCTAATCGCTTGAGGATGGGAGGCACCATCGTAATACCAGTGCCATGAATTGATGAAAAAACGATTTTCAAATCTTTCTGCGCCTCAATGGCCTCAGGGGCGAGTGACAGCTTTGCCAGGCAATCCAAATAGGCATTGTCAATTATCTCACCAATGGACTCTATCAATGCCTCATTCTTGTCAAATATTACATCACCAATTCCTTTAATCTTTCCTACTTCAGTAACGATGTTCTTGTCGTGAGGGGCGATGACTTGAGCGCCGTCATCCCAATAGGCCTTATAGCCATTGTATTCCTTGGGGTTATGCGAAGCGGTGACTACGACACCACTTTTACAACCAAGATGCCTGATAGCAAATGAGAGCTCTGGGGTTGGTCGCAATTCCTCAAACAAGTAAACTTTAATTCCATTTGCAGAAAACACAGAGGCCGTTACTTCTGCAAAATAAGGGCTGTTATTTCGGCTGTCATGTGCAATGGCCACACTAATTTCTTCATTCGGGAAATTTTGATTCAGGTAATTGGCCAAACCCTGGGTGGCCATTCCGATCGTGTATTTATTCATGCGGTTAGATCCCACTCCCATTATGCCACGCAAACCACCAGTTCCAAATTCTAAATCCTTATAAAAAGAATCAACCAAATCCGTTGTGTCATCACTTGCTAACAATTTTTTTATCTGGGATTTAGAATCTTCATCAATTGGGCTATCTAGCCAAATCTGCGCCTTATTTTTTACTTCCTCAATCATGTTTTTTAATTAACTCACAAGCTTTCCAATTTAGTTGTACCAAAGCACTAAATCAATTGTGCCCAGGCACTTTTTGAAAAGAAGTTGATTTTAATTTTGCTTGATCAAAGGTTAGTTTTGATAAAATACGCCAATTATGAGTGCACTCAAACTTAGGATCAATCGGCTAATTCAATTCTTAGAGGTTGATATCTGGAGCGTAAGGCTATCGGCCCTGCCCAAAGCCAAGGCCTTTTTATACAAAATAATCCGGGTGGTCTTGTTGGCACTAAAGGGTTTCCAACGAGACGACGTTGCTATTCAAGCATCGGCTTTAACTTTCCTTTCTACATTATCCGTGGTTCCAATTCTTGCAATGGCATTTGGTGTAGCAAAGGGTTTTGGTTTTGAAAAAACATTAAAAGAGTATGTGATTAAGAGTTTTGCCGGTCAAGAGGAAGTAATGACCACATCCTTTGATTATGCGCAGAAAATGTTAGACTCAACGAAGGGTGGGCTGATTGCGGGCATTGGCTTATTGGTACTTTTCTATAGTGTAATGCGACTGCTTCATAATGTGGAGATTGCCTTCGACAAAATTTGGGAGATAAAGAAACATCGAAGTTTTGTGAGGAAACTTACCGACTACCTCTCCATAATACTTGTTGCACCGATTTTAGTGTTGCTTTCAAGTAGTGCAACCGTTTTCATCTCTACCCAAATAGTTTATTTAACTGATCAAATCAGCCTTTTAGGAGCAATTCAGCCTTTGATTCTATTTGGGATAAAATTGATTCCCTATACACTGATCTGGATACTATTTACGCTGACCTACATGATTATGCCCAACACTCGGGTGACCCTTAAATCAGGTTTGATCGCAGGAATCATAGCTGGTACGGTGTATCAATTGACGCAATGGGGTTATATCAACTTTCAGGTTGGGGTTTCGAAATACAACGCCATATATGGATCGTTTGCAGCACTGCCATTATTCTTGATATGGATGCAGCTAAGTTGGTTAATTGTGCTCCTGGGTGCCGAAATCTCATTTGCCCATCAAAATGTTGACAAATATCAGTTCGACAATGAGACCCTGCAGATCAGCCCAAGGCATAAAAAAATTATTGCCCTACTAATTGTTAAAAAAGTAATCCACCATTTTGAAACTGGTGATACGGCCCTGAACCTTGATACTATTGCCAGGCAAATTGAAATACCGGTACGATTTGTAAAACAAATTGTGGATGAATTGCTTGATGCAAAAATCCTATCTGAAGTAAATCGTGGTGCAGATACAGATCCAGGGTATCAACCTGCAATTGATATCCATAAAATCAATATTCAAATGGTGATTGATAAATTGGAATCACGGGGCCTTGACAATATTCTGGCCATCAAATCGGATGAGCTGGACAAGATAACCACAACCCTAAATGACATTGATCAGGAAATAATGCATTCAAAGTCGAACAAAAAGCTGCTTGAGGTCTAGCCTTTCAAGCTTTGGTTTGTCAGGCTGTTTTGCGAAATTTTCTAAAATCCCGATCCGTTTCCACTCAATTTTTGCTTTTAAGTAATTGCCCGAAAAGCTCCAATCTACTCCGTTCTGAGACCTTTGGTTGGACTTGCCGTTGCAGGTTTGATCACGACCAATGTGGTCATCACAAGGGCGGCCAACACAATAAATAAGCCGACCGGAATTCCAGTCAATGGTGTTAAATCGAGATAGTATTTATAGATAGTTGCCAGAATGGAGTCTGCTACCAGATAGCCAAGTAGTACACCAGTAACCAACGAAGTTCCGAGTATTCTAATAAATGGCTTATTTATTCCTATCATGATTTGTGATAGTGAAGCCCCCAGCACTTTTCTAATACTGATTTCCTTTATTTTTTTAGCAACATTGAGGGAGGCTAAAGACATAATCCCAATTAGGCTCAAAACACACCCAAGGATTGCCAACCACAGGAAAAGTATTTTTAACCGATTCGAATCCTGCATAGAATTACCAAAAGCCAGGTCTTCTTGCCATCGGAAATTGAAAGGCCTGTCTATAGTTGATGCCCAAACTGAACTGACCTTACTTTCGATTTCTTTCTTGTCACCCACCGTTTTAATGACCAGGGATTTAAGTGAAGAATCTGCAACCATGTTGTACAAAACTGGTTTTGGTACATAATCCTCATAGACTTCTTCTGTAATTACATCATCAGTTATACCAACGATTGTCATCCTTTTGCCAGCAACTTTTATGATGTCATTCAAGGCATTGTCACTATCCAGATATTCCCTGGCAAAAGATGAATTGACTACGATTGCACCCTCGCTATCATTGGTGCTGCCTGATATAAAATCTCGACCAGCTACAAAATCTACCTTCATATTGGTGAGATATTGGGCGCCGACATAATAGCTAGGCACCTCGACTTTTAATGTGTCAATTTCAATGATATTCCTGTCAGGGCCACCTCCGATATTGTTAATAGTGCCAAAAGAGTACTCACTAAAAGGCATTTTATCCAGCCCAGATTTGAGGGCAACAAACTCACTGTTATCGTTCACATTCAAAATCAGTGTATCCTCAAAATCATAGCCATAATCCATTGTCCTCAGGTAATCAACGTTCTTCATAAAGGCTAACCCAGAGACAAGTACAGCTATTGAAAAACTGTATTGTGCTACTGATAAAATCTTATGAAGTATCCCTACACCCTTCAAAGATTGTTTGTGATTAAGGATAGAAACCGGCTCAAACTTCCAGGCATACAGCGCTGGAAATAACCCGGTAATGAGTGTACAGAATAGCAAGAAAATAGCGATGAAAATTGAAACACTTCCAGTACCAATATCCTGAAGGAAGAATTTCACATCAAACAACCCCCAAATTTCTTTAGCGATAATATTTGACATCGCTAAAGCAACAACAAAAGACAATGCCATTGTAATCATCATTTCAAACAGAAACTGAGTGAAAATTTGATGATTAAACGAACCCAGGGTTTTTCTTACACCGATTTCCTTTACTCGCTTCGCAATGAGGGCCATTGTTGTATTGGCCATATTGAAGCAGGCAATGAAGAGTATCAAAACTGCCATTACTGTAAAGATGATTTTTGCCTGCGGCCGTACCCAGGAGTTAACATGTCTACCGGATAACTGGTCATCAGACATGATAGGATCTACGAATGGGATCAGTTCAAAACGCTCAACCTTCCAATGTTCCAATCCCTCATTTTGCCTGGGTATGTATTTCTGCAAATGTTGCTCAACAGTTTGCTTACTTTCTGAGGATGATATCTTGACAAATTGCGCAAATGATTTATTCTCAGACCAGTCATTGGGGTCGATGCTGTGTGCATCTAAAAAAGTATCAAGACTTAGAAGGCCATTAAACAAGAAACTATTATTGAGCGGGATTTTTTGAAAAACACCCGCAACTGAAACATCTACTTTATGATTGTTGATATAAACACTCAATATTTCACCTATTGGAGACTCGGAATCAAACAGCTTCATCGATAATTCTTCAGTCAGAATAATTGTATTCTTCTTCAGGTCTGTATTTGATCCGTACTTAAGTGGCATTTTAAATTGCTTAAGAAACCCATCCCCTGCAAAACCGATATACTCATCAAAATACTGATCACCTAATTTGATTGTCCCTCTGTTAGCACAGTAACTAATTACGTTTTCCACCGCTGCAACCTCAGTTTCTAAAGCCTGCTCCAATGGTAGCGGAGTGCTCTCATAGCGTTTTAAAATGCCATCATCAGTTTTCATTCCGTGAATGCGATACACATTTTCCAACTTAAAATGTGTATCAAATTCCCAGTTATAGGCATAAATCATATATACTGTGATGCAAAACCCCAATGCAAGGCCCAATCCGAAAATGTTGATTATGATGGGGGCTTTGTTTTTCATCATTTGCCGCATTGCCAACTTGGTGTAAGACTTATATAGTGCACCTGAGGTGTTCATAAAAAATCTACTTTTTCGTGAATAAGATTTAAAACATCTGATGACATCCCACCAGAATCGCAGGTCAACTTTCCATTTATTTTTTGTTTTTGCAGCTCTGAGCTCATAAAGTTCAGTGAGGTCACCCTCAAGTTCCTCTACCCTGTCAGGCCGGCAATACCATCTGAAGAGACGCAAAGCCAATTTTGGTGGTTCGATTGAATTGGTCATTCCCATTTAAAAGCGAGGTCAGGAATTTGCAGACGTAGTTGGTCTCTTAAGCTTTGCAACTCGTCCAATGCTTTTTTACCAAATGGGGTTATATAAAATAGGCGCTTGCGCTTACCCCCTCGAGTTGAAGTCGAATCACCCAGCCGTGAATCAAGAAATCCTTTTTCCTCTAACCGATAAAGCACCGTATGAATTGCACTAACATTTATTGATTTTCCAGTTTGCTTTTCATACTCCTCAACTACAGCCACCGAATACGCTCTGTCATACATCATCGCCACTATCAAGAGCACAATTTCTTCCAGGTTTCCGAGTTTTAGGCTTTCCATTTATTTCACAATTGTAAGTTTAATACTCAAAGGAAATAATAAAGTTTCACTTTTGTAAGGAATATTAGTGACTTCATTTAAAAACTCATCTGATCGCCCTTGTTTTAAAATCAACCAAATACTTCTCATCAGCTCAGTAAAAGTTTCTTTCTTTGCCTGATAATTGAAGAAAATGCAAAATATTCATCATCCCAATTTCAAACTTGGTGTTTTAGGTGGCGGTCAATTGGGCCGAATGCTGGTGCAATCTGCAATTGACTTTAATCTGGATGTTAAAATCCTCGACCCTGACCCAAATGCTCCATGTAAGGATATTGTTGGGGAGTTTATTTGCGGAAAATTGACAGATTACGATACGGTGATGTCATTTGGTGAAGACTGTAGCACACTAACAATTGAAATTGAAAACGTGAACACCCAAGCCCTTAAAGCTTTGGAGAAACAGGGGAAAAAAGTTCATCCGCAGCCGCATATCATAGAGTTAATTCAAGATAAGAGGGTACAAAAACAATTTTATAAAGACAACGGGATTCCGACTGCCGATTTTGTTTTTACTGATAACAAAGCGGAAGTAACCAAGCTTTCCAATCGGCTCCCTTTTGTGAACAAACTTGGCAGGGAGGGCTACGATGGTCGTGGGGTTCAGGTGATCAAGACAGAAAACGATCTGGATAATGCTTTTGAAGCTCCCAGTCTTGTCGAAGATTTGGTCGATTTCAAAAAGGAGATTTCGGTGATCGTTGCAAGAAACGAATCTGGTGAAATGACAACCTTCCCTGTGGTCGAGTTGGTATTTCATCCGACAGCAAATTTGGTTGAGTTCCTTTTTTCTCCCGCCGAAATTTCAAATGATATCGCACTAAAAGCGCAGAGAATCGCAAAAGATGTGATTCAAAAGCTGGACATGGTTGGTCTTTTGGCAGTAGAAATGTTCCTGACAAAAGATGATCAAATTTTAGTGAACGAAGTGGCCCCAAGGACTCACAATAGTGGGCATCAAACAATTGAAGGAAACGTCACATCACAATTTGAACAACACTTAAGAGCTGTGCTTAATATGCCCTTGGGGTCAACGGAAATTTTGACTTCAGCTGCAATGGTGAATGTGTTAGGGGAGGATGGGCACACTGGCAACGCAGTTTATCAGGGTTTGGATAAAGTGCTGGAGATTGAAGGGACACATGTTCATCTTTATGGGAAGAAATTAACAAAACCTTTCCGGAAAATGGGCCATGTCACCATTACTGATAAGGATATGGAAAGTCTGAGAAACAAAGTTAATTTGGTGAAAAGCACATTAAAAGTAATTGCATGAGCAAACCATTGGTAGGCATTATTATGGGCAGCCAGTCAGATTTAGAGATAATGTCTGATGCTGCTGAAGTATTGGAAGAACTGAAAGTGCCGTTTGAATTAACCATTGTCTCGGCGCATCGAACCCCTGAAAGAATGGTGGAGTATGCTGAATCTGCCAGGGGCAAGGGGTTAAAGGCAATTATCGCTGGTGCTGGTGGGGCTGCACATTTACCTGGGATGGTGGCTTCCATGACAACCCTGCCTGTGATTGGTGTTCCTGTAAAGTCGAGAAACTCAATAGATGGTTGGGATTCAGTGCTTTCCATTCTGCAAATGCCAGGTGGGGTTCCGGTAGCGACAGTTGCTCTAAATGGTGCAAAAAATGCGGGGATATTGGCAGCACAAATTGTTGGAGCACATGATGAGAAGATTTCCAAAAATCTGGCTAGCTATAAAAAAGACTTGAAGAAAAAAGTTTTGGAAAGTGCCGAAAAGATTGAAAAGAATGGTTGGAAAGGGAAACAAATTGGTTTTGGCAATTAAATAAAGAATTGAGTTTTAGCAATGGATATTCTGGAATACATGGAACTGCCTTTGGCTGAGAAAATCCAAACCCTTTACAGAGAAGGGCAATTCGAAGTGTCTATTCGCTATTATGGTTATAAGGTTAATCTGTATTTATTATTTGGCCATTTTGTGGAGGTTTTCTATAACCACAAAGAAGACCGGATAGACAAGATTGAGCCACTTGATCGATCTCACTCCCGCATGAAGTTTTATGCTGATCAGGTAAAACTACCAGAGGAGATTAGCGGGTGATATTCGTTGCATCCCATTTTCTGTTCATGTAGTGCTCTTCTTGCAATCACAACTGGAATTTAACGATTCAAGTATCTCTTTTAACAACTCATCAGCTTAACAAATTTCTTTCTTAAAGTTGGCGTTTATTTGCTTTCAATAGAACAAGAACCGAATGAGCATTGCATTTTTAGGCCTTTATCTGATCAACCTCATTAATCCCGCACAAGAGATTTCATCAGACGACATCCTCGGTGTCTGGCTTACCGATGATAAAGAATCGCAGATTGAAATCTACAAGAAAAACAATCTGTATTTCGGAAAAGTGATTTGGATGCTTGAACCGAATAACGAGGATGGTACACCTAAAACTGATATCAACAACCCTAAAAAGCCTTTACAATCCAGAGAGATTATTGGTTTGAACATTATTGAAAATTTCTCCTTTAACGGTGATGAATGGACTGATGGAGAAATTTACGATCCGAACAACGGCAAAACGTATTCATGTGTAATGAAACTTGAGGGTGACCAACTTGAGGTACGTGGCTATGTTGGTATTTCTCTTTTTGGCAGAACAGTGGTTTGGACCAGGGTAAATAGCAACTAGTTAGATGCTGTGGTGACCTGAGAAATAGACAAACGAATTTTGGTCGCCCTTATTCCATCTATACTAACAATTTCAACATCCACACCTTCAGATAGGTTGAAGATCTTACCCACCTTCAGTTTATGGCCGAATTTCTCTACGATAAGGCCTGAAATCGTATCTGCATCTTCAGCAAAAAGGTCAATATTAAACTTTGAGTTAATCTCATCTATCTGCACATCGCCATCAAGCAGGTATTTACCAGAGGACTGTTCAACTATTTCCGGCTGATCATTGTCAAACTCATCCTGTACATTGCCCACAAGCTCTTCCAGTACATCCTCAAGGGTCACAATACCTAAAATTGTACCATGCTCTTCCTGTATAAATGCCAGATGCTTCCTTGAAGCCCTAAACTCATGAAGCAGTTTTCCTAAAAGCATATTTTCAGGAATCAACATTGGGGTAATCTTAATTGAATCAAGATCAGGCGCTTGATCATCATCTATGCCGACCATACTTTTGATGTGCACCACTCCGATTAGCTTATCCAGTGACCCATCGCAGAGTGGAAACCTTGAGTGATTCGATCTTTTTGCCAGTTGAAGATTTTCAGCGAACGAATTGTTTATATCAAGAAATTCCACCTCATTTCTTGGGATCATAATCTTTCTAGCCACCTCGTCGTCAAACTTAAAAACAGCATCTAAGAGGCGGTGTTCATTTGCTGACAGCTCCCCCTTTGCATGTGCTATACTCAGAGATGCCCTGATTTCATCTTCGGTCAAAGCCGTTTCATGCTCACCAGAAGCTTCGATTCCTAGCCATCTTAAAATAATGGTTGTGATATTATCCAACCCATACATGAAAGGATAAAGAAGAACGTAAAACCCCTTTAATAGAGCCGCCGATCCCAGGAAAACAATGCCTGGTTTTCTAATGGCGTAGATTTTAGGCACCTGCTCCCCTATCACTATATGAAGTGCAGTGATAATGGTAAAAGCTATGGTAAAAGCAATACCGTGAATTACAGCCTCCGATTCAATCCCCAAATCATGAATCAAAGGTGTTATGAGGTGCGCAATGGCCGGTTCACCGATCCAGCCCAAGGCCAATGAAGCCATAGTAATCCCTAATTGACAAGCTGAAAGCGCTAGGTTCTGGCGTTTGTAAAGCCACATGGCTGTCTCTGCAAAAGCCCTCTTTTCAGCAACCATTGCTTTCAATCGACTTTTTCGCACTTTAACCAAAGCAAACTCAGCCGCGACAAAAAAACCATTGAGAATGATGAAAATGACTGTTAGACCAATCATTGCCCCATCCATTGCATAACTCGATTCGGCTTCCATTTTTGGTGATTTTAATTAGTACGGTTCAAAAAAGTTCTGCTAATATTCAGATTTAAAATATGCCCAGCATTGTTCCGAGGGCGGTTGCCAGCCCAAGAAAGCTTAAAAATCCGACAATGTCAGTAACAGTGGTTAAAACAATTGATGAAGACTGAGCCGGGTCTTGGCCAATTGATTGTAGTAAAATTGGAATTACCGCCCCGGAAAATCCTGCGATCACCATTGAAAAGACCATGGAAGTGCCTATTACGATTGCAAGCCCAAAAGATGAGGCCCAAAAAAATACTATTACTGAGGTTGTTAAGGCAACAACAACTCCATTAATAAATCCAACAGCTGCTTCTTTTTTAGCGACCCTAAACCATTGACCAACCCGAATTTCCCTTAGAGCCAGCCCTCGAATGGTTACTGCCAAAGCCTGAGAGCCAGTATTACCAGACTGACCTGCAACTACTGGTAAAAAAACTGCAAGAACTGTGATCTTGGCAATCGTATCTTCAAAAGCCCCAACTACTGATGCAGCCAAAAATGCCGTTGCCAGGTTGATCTCCAGCCACGGTAGCCGTTTTTTCACTGCTAATGAAACTTTCGATAAAGCCCTTTCTTCCCTACCGGCGCCAAACATTGCGAGTGCGTCTTCGGTGGCATCAGATTGAGCCGCTTTTAGGAGGGAATCATGCCGAATAATACCCATTAACTTGTTGTCCAGATCAACAACCGGCAAACTGATTATTTTGCCATCTTTTAATAATTCTACAACTTCTTCCTGGGGTGAAACCAAATGAACACTCGGTGAATCCTGCATTAGGTTTTTCAGCGATTCATCTGGATCAGACAGGGCAATAATTTGTAGTGTGACCCTTCCCTGTAACACACCTTCTTCATTAACCACATAAATATTGTGGATCCTTTTATCACCCATGCCCCTCAATTTTTCCAGTACCTCGCTCACGGTATTTCCAGGGCTAAATGTATTGATCTGGGTATCCATCAAAAACCCAGCTGACTCGGCTGGATAGGTCAGCAATTCGATGATCTCATTCCTGAGTTTTTCGGGAAGCAAAGAAAGCTTCTTTTTAGCCTCTACTTCATCCAGCCTGGAAATCATCCTTGCTGCTGGGTAGGCATCTATTGCCTGAAAAGATTCAATAAACAAATCATTATCCATTGATCGGATTATCTCAGATGCAGTGTCACCTTGCATCCTTAATAACAGTTCTTTTGACTGCCCAATCGGCAGGTTTTGAAGATAATGAAGACCTTCCTTAGCTGGCAGTTCATTGAGTAATACTGCCGCTTCTTCCGGAAAACGGATGAGGTACTGGTCAATCAAATGTTTCTTTATTTCAGTTGTTTCCATGATTCGTTCTTTTTGGCCCGGGATTCCATTTCACCTCGGCTGTGTTTTTTAGTAAACTCGAAATCCCTATTTGATATAAATCCCCAAGTGCGCCACTGGCAATGTGAGCATGCCTGTCATAAGGCTTCTTGTTTTCACCCATATCTGAAACTGTTTCCCTTGTAATAATTCCAAGAAACAAGTTATCAGCATCAACGATTGCAAGGCTCTCAAAAGGTTCTTGCCAGCTACCCTTTGCAAAGACAGCGACATCCATATCTGCCAGCATTTTAGGTAGGTTTTGGTTAATTACCTGACCTAAAAGCTTGTTGGGTGAATAGCTCAAAAGCGCTTTCATTTCAATAAAACCCGCCAGGCTGTTATCCCGGGTGAGCACATAAATTTGGGACATAACGGATCCTGAAAATTCCTTAATTTTCTTACAGGCATCCTCAATGGTTTCGTCCTCAAAAAGTGTAAATGCAGAAGGATTGGCATATGCACCTATTTGATTCTTATTGTAGTCAATTAACTTTTTAAGAGTAACCGAAAGTGGACGGGGCATGGAATTCAAAATTTCATCTCGAATACCTTTTTCAAGTTGACGCAAAATCACTAATGCCTTATTTCCAGGCATCACGGCCAAAAGATCGACAGCATTGGCCCTATTCATCTGACCTATGGCCTTGGATGCATTAAACCTGTCCATTTGGCCCATTAAGTTAGTTGCCGTCTCAGTTTCCAGGGACTCAATCAAAGCTGCGATCTCCGTTCCGCTCAAATTCTCAATAACCTGCAAAGCTTCCCTCGGATGTTTTTCTATAAAACTTCTTAGTATCAATTGATCTGCATCCATATCAGTTTCGCTTTATTAGGGTGGTTCGCTCTTCGTTGAAATCTTTCGCAGGAATGATCACTTCACCTTCTTTGGTTTTGAGGAAAACTGATGTGGCGGTAATCTTGACGATAATTCCCTCCTCATCGTCAATTTTCACTGTATCACCTTCTTCGTAAACCTTTCTTAAGTAATATGATCCGAGAATATTACTAACAGAAGTTCTGGCCCCCAGGCCAAAAGCTAACGTTGCCCCAAACAGCAATGCCGTCAATATGATGGTCACCAGGTTGGTGAGGAAGCGTACGTCAATGCCAATTTGACCAACCGCGATCACTACCGTAATAAAAATGATAGTGTACCTAATAATTTGGCCTAATGCAGGGCCATTGGTCATGCCAGCCCTCGAGGCAGCCGAGGTGGTTAGGTCGGCACAAAGCCTGCCTGCAATAATGCCCACAATAACTATAATGATACCGGCGATAATGTTTGGCAAATAGAGTAGCAAGCCACTAAACCACGTGGTTAACACAGGCAGCCCTAAAATTTGAGTGACCACGGCAAAAGCAAACAGTAAAATGGTCCAGAAGAAAGTTCTTGCTACTATGTTTGCTGAGCTTCTTAAATCAATTTTCAGCAAACGATCTTTCAATTTTTCATTGAAATTGCGATCTAAATACAGCATTAATCTTTTAACAATAACCCTGACCAAATGGGCTATTAGCCAGCCCACAAAAAACACAGCAGTTGCCAGCAAAATCCTAGGCAATAGATTGATAACACTTGAAACCATGCTTTCAATTAGCTGGTTTATTTGGCTTAATACAGCATCGGTATTCATATTAGCTTTTTTTTAAATCTCTATTAAGAGCCTAACCACTTTGTCACTTTAGTCAAAATCATTGTACGCTGATGAAGTGAAATTACCGGCATCTTTTAACTCCTTGATCCAATAATCAGAGGCTAGCAGACTTAACATAACCTCTGAATCATTTAATCCTTCAACTTCATATTTCCAGATTATGAATTCCGCTTCAGGAAACTTTTTACCAGCTAACTGCTCATCAAATAATCGATAAAGAATACAGTGATCGCTCATGCCATCAGAAACCAGCCGACATATGAAAGATTCATTAATCTTATCGAGTTGATTTTTAGCATCGCTGTTCATTGCTTTTACATGAAGCTCTGCATTAAACACTTCGGTTTCAGGAAATGTTTTCGGAAAAGCCTGGTGCATCAGCGTACTAATGTTAAAAATCTCCTCATGCAACGACATATCACCGTACTCTTCCCAAATTTCATCACCTTGCATCTCCTGAATCAAGTCCTGACGTTGACCGGCCTTTAGCCGATTTCCTAATCTGTACTCGATCACCAGATCAGCGGCTTCTTCAGGATCCAAATCTTGCAATGCCATGGTAGCCATGTCTTGAAGGTCATCATTTGGTATGTCGCTGATATCACCATATTCTGTCAGATCAAGTAGCTGTTTAAAATCTTCGGAATTCCACGAACCCGGTAGTGTTGAAAGCCTTTTAAACGACTTAACAACAACATCAAAATGTGGCTTCATAAGCGCTAATCATCTATTTTAAAGGAGGCTACTAAAAGGTAGTGACTTTAAAGCTGTTAACAAAAATCTGAAACATCGAAAAAATTTGAGCTATTGGCTCAAGCTGAACCGAACCTGGATGCCGGCAGACGTGTTAGACCTTCGGAATGAATTGGAGACACGGGGCTCATTGATTGTCCGCTCAAAGAAGGCTTGAATGTTCAGCTTTTCATTCACCATATAACTAATGGTTGGGCGCAGTTGAATGTTAATATTACCCTGCGTTACAGTGGCTTCCTCACCAATTTTTCGCTGTATAGATTCTGTATCGCGAATGGTAAAATTCATTCTGTAGGTAATGTCATTTTCCACGGTCATCGTTCTGCCCTGAATTCGGAACGGCCACTTCCAATCAGATTTTGTAAACCCGAAGTCAAACGATATGTCCTGGCTTCGCATTTCTGTTATTTGACTGTTAGACAGCTGCAAGCTCAGGTTTCGTTCTTTTCGGTACTCGATCCTTGCCGTCATTCGGCTTTTAGTCCTCACATTAAAACCAATAAGTGGGGCAAACCGCTCCTGTATGTTTACCTGATTAATAATATACACGGGAACCAAATCTCCATTATCATTAAACATTGTTGCAAAAGGATAGTCGCTCAGGTTATTTTCAAGATCTAGGCTGTTTTCGTAGAGCAACGAATTGGAGAAATTATTGATCGAAAAAGTGGATTGGTAGCTATGTGTAATATTGAAGGAAGAAAAAATCTCCTGAAAGGCCGGAATTTTAGAAAGCCCTGCATAGTCAACCCTCCAGTTTGGAAGCGGGATTTTAGGGAATGGGTTTAAGTCGGCATCTTCCGGATTCTCACCACTGTAGGCCGCAATAAATGCAGGTATCAACACATCCTGTGAATTAAGGCCATACTCCCCCACAGGATTGACAGCTTGCAGGCGGTTTCTGATTATTTCCCTGGCAGCTTCGAAATCAGAAAACGTTGGTGATTCATTATTTTGGCCATCTTTTGTGAAGGCGGTTTTTAGTGAGAAAAAGGAAACGGTATAGCTTCCCGTTCGGTTAGGTGTAAGGGACACAAATCCGTTGTTCACTTCCGGATCCGCTGTGGCATCAAACCTGAAAATCTCCTGGAAGTTACCCCCTACTGATTTTTTAGCATCCAGTTGTATTCTTAAATCTGGTAAAGGCTCAATCTGGGCCCTTAAGTTCAGATCGGTGGTCCGGTTTTGAATAAATGAGGAAGTGAGAGACTGACTCTTAGCCAACCAACCATTATTAGCAGCATCAAAGCGGATATCAGAATCCTGGCTACCTAAAATGAAGCCCCAGCCTGGTGCGTTGAAACTGCTGTCCATCCCGAATAAAAAAGCCCTTGGACCAAAGCCAGGGAGCGTAGTACCCTCTCTGATGCTGTAGCTCAAATTCAATGATCGGACTGACATCAGCAGACGCAATAATCCCTTTAGCGCACCCGGAGTGCCTTGTTTTGTTGTATCATTCTGTACTGGCTGCCCCCTTCTGGCGGTTTTCCTTGAGGGAGTATTTGCATCTTTCAGGAACGTAACTTTATTGTAAAGCTTCACTAAATCCACCTTACCATTAACGCCTCTTTCCCTATTATTTTGAATGATGTTACCCAAAGTATCAGCCTGCTGAAATGATCCTGCCGTCCAGGTATAGCCTGCAGAGTACCGGACATCTGCGCTTGTCCAGTCTGTTAGTGGAATTTTATCAAGGGGCAGCCTATAGGTAGCGGTGACATTTTGGTTGAAGTTCTTCATCCTACCCAGATTCCTCAAATTGGTTCGGATAGAGTCCCTTTTCTCCTGCGTATTTATTTCTCCTTCCGGTTCATCAACAATTGCGTTTACCCGGGCATTGTAATCAAGACTTAGGCTTTTTGTCAAATTCCATCTGAAATTATAAAGTCTGTTAAATGAGAAAAACTTTTCAAAAAATGGGTCAATCCCATCGGTTGTCAAGTCACCATTTCGTAGCTGTGTGCTAGTAAATCTTCTATCGAGATCAGCCCTGAAACCCAGGTTACTCGGCACAGGATTAAAATTAAAATCTTTAACCAGCTTCAGAAATGGGTTGTCCAGAAACCCCACATTTTTAAATGGCTCAATAGTGAAGTCTGATGGACTATAATTGTAGGCCATCCCGCCTCTGTACGACCGCTGTATGAATTCTGCGGTGTTAACGTTGCTACGCTTGAGTTCACTAAATGAATAATCGAAAGAGAAATTCTCGATGTCATAGATATTGCTTTTGGCATCTGGGTTTACCTTCTCTTTGCGAACATTACTAAAGTTGATACTTCGGCGTTCTGATCGCTCTTGAACTTTTTTTAAAAACTCGTCTCGCTCCTCTCCTATTGCAAAGGCATCAGCCGAATTTTCCAGGGGTGTGTCAGGGTCTGTCGGATCAAACTTTGGCGTAGCTACACTTTCTTCATAACTCACGAACATCGGAATTTTTACCCCGTGATTGCCTGGAATAAACTTGTCAACATTGATGTTGGCCGAGATGTCGTACTCTTTTGTTTCTTCCCTCGTTCGCTCAGATATCCGCTGTTGAATGCCACCAAAATCATCTGAAACATACCTGCCGCTGGCGGTGATGTTAGCAATATCGGCTAGCTTCACATTCAGACGTCCATTCGCCGCCCATCCGGCCCGCTTATTGAAATCTGTCACCCGCATTTCATTGGCCCACAAGCAAACTGATTTTGACGCCTGATCGGGGCTTTCAGGGTTCCGTACCCCAATCATCATTACCTGTACAGTACTAATATCCGGATTGCCCCTAACTGTAATTCTTTGATTGTCAACAGAATCGACAAATAACAATTCCTGACTTATACCTAATCGGTTTCGTCTTGCTTTTAGGGTCAGAAGTTCATCAATCTCAATGTCAACTTCATTCTCAAGAGGCCAAACTGCCCTTGCCAAATCGTCATCTGAAAAATCTGCTTTACTCAGGCCAAAAGGCGTCACTTTCAATGGCACTTCAATTTCATAGTAGTTCTCCACGAAATCACTGCCAAGGCGCAGAAATCCGGTAACCTCGTCATCTCTGAGGTTCTCGCCTTCGGCATGAAAAAACATTTTTAACCTACCATAATTAATCAAGTCGAGGTCAACATTTTTATAGGCAGCCCTGGCGTCACGATCATCCAAATCATCAATACATATTTGCAGTGACTGCTCATTATTTCTTCTAAAAATGGCTGCGGTGTTGTCCCTGTCCCTGTTGATTCCGGGAGGTACGACGTAGGCTGAGCTTCGTTCACTTGCCCCGCCGTTCTCTTCCACGTTCACAACAGAAATAAGGAAGTCAGAAGTGCTCTCCTCAGGAATTTCATTATACCCCTTCTGGAATAGGTTTTCAGTAAATTTTCTCCATTGACTGCCGACCAATTGAAATTTAGCCAATCGCAAAACGACAGGATCCTGGAAACCTGTTAGATAAGTTCGGATATATCGAATTGATTTAAAGCCATCTATTGAACCTTGAATTCGTGTCGGGCTGCGAACTGGAATTCTGAACTGGTACCAAACCCTATCTTGAAAAACCGCTTCATCCACAATGTTGTTTCTGCCCACCCGCATCTCTGAAGGCCTCAAATTGACCCGATATTCGTAGTAGCTTTCAAGATCACTAATGGAATTGTCGTTGTTGAGGTCTTCATTATCTGGAAGGTTGGTACCAGAATTGGTAAAATCCCTGTTATTGCTGATGGGCGAGTTGCCATCAATTCCATTCCAATTTTTATATCTGTCAATTACTTTATTGTCAAGATCCTCATGAATGGGGTCGAGGTAGTGGAGGAAGTTATCTCCAGACGGATCTTCAAGTATTCGGCTTCTTGCGTCTGGGTTTACGCTTAACTGATTGATGTAATTATCGTTGAAAAAATTCCCTTCTTCATCGTTTCTTAATCCATCTAAACCCACATCCTGATTTTGCCTTGCATTAGTTGAATTATCAAAGAAATCAGTCAAATATTGATTGTTGGTAACCCGCCCCCATTCATTTACAATTACATCCTGGGAACCATCCTCGGCTGGCAATCCATTTTCGAACGCATGCCGACCATCTCTCATAACATCTTCGGAGATGTTGCCGAGATTAAAATACAATTCGCCACCGAGTTCACCTCTTCCATTGGGCAATTGAAAAATATCCTCTCTAGCCCTTCCGTCATTCAAAAAAGGGTCAAGCATCCAAAATTCGATGTATTCAACATTGGTCTTATCAAAGTCGACGTCAGAGCTTATTGCCTGGGTAATCCCCCCCCAGTTTTTTTGCGGCTCTTTTAGAGTTCCATCTGAGTTAAGGTCAGGATTGAAATTATAAGGGCCACGTTCATTAGGAAAATACGCCAGATCAAAAATGGGAAGATTGGTATTAAGCACATTTTCATCTAAGCCCTGAAATATCTCTTGCGGGATAATACCAGCAACATATGGGTTGCTGATGTCCTCTTCATCAATATTATTGGGTGCGTTCCTACCTCCACGCCGATAAAAAATATTATCAATAGAGTACCAGGCCAATTTTGCTCTTCTAAATGCGTAACCCAGCGTTCCGGCCTGGTTGGTCAGGTCGAAACGGCCATCTTCTGTTTCAGGGGTTGAGGCCAATTTCCAGCGAATCACACTGCCACTACCACCTAAATTGAAAGGTGTAGCAGCAGACTCGAAATCATCAACATACGAGGTTCCCTCACCATCGACGATGTTGGATGTGCCAGGTAATATTTGAGCAAATTCACCGCTAAAGGTAACTGTGGACTTTTCTTTTGTGCTGAAAATGGGCACAGCATCTACCATCTTAGTTAGGAATCTTGATTCCTGCGTGGCATTGATATCAAAGCCGTATTTAGTATTTCTGGTGGGTTCATTACCAACGCTAAACCGGCTAATTCCACCTGGTCTTTCATTCACATGTAGGATGGTTGCCCCAAAATTGATCTCATCGCTCAACTTATAATCCATTCTGGCACCTGTGAGCCAGCGTGTTTGGAAATTAAAAAGGTCAGCCTGCTCATAGGCGATGTCAATCTGTTTTCCAGAATTGAGTACGCCCTCATTTATGATCCTGACTTTACCGAGGTTGTAATCAACTGTATAATCCAGGCCCTCTGTAAGCGGTGTATTGCCAGCTGTCACAATTACTGAGCCTTCGGCGATGTTGATACCCGGCAATGAAATTTCATTGGCTGAACCAGCATTAAACCGACCTAGGATGAAAAACTTATTCTTTGAAGCAACTAATTCGGCATCGGCTTTGGTGGTGCGATAAAGCGTATCGTAAACGAATTTATTTATTAAGTCAATTTCAGTGGTCGGATTGAAAAAACTCTCCAGGTTTGAGCCAAATGGCTCAAGAACCGGGAAGATGATATTGCCATTTCGGCTGTCAATGGTAATGCCTTCTATATAGTCGAAATTACCGTCAGGCTGTGGGTCATTGTTCGGGTTCAGTTGGTCTAATTCCAGCAACCGAATAAGTGGCTGGTCTTTTAGCAAAGCCCCCTGATGCAAACTAGGGTTATCAATACCGGTAAGATCATCCCGATAATGGATTCTTAGGGTGAAACCATCCCGTTCAATCTGATTGGCCCCGAGATTGTAAATATTCTTCATCATTAAATCCCAGGTGGGCACCCTTGTATTAATTAAAGATGGTCTCAAGAGCTTCATTAACAACACCTCATCTTCAGGTCGGTTGGCGTAATCTTCTGTCAGTTCACCAACTTTATACCTTTGGCCATTGAAGGTGTATTCGTATGATACTGCTAAAATTTCGTCGTTTTGCAACCGTCTGAGCAAGGAAACATAACCCAACTGTTGATTTACCACATACTCCCTTTCATCAAGCTTTCTGGCAGCGGTGATGCGCTCATAATCAATTGTTTTTTCAAAACCGAAAGCACCTCCTTCAAGGACTTCTGAAACCTGATCAACATCCCGAACACCAGGTGTATTGATCAAAGAATTAAACAAATCGTTTGAGCCATTATCAGCTTCGGGACGAATTCCTGAACCTATTGCTGGATTGTCTGGCTTATGGATTCGCTGTCCTTCGCCCAAATCCATTAGGGCCACAACATTACGGAGCGTTTGAGTATCGTTATTCCGGTTAAGGATGTAAACTTCAACCCTTGTAATGTTCACACCCGATAAAATCATTGGCAGCCCATTAAGCCATCGCTCATAATTATTTCGGAAAAAATGCCCTAGAAAGAAATGCCTGTTTTCCTCATAATTAGACGCCCTGACTTCAAACTCCCGACCCTGGAAGCCACTCTCAACTGAGATTACCTCGTTTCTTCCCTGCTGGCGAGAAGCGATCCCTGTCACAAAAAGTTTTCCAAACTGAAGTTGGGTTTTTAACCCAAAAAGGCTTTGTCCACCGGTCATCAGGCTGTTGGAGACCGGCATGCTCACATTTCCCAACTCAATTTTCTTAATGATGTCTTCTTCGTAGCCTGTGTACTCTACTTTCAAATTATTTTGAAAATCAAAAGAGTTGTTGTTATCAAAATTGGCAGTAACTGCCAACTTCTCACCAATTTTACCAATAAGGTTCATCGAGATTTGCTGATCAAACTCAAAGCCTCCATTGCGCTGCTGCCGCACCGGCACCGCCGGGTTATCCACCCGCTGAAACCTGGCGCCAAAATCGAGGTTTACAAAACCGTTTGGTTGGATGTCAACATAGCTTCCGCCAAAAATCCTATCGAAGACGGGACTGATAAACAACTTCGGTATCAGGTTTCTCCCGCTCACTGCACTCTCACCATCAAGCCCAATTGATCTTTCCTGCCAGTAGTTTTTGATCATTTCCCGATCAAGCCACTTGTTGAATTCATCGAAACTCATGGTGCTGGTAGGCCGATAATTAACATCACCAATTTTTTCATAGATGGTGTAGTTCATACCGGTGTCAATCTCTACATCTAACTGGAGACTGGAGGGATCCTGGAGAAGTAGTGGAGAAGGGCTTTGGAAATTCGAAAACGGGTCTCCGAAGCGGTCTTGTTGCTGGTATGTAGGCCTCCGTGTTGGTTCGTAAGGGCCTTCATACCTGTTTCTTAGTGTATCCTGTCTGGTGGTATCCTGAAGTTGCTTTAAGATCTTAAGCCGTTTTCCATAGGCATCATGTGGGTCAGACCATAAGGCCAAACCGATAATCATTAATAGAAATATCCCTATCCTATTCTGGCTCACTTTCAGGTGTTCAACTTGGTTAGGCTGCTTTCAGCGCCAGTTTTATCAAATCCTCGAGGGATATCTCCCCTCCTTGTGCCCTCAAGATAGCATCAATACTCTTTTCAGCGGCACTCCTACTGATTCCCAAAGTGGTTAAGGCAGATAACGCTTCATTTCGAAGGCTATTGCTACCAGAAACCGATAATTTTTCATCGATTCCTATGATGTCCTCTTTCCTCATTTTGTCTTTCAATTCAAGGATGATTCTCTGGGCAGTTTTGCCTCCAATTCCCTTGACAGATTGGATTGTTTTTACATCACCATTGAGGATGGCGTTCTGTAATTCCTGAGGTGAAAGTGATGACAAAATCATTAGACCAGTAGCCGGCCCCACGCCAGAAATGGAAATCAGGTCAAGGAACCTGACTTTCTCCTTTTCATCTGAGAAACCAAAGAGCGTATGCGAATCTTCTTTTACATGTAAATGGGTATGGAGCTTGCACTTATCTGCCTCTTTTATTGCAGTATAAGTGTTCAATGTGATTCGAACTTCGTAGCCGACACCGTTGAGGTTCATAACCACAATGCCTGGCTCTTTATGGGCGATTGGCCCCTCTAAAAATGCAATCATCTATTTTTTGGTATGGTAATTTTGGGCATCGACCACTGCGATTGCCGCCATGTTGTAAATTTCCCTTACAGAACTACCCAATTGAAGCACATGAACGGGTTTGTTCATACCCATCAATACCGGACCTATTGCCTCTGAATTACCTAACTCCATCAGTAATTTGTAAGCAACATTGCCTGAAGTTAAATCCGGGAATATTAGGGTGTTGGCACCCTCAGGGGAAAGTTCGCTGAATGGATATACATTTTGTAACAAATCTTTGTTCAATGCTACATTGACCTGGATATCGCCATCTAAAACTAAATCCGGTTGCTGATCCTTTGCAATTTTAACGGCTTTTTGAACTTTCTCCGGAACTTCACCTTTACTCGATCCAAAGTTTGAGTATGATATAACAGCCATCCTTGGTTCGCTATCAAAAAACCGAACACCCCTGGCCGTGAGTTGAATAATATCAGCTAACTCTTGTGCATTAGGATTGACATTTACAGAAGTATCAGCAAAGAAATAGGTCCCCTTATTGTTCAGGATAATGTACATCGCTGCAACCCTGTTTATTCCCTCTTCCATTCCTATTGACTGGAGCGCAGGCCGAATTGCAGTTGAATAGTTATTCGTCAATCCAGAAATAAAGGCATCGGCTTCACCGCTTTCTACCATCATGCACCCGAAATAATTACGGTCACGGCATAGGTTTTCAGCAGTAAACTGGGTCAACCCCCGGCGCTTTCTCTTTTCGTACAATGCCGCCCCATATTCCTGAGTCTTTTTATTCTTTTTCGGGTCGATGATTGGACAATTGAGTTCCAAATCATTCTCCTCGATAAGCTGTTCAATTTCTTCTTTATTGCCCAATAAAATTGGTTGACATATGCCATCGTCAACCAACATTTGAGCGGCTTTCAATATTTTAGGATGATCAGCTTCTGCAAAAACAATTTTCTTAGGATCCCGCCTGGCCCTTGAGACTATCCTGGTCATTATTTTTTGATCAATGCCGATACGCTGCTCAAGTTCAAGATGGTAGGCTTCCCAGTCTTTAATCTCTATTCTTGCAACCCCTGAATCAATTGCAGCTTTGGCGACTGCCGGTGAAATCGCAGTGATGAGCCGAGGGTCAAGTGGTTTCGGAATCAGGTATTCTTTACCAAAACCGATTTTGTGATTGCCATAAGCTTTTGCTACCATTTCCGGAACTGGCTCTTTGGCTAATTCTGCTATTGCTTTGACCGCAGCCAATTTCATTTCTTCGTTAATGGCAGTTGACCGGACATCAAGTGCGCCACGAAAAATATAGGGAAACCCAAGTACATTATTTACCTGGTTAGGATGATCAGACCGACCCGTAGCCATAATAATGTCATCCCTTGCTGCCATCGCTTTGTCATAAGCAATCTCAGGATCAGGGTTGGCAAGTGCAAAAACAATCGGGTTTTTGGCCATCGTTTTGATGTGATCTTTATTCAGCACATCTCCTTTGGAAAGTCCTAAAAACATATCTGCCTCCTTCATCGCTTCTTCCAGTGTGTTAACATCCCTGGAAGTGGCAAATTCAGCCTTCATAGGGTCTAACTTGTCACGTTTAGAATTAATGACCCCCTTGCTATCCAGCATGATGATGTTTTCGCGGGTGGCTCCGAGGGCAACGTACAATGAGCCGCATGCTATGGCGGCACCCCCTGCCCCATTTATAACGATCTTGATTTCACCGATTTTCTTCCTGACAATTTCTAGGGCATTTAGCAATGCGGCTGCGGAGATTATAGCCGTTCCATGCTGGTCATCATGCATAACCGGAATCTGCATTTTTTCTCGCAACTCAGTTTCAATCTTGAAACTTTCAGGGGCTTTAATGTCTTCCAGGTTGATGCCGCCAAACGTAGGCTCCAGTGATCGCACAATTTCGATGAATTTATCGGGGTCATTTTCAGCGATTTCAATATCAAATACATCGATGCCAGCAAATTTCTTAAACAATACACCTTTGCCTTCCATGACAGGTTTAGATGCTTCTGGACCTATGTTGCCAAGACCTAAAACGGCAGTGCCGTTTGAAATAACGCCAACCAGATTGCCTTTTGCTGTGTACTTGTAGACATCATTAAGATTGTCGGCAATTGCCAGGCAGGGTTCAGCAACACCCGGCGAATAAGCCAAAGCCAGGTCATTTTGGCTAGCGAGTGGTTTGGTGGCAGTTACTTCAATTTTGCCCTTCGGGGAATTGGAATGGTAGTCGAGGGCAGCTTGCTTGCGGTTTTTTGAGGGCATAAAATCTGATTATGCTCAAAAATATCAAGATGGGGGTTTGCAAACAGGTTTTTGGGTGGTTATTGTACGTTTGAGCTCTACAATAAGCGAGTATATAAAATAAAGACTAATAAGTGATTTTTTAATTTCAGATACCCTCAAATAGTTAACTTTAAATAATAGATTCTAAAGATAGATGGATATACAATCGGAAAAGCTCAACTTAATTGAGTGGATTACCAGTTTGAATGACATTTCAATAATTGAGAAGATTAAAGATTTACGAACTAAAACCACAGAGGATCGCATTAGAATAGACGAGTACAGTAAAGAATTAGACGAGGCTGATGCTGAGATCGAAAAAGGAGAATATTTGACCCATGAAGATGCGGTTAGGGAAATCCGCTCATGGAGAGAATAGTTAAGTGGAATAAACGTCCCGCTCAGACTTTGTCTAAAGCCTTGCGATACATCAGAGAGAGACTTCCTTTCAACAAGCTGAAATAGTTGAAACTGCAATCTTAGATAAGTTGGAAGGGTTAAAAACTAATCCCGAAAAACATCCAAAAGATAAATACAAGAAAAATAATGATGGCCACTTTAGAGCATTCGAAACCCATAGCTTTCGAGTAGCCTATAAATACTCAGATAAAGAAATTAGGGTATTGAGAATTCGACATGTCAAACAGGAGCCCAAATCATACTAAGTAGGCATCTACTACTCCACAGTCTTTGTAACGTCGTTACCATTATTGATAGACCTTGGAGATAAAGTTTATTGTGGCTTTCTAGCTCTACACAAAATGATGTTGGTGAAAACCACCAACATTGGAGAGATAACCCAAAAGATCAAGATGGTAGGTGTTAATTAGATTCTTGGGGCGTGTAAATCTTGGCAATTTTAAATGAGGTATTTAGGCTTCCTATATAATTGATTTGTACTACCAGAATTTCAACCATGTATCCTTCTGTCAAGAATTGGAAAAAATTCCAACTATTGGTAGATAAAACATGAGGGCTCATAATTAACATAAAGAGTGCAATTAGAACTTACCCAACTCGTACCACTACCTTTAATTCGACTATTGGCTTGATTCGTACTAATTCCCAGTAGATGTTATTTATACTATTATTAAATTATTTTTTTTTGTTTAAAAATAATACCTGTAAATTACTCCATACTATTATATTAACTAAACCCGTAAATTTTATTTGAACTATGAAAAACCCCTTCAGGTACTCCAAACGGATAGTTAGCCTTTTACTATTAACGTCAATAGTGACAGCTTGTGAGGACGATGTGGAGTCCTCTAAAGACCTAAGTATAACTAATTATGTGTACTCTGGTGAAGATATATTTCAAGCAGTCTTTTTTGCTGACGGAAAGGTTGTTGAGCTAATCCCCGATTTAAAAAATAACATTAATCTCAAAGATTTTTTGAAAACAGATGAGTATTTACATGAGTATCGAGATATCCAGAATGCAATAATCAACCATATTAAAGCTGAAAAGCCACACTTTTTTAGTGAATTCAAATCACGAATGACTTCCGGTGATCATGTTCTAATTCTTCAAACTATTCAGTCAACATATCCGCATATCCAAGATGCTATCCTCCAAATTTTTGATTCTGACCTCAATTTGGATTTGATTAAAAAAAGAGATCAGCTAAACGAAATTATTTCAAAGGACGAAAATCTTATGGCTCTATTAGAGAAAGAAAGTATCAGTATCGATGAATTGCAACAAGCATTCGACAATTCTGATCTTAGGGATGTATTATTAGCCAATAATGATGATTCAACAAGTGGTAGGAGTCTATGTCTTGTTTCATTTTTTGGGGTTTTCGCGGTGAGTGCTGTAGTTGGAGCTACATGGACAATTTTGTTCGTGTGGAATTACGTAGCAATAAATTCTGATGTCGGTTGCGACATTTGTGTAAGAACGTTAGATGACAGGATGGATCTTCGAACAGAAATGCTAATCCATGCATTTGCTCAAAATTTAGATGCGATTGAATAAGCACAAAATCGTATTTATTGCAATTTGTCTTTTTTGGTTTGCCATATCAATACTGTTAGTTACAATTTCCTTACCGCATAACCCGATACTAAATTCAATTGAAGCCAAACCTCTAAAAACTCAACTTAAAGTCTTGATTCCAGAAGGTTGGGGGTTCTTTACAAGAGATCCAAGAGAAGAGAGACTCTATGTCTTTCGATGTGACAGTCTTAACCTTAAGTATGTTCCAAACGACAATTTTTCTTTTGAAAGTTTTTTTGGTGCAAGTAAGAAGTCCAGAGTTTATAACCTTGAATTAGGTAGGCTTGTAAGTTCAATCGAAAAAAGTGATTGGCACTCTTGGAAGTCCAAGAATACTTGGTGTCCGATGGATTTGCCGACTATTTATCAGTTAAATACTCAAAGATCACCTCTAATCTGCGGAGAATTTTATGTTGTGAAAAGAGAGCCAGTCCCTTGGGCGTGGGCATCTTCGAATCACGTTAGTATGCCCGGATCAATTGTTAAAATAAACATAATCTGTACTCCAAAGAATGGTTGAAAGATTAATTGAAACATGGGGCAATTCGAATCCGCATAATAAAATCTTTGGGTTGTCTAGATCTTTTCTTGCTATGGGGACTTTGTTAACACTCACCTTTAATGATATCCAACCTCTATTCTCAAAATTTAATCATGGCAATATTGAAACCTCTTTTGGGCTTGTCAATGTGAGTCTATTTAGTTTTTTTGATAATCTTATAATTCCCTATTCACTATCAATTTTAGTGCTAGTGACTGTCATTATTGGTTATCGACCTCGAATCACAGGAATTCTTCACTGGTATATATCATTCAGCTATATGATGTCTTCAGCAGTAATTGATGGTGGCGATCATTTGACGGCGATACTAACAGGGTTATTCATTCCAGTTTGTGTGTTAGATAATAGAAAGTGGCACTGGATTAATACAGAACACAAGCAAAAAAAGGTGACACATAATTTAGTTTCAAACTCGGCACTGTTCATGATAAAACTGCAAATGTGTATCATGTACTTTCATGCTTTTACATCTAAATTGTCAATTTCAGAGTGGGTCAATGGTACAGTCTTGTATTATTGGCTTGAACATCCGTTGTTCGGTCTATCAAATTGGATGGCTCCTTTCATAATGCCAATTTCAATCAACCCTTTTGGTGTAGTTTTGATGACATGGGGGGCATTATTGATTGAAATCATGCTTTTTGTGGCTCTTTTTGCAAGTGCTTCTTGGCGGCCTATTCTGCTTGTAACAGCCATACTATTCCATTCGTTAATAATCGTTTTTTTTGGACTCTTAAGTTTTTTTCTAGCTGTATTAGGAGGACTAGTCATTTACTTAGGACCAATAAAATCTGGTAGTTTTAACAATTATTTTAGAACTGAGAATTATGATTGAGTATATCCAAATTAGCCTTGGGATGATCTTCATTGGTGTTTTACTTAAAGTGATCCCACCAAAGAAAAAGAATAACTACTATGGATTTAGAACCGCTACATCTCTTAGTCATGAGGTGCTCTGGAAAAAAGGAAATCAACTGAGTTCTTCTTTAAGTATCTTATTCGGAGTCCTGTCGGCCATAATCGGGATTATTTTATATCTCTATGAATATCAATTCGCGTCACTTTTTCAATGGTCATCATTGATATTGCTGATTTCAATTATCCCTATAACAGAGATTGTACTCAGGAGAATTAAAAAGAAGAATAAGTACTGAGTTTATTCCTGGATTTCTAAGGCTTTCATACATCCAATGCAAACACTCAAGAATAGCCAAATTGTTAACTTTAAGACTATAAATGTGCTACTATGGATATTGAAATTAGGAAATTGAAGCTCATTGAGAGTTTTAAGCAAATAAGGGATCACGCAGTCTTGAATAAGATTGAGTCACTTTTATCCATAAAAACGTCGAAACAAAATCCATCTATTGCTCAATTCTCAGGAATTTGGACTGAGGATGAAGCCTCCGAAATACGTCAAATTATTGAAGAGGGGTGTGAGCAAATAAATGAAGATGATTGGAACATAACCTGCCATTGATTACCCGGGATAAACATTTCATAAAAATTGCCGGTTTTGAGTATTGTTGAATGGTAGAAGGACTTGGATAATTCAATTCCCGGACTCCTCAACCACCTCAAAAGTCTTCAAAATAGTCTCCATCTCTCGCATCCAATCTCGCTTGTCACCAGAGGGATGGTATACATATCCCTCAATGTAATAGACCCTGTTTCGGCTTTCATCTACAAACGTAAAACTCAAGAAAGGGCCGCCAGCTGAAATGTCGTTCAATTTCCAAAGACCCCGTAATTCGAAAGCATACTTCCCATCAAAGTTGATCTCATTGGTGTAATAAGGCATGTATTTCTCATCCTGAAGCGTCATGAAAGTGTCCTTGTCTTCCAGGTCACGCATGTATTTTGCGGTTATCTTTTCCCGTAAAGCAGCAATGGCATCTTTATTAAAAAGATCCGGATTGGTGTAAGGTTCATAGTAAATGAAAAAGCTCTTTTCTTCTGGTTGCTCAAGATAACGTACCCAGGTGAAGTTTTCTTCATTTTTGGCCAGCTGGTAGGCGTAAGGAATCTTAATCGAATAACCGTGTTCCTTTTTGAGCTGGGTTTGGAGATCGGAATTAGTAGAAGCAAAAAGTGCTGTATTCAACCTTTCCCGCTCAACGGTTTCAAAAATATTTCTGATCCTATCCCGGTTGTCAGCAATGTTTTTGGTGAGTAATTCCTCTGTTTTGCCAAAAAGATGAAGTACTTGTTGACCTTTAGCGAAGTCATCCTTTTTGGTAATCATAAAAAGGTCTGGTTCAGAGTTTATTCTTTTAAGGGACTCATTGGTAAAATAGCTCTTAAGAATTTGATTTTGAGTACTGTTATTATCCAGTGTAGTAACAAAAATCAAGTTTTTGGATGTTTTGAGAGTTGTGTTCAGTTTGTAAGGGTCGATGTAAAAAAGCCTAAAAAGTGTCTCATCCTGTGGTAATCCTGGCATCAAAGAATGAAAAGTCCTTTTAATTTCAGTGCCCAACTCCCGATTCCATTGTGCAGAATCCATCACCAGGATAATCTCACCGATGCTGCCCTGGGCCGGTTGCATAAATTCTTTATTGGCATTTTTTACGGCTTGATCGCATCCGACAGCAGCAACTATTAAAAAGACAAAAACTATTCGTATCATAATTTGTAGAATCTATTAAATAATAGTGAATTCAATTCATTTGAACATCCTTTTGCTATAAAAGTTTAACAATCCTGGCAGAAAACTGAAGTCACAAAATACACTAGTTCAAGCCAATTTCATCTAAAATCAAAACTCCTTTTGAAGAAGCATCAAACACAAATTCTAAAGATTTGATTGCCCCTAATTCAATGCCGGAAAAGGCAGATGGTGCAATAAAAAAAGTCTCTAAAACAGCCTCTTTCGAATTACCATAAATCTCATCACTAACAGATTTTATTTTAAGGTATTGAATCGGTAGCTGTGGTGTGAGTGCTGCATAATCTGAGAATTTGATTTTTGATGTGGTTCCGACAGAATCTGTTAATCGTAAACTGAAGTCAACCTTGTCTGTATACTCTTCTTCTGACAGCTCATTCAAATTGCCTTGAGATAGGGTAAAAACCAATTTTTTATCAACCACCGAAAAGCTGGAATCTGAACTTAATATGCTATAAGAAGCTATTGAATCAGATTCCATCTCATCGCCATAATCCCACCCCAGAATTGCTCCATTCACTCCCTGGGTATCATCATCCCGGAATTTTAATTCTTCCTCACGCCAAATTTTTAAATTTTCAGTTTTGATCTCGCCTCGCTCCCAGGACTTCACATCAATGTCATCCTCATATGATATTAATGGTTGATATTCAGAATCTTTGAAATAACTCATGATAGGGGTTTCTGGAAGCCAATCATTAGCGCTACCTGAATTTTTGAACATTACTACGTAGCCTAAATCTCCACCCGAGACCATTTTACAGAATGTTCCAATGTATACCTTGGCAATTTCCCGTTGATCTTCTGCTTTAATAATTGGTTCAAGATTGAGTATCCAGTTCCACGGGGCCCCGCTGTCTTTCCTTCCCCATGTGGAATTAAACTGACCGTGGTTAGCCCCATGAATATAGGCTCCGGCCCTGACCCAGTAATTCGAATCTGAGTAGTTGATGCGGTGCGATTGACGCAGACCAAAGTAGCTGGCCTCATCGCTGTCGTATGAGCCCTGAAGCGTCAGATAGCTCACATTTTCAAGTTTCAAACGCCGTTGATAGCGTTTGTCTGTAGGGGCAATAGCCACCAGGCCTCTGATTCCAAAGTTGAAGTCAAATTTTACAGTGGCATCATCAGGAAAGTGGCTAAGGCGATTGTAGGCTGCTGCAATGGCAACTGCCTCTCCACCTCTTGAATGTCCTATCAACGTAATATTCTCCAAATCAATTTTGCCTGAAAGTTCATGTCCTGAAATAGTGTTCCATTCACGCCATTGCTCCAAATGTTTCAACAAGAGCCAGGCCCTTGCAGGCATTTCCTTTCCTCTGAAATCCCCAGACCAGGTGCCATTAATAAAATTTTCATCTACCGAAACAACAATATTGCCATGACTTGCAAGCATTTCAGCCAGGTAGCCATAGCCACCATCTGAGTGGTCTTCCATGGTGTGATTGCCATGAACTATTAAAATCAACGGCGCTGGTTTGTTGGCCTCAGGCATCCAAACGCGGCCATTTAACGGAAACTTTTCAGCGCCAAACCCCCAGTAGCGCTTACGCCATTTTGCTTTGTCACCTTTCCACTCAGAGATGATTTTAGTGCCATCAACAGGTGGGGTTTTGAATTTAATTCCATCCGAAAATTCTGACCTTCTTTGGTCGGAGCCACTGCCGTAGGTAAAGTACCCAACTTTGTAATCGCCATTTTCTGCAGGATTGGAAAAGCCTTGAGCAGAAAGTAGCCCAATATCAACGTTTTCAATTTTTGGTGTCCTTGGTGTACTGCCATCTTGCCAAAACCAATAAATCCCGTAGATATCACCAGCCAGGATAACTAAAAATCCTACTATGCTCAGGGTTCTAACCGAACCTTCGAGGTTTCTAAAACCACCTAGAATGCCAAACAAAAGAGAATTCCCTATGAGATAAAAAACGCCGCCGTAATAAAGAATTGGTGAGGGCAGCCTAAACCGAAATGAATAAAGTATCAGCATGCCAATGATGGCAACTAATAGGCCTATCAAGTATGCCTTCGGAAGTTTGCCGAATAAGGATGCAATTAGCCATAAGATTGATAAAGACAATCTCATAAAAATCAATGCAGCCAGCGCCCAGGCGATGCTCATTAAAGTTTGTGGAATGCCAGTTTGGAAATGATAGCCGGAAATGGCAGCAATAGTTGTAACCAGGATCAGGAGACCGAATAGGGCGAATTGCCAAAATGAATTGAGGTTTTCCCGATAAACCTTCGGGATCAGGAGATTTAAAACTGGTAGCATGAAATCATTTTTGGGATAAAAACCCGAATTTATGAAATGTGCCCACCCTTATGAAAATTGAAGTGACCAGCGGCAAAAGTTGGCAATTTTTCAAAACCATCGACTTCCTATCTCCCCGAATTTTGAAATATTTAATTCTTTGATCAATTCAGATTTTACACACAATAAGGCTATTCAAAATAGCTACTTTTGCACCTCAATTTTTCTGACGGATGACCGAGGCCCTGAACAAATATTTTGTAATCGATTTTGACAGCACTTTCACAAGGGTAGAAGCGCTGGATGTGTTGGGTGAAATCTCACTGGCCCATAATCCTGAAAAAGAGGTGATCCTTCAAAAAATTAAGGAATTGACTGACCAGGGTATGGATGGTGGGTTATCCCTAAATGAATCTTTAGAAGCCAGGTTAAAGTTATTACAAGCCCACAGGGATCATTTACCTGAACTAATTGAGCGATTAAGAACCAAAGTGTCTGCATCTTTTAAGCGGAACCGGGTCTTTTTTGATTCCCATCCTGAAAAAGTCTACATCATCTCTAACGGCTTTAAGGAGTTCATTGTACCCATAGTCACAGAATTTGGAATAGCCGCTAATAACGTTTACGCCAACACTTTCAAGTTTGATGAAGCAGGTAATATTATTGGTTATGATGAGGAAGGTTTGATGGCCTCAAATAATGGGAAGGCCAAGCAGGTCAGGGCACTTGAGTTGAAGGGAGAGGTGATGGTGATTGGTGATGGTTACACTGATTACGAGATTAAAAAAGATGGCGCTGCCAAAAAGTTTTATGCATTCACTGAAAATGTACAGCGGCAAAAAGTGCTTGATAATGCCGACCACATTGCACCTGATTTAGATGAAATACTTTATGTAAACAAAATGGAAAGAGCCCTATCGTTTCCGAAAAGCCGGATCAAAGTTTTGTTGTTGGAAAACATCCACGAAGAGGGTATCCGAATCTTAAAGGAGGAGGGCTATCAGGTGGAAATTCATCCGGCTGGTTTGGATGAGGATGAATTGGCGGAAAAAATCAAAGATGTCAGTATTATTGGAATCCGGTCGAAAACACACATTACACCAAAAGTGCTTGCAAATGCGAACAGGCTTTTGGTTGTTGGGGCATTTTGCATCGGCACTAACCAAATTGACCTTGAAGGTTGCCTCAATAACGGTGTAGCCGTTTTTAATGCTCCATTTAGCAACACCAGATCTGTTGTTGAACTCGCCATTGGAGAGATCATTATGCTGATAAGGGACTTACCTGATAAAATGCAAGCAATGCATGATGGGCGATGGAATAAATCAGCGGTAAACAGCTTTGAAATCCGGGGCAAAAAGCTGGGCATTATCGGTTATGGTAATATTGGTGCGCAGCTTTCAGTAGTAGCGGAATCATTGGGCATGCAGGTTTATTACTATGACATTGAAGAGCGACTTGGAATGGGCAACGCCACCAAATGTGATTCACTCAAGGAGCTTTTGAACACAGCAGAAGTTATCACCCTGCATGTAGATGGCAGGCCAGAAAACAAAGACATTATTGGGGCGGAGGAGTTTGGACAGATGAAAAATGGAGCGATTTTTCTGAACCTAAGCCGTGGCCATGTGGTAGATATCAAAGCCTTGAGCGCCAACCTGGAATCAGGAAAAATCAAAGGGGCAGCGATTGATGTTTATCCCGAAGAACCAAAGAGTAATTCTGAAGAATTTATTTCGGAGTTGAGGAAGCTCCCGAATACAATTTTAACCCCCCATATCGGAGGTAGCACACTTGAGGCACAGCAAAATATTGCCCAGTTTGTACCAGGTAAAATCATCGACTACATCAACACCGGGAGTACCAATTTAAGTGTCAATTTTCCCAACCTTCAATTGCCAACCTTAAAGGATGCTCACAGGTTTATCCATTTGCATCAAAACGTACCTGGAATTCTGGCCAAGATCAATAAAGTACTTGCAGAGCACAGTATCAACGTTGCAGGTCAATACCTTAAGACCACTGAAACTGTTGGTTATGTAATCACTGACATCAATAAAGACTACAGCCAGGATGTAATCACTGACCTTAAAAAGATTCCCGAGACTATTCGGTTTAGGGTACTTTATTAAGTAATAGGTTTAATGAGTTTCAGGTTACTGGTTTCGAGTTCCTCTGGGATTTGCTTTTTGTTATTTGAGATTTGGTTAAGTCGTTTGTCTTTGATCTTTTGCCATTAATCTATTATTGCCCCATCCATTGCTGAAAATGTGTTATTATTACCTTTGAAAACAACCTCAATCCTACAACCTAAAAAGTAGCCTAAATGGGAGCATTAAAGAACTTTGAAAACTTTTTTGAGAAGACCATCTTTTGGAGCAGATGGGTGCAGGCACCAATGTATATGGGGCTGGCCATCGGCGCATTTTTCTACCTCTATCAGTTTATGGTGGAGCTCATGCACATGTATACTGGCCTTTTTATTGGCCTGCCAGATGAAGAAGGGGTGATCAATAAATACACTGAGGGTGAGGCCATGCTGAGCATGCTTGCCCTGGTGGATGTTTCAATGGTCATGAACCTTGTGGTGATGGTAATCGTGGGTGGCTATTCAATTTTTACTTCTAAAATTGATGTGCAGCACCACGAGGATAAGCCGCTTTGGCTTGACGGCCTTGATGCTGGTATGTTGAAGATTAAGCTGGCAACGTCGCTAGCTTCTATTTCCGGTGTACACCTTTTGAAAACTTTTGTAGATATCAGGGGATCAATTCAAAGTGATTCGGCCACGGGTATTTTGATCGAGATTGCCATCCACATGGCCTTTATCGCATCAGCATGGTTGCTTTCACAAACTGAGAAAACGATCCATTCATATGGCCACTATGCACATTTGGATGCATCTCATGCAGTTCGTGTAAAGCAAACAGATGACGATGAAGATCTAGAGGGATTGTAAGATAGATTACAAAAAAGATTAGCAAAGCCGTTTCAGTATCACTGGAGCGGCTTTTTTATGTTTGAGCTAGTTTCTAATGCACCCACTTTGTTTATAGAATCAAAATCTGAAAGTATTTCAAAAAGTTGACCCCATGAATTCAAACAGTGAAAAACTCGATCAAGAATTTCCATCTTATCAAACGCAGCTAAAGTCTTTTATATTGAGGATAACCGCTGATAAGCAGCTATCCGAAGATATTGTGCAAGACGCCTACATTAAAGCAGTAGATAAAATCGAGAGTTTCAGAGGTGAGTCTTCATTGAAAACCTGGGTATTTTCTATAGCTGCCAATTTGGCCAAAGACAAGCTCAGATCTAAAAAGCAATGGCCAGAAGAAGTTTTGGATGTTTGTAAAAAAGCGGCACTTGGTAACAGAGAGTTTTTTGAAGAAGCCATGGCGATCAGGCACTCGTCTCCGCAAGGCGAATTCGAAATAAAGGAACACATTGCTTTTTGCTTCACCTGCATCGGTAAAACGCTACCTATTGAGCAGCAACTATGTGTGCTTCTTAAGGAGGTCTATCAATTCCGAACAAAAGAGGTTGCCCAGATTTTGGGAATTTCAGAAGCGATGGTAAAGCACCACCTTCACCTTGGTAGAACTAAGATGACTACCATTTTTGAAAAACGCTGCTCCATTATTAACAAAAAAGGGATGTGCCATCAGTGCACTGAACTCAATGCAATTTTCAATCCGAAGCAAAATGCCCAGGAAGAGCTAACTAAAATCAAGATGGCGAAAGATGCTGAAAATCTTGACAAGGAAAAGCTGTTTGACCTCCGGGCGGATATTGTAAATGGCATTGATCCATTCGAATCAAATGCGGCTGAATTACAACTCCATCATCTGGAACATAACAGGAAAGTAATGGAACAATACATCGAGAAAGCAGAAAAAAACTGACTTTAAACCTATCGTTTTCTTAAGCTCCAACGTCTAAGGGGAAATTAAAAACGAAAACTATGAACTTAGATTTAGGAGCTCTCAATTGGGTAGCAGTTGTTGTTTGTTTTGTTATTGGTCAGATCTACCTCACCATGTGGTTTACAATCATTTTTGGCGAAGCTTGGGCGAAAGTTTACGATCCAACCAAAGCCAAAGCCGAACACACCAAAGAAATACCTGGCTTTACTTACGGAATTGGAGCCATTTGCACTTTCTTGCTAATACTAGGGCTTGCGATTTTACAGCTAAATCTGGGCATCTCTTCCATTTCAGGAGGATTTTCCTTTGGAGCGTTTATAAGTGTGTTCTTTGTTTTAGCCACCACCATTCCGGGTTATGCTTTTTTAAGGCGATGGAATGCATTGTGGTTGGCAGTAAGCAGCCAGGTAAGCTTGATTTTTATTTTGTCGGTGGTGCTGGCTGTGTGGAAGTGAGTGCGAACTAACTTTAACCGTTATCCCCAAGAGCGTTAGCGAGTTGGGAATCTCAAAACTTGTCCATGAATTAAAAGAGATTCCCAAGTCTCGTTTTTTCGTCCTTCTTGTCAGAAGTCAAAAAACTCGCAAGGGAATGACGGATGATATGATTTAGGATTCTTTTTACTCCGGCAAAAACGTCAATACACTCATTCGCTCTTCTCTAAAGGCCTCATTGGCAATTTCTAACAGGTCTTTACCTTTAACTGCCTTTATCTGGTCGAAGATAGACTCGATGCTTTGGATTTTGTTGAGGTCAAGTAGGCTTTTAGCCATCCCTAGCATGAGGCTATTGTAGTTTTCCTCGCTCATCGCTAATTGCCCCATTAGCTGCTGTTTGGCTTTGTGAAGCTGCATAGAGCCCAGTTCCTTCTCCCTTAGTTTCTTCATCTCCTTCAAAACAAGGCTAATTCCACGATTCACCTGTTTGGGTTCTGTTCCGAAGAAAATCGCCATAGAGCCTGTATCAGTGTAGGGTGAGTAACTGGCATCAACGGAATAAACTAACCCATACTTTTCCCTGAGCGACAAATTAAGCCTGGAGTTCATTCCCGGACCTCCGAGGATATTGAGCAGCATGAAGAATGGCAACCTGCGTTCATCCACCAAAGGGTAAGCAGTGCTACCAATTGCACATTGAGCCTGCGTTAACGTACGTCTCGTTTCCTGTTTTTTAGGTGTGTAACCCTGAAATGAAGTCCTCAGATGGGATGCTTTGAACGTTGGAATGTCTTTCAGGTACTTTTCTGCCAGCTTCACTACTTTTTTCATTGGCAGGTTTCCGACACTCGAAAAAATGATCTGCTCAGAATTGAGGTTTTCTTTTACAAACTGATGAAAATCCTCCTGTTTGAAAGATTTCACACTCTCCGCATTGCCAAGAATATTTCTCCCCAACTGATGATCAGCAAAAATCACTTCATCGAAGTCGTCTTGAATTGCATCTTCAGGTGAGTCATAATACATGGCCATTTCTTCAAGAATGACGCCACGCTCTTTTTCAATTTGTTTGGTCGGGAAGGTTGAGCTGAAAGCGATATCGCAAATCAGGTCAACCGCCTTATCGAAGTGGGTGCCCAAAACTGAGGCATAAAAGCATATCTTCTCCTTGGTAGTGTAGGCGTTTAATTCACCTCCCACAGATTCAAGGCTGTTAATAATGTGAAAGGCATTCCTTTTTTTGGTGCCTTTGAAAGCCATGTGCTCCCAAAAGTGGGCAATGCCCTGCTGATCAGGGCCTTCATCCCTGCTACCGACATCGAACATAATGCCACAGTGCATGATCTTGGTGTGGTTGACCTGCTTATGAACTATCCGAATCCCGTTCGGCAATGTGTGCAATTGATATTCCTCCATCCTCATTCAAACGGCCGCAAAATTAACCGATACTTGGTAGTTTGATGCGGAAAGTCGGAAGTTTGCCAATTAACAGATTGCTTTGAAAATCCTGCTTATAGATTTGTTTGGTAAAATGGCTGGCTCTACCTACGCCATTTATCATCTTACGCTGGGTTTGAAAGGGCGTGGCCATCAAATTACCGTTTTATCAAAACCAAAAACATTTTTTAATGAGCTGCTTAAGGATTCCGATCTCCGTCATATTGAATTAGATGCTTCCGGTAAATTTGATTTTAACTCAGTTAGAAAAATAGCCTCAGTTGTTACTGAAAATTCTATCGATGTCATTTTTAGCCAGGGAACGACTGACCGTTATCTGACCATTTTTGCGAAATGGTTTTATGTACCGAATGTGAAGCTCTACCATATTCGTCAACAGAAACCAATTGCCCAAAACCAACTAAAAGGATGGTTTTACCAGAAAGGAACCTATGGAATTGTAGCTGCCAGTGATGCGGTAAAGCAATTTCTCATTGATGGAGGAATTGATGGAGATCATATTACCGTCATTAACAATAGTGTTGAAATTCCCGATTTGAGGACTCATTTGATAGTATCTGAACGGTTAAGAAATGAATATAAAATCACTAACGGAGATTTTGTCATTGGCTGTGTCTCTCGGATTAAAAAACAAGCGCAGATTTTAGAAGCACTAACAAAAATTGAATCCCCTGTGGTCATGATTTTTGTTGGAATCAATAAGAGCGACATTAAAAATCAAAATTTCGGGTCTGTCGATCATCACAAAATAATTTTTACAGGGGAGATCGATAGGGAAAAGACCCTTGCTCATTATCCTTTACTAAACCTGAAAATCCTTGCTTCAGACATGGAAGGTTTCTCACTTTCAATACTGGAAGCCATGAATTTTAGCGTTCCGGTAATTGCTACAAAAGCCTCCGGAAATACCGACCTAATTGACGATGGTAATAATGGTCTACTCTTTGAAGATGGAAATATTGATGATCTGAAGAATAAAATTCTAAGATTAAAGTCGGAGGCTGGTCTAAAAGAAAAATTGACCGAAAAGGGCCTAAAAACCGTAAATGAGAAGTATTCCTATAAAAGAATGATTGACCAATACGAACAGCTTGCATTGAATACTGGCCTCGAACAGTCATAAATGAATACTGATGCAACCATTCATTAACCATCTACATCTACCCATTGTCAAACTCAAACAATGCAATTGACCATAAAAAAGTCAATAAAGGACGAAGAACTCATTGAAGGATGCCGCCGCGGCAAACGGTCTGCGCAGCATGCTTTGTATGAGCGGTATTCGGCCAAAATGTTAGGGGTTTGCTGCCGATATATTAAAGACCGGGACGACGCAGAAGATATTATGATTTCATCAATAATGAAGGTATTCGAAAAATTAGATCAGTTTAAAAGTGAAGGCAGCTTCGAAGGCTGGATCCGGCGGATTGTGATCAATGAATGCCTAACCTATTTGAGGAAGAATAAAAGCATGTTTATGGCGGTTGAGGTTGATAAGGCCGATAGAGAGCCTGATTATCAAATTGTTGCAGATAAGCTTGAGGAGGAAGATTTGCTTGCATTAGTGCAGGCTTTACCAATGGGATATCGAACAGTTTTCAACCTTTATGCCATTGAGGGTTATTCACACAAAGAGATTGCGGATAACCTTGGTATTAGTGTAAATACCTCAAAGTCCCAGCTAAGCAGGGCAAGGGTGTTGCTTCAGCACAAATTAGTTGAAGCAGATAAAATAGTTGATCAAAAAATCATGAATCATGAGTAAGCATAAACTTGATTCTACTTTTAAAAAGAAATTAGAAAATGTTGAGGTGGTGCCTTCCGCTGCGGCATTTCAAAAGTTCGAGGGCCAATTGACAGAGAAAAAGGGTGGCTATATCTGGTTAAAAGTGGCGGCCTCAATTACCATTTTAACCGTTGTAGCCTGGGCTATTTTTATCAGTAATACCAATGAGCCGCAGCTTGCAGATGTAACGATGCCGCTTGAAGGCAGCATCGATGAGGAAACACAAATTGCCTCTAACAAAATTGAACCGACTAACATTGAAACTATAGTTGAAGACAAATCTCCAGCGGCATTAGCACTCGATGATAATCGAACAGTTGAACAGGCTCAAATTGTCCCTGAAATTGAAGCTATTCAAAAACCAATTGAAGGCAAGGAGAGCGAACGTAAAGCCTTGAAACCAATGGTAGCCGATGTAACTGACGCGGCTGTGGATTTAATGGAAGAATATCCGGATATAGTGATCGCAGAACCTGTTGAGTTAGAGGAAACCTTAATTGCCGACAATTCTGCATCTATAGAAGAAGAGAAAGAATTACCTGCTGTCAAGATTATATACAAGCGTGGCAAGAAATCCCCAAAGACTTATGTGGCTGAGGCCCAGCAACCAACAGATTCTATTTCTGTCAAAAATGGTGGCTTCAATAAAATTATCAATTCAGCAAAAAGCCTGACTGATGGTTCATTGATAGCTTCACTAAGGGATGCCAAGGATGATTTCTTTAATAAAAATGACTAAGTCAGCCTGCGCTAAAACTTCGACAAATAAACCTGAGCTGGATGAAGGTTTTGTCAGATTTGAAAACTTAAAATATGACCCTGAGGTCTAATAATGTAATACTCACATCCACCAGAGCTTCAGCGACGGTGGAAAAATAAAAAGGACAATGACAACAATTAGAAAACTTAAAAAAGCCATGATTGCCATACCGCTATCATTCATAGCTATGGGCAGCATGCATGCGAAGGAAACCACCTTTGCACCAGATACCATTGTGATGGAGTTTGGTGACAATGCTACGATTCTGGTACTGGTAGAAAGCCCAGAAGACCTGGAATTACTCCAGAATTATGATATTAACCAGATGTTGAAAGAAATGGCGATGACAATAGAATCATCTGATGACGAGACTGACTACCTCGCCATCGAAGATGAGGAAGGTGATCGCTACCTCAGGGATACCACCATAGTTCTTCGAAACAGGGATCGCAACAGGCAAAGAACCCAGGCAAGAATAAAACTTGCTGGCTATGAAGTTGAGGTTGATGATTTTGAGGATTTAGGTGAAGATCTTGAAGACATGGAATTCTCCAAATATGAGAAGAAAGAGAGGATCGAAAAACGTGGCTGGGGAACCAGGTACTCATTCAATGTAGAGCTTGGCCTTAACAATTGGCTTGAAAATGGAAAGTTTCCAGACGGCAACAACGCCCAGTACACAGTAAAGCCATGGGGTTCGTGGTATGTGGGGTTAGCTTCCACACATAAAACTTCTATCGGAGGCCCTGTATTCCTTGAATGGGGTGCCAATCTGGCCTGGTTCAACTGGAAATTTGATGATACAACCACCCGTGTTAACAAAGAAGATGACCAGGTGGCTTTTTCCAATGATCCCTCTGTTAGTGGGATAAAAAGCAAACTCAGTACTACCTACATTAACGCCCATTTGGTTCCCATGCTTGACTTTAGCTACGGTACAAGAAAAGTTGAAACCGTAGACAGAGGCTCTTATCGAGTTACGAGGTACAAAAAACGCGGTTTCAGGATCGGTGCTGGTGTATATGGCGGTTACAGATTGGGCAGCAGCACCAAAATTGTATTCAAAGAAGAAGGCGATCGCAAGAAAGACAATGAAAACAGCAACTACTTCATGAATAATTTCAGATATGGTTTAAGAGGCCAGTTGGGCTATAAAGGGTTTGATTTTTTTGTAAACTATGACCTCAATGAAATCTTTAGTGATAACAGAGGCCCACAGCTAAATGCACTTAGCTTCGGTATAATACTTTAATTGAAATAAGTTAGTTCGTATATGACCTTCTCATTATTGGGGTGGTCATTTTTTTGGACTAACAAACCACGTCAAAATAGGATTTACGTAGGTATACAAAAACAGCAACCTTACATTTGTCGGCTCAAAATATTCATTTGATGGATTTCATTAGAAATGTTTTTGCAGTAGTAGTTGGGTTGTTCATTTTCAGTATAATTTCCTTTTTTGGTTTTATCATAATTGTTGGTGCAATTACGTCAGCCAGCAATGGACAGGTTCAGGTTAAGGATAACGCCGTTATGTATCTCAATCTTACTGGGGAGGTACATGAATTGATTCCAGATGAGCCCCTTGCTGAATTGTTTGAAGAGCCACCAAGAATTAGCCTTTTAAACACAGTTGATGCGCTGCGTGAAGCACAGGACGATGATCGCATCAAAGGGCTTCATATTAATGTAGGCTTATTCTCTTCAGGATATGCCTCTTTAACAGAACTTAGAGATGCAATTATAGAATTTAAGTCAAAGGGGAAATTCGTTTATGCCTACGGCGAATTCTATTCTGAAAAAGCTTATTATCTCACTTCAGTGGCGGATTCAATTTTTATCCATCCTGAAGGGTCATTAGAATTTAATGGGATAAGTGCTAATGTTTCATTCTTTCAGGGAGCTCTGGAGAAACTTAATATTGAGGCTCAAATATTCAGGGCCGGCGATTTTAAGAGTGCTGTAGAACCATTCATGCGAAAAGATTTAAGTGACGAAAACCGACTTCAGTTAGAGGAATGGCTTACTACGTTAAATGAAGAATTACTAGATCAAATAAGTGCTTCAAGAGATATCCCGATTGACCAGTTAAGGGAAATTTCCAGCTCCATGCTAGTAACAAACAGCAAAACGGCTCAGGAATATGGGCTTATCAATGGCCGGAGGTACACTGATCAAGTCAAGACCACCATCAACAACACATTGGGGCAGGCTATCGATGATGATATTAATTTCATCGCCGCACAAGATTACTATCAAAATTGGCGCAGTACTGCCAGCTTACCCAGCGATCGCATTGCGGTTGTAGTTGCTGAGGGAGAAATCATGGGCGGCGAAGGTGACAATTATCAGGTGGGGTCAAAAAAGTTTGTCTCCACTATTAGAAAACTACGGGAGAATGAGTTGATAAAAGCCATGGTGATAAGAATTAACTCTCCAGGCGGTGGGATGACAGCCTCAGATGCAATTTGGCGGGAAATTACCCTGGCTAAAGATAAAATGCCAGTTATTGCTTCAATGGGTGATTACGCTACATCCGGCGGCTACTATTTAGCGATGCCATGTGATGAAATTGTAAGCCAGCCAACCTCACTCACTGGCTCTATCGGTGTGTTCGGAATGTTGTTCAATTTTGGGCCATTCCTGAGCGATAAATTAGGGATCACACACGATGTAGTGAAAACAGGTGAGTATTCAGACATATTTACAGTAACGAGATCTCTCAACCTCGAAGAAAGGGAGATTATTCAAAAAGAAGTGCTGGGCAGCTATGAAACTTTCATTGATAAGGCAGCTAACGGAAGGGGTGTCGCAAATGAAGACATCAAAGAAATTGCATCCGGACGAATTTGGGCAGGTTCAACAGCTTTGGAGCTCAACTTAGTGGATAAACAGGGAGGACTTAGCGAGGCTCTTAATATGGCTGCCAGATCAGCTGAACTCGAGGAATATCAAGTTGTTTATTACCCTGAACAAAAAACTTTTTTTGAGGAATTGATGTCAGGTTTTGGCAGTCGGGTTAAAACCAGGTTGTTTAGCGACCTGGGTATTTTTGAACCCTATAGAGCCGTTCTTGATAAAGTAAAAAGTTACCGGGGAATACAGGCTAGAATGCCTTTTGAATTAGAAATAAACTGATCATAAGATGAGAAACGACTGGACCAGAGAGGAAATCAGCGATATTTATCATTCACCAATTTTAGATCTGATATACAGGGCTGCAAGTGTTCATCGGGAAAACAATGATGCTTCGGAAGTTCAGGTTTGCACATTGTTATCAGTAAAAACAGGGGGATGCCCCGAAGACTGTTCATACTGCCCACAAGCAGCAAGATATCATACCGATGTAAAAGTCCACAAACTACTTGAGGTGGATGAGGTGCTTGAAAATGCCCAACAGGCGAAAGATTCTGGCAGCACACGCTTTTGCATGGGTGCCGCCTGGCGGGAGGTCAGGGACAACAAAGATTTTGACAAAGTGATTGAAATGGTAAAAGGTGTTAATCAAATGGGCCTTGAAGTTTGCTGCACTTTGGGAATGCTTAGTGAAAATCAGGCTCAAAAACTAAAGGAAGCAGGCCTTTACGCCTACAATCACAACCTGGACACAAGTGAGGAATATTATGGCGACATAATCTCAACCCGAACTTACGATGACAGACTTGATACGCTAGAGCATGTGAGGAATGCCAAGATTTCGGTTTGTTCTGGAGGCATAATAGGATTGGGAGAAAGTAATGAGGATAGGATCGGAATGCTACACACCTTAGCCACCTTGCCAGAACACCCTGAATCTGTTCCTGTTAATGCTTTAGTGCCAGTTGAGGGCACTCCATTGGAAGAGCAGGAGAAAGTTTCAGTTTGGGAAATGGTAAGAATGATAGCTACTGCGAGAATTGTCATGCCTAAAGCGATGGTGAGACTATCGGCTGGTAGGGTGCGAATGTCAATTGAAGAACAAGCCCTTTGTTTTTTAGCTGGTGCAAATTCAATTTTTGCTGGCGACAAACTACTTACCACACCAAATCCTGAAGTAGACATTGACAAGCAAATGTTTCAGACACTAAACTTAAAGCCAAGGGAAGCATTTAAAGGCAAAGAAGTTTTAGCTTAAACCTGATTAATGCTAATAAAAAAAGGGAACGATGTCCCCCTTTTTACTCCCTAACTAAACTATTCAACCAATTATTTTCTTAATCTGTCTAGTGACTTCAGGGCCGAGTTCATAGCTGCTCTCAAGAGCCTCGTTTAATAATTTCATTCCCTTTTCATTGTGCCCAGCTTTCAGATAAATTACACCCATATGATAGAGCGATTCTGGTTCGTAGGTTTGATTTACAATGTTTTGTTCTATAATATCAACTGCTTCATCAATTTCCCCTTTATGCAAATAGGTCCATGCCAGCAGTTCATAAGATTGTGGCGTTGGCCTGTTTTCAATTTCAGAATAAGCTATTTGCTCAGCCTGTTCTATTTCAACAGGGTTTTCTGCAGCCAATAAGGCTAAGTATTTATGATACATCTGCTTACTGTTATATTCATTTACCAACCCCTTAAATTGTGTCAAATGTTCAGCTTTTGCAGTTGTATTACCCTCATAGTCAGCAATTTCAGCAAGCATAAGATGCCAATCAGGAGAAGGTTTGATTGCAATCAAATGGTTCAAAATATCTTTTGCTTCTTGCAAATCGCCATCATGGGCAAATGCAATCCATGCGATTCCTTTTAAGGCATGAAGTTCATTTGGGTTGAACTCCAGCGCCTTGAGATAATGTTGGTAAGAATCAGAAATCCTACTGGCATGGCCATACATATCACCGAGATTTGTAAGTGCCCATGACCAAACTTTTTTATTTCCGCTTTTTGCTGCAAGATTTTCAGCTAACTCCATTGTTACTATAGCAGAGTCGAGGTCGCCTTTATGGTCCATTAGTTTTGACCATCTTACTAAATAATCAAATGAACTCTTCTCATCCATTTTCCGCAATTGATCAGCTGCAAGAGTATAGTCCCCAAGCTCCATTAGGGCATCGAAATACATCAATTTATTGGCGGCATTTGTGTCGTCAATTTCGAGGGCTAGCATGCAATATTTTTTTGCAGATTGAAAATCATGTCGGCTAATTGCATTTGATGACAGCTGATTATAAATGTTCATTTTTGATTTATAAGGTGCAAAATCCACCGCTTTCAGCATGTTTTGCTCTACTTGCTTAAGATGATCTGCATTGCCTGTCAATTGGAAAAGCTCCCTTGAAGCATCTGCAGCTTTTTGATAAAAAGTGAAACCGTTTGGCACATCTTGCCCTTTTCGAAGCCAAAATTCAATTTCCGTTTTGAGGTTAGCGATCTTTTTATCGACGTTAATTGCAGTCAGGAAACCCTCATACTCAGTTGAGTTGGTTATATTCTTTTGACTGACCTCATTATTACACCCAATTAGTGATAATAAGGTGAAGGAGAATATTATTGATTTAATAGTTGTCATGATATCGCATTTATTGTTAGTGAGGTTATTGATCTTTACTTATCTCAAAGGTTAGGGTAGCCCATTGTGATTCGTAGTCAATATTTGGTTCATTGCTTTTAAAAATGTGGATTGTGGCCACATACCATTTGCCGGCCATATCAAGGGTAATTTCAAATTCGCCGTTTTCATCGGTTTTAGTTGACTTCTCTGCGGCTTCTGCTTCCATCCCGACATCACGGGAACTAAAATGGACAACTTGATTGCCTAATGGTTTTCCCTGAACCAGCAACCGAAATCTCATACTGTTGCCTACTTCCAATTCGTATGGGTTCATCAATGGTATGAATTCAATAGGATAGCCAAATTTTGTATTAAAATGCCCTGATTTTGAGCCTGAAACTTGAAATATTGTTTTTACGTGTTTTGAATATTTCTCTTTAGCAGATAAGTTAGAGATACCTTCTTCCTGCCTGGTTTTTAATATATGATTTAGCCCTTCATGTTCCAGATATGCTTTGAAAGCCTCTGCATCCAACTCAATCATTTTCGGATAGGTTGAAATACCCGCAACATAAGTGCCCTTTTCACCAGATTTAAACCTTAGATATGTTTTATTCTGACGATCGTAGTAATCATTCTCTGCAGGGATAAAATCAAAATCAGGGCCCACAATTTTTGCCTCAACAATACGATCCCTTGAGATTGTGTTTTCGCTTATATCAAATGTGCCATTAAAAAGAAATAACTCACTTGGGCTATTTGTTGGAAGGAAATATGAATCAGTTTTGAGAAATAATTCATGCGAAGAAAGCAGAATGTACAATCCCAAAAGCGCTGTTACTCTTAACATATCAAGAAGTTTAATTAAACAATTAATTACCAGAAGAGGGGGATTCCAACCCAGCCCACCTAATCATACATGGGCTGGATTTCTACTATTATTCAACAGTAGTCTGGAATCTAATTCTTAATGTGGATCAGCCAAATACGGGAAATCTGTTGAAAAGCTTACATCGTTAGCTGCAACACCATCTCCGATCAGTCCTGATTGCAAATCACTCAGGTTAGCAAGATCATCGCCGGCAAATGTTAATATTAGCGTTACATCTACCACGTCGTTGCTCAAACCTCGTCCGTTTAACACATTTTCGAATACTGTTATATTACTCAAATCAGAGGGGCCATAAGTCGTGGCTGCAGATTTATTGCAATTCAACACATCGGTTGAGAGCACAGTTGCAGTAGTAGTATTGTCTAAACCTAAGACATTAGCATAGGTATCTGAATCTAAGCCTATATAACCTTGAAGTGCATCAAGGATTCCTTCAAAAGCCGTTGCATTAGCACTACCATCGGCTGGAAGTGTTGAATTGTAACCGTTCTTGGTGTCAGCATCACCGAAAAAATTGAATACTGTGTTTATCGCAGGCCTTCCCATCTGATCTTCAAGGGCATACGTCGGATTTTCAACAACTACGCTTACCATATCTGTTGCAGAGTTTCCGTCAGCATTTGTTACCATTAAATCAGCAACATAAGTGCCTTCTTGAGATGCAACGAATGTTGGAGAAGCCGTATCGCCCCCTGTTAATGCAGCAGCGCTACCGTCTGGTGCTGTTAACACCCATGCATAAACCAAACCAGTACCAACTGAGGCAGCTCCATTTAAAGTAACTGTCTTTTCAAGATCAACAGTGGCATCATTACCAGCTGCGGCAGTGGGTTGTTCAGGCTCTGGTGTCATATCATCATCGTCGTCATCGTCATCGTTACACGACACCATTAAGAACAGCCCTGATAAGAGCAAGAGAGATAATATATTTAGATTTTTCATTTCTTATAGTTTATAATTTTAATCGATTGATTATCGTCTTTTTGATTCGGCCCAGGCATTGAAAGAAGTAACTGAAGAGCCACCAATCATATCTTTGGGAACTTCAACTACTACTGACATTACATTTGTTCCGGCGAAAGTATCGGCACCCGGGGTGTCAAATGAAGTGGCATAAGCTGTGCCATCTGAGGGTTCAGGCACCTCAATACCCAGTGAATTTCCAGCGCCATTTACAATGTCGACAAACTTGAAGAAATCCATAAAGAATGGATCATCCCGGGGGCCAGCAAAAAGCTTAATCCCGTTGGATTCGCCTACTGATGCGCTTGCCTGATAGGCTGTTATTTCAGCTTCTGTTCGTGTTCCTGCATTTTCAATTTTGCTTGAAGTTCCAGCAGCTGAGGGAGCAACAGGTCCAAATGAAAGGACTTTTCCGTCCCTAAAAATTGTTTGAATTACCAAATCTTCAACATTATCTGCATCAGTATCAATGTTGAATTCATACATCACATCCTCGTTGAAGGAAATTCCTCCAGTTGCCGATGGAGCGGTTAAGCCTTGTACATTGCAAACAAATACATAATTGTCAGAAGAGGTTGGGCTCTCGAAAGCATAAAAATCAGTAATGTCAGTGTCACTGCTGCCATCAGCTAATGATCCAACTGCTGGGGCATCAATATGGTCTGCAGCCCAAACAACTGTCATTACCGTTGCTATCACTGCTATACCAATTAAGAGTTTCTTTTTCATAGGTCTATAATTTATGGAATAAATAACTGCATGGAATTTCCATGTTGAGTTACACCTACGAAGTCAATGTCAGAATCGGATTGCAGCTACTTTAAAATTGATTCCAACTTTTATTTAGAATGTGATGTCTTACCATCAACAATGAAAGACATGAAATACTTTAAACTAATTCTTGTAATAGCCTTATTAAGTTGCGGTGATGAGGCATCACCGGAGGGGCCTACCAACCCCAGTTCATGTGTTGATGGAACTTGTCACTTCCAATTTTTTGAAAACAGTGGGTTCGAGTACTCGGACTTATTTAGTGGACAAATAGCCAATATTGTAGGTGGAGATAGCATTGCATTCAAATTTCTGTACGTCCACAATGAAGAACCATTCATAGCAGATGACGAAATTTCTGAAGAAATTATTTTTTTAGTTCCATCAACTGCCGCTTCTTTTGACATAACAACTGTTGATTTCGAGGACTATCAGGTTCTCTACCGCCAGGTTTGTTTTTGTGGCAAGGTTTCCCATGAGACACCCTCCTCAGGTCATATTACTGGAAAAAAACTTGCAAGTGGTAACTGGCAAATTGAAGCAGATATTAGAATTAACTACTTCGCTGTATTTAACGACGATACCGAAATTCGTCATTACTTCAACGAGGAGTTTATCCCGGGAAATTTATAACCCTACATTTGTTAACTCCACCCAGGGCCCTTGAATCCTGGTATTTGAGGCGGCTATCTTAACAGCCTGCCTCGCCAGCAGCCTTGTAGAATCTAAAACAGGAAGTGAGGAGCTATTTTCTGAAACTATCAATGGAATTTCTGTGCAGCCAAGAATTACACATTCTGCACCCCGCTCTCTCAGGTTATTGATGGTTTTATGAAAGAGTTCCACAGTTTCATCCCCAAAAATCCCTTGACACAATTCATCAAAAATCGCAGCATTGATCTGTCCTCTAGTTTCTTTATTGGGCACCACTAGATTCAGGTTATTTGATTTGAGAGCATTGGCGTAAACAGAGCCAGTCATCGTCCACTTTGTGCCTAAAAGCCCAACATTTTTCCAGCCTTCTAATTTAATTTGATGGCCTACAACCTGGGCAATATGGAGTCCGGGAATTGGTGATTTATCAATCACTTTTTCCAAAACAATGTGGGCGGTATTATCTGGGCAGATAAAGAAATCTGCTCCAGCATCTGCCACTTGGTTTATTCCCTCCAGGAGATATTTAGCAACTTCATCATGATTATCCTCTTCCCAGCCAGGCATACTTAAACCCATTGGTATGGCACTCATCACAATATTTGGATGCATATGTGCACCAAACAAAGATGCTCCCGTTTGGCAAGCTGTTAAGAAACAAAGTGAACCACCTTCATAGCTATGTGCGACTATGCCAATCCGCTTGGAATTCGAATATGATATTTGATCTGACATTTAGTTGAGTCTAAATGAATCATCAATACTTCTGCAACTCACCTTCGGACTTAGCGATTAATGTTGAAACTGTAGCATCACCTGAAACATTCACCACAGTTCTTAACATATCCAACGGTCTGTCAATTGGAAAAATGATCGCTACCCAGGCTGGGTTAAGCCCTACCGATTGCAGCACAATAATCATCATAATCAGTCCGGCACTTGGTACAGCCGCAGCCCCAATCGATGCTAGTGAGGCTGTTAACACAATAATAAGTTGCTGTCCTATAGTTAGGTCAACCATGTGAAGCTGAGCCATAAAAATTACCGCAACAGCCTGATGAAGGCTGGTGCCATCCATGTTGATGGTAGCGCCAATAGGCAGCACAAAGCTTGACACCGTCTTTGGCACACCCATGTTGTCTTCAACACATTCCATCGTAACAGGTAGTGTAGCGGCACTTGAGCTGGTAGAAAATGCCAGAAACTGAGCTGGGCTCATATTCCTGAAAAATTCTTTGTAAGTGAGCTTGGGAACAAAAATCTTGAGCACAAGCGGATATAAGACGAAAATCACGAATAACAAACCCCCGATTAATGTCAGAGCATATGAGCCAAGCCCAAGGAACAATTCAATCACCTCACCAGGGGAATCAGCCATTTTAGCAACAATTCCGGCTAACAGGGCAAACACAAAAAATGGAGCAGCCTTCATCACCAGATCTACCATTTTTAAAAAGATGGCATTTACACCATCAATGAAATTGATAACTGGTGCCGCTTTATCATTTGGAATTAAAATGATGGTGATTCCGAAGAAGATGGCAAAGAAAATCACCTGCAGCATCAATTGATTATTGGAGATTGAGAAAATGATATTCTCAGGAACCATATCTACTATAAACTGGAGTGGCGAAGCTTCTTTCTGCATTTGAGCAGTTTTCATTTTTTCTTCGAGGTCTTGCTTCTCCGCCTCACTTAGTTCCCTGCCTTTTTGAGCATCTGTCAGGTATTGTTCATACTGTGGATCAGATAGGAATGATCTTCCATCTTTAGCGATGCCCATATTATTGTCCTCAAGCCATATCTCAAAGGTTAGTCTGTTTTTAATGCGTTGCTCCTCATCCATATAAGTACCTGGCTTAAAAACATTAACCATGGTGAGGCCAACGGTAACAGCGAGTACTGTGGTGAGCATGTAAGCCAGCAGTGTCTTACCGCCCAATCTGCCAAGCCTGGAAACATCACTGAGGCCAGAAACACCGCTAATAATTGAAAACAATACCAGTGGCACAGCAATAAACTTCAGAAGTCTGATGAATATTGTGCCAAAAGGATCAATCCAATTGATAGTGAATTCGTTCCAGCCAAGGGAACTTGAAAGGAATGCCCATACAACACCCAAAACAAGACCAATTAATATTTTAAAATGAAGAGGCATTTTTTTCATATCATCATTCCGTTAATCGGCAGCATGTGCTTTTGCGTAATCTGGATCTAATTTACCTTCAGTAGATGCTACAACAACTGCCACCGAAGCATCCCCTGTAATATTAACCATTGTTCTGATCATGTCAAGTATTCGTTCAGGGGCCATTATCAGGGCTATTCCCGCTGTGGGTATGCCAACCGCCTCCAATACAACCACTAACATCACCATTCCAGCCCCGGGTACGCCGGCTGTACCTACTGCCGCCAATGTTGCAGTAAGCACAATCATCAGCTGAGAACTTAATGAGAGCTCTAACCCCAGAGCCTGCGCAATAAAAATTGCTGTGACACCTTGATATAAACTAGTTCCATTCATATTGATGGTTGCCCCCAGGGGAAGCACAAAACTTGAAACTTCCTCCGAAACACCAAGGTGCTTCTCTACACGATCCATAGTAACAGGCAAAGTAGCAGTGCTTGAACTTGTACTGAACCCCAGCAACATTGCTGGCCGAATACCTTTGAAAAAATCCATGTATTTGATGGAAGAAAAGTACTTGATCAAAATTGGGTAAATGGCAACCATCATTAGGAACATGCCGATGATCACAGTGATAGAATACCATAAAAGGGCATATAACAATTCAAGAGCTTTACTGGGGTCATCACCCGCAATTTCAACTATAAGGGAGGCCATTAAAGCAAAAACACCGTAGGGTGCTATCATCATGATGTATTGTACAATTTTGATGACTACGTCGTTGATGCCATTAAAAAAGCTCAAAACCGTAGCTCCGCTCTCTTTAGGGATTTGCAACAAAGCGATTCCAACTATTAAAGCGAAAAACACAACTTGCAGCATACTGCTATTGTCGGTAGTAGCCTTGAATATGTTATCTGGCACCATATCAACAAGCGGCTGCAATGGCCCCCTGGTTTTAAAATCCCCGGCTTTGGAAACCTGATTTTCAACATTTGAATCATAAAGCTGCATCAGGTTGGTCCTTGTCTCTTCTGGGAGCTGATATCCGGGTTCAACAATCGCCACTAATGTTAAGCCAATAGTAATTGAAATGACAGTTGTAATGACAAATATTCCCAGCGTCTTGCCTCCCATCCGAGACAACTTCGAGATATCGCCAATATTGGCAACCCCGATAATAAGGGAAGCCAGCACAAGTGGCACTGCTATCATTTTTAGCGCCCTGATAAATATTGTACCTATTGGCTTTATAAAATCGATGATAAAACCGGACAGGGCTGGTGATTGTAAACAAACCAAACCGACTATCAGACCGAGGGTCATTCCGATAAGAATCTGGGTATGCAATGGAAGCCTTTTCATATGTTGTTTTTAGATTAACCCTTTCTTTTTTGGGCCAATGGGTTAAGCTTCCAATTTATTGGTTCTACTGATTAAATAGAAATCGGCAATGACCAAAGCTGCCATAGCTTCTACTATCGGTACAGCCCTGGGTACCACGCAAGGATCATGGCGGCCTTTACCCGAAACCGTGGCCTTTTTTCCCTCAACATCAACACTCTCCTGATCCATCATTATTGTTGCTACTGGTTTAAAGGCAACATTGAAGTAAATGTCTTCACCGTTTGAAATCCCGCCTTGTATACCTCCAGAATGGTTGGTTTTAGTCCTGATTCGGTCGCTTTCTTTAAAAAATTCATCATTGTGTTCGGAGCCCTTCATCTTGATCCCTTCAAAGCCACTACCATACTCGAAACCTTTGACGGCGTTGATGCTAAGCATAGCCTTGCCAAGATCGGCATGCAGTTTATCAAAAACAGGTTCGCCAAGTCCGACTGGTGTCCCCTGGATTACCCCGGTAACTATACCACCAATTGTATCCCTGCTTTTACGGGTTTGATCAATTAGTTCGATCATTTCATTAGCCATGGCCTCATCAGGGCACCTAACAATATTTGACTCTATTTTTGAAAGATCCAATTCAGTATGGGCCTTATTTAGTTTAAGACTACCTACTTGCGAAACATAAGCATCCACTTTAATACCCAGCTGTTTCAACAACTGCTTCGCAATTGCTCCAGCTGCAACCCTCGCCACTGTTTCCCTGGCTGAGCTTCGGCCTCCGCCTCTATAGTCCCTGTTGCCATATTTCTCATGATAGGTGAAATCAGCATGGGACGGCCTAAAAGAATCTTTGATATGTGAATAATCCTTACTCTTCTGATCAGTGTTCCTGATTGTAATCCCAATCGGTGTTCCGGTGGTTTTTCCTTCAAAAACGCCCGAAAGGATTTCAAATTCATCAGCTTCTTTACGCTGTGTAGTGATCTTGGATTGACCGGGTTTACGGCGATCGAGTTCCTTTTGAATATCGCTATTGTCTACGGTAATTCCAGCTGGGCACCCATCAATAATGACACCTAGCGCAGGGCCATGTGATTCTCCAAACGTGGTTATTCTAAAAAGTCTGCCGAAAGTATTTCCCATCATTCCCGAAGGTAATACCGATAGAGAAATTGATGACCTCTATTTGCGGAAAATCAAGAAGGCGCTGAGCCCAAGAATCAAGAGGATTGCTCCATTCATTATCATCTTAATGTACTCATCGGTATTCAAGCTCTTAATAGTATTGTCTTCAAATTGAATGATATCGTAAAAGGATCCTAAATCGTTTGCCTGAATCATTTCATTCTTTTTGCTCTCACCTTTAATTGTCAGCACCATATCTGATTTCAAAGTGTCATAAACTTCCCTTTCAGGATCAAAGTAGATCAGGTTGAAATAATCGCCAAGATGAAATTCACCAGGCTCATTGGGTACCCCGAAATAATTAAAGCTTTTGACACCACGAACCTTTCCAGCACTCCGGGTAATATCTTGTCTGATGTTTGGTGAGTACAAATCGAAATCTTCGCTTTCTTTCAATGTGGGGTTGTCGATGGCTGAAATATTTCCCTCCCCCATTACATTGAATGAGTAATTAAAACTTTGCCCTGTAAGAAGCTGCTCCCCAGAAATCCGTTCCTCCAATTCATAAACTCCCACTGGTGTACTGGCTTTCAATGGGTGCGGAGGTAAGTCATGCACCCTAACTGTTTTAGGCTTGGAGGTGAAAGTTTCAAAATCTTCTTTTCGATTCTGGCCGAAAAATGATCTTCTTTTGGCCACTTTATATTTAATAAGCTCCAAATCAACAGATGTGAAATTGATGTCATCTGTATTTAGTGGGAAATAAGCGGCTTGAAAAATTTTATATTGACTGTAGCGCTTGCCATTGAGGGTTACTGGTACTTGAGAAATGTTTTCTATGTTGAAATTTTCTTCCCAACAGTTTGCAGGTTTCAATGTTTTAACGATTTCAGTAAGCTGCCGCCCCAACTCATAAAAATTCATCTGCGCCCTGTTGGCTTCGGAAACATAAAAAGCCAATGTAACAGTGAACCCCTCACCAACAAATACTTCATCTTTGGTGGTTGAGAGCGCCAAAAATGCATCAGCATCCACTTCAACATATTCCTGCTGCTGTTGCCTGCCGAAAAAATCCTCGAAAGGGTCTGAGTAAAATGGATCAGCCCTTCGCCTGGCCTGAACGGGTGGCCCAACTTTAATCTGTTTTCCACGAGACCGTATTTTCTTATCATTCACGGTCATATCAAAAGGTGCTAGCGTATAAGTCCCTTCTTTAGTAGGTAAGTAATTTTGGATGATGCTCTGACTTGAGGAAACCTTTCCATTAATAAAATTGGTAGAACTTGATGATGAAGTGCCCCGTTTTACGAAACCGGGTATATCCGGGAACTTATCATAGCTTTTTAGCCTATCGTTTTCAACCTTAACAGTAATAGTGAAGGCCTGATTCATGCCAATTTCATCAGGACCAAGGGCAATTGTGATGTCTTGTGATTGGGCCGCAAGCCCTAGTGTAGTTAATAAAAGTGAAAGTGATATTAACTGCCACTTTATGTTTATAACATCACTCAATATTTTGCGTTTTAAAATCATAAAAAATGAGGTAGTCCAACTTGACAAATATTCTCTAATTTATTAAATTCAAATACTTTCCGATTGACGCCTTTATGGCATGGAAAGAGCGTTGTTTCACATAAAAAACCAGTTCAATATGCTAGAATATTTCAAGACGATCTTATCAAAGGTAAGCTTCGACAAGAAATTGTTCGAGAAAGAATTGTTAAAAGCTATTAAACAATTACTCAATGATGAATTGAGAGTTTTAAAAGAATGGTGTTATCAGAATTTTTCTGATAAACACGAAAGTATCTTAAATAAGTGTTTCCAAACTACATGACGAGAAACACACCAATAAAAAAAGGGATCATCACTGATCCCTTTTTAATTATCGTTAATTAAGACTTCTCAGTCTTTCTTTTCTTCTTTTTCATCAGCATCTGAATCATCTTCTTTCTCTTCAGCCTGATCTTCCTCTTTTGTTTCTGCCACAACCTCAGTTGCAGTATCCTCGGCCTTTACCTCCTCTACAACGGCTTCCTCAACAACTTCTTCTTCCTTTGTCGCATGCTCTACCTCGGTTTGGGTTTCTTCAACAACTTCGGCTTCAGCAACTGTTGCTTCCTTCTCCTCTACCTTTTCCTCAACTTCTTTAGTTTCTGCAGTTTTCGCCTTAGGTTGAGCATCGTCATCTGATGACTTCTTCTTCCTTCGACCTCTTCTTGTTTTGGATTTACCACTTTCAGTTTCGGTTAATAACAACTCATTGAAATCAACCAATTCCATCATACACATCTCAGCGTTATCCCCTAGTCTGTAACCAGTTTTGATAATCCTGGTGTATCCACCTGGCCTGCTAGCTACTTTATCGGCCACTTCACCGAATAGCTCTTTCACAGATTCTTTATCTTGAAGGTATTTAAAAACCACCCTTCGTGAGTGTGTAGTATCATCTTTTGATCTTGTAATCAAGGGCTCAACATACTTCCTTAAAGCCTTTGCTTTAGCTACAGTAGTATTGATTCTCTTATGCAAAATCAATGAAGAGGCCATGTTGGAAAGGGTCGCTTTCCTGTGGGCCGGCTTACGGCCAAGATGATTAAATTTCTTACCGTGTCTCATTTTTAGTCTTCTTCTAACTTATATTTCGATAAGTCCATACCGAAAGTCAGGCTCTTCTCAGCTACTAATTGCTCTAGTTCAGCCAATGACTTCTTACCAAAATTCCTAAACTTCATCATATCTGAAATCTCCAATCTCACCAAATCCCCCAATGTTCTAACATCAGCAGCTTTGAGGCAGTTATAAGCCCTAACGGATAGGTCAAGGTCATTTAACTGAGTTTTTAGCAGCTTTCTCATATGAAGCAATTCTTCATCAACTGCATCTGGTTCTGCCTGCTCAGCAGTTTCAAGAACCATGCTCTGATCTGAGAATAACATAAAGTGCTTAATCAGGATATTGGCAGCACCTTTAAGCGCCACTTCAGGGTGAACTGACCCATCGGTTTCAATATCTATGATTAACTGCTCATAGTCAGTTTTTTGCTCAACCCTTGTATTCTCAATACCGTATTTCACATTTTTAATAGGTGTAAAAATGGCATCTATAGGAATGAACCCGAATATCTGCTCACTTGGCTTGTTTTCCTCTGCAGGCACATAGCCTCTTCCTTTTTCAATGGTAAGTTCTATTTCGAATTCGGTGCTCTCATCAAGGTTGCAGATCACATGATCCGGGTTCAAAATCTCAAATGATGATGTGAATTTTGCAATATCACCAGCTTTGAAAACCTTCTGGTTACTGATGGTTACATTGATTTTACCATCTACTACATCCGATAATTTCTTGAACCTTACCATTTTCAGGTTTAGAACAACCTCCGAAACATCTTCAACAACTCCTTCAACAGTAGAGAACTCATGCAGCACACTAGGAATTTTAATTCCCGTGATGGCATAGCCTTCCAGCGATGAAAGTAGGATTCTTCGAAGTGCATTACCGATTGTGACACCATAGCCGGGCTCAAGAGGCTTGAAGGTAAACAGACCATGAAAATCATCTGCTTTTTCCATGACCACTTTCTCCGGCATTTGAAATGCTAATATTGACATAGTAGCAACGTATTTTTAATTAATGAAAAAATTAAATTGAAATTATTTAGAGTAAAGTTCAACAATCAACTGTTCCTGAATGTTCTCAGGAATCTCTTCCCTTTCAGGTGCGTTACTAAACTTTCCAGTCATTACACTGCTGTCCCATTCCAGCCAAGAAAAGTTTCTATTTGAAAAACTTGCCAGGCTGTCGGCCACAATTTCTAATGACTTCGACTTCTCTCTAATTGATATTAAATCTCCATTTCTTAAAGAAAATGAAGGCACATTTACTATTGTTCCGTTTACAAGTACATGCTTGTGCAGGATCAATTGTCTTGCCGCTCTACGAGTTGGAGCTACGCCCAAACGAAAAACTGTGTTGTCAAGCCTGGACTCCAACAATTGAAGAAGCACCGTACCGGTAACACCTTTTTTCCTGGAAGCCTTATCGAATAATTTTGCGAATTGCTTCTCTAAAACGCCATAAGTGTATTTGGCCTTCTGCTTTTCTGCCAACTGAATGGCATATTCAGACTGCTTCTTTCTTCTTCCACGGCCATGCTGACCTGGAGGGTAATTCTTCTTTTGTAAAGCTTTACTTGGGCCAAAGATTGGTTCGTTGAACTTCCTGGCAATTTTAGCTTTAGGACCTCTATATCTAGCCATCTAACTTAGTGCGTTTGAAATAATTAAACTCTTCTTCTTTTTGGAGGACGACATCCGTTGTGAGGGAGTGGAGTGATATCCTTAATCATCGTAATTTCAATTCCAGTATTCTGAATTGACCTAATCGCTGATTCCCTTCCGGATCCCGGACCTTTCACAAATAATTCTACTTTCCTAAGGCCAGCATCGTAAGCGGCTTGTGCCGCATTTGCAGCAGCTACCTGTGCAGCATATGGAGTGTTCTTTTTAGAACCCTTAAAACCCATTTTTCCTGCTGAGGCCCATGAAATAACCTGACCAGAATTGTTTGTTAAAGAGATAATAATGTTGTTGAATGACGCTTTAATATGGGCTTGGCCCAACGCCTCAACATTAACAACTCTTTTTCTCGCCTTATCTTTTCTCTTTTGTGCCATTACTTAGCCTTATTTAGTAGCCTTCTTCTTGTTAGCAACAGTTTTTCTCTTACCCTTTCTCGTTCTTGCATTGTTCTTAGTACCCTGACCTCGAACTGGTAATCCTTTCCTATGCCTCAAACCACGATAGCAACCAATATCAAGCAATCGCTTGATACTGAGTTGTACCTCAGATTTAAGTACCCCTTCAACCTTTATATTTTCAGAGATGAATGTCCTGATGGCATTAGCTTCATCATCAGTCCAGTCTTTAACCTTCTTATCGTTTTCAATACCAACTGCATCCAAAATGCGTTGCGCTGAACTACGACCTATACCAAAAATATAGGTAAGGCCGATTTCGCCTCTTTTGTTCTCAGGAATATCAACTCCAGCTATCCTTGCCATATTAACCTTGTCTTTGCTTGAACTTAGGGTTCTTTTTATTGATCACATATACCTTGCCCTTTCTACGGACAATCTTGCAATCACTACTTCTTTTCTTAACTGATGCTCTTACTTTCATGGCCAATCAATTATTTATACCTATACGTTATCCTACCTTTTGACAAATCATAAGGCGACATTTCTAACTTCACCTTATCACCCGGTAAAATTTTGATATAATGCATCCGCATTTTACCAGAAATATGCGCTATCACTTCATGTCCATTTTCGAGTTCAACCCTGAACATTGCATTTGACAATGCTTCTACGATTGTTCCGTCTTGTTCTATGGATGCCTGCTTAGCCATATTTATGCAATTGCCGCCTGAGACCTACCTTTTACCCGGCCTGACTTCATCATGCCTTCATAGTGCCTCATAAGCAGATAACTTTCAATTTGTTGTAAAGTATCCAAAATCACACCTACCATAATCAGCAGGGATGTGCCTCCGTAAAACTGTGCGAAATTTGTTCCGACACCAGCAATACTCGCAAAGGCTGGCATAATTGCCACAATTGCTAAAAACACAGATCCCGGTAGGGTTATTTTCGTTAAAACGCTATCAATAAATTCCGAAGTTTGCTTACCTGGTTTCTCTCCTGGAACAAACCCGCCGTTTCTCTTTAAATCATCTGCAATCTGATTAGGATTGATGGTGATAGCTGTATAGAAAAACGTGAATAATATGATCAAAATGGCAAAAACGGTGTTGTATTGCCAAGATGTAAAATCACTAAATGTGGTGCCTATATAAATCGCAACATCACTTGAATCAGCCCATAGACCCGAAATCAATGCTGGTAAAAACATCAATGCTTGAGCAAAGATGATTGGCATTACACCGGCTGCATTCACCTTCAATGGTATGTACTGTCTTTGGCCTCCATATACTTTGTTACCAACAACCTGCTTGGCATACTGAACTGGGATTCTTCGAATGGCCTGGGTGAGCATTACTACACCCATTACTACGAAAAACAAAGCAACAATCTCAATTACGAAAAACAGTGCTTGATTCAACCCTTTGGTTACTGCCTCTTCCAAAATACTTCCCGGAAACCTCGATATAATACCAATCATAATCAGCATTGAGATACCATTACCGATTCCTTTGTCAGTGATCTTTTCTCCCAACCACATACAAAAAATTGTGCCTGAGGTCAGTATTGTAATTGATGTTATATTGAATAAGAACAAGTTATCCATCAGGATTGCATCCCCAGGGATAGTTCCATTTATATATGCTGTACCCTGAGCCATCGTAATGGCTATGGTCAACACCCTTGTAATTTGGTTTATCTTCTTTCTACCGCTATCGCCCTCTTTCTGTAATTTTTGGAAGTAAGGAACTGCTACCGTCAATAGCTGTAGAACAATTGAAGCCGAGATATAAGGCATAATACCCAACCCGAAAATTGATGCATTACTAAATGCCCCTCCAAGGAAGGTATCAAGCAGCCCAAAGATTCCTTGAGCACCACCGCTCAACTTATCCGGGTCAATTCCTGGTAAAACCACGAACGATCCAAGACGGAAAATGATCAATAACCCTAAAGTGTTTAGGATCTTAATCCTCAATTCCTCAATTGAAAAAATATTCCGTATGGTGGTAAAGAATTTTTTCATTTAGATGGTTGTAACCGTTCCTCCTGCTTTTTCAATTGCCACCTGGGCAGTTTTCGAAAATAAATGTGCTGTCACATTCACTTTAGCCTTCAATTCACCCCGGCCCAAAATCTTAATTGTATCTTTTTTGTTTGCCAATCCATTATCAACCAGCAAATCCAAATTCACATCAGATGCCTTTGTTAAGTCAACAAGAGCTTGAATCGCATCCAAATTGATTGGCTTAGTCTCGATTCTACTTGGATTTTTAAATCCGAATTTTGGAACTCTTCGCTGAAGTGGCATTTGACCACCTTCAAAACCTAACTTTTTCGAATAGCCAGATCTCGATTTAGCCCCTTTATGACCCCTCGTAGAAGTACCTCCACGGCCAGATCCCTGACCACGGCCGATTCGCTTCTTGTTTCTGGTCGATCCCTCAGCGGGTTTTAAAGTATTCAATTTCATCTTAAAGCTCCTTTACGGTAACCAAGTGACTTACCTTATTTATCATACCCGCTATTTGCGGAGTTAATTCTTTTTCAACGGCCTTATTCATTTTACCAAGACCCAAAACCTGAATAGTTCGCTTCTGCCTTTCTGGACGTTTGATTGTGCTTCGCACTTGGGTGATTTGTACCTTTTTCGTAGCCATGTCAATTAGCCGTTAAAAACTTGTTCTAATTCAATTCCCCTCTGCATCGCAATAGTGTAAGCGTCCCTCATTTTACCAAGTGCATTAAAAGTCGCCTTTACTACGTTGTGTGGGTTTGATGAGCCTTTAGATTTTGCCAAAACGTCATGAACGCCTGCACTTTCTAATACCGCCCTCATCGCACCACCTGCTATTACACCTGTACCTGGAGCAGCTGGCTTCAACAGCACTAATCCTCCGCCGTATTTACCAATGGCTTCGTGAGGTACGGTACCTTTCAACAAAGGAACTTTAACTAAATTCTTCTTAGCATCATCAATTCCTTTGGTGATAGAATCAGTTACTTCATTGGCTTTGCCAAGACCATAACCTACAACCCCATTGCCGTCTCCTACTACCACAATTGCTGAGAAGCTGAATCTACGACCCCCTTTTACAACTTTTGCAACCCTTTTAATGGCTACTACTCGCTCTTTAAGATCGATTTCGCTTGCCTTTACTGACTTTATATTGCTCTGCGACATAATTTCTTAAAATTTCAATCCGCCTTCTCTTGCTCCTTCAGCTAAGGCTTTCACCCTGCCATGATATGGATACCCACCTCGATCAAATACTACCCCTTCAATACCAGCTTTCTTGGCCTTTTCAGCCAGGCTTTTGCCAACATTCTTTGAGACCTCAACATTCCTTTTTCCAGCCTCACCAATTTCTGCTGATGAGCAGGCTGCTAAAGTATTGCCCTTGCTGTCGTCGATAAGCTGGGCATATATGCCTTTGTTACTCTTAAAAACTGACAACCTGGGCCTCTCAGTCGTTCCACCGATTTGCCTTCTAATGCCTCGCCTGATCCTTAATCTTCTAGCACTCTTAGTTATAGCCATTTGACTAATTATTTAGCTGCAGTTTTACCTGCTTTACGTCTAATCTGTTCTCCAACAAACCTCACACCTTTTCCTTTATAAGGCTCCACTTTTCTTAGCGACCTGATTTTAGCAGCGATATGACCAATCAACTGTTTATCGCTACCCTCCAGGGTCACTATTGGGTTTTTTCCCTTCTGAGTTTCAGCACTTACCTTCAGTTCAGGTGGGATGCCCATATATATAGTGTGTGAATAGCCAAGGCTCATTTCCAAAACATTATTTTGGGCAGTGGCCTTGTAACCCACACCTACCAGTTCTAATTCCTTTTTGTAGCCCTCACTTAACCCAACTACCATGTTGTTGATCAATGAGCGATACAACCCATGAAGAGCTTTATGTCTTTTTTGCTCAGTTGGCCGGTTCAATTGCACTTTACCATCCTCAATTTCCAATTTGAAATCAGGATCTATTTTTTGAGTCATCTCACCTTTTGAGCCCTTCACCGTAACATTGCCCTTATCGACACTTACTGTGATGCCCTCTGGTAGACTAATAATTTTGTATCCAATCCGAGACATGTTTCAAACAGATTAATAAACGAAACATAAAACTTCACCACCGATATTTAGCTTCTTAGCTTCCTTTTCGGTCATCACTCCTTGAGATGTAGACATGATAGCGATACCAAGGCCATTAATTACCCTTGGCAAGCCGTCAGATTTTGCATACTTTCTCAAACCAGGCTTACTGATTCTTTCCAAACTTTCAATAGCCGATTTTTTCGTAGAAGGATCGTATTTTAAGGCAATTTTAATGGTGCCTTGCGGTCCTTGTTCTTCGAATTTATAGCCTCTTATATATCCCTTTTCATGCATCACTTTTGTCATCTCTTTTTTGAGATTTGATGCAGGGATTTCGACAACCTTGTGGTTAGCCTTAATGGCGTTTCGCACCCTTGTCAAATAGTCAGAAATTGGATCAGTAACCATATTTTTTATAAAAAATCAACCCCGCCTAAAAACAGGGCTGCAAAGTTAATGAAATCGAATTATTATTAAAATTACTTTTTGAGCTTTACCAGCTTGCTTTCGTTACCCCTGGAATCTTACCATCAGACGCCATTTCACGGAAGGTTACTCTTGAGATACCGAATTTCCTCATGTACCCTTTTGGTCTGCCTGTCAACTTGCACCTATTGTGCAATCTCACAGGTGAAGCATTTCTTGGTAGCTTGTCCAACGCCTCATAGTCTCCAGCCTCTTTCAGTGCCTTTCTCTTCTCAGCATATTTTGCAACCAGCTTCGCTCTTTTGATTTCTCTTGCTATAAGTGACTTTCTTGCCATATTTTAATTTTTTGATACGAAAGGCATTCCAAATGCCCTAAGTAGTTCCAGGCTTTCTTCATCAGTTTTGGCGGTGGTCACAAATGTGACGTCCATACCAGAAATTCTATTCACTTTATCAATACTGATCTCAGGAAAAATGATCTGCTCCTGAACACCTAAAGTGTAATTACCCCGGCCGTCAAACCCTTTAATCTTTAGTCCCCTGAAGTCCCTTACCCTAGGTAGTGCGATTGTCATTAAGCGATCAAGAAATTCATACATCTTATCCTGTCTTAAGGTAACCTTGGCACCAATCGGCATTTCTTCTCTCAATTTGAAATTAGAAACTGAAATCTTCGCCTTAGTTTGAACCGCCTGTTGACCTGTGATCTGAGTCAATTCCTCTACACCAACATCAACTAACTTCTTATCAGAAACAGCGTCACCAATACCTTTGTTAATACAAATTTTGGTGATTTTAGGTACCTCCATCACTGACTTATAAGAGAATTTTTCTCTTAATGCAGGAACGACGTCCTTTAAATACTTCTCTTTTAATCTTGCACTAGCCATTTGTAATAAATTCACCAGTTTTCTTTGAATACCTCTGTAATCTGCCCTTGTCGTTCAATTTTCGCCCAATTCTGGTAGGCTCACCGGTTGAGGGATCTACTACCATTAGTTTGCTTAATCGAAGCGCAGCTTCCTGCTTATTTCTTCCACCTTCAGGATTCTCAGCTGAGGGCTTTACATGTTTGAAAACCATGTTTACACCTTCAACTATCGCTGTTCCTTTAGCAGAGTAAATTTCCAGGACTTTACCTGTTTTACCCTTGCTGTTTCCAGAAAGCACCTTTACGGTGTCTCCCTTTCTTACATGCAATTTCTTTCTCTTATTCTCCATTATTACAATACTTCAGGAGCTAATGAAACAATTTTCATAAACTGCTTTTCTCTTAATTCTCTTGCCACCGGACCAAAAATCCTGGTTCCTCGTGGCTCATTTTGATCATTCAACAGAACTGCAGCATTATCTTCAAAACGGATATAAGATCCATCTTTTCTTCTAACTTCTTTCTTTGTTCTAACGACCACGGCTTTTGACACCGTTCCTTTTTTAAGGGCGCTAGACGATACAGCAGATTTTACTGAAACAACAATTTTGTCTCCAATGGAAGCGTACCTTTTTCTGGTGCCGCCAAGAACTCTGATACACAGGACTTCTTTAGCCCCACTATTATCTGCAACGTTTAATCTACTTTCCTGCTGAACCATCGTTATTTAGCTTTTTCAACTACTTCAATCAGTCTCCAGCGCTTTGTTTTACTCAAAGGCCTGGTTTCCATAATTTTTACCGTATCTCCAATATGACCCTCGCCCTTTTCATCGTGGGCATGAAACTTTGAGTGTTTCTTAATGAACTTGCCATACATGGCATGTTTAATTTTTCTTTCCACAGATACGGTAATGGTTTTATCCATTTTGTCGCTAACGACGATACCGATTCTCTCTTTTCTTAAATTTCTCTCCATTTCAAGAGTCAGTTTGGGTCTCTTTAATTCTTATTTGTGTGAGAATCCTCGCAATAGTCTTCTTTGAGTGTCTAATCTTCAGCGGATTCTCAATTGGTGTAATTGCATGTGCAAATTTCAATTTCTGCAACGTATCCTTCTCTTCTGCCAATCGCCCATGCAATTCATCAATAGTCAGAGACTGTAATTCTGAATTCTTCATAACTTTTTAAGCTTGGTAGTCTCTTCTGGTAATAAATTTCGTTTTGATCGGAAGCTTTTGAGAAGCCAATCTCAACGCCTCTGATGACAAGTCTTTATCAAGGCCCGAAGTTTCAAAAAGAATGGTTCCAGGTTTCACTACAGCCACCCAATATTCTGGGGCACCTTTACCTTTACCCATCCTCACCTCTGCAGGCTTTTTAGTGATTGGCTTATCAGGGAATACCCTGATCCAAACTTCACCTTCCCTTTTCATTGCTCTTGTCACTGCAATACGGGCCGCTTCAAGTTGCCTGCTGGTAATCCATCCTGGTTCTAAAGCTTTGATACCAAACGTACCAAATGCCAATTCAAATCCACGTTGGGCAATACCAGTATTCCTGCCCTTCTGCATCTTTCTGAACTTCGTTCTTTTTGGCTGTAACATCCTTCCAGGTATTAATTATCAGTCCTTAATTACTTTCTTTTCTTTCTTCTAGCTCCTCTTGGTCCGCCTCCGCCTGAGCCGCCAGGTCCATCATTGATCATACCAACATTCGGAGAAAGGTCTCTTTTACCAAAGATCTCACCTTTGAAAATCCAAACTTTGATACCAATCTTACCATAAACTGTGTCAGCTTCGCTAACAGCATAATCGATATCGGCCCTGAGCGTGTGCAATGGAATTCTACCTTCTTTATACTGCTCCGTTCTTGCCATTTCTGCACCGCCCAATCTACCAGAAGCTTTGATTTTTATTCCTTCAGCACCAACTCTGATAGCTGAGGCTAAAGCCTGCTTCATAGCCCTTCTATATGATATTCTGGCTTTCAATTGCTGAGCAATAGACTCACCCACCAGTTTTGCATCAAGTTCAGGCCTTTTTATTTCGTAAATGTTAATCTGTAAATCCTTACCGGTAATTTTCTTTAGCTCTTCCTTAATCTTATCTACCTCAGTACCACCTTTACCAATAACTACACCTGGCCTGGCTGTATGAATAGTAAGCGTGATGCGCTTTAACGTTCTTTCGATTATTATTTTAGAAATACCGCCTTTTGGTATCCTGGCATGCACATAGTTTCTGATTTTTTGATCTTCAACTAATTTGTCAGGAAAGGTTTTTCCACCATACCAGTTGGAGTCCCAACCCTTAACAACGCCTAACCTAAAACCTACTGGATTTACTTTTTGTCCCATTTTTAAGACTTTTCTTCAGTTTGTACTTCGCTTTCAGCAGTCTCTTGAGCTTGATTAAGGTTATCTACAACCATTGTGACATGGTTTGATCTTTTCCTTATTCTATGAGCTCTGCCTTGAGGCGCAGTTCTTATTCTTTTAAGCATTCTGCCGCTATCCACGGAAATCTCCTTTACAAAAAGGTCCGCTTCTTCAAGCTTGGCATCTTCATTTTTCAATTGCCAATTAGCAATAGCCGACAACAAGAGTTTTTCAAGCTTAGCTGCTCCGCTGTTTGACTCATATTTTAGAATAGTAAGGGCTTTATTTACCCTTTCGCCTCTTACGAGGTCTGCTACCAATCTCATCTTGCGAGGAGAGGTTGGCACATTGTTAAGTTTTGCCAGAGCTTCCATTCTACCTCTTGTCTTTTTTACCTGTATGACCTCTAAAATTTCTGGTAGGTGCAAATTCACCTAGCTTATGGCCCACCATATTCTCAGTTACATAAACTGGAATGAATTTATTCCCATTATGAACAGCAAAGGTATGGCCCACAAAATCAGGTGAAATCATTGACCTTCTCGACCATGTTTTGATTACCGACTTCTTGCCAGCATCATTCATGGTGTCAACCTTTTTTTCCAACCTAAAATCTATATAGGGTCCCTTTTTTAGAGATCTAGCCATTTCTCAATTATTTTCTCTTTCCTATTATTAACCTATCGGAGTACTTCTTAACTGCTCTTGTTTTCTTGCCTTTAGAATACAAGCCGGTTCTTGATCTTGGGTGGCCACCAGATGACCTACCCTCACCACCACCCATTGGGTGATCTACCGGGTTCATTGCTACACCTCTTACTCTTGGCCTATTGCCTAACCATCTGTTTCGTCCAGCTTTTCCAAGTCGGATGTTCATATGATCCGAATTAGATGTTGTGCCGATCGTGGCTAAACATGTAACCAATACCATTCTCATCTCACCTGAGGGCAACTTTAATGATGCATACTTGCCTTCCCTTGCCACTAACTGGGCATATGAGCCAGCACTTCTTGCCATTGCTCCACCTTTGCCAGGCTTCAATTCAATGTTATGCACAATCGTACCCACCGGAATTTTCGCAAGAGGCAATGCATTACCAACTTCCGGAGCTGCATTTTCTCCTGATAATATTTTCTGATCAACTTTAATTCCCTCTGGAGCGATGATATATCGTTTCTCACCGTCGTCATACTCCACCAAAGCAATCCTGGCTGATCTATTCGGATCATACTCGATTGTTTTGACTATAGCCGGGATATCAAACTTCTCTCTTTTAAAGTCAATTATTCTGAGCTGCTTTTTGTGACCTCCACCAATATTCCTGACGGTCATTTTACCTGAACTATTTCGGCCACCACTCCTCTTTTTTGGAGCAAGTAATGACTTCTCAGGAGTGCTTGCCGTAATGGCCGCAAAGTCAGGAGCCATCCTAAATCGCTGTCCTGGTGTTACCGGTCTAAGTTTTTTAACTCCCATTTTCCTTCAGTTAGATTGCGCTGTAGAAATCGATTACCTCTCCTTCTGATAGCGTAACTATTGCTTTTTTATAAGATGATGTGTTGCCGCTAATTACCCGAGATTTAGTATAGCGCTGTTTTTTCTTGCCGGGATGAACCATTGTGGCCACTTTCTCGACGTTTACGCCATACATTCTCTCTACCTCTTTCTTTATTTCTACTTTGTTGGCTTTTTTGGCAACAACAAAACCGTACTTGCCTGTCTCATTTAGAGCAGACATTTTTTCGGTAATTAATGGTCGGACTAAAACACTCATCTTATCCTAATAATTGTTCTATCTTCTCAACAGACCCCTCACTAAGTACAATTTTATCAGCGTTTAGAACATCATAAGTATTCAGGGAATCAAAAGTGGTTACCTGAGCCTTACCTAAGTTCCTGGCTGACAAATAAACATTCTTGTCATTTTCATGAATGACAAAAAGTGCTTTTGATCCAGCTAGTGAAAGCTTATCAAGAATTTGAATGAAATCTTTTGTTTTTGGAGCTTCAAGGCTGAAATTCTCGACAACTGAAAGAGCGTTGTCTTTAATTTTGTAAGACAAAGCCGACCTTCTGGCCAGTACTTTAGTCTTTTTATTCAACTTGAAACCGTAATTTCTTGGTCGAGGGCCAAAAATTCGACCACCACCTCTGAAAATAGGGTTCTTAATATCGCCGAATCTGGCTGTACCAGTACCCTTTTGTTTTTTAATTTTTCTTGTAGAGCCTTTTACCTCTCCTCTTTCCTTCGACTTGTGAGTACCTTGCCTTTTATTGGCCAGGTGTTGTTTCACATCCAGGTAGATAACATGATCATTGGGCTCAATGCCAAATATTGAATCTGAAAGCGAAACCTTTCGACCTGTATCTTCCCCTTGTATATTGACGACTGAGACTTCCATCTTTATTTCTCTAAAATCACGTATGAATTTTTGGCGCCTGGAATAGACCCACTCACTACTATCACATTTTTTTCAGGCATTACCTTCATCACTTTAAGGTTTAATACCTTCACTCGATCCCCGCCCATTCTGCCGGCCATTTTCATGCCTTTGAAAACTCTTGAGGGAGTGGATGCATTACCGATAGATCCGGGAGCTCTTAGTCTATTATGCTGACCGTGTGTTGCCTGGCCCACACCTCCAAAACCATGACGTCTTACAACACCTTGAAACCCTTTTCCTTTTGAAGTTCCAATCGCATCTAAGAAGTCATCTTCTTTAAAAACCTGATCAACAGTAACCTCATGACCAACTCCGACTTCACCTTCAAATTCAACCCTGAAATCCCTGAATTCTACCACCTTCTTTTTAGCAGTAGTGCCAGCCTTCTTAAAATGGCCTTTCATGGCATTGGAAGTATTTTTTTCCTTTTTTTCATCATAGGCAAGTTGCACACCATTATAGCCATCGGCTTCCATGTTGCGAACCTGGGTTATTACACAAGGGCCAGCTTCAATTACGGTGCATGGAACATTCTTTCCATCAGCATCGTAAATGCTAGTCATTCCTATTTTCTTACCTATAATTCCAGACATCTTTTACGGAGTCTAATCACCTAAAATCTTGATACATTTTTCCTTCCCGAAAAAACGGACTGCAAAGGTAGTGAAATCTCTATCTCTTGCAATACGGATTTCGAAAAACCTCATTTTTTTATCCACAAAAAAAGAACCGTTTGAAGGGTTCTTTTAATTCCGGGTTGAGGTCGGTTTAAACCTTAATTTCTACATCTACGCCACTTGGCAATTCTAGCTTCATTAATGCATCTACAGTTTTAGAGCTGTTAGAATAAATATCTACCAACCTTTTGTAAGTGCATAGTTGAAATTGCTCCCTTGATTTTTTGTTGACGTGGGGAGATCGTAAAACTGTGAATTTCTCTTTGATGGTCGGAAGCGGAATTGGGCCACTAACGATAGCACCTGTTGTTTTCACAGCTCTTACAATTTTCTCACCTGATTTGTCAACCAAGTTGTGATCGTAAGACTTAAGTTTTATTCTTATTTTCTGAGTCATTTTCCTATTGATTAAGCGGTAGCCAATCCTTTGACTTTTGTAATAATATCTTCTGCAATGTGCTTTGGCACTTGATCATAATGTGAAAAAGTCAAAGTTGCCGATGCCCTGCCTGAGCTCAATGTTCTCAAATCAGTTACGTAACCAAATAGTTCTGATAGCGGAACATCTGCTTTGATAATTTGGGCTCCACCCTTGGTATCCATTCCTTTCATAATGCCCCGTCTTTTGTTAAGGTCACCGGTTGCTGCACCAGTATATTCATCAGGTGTAACTACCTCAACAGACATAATTGGCTCCAACACTACCGGGTTACATTTTTTGGCAGCTGTTTTGAAACCAGTTCTTGCAGCTAATTCAAATGACAATGCGTCCGAGTCAACATCATGAAATGAACCGTGATACAACCTCACCTTCATATCCTCAACTGGATAATTGGCAAGAGGGCCGTTTTTCATTCCTTCTTTAAATCCTTTCTCGATTGCTGGGTGAAATTCTTTAGGAATTACGCCGCCAACAATATTGTTCACGAACTGTAACCCTTGTTCTTTAACATCTTCATCCTTAGGTCCGATTTCGAATACAATATCCGCGAACTTACCTCGACCACCCGTCTGCTTTTTGTAAACTTCTTTGTGGTCAACCATGGTTGTCAAGGCCTCTTTGTAAGCAACTTGAGGAGCACCCTGGTTTATTTCTACTTTGAACTCACGTTTTAACCTATCGATGATGATCTCAAGGTGAAGTTCACCCATACCTCTAAGAATCGTCTGACCTGTTTCATGATCAGTCTGCACTTGCAAGGTTGGATCTTCCTCGATCAATTTAGAGATGGCCATGCCAAGCTTATCAACATCGGCCTGAGTTTTAGGCTCAATTGCGTAACCGATAACCGGCTCTGGAAAGGTCATTGACTCGAGAACAATCTTGTTCTTTTCATCGACCAAAGTATCTCCAGTTTTAATATCCTTAAAGCCAACACCAGCACATATGTCACCAGCCTCCACTTGATCAATCGCATTCTGCTTATTTGAATGCATTTGCATCAATCGTGATATTCTTTCCTTCTTATCGGTTCTCATGTTATGGATATAAGAACCAGCCTCTAATTTTCCAGAATAAACCCTGAAGAAACACAATCGACCAACGAAGGGGTCTGTTGCTATTTTAAAAGCCAATGCACTGAATGGCTGATCATTTGATGGTAATCTTTCCTCTTCTTTATCTGTGTAAGGGTTAATACCTTTAACAGCAGGTAAATCAAGGGGTGATGGCAGATAAGAACAAACAGCATCAAGCATTGCCTGTACGCCCTTATTTTTAAAGGCTGAACCACACAAGACAGGAAAAAAGTCTATGTTGATAACTGCTTTTCTAATAGCAGCCATCATTTCTTCCTTCGTTATTGAATCAGGGTCTTCAAAGAATTTCTCCAAAAGGGCATCGTCATATTCTGCAACACTTTCAACCAACTTTTGACGCCATTCAGTCACTGTATCCACTAAATCCTCCGGAACATCCTGAATTGAGTAGGTCATACCCATATCATCTTCGTTCCAATAGACTGCCTTATTTGTAATTAAGTCAACAACACCTTTAAACGTATCTTCAGCGCCGATTGGAACCTGCAATGGAACCGGATTGGCTTTTAGCTTTTCTTTGATTTCGCTAACAACATTGAAAAAGTCCGCTCCGGCCCTATCCATTTTATTGACGAAACAGATTCTAGGTACTTTGTATTTATCAGCTTGACGCCAAACTGTCTCTGACTGAGGCTCAACACCTGACACGGCACAGAACAATGCAACAGCTCCATCGAGTACCCTAAGTGAACGCTCAACTTCAACCGTAAAGTCTACGTGACCTGGAGTGTCAATAATATTAACTCTATATTCCTGAGTTTCAGGAGTTGCCTGACCCTGAGAGGTCGGATACTTCCAGAACGTCGTAGTTGCTGCTGAGGTAATAGTGATACCACGCTCCTGCTCCTGCTCCATCCAGTCCATTGTAGCAGCACCATCATGAACTTCACCAATTTTATGGCTTAAGCCAGTATAGTAAAGCACACGCTCAGTAGTCGTGGTTTTTCCAGCATCGATGTGGGCCATGATGCCGATATTCCTTAAATATTTTAAATCTTTTTTAGCCATTGCTGGTATTAGAATCTAAAGTGTGAAAACGCTTTATTGGCTTCAGCCATCCTGTGAGTATCGTCCTTTTTCTTAACAGCGGCCCCTTCACCGTTGGATGCAGCCATTATCTCCCCTGCCAATTTTTGAGTCATAGTCTTCTCTCCCCTCATCCTGGCATACTTGATCATCCACTTAATACCAACAGAGATTTTCCTATCAGGACGTACTTCTAAAGGCACCTGGAAAGTAGCTCCGCCTACCCTTCTACTTTTCACTTCGACTGAGGGCATAATATTGCCTAAGGCTTTTTTCCAAACTTCCAGTCCATCTTCACTCGACTTTTCCTTTACGATATCAATGGCATCATAAAAAATAGTGGCCGCTGTGCTTTTTTTCCCGTCAAGCATCAAGTTATTGATGAACCTTGTTACCAATTCATCTTTGAATTTGGGATCAGGAAGTATGTACCTCTTTTTAGGTTTAGATTTTCTCATTACAAGATATGTTGAAACTTATTTTTTATCCTTTGGCCTTTTCGCACCGTACTTTGAACGCCTCTGTAGCCTACCATCGACACCGGCAGTATCAAGTGCCCCACGAATGATGTGATACCTCACACCAGGAAGGTCTTTTACCCTACCACCCCTAATCAACACAATAGAGTGTTCCTGAAGGTTATGGCCTTCTCCCGGGATGTAAGCATTTACCTCTTTTTGGTTCGTTAACCGCACCCTGGCCACTTTTCTCATAGCTGAGTTTGGCTTCTTAGGTGTAGTGGTATAAACCCTTGTACAAACGCCCCTTCTTTGTGGGCATGAGTCTAAGGCTGGTGACTTTGACTTTGAAGTCAACTTCTTCCTTCCTTTTCGTACTAACTGCTGTATAGTAGGCATTTAATTGTATTAAATCTCTATTTTAAAATTTTGGGAGTGCAAAGGTAGGAAATGGGATTTTAAAATAAAAGGGACAATTACTTTTCAATGAAAGATTTCATAAATGAAAAAGCCCACTCCACATTGCAATGGAATGGGCTGCTTTTTTCTTCTCTTTTAATTATGCCTCTCCGACAGTGCCACCGAAATTCATAGGGAACTTAGGGGTTTCGTCGGTTTGTTTTATCGCTCCAAAGGTTCTTTCGTACTTTTGGATATTTTCCTCCAATGCTTTTAACAACCGCTTAGCATGCTCAGGTGTAACTACAATTCGTGATTTCACCTTTGCTTTTGGAACACCAGGCATCAACCGGATAAAATCGATGACAAACTCGCTGTTTGAGTGTGCAATCATAGCCAGATTGGCATAAATGCCCTCTGCTGTTTCCTCAGAAAGCTCTATGTTGATCTGATTTGATTGCTTTTTGCCTTCGTTTTTCTGATCTGCCATTGTTTAATCGTTAGCTTGAAATTCAACCTGCTGGCTGCTGTATTCTTCTCTTGAAGCCACCAGATTTTCGTATTCCTCTTTTGATGCAACGATTGCCTTATGGAAATTTCGTTGCCCTGTACCTGCCGGAATCAAGTGACCTACAATTACGTTTTCTTTCAAGCCTATTAAGCCGTCAGCTTTTCCTCTAATCGAAGCCTCACTTAAAACTTTAGTCGTTTCCTGGAATGAGGCAGCCGAAATAAAGCTTTCCGTTCCCAAAGATGCCTGTGTAATACCCTGCAACGTTGGCCTTGAAACAGCTGGTTCGGCATTTCGAATCTGAACCACTTTCATATCCTTTCGTCGCAAACTGGAATTTTCATCCCTAAGTTGCCGCATAGTGATGATCTGACCTGGCTTAAGCACTTGTGAATCACCGGACTCAGTAACAACTTTCTTATCAAGAATTAAGTCGTTTTCTTCTCTGAATACCCAACGGTCAACTTGCTGATTTGGTAAGAAGTTAGTATCACCGGCATCAAGGATCATTACTTTCTGCATCATTTGGCGAACGATAATCTCAATGTGCTTATCGTTTATCTTCACACCCTGTAACCTATAAACCTCCTGAATTTCATTCACAAGATATTCTTGCACCGCTGTCGGACCTTGAATCGCCAGGATATCCGAAGGAGTAATTGCTCCATCAGATAGCGGAGTTCCAGCCCTTACGTAGTCATTATCCTGAACAAGAATGTGCTTTGACAATGAAACCAGATAACGCTTTTGAACACCATCTTTTGATTCGATGAAAATCTCTCTGTTACCACGCTTGATGCCTCCATATGTTACGACACCATCAATTTCACTCACAACTGCTGGGTTTGATGGGTTTCTAGCCTCGAACAACTCTTGTACCCTAGGAAGACCCCCAGTGATATCCCTCGACTTACTCAATATTCGAGGAATCTTAGCAAGTATTTGTCCTGACTTGATCTTCTGACCAACCTCTACAGCAAGGTGGGCACCAACTGGAATGTTGTATCCTTTTGACTCATCACCATAGTTCACAATCACCGCCGGGTTTTTGGTCTTATCCTTGGTGTCGATAATAACTTTTTCTCTGTGACCTGTTTGTTCGTCAGATTCCTCCTTGTATGTAATTCCCTCTTCAATGGCCTCAAAATCGATTTTACCATCAAACTCAGAAAGGATTACAGCATTGTAAGGATCCCAGTTACAGAATTCATCCCCTTTCTTAACCTTTTGACCATCCTTCACCTTTAAGAAGGCGCCATAAGGAACGTGATTAGTGATTAAAACCTTCCCGTCGTCATTTAAAATCCTGATCTCACCAGATCGACCCATGATTACGTCAACCTTATCACCATCTGAGTTTTCAGTTTTGATTGTTCGAACCCTGTCAAACTCAAGTTTTCCGTCAAATTTGGCTTTGATATTTGCATCAACGGCAATATTGGAAGCTGTACCACCTACGTGGAATGTTCTCAAGGTTAGCTGAGTACCAGGCTCTCCAATAGATTGTGCAGCAATTACACCAACCGACTCACCCATATGGGCCATTTTGCCAGTAGCAAGGTTTCTACCATAACACTTGGCACAAACACCCCTTCTGGTCTCACAAGTCAATGCAGATCTGATTTCAACTTCCTCAATGCTTGTTGTATCAATGTAATCAGCAATTTCTTCAGTGAATTCATCACCTGAAGCAATAATCAGGTCTTCAGAAATTGGATCGTAAATATCATGAACTGAAACCCTGCCTAATATCCTTTCTGAAAGCGGCTCAACGATATCCTCATTGTCTTTTAATGGAGATGTGACAATACCTCTAAGTGTACCACAATCATCCTCGTTAACAACCATATCCTGGGCTACATCAACCAACCTTCTGGTTAAGTATCCTGCATCCGCAGTTTTAAGGGCCGTATCTGCCAGACCTTTCCGCGCACCGTGAGTAGAGATAAAGTACTCGATTACATCAAGCCCTTCCTTAAAGTTCGAAAGAATTGGGTTTTCGATAATCTCACCAACAGAACCCTGAATATTTTTTTGTGGCTTGGCCATTAGGCCTCTCATACCACCCAATTGCCTAACCTGCTCTCTTGATCCCCTTGCGCCCGAGTGCATCATCATATAGATGGAATTGAAGCCGTCCTGATCTTCAGCAAGCTGCTGCATGAGGGTGTTTGTGATCTGGGAATTAATCCTTGTCCAGATGTCAATTACCTGATTGTAACGTTCATTATCCGTGATCAGACCCATTAAGTAGTTGTTCCAAACAACCTCAACTTCTTCTTTAGCTTGCTGAACTAAAGTTTCCTTTGCCTTCGGAATTCCGATATCGCCTAAACCAATAGACAGGCCACCTAAGTAAGCGTTCTGGAAACCAAGATTCTTGATATTATCAAGGAACTCTGCACTCTTTGCGATTCCAGCTATTTTAACAACGCTTGAAATGATCTTTTGTAGCTTCTTTTTGGTAAGGAGCTCATCTACATAACCAACTTCATCAGGAACGAACTGATTAAACAGCACTCTACCGGCTACTGTTTCGATCAGCTTTTCAACCAACTCCTCTTTCTCTCTTACCTTAACCCTAACCTTGATCAAAGCATGCTTCGACAACTTATTTTCATTCAACGCTATGATTACCTCTTCAGGGTTATAGAAAATCATTCCTTCACCAAGCTCTTTTTGGTCTTTAGTGCTTGGTCTTCCCTTAGTAAGGTAATAAAGGCCCAAAACCATGTCTTGTGATGGAACCGCAATTGGGTTTCCATTCGCAGGGTTTAAAATGTTATGTGTTGAAAGCATTAAAACAGATGCTTCCAAAATAGCTTCATGCCCAAGAGGAACGTGAACAGCCATTTGGTCACCGTCAAAGTCGGCGTTGAAGGCAGTACATACTAACGGGTGTAACTGTATTGCCTTACCCTCGATTAGTTTTGGCTGGAATGCCTGAATACCCAATCTGTGAAGTGTTGGGGCCCTATTAAGCATTACCGGATGCCCTTTCAAGACATTCTCCAGAATATCCCAAACCACTGGGTCTTTTCTATCTACTATCTTCTTTGCAGACTTAACGGTCTTAACTATACCTCTTTCAATAAGTTTCCTAATTATAAATGGCTTGAATAATTCTGCAGCCATTGCCTTAGGTAAACCACACTCATGCATTTTTAACTCAGGACCAACAACTATAACCGATCGACCAGAATAGTCAACCCTTTTACCCAATAAGTTCTGACGGAAACGACCCTGCTTACCTTTCAACATATCACTCAACGATTTGAGTGCTCTATTGCCATCAGATCTCACCGCGTTGACTTTTCTCGAGTTGTCAAAAAGTGAATCCACTGCTTCCTGAAGCATTCTCTTTTCGTTTCTAAGAATAACTTCCGGAGCCTTAATATCTATAAGTCGCTTAAGTCGATTGTTTCTAATGATAACCCTTCTGTAGAGGTCATTAAGATCAGAGGTAGCAAATCGGCCACCATCTAAAGGCACCAACGGCCTAAGCTCAGGTGGAATAACAGGCACCATACGGATAACCATCCACTGCGGCTTGTTTTCGATGCGAGTCCTGGCATCCCTGAATGCCTCAACCACTTTCAATCTCTTTAAGGCCTCCGCCTTACGCTGCTGAGAAGTATCCGTCGCAGCCTGGTGCCTTAATTGATATGACAGGTCATCCAGCTCAATTCTAGAAAGCAGCATTTCAAGCGCTTCCGCTCCCATCTTGGCTATGAACTTATTTGGATCATCATCTTCCAATAGCTGATTCTCCCTTGGAAGCTTATCCAGAATATCAAGGTATTCGTCCTCAGTAAGGAAATCCAGATAGTTTATTTCATCCTCGGCCTTAACACCAGCCTGGATCACTACATATCTTTCATAATAAATTATCTGATCCAGCTTCTTTGTAGGAAGCCCCAATAGGTAACCGATTTTATTTGGCAAAGACTTGAAATACCAGATATGCGCTACTGGAACAACAAGTTCGATGTGGCCCATGCGCTCCCTTCTAACTTTTTTCTCAGTTACTTCAACTCCACAGCGGTCGCAGATAATTCCTTTATATCTAATTCGCTTGTACTTGCCGCAATGACATTCCCAGTCCTTAACCGGACCAAAAATTCTCTCGCAAAAGAGGCCACCCATTTCGGGTTTGTAGGTCCTGTAGTTAATGGTTTCTGGTTGCGTAACCTCCCCATGCGAACTCTCAAGAATTGATTCCGGAGAAGCAAGACTGATAGTTACTTTAGAGAAGTCGTTGTTCAGTTTTTTATTTTTCCTGAATGCCATATTTATATAAGTGTTTTGAACAGGCTTGTGCCCAAATGTTTTAGTCTAATGTAATTTCAAGTGCCAGTCCACGAAGTTCATGAACAAGAACATTGAATGATTCAGGGATATTTGGTTTACCCATATTCTCCCCTTTCACTATAGCTTCATAAGCTTTAGCCCGGCCGATAACATCGTCAGACTTGATTGTAAGGATTTCCTGAAGGACATGCGATGCGCCAAATGCTTCAAGTGCCCAAACTTCCATCTCACCAAAGCGCTGACCACCAAACTGAGCTTTACCACCCAACGGCTGCTGCGTAATCAATGAGTAAGGTCCGATTGACCTTGCATGCATCTTATCATCCACCAAGTGGCCTAACTTCAACATGTAAATAACGCCGACCGTAATTGGCTGATCGAACTTATGACCAGTACGACCGTCATTTAGGTAAGTCCTTCCGAAATCAGGAAGTCCAGCCTCTTTAAGCTCAGCCTCGACCTCTGCAACAGAAGCTCCATCAAAAATTGGTGTAGCGTACTTTCTGCCTAACTTCAAACCAGCCCAACCAAGAACAGTCTCGTAAATCTGTCCAATGTTCATCCTTGATGGTACACCAAGTGGGTTGAGAACGATATCAAGTGGTGTACCATCATCCTGGAATGGCATATCTTCATCCCTTACGATTTTAGCAACCACACCCTTGTTACCATGACGGCCGGCCATTTTATCGCCAACCTTCAGCTTACGTTTCTTAGCGATGTAAACTTTAGCTAACTGAACGATGCCTGCTGGCAGCTCATCACCAACTTCTAGTGTAAACCTTTCCCTCTTAAACTCACCAGCGATCTCATTTCTTTTCTTTAGGTAATTCTTTACCAGTTCGAAAAGCATGTCATTCACCTTGTCATCTTTGGTCCAGTTATCAAGGTTTAAATCCGTGATAAGATTAACTTCCTCAGGAACATTATAAGTACTCTCGTCTTTATAGATATTCTTAGGCGGGAATAGGTTCTGATCAATGTTCTTAGCATTGAATTTCACTCCTTTTGATAGTATCTCATCACCGAATTTGTGCTTTACTCCCTGGCACTCTTTTCCATTTAAGAGCTTCACCATTTTCTCGATCATTTCTGACCTGAGTTGGAGCAAATCCTGGCTATATCGATTTTTAAGAAGCTCAACTTCCTTCTTTGACTTGGCCCTAAGGTCTTTATCCTTTCTTGGCCTCGAAAATAGCTTGGTCTCAATCACCACACCATTTAGTGACGGCGACGCTTTCAGTGAAGCATCTTTCACATCACCAGCCTTATCACCGAAAATGGCCCTCAAAAGCTTCTCTTCTGGGGTTGGATCTGATTCACCCTTTGGAGTGATCTTACCAATCAAAATATCACCTTCTTTTATCTCTGCGCCAACCCTGATAATTCCGTTCTCATCCAAATTCTTAACTGCCTCTTCTGAGACGTTAGGAATTTCAGATGTCAATTCTTCCTCTCCTCGCTTCGTGTCCCTTACTTCAAGATCATACTCATCTATGTGAATCGAAGTAAATACATCGTCTCTAACAACCCGCTCAGAGATAACAATGGCATCCTCAAAGTTGTAGCCCTGCCAAGGCATGAAAGCTACTTTAAGGTTTTGACCAAGCGCTAACTCACCACCTTCAGTTGCAAAGCCCTCGCAAAGAATTTGCCCCTTCTTAACCTTGTCGCCCTTGAAAACAAGAGGCTTCAGGTTGATGCAGGTATCTTGATTTGTTCTTCTGAACTTGATCAGATCATAAGACTTTTTCTCCTCATCAAAAGAAATCAGTTTTTTATCATCTGATAAGCTGTATTTGATTACAATCTTTGTCGCATCAACATAATCAACAACCCCATCACCCTCAGCAATAATCAAAGACCTTGAATCCTGAGCAATTCGCTGTTCCAAACCAGTACCTACTATTGGAGCCTGTGGCTTCAGAAGTGGCACTGCCTGACGCTGCATGTTCGATCCCATAAGTGCCCTGTTTGCATCATCATGCTCAAGGAAAGGGATCATTGATGCCGCAACTGACACAATTTGATTTGGCGCAATATCCATGTAGCTAACTTCCCCTTTTTCTACAATTGGGAAGTCACCCTCAAATCTTGCTTTTACTTTATCATTAATAAAGTTACCCTTGGTATCAAGGGGGGCATTAGCTTGCGCAATATTGTGGGTATCTTCTTCTTCCGCTGTTAGGTAGATCACCTCATCACTAACATGGCCCTTCTTCGCAACACGATAAGGTGTTTCTATGAAGCCCATTGTGTTCACTTTTGCATGAACACATAATGAAGAAATCAAACCGATATTCGGCCCTTCAGGTGTTTCAATAGTACATAACCTACCATAGTGTGTGTAGTGAACGTCTCGAACTTCGAAACCAGCTCTTTCTCTCGAAAGACCTCCCGGTCCTAAAGCGGACATTCTTCGTTTGTGTGTCACCTCTGATAATGGATTCGTTTGATCCATAAACTGAGATAACTGGTTGGTTCCAAAGAAGGAGTTGATAACAGATGACAATGTCCTGGCGTTGATCAAATCAACAGGTTTGAAATCTTCATTGTCCCTAACATTCATTCTCTCCTTAATGGTCCTCGCCATTCTGGCAAGGCCTACACCAAATTGAGAATAAAGCTGCTCTCCTACTGTTCTAACCCTTCTATTACTAAGGTGGTCAATGTCATCGACAACCGCCTTTGAGTTGATCAATCCGATCAAATACTTAACAATCTGAATAATGTCTTCAGTTGTAAGAACTTTTGTCTCCGGATCAATTTCAAGACCTAACTTTCTGTTGATTCTGTATCGTCCAACTTCACCAAGATCGTAACGCTTGTCACTAAAGAATAAGCTCTGTATTACGTCTCTTGCCGTTTGCTCATCAGGAGCCTCCGTATTTCTTAACTGCCGATAAATCTGCTCAACCGCTTCTTTATCAGAGTTTGAGTTATCCTTCTGTAGTGTATTATATATTATGGAGTAGTCCGTAATGTTGACATCCTCTCTGTGAAGGATAATCGACTTAGTGCCAGACTCAACTATTGTTTCAATGTCTTCTTCAGCAAGTATAGAATCCCTTTCAAGAAGAACTTCGTTTCGATCGATTGACACAACTTCACCAGTATCCTCATCCACAAAGTCTTCTGTCCAGGTTCTTAATACCCTGGCGGCAAGTTTTCTGCCAATTACTTTCTTTAAATCTTTCTTGGTAGCTTCAATCTCCTCAGACAATCCAAAGAGATCAAGTATGTCTTTATCATAACCATACCCAATCGCCCTCAATAGGGTAGTGACAGGGAATTTTTTCTTTCTGTCGATGTATGCATACATAACGTTGTTAACGTCTGTTGCAAATTCAATCCAAGAGCCTTTGAAAGGGATAATTCTGGCAGAATATAGTTTAGTTCCGTTAGTGTGCTTGCTCTGTGCAAAGAACACACCGGGTGATCTGTGCAACTGAGAAACAATTACCCTTTCAGCACCATTGATAACGAATGACCCCTTTTCGGTCATGTATGGGATGTTGCCTAAGAAAACCTCCTGCTCAATTGTCTCGAAATCTTCATTGTCCTCGTCATTGCAGAGCAATCTCAATTTCGCTTTCAAAGGAACTGAGTTCGTAAGGCCCCTGTCGATGCACTCATCAACGTTGTACTTTGGTGGGTCGACCAAATAATCAACGAATTCAAGAACATAGTTTTCCCTTGAGTCACTTATAGGAAAGTTCTCTGAAAATACTTTGTAAAGACCTTCCTGAACCCTCTTCTCTGCAGGGGTTTCTAATTGGAAAAAGTCCTTAAAAGATTGAACTTGGACATCAAGGAAATCGGGGTAGTCAATGACTCTTTTTATGGAAGAAAAATTCTTTCTGCCGTTATTTTGAATTGCCAAGGCTATTACAGTTTAATTGTGTAAAAAATTTGGCAGGTGTTCTTTTCGCACCTCCCCCTGTCTATTTGCATAAACAGGAAAAGACCCCGTCCCGTCAATCGGGTTTGGGGCCTAAATATCCTAATAGGCCGAATGATCGACCTTCAATTACTTCAACTCTACTTCAGCGCCAGCCTCTTCAAGCTGCTTTTTCAAAGCTTCAGCTTCGTCTTTAGCAACACCTTCTTTAATTGCCTTAGGTGCACCATCAACTAATTCTTTTGCTTCTTTCAAGCCTAAACCAGTTAATTCTTTAACCAGTTTAACAACAGCTAGTTTAGCTTGGCCAGCTGAGGTAAGTACTACATCAAAAGATGACTTTTCTTCAGCAGCTCCACCTTCAGCTCCTGCACCGCCAGCAACCATTACAGGTGCGGCTGCAGCAGCAGGTTCGATGCCGTACTCATCTTTTAAAATGTCAGCTAACTCATTTACTTCCTTTACGGATAAGTTAACCAACTGCTCAGCGAATGATTTTAAATCTGCCATTTTAATTTCGATTAATAATGTGTTTAATAACTAGAACCTATTCCCGTTCTGACAAAGTTTTAACAATACCAGCCAACTTGCTCTTTCCACTCAACAGACCAGAAAGTACGTTGTTCACTGGTGATTGCAACAGACCAATAATCTCACCTATGAGTTCGTCTTTAGACTTCAACTCACTGAGAGCGTTTAAATGTTCTTCACCTATAAAAAGATCAGAATCTATGGAAGCAGCCTTTAATTTTGGTCTACCTGCTTCATCAGTTTTATGAAATTGCTTAAGAATTTTAGCCGGTGCGTTGCTTGATTCAGGCGAAAACAAAATGCCTGAAAAACCTTTCAATGCCACATCCAGTTCTGAAAAATCAGCTTCCTGTTTTTCCAGGGCTTTCTTAATCAGTGTATTTTTAACAACCTTATACTCTATGCCTTTCTCAAAACACAATCTCCTGAATGCATTCGTTTTGGCCACGTCAAGGCCAGAAGCATCTGCCAGATAGAAGTGTGGATTATCCGCAAACCTCTTGGCTAAATCTTCGATTATTATTGCTTTATCTTCCCTGGTCATGATTATAAACCGGTTATTGAGTTCTTATCTATAGATATGCCCTTGCTCATAGTGCTAGACATATTAATACTTTTGAAATAGGTGCCTTTTGATGATGCGGGCTTTAATCGGTTGACCGTTAAGATCATCTCGGCAGCGTTTTCTTTTAATTTATCCTGATCGAAAGAAACCTTGCCAATACTCGTATGGATGATACCGAATTTGTCAACTTTAAAATCGATTTTACCAGCTTTAACTTCAGTAACTGCCTTTGCTACATCGGGAGTTACAGTGCCAGACTTAGGGTTTGGCATGAGGCCTCGTGGACCCAAAACCCTACCTAGCTTACCGACTTTGGCCATAACTGTAGGCATTGTAATGATCACATCGATATCGGTCCAGCCTCCTTCAATTTTTTTGATGTACTCGTCTAGCCCAACATGGTCTGCACCGGCTGCTTTAGCTTCTTCTTCCTTATCAGGAGTGCATAAAACCAATACCCTAACCTCTTTACCAACCCCATGAGGCAACGTAACTACACCTCTTACCATTTGGTCGGCTTTCTTGGGATCAACCCCCAACCTTATATTAAGATCAACTGAGGCATCAAACTTTGATTTTGTGATTTTCTTTACAATATCACAAGCCTCATCAAGCGCATAAGCCTGCTCAGGATCGTAATGATTTAAAGCCTCTTTTTGATTTTTTGTCAACTTTGCCATCTTCTTAAGTAATTAGGCCCAGGGGGCCTGTCCTTTCACTGTTAATCCCATGCTTCTTGCTGTACCTGCTACCATTTTCATGGCTGATTCAACAGTGAATGCATTTAAGTCACTCATTTTGGTTTCAGCAATGGTCTTCACCTGATCCCAGGTTACCGATCCGACTTTAACTCTATTTGGTTCACCAGAACCTTTCTTTTGCTTGGATGCTTCCAAAAGCAATACTGGTGCTGGTGGAGTTTTAATTACAAAATCGAAAGATTTATCAGTATAGATTGTAATTAAAACAGGCAGAATTTGCCCCATCTTATCCTGCGTTCTGGCATTAAACTGCTTACAGAACTCCATGATATTCAGGCCTTTACTACCTAGTGCAGGGCCAATGGGAGGTGAAGGGTTTGCTGTTCCACCTCTGGCTTGCAGTTTCAAATAACCACTTATCTCTTTTGCCATTGCTTAATTAATCCTCTTTTTCTACCTGTATGTAACTAAGTTCAACAGGCGTATTTCTACCAAAAATTTTAACCATAACATTTAGCTTCTTCCTCTCCTCAAATACTTCTTCAACTGTACCATTGAAGCCACTAAAGGGACCATCCATAACTTTGACAGACTCGCCAACAATAAATGGTCGATCTAACTTTTCTTCAAACTCATCAACTTCCTCTACCTTACCCAATATTCTATTGACCTCATTTTGCCGCAACGCAACAGGAGGTTTGTCTTTACCTTTTTCTGAACCCAGAAACCCGATTACCCCAGGAATACTATTAATAGTATGTATAGTTTCCCCTTTTGATAAATCAGCAGATATTAACACGTAACCTGGAAAGAAATTTCTTTCCCTAACCCTTTTCTTGCCATTGCGCATCTCATAAACCTTCTCCGAAGGAATCAATATCTGAGGCACAAACTCTTCAAGCTTTTGTCTCGATATCTCGTTCTCCAGATAGGCTTTCACCTTCTTTTCCTGCCCACTTACAGCCCTTATCACATACCAATTTAATTCCGCCATCACTTCAGTTTAATTCTGAGCCGCTCACAGGGTCATGTTATAAAAGAACTTCATCGCATTCTCAAAGGCGAGATCGATTACCCCTATTAGTAGCGCAAAAATCAAAGAAGCCACCAATACCAAAACAGAGCTACTTTGCAAGTCGCTATATTTCGGCCATGATACTTTGAATCTCATTTCATCGTAAGATTCCAACAAAAAGGCTTTTAATTTCAGCATCAGCTACTAATTTTCAAGAACAATCTAAGCACGGGTGGTAGGAATCGAACCCACAGCCTACGGTTTTGGAGACCGTCGCTCTACCAATTGAGCTACACCCGTAGAAACACCCTCCAAAAACGGACTGCAAAGGTATTTTCTTTTAATGTAAGAAACAAGTGCGTTTTACAATTTGCAAAACGCACTTAAAACCTTTGATTCCTATTAAATAATTAATCTAAAATTTCGGTTACCTGACCAGCACCGACAGTTCGTCCACCTTCCCTGATAGCAAATCGAAGGCCTTTTTCAAGGGCAACTTTGTTGATAAGGTTAACCTCGATAGTGATATTATCACCAGGCATAACCATTTCAACACCATCAGGTAATTTGATCTCACCAGTCACGTCTGTAGTTCTTAAGTAGAACTGTGGTCGGTACTTATTAAAGAATGGAGTATGACGTCCACCTTCTTCTTTTGATAGTACGTAAACTTCAGCTTTGAAATGAGCGTGAGGCGTTACTGAACCAGGCTTACAAATAATCATGCCTCGCTTGATGTCAGTTTTTTCAATACCTCTTAATAGAAGGCCTGTATTATCACCAGCTTCTCCTCTATCTAAGATCTTCCTAAACATTTCAACACCTGTTACTGTAGACTTCAAGTTTTCAGCACCCATGCCGATGATATCAACAGGATCACCAGTGTTAGTTACACCTCTCTCGATCCTACCTGTAGCAACAGTACCCCTACCAGTAATAGAGAATACGTCTTCAACTGGCATTAGGAAATCTTTGTCGATTAATCTCTCAGGAAGAGGAATGTAATCATCAACTGCTGCCATCAATTCAACAACTTTTTCAACCCATGAAGCTTCGCCGTTAAGTGCGCCAAGAGCAGAACCCTGAATAACAGGAATGTCATCACCTGGAAATTCATAGAAACTAAGAAGTTCTCTAACTTCCATTTCTACAAGCTCTAATAATTCAGGATCATCTACCAGGTCAACTTTGTTCATGAAAACAACCAAAGCTGGTACACCAACCTGTCTTGCAAGTAGGATGTGCTCCCTGGTCTGTGGCATTGGGCCATCAGTAGCTGCAACAACAAGGATTGCACCGTCCATCTGGGCAGCACCAGTTACCATGTTTTTTACATAGTCAGCGTGACCTGGACAGTCAACGTGAGCATAGTGCCTGTTGGCAGTTGCATACTCAACGTGAGCGGTGTTAATTGTAATACCCCTCTCTTTTTCTTCAGGAGCGTTGTCAATAGAAGAGAAATCTCTTACTTCTGACAAGCCTTGATCCGATAATACTTTTGTAATAGCGGCTGTTAATGTGGTTTTACCGTGGTCAACGTGACCGATAGTACCAATATTAACGTGGGGTTTCGAACGATCAAAGGTTTCTTTAGCCATGTTTGAAAAACTTATATTGGTTAAAATTATTTAATAGTTACACAATCAATTTAAAATGAGCCAACGAGGGGATTTGAACCCCTGACCTCTTCCTTACCAAGGAAGCGCTCTACCCCTGAGCTACGTCGGCCTGCCTCGTCTAACCTGCCTACGACAGGCAAACAGGGGTAAAATTGTTCTTGATTTAATAGTGGGATGATGAAAGTTTGAGCGGGTGACCAGGTTCGAACCGGCGACCTACAGCTTGGAAGGCTGTCGCTCTACCAACTGAGCTACACCCGCAATTGAAAAATCTCAAAAACAATTTTCAAACTCCAAACATTCGGAATTTACTTTTTGGAATTTGAGCTTTTCCCACGTGGGGAGAGCAGGATTCGAACCTACGAAGGCTGAGCCAACAGATTTACAGTCTGCCCCGTTTGACCGCTTCGGTATCTCCCCGATTATCGCTCCCAAAATCACACTAAAATCAAGAACATTCCCCATCAAAATCTTATACTCGATTTTAAAGGGAGTGCAAAAGTAGATGCTTTTTAATTTTAATCAAATTTTTGTCTGAATGTGTCTGAACCAATCTAATTTCCTTCCCGCAATTGGTCATAAAATTCAATTAAGCGGGGATCAGTTTCCTTTGAAACAGCTTCTATTATGATGGGCATTACACCTTCTATTTCTGAAACCACCATTAAACCCTGAACTCCCATCAATCTGGTATAATATTGAGATCCATTCAGTGCAAGGTTTTTAAAAAATTCAATACTCGATTCTTGTTGGCTCAGGGGTGCTTCTAACATATATTGAACCAGGTACTGAAGAAAGTAATATTGATCAGTACCTGTAAGAAGTTTCGATTTGTTCACAAACCAGCCATATTTAGTTGAATCGCCATTTTGCAGATAGTAATCTGCAACCGGGAGCAACACATTCACATTTTTTTCATCGGCATAAGATTCAACTACCTCGCTCTCAGCATCTGGCAGCTCCACATATGTGGCAAGGGCTACACCCACTACACTATAGGCGCTATCTTTTAAAGCTTCCTGCAATTGATCAATGTACGTATAAGCATCAAGCTCAAGCAATGCGCTTAACGCACTAGCCCTTACATCAGATCGTTCATGATCCAAATAGCTTTCCACTTTGGTTAGCACTGCAGCATCTGACAGCATCTCATTTTTGGAGGCCAGATCTATTGCCAGGGATTTAATTCTCCAATTCGGATCATCTAAAGCCTTCTTCGTTATTTCCTCTGCGTAATCTGAATCCAGCCTTTCCTGAATTTCATTCAAGGCTTCAAATCGTGGAATAAATAATTCACTGTTTGAATATTGAAAGGACAATTCCTCATCGGATTTCTCATGATATACTTCCCCCAACAACTGCTGGTCACTATCGAATAGTACCAGATTAGGTTTGGAAGGATAATACCATTGATATTCCTCCGACAAGTTCTGAACCATCAGCGGATAACGATCAACTTCATCATTAGCATAGACATCTATGAACACAGGTAATGTATATATGGGTGCTATTGTTGTATCCTGAACCTGATTTATATATAAGTACAATGAGTCGTTTTCGTAAGTATGGGAAACATCCAATATTGGGTGCCCGGGTTCAAAGTACCATTGATCGAAGAACCAATTCATGTCTTCTCCGGTGACTTCCTCAAAGGCCAATCTCAAATCATGTATTTCGACTGATTGAAATGCGTTACTTTTTAAGTATAGGTTGAGTGAAGCGAAAAAAGCTTCATCACCTATATATTTTCGTAACATGTGTAGGGTCAGCCCTGCTTTGGCATAGGAGTGATTATCAAACATATCCTCACGGTCTTCATAGTAATATCGAACCAGCGGCACCTGCTTGGCCTCAGCCTCTGAGAGGTAATTATTTAATTCAATCCAGTTGTTATAGTCAGCTTCCTCCTGACCATATTTATATTCATTCCACAGGTATTCTGAATAATTAGCGAACCCCTCATTCAATGGCAAGTTGGACCAAGACTCACAAGTCACTAAATCGCCAAACCATTGGTGCATCAACTCATGGGCAATTATGTAATCCCAGTTTTCATCAAGCTTTTCTCGGCTGGTGATTTGAAGGTCTTCCATAAAAACTGAGGCTGTAGTATTTTCCATAGCACCAGAAACATAATCACGAACCACCACTTGTGAATATTTCGCCCAGGGAAATGGATAATCCAATAACTCTGAAAAGAAAGTCATCATCTCAGGTGTGTTGCCGAAAACATCTTTAGCGTACTTTTCATATTCTGGCTCAACCCAATAGTCAATCGGGATGTTGTTCCATTTGTCTTTTACTACACTAAACTCCCCAATTGCCAGCATAAACAAATAGGGTGCATGCGGCTTATCCATTTTCCAATAGTCAGTTCTGGTATGGTCTTCATTTTTTTGGGAATAAACTAATGTGCCATTTGAAAGTGTCTTGAAACGATCATTAACTGTGATGTACATTTCCTGGGTGCACCGTTCATTTGGTGAGTCGATTGTAGGAAACCAGGCGGAATTCGATTCTGTCTCACCTTGTGTCCAGATTTGCTGTGGCTTATTGGGTTCCTCACCGAGGGGATTTATGAAGTAGAGGCCTTTATCAGATGTGATCGCCTCACTTCCGCCAACGGTGCGTTCATTCGGTTTTGCGATGTATTCAATTCGAATCTGAATTTTATCACCTTTAGTGTACTCGGTATCAAGGGTAACATCTAATTCTTCGCCATCATATTCAAACGACAAATCCTGCTGGCCCTGAGGTGTTAATTTGCTCACTTTCAAAATATCAAATCCCTTCGCATCAAGGGTTAAGTCGTCTTGAGGAAAGAAATACGGTGAGAGTTCTAAAACTGCAATACCATTTACATATTGATTCTCCCAATCGAAACTAAGATCAAGATGGGTATGGATTAAATCCCAAATCCTTGATTCTGCCGCTCTGTAAATAAGCTTTTCAGGGGCATCTACCTTCACTTCGGTGGAATCGGGTGCATCGGCGTTTGGGTCAATCTTCGAAATGTTTCGGCTTGTCTTACACCCAAAAACTATTAAGAAGGGAAGAATGAATAAGTGTTTCTTGAATAAGGTACTCACTACAGATTTATTGAAAGCGAAAAGAGGTGCAAACCAAATTAAATTTTTGCATTTTATTCAATCTTAAACCGGGTTGTGGTTTGAATAGGTCACAAAACGTTTGCGTTCAGGTCAATATTGTATTCTGCCGGATGGATAAAAAACTTAGATGATTACTTTTGCGGATGACAGAAAAAATCCTCATCCTCGACTTCGGATCCCAGTACACCCAACTGATTGCAAGAAGGGTCCGTGAGTTGAACGTTTACTGTGAAATCCATCCCTATAACCACATTCCTGATCTTGATTCGAGTATCAAAGGGATTATACTTTCAGGTAGCCCATGTTCAGTTCGAGATGAAGATGCCCCTGATGTAAATCTGGATTTATTGGATGGCACAGCTCCAATTCTCGGAGTGTGCTATGGTGCACAACTAATCGCCCATAAACTTGGCGGTGAGGTAGAAAAATCGAATCATAGGGAATATGGCAGGGCCAACCTCACCAAGATTGACTCCCATTTTGCGTTGATAAAAGAGATCAACCTGAATAGCCAGGTGTGGATGTCGCATGCGGATACAATTGTCAGATTGCCAGAAGAACTGGAGTTAATTGCAAGCACATCATCAGTTGAGGCGGCAGCTTTTAAACATCAGGAAAAAAATATCTGGGGTATCCAGTTCCATCCTGAAGTGACACATTCTGCCCAGGGTAAAGAAGTTTTAAGGAATTTCGTGGTTCACATCTGTGGTTGCAAGCAAGACTGGACTTCTGACATTTTTGTTGAGTCGACCATTGCTGAATTAAAAACAAAGCTGGGTGATGATAAAGTCGTTCTCGGTTTATCAGGTGGGGTTGATTCTTCGGTAGCAGCCACTTTGATCCACCAAGCCATTGGAAAAAATCTGCACTGCATTTTTGTTGATAACGGACTGCTTAGAAAGGGTGAGTTTGAACAAGTATTAGCATCTTATGAAGGGATGGGGCTGAACGTTAAAGGGGTTGATGCCAAGGAGCAGTTTTATTTGGCCCTCCGTGGAATATCGGACCCTGAGGGAAAGCGGAAAGCGATTGGTAAGGTATTTATTGATGTATTTGATCAGGAAGCCCATAAAATTGAAAATGTGAAATGGTTGGGTCAGGGTACAATTTATCCCGATGTGATTGAATCGGTTTCGGTAAAAGGGCCATCTGCAACTATCAAATCGCACCACAATGTTGGTGGGTTGCCAGACTATATGAAACTTAAAGTAGTTGAGCCCCTGAATACCTTATTTAAAGATGAAGTGAGAAATGTGGGCAAAACTCTGGGCATTGATCCCAAAATTTTAGGCCGACATCCATTCCCAGGGCCGGGTTTGGGTATCAGAATTCTCGGCGATATCACCCCTGACAAAGTCAGGATTTTGCAAGAGGTCGACTACATATTTATTCAAGGCTTAAAAGATCATGGGCTTTATGATGATGTGTGGCAGGCATTGGCCGTACTTCTTCCTGTGCAGTCTGTCGGGGTGATGGGTGATGAGCGTACTTATGAAAACGTAGTGGCATTGCGCTCCGTCGGTAGCGTTGATGGCATGACCGCTGATTTCAGCCATTTGCCTTATGAGTTTCTTGGGGAAATCTCCAGTAAGATCATCAATCAGGTGAAAGGTGTAAATCGGGTGGTTTATGATATTTCATCCAAGCCACCGGCTACTATTGAGTGGGAGTGAGTTAATATCACCTGACACATATTAGACGATATCTCGCTGAGTAAGTCAATAAATACAATAAGTGACACAATCATCTTTTAGGCTAACGGATGTTTGAAGCAAAGACATGTAATAGCTAAGCGTAATCCTCACATTATCACTTGTATTTGCAATGTTATAGTTATCGTATGATTCTAGATACGGGTTATAATTATCAAACCGCCCTCTTCTCATCAGTCACCGTCACATAGTAAGTATCAGCCCTCGGGGTTAAAAGAAACTTCACAAAAACCGAATAGGACGGTAGCTAATTAACGACCTATGAAAATGTGGCTGCTCCCGATGTTTTCTGTCTTCATTATACTACCAGGAAGTAGAAATAATGTTAATGATTTCAATTATCCAGAGAAGCTTTTTACTTTCTTATAATCATTAAAAAAGCTTGTGTTAAAAAAATAGCCAGGGCAATGATTGCTTCTAACCTGGCTATCTGGAAATCTTTTAATGACAAAGCCAGCCAAAACAACAATAAAATGGTAAGCGTGGAGTGTAGCATGTCTAAGAAGTCACTCCTCATTTTGCGGTTCATTGGTCTAGTCAGTTCATTTCAGATTAATATGGCTAATGCCTTCGCGAACCCTCAAAAGGCATGTTGCTTCAAAGGCCTTTAACAAATTCTATTACCAGGTCAGCGAGTTCCATTGGGGCTGTTAGGAGTAAATCATGTGTAGCTGAGCCTATTACTTTAGCGGAGCTTTTAGATGACCATGACAGCATCTCATCCTGAAGGTGAAACCAGACAGCATTGCACTCTTCAAGTGGTAAGTTTGGTACAGATGAGAAGGCTGCAAAACTGTTTTCGGCAGTAATAACCAGTATCGGTTTATCGATTGGTTTTTTAAACATGCTCTGTTTGTAAGTATGCCTAAGCAGGTCCATTTCATTAAACACGGCATCATAGAATGGAGCATTAGTAAGGAGCACTTGATAATCATCCCAATATTGCTGCTGCAAGGTTGAGTCAATAGAAATTTGGTCTGGAGTGATAGCGCCCATTCTTGCAAGCATGCCAGATTGTTTAAACTGTTCTTTTCCTCCTTCAAGGATCATGGTTACAATTGGCGGCAACTTTTCAAACTGATATTCCGAAGCTGATTCGGCAAAGATGATGGCCAAAACATCATCTGGGTATTTATTGGCGTAAGCTTTTGCTAAAAGACCGCCATATGAATGACCTAGGAAAATATAAGGTGCCTTCACTGATAACTTTTCCAGGCCTGTTTTCAATTCATTGGCTATCTGGTCGGCCGTTCGGGAATATGGAGAAGGGTCACTCCATCCGTACCCTGCCCTATCATAAGTGATTACCCGAAAATTTTCCGAGAGCTTTTGTTGCACATCAAACCACTGCAAAGACCATGAGCCAGCTCCAGGTTCAATGATAATCGTTGGGCCATTGGTTCCCATTACGTTGAAATGTAATTTATAGCCACCAATATCCACCATTTGGCCTGGAGGTTGTGACTGGCTATAGAGGTTGAATGATAAAAAGAACACTACAATAAGTGCTTTTGTGGGCTTTGTTTTCATTATTTAAGATTAAGGTTTAACATTTCGGGTTGCTGTCGTTATTTCTGGCAGCGCAGAAAGTGTTTCTGTTAGTTTTTCAATGTCATCGTTGAGATATGCCTCAAAAAATGACAGGCTCAGTCTGTTCATCACCTCGATTATTTGGGATTTATCAATGGTGCCCATATACCCGCGTGAATGAAAATATTGCGGTGCAATAAGTTTGAGGTCACAGAAATCAAGGTGTTTTGTTCCGGCCACAATCACCTTGTAGGTTTCGCTTTGCGATTGCCAGTAATGAATTTCATTCATATTTCGATGGTTATCGCTATTTATGAACATAAAGGGTTTATTTAGAGGATGCCCAATGAGGTCGCCATATACCCATCCGTCTAAATTTATTCCGGCCTTTATCCTTCGGTCATCATTTACAAGCTGCGCCGTTGCTGCTCCGCCAAAAGACATACCAAGTGCCCCAATTCTATCCTCATCAATGCGGTTGGCAGAAAGCGGTAGGTTGTTGTTCAATTTCAATAATTTGTCTAGCAAAAAACTTGCGTCGTCAGACCAAATCTTAACACTTTCCGTCATAGTCGGTTGCAATTGAAGTAGTTCTTTTTCCTGAGCTAGAGTTGTTTTAGAGAAAGGAGAATTAATCAATCTCTTCAATTTTTCTGATAAGTTTTCGTCTAAGATTTCCTTCCACCTAAGTTGCAAGCCTGGGGTACTAAATGAGTAGGCTGTGAGCTCACCAACAGCGTTAATAGAATAACAGGTTTCATAGGGGTGGCCAATGCTTGCCACTATGTAACCATTACTCGCCAAATGCTCCATTAAGGGTGTATTTTGTGAAACCCAAAAGGAGTAGCCATGCTGAAAAAGCAACAATGGGTAGTTGGTCTTTGCATTTGAAACTTGTGAATTCAAATAGGCATTGGTCCTAACTCTCTCTACCCTACTGAAAAACCCCTCTTCTAGCTTAAAGAGACTGGTAATGATTCCCATTGAACTGGCTGCATCGTTCAAATAGGGTACTGTCTGGCTTTCGTTCGGGGTTTCTGCCGGGTACCATATCTGGGCATATACCTGCCTGTGACTACTGGAGTCTTCTATTAAGGGCTCTATTCGAGAGCTATCCGCAAATTGTAAATGAATTGTTCCTATGGAGTAAGGCCCGTCAGGAACTGGTAATTCGAAACCTGGAGATAACAGCGGCGATTTCAACGCCGCTGTTATTGCAATTGTTAATAATACTGCTCCTGTCCTTACTTTCCGGCTCAGGTTATTTTGGGGCTCAAAGGATTTCATTAAAAATAGCTTATACCCTCTTAAGGCCTCCCGGTGCCTAAGCCGACAAGATTTTTATTTATAGCGCTTTCCCAATTATCAAGCAGTGTACGATTGCCTTCGTTGATAAACTGATGAGTGGCATCAGAATAGAACCATGACATCCATCTGTATGGGAATTGATACTCGAATTCAATAGCCAGTTCGGTTAAGTCAGTCACATCGCTGTCTAGTTTTGAGAGTGACCATGTACCGGCAAATTTCTTAAATGGATACGGATAGCCGCTACCTACGTCTACATCAAATGAATAGGATCGGCCTTCGTTCCAGGAGGTGCAGGTTTCCTTCCATGATCCACTTTCATCGCTACATGACCTTATCAATCCTTCACCTTCACCAGAAATGATGGTACTACCCGAGAGACCGGTAGCATAGCGGTGGTAATTTCCAACATCAGATATTACTGCCCATACTACATGCTCTGGGGCATTGATGGTTCTGCTGTTAATGTGTGTTTCAAAGCCCGGCGAAGTGAATGCTACCGCTAGAATGATGAGTGATACAGCGGAAAAACTGACCAGGGCTACTTTTGCTTTTGACCGTTTCATGTTTTTTGAATAAAAAAAAGAACGGTTTGTGAGCCAATGGTCACCCCCGACGGAAGATGACCAATTTATGTAGTCCCTTTTTTCTGGTACTCCGAAGGCGTAATGCCAGAGTGCTTTTTAAATACTTTGTTGAAAGTATTCTTATTGGTAAATCCTGATTCAAGTGCAATAGCCAAAATGGTGAGATGCTTGTATTCCTTTTGCTGTAATCGGTGTTTGGCCTCTCTATATCGAAACTCATTTACGAATTCATAGAAATTTTTACCTAATTCATGATTAAGCACCTGCGAGATTTGATAGGTATTGATCCTCGAAAGTTGTGCTAAGGTTGCAAGTGAAAAATCTGTATTTAGATATGGTTTTTGGATCTCCATTACTTCTAATATCTTATCAAGATACTGTTGAGATAGCGCTTTTGATAGTGCCGAATTCTTATACTTCTCTTTATGGATTAGGCCTTGACTGAACTCCCTGTTATGCCGAATTGCAAAAAACACCAGCACATTAATAAGAAGTGCGCTACATAGAATGGTTACATAAAATACTTCCTGATTGATCTTTCCTATTGTGACATAAATGGTTAAACCTATCAGATCTACGGCCCAATATGCCATAAAGATTTGGCCGAATCTCTGTAGCCAGTTGAGATTAGAAACGCTTTTCCTGTTATTAATACTAGCAATCTTCCGGTTGATTAAGGTATTCGAGTAATAGATGTATGTAAATGAATGTAAAATCTGGGAAGCCAAGAAAATGAAGGGGGCAAGTGTTAGAGGTAACAGTTGGGACTCATTTAGTACCGCGAGTTGAGTTGTTTTGTCCTCGGCACTGAGTAAATAGAATGGGAGCATAAATAAAACGGCCATTACCAAAGGGGCCAGGTGGTACCACATCTTTGTTCGTAATTCAAAGGATGGCTTTATGACAGTAGCCACAAAAGCATAGTAGCATGGACCGACCAGAAAAAAAAGGGGTATTGAAATGTACACCAAATGTGGCAGCCGGGTATAAAGGTTTGAACTGATTAGTAAATAATCTAATAGACCTGTTACAAGTATCACCAGCAAGCTGGCAAGCAAATGAATTGAAAGGCTGCGACCATAGCTATATAAGATAATGATCATGAAAAGACCCTGGAAGACACCAAAGGCTAAAAAGGAAGACCACAGGTCAAATTCAAATGGTATTATTGATTTCAAATCTTCTGTTGAGCAAATCCAAATTTAAGACTGAGTAAAGAAAGTAGTCCCTGTTAGCCGTAAATCATATTTTAAAATAAGTCACACTCAATTGAGCGTTACCAAGGAATATGAAAAGTGTGAAACCAACAGGATTGAGGAAGGGTGAGATTTACGAGGCGAATTAATTGTAAAATCGGGGCTTGCTTGAAAGGTTGAACGGCCATTAAACCTTTGCCCATTCCCCCTATCCAACTTACTTTAGAATCTTAAACCTTTGTGAATTGAAGTATCTCATCCCCGCTTTAGTTGTTCTGTCGTTTTCGGTTCAGTCTCAGGATCACCAGCAGCGTTATTTAAATGGTAAAGAGCTTTTCAGGTCTGGCAGCTACAACCTGGCTATGGAAACCTTTGCCCCACTTACTGAGCAGGGTAATCAATTTGAGGAGTACGCTTCTTTTTATTATGCACTGGCCGCCTACCACTCTGATCAAAAATACATTGCCAAAGACATGCTCTCACAAATAGAAAGCAGGAATTCCACTTGGCGAAAAACAGCAGAGCTTTATCTGTGGCAAGCCCAAATTCATTTCGATCTAAAGGATTATGGCAAGGCGATCGAGTACATCGGTAGAATTAGATCGGAGGATATTTTTGAGGTGGGCCAACAAATGAAGTTAAATGAACTCGCCGAAGTCACAGGTCTTGATACCCTAAAAACACTACATGAGCGTTTCCCCCGCGATGCGGAAATCGCTGAAGCTATAGTAATGAAAATTGCTGCGCAGTCACTGGCAGAAAAAGAACTCGGTCTTATGGAAAAACTGGTGAATGAATTTGACCTTGACAAAAACAAGTACAAAGTCGCTGACTATTCATCAAACACCAAAAAAGAGTTATATGAAGTAGCTGTTTTGTTGCCCTTCATGCACAATGGAATTGACGATACTAGGAATATTTTAAGGAACTCCCTTGTAACATCCCTTTATGAAGGCATGCTTTTGGCCAATCAAGACCTGATACAGCAAGGCATCAAAATTAACTTGAACAGCTACGATACAAAGCGGACAGAAACTCAGACAAATAAGGTTTTAGCAATGCCTGAACTTAAATCTGTAGATCTCATCATCGGCCCTTTATATCCCGGGCCAAGTCAGGTGGTTACTCAATTCAGCTTTGACAATCAGATCAATATGGTCAACCCATTGTCGTCAAATGCAGAAGTAATCGGCAACAATCCTTATTCATTTTTATTTAAATCAACCACTGAAACCCAGGCCATCAAAGCTGCACAGTTTGCCAGGGCAAACTTTACCAACAAAACAGCGGTTATTGTTTATGAGCAAAATGAGCGGGATTCTGTTTTCGCACACATCTATAAACAAGAGCTAGAAAAGGATTCTTTCAATATTATATGGTTTAAGGGATTGAATGAGTCAAACGCCAGGATGATGATTGATACACTGGCAGCAAAATATGAACGGGATATCCCCGGAGGAGATGAACTGGACTCGCTGCAAGAAGTTGACGGTTACCCGCTCAAGGTGAGGCGTAAGGAAAGGCCTAATGACCCAGACGAGTACTACGAGGAACTTTTGGTGATAGCACCTGACAGTATTGGCCATGTAATTACCGTTTCGAATAAGGTACTTTATACCGCAAATGCCATTAGTGCCATCACTATCAGAGGTGACCGCATCCCTCTTATCGGCAAGGAGGAATGGCTTAGCTATTCTTCAACAAATTTTGATCAGTTAGAACAGCTTGGAACATTCCTGATTGCTCCATCATTCTACAATGAAAGCAGCCAGGAATATGGCCAGCTAGCACAGCGGATTCTTAAAACTTACAAACAGTCGCCTAATCAATATCATGTAATAGGTTACGAACTGATGCTATCAATTGGAAAGCTGCTCCATGAAAATGGTAAGTATTTCCAGGTTGGTGTCAGGGATGGGCAAATAATCACTGGGAGATTGATGGAAGGATTGATGTACGGAAACAACAACGATAACCAGATAGTGCCAATTATTAAGTTTCGAGAGTCGGAATTGGTGAGGGTTGATGAGGAGCTACAGTCAGAAAACTAATTCGGATTAAAACCCACCCCTAACCCCTCCGAGGAGGGGAATCAGTGGCTACATAAATTATAAATTTTTCTACTTCTTTCAGCAGTTACAGTTCTTTAACGGAAATGGTTTTTAAATCGAATCGCAGTATTCCCCTCCTTGGAGGGGTTAGGGGTGGGTAACTTTAATTCTTAAAAATTAAAATTCACAATCCCATAGTTGGTGAATGACATAATGCAAGCCATTAATATTAAACTTGTCACCAAATAATAATCTTCATTCAATGATCAAACATAACAGCCGCTCACTTTTCACCAAAGCAAATCAATTTATTCCCGGAGGGGTCAACTCCCCGGCAAGGGCGTTTAAATCCGTTGGTGGGGACCCACTTTTTATCAAATCTGCCAAAGGAGCTTACATGTTTGATGAAGACGGTAACAAATTCATCGACCTGATCGGTAGCTGGGGACCGATGATTTTAGGTCATGCGAATGAGCAGATTGAGGAGGCTGTCAAGGAGGCTGTATCCAATTCTTTATCATATGGTGCTCCATGTTCCACGGAAGTTGAGATTGCTGAATTGATAGTTGAGATGGTGCCATCAGTTGAGAAAGTACGAATGGTCAATTCTGGAACAGAGGCCACTATGTCGGCTATTAGGGTGGCAAGAGGTTATACAGGTCGGGATAAGTTCATCAAGTTTGAAGGCTGCTACCACGGCCATGGGGATTCATTTCTAATCGCAGCCGGTTCAGGATTAATGACCCTCGGTGAGCCTGATAGCCCAGGCGTGACTAAGGGAACAGCCAGGGATACATTGTTAGCACCTTTTAACAATTTGAATGCCGTTCAAAAACTGGTAGATAGTAATCCTGATGAAATAGCTGCCATCATTTTGGAACCTGTAGTTGGCAATATGGGAACAGTTTTACCAGCCGATGGCTTTTTGGAAGGCCTCCGGTCGATTTGTGATAAGCATAAGATCATCCTGATCTTCGACGAAGTGATGACAGGATTTAGGTTAGCACCGGGAGGAGCACAAGAAAGATTTGGTGTGACACCCGATCTAACAACAATGGGCAAGATCATCGGAGGAGGCATGCCAGTTGGCGCTTACGGCGGCAAAACGGACATCATGGATTATGTTTCACCTCAAGGCCCAGTTTATCAGGCTGGAACATTATCGGGAAATCCTATTGCTATGGCTGCTGGGTTAGCAATGTTGAAGCAGCTAAAATCAATTCCCGAAATCTATACTCAACTTGAAAGGACTACAAAAGCTATCTGTAATGGCATTAAGTCAAGCCTTGACAAACTTGGACTGAATTATACCATTAATCAAGTCGGTTCTATGTACAGCTTGTTTTTTACTAATCAAAATGTTATTGATTTTGAAACCGCCAAAACCTGCGATACGGCGAAGTTCGGTAGATACTTCAACGCCATGCTTGAGCGGGGAGTATACTTAGCTCCAAGTCAATTTGAAGCTTTGTTCATCTCTACTCAAATCAGTGAAGATTTGGTAGATGTGATTTTGACAGCAAATGAGGAGAGTCTCAAAACTCTATAACCATTACTCATATATAACAATCGGAAAGTCATTCCCAAATGAGTAGCCTGCTGGAAATTGTGGCTTGCCTTTATGTTTCTCGGATAATTCAGGTACCCGCGATTCTATATAAGCAACCAACTCGCGTACCGTAATTCTATTATCAGCGTTGGCTCCATCGGCCTTGCCGCTCAAGCCTTCCAAAAGGGCATAAGTAAATGCTCCATGGCCCAACGATTCGAATTCTGTGGCAAATTGTTCAGACCCCGTGGCTGTCATCCAAAAAGTACCAGTGCTCCTGGCTAAATGTGCAATAGCTTTTTCCTCTGAAATACCCCTGCTAATAACGGCATCCAAAGCCGCAGCAGATTGACATGCATCAAGAATAAAAACTTGTTTTTGGGCATTAATTGCCCTGGAGATTTCTTTTAGGTCATTTGCGGAAATGGCTTTTTCAAGAAGCATGTCGTCTCTCCCGTATAGTTGCGTGATGTCATGAGGAACTAAAAAAAACTCAGATTCCTTACTCTGTCCTTCAGACATCACACCATGTCCGGCGTAATAAAAAACAAAGAGGTCTTGCTCATTTGCAGAGCTTTTTACCTGCTCTAAGGCATTCATTAATCCTAGTTTTGTGAATTCCTGGTTTCGAATGTTGATCTGTTCAACCTTACTGAAAATATCCCCAGCCCCTTTAGCGACAGTTTCACTAAATGCATCAGCATCAGCTATTGCATAATTGAGGTTATACTTTGGATTTTTGTACTCATTAACTCCTACTGTTAACAAGAACATTTTCGGATCCTCGTCCAAATTACCTTGGTAACGAACTATCAATTTTTTCTTTTCAGAATCTATCCCTCTCTCTGTGGTAGCCACAGTATAGAAATAGTTGTCTTCACCAAAAGAATTACTCAGCGTTACTGGAAAACTTATATCCTGACCAAATGGCGCATTGACTGTTTGTGTTAGCTTGTTATTATGAAATAATCGGATTTGGGTCGCATTTTGATGGTTTTCAATAACAGATACTCTGATTTCACCAAGCTTTTGGTTGGAGGTTACAATCGGCGTTTCATCACTTTTGCTTATGGGAGAATCATTAAAAGAAATCATTTGCATTACTGGTAAATCTCCCGCTTCATCAGTTATATCAAACTCAACTATATCATCTGTGCCTTGTAACAATGAGGCCAGTAGTCCTGGTGTGAAACCACGACTGAAGGTACTCTCAAGGTTAGTTTTTTTATTTGAGGTCCGGTGTGTCCAATATAATTTTTCGGCGGCGTTAGTTGTCCCATCAAATCTGCCGTCTTTGGAAACAACAGCATAACTACCGTCGGCATCTACAAATATATAACCAACAATTGCATTTTGTTCGGCACTATAAATTTGATTGATGTTGTCACCGTAGGCATTAACCAAAACTTTGTCTTCATTTAAAGCATAATGGGGGTTTGCGCTGTAATCACCCATAACATTAATGGCTTTTGAACTTCTGTCACGTTTTGTCTTTTTAGTGGTAAAAATCCTGCCACCCTGCTTAATATCGAAAACGCTAAACCCTCGATAACCGGCTGCTGAGACAACTTTGTCGCCAACCCTCAGGCTAGTAAGATAGATACCAACGTCATTGGTTTTCTCAGCTTTGCCATCAAAAACCTGAAGTACCTTGGCTGAACCATCTTCAGCTCCTAATGCTTTATGATTAAATGCTGGAATGCCATACCCGAAGTTTTTATAGAAAAAGAGGCCTTGTTTTGTATTATCAAATGTTGCCAGATAACTCTTATCAACCTCATCAATCAATGAACCTGTCATATAGTTATAGATGAAATATCTGTTTTTAAACAAGCTCCATTTTTGATTGATAATAAGGCTTTCATCCTTATAGCTAAATGAAACGGTAGCCAGATTCTTCTTAATCGTTAGGGTTTGTATCCTATTGAAGGACTGCGCATCCCATATTTCAACGGTTTCATCAAGAGCAACAGCAAAATGATCACTGGTATGAGCAACTCTCATTGTCTTGATCATGTCGTAGCCGTCCTGACTAAAAAGCACCTCTCCGGATTTCCAATCTAAAACCTGGAACTGACTATTCTCCACAACAATAATTTTGGTATTATCGAGGCTAAAAGCAATTTCCAATGGATCAGTTAATTCTACGAAATGGCTCTGAATGAAAACTGAATTGAGAATATCAAAAATTTTTAACTCACCATTATCCAGCAAAAAAGCAATATGCTTTTGATCGCTACTAACGCTCATACCAACTTGATTCGCTGATAACTGGCTTTCTTCGTACTGAAGTCTGGTTTCATCGACAACCTGACCCTCAACTTGATTTGAGAGGGCAATGACTAAACCAGCAATGAAAAAAAAATCACGAGTCAATCCCTGCAAAGCGCTAATTCTCAAAATTGTCATCTAATAAAGATATTATCTTTAAACGCCTCATAAAAATGAAGCGTCATTTCAAAATTGAAAAAACCAGGCAAACCTTGATGTGCCCTAGCTAGCTCCTGTTCAGATTGAAGTTATTTTTCTTAAACAGGAGTTAGTCAGAAATAGTTAGTGGCATTTGAATGTTATGTGTTACAAACCTAATTGCGGTAGCAGGACTTGAAGAAAATTTCAGAACCACGGCACAACCTCAAAATAACCAGTCGTTTGGATGATGGTCCTGATTGCTTGAGTACCAATCACCCCAGCTCTTCCCGCAAAAACTTCCCAGTATACCCCCTACTACTCTTCGCAACTTTTTCCGGTGTTCCTTCAACTACAATTTGACCACCGCCATCGCCGCCTTCCGGGCCAAGGTCGATCACATGATCGGCTACCTTGATCACATCCATATTGTGCTCAATAATTAGAACTGTATTGCCTTTGTCGGCCAGCTTGTTAAGCACATCCAACAAATGCTGAATGTCCTGAAAATGGAGGCCTGTGGTGGGCTCATCAAGAATGTAAAGCGTTTTACCAGTGTCTTTTTTAGAAAGTTCCGTTGCAAGTTTGACCCTCTGGGCTTCACCGCCAGAAAGGGTTGTAGCATGCTGACCTAAAGAAATGTAACCAAGGCCCACATCATTCAAGGTCTTAATTTTTCGTAAGATCTTGGGCTGGTTTTCGAAAAATTCAACGGCTTGTTCCACAGTCATGTCAAGCACATCAGCAATTGATTTTCCCTTGAAGCGCACCTCTAAGGTTTCACGGTTGTAACGCTTTCCTTTGCAGGTTTCACACTCCACATGAACGTCCGGAAGGAAGTCCATTTCAATGACCTTCATGCCACCACCTTCACAGGTTTCGCAGCGGCCACCCTTTACGTTGAAAGAAAAACGTCCTGGCTTATAGCCCCTGATCTTTCCCTCAGGCAATTCCGAAAAAAGCGCCCTGATTTCAGTGAAAACACCAGTATAAGTAGCAGGATTCGATCTTGGCGTACGACCAATCGGTGATTGATCCACCTCAATAACCTTATCAATGTGTTTGATACCATCAATTGATTTGTGCGCTAAAGGTTCTTTTCTCGATTTATAAATAGCCTTTCTTAAAACTGGAAACAACGTTTCATGGATTAGCGTTGATTTGCCACTTCCAGAAACCCCTGAAATACAAACCATTTTGCCCAGTGGCAATTTCAGGGTGATGTTTTTCAAATTGTTGCCTGATGCACCCTTCAGCACAAGTTCATTGCCAGAGCCTTCCCTTCTCACCTTAGGAATATCTATTGTTTTAATGCCTTTCAGATATTCCGCTGTGACGGTAGGTGATTCAAGAAACTCTTTCGGTGATGCAGCCGCAACGATATGCCCCCCATGACGGCCAGCACCGGGGCCAATATCAATGATAAAATCAGAGTGCAACATCATGTCTTTATCATGTTCCACCACGATTACGGTATTACCTAAATCTCGCAAATCCTGAAGTGCCTTGATCAGTTTTTGGTTGTCCCGCTGGTGCAGGCCAATACTTGGCTCATCCAAAATGTATAGCACACCAACTAGTTGGGTTCCGATTTGGGTAGCCAACCTGATCCGTTGAGCCTCACCCCCTGAGAGCGTTCGAAGGGGCCGATTCAAATGAAGGTAATCCAACCCAACTCCCAACAGAAAACCAACCCGTTTCCTTATTTCCTTCAAAACCTCTGCAGCAATCTTATTCTGCTTATCATCCATTCGGCTTTCAAGATCAGTTAGCCAATCACCAAGTTGATTGATGTTCATATCAGCCAATTGGGCAATGTTGGTATCGTCAATTTTAAAGTGAAGCGATTCCGTTTTCAATCTTGAGCCTTGACAATCTGTGCAAACTGAGGACTGCATAAAATCCTGGATCCACTGCCTGGTTTTTTCCGAACCCTCGTTTTTCTGTTTCTCCAAAAAGGTGATTATCCCTTCAAATTTTGTATGCCAGTTAGTTCCAGGATATTTAACTGAACTAACTGCAACAGGTACACTATCACCATGAAGTAGCACATCAATTACTTCCTCAGGAATTTCCTTTATTGGTGTAGTGAGGTTGTGCTTATGGCGTTTCAGAATGGCCTGAATTTTTTTGAAAATCCAGATATCCCTGTATTCCCCTAAGGGGGCTATTCCTCCCCGGCTGATACTTAAGGATTGATCCGGGATTACAGTGTCCGTGGTGATTTCTTCAACAACACCCAAGCCATTGCATTTTGGGCAGGCTCCATATGGAGAATTAAAAGAAAAAGTATTTGGGGCTGGTTCATCGTATGATAAGCCAGTTTCAGGATCCATTAGAAATTTTGAAAAATGGTGAACTTCATCTCGTTCATCAAGCACCATGATCACCCCTTTTCCATGCTGCATGGCTGTCCTCACGGATTGAGTCAGCCGAAAGAAATCTTTCTCGGTTACTTTTAATCTATCTATTACAATTTCAATGTCATGGGTTTTGTAGCGGTCCAGTTGCATCTTAGGCATCAGGTCTTGCAGCTCCCCATTTACCCTCACTTTAGCAAACCCCATCTTCCTGATCTGAACGAACAGCTCTCTGTAATGCCCTTTTCGGCCTTTAACCACCGGGGCCAATACACTTAGTTTCTCGCCATCAAAATTGCTTTTTATGTGGTCGATTATCTGATCCTCACTCTGCCGCACCATCTTTTTGCCAGAAAGATGTGAGTAAGCATGAGCAGCCCTGGCATACAGCAGTCTTAAGAAGTCATAAATCTCAGTAACGGTTCCAACGGTTGACCTTGGGTTACGGGAGGTAGTTTTTTGTTCTATTGAAATTACCGGGCTCAGACCATCTATCTTGTCAACATCAGGCCGCTCCATATTACCAATGAAAGACCTTGCATAGGCTGAGAAGCTCTCCATGTAACGCCGCTGCCCTTCAGCATAAATTGTATCAAACGCTAAAGATGATTTTCCACTTCCGCTAATGCCTGTAATCACTACGAGTTGATTCCGGCGAAAACTTAGGTCAATGTTTTTAAGATTGTGCTCCCTGGCGCCATAGATTTCTATGAAATCCGTCTCATCTGCTCCTATTGGGACGCCATTGGTTGCTTGTGTTTTGACCTCTTGTATTTCAGGCATAAGGAAAGCTGCTGCTAAAATTTTGCAGGTGCAAAGTTAGGGATTTAGCAGGTAAATGAGATTGTAGGTTTGAACATTCTAAGACCAACCCAACAGTCGCAATTTCGTTAATGAACATTTTCGAAGAGCTATGACAAAAGAGCCTTACACCCCCATTGATTGCAATTTCTATGATCGCCTTGAGGCATGGGCGACAAAGAAAGCGATTGTTAAAATTGACACTACGACAAATGGTGTTTTAACAGGGATTATTCAAGATTTATACATTGATAAAAAAGTAGAGTATCTCAAGCTTTCTACGGGTGATGCACTAAGGCTGGATGGCATTAAAAGTGTAAATGGTATTCCTTTAGATGGTAGCAGCCAAATGTGCTAATACTTTGATCTTCTAAACAACTTACCAATCCATTCCAAAGATCTTCTCAAAGAGTCTTTAACCAGGGCCACGTAAAGCACAGCGGTTATAAGCCAGATAGCCATTAAGTTGAACCACAAGGTGTCAATGTGCCAGCTGCCAATTATCTTAACCGGAGCGTAAAAATGTGCCCTTCCATAATTAGAATCCGGGTACATATAAATCGGGTCTTTCTTCTGAATGTAACGGTCTTCGAGTTGAAGCACTTTGGTTAGTTCGTCCCGGTTGAGAACCAGGTTGGTCATGGCTTTGTTATGGTTTTCATCTTTGATCTGGAATACTTCCTCTTCGCCCAGTTCTGCTACCATTTGATTGTAAACCTTCTCCCTTCCATCATTAGCGTCATCCTGTATCGACTGATATTTTCTCTTTAAAGAATTCAGATAATACAAAGCATTGTCATGTGTGTTTTCGGTAAAATATTTTACTTCTAAATCATTAAACCTGTTGAAGGTGTGGTTATCATCCCGTTCCTGAAGTCTTTGAAATTCGTTGCTGAGCAGCCTAAGCGGTTTTTTAGCGGCACTGCTGTCACCTGATTGAAGAAGCAGTAATGTCTCTTCCACTTTCCGCTCCAACCTGGGTATCAAAAATGAGGACTGGTAAGCGGCATGGCTTATTTGCTGATCATACTCGTAGAAATGACGCTCATATTTGTTGTTTTTGTATTGTTCAACTGCCATGGCTTCATATGCCCATCGTGAAACCATCATATCACCAATTACAGGCACATAAATTCTTCTGGTAAGGCTATGGTGCAATTCATCAAACTTGATCATTGCACCCCCAAGCAATAACTGAGGAACTAAAATCAACGGGATAAGAATATAAATGGTGACAATGGAATTGAGCCCCGCAGAAATATTGAGCCCTATCATATTGGCAAAGCAAGCTGTCGAAAAAAGTACCAGCCAAAAGCTCCATGTCATTCCCTGAACCTCTAAAATCAGATTACCAACCAATAGAAATGAAAAAGTTTGGATTGCTGAGAGCACAAACAAATAGGCAATTTTAGAATTGAGATAACTCAACCGGCTCAGGTTTAGGAAGCTCTCTCGCACCAATATTTTTTTGTCCTTAAATATTTCTTCAGCACTGATTGACATCCCAAGGAATAGTGACACCACCACTGACATAAATAGATACACCGGTAGGTTCTTATTGTCGGCAAAAACATACTCACTGCTCAACGAGTATTTTGAGAAATACCCCAGTATTAAGGCCAAAGCAGCTGGTTCAAGAAGGTTTAAAAGAATATACTGGGTATTTGTGGCCTTTGATAAAAGGTTTCTTTTGCTGAAAATCAAAAACTGATTGAGCAAATTGGGGATACTAAAATTTGATGGAGGTAAAGCTGTTTGCCATTTTACCCTTTTCAATTTTGGCAAGAGATGCTCTCGGTATTTTTCATACCACTGTGATGGCTTCACTTTACGAATACCCGTGGGCATGCCTTGCTCATCAATCTCCTTGGCTTCAATAATCTGCAGGATCTGTTCCGCGATCACATTTCCGCAAGTCCTGCATTCACTTTCGGCAGCATTAACCTGGGTGTTCATGGTTTTGAAATAAACCACGGCATCTATAGGGTTGCCATTATAAATCGGGTATCCTCCCTTGTCAAGAATCCAGAGTTTATCGAATAGCTTAAATATGTCTGAAGATGGTTGGTGGATGATTACTATGACCAGTTTACCTTTTCGGGCTTGATCTTTCAATAATCTCATCACCATCTCAGAATCATTTGATGAGAGACCGGAAGTGGGTTCGTCCACAAACATCACTGAGGGCTCACGGATCAATTCAAGCGCTATGTTCAGCCGCTTTCTCTGGCCGCCACTAATGGTTTTATTTAAAGGGCTACCAACAATTAAATCCTTGGTTTCATATATATCAAGGTCTTTTAAAACCCGGTTTACAGTAGCTCTAATCCTTTTATCATCAAAATCACTGAAACAGAGTTGGGCGTTGAAATATAAATTTTGAAAAACTGTGAGCTCCTCAAAAAGGAGGTCATCCTGAGGCACATATCCAATTGCACCCTGCTCAACACAGCGCCTGATTTTATGGCCATTAATATGGATTTTACCTTCTTCCGGTTCAAGTTCTCCGTTTAACAAATTCAGCAGCGTTGACTTACCTGTTCCGCTACCGCCCATAATGCCAATCATATGACCGGATTCCTCTACAAAGCTGAATTCGTGAATGCCGTTTTCGCTATTTTTAAACCTAAACCTCAGCTTGTCTGCCTCAAAAACTGTCTTTATTTTCTTGTCGTTGTCAAGGAGGAATTTCTTGGTGATGTCAAGCTCATAAATGGGTTGAATATTTGGGCCTTTTAGTATTGACCCGGGTTTAATCAAATAAGATTTCCCCTTCAATACCTCATTTCCCTCAAGGTATAAGCTGAGAGGTCCATTATACCTGAAAGCAAAAGTTTGGATGCTCCTGATATATAAAACCAATATTTTGCCAAAGAGATTTTCAACATGCAGGTGTCTAAACTCGGTTACACCTGGCTGCCCCTTCTTTTTCATCATCCAGGCAATCTCCTCCGGCCACTCGGTTACTTTATTATCTATAATTAGCCCATTGGATTTTGAGATATTTTCCCCGTCCTTGTCTAAAATGAACGACTTGATGTCGTTGATTTCATTCTTAGGAATGTTAAAGTTCAGGGCAACCAGTAAAATGAAATCATTTTCTTTTTGGCTTACCTTTTCATCTGTATGGATCAATTCAATCAGCTGCATGAATAGGATAATCCGTTCATGCTGAAACAACTCTAGATTGAGCTGATTACAAATTTTGGTAACCTGAAGAATATTTTTTGATTCAACCTGGAGCGCCTGGTCTTCACTTGTATCGAACGATTCTTTGCGGTAGAAATCGACATAATCCTCATATAGCCCTAGAAATTGAGCTGCCAATTCAGCATTCAATTGGCGCTCCAAAAATGGCCGCACTATTAAATCACCGGAGTTGGCCCTTTCGTCCTTCACACTCTCAATGATTGCGAATAGGTGCATAAGGGCATTAATTATGGACTCACTCATTTGTTGCTTTTATAGCTACAGGTTAAGACTCCAACCGAGGGGTACGGTTGCACATAAAGATAAAAGAAAAGGCATATTGAATTCAATATGCCTTTCTGCAAAATGGTATAAGCTTTATTTTATGATTCTCCTACAATTTCGCTTCTTGTGGAATCTACCACGCTAAATATCTCGGACAATTGTTCCTCAGTAAGCCTCGATCCTTCCTCAATACCAGAATAAGTTTCAGTGAGGGAGTTCAGTAACGGCATTATCGAGGCAATATCCTCATCGCTGGCGTTTTCACTAAGCAAATCATTCAATTGCTTTACAACAGCTTTCTGTTTTGCCACAATATCCATAATGCGATCGTCATAACCACTGGATATTGCAAGTTGGGTTGTAATGTAAAGCCCTTCAATCCAGCTACCGGCAACAACTAACAATGAAAGTTTGCTTTGCCCATTTTGGTTCAGGTACTCATAAGTATCATAGAAAGATTCTGTAATTATTAATATCAGGGAATCTTTATTGGTAATATTCGACTCTACCCTGCTTACCATTTGGTCATCAAATATGCCACCCATTTGCAGGTCATCAACTAATTTTTTAGATGCCCCCAGGAACGCCATCGTTTCTTCCTGGCGGTTATAGGTGCTTGAGTAACTTAAGTCAGCTCCATAAATTCCAAGGTTTAATGCTTTATCCCTTTGGGTTTCGTAGCGATCAACATTCTCAACCGGATTGGTAATTCCCAAAACAAAGCCAGCTCCGGCCGTTTGCAATAATGAGGTCACTTGAAATGATGTTGGTACAGGGTATTCAAACTCCCGCTCAACTTTTTCTCTTATATCAGTGGTCTCTTCTGTGGCATCAGATGTTTCTTCTGTTTTGGCCGCAGGTCCACAGCCGTAAAAGGCCAATATGGTTAAGGTCAAAAAGATGGTAATTATGTTCTTCATAAGTGTTAAGTTTTAAGGTCAGTGAAAACCGAGGAATAAATTACTATAGTAATTGGGTCAATTCAAAATGATTTACCCTATTAATAAGGCCGCAAACTAATCTGAAACTTTTAATAGTAAAATATGGGCAGAAAATAATACTCGGCATGCATACTAATTAAATCTTTTTGTATATTTGAAAATAGTATGCATGCATACTAAATAATCGATTATCAAGTTTATAAATCAAAGTGTTAATTATGGAAGCTATTGCTGAGAAACAAGCCATTAAGGGAGGAGAGTTTATCATCAGGGAAACTCCGGCCGAAGATATTTTTATCCCAGAGCAATTCAATGAAGAACAAAAAATGATGGGTGATGCTACATCAGAATTCATTGAAAAAGAAATTCACCCTATAGCTGAAAGAATTGATTCTATGGAAGAAGGGCTCTTACCATCATTAATGGATAAGGCAGGACAACTCGGTCTGTTGGGTGTAAGTGTCCCTGAAGAATATGGTGGGCTTGGAATGAGTTTTAATACCAGCATGCTGATTGCGGATAAAATAGGGGCTGGTGGTTCCTTTTCTACTGCTTTTGGAGCGCATACCGGCATCGGCACACTACCAATTTTATATTATGGTACTGAAGAGCAAAAACAAAAATATTTACCAGGCCTGGCATCAGGAGAAATCAAGGCTTGCTACTGTCTAACTGAACCAGATGCAGGTTCAGATGCCAATTCTGGCAAAACAAAAGCGGTTCTAACAGAGGATGGCAAACATTACATCATCAATGGCCAAAAAATGTGGATTTCCAATGGAGGTTTTGCAGACCTTTTTATAGTGTTTGCAAAAATCGACAATGATAAAAACCTTACGGCATTCATCGTTGAAAAAGAATTTGGTGGGATCACCATGAACGACGAGGAGCGCAAAATGGGCATCAAGGGTTCATCTACAAGGCAGGTATTTTTTAATGATTGCAAAGTGCCAGCGCAAAACATGCTTTCAGCAAGAGAAAATGGTTTCAAAATAGCCGTAAACATTTTAAATATTGGTCGGATAAAATTAGGTGCTAGTGCAGTTGGTGGTTGCAAAACTGTAGCTGATCTGGCCCTAAAATATGCTTTGGAGAGAAAACAGTTCGGACAATCAATTGCCTCTTTTGGTGCCATCCAGCACAAGCTTGCTGAAATGGCGATCAAGACTTACGCCGCTGAATCGGCATCTTACAGAGCTGGCCAGGATATTGAGGACAAGATTGATTCATTGATTGCAGAGGGAATGGATGAAAATGAAGCTAAGTTGAAAGGCTTAGAGCAATTTGCAATTGAGTGTGCAATCATTAAAGTTCACGCTTCTGAGGTTTTGGATTATGTTGTTGATGAAGGAGTACAGGTGTATGGTGGGATGGGCTTTTCTGAGGAGGCACCTATGGCAAGGGCTTACCGTGATTCCAGGATTTGTAGAATTTACGAGGGAACTAACGAAATCAACAGAATGCTTCTGGTTGGCATGATCCTGAAAAGGGCCATGAAAGGGGAATTAAATTTGATGGAACCTGCAATGGCTGTCGGAAAAGAATTGACCTCCGTACCTTCTTTTGAGTCGCCTGATTTGAGCCAGCCTTATTCTGAGGAGAAAGAAGTTATAAAGAGATTGAAAAAAGCAGTATTGATGGTAGCGGGAAAAGCAGCCCAGACATTTGGGCCAAAGTTGAATGATGAGCAGGAGACGCTAATGAATATTGCCGATATGATTATTGAGGTCTACTGTGCTGAATCAGCAATTCTGAGAGCGGAGAAAGCCGAACAGCTTTTAGGTGAAAATGGTGCTGAATACCATGATTTAATGGCAAAAGCATATTTATCTCAGGCAATTGATAAATTGAACATTGCGGGTAAAGAGGCTATTACATCATTTGTTGCTGGCGATGAGCTAAAAGTAATGTTGATGGGCTTGAAACGCTTTACGAAAGCCAACCCTATTAACGCAAAAGAATTGAGAAGGCGAATTGCAGGGAATATGATAGAAAAAGGCAGTTATCCCTACTAGTTTCGGTTTTCTATGTTTCATGTTGCCTGTTGTCGGGTTCTTTTGTCTTCAATCATTGTTCTTTAATCTTTAATCTATTTAATTTCGGGCTTTGAAAATTACCCCAAATTTTAAAGTAGGATGATCCCAGAATTTGAAACATTAAGAGAAGATGAAGTAGCCGCTTTATTGAAGGCGCCAGCTTTAGTAAGCATATTAATTGCTGGTGCTGATGATAACATTGATAAGAATGAAATGAAAGAGGCGATTGCCGTGGCTAAATCTAAAAAGACAAGATCACGTGAGGGGTTGGATGGATATTACAATGAAGTTGCGGCAACCTTCGAAGATGATTTCAACACTCTTGTTAAAGAATTACCGCAATCAGCCGCTGAACGAAACACTGCCATCACGAGAGAACTTAAAAAGCTAAACAGAATAATGGTGAAGCTTGAAAAGTCTTATGCAATTAAGCTTTATGGTAGTTATAAAGACATGGCCAAAAGGGTTGCTGAAGCGTCTGGCGGAATACTTGGTTATTTATCTGTGAGCTACGAAGAAGCCAAACTGTTAGAACTTGGCATGATCAATGATCCTTCAAAATAAAGAAGAAATCTAAACGTATTAAAGGAGCCGGTTCAGCCGGCTTTTTTCATTATTATTGATATCTAACTAGTAATTGGGTTGTCAATTTTCAACAATAGTAATGTACCCCCTCTCCGACTAACTTTCATTATGTGGTTAGTTTACTCTATCGAGTCCCTAACTTTCGATTTTGGCTTTCTGGGAATAACCCCTCGTACAATTAGTGGGCTTATCGGAATTTTCACGGCCCCTTTAATTCATGGAGACGTCATCCATTTGGCCTCAAATACTTTTCCAATGGTTTTTCTGGGTTCAACGATTTATATATTCTATGATAAAATTGCCAGTCGCATTTTCATGCAATGCTATTTCTTCCCAAGTTTTTTAGTTTGGATTTTCGGTAGAAGCTCTACCCATATTGGTGCCAGCGGAATGATTTACGCCATGGCATTTTTTCTGATTTCCTTCGGATTGTTCAGAAAAGACTTCCGATCAATTCTTATTTCCATCATCATTATTTCGCTTTATGGTGGCTTGTTTTACGGAGTGCTCCCAACAGAATCGAGAGTATCGTGGGAATCGCACCTTATGGGGGCAATCGTTGGTGTGGCAACCGCCTCAGCCTACAGCAGGCATAGAAGTGTTAGTTCGAATTAGTGGCAAACGCAGTAGACTTTGAAAGTCTACGATCTCCCTCAGTTACACCACTATCTTTAATAATCTTATCTTTTTCCCGGTTCATATAAAAGCCTTCCAATCCTGACTCTAAAAACTTCAGGATTAAGGCAATTAATAGTTTTATGCCCAAGCCGAGATAAGGAATGTTGACATACTCTTCGATTACAGCTTCCAGGTAAAACTCCTCTGAAACAAAAAGTATAATTGCAACGGTTAAGATGATTGTGCTGGCTTTTCTACCAACCCTCGCTTTTGTCAACTTATCAATGGTAACCCCAAGTTCCTCATTCTTTTTAGTGATTTGAGTGTTTTGAGATTGGATTTTCTGATTGGCGGTGTCAAGCTTCTTTTGAAGCCTGTCGCTGATTTTGGTAATAACTTTGGTCTCGTTTAGAAGATCCTCGTATTTATTTACGAAAGTCTCGATATCATCCAGAAAGACATGATCTTCTTCAATCTTCTTTTTAAAATCCGTTAGTTCTTTTTCCTCCTGATGATAGAGTTGTTTGTCCATTTAATCGATAACTGGTTGAGTTGTCTCATTAATTCATAGCTAATTTCGGCCTCTTAATATCTTCAAGAACCCGGGGCAATCTGACCTGAAAAGTGAAGTACGAATACTCATCGTTCACTTTATAAAAATTATATATCAATTTAGATCCTGTTTTCCTTGCAATTTCAATAAAGCCCAATCCTCCGGTGCCCTTGTCACTAAACTCCTCATTACTCAGGGCTTCCCTATACATGGCTTTAAGTTCATCTCCTTCCACCGCATTAATTTTATTAAGCTTTGATGTTAGCTTATCAATGCCCTTGTTAGGAATGTAATTTCCTGTCATTAATGAATAAAAGCGCTTTCTGGCGCTAATCATGATTAGCGCCGATTTGGCATCATATCGACTTATTGTGATATCATCAAACTTGGCTTCGTCTACATGGTAATATAGATTTTGAATACACTCAGTGATTACAGAATAAAACTTCTTTTTGATTCTTTTATCTTCTTCCAACTCACCAACTCTCCCTTCAAGTGTTTCAATTAATGATGAAATCAGATCAAAGGTGAGCTCACCTTTGTACATCATCAAAATATTTGTATCGTGAATATTCTTGTATCTTCTTACAGTTTCCATAATTCAATGGATTAGTTATTAAGTACCAACTCTTATTATTGAGAATAGGCTAAAATAAATAAAATTCACTTAGAAAAGCTCCCTAAAAGGGAAAATCCGGTCATCTGGCGTTCAATCTAAAAATTGACCAGGGTGGGGATGAAAAGATATGTGCACCGCAAAGGGACTTGTCACATGCAGATTTTAGGGATACCTTAGATCGGTTTGTTTAGGTTTCACATGCGTCAATTCACTCTTCTAGCCGTACTTGCTCTAATAACTTCAGGAATACATGCTCAGGATGTTGATTCGCTTAATATTGAGTCTCCCGCTGAGCAGGTATTTTCGTTGGATAATCAATCAGAAATTGTAGGGGATACACTGGAGAAAAAAGGCTTTTTTGGCCTCATGAAGAAGTTAGGTGTATCTGGGTACATCTTCCCGCTGGCTGAGATATCAGCAATAGAGGAGTCTTCATCATTTGCATTTGGAGGCGGTGCGGCAGTCATGTTTACAAAGTTTCAAGTCGGCGGTTTTGTGCAGATATACGACGGCACATTTTCACGGAGAATCATTTTCCCAAATTTCTTCTCGCTGGACTATTCTTACGGCGGTGGTTTCTTAAATTATCAAGTCGTTAAGGTGGGAGGTACTGCGCTATTGTTTGAAGGTCAGTTTGGAGTAGGTGAAGCTGCCTGGTCACATGATGAAACGGATGAAGTTTTAGAAACAGATCACTTCATAATAATCAATCCGCGGATTGGCATGGACATGAGATTAAGCAAACTGACGACGCTTAACATATCATTAGGATATCGTATTGTTCAAGGCCTTGAAATACAGGAAATTAAGGGAAGTGCACTCAACAGCCTCACTCTGAGCGGGGCACTTAAGATTGGATGGTTTAAAAGATAAAAATGTATAGGGTATCGATCTTGCTTGCTTTAGTCTTCACTATCTCCTGCGATTTCCAGGATGATGCTACAATACCCAAATCTCCATGGGAATATGCCTTACCATCAGAAGTTGGCGTGGATGAGGGCCATTTGAACGTAATTAACAACAGAATAAAAGACGGGGTTTATGGGCAGCTTACCAGCCTCATAATTATTAAAGATGACAAATTAATTTTTGAGAATTATTACAATAATGCAAATAGGCATAGCCGCTTGCCAATGCTTGGTACAACGGTGTCAATTTCATCGATATTAACAGGGATAGCGCTAGATGAGGGGATCATTCTGGATTTAGATTCCTTAATAATTAATAAACTGCCAGACCACTTTACCACTGGTTTACCACAAGTAGACTCCACCTTGAAGACCCAGATTACCTATCGCAATTTATTAGAGATGAAAATGGGTGTTTCGTGGAATGAGCTTTTAAGACAATTCAACGACCCTCAAAATACGGCCAACCAAATGTCACAAACGCAGAGCTGGTCATTCTTTACCATGCGCAGGGCCATGGATTCTACACCGGGTGGAAGGTTTACTTACAACAGCGGCTCATACATGCTGTTATCTCTTTTGATCCAGGAACAATCGGGCTTTGAAAATCTGGCGGCTTATGCTCAACAGCGATTGTTTGAACCGCTTGGTATTGATTACAACTGGAACAGCGATCCTTCAGGTGTTACCAATGCTGGTTGGGGTTTAGAAATAACGCCTACCAGTCTGGCAAAAATTGGCTACATGAGCCTTAATCAAGGGTCATATTTTGGCAACCAAATATTATCACCAGATTTTGCCAATGCCATGGGTGCTAAGCAAACGGAATATACTTTCAACTGGGACTACGGCTTTGGCTGGTGGAGAATTTCAGATTTCAGTGCTTTTGCCCCGCTTACAACACAAAATGATATTTACTTCAGTTGGGGAAGCGGTGGTCAGTTTCTATTTGTGATTCCGCACTTAAATATGGTAGTTGTAACCACCGCTAACAATTTCGCACCCAATTTCAACGAGACATTGGGCATTAACCTTGTACTCACTGAAATTGTACCCTCGGCAGAAAGCTTTGACTTTTAGCCAAGCAACTTTTTTGTCAAAAATTGCGTTTTGATCTTAATACCGAAAAGCTCATTGTGTAAAAGCAATGTTTTAAATAAGCTCATTTAGGTTTGGTTGATAGTGGAAAAAAGATGCCGACATATTCTAAGGTCGGCGTCTTTTTTTATGTACAACCATATCATGAGTAAATTTCTCTTTTAAACCATGCCTTACCACCTAACCCAGGAGCAAGAAACGCAGTTGCTCAAGAAACTCTCTAAAGGAGACCATGAGGCTTATGAGCATTTATTCTATGCTTTCTATGCCGATTTATGCAGATACGGGTTGAAATTCGTAAGAGAGCCCTCCATATCTGAAGAAATAGTTCAGGAGGTTTTTGTTTACCTCTGGGAAAAGAGGTCTTCAATGACGATCACAACATCCTGCAAGGCATATTTATACACCGCAGTCAGAAATAAGTCCATCAATTATCTTAAGCTTCAGCTTCCAAAAGATCAGGCTAAAGATGATATCTCAAAACATGAAATTGCTGGTTTAACTGATGTTGACGACGACCTGCGATACAACGAACTTGAAGGTAAAGTGGCCGCTGCAATTGACCTGCTCCCTAAAAAATGTAAAATCATTTTTGATTTGAGTAGAAATGCCGGACTCTCATACAAAGAAATTGCTGCAGAATTGGATATCTCAATAAAAACTGTCGAGAACCAAATGGTCATTGCCTTAAGAAAGCTACGGGCCTCATTGGACCCATATCTCAATCCTGATGAAAATCGTTGAAACCCCTAAATTCGGATTCAAAAGATTAAGCGGAATGTCGTTCCCCGGCCACTTTCAGATTGCACTTCAATATGGCCTTGGTGCAAGTTCATAATTTGCTGACAAAGGCTCAGCCCAATTCCCGATCCGTTTTCTTTTGTTGAAAAGAATGGCACAAAAATTTTCTCGATTTTATCTGCGTCTATTCCCGCTCCGTTGTCTATAATTTGTAAAGTATTTCTGTTTTCTCCATCAACTTCTGACTTTAAAATCAGTGATGGCTTTGAGGTTTCTTCTAATGCATGTATGGCGTTTGTAATTAAATTAATTAACACCTGTTCAATCAATTTCAGATCAACCTGCACCATAAGAGTGTCATCTAAAAAAATGGAAACTTCTATTTGGGATTTCATTAATTCAGTCTCCATTAACCTCACCACGCCTCTAACTATATCTGCCAATTTCATATCAACCAACACTGGCTGAGGCACTTTGGTCAACTTTCTGTAATCATTTACAAAATGTAAAAGCCCCTCGCTTCGATTGTGAATTGTAGAGATTGAAAACCTTAAGTCATCAACGGTTTCTGAATCAATTTCCTTTAAGGACTTTCGATCGTCAGCTACTTTCTCCAGCATCCTTGTCATTGTGTCTGTCAGTGAAGTAATGGGCGTCACCGAATTCATAATCTCGTGGGTTAAAATTCGAATTAACTTGTGCCATGCCTCAATTTCCTTTCGTTCTAATTCACTTTTAATGTCTTTAAAAGTGATTACCCGGACAGCTCTGTTCATAACTTTCACCTCAGTTACATTCACAGTTAGCTGCTTATTTACGCCATCAACAGGCACTTCAACAAGTCGGTTTTCTTCATTCTTAAACTCTCCAACTTCTTCGAAAAATCTCGTGTTTGCGTTTTTTAGCAATTGCCAGGATTTCACATACGGCACCTGCAATACTTCCTGAGATTTTTTGTTCATCAACTCAATATTGCCATTATCGTCAATTGAAATTATTCCAATATTGATTCGATCGATGATAGTTTGTAAATATTGGTACTGGGCTTCTTTTTCAAATTTTGACTTCCTTATTGTTTCAAGAATTTCCCTGAAACTTTCGTATAAATGCTTATAAGATTTGTCTCTGGGACCACCTGTAAACGAAGCTGTGAAATCCGCTTCTTTAATCGACATTATAAATTTTGTCAAATCCCGATTGGTGCGGGTTACGAAGTGAAGCAATTCGTACATCTGAATTGCCAAAATGATATAGAGTATTACCTGATTGAAAAAAAGATCGCTCCGCCCAAAGATTTTTGCAAGAGTTACAAGGTTTAAAAAAACCAATGCAAGTCTAAAAATCAGAAGAATTGAAAACCTGTTGAAAATCATGCGGTGATGCCGAAATCAGCCGTAAATTGCTGATTGTTTTGAGATTTAGCAACATTGATTTATCCTGAGAACATAGAACAAAAGCTGGGTTTTGATAAAATCCGTGAATTGATAAGGGTTAATTGCCAAAGTGAACTGGGGGCTGAATGCGTTAACAAAATTCAATTTTGTTCGGATAAAAGATTGATTGAAAAATTACTGCTTCAAACCAACGAGTTTTGTCAGATACTTGCCTCTGAGGCCAGTTTTCCTGCTTCAAATTTTTTCGACATTTCGAAACATCTCAGAGCGATCAAAGTAGCGGGTAGTTACCTGAAAGAAGAAGACCTCTACCAACTTTATCTCACCCTTAGGACGATGAAAGGTTGCATCGGTTTTTTTCAGGAAAACGCCGAGGAATATCCACAGCTTCACAAACTTTCTGCTGTAATTGATTTCGATACCACTATAACCAACTGGATAGAAGAGAAATTCGATGATAGGGGCCAAATAAAAGATAACGCCTCTGGCAATTTAAATACAATCCGGAATGACATAAGCAAGCTTGATAAATCAGTTAGAAAAACAATTGAATCGATCCTGAAAAAATCAAGGGAGCAGGGCTTTTCGCCGGATGATGCCCTCGTTTCTGTTCGTTCTGGCAGATTGGTAATACCTGTAGTTGCTGAAAATAAAAGGCGCATGAAAGGTGTGATTCAAGATGAATCAGCAACCGGACAAACAGTTTACATAGAGCCAACTGAAATCATCGAAATTAATAATGAGATTAGCGATCTCAGGTATCAGGAACGTCGGGAAATAATTAAGATCCTTACTGCTCTTTGCGATCTGATTCGCCCTTCAATTGATGGCTTGCTAAAGGCTAATCAATTTTTAGGGACGATAGATTTTATCCGGGCCAAAGCAAAATTTGCCCTAACTATTCATGCCAGCCTTCCACAGATTTCGAAACATCCAAAGATCAGCCTGCAGAATGCAAGACATCCTCTATTGCTATTACATCACCATCAACTTGGTAAAGAGGTAGTACCACTAAATGTTCATTTGTCTGACGAAGATCGAGTACTGGTAATCTCGGGGCCTAATGCCGGGGGTAAATCTGTGAGCTTAAAAACAATCGGTTTATTGCAATACATGCTTCAGTGTGGTTTTTTAATACCCGTGGATGAAAGTTCAAGCCTTTATTTATTTAACCAACTTTTTATTGATATCGGTGATGAACAGTCTATCGAAAATGACTTGAGTACATACAGTTCCCATCTAAAAAGCATGCGCTTTTTTTTACAGCATGCTAACGGTAAAACGCTTTTCTTAATTGATGAATTTGGCACAGGTACTGAGCCGCAATTTGGTGGAGCAATTGCCGAGGCCGTACTTGATCAACTAAACCACCAGAAATCATTCGGAGTTGTTACAACGCATTATTCAAACCTTAAGAAACTCGCTGAGAAAAAACCGGGAATCATTAATGGCGCTATGAGATTTGACGTTGACAAACTTCTCCCTCTTTATCAGTTAGAAACAGGCAAGCCCGGAAGCTCATTCGCACTGGAAATTGCCCAGGAGATTGGTTTTCCAAAAAACGTAATTAACAGGGCAAAAAATTTAGTTGGTTATTCCCATGTAAAGTTTGAATCCCTTATCAATCAATTAGAATTTGAAAAAACGAAATTCAGGGAGAAATCAGATGAACTGAACAAAAAAGAAAAGTGGTTTGAAAAAGAGCAAAAAGATTATCGTGACCTGAAAGAATATTTAGAGACTGAAAAAAAGGCCATCATCAGGGATGCCAAAAATGAGGCTAAGCGCATTATTGCTGATTCAAATAAGAAAATTGAACAAACAATTCGAGAAATCCAGGAGGCTAAAGCAGATAAAGCAAGAACCAAACAAATTCGACAACGATTAGATGATGAGCGTCAGAAGCTGGAAACATCGAATAGCTCATCGAGAAAAAAAGTGTTACCATCAGAGATTAGTAAGCTGATTCCCGGGGATCAGGTGAAAATTTCAGGGCAAGATACAATTGGAGAATTGGTGCAGGTTAAAGGGAAGAAAGCCGAAGTTCTAATTGGCGAAATTAAATCCCTGGTAGACATCAAAAGGCTGGAAAAAGTTGGTGCCCCTGAGCCAAAGTCATACAATAAATCTGCGAAGGTGAAAGGGATTAATTATGATCAGAGGGCAGCCAATTTCAGATCTGAGTTAGATTTGCGAGGGAACAGGGCTGTGGAAGCTGTCTCGAAACTTGACCAATTTATTGATGAGGCTTTGCTACTTGGCGCTAATGACCTGCGCATTATTCATGGCAAAGGGGATGGGATTTTACGGGAGGTTGTCCGGAATTATTTAAAGGATTACAGCTATATTCAGAGTATTACAGATGAACATGTTGAACGCGGGGGTGCGGGAGTTTCAGTAATTAAGCTGGATTGAGCACCTCAGATTACAACTTGAGAACCCCATTTTACCAGTATCTTCATAAAAACAACGCTTGGTGATAGCAACCAACATTTTGTCATGGACTATCCTGTCACTGGCATTTGGCAACGTTTGGCATTAGTTAATTAAATAAATTTATGTATGAAACAGGGGTAGATATATATTAAAGTGTATTAAACCCATAAGCTCCTAACTAAAAATGTATAAAAGTGTTCTCGCCATATTATTATTTACGCTTCCAATTACGCTTGCAGCTCAAGTGTTTGAGGGCGTAAAAGGTGAAGTACATTTCTTCTCTGAAGCTCCCTTCGAAAATGTGGAGGCGTCAAACTCAGAAGTTGTGAGCTACTACGACATGGCTTCGCAGTACGTTTTATTTGATCTGGAAATCAAGTCTTTCGAATTTAATAGAGGAATGATGCATGCTCATTTTAACGAGAACTACATGCATTCTGATGAGTATCCAAAAGCTGAGTTTTTTGGTAAGGTTTATGATTTTGATGCAAATGCTGAAGGTGTGCAGGAAGTCAATACTGTAGGTGAACTAACAATTCATGGTGTGACTAATGTAGTAAAGGCCACTGGGCGCATGATGCGGGAAAATGACCGCATATACCTAGTCTCCAAGTTCAATATCACCATCGCCGATTTCGAAATTGACTCTCCAAGGTTGTTGTTCTTGCCTGTCGCTGATCAGGTTGATGTCACTGTTGAGATGGAATTCCGCTTGACGGGATCATAAGTCCAGGTGCTTCTTAATGATTGCCGATATCTCATCCATCTCGATCAAAAAACCATCATGCCCAAACTTAGAGGTAACAATTTCTAGTTCAGATTTTGGAGTTAGCGTGTTCAATAATTGCTGTTCCTGAATTGGAAACAATAGGTCAGAATCAATTCCGATAAATAAGGACCTGGCTTTAATTTGTGCCAATGCCTTCTCAAATCCACCACGGTTTCTACCAATGTTATGCGAATCCATGGCCTTAGAAAGGGTCCAATATGTGTAAGCATTGAATCTTTTTGTTAGCTTTTCACCTTGATATTTTTGATAAGATGACGCTTTAAAATTATCCTTCGGATCGTTCGAATCAGTCTGTTTTAACTCATAACTCGCATAGCACCTATAAGACATCATTCCCATTGCCCTTGCCGCTTCCATTCCTTTCATCCCAGCCTTATCTTCGTTTAGGCTCCATGTAGTATCAGCTTCAATCGCCATTCGCTGCGATTCATTAAAGGCAATGCCCCACGGTGAATGCCTGGCATTCGTAGCTAATGCCACAAGATTTTCAAAGACTCCCGGTTGGATTACACACCACTCTATGGCTTGTTGACCGCCCATACTTCCACCAGTAATTATTTTTACCCTTTCGATATTCAAATGCTTTCTGAGGAGATCAAAAGCATTGACGATATCCCGGTTAGTTATAAATGGGAAGTCATGAAAGTATTCAGATCCTGACTTTGGGTTGATGCTGAGAGGACCGGTGGAGCCGTAGCACCCGCCTAACATATTTGCACATATTATAAAATGGTGTGTTGGATCAAATAGACATCCTTTACCAATAATTTCCGGCCACCATTCCTTCACGTTTGAGCCACCTGTCAGTGCATGGCAAACCCAAATTACATTGTCCCTGTTTGGGCTTAACTCTCCAAAAGTTGAATAAGCCAGTGTAACCTCTGGTAAGGTAGCACCTGACTCAAGTTGAAAGGGCTTGTTATTAGTCCATGAATGATGATTAACCATTGTAATAGCTACGTTAACGAACTCATTAAAAAATTGAGATCACGTATTATTACCCAAAAAGGAGCGTTTAGATACGTAATCAATTTATATTTCTCCCGACTCATCGAGATGAAGGAATTAGCACCTTAATTTCAATCAGGTTGCTAGGGTTTCTCAGAGCCTTGTCTCTCCACCCTTCTTTATAAATCAATTACCGATGATAATTGACTTGGAAATGCAAACGTATGTCTGCATCTTATTTAATACAACAATTGGTCATTTTTTAAGCGTAAGAAAAATATCATCCATCAATTGCAACCTGATAGATTCTCCAGATACTTCCTTAATTGTGTACGACATCCCCTGAATGTCATCTTCATTGATCAGATTTAGGAGTGAATCATTTTCGATTTCCCATTTGAGGGCATGCCTCAAAGTATCAGCGCTAAAAATGCATCCTTCAAAACCAAAAGCATTTATTTCAACTGAATCCGGGTAAAATGTGATCTCACCATTCATCTTAAAGCTCTTCATATCTGTTACCTCAGGAAAAGATGCCGGATCAGTTTCCCACTCTGCTTGCCATTTACCAAGAATCGTCTCGGTTGGCTCAGTTGAGGTTGAGCAACTTGAAACAATACTAAGGGCGATAATTGAGATTAATGCAAATTGTTTCATAATTGAATAGTTGAAATCGCCGCAAAGAAATAAAATTTTACCGGCTTTTTCGACTAAACATGACCCTGCGCAAGCATTGCGTCAGCTACTTTCACAAATCCGGCAATGTTTGCCCCTTTTACATAATTCACATAGTCTTTGGACTCCCGGCCATATTTGAGGCAGCTATCATGGATATCTTTCATAATAGTTTTTAGCCTCGAATCCACCTCATCCCTGGACCATGCTATTCGCAGCGAATTTTGAGACATCTCCAATCCTGAAGTGGCAACACCGCCTGCATTGGAAGCTTTACCAGGTGAGAACATTATTTTTTTACTATGAAAAAGGTCTACAGCTTCTGGCAAACAAGGCATATTAGCCCCTTCAAAAACACCTTTACATCCATTTTTTATCAGGTGTTGAGCATCTAACTCATAGAGTTCGTTTTGTGTGGCACATGGATAGGCCAGATCACACGGCACATCCCAAGGACGTAAATTGGCGTGGAACTCCGCTTTTTTGTATTTATCAACATACTCGCTAATCCTTCCACGCTTTTTGTTTTTAAGCTCCATTACAAAGGCCAGCTTTTCCTTATTTATCCCATCTTTATCATATATAAATCCTCCAGAATCAGAGAACGTCAAAACCTTTCCTCCTAATTCTGTAATCTTCTCCGCAGCATACTGTGCTACATTTCCGCTTCCTGAGATTAGGCACTTCTTGCCCTTCAAACTATCGCCCTTAACTTTTAGCATTTCGTTACTGAAGTACACACAGCCATATCCGGTGGCTTCAGGTCTAATTAGGCTACCGCCAAAGTTGACATGCTTGCCAGTCAAAACTCCTCGGAATTCATTTTTGATTCGCTTGTATTGGCCGAACATAAAACCGATCTCCCGGCCGCCTACACCGATATCGCCAGCAGGAATATCAATATCTGCACCAATGTACTTACACAACTCGATCATGAAACTTTGGCAAAACCTCATCACTTCATTTTCACTTTTACCTTTGGGGTCGAAATCAGAACCGCCCTTACCCCCACCCATTGGCAGGGTGGTGAGGCTATTCTTAAATACCTGTTCAAAAGCCAGAAATTTCAGGATGCTCAAATTCACCGAAGGGTGAAACCTTAACCCTCCTTTATAAGGGCCAATAGAACTGTTCATCTGAACCCTGAAGCCTCTATTGACTTGAAACCTTCCTTTGTCGTCGATCCACGGAACCCTAAATATGAAGACCCTTTCAGGCTCAGCCATTCTTTCGAGAATCAAAGCATCTTTATATTCCTTGTGATCTTGTACATAAGGGACGATAGTTTGCGCCACCTCATAAACTGCTTGTATGAATTCGGTTTCGTTGCTATTGCGTTTCCGAATCTTAGACATGTAAGCTTTAAGCTCCTTGGAGTCGTTATTAGCCATTTTTAGATCAAATAATGTTGTAATTGTATATTGTCAGGTCAATATATCAATTTTAACCGAATCAAAGGATTACATGGAAGAGGAACGGGAAATAGAAATAAATTAGTCTTCTGACAGAACGATGATCATATCTTCATCGGCAAGCTCCACCCTGTCTGATTTTTTAGGGTTCACAATCACCCCATAGCCTTCATCGCCAACTTTTGCGTTGGCCATTATTCGATAACCGATGGCAACTTCATTCTTTCTGGCTGCTGATTCAAGTATGGTATAGAAATTAACTGGCTGGCCCAGTTTAACATATTCCCTGGCAGGCTTAATATAAATTTCTGAGCCCTCGGCGTCAAACAGATCTTCAAACACCCTCATTAGGTATTTGTTTTCAGCAACCTGGCTCATCAACAAGCTTAAGAGTTTATCACTCACAATGAAGTCATCGGCACTGGTAATATCAGCAAGTTGACGATTTCGCATATCCAGCATTTCAGAAACCAGATTTATATGCTTTTTAGTTTCTTCCGAAATATCCCTTAAATGAAGAAGTGTAATTAAAGTTTGCGCATCTGCTTCCTGTATTGGAAAATGTTCCTGATAACAAAGCAACATCACGTAGTCGTAGCTAGGAATGTCTAATGATTCGATTACCCGCCTGTCTGTAGTATCATCACGATCGTACGTAATCTCAATATTATTAAAATTAGCCAGGTGTTTTGTTTTGACATCCTCAGGCACATCGAACTTTGAAACGATGTGAACCAGTGAACCATTGGGCACATAATTATCCAGCTCCATTACAATGTTCTTGGCCCTGTCATTCCAGCCTAAAATGATGATGCGTTCCTTCTCACGTTCTGGTCTGTCAAGTGTTGTAATACGGTGCTCCTCAACAGTGACCTTAATTCCCTCACTCACTATTAAGGTGTCGTCATCCTCTGTTACCCCAATCACCCGGTCACCCTTGCGCATCACTGTATCCATTGGGGGGTTCAAAACAACAGAATTATCTGCGAATTGTACGCCGATAATAGCTGAGTCTTCGTACATGAAAAGTACCTCCCTGAAAGTTTTGCCTACTGTTTTGGCCTCTTCGTAGAAGTAAATTTCATCGCCGCCAAAGTCCATCAGTTCGATGTAAACAACACTCAAACCTGACTGGCGACTGGTCTGAACCATGATTCTTGAGATGAATTCATCTGATAAGATTAGTTCAACCTCGTCTCCGCCGACCATTTTAGCCACCTCATAGTTCTTACTGTCTTCAATTTCAGCGGTGATGTGGTAAGGCTCCTCTCTCCTTCCAGGATTGGTTACGATTGCCAGGATTGTCTTTATAATCTGTGAATCGGAGTTCTCATTGTCCTTGTCAAGTATTATGATCGACTTGGTCTCAAATGGATTTGCGATGTAGAGATCATCGATATCAATTGGGTTGCCAGTTCTGCAAATAACCTTTGTGTTTTGAGTATCGCCGACCTTATCCCTCAAATCATCCTCCATGTCTACTTTATCCCTATCAGCGAGAATAACTATAACCGGATCTTTTACATTCTCGTTGGCAATGACCAATTCGGAAATGATTGTAAAAATTTTAGATGACCATCCCAAAATCAGCACATGGTCTTCTTCAATTACAAAAGATCGGCCTTTTCTTAAGTCCTGGATTTTATCAAGAATACCATTTGACACCAAACCAATCAGTGTACTGAGAACAACTATACCTATTATGGTTATGAATATCTGATATAGCCTTAGAGTCCATGGGAGTTCTACATTGCCCATTGCGCCAGGGTCAATGATATGAGTTAAGTTAATCCAAAATGCTTCACCAAAACTGAAATGCTCTAAATCTTGAGGCAGCAATCCGATAATGAGGAGTATTGCTGTGAATAGTACAATTAAGAAAAGGGTGAAGAGACCCAGCCAGTAGATCAGAGCGACCGTTCCCTTGGAGAAAAAATTATCAAAAGCGTATTTAAACTTTTTACGAAACGGAACCTCGCTCATCTAGGCAAAAATAGAATTAATATTCAATTACGTTACTGATGTAACTAATTATTGAGCGGCTGGAAGCCTTGTAAAATTACAATCGTATCTCAAAACTGCATAACAGCTTCTTGAGAAAAGAAATATTGGGTATTTAGGGGCACCTTAAGCTGCTGAGAATCAGCTTAATCTTTTTTGAGGAATTTGAAAGCTTTGTTAAAGCGGGTGACGTCATCTTTTATCACTATGAAATAGTATCCGTTAGCAAAGTTCTCCACCGGTATCCTAAAAGCATTTCCGCCAATTTCTTCAACTTCAATTTGGACGTCATTTCCAATTAAGCTGTGCATTTCAAAAGTGAGATTGACCAACTCAGATCTATCAATTCTTACATGTAGATACTCAACTACTGGGTTAGGATAAATTTCAATTTGGCTTTCAACCTGAAGTTCAGTTTCATTGAAGTAATCCAAATTTGTTTGTTGGTTGTCATCGTTGCGATCCTGGCCGAGAGAATCAAACCCTCCAAAGGCGCATGCAAAAAACAATATGATGACTACTTTTTTCAACTCTTAAATTAGATTTCTTAATGAATATAGTACAAAATACGGAATAAAAACACTAATGTTCGATCAATAATTAAAATATTCTTAGAGATTAAGCGTTACCGATGATTTTGATTCAATTGAATTATTCATAGAATAAGTTGTACACAACCAAACATCAGAACTTTAAACTTAATAGAGCTTCGGGAATGTTATCGATGATATCAGTTGCGATTAAGGAGCGTTCCCCAAACTTATCTCTTGCCAAATCACCGGCCATCCCATGAATGAATGTTCCGGCTATTGCACATTCTCCGGGAGGCATCCCCTGAGCCAAAAAACCTGTAAGCATTCCGGTTAACACATCGCCGCTCCCTGCTGTAGCCATTCCCGGATTACCCGTGGTATTAAAAAACACTGTCCCATCTGGTTGAGTAACACTTGTATGGGCATTTTTTAGGATTACAATGACATTGTGTTTTTTTGACAGCTCTTTTTGTTTTTTTAATCTTTCAAAATCATCGGCCCATTCGCCAACTAATCTTTTGAACTCACCAGGATGTGGTGTTAAGATGCAGTTGGCTGGCAATAACTCTAAATAACTGGGCTCCTCAGATAATATGTTCAGAGCATCTGCATCAATAACTAATGGGCTATCCAATCTTTCCAGATAATCTCTAAGTGCCCTTTTTGTTTCATTCCTGGTGCCAATACCAGGCCCAATTCCAATAACGTCAATGTGGTCTGTTGCTTTTACTGAGGAAATGAAGTCGTTTTCAACATCACAATCCAGCATTGCCTCGGGAACTGCCGACTGCAGCGGCACATTGCCAATTTCAGGACAATGGACTGTTAAAAGCCCTACTCCCGATCTCAAGCAAGCTTTGGCGGCCAAAATAGCAGCTCCAATTTTCCCCTTGCTTCCAGAAACAAGTAGGGCCCTCCCTGCATTTCCTTTATGAAAAAATTTTGGTCGATTGGTCAATAGAGAAATGATCCGGCCTCTTTCTATTGTTTCGAATTTCGAAGAGATTGAGTTAATGTATGACTGATTAAGACCGATATCTACAACATTCCAGCTTTTTACAAACGCACCATTTTCCGGAAGAAAAAATGCTAGTTTTGGCGCTTGAAATGAAATGGTTTCATCAGATTGAACAGTCACTCCTCCCGCTGTTGTGCTGTCACAAAAAAGCCCACTGGGAATATCGATCGAAAATTTAAATGCTTTGGAGCTGTTGATTCTGTTAATCACCTCAGCATATTGCCCTTCTACCTTTCTTGACAACCCTGAGCCAAAGATGCCATCGATAATAATATCAAATTGATCAACATTGAGAGTTGAAAGAATATTGACCTCAACTTCTTTCAACCTTTTAAGGTTTGTCTGGAAGCCGGAAGTGCCTTTTTCGCTATTGCCAATGATGAACACCGAAGTTACGAAGCCCTCTTCAGCCAACAATCTTGAAATTGCCAATCCGTCTCCACCGTTGTTTCCGGTTCCACATACAACCAGGATTTTTTGAGCAACATCAACTTTTTTGAGAAAAATTTGCAGAAAAGCTTTTGATGCCCGCTCCATTAGGTCTATCGACTTAATTGGTTCATTTTCGATAGTATGTTGATCCGCCTGACGGATTTGAGTTGCCGACAAGATTTTCATTCTGTGCTGTTTCTTCTTTTAGCTTTCAGTTAAAAAAGATTTTGGTTTCCTTTATTGAAAAATAAGAAACTAATGGGTGAATATTTAGCCGAGTTTTTTGGCACTATGCTGCTTATCTTGTTTGGGTGCGGAGTTAATGCCGGGGTTAGCCTTAAGAAATCTTTTGTTAAAGATTCGGGATGGTTGGTGATTGCAATTGGTTGGGGTTTGGCCGTAACCATGGCAATTTATGCCGTTGGCAGAATTAGTGGTGCTCATATAAATCCCGCGGTGACCATCGGTCTAATGGTCACCGGCGATTTTCCATCTGAAAAAATGCTGGGCTATGTACTCGCTCAAATGCTGGGTGCAATTTTTGGTGCCGCATTGGTATGGCTCCATTATTTGCATCATTGGGAAGCCACTGAAGATGAAGCCACTAAACTTGGAGTATTCAGTACCGGACCTGCCATCGAAAACCGGCTGGCCAATTTGATATCGGAGATGATCGGAACTTTTGCGTTAGTTTTCGTTATCCAGCTAATTGGAGCAAACCAGTTCACGGAAGGGCTAAACCCGATAGCAATCGGAGCGCTTATTGTAGCTATTGGTCTCTCGATGGGCGGAACCACGGGATATGCCATCAACCCTGCCAGGGACCTGGGCCCAAGAATCGCCCACTTTTTATTACCAATAAAGGGTAAAGGTGGCTCCAATTGGATTTATTCGTGGATACCGGTAGCTGGCCCTCTTTTAGGAGGTATGCAAGGTTCTTTAACCTACGACGCTTTTTTTCGGGGCAACTTAACTGACCTATTCATCATCATTTCTTTGTTGAACATTCTTATAATCGTTCTCACAATTATCCAGGCACTAAGAAAATGAGGCTTACATTACTTCTATTAATTTCATTCATTGTGAGTTGTGAATCAAAAAAGCCGTTATGGACTGTCAATGAAACAAAGATTTGGCTTGACCTACAAGGGCATAGAGGAGCCAGGGGATTGGCTCCGGAAAACTCTTTGCCAGGATTTCTAAAGGCCCTAAGTTATAATGTAACCACGCTTGAAATGGATCTGGCTGTTACTAAAGATGGTCAATTGGTGGTTTCACATGAACCCTGGTTTTCACACTTGTTCTGCAAAGACAGTTTTGGGAATCCGATAGCTGAGGATTCTGCAAGAGATTTTAATATCTATCAAATGACTTACGCCGAGGTTAGCAGGTTCGATTGTGGTTCGATTCAAAATCCGAGGTTTCCAGAACAGGAGTTGGTGAGTTCCCCAAAGCCGCTTTTAACGGAAATAGTCGGTGGCATCGAACAATATCTTGAAAAGACTGGTAAGTTTGCTGTTAGGTATAATATCGAAATTAAAAGTCAACCAGAGGGTGATGACATTTTTCATCCATCACCTAATGAATTTTCAGACCTTGTTTATAAAACAATTGATGGAAGAATTGATTGGAACAGGGTGTCCATTCAATCATTCGATTTCAGGGTGTTACAATATTTTAACGAAAAATATCCTGAAGTGAAATTAGCTGCACTAGTGGAAAATCAGAATGGCTTAGATGCTAACCTTGAGGCTCTTGGATTCACTCCCGAAATTTACAGTTGTTATTACAAGCTTCTTGATAGGGAAACCGTCAAGCAAATTCATGAAAAAGGAATGCTGGTGATTCCGTGGACTGTCAATGAAATTGCTGAAATGGAGCAATTATATGACTGGGGTGTTGATGGAATTATAACCGATTATCCGGACAGGATATGGCAATCGCAAATCCCTCCTAATAAAATTATTGAGCCTGTGCCTTAATTAGCATGCTCTGACATGAATTTAATCCGCATCAGCCGAACCTCGTCTTCAGAGTATTCACCATCAAATTCATCCAAAGCGGCATTAATATCGTCAGTATCGGAGTTCATGAAGTAGTCATAGATGTCCTCCTGACGGTCTTCATCCAGCACATGATCAATGTAGTAATTGAGATTCAGTTTAGTGCCTGAATAGCAAATATTTTCAATTTCATTTAACAAATCATCATATGAAATCCCCTTGGAATCAGCGATTTCATCCAAGTCCATTTTCTTATCAATTTGCTGAATGATAAAGATTTTGTTCTTTGATTTATTGACAGCAGATTTAATCAAAACGCTCCCTGCTGTTTCGATATCGTTTTCTTCTACATAAGTATTTATAAGGTCTAAAAAAGGCTGCCCAAATTTCATCACCTTGCCCATTCCTACACCATTCACCTGTGCAAGCTCATCCCTGGTTGTCGGATAAATGGTTGCCATCTCTTCAAGGGATGGATCCTGGAAAATTACATATGGCGGTAAATTTTTCTGCCTACCAAGCGTTTTCCTAAGGCCTTTCAACATTTCAAAAAGCACCTGGTCGTAGGCTTTGGTATTGATAGACTCCCTACCTGGCTCTTCCTCTTCACCCTCAGTATTATATTCGTGATCTTTAGACAGTTTTACCGGGTAAGGATCTTCAATAAAACTTTTCCCCTTTGAAGTAACTTTTAGAACACCAACAGATTCAATGTCTTTCTTTAGAAATTCATTCAACAATGTCTGCCTTGTAACTGATTTCCAAAAAAGATCGGTTTCAGTATCCCCACTACCAAACGAACTCACTTTATCATGACCGTTGCTTTTGACATGAGGGTTATTTATCCCACGTACAACATCACAGAGGTGCCCCATGCCGAAACGTTCACCTGTCTCAAGTGCGGCTTTTACAATTTTTGCAATGTGCTCTTCACCGTCATATTGCTCTTTCGGGTGAACGCAATTGTCACAAAAGCCACAATCTTTCTCAAAACTTTCACCGAAGTAATGCAGCAGTTGTTTCCTCCTGCAAACGGCCGACTCGGCATACGCAGTCATCTCTTCTAAAAGAATCCTTGCGTTCTCCCGTTCAGTTACAGTCTTGTCTTTATTGAACTTTTCAAGTTTGAGGATGTCATTGTAACTATAAAACATTAAGCAGTTGCCCTCAAGTCCATCTCTTCCTGCCCTACCGGTTTCCTGATAATATCCCTCTATAGATTTTGGTGCATCATAATGAATCACAAACCTGACATCAGGCTTGTCAATACCCATTCCAAAAGCAATTGTTGCAACAATTACATCTACCTCCTCATTCAAAAAATTATCTTGATTTCTCATTCTAACCGGGCCGTCCAACCCAGCATGATAAGGCGCAGCTTTTACATCGTTTACCCTTAAAAATTCTGCTATCTCCTCAACTTTTTTTCGGCTTAAGCAGTAGACGATCCCAGACTTTCCCTTGTGCTTCTTTACAAATTTGATCAGCTGCTTTTTAGCTTCTTTCTTGGGCCTCACTTCATAGTACAGGTTCTCCCTGTTAAATGATGATTTGAATAAATCAGCATCTTCCATTTGAAGATTTTTCTGAATATCCAGTTGAACCTTGGGTGTTGCTGTTGCCGTAAGTGCTATTATTGGCATATCGCTGATCTGCCCAAGAATATTCTTAATTTTTCTGTATTCAGGCCGGAAATCATGCCCCCACTCTGAGATACAGTGAGCTTCATCTATTGCTGCAAATGATAAGTTGGCTTTATTAAGAAACGCTACATTTTCTTCTTTGGTAAGTGATTCAGGCGCCACATAGAGTAGCCTTACTTTCCCCTCTAAGGTCTCCCTCTTCACCCGTGACATCTCTGATTTTGACAAGGTTGAATTCAAAAACTGTGCATTTATCCCCACAGCATTCATCTGATCTACCTGATTCTTCATCAGTGCGATTAGGGGTGAGATTACAACGGCCGTACCATCTTTTACAATCGCAGGCAACTGATAGCAAAGAGACTTGCCAGCACCAGTGGGCATTATCACAAACGTGTTCTTACCGCCCATGATATTATCAATGATAATTTCCTGGTTGCCCCTGAAACTATTATAGCCAAAAACTTCCTTGAGCTTATCTTTTAACTCAGTGCCTTGGCTTGCAACTATTTCCATATTCTTCTCAAACTTTTACTAACTAAATGAACTTAACAGTTCAACGACCTTTAGAAACAGTCTAATCAATTGAATTTAACAATTTTTAATTACAAAGTATGTCTTATTAGCATTTGATTTAACGATCATCCGAATCAAAACCCAACTTTCAATTCCGCTTATATTTGCAACACTCAGTATCAAACCCATTACTTGATGAGAATTGAAAACCTCTATGTGGTAATCATGGCCGGAGGCATAGGTAGCCGGTTTTGGCCATATAGCAGAAATGCCAAACCCAAACAGTTTATTGATGTTTTAGGAGTTGGTAAAACCCTGCTCCAGATGACATATGACCGCTTCAAAAATTTGGCAAGCGAAGATAACATTTACGTAGTCTCTAATCAACAATACGGAAACATCATTAAAGATCAAATTGAGGGTATATCTGATCATCAGGTGCTTTTAGAGCCTACCAGAAGAAATACGGCTCCATGCATTGCTTATGCAGCCTATAAAATAAGAAAGAAAGACCCCAATGCAGTAATAGTAGTGTCACCCGCTGACCACGCCATTTTCGGCGAAACCGAATACCTAAACTGTATTTCAAAGGCTGTTCAATCAACGGTGGAAAGTGATAAGTTAATTACACTTGGTATTCAACCTACCCGACCTGAAACCGGATACGGATACATTCAATTTTTTGAAAGTGATGAGCAGGTTAAAAAAGTAAAAACCTTCACGGAAAAGCCGCAGCTAGATTTAGCTAAGACATTTTTGGCAAGTGGTGATTTTGTGTGGAATGCTGGAATATTTATTTGGTCAGTGGAATCAATAATTAATGCCTTTGAAGCACACCTTTCTGAAGTTGCGGAATTATTTGCCGAAGGATCTGACCATTACTTTACAGATTCAGAAAGTGATTTTATAAAAACTGCTTACTCACATAGCAAAAACATCTCAATTGATTATGGCATAATGGAGAAAGCGGAGAACGTTTATGTAGTTCTTGGGGATTTTGGGTGGTCTGATCTCGGCTCATGGAATTCACTCTACGACATTAAAGACAAAGATCAGGATGAAAATGTAGTGACAGGTAACAATGCACTTTTTTATGGTTCAAAAAATAATCTGGTACACTCAAACCCAAAGAAAGTTGTACTTGTCCAGGATTTAGATGGCTACCTAATTGCTGATTTTGATGACGTACTGGTAATCTGCAAAAAAGATGAAGAAGCCAAGTTCAGGGAGTTTGTGGCTGATGTAAAGCAGAAAAAAGGTGATAATTATCTATAAGCCTCGTTTTGTCTTATCAAAATCATCAATTTACAATTAGCTGGTAAGTGACAACATTGATGCCATTTGACTGCTCCTCAACAAAGTTTAATAGATAAACACCTTTGCTAACATTAGTCAAGTTAACCCTTAAATTTGCTTTGGATGTTTTAGGCAACTCCCACATCTTAACTTCATTCCCCCCTAAATCAACCAACTTAACCACTACCTCGGCAGCATTCAGTTTTTCGTAAGAGATTTCAAGGTAATCTGAGGTTGGGTTTGGATAAACTTTCAAACCCTTAAAATATTTTCTGTAGAAGCCCGCCACTTCAACTTCAGTAACTTGAATACCACCTTCGGGTGTACCCAGGGCTGCCACCTCAATTACTTGCTGCTCCATATTCGGGTCAATAGTATATTCAATGAATGAGTTTGGATCCATCGGTAATCCTGGAAATTGAATGTTTAACCTATAGTCACCTGGCGGTACATTTTCAAAGCTAAACCGGCCATTTTCATCAGTTTCTGCATATGCAACCAACACAAATTCAACTTCCTGAAGTGGCCTTTGCTTAGCCCTTGCCCTGTTGAGTGAAACACCGGCCCTTCTTACCCTTCTTGCTGCCAATATCCTTCCACCAGGCCCATCAAGAAAATCTTCTGGGATATCTACTTCGAAAAACCCTCCAATTAGGGCGTCATTAAAATCAGGGTTATTGGGATCGTCAATAAATGGTGGCGGGATATCAATCATGTCAATGTCTATGCCATCCACCGAATTTCTAAGGAAAACAGTATCTGCGAGAGCCCAATCGTTTATGGATTTATAATAAGTCTGGATCACATCATCACCGAAAGAATCCCCTGGTCGACCAACTATTATGAAATCACCTAGGATGACATCTGGAATACGGAATTTTCCCTGTAAATCAACCGATACGGTATCAAATGGGGCAAATGCCTCTCCTGGCCTTGAAATTTCAAATGTGATTACATCGCCATCATCCATCGGAATGCCTGCTACCGGGTCAATAAAGGCTGTGCCAAAAATATCGGTAATGGCAAATAATCTAAGTGGTTGGCTTCTAACCACCACATCAGGGAACAATGGGCTTGTAACTTCGAGATGGTAAACGCCCATGGTTTCAAAGTTGAGTTCCTCAATAATCAATTCGGGTGAGGTTGCTCCAAGTACTGGGGTCACAGTTTCAAGTGGGGCCCTTCGGCGCCTTTTAAACCATTGATATTGGTTTTGGGTCCCGGAGATCACGATAGTTGTATCAAAGTCAGACCCTACGGGAAAACGGCCATTAAATAACGCACCGAATTCTCTCTGTATCTCAAAATCGAAATTTGTAATGTTCAAGTTAGGTTCGAAGTCACCAAAACCTAACTCGTTACCCGTAATATCAAGCGTAGTCAGACCTGTTAACCTGCTGACGTTTGGGAACCTGGTAATATCATTATTTGATAGATCAAGTGTGGTGAGCGAAGCAATATCCCTGATGGCTGTTGGTACAGGCCCGATAAGGTTGTTGTTTGACAAATTGAGGCCAGTCACCCTGTTGTTTTCTATTGTTACACCTGCCCAGGTACTTAATGGACCAGCAAGCCAATTGGCACTATTTGTCCAGTTTTCTCCGCCCATAGCATTATAAATCGCCACAAGGGCGAGGCTGTCCCGTACAAGCGACGAGACTTTCAATTCGAAAAATGTTGAGCTTAAGGTCAGCCCTTCCACCAGGTCGTTGTTTACTTGAACATTAAACGATGATTCGTCCTCAATTTGAATGTTGTCCAATGTCAGCGTTGGGCCTGTCTCACTATTTACCACAGCACCATCACGGAACCAGGTATACGTGTTTGCTGTTCCGGTTACAGTTCGGTCAATAGTGGCACTTTCGCCTAGTTCAACCAGTATGTCGTTTTCCTCAAGCACTTCATTTTGAGGGATGAATGTGAACCCATCGTGACCCAGATTGGGTTCGATAGATCCAAATTCAAGCCTATTATCTACAAAATTTGCTGTTGTTATGGTTAATTCTAGCTGCGGTATTGACAAAATTTCGTTACCGCTTAAGTTAAGCGTGGTCAGCCCCGGCAGATCAAGCATTGCTTCTGTCAATGACCCTTTTAAGTTATTTGCCGGTAAGCTGATTCCGGTTACCTTCAGCGTATCAGCTGTAATTCCAAACCAGTTTTTGAGGCTATCCGCACTAAGCCACTTGGCCCTGGCGGTCCATTCAAACCCGCCCAGGCCATTGAACAAATTCGTAAGGACGGCCCTATCCTGGGCCAGTGTTCTAATTAAGATTTTAAGGTTTTCTGATGCTATTGTTAACCCCGGAACTGCCTCATTGGTGACTTGCAAAAGATAATCTCCTTCATCAGGAACTGTGGCGGCAGTCAACTGAAGGTTATCTGTAGTTTGCCCCTCCAGTGGTTCTCCATTAAAAATCCACTGATAAGAATTATTCGTTCCACGAACTTCAATTTGATAATTAAAGTTATTGGTGGCCAAGACTACGGTATCAAGCTCTACACCCACATTGGCCTGGGGTGAAACTGTGAGTTGATCGATACTGGCGTTAGGTATTAAGTCATCAAACTCAAGCCTATTGCCAGCAACAAATAATGTATCAAGAGTTTCAATGCTTGAAAGATCAGGAATTGAGTCTACTTCATTGTTGGATAGGTCAAGTTTGTTCAAGCCCGCCAGAGAGATGATACCAGGGCCAACCTTACCCACCAGGCCATTATTGGGCAATTGAATTTGGGTCACTCTTTCGTCAGCAATAGTAATTCCGAACCACTCGCCGACATTTAGATTGGGCTGTAGCCAGTTAGTATTGTTTATCCAGTTGGGGCCATCCAGGCTGTCATATAGTGCTACTAGTGCCAGAGAGTCACTTGCAATTACGGTGGTAGGTGCTGCTAATGAAACTGTAATCGCATTACTGACCAATTGGAGATCTCCGCCAGGGGCAGAAGCTACCACAGTATCAACCACGCTATTGAAGGCATTTAAAACATATTGCCCCGCATCGGTTGCCACAAAGTTGGTCAGTTCAAGGGTGTTGGTAGTTGCTCCTGCTACGTCTGTACCATTCTTTCGCCACTGGTAAGTGTTATTGTCCCCGCCTACAGTAAAACTTAGTGTAGCTGATCCACCTTCTTCAACTTCGATAATTTGAGCTTCACCAAAAGGCTTTTGACCAGTGTTGTCAGTGATTACTGAAATATTGGGTTCTAAATCTTCGTAGGTGAATAGGTTGTTGGAGACTGAGAACACGCTAAAAGGTCCATTAGAGGAGAAGTCAGGAAGAGATGTAAAATTATTTCCCTGAATCGATAAAATTGAAAGATTAGTTAGTGCTAGGAGCTCATTAGGAATGGGCCCTGTAAAACTATTTTCACCAATGGTTAAAGCATTGAGGTTGGTTAAATTTCCCATTTCAATTGGGAGCTCACCGCTTAGTGGATAGGTAGTTCCTGTCAGAGTCGAAACAGAATTTGCTCCAAGTGATAAATTCTGAAGGTTAGTTAAATTGCCAATGGTAGTTGGTATCGAACCAGTCAATTGCAATTCAAGTAGAAAAAGGTTTTCCAAATTTGTTAAGTCACCAATTTCTGGTGGAATTGACCCATTGATGTTCGTAAAGCCTAGATTTATTGTGGTCAAATTGGTTAAATTACCAATTGTAGACGGTATTGATCCTGAGATTGCGTTGGATCTAAAATTGAGAATCTGCAAGGCAGTTAGGTTTCCAATTTCATCTGGAAGGACTCCGTTTAGACCATTGTCGGCTGCGCTAAAATCAATTTCTGTAACTCTGCCGTTTGGAGCAATCCCTGCCGTAACTCCAAACCAGGTATTAATATCTCCAGTTAACCAATTGGAATTATCAGTCCAGTTAGCACCATCTGTTGATTGATAAAGCGCAACCAATGCTAGTGAGTCAATAAACCTACCTTCCTCGGTGAGCTCCAAAAATTGATTAGCCGCAACTCCAGTAGCAGATTGAACATGCCCAGAAGGCCATGTGATTGTATAGTCAGCCGTGGCTTGCCCCCCCAACCCAAAGTGTGCCACTTGCTCATTTCCAGCCCAGGTTCCATTGGTCGTCATAATTTGTTTGTGGTTGGTGATTGGGCCAGCTGTAATGTCTACCTTGGCACCAACGCCATCGGGGGCACTTACAGTACTATTTAATTTGAGTTTAATCCAGTTATTACCTGAAGTTGCCTGATTTCGATAAAGGGCAACTGGGTCGGCATCAACAAAGCCACTTGATATAAAAATGTCTTGAAAGCCATCATTATCAAAATCAGCAATGGACCCTCCCTGAAATGTGTTATTGGCGGTTGTGAAAGTGCTCTCCACTGACGAGAGTTCGGTAAAACTGAAGTCACCAGTCCCATTATTGTAAAAGATTGTTGATTTACCTGTCGTATTAACTCCAGTAGGCCTGACATTCACTGCAATGAGGTCTTCATCCCCATCATTATCGACGTCAGCCGTCATCAATCCCCTGTTAGTCTCGTATGCCGAGATTTGAGTAGCTAATACAAAGGAGAAATTGCCATCATTTCTATAGAATGTAAGCGGAATATCTTCTGAATTATTCCGGCCAGTTGCGATGTCAAGGTCTCCATCATTATCAAAATCAGCTGCCACTAGTGCCCTGGCCCCAGGCACTTCGGTGAATAAACCTCCGACAAGTGAAAAGTTAGATCCATCCGTGTTTTCATAAAGCTCAGTTGCTGCATCGCCGAAAATCATTAGGTCCACCAGTCCATCATCGTTGAAGTCTGCTGCCAAAACCCCTGGCCCAATGGTATTGGGCGTACCCATAAATTGGTTTTCGATAAAGTTAGACCCGTCCTGATTGAACATGATGACACCATCTGAATAGAGATCCAGGTATCCGTTATTGTCAAAGTCTGCGAGGGCAGCATTTTCAAAACCTCCAAACGTTGTATTTTGTAGGAGTATTTCTCTCGTAAAAGTTCCATCATCATTTCTGTAGAGAATAAGTGGATTAGTGCCATTTAATGTGGCACCGCCATTAGTTGGTGCCTCCACATAATCAAGATCACCGTCGTTGTCCATGTCTCCCCATGCCCCGGCTCTACCATTGAACTGATCTTGAGTGATATCTCCAGAGAAAATTTTGGTAAATGTGCCATCTCCATTGTTTTGAAACAGACTTTTTTCTGTCCTGCTACAGATTGTACATCCCGAACCCTCGATGGCCCATCCCAATGTCATTAAATCAGGATCAAGGTCACCATCAATATCGCCCCAGTGACCGGCATACCTAGCTGCGAGAACATCATTCACAACCGGCCCCGTGGTAATTCTTTCAAACGGCGTTGGTGTAGCGGGCGTAGTTATAGAAATAATAATTGAATATGTCGATGCTATCCCACTTTGCTCTGAAGCTACCCGGTAATAATAGGTCGTACTGGGGTTTAACCCTGTATCAAAGAAAGTGGCATAGTAGTTCCTGTTGTCAATGAAATCTACAGGTTTTTCAATTGCTCCAGTAGTACCGATTTGTGTAAAGCTGTCAGGTGTTCCTTCAGATCGTTGTATGATATGGCCCGTTTCATCTTCGTTAGCATCCTGAAAACGAATGGCTACCCCAGATTCGCTAGTAAGTGAAGCAGTTACATCTGCTGGTGGATCTGTTACCGGTAATTGTACACCTACAGCAATTGTGGCACTTGTCAGCGTGAGACCTGGAACATTCGGATTGGTGATTTCCAATAAGTACAAGCCATCATCGGCAACCGAATATGACGGAATGTTATAAAGCAGTGAGGTAGCCCCTGAAATTTCAATACCATCTTTAAACCATTGGTAGGTATTGTCACCGTCAATCTCAGGATTTGCATTCAGGTTGATATTCTGCCCATTCGTTGGACTGAGCACTTGCTCTGAACCAAAATTGTTTTGTGGGTCATATGTAGTAATATCTGCAATGTTCAGTATGAGTTCTGGAAACTCAAAATTGTTGTCGTTTACATCAAACTGAGATGGATTGAGCACTGATAGATCTGGCAATGCATCAAGTTGATTGTTGGAAATATTTAATTTGTCAATTCCTGTTAGGTTTTGGAAAGTCGTAGGAACAGCTCCCGTAAATTGATTGTTGCTTAATCCCAGATTAAATAATCCAGTGAGATTGCCGATACCCGTCGGAATAATACCTGAAAGTTGATTATTACCAACCGAAAACCATCCAAGTGAGGTCAAATTTTGTATTTCTGTAGGAATGCTTCCAGTTAATTGATTACGTCCTAAGAGTAAAAAACTGAGGCTGGTAAGATTGCCTATTTCGGAAGGAATGCTACCCGAAAGTTGGTTGACCCTAAAATCCAAAGTCTGAAGCGCCGTTAAATTCCCAATCTCAGAAGGAATATTACCGGATAATGATTGATTAAAAATGGTCAATTTTGTAAGACCTGATAGATTACCGATTTCAGTGGGAATTGTTCCGCTTAAACCAAAACCACCGCTCAAGTCTAAAGTTACCAGGGCATTTAAATCGCCAATAGTTATCGGAATAGTCCCTATCAGACCATTTCCATCAGATTCATTATCGAGGTCGTTGTCATCATTAAGCCTGACTTCGGTCACCCTTCCGCCTGAAGCCGTAATACCCCACCAATAATTTACTGGGACATCTACCTGCAGCCAATTGGTGTTATTTGACCAATTTCCACCATTGGTACTAGTATACAGATCAACAAGAGCAAGCGAATCTGCCTGTAAAACACCAATATCATCACAAATAACATCAGTGCCATCATATGTTATAACGCCGCTTTTCCAGGTTTGATAAGCACCATCAGAGGGTTCGCAGAGTTGGGTCATTTCAAAATTGAAGTCATCAACATTTGTAAGATTGCTTAATTCAGAAGGTATTGATCCTGAAAGTTCATTTTGTCCGATAAATAAATCATTTAGAAGAGTCAAATTCTGCAATTCAACAGGAACTGAACCAGTCAATTGGTTATTAGATATCAGGAGTTGGATCAATTGTGTGAGATTGCCAAGGGTTGTTGGAATAGACCCTGAAAGATTATTTGTGTGTAGCGAGAATACTGTCAATTGGTTAAGGTTTCCCAATTCAGCAGGTATCGTTCCTGTCAAGGCGTTAGTTTGAATCGACAGAAAGGTCAGGTTGGTTAGGTTGCCCAATTCAACGGGTATCGATCCTGAAAGATTATTAGTCCAAAGGCTGAGAAAAGTCAGGGCCGTTAGATCTCCAATTTCAGCAGGTATCGGACCGATCAGGTTGTTGGAATTCAAATCGAGTTGGGTAACCCTTCCGGCATCCACTGCAACACCAGTCCAACTTCCAACATTTTGAGCTGGTTGCAACCAATTAGTATTATCAAGCCAATTTGCACCATCCGTAGAATTATAGAGTGCCACAAGTGCTAAAGAATCTGATTCGGAGACTGTTTCTCCAGGTGGGCCGGTTAGGGATGAACTAAAAACCTCAAAAACATTATCGGTATCTTGATCTGCTCTGTAAACCACCTGACTTCCGTCACTACTTATTAGAAAATCATCCAAAACAGCGCCGCCAGAGATCAGTGCACCATTCAATTTAGTAGTTGTGCCTCCTCCAATGGGTACAGCAAAAAGCTCATTGACTCCATCCGTTTCCTGATCGGCCAAATAAACTACGGTGCTATTGTCTTGGCTAACTTGAAAGTCATTGGCTGAAACATTTCCTCCTGAAACCAAAGTCGCATTGAGTTTGGTTGGAGAGCCGCCACCATCAGATGATACTGAATATAGCTCAAAAGTCTGATCGGTATCCTGATCGGCGTAGTAAACTACATTGTTTCCATCCGGGCTTACAAGAAATTGACCCACGTCTCCATCGGTTGTTAGTGCATCGTTGAGTTTATCTGGAACACCACCTCCGATTGGTACACTGTATAGCTCATAATCTTCATCAATATCCTGATCTGCCCTAAAAATTACTCTTGCACCATCGGCCCTTATTTCAAAATCGTTAAAAACATTACCTCCTGAGGCCATAATGCCGTTTAATTTAGTCTGTGATCCTCCAGTAATAGGGACACTATAAAGTTCCACAACCTCGTCTGTGTCTTTATCAGCAGCAAAAACCACAGTGCTTCCATCAGGACTAATCGGAATGGGATTGGCGAGTGAAACGGCACCTCCAGCAACCAAAGTGCCATTGAGATTTACGGTAGTTCCTCCTCCAATTGGAACACTAAATAATTCATGAGTCATTGCAATAAAATTACTTAGGTAGTAAACTACTCGGGCGTTATCTGCTGATATGACAAACCCATTTATGGTTTCATTAGTTAGTAAAGCGTCGTTCAAAAGTGTGGATGAGCCACCACCAGAAGACACACTATAAATATTTGCTGCCCCATTGTCAGTGATCGAGTACACTATGGTGTTAAGATCAGGGCTAACCCTGAAAAAAGTAACATCTTCATCGCCCACTAATGCCTGATTCAGTTTTGTTGAGGCACCACCTCCGATAGGTGCAGAGTAAAGTTCAATTACATTATCTGAATCTTGATCTGCTCTATAAAACACTGTATTGTTATCGCTGCTAATTTCAAAGGCAATGACATTTCCACCTGAAACTAAACCTCCATTAAGTTTAGTAGGTGTACCACCAGCAATGGGCACACTATATAGTTCTACTACATCGTCTGTATCCTCGTCAGCCATATAAACAACACTTGCGCTATTTTGACTAATCTTAAAATGATCTAGGGAAGGAGTTGTTCCAACGCCCACAGTACCTCCGGCAACAAGGGTTCCATTGAGTTTTACCGCACTGCCACCAGTAATAGGTACAGTATATAATTCATTTGGCTGAAGCAGGGAACCATGCCCTTCCAAATAGATAACTCTTGTTCCGTCTTCACTTACTCTAATAAATTTGACATCATGATTTGCAGTTAAGACATCATTCAGCTTAGTCTGGCTATTTGCAAACAACGGTATTAATAGGAATGATAATGGTAAGCATCGTCGAAGAAGTTGTCCCATAATTGAGTTAGTTTGTTAGTAACCCTTCTTAAAGGACGTAATTACACCAACCAACCGCAATACTCAATATTGAGTATTTGGAGCAGTTATTTAATTATTTGAAGATTGTATTGACTAATGTGGGGATATCCGATTTCCTGGAGTGGCTTTGTCTAAAAGTAGACGTTATAGTTTTTTTTGTGTTACCCGCGTTGCCTCAGCACCTCAAATAGCATCACCGCAGCAGCATTGCTCACATTCAATGACCCAATTTTACCATGCATCGGTATACTCACCTCTTGATCAATAACTTTTAACAACTGATTTGATATACCGGTTTCTTCTGAGCCCATGATCAAGGCAACCGGCCCTGCCAAATCAGCTTTATAATAGCTGGTTGTACTTTTTTCAGTACATGCTACCAACTGTATACCGCTGTCTTTTAGGTATCGACAGGTTTCGTAAAGGTTGTTTTCCTTGCAAACAGGTATGTGGTTCAATGCACCAGCAGAAGTCTTGATGGCATCGCTATTTATTTGGGCACTGCCGACAGTAGGTATAACGATGGTGTCCGCACCAGCACATTCTGAAGACCTGGCAATAGCGCCCAGGTTTCGAACGTCTGTTATTTGATCCAGAATGACAACCAAAGGGTTTCGGCCTTCATCAAAACACTTGCTAATTATATGGTGCAGCGATGAATATTCAATCAATGACAGTATGCCTACAACGCCTTGATGGTTTTTTCTAGTAAGCCTGTTAAGCTTTTCAATCGGCACTGGTGACATTGGTGTTGCCGAGGATTTTACCAGGGTTTTTATCTCATTGAGACTGTCGCCGGAAGTCCCTTTTTGAATAAAAAGCTTTTCCAGTCCTTTACCTGCCTTCAAGGCCTCCAATACAGCGTGGCGACCAAAAATGATGTCGTCATTGCTGCGGGCTGGCTTATAAAATTTGTTTAGCTTACTTATATTCTTCCTTTTCTCCATCGGTTTACCTGCTGGAACCAAGCTTGCTTTATAGCATCTGATCGCTCCAGCTCATAGTGGTGAGGTGTGAAGATATTCTTGATTTTATGGAAAGTGAAAACAGTGCTTGATTCATTCAGCCCATCGTTATAATACCATGTCTCTGTCGCAGCCGTCCGCTTAACCAAATCGGGTACTCCAAAAATGATAAACACCATCCCCATATCTGTTTTCCAGCCTTGCTTGTAATTGGTAAAATATTGATTTGAAAAAGCGACCTGTCTAAAAAAATACCTGATCATTTGAGCCGCCTTGGTTTTTGATCCGACAACATTCAACCAAAATGCATCAAAACCCTTTTTCAGATCCGCAGAATTGACCACCTGATCAAATTCACTTTTTGTGCTGATATAGATTAAGGGTTCTACAACATTTTCAATTTTTGCCAGGCGGGGATAGAATTGCGGAGCTCCAATTACGGTGCGCCCAGAAAACGAAACCGTATCACTTTGGATAAAATAGAATTTATCATTCTCAATTTTCAAACCCCTATTCATTTGACGCACTGACTGAATCTGTAGGTTTTCCGGAACAGTTGTCGGCTCAGCAATGGGTGGTAATGCGGCCGGAAAGATATCAGGGTATTGATATGCCCAAACGGTTTTATCAGCTGCTATTGAGTCGTTTTCTTGTACAAATTCCTCGTATAGCAATGCGCCGTTTTTTGACAATAGAAAACCTGGAGGCTGAAAATTGACTATGATTCCAATTGGAATATCATAATAATAGGGCTGCTCCAAATCAGGGTTTGAAACTGCCAAAACAATAAGGTTCAAGCTGCTATCATCCGGAAATTGATGCGAAAAAAAGTGTGTATTTCCTTTTCTCGAATTAGGTGAAATAGCTTCACCCGAAGCAGCCTCCGCAGAATTATCGATGTACCCTGCCTGCGTAAAGACCTCAAATGTGTAGTCTGTAATGCTATCCTCTTTTAGGATAATTTTAAAATGCACCTGGTACATTTCAGCCGCGAACTCCAATTGATGCTGAATTCGGACTTCGCATTCTGGATCATATTTGTATCTAAAATTGGCTGAACTTAAGTCAACGGAAATTGAGGATGCAATGCCTATAAAGTTCAGTAGAATAGAGAGTAAACCTACCCTCACCCATTTCCGAAAAGGTTCCATTAATTTATTGAAGGACAATTGATTCAAGGGCAACAGCGATTTCAAACTTTATACTTTAAACAATTTCTTTAACGCTGCCCATAACTTCATTTTTGCTGGTACATCGTCATCTAAAGTTTTGATTGAGTCGGAAGCTATAATTGAGTATCCATCTTTGGATTGAATCTCATATTTTGCTCCTCCATAATTATCAGAAAAAACCAAATAATGGAGGTGATTTGAGCTCACATCCAATTTATCGGAAAATTCAGCGTCCGTTGCCTTTATGGCTCCTAACAACTTCTTTAGGGTGCTACTTTGCTTTTCTGAGGCATCACTTAAAACGATGAGCACACCGCTCCTTGGCTCCGCATTTTTTTTATCAGCAACGTAACTTGCTCTTTCTTCAGCAACCTGATTCTGCAACTCGGTGTCCTGCTCTTCTATTACATAAATGTCTTCGGTGAGCAAGTATTTTAAGTAAGCCTTATCTTCTTTCATTTCTCTCTTGAATATGCAAAATATTAAAAGGCATTATCTTTTCGGTTAAATGATTTTAAAATGAAAAAATTGCTTCAGATTATCATTTTCTCTGTGTGGTCAGTGCCATTGTTGGGCCAGTCAGATGGCGAAATGCTCAAACGCATCTACAATGAAATATTGGCTAATGGCCAGGCTTATGAGCAACTGCGGTTCCTTACACAAGAAATTGGGAACCGGTTAACTGGCTCACCCGGGGCAGCAGCCGCGGTTGATTGGTCAAAAGAGACGATGGAGCAACTGGGCTTTGATTCGGTTTATCTGCAAGAGGTGATGGTGCCAAATTGGAAAAGGGGCAATAGAGCTAATGGTAGAATCTTGAACTCCGAAAGATTCGGAGGTATTGAATTAGATATTATAGCACTTGGCAACACGGTAGGTACAGGGCCTGATGGCGTTACCGGAAATATAATTGAGGTGAAAAATTTTGTTGACCTCTTGAAGATTGGGGAAGACAAAATCAAGGGTAACATTGTTTTTTTTAACCGAAGGATGGACCCAACTTCCGTAAATACTTTTGCAGCATATGGTATGGCTGGCGATCAAAGAAGGGCTGGGCCAGGTGAAGCAGCTAAGTTTGGAGCCTCAGGGGTTATTGTCAGGTCGCTTACTCCAAATATTGATGATCACCCACACACAGGAGCAACAAGGTATTTAGATGATGTGCCGAAAATACCTGCAGTAGCTATTAGTACAAAAGATGCTGACCGCTTAAGTGTTCTTTTAAATCAGGAGCCCGATTTGAAAGTCCATTTTCAAACCAATGCTCAAATGCTTGGCGAAAAACTCTCATACAACGTAATTGGTGAGTTAACCGGTTCTGATTTTCCGAACGAATATATCGCGGTTGGTGGACACCTTGATTCATGGGATGTCGGTGAAGGGGCCCATGATGATGGAGCAGGTTGTGTTCAATCAATTGAAGTATTGAGGGCACTGAAGGCCATTGGCTACCAACCCAAAAGAACCATCAGGGCTGTTATGTTTATGAATGAAGAAAACGGACTACGGGGTGGGCGGGAGTATGCCAGGATGGCTGAACAAAATAATGAAAAACATATTGCAGCTATGGAATCTGATCGGGGCGGATTCACACCTCGGGGATTTACTTTGGATATGGACGAACGCACCCTGAGACGGGTTCAAGCCTGGAAAAGCCTATTTGAGCCATTCGGTATCTACGTTTTCGAACCTGGTGGTGGTGGAGCAGATATCGGCCCACTTAAATCTCAAAATGTGCCATTAATCGGCTTCAAACCGGATGATCAACGGTATTTCAAATACCATCATACGGATATTGATACCTTTGATAAGGTCGATGAACGGGAACTGCACATGGGTGCAGCTACCATGGCAGCTTTAATTTACTTAATTGACAAAAACGGGTTGTAATGAGTGGGCCGTCAGGTTAATCTTCAACCTCTACGACCACCTCAACCTCAACCGCAATTCCTCGGGGTAATGAACCCATGCCAACAGCGGCCCTGGCATGCTTGCCTTTGTCACCAAAAACTTCAACCATCAGGTCAGAAAATCCATTGATAACTTCAGGTTGATTGCCAAAATCTGAATCGCAATTGACCATACCATGAACTTTGACTATGCGTTTGACTTTGTTTAAATCCCCAAGTTCTGTTTTCAATACTGAAAGCTGTGCAATGGCCGTCAGCCTTGCAGCTTCATAACCTTCCTCTACTGTCAAGTCCACCCCGACTTTTCCGGTCACATAACCGCCTTCTGGTTTATTGGGGCCTTTCCCGGCTAAAAACATCAAGTTGCCAGATCGTACAGCATTGACATAATTGGCAACCGGTGGAGGTGCATCATACAATTCGATCCCAAGCTCTTCAATTTTTTTGTTGGCATCCCACTCCTGGTTGGCTTCAAGCATTGAGGCCTGCTGATCAGTTCTTTCGGTTGTTCCGCATGCTGCACAAATTGCGATCAAAATTATGGTTAGGTTTTTCATGTATTTTCGTTTTAAAGCAATAAAAGAGATATCTACATAAAAGGCAACCATGATTATTCCAGCGTTGCCGAAACCTCTCTATATTTGATGGCTCAAAAAAGGGGTATTAGCTCAGTTGGTTTAGAGCGCTTGCTTGACAGGCAAGAGGTCACTGGTTCGAATCCAGTATATCCCACTACAGATCAAAAAGGAGTTAAAACAAGAAAAAACGGCAATCTTATTCATTTGGTATGCCCACTGATGACAGCATATCTTTAGTAAAAGCTATACAGTCCCTTGGAATGAGTGAGGATTCCAGTGGTCTAAAATGGGTCTCAGAAAAAGATCGTGAGGCAGATGAGTATATTAGATTGTCGTTAGAACAGGCAGAGTATTTCAACGCTAAAGCTGTTTATTTCAGATATTTTGATACCGAAACTCAGCCTCCCCGACCACAAGTCTACATCTATGATTCAACTGAACTAAACAGTGATGAAGCCGATATTCATCATAGCCTGTGGAATGCTGGAATAGTTCCTTTTTGCTTTATTTTCCGCTCCTCACAAATCTTAGTTTTCAATTGCGGTTTAAAGCCTCAATGGGATCAGGATACCTCAGATTTTATTACAAAACCGCATGACGTAATTGATCTATTAGGCGGTATACAGGAACAAATCAATCAATATCACGCCAGGCGTTTCGATTCGGGATTATTTTGGGAATCTGAAGCAGGTAACAACTTCAAATATGGACAGAGTGCTTATGAGCAGTTATTGAGCCATCTGAAAAATACTAAGACTCACATTATTGAACACGTTGGCTCCAAAAAAGCTGGTTTAGTAAAGCGAATTCTAATGATGCTTATCCTATTAAAATATTTGGAGGAGCGTAAGGATGAAGAAGGAAATACTGCATTAAACCCAGATGAATTTTATAAAAGCTACAATCCTAAAGACCCCACACTTGAAGGATTATTGAATAGACCAGATATCTTCATTGAAATGCTAAATGAGCTTTCCAGTCAAGAGCATTTTAATGGTCAGATTTTCTCCTTGGATGGTCAGGAAATAAAGGAGTTGAAAAAGTTAGACCTAACCGTGTTCCAGCATTTTGTCAGAGGAGACACATCCATTTTTCCTTCTTCAAAACATGGACTGGGTCAAATGTCATTATGGCGTCTTTATCAGTTCAACTACTTACCAATTGAATTAATAAGTCATATTTATGAGGATTTCCTTGTCAATGAGGATGGTGAAAAAAAGAAAGGTGTGGTTTACACACCTCCTTATCTTGTACAATTCCTCGTTGATCAGAGTATGCCCCTAAATCACCCTCGGGAGCAATTTAAGGTATTGGACCCCGCTTGTGGCTCAGGAATTTTTTTGGTTGGTGCTTACAAAAGGATGATCCAATGGTGGCGCATACAACACAATTGGGAGAAACCAACAAAAAAGGACATCCCTGAAATCAAAGAATTGTTAAAACAAAGTATTTATGGGTGCGATCTCGAACATGAGGCTGTCACACTAACCTATTTTAGCTTAGGGCTTGCCCTTTTGGATGCGCTCTCGCCAAAAGAAATCTGGAGAAATGTTCATTTTGATAACCTGATCAACAATAATCTTCATCAAGGCGACTTTTTTCAGATGCTTCACGAAAAAAGATTACCAAATGATTTTGATCTTATAATTGGCAATCCACCGTTCGATTCTGCGCTTACACAATGGGCAAAAAAAGTAGATGAAGTTTCTAACAGAGAAAGTAATGAAAGACCATCTGTACCAGATAAACAGATCGCCTTGTTATTTTTAGAGCAATCTTTCAAACTGTTAAAAGAGGAAGGGAATAGCTGCCTAATATTGCCATCCGGACCCGTACTATACAACAATAAAGTTCAGAACTTTCGGAGGTATTTGTTAAAAGGGAATTATTTCAAATCAATTTTTGACTTTACCCCATTAAGAGCCAAACTTTTTATTGGTAGCAGCTCAAGTGCAAAACCAGCAGTTGTTGCGGTTTTTGCAGAAAAGAAAGAGCCAAAGGAAAAAGCTATTCAGCACCTTATTTTTAGAAGAACGAAAGCATCAAGTGAAAAAGTTGAGTTTGAAATAGATCACTATGATATTCACTCTACTCCATATGACAAAGCACTATCAATACCAGGAATATGGCAAGCCAATTTCTTGGGAGGGGGGAGACTTTCTAATCTTGCAGAAAAAATAAATGGTGTTCCTTCTCTGGACTCTTACATAGAGGAAAAAGTCAAGTCAAGCGGGTGGAAAGTTGGAGAAGGCTGGATAGAATCCGTTTCTGCAAGAAGTATTCAAAGAATTCATGCCTTGTCTGAGTTGGATGTATTAAGTAAGAAAGAAGAAGAAGAACTAACGGATCTAAAATCAAAACATGAGGCAAATTGGATTACAGGATATCCATCTGTTGAAACAAGGGATTTTACTGAAGATGGAATTGTAAAAACCAAAACTTGTGAGATCCAATTTTTCTATCGGTCAGCTAAGACAAGCAAAGAAATCTTTAAACCTCCTCATTTGCTTATTAAAGAGAGTGTTACTGGGACAAAAATTCCTGTGGAGTATAGTGATAGTTATTTGACTTTTAAAGATAAAGTTATTGGTATTCATGCACCGGAAAGTGACAAGTCAGAGTTACAAGAATTAGGAGAGTACTTGAAAGAAAATGAGAGTGTTCCGTTAATGTGGCTTTTAAGCGGTCAAGTTCTAACATCAAGAGAGGGAGTTCCTCTCAAAGGGGATATACTTTCTTTGCCATATCCAAAAGTAAAATATGACAAGATTGAAAAACTCTTACTGGAAGATATTTCAGAATATTATTCAGGATTTAGAAAGGAAGGAGAAAAAAGTGAAATACTTAATGCTGTAGAGAAAAACGATTTAAAAACCTTTGGTAATGTTTATTGCAGGATACTCAACTCCATCTATGATAACTTCAAACCTCTTGATGCTATTGTTGGAAAGGAGTTTATAGCGTATCCATTCATCTTGGGGAGTGAGCCTGAAATCAAAATTCCTGAAACATTAGAAGGCGTTGAGGAAAAGTTAAAGGAACTTATCGATCACCAGATTTCCTTCAATCTTTGGGTGAAGCGAATTATTAGGGTTTATCATAAGAACGTTATTCTTCTGTATAAACCCAATCAAAAGCGATATTGGTTGAAATCAATAGCCATTCGTGATGCTGACAAAACATTTAATGACCTCTATAAACAGGGCAAATAGTGGAGTACGTCGGTAACAATGCTTTTGGTGTACTAACCAGTGCCCCTGATGGTAGAATTATTTCTATAGTTTTTGATTTCGTCACATTTGTCTTACAGGATTTTGAAGGGAAAAAGGATTATAATGAAAACCATCTTACAAATGAATTGTGTAAGCAATTGGGTTTTAAAAAACCACCCGAATATCCTTTCTTCTTTCAACATCAAAACGAAGAGGATGCCAAAAAGAATACTTCTACAGACTTCGCAGCTTTTGGTACTTATGCATATGCACAGACATACGATAAAAGTGGTGAAGAATTTCCTCTGGTAAAATTTGAAGCAAAACGTCTTAGCTCAACTTTACCAAAAATCAGAGAGAAGGAGTATGTAATAGGTGAATACAAGAAAGACGAACGAATCAAAAATTCAGGTGGAATTGAGCGTTTTAAGAACTTAAGGCATGGCAAAAATGTCAATCATGCCGCCATGATTGGATATGTCCAGACCGATACTTTTGACGATTGGACCAAGAAAATTAAGAGATGGATTAAAGCAGAAATCAAGAACCCGCATGATTCAGCCTTAACATGGGATGCTGACGATTATCTCCAATCTCAATGGTCAAAGGGTAGGTTATGCTGTTTTCTATCAAAGCCAAAAAGGAAAAAAGGTAAAGTATTGCACATGAACCATCTTTGGGTTATGCTCTCTTGAAATTCTCAATAGATACCAACTTACCCTTACCTCAAAGCCCCATAATCAGTACCATTACTTAGTCAAAATACCCTCGATACGGTATTGAAGCCATTTGTTCACCTGATGAACTTAGAGGATGATTGAACAAATAGGCTTTACGATGAAAAAGATTTATGGAATATTGATTGCCCTGACCACCACATTTAGTGCAATTGGTCAAACAGTAGAAACTTTTGTTGATGACAATTTTCTGCCAGAGGGGTGGACTGGTTTAAACGCCAATGTTAATTCTAGTTTCTCAAATACAAGTGATGGTACATTTTCTGTACAATTGGGATTTGGTGTCGGTAACCACCTGACAACACCAGAATTAACAGGGGTTACAAGTTTTACTTTTTATTACCGCCATTTCAATGGCTCAACCTTCGTATTTGACATCATTTCATCAACTGATGATTTTTCAAGTTCGACGACAGAAGGAACAGTAAGCACAACAAGCTCAACCTTTACAAATGAGAGCGCTACCATAACTTTTGGTTCTCCTTTCACGGGTAAAATCAGAATTCAAATTGCTACAGGAACCACAACATCCGGGGTTTTATTGATTGATGATTTTACTTATCCAGCAATGGCACAAGTGGAATCCCAAATCACTGAAGATTTTGAAAGTGGATCCTTCTATTGGACATATAGCGGTTCTTTTGGTCATGTCAACAACGCATCTAAGGCTTATTCAGGTAGCTATGCCGAAATTATCACAGGGCCTTCTACCACACTCACAAGCCCTGAGATGTTAAATGTTAAGAAAATATCTTTTCAATACAGAACAGACACTCCACCAGGAAACGCTGGCTTTCAGGTATATTCTAATATTGGAGGACAATTTACCCAACTACATGCTGGCAACATCACTACCAACTCCGGCACCTATCAGCTCTATGAATATGAATTCGGATCAGCAACAAGCGGCAACGTCCAAATCAGGTGTGTGAGCTCTGCCAGTATGGTTATGGATGACTTCTCAGTGACCTACTCAGATTACAGCTCAGAAGGATTTGAAGCTAATAATGGGGACTTACCAGTTGGGTGGAATACCAATGAACTTGATGTTCGATCAACAAACCCTAATTCTGGCTCTAATCATTTTCAATTACAGCGGTTTGCAAATGCAACAATTACAACCCCTATCCTTCATGATGTTGAGACTTTTTCATTTTATAGGGCGGTAGTATCTGAAGGAATGGGAGGAGCAACGTATGACATATCTACATCTACTGATGGAATTAATTTTACTCCCATTTACACCAGTCAGACTTTCGATAATCAGACATATGAGCAGTTTCCAACTCACGATTTCGGTAGCCCATTTACGGGTAAGATCAGAATATCAATTGATGATGCATCAGGAACAGACCTTTACCTGGATGACTTCGAGTTTCAGTTTGCTGAAACACCAAGTGCTCCATCTGCCGATGGCTTTACAGAAAACTTCGACACAAATACTACTCCAACTGATTGGACAGATGGTGGGACTTTAAGTCATAACCCGGGTAGTGGCAAATCACGAAACGGCTCTCCAAATGCGGTTCAACTGAGTGCTTTAGGTGGTCATATTACTACTCCTGAACTATCATCCATTAATAATATACAGTTCTATTATAGGCTTGATGACGTAGGTACTCCTTCAATACTTGTTAAATCGTCAACCGATGGTATAGACTTCAGCAATACTTTAGAAACTATCAATGTTAGTACTACAGCCTATACAGAATACTTCAATAATGAATTTCCTGAATTTACAGGGTATGTAAGGTTAGAGACACCAAGCGGGAACGGCAACAATGTCATTATTGATGATTTTGCGCTTAATGTGACACCACCATCAATAACAGTAACAGCCCCCGATGGCGGTGAAACTATCACAATTGGCGGCAGCTACACTATTACTTTTGACGCCACTGGTATTTCTAATGGCACTGAGCTGGTAGCCTATTCGTCAAATGATGGTTTTACAGATAACACAACTTTCATAGCCGATGGCCTCATTGAAAGTCTGGGAGGTGAATTTAGCTGGTACGTTGATCCAGCCAATTATACAGCAGGATCAAACTATACAATCAGAGTTGAAACGAATGATGGAGGTACTGTGACTGACGATAGTGATGCTACATTCACACTGTCAAATGGTGTTTCTGCTAATGGTTTTTCAGAGGGATTTCTTGGCCTGAATAGTACTCCTGGAGACCAGGCCCTCTCAAGTGGAACTTGGCAAGGCAATAATGTCTCTCCCTCCGGGTCTACATTTGCCAGAGGTGGTGCGGGGACATCCGTAACGATTAATAATGCTTCAGATAGCTACATCGAGACCCCGGTTTTAAGCGGTGTCAATAATTTAAGTTTTTGGCATCGAAGGTTTACCAGTGCGCCGTCAATTACGGCTGACGTACATGCCTCAGCAGATGGCGGCGTAACATTTAACATTTTGTTAGGGCAGGCAACATCTACGGCGCTGACCTATGAGCAGTTTGTTCATGAGTTTAATGAACCTTATACAGGCCCAATAAGGATCACCTGGAATACCGGAACCACTAACATGTTTATTGATGATTTTGAAACAAATGTTGCAGTTGCTACATCCGCTGAAGGATATACTGAGAATTTCGATGCAGGCACTTTGCCGGATTGGAACCTCAATGATGCTGAATTTAATTCGGCGAATGCAAGAGGTGGCAGTGGAAATGCTATGCTGTTCCCATTCGTAGGTGCTACAATGACAACTCCTGAAATATCCGGCGTTACCAACATTACCTTTTATGCCAAATTAGCTACGGCTGGCACAGCTGACCTGGACATTCAACTTTCTACTTCAGGTCAAACTACTGGGTTCCAGACATTGGAAACTGTAACTATTAGTTCTACTGACTATACTCAGTTCAGCGTTCCAACTACATTTTCAGGTTGGATTCGCTTCTCATCATCTACAGGTGCCGCCACATCAAACATTGTAGTTGATGATTTAGCAACCAATGTTGTAGTATCAACTGATGCCACAGTCACAATCGCCCTTCCCGAAAATGCCAAAACCCGAACAAATGCCGCTACAGTTTCCTGGACAGTTACGTTCAGCGAAGCAGTGGAAGGCCTCTCTACTTCGAATTTTACACTCACAAAAGGAGAAGGCAACACATTTTCTGAAACTGAAGGACCGGCTTTTCCTACCGAAAATGCTGTCACTACCACCGATAATACAGTTTATACGGTAACCGCAAATACCGGAACTGGTGAAGGCACCCTAACATTAAGCCTGGCAAATGCTGAAGGTTTGGATAAGACCATCAGCACCGATCTGCCAGTCGCAGGCCCTGTGATTACTATTGACAAAACTGCTCCAACCGCCACACTAGCCACCACTATAGAACCCGTAATTAGTCCGCTTACCCGGCTGCCGGTAACGCTCACATTTAGCGAAGCCATTGAAGGTTTGGTAGTAGAAGATTTCTTATTAGTTAATAGTACTGTTGAGAATCTCTTGTTGGATGAACAAGCCGATGGTGTTGTATATAACCTCGATTTGTTGCCAACAACTGGCGGTCTTTATAGCGCACAGCTTTTGGCAAGTTCATATCTTGATATTGCTGGCAATACTGGTTTGATCTCGAACAAGTTGGAAAAAACCTTTGATGCCAAGGTTTCAGAAGCAGATTCCCTTGTATTGGTTGCTATATACAATGCATTGGCCGGCTCTGGGTGGATCAACAAAACCAATTGGCTGGTTGCTGGAACCCAGGTAAAAGACTGGTTTGGTGTAACAGTTGTAAACGGTCAAATCACGGCGATCGAACTGCCAGGCAACAACCTGATAGGTGAATTGCCAGATGATGTTCTTGCACTACAAAGTCTCGTCACACTTGACCTATCTGATAATGAGATTACAGATATCCCATCATTCGGGGAAAGAGAGTTGGTGCTGAATGTAAGCTCTAACCGTTTACAGTTCGGTAGCCTGGAGGGTAGTGCATCTGTCCAGGGAATAATTTACAGTCCCCAGAAAGTTGTTTTGGAAGAAGGTGATGTGCTTGTTCAGATTAATGGAAGTACAACCATCGATAGAACGGTGACTGGTACATCAAATATCTACGTTTGGAAAACTGAAAATGGTGAAGTAGTTGATGGCGCTACTGGGCCTACTTTAACAGTCGAAAATGTGACATTCGACAGTGAGGAAATATATACGGTTGAAGTCACCAGTCAATTAGTGGCTGAATTGACGCTGACCACCGCACCGTTTTCACTCAAGGTTTCTTCACTAGAACGAGATGAGATTGCACTTTGTAGAATTTTCGAAGCACTTGGAGGCCAGGAATGGACGAATAACGAAGGTTGGTGTACAGCACCTTTATCTGGTAGGATCAGCGGCTCAAACCAAACTCAACCTTGGTTTGGAGTTACTGTATCTGACAGCCCACAAAGGGTAACCGGCCTAAGTTTGAAGAACAATAACCTTGTTGGTGATATGCCAAAAGATCTTGCCGATTTAGGCAGCTTGACGGATCTTGATATTTCTGACAACTCAATTACAAGTCTACCTGACATTTCAAGGTTGACTAACATTGAAAATGTGGACGTTAAAGGCAACAAGCTTTCTTTTGGTGACTTCGAACCAAATCTTGCCATACTAAATTTTCAGTTTGATGTACAGGACAGGTTTGGTACTACGCTGGATGCGAGGGAACAAATTGGCACTTCTAAAACACTTTCACTTGAGGTTTCCGGTGCCAGCAACCAATATCAGTGGTACTATAAAAGAAGAGGAACACCTGAGACAGACGTTGGAACTCCGGTAGATGGTGCTACATCAAGGGAGTTAACTATAGATAACCTCAACTTTGACAATATGGGTATCTATTACTTGCAGGTTACAAGCTCCAACCCTGCTTTTGAAGACCTTGCTGTAAGAAGTAGAAACCAAAATGTGCTGGCTGTAACAGATATTTTCGGAACAGCTTTCCTTGATCCAAAAGCAGACACAAGAATGACCGATGGTGACGTGATCGTTTATGAAATTCAGCAGCCAGGAACTCCATTCGTTCCTTTCGACACCGTGGCTGTGGATGCCACCACAGGAGAATACTTCTTTAATGATGTTGTCTTAGGGGATTTTATTCTTCGCGGTCGTCCAGGTGAAAGTATTACTGATGATGTGCTTCAAACTTACTGGGAATCTACAAACGACTGGCTTCAGGCGGACACGCTTTTCCTTAGGGAAGTACTGACAGGAGTTAATATTGATATGATCGAGATTCCAGATCCATTTGATCCTGCTTTGGGTGATGGCACAATCGGTGGTTTCTTGGAAATTGATTTACCGGTTAGGGAAGAAGATGAAGAAAGTGGCAGAACATTGGCCGCAAGAAGGGTTCGTAGGGCTGGTGTTTCTTTGAATAGGGCCAGGGCTAAGCAGCGTGGTAACCAGGATGAAGTAGAGTTGGAATTGGTTCAATACGTTGAAACTACTGACAACGGTGACTTCGGGTTTATTAATGTACCTCCAGGTGAGTATTTCCTAAACATTCAGATTCCAGGTATTCCAATGGATCCAGAGACTAATATCCCATTTGTGATCAATGAAAACGGTGCTGGTGAATCATTCAACATCGCAGCATTAGCTACAGAAACTGGTATTGCACTTGAAGTGATTGAAGAAACCGGAATAGCCCAGGAATACTTTATCGACTATAAACTTTATCCTAACCCCGCAACCAACTTGATCAATCTGGATTATGAGCGTAACAATGCTGCGAACATCAAGATGCAAATATTGGATATGATGGGTAAAGAAGTAAGGTATATGGAATTGCACAATGCCAGCAGAGATCAACTACTGATTGATGTGAGTGATCTTCAAAATGGCATGTACATTTTAAACTTCATGGATTCAAACCACAACAACAGAATAATTTTAGGTGCCAGATTGATGATTTCGAAATAGCACCTCCAATGGTAAAACCCGCTGTTTAGCGGGATGATTGTGAAGCCTAATGCTAAGCGTGGGACTTTTAGTTCCACGCTTTTTTGTGTTCGGATCGCATATAAAACGAAGCCTCACTCTGAAGGAATGCAACTGAAAGGAGTATGACTCAAGAGTCTGATTGAAGATTGGCAGAAATTTGAGGAATTAAGAGACTCTTCACTTCGTTGCACTTCGCTCAGAGTGATGATGTTATGATAGTGATATACCTAAGCCCTCATCTCCAACTTAAACCCTACTCCATGATAGTTGGCAATTTCAATGGAGGGGTCATCCCTTAAATATTTCCTCAGTTTTGAAATAAAAACATCCAGACTTCGCCCATTGAAATAATCATCATCACCCCAAATTCTATTGAGTATATCACCCCTTTTCACAACAGATTGCTGATTTAAACACAAAAGCTTTAGGAGTTCTGCTTCCCTTTTCGTGAGGCCTTTCTCCGAACCATTTATGGTCAATTTGAGGTTGGTGAAATCAAATGCATACTTCCCAATCTCGAAATGAGATTCATGATCCAGATCGTTTCGGTTTGTTCTCCGTAAGAAAACCTCAATTCTTAGCAATAATTCTTCGATACTGAAAGGTTTGGTGATGTAGTCATCGGCCCCGATTTTGAAACCATGAATTTTATCCTCTTTCATCGACTTGGCTGTCAAGAACAACACTGGCACCTGATCGTTGTTTGATCGAATCCTTTCTGCAAGCGTAAATCCATCCATTTTCGGAAGCATCACATCCAATATGCACAGATCAAATTTACCCTTGCAGAAGGCTTCCCAGGCCAACTCTCCATTTTCACACAGCTTGACCTCGTAGCCACCAATTTCCAGGTTATCCTTAATTACAAAACCAAGGTTGTCATCATCTTCTACAAGTAGAATCGAACGTTTATCTGAAGTTTTCATGAGAATGGAAGGTATATAGAAAAGCTGCTACCCTGCCCAGGTGAGCTTTTTAAAGAAATTTGGCCATGGTGCTGGTCAATCATGGTTTTAACATAATTCAAACCAAGACCGAACCCTTTTACGTCATGGAGGTTTCCTGTCGGCACCCGATAAAATCGGTTGAATACTTTATTTTGTTCAGTTTGATCAATACCGATGCCGTTGTCATTCAAAATAATCTCTACACCAGATTTTAAGTTTTTCGTGATTATTTCAATCTGTGGAACACTGCTGCAATATTTAATTGCATTATCAATAAGGTTATAGATCACATTGGTGAGATGCAATTTATCCGCTATAACGCGGCTCTGAGCTGCCTTCAATAAACATTCGATTTTTCCTTGCCGTTCATTAACGCTTACATCCATGCCCTCGACAACTCGCTTAATTACTTCATGAATATCAACTTCTTCCTTCTTCAACTCAACTTTTTTATCCAGCACAGCCATTTGCAGCACCCGGTCAACCTGTTTTTGGAGTCTTTTATTTTCTGCTTGAATAATACCAGCATAATTCTTCAAACGCTCTGGTTGGTTCACGATGTCGCCTGATTGAAGCACTTCAGCGGAAACCGCAATAGTGGAAATCGGTGTTTTAAACTCATGCGTCATGTTGTTAATAAAATCCCGCTGCACCTCGCTCAACCGCTTTTGTTTCAAAATCACAAACATGGTGTAAACAAAAAACACAACAACAATCAACAATACAAGAGAGCTGAATGTCCAAATGCCCATATCACTAAGCAGATGGGCTTCTTTGTTAGGAAAGTATACACCGAAGTAATAGGCCTCACTTTCGAGTTTAGGTAACATCTGCGGATCCATATCTGGAGAGCTTTCCAGATCACCAGCCATCTGGACATAATCACCATAAACCATTTGTTGACTGGAACAATCGTAAATACCGTACTCGAAATCATATTCGATATTGCGTTTGCCCATCTCGGCTTTTAGATAATATTCCAACACTTCAGGGCTGATCATATTATTCACCATCACAGTGAAATAATTTGATGACATCTGCTCCACCACATTGGCCGTGGGTACATCAGTTCCATTAAACTGGCACAGCCCTTCCACTACATTTTTGAGTGCGATATTCACCTTATGATTGAATTCTGTTTCCTTCAAATCAAAGGCTCTTTTCACCCAAAATACCTGGGTCACTACAATACCAATCATTGAGATGGCTCCCAGGATTATTATTAAGCGAATCGTATTTCGTTTCATCCAATTTAAAATTACGGAAAATGGCTGTTTGGGTGGTGAGGCTTAACAAGTCTTTAACAAAGTCGTTCTTACAAAGAAGCCGATTAGGGTAATGACCAACCCGATTTATTATATTGGTATTCACCGATGACATTGATCAGACTTCCAGCTATTTTAATCACACTTTTGTTATCATTTTCAGCTCTGGCCCAGGAGCAGATTGGCTTTTCGTTTGATCGGGGTAACAGAAAAGTTTTTGTGCCCTTTAAGCGGTATAATAACCTGATAGTCATTCCTGTTAAAGTCAAAGATCAGTTGACGCTGAACTTCGTTTTGGACACCGGAGTGCAAAATGCCATTCTCACTAACAAAGTTTATGGCGATATCCTGCAATTAGAATACGATAGACAGGTAATCATTCGGGGGCCTGGAGAAAAAGACTCTATCCGGGTTTTTGTTGTGGATAATATTGATTTGTCCCTACCCGGCATTACAGGCAAAAACGTTCCGCTTGTTGTTCTTGATGAAGATTTCCTGAAATTAAGTAACAACCTGGGTGCTGATGTTCATGGCATCATTGGTTATGACTTGTTTAGCAAGTTTACCGTGGAGGTTGATTATGATAACGACGTTGTTGTTTTCCATGACCCAGACCGCTTCAACCAGCGGGGTTACTATAAAAGAATACCAATTTCCATAGAGTACACAAAGCCATACATGGATGCCAAAATCCTTCAAAAAGATGGTACAGAAGCTGATGTTAAACTTTTAATTGATCTGGGGGCCAGCCACGCATTGCTGCTAAACCCGGCCACAAGCCCAAATATTTCGATCCCTGGTAAAAATTTGGATGCGGTACTGGGTAGTGGCCTGGGTGGTGAGATTTACGGAAAAGTTGGGCGGGTCAGCAACCTTCAAATTTCCAATTTTAATTTCAGCGATGTCATATCCTTTTACCCCTTTGAAGAGCACTACGGGTTTGGGTTAAGATCAGGAAACAGAAATGGCACTGTAGGCGGTGAGCTTCTGTCGCACTTTAATTTGATTTTTGATTATAAAAACGAACTCTTGCTTTTAAATAAAAGCCATGCTTACAAGCAGGATTTTGAGTACGATTTAAGTGGTCTGGAAACCATGGGTTTTGGCAAGGATTATGAAATTATAATGGTAAAGCGAGTGCGGGAAAACTCACCTGCTGCCGAAGCTGGTCTGCAGCGTGGTGACATTATCGAAACTGTGAATGGGACACCAATTAGCCAGATAAGTTTAAATTATGTCAACGCACTAATCAGGTCCAAGCCTAAAAAAACCATCAATATTAGGGTAAAACGAGGGCTTGAAGAGTTTAAAGTGAAGTTTAAATTGAAACGTTTGATTTAAGTATTGCGATATTGCACTCCAATTTTGGTTGAAGATTTCCTAATCTTTTGATATTTTGAAAATATAGTTTTTAGGCATAATTTTTTAATAATCATCAATATGAGGACAATCTCACTTTTTTCAGGTTGCGGCGGAATGGATTTCGGAGCTGAACAAGCTGGTGCAGAAATCGTCTTTGCAAATGATATTAATCATGACGCCTGTGAAACGTTGAGAAAATACCTCCCTGAGGCAGAGATTTTTGAGGGTGATATTGCTGACATTACTTCCTTCCCTAATGCTGATTTGGTGATTGGCGGATATCCTTGCCAGTCCTTTTCTTTAGGTGGGAAAAGAAATCCTGAAGCAGATGCTAGAACCAAACTTTATCTACATTTTGTCAGGTGTATTCGTCTGGTAAAACCTAAGTTTTTTGTTGCTGAGAATGTTTCAGGTTTGCGAGGATTAAAGAATGGTGCATTTTTTAAAGAACAACTTGATGAATTTGAAAAACAAGGTTATATAGTCTCTCAAAAGCTACTAAATGCCTGTGACTATGGTATTCCTCAAATTAGACGGAGGTTGTTTATTGTTGGAGTGAGAAAAGACATCAATCTGAAATATACATTTCCAGACCCTACACATTCGAAATACCCAGATTCACAGTTAAAACCTCATGTTTCTCATGGAGACGTAATAAAAGATTTACCTCTATGGCCAAAGGGTGAATTTTATGAGAGGCCTCATGACCCTGAAGGGCATATGTCTTGGTATTTTATGTCTAGAAATCGTAAGAAAAACTGGGCTGATCCTGCATTTACTGTGGTTGCAAATTGGCGACATGTTACTCTCCATCCTGCATGTCCAACAATGTCTTTGACATGGTCAAACTTATCGAATGGCTTTAAGCAAAGGTGGGATTTTACTGGATACTACGAACATCTTGAAGAAGATCCGACAAGACCCATTTTGGATATCCCACGGCGTCTTAGCTGGAGAGAATGTTCCCTGATTCAATCCTTCAAAGTTGATTTTGAACCACTTGGCAAAGTGGAATCTAAATTTCAGCAAATAGGTAATGCGGTTCCTCCACAATTGGCTTACACTGTTTTTCAAAATCTTTTATCCGGCGATGGACTTGTTGAACCTTTCGATCTACATTCTACCCAAGTTGAGTTGGATTTAGTCTAATTTTTTTCAGAGCCCAACCCACTCTTTAGGCCAGTATTCCATAGCTCTTTGACTTATTGTAAAAACTTTAGGATGCGGTACTTGAAAAACTTTTGATGAATGAGATGCCATTTTAGCTCTTGGATAGTATTTTAATTGCCCTCCAGAAAGTCCATACCATTCGAATAATGGCCCATCTTGATAACCTTTCTCATAACCACGAAGACATTTGGGTGAGTGGAATTCCCAAAGTATACCAGACGGGAATTTTAAGTTAAATGCATCAACACGATATCGAATATCTGAATTTTTCTTTGGAGTAGTGTATGAAATAACAATGTGTTTACTGGCTTCAAAGTCTAAAGCACCATCAACACCCATTGCTTGAGGGTTAAACTCTCTATACCAACTTTGAACAGTATTAATAATTGACTTCCCCATCTCACTTGCAATACTTGAACCAGTATTAAGTTTGAAATTTTGCTCATTGAATCCTAGTGCTTTGATTGGATTCCAAAGTTTTGATAACGAGTTGTTCAATTCAATATAGACACGGCCGTTATCATCTAAGCTATTAAATTTGGTTGATGGTAGGGATTTCGTTTTTACTGAGAAGCCATAAATCTTCGAATACTCATTTATTGGGAGTAAAACATCGAAAACAGCCATTTGTTCTAGAGCTAACCCACCAAAAAACTCGGCTATGACTCTCTCCATTTGCTTCCATCCAGCTCTCGTTCGACCCCATTTATCCTTCTCCGCACCAAATCCATCCCCAAAAACACCTATTAAATAAGAGAGCTTTCTGATTTCGCTTGAGGTCGGTTGACGATTTGCAAATGGTATTAACATGTTCCTTGTTATTCTAACAAATCTGACATTTGCACCCTGAGTGCGATTGATAATTTTTCAACAACAATGATGGATACGTTTCTTTCGCCTTTTTCAATCCCCGGAATATATGTTCGATCTATTCCTGATAATTCGGCAAGCTTTTCCTGAGATATCCCTCTATCCAATCTCAATTGTTTGATTTTATTGCCGAACCTTTTTTTGACATCCATAGAAGATAAAGATGTTTCTATGTAGACAATCGAACAACCGACAATTGTCTACAAATCCTTCTTTATTTAGATTCTAAATAAGAGAGATGTCTAAGGAATATTGAAGTAACACTGTTTAACAATGTCGGATTGAATCATCCGATGCCTTGCTTGATCCAAGCCTAAAAAAACCATCAATATTAGGGTAAAACGAGGGCTTGAAGAGTTTAAAGTGAAGTTTAAATTGAAGCGTTTGATTTAGACTAATAGGGCTAAAATAGCCTTAAGCAATCGCTGTTACCCAAACACGCTTCCCTCATTATCAACGCTGCTATCCCAAACTCGGATGGCGATAACATCGGCCTCAGCGGTTTTAACCCCTTCGCATAAAAAATCACAAGTCAAGGTAGTTTTTCGGCCTTTCACCTCAGTGATCTTTGCCCTTAACTCAACGGGTTTATCATTAGGGGTAGGCTTGAGATATTTCACACTAAGTGTCCCTGTAGCATAACGATATACTGGTTCAGAATCCAGTGAACGACCCTCCAATTTGTAGGCATGTGCCATTGCCGAACCCATGCAATGACAATCAATAAGAGTCGCCATAATACCCCCATTCATTAGTTTAGGCCAACCATGATATTTTTCCTGAGATTCCCAAAGACATACTGTTTCCTCTCCCTCCCAGAAACTCTTTATTTGTAAGCCTTCATGATTCCTTGATCCGCATCCAAAGCAGACATTTTCAGGCATGTGATCCTGGAAGTATTCCTTTTCTGTTTTGTTCATTGGCCCTGATGTATCTTTATATTAGTCCAAATTTAAACCAGACATTCCTTCATGGTAAATATTATCGATTTAAAATTCCAGGGATTTTCAGAAGCCATTGCATCATTCTTGATTGAGTCAGGTGATGGGCCAGTATTAGTAGAGACCGGACCGCACTCTACATTTCAAAACCTCGTTGCCGGGGTAAATTCCTGTGGGTATCAAATTGAAGATGTCAAACATGTATTGTTGTCGCACATCCATTTTGATCACGCTGGGGCAGCATGGGCTTTGGCACAAACAGGGGCTAAGGTTTATGTTCATCCGTTGGGTGCCAAGCATTTATTGGATCCTTCCCGGTTATATGAATCAGCCAAGCGCATTTATAAAGACCAGATGGATATTTTATGGGGAAAACTTGAGCCAGTTAAGCAAGATCGCCTGATTCAAATTCCAGATCAAGAAACCCTGAAGATTGGTGGCTTGAATTTTAAAGCCCATCATACACCCGGCCATGCCATTCATCATATAGCGTGGCAGTTGGAAGATTCGCTTTTTACCGGGGATGTCGCCGGGGTAAGGGTTGGGAACGGACCAATTGTGGCCCCTTGTCCTCCACCTGATATACACATAGAGCATTGGAAAGAGTCAATCGGTAAAATCAGGAATATGGCTATCAGTAAATTGTACCTGACCCATTATGGAGAGTTCAATGACATCGATCAACATCTTTCCAATCTTGAATTCATTCTAGACGATTGGGCTAATTGGATAAAAGATAAAATGAAAAAAGGTAAGGGTCCTGAAGAAGCGACCCCGGAATTTCAGGAATACGTGGCCAGCCAGTTGAGGGAGGAGGGCTTAAACGAAAATGAGATTGGAAGGTACGAAGCTGCAAACCCAGCCTGGATGAGCGTAGCCGGTTTAATGCGCTATTGGAACAAACTAGGGGGTATTGGTGCGTAAGTAAACGCCCTCTCTAATGTTAGCGTACTGATCTGCAATTGTCGGCAATTTCTCAAAAAGCTCTGGAATCCTTTCTTCCAAATCAATAATAACTTCTGGGGGGTCGTCCTCAAAATTCTCAAACACTTCAACCAATACATCATAGTAATCAATTTTATCAAAATGCATTTTTGCAAGCTTCCAATTGAGGTATGGGGTCGCCAGGGATGAATTTTTATAAACAGCCTGGTCGTCACCTAAAACCAATAACGATCGCTCATCTGTGCTTGCATCATAGGCAGTTTCTTTTACAAACAGAGCTTCGTAATCTACTAACTGCCCTATCCATTTTAGTTCACGGTCAGCCAAATGCTGATATCCAAATACCAGTATCAAAAAGAGTGTAAAAACAATTTCGGCTTTCATCCTTTTCTCAATCAACAGAAAAAGATGGCTTAAGAAAAATGCAACAGCTGGGATTAAAACCACCAGTTGCATTGATGACCCTTTTTCAACAAGAAAAAATGACAGCATACCAATAAGTAAAGTGAACAACATCACCGATTGAAACTTCACTTGATAGTTGACATAGTAGGTGCGGCTGTAAAGTTTAAAAAGGCTAACGATGAAAAAAATAATCAAGATGATTGAAATCAAGAGCAGGCTTTTTACCCCTAAATATGGATTGGGGTCCAAGCCGAAAGGTGCCCAAAAAAATTGAAAATAGAGCTCCCTCCCAGCATCAAACCAATAATAATAGATGATTGCGAACGATAGCATCTGAGCAAACCCAAAAACCGTCAACAATACCCTTCTGGGTATGGCGCTGGTAAAGAGTACCAACGAAAGGATAGTTGAGATCAAAAAAACTATTGACGGAAAATAGAACAAAGTGGCTATGCCGAGATAGAGGCCAGTATTTAGAAAGAGCTCATCCCTGGTAAAATTATCAATGCGTTTAAATATGTTGTTAATCGACAGGATAACAAATGTGAGGCTCATCAGTGCCGGTGACAAGGTCAGGAACTCAAAATTGAGAGACATGCAAATGGCGTAAATAAGGGCCGGAATGTAAGTGTTCTCATTGAAGGCCTTATTTATTAGCAGTAGACGATTGAAGATCAGGGCTTGAATGAATACCAATAAAATGGCAATTAACTGATATGCCAATTGAGACTTCCCAAATAACCAGTGAACAATTTGGTAAACAATCGCTGAAAACGGTCCCATATTTTCCCAAATGTCCCGATAAAGCATTTTGCCACTACTCATTGCCTCACCAACTATCATCCAGTTTAACTCAGGAAGCGATAGGGGAATACCCGAAATAATGAACGGAAGCCTGAAGATCAGCAGCAACACAAATACAAAAACCAGGCGGTAAGGGTCGTTTATTCTGAAAAAGCTGAGCAACTGATTTTTGGCTATTTATTTAAAGGGGCAAAGATGATCATTTTGAGAAGCAATTTCGGGAGTGGACATGCTCAAATTATGAAAAATTCTGGCTGCTAAGGCATTTTGAACTCTTCAATATCATAATAACCATATAACACTGAGGTAATTGGTCCATAATTAGATTTGCTAAAACCAAGCAGGGTGAAAACATTTTTCAAAACCATTGTCCTGTCAGATATCCACTTGGGCACCAAGGGCTCCAAAGCAAGGGAAGTTGTTGAATTTTTGAAATACAACCGATGCCAAAACCTTATTCTTAATGGTGATATTATTGACGGATGGCAGCTAAGTAAATCTGGTACCTGGAAACGGAAGCACACAAAATTTATTAATAGAATCCTCAAGATGATTGAAGATGATAAAACCAGCGTGTATTACTTGAGAGGCAATCATGACGATTTTCTGGATCAAATCTTACCCCTAAGAATTGGCAATTTGTCCATTCAAAGAGACCTGGTTTATGAATCATTCGGGAAAAGCTATTACATCGTTCATGGAGACATATTTGATAGCATTACTACCCATTTAAAATGGATAGCGAAACTTGGCGATGTTGGTTATACACTATTGCTTTGGTTAAATCAGAGGTATAATAGTTACAGGGTAAAAAGAGGGCTGTCATACTATTCGCTCTCGCAAATCATCAAATCCAAAGTAAAATCAGCCGTTAATTATGTTGATAATTACGAAAAGCAGCTGGCAGAATTAGCCAAAAGCAAAAAATACGATGGTGTAATTTGCGGTCATATACATTCACCGGCCATCAAGAAGATTGATGGCATCAGTTACATGAACTCAGGTGACTGGGTTGAAACCAAAAGCGCCCTCGTGGAAGATGAAAATGGGCATTGGGATTTAGTCTACTATGCGGATACAGTTACCGACAAAGATGAGGAAGTCGAAGTCGGGAATCATTTTATTGATTTTTACAGAAATGAGGAGCCGGATGATCTTCCCAACGCAGTTTAAGCGACTCAACAATCGATAATTACCCTAACAGATATACACCCTGTGCTTCACCTTTAAGCCTTACCTCTACATGTTCGTTAAGGGTAGTAGACAATTCGTACCCTTTATAGGTGGCATTTATAGGATACAATTTATGGCTTCGATCTACGAGGGCTGCTGCCTCCATTTTTTTAATTTCAGCTTTCAAAAATGCCTTGAAACTATGGGCCATGGTGCGTCCGGTGTTCAATACGTCATCAATTACAATGACGGATTTACCTTTCAAATCAGCATATTGGCAGTCAAGGGCCGCCTCCTCTTTTAGCGGCTTTTCCTTATCTATAGTTATCTTCACAAGTCGCACCTCCAAAGAAGATATCTTCTCCAGTTCTTTTTTAATCTTCTGCGCCAATTCGTAGCCCCGATCATAAATTCCGGCCAAAACAATCACCTTGTCACCAAAATTATTCTCATAGATTTCATACGCCATCCTCCTGATCTTCTGGTTGACGGCTTTCTTGGTAAGAATTAAGGATTCTTCGGTAACTGGCATTTATAATCTTGGGTTGTCTGGCAATGGCATCACTTTGCTATCCTTAAATGTAGATAAGATTACCAGTGATTGCATATTATCAACCTCAGGAATGTCCGTAACTCTTTCTAGCATCAACTTCTGATAATAGGCAATATCTTCGGCGATCACTTTTAAAATGAAGTCACCCGTACCAGTTACATGGTGGCATTCAATCACCTCATCAATCTTGTTTATCTCAGTTAAAAAGCTATCGATATTGGTTTTATTGTGCCCTTTTAAGGTCACCATTACAAAAGTGCTTACGCCAAGGCCTAACTTATCAGTATCTAAAACGGCATGGTAGCTTTTGATAATTCCTGATGTCTCAAGTTTCTTGACTCGTTCAAGTGTTGGAGCAGGGGAAAGCCCAATTTCTTTGGATAGTTGTGCATTGGTAATCTTTGCATTCGATTGGAGTATTTCCAGGATTTTTCTATCAATTTTATCCAATTTTGGGGTTGATGCCATAATTATTAATTCAGAATTTTATTTGCTGCAAAAGTATTGATAATCTAATTTATTTTAAATCATATCGATAATTCCTGATAAAATATCATAAACTTCTAAGAAAGTTCATTTTGCAGGAATTAGTCAAGTAACAATCTTGGGGCGGACTCACCCTAATTAGGGGATATACTGATTAAGCCTCTTCATCCGAAGAAACCTCATTTACACTGATTGAATTGTTGGTAAGGTATTTGTAATTTGAGCACACCAAACCGAATCAAGAATGCGAATTAACTATTCAATAATCTTCATTATTACTCTCATCATTGCCGGATGTTCTTCTGGCAAAAAGGCCCTTGAGCAAGGCAATTATTACGATGCCGTAATGAAGTCAGTAGATCGTCTTCGAAAAAACTTAGGACACGATAAATCAAAATCAACACTTCGTAGAAGCTACCCATTAGCAATTGCCTATTACGAAGATGAAATAAGTAACATTACCTCATCTAATGATCCATTTAAGTGGGGAAGGACTGTGCGGTCATATGAACTCATCAATAATATGTATGAAGAGATTCGACGGTCTCCCGGGGCACTTAAGGTCATCTCAAGCCCTGTAAACTATTATGACAAAATGGAGCGGGCCAAGGCCAACGCCGCAGAAGAAAGTTACGCTGCTGGGTTAAGAAAGCTTAATCCAAACGACCGCAATCTGAGCAAAGAAGCTTATTTCCATTTTTCCGACGCCGACAATTTTGTGAGGGGATATAAAGACGTGAACGATAAAATGGCTGAGGCCAGATTTCATGCAACCTTAAAAGTGCTTGTGGAGCAAATTCCGGTGCCTCGCAGATACTCACTTAGCGGGGATTTCTTCCAGCAAAAAGTTGAAGAGTTCTTGCACAGCGGTTGGTCTGATAGGGATTTTGTAAGGTTCTTTAACCCCAACGAAGCCAGAAATGAACGATTGGACAACCCAGATCAGGTAGTGGTTTTGGCTTTTGATGATTTCACTGTTGGCAATACATATATAAAAGAATCAACAGAGCAATTTGTTCGGGATAGCGTAGAGGTAGGTGAGGTAACCCTGGAAGATGGCTCAACAGTACCCGCCTATGGCAGTGTACAGGCAAAGCTCACTGTTTTTAGGAAAGAGGTTTCATCAAGAGGTTTACTTTCCATGCAAATATTAGACGGACGAAATGAAGCGATATTAGCAAGTACAAAGTTTCCGGGAACATTCGTTTGGTATAGTGAGTGGGGCAGTTTCAATGGTGATGAGAGGGCTTTAACGAGAGAGCAGTTGGCAATTTGCCAGGCTAATGAAATCCCACCACCTCCACCTCAAGATTTATTTTTTGAATTCACGGTTCCTATTTGGGATCAGCTTACGTCTGCATTAAGAAGATTTTATTCGAGGTATTGATGAAATATTCAGTACCTCGAATAATTAGGTAAGCGCTTTCGGCCTCAGTTAAATCCTTCTTGCCATTGTGATGTTGCCGCTGGTAGGTGACCCATCACAAAATTGACCACTGATATCAATTTGCATATTTGAAAAGCCTAGAATACCACCTTGTCCGACAAAGACGGCACCTAACTCAGGGCAGCTAAATTGCTGATCAACATTGTCTAAGAATGTACTGGAGTTTGTAATACTAAAATCAGTAACATTATTACCGCTTACAGTCATTGAAATATTCATATAAACTGATGCGTCCCATGGTGGTTGGGCAGCGAGACCAGGCAATTTCACGGTTCCTGAATATTTATCTGAACCGAGTTCGCCGGTTAATTTAATTTCCAGGCTACCAACTACGGCAAGAAAACTTAACTGACCGACGTAAGTGCCATTAAGTACAGCTACCTGCTCCAGTTCCAGAACGTTTGATTCCCTTGAGATTGAGTTGCTCCCAGGGAAATATGCATAAGCTGAATAGTCTACGCCCTCTCTAATTTTGGCTCCTGTGATATCGTTAAGGTTTGATGGCAATTGCACTTCATATTGAACACTACTTGTGGCCGTTATCGTGTGATAATTTTCAGCAGATAGGTCATTAAGTAATTCAGTTGAAAGGATAGGAATGGAAGAGTTGTTAACAAGTAAAATCCTGATCTCTTCGCCTGCCTCTATTTCATCCATGGCTAAAGACACACCTACATCTGAAGCATCGTTAACATTTCCGATATCTTCGATTTCTAAATTAAGTGCTGACTCATTTGTTGTTAATGCCGGGTTACTTTCATCATCAGAGCAACCTAACAGAAGTAAGATGCTACAACAAGCTAATAAGGTTTTCCGCTTAATCATAAAATAGTATTTGAAATGAAAAGTTAGACACCCTGTCCCTCGGGGTGGTTCAAGAAACTGGTGAATGTTGGCGTTTACCAAACATGCCTGAAACAAGAAAATGAGTGACCACCCAACCGCTAAAAAGGACTATTGGGATGAATGGATGTATTTAGCAGGATGAATGGTACATCATGTACATTCCTCCTCTGTATGGGGAAATCCTACTTACCGGATTCTATCAACTGATCTAACCAATTGCTCATCCCTGCGAATGAAGCGATTGGCCAACAGGTTAAAAATCAGGGCGGCAAAAATCGAATAGAACCCAACACCATAAGCTCCTTTGATATTAGGATCAAAGAGTTCCTGGCCTTGCAATGAAAAGTAGACACTTAGGCCTAGGGCACCACCCATCAGCAATGAATTCAGTGCCCCTAGTTTTATTTGAGTGAGTCGCTTTTTATAAGCAAATGTGGAGTAGACAGCCACGCCAGCTGCAAGCAGGCTAACAATTGCTATATAGAAAGTCCAGCTCTCTGAATTGACATCATTTTGGTTAATGTCGTTGTAGTGCACCAGCTTAATAGCAGATAAGTGAGCAGATTGGTCAGAATTATCGTCAAACTTTTGCCAATGACCCGAAAGAACAGACAAGATCATAGAAATAAATACTAAACCTAGGAATATGGACTGTACCCGTTGGAGCATGCTAATTCAGTTAATCAAACAATTCTGCATCGATACTGATGCGCCAATTCGACTTTAAATTTTTGTGAAATCAAAAGTATCAAGGAAGGCTGTAGTAAACTTGCCTGACTTGAACGTATCATCACCCATCATGTGTATGTGAAAGGGTATTGTTGTTTTGATACCCTCGATCACAAATTCCTCCAATGCCCTTTTCATCCTTACAATTGCCTCCTCTCTTGTCTGCGCTGAAACTATCAGTTTGGCAATCATAGAGTCGTAATTAGGTGGAATTGTGTAGCCTGCGTAAACGTGGCTATCAACCCTCACGCCATGCCCTCCGGGAAAATGAAGATTACTAATCTTTCCCGGACTAGGCCTGAATCCATTTTTAGGATCTTCAGCATTAATTCTGCACTCAATTGAATGCATCTTAGGGAAGTAGTTTTTACCCGAAATCTCAATCCCCGCAGCTACTTTAATTTGTTCTTTAATGAGGTCAAAATCTGTCACTTCCTCAGTGATAGGATGCTCCACCTGAATCCGGGTATTCATCTCCATAAAGTAAAAGTCACCATGCTTATCAACGAGGAATTCAATAGTGCCTGCACCTTCGTAACCAATAGCCTCAGCCCCTTTAATAGCCGCCTTGCCCATTCTTTCACGTAAATCCTGATCTACGATAGGTGATGGCGTTTCTTCAATTAATTTTTGATGGCGCCGCTGGATTGAACAGTCCCGCTCTGACAGATGGCAGGCCTTGCCCCTGCTATCACCAATTACCTGAATTTCGATGTGCCTTGGTTCTTCTACAAATTTTTCGAGATACAATCGGTCATCTCCGAAAGCGGCGCCTGATTCCATTCTGGCGTCGTCCCATGCTTTCTGAAAACCGCTTTCATCCTTCACTATCCTCATACCCTTGCCACCCCCGCCAGAAGTCGCTTTGAGTATGACTGGATACTTAACTTCTTTAGCGATTTTCTTACCCTCTTCTATAGTCTCCAGAAGACCATCCGAACCAGGTATCGTTGGAACACCAGCATTTTTCATGGTTTCCTTCGCAGTAGCTTTGTCGCCCATTTTGTTGATCATGTCCGGTGATGCACCAATGAACTTGATCTTGTACTCATCGCACACCCTGCTGAACTCAGCGTTTTCTGCGAGAAATCCGTAACCTGGATGTATAGCGTCGGCGTTGGTTATTTCAGCCGCCGAGATCAGGTTTGGAATTTTTAGGTAGGATTCTTTACTGGGGGCAGCACCAATGCAAACGGCTTCGTCAGCAAAACGAACATGAAGGCTTTCTTTATCAGCAGTAGAATAGACCGCAACGGTCTTGATTCCCATTTCTTTACAAGTGCGAATAATTCGAAGGGCAATTTCGCCTCGATTTGCTATTAATATTTTTTTAAACATAAAGGGATATGTTTACGAAGGATCGACTAAAAATAGAGGCTGGTCATACTCAACTGGTTGGGCATTATCAACCAATACTTTCACAACAGTACCAGAAACCTCACTTTCTATTTCGTTAAAGAGTTTCATTGCCTCAACAATACATATAGTTTGCCCTTTGGAAATTTTGCTTCCAACTTCCACAAATGCATCTGATTCAGGATTGGACGACCTATAGAAAGTACCAATCATAGGTGCTTTTACAGTTACGTAATTTCCTTCAGAAGACGCCTCGGCTTCTGAAGGTGCACTCGGTGTAGCTGCCGCAACCGCAGGTGCAGGAGCTGCTGCAACAGGTTGCGCTGCAGGCAGTGCTTCAACTACCTGAGAAACTTTTGCGCTTCTCCTAACCTTCAATTCAAAATCACCGGTTTTAATATTCACTTCCTCTAAACCGGTCTCATTTATGTAGTCAATTAAGTCTTGTATTTCCTTAGCTTTCATAAGTCAAATGGTTAATTAAGGTGTTGCAATTTTTTGGATGGCCTAAGTTTTAAATTAAACCAATTCCTATTCAATTTCCAATTGGGCTTATTTCACCCGTTCCATGTATTCGCCTGTCTCGGTATTGATTTTTATTACTTCATCCTGATTAATAAAAAGTGGCACTTTAATCTCAGCACCGGTTTCTAAAGTTGCAGGCTTAGCTGCGTTTGTAGCGGTATCTCCTTTGAGTCCGGGTTCAGTATAGGTAATTTGAAGTTGCACTGATGCAGGTAGTTCACAGCCTAAAACGGTTTCATTCTCTGCATGGAATAGTACGTCAACTTCCTGCCCATCTTTTAAAAATTGTGGTGCGTTGATAAGTGTCTCCTCAATCATCACCTGTTCAAATGTGCTGCTATCCATGAAATGATAACCTATATCATCTTTGTATAAAAATTGATGAGCTCTCCTTTCAATTCTGGCTGTAGTAACCTTCACACCAGAATTAAAAGTGTTATCGATCACCCTGCCTGTTGTAAGGCTCTTGAGTTTAGTCCTTACAAATGCCGGCCCCTTACCGGGCTTAACATGCTGAAATTCTACAATGGTGAAAAGGTCATTGTTATACTCAATACAAAGTCCGTTTCTGAAATCTGCAGTGCTTGCCATTTATCTTTTTTTAATTAATTCAGTTTGAGTCGTAGGCCCACTTCACATAAATAGACCCCCAGGTGAACCCACCACCAAACGCGGCGAGGATAATATTGTCACCTTTCTTTAATTGATTTTCATAATCCCAGAGACATAAAGGAATGGTGCCACTGGTGGTATTACCATATTTATGAATATTAAGCATCACTTTATCGTCACCAATATTCATTCTTCTTGCGGTAGCGTCAATAATCCTTTTATTGGCCTGATGTGGCACCAACCATGCGATGTCATCGCCTGACAACCCATTCCGCTCCATTATTTGGTATGAAATATCTGCCATGTTGGTTACCGCAAATTTAAAAACCGCCGAACCCTCCTGAAAAACATAATGTTGCCTTGATTCAACTGTTTCTTTGGTAGCTGGCCGTCTACTTCCACCAGCTTTCATATGCAAGAACTGCTCCCCTCCACCATCTGATCTCAGCAGGGAATCCTGGATACCTACTTCATCTTCGGTCGGCTCTAACAATACCGCTCCTCCGCCGTCACCAAAAATGATACATGTGGTGCGGTCAGAATAATCAATTATGGATGACATTTTATCGGCACCAACTACCACTACTTTTTTGTATTTCCCAGTCTCGATAAACTGGGAGGCCGTAGTTAGAGCATAAATGAATCCGGAACATGCCGCCTGTATATCGTAGCTAAAAGAGTTATTGGCACCAACAGCTTTGGTGATAATATTTGCCGTAGCGGGAAACAGCATGTCGGGGGTTGTGGTGGCACAAATGAGGAGATCGATCTCCATCGGATCTGTGTTGGTTTTTTCCAAAAGTCCGTTGACCGCTGCAATTCCGATTACCGATGTTCCTTGATCCTCCCCTTTTAGGATGTGGCGCTCTTTAATACCGGTTCGGGAGGTAATCCATTCGTCGGTAGTATCCACAATAGTCTCCAACTCCTTGTTGGTCAATACATAATCAGGTACATACCCGTGAACCCCTGAAATTTTAGCCCTGACTTTGTTCATTAAGTTGGTGATTTAGTCGGCAAAAGTATCTTTAATTTTCAGGTAAATGTTGGCTTCGGCCATTCTATAGGCCTGTAATATCATGTTTTTGATGGCAATTTCATTAGAAACACCATGACCGATGACGACATTGCCGTTGATTCCCAAAACGGGACTACCACCAATGGCCTCGTAATCGAACTGGTCAAAGTAATCATTTTTAATTCCCTGTTTCTTTAATAAGTCATAAAAAGACTCAATCAATTTTAAAATAACGTTACCAGTAAACCCATCACAGATCATGACATCAGCCTTGTTATTAAACAAATCCCTGCCTTCAATATTGCCAATGAAATTAATCAGTGGGCTTAACTTGAATAACTGATGCGCAGCTTGGGTATTTAAAGTGCCCTTGCCTTCTTCTTCACCCAAATTGATGAGACCAACTTTAGGTTTGGTTATTTGAAAAACATGTTTTGCATATAAAGAAGCTATTTCACCAAATTGTAAGAGTACATCTGGTTTGCATTCTGCATTGGCCCCAATATCCATCAGCACACCAAACCCGCCCATTTCTTTAGGAACAAAGCCAGCTATACCTGGCCTGATGATACCTTCAAGCGCCTTAATTGTGAACATTGCCCCTACATGCATTGCTCCGGTGTTTCCAGCCCCGCAAAATGCTTGTATTTGCCTCAGCTTAAGATCTTTAAACCCTTTTGCTATGCTTGAATTGGGCTTGTGGGTCATTGCCTTTGTAGGGTGTTCACCCATTTCAATAATCTCCGGGGAATCAACAACCTCAAATAATGAGGGATTAAGATTTTGATTATTTAACTCTTCAGTTAATAATGAGTTTGGGCCATATAAGGCAATAGAATTTCCTTCTGGCAATTCAGATAGAGCCAGTTGGGCACCAGAAATAGTGGCTTTTGGGGCGTAATCTCCACCTATGGCATCCAGGCCAATTTTCATAGGCTGGCTGTACCAGAATTAGGCGAGTACTTCTTTTTCCATAACCACCTTGCCTTTATAGTATAGCTTGCCTTCATGCCAGAAAGCCCTGTGAGGCAGGTGATATTCACCAGTGGTAGGACAGATCACATAATTCTTGGGTTCTAATTTGTAATGAGTCCTTCTTTTGTCTCTCCGCTGCTTGGATATTTTCCGTTTAGGATGGGCCATTTCTTATTGTATTTATTAATTCAAATTTCTTAAAGCATTCCACCGAGGATCGGGATCAGTTTGATCGCTTTCCTCATCAGATTTGAAAACAATTGATCCCAATTCTGATTCATTTTCATCTTTAAATTTCGGATGCAATTTTTTCATAGGAATAGACACAACAATGTATTCATAAATGAAATGAGCTACATTGATTGTTTGCGTATCCCAACGCACCGAAACAATATCTTCATCAATATCTGCATCTTCATCACCAAATTTGACCATCAACTGCTGCTCAAGTTCAATCTTATGGTCAAAAGGCTCCAAACTCCGATCACAAACCAACTCCACTTTCGCAGTAATGTCGAAATCAATGGTTAGCAGGTTTGTTTTCTTATCTACACTGAGCAAGCACTTACCACTGCCCTTTGCTACAGGACTGTACTCAAAATCGGCAAAAAATGAGTCATCAATTTCAAATTGAAATTCATTTAAACCCGGCTTTAAGTCCCTGAGTACAAGTTCAAAATGATCAAGTGCCCCCATCAATTTCCAACCCTTTTTTGATAAAGAGGCGCAAAGTTATAAACAAATGGGAATTTTACAGATGAGGAAGGCAATAAAAGCGCTATATCTCTTTCTCTGTAACACTGACGTTCGCCTCACTGCGTTGATGAAGAATTTTCACTGCCATTGTCACTGCTTCCCTGATTGATGTTTCATCTGCAATTCCTTTACCGGCTATACCATAAGCAGTGCCATGATCAGGAGATGTTCTGACAATTGGCAGGCCAGCTGTAAAATTCACACCACTTTGGAAAGCTACCATCTTAAAAGGGGTCAAACCTTGATCGTGGTACATCGCCATTACAGCATCAAATTTTGTGAACTCAACATTGCCAAAAAATCCATCTGCGGGAAAAGGGCCAAAAATCAATTTTCCCTTATTCTTAAGTTCGTTAATTACTGGTGTAATAACCCTTTCTTCTTCGCTGCCGATTAAACCGTCGTCACTTGCATGAGGGTTCAGGCCCAAAACAGCAATCTTTGGTTTCACAATTCCGAAGTCATTGATTAAGCTCTTTTCCATCACCTTTAGCTTTTTTGTAAGCCGTTCTTTTGTGATTTTATCAGCCACTGACTTTAATGGAATATGACCTGTAACAACCCCCACCCTGAGCTCATCACTTACTAACATCATAAGGCTCTCTTTCCCTTCATACATACTTGTGAAAAACTCAGTATGCCCAGGAAAATCAAAGTCTTCACTCTGAATATTTTTCTTGTTAATAGGTGCTGTTACAATTGCCTGAATATGGCCTGCCTTTAAATCATCCGATGCCCTTTTCAGTGATATCGCTGCATATTTGCCAGCCTCTTCTGTCACCTCACCTGCCTTTATATCCACCTGATCTTCCCAACAGTTCACAACGTTAACCTTGCGGGGATTGATTTCACTAAAATCTCTTGCCTGATGGTAGTTAAACTTGTCCAGGTTCAGGCTCTTACGGTAGAATGACACCACTTTCTGAGATGCATAAATTACCGGGGTCACATAACGCATCATCCGGCTATCTGAAAAAGTTTTCAATACCACCTCAGGCCCTACACCGTTCAGATCACCGATTGTTATGCCGACCAACGGTCCTCCGCTCTTTTTTGCATCCATAATTAATTCCTCTTCAGATTTCGAAAGGCCAAGTTAAATTGAATTGCTCAATTGAGACAGCCTTGACCAAATGATTACTTTTGGCCGGATGGGTTCGGTAAAAGCAAAAAAGCATTTAGGTCAACATTTTCTAAAAGATGAAGGCATTGCATTTGATATCACCAATGCCCTCGACTCCGCGGAAAACCAAAATGTCCTTGAGATCGGACCTGGTACCGGCGTATTGACCAAATACTTAATTGAAAGAGACATTAACCTTAAGGCTATCGAATTTGACAGAGAGTCAGTTAAATTTCTGCAAAAAAATTATCCATTACTCAGTGGCAATTTGATTTCGGGTGATTTTTTGCATTACCCTGTTAAAGAGATTTTTGATGATGCTTTTTCAGTAATCGGGAATTTTCCCTACAACATTTCTTCTCAAATATTCTTTAAAATCTTAGATCATCAAGACCAGGTTAAAGAAGTGGTTTGTATGCTACAAAGGGAAGTCGCCAACCGTATCGTATCTCCTCCTGGTAGTCGGGAATATGGTATCCTCAGTGTGTTGTTGCAGGTGTATTATGACATGGAGAAACTCTTTGATGTGTCCCCCGAAGTTTTTGATCCGCCACCCAAAGTCTGGTCAAGTGTAATTAAGTTAAAACGCAACAACTCCGAGGGTGTAAAATGTGATCCGAAAGCCTTTAAAAGAGTGGTGAAAATGGGATTTCAAATGCGCCGCAAGACGTTGCGCAATGCCCTAAAAGGTCTAAATTTGCCTGCAAGCATCACTAATTTGGAGGTTTTCAATAAAAGGGCAGAACAGCTTTCAGTTAGTGATTTTGAGAACCTCACCCAACTCATCGAATCCCATGAATAACGAAATCACTTTTGAGTTAAGCAAGGAATTCCTTGAGCAATTTGGGGATGCAATTGAGGCGAAAAATGAGCAATTCATTCGAAATGCACTTGATGGTGTAAACCATGCGGACGTCTCAGCACTCCTGGATGAATTTGGCCCTGATGATTCTAAATATGTATTGGATCTACTTGATATATCAATTGGGGCAAACGTAATCAATGATCTGGATGAACATGTTAGGGAAAAGTTCATTGATGTTTTCGAACCAAAGGAAATAGCAGGTTTTGTGGATCATCTTGAAACTGATGATGGCGCAGATATTTTGTATGACCTGCCATTGAAGGAGCGTGAAGAGGTAATCTGGCAGATGGAAAATGAGGATAAAGCAAAAGATATCCTCGAACTCCTGCATTATGATGAAGATGTAGCTGGTGGGCTAATGGCCAAAGAGCTTGTTAAGGCCAACCTAAACTGGACTGTTGATGAGTGTATTGAAGAGATAAGGCAACAGGCTGAACATGTGGAGCGCATTTACTCTGTTTATGTAGTGGATAATGCCGAGAAACTATTGGGTAAAGTACCTCTGAAAGAACTAATCATTGCCAAAAAAGGAACAAAAGTAGCGGACATTATTGATGACGATTTTGTAGCTGTCGAAACTGTAGCGCCTGAAGAGGAGGTAGCTGCGATAATGCGGAAATATGATTTGGATGCTGTACCAGTAATTAATGTAAAAGGTCAGCTAGTGGGTAGAATCACTAATGATGACATCATGGATGTGATAAGTGAACTGGCTGATGAAGAGCGACAGATAATGTCAGGTATCTCAGATGATGTTGAGGAAGATGATAGTATATGGAAACTAAGCAGGGCCAGGCTTCCGTGGTTGATGATCGGCCTGGCTGGTGGGGCTTTTGCTGCCTATTTCATGGGCTTTTTTGAGGAGCAGATTATTCTAATACCGGCAATGTCCTTTTTTATTCCACTTATAATGGCCACAGGCGGTAATGTTGGGATTCAGTCTTCCTCAATAATTGTTCAAAGCCTGGCCAACCCAGGTGCTTTTGAGGAGTCGATGTGGAACAGGCTTCTCAAATCGCTGCTGGTTTCAATTGTGAATGGGGTGGTACTTGGTGTGATGGTCTATTTCATTGTTTACTCTTTTAATAGTGACCAAACCATAGCTCTTGTTGTATCAATTGCTTTATTCAGCGTAGTGCTCCTCGCATCTTTTATGGGAACAATAACTCCTCTTGTTCTCGATCGATTTGACATAAACCCTGCTTTAGCTTCAGGGCCATTCATTACCACCGCAAATGACCTTCTCGGACTTATGGTCTATTTCGGTGTGGCATCTGCCCTTTTTCAATTTTCTTAATTTCCCCAAACTCTTAATTAACCATTCGCCATATTTTCTAAACAATACTGAACCCTAATCGCTATACTTGCTTTCATTAATAATAGTATTACTATTACATCGTAGAGAATTACTATGATTGCCACCCTTCAGCTCAACATGAACAAGAACCTGTTCATAAGGGATCCGCAGGAAACTGACTTAGGAAAGCGGATTGTTTCTGAGAGCATCCGATTGATTGATCAAATCGGTTTTGAAGCATTTACTTTCAAAAAATTAGCCGTTTCAATCGAGTCGACAGAGGCGAGTATTTACCGGTATTTTGAAAACAAGCACAAGCTATTGATTTATCTAATTGCCTGGTATTGGGCCTGGCTTGAGTATCTGATCGATTATCATACCCACAATCTACCAGACGCCGAAAGCAAGTTGAACACCGCTCTGCGCATCGTTTCTGAAAAAAAAGCCCAAGATCCAATGTTTCCGGAAGTAGATGAAGCCGCATTGCACCGCATAGTAATAGCTGAGTCAGACAAGACATACCTCACCAAACAGGTTGATGCCGACAATAAGGAGGGCCTCTTTAAAGGTTATAAGTCCTTATGCAAGCGGATAGCTAGTTATATCTCTGAAATGCGGCCTAATTACCAATATCCTCACTCGCTGGTAAGCACTGTATTGGAAGCCGCCCATCAACAGCTCTTCTTTGCTAAGCACCTGCCATCATTGACAGAGGTAAATGAAAATAGCAGCAGTCACGATCAAAATTTTGAATTTTTACGGCATTTGGTTTTTAAAACAATCAGTAAATGAACAATCATCACCTATTATTCATATTGCAGGAATCAGCTCAACGACTTGATCAGGCTTACGATGGTTTTGCATTGAAAGAGATTGAGCAAATTGGGCGGCAATATCGCATAGATGAAGTTTTAGAATTTAAGCGTGACCTCATGGAGGCAGGCACAAAGATTGACCTCATCTATCTGGATAATTCTATTGAAGAAGATGGTATCCTTTCATTTTTTGAAGAAGTTGACGTTCCGTTAATCCTTTTCAAACAAATGAAAGACAGGGTGATGCCATTGATGGTTGTCAGGGATAAAAAAGATAAAATACAACTTCTTAGAATTCTTGATCAAAATGTTTCTGAAATGGATTTCCATCCTGATGAAATCACGAATCTGATCAGGGATGAGAACGGAAAAGTGACTTTTCTGGCAGTTTTTTCTTACAAGAGCCTTGCTAAAAACACCTTCGAGGCAGAAGAAGATTTAGGCAAGCCGATGAGCCCAATTATCAGGTTGTTCCGGCTGCTCAGCGAGGAGAAAAAAGATATCTTCTACGTCTATGTATACGCCATTCTGGTTGGACTTATCAGCTTGACCTTGCCAGTGGGCATACAGGCGACTGTAGAACTAATAAGCGGTGGGGTCATTTTCAGCTCTGTTTATCTGCTAATAAGTTTTATTATAATCGGGGTATTGGTTGCAGGAGGCCTGCAGGTAATGCAGGTTTCTATGGTTGAGTATATTCAACGGCGAATATTTACAAAAACCGCATTTGAGTTCGCATTCAGGATACCCAGGTTGAGAGTTGAAGCATTAGGGAGTCATCATGCCCCGGAGCTCATCAATCGCTTTTTTGATGTACTGACTATCCAAAAAGGCCTTCCAAAGTTGTTCATAGACCTGTCGTCAGGTATTATACAGATACTGGTTGGGCTTTTACTATTGGCATTTTATCATCCATTTTTCATTCTTTTCGGCTTATTTCTGGTGGGGACATTAATTGGAATCTTTATGCTCACCGGCCCTAAGGGTTTAAAATCCTCAATCCAGGAGTCGAAGTACAAATACAAAGTGGTTCATTGGCTGGAAGAGCTGGCAAGAACTATTAATTCTTTTAAAATCTCAGGGAACACCAACCTGCCAATCAGAAAGACTGATAACAATGTAAACAACTACTTAAAAAACAGGAAGATGCACTTTAATGTGCTAATTAGCCAGTATTTACAAGTAGTGGTTTTTAAGGCCTTTATTACCGGTGGTCTGCTGATTATAGGTACCCTTTTGGTAGTAAACAAGGAGATAACACTGGGTCAATTTGTGGCATCCGAAGTAATAATTATCCTGATTCTCAACTCTGTTGAGAAAATAATCATGTACATGGACGTAGTCTATGATTTGCTCACAGCTGTCGATAAAATTTCCCATGTCACAGATTTGCCTTTAGAAAAGACTGGTGGCATAGACATCCCGGATAGTTACTTGAAAAGAGGCTTTACAATTGATCTGAAAAATGTAGGGTATAGGTATCAAAATGGAAATGGTTATACTATTAAAGACATCAACCTCCACATAGCAAGCGGCGAAAAAATTTGTGTAATGGGTGAGGGCGGTTCTGGTAAAACCACACTTACTAAAATTATTGCCGGTCTCCATACTGATTTTGAAGGCTCTGTTACCCTTAATGGGCTATCATACAAAGATTTAGACCTTGTGAACTTAAGAGACAAGATTGGTAAAAATGTATCTCAGGAAGACATCTTCGATGGTACGATCCTGGAAAATATCCTGGTGGGCAAACCACTTTCTCATCCGAATGACGCACTATGGGCGGCAGAACAGGTTGGTATCAAGGAAACTCTTAACCAACTCCCTAATGGATTAAATACTCACATAATAAGTGGAGGTAAGGGGTTTTCTGGAAGCTTTATCAACAAGCTCATACTTACGAGGTGCCTGGCCAAAAGGCCTAACCTTTTGATTCTGAATGATTTCTTCAATGATTTCAATAAATCCGACCGCAATAAAATGATTAAGGCGGTGATTGAGGATGGCGAATGGACATCAATAATAGTTTCCAATGATCCAGCTGTTATGGCTGTATGTGACCGAATAGTACTTATGAAGAATGGTCAGATACACACCATCGGATCGTTCAAGGAGGTCTTAAAAGATTCCCTTTTTAAAGAATTAGTGTCAACCGAACTGGTGTGAAATGAAAGATCTGTACGAAAGGTTCATAGGAAATACGGTTTCAAGCAGCGAGTTGTATTCATTGCGCTCTCTGAAAACACCAGCAGCAGGCAAAATCCTTGCGAAATGGTTGATGGTGCTTTTTGGGATTGTTTTCGTCGCATTGTTTCTACCCTGGCAGCAAAATATCAGGGGAACAGGAAAAGTGACGGCATTCAACCCCGAAAACCGACCTCAAACCGTGGAAACCACAATTGCCGGTAGAATTGCAAAATGGAATGTGAGGGAGGGTCAATTTGTATCGAAGGGAGACACAATTCTACGGCTAAGTGAAGTGAAAGATAAGTACTTCGATCCCATGCTGCTGACCAGGCTTAAAGAGCAAATTGATGCCAAAATCGGGAGTATCGAATCAAAGCGTTCCAAAGTAGAAGCCCTTACCAAAAGAATTGTTGCACTTAAAAATTCACTGGAGGTAAAACGGCTCCAAACCCAGAACAAGATCAGTCAAACTCAATTTAAGCTAACCAGCGATAGTGTAGATTTCGAAGCTGAAAAAGTGCGGTTTTCAAATCTTGAAAACCAATATGACCGGAATAAATCACTCTATGATGCTGGCAATATTGCTTTGACCAAACTGCAGGATATCCAATCAAAATTTCAGGAAGGAAGAATGAAAATTATTTCAGCTGAAAACAAATTCCTGGAATCTAAAACTGAGCTGTTAAATGCCAAATATGACGTGGCCGGTGTTGAGGCCGAATATGCGGATAAGATCAGTAAGGCGGAATCAGAATTAAACTCAACACTCTCTGAATTGTATGATGCCCAGGGTGATTTGGCCAAGACCAATAATGAGTATGCCAACATGCAGATAAGAAATGAGCAATACAATGTATTGGCGCCACAAAGCGGCTACATTGTTAAAGCCATGAAGGGAGGTATTGGCGAAACGATCAAGGAGGGCGAGGCTGTTGCCACCATAATGCCAGACTCCCCAGACCTGGCTATAGAAATGTATATCAAGGCAATGGATGTTCCATTAATTGCGACTGGCAGAAAAGTGAGAATCCAGTTTGATGGCTGGCCTGCGTTGCAGTTTTCAGGATGGCCAAGTGTTTCGGTGGGTACATTTGGGGGCACAGTTGCGGTAATCGATAAAACCAATGGCGGCAGCGGGGATTTTAGAATTCTTGCCAGGCCAGACTCTGAAGATGAAGAATGGCCAGAACAACTCCGGCTTGGCTCTGGCATTAAAGGATGGGTAATGCTGGATACAGTACCACTTTGGTACGAACTCTGGAGGCAGTTGAACGGCTTCCCCCCTACTTTATACGAAGCCCCGCTTCAGGACATTAAAGACAAAATCAGCAAAAAATGATACGCAGAATATCGTGGATCTTGCTGGTTTTTTTGGCATCTACTAATTTGATAAAGGCTCAGAATTTGCCGGCACTGAATTACAAAAAAGCCTATGAGGTGCCTGATTCTGCTGTTTTTTTTACCATAAATGATTTCTTTCAGATTGTATTGGGCAATCATCCGGTAATTAAACAGGCAAACATTCAAACAGAAAAAGCGAGGCAAATATTGAGATCAGCCAGAGGACAATTTGATCCAAAATTGGAGGCTCAGTGGGATGTAAAAGAATTTGAAGGGAAAGATTATTACAACACTTTAAATGCCGGACTAAAGGTACCAGTTTGGGTTCCCATTGATTTAAAAGCAGGGCTAGATCAAAACACAGGCCTGTTTTTAAACCCAGAAAGAAGCATACCTGATGCCAATGAGAACCGTCAATTGTTTTTGGGGCTTGCAATACCTATTGGGAAAGGTTTATTTATTGATGAACGAAGGGCCACAGTAAAGCAGGCAATGGTTTTTCAATCAATTGCCGAAGCCGAACAAACCAAGATGGTGAACAAGATTATTTTTCAGGCCACCAAAGATTATTACAACTGGTACAACGCCTATTTCTATCTGCGATTTCTCGAACAAAGCATACAAATCGCCAACCAGATTTTTAGCAGGGTTTTGATCGATTTCGAATTTGGTGAAGCTGCTGCAATTGATACAGTACAAGCTCAAATAACTATTCAAAATCGTCAAATTGAACTGCACCAGGCTAAGATTGATTATACCAACGCATCACTGATGCTATCAAACCATTTATGGACGCCCAATGAACTACCTCTGGAACTGACGGAAAATTCACTGCCACCCAGGTTAACTGATGTGCCTCAAACGGTTGATGAAAGCCTATATGTGGACCTAGTGAAAATGGCTGAGGAGAATCACCCTGAAATTGTAAAACTTCAGGGTAAAATTGAGCAGCTAAACGTTCAGCGTTCCCTGGCAAGGGAAAACCTCAAGCCACAACTTGATCTATCTTATACCTTTATTGATGAGCCCATAAATTCTTTAGGTGAATCTTCTGCATTTCAACTTGATGAAAATTATAAGCTGGGCTTAGATTTTTCAATTCCCATCTTTTTAAGAAAAGAAAGAGGCAAATTGAAAGAAACAAATCTCAAAATAAGGGAATCGGAATATGATGTTCAATTAACCACCAGGAATTTAATCAATGGGATTACAGCGGTTTTTCAGGAGCTGAATCAGCTTACATTAATGATTGCACAATTAAATGCCGTTGTAAATAATTATGAACGCATGGTTCAGGCCGAACTCTTTAACCTACAAAATGGTGAAAGTGACCTTTTCAAAATTAATTTTCAACAAGAAAAGCTCATCAGCGCTCAATTAAAATACTTGAAAATAAGGACCTATTACGAAAAAATGCTGGCTGAACTCTATTATACTGCGGGTTTAGCAATTAGTGACAATCAGTAGCCCAAACTCTTGGTTCTGGGATTGGACAATATCCTAAATCTGGTTCGAAGTTTAATGACTTAGAGATATATTGAGATATTTCGACAGAATAATTATGAACTGCCTCATCATAGACGAAATGTATCCTGGAATTGATATCCTTCTCAAGGAAATCGGCATCACACCAGATTATCTACCTGACATTACACGGTCAGAGATCATTGATATTATTGCCCAATATGAAGGCCTGATTGTGAGGAGTAAAATACAAGTTGATGTTGAGCTTTTACAAAAGGCAGCTAAGCTGAAATTTATTGCCAGAGCTGGTGCTGGTATCGACAATATTGATGAGGTAGAATGTAAAAAAAGAGGCATAACCATTTTGAATGCACCAGAGGCCAACCGGGATGCAGTTGGAGAGCAAACCATTGGAATGCTACTAACACTTTTCAATAGAATCAATCTCGCAGATCAACAAGTGAGGCGTGGCATTTGGGAAAGAGAAGGGAACCGTGGCTACGAAATTCAGGGGAAGACCGTGGGAATCATTGGATTTGGCAATATGGGCAAGGCCTTTGCCAAGCGCCTTCAAGGATTTGATTGTACCATTACTGCGTATGATAAATACCGTACCGGCTTTGGGGACGAATTAGTGAAAGAGGTTACTCTCTCAGAGCTATTTGAACGAACCGATATCCTCAGCCTTCATGTGCCCCTTACTCATGAAACCAATCGAATGATCGACCTTCAATTTTTAGAAAAGTTTAACAAAAACATTGTTCTGCTCAATGCAGCCAGGGGCAAAGTGGTTGTGCTCAATGATTTGATAAAAGCACTGGATAGCGGTAAGGTTACCGCCGCTGCACTGGATGTGCTTGAAAATGAAAAAATTGACAAGTTGAATGAAGCTGAACAGCAGGATTTTAGCAACTTGATAAAAAGAGACAATGTGCTGTTCACTCCACACATTGCCGGCTGGAGTTTTGAGAGTTACGAAAAAATCAATCATGTATTGGTGAAGAAGATTGCCCACTTTGTGGGTGAGCTTTGACACTTCGAATTATACAAAGGGTCACAGGCTACATCGAGATGTTATTCCCAAGATGGCCCAAACCTCCAAATGTTTACTGGTTATTTAACCCGTTCACAAAGAATCCCTGGTTTTCGAAATTTCGGTTGATGTTGGTTAAAATCCTGACCAGTGCCTCATAATCGTCCGCAGATAAACCCTCCCATCCAAGGGTGCGGGTCTCCAAAACAATTGGCCTCGCTTTTTCAATCATCTCCTCACCTTTTTCAAGTAAGAATATTTGAAATCTTCTTCTATCACTGGCATCATTCCGCCGTTCGATCATTCCTTTTTGACACATTAAATCGATGATTCTGGTTAGGGTCGGTGGATCTTTGAAGATCCTTTCGCCCAGAACATTCTGGCTAATGCCATTCTCCGATTTTAGCTGATCAAGCACCACCCATTGATCTACTGTGATGTCAATGCCTGTGTTGTTAAGTGCCTGCTGAAGCCGTTGCTTGATCTTCTTTGAAGTTATCTCAATTAAAAACCCGTAATGACCAGCCCCGGTAATTTCTTTCATCCCGAAAAATTAATTTATCCTAATACTAAAAACTGGGCTAATGTATCCGGCAACTACAGAGTTCCCCGAAGTTGTTGCTCACGCTCAATGGCTTCAAACAACGCTTTAAAATTACCCTTACCGAAAGACTTTGCACCCTTACGTTGAATAATTTCGAAAAACATTGTGGGCCGGGGCTCAATGGGTTTAGTAAATATCTGTAGAAGATATCCCTCATCATCCCGATCTACTAAAATGCCAAGTTCTTTTAGAGGATCAAGATCTTCGTCAATCTCACCAACCCTATCGATAAGGTCGTCATAATAGGTTGTAGGTACCCTTAGGAATTCGACCCCCCGGTTCTTTAATGCTGTCACGGTCTCAATGATATTGTCTGTGGCTACAGCAATGTGTTGAACCCCTGACCCTTCATAAAAATCAAGGTATTCTTCTATCTGGCTTTTCTTTTTCCCTTCAGCTGGTTCATTAATCGGAAATTTAATCCGACCATTACCATTGCTCATCACCTTGCTCATCAAGGCAGTATAATCCGTTGAAATATCTTTATCGTCAAAAGAAATGAGCTGGCTGAAACCCATCACATTAGAATAGAAATTCACCCATTTATTCATTTCACCCCAGCCTACATTGCCAACCATGTGGTCTACAAATTTTAAGCCTGTTGTAGATGGTTCGTAATCAGATTTCCACTCCACAAACCCTGGCAAAAAGTGACCGTTGTAATTTTTTCTTTCAATAAAAAGGTGAACCGTATCGCCATAAGTATGAATTCCAGATTTAACTACAGTACCCTCATCATCCTTTTCGGTGGTAGGCTCCAGAAATGGTTTAGCCCCTCTTTTCACAGTCTCTTCAAATGAATATGTGGCATCATCAACCCACAGGGCGACAACTTTTACCCCATCACCATGCTTGTCAATATGCTTGCCAATCTCGGTACCACTTTTCAATGGTGTGGTTAAGATCAACCTGATTTTATCCTGAACTACCACATAAGATTCCTTGTCTTTTTTTCCAGTCTGCAAGCCTGAATATGCGTATGATTGAAAACCGAAGGCAGTCTTATAATAATGGGCCGCCTGTAAACTGTTCCCTACATATAGTTCTAAATGGTCGGTTCCGTTTATCGGCAAAAAGTCTTCAGCGTTGGCGAAAATCTTTTCTGGTGTTGGGGTTAATGTCTCTATTGCCATGTCTACTTGTTTAACTAATAGTTAGTATGCTAACAAATTTATATTGTTAACTAAATCAAGTCAATAAAAAACCAAAAAGTTTTGAGAGCCTCAATCTCTTTTTAGGTTCTTGGCCAAAACAGCCACTTGCAGCTCTAACCTTTTGATTTCCCTTAGAATGGCATTTTTATCCATCTGCATCCAATTCCACAGTTTCATCATCAGGGTACCAATAACAGCAAAAATGAATGCGCCTAACCAAAAGATTTGATCTTTGGTTTCTGTTGCGTCAAAGAACCGAATGACACAAAAAACACCGATCACAGTAAGTATCAATGTCATCACACTTGTTATAACCACATACCATTTCAATTTTCCCTTAAATAAGCCTGTCACCATTTCAACCATTGACGGCTCATCAAGCTGCTTATAAAATTCAGCTTCCTCCTGGCTCAAAGCCTCAACAATGAGCTCATCGATTTCTTCATAGTTCTTTTTCATAATCGTGTTGTTTAAATATTTTTTTCAAATGTTCCCTGGCATAGTAAAGCCTTGACTTTATAGTACCTGAAGGAACCTCCATTGCTTTGGCAATCTGATTTACAGACATCTTCTCCATGTAAAACAGGTTCAGTATTGTTTGTTGATCAACAGGCAAACCATTTAGCGCTCTTCGCAGAATATCAACCTTATCTGACTCTTCATCTGACTGTTCATTCAACTCTTCCTTAGGAATTGATTGAATTTTACGGTCCTTCTGGATTTTTCTAATCCAGTCAGCCGCTCTACGATTTACGATTTGGTAAGCCCAGGCTGGAAATAATGCCGGGTCTTTAAGTTTGTAAATTCCTTTGATTATTGACCGCCAACTCTCTTGGGCTACATCAGCTGCTGCATCTCTATCATGAGTTTGCCTAAAGGCCTGACCAAGAATTTTTGGATGCCACCTTTTTACTAATAAATTCAAAGATTTTGCATCCCCCATCTGGCTATTTAACACCAGATACTCAATCAGAACCATTTTAGGAGATTTGCTCATTGCTGCACTAAAAGTCGCAGTAAAACTGAATTGGTTCAAAAAAGCTTAATTATTGTCCGCTTTTTTCCTTCGCTTAATTGATGACCGCTTTAAGTCCCGTAGCATGTCTTTCGCTTTATTGCGCTGACTCTTCTTGCCCTTGCTATTATCAACAACCATTTCAAGGTGCTTTTTGGCCAATTCATTTTGTTGTTCCCGCTTATAGATAATGCCCAGTTGCATGTTGGCTATTATCGCATACCATGCATCCAAATCCTCTGTTTCAGTGGCAAATTCCACCGTTCGATTGTAGAAATATTTTGCTGAGTCAAACTCGCTTTTTGATTCTTTCGTTCGGCCGAGGTAGTAACAGGCGTATCTTCCACTAACCCCTTCATAACCTGTCCGGCCGCTATCGATTTTTGCTAAAACTATTTTAGACTCCGCTTCCAGTGGGGTAAAGCGTCCCATTCGATACAGTAAGGTTAAATAGAACCGATGGAAATAGGGATTGTCAGGATATGTCTGGCGTAAATAATGAGTAATAGCAAAGGCCTCTTTATAACGTTTCTCCTCATTGGCTAAAATTCTTATTAAATAGTATTGAGCCTCTGTTCTTGTATAAAATGCATTATGGGCAACAGTACTCAGCTGCTCCAAACCCTTTTCCATATCGCCACGCGGAAAAAACCACATGATAGGTCTCAGCGCCGGATAATTGTCCCTTATCCATTCGGTATAGTAATTCATAATTGCATCACCGAATAATACTTCAGGGCTGAATTCAAGGTTCTCCCGTACTTCATCCACATACTTTAAAGCACTGGATCCGGCTGATGCAGCCTTCCGCCAATTGCCACGGTCTGATTCCAGTCTTGCCACAAAGCCATTTGTGGCTGCTAAAAAAAAGGCTCCTTCTACTTCATTCACTTCTTCATACAGCCGTTTTGATAAAACCAGGGATGTATCCATGTAAGCCATGAATTCGGCGTCATGTTCATGGTTATCGAGGTCCGGGATTATCTTCCACCACTGGCTTAAGCCTAATAAAAAATAAGGCAGTGGGTGCCAACCGTACTTTTGTTTTAGCCACCTAAACTGCATTTCGGCCTTGTCAAACTTGTAATTGTACATGTCATTCAAGGCTTGGGTAGCCTCAATTTGAATCTGTTGGTTTAATAGGAGGCTTTGGGTACTATCAGGACCGCTTTTGGCTGAGGCGCTAACAGTCAGAAATATCAACCCAATAAGTAGCAGTTTTTTTGACATCGGTGTGCCTCATTGCAAACAATGTGCTAATTATTATCTTTCATCTCAGCTTGAGGGTTAATAAAGGTAAAACCCCTGGCATCACCGCCCTCATAAAAGTCTACTTCCATGCCAATAATATACATGGTGTGCTTTTTATCGATATAAACGTCAATGCCATCAACTTTGTAGGCCAGGTCATCTTCTTTCTGCTTATCAAACCCTAATAAATAGCCAAGGCCTGAACAACCGGCCCCTTTAATTCCAATCCTTAAGCCATACCCGTCAGGAATATTCTTTTTATCAATAATGTGATGAATTTCTTCCAGCGCCTTCTTCCTAATTACGATGGGGTTATCGATTTGCTTCATTCCGAAATAATAAACGAACTACAAATGTGGTGGTTAGCGGTTGTTGCTACAAAATTGATCTAAATAATCTTTTGCTGAAGTATTGTTCACCCCTGCTTTAACCCAATCAAGACATGCATTAATTGTATCGCCTTTGTTTAGACTGGAGTACCCCCGCTCAACAAAAGCATCAGCATAAGTGCTGTCCATAAATATAGTTTTTGTCAAAAAGCTATATGCCACCTGGTAATCTTCCATGCGATTATAAATCACCCCAAGTGAATAAAAAGCCCCGGATTCATCAGGATAATATTCGGACAATGTTCTGTAGTAGTTTGCAGATTTTTCAAGGCTATCTAAGATAAAGAAGGTATAGCCGATGCCATAGAGGGCATCTATGTTGCTCTCATCAACTTCCAAAGCCGCACTGTAATCATTCACAGCCAATTGAATTTCATTTAATTCCAGATTAATCAATGCCCGGTTTATGTAGGCTTGAAAATCTTCTTCATCCACTTGAACAGCCATTGCATAGTCGCTAAGGGCGCCTGTAGTATCTCCGTAATAACTTTTGGCCAGAGCCCGGTTATACCAGGCCGTTGAGTGAGTTGAATCTAACTTTATTGTTTCGCTGAAGTCTTGGATGGCCCCTATATAATTTGCCTCTTCCAGTTTAATTACGCCTCTTTTACTCAAGGCATAAATATTCTCAGGATTATAAATAAGTACTGTGTCATAATCAGCAATGCTCTTATTTACTTCACCAAGCTTTTCCCAGGCTAAACTTCTATGGTAGTAAGCATCTTCATAGGTTTCATCCAGTAAAATTGCTTCTGTGAAATCAGTAATTGCAGCAGTAAAATCTTCATAATCTTCCAGTAAGATTTTTCCGCGTTCGAAATAATGGTCAGGTTCCCCGGGATAAGTCTCTATGAGCTCAGTATAATAAGATAATGAGTTCCCATCTTTATCTACCCCATCAGCGAATGATGTTAGATCCTCCCTGGCCTGATTAGCAAACAAAGAAAACCAGCTCTCATCCAGTGTGAAAGCCATTGTCTGTCTTGATTCTTCATTGATTAATGCAAGGGCGTCTGAATTATATGTTTCATAAAGTCCGCCAAATTCATACGAAACATAAGCAGTGTTGAGAAGAAATTCAGAGACCGTTTCATAATCAACTGAGTTTATGAGCCTATTAAAATGTTGTTGCTTCCAATTTGAAGCCGGCGACTCAAGCTTATTGGTAATGTGTGCCAGTATGATTCCTCCTAATTGTGCATTATCGTTGACTGATACGTTCAATAAATAGTGATACTGCATTTGATAGTTCAGCGTATCTGATTCATAGCTTTCCAGTGTTGTGGTAAACCATGCTGGTGGTTTGTCAAAAAAGTAATCACTCACGCTGCCGTCCTCAAGAAGCATCCCTAAATCAACCAACGATGATGAGACAGCCTCAGGAGGTGCGTTTTTATAGACTATCGCAAAGTGAAAATCAGAGAAATACCCTTCCTTAAAAAATCTGGTTGGCAGTAAATTAAGCGCCTCATTCTTAGGTGTCAACGCCCAAGAATCCTGAATTACAAATGCCAGAAGGTCATTGTACTTTTTCTCCAGATCGTCATTCTTTATTTTTTCAATGATTAAACTGACTGTTTTTTGGCTAAGACCTAACAATGCATCAGGCCTGTTGTCTTTGCTGATTAATGTTTTATCTAAATAATATGTTGATAAAAACGCAAGACATTCAATTGAGCTAAGGTCATTTGCCTTGTTTTCAACACTTGCAGTGGTTTCTTGATTAGGTGGATAATTCGAATTTTTTAGTGCTACGAATTCCTCTAAAGTTGATGAGTTGAAATTTAGGTGATCATAATACTGTTCTTCAGCTATTAATTCAATTGATTGATAATCAGGTCTCTCAATTGTTTCGGGGGTGATGACCAGATAAATTCCATATAAGGTCCCAAAAAAAATCCCGAACAAGATAATTAGCTGAAAACAACCTTTCCAAAACATATGTCAATCAAATTTGTAATCTTCCCGAACGGGAGTGAAAACATCAATCACTTCACATGCGGTAAGCGCCTTTCCTGAATGAACCGCATTTGAAGGGATCATAGCCATCATTCCCGGCTTGACCACTTTGGCCTCTCCATCTATGGTCAATTCTAATTCACCTTTTATTATAATCGATACCTGTTCTTGTGGATGGCTGTGCTCAGGGAGGTCACTTCCTTCTGCAATTTCCCAAAACGAAAAAGTTAGATCTTTGCCATGTTCGAACCGGCCATTAAAACCGGGGAAAAGCTGCTTGGATTCGTTGCTTTTAAAATCTCTGAATGGTCCCATAAGAGGCTGATAAATTAAAGGTGGTTCCTTAACTTTCTATGAATTAGTAATTTAACAAAAATCTTTAAACTGATACTTTAGGAGGTAATTAAGAGGGAGGTCTTTCAGGCGCCTTAAAATGCGAAATTGTTGTGTTCTGAGCTTATAAAGACTGTTTTCAGAAAATAGCAACAATCAGAAGTGCTGCCGAAAAAACAATGCTGATATAAAAAACAATCGTTGCCTGAACTTGCAAAACTGGTCCGCAACTGCGGATAAAATCTTTCATTCAGTATTAAATAAAGAACAGTGCCTTAATTGAATCTGAATGTACGACGACATCAAATCCAAGTCAAGCGCCAAACTAAATTCAATACTAAATTTTGATCTTTTTTCTGTAGCGAAATAGAATTTGGCCTGATAGATTAGATGCCCTGCTTCACATCAAATTTTTCGAGGTAATCTGCCACCCGCCGGACAAACATTCCTCCCAGGGCACCATCAACTACACGGTGATCATAAGAATGAGATAGGAACATTTTATGCCTGATCGCTATTGCATCGCCAAACTCAGTTTCAACAACAGATGGCTTTTTAACAATCGCACCAAGCGCCAATATGCCTACTTGCGGTTGCATAATGATTGGCGTACCCATCACGTTACCAAATGATCCAACGTTGGATATAGTATAAGTACCACCAGACAATTCATCAGGTTGAAGCTTATTCTCTCTGGCCCGCTTTGCCAGGTCGTTTACTTTGTTGGCAAGACCACCTAGATTGTATTGATCAGAACTCTTGATCACTGGCACTATAAGGTTGCCTGTTGGTAGCGCCACAGCCATACCAACATTGATCGATTTTCGCTTAATTATTTTATTGCCATCAACAGAAACGTTGATCATCGGGTAATCTTTGATGGCTTTTACAACGGCCTCAATAAATATAGGAGTGAAAGTAAGGCTGCCGCCTTCCCTTTGTTTAAAAGCATCCTTATGCCTGTTTCTCCAATTCACAACACCAGTAACATCGGCCTCAACAAACGAGGTAACATGAGGTGAGATTTGCTTGCTGGCCACCATTCGCTCTGCGATCATTTTTCGCATTCTGTCCATCTCAATAATTTCATCATCACCGCTCACGGCAATGGGTTGAGCTTGAGGCTGAACAATAGGAGCAGGTTGCGTGGCTGATGGAGCACTTACACCGCCAGTTCTTGTTTGCAGATAATTCAAAAGATCTTTCTTGGTCACCCGGCCTTCTTTTCCACTCCCTGAAATGGTTTCAAGCTCCACCAGAGTGACGCCTTCTTCTTTGGCAATATTTCTTACTAAAGGAGAATAAAACTTGCCAGAAGAAGACCTTGCCGGAATTCCTGCGCTAATAGTGGTTGAAACCATTTCGGTGGTTGAAGTAACGGTTTCTTGAACTGCTTCTGGAGCTGTTTCAACCGCTTTTGCAGCGCTTTGTCCGTTGGTTGGAGTTGCGTCATCCCCATCTGTAGCGATTACCGCAATTGGTTTGCCCACTTCAATTACATCGCCCTCGTTGGCTAAAATTTCTTTCAAAACCCCAGCGTGGGTGGCAGGAACTTCGGTATCGACTTTATCGGTTGCCACTTCAAGCACAGATTCATCTTGCTCAATTGGGTCACCTACTTTTTTAAGCCACGTAAGGATTGTTCCCTCCATGATACTTTCGCCCATTTTGGGCATTACCATTTCAACTAAAGCCATGTTGCGTTTTGTTAAATCACCACTTTTGGAAGGCTAAAATTAAGATTTTGAGGGCTCATCTCCATAAAATTGCAAACGTTTGTTAATTCGGCATTCCGAATTAAATACCAGAACATGGTCAACAAATTCACATAGTCGGAATTAAATTTCATAATGGGTAGGTATCATGAAATATTATTTTCTATTTCATCTCCTTCCTAAGGATTTGCACCCGCAGCATGTTCAATGCAATTTTTGTGGTTAATTGAATATTTAACAGTCGATCAGTCGTCAATTGAAACTTCTTCGCAACATTCGTTTCGGAATCTGCATAACCCACCCATACTGTCCCGACAGGTTTCTGCTCCGTACCGCCGCCGGGGCCAGCTATGCCGGTGGTGGACAATCCGTAATCTGTGCCAAGTTTTATTCTTACGTTTCTGGCCATTTCTAAAGCTGTAGCTTCGCTCACAGCACCATGCCTCTGAAGTGTCTCTTTGGCAACGTTCAACTCAGCTACTTTAACATCATTGGAATATGAAACAACCGTTCCCATGAAGTAATCAGAGCTGCCAGGTATACTGGTAATTGAATGTGACAGGTGACCGCCAGTACAACTTTCTGCAGTCGCTAATGTCACTTCTCTGTTTCTTAACATATCCCCGACCGCCCCTGCTAATTCTATGTTATCGTAGCCATAAATGTATTTTGCTGCGAGTGGTTTGAACTTTTCAATTTCAGAGTCCACTTGTTGGGCTAAATTTTTTAGGTTCTCTCCTTTTGCTGTCAATCGCAACTTAACCTCTCCGGCAGATGGCAGATAGGCCAATTTGATATTATCAGGCAGGCTGTTTTCCCAGCCTTCTATTATCTCCGATAAGAATGACTCACCAATACCAATGGTCTTTATCATTTTATGATATATCACCGGCATCTGAAAAAATTTCTTGAGCCTTGGAATTACCTCCTCAAGCATGATGGTTTTCATTTCTATCGGCACTCCTGGCATCGACACAAAAACTCTTTGATCTTTTTCGAACCACATTCCAGGCGCTGTGCCCATGCGGTTGGTGAGTTTTTTACAGGCCTCCGGAAGCTCTGCCTGCTTTTTATTGAGGGCGGTTAACTCACGTCCGCGGCTCTCAAAAAACAATTTTACTTCCTGATATGCTTCTTCATTCAGGCTTAATGGAGAATTAAAATATTCTGAAAGCAGCGGTTTTGTGAGATCATCTTTGGTAGGGCCCAAGCCGCCTGTGATCAGTATAATATCTGCCCTCTTCTCAGCCTCCACGAAAGAATTCAAAATGTCAACCTTTACATCACCAACGGTAGTTTTTCTCACAACCCTAACACCAAGGTCATTCAATTGCTCACTCATCCATTGTGAATTTGTGTCCACTATTTGGCCATAAAGAATTTCGTCACCAATCGTGAGCAACTCAGCCTTAATTTCTTTCATCTTGCTTTTGCTTTTACAATCCGGTAAAAATATTTCGTTTTTACGGAGAATCTCCTCATTTTCAAAATCCCATTGAAAGGAACACAAAATGAGAAATTTACTTTGGCTTTTACCGGTGTTACTTATTTCGGCCTGCACTGTCCAGCAAATCAATCAGACCATAGACGACTACCTTAATTCTGACAACCTTACTTCTGATGAAGTTGCCTCAGGACTTAGGGAAGCACTGATAAAAGGAATTAGCATTGGTGCTGACAATGCATCAAATAAGGATGGCTTTTTTGGTAATTCATTAATAAGAATCCCGTTCCCCCCAGATGCAATTAAGGTGGCCAACACTTTAAGGGACATCGGCCTTGGCAGTGAAGTTGATAAATTTGTAATGACATTAAACCGTGGTGCCGAGGATGCTGCCAAAAGTGCGAAACCGATTTTCGTATCGGCTATAAAACGGATGACCATCCAGGATGCGTGGGGAATTTTAAAAGGGGAAGAAGATGCGGCAACTCAATATTTGAAATCAGCCACTTCAGAACCGCTCTATTCCGCTTTTAGCCCAATAATGAAAAACAGCCTCCAAAAAGTTGATGCGACAAAGTATTATGACGATCTGGTCACCCGTTATAACCAAATCCCGTTTGTAGAAAAAGTAAATCCAGATTTAAACGACTATGCCACTAACCTGGCTATGGATGGGCTTTTCAAGTTGGTGGCCATTGAGGAAGCCAAAATACGGGAGAACCCGGCGGCAAGAACGACTGACCTTTTAAAGCGGGTTTTCGGCTATAAAGAATAGCCTGGATGATGGGCAGAATTAGGCTCAACCGTTTCTTATCTGTTTAACCTTTAAAAGCATTCAATGAAATTCGTTATCCCCTTTTTCCTGATAATAACCATCTCATTTACAAGTTCCGCTCAACTCGGCAAACTGAAAAAAGCCATAAACAAAGTTTCGGGTGGGGAGCTTTCAACCGAAGAAGTAGCTTCTGGGTTGAAAGAAGCCCTGGAGAAGGGCACCTCAAAGGGTACGGACAAAGCATCAAAATCTGATGGTTATTTTAAAAACCCTGCCATCAAAATCCTGTTTCCACCTGACGCCCAGGAAGTTGAAAAGAAGCTCAGGGCCATCGGCATGAACAAACAGGTTGACCGTTTTATTCTATCCCTAAACAGGGCTGCTGAAAAAGCGGCAAAGGAAGCAAAACCAATTTTCATCACGGCGATAAAATCAATGACGATTGAAGATGCCTGGGGAATTTTGAAAGGGGAAAATGATGCTGCTACCCAATATTTGAACAGGACCACCTCGCAGCAACTTTTCACGAAATTCAACCCAATAATTAAAAATGCACTGGATGCCGTGGATGCCACAAAATATTACGGCGACCTTATTGAGGCTTACAACAAAATTCCTTTTGTAGATAAAAAAGACCCCGATTTGGACCAGTATGCTACTGATAAAAGCATTGATGGGCTTTTTACATTAATCGCACAAGAAGAGGCAAATATCCGCAACAACCCCGGTGCCAGGACATCTGATTTATTGAAAAAGGTATTTGGGAATTAGGACGCTTTTTCTAGTATCGGTTCCATGTAGCAATCCAGAAATTCTTCGGTAACACCTTTCAGTTTTCTTTTAAGGCAAAGTGCATATAATTCCTCAACAGATGAGTATGGAAAATACCTCGAATTCAAATCTTGGAACTGGGGCTTATTAGCCTCCTTATACACTTTGTCTCTATCCTCATCTGGAGCAACAATTACATATCGAGTTGGATAGGGCGGAAACTTGTCTTTGAAATTTTTCATTCTAGACAAACCACTTGTGACCCCAGTTGAATGTTCAACTTCCATAACCGCTGGCATCAAAGTACCATTTTTAAACCATATACAATCTATTAATAAAGCTGCTCTAACAGCATCCTCATATGAGGACATAAGCTTCTCATCATTCAAGTTGGGTATTACTTCTTCAAATTCACCAATTTTCTTGTTTTGATATACGATTCCCTTATCATTCTGCGCTATCCAAGTTCTGTAACCAAATTGTTTTCCAATGAAATAGAGAGCTATTTGAATTTGGGCATGCCTCCTTTTTATATCCAAATCAAGTCCTCCCAAATCAAGACTATCCGGTAAAACTAAACCATCGTAAAAGGCTTCCATTGATGGAATTTCTGAAATAACAATCTCAGTATTTATTTCTTTTGAAACCCCTTTTTGATGAGGAGAATCGGGAGTCCACATTAGATGTTTATGGCCCTTTTTTACGGTTGAAATACTTCCCTTTTGTTCAATTCTTCCAGGGTAGCAAAAATGGAATTGGGGTGTATGTGCAAGTAAGGATTCTAAAACACTCCGAGTGTTATAACTACCGCCTAAAACCCTATCAAAATTAATCGGTTGATTAGGGAGGAATGAATTCGCTATTCGCCAAAGTAGTTCTGATGAAATTGGTTCAATTTTAGTATCCGCCGTTTCTCCTTTTGACGGGTTCCACCTTTTAATTCTAACCGGACCTTCGGGCAGTGTGATTTCCTGTATCTGAATTACCCCGCTATTCTTGGGATTCAGGTAGTTGTAAAGTCGATTCTTATCAAGCTGATTGATAAACGCTACGAGATTGCTGGCTGTTAGTCTCATTAATATCAGTATCTAGGTCAATAACTGAGTTGTTGAACATGAAATCGTTTATGGTATTTGCAATACCTTTTGCTGCTAAAAAAGGAACACCATTTCCGATTGTCTTGAACATATCTGTTAATGTTATCTCATCAGGAATAATAAAATCTTTAGGTAAAGATTGAATCGCTAATGCTTCTGCTGCAGTTATTCGTCTAGCCTTATAAGGATGTAGGTGAACTTCATTGTTGCCATATGCCGCAGTGGGAGAGTACCTCCATCGATGCAATCTTTTATACGACTTTTTAGAATCATCGCCTTCAAATATGGTCTTAAATTTGGGTAATCCTGCCCTGGGAGTAAAATAGTGTTTTGCGTTGGGGTGTCGAACAACGTCATTTTTTTGAAACCAATATTCAACAGTCAATTCTACCGGGATATTGACAGGGCTTGGCTTCATAGAATTTTCCTCAAACTCATCAATTCCGGGCCATTGACTTTCAAATACAGTCTTGAGATTGAACATTACATGACTATTCCAATCGAAGTTGTTTAGGCAAGTACTTCCATTAATCCTAAAACCCATCGAACTTAAACTCTCCTTTCTAAAACCAATAAGAATAATTCGTTCCCTATCTTGGGGAACCCCATACTCCAGAGCATTAATCAATTTTTCCGTCAAGTAGTAATCATTCTCAATTAGAGTTTTCTTCAATGAATTGAAAAACTCCCGATGTTTCTTTGTGCGGTATAACCCTTTTACGTTTTCAAAAACAAAAAAATCTGGTTGCATTGAACATATCAATTGGATATATACAGCGGATAGCCTTCCATTTTCCCCATCCTTACCCTTATTCTTCCCGCCAACTGAAAAATCCGGACATGGTGGACCTCCTATAAACCCAATAAAATCAAATTCTCTTCTTGCTTCATTAATATTGTTTTTCATCCATTGACAGTTGAGATTCGTCAAGTTTTCTGATATATCCGCAACTTGATACCCAAAAGCAGGCATAGAATTTCTTGATGACTTGTATATCTCAGCAAAGGATTTATGGTATTCATTGACAAAAAGAGTCTCAAAATAATTACTGCGCTCAAAACCAAGATCCAAAAATCCAGCTCCAGCAAAAAATGAGAAAATACCAACCTTATTGCTCATTAAATTCGGGGACAACCAAAATTACGAAAATACTATAGTTTACTAGACGAATAATAAATATTCACCCCCTCCCCAAATACTCATCCATTGCCTTTTTGTAAGTGCGGCTTACTTTGAGCTTATCCCCAGCATCCAGCTCTACCTGATATTCATTATTAGATAGGTGCTCTAATAATTTTATCCGATTGCCATTGATAATACTTGACTTGTGGATCCTGAGGAACTGTTCTGGTAGTTTGCCGAGAATCCCCTTAAGGGTTTCGTTAACCAGATGCACAGCGTTGACGGCATGCACTTTGATGAAGTAATCACAACCTTCAATCCATCTGATGTCATCAAAGTTTAACAAGATTATTTTACCAGAGCTCTTAATTACCAACCTTTTTGTTTTGGAGGTCACATTTACCAACTCATTTTTGTCCTGGTCGGCATCTTGCAGATAACTTATCAGCAGTTTTTCAATTTTCCCCTCAAAAGTTTCAGGGGATTTCAACATGTGACTTTTTGCGTTATTTAATGCATCAATGAAACGGCTTTCACTGTAAGGTTTCAATAAATAATCGATAGCATGGTACTCAAAAGCCTTTAGCGCAAATTGGTCGTAAGCGGTTACAAATATTGTAGGTGGCCTTTTGTCAGCTTGAATTGTATTGAGCACTTCAAAGCCGTTGATCCCGGGCATTTGAATATCCAGAAAAAGCAAATCAATTTTTTCATTCGATAATGATTCGATCGCTTCAAGGCCGTTTTTACATGTTCCGATGACCTCTACTTCCTGATCTTTGGCAAGTATTTTTTTCAGGCCATCCCTGGCCTCTTTTTCATCATCTACGATCAAGCACTTTATTGAACTCATCCTTTCGGGATTTTTAATGAAGCCACCACACCATCGACTTCATTGGTCAATGTGAAGTCAAAGTCATCGCCATACAATTTCTCTAGTCTGCTAATTGTATTTTTCAAGCCAATTCCATGCACATGATCCATTGACCATTTTTCAGGGAGCCGTGGGCCAGAATTAAACACCTCAATCCTCATCTGGTGATCAGTAGTACTGAATGATATCCGCAGAATTGAACCCCCAATATTTCTGTTGATGCCATGCTTAAAAGCGTTTTCGACAATTGGCTGCAGAATCAGGTTGGGTACTTTTAAGTTTTTGATTTCTTCAAATCCATCAATTTGTATAATTAGACTGTCTTCAAACCGGACTTTTTCAAGATCCAGATATCTCCTGATCCAGTCCATTTCTTCATTTAAAGTTACCAATTGATTGTCCGTTTTGGTTAGGGTCAGCCGCAGTAACTCGCTCACACCAAGCAGCATTTCCAGGGCTTTGGTGTTTTGATTGTCCCGTATCAACATAGCAATTGTATTGTGAACATTGAAAAGAAAATGTGGGTGAAGTTGCATCTTTAATGTTTGCAATTGTGCATTAGCCAGCTGGGACTCCAATTTGTTTGCCTCCAAGGTTTTCTCTTTAAAATTTTCATAAAGTTCGATGCCATAAAATATCAGCAACATGACCCAGGCAATAATCGAGGCTTCTACATAAAAGAAAGGCCTGACAGTCTGGAAAAAATTAAAGAATGGGGCTTCTGATGGAACTACTGCAAAATAGAAAACGGTCCATGCAATAAATGTTTTTAATATCCCAACTGCAATTCCTAGTAGGAACACAAATGTTATCCGTTTTGGCAATGGCCAATTTCCAGTTTTCTTGAAGAGGTTGTACAGCGGAATTGTTGAAACAAACCAAATAACAAACCCCGGGAAGTAGTAGAAATAATAGAACTCAATTCTACTGGTATCAATGCCTTTTTTGGAGATATCGATGAACAGAAACACCAACCAACAAGCCAATGCAATTAAGAGTTTGGTGAAAAGCGGAATTTGTTTTTTCAACTTATCAGGATTTCATCTTCAAGTTAAAAGAAATAACAAGAGACTGTCTCAAAAGCCCTTAAACAACCTTTTTCTGAGGAACCAAAGAATCTCCTAGATTCTGGTAAAGAGCTACTTAAAGTTCGTGGATTCTTCGCTACGCTCTAAAAAAGGGACTTTTGAGACAGCCTCTTACTAAACCTCGATTTACTCGTGGTTTTAAACCCGGTTTTCTACTCACCAAAAAGTGTCTTTTTCACCATATTATCAGCATGGCCCAACCAGAAAAACCTTAACCATTCTTCATTCCACTGGGTTGTCAACGCCCTGTGTTCGTCTACATCTGCAAAAAGTGCTTTGGCTTTTTGTAACAATAAACGTCCGGCAATTACTTCTTTAAAATTATCACTCCTTACCATTGATGTGCCCATAAGAACGTAGGCAAGGGGGTTATACGAATTGAATTGCAGGGCTTTCTTCATCTCTTCATCCGCTTTGGCTATCCAGCTTTCTTTTTCTTCTTCCTCACCGTAAACATTTCTGAAGTAGTAAATGAAAGACTGCATGATATAAAGGTCGGACTTGATTTCAGCCGAGTCGCCCTGGTATCTCTTCATGGCAACATCCTGGGTTCGTTGGGCCTCGTCCAGCAAGTCAGCTTTCTTAACATTATCTGGAGAGCCATCTGCCCTACCCAGGCTGTTTGCCAATTGGGTGTAGATGTAAGTCGCCCAATATGCAGAAAGCCATTCATCAGGATATTCTTTAATCACTTTGCCGTAGTAATCTGCGACTGCCTTCTCTGCTGGCCATGTGCTGGCAGTATCATGCATGTGGAGGGCAGATTTCATCATGTCATTGAAAGTGATCTTCTGGGCGTCTGCATTTATTGTTATCAAAAAAGCGGTTAACAAGAGGTAGATTGTTTTCATCGAAGTTGAATTTGGTTTGACTCTTAAACCCACACCCTCAGTAATAAGGATGCAGAATACCTGTTAACCGAAATTATATTCAAGTATTCAGTATGATACACATAGGCAACGGCTATCGTATAATAATGACATTCAAACCGATGTGCTTTTTCTCCAATCTCCAATAACTTTACGCCCGTTTTCAAAGCGCATTTACTAAATGAAGATTTCATATAACTGGCTTAAACAATTTATCGATGTTGACCTACCCGTTGAAGAAGTGGGTGACATCCTGACAAAGACTGGCCTGGAAGTAGAAGGAATTGAGAAGTTTGAGTCGATAAAAGGTGGACTCGAAGGGTTGATTGTAGGTGAAGTTCTAACCTGTGTCAGGCATCCGGATGCTGATAAATTAAGTCTAACCACGGTCGATCTTGGCAATGGCACCCCCTCTCAAATCGTATGTGGGGCACCAAATGTTGCGGCTGGTCAAAAAGTAATTGTAGCCCCAGTAGGTTCAACCATTTATCCTGCCGATAAAGAAGAGGGCTTTAAGCTGAAAAAAGCCAAAATCAGAGGCCAGGAATCTAACGGTATGATCTGCTCAAGTTATGAAATTGGGCTGGATTCCAGCCATGATGGAATTCTTGTTTTAGACACTAAAACAAAAACCGGAACTCAGGCAGCAGATGTTTTAAAAATTGAGAATGACCATATTTTTGAAATTGGCCTAACCCCAAATAGAGCTGATGCCGCATCGCACATAGGCGTTTGCAGGGATTTAAAAGCAGCCCTGAATAAGCCAATAAATTGGCCTTCGGTTGATTCATTCAAAGTTGATAACCATGATCTACCGATTAAGGTAATTGTTGAAGATTATGCTGGTGCCCCTCGCTATTCTGGTGTCACAATCGATAACCTCAGGGTAAAAGATTCGCCTGATTGGCTCAAGAACAGGTTATCATCAATTGGGCTAACACCAATCAACAACATCGTTGATATCACCAATTATGTTAACCATTCCCTGGGTCAGCCAATGCATGCTTTCGATTATGATGAAATAGTTGGCGGAAAGGTGATTGTGAAAACGATGCCTGAAGGCACCAAATTCACCACCCTTGATGAAAAAGAGCGAAAGCTTACTTCTAAAGATCTCATGATCTGCAATGAGAAGAACGGCATGTGCATCGGAGGGGTTTTTGGAGGAGTCAAATCTGGTATTAAAGAAACCACCAAACGAATGTTTTTGGAGTGTGCCTATTTTTCTCCAGACTATATTAGAAAAACTGCTCAACATCATGGCCTTAAGACTGATGCATCCTTCAGATACGAACGAGGAACCGACCCAAACCTGACGGTTTATGCGCTGAAATGGGCATCCCTACTGATTAAAGAATTGGCTGGCGGAACGGTAAGCAGCGAAATAGTTGACTTATACCCCAAACCAATAACTGATTTTGAGATTGAGGTCAAATTCAAAAACATCGATCGGTTAATCGGTAAGCAGCTACCGAAAGATGAAATCTTCCAGACCCTGGAAAACCTTGATGTCAGCATCAGTGAAAAAACTGGTGAGGGCTTTAAGGCGACGGTGCCACCTTATCGAGTTGATGTACAAAGAGAAGCAGACATAATTGAGGAAATCCTGCGAATTCACGGTTATGACAATGTTGCTCTTGACGAGGATCTGAACGCCGACTATCTGGCCGAATTTCCTGACGTCGACAAAGATGATATTCAGTTTAAAATAAGCGAACTGTTGGCTTCAAGAGGTTTTTATGAAATCCTCACCAACTCTTTAACAAAACCCGCTTATTCTGAAAATATTGGAGTTTTGGATAGCGGTAAAGATGTTCATATTCTGAATAAATTAAGTGATGAACTTGGGGTAATGCGCCAGAGTTTGCTTCCGAACGGACTCGAAGTAATCACTTATAATATTTCACATCGCCAGAAAAATCTGAAGTTTTTTGAGTTCGGAAAAACCTATCAGGAGAAGGAAGGCAAATTTAAAGAACAGGAAATTTTAGCTGTTTACATCACAGGTAATCAACACCCCGAAAGCTGGATTGCCGATAATAAGGCAGTATCATTTCATGATTTAGCAGCGGCTGTTTTTACGATTTACGAAAGGTTGAGGGTTCAGGATTACGAAACCAACACTTTCTCAGACGAGATGTTTTCATCCGGAATTGAACTGACATACAATAAGCAATCACTGGGAAAATTCGGAAAGGTTTCTACGAAAGTAAGGGAGCTGGCCGACTGCCCCCAAGAGGTTTTCTATGCGGAGTTGTATTGGGATCGAATATTAAAGAAGTCAAATCAGGCCATCACCTATAGGGAAGTGCCAAAATTTCCTGAAGTTCGGCGGGACCTCTCGGTGGTGGTAGACAAAAAAGTGCAATTCAGTGAGATTCAAAAACTTGCATTAGCTGCCGAAAGAAATTTGATCAAGCGAATGAATGTTTTCAGTATTTATGAAGGAGAAAATATTGGATCAGATAAAAAAGCTTACGCAATAAGTTTTATATTACAAGATGAAAAACAGACACTTAAGGATAAGCAGATCGACAAAGTCTTGAATAGGCTTATCCACTCATTTGAGAATGAATTAGGTGCGCTGATTAGAAAGTAAATGCAAAAAAACCAACTTAACACTGAGCTTCAATCACTCGAAAGAAAATTGATCCTTTTGATCAATGACCATAAGAATGTGAAGGGTGAAAATGAGGTTTTAAAAGATCAAAATCAGGAATTAAAACAACTGCTGAAGGCCAAGGAGGACCAAATCAGCAATTTTAAAAATAAGGATAAAATAGGTAAACTTGTCGACAGCATGGTAGTCGGAGGAAAAGATACTACAGAGCTAAAACAGGTAATAAACGAGTACATAAAAGAAATCGATAAATGTATTGCTCATTTGAGCGAATGAGTGGCACATGAGCGAACTCTCAATTAAAATAAAAATAGGGAACAGGGAATACCCGATGAAGGTGAAGGCCGAGGATGAAGAACGGGTGAGGACTGCTGGGAAAGTGATCAATGAAAAAGTAAAAACCTACGCAGACCAGTTCGGAATTGATGACATACAAGATCTTTTGGCGATGGTAGCGTTTGACTGCCTCACTGAAAAAATGAGATTTGAAGAAGACCTTGACGATCATAATTCCAGCGCTATTAATAAAATGAGTCAATTAAACAAATTAGTAGCCGAAGCCATTTAGCCCCATTTCTACCGTTTAATTACCACGGAATTTTGTAGCGTTTCTTTCCAATGCTACCAGTATTTATAACCTAAAACTGGTAACCACATGGAAAATGTTTTAATGCTGATCATCACAGCTCTTTTGAGTTTGGCGATCGGTGTCTTCATTGGCCGAAAGCTTTTGAAGAAGTACTACTCCAAACTTGAAAAGGAGGCAGAAGAAAAAAGCAAGCACATTGTCCGAGAGGCTGAATTAACAGCAGAGAACATAAAGAAGGACAAAATACTAGAGGCAAAAGAAAAATTTCTAAAGCTTAAATCTGAATTCGAAGAAGAATCGAATAGAAAGAAATCCATAATTATTTCGAACGAGAATAAGGTGAAGCAGCGAGAGCAGCAAGCTTCCAAAATCCTTGAGCAAAGCAAACGTAAAGAGGCTGAGCTGGAATCGATGAAAGAAAACCTAGATGCTCAACTTGAAATAGTAAAATCAAGAAAAGACGAAGTTGACAAGATGAAAAACCAGCAGGTAACTATGCTGGAAAAAATCTCAAGCCTTACAGCAGATGAAGCCAGGGAACAGCTTGTAGAAGCCTTGAAAGATGAGGCCCAAACAAAGGCATCCTCACACATCAAAGACATCATGGAAGAGGCGAAACTTAGTGCCACTAAAGACGCCAAGAAAATCCTGATCCAAACAATTCAAAGAACGGCTGCAGAGCATGCAATCGAGAATTGTGTGTCTATTTTCAACATAGAGAGTGACGACATTAAGGGTAAAATCATTGGCCGTGAGGGACGAAACATAAGGGCGCTGGAGGCTGCCACCGGAGTAGAAATTATTGTTGATGATACTCCTGAAGCAATTATTATCTCTGGATTTGACCCGGTGAGAAGGGAAGTCGCCAGGTTGTCACTGCATAGGTTGGTGGCTGACGGTAGAATTCACCCTGCAAGGATCGAGGAGGTGGTTTCAAAAACCATCAAAAACATTGAAGAGGAAATTGTTGAGACGGGGGAGAAAACAGTTATTGATCTGGGAATTCACGGCCTTCACCCTGAGTTGATCAAGATGGTCGGCAGAATGAGGTTTAGGTCATCGTATGGCCAAAATCTGCTACAACACTCAAGGGAAGTTGCCAAACTCTGCACTAACCTGGCTGCCGAACTCGGTCTCAATGCCAAGCAGGCGAAAAGAGCTGGTTTGCTGCATGATATCGGTAAAGTTTATCCTGAAGAGTCTGAATCTCCACATGCAATCCTGGGCATGGAGTTGGCAAAGAAATATAAGGAGCATCCTGATGTGTGCAATGCCATCGGTGCCCACCACGATGAGATTGAAATGACTGCAATGATCTCTCCACTGGTTCAGGCTTGTGACGCAATTTCCGGATCAAGGCCTGGTGCCAGAAGGGAAATTATGGAGCAATATCTCAAGCGTTTGAGAGATCTCGAAACACTTGCCCATAGCTTTGAAGGTGTGAACAAATGTTACGCTATTCAGGCTGGCCGAGAATTAAGAATAATGGTGGATGCCGATAATGTAGATGATAAAAAAGCAGGAGAACTGTCATTCAGCATTTCACAAAAGATAGAGAAAGAGATGCAGTACCCTGGTCAGATAAAAGTGACGGTGATAAGGGAAACAAGGTCGATTGCATTTGCGAAGTAATCTTTGATGACTGAAATTTCGTATTTTTAATAGCAATACCGAACCGAGATGTCAATTACAGAAATCCAACTTTTTCAAATACTTAAAAATCGTATTGGTGAAGATGAGGCCAAAACCTTAGTAGAGTACGTGGAATCTAAAGTGGAGGAAGAATTTGAGAGAAAGAAGGATGTGCTTGCCACAAAGCAAGATGTTCATAATATGATAAAATGGATGTTTATCTTCTGGATTGGGCAAATTGGTGTCATTTTCGGCATGCTCAAAGTCTATTTTTCTTAATTCCCGAAATCAAAAAGTAGTAACATTTCTTATGAGTGCCTTTGTGTATTCTTTGTGACCTTTGTGGTACAGTGATTAAAACATGTTCGAAAAAGTAGAAGACCTAAAAAAAGAACTGAAAGCAGCAGTTGCTAAATCAGAAGAAGAGCTGGAGCAGTTCAGAATGCGCTTTATTAGTAGAAAAAGCGTCATCACTGATCTTTTCAACGATTTTAAAAATGTTCCGAATGAACAAAAGAAAGATTTCGGTGTAGCACTGAACGACCTCAAAACACTGGCTCAATCGAGGTTTGATGAGTTAGTAAAAAATCTCAAATCACAGGAGGGCGAAAGCGGAGATGACGGTTTCGATCTGACCCTACCTCCCATTCCTGATTCATTGGGTTCAATGCACCCTATCACTAAAATCAGGGCGAGAATTATCAAAATCTTTGAAAGAATTGGTTTCAACGTTGCTGATGGCCCAGAAATCGAGGATGATTTTCACAACTTTACGGCACTTAACTTCCCTCCCAATCACCCTGCGAGAGAAATGCAGGACACTTTTTTCGTCCATAAAGCTGACGGCAAAAAATTCGATCAGGATATTCTGCTAAGAACCCATACCTCCAATGTTCAGATCAGAATGATGGAACATACAAAACCTCCAATCCGGTCAATAATGCCTGGCAGGGTTTTCAGGAATGAGGCCATCTCTGCAAGGGCGCATTGTGTTTTCCATCAGGTTGAAGGCCTTTATGTTGATACAAATGTCGGCTTCAAAGACCTGAAGCAAACACTGTATCATTTCGCTAAGGAGCTTTTCGGCAAAGACATCAAAATCAGGTACAGGCCATCTTACTTCCCATTTACAGAGCCTAGTGCAGAAATTGATATCTCCTGCCTCATTTGCAAAGGAGAGGGATGCAATGTTTGCAAATATTCGGGCTGGGTGGAAATCGCCGGCTCCGGCATGGTTGACCCCAATGTGCTGGAAAATTGTGGCATCGACTCTGAAAAATATACAGGTTTTGCCTTCGGCATGGGCATCGAAAGAATCGCTATGCTCAAATACCGGATCAATGACCTTCGCCTTTATACTGAAAATGACATCCGCTTTTTAAAGCAGTTTAAAGGGGTTGTTTGACCCTTACTTCTTACTAAAATAGTCTGCCAACTTCCCTCTTAGCACTTCCTTATCTTCGTAAGTAGGGCTTAGCGACATCTTGCCAGGAAAATTCTCCATATGCAGTGTCTGAGTAGGGAATGCAAAGTTCACACCGAGGTGGTCAGCAAGCTTCATAACTTCCATTAGTACTTCATGTCTGGCTTTTAACTCAGTTGCCCAATCAGGCACTTCAAAAAAGATGTAAAACATGATATTTAAAGATGACGCCCCGAGGTCATTAAAATGAATATGATAGCTGTCTTTTCGGGTAGATGGATGATTGTCAACAATCTTTCTAAGCCCCTCCACAAAAAGTTGAATGACTTCTGGTGGTGTGTCATAGGTGACGCCAAGGGTGGTAAAAAACCTCCTGTACATCCTCAACCCATGATTATCAATTGTCCTATCAGCCAACTTACCGTTCGGAATATAGTAAACCGAATTTCTGAATGACCTTATTCTTGTTGACCTGAACCCAACTTCCTCTACTGTTCCATCAACGTCCTCAGATGTTATCCAATCGCCAATCTGAAAAGGTTTATCAATAAAGATCATCAGTGATCCGAAGAAGTTTTTAATGGTATCCTGTGCGGCTAAAGCGAACGCCAAACCACCTATGGAGAGACCTGTGAGAAGTGGAATTATTGGAACATTAAGATTTTCAAGAATGAACAACGAACCAACAATTACCACAAATGCTTTCAGTGTTTTTCGCACCAAAGGTACCAGTTGGTCATCAAGGGTGCTTTCTGTTTTCAGCGCAAGGTGTGCCAAATAGTAGGATAGAATATTGACCAGCCGGTAAAAAACTATGGTTCCGAATAGCGGTAATGCCGCTTTAATTATCAGGAGCACATATTGCGATGCGTAAGCTGCAAGTTGAAGAACCGGCACAAGAATTACCAACAGCAGCAGTATTACAAAAATACTAAGCGGCCTGGCCACAGGAAGCACATACTTTTCGGCTACATCTTTATAACCTGTGCGATGTAGAAAATTAATTATTAGCCTTTCGAAAATGATTGTGAAAACCTTGTGGATTACAAAGCTTGTAAAGGCTAAAATGAAAATGCCAATGAGTTGCCAAAGATGCAGGCCTAAAACTTTTCTGGTTCCGATTTTAGGCAGAATATTCAGCAACTTATCAGTGCCAAATGGATAGACAACTTTATGCAGGTCATTAATCTCTTTGACTGCTCTATCTGGAAAAATCCACTTCTTCCCTCTTTTTTCAAGAAAGATATTCGGGTAATCTTTTATAATGATATACCGCTGGCGGTTGGTTGTTGAATCAACATAATCTGGCTCTTTCGGCACATCATCCAAATGGATGTAGTGACCCGACCCATCAAGTATCTGTTTCCATTTAATAGCCAGGTCAGTAGCTTCTTCAACCGGCCTATCAACCTGAAACACTTTACCAGCAAGTTCAGGCTCATAATTGATCTCCTGCAAATAATTTAAATGCGTATAAATGGCTTGATAAGGTGAAGCAAGACTGTAGTCGGTGCTATCAACCTGGGCAGAAGCTAATTGTGCAAATGCGAAAAATATAGATAGGAGTATGACTCTCATTTTGAACTCGAAAATTTTGCGCAAATATATGAAGGCTTTGGTTTAGCAAGTTTTAGGATAACTGCCTAACCATTTAATTGAATCACCATATGCTTTTATGATCTTCTGGACTTGATCATCTTTCCAATGTGCTTCAAAATCAATATAAAATACATACTTAAAGTCAGTGCCATTTTTGGCTGGTCTACTTTCAATTTTGCTTAGGTTGATTTTGGCTTTATCGAAATCCTGAAGGAAGCGCACCAGGGCACCTGGCTTATCTGACCCTTGGAGCCTCACAACCACTGAAGTTTTGTCATCACCGCTTGTTGCATTTTCAACTCCTTTTGAAAGGATTAGGAAGCGGGTGTGGTTATCAGCGGAGTCCTCAATATTATCAAACAGAATTGGCAACTGAACCTCCCTTGCCGCAATGTGAGAACAGATTGCTGCGGAGTCTTCTTCTAAAATTGCTTGCTTGCAAGCCGTTGAAGTGGAATTAACTGGGATAAGCTCAACATTATCGCCAAATAGATCCCGGATGAATTTTCGGCATTGCCTGAACGCAATATCCTTGGAGTAAATCTTTTTGATTTTTTTAACATCATCCTGCTTAGTGGCAAAGGAGAAATGTATAGGCATCGATAGCTCAGCAACTATCTGTAGGTTGTAATGCCCCAATAAATCTAGGGTCTCTTCAACTATACCTTCCTGATTATTTTCGATTGGGACAACACCATATTTAGCTCTGCTTGAGTTCACCGTTTCAAAAACTGAGCTAATGGAATTTACCGGTAGGTAATCACTCATGGCACCATACCTACTCTCGGCTGCTTGATGGGTAAAACTCCCCTCAGGCCCTAAAAACACAACCCTTTCCGGTAATTCAAAGTTTCGGCTGACAGCAAAAATCTCAAGAAATATTGCCTCAATAGCACTTTCAGTAAGGCGGCCATCACTTTGTTTGATTAACCGTTGGATGATGGCTTTTTCCCTCTCCGGCCGATAAATAGAACTACCCGTACCCCGTTTCAATTCACCAACCTGATGTACCACCTTCATGCGCTCATTGAGCAATTTGAGAAGTTGATCATCTATTGAATCAATTTTATCCCTTAGTTCTTCAAGGTTCATACTATGTCAATTTATCGGGGCTAATGAAGTCACCTGGGAAATAAGCTTGCAAACTTAATTAATGCTTCATCAAGGTTGACATACAGCACTTCGGACTTTTAAAAAAACCACAGCTTTACGGCCAAAACAATCACTGCCACTACGATAATTGGCCTAAGCCATTTGTCGCCCTTGGCTACGGACCAACGGCTGGCCCACCAGGCGCCTGCACCTTGCCCAATGGCCATTGTCAATCCGGTGACCCAGTGAATTTTGCCCATATAGGCAAAAATCAGCATCGCAATCCCTGTGTAAACAAGAGCAACAAAAACTTTGATATAATTGGATTTTACCAGGCTTAATCCATTAAGCCGATTGAGTAATACAATTGTTAAAAAACCTATTCCTGCCTGCAAAAACCCACCATAAATTCCCAAAAAGAAAAATCCGACTGTTCCCAGAATGATGCTCCGTTTGTCAGTTACTATTTCATCTACATGAATATGTTTTGGTTTCTTGATAATACTGATTGCCACCAAAATCATTATAATCGATAGCATTTGGTTGAATGAATGGTCTGGAAACCAAAGCGCAATGAAAGTGCCTGCAATTCCTCCTAAAAATGAAGAGATGGTTAGATAGTAGATATAAGGCGATGGCAAATCAACCTTTTTGCTTTTGAAACCAGCCACTGCAAAAATATTCTGAGACATGATCGCAACTCGATTGGTGGCGTTGGCTTCTACACCTGGCAACCCGAGAAAGATCAATACCGGCAATGTGATTAAAGACCCGCCGCCGGCCAGGGTGTTAATAACCCCGGCTGTAACACCCACACCTATTAAAATGAGGATATCAGTCATTGGTAGAATCAATCATTTCACATTTTTCATTAAATGTGTTTCCAGCTGATGGAGCTTGATAATTTAGTCTTTCACCTGAAAGTACTTTTTCATAGAGTTTCAGGTAATTCATGGTCATATTTTCTGCTGTAAACTGCGAATGAACGTAGTCATGACACATCTTTTTGTCATAGTGGCTGGTTTTGATGGCACTGACAAGATCGGAAACATCATTTGATAAATACCCAACATCTTCGTTAATAATCTCTGGCAATGAACCGAACGTAGTCCCGAACACCGGACATCCGAAATAAAGGCTTTCTATCATCGCAATGCCAAATGGTTCGTTCCAAAGTACAGGAAAAATGAGCCCTTTTGAGCCATTCAAAATCCGATTTTTTCGTTCGCCACCTACCATCCCATGAAATTTCAAATCACGTTTATCGAAATATTTTAATCCTGTTTTATGATTTATCCGAGAGCCCCCTAATATTTCTAACCGTTTTTCTGCTCTCTCTGCAATTTCAATAGCGCCCTGTAAGTTCTTTAGTTTCCATGAGGCTTTTGCCAAAAAATGGAAATAACTTCTCTCACGATTCAAATCCGGCGGCCCACAATCTGAAGTGTCAAGGCCATTGTAAACAAAGCGCTCTGCCCCATGCCTCTTTGCATGATTTTTCGATACAAATACAGTGTTCTGATCCAATGGCAGATGTTTCTCATCGTCAGGCACATTTCCCTGATTAGTAACTAAATAGGGCTTTTCAACTTCTTCTCTCGGTTGGAAGAAAAAATGCACCAGGTCAACTCCTTCAGGAACCTGATCGTTTAGTGGAATCCTTTTTTTAATTGGAACAATCTCAGCGAAGGGGCAATTCGATTGACTGTTTACCAAAAAACTCACTTGATGCCCAAGCCGTTGCAACTCCTTGCCCAACCACCACATTATACGCTCCGTTCCGCCATACTTAGTAACCGGAATTCTCGTGTGGTGCGCTATCAAAATGTGCATGGCCCGAAGTTAACGCTTCCTGAATATTGAGTATGTTGAAGGCTGGTTCGAGTAGATTACTTTGCTAAATTGCAGCAAATCATTTGAAAACATTTTATAGTTTTTAATGTTGAACCAAACAAAGGAAATTTAATATGGCACTGAAAATTGGAGACAAGGCACCGGATTTTAAATTGGTGGATACTGAAAAAAATGAAGTAAGCCTGGATAATTATTCAGGAAAGGATTTAGTTGTTTTATTCTTTCCGCTGGCGTTTACTGGTGTCTGTACAACCGAATTATGTACTATACGAGACGACATTGCTTCATACAATAATATTAGTACAAACGTTGTCGGAATATCTGTGGATTCTCCATTCACTTTAGGAAAATTTAAAGAAGAACAGGATTTGAATTTTCCGTTGTTGTCAGATTTCAATAAGGAGGCTTCAGATGCCTACGGCGCACTTTACGACGAGTTTGTGTTGGGAATGAAAGGCGTCTCGAAGAGGTCAGCGTTTGTTGTTGGCCCTGATGGTTTCTTAAAATATGCTGAAGTTCTTGAAAAAGCTACCGATTTACCGAACTTTGATGGCATCAAATCAGTTTTAACTTAAGAATACGTTTATAAATTAGTATTAGGTTTAACCGATCAGTAAATCTAAGAGGCCACCGTTAAGGTGGCCTTTTTATTTTGTCATTCTTAACTTGACAGAAAAATGGTGATGAGAATTATCTGCCTTTTCCTTCTTGGAATTTTAATGACTGGGTGTAAGGATGAAAAAACATTTCCTACAGAAAGTTTTGAACCCCTCCTTGATTTAAACTTTTCTAATGTTGAGCGGGATTCAATGCAAGACGCCCTCGACTCTAACCTTGAGGGTTATAAAAAGCTTCATAGTCGAAGACTTGATAATGGCACTCCCCCAGCATTCAATTTTGATCCCAGATACAGTGGATTTCGAATAGATACTAACCAACAGGCTATAGATTGGAAACTGCCCTTAAACATAAAATTACCTGAGAGCGCTGATTCTATTGCTTTTTTGTCAGTTGCTGAGCTATCTAATCTCATTAAAAACCAAAAAATTACCTCTCAGGAACTCACCCAAATCTATCTCAGTAGACTAAAGAAATTTGGTGATACCCTTCAGTGTGTTATAACCATAACAGAGCAACTTGCTCTGGAACAGGCCAAAAGGGCTGATCAGGAGATTTCTGCCGGAAACTACCGAGGGCCACTCCACGGTATCCCTTATGGCCTAAAGGATTTATTTTCTGTTAATGGCTACAAAACTACCTGGGGTGCAGCACCTTATAAAGATCAGGTAATAAATACTGATGCAACTGTTTATAAAAAGCTTACTGAAGCCGGTGCAGTATTAGTTGCTAAGTTGAGTTTAGGCGCTTTGGCTTGGGGAGATGTGTGGTACGAAGGAAAAACCAAAAACCCCTGGGATCTCGAAGAAGGCAGCAGCGGTTCTTCGGCAGGTTCGGCTTCCGCCACAGCGGCAGGCCTTGTAGCTTTTGCAATAGGCACCGAAACTCATGGTTCCATCGTGTCACCTGCCACAAGATGTGGGCTTACAGGGCTTCGGCCCACTTTCGGTAGGGTGAGTAGAACGGGTGGAATGAACCTTAGCTGGACAATGGATAAAATTGGCCCCATTTGTAGAACAGCCTTTGATTGCGCATTGGTTTTTAATGCCATAAAAGGGGCTGACGGAGTTGATCAATCTGCTGTTGATGCACCCTTCAATTATGAAACGCTATCCACTTTAAAAGGCCTCAAAATTGGCTACTTTGAAAAACTCTTTTTAGAAAAATATGATCGGCAGAGGGATGATGTAAAAGTGATTGCCATACTACAATCTTTGGGAGCCAAAATGAAAAGTATTGAACTCCCAGATTATCCAAGGGAGGCCTTAAACCTGATATTGAACGTTGAAGCGGCCGCATTTTTTGATGAGCTCACACGATCAAATAAAGATTCACTCATGGTACGACAGATTAAGAGATCGTGGCCAAATCAGTTTAGGCAGGCGAGGTTTGTTCCAGCTGTAGAATATATCAATGCCAATCGTCTACGGCGTCAATTGATTGAAGAATTAAATCAATTATTTTCTGAATTTGATATGATCGTTGCGCCGTCATTTAGAGGAAATCAACTCCTTTTTACCAATCTAACTGGTCATCCATGTGTCGTTTTGCCAAACAGTTTTGAAAGAAACGGCAAACCAACCAGCATCACTTTTCTTGGCAATTTGTATGAGGAAGATAAAATCCTGGCGGTTGCAAGATTATACCAGGAGAGAACTGATTATCATGAGAAGCACCCTGAGCTATTTTATGACGCCGCACTTCATGCTGATTTGTAAACCCGTTTTACCCGATTACCAATATCTGTTAAGATTTCGTAAGGGATAGTTCCAATCCAATCAGCCAATTGGGTTACCGGCAGATCGTATCCAAAAATGGTTACTTCATCCCCTACCTTAGCATCAATTTCACTAATATCAACCATGGTCATATCCATGCAGATGTTTCCGACTACCAGGGCCAACTTGCCATTGATCAAGACCCTACCACATCCATTTCCAAACCGACGATCATAACCATCAGCATAACCTATGGCAATGGTGGCAATAACTTGATCTGATTTAGCAATATGGGCCCTCCCGTAGCCTACGCTCTCACCTTGTCGAATATTCTTTACTTGGGAGATTGTACTGGTAAGTGTTCCTACGTTTTCAAGGCGCCTCTGAAGATCAGGATTTGAATCGATACCGTATAACCCTATCCCAAGCCTGACCATGTCAAACTGGTCATTAGGCCATCTGGAAATGCCTGAAGTGTTAAGGATATGTCTCAAAGGCTTAATCTCCAGTTTTGTTAAAATCCGGCTACTCATTTCATCAAATAATTTGATCTGTCCTGATGTGAAGGTGTCCAGGTCAGGATTATCTGAAGCGGCTAAATGACTAAAGATACTGGCAACTTTTATTGCGGGATTAGCCTTCAATAATCCGATTAATTCTTCTATTTGATCAACCTCAAACCCGAGTCTATGCATTCCAGTATCTAACTTCAAATGCACATTCGGAAATGCATCCCTTTCAAATTCTCTAATAAACGACCTAAGGTGCCCTGGTGAATAAATTTCGGGCTCTAAATCATATTCGGCCATTTTCTTAAAAGATTCAACAGGTGAATTCATCACCATAATTGGAAGCGTAATGCCCTGTTTTCGGATTTCAATTCCCTCATCTGGATACGCAACAGCGAGGTAATCTACCTGATGGTATTGCAGCAAATTGCCAATCTCAGTACTTCCCCCTCCATAAGCCAACGCTTTAACCATCACCATTAATTTAGTTTCAGGATTAAGCAAATTGCGATAGGTATTCAAATTGTGGCTTATTGCATCGAGGTCGATCGTTAGCTGCGTTCCATGCAATTTTTCCTGTAAGGTTTCTACTATTCTTTCAAAGCGAAAATTCCTGGCGCCTTTTACCAAAATGGCGGCGTTTTCAAGTTTCAAGAGATGCTTATTTTTAAGAAACTCTTCTGTGCTTTTGTAAAACGCGGTATTGAGCTTAAAAACTTCGGAAGAAGCAGTGATATCAGCACCAATGCCAATCAATTCGGTAACGTTTTTTTCAAGAATCAGCTTATTTATTGACTGATAGAGCTGCTTTTCATCCACTCCAGATTGCAATATGTCAGATAAGATTAATACTAATTCATCACCAGTTTTCTGCTGAATTGCGAAATCAAGGGCTATTTCAAGGCTTGCCAGATCATTGCTATAGGTATCGTCAATTAGAATATTTCCAGCAGCGCCTTTTTTGAGCTCAAGCCTCATCTCAATGGGGCTTAGCTTTTTCAATCCGATTTCAATGTGAGCCTGATTTAATCCCAACTCATGACAGGCCGTTAAACAATGCAGCAGGTTTTCAATGGCGACTTTGCTGGTTTCATCAGTTTGATAAGTTACTCCTGAAGAATAGATTTTGCCACTTTCAAGCTTATAATAATAGTTTGCGTTTTCATTACTGGTGCTCCATGAAATCAGGCTTTTGTCAGAATTCCCATATCGTTCTTCAATTCCCTGACATACTATCGGATGATCCAGGCAGTAAATTATTTTAGGGCAATGTTCAAACAAATTGAGCTTTTCATTCTGCTTTTGAGTTACATTTTCAAAGCCTTCATCATGGGCCGGCCCAAGTGAGGTAAAAATGCCAATATCAGGTTTGATCATTTTTTCAAGCCTGGCCATTTCATCAGTCTGCGAAACACCAGCCTCAAAAACCCCAACCTCATGCTTTTCATTTATCTGCCAAATCGAGAGCGGAACACCTACTTGCGAATTATAGCTTTTAGGGCTTTTCACTATACTAAATTGCTCTGCTAATAATTGTGAAAGCCATTCTTTTACAATCGTTTTACCGTTGCTCCCAGTGATGCCAATAGTGCACAAATTGAATTGCCGCCTGTGGGCTTCAGCAATTTTTTGCAGAGCGTCAATTGCATTTTCAACAATTAAAAAGTTTGAATTTTTGAGATCGCTTGTGGCAACCTTCTCGAGACCTTCAACTACAAATTGGCGAACACCTTTGCTATGCGCAATTTTAATATAGCTGTGGCCATCATGATTGTTGCCTTTTAGAGCGAAAAATAAGGCACCGTGGTTTTTTACCAGCTTCCGACTATCAATGAGTAAATGTGAGATCTCCCTGTCCTCAATAAGATTAGCAATTGTGCCGTCCGTTATTTCTGGAAGTTGACTAAATAACATGTCTATAACTTCAACTCCATTTCGAATTGTGTGAGTGATTTTCTAAACCCCTGATTGATCAAAAAAGTGTGTAAATCGGAATAGTTGCAATCAACATTCATAACCGTTAAAGGTACGGCAGAAACTTGTTCGGCAGCATATATCAATGCTGAGCCTGCGCCCAACCTTCTATAATCTTTGCTCACTGCTATTTGAGTTATCCGGCCAATTTTGGCTTGAAAAATTAAGTAGCCAATTAGATTGCCATCAATTAATGCTGTAAGTATTGACTCATCCTCCAAATTGAAAATTACCTGCTCCAATGTGTCACCAAAGGTTGGAGTGTAATCGCCAAAGGATTGAAAATTGTCCTGAATGGCAGTGGCTCTTTTGATTTCAATATTCCTCTTTTTTGGTTTTGTACTTAACACCTCCTTCTTAAAACAATTCAAGGTCTTGGTTTTATTAAAACCCACCTCCTCATAAAGCTTAATGGCGAAAGCATTATTCTCGAGGACTTCGAGTAGAATGGATTTAACCCCAATTTTCTGAAAATCCGTCAAAGCCATTTTGTACAAATACTGAATAAGGTTTCTTCCCCGATGGCCGGCAATAACACCCGTTCCGCCATTATAAGCGGTCTCACGCCCCTTGTAGTTGTTTATCGTGTGAAATAAAAATGCAGCCAATTTTTCACCGGAAAAAGCTCCATAAGAGACGTCAAAATTGATATTTAGCTTATTCAGCATGCGATATTCAAACTGCCTGCTGGTCAAATCAAATTTTACCGGATAATCGTTGAAAGCTTCTAAGAATGACCGGTGCATTTGATCAAAATCATTTTCCGACAATTGACTAAACCTATAGTTACTCATAATCCGTTATCTGGAATTGACTTTGACCTTTCATTAATACCTGGCAGGTTTAATTTTTTGAACAAATTTGTTTACTTTGGTAAATAGCTTAAGCCCTAAAATATTGATGAAAGCTAATCTACTTAAGAATGTTTTTACACTGATGGGTGGAATTATGCTTTTTTCAATACTCCCCATTAATGCAGTATTAGCACAAGAGGGCAATCCAGACTACTATTTTGATAATTATTCAGAAGATTATGTGTCTGATGAGACATCTGAGCAGGAAGATAACTACTCCTACGATGATGAATATTATGCCGATGAAACCATGGTAAATACCTACAATGAGGAGGAGATCCAGGAGGATACGACCTCTTTATCGGCGCTTACCTTCAATTTTCTTTTTTATATGGTTTATAAGTTGAAATTCTCAGAGGAGAAGGCCAACGAGGGCAGCAGCAAGACTGCTGACGACTAACTGCTAAGCGGGTACTACAAATTTCTCTAAATCTTTTAATGTGATCCTGCCTTCATAAAAGGCTTTTCCAAATAATACCCCATGCACACCAAGCGCATCTAGTTTTTCGATATCAGCGATGTTTCTAACCCCACCACTTGCGAAGAGATAAATTCCCGGATATGATTCCAACACTTTTTGGTAGAGGTCAAATGCTGGTCCCTCAAGTGCACCATCCCTTGTGATATCGGTAGTTTTTAAGTATTTCAACCCGCGGTCGTAGAAATACTGAATATGTTCAAAAAGCTCAATTTTGGTATTGCTTTGCCAACCTCCCACTTTTAATTTCATTTTTTCATGATCGGCAGCCAGCGCCACTTTTTCCCTGCCATAAGACTGCAACCATGCTACGAAAAGTTCAGGGTCATAAACAGCCATCGTTGCGGCTGTCACACTCTCTGCACCATACTCGAAGGCCTTAGAAATATCCCCATCGGTATGTACGCCTCCGGAGAAATTGACATTTAAATTAGTATACCCCGCTATCATTTCAAGAATGTGGTAATTAACCACTTTCCCTTTTTTAGCACCCTCCAGATCAATCAAATGTATTCGGCGAATTCCATGGTCTTCAAACTGCTTGGCCACATCTAAGGGTGTACTCTTATACTCTTTTTCATTGGAGTAATTACCCTTTGAAAGCCTAACAGTTTTGCCATTAATTACCGACAAGGATGGTACCAGTTGGATCATATTATGTTTCTATTAAATATTCAGGAAGCCAGCCCCCTGAGGTCTGTAAATCAATTTGAAAGTGCTTAAAGATTTAAGCGGGACGGGTTAAATATGCTCCAGATGATGTTTGGATTTCCTACGCAATACTGAAACAACCCAACTTAGAAAATTAGCTAAATTAATTCATTTGGACAAGCTTGAAGCCTTGACCATGAATAGTTAGAATTTTGATGTTTTCGTCTGCTTTGAGGTGTTTTCTAAGCTTGGTAATGTAGACGTCCATGCTTCTGGCATTAAAATAACTATCGTCATGCCATATCTTTTTCAAGGCTACCCGTCGGTCGACAACGCTGCCCATGTTCTGGCAAAGAATCTTTAACAACTCACTTTCCTTGGTCGTCAGTTTAACTTCATTTCCATCAATTTTCAACAATTGTTTATCGCTTTCAAAGTGGAATTTTCCGAAATCAAATTCAATTAAATCGTCATTCTGATTGTTTGATGTGGTTCTTCTTAAGATAGCCTTGAGCCTCATTAATAACTCTTCCATACTGAAGGGCTTGGTGAGGTAATCATCTGCTCCGATGCGGAAGCCTTCTATCGTATCTTCCTTCATCGACTTGGCCGTGAGGAAAACTATCGGCACATTCTTGTCTGAAACCCGAATTTCCCTGGCAAGCGTAAAGCCATCTTTTTTGGGCATCATGATGTCTAAAATGCAGAGATCGTAAACATCTTGCTGAAAGGCTTTTGAACCCTCTTCACCATCCGCACACAACGTTGTGTTGTAGCCCTTTAGCTCAAGATACTCCCTTAAAATATCACCCAGATTAGGGTCATCTTCAACAATCAATAGTTTATATTTTGCCATACTCGAATGGTAAGAATATTTCGAAATTGCTTCCTTTTTGCGGTTCACTTTTCACCCTGATAGATCCACCGTGTGCCTCTACCATACTTTTAACATAAGCCAACCCAAGACCAAAGCCCTTCACATTGTGCAGATTGCCGGTTGGCACCCTATAAAATCTATCAAAAATTTTGTTTAAGGCATCTTTCGACATGCCGATGCCTTTATCAATAATGTTGATAAATATGCCTTTTGCGGCGCTTTCAGTACTTATAGTAATGGTTGGTATATCAGGAGAATATTTATTGGCATTGTCAAGCAGGTTATAAATGATGTTAGTGAGGTGCATCTCGTCTGCCTCTACAGTTTGATATTCAGCCTTGAGGTCTTTCATTACAGAACCACCTCGCTTCTCAACTTGCAGATTAATATTTGCCAAAGCGTTATCAATAATTTCATGCACATTCACTTTGTCAATTTTCAGCTTTGAGTCTTCCTTTTCCAGGGTGGCCATTTGCAGCACTTTTTCCACCTGCAGCCCTAATCGCTTGTTCTCGTCACCGATAATTTTCAAATACTTTTCTGTCATCTTCTGACTAGTAGTCAAATCGCTGTCCTGGAGTGCTTCACAAGCTAAGGAAACCGTGGCTATCGGCGTTTTGAACTCATGGGTCATATTATTTATGAAATCATTTTTGATCTCAGAGAGCTTTTTCTGCCTGATGATAGTGAGGATGGCATACGCAAAACAAAATATGATAACCAGTAAAAGAATAATGGATGAAGCCAAAGTGAGCCAAATCTTAGAGATCAAAAAGTTGGCCTGATCAGGAAAAAAAATGTGTAGAAAATTGACATTGGCAAGTATATCATTTGGATACAAACTTGCTTTTAAGGTTGATTTAATAATGGCATTATCATCGGCGCTGTCTGATGTGAAGATTAGACTATCTCGGTCAGAGTTGAAAACACCATATTGATAGGTTATGTCAATTCCCCGATTGCCAAATTCAATAGTCAACAAAGAATCCAGTAATGGACCATTAATTCTATTCTCAATTTCCCGTTTGCCTGTGAGTAGCTCATGTATCACCACATTCACCATCTCGCTCTTTTTGGCGACCCTCCTTAATTCACCAGATAAATGACCCAGTTGAACCTTTATCGAATCCCGGTTGGTATCAGCCTCCCTGATTTCTTGCTCCATTGAAGGATCCCGTTTCTTGGTTTCTCTCTGAATAAGACTATCCTCCAGCCCAAAAATGTCTTGAACATTGTCTGATTCGAAATCATAGGAAAAATCAAGCAATACGATGTTTTCAAGTGAGTCTTCAGAAATGCTTTCGATGCTAATTAGCCTTTTTTGGAAGGTGCTCTCAACTACCTCAATTGTGTCTTTCTTGACATTGGCGGCCGTCCTCAATTTGAACCTCGTATCGAAATTGTTATGAACTACATGCAAAGCCTCCTGTTTCTCAAGCCTCGTTACAACACTATTCAATGCATCATGAACATCTCTCTGAAAGCGGTCTTCATTCGCTTTTAACACATTATCAATCCAATAAATTTGGAAAACTATGAGGCCTAAGAGGGAGAGGCTCATTAAAGATATTACCCAACGAAGTGTAAATCTTGACACAGCACAAATTTACGGGGCATTTGAGGCTACTGCTGATAATTAACGATTTTTAACTGATTGCTTCCCAAGGACTATTTACGGGTCCATTCCGCAGCCTTTAGATCAAAGACATATTCAAAAACGTTCAAATTTTGCTTTTGAAGCAAGTTTCTCGAGTTTTTGATGAACCTGCCCATTTTATCAAATGCTTGTTTACCTAGTACTTCACCGGTTTGTTCAAATTTACTGGCAGGCAATACAAAAAAATCTTCCCTGCCACCGCCAAAGTGTGGGTTGTGCACCCAGGTAAGATAATATCCAGCAGATTCCACCCAGGTCGTTGAATCGTTTTTAGTAAGGTTTAATTGAAACATGGCTCCACCATCTCTGGGAATGGTTCTTTGATGACTTATGAAATTTCCCAGAGAATAAACAACAACTTCATCTTTGCCTGTTTGGAGATTGAAGCGGTTCTCCATTCTTTGTAGAACATGGGGATGCGAACCAATAATGATGTCTGCTCCATATTGAAAACAAGCGGCAGCTATTTCAAGTTGCTGTTTGGACGGATTGGGTTGATATTCATAACCCCAATGAAAAAACAAGATAACCTTATCAACATGGAATGTCTGCACCAAATTGATGTCCTTTCTAATGGTCTCTAGATCGATGTGATCAACAATTGTTCCCTCAGGCACAGGGATACCATTTGTTCCGTAGGTGTAATTGAGTAAGCCTAACCTGAAACCATTTTTCTCCAGGACAAGCGGAAAGTTGGCTTTTTTATCATCAAGGTCCTTATAAGTGCCGGTGTGTAAAATCCCGAGGCTGTCAAGTACATCTACCGTCCTAACTAATCCTTTTCTCCTTTTATCGCATGAATGATTGTTAGCGGTTACGAAAACATCTACCCCGGCTTTTTTCATGTCAGCGGCAACATCATCAGGGGCACAAAATGTGGGGTATCCCGTATAAGGTGGCCCAGCCATCGTAAACTCCAAATTAGCAATAGTTAAGTCAGCTTGCTTAAAGATGTCTTCTACGTATTTGAATGAATCATAGACGTACCGCCCTGAATCGGCATTGTATGCATTGTCAATTTGATCCTGGTGCTGCATTACATCCCCAAGAAATAGAATTGATAAATTTTTATCCTGGGCAAGACTAATCCATGACTGTACTATTAATAAAATGAAAATTTGGATTCCCTTCATGACCGTTCTGAACCAAACTTAGAACATTTTGAATATCTTTAAAATCAAAGGTTTTAAGCATGACAATCAAAATTATTGAGTGCCCTCGTGATGCAATGCAGGGCCTTCATGAATTTGTGCCAACTGAATTAAAAGTCAGGTATATCAATCAATTGCTAAGGGTTGGTTTTGATACCATCGACTTTGGCAGCTTCGTCTCCCCTAAGGCCATTCCGCAGCTGAAGGATACTGCCGAAGTTCTTGGGAAGCTCCATTTGGATAACACGAAATCAAAATTACTTGCAATTGTTGCAAACCTTCGTGGTGCCGAAGACGCCAGCAAATTTGAGGAGATTGCCTATCTGGGTTTTCCGCTTTCGCTCTCAGAAACTTTTCAGCAACGCAATACCAATAAGAGTATTGATGAAGCTTTGAATCAACTTCAGCAAATTCAGGATTTATGTCAAAAGCATAACAAAACGTTAGTTACTTATCTCTCGATGGGTTTTGGCAACCCTTATGGCGATAGATATGAACCTGAATTTGTAATCGAATTTGTGGAGCAACTCGATAAGATGGGGGTGAAAATTATTTCACTCGCAGATACAATTGGTGTATCTGATGAGCAAAATATAAAGGCACTTTTCGAATCAGTAGCACCAGTTTATCCCCATATTGAATTTGGTGTGCATTTGCATTCAGATAAGGATTCTTCCAGAAGCAAAGTACATGCAGCCTACAAAGCTGGTTGTCACCGATTTGATGGAGCCATCAACGGATTCGGAGGCTGCCCAATGGCTGAAGATGATTTGGTAGGAAATATCGCAACAGAGGTAATTGTCGACTACTTTAAAGGTTTTGACCAGCTGGAGTTAGATCATGATCAGTTTGCAATGGCAATAAATATGGCGCCGGGGGTATTCCTTGGTAGGTGATTGAAATTCAGAAACCATAGGGCATACCCTAATCATTTTGTTACATTACTTTGCTTAATTGTATAATATGAAGTATTGGATTTTTGGCTTGATGTTATCTGTGACTTTCGGATGTACACCTGATTCCGTTCAAAATGAAATAACTGGAAATCAGGTACAATATGCACTTTTCTCGGGCTCTGATTTTGGATATGAGGGACTTGTAATAATTGAAGAATTAACCAACGGCTCTCCTCGAATCACAATTGAATTATCTGGTCCCAACGGAGAAGCATCTTTCCCTGCCCACTTGCACTTCGGTTCCTTTTCTAACCCAAATGCAGATTTAGCGGCATTGCTGACGCCCATCAATGCAAAGAATGGAATTGGAATAACTGACCTTGAGTTCTTATCCGATGAAAACAAAATTTCTTATACAGATTTCATCAATTTTGATGGCCACATTAAAGTTCATTTAGATGATGGTGCCAATCAGGATGTAGTGCTGGCCTATGGAAATGTTGGCAGCAACAAGGCCATGTTAGATGGCGAGGTGGCTGATTGCAAAGGCCCTAACTAAGGCTTTCCAGATAAACTTTCACAAATTCATCTTTACGCTTTAACCGATATTGCATCACCCAGCGGGGATGAGGCAAGGCCTTGATCTCATCAAAGAAACCATGCTTTTGATTTAGCTTTTCCAGAAATTTCACATTTTTTCCCTGACCTACGCTGTAGGCCACCTTCGAATTACAACCAAAGCCCAACTTCTTTTTCATACAATCAACAACAAAAGGATGTACTGCCGTCTCCAGAACAGGGTCATCATAGTAGTTATAATTCTTACCTTCCCTCATAAAACCAATTGGACAAACTGATGAAATAAAGAAATCGGAATAGAATTTCTGAGGCCCTCCATAGGCTATGATGACATCGTAAATAAATTTTGAAGACAGTTCAGCCTTCTTCTCAAAGGGATTTCTGATACCGCATTGTTCATCTAACCTTATGGGGTCAGTAAAGCCAACTCCAGTGATGCCAGCACCAAACCTACCTGGGTTAATCCCCATAAGCAGGGTTCGTGGGTTGCTGTCATTGTAAAACTTCTCGAAGAATTGCTCTAAAACATTTCTCGTTTCCCTATTCCGGAACGGAAACAAGGCCTCAATACCCGAAGGGAGGTTTGCTGGAATTTTGAGACTCTGATAAAATTCAAGAACGGACTCGCCGAATGTCATTAATCCCGCGGCGGGGTAATCATTATGTGTGCCTTGTGTGTTCCCGGATCCATTATCCATGGGTGGCCAGGAGCAGTTGGTCGGGTCGGCAAACCGGTTGTCGCCGATGTAGCAAACGGGATGTAAACCACATATCGATAAGCTGCACCATCCACTGCGCCTGTTTCCGAATTGTATTTTCCTTCTTTTCCTGACAAGATGTGAAGCGTTGTGGGTTGATCAGGCATTTTCAATGTGCCAGACTTTGCTTCTTCCTCCCGCATATCAAATATTTCTGTGCTGGTCTTACCTTCTGCTTTTAACGCCCTTCCCCTGGCCATAAACGCATCTAAGTCTTTGTGATAACAAGCTGCGTTAAAACCGGCTATGTTTGGATCGTCTGCTAAACACACCAAATCATTCGTCCCTTCCTGTAAGGTTACCAGCTTCCCATCTGCATCAAAACCATAAACCATTGGGCCGTCACGCATCTCTTCTGGGGCAGCCAATACGGCAGCAGCTATTTGCTCTTCTTTATTTGGGATTTGAGCTTCGGTACAGGCAGCGATTAAAATTCCAGTCGTTAGCAGTAGTATGTTTTTCATGAGCTTTTGTTTTTTGTCAAACTGAAATTTACAAAAAAACTGTCGCTGAATAATTTAATCCGGTTTCCAATTGGCAGGGTCTTTCCGCCAGTTTTCCAGTGAAGCTAGGATATCTTTTGAAACATAGTGCTCTTCCAAAGCCACCTTCAGCATTGAGGAATAATCGCTCAGAGTAAAATAATCAACTGCTTTGGCTTTAAAGTTTTCATCGGCAAGTGGAAAGCCATAGGTAAATATGGCAGCCAGACCCAATACTACGATTCCCGCTTGTCGCAGCGCATCGACAGCTTTTAATGAGCTGCCCCCTGTGGAAATGAGATCTTCAATTACAACCACCTTTTGACCCTCAGTCGCTTTTCCCTCAATGAGATTTTCCATACCATGGCCTTTGGCCTTAGATCGCACATATATGAATGGCAGGTTTAACTCTTCTGCAACCAAAGCACCTTGTGGTATGCCAGCAGTTGCCACTCCGGCAATTGCCTCCGCCTGGGGAAATTGCTCCAATATCCTGCTGGCGAGGGATTTTTTAACCAAAGTGCGGATTTCAGGAAAGGATAAAGAAAGGCGGTTGTCGCAATAAATTGGAGATTTCCAGCCGCTACTCCATGTGAATGGTTGATTTGGGCTCAACTTAATAGCCTCAATCTCAAGTAACGCTTTGGCAATTTGACCACTGATATTTTGTGCACTCATGGGTGCGAAGATATGTGGCAGCAAAATTAAAGACATAAAAAAAGCACAGAACTATAAGCCCTGTGCTTGATTGCTTTTAATTCGGTATTAAGCTTTGTTCATTTCAAGTTTAATGTCAAGCCTTACTTCTTTTCCAATTGCAACGCCACCAGCTTCAAGTACGCTGTTGTACATCAGGCCAAAATCCTCCCTGTTCAAAACACCAGATACTTTGAAACCTGCTTTCGTACCTCTTCCGGTATCAACAGTGCCGCTAAATTTTACATCCAGGCTAACAGTTTTCGTAACGCCATGCATGGTTAAATCACCTGTCATTTTGTATTTGCCATCACTTACTTTTTCAAATTTTGAGCTTGTGAATGTAATCTCTGGAAATTTCTCGGCTTCAAAGAAATCTTCAGACCTAAGGTGGTCATCCCTTCTTTCGTTATCAGTATTGATACTGGCTGTCTGAGCAGTAAAATTCACTTTGGCATCAGTTAAATCGTCTTTCGAAGCTACAAGTGAGCCAGTGAAATCGTTAAACCTGCCTTCAACCTCCGATACGACCATATGGTCAATATTGAACCCAATTACAGAATGGGCTCCATCAATGTTCCAGGTAGTTTGGGCCATTGTAGCAAATACAAGACCCAACATAAAAGTTTTAGTTAAGATCAATTTTTTCATAATTGTGAAGTTCATTTTTAATGTATGTACATGTAATAATGTGTGATTAACTGATTTACTGAAAAAAAGTTACAGTTGTTAGTATTTAAAGAACCCATCAATGCACTTTTCCCAAAAGATCTTCCAACCTTACAGGCACATTCTTTTCTACCCATTTTCGATAGTCCCCTTCATAACCAACTTTCTTTTGTAAGGCCTCGGTTTTATCGAGGATGCCTTCAATAACCGCATCAGGCATAAATTTTTTACGCTGGATATGGTCTGCAATATGGCTTACTTGCTCTGTAATGTTGTCTTCCGTTCCACGCAGCCATTCTTCATAATCCTGTTCTTCCCAATTGAGTTCGTGATCCATGATCTCAATTGAAACCTGTCTGCCATGATCAAGAGACTCTTTGATATTTCCTCTACCGGTCACAGCATTGCCAAGTAAAAATACCTGTTCATAGCCCTCAAGTTGACAGGTCTTCTCATCTTTAATTTTAAAAGTTGAACCTGAAAATGGCATGCCTTCAACTTCTTCAGGAATACTACCAATAGATGAGATAGTCAATTCACTCCTATACTCAACAAACTCATCAATCGGTACAACTCTCCCATTTTCAATCTTTGTTTTCTGAAACTTGAGCCCTACTAATTTCCCATTCTCTACAATTTTATCAACCGGGGCATGACAAGGTTCAAACTCAAAAAGGAACTTACCCATCGCATTTTCAAGAATTTTTTTAGTAACCCGCTCTGCTTTTTCGATGTTCTCTGGTGAGTCTTTTTCAACTGTGGATAAAGGCATATCGGCATCCCGTCGTCGATAAAACAACTTGCAAGGCTTCACATTGAGATCCTCGAATTCAAGCCCATGCTGTCCCAATACTCTTGGAATGCCCCTGTCAAGTTCTAACAAATCAGTTTTTATCCCCTTTTTTGCCAAAGCGGCTTCCACGGTAACAAACATGAGCGCCTTAACCACATCAATAGACGCCAGACCACCACCTACAACAATGGCGTTCTCTTTTATATCATACTGCTGACCAGAAAAATTGGGTTCATGGTAATGATTGAACCAATAGATAAAAGGGTTTTGATAAATCAAGCCTTTGTCAACATAGGTGTCGATTCCTTCAATGGGCAGCGGCCTGTCTTGCCAGGCGCCGGTTGCAATTAAAACAGCGGTAAAGCCCCAATTATTTACAAGATCGTTGAAATCGATTTCTTTGCCTAACCTTACCCCTGGCACATATCTGATGTTGGGTTGATCAATTTTATCATTAATCCGACCCTCTTCTTTATCCCGAAGTTTAACATGCCATTTGGGCAAACCATCTTCAATTTTTCCGTAGGGCAAATGGTTTTGCTCAAAAACGACCACCCTAAACCCCCGTTTTGCTAATTGATGTGCAGCTTCAGAACCTGCAACGGAGCCTCCAAAAACTGCTACAAAATGGTGGCCTGAATGAGCTATCGATTTGTTATCCATGCTATCTTATTTTTAAAACGGCAAATAAGATAGTGAATCACTCCCTTAAACCCATATTTAGGTAGGTTGTATGGATGGATTTAGCCGCCTGGATTTAGGTTCAGTAGTAAATAATGAGGCAATGCACTAAACAATAAATAAAAGCTTTTTTAGCTTTTTTGAGCAGCCCTAATATGCGCCTGAATGGAATAGGCGAAAATGAAGAAAGTCATGATGCTCACATAAACAAGTGAAAACTCCATGATGCCAAAAATTCCGAGGAACATAAATACAATAGAAAAGAACGGCCTTCGGCCAAGCTCCTGGAGCACATCCATAATTTTGCCATACCAGCCTGTGTCATCTTTGAAGTCATAATCAATGTTGACCAGTGAACCGCCACGATTATATTTTATCAAATAGATGTAGAGGCTTAATAAAGCCAAGACTAAAAATATTACACCGGCTATGCTGCTATAAATCACAAAATTGCTGGGGTCGCTTCTAAAGACACCTACTATTAATCCGCCTAATGTGGCAACGTATGTTATGTTGTCCACTATAGTGTCAATCCATTGGCCTCGCTCTGAAGCTAGAAATTTAAGCCTGGCAATTTCTCCGTCACCTGCATCTAAAACTGCCAGAAAATGAAACATAATGCCCCCGATGAGAAAATTTTTATCTCCACCTAACGACAAAATGAAGGCAGTGATCAACCCCATTACACCTGTAAAGAGCGTAAATTGATTAGCGGTTATTGGCGTATGACCTGTAATATATCTGGTGATGAATAAAGAAATAGGCCTGTTGAAAGTCCTTGAGATGAATTCATCAGAAGGTTGGCGTAAACTCCTGATCAGCCGGCCAACAGCCTGCTTTCTTGACTTTTTATCTGGAACGGGTTCACATACAATTCTGCCAATGGAATCAGCTTTGGTCCGTTTTATTCCTTCAACTTCAATGGCTTTGATAGTTTCATTCAGATTGGATTTGTATTGAAGGCCACCCGCGATGATTTTATCTGACAAGAAAGCCACATAGCCGTTGGGGTCTGTTGCAAAAGTTTCTTTCCTCTGACCCGCCTCAATGATTTCTTTGATATAACGAGGTGTTATTAGCAGCGGCTCAGAAAGTATGAGGGTTGGTTTATTTATCTCAGGACTAAAAGCTGATTTCTCTAAGAGCTGAAGGTCGCACTTCCAATTATGCTTTTTGATCAGGTTATCGAATGCATCAAAGTTTTTGTCTGCAAAAACCTTAATGTTGGAAATTTCTGCTGATTCCAGGGATTTCAGGGTACGTTCAAAAACAGTAAGCCCATAGATTTTCACCAAAGGTGAATTTAGTTCTGAGTCCTTTACGGAGTCAAAAACTATGGCTTCAGGCATTTGCAGCTCTGCCATTCTTAGAATGGGTTAACCAAACCCTGATGTGGGTTCATAAACCCAATAACAGCGTTTACGATTACGTACAACCAAATAGCAGCATATACTGGAATAAAGTATTGACGACGTTGCAACATTTCAGGAAACAAAATAGGCTTACCTGCAAATTTGCCCCTTGGTCTGCTTGGAAAGAAGAATGTTTTATAGGTTTCTATCGTAGCAATTGTGAAACCAATACTGCATAATGTAATTATCACAAAATTGTCAGTAAGATTAGCTGCAATGAAAGCATAGAAATATGCAATACTTGGGCTTCTGAAAAATTTGAATGTCTCAAATCCCTCTAACGGGGCATCTTTCCAGGCACCACCAAATGCCGAAATCCAACCACCGACACTTAAGAAAATTAAAATGATATATGGGTTCAAAGTAAATACACCTTCGAGGTACCACTGGTAAATTGACCAAATACCATAACCAACCAAAATGATTCCACCGACATAGAAAAATGCCGCTATGTACCTTGTTCTGCGGCTTTCGATCGGTTTACCGAAAACACTCAATTGCATTGGGATGAAATACTTTGACTGATCTTCTGTTCTTATGAAAGTCTTCCAAATCTCCAGTGTTGCCCTTTCACACAGGTAAACAGAGCCAAAGAGCAAGAAAATGCCAGCTGAAGTGCCCAGGTCAAAACCAACGATATTATACACTATTGGGCCATAAAGTAACCCGATAACGGCACTCCGGAAATATTTGCCCCAGGCGAAACCTTCATGTGGGGAATCTTTATACATGCCCCAGGTTGAACAATGTAATCCTGCGGCAAAGCCGGTCAGTAGTGCAACAAATAAATCCATGGAAATTTTATTGGAGTGATGCCTTAAATTTTAAAGCCGCAAAGTTAGGGGATTGTAGAGAGAATTCAACTGGCAGATGTAGACTTCGCTTTATTTCGTTCTAACTTTATATAATACCAAATCACCACCCCAACCAACATCAACGAGATAAACTGGCTGTGCGTCAAATAATCCTGAATGATATAACCACGCTCCTCATCGCCCCGAAAAACTTCGATTATTCCCCTCCCAATTGCATAGAGGGCAATGTAGATAAGGAAAAGTTGCCCTGTAAACCGCTGATGCCGTTTAAACATCAGCAGTACAACCAAAATGCACAGTAATAAAGTGATGCTGTATAGTTGGGTCGGATGCAAATGTTGGTTTAAAGGGGCCTTTGAAAGTTCGTTGGTGAACTCAACATAAAGTGGCCCATCTGTGGGAAGGCCATAACAGCAACCAGCCAAAAAGCAGCCCATCCTTCCGAAAGCATGAAGGATAACTCCCGCTACTGCTACGATATCCAGCATCGGCAATACAGGAAGTTGGTTTTTCCTGAAAAACCAAATGACAGAAGGCACAGCAAAAAGTAACGATCCGTAGAAAACAAATCCCGTCCTGAAATTTTTAAGCAAGCGGTCAACAGATGCAAAATAGTAAGCCGGGTCTTCCATATAGAACAACAATTTTCCGCCAATGAATGCAGTGAAAATTATTATCCTGGTCAAAGCCTGGGTTTTTTCGGCATCAATATTTAATTGTTTTTTGGCCTGTGTTCCTATGTATAGATGAGCGGCAATGGCGCCAAACATGATCATGACACCATAGCTATAAAGGGGTATATTCAACCCAAATAAATCAAATTCGAAAAGAACGGGGTGCATTGATTTTAATTGGCCTTGAATACTTCTCCGGTACCAATAATATCTGCATTAACCACCGGGTCGCTGCGATAGGTTACATTGCCACTACCAGTTATGATGACATCCAGTTGTTCGGAGATATCAACAAAAACATCGCCCGAACCTGATACGGTAATCCTGGCAGTTTTAGCTGGCAGGTTATAGCTGTCAATTGTTCCACTGCCTGCGAGGATAACATCCTGAGTTTCTGCGCTTCCTTGAGCATTTAAAGTTCCTGATCCGGTAATCTCTAAATTGACATCATCCGCTTCCACTTTTATTTCCATAATACCGGACCCCGTTAGAAGGGCATCAAATGAATCAGTGGTCATTGTATCCTCCATAGTTACCTGGCCAGCGCCAGCAAGCGCAAGCACCTTTACTGTTGGCAGCGTAACCGTAATTGTGAATGCTTCGAATAAATCGTTGCATTTTGTGAAGCCAATGTTCCATATACCACCCTGAACATCAGTTCTCAAAATATCAATCATGTTTTGCTGTGCTGTGACCTCAACTTGCTGCTGAGCACCTTCTTTTACGATAAGATTTCCGGCGATACCAAAAGAGATTGATTCAATCGGGTCAAGGTCAAGTTCTGTGGTGACCAAAGCCCCCTTACCAGATTCACACTCTTCACCCAAGAGGCATGAACTCATGATAACAGCCAACACCACAAAATAGATTAATTGATATGACTTCATTTTAATATGTTTTCTGCAAATGTAATAGACACATTCGGCCTGAATGGTTGCGATGATTTCAAATTTGTTCAAGTTACCTTTGCGCCCCGAATGAATGACCTACTCTTAAAAGCAATCAGAATCTTGATGGGCAGAGGTGTTGTGGCAGTCTTTTCGCTGCTCTTCACCGTCTATTTTGCCTATGAATTGCCAAAAGTGATTTTTGGGTTGATTGCTTTGCATACCATGTCAGTGAGCTTTTCAAAAGTTTTTACTGACCTGGGCCTTTACTACTGTGTTTTGCGTAATGCCCCGCCCTTGCTTCAAGATGGTCAGGACAAAAAAGCGGTTGATGAATTCATCGCTCCAGGAACACTGATTCGATCATCTCTCGCCGTGGTGCTTACCAGTGTTTATGTCGGTTCAGGCTATTTGTATGTAGATGATTTGCAAGCTAATTTTCAAGAACTCGATATAGCGTTCATCCTTCCTTTTGCCGGGTTTCATTTATTAGTACAAAATCTGTTATACATCTTATCCCCACTATTTTTATCACTTGAGCGTTTCGGCACAGACTCATTTTTTGACTCTTTCGGCGTGTTTCTTGAGCAGGTGGCTGCGGTTATTTGCTACTTACTCTTTGGCATTAATTTCTATTTCGTTGGAATCCTGATAGGCAAGGGTTTGAATCTCTTGATCATCATGTTATTATTAAGAAAAACTCTTGTCTTATTCTCAATTAAGCCTTCAATATTTGCTAAAGGAATTGCCCTACTTCGTGAATACATAGCTTTTTACGTTCGTCAGTTTTTCAGGCTGGGAATGAAGCAATTTGATCAATTGATGATTGCGGTGATTTTGCCCATTGAGCAGTTGGCCAATTACGAACTTGCCAGGAAGGGTTCAAACTGGCTAAAGCATGTGATCAAAGCTTTTGGCTTACCCTTAACTGTAAAATTTTCAAAATCAACTGATCCAGCAGAGCGAAGAAAATATGGAAGAACTTATTTCCTATATACACTGCCAATCCCTATTCTGCTGGCATGCCTGAGCCCCTGGATTATGGAACTTATGGGCGGGGAAAAGTATGCCGACAGCTGGTACATTTTGTGCATTTTATATACATCGTTTGCATTGTATACCATTTCAAATTTCCAATTTTCAGTGATTGCCATGTATGCGAAAAATACGGAATCACTTTGGCAGGATGTGATCGCTGGAATAGTTGGTGTAGGGTCTGCCCTCATTTTGATATTGATCTTCAGGGAATACGGCATGGCTTGGGGGCAATTGTTGACTTACCTGACCTTAAGTATAGCTGGCTACCGGATCACCAAAAAATACCTCGATAAAGAACCAGAAAATCCACCTGTTGAACCTGAAGTGATAGCAAGAGATGTCAAACAAGTATGATGCAATCATAATTGGTAGCGGCTTTGGCGGGGCAATGACAGCCTATAAACTGGTAAGTGCAGGTATGAAGGTGCTCATGCTTGAGCGGGGGGATTGGGTAAAACGAGGCCCCGAAAACTGGCAGGCTGATCAAACTTTAGAGCTTACGCCCCAATACGACAAGTCTAACCCATTGCGTGTTGAAGCTGGGGGCAACAAACCTGAAATGGGTCAATACTCTTGTGTTGGTGGCCCAAGTGTTTATTATGGAGGTGTTTCGTTCCGGTTTCGGGAAGAAGACTTCCAGCCACCTAAAGACATCGTTGGTGCTTCGGGAGCTGAATGGCCTATTCAGTATTCTGATTTAGAGCCCTATTACGACGAAGCCGAAAAGCTGCTGAATATTTCAGGTGAAAGTGGGGTTGACCCTACTGAACCTCACCGCAACCAGAGTTTTCCACAGAGACCCGGTGAGCTGGCTGATATTTCCGTGAAGGTGAAAAAATCTGCTGAACGCCTGGGGTTAAAACCATTTCACTTGCCCTTGGCCATCAATTACCATGATAAATCAAGGGCCATTTGCCAAAACTGCACCACATGCGACACCTTCGCTTGCGCTGTGAGTGCCAAAAATGACCTTGCAACGGTTCTGCTCCCCAGTTTAATCCAAAAGGGATTAGACCTTAAACCGAACCATCTGGTTTTAGACCTAGAAAGGTCTGGACAGAAAATATGTGCAGTTAAATGTTTGGATAAAGAGGCAGGGAAAGTATTAGTCTATTCAGCCGATAAGGTTGTGTTATCAGCGGGGGCATTGGGATCACCATCCTTGATTCTTTCCTCCGGATTAGACCAGGTTAATTCGGGTGGTGAGGCAATTGGCAGGTACCTGATGCGCCATCTCAATTGCATCATTTTTGGCATTTATCCGGGTATGGCAGATAAAGAACAGCGGTTCCATAAACAATTGGCAATTCTGGATTATTATTTTGGTCACAATTCATTTAAATCTGACCTCACCAAAGTTGGCAGCCTGCAACAAATCCCAACACCCAATCCCGGGATCGTAGAAAATGAAGTGAAAGGAATTTTAGGTAAAGGGTTAGGAAAGGCAGTAAAGTTGCTATCTGGTTTACTGGCCATTGCTGAAGATCAACCACAAGGCCAAAATAGAATTTGGGTTGATATGAAGAATAAAGACAAATATGGCCTTCCACAACCTGTGATCAGCCATGAATACTCCTCAAGAGATAAAGAGGCGCTTTCACTGCTAATTAAGCCTGCGAAAAAAATCATTGATGGTACTGGTGCTTTAACCCACTATGTGCATCACATCAGAACATTCTCCCACGCTGTGGGCACTGTGAGAATGGGCACAGACCCAAAGACATCAGCCCTGGATGGGCTTTGCAAGTTTCGTAGCTTGGATAATTTGTGGGTTGTAGATGGCAGTTTTATGCCAACTTCAGCGGCCGTCAATCCAAGCCTTACCATAGCTGCCAATGCCCTAAGGGTGGGTGAGGCAATAAGTCAACAATAGTTAATACCGCTTTTACTTTACCTTTTATTAAGTTTGAATTTTAGCTGCTGATCAGACCTTCACAAATGGACACCGACAACTCAGTTTGTCAAGAAAAAAACTACCGCGATACGTACAATCAGTACGCTGAAAAGCTGCGTAATTTCATGTATTACCGCTGTGGTGATCTGCAAAAAGCAGAAGATTTGATGCATGAGGCCTTCACCAAACTTTGGCAAAACTGTAAGAAAGTTATACTCGATAAGGCTAAGTCATACCTGTTCACCACTGCATATAGACTTTTTCTGAACCTTGTAGAACATGAAAAAGTTGTATTGAACTTTGAGAAGGGCTCTGCGGATAATAATGAAACCGAAAACCCTGAATTTCTAATGCAAGAGAGTGAGTTTAAAGCACAATTGGAAACTGCCATCGGAAATTTACCGGAGGGTCAGCGCACAGTATTTCTGTTGCATAAATTGGACAACATGACTTTTCAGGAAATCGCAGATATGCAGGGCACAAGCGTTAGCGCCGTACATAAGAAGGTGGTAAAAGCGCTTGAAAAACTTCGGAATAGTCTAAATGAGTTAAAGCACAGAAAAATTTAAGCGGAGGGTGTAAATCCAATGTCTAAACCTGTTTAATAATTGGGTGAACGAGGAATTTGAAAATAGCGACCTACTGATTAAATGGCTCAATAATGAGCTCAATGCTGAAGAATTGGATCAATTGAAAAAGGATCCGAGGTTCCCTCAGTATCAAAAAATTTTGAATGAAATCGAAACCTGGTCACTCCCAAAATTAAATACTGATCAAAGTTATGAAAGGCTGGTCAGCAGTAGACCGAAAGCAAAAGTTGTTACATGGTATCAAACCGCTGCATTCAGAGTGGCAGCCACCATTACGATCATATTAGGATCAATAGTTTACATATTAAGCAACAGCGGGGTCACAACTATTAGTACAGGGTTAGCGGAAACCAGAGAAGTGGTTTTGCCAGATTCATCCAAAGTTTTTCTTGCTTCATCTTCAAGCATTACTTTCGACAAAAATGACTGGGACAGTAAAAGGAATCTTGAGATGACTGGTTCTGTATTTTTTGATGTGAAAAAAGAAGGCAATCCTTTTGAAGTTGCTTTTGAATCTGGCATTGTAAAGGTTTTAGGCACTTCTTTCGAAATTAAGAGCCTTGAAAACTTCGCCTCTGTGATGTGCTACTCTGGCCGGGTTTCGGTTGAATCACATGTAGCTACGGCAACTCTGATGAAGGGTAAAGGCGTACGAATAGAAGATAGCGGATACAGCTTGTTCGAATTTGAAAACCACACCTGGCAGCAGGCCGTCACCAGATTACATCAAGCTAAATTATCGGTTGTTTTCCGTTTGCTTGAAAGTCATTTTAAAATAAAAATTGATTCAGGGAATGTAGACCTTAACAGGACATTTACTGGTGCATTCCCTAATAACGATATTAATGCCGCGTTGGATGTAATAAGCAATTCAATGGGGTTAACGTACCAGCGTGTTGAAAACGCTGTTACGTTCAGTGAAAAGTAGCTACCATGCTAAGGACAATAATTTTACTTGGGACAATTGCGTTCTTATGCAATTCTGCAATTGCACAAAATCTACCGCTAAGAGACGCCCTGTCACAATTAGAAGCCAAGCACAACATTACATTTTCTTATGCTGATGACTTGATTGAGGAGCTTACAGTTACCGAATGGGACAACAACCTATCTCTTCAAAATCAAATATCAGTTTTACAGTCCCAGACGGGTCTGGAGATACAAAGCTCAGCCAGCAGTATTTATATAGTCAAGTCGGTTTCACGGGATGTTTGTGCAAGAATATTGATCGAGGGGACTGATACTCCGCTTCAGGGGGCGCAGCTGGTAAGCCATAATTTATCGACCAACATTATTTCAGACAGTGATGGTTTCATTCGGTTTAAGACTGACTTCACTTTTCAGAAAACCATGACAATTAAATATGTCGGATATTCTGATAAGACAGTCACAGTTAAAGATTTGGTCAATGAACAATGTTCGGATATCCAAATGGTTTTCGGGTTTACAACCCTTAACGAAGTAGTAATTACTAACTATCTCGCCTCTGGCATTAATGCAGATCTCACTGATTTTAGCCTTAATATTAAATCAGAAGATTTAGCCTTGCTTCCAGGAGAAACGGATGGCGACTTATTGTTGGCTTTGAGGAGCCTTCCGGGTGTCAGTTCACCGAATGGTAAACCCGGAAACATCCATATGAGAGGTGGCACCACAGATCAAACCTTGTTGCTTTTCGATAATATCCCCATTTATCATAAAGGGCACTACTTAGGAGCCGTTTCTCCTTATAACCCTTCGGTGGTGAATGAAGTGAGTGTTCACCGCAGCGGTTTTGACCCTACTTTGGGCGGTAGGGTTGGTGGTGTAATTAAGCTGGCAACGAAAAAATCAATTGCTGATTCAGCCAATGCTACAGTTGGTGTAAATAGTTATTATGGCACTGCCGCATTCCAACTCCCTGTAAATGATGAGTTTATGATAACAGGTGGTGTAAGGTCATCATATCCTAATGGCTGGAATACACCAAAACTTGATGCCATAAATGAATTGGTTTATCAAGGTAGAACTTTGTTTTATTCTGAAAATGACCCGAATACTGCTCTCTTAGAACAAAATCATACTTTTCTAGACTATAATTTTTCAAGTGTCTACAATGTAGGAAAAGCCCAGATGCTATTTAGTTTTTTAGGAATTGAAAACACCGGACACTCTGCAGTGCAGAATATTGACCGTGGTAATGTGCTTACTGGTGATCTAGAGCTCAATAACAAAGGTGCAAGCCTTCAATGGCGTCAATTCTGGTCATCAAAAACGAGTACCAACCTCACATTGATGAAGTCTGCATACGAGTATCGTAGCATATTAGAAGAAAACCTCCCTAACAGGCCGTCATTTATACCCGATGATTTCACCGCAAAAATTAATGATCTCGCATTGAACCTGGATTTAAAGTTGATTTTAGATCAACAATCCGAAACTGTCATCACTCTAGGATATCAGCTTAATAACCATGATGTATTGAGTTCAAGGTTTAATGACAGGCCAAACCAGCCAACAACCAACATTGTTGAAGAGTCTGAGGCAATGGTTCATGCAGGGATAGCAAATCTCGAAACAAGGCCAACGGATGATTTATCATTCAATGTTGGCCTTAGGACTAATTATTATTCTCCAACAAGTGAAACATTTATTGAGCCACGGTTAATGGCCAGTTATGCAATTAATGATAAATGGACGCTGAAGTCTAGTTATGGTCACTACAGTCAATATATCGTTCAAAATCTTTTTTTTGATTTTGAGGACATCAAAGTTGAAAACTATACCTGGTTTTTAGCAGATGATTTCAGGCCTGTTATCACTAGCCGTCAGTTCATGTTTGGAAATGTCTGGAAAATCAGGGTTTTCATTATTGACATTGAATTCTACGATAAGTTTATTGATGACCTTAGTGTAGTTGGAGGGCAGCCGAATCCTGATGATCCTATGGGTCGACCGGTTCAGCAATTCAGATTAGGTGATCTGAAGGTTCAAGGTGTAGATATTTTACTGAAAAAGCATTGGCCAAATCTGGATGCCTGGGTTAGTTATAGCTACATGCATTCAGAAATGAACTTCCCGGAAATTAACCAGTTATCTTTTATCACCTATTACGAACAGCCGCATATCCTAAATGTTGCAGGCTCCTGGTTTAAGAACAGATGGAAGTTTTCACTTGGCTGGCAACATACAAGTGGGGTGCCAGTGTATACCAACAGCACTTTCTTTCCTCAACCCGGTGAAGGCGGAGAACCTCCCCAGGGCATGGACCGATCTATACCTAGTGAGGTTCATGAAGGGCGTTTTACACCACAACATCAATTGGATTTGGCAGCCATCTACGATTTTACACCTCCAAATAAAGCCTGGATAGGCTCAATTGGCCTTTCAATTTTAAATGTCTACGATCGAGAAAACTTAGTTTCAAAGAACTTAATAACACGGGGCCAGAATACCACACTCGATGAGACCTACGCCATCGGTTTTGCTCCAAATTTGATGGTGAACTTTAAATTTTAGTGCATTAATCGGCTAAGTGTAGGTCTCTATCAACATTTCATAAATTCTGGTTTTTATAACCGATTGATTAGATTTCTACAATCATCAAAATGTTTGTATGAGAACTTATCGTTTCTTTTCTTCCCTTCCGTGGATAAATAAGAGTTTCACCTCAAAAATCATCGTAGTCACTTTTTTAGGTATTCATATGCCATTGATTGGTCTCATTTGGTACCTGCTTTTTTCACAACTCCCCACTGGCACTGCAATGAATATCTTCATTGTAACCCTAATAGTAACTTTGGTAGCCACCACTGTGACCATTTGGATTATTAGCCGGTTAATTGAGCCAGTAAGAATTGTAAAAAATGCGGTAAATAATTACGTAATAAAGCAGGAAATGCCCCAACTACCTCAATACTATCGTGATGAAATTGGAACGCTGATGAAAGATAGCCAGTTTGCCCTGGTGCAGCTTGATAGTCTACTAAAGGGACACGAAGAAATTTTGACAATCTTTTCCCATGACTTGAGAAGCTCATTCAATTCGATGTTAAGTGCAGCGGAATTAATGAAATTGGATGAGTCAAATAAAGAAAAACAAAAACATATCCAACTGCTTGAAAACAGGGCAAATGAGCAGCTCAATTTTTTGAAAAAAACCCTAAAATCCATAAAACAGCGTCGCATACTTGAGCAGCAGGGCTCTGGAATTGAAGAAGTAAACCTTAAAGATTTCATTGAGCCGATAATCGAAGAAAGGAAAATTTCCGTTACCGCCAAGAAATTAACAATACTTCAGAATATTGAAGATAGCACTATAAAAATCCATTGTGAGGTTGTATCAAGGGTGTTCAATAATGTTTTAGATAATGCCATAAAATTTACTGATGAGGGCGGCACAATAGCAGTAAGTGCCGGAGTCGTAAATGACGAACTCCGCATTGACGTCACAGATGATGGATTGGGCTTTGATCAAAATAATGTTACTCAAATATTTGAATATAACTCACCGCTCAGCCGGCAAGGCACTAGCGACGAAGGATCTGGGGGAATTGGTATGTATTTGAGTAAAAACCTCTTGCAAAAACAGGGTGGAGCATTATTAGCGTTTAGTGACGGGCCAGGACAGGGATCAAAGTTTTGTATTAAACTTCCACTGCATTCTCAAGGGCAATAGACACCTATTCACATTTATTAAAATGTAACTAACTGGTCAGCGAATTAATATGGGCAACGAAAAAAGTCACCCACTAACTTCTTTTAAAACCACTTCTTTTTGGCATTTATCAATTCTATTGAACCTAAAATGAGAATTAAAACGCCTACAATTACAAGTATCGTTATCATAGCTGCTGAAAGTTTATTAGTTATCGAAAGAGGTAAATTTAGAAGCACCTTTACTCCTAAACCATCCTTCACCGTACTTTAGGAACAAATTGGGGGTAAGTACTTAAGTGAATTACTTATCAGAATGCTATCCAATAGGCAACCAATCTTATTAAGTTTTTGTAAATAAAGTAATCAATAAATAATCTGAAAAAATGGATAGAAAATCTTTCATCAAGAAAATGCTCAATGCCATGCTAATTGGCGCCCCATTGTTAGCGGCTGCCAGTTGTTCATCTGATGACGACGATGACAACAACGACGATATGGGCCCTGGTACAACGCCCAATTGTATTGACAATGGAACAAGTAGCAGTATTGGAACTAACCACGGTCATACACTATCAGTGCCGCAAGCTGATATCACAGCTGGGGTTGATAAACAATACAACATCCGCGGTGCCTCTGATCATCCACACACAGTTACTGTTTCTGCTGCCAATTTTGCTGCGTTACAAAGTAACCAATCAATACAAGTTGCCTCAACCTCAGATAATGGCCATAGCCACACAATTAATATTAGTTGTGCTTAATCACCTGGGCATTCTGATTAAAAAGCTCAAATGACTCAGGTCGTTTGAGCTTTTTAATTCACCTACCACTCATCTAAAACTTTTATTTCTTTCGATAAATCACTGATTTATCTCCACCGATATTATAGCAGATAGGCGGTTTTTTTTATTTTTGACTACCCTTTATCAGTTTGAATTCTTATTTATGGCAAGAGCAAAAAATTTTAAAACAGAGGAGTACCTCGAAAACGAACATTACGAAAATGCTGGATTATTCAAAGATTTATATCCTGAGGAAGAGGATATTTTTGATAAACTGGCAGTAAAGAAAAAAAGAGGTCGTAAAAAGAAAATCGTTGACTAATTAGCCAAACTTAGTCTGCATTTCAATCCATCTTTCGGGGATGTTGCCCCTATTGGCAGTTTCATAATCTGAGTAGTTGCAAGGCACAATTGCGTTTCTGGCAAACTTGTGATATTCATCAGGATAGGGCACTTCAATCCACCATTTTTCAGTCATCTTACTTTTATAGAATATGATTGACGATGGCTCATTTTCTAGCGAAACTTCATACTTGAAGTAATCGTTCGTTCCGAACCCCTTATCATCCTTTCTGTTATAGTATCCTTCTACAAAATACCACATCATAGTAGCTACAACAGACGCAGTTTTAAATTGATCGCTATCAAATTGAGGGTAGTATTCATGAAAACCAATAGAGCTAAGTTTGCTATTTAAACCTGCATACCAGCAAATTTGGCAAGCTTCTTCTCCGGTAAACCCAAATACCCTGGAATCAAAATGCCCCGGACAATATTGATCCTGAATTGAGCCCAGATCAAATGAAAGCATATCTGCTTCCCTCACTAACGGTTCCATTTTTTTGATATCCTCCTTGGCAGCACCTAATCTCACCGTATCAAAAAATAGGGTTTCAAGGGTTTCCAAAGTGCTCAATTCGCTCAGATAACTCTGGTAACCAAGGTGCACATAGTTGAACAAATAATTGGGCTCTTTGGTAAGGATGTCATAAACGAATCTTTCATTCGGCATCACCGCCTCAGAGTCGTTCAAGTCAACAGTTGCATCAACATTCATGATGCTGATCAACTTTTCAAAAGTTTGATAAGCACCATATTGAGCTAGTGTGAAATCATGAGTGCCTCCGAAAATTACTGGTAGAATGTTTCTTGTGATAAGGAAATGACACACCTCCGTAACCCGTTCATAGGTGTCTACAAGGTTAATTCCGTTACGGATGTTACCCAGGTCAATAATGCGGTTGCCCCCTCCGCCCTTTTTCAAATTATATAGCTTCTTCCTGATAAAGAAAGCAGCCTTCTCTAAATCACCTTTAGCCTGTGAGCCCCGTGTTTCAGTTAAGCCGATTAGAGCAATGTCATAGCCATCAATATCAGGTACATTGTAAGTGTTAATAGTGATGGCTTTACCAAATGAGTGGGCTTCGTCAAGGCCCTCAAGTAGTTCCTCTTCTACACTATCAAATAACAGGTTAAGATCCATTGGGCCTCTGGTTTCAAGAAATAAAAAAAGGGAAAATTTTCATTTTCCCCTTGCAATATCTTGGATTATCCTCCAAAGTCGTCAAAACGGATATTTTCATCCGGAATACCGAAATCTTCACCCATTTTTTGGACGGCCTGGTTCATTAGTGGAGGCCCACAGAAGTATAATTCTATATCTTCAGGAGCATCGTGTTTGCTCAAATAATTATCGATAACAGCTTGATGTACGAAACCTAAAAAGCCATCACCTTTTTCATCGTCCAGATCTTTTTTGGTGACCCAGTTATCTTCCTCCAGTGGCTCAGAAAGAACAATGTAGAATTTGAAATTTGGGAAATTTTTCTCAAGCTCATAAAAGTGATCCAGGTAGAATAATTCCCTTTTTGATCTACCTCCATACCAATAGGTAACTTTTCTGCCTGTTTTAAGGGTCTTAAATAAATGGTACAAATGCGATCTCATTGGAGCCATCCCAGCACCACCACCTACATATAACATTTCTGCATCTGACGGGTTGATGAAGAATTCACCATAGGGCCCAGAAATTGTTACTTTATCTCCCGGCTTCAAGCCAAATACATACGAAGAGCAAATCCCTGGATTTACATCCATCCAGCCATTTTTGGCCCTGTCAAAGGGTGGGGTTGCAATTCTTACATTAAGCATTATCTCCCTTCCTTCTGCAGGATATGAAGCCATCGAGTAGGCCCTCTCAATAGGTTCATCATTCTTCATTTTCAAATCCCAAAGCTTGAACTTGTCCCATTCAAGCTTGAATTTATTAGGGTCGTCATGCTCTTCTGGATGAGCTGTTATGTCAATGTCTTTGAAGTCTACCTCGCATTTTGGCACCTCTACCTGTATATAGCCACCTGGCTTGTAATCCATGTCTTCAGGAACTTCAACCACAAACTCCTTAATAAATGAAGCCACGTTGTAGTTTCTAACAACGGTTGCCTGCCACTTCTTTATTCCAAAAATTTCTTCAGGAATATGGATTTTCATGTCCTGCTTCACCTTAACCTGACAGGACAATCGCACATTTTCCTTTTGTTCAGTTCTACTGAGATGACCCACCTCGGTAGGTAAAACGTCCCCTCCACCGTCATTCACTGTGCACTTACACATTGCACAAGTTCCACCACCACCACAAGCTGAAGGAAGGAATATCTTCTGCGATGAAAGGGTGGATAAAAGAGTGCTGCCAGCTGACACTTCTATTGGGTTGCTCTCGTCTTCATTAATGACAATTTTTACTGGTCCGCTCTGGACTAATTTAGATTGAGCGAAAAGCAAAATGAACACTAAAAAAAGGATGACAACAGTGAAAGCTACGATCGTAGTGAAAACGATTTCCATGGTGCTACCGGGGTTTAATAATTAGCATAAGCTCACAAATATATTTTGAATTGAAGCTTAAAACAAAACGGCCATTAACCCTTATTCAAGGGTGTTTTCAGTTAACTACGTACCTTGTAAAATGTTCTACTAACAATTAGAAAATGATAACCGAAAAAGTGAAGTCGGTAATTATAGATGTACCTGATTTTCCCAGGGCAGGAATTGTATTTAAAGATATTACGCCGATACTTGGCAAACCCGATTTGATTTGTGAAATAGTTGAGCACATTAAAAAACAACTCGGACAATCAAACATAAGCGGGATAGCTTGTATTGAAAGCCGTGGCTTTTGGTTGGGTACAATACTGGCTTATGAAATGCAATTGCCAATAATTCCTATAAGAAAAAAAGGTAAACTGCCTTCAGAAACTATCTCCATTAGCTACGACCTGGAATATGGTTCTGCTGAAATTGAAGTTCAAAAAACTGCTGTTAAACAAGGTGATCGAATATTAATTCATGACGACTTATTGGCCACAGGCGGCACAGCCGAGGCAGCTGCCAGGCTGATGCAAAAATCAGGTGCAATGGTTTCTGGGTTTTCTTTTCTGGTTGACCTAACATTTTTGAAAGGTGCAGACCGGTTGAGAAAATACTCCGATCAAATCATGAGTATTGTCGAATACTAGTCAGGTTTTCTCTTATCCCGCTTTGTCCAAAGGTCGATTTCTACATCGATTTCCTCAGCAATAAAATTTGGTATCTCAGTGTGAACGAAATCTGTACCGATATCGAAATCCAGCCGGTTGATTTTGGTTCTTACACTCATGCCAATTGTGTTGTTGTCAATTCCATTCAGCTTGATCACAAAATTTATAGGTTTTGTTATTCCCTTCATTGTAAAGTCTCCTTTAACAAGATAAGCCCCCTCGCTTTCCAGCAATATTTCCTTGGAGCTAAACTTTATTTCAGGGGTATTTTCTGAATCGAACCAAGACTGAGATTGAAGGTCAGAATCGCGGTCGGGAATTCCGGTATCGATGTTTGTAGCCTGCGTTTCGAATTCAATTTGGCTTTTGGAGAAATCCCCGTCCACCAGGGTAAGCTGCAGGTCATAATCCGTGAACCTACCAGTTATTGCTGTCATGCCATTGGCAATGGGTACTCTAAAACCGATTGACGAGTGATTAGGCTCTGCAGTTAAGTACCTGGTTTGTGACTGTGCCACAAACGCAAATAGCATGAAAAAGCATGTGAGACGTTTTCCCATTTTTAATCAAAAGAGCGATCAATTTATGCGTAAATCAAATAGATGGGATGAGCTTATGCTCAGATGTGACGGAATTTGCTTCCAGCCTCGACATAATTCTCTTTATGTTGGGGTAATATGTTTTACTCGAGGTCAAATGCTGACCATTTGAAAGGCTAATCAGATATTCTCCATTTCTCCAGTGGGTGATGGTTCTGATTTTGGTAGTGTTGATAATTGCCGAACGATGAATTCTTTGGAATTTTTCTGGCAATACTGTCGCAACGGCACTTATTTTTTGACGTTTCTTAAATTGGCCATCATCGGTATGGTACATGACATAATTGCCATCAGGTTCCATCCAGATTACATCCTTCAATTTTATTACAGCTTTGGCAGTCCGGTCATTCACAACCAATATCGATGTCTCTCCATCAGGAAGGTTTTTTCTATTAATCAGGATAATCCCATATGATATCAATGCAATTATTGAATAGGTAAAAAAGGCATCCGGCGTTGTTGCCCATAGTATCAGGTAAACTTCCCCAATTATCTCCAAGGGTGAGTTAGAAATAATTCCTAACACCCATTTTATGGAGAAGTCTGCAAGAAGCGATGCCAGCCTGAATAATGGTGCTGCAATCAATGCAACACTTAATTGCACAATCATACTTTTGGTCAATCCCCAATTTTTAAATGAAAAAACCGTAAACCTGAAAATCTGTGGTGCGGCCATGGCCCACAGTGTCGCTGGTACATAATAATAAAGCGATATCTCAAAAAAAGAAGATTCTCGCCCCTGATGAATATTTAACAGGTGGAACTTGAGGGTCATTGCTGAAGCATAGGAAAACCAAAAGCCCCAATTTATCAGGTTGGCATTTTTACCCCACATGAGCTATGCATTTCAATTCAATGCCAATGGGCGTTGGGAGGCTTTTTACTTCTACTGTAGTCCGGCAGGGTTGAACATCGGCAAAATATTCAGCATAAATTCTGTTATAAGTTTTAAAGTCAGCTTTCATATTGGTGAGAAACACCGTTACATCTACTAGCTGCTCCCATTTTGCCCCAGAGGCATTCAACACATGTTTAATGTTTTCAAAAACCGATCGGCACTGCACTTCAATGTCATAAGAAATTATGTTTCCATCTGAATCCAATTCCACTCCGGGTATCTTTTTAGTTCCTCTTTCACGTGGGCCAATACCCGAAAGGAACAATAAATCACCGACCTGCCTGGCATGAGGATAAAGACCCACAGGTTCCGGTGCTTCTGACGACTCAATTTTTGCCATAGTTGCTACTTTTTAATTTTGATCTTGCTCCAGCTTGCACTTTGAATGTTAAAACAGTTAATGAAAAGTTAAACCGATGATTGGCGCATTCAGCAATACGTTAATTTTAATACTTCAAGTTTAAGCATGTTTCACTCTCGAAGGAACATTATTCTTGCGATTATCGTAGCCTCAATCTCACTTTTTGGGCTTGCATTAATTCAATTCAGAATTTTGAACAACGATATCGGCTTGAAGGAGGAGTTGATTGAGTACTCAATTCCGGCAATTTTAATGGATGCCCACGACCGATGGAACCATAACAAGAGCCTCAACAAATTGATTCGTGAATTTGAAGGAACCACGCAGTTCGCAATTAGCAATAATAGTGAAGCTGACGGTTTGTTGCAGCGTGAGATCAAAAAGGAACTTTCGCAGACACTTGGAAACAACTACCCCAATTTGGAATATTCTTTAAGCGTCTATATTTCATCAGAATATGGCTGTTTAATCCATGATCATCATAACAGCCACCTCTCGAAAACGGGTGATATTCTTAATGCTGAAAATACCTTGTGTTTGTGCAGTCTTGGCCATGGCAAGACCTTAGATATTGGGTTCCAATCATCTAACAGGGAGGCTGTGGCCTTTACTGCGGCCTCAAAAATGATATGGCTAACATTGGTTTTTATTGTGCTGGTTGCATTGGTATTCTTCTACATGATTTACACAATTAACCGACAAAAGAAGCTTTCTGACTTGCGTAATGATTTCGTGAATAACCTCACCCATGAGTTTAAAACCCCGATCTTCTCAATTTCATTAGCTGCCAATGCGCTCAAAGAAATAGTTGAGAAAAACGACAAAGAAAAACTGCACCGCTATGTTGGGGTAATTGAACATGAGGGCAAAAGGCTCAAAAACCAGGTGGATAAAATTTTGCAAATGGCCCTTATTGACTCGGGTAATTTGACAATTGACAAAAAATCAATAAATGCCCACGACCTGATCGAAAAAGTAGCAGAGAATTTTCGGGTAATCATCGAAGAAAGAGGCGGCAGTTTAACCTTAAATCTGAATGCTTCAAATGACATTTTAAATGCAGACGAAACCCATTTAAAGAACATTATTTACAATCTTCTTGATAATGCACAGAAATACACAGAAGAAAATCCCGAAATAGAAATACAAACTATTGATGATAAGAATGGCCTGAAAATTTCAATAAAAGATAATGGCATCGGGATGCAACAAGAGGTTCAGAAATTTGTTTTTGACAAGTTTTACAGGGCACCAACCGGTAACATTCACAATGTAAAAGGTTTTGGTCTAGGATTGAGCTATGTGAAAAGTATTGTCAACGCCCACCGTGGCTGGATAAGTCTCGAGAGTGCCACAAACAGAGGGAGTAAGTTCACAATTTATTTGCCGGGATCATGATGGAAACTACAGCGAAAATTCTATTGGTTAAAGATGATGAAAGCCTCGGTTACATCTTGAAAGAATATCTGCAAATGCATGATTACACTGTTATCTGGGCTAAAGATGGTGTTGCCGGTAAAAACGCATTTGACCACTCTAACTTTGGCCTATGCGTATTGGATGTAATGATGCCTCATAAAGATGGTTTCACATTGGCATCCGAAATAAGGGCCGTAAATGATCAAGTCCCCATTATTTTCCTCACGGCCAAAACACTAAAAGTTGATAAACTTAAAGGGTTTAAAATTGGCTGCGATGACTATATAGTGAAGCCAGTAGATGAAGAAGAACTAATTGCCAGGATTAGGGCAATTATTCGAAGAAATCATACCACGGCGATTCCAGAAGACACTTTTTATCAAATTGGCAAGTTTCAATTTGATGCACAAAACCAATCTTTAAACCTGGATGGTACCACGCACAGGCTAACGGAAAAAGAAACTGAAATATTAAAGCTCCTTTGCCAAAAGAAAGGCCGATTGCTAGATAGAAAAGAAACCCTTCGAAATTTATGGGGTGAGAATGATTACTTCACAAGGCGAAGCATGGACGTCTTCATTACTAAATTGAGAAAACTTTTAAGTTCAGACCCGCAGGTGAAAATAAAAAATGTTCACGGCAAGGGCTTTATCCTGGAGGATGGCTGATGGGTAGATCGAAAGTCAAAAGTTACCATAAAGTTTAATTACGGTATCCCTGATTTCTTTACCGTCATCAGCACATATGAAGGCAATGGTTTTGGCAACATTATCAAGTTGCACCCACTGGCTAAAATCGCTATCAGGCATGGCATCCCTGTTTGACTTTGTATCCATTGTTCCGGGGGCAACCACGGTAGTAACAACCCCTTTCTTTTTGAACTCCTCATTCAGTAACGCTGACAATTGCAACAACATCGATTTAGAAATAGAATAAGCAAGGGTATTTTTTCCCTTGGAATGCGTAAATGCCGGTTTTCCAGAAATCAGGACTATCTTACCCTCTCCCGGAAGTGACTTCATTGCGTTCGCCGCCGGCTTAGAAATAAAAAAAGCAGTCTTGAAATTGATATCGATCATTTGGTCAATATCTTCTTCTGCAGTGCTTTCAAAATTTCCCATAGCAAAACCTCCCGCGATATTTATTACTGCATCCAATTGGCCATGCGTTTTAATAATGTTAGTTATCAACTGTTGACAACTCAATTCATTAAGAAGGTCGACTTCTGTATACTTTACGCTATTCTCTGTTGATTCCGGCAATTTTCCTGGCCTCACTGTACCAATTACATGATATCCCTCAGCAGCGAACCGCTTCACTATTACTTTGCCTAGCTCACCATTAGACCCCGTAATCAGTACGATTTTTTGTTTCTTATCCATCGTCATTTGCTTTGATCACTAAATTAGTCAAAGCATATTGAGCGATGAACCATGAACGAGTCTACTACCAACTTCTTTCAAGATGTTTACGAGGTTGTTAAACTCATTCCTAAGGGAAGGGTAACCAGTTACGGAGCTATAGCAGGGTATCTTGGTTCGAAAGGTAAATCCAGAATGGTTGGTTGGGCCATGCATGGAGCCTCGGGTCTTGACGTTCCTGCGCATCGGGTGTTAAACAGTAAGGGGGAACTTACAGGTAAGGCCCATTTTGGCGGCGACCGCATGACCAGACTCTTAGAGAGCGAAGGGGTTCAGGTAAAAAATGACAAAGTGCAACACTTTAAAAAGCATTTTTGGGATCCTTCCGTGGAGCTGATGTAATATTCTGGCATCAAAAAAGGCTATCCCAAATTGAGACAGCCTATAATTATATAAAAGCCTAATGCTATAGTTTTTCCTTGATCCTTGCAGCTTTGCCTTTTCTATCCCTGAGGTAGTAAAGCCTTGCCCTTCTTACCCTACCTCTTCTAATCACCTCAATTTTATCCAAGCTAGGTGATAGTAAAGGGAATATTCTTTCAACTGAAATTCCTGAAGAGACTTTTCTAACTGTGAAAGTTTCCCCATTGGTATTTGGGTTTCTTTTTTGGATAACAGTACCCTGATATTGCTGAACCCTTTCTTTGTTTCCCTCCTTAATCCTTACATGTACATTTATAGTATCACCAGGATGAAACTCAGGGAATTTTGCCCTTGCTTCGGTCGATTCAGACTCTATTAATTTTATTAATTCACTCATGACGATTAGCCAATGCTTTTAAAAAATGGGAGCGCAAATATAGGGGTTTAAAAACTCAATCAAAACGAGTTTGCCAAAGTGTTTTCAAGAAATTAATCTGCTGATGCAATAGTGACAACACCAATTGATTGGGCTCCTGACTTAACCAGCGCTTCGATGCATGAGTTCAAAGTAGCCCCGGTTGTCACAACATCATCAACTAACAGCACTTTTTTGTTGTTCAAGTTCGTTTGATCGGTCACTTTAAAAATATTATCCACATTTTCCCAGCGCTCAACCTTCCCTTTTCTGGTTTGTGTCATAGTTTTCTTTATCCTTTTTATCAACCGTGGAGCCATTTCGATTTCCAGTGCTTCTGCAAGCCCTCTTGCGAAGACCTCACTCTGGTTATAACCTCGGGTTCTGTATTTACTTATATGCAGCGGTACCGGAACAATTATATCAATCTCTTTGTCGTAGCCCACTTTTTTAAGCTCACTGCCAAACCATCTGCCAATGATAATGCCTACTTCTTCATTGCCTTCATACTTCAGTTCATGGAGTAACTTCTGTACTATACCCTTTTTTGAAAAGTTTAGGTAGGGATAGGCAAAGCTAACTTCTGGGTAGGCTGCAAATTTATTGAGCACCGTATTATCCCTAAGGAGGTGAAAGTTTGTTTTTGGTAAATCAGCAAGGCAATTGGTACACAACATTTTTTCACCTCGAACCCGTGGTGCCCTACAGTTGAGGCATACTTCTGGAAAAATGAGCCCTAAAAGGGCATGAAATGGATTATTGAACATCAAATTGCACTGTATCACCTTTTTTAATTAGGCCACCTGCAATCACTTTGGCCGTAATTCCACCATGGCCACGCATGGCGTTGTAGCCACCTGGGCCTAATGCTTTTTCCATTTTGGAGCAGGGATGACAATATCCCGTCCCTTCTAGCACTACATCCCCTACTTTAAATTGGCGATTGTGCAAAGCCAGAAGATTGATCCCCTTCACAAGGATATTTCGGCGAAGTAATTTGGGGTCAATCTCTTTATCCAATAGTTGGCCAACGGCTGTTAAATGCTCTTCCTGAATCAGGGTTACTTGTCTTTTTCCTATTAATCCACCCTTAAATCTATCACCCTCCAATCCTGAACCCGGTTTTGCTTCAACTTGATCTACTTCCTCGCTTTCAACGTTTCTCGCTGGCCTTAATCCAATCCATGATACACTGCCTTTCTGGGGAATAGTATCCAGCAATTCTTTCATAACAGGTTCTGCGGCTGATTCCATCTTTTAAAAAGCTTGATTTATCCTCCAATATAAATCTATTGCTTTGATCACATTTACAAATTGGGTTTGATCTATAGGTTTCATCATATATGCACAAATATTTAACCGATATGATTCCATTTTGTCCCTTTCGGCTTTGGATGCTGATAAAACAACAACCGGCAGCGCTCTTAAATCTTCATGTTTTATTCTTTCTTGCAAAAATTCAATTCCACCCATAATGGGCTTATGCAAATCAAGTAAGATGACACTGGGATTTTCATTATCACCTATCAACAGATGATCCATTGCATTCACTGCATTCCTGAAATGGAGAACTTTATTTTTAACCCCGATAGCCTTGAGGGCTTTTTTAATTGCCGATGCTTCGGTTTCATTATCCTCAATCAAAAGAATTGGGTTACTATTCTTCATTGTCAACGCATAGACCTTCAACCACCTTAATTAAATAAATCATTCATGGTGATGGAATGACCGGAATTTGCTGTTATTTGATTGAAATTTACGACCCTTGTAGTGCAGAAATAAGCCTTTTTAAATCTGTAAATATACCTAAGGGTTTCATAAACCTGCATTTGATTTTCACCACATAATGGGAGTGCCACGTGATTTACTAGTAATATCTGACCTAACTGTTTCCCTTGACGGGGCAAAAAATGTTCTGGAGAACGTTAGTTTTCAATTAGATCACGGGGAGGTTGTCGGGTTAATCGGCCCTTCCGGAAGTGGCAAATCAGTTCTTTCAAAATGTATTTTGGGCTTAATACCACCTCAATTGATTAAAGGTGGAGTGATCAATTTTCACTCAGCAACCGGAGCAATTGACATGCTTCAATATAAGAAAGCCCAGCATGCGCTTGGTAAAGAAATCTCAATGATTTTTCAAGAGGGGAAAACGGCGTTGAACCCAGTAATTAAATCTGGTAAGCAAATTGCCAACATATTGATGAAGCATAAGAAAATAGGCAGCGCCATTGCAAAAGAACAAGCTTTATCCGCTATGGTGGAACTGGGTTTAGCAAAATCCACGTACAGCAAATATCCACACCAGCTATCCGGCGGTGAAGCCCAGAGAATCATGTTTTTGCTGGCTACCATTTGCGAACCAAAGCTGGTTATTGCCGATGAAGCAACATCATCTCTTGATAAAACCAATGAAAACTTATTGGTGAACAGACTTAAAAAACTTAATAACGAAAAAGGCACATCTATTCTTTTTATATCACATGATCTTGAACTTGTAAAGCATTTAGCAAACAGAATAGTTAGTATAAAAAATGGCAGGCTAAGCAAGGAGCCCTCACGGAATTCTCAGAAATTGAACAGTAAAGAGTTCCGTCCGCTAAGGGGGAGTGAACCAATCCTGGAAGTATCAAATATCGGTTGTGGGATTAAGTCAGATTATGATCTGTTAAACCGAAAACCAACTAAAAAAATTATAGATAACGTTTCGTTTGTGGTTGATGAGCGTTCTATTTTGGGCATTGTTGGTAATTCTGGATCAGGCAAAACCAGTCTCTCAAGGTGCATTCTTCAATTATTTGAGCATTCAGGAAAATCCACGTTTAATGGGATACACCTGGAAAAATTAGGTAAGCTTAGTCTTCAAAAAATCAGGAAGGATATTCAAATAATCTTCCAGGATCCGTTCCTTTCCCTAAATCCGAAAATCAGAATAAAAAGTGCCTTTCTCGAAGCAATGAAGGTTTATGGAATTGGTGAGAATACTTCTGAACGAATTCTGCAAATCACTGAAATGCTAAATCGAACAGGTATTGATGCTGATAAATTGGAACGTTTTCCACATGAACTCTCAGGTGGTGAGCGTCAGCGTATTTGCATAGCAAGGGTAATGTTGCTGAAGCCAAAGTTGGTAATCTTAGACGAACCGGTGTCTTCACTTGATGCAAATGCCAGGGCGGGGGTAATTAATTTACTGCTTGACCTAAAAGATCAATTTGAATTAACCTATCTTTTCATCTCCCATGACCTCCGGTTGATTAACTTTGTAGCAGATAAAGTTTTAGTTTTAGAGGAAGGCCGCATAGTTGAACAAGGCCTTACCCACGAAGTCCTGCACAATCCTAAGACAGATTACACCAAATCATTAATGGCAGGACATAATTTTTAATATCCTAAATGAAGAAGAATAAGAAGAAAAGAAGTGGCGCAGGCGGCCGTAAAAAGCATGCGCTCAAAGAAAAAGGTTTGAGTGAATTTGTGCTCAAACTATATCACAAAGATCCAAGCAGACCATTAAGTCCGAGACAAGTAGTTAAAGAATTAGGAATCCGTGACAGGAAATCCAAACTATTAATAGAAGATGCAATTTTTAAAATGTTGGATGACGGAATCCTTGCAAGAAAGGGCAACCGGTTTATAGCCAACGTTGAGCCAGAAACACTATCCGGCACAGTTGATTACGTCAATCCGAATTTTGCTTACATCGAGGTGGCCGGAGATGATGAAGATGTTTGGGTTCATAGCAGGGACATGCTAAATGCCCTTGATGGTGATACCGTGAATGTAAAGGTTACCTCCCGAGGTAAGGCCAACCGAAAACGTGAGGGGGAAGTGACTGAAATAGTGAAGCGGGATCGGAACCAGTTTGTTGGCAAGGTTCAAATGAACCCGAATTATGCTTTCGTGGTGCCAGACTTCAGGAAAATGCATGTTGATATTTTTGTCTTTCCTGAAAATTTGAAGGGAGCAAAACCTAATGACAAGGTCATTGTTGAAATTGTGAAATGGCATGGCAATGGTAACAAAAGCCCTGTTGGAAAAGTGGTTGAAGTACTTGGTAAGGCTGGTGAAAACGAAGCCGAGATCCACTCCATTATTGCAGAATTTGGGCTACCGTACAAATTTCCAGGAAATGTGCTAAAGGCAGCAGATAAAATTCCTGGTGAGATCGGAAAGCCGGAATTGAAAGGGCGAAAGGATATGAGGGATATAACAACATTCACCATTGACCCAGAGGATGCCAAAGATTTTGACGATGCGCTGTCCTACAGAAAACTTGACAATGGTTTGCATGAAGTAGGTATTCATATTGCTGATGTTACCTACTATCTGGATGAAGGATCGACCCTCGATAAAGAAGCGTTTGAAAGAGCAACATCAGTTTATTTGGTCGACCGAACAATTCCGATGCTGCCTGAGCGGCTTTCAAATGAGCTGTGCTCTTTAAGGCCCAATGAGGATAAACTTACGTTCGGAGCAGTTTTCGAACTTAATGATCAGGGTAAAGTGATGAACGAGTGGTTTGGTCGCACCGTCATTCACTCAGATCGAAGGTTCACCTATGAAGAAGCCCAGGAAAGGTTGGATTCTGGTGAAGGTGATTTCGTAGATGAGATCAAATTGTTAGACACACTTGCCAAAAAGATCAAAAAAGAGAGGTTTCAGAAAGGTGCCATCGCTTTTGAAACGGTTGAAGTAAAATTTAAACTTGATGAAAAAGGGAAACCACTGGGCATTATCCCGAAAGTGAGAAAAGACGCCCACAAGCTGATCGAGGAGTTTATGCTTTTGGCTAATAAAAGGGTGGCTGAATTTGTCTACAATAAGCAAAACCGCAAGGAGCAAAACACATTTATTTACAGAACCCACGATGACCCTGATCCCGAAAAACTCAACAGTTTCTCAATTTTTGCTAAGAAATTTGGGCACAGTGTAGATTTTAAATCAGGCAACCTTTCCAATTCGCTAAACGGATTGATGGGGGCAATTGAGGGCAAACCAGAACAAAATGTTTTGGAGTCAATTGCAATCAGGGCCATGGCCAAAGCAAAATATACCACAGAAGCCAAAGGTCACTTTGGGCTAGCATTTCCACATTATTCACACTTCACCTCACCTATCAGGCGCTACCCAGATGTGATGGTTCATCGATTGCTCCAACATTATTTAGATGACGGCAAACCCGTGGATAAAGATGATTATGAAGACAGATGTGTGCACTCATCAGAAAGGGAAAAAAGGGCTGCGGATGCCGAAAGGGCCTCCATTAAATACAAACAAGTGGAATACATGCAGTTGGCCGAAACCAAAGATTATGAAGGAATTGTAAGCGGGGTTACCGAATGGGGGGTTTATGTAGAAATGACAGAAACCAAGTGCGAAGGCATGGTGCGGTTAGCTGATATGGATGATGACTTTTATGAGTACGATGAAGACAACTATAGGATTATCGGTAAGCGAAATAAGCGAATGATCACCCTCGGGGATAAAGTGACCGTAAGGGTAGTCGACACTGATATCGATAGGAGAACGATTGATTTGGAGTTTGTTTAGGAATATAGATTCTGAAATCATACTAAAAGTATTGGTTGATTAAATCGGTCATGTCTTATAGATATCTTTCCTATGTCCAATCTTTCTAATGTTGAGAATCTTTACCCCATCATCGATCGCATACAAAACTCGGTAATTGCCAATAAGGATGCGCCACAGATTCTCTTCCTGATCTTTAAGTTTTTTGCTCCCAGGCGGACGTGGGTTTGTAGCGAGGTCGTCTATTAAGGCTGATATTTGAGGTAATACAGTTGAGGTAGCTTAAGCAATTCCTTGCCGGCCTTCTTCTTGAAAATAATGGTATACATCTCAAAGCTTACCTTCTTCCTTTAGTTGTTTTTTCAGGTCTTCCCAGCTAATCTCTTCATCTTCTTTCCTGCTTTTTGCAATGATTACGTCCAACAATTCCTCAATTATATTTTGATGCTTATCTAATTCTTCAATATCAATTTGAACGAACTTCTTTTTGTGAGTTTCATCCGTTATAAATGTTACACCTTTCATTTTTCCACTATTTTGATCAAATCAAAGTTAACGATTTGTATTTGCAAACTATCTGCATTCCAACTGGTTGCAATAACCCATTCTCCACTGTCATTGACACAATTCAAATTTTCGATTAACAGCTTATCGTAACCATATTTGCACCTTGAATTCGACCTCAAAATATCAAGACCTCATAAACGCAGAAATTGAACGGTTGCCGCTTAATGGCAACTCAACCCAGGTTTATGAACCCATAAGATATATTCTGTCCCTCGGTGGGAAACGCTTTAGACCGCTCCTTGTGTTGCTGGCCTATGAAATGTTTCGGGAAGATGTCGAAAAAGCATTAAAACCAGCTTTAGCTGTTGAGCTCTTTCACAATTTCACCCTGATGCATGATGACATTATGGATAAAGCCCCATTGCGGCGTGGTAAGCCGACGGTACATGAAAAATGGAATACAAACACCGCTATTTTGTCGGGTGATATCATGTTTGTAAAGGTTTATGAGCTTCTGGAGGGAGTTGATGGCAACAAACTGCCAGAGATTTTCAAACTTTTTAACAAATGTGCGATTGAAGTGTGCGAGGGTCAGCAACTTGATATGGACAACGAACTTCGAGATGATGTGACCATTGATGAGTATCTGGAGATGATCCGTTTAAAAACGGCAGTACTGATCGGAACAAGCCTTCAATTGGGGGCCATTTTAGCTGATGCACCGCCAGAAAAAGCAGCGCTGCTCAAGGCTTTTGGAGATCACCTCGGGATCGGATTTCAGTTAAAAGATGATTTGCTAGATGTTTACGGCGATCAACAAAAGTTTGGTAAACAGGTTGGGGGCGATATTATCTCCAATAAAAAAACATTTTTACTGCTCAAAGCGGAAGAGATGTCGAGTGGTGCCGCAAAAAAGGAACTAAATCAACTTCTTTCAGGTACTTTTTCTGATCCATCTGATAAGGTTCAAAAAGTGACTGAAATATATGATAGCCTAAACATTAAGTCGGAAGCTGAAACTAAAATGCAGCAGTATTTTGATACCGCATTTAGCTTTCTCAACCAACTTGAATTGGATGAATCCAAAAAAGCAGCAGTTCGAAATTTTGCCCAAAACCTGATCAAAAGGGATCATTAATAATTCAGAATGAGCTTCACCCTTATCATCATCGTCATTACTACAATCGTTAGCATCTCAGCCTGGAAAAATTCCAGCCTATTCTCGAGTTGTGTCATGCATCCATATAGCATTTATCGCAATAATGAATATCAGCGGTTTATTTTTAGTGGGTTTGTTCACGGAAGTTGGGGGCATCTGCTTTTTAACATGGTAACTTTCTTCTTTTTTGGAAGGAATGTAGAATATGCATTCAGCTATTATTTCGGATCAGCTGGTACATATTTTTTCCTGGCACTTTACCTTCTGGGGATAATTGTTGCAGACATTCCCTCTTATTGGAAAAACAGGACCAACCCCAGCTACAGTGCGATTGGGGCATCTGGAGGGGTAAGTTCTGTGCTTTTTGCAAGTATTTTGATCGATCCACTTAACCAGATATGCCTTTACTTTTTTATCTGTCTCCCAGGGTTTGTGCTGGGCTCAATTTATCTGGTATATTCTTACTTCAAAGGCAGTGATCTTTCAGATAGAATCAACCATGATGCCCACCTGTATGGTGCATTATTTGGAATGGTGATGACAACAATTCTAAGGCCACGTTTCTTGATGGAATTTCTGGATCAACTTACACGGTTCAGCCTTTTTTAAGCCTCATCAAAATAAGATTTCAACTTTTAGCTCTGGGTGTCCAGGGCACTTCCTCAGCATTAAGTGACTGGCTCATCTCTCTGGATAAAGTGAAGAGATAATCAGAGAGTCGATTTAGATATTTGATGACTAACTCTTCTACTTTTTGATTTTCTGCAAGCTCAACAACCAGTCTTTCTGCCCTGCGGCAAACACACCGGGTTATATGACAGACAGAAACAGATTGGTGGCCTCCCGGGAGGATGAAATTTTTTAATTCTGGGAGTTGTGAGTCCATTCTGTCCATTTCTTTCTCGAGAAGTACGATGGCAGCTTCTGATAAATCAGGCTTTATGATATTCTTTTTAGATGGATCAGCGGCCAGTGATGAACCCAATGTAAACAGCCTTTCCTGTATCTGAATTAGGAAAGCAGCCCTGGGTTTATTGACCTCCTGATCCCGTAACAGGCCGATGTAGGAATTAAGCTCATCCACTGTGCCATAAGCCTCAATCCTTATGTTTGATTTGTTTACCCGTGTGCCACCCAGTAAAGCGGTCGTTCCCTTATCACCAGTTTTAGTGTATATCTTCATTCAATGTTGTCAATTTATCTTTACAAAGTTCGTTGATAAAGATCAGGTTTGGTAGCCAGATAATTATTTGTGCATGATGGCAATATTAGATGAGCTTGTTATAAATTGTGGTAGGTCAAAAAATCATAAACAACCATGAAAACAAAGGCAATCTTCTTGCTTGTGCTTAGCATCATCTTATCAAACTGCAACGACAAAGACCTTGATCAGACGAAGCCAGATCCAGTATTGAACAATTCAATTGTTCCAGATGATTACGTAATTGATATTCCGGATGCACTAAGTTTTGATGTATCTCTTGCCGGTGGAAGAGTGCTCCAAGATAATACAATAGCCGGTGAAGATATTTATGAAAGCCTTCGAGGGTTCATTTGGGTAGGTGAGTCGTCGGTTGAAATTCTGGTTGAGCTTTTTAACAATATATTTAATGCTGAAGTTGAAAACCTAATTTCATTTTCAGTAACCAGCGATGATGACGGTCGACAAAAAGACTTTTTAATTAATCAGAACAGTACATTTGAGCAGGTTGATTTTCGTTATGACCTCACCATGACAGATGCTGACGGGTCACTGGCGGCAAGGATATTATGGAGCCTTGACCCCGTTGAGATTGTTGCCATTTTGAGTCCCTACCACATTAACAGAAATGAGGATGCAAGTTTAGAAAATGCAGTATTGCGCATCGATTATTCGGAAGATGATGACGACTACAATGAAACAATGCAGGTGGCAATTTCAGGCCTCCCGGAAGCAGCCGATGACCTTAACAACCTCAAAATGTTCATCGGTAAAACAGACAATCTTCTGGATATTTATGGAAATTCAAACCATCCGAACCTCACAATCATTGATAGCACTTTCACAGGGGGGCGCAACTATGCATTTGTCGCCAGGGCAAATGAAGAAGCCGAAATTGGTGTAGCTGCCATTGGATTGCCCCCATCTGCTGTCGATACCAATGAAGATATTATTGACGATTTTTCAGTTTTCAATGTACTGGAGAGTGAGCTTAATGCCGTTGGAATCACCGATCAAGCCCTGATCGATCAGATATTGGCAAACGCCATTGCACCAGCCTATTTTGATAATGACGGATTTATTTCGTCAGGCCCGAATATCCCGGCTAACCTACCTTTCACGGAAGATTTCATTGATTTGAGTGAACTCACTCCATTTGTTCCACGAGAAATACGGGATTTAAGTGTGAGCTTCTCGGACTAAAAAACCGATTAATTCTGAGCTAATGCTTCTTCCAAATCAATTCCTTCAAGCGCTTTTGGGTCAACCGCCTTGTCATCACGAATAGCAATGCGAAGAGCTTTTAACCCGCTTACTCCCTGAAGTTCCTCAAGCTCAACTTTCTCTACTTCTTTGCCGAGATATTTTTTTGATTTCAAGAACTCAATGTATTCCATATATTCATCGGCATCCCGCTCATTAGAATACACAATAGCGATTTTTCCCGGCTGGGTCAAGCGCTCATCAGTACCTTTTATCAGCGACTTATCAATCCGCTTTTTGATGATTTCATAACGAATATTGTATGCGCCATCTACGTCAAACTTTTTCTCTTCCAATCTAAATTTGATTGATAGCGGTGCATTATGAACCAGGATCAGATGGGTAGCCTCAAGCGGAATGGGCAACTCAGGCTTCAATCTCTCAGCTTTTCTTGCAACTTCTACCATCATCACTATTTGCCACAACCTGAGATTGCGCAGGAAGATAGGATCATAGTGGTCTCCTTCAGTCAAAGAGTTCCCAACATAAATGTTGTACTCCACCCCATCCGTTACATATTTTTCAAAATAGTGGGGATATATCTGCTGTGCCTTCACCTGCTCTTTTTCCAGGAATGAAGATAACTTTTCATTAATCGTCGTCAGGCTTTCCTCAAAGGCCTTTCTCCTTTTATAGACAACGCCTAACTCGTTGTCCAAAGATTTCCAGTAATAAGCGGCCTTCTTTTTGAAATCCTGGCAATGCTCTGAAAAATTCTTGAACAACGGTTCAATTGAATTATGCAGATAATCCAAAATATCAATTTCATCCCCTGATGATAAACCTTGCTTTAGTCCCTTCTCATATTTTTTGAGCCTGAAAATCAACTCATCAAGTGCATACATGGGCTTTACACCCCTTGCAGCATCAAGCACCTCTGATGCAATTGAAATCTGCTCAATTAAATCACTTTGAATAGCTGCGTTCCTTTCGGTAGATGAGCCCCTTACATCTGTGACCCCATAAAGTGGGTAGACATCATTAAACACTATTTGTTGTTGCTCATAGCTGCCGTTTTTCTCAGTTTGAACCAACATATTATTGGCTGCTTTAAGGAATTTCCACTCAACAGTTGGATGAATGCTGGTATACGTTTCCTTAATTATCGCTTGTATCCTGATTTGGTTTTCATCAGCATTTTGTTTCAGTGAAATTGAGAATAAGGGTAGTACTGCTTTCAGCTTAGTGAGTGCAAACGAATTGAGATCCCCGGCTTTTGGAGAGACAAGTTTCAAAATCCCCAGGAACTTATCTCCATAAAATAATGGGCTCATCAAGAGGCTTTCATAGCCCTCCTTCAACATCATTTCCTCAAAATCTCCGAAGAACTTATTTGTCTTTAGATCATCAATAATCAATGTCTCTTTACGGGTAGAGAAAAAATCGTACACCCCTTTGATTCCGCAATCCCCTGATGCGTCGTTTAGATCGAAAGGATATGTTGTGTGAGTACAAAGATCAATAAACCTATCACGATCCTTTTCAAAAGATGCTAACCCAACATTTACATCTGACAGACCCAGCAGCGATCTCACGTTGTGCTGTATGTTTATCAGGTTTTCATTGTCTAACAAGGCACCTTTTTTCAACAAATTCTCTTTGAGCAATGAGGTGACCTGGTCATCAGTAACATCAGTCATTGAATAAAGGGCAAACCCCATGAATGTAAATCGCTCCGGAGGTAAAAACTGAGCCCAAGTTTCAATGTTTTCGCTGTTGCTCAAAAGCTGGCTAAGGTCACTTTCACTTAACTGAGGCAATTCACCATTTAAAACGATCTCACAAAACCTGGTGGTTATTGATATTTTAAAATGACGCTGTAACCCCGTTTTTTTATTCATGACGGGAACATGAAATGTTTTTGGGATGGGGACAGTAATGCCATAAAATTGCTCAAGAATGGAGCTATAGGCAGCAATCACTTTTTGACGGGTCATTAGTTCCATGTCCACACCTGCCATCATGTTTTCAATACCCCCGATTTCCTCAACTAAATTGTCAAATGATTTAGTGCGATAGAAAAATTCCATTTTAAATGGGGTTACAGCCGCAGTAATTTGATCATGGATCATCGCCGCAGGCAGCACAGCCGACATCAACCATTCAATGGTATCCTTATTATCCTCAATCACCTTCATGTCCTCAATAGGCTTCTGGAGCTCAGGCACCGAGTCGATACGCGAAAGGATTTCATTGGCAATAGGATCATTCAGGGTTTCATCCTGAGCTTTTAGCTGCCAATAGCCAATTATGTTTGAAAGGCTGAGTTTTGATTCGAAAGGAAAATCTATCATTTGAACGTTAATTGAGGTATGGTTTTGAACTAACGGTTATAGCCTATTAGAAGTTCTTCAATTAAGACGGTTTTAATGTCATTAAGTGGACATCACATAATTTCTTTTACCCCTGGTCACTTTGAGACGTGAATATGGGGTCAATGAACATCTTTTCCGGTGATTTTCAACTCCCATGGGTCGGCAATTTCTGCCACTTCCAACACCATTTCCTTCAATACATCTTCAGTCACGTTATCAACAAACATGGCCGCCTCAACTCTCAAAAACCCATCAACAACCACGAACTTCGCATGAACAAATTTTGCGTTTTCCGTAAGGATTTCGATATAGTTGATGAATTGTTCAGTATCACAAACCTTGGTTGTCAGGTGGATCACTTCCCTGTCATAATCTTCATGATGTTTTAATACGCACATCACCGTTTGATACCTGCTGCCCGGTAGCAGCACTACCACCACCGATTTGCGATCATCATATTCATTGAACTGAGCACCGATGTCCTGGGCTATTTTTTCCATTGTCTTAGAGAACTCCATTTTTCCAGTTTTTAATTTTAAATCAGTTTTAAAAGTTACGGATTTAAGTCCTAAATCAGAAAGCATTGATGATCTGAGGTAGATTTGAGCATGTTTAAAGATTTGGTTGTCATAGAGCTGGCCTCGGTGTTGGCTGGCCCTTCTGTAGGGCAGTTTTTTGCTGAATTAGGTGCGGAGGTAATTAAAGTTGAAAACAAGTTAGCAGGGGGTGATGTTACCAGAAAATGGTTAGTGGATGGTGAGAACCCTGAGGGTGGTGTTTCGGCCTATTATTCATCAGTAAACTGGGGCAAGGAGAGTCATTTTTTGGATATCACAGCTGAGGAAGATTACAAAAAGGTAATTGAGTGGGTGAAAGAAGCTGACATCGTTATCAGCAGTTTCAAGCCTGGCGATGACAAAAAGCTCAAAGTTGATTTCAAAACGCTTTCAAGAATTAACCCCAGGCTGATTTATGGCCACATCACTGGTTATGGTAAAAACAACGCCAAAACTGGCTACGATGCCATTATCCAGGCAGAAGCTGGCTTCATGCACATGAATGGTGAACCGGACGGCAATCCGATCAAAATGCCAGTTGCCCTGGTCGACATTCTGGCTGCCCATCATTTAAAGGAGGGGCTTTTGGTTGAATTGATCAATAGGGAGCGAACTGGAAAAGGGGGCTATGTGCATGTTTCTCTTTTCGATGCGGCAGTGTCTTCATTGGCTAATCAGGCCACAAACTGGCTGGTGGCTGGTAAAATTCCTGAAAAGATGGGGCAGGAGCACCCGAACATTGTGCCTTATGGGCGATCATTTAAGACAAAGGATGGACAACTCATCATGTTGGCAGTCGGCACAGACAAACAGTTTAAAGGATTATGTGAAATTTTAGGGATTGCAGAAATTTTCAATAACCCAGATTATTCTACAAATGCAGCCAGAGTTAAAAACAGAAAGACTATCTATAATATTCTTGATAAGGAAATTGCAAGGTGGGAAATCGGGTCATTGGTTGAAGCCCTCGAAGCCAGAAAAATCCCCTGTGGTCGAATCAATTCAATGGACAAGGTTTTTGAGATGAAGGAAGCTCAACGAATGATTTTAAAGGATGATCCAAAGGGTGTCGTGAAAGTTGGGTTGAGGAATGTTGGGTTTGAGGGTACCTAATAAACCAGAAAGGCTACTAAAAAACTCAGGGATATGGTACCAGCATTATATTTGGTCTAAGCTAATTTTGGTTGACAAATGATATGGTAAGGTGAAAAAAATAGCATGCCCGAAATTTCTAGATTTTACGGTATTATAATCCGCATGTATTTCGGAGATCACAATCCGCCACATTTTCATGCTGAATATCAAGGGTTCAAAGCAGAATATAGCATTAAATCACTGGATGTTTTAGCTGGAAAATTACCCAAAAGGGCGCATGCATTGGTGTTAGAATGGGCTTCTTTACATAAGAAAGAGCTTTTAACCAACTGGGAAAAATGTCAAATACCTGATAAATTAGAAAAGATAAACCCGTTGGACTAATGAATGAGGTAATAGCAATCCAATTAATGGGACATTTTTTTGTCAAGGTCAAATTCCTGGATGGAGTTGAAAAAACTGTGAATCTAAGGCCCCTATTGGGCAAAGGTTTTACAAAAGAGCTTTTGGATCAGGAGGAGTTCAATAAGGTTTTTATTGAACCAGGTGGCGGCCTTGCATGGCCCAATGGTTATGACATTTGCCCAAACTATCTCAAAGAATTTGAGGATGTGTCAGAGGATACATTTGCTTAGGTTATTCCTATCTACCCCCACCACTTTCTCCCACCATATTTCTCTATTAAAATCATTAAATTATCTTCTCAAATCCACATCCTTTACACAACCAAAATCCCTATAATACCCAAAAACCCACCACTTAAACCCTTCATTCATGCTTAAAGTAATAAATGAGCATTTCATCATAACCGCTTGATAATCCTCTATTTCCGCATTTTCAACAATAAAAGTGGTTGAAAGTGGTTGACAGTGGTAGAAAATGTCATTAGATTTGTCTAATTCGGTAAACTGGATAGTAGTCAATCTGTATGTCGCTGTTTTCAAGCCAATATGAGTGTAAGCTGGATGCCAAAGGCCGCATGGTGCTGCCTGCGAAGATTAAATCTAATCTTCCGGAGGCGTCATCGTCAGAACTCATGTTGCGAATGGGCATTGAGCCCTCGCTGATTCTGTATCCTCTGATGGAGTACAAAAGGATCAGCAGCAAAATCAGTGGGCTGGGTGATTTCGATCCAGAGAGCAGAAGGTTGAAGCGCAGCTTTTTTAGTTCAGTTGCCCCAGTTGATCTGGATGGCAACGGCCGGATAAACATTCCCAACATCTATATGAAGTATGCACAGTTGGAGAAAGATGCAATAGTGATTGGGATAGGGAATTCCATTGAAATATGGAGCCCCGAATTGTACCGGCAGTACATGATCCAGGATCAGGAAGAGTTTTCGCAGTTAGCGCAAAAACTTCTTGAGGAGTCATGACAGCCTATCATGTTCCAGTAATGCTTCAAGAATGCATTGAGGCGTTACAGATTAAACCGGATGGTGTTTATGTCGATTTGACTTTTGGAGGGGGTGGCCATTCGGCGGAGATTTTGAAACAAGTTGAACAGGGACATTTATATGCATTTGATCAGGACGATGAAGCTGGTCAAAATGCACAAGAGTTTGAAAAGCGTTCTTTCACATTTATAAAAGCAAATTTCAGGTTCCTCGAAAAGTTTTTGAGGCTGAATGGAGTCGAGGAGGTCGACGGCATTTTGGCTGATCTCGGTATCTCATCTCATCAGATCGATGAAGCCTCACGGGGGTTTTCGACAAGAGGTGATGGAGAATTAGACATGCGGATGAATCAGAATAGCCAAAAATCGGCTGCTGAAGTTGTCAACGGTTATGATGAAAGGGAGCTCAGAAATTTGTTTTTCAAGTACGGCGAGTTGAAAAATGCTGGCAAAGTTGCCAGGGCGTTGTGTGCAAGCCGCATTAACAAGCGGATCGCAACTACAACTGACCTAATTCAGATTTTGGAAGGTCTGGCACCGAGAGGAAAGGAATTCAAGTTTTACGCACAGGTATTTCAGGCGATTAGAATTGAAGTCAACGATGAAATGACAGCTTTAGAAGGAATGTTGGAGCAATGCCCACAGGTTTTGAAAAAAGGGGGACGGGTAGCAATGATGAGCTACCACTCACTTGAAGACAGGTTGGTCAAGAATTTTTTCAACAAGGGAAATGTGGAAGGAAAAGAAGAGAAAGATTTTTACGGCAATGTGATCAGGCCATTAGCGCCTGTGAACAGAAAGCCAATAATAGCCAGCGAGGAAGAGATTAAGAATAATAATAGGGCCCGAAGCGCAAAGCTGAGGGTTGCTGAAAAAAATTAAACTATGTCTGGCAACAGTTTTAAAATCGATTCAGGATCATCCAGGGGAAGCTTTTTTACCTGGATAGAAAAAACCCTGCGCTTAGATGGCCTGGTTGAATACGGCATTCCGCTCAAGTTCATGCCCCAGTTATTATTTCTCGCTGGGCTACTGATTTTCTACATCGGTAATAAACATTTTGCCGAAAAGACTATCAGGAATATCTCAAAGACTGAAAGCCAGGTAGAAGACTTGAGGGCTGATTACACCACACTAAAGGCTGATTACATGTTTGCCAGCAAGCAGTCTGAAGTAGCCAAAAAAGTAGCTGGCATCGGACTTATTGAAAGCAAAACACCACCTAACAAGATAATTATTACCGAAGAATGAACATCAAAAGGTCCATAGTGCTGCGTGTCAGGGTTGCCTATTTGGCAATGCTGCTTTTTGCTGGCGGTGTGGTCTATCAGGTGCTCAATGTCCAGATCAGGGATGGTGAAAAATGGAAGGAACGAGGTCAGCAAATCGGTTTTAAATTTCGCCAGGTAAAGGCTACCCGGGGAAACATCTATTCTGACAACGGTAGCTTGCTAGCAACGTCACTCCCATTCTATCGGGTTGCACTCGACCCATCAATTTGTGATGATGAAATCTATGCCAGGGATTTGGACAGCCTTTCGATTCTGCTCTCTGATTTCTTCAATGATAAATCGGCTTCATATTATAAACGCAGGATCAACAACGCCAGGCAAAATGGTAGAAAGTACCTCACCATTAACACCCGGGACATCAACTACCAGGATAAGAAAATTATGTCTGAATGGCCGATTTTCAGGGAAGGCCGGATGAAGGGTGGTGTCATATTCGAGAAAATTGACAAGCGTTTCAGGCCGTTTTCATACCTGGGCTATAGAACAATCGGCAGCATAGATGAAGAGAACAACCGCGGATTGGTTGGACTTGAATATAGCTTTAATGGACAGCTAGCTGGCAAAAACGGTGAAGCATTATTTCAGCGGATTGCGGGAGGCACCTGGAAGCCAGCCTACAACGGTGATGAAATCCGGCCGCGTCATGGCCTTGATATCGAAACAACCATTGATGTCAATCTTCAGGACGTCGCTGAATCCGCTTTGTTAAGAGCCCTGAAAGACCACAATGCTGACTATGGTACTCTGGTTTTGATGGAGGTTGAGACTGGCGAAATCAAGGCAATGTCTAACCTCAGCAAAAACTCTGAGGGCAATTACTGGGAGCGATATAATTATGCTGTGGCAAGCCAGGGATCAACTGAGCCTGGTTCAACCTTCAAGCTGGCATCCATGATTGCATTGTTGGAAGACTCCCGGGTGCAGATTACTGATAGCATCGATACTGGAAATGGTGAGTATCAATTTTACAACCTCACCATGAAAGACCACAAGCCTGGAGGCTTTGGTAAATTGACTGTTCAGGAGGTTTTTGAAAAGTCATCGAATATCGGGATCGCCAAATTGATCACTGAGCATTTTAGCAGCAAGCCTGAGAAATTTATCGACTACATCGATCAAATGGGTCTGACCAAGCCACTTGGTTTCCAAATGATTGGCGAAGGGAAGCCTTTTGTTAAAACCCCTTCTGATTCAACATGGACCGGAGTTTCGCTTCCTTGGATGTCGCATGGCTATGAGTTGGAGATGACTCCATTACAGATTCTTACACTTTATAATGCAGTTGCTAATAATGGTAAAATGATCCAGCCAGTAATCGTGAAGTATGTAAAGAACGCCGATAAGGTGGTTGAAGAATTTAAGCCGAAAGTCATCAATGATAAAATCTGTTCTGACAAGACTTTACAAAAAGTCAGGATGATGTTGGAGGGAGTGGTGGAACGTGGCACTGCCCAAAATATCAGCGGTGGTCACTATCAAATTGCAGGTAAAACAGGAACCGCGAAGAAGCTCAGAAATGGGCGATATGTCAATCAATACAACACTTCATTCGCAGGTTATTTTCCGGCGGATAAGCCGAAATATTCATGCATCGTAGTGATTGATAATCCAAAGAAATTCCGCATTTACGGAAGCGATGTTGCCGCCCCGGTGTTCAAAGAAATTGCTGATAAAATATATGCGGTGGACCTTGAAATCCATCCTGAATTTCAAATAGCTGAAAATGCCAATGAGGGAATTTTTCCAGTAATCAAGTCAGGTGTGGCAGAGGAACTCAAGCTGATTTGCGATGAATTGGGGGTTCCTAATAAACCAACTGAGGTAGACTGGGCAACAACAAGAGTAGTTGGTGATGTGATTGAATGGAAAGATAATCCAGTTTCGTCGGAGTTGATGCCAAACCTCAAAGGGATGACCATGAGGGATGCGGTCTATCTATTGGAGAATAAAGGGTTAAAAGTGAAGGTAGAAGGCTTCGGTCGAGTGAATACACAATCGATCTGGCCGGGAAGCCGATTTAATAAAGGTGATGAAGTTTTAATCGAATTAAGTTAATGGCCTTACTAAAGGACATATTGTATAAAGCGTCACTCGTATCAGTCGCAGGTGATATGAACGTGGGCTTGAGCAGTCTTTGTTTCGACTCCCGTGAGTCGGAGCAAGGCTGCTTATTTTTTGCTGTCAAAGGCACACAAGTAGATGGGCACAAGTTTATCGACAAAGCAATTGAGTTAGGTGCTTCTGCCGTTGTCTGTGAAGAATTACCAAGATCATTGGATGATAAAGTGACCTACGTTCAGGTCGATAATTCCGCGAAAGCCCTTGGCATTGCTGCTTCTAACTTTTACGATAATCCATCAGCAAAACTGAAATTAGTTGGGGTTACGGGTACCAATGGCAAAACCACTACTGTTACATTACTCCATAATCTCTTCAGGAAATTAGGCTACAATGTTGGCCTGCTTTCAACAGTTCAAAACCAGATCAATGAAGAGGTCATCCCAACCAAACTGACTACCCCGGATTCTATTACGATTAACAAACTTTTACAGCAGATGGTTGATTCTGGTTGCACCCATTGTTTCATGGAGGCAAGCAGTCACGCCATTGTTCAGCACCGGGTAACAGGGCTTGATTTTGCAGGTGCAGTATTTACCAACATCTCCCATGATCACCTTGATTATCATGCAACATTCGATGATTATATCCAGGCCAAGAAAACCTTATTTGATGAGTTGAATTCTTCAGCTTTCGCTCTGGTCAATATTGATGATAAGCGTGGCAAAATCATGCTTCAGAATACCAGGGCATTGAAAAAGACTTACAGCCTTAATTATGTCGCAGATTTCAAAGGCAAAGTGACCACTAATTCATTAGAAGGCCTGGAAATGGAGATTAACAATGAAGCCGCCTGGTTCAGGTTAATTGGGGATTTCAATGCTTACAACCTCTTGGCTGTTCATGGAACTGGCTGCCTTTTAGAAGAAGAACCGTCAGAAGTTTTGACAACAATGTCGGCATTAACGCCGGCACCCGGAAGGTTTGAGCAGGTACCCAATGAGTTTGACATCATTGCCATTGTAGACTACTCGCATACCCCGGATGCATTGGAGAATGCTTTAAAAACCATCAAGAATTTCAGAACCGGAAATGAGCAGGTGATTACAGTAGTCGGCTGTGGAGGTGACCGGGACAAGACAAAAAGGCCAATCATGGCCGATGTTGCCACAAGCTTAAGTGACAAAGTCATCCTGACATCTGATAATCCAAGAACTGAAGACCCCGAGGCAATTTTAAAAGATATGCAGAAGGGTGTATCGCCCACCAACTATAAGAAATCATTGACTATCAGTGATCGGCGAGAAGCCATTAAAACTGCTTGTTCGCTGGCCAATAAAAAAGATATCATCCTGGTGGCGGGTAAAGGCCACGAGGATTACCAGGAAATCAACGGGGTGCGACACCCATTTGATGACCGAAAAGTTTTAAGTGAAATGTTAAACCTGATAAGCAACTAGGATGCTCTACTATCTATTCGACTTCCTGGAACGCAAGTATGAACTGATGGGGGCTGGTGTTTTCCAGTTTATTTCATTCAGGGCAGGTATGGCCATCACTTTATCCCTGGTGATCACCATCACTTTTGGTAAATGGGTGATTGGTTTGCTAAGGAATAACCAAATGGGTGAAACTGTCCGGGATCTTGGTCTAGATGGTCAAAAAGAGAAGGAGGGTACACCTACAATGGGTGGCATATTAATAATAACCGCCATCGTACTTCCAACATTACTTTTCGCTAAGCTGGATAATATTTATATCATTCTCATGCTGGTAACCACAATGTGGATGGGTGCTATTGGTTTCGCAGACGATTATTTGAAAGTTAAAAAAGACAACAAGGAAGGTCTTTCCGGAAGATTTAAGGTGATCGGCCAAATTGTAATCGGCCTCATCATTGCCTGGGTGCTGTTATCAAATGACAGTGTTTTAATCAGGGAGTTTAGCCAGGCAGATGGCAGCGGGGTTTTAACTGAAAACCCGCCCTTCGAAGATGTCCGCAGCTTAAAAACAACAATTCCATTTGTAAAAGATAATGAGCTGGATTACAAGGCGTTGTTTGGTTTTGCAGGTGAAGCAGGCGTAACAATTTTATATGTACTGCTGGTCATTTTTATTGTGACTTCAGTTTCAAATGGCGCTAACATGACCGACGGCCTCGATGGGCTAGCTGCTGGAACTTCAGCCATCATAGGATTGACGCTTGCCATTTTTGCATACGTTTCAGGAAACGTCATTTTCTCCGATTACCTCAATATCATGTACATACCAGATACCGGGGAACTGGTGATTTTTTGTACGGCGTTTGTAGGTGCCTGTGTTGGGTTTTTGTGGTATAACGCTTATCCGGCGCAGGTATTTATGGGCGACACCGGGAGTTTAACAATAGGTGGAATTATCGCCGTTCTGGCTATTGTCATTCGGAAGGAACTCATGATACCAATCCTCTGCGGGATTTTCGTGATCGAGAATCTCTCAGTAGTGCTTCAGGTTTCATATTTCAAATACACGAAAAAGAAATACGGAGAGGGCAGGCGAATTTTCAAAATGTCTCCATTGCATCATCATTACCAGATGCAAGGTGTTCCTGAGGCGAAAATTGTTAACAGGTTTTGGATTGCAGGAATATTCCTTGCGATTGCAACACTGGCAACCTTAAAACTGAGATAAAGGATGAAAAAAATCATCAGACCAAAACGAGATCAAAAGGCTGTTATAGAGTTTGTAGAAGGGCTTCCTAAAGGAATGGTTCAGGAGGGAAAAGCCAGTGATCTTATAGATAATGAATCGAAGAAGAATGTAAAGAAAGAAACCGGGAAGGTATCAAAATCAGACACTTATTTGGTTGATGTGCTTTTAGGTTTGAACGAAAAAAGGTGAGTTACAAAACGATCATATTAGGAGCAGGTGAGAGTGGTTTGGGTGCCGCACTTTTGGCAAAAGCCAAGGGAGAAAGCCCTTTTGTTTCCGATTTAAGTGTGATCAGTAATTCAGTTAAAAAAGAACTTGAAGCAAAGCAAATCCCATTTGAAGAAGGCAAGCACACAGCCGAAATAATCTTGGCTGGAAACCAGATCATAAAGAGCCCAGGAATTCCAGATTCGGCGCCATTAATTCAAGATGCCTTAAGAAAAGGTATTCCGGTGATTAATGAATTGGAGTATGCATCAAGATTTACCAGGGCAAAAATTATCGCAATCACCGGCACAAATGGCAAGACTACAACTACCCTACTGACCCATCATTTACTAAAAAATGCAGGGGTGAAAGTTGGGTTGGCAGGTAATGTGGGACACAGCCTGGCAAGACAGGTAATCAATGACGATAAAGATATCTATGTGATTGAAGTGAGCAGCTTCCAATTGGATGGCATGTTCAATTTCAAAGCTGATGTAGGAGTGCTTCTCAATATCACCCCCGACCATCTTGACCGCTATGAGTACGATATCCAGAACTATATCAATTCCAAGTTCAGGATTTTGCAAAACATGACTGCGGATGATGCCTTTATTTATTGGGCTGATGATGCAGTTATCGGCAAGGAGTTATCAAACCGGGACGTTGCGGCAACAATTAACCCAATCTCGCTAAACCAGCGAGAAGGCTGCTCTCATTTGAATGGAAATCAATTAATTATAAAAACGGAAAACGAAAACTTAGAAATTCCAATTTCATCCTTGCCATTAATTGGGAAGCACAACATCCTCAATGCGATGGCTTCCATCATTGCAGCAGCAAAGGTTGGCATAAACAAAGAACAGATAATTAATGGCTTAAAATCATTCAGAAATGCGCCTCACCGCCTGGAAAAAGTAGCTGAACTAAACGGTGTCCAATACATCAACGACTCAAAAGCCACTAACGTAGATGCCGTCTACTATGCTTTAGATGGAATCGAAGCGCCTATTATTTGGATTGCAGGCGGTGTTGATAAAGGCAACGATTACAAGCTGATTGAAGGCCTGGTAAAAAGCAGGGTCAAGTCATTAATCTGCCTCGGAACAGATAACCAACCACTGACTTCATTCTTTGACGACAAACTAGAAACTATCAGCGAGACTGAAGATATAGCTGAAGCGATTGCAATAGCCAAAAACATTTCAAATGAAGGCGACACAGTACTACTTTCTCCAGCATGCGCCAGCTTCGATCTATTTAAAAATTATGAACACCGTGGCGACAGGTTCAGGGAAGAAGTGCTGAAGCTAAAACCTGAAAACGGAAATAAAAAGGAGGTACCACTATGAAAGAGTGGATTGATAACTACCTGAAGGGTGACAAAATGATCTGGTCGATAGTCATTTTACTATCGATATTCAGCATACTGGTTGTTTATAGTGCAACAGGCACATTGGCCTATAAGATGGCCAATGGGAACACTGAGTACTATCTACTGAAGCACACTTTCCTTGTGTCACTCAGCCTTGGTGCGATGTGGCTCACCCATAAAATCGACTATCGATATTACGCCAAAATATGCAGGCTGGCATTGTGGGTTTCTGTGCCGCTTCTGATCTACACCTGGAAATTTGGCATCAACATCAACGAAGCGTCACGATGGATTACCATTCCATTGTTAAACCAGGCCTTCCAACCATCTGACCTCGCAAAACTGGCTTTAATTGTGACGCTGGCGGCCATGCTTTCTAAGCGTCAGCAAAATATTGCGGACATCAAGGAGTCTTTAATTCCCATGTTACTTTGGTGCGGCACCATCTGTGGATTGATAGCACTAACCAATGTTTCAACAGCACTCCTCCTTTTTATCACTTGTTTAATTGTGATGTTTATTGGCCGGGTACCTGTACAATATCTGGCCATGCTAGTAATGATCGGTGCATTGACTGGTTCAGTAGCCATGATGATCGGCCAAAGGTGGGACACCGTAACAAGCCGCATTGAAAGCTTTTTCGATGGTGATGAGATTCCTTATCAGGCAGAACAATCATTCATCGCAATAGCCAATGGCGGCATTACCGGAAAAGGTCCTGGGAACAGCGATCAAACGACTTTTTTACCATCCTCCTACTCCGACTTTATTTATTCAATCATCATTGAAGAATATGGTTTGTTAGGTGGAGGCTTTGTATTGATACTTTATTTAATGTTGCTCTATCGCGGAATGAGGGCTGTTATCAGCAGTGAAAAAGCATATGGCGGTTTGCTCTCAGCAGGATTGAGTTTCGCCCTAGTGCTTCAGGCAATGGTGAATATGGGCGTGGCAGTAGGCTTGCTTCCGATAACAGGGCTTACGCTTCCACTGGTAAGCATGGGTGGAACTTCACAGCTTTTCACAGGAATTGCAATCGGGATAATTCTCAGCATCAGCAGGCAGGAATTTGATGAAGAAGTGGCAGAGGAAGAAGAACTAAGAAATATGGCGCAGGCAGCATGACAGCTCAAAAACCATATCGGGTTATAGTAAGTGGTGGAGGTACCGGAGGGCACATCTATCCGGCAATTGCTATTGCTAATGCTTTAAAAGAAAAGCATGGTGCGGAGATTCTGTTTGTTGGGGCCAAAGGCAAAATGGAGATGCAGAAAGTGCCAGAAGCAGGTTATGAAATCATCGGTTTATGGATCAGCGGCCTTCAGCGCAAGCTCACCATCGACAACCTGTCTTTCCCATTGAAAGTGATTAGCAGTATTCTGAAATCAAATAAAATTTTAAAGCAGTTTAAGCCGAATGCTGTGGTTGGTGTTGGTGGTTATGCCAGTGGGCCACTGGTCTATACTGCGGCTAATAAGAATATTCCGGCGGTACTACAAGAGCAAAATTCATACGCCGGATTGACTAATAAATGGTTAAGTGGAAAAGTTCAGAAGATTTGCGTGGCCTATAATGGCATGGAACAGTTCTTCCCTAAGGAAAAATTGATTTTGACTGGAAACCCAGTAAGGAAAGATATCCTGGATGTGGATTCAAAAAGGTCAGAAGCTTCAGAGCATTTTGGCATGGATTCATCAAAGAACACCCTTCTGATTTTAGGCGGAAGCCTGGGTGCCAGAACGATCAATGAAGCAATGATTGAAAGTTTACCATTGTTGATTAAAGAAGGTGTCCAGGTTATTTGGCAAACAGGAAAATTCTATTACCATGAGATGGTGGATCGAACAAAACATCTTGATCTAACCAATGTCAAAGTCCTTGAGTTTGTGAGGGAAATGGATTTGGCTTACGCCGCTTCAAATGTTGTAGTATCAAGGGCAGGTGCATTGAGCATTTCAGAATTGTGCCTGGTTAAACGGCCTGTGATTTTCATCCCATCGCCAAATGTGGCAGAAGACCATCAGACCAAAAATGCGATGGCATTGGTCAATGAAAATGCCGCTTTGATGATCCCTGATAAGGAAGCCACCAAGAGATTGGCAGAGGAAGCCATTCAGCTCATCAATAATTCTGATCTGCGGGAATCGCTATCAGAAAATATCGGGAAGCTTGGAAAGCCCAGGGCTTCAGAAGACATCGCTAACGAAATCATAAAACTGATCGAAGCATGAACCTGGAGCAGATAAATAGGGTCTATTTTCTCGGTATCGGGGGCATCGGGATGAGTGCTTTGGCAAGGTGGTTCAACAGTTCTGGATTACCCGTTTCTGGCTATGACAGAACAGAAACACCTTTAACAGATGCCTTAAATAGAGAAGGTATCAAAATCCATTTTGATGATAATATCGATCTGATCGATCAAGAGGTCATCGAAAGCCCTGATGATTCATTGGTAATCTTCACACCAGCTATACCAAAAGACCATAAGGAGTTGAATTATCTGCAATCGAAGGGCATAAAGCTATACAAGCGATCAGAAGTCCTGGGCATGATCACTGCAAATCATTTTACCGTGGCTGTTGCGGGCACTCATGGGAAAACTTCGACCTCTTCAATGATTGCCCACATTTTGAAGGCATCAGGTGTCAATTGTGGTGCTTTTGTAGGCGGAATCATGGTGAATTACAATTCCAATTTGATCCTGCCAGATAAAAAAGATGATTGCATTGTAGTAGTTGAAGCTGATGAATTCGATCGATCCTTTTTGAGGTTGAGCCCAAACCTTGCTGTAGTCACAGCAGCCGATCCTGATCATCTGGATATTTATGGCGATGCCGATCACCTGAAGCAATCTTTCAGGGATTTCATTGAGAAGATATCCAAAGATGGCGCACTATTCATCAAGGAGAAGGTAGGCAATGAAGTAGACGTAGAATCACTCAATGTTGGTGAAATTAACAATTATGGCATCTCGTCAAATGGAGCCAAAGCCAGAAATATTGTGGCAGTGGATGGAGCATTCAGCTTCGATTATGTATCGCCAAATACAAAAATTGAAGGCCTGAAACTGCATTTCCCTGGCAGGCATAATGTTGAAAACGCACTTGCGGCAATTAGCGTAGCACTCAAATTAAAAGTTACTCCTGACTCAATTAAATCAGCTATTTCATCATACCGCGGGGTGAAGAGACGTTTCGAGTTCATCTTTAAAAATGAACAAATTACCTACATAGATGATTACGCCCATCATCCAGAAGAGATCAAATCATTCTTAGGCGGTGTGAGGGAATTGTTCCCAAACAAAAAAATCACCGCGGTTTTCCAGCCACACCTCTACACACGCACCAGGGATTTTGCTGATGGCTTTGCCGAAAGTTTGCAAATGGCAGATGAAGTGATCCTGATACCAATTTATCCGGCCAGAGAACTGCCGATTGATGGCGTGAATTCTGAAATGATCTTAAGTAAGATGGAATTGGGAAATAAAAAGTTAGTGGAGCAAGAAGATTTAGTAGAGGCTCTGGAAAAACTAGAATTAGAAATTGTTGCGACAATAGGAGCAGGTAATATCGACCAATTGGTCAACCCGATCCATAAAATGTTAAAAGAAAAATATGAAGTGGTTAAAAGCTGATATGGTCAAATATCTGCAGATTGGCGGCATTTTGCTGGTTTTCCTGATCAGCATCGGCTTTAGCTCAAATCGCCAGGATGCCAGGAAATCAGTGGGTGTTGAAGTACTGATCGACAATACTTACGAGAATTACTTCGTGGAATCATCCGAAGTAACTGAACTCATGAATGGGGATGTGCGGGATTATGTAACCGGATCGTTCATCACCGATCTTGATCTCCGCCAACTTGAAACGAACATTGAAAATCACCCCTATGTTCAGGATGCACAAGTTTATAGGGATTTGCGTGGAATTGTGAGAGTTGAGGTGGAACAAAAACGGCCGATTGCAAGAGTTTTCAAACGAACCGGTCAGGATTATTACATAAGCGAAAAGGGAGAGATTTTAAATGAATCAGAAAAATACACCGCCAGGGTGCCTTTAATTGAAATGGAAGACGGCAGTCTCATTGGGAATAAATACATGAGCGAAACTGAATATGGTCAACAATTATTTGAGTTGCTGACCAGGTTTCATCAAGATGAATTCTGGAGTGCTCAAGTGGCCGGTTTGCAAATTGATAAAACTGGTGACATCATTATTCAGCCACAAGTGACTAAACAAATAATTGAATTTGGGCAACCAGAGGAAATCGATCAGAAGCTCACTAAGCTGGGCATCTTTTATAAAGAAATACTACCCGCCAAAGGCTGGAATACCTATGCGAGGGTAAATGTGAAATATGAGAATCAAATCATCTGCGAATAACCATACGAAAATGGAAGAAGAAAAAATCATAGTAGGTCTGGACATTGGCACAACGAAAATTTGTGTAATTGTTGGCCGTAGAAACGAATTCGGAAAGCTTGAGGTGTTGGGCATGGGCAAGGCCGTTTCTGATGGAGTGATCAGGGGCATTGTCACTAACATTGAAAAAACCATCAAAGCCATTGAAAAAGCTGTGACTGAAGCTGAAGCCCAGTCTGGCATTGATATCAACGTTGTGAATGTCGGCATTGCCGGACAACACATCAAAAGTTCGATTCATCATGGCTCCATTACGAGAGCGACCACCGATGACGAGATTACAATCGAAGATGTAGCCAGGCTCAGCAACGACATGTATCGTATTGTGATCCCGCCCGGAAGCGAGATTATTCATGTGATGCCACAGAGCTACACCATTGATTACGAAGAAGGAATTAAAGATCCAGTTGGCATGAGCGGTGTAAAGATGGAAGCTGATTTTCATATCATCACTGCTCAAACGAATGCGATCAACAATATCAATAAATGCATAAAAAGAGCTGGACTTGAAATTGAAAATTTGATTTTGGAGCCTCTGGCCTCAAGCCTTTCAGTTTTAAGCGATGAAGAAAAAGAAGCTGGAATTTGCCTTGTAGATATTGGTGGTGGCACTACGGACATCGCTATTTTTCATGAGAATATTATTCGGCATACAGCTGTCATACCTTTCGGTGGAAATATCATCACAAATGACATCAAACAAGGTTGCGGAGTGCTTGAGCCTCAAGCTGAATTGCTCAAAACAAGGTTTGGAAAAGCCATTGCCGAGGAAGCCAGCCCCAATGAAATAGTTTCAATTCCTGGCTTGAAAGGTCGGCCGCCAAAAGAGGTTGCTATCAAGAACCTGGCTCACATTATTGAAGCAAGAATGGAGGAAATCGTTGAATTGGTCCATTCACAGGTGATTTTATCTGGCTATGAAGGAAAATTGGCCGGCGGTGTAGTTGTCACCGGTGGCGGTGCTCAATTAGCCAATCTCCAGCAATTAATCGAGTATATGACAGGTATGGATGTGAGGGTTGGTTATCCGAATGAGCATTTGGGTAAAACCAAGGTTGAGGCTGTCAAGAGCCCAATGTATGCCACGTCAGTTGGTTTAGTACTTTCTGGTTTTATGGGCTTGGATGAGCGGGAGACCCAATACAAAGAATTGAAGTCAGACCGAAAGGGCAGGCAAAAAGTAACAACAGAAGAAAATTTCTTTAAAAAGATCATCGAGAAAACGAAAGGTTTGTTAATCGATGACATAGATGAAAAAGAAGATTATTAGGTAGCTGATTGGCTTTTTAGCTATTTAGCTTTTTAGCAAAAACGTTGCTTCTCAGCCTAAATAGCCAAACAGCCAAATAGCCAAATAGCTAAAACGATGACAGAGAAAAATTATCAATTTGACTTACCGACGCATCACAGGTCGATAATCAAAGTAATCGGTGTAGGTGGTGGTGGCAGTAATGCCGTTAATCACATGTTTAACCAGGGCATCAAAGATGTAGAATTTGTGATCTGCAATACCGATGTTCAAGCCCTTGAAAGCAGTCCGGTTCCAAGGCGGTTGCAAATTGGCATCAACCTGACCAGCGGTTTAGGTGCAGGTGCGAATCCGGAAATGGGTAAGAATGCGGCACTTGAAAGCAAGGAAGACATCCGGGAGCTCCTTAGCAGCAATACAAAAATGGTGTTCATCACTGCAGGAATGGGTGGTGGAACAGGTACCGGTGCTGCACCAATTATTGCCCAGGTAGCCAATGAGCTTGATATATTAACCGTCGGGATCGTAACAGCTCCTTTTTCTTTTGAAGGAAAGAAAAAAGGATCAGCTGCCCAGGAGGGTATTGCTGAGCTTAAACAGTATTGCGATACCGTTCTGGTTATCTCTAATGACAAACTGCGGGAGGTACATGGTAATTTATCAATCAGGGATGCGTTTGGCCAGGCGGATAACGTTTTGACAACAGCCGCAAAAGGCATTGCAGAAATCATTACCGTTCCAGGTTATGTGAATGTTGATTTCGAAGATGTGAAAACCGTAATGAAAAACTCTGGCGCTGCAGTGATGGGGTCTGCAACTGTGTCAGGTGAAGATAGGGCGACAAGGGCTGCAGAAATGGCCATTTCTTCGCCACTTCTCGACAATCGGGACATCCACGGAGCACAGAAAATTTTGCTTTCGATTATTTCAGGAGAAAAAGCTGAACTCCAAATGGATGAATTGGCTCAGATTACTGATTACATGCAAGAAAGTGCAGGCGACGATGCTGAGGTGATTTTTGGTCATGGTATTGACCCTGATTTGGACGAAAGTATCCGGGTGACGGTAATTGCCACCGGATTTGAGGCTTCAACTAAGATCAATGTGGAGCGTGAAGCGACAGACTCGAAGAAGGTTTTTGATCTTGAATCAACTAAGCAGATAAGCATGTTTGGTAAGGAGCGAGTGAAGAAAGAGGAGATATTTGATGTTGAGGAGGAGGAAGAAGAAGAAACTGAAACAAAGGGTTATACTTTCCAATCGCCTTCAGAAACCAATAAGGATGAGGAAGAAGCAGATGAAAAAGTGCTGTTCGAAATTGGTGAGGAGTATGAAATTGTAAATAAGAAGGATCTTGAACAGGATGAGGACTTAGAAGAACTCAAGGGAATGGCTATTCCTCAATCGAGAAAATCAATTTTACAACAGCAAGCTGAAGAGCGCAGAGAAAAATTAATGGCTACTAAGGAGCCTTCAGAAATCGATGCTAATTCTTTTAAGGAGAAACTGGAAGTGCCAGCGTATCAAAGAAAGAAAGTGAACCTGACGGAAGTTCCACATTCATCAGAGCGGAATCTGTCGAAATACAACCTTACTGATGACAACAAGATCTTAGGGAATAATAAGTTCTTGCATGATAATGTTGATTAATGGCAAATCACTGAACGCCATTGATCATTTACAATTGATATCTGTCAGTTAAAAAACTGTGATAAAACAAAAAAAGGTCACTTCTCGTGACCTTTTTTTGTGTGTTTGACGGGGTATTGTTTAATCCTTGGCCTCTTCCTCTTTCCGCTTTTTGGCCTCCAATACATGAGAATAGTAGAGACCAACACCTCCAAAAATTAAGATCATTGAAAAATAGGCAACCTCTTCTTGCACAATTCTGGCTTCATCCAGTAAAGAGCCTACCAACAAGCCAATGCCCAATCCAATCATCAGTAATGCAAATCTCAGGGGCCCATACGATTTGCTGCTGGAGTACTGAAATATTTTGGCATCTGCGCCTTTCTCAATAAGTGCCATTCTTTCATCGTTCGAGTATTTCCTATAGAAAATCAAGACTACACACGCTACTGCTAAGAAAAATATTGGGATAAATACTGCAATTACACCTTCCATTTTATTTCGATTTAAATGATATGCCCCCTTTGACTACCGCAAAGTTTTGAAGGTTACACAGAGTTTAGAAAGTTTGAAGGTTTAGAATGTTTAAAGGTTCCGAAGTTTTAAAAGGTGGAGGTTGGATTAAGAGTAGTGAAACTCTAACGTTTAAAACTTTGACACTTTCTAAACTTCAACTCATATCAAACCTTAACACCTTTCAACTTTCAAACCTTCAAACTTTCAAACCTTATGTAACTTTAAATACAAACCTAGCGTCAAACGCAGCAGTGAATGAACTGATTACTGATGAGGAGCTGGTAGCCCAGGTAAAAAATGGTGATACCGAGGCCTTCAGGGTATTAATTGAGCGCCACAAAAATTATGCGTTCACAATAGCCAGAAGGATCGTTGTATCAGCCGAAGAGGCGGAGGAGGTAATCCAGGACGCATTTATGAAAATTTATAAGGCCGCTGATAGTTTTAAAGGTGATTCAAAGTTTACAACCTGGTTTTATCGGGTTGTTTTTAACACTGCAATCAGCAGCCAACGTAAAAACAGATTACCGACTTCACCAATTGATGAGATGCCGCTAAACAAAGGCGGCAGTGACCGACAAGATGAAATGCGGTCTGACAATAGGAGGCAATTTATTGATCAGGCTATGCAAAATTTATCAGATGATGATAAATTATTATTGACACTGTTTTACTTTGATGAGCTAAGCCTGGAGGAAATAGCTCAAATAGTTGATCAGGAAAAGAGTAATTTGAAAGTGAAACTATTTAGGGCAAGAAAGAAACTGAGCCTGGAGCTCACACATATTTTGAAAGACGAAGCAACGGCATTATTATGAAAATCACAGAGCAACATATATTCGGTTTGATCGATGGGAATATCACGGAGCAAGAAAAATCCGAAGTTCTTAAGAACCTGAGTGCATTCCCTGAAATGGAGTCATTGTACCGATCGCTGTTGATGACAGAAGGCTATATTAAAGCTCACGCGGTCGAGAAGCCCACTTCTGATTTCACTGATCGCTTGACATTTAAGTTGGCAATGCTTGCAAGGCAAAAGAAACGGAACGGTATTCTATACACAGCATTGTCGTTGGTAGGTGTACTTACGGTATTGTCGTTCATAGGAATGTTCTTCTTTGCAGGAAATTCCACAGTTCCGACCAATCCTTTAGTTGATCCTACTGCCGTTACAAGTGTTTTAGATCAGATATCAAACACTTTGTCAATTTCAGCTGGAATAATACAGAATCTGCTCTACATCGGGGTAGCCTTTACATTCTTCATTTTTATGGATAGGGTGTTAATCAATCGTTTCCGGTACGGTCATTAAAAAGAGTTTTTGTTGTATTGACATTTTATCCTGTTTTTGGCATTTTAAGAATCCGAAACTTAAATGCCATAGCCATGGAAATGTCAAAGACCATTGATGAATATCTCCAGAAAAATCTCGAGTGGTCAAAGGAGTTAAATACCCTGCGTGAACTGCTGCTATCAACAGAATTGAAGGAGACCGTAAAGTGGGGCTTTCCAGTTTATACACTTGATGGAAAAAATGTAATTGGTTTAGGTGCGTTTAAAGGTTATGCTGGTATCTGGTTCTTTCAAGGATCATTCTTAAAAGATGAAATGAAAGTTTTGATCAACGCTCAGCAAGGAAAGACCAGGGGTATGCGTCAATGGAGGTTCAATTCAGCAGACAATATTGATGAGGAGAATGTACTGGCATACATCCATGAGGCCATTCTTAATCAGGCGGCTGGGAAAGAGATTAAACCAGAAAGGAAGAAGCCTATTGAAATACCTGAGGAACTGCTTGCTGCTATCAAAGAGGATACTGATTTGAAAGAATCCTTTAAGGCTCTATCTAAATCTTATCAGCGGGAATATGCCGAATACATTGCTGAGGCCAAAAAGCAAGAAACCCGTCTAAGACGGGTTGATAAAATTATTCCAATGATTTTAGTTGGTCAGGGCCTCAACGACAAGTATAAATGACTCAGAAAACTACTCTGATACTATAGATACGAATGATCTATTTTGCCGCGTTCTCCTAAATTCCACCTTACCATCTGTAAGGGCATAAAGTGTATGGTCTTTGCCCATACCAACGTTGGTTCCAGGATGATGCTGAGTGCCCCGTTGTCTTACAATAATGTTACCGGCGATTACTTGCTGACCACCGTATTTCTTAACTCCAAGTCGTTTACTTTCCGATTCACGACCGTTCTTGGAACTACCTACACCTTTCTTATGAGCCATGGCTTAAAATCTTATGCTATTCCTTCAATTAAAACTTTTGTAAACTGCTGGCGGTGACCATTCTTCTTTTTGTAACCTTTTCTCCTTTTCTTTTTGAAAACGATTACTTTATCACCTTTAACATGCTCAACGATTTTGGCAGAAACTTTGGCACCTTTAACTGTTGGAGTGCCTACTTTCACTTTCCCATCGTTATCAACCAACAAAACATCTTTAAATTCAACGGCTGAACCCTCATCGCCCTCCATATGTGGGGTAAAAATTGACTGGTCTTTCTCAACCTTGAATTGCTTTCCGTGGATATCTACTATTGCGTACATCTAAGTGTGTTCAAAAAAACGGAGTGCAAAGATAGAATGAAACAAATAACTAACAAACGAAACCGCAGCTATGAAAATGTTTATAACTTTTTTAAAAAATTTTACACCCTTCATACTGCCTAAATGGGGTTAAGTTTTCATTGCAAATTTACGCTTTAATGCCCTAAAAAATAGGCACTTATAGAGACCCAATTTATAAGATGGTTTTGAGGGATTCCTCAGGCTCACGGCTTTGATTTTTTAACCTTGATTCAACATATTTGTATGACTCTTCTGCGGGGGTCAAGTTCGTCCAGAATCACACAACCAGTTTATCACATTTTAGATTAATCAATATCACTTTTGAGGGGCGTTTGCTTCTCTTAATTTTTGTAATTGGGCAATTAAATTGAACTAAAAAGACAGTAATTCAAGAATGGCGACAAAAAATCAGGACCTCCCGGAACCACTACTCCAAGAAAACAAAGACCGTTTCGTATTATTTCCTATAGAACACCATGACATCTGGCAGTTTTATAAAAAAGCAGAAGCCAGCTTTTGGACCGCTGAGGAAATTGACCTCAGCCAGGATTTAAAAGACTGGGCCAACTTAAATGATGGAGAGCGCCATTTCATCTCACATGTGTTGGCATTTTTTGCAGCAAGTGATGGCATTGTAAACGAGAACCTGGCAGAGCATTTTGTTTCTGATGTCCAGTATACCGAAGCAAAGTTTTTCTATGGTTTTCAAATAGCCATTGAAAACATCCATTCAGAAACTTATTCACTTCTTATTGACACCTATGTAAAAGATGCCAAGGAGAAAGATACACTGCTCCACGCCATTGAAACGATGGACTGCGTGAAGAAGAAGGCAGACTGGGCTTTACGCTGGATTGATGAAGGCTCATTTCAGGAGCGGTTGATTGCTTTTGCAGCTGTTGAAGGAATCTTCTTTTCAGGAAGCTTTTGCTCTATCTTCTGGCTCAAGAAAAGAGGGCTCATGCCAGGTTTAACTTTCTCCAATGAGTTGATCTCAAGGGATGAAGGCTTGCACTGTGATTTCGCTTGTTTGCTTTACAACAATCACATCAATAATAAGTTGCCAGTTGAGACGGTTTCTGGGATTATCAAAGATGCCGTTGCAATTGAAAAAGAGTTCGTGACCGATTCTCTTCCTGTGAAATTAATTGGTATGAATGCTGAGCTGATGTGCCAGTATATAGAATTTGTTGCGGATAGGCTGCTCATGGAATTGGGTTGCCCAAAAGCCTATAATTCAACCAATCCGTTTGACTTTATGGACATGATTTCATTGCAAGGGAAAACCAACTTTTTCGAGAAAAGGGTGGCCGAATATCAGAAGGCTGGAGTAATGAAAGAAGACTCCGAAACAGAGTCAGCTAAGTTCTCTTTAGACGAGGACTTTTGATCATTAAAACTTAACTTTAAAGTAATATACAACCTACCTAAAATTCGTTTGGATCGATGCTAGTAATTAAAAGAGATGGTCGCCGGGAATCAGTGAAATTTGACAAAATCACAGCCCGAATTGAGAAGCTTTGCTACGGCTTAAATACCCAATATGTAGAGCCAGTTGAAATTGCCAAAAAGGTGATTAATGGAATATATGATGGGGTGACCACTGTGGAACTGGATAACCTGGCCGCTGAAACAGCTGCAACTATGACCACCAAGCATCCTGATTATGCCATTCTTGCAGCAAGGATTGCCATCTCTAACCTGCATAAAGTGACAAGTAAGTCTTTTTCAAATACCATGAAAAGGCTATACACCTATGTTGATCCTAAAACTGATAAAAATGCAGCCCTGATTTCTAAGGAGGTTTACGGGGTGATCAAAAAACATGCTGCCCTTCTGGATTCGACCATTATCTATGACAGGGACTACAGCTACGATTTCTTTGGTTTCAAGACTTTAGAGCGGTCTTATTTAATGAAAGTTGATGGTAAGGTAGTAGAACGCCCTCAACACATGTTAATGCGTGTTGCTATTGGTATTCATATGGATGATATCGATGCAGCCATTGAAACATATCACCTTCTGTCTCAGAAGTGGTTTACTCACGCTACCCCTACCCTTTTCAATGCAGGTACACCAAAACCACAGCTTTCGTCTTGCTTCTTATTACAAGTAAAAGAAGATAGCATCGATGGTATTTACGATACTTTGAAGCAGTGTGCCAAAATTTCACAATCTGCTGGTGGAATTGGCTTGAGCATTCACAATGTGAGGGCCACTGGTTCTTACATTAAGGGCACTAACGGCACCTCAAATGGTATTGTGCCAATGCTAAGAAATTTTGACATGACTGCCAGGTATGTGGATCAGGGCGGTGGCAAGCGAAAAGGCAGCTTTGCTATGTACCTTGAGCCATGGCATGCAGATATTTTCCAGTTCCTTGACCTGAAGAAAAACCACGGTAAGGAAGAAATGAGAGCAAGGGATCTGTTCTATGCCATTTGGATGCCTGACCTTTTCATGAAGCGGGTTGAAGAGAATGCTGAGTGGTCGCTATTCTGTCCTAATGAAGCTCCCGGGTTACATGAGGTATACGGAGAGGATTTTGAGAGGCTCTATGAAAAGTACGAAAAAGAGGGTAAGGCAAGGAAAACCATTAAAGCCCAGGATTTATGGTTCGAGATTGTTGAATCTCAAATAGAGACTGGCACCCCTTACATGCTTTATAAGGATGCATGTAATAAGAAATCAAATCAGAAAAACCTTGGTACTATCAAGTCAAGCAACTTGTGTACTGAGATAGTGGAATATACAGCACCTGATGAAGTGGCTGTTTGTAACCTTGCTTCGATTGCCCTACCAAAATTTGTTACTGAAGATGGCCAGTTTGACCATCAGACACTTTATGAGATCACCAAAGTGGTGACCAAAAACCTCAACAAAGTAATAGACATCAATTATTACCCTGTAGAGGAAGCCAGGAACTCAAATATGAGGCACCGCCCAATTGGTATCGGTGTTCAGGGGTTGGCTGATGCTTTCCTGTTACTAAGGATGCCGTTCGATTCGCCAGAAGCCAGGAAGCTGAACACCGAAATCCATGAGACCATTTACTACGGTGCTATGGAAGCTTCAATGGAGTTGGCTAAGGTGGATAAGCCTTACAAAACATTCAAGGGTTCGCCAGTTTCGAAAGGTATTTTCCAGTTTGACATGTGGGGTGTTACCCCTGATTCTGGCAGGTGGGATTGGGAAGCTTTGAAACGCCAGGTGAAGAAGAATGGTGTCAGGAACTCGTTGTTGTTAGCTCCTATGCCTACTGCTTCTACTTCCCAGATATTAGGTAACAACGAATGTTTTGAACCTTATACTTCTAACATTTACACCAGAAGGACACTTTCAGGCGAGTTCATTGTAGTGAACAAGCACTTATTGAAAGATCTGATTGAGTTGAATCTGTGGGATGAAAACATGAAGAATACATTGATGTCAGAGAATGGTTCAATCCAGAATATTCCAGAGATCCCTGATAATATAAAAGAACTTTATCGAACGGTTTGGGAGATTTCCCAGAAGTCAATTATTGAAATGGCCGCCGACAGGGGCGCATACATCGATCAGAGCCAGAGTATGAACCTACATTTGCAGGATCCTAACTTTGGAAAGATCACTTCGATGCATTTTTATGCCTGGAAGAAGGGATTGAAAACTGGTATGTATTACCTTCGTACCAAAGCTGCAGCGGATGCCATCAAGTTCACGGTGAACAAAGAGGCCCTAAAGCAGCCACAACCTGAAGCACAGCAAGCAATAGAGGAGCAAAAGGCCGCAATTGCCTGCTCTATCGACAACCCTGATGATTGCGAAATGTGTGGAAGTTAAAATTAGAAATACCAATTATAAATATTGAGAATATGGTAACCCCGACAGAAATGTCGGGGTTCTTTTTTTGAAAACCTTTAAGGTAAATCATAGTGCGATCCTATCTAACTTTAATGATTCAAAAGGGAACTCTATGCCTCAGAAAAACAAATTTTTGGTTTCAGATTGGGTGAAAGAAAATGGGAAACGGCTTAGATTGGAGTTAAAGGAGAAACTTATTCAACATCCCGGAGAGGCTGGTTCGGCAAGAGAAGTTGTTCTCAGAGAATTTATTCAAAAAAATATCCCTCAAAAATTTGGTGTCGATACTGGATTTGTGTTTGACTCTAAAGGAGATACTAGCAAACAAACTGATTTGATTGTCTACGACAAAGAAGTCTGTCCTTCATTCAGCGCTGTGGGGGATAAAAAATTCTTTCCATGTGAGGCTGTGGTTGCCGCTGCTGAAATCAAATCCAATATTCTAAATAAATCGTCTTTACGATCTGCCTTTAACAACCTTCGATCAATAAAAAGTTTGGACAGAAGCGCTTCTCAAAACGCAATCGATATGTTACGAGGAGAGCATATTGATAATATTTCAAATCACCTTCATCAAGTCTTCACTATAATCTTTGTAATCAATCGCTCTATTCCGACTTGGGAGGTATCAAAAGCTTTGTTCGAAGAAAATTATGATAACGCCAGACATTTATGGCCGAACATGATCTTTAATCTGGATCATTACCTAATCACTTATGCATGTGAAAGAGGTCATTGTCCTAACCCTATGGATGCGCTATCAATTGCCAACTTCGATGAACAAGATCCTGACAGGATCCTATTGACCTTTCTATCAATGATAGTTAAAGCCATTGTTGTCACGCGGACATCTTCACCCAATTATCATCAGTTATTTGAGTCTTCTACACCATTGATCAGGAAAGAAATTGAATTTAAAAACCCACCGATAACTAATCCCATTCCAGATCACCTTCTAAAGAGACCTAAAGGGTATGATTAAAGAAAATAACCTGTTCAAGTATGCATTTTAACTCGCAGCAATCAACTCATCCTCGCTACTAAACTGCTGATACAACTTGTACCGTTCAAAAATTTCAGTAACATATTTTACAGGCTCTGTTCCACGGCAATACCCAAACTTGACCACCTCATCGTTGATATAACGCTTTTCTGATTTCATTAATAAGCATTCCTCAACATTGTCAAACCATACATTAGGATCGTAGTCGTACTTTTCAGCTAACCTTCTGGCATCTTGCACATGGTCATGACCAGCATTATATGAGGCCAGGATAAACTTGACCCTTTCCGTAGAGTCAGCAATGTGCTTGGTCCAATAGTTATCCAGGTACTCCAAATGGGCGATTCCCGCTTCAATATTGCTTTTTGGATCCTTTAAATTTTTGTAACCATAACTTTTGGCCGTTTTAGGCATCAACTGCATAAGCCCAATAGCACCGGCCCATGATTTACGATCTGGGCTAAACTGTGATTCCTGATACATCTGCGATGCTAGCAACCTCCAGTCCCAGTCAATCTTATCAGCGTTGTTCTGCAAAAGCTCATCATAAGGTGATATATTATTGCCACCTTCATTGTATGAGTCACTCTTTACACGTTGGGCAAATGACCGCTGATTCTTAAAGTATTTATTATAAATGACGTAAAATTCTGAATCGTCTCTTTGTTCTGTAATCCATTTGTTAACCACTCCTCTTAGTTCAGGCGATGATTTTCTGGTAGACCACGCCAGCTGTTGCATCACGCCCACAGTTGTATTTATATCAATATTAGCGTAGTAAGCTTTGTTTATCCTTGCAATGTTTTCATTGGCAATTGTATACTCTATTTCGCCAGCGTTTACCATTCTTATGATGTCGTCTGTGGCCACATTACCCGGCAGGAATTCTATACCGATTTCACCACCAATTTCTTCCTGAAGGTTTTCAAGTCTTTCTCTGTAAGATGAGTTTTTTCTTACGTGGATGTTCTTACCAATCAGCCTAATGGGGTTTCTAATCAGCTCTTTTTCAATATTATGAAGCTTCATCTGTCTCCAATTATCTGGTTTTCGTTGAACCAATACCTGATGAGTGAAATTTAGGGGTAGTGAGAAATCAACAAATTCTTTGCGCTGTCCTGTTACTGTGAGGCCATAAGTAATTATATCTCCCTCGCCTGTAAGCAGCAGGTTGAAAATCTCATCCATATCGTCTGCGACAATCATTTCAAGCTCAACGCCTATGTCATCGGCTAATCTTTTTACCAATTCATATTCATAGCCCATTGGCTGCCCTCTGTAGAGGAAATAACTTGTTGGGCTGAAGATAGTTATAGCTTTGAGTGTATCTCTTTCAAGGATGTCCTGATAGTCAGCTTCGAATTCATCTTCACCAGATAAGAATTGTGTGAATACATTATTGTCTGATGCTTGATTGGGATTATCTGCATTTTGGCATGACAGTAATAAAGTGAGAGGTAAAAGCAGGATAGTGATTTGTTTTGATAGATTCATTTGAAATATTTTAACTTTTATTTGCTCTATTAAATATGAATTTTTTTGGATAAAAACAACTTTTTAATCCCATAATATGAGTTATTAGGGATTTTAATCGATCATATATTTATTATAATTTTTAAATTATAACATAATCAAATTATAAAAACGGAAGCCATAACTAATCTAACCGGTCCAATTTTTCGAGAATGATTTTTGACTGTCTTATACCAGCAAGCAACAAGAGCAAGAAATAAAGCTTTTGGTGGGTGCTTCATTTGGTTTAATAGATCGGATAAAGATGAAGGGAATTGGTTCTCAGCGCTTCATTATTACGGAATCGAGTGAGGGGTAGCAGAGTTGCGGAGCGGGAACCAAAACACATGCTTTTGCAACATCGAACTAAGGCACAAGGGTATTATGATCTGGTTTCGTGTTAAACTTGAGATGTATGCGCTTGCCCTTCCTTATTATCAAATCTCGCTTTTTAAAGGAACTGATTATGTCAAAATTTATGGTGGAAAGTGGAGCGTCAAGCTTTCACCTTCACACAACGGAAGTTTAGATATGAGCTTTATCCGCAAATTAATCCAACAAAAAGCAAAGCTCAGAGAGGGTTCCATCGATTAGCCTCGCCATTCATCTAATGTACTGATTCTATGCCGTATTGACTGGATCATCCTCTAGCATCAACTGGGTATTTTATTGAATCTTTCTAATTACCGGATTAAAAGCCTTTGAAGCAACCATCACTTTGTCTCCGGTGCACAGGTTCCTGGCTTCACTTTCGTCAGCGACAACTTTCACAATATTTTTTCCAATTAAGACACTGATTATGAAGATGAAATCCTGCTGTTGCATGGAAATAACCTCACCGATAAACTGAAATTTACCGCTCACCTCATGATGGGCCAATACTTCTAATGGGCTGCCTTGTTTTACAATTTTACCGTCGGCAATTTCAATCATTTGGTCTGATAGGCGAATAATTTCACCAATGTCATGACTAACCAAAACAGTAGTTAACTTGTACTCCTTGTGGACTGAGAACAGATAACCTTGCAATTTATTCCTCATTTCGAAGTCTAGCGCTGAAAGTGGCTCATCTAACAATAGTAACTGAGGCCGTTGAACTACGGCTCTGGCCAGTGCCACCCTTTGCTTCTGACCACCAGAAAGCGTTTCTGGTTTCTTGTTTCGGAGGTCGCCAAGCTCCATCACCTCAACAATTTTATCCAATTCTTTAATGGATTGTTGTTCTGTCAAAGCAAACCTGAGGTTCCCTTCAACTGTCATATTTGGGAACAAGGCGTAATCTTGAAATACCAGGCCAATTTTTCTTTTCTGGGGCTGAAGATTGATTTTTTTCTGATTATCAAACCAGCAATCCTGTCCAACGACTAGCGACCCTTCGTCAGGTTCCAATAGTCCAGCCAGCATTCTTAAAATGGAGGTTTTACCAGCGCCTGATTTACCAAAAATGGTTACAAAATCACCTTGTTTGATCTTGAGATCTACCGCTAGGTGGAGAGTGCCATCAGGTGCACCCAATCTCTTTTGAAGGTGAATCTCGATCATTGCCAAAACCTTTTTAAGTAACCGCCATTGACCAGATAAACTATTAGTAGAATGCTAAATGTGATCGCAAAAAGCACTAACGAGTAAGTGTTTGCAGCACCGTAATTCAAGGATTCCACTTCCTCATAAATAGCGATTGACGCAGTTTTTGTTTCTCCTGGAATGCTACCGCCGATCATCAGAACCACGCCAAATTCACCTATGGTGTGAGCAAATGCCAGTACTATTCCTGTCAGCAAAGACGGTTTAATATTTGGCAACAACACTTTGAATAACGTTGTGATTTTAGACTTGCCCATTACATATGAAGCTTCTGTCAATGAGCTTGATAAATTGGCCAATCCGGATTGAATGGGATGAACCATGAACGGCAAACTATAAATGAGCGAGGCTAAAACAAGTCCTTCAAAAGAAAAGACAAATCTCAGGCCGATCCACGAATCAAGCCATTGTCCGAATGCACCAGATGGGCTGAAGGCGACAAGTAAATAGAACCCCAACACAGTTGGCGGCAATACCAAAGGCATGCTAACCATCGTTTCAACTACGGGTTTAATCTTCGATTTTGAGTAAGCCATCCAATAGCTTAACGGAATTGAGATCAGCAATAGCAGCAAGGTTGTCACAGATGCAAGCTCAAAAGTCAATATGAGCGGTGACCAGTCAATCATCAGTTGATAGCATTATTTCATTGGTCTTAATTAGAGCCATCACTTTCTTACCAGGCAGTAATTCTAATTCCTTTACCGCATTAGCGGTAATGATAGATTTAACTGATCCTAGGGATGTTTTAACGGTGACTTTACTAAGCAATTGACCATCATTTATATTTTCAATAATCCCCGGAATTCGGTTCTGCAATGAAATTCTAAGGTCTTGATCAGTACCAATTATTACCTCCGTTTCCTTAAACAGGGCATTTACCTTCTGGCCAACTTTTAAATATGAAGCGGAAGCCGGGGTGTCAATAACAATGGCGTTTAGCAGAATATCACCCGCTTTTACCTGAACGAGGGTCAGGTTCTCATTGACCGTAAGGTCTGATATTTCACCTTTAACTATATTCATTCGACTATGTAGCCGAATTTATTCAATATTTCCTTAGCAGAATCCGAAAATAGAAAATCATAGAACTCAATGGCTTCGTAACGTTTTTCATCACGGTGGTTTATTATGACCGCTCCCTGATTTATTGGTTCATAAATGTTAGGGTCGATTTCTGCCCAGTTCCCCATTGACTTCATTTCATCAGCTAGCACAACCGACATCGCTGTAAAGCCGATATCAGCCGCCCCTGAAAGAATAAATTGATTGGTTTGGGAGATACTTTCGCCATAAACCAGTTTTGGTTCCACCTGTGCCAATAGCTCAAAGTGTTGAAGAGCTTCAATTGCAGCTGATCCATAGGGGGCTAATTCTGGATTGGCTATTGCAATATGTTGAATGTCAGAATTTGTTAGTAAATCCATTGAAGGCTTTGGCACTTTCATTGACCATAATACGAGTTTACCCTTTGCATAAATCGCGGGTTGTGATGCTAAAAACCCTCTTTCATACAGCTTTATAGGGTATTTCATATCTGCTGAAATAAAAACATCGTATGGGGCACCCTCTGTAATTTGTGCAGTCAACTGGCCGGATGACCCAACCACAATTCGCGGTTCAATACCTGACTTTTCTGTAAATGCTTTAGTGATTTCTTTCGCAACAAACTGCATATTGGATGCTACAGCAATCGTTAACTGTTTTTTCGCTTTTTGGTCACAACTAACCATTGTTAAAAAAACAATTACAAGAATTATAAATCTCATGGACGGGATTCAAATCGCGGTAAAAGCATTGGTACTTTCTTTTTATAATTGGTATATGCTTCCCCGAATTCTTTAATCAATTTTTTCTCTTCCAATTGGATACCAATCAAGATGTATGCAACAACGCAACCCAGTGTTACAAGATTCAGGAGCTTCGGAACGAACAGAAAAAGACCTGCCACAATTAAAATAGTACCGGTGTAAATAGGGTGACGGACATGTTTTAGAATGCCACCTATTTCCAATTGGTGTGTGTTTTCGTCATTTTGCTTTAACCCCAGGAACTCCCGGATCGAATACTGTTTAAATGCCAACTTTAAAAAGATAACCCCAAAAGAAGCAAAAGTCAGCCCTGTGAATTTTAGTAAAGTGGTTGGAGTTAGGATCAATTCTGAAGGGGTAGTGGCAAGAAATAGCAATATTCCGAACAGTCCAATCGTAGAAATAGTGTTATAAATTATTCGGTAATGTTTATAAATGGCCGGTACGGATTCATTCAAAATTCCTTTAATAGAATTTGATGCCAACAAAGTATGTAAGCCAAAATAAACCGTCCAGAACCCTACTAACATTAACGAACTTTCCATAATTCAATGTACTGCTAACAAACATCTTAAATTTGTCGCTTTCAGATGACAAATCAATAGAAGATGACCAGAATTGGTATTATCAGAGAGGGCAAAACGCCACCGGATCACAGGGTGCCACTTACCCCTACTCAGGCGAAGTTCATCAATGAATCTTATCAGGATGTGGAGGTAGTTTGCCAAACCAGCACTATACGATGTTTTAATGATTATCAATATGAGGAAGAGGGCATCAAGATAGTTGAATCTCTGGATGACTGCGACATCATTTTTGGAGTGAAAGAGGTCGAGATTAATGATTTGCTTGATGATAAAACCTACTTTTTCTTTTCTCATACGATCAAAGAGCAACCCTACAATCAAGGATTATTGCAGGAAATTCTTACAAAAAAAATCCGGCTGATAGATTATGAGGTGCTCACTTCCGAAGATGGCCAGCGCATAATTGCGTTTGGAAGATGGGCTGGAATAGTGGGGGCCTACAATGGCCTTTACACTATTGGTAAGCGCTACAATTTATACGACATAAGGAGGGCACATGAGTGCTTTAACTATGACGACTTTAAATCAGAATACAAGAAAATAAAGCTCCCCCCTGGTAAAATTGCCATAACTGGTGGCGGCCGTGTGGCCAAAGGGGCAATTGAGGTTTTGAACGGAGTTGGATTGCGAAAGGTGATACCATCTGATTACATCGAAAAATATTACCACGAAACTGTATTTACCCAGTTAAACAACCGAGACTATAACAAACACAAAGAGGGTGCCTCTTTCAATAGGGGTGAGTTTTTTACAAACCCAGAAAATTTCGAAAGGGATTTCAAAAAATTTGCCCATGAAACAGATCTGCTCATTGCAGCTGCTTACTGGGACCCTGCTGCACCCGTTTTGTTCACGAGGGAAGAAGCCTGCCAAAATGATTTCAGGATAAAGATGATTGCTGACATCACCTGCGATATTGAGGGCTCAATTCCATCAACCAAAAAACCATCAACGATTGATGACCCTATTTACGATTGGGATCCAACACAAGATAAAATATGCCCGGTATTTTCTGATGAGGGCAACATCAGTGTAATGGCTGTAGACAATCTGCCTTGTGAGCTCCCCAGGGATGCATCTGAAGATTTCGGAAATCAGTTGATCAAGAATGTGCTGCCACATTTATTGGGGGATGACAGCAGAAGGATAATTGCAGATGCTACAATCACGAAGGATGGTCAGCTCACTGAGAAATTTAGTTATTTGTCAGACTACGCTGATGGGAAGAAATAGCCGCCATGAAGATCACCCATTCGAAATACTTTTGGCATGCCATTACATTGCTCTCACTGATAGTAATTGCTACCTCAATATATTATTTACTGGGGGGTTTCAAGGAATTTGAGTTAAAGGCATACAAGGGAATTGAGTATGATGTGGCTGGAGTTGAATTTGAGGGTAAATACAACGACCCAAAAATTGAGGAGCTTTTCAAACAAGCCAAAGAACTCGTATTTAGTAATGAAGTTGGAGGCACTTTATGCGTAATTGACTACCTAGATGCAACCGCTGAAGAACAACAGGTTCACTACTTTATTGGTGCGATCCTGAAAAACCGAGTAACAGAGCTACCGCCCGGTTATACAGTCAGGAAAATATCCAGCAGGGGCATGCTTTCAATTACTTTAGATTCACACCCTCTTGTGCGACCAAAAAAAGATGACATCGAAGCAAGGATGTTCTCATTGGCTGGTGAAAAAAATCTGGAGCTAGAGAACTTTTTCCTGGAAAAGCACTTTGAGGATAATTCAGTGATTGTTGAAGGATTTGTGAAGTGATTTACTACCCCATCGTTTCCTCTGTAGCAAGTTGCTTATCATAGAGTTCACAATAAACACCCCCAAGGGCTAGCAATTCCTCATGTGAGCCTGATTCAATTAGCTCACCATCGTCCAGAACAATAATCTTATTGGCAAGCTGGGCCGATGAAACCCTGTGAGAGATGATAATTGACGTCCTGCCTTCCATTATCACTTTCATGGCATTTAGAATCCTGTTTTCTGTTTTGGTATCCACTGCTGAGAGGGCGTCATCAAGAATTAGAATCTTAGGGTCTTTGGCAATGGCCCTGGCGATTGATACCCGTTGTTTTTGACCACCTGAAAGCGTAATCCCTCTTTCACCCACACGGGTGTCAAACCCTTTTGGAAAGCGGTCTATATTCTCGATGAGGTCGGCATCTTTTGCAGCCTTTTCAATTTGCTCTTGCGACATATTTACATTGCCAAATGCAATATTGCCACCTATTGTATCAGAGAATAAAAAGACATCCTGTGGCACCATCCCGATTTGATCCCGAAGGCTATCAAGGTTATAATCTTTAATATCAATACCATCGATTTCAATAGTGCCATCACTAGTGTCATACATTCGGCATATAAGGTTGGCCACTGTACTTTTGCCAGAGCCTGTTGTGCCAATTATTGCCATTGAATCTCCTGGTTCTATTTCAAACTCAATCCCTTTAAGAGCATTAATTCCCGTATCAGGATAGTTAAAATGCACCTTTGAAAAACGGACAGCACCCTTAATATCCCGCTCAATATTGGCTAAAGATGTTATATCATTCCTGGTACTTAAAAATTCATTAATTCTTTTTTGAGATGCTTCTGCTCTTTGTATAATGCTTGTAATCCACCCCAACGAAGTTACCGGCCAGGTCAGCATGTTTACGTAAATGATAAATTCAGCAATATTTCCAATACTCAGATTGCCTGCCATAACTTCAACAGAACCTATGTAAACAGTCAAAATTACGCTCACGCCAATCAGGGCCATAATCAGAGGGAAAAACAATGCAGTGACAAAGGTCAGTTCCAGAGATTTGTCTTTATAATCATTACTTGCCGTTTCAAAATTCTGAGCTGAATCATCTTCTCTCACAAAAGCCTTTAAAACCCTGATTCCTGAAAAAGCCTCCTGAACAAAAGTTGACAGCCCAGATAGGCTTTTTTGTATCTGCTCTGATTTTCTATTGATGATATTATTCACAAAATAGATACTCACTGAAAGTAGTGGCAATGGAATCAGGGAATACAGCGTCAGTTTTGGGTTGATCGTGAACATGAAAGGGATCACCATCAGAAATAACGTGACCATGTTTATCCCATACATTATTGCTGGGCCAACGTACATTCTAACCCGGCTCACATCTTCTGAAATCCTCGCCATGAGGTCACCGGTGTTGTTCCTTCTATAAAAACTGAGTGGTAAAGTTTGATAGTGGGCATAGACCTCATTCTTCAGGTCATATTCCACCTTTCGAGACATAACAATAATTGTTTGCCGCATTAAAAACATGAAAATGCCTTTGAGCAACGCCACGGCCAAAATAATGACTCCGTATAGCAAAATACTGCTGGCAAATATTTCATAGGTAGCTGCCTGAAGGTCAAAACCATTGAAAATCTTATATATGCCAATATCTTCCTGAACCAGATTGAATGAGTGCCTTACTACGAATGCGGGAACAATGCCAAAAAAGTTAGCTATTATGATAAACACCGTTCCCCAAATAAGGTAGAATTTATACTTGAGAAGGTATTTATTTAAATAACTGAGTTCTTTCATCTGAGCTTACAACGCCCCTTTATTAAAATGGTTTGAGTGAATTGGGTGATTGCAGCACTTTCAAAAAAAGGGTAAGTTTGCACACCTTTTTTTACCGCCAAATCGGCGGCTAAGATAGATAGAAACAATTCAACTCAATAATGATAGCAGAAACTGCGGAAGCACAGGTTAAAGCGAAATCAGTGTTTGATCAGATGTCACAAATGGAGCATGAGCAGTTGGTTTTTTGCCATGATAAGCCAACTGGTCTAAAAGCAATTGTTGCCATTCACAATACAGTTTTAGGCCCTTCAATGGGCGGCACCCGAATGTGGAACTACGCCACAGACGAAGAAGCAATTACTGATGCCCTAAGGTTATCCCGCGGAATGACCTATAAATCAGCGATTGCCGGATTAAATATCGGAGGTGGAAAAGCAGTAATTATTGGTGATGCCAGAAAAATTAAGAATGAGGCGCTGATGCGTAGGTTTGGAAAATTTATTGACAGCCTATCAGGAAAATACGTGACCGCCGAAGATGTTAACATGACCACCCGGGACATGGAGTACATCAGAATGGAAACACAGCATGTAGCAGGAATGCCTGTGGAATTAGGTGGCTCAGGTGACCCATCGCCGGTGACAGCTTATGGGGTATATGTAGGCATGAAAGCAGCCAGAAAAAAAGTAACCGGATCAGAAAGCCTTGAGGGGGTGAAAGTGTTGGTGCAAGGCGCTGGAAATGTCGGGTCAAACCTAATTGGTTATCTAACAAAAGAAGGCGCACAGGTTATGGTGAGTGACATTTTTGAAGATAAGATTAAAGCCATAGCTGCTAAATACAAAGTGAACGTAATAGCACCTGAATATATTTTTGATACTGAAATGGAAGTCTATTCTCCGTGTGCCCTTGGCGGCACCCTGAATGACGATAGCATTTCTAAAATGAAATGTTCGGTAGTAGCCGGAGGGGCAAACAATCAGCTCTTAGATGAAACCCGCCATGGCAATATGCTTATTGATAAAGGCATAACCTACGCACCTGATTTCTTAATTAATGGTGGCGGCATCATGAACGTTTATTATGAGTACATTGGGTCTTACAACCGGGATATTGTGATGAAGCAGGCAGCAAGAATTTATGATACATGCCTTAATGTTTTGAATAAAGCCGAAAATGATAAAATTACACCTCAGGAAGCTGCAATGGCAATTGCTGAGGATCGCATTAACTCAATTGGTCAACTTAAAATTAGGTATTGATTAAACATTAAAAATCTGGCCTGGTAAACAGGCAAAACGTTCTTTTAAAACTCACCAGCTATGCTTAACCGAAGAAGTCTACGGATTAAAATCATGCAATCATTGTATGCCACTGAACGGCATAAAGAGGCATACCATGAGATAGCCAGAAACAACATTGCTTCCAGATTTTCGGTTGACCCCAATTCAATGGAGGAGCAAAACAAAGAGGAGCTCCAACTCCAAAAAAAAGAAGCACTCCAGGCATTTGATCTAATATTTGACAATAAAGAAATAAAGCTTTCAGACTACCCTGAAGCTACTCAAACGGCGCTCACAGATGAGCAATTAACCTTCCAAAATGAGGTATCTGCAAAAGAGGATGCGGCACTCAGAGAATTAATCGAGGAGTCTGATCGCCTTGCAGCCAGCTATGTGAAAGTGCTGTTTCTCCTTGTTGAATGGCGGGATTTGATTATAGCTGAATGGAATAAAGCGATCGGTTCGGGTAAAGACCTGGGCGGGGGCTTCAGAAACCTTGACAAGAACCCTTTTATCAATGCGCTGGAGGAGAATGCCGAACTAATTGCCGTTAGAAAAAAAAATAAGCTTAATTGGGATACCGAAACGCTTCAGGATTGGTTTCGAAAAATAGTCCGAAAAGATGAGGAGTACATCAACTATTCTTCAAAGCCAGAGCCCACTTTAGAGGATCATTTATTCATAATCAATTATCTGTTCAAAAAGATTTTTTTTAAGAATGAGATAATTGAAGGCTACATGGAAGCGAACGACCTGGGATGGACAGAGAACCATGGAATCCTAAAAAGTATGGTCGTTAAAACGATTAAAACATTTAATCCTGATGATTCTAGTGTCCAGGTGATCCGACTCTCACCAAATTGGGATGAAGACAAGGAGTTTTTCATCAAACTGTATAAAGAAACTGTTAAGAACTCAGACCAATTAGAAGAGATAATAGCATCACGGTCTAAGAATTGGGATGTTGAGCGGATTGCCGCAACTGACCTAGTGATTTTAAAAATGGCCACCGCGGAAATGATGCATTTCCCGAGTATCCCTGTTAAAGTGACCATAAACGAATACATCGAAATATGTAAGCTGTATAGTACCCCAAAAAGTAAGCAGTATGTAAATGGAATTTTAGACGTTTTGAGCACCGAATTAACGAAAGAGGGCCTGATTAAGAAAAGCGGCAGGGGGCTGCTTGATAATAAATAATATTGATAAAACAGCCATAAAGAGTATTTTTGAAGACTCTAAACAGGTGAAAATTTCAATTATGAGTAAAACATCAAACACATTATTGTCATTCTTAACAGGTGCTACAGCTGGAGCTATTTTAGGTATTCTTTATGCTCCAGACAAAGGCTCTAACACCAGGGATAAGCTTTCTTTTCAGCTTGACAAATACAAAGCAAAGCTTGAAGACCTGATTGATGAAATTATTGAAGGGAAAGAATTGGTGAGCAGCAATGCAAAAACTGAGGGTGAGAAAGTAATTAGCGATGCCAAAATCAAAGCTGAACAGTTACTGGAAGATGTTGACGAACTGCTGGGTCAGATAAAAAAGAATTGACTTTATATTCCATTAGAGTGTGAAAAAATTGTTAAAGTCAGCAAACAATCGAAGGTTGACTTTACTGTGTATTAATTTCGATATCAGATTTAAATTGTATAACCAAAAAACACTATTACAATGAAAAGATTAGCGTTCAGTATGAGCTCATTGGTGGTGCTTAGCTTAATTTTCTTTAGCTGCACCAACAAAGACACTGAGTCTCGAATAGCCAAATTAGAAGGCAGGGTAGCTGAGTTGGAGGCTGGTAATGGCGGAACAAGAACGTCACCAGCAGCGGCTGCTACATCGGCAAACAACACTGCAGCAGTTACTGCTGATCCGGGAACAGGCCCTTTTCCTCAATTTACTTTTGAAGGAGAAGATCATGACTTTGGCAGCATTGCTGAAGGTGATGTAGTAAATCACGTTTTCAAGTTTACAAATACTGGCGAAGCGCCATTGATTATCTCTAGTGCTACTGCTTCATGTGGATGCACAGTGCCTCAATGGCCTAAAGAGCCGGTACCTGTTGGCGGAACTGGTGAAATCCATGTAAGCTTTAATAGTAAGAACAAGCCTGGTATTCAGAATAAAACTGTAACTATTACAGCGAATACCAACCCAACTCAGAGTAGGCTGAAAATCAAAGCTAACGTTGCCCCTCAGGCAAATCCTTCATAGGCAAATAGGTATTAATTAATAATCAAGAAACCTGTCAGAGCGCATCGCACTGACAGGTTTTTTCATTTCTTTTGCAGAATTATTAAACCGAACCAATGCTAAATTTTATTTTACTTCAATCACAATCTGGCGGGGGCTATGCCCAGTTTATTCTTTTCGGTGGGATGATCCTCGTCTTTTACCTATTCTTTATAAGGCCACAGCAGAAGAAGCAAAAAGATCAAAAGAAATTTACTGAAGCCGTAACAAAGGGTGCCCATGTAGTAACAATTGGTGGCATTCATGGCAAAGTTGCTTCAGTTGATGAGAATACAATTACCATCGATATTGAAAAAGGGGCTAAACTTAAAATAGAGAAATCCTCTATTTCAATGGATTCTACCAAGAAATACCAGAAAGAAGAAAAATAGCAGCAAGATTTTGTTTCTGGTTACTTGATGTAGAGCTTAAGCCCCCAAACATTAACTTGGTGTTGATGTTGGGACTAAAGTGCCGGCATGTTGTCATTAAAACGGAAACTAAAAAATGTTATCAAAGCTGTTCTTCCTTTTAATCGGAAACAACTGGAGGGTAATCCTATTATCCTTGATAGCCGCAACTACTTTTTGGTTTTTCAATGCCCTAAATAAAGATTACAGCACACGGCTCAGTTATCCGCTTGAGTTTACTTTCGAAAGAGACAGTGTAGTAATAGTTGACCCCTTGCCAGATAAAGTAGTGGTTGATGTTTCTGGTGGTGGCTGGAACCTACTCCGTAGAACTTTTCTGTTTAGCGCTACGCCCATCAATATTGCGATGGATAATCCCACCGATATCAAGTTTATCACCAGATCATCATTAATCCCTGTGATTACAGACCAACTGCAGGGTTTAACTATAGATTTTGTTGCAACTGACACATTACATATTAATGTAGAGCCAAAAATTGAAACAAAAATTGCTGTGGCAGTTGATAGCGCAGCTGTCCCCCTAGCTGAAGATTATCGGTTGATTTCATCCGTTAGAATTAGGCCGGATACGATAAAGGTTACCGGCCCAAAAAGTATTATTGATACCCTGAATCCAGTTTACCAAATCGCTTTTAATGAATCAAATATTGACTACAACTTTAATGACGAGTTTGATATTGAATTTTTCAGCAATTTGATAAGGCCATTGCCTGATGAAGTTAATGTGCGGTTCACCGTAGATGAATTTCTAAGAAAATCCATCCCCATTAGTTTAGAAACAACCAATTTCCCTCAAGATTCATCTGTCTTTCTAAAAGATTCATTGATAACTGTGAATTACACAGTAAGGCGCCGGGATGTAAATAAAGTCAAGTCGGCAGACTTTAGTATTACTGCAGACCTTACCATGCTTAGTGAGCGGGATTCAATTATCACCCCAATTTTGATCGCTTTCCCATCATTTGTAATGGAATTGGAATTAGCACCTGATAGCTTAAAAGTGGTTTATGGCAACTAAGCCAATTTTGGTTGGTGTTACTGGAGGTATCGGGTCTGGCAAAAGCACTGTCTGCAAAATATTTCAAGTTTTAGGAATTCAGGTTTATGATGCTGACTCAAGGGCTAAATGGTTGATGGGCAATGATCCTGAACTAATCGGCGCAATTACCAATCAATTTGGTAAAGATGCTTATCTAAATGGCCAATTGAACCGCCGCTATTTAGCTGAAAAAGTATTTAACCACGAAAGCGAACTCAAAAAGCTTAATAATCTGGTTCATCCGGCAGTGGGCAGGGACTTTGATCGGTGGGTTGGCAATAATAATTCGCAGCACTATTTAATTAAAGAAGCTGCCCTGCTGTTTGAGAGCGGTTCCTATAAAAACTTAGACCTTACCATTCAGATTTACTCTCCGCTGGCACTAAGAATAGACCGGATATTAAAGCGTGATCCTTATAGGTCTAAAGCTGAGGTTATAGCCATAATTGATAAGCAGCTTACGGATAGTGAAAGGAAAAAATTGGCTACTCATTCCATTATAAATGATGAGAATGAGATGTTAATTCCTCAAGTGCTAAACATACATCAGTCTTTTTTAAAATAATTAGGCCAGCCAACCCTTCACTTCTTCTTGAGTCGGATTTTTTACATCGTTCAATTTCATCTTCTTGCGCATTCCACAAACGTCATTGAATAGCTTGGACTCCTTTTGAGCCTTTAAGGCTTCAATTGTTGTGTGTCCCAATTTCTGAATGATCGGGATTAACTCTTCTCTTACGCCAATTGAAACATAATCTTCAGTAGAAGCCTCGGCAATTTTCTGTTCGGGCTTCATTTGAGGGAAGAACAACACATCCTGAATTGAATTTGAATTGGTCATTATCATTGACAATCTGTCAATTCCAATACCCAAACCAGCAGTTGGCGGCATTCCATACTCCAATGCCCTTATATAATCCTCATCGATCACCATTGCCTCTTCATCGCCACGTTTCCCTAATTTTACCTGATCCTCAAACCGCTGTCGCTGATCAATAGGATCGTTCAATTCTGAGAATGCATTGGCGATCTCCTTACCGTTGCAGATTGCCTCAAATCGCTCCACTAAGCCTGGCTTAGACCGGTGCTTCTTCGCAAGTGGCGACATCTCAACAGGATAGTCAGTTATGTAGGTAGGCTGAATTAAATGGGGCTCTACAGTTTCGCCAAAAATCTCATCAATCAGCTTGCCTTTACCCATTGACTCATCTATTGGCACTTTCAATTTTTTTGCTGTCTCCCTCAATGCTTTTTCGTCCATTTCAGAGATATCAATTTTAGTATATTCCTCAATGGCTTCAAACATTGTATACCGTTTCCATGGCCGCTGAAAATCAATTACATTTTCCCCACATTTTACCTCTGTAGTTCCATGTAAATCAATGGCAACTTTTTCAACCATAGCCTCAACCAAAGCCATCATCCATTCATAATCTTTGTAAGCCACATAAAGCTCCACCTGTGTGAATTCAGGATTGTGGAATCGGCTCATGCCCTCATTCCTGAAATCCTTTGAAAATTCAAAAACACCGTCAAACCCGCCAACAATCAGTCTTTTGAGATAAAGCTCATTGGCAATTCTCAAATACAGCGTCATATCAAGCTTGTTATGATGCGTTTTAAATGGCTTGGCAGCAGCACCTCCATAAAGTGGTTGAAGGATTGGAGTCTCAACTTCCAGATAGCCTTTTTCAGCAAGAAACCCCCTCATTGAATTAACGAGTTGGGTCCTCTTAACAAACGTATCTTTGACATCAGGATTTACAACAAGGTCAACATAGCGTTGCCGATATCGCAGTTCGGGGTCTTCAAATGCATCCCAAACTTTTTTCTCCCCGCCTTCACTTTCTTGAGATTTAACAATAGGCAAGGGTTTTAAGCTTTTCGAGAGCAGATTTAGCTGGGTTACATGAATAGATATTTCCCCTGTTTGTGTTGTAAATACATATCCCTTAACGCCAATTATATCACCGATGTCCAAAAGCTTCTTAAACACCGTATTGTATAATGTTTTATCATCATCAGGGCATATTTCGTCCCGTCTCAGGTAAATCTGAATTCGTCCGGTGCTATCCTGAATTTCAGCAAAGGAGGCAGAGCCCATGATTCTGCGGCTCATTATCCGGCCAGCGATCGAAATATTCTTATAATCTGTTTTGCGCTTTTCATAATTCTGATGAATATCTTGAGTTGTGACATTCACCTCAAATAGATCTGAAGGGTATGGATCAATTCCTAATTTTATCAACTCCTGTAGTTCCTCCCGACGGCGCAATTCCTGTTCACTCAAAGCCATTAAATAATGTGTTTAAAAAATGAAGCTGCAAAGCTAATAATTTGGTTAGTAGAAGTTGATTATTTCAAACTGTGCATAGCATTTCATTCAATTCTTTAATTTGAGGTGAACTAAAATCGCCGTATTTTTAAATCTATTTCCAATCCTCAACCTGCCTTGATTATCAGGTGTTTACCTGAATACTTTTTGAACTCAGTTCGATAAATTCTAATTTAGAATTATGAAAAAGGTGCAAATAAATCTCGTTTTAGTTCTATTTCTGACAATGCTCTTCGCTCTTCCCTTTCAGGGATTCGCTCAATTTGAAAAAGATCTTGACAAATTGGACGAGGATTACCAGAAGGGAGATTATGAAGGCGGGTTAAAAAAGACCGAGAAATTAATAGAACAGGCTGACAAGAAACTTGGCCCAAACAACAAGTTTTTTCCAATTGCACTCAGCAAAAAAGCCATGTTCCAAAATGCATTGGGGGTTTTAGTGGATGTTGAGCCTCTTGCCACTGAAGCTGCAATTAAAAGTGAGGGCATCAATAGTGCAGAATCTATCGATCATGCCTTCATAATGAAAGAGCTCACCGAGACCATGATTATGTATGGCAATTTTCTTAAGGCTAATGAATATCTCAAAGGATCTCGAAATGCTTTTCAAAAATCCGGAATGATCAATGCTGATATGGAGGCTGAATTGGATGTGCTTGAGGCGAGAATTCTTTCGGGTAAAGGTTTCAACCGTGAAGCATTGAAGCTCATCAATAATAGGTTGGACTATTATCAAGACCTAGCACTTGCGGATGATGGGTCGAAAAAAGAAAATAAGAATGCAGATAGGGATTTTGCCATTTTGATGATCACCAAAGCAAATACATTTAGAAAGATGGGTGATTACTTAAAGGCAGACTCCGCTTTTGTGGCTACTGAAAACTGGGTTGTAGATAATCTTGGCAGGGCTGATTTGAACTATAGCCTTAATAAGTTTTACAACACCCAATTACTTGAGGAAAATGGGCTGGCAATTGATGCAACCATTGACATGTATGAAAAGGCGCATATTCATTTGTTAAGAAAATATGAACCGTCTCATTGGTTGGCAATGGAGTTAAAAGGCAGGATTACCGCTGGCTACCTTCAAGATGAAAAGACAACCCGGTTTCTGAAAACAAAACAGGATTACGAAAGAACCACCAAGCAGAATTATCCCAAGAATAGCGTCAACTTCATTAGGATGGATCTAATTGAATTTGACCGGCATGTCAAAGCCAATTTGACTCGAAACCTGGGCTCTAAAGTTTCTTCGTTGCTTTCTCATGAAGCCATGCCAGACAATCATCCGCGAAGAATTGAGCTACTTGATTATGCCTACAATACAGCGTTGTTGAAAAAGAATTACAACAATGCAGAGACCTTTCTAACTCAGATATTAGGGATTAAAGGGGCACTTAACGGTGAAGACTCTCCTGAATACCACCTCACGAGGCTCAAGCTGGCAAATTTTTATGTTGATTATACAGATCGTTTCGAAGAAGCCGCAGACATATATCAAACAAGTTTTAGGGATTTCGTAGCAGGGGAGATTTCAGAAGGCCATGTTGATTACATCGAAATACTGAATCATGTGGCTACCTATTATGTATCAAATGATGATTACGAAGAGGCCACAACTGTTTTAGCCGATGCGCTTTTGGCATCAAGAAAAAAATATGACAATGAGGACATGGCTTTTGCTGTCGAAATGGAAAAGATTGCTGCACTTGAAATTGACCTGGGAAATTATGACAGGGCAGAAGAGGGTATTAACACTGCCAAACGAATACTCGGCGACAAAAGAAGTGAAGCCAATCCATTGTTTTTTGCCAAGACACTAATAACAGAGGCCAGGCTTTTGGCGATTAAAGGTTTATATGATGAAGCTGAGCAAAATTTGGAAGAAGCTGAGGACATCAGAAAAGACGTCGGTGCAAACTTTGAAGTAACGAGTATTTCGTCAGATGAAGATTGGGCTGAGCTATTGGTCAACGTCGGCCGCTTTAGGGAAGCCGAGAGCATTATTAGGCGTCTGGTGCGAAATACCAGTAGACGGTATGGGAGCAGTAGCCGCTTTTTGGTTGATCCGCTTACCATGCAAGGCCGTATTGATCTCATCAGGGGGGACTACTCAAGCGCTCAGAATAATGCCCAAAGGGCCAACGATCTCGCACTAGAGATTTTTGGAAATGAGTCTTCTAAAAACATAGCCAGCCTTAACCTATTAGCAGAAATAACAACCACAATTGGTGATTATGACATTGCAGAAAAGTATGTGAATGAGGCTATCATGATTCTGAAAAATAGGTATGGCGATGATCATATCGATGTGGCCAAAGCCTATTCTCAACTTGCCTTAATTAAATATTACCGTGGTGAGGAAATAGACGAGGTCAGTAGATTGTTTACTCAAGCTGAAGGAATAATTGGGGAAAAGCTGGGAAGTAAAAACCCAACTTATGCAGAAATATTGAAAAATCTCGCCATCGTTTATATAGCAAATGGCGATTATACTAATGCCAATAGTTCATTGGATGAAGCCAGCGCAATTTGGAAAGAGCGGATAGGGAAAAGAAACAACATCAATGCGGCTACGGTGAGCATTCTAAGAGGTGATATTCAGTACCGTCAAAAGCAATACAACAGGGCCGACAATTACTACTCAGATGCCAAAAAGACCTACGAGGATTTCTTCAGTAGTAAGCACCCGGAGTATGTGAGGGTAATGTCAAAGCTGAGTAGAACTTATTTCATGAATGGAGACATGAACCGTTCAAGAAAAACGATTGAAGAGGTTCTCGACAATTACAGAGTTTTCATTCAAGAATATTTTCCAGCGCTTAGTGAAAGGGAAAAAGCTAAATTCTGGAACACCATCAAAACTGATTATGAATTTTACAACACCCTCGCTTTGAGGCTGTCAACAAAAGACGATGATTTTGTAGGTGAGATTTACAACAATGCATTATTAACTAAAGCACTGCTTCTCAATTCTTCAATTAAGATTAAACAAAGGATTTTAGGCAGCAATGATGAGCAATTGATCAACCTATATAATGAGTGGCAAGAAAAGAAAGACATGCTCACTTTTGTTCTTTCAATGAGTGCCCAGGAGTTGAATGAAAGTGGAATTTCATCAGAGGCATTGACCAGGCAAGTTGAAAACCTTGAAAAGGAACTGAGCTTAAAGTCAGAATTTGGTGGCCAGAACGAAAGTGTAACCTGGGATTTAGTTCAAAATGCATTGCAGCCAGGTGAGGTTGCTGTAGAAATGGTCCGGTTCAGGCACTTTGATCATAACTTCACTGATTCGGTGATGTATGCTGTGCTTTATCTTAAACCCGACAAAAACATTAAGCCTCAAATGATAATGCTTACAAATGGAGAGGACCTCGAGAAGCGATATTTAAAATACTACAGAAACAGCATGAAGTTCAGAATTGAAGATGAATATTCATATGAAGCTTTCTGGAAACCAGTACACGAGGTAATTGGCGATATGCCCAAAATATATTTATCGCCTGATGGTGTCTTTAATCAGGTGAATATTGAATCGATGCGAACTGAAGATGGTCAATATCTCGTTGATCAGACCAATGTAATTCTTGTCAGCAATACAAAAGATATTTTCAATACCAGATTGAACCCGCGTCAGGTGCAGGAGGAGAGAAGGGCAATCATGATAGGTGATCCCGTATTTTATATTAGAGATGAGGGACCATTGACAGCCAGGGCATCTGAAGGTGAAAGGGCAACGGATGCACAGGTAATTACCCAATTGCCAGGCACAGCCAAAGAAATTGAAGAGCTACAAGGTATGCTGACCAGAAAAGGCTGGAATATCAACCACCAAACAGGACAGGCGGCCACTGAGGAACTCGTTAAATCTGTTGATAATCCAAGGGTATTTCATATTGCCACCCACGGCTTTTTTCAAACTGAAACTATTACGCAGGAGGAGATAGACTTTAATCAGGCCAAGGCATTCGAAAACCCACTATTAAGAACTGGTCTGCTCCTTAGTGGTGCCGGCGATATTTTTAACGATACAGATATCAATTACAATATTGATAATGGGGTTTTAACAGCCTACGAAGCCATGAACCTTAACCTTGATCAAACTGAGCTTGTGGTGCTGAGTGCATGTGAAACCGGATTAGGAGAAGTTCAGGCCGGAGAAGGTGTTTATGGCCTTCAAAGAGCATTTATGGTTGCCGGGGCCGAGGCAATCGTTATGTCATTGTTCAAGGTGTCAGATGATGCGACACAAAAACTCATGGTTAGTTTTTATGAAAAATGGTTGGCAACAGGGAACAAAAGACAATCTTTCCTTGAAGCCAAAAAAGAAATCAGGGAAGAGTTTATCGAACCCATTTACTGGGCGCCATTTATTATGATTGGGATGACGGAATAAACAGAAAACAAAAAGGCTATCAATTTTTATTTAGTTGCCCTTTTTTTCTCATTAATTGATTGAAACTGAAACCTTAGTTTGATCCCATTCCATTACCATTTTTAAGCCATCAGAATCATTAAAACTTATTTCAAATTGCTCCTTGACAGATGCTGTTGCGTTAGGGTCAACTTCAATGGACAAAACGTCATTGGCAGGGTCTTTATTAGGTTCAAGGCTTGGCCCTTTTACACCCCATTGACCAGTTTCGGTATTTAAAATAACAGTCCATTTCTCAGGTGTTGGTATGGTCCATAGCGAGTAAGAACCCTCAGCTAAAACTTCACCTCCGAATGAAATTTCCTGGTTCGTTTTAAACACAGTTGCCTCATTGGCCCCTGTTCTCCATGTGGAGCCGAAAGGCACCAGTCCTCCAAATATTTCTCTGTCTTTTTTATATGGCCGACTGTACTCTACAGACAGTTCTAAGTCCCCTGATGAATATTCTACTACTTCTTGCGGGCTGTGTGATTTGGTATATGTTTTAAAAATGAAAAATAATACTACCAAACTGCCAATAACAATGAGTGTCCATTTTGAAAATTTATTCATAACTAGTAGATAATTGTTAGGGAACTAAAGGTAGTCCGCCCTGGAATTTCATAAGGACACTTGGCTTAAAATTGGCTGAAATTCAAAGTGCTACTTGAATTTATATTAAAAAATTGCTATTTTACCTATTTATATTCATATATGAGATTCCACTTAACTCTCCTTGCTATAATAATTTGTTCTAACAGCTATTGTCAGATTATCGATGACTTTGAATTGATGGACGCTACCAGTAATGAGAATTTTAGTATGAGCAGTCTCAAAAACCGTAAGGCTGTTGTGGTGATCTTCACAAGTAACGGCTGCCCTTATGACAAACTTTATCATGACAGGATTGTGGCTCTATCAAGCGACTACAAAAATCAAGGAGTTGAAATTGTTCTTATCAATTCCAATTCCCCCAAATCTAGTCCGGTTGATAACTTGGCTGCGATGAAATCCAAGGCAACCAAGAATAATTTCAACTTCCCATATCTGGCAGATGGCCAGCAAAAGATAAGTAAGCAATTTGGGGCTAAAAAAACACCTGAGGCATTTTTGCTCAAGCCGAACGGTTCACAATATCATGTGGTGTACAACGGAGCGATTGATGACAATCCCCAAAATGCAACTGATGTTAGTAAAGCCTTTTTACGAGATGCAATACAAAGTTTTTTAGGTACAGGAAGTACATCGACCAAAAGCCAAAGGCCGGTTGGTTGCATGATTAAAAGCTAATCATACTTTTTCATCGCTGATTAAATTCAGCAAAACTTTAACCTCCTCCATTTTTTCATACTCCCCAAGTTTCTCAAACGAGGCCGCTAAATTTCTAAACGACCGTTTGATGAACTCTATATTTTCGCAAGGTTCATAAAATTGTTTGTCAGGGTTTACATTGATGTTTTGTAGGTAGTGATCAATATCCTCTTTAGTGAAAACTAACCCTCTGTTAAATGCATTGATGTAAAAACTAATTTCCTCAGTTTTATAAACCAGGATAAACATGTTAGGAAGGTTTACCCCGTAAACAGGCATTCCCAATTTTTGAGCTACAAGCATGTAGATAGTGCAAAGCGTGATTGGGTTTCCCCGCTTTGAGTCTAAAACAATATTGATCATTGAATTAGAAGGTGAGTGAAAATTTTTAGTATTGGCTTTGAATTTCAGCTTACTAAAAAGTACTCCATTCAAAATCTTTATTTGATCTACAGGGCTTAGCTCATTTTTAAACTCCGTCCAGACCTCATAGTAAATTTGTTCAACTTCCTTTTTTAGCTGGGCCAATTCTAAATCTGGGTAGAGATAGGTAGCAATAATCCACATACCTTCAAGCAAATCCTGATCCTTACTATTGGCCCAAGTAAGTAATCTTTCATTCAAAAGCTCATATTGAAGACTATGAATTAAGTCCTCAATCCTTCGCTGAATTTCCGGATTAAAACTTTGCTCCCATTGAGCCTCTAAGAAAGGGATGACCTCGCTACCCAAAGAGGTAATCTGTTGTTCTACATGATATGATACTTCTGAATCATCGTCATCAAGTAATGAAACAAGGGCTTTCAGCTCACTTTCTTGCATATAGGAAATTTAGGAATTATCCTGATTGGATGCCAGAAATTAGGTCTGAATAACTCCTGGATTAAAACGCTTCGCTACGGGGGCATGATTAGCAGCTTCAATCCCCATTGAAATAACCTTTCTAGTTTCCAGGGGATCTATTATTCCGTCAACCCAGAGCCTGGAGGCCGCATAATAAGGACTTAGCTGCTCATTATACTTATCAGTGATTTCCTTCAAATGTTTCTTCTCATCCTCTTCGGTAATTTCTTTACCCTGAGCTTTAAGGGTTGATACCTTTATCTGCAGCAAAGTTTTAGCCGCAGCCGCACCACTCATTACGGCAATTTCGGCAGTAGGCCAGGCGTAAATCAATCTAGGATCATAAGCCTTACCGCACATTGCATAGTTTCCTGCACCATAAGAGTTACCAAGAACTATCGAAAATTTTGGTACTACAGAATTGGCGACGGCATTCACCATTTTGGCACCATCTTTAATTATTCCCCCATGCTCTGATCGGCTGCCAACCATAAACCCACTCACATCATGAAGAAACACCAAAGGAACTTTACGCTGATTGCAGTTCATTACAAACCTCGCTGCTTTGTCTGCACTATCAGAATAAATTACACCTCCCATCTGCATTTCGCCCTTTTTGGTCTTTACCATCTTTCTTTGATTGGCCACAATGCCAACTGCCCAGCCGTCAATTCTGGCATATCCGCATAATAGTGACTGCCCATATAATTTTTTGTATTCATCAAACTCCGAATCATCCACCAGCCTTTTAATGATTTCCCGCATGTCATAGGGTTTGGCCCTGTCAATCGGAAAGTTGCCATATAATTCTTTAGGATCGTCCTTTGGTGCTTTTGGTTCAGCTCTGTTGTAACCAGCCCTGGCAGAATCCCCCATCTTATCGAACAATGCCCGAATAGCGTCAAGACACTCTTCATCTGAGTCATACTTATTATCGGTAACGCCTGAAATCTCACAATGGGTTGTGGCACCGCCCAACGTCTCATTGTCAATAGATTCACCAATGGCCGCTTTAACCAAATAGCTACCAGCTAGAAATATCGACCCAGTTTTGTCAACGATCATTGCTTCATCCGACATGATAGGCAAATAAGCCCCACCAGCAACACAACTGCCCATAATTGCAGCAATCTGAACAATCCCTTCAGACGACATGATCGCATTATTTCTGAACTGCCTGCCGAAGTGAAGTTTATCAGGGAATATCTCATCTTGCATCGGCAGGAATACGCCAGCGCTGTCAACCAGATAAACAATTGGCAACTGGTTTTCCATGGCCACTTCTTGCGCCCTCAGGTTTTTCTTAGCAGTAATTGGAAACCAGGCACCGGCTTTAACAGTAGCATCATTGGCAACTATAACACATTGGCGCCCTTTGATATATCCTATCCCAGTTACAACTCCTCCAGATGGGCACCCACCCTCATTTTCGTACATACCGTCTCCGGCAAATAGCCCTATTTCCAGAAATTCCGTTTCATCATCCCTGAGATAATCAATTCTTTCCCTTGCGGTTAACTTGCCTTTTTTATGATGGGATTCAATCTTCTTCTCTCCGCCACCAAGCTTTGTCTTCTTTTCTTTTACACGCAACTTATCTATTAGTTGCTTGTACTTATCTTCATTTTTATTGAAGGCTATATCCATCAAGTTTGGGTTTTTAAATCAAATTTATTGTTATGCGAATTTAGAGTTTTGGTGATGAATGACCATTACTCAGGATTCTTGAAAGAACTTCTTTAAGGATTTCGTTACATTGGTTTTTTAAATTTCAGTCAATGTCAGTACACAGCGGAAACGTAAAGCGCATTACTACCCATAAACTCAAAGAAATGAAGGCTATGGGTGAGAAAATCGCAATGCTCACTGCATACGATTATTCGATGGCCTCAATTGTTGATCAGGCCGGAATTGATGTCATACTTGTCGGTGATTCAGCTTCTAACGTTATGGCCGGCCATGAAACAACATTGCCAATTACACTTGACCAGATGATCTATCATGCGTCTTCTGTGGTGAGGGCAATTTCCAGGGCACTTGTGATCATTGATATTCCATTTGGTTCATATCAGGGGAGTTCGAGGGAAGCGCTTAAGTCGGCCGTCCGAATAATGAAAGAGTCAGGCGCACATGGTGTAAAAATGGAAGGCGGTGAGGAGATCATTGAATCGGTGGACAGAGTATTGAGCGCAGGTGTGCCGGTAATGGGGCATTTAGGTTTAACGCCGCAATCAATTTATAAATTCGGAACTTATTCGGTAAGGGCAAAAGAAGAAGAAGAAGCTGAAAAATTGTTGAGGGATGCAAAGCTCTTAGAGCAAAGCGGATGCTTTGGTATAGTACTGGAGAAAATTCCCGCCAAGCTTTCGAAGCAAGTGACCGAATCTGTTGACATTCCGATAATTGGAATTGGGGCTGGGCCAAATGTCGATGGCCAGGTGCTGGTAATACATGATATGCTGGGTATTACCAAAGAGTTCAGACCACGCTTTTTAAGGGTATATGCTGATCTGCATACTGAAATAAACAATGCAGTTAATAACTATGTGACGGACGTCAAATCAGGAAGCTTTCCAAATGAGAAGGAAAGTTATTAGCCTTTCCACTTAATGGTGCAACCAATGGCTTTAGTGAAGGTGGTTGGAACAACTTTACCATCAATCAGGGCATCCACGGCATCTTCTACATACTTTTTATCGGCCGTAGCTGCATCTTTATGGTTATTATCGATAGCGCCGATATAAGCTACCCTAAACTGATCTTTTGATTCCCTGTTAAGTACAAAAACATGGGGAGTCCTTGAAGCCCCATAAGCAGAAACAGTTTCCTGGGTTTCGTCAATCAGATAAGGAAAATTGAACGACTTTTCAGCAGATCTTATCTTCATCTTGTCATAAGAATCTGCCGGCTGCTTTTGCGGGTCATTTGGGTTGATCGCTATCACAGGAAACCCCTTTTGTTCATACTTGGCTTGTAGTTGAATTATTCGATCCTCATACATTTGAGAAAATGGGCAGCTATTGCATGTGAAAATTACAATCGCCCCTTTTGAATCGTTGTAATCAGAGAGTGATACTTCAGCGCCATCAACATTCTTTAAGCTAAAGTTAGCGGCAATGTCCCCTACCTCGTAGCCACCTTCCACCACTGATTTATTACCAACGCTCACAAGTAAGGCTGTCATGGCAGCTAAAATGGCTACAGGTATAATTATATTGTAATTTTTCATGCTAAGGTCTATTTAACTATCTAAAATCTTCCCAGGCTTCAAAGAGTTCATCCTCTTCAAATTCACCTTCGAAGAATTGTCTTTTACCCGATTCATGGTTCACAAAGAGTGTTGCCGGTATCGCTCCAGACCATTCTTCGCTCACCTTATCAATAAATGAATTGTAATCAGTTTCATCCAATAACTTAATTTCTGACTTCAATCCCTTTTTCTTTACGAAACCAGTCACTTTGGTTTCCAACTCTTCCACGAAATCAAAACTGATTAGATAAACGGTAGTTTCACTGTCAGATTGATCATTAAGCTTTTCAAAATACGGTAATTCAGCAATACATGGTTTGCACCAGGTAGCCCAAAAATTGATAACACTATATCCGTTTTTCTGTTGGCTTATCAACCGATGCAGATCATCAAATTTAATAACTTCAATTTCCTGAGCATGGGTGAAAGTAACAGTCGTTAGAATTAGGAAGAAAGCTAAAAGAGATGATTTCATAAGTGCCGATTGAACGATTTACTTCCATTAAAGTTTTCAGTAATTAATAAATTCAATCTGGTAATTTTAAGGTCGGTCTATTCTTTATGTTTTTGAATTAATTTCTGCCGGTAAGCGTTGAAAATTCGACTCTTCGAAACAAACCCGACGTATTTTCCATCATCAATCACCGGGAGGTTCCAGGCTTGGGTTACTTCAAATTTGTTCATTACTGATTGCATCTTCTCGGTAGTTGATACACTTGCTGGCACTTTTTGCATAATGGTCTTTACAATGATCAACTCCTGCTTCTCAGTGTCAAACATAATTTCCCTAATCCCATCCAAAGTTACAATCCCCTTCAGCTCTTCGTTTTCATTTACCACTGGGAAAATATTCCGTTTGGACTTTCTGACCAGCTTCACCAAATCCCCTAGTGTTGCTTCCGGATGGATCCTGAGTAAATCTTTCTCAACCATTTTTTTAATGTTGATCAAGCTGAGCACTTGTTTGTCTTTATCATGCGGTATCAGGTCGCCTTTTTCTATAAGGCGCTTAGCGTATAGTGAATATTTTTCGAAATACGAAATGGTACTAAATGCAATCGCAGAAACAAGCATAAGTGGCACAAACAATGTATAACCACTGGTGATTTCAGCAATCAGGAAAATAGCAGTTAAAGGTGCATGCAATACTCCGCTCATGATGCCGCACATTCCTACCAGGGTGAAATTGGCAGTACTAATATTCGCATTTGGAAAAGCAAGATTTAAAAGAATGGATGCTAAATAACCTGCCATACCTCCAATGAAAAGAGATGGGGCAAAAATGCCACCGCTACCTCCTGCGCCAATTGTGAGTGCCGTGGCAATCGGTTTCATCAAAATAATTGCGAACAAAAAGAGAATGATTACCCAGGTCCTTTCGCTCCAATCATAAAAGAAACTTCTGCTAAAGATTTCTTGTTCCTGACCATTCAATATTTGTTTGATTGCGTCATAGCCTTCACCATAAATTGGTGGAAAGGTCACTATTAAAATTGCAAGTCCTAAGCCCCCAACAAACGCCCTTCCGAAGTAATTTTTGATCTTCTCAATCTCACTCTCCACCTTAAATATCACCCTTGTAAAATAGACTGAGATTAAGCCACAAAATATTCCCAACATGATATAAAAAGGCGCATCACCCGCTTTAAAAGGATCCGCCAGGGTGAATGTGAAGAGTATTTCATCACCTAACAATATGGTGGATATAAGGGAGCCTGCAACCGACGCAATCAGCAACGGTATAAAGCTGCTGATGGTGATATCGGTCAGCAGTACTTCAATTGCAAAAATTACCCCAGCTATCGGCGAATTAAATATCCCTGCAATTGCAGCAGCTGAGCCACAACCGATAAGCAAAGTCCTGTTTTTATAATCCATGTGGGCCAGTTGGCCCACGTTTGAACCGATGGCAGAGCCTGTCACTACAATAGGAGCCTCCAAACCTACCGACCCACCTAATCCTACTGTCATGGTGCTGGTGACCATGCGGGAGTACATTTTCACCGGCTCAATAATGCTGGAGCGTTTTGAAATACGGTACAGCACACTGGTGATACCATGCCCAAGCTTTTCTTTCAAAAAGTATTTGGCAAAAGTAGCCGTAAGCAAAATCCCGATAAGTGGATAAAAAAGATAGAGCCAGTTGGCATTTGTGATATCAATGCCTGACTCAAGAAATTGATGGATTTCATGAACGGCAGTTTTAAGGATCACTGCCGCCAAACCTGCTATTAAACCCACTACGCCACTTGCAATAAGCAAAAAATTCTTATTGCTCAGGTGCTTCATCCTCCAGATGAGGAACTTAACCAAAATGGCATTCGGCTTGAAATTCACTAGTTTTAAATTGGGTCGCAAATGTAGGGGCTACTAAGCTCAAAAGCGATTGAAGAAGCGGCTAACTCATGACTTTAACTGACGGATGCGTAATGAAATTCACTAAAATCAAAGAGACCTGCCTGTATGTGAGCGATCTGGATAAGTGTTCAGAATTTTACCATGGCAAACTGGGTTTACCGATTATCAGCCGCTCTGATGGCAGACATATTTTCTTTAGGGCTGGGGAGTCTGTCCTGCTCTGTTTTATCGCTGAAGCCACTAAAGTTGATACCAGGTTGCCACCTCATTATGGTCACGGTTCGCTCCATATGGCTTTTGAGGTTGCCGTTGATAATTATGAAGCCACAATGAATGAATTCCATCAACTGGGCATTCCAATCACCCATGAAGAAACCTGGGAAAACGGCACCAAATCATTCTATTTCGAAGATCCTGATGGCAATGTGCTGGAGGTAGTTCAAATAGGAATGTGGGGAGATTAGTTGTTCGAGTTGAATCGGAAATTTCCTAGCCAATTAATAAATACCAACTTTACATAGTAATCACTACTTGTCAAGTTTACTAAACAACTAAACCTGAAATAAAACCAGCAAAAAGCTCAAATATTGTCAATCACCTTCTCAACTTTTCAAAATGAAAAAAGTATTATCAGATATACCAAGAGAGCTAAGTAAATCGAATATTGACCTGACGATCGAAAAATATCTATGCTACTTAAAGGAAGTTCCATTAACCATTCAGGCTGAGGATATATTAGGGTTACTTAGGAAAATTAAAAGAACAAATCTTAAATCAGGGCCTTATCCTGATGTGTCTTTATTTGAAGCAGCAAACAGAATAATGACGGATTTAATAATTCTTTTTGGGGTGAAGAAGTTATTAAACGGAGCTATTGACGGTATTACTTTTGATAATTATACCGTGGAGCTTGGGAATGAGGATAACAATGATTTTGATTTATTCGCTAATGATGGTGATAATCTCCTGATTGGAGAGGCTTTCAATGTTGCAAAGTCATTTTTTCAAACAAAAAAAGCCAAGTCATTAAAAAAAATGAGGGGTGATAAAGCACCTAATAAGAAACTCCTTCTCATTTACAATGCGGACGCAGTTGAAAAGTATTATAAACCAAAACTAGATTCCAACGAATATCATCTCGCAGTTCAACTGCACCTACCTCAAGAAAGATAAGACTCCTAAGACAACCCCGAACCACTCACCGGCAGCTTTCTAATCCTTTTACCTGTTGCTGCGAAAATAGCATTGCAAACTGCTGCTGGAACTGGAGGCAATGAAATCTCGCCTAACCCTTCGGGATGTTCTGCGCTTTCAATCAATTCCACTTCTATTTCAGGTGCCTCATTCATCCGCAGCAATTTGTAAGTATCAAAATTGGATTGCTCTGGTTTGCCATTTTTAATAGTGATGGCTCCATTCATGGTAATGCTGACCCCATCAATAATTCCGCCTTCGATTTGGTTTAAAGCCCCTGACCTATTGATCACGATACCACAATCAACTGCTGCGTAGACTTTTTCAACTTTCGGCTGATTGTTTTGAACAGATACCTCAACCACCTCAGCCACATAAGCACCGAACATAAAATGCATCGCAACGCCACGGTATCTACCATTTGGTGGATTTGAGTCCCAATTCGACATCTCGGCCACCTTATTTAAAACTTTTCTCAACCTGGCTGTTGAGTATGTTGGGCCACCATGGTCATCATAAGGCATAATTTTATCACCATCGCCCAATAGCTCCAGTCTGTATTTAAGCGGATCTTTATTCAATGCATGAGCCACCTCGTCAATCATGCTTTGATCTACAAATGCCGTGGCATTATGACCCGGTGCCCTCCAGGCCCCGGTAGGCACTGCAGTCTTTACAGGCGTATACTCCATCTTAAAATTCGGAACAAAACCGGCAGGAAAACCATCTGGAAATACTTCGGTGCCGTGGTGGCTGTCACTTGAACCGCGGTACATATACCGAGATGTTGTTGAAGCGTTTATATGCCACGCTGACATCGACCCATTTTTCAGGCCGACCCGGAATTTATACATCCCTGCCGGGCGGTAATAGTCATGGGTCACATCATCTTCCCTATCCCAAACTACCTTCACTGGTGCACCGATCTCCTTCGATATTTTGGCGGCTTCTGCTGCGTAGTCGGCCAATAACCTCCGGCCAAAACCGCCACCCACTCGGGTCATTTCTGCGGTAATATTGTCCCTGGCAATATCTGAAACCATAGAAGCTAAAAATCTTGCAGAACCTGGAACTTGAGTAGAACCATTTAGCGCAATAGCATCTTCTTTCACATCTGCCAGATAGTTTTGGGGTTCCATCGGTGCATGCGAAAGAAATGGCACCTCATATTCAGTTTCCAAAATCTCATCGGCATCGTTGAAGGCATCAGCTACATTTCCATTGGTTCTTAGTTGAATTTCACCAGTTTTAGAAGTGTTGTCCCTGAATTGATTGGTAAGGTTTTCACTGCTTTCAGTTTCGTTTCCCTGATTGTCCCATTCCACTTTTAGGGCATTCTTCCCCTTGAATGCAGCCCAGGTGGAGTCAGCAATTACGGCCACTCCGCCGATCATCCAAACGGGATTTTCAAGTCCTTCAAATTGGAGTACTTGCTTTACCCCTGGAATTTTTAATGCCTCAGAATCATCAATGCTGAGCACCTTGCCGCCAAAAACCGGCGATTTCAAAATTGCAGCATATAGCATGCCTTCAACTTTGGCATCAACACCAAAATCGATCGAACCAGTTACTAGCTTTTCATTATCAACACCACCCTGCCAGGTGCCTATTAAATTATAATCTTTGGCTTCTTTTAATGGCGGATCTTCCGGCGTACCCAGCGAAGCTGCCATATCTACCAGCTCACCATAAGTCAATTTTTGCTGGTTCTGTTGATTGATGATCTCTCCACTTTTTGCCATCAACTGATTCATTGGCACATTCAATTTCCTTGATGCGGCCATTTTTAGCATTTGCTTTGCAGCTGCACCAGCTTGGCGGAGAGATTCCCAATTTGTTTTTATAGCAGTGCTTCCACCGGCAAATTGTGACCCCAATCTTGAATTGTACGGGGCCTGTTCTACAATAACTTTTTTCCAATCAACCTCAAGCTCCTCAGCAATAATCATGGGTAGTGAGGTCTTCACACCCTGTCCGATTTCGGGGTTTTTTGCCTGAATGGTGACCACGTTGTCTGCAGTTATTTTCAGGAATGCGTTGGGTTCAAATAATTCTGCTTCTTTCTGTTTAAAACCAGGAAGCGTGAAGCCCAACACGAGGGCCCCACTTCCTGCACCCGATACTTTTATGAAATTTCTTCTATTCGTTTTCATTTGATTTTTACTTGAGAGATTGACATTAACCCGCAGCCGCTTTCTTTATGGCTTTGCGAATTCTTACATAGGTGCCGCACCTGCATATATTCCCTGACATTGCACTGTTGATATCAGCATCAGTGGGGTTTGGCTTTCGTTCTAACAGAGCGGTTGCAGACATAATTTGCCCCACCTGGCAGTAGCCACACTGAGGCACATCTTCTTCAATCCAGGCTTTTTGCACCGCGTTTAGCCCATTGGCTGAAATACCCTCAATAGTAGTAACCTTACGCTTGCCAATCGCTGAAACCGGGGTTGAGCAAGAGCGGATTGGGTTACCATCAAGATGGACGGTACAAGCTCCGCATAGCCCTTTACCGCATCCGAATTTAGTCCCCGTCAAATCGAGGTTGTCCCTCAAAACCCACAGTAACGGGGTGTCCTCAAGGGCCTCTACCTCAACATTTTCGTTGTTAATGTTTAATTGATATTTCGCCATTTCGAGTTTTGATCTTTTGATTAATTGTTCAATCAAAGTAGCTAAACACTGCTAAAAAAAGTGGCCTTTATGACGAACAACAGGGATTGCTGGCCGAATAGTGAATTGTTTTATGTCTAGTGTTTTGTGAGGTTTGGTGAATTGATTGCCTTTTTTGATAAAGTACTCAATAATACTTTTCTACTTTTGCCGCCCTAACTCAATCATTATGGAATTTTCTGATTTAGCATCAGTGGCAGGCAAAGGCGGCCTTTACAAAGTTTTCAAACCAACTAGAAGCGGTGTCATTTTGGAGTCAATGACTGATGGCAGCAAGTTGGTCGTTGGACCTAACGCCAAAGTTTCGGTTCTCGCTGAAATATCCATCTATACAACTTCAGAAGAAGGCACTGCACCGCTTCAAGAGGTGATGCAAAAAATCCATAAAGAATTCGGTGATGACACCGGCCTTACGGGATCAGCGGATGGAGAAGAGTTAAAGGCTTTCCTCAAGCACATCCTACCTGATTATGATGAGGAAAGGGTATATACTTCCGACATCAAGAAGCTAGTCAATTGGTATAATTTTTTGGTGAAAGAAGCACCAGAAGTTTTAAAGGAAGAGAAAAAAGAGGAGGCAAAAAAGAAGAAGGAAGAACCGAAAGGTTCAGACGAAGAAAAGCCAAAGAAGAAAACTGCCAAAAAGGATGCCAAGTGAGACATCTTTGATTGAGGTCGGTGCTTCAATCGTCAGCAAAGATTTCGAACTTGAGCTAACCACAGAATCAATCTCCAAAGAGGAGCTCCTCAACATCATACGAAAAACAGTTCAGCACTATTTGGATAATGACCTTAATCATTTACTCAATATCCTTTACCGGATAGATGTAAATGAAGCGATTGTGAAAACCATTCTCTCTACTGCGTCACCAGAGAACATTGCGGACGCCCTGGCGGAAGAGATCCTTAATCGGGAATTAAAAAAGGCTGAATATCGGTTGAAATACAACAATTCGTAATTTCTTGGCGTACGCCAAATCCTCCCTATATTTGCCATCACTTATCGAGAAAGACTGAGGGATAAGGCCCTGTGACGTCTTGGCAACCTTTCTCCATTCCATTGAGATTTCGGTGCCAATTCCTTCCCCTCCTAAACCAGGAGATGGGATAGATAAGAAGAAGCCGTTACTTGTGTTTCTTGATAAGTGTCCACAGTTTTTCGGTCGACAGTCGACTGTCTGGGTGAATACAGTGGACTGAAAAACTGTGGACAGTGGACTGAGTGACCGTAAACTATAAACTGTGGACGGTGGACTGTTAAACTGATAATATGGCCTTCAAATTTGAAGATTTACGGGTTTGGCAAGATGCTTTGGAATTGGCTGGGGTGATACATGCGTTGACCCTCTCATTCCCGAAGGAAGAATTGTATGTACTCTCATCGCAAATAAAGAGAGCAGCTGATTCTGTTGTTTTAAACATTGCTGAAGGTAGTACAGGTCAATCCAATCCCGAGTTTAATAGATTCTTAGGCTACTCATTAAGATCAGGTATTGAAGTAATTGCATGCCTACATCTTGCTAAAAACAGAGGTTTGATTCAAAAGGAAGCTTTCGATAAGAACTACCAATCATACGAAAAACTGATTATCAGCATTCAGGCCTTACGCAAAACATTGAAGTAATTGGATAACAACCAAAATATACCATCCAGACAGTCGACCGTGGACCGAAAAACCGTGGATCAAAAAACCGTGGACTACAGACTAAAGCTCAGCGGCCTTGAACCGCTGGTTGTTACTGCCGAGAGCAACTTCATCAATATCGGTGAGCGGACCAACGTGACTGGTTCTAAAAAATTCGCCAGACTAATAGCCGCGGATAACTATGAGGAAGCACTTTCCGTAGCTCAGGAGCAAGTAAGAAATGGTGCCCAAATCCTGGATGTCAACATGGATGAAGGAATGCTTGATGGTGAGAAAGCAATGGTAACATTTCTGAATTTAATTGCTTCTGAGCCTGAGATTTCAAGAATTCCGATTATGATCGATTCGTCCAAATGGGAAATAATCGAAACTGGCTTAAAATGTGTTCAGGGCAAGGGTGTTGTTAATTCCATCAGCTTAAAAGAGGGTGAGGAGAAGTTCATTCAACAGGCAAAAAAAGTTAAGTTTTATGGTGCCGCTGTAATTGTAATGGCTTTTGATGAAAATGGCCAGGCAGATACTTATGATCGCCGAATTGAAATCTGTAAACGGTCATACGACATTCTTACTAACACGGTAAATTTTCCACCACAAGACATCATTTTTGATCCTAATATTTTTCCAGTAGCCACTGGAATTGACGATCATAACAATTATGCAGTAGACTTTTTCAGCGCAACCAGGTGGATAAAAGAGAATCTTCCCGGGGCCAAAGTAAGTGGTGGGGTTAGTAACGTTTCCTTTTCATTTCGGGGCAATAACGTCGTCCGTGAAGCCATGCACTCCGCATTTCTTTACCACGCCATTAATGCCGGAATGGATATGGGCATTGTGAACGCCGGAATGATCGAGGTTTATGACGAAATCCCCAAGGAGTTGCTAGAGAGGGTAGAAGATGTGCTCCTCAACCGCAAACCAGATGCCACAGAACGGCTGGTGGCATTCGCTGAGAATGTAAAGGGGGAGGGGAAAAAAATAGTTGAAGATTTAGAATGGAGAGCGGATTCTGTTGAAGAGCGCTTGAAGCATGCACTGGTCAAAGGGATCACCGATTTTGTAATTGACGATACGGAAGAGGCCAGATTAAAGTATGACAAACCACTTCATTTGATTGAAGGCCCTCTAATGGACGGAATGAATGTGGTTGGCGATCTCTTTGGGTCTGGGAAAATGTTTCTGCCACAGGTAGTGAAGAGTGCCAGGGTAATGAAAAAATCAGTGGCTCATTTGGTACCATTTATTGAAGAGGAAAAAGCCAAGTCGGGTGCCGTCAGCAGGCCAAATGCCAGAATACTAATGGCTACTGTCAAAGGGGATGTGCATGATATTGGTAAAAATATTGTAGGGGTAGTGCTTGGTTGCAATAATTATGAGATCGTTGACCTCGGCGTAATGGTGCCTGCTCAAAAAATCCTTGAAGAAGCTAAAAAGCATGATGTTGACATAATTGGTCTCAGCGGCTTGATTACGCCATCTCTTGATGAAATGGTGCATGTTGCTAAAGAGATGCAGCGTGAAAAAATGGAAATCCCACTGATGATTGGTGGGGCAACTACCAGCAGGATTCACACCGCTGTAAAAATTGACCCAAATTACGATGGCAATGTTGTGCATGTTTTGGATGCTTCAAAAAGTGTTGCGGTGGCCGGTGATTTGGCATCAAAACAGAAACGGGATGTTTTTAGGAAAAAAATCAAACAGGAATATGCAGATTTGAGGCAAGGACATGCCGGACGGCAATCTGACAAACGATATATATCCATAAATGAAGCCAGAGAAAACAAGGTTATGATTGATTGGAAAGACTACGAAATACCTAAACCCAACAAATTAGGCAATCAGGTTTTTAAAGATTACCCCCTAAATGAAATCAAGGAATACATTGACTGGACACCATTTTTCCAGACATGGATGCTGAAGGGGAAATACCCAAAAATCTTCGAAGATCATGTGATTGGCGAAGAGGCCTGGCGGCTTTTTAGTGATGCTGAAAATATGCTTGATAATGTAATTGAAAATGGAAAGTTGGTGGCAAATGGCGTGATAGGAATATATCCTGCTAACGCTGTTGAGGATGACATCGAGGTTTTGGGAGAAAACGGAGATCCGTTAACCACCTTCCACTTTTTGAGGCAGCAAGGTCAAAAAGGCAAAACCATAAGCAATTTGTGTTTGACCGATTTTGTAGCTCCCAAAGACGTTGGGCAGGATTATATCGGGGGTTTTGCAGTTACGACTGGCATCGGTATTGAAGACATGATCAAGATGTTTGAGAAAGACCATGATGATTACAATGTGATCATGGTGAAAGCCCTGGCAGATAGGCTAGCCGAAGCTTTTGCCGAACTAATGCATGAAAAAGTGAGGCGAGAGATTTGGGGCTATGCCCCTGATGAGGATTTTAATTGCCAGGAGCTGATCCGTGAACGGTATAAGGGTATCAGACCAGCACCTGGCTACCCCGCCTGCCCAGATCATACTGAAAAAGAAACGCTCTTTCAACTTTTAGATGTAGAAAAAAACACAGGAATCAGCCTAACGGAATCTTACGCAATGTACCCTGCAGCAGCTGTCAGCGGTTTCTATTTTTCACACCCGGAATCAAAATATTTTGGTCTCGGAAAGATTGAAAAAGACCAGGTGGAGAATTATGCCAAACGAAAGAAAATGTCCGTTGAGGATGTTGAGAAGTGGTTGGGATCTAATTTAAGTTATTAAGGTTTGGAAGGTGTTGAGGTTTAGAAGGTGTTAAGGTTTGGAAGGTGTTAAGGTTTAGATGTGGCTAAAATTCAGAGTTTCGAGGAGTTGGAGTGCTGGAAATCTGCCAAAGAATTGACTTTGGCTGTGTACCTAACTTGTAATTCTGAAAAACTAAAGAGGGAGTTCTCAGCGCAAGATCAGATTAAAAGAGCTTCTGTTTCCATAATGAACAATATTGCGGAAGGCTTCGGTCGGTTTTCTAATAAAGAATTTATTCGGTTTCTAACCATAGCCAGTAGCTCAGCCCAGGAAGTACACAGTATGTTAATCTTATTCAAGGATCTTGGTTTCATCAGTGAAACCGAGTTTCAAAAACTATTGGAACTAGCTAAAAAAACCAAACATCAAACATTAGCCTTTATCAAATATTTAAACTCAGTATCTAAGGTTCCATAACAATTAATCCTAACACTTTTCAACATTAACACTTTTAAAACCTTAACACCTTCCAAACCTCAACACTTTCTAAACCTTAAAAAATGAAAGTAACCGAACACATAAAAAGAGCCAAGAAGACCCTCTTTTCACTGGAAATATTACCTCCACTAAAAGGAGCTAATATTAATACCATCTTCGAACATATCGATCCACTAATGGAATTTAAGCCTCCATTTATTGATGTTACCTATCATCGGGAAGAATATGTATACAAAAACAGGGGCAACGGCCTATTGGAAAGAAGAACTATCAAGAAGCGACCAGGAACGGTAGGTATTTGTGCGGCAATTAAACACCGCTACGATGTGGATCCCATTCCTCACATGATTTGTGGAGGATTCTCAAAAGAGGAAACAGAAAATGCCTTGATTGACCTTGACTTTTTAGGAATTGACAATGTCCTGGTAATCCGTGGCGACTCCATAAAAACCGAACCTCGCTTTACCCCAGAACCAGACGGAAATGCATTTGCAATTGACTTATTAAAACAGGTTGGAGGCATGAACACAGGGCTCTATTTGGATGATGAGCTTACCAATGTTTCGCCTACTGATTTTGAGATAGGGATTGCCGGATATCCTGAAAAACATTTCGAGGCACCTAACATGAAAACGGATTTGAAATACCTGAAAATGAAAGTAGATGAGGGTGCCAATTATATCGTAACTCAAATGTTTTTTGACAACCAGAAGTACTTCTCTTTTGTGGAGAACTGCCGGGATATCGGTATAAACATTCCGATCATTCCAGGATTAAAACCGATCACCTCAATTAACCAGATAACTACACTTCCCCGCATTTTTCATATCGACATACCTGAAGATTTAGTGCATGCTGTTGAAAAATGCAAATCAAATGATGATGCCAGAAAAGTCGGTATTGAGTGGGGCATCCAACAATCCAAAGAATTGATTGACTATGGTGTGCCAGTAGTGCACTTCTATTCTATGGGCAAATCAGAATCAGTATACAACATCGCAAAGCAGCTGTTCTGAAGAGCACTAAATGCGATTTTACACGTTTAATCAGAGGTGTTAACTTCGTGTTATGAAAAAATTGTTCTCAATATTGATTCTGGCTTTAATTCCACTTTTTGTTTCAGCCCAAAAATCTCCACCGGAAATAAATTATATCTGGATCGACACTTTCGTAAATATAGACGGCGAACAAACCCGTCTTGTCAGTGAGAATGTTGTGGAAATCAGCTGTTGTATGAAGTCACCTAAATACAGCCGTGTTTCTAAAAAGGCTACTCAATGGGTGAAGGAAAACTACGATTCAAATTACTCTGGTGAAATCGCATTCAAGAGTCTTCAGGATGAGGCTTTGGCAATGAAAGTAATTAGCGAGGCACAAGACAAGGCATCCAATGGTGACCCTGTCAAGATGGTCTCCTATGAGTTTAAATGCAAGTGATCTAATGTCACAAAACCCTTCGAAATCTGTATTTGCCCTAATCCTTATTGGGCTTGGCACACTTCTGCTACTCAATAATTTTGATATTATTGATTTCAGGGTGCAACGCTACATTTTTAAATGGGAGGTAATTCTTCTTTTTGTCGGTTTGCTTACCTTCCTTACGAAAAAGAACAAAACTGGTATCATTTTAATGGCCGTTGGCGGCTTGTTCTTAGCTGCCGATGTTTTCACCAGTTTTGACGCCGATTTGTTTGATTTATGGCCTATCGTATTCGTTTTTGCGGGGTTTATTTTGATATCGAAAAGTGGCCTTGCAACCAAACAACCCAGGGAAGATGGTTTTTTAAATGAGGTAGCCCTATTCGGAGGAAACGAAATAAAGTCTGAAATAAAAGAGTTCAAAGGGGGATCAATAACAGCAATTTTTGGAGGTTCTAACTTAGACCTTAGACGGACCAAACTGGCAAAAGGCACATCTGAGCTTAATGTTTTTGTTCTATTTGGTGGTTCAAAAATTATCGTTCCAGAAGATATGTCAATACAGATAGATGCCAGTGCCATATTCGGTGAAGTGGCTGATAAAAGAAACGTGAATAACCCCACAAGCTCTGACACACAACTCAGAATTAGCGGCACCATTATATTGGGTGGTACAGAAATTGTAAATTAGGCCACCTTTTCGGCTATGTTAATAGGTTTGTTAATGCTGGGTTCTGTCCTGACATTGTTTCAGGATGTTGAGGATATTTTGACCAAACACTTCTCCGCGTCAGGTCAGGATTTGCTCACAAGCTTCAGAACAGCTGAGCTTACCGGTAAAATGTTACGGGAAAACCAGGTTGAGTTTTCTTTCAATACTTACCTCAAGAAGCCAGGCAAGATCAGGGTAGACATAAAATCTGAAGCATCCACATTCTCGCAAATTGTAAATGGAAAATCAGGTTGGTATGTGACCAGCGACGATGCTGACAAACTCCCTCGTTCAGAAGTGGAAAACTTATTGTCCCAGTGGTCAATCGATGTACCGCTTTGGAATGCAAAAAATGATAAATCACAAATTGAATTTTCAGGTAAAAAAACGATAAATGATGGTCGCTATTTCCACCTGATGGTGAGCACCACAAACAGCAGAATGAATTATTTCATTAATGAGAAAACGCACCTTTTGTTTAGAACAATCGAAGAGCAATTGGGATCCCCAAAAGTGATTATTGAAACAACTTATCTTAACTATAGGGATTTCGGTGGGATTAAAATCCCTATGCTCATCCAGTCTATTGGCCCTAACGGCAAGCTTCAAATATTTCTTGATGATATTGTGTACGATGCGGCCGTAAGTGACGCACTTTTTACAAAACCAGAATAATTTATGCCTGCAAAACAGTTTGTTGGTGCCATCATTCAGCATGGCCCAGAATATTTAGATAAAAAGAAAAGTTTAGATAAGGCCATGGCACTTGCTGAAATGGCTGCTAAAAAAGGTGCCAATTACCTCGTTTTTGGAGAAACCTGGTTAAGTGGCTATCCGGCCTGGTTGGATCACTGCCCTAATGTGGCCAATTGGGATGCAGAGCCTGTTAAGGAGGTCTTTGCCAAAATGTATGCTAACGGAATCACTGTACCCGGCCCTGAAGTTGATGTCTTGTGCAAATTGGCTAAGAATCTCAAAACCGGAATATCTATCGGAGTAAATGAAATAGTGGATTCAGGATCTAAAAATGGCACCATTTACAATACTTTATTATTGATCAACGAATCCGGAGCCTTGGTTAACCACCACAGAAAGCTCATGCCCACATTTACCGAAAAAATGTTGTATGGCCATGGCGATGGTAACGGGTTAAAATCTGGTGAAGTGAATGGAACTAAGGTTGGTGGCTTAATTTGTTGGGAACACTGGATGCCCCTGTCCAGACAGGCCATGCATAATTCAGGTGAGTTGGTACATGCCGCAGTCTGGCCCAACGTTACTGAGATGCTCCAAATTGCAAGCAGAAGTTATGCCTTTGAGGGTCGATGCTTTGTTTTTACAGCAGGACAGATAATGAGGGCCAATGAAATTCCTAAAGAACTTGACCTCCCTGAAAAATTTCAAAATGATGCTAATGCTCTGGTTCTTAGGGGTGGAAGCGCAATCATAGGTCCAGATGGAAGATATTTAGTTGAACCTGTCTTTGACAAAGAGGACATTCTAATCGCCGAACTTGATCTACAGAAAGTTTATAAAGAAAAAATGGCGTTGGATGTAACCGGACACTATCAACGGGAAGATGTTTTTGAATTCAATGTTAATTCAAAACGCCAGTGAGGATCAAACATATGGTCACGCCAACTGTTAAAAAAACATGAAAGTATTAATCACCGGCGGAAGCGGATTAGTTGGGGGCAGGTTAACCGAAATCCTTAAAAGTGATGGCCATCAAGTGGCGCATCTCAATAGATCAAAAAGTGAGGCCATTGAAACTTTTATTTGGGATATCAATAAGGGCTACATTGAGGATGGTGCCTTTGAAGATGTTGATGCGCTGGTCCATCTGGCCGGAGCAAGTGTAGCCGATGGCCGATGGACAGATTCCAGAAAGCAAATTATTATTGATAGCCGAGTTAAAACTACGAATCTGTTATATGACACAATAAGAGAGGGGAAAGGCCAACTCAAGAGTGTCGTGACTGCATCGGCTGTCGGATATTATGGAATGCAAACCGGCGATGAACTCATGACTGAAGCCTCAGATAACGGTAACGATTTTCTGGCCCATGTTGTGAAGCTTTGGGAAAACAGCACCAATGAAATAAGAAACCTGGGCATACCAACAACACAATTAAGGATTGGAATTGTTTTGGATGAATCCGGCGGAGCTTTAGGAAAAATGCAGTTGCCAATAAAATTGGGCATAGGTTCACCCATAGGTACCGGAAAGCAATGGATGAGCTGGATACATATTGATGATTTATGCAGAATGATAATCCATGCCATAAACAATCAATTAAATGATGTTTACAACGCCGTCGGCCACAGCCCAAAAACTAATGAGGAGCTGACAAAAGAACTTGCAGCTGCCTTGAGCAGGCCTGTTTTTATGCCCAATGTCCCGTCATTTGTAATCAAAGCTATGTTTGGCGAGATGGCGCAAATGATACTTGGAGGAAACAAGGTATCTTCAAAAAAGATTGAAGAGTCTGGCTTTTCATTCAATTTTCCCGAACTGGATAAAGCATTCCAACAAATTTATGGTTAGGTTTCATTATTAGAAGAATCTTAAAAAACATACTTCCGATTTAAGCAATGGCAAATAAATCAAACGACGAAGAAAAAATAAGGCAGGCTTTCGAAGATCGTGACTGGAGTGAGATTCGAAGCCACAACTCCTGGGTCATCTTTAAAGTGATGGCGGAATTTGTTGAAGGATTTGAAAAGCTTGCTAAGATTGGGCCTTGCGTCAGCATTTTTGGTTCTGCCAGAACAAAACCTGATCATCCGCATTATGAAATGGCCACAGAGATTGCTTCCAAGCTGGTAAAGCATGGTTATGGGGTTATCACTGGCGGCGGACCAGGTATAATGGAAGCAGGAAATAAAGGGGCGAGGGAATCAAAAGGAAAATCTGTTGGCCTCAATATTGATCTGCCTTTTGAGCAAAGTGGCAACATTTATATCGACCCAGACAAACTCATCAATTTTGATTATTTCTTTGTACGCAAAGTGATGTTCGTGAAGTATTCGCAGGGCTTTATTGTGATGCCAGGTGGCTTTGGAACACTTGATGAAATGTTCGAAGCACTCACACTTATCCAAACACACAAAATCGGAAGGTTTCCGATTGTATTGGTCGGCAAGGGGTATTGGTCTGGCCTGTTTGAATGGATTAATAATGTGCTTCTTGCAAACGGTTACATTAGCCCTGGCGATACCGACCTGATTAATCTGGTAGAAACACCCGATGAAGCAGTGGAGGTAATAGATAAGTTCTATTCTAAATATCTCCTATCCCCCAATTTCTAATTCTCATTTTGGCACACTGGTACCCCGGAAAATTAAATCCGGTGTAGCCATTCAAACAAGAAAAGACATCTTAACAACAGGAATAGAATATTTTTGGCCGAAAATTAGCTATGCTCAGTTGCCAAAAAGATAAATTCTCGATTCCCGCAGACATTCATTACCTAAATGGTGCCTACATGTCACCTATGTTGAAATCAGTGGAAGAAGCAGGGATTGCACAAATAATTCGTAAGAGAAACCCTTCTGATATTTCAGCCGCCGACTTTTTTACGCAGTGTGAAGAATTACGTGTTGAATTCTCTAAAATCATTAGTGATAATTCCCCAGACCAAGTTTCCATCATTCCATCAGTCAGTTACGGCATTGAGAATGTGATTAAAAACATTCCTTTGAAAAGTGGTGACGAAATAGTTGTGCTAGGTGAGCAATTCCCAAGTAACATTTACCCCTGGAAACAAAGGTGTGTTGAAACTGGTGCTAAAATCATAACTGTTGAGCCACCCGAGGCCAAAAACCGAGGTGAAATCTGGAATCAGCGGATACTGGAAGCAATCAATAAAAATACAAGGATAGTTGCCATGTGCCATGTTCACTGGACTGATGGCACCCTGTTCCGGTTAAGTGAGATAAGCAAAAAAATTCATGAAAATGACGGCTATCTGATTCTTGATGGTACTCAATCGGTTGGAGCATACCCATTCGATGTTAATGAGATTAAACCCGACGCTTTGATTTGCGCAGGCTACAAATGGCTTTTAGGGCCCTACTCCATCGGAGCGGCATATTTTAATGAGCGGTTTAATGAAGGTGATCCAATTGAGCATCACTGGCTGCCACGGTTGAACAGTAAGGATTTTGCAGGACTGGTAAACTATCAGGATGAATTTGAACCTGGGGCGAAGCGTTACGATGTTGGAGAAAGAAGTAATTTCATTCTCATGGCGATGATAGTTGAATCTATGAAACAGATTAATCAATGGGGTGTGGGCAACATTCAGGGGTATTGTCAATCAATTGCTGAAGATGCAGTCTCCGAACTGCCTGAACATGGTTATAATCTCGAATCCAGGGAATTTAGGGGAAGCCATTTATTCGGGATAAGGCTTGGCAGCCATGACCCAAGGGCTGTGGCAGAAAAGTTGAACCGAGACAACATAAAAGTATCAGTAAGAGGAAGTGCAGTTCGGGTTTCGCCCTACGTATACAATACAAGTGCCGATATAGAGGAGCTGGTTGAATGTCTGAAATCAGTTTAAGCTATCCTTATTTTCGATAATCCAATGGTGGTTCTCGATCACCCAATAAGGCCTCATATTTAAAATTAACACCTCTTCTTGAGTCGAGTTCCTCTTTTGATTTCTCAATTACATCCGGACTTTGCATTAATTCTACGGCAGTCAAGGCAATAGTTTTTGCAGCTACCATCATTCCTTTCATTCCGATATCAGTACCTCCGGCGGCCACAGCCTGCCAGCTATGGGCAGCAGTGCCAGGAACCCAAGTTGCCGCACCCATACCCGCTGTTGGAACCATCCAACTTACATCCCCTACATCTGTTGACCCACCAGTTCCGCGGGTGCTTATGGTAAATGGTTGAATTTGATTGGCTGATGCAATTACATCCTCTGATGCGTCATAAGTCTGAATTATTTTCTTCGCAAATTCCAAATCTGAGTTTTCATATTTTACCCCACCTACTTCAGTTAGGTTTTTATGCATTATTTCCGAAAGCGTTTTATTTGGAAGTACATTAAAAATGCCATGAATTACTTCATACTCCATTTTAGTTTGTGTCCCTAAGGCCGCACCTTCGGCAGCGTCTACCACCAATTCAAAAATCCGCCTCACCTCATCCATTTCTGGGTGGCGTATATAATAATATACCTCTGCAAATTCAGGAACCACATTCGGCGCCTCTCCCCCACTGGTAATGACATAATGCATGCGGGTTTCCATCGGCACATGCTCCCTTAACATATTTACCATATTGTTCATGGCTTCGACACCGTCCAGTGCTGATCGGCCTCTATCCGGCGCCGCTGCCGCATGGGATGCCTGCCCATAAAATCTAAATTTCGCTGATTTATTGGCCAGTGATGATCTGGCACTGGCGCCATTCGAACTACTGGGATGCCAGTGTAATACAATATCTACGTCATCAAAAAGGCCTTCTCGAACCATGTAAACTTTGCCTGCCCCACCTTCTTCCGCCGGTGTACCGAAAACCTTAATGGTTCCCTTTTTCCCATTTTTATCCAGCCAGTTTCTAACCGCAATACCAGCCGCCGATGAAGCCGTCCCAAACATGTGATGACCACAGGCATGGCCGGCGTTCACTTCTTCCCTCACTTGTCGCTCAGGAACGGCCGCCTGCGAAACACCCGGCAGCGCATCAAATTCTGCCAGTATTCCAATTACCGGAGAACCGGAACCATATGTTGCGACGAAAGCAGTCGGTATTCCAGCAACCCCAGATTCCACATCAAAACCATTTTTGGTTAGTTCATCCTGAAGCAATTTTGAGCTTTCCACTTCTTGGTAACCAACCTCAGCAAGGTTCCAAATTTTGAGTGCCAGGTCTTTATATGTTGCTGATTTTGAATCAAGCGACTTTAGGATATCATTGTTTTGAGCCTTGACGAAGGGGTGAACAATAATCATTAAGAAACAAAAAAACGGAGTGAGATGTAAGCGCATGGTTTAGAAATTTTTAAGATGTTAAATGTGCTGATTTCTGCTCAGCTATCCGAGAAAAAAAGTGTAATTGGCCGAGAATTAACTCTCAATAGTTAAAGTTTTACTTTAAATAATTGACTACATGTGTACAAAATATTTGAATATTGTGTCTTTTCTGTATTGATTTGTGATGAATCCCAATTAAAAGTCAATTTTTGATTATAATTACTGATAATTGATATGAGCCACCAGCTATATTCTAAAAGAATATGAATAACTATTTATGGTTCTATTCGACTCCGACCTATTAAACATACTTTTTAACATTTTTGTGCTTGTGGTGGCCATAGGGTTTCTATGGAAGGGCGCCGATGAGTTAGTTGAAGCCGCTAGTAGAATTGCAGCGACATTTGGCGTCTCCGACCTCGTAATTGGCCTCACTGTTGTAGCTTTTGGTACTTCTGCCCCGGAATTCGCCGTAACACTGAATGCGTCCTTTAATGGCCTCTCTGATATCTCTGTAGGCAACATTGTCGGCTCTAATATTTTTAATCTCGGCTTCATTATGGGCTCTGTAGCAATGGTGAAGTCAATTCATGCCAACAAGAAACTAATATACCGTGATGGGGTTTTTATGATCCTGGTAACATTTCTCTTGCTGGCTTTCTTCTGGGATTTAAAATTGGAGCGATGGGAAGGAATAGTATTTTTTGGTTTACTGGTATCGTATCTGGCTTTTCTTTTTATCAAAAAAGAACCACTTGAAGAAGATGACTTTCATGCTGATAAAGCCACCTGGAAAGATGCCGTAATTCTTCCAATAACGATTGCAGTTGTGGTGTTGGGTGGACATTTGTTGGTAGATTCAGCAAGCTTTTTAGCGAGGTCGGCTGGCATTTCTGAGTGGGTTATAGCGGTTACAATTGTTGCAGCTGGCACATCAGCACCTGAGATGGCTACCTCTCTGGCAGCGGTTTTAAAGGGCAAGCATGGTATGAGTGCCGGCAATCTTATTGGTAGTGACCTATTCAATATTTTAGGCGTTTTGGGTGTAGCCGGAATGCTGAACCCATTAACTGTAAACCCTGATGCCATAGGCTCTTTGATGATGCTTTCAGGCATGGTGATGTTAGTAATAATATTCTTAAGAACAGGCTGGAAACTTACCAGATACGAAGGGATGATCCTTTTTGCGATAGGCCTTGCAAGATGGATCTTTGACTTTATGAAATAACTTCATTTGGTCAAGTCTGACCAAATCTCCTATTAGCTACGGAACAACGGTATAATATTATCGATAAAGCATTTGTATTTATCGATGAACAGTTTTGATGGTTTTATAGACCATAAGAACTTTAAACCATTGTAAACCAAGGATCTAAGGGATGAGAAATTTTTTACTAATTAGTATTTTTTTGGGATTAGCGATTGGCGCAAATGCCCAAAAATTAAGTGGGTACTACGTGAGTGACCCGCAAATGGAGGACTACCATCATTTTAAGGTTCACCAGGAAGATAAAGCCGCCACAGGTTTAATGATCAAGGCATTTACTAGTAAATCTGATGAGCTCTGGCAGAGAGAAGCGAGGCTCATACATGGTGAGGAAGCTGAGTTTGTAAAGAGGAAGTTCGCAACGGGAATAGTAATAGATTCCGTTTACAAGCTGAACATTCTGATGGACGGAAGTGATTGGGAATTCTACCTGCTTGGATATCACGATCACTCCAAAGACCATGGGGCTTTCAAGGTAATTGAGGAAGTATTTGCCAGGGAAGGCGATGAATCACCACTCAAGATTGCCCAATTTGAATGGTACAAGTCACATCATCACCATTCAGTTGCAACAACCGTGAAAGAGTGAACAATCAATAACCATATTTTTCTTTCCATAGGCTCCGAAGTCTTTTTCTGATCTCCTCCTCCCTTGGATTTTTATCAGGTTGATAAAATACTGAATTGGATAATTGGTCAGGCAAGAATTCCATGTTTACAAAATTTCCTTCAAAATCATGAGCATACTGATACTTCTTCCCATAGCCCTGATCTTTCATCAATTTTGTTGGCGCATTTCTAATTGGTAATGGAATGGCCAAATCACCTGTTTCACGAACTACAGATTTAGCTTTTTTTATTGCCATATAACTTGCATTGCTTTTTGGTGAACTCGCAAGATAGGTAACGCATTGGCTCAAAATAATTTCAGCCTCAGGATAACCAATCAGGTTAACAGCCTGAAAAGCGTTGGTGGCCAATACCAGCGCAGTTGGGTTGGCGTTCCCAATATCCTCAGAAGCGAGAATGACTAACCTTCTTGCAATAAATTTTACGTCTTCCCCTCCCTCGATCATTCTCGCCAGGTAATAAACTGCTGCATTTGGGTCACTGCCCCTTATTGACTTGATAAAGGCAGAGATAATGTCATAATGCATGTCCCCCTTCTTGTCATACAAAACTGTTTTTCGCTGGGAAACCTCCGTTACCAAATCATTTGTGATGTTAATTGTATCATCATTAACGGAATCTACCGCGAGTTCGAAAATGTTGAGGAGCCTTCTGGCATCTCCTCCTGAGAGGTTCAAAAGTGCCTCAGTTTCTTTAAGGTCTATTTTCTTCTTGCGAAACTTATTGTCGATAGAAATTGCCCTTTGTATCAAATCTATGAGGTCATCTTTGGTCAGTGATTTCAAAGTATATACCTGACATCTCGATAAGAGGGCGGAGTTGACCTCAAAACTTGGATTTTCAGTTGTGGCACCAATTAGTGTTATTATCCCTTTTTCAACAGCGCCAAGTAATGCATCTTGCTGAGATTTATTAAACCGATGAATTTCATCAATAAATAAAACGGTCTTATTTCCTCTTCTAGCTTTTTCTATTACTTCCCTTACATCTTTTACCCCTGCACTAATGGCGCTCAGGGTGTGAAAAGGCATTTTAACCTCATTGGCGATTATATTGGCAATGGTCGTTTTACCGACTCCCGGTGGCCCCCATAATATCAAAGAAGGGATGGCCTTATTCGAGATCGCCTTACGCAACACTCCATTCTCCCCTACTAAATGTGATTGTCCAACTAACTCATTCAATGAAGTTGGCCTCATCCTTTCAGCCAATGGAAGTGAATGATCAAACATTAAATTTCAAGGTTTTTAATGATTTCAAGCGCCTTATCCATTTGAGTATCCCCTATCTCTAAATGGGTAACTATCCTGAATTCTGTTTTACTAAATGGAAAGCACAAAAATCCCTTGTCTCCAAGCTTCGTAACTAATTCTTCCGGTGAAATAGCGTCACATTCGGCAATAACAATATTTGTCTCAACATTTAACACATTTGAAATGAACGATTTTTCGGAAAAGGCACTGCCAATCAATGCCGCATTCTCATGGTCCTGTGCCATTCTTTCCACATTATGATCTAAAGCATAAATGCATGCGGCCGCTAGATAACCAGCCTGTCTCCATCCCCCGCCGAAAGTTTTTCTTACCCTTCGGGCCTTTTTTATTGTTGCCTTAGAACCAATTAAAGCAGACCCAACGGGGGCGCCTAAACCCTTGGAAAAACATACCGAAACGGTATCAAACAACTTTCCCCACTGTAGGGGTGATTGATTTTTTGCAACAAGAGCATTGAAAAGCCTGGCACCGTCTAAATGAAAATTAATCCCATGTTCTTTGCAAAGACTGCTAATCGCTACCACCTCATCATAATCATAACAGCTTCCACCACCTTTGTTCATTGTATTCTCAATTGAAACCAACTGAGTCTTAGGTAGATGAATGTCATCAGCGTTGATATTTTCCCTCACCTGATCAACATTAATCCTGCCTCTATCTCCATTCAAAAGCCTTACTGAAACCAGTGAATTCGACATCATGCCCCCGCCTTCATATTTGTAGATGTGAGCATTCTGATCACAAATCACTTCATCTTGTGGCGCTGTATTGACCCTGATGCCAATTTGGTTGGTCATTGTGCCAGAAGCGCAAAAGAGGGCATCCTCCATTCCAAAAAGTTCGGCTATCTTATTTTCAAGGGCATTTATGGTTGGATCTTCATTAAATATGTCATCCCCCACCTCTGCTTGAAACATCGCTTCAAGCATCTCCTTTGTTGGTTTTGTAATTGTATCACTTCTAAAATCGATGGTCATTTTACTATGCTAAGTGTGGGCTATTTACATTTGGTTAACGTAAAGGCAATTTAGATTTTTCCATTTTAAAACTAATGTGATGACAGTCAAAACAACCGTTAATTATAAAGATGATTACGAGTATGAGGGGGTAAATGCCAGCAACAACAAGGTTAGCATCGATATGTATGACAGAGACGATAAAAAGGCCTTGTCTCCAACTGAAATGCTATTGACTTCTGTGGCTGCCTGTGCGATGGTTGATATAGCATTGATGCTTAAAAAAAGGCGAAAAACTGTGATCGACTTTAAAGCTGACACATCAGGAGAAAGGAAAGAAGAACACCCCAGGGCATTCACAGATATCCATGTCAAATTCATTGTAACGTCACCGGACGTTAATGAGGAAGAGTTGAGAAAGATTATTGATTTGTCTGTAGACAAGTACTGTTCAGTAGCCGCAACCCTAAAGGGAGGTACCAATCTCACGCACAGTTTCGAGATAAAAAAGCCAGTTTGATTCTAGAATTTGACCTTGAAACGAGGCATTATCTGCGGATAATTCGGCGCATTCGGATTGTCAAGATAGTTGAGGCGTTTTACGATTTCGATGCGCATTATCTTAAAAATGTTTTCAATGCCAAAGCTAACTTCAAAGTAGGGTTCACCTGTTAATGGGAATGTGGCGGTAGAACCATCAGCATTCACAGGCAAGGCAGGTAAAATATCAGGGTTTTTAGCTGGGTTATTTTTATCCGTTAGTCTGCCGAAAAGTCCTTTAAACCCGGCTGTGGCCCTCAGTTTGGCTTTTTTGAGGAAAGGAATCTTACCTAATAAATAGCCGTTAAAATGATGGTTGTAACCAAATTCAAAAGTTTCATCCCCAACAAACTCCAAAAAGTTCATCTGGTTGAATGAGTACGGCTGATAAAAGAGCGTTTGATTGGCCCTTGGTAGATTTAACAAAGGATACGGCACCTGCCCCCATAATTTGATAGCCCTAAACTCAAAATCTCCATAGCCAAACGGGGCCATATAAGTCCGTCTGAAGAATTCAAGATCAAGTCGGTGGTAGCTATAATCAGACCCAAGCACTCCTTTCATGCCCCGATAATATTTTGCTTCAAAAATCGGATACTTATTGATGATTGGAATTCTAAATTGTGGGCCCTGGTAGTACTGTTCATTTGGTGCGAATCGGAATTCAACAAAAAGGTCGCTTGTACCTATCGCCTCTTCAAATGGTGCATCGGATGCTAAACCTTCTGGTCTAAATGTAAGTATCCCCGCAGGGGTCTGTTCGTTTTTTAAAAACCCCAGTTTATAAGAGAACCCGTTGTATTCTTTGAAATAAACTGCCAACCACTTGTCATGGTAGATTTTCTTATCGTTTACGCTTCGTTTGATTGAAAGAAAAACGTTGTCTTCCATAACAAAATCAACCCGCTCACCTGGGTTTGTAATCTCTACCTGACGGGTTAGTTCAAGTCCATGCCTGGGTGATTTACTAAAGAACCATGTACCAATAAAGGCATATTTCCATTTCTCATCTTTGAAGCCATAGGCACCATAAGTTTCAAATTTGAATTTGTTGCTGAAATCCTCATTCGTTTTGAAACCAAGCCTTGTTCTGAAACCCTGAACTTCACCAAAACTGTAGAAAGTACTCACCGGTCCAAGGTTGATTGGGCCTATTTTTCTATAGCCGAAAAGCACCAAATTGGCCAGGTTCATGAATTTTTTGAGCGTTGGGATGTCTTTTACTTCTTCCACCATCTGGTAGATGCCAACCTCTTGTTCTGACAGTTCCATGTGCCTGGCCTCTTCCCAAAATTCATCGGTCTTGTCCGTCGCCTTCTTGTCTTCGATTACATCTTCAACACCCCGATAAATATTATCCGCCCTTGGCTCATCAAATACATAATCTTTGTATGAAACGGTACGGGTTCCATACAGGCCGTTTGAATCATCTTTCTTAAAAAGACCAAACTCAAAATCGATAGTCAGGCGGTCAGTTGCCAGCATCCAGGCTGACTCATCATAATATTCAAAGTCTTGCTCTATTTCCAACCCATGTACATAATTGAGGTTGGTAGCATTGGTAATTTGAAGCCGGGTTTTCTTGACCGCATAACTTGAATCGGCAACTATATATAGTTCACCAGTAAAGGCGAGAGCCGTTTCATTTCTAGGTTTCAATGCCAATTTGATCACCTTGGTATCATCAATAAACAGGGTGTCTGTGATGTAGTATTGATAGGTAATTGTAGCAAGCCCCGAAATTGGGCTCACAAATTTCTGAGTCAGAACATCAATGTTGTTGTCGTAGATATTGATCGATTGAAACAGCTTATCGACAAGTGCTGAAAGCCCCTGATCGTCCATGTATTGATCATAACCTACAGTGTTAATTCCCCTGCGGTATTCTTTTTCTGACTGCGGATTTTTTCGGTAATATACATCAGAACTGATCTCCCTTAAATAGAGGGGGATAAATGATTTTCCAGTGAGGGCGGAAGTATCTATATAATTGATAATGGCCGGGTATTTTTTGGAATTCTTCCTAATGAACTTTTCAGATAGGTTATTTAAATCAAGTTCAATTTTTTCATACTTGTTATACTCATAGTAATCCTGCCCTTCCTTACGGTTCTTATCCTTATTCTCAATCACCTTTCGAATAAGGGTCACAGCAGGATTGCCTTTATTCTTGTATCGAAGTTTAGAAGCCTGAATGGTCACTTCTTCCAACTCGATATCAGCTGATAACAATTCGAAGTTGATACGTTGAGTTTTTCCGATGTTGACAGGCTGCAAAGACTCTTTGTAGCCGACGTAAGAAGCCCTGAGCTCAAGTGTAGCACCTTCAGTTTCTATAGAGTAGTTTCCTTCAATGTCAGTGGTTGTACCAGTAGTACTGCCAACAAAAGTTACATTAACAAAAGGTAGTGGCTCATTGGTTTCGGCATCAATCACACTACCACGTATGCGGGTTGTTATCTGACCAAGCGATTCAAAGCTTGCTATGCTTATTAAAAAAAAGAAAAGGGCTTTTCTCATTGAAATCCTTAAGTGCGGAGTTGGATTTAAAAATTCAGCTTGCGTTTTGTCAAATACTGTACCAATGTTTGAAAGCCACTTTTACTTTTAATCACAATAGCTACAATACGGAATTAAGGCCATTGGGATTGGTCGCCCCCCTAACTTTTAATAATAAGTTTTGATCTCTAAAGAGGATTGAAGGCGCAAAGGTCTTGATTAAAAGATTGCTGGCAAAACATAACAAATTCAATCAGTTGGCCACCAGCCGGGTTTTGTTGATAATCCCAGCATGAGAGGAGTGGTGTAACGTGAGCAGTTAAGATAGTTGAATGATCCCGATGGGCTAATGAAAGTGGCCGCAACAGAAACATCGGATGCTGTAAAATAGCCCAACACTTGCTCCGAAGGATTGGTCAGGCTGAAGAGGTTGCTGGACAACACCGCAGGGGTAGCATCAAAAATACCCCCAACAAAATCCTGCTGCCGCTGAATGCCGTCGAATTGCAAGAAAGTTTCGACATCAATGGAGGCCTGTATAACCTCGAGATAGAATGGCCTCCCAAAGAAAAAATTATTGATCGGAATTTCAACTATAGTGCCTGATAGCGATTGGCCATCTTTTAGTCGATCATTCCCCACCCTCATAGTTGGCCATTCAAATGTCACACAGCAGTTGTTCGGGGTTTTAAAGGTGCCACGAACCAACCACTGATAGAAATTTCGCTGATTGGGTTGATCAGAGGTTGTATAGCCAACGGACAATACCTGGTTAGTGGGTTGAAATGCTGGATCAATATCTCCAGCATTATTCAGCGGAACAAGGCCTAGTGGTGGCCAGATTGTCGAAGGTTTGACAATAACATCGGTTGTCAGTGACTCAATTTTAGGTGTGGGAAAAATCTTTTGTGGTATTGACTGATAGATCCCACCTTCTTGTGTGGTAACTGAATATGATATGATTTCCCAATTTCACCTCTCATCCCGCTACCATCAAGAGCTGTAGCGTACACTCCTGGCCTTAGCTCATTGAGCATTTCGGATGTACCAGTATTATCAAAGATTTCAATCTCAGCACCTGAAACAGCATTGCGGTCAACAAAATTCAAAGGTTGATCAAATTCATGGCTATGACTAAGCCTGACAATGTAGGGCCCCGGCGCAGTTGTAATGCGACCATCAATTACTACCTGTCTTATTTTCTGAGGAATTTCACTACCGAACTCTGCAACGCAACTGGTAAATGCCACACACAATCCGGTTAGATATAATATTGTTTTGTATCGCATCTTTGCTAGAACAACTAATTTTAATTTTATCCTTGGTATTAATTATATAGAATTCAGAATATAAGGATGATTCTAAAAACGTTCTCTTTCTCTACCCTTCTTTTTTACTCAATGGTTCATGTTTCAGCTCAAACTGACTTGAAACCTCAGCTTTTTAAGGATTTGGAGATGGTATGCTCTGCAAAATTTGAAGGAAGAAAAACAGGGACTATCGGGAATAAACTGGCAAGGGAGTATTTGATCGACCGATTTAATGAGATCGGCCTTCAGCCTTTTCAAAAACAGTTTATACATGGGTTTCCGATAGATGAGGGTAAAAATTTAACAGGAAATGTTGGGTACAATATTGTCGGCTTTCTTCCGGGTAGCTCTGATGAAGTAATTGTGATATCGGCCCATTATGATCATTTAGGGGTGAAAAATGGTGACACTTACTTTGGCTGTGATGACAATGCCTCGGGGGTTGCTGCCTTGCTATCCATTGCTTCAAAATTGAAAGGGACGGTATTAGACAAAACTTTAATTTTTGTAGCATTTGATGCCGAAGAACAAGGCCTACTTGGCGCCTATTCCTTTGTAGAAAACCCACCTATTTCAATAGAAAGAATAAAATTGAACGTAAATATGGACATGGTGAGCAAGAATAAGGAGAACGAGATTTTTGCGAGTGGAACACATCATACGCCAAACTTGAAAGTGTTTATTAAAGAAGTTAGAGATGGCTACCCGATTAAAATTAGGTTAGGCCACGACCGCCCTGACGCCGCCATAAAAGATTGGACCACCTCATCTGATCATGCTGCTTTTCATAAAAAAGGCATCCCTTATCTCTACTTTGGAGTTGAGGATCATGGTGCTTATCATCAACCAACCGATACATTTGATCAAACCGATTTTGAATTTTACTTGTCGACAGTTCAGGCAATTACTGATATCATATTGAAATTGGATCAAAAAGACCTTAACCAAATTAAGTGATGAAGCGCTGCAAATGGGTGGAGAACACCTTTCCCGAATACATTAAATACCATGATGAAGAGTGGGGGGTGCCAGTTTATGATGACAAAGTACAGTTCGAGTTTCTTATACTCGAAGGAGCCCAGGCTGGCCTCAGCTGGAGCACTATTCTTAAAAGAAGAGAGGGTTACCGTAACGCTTTTGCCAATTTTGATGTTGAAAAAGTGGCCAGGTTTGATCAAAAAAGGATTGATTCCCTGCTTCAGGATACCGGCATTATCAGAAACAAATTGAAAGTAAATAGTGCAGTTACAAATGCACAGGCATTTATTAATGTGCAAAATGAAGTTGGATCATTTTCGGAATACATTTGGGCTTTTGTTGATGGTAAGCCCATCGTTAATCATTGGAAAACAATGAGTGAAGTGCCTGCTACCAGTAAAGAATCTGATGCTTTGAGCAAAGATTTAAAAAAGCGGGGTTTCAGATTTGTGGGAAGCACAATTATGTATGCCCATATGCAGGCCACCGGATTAGTAAATGACCATACAGTGGATTGTTTTAGATATGGCGCTTAAATAAACTCAAGTCAGGTATTCATCCATTATGGTCATTTGGAAAAACCTTCTTAAGCTGATTGTCCTGGTCTCCATTTCTATAAGCAGCTTAATATTAATTGATTATGTCCTTCCGAAAAGAATCCAGGTGGAGTCGGTTAGAAGCACTTTAGGCCGGTTTGAACTCGCCGGGAAAGATGAGTCCGTTAGGTTTGAAGTTACTACTAAAAACAAAAATGAACATATCCTATACATAGCAGAATCTGAAAAATTCGGAGTTGGCGATCGATTATTCGTGAGCTACTCATTTGTATTTGATCAAGTTTCTCAAATCATCCACAAAAGATCAGGGAATAAATTTATGCCAGCCACTGGCTCTTTTTCGTATTTCGGAATTGCCCCAATCCTCCTGTTTTTTTGCAGCTTATTTGCAATTAAATATTGGAACAAGCCTGAGAGTTTTGCTACGCCGATCTCCATTATTTTTATCTTGCTTGCCATTACCTGTGCTATTATCTGGGTGCCTTTTACTTAAGTTCATAGCAATTAGAAATTGCTAAAGCCACCTCAAATAGAATCTTCAACAGTAAGCATCCTTTTAATCAGCAAGCTAAAATACTCCTCATTCCCTGGGCCAAACCAGTTCATCGTTTTGGTTTCGTAGGCGTCTAAGTTGTACCACTCATCTTTGGTAATGTAGCCTATATAATCGCCATTAAAACTTGTGATCATTAAGTTCATATCTGAATTTCTGGCCTTGCGTTCATGTGGTGCCACAAGTTCCCCTGAAAAATCCGCTGGGGTGCCAATTAAAATTGTTTGCCCAATTCTTAGATAATGTAGCTTGGCTTCATATTCACCAAACAGTAGATCAAATAACCATGGCCTCAACCTCAAGCCTTTTGAAATTCGCAATTGGGGTTCATTTATGTCTACATCCAGTTGATAGTAATTGAGTTGAGTTTGATACTTAGGTTCTAAAATATTTAAGATCAGGTCAGATTGAGCAGCTAATTCATTACTAATGTTTTTCCCCTTTGCCAATCCCTCAGCTTCTCCATTCGGCCCCATGCTTCCAGCTGCACCAGCTAAAAACATAGCGAAATCTATCTCAGCATTTTGCTCCAATGCATCTGTTAAAAATCCAGGGTAATCACGATGGAGTATTTTTTCCTGCCTTGAAATTGTTGTGGCATGCGCTGAAAATGAATGGAGCAGCGCTACATCACCTGAGTCTTGTTCAATCTTCATAAACCGAAACCATGGATCAACAGACCCTTTGCCTGGAACTAAGCGATTGAGAACGAGGTCATCAGCCTGTATTGCAGCAAAACCAATTCGGCTTTTTTTTAGGTTGGATTTTGCTTTTTTAAGTGCTGCCATTGTTCTTTCAACCAGCCATTTAACCACGTCTTCACGGTATGGCCCAGCAAACAACCGCCCCACTAAACCTGGGTGCCAATTCCCCAGACTGTGATGAGTATGTGTAGCAGAATAATAGGCTGCATCAATGCCGATTAATTTAAGTTTCTGATCAATCCGGTCAGCCACAGTTGGAGGAAAAATCAATAGGTCAGGTGAAACTATGGCGACAGTTTTAGTGCCATCATCAAATACCATAGCCCTCACCCAAACCGAGTCCATGACCGAATCAAATTCTGAAATACCATAACCTGCCAGGGAGGTTGTGAAATCAGGGGTGAGGTTAACCCTTGACCAACCAACCCGCAGCGTATCTGTTGAAGCGACTAGTTGATTTCTCAAGATAGAATCAAGCCTTGCAAGCGTTGGTTTGTGCATTCCTGATTCGACCATGCCTTTGTCATAGGTCAAATCAAGGCAAAAGGCTGCCAACAAAATCAGGCCCATGAAAAGACCTATGGCAACCTTCAGCCAACGGTTCATTGGTACTATTTGGTAAGAAGCCGCCTGTGATAATTAAGTTGACCCAGATGGTAATCAAAGTGGCTGAGTAAATGAATAAGCATTTTGGCAATGGAATATCCCGGAAATGGTCCATTAGGAAATTCATTGTTCAGTGAATTTTCATCTAACTGACCAAAAGCAGCGGCTAAGGCTTTTCGAGTTGATTCGCATTCCTCAATCAGTTCAGCCCTACTTAATCCCTTTACCGAAAACTCCCTCTCCCTGTCTCTCACATAACCGTCGTTCCCGAGAATTGACCCCACAAAATGCCGCAGGTTACCGCATAAATGTGCGCTTAAATTGCCTGCGGAGTTAGTTATTCCATCAGCAACTAACCAGATTTCTTTTTCATCAGAATATTGTGATAGCTCTTCTTTTAATTTCAAGAGCTTTTGATCGTAGAGTTCGCTTATTGCTTTGAGTATCATAGGCTTTTAAGAATAAAGTCGGTCATTAGGTTGTAAAGATGCACCCTGGCATTATAGTCACCGATGCCGTGAGTTCTATTAGGGTAGTAAAAACTTTCAAACTGCTTACCATGCAAAATAAGTTCGTTTTGCAATGCTACCGTATTTTGAAAATGCACATTGTCGTCACCAGTGCCGTGTACCAATAAGAAATTTCCTTCCAATTTGGAAGCATGAGTTATTGGCGAGTTGTCGTCATAGCCGGATGGGTTATCCTGTGGTCTTTGTAGATATCGTTCTGTGTAAATGGTGTCATAAAACCGCCAGGTGGTAACCGGGGCTACTGCAATTGCTGTTTTAAAAACGCCATCCCCTTTAAACATCGCCAATGAGCTGGCATAACCACCATAGCTCCACCCCCAGATGCCAATTCTTGTGGCCTCAATAAAAGGAAGTTTGCCCAGGTATTTAGCATGAGCAATGTGATCTTCAGTTTCATACTTGCCCAATTGTTTGTAAGAGACTTTTTGAAAATCTACGCCTCTGTAACCGGTACTGCGGGTGTCGGCCACAGAAACAATATAGCCAAGTTGGGTCAACATTTGATGCCACAAAAACCTCGAATCTGATCCCTGCCAGTCGTTTGCTACTTCCTGGGAGCCTGGTCCCGAATATTGAAAAATCAGCACCGGGTATTTTTTAGAAGGATCAAAATTAGCCGGCTTAAGAAAATAACCATCAGACTCTTGCCCATCGGCAGTTTTAAATTTATAGAATTCTTTCTCTACTAATTTCCCGGTTTCGGCAGCTTTGAAATGCTCCTCGTTTCCTTCCAAATCCTTAAGCTTTGAAGTTTTACCACTCTTCAACTGATTCAAGCTTACCTGAAGTGGTGTTGTAGCGTTTTCATAATTCAGAATGAAATATTTGAAATCAGAACTAAGATCGACATCGCTTGTGCCATTTATCGGTGAAAGTGCCGTCTTATTTTTTCCACTCAAACTGATCTGATAGAAAGTTCGATCAAGTGGGGAAGCTTCTGTTGAGAGATAATACAAACGGGATTTCGAGAGGTTTTTATTCTCTTCAATTCCCAGAAAATCAGTTACGCCCCAATCGCCATTAGTAATTTGCTTTAGCTCTTTTGATGTCCAGTTGTAAGTATAAAGGTGTTTGAAGCCCGATTGTTCTGAGGAGGTGATAAAATGTTTGCCATCGTTCAGGTAGGTTAAATCATCCACCTGATCGATATCTAAATACGTTTCGCTTTTGTCTGTATAAATTACTTCAGATTTACCTGATGCAGCATCGGCATGAAGAATTTCCAACTGATTCTGCAACCTGTTCATTCTAATAATTGACAAGACATTGGCATCTTTTGTCCATTGCATCCTTGGGATATAGATGTCCTTTTCATCGCCTATGTCAATTCCGATCTTTTCCCCATTTTCAATGTTGAAAATATTAACGGTTACTTCAGAATTCATTTCCCCGGCTTTTGGGTATTTAAACCTGTAATCAACAGGGTACAAATCTCCTTCTGACCACAGTTGCAGATTATATTCTTTCACAGCACTTTCGTCAAAACTTATATATCCGATTTTTTTACTATCTGGTGCCCAGAAAAAAGTTTTTGTGATTGAGAATTCCTCTTCATAAACCCAGTCGCTGCTGCCGTGGATTAGTTCATTGAATTTACCTGATGCAGTGATTGCAACTTCATTGTTTGCATCTAAATCAGTATAGAAAAGATTGTTGTTTCTAACAAAAGCCACTTTGCTACCATCGGGTGCAAAGGTCGCATATGACTGTTCTCCATTTTCAGACAGCGGTTGAATTGCCTTAGATTCCAGATCATAGATATAGTACTCAGCAGTAAACGACCTCCGATAAATGCTCATTCTATCGGTCATAATTAAAAGTTTCGATTCATCTGATGAGAATCGGTAATCATCGATTTCCAACTTAGGGCTAATGCCATCACCATCAACTAATGTGACAATTGCTGAACCGCTCTTTATATCATATTTAATTATTTTATTATCCTCCAGTGCAGTATAGAAGCTGCCATCTTTCATCCATCTGATGGCATCTACAGTCTCCTGTCTAAAGCGGCCCTGGTAAATATCTTCAATTGTGAACGTAGTTTGGGCAGTTGAAGAGAGGGCCAGGCAGGCAAAAGTTGTGGTTAAAAATCTAAACATAAGTAATGGTATAGAAGGTTAATGAATTTCGAATGTACCGATTTCCGGATCGTTCAATTGATGTTGAATGGTGTCTTTCAATTTTGTCAAAATTTCCGCTATAAATTGTGTTGGACGATTCCCAAACCGTAACCAAATTACTTTAGGAGGAAATCCGTTAAGTTGTTGAAGCTCATAAAAATCCTCATCGTAAGTAACGATCGTTAAACCATTCTCATTAGCTAAAGACCAAATTTGCCGATCTGTGATCCTATTTTTTGCTAAAGTTGAAATATGGACGCTTTCTGGGAAATCAGTTGCCAAATGTTTTATGATTCGAAATGAGATATTCTCATCAAAAAGCAATTTCATAGAGCAATGCGCACTTTACGTTCTTTATCAGCGGAATAAGCTAGACAGGCCAAGATTTGTTCTCTGTTAAGTGATGGATAGTCTTCAATAATTTCTTCAATAGTCATCCCAGAGGCAAGCCATCCAAGCACATCGAAAACACAAATCCGAGTACCAATCAAAACAGGTTTTCCAAACCTTATCTGAGGGTCAATCTCTATAAATTCTTGATAATTCATCTATTAAAGATAAGCAGCTTACAATTTATATAAATGTTGGGGCGATTATTTGAAAAAGCACAAATGTTCTCTATCTACTTCTTGTTTACCAAATAAACGCCTGCAAGAATTATGGTCATTGCTCCATAGTGAGAAATTAACAGCACTTCGCCATCTAAAATACCCCAGCCAATAGCCACAATAGGAATCAGGTAAGTGACTGAACTTGTGAAAATCGGTGTCGTAATCTGAACCAGATTATTGAATATTATCAGTGCGATCCCGGTACTCATGGTCCCAAGTAATATGATGTAAAAAAAAGCTTCCCAAAAAGCAGGCTCAACGCCCATTTTATCTACGAAGCCCGTAAAGCTGAATAGATAAATTGCCGCTAAAGGCCCCACAAAAAGAACTGATACGGCGGTGATTACGCTACCTTTCAAATGGCCTAAATACTTTTTAATAATGTTAAGATTGCAACCATAAAGTACGGTGGCTGCAATTACATACAATGCATAATAATTGATGTTTTCAAAGCTTCCGTTTGATCCAATCAGGATGAGCAGGGCCGAACCTAAGAAACCAAGAAACACACCAACAACCTGGCGGGTATGAATGATATGACTAAAAAAAATGATTCCCAGGACTAAAACCCATACCGGCGTTAGTGCATTAAAAACACCAGTAAGTGCACTATCAAGTTTGGTTTGAGCTATGGCGAATAAAAAGGCGGGAATAAAAGTGCCGGCAAAACCCACCGTAATGAGGACACTTAAATCCTTCCTCGAAATTTTTGAAATATTTTTAATTGCAATTGGTAATAGAAATAGCCAGGCTGCAACAATTCTGAGCGCACCGACCTCACCAGAATCAAGAGCTATTAATCCCTTCTTGATTAGGATAAAAGAGGACCCCCAAATTATTGCAAGCAAAACCAACAACCCCCAGGCTTTGAGGGATGGTGTTTCCTCCTGATTAAATGCCATTAAGCGAAAACGGGATTAGTGTCATATTTTTCAACAACCTCATCAAGAATACCTAAAACTTCCTGATAGTTGTTGCTGGTAACGAGGCGGTTTCGGAAGGGTTTGAAATGAGGTAGTCCACGGAAGTAATTTGTGTAGTGCCGCTTCATTTCATTAATGCCTTTTCTTTCTCCCTTCCATTCAATTGAAAAATCAAGGTGTTTTCGGGTAACCCTTACTCTTTCTTCTAAATCGGGTTCAGGTAAGTGTTCACCGGTTTCAAAATAATGTTTAATCTCCCCAAATATCCATGGATACCCAATCGACGCCCTTCCGATCATGATCCCATCAACCCCATACTTATCACGATACTCCAGTGCTTTCTCAGGGCTATCAATATCACCATTACCGAATATCGGAATTTGAATCTCAGGGTGGCTTTTTACGTCGGCTATGTAATCCCAATTAGCAACACCTTTGTACATCTGCTTTCGTGTGCGGCCGTGAATAGTCAATGCCTGAATGCCCACATCCTGAAGCCTTTTTGCTACCTCAATTATTTTGATTGTGCTGTCGTCCCAGCCAAGACGGGTCTTTACAGTCACTGGTTTGTTCACCCGTTTAACGATCTCGGCAGTCATTTCCTGCATTTTGGGCAGGTCAAGAAGAATACCAGCCCCTGCACCTTTACAGGCTACTTTTTTTACAGGACACCCATAATTGATATCAATAATTTCAGGATTGGCCTCCTCGGCAATAGCCGCAGCTTCCCTCATTGATTCAATCTTATCTCCAAAAATCTGGATACCGATTGGGCGCTCATAGTCATATATATCAAGTTTTTCTACGCTCTTGGCGGCATCTCTTATTAAGCCTTCTGAGGAAATGAATTCGGTGTACATCATATCTACACCCTGTTCCTTACACACCGCCCTAAATGGTGGATCACTCACATCCTCCATTGGGGCTAGTAAAAGTGGGAATTCACCCAGTTCTATGTCTGCTATTTTCACCAACCTACAATCCCGAATTTTGCCGTAAATTTAGGCCAAATATGGTAGATACGCATCAGGAATCCCCTTCTAGTCATCGAAATCCCCTTGTATCTTTTTTGCTTATAGTTGCCTTTGTATTGGCCGGTATGTTCATAGGTAATTTTGCTGCGCTATTTGCAATTATGCCATTTTATGACTTTAGCCTGGAGGCTACGATGTCGTTTTTGGGATCGCCTTTAAGCGACCCGGACGGGAGAGTGCCACTTTTGATAGTACAAGCGATGGCCTCATTTTTTGCCTTCGTTTTAGCCCCATTGCTCTACATAAGAATGTACGAAAAGGGCGACCTGACAAATTATACCAAAGGGCCAGAACCTATGTCATCTGCCGTCATGCTTTCGGTGCTTATGGCTTTCACTTTCATGTTTGTGAATGCACCGATTATCGAGTGGAACATAAATATTCAATTCCCAAAATTTTTTGAAGACTTCGCTAGACCGCAAGAGGAATTGCTACAAAGGATAACTGAATATCTAACAGACTTTGATAATACCGGCCAGTTTTTACTTGCCACTTTAATCATCGCTATTCTACCAGGCATAGGTGAAGAATTATTATTCAGGGGATTGATTCAAAATAAATTCAATAAAATTTTTAAGAATATTCATGTAGCTATTTGGGCAAGTGCGCTACTGTTTGGCATTTTCCACATGCAGTTTTATGGTATGTTCCCGAGGATGTTGCTTGGTGTGCTTTTCGGCTATCTGTATTGGTGGTCAGGCAGTTTGTTACTGGCCGTTATTGCTCATGCTTTCAACAATGGTTTCACTTTATTGATGGTGTTCATGTATCAACAAGGGGCAACTGATTTCGACATAGAAGGAACCGAAGAGATCTCCTGGTCGGCCATTGCTTTCTCAACCTTGGCCTTTGCGCTTCTCTCCCATCAATTTTTTAAAAGAATTAAGCACCAACCGTTAAATGGCTAACTGGCAAAAGGTTTATGAGGACTCTACTGAGTACAGGGCCTCAATAGTAAAAGCTGTTCTCGATGACAATAGCCTTGATCCCGTAATTGTTAACAAGAAGGATTCAAATTATCAATTTGGCCATTTTGAGGTTCATGTAAAGCCGGATTATGTAATCAAGGCTTTGAAAATTATTGAAGATGAAATTGATTTTAAGTAATTACAATAACCTCACTCAACGTATTGTGACCGCATTGATTGGTGTGGCTATAATTTTGACCGCAATTACCTGGAATGCCTGGGCTTATTTCGGGGTATTTCTTTTCCTCACAATATTTTCTCAATTAGAATTTTACAAACTCATTAAAATTCATGGAATTGTTCCACTCAGAATTCTCGGAACGATGGCTGGTGCCCTCATTTTTACATTAACATTTCTTATTGAAAAAATGGTGCTCCACCAGAACTGGTACTTTGGCATTTTCCCTCTGGTTTCGATTATCTATTTCATCAAGCTCTATAAGAAAAACGAGACCCGTCCTTTCACAAATATTGCCTTTACTTTTTTGGGGATCATTTATGTGGCTGTGCCATTTTCATTGATCAACGTTATCGCATTCATTAAAGGGCCCTACAACTATGAGCCATTGATCGGTATGCTTTTCTTGCTTTGGGCAAGTGACACCGGCGCTTATTTTGCCGGAACCAAATTTGGGAAAACCAAGCTTTTTGAACGGGTATCGCCTAAAAAATCCTGGGAAGGTTTTCTGGGTGGTGCGGCCCTCTCACTATTATTTGCCTACGGGTTTTCAGTCTACTTTCCGCAATATTCCTGGGTTGAGTGGTCAATTATATCTGCAATCATCATTATTGCTGGCACCTATGGCGACTTAGTGGAATCCCTTTTTAAACGTAGCATGGAAATTAAAGACTCCGGCAGGGCACTGGTCGGCCACGGAGGTTTTCTTGACCGATTTGATGGGCTTCTGCTTTCAGTCCCTTTTATTCTGATGTTTCTGAAGTTGATATGAGGTTAGTTTGTCTTATTCCGATTGTACTCATTTTAAATCCTCCCTTGTCTATATCTCAGATTGACGACGCGAAAGATAGGTTGAAAAGGGTTCGAGATAAACTCAAAGAAAAACATGAAATCATTTATGAGCTTTTGGAGGGTCCATCTATGGAATCCTCATCTCCCACTATCAAAAAGATTTTATTCTCAAGGGATGGCTATATACTTAAATCTCTGAGCCAAAAAGACGACAAGATAATCAGCGAAAAATTTTACGAATATGATAAAGAGCATAAAATTATTCGTACTACTTCTAGTTCAGTTAATCCCAAAACCTCCAGCGAAACAATCTTTCAATACGACCGAGAAAATAGAATAATTAGAACCAGTTCCAGTATAAACGGACGCCTACAAACAATTTTTGAAACAGACTACGGCCCCAATGAAAAGTGGATCGAAAAAAAGCAAATTCATCCAAATGGGAAGTTATTATTCAGTCAAAGGAGGATTTATGATTCTTTGGGAAGAAATACTTCACTTTTCAATTTAAAACAAGGGGAATTGGTTAGATACATGGATTATTATTTCACAGATTCTGATAAATACCGTGAAATTGTCACTCATTATGATTTTGGTACCTCATCCACTTATTATGATTATGATTCTTTAGACAGATTAACAGTTATCTACACCAAGTTTGTAAGCGGGAGGAGAAATATTTCAAGCGAATACTTTTACGATCAATCTAATCAGTTAGTTCGAGTGAGATATGATAAGAGTGAAAGGTTCTATAAATATGATGATAAAGGAAACTTGATTGAAGACAAGTTATACCGAAGTGGTATTTTGTCTGAATTAGAGCAGTACAAATACTATTATTACGAATAAGTAGGATAACGATTGGCAAGTTATCCCCAGATCAACCAATACGCTCCTTATTCTTCACCTTGGCAAATCCATCAAGTACAATTTTGTTGGTTTCAACATCGAAAATTCTGGTTTGGATGGTGGCTATATGTTTGCCCTCTATCACTTCCTGCACCTCCAGTTCTGCCCTATACTCCTGATCTGGAAATACTGGTCGCTTGAAAGCTAAATCCTGGCCAAGATAAATGGTGCCCTCACCCGGAAACTCCATCCCGATTATTTGTGAAAACACGCTAATAGTGAAAACTCCGTGAACTATCCTTTGTCCAAATGAAGAATTGGCGGCATAACCTTCATCGATGTGGATTGGGTTTTTATCGCCGGAAAGCTCTGCGAATTGATCTACCTGATCTTGTGAAATCGAAAAATTCCTCTCGTATTTATCTCCACTTTTGAGCATGTTTTCTCGCTTTGGGTGCAACGTATTTAGGTGTTCGGTCGTCTTCCTTTAAACTTTGAACATCTCCCTGTAATTAACAAGTAATTTCGTTTTCATCCCTAACTTTATCCTTCTATTAACCAAAACACATGAAGCTTTTCAAAAAGATTTTCCTCTATAGTTTCCTAATCCTTTTTATTGGTCTGGGCATTTTTGTTGTTAACCTGATCTGGTTCAAACCTTTTAGCATCAACCATTTTTACAATAAAATTTTCTTAGAGTTAGCCTTAGATAATCCGGAACTGGCTTCAGGTCTTGGGATTCCCGTTATCAGCGACCTATATAACGACGAACTTTCAGACATTTCGCAAGAAGAGCTTAGAAAGGGTGAGGAAGAAATGAAAGCGATCATGGCCACATTAAAAAGTTATGATTATGAGGATCAAAGTGAAGAAAACAAACTAAACACCGACATCCTGTCCTGGTTTTTGCAGAACCAAATAGATGGTTTTGATTACAGATATAACAATTATCCTGTCAATCAAATGAGTGGCATCCAAATAGGCTTGCCCAACTTGATGCAAACTGCCCACAACATCGAAGATGAGGAAGATGCTGAGGCTTACAATAAGAGGTTAAGGGCCTTTACCACAAAGTTTGAGCAACTGATGGAAGGCCTTTTGATTCGTGAAGAAAATGGCATTATACCTCCCAAATTCATAATAGATATCACTCTTGAAGGAATGGAAGATTTTGTGACAGCAGAACCCAAAGAGAATTCCATTTACACCAACCTGGGCACCAAGCTTGATGAATTAGGTGTATCCGGTGATACAAAACAGGCCTTTCTGGATGAATGCGAGGCAGCTATTAAGGAAAACGTCTACCCGGCTTATCAAACACTCATCGACATTTATAAAAAGTGGAACAGTTCCCTCGCTACAAATGATGCAGGGGTTTGGAAGCTTCCGAATGGTGATAAGTTTTATGAATATCAGATCAAAAGCCACACAACAGTATCTATGACCCCTGAGGAAATCCATCAGCTTGGGTTGTCAGAGGTTGATAGAATTAAATCACAAATGTGGGATATCCTTAAACAGGAAGGGTATACCGATACTACCAAAACCCTTGGTGCCTACATTCATGAGCTAAACACTGAAGAACGATTCTTATATCCGAATACTGATGAAGGCCGTGAACAATGCATTAACGATTATCAGGAAATGATAAATCACATTAGTGCCAACCTTGATGGCATCTTTAATCTTAGGCCTACCGATACTGTTGAAGTGCAAAGGGTTCCTGAGTTTCGGGAGGGTGGTTCTGCCGGGGCTTACTATCAACGTCCTGCAATTGATGGTTCAAGGCCTGGTATATTTTATACCAATCTTCGTGACATGAATGAAGTATTGAAATATGGAATGAAAACACTGGCATATCATGAAGCAGTGCCTGGTCATCATTTCCAAATCTCGATACAAGCCAGGTTGGAAGGGGTGCCGATTTTCAGGACTATCCTACCTTTTACGGCATATTCTGAAGGATGGGCGCTCTATGCCGAAAGAGTCGCCTGGGAGCAGGGTTTTTATGAAAACGACCCGTTTGGTGATTTAGGCAGGTTACAGGCAGAGATGTTTAGGGCAGTGCGTTTGGTGGTTGATTCCGGCATCCATTATAAAAAATGGACCAGGGAAGAGGCCATCGAATACATGATTGCCAATACCGGAATGACCGAGGGTGAAGTGGTCAGTGAAATTGAGAGGTATGTTGTGATGCCCGGTCAGGCTTTGGCCTACAAAGTAGGAATGATTAAAATTTTAGAATACCGTCAAAAAGCAATGGATGCTTTAGGTGATCAATTTGATATTGCTGAGTTCCATGATGTAGTGCTTGGCGGAGGAGCTGTACCGATGAGTATTCTGGAAGAAATTATCGATGATTGGATTGAAGAAAAAAAGACCTAAGGCTATTCTTGCGTTTCTTCAGCATCTTCTGAGCCGCTCATAATGCTCCTATAAGCCAGCGTTAATAATGCCAATGTCAGGCGTTGTTTGGCAATGCCCCACATTGATGTACTTCCTTTTTTCTTCTTTTTTGATTCTTTCTCTGGTTGTTCATCAGCTAACATTCTATAGACCGTAAAACCGACTAATAGTGAGCCGCCGACAATTGCACCAGTTTTAAGATAGTCTTTGAGTTTAGTCTCTAATTCCGTCGAATCAGTAGCTATAAACTCTTTAAGGTCACTTTCGATTGCCTTTAATTGATTCTTTTTTTTTGTTAGATCATTCATCTTCAGAGCGATTTGTAGCATTCTGTTCAGTTCTTGACCGAACAATTTGGTCTTCAATCATCTTCTTGAGCCTTCCATTTTTTGCCATTATGATTACAATTAAGAGCATTACAAAATAAACGGCGGCTATTATCAGGTAACCGATATAATCGCTATCCAGATACGAGTTGAGAAGAACAGCTGCTGCAAGATTGAAGAATGCAAGAAAAAATAATGAGAGAACTAAAATTATGAGGTTTGCAAAAATGCGGGCGACCCCTTTAGATACCTCCTCAATAATATCCAGCTTGAGTATCTCAATCTTGACTTTAATGTAGCCTGTGAGGTTTTCAATCAGCTTACCAATTTTCAGAAAGTCTGCCATGTGCTCAAATTAGGTTAAAGGACACAGAAAACCATGAAATGCGGATTTCAGTCGTCATCCATTAAACCAGGTCGGCGCTGCTTTGTTCGTTTAATGGCCTGTTCAAAACGCCATTCCTCTATTTTTTTCTCATGGCCGGATAGTAAAATATCAGGCACTTTTTTACCTGAGTAATCAGCTGGTCTAGTGTAAACTGGTGGTGCTACTAAATTGTCTTGAAATGAATCCGTTAAGGCCGAAGATTCATCAGATAATACACCAGGTATCAGGCGAATAACAGCGTCAGATAGCACCATGGCCGGCAATTCACCTCCGGAAAGCACATAATCGCCAACACTGATTTCTTTTGTTATAAGCAATTCCCGAACCCTTTCATCTACACCTTTATAATGTCCACACAATATGATGATGTTTTCAATGAGTGAGAGCTGATTTGCAATTCCCTGGGTTAATTGATCTCCATCGGGGCTCATATAAATTATCTCACGATAGGTTCGTTCCGACTTAAGCTTTGAGATACATCGATCGATGGGTTCAATCATCAACACCATCCCGGCTCCTCCACCAAAAGCGTAATCATCAACTGTGCGATGCTTGTTGGTAGAATATTCCCTTAAATCGTGAATGTGTATCTCTACCAGACCCTTGGCTTGAGCTCTTTGTAATATGCTTTGGTCAAATGGTCCTTTGAATAATCCCGGCAAACAAGTTATGATGTCAATTCGCATCTTCCCTGTAAATATCAATTAAGCCATCAGGTAAGTCAACCATTATTTTATGATCCTTCAGGTCAACGCTGGTCACAATTTGATCTGTAATGGGTATCAATACCTCGAAACCGTCAACCTCGGTCACTATTAGATTCTGAGCACCCTCGTAAATAGTCTTTACGTTTCCTAATAAATTTCCGGAAGTATAAATATCAAGCCCAATCAAGTCATGCAGATAATATTCACCGGGGCTTAATTTGGGTAATTTTGATAGTGGCAAATATACATTTTGTCCCCTCAGGGTTGCTGCTTCGTCAACCGAAGCAAATCCCTCCAGGGCTACGGTGGCCATCTCCCGATTGATTCTGATTTTCGTAATAAAGTGCGGTATCAGCTGGCCGTTCTCCGGAATGAAGATGGCATCCAGTTTTGAGTATTGCCGGGGATCAGTTACATCCAAAAAAATTACGACCTCACCTGCCAGGCCAAATGGTTTCACCACATGGCCTAACAGATAATAGTCGTTAAACTCCACAAAAAAATTATTGAATTAAGACTCTTTTTTATCGTCAGAGTCTTTCTCTTCTTTCTTCTCGTTAGCCTTGGCCTCTGGTTTATCTTCCGCCTTTGGTTCTTCAGCTTTAGCCTCTTCCTTTTTCTCCTCCTTGGTTTCTTCTTTTTTAGCTTCTTCCTTGGCAGGTTCTTCAGCCTTTGGTTCTTCTTTCTTTTCTTCCGCTACGGGTTCTTCTTTCCCTGGAGCTTCCTCCTTTGCAGGTTCCTCTTCTTTTACCGGCTCTTCGGCTTTGGCTTCTTCTTTGGCTGTTTCCTCGGCTTTCTCCTCTTCCTTAGCTGGGGCAGCTTCTTCTTTAGCTTCAGCAGGTGCCTCGCTAGTAGTTTCTTCCGCCTTAGGTGCTTCCTCTGCTTCAGCAGATGCTTCTCCAGCTGCTTCGGATGCCTCAGGAGCTGCTTCTTCAACAACAACCTTCTTAGCTTTGATAGCTTCCGCTCTCGCCTCACTTACTTTAGTTTCGGCATCAAGTCTGGCTTTTTTAGCTGCCTCTTTTTCTTTCGCAAGTCCTTCTACTTTCTTGCCTACTCGTTCTTCCTTACCCTTCTTCCATTCTTCAAATTTCGCCTGGGCCTGCTCTTCGGTAATCGCTCCTTTCTGAACTCCTACTTGCAGATGTTTTCTTAGCAAAATCCCCTTATAAGAAAGCATGGCTCTAACCGTGTCAGTTGGTTGAGCGCCTTTCATTAACCAATCAAGTGCCTTGTCTTCATCAAAGTCTATTGTTGCAGGGTTGGTATTAGGATTATAGATACCTAATTTTTCAATAAAGCGACCATCACGTGGTGCCCTTTGGTCTGCTACTACGATGTCGTAAAGTGCAAGTTTCTTACGTCCTCGTCTTGTTAATCTAATTCTTGTTGCCATTACTTATTTAGTTTGATTCGTGTGGATCTCGTCCACGGTTCAAAAATTGGACGGCAAAGGTAAATAAATAAACTAAGAATTAATGTATACCTCCAAACATCTTTGAAGACATATCTGCAAAGGTTCGAATATTGAAATTTGTTTACCCGTTTAAGCGGTTTTTTAAATCCAAATTGACATGTTACATTTAATCTCCTATAGAAATCAATACGGATGGACAAGTATTCCTACATTGCCAACGCTCATGGCAACTTTATAGACGAAACTTATAAAGCCTATAAAGAAGACCCGAACTCAGTTGATGAAAGCTGGCAACGCTTTTTTGAAGGGTTTGAATTTCAGATAAACAAGTATGGTGAAAATGGTGCGTCTGATGACGAAACCTTGGTTTCTGGAAAAGAAACCCGCGTCAGAAATCTTATTTACGCTTATCGTTCTAGAGCTCACTTAAAATCTGACACAAACCCAGTACGGGAGCGTCGGCAACATGATACTCGATTAGACTTAGAGCATTTTGGTCTCTCTAAAAGTGATCTTGATACCGAGTTTGAGATTGGTGCTGATATTGGATTAGGCAAGACCAAGCTTTCTAAAATACTTGAAACTCTAAATACTATTTATTTAGGACCAATCGGTTTTGAGTACAATCACATTCGTGAATCAAAACGCTTCGAGTGGTGCCGGAACAGGGTTGAGAATTCTAAAAATGGTGCACTTGCTATAGAGCCATCCATCGACGAGAAGAAATTGATCCTGTCCAAACTCAATGAAGCTGTAGTATTTGAGAATTTTTTACATACAAAATTCATCGGTCAGAAGAGGTTTTCACTGGAAGGCGGAGAGAATACGATTCCATTTGTGGATAAGATTATAAGAAGTGCCGCTGAGTACGATGTAGAGGAGGTGGTAATCGGAATGGCCCACAGAGGAAGGCTCAATGTGCTTTCAAATATAATGGGCAAGACATATGAGGAAATTTTTAGTGAATTTGGTGGAGATGTCGATCCCTCGCAGACCATGGGGGATGGTGATGTTAAATATCACTTAGGCTATTCAAGTTATTTGCCAACACCCTCAGGAAAAGATGTATATGTAAAACTGGCACCTAATCCTTCGCACCTTGAAGCCGTAGATCCTGTGGTGTTAGGTTACACCAGGGCACAAATTGACGATGAGTATAAAGAGGACTCAAGTAAAGCTATTCCCCTGGTAATTCATGGTGATGCAGCAATAGCGGGCCAGGGAATCCTTTATGAAATAGTCCAGATGTCGCAATTGCCTGGTTACACAACAGGTGGCACCATTCATCTTGTGATTAACAATCAGGTCGGCTTCACAACAGATTACGACGATGCCAGATCAAGCATTTATTGCACTGACCTTGCTAAAATTATCGATGCACCGATCCTTCATGTAAATGGCGACGATGCAGAAGCAACAATTTTTGCTGCTCAATTTGCTATTGAATACCGACAGGCTTTTAAGCGGGATGTGTTTATTGACCTTTTGGGTTACAGGAGGCATGGCCACAACGAAAGTGACGAACCAAAATTTACCCAGCCCAAACTATATAGTTTCATTGCCAAGCATCCCAACCCACGTGAGATTTATGTGAAGAAGCTCACTGAACGCGGCGATGTAGATGCTGAATTGGCCAATGGCATGGATAAGGAGTTTAGAGCTGAACTTCAAGACAGATTGAATGAAGTGAAGCAGAAACCTATTCCATATGTAAGCCAAAAAATTGAAGAAGAGTGGCATGTATTAAGGCATTCGAAACCTGTTGATTTTGACAAATCTCCCGACACATCTATTTCTGACGATGCTGTTCAGAAAATAGCAAAAGCACTTACTACTGTTCCTAAGGGCTTTAAAACCCTAAAGCAGATTGATAAACTGATCAAAGACCGAAAGGCTAATTATTTCGATGAGAAAATACTGACCTGGGCCGATGGTGAGCAAATGGCGTATGGTTCTCTTTTGATGGAGAATAAAATTGTGAGAATGTCTGGTCAGGATGTGAGGAGAGGTACATTTTCACATCGTCATGCTTATTTCTTCGATGCAAATTCGGGTGAAGCTTATTGCCCTCTTGATCATATTCAGAAAGATCAGCGCAAATTCTGGATTTACAATTCGCTGTTGTCAGAATTTGGTGTACTAGGCTTTGAATATGGCTTCGCAATGGCTACACCAATGGCACTAGTGATTTGGGAAGCACAATTCGGTGATTTTGCAAATGGCACCCAGGTAATGATTGACCAATTCATTTCAAGTGCTGAGACCAAGTGGGAGCGTATGAACGGTTTGGTGATGTTGCTTCCGCATGGTTATGAAGGGCAGGGACCAGAGCACTCAAGTGCCAGACCTGAAAGGTTTTTACAGCTCTGCGCCGATTATAATATGGTGGTGAGTAATGTAACGACACCGGCAAATCTCTTTCATCTATTTAGAAGACAGGTTGCCTGGGAGTTCAGAAAGCCTTGCGTCAATTTCTCTCCAAAATCTCTTTTAAGGCATCCGAAAGTGGTCTCACCTATCAGCGAGATAACAAAAGGTGGGTTCACTGAAGTTTATGGAGATGGTTTCGTTACGGCAAAATCTGTTAAACGTGTTTTATTATGTACAGGTAAGGTTTTCTATGACTTACAGGAAGAGCAACAAAAAAGAAAGGCAAAAGATATTGCAATCATTAGATTGGAGCAGTTACATCCATTCCCGAGAAAACAACTTAATGATCAATTAAAAAAATATAAGAAGGCAGAGCTAAGGTGGGTTCAGGAAGAACCAAGCAATATGGGCTACTGGTCCTATCTCCAAAGAGTGATGGAGGAAGCAGGAGAGATGAAATTAATCTCCAGAAAAGCAAGTGCCTCACCTGCCACTGGTTTTGCAAAAATCCATAAAGAGGAGCAGGCCAAGCTGGTCAAATTAAGTTTCGATTAAAAAAATCCAACATTAAATAGGAATCAAAATGAGTTTAGCAATGAAAGTCCCGGCTGTTGGCGAATCAATTACTGAGGTTACGATTTCGCAATGGCTTAAAAAGGATGGAGATATCGTGGAGATGGACGAAGTGATATGCGAATTAGAATCAGACAAGGCCACTTTTGAACTCACCGCTGAAGCAGCAGGCAAACTAATTGTGAAAGCCGAAGAGGGGGATACATTGGAAATTGGTGCTGTTATTTGTGAAATAGATGATTCAGCAGCTCCTAAAAAAGATGAGCCGAAGGAAGAAAAAACCGAAAAAACGGAATCGAAACCTGAGGCAACAGGGGAAGTTCATGAAATGAAAGTGCCGGCTGTAGGTGAATCTATTACCGAAGTCACAATTTCTTCCTGGATGAAAAACGACGGCGATGTTGTCGCTCTTGATGAACCCATTGCCGAAATAGAATCCGACAAAGCCACTTTCGAACTAACTGCTGAAGTAGCTGGAAAGCTGCAAATTCTGGCTAAAGAGGGAGATACATTAGAAATCGGAGCCCCAATCTGCAAAATTGAAGTGATGGAGGGAGTGTCCGCTTCAGATGCGCCCTCATCAAGTTCATCATCCGAAGAAAAATCATCCGCCGACAGCACATCCAGCGACAGCTATGCTGCAGGGCATCCATCCCCGGCAGCAGCGAAAATTTTATCTGAAAAAGGCATTGACCCATCAGATGTAAAAGGAACCGGAAAAGACGGGAGGATAACCAAAGAAGATGCGGAAGCAGCTCAGAAGCAAACAACTCAAAAGACGGCTTCAGAATCACAACCTGCTTCAACAGATTCTTCAGAACGAGGTCAGAGGAGAGAGAAGATGACCAGTTTGCGAAAAACCATCTCTAAAAGGCTGGTTTCAGTAAAGAATGAAACTGCCATGCTCACCACATTCAACGAGGTGAACATGAAGCCCATCATGGACATCAGAAGTAAATACAAAGAGAAGTTTAAGGAGAAGTATGAAGTTGGCCTTGGCTTCATGTCATTCTTTACTAAAGCATGCTGCATAGCCCTGCAGGAGTGGCCGGCGGTAAATGGCCAAATTGATGACGAAGAGATGGTTTACAGCGATTATTGCGATGTGTCAATTGCTGTTTCTACCCCTCGCGGTTTGGTTGTTCCTGTAATTCGAAATGCAGAAAAACTTTCATTTGAGGGAATCGAAAAAGAAATCATCAGATTAGCCACCAGGGCAAGGGACGGTAAGTTGAGTATCGATGAAATGCAGGGTGGAACATTCACAATCACCAATGGTGGCATCTTTGGTTCTATGTTGAGTACACCAATCATCAATGCCCCTCAATCTGCAATACTTGGTATGCATAATATTGTGCAACGGCCAATCGCCGAGAATGGTGAAGTTGTTATTAGACCAGTGATGTACCTGGCCCTGTCTTATGACCATCGGATTATCGATGGCCGGGAGTCAGTGAGCTTTTTGGTAAGGGTAAAAGAGCTTTTGGAAGATCCCACAAGATTGCTAATCGGCATTTAATTCAATCAACCTAAAATTTAATCTCATGTCATACGATGTTACAGTTATTGGCTCTGGCCCCGGTGGTTATGTTGCTGCAATCAGGTGTGCCCAGCTAGGCCTCAAAACCGCAATAATTGAAAAATATGACACCTTAGGTGGCACCTGCCTGAATGTGGGCTGCATTCCGTCAAAGGCACTGCTTGATTCCACGGAGCATTTTCATAATGCCGAAACCACGTTTAAAGAGCATGGTATCAATATTAACAAGCCAAAAGCTGATTTAGGTCAAATGATCAAGCGTAAAGATGGCGTTGTGAAAGCCACCTGCGATGGCATCGATTACCTAATGAAGAAAAACAAAATCGATGTTTTTCATGGTGTCGGATCATTTAGAGATAAGAACACCATTATCGTTGATGGAAAGAAAAAGGAGGAGATAGAAACCGATAAGGTAATTATCGCAACAGGCTCTAAGCCATCCTCATTGCCGTTTATTAAAATCGACAAAAAACGGGTGATAACGAGTACCGAGGCTTTGAAACTCAAAGAAATTCCAAAGCACATGATCATTATAGGTGGTGGTGTAATCGGAATGGAATTGGGTTCAGTTTACGCCAGATTGGGGTCCAAAATCACAGTGGTTGAGTTTCTTGATTCAATCATCCCAACCATGGACAAAACCATGGGCAAAGAACTTCAAAAGGCTACTAAGAAGTTAGGCTTTGAATTTCTTTTGAGCCATAAGGTCTATGAAGTCAAAACTTCAGCAAAGGAGGTTGTGGTGAAGGCTGAAAGTACCAAAGGTGAAAAAGTAGAAGTAAAAGGTGACTACTGTCTGGTTTCAATTGGCCGGAGAGCTTATACAGATGGCCTGGGGCTTGATAAAGTGGGCATCCCCACAGATAAAGCTGGCAGAGTTGAGGTCAATGACCATCTACAAACTAATGTTCCTAACATCTATGCAATAGGAGATGTAATCAAAGGAGCGATGCTGGCCCACAAAGCAGAAGAGGAAGGCACCCTTGTAGCGGAATCCATCGTAGGGCAGAAACCGCACATCAACTATTTGCTCATCCCAGGAGTAGTTTATACATGGCCAGAAGTTGCGTCCGTAGGATATACCGAAGAACAGCTAAAAGAAGACGGCAGGGCTTATAAAACTGGCTCATTCCCGTACAAAGCACTTGGCAGGGCCAGGGCCAGCATGGACATTGATGGGCTGGTGAAAGTATTAGCAGATAAGAATACGGATGAAATTCTTGGCATGCACATTATCGGGGCAAGGGCTGCCGATATGATTGCAGCCGGCGTTACAGCCATGGAATACCGGGCGTCAGCCGAAGATGTAGCCAGGATGTCACATGCCCACCCAACCTATATGGAGGCAGTTAAGGAAGCTTGCTTGGCTGCAACTGAGAATAGGCCGATTCATATTTAGGTCAATTTCATTTCCATTTCAAGGATTCATCAGTCGTCCGCCTTGAGGACAGACTCCTTCTGAAAAAGGGGAACGAAGTATTCCCTGAGAGTTCATCCCTTTCCCAGAGCAGCGTTCCAATGGTAATTGGAACAGAGCGAAGGGTCTTTGAAAAAAGAGTAGAAAAATTCAATCAGCCCCAACATTCTTCGAATCTGCCACAAACCACCCTGCAAGTTTTACTTAATTTTGTGCTGTTCTTGTTGGCAGAACACCACATACAGCACATTAAGGTTGAGTTTGGGGAGAATTATAGGGAGCAAGAGCACAAGTAAAACCCAATCAAATTATAACGGAATCCCTAACAACATAATACAACTTCCTGCTTGACCTTATTTGCGATTCATTAAGTGAAGTGAAAAATATGACCTGCCCTTTAAATACAAATTCCTCATCCTCAAACGACATTGTCCAATGGTCGCCCGAATCTGTAGATCTACATACTGCTCCTTCTATAATTGATATTAGATTCTCATTTTCAAGTATCAAATCATCTCTCAGAATAAGGGGCTTCGACCCGCCTGAATGTAATTTGAAGAAATCGAATAGATTTCTTGAATCAAGTGATTTATTAAATTCAATAGCTCCTACTTGTCGCTTTAAATCGATATCAATTTCAGATTTTGAATAATTATCTAATGATGTCAAAATGATGGCTTTAAAGCCCTTAGACTTGATAAGCTCAACCACGATTTGCAGGCTCTCTTTCATAACCCCGTTGTTGTTTCAGAACATAAGTAGCTCCCATTCTGCTAAATTTGAATGTCCTGACGATGCTTTCAATTGTTCAATTTTTTTTCTATGCTCTTCTATCGTATTAACATAAGCCCAATTGGCTTTCTGATATTTTATTTCTGCTTTTTCAAGAATTATTCGATCAACAGGACATTGCGGAGGGGTAACTATTTTATCCATACACCATAAATGCTTGAGGAAAACACCTATACTTTTCTGTGAATGTGAAATTCTAAAACCCGCAGCATATCTATATTTCGGATGTTCAACTTCCAAGAAGTATTTCTTGAATTGTTGATTCATGGAATCCTTAAGTGCTAATATTTCGGATTCATAGCTCCTCTCTGAAACCTGTACTTTAAATTTTTCCGAAAGCTTAATAAGGTATTGCGTCCACCCTTCTCGTATTGGAAATTTCTCTTTGTCTTTAATTTGTTTTGAATACAGAGAATTATGCTGAGTTGCCGCGGATATTGCCTTCGATGCGGCCTTTTCAACTGTTCGGGGTTTATTGTATCTGTCCAGAAATTGTTGCTTTTTTTGGGTTATTGAATCTCTCATTGACAGTGAGTTTTTAGATTTGTTTTCTATTTTAATCAGGATTTGAATCTGATAATTTACTCAAATCATCTATTCAAGCCAATAGTCAATTTAGATGGTGGTTTGTGGTCACAGACCGGGGTGAGAGGGAGACAATTCCACAATTTTACCTTGAATATTTAAAGTGCCATTTTATGTTTTCAGGGACAACTTATTACATTTACCCTGAAATATTAAAATATCATTTTTAATTTTCAGGGATGATTATCCGAAGAGAGACGAAAAAACTTAACCAATTATTGCAACAGTTTCCTGCTGTAGGCATAATTGGCTCAAGGCAATGTGGTAAAACTACTTTGGCTAAAAACCTTCTCTCAGATGACTCCATTTACCTGGACCTTGAATCAGACCTCGATTTAGCAAAACTATTTGATCCCGGACTTTTTCTGAGGACAAACAAAGACAAGCGGATTATCATTGATGAAGTTCAACGAATGCCTGAACTGTTTCCATTGCTACGTTCATTAATCGATGATGACCGAAGATCAGGACGATTTATTTTATTGGGGTCAGCGTCACCGACATTGCTTAGGTCTTCCTCGGAATCATTGGCTGGGAGAATTGCCTATCATGAACTAACCACTTTCGATCTTGATGAGGTTGGATTTGATAAACAAGAGCAATTGTGGTTGCGAGGTGGTTACCCAAGGTCATTTTTAGCTAGGAGTGATGTAGAAAGCCTCGAATGGCGTCGTCAGTTTATCAGGACATTTATAGAAAGGGATTTGCCAAACCTTGGCTTAATTACTGATACCCGAACGATCACACAGTTCGTAAGGATGTTAACCGGTTCAGTCGGTCAAATATGGAATGCGTCCACTTTTGCTAAATCTTTGGGAGTTACATCGCCCACCATCAAAAAGTATCTGACCTTTCTTGAGCACTCATTTCTGATTGATGTCCTTGAGCCATTCCATATCAATATCAAAAAAAGGCTGGTCAAATCGCCAAAAATTTACTTTAAAGACGTAGGGATTTTACATGCACTGATAAACATCCAGAAGAAAGATGGGCTGATCAATGATTTAATCGTGGGTAATTCATGGGAGAATTTTGCTCTGATGCAAGTGAAGAATTCTCTGATCAATTCAAATCTTGATTTTGCCTTTTACCGTACCCATGAAGGCACCGAAGCAGATTTGGTGTTAATTGATGGTAATAAGCCAATCGCCGTTGTTGAAATCAAGTACACCAATGCCCCGAAGCTTTCTAAAGGACTAATGAATGCTATTGATGACCTGAAAACTGATCAAAACTTCATCATTACACCAGGCAGCGACACCTATCCAGTTCATGAAAAAATTCAGGTAATGAGTATTTCGAATTTCTTAAAATCTTCACCGATTAGTTGATCGATCCTAAATTCTTCGGCTCCACTAAAATCACCTCTTCCCTATCAACCCTTACTTGCCCTGGTGCATAGCCTTTGGGTTTTCTGACAAATTTCTTAGGAGTATGGATCACGGGGCATAGCGGGAAATTCCGGCCTTTTGAAAACCAGGCGGCCAACTGGGCTGCTTTTTCGATAACTGGTTTTGGGAATGGTTTCCCGGATTGAAATTTGATCACCACATGAGAGCCACTAACATCTTTGGCATGCAGCCACAGATCGTCCTTGTGAGTGTGGGCCAGTGTAAGCCGATCATTCGCTTTGGCATTTTTACCAACCAAAACTTTGAACCCGTCAATTTCGAACTGGTTGTAAGGAAGATTGACAGTTTCGACTTTTTGTTTTTTCGAATGATCCTCTATAAGGGTATGAAGTTGCCTCAAATTGTCACAGGCATCAATTTTTTCCCGCTTGATTTTCAATTCATCGAGTAGCTCAGTCTTGATGGTAATTGAACCTTTTAAATTCTTAATCTCAATCCCCTGGTTCTTACTTTTCTGATAAAACCTTTCAGCGTTTTTTTGAGTTGACAGTTTTTTGTTAAGCTTGATTTTGACTTTCTCTCCGGTATAAAAATTATCAAGTTCTATTTGCGAACTGCCTTGTTCAATTTGATGCAGATTTGCCATGAGTACATCAGCAAGCTGGCTGTAATTGCGGTTCGAGATTTCATCAACCTTTCTTGAAGTTTTCTGGATGTAACTCTCAGTTTTCTTTATTTCAGAATCAACTTTTGAAAGTGCCTGTTGCTTCTCTTTTCCAAACAGGTAAGTGCCGATGTAATGTCGGTGGTAGCCATTCAACGCTGCCATGGCGCTTTTATATGTGGCTATGACGTTCATAAATTTTAGAAGCGATAAATGTGGCTTGCCAGATAATTCAACTAAGAAAAATTCTGGCTTATTGAGTCCAGATATCACATCTTGAACAGCTTGCCATTGCTCCTCAAGGCTTTTATTGGAGTAATCTGAATTATCCAAATACGTTTTTACCACTTTGCCAAAAGTTGGATAGATCAATTGCAAATCGCCATTGGCCTTAATGAAATCTTCCCTGGTTTGGGGCAGCTCACGGTTCAGGCTGTCAAAGTCAAGGTTAAGGTCGTTTTTGAGGTTCTCTCTAAATAGTTTTTGAATTTGCTGTTTCTGATAAAGAATGATGTTGCTCCATTTTCCAAAAAGCTTGAAAACCAGGTCATACCCGTTTTCAAAACAAATTCTGAAAGCCCTTTCGTTATGGAAAACCTCCACCCAGTCTACTTGCAAGCCCATCAATTCATTAAATAAGTCGACACTGTTTTTTCTTGCCCTATTAAAATCTCGAGGGAATGTCAAAATACCATTTTCCGATAAGTCAGCTTTAATCCAGAAATCATCGGACTGAGCGGTAAAGCCCAAAATGAGCTCATCTTTATTTTGAGAAAAGCAGGTTTCAAGTGTACTCCCATTGAGTTTGGAGTTTAGCTCAGAAGCAAGGTGCTTAAGGAAATAGTGGTTTTGGTGCATTTAAGCCTGCAAAACTACATTAGAAGTTACATCGCTGTGCTACAACAGTTCACCAACCTTCACCTGATCACCCACCTCAGCAGATACAATTGGTTCTGGCCCAGCCATGCAACAGGTAGATCCCAATAGAAATGTGGCTATCTCCTCACCTACATCAATTTGACAGCCTTCAGCAATGCCTTGTGGTAGCTTAATAGTGCCCACTGCCGGACCTCCAACAATTGACAGAAACCAGGTTCTGCCCCATTCATCAGCGATTTCGATGTTTACCCGCTCATTTCTAAGGGCAGGCAGTGAGGGATCATGCTTATAAATCCAAGGCCGGAGTAAGACCAGGTCGCCTTTGATTACCTCAATTTTTTGAATTGAACCGCTTACCGGGGCATGGATGCGGTGATAATTGTTGTTATGCAGAAAAATGTTGGCGTAGTAATAATCGTCTGGAAGCTGGTTTTCGGTTACGTTAAAAATAGCTCTCAGATGTCGGTGCTCACCTTTTACTTTTACCAAATCAAAATCAGCAACCTGACCAGCCTCACACAGAAGCCCTTCCGCAGGCCAGGCATATTTTGTTTCAACTTTTGGCGGTTCCACAAACTCCCTTGAAAAGAAGTCCTGGAAATTTTGGTAAGTCGATGCTCCACTGGCTGGCTTAAACTGTTTTAAATAATCAGGGTCAGTATAATGGTGCCGACAGTAAGGTTCAATGATCAACCGTGACCATGAGGTACTATAGATAGAGGTATAGAGCCGGGAAATCTCCCTTTGGAAAACAGCAGGGAGGCCACCCCAAACGTCAATTGACAGGAATCGGTAGAAGCTAGTTAGTAGGTCCATTCAGTCTATTTCCAAGGCAACCATTACATACGACTGCATCCACATCTTGTGACAGATTAATTGTTAATTTTAGATTAAATGCGGTTTATCAAGGTCGCTCAACCAATTGGAAGTGATGAGAACATGAAAAATTTCCCGAAAATACTGCTAGCGTTTGCGCTCCTCAGTTGTGAGGTTTCAAAACCCCTCGACCCTCCCGATATGCCAATGGCAGTTTCCAACAATGCCGTCGTTGGTATCCAGGTTGATGGAAAGGATTATGTCTACTCATTTGGTGGCATTGGTACAGGTAAAACCCATGTAGACATCACTTTGAGGTCATTCAAATATTCTGTCGAAGAAAGCCTGTGGACAGAAATCGCTTCTCTCCCCGATACGATGGGCAAAATCGCATCGGCCGCATCTGTGGTTAAGGGTAAGATTTACATCATCGGAGGTTATTATGTCTTCCCTGATGGCCATGAGAAGTCGTCGGCCAAAGTCCACATTTACGATCCCTCAACTGATCAATTTTTGGAAGATGGTGCTGACCTGCCCACGCCTATCGATGACCATGTGCAAGCGGTTTGGCAGGACAGCCTTATATACGTAGCTACAGGTTGGAGTGATAGCCTGAATGTCAACACAGTTCAGGTCTACACCCCGGGTAAACATTGGCATTATGCCACGTCACTGCCGGATGAGGCAAATTGGAAAGTATTTGGTTCGTCCGGGGTGATTGTTGATGATGACATCTATTTTCTGGGTGGGGCTGGGAACAGGGAAGATGGCAATTTCCCGATAAAATCATATTTGAGGATTGGCCACATCAATCCGGAAAATCCTCTTGATATTGAGTGGGAGGCTGCCGAATCAGATCTCGCCAGAATTTACCGCCCTGCTGCCATTGAAATCAATGGTCAACCCCATTGGATTGGAGGATCATCGAAATCTTACAATTACAATGGTATTGCCTACACAGGAGAAAAAGTTAACCCTGTAACAACTGCCAGATTTTTCAATTCAGAAAATGGGAAAATGAAGTTGGCCGAATTTCAAGTTCCAGAGGCGATGGATTTAAGGGGGATTGCAGAGTTGTCAAATGGGGATTTGATGATTGTTGGAGGGATGACCAAGGGCCAAATAGTTTCGAATAAAGTACACCTGATTAATTTCAACGGATCGGAAGAATGATTTGTAAAGCAGTGCGGGTAACTGGCAGAGTGCAAGGCGTTTTTTACAGGGCCTCAACAAAGACCAAGGCTCAAACACTTGGACTTAAGGGCTGGGTGAAGAATGAACAAGATGGCTCTGTGAAAATGCAGATAGAAGGAGATGAGGATAAGATCAATCAGATGATTGATTGGTGCCATCAAGGACCATCACAGGCAAGCGTTGATAAGGTTGAAGTGGTTGATGAAGAATTAAGAGGATATGAAACTTTTGAAGTGAGGTACTTTTGATCAGGCTACCGACATCCGGTTCACTATGCCCCTATAGACATACACTTTAATATCGAAATGCTGTGAGATAATGTTTTTTAATCTTGTCTGAGCCAATTCTGGCCTCGTGAACTGTGTTCTGAAGACTGTTAATTCAAAAACTGCTTTTATAAACGATTCATAGCAGCACAATTCTTCGATCCACTTAAAAAAGCCTTCTTTCCACTCTTTTCGATACTTATCAAAGTGGGAGGTGCCATCCCATAAAAACTCCAACTGAACCTCACCGAACTTATACCTGTAGACAGCGGCCAGCTCATTGTAAAATTCTTCGAAATCGGAAACGTCAAATCCACTGGCAGCTTTAATCTTAATTATGGTGTCATCAACAAGGCCAAGTGGGTTATGATAAGCCAGGTAATATTCCTTCACTCTTTCTATGAGCGACTGGAGCAAATATTCCCTTGAAGCGGTTTGTGCTTCCCTGAGTAGGTAATTTTTATCGAATTCGAAGTATTTGCGCTCCATTTCTTAGATGGTGCAAAGATAATGTTTTCAGTTATTCGAAATCAATTAAACCGCCATTTAAGAAATTGAAACCTTGGATGCCCTGCTGACCGCCAGTGTGTATTGCCAAAATTTTGGTGCCCTGTTTGAAATAGCCTTTTTTGATTAGATCGTAAATGCCCATCATCATTTTAGCTGTGTAGATTGGGTCAAGCTGGATGACATGTTCTTTTTTAAAACGGTTAATAAACTTGATCAATTCAGTGGTGTATTTAGCATAACCACCAAAATGATAATTAGTCATCAGGCTCCATTGACTTTGAGGGCATTCGCCAAAATTTTCTAACAACTCTTCAAGCTCTCCATTTATAAAATCTCCCTTTAAAGCTGGGAAGCCTAAAACATTTTGTCCAGAGCCTGCTGATAGAATTAATCCGGCAATCGTACCACCGGTACCAACAGGGGAACAGATCACATCAAAACCCTGGCAAGAATCCAGGATTTCCTGGCAACCTTTAACCGCCCGATGATTTGTACCACCTTCGGGGATTTCATAAAATTCGCCAAATTGATCCACCAAATCAGCCATGAATTCCTGTGAATTTTTTTGCCTGTAATCTGATCTGGAAACGAAATGTAAAGACATGCCATCATCGCTTGCCTTGGTCAATGTTGGATTATTCCCATTAAGTTCTTCTCCCCTGATTATGCCGATTGTCTGAAAGCCATAAACTTTACCGGCAGCTGCAACCGCAGCGATGTGGTTGGAAAAAGCACCCCCATAAGTCAAAATTTTAGTGTGCTCCCGGCGCTTTGCTTCTTCAAGATTGTACTTCAGTTTTCGCCATTTATTCCCGGGAATTTCATCATGGATTAAGTCTTCCCTTTTCAAAAAGACCTGAATATCAGCAACATTAAATATGGGGTCTACGATTTCCTCAATCACAGCCCTTGATTCATCAGGCAGCATTGGTTAAAGTTAAAAATGAACTTCCATTCCGATATCAACTAATTTTGAACCGATGGACGCACATGAACACATAGATCATGAAACAGATGATGAGTTATTTGAGCACTTCAGAATAGTTGCTGATCCCAAACAGTCGCTCATTAGGATAGATAAATTTTTGAACGACCGCCTGCCTAATGTTAGCCGAAATAAAATCCAGGATGGCATTAAGGCAAACCAGGTTTTGGTAAATGATGCGCCAATTAAACCGAATTATAAAATCCATCCAGACGATGTTGTAACAGTTTTTCTATCTCAGCCTCCAAGGGATGATGAAGTGAAACCTGAGAAAATACCGCTTAACATTGTTTACGAAGATGATAGCCTTTTAGTAGTAAACAAACCTGCAGGAATGGTGGTGCACCCTGCTTGTCAAAATTGGAGTGGAACACTGGTCAATGGGTTGGTTTATCATTTTCAAAACTTACCCACCATGCCTAACAATGACGGCAGGCCGGGTTTGGTGCACAGAATTGACAAAGACACTTCTGGTCTTTTGGTGATAGCCAAATCTGAAAAAGCAATGACCCATCTGGCCAAACAGTTTTTCGATCACTCTATTGAGCGCACATATTTTGCTTTGGTATGGGGCGAACCTGATCCGCCAAACGGCACTATTAACGTTAATCTTGGCAGGAGCTTGAAAGACCGCCGAATTACCACAGCCTTTCCAGATGGAGAGTATGGTAGAAGAGCGGTAACCCATTATAAGACTGTCAGAAATATCAGGTATGTAAGCCTTATCCAGTGTAACCTGGAAACCGGCCGGACTCACCAAATAAGGGCACACATGAAATATCTAGGCCACCCAATCTTCAATGATTCCACTTATGGAGGGGATCAGATCCTAAAAGGAACAGTTTTCACAAAATACAAGCAGTTTGTTGAAAATTGCTTCAAAATGATTCCCAGGCAGGCATTACACGCTGGCACTTTGGGTTTCATTCATCCGGAGACAGGTGAGCATGTACAGTTTGAAGCCCCACTTCCTGAAGACTTTAAAAGTGTTTTAGCGAAATGGGAGCACTATGTTAATTATGTGGAGTAAGGCAGCGTCAGAACTTGAATTTTTCAAAGCTCCCTTCAATTAGTGGCTTGAAAATATCATTTCCGGTTAATGAATCAATATTAACAGCAGCCTGTACATCCAGTATATTCAATGTAAGAAAATTGGAATGTTTCGTAGAGATTAGTGCCCCAGTTGAGGTTTCAATCCAATTCTCCCAGGTGGTTGAAATACCACCAATCGGAATAATGGATACCCACATTTTCCACTTATAGGGTAGGCCGTTATCATCGACCAGCCATAAATAGCTGTCCCCAGGTGTAACCCCACCAGCAGAATAAGTAACCAGTAATCCAACTTCGCCATCTACTGAAACTAATTTTCGGGATGTTCCAGTATCATGGATTTTAACCACGGGGTTCAGCCAAAAAGAATCGTTTGCCCAATACCGCCATGCTTTTTTGCAAAATGTCGCATCCTTATCTTCTCCCTTTATAACAACCCCTGTTCGGTTGTTAATGTCGATTTGAACGATATTATCACCCCAAGTTACCTGAGCCAAATGTCTTTTTTTGTCCCATATGTGCTGTTGGCGATCATCAAAGTTCCAACTGATTGCCCCCGTTTCGTTCCATGCATTGGCATTAACGGAAGCAAGCATCTTATCGGCCAATGCCTCAGCCTCTGGCCCTTCAACCCCTTCCGGCAATGCCTCGCTTAGGAAAGAGATCAATGCAAAGATTGTCAAAGCCAGTCCGATGACTAGGGCCGCAACCCTTTTAATCCATTTCATCAGTTCAAATTAGATGTTCTTTTCTGTAATCAAAACCGCAAAATCACCGCTGATGGAATAATGAATATAACTGTTGCATCATTGGTCTCGACTCTACTTGGCTGCATGGTTTTTGCTATAGTTTCGCCGCTTAATTAAATAAGGTAAAAATTTGATGCAGAAGTCTTTTTTAGTGGTAATAATGTTGGTTTTCAACAGCGTAATTTTTGGACAGACACTCCAGGTACTTAATGAAACTAACCTCGAACCCATCGCTGATGTTTTGGTCTACTCCACAAGTGAATTTGAGTCTGCATCTACAAATAGCCGAGGTAAACTTGATGCTTCCGTTTTCAATACCGATGACATTTTAACTTTTCAGCATCCATCCTATCAACAACGCACCGCCACCTTTAAGGAAATAAGCGATAAGAATTTTAAGATATATCTGGCTGAGAAAGTTATCCAAATTGATGAAGTGGTTATCTCAGCAAATAAGTGGGAACAGGACAAATCAGAAATTGCGAACGAGATCACTGCAATAGGCCCTCGTCAGGTCGAGTTTAACAATCCACAAACAGCAGCTGATTTGTTGGAGGCGTCTGGGCAGGTTTTCGTTCAAAAAAGCCAGCTTGGTGGCGGTAGCCCAATGATGCGGGGATTTGCCGCAAATTCAGTGCTTATTGTGCTTGATGGCATACGTATGAACAACGCAATATTTCGAGGGGGCAATCTTCAAAACCTGATTCAGGTTGACCCAAATGTGTTGGAGGGTGCTGAGGTTGTTTTTGGTCCAGGCTCTGTGATATACGGCAGTGATGCTTTAGGTGGTGTTATGGATTTCCATACCCTTGATCCGGAGTTTAGCAGTGATAACAAGCCGTTGATCTTTGGGCAAGCCTTCACACGGTACTCATCAGCCAACAACGAAAAAACCGGCCATGTACATTTAAATATTGGTGGCAAGAAGTTCTCAAGCCTTTCAAGTTTTTCTGTAAGCGATTATGATGATTTAAGAACGGGATCCAACAGAACAGATGAATTCCCGGACTTTGGTAAACGGGAGCAATTTGTTCAAAGGGAGAATGGAGCAGATGTGATCAAGGAAAATAAAGACGAGAACGTTCAAAAATTTTCTGGTTACTGGCAATATAATTTTTTGCAGAAATTCAAATGGCGGTTGAGCGATTTCAGCGACATCCAATATCAATTTTACTATACAACATCGTCAGATGTGCCCCGCTACGACAGGTTAATTGAAGAGCGGAACGGTGAGCCTAGAAGCGCTGAATGGTACTATGGGCCTCAGAGATTTTTAATGAACAGTCTAAAGTTGAACTATTTTAGAAAAAATGCCTTGTTTGATCAGGGAAGGCTAACTTTCTCGTATCAGGATTTTGAGGAAAGCCGTCACGACAGGGATTTTCAAAGCGACATCTTGCGCCATAGAACAGAAAACCTCGATATAATCACTTTAAACCTTGATTTCGATAAGGTAATCAATCAGTCACATCAACTTTTTTATGGGGTTGAATACACCAATAATGATGTCGTTTCCACTGCCAACCAGGAAAATATTGAAACAGGCGAAGTAACCCCCACAAGCACCAGGTATCCATCCGGGGGAAATAAGTATGAAACATTCGCAGCCTATCTAAGCCATAAATGGAACATAAAGGAAAACCTCATTCTTTCATCGGGGGTTCGATATAGCCATGTCACTTTGAATTCCACTTTCGAAAATGATAGCTTTTTTAACTTCCCATTTGACAAACTTGATATTAAAAATGGTTCGTTGAACGGATCCACAGGATTGGTTTTTAAACCCTCAGATAAAGTGAAACTAAATGCACTTTTTTCAACCGGTTTCAGGTCACCCAATGTGGATGATGCTGGTAAAATATTTGATTCTGAACCTGGAAATGTTGTTGTCCCAAATGGTGATCTTAATCCGGAGTACACTTACAACTTTGAACTAGGTGCCAAAAAGCGGTTTGCTGAAACAGTGGAGTTAGGAATTACTGGATTTTATACAATTCTTAATGATGCGATTGTTAGGAGGGATTTTGAATTTAACGGACAAGATTCAATTGTTTATGATGGAGTTTTAAGCAGGGTGCAAGCAGAAGTTAATGTTGGTGAGGCCCATATCTATGGTTTCAGTTTAAGCCTAAATTCTGACCTCTCAGAACATTTTTCTTTATCATCAAGCTTAACATTTACGGATGGGGAGGATAAAATCGAAAACGTTCCGTTGCGTCATACAACACCTCTATTTGGTCAAACGTCGTTGACCTATGCCGCAAAAAAGATTAAAGCTGAATTATTTGCAAGGTATAATGGCAAGAGGTCTTTTGCTGACCTTGCCCCCAGTGAGCAAAACAAAACCCACCTATATACAGCCGATGGATCGCTGGCATGGGGAACGCTAAACATCCGGGGGTCGTATCAAATCACAAGACACTTACAGATTAATGGTGGTATCGAAAATATCTTTGATAAACATTACAGGCCGTACTCATCCGGTATCAGTGCTCCGGGAAGAAACTTTATCGTGGCATTGAGGAGTAATTTTTGAATTATTGTTTGGGATGATACTAAAGTGGCTCAAAATCTGGGTCGATATGCTTGCGAATTAATTCACGTATAAGCTCAACTGTCATCCAGTCATCATTAGATTCAGAGGAATAACTGAATCCAGGCTTAACATTTACACCTTTATGATGATCCTGATATGATACCGAATCATTTGGTGTTATTACGAAATATGGACCCACATCGATAGTTCTTGAAGCATCACAAGTTGAAATCATTTCCTCATGTAATTTCTCTCCTGGTCGAATTCCAATTATCCTTTTTAAGGCATTCGGAGAGATTGCATCCGATAGATCTGTAATGTTAAACGAAGGCAGTTTTGGCACAAAAATCTCACCTCCAATAGATTTTTCCAATGCTGTTAAAACCAATTCAGAACACTCATTAGAAGTGATATTAAATCTTGTCATCTTTTCATCAGTAATTGGTAGTTTACCTTCCTCTCTTTTTCTCAAAAAAAATGGTATTACTGACCCTGTAGAGCCCATGACATTTCCATACCTTACAACGCTAAAGGTGGTTTGATTATCATAGGAATGATTGTGTTGGGAAGTAAAAAGCTTATCACTGCATAACTTTGTGGCCCCATATAGTCCAGCTGGGCTAGATGCCTTCTCAGTAGAAATAGAGACAACCTTGCTCACATTATTTTCAATCGATGCCTCAATGACGTTATGAGAGCCTATGATGTTTGTTTTGATAAATTCATATGGGCTTTTTTCTGCTACAGATACTTGTTTTAGCGCCGCGGCATGAACGATAAAATCAACATTTCTGCTTACCTTCTTTAATCTCTCCAGGTCACGGATATCACCAATTGCAAATTCAATCCTGGGATCATTAAAGACCTCGTCTTGCGACATCGCAAAATGCTTCAATTCGTCCCTCGAGAATATGATAACCCTACCAATGTCAGGATATTTCTTGAGTACATATCGGACAAAGTTTTGTCCGAAAAAACCTGACCCACCTGTGATCAAAATAGATTGCTGATTTAACATGGAGCAAACTTATCCTTGTTTGGATATTTCACCTAGAAGTTTTGCCTAAGACGTGGGCTTGTATTGAAGGGATTCATTTCTTTCTGATTCTCCTGACAAATTCTCTGCCTTCATACTCTATTCTTACAAGATATATTCCCTGGTAGTAGCTGGAAACATCGAAATCATAAATGTTTAGGCCTTCCAGAACATCTCCAAAACTTTCAGCAACCAATACTTTCCCAAATACATCCGAAATAGAAATAGTAATTCCATCATTGACGTCTGGTAACAGCACATTTAATCTCAGGAGGTTATCTACCGGATTAGGAAATGGCCCCCTAACAATAAATTGAGGAGTAAAATTGATACAGCCCTGATTGTTGTCAGTATAAATCTCATCTACATCTGTTTTGAGGTTTACACAGATAAAGTCAACCCTATTTGACTCTTCCGGTAAACTAAATCCAAGCGTGTGAACAAATGGTTGACCTTTAGTAATGATCTCATCAAACCGCTCAATAATTGGGTTATCGTCTTCAATGTTAATTTCAATGTCAAAACCATTTATCGGTATGGTGCCTTGGTTTCTGCCTTTGAGCACAATATTGATTTTTCCATTGTTGGCGACCGGAATTACCTCATTCAATATTAGATCAGTCTCTGGTATCAAAACTTCAATCACCTGAGTGAGTGTATCGGTACATCCAAATTCATTGTAGGCTACCAAAGAAATATCGTAATCGGCAATTGACTCAAATAGTATCGAAGCATTTTCCTCTCCGCTAAAAGGGGTTTCGTTATCATTTAAGAACCATTCAAAACTTGTAGTACCACCTGATTGATTATTGAAATTTACATTGAGCGGCGGCGGTCCTAACAAAGTAGAGGGTACGAATCCCGCCTCTGGTTGAGGGCTCACCTCAATCGTTTTACCAATGAAAGCGGTACAACCAAGTGTTGATGTCGTTGTTAAGCTCACATTGTAACTGCCTGGCTCTGGAAATACAAATTCTGCGACCTCACCATTGGCAACGCCAAGGCCATCAAAATTCCATGTCCTCGAAATAATGGGGTCGCCTTCATCGAGGCTCTGGTCTTCAAATAGCGTTGGACTGTTTTCACATGCCGTGGTAATGCTAAACTCGGGGATTGGCAAGGCCGGAACGTCTATCATCTGCACTGAGGTGACCGCACATTTATTTGAAGTATTCAAAACTAAGGTTACTTCAATAGGGCCTGGAGTTTCAAAAGTATGTTGAGGGTTTTGGACAGAATATGCCTGATCTTCAATTAACCAGAGATAGCTACTAACTGGATTGTCAGCATCGATGATTGTCTCATCTTTGAATGATGACAGTTCTCCAAGGCAATCCAGTTGAAAGCTGAAATTAGGTGCGGGTGCTGGTTGTACATTGATTGTTTGAACCACGGTATCTGCACATCCGAAATTGGAAGTAGCAATTAATTCAACTTCAAAATCTGCCTCATTATAGAACACAGTAATTGGATCACGCATCTGCGACACACTGTCATTTTTAAAGTCCCAGTGCCATTGTACAATATTAGCTGAATCCACCCTTGAGGTATCCGTTAATTGTACTTCAGCACCCACACATGCCAGGTCTGCTATAAACCCGGCTTTGGGGATAGCTCCAACCTGTATAGTATCCAGTTTGGTCACCACACAGCCCAAGTCGTTTTCCACAGCCAATGAAACCCCATATTGACCAATATCCTGATAAGCATACAACACATTTTGATTGGAAGAAAATCCTCCATCACCAAACGTCCAAGTCTGGCCTACAATGTTATCTCCAGTGGAGAGGTTATTAAATTCCGTTACATCCCCAAGGCAGGCATCTTCAAATTCGAAATCCGTATTGGGGCCAAATTTTACATCTAATGATTTGGTAATCGAAGCGTCACATCCAGGTATTTCGGCCGTTAAAGTCACATCCTTCAATCCTCCAAATTCAAAGATGAAAGAGGTGTCTTTGGCCACTCTTATCCCTTCATTGTTGAAATTCCAGGTGTAGGTGATGACTGAATCTGGTGCTACTGAGTCGGTTAGGTTGGTGAAGAGGATAGGGTCAAGACTACACAGAACGCCGTCTTGGGATGTGAAATCAGCTTGTGGTTCAGAGTAAATGGGGATGGATTTGGTAAATCTATTGCTACATCTATTTGAGGCAATAACATCAAGAAATATCGTGTAGGTGCCGACACTAGCAAATTGATGGGAGATATTTTGTTCATTCGAAGTAGTGCCATCACCAAAATCCCAGCTATACGAAATGATATCTTCTGAATCACTTAATGCGGTAAACTCATTTATTACTTCTATGCATCGACTATCGTTTATTA
>JAVKCG010000052.1:0-1751 GCA_040222875.1 Cyclobacteriaceae bacterium | reverse complement strand
GCTATAACCCAACCAAAAATGGAGACAAGGTGCCATGTGGCCCAAAGGATGCGTAAATGTCGGCCTTTTAAGTCCTGTCCTGATTTGCCTGGAATGATGCTTCTTTTGGTTCTTTTATCTTTAAAGATGAGGAGCTCTCCGAGTACTGAATGAGCCATCCCTAAAAGGATACATAAAATGGCAGCTAGCAAAAGATAAACATTCATGAGTTAAGCTGTTTGGCTGTTCGGTTTTGCTTTCCATTGAAAAAAGTGAATTGTTGATTGCTTTTGTTGAAGGTCAGGTGCTGATGTGGAAATTGTCCTTGGGATGAAACACGATAGAGGAGATTGATATGAGTTCATTCACATAAAGATAGGGTTTAAAAGTCTTTTTCTTAAGAGAGGAGCTAAGTGTCTGTCCTCCTGAATGTAAAGTGCTTTGGCTTAAGTTGCCATACGTAACAAAATAGAACTGACTTACTCAGCCAAAGAGCAAATCAGTTCCATCCAATCTAATTTGAAGAGACAACAATTAACGGGATGTTCTTAATTCAAAGGGTTTGAACTTGAAAGTTCAAGACCTGACAGTCTGCATACTGTTTTCCCGAAGTGAATTATTGACAATATTTTCCCATTTTTTAATAAGAGGAAATTCTCCGTTAAGTTGAGAATGTTCATCAGAATCAAAAAAAACAAATCGACTTGGAGCTATACTCTTATCCCTCGGAATAAAAGCAAGCTCCAGTCTGTCAATTACTGCTTCAGCATCTCCTGTCGCTTTTACAGATCTTTTTTTAGTTTCCACCTGACATTTTCTAATTGCTTTCAATGGGACACATTGTTCTGTAATTGTCTCTTTACTTTTCTTATAAAAGAAGACATAGTTCTTTGCTGAGGATATTCCAATCGAAAATTCAATACCACAGTCCAGGGCGGCCAATTCGCAGTTGTAGGAGTCTGCGACAGCCCTTAAACCGTCTACTAATTCAGTTTGGCGTTTCTTTTTGCTTTTGTGCATAAGCCTGAATGGTATAATGCACAGGGCTATTGCAACCAGGCCAATTATGGTTGTAAATTCCATGATCTAATTTTTTAAGATGGGTTATTCAGCAGGGATAAAATAATCGCTGAATAAGTTCAATATGTAGTAGTGGCAGTTTGAATGCCTTCGGAGGGGACTGGTGATGTTATAGAAAAAAATGAAAGGAATATAACAAGTCTGCCTTTTTTTGTTCAATCAAAAGATTGAGCATGTCGGAAGACAACCTGCTAAAGAGTTGATCAAAATAAAATGATTGCGTTTGCTGGTAGGCCCATATTTGAGTTTCCCCGGTAGGAAACGGTTGCGCTGAAGGCTTTACCTGAATGGCCAGCGAAAATTTGACTGGGACCGTATGATTGTAATGATCCTTTAAATCATTTAGTTCAAACCAATCTGACCCGTTCGTTTTTTGACTGGATGATTCAAAACTGGTAACATAGTTCAACCCAATGGCCATAAAGTATATGACCAGCGATGAAATTGCCCCTATTTTTTTAAAGTCACCCAATTTTTGATATGAATAATTTGATACAAAAATACACTTTTCCCATAACATTACTCTCTGGAATTTTCTTTGGGAAAACAGCCTGTCATATAGTTCATACTCAGTGAATTTCAGGGACTAATTAATTCCAAGAGCAACATATACATCATCAAGGATTTCTTTCTTATCGGTTAGTACTACGAGCTTATCATTGACATAAAGAGTGGTTGAACCATTTGGCGTC
>JAVKCG010000051.1:0-1709 GCA_040222875.1 Cyclobacteriaceae bacterium | reverse complement strand
GACTGTAATGTTTGAACTTCAAATTGTTTGATTTTCGATTATGTGGAATTGCATCAATTTGCAATCCTATAGTTTCACCAATGTATTGAAGATCATTCTGGAATGATTCGACATTACCGATATAATCAACTGCAATTTTTCCATACACAGTGATATAATCCAATTGACAAGTCATATGGTCCCCTCGGTAAGAGGAAGAAGTTTGATCATTAAGGCATTTATAAAATGCACCTTTTTTCAATAAAAACTGATCAAATGAATCTTTTACGCGTTGATCATGCATCATCCAAAAATAATCCGAATAGGCTCGATCCCATGGATTTCTAACAAAAGTGAACTTGAAATATGAGTTCCACGTCTCTTCATCGATTAAACCAAAATCAAGGAGCTGTTCAGCTGTCGCATGGTGTAAGTGAAGCTGTTTTTCTGAATCCCATCCATACAGACTACAACGATCAGGTGAATTTTCATTGTAACCAACACCTAATAGTTTTTCAACTGACGTACCAGCACATTTTGGTATATGTATAAAAATTGCCTTATGCTTGTGAGAAATCAAATACTGTGGGGTCTAAAATGTATGTCAGAAAATGTATAAATTATTTCAAATTTCAGCTTTCCCAAATATCGCAAAGATTTACAAATTAGGAAGTTCAGAGAACATGACAACTACGGATTTGATATAATCACAGAAAATGCTGAACATCTTATTTAGAAAAATTCTCACATCAACCCGTCCTACTTAAAGAAGGAAATTTTAGTACGTACTACTAATTCCCTAACGCCTCGCACTTAATGAAACTAGTACATGAGGTTCTCTTTTCCATCAACTTCTTTTTGGATATGCCCAGACTAAGGAGTTTAACTTAGATCGTATGAGACATAATCATTAAATGAATAAGATGCTCCCTTCTTATTACCCTCTCTACTCCTTGCTATCTCTTTTGCCCACTTTCTCAGCAATATTAATTCTTTTAACCTGTTATGCCCAGGCCTTAATATCAATTTCAGCAGAGCTTTCAGTAGAAGATAAAACAGGCTCTTGTCTACCAAAACATTCCCAAAATCACCCTTAATGCTGCTTTCCAAAACACTGAAATACCTATCACTAAATAGCTCATAGTTCCACTTATCGGTATTAGCCGAGCGGTGGTGGCGGATTTTTACTTCAGGAATAATGGCTAATTTGAAACCGTGATACTTCAGCCTTTGTAAGTAATTTGCATCTTCTCCATACATGAAAAACATTGGATCAAACCCGCCCACCATTCTCAAACATCGCTCACTTATAAACCAAGCAGCAGCATTCACATAGCCAACTTCATACGACCTATCAATGTTCTGGAGAAAGAAATCGGATAACAGGTTAGCATTGGTTTTTTTACTCAAATGTTGGGCAAACATATAGTCTAACCCAGTACCTTCTCCATTGAAATGCATCGGGCTTATGACACCAAACTCGGGGTTACTCGAGGAGAATTCCGCAAGACCTTGAATAGTTCCATCAGTAGTTTCAGCATCTTGATTCAATAAGAAAACACCCTCGGCACCACTCTTTAATGCATATTGTATGCCCGCATTATTGGCTCTGCCAAAACCTACATTTTTTTTCATTCTCAAAACTACCACCTCAGGAAACCTACTTTTGAGTTGCGCAACTGTATCATCTTCGGAATTGTTGTCAACCACAATAATTTTGGAAAAGCCAT
>JAVKCG010000050.1:0-423 GCA_040222875.1 Cyclobacteriaceae bacterium | reverse complement strand
TTGCGGTGGGGTCCACCTCTTTCCATTCCGAACAGAGAAGTTAAGCCCACCAGCGCTGATGGTACTGCCGTAACAGGTGGGAGAGTAAGTCGTTGCCAGTCTTTTATTAACCCTTATCATTTAATTGGTAAGGGTTTTTTTATGCCTAAACCATATTAGGCGATCACGCAACCAGATAATATTTGGGATCAATCCGTATTTCTGGGGGATTACGTTTTTCAAGCATAAATATTAGCTAGTCTAAATAGGAAGAATTCGACATTTCTGACCCCTCTAAATTGATTTCTGAAGGCTTTGATCTTGGCATTGAAAGATTCAGCGGAAGCATTAGTGGATCTGTTGTCAAAGAAGTTCAATATGCTGAGGTAGTGGTTTTGGATAGTTCTTGCCACAGTTCTGAATGATTTGAATCCTGCTTTTTCG
>JAVKCG010000049.1:0-3425 GCA_040222875.1 Cyclobacteriaceae bacterium | reverse complement strand
TGCCATGAAACCATAATGGCTTCTGTGAGCTTCATCAACAAGTATATAGAGGTTTTCCTTACTGGATAGTTCTTCTAAATTGATGGATTCTCTACCAACCTCTACCCATTTCCCTCCCTGTAATTCTTTGGTGATTTTGGTTAGTACTTTGCCTTCTATTTGCTTTTCAATTAGCTGATTGGATAGTTCTTCCTGTTCTGTTTGATCATTAGTTTCTTCACTGGATGGATCAGTCTCCTGGAACTTCTGGATCATGGTAGTGATAATACCTCCATAATCGTTTCTTAGTAGTTTATCCAGATGTCTAACACTACTAGCCTGATTGACATTCTTTAGTCCAATATTTCGGAATGTATTGGTAATCTGCCGATCCAAATCCTTACGGTCTGTCATTACCATGACGGTTGGATTATCAAACCCAAACTCAGTTGCCTGAAGTTTACGGGTGACATATGCCATGGTAATAGACTTGCCTGACCCTTGGGTATGCCATACAACACCACCATCACCAGATTGAAGTGTGTCAATGACCTTATTGGTAGCTCTGATCTGTTGGTATCTTGGTAGCTTCTTTATAATCTTACCTTCATCTAATTCGAAGATGACAAAGTGCCTGATAATATCAAGTAATCTGTCTTTTTTGAACAGCTGGTAAATGAGCTTATCCTGTTCCGTTTTTATATAATCTGGTAGGTTATCCTCTTTGGATGTCCTGTAGAATGAATAGAACTGCTGTGGTGCATTGATAGCTCCATATCTAGCACCTACTTGCCATAGACCCACACAGATTTGATTGAAATGAAATAGCTTCTCTGAGTTTTCCTGATAAAAGACCAAATCAGAATAAGCAGTATCCCAGGCACCTAAAGCATTGGGAGATTTGCACTCCAGTACTGCCAGGGGAAAGCCATTTAAAAAAACCACCAGATCCGGAACAGAATGCCTGTACTTCCCATGGAATTTCATCTGATTGACTACCAGAAAATCATTGTTTTCAGGATTGAGGTAATCGATGAAATAGACTGGTGTGTGTTCTTCTACTCCATTGATGATTTGCTTGGGTGCATATTCACTTCCCCTAATGAGATTCCAACACTGTTGATTGATTTCCATGAGGGAATTACCCCTTACGGAAGTGATTTTATGTATAGCTTTATTTAGGTTGTTTTCATTGATCCAAGGGTTAATTCTTTGGATAGCTGCTCTTAATCGGCCTTCTAATATGGTAGTGGTGATTTCTTCCCTAGGGTCAGCATTGGCAGCATTGAAGTATTGATACCCTAATTGCTGGAATAAGTCAATTGCAGGTTTTTCGGATAGCGTATATTCTGGCGATGAAATCAAATCTCTACTATATCTTTTACACTAAATTAACTCTTATTATTATCTACTTTTGCACTTGCTCTGATATCCCGAACGACTAAGTGCCACTTAGTACCTTATGTAGGAATATCAGAGCTTTTTTGGTTTTAAAAACCTTGTATCCACTACAGAATTCCTCCCCTTGAAAAGGTCAATGGCGGGTTGTTCAGAGTTGGTGTATTCAAATTTATTCATTCTCTCCAATTGTGTAAAAAAGTAACTCGATATCCCTATAACTTACATTATCAAGTTTTTTCCTCCATTTATCCACGTATATCCAGTACTTTAAATAGGCATCAATTTTATTTTTACCATTTAAATCACTCAGCTGCTTCTTTATCTCAGTCTTGAAAAATACGTTCCATCCAGTTCTTACTCTACTATCAATTATTGGAACATAATCTGGTGCAATAAAATGAAGCAGTTTAGATGTGCCTACAACACTATTGTTAATTACAGGAACTAATTCTTTCAGTAATAATTCTCTATTCGCTGTTTTCCCATCTCTAAGATCATTTATTCTTTTAATAAGCAAATGTTCATTAATAACCTGATGAAAATGTATTGTTGGAATAGTTGGCATCCATGAATAAGTAAAAGCGATGACTTTTATCAAATCATCTATAGATTTTATATCAGAGTCATTTTTAAATACCTCATAGCTCTTTGCATACCATTCACTATATGAAATGCTAATGGCATCAGCCCTTTCAATCAAATCATTATAAAGTTGCTGATCAAATACCATACCCTTAAATTTTTACCCTTTTCTTACCAGTTAATAGCTGTTGCATCAATCCCTTTTTTAATTCTTGATAGGTGGATTTCTTTTCTCGAAGGGCATCTAATTTATCATCTACTGAAGTAAGGATTTCAGCTATTTGTTTTTGCTCTGAAACAGGTGGTATAGCTAACATTATTTTTAACAATGATGCTTTTGTTAATTTATACCTTCCTGCTCCTTGTCTAGTCAAGAAATTGAATAGATCACGATGTTGAAAATAAAAATGTATCCATTCTGTCAAACAAATTGATGTTCCTTTCAAGATATGTGCATGGTTATTCACATTGAATTTACCTGATACTAATTGTGTCATTGACCATGTTTTGAACTTCAAAAAGTGGTCACCATCCTCTCCAATTAGCACATAATCGCCCTCTAGAGAATATTTATTAATATAATCAACTGCTTTAGTCGGACCATAATATGGATATTCACCTTGCATACCCTTTCGCATTTCAGCACTAATAGGCTCACGTAAATTATTATGTATTTCACATGCATCATCAATGCATAAAACCTCCCAACTTTTAGGTATTTCCGCAAGAGGTGAATCTTTAAATTCTGTATGGTTGATGCCTTTGGTTAACAACCGCTGCATCAGCCCTTTTTTGAGGGTTTGGGTGGCTTTGATCCGCTGGTCTATCGCTTCTATCTTGTCATCTACAGCAGTTAGTATATCCGCAATTATCTTTTGTTCAGGTAGTGGGGGTACAATTAATTGAAGCTTTCTAAGAACTTCCAACCTTATTCCTTTCACAGTACTTCCTGACCCGAGTTCTTGGATTTTAGTAACCTGAGAATAAAACCAATAGCGCAAAAATTCATTCCCTATTGATGGGTCTGGATAGATTGCTTTTAAATCTTGATTAATAGCTACATCCATTTCAAAAAAAACAGCTTTACCCAATGCCATTCTTGTTGCTATTATTAGAGTTCCCTTCTCTATTAAATTTGAAGCACTTTGATTTAATCCTTCTTTGGAGATGTATTCTTCAACATGGCTAATTCGCTCCTTTTTTAAATCTTTTACAGTTGCCCAAGGAATATCATTTATCCAATAAGCAGCATTGCCTCTAGTAGGAGTTCCTCCACCCACTATTTTATTTAACCTATTCCCAAGCTCATCAACCTCCCAATCCTCTGGTATCAACCCTAATGGTGATTCTTTATAGCCTTCTTTTATTTCCTGTACCTCACTCATATGCCTAGTTCCTGAAGGTATTGGTTGAGTTTCTGATCTATGGCAGCTTCCTTCTCATCTAGGTCTTTTATGGTTTGC
>JAVKCG010000048.1:0-493 GCA_040222875.1 Cyclobacteriaceae bacterium | reverse complement strand
TTTAGAAAGAAAGTCGGCTTCTGCTTGGGAAGAATTTGGGAAACTACTTAAGGGAGTATTCCCATTGCCACCAACATTCAAATCTTCGCCAAAGAAAACTGAAAATGCCTGAGCTGTGGAAATATGAGTTGTGAGAACTATAGCTGAAGCACCAGCGATAGCAACAATTAATTGATATATGATTTTCATGACTATTTAAAATCCTTTTTAACAGTTTCTACTCCTTACTCGTAAGAATACAACTAATTTTTATAAAATGCATTAACCTTTTATGCCAATTTGATGGCGTAAATCAACAAGTTTATTGACAGGATTGAGCCAGTCAGATTGCAAAAAACTGCACAAAATTGGCTGCATAAACGGGAAACCCTGAGCAATCAAGACTTTCAGAGGCATTGACAGTAGAGACTAAACTGCAACGTCTTTACCAGTTCCTAGAAAACCAGTAAGAGACGTTCCACCGGAACTCTACCAAGGGTTATTTGAGTAAGGC
>JAVKCG010000047.1:0-2948 GCA_040222875.1 Cyclobacteriaceae bacterium | reverse complement strand
CTTCTGTTCCAATGATCAAATGAACGTGATTGGACATGATACACCACGCATACAGCTCCAAACCCTTCTCCTTCTGACAATATCTCAGGCTATCGACAACTATATCTCGATAGGATTTCCTTGAAAACACGTCAATCCAATGAACTACTGCAAATGTTACAAAGTGTAACTTCGTTTGATCCCTGATTTTGTACTTGATGCTCATATATTTATTCTGCAAGTTGCAAAATCAGAATTGAAATTATTATCTCATGCGAATAGTGATCAGGATAAATCGAGTTTTAAAAGGCACAAGTCTCGCAATCACTAATTCCCCACGCTGGAAGACTTGCGCCAGTTGAGGGGCTATCAACATATTGAAAGTACAACTCTTCAACAGCCTGGTTAGCTCCTGGTTCCATCGTGGCTTCATAAGTCCACACATCCGGTTCTGTAGTAAATGTTACCCTCACATAGCCTAAAGGGTCATTTTTGCTTTTCAAATGCTTATGTTAATAAGCCCTCGTTATAACTAGGATTAGTCATATGATTAATAAAATGCTACTACAGATTTTAATAATGAAGTTTTAAACTTGTACCCTTAATTTCCGATACAATTAATTAATCATGATGATTTCCTCTTCAATAATACGATACCTCCTGTTAGTAATTTTAACTTTTCTTGTGTTTTTGATATTAAAATCAGTTTACAAAGACATAAAATCACCTTTATTCCTTAACGATGTCATCTATGCGTCCTCAATGATTTGGAAACCAAAGTCAAAGGTTTCAAAAGACATAGTATTAGTAAACACATCTGATATTACCTATTCCCAGATTAGTTTGCTAACTGGATTGATTTCTGACTTTGATCCAAGAGTAATTGGTTTAGACCATATGATTCCGAAATTGCCAGAGGATTACCCTTTAGAAACTATAGATTTTAACAATTTGGTACTACCCTGTATACTTGAGCCTAATATAGAACATGGAGTAAACCAAAAATGCTCTGAAAGTATCAGCACAAATTCAATTGACCACTATGGCGATGTCACAATACACTCATTATCTAGTTTCAACCCATATTTTGATGACCGGGATCACATACTATCATTTAGTTCTCAATTAATCAGGTTGTATGATTCTAAATTATTTGAGACACTAATGTCTCGAGAAAATTCATTTGAGTATATAAATTATGTTGGAAATACTAGAGATTTTACAACCGTTTTAAATATCATGGAAACATCGAACGAAGAATTGGATGATTTGATAAAGGATAAAATTGTAGTTGTTGGTTATTTAGGGACAAAATCCTTTCATCCCACAGATCCAAACAATGAGAAAAGTGATGTACATTATACACCACTTGGATCTATGTTTGGTACGGCAGTCTTGGCTAACATATTACATACAATTTTAACAAACGATTATATCAACCAATTAAACTATGCATCCAACATTGCCTTAGTAATTTTAATATCTTTTGCATTTATCCCGATCATGAAAAAGATTAAGTTCACCTATAATGGCTATTTCAAGGTTAAGATTTACATAGTACTCTTAATACTATTTATGGCTTTTTTGTGTCATGTCTGTATAACTTACTTCAATTTCGCAATAAATTTTCAATTCATTACAATTGCTTTCTTGGTAAATTGTGAAGTTCTCTTTTTATCTAAATATTTTCTTGACTAACAGTCTGCCACTATCTTTTTCTAGGTAATTTGTGTGCTGGTATTAATCTGGAACCTTCAATTGGTGCAGTGTCGCCTCGTTGTCGTCTTCTAGCATTTATTGCAGAATCTACAAAGTGCTTTCTTTTTAAAATATCATAAACTCGATTGTCACCTGCGGGAGTTGTCATATACTTTAATGGGTTAGAGCCTTGATCAGCAGCGTGTAGTCTATGCATTTCTCTATTTACATGACTTAAATATCTCGACAGAAGACTCGGCTTTTGACTTTCAAGCAATTCGAAAAATATATGCCTGTCTAGTAAAACTGGTCGTGTGGTTGTTTCATAATATGAATGAGGTCCGCCATCAAATATTGAATTTTCAAAGGCGATAGCAAAGTTCCCTCCTTTTAGGTTAATCGTGAATCCTTCTCCTATTTGAGCCTCCTCACTTTCCTTAAAATTACCACCCGCATCAAAATGCAATGTCTCGTCGGACATAGTAGTCCGACGACTAGTTGTTACGTAATTACCATTGTCATCAAATTGATCATACTCCTCATCAACAAACAATGTAAAGTCTACTGAATATCCAGTAACTTCTCCGTTTGAATCTGTTTGCTCTGCTACCTTATTAACATCAACTCTCGCAGTTGTTTCTTTTGTTGCTTTCTCATTTGACGAACCCTGATCTCCGAATCCCCAAAATATATTACTGTCCTCTGGCATCATTCCATCTGGATCAATAAATAGAATTGGATTATTAAAAGCATAGGTATAGGCTCCCCAACTACTCATTACGTCTGTCGCTGGATCAACCTGAATAAACCTACCAATCACTGGATCGTAGTATCTAGCTTGGTAATCATATAAATCAAAACCAAAATCATCTAAACTTTCAAATCCGCTATATTTAAACTTATTTGCCTTCGCATCAAACCGTTGATAGGAATTAAAAGTCAATCCAAATGGATAGTAATTATCCGTCTGTACCACAGCACTCTCAATGTGCTCCACTTTAAAGTCATCAAAGTCTACCCAGTTATTGGTGCCTTCATAGCTTAGATAAATCATTACATATCCTGGCTCATCAAATACAGGGATGTCATCGAAATTCATAAACTGGTGTACACCTGGTTGGGGGCTGTTGCCCCCTCACTGGCGCAAGTGTTAAGCGAAGCGTCACTTGTGACTATTCTATTAATTTAACTTCCAGCAGTGCTTCATTCTCCAAATTGCAATAATTTTTAGCACTGCTGTATAAATATTCTTCGGGTGCGAGGACTAAACC
>JAVKCG010000046.1:0-1171 GCA_040222875.1 Cyclobacteriaceae bacterium | reverse complement strand
CTTAATTAGTGATTAACTTCAGATTAACTCGAGTTACAGGCTCGGGAGTGACTCTTTCGAATTAGAGGTATTTTGAACCTACAGGTACATTTACCAGCGTATTGAGCCGTTGTAAAAAAATCTGATCTATTGAATTTTTTTTAGAGTAACCGGCTAAAAATAAAATTCTATCAACATGGAACTGCTCTTTTTATTTCCTTTTAGAAATATCAAAAAGTAAGTACTCTTGTAGTTTAAGTAAAAATTAATGTCCTTTTAACCACATGACACTTACTTTAATGCATAATCAAAGAAATGGTATGCACCGTAAATATTTCTTTGAAGTGCATGCATTAAATTGTGGGTCGTACGCTAAATCACATGCTTATGTTTATTCAAATTAAATGCACATTAGGTGAAGTCCAGACTGCATGACGTACATGCAGTCTGAATCAATCGATTAACTAACGTTAAGGATCATTTAAATAAGCTAACCAAACAATCTAGAGCATTAAATGAACATGACTAACCAGCGTTTTCATTACAGGCATCAACACCATCTCAATTTATCCGGTGCATTTTTGTTGTGTCTTTTGATTTTTACCTGTTCGGTTCACCTATTATCTGGAAAGGAACTTGAAGGCGGTATACGGTTCAACTCCTATGAAAAAATAAAGGATCTTAGAACCGGGCTCAACCTAACTCCTAAAGAATTGATCCCTATGGGTTCTACTTTCCAGATGAACTTTGAATTTGGACTTTGGCGGAGTACTGAAGCTTATGGCCATATTTTTAGGATTATCGGGACTCATAACAACAACATTGACCTTATCTCCAGCCCTTACAATTCTAAATTTGATGACCTCAATCTAATCTTGGGAGACTCAATGACCGCTGTTTCTTTCTCCTTTGAAGAAATTGGGTTAACCACTGCTAAATGGATGCAGTGTGAGTTGATAATTACTGAGAGCACCGGATTGATCTCGCTCAGCATCAATGGTATCAAGAAAGTAAAAAAGATCTCATTTAATTTCGAACAAGCCTCCATCGCTTTTGGTAAGAATAACATGGGTCGTTACACGACGAGTGACGTGCCTCCAATGAATCTTAGGAACATTGAGATAATGACTGATCAAGTCAGGATGAGATCCTGGCCGCTCACAAAATTCAAGGAGTCCGTAAGCTTTGATGA
>JAVKCG010000045.1:0-2572 GCA_040222875.1 Cyclobacteriaceae bacterium | reverse complement strand
AGCTTTTAAATTATGAAATCATCAATAATTATATTTTTCTTTTTTTATGAAATGGTTTCTAATTACACATAATGATCGGTGTACACATGGGACTACCCAGTCACCATCAACCTCACGTTCAGATTAAGTCATGTGGCAGAGATATTATTGAGCTTTTTCACTAAATTTATTAAAACCACGTGATCCCGAAACGCGTCAAACCGCTATGTGGACCGATGTGCTTGAAACGTGAAGTGAGTTTGATAAATGATTATAAAAATCAGGAAATATAATGCTGCAACGGACCTTAAAAAACTTTTGGAGGTGATTGATGCAGAGGGTGAAGAATGGGCCACCTATTTAGCGAATGGCAACCGATCACGGTATCAATTGGCATTGGAAAGATCAATTACGTACGTTGCGTACCACGAAGATATACTGTGTGGATTTTCTCGTTCAATCAGTGATTTCGAATTTTATATTTGGGTCATTGACCTGTTGGTGCATGGCACGTACAGAGGGCATTCCATAGGCAAGAAACTACTTGATTGTATTGCCGTGGATTCTCCTGATCAGGAAATATATGTAATGTCAGACGTAGATGAATTTTATCAAAAAGCCGGTTACTCAAAAGCCGGTTCCATATTCAAAATTGATGAATAAGAAGCGCCTTGAAATAATCCTTGATTCCAAAAAGTATGTTGGCATCTTACTGCTGCGCATCTTCATTGGTTCACGCTTGTTATACGGTGTATTGGACAATGTATTAAGTTGGGAGAGAATGTTGGAGTTCTCAGGTTTTTTAGAATTCAATGGGTTCATTTTTCCAATGGCCAATGCGGTGATTTCAGTGTATGCACAATTCTTTTGTGCCTTACTTGTGCTTATTGGCTATCAAACGAGAATCGCCTCCTTTGTGCTTATTGTTAACTTTTCTGTTGCCTTGATATTTGTTCATTTGAGAGCTGGCGATTCAGTAGAAGGAATGACTGGAGCACTCGCTATGCTCTTTGGAGGTCTTACCCTATTGTTTACAGGTGCTGACAAAATATCCTTGGACGCACGTAGTAGCCATTGAATAAATAAGTCAATGTCTGAAACTTTCGGTGGCTTGAAAATAACTGTTGTACACATCGGTAGGCTGCAAGCAAGAGAGTGAAGTGGACCCAAAACACGATGAAAAAGATTAACGTGACCGGAAAGCTCCGTATACTTAACCCGGCAAGCTTCTTCAGTGGTTTCGTTCAACTGAGCCGAGGAGGTTAGCGCTTCTGTCCGCGACTAGCTGTACCGCGACTAGCCCTCGTCTTCATGAAGGCTTAGTTGTTGGCACGAGTTTCTATTGCTTTTCAACGCGTAATATTTTTTCCATTTTACGACCTTTTGCTAATTCATCATACAACTTATCCAAATATCTACACTTTCTGTACAATTCAAATTCATCAGGTATTTCTTCAATACGATATCCACAAATTACACCTTTAATGAGATGAGCATTGGGATTCAATTCTGCTTCTTGAAAGAATGTTTCAAAAGTTGCTTTTTCATTAATCAATTCTGCTATTTTTCTTGAATCAAAACCGGTGAGCCATTCTATAACCTGATGAAATTCTTCTTTCGTTCTACCATTCTTCTCTAACCTATTTATGTAATGTGGATAAACAGATGCAAAAGTCATTTTGGCAATTTGTTCGTTTTTTTCCGCTGTAACATTCATTTTGGTTTATTTAGTGTTTATTTCTTTCTCATAAATTCAAAAGCACCTTTTCTAAGTTGAATGTCGTATTCCAAATAGGCCTTCATACAGGCGAGGAAATTTGCCCATCCTCCCGAATTTCCTAAAGCCCATTTCAGATTTTCATCATTAAGCTCTTTACCATTTTCGTTTACTCTTACTATTGTACTATCATTTGGTAATTTTTCTAGTGTGATTATGACAATTGTGTCAGGATCCCATACAAAGGAAATTGAATGATTCTTTTCAATTTTAATTTTGGTAACAGGATACGTATCTTCAAATTCAGGAAATTTCCAAATCACCTCTTTATTTGATTCAAGCCGTCCGCTACTTTCAGAAATAAAATACTTGGTCATTTTCTCGGGATTTACAATCCCTTCGAAAACTTCTTCAATCGGTTTTTGAATCTGTATCGCTGCGCTGGATTCAAGTTTCATAATCAGTTTATATTGCCAATGGGTTGATTTATTCAAACCTTACTTAATGTCACTTAATGCGCCATATATACCTTCAAATATGACCAGACACACTTCGGGTTCACCAGTCTTAGGTAGGATATAACACTCTGACTTCAGGTTTTAATGACGATAAAAGTAGCATATCTTTCGCGCCTGGCCAATGGCTGAATTCAAAGTTTGAGCCCAGTTGAGCTGATTTTCCCATAAATTGGATGGTTGTCATTCATGGCAATTCAAAGACGAAATTTCACCCAGGGGCCTGCTGCTATTGTTGGGGTTCCTTCAGTGGTTCAGGATTTAAGGTCTTTCAGAAATTTCCTTCCTTGAAAGTTTAGTACATAGATCTATGCAGTGATTAGTGCGACGATCAGGTATAGCGAGTGGCCATATCAGTTGT
>JAVKCG010000044.1:0-536 GCA_040222875.1 Cyclobacteriaceae bacterium | reverse complement strand
ATTGGATTGACGTGTTTTCAAGGAAATCCTATCGAGATATAGTTGTCGATAGCCTGAGATATTGTCAGAAGGAGAAGGGTTTGGAGCTGTATGCGTGGTGTATCATGTCCAATCACGTTCATTTGATCATTGGAACAGAAGGTGCCAACAAACTTGAAGACATTTTGCGAGATTTGAAAAAGTATACTTCTGGTCAAACAATAAGTGCTATCAAGGAAAGCAAAGAAGAAAGCAGAAAGGAATGGATGCTTTGGATGTTTGAAAGGGCTGGTTCAAAAAATTCAAACAACAAGAAATATCAATTTTGGCAGCAGGATAATCATCCTATTGAATTGAGCAATAATCTCATGCTTGAAAGTAGACTGAACTATATCCACAATAATCCAGTAGAAGTAGGTTTAGTCCTCGCACCCGAAGAATATTTATACAGCAGTGCTAAAAATTATTGCAATTTGGAGAATGAAGCACTGCTGGAAGTTAAATTAATAGAATAGTCACAAGTGACGCTTCGCTTAACACTTGCGCCAGTGAGGGGG
>JAVKCG010000043.1:0-1142 GCA_040222875.1 Cyclobacteriaceae bacterium | reverse complement strand
CTGATTTGATCGTACTTCCAGATGCTTCCAGGAAGCTATTCACTGTAACCACTCCGACAGGATCGATATGCAGGGTTGATCCAGCATTTACAATTAGGGAATCTATGGTCGGACTAGCTCCTCCATTATAACTGTTCCCCAAGTATTGACTATCTGAAATCGACACCTTATTAGCTATAAAGTTTCCTGATAGCTCTCCTCCAAGGGAGGTTAATTCAATATTGTGGTAGCTATAGCTTCTCATCAAACCAAATCCATTGCAGACAATCGTTGAAGTTCCTGCATCCAACACAGTCAGACCATAACTATTAAACGCCAAGGCAGTACTCAGCGTTGACGAACCCAAAACAAGCGACGTGAATCCCTGAAATCCCGTCGCATCAAACTGATGCATCGACACATCAAACCCATTGGTATTTAAGGTGCCACCATAGAGTCTAATAACATGACTAGTAACCAAATCACTTAAAAGAGTCCACTCACCATCTCCAAGGAAGGTAAATGTTCCAAGCACAGGAATATTAGCAAAATCCATAGTGCTTATTGTATCTGATTCGAATCTCCAATGCCCACCACCGGATATACTCATTTCTGAGCTAAACTTTAAACTCCCCGTTAGTGTCAGCCCGTTACTCTGCCTATTGAATAATGGCGTGTGGGCGACATCTACCCAATCCATGTTCTTTGCCGAAGCTTCTATATCCAATACTACAGTATCAGCATCATTAAATGAATTTTGATCAAAGACAACATTATCATTTACCCCCGGCACAGAATCAGCAAACACTGTCCCACCAGATGATGTCGCCCAGTGATTTGCATAGTCACTCCAATTGCCGGAGCCACCTACCCAGTATAGGGTTCCAGTTGGTGGGTTGTTTAACTCTTCACAATGAAGAGCAGGATAAAAATCGATACCAGTATTATTTCCTTGATCCACCGAGCCATATGCTGCAGTGAAGCTTGCCCCACCGGTTGCATTCATGTCTTTTAGCGTTAGGTTTTCAAAGCAATTATCAATTCCTGATGGCATACTGATTGTAGCGGGGCTTCCAGATACTACTGATTTGATCGTACTTCCAGATGCTTCCAGGAAGCTATTCACTGTAACCACTCCGACAGGATCGATATGCAGGGTTGAT
>JAVKCG010000042.1:0-2025 GCA_040222875.1 Cyclobacteriaceae bacterium | reverse complement strand
TTCATTAATGATAGCTGCTAGTCTTGCTGTTCTTACTTCATGTGAGAATGAGTTTGACAATGCAATTGCTGATCCTGATGGATCAGATCTTGCAGAACTTGCAGCGATGATCCGATTTGAGGAGCCTGTTTTAGGGGTTACCCTAACGCCAACTATTTCCTTCACCGGAATATTGGTTGATCCAGGCAACAATGTTTCTTCTTACGCTTTAAGGGTAAGTCAAGATGGAGGAACTACGTTTTCCCCATTCACAACTGTAACAAGTTTTCCAACTGATTTAAGCATCACGTTGGACGCTACTGCAGCTGCTTTAGGTACGACTGTTGCTGCGATTCCTCCGGGAACTCAGCTTGTATTTGATGCAGTAATTACCAGAAATGATGGCAGGGAATTTACTTCAGCAAACATTACTGGTGACGTTGTAAACCAGGGTGAAAGACAAGCGATGACATTCAACGCTTTCGTAAGTTGCCCATTTGTGGCTGCTGAAGCTGCAGGTACTTATGACTTGCAGAATGATGCAGTTGGATTCTTCCTTGCTACTACGTTTGACGCCAGTGCTTCTGGTTCAACACTTACTCTTGATGACCCAATGGGTTATGGATTGGGTGACCAGGTTGCCATTGAGGTAGATCCTGATGTAGGAAATGCTACTCTGGCAAACCAGCCAGCCTGGGATTCAAGTGACCCAAGGATCGGCACACCTTATGGCCGTGGTTCTGTTGATGGTGCTGGCTTTGTTTTTGCCTGCGCTGGAATTATCAACATGGATTGGACATTTAGGGTTGCTGCAGGTAGCTTTGGTTCAGGAAATGTAACTGCCCAGAAGCAGTAATTAGATATTAAATTTATTAGTAAAGAGGCCACTCATTTGAGTGGCCTCTTTTTTTGTAAGTAAATTTTATTGATTGTTAAGTTTAAAGTTCCATCCTAAAACTAATTGACATGACGTAAAACCAATTTTCGTAATCATACAATCTGTTTATCACTAGTTTCATTTGAATTGAGGTTCGAAACAGGAATTAGCAAGAATGGACAAATTTGTTACGAGATTAGTAATAATACACGAAGATGAAAGGGACAGAAATAGCATAATCCTTATTGTTGAGTTAGAAGATATGTATGAAGTGGTGGGATCCTATCAAAGTATAATTAATGCTGAAAGGGGATTGGTTCATGACAATCCAGATATAATTATTTGGGTAAATCCTAAAGGGACTGAGTTAAATAAAAATGTGTTACTTACCATCAGAAGGAAGAATAGTAATATTAAAACTTTGTTTATATCAGATCAATATGACGAAAACACTATCATAAATGCATTTACTTATGGCATATCAGGCTTCCTGGATTCTAAATACAGCGTTGTAGAATTGATGGAAGCACTCCATTTGTTAGTAAATGATGGAGCTCCAATGAGTAAGGTTATCTCAAAAACATTGATTGATCATTTTAGAAGAAACCCGAATTCACCATTATCCAAAAGAGAAACGGAGGTATTGGAACAAATTGCCAGTGGCAAGACATATAGATTTATAGCAGAGATTCTCGGAATTGGAAAAGAAACAGTTAAAACACACATAAGAAGTATATTCAATAAGCTAGATGTACAGAATAAAAGTGAAGCTGTTCGGATTGCACTCTTAAAAAAATATGTTTAAATGGCTGAAACCACGGATTACTAATTACTTTTTGTAAAGCCTCTCATTAATTTTTTATCACCCATAAAGGGTTAATTTCCGCCAAAAATATTATTACCAACAAGTAATTTTCGTACCTCAAAGTCATTAGATGTACGCTAATGAAGTGTTAGGCCCTTTTCTGTCATACCGATTTATGTAGCTAATCTAACGCCTTCTAGACTGAGAAATTTGAGAAAATTCATTTTTCACTTAAACAGTACAATATGAAGAAGTTTCTACTAGTAAGCTTCATGCTTGTTGGCATGGTGTCCCTTGTATGGGCACAAGAGCGATCTGTATCCGGTAGGGTTACTTCAGCCACTGATGGATCCGGTTTACCGGG
>JAVKCG010000041.1:0-752 GCA_040222875.1 Cyclobacteriaceae bacterium | reverse complement strand
ATTTATCAATAATTGAAGCAATTTCAATATCATCACTGTATGAACAGTTCCTATCAAACCTTCGATTGTTATTCAGTAAACCAGCCATGAGAGCCAGATGCCCTCCTGCAGAACTGCCCATTATAATTATCTTACGTGTGTCAATATTGAATTCTTTTGCATGGTTATGTAGATAAACTAAGGCACATCGAATGTCTTCAATTGCACAGGGAGCTGAAGAGACATCCACCAAACGATATTCCACATTTGCAACCGCAAACCCCTCTCTAAAAAATTCGCCAAACCCGGTTTGAGATTCTTTTGTGCCATGATTCCAACCACCTCCATGGATGTTAACGATAATAGGAGTAGGCTCTTCTGAAATGGGATTTGAGTAAAGATCCATTCGACCTTCCCAATCATCTATTCGAGTATAAATCAAATCAATTTGGGCTTTGTAATTAGCTGGGTACTTAACCGGCGCATAAGTAGTTTCTTGTCCTGGGAGATCAGAAAGGAAAACCAAAGAGAACAATACTGAAATGTAAACCCTCATCATTCTAATGTTTTATTGTATATACCTTTTTAGTTTGACACAGCAAAATACCCAAATACCTTCAACCCTGATTCTTAGAATTTTAAATCATTGGTCACCATCTTATAAAGCGCTTAAAAATAAAGGCCGTTCAAAATACATTTGAACGGCCTCATTGTATAGTCTTTATCCTTTAGGGATTTCAAATAACATCAAAGGATTAGCGCTTAATAAGTTT
>JAVKCG010000040.1:0-2030 GCA_040222875.1 Cyclobacteriaceae bacterium | reverse complement strand
ACAGGTAGAAGATTTTTACTATTAGGTGAAGGGGATTTAGATACATTGAAATCAGTACCAACTCATTCAGATTCAGCTCCATGGGTAACGGTTTCGTACGATTTTGCTGACGGAACTGGAGGTCAGCCTATTTCTGTAGGACAACTATGGGGAATTTATACCAGAGAAGGAAAATATGCTGCAATTGAAATAACTGCATTACCGGGAGGTAATTTTGGAAGCTCTTTTGATTTCAACTACAAATATCAGTCGGATGGGAGTCGGTTTTTTGAAGAATCCGAATTTCAAGATCCAGATCCGGTTCTGTCGATCGCAATTGAAAGTGGGAATAATCAAACAGCCGATCTAAGTTCACAACCTGCAAATCCTATTGTAGTATTGATCACTGATCAGGATGGAGCAGTTGTAAGTGGTGAGACCGTTAATTTTGAAATTACAAACGCTCCGATAGGAGTAAATGACGAGGGAACAGTTACTCCGTCTGATGTGAGCGATGCTTCAGGTTTAGCAGAAGCAACTGTTACGGTAGGGGACAAAGAAGGTATTTATACTATAAAAGCATCTTTAGCTTCAGATGATACCAAGTTTGTGGAATTTACAATAACTGCAGAGGAAGAAGTGACCGGACCGCAGCCAACTACACTAGTGATCACGGGTGGACAAAATCAGGTAACGGTATTGGGAGATACCATAGCAACTTCTTTAGAGGTTGTTGTGATCGATGATATCGGCGAACCAATGAATGGCATCACGGTAACATTCGAAGAAGAGACTATTCCCAATGGAGCAGTTTCAGGCAGCTTTTTTACACCGGATGGAATAAATGTAAATCAGGCAACAACATTTAATAATCGTGCATACATGGATTATTCATTAGGCGACAAACAAGGTGATTATTTGATCAAAGCATATCTGGCCAATTATCCTGCCGTTGATTCAGTCGTATTTACAGTTTCAGGAGAGCTGGTAAAAGCGCCAATGAATTTTACTGCTAATGCCCAATCAGGAGTAATAGATTTGATGTGGGATGTTGCTGAAGGAGCTAAAGAATACAACATTTACAGAGCATTGAATGATGATAATCCTGCGAGTGCATCATTGTTAGCGACCATTTCCGGTAATGTTTCAATGGATGATAATGTAACCCCGGGGGAGACCTATTTTTACCGTGTATTCAGTGTAGATGCGTTTGGGAATGAAAGTGAGCTTGGAGCCGGACCAGTTAGTGCAACTCCTGAAGTTGTGGGTGATGTAGTAATGGGTACAGCAACTATCATCAAAGATGAAGGAGCGGGGCAGTTTTTCGATTTGTCTACTCAATCGGTGTCAAACCAAGACGAAAATGGTGGATTTGTTGCTGATTTCAGAGGAACAAGTAATGAAGGTGTAAACTTTGGTAGAGAAGGAGCTCCATCTATTTCAGGAAACCGGATTATTCTTCTTTCAGAAGAAAATCTAGAAAGTGTTTCAGAAATTCCATCTTGGACAAACGAAGAACCTTGGATTGGAACTACGTGGGACTTCTCAAACGGAACAGCTGGGCAGCCAATATCAGTTGGTCAGCTTTGGGGAGTTTATACCAGTGAAGGACATTATGCAGCCATGGAAATCACAGAAGTACCGGAAGCATTCGGTACCAGTTTTTCTTTCACATATAAGTACCAACCGAGCGGTTCAAATCAATTTGAAGAAGTAGAACCGTTGATCCCAAGTGCATTATTAAAAGTTTCCGGAGATGAGCAGATCGGAAATCCTGAAAAAGCACTGGCTCAACCACTAATGGTGCAAGTGGTGGATGAAAATGAAACTCCTGTAGAAGGTATATCAGTGAATTTTGCTGTAACTAAGCTTCCAGAAGCAGCAATGAGTTGGGGGCTAAGCGCGAACTCTGTAATTACAAATTCAGAAGGGCAAGCCAGAGTTATACTTACACTCGGAGACAAATTAGGCGAATATGAAGTTACCGCATCTGTTGATGAACTTGAGTCTGTAGTGTTCAGCTCTTCCGCAGTTGAAATTCCTGCCCCTGA
>JAVKCG010000039.1:0-172097 GCA_040222875.1 Cyclobacteriaceae bacterium | reverse complement strand
TTCATTAATGATAGCTGCTAGTCTTGCTGTTCTTACTTCATGTGAGAATGAGTTTGACAATGCAATTGCTGATCCTGATGGATCAGATCTTGCAGAACTTGCAGCGATGATCCGATTTGAGGAGCCTGTTTTAGGGGTTACACTAACACCGAGTATTTCATTTGCTGGAATATTGGTTGATCCGGGAAATAATGTTTCATCATATGCTCTAAGGGTAAGCCAGGATGGTGGAACGACTTTTTCACCATTTACAACTGTAACAAGTTTCCCAAGTGATTTGAGCATCACTTTAGATGCAACTGCTGCAGCGTTAGGTACAACTGTTGCCGCAATCCCTCCCGGGACACAACTCGTATTTGATGCAGTAATTACCAGAAATGATGGCAGGGAATTTACCTCAGCCAATATTACTGGTGACGTTGTAAACCAGGGTGAAAGGCAGGCCATGCAGTTTAATGCATTCGTTTCTTGTCCATTTGTTGCAGCTGATGCGGCCGGAGACTATGTATTGCAAAACGATGCTGTAGGCTTCTTCCTATCATCAGGGTTTACAGCTACGGCCTCAGGTACAACAGTTACCCTCGACGATCCGATGGGTTATGGTTTTGGAGATCAAGTTGCAATTGAGGTTGATCCTGATGTAGGTAATGCTACTATGGCAAATCAGCCAGCTTGGTTATCAGATGTCGCTCCTGGTGTTGCTAACCCTTATGGCCGTGGTTCAGTTGATGGTGTAGGTTTTGTATTTGCTTGCGCTGGTATTATCAACATGGACTGGACATTTAGAGTAGCTGCCGGCAGCTTTGGTTCAGGAAACGTAACTGCCCAGAAGCAGTAATTAGATATTAAAATTTATTAGTAAAAGAGGCCGCTCATTTGAGTGGCCTCTTTTTTTTCATGCGCCTGACAGTTTGAAATAAGTTGTTTTTATCTTTGCGCTTTGAACAAGTTAGGCAAGACAATGCGTTTCTTGTTTATTGATCAAACACAACTATTAATGTCTTTCCGACTAATTTTTATACTTCTTATAGTTACATCTACCTCAGTGAGAAGCCAATCAGTTTTGAAATTTACTGATGTTTCTTCGACTGCGGGAATTGAACTTTCTAAAGAGCTAACTGAGTCATTGGCCTGGGGAGATTACGATAACGATGGCGATGAAGATTTGTATTTAACCCTTAATGGAAAAAATCGACTCTTCAGGAATGGGGGTTCAGATAAGTTTACAGACGTTACAGATTTGGCTGGTGTTGGCCTGGATTTATTCAATGTAGGAACTGCATTTGGTGACATTGATAATGACGGAGACTTGGATTTATATGTAGTAACCTTTCAGGAAGGGTTTGACGCATTATACATCAATAATAATGATGGCACTTTTACGGATATTGCTGAACAAGCTGGCATAACCAATACAGAAAGCAGTAGGGGAATGGCGTTTGTTGATTATGACCATGATGGATTGCTGGATATTTATGTTAACGCCATTGGAGACGATATCCTTTATCACAATTTAGGGGACAATAAATTTGAGGACATAGCTGAATCGAAAGGAATAGTTGACGCCGAAGGACTTGGAGTGGGAATTGTAGCGTCTGATCTCAATGACGACGGCTCTATTGATATTTACAACGGCAACCGCGGGTTTGCCATGAGCAATCTTTACATTAATAAAGGTGATGGCACTTTTGAAGATTTAGCCTCAGATAATGGAATAAGATCGTTTGGTTTAGGAATGGGCGTAATTTCTTTTGATTACGATAACGATCTGGATATGGACCTTTATTGGACCACCTGGCCAGAAGATACACCCACACCAACCGAGAATCATTTATACAGAAACAACGGAAACGCAGTTTTTTCAGAGGTTGCTGAAGACCTTGGAGTTGAGGATACTTGGGGCTGGGGTATAAGCGCTAATTCAGGTGATATTGATAACGATGGGTGGGAAGACTTTTTTGTAACCAATGGCTTTAGTGATACTACTACGGCCAACGTAATGTTCCGAAATATCGATGGATCGGCATTTGAAAATGTTAACAATGCCCTTGGCGATATGCTTTTTGATGGCAGGGGAGTAGCTTTTGCTGACTATGACAATGATGGTGATTTAGATATTTGTATCACAGCAGATAAGCCGTTCAGCAACCTTCTTTTGAGAAACGATTCTGATGTTGGCAACTGGTTAACTCTAAAATTAGAAGGTGTCTACAGCAACAAATCAGGAATTGGGGCTAGAATTGAGATCACAGCAGGAGAGCTGAAAATGGTTAAAGAGGTAAGTGGAGGAGCTGGTAGGGGATCATTTAATAGCCTTCCCGTTGAATTCGGCCTGGCGGATATTGAGATAATTAATGCTGTCGACATCAGATGGCCGAATGGTACAATTCAACGGCTTCAAAACGTCACAATAAATCAACAAATTGAAGTTACAGAGAATCATTTCCCTACATTCAAAACTTCGTTTGAGGATAAAACTCTTCTTGAAAATGAACAATTTACTTTGCCACTTGATCTTGAAAATCTATTTGAAGATTTAGATGGTGATAAGGTGGAACTAGCTGTTGATTTTCAGTTCCCTGATTCAGAGTCCAATTGGCTTGAGTTAGATAGTGGGACTGGAATTATAAGTGGTATTCCTGGTGCTGAAGATATTGGAGCAACCATCGTTACTCTCAAAATCACAGACAGTTCAGGACAATATGAGACAACATCATTTGGTATTGAGGTTGAAGCAGCCGTTACGTCATTAGCTGAATCAAATTTTGATTCAATTAAACTTTACCCGAATCCATCTAGTGGAATTTTAAATGTCCAGATATTCGATACTGATTTAATAGGAAACCAATATTCAATTAGAAATTTTCTTGGCCAAAAAATAGCTACGGGTAGATTAAGTTTTCAAAACCGACTCGACTTGACCACGAGACCAAATGGGTTTTACGTTCTACAAATACTAACCAAAGACCAACTGATAGTTAAAAAGTTTGCTTTGGTCAATAATTAAAATTGAAAGACGATTATGAGACTAAAATTATTATTCCTGATGTTAGTGCAGGCTTCCCTGAGCATGGCTCAGGAAAGAACCCTTGGCTTATTACAATACGAAGAGGATTCATATAATGGGATCACTTTATTCAGACCAAATTTTGGCACTGATGTTTTTATGATTGACAACTGTGGTAGGTTAATTAATGAGTGGGAAAGTGACTTGTTACCTGGTAATAGCGTTTATTTCACAGAAGATGGCAATCTTTTGAAAACTGTTAAAACCTCTTTAACGTCCAATCCAAATTTTGTTCAGGGTGGTGCAGGTGAATCTCTCCAGCTCTTGGACTGGAATAACAATCTGGTTTGGGAGTATACCTATTCGAACGAAGATCATAGGATGCACCATGATGTGGCCTTACTACCCAATAATAATGTGTTGATATTGGCGTGGGAGCTAATTTCTGAGGAGGAAGCCATTGCAGCAGGCCGAAATCCTGATCTACTTAAGGATGGTGTAATGTGGGGTGAGCACATAGTTGAAGTAAATCCATCAACTGATGAGATTGTTTGGGAGTGGCATATGTGGGATCATATTGTTCAAGATATTGACGACACGAAAGAGAACTTTGGAGTGGTTGCTGATCATCCGGAGTTAATTGATGTGAACTTTACAGCTGGAGGTACGGCAGATGGCGGTAAAAACTGGATGCAGTTAAATGCGATGGACTATAACCCAACCATGGATCAAATAATGCTAACATCTCCGTTTATTAGTGAAATTTATATTATTGACCATAGCACCACAACTGAAGAGGCCGCAAGCCACACTGGAGGCAATTCTGGAAGCGGTGGAGATATCCTTTACCGATGGGGTAATCCACAGGTTTATGATCACGGAACTGCAGATGACCAAAAACTGTTTTTTCCCCACAATGGTCATTGGATTGAGCCGGGATTACCAGATGGTGAAAAAATCATGATACTTAATAATGGGCAAGGAAGACCTGCGGGGAACTTTTCAACTGTGGAAATTATAGAACCTGCAATGGATGATTATTATGCAGGCACCTACATCTATGTGCCAGGTAGATCATACGGCCCTGATACCCCGGACTGGACTTACACTGCAGATCCAGCAACAGATTTTTTTACATCATTTATTGGAAGTGCTCAAAGGCTACCAAATGGCAACACGTTGATTTGTGAAGGTGCAAATGGTAGATTCTTTGAAATAAATGAGAACGAAGAGATTGTATGGGAATATTTAAGCCCCGTAATTAATACAGGGCCATTGAACCAAGGGGACACAATTCCGAAATTAAATGGGCGTAATGCCAACATCGTCTTTAGAACGCTCAGGTATTCAGAGGACTATTCTGGGTTTGATGGGTTGGATTTGACAGCAGGAGTGGAGGTCGAATCAAATCCATTAGCAAGCGAATGCGAAATCTTTGTGGTTAGTAGTTTGGGCGATCTCTCAAGTGCCACCCTACAGATATATCCCAATCCGGCACATAATAGGTTACAGGTTAGAACGGAAGAACTTACGAGTGAAATCGGAATAAACCTTTTTGATCTAGCTGGAAATAAAATATTGGCTGCGAAATTGATATCTGGACAATCTGATCTTGATATTTCTGGTTTGAAATCAGGGGTTTATGTTTTGAAAGTAGGTGATTCCTCTCGAAAGATTGTTATTGAGAGGTAGAATGCCTTTACGACTAATTCAAGGTTTAATCCTTTACTTTTCTCTAATTTCTATTCTATCAGCCCAAAACCTTGATATAGGGCTGATTAATAGAACAGCTTCTGCGGATGACGGTCTTACACTGTTTTCGCCACTCCAATCCACTTACACATTCTTAATTGATGTAGATGGCAGGATAGTGAATGAATGGAAGAGTGACCATGTTCCGGGTGCATCAAGTTATTTGCATACTGACGGATCAATGTTCAGGGCCGGTCGATTGGAGGCACCTGCATTCATTTTTGGTGGTGGGGGTGCCGGTGGCATTATTGAACAATTTGATTGGAACGGCGAACTACTGTGGCAATTTGTATATAGCGACCGCAACGTAAGGCAACATCACGATATTGAAATTTTGCCAAATGGAAATGTTCTAATTGCAGCCTGGGAGTCAATCCCCATTAATGAGGTAATTGCTGCAGGGCGCAATCCTACATTTCTAGGCAATCAATTTTTGAGTGAACAATTGATCGAGGTAAAGCCAAATGGCCCAGATGGTGGGGAAATAGTTTGGAGATGGAGAGTTTGGGATCATATCATTCAGGACTTCGACCCCAACCTTCAAAATTTCGGAGATGTTTCTGAAAACCCTGGGCTTATTGATATCAATTACGGGGATGCTCCCCGGGGTGATTGGGTTCATATTAATTCAATCGATTACCATCCTGAAAAGGATCAAATCTTGCTTAGTTCATTCGGTCAAAATGAGATATGGATAATTGACCATAGTACAACTATTAATGAAGCAGCAGGCAGCACTGGGGGTAGATACGGCCAGGGCGGTAATCTTCTTTTTAGATGGGGAAATCCATTGGCCCATCAAAATGGTAGCCCCGATCTCAGGTATTTTTATGACCAGCATGATGCCAAGTGGATAACTGATGGATCAAATAAGGACGGTATTATTGTTTTTGTAAATGGTAATAATAGACCTGATGGAGACTATTCATCCGTTTTAGCATTAAACCCAATTGAGAATAACAGCCAAAATTATTTAATGGACGAAACCGGGGTTTATTTACCCGAACTACCATTTCTAGAATTTACCGCCGATCCCAACGAATCGTTTTATTCCAGCTTTGTATCAGGGGCTGATTTACTAAAGAACGGGAACCTGTTAATTTGTAATGGCTCTGTAGGTACTTTTTTTGAGGTTGACGAAACTGGTCAAAGTGTATGGGAGTACATTAACCCTATTGGTAAGGATATCCTAATTACAAACCCTGATTCAGGAGAAAACCAAGTCTTTAAAATAAACCGATACAGTTCGGATTTTGAGGGTTTTCGGGGTAAGATATTAGCGCCTAGACGAGACCTGACGGAGACGTTCGGTCAAGACTTGGATGAGGTGCTTATTTATCCAAATCCTGCAAGTGATTATCTTATTGTTGAAGGGGACTTTGAAACATTAGCAGATGTGAATTTCTACAACGAAGCTGGTTATCCCGCTCTAGCAGATTTAGCCCTTTACAGTGAGAAAGTAATAGCATTGAGCTTTAATCAAGTGCCAAATGGCGTGTACTTTTTAAAAATTGGAAAGAAAGACGCCTATAGAGTTATAGTGAACAGGTAGTTCAACCCTCAGAGACTAGCTTTTCATAATACTTCATAAGCTTCACCAAATCCCTCTCATTACGATAGTTCAAAAGTTCAGCTTTGATGTATTTTTTTATTTTATCCTTTTGTTCACCAAAAATCTCAAGCTGCTTATTACTGAATTTCTTCAACTCCTTATAATTTCCGTTCTCAAAAAGATAGTAGTCAGTTTTTAGCCTTATGTAGCTCTTTCTTTCGCCGACATCAAGAGCGATATTGTAATTAGAAGGGACGATATCATGTGTAGTACGGCCAAACAACTTAGCTCTTGATCCATCAAATAGGAGGTTATAAAAACCAGGCGTTGACAAAAGCGGATTAAACGGATAATTTGCTGTGTTCACAAAGTGTTTTTCGCCAGTCTTGTCTTTATAGTGAAATTCTCTGACCAACCCACCTCGCAAAGAGCCGAATTGCTTTCTCGTATCTATTATGAATATGTTCGTTTTTACATTGTACCTCGCCAGAAGACCTTTAATCGAATCATTTTCCATCAGAACAAAATCTACCGGTGTAAATTCCTCATGCAGATAAAAACTGCCCTCCAACTCAGCTGCTTTAAGGGGTATTGTTCGCATTCCATTAGGAATGGTGGTTACAGCGCTTGCCCTTGAAAGCGTTGTACGGATCCTGTTTAAATCGATGTCATTTTCCTGGCAGAATAGATCAATTCGGCAAAGCAGAAGAAGTAAAACAAAAGAAAGTTGAAATTTCATGTAGATGCCGAAAAAATTAATAGACCGTCAGAATGCGTATCCAAAAGTACAAAAGTCAAGTTGTTAAGACACCGATATAACAAATAGGGGTATGTAAACCCCTATTAAACGATACTAAATTTTACCAATGGTTACTTGCCGATAAGTAATGGCTTATATATTCCTGAATCCCCTCAGCGGTGCCATTCGTAGCGATATCATAACTCATTAATTTGTCCAAACTGGCTTTGGTTTGGTACTGATAACTCCTCCTGATTTTTGTCGGCATATCGATGTACTCAATTTGAGGTTTTACTCCAGCTTCATTAAAAATAATATCCGCTATTAGATTAAACGTGAGGTCGTTGCCAGAACCAACATTAAAGATTCCAGTAGCTTTTGAATGTTGTAATTGTAAGGCCACATTGATGACCTCTTTCACATAGATAAAATCTCTTGACTGCTCTCCATGCTCAAATTGCTTTTTATGGGATTTAAAAAGTCGAATTTTTTGGTTCATCACCACCTGTCTGTAAAGTTGATAAACCATTGAAGCCATTCTTCCCTTGTGAGATTCATTTGGGCCGAATACGTTGAAAAACCGTAACCCTATCCAATTTGGGGGGCAATGACCTTGTGATAGCACCCAATTATCGAAATCAAGCTTAGATTGTCCATAAGGGTTAAGTGCTTTTAAACGTGGTGTTAGTTCATGGTTGTCAGAAAACCCTAATTGGCCATTTCCATAGACGGCCGCTGACGAAGCATAAACCAATGGGATTTGTTTTGAAGAGCAGTATTTCCAAATCCGTTTTGAGTATTCAAGGTTCAGTAATTTGAAGATGCGATTGTCGTTTTCGAGGGTATCTGTTCTTGCTCCCAGATGATAGATTATTTCAATTTCTGATTTTGTTTTATTGAGCCAAGTAAAGAAATCATCACGATCTACTTTTTCATCTATTGCCTTGCCTTTTATGTTGAGTGATTTCTTCGAATCTTGAAATTTGTCTACCGCAATTATTTTATTAATTCCCAGTGCATTGAGTTTAGCAATGAGGCAACTACCAATAAATCCTGCAGCACCGGTTACCACAATCATTTGGCCAAATTAGCAATCAATTCATACTAATTGTAAGTGGCAGATTATGCCTAATTATATTTGCATTTCATGTCAAAAACAGTTCTCGTAAGTAGGAAAGAGCACTTTAATGCGGCCCATAAGCTATACAATCCCAAGTGGGATAATGAAAAAAATATGGCTGTATTCGGACCTTGTGCCAACGAAAACTGGCATGGCCATAATTTCGACCTTATTGTCACAATAAAGGGCCCCATTGATGTTAACACTGGTTTTGTCGTAGATCTAAAAGCACTAAGTGACCTGATTAAAACGACGATCATCAATCAGCTGGATCATAAAAACTTAAACCTGGATGTCGATTTCATGAAGGATAAGATGGCTAGCTGCGAAAACATTGTTATTGGTATTTGGGAAATTTTAGCTGCGAAAATTTCTGAATTAAATCCAGAGGCAGCCTTGTATAAGGTTGTATTGCATGAAACAAGAAATAATCATGTAGAATACCTGGGATCAAATCCATCATGAAGTATTTTTTGGTAGCCGGAGAGCAGTCTGGCGATCAACATGGGGCTGAACTTATAAAGGCCCTGACCAAGCTTGACCAGAATTCAACTTTTTATGGAATAGGTGGGGAAAAGATGAAAGGCACTGGCCTGAAGTGCCTTTACAATCAATCGGATCTCTCATTTATGGGTTTCAGTGATGTGGTGCTCAATTTGCCCAAACTTTTGCAAATATTTAATAGCACAAAAAACAGCATTCTTGAAATAGCTCCAGATGTTCTGATCTTAATAGACTCTGCCGGGTTCAACTTGCGATTAGCGAAATATGCTAGTAAAGCCAATATAAAAGTGGTGTATTTTATTCCTCCTAAAGTTTGGGCCTGGGGTAGATGGAGGTTGAAAAAACTCAGAAAATATATCGATGAGATAATAGTTCTGTTTCCATTTGAAAAGGAATATTTTAAAAATTTAGGATTAAAGGCACATTACTTTGGGAGCCATCAGATGGCGCTGAATTTAGCTGACCGCAAAATCAATCAAGTAGCGCTTCTTCCTGGTAGTCGCCTACAAGAATTGAAAAAAATGCTTCCTGTTTTCATAAAAACAGCTACCAATAATCCCAATTGGGAATTTAAGATGTGCGGGATAGCATCAATAGAAAGGGAGTACTACCTGGAGACCAAATATCCTCCTAACTTGATTTTGGTAACTGATCATACCCACGAAATTTTAGCTCAATCTGCTGCAGCAGTAGTGACTTCTGGTACTGCCACATTGGAAGCATGTTTGCTACGAACACCCCAAGTGGTAACTTATAAAACCAGTTGGTTGAACTATCTGCTTGGGAGGTTACTCATCCAGGTGAAATTCATATCACTCGTGAATTTGATTTTAGATAAACATGTTGTTGAAGAGCTTATCCAAAGTCAGTGCACACCTCAGAAAATCACTAACGAACTGAAACGCCTCACCAATAGTAAAAAGAGGGATTTACTGTTAACAGATTATGAGAAGGTTATTGCGAAATTGGGTAACGAAAGGCCCTATTTAAAAACTGCCGAGTTAGCAATCAAGGTTGCTAAGCAGCCCTAAGCTTGCTCAATCCTGACTTTTCAAATTGCTGTTCCGCGTAACTTTTTGTTATTACCAGCTCCTTCGATTCTGTTCCTGATGGTATTTCAAACATCGCATCAGTCACGATAGCCTCACAGATTGATCGTAGACCTCTAGCCCCTAGCTTATAATCCATGGCTTTTTCTACAATGTATTTTAATGCGCTGTCATTGAACTTAATCTCAACACCCTCCATTTCAAAAAGCTTTTTATACTGCTTTGTGAGCGCATTTTTAGGCTCAGTAAGTATTTTGAGAAGCGTCTCTTTTGTAAGAGGGTTCAAATGAGTTAAAACCGGAACACGGCCAATTAGTTCGGGTATCAGGCCGTAGGACTTCAAGTCTTGAGCGTTGATATATTTAAGGAAGTTACTCTTATCTACGCTTCCAAAGTCATCGTCTTTTGATGAGAAACCTATTGGCCTGGTATTCAGCCTATTGGCAATTACCCTACTGATTCCGTCAAAGGCACCACCGCATATAAATAAGATGTTTTCAGTATTGACACTGATCATTTTTTGATCAGGGTGCTTTCTTCCTCCTTGAGGTGGCACATTAACTGAAGTGCCCTCTAAAAGCTTAAGTAAAGCCTGCTGAACGCCTTCACCACTGACATCCCTGGTAATTGACGGGTTGTCTGATTTCCTCGCAATCTTGTCAATCTCATCAATGTATACAATACCTCTTTCAGCCGATTCAACCTCGTAATTAGCTGACTGTAGCAACCTGGTCAATATGCTTTCAACATCTTCGCCTACATAACCCGCCTCGGTTAATACAGTAGCATCAGCTATGCAAAAGGGCACCTGGAGAACTTTGGCCAAGGTTTTAGCCAGATATGTTTTACCAGTGCCAGTTTCGCCAACCATCACAATGTTTGACTTTTCTATTATCACCTCCTCATCGTCTTTCGGCTGCGATAAACGCTTGTAATGATTATAAACAGCTACACTTATTACTTTCTTGGCTTCATTCTGGCCCACAACAAACTGATCGAGGTGCTCCTTGATTTGCCGTGGTTTTAACAGATTAAATTTTGGTGTTGGTTGACTGTTTTTAGTGCGCAACTCCTCCTGAAGTATTTGCTGGGCTTGGGTAATGCACTTGTCACATATGTGGGCATGGATGCCAGAAATCATCAAGTCGACATCCTTTTTACTTCTACCACAAAATGAACAAGTAACCTGGGCCATATTATTTTCCATCTTTTCTCTCAAGGACTTCATCGATCAAACCATACTCTTTTGCTGCAGTTGCCCGCATCCAGTAGTCCCTGTCAGAGTCCTTTTCAATTTCTTTAAAAGTTTTACCACTATGCCTGGCTAATATTTCATAAAGGTCATTTCTTACTTCTTGTGTCTGCCTTAATGAAATTTCCATGTCAGTTAATTGACCCTGCATTCCAGACATTGGTTGGTGAATCATTATTCTGGCATGAGGCAAAGCTGATCGCTTCTTTTCTGCACCACCAGCTAATAATACAGCACCCATTGACGCCGCTAATCCGGTACAGATTGTTGCGACATCTGGTTTAACGTACTGCATTGTGTCGTATATGCCTAAACCCGCATATACAGAACCACCTGGGCTATTTATATAAAGCAAAACGTCCTTAGTTGAATCTACAGACTCCAAGAAAAGAAGTTGGGCAGTGATAATATTAGCGATTAAGTCGTCAACCTGCATGCCAAGGAAAACGATCCTATCCATGATCAATCTTGAAAAAACATCAATTTCAGCAAACCTGGTTGGGCGTTCTTCAATTACAGACCGGGTCATATTTTCAACTTTTTGAGTATAACTGTCGATGTATGATCCGGGTAAACCCTGATGTTTTACAGCAAATTTTCTAAATTCTTCTCTATTGATCATTTCAAGTAAGTATTACAAACAAATTTAAATAAAAAGGCTTGGCCTCAAAGTAATTCAAACTGCCAAGTAAAACGTTTAATTATAGCTCAAGTTTGCTGAAATCTTCAGCAGAAATGCTTTTCTCTTTAATGCTAACTTTTTCCTTAAGGTTGTCGAACACTTTTTCGCCAATTAGGTTTGAGTAGAGCTGGCGGTAATTTTTACCCTCCTCGGCAGTGAGATAATTCTGTGCAAATTGGTCAATGCTTCCCTCAAGCTGGTCGGCAAACTGCGGTGAAGCACCAAATTGCTGCCTGATCAATTCTTTAGCTTTTTCAACCACCTCCTCATGCTCCACTTTCAAATCAGCTTCTTTAATAATCCTGTTTTGAAAAAGGGACCATTTTATATCCTTTAAATAGTCGTCGAAATGCTCTTCAATGTATTCTGATGTGAGCTCTTCATCGGTTTTCGTTCTTTCAATAAGTTTGCTTTTCAAGAACTCTTCAGGCAGCTCAATTTTGGTTTTATCCAGAAGGGTTTTCTGGATAGATTTTTCAACGAATGACTCAGTCTCTCGCTTATAATTTGATTTAATTGATTCCTCAACTTTACTTCGGAACTCTTCTTCGGTAGAGACTCCTCCTGGGCCAAATATTTTATCAAAGAATTCCTGAGTTATCTCAGCTGGATTTTGTCGGTTCACATTTTTAACTACGAACTCAAAATCACCTTTCATCTTTTTATACTCATCTTCTGATACTCCCACCAAGTGTGATGCTTCGTGGGAATCCTTGATTGCTTCTTTTAGTTCGAAGTTTATAGTATCACCTTTCTTTAATCCGATGAATTTTTTTCTTTCTTTCTTATCAATTTTTTCTAAATCAAGTGCATGGGTATTAGTGGTTTCAGACGCCAGGTGCTTTATATCACCAAAAAGGATATCTCCTTCTGCACTTTCATCGGGATTAGTCATCTCCCCATGCTGTTTTTTAAGATTGTCGATTGTTTCATCAATCAACTTCTTATCTACCTTAATTGAATACCTGTTGACTGAAATTTTTTCTGGTTTTAGCTGATATTCACCAGCCATACCAATGTTGTATTCAAACTCAAACTCATTTTGGTGATCCCAGTCAATGCGCTCTATACTTTCTCTGTTAGGCTCAGGGTCAGTGATTATTGGTAGATCATTCTCCTTTATGTAGTCATTGAGCTTTTTTGAAAGTAGTTCATTAATTTCTTCAGCAATAATTGATTTGCCATACATCTTCTTTATCACCCCTTTAGGCACCATACCCTGCCGGAAGCCTTTGATGTTAGCCTTTTTGCTGTATTGCTTTATTTTTTCATCAACCTTGTGTTGATAATCATCCTCCTTTAATTTAATTTTAATAAGGGCCTCGGTGGAGGTGATTTTGTTTAGGGCAATTTCCAAGATTATATGATTTTAGATTTGTACATAAATAAAAACCCTCAGACCGTAGACGAAGGACCGAGGGTTGGTGTGCGGATGAAGGGACTCGAACCCCCATGCCTCGCGGCGCTAGATCCTAAGTCTAGTGCGTCTACCAATTTCGCCACATCCGCTGCTCAAAATTTGGAGTGCAAAGTTAGTAAATAAAATTTTTTGATACCTATAAGTTAATCACTAAATCAACTAAAATAATTGATGGTAGTTGCAGAGATAGGAGAGGAGAATAAGGAGATTGTTAAACGGTATAGAAAATTACTCAGACATGCCAAGCCACTACTAAAAGACGGTGATGCAAGGTTAATCAGAAAAGCCTTCAATACATCCCTTGAGGCACATCAAGACATGCGACGAAAGTCTGGTGAGCCCTACATACTTCACCCATTAGCTGTCGCTCAAATTTGTGTTGAAGAAATAGGTTTAGGGACTACCTCGATAATTTCCGCACTTCTTCATGACACAGTAGAAGATACAGAAATTGAACTTGAAGATATCGAAAGGGATTTTGGGCCTAAGGTGACCCGGATTATTGATGGGTTAACGAAAATTTCCGGTGTTTTTGAATATGGCAGTTCTCAACAGGCAGAGAACTTCCGCAAAATGCTCCTCACCCTATCTGAAGATGTAAGGGTGATTCTCATCAAGCTAGCAGACAGACTGCACAACATGAGGACGCTTGATAGTATGCCTCGAAACAAGCAACTCAAAATTTCATCAGAAACCCTTTATATCTATGCGCCCCTTGCCCACAGGCTGGGCCTATATGCCATCAAAACCGAACTTGAAGATCTTCATTTGAAGTATTCCGAGTCTGATGTTTACAAAGAAATCATCTCTAAAATTGATGAGACCCAGGACCCGAGGAAAAAATTCGTAAGAAATTTTATAGGACCAATACAGAAGGCTTTAAAAGATGCTGGTTTCGATGTTGAAATAAAAGGTAGGATGAAGTCCATTTTCTCCATTTGGAGCAAAATGCAAAAACAAAATGTTTCGTTTGAGGAAGTTTATGACCTTTTTGCCATCAGGATTATCATCAAAACAAGACCGGAAAAAGAAAAAGCGGTGTGCTGGCAGGTTTATTCAATTGTAACCGACTTCTACCAGCCCAACCCTGACCGACTACGTGATTGGATTAGCACCCCCAAGGCCAATGGTTATGAGTCGTTGCATACGACGGTTATGAGTGACACAGGCAAATGGGTGGAGGTACAGATTCGCAGCCGCAGGATGGATGACATTGCAGAAAAAGGTTATGCCGCACATTGGAAGTATAAAGACAACACACCAACGGCGAATGAATCAGGATTGGAGGAGTGGATTAAGCGGGTGAGGGATACGCTGGAACAGAATGATTCCAATGCAATTGAGTTTTTAGACGATTTCCGGGGGAATTTTTTCAACGAGGAGGTTTTTGCCTTTACACCTAAGGGTGACTTAAAAACACTCCCTAATGGTGCGACAGCTCTTGATTTCGCCTTTGATATCCACACTGAAGTTGGGGCAAGGTGCATTGGGGCCAAGGTAAACCAGCGGCTGGTTTCATTAAGTCATAAACTAAAAAATGGGGACCAGGTAGAAGTTCTAACATCGTCAAAACAAAAACCAAGTGAAGATTGGTTGCGCTTTGTTGTCAGCTCAAAAGCGAAATCTAAAATCAAGGACTACCTCAAAGGGGAGAAAAAACAATATGCAATCGACGGGAAGGAAATTGTGAAGAGAAAACTTAAACAGTTAAAAATATCCCTTAACAGCCTCGTGATTGAACAGCTCACGGAGTTTTTTAACGAAAAGACCCCACTGGATCTTTTTTATCAAATCGGTAAAGGAAAGATCAACCACAGTGAAATAAAGAAATTTAAGGATTATCGGCATGAGCGATCCAAAAAACCAAAAACAGCTATTTCAGATACCAAATCTTTAAAAAAGCAATTAGTTGAAAAGAAGGGGAAAGATAAGGATACTGATATGCTGCTTATTGGTGAGGATATGGATGTAGTTGATTACACGCTGGCTAAATGTTGCAACCCAATCGCAGGAGATGAAGTTTTCGGATTCGTTACCGTTTCAGAAGGCATCAAGATCCACAGAACCACTTGCCCAAATGCAATTGAGTTAATGTCTAATTATGGCTACAGGGTTGTAAAGGCCAAGTGGACATCTCAACAAGAAATAGCGTTCCTGGCCGGACTGAGAATTGAAGGTACCGATAGAATTGGAATGATTAACGACATCACCACGGTGATTTCCGGTGAACTGAAAGTGAATATGCGATCGTTTACAATTGATACTGACGATGGCATATTCAGAGGAAACATCAAATTATATGTGAATGACACCATTCACTTAAAAACTTTGATGCAGAAGCTTGCCAATATTGACGATGTAGTTGCCGTAAGCCGATTTGATAACTAACTACCCTTTTCAATTTTAGTCGCCAAGCAACTAATTTGCAAGTCACTAAATTCTAAAGCATGGGAAAAGGAGATAAAAAAACCAAAAAAGGTAAAATAGCCATTGGTAGTTATGGCGTTCGACGACCCAAAAAAACCAATAAGGTTAACCTGGAAGCGCCTCCTAAAAAGGCAGCAAAAAAAACCGCAAAGAAGAAAAAATAAGGTTACTTACTTTAATTGATGCATAAGGGCATTGTCCTTTTATTTATTTATTTCGGCCTATTCAGCTTTGAAATACAAGCCCAGCATGAGTGGTATGTGGGTTTGCGGGGCGGGTACAACACCCTCAGCGCTAGTCTGAATCATACAGTATTATTAACAAGGGAGGCCACAGTTCAGACCTTTGGGCCATCTGGTGGATTGATAATCAAATACTTTCCACGACCTCACCTGGGGCTGCAGGCCGAATTTAATTTTACACAAAAAGGTTATATCACGCAGTTTGCTGACCCTTTCGACAGGGCTAAGTCCCTTTTTAATTATCTCGAATTACCCTTTATGTTCAATGTATACCTTGGAAAAAAGAAATGGCAGTATATGGCTAATATGGGGCCATTTGTTGGGTGGTTGCTGTCTCATAAAACCACAGGTCCTTTCGATGAGGAAACTTTTATGAACCCAAGGACAACCTATTTATACGATAATGCCCGGGATAGAAGACTTAGTTATGGGCTAAAGGTAAGCGGGGGGTTATTCAGGGAGTTTTCATTTGGTGCATTTCAGGTTGAAGGGCATATTACCGCAGATTTAAGCAATTTCCTGGATCCTGTAACCCTCGATTCCGGAATTCCTGACAACTCCCATCATACCATCTATGGAATCAGTGTTGCATACCTGTTTTTTTTCGGGGAAAAGCTCCAGGCTGTTGAAAATTAAGCAAAAAAGAAAGCCTCTCATGTGAGAGGCTTTCTTTAAATGTTAAACAGGTGTATGAATAAATTTGTGTTATGTACTTCTAAATACGGGTACATATTAAAAGGTAACCCCTTACTTAAAATATTTTATTGATTTAATTGAAAGTAAATGGTTAGAGTAGTTTTTGTATGCCTGGGCAATATTTGTAGATCACCAATGGCAGATGCAGTATTTAAAAAGATGGTTGTTGAGGCAGGCCTTACTTCTCAAATTGAGGTAGACTCAGCTGGTACGGCGGCCTATCATGTAGGTAGTAACCCTGATATGAGAACAATTGAATGTGTCCAAAAGCATGGCATCCCCATCCACCATAAGGCCAGGCAGTTCAAGATTCAGGATTTTGAGCTATTCGATTACATTATGGTAATGGATGATGAAAACCTCGGTAATGTTTTAAAATTAGGAGGAACTGAAGGGGAAAATGTTTTTAAAATGCAGGCATTTGACGATGAAAAATCTAATGATGACGTACCCGACCCCTATTATGGTGGCACCGATGGCTTCGATCACATTTACGGCCTTTTGAATGAATCCTGTCAAAATTTACTGAGGTATTTGGTTGAAAAGCACAGCTTGACCAGTGATTGATAAATCAACAATTCAGTCAATTTTAGAAAAAGAACTAGGCGGTTGTGAGCTCCATCAAACCACGTCCGTTGGGGGCGGCTGCATCCATAATGGATTTAAACTGCAAACCTCAAAGGGTCAGTACTTTTTGAAATCCAATGTCAGTGCTTTCGGAATGTTCGAAACGGAAGCTGCAGGTTTAAATATCCTGAGTCAAAACAGCGAAATTACTATTCCGAAAGTGGTAGGATTTGGCAAAGAGGCTGGTATAGATTATTTGCTAATGAGCTTTATCGAGGCTGGCCTTCAATCTGAAAAATATTGGGAGAATTTAGGTGTGAAGCTGGCTCAAATGCACCGAGTTACTCAGCCTACATTCGGGCTTGAACATGATAATTTTATTGGAAGCCTTGATCAATACAACGACCCAAATAAAGATTGGATTGATTTTTTCATCCAAAATCGGCTCAAGGTTCAACTGGAGTTAGCGAAAGCTAATTCGTTTATGGATGTCAGTATTCTTAACAATTTTGATCAACTTTTTGACAAGCTGCCAGATTTGCTCACACTAGAACCGCCTGCACTATTACATGGTGACCTCTGGAGTGGAAATGTGATAGTAGATTCAGAAGGAGAGGCCTGTATAATTGACCCGGCAGTTTACTTCGGTCATAGGGAAATTGAACTGGCATTCACCACGATGTTTGGAGGTTTCAGCACCGAATTTTATCAAAGCTATCAAGAGGCTTACCCAATGGAACCAGGGTACGAAGAACGCTTTGAAATCTACAATTTGTACCCTTCACTGGTTCACCTGAACTTATTCGGAACCTCGTATCTCGCTGGTATCAAAGCGACTTTGAAGAAGTTCTGTTAAGGCACTAAGTTAATTGAAAGGCCCAATGGTGTTTGCTCCGTATTGGACGGGATCTTGCGATCTTGTTTCCCGGCAAAACAATTTTCATTTACAACGCTGATGTAAAATGCGTTTGAATGCATTTTCACATAGTGTGTATGCAGTTTTATTTAAATATTTCATCATAAAGTTTTTCAATTGAATCAACTTCATTTTCACTTAATTCTGAAAACTCTTTTTCTCTAGCTCTTTTCGACAGGACACCGTTGTTTTGTTCTAAAAATTTAACTAGCAAAGCAACAAGTCTATCTGGCATTTCGAACTCATCATCGATTACTGTTTTGAATTCATCATAATGAATTAAGTATGTCAATTCACGAGGAATGATATTCTCAATTGTATCAAATACGCAATCATATAAAAACTCTGCTTGTATTGTAGAGTCATAATATCTATAGTAGTCAACTGTTTCGTTAAGCACATTTACGTTATGGTCATTTGTTTCTTCCCATTCAATGAAATCAAGTAAGGGATGTGAATATGCTTCAAGTACCTGTCTATAATCTTCAATATGATCTAATATGGAAGCAGATACAGGAAATATTATTCCTTGTTGAGAAAATTTTTTCTTGGCTAATAGGTGATGAATAAGGTATCTATGAATTCTTCCATTACCATCTTCAAAGGGATGAATAAACACGAATCCGAATGCAATTATTGCCGCCGAAATGACCGGATCAATTTCACTGTTAATCAACAATTTGTTCGTTTCAATAAGCCCTTTTGCCAGACTTGATAAATCTTGCCATTTGGCTGATATATGATCGGGTATTGGTTCACCTGTTACTCGATCATGTTGACCTATAAAACCACCCTTTTCACGAAATCCCATTTCAACAAATCGTGAGTTTTCAATTACCACCTGTTGTAACCTTTCTAACTCATCTTTATTCAATTCTTTTGTTCCAGCTTGTCCTATAGCCTGCCCCCATCTAGCAGCCCGTTTACTTTTCGGGTTTTCTCCTTCTATTGAAAACGATGCTTTTGAGTCTTTCGATAACAAGAAAGCAGATGCCCTTTGAACCACCTCTTTTCGAATTCCACTTAAATAGACATTTTTCTTATGTGCTAAATTAGCTTTGATATATTTTTCTAGCTTTTCAGTTTTCTTTATTAGAGGACAAAATTCAGGTGTGCCTGGAAGATTATTTATTACTAATTGTCGTGGAGACTTCACACCCTCAATAGTATACTGTTGTTTTGTGTCAACAACTGGCACATAACTTTTTTTACTAAGTGCTTCTTTCCCTGCAAGTTCTTTCCCTTGTAACCATTCTATAATGAACCATATTCTTCTGCTATATTGTCCGGTTGGTTCAAAATTCACCAAATTAGATAATTGTCTTTCTGAATAATGCTTTATTAGGCAGCTAAACAACAATAGATTGATTCCCTCATATTTTAGAGCAAACACTAGATGCTTATATAATGCTTCTATTTCTTCTAATTCGTGGTTGTCTTCTGGTAAGTAACTTGTGGGTAAAATTATCCAACCCTCATTTTGGTAGTTTTTGTTTTGGTCACAAACTAGTGCTATGGGGTTTACCATAGGCATGTTTAGTTTTAGTTTATCGACAATTGCAGCATATCCTACTATTGTTCCTTGTTCAGGAGATAGTTTTCCATGAAATATGGGTTTTTTTTGAGAAAAATGAGCGCTATTTATCATTTTTACGAAATATAAGCGCAATGTGGAAAAAATACAAGCGCAACACGTGATTATTGAGTGCAATAATCATAATTGAAACAAAAATGAGCGCAAATTGAGATGCTAATTACATTCAACGCCTAGCTAAAATGAGCGGGGATTAGAAAGCACTAACCTCTCGTCTCGCTCATAGCCACGCCTTGATTTAAATTTAAAACTTGTGGCGGAGTTGCCAATACCCACCAACTTTCCTGACCGATACAACCCCATTCATTCATAGCATTTGTTGTATGCCGTTCTTTCATGGTCTTAAATAGATTTTAACTAGAAGTTCACCATTCTCTTTCCATTTAACCCATCCAATCTTATCATTCTCGCACTTGTCTATGTAAACGGAACAGGGTTCACCTTCGAATTCCATGTATTTATCCGTTGCGTAAATACAATCATATTTTACGTTTAACCAACTACCTTCAAGGCTAATGACGCAGAAGTTCTCATGCGTTTTAAGTTCAAGGGGTATTTCTGGTGAATCTTCAGAGTTAGAGCTTCTCAACTTATTCGACTCTCTTGAATCACGTTTTCTTGTTACCCCGTAAGAATTTTCTATTAGATTCTTCCAAGTGATTAACGTCCATGAATCCGAAAGTTTGACATATTTGACCTGATTAAAACCAATCAGGATCTTGTAATAGTTCTTAGTTGCTTCTAAGCATACAAAGTCACAAGCACCGTAGTCAAGTTCATAGAACTTTGGGTAGATTTCCATGTTTGGTGCTTCAATATTCCAGTCAGCGTATTTACTTTCAAAATTTTCATCGTTAAAGATTTCAACAACTGGATTTTGGTAGTAATCAAGCTTCAATAGACCTATCCCAATCTGATTAGTTGGGTTTTCGTACTTGACTTTAAATTCGTCATCATGGTCTTGCCCAAAAGCTGGAAAAACTACAAAAGCAAGAATAAAAAGGTAGTAAAATCTCATCTGTTAAGGTTTCCTCTATGGCATACAACAATTGAATATGCGCACAAATTAAGTGCGTTTATTTTTTTGTGCGTTTATTTCACTAATGTCTCTAATTATTATTGGGTTTTAGCACCACCCTACTCATCAGATGACCCAAAGTCATCAGATGAGTTAAAATCCCCAAATCAAAATCATCTAATCACATGCACCAAGCCATTGCACTCAGTGCTGTCCGGCATCATAATGTGATAATAATATACTCCATCAGGCTGACCATCTGCAGCCCAATCATTTTGATAATCCATTGAGCTGAAAATATTGTTACCGTTTCGATCAACGATATTCAATTGCATATTTCCATCGTTGGGGATGGCAAACCGATCGTTGAGATTGTCATTATTTGGTGTGATTACATTTGGCAGGAAAAGCTCAAAGTTGGCGACTGGCTCTTTCTTAGTATCATCACAGAATTCCCGGTGTGTTGTTAGTTCAATTGTATAAGTACCATTTTGATTGTATTGATGAACCGGGTTTTCAACTTCACTTGTTGAACCATCCCCTAAATCCCAAATTAAATCCTGGTTGTTGGTGCTTTGGTTAATCAACTCAAAAGTTGGGAAATCCATGCACTCATAACTTTTCATAATCTCAAAATCAGAAGTTACACTTGGCACAACCCTTACCTCAACAGAATCCTTCCAAAAGCAGCCATCATCGGTGGTTGATTCTACAATATATTCTGTGGTCCTTGTTGGGCTCACTTCCGGATTTGGTTCGTTGCTAAAAACCTCCGGGTTAAGGTTGGACGTCCAGGAGTAATTGTCACCGCCTATCGCAGAGAGTTGTATGGAAGCTCCTTCGCAGATAGCGGTGTCATCAATTATGCTAAAATCGCCCTGTTCAACATCGATCGTTAAAAAGGCCACATCAACTTGTTCGCAAGTGTTTGCATCCTCTACCTTCAGAAAAACTGAATATTTACCTGGTGCCAAATATTCATGGATCACAGAATCTTGATTGTCGATAACAGTACCATCGCCAAAGCCCCATTGAATGTTTTCTCCGCCATTGCTCTGATTGACGAATAAAATCGGTGTTGGCAAGCATACATTTGAGATGCCTATCTGATCCCCGTCTATACTGCTAGTTTGAATTCTGGCAGAAAGTGTAGCCAGATCATATTTGAAAATTGCGTTGTTACAGCGAGGCGAAAAACCACCTTGCCCATTGGGAACCGGAAATGCATTGTTAGTATTTGACCAGACGCCGGGTGTAGTTGGGAAATTGTCCTGGGAACTACCACATGTGCAAACTGATTGGTACACAATCCCTTTTTTATCAAAGCGGCTGGTGCCACCATCTACATGGGCTGCGGCTATATTACCACCGAAGTATGTGCCAAATAAAAGCTCTGTTGCGTCTGCATCAAAAACAGCCATGTAGAAGGCGCCATTGTTTGATGCTGTTTGGAAAGCATCTTTTGATAAAGGAAGCCCATTGATGTTTAACCCCTGGTATCCGTTTTGAGCCGAAAAGTTTCCTCCTGGAGATCCCCAACCAGATAAATAGAAGTTATCGCATTCGCTGACTAAAAAAGCAGTCGGAGATATATCCGGGATAATAAGGTTGTTAGCATCTGTGACGCCAGACCCAAAAGTGGTTGAGAAAATTGTTTGGCTAAGATCTGAATTCAGCTTGTGGATAAATTGCCCAGCACCCGGATTGTTGAAGGTATTACCTTCAATAGTATAGAGGCCTTGAGTTTGACCAAAAACATACACACTCTCGTCTGTATCAAAGTCGATAAAATAAGCCTGGTCATCATTTGAAGTCCCTAAAAATGTACTATTCAAAATAACACTACCATCACTTTCAATTAGTGCAACAAAACCATCAATTCCCCCGGCGATGTTTTCATTGAGGCTCCCAGTTGTCGATGGAAAATCAGGACTGTTTGTCCCTCCGGAAAGTAGTACCTTGTTACCATTCAGCAGTTTAATACTATAGGCAACATCTTCTCCCTCGCCGCCAATGAAGGTGCTCCATTCGATAGTTGAAAGGTCTGCGCTAAGTTTTGTGATTACACCATCCCGTTTACCGCCGGCATACCCTTGAAAACCACCAACCAATGGATAATCTGTGGAACGGGTGTTGCTTGCAATGTAGATATTGTCATCACTGTCCATAATGATGTCTCCACGGAATTGATCACCGTAGTTTTTTACAAGATCGTCGCCATCCAATAGATTAATGCCACTGTCAATTGTGTGTTTTTCACCAATTCCGTCATTATGTGTTCCGCCAAGAAAAGTTGAAGCCTTTAAGGTCGATCCATCCGCAGATAATTTTGCAATGAAAATGTCAGATCCAAAATTAAAATTGAGCAAAGGGACTGGACCCTTTAGTGGATCGGAATTCACGCCACCATTGAAAATGTTATCATAAGGCTCACCTGCCATCGGAAAATCTGCCGAACCAGTGGACCCCATTATCAGGAGGTCACCTTCATTATTAACAACCAGGCTGTGGGGAAATTCGTTATGCAATCCACCCAAGTATGTACCATAAAGCAGGGTTTCGCCTAGCGAGTCATATTTGAGAAGGGCGACATCCCAGGTGCCCCCGTTATGGAAAATATTGAAAGCCCCTGTAGAGGTTGGAAGCAACCCACCAACTCCCGGAATTATCCTGACTATACCACCAGAGTATGCATGGCCTTCGTCATCAAAAGCTGCAGTAAAGCCCCAATTATCAGCCGTTGAACCGGAGAAGGTTGAAAATACCAGGGCGGGGTCTATTACAATTTCTTTCTCTCTATCGTATCTGCCCACATCAAATGACAGATAATTGTCTTCTAAGACAAAACGGCTTTTAATCTCTTTCTGGCGCCCATTAGCAATTGCCTGATAAGTGTAAGGTTTCGGTTCGCTGATGTCTTGCAAGGAGGTGCATATTTTTAGCTCTCCATCAATAATCGACAAGTTATCCGCACCATCAATTTTCATTCTGACTGCTGCCAAATCGGCACCTGGAGCGGCAATGACATCATATTTCATATGACCTTCAACAGAGTAAAATTTAAAGTCGATCCCAGGATAAATATCTGCTAACGTCACACCCTCAAATGCGCTGATGTTAGATGCCCATTTGCCTTTGTTTTTTCCGATGAAATAATTGTACCGCTCAGTCCCAGCCCCATTACCTGTAAAGCTGATGTTGTTACTCCCTTCAAAAGTTACCCTGACTGCATGAGCCTTTATTTCATTGGCGGGTAGTTCATTGGTTCGTGTATTAACACTGGCATTGGTGGCCTGCTCATGATGGAAACCTGCAAAAGGATCATCATAAAAGAGATATGTGAAACCGCCTTTATGAAAAAACATATATCCATTTGGTATCTCAGCCCTAAACAGGATTTTTTCATCCCACTGCCCCTTGTTCTCAATAAAACGTCGGTGGATTGAGGCATCGTTGTGCCCAAAAACCGGGAGTATTGAAAATAAGATGACCGATAAGACAAGCGGAATTTTGAATGAATGCATTTACGGGTATTGGTTCTACTTAATACAATTCTGTGTTCATTGAGCCTAACCCAATTTCGGGCATTAAACTTATTCAATCTTGCTTGTTTTTGCGAATTAACCACCTTGAGTATCTTGCTTTGTAATGAGCACTACACAATGAAAAAACCAGATAACCACATACTTGTCATTTTTGGGGCATCGGGAGATTTAACCGCCAGAAAGTTAATCCCCGCGGTGCACAAGCTTTTTTGTCAGGAGTTCTTACCTGAGAATTTTGCTGTATTGGGTGTGAGCCGCTCCAATCTATCAGATGAAGATTTTCGCAAAAAGGTAGTAATAGAGAGCAGTTTCCTGAAAGACACTAACCCTGATGACATTAAAGCCTTTGCCGATAAACTTTTTTATTGTTCAATTGATCCAAAGGAGCAAGACCAATTTTCGACACTGGCTGATAGAATCGAAGCCCTTCAGGCCGAAATGAATATTGAACCAAACATCATCTTTTATTTGTCTACACCGCCATCATTGTACCCGATAATTCCGGAAAACCTTTCTACTGTTGGGCTGAATGATGAGAACAATGGCTGGAAGCGGGTAATTATCGAAAAACCATTTGGTTACAATTTAAACACTGCCCAGTCATTAAATGAAAGCTTGAAACAATCGTTGAGTGAGCGGCAGATTTACAGAATCGATCATTATCTGGGAAAAGAGACAGTGCAAAATGTATTAGTGGCCCGGTTTGCCAACAGCATTTTCGAACCGCTCTGGAATAGAAATTATATACATCACATAGAAATTAGCGCTGCAGAAAGTGTTGGTGTTGAGAAGAGGGGCGGTTATTACGACACCTCCGGGGCCCTGCGGGATATGGTGCAAAATCATTTGCTTCAGGTGGCCGCATTAATTGGAATGGAGCCACCAACGCATGTTGATTCATACCATATCAGAAATGAGAAGCTAAAATTTTTCCAGTCAATAAGGCCTTATCAGAAGGCTGATATTCCAACCCATGTAATAAGAGGGCAATATGTAGAGTCAGTGATAAATGGGGAAAAAGTAGCTGGCTACCGAAATGAGTCGGGTGTAGACCCCGAATCAAGAACGGAGACTTATGTGGCCATGAAGTTTTTCGTTGACAACTGGAGGTGGGCCGGGGTGCCTTTTTACATCAGAACCGGGAAAAAACTACCAACAAGGGTTACAGAAGCTGTCATTCATTTTAATCACTCTCCACATCACTTATTTAAAAGCTATCAAGGCGTTACGAATACCAATAATCAGCTTGTTCTCCGGATTCAACCTAGCGAGGGAATTCTGATGAAGTTCGGGATGAAAGTGCCGGGTGCCGGATTTGAGGTTAAAACAGTAAATATGGATTTCCTTTATTCCAGCCTGGCATCTGGAAATTTGCCTGATGCCTATGAACGCCTGCTGCTTGATTGTATGCTGGGAGATTCAACACTCTATGCAAGAGGGGACAGTGTTATTGCCGCCTGGGAGTTTATTGATCCGATCTTACAACATTGGGAAAACAACCCGAAGGAAACCGTATATGGATATCCTGCTGGTACATGGGGGCCGAATAATGCGGATTCCCTAATTGAAGGGGATAATTTTCAATGGAGGTATCCTTGTGAAAATCTGGCTGATGATGGCGATTATTGCGAATTGTAACTGTTGTTCCAGGCAATCGTGGCCAACTATTGCACCATCATTTAAGAACTTTACTATTTCTTAAAATCAAAAAGTGTCCGTAAATTCAGTTTTAAACAAATCCACCGTTATGAACAAGTCCGCAATTTTATTTTCATTGCTATTGTATTGTGCTGAAGCTATTGCCCAAACACCTCTGGTCAGCATCCCATTTGAACGTTATGGAGACCACCTCTTTATCAAAGTGAGTGTAGATGACTCCGAACCCCTTGATATGATTTTCGATACCGGGTCAGGCATTACGGTTGTAGATCAGGAAGTGGCCGATCAATTAGAGTTGGTCAAGCATCGGATAGTACTAAACCATGACCTGGTTTACGGATCGATCATAAAGCATAATACGATTAAGGTTGGTGGCTTTTTGATCGAAAAGAATATCAAAGTGTATTCTACGGATCTTGATCATTTAGAAATCAGCTTGGGCCGTGAATTTGATGGAATTTTGGGATATGATCTGCTACATCACCACAGTATAAGAATAGATTATGATAAGCACATTTTTGAAATATTTGAGCATGGCGATCATCCGAAAATGGGTGACCCAATACCATTTAAATTGACCAATTCTATCCCGGTAATTGACGGCAGCATTGTCCTTAATAATGATGAGCCTCATCCAGGTTCATTTTTTATAATGACCGGGGCTGGTACAACAATGGATTTCAACTCACCCTATGCAATAGAATATGATGTGATCCATAAAACTGGAGAGCATTATTCTTATTGGGTAAAGAGTATAGCTGATAATGAGACAAAGCATTATGAGGGCTATGTAAAGGATTTCACATTTGGAGATCAAAGCATAAAAAATGTTCCCATTGGCATTAGCATGGCTAATCAAGGTGCACAAGCCCATAAGAGTGTATCTGGAATACTCGGCAATAAGATTTTAAGCAGATATAATATCATAATTGATTTGCCCAGTAAGAAGCTCTACCTGGAGCAAAATGAGAGCTTCAATGACCCATATGTGGTCAACTGTAGCGGTATCGATGTACAACTATCACCGGATAAGCAAAAGGTATTAATTCATCATGTTTTCGAAAACAGCCCCGCATTTGACGCCGGTATCGAGATCAACGATGAACTGGTTAGTATTAACGGCCAATCTATGAGTGACATTAACCTACAGGATGTGATACACACATTAAAACAAGATGGTCAATCTGTTGACCTCGTTGTAAAACGGGGTAGTGATGAGAAAAAAATTACGCTTAAGCTCAAGTCTTTGATTTAGAATAAGTTATGCTGAAAATGTGGGAAGTGACTTGCGACATCAATAGTTAATTTCTTCAAAAATGCATCTTAACAGATTCAGGTATCAATAAAATCTTACATTTGCCCTTCATTTTTAATTTATATGTTATGAGTAACGGTACTGTTAAATTCTTTAATAACTCTAAAGGATACGGGTTCATCACCCCCGATGAAGGTGGTAAAGATGTGTTTGTCCATGTAAATGGCTTAACTGATGATATAGCTGAAGGTGATAAAGTAAGCTATGATGTTGAACAAGGCCAAAAAGGACCAAACGCGGTTAATGTTAAAGTTGTCTAACCTAACATTTTAACATACTAACAAAGCCCTTGATTTTAAGGGCTTTTTTTATGCCCTATCGGGGATACCTAATCCCTTCAACCATTTCTTGCACATCACTTGGGGGTGGAGCGGTAAACTTAGAAACTGCACCTGACACAATAAAATTGAGGATCATTCCGAGGGTTCCTATGCCTTCAGGGGAAATACCGAACCACCAATTGGCTGGTGAATTCATTTCTGGGTTAATAAATTTAAAATAGATTATGTAGGCGGATGTGAAGAGTAAGCCAATCACCATTCCAGCAATTGCCCCCTCCTTATTTATACGTTTGCTAAAGATGCCCATGATGATCACCGGAAAAAATGAGGAAGCTGCTAAACCGAAAGCAAAAGCAACAACCTGAGCGACAAACCCCGGTGGATAGATCCCAAAAATCCCTGCGATAATCACTGCAAAACCTGCTGAAATCCTTGCAGCCAACAATTCTCCCTTATCTGAAATATTGGGGTTAATCTGCTTTTTTATAAGGTCATGTGAAACTGAGGTTGAAATTACCAACAACAACCCCGCAGCAGTAGATAGCGCCGCCGCTAACCCTCCGGCAGCAACCAGGGCGATCACCCAATTTGGCAGCTGCGCAATTTCAGGGTTTGCCAACACCATAATGTCACGATCGATAGTTAGTTCATTGCTGTTGGGGTCGGCCACATATTGGATTTTCCCATCGGCATTTTTATCCTCAAAGGAGATTAAACCTGTTTGTTCCCATTTGCCAAACCAGTCTGGCATGTCGCTGTATTCCTGATTTGATACGGTATTAATTAGGTTGGTTCTTGCAAAAGCGGCGATTGCCGGAGCTGATGTGTATAAGATAGCAATAAAAACCAGCGCATAACCAGCCGAAACCCTTGCGTCTTTCACTTTTGGAACGGTGAAAAATCGTACAATAACATGAGGTAACCCTGCAGTACCCACCATTAGGGCGGCAGTGATAAAGAAAATATCGATCAGGCTTTTCTTTGGGGCAGTGTAAGCTGCAAAACCCAGCTCCTCATGCAGGCCATCAAGCTTATCGAGGAGATACACCCCATCCGAAGTTTCACCACCAAAACCAAATTGTGGTATGGGGTTTCCAGTCATTAGAATGGAAATGAAAATGGCTGGAACCAGATAAGCAAAAATTAAGATGCAATATTGGGCCACCTGGGTATAGGTGATCCCTTTCATACCACCCATAACTGCGTAGAAAAAAACGATAATCATGCCGATGATAACGCCAGAGGTTACATCAACTTCCAAAAAGCGGGAAAATACTACACCCACACCCCGCATTTGCCCTGACACATAGGTGAACGAAACGAAGATGGCGCAGAAAACTGCTACTGTCCTGGCTGTATTAGAATAGTACCTGTCGCCAACAAAGTCTGGAACTGTGAATTTGCCAAACTTTCTAAGGTAAGGAGCTAACAATAACGCCAGGAGGACATAGCCGCCAGTCCAACCCATCAGGTACACGGCGCCATCATACCCCATAAATGAAATGAGTCCCGCCATTGAAATAAATGATGCAGCAGACATCCAATCGGCCGCGGTTGCCATACCGTTGGCCATCGGAGGTACATGCCCCCCGGCTACATAAAATTCACTCGTACTTCCTGCTTTAGACCAAATGGCTATGCCGATGTAAATGGCAAAAGTGATACCGACGATAATATAGGTAAGTGTTTGAACATCCATCGTCTCGCTACTTTTCGTCTACATCAAATTCCTGATCCAGCTTATTCATGAGCCGCACATAAATGAATATTAAAACAACAAACACATAAATGGAACCTTGCTGAGCAAACCAAAACCCCAGCTTAAAGCCCCCTATTTGGATTGTATTCAATTCATTGACCAAAAGAATGCCGAAGACATAAGAGACTAAAAACCATATCGAGAGAAGAACAGTAACATACTGAATATTGCGCCTCCAATAGGCATTACGGGAATTATTGGGCATGGCCTTTTTTTGCCCTAAACTACATAAAAGGGAGTTATTGCTTATCTCAAGATTACAATGAGGGGCTGCAAAAAGTTTATAGGGTCTTTTTGACTTTCAAAATCAATGCAGCCACCTGGAACTACATTATTTTAATCCGGACAACGGAGCATTGTTTGCAGCAATAACAGATTCGTGGCTTCCTTCCTGGACATACCCGATGAGTGAAGAATTAGTAAAATCGATTCCTTCAAGAACCTCGATGCTCAGGCTGATCAATCCTGCTTTATTGATAGGAATTGATTGAAAGGCTCTCACTACATTATCATGCCTCAACGTTCGTCCACGGTTTTCGCCTTTCGGAACAGCCGTCTCAATATCCTTTTGCACTATTGCTAAGTTTAGCTTTAGTTTAGTACCAACTTTACCAACAACTTCATATTTAACGCGGAGGTTCCCTTGTTTTAATTCGGTTTCAACAAGCTTTAAGGCTGTTTCAGGGGCATGATTTAATGCTTTTTTCACTTCAGTTTCCAGCTTCGATTGTTGACTTCCTACAAACTCAACTTTGCCATTCACGATCATTTGCGGAGTATAAATATTACTACTGCGCAGTGTGGAGGCATATTTTTTCTGCCGTTCTGTAAATTGAGCAGAACTATATGGATCTTTCCAGCCCAGCCGATCCCAGTAATCAACGTGAAATGATAGCGCCATCACGTTGTCACCATTTTTCTCCGATGTCTTTATCAGTTCAGAGAGGTTCTGATCTGCCCTCGGACAACTTGAACATCCTTGAGATGTGAACAACTCAACGACTGCAAAACTTTCAAAATCTTGACTTTGAGCTGAAAGAAATGTTAGGGCTATTGAACATAGTAAAAAAGACCGCATGAAAGGATTGTTTTTAAAATCCCTAAACTAATAGCTGACGTAATTTTTGGAAATTGAATTCAGGTTGTGTTGTCAGTATACAATCAATTAACCGAAACTATTAGAACGAAAAAAGCCGTTTCGGGTACCCAAAACGGCCGGATTGAATTTCGATTATCTCATTCGCTCTCTTCAACTGTGCCTCGCAAAGCGATCATTTGCATTGATCCTTTGGGGTCATTAGAGAATACTGTAATTTGTTGATGCTGTACACCTTTGCGGCCATCGGTATTAAAAGTCACAAATACTTTTCCGGACTCGCCGGGCTTCAGATTCTTGCTGTCAATTTCGGCTTTAGTGCAATCGCAGTTTGTTTTTATTTCTCGAATATTCAGGTCATCCTTACCTTGATTAACAAAAGTAAATTCAGCATTTACGGGTTCTCCTGATTTGGTGTTACCGAACTCGATGATTGTTTTTTCAAACTTTAATTTGGGCGCAGTGGCTAATTCTGTTGCTGATAGATTAAAATGCTCTCTGATTGTGGCGACAGCGCTTAGTTTCTTAACGGGGGCATTGGTTTCATTTGTAGTAACAGTGAAATAATCCCGCACATAACCTAGTTCGCCTTTTTTAACAGGGTCATATTTCACAACCAGTTTACCAGCTGAAGCCGGGGCGATTGATGCTGGTTCGAACGAGGCGCTTATAAAGTCAGGAGTTTCTACTGAACTTACATTGATGGGTGTGTCACCATCGTTGTAAATGTCAAATGATTTCACAACTTCGGCATTGTTGGTGATGTTACCAATATTTAAAGTTGAAGTCCTCATTTTAAGGTTACCAATTTTGGTCGGCAGTGTTTCGGCCAATGACTTTGGTTTTGGGGTAACCCTTCCTTGAATGTAGACCTGAGAGCTTCCACCTTCAGCATTTGAGTAAATAGTGAGTGATTTTCTAAATGAACCAGGACGGTTTAGCGGGTTATACCTTGCTTCGATGTATCCTCTCTTACCTGGCATTACAGGTTCTCTTGTCCAGCCCGGAGTAGTGCAGCCACAAGACGCCTTAACGTTATTAATGATGAGTGGGGCTGTGCCAAGGTTAGTGAACTCAAATTTGTAATCAACTGGCCCATTTTCCTCCATTATCTCACCAAAATCGTGGGTATCTTCATCGAACTTTAATTGAGGCTTGGCTTGAGAGAATGCTGTTAAGCTAAAAACTAGCGCTAAAAATGTTACTGCTATATTTTTCATCATAATCTGATTTAACTCTTAGACGAACAAATTTCAGAAGTATTGTTTCAAATCCATAACCGTTTGTGAGTATTTAGAAATCTTTAACACTGATTGAATTTTGCTAATGAAACTGAAATGATTCAATAGGCTCTAATGATTCAATAGGTACTAAAAAGAAAAAGCTCCCTGACGACGTAGGGAGCTCTTTCAATCAACGAACTATTAAGCATGTCAAAACTAATCTTTCATGTCATTTTTACAAAATTAGATTTTGAACACAGTTTCGTTGAAAGAATGAAAATTGGCATTAGTTAATATCTTCCTTGTTTTCCAATTTTTTAATATTGGCTTCAATTATTGGAGGGTTGACAGTATCATTTGCCGGCACATTGTCTTTCGCCATTTTCAAATACTTAAGCGCATTCTTGAAATCTCCAACGGCCGAGTAGCCCCTTGCCAGGCCATAATTGGTTGGCCATGCACCATCATTATTTTTTTGATTAAGCTTAAATATTTCAAGTGCTTTTTCTTTTTGACCTTGGGTTATTAATCGACGGCCATAAGCATGAACCGCAAAAGGTGTAGCGGTAGGGTCATTAACTGCCATGTCCATAACAGCTATAGCTTCATCTGTTCTTTCGAGGGCATTCAATACTGCTGCTTTCGCAGAAAGAGTAGCCCAATTTTGTTGCCCAATAAAAGGGGCTGAAATACCATTATCGGCCCATGTCAGTGCTTCCTCAAGATTGACGTTGTTGGTGGCACAGTAGTTAGCGGCGGCGGCCCATCCTTGCCAGTTAAAACCAGCTACATTCTGGAGCTCATTACGCATATTGGCCACATACATATCAGTGGCATTCGGTATTGAAATTGTGAAAGGCAACATCTTCTCCTCCCACTTTAATGCAACCGTAGTTTGCTCAGGCTGACGATCAACAAATTCGTAAGTCAGCCATTCTGTATAGTCACCATCTTCGGGGGTTGCCTCAACCCTGAGTGCATCCTGGGTTGGATCATAAAAAAAACTGCCCCAGGCAGTACTGTTATTCGAGAAGATAATCGTCCATGGACCGGTCTCTTCAACAATAACATGAAGTCCATAAGCGCCTGCCTTAAGGTCTTTACCCTGAACTTGTACATCATGCGATACAGTGAAAACTGTATTTTGATTTGCGCCTGCCCTCCATGGCGATTCTGTTGCCGGACCAAAGCCAAGGTTGGTCATACCATAAGGCACCAATTGTCCCCAAATTTGTCCTCTTCGGTCATCACCATTTGGTGCGTGAACATCGGGGCTGTTGTAGTCAATAGACACTGTGACAAGTGAACCAATGTATTGGGTTACGATGCTTCTTTGATTTCCACCTCCGGGAGGAGTGGTTACAGTTTGCCCAACTACCTGGGCACTAACGAAACAAGCCACCGACAAACAGGCAGCCTTGAGTAGATTCAATTTCATCTTGGATCGGGTTTAGGTTAAAAAAATTGAATGAATAGGCACTAAATCGTGATTAGTGGCATTTATGATTCACGACTGGCACTTATTTGCAGGGAATGGTGAGGTAAGAACAGCCTTGAGGTAAATTAAGTGCTCTACCCCAAACGAGGTGATAGAGACTAAGTCTTCTGCTTTTTCTTTTTGGCAGCAGGAAATAGAATATTATTGAGGATAAGCCGATAACCGGGGCTATTAGGGTAGAGGTTCAAATCGGTGGGATCTTCACCTACGAGGTGCTGATAATCCTCCGGGTCATGGCCGCCATAAAATGTAAAGAAGCCCTTACCGATCACCCCATGGATATATTTCGACTCATTGATCGAACGGTTTTCACCCATAATCACAATATCACTTTTAATCAGGTTTTTTTTGAATGAGGTGGTTTGCCCCATAAACCCCTTTATGATTTTTGTATGGTTTTGGGTAAGCATGGTTGGGATGGGATCCCACTTCGCTGAGAACTCAAACAGGTTGAAATAGTCGTTTCTTTCTGTGAGGCCTCTTTCCTGAGGTTGTGTATCAATATTCGAAAACTCGTAGATGTACGGGTTGCGCTCAATGATGAAATTTTCAAAAGCAAAGGTTTTTTGGAAATCCAGCTTCTGTTGAGCTCTTGGGTCGGGAGGGTCACCATCGTACATCCTGTCGATCATGTCGATGCCTTCCCCGGCTAATGTGATATCATAAGTATCTGTAGCTGAGCACATGGCAAACAAAAATCCACCACTTACCACATAGGCTTTGATGCGGTTTACAACTGAAAGTTTTAGCTGCGATACTTTGTTGAACCCATGCTTCCTTGCTGATTCCTCATATTCCCGTTGTTGCTCAATGTACCACGGCATGTTTTGGTACATCCTGTAAAACTTGCCGTATTGGCCGGTGAAATCTTCATGATGAAGGTGCAGCCAATCATACTTTGGAAGCTCATCATACATCACTTCATCGTCAAAAACGACGTCATAAGGTATTTCCGCATAAGACAGTACTAGGGTCACTGCATCATCCCATGGCTGCTTACTTTTAGGGGAGTAGACTGCTATTTTGGGGAATTTCTCCAGCTTCATTACGTCCATGTTAGAGGATGGACTAGCGATAGTTTCCAGAATGCTGTTGGCGTTAGCATCTGAGATCACCTCATAAGAAACCCCACGGATGATACACTCATTTTCAAACCGCTGATGGTATTTCACCATGAAACTTCCACCCCGGTAATTTAGTAACCAGTCAACCTCTACCTCCTGGGTTAAAATCCAATAAGCTATGCCATAGGCCTTTAGGTGGTTGGACTGCGTTTCATCCATATTAACTAAAATGTAGGACGACCTCGCAGTTAATGCCGTTAGAATTAATAAAGAAAAAACCAGAAGACGCTTCATTACCACCTTATTTGCTTAAAATCGAAATTGAAAGTTAATTGTATTTTAATTGTAATTTGATGCCGATTATCCCATTTGAAACTTAACCGCTACAGAATCGCCTTTATAATATGAATGTCAGGGAAAATATTCTGGAAGGGTTAAAATCCATTAACGGGAATAAACTCCGAACAGTTCTTACAGCACTCATTATTGCCATAGGAATTACATCACTGGTAGGTATTCTAACAGCTATTGACGGAATTCAGGCATCAGTGGACAGCAGCTTTAACGATTTGGGAGCTAACACTTTTGATGTTCGCTCCAAAAACTCAAGAAACCGAAGAAGGGGCGGGGTGACAGAGAAACAGTACCCACCAATCAATTATCGGGAGGTCAGGCAATTTTTAAATAATTATACATTTCCTTCAACACCAAGTGTTAATACCTGGCTCACAGGGATAGCAGAAGTCAAATACCGGTCAATAGTTACCAACCCTAATATTACAGTTAGAGGAACTGATGCTAACTATCTTTTGGTGGAGGGCTATTCTCTGGAAATGGGCAGAAATTTCAGCCCCGTTGAAGTGGAGGGTGGCACCAACGTGGCGATTTTGGGTTATGAGGTTTACGAGTCACTTTTTGGCAGCCAAAACCCTATAAACCGCGACCTGACATTTGTTGGAGGAAAGTTCAGGGTGGTTGGCGTACTTGAAGAGCAGGGTGGAGTAGGAGGGGCTCATGGAGCAGATCGGGTAATCCTTATCCCCATTGAATCTGCCAGAAAATATGCCGGAAACCGGGATTTGAGGTACGATATCACCGTAGCTATGAACGATCCGCTTCAGATTGACAGGGCCATGAGCGAAGCGATGGGCATTATGCGAAAAGTGAGGCGTGACCCAGTGGGGCAGGTTGAGTCTTTTGAGGTAGTGAAAAGCCAAACACTTGGCGAGAAACTGGAAGACATCACTGGTTATTTGAGAATTGGTGGATTTACAATTGGGTTTATAACCTTACTCGGGGCATCTATCGGCCTCATGAATATTATGCTGGTGTCGGTAACTGAACGAACCCGGGAAATCGGGGTCAGAAAGGCTCTTGGTGCTACACCGGCTAAAATTCGGCAACAATTTCTAATTGAAGCCCTGGTAATCACGCAATTGGGAGGAATCTGTGGCGTTTTAATGGGGATTCTCATCGGTAACCTGATCAGTATTTTATTGAGTTCAGGTGGTTTCATAATTCCGTGGTTATGGATTTTAATAGGGTTGTTGGTTGGGATGTTTGTGGGCATCATGTCTGGGTACATACCGGCTCATAAGGCGTCAAGGCTTGATCCGATAGAATCGCTGAGATATGAATAAGCTCATCAGAACAAATCTTTGTAACTTAGATTATAAATAATCCGCTTAAATGTCACATTTTAAGGCCTGATTCATGTGGCGAATTTTAACGATCGTATTATTAGCCTTATTTCCGGCTCTCCTTACTGCTCAAAAAAAGGCAGATAGTGTCTATTATGTTGACATGCGGATGACAGGCGTTTACCAGGGCAACAGCCTTTATGTGCAAAACCCTTATTACAATCAGCAGGAGAAGTTTTGCATTGATTACATCGCGGTTAATAAGAAAAAGCTAAACCTCAACTACCGGCTTTCAGCACTCAAGATAAATTTTGAGGGTGTTTCAATGTTTTCCCCCGTTTCCATTGATGTTCGCCACATGGCCCAATGTCAGCCTAAAATCGTGAACCCCCTTGCCATCAATTATCATAGCAATTTCAAGTACATCAAGCTGTTATTAAACGACACTACACTCTATTGGGAAACAAAAGGTGATCAAATTGAGGGTGTATATACTGTGGAGCAACTTAACTATGACTATTGGCAGGAAGTGGCCCAGGTAGAATCAAAAGGGCAATTTGATGGTGCATCTTATGAATACCCGCCTTCATTGATGGCAGGCCCCAATAAATTCCGCATCAAGTACTCACTGCCATCCGGTCGTTACCTCTACTCCGAGGAAGTAGAATACACCTACTATAAAGAGCCAATTACTTTTCACATTGCCTCCAACCGGATGATCTTTTCAGCCGTCACCGAATACGAAATCCAGAATGCCAAGGGCAACACAGTTGTGCAGGGTGAAGGCAAAGAAATCCCCATACGCTTTCTGCGCCCAGGAGAGTACACCCTCGTTTTTGATGGCGGCAGGGCAGAGGTTTTTTCTAAGAAGTAGAGTTGTCTGAATCAGGATTTTAAGGATTAAAGGATTTTCAGGATTACGTTTTGATTTAACAATCTGTTTTTCAGAACACCCGTTTCAATAATCCTTTCAATCCTAAAATTCTGCAAATCCTGATTCAGATAATTAAATTACAATAATGAACCTCAACGATGTTACCTACAAAATCAATGGCTGCGCAATGAAGGTACATAATACGCTGGGCAATGGGTTTCAGGAGGTGATCTACCAGCGATGCCTCGCTATTGAATTGGAAAAAGCTGGGTTAATGTTCGCAAGGGAAATTGAGCAAGACATTTACTACGAGGGGGTGCTTGTTGGGACAAGAAGGGCTGATTTTATCGTTGAAAATGAAGTGGTAGTTGAATTAAAAGCACTTGTGGCTCTTGAAGATGTACATCTTGCCCAAGCCAAGAATTACCTTGTCGCCTATAACAAGCCTATTGGTTTACTGATCAATTTTGGGGCAAAAAGCCTCCAATTCAAGAAAGTATATAATCAACATCTGAATCAGGATTTTCAGGATTAGGCGATTACAGGATTTCGTTTGATTTTATCAAGTGATGTTTCTAAACCCGCATCAATAATCCTGTCAATCATAAAATCCTGCAAATCCTGATTCAGACAAACAAAAAGCCCTTGCAGAACTTAATCCACAAGGGTTTCATTCAAGTAGTCCGTAGGGGAATCGAACCCCTGTTACCAGGATGAAAACCTGGCGTCCTAACCCCTAGACGAACGGACCATTATGTAATTTTCGAAGGCATTTCCTTCAACGAGGGTGCAAAGATATGTGGCAGTTCTAATTTCACAAATAGGCCAAACACATTTTCACTAAAATACTCTCTTCTTTTAGTTTGAATTCGCTACACCCCACTTTAGCTTTGCATCCTCAATTAATGTTTTAACCTATTAACAACAGACTAATGACTAAAGTGGCAATTAATGGCTTCGGAAGGATCGGTAGAGTGACCTTCAGGGCCCTTTTACAAAAAAGCAACATCGAAATAGTTGCATTGAACGATTTAACAGACACTAAGACATTAGCCCACTTATTAAAATACGACTCAATCCACGGCCCATTTCCTGGCGTGGTTGAAAGTGATGACAACAACATTATTGTAGACGGAAAAAAATACCCGGTTTATGCTGAGCGTGACCCGAACAATTTACCCTGGGGCAAATTGGGTGTAGAAGTTGTGCTTGAGTCAACAGGTATTTTCGTTGACGAAAAGGGAGCGTCAGGCCACCTTAATGCTGGTGCTGGCAAAGTGGTAATCTCTGCCCCAGCCAAAGGTAACATCCCAACGGTAGTATTAGGTGTAAATGACGATACCATGACCGGCGATGAAAAAATCATTTCGAATGCCTCATGTACTACCAACTGCCTCGCACCGATGGCCAAAGTATTGGACGATAGCTTCGGGATGGTGAAGGGTTACATAACAACAACCCACGCATACACTTCTGACCAGAGAATTCACGATGCACCGCACCGTGACCTGAGAAGAGCAAGGGCGGCTGCATTGTCGATTATTCCGACATCTACCGGTGCCGCAAAAGCTGTTGGGCTTGTGTTGCCACATTTGAAAGGAAAATTGGATGGTATTGCCATGAGGGTGCCAACACCAACGGGTTCGGTAACTGACCTCACTTGTATTGTTGAGAAAGAGGTAACTGCTGAGCAAGTAAATGCAGCAATGAAAGCGGCTGCAGACGGACCAATGAAGGGCGTCCTGCAGTACACGGAAGATCCTATAGTATCCATTGATATCGTTGGCAATCCACACTCCTGCATTTTCGACTCACAGCTAACAGCTTGCAGCGGTACAATGGTGAAAGTGATTGGATGGTACGACAACGAAGCTGGTTACTCAAACAGAACAGCAGACTTGATTTCGAGAATCTGATTTAGATTAAAGACAAAAGATTAAAGATACTAAGTGTAAAGATTTGTTGAGTGCATTCACTATTAATGTCGGGGTCTTTATGGCCGGTATGAATTGATCACATGTAGTCGTTTCGTAGAAATCGGCGGCATCCTTAAAACCGTTTAATTGTGCAGTATATCTGGCATCAAATTCTTCAAAAGTGTCCAATTCTTTAATAGCTAAGATGTCCACTTTATCAGGATACTGTTGTGCTTTTGCAACAATTTTAGCTTTCAACTTTTTGAGGAAACGTTTTTTATATAACCCATTAGACTGCAGTTTTAGCCTCTCGGCGCTGTTCCATAGGTTGCAGGGAACTGAGAAAACAGCCGCTTTTTTCACTTCGCTGGGGGTGTTTTCCGATTGTTCACCTAAATATTTGAGTGTTGTACTTCCTCCCATTGAGTAGCAAATCATGTAAACCTGTGGGTATGATCTCTTTGCCTGATCAACAATGGCACCCAGGTCATCAGTCACACCATGATGGTAAAGGCGTAGGTTCCGGTTCATTTCCCCGCTACAACTGCGATAATTCCAGGCCATCACATTCCAACCTGCCTTGGCAAAATATTTAGCACATTGAATGACATAATAGCGTTCTGAACTGCCCTCCAGTCCATGGGAGATTATAACTACTTTGTCAGAATCATCAGGCTTTAACCAATCGACATCCAAAAAATCACCGTCATCAAGTTCTAACCGTTCACGATCGTAGCCAGGGTTTTTAGCATTCTTGAGCAAGCTTGGAACAATAGTGGAAATATGACCATTGCGATAATAGATAGGGGCTTTGTACGCTGACCTCTTTATAATAGGCATACGCAAATTTGAGCCTGAAGCTTTTATCGTCAAAGGCTGCAATTGGCATTTTAGTGGCTATCTCGCTTACATCCCTAAGAGATACCCAAGTATCACTGCTTCCTGTCATCCAGGGTACAAGAAGCTTGGTAGGTTTGGTTATTTAATCAAGAGCAATCATTGGATGACTTGGAGTCATCCGATGATTATAAGTACTAATGGGCTTAGCAATTCGTCTAAACCAAAAGAAATTATCCCTCAACAGGGGCTATAAGAAAATCGGGTTAAATTTGGTTTACTGGCGTAGCCAAAAATTAGGTAGATGAAAAAAGAGATTGCAATTGGAATTGACATTGGCGGTACGAATACCAAATTCGGCCTGGTTGATAGAAATGGTGAGATAATCCACCAGGATTCGATGCCAACCATGGCTGATGGCAATGTGAACGATTTTATTAAGTTTTTACATGATAAGTTGATTCCTGTAATACAATCTTACCCTGATTATGAGGTAAAGGGTGTTGGTATCGGTGCACCTAACGCCAACTATTATAAAGGCACCATAGAGTATGCACCAAATATCCGTTGGGGGGAATTCATTTATTTCAAGGAAGCTTTTAGCCAATGTTTCGATTACCAAATGGTGCTCACCAATGATGCTAATGCTGCTGCTCTGGGTGAAATGGTTTATGGCAATGCTCAAGGAATGACTGACTTTATTGTTGTCACACTTGGAACAGGCCTGGGAAGTGGCATTGTTGTGAATGGCAATCTTGTTTATGGCCACGACGGGTTTGCAGGAGAGCTGGGCCATGTAAATGTGAAGCCGGATGGCCGGTTGTGTGGTTGTGGTAGGAGGGGGTGCCTTGAAACTTATGTCTCTGCCACCGGAATTAAACGGACCATCTTTAAACTAATGGCGGAAGAAACTGAAGATAGTGATCTCAGAAATATCCCCTATGACGAACTAACGGCCCTTATGATAACGGAGGCGGCCAATAAGCAAGACCCATTGGCTATTAAGGCTTTTCAATATACCGGAAGGATTTTAGGGGAAAAGCTGGCTGACACCGTACTTCACACAAGCCCCGAGGCAATTTTCCTTTTTGGCGGCCTTGTAAGGGCAGGAGGGTACCTTTTGGAACCCACTAAGAAATATTTGGAAAAATTCATTTTTAAGATGTTCAAAAACAAAGTAAAACTGTTGCCTTCAGGGTTGATGGATAAAAATGCTGCTGTCCTGGGTGCTTCTGCTTTAGTATGGAAGGAGTTTGGGTAACTCAACTCACAGACTTCAACTCCTTGCCGAATAATTTCGGAACAATATCATAAAGGTCACGTGTGGTGCAAAACTTGAAATCTTCCTTAATATCCAACTTTATAAGTCTGCTATAGTGAGCTGATTTTTGAATTGCAGCCAACAAATTCGAACTCACCTGGTTGTATTGATCCATCGCAATTTGAGCAGAATCACAGTCTGTATGATAGTCCTCTAATAGATTTGAGGCTAATGCACCTGCAAAAAGTGTGTCTTCATAGCTCACTTTACCTTTCCAGCCGGCGCAAAGTATTAGCAGGTCTCTCTGTGAATTTTTTAAATAATTGGTCAATGCTGAAATATTCAGGAATGCACCAATTAAAACTTCCGACGCTTTAATTGACCGGGTGATGGCCAATGTACCATTTGTGGTTGTCATAGCCAGCTTTCTTCCTGAATAGTCATTATTTACGAAGTTCAATGGGCTATTACCGAGGTCAAACCCAGGCACTAAATCGCCGCTTCTTTCAGCAGCAGCCAAATATCCTTGTTCTTGTAGAATTTTGCATTCGTCTGTAGAAGCTACGGGTGTAATGCTTTCAACACCTTCAGCCAGTGCTGTTACCATTACAGAAGTTGCCCTAAGAATGTCGACAACAACAACTGTTTTTCCCTCAATAGAATATAGTGGGAGCAATTCGTGTGTTAAGCAAACTTCTAAAGACCTCCTCATGTTTTAAATTCCAAAAATCAAATCTCAAAAATCAAATAGCTACCAACTACTATTACCATAGAATTCAAATTGAGAATGGGTAAATCGTCCTTTTGTTATTTGTGATTTGAATTTTGGTGCTTGCTAATCAGGGTTTAGGCCTGGTAGTTTTTCAATATTGGCTGCTTCACAACTTTAGCCCCAACTTCCTTATTTCTTATCCTGATCTTAATAGGAGTATCTGGTTGATGGAATCCTGTTTTGACATATCCCATGCCAATTCCGACATTGAGGCAAGGAGACATTGAGCCGGAAGTGACCTCACCAATTACCTCACTATCTTCACTCAAAATTTCGTAGTGAGCCCTCGGAATTCCTCTTTCAGTGAGTGCGAAGCCTATCAATTTACGGTCTAGTCCAGCTTCTTTTTGCTTCTTGAGATTCTCAGCATTTGTAAACTCTTTTGTGAACTTAGTGATCCAACCAAGGCCAGCCTCAAGTGGCGAAGTGTTATCATCAATATCATTTCCATAAAGACAAAAGCCCATCTCAAGTCTAAGGGTATCCCGGGCACCCAAACCGATCGGTTTGATATCGTCATCTTTACCAGCCTCAAATACAGCATCCCAAAGTTGTTTCACTTCATCATTTTTGCAATAAAGTTCAAAGCCCCCGGAGCCCGTATAGCCTGTAGCTGAAATCATCACATGGGGGATATTTCCCATCTCCCCAACAGTAAAATGATAATATTGTATTTCTGATAAATTGATGGGTGTGATTTTCTGTAAGACATCCACTGCTTTCGGTCCCTGCACAGCCAAAAGAGCGTAATTATCAGACAGGTTTATCATTTCAACTTTATGGTCGTTTTTGGAGGCAATCCAATCCCAATCCTTTTGGATATTTGAAGCGTTAACAACCAACACATATTCATTCTCAGTGTACCGATAAACAATGAGATCATCTACAATGCCGCCAGTTTCATTTGGTAAACATGAGTATTGTGCCTGGTAATCTACAAGCTTGGAAACATCGTTGCTGGTTACCCTTTGAAGCAACTCAAGCGCACCATCACCTTTAATCAGGAATTCGCCCATGTGTGATACATCGAATACGCCTACACCATTTCTCACACACATGTGCTCCTCGATATCCGAAGTATAACGCACTGGCATATTGAATCCGGCAAAATCCATCATTTTGGCACCTAATGCCTCATGCACATCATTCAGGGCAATTTTTTTTACGTCCATTTTGGTTTTTTGGAATTGGCCGTAAAGATAGCAGGGATAGCTCAATCAGATTGATTGAGTTAACCAAATGACCCCAATATTTCTGAGTATTAGTGAAACCGCTACTCTCTCCTCAACGAATCCACAGGATTGGCCACTGCGGTTTTCACTGATTGATAGGTGATTGTGAAAAGTGCAATTGATAGAGAAACCGCCAAAGCCAGCCCAAGAATCCAGCCATCAATTTGAATTCGGTAGGCATAATCCGCCAGCCATAATTCCATGATATACCAGGCAAACGGAAGAGCAATAATGTTAGCAACTATCACCCATTTGGTAAACACCTTGGAAAACAAGAGAATGATACCTTGGATGGTTGCGCCTAAAACCTTTCTTATGCTTATTTCTTTCCGCATTTGTTCTGCTGTAAAAGCAGCCATGCCGAATAATCCAAGGCAGGAAATAAAAATGGCCAGTCCTGAGAAAATATTAAATAGCTTGCTGGTCATGGCTTCTCTTTGATAGAGTTCTTCGAATTCCTGATCAACAAAACGGTACTCAAACGGCAAATCTGGATTTGATCTTGTCCAGGCTTCTTCAATTTGCGATAAAGTAGTAGGCAGGTGGTTAGAATGTACTCTCGCTACAACTGTTTCTGTAAAGTCTACATCAAGCCTAAATATCATTGGTTCGATGTTTTCATTGAAGGATTGAAAATTAAAATCTTTCACCACCCCAACTATTTTACCGTCATTGCCCCACATTCTGATTGTGTTGCCGACAGGGTTTTCATCACCCATCAATCTTGCGAAAGTCTCATTGATGACGAAGTTGGCGGAATCGGTTGAGAACTCTTCAGAAAAATCCCGCCCCTCTACAATTTGCATTTTGAAGGTGTCGAAGAAGTCATAATGAACCCGCATGATGTTGATCAGGATGGTTTCGTTGGGGTCTTGTCCTGCCCATTGAATGTTGCTTGTTGAATTGCCCACGGATATTGGCAATTGCATTGTGGCTGTTACATTCTCAATTTCCGGTATTGATGCAAATTCGTTTTGGAGTAACCTGTATCTTTTTTCGAAGCTATCACCTACTTCAAAATAAATAAGGTTCTCTCTTTGAAAGCCCACTTCTAGATTTTTCATAAAATCCAGTTGCTTGTTGATTACAATAGTGGAGACAATTAATAAGACTGAAAGTGCAAATTGAAGAACAACGAGAAACTTTCTGAGATGTGTTCCTTTTAATTTGATGATGCCTTTCAAAACCTCTGTTGGCTTGAAAGATGAAATGTAAAATGCAGGATAGCTACCGGCCAATATCCCGGTTATCAATGTGATCATAAATATCCCAGTGAAATATGTCCATTGGGTGTAAGCAATTGCGATTGACTTGCCTGTGAGGTTATTAAATGATGGTAGAACCAAATGGATTAACACCAGGGTAATGAGTAAAGAGGAGAATGCAATCACTAATGACTCCAGCAAGAACTGAAGAATGAGGTGGCCTTTCCTTGCCCCGATAGATTTCCTGATTCCAACTTCCTTTGATCTCGTACCTGATTTCGCCGTGGATAAATTCATGAAGTTGATGCAGGCGATGATTAGGATGAAGAAAGCAATTGCAGAAAAAATCCTTACGTATTCAATTCTCCCACCTCCACTCAGTTTGTATAGATAAGATTCGGCAAATGGGAATAAGTAGAGGTCAACTACGGCAGCTTCATCATTTTGCTTTACCAAATCGACTATCTTCCTTGCGAGGTTATCAGCATCGGTGCCTTTTGCTAATCTTACATACGTATTCGTATAATTGCTGCCCCACTCCATGAAGCTGTCCCAACTCCACAATTCACCGACTGACTCGAATGGCACCATAAAATCAAACTTAAAAACGGAGTTATCGGGGTAATTCTCAACTACTGCTGATACCTCATATTGCCACTGATTGGCAATTAGAATGCTTTTTCCTAAAATGTTTTTATTCTCCCAATCTTCACCAAAATATCGTTCGGCCAAATCGCGGTTTAAAACCAACGTCCGTGGTCGGGTAAGGCAGTTTTCGGGATTACCTACAAGGAATTGAAAAGAAAAAATTTCGAAAATTTCAGGCCCGGTAAAATAGCCCTCACTTTCATAAAATAGGTTATTCTCATAGGTGAAAACCAGATCTGAGTAAATAGGTGAAAATTGAGCAGAAGCTTCAATTTCCGGGTATTTATCTCCCAATGCATCTGCTAAAATGCCTGGTGTAGAATAGGTTGGGAAAGAGTTGCCACCGGAATAGGTCTGCCATTCGTAAACCCTGTAAATCTGATTTATTTCTGAATGAAAATTATCATAACTCACTTCATCCTGTACCCATAAGAGTATCAGTATGGAGGTGGTGAGGCCAATTGTAAGCCCCAGGATATTTACAACTGAAAATAGTCTTTGCTTTTTTAATGAGCGGATTGATGTGATGAGGAAGTTCTTGAGCATCTTTTGAAATTTATTAGGGTACTGGCACTACCTTCAAAAGTTGCAGTATCACCTAAATTAATCTCAAATCAGTCTTCCCCTTCATCATCTTTAATAGTACCCTCTGTGATAATTCGTTGCGGATCAGACTCTTTTTCTTCGTCTTTGGGTTTCTTGTTGGAATCTTCCCTTGCCTTAAAAAGTAGCTCACGAAACTCATCAAAGCTTTTGGTGTATTCGAGGCTAAAACCAGTAGTTACGTTGTTTTGGTCCTGCAAAAGCCGATTGACGCTATTGTAATTGGTTTTATTGTACATCTTCGCCCGGAGCTTACCATCATTGGTGAGCAGGTATTCAACTGTCCAATCGCCCACTATAGTTGCGGCATCGGTTTCATTATTTACATTGGTAAAACCTCCATCCCTTGAAACTTTGAGCCGGCCATTTAAAAAGGTATAAGCAAGGCGAAGCTGAAAGGTGTTAAAAGCGTCCTGATCCAGACTGGAGAGGTCAACATCAACTTCCAAATTCTCATCGACCTGGCTCACCCAATAGCTCAATTGGTTGGAGATGAATTCACTTACACTATTGCCGATAGTTTGACCGCCACTGACATTAAAGCTATTGGCTGGTGAAAACCGTCGCAGTACAATTAAGCTGAAAACCTGTCGCTTCATTTCCTGCTCATCAGAATTAACCCTTGAGTTAAATGCATTTATCATTGGGCTCACGGAGTATCCAGCGATGCTTTCGGGATAATCTTCTATGGCGATATCAAAATTGATTTCTGGTGATAGGAGAGGCCCTTTTAGGTTTAGCTCCACAACAGCAGGATATTTTCTCCTGGCATCAGGTGAATTTAGTACTTCGTCACTGGGTGTGTCGGTGAGTAATGGAAGCAAGGAAGTCAGCTGTCTATAGTTCGCATTAATATCCATTTCGCCCCTGTATGGATCTCCAAACCAGGAGATTTTGCTCCCTTCTGATATATCAAATTCTTTGTTGATGATATTTTTCAATGTAAAATTGTAGCCTCCGGATTGGATTACCATATCACCAAACATTAGGAAATCACCATCGGTATTTATCTGTAACTTGATCTGCCCATTTCCCCGGCCTCTAATGATATCCCCTGATTTAATATCAAAGATCAACTCAGTATAAGCATCTGGAGTAATTTCCAGGTCAAAATCCATATTGATTCCCCGCAGGTCTACCTTTTGGTTATTTTCTTGAGTTACTTTTTCTGTGTCAGCACTGGTTGTATCTGCTGTCACGAAATGGATAAAATCCTCTTGCTGAAGCGTTGAGTTATCTGCTAATGGAATATAGATTTTCGTGTTTCGGTTTGTCTTTGCATTAGCTGAAATCTGCAGGTTTGTAAACGGCCCCAGGAAACTGACATCCCCGGTTAAAAAAGCCGTACCGTAATAAAGTTTATTGTCAACTGAAGTTGTATTAAGAACCTGAAAATTGTTGAGCTTAGCTGAAAGATCAAGTACAAAGTTTTTAAACCCATCATGAAATATGCCACCATTAGCGATGGCTTCCCTGCCATTTTGATCAATTAACCTAAAATTCCGGACCCCGATTTCATTCTGATCAAAAGCCATTGAACCCTCAAAAGAATAGGTGGTATGTAGATAATTAATTTTTATGGTGCCATCTTTAATTGCACCCTCACCTCCTAAAATTGGGTAGGTTAGGCTTCCACCAATGTCGAAGTTTCCTGACGCCAGGCCACTGAGGTCGCTAATATTCTTACTTATGAATGGCCGCAGAATCTTCAGGTTTGCACCCTGAAAAGATGCTTTAAGATCTAACTGATTTTCATCTGTTGGCTTAAATAAACCAGCCACAGAAATTATTCTATTTCCCAATCTGTTTACTTTCAGATCAAGTTCAAGTGCAGTTTGTTCTTCAAGCCAATTGCTGCTTCCACTGAGATTTCCAATTAGAAACTCGTTTAGAGTTAGCTCTGTAATAGTTAAATCACTCTGGATCAATGGTTGTGAGAGGCCGGAAATTGCGGTTTTGGCATTTAATTCCCCAAATAGCTGTTGCTCAATTAAAGGGTTTAGGTTGTCCAGCTTGAAATTATTGATCTCAATATCGAGTGCCTGATCAAGAGAATCAGACAGTATGCCGTCAATATTGATCTCCTGGTTCTCATGAGAAAGCATCAAGTTTTTGAACTCAATGTTGTCATTGTTTATAAAAATTTCGTTACCACCTGAGAAATGCCACTCTTTCCCAATTGCCTCAAGTTGGGAGGGCTTTAACCGGACTCTATAGTTATCCTTTAAAAATTTGAAATCACCAGAAATAGCGGCACTGTTGTCCTGCTCAATTTGCTTGAAGTTTGCATTGAAATCAATGAGGTCATCAAACCAAATAGCTTCAACAAATACGTTCTCAAAATTGGTTGAATTCGTGATATTTAATTTTTCTGAGGAGATGTATAGCATCGACAAAACACTGGTGCTATCAGCAATTTTTGATGCATTAAAGTCCAGTTCATTATTAAACAGATAGTAGTTATCAAATTTTAGAGTGTCCAATCGGCTTCTGAGGCTGACTATGGCTGTTTCACCATTTTCATAATGCCCATTAATAGTGGTGTTTTTACCAACGTCAACCTTATCGGTATAAAGATTTAGCAGCGGTATGGCATCTTTGATAAACAGCTGAAAATCAATGCTATACTCTTCTTTCAAGCTTGAATCCTTAGACGCATAATAAGCATTAGTTGTTGAGTCATTGTTTGCCAGTATTAATTTATACTCGTTGTAGAGGCTGTTCAAATCTTTGAAAAGGGTAGTGTAATTAAAGTCACCATAAGCATTTAGGGTAAGCAATTCTGTTGTAATGTCTAAACTGCGTCCGTTTGCAGTTTTCTGTGAATTAATGTCAATGGAGTCAAGGGTCAATACACTTAATTCATTTTGATACCAAAAGTCATGCAACCGTATATATCCGCTCACACTATCTAATTGTAGATTATCCAGGTTAATATCTATGGTAGATTTTACATGGAGGTCGCTTTCGCTCAGGTTAATTGAAGCAAGGTTGAGGGTGTCTAGATTTCCCCGGAAATCTAATTTTTCCTGTCCAGCCCTAAGGTTAACAGTGCCATTCAAGTTAAACTTTAGGTTAGGATCGTCTATTTCTACTGCACCTTCAAAAAACTCCGAAGCAAATTCTGCATTGGTTTTAATATTGGTATAGTTGTACTCATTCAATTCTATTTGCTTGATTTCAGCATTGAGGAATATGTCGGCACTTTCCTGATCAAGCCCCGTTCCTTCAATGGTACCATTCATAGAGAAGCTTCCGAACGGCTTTCCTAATAGTTTGTCCAATCGTAAGTTTCGTGTAGTCAACTGGCCTTTGTACTTAGCTTGTCCGTTTTCCGGTAGTTTCAAATTCAGGTTGGTATTCAATGACCCAATACCTGAATCAAATTCTCCAGAAGCCACAAAATCTGAATAAAAACCGAGAAATGAAGCCCTGGCCCTTATACTTCCCAGGGCATTAATATATCGATGCGATGCTGTTGGTAGCAGTTTTCTTAAATCTGGAGGATGAAATGATGATCTGTCCAGCCTGATATCAATGAAAGTCTCCTGGATATTAGGCAGGCCAATCATGGAGATACTTCCAGTAAGAAAACTTAATTCGCCAAATCCTATATGAGTGTTGGTTGCATCAAACCTACCAACTTTTCCTTCAAAATTACCGGAGACCATTAACCTCTCCGTAATTGGAATTTTTGTTGGGCTAAACAGCTGAATATCCCGGGGGTGAATAATCGAATTTTTTATGCTGGCTTTAATATCGACACTGTCAACGAAGTAACTAAGGTTTGCTGGCTCAGTGAAATAAAGGCTCAACGAGTCGCGGATTTCACTAAAGTTGGTTTTTAACTCAAAGCTGAAAAGATTTAGGGCTGTTTGAGAGAAATTCAATGCGCCCTCGAAGTGCTGAATGTCCAATAAGTTTTGGGTATCACTTGCTTTGAGCTTATCTATTTGGGCAAAAACAGTATCACCTGCTATACGGAGATTGGAAATGTCACAGTTAATTTTCTCAAACCCAAAATGATAATAGTCCCAAGTGGATGCTGGTGGTCCTTTCCTTTCATCATTTAAGCTAAAAACCGCATCATCCAATTTTATTTTGGTAATGATAATGTCTTTAGTTGAGGATTTATTCGATGAATTCAGGCCCTTTAATTTTTGAATAAAATGGGTAATGTTGATGGCTGTTGAGTCGTTCTTCTTAGTTAGAAAAACAGCACTTTCACTTAACCTGATGGCATCCAGTTGTATTTGCTCATTTAAGATCAAATCAACGATGCTGAAATCAACAAGCGTCCGCTTTGATCTGATCATTGTAGAATCGAAAGTGTCTTTAATCTCAAATTCATCCAATGATATACTGTCAAACCACGCAATGTCAATGTGACCAATTTCGATTTTGTGGTCGGTTTTTTCCGAAATGTATCTTGTAACCGTGTTAACCGCCCAGTTTTGAACGAAAGGGATTTGTAGTGAAATGAAGGCAACTATAAAGAGTAAACCAAGCACAGACGCTGTCCAGGCAAAGGCGGCGAATAGCCCTTTTTTAATAACTTGCAGCGTTTTTCTTCGATTTTCCACTTCAATTTTATGTCAATAATCCTGGCTATTGAATCATCCTGCGATGAAACGTCGGCGGCAGTCATTGTTAACGGCGTTGTCAAGTCTAATAGTATTGCCACGCAATCTATCCATAAGGGTTATGGAGGGGTCGTACCTGAGCTTGCTTCCAGGGCACATCAGCAACATATTATTCCAGTGGTTATGAATGCTCTTTCAGTTGCAAAGGTAGCCAAAAAAGACCTGAAAGCAGTAGCATTTACACAAGGGCCCGGTTTGTTAGGGGCCTTGCTGGTGGGTAGCTCTTTTGCTAAATCTCTCGCATTTTCGCTGAAAATACCACTAATAGGTGTGCAGCATATGCAAGCTCATGTTCTTGCGCATTTTATTGATGACCCAAAACCTGAATTTCCCTTTTTATGCCTTACAGTGAGTGGAGGCCATACACAATTGGTTTTGGTAAGGGATTTTTTGGAAATGGAGATTATCGGTCAGACTAAGGATGATGCTGTTGGTGAGGCATTTGATAAATGTGCCAAAATGCTTGGATTTGATTATCCAGGAGGTCCGCTGATTGATAAATATGCAAGGAAAGGTGAACCCTTAAAATTTACTTTTGGAGAAACCGACATGCCGAATCTTGATTATTCTTTTAGCGGTATAAAGACAGGATTCCTATATTTTCTTAGGGATAAAAAAAAGCTAGACCCCAATTTTATTGAAAATAATTTGGAGGATTTATGTGCAAGCCTTCAACATACATTAATCGAAATGTTGATCCACAAATTGCAATATGCTGTTAAAGAAACGGGTGTAAAGCATGTAGCAATAGCAGGTGGTGTTTCAGCCAATTCTGGATTGAGAGATCGTATCGTTCAATTAGGAAAGGAAATTAACTGTGAGGTGTACATTCCGAAATTTGAATATTGCACCGATAATGCGGCAATGATTGCTATTACAGCACATTATAAATATCTAAATGGAGACTTCCTTTCTTTGGATGCCGCCCCACTTCCTAGAATGCAGTTCTGATTTAGCGTTTCTTCTTTTTTGGGATGGTGCTAGCCCCTTTCAGAGCATCATGAGGATTGTAACCAAACAAGTAGGCCATTCCAATGGTAATGGTGTTATCTGTAAACTCCCAGTTTTCGGCATATTCTAAAAGGCCGATATTATCTGTTTCCCTGTTGAAAGCCATAATACTATGGCCCCAGGCGAACCGGGCATCTATCATCAGGCGTTGAGGAAGGTTGAACAAGTCCAGGGATATACCTCCACCGACAACGAAAGCATACTGAAGCCTATTAGAGAATGGAACAAAATAATTCAATCGGTTCCCCGCTGGTGCCTCACCAGTTGGCCTTTCAAAACGCACATTATAGTCTTGCTTTTCCAGGTCAAACTCAAGCAGTTCATCGGAAAAAATGGTTCCCTTACCCGAAAGCCAAAATTTGAACTGAGGCCCACCATTGACATAAAACCTAACTGGCTCTCTTCCAAATTGATACCTGAACATCACCGGTATTGATAAAAAATTGTAAGTAAACCGGCTATCTACGAAGCTGGTGTCCGGCCGATTTGTAACCTTACGGCCAACCCGTTCATACAACAATTCCATGTGTATGGAATAATGCTCTGAAATAGTGTAATTAACGACCGCTCCAGCATGCCAACTTATCACGGGCTTGGCCTTAAAGTGATCTTTGTATGACTTATCCTGATAAACCTGATCAATTAGTTGAATTCCACCCTTGGGCCCAAACCAAAATTGGCCGTAAGATGGTACTGATATTACAACTGCAAAAAGTAAGAGTAAAGTAAATTTCAAATGGTTCATTTATAAAGGACTTACCACGGTTACCTCAAAATTGTCCAATTTTAGATGAAATATATATAATTATGAAAATAAAGCGTTAATGGATGTTGAATTTTGTCAGTTATCAAGATTCTTGAGAAATTTGATCAAGAACGCTTATTTTACATAAAAATTACACCTGCGACTGTATTTTTTAATGCTGATAAGCCTACGAAAACCATGACCACGAGTGCAAAAATGGAAATTGTCAGGTGTAAATAATTCAAAATGAGGAGATACTTATTCTTAGTAGTTTTTGTAGGACTTCAATTCTCTGCTCAAGCTCAGGAACCACGGGTTTATAGCCAGTTTTTCATGAATCCCTTCGTTTACAATCCGGCATACGCGGGGGTAGATGGGCACACCGTAGTGTATGCCATGTATAGACAGCAGTGGTTAAATCTGGATAATGGGCCGACCCTTGCCCATGTGAATGCACACCTACCGTTGAGCGGTGGTTTAGGGGTTGGCGTTTACGCTTTTAATGATACACAAGGTGGGTTCATCTCAGAATCCGGGATTAAGTTCTCGGGTAGCTACCTTGCCAATTTTGATAGAAAGCACTGGCTGCGATTTGGTATGTCACTAGGCTTGGGATCTAACCAGCTTGACACAGATGAACTCGATAATCCGTTTGACCCGGCCTTCACAACTCTTGTGGATAACAACCTTTTCATGCTGGGTGATTTCGGGGTGACATTTCACTCTGGTCATTTCAATTTTGGTGTGTCCATACCGAATTTATTTAGTTACGATGTTGTAACATCAGAGGACTTTTCATCGATTAGAATTAAGCCATTGGACAATGTTTTCGGGAAACTCAATTACAGTGTTGGCTTTTTAGATGATGACTTTGTGTGGGAGCCACATTTGCTGTATCGATATTCTAAACAAAATGCAGATCAATTCGAAGTGGCTAGTGTCATTCACGTTTTACACCATATCTGGTTTGGTGCTTCGTGGCGACAAGATGCTGGCTTAAACGGTCTTTTCGGTATTAAGGTCAAAGAGGCGCTTGCTATTGGTTACGCCTTTGAGTTAGGTGACTCCAAAATCAGAAGCTTTACAGGAACAAGCCATGAACTGCACATTGGGTTGCACCTTGGTTCTAAAAAGGATCACGCAGAGCATGTTTCGTCCTTTATTAAAAGGCATAGAAAATCTGCTGAGGATCGTCAAGCTGAAGCAGAATCGAGGCAGCTGGCAAGAATGGATGCCCTAAAAGGTAATGATGATTCCCCGGATCCTGAGCAAAATTCGCTGTTAGTTCCTAGTAATAATAATCAGGAAGAACCTGCTGAAGAAGAGCCAAATGAGGTTAGCCCTCAACCAACTGATCAGCAAAACCTGACACCAGTTAACGAAGCCCCACAGCGAAGAATCGCTGCTGACGGAACCCCTGAGGTTGGCACAAAATATATCAGGGAGAATCCTGATGGTACAACAGATGAAGTAATTAAATGGGAGCCAGAAGCCACAGCATCGCCTGTTACTTCGCCTACACCTGATGTGACATCCCCGGTTCAAACACCGACAACGACCCAGCCGGCAACAACTGTCAAGCGAGGCAACCACATGCTAGAGCTACCCGAGGGTAACCACGTAATTGTGGGTGCTTTCAGTCAATTTGATCATGCTGAAAACTATAGCGACGACTTATTCCAAAGGGGGTATCATGATGTGAAAGTTGGCTTCGTAACTGAGCGTGGCTACTACTACGTCGTCGTTTTCCAGGCGGGAAATATCGCAACGGCTAGGTCACGGAGAGATGCTCTGAGGCAGAATGAGGAATTTGGAGATGCCTGGGTATTGACAGTAGAGTAATCGTACTACTTGTAGCTTACAACAAAGTGATCTTAACGCTTTGGCAGATTCTTCGCTACGTTGCACTTTGCTCAGAATGACGGGGTAGGAACACTTCGCTGGCCTTTTTGTCCTGTGGAGTTGGGTGTGCAAGTGAGTCCAAATCGGTCAAATAGCACCTAAACAAAGTATTGTCAGGGCTTCTTCAAGTACCACGTTCTTCAGACTGTGGACTACTAAAAAAGAGACCGCTCCTTACAGAACGGTCTCTTTTTAAATTCAATTACCTCTTCTTAACTCACCCCAAAATACCTGTTAATCCTGGCGAAGCCGAGGTACATCACAGGTACAATTACAAGTGTAAGGAAAGTAGCAAAGGCCAATCCGAAAATGATGGTCCAGGACATAGGGGCCCAGAAAATCACATTATCACCACCCATATAGAAATCAGGGTTGTAGTTACTGAACAATCCGAAGAAATCAATATTGATGCCTACAGCCAATGGTATGAGACCAAGAATTGTTGTAATGGCCGTCAATAATACTGGCCGAAGCCTTGTTTTACCGGCAGCTACAATTGATGCTACAATCTGCTCTAAGGGCAGATGATCAGTGTCTAGTTCCTCTCGCCTCCTTTTTCGGCTCAGTTCTATAAAGTCGATCAATACGATGGCGTTGTTAACCACAATTCCAGCCAGGGAAATGATTCCAATCATTGTCATAATGATTACAAAATCCATCCTGAAAACAATGAGGCCAAGAAATACCCCGATGGTACTAAACAAGACGGTGGTCATTATAATAAATGGTGCAGTTATTTTATTGAACTGTGATACAATGATTAGGAAAATCAAGAATACCGCCATCATCAGGGCTTTACTTAGAAACGCCATTTCTTTTGCCTGCTCTTCTTGTTCACCACCGAATTTGAATTCATAGCCCGGAGGCATATCAAAATCGGCTAACAAGCCTTTGATTTGTTCATTGATCAGTGTGGGGTTGTAACCACCAATTACATTGGAGCTAATTGAGACAACCCTTTTCAGGTCTTTTCTTTTCACGGAGCCATAAGTTGAACTCAACTCAGCTTTAGCAACTGACGAAATCGGCACCTGGTGAACCTTTCCGTTATCCTGATTCTTGAAAACGATGCTCTTGTTCATCAAGGCATCAATGTCGTAGCGGTAGCGGTCAAGTAACCTCAGCTGGATCTCATAATCGTCCTCACCTTGTTTGAATTTCGATATTTCTTTACCAAATAAAGATGTACGAACTTCGTTTGCCACGGTGTAGGTGGAAAGGCCAAACCTTCTGGCTTTCTCTCGATCGATATCAACTATAAGCTCTGGTTTTCCTGTTTCCAGGTCAGTTTTCAATTTTTCAATGCCTTCAATGCCAGATTCGTTGATGGTATTTTTCATACGCTCTGTGATCTCGACTAATGTGGCAAAATTTTCACCTGAAACTTCAATGTTGATTGGCTTACCAACGGGTGGGCCATCTGCATTCTTATCAACTGTCACAGTTACTCCCGGGTAACCTCCAATTTCATCCCGCAAGTCTTCCATAATGGCCCTTGTGTCCTTGCCTTGACGGTATTGAAATTCCACAAAGTTGATTGTAATCCTGGCCTTATTCGGGGTGTCACTGGCACCGAATGCGCTAGGATCGTTAGGATCAGAAGTGTCCTGCCCAACCTTTCCGATTATTGATTCTATAATGTCCCGATGCGGTTCCATATAATCAATAACCTTTGCCTCCATTCGTTTAGCGAACTCATTGGTAGTTTCAATATCTGTGCCCACTGGAAACTCAATAAAGACATTCACATATTTGGGAACGTTTATTGGGAAGAAGATCACATTAGGTGGAAAAACACCCATCAAAATAAATGACAAGATGAGCGTTCCAACAGTGCCGCTAAAGAAGAATACCGGATTCCAACCCCGTAATGCGAACTTTAACACTTTAGAATAGATGCCCTCGATAAAGGGCAGAAAAATAGCCTGAAACCTTCTTGAGAGGGGTACTAAGATGTAAACATTCAACAGAATAAGTAAACCCAAGACTATTGCAAGATTGCCTAAAGCGGTGACCTCCATTGCTAGTAAAATAGCTCCCAGAACAATTGCTATAGCTACATTCCGAAGCATCTTTTTTGAATCGATTTTACTGCGGTCATCCACCTTCATGAAAGTTGAAATCAAAACGGGATTAATGACGAGGGCTACGAAAAGTGAAGAACCCAAAGTGATCATCAGAGTGATTGGAAGAAATTTCATGAATTCACCCATCAGCCCTGGCCAAAAAGCCAACGGCAGGAATGCAGCCAATGTTGTAGATGTAGAAGAGATAATTGGCAATGCTACCTCACCTACACCCATTTGGGTAGCTTTCCAGGGGCTGTAGCCTTCCTCCATTAATCGATAGACGTTCTCTACGACCACGATCCCATTATCAACAAGCATACCTAAGGCCATAATTAATGAGAACAACACCATCATGTTAATGGTGATATCAAATGCCCCAAGTATCAGAAATGACATAAACATGGATAGCGGAATAGCCACCCCAACAAACATGGCATTTCTTGTACCAAGGAAAAAGAGTAACACCAGCACCACTAGAATTACACCAGAGATGATGTTGTTCTCGAGGTTGCTCACCATGTCCCGTGTTTGCTCTGACTGGTCATTTGTAATCGAAATATTCAAATCGTCAGGGAAGACATTCGTTTTGGCTTGCTCAATAATATCGTAAACTTTTTCTGTCGCAATGAGCAGGTTTTCACCGCTCCGCTTTACGATGTCCACCATCACAACTGGTTGCTTTTCAAGCCTTGCAAAACTTTGCTTTTCCTTATAATCGAAATCGATCAGGGCAATATCCCTTAGATAAACTATGTTCCCCTTCTCATGCTTTACTACAATGTCATTCATCTGCTCAGGCTCATCAAATTCACCAAGCACCCTGATTGACCTTCGTACACCATCGTCTAAAACACTGCCACCTGAAAGTGTAACATTCTCTGCCTGAATCGCTTGTTCAATGTCGCCGAAATTGACACTTCGGGCTTCCATTTCATAGGGGTTCACCTTTACCTGAACTTCCCTTTCATCAACCCCACGGATTTCAACTTTTGAAATTTCAGTGATCTTTTCGATCTCATCCTCGAGGTATTCAGCATATTCATTGAGTTCTTCAATTCTGTAATTTCCAGAAAGGTTTACATTCATGATCGGTAGCTCAGAGAAATTCATCTCGAAAACATTCGGATCATTTTCCAGGTCTGTAGGTAGTTCTGGTTTGGCCCTGTCGACGGCGTCTTTCACTTTAGTCAATGCATCCTCGATATCCGTATCAGGGGTGAATTCAACAATTATCGTGGAGTGATCCTGTACAGACGTTGACTTAATTTCGTCAACCTCGGCGATCGTATTGATCTCTTTTTCAATCGGCCTGGTGATCAGGTTTTCCATATCCAACGGAGAGTTGCCAGGGTGAGGGGTGCCTACGTAAACAATCGGTTGGTTGATCTCTGGATATGAATCTTTGGGCAGGCTCAAATATGTCTGAATGCCCATCACGATCAACAAGAATGTCAGGAAGAACACGGTAGTTTTGTTCTTCAGCGCAAAGTTGGTCAGAAGGAAATCTTTCTCGACTGACTTCTTCTTAGGTGTCATTGGTTTTTCCTGTGCCATGTTGGATGTTTATTTATTGGGAGTTTTGTGCAGTCGCAATGTTCACTTCTACACCATCAGTTACTTCCCTGAACCCCTTTTCGATAATTTTTTCATTGCCTTCAAGGCCTGACTTGATTTCAGTTTTGCTGTTGTAAGACATGCCAGTTTCAACATGCATTTTCTTTGCAATGTTTATAACTCCATCATTTTCAACCCTGTAAATGAATGTGCCGATATCGTCCCGCTGGATTAACTTAGTTGGGATTACAAGTGCAGTCGCATTGGTGTAGTCAGTCAGCTTTAAAACTGCCACCTGATTGGGCTTGATTGTGAAGTCAATTTCTGGAAGCAGAATCTCAAGGGAGAAAGTCCTGTTTTCTTTATTCAAAACATTGCCAACCGAACTGATTTTGGAAACGAGATTTTCATTTTGAGATGGGAAGTGAATTTCTACCGGGTCTCCTTTAACAAAACGGCCGATGTAATTTTCAGAAACCTCTGCTTTAATGTACATCTCATTAGGATTTACGATTCTGATAAGTGGAGCACCTGGAGCCGCCATCTCGCCAACCTTCACTGGGATGTCGTCAATAGAGCCTGTAAATGGCGCCCTTACATTGGCCATTGCCAATTGGCTATGAGCTGTGGTAAGCTTTCTTTCTAAAGATTCTTTTCTGTTCTTCGTTTCAAGATACTGGATTTCAGTGCCGATTTTCTTATCCCATAAATTTGACTGACGTTGGAAAACGATCTCAGCTAGTTCCAAAGAGGTTTTCAGTTCAGCAATATTGTTGCGGATTACATCTGCATCAAGCATTAGAAGTAAATCGCCTTTCTTAACGTTTTGTCCTTCCCGAACTTTAATGGATTCAATTCTGCCTGCGGTCTCTGCACTTACCATCACATTCTTTCTGGATTCCACAGTACCGCGAACCTCAATCTTATGTTCGAATTTCGAAGGGTTTACAGCTGTTGTTGATACCAATACAACATTGCCATCATTTTGACCATACTCAGGGTCAAGTTCCGCTATTTCCGTTTCGAGTTGCTTAGCCTGATTGGTTAGGTCAGCAATTTGTGTCCTAACATCAGTTAACTCAGCTTTTTTAGCCTCAAGTTCGTCACCATTGCCGCATGCATTCAGCATAATAGCAAGAGGCGCTATTAAAACAAGTCTAAATAATGATTTCATTTTATTGTTATTCAGGGTTTTTTAATTGGATAGGATGCCAAGCGCTTTTTGTAAATCAACCTTGGCTATAAGTGCATCATATAATGCGTTGTAGTAGTTAATTTCTGCTTCTTTTAAAGTGGTGGTGGCATTAGTAACTTCAATGTTTGAGCCTACACCTTGTTGAAATTTGATTTTGGAGACATCATAAATCTCCCTGGCCAATTCCAAATTAATTTGTTGCGTCTCAAGATTTTCAGTGGCCGATAACAAATCTGCCGTAGCGGATGAGATTTCCATATCAATCACATTCTGGGTTTGAATCTTGTTGTTTTCGATCTGTTTAAGATCAACCTTCACTTGCTGTATTTGATTGTATTTCTGGAAAGAATCAAATATGGGGATGTTAAGGCTTAAGCCAACAGTTACATTTTCAAACCATGACCTGTCACTTCCACTAAAATCGAAACTAGCGACATCACCGAAATTCGGGGATCCGGAATTTCCGCCGAGAGTGGCGAAGCCTTTCAAATTAGGATAATAACCAGATCTGATGTTACGAACGTTGATTTGTTGTAACTCATAATTGGTATTCAGGATAGAATACTCCATTCTGTTATTATAATTAAAGTCGCCTAATGTTGGCACTGTTTCCAATAACTGAATGTCATCGAGGTTATCAGTTAGTTCGATGTCTGTACTGACGGGTATACCAAGCTGAAACTTCAAAAGGTCCAGGCTTAAGGCAGCCACCCTTTCAAAGCGGTCTCGATCAGTCTTGATATTGTTGTATTGCACCCTCACCCGATTCTCATCTATCTTTTCAGCAAAACCGTTCTCTAGCATTAAAGTGGTTTCTAATAGAAGTGTATCAAGAGTGCCTAGTTGTCTTTCAAATAGTTCCAACCTTTCGTCCTGAACTAAAGCCGTATAATATGCCTTCGTTACATTCTCAGTCATTTGGACTTTTGAAAGGCCATATTGCTTATAGGTTAACTCTTTAATGGTTCTGGCTGCATTCAATCCTATGAAATAGGACGCATCAAAAATGAGTTGATCAAGTGTGACATTGAGACTGCCCTGATGTTTGGGAGAAAATGCCACAAATTGAAAGCTACCTGGTTCGCCGCCAAAGAATTCGCCGGGGACGGGAGTTTTAGGTAACACTACATTTGTCGACACATTAACACCCGCACTAATCTGCGGCATACCAATTGCCAAAAACTCCTTTACCTGGTAGTCCGATGATTCGTTTTCCAGTTCAGCATTTTTGACATCAACGTTGTTTTCCAACGCATAAGCGATGGCTTCTTCTAACGAGAAGCTCATGGTTTCCTGGGCCAGCAATGGCACAAGCAACCAGCATTGGATTAAGCTTAAAATGATTGTCCTTTTTAAAAACATAGTTAGCAGGTTTGTTAGGTAGACGAACAACTTCAAGATTGTTTGACGTTTTCTGTCTGAAATAAATCGTTATAATAAATTCTTCCTTTATCAGTCATAATGCCATTCACGAAGTGGTCAAAAAACTGCATTTGTACTTCTTTAAAGTCGAATTTGTCTTTGGGGAAAATCCGGGGGTCAAATGTCATCTGCACTTGCTCTACCCTCAGTATTGTCAGGATATCCACATTAATGTCCTTCCTGAAATATCCTTCATCGATGCCCTGGTTAAGCACATTTATCACTGTCTGTTTGAAGAATTTCTCCTTCATTTCCAAAAATTGCTCCCAGGCTTGAGGGTGGTAACGCTTTAAATCAAACAAAATGGAAGGGTTCATGTTTTCGAAATTCGTCCTTAGACATTTTGAGATTAAAAAGAGTTGTTCAATCGAATTTCCGGCTTCTGACTCAATGGCTTCAAATTCCCGTTTATCGCAATCAAGCATGTATTGGGTAGCCTCGCTCACAAGGGAGTCCTTGTCATTAAATGACTGGTAAAGCGTCTTTTTAGACATCCCTAATTCCCTTGCTATTTCATCCATCGTCACACTTTTCACACCATATAGACGAAAGAGTTCTTCAGCTTTTACAATAATTTTTTGTTTTGTATCCAAATTGAATTGAGGTTTATTAATAGCTGGTCAACACTGAGGAAACTTTAACACATTATTTAGTTTCCAGCGTTTTTACGAACAACATTTTATTTGGTTTCACCTTTTTTTAAATAAGTCAAATAAAATTTCAATTGGTTCAAATGCAATGCAGGAAAGATTACTTGCTGTAACAAAAATTCACAGATTCAGTTTGATGTATGTATCAACATATATAAGAAAGGAGTACTTAAATGAATTATCAAATTTTCAGGAAGAGAGACCAGGCTTCAGGCGCTTTTGATGGCGGTAAAATCCTTGAGAATAAGCCAATAGGATTTCCTCATGAAGGAGGATTACTCAAGCCCTATTCCAATATATTTTATTGGGCACATGCATGGTCTGATACTGGGGGTCTGATTGATATGCATCCTCACCAGGGTTTTGAAATAATGTCGTTTGTATTGAAGGGCACAATAGAGCACTTCGATACAAAAAATGAAAAATGGATTCAGTTGCATGAGGGTGATGCCCAGATAATAAGAGCTGGCAAAGGCATCAGCCACGCTGAGAAATTCTTGCCAGGTAGTCATATTTTCCAAATTTGGGTTGATCCAGACTTATCAAAAACTTTAAAGAAGCCAGCCTCTTATGATGACTATTCGTCAGGTAGCTTTCATGTGATTGAAAAGGAAGGTTACAAAGCCAAGATTTATCGAGGGGAGAAAGGTAAGATGGAAATGGATGCAGTTGGCTTAGAGTTCAAAGAGCTTTTACTTGAGCCAGGTATTCATGAGCTCAAAGTTGAGGACGGGTTTAGCCATGCGAATTATCTGATAAAGGGTAGGTTGCAAATCGAAAATGAAGAATTGGCAGCCGATGATTTTTTCCAGGTTATGGACGGATCTTATAGTCTTGAGGTCGTCGAGGGCACCACATTGTTTCAGGCTATCGTACCCAATTCGTTGGATTACCAGACTTATGCGGAAATGCAAGGAATTGCGGGGTAAGGTTAAATAGCGCCAGATAAATTGGAGAACCGTCAACTTTGGCGGTTCTTTTTTATTTTACCGAAAGATGTTATCGGTTTTAGATACTTTATTGACGTTGTTCCATACCGGTTTCACACTCTTCAACCTTACTGGATGGATATGGAGGAGAACCAGAAAAGCCCACTTGATCACATTAACTCTTACAGTGGTTTCATGGTTACTGATTGGCTTGTTTTATGGGGTCATCGGCTATTGCCCGATAACAGACTGGCATTGGGATATTAAACGAGAATTAGGAGAAACCCAGCTACCCAATTCCTTCATGAAGTACATTTTAGATAGGGCTTTCAATTATGATTTTAGCTCAACACTTGTTGATTCTGCCACAGGTATAGGACTATTCATGGTCATAGCACTTTCGGTTTGGCTCAATTGGAGGGATCAATTTTCAAATCCAGGATGAGAATTTGCCAATAACTGTCAGTTTAATTGGTGGCACTGATGTATGATTTAGTTAAAAGCCATTTCAATCAGTTGTGTTATAATATCAAGTATTACTCAGTATGTAAGGTGTTATATCAATGACAGGTGATTGAATAATATAAATTGAACATTAAACAAGGTAATAAATTATGTTATAAATGTTTTTTATTAATAATTAATTATTACATTAGACGTCCCTCAGCTTCCTCGAATTCCTAATTATTAAACTTAAATATTATGGACAATTACGATGTCGTTGTGATTGGCGGGGGGCCTATGGGCTTGGCTACTGCTGCCCAGTTATCCAAAACAGATAACAAAACGCTCTTGGTTGAACAATTTAATTTTATTAACCAGCAAGGAAGCTCCGCTGGGCTGTCAAGGCAATTTCGAGTGCAGTATGCACAGAAATATATGGCGCAATTAGCATTAGATTCCATTCCTTTCTGGAATGAGCTCCAAACAACAACCAAGGAAACACTTATTGATCACGTGGGATCTTTGTGGTTTGGCGATCCCGCATTAAGCTCTCAAGAAGGTGGCATTAAAGCAGCTATGGATGTAATGGATGAATTGGGAATACCATTTGATCCATTAATATCTACTCAAATTGAAAGCCAATTTCCATTTAAAAACATTCCAGACAACTACAGCGGGTTCTTTCAGAAGGATGGTGGGATTATTGACTTAGCTGCGACACAGAGGGCATTGATGTCAATTTGTGAGTTGGCCCAGAATGTTGTCTTAATGGAGCACTCACCTGTCACTAACATTAGCTCCTTGGCTGATCAAGAGATTATAGTTACAGTTAGTGGTGAGGAGATATTAACTCGCAAACTTGTGATTTGCCCAGGTGCTTACATTAATGAAATCCTGAAACATTTTGAATTGTGTGTTGACATAGACATTTGGGAGATGTCATCGGCCTACTATCAAAAAATTGATGACATTAAGCTACCAACCTGGTTTGTTTTTCAGAAACCTCAAGACAAAAGTCTGTTTTATGGATTTCCAGAAGTGGAGTGGGCACATTCCGGCTTCATTCGAGCGGCACCTGATATCCCAGATAGGATAATTCAAAATCCTTCGGAAAGGTCACCCCACCCAAGTGAGAAAAGCTTAAAACTTAATGAAGCCTGGGTAAAGGATCATATGGTTGGTTTATCGCCAGTTTCAGAATTTACCTCAACATGTCTAATTACCCTGAGTGAGAACAAAAAAGAATTACTGTTGGATTTTTTACCACCATCTATTCAGAACCATCAAAATATCGTCGTCTATACAGCAGGGTGGGCTGCTAAGTTTGTGCCGCTGATTGGCAAAATTTTGTCTGATTTAGTACTCTACAACTCTACTCCTTATGATATCTCCAATTTTAAAATCAACTATAACCACATCAACTCATAAATATGAACAACCATGGAACTTAAGAATCAAAAATTTCAAGAAGCTATTCCCAAAAACAGAAGTATAGAGGTGGCGATAATTGGTGCAGGCGTATCAGGATTGTACTCAGCTTACAGGCTGACCAATGATGCTTCTGCTCCAATTCCAGCGAATCAGATCCAAGTATTTGAAATGGGTAATCGCATTGGTGGGCGACTTGAGTCAGTTTACCTTCCAGGCATGTCAATTTCGGGTGAGTTAGGTGGTATGCGCTATATGACTTCTCAAAATATAGTGACTTCATTAATTCAGGATGTGTTCAATGATTTATTAAATCACATTCCGTTCCACATGGGTGAACCTGCCAATCATTTTGGATATTTCCGAAAACAAAGGATGCGAATGAATGCCTGGACAAGTGCACAGCAAACCGGTCAGAAATTCGAAACCCGTTATTACCTCAACGATGATGACATTGGTTATAGTGGTGATCAGCTTTTCAATAAAATTGTGTACGACGTACTTACAGCTGACCCCTGGTTTAATAGTAATTATGGCTCACTTGTTTCGAATCCAAGTCCGTATGAATTTGATTTCAAAGTAACCAGAGAACAATGGAATGACATTAAACCAAATCTCACCTACAACTTCGCAGGGCCTTATAGTGGAATGAAAGTCAATGACATCGGGTTTTGGAATCTGATTAAAGATCAAGTTTCCGAGGAGGGCTATACGTTTTTAGCCGAAGCTGGAGGTTATTATTCAAACACAATTAATTGGAATGCCGCAGAAGCTTTTCCTTATATGGTCGGAGACTTTTCCAATTCTGGCACTGAATACCGAACCATTGAGGGTGGATATGACTTGATAGCATATGCTTTAGCCAGGGGATATTTATTAAAACCTGGAGCTGACATTTGGTTGGGTAACCGCTTAGTTACTTTCGACAAACAGGCTTCGAATGGCTATAAATACACTCTTGAGTTTTTTAATGAATCTACCCAAACTTCATGGACACTAGAAGCGAATAAAATTATTTTGGCAATGCCCCGACGTTCGTTAGAACTATTGGATCAAAACAACTTCTTTTTTAATCAGGATACCCAAACGGTGTTGCAGAAAAATATCGCTTCCGTGATAAAGGAGCCATCATTAAAAATTTTGATGGGTTTTGAGAATCCATGGTGGAAAGAGGATTTTGGTACACTGGCGGGTCATTCTATTACAGATCTTCCTATGCGTCAGTGTTATTATTTTGGCACTGATCCAAGCAATAGCAACTCGCTCTTTCTAGGCAGTTACAATGATATGCGCACCGTCACTTTCTGGCAGGCACTAGCAAATTATAAAGATTCTGGGGCTAAAGATCGCAAGCTCTTTAAAGTAAGGCAGGTTAAGCATATGGATGCAAGAATGCTCACATCAGAATTGGAATCGAACCAGGCAACTCAGGTTATGGTTGATGAAGCTATGAGTCAGGTGCGTGAACTTCACGGTAGAAATGATATACCAATGCCATATGTTACATGGTTCAAGGATTGGAGCCTTGATCCCTATGGCGGCGGGTATCACGCCTGGAAAGCAAATTATAACGTCGGTTCTACAATGGCATTTATGCGTAATCCTAATACTCTGGAGCAGATTTATATATGTGGAGAAGCATATTCAGATCAGCAAGGTTGGGTGGAAGGAGCGTTTTGTGTGGCTGAAAGAATGTTGGAAGATTTCTTCGGTTTAAAGCGTCCTGCTTGGATAAACCCTCAGTATTACCTCGGTTGGTAGTGATATTTAAAGTCCAGATGTTATGCAAAACGATTCTTTGGTAATTTATTATGTACAGCTACACCCTGAAAAGTTAGAGATTTCTGTAAAAATGGAACTTTCAGGGGTTGCGGCACAAGGAGCTGGCGAGGAATTGATCCTCAATTTACCATCCTGGGTGCCTGGCGATTATGAGTTTGAACCATATGGCCGTGATATTTTCAATGTAAGGGCCATTCATCCAAATGGTCAAACCATAAAAGTTAGTAGGGCTGGCTTGAATGGATACGCTTTTGAAAATGCTGGCCAACCTCTTATAGTCACTTATCAAGCTTCATGCTATGAACCAGACCTTGGTGATGCTATGGGTTTGGTGGATAGTGATTATGCGGTGCTAATGGGTACCCGCTATTTGTTTAATCAGCAATACGTGGGTCCATGTATCGTGGACTATGGAACTTTACCTGAGGGTTGGCAACTACATCATCCATCCGGGGCAGATAGGGTACCTAATACAAATAAATGGAACTATCCTGGTTTTGAAATCTTGCTTGACACTCCAGTCTCCTTCGGAAAGTTTTCCCTTCTGGAGCGAGAAGTAAAGGGTACCCGTGTTTACTTTTTATTTGTTGATAAGAGTGTGGGGTTTGACGAGACAGTAAATAGGTTTATTGATCAGGTGAGCCTGGCTACTGAGAAAATCTATGAGGTATTTGGCTTATTTCCTTTTTCAGATTACACTTTTGTTTTATCGTTAAATCCGCAAGCCGACTGGGGGCTAGAGCATCTCACAAGTAACATGAGTGGCTTAGGCCCGGATGTCTTTGTTGATGAACGCCTTTATTCCAATGGTGTCAGGGTTTGTGTTCATGAGCTTTTTCATGCCTGGAATGTCAGGAGGTTAAGGCCAGCCCCACTTGGCCAGTTAAGGCATCAGTTGAACACTGGAAGTTTTACTGAAGGTTTATGGATGGCCGAAGGCTTTACCCGCTACTATGAATTTTTAATTAGCACAAGAGCAAGGGCATACACTCCTGATCAATTTTTCAGTGCCATAGCCGGCTACTATCAACACCTTACTCAACAGCCCGCATATCAGAGAGTTTCGGTTACAGACTCATCTTTGGCTACTTATATGAACCATAGCAAGTATCCGGGAAGGGTTAATAACAGCATTGATTATTACGATAAGGGGATGCTAATTGCGTTTGGCATTGATGTTTTCTTACGTTCAGCAATTGATAAAAAGCAATTCCAAAGTCTGGATGAGGCATTCAAAGCTTTCTATCTGAAATTCTTTGGCAGCAGTAGTACAGTACCACCTGAATATGTTGGCTATTCAACCGACGAGGTAATCAGCTTTTTTGAGGAAGTTGATACCGGTTTGGGCAGTAAAATTGCTGCACAACTCAATGAACCCAAAAAGCTTGATACCATTGACATGTTTGAAGCATTAGGCTTTAAGGTAATGGAGGAGGACATCAATTTTATAGGATTGTTTTTTATGGATGATGGAGCTCCAACAATTTATGGAGTAGGTGATGACAGTCCTAGTGGCCTTGTTGGAATTGCTCCTAACGACATTATTCAAACCGTTAATGGCTTTGCATATTCTGACAAAAGCCTGATGTGGGCCGCAAAACAAACCTCACCTGTGCAACTTGAAGTATTAAGGGGTCATAGAAAGTTGAATTTTGTGATTACCCCACAACCTTTTAAAAAATTTAAATCGTTGTGTTGGCAGGGCATAAGTGCTCAGGCAAAAACAATTTCGTCATGGCTAGAATGTGATTTTGAACCAAACCAAGGCAAAGTTTTCCTTTTAGATTTCTATGATAATTTCCACGGAATCGAGAAAATGGTGTAGGCTGATACTCAAATCCGTATAGTTATGAGTTCTTAGGCTTTGAAATTGGGTGATTATTAACTTCAATCCTCTAACTCCTTTAAGGCCTCATCAATCTCAGATTCTGTGGATTTTAACCGGCTTTTACAGAATTGAATAAGCTCCTTTGCCCTTTTTACAAGCGATGCCAACTCATCAATGTCGGGTTCATCGTTTTCGATCTGATTAGCTATTTGCTCCAGTTCTTCGGTTGCGGATTTGTATGTGAGATCTTTCGCCATTAGTCGGTGTTGATCACTTCACTAGATAGCGTGTGAGCGGATGATACAGTTTTTAAGGTGGATCCTTTTTTCACTTTTCTAATTTTATGCAAGGGCTGACCGTCGATAGTGGAATAACTAAAACCTCGCTGCAAGGTAATGTCAGGATCGTAAACGGTAAAAAGCTTTTCAAGGCTTTTCATTGATTGAAAGTTCTGTGAGAGCAACTGTTGACTTCCTTCAAATACATCATCACTTAGCTTTTTTAATGTCATTTCCACTTGCCTGCGGTTTGATCGCTGGCCACGGTTGATGAGCTCAAATTGCAGGTCAAGGCGCAGCCTTTTCTGGTTGATCTTTGATTTGCTCATAGAGCTGATGGCACTGCTGATCTTGTCGAGATTTTGCTTCCTTTCCCTCAGTGAATCTAGTGAGTCAACCATGATTATGTTGAATAGCTGATCAATGCGCTCCTCAAATGACCGGATGCTGGCAATCAGAAATTCTGCTACGGCAGTTGGTGTTTTAACTGAGGCATGGGCAACTGTATCAGCGATAGTCTGATCACGGTCATGGCCGATGCCCGTAATCACTGGTATTGGGAACCTGGCAATAGCCTTGCCCATCAAATAGGTATTGAAACCGTCCAGATCTGCTTGGGCACCTCCGCCTCTTATTACAACTACCAAATCATAATCATGGATAGTCTCAAAAATCTGTTTTAAAGCATCAACTACTGATTTGGTAGTTTCATCACCCTGCATTTGCGCAGGAAAAAAACTCAAATCAAATCGATAACCAGGCTTATTACTCTCTAATTGTTTTTTGAAATCCTGATACCCAGCCGAATGTTCAGACGAAATAATGGCAATGCGTTGAGGCACTTCAGGAAATGCCAAAACCTTGTTCCGGTTAATGAGTTCTTCATCAGTAAGACGGGTTAGTATTTCTTGCTTTAACCGCTCTCTTTCACCGATGGTATAGTTGGCATCTATGTCAAGGATGTTTAGGCTAAGCCCATAGGCTTCATGAAAAACAACTTCGGCATTCAATAGGATTTTCATTCCAGGTTTTAACGACTGCCCAGTTATCCTTTCAAACCAATGGATAAGGTTTTGGTAAGTTGACGACCATATGGTGGCCTTCATCCTTGCAACGATTTTTTCCTGGTGTTTTTCTATTAATTCAAGGTAACAATGACCCTTCGGGTGCTGGTTGAGTTCACCAATTTCAGCTACGATCCAGTAGGTCGGTGCCAGGGTTTTTTCAAGAGCCTTGCGGATTGTTTTGTTAAACTCGAAAAGGGTGAGGTGATTCATCTTAGAACCAAGATACGAGATGTTTAGATATTCAGAATAACGACTAAAAAGATAAATAATAGGTCAACGACACTCCTAAATAACCTGATGATGAAAGGTCAAGGTCTTCGCCCGGAAGTTCAACAGGGATGTTGTAATTGTAGCTCATTGTGTAGGCCCATTTTCCTTTTCTGAAAGTAAATGGAGCCGAGAAACTGTAATTCATCAAACCGAATACTGATGACTCAGGGGCAATCAAACTTCTGAGCAGCTCCTCTTTAACCGCCGGACGAAGTTGCTGGAATGTCTCACGGGTAAATCCAAGACTTGCTAGATCCATCAGAAGCTGTTGCCTATCAATTTGCTCCAATTGCTCCCGCAGATTGAATGTTGTGAGAGTAATATCTTCTTGACCAAAAAGCAACGAAAAATCTGGACTAAAAAGCAGGTAATCAAAAAACAAAAAATTCTTCTTTTTTAAATAACCTGTCACATTCCATCTCAATCGATGCGTTTGATCAGATCCAAAGAAGAACGAATAATCTAAACCTGTATAGAAGTATTTAAAATCATATTGAAGGTTTAACCCAATGGCATTTGTAAACGGATTTTCAATTTCTTCTGTAATGAGGTCATTATCTGTAACGGTTTCCCCTGACTCATGGTAAAAAGTTCTTTCAAAGCTGGCCGAATAAGTTAGTTTGTGCTTTAAGGCCGAACCAAAATAGCCTCCTGATAAAACTGTAAGGTTATATTTTGGGTCGAACTGGCTGTTCCAGTAGCCAAGCGCAGAAACAAACATTCCCGATTTATGATAGAAAGATAAACCGGGCGTCAGGCCTTGTTGGTTGGCTCCTAGATCCCGGCCAGCATTAACAACATCGGTGGTAAAACCAAGTCTCAATGCCAGCCTCGACTTTTTGTAGTCGGCATTCAGTATGCTATCAATTAACGTAAAGATTGACAATGAATCAAGTTCATCAAGAAGTAGCATATCATCCTCTAAAATTGAATAATCGAGGCCATCGTCTAGCAGCAAAGAATCCGCTTCCTGGGCAAGAAGCGGACAAATACTTAATGTGAGTAGTATGGTGGTATAAATCCTCAAACTAGGGCATTAGCATTAAAGTTAAGATGATAGAATATTAGTTATTGCGGCGCCGCTCAATTTGATCCTGGTTGCGCTCTCGTTGTTGTTGCCGACGATCCTGTACATCCCGTCTACGTTCAATCTGCCTAATAATCATCTGCCTGAAATCCTCTTCAGCATTTCTCAGGTTCACTAATTGACGGGTGTCAATTACACTTAGCAGTCGATCAGAATACTCCTTTTCCAGGTCAAGCTGACGTTGCTTTATCTCCATGCCGCGTTCAACCAGTCTCCTGTTTTCTTCCTCAGAGGCATTCTTCGGGTCGTGGTTTCGGCGATCCCGCATAAAGTCTTCCCTAAGCAGCTGCCGCTTTTCGCTAAACTCTTTATACACAGGCCAAAACCTTTCCGCTTGTTCCGGCGAAAGCCCAAGTCTGTCTGTGATCAACGCAATTCTTGCGGCTTCGATTTTTTGCCTGGCTTCAGGGCTTGGCTCACGTTGTGCCCAGAGGCAACCCGCCCAAAGCATCAGTGTTGTTGTTAATATTAATTTTCCCATAACTCACTCATTTACATTAATTCTTCTGATAAATCGATCTCCTCATATAAATCAATACCTTCCAGATCTTCAAGTTCTAGCCCCTCAATAAATATTTCATCAGTCATATCTTCGAGGTAGATATTTTCGGCACCAAGCCCAGAGATAAGGTCCTCTGTGCTTGCATCACTCAATTCTAGGTAAGCTATCAACTCGTCGTTTTCTATTTGGGCCAACATTTCTTCAGCACTCGAACTGATTGGCGGCGAAATTGGCTGGGCCACAAAGAAATAGATTGCTACAGCAATTACAGGTACCGCAGCCATTGCCCATTTGAGGACTGGGACAGCATGCCAACCAACAGCTGGTTTTGAAGATGATGTTGATACCCTCGACTGGATTTTAGAGGGCAGTTCATCAAAGTACCTTTCGGGTACTTCAAAGAAGCTGTCTTTCTTCAGCTCATCTAATTTTATCCGCTTCTTTTCCATAATGGCACATTTAATCGATGCTTAGATTGATTACACATCAAAAGGTTTAATCGTCATTTAAAAAATCTTCAATTTTTTTCACCGCATGGTGATAACTGGCTTTTAAAGCTCCTACAGAGGTTCCGGTGACCTGAGAAATTTGTTCAAACTTCATTTCATCAAAATATTTCATGTTGAACACTATCCTTTGTTTATCGGGTAGTTTCAATAACGCCTTTTGCAATTTCTTCTGTATTTCATCCCCACTGGGCCCACTATTGTTATCAATTTTCTCACTCAATTCTGCATTGTAATCATTCAATGGCAATAAGAATTTACGCTTCTTCTTATTCAGGAAATTCAGGCACTCGTTTGTGGCAATCCGGTAAATCCAGGTGTATAAGTTGGCGTCTTCCCTGAACTTGTCAAGATTGTTCCAAACCTTAATAAACGTATCCTGGGTCAGGTCGTCAGCGTCTTCATGGTCGATCACCATTTTGCGAACATGCCAGTAAACCCGCTCCTGATACTGCCTTACCAGTAGGTTGAACCCGAAATTTTTCGTTTCGGGGTTTCGGATTTTAACCAGTATTTCCTGCTCCTCCAAAGGGTAGTTTTGGTTGTTTGGTGCTGATTAGATATTCTAACAAAGAAAAGGTTTAATGTCAGATAAAATTAAATGTTCCAATTGGCCTATTCTTGAATTATGTAGCTGCATTGTTGGAACAATGGGTACTGGTAATTTGACCAGGGTCATTATCCGCCTAAAAATTATATCAGGCAATTCAGCCAAAAAGGCCGATGCGGCATTAGGGTTTGAACTGACGTGATTTGTTACTTGATTAGCATTACCATAAACCACCTGACGTGATTAAACGATTTGTACTACTCTTTTTAATCTTTTCTGGAATAGCTTCAACATCTTTCGGTCAGTCCTACTCAGAAGTTCGCATTACTGGCGATTACAATGGACGTCCTTTGCGAGATGTACTTTTTGAAATTGAATCCGATACACCCATTCGATTCTATTATTTAACTGAATGGATGCGAGGACTAAATGTGCAGGGAAGATATGAGGATTATCCGCTTACAAGTTTCATGGAAGATGTGCTTGCGGATTATGACCTCGATATTATCTTTTATGATGACTACACCATCGTCTTCAAAAAGGAGCCGGTCAATACGGTACGATTTGATGTGCCAGATGATGCAAGCGGCCTGATCACTGAGGTAATTGGGGACTCCTCAAAGTATATAGCCGGCCGCAATGCTAAAATTACAGGTACTGTGAGGGATGCAAATTCTGAGGTAGCCGTTTCGGGAGTAAATATTGAAGTAGAGGATACTGACAAAGGTTCGGTTACCAACAGCGGTGGTTTTTACTCACTGTCACTTCCTGGTGGAATTTATTATGTGAAGTTTGACCACATCGGCTATGGAGAAGAGCGTAAGCGGATTAAGGTGTTTTCATCAGGGAGGCTTGATGTTGATTTGTTTGATGCACCTTATGAGTTGGAAGAAGTAACCATAACAGGAGAAGCCGCCGATATCAACGTGACCAGCACTCAAATGGGGGTAACTCAACTCTCCCAGAACACCCTGAACAAAATGCCTGCCTTCATGGGCGAGGTGGATGTGGTTAAGAGTCTGCTACTACTTCCCGGAGTTACATCAGTGGGTGAAGGGACAACCGGTCTAAATGTAAGGGGAGGTAGTGCAGATCAAAATTTACTATTGTTAGAAGGGGCGCCGATTTTTAATTCATCACACGTATTTGGTTTCTTTTCAATCTTCAATTCAGATGTTGTTAATGATGTAACCCTTTACCGCGGTGGTATTCCAGCCAAATATGGCGGCAGGTTGTCTTCGGTTATGGAGATAGGTTTAAAGGAAGGTGATCAGGAAGAATTGCATGGTACAGGTGGGGCTGGGTTGGTTGCCAGCAGGCTTACTTTGCAAGGGCCAATTGCAAAAGGAAAAACCTCATTTATTTTTTCTGGGCGGGGTTCATACCTTAATTACATTTTGAAAAGGATTGATCATAAGGACATCCAAAACAGTACAGCGTCATTTTGGGATGCCACTTTAAAATTAGACCATCGGTTTAGCCAGAAGAGCAGGCTAACCGCTACTGGTTATGTGAGCGATGATGAGTTTACCTTGGGCAGCGACTCAGTAATTAGCTGGTCAAACAAGGCAGCTTCAATCAAGTATTCGAAGATTTTCGGTGAAAATCTGATAGGTGATTTTACAGCCGCCTACAGTAATTATGAGTTCTCAATATTCTTTGATGAAAGACCTGAGGAAGCGTTCAACATGTTCTATGATATTGATTATGCTTCCTTTAGAGCTGACTTTACAACCAACAGAAATAATCACAAAATTGACTTTGGGTTACAAAGCATTTTCTATCATTTTCAACCAGGTGATTTTAGACCAGTTGGATCTTTATCAAGCAGCAATACTATTAAGGTAGATAATGAAAGGTCAATTGAGAATGCACTCTATTTAAGTGATGAAATTGAACTGAACCCTAAACTATCCTTCATGTTAGGGTTAAGGGGTAGCATGTTTTCGGCCCTTGGTCCAGGTGTTGTCAGCATTTATGATGAAACCCTGCCAAGAGATCCAACAACACAGGTTGATAGCCTTCAATTCGGAAGTGGAGAAGCAATTGAAACTTACTTTGGGTTAGAGCCTAGAGCCTCGCTAAGGTATCAAATCGATGATGTGAGTTCGGTGAAATTGGGTTACAATCGGATGCGACAGTATATCAACCTTATCTCAAATACAACAGCCCCTACACCCTTTGATATTTGGCAGAGCAGTAATTTTCATATCAAGCCTCAAACAGGCGACCAATTGTCTCTTGGTTATTTCAGGAATTTCCTCGATAACCAAATTGAAGCCAGTATAGAGGGATATTACAAGAGCACAGATTTCGCAATTGATTATAAAGATGGAGCAGACCTGCTGGTAAACAGGAACCTGGAGGCTGATTTGGTGCAAGGAGATGCAGAAGCTTTCGGGGTTGAAGTTTTGTTACAAAAAAGAAGTGGTAGGTTAAATGGTTGGGCTAGCTACACTTATAGCCGTACATTTCTTCACATCGATAGCGAGTTTAGATCTGAAAGAGTGAACTTAGGAAACCGCTATCCGGCTAACTTTGATAAGCCCCATGATTTAACCTTCGTGATGAATTATCAGATATCAAGAAGGTGGAGCTTTGCCAGTAACTTCACATACAGCACTGGCCGGCCTGTGACAGCACCGGAATCTCGATATAGCATTAACGGTATCGGGGTTTCAAATTTTGTAGAAAGGAATGGGTTTAGAATCCCTGACTACCACAGATTAGATATTTCATTCACTACAGAAACGAACCTGAAAAAAGACAAGAAGTGGGAGGGAAGCTGGACATTTGCAATCTACAACGTCTACTCCAGGGATAATGCCTACTCTGTTTTCTTTAAGAATCAGGACAACAACAGGATCCCTAAAGCATTTAAACTATCAATTCTGGCAAGGGCTTTCCCTTCTGTGACCTATAATTTTAAGTTTTAATATGGTTCGGTTGTCGAATATCAAAATATCGATATTGTCGATGGGGTTGCTGGGCACATTTCTCTTAACTGGATGTTTCAAAGAGATTGAGCCAACCCTTCCTTTGGGCGACACTAAACTCGTAGTAGAAGCCAGGTTGACCAATGAGGCTGTTACCCATTTTGTAAAACTTAGTGAGAGCCAGACCTTTTTCGATTCTGCGTTGTTTACCCCCAATAGTACATCTCCGGCAACAGAAGCCCTTGTAGAATTAGTGAATGACGAAGGCAGGATAATCAGGCTGTTTGAGTCTGAGCCTGGATTGTACGAAACACAATTATTGGGTTTTAAGGGAGAGGTCGGAAAGCGATATCAATTAGTTATTAAGACACAAGATGGTAAAGAATACAGATCCGGTTTTGAGCGAATGAACCCGGTGCCGGAAATTGAAGCGGTTGAAATTGAAAAAGTTCCATTAAGCATAAACGTTGAGCCACCGGTTTTTCCAAACCCCGTTTTAAACCCGATCTTAAATGGACAACCAATCCAAAATAATTGGGCTGAAATAGTAAATGCCTTATTCGTTCCTGATATATGGGAGGTTTTGGCAGTTGAAGACAGGCTAAAAGGGCAGCCTGGATTTTTAATTGGTTGGTTTAACGCAGCCGATAATGCCCAGCTAAATGATGAATCTGAAATCATGGCTGGACTACTTGCTGACCTGGGCTACACACAGCAAGACATCCTTTCACTGGCAAATATTACTATTGCCCCGGGATTGCAACCAGCAACACAAGGGTATGAAATCAAAATACGGTCAACTGATCTTCCCGGTGAGAGAAACTATTATAAGTGGAATTTGAAGGGCACATTCGCGGTTGATACCAATCCCCAGCGCTTTTCAAGAATGGGAACTAATAAACAAGGTGCTTTGAGGTTTGTCTTTAATCAACCTAAATCTTGCTGCGACCAGTGTTGGCTCTCGTTTGAGTTTCCAAGCATACACTTGTTTAACGACAGGTTAACAGATGGTAAGCCCTTTCTTGCCAAAACAGCCACTATTCCCATCAACGGATTTTTTTTCGACCAAAACTTCTATTTGGAGGTTGAGCAATCATCGGTCTCACTTGGTGCTTTAAAGTTTTTTGAGGCTGTAAATGAGCAAACTCTCAGCAATGGGTCGTTGTTTGACTCAACACCCACAACTGCAATAAGTAATATCAGCAATGTGGACAATCCTGATGAACAGGTTTTAGGCTATTTTACCGTTAGCGCTGTGTCAACATTCAAGACATTTGTTGGTGACCCAATTGACGCAGCACTTCTTGATGAATTCACGTATTTCGATGATTGTCAGACACTTGCAAATAGCTTAATTAACGCCTCAGTTGAGAAACCGGATTTTTGGCCGAATTGATAATGGCTCAAGGATCATTGAAAGCTTATGAATGATGAGACAACGGATCAAACCTTTATTCAAAATATTAATTTTTCCGCTTGCATTCATTGCTGCCTCATGCGTAACTGAATTTGACCCCAACATTAAGCAAACAAACAAAAGGTTAGTTGTTGAGGGTCGAATGACCACAGAGCCTGGCCCTTATTTTGTCAAACTCAGCCAGACAGAGGATCTTCGTTTCAGCTTTGCTGATTCTTTGTTTGCCCCTGCTTCAAATGCCGTTGTTATTATTTCTGATTCAGAGAATAACTCAGAAACCCTGGTTGAAGTCGAACCCGGCTTGTACCGTTCGGCCGAAGATGGCAGTGGGATTAGAGGTGCCGTGGGTGGCATTTATCAATTGACCGTCATTACCCAAGAGGATAATTTTTATCAGTCGATACCTCAAGAAATTCTACCTCCAGTAGAAATGGATAGCATTTATGTGCTGCCTGAAAGCAACTCTCAACCGCCTCTCTTGTGGGAGAATGAAGTTTTAGATATCCCATTGGATTCAGCCACGTGGGTTGGTTATTGGACTGAAGATTTTTCATTGCCGGTCGGTCCTGATAGGCTATGGGAAACACGTCGGTTGAGGCTTCGAAATACCCCGAACGAGTTACTTGACCGTTCTGGCTTCATTATTGGCTCCTGGGTGCCACAAGGAGCCGAGATTGATACGAGTCAGTACCCTCTACCAGGTGACCCCTTAATTCTAAGCTGGGGAACGCAATTCCCTTTTGTTAAATCTGTGACAAACATAGGAACTGGCTACAGAGCCTATGCTGAATATCGAGACCCACCAGGTGAAAGAAACTATTATAAATGGAATGTTCGAGGCATTTTTGGTGTCAATACGCAGCCTCAATTTTGGATTCATAGAGGCAGAAGACCTTTTGGCCTTGAGGTGATTGTAAACTATCCCAAAGATTGCTGTAGCCAATGCTGGGTAACTGTAGCCTTCCCCAACCTTTTTGTTGGAAACGATGCCTTTAAAGACGGAGCTGCTGAATCAGTAGACCTTTCATTCATAAACTTCAATGAGTTCTATTTTGACCAGGCTTTTTATGTGGAAATAGAACAAGAGAGCTTGAATTTTCAAGCGTATCAGTTTTTTAATGCAATTGCCGAACAGGCCGATGATGTAGGTGGATTATTTGATCCTGCCCCTGCACTATTGTTGAGCAATATTATCAACCCCGACGATGAAGAGGACTTGGTTCTTGGGTATTTCACAGCGTCGTCAGTAAGTATAAAGCGGCAATTAATAGTCCCTTCGGAGGCTGAAAATAGATTTTTAAGGGACAACCCGTTCCGCTACCCTGACGACTGCAGAACACTTGTTTCTAATCAACTAAGCTCAACAACCAACCGCCCTGACTTCTTTTAGAAGGATCCCTTGAGCGATATTTTCTTAAAAATTGATTCTTTATTGGTAAATGGTTTGGGGAATCTGTTATATCACCTGTTTATAGGTAGAAAGCACCAAACTCATTCTCAATGAAGCGTTTTCCAATAGTAATCCTACTCGTTGTTCTGGCATCATGTGTAACTGAGTTTGATCCAAAGTTGCCTTCAGCACCAAAACGGTTGGTGATTGAGGGACGCATCACCAATGATCCTGGTCCTTATTCGGTCAAGCTTAGCCAAACGGAAGATATCGACTTCTTCTTCAGAGATTCGCTTTTTGCACCAGCCAGGAACGCTGTAGTTACACTAGCTGAAGAAAACGGGGTCTCAGAAACATTGATTGAAATGGAACCCGGATTGTACAAAACACAGCCAGATGGTATTCAAGGTGAAACCGGCAAGCGTTATCAACTCACCGTAATTACGGGGGAGAACAATGTGTATCAATCTCCTTGGGAAGAAATGCTTCCGGTGCAGGAAATAGATTCATTATTTTTTGAATTTGAAGAGGAAGAAACGAAAATAATGTCACCGTTTGTACCTCAATCAACACTCAATATCAGGGAGTTTTTCATTACTGATCCACTCAATGTTTTTGTTGAAGATGTCTCTCAGGTTATCGGTGTGGGCCCCGAATGGTTCGGGGTTTCAGGCGAAATAATTGTACAGTTGTCAGATGTATTGACCAGCGATCATTTCGTTTTTGTAGATAACTCTGCCAATCGGGGTTTGCGACTAAAATTAAGTTCTTCGGATGCTGCCGAATCAACCGATTTCTATATTTGGGATGTAAGGGGCGTCTTCGAGGTGAATACTCAGCCACAAAATTTTGTATTGTCCGGTTCTGGTGGTGGTGCGCATACACGCTTTGTAAGCATTCCCAAAGACTGCTGCAAAAAGTGCTGGGTAGAATTTGACCATTCCTCTTTATTTATATCTGACGATCAACTTTTTGACGGGAACAATTTTACCGTTGAGACCGCCTTCTTCCCTATAGCCCCAAATAATATGGTATTTAACCGTGGCTTGTATGTTGAAGTTGAGCAAGCCTCTATCAATAGAGAAGCATTTCTTTTTCACAAGAACATAGATCGACAAATAAACAATGTTGGGGGCTTATTTGATGCCGCCCCTGGTTTGGCAACCAGTAACCTGGTTAATCAAGATGATCCAGATGATTATACTTTGGGATACTTTGTTGTTTCATCTGTGAGAACAAAATCAACCTTCATTTCAAGGGAGGAAATCCCTGGAGCATCCACTACTTTCATTTATTCTGATGATTGCCGTGAATTGACTGGCGGGATTTTTAATAGCACCACTGAGAGGCCGAATTTCTGGCCCTTATAAGAATACGTTTTTTAGAATTGTACCCGATCGACAAGTAAGGTATTATGGTATTAACCAAGGCCTTATTGAATGATAAATAACCTCGTAGCTGTTTCAAGTTTATTACTGTTGTGTTTTGGATGCATTTCTGAGTTCGAGACAGACTTTGCTGATGCCCCAATAAGGCTTGTGATTGAGGGTAATATTAATACGGAGCCTGGGCCATATCAAGTAAGGGTTACTCATACCCACAGGTTTGATTTTAGTGCCAATCATCTTCAGGATAGCATTGTTAGCGGTTTGCAACTGTCAATAGCAGATGACTTAGGTAACGAAGAGTTTCTACATGAAATTGGTTCTGGTGTTTATACAACAGCCACTGACGGCTCTGGAATGACGGGTAAAGTTGGTAGAACTTATATTCTTACCATAATTTCAAATGAAGGAACCATTTACAAATCAACACCTCAAAAAATTCAGCCTGTTGCACCAGTAAGTAGGGTTGAAGTTGAAAAAAGATCTGGAAGAATTCCAACTCCAGATGGGTTAAGACCATCAGTATTCAGCTTCCCAATTAACCCTGCAATCAACAGACTGGCCTGGTTCGGGAACCTTCTAACTAATCCCGAAGAGCTTGCTGTTATACCGGAGGAACTTATTGGTGAGCCAGCTTATCTTATCAGGCAAATTCCTTACACTACTGAACCCATTCAGGATATTTTTCCTGAAAGTGCAGGAAACACGTTTGATGCTCCGAATTCTCATTATACTATTTCCATTGAAACCAATGATACCCCAGGCGAAACGAATTTTTATATGTGGACGATTAGAGTGCATTTTTTGGTGACTTCGTATCCAGAATATTACACAATCCGTGGGTTCAAAAATCAAACAATTAGCTTTATAAACATTCCTAAATCTTGTTGTAGTGAATGCTATGCAACCTATACTGCCCCTGTTTTTTCAATTGGCAGTGATCGATTGGTGGATGGCAATACTATTTGCAGTGTGGTAGGAGCTATTCCATTTAATAATTTCATTTTTCAGAATGTGGCTTATATCGAAGTGATGCAGCATTCATTAAACCATGTGGCCTTTAACAATCTTAACGAGATAAAGCGACAGCAGAATGATGTTGGAGGCTTGTTTGATAGGTCTCCTGCCCTGCTAATAAGTAACATATATAATGTGGATGATCCTGATGATTTGGCGTTAGGGTATTTTTGGGCTTCAGATGTTAAATCAAAAGGAAGTTTGGTTTATGATGGCGGCTTTAATCAGGAATTTATAATTTCAAATGATTGCCGAACTTTAAACACCGATTTCCTTAAAATCAGTACAACCAAACCTGATTCCTGGTCAAATTGAATGAAGTATCAGATTCCTTTTCTTTCACTAATAGCCGTATTTTTTTTCGGATGCATTAATGAGTTCGCACCAGACATCCCTAGTGCAGCTACACGGCTTGTAATTGAAGGAGGTATTACTAACAACCCCGGTCCTTATTACATTAAACTAAGTAAAACTGAACAGTTGGATTTCACAATTGTCCAGTCGACAGATGTTTTTGAACCAACCACAAATGCACAGGTAACCATCAGTGATTTACAGGGGAATGAAGAAATACTTACTGAAGTTACTTCCGGCCTTTACGCTACCGATTTATCGGGGAATGGCATTAGGGGCGAGATAGGGCAGAGGTATCAACTCTCTATAGTGACATCCACTGGAGAAGTTTATCAATCAACATTTGATGAAATGCTACCAGTACCCGAGTTAGACTCTGTGAGCCTGGATTTCGAGTTTGCTGACACCGAGATTAATTCAGCACTTGATCCGTTAGATATTTTCAATTTTGCTTTCCCTGGCGTTGACTCAAGCACTTTTGTTAATGATCTTGGGCCGGTCGTCCGTCGCACTGAATTAAACGGAATAGGTGGGTTTTTAATAGGTACCGAAGCTTCATTGGGTTCCAGCATCCCCGTAACTCCGCCGACACAATTAGGGATGAGGGTTAGAGCTGTTACCCAGGATCCAATTGAAAATAGAAACTACTACAGATGGAGGGTGTTTGGTACGTTTGACGCTTTTACACAACCAGAACGTTTTGTTGTAATTGGAGATGTGGCCAATCCGAATAGCAGCCAGCCAGTAAGAAACTTTTACAACATCCCGCGTGAATGCTGCTCAAGGTGCTGGGTAGATTTTGAACTGACCGACCTTTTCTTATCAGACGACCGCCTCTCAAATGGCCAGCGTCTTGTTGAGGAAACGGCTTTGATCCCGCTGAATAATTTTGTTTTTCAGAACAGGGTATACCTAAATGTTGAGCAACAGTCATTGAATTTGGGAGCTTATCAGTTTTATCAAGGAATAGAAAAGCAAATCTCCGATGTCGGAGGAATTTTCGATACAGCTCCAGCACTTTCGATAAGTAACATTACCAACCCCGATGATCCGGAAGATATTGTTTTGGGTTATTTCATAGTTGCTGGGGTATCAACCAAAAGTCGCTGGGTTACCAGAAGGCAGCTACCAGTGGGGGTTGGGGATTTTTTATATCCCGATGATTGTAGGAATTTAAGTAATCAAATATTGACAAGTACTACCAACCGACCAGCATTCTGGCCGGATTAAATAATAAAATCATGATTAGGAACCTGACATTAACACTGGTACTATTTCAATTCACAGCATCTGCTCAGCAACTTTCTTTGCAGGATGTTCTGCAAAAAGTGGAGAATTATTACCGTTCAAACCCGGTAGAGAAAGTATTTATACACCATCCTAAGAAACGTTATGCCAAAGGGGAAACGCTTTGGTATAAAGCGTATTTGGTTGATGGTATGACTAACCAGCCAAACCAGTCAAGCAGGATAGTTTATACTGAGCTCATTCATCAGGAAACAAATGAGATTTATCGGACAAAATCAAGGGTGTCCAAGGGCTTTGCTGATGGTTACTTCGAAATTTCAGATACCCTTAGATCAGGTTCATATTTACTCAGGGCCTATACACTCTATATGAGAAATTTTGGTGAGGACTATTTTTTCTATGACCAGGTGCAAATTACCGATACACATGCTGCCAATGTGCCAATGGAGCCCCGGTTTCAGAATACTGACAAAGTGAATTTCTTTCCAGAGGGTGGAAAATTTGTGGCAGGTATCCCTAACAAGGTTGGCATAGAGGTGCTTGATGAAAATGGAGTTGGAGGTAGCGTATCTGGAGTTGTAAAAGATCAACAAGGAACGGTAGTAGCAGAGCTACAGACCAACGATATGGGCATTGGGTCTGTTTTTTTCTCCCCACTGGCTAATGCGTCATATACCTTCGAAACCGGCAGTAAACAATTCGACTTTCCCTCTGTAAATAGGAATGGTGTGAACTTGCTGACCTATCAAAATGCTTCTGATCAATTGGTTATAAATGTTCAAGCCAATCGTGAGTTTTTAAGGTCCAATAATTCACAACACTACCTGATCATTCAATCTGGCAATTTTGAAGTACTTACAGTAGAACCGGATTTGAGAAGGCGGGGATTTGTGGCCACAATACCAAGGTCTGATTTACCAACTGGTTTATTAAATATTGCGCTTATAAGTGATAATGGTGCAGTAGCAGCCGAAAGATTGTACTATGTACCTGAGCCAACCCTACGATACAAAGTGAGCTTAAGTGAAACCAGTTATCAAAGGCGGGAAAAGGCCATTGTGGAGCTCAATATTAAGGATGCAACAGGCGCCCCAGTTGAGGGCAATTTTTCAATTTCAGTTTCTGATCAACGGCAAACAACATCGGGTTATCAGGGTGTAAACAACTATCTGAATTTGTTCTCTGATATTGAAGGTTATGTAACCAACAAAGAACAATACACTGATTTGCAGGATGAAGAAGTGCTGAAGAATCTGGACAATTTGCTGCTTTCGAAGAAGTGGCAAAAATTGAACTGGAATAATATTTTGACTGGAAACATTCCTCATCAGAAATACGCCAATGAGAAATTTTTATGGCTTCGGGGTAAGGCTTTTGAAAAAGAGAGCCAGCAACCATTGATCGACAAAAGAGTGGCGGTAATTCTTGTTGAAAATGAGTTGTTAGCGGAATATGGCACTAACGATGACGGTGAGTTTTACATCCCATTTCCAGATTTTACAGGCAGCGACATTGCTTTCTTGAGTTTTGAAGGTTGGGACAAAAACACAATGGATTACACACTTGAAGTGCCTGCGGGGATCAATAATAATACGACTGGCCAGTTTCCGATTATCGATATGAAAAGGGATATGGATTCACCAGGATTACAAAGCATTCTAACTTCATTTAATTTCTATGAAGAAAAACCAATTGATGCGGATGAAAACGCTGACGGTGACGCTGGCAAATACAGTCATATTGATGATCAACTCATCAATCTGGATGACTATGTAAGACTATCTGATATACTTGAAATCTTGAAGGAAATTGTTCCGGGTGTTTCGCTGAAAAACCCTAATAGGAAGGATGTTGAAGCAAGAATATTTTCAACTGAGCTTGGTGGCAACTTTGAAGGGCCACCCTTGTATATGTTAGATGGAATTCCAACATACGATACCGATCTGGTTTTTTCCTTAGACCCATCTTCAATTGCAAGCATCGGAGTGATTAGGTCGTTTGAAGCTATTGAGAAGTATGGTTCTATAGCCCAAAATGGAATCATCGAAATTAACTCGAATGACGGTAATTTATCTAACAGTACCACCGCCACCATTGTGCCGTATCAGGGTTTTGTAGAACCAAAAGACTTTGGGTTTCCTGACTATAATGAGCTTGGAAGGCGCAGTACCCGCATTCCAGATTTGAGGCACATTATGTATTGGAACCCTAATGCAACTACTGACGCCCAGGGTAATGCAACTTTAGAATTCTTCACAGGCGACCTTATCGCTGATTTTGAAGTAATTGTTCACGGCTTTGGGAATGATCTTGCCGGAACAGGTCAGGCCATTTTAAAGGTGGGAGCAACTAATTAAAATTTTAGAGATCACTTATAGGAAAGTCAGAAATAGTTTTCAAAAAAATAAATTGAAACAGCCCTAAATCAAATTTTGGTTTAGGGCTGTTTGCTTAAGGTGTCAATCTTTGAAAACTATGCTGTTGGGCCCAATGCCTACGAGGAAGGAATTAGAAACACCTCCATTGGCATCATAAAAAATGAGGTTGCCAGATGAAGTAAAGCCCGGAGCTTCAGAGCCGATGAGATTACCCGTATTTGAGTCGAAACTAAGCCCATATAAATCTTGCTGAATAAATGGAGATGTTGGTAATTGTGTTGCACTCATATCATGCAACCAAACTCCTCCATTGTAATTGAAATATAACTGGTTGGATGACTCATCTATTGTTAAGTCATCAGCAGTGCCAAATGTGATATCAGTGAACTCCAGCATTAAAGTGATAGCGTTACCACTATCAATCACACCAAGCCAACTTGGAGAGCTGTTTTCAATTACCAGATTAAAGTCAGCATCAAATGCAAGAAAGCCGCTGCCCAAAACCCAAATGTTATTATTGGCGTCTAGATGTAAGTTGTTTGGATTGTCACCGACCTCAATTGTTTGGCTTACCACGTCATTGTTTGTGTCAATCACTGAAATGGTGTTATCAAGCCCAAAACCGCCGTTATTGGCTACATAAACAAAGCCATTTCTAACCACCATTTGATTGCTACCACTTCCCGTTTCAATTGATTTTGTTACCGAATAAGTGTTGAGATCAATTACATGAACACTGCCATTAAAGCCATCTCCCCAATCTGACAGGTAGCCCTTGTTGTCATTAAAGCCAATGAAATATCTGGGGCTTGAAATGCCGTTTGAGATAGTCGCAATACTGGTAAAATCATCAACATCAATTACCTCAACCTTGCCAGAATTCTGTACAACAATAAAACCGTCATCATTATGAATTGCCATGGATTGTGACTGATCACCAAGGGGTCGGTTATTTACTGTTTGAAAGATATTGTTTGTAACCTCACTCGTTTCCCTGGAATAGAATGACAGGGAAGTGTTGGAGTTTCCAAATGCTCCTTCATTTAAAATAAAAAAACCATCATCTTTTAATGGTAAGCCAAGCGGATTATCATCTTCGTCATCCCCACACGAAATCAACAGGGGCAGAGAAATGAGTATAAAAAGTTTAGTGGTGAATTGTTTAGTGTGCATCCTCGTTAGTTATAGTTTAATTGTTAATCCAAATCGTATGTTTCTTAGCGGCATAGGATAACCCGTCCGTACATAATAGTTTTCATTAAACAGGTTGTTGATTTCAAATTGTAAGCTGGACTCGATGTGGCTTATTTTGAACCTTTGCTGAAGTACGATGCTTGAAACACCGAACGCATTCAAAGCTTGAATTTGATTATTTGATCCATCAGTAAACTGACTGCCGGTAATGTGATGCCACCATCCTAATGTTAATTTCCGGTAGTTCAAATTGAGATTGATTTTACCGGAATGCCTTGGTGTATATATTAATTGTTTACCTAGCTCTGAGCTATTCCCGTCATCTGATATTTCTTGATTGGTGGCCCTGGTGTAGGAATAGTTGGCAACAAAACCAATTCGGAGTTTTTGGAGTTGGCGATCAATTTTTAAAGAGCTCTCAACTCCACGTGACCATACCTCCTTAATATTACCTGGAGACCATTCCTGGCTAGATTGTGGCAACCAAATAATCCAATTATCAACCACATTGCTATAGGTTGTTATCTCGGAATTAATGAACCATTGCTTATCGTAGTTTTTAGAAAATGCTAAACCCACCTCCTGGCTCCACGATGTTTCTGATTGCACACTTGAATTGCCCCTTGCCCCAGCGCCTGACCAATACAATTGATTAAATGTTGGGATAAAGTAATTTCTGGAAACTGAAGCCTTAATCGTTACCTCAGGTGTTATAAAATGTTCCAGTCCCAACGAAGGCGCAAAGGGTGTAAGCTCATTATCCACTAATTCTTCCTTGAAACGATAGTTGAGTATAGTTCTTTGGCTTAGATTGTGTCGAATGGAAAGCCCAAGTGAAAGTCGGTTTCGCCCTGGGTTATTTGAACCATAGTTATCTGAGTGCGCCCAATCAGAGGTACTGTTTAAGCCAGCGTTAAGTATTAACCCATCTTTTAATTTTTTATCAAAAGTGAAGTCATTAATGAGGGAATAAAATGTGGTCGGGGGTTCATTACCAAATTCCATGCTGTGGGCAATTAGAGCTGATTTTAAATTGTATTGCACAGCACCAGCATGTTCCCATTCAACTAATGCTCTTATGAAATCATCATCTTGAACCAGGTTTCCAGGGGCATTTAAGGTGATGGAGTTAGGTACTTCCAGTTGATTGGCCTGTAACCACACCTTAGAACTAATGATATTTTTGGGGTTCCATTTCAGGGAGTTTTCAATCAAGAGCCCGGATTGCTCAAAGGCATTATGCTCCCTTCTCTCTTTTGGGTTATCCGGTTTGTTTGTATTTAAAAACTGGAAATCATTAGTTGCCTTATAATTAAAAAATTTGACTGCAGAGCTGAATGTTTTTGTGGACCACCCCAGAGAAAAGAATTGTTGATGTCTCCCGAAAGAGCCATAGTTTTGAGAAAGAGCTGCTAAAAACCCTTTATTGAAAGCTACCTTATTGTTCAAGTGTATCGATCCACCAAGTGCCCCGGCACCAAATAAACTCGAAGTTCCGCCAAATTGTACGGTGACATTTTCAACGAAAGGGGAAGGAACCAAACCAAGGTCAATTTCACCTAAAGTCGGACTCTGTAGGTTAATTCCATTCCAAAAAATAGTAGTATGATTATTACCACCTCCTCGCAGATTTGGTGAAGAAATACCATTAACCCCATAACTCCGCATGTGGATGTTGGTATTTCTGGTGAGTATCTCGGCGAGGTTTCCGGCAAAAGATGCCTGAAGCGAAAATGTATCAATTCGCTCAAGACGGTACCCGATGGAATGAACATTTAACCGGGAAGAATGCACCTCCAGTTCATTCAGCACTCTGGTTGAGTCAGATGTTTGGCCGAACGCCCCCATCAATGGCAGAGCCATCAGCGATGCGCATAATGCGAACTTGAAAATGTTTTTTAACCTTTTCATCTTTCTGCAACCCAATACCCGAGGTCGTTAAAAATTTAGTTTTGAAATGGCAGGTCTCCTGGCTTGTTCTGCTGATGTGGCCTTCCCATCCTGGTTAGGACAGTGGCAAGTAGACATCATGCTAATTAGAACTTACAGTTGCGGGTACAGCTCCGGAATTGAACCGGATTCCCTTTTAATCTTTATCGGTCGACGACTGATAAAGAACCTATTCCTAGGTGTGAAGGTATGGCATTTTACCGAATTTCACTTATGGATGCGTTGCACTATCTAAACTGGACCACGTCTGGTTCTTTCAAATCGAAGTCTTCAACTGGCACCGCAATTTTGGTAGAAAATGTAAACCCGTAATCATCCATGTCAATAGGTGGAGATGGATAATAGGCAAACCGTAACTGAATGGTATTAAATGCAAGGTTTTCATTTCGAAGTCTGACCCCGAAGCCAAGGGCACTGTAAAGTTTTCCAGAAAACTGGGTTCCATTAAGAAAGCCTAAATCAAAAAATGTAAATGTGGCCACTCTAAATCCGGCAATATAGAGCGGGGTAAAGAAGACTGATTCCTGTTTCATCAAGAACCTTCTGGTGCCAGATAATTGGATACTGCTAAAACCTCTGATACCTTGTCTATCATCTAAATCAATTATCTCAAGGTCATCTCTTCTAATTCCGGCAGTATACTGGATATCGAGAAAATGCCTGATTTTTAAGAAACGATAGGTAAACAGTCGTGTAAAATAACCCACTTTGGTTTGTACCACCCCCAATTCAAAACGGCCTTTATTGAAAAAACCACCAGTGTTTAACTCGCCTCTCACATACCCAATGTTTCCAATGAAATCACCCTTTGTTAATCTCAGCCCCAGGTAAGGCCGGTTTCGGAATTCCCCATATTCATATCCTCCAGTTAACTGAATGAGGCTACCAGCCGGTATATCTTCTGTTCGGCCAAAGAAATTAACCAGAACATCCTTGTAGTAGTTTCTTGAAGAGAGGCCTACACTAAAAAGAAGCCTGGTGCGATCGTGAAAGATTTCATTTTCGGTTGCTGTTGCTTCGGGGCGATCAGTAAAATTCACCCGGTTTATTCTAGCAGCAGCAACTATCCGCCAACGTTTCAGGTCAAGGAAGGCAGGGAGGTTGTTTCCTTTATAAGCTCTGCCTACCCAAAGATCCTGGGTGTTTCTGGTTCTGGATACAACAAATGCGGAATCAATTTCTGTCAGAGGGCTTAAGATCTGGCCATTTCGTAATCGGAGATCGCGGATGGTGTACCGGCTCAATTCTGCGCCGCCAGCATAAAGGGTATTAGGTGTATAAAATTCCCTTAAAAAGCTTACACCTGTTCCTTCTTTTGAAAAACTATTTGCCCTATTTAAAGAAGCCGTAATAAAGGAGCCTGCAATATTTCTTATTATTAAATAGGTGTCATGTCCGATTTTTCTGTCTCCCCGGTCATTTAGAATAATATCACTTTCAAGCTCATGGCCTGTTCCGAATAAGTTGATGGTACTTATTCCAAAGCGAGTGTCGGCGATATCCGATGGGTTAATGTCAAAGCGAAGCGGAAAAACATCCCTGGTTATAACTGTTGTCCTTAATCCGGGGCCGTTATTTGATTCCCCAATCAATATCCTGGCATCTTTGATAAAAGGTAATCGTCTCAAAATGCGCTCATTATCTGCTAATTCCTGCGCCTGGATGAGCTCTTTTTCATCAATAGAGAGGTTATTGTAAATTATCCGACGGTGGGTTTTAACATGCAACTGGTTAAAGGTTTTACTCGGCCCCTTCGGGACTTTCGTTGTATCACTAATACTCGTTCCGAAAATATCCAGGCGCTTTAACCGAATTGATCCGATCAACTGACCTTCATAATCCGCAAAAGGTTCAATGCTCTTTTCAACATCATCAACGGCCTTGTTGATTTTGCGGTCCTTACCAAACGTGACCTTATAAAAGAGCTCTGAAGCTTTTGAATCTTTATTTCTGAATTTGTCCTTAACCCGTTCATAAAAGGCCTCGGATTTGGCTGTGATGTCTTTTCTGGATTGATAATAATCTATTGTATCTGGAAGGTAGAAGGTGGTGTCATTATTGACATAAATCGTCGTATCCTGATAGGTGAAAAAATGATTGGCTTTTACCCTTATACTATCATACCTGACTGCTTTTTGCGCAATTAAGCTAATTGGAAAACTTAATGCCAGGGAGATAAAAATGACCTTGCTATGTAAATTGATGAGCTGGTTTTTAGAGGTTACCTATGTCATGGCAAAATACCAAAAAATCTTGAAATATTTAAAGGTGCTTGACGCTATTATAATTAAGCTCAGTGAAATTGCGGAAGAATAACCTAATCAAAAAAAGCAGCAAACCTTACGATCTGCTGCCTGCGAACTGAATTTGGACTTTCAGTATTAAACTAACTTGTTATTCTCAATTGAATGTCACCTCATCAACATCCTGCCACTCGACGTAAATAGGGTTGTTTTTATCCTGAAAGACAAGGATGCCGTTGTTCTCTTCGGAAACGTCTATCCCGTCTTCCAATCTGAGAGTTTGACCATTCTTTAGCTCAACTATGGACTCATCATAGCCGCGGGGCGTTATCTTACTAATATTCCTGAATGGAATGATGTACTCCATATCTTCGAAATCACCCTGCAAAACTTCAAAATCATAGGCTTCATCAAGGTCATAAACTATTTTTCCTTTTAACGTTTTACCACCCCTTGTCATTACTGATCCGGTGAGTTCTTTTTGATCGCTAAAGGAGGCGTATGAAGGGCCGGAACCTGGGGCTTTCTGGAAAGTCACCTTCAGGAATTCTCTCCATTCAATATCAATGCGGCCATAGTCTGTGGTAACTATTACTCCGCGGTTGTCATAATCCACATCGTTGCTGCCACGTAAAAACATAGTCCTTCCCGACTGCAATTCAATTTCACAGCCATTACCATCTCGTTCGATTGATTTTAATCGACCGAATTCTATTGACATATCACCGTCCCGTGTATCCCCATCTAATTTGTCAGTACTCACCCGCTCATCGTGATCCCACTGAACAAAACCTGTGAAGCTGCCATTTCTGGTTTCAACTGTGCCATAAAGTGGTTCACCGAACTTTTGATTTAGCTTACTTGGTGTTGGCATAAATTCAATTTTATCGATTCTACTCCATCGCATCTCCAGTTCACCTAATTCGTTGTCTAGTATCCTGATTTTTGCACCGATATCATTGTATCCATTGCCGGTTATTTCATAAATCATTCCGCCCTGAAGCTCAACATCGAGTCTTTCCCGACCTGTTACATAAAGTGCTTTTAATTCTCCGAATTGGATTGAGAGCTGATGAGTGAAATCATCATCCCAATCCCAACTCCAATCGAAGTTTAAACCACCCCAATGGCTTCGGCTTCGTCGCTTGTGGTCACGAAGAATATCCCGTTCATCCCGGCTGAGATAATCAATATTTTCATTTTCTCTTTTTCCTGCATTGAACATATCAGTCCAGTAGACCTCTTCTTTTCCCCAGCGCATGGGGCCCTCGTAAATTTCGTCATCTATGGTAGTGATTTTGCCGTAAATGAAACCCTCATCGTTTTGAGCCAGTGCTGATTGAAAACCCGCAAGGGTTAAGGCTAGAAGTGCAATAGTTAGTTGTTTGATCATTGTCCTTTTTATTTTGAGTGGTATTGGTAATCCCTATTTTTTGACCTTGGGATGATTCAAAGGAACGCCGCATGTAGTTTATAAATAAATAAAACCAGATTGACTGAGTGAAAGCATGACTGAATCGGGACTTATAAGAGATGAGTCGAAATGTTACTGCTAAGAACCCACGGTTTTTGCCTGAATAAAGTAATACGTATACCAGTTTTCCCTTCCAGTGATTATGCCGTATAACCCTTTGACAGGTCTTTGTTTAATCTCAGGGTTTCTGCCAGTATAATGCAGAACGCTGTCTAATACGATTGATGTTTCCTGTAGCTCACTCCCAATAAACTCCCCTTTTTCGACGATATAAATTTGGTTTAGGGGAACTGTGGTTTGAAGGTCATCCGTAACTACGACATTTTGATCCGTTTTGAACGTGGGTTTAACAAGCAAACTTCTAGCATACATATTGTAGTCTTTAGAAGCTATAACCGTACCCTCTAAGCTGTTTTCTAAAATCCGTTTGACGACGACTTCTGGATTCTCATTGTATCTGGGCATTAGGTTACCAGCAGTCCACATGAAAATCAAGATTATTAGTCCTACAGAATTGAATTTCTGTCGCTTCAGCAATACCCAAATGATAGCCAAGATTGGTATGGTCGACATCCATAGCCAATAATGGTAGTTCACGTTTAAATTAAAGTCATCAAAAATGAAGTTTTGCAAGGTTGATTTGATGAACCAAAAGATTATTGGCACCATTAGCCATACTGAAATTTCAGGTTTGGATTTGAGCTGTTTAGAAACCAATAAAGCAAGGGGCGCAGTAAAAACAAGCGTATAATGAATATGGAAAGTGCTTATTATCACAAGCAGGAATATCAGGCTTCCAAAAAACCATACAAGTAAAAATTTGGATTGATAATCTTTCTTTTTTGCGAAGATTGCCGGAATGATCAGAATTACCCATGGTGAAAGCTCCCATAATATTTGAAGCCGCCTCAGCCACGTACCTGAAGATTCAACAGACCTGGCAATAATCTCATTTTCAAACAGTGTAACCAACCACTGCCACCCAAGCTGATGGGTTATATACAAAAACCAGGGCAGCACCAGCAATAGGAAAATGATTATACCTTTTATGTTTAAAAGAATGGTGAGGGGTCTGACAGACCGATCTAAAATTGACATTCCCAGTGCTGTTAAAAACGGATAAGCTGCAATCCAGGGACCCTTTATTAGAAACCCCAGGGCCAACAAAATATAAAGTTTCGTGAGGTTGCCTTTCCTATTCAGTAGTTGGTAATACTCCAGGTGAGCCCAAACAATAAAAACCACGAAGAGCATTTCTGGAATTGCGAATATTGCCAGGTCAACAAAAATTTTTGTTGAAATGAGAATAACAGGGGAGAGATAAAAGGTAACGCTGGAGTCTATCGTTTTCTCAAAACTGGCTATTAAAAACACCAGTGAAACAGCCGCAAATAATGACATTAACCTTAAGCCATATAACCAGTTTCCGAATAAGAACTTACCTAGCCCAAATATCCAATAACTTAAAATTGGTTTGTTAACCCTTAAGCTGCCATCATGATATTTAGGTATAAGCCAATCACCGGTTTCAAACATCTGGTCAATAGCGTTCACATAAAATGCTTCATCGTAGTGATTAGTGCCTAGCGAGAACAAATTGGGCAATACAATCAAGGCGAATAAGAAGCTGAGAACAGCAGGGGTGTTTTTCACTTTTCGATGCTTTTCGATGTCCAAATTATGACTACTATCAAGTCATTTTACAGATTATTGAAATTTTTTTATAAATGAATTTCCGCTGATTTTCTTTTCAATCGGTTGCATAGCTAAATGCTAAGAATACACCTGTATGTAAGCTTGCGGCTTTAATTTTTGGCACTTATTATAGTTAGTTAATTCGGAACAAGATTGAAGGTAAAAGGAGCCATCGCATGAAGAAAACTTGGTGGAAAGAAGGAGTAGTTTATCAGATTTACCCCCGGAGTTTCAAAGACTCAAACGGCGATGGAATAGGTGATATTAATGGGATTATTGAGAAGTTGGATTATCTGAAAGACCTCGGTATCACAATCATTTGGTTGTGCCCAGTATATAAATCCCCGAACGATGACAATGGCTATGATATCAGCGATTACCGCAATATCATGGACGAGTTCGGTACGATGGATGACTTTGATCGATTGTTGGCCGAAATCAAAAAAAAGGATTTAAGGCTCATCATGGATTTGGTGGTGAACCACTCATCAAATGAACATGATTGGTTTCAACAATCCTGTAAATCGAAGGATAACAACTACAGGGATTATTACATCTGGCAACCTCCAAAAAATGGAGGGCCTCCAAATGATTGGGTGTCATTTTTTGGTGGTAGTGCCTGGCAATTTGACGAGATCACCAACGAATACTACCTCCATTTATTCAGCAAAAAGCAACCAGATTTAAATTGGGAAAACCCGAAAGTTAGGCAGGAGGTCTATAAGGCTATGAAGTTCTGGCTTGATAAAGGCATTGACGGTTTCCGAATGGATGTGATCCCTTTGATCTCAAAAGACACAAGTTACCCTGACTTTCCAGAGGATTATGATGGCAACTTTCCGGTGTTTTATGCTTCAGGGCCGAGAATCCATGAATTTCTTCAGGAGATGAACAAAGAGGTAATGGAGAATTATGACATGATGACGGTTGGGGAGGGCATTGGAGTTCAACTTTTCGAGGCCAACGATTATGTAGGTTGCGACAAGAATGAGCTCAACATGATCTTTCATTTTGATCATATGTTCCTCGATCGGGACCCTGGCGATTTCTACAAAAAACGTTCATGGAACCTCACTGAATTTAAAGGCATATTCATTAAGTGGGACAAAATATTAGGCAATCGCGGGTGGAACAGTATTTATCTTGGTAATCATGATTTCCCAAGGTTTCTGTCAAGATTTGGGAATGACACAAACCATCGGGAGCCTTGCGCCAAGATGTTTGCCACGCTGCTACTCAGCCTGAGGGGTACCCCATACATCTATCAGGGGGATGAAATTGGAATGGTGAACTATCCTTTCAAGTCTATGGATGAATGCCAGGACATCCAAAGTGTGAACACCTACAAGATTAGAAAAGAGGAAGGCACTGCTAACCTGCAGCATTTCCTGGAGTTTACCCGTGACCATGCAAGAACCCCTATGCAATGGAACCAATCCAAAAATGGTGGTTTTTCGGATGCCAACCCATGGTTGGCAGTTAACCCGAATTACTCTGAGATCAATGTGGGTTCAGAAGTTGGCAAGCGGGGTTCGATCTTTGAATACTATAAAGCTATGATAGCCTTCAGAAAGAAAAGTGAGGTAATGATTTATGGGGAATTAGAAGTGATTGACTATCCGAATGAAGACGTTTTTGCCTTCAGCAGGGAACTGGAGGGCCAAAAGATGGTAGTTATCCTTAGCTTTAGTGAAGATCAAACAGATTTTATGATACCGCCACCGATAGATGGTGACTCGTTTATGTGGAAGATTGGCAACTACGACGAACAACCAGCTATTGAAAAGAACCAAATGAAATTGCATCCTTTCGAGGCAGTGATTTTTGAGATAGAACCTTAACCAACGCAAACACCAAATAAATGCCTTTATTAAAAAAACCTAACCTTTCATTTTGGCAAATCTGGAATATGAATGTTGGTTTCTTCGGAATCCAGTTCAGTTTCGGCCTTCAACAAACTGCTGTAAACCCAATATTTTCTTTTTTGGGTGCTGCACATGATGAACTTCCTTTATTGAACCTGGCCGGTCCAGTAACAGGTTTGCTGATTCAGCCTTTAATTGGGGCAATTTCAGATAAAACCTGGTTGCCTAAATGGGGAGGAAGAAGAAAACCATTTTTTTTGATAGGTGCGATTTCCGGAAGTCTATGTCTTTTAGCCTTCCCGTTCAGCCCTAGTTTATGGTTTGCTGTTGGTCTTCTGTGGGTCTTGGATGCAGCAAATAATACAGCAATGGAGCCTTACAGGGCTTTTGTTGGAGATAAACTGAATGATACGCAGCTTACGTTCGGTTACCAAATGCAAAGCCTGTTTGTTGGGGCAGGAATAACCATTGCTAATTTCTCTCTTTTTCTTTTTCAGGATTGGTTCAGTGTGACCCCAGGCGATACAGGGCTTTGTAGCACTGAAGCAGAAGCAGTGACTGCAATTCCTAAATGGGTGTATTACTCATTCTTTTTGGGAGCGCTTGCCTCGGTCACAACCATTCTATGGTCAATTTGGAAAACACCCGAAATACCGCCGACAGAGGAGGAACTTAAGGATTTGATAGAGCATAAGAAGCAACCCTTCATTGAACGGATTTTTCACCCATTAAAAGAAATTTACCAGGCGATTGGAGACATGCCTAAGCTCATGTGGCAGTTGTCTGCGGTGTACTTTTTTCAATGGTACGCCTTGTTCTGCTATTGGCAATTTATTACTCCAATGTTGAGAACCAGCCTTTTTGGTATCAGCAATGCCGATACCCAAAAATTTGAAGGTATAATGGCTGCATGTAAATCGGGTAGTGAGCTCAGCCCTGCAGATCTTTCTTTTGCCCAAAATATTCAAGTTTTATCAGAACAAGCACTTGCTCAAACTGGCCTAATGAATGGCACCTATAACCTGGTCACAATGATCGTGGCATTGGGGCTTGTTCCGTTGGCTATAAAATACAGTTCAAAAATTGTATATGTGATGAGCCTTATACTAACAGGCGTAGCTCTATTGAGTATGCCCTTTATTAAAAACGAATTTGCCTTATTGATACCCATGATCCTTTTCGGTATTGGTTGGGCTGCGATGATGGGTATACCTTATGCCATGGTATCGCGGGTAATTTCTGAAGAGCGACGAGGAGTTTACATGGGAATTGTAAACATGATGATTGTTATCCCAATGCTTATACAAACGGTAACCTTCGGATTAATCATCAAAAATCTACTGGACAATAATGCTGTAAATGCCATTCTTTTTGGCGGTGTGTTTTTCATAATTGCAGGTATTCTAGCCATTCGATTGAAAACTGCGCCGCCGGTAAAAGGCGAATTAAAACTGTAGCTGAACCTTGACGCAAAACTGTTTAATGACATATTTTCTTTACGCATTGCTTAGGGATTATACATGAGAGCCTCAAATAAAATTGAGATCATCTTTGTTTTAGTTGAGGCGGCAAGACCGGAAAATGTTGGCTTAGCTACCCGCGGGATTAAAACCCTTGGGTTTAATTCACTTCGTCTGGTCAATTGTTCCGGTTGCGATTCGGAAAAGGCATTTTCTTCAGCATACGCATCGCAGGATGTTTTGAAATCTGCAAAAAAGTACAGCTCATTGAATGACGCACTCACTGACATTGACCTGTCAATTGGTACAAGTGCCAAAAAGCGAATTTCGAGACACGACATCTTTGAAGCCACTGAACTTCATGAACTGATTAGCCAGAAAACCGGGGCCCTAAAAAAAGTGGCAATTGTATTCGGTAGTGAAGAGCATGGTTTAACAAAAGAGCAGTTGGATTTATGTGATCTGGTCAGTACGATTCCGTTGGTCACCACCTACCCATCACTGAACCTGGCGCAAGCGGTTTTGATATATGCTTATGAGCTCTCAAAGTTTAACATAGAATCATCTAACGGTCATATTGAAATTATTTCATCTGTGGAGCAAAAGGCTGTTAAAACCAAAGCTGTGGAGATGCTTGATAAGCTTGGTGTAACAGCGCAGCCAAGCTTGTATCAACGCCTGAAAGATAGGTTAATGACAGCCGGTGCTGATGACATCAGATTATTACTTGCCCTTACTAAATATATTGACCGCATATTGAAAAAGTAAGCCGACAACCTAATGAAATCTATCATCTCGAACTTCCAGGTTCTCGATAATCTCGGCCTCGTCTTTCAAGAACTCTGCCCACCTTTTGCTTACATACTCTTTTGGCATGTACTCTTCGGCCAATTCAATAAAGTTGGCGTAGTGCCCCGCCTCCGAGACCATCAATTCGTAATAGAACTTCTTTAATTCAACATCAGCAATTTGTTCAGACAATAGCTTAAACCTTTCGCAACTTCTTGCCTCTATCATAGCGTTAACAAGTAATTTTTCAACTAACTGCTGTTCTCGGCTACCGCCTTTTTTGATCAAGCCATTTAGTTCGATCACATATTCATCTTTGCGTTGATGACCTAGTTGAAGGCCTCTCTTTTTCAGCTGTTCAATGACTCTTTCAAAATGGCTCCATTCTTCTGCAACAACAGGGGTCAATACTTCAATTAACCGATTTTTATCCGGATATTGAACAATTAATGAAATGCATGATGAAGCAGCTTTTTGTTCACAATAAGCATGGTCAACTAAAATATCTTCGATGTTTTTTTCTGCTATATTGCTCCAACGAGGATCTGTTGGCAAGTTTAATCCGAGAGTGGTTTTGTGCATTTGTAGTTTATAGAAAATCTAAATACAAACTTAAACCAGTTTGAATTTAGCTCAGTTCATCTATCATCTCCCTTAATTTTTTAACGTCTTTTTCGTACAGAATTCGAAGTATGAAAAGTACCAGGGCTATTGTAAAAACAATCGCACTAATGATGATGGCAATACGTTTTGGGGAATTTAGGATTTCACTAATTGTGAGGTCATTGTTTAAGGATATCCCAACATAAATACTTACCGGCATTAGAAAATAGCACAGTATTTTGTAATGCTTAATGAAACTTTCCAGGTGGCCACAAATGTCCTTTACATAATCACTCACTGACTCAGTGTATGTTTGGTTTTTCACCTTCTTTATTAAAGTATGATAGTACAGAATAATCACTAGCATAATAGCCATTACGATAGTTGCTGTAATGAAATTTTCCCGATACACCAGGTAAGCAGTAAAAATTATTGTGAACGCAATGTTGAACCAATGCTCAAATCGAAGCTTTTTATAGATACGATAAACCAAATCCGACCTTTTGTTGCTGTCCATCGCACTCATGTCTACAACAGAATTTTCTGCACTTGTATCTTTATTCCAAAGTTGTTTCAGTTCATCATCCATTGATCATACCTTTTAACTGTGCTTTTATTCTATTAATTCTTACGCCAACGTTGGACATTGTAATGCCCATGATGTCAGTAATTTCTTTGTAACTCTTGTCTTCCAGATAAAGAAGAATGAGTGCCCGGTCGGTTTCTTTTAACTTTCTAATTGATTGATAAAGTAGATCCAGGCGCTCTTTTGTTGGGTTGTCGGCCTCACCGGGAATATTTAAGGGCTTGCCTTCAAGCGGGGTCGTATCTATTTTCCTTTTAACCTTTCTAAGCTGACCTATGCAAGTATTAATGGCAACTCTATATACCCAGGTTGATTGAGCGGAGTCACCTCTAAAAGATTGCATTGACCTCCAAAGTTGAATACAAACCTCCTGATAATAATCCAGGAAATCGTCCTGGTTGTCAGAGTAAACCCGACATACCTTTTGAATCAGAAGCTTATTCTCGTCAATAAGTTGATTGAATTTTGGGTCGATTTGCATTTTTTAACCGGGTCATCCGGTTAGTAGTTGTGTGCAACCTATTTATTACAAAATGCATCAGAAAATTGTAATAAATCTGATAAGGTGGTCACTAATATCATAGAAAGTAATCGATCAAAAATGAGTTGGCAAAATAATGATGATATATTGATATACCTCTTGATGCTCCTTGCAGGTACTGTTACAATTTCATTGAATTCCCTATTCAGTTTCTTCCTGACCTTGTCAGGGGTATTTTAATAGCTTTGGTATTGTTAATTTCGCCCTCTTGAATGCCAAAGATCATGAGGAATTATATAGTTGAATTTTTAGGAACGCTGTTATTAATGTTCTTCGTAGGTATGGTGGTTGTAAACCCCACACCACTCTGGTTTGCCCCTATGAGCATAGGGGCCATTCTAATAGCCCTGGTGTACGCAGGTGGGCCAATTTCAGGGGCCCATTATAATCCATCCGTCACTATTGCCTTTTGGCTCAGAGGAAGAATTGGAGCCAAAGATGCCATTATTTACATCATAATTCAGTTAGCAGCCGCTATTGCAGTTTCATATTTGGTGCTGTATATGAAAGGTTTTCCTGATGATACTCAAGCACTCACGCCTGATATGGATAAAATATTGATTGCGGAGTTTATCGGAACTTTTGTACTGTGTTATGTTTATCTCAGTGCTTTTACATCTCAAAAAGGTGCTGGCAATTCGTATTATGGCATGGCTGTCGGTTTTGCTGTAATTGCGGGTTCATACGCACTTGCGAATTCTTCAGGGGCATTTTTTAACCCAACAGTGAGTTTTGGTCAATCAATCATCGAGAAAAGCAGTTGGGACAACCTTTGGATATATCTTGTGGCTCAACTCTTAGCCGGTATTACAGCAGGCTTCACATTCAAATTTGTTGAAGAAGAATAGTCTTTCTTTCGATTTTCAAAAACCCCAATCCACATTCCTTAGCGATTCGTACATGATCTCGATTCGTTCAGCTATAATTACATTGAACATCAAACCTTAAATAACTAATATCTATGGCTAAAGACGTTTACATCTACTTAAAGTATCAGACTGGACAGCTACAATTTTGCAATACCGAAAGTGGCCAATACCAGCCAGTTGAACCTGATACGGTTACAGCGAAACCCTGGAAAAATGACAAAGTAATTTGGCAATGTTCTCAGGATAGCGGAATTGCCGCGATCACACAAATCGGTGAAGCAACGAAAGCTGGGAATAAGAATATTTTCAGTCAGGTTCCATCCAAAGACAATGACACTTGCTGGAGCGGAAAAATTAAAAATAATGTCCAAAAAGGAGAGCAGGAAAAATACGATATCGTGTTTACCGATAGCAACGGGGTGACTCATACAATTGACCCAGTTGTTGATCCGAGCCCTGATGATGATAAGATTGATTAAAACATATTTTACATTATTATGTCTGAGCCTCTTCCTGGCTTTTAACATTTCAGAAGCTCAGAAAATTAAGAATAAATACGATAGCCTGTTTCAGGAAATTTCCAAGGCTGAAGATGACACAACATTATACTACATCTATTTTAGGCTTGCTCAGTATACCTCAACTCCTGAACTAAAAAAAAGGCATGCTGAGCAAGCCTTAGAATTTGCAAGGAAGCTACAAGACAATTTAAAAATAGGTAACGCATTTACCCGAATTGCGAATGCGGAAAGGAGAGGCGGAAACCTCGAGGCAGCTTTAGAAGCCGCAATAAATGCACTTGAATTTTATAAAGTTGACGGCGGCAGCAAGAATATTTCCACTGCCACTCAAATTATTGCACTCATTTATATTGTGCAACAGAATTATGACCTGGCAAAAGTCTATTTGAAAGAATCAATCAAGTTAGACCTACAAGTTGATAGAATTTCAGGAATAATTGATGGTTATAATAACCTGGGAGAGGTATATAGGTTGAATCACGAATTTGACAGTGCCAAGTACTATTTCCGTAAGTGCCGTGAGTTAGCAATTGCCGAAGATAATAAAGAGTCGCTGGCATACTCAATAGGCAATCTTGGTTTAGTTGATGCTGCACTTGGCAAATACGATTCAGCAGAATACAAAATGTCAGTTGCTACTGATATGCTGTATAATCTGAATGATTTATATCCGGTGGCGGTTTACCAAACTTACCTGGCAGACATATATCAACTGGAGGGTGAGATAACCAGAGCTATCAATTATGCAAACCAAAGCCTTGTTATAGCCGAGAGAGAGAATTTCAAAGAACAAATCAGGGACGCTAACCTCAAATTATCCGAACTGTATGCTGATCAGAGGAATTATAAAAAAGCATTTGAACATCAATCTCAATATCTGATATATAAAGACAGTGTGATTAATGCAGAGACGATTCGAAAAATGGCAGATCAACGGACTGAATTTGAGGTCAATCAAAAACAGGTGGAAGTCGACCTTTTGAATGAACAAAAAAAGACCCAACAATTAATTGGAATCGGATTGGTGACTGGGTTATCATTAATTGCGGTTTTGGCTGTTGTACTTTATCGAAACAATCAGAAAAAAATAAAAATCAACCAGCTTCTTGAAGAACAGAAACTGCAATTGGAGGAAATAAACAAAACCAAAGACAAATTCTTTTCAATTGTTTCTCACGATCTCCGTGGACCGGTGAGTGCCTTTAAAGGCATTTCACAAATCATCAAAATGTACATCGCCAGTAAGAATACTGAGCAACTGACCGAAGTCACCGAAGATATCGATAAGTCAGTTGATGGCCTTACTGACCTGCTTGACAACCTATTGAATTGGGCTGTGCAACAACAGGGTCAAATACCTTACAACCCTGAAAATTTCAAACTAGCGGATTTGACACAAGAAACTGTTAAAACGTACTCAAATATGGCCAATGCCAAAAGTGTAACAATCAAACATGCCATCGATGCAGCACTTGAGGTTTATGTTGATAAAAGCAGTGCGATGACTATTTTTCGTAACCTGCTGAATAATTCCCTAAAATTTACTTCCTCTGGAGGAGAGGTTGAGATTACCGCAGCAAAGCAAGACAACCATGTGGCCATAAATTTCTCTGACACTGGGGTGGGTATTTCACAAAAAAAACTAGAAGGGCTTTTTTCCCTTCAAACAAAAGAAAGAAGTTGGGGCACCTCTGGGGAAAAGGGACTGGGGGTAGGCTTACAACTTGTTTATGAATTCGTTCAAATGAACAAAGGGACAATTGAAGTGGACAGCGAGGAAGGTGCTGGGACCACTTTCAGGATAACCCTGCCTACAGCATAAAGTACGTCTATAATATCTCCTGAATTACAGATTCTAAATCTCGGAATGATCGAATCCTTGCCTTGCTCACAATCTTGTCAGCTTCAACTTCAGGGAGGCTCAATTCATCCAGGTGTCCGCTAATTACCAGTACTTTTGGCTTCTTTTCAAGGGTGTCAATCACATCTAATCCATCCAAGTAAGGCATTTGATAATCCAGGATTAACAAATCGGGTTTCTCTTTTGTGATAGCAACAGTTCCTTCAACTGAATTTGTAAATTTTGCTATAAGCTGAAGCCACGGTATTTCATTTATATATGCCTCTATTGTTTTCAAAAAAAGCGGATCATCATCAAGTGCAATGCAGGTGTAGGTCTTACGGCTGGTCATAACTACAAAGCTAAATCAGTGGATTAAACTTCCAATTTTATATAAGTGGGCGGCATCGCAATAAGCACTTTTGTAATTTCGAATTTCAACTATGGTCAACATTATTATGCTTAAGATCAATCGATTAGTTTCTTTTATTTTAATTTGGTTTTCGTTCTCAAGTGTGCTCCAGGCACAAACTGAAGAACAGCTTTATCAAGCTTTTGAGTTTAGAAATATTGGTCCGACCAGGGGTGGTAGAGTAACTACCGTAGCTGGAATTGCTGATCAGCCAGGCACATTTTACCAGGGTGCCACAGGCGGTGGCGTTTGGAAAACAACCGATTACGGCATTACCTGGAGCAATGTTTCCGATGGCTATTTTGCCACTCCCTCAATTGGGGCAATCAGAGTTGTGCAGTCAAACCCCGATATCGTTTACGTTGGAACTGGCTCAGATGGCCTTCGGTCAAATGTAATTACAGGCAAAGGTGTTTATAAATCTATTGATGCAGGCAAATCATGGTCGCATATTGGCCTAATGCAAACAGGGCAAATTGGTGCAGTTGAAATTCATCCTGACGATCCGAATACAGTTTTTGTAGCGGCCATTGGCCAGGCATTCCAAAAAAATGAAGAACGTGGGGTTTACAAAACCTCGGATGGTGGTGAATCATGGAAAAAAGTACTTTATCACTCAGATAGCGTTGGTGCTGTGGATATTGAATTTGCACCTGGAAACCCAAATATCCTATATGCGACTCTATGGCGAGGAGAAAGGAAGCCATGGACTATTATCAGTGGATGTGACCAATGTGGAGGGGTTTATAAATCGACAGATGGCGGCGAAACCTGGTCTAAAAAGAGCTCCGGCCTTCCCCAGGGGTTAATTGGAAAAGCAGATTTGGCTGTTTCAGCAGCCGATCCAAATAGGGTGTATGTTGTGGTTGAAGCTCCTGAAAAGCAAGGTGGACTTTATCGGTCTGATGATCAAGCCGAAACATTCACTCAGGTAAGCGATAACAAAGACCTTGTAAATAGGCCGTTTTATTATACCAATGTTGACGCCAATCCGCTGAATGCCGATATAGTTTACTCTTTTGCAAACCCGGCAGTCAGATCGAATGATGCCGGAAAAACATGGAAAAAATTTGAAGCCCCACATGGCGATCATCATGACATCTGGATAAACCCAAAGGACACTTCGATTTATATTCAGTCAAATGATGGCGGCGCCAATATCTCTACAAACAGCGGTGCAACCTGGTCAAGCCAGCATAACCAATCGACAGCGGAGCTCTATCAAATTGAGGTAGATGACCAATATCCATTTTGGGTGTACTCAGGTCAGCAAGACAATACCACTATTGCGGTCCCGATACTGCCTCCTTACGGCCACCCCGGAGGTGGCACTGGCTTTTGGATGGCAACAGGAGGTTGCGAAACAGGTCCGGCAGTTCCTAAGCCTGGTAACCACAACGTTGTTTATTCTGATTGCAAAGGTCGATTCGGCGTTTTTGACAAACGAACAGGTCAGGAAAAACAATATTATGTCGGTGCGGCCAATATTTACGGACATAACCCCAAAGACTTAAAATTCAGGTTTCAGAGGGTAGCTCCGGTGCATGTATCTCAACATAACCCCGATGTTGTTTACCACACTTCTCAGTATGTTCATAAAACAACTGACGACGGTGTTACTTGGCAAACCATCTCTCCTGATTTGACTGCCTTCGAGGCCGATAAACAGGTTGTTCCTGGTACGCCAATTACCCGGGATGTAACCGGTGAAGAATATTATAGCACCATTTACGCAATTAGGGAATCGCCCCTGAAAGAAGGGTTAATTTGGGTAGGGGCGAATGATGGGCCTATTCATGTGACGCAAAATGGTGGCACTAATTGGAAGAACGTAACCCCTAACATGCCAAAAGGTGGTAGGGTAGATTGCGTTGAACCTTCGCCTCACCGTGAAGGCAAAGCTTATGCTGCTGTTCTACGCTATCAACTTGGAGATTGGAAGCCTTACATCTATAAAACCATGGACTATGGTGCAAGTTGGTCGCTTTTAACAAATGGCAGCAATGGAATTCCTTCAGATTATCCAACCAGAGTGGTTAGGGAAGATCCCAACGTGGAGGGATTACTTTATGCTGGTACTGAGTTTGGTTTGTTTATATCCCATGATGATGGTCAGTCATGGAAACCGTTCAATCAAAACCTCCCAGTAACGCCAGTTACTGATATCAGGGCTTACCGCCAAACTCTGGTAATGTCTACCATGGGCCGGGGATTTTGGGTTTTAGACAATTTATCCTCAATTCAGCAGGTAGATCGGGTTGCAGGAAAAGATACCTATCTTTTTAAACCGCAAAACACTCATTTGCTTAGGTACTCACATCGGCCAAGAGTGGAAGAGCCAATACCGGACTATCCCAAGATGTCTTTGCCAATCGACTATTATTTAAAAAATGAAATTGACGGAGAAGTAACACTTGAAATTTTAGATGATTCGGGAAAAGTGATCTCGTCGTTCACAAGTGCAGAAAAACCAAAAAAAGATGAAGGCACCACAGATATGGCCACAGGGTTTTTTGATGAAGGTGGTCGATCAGGTCTCACAAAAAAAGTGGGCACCAATAGGTTTAGATGGGATTTGCAGCATCAAGGTGCATGGGCTAAAAAGAACCCTTACAGCAATGGCCCTTTGGTCAAACCAGGTAAATACTCTGCAAGATTGAATGTCAATGGGAATTCTCAAACGCAGGAGTTTGAGTTGCTAATGAACCCTAATCTAATGCATGCTGGCGTTACAATGGATCATTTGAATAAGCAAGAAATGCTTGCTCTTCAGGTGAGGGATTTATTGGATGCATCAAGAAAAATAGGTGCTGAAATTGAAGATCTCCTTAAAGTGTTGAAGGAGGATAAATCTTCAAAAGCAAAAAAGACAACCTCAAGTCTGAAAACCATCAAATCAGAATTGGTTACATCAGAAGGGATTTATATGACACCGATGTTAATCGATCAGACAAGATATTTAGGGTCTATGCTGAACAGGGCAGATCAGGTTCCTGGTAAGGATGCTTACGACCGCTACGCAGAATTAAAAGCGAAATTCGATGATTTAAAAAGTCAGTATTCGAAAATTAAATAACAACTCACGGTCAAGGTCAAACATTTACTATTGAACCCAAGCATAAACGATTACACAATGAAAACCTTTTTAAGTATAATAATAGCTTTTCTTTATATAGGAACCGCCGAAGCACAATATTTCCCAGGTAAAATATGGGAAGAGAAAGATCCGAAATTATTGAAAGTTGATGTTCCTGATTTGAATAAAGCAGTGGAATTTGCGATGGCCAATGAATATTCAGGAGCAGTTGATATGCGCCAGGCGATACTGAAGGGTTTTGAACGTGAGCCGTATCATGAAATAGTTGGCCCTACAAAAAGGCGTGGTGGGCCGGCTGGTTTAGTTATTAAAGGTGGCTACATCATTGCTAAATGGGGGGACATTGATAGAGTGGACATGACCTTCAGCGTAACCAAAAGCTATCTTTCAACAACTGCTGGATTAGCATTAGATGCAGGCCTGATTAAAGATGTAAATGACAAAGTAGCCAATCATGTTTGGGACGGCACCTTTGAAGGGAACCATAATGCCAAAATCACATGGGATCATCTTCTAACCCAATCGTCTGACTGGTATGGAGACCTTTTCGGTATGCAGGATTGGGGCGATCGGCCTCCTCAGGAAGGTGACATCCACGACTGGAAAAAGCGTGAGCTACTGGAGCCTGGTTCAAGTTACGAGTACAATGATGTACGGGTAAACGTACTGGCATACTCCCTCTTACATGTCTGGAGAAAGCCCTTACCGCAAGTTTTGAAAGAAAAGATTATGGACCCGATTGGCGCCTCATCAACCTGGCGATGGTATGGCTATGAAAACTCGTGGGTAACAATTGATGGCCTTAAAATGCAGTCGGTAAGTGGCGGTGGCCATTCTGGAGGCGGAGTTTTTATTAGCGCAGCAGATCACGCCAGATTCGGCCTTTTGTTTCTGAGAAATGGAAATTGGAATGGTCAACAACTTATCTCTGAGGACTGGGTAAAGATGGTTCAGAAATCATCAAAAGCTAATGCGTCATATGGTTACATGTGGTGGCTCAACCGTGGTGATCGAAAATGGGACAACGATTTATCCGAGGACATCTACTATGCCGCTGGTTTTGGTGGAAATTATATTGTTGTAGACAAAGCCAATGACCTTGTCGTAGTCACCAGATGGCTGGAACCTTCTAAATTGGGTGAGATGATGGGTTTGGTGATGGCAGCGCTTAAATGACTAGTCGTTATAATTGGATGGTTAACCGACTTTCCACTTCATTGAGTTTGACCCAGAAATTCAATACTTTTAAAACACCTAAACATTACTTCTTGGGTCTAACCATAACAATATGAATATTCTTCAGGGTTTTATAGCATTCCTTGGTGGTCAAAAGGGTGAAGAAAAGGCCATGTGGCTTCTTCTGGGTAAAGGTTTCTTTATGGGGATTTTTATCGCAACCTACCAAATTGGAGCAGAGGTACTCTTTATTCATGAATTAGGGGAAACACTGATGGATACAGCGTTTTTTGCTGCGGGCGTGGCGGGTGTTTTTTCTACTGTAATGTATGTATGGCTTCAGAAGCATATCAGATATTCGATTCTTCTCATGTCGAATATTTTTATCATTCTACTTTTCGTCGTAGGCCTTAGAATAGGCTACTATGTGTACCCCTGGGAGTATTGGTCATTCCTACAATTTGTAATGATAGGCCCAGCTACAACGATCATTATTTTAGGCTTTTGGGGAGCTTTTGGTAGGATTTTCGATTTGAGGCAGTCAAAAAGAATTGTTGGTGGTATTGATACTGGCCAACTATCAGCAACCGTACTTACCTTTTTCTCTATACCGATTATTCAAGGTGCATTCGACTCAGACACCCACGATCTTTTGATTGTAGCCACGATAGGATGTTTTGGTGTGTTCTTTTTTACGATTTGGCTTGTAAGGGCTTTCAATCTAGACAGCGCCACGCAAAAGAAGCAAGGTGATAAGGAAGTTCGTAAAGTCAGTTTCTTTGATCTTTTTAAAGATAAGTATCTGCGCATGATGTGCGTATTCCTCGCTTTCAGTATGGGGGCAGGCAGGTTTATTGAATTTTCATTTTTGACCTCGGTTGAGGTAATGTACCCTGATGAGGACGATCTGAAAACATTCCTCTCATTCTTTAGTGGAATAGTAATGATCTTCTCGTTCATCTTCCAGAGTTTCATTAATGATATTATTATTGGAAAGTATGGGCTAAGAATATCCCTGATGGTGATGCCATTTGTGCTTGTGTTATTTACCATGGGAGCAATCGTCTCAGGCCATATTTTCGGATATCTGGAAAAGAATGATGACTACCTTTATTTCTTCCTTTTTGTAACGATGGGCAACTTATTTACCCTCTCGCTGAAGGATGCACTTGAAAGCCCTGCTTTTAAACTATTCTTCTTACCGCTTGATATTAAAATCAGGTTTGATATCCAGTCAAGAATTGAGGGCGTTGTTAGTGAGATGGCAAATTTGGCAACAGGTGGAATCTTGATAGCCATGGGTTTTGTGTCTTGGGTAAAACTCATCCACTATTCATACTTCGTAATCTTTTTATCAGCTTTTGTGGTGTACTTCGCTGATAAGCTTTTCCAACAATATAAGCGTACGCTGAAGATTGCGTTAGAAGGCCAGAAAGAGAAGTTGAAAGGGAGGGGAAGCAAAAACGAACATAATACTGTAAACCTACTGAAATCGGAAATAGAGGAAGAAGAACCTGAAACGGTTATTACTGCTCTCAAATTGATGGAAAGGATGGAGCCAGTATTGATTGAAGAGTCTCTGATCCATGAACTCGATCATCCTGATCCGGCGGTAAGACGCTTTGCCTATCATAAATTGGGTGAACTGAATTGCTTCGATTATTTCGATGATATTGCCGTAAGGGCGAAACGTGAATCTGACGATGAAGCAAAGAAAGAAGCAGCACAAGCGTTGAAAACCATGGAGGCTGCCAGAGACTTTAAATTAACGTTTGAGAGCGCCAGGAAATTAGTAAGATCTACCGATGCTGAGAATAGAGTTCTGGCGGCCAAGGTTCTGAGAAAGCTGGATGATGAAAAATACATCCCGCTAATGGTGGAACTTTTGAGAGACATCAACCCCAGGGTTCGCAATACTGCAATTGTAACGGCGGGGGTTTTACACAGGCCAGAGCTATGGCCAATTCTAATAGAAAACCTATCTGTAAGTGCATATAGTAATTCCGCCGATAGTGCACTGATAAGTGCAGGAGAACCAGCATTCCATACGGTTGATACTGCGTTTTATAAAACAGGGCAGTATTTGGAAACCATGATCAGGGTTGTACAAATTTTAGGTAGAATCGGCGGTAGAAGGGCTACTGACCTGCTTTGGAAAAAAGTGGAATTCCCTGATAGAAGAATTGTTTCGAAAATCTTATTGGCCCTTAGTTATAACGGTTATAACGCCAAGGATTTTCAAGCCGCCAGGATTAAGATTGCTATAGAAGAGCGGATTGGTGATATCGCCTGGAACATCAAGGCCTTACAAGATATACCTGAAGAGACTGAGTTGGATGAGGAGCTAAGATCAGCAATGGCTGATGAGAATACGCAAGCATATGAGAACATATATATGCTATTGGCCATGATTTACGATCCTCAGAGTGTTCAGTTGGTGAGAGAAAACTTTAAGCTTGGCACCACTGATAGTATCGCCTTTGCCATGGAGTCGTTAGATATCTTTCTTGAGGATGAACTAAAGCCGAAGCTTTTCCCGATTATGGATGAGATTGAAGTTGACGAACGCCTCGAAAAGCTTCTCAACTTCTATCCACCAGAGCAATTTGAATCCTATGCCGACCTACTGTTGCAAATTATTAATAGGGATTATAACCATATCAATAGATACACTAAAGCCGTGGCAACTCAGAGGTTAGTGGAAATTGAAGGAACGGAAGTTACCGACGATTTAATAGCCAATCTCTTTAACCCCGATCCATTAATTCTTGAAACCACTGCCTGGGCCATTTACCGGCTTAACAAAAACGAATATCACAGCCAGACTAACAGGATTAACCCTACGGTTAAGAGGGATCTTGATAAACAAATCCTTCCACCTGTATTTAGGGATGAGGACGAAGATTATCACCAAAAGCAATACAAGTTTGAGATAACCCTGAGACTCAAAAAGCTCCACCTTTTTAAAGGTGTTTCTGGGCTTGTGTTGGCTGATGTTGCAGAATGTGTTGAGGAAATCAAGTTAGGGCCAGATCACACTATTATCGAAAAAGGATCGGCCGGTGATGAACCAATTTATCTGCCAATTACAGGTAAAGTCAAGCTGCATGATGGAGATCAGGTTAAGCAAATAATTGAGCCTGGCACCTTGATTGGTGAGAAGAATATCGTGAATGCAGATATTTACGATTATTCCGCAACCACAATTGAAGAATCCATTTTACTCGTATTGGCAAAAGATGACCTCTATGATCTCATGTCGAAGAATATTGAGCTGGTGGAGGCATTCCTCGGAGTGATTGATGAAGATGAAGAAATCATTGAATTGGATGAAGATCTCTACGCTAATCAGATGACGTTCAATTAGAACAAATTAAAATATAGAAGGCATGATAAACCGCCCTAGCATGGGGCGGTTTTTTTATTCAGGCTCATTTAAGAGAATTGAGAGAAAAGCTTGTACTCCATAAGTGAAGTTACCAACCCTGAGGTTTTCATTGGGGCTGTGTTGGTTGTTGTCTGGGTTAACCAGCGGAACTATTATGGCTGGAACATTAAGCTCATTGATGAAGGTTGAGGTAGGAACAGTTCCACCCATTATCCTAATTTTGACCGGATCTTCGCCTAGGCCTTTTTTTAACGCTGCCGATAGCCAATCACCAGTTTCAGAATCTAGATCTGTTCTAAAAGGAAGTGTTGCTTTACCTGTTTTATAGGTAGCAATTTTAGGATGCGTCATCCTTTCCTGTTCTGTCGGTGCCCTGTCTATTACATAATAGCCCTGGCCCTCAATATGATTTTTGATTAGCAATTTAAGCCGATCAGGGTCACTCTCAGGAACTAACCTCAGATCAAATGCTGCCGTTACATCCTGAGGCACAATAGTTCTGGCCTCCTTCCCAATCCAGGCAGCAGAAATACCACGAACATTTAAGGAAGGAAACTGCAATGCTTCTTGAATGTTATTACCGACTGCTTCTGGCTTTGCAATACCAATTGTTTGATGAATGGTGTTAACATCATCTGGTACTGCAGCCAATCGCTCTTTGATTTCATTATTCAAATCAATGCCATCATAATAACCCTCAATAATTACCCTGCCATCAGGTGACTTCATTGAAGCCAGGAGATGAGCCATCATGAATACGGGGTTTGGAGCGTAGTTACCATAATGGCCACTATGTTGATGCACTCTTGTCCCGTAAACCGTTATATCTACCCGTGTATTGCCCCTACACCCAAAAACCAATGTCGGTTTCCCTGATAAATGTTTAGGGCCGTCATTAATGATCATATGATCAGCTTGTAAAATGTCTCTGTATTTAGCAACTGCTTCTGGTAATTGATTGCCCCCTTTTTCTTCCTCTCCGTCCAAAACCACTTTTAGGTTGTACTTCAATTTCAACTCATTGTCTTCAAGTGCATCAATGGCCTGAAGCAACATAATTATAGGCCCTTTATCATCTGAGGATGATCGGCCGAAAATGCGATATTCAGGCCCATCAATACTTAGTTCTTCCCAATCTGTTTCTATCCATTTTCCATCTACCTTTTTCTTCAATACGGCCTTAAATGGGTCGTCTTGATCCCATTTTGACTTATCGACGGACTGGCCGTCATAATGCATGTAGAATAAAACAGTGGGCGCTTTTTTGTTTACTTTTTTCTCGGCAAAGAATAATGGGGTGTTTTCAGTTTCGAGTACTTGAATTGTGAAGTTTCGTTTGGTAAACGCTGTTTTTAACCATTCGACATTCATGTTGATGTCATCAAGATTGACGGCGTCATTAGGTATAGCTATGAAATCCCGGAGTTCAGTTATACCTGGAACAGTTTTTTGAAGTGCCCAATTATTTAATTGCTCAGGTGATTGAGCATTGACGTGAATAACGGATAAGCTAAGGATGAAGTACGACCAAAAGGATTTCATAAGAATAGATTAAGCCAGGTTTAATATTCTGATATTTAAATTTATAGCAAGATACTGATAGTAATATTGCATCAACGCATAACATTTTCATCTGGTACTAAGCTACTTTCTGAAGTACTTGACCACGATCACAAAGGGCTAAGTGACTTTGAAAAGCAAGCCCTTAGAATAATTCACGATTGGCAGGTGGGTGAAAATACATTTCGAATAACCACATCTGGTTCTACGGGTACCCCAAAGGAGATTATTCTAACTCGAGACCAACTTCAGGCCAGTGCCGAAAAGACCATTGATTATTTCGGTTTGACTTCATCAGATACCGCACTGGTTTGCATCAATGCTGAATTTATTGGCGGATTTATGATGATAATCAGGGCATTAATAGCTGGGATGAATATTATACTTAAAGAGCCAACTGCGGATCCCCTTGACAACGTTGATATTAAAAGCAGACCTACATTTATTGCTATCACACCATTGCAGGCTCAAGCTTTTATCCAACAGCCATCTCGGGAATTGCTTAGTGAAATGAAGGCACTTATTATTGGCGGAGGCTCAATTGATCCTAAAACACGGAGGGGTTTTTTAGATTCACCTTTTCCGGTTTACCAAACTTATGGGATGACCGAAACGATATCCCATATTGCCCTTAAGCCGCTTCATACTTCAGGCGGTGTGTACCACGTTTTAAGCGGCATCAAAATTAATAATAAGAATCAAGGCCGATTAGCGATTAAAATAGATGAAAATACTCCCTGGATTATGACCAACGATGTTGTTGAGTTGATTGACGATAGGAGCTTTGAATGGATAGGAAGAACCGATAACGTAATTAATTCTGGGGGAATAAAAATTCATCCGGAGGTAATTGAGTTAAAAATTCAGGAAGAGCTCAATTTAATGGGTATGAAAGGCAGGTTTTTTCTTCATGGTGTAGCTGATGAGGGATTGGGGCAGAAAGCGGTATTGTTTTTTGAAGGCCAAATTGATGATGGCAGTAAAATTCTAGATCGGTTAAAAGAAGTGCTGCCGAAGTATAAAAACCCTAAAGAGTTAATCTCCATGGATAGGTTTGTTAATACTCCTACAGGAAAAATCAGGAGGGAAGCCACAGTGAGATCTTATTTCAAAAGGTAGATTTTTCCAAAACCATTTTTGAAAGCCCTGTCGGCCGAAGTGAATCGCCTGTCTAATTTCTGGCCATTGCTTCTTAATTGAACCCTGTATAAATAAACCCCATTTGCTAGCTGATCACCGTACTCATCGGTACCATCCCAGGCGAAATCAGTCAGATTGTTGCCTATTCTTATGGGGCCTAGTTCATCCTGAGTTATCTCCCTTACAATTCTCCCACTCACAGTCATGATCTGGATTTTAATCTCATCAGGTATTTCACTGCCTGTTAGGGTAAATACAAATCGGGTGCTGGTTGAAAACGGGTTGGGGTAGGGGTAAAAGTTCGTAATAGTTGACTCATTGATCACTTCAAAATTTATTTGAAAAGGCTGGGTGCCAGACTGGTTTCCTGATGCGTCTGCCGCTTGCACCCTCAAGGTATAGATTCCATCTTCAAGGCTTTTAGGATTATACTCCACCTGAAAATCTGTATTCTCTGAGGCAGTGGTGACACTCACATCCGGGTTCGAGAAATTGACCCGTTCAAAATCACAACCACTTTCACATGGGGGCTTTAAATCAATATTAACCCCAGTGGTATCCTGCTTAAACAAGAATTCATTTTCATCTTTTAGCCGGACTAAAATCCGTGGGCTAGGAGATACGATATCGCCGTCAAGAATGTAGGTGCCGTCAAAAGTCACATCAAGAATTGGGTTGATGTTGTCCTGGCCTACTTCTAAAATACCAGGTAGATTGAGAATATTATTGTTGATGGTCAGCTCTGGCTGGAGATTCGGGTTGACAAAAATGCTCAGATCATTTATTCCCGATTTTCCAAGTGTATTGACCGCGTAGGTAAAAATTGCTGAGTCCCCGGCAACAATAGGAGGAAGGTTAATAATTGATTGTTCAGAGGTTCTTAAGTCCTGATTGAAGACTGTTAATTGAGTTTCTATTGAATCGGCAAAATTTCTACTTGAGATGTTTTTGAAATAGTAGTTCGTTTCAAAATCAATCCCTTCCTGGGCGTTATTTGCCTGGCCGCTGGTTACTTTTTCATCAGTTGTCAATAGAATTCCTTCGGTGACGCCTTCAAAAGTGACCTGCCATTTATTCAATTGAGCTGCCGTTTGATTGACCTCATCCTCAATATTCATTTCTAACCTTAGGAATGGAAAAGCAGTGGCATCAATTCCGCTAATATCAATTTCACGGTTGTTAATGTTATCGAAAATTAGATTTTCATTTCCTAATAAATCAACCCCGAGGATATCAAAAGAGAAATCATCTGTTTGTGGTATTTCTGAAATTTTGACATCGTTAAAGAAACTCAACCATGAGGAAGCCGGCCCAATTCTTGGAGTTTTGATCGATCCTGTAGTAAAGCTCCCAACAAGGTCATCATTGAGGGTAATCGTTTCAGATGATGCTCCTTTTATAGCTATGGCACTGCCTTGAGCGGACCCTTTCTTCCCAACAATAATCAATGGTTGGCCAGTGGAAAGTGTGTTTATGAAAGCTGGGGTTACGCCAAGGGTCGCAACTTTATCCTTTACGTCTTGAGGCCAATTTTCATATTGTACTTGACCAATTGAGAATAACAATACGAAATCCCCATCTGCAACACCGTCAATATAGGTGTTCAGCTTACCATTGATAATTTCATTGTTGAGTATGTTGTTAATTACAAAGGGAGTACGGCCACATTTTTGGGAATCCCTTGTTGTATTGATCCCAAAAATCAAGTAGGCAAAAAGTGATGATTTATCAAAAGCCATTGCATTGATCGAGTTTGACCTGCAAACTAGCTGAGGCCTGAAATCGACCAGAAATTCTGTTTCATTAAGTAGCAGTGAAAGGCTGTCGTATAGAACAGGCCCTTCAGGAAATCTGGTTGTGCCATGAGTTTTGAGATCCATCGTAATCAACGACTGTTCAAATTCCCAAGCACTAAGCTGTTCATTTTTAGAAACTCCATTTGTTTCGAGAAAATCAAACTGATCAAAGCTTGACTGTGCCCATCCATCTTCTGATCCTGATAAATAAGTGAATGAGCTTTCGGTACTCAAGTCATCCTCATCGGGGCGTGGGTTAGTAAAGCGGGAGCGCCAAAAATAAACAGTAGTGTCCCTAAGTATGGGTAGGTCTATTTCCCAGTTTGCCAGGACCTTAAAGTCGCCATGTTCTTCAATTCGTACCGGACTGTTAAAAGCTTCAGTAGTATCAATTTCAATCGTAAAACTCCTTTCGACTGAGAGGAGGTCTGACGATTGAGCTGTAAACTCAACTGTAGGGTTACTTACAATGCCGAAATTTTTTGGGAAGAGGTTAATGGTTGCTCCGGCGCTGATAAAAAAGTCTGTAGTTACAATATTGTTTAGCTCATTATTTTCTTCAATGCTATTGGCTTCGTCAATAATCACCTCAAAGGTATTATTGCCAAACCCCTGAGCCCCGGTAATTGATTTTATGGTCATGGTGAGGGTGTCACTAAAATTGATCGGATCAAATTCCTGCGGACCAAACACCTCTACTGTTCCGCTTCCTAACGTTCGGTTAACAGTAAGGGAGACAGGGAGCTTTGAAGTTGTACCGAAATTCTTGACTATCACATTGATGGCAAATGAATCCGTTAGCGCATTGATCAATCCTCCATCAAAGGCAGTAAAAAAAACATCGTTTTCGGCTGTACTATAGTCTGGTTGGTTAATGCCAAACAGTTTTACCGATGGATCGCCTTGTAAAATAAATTGCTGAACCTGGGCTGTGGATGAAGTGCCAATGCCTGAATTTTCCAGAAACCGGCGGCTTGCTTCTATTTGTATATTACCAACTGATTTGTCTATAAAAAGTGAATCCCCATAGGCCGTTAGATAAAGTTGATCACAATATCTTCGCAATTGTGAACTCAAGCCATTGTCGCTGTGGGCCATAAATGAAACCGCTCCTTTATCTGGTGTCAAAATCCAGTTTTCCCCGAGGGATGGCGTAGAGCCAAATACATCTCCAGCATTGCATCCATTAACAATAATATTAGTATAACGGCCCTTGTTTTCATACCCCAAACTTGGGTCTGCTGGGTTTCCGATGTCAATATCTGAACCATTTGGTCCTGAGTGTCCAAAGAAGGTTATTAGGCCTACTCCATCGTTCACAGCATCTGATAAATTGAATAACTCGATTGGGCTGCTTGATTGTTTGCTAACAGTCCTAACTTGTCCCCCTAAAAAATCATCTTCTGCAATTGCCTTAAAACCGTCAACATTGCTTCTAAAAACTGCTAGTTCAGAGGGCGTAGTGCCTCCACTAAGGTGCACCAATTGTTTGTGCCACAATTCATCGACGGCATTTGCCTCTGTTTCTATAATTTTATTTAGATAAGATTCTACATCATCTGGGGTCCTGGCTGTAATTCTCCCGACTGGAATTGGAGGGATTACTTCAGTTTCTTTGAGCCCTGCCAGAATTGCTATATCCGATCCAGGAAAACCCATTGTGGGAATTAAATGGCTCAAATTCGAAGCTGCAAGCTGTTCTTTTGTTTGACGATGGGCATCTTTTGGTGCGTCAAGGCCCTCGCCAATTATAAATAGGTATCCGGCGTCTCCCTCAAGCATAAAGTCAACAAACCGTCGAATTGCGAGTGGTGATGGCTCCCCATAATTAAATTGATCGTACAGAATTTCCACATCAGTAACGGCTACCCTATATGATCCCCCATCTACACTTTCGCGGTAGTTCTTATAAGCGATAATTGGGTCTGCCACTCCTGAATTTGTTGGTGCCATCAAATCTTTATGACTTACAATTAAAAAATCGTAGTCATCGGGACTTAGAGAATGAAAATTAACCGGCTCAATCTTAAATTGATTTGAGGGACTATTTGTTGCGATTAACTTTCTTGATGTAGCAGCCAAAGGCACTACCGCATTAAACAGACTGGAGGTTTGATTTACACCGATTCGAACAATGTCGTTAGAATTAGTGACATCATAAAGCCTGATATTACCCGGGGAATTAATGACTTCTAAAAAAGATTTATCACTGGAATTTGCCTCTAAAGTGAATGTTTTAGATGTTAGGGATTCCATATCAGCCGCCTGCGCATAATCCAAAACAATAAGTGAAACAGCGGCTCTATCAGCGGCACCATCAACACCAAGCACATTCACCCTTATCACCACTTGTCCTTCTGCCGATACATCCGTCCATTCAATTTCAGATGTTAGTGTAAATATGTCATGACCGGAAAATTGAGCATTGTCCAGAAGGCGCAAGCTTGAGGTACTCGGCCCAACATTGATATCTACATTGTGGCCGAGATTGTTTCTGCCAACTAGTGTAATCTCTATGTTTGGCTTTGGGCCGCTAGTGACAGGATTGGTAAGATTAAGGGTGAAAGTAGCACTACCGCCTCTTGCAATGTCAGATCCGGTCCAGCCTTCACCAAAATCAAATTGGCTCAATAGCACATTGCCTGATGAGTAGGTGCGACCAGCGCTGTAGTTATTTGTGTTTAAAGTAACCGATTGCCCTAAATGATATTGTTCCTTAGGAATTCCAGAGACATTATTCTCAGTGAAACTGGTCACTCTTTTGCCGTTAATTGGAGTTAGCTTCCAGGTGAGGAAATAAGAAGAGGAGTCGGAGAAAAGACTATACTTGGTATGGGGCTGTGCCTCTTGATCTACATAGAGCTCAGTTTCATTTAAGCCATCATTCCTTTGACCATAAAACTCAATGAAATCACCTGAATCGAAAGATCCATCCTGTTGTCCGTCAAGGGCAATGGCTTGTTCCACCCCCCGATAAAATAATTGTATCCGCCGTGGGTCAAATGTAGAAACAGGTACACCCGAGTTGATTAAATCTTGTTGCGTAATTCTGTAAAGGCCGTCTTCGGCAATCTTCACTTTATAATACTGCTGATTTTGATCAATCCACTCGTTGCCAAACTGCTGACCAATAACCTGTTGTGTAATGGTCAATAAAATTATTGTGGTATATAGCTTTAGGTGTTTCACTCTTTTTTATCAAACGATGCTTTGATTGAAAAAACATGCGAGTAAAGCGATTCGGCCTGGTTGCCTATATCAACTAAGGCATAATCAATTGTTACATTGTTAAGTTTCACCCCAAGACCAAAGTTTGGTTGGAAAGTCCACGATTTTGAACCATCAAAATCTTTTGTCTGTTGGAATTGACCAATTCCGAAACGCATAAAAACAAGTTTGGTGTAATCAAACTCCAACCCAAGATGTGGGTCAATAGAAGCGAAGTCTGACTTAACCAAAGTATTCCTTTTACCATCAAAAGTCATGTCTAAATCAAGGGCACTAACTAAACCAAACTTTTTATAACTAAACGATCTGGAGGCCCCAAGTATCAATCTTGGAAGTGTTACCTCAATTGAGTTTTTCGGAATTTCATTTCCGGTTAAGGTGAAAATATCCTCAATTTCGGCTGTATTGTGCGACCATGTATTGAATGTGCTGGTAACATCTCTCAGCATAAGCCCGAGATTCCATTTTTTAATTGTTGTCTGGGCTCCAACATCGAAACCAAACCCCCATGCATCAGCAAAATCACCAGCATTTCTGTGGATCAATTTCATATTACCTCCAAACCTCAAATCATTTAATGCCTTGAATTTCCGGCCATATGAAAAGAGGAAAGCATAGTCGGCGGCCGAGAAGAAATTGATGTTGTCATAATTCAGCCTACCACTGGCATCATATAAAAATCTGGTGTCAGGGATATCGTCAATGGCAAATCTAATAATGGAGAGACCCAGGGCATTGCTGTCGTCAAGGGTGGTGGCAAAACTTGCGTAATCAAATTTGGCGATGCCGCCAAAATATTCAGCATGCATTAGCATACCCTCATATTGTGAGCCAAGGTTAAGCAAGCCAGCTGGATTCCAATATCCTGAAGTGACATCATCTACCAAAGAAACTTGCGTATTAGCCATTCCCAATGCCCTGGCCCCAACGCCAATGGCCAAAAACTCATTGCTAAATTTCGGTGTATTGTCCTGAGCTTCAACCACACCTACAATCAGCAAAAAAACACCAAATAGAAATTTAGCTCTCAACAGAAAGTATACTCTTTGTTTTACAAAACTTAACACTCAAAAATAGTTCAATTGATGGCTTGAGGCAGGCAATGAAGATGATTAATATCAGAGCCAAAATCAGTATTTTATGTAGTAATACCAAGAAAACACATAACTATATAAAGAATATTGTAATCACGGTAATATTTCTCACTTAGTACTTGGCTATGCAAGGTACATTTACGTATAGGGTACGGAAAGGACTCAAATTATTAAAGCAATGGACTATGAATGTTGAGAACACACAAGTGCAAATGCGGAAAGGCATACTCGAATTTTGCATTTTGCAGATAATTTCGAGGGGGGAGGTTTACGCCTCTGATATGCTTGAAGAATTGACCTCTGCAAAAATTATGGTAGTTGAAGGTACCCTATATCCACTCTTGACCAGATTGAGAAAAGCTGATTTAGTTGATTATAAATGGGTTGAATCGAAGTCGGGACCGCCCCGTAAGTATTACACTTTAACAAACACAGGTAATGAGTTTTTACAAAAGCTAAATGAAACCTGGAATGATCTAATTAAGTCAACCAACAAGATTACCGCTAAGAAAAGCCCTAAATCGCCGAAGAAATGAAAAAAAATATAAGCATAAATATAAGTGGCATCATTTTTCACATTGAGGAAGACGGCTTTGACCGCCTCCGTGAATATTTAGATACCATTAACAGATACTTCTCAACTTTTGATGACAGCACAGAAATTGTTGCAGATATAGAAAGCCGAATTGCTGAAATTTTTCTATCAAAGCTTAAGGAGGCCAACCGCCAGGTTGTTACGGCAGATGATGTTCAGGAATTGGTTGCAACCATGGGTACTGTAGCAGACTTTCAAGCAATTGAAGAAGATGTGCCCACTGAAAAACAAAAGGTAAAACCCGAAGAAGCTACTTCTGAAAAGGAAACTGAAGATGAGCCAAAAGCAACTGCACAGCCTGACAAACGATTATTCAGGGACATGCGTCGGAGAATTCTTGGTGGTGTATCATCCGGAATTGCCCATTACTTCAGCATTGATCCGTTATGGGTCAGGCTCATTTTTATCATCCTCACATTTGGCCTTTATGGCATAGCACTTCTGGCCTACATCATTATGTGGATTGTAGTGCCTGCCGCTCATAACCTTGAAGAGGATCAGAAAATCAAAAAGATGTATCGAAACCCGGAGGGGAAAGTATTGGGCGGTGTGGCCAATGGCCTGTCGGCTTATTTCGCAACGGATGTCGCAGTGATCAGATTACTTTTTGTTGCTTCAATTTTTCTTGGTGGCAGTGGCTTCATTATTTATATAATACTATGGGCTATCACCCCGGAGGCCAAATCGATTACTGAAAAAATGCAGATGCAGGGGGAGCCTGTTACGCTTTCCAATATTGAGCATACAGTTAAGGATCGTTTGAATGATAAGAGTGAAGAAGAAAGTGCCATTACCAAAATATTGTTATTTCCATTCAGGTTGATCGCCATGGTTTTTACAACCTTAGCGGAGATAGCGGGTCCGGCAGTTATGTTCTTTTTAGAGGCCATCAGGGTGCTTGTAGCAATAGTCATAATCTTAACTGGATTGTGTTTGATTTTTGCAATGGTACTTTTCACATCCGTTATGTTGGGTTTCTTCTCAGGGCTTGAGGGCTGGGTTACAATGGGCGATTTGCCTTTTGAGGTCTTTAACAATGCCGTATCTCCACTAGCAATATTGTTTATGTTCATAGCAGTATTCATCCCGATACTAGCTGTTACTTTGTTGGGTTTCACCTTATTGCTAAAAAGGTCAATTACCAATAGTTATATCGGCTGGAGCTTATTTGCTCTATGGATTATTGGGCTTATTGGTTCCTCATTTTATGTTCCCCGGACAATTGCTGATTTTGTTAGAACTGGCAGTGTTTCAAAAACCGAAGTATTCGATTTGAAAGGAAAGCAAGCCCTCCTTACCCTTAGAGATATTGAGCAAAGGGATTACGAAGGTGTTAACCTTTCAATTCGAGGGCATGAAGAATCAACCTATTTACTTGTAACTGACTTTGAGTCGAAAGGTAGGACCAGGGAAATAGCTGAAGATTACGCAAAAATGATCAGCTACAATGTCATACTGAACGATTCTGTTTTTACGTTCGATCCCCATATTGAATTTAACGAAGGAGCAGTTTTCAGAATGCAAGAGGCCGAGGTAATTCTTTACATTCCTTTCGGACAAACCTTTAAAATGGATTACAGCATTAATGACATCCTGAAGCGCAGTTCACTATCGGGATATTCCAGCAGGGACTTGGAAGACAACGAATGGGTTTTTACTGAGTATGGCCTTGAATGCAACACTTGTGGTGGCAATAGACGAAGAGGTCGATCCTACGACAATCGGGAATATGATCCGGATGATTACGAGGAAGGCCGCAGTATGAGCCGTGTATTTGAATTCGAAGACTTCGATGAGGTAAAAATTTCTGACAAAATTGATGTAGAAATTCGTGAAGGAGATAATTATAGCGTGGAACTATTTGCAAGCCAGCGAGTGCTTGACAAGATCAAAGCAAGGCAATATGGCGACATGCTCACTCTTGATATGCAAGATTGGGCCTGGTTTAGAATGCGCCGAAGTAGGCCAGTGCAGGTAGAAATTACAATGCCCAAACTCATAAGCCTTGACCTTTCGGGGTCAAGTAGTGCTGATGTTTCAGGGTTTTCGGGAGATTTTTTGGCTGTGGATTTAAGTGGATCGGCCGATGCTGAACTTGACATCGACTATGAACGAATTGAAATTGACATGGGCGGATCAAGCGATCTTCAAATTTCGGGTACAGCTAGTGATTTGATCGCGGAGGTATCTAGCAGCTCATCTTTAAACGCCCTGGATCTGGAGTGTAAAATTGCAGATATTCGGGCATCAAGCAGTGCCAATGTCAGGGTATGGGTAATTGACCAACTTGAAGTAGAGGCCAGTGGTTCAAGTGCGGTGAGGTATAAAGGGAATCCAGAACTTGATATTGATGAGGGGAGAGCAGCTACAGTAAAGGCTTATTAACTCAATCAGACCAAAACCTCTTTAGCGCTACTTTTTTCGTGGAAACTTTTTCTTACTTCTGAAGGGGTCAGGCCAAATTCCTTCTTAAAAATGTTACTGAAGGTTACCTTATTGTTGAAACCCGATTCATACATTATTTCTTTAAGGAGCTTGTCGTTACTTTTCATTAGATCAACAGCTCTTTTTAACCGAAATTCATTTACGTATTGGTAAAAGTTTTTTTGGAGGTGAGTGTTTAATACCTCTGATACCAGGCGAATTGGCTGACCAAGTTCTTGTGCCAATTCTTTCAACTCAAGGTTTGAGTCCAGGTAAAGTTGGTCTTCCTCCATTTTACAATTCATGGCCTGGATCAATTCCTCAACTTTAGATTGATTGGGCAAAGCAGCATGGGTATTTGTTGATTTTAAAAAATGTGGCTTCATGATAAAAAACCGGACGTTATTGAGTAAAAGGAACAAAAACATATACGCCACGGGTAGCTTCATCGAAATATAGGTTGTTGGGCTTCCGAAATACATTTCATAAAGCACATAAATGTAAATTGTATTGATCGCCAAAAAGATGAGTTGAAAAGATGTTATCCAGGATTTTTCCGCTGGTTTTATAGCATTTTTAAATCTTAAAATTTTAAACAGGGAAACGATTATTAACGAATCGATCAACAGATGAAAGAAAACCCCGTTCCACAATGAATAGCCAGCAATAGAGATATTGATAACCAGCGCTATTCCAACAATAAATCCTAAAACGGATAATAAAGAAAGGGTGGATTTATTGTTAACAAAAGTTTCTCCTTTGATCAACATTATAGACCCATAACTACTCAGAATAAGCATCCCGAAAGGATAGATGTCTATTTTGAAAATGTTTAGAATATTGAGCAGGCCAAAGTGGAGTCCGAACAGGATTAAAAAAACTCCATGAATCAACAATACAGGCTTTTTCTTCCTGACAGAGACAAAATATAAGCCCTGAGCCAAAGCAAGAAGGCTTATAGCAACTTCTACGCTGTTTTTGAGAGAAAAAAGTTTTTGAAGAAGTTCTGAATCGATCGTCATTAAACCGGTGGTTGTCTTATTGAAAACAGCCATGTGTTGCCAACCCCTATTCAAATATTGAAATCACCTGATTTCGACAAAGAGTTTCACATTTACTAGCCAGATCTCGCTGGTTTCATTCTCAAAGTCAACTTTACTAAAAGCAACTATGGAAATATTGGGAGACCAAACTAATTCACCTTCGGTGAACACTCCAGTTAAGCCGAGGGATCTTACTTCACTTTTCCCAACCTCCTGTATATAAAGATCGTCATCATCATGGTAAATGACATATTTACCATCCCCAGAAATTATTGGGACTGTCATTTCATTTGAAACTGAAAGTTGGTTTATTTCTCCATAAGGAAAATCAGCAGTGGAAATTTGAATTCCGCTCTGGAGCTTATGATAAAACAACACCCGATTACCGGAATAAGACCATCTCGGATGCCGTTCTGGTAATGTGCTGCGTGTCACAGGAATTGCCTCCTTGCCGGTGAGCGCAACGGCATAAACATCTTCTTCCCCTGAACCGGTAACAATGTAGCCAACAAATTGACCCTTCGGGTGAAATCCAAAAATATATTCATCACCTTTTGAAGCCGTTAACCGTCGCTCTTTCGGTTTGCCGAATTCTTTGATCATTACATCCACGCTACCATAAGAATCGCTGCTAAAGGCAACTGCCTCTCCATTGGGGGCCCAGCTGGGATCAAATGTGTTCTCTTTGACTGCCGTAATACGCTGGTTTTTCTGCGTGGTGAAATCATAAACCCAAATGCTTGAAAGCCCCGATGAATCTTTTTGATAGGCAATTTTGGTGGCATCGGGTGACCATTTTGGGTTGGATTCCAAGTGTTGCGATATAGTTACCTGAGTAGGTTCTTTATCCTGAAGGCCCATAATAAAAACCTCGGAATTACTGCCCTGGCTTATTGAAAACGCCATGTGTAATCCGTTCCTCGAAAAAGTCAGCCCAGTGATAATTCCAGGTACGGTAACCATTTTCCGATATTGAGCTTTAATGGAAATATCATCTTGAGCTTTTAGGTTTTTTGGCCATACAAGCAGCAATAAGATTAATACCCTGAAACCCATGTGGCGATTAATCAACGGTTCCACATTTGTCACAGCCCTTTGTTTTTTTAATGAAAAGCCTACGGCTGAGGAAAAAAGTAGCTCCAAAAAACATCAGTATCACTATAATGGTTTGAATCATGATAGTATGTTATATGAGATTAATGCGCCCACATAGGCAAGAATAGACATATAAATGGTTTGAATCAACGGCCACTTCCATGATTTGGTTTCTCTGTATACAATGGCCAATGTGCTCATGCATTGCATAGCAAAAACATAAAAAATCATTAGCGATACACCACTTGCGAGTGTGTAAACCGGCAAACCGGTCTCGAAGAATTTTTCATTTTGCATCCTGTTGATGAGTGATTCACCTTCTTCAAAATCGTCCCCAACACTGTAGATGGTAGCTAGTGAACCCACAAATACTTCCCTTGCAGCGAAAGAAGTTATTAGTGCAATCCCAATTTTCCAGTCATAACCCAGCGGTGAAATCAAAGGCTCAATGCCTTTTCCTAAATAGCCAATATAGGAGTGTTCAAGGCGCACACTGTTTACCTGGTTCTCATAATCCGTTTGACCCAATTCTTCTTCGGGGATAGGTATGCTTTTGGCCGCTTCATCTTGTTCATCTCCTGGGCCATAGCTGGCTAAAACCCACAGGATAATCGAAATAGCGAGGATTATTTTACCCGCTTCAAATATGAATACTGACACTTTTTCCCAAACGGCAAGGAGCACATTCTTTATATGAGGCAGCTTGTATTTTGGCAATTCCATGACCAAAAAGCTCTTTTGATTGGTTTTCAGAATCGCTTTAAAAACAAGGGCTACAACAAGTGCCATTACCAATCCTAATAGATATAAACCAAGTAGTGTTAATCCTTTTAGGTTGAATACCCCAATTGTCTGGTCAGGAATTACGAGTGCTATTAATAGGGTGTATACCGGAAGCCTGGCTGAGCAGCTCATTAATGGTGTCACCAGAATCGTAACCAATCTGTCTTTCCAATGATCAATGGTGCGAGTTGCCATTATGGCTGGTATGGCACATGCAACTCCTGAAATCAATGGCACAACGCTCTTACCGTTTAATCCGAAGGGACGCATCAATCGATCCATGATGAAAACCACCCGTGACATGTAGCCGGTTTCCTCAAGAATCACGATAAACACAAAGAGCAGGCTGATTTGGGGAATAAATATCACAACCCCACCTAACCCTGGAATCAAACCCTCGGCTAACAAATCAGAAAAAACACCCGCTGGAAGTGTGCTTTTAGTCCATTGACTTAAAGAAAAGAATACCCCATCAATCAAATCCATCGGCACCTCTGCGAAAGAGTAAACCATTTGAAACATCAAGAAAAGAATGCCGAGAAATGTCAGATAGCCAAATACCGGATGGACAACAAACCGGTCAATTTTTGAATTCAAATTCTTTTGATCGCCTTGTTTCTTCTTTATAACAAATTTTAAATACTGATTAATTTTTTGATAGCGACTTCTGGTCTCTTCAATTTGGACATCGCTTTCAGGAACCGATAGGGCTGTACCATTGCTGTTAACAGGCATGAGGGGATAATGCCCAGCTAATTTTTTATAATTGATGATAGCTTCTTTTAGATCGTCAATTCCTGAACCAGTGCGGGAATTCATTTTGATAATAGGAACCCCTCCAAACATTTCACTCAACTTGTCGACGTCAATCTCCAGCTTGGATTTATCGGCTACGTCAATCATGTTTAACACAAGAATGACAGGGATTTTGCGGTCATAAATCTGGGTAAACAGCAGGAGGTTCCTCTCAAGATTTGATGCATCAACCACTACAACTACCGCATCAGGGAAGTCAGGATGACCCGTATTATTCAGGAGGTCGAAAACTATTTTTTCATCTTCAGACCTTGGATAGATGCTGTATGTTCCAGGCAGATCAGTGATTGAGATCTTCTTATCTTGAATGGTCACAAAGCCAGACTTTTTTTCAACAGTGACCCCAGGATAATTGCCAACATGCTGAGCGAGACCCGTCAGGTTGTTGAAAACAGATGTTTTGCCTGAATTGGGGTTACCGACTAAAGCTATACTGTTAATCTCCAATGTGCTTAAGTTGATGGTATCGCATTCACTAGTGCAGCTTCTTCTTTTCGGAGGGAAAGCAAATACCCTTCTACATCAATGGCAATTGGATCTCCAAATGGAGCTTTAAAAAGTACACGAACCTTCTTGCCGGGGCACAGACCCATATCAGTTAGCTTGGGTGCCAATGAATTTTGATTAATTGATGTAATAATCAAGTCACTTTTCAACTTAAATTGAGTCAGGTTTTGCTCCACTTTTTAAAATATTAAAAGATGTCGCAATTTAGAAAGATTCTAAATAAGCATCTACTTACTTTTCGCATGGACATAAAAAAACCCGCCAACTTACGTCAGCGGGTTTATTGAAATTTTTGCAGAAATTACTTTTTGCTTTTCCACATGGCTAAAGCATCTTCATTTCTCTTGATGTAGCCGAAATCTCCAGCTTCATTAGCTTTAGCTTTGTCCATTGACATTTGAGCCGTTGCGATAGCACCTTTGTAATCACCCATTTTAGCTTGAATCTGAGCTTTGGTGTGAATATTCCAGAAGGCATTTGAGTTTATTTTAATTGCCTCGTTAATCCACTCCAGCGCTTTATTCAAATCTTTGTCATTCTGATAATAGTAGTTTGCCGCCTGTGCATACTGGCCTCCAACTCTTGCCAATGGATTTTCCATAGCCTGATCAATTGAAGCCATTACTTGCGAATCTGTATCAACACTTGCAGTGAAGGTGGTGTAGTACTTGCCCCAATAAAGACCAATATCAGTTGAGTTGTCTTTCACATTGCTGAAGACGAAAGCCATATTCTCAACATTTGTGTCCCAGGTTTTTGTAGGTGATGTCCATCTTGCTACTTCGTTGGCTTCATCGTAACCAGCAACATTACCGCCTAAGGTTAGATCGCCATAAAGCATCCATGTCCAGTTTTCTTTTCCAGGGATTGTAAATACAAGGTAGCGGCCCGCAGGAACTTTATTGCCACCGAATGTAGCATCAGCATCAAATTCTAAAAATGTTCCGGCATTTGCACCTGTTCTCCAGGTTTGTCCCCAGGCTTCTACATCAACAAATAGTTCGCGTCCTTTAACTCCCGGCCGGGAGTAATCAATGCTAAAGTTGTTTACACCAACTTGCTGCTCCACCCTTGCACCAGGGCTAGGTGCTGGTGTTTGAATTTGGGCAAAAACGTCAACTGTCAAAACAGCTGCAATTAAGGTCAAAACAAGGTATCCGATTTTTTTCATGAGTTAATCATTTTGGTTTAGTAGGTAAACTTACGAATCAATAGTCTAATGGGTTTGGGTTGATGAACGAATTTGAAAGCAAACTCTATACTCAATTGTAAGTATTGGTTCAGCATTGCTGGTTCTGTAGTTTTGGTTGAAAACAATCAATATGAAAAAGACCGAATTTAATGGTATGCTTAAAATGGTTATTACTGTTGTGATATTGATTCCGTTAGTGTTTGCTTGCGGCACTGACGACGATGATGACAATGATGATGTCAACCCAGATGATCAATTACCAACCGATACACCTTCAGTTTTTGATAATGACTATATAGGGGTGATACTCACAGATGAGGATCCTTGGGAGTGCCAATTGGAACTTTTTCATTTTCAGTCAATGATGGAGTTGCAAATGGTGTCTATACTGAGCTTGTAGGCGGTGTAGTATTTGATGAGTACCCGTTTGAGGAGAAACTCAATTCCACAGGAGAGTTTAGTATTGTGTTTGAAGACTTTACTACTGAGGTCAGAATTTTTGAAGCTACGGGTGGGGTAAGAGGGGAATGGGTGAATGATGAAAATGAGGTGGGAACACTCGAAGGAGGAATTTCTACAGATGTATTTAATGGTTCGTATACGCTTCAAGCACATGCTGGATTAGATTCGGCAATCGTGGCTAGCTTCTCTATTATCATTAGTGATGGATTGATAAGTGGATCTTATGTCAGTAATGTGGAGCATGATGATGAAATTGTTAAGCCAACAGGATATGCTGCCCATTTTGGTGGAGAAACGCTTTTTAAAGTCTATTGGGTAAGCGGTACCGCCGCAGGCGGTCGTTGCATTGGAACGTTGGATGATGAGGGTACTTTCGAAGGGGCTTGGTCTGTTCACAACGAGGTGTCTATAACAATAGATGAAGAGGGTAGTTTCGTATCCACAAATGGTGGTATTTTAAATGGAAACTAGATGAGAGTTTAAATAATTTAATGGCAGTCGGTTTCTTTGATGTTGAAACAAGAACATTGAGCAAGAAAATCAACATAGCCATCGATGGCTACTCAGGTACTGGTAAAAGTAGCACAGCTAAAGCTGTAGCGTCAAAACTTGGATACACTTACCTTGATTCTGGGGCTATGTACAGAGCAGTGACCTACTATTTTATCCAGCAAAAAGTGAACCGTTCAGCTAGTCATGAGGTAAAAGAGGTGTTGAATAAAATTGAAATCACTTTCAAATTTGACAACGGCAAATTTTACACTTGTGTCAATGACCAAAATGTAGAGAACCAAATTAGAGGGATGGAGGTGTCTAGTTTGGTGAGTGAAGTGAGCGCAATAAAAAAAGTTAGGGAAAAATTAGTCGCAATTCAGCAGGAACTTGGCGAGAACAAGGGAGTTGTTATGGACGGCCGGGATATTGGTACAGTTGTTTTTCCAAATGCAGAGTTAAAAATCTTTATGACTGCTGATGTCCAGGTGAGAGCAGAGCGACGTAGAATTGAACTAGAAGAGCAAGGCCATAGGGTGAGCCTTGATCAGATTATTGATAACATAAAAGACCGGGATAAGCAGGACACATCGAGAGAGGCAAGCCCATTAATTAAAGCACAAGATGCAATTGAAATTGACACAACACATCTGACCTTTGATGAGCAGGTTGATAAGATTGTGACTTTTGCAAATCAAACAAGTAGAGAGCTTAAATAGTTGTACTTTAAAACCGAAAATTCACAATAGCAGCTTAGAAACAAAAATCCTCAAAAAATGGGTTTTTAGGGGGCTTTTTAAACCAAAGCAAAAATTTTATTAGAACTAATTTTTATTAATTTTGCCCAACCCTAACTGATAAGTTAACGACTCCCTACAAGGTAAATATGTCGCAGACCATTAAACTAAAAAAAGGCTTTAACATCAACCTTGCCGGTAAAGCCGAAAAAAAAATTGCCGAAAGTGTTCAACCTGAAACGTTCGCTTTAAAACCCACAAATTTCATAGCTATTACGAGACCAAAATTGATGGTTGACGAAGGTGATAATGTGAAAGCCGGGACCCCGATTTTTTATGATAAGATGAGCCCCGATGTGATGTATACATCACCGGTGAGTGGCGAGGTGGCCGAAATAGTCAGGGGAGAGAAGAGAAAGATATTAGAAATCAGAATTTTGGCTGATGAGGAAATTAGCGCCGAATCTTTCCAATCCTACTCTATATCTGAAATTAAAAATTTAAATAAAGACGATGCTCTGGCAGCGATGCTTAAAAGTGGTGTTTGGCCACAAATCGTTCAAAGGCCCTTCGGCGTTGTAGCTGATCCGAATGACTCACCAAAGTCTATTTTTATTTCAGCGTTCGACACCCATCCCCTTGCACCCGATTACGATTTCATTTTCGAGGGAGAAGAACAGAATTTTCAGGCAGGACTTGATGTGCTTAGCAAGTTCACATCAGGCTTAATCCATGTCAATATAAACGGTGGTGGCGAGGTTTCACCTTTGTTTTCACAAATCGAAAATGCACAGGTAAATAAAATTACTGGGAAGCACCCTGTGGGCAATGTTGGGGTGCAGATTCATCATATCGATCCTATTGGTAAAGGAGATAAAATATGGACAGTTAACCCATATGGCGTCATTCAAATAGGCAAACTTTTCTTAGAAGGAAAGTATGACGCATCTAAGACAATCGCCCTCACAGGTTCAGAAGTAAGCAATCCTCAATACTACAAGACATACATTGGTGCCTCCATTAATAAATTTGTTGATGGGAACCTCAATTCAAAAAATGTGAGGTACATCTCAGGCAATCCATTAACAGGCGAACGAATTGAACAAGCCGGGTATCTAGGTTTTTATGATCATCAGGTGACAATTTTACCTGAAGGTGATTATTACGAATTCTTAGGCTGGATGAAGCCCACAGCCGACAAGCTGAGCTTCCAAAGGGCACTTGGATTAATGTCGTTTATCAACGGGTCAAATAAAGAGTACACCCTTGATACTAACACCCGGGGAGAGCCAAGGGCTTTTGTGCAGACTGGGGTTTTCGAGGATGTGACCCCTATGGATATTTTCCCTACATATCTGATTAAAGCAATTCTTGCTGAAGATTATGATGATATGGAAGCACTGGGCCTATTGGAAATTGTTGAGGAAGATTTAGCGCTATGCGAGTTTGTTGATGTATCCAAACATGACATACAGGCAATTGTTAGAAAAGGATTGGAATTATTAAGAACTAGTTAATCACTGACCATAGATGAAGTTTCTGCGAGATATACTCGATAAACAAAAACCCATGTTTGAAAAAGGTGGGAAGCTGGAAAAGCTTTACTATCTATTCGAGGCGGGTGATACATTCATGTTTTCCCCTAACACTACAGCAAATAGTAAGGGAGTACAGGTTCGGGATGCAATTGATTTGAAAAGGATGATGATAACCGTGGTGGTGGCCATGGTACCTTGTCTGGCTTTTGGAATATGGAATGTAGGTTATCAGCATTCAATTGCTACAGGCCAAAACCTGGAGTTAATGGATCAGATCCTGATTGGTCTAAAAGTGGTTTTACCAGTCGTCTTGGTTGCTTACACCGCTGGTGGTCTTGTAGAGGCAGCTTTTGCGGTAGTAAGAAGGCATCCGATTAATGAAGGTTTCCTGGTAACAGGAATGCTAATACCCTTGGTCATGCCACCAACCATTCCTCTGTGGCAGGTTGCTTTGGCCACAATTTTTGCAGTAATCATAGCAAAGGAGGCATTTGGAGGCACTGGGATGAACATTTTAAATGTGGCATTGACAGCGAGAGCCTTTTTATACTTCGCTTATCCTACCGATATATCAGGTGAAGTTTGGACATATTTTGGTGATCAGTCTGCAGTAGACGGATTTTCTGGCGCTACTGCCCTGGCCATAGGGGCAGGCACAACTGGTGCAGGTGCTGTTGATGTAAATTTAGTTCAACAGATGAACGCTGCTAACCTCAGTTTTCTTGATATGATGTGGGGTTACATACCGGGATCAATAGGGGAGACCTCAACAATTATGTGCCTGATTGGGGCCTTAATTTTAATTGCAACCGGAGTTGGTAGCTGGAAAATAATCGTGAGCGTTTTTGCCGGATCATATGTTATGGGCATGATATTCAACCTAATTGGAGTCAATGAGTTTATGAATCTTCCGCCACATTACCATTGGGTGATGGGTGGTATGGCTTTCGGCGCAGTATTTATGGCCACTGACCCTGTGACTGCAGCCCAGACAGAAAAAGGCAAATGGATTTATGGATTTTTAATAGGCATGTTAACGGTGCTTATCAGAATTTTCAATCCTGCATATCCTGAAGGGATCATGCTGGCGATATTATTTATGAATGTATTCGCTCCGCTAATAGATTACAACGTAGTTAGTGCTAACAAAAAACGAAGATTGAACCGTGCAACAGCAGTCTAATACTTACATCATATTATTTGCAGTCGGTCTCACAATTGTGATTGGCGGCCTGCTCTCCATTACTTCGGTAAGCCTTAAGCCTTTGCAGGATAAGCAAGTGGAACTGGATACCAAGAAAAAGATTTTAAGTGCTTTCATGGACATTACTCCATATCAGGAGGATCCGAATCAGGTTTTAGAGATATATTCTCAAAAAGTGAAATCATATGTAGTGGACTATGAGGGCAACCCGGTCACAAAAGATCGACGAGGTGGAGATTTAGTGGCTGAGAAAGTTAACGTCGCTAAGAATTCAAAACTCCCCGCTGAGGAAAGGTTCTACCCGGTGTTTCAAGCGATGGACGGGGATAATGTGATCGCTTACATTTTTCCAATGCATGGTCAGGGGCTTTGGGATTGGATTAACGGATTTATAGCCCTTGAGAGTGATTTGAATACAATAATGGGAGTGTCATTTGACCATAAAACTGAAACACCTGGATTAGGGGCAAGGATTGCAAGCGATCAAATTCAGGATAGGTACCTGGGTAAGAAAATTTATAACCAACATGGGAACTTAGTTAGCGTCGAAATGATTAAAGGCGAAAAAGGTGATCCATTAGATGATCATCATGTAGATGGTATGTCGGGTGCTACTTTAACAGGAAATGGCGTAAACGCAATGTTGATGAAGTACTTGACCAGTTATCAAAATTTTTTCAATAAAGTGAAAAGCGGCGGAGTGGCTGTTTTATAAAAGGAATTGAAATTATGAGTGAGGAAACTTTAGTACAGGAAGAATCAGCAGTCGAGATTCTGAAAGAACCATCTGAACCGTTATTGTCAAAACGGAGGAAGAAATTTCTTTCAGACCCACTGAATGAAGATAATCCTATTACTGTTCAGGTTTTGGGCATTTGTTCAGCATTGGCTGTTACCATAAAGCTGGAACCAACTTTAACCATGTCAATAGCTGTGGTTTTTGTAATCGTTTTTGCCAACTTGATAATTTCCCTTATCAGGAATATCATTCCGAATAGGATTAGGATTATTGTTCAGCTAGCGGTGGTTGCTGCGTTGGTGACATTAGTGAGTGAATTTCTTAAGGCCTATTACTACGATATGTTCAAAGTACTGGGCGCCTACGTTGGATTGATCATTACCAACTGCATTGTTATGGGCCGGTTGGAGGCATTCGCAATGGCCAACAAACCTTATGATTCAATCCTTGATGGGCTTGGAAGTGGATTTGGTTACGCCTGGATTATTTTAACGGTGGCTTTCTTTAGAGAGCTCTTCGGTTCGGGTTCGGTTTTCGATTTCAAGGTATTTGAAGCTATAGGATGGTCAAGTTTTACAACTAATGGAATGATGGTTGATTCTATAGGTGCATTCATGATACTTGGGGTCCTCATATGGATTCAAAGAACGAAAACTGGCTACGTAGAATCGCATTAAAAGAAAAAGTTAGATGGAATCTATAAATATAATTATCAAGGGTATTTTCATTGAGAACATGATTTTCGCCTATTTTCTGGGCATGTGTTCTTTTCTTGCTGTTTCTAAAAAGGTAAGCACTGCCTTTGGTTTGGGCATGGCTGTAATTTTCGTCTTGACGATCACAGTACCTCTCAACTGGTTGATTCAAGAAAATATTCTGAAGGAAGGCGCTCTTGCATTCCTGGGATCGAACTTTGAAACCATCGATCTGACCTTCATGCAATTCATTGTATTTATTGCAGTAATTGCCGCAATGGTGCAGCTTGTTGAAATGATCATTGAAAAAATTTCACCTGCGCTGTATGGCTCTCTTGGTATCTTTCTTCCTTTAATTGCTGTAAACTGCGCAATCCTTGGATCATCGCTGTTTATGGTTCAGCGTGATTACACAATAGTTGAGGCCACTGCCTTTGGATTCGGCTCAGGATCGGGTTTCTTCTTCGCTATTATTGCCCTCGCAGCAATCAGGGAGAAGTTGAAGTACTCCAACGTACCCGATGGCCTAAGAGGACTTGGGTTAACTATGATAATTACAGGCCTGATGGGGCTGGCATTCAAATCCTTTATCGGGATTGTACTTTAGTCAATCGAAGCTCTTTATCCGCTGAATTTTCTTGCCTTTAATCTCAATTTCATTACGAGATATGATTTTGTATTCTAAGGTATCAATACTTCTCCCAAATTGATTAAACCCATGGTCAATTAATAAGTAGGTTCGATCGTTCTTTTTGTAAAGAGAAAAGTTATAATTTCTAGCATACACCCTATAATCCAATTTATCATTTAGTGGAATTCTAATAGCGGTATCAAGTTCATAATTGGATAATACACCTTGTGTAGCATTGTCAAAGTAAAATTCAGCAATATTAACCGTAGTGTATGGCTCATATCCTATAATAGAATCTGATTTAAAAAGGATTATGATAGCCCCAGAATCGCTTTTTACCGCAATTTTCTCAATTTGTGTATCCAGGTCATAGTCCCTTGAAATCGTGTCATAAACATGTTTCACCAGAGGATCAAAATTCCACCAACCTTCGAGGTTTGTGCGAGGTTGTTTACAACTTATTATAAGAAATATTAATATCGGCGAAAACCGATTGCCAAGCCTCATTTGATTTACTTAATTCAACTTGACTGCTGTGCCATTAGCACTCACCATCAGCATGCTTCCTGATGAGCCAATGGTTTCGTAATCAAGGTCTACTCCAATTACGGCATCTGCTCCCATAGCTTTAGCTCTCATTTCGAGTTCCTGAAGAGCGTTATCTTTTGCTTCTACTAATACTCTCTCATATGAGGATGAGCGACCTCCAACTACATCAGTTATGCTGGCAAAAACATCTTTGAATAAGTTGGCACCAATAATGGCCTCACCTGCTACTATGCCTAAATATTGAGAAACTTGCTTCCCTTCGATTGTATGTGTTGTTGTTAATATCATAATGGGGTTGTGGGTTATTTGCCGGCAATTAACATCATTGCGAAAGCAATTACAACTAGCCAGAATTTATATGCAACAAGCATCGGGATAACTACAAAATTTAGATCCATCAACACCATGAGCAGTACAATTATGACTGCAACCATTTTGAGTACATTCCTTGTCTTATTGTCCATTTCCGAGGTTGGTTTGTTTGAGTCCCTAATATCAGATATTTGACTAATATCTAAAAATTAGACTTTAAAACTACTGAAGATTGCGGGGCTATTGTGAGCTCTGAGTTGGTGATAGTGCTTTGATGATGACTACTAAACAGTATCTCAGATTTTAATACCGGAATCTTAACTACTGTAGTTCCTAAATTATGAAAAACTTGTATTTCATTTTGATTCAGTACCCTTTTATACCCAAGTATGGATTCATTGGGGTTATTAATTTCCAATAACTGACCATTCCTCAATGGGGCATTTGTATTCCTTAGATTAATTAATGCTTTATAGTGATTCAACACAGAACTGTCCCTTGTTAATTGTAAATCCATAGGAACCAGATTTTGGTTGTTTTTAAGGTCGATCCATGCTGTTTGATATTTGGATGAGTCTGATCTATCCCAAACGAAAGGTTCACGAATGTATTCATCTGGTTTCTTGCCCTGCATACCAATTTCCTCTCCATAATAAATAAATGGTGTTCCGGGTAAAGTCAATAAAATTGATGCAGCCAACTTGGTTTTTTTGATAGTACCAACCTGCGACCTCACCCTGTTTTGATCGTGGTTTGACAGAAATGTTGCATCAACAAAATCCTGGGATGCTTGTTGGTATAGCTTATTGATAGCTTGATACTTATCGATGAGGCCACTATGCTTTCCTGTTTTAACTGAGTTGATAATGGCTTCAGAAAGGTCAAAATTGAAGTTAGAGTGCAGACTTTTTAGAAATGGGGCCACAACCTCAGCGGAATCCCAAACCTCTCCGACAAGAAAAACATCGGGGTTCACTTTTTCCATTTCAGTTCGGAAATACTTCCAAAAAGCCAGATTGTCGGCATATCTATTCTCTGGATAAATGTGCTTTGCTGCATCTAATCTAAATCCATCTACTCCCACATCACTCAACCAGAACCTGCCAACATCAAATATGGCGTTTCTGACATCCGGGTTGTCATAATTTAAGTCAGGCATAGCCGGAGAAAAGAAAGCGAAATAGCGTTCATCAAATCCTTCAATCTCACCCCATTGATTAATGTTGTCTGAATCTGCTGAAATTTCTTTGGTTGCGATGTTTTCAGATTCAGTTTCTTCAGCGGTTTTCCAGATGAAGTAATCTCTATATTTTGATTCAGGATTCTTTAAGGCCACCTGAAACCATGGATGTTGGGAGCTACAATGATTCACAACCAGATCGATAATAACTTTTATGCCCTTATTATGCGCAGCTGCTATCAGGCTTTTAAGGTCCTGCATAGTGCCGTAATCGGGATGTATACCATAATAGTCGGTGACATCATATTTGTGATAAGAAGGGGAGGGGTTAATGGGCATTAGCCAAATTGCTGATATCCCCAGATCAGCGAGGTAGTCTAGTTTTAACTCTACCCCTTTTAAATCCCCAATGCCATCACCATTTGAATCTGCAAATGATTGCACAAAAATTTCGTAGGCAATGGTTTCGTCCCAATTGCGGGGTTTTCTATCCATTTGATTCTTTGAATTACAAGCATTAAACGCCAGAGCTATTGAGATTAAATAAAAGCAGCCTTTCATAGAAGCCAAAAATAAAAAAGGCCGGGGGTTCGCCCAGCCTGTATGCATTGATTTATGTTGTGTGTGATCACTCTGGTTCTTCTTCAGGAATAATTTCTGACATCTTGTCACCTAGTTCATCAAGTGCCTCGGTTACGTCTCCTTTAAATTTATCCGCTTCAACCTTTATATCAGCCCAAGTATCTTCTGTGGCATTTTTCACTTTTTCTATCGTGGCGTCAGTCTCGGCAATTTTGGCCTCAATATCATTAACGGCCTTTTGCATATCGTCCCTTGTCTCTTCCTTTGCTGCGTTTAGATCTCCATTGGCCTTTTCAAGTCTATCGGCAAGTTCATCTTTAATTACGTCTAATTCCTCTAGAACTTTCGAACGTTCATCCTGGATTTTGTCGACAGCCGTTTCTACAGCCTTGGCCTCATCTGATTTCTTAGCCTCACCGCATGATGAAGCAATTAAAAATATACCGCTAATTGCTATTGCAAAAAGCACTTGTCTATTGATCGTTTTCATTGGTTTTCTCATTTTGATTTGATCGTCATTATTGAAAAAACCCTACCAAAGTGCATTTCCGCGTTTAGAAAGTCTTAGATAATGTTAATGCATTAATGCTGTAGAAGTAATTCCACAAAATGTGCAGTTACTGTTTATTTTTTGTATCAATGATAATTGTCACCGGACCATTATTTATTAGACTTACCTTCATATCAGCCCCAAACTCTCCAGACCTAACCGGTGTAGGGCAAACGTCATTGAATGTTTTCAAAAAAGACTGGTATAATGGAATTGATATTTCAGGTTTAGCGGCTTTAAGGTAGGAGGGCCTGTTACCCTTTTTTGTACTTGCATGTAACGTAAACTGACTGATAACGAGGGCTTCTCCATTGATGTCAAGTAGGCTGTTGTTCATCACACCCTCGTCATCATCGAAAATTCGAAGGTTGGCGATTTTTCTGGACAACCAATCAATGTCCTCTTGCGAATCTGTTTCTTCGATACCCAGTAAAATCATCATCCCAGCACCAATTGATCCCTTTACCTGGTTTGCAATCTTAACTGAGGCTTCAGAAACACGCTGTATTACAGCTATCATCTTGCTATTTCCTCTGGGGGTAGACTTGATTTGGAGAGCTCCTCAATGATGTGCGAAGGATAAGTGTGAACCCCATCAATGCCTTCTTTTCCAACTTTCAATAGGGCTTTGGCTACTGTAATGCCTTCAATAGCCTTGAATTTGATTTGACCGAAGCTCAGTGCAACAAGTATTGGCATAATGATTTTACTTGCCTCTTCGAAAATTCGGAAATCAGGCCTAAAACCAATGAGCAGTGACGGCTGAAAAATGTGAAGGGATTGTAGTTTTATTGCTTTCAGTGCGTCTTCAAGCTGCCCCTTCACCCTGTTGTAATAAATCATCGATTCGGATGATGCTTTAAAAGCTGTAACTAACAGATATTTTTCAAAAACTTCATCTTCTTTGGCAATTTTTGCAAGGGCGTATGGATACCCAAAATCGACTTTATAGAAATTTTCCTTAGTCTTGACTTGTCGCATTGTGGTGCCAAGCGTAACATAATAATGTGTAGCTGATAATCTCTCTTTATGCTCTTCTAAGTTTTCGAAGTCGATTATGATTTCTTCAAGCCGATCATCATGTAGCCCTGTAGCTTTTCTGGCAACTACTTTTACTTTATCATAATAAGGGTCGCTTAATATTAACTTTACTAGCTCCCGGCCTATTAAGCCAGTGGCTCCTGCAATAAGGGCTGTTTTTCCCATTGCTTAAATTCCTTTAAGTCTGGTGAGCAGCCGGTTGAAATCTTCTTTGGAAAGATCCCGAATGGCTGGTCTGCGTTTTACGTAAATATTGCCATTGATCTCCTGTATATCAAATGAAAAGATGTAATCTTTAGATAAATCAAACCAGCCGGCCACGGTACCAAAGCGTAAATCATTAAAAATGAGGTTATTACCTGATGGTTTGACAACGAAATACCCCTTTGTGAATTTTTCTAATACTTCAATTTGAGCATTAGGTTTTAGGCCTGAAATAAGGTTATGGCCTTTGTCAATGGATTTGAATTCAATATTGTTTTGCGAATCCAGTAAAGAAATGTAACCCACTAAAAATTCATCTTCTTTTTCAATCAAGGCCCACCACAAGATGTTGTTAAATGGTGATGGTGAGGTCATGAACCTCTTTGCAACAATCTGTTCCTCTTCAATGTTTTCAATAACAATGGAATCCACATACAATTTGTTAAATATTGTAATGCAGAGGTAAAGGTGTGAAATGACCAATCCGATTTTCAATACCAGAGCTCTTTTTACATTGTTCCTCTTGATGAATAAAATGCTAATTACTGCAACCAAAGGAGGCAGTGTGTAAAGGGGATCAATGATAAAAATGGTATCTAATTGAAACCTGACATTATAAAAAGGCACCAATAAACCTGTACCATATCCAGTAAATAAATCTAAAAGGGGATGGGTAATAAGAGACCAAAAAAACAGCAAGGACCACTGTTTTGCACCAACATCTTTGTGGATTTTAGAAATTAAAAAACCAAGGATTGGTGCTGCCAAAATCGGAAAGAAAATTGAATGGGAAAACCCTCGGTGCAGCAGCAACGCATCAATTTCATTATAAAAATTGTTTAAGAATACATCCAGATCAGGAATAGTGCCGGCAATGCCACCCCAAACAATGGCTTTGTTGCCAACTTTTTTTCCTAATACTGCCTCACCAACAGATGCGCCCAGTACAAACTGGGTGAGAGAATCCATTTTTTAGAATCCTATAAATGAGATGCCGAATGTGTTGAATTTCGTTTTAGCACCATTGGGCCCCTTTCCATCTTCGAACAATTCAGTTATGCCAAATCGGTAAAATACGTTGAAGCCCCTGGTGCCAATCCTGAAGATTGCTGTGGCCCTGAACGGGTTGAGTTCAAAGTCTGTATTGTTTTTCACTTTTGAATCGACGCCATTTTCTGAAAATTTCACTTTAGTAAATGATTGGTATAGGATACCCGCTGTGGCACCCATCGAGAAATAGGCGCCCTTTTCCCGATTTGTGGTATTGGTGTAAATTCTGATTTCAAGAGGAATTTCCAGGTAATTTGCTGCAATTTTTGACTTCTTACCATTGAGAGAGGCGGCCAGAGTATCTATTGTTGCAACTCTTCCCAATGTGGCGTCTTCTGTTGTTGACAAGGTAATGTCATCTTCCAACGCATATTTTTCAAGGCCCAGACCCAAACCGGTATTTATCGAAAAGAATGTGCCTTTTGGGTTGAGTTGGAAAGTGTAGTAAAGTCCCGCTGATTTTGATCCCCAAAATTTAGTTTGCATTGCCGGGGCTTTGTTGAAAAGGAAGTTGAACCCAAGGTCAACGGTTAAATTTCCCGGCACATCAGGTGTCGCCATTGACTTTTGCTTTTTCCGGAGTTCTTCAACACCATTGGTCAAGCCTTGATAACCGTTGGAAAATGATAACAAGGGGGCAATTATGAATGATAAGAAAAGAAGTTGCTTCATGTTGAAAAGGAAAAAACTAATTCGATAAAATTTTTAAAGCCGCAAAGATAGGCGAAATACGTATCTATTTCATTAACGAATAATGTATCGATTGGGGATTATGTTGCTTGGATGATAAGAAATTACAAATAACTGTTTCTAGTCCTTTTTGAACTGAGTTACTATAGCATCTTTTCGAAGTTTCCATTTTTTGGAATACTCGTTTTTGAAAAAATCATCCAACTCGTCAAATAGTTTGTCATGTTCTTGATAGAGTTGGATTTCATATCTCTCTGGAATTGCGAATGAGTAACTGTTTCTTTTCTTTTTGATTTGTTTTGGTATTTGGATTCCGTTTGTATCAAGATTTAAGAAGTTTAGCACTTTAAAATAAAAGCGAATTGGGTCATTTTCTAATTCATCAAAGAACAAGATTAGAATATTGCTTTCAGGGAAAACTGATTGCCAGGTTTTGAGGTTTTTAACATAATTGATATGTGCTAACGGATTAGACTTATTGAAAAATTTATCAAAACTAATTTTAGCAGTTTTATTTCTAGCGAAATACATCCTTGCCTGCGACATTAACCTGTCAACAGGGTTTCGAATTATGTATATTATTTTGATATCGGGATTTAATTTTTGAAGAGGTAGGATATTAACTTTTTCCAGAATAGCATAAGCTGGTGTTAGTTCTCCTGTAACACGACCTTTAGCAGGATTAAAAATTTTTAAGTACCAATTAGGATTATGAGGATAGAAAAAATAGTTTAAAAGCCAAGGTATATCACATTTGAAATTTAACGTTGCCTTAACAATAGATTTTAATTGATTAATGGAAAGGTAAGCCTTAGAATCTTTATTTAGAATTCGTTTTAAGTGAGAAGTATTATTGTCCCTATCGAAGAAGTGGATTTCTTTGATAGGTGGAAGCCATACATCTGGATGAAGGTTCAGGTTCTTATAAAGCCAACCTGTACCTGCCTTTTGTGCTCCAATACAAACAAAATTTGGTGTATTTTTGTGCATTATGATCTCAGCAATTAGCCTGAAGCAGATTCATTTAAGCAATATTCAAACTCTGTTCCCATAAGCCACCCTTTCACTTCTTCATAATTATAGATTATTTTCTGCAGGTCATCTGGCATAATTTTAACTAAGCTTGGCTTTTCAACTATAGATAGTTTGACATCCAGAAAATTAGACAAATCTTGCACTGTTTCTCGTGGTTTTGCAATCATATCTTCATACCAAATATCGTGTGTAGTCTGCCCATCGAACCATTGATCAATTTCTTCATTTTGCTCTTTTATTTTATTCAACCCAAGCCAGAGTTCATGCCTGTCCAATTTAAATGCTTGTTGCTTTAAATTAAGATCTCTTTGATGCCAAACCCCGGTATTTAAAGCGTTTAACAGCGACAAATATTGTTTTAAAGTATTTCTCCTTTTTAAAACTATAACCTTAAAATTCTCTTTTTTTAGATAGCTTATTAACGAAGGGTACTTAGATGTATAAGAAACCATCATTTTAAAACCCCATGCTTTTTCCTCTTGAGCAAGAGAAGTCAAAAATTCCCGGATGACTTGATGTTTAAAAAAGAATCTTTCAAACCGCTTTACAAGATTTTTTCTCGCATAATGGTAGAAGAACTCCTTTTTTTTGAGAACTCCTTTATTGTTTTTTGGTTTTGGGATAAAAACCTCGCCATATGATTTTAATCCATCGTTATTCATTAAAAGTTGAACAAGGTATGTAGAACCTGTCCGTGGTGTACAGTAAATCACATATTTGCTCATTGAATCAATTTGCGACCTAGTATTAATATTGGATGGTGATATTAAGGGCCAATCCAATAAACCTACTTTTAACTTACTTATGAATTTTGTTTTACCAATATATGGAAAGGGTTTATCAGGTACTGGTCTATTTAAAAAACCACACAACTCTGCCCATCCGTCGCCACTGTCCCAGCTGACAACTAAGAGCCTGTTAGGCTGGTTTTTGAAAAACTCTTTTACTGTTTGGCAGTGTATCTTGTAAACTTTAATTATAGCAGTTTCATCCTTAATAAAATTGTCCCAATTTGTTATTTTAAAACTAAGTTGAAACATTTTCAAAAATTGGTCATGCTTCTTGAGCTCAACCAAGTGCGCTTTAAAACTCTTAAACCAAACTTTTGGGTTCTTTCGTTCAGTTAAAATAAATTTTGAATCAGGGTACTTATCAGCTAAGGTCTCATACATTAGCAACCAGGGGAAGTCTTCGAAGGTCTCTTTCTTATTTATTATTTGATAAGCGATGTCCGTGTTGTTAGAAAGGTAAGCTTTGAAGGCGGGTATATTATACGATTGATGCTTATACCCAAGAATTTTAAAACAGGAGCCTAACGTTCTTGTTCCTGTCTTGAACATTCCAACACCGAAGTATTTAATTTCGCTTATGTCATTTTCTAAATCTGGGATGTGCATTAAAGTAATTGGAAAATTCAGCACCCAATTTACAATGAAGTGTATCATGTCAATGCGAAATTTTGATTTTAGATGAAACTCAATAACCTCACAAGTGATAATAAAGTCATCAATGGCCTCTGGGTTGGCAATAAGTTATCCTACATAGAAATTCTAACTTTGTCGTCATTTGTTAAGCATGGTCACAGTTTTAATTTATGGGTTTATGAAGATATTGAGACACCAATCCCTTGCGGTGTTTCTTTGAAAGATGCGAATGAGATTATAGGAGGGGATCAAATTTTTTATTACAAAAACCCCAATCAATATAAGCATGGCAAAGGCAGCATAGCGGGGTTTTCAGACATTTTCAGGTACATGCTTTTATATAAAAAGGGTGGCTGGTGGGTAGATATGGATGTAACATGTATTAAGCCTTTGAATTTTGAAGACCCATATGTATTCAGGGCACATGATGTGTTGCCAATTGTTGGAAACGTTATGAAATGCCCAATACATAGCCCATTAATGCTGGATTGTTTTAAAGACGCTACAGCTAATGTAGATGCTGATAATCGGGATTGGTTCAAACCTATAAAAATACTAAGTAAGCATGTGTTCAAACATCGGCTTCATAATTCGATTAGGGTAGATTTGGGCCCTCCAGATTCATGGAATGTAATAAATGTTTTTAGGCAGTTTCCAGTTAAGAATCCCGGTGATTACTATATTGTTCACTGGCTAAATGAAGAATGGAGGCACAGGGGTATTGCTAAGAATGATATAATAAATAACTCTTTTTTAGGAAATTTAATGATTGAATATCGGGTAGTCAAACAAGAATCCTTAAAAGCTAGAAATTTGAAGGATTTCGATTTAAAATCCCAGATATTGAGGGTCCAATATCTTTATCCCAATATTTATAGAATGATTCCCCCTATCATATCATTGATAAGGTTTTTTAAGGATTTACTGTTAAGGGCAGAAGGTGTCTACAACAAGTATGTTAGAAGAAAACAAAATAATTAATGGCCTTTGGATTGGCAATAGCCTTTCATGCATGGAACTGTTAACAATGGCCTCTTTTATCAACCATGGTCATCAGTTTCATTTGTGGGTTTATGATAAAATTTTAACCGAACTCCCATCTGGTGTGCTTATCAAAAATGCCAACGACATAATCCATGAATCTGAAATATTTGAATATGAGAATTTATGCAAGAACAACCTTGGCAAAGGTAGTGTAGCTGGGTTTTCTGACCTGTTTAGGTATAAACTATTACATGATGTTGGTGGCTGGTGGGTTGATATGGACATCACCTGTTTGAGGCCTTTTGACTTTACAGAGCCATATGTTTTTCCAGATCATGATTTAATGCCACTTACTGGACGGATAATGAAAACTCCAATCAAATGTCCTGCAATGAGAAGAGCTTATCAGGAAACAAAAAATCTAGTGGATAAAACCAATAAGGATTGGATGCGTCCCATAAAGATTCTGGTAAACCAAATCGAGGTTTGGGGGCTATCAAAGTATATAAAGCGGGGGATGACCAATATTGACAGTTATATTGTAATTCAGGCGTTGCGTCACCAGAAGATAAATATTCCTAAAGAATGGTATGCCGTTCATTGGTGTAATGAGGTATGGAGAACTTATGGGTTAAAAAAAGATGAGGTGATTGTGGAATCTTTTTATGGGCAGCTTATGGCTGACAATGAAATATATTTTGAAGCCAAAAACCCTACTGTTTCTATTGGTAAAATGACCGTTTATAAGATTTTTAAGTTTGTAACTGAGCGCTCAAAATTGCTAACTCAAATTAAGGCAGTAAATCAAATTCTCAACTTCAGAATTGGGAATTGGGTGAGCTGAGATTTTGAAATTTAAGCTGTTTAGAAAACAAGTCCTTGTAATACTGGTTGGATGATGATAACTGAGCGTGGGTTCCTGTTCCAACAATTTTCCCATTACCCATCACCACAATTTGATCGCAGTCAATAATATTGGTCAACCGATGGCTTGTGAGTAAAATAATCTTCCCTTCTTTTATACCGTGGAGGCTATTTATTAATTGACTTTCAGCTTCACCATCTAATTGACTTGTAGCTTCGTCAAGGATAATGATTGGGGAATTTTTGTATAGCGCTCTTGCCAATGCAACCCTTTGCCATTGACCTCCACTAAGTTCCTTGCCTCCTTTGAATAATTTTCCCAATTTGGTTTTTTGCCCTGAATCGAAGCTCTCTATCAATTTATCAATACCTGATATTTTACTCGCTTCAGTAAATTTTTCAGACTCATTTTTGGCAGATTGACCTGTGATGTTTTTAACAAACGACCCATTATACTTTGCAAAATCTTGAAATGTAACGGTAACAAGCCTTTGATAATCTGTCGTTTCAAATTCATTTATTGAAATACCATTAACTAAAATTTGACCAACAGATGTACTGTATAGCTTACAGATCAATTTTATTAATGTGCTTTTGCCTGATCCATTAGCACCAACTATTCCTACAACTTGAGATTTATTGATTGATAAGTTGATATTCGTCAGGGCATTAGTTCCGGTAAATGGGTATTGAAAATTTACATTTTGAAGTTCAATGTGATTTACCTCTTCAGGAATTTTTTTGGAGCATTGAACACCGGAATATTTAGGTTTTAAGTTTAAAAATTCAAAAAGGTACTCTAAGAACATTTTGTGTTCATAAATCCCAATTGCGGCTGTAACTGCTGTTTTTAAAAATCCCTGACCTTTTTGAACAGCTTGTATAAACATTACAATTGAACCAATAGTTATACTTCCGCCAACGCCCTGAAAAATAATGATTACATATGACGCACCAATTGAACTGGCTTCAAGAACCCCCGCAATTGAATTTCTCTTTGCCCATAGTGTATCTATCCTCAGTTTCTCGCTAAATAATTTACGTCTTAATCTTCGAAAGTCATTCATGAACTGATTGCCCCAACCAAAGATCCTGATCTCTTTGGCGTAGTTAGCCCCAGTTAATACTTTACTAAAGTAAGATGACTGACGGTTAAGTGACGTCCGCTTTTTTTTCCATAAGTATATTTTTTTGGAATACTTCAAGCGTACCAATGCACTTGGTATTACAACAATTATAATAATTAAGAAAATGGACCAGTGCAAAGAAAAAATGAGTGCTAAAATCCCAAATAAGCTAATGGTGCTTTTCATAAATGAATCAAAACTGGAAATCAAAGCAGTGCATCTGCTCAGGGATTCATTCTGTGCCCTGTGAGCTGTATCATGGTATTTAGGATCCTCATAGTATTCATAATCGAGATTAACAGATTTATTATGGATTAAAAACTGTATATGATCTGCAAGGGCTTGTTCTTGAGCAGTGGTAATCAACTTTGACAAGCTGGTAACTATTGCAGATACAATATTGGCTGATGTCCAAAAACCAATTAAAAGTATAACTCTATCTAACAGCTCCTCATTTCCTTGGTTAGTCGAGATTTCAACAATGGTGTCAATTACCTGTTTTAACAAAAAAAGTGTTATGAGCGGTAGCAAACCTTGTATAAATAATAAGCCAATCCTTATTATGGTCCATTTTTTACTACTACTCCATATAATTTTAAGAACAGATGTGATTATACGGAGATCTTGTTTCACCCTCCCTTTAATTGCCATATATCATTTCCGTATTGCCATTATGGTAAATAAACTTAGTACCGATGATGGGGCTTAATTTATTAATGGTGCAATACTAATGTTTGGTACAATAACTTGTCATAGTTCACTTAAATTGAATAGAGTTGTTTGTTTCTTAAATATGATTTTGATGCCAATCATGATTATTTTGTGCTTACTTGTGAGCAGAAGCGAAAAAGTAGTTTAACCAAGATGATTTAGAGTCAACAATTGATTGTTTGGTTAAATTGCGAAAGAATTTCTTAAGACTAAAGAGCCAAACCTTTTACCAAATAGCCAGGCTCTGTGCTTTAATTATTTGTTAATTACTTTGGTTTGAGGGTAAAGACAAATAATAATTTAAAGAATAGTCGAAATTCATTGTAAAGTATTCTTGGCTCATCTTAAAAATTTGAAAACCCTTATACTGCGGATTTGGCTAGACGAGGACTATGGGATAATTTATCAATCACCAATATCATATCTGACTTTTCTCAACCCATTTAATTTCATAGCCTTCTCTTTCCATTTTTCTGAACCAGGTCATTTGTCTCTTAGCAAATTGATGTATAGCGATCTCCAGCTTCTCAAATAGCTCTTGTCTGTTGAGTAGTCCATCTAAATGGTCGGTTACGAACTTATATTCAAGACCAAAAAACCTGAGTTTATGTTTTGGTACTCCAGAAGCGATCAGCCCTTCAATTTCTTCAATCAGCCCATTATTAAGGCGGTCGGTGAGACGTTCGCTGATTCGTTTGCGCCGAACATCACGAGAGGCTGTCAAACCAATAATCTGATAATCGAAATTCGTTGGCTTTAGGGTTTTGAGTTTGTTCGACCTCAGAAATTCACCTATTTCAATGGCCCTCTGTAGTCTTTTTGTTGAACTAAAATCTGGTTTAAAGTTGCCGGGAAAGTCGTAAGTCTGGGCTTTGCTTAAAAGTTCTCTTCTGGAAAGAGCGGATAACCTCTCTCTCAAATCCATGTTTTTAGGCACCGATGTAAATTGAAAGCCTTCCAATACAGCTTGAATGTACAAACCGGTTCCACCACAAAGAATTGGGTGCTTACCTCTTGACAGGATGTCTTCAAATGCCTTGGTAAAGTCTTGCTGAAAGAGGTTGACGTTGTACTCTTCGGTAGGTTCACAAATATCTATTAGATGATAAGGCACTGTTACGCCATTCACTGTGTATTCTGTTAAATCTTTCCCCGTACCGATGTCTAAACCCCTGTAGACTTGTCTCGAATCTGCACTGATAATTTCACCGCCAATGTCAATGGCCATGCTGACTGCTAGTTTTGTTTTTCCCAGCGCAGTGGGACCCAGAATTACCGTTAATTTCTTTGAAGTATCAGGCATCTATTTAGTCTTGAAAATTTAGTAGCTTTAATTTCAACCAAACATTTTAATACTACCATGAAAAAGTTCATTAACTATTTTTTGATGTTATTTTTATTGCCAGTAATGATTATTTCTGTTGCTTCATGTGGTGGAGATGATGACGACGATGATGATTCAGATTCTGATGATTTAATAGGTATATGGACTGTGAGTGATGCAGCATTAGAGATAACTATTGATGGTGAAGATTTCATTCAATGGTTTATCGATAACCTTGGAATAACCGAAGCAGAGGCTGAGGTGGAATTAGAAGATTTTTCATTTGACGTAACAGGTACCATTACATTTAATGCTGACGGCACCTACAGTTCTAACTTTTCAGGAGATAGCGAGTCAGGAACATGGGCTTTGGTTGGCAGTACTTTGACGCTTACAGAAGCTGGTGAAACATCTGGAGACCAGTTACAAGTAGTTTCACTGAATTCATCTACGCTTGTCCTTGGGTTCGATGAATCAGATTTTGATGATTTCGATGATGATGGAACTGATGAGGCACTGGTAATTTCACTGGAGCTCACCTTCACCAAATAGCTATTTCAATTTCATCAATAGTTTCACATTCCCTGCGTTGCAAATTTTAAAGTAACCCAGGGAATGTAGTTTTTCAGGATCATTTGGTAGATCAGCCTTGACGAGACGGTGCGGATAATGTCGAACCATTTCGCTAGGCTTAATCCAAAATTCTTGAGCTGGTGTCCGTCCTTCATTTTCAAACCCCAGGCTCTTAAAACTTTCCCCCGACGACCATTCAAGATCGACATAAGTCATGATGTCATCTGGTGTTCTATCGCTAATGTAATGGTTCAAGAGTTTGCTTAATCCACCAATTACAGAACAACCATTTTTGTTACAATACCTAATGAGCTCATGAGACTGAAATTTTTTACCGTCCCGGTTGATGGTTTGAGGTTTGCCAAATGAAGCTGCGGCTACCAACCTTTTGTTGTTGATTAAACCCATTTTCGTTTTGGCCTTAGTAGTACCCATCAAGTGATTGGTTTCCAGAAACTCATCAAGTTGTGGTTGTGTCAGCTTAACCACCGTGGTTTCCCGGCCATAAATACTTATGGTTTCATTAAAAAGTGACCTCAACCTGGATTGAACAACGGTGCCTTTTGTTATCCACTGATCCTCCCAAATTCGAATCGAATTAGCGCTCTTATTAAAGTTCTCCCGTGCCTTTTCATCTCGTAGGTTTCTAGGAATCGGTTGAAGTATCAATTGCCTATTCAAGGCCGGAAGCTCAATTTTGAAACCTAAGTCTTTAATCTCACCGGCATAAACTGACTTTATAAATGCCAAAATTTCAGATTTGAATGACATCAGGCAAAATTGTTTATTTATTAATGAATATCAGACTTCACATAAATTATGGATCATCATGAAGCTCAGTAAAGATTTCTATCTGAAGTCAGATGTTGCAGAAGTGGCCAGGGCTCTCTTGGGTAAATTCCTTGTTACGAATATTAATGATCATTTAACAACTGGTATTATAGTCGAGACAGAGGCTTATTCAGGCAGAAACGATAAGGCCTGTCATGCAAATAATGGCCGTCGGACGAAGCGCACAGAAATAATGTTTTTGGAAGGTGGCAAATCATACGTTTACCTGTGCTATGGCATCCATCACTTATTCAATGTAACAACCAATGTCGATGGTTTGGCAGATGCTGTATTAATTAGGGCTATTGAACCTGTGGAAGGAGTGGAGATCATGATGGATCGCCGAAAAAAGAAAAGCTTACAACCTAGCCTCACAGCTGGACCTGGTTCGATGGCTCAAGCCCTGGGTATTACTACGAAATTATATGGTGCTGATTTATTGGGTGAAGAGATTTGGATAGAAGACAGGGGAGTGTCTTTTTCGATAGATGATATGATTGCTTGCCCAAGGGTTGGAGTAGCTTACGCAGAAGAAGATGCCCATAGACCCTGGAGGTTTGCGGTAAGGGATAATTTATGGGTCAGTAAATCCAAGTAAAATCATTTTGCATTCTAGAATATTGCTTTGATATTGAACTTTTAAACTAACCCAAGAAATGAAGCAACTGACCTACCTCCATCTGTTATTTTTTATTGCATGTTCGGCGCCTGATAATGCAAACCCTGATCTAGCCAAATGGGAGGCACAGGCAGACGATATCACCATCATTAGAGATAACTATGGTGTGCCACATATTTATGGCAAAACAGATGCTGATGCCGTCTTTGGGATGGTTTATGCCCAATGCGAAGATGACTTTCAACGGGTGGAGCGGAACTATGTTTGGGCCATTGGAAGATTGGCCGAAGTTGAAGGTGAAGGTCAACTTTATAGCGATTTGAGGGCGAGGCTTTTCATAACCCAGGCTGAAGCAATTGAGAACTATGAAAGCAGTCCTGATTGGTTGAAGAAGCTGTGTCAGGCGTGGGCTGATGGGATTAATTATTACATGCACACACATCCAGATGTAAAACCCATGCTTCTCACCAGGTTTGAGCCATGGATGACCATGTACTTCACTGAGGGCTCAATTGGTGGGGATATCGAAAGGGTCTCCACAAATAAAATTGAAGCGTTTTATGGAAATAATCCATCAGTAGCATTTTCCGACGTTGAGGAATACTCATTAGAAGAACCACGGGGCTCCAACGGTATTGCAATTTCTGGTCAACTTACTGAATCAGGAAATGCGATGCTGCTCATAAACCCCCATACAACATTTTATTTCAGGCCTGAGGTCCACATGGTGAGCGATGAAGGCCTTAACGCCTATGGTGCCGTAACATGGGGTCAATTTTTTATCTACCAGGGGTTCAATGAAAAAACCGGATGGATGCACACCTCTACCTACGTCGATGTTATTGACGAATATATCGAGACCATTTCTGAAGAAGATGGACAGCTGACGTATCAATACGGTGATGAAATTCGACCAGTTGAATCTCAGGAAGTTACACTGAAGTTTAAGGAGGCTGGTGAGCTTAAAGAGAAAACTTTTACAATTTATAGCACCCATCACGGACCAATAACCCATCAAATTGATGGTAAATGGGTCGCAACAGCAATGATGTGGGAGCCAGTGGATGCTTTGCAACAATCGTTCATCAGAACTAAACAAGATGGTCTAGTGGGGTTTGCTGAAATGATGGAGTACAAAACAAACTCATCCAACAACACAGTGTATGCTGATGCGGATGGCAACATAGCCTACTATCATGGCAATTTTATCCCAAAGCGGGATGTCGAGTTCGATTTTTCTAAACCAGTTGATGGCAGTAACACCGCCACTGATTGGAAAGGATTGCATGAAGTTGAGGAAGCCATCAAAGTGATCAACCCTGATAACGGCTGGGTTCAGAATTGCAATTCTACTCCATTTACCAGTGCGGCTGAAAATAGTCCTAAGGTGGAGGATTACCCATATTACATGGCCACAGCGCCGGAGAATTACCGTGGGGTGCATGCCATCTCTTTGCTGGAACAGGTAGATGGAGGCATGACCCTTTACAAGCTCATTGAACTTGGATATGATCCATACCTCCCGGGTTTTGAAGTTCTAATTCCCGGATTAGTAAAAGCATATGACGATGCGGCAGATAAGGATGCAACACTGGAGGGCGCAATTGAAGCCCTGCGAAATTGGGATTTTATGGTTTCCAAAGAATCGGTGGCTATGTCATTGGCTCATTTTTATGCCACGATCTATGAAAGCAAGAGGCTGGCACCCGCAGGAATGCACACCATGCAGCGATTTGAATATTATGCCAATCAATCACCGGTTGCTGAGCGGCTTGATATCTTGAAAGAAACAGTTGAAAAACTCACTGCAGACTTTGGCAAGTGGAACACTCCATGGGGTGAGATCAACCGCTTTCAAAGAATCAATAATTTTATCACACCAAAGTTTGATGATTCAAAGCCAAGCCTGCCGGTTGGAATGGCATCTGGAAACTGGGGTGCACTGGCAGCATACGGTGACCGCTCAGATCACTCAACTAAAAAACTCTACGGCACCCGGGGCAATAGCTTCGTAGCTGTAGTTGAGTTCGGGGATAAACTCAGGGCTAAAAGCCTTTTGGCTGGAGGCCAAAGTGGGAACCCTGATTCACCCCATTTCTTTGATCAAGCTCAAATGTACGCTGATGCAGAGTTTAAAGATGTCGCATTTTACAGGGAGGATGTGGAGCAAAGGGCAGAAGAGACTTATCAGCCTGGGAAGCGGAGTAAAGAGTAGAATTATCAACTAAATTTTCAAACTCGAACAGGGTTTATTTTTGTCGCTAACGCCTAGCTAAGCGTCGGATGTCCGAAACTTGCCAAGTAACGATAAAAGTAACGATGGTGCACCACCCCGACAAACTCCCAAGTACAGATGCGTTCCATAAGTCATTCTCCAGAACCAGAGAAAAAATAGAAAACACTGAACTCTCAGAAGGTGTGCCGAAGTGGACGAGTTCCTCATCAGCAGGCAGATGGCTCAGCAGACATCTGCCGACTTAGCGTTTGCTACAGCGCTGTTTTATAGATCAATGCTGATAGTTACTTTTCCTCCAAGTCCTTTCTCAACAATGTCATAAAGTGTCTTGAGAGTTAGGTTACTACCATCGTTCTCCACTCTAGAAATATAGGTTCGTTTCTTGTCAACAAGTTCACCAAGCTGCTGCTGAGTTAGGTGTTTATCTTCTCGTGCCTGACGCAATAAAAGTCCAACTTTTAACCCCTCAGCTTCACGTTCCAGTTGGTCACGTCTTGAAGTTCCCTTTTTTCCGTAGACGTCATCCTTTATGGTTTTCCAAGATTTAGTTTCCATGTTCGTTCGTTTTATCTCGATAATACTCGTTCATTAATCTTAAAGCTTTCTCAATTTCAGATTTGGGTGTTTTCTGAGTTTTCTTTTGAAATCCATTTAACAAAATCACCAATCGTCCTTCGTCAAAAAAGCAGAACACTCTCCAAATATTCGATCCCAATTTAACTCTTGCTTCATATAAGCCATCAGTTCCAGCTAAATGCTTTAAATAGTTGCTAGGAACTCGTTCGAGGGTTTCAATCGCTTCTATTATTTTGAAAACCTTGTCTTGAACCTTTATAGGTTGCTTACTAAGGAATTCCTCAAAATAGTGTTTGTAAGCAATGACCTCTCGGATCTTGTTCATACGACAAAGGTAACTTAAAAGTTACTTCACGTCAAGTTGGTTCGAGAGATATGCGTTGAGAAGATAATGCGCTGTAACGACCTGTGTAAAATGCGGCCGCTTGTTATTTCTTATAACTACTAACCTAGCGAATCTTCTGAATGTGCGCTACGGTTAGAGTTAAGAGCTGCGTTCCACAAGTTAAATGATGAGTATTACTATTGTTTCAGTGATTGCTGTGGTTCCAATGAAGCAGGTGAGCGGAGGATTATGTAGAGAAGCCTGTGTAAGTGAAGAAGCGGCTGAATTTTACATCTTGTTATGTCCTTTATTCACAATCAGGAACAAGAGATGCGCAATCTTTCACAATTTCTTCCAGGTCATTCCTCGATCCATGCTTGTAAATATAAAGTTTAGAGAGTCTAAGAACTTCATTGCAATTCTCAAGTTTCTTGTGAATTGTAATCAAGTTGCCGAGAGCCAATGGAAGCGAAGGATCAAGATCATAAGCTGTTTCATAATCATAGAGAGCCTTTTGATCTAAATTCAAAGTTCGATATGAGGTCCCTCGGTTAATGTAATTGTGAGAATCATTGGGTTCTATTTCAATTGCTCTGTTATTGAATTCTACCGACTCTTTGATCTCTCCTAATTCGAACAATGCTAACCCTTTGTTCATGTAAGCTTCAAAATGCTGAGAATTGTGTTTAATGGCTAAATCGAACTCCCTAACCGCTTCATCATATCTTTCAAGGTTTAATAAAGCACAACCAATGTTATTAAACGCATCCGGTGATATAGGATGTTCATGGCTAACCATCCGGAATGCCTCAATAGCATTTTCGTATTCTTTAGCGTCCATGAAATCCCTTCCTTTATTGTAGTAATAACCATCTTTAAGACTGCAGTTGGTTAGAACAAAAGCGAGTAATAAAATTGATATCCGTGGTCTCATGGGATATAGCACATAACAATTGGATAACCGGAACTCGAATTCTGGTTATTTGCCTTATGACCGACTAATCTAAGGGGTTTTGAATACCAACCAAATGGGCAGTTGCAACATGAGTATAAATTTCAGTCGTTTTTAATGAATTATGCCCTAAAAGCATTTGAATGCTCCTTAAATCGGTTCCTTGCTCTAATAAATGAGTTGCAAAACTGTGCCGTAACATATGCGGAGTAACGTTTTTTTTAAGTCCAATTTTAAGTGCACTTCTCTTTACAATTTTTTCCACACTTCCGCCGGTATACCGAACTCCTTTATTCCCCTCAATAAAATAAATTTTAGGACGGTACTAATTCTTCATCCGATTTTGTTCATGTCTTTCTACTGGTACAACTCAGCTATTTCCAAGACAATCAAAAAAATATTTACACCTGTAGAAACCTTTATAAAACTTGGGCGTCATTAGGCCGATGTTCAGAAATTATGGATTTCTATTCATTAAACCAGACCTTATTTTTTAAACGGGCCTTAAGTTAGGCTCAGGTCAAAAACTCAAAATAAAAGGACAATCAAAAATGAAGCAATCAATTTTGCTATGGCTGGCTATGGCCTGTTTTCACCTGCATGGCCAGCAGTTAACCCAAACTATCAAAGGGCAGGTAAAAGATGCCCAATCCGGCTCACCCATCATTGGCGTGAATGTAGTTGTAATTGGTACCGACCCCATTAAAGGTGCCACGACTGACCTCTACGGGAGGTTTAAAATTGAAAATGTGGCGGTAGGCCGCCACAACATCAAAGCGACATTTATCGGCTACGAAGAACTTGTCATCCCTGAAGTTTTGGTTGGCTCAGGTAAGGAAGTCATTCTGGATATTCCACTGAGAGAATCGTTGGTCAAGCTTGATGAAATTGTAATTTCTGCGGATGAGCAAAACAAGGGGGAACCATTGAATGAAATGGCCGCAATAAGTGCGCTGTCATTCAGTGTGGAAGAAACCAGCAGGTATGCGGCAACTTTTGACGACCCTGCCAGGGCAGCTTTGTCATTTGCTGGTGTACGGGGTGGCGGTGACGATGTATTGAATGAGATCGTCATCAGGGGTAATTCTCCAAAAGGATTATTGTGGAGGATTGAGGGGATAGAAATCCCCAACCCCAACCACTTTGCAGAGGACGGTTCATCAGGTGGTGGAATCAGCATGTTGAGCTCAAGTATGTTGGCAAATTCCGATTTCTATACGGGGGCTTTTCCAGCAGAATATGGTAATGCCCTCAGTGGCGTTTTTGACATCAAACTAAGAAAAGGCAATACAGACAAGCGGGAGTATGCCTTTCAAGCCGGACTACTGGGAGTAGCCATGGCAGCAGAGGGCCCATTTGGTAAGGATTCAAAGGCCTCCTACCTCGCTAATTATCGATATTCAACCCTGGCCCTTTTCGATAACATCGGTGTGAAAATTTTAGGGGAGGACGAAGAAATCGTTTTTCAGGACTTGTCATTTAAAGTTCACCTCCCAACCAAAAAAGCTGGCTCATTTAGCATTTGGGGGTTAGGTGGTGCCAGCGCAGACCTGATTAAAGCCAATACTGAAAATGGCAGCTATTATAATGAGGACTTCCGCACCAAATTGGGGGTAGGCGGAATATCGCACACCTTTTATTTAAACAAGGATACCTACCTGGAGTCGCAGATTACTTATTCTGCGCATCATAATAAATATGTGGAAGACTCGCTACGCATTCAAGAGTATTACCGGGAAAATTTTTTGAATACAGCCCTTCGAGGAGGTGTTTTATTGAACAAGAAGTTTGATGCCAGGCATACTTTGCGAACAGGTGGCTTTGTATCCCACATGAGCTTTGATCTGTTTTCAGAGTTTTGGCTTGGCCGTGAGCAGCGATTCATCACTGATATCGACCAAAAAGGGAGCAGCCAATTCATGCAGTATTACGGTCAATGGCAATACAGAATGCTGGAAAACCTGACGTTCAACACTGGTTTCCATTATTCACATTTTCTGCTGAATGACAACAATGCGTTTGAACCACGCTTTAGCATGAAATGGGAGGTGTCGCCGAGGCACACTATTAGTGCAGGGCTTGGCTGGCACAGCCGCATGGAGTCATTTTCAGTTTACAAGGCCCAGGTTCAGCAACCAAATGGCCAATTTGTTAGACCAAATGAAGACCTTGATTTTACAAAATCAAGGCATTATGTGGTTGGATATCAGGTGCAGTTAAAGCCAGACCTAAGATTTAAAGCAGAAGCTTATTATCAGGATTTGTACGATGTACCGATCAGGCAGGCTGATCCCTCAAGGCCCTGGAGACAGACTTACTCAGTCTTGAATCAATCTGATGGCTTTATAGTTGATACGCTGGTAAACAATGGAACCGGTGAGAATTATGGCCTTGAGTTGACCCTGGAGAAATTCTTTACCCGAAATTACTACTTCATGGCCACGGGTTCCATCTTCGAATCTAAATATGTTGGGGCAGATGGCATTAAGCGGGATTCCAGGTTTAACGGCAATTTTATAATGAACTTCATCGGTGGAAAGGAATTCAAAGTCGGCCGGGGGAAAAACAACATGATTGGACTTAACCTAAGGACAATTTGGTCTGGTAATAACCGTGAAATCCCAATTGACCTGGCAGCTTCAATGACTAATGGTTCTGAGGTCTACAATTTTGAAAATTCTTATTCCCGGCGAATGGCCGATTATTGGAGAATTGACTTTGGCATAAGGTATAGGAAAAACAAAAAGAAGCATTCTAGTATCATAGCCCTGAACATCCAAAATGTGACTGGTAGGGAAAACCAGTTAGCATCTTATTACAGCAATTTTAATCAAAGCATCAATTATGATTCTCAATTGGCGATGTTCCCTAACCTCAGCTATCGCATTGAGTTTTAAGATCAATCTATCCTGATTGCTTAGCCCATCGTCTGAAACCCTACGGGATTCAGCGGTGGGTTCTTGCATTTATAGCTTCCCAACTTTGATAATATTTAATACAAAATCATGTTAACTTAGCGCAGAGCCAATTAAACAGGTAATGACGCTGATGAATTTCAAAAGATATTTACTCCTTCCAACAGCTTTCCTTTTTATCTCATTTGCTTCCCAGGCGCAGCGGCCTTTCGTGTCCAGCCTGGATACCGTGAGTGGTTTCGTTGGCAGCAAGGTGACCATCTCAGGGTTAAACTTCCCGACATCTGCTTCCAACCTTGTTGTACACTTTGGTGGGGCAAAAGCTGAAGTCATCTCTACTTCAGAAAACCTGATTGAAGTCATAGTACCTTTCGGGACAACCCATAGCTCAGTTACGGTTACTGACACTTCTACCGGATTGAGTGGAAAATCGTCAGAGCGGTTTTTCCTCTCACACAATGGAACAGAATTTAAAGTTGAAGATTTAGGTGCTCAGCAGCAATTCCCACCGGACCAGATCAATCAGGACATAGGCCCTTTTGATTTGAGCTTGGCCGATTTAGATGATGATGGCAAATTGGATGTGGTTAGAACTAATGTAGGAGATACGAAATTCAATACTTATTTGAACACAAGTTCTGGAAGTACGATCTCGATGACAAAAAATAACATTGTTCCTGATCCAGCACCAGGTTTTCAAACCCAAAATCTTGAAACAGGTGATTTGAATGGCGATGGTAAGTTGGACTTGGTAATTGTAAGAAATAATGGCGACCGATTTTTGGTTTACCAAAATTCCAGCAGTACTGGTTCAATTAGTCTAACCTCTCCGCAAACATTCATCATTCCTAAGAAGGGAGAAAATTTTCGATTTCCTAGAAGAGTAAGGATAGGAGATTTGGATGGCGACGGGAAGCCTGAAGTACTGGTAGGTCAAAATACCGATAGTCTAGTATATATATATCAAAATCAGTCAACCTCTAATATATCGTTGAACGAAACCCCCTTCGAGATAGCCGTGAATTCAAATAGCGGTTTTACAGGATTAGATCTTATAGACTTTGATAAGGATGGTTTAATCGACATACTTCTAAGTGAGGTTAATGGACAGAATGTCTTCGTAATTAAGAATACAAGTTCACCAGGATCACTATCATTCGGAGAACCACAAGATATTAGAATTGTCAACGGAGCCATAGTAAATGTAGCTGGTGGCGATGTTAATGGAGATGGTTTAGTTGATATAGTTGGGACGGATTTTGGTGCTCAAAAAAGGCTGTTTATTTTGTTGAATCAATCTAGCGATGGAGTAATAAGTTTTTCCGAACCTGAGCTGGTTTCAGTATCTGCTAACCCCTGGGGGCTAGATTTTGGGGACCTGGATGGTAATGGAAAACTTGATATAGTTGTGGCGTTTAATCAAAGTAATTTTCTAAATGTCCTTATCAATACCTCAACTGGAGCCACACCAACTTTCAACAACTTTTCGGTGCCAGTTGCCAAGAATGGTAGGAACGTCAAAATAGGCGATTTAGACAATGATGGCCGACCGGATATAGCTTTTGTTCACAATGTTGGAACAACCGAACGAGGCGACTTATCAGTATTCAAAAACAATAATTGCATTACCCCGGTTATTTCACCGAATATCGATGCCTTTGTCTGTGGTGATTTGGAGCTCACTGCCACTGGGAGTGGCAACATGACCTACACCTGGGTTGAAACAGACGCCGACCCTGATGCTACTTTGAGTGATACTGACAATACTACAGTGGTCAACACTACCGGCACTTATCAGGTCACCCTGGCGGATGGACTGAACTGCTCAATAACATCTGCGCCTGTTCCTGTAAAAATTGACCCTGAGGCGGCGATTACTCCTAACATTATCGCAGATTCTACGATTTGTCCTGGAACAGCTTTCGCATTGACAACCACCACACCCAGCGTTGGAGATGAATACTTCTGGACAGGGCCTGGTGGTTTTACCTCAAGTGTTCAAAACCCTGATTTTGCTGAATTCAACCCCACAGAGGCAGGTAATTATGATCTTCAGGTACTGGTCCAGACTTCAAATGGCAATGTTTGCCTGAGCAATGCAGCAACTACAACTGTTACAGTAAGAAACCTTCCTGAACTGTCTATAACAAGCGAAGGCGAGGCGTTATTCTGTGAGGGCGGTTCATCTCAAATATCTGTTCAAAACTTTGATGGGTTTTCATACATCTGGAAAAAGGATGGGACGACAATAGAAGGGGAGACTACCTCTACCTTCTCAGTCTCTGAGACCGGATCATATACTGCAACTATTACCGATGGTCAATGTACCCGGGAGGGAAGGGCGTTGGCCTTTACAAGTGCACCAGCACCAACATCGTCATTTACATCTTTAGACATTATCTGTGTAGACCTACCTGTGAATTTTGAGGCAACATCAACAACAGGTCAGGAAGGCCTGACATTGAATTATAGCTGGCAATTCGGTGATGCCAATTCAAGTACATCAACTGAAGCTGCCCCTACATTTACTTACGGTACAGCTGGCGATAAGACAGCTACCCTTACCACTGGTTATGACGAAGTGCCAAATTGCACCAACGACGCAACCGCAACCATATCAGTTCAGGATTCTCCGAATATTACAATCGATGTAACAGATGCTGACAATAATCCTTTGAGTGAGCCTTTCCTCAAATGTCCTGATGAGGCAGTAAAATTGATATTGCCAACCTCTCTTACAAATATTAATTGGACAATAAGTGGAACCACGAATTCTATTAGTACAGAAGCTATTTTGGAAAGTGACGATCCTGGTTCATTTGTAGCAACTGGCACCAATGAGGTGGGCTGCGACATCATCGCTGAAGTAACGATTGATAATTTTGCCGATTCGGGCATAGAAATCTCAAGTACATCTATAATTGAAAATGACTCAATAATCCTTGAAGAAAACCAGGAGATTGTGTCACTCACTGTTTCTGGTGGGTCAAATTACAATTGGGAGCCAATTGAGCTAGTTGGTGACCCTGCTTCATCAATGCAGGACATCATGCCATTCGATTTGGTTACTCCAGTAACAGTTTCAGGTATTGATGTCAATGGTTGTGAGTCAGTTGATGGGGTGACAATTATCAACCCCTTTGTCATTGCCAGGAAAAGCTTTTCACCAAACGGTGATGGCCTGGCCGATTGCTGGGAAATCACAAATACTAACGTGACGGAAGTCACCGGAGTGTGCAATGTGATTGTATTTGATACCCGTGGCCGACGGTTACTGGATACCAATTCCCCGTTCGAAGAAGATTGCGTTTGGGATGGTACATTTAGTGGAACTCAGGTGCCTGCTGGCGTTTACTATTTTGCCATGAAATGTGAGGATGGTCAGTTCAATAGATCAGGTAGTATTTTACTGGCCAGATAGACTAAACAATAAACTGGGTTACGGTGCAGTTAGATTAACACTCAGACCTCCATTTACTGCACTTAGATAAATCATATTTTTTATTACTTAAGTACATTTCGAATAAATTGTTCTTATCTTTATTGATTATTTTAGACATATTTGGGTAATCACGGAAATTGGATCTAAACCGGGGTTACTTATACTAATCAACCAGTATTAATTAGATGAATCTAAGGAATAATTGAATTATGGCAAGAATCACCAGATCTATTCTCCTCATATATCTAGCGCTTTTTTCTCATCAGCTTTTTGCTGATGAAAGTGATTGTGGCGATGGCATTGATAACGACGGGAATGGATTCGTAGACTGTTACGACTCCTCATGTAGTGGCAATGCTGCATGCTCCGATTTCTTTTTTGGAAACAACCTCGTATGTATTGATGTGACGGAAGATCCAACTTTCTCATTAAAGCTACAATGGTCAAGTGCTAATCAGACAATCCAAAACTCTTCAACACCTGCAATCGGAGATATTGACTCAGATGGCATACCGGAAATAGTCACTACCAACCATCTTTCAGGAACAGTTTCAATAATTGATGGTGCTACCGGCGACCTTGAAGTACAATTCAATTTGCCATTTACTCCCAGGAGAGATGTCTCTATTGCCATGCTGGAGGAAGGTGATGATGCTTGCGGTTTAATATTTGTAACGGGTATTACTAACAGAAATGTAGCGGCTTATGATTGTACAGGTACTGAAGTTTGGCGTGTTTCAATTGATTCTGAAAACCGATATCCCGGACTGTTGAGTATTGCAGATTTTGATGAAGACGGTAACCCAGAAGTCTATTATGGAACAGAAATTAGGAATGCTGCAGATGGAACACTGCTGGTCGATTCTGATGAAGACTTCTTGTATGAAACTAGTAACAGCCCAGTGGCTGTTGACATGTTTGATGACGCCTTCTGTACTGATTGTGCGGGTCTCGAGTTAGTAGATGCAGGAAGGGTTTTTGCAGTAAACCTTAGTAGTGGGACGCTGACAGAACTTGCGAATATGAATGATTTGTTGGAAACAAATCAAATATTAATTGACAGGGGGGTTCCATTGAGTGAAAGAATGTACAGCCCAAAAGCAACACCAAGCTGGGGAGAGCAAAGTACAATGACTTCCGTAGCTGACCTGAATGGAGATGAAAACATTGACGTAATTTTCCAAGCTGCTCTTGGAAATTCTTATGATGACCCGACAACAATATTCTTTTGGGATGTGGCAAACAGCACCGTTGACTTCTACCAAGACACTACAAACAATCACCCTAGAGGAGCTGGTCGAGTTAATATAGGTGATGTGGACGGCGATGGACAGCTCAACTTATCTTTCGTCTCCAATAAAAAATTGTATTCATTAGACGAAAATTTAGATGAAATCTGGACTTTTGATATAAAGGAAGGTTCATCCGGTATTACGGGATGTACAATATTTGACTTTAACGGAGACGGGGCCACAGAAATAGTTTACCGTAGCGAGGATCAGCTTTTTATTCTGGATGGAAGAAATGGAGATGCAGAAGTAAAGCAAACAGTTACCTGCGTCTCAAGAACATTTCATGACTACCCAATTGTTGCAGACGTTGATTCTGATGGATCCAGTGAAATTTGTATTCCCTGTGCAACAGACGACAATATTTCATTTAGCCCTTATAGTGGCTCCATTGATAGCCAGATAAGAATTTATGAATCTGACGGTGAACAATGGCTGCCATCAAGGCCTGTATGGAACCAGCATGCATTTTTCAATGTAAACGTAAACGATGATCTGACTATTCCCCAGCAGCAACAGAGCATGGCAGGAGTTTTTAGTGATCTGGATTGCGAAGGTAACCCCCTTAGTTTTCAGCCTTTAAATGTATTCCTGAATCAAGCACCCATTCTTGACGCCCAGGGATGTCCAAACCCCGTTTTCCCGGATTTGGAAATGGTTGATGGCAGTTTGTCGGCCGAAACACCAACCTGCCCGGACAGTGATTTTAACGCATCCTTCCAAATAAGAAATACTGGTGATGTTGAGCTTGGTGGCCCATTGGCTGTTTCATTTTATAATGGTGATCCACGTTTAGATGGATCAGAACTATTAAATACAGAGCTTACTATTCTATCAGAGTTTCAACCAGGTGATGTTGCAACGCTTGAACTTGCCGTGAACGGTCCGGGACCTGATTTTGAGTTGTGGGTATCATTAAATGACAGGGGTAGTGATCCACCAGTATCAGAATTTTTCGGCACTATAGCAGAATGTACAGTAGGAGCAGATTTATTGTCTCTTGATGTCAATTCAAACCCATTTAATCTAGTGGTTGAAAAACTGAGCGACACAGAAAAATGTGATGAAGAAAAGCCGGATAATGGAGAGGCGGAGGCCTATTTCTTTGGAACAATTACCGGTATAACTGAAACAGTTTGGGAAGAAGATTTTAATGATTTAGCCATAAACTCAACAGTTGATAATGGTGAAACATCATGGTCGAGGACAACTCCAAACAATGGAAATTCGAGGGTGGTCACGAATGGTAGTAGTCAGGCATTTGCCACTAATAATAGTGACGGTGAAATCACTTGGAGTTCAGAGGTAATCGATATTAGTGGTTATCAGACTGCCGATATGTTTGTAACCTTAAGTAGCGCAGGTGGACTTGATCCAACAGGTGATTTTCAGGACTGGGTGCAAGTCTATTATATCTTAGATGGAGGTGGCCAGGTGCTCTTCGATGATGGTGAGCATTTTGGTACGCTTGGTTTTGTTGAAGCAACGGCCTTAAACCTAAGTGGGAGTACCGTTCAGTTCATCATCGAGGCAAATACTACTGCCAGCGATGAATTTTACTTCTGGGATGATGTTCGAGTTGAGGGAACTACACCTGACCAGGTTGGAGAAATAACCGCAGGGTTTTCATTCTACTGGTTCAAAAACGACAACTTCGTTAGCCCTGCTTTTGAAGGGGCATATTTTGCCAATATGGGCGTCGGTGATTATTCGGTTGTTGGCGTTTATGATCTAAATCAATGTACATCTGATACCTTATTTGATGTAGTTACAATTGCTCAGGTAAACCCGGATGCGCCTACAGTTGGGATCGAAAAAATTTCGGATGATGACGATTGTATTTCATCAAATGGTGAATTAAGAGGTTTTGTGTTAGTTGATGGATTTGAGGTTACAGAAGGTTTCACATTTGAATGGACACTTTCGGGTACAGGAGAGTTTGTTGCTGCAGGAGCTACAGCCGATATGTTGAGTGCTGCGACCTATACCGTTACAGCTACTGATAATGTATCTGGTTGCTCTGGTGTCGCTGAAGAAAGCATCGTATCACCAACATTAGATATACCTTTTACCGCTGAAGCTTTAGCTGATATTACAGATTGCAATGACCTCGAAGCAGGAATAGTAACCGCCTCAGTTACGGGGGGTGGAGGAGCATCAACTATTTGGGATGAAGATTTTGAAGACAACTCTGATGATGACGATAGTGAATCGGGTTCACCAGGTTGGAGCGTAACTGCCGGATCAGGGTCTGTGCAGAGCAACCAGTTTGAGGTGACAAATGATGGAACTGTCACCTTTCAGTCTGATGCAATAGATATCTCATCCCATACAGATGTTGATATTTCAGTCGATTTGAGTGAAACTGGGAATCTTGATAATGAAGACTTTATTACTGTTAGCTATATTTTAGATGGTAATGAGGTTACACTTAACAATGGCTCACATAATAACGATTTTGGAAGCGAAACAGCCACTGCGACCGGACTTAACGGTAACAGTCTGACATTTAAAATTCAGGCGTTTACTAATTCCAATGGGGAATCAATATTCTTTGATAATATTCTAATAACCAGTTCCGGTGGGGGTAGCTCTGATTACACCTATAATTGGTATGAAGGTCAAACCAAATCGTTAGTTCCTGATTATCCAGATCAGCAGACCGTTTCAGATTTAGAGTTTGGATTTTACACTGTAGAAATTATTGATAACACTTCAGGATGCGCACTAGGTGCTCCTCAAACTGTTGAGGTTGAAAACCTTGTTGGTGTTCCGGAGATTGTAGCTACCCCTAGTGATAACACTGGCTGTACGATCGGGACTGGTGAAATCGTGGCTACCGGCGATGGTGGAACGGACGATATGGAATTCGAATTTTTCTTGGGTAACAATACCCTTGCTGAAAATCTTATCACAACCACAACCGGAACTAATGACAACACGGCACAACAACTAATGGCCGGTTTCTATACAGTTAGAGTTACAAATGCGAATACCAGCTGTTCCAATAAAGTTTTGGTAGAGGTTGGTGATGATTCTGGTCCATTTCAGGTTGATGATAATATAATTCTTAACGGTGAGACTATTTGCGACATTGACAAGCATGATGGTCGCATAGATGCTTCAGGAGTCGCCGTAGTATCTGGTAATGTGCCGGGTACTGTGGCAGGGGAAACGGTTGCCATTAATGATGAAACCAATGGTGGGTTTGAAGAGCCGTTGATATCTGGCCCAACCCCGCATGAGCAGTCTTTTGTCGGAGGAACGATTAAAACATATGATCAGGATAATGTATCAGGTTGGCAAACAACTTCTGGTGACCAAAGAATAGAAATGTGGTCTGATGGCGCCCTAGGCGTACCAGCCTATGATGGTAATCAATTTGCTGAAATTAATGCTAATAATGATGCAGCTCTGTTCTTTGACCTTTCAACAAATCCAGGTCAATTGATGGAATGGTCGTTTGCCCACCGTGGTCGTTCAGGCCTTGATTCAATTAGGTTATTGATTGGGCCTCCTTCTGGCCCAGATGAGCAAATTGGGCGTTTTGGTACCGATAATGATGACTGGGCTGTCTATTCTGGTGAGTATGTCATTCCCGCAGGTCAAACAACCACAAGGTTTAAATATGAGGCCATTAGTACTGCAAATAACAACAATACTACGGGTAACTTCTTAGATGCAATATCATTTGTGGCACCTCCATTAGTATTTGAATTATACGATGGTACCAACTCAACTGGAACCCGTTTGGATATTAATTCAACAGGGGTATTTGATTCTCTAGCAACTGGCGATTATACGCTGGTAGTTATTGAAAATTTAACCGGATGTGAGTCAGAAGATATTGTTTTAAATATTCCTTACGAAGAGGACAATCCTCAAATAGCGTTAGGAGCGTCAAAAGCCGATGAGGGTTGTGACCCTAATGACGGTAGGCAAACAGTTACTATAACTTCTGAAGATGAACCTCTGGTCAATGGATATGAGGTAAAACTGTTCCAGGGAAATGATACAGATGACCCACCAGTTGAAACACAGATACTTATTCCCACAGATGCAAGTGGAGTTACATATACATTTGAAACCCTCGATAAAGGACCGTATCGGGTCCTGGCCACCAATTTGGATAAAGGTTGCGACAACACTCGGGATTTTACGGTACTAAATGGAGAGATTAAACCGGCATTTTTTGTAGCTCAGTCTGTGGTTGGGGCAAATACTGATTGTTTCGGAAACGACCCAAATGGAACGGCTTTTGTTGTAATACAGGATGGCTCACCTAGCGGAACATCCGTTGGATTTGATTTTGTTTGGTATGAAGGTTCCTTGGTTGACGATAATTTCTTGATACCTGGCGGCGACCCTAGAATTAATGCGGGAGATGGGAATTCATTATCCGGATTGGAGGATGGTCAATATACGGTTGTAGCTACATCTCAAACCACCGGTTGCCCCACCAATCCTTTGGTAGTAACCATTTTACCAGAACCCGCAATTCCAGATATTTTAATAGCGGAGACACCTAACTCTTTATGTAGTGCACCTGGAAATGGTGAATTGGTCGCTTCAGTTGACCCACCTGAAACTGAGATGGGTGATCCAGATCCTGATGAACCATATGTATTTAGATGGTATGTAGGAACTGACACAAGTGGCTCACCTGATCAACAAGATGGCACTTTAGATGACCCTGTTACCACGATGGTTGATGAGTTTTCTGGTGTAACCTCTTCTACATTCGCAAATCTACCTGTAGCAAGTGACCCAAATGAGCGGGATTTCACCGTAATAGTAACTGGGGCAGATGGTTGTGAGTCTTCATTGACTTATACGCTTTCTGATGATAGGGCATACCCAGTTGTTGAAAGAGTTGATATCTCAACTGTATATCAGGAAAATTTTGAGACAACTGCTCAAGGAACAATTGACAACACAGGAGTGTCTTATGGAGGCATTCCTGCTGGTTGGATTCGAACTTATACAGATTCTGACGGCACTGCTCAAGTAAATTCAAACGATCAATTTCAATTTAACTATTTGACCGATGAGGCAGTCTGGGAATCAGATGTAATTGATATTTCAACACTCATCTCTGCTGATATCTCAATGAGTTTGAGTGCATCAGGCAACATGGAAACCAATGCAGACTATCTAAGGGCCTATTATAAACTTGATGGGGGAGCAGAGACTTTATTGACCAACGGTAATCTTGTTGGATCGTTCGGAAGTAGAACGGCTTCAGCCTCCAATTTATCGGGCACCTCGCTGCAACTTGTTGTGAGGGCCTTTAACACCTGGACTAACGAGTTTTATTATATAGACGAAGTATTGATTACAGGTAGTCAGGCTGGTGATATTTTCATTATTACTGATAATCAAGCTTGTGATGCTTCTTTTGCTAACGGTTCAGCCGAACTTGAAGAGTTTTATCTTGATGGAGTCCAGATATTACCTGCTGATTTTGGTTCCTATACATTTGATTGGTATGCTGGGCAATCACCTGATCCAGGAAATGAAATCGATGATGACCATATCTTAGATGATGACGATGATAATGATGGAAATGCAAATAGCACAGGTGTAGCAGGCGGTTATTATACATTAGTAGTTACAACCGCTTCAGGTTGTGCATCTGACCCTGTGGTTATACAAATTGCTGACGATCCGGGAGAGATAACTGCGCAAATTACAGCTAGTAATGACAATACAGTTTGTGATCCAACTGTACCAGGTAATTATGATGGATCTTTAACAGTCACACCTGATGGCCCCTTACCTACCACAGACTACTTGTATCAATGGTATCTTGGTCAAAATACAGATGCTGACAACGCCATTGCAGGTGGCGCTTTAGGTGAAGGAGCAAATGCAGTTCCAATTGGTGCATCATCTGCTTCTAATGTTCTGAGCGATGCACCCGATGGCTTTGTTACGGTGGTCATTACGAATAACAATGCTGCAGACGGTGGTTTCATGTGTTCGTCCACTTTAGAGTTCCAGGTTGGAGAGGACGTAGAGGACCCTGTGGTGAACACCGCAGGAGGACCAGGCAGTGATTACACATTAACGCCGCAGACGTCCTGTATCGAGGCAGTAACGTATCCAAATGGCGGTATAGCGTTATTAGACATTACAGGTAGTGGGGGGTATGATTTTGCATGGTACAGTGGCCCAGGCGTAGATACAGATAGTTTACTGGATGGCACAGAGCACATATTTGATCATAGAGGCAAGGCCGTACCAGACAATGGGGTTGCGCCAGCGCCACCAGTACCGCCGAGTGTATCAGGAGCGATGACAGCGAGTATCGGCAACTTAGAAGCCGGTCAGTACACCGTAGTAGTGACCGACCAGTCGACTGGTTGCGAGAGTGACCCGGTAACGTTCACCGTTACTCAGAACCTGACGGTACCCACAGTTAGTTTGGTAGCCGGAGCCGGGAACACAGAAGACAACACTGTATGTGCAATAGGAGGCAGTGGCCCAGCAAATTATGATGGTATCATCACGGTGATACCAGATGTAGGCAATGTGGTCGACTATACCTGGGTATGGTTTGAGGGCAGTCCAGGCAGTTTGACCGCGATAGGAACTGCGGTACCTACGGCCAATGCTACAGACAACATCTTGGATGATATACCCGGCGGAACATATACAGTCCAGTTCACCAACAATACGACCCAGTGTACCGGTGAAGACAGCTTTACGATCATCAACGATGAGACCGACCCTGTGGTGAACACCGCAGGAGGACCAGGCAGTGACTACACAATTACACCAGTTGGAGTATGTACAGGTGGAACTGGATTCCCCAACGGGGCTATCGCATTACTAGATATCACTGGCAGTGGGGGGTATGATTTTGCATGGTACTGTGGCCCAGGCGTAGATACAGATAGTTTTCTGGATGGCACAGAGCACATATTTGACCATAGAGGCAAGGCTGTACCTGGAGGTACACCACCGATTCCAGCCAATGTGTCTGGTGTAAACAGTGCAACGCTGGGCAATTTAGAAGCCGGTCAGTACACCGTAGTAGTGACCGACCAGTCGACTGGTTGCGAGAGTGACCCGGTAACATTTACTGTAACCAAGGCCGATTTGCCTACTGCTCAACAAACGGCATCTTCAAATAATACAGTTTGCGTTATTGATAATATGAGTGCAACCTATCCGGATGAATTCACTGGATCGGCAACTGTAACTCTCGATGCCGGATTTGGAGTTCCAGGTGACTATGCCTGGACTTGGTTTGAAGGTACCCCAGGAAGTCTAACGGCAATTGGTACAGCGGTTCCTAGCGCAAATCCTGCACTAAATGTACTTTCTGAAGTTCCAGAAGGTATTTATACAGCAACGTTTGTACATACAACTACTAATTGTGGAGGTCAAGTAACTGTTAATGTTGGTAATGGCAAGATTGACCCGACAATTGATGTTTCAGCTGGTGACGGTACTGATTTCAATCTTACTCCTAACACGGCTTGTGAAGGGAATAATCCTTTCCCTAATGGAGGTCTTGAAATTTTACCTGCAGCATTAACCGGAACAGGGCCATACGTTTACGAATGGTATTATGGCAATGGTATAGATCAAAATATGCGCCTGGATGATGACGATAATATTAGAGTTCAAAAAGGTACTGACACAGGTGTTGAACTTGGAGATGTTGCTGGATCTGCTACGGCAACAATTACAAACTTAGACGCTGGTTTTTATACAGTAAGGGTGGTTGATACAAGCAATGGTTGTACATCTAATCATGCAGTGATAGAAGTAACGGATCAGGCCACGACACCTACAATTGTTACATCAGTAATCAGAGATGACTTTTCTTGCGATATTTCAACACCAACAGGTCAGGTGAGGGCTGTTGTAACAACACCAAGCGCACCGCCTACTGATTATACCGTTAACTGGTATGCTGGTGGTACAGTATCTGGAGCAGCGATAGCAACAAATGCTAATCTTGCTGAAGGTGGTAATCTTGATACCAATAATGACTTGGCCTCTGGGACATATACTGTTGAGGTAATTAATAACGATACCCAGTGCTCTTCTACAGCACAAATTGAGGTAATTAGAAGTATCCCAACTATTGATGCCAATGGTTCCGGAACCCCACAAACAACATGTGCTCCTTTAGACGGAACGGCAACATCAGATCCCGAAACGAATCCTGCATCCATGACTTTTAGTAACGGTCAGCCTACTGGGTTTACTCCTAATTATACTTATGTATGGTATGCCGGTGAAACAGCAACAGCGGGTAACGAACTTGCGGCCAGTGCTGCTCATCCTGATGCCGTAATTGTAGGCGGTAACGTTACTGTTCTTCAAGCTGGTTTCTATACCGTTGTAGTCACAGAAACTAATTCTGGTTGTACAAGTGACGCTGAAGTGATAGAAGTGGTGGATAATGTAACAGCACTAGCCCCCACATTTACTTTCGACAATGAAAGTGATGCGACAAGTTGTGGGGTGAATGACGGACAAGTAAGGGTTACGGTTGCATCAACAACAGCAAATACTTTTAATGTATTATGGTATGAAGGATCTTTAGATTTTGCATCAGATCCAACATTGGCAGATGATTTGGTGACTGATCCTGTATTACAGGCTTCATCAGGCTCAATTACAATTACTGATCCTGTAACGGGAGGTATATTTGAAGTTGGGGATGTTGTAGAAGAGCAGGGCACTGGAGAAACCGCCACAATTACAGCCATTGATTTGTTTGAAGATGGCGATGCAGATCAAAGCGAAGGATTGGTTCTCATATTAGACAATACAACAATAACTGGTGCATTTACCAATACATCAACAGTTTTTGAACAAGCTGGAGGAATTGGAGGTATATCTGCTCCTAATATTGTATATACAGCTCCTGCCTCTGCTACAATAAATACGCTTAATCCTAACACAACTAATGTTACTTCGACAATTAGTACAGTAGTATCAGGTCAATATACTGTTGTAGCGATTGATCAGATTACAGGTTGCAGGTATCAGGATACCTTTGATATAGGATTTAATGATCAACAAACAACAACAACACTTGCAATTACTCATGTAGAAGAATGTCCTGATAATGGTACTGCAACAGTAGGCTTACAAGATGATTTTATCACATCAGGCGGTGGCGGTACAAATGGGTTCTTCGCTGGTGAGCGAGACGATATTCAGGAGTATGACATTTATCTTTACGCTGGTGATGGTGTTCCAGCCGACATGTTCACTCTTTATGAATTTCCAGCAGGTTCGGGTGACATGTGGCCTCAAATTATTAACGGTACCACTGCCGGTGGTCCAGGGATGACGGTTACATTTACTAACCTTCCTTCTGGAGATTACACAGCATTGGCAAGGGAGAAACCTTTCCCGACATTCGCCATGGCTTCAACTGCAAGATGTTTCTCTGCTGCTGCTACAGATGAAATTGAACAAAGAGGATTCACGCCGATTGAAGATGCTACTATTGTAGTAGATAATTCAGATTGTGTAATCGATGGAACTCCATACAACTTTGATGGTAACGGCACAATTACCATTGATGCAACTAAGTTTAATGATGATACCTCGCAACCAGGAGACTTTGTTTTCACGTGGTTTGATGGAAATGCTGCTCAAATAAATACCAATATATCGTCAACAGCTACTCAAAGCGTCTTAAGTAACCTTGATCCAGGTGATTATTCTGTTGTTATTGGTCGTTTAGGGCAACCCCATACTACTGTGGTATACACTGGTACCGGTGACTTCCAACTTGGAAGAACAGTTACTATTGGCGGAGGTGTAACTGCAATTGTTGATGCAGACGATACAGGTACAAATACTCTTACTTTATCTAGTGTTTCTGGAACTATTAATGATGGAGATGGTATCATTGGGCCCTCATCTGCGGATCCGATGGTAAATACAAATGGAACTGTAGCTGCAGGTGGAGTTACTTTGGGTGGAACAATAGCCAATGGGTGCGAGATTACATCAAACTTCGTAGTTCAGGACAACCCGGATCAACATTCAATACATCAGGCATCCTTAGGTATCACACAAATAACCAACTGCAATTCTCCAGGAGGATCCATCCAAATCAATGATGCCAGAATTAATGGTACCCTGAAATCCGCCTTGATGCCAGCAGAAGACCTTACAGGATATGCCTTCACATGGAGTGCCGTAGGGGGAACTGGGGCTGATTTAACCGGAGCTTCATTTGCAAGTAACAATGGTGGGACAAACGACTTTGTAGAAGATTTGCCAGCGGGTACATATGAGGTATTTGGTACTATTGACGGTTGCCTTACTCCAACAATACAAGTTGAAATCGAGGATCAAACAGAAGACCCTCAGATTACTGCTTCAGTTGTTGCCCAGGATACCAGTTGTGATCCAACAGCAAATGAAGGGAATGCTATCCTAACTTTTACCATAGATAATGCTCAAGCTAACACCAGATATGATTATCAGTGGTATGTAGGAATAGATAATAATGGGACGGCATTGACGGATGGAACTACAATTATGGGATCCAACGGATTTTTAATGGATGCAAATGTAAATAATTACACTGCAACATTGATGGGAGTAGCAGGTGGCGCAAATGTCAATTACACTTTGGAAGTAATTGACATGACTGATCCGAATAATACATGTAACATTCTTGTAACGCTGCCAGTTGCGGATGAGTCACCAATAATTTTTGTGGCGGACGGTGACAGAACGTTAACTCACAATGATGATTGCGACCCCGACTTTGATGGAAGTATTCAAATAACTGACCTAACTGTAAATAACAGCAGTCTGGGCGATGACCTAACAGGATACACATTTACCTGGTCTACTGTTAGCGGCGGTTTCGATATAAATGACGCTACCCTTGCAAGTACAAACAATGGTACAAACAATGAAATATCTGATCTATCAGCTGGAACATACCAAGTTGTAGTTCAAAATACCAATTTGCAGTGCACAGAGACTTTCCAATACGTTATTAATAATGAATCAACCAATCCTGAAATTGTATTTTACCAAAGAGCGGATGACGATTTCTGCGCCAATGGTGGAATCAATGGATCCGGTGTCCTCTGGGCGGCAGTAAAACTTGAAAATGGAGATACAACAACAACAGGTTACAGTTTCGCTTGGTACAGGTCCAGCGATTTAATGACACAGTTGATGGATGGTGATGGTACAATTGATATCAGTGGCACTAACGGAAGTAGACTGAATGGCGCAAGTGATGATGATTATACATTAATTGTTACTGACACGGATGACTCTGAAAGTCCATCTCCAAATGACAATGCAAGTTTAAATTGTGCATCAACTTCAACGTTTGAAGTTCAACAGGCACCTGTTGATATTACGATAGAGCAGGGAGTGGATATCACAATTACAGACAACAATGACTGCTCACCGAATTTTGATGGATCGTTTGTTATTGATGACCTTACAATAGATGGTACTAAAATTGGTGATTTATCTGGTTATGCATTTACATGGGCCGTTGTTAGCGCTGGCGGATTTGACATAAATGATGCCACTTTGGCAAGCAGTAATAACGGTACAGATAATGAAATTTCTGGCCTTCCTGGTGGAACATATTCGGTTAATGTGACTAATGCTAGCACAGGTTGCGGTGAGGGACCTTTCGAATTCGAGATTGAAGATGACTCATTTGACCCAGACATAGTATTCTACCTATTGGCCGAAGATGATTATTGCGCCACAGGTGGAGCAGAAGGCTCAGGAGGTATTAAGGCAGCGGTACGGTTAGAGAATGGTGACACGACATCAGTAGGTTACACCTTTGCGTGGTTTACCGATGACACCTATACAACCGCTTTAACTGCCGGTACCACGGTAGCATTCAGTGGCTTGAACAACAGTAGGGTAAGAGGCTTGAGTGACCGAACCTACTACCTACGGGTAACCGATTCGGATGCAGCCGTTTCAGGATCACCAAACGACAATGGTAGCCTGAACTGTTTCAGCGAATCGTTCCAGGTAGTGCCACAAGCGCCAGTAGATATTACGATAGAGCAGGATGTAGACGTAGTCATAGCAGACAATGACGATTGCTCACCAGACTTTGACGGCTCCATAGTGATCAGCCAGCTCACGATCAATGGCAACAAGCTAACCGACATGACCGGTTATGAATTTAGCTGGACAGCAGTAGGCGGCACAGGTGCCAGCTTAACGGGAGCGGTATTTGCCAGCACCGATGGCACCAACAATGAAGTGAGTGAATTGCGGGCAGGCACTTATCAGGTAACGG
>JAVKCG010000038.1:0-1079 GCA_040222875.1 Cyclobacteriaceae bacterium | reverse complement strand
TGTTACGCAAGGCCTTGAAGATTCAAGGTTTCTTTAATGTCATTAAGATACTTGTAAGCTGTTTTAATTGCTTGTAGATAGAGCTTTCCCTTCAAGGCAAAATGATTGATATTAACCCTCATTTTGATTCGCTCAAGTTTCCAAAATGCTACCATAGTACAGAAAAAATGATTTGTCTGTGTTCTAACAGTTCTGGTGGGCGATTTAACATAACTGGCATTACTCTTCAGGGATTTATACATCTCCTCAATTTTCCAACGGTTGCCGTAAAACGCTTTGATTTGTTCACCGCTCAGCGGTAGGTCACTGGTTACAAGATAGAGAACCCCCAAACTTCCATCCTTATTTTCATAGACAGCTTTGGTGAGTTTGAGTGAAAAATCAACTTGCTCAAGATAGATTTCAACACTCTGCCCTTCTTGTAAATCCCGTGCATCTACTCGCCTATATTCTTCCGTTTCTTTGTCTTGTAGGCTCAATGCTAACTTCCGGTTATTTTTCAGGGGCATGATGAAATTGCATTGGCATTGCTCTTTGAGGAAACGCATATTCTCTGCTGAGGCAAACCATTTGTCGGCCAAAACATAATCAATCCCCTGCAAATTAAAGCTTGCCTGTTTAGTCAAGTTGCGAAAATGATGTTGTTTGCTAACCGATGATTTGCGTTTGGCTTTCCCCGATTTGCTTTCTGCCCACTGGTCTTTTTTAACAAATTCCAATCCAATGGGGATAGACACACCTGACCTGTAAAACAGCACGCTCAATTGATTAACCCCCTTCACAGAACGCCCCGATACATGATCATAATGCCAACTTATTAGTTCATTTTCATCTGTATAGGGCTTTGCTTCTACGCTATCATCCAGCAGTACCCAACTCAACCCCTCCTGCTTTTCTAAATTGCGGACACTGCCTTTCACTATCTTCCATAAATCCTTGGAACCGAAATCCTGCTTGGATAAAAAACGGGTGATTTGGTCATGACTGACAGAGTTATCTAGCATTCTTGATAGCCCTGTTGCATTGGCTTGATTCGTAGATACTAATAAATAATCCGTATATAAATCCAATAATGACTT
>JAVKCG010000037.1:0-4287 GCA_040222875.1 Cyclobacteriaceae bacterium | reverse complement strand
CAAATACAGTTAGTTTTGCAGAGAACGGCGCGGGCACCGTGATTGACATACAAGCCACCGATGGTGATGGAGGAGCTACAGATGAAGGACTGACTTATTCGATTAGTGGTGGGACAGATGCCGGAGCTTTTAATATCGATGTGGTAAGCGGTGTAATAACTTTTAAAAATGCACCCGATTTTGAAATTCCAGCTGATTCTGATACCGATAATGTATTTGAAATAACAGTAGAGGCTAACGATGGGCAAGCTGAATTCAATACTGCAAGTATCGATTTAATTATTATGGTTACGGATGTCCATGAAAATACCCCTCCCGTGGCAGCTAATCTGGCAATAGCAGGCACACCAAAAGTGAGAGAAACCCTTGCTGCAACCTACGATTTCAGTGATGCTGATGGAGATGCAAATGCAGGCGCTAATTTCCAATGGTATGTTTCGTCAGATACGTTGAATGAGCAATCTGTAATTTCAGGGGCCACCGATTCTACCTTTATTCCAACTTCAGCGCAAGCGAGCAAGTTTGTGAAAGTAGAAATCACCCCGAATGACGGGTTTGACTTCGGAGTGACTGTTTTCAGCGATTGGATAGAAGTGGCCAGTGTATTCTTGCTTGCCGAGAACGGAGTTACGATTACTTGTAGTGATGCAGAAGTAGACGACACCGGAACAGTTAATGGCGTTGAGTATACCAAGCGAAATATATATGGAGTCAGTCAAGAAAATGCATCTACAACATGTACGAGTGGAATTACGAACATGTCGGAATTGTTTGGTCACTATACTTCTTTTAATGAGGATATTGGAAGTTGGGATGTGTCTTCAGTTACAGATATGAGCTTCATGTTTGAAGGTGCCTCTTCTTTTAATCAGGATATTGGAAGTTGGGATGTGTCTTCAGTTACAGATATGAGCTTCATGTTTGAAGGTGCCTCTTCTTTTAATCAGCCTATAGGGGCTTGGAATGTGAGTTCAGTTACAAGTATGGGTAGTATGTTTTATGATGCATCGGCTTTTAATCAAGATATTGGAGCTTGGGATGTGCGGTCGGTTACCAATATGCCGGCTTTGTTTTACAATGCATTTGCTTTTGATCAGGATCTGGGTGGTTGGGATATTTCGAATGTAACTTTATTTGATGATTATGGAGATGGTTTTTTAAAAAATTCGGGGTTGACGCCTCCCAACTACGATTCCCTCCTTATAGGTTGGGCAGCTCTTCCAAGCGTTCAGCCAAACCAAGCGTTGAATGCAGGAACGGTAGAATATAACCCTGCGGCTTCAGCAGCTCGTGCAAAATTAGTTAATGATTATAATTGGACCATTACCGATGGGGGCAGAACCAACACCGCTCCGGTGGCAAGCAACCCAGCTATTTCAGGTACTCCAAAAATAAAAGAAGTACTTACAGCAAGCTACGATTACAGTGATATAGAGAATGATGCAAATGCAGGCGCTAATTTCCAATGGTATGTTTCGTCAGATACGTTGAATGAGCAATCTGTAATCTTAGGGGCCATCGATTCTACCTTTATTCCAACTTCAGCGCAAGCGAGCAAGTTTGTAAAAGTAGAAATCACCCCGAATGACGGGTTTGACTTCGGAGTGACTGTTTCCAGCGATTGGATAGAAGTGGCTAGTGTATTCTTGCTTGCTAATAACGGAGTAACAATGACCTGTAGTGATGCAAGCCCGGGAGATACCGGTTTAGTGGGCGGAATAATGTATACAGCCCTGAGTGGAGATAGCCTGAGAGCAAGAGTAGATGGGGGAGCTGATGTAACTAATGTATGTACGAGTCTGATTACCGATATGTCTAACATGTTTCACGAGAAATCTGCCTTTAACCAAGATATTGGAAATTGGGATGTGAGTTCGGTGACAAGTATGTCGGGTATGTTTAATAGTGCCGATGCCTTTAATCAGGATATTGGAGATTGGGACGTGAGTTCAGTGACCAATATGTTGGGTATGTTTGCGCTTACAGATAACTTTAATCAGGATATAAGTAGCTGGGTTGTGAATTCGGTTACCGATATGTCAGGTATGTTTGCCAATGCGTCTTCTTTTAATCAGGATATAGGAGGTTGGAAGGTAAATTCGGTTACCGATATGTCACTTATGTTTTATAGAGCCTCTTCCTTTAATCAAGATATAGGAGGCTGGGAGGTACATTTGGTTACCGATATGTCGGATATGTTTTTTGCTACAGTTGCTTTTGATCAGGATCTGGGTGAGTGGGATATTTCAAACGTAACTAAATTTAATGAACTTGGAGATGGATTTTTAGGTCACTCGGGGTTATCCATTGCTAATTACGACTCCTTGCTTATAGGTTGGGCGGCCTTGCCAAGTGTTCAGCCAAACCAAACACTGAATATGGAAACGTTAGTGTATTCCCCGGCGGCTTCAGCAGCTCATGAAAAATTAGTTAATGAATATAATTGGACCATTGCTGATGCCGGTCGAACCAATGTGGTACCGGTAGTCACTGACGTTCTTATTGCCGGAACGCCAAAAGTAGGCGATCAACTAATGGCAAGCTACACCTTTACTGACGCCGATGGAGATGCCGAATCAGGCAGTACCTTCCAGTGGAATGTTGCCGATGATGCAAGTGGAACTAACACAGCAGCCATCACTGACTCTACGGCTAAAACTTTTACCCCAACTTCAGCCCAAGCGGGTAAGTTTGTAAAAGTAGAAATTACCCCGAATGACGGGTTTGACTTCGGAGTGACTGTTTCCAGCGATTGGATAGAAGTGGCCAGTGTATTCTTGCTTGCTGAGAACGGAGTTACTATTACTTGTAGTGATGCAGAAGTAGGTGATAAAGGAATAATAAACGGCATTGAATACACCAAACGAAGTAAAAGTCAGATCACCCAGGATAATTCAGCTACAACCTGTACTTCCGGGATGACGGATATGAGCAGTCTTTTTTCATTTGAGTCTTATTTCAACGGTAATATATCCAGTTGGGATGTGAGTTCAGTGACCGATATGTCATATATGTTTAGTTATGCCTCCGCCTTCAACTGGGACATCGGTGCCTGGGATGTAAGCTCGGTGACCAATATGGAACGTATGTTTGATGAGGCGTCGGCTTTTGATCAAGACATCGGGGCATGGGAGGTGAGTTCGGTGACCGATATGGGACGTATGTTTGAAGAAGCCGAGGCGTTTAATCAGGATATTGGAGCATGGGATGTGAGTTCGGTGACAAATATGAGTGGTATGTTTAATGATGCAACAGCTTTTGATCAGAATCTGGGTGAGTGGGATATTTCGAACGTAGCAGAATTTAATAGTGGATTAGGATTTTTGCGAAATTCGGGGCTCACCACACCCAACTACGACTCCCTGCTTATAGGTTGGGCAGCTCTTCCAAGCGTGCAGACTGATAAAAGATTAGGGGTTGGAGATGTCAAATACACCCCTGCCGCCGCTACCGCTCGTGCGGTATTAACAAGCGAACCCAACAATTGGATCATTACTGATGCCGGTCGAACGAATGTAGCTCCGGTGGCAAGCAACCCAGCTATTTCAGGTACTCCAAAAGTAAAAGAAGTACTTACAGCAAGCTACGATTACAGTGATATAGAGAATGATGCGAACGCCGGAGCTAGTTTCCAGTGGTACCGTGCAAGTGATGCTATGGGAACCGATTCCGTGGCTATAGCCGGAGCTACCAATTCTACGTTTACTCCAACATCAGCGGAAGCCGGTTTATTTGTAAAGGTAGAAATTACCCCGAATGACGGGCGTGACTTCGGAGTGGCGGTTTCCAGCGATTGGATAGAAGTGGCCAGTGTATTCTTGCTTGCTAATAACGGAGTAACGATTACCTGTTCTGATGCTAAAGTAGGTGATAAGGGAACAGTAAACGGTATTGAATACACCAAACGATCAAAAGATCAGATCACCACCGAAAATGCTGCAACAACGTGTACGAGTGGAATTACGGATATGAGCTATTTATTTGATGGAAAATCCTCATTCAATCAAGATATTTCAAGCTGGGATGTGTCTCAGGTAGTTAATATGGAGAAGGTGTTTAACAATGCTCATGCATTTAATCAGGACATAAGTAACTGGGATGTGAGTTCTGTTACAAATATGTATGCCATGTTTTTTAATGCGCAGGTATTCAATCAAGATTTAAGTAGTTGGAATGTTGGTGCTGTTACAAATATGGGAGCTATGTTTAATAGTGCAACCTTATTTAACCAAGACATCAGTAGTTGGGATGTATCTTCAGTGATATATATGGATGCTATGTTTGCAT
>JAVKCG010000036.1:0-35038 GCA_040222875.1 Cyclobacteriaceae bacterium | reverse complement strand
TCCCAACCCAACCGTCTCCTATTTGAAATTAGAACTCCACAACACACAACAACAACCATTTAATGTTGCGCTAATTGACCTGGCAGGCCATATAGTGGATGTCAAAATGGTCAACAGCTTAGGCAGTTATGAAGAAGTGGTTTTTGATGTTTCCGCCTTAAAAAGTGGAATTTATATCTATAGAATTTTTGATAGCAGTTCTCAGTTTACCGGAAGGTTTATCAAGAACTAAAGATCAAACTGGTTGGTTAAACAAAGGGTCTTCAAATTTTGAAGGCCTTTTTTTGGTTCCAGCATACCCACGGCTGCTCTCATGGAATCCGACTGTAAGGAGGATGATTGAAGAGTCTTTTTGTTATCTGTTGACCTTTTAGGTTTAGCTCTCATTACAGACTCTTCACTCCATTGCATTGCGTTCAGAGTGACGGAGCGGATAATGTGAGATTTAAGATTTGGGATTTCCATTCGATCCTTTTTATACCTACCGTTACTCCGATGGAATCCAACTGTAAGTAGGATGACTGAAGAGTCTCTGTATTGCCAACGGCTAAATAGCCAAATTGCCAAAACCTCAAGTACCCAAAACCTCAAGTACCCAAAACCCCAAATACCTAAATACCCAAAACCCCAATTCCTTTCGATATTTGCGCCTCAATTGAATAAGATGAGACAGAAGTTGTTGAGACTGGGTGCAGATGAACTTTCCTATGAGATCAGAGGGATTGTTAAGAAAGCGGAGCAATTGGAGGCATTAGGGCATAACATCCTGATGGAAAATATTGGTGACCCCATTCAGAAAAACCGAAAACTTCCAGATTGGATCAAAGAGATTATTGCTGACCTCTTGAATGATGATCTGACCTACAGCTATAGTCACTCAAAAGGGCTTCTGGAAACCAGAGAGTTTCTAGCTGACCGGGTAAATAAATTGGGCGGGACCCAGATTGACCCTGTCGATATTACTTTCTTCAACGGTTTGGGTGACGCCATTCAAAAGCTTTATCAATATCTTATCCCCACCTCTAGAATTATTGGCCCATCGCCATCGTATTCCACACATAGTTCAGCTGAAGCGGCCCATGCCAATAGTCACCCAATCACCTACAAACTTGATCCTGAAAACAATTGGTACCCCGATATTGATGACTTGAGGATGAAGGTCAAATACAACGACAGTATTGTGGGGATTATGGTAATTAATCCGGATAACCCAACGGGAATGGTTTACCCAAAGTCGATTTTGGAGCAGATAGTAGAAATTGCCAGGGAATTCAACCTCTTCCTGATTTTTGATGAGATATACATGAACATCGTATACAATGGAGCAGAGCGATGCACATTGGCAGAGGTAGTTGGCGATGTCCCGGGCATTTCTCTCAAGGGGATCAGTAAGGAATTTCCGTGGCCCGGTGGGCGGTGCGGTTGGGCAGAATATTACAACCGATCATCAGAGCCGGAGTTTGAGCGGTTATGTGAAACAATTGATAACTCCAAAATGATTGAAGTTAGCAGCACTAAGCTGCCGCAACTTGCGATCCCACGAATAATGAAAGACCCACGTTATCAAGGTTTTTTAGCACAAGCAAATAAGAAGATAGGGGAGCGGAGTAAACAAATTACAGCGGCGTTTAGTGACATTCCATTTATCAATTTTAACCCAACAAATGGTGCCTTTTACAATACAATCATTTTTAAAGAGGATGCACTAAAAGAGGGTGGGGCAATGCACATTATAGATGATAAGGTCAAATCGTTGTTGGGTTCGTGGCTCAACAACGACGTTAAACCTGATCAACGATTTGTGTATTATTTGTTGGCCGCTAAAAATGTCTGCGTTGTACCGATATCCTCTTTCGCCTCCGATCTTCAGGGTTTCAGGATCACTCTTCTGGAGGAAGATCCGAATCAATTAAAAACAATTCTACTGAGGATCAGGGAAGGAATAATCGAATACTGTAAATAATTAAGCACTGAGTAAATCCACTTATTCGATTTGCAGAAGGTTTACGTAAGTGGCGGATATCATCTCGGCTTTAATCAAGATATTTATAGCATGAGAATCTCCAACAAGTTCGACAGGCGAAAATTTGTAAAAACAGCTACTACAGCGGCGGCTATGTTACCAATTATTCCAATTTTAGGTAACACGATTCCATCTAAAAAAGCATTAAAGCTTGCAGAAAAGCATAGGGGAGAACTGCTGGATTTGCTTCAAGATTTGATCAAAGTGCAGAGTATCAGTGGAGAATCCGCAGCTGATGCACAATTGGTTGTTAAAAAATATTTATCCAATCTGCCTTATAAAATTGAAGAGAGTGCAGATCGACCAAGCTTATATAAAAATCACGCTGAATATATGTCACCAAATCCGGCAGGTGATGGGCCTTTTGTAAATGTTGTAGGATGGCCGGAGGAGCAAAGGGGTAAGCAATACGCTATGTTTTCACATATCGATACGCACTCAATTGAAGATGGCTGGCAAACCGACCCGTTTGAGCCCAAACTCATAGGGAATAAACTTTATGGGCTTGGCACATCTGATGATAAAGGCGGGGTAGCAGCTATGCTAGTGGCTGCATCAACTCTCCACAAAGCAGGCGAACCCCTTCCTGTTGTGATGAGTTTGCATGGCAAAGGAGGTGGTGGCCGGGGTAGCTTACCCGTATTTGACCGACTTAGTAAAATTGATCATGGCATTGGGGCCGTGCTCTATGTTCATCCTGCTGAAACAGGACGGGGGCTTGCTGATATCAAAAACTCTGTGCAGGGTATTGCTGATCTAGAATTAACAATGACCGGCTGGCGGGGTGAACCACTTGAGATTGGCAGCGTTGACTCAGCCCAATGGAAAGAGGGTGGCAATGCAATTGATCGCTGTATGGAGTTGCTTGATCAGTTGCGTCGGACCGTCTTTAAAGATGTTTTACTAAATATTGGAATCATGGATGGTGGAGATAGAATTGGTTCAGTGGCTGATAAAGTAACTGTAACCTTTAGGTTAAAGTTTACCGGAGAGCATACCTGGAAGGCTTTAGTTGATGAGGCTAACAGGGCAATAGCTCAATTTGTTAAGTCAGTTTCTCAACCCAATCATTCCTACACTGCTGAGCTGAAAAGTGTTGGGTACATGACAAACCCAGGTGCCGCCGATTGGGAAGCTCCCGTAAGCCAGGTATTGCGCTCAGCAATTAAAGATGTAACAGGCATTGCGCCTAAAGCCTACCCCAATCACTATGCTGGCGATATCCGATACCCTATCAGATTGCTTGATGTTCCGGTCTATGGAATAGGTTCTATAGGGGGTAACTTCTATTTACCCAATGAATGGGTAGATATGGACGATCTGGTAAAACTTGTTGCTGTTTTGATTCAAACTTTGGGAAATTGGAGTGAGCAATAGTGCTCTCATTAAGGCTTACTCATCCCTCAACGACTTCACCGGATTTGCAAAAGCAGCCCTGAGCGAATTATACCCCATTGTTGATATTGCAATCAGGAACGTAACTGCTAGCGCTGCAATGAAAGTTGAGACCCCAATTTCAATGCGGTAATGGAATCCATTGAGCCAGTCATTTATAATGAAGTATGCAAGCGGCGTCGAAAGGATGAATGCTACACCCATCAATATGATCAATTCCTTAGAGAAGATACTCAGTATATTCCCAATAGTTGCGCCAAGTACTTTTCTAATTCCTATTTCTTTAGTCTTTTGGTTGGCTACGAAAGCAATCAAGCCATAAAGGCCAAGACATCCGATGAAAATGGCAAGGCCTGAGAAAATTTTGTAAAGACTTGCGACCCGTTGCTCAGCTTCATATTGAGACTGAATGAAATCGTCCAAAAAACCGTAATCAAATAGGTGCTCAGGGTATGCGGCTGCCCATTTATCTTCAATAAAACTGATAGTCTCGTTGAGTTTGGTGTAGTTGTTACCATTTATTTTGACGAGACCCTGGAAAAAATACCGCTGATTTTTGAACAATACTGTTGGGACTTTCTCCTCATGAAGTGAGTACGTATGAAAGTCTGCTACCACGCCTACAATGGTCCTTGGTCCCCAGGCCTGCACCTGCTCCCCGATCGCTTCTAATGGGTCACTGAGGCCCATCTTAACAACCATGGTTTCGTTAATTACGATCACCGAATCATCTGATTTTCTTAAACCTCTACCGGCAATTATATCAAGTTCGAAAACGTCGATGTAGTTTTCATCAGCAGGCTTAAAATTGGTTACATGCTGATCATCAGATCCCCCTTTAGGATAGCTAAAACGGGTAGTGGCATTGCTATCTGAATTAGGGCTTCCTAATCCGAAGGTTACATTTTCAATTTGGGGATTGGTAAGAAGCTGGGTTCTCAATAGCTCAAGTTTTGTAGGGTCATTGTCAGGTAAAGGAAACCCAAGGATATTCTCTGTTTGAAAACCCAGCGAGGCATCCTGGAAGTATTCCATTTGTGAACTAACTACCAATGTTGAAAAAATGAGAAACTGAGAAATTGAAAACTGAAGAATGACAAGCCCCCTTCTAACATTAATGCTACCACCAGCATTAGCTGCCTGCGCTTTAGTTTTTAAAGCTGAAACGGGTGAATTTCTTGACATTAATATAGCCGGATATAGCCCTGATAATAGCGTAACTACAATCAGAATTACAAATAAGGCAACGATAGTGTCAGGAGACCCGAGTAGGTTGAGATGCAGTCTGTAACCAAGCAATTGCTGTAGCTGGATAAAGAATAATTCAGATAAACCTAGGGCTATGACTAATGCAACCAGTGTTATTAGAAAAGTTTCAGAAACTAGCTGAAAAATCAATTGACTTTTTTGGCCCCCGAGTACTTTTCTGATCCCAACTTCTTTTGCCCTCAATACCGATTGTGCGGTGGCCATATTTATAAAGTTCACGGCTCCAGTGACAATTAAGAAAATCCCTATAATAGCAAGAGCGATCAAAAAATCTTTTCTGGCTGCATGAGTACTGTAATTATCATATTTGGTGGAGAAGTGTTCTTCACTCAGAGGTTGCAACTTCATGGTTGTTCTGGCTGCCGCCTCTTCAACTCTATACTTATCTATGAAGGGTTCAAATGCGGCTTCGGTACTTTGTAAATCAACATTCTTATTTACAACTAGGTAGCAGTGGTTGTTATCATGAACCATCTCCCAATTCTTTAAATCGGAGAAGATCGGCTCTAGAGTGGCCCTTAAATCATAGGGGCAAAATAACGTAAATGGGAAGTCAGTCTGTTCAGGTTGATCTTCAAAGATGGCAGAAACTGTCTGCCTGGCTGCATTGTCTAGCGTAAGTTGTTGTCCGAGTGCTACCTCGGGGTTGCTTCCACTATATCCAAAATATTTTTCAGCCAACGATTCACTAATTAATACTTCATCTGGATTTGTGAGGTAATCAACCCGTTTACCATGTAATATCTCGAACCCGAACATTTTGAGAAATTGTGGTTCGCTAAAAGCAGTTCCAATCTCTTCCCTGAATTTGGTGCCATCTTCCAGGGTTACCAATAGGCTTTCCCATGAAATAATCCCGGTCACCGATTCGAAATCAGTAAAGTCATTTCTTACAGCTTCCGACATCGGAAACGGCACCCCTGATTCGTATTCAAGGCCGCTAACATTCTGTTCTTCTGAGACCAGCCGATAGATATTGTCATAATTTTCCCGATAGGTATCGAATCCATTTTCATAAACTATCACTTTGTAAATGACCAATGAGCATCCAATTCCAAGAGCGAGGCCAGCAATATTTAGAATAGCAAAAACCTTGTTTCTGAGCAGGTTTCTGTAGGCAGTTTTGAAGTAGTTTTTGACCATGGGGTTTTATTTGAGTTTCGAAATGTTAAGGGTGGAAGGTTTTAATGATGAAGTTTGCATAGCTATTCATCTTTTAGGGCGTCAATCGGGTTGGCCATCGCTGATTTAACAGACCTGAAGCCCATTGTGAATAAAGCGATCAAAAGTATAAGGCCTGTTGCCATTAGTAAAAGACCAGGGCCAATCTCAATGCTGTAGCTAAAAGTTTCCAACCAGGAATCCATCAGCATGTAGGCAGCCGGTATAGCAATTACTGATGCTATTATGAGTAGATAAATTAGCTCTTTTGAGAAAATCTTGAGGACATTTAAAACCGATGCACCCAGTACTTTTCTAATGCCGATTTCTTTGGTTTTTTGATTGGCCAGGAATGAGATCAACCCATATAACCCAAGGCAACTGATTAGAATAGCGGCAATCGAAAAAATATTCAAGAGATCTGAAGTTTTCTTCTCGGCTTCATAAAGAAGATGTTTTTGATCATCCAAAAGGGCGAATTTGCTAAGGTCTTCTGGATAGACTTTTTGCCATGCATCATTAAGGTCATTTAATGTTTCACGGTAGTTTGCATCGGTTTTTAATTTGACGGAAACCTCTCTAAAATTACTGGGACGATACCTGAGGATTAGCGGATATATGTCCCAGTGCAGCGAATAGTAATGGAAGTCTTTCACCACACCAATGATGGTGCCCTCACGATAATAATCAACGACTTCACCCAACGCATCCTGAACATTATCTATCCCAATTGTGTTTACTAGTTTTTCATTTACAATAATGTTCTGTTCATTTTCGTCATCCATAAAATCTCTCCCGGCTACCAACGGGATATCAAATAATTCAAGATAGGTTTCATCAATATCTTTAATATTTACATTGTACCTGTTCTCTGCTCCTGATGGCAGATATGTTAAGTAGCCAGTGTTGTTGATATTAGCTGTTGGGGCACCAAGGGCAAAAGAGACTTCAGCCACCTGTGGTATTTTTAAAATTTCACTTTTAAATACAGCGAAATCCTGCTCATCGCTATCCGGGAGATATGAGTTCACAACAGCCTGATAGTCAAAACCCAGGTCTTTATTCAGAAGGTAATCCATTTGAGAGGTAACCACGATGGTACCGATCATAAAGAGCTGAGCGATAATAAACTGGAAAATGACCAGGCTACGACGAAAGCCTAATCCTCCGCTAACCTGACGCCCTGTAAGTTTTGTTCTTAGTGCGAGTATGGGGTTCATTTTTGAAAGTAGGAATGCCGGATAGCTGCCAGACAGGAAACCCACACTCAAAGTGAGGCCAATTAAAAAAAGTAGTGTGGATGGATTTGAGAGCAAATCAAGGTGTAACTCGTAACCAAGAATATCCCTCAGGTTCATGAAAATCAATTCAGCAATACCAAGTGAAATTAAACTTGCTAAAATGCTGATGATCATTGTCTCGCCTAAAAATTGAGCAACAAGCTGATGCTTTACACTGCCCAACACTTTCCTTATTCCGATTTCCTTTGACCTGTTAACCGCCTGGGCCGTAGCAAGGTTAATAAAATTGACACAGGCAATTACCACTAAAAAAGCTGCGATTAAACCCAATATGGATATCGTATTAAAGGCAATCGGCTGCCCCCCATATACCTGATAATCAGTGTTGTAGTGAAATTCATCTAGCTGCTGAACCTTGAATGTGTAGTAATAATCGTCTTTATCCTGTTTGTTATATTTATCAATGAAGTCAGGCATCATTCGTTCTAAATCCGATGCCGATCCATTTTGGCTCAACAGAAAATAACAGTGCACTCCACCATTCATAGTCTGCCACGATTCCGGTTGGAAGTAAGGGTTGACCCCTTCTAAGCTGTAGAAATGGATCAAAGATTTGAATGGAAAGCTGGTGTTTTTTGGAAGATCTTCAAATACGCCGGTAATCTTAAGATCGTGAACGTTGTTAATATTAATGGTCTTGCCAAGAACCTCACCGAACCCCTCCGTTACGTCAAAATATTTAGAAACCAGCTCACGGCTTAGCACAATTGTTTTAGGCTCATCAAGAATACCTTCCTCATTTCCTGCCAATAGGTCAATATCAACTATTTTGAATATGTCCGACTCAGCGAAGGCCATCCCATTCGATTCTTCATATCTCTGGACAGTACCTAAATTATCTGTGACATTAATCTGGAAGCTAGCCGGAGTCATATAGGTCATTGAGAGCGCCTGAATATCTGGGAAGTCATTCCTAAGTGCCTTCCCGACTGGTGTCGGCACCTGAGTCCCCTGGTTTTCGTTTCCGGTGTAAAAGGTATGGTTTACTAGTCTGGCTATCCTGTTGCCATTACTTTGAAAACTGTCATAACTCAATTCGTACGTTACAACCTTAAAAAGAACAAGTGCGCAGCCAACACCTAAAGCCAAGCCTAAAACATTAAGAATGGTATATGCTTTATTCCTTTTGAGATTTCGAAGGGCAGTTATGAAGTAATTCTTGAGCATGATTTAAGTTTTAAAGGCTGGAAGGTTAAAGGTTTGATAATTGAACATTGATCACTCGTCTTTTAATGATTCTGCTGGGTTGGCTGTTGCAGCTTTAACTGATCGATAACCCATGGTTGCAATGGCTATGACCAAACTAACGACGATGGCGAGTAGAAAAATATCTACACCAATAGTTATATGGTATTCGAATTCTTGTAGCCAGTTGTTCATTGCCAAATAGGAGATTGGCGCAGCAATAACAAAAGCCACAACCATTAATAGCAAGAGCTCTTTTGAGAAAATAGCAAGTATGTTGCCAACTGTAGCACCAAGTACTTTGCGTACTCCGATCTCTTTATTTTTTTGATTTGCGAGAAAAGTGATTAACCCGTACAAACCAAGGCAACCGATGAAAATTGCAATTAAGCTAAATATCTGTAGAAGCTGCGATACACTGGCTTCATTTTCATAACGTTCTTCTAATTGCTCATCTAGAAATTCTGATTCAAACACGAAATTTGGAAATGATGCCTCCCATTCTTTTTGAACAATCTCTCTTGCCTCCTTAATACTTTCAAAATTTGCTTCAGATATGTTGAGCTGAATACCCGCTTCATAAAATAGCTGCGGCATTTTCATTAACACAACATATTCCATTGAGTTAGCGAGTGATCTCGAATGAAAATTTTCAACAACCCCAACAATTTGTAATCCTTTATAGCCGCCATAACCACAACGCAGCTCTTCGCCCACTGCAGCTTCTGGTGAACCAACCCCCATCATTTTCACAATTTCCTCATTTACCAAAACTCCGCTGGTGTCAGTTTTCATCAGCTTACGGCCTGCAATCACGTTTAGCCCATAGAGATCTATATAATGTTCGTCGACTAATTTGAAATTGCCGTCAGGGTCAGTCTCAATATTTGCTGGTACATAATTGAAATTAGAAGTTGATACCGATTGGCCTGTGGGGGCACTGAGGTTGAAACTCACATTTTCAATTTGCGAATGCCTAATCAGGTTTTCTCTTAATCTGTCTAAAGTTTGCAATTCGTTATCTGGCAGGTATGTAATTAGTATGGCGTCATGTTCAAAGCCTAATTCTTTAGAAGAAAAATATTCCATCTGGGATCCAACAATCAGGGTACAAACTATCAGCAATTGAGAAATCCCGAATTGAATGATCACCAGGGTCCTTCTAAGTGAAAAGCCACCTGTGCTTTTAAAAGAATTGATTTTGCTTTTGATGGCAGATACGGCATCCATCCTTGAGAGCAAAAAAGCTGGATATAAACCACTAAGAAGAGCTACAAAAAAGGTAATTGCGATTAGGAAAAAGCTGAATGAAATATCGTCAAGTAGATTGAGATGTAAGCGATAGGTGAGTACATCTACCAGATTGATCATCAACAGTTCTGCGACTCCAAGTGAAACTATTACAGCTAATAGGGTGATTATAAATGTCTCGCTTAAAAATTGCACAATAAGCTGGGTACGATACCCACCCATTACTTTCCTGATTCCAATTTCTTTCGAACGCTTTACCGCCTGCGCCGTGGCCAGGTTAATGAAATTAATTGCGGCGGCAAGTATTAACACCAACCCAATTATCGCAAGCGCTAGCAGCAATTCCTTATTAGCCGATCTCTCACCCCAGTTATCAAAGTTTTGACTGAAATGAAGATCGGATAGTGGTTGCATTTGCATTGAAAGCACATTTGACTCCCTATCACCGCTGTACTTTTCAATAAAATCTGGAAATTGACGCTCCAAATCTGCAGGGTGAGTTTCTGCGTTTAGCAGCACCATACAATTTGTTGTGCTGCTTATACTATGCCAGGCCTTCCCTTCATAGAAATAAAAGTCTATTTCGGCCAATGATTCATACGTTGCCACCATTCGAAAAGCCATGTCGGTAGTCTCGGGAAACGATTTGTAGACACCCACAATTTTTAGGGGTAAATTATTTTGAACCGTTACAGTTTTACCGACTGCCATATGAGCCGTTTCTTCTGAAAGGCCGAAAAACTTATTGGCCCATTCTGTTGAAAGAACTGCCTCTCTGGGGTTTCGAATGACTGTTGTGGGGTCGCCTGCTATCCATTCAAAGTCGAGGATTTCAAATATTTCCTCTTGGGCAAATGTTACACCGGTTTCTTCACGGTACATCTGTTTGTTTCCAGCATCATCTTCTATGGTAATCTGCATATCAGGCTGGTAGTTGACAATAGCAACTTTTTCGATTGATGGGTATTCCTCTCTTAGCGCATTGCCCAACGGATGTGGGGCAGCTCCATCGTATTTAATTCCCTCAGGCTTCTGCTGCACTCGAACCACCCTGTATATATTATCAAACTTTGAATGGTGCCGATCAAAACTGTTTTCGTAGTTGATCACTTTGTAAATCACTATTGCACAGCCAATACCCAAAGCCAGACCAAATACATTTAATAAGGCGTAGAGTTTATTTCGTTTAAGGTTTCTTAGGGCTGTAACTATATAATTTCTTAGCATGTGTTGATATTCGGGTTTGGTAATTTATCCATATCTATTTTGACCATCTCTTACCAAACTGGATGCCACTCTTTCTAACTCATTGTAAATCAATACGATAAGCTGAATTTCTGAGCAAGTTGAAATGGAAATTTGTTTAAAAACAAACACAGAGGTGTTTGTTTTTAATACAGTTTTTGAGCTTAACTTAAGCTGATTGAATTCGCACTTTCAACTTATGCAAAGGTTTAATCCAGATCCATTTGAAAATTAAAGTAAGCAGCTTTCAGTTCCTGGAGTGCTTTAGGGTCGTCCTGAGATTGGGCCAGGGAGATGCCATCTTTGAAGGTTTTTTCTGCAAATTCTTCATTGCCTAATTCAATAAAGAATTGGGCAGCATGGTAATAGGTGGGTAAATATTTCGGGAATCTATCCAGAAGCTCATGGAAACAATTTAACGCCGCTTTTTGATTATGCTTAACATATTCGAGTGCCAGGGCATAAAGCGGGAAAGGGTCATTTTTATCTTCCTCAATGAATGATTTGAGTTGCGTTATTCGATGATTATCGGAGTTTGACATGTTGAAAAAGTGAAGCCTAAATTTATAATTATGAAATAGGATGGGTGGCTATTGGAAGTTTTTAGTTATAAAGTTCTTTGAAACTTGGGTTAGCCGAAAAGCTGAATAATTTTGTGCCTCCAATTTCAAAATTTAATCCCATAGATGAAGATTTTAGTTTGTATTACCCACGTTCCTGATACCACCTCAAAGATAGCTTTCACAAATGGCAACACAGAGTTTGACAAAGCTGGTGTTCAATTTGTGATTGGGCCATATGATGATTATGCGCTAGCAAGAGCCGTAGAGTTGAAAGAGCAGCATGGTGGCTCCATTACAGTATTGAATGTCGGCGAGGCGGAAACAGAGCCTACATTAAGAAAGGCACTCGCAATTGGTGCTGATGAGGCAGTACGTGTGAATGCTGATCCAAAGGATTCATTTTTTGTTGCATCTGAAATCGCCAATGTAGCTAAAGATGGCGGCTACGATCTCATTTTGATGGGCCGGGAATCCATCGACTTTAACGGCGGAATGGTTCACGGAATGGTTGGTGAAATGCTTGGGTTACCAGCTTTGTCTCCAGTAATGAAACTGGATATTGAAGGAACAACAGCCAAAATGGCAAGGGAAATTGAAGGAGGTAAAGAATACCTTGAGGTTGAATTGCCACTGGTGGCCGGATGTCAGGAGCCAATTGCTGAATGGAAAATTCCTAACATGCGTGGAATTATGATGGCAAGGCAAAAACCACTTAAAGTAGTAGAGCCATCATCATCTGAAACAAAGGCAAATACAACGGCCTATGAGCTTCCTCCAGAGAAGGGTGATGTTAAAATGATTGACGCCGACGATGTGGATGAGTTGGTTAAATTATTAAAGGAGGAAGCAAAAGTTATTTAAACAAGGTTTAAAAAGAATTAGGAATATGTCAGTTTTAGTATTTGTAGAGCAGTCAGAGGGAGAAATAAAGAAGTCATCTCGTGAGGCAGTTTCATATGGTGCAGCAATGAATGCAGGCGATACAATCGCCGTTGTATTAGGGCCTGCGCAAGAAGACCAACTTAAAAGTTTGGGTGGCAACGGGGCAACGAAAGTGTTACATGCTTCTGATGATAGTTTGGAACAAGGAATTATCAGGGCTTATGCCTCCGCTATATCACAGGCCATGGAAAGCTCTGGAGCAAGTACCTTGGTAATGGCTGAATCGTCACTTGGCAGCCCGGTAGCTGCAAGGGTGGCTATTAAAACCGGAGCCTCATTGGTTTCTAATGTGGTTGAGCTTCCAGACACCTCAAACGGATTTTCTGTTAAGAGAAGTATTTACACCGGTAAGGCCTTCGCAAACGTTTCACTATCTGGCGACAAACAAGTTTTAACTTTAAAGAAGGGTGCTGTTGCCTTGCAAGAAGATGGCTCTGATGCCTCAGTAGAAGCTTTGAATGTTACATTAGGTGATGCCGACCTGGGCGCAAAGATAACCTCTCAGGAAAAGGCCACGGGTCAGGTATTGCTACCTGAAGCTGATATAGTGGTTTCAGCCGGCCGGGGACTTAAGGGCCCTGAAAACTGGGGTATGGTTGAAGATTTGGCCAAGGAACTGGGAGCTGCCACTGGCTGCTCTAAGCCAGTTTCTGATATGGATTGGAGACCACATCATGAGCATGTTGGGCAAACAGGTATCAAAGTAGCCCCCACATTGTATATCGCAATTGGGATTTCGGGTGCAATTCAGCATCTTGCTGGGGTGAACCAGTCAAAGTATATTGTGGTAATTAATAAAGATCCCGAAGCTCCATTTTTTAAAGCAGCCGACTACGGGATCGTTGGAGATGCCTTTGATGTAGTGCCGAAATTGACGGAGGCTATTAAGGCAGCGAACTAAATTAAGTGGATAAAATAAAGCTTGAAATATTAGGCCTTTCATCCAGCCAATCTCAATCAGGTTCGTTTGCCCTTGTATTGGGCGAAGTAAGCGGGACCAGGCGGCTACCCATAATCATAGGCATGTTTGAGGCCCAGGCTATTGCAATAGAAATAGAAAAGATTGTGCCCAACCGTCCTATGACACATGATCTTTTTAAATCGTTTGCCTACAGTTTCAATTTCACTATCGAAGAGATTATTATTTCTGATCTAAAAGAGGGCGTTTTCTTCGCCAAAATTGTTTGCAGCGATGGCATCAAACAAATTGAAGTAGATGCCAGGCCATCTGACGCCATTGCTATTGGCTTAAGGTTTGGTGTAGATATTTTCTCTTACGAAGCTATCCTATCTGAAGCTGGTATTGTTCTAACAGATGAAGCCGAAGAGGAGACGGTAAAGCCAAAAAAAGCCCGCAAAAAATCACAAAAAAGCTTTCCAGAGATACTGACTGATTTATCAAACGAAAAGCTCCAGCAGATGCTGGATGAGGCGCTGGCGAAAGAAGATTATGAGAAGGCCGCCAAAATCCGCGACGAGATGAATAATCGCAATTAGCAGTATTTTAACCGCAGTACTTTGTTGTATTAATCCTAATAAAACCATGATTAACCTGAAGCATACCCTGGTTGCATTTGCCAGTGTAATAGTTGTCGCATCTTGTTCGCAACCCTCAAAAGATGAAGCTACCGTTGATTTTGCCACTTATGAGCTTGAACAATTCTATCAAAACGAGAAAATTCATGGGGGCTATTTTTCGAGTGATGATCAAAAGCTGATCTATACCAGCAAGAAAACAGGAATTTACAATGTATTCGCTGCGGCCACTGATGGTTCTTCAGAAGACCAGCTAACAAGCTCAACTGAGGAATCTTATTTTGCAGTTAGTTATTTCCCTGGGGACTCCAGAATTTTATAGACTTCAGATCAAGGCGGCGATGAGAACGATCATCTATTTATGTTGGCCGATGGTGTTTCAAAAGATATTACTCCTCAGGAGGGTTCTAAAAATAGCTTTTGGGGATGGAGCAGGGATGACCAAAACCTTTATATCAAATCAAATGCAAGGGATGCAAGATTTTTCGATCTCCTGAAAAAATCAATTTCCTCGCTTCATGAAGAAGTGGCGATAGGTGAAACAATCTATCAAAACGACAACGGCTTTGAACTTCAAGCTATATCTGATAATGAGCGATATCTGGCTGTAAGTCAGGCGCTGACAACGAGTTCTTCCAAAATGTACCTGATCGATCGGGAAACAGGTAACTCCCTTGAAGTTTCAGAAGGTGACAAAGCACTTTATGTACCTCAGTACTTCGGCCTTGACAACCAAAGCCTTTATTATCTAACTAACAAAGACAGGGAGTTCACTGTCTTAATGAAATATGATATTCCTTCGAAGGAACACATGGTGGTTTACGAAACCAATTGGGATGTTGATTATGCCTTTGAATCATATAATGAAAAGTACAGGGTTATAGGTGTGAACGAGGAGGCATTAACCGCAATTCATGTTTTTGACATCGCTTCCGGAACCGAAGTTGAATTACCAGATATGCCAGGTAGAAGTATCAGGGCGGCATCTATCTCGAGGAGTGAAAAATTGATGCGTTTGACAATTGGTTCATCGTTCGGTACAGACGATTTATTTGTTTTTAATTTCGAGTCGGGTGAACTCACTCAATTAACCAATACGCTAAACCCCGACATAAATTCAGAACATTTGGTTGATGCTGAACATGTCTATTATAAGTCTTTTGATGGCACTGAAATCCCGGCTGTTTATTACCAGCCTAAAATGGCTTCATCTGAAAATCAAGTACCGGCACTTGTTTGGGTGCATGGCGGGCCTGGGGGTCAATCAAAAAGAAATTACAGAGAGCTAATCCAGTATCTCGTTAACCATGGCTATGCAATACTGGCCGTAAATAACAGGGGTAGCAGCGGATACGGAAAGACATTTAATCGGATGGATGACCGCAATCACGGTGAAGGAGATTTACAAGATTGCGTTTGGGGCAAGAAATTCTTTGAATCTACCGGTGTAGTTGATATGGAAAGGATAGGGATAATTGGAGGTTCGTATGGGGGATATATGGTAATGGCAGCCTTAACATATACCCCGGAAGAATTTAATGTAGGTGTTAATATTTTTGGGGTCACAAATTGGTTAAGGACCTTAAAATCTATTCCACCCCATTGGGAATCTTTCAGGGAAGCCCTTTATGAGGAGCTAGGAGATCCGTATACAGAAGACTCAGTAAGACTGAGGAAAATCAGCCCTTTATTTCACACTGAAAATGTAACCAAGCCATTGATGGTTTTGCAAGGTGCCAATGATGTAAGGGTCCTTCAGGTGGAGTCAGATGAAATAGTAGATGGTGTGAAAGCCAATGGAGTTCCCGTTGAATACATCATTTTTGATGATGAGGGCCACGGCTTTTTAAAGAAAGAAAATGAACTGGAGGGTTACGGTAAGATTAAGGTCTTTCTGGACAGGCATTTGAAAGGGGAGGGGGAAGTTACAGCTGAGGTAATCCAGGAATCACCACTCTTCCTCTAGTTCAATGAAGTTGAAGTCAAGACCCAGTAGGTCGCAGTAATCTTCGCCTGCTTCAAGCATGTCCTCGTCATCTTCTTCGTAGTACCAATTTATCACAAGCTCTTTGCCCATTCGCTCCACTTTGTCGAGTCTGCGGAACACATCAAAAAGGCACTTACTTGAACTTGTATTGAAATAGTCAAAATTAAAATTTGCAATAAGGCTGGCTGCTTCGCTCATTGCATAATCATCTAATAAATAAATCACCCTGGAGTAGAATTGAACGGCATTTTCTGGGCTTGATCTTCCTTTAAAATCTAAAATGCCCAGCTCAGGGTCAAATTTTATTTCTGGTGTTATTCTGGTTGGTTCTTCGTAGTACTTCTCCATAAATGTTCTCAAAATGAGCGGGGCAACTTCACCTGGAAAGTGAAGTACGAATAGTCGTCACTTACCGGATGAAACTTATATATCAATTTTTGCCCTGTCTTCCTTGCGATATCTATAAAACCCAAACCCCCTGTTCCCTTATCTGAGAACTCAGTTTCATTTAAAATCTTTTTGTACAAATCCCGAAGTCCGTCTACGGGTACTGCATTTATGTCGTCAATTTTTTTCTGAATTTTCGTTGTCTCGTTTGTAGGAATGTAGTTGCCTGTAACCAGGGAATAAAACCGGTCTCTGGCTGTAATTAATACCAGCGCAGCTTTCGAGTCATAGTCCCCAACTTCATCGCCATTACTAATGGCCTCGTCCATGTGATAATACAGGTTTTGAATGCACTCTGTAATAATGCTGTAAAACCGCTTTTTTACTTTCCTGTCATTTTCAAGTTCTGAGATGCGATTTTCAAGTGTTGAAATGATGGTTGTTATGAGATCAAAAGTGAGCTCACCCTTGTACATCAATATGATGTTTTCATCATAAACACTTTTGTATGTCTTGCCATTATCCATTTTGCAATATGAATTGTTACGGAGAGATGTAATAATACTGAAATGGCATTTCTTGACCAATGAACATTGGAAATAATGAACCTCGCTGGTTGTTTATTCTTGCTGCCTGATGCCTTGATAATGAGCTATTTAGTGCCAAGAGTTAAATGTATAATTCAACCGGTTAAACATCATCAAAAGTGATAGTTACCTTGTCCGTTTTTGGGTGGGCCTGGCAAGTAAGAATAAAACCTTTTTCTACCTCTTCTGGTTCAAGGGCGTAGTTTACCTCCATGTCTACTTCTCCTTTTAGAAGTTTGGCCTTACATGTACTACACACTCCACCTTTACAACTAAATGGAAGGTCGGCACCATTACTTGCCGCCACATCAAGTATCGATTGATTGGATAGCATCGGGAAGGTCATTTCAAGGCCGTCCAGAATAACCGTCACTTCGGAATCAACTGATTCAATTTTTGTTGTTCCCTCTGATTTACCCAGCTTGCCAACTGGCGAGGTGAACAATTCCAGATGCACTTTCTCAGCATTAAACCCTAAATCAATGAGTGCGTCCTTGAGATTGGCCATCATTTCTTCAGGGCCACAAATGAAAGCATCGTCAATTGTTTTGTAGTTTATCAATGCCTGAAAATCAGTTAATTTTTGTTTGTCGATCCTGCCGTTATAAAGCGGTGCTTCCCGGGCTTCCCTGGTAAAAACATGATGGACTGAAAAACGGGTGATGTACTTATTTTTTATCGCTTCAAGCTCTTCTAAAAAGATAACGGAGTCTGACGACTTATTACCGAAAATTAATGTAAAGTGGCTATTGGGCTCAGTTTCAAGGGTAGTTTTTATAATAGAGATAATTGGTGTAATGCCGCTACCAGCAGCTACTGCGAAGTAGTTTTTACTCGATTCGGGATTTAACTGGGTATTGAAATTGCCCATCGGGGGCATTACCTCAAGGGTTTCTCCTTTTTCTAATTGATCATTGGCAAAAGTGGAAAACTGCCCTCCATCAACTTTCTTGACGGCCACTTTTAAAACACCTTCAGATGGGCTGCTGCAAATTGAATATGACCTCCGGACGTCAGTGCCAGCGATCATTTTGCGTAGCGTGAGGTGCTGGCCTTGTTTGAAACTAAACTCTGATTTCAACTCATCCGGGACGCTGAAAGAGACAGAAACACAATCTGGTGTTTCCTTAAATATATCTTTTACTTCTAATTGATAAAATTTAGCCATGTGCCTGTATACCTTTTAGTAACATGTTCTTTAATTGTATCCTGATGGTGTCTGTTTCCAACTTTCTGTCAGGTCTATACCAAAATTGAAGCCACCTCAATGATGACAACACAGTAAACATTACCAATTCAGGATCAGCCTGTAATAATTCTCCATTATCGATACCCTCCTTAACAATTGCCTTGAAATTTTGCTCATATTGATCTCGAAATTTAATGAAACCTGTCATTGACGAATCGTTCAAATGTCGCCATTCCTGGTTAGTGACAGCAATCATATCGTTGTGATCAATAGTTATTAGGATGTGAAAATCTATGAGAGCAATTAGTTTGTCTACTGAGCTTGAATTCAACTTCTTTACTCGATTCATTTCGTTTGTAAACAGATGAGCGATGTGTATGCAAATTTCGGATAGAAGTTCATCCTTGGAATTAATGTGATTATAAAGACTAGCTGCCTCGATACCGACATTATGAGCGAGGTCCCTCATAGTTGAGCCAGTATATCCTTTCTCTCTGAATAGAATAGCAGCAGTCTGGATAATTTCATCCTTCCTCGATCTTTGGTTCATTACGGTGGTTGACTTCTTGAATCGCAAACATATAAAAAACTAACGGTTGTTAGTTTTGGCGCCAGCACTTCCTTTATTATTAAGGATTTGGGATTGACTTATGGAGGTATCTACCTTTGCCGAATGAGTAGATGCCTATCTGGTAAGCGAACTTTTGTTACCGAAAATCTAGCCAGGGAGGCTTTGATTGAAGCGGCGATTAAGTTTAAGAATGAACTCAACAAAGGTCCGGTTAATTACTATTTATGTAATCAATGTGGAGACTATCATCTAACCTCACAAGGAGAGGAGCATGAGTTATTTTCTGATCAGGAACTGCTTGATAGAATGAAAACAGAAAAGGAATCAAGGCACTGGGAGAGCAGGTTAAGACGCTAGGCTACCTTTAAAACTTTGATTGGATCTTTTCTGCCCTTCACCACTACTTCCTCGAATTCAGAAGCTGTTGGGGTGTCGTTATCTAATTGATCAAAAACTTCTTTGGATATCAAAAGCTTGCTATCAAATTGTTTATTGAGCTGCTCAATTCTTGATGCTAAAATTACGGTATTACCCGTTATAGAATATTGTTTGCGATCTTCAGTACCTACATTGCCCGCAACAACATGGCCTGCATGTAAGCCAATTCCAACATTGGTAGTTGGAATTTGATTCCTGGTATTTAGTTCCTCAAGTTTTTTAATTATCAATGTGGCTGCATTGTAAGCGTATTCACAATCGTTACCTGCCGAAACAGGCGCACCGAAAGTAGCCATGAAACCGTCCCCAAGAAACTGATTGATAACACCATTGTTTTTCTCGATGATTTCAATCATGAAACCAAAGACATCATTTTGATACTGAATGATGTCTTCTGGTGAGCGGCTCTCGGCAAAAGGTGTAAACCCCCGGATGTCAAGAAACATTACACAGACGAACTTCTGTGAAATGTCAGATTCATCATCTGAAAGAAGCGCTTTGGCTACTGGTTTTGATACTTGCTGTGTGAGCAGAGTAGAAATCTTCTTTTCTGCAACAGCCAATTTTTGTTGGGTACGGTTCAGGTTTTTGTAAGCATCTGAGAGCTTGGTGTGAGCTTTCTTTTTGTTATGATAGAGTAGATATATGGCAACGGCTAAACTCGCAATTAAAATTGCCCCGACAATAAGGTTGTTTGTCACCTTTGCCTGTTTTTCTAGTTCGGTTGTGCTTTGAAGCAATGAGAGCTCCTGCAACTCTTTTTCTTGCTGTAGCAGCGCAATTTCCCTCTCCCTGTTCTCTATTTCATTGCTCTGCTCCAAAAGTAACAGCTCCCGGTTATGCTCTTCCTCTTTCAAGCGCTCATTTAAATCAAGATAAAGTTTGTAATAGGTCAGGGATCTGGAGTAGTCTTGATCCTGCTCATATTTTCTTGCTAAATCTATATACTGTTGGGGTTCATTAGCCCCGTTAGTCCTGGGCGATATGCTGACCAGGTTTTCTTGTTGAGTTGACCTGGAAACCTGATCGCTTTGCTGAGCGGTTAAGTCAATAGCATTGGATTGTTTATCTGTTTTTGCAATTGCTGGTTTTACTGAAGTAGAAAGCCCCTCTAACGAATCGAGGTGTGCCTGGAGCTTTAAAGCTTCATTTCCATCACCTTTGTCTTTCATTAAATCAATGGCTTTTTCGTACTTCTCGATGGCCTTAGGATAGTTCTCTTTGGCCTCGTAATTTCTGGCCAATTTGAGTGTAGTAATCAGGGTTAGGTCAGAAGAACCATTAATAATTTGATTGCTGATACCTTTTTCCAGTTCTTTTAGCTTAGCAAAAAACTTATTGTCTTTGCTCCCTTCAGCTATTCTTATCCGATCGAGATAATTATTTGAATCTTCAATCTTGTCTGTATAATTAATCGCGGTTGATTCCAGGATGACTTTGTCAAAATATTCTGAGGCATAAGTGAACTGCTTTCTATTAAAGAGTGCAACACCCATTTTAAAATAGGAGAGAGGCTTGAGGTAAAAATCTGTTGTGCCTACGAGATCATTATCCTTGTCAATGATTCTGTCTGCTAGAACAACAGCTTGCCTGGCTGCCTTCAGAGCTTTTTTGTCATCGCCTGCTTTCAAATGCTCATCAGTAAGCTGGTGCAAAAGAATAAGCTTCACCTTGCCGGAGGATTCCTTAATTGCACTTTCTAATTCATCAATGCTATTTTGAGCTATTATAATGTTTGGAATAAGGAGTAAGATTGCGAATACTAATCGGGCCATTGAAGAAAGGGAATTAGGTCAAAGTTGATCATTTGATAGATGATTTAATAACAAAGGGTTCTAGAATTGATATCAATGAAAAGTGATATTGAAAATTATAGAAAGAGCCATTAAATAGTTAAGGCCATCTATCTTTGCATCTGAATTAACACCTTGCTGAAACAAGGATCGGTTATGACAGAGAAATTTCTAATACTTCTTTATTATCATTATACACCCCTCGATAACCTGGAAGAATTCAGGGAAAAGCATCATTTGTTTTGCCTCGACCTCAATCTTAGAGGCCGGATTATTGTAGCCGCGGAAGGCATCAATGGAACGGTTTCTGGCACCAGAAAGGCCTGTAAAAAGTACATGGATGTATTGAGAAATGACCCTCGCTTTGAGGGGATTGAATTCAAAGTTGATGAGTCTGAGGTTCATGCTTTCCAAAAAATGCATGTGAGGGTTAAAGAAGAAATTGTTCATTCAAGCCTTAAGCATGTAAAGCCTTACGAAAAGACTGGTTTGCATTTAGAACCGGCGGAGTTCAAAGAATTAAAAAACTCCGATGATGCGGTAGTTCTTGATGTCCGATCTAAATATGAACATGAGGTTGGTCGCTTCAAGAATGCTGTTACACTCGATATAGATAATTTCAGGGACTTTCCGGAGAAGGTTGATGAATTGAAAGAGAAGTATGCAGACAAAAAAATCCTGACTTATTGCACAGGCGGAATAAAGTGTGAAAAGGCAAGTGCCTATCTATTGGAACAAGGCTTTGAAAACGTTTATCAGCTCCACGGTGGCATCATTAAATATGGTATTGAAGCTGGAGGTGAAGATTTTGAGGGAAAATGCTATGTGTTTGACAACCGCGTTACCGTGAATGTGAACACAGTAAACCCAAAGGTGATTTCGAAGTGTTATGTATGTGAAAAACCCTCAGATAGAATGGTGAACTGCGCCAACCCCATTTGCAACAAACATGTGCCTATTTGTGAAGAATGTGGCTTGGAACTGGAAGGTGGTTGCTCTGAGGAATGCAAAGATCATCCTCAAAAAAGGGAATACGACGGCACAGGGTACTACGCCACAAAAATGAACGGCTACAATCCTTACCGCGGCCTCTATAGAAAAAAACAGGAGCAAGCTTGACCTAAGCTACTATGCAATTGCAGTTAATTTAGTATCCTTACAGGATGCCCCGAATCCCAGAATCGGAACTGATCATTAACCCTGATGGCAGCGTTTACCATCTTAACCTGAAACCAGAGCATGTCACTGATACAGTAATAGTTGTTGGCGATCCGGGTAGAGTTCACAGGGTAAGCCAGTTTTTTGACGACGTGGAGTTTGAGATGAACAAGCGGGAGTTTATTACCCACGTTGGGAAATACAAAGGCAAGAAGTTAATGGTTTTAAGCACAGGCATGGGTACTGACAATGTGGAAATAGTCATGACCGAACTAGATGCACTTGCTAATATTGACTTTAAAAAAAGGGAACTCAAAAAAGAGCACAGGCAACTTAAAATCATTCGGGTTGGATCATCTGCCAGTTTGCAGGAAGACATTAGGGTAGGAAGTCACTTAATTTCTGAGTATGCGATAGGGCTTGATACACTAATGTTTTTCTACAACCTGCCGCAATCTTCACTTGAACGGTCAATTTGCAAAGAAATTCAAAAAACCATTGGTCTGGATTTTATTCCATATTGTGTAAAGGGTTCATCAGAATTGATGGTACAGTTTGGGGATGGACTCGTGAAGGGAAATACCGTTACATCCCCCGGATTTTACGCCCCCCAGGGTCGGGAATTAAGACTGCCGATCAAGTTTAAAAAATTGCTGCCTGCATTGAACCGCTTTCACTTTAATGATTTTTGGCTCACTAATTTTGAAATGGAAACCGCGGGTTATTATGCCTTAGGCCACTTATTGGGCCATCAAATGGTGAGTGTAAATGCCATCCTTGCAAACAGGACCAGAAATACGTTTTCTAAAAACCCCAATAAAGTGGTTGACTCCTTAATTAAGAAAGTACTGGAGCGGATTTGATTGCTCATGTTGTTCATTCCAGCTAAATTTATTCATCACCCAACTTTAGCCACAAATGCGAATTACCTTCCTCCTCCTTTCAGGATTAGTTTTTACAGCCTGTTCCGACCTTTCAAGCGATCAACAGAAATTGGTTGAGACTCTTGACCGGCAAGTGCATCACCATGATTTGATGCGCAGAATCTCGATTATCGAAGATGATTTTGTTGAAGATGGTGTGTCTTACAAGTTGAGGGCTTATTTGTCAGATGATGAGCTGATTAAGATAGTTGGTGTAACCACTTCTCCGCATTTTGAGAGGGACGATTACTTCTATTTCAACCATGATGGAGACCTCATATTTACGGGTCACCTTATCAATGACCGGGACCACCATATAGCCAGGGAATTCAAATATTATTATAAAGATGGAGAAGTGGCATTACCCCTTCATTGGGAGGGAGAGTACGACCCTAAAAAGCCGTTCCCGAAAGAAGTGTTTACACCTTTTCAGCTAAACATGGATTCGTTAAATAACGAAGAGAAGTCACGGCTTGCCTTTTTCATGGATAAAATCCAGACTGAAGGGTTTCTTATCAAAGCACAGAATGACAATATTGTTTCAGAGTAGCATCTGAATTAGAACAGTTTGAATTTTACTCTTATTCAAGTCTTGATTATGGCTGCAATTTTACATGCAGTCATTTTTTCTATCCTCATTTTTAAAAAAGAGGAAAATAAGAAAGCCAACCGGTTTTATGTGTTATGCCTCATAGCTCTGGCACATACGCTCTTCACAAAATTGATTTTAGAGCAGCAATGGTACCCTTACCACCAATGGCTTTTTGTTTTACCATTTGGCTTAAGCTTTCTAATAGCACCTTCATTTTATTTTTATATCAAGTTTTTGGTGTACCCCGGCAGCAAGTTTAAAAAGTTGGAGCTGATTCATTTTGTGCCGGTTATTTTTAACTATCTCCACAGCTTTTATCACCTAATTAATGGCCCAGGAATTTATCATTCAGAATTCCATAATTTTACTGAGGCCGTTCAGCTTTATGCTACTTTCCCAGCTCTGGTTTATCTCTATTTTGCCTATCGAATGATCAGGCAATATGAGGAATCATTGCTGGATCAGTTCTCAAATGTGGATAATCGAAAAGTCAACTGGGCAAAGCAATTGATCATTGTTTATGTCTCGGCCACGGCGATAACATTAATTTTTGTCATTGCTGATTTTCACCTGTTGTTTGATTTCAAGGCTGAATTTTCTGAAAGTAATCTATTTCGATTTGACCAGATACTGACTATCACCTATGCCATTTCACTTTACTGGTCAAGTTTGGGAACCTACAATCAGCAACAGGTGGAAAACGAACCCATCAAGGCTGGGAAAACTCATGATAAAAAGGACTATTCTGACATGGCTTCGAAGCTTACAGAAGCAATGGAAAAACAACACATGTACCGCCACCCTGAATTAAAATTAAGAACACTAGAAGACGAACTTAAGATTACACCAAAAGAAATATCAGCTACGTTGAACCACCATTTCAAGAAGAACTTTTATGAGTTTGTAAACAGCTATAGGGTGAATGATGCTATGCGAAGGTTGGAATCAGCCGAATTTGATCACCTCACGATTGAGGCCATCGCTTACCAATCAGGATTTAACTCTAAAGCTTCATTTCACAGAATTTTCAAGGAACATATCGGTATAGCTCCGGGTTCATTCCGAACCAGAAAATAACTAAGTTCTTGTCTTATTGCTGGCAATGAGACTCTGCAACAGAGTTTTGAAGGCACATTGCGCCAAAGTCAAAACTCAAATGAAAACAATCAAACTGCTAATCGCATTTATTGCCCTTGGTGTGCCTACTTATGGGCAACAATCTGACACATTGAAAATTGGTGAATATACAGTTCTAAACTGGTCGTATAGGCTGGACACCCTAATCGAAAAGAAAATGGCTGAAAGAGGGGTGAAGGGAGTTGCCTTTGGTCTTGTAATTGGAGATTCCACAATAGTGAGAGGTTATGGTAAAGCTGATTTAGCCCAGGGAACCCCAATGGAACCATTTAAACATAAGCACATGTTTGGGTCGCTTTCAAAATTATTCACAGCCACTTTAGTTATGGAATTGGTTCAGGAGGGCTTACTTGATCTTCATTCAGATATAAACCAGTACCTCGATCGAATCCAAGTAAAAAAAGGAACCACTTTGCATCATTTGCTGACCCATACTGCTGGCTTTGAAGAGCAGATAATTGACAGGGTAAAGCTTGACCCTGAAAAGTTTGAATTCCTAAACGACTACTTAACCAGACGAATGCCCAAGCAGATTTTTGAGCCTGGAACAGCTGCGGCTTACTCCAATCATGGTGTTGCATTGGCTGGCCTGATAGCGGAAGAGGTAACTGGAACTCCATTCGAAACGCTTATCCAGCAACGGGTTTTGGAGCCGTTGGAAATGGAGAATTCAACCTTCAAAGTAGAGAAGGCGATGTTTGAGAACATGGCTACACCGTATGTAAACAACGCTCCTGCCAATTGGGAGTTGGTGCAAACAATTCCGGCTTCGATGTTGGTAGGTACCGTTCCCGATTTGCTTCAGTTTATGAAAGCTCAATTAAACAATGGTCAGCTGGACTCCACTCATGTGCTTGATGCCAATGGGGTCAAAGCCATGCAAACGACCCAGTATACTCCACATCCTAAAATGTGGGGCAGGGGGTACGGCTTTTTTGAAAGATACTTCCGGGGTATTCGAGGATTAGAGCATGGCAATACAAGAAACGGCTTTTACAGTTTGCTTTATCTGGCGCCGGAGTACAAGTTGGGACTGGTAGTAAGCTTCACGGGTGGCTCAGTTGGTTTCAGGAATGATGTGATTTATGGGGTTCTTAGGATGATTTTTCCAAAAGTTGAGAATAGCCATGAGGTAGTACCAATTGATGGTCAAGAGTTAATGGGGCTTACTGGTGGTTACAACTCGCTGAGAACCAATGAGACAACTGTGGAAAAGATATTCCATAAGCTGAGGCCAGGGACGATCAATGTGGGTTTAGCAGGTGATAACCTCAAAATATTTGGTGATGAGTATCTCCATATTGGTGATGGGGTTTTCAACTCGATTGATGGCAATTTCCCAGTGGCATTCAAGGATGTAAATGGAGAAGAACATTTGTTACTGCCTGGGCGGTCAGATACTGCCAGAAAAGCTTACTGGTGGGAAAATGCTCAAATCCATCTGCTGCCAATTATTGTCAATTTTATTCTGGCTTTAATCATTTTGATAAGAATGCTGATCAAACGGGATTTCAAAGATTTAAGAAGCAAGCTGATAATTGGTCATGAGCTGGCATTGCTAGTATTTATCCTGGGTTTTGGGCTGATCTCAACAATATTCGGAAACGACATCCAATACAGCATCCCGATGTCATTGTTTGCGGTATTTATTTTCCCGATTGTGTACCTGCTGCTGCTTCCCTTTAGATGGTTTTATCAATTGAAAAGCTTTAGTGAAAATAAGGTAATGATGAAAATTGGGTTGGGTTTACATATGATACTCTGTCTGATTTTCGTTTGGCAGCTTTTTTATTGGAATTGGGTGGGGTTTGGGTTTTGAGGTAGCGTTCTTTATAAAATGCGTTTTAATGCTGATTCGATTGTTTGTTCTTTTATTTTAAATCATCCATTGAGATTCTAACCAAATTGTTTTCTGACTCCATCAGTAGGTTATCAATTGAGGATTCAATCACATCAAATTTCTTTTTTTCAAGCAGTAATTTCTTCCATTGAGGCCGATGACCGTCTTCATTGATATCTGCCCAAGCTATATTGATGAAATTCCAAATTTTCTGATTGACTCCGTTAGATTCGAAATTTGGTTGAATGATGATTGCTTTAAAAATTTCATTGTCAATCCAATCTATTCTTCGTTCTTCAAAAGTTCTTAACAGCTCAGGATATGCTGGTCGATCTTTAGTCAATTTAGCTCCAAGTTTGGTAGTAAGTTCTTCTAATTTTAAATCAATTACATAGAATCTGCTCATCTTGAATTTAATTTAAAATTAACGACTAACTAAAATGAGTATGCGTTCCAGATCCTAGAAGCTCCCAAGTTTCTGATTTGCATTGTCATTTCAAAGGGCTCAGTTCGCATATTCATTTTAGTGTTTGTTGTAAAGCGTCTATTTAATTTTTATTACAAAAATCTTTGAGATTAAAGCAAGCATCCTCATCTCCTAATTCACAAGCCTTTTTCCAATCTAAACAAGCCTCCTCAAACAGACCTAATTCATGTTTGGCTATACCCCTGTTGCAATAAGCATTCTCATTTTTATCATTAAGCTCAATTGATCTATCAAAATCTTCGATAGCTGCTTCTGTTGCTCCAAGTTTGAACTTGGAAAGTCCTCGATTATGATAAGCATCTGACGTCTCTTTTATCTCAATTGAAAAATTAAAATCTTCAATTGCATCTGAATATCTAGCTAGATCGTTGAGAGCAGTTCCTCTATTATAGAAGGCCTTCCTGTAATTTGGCTTTAGTTCAATTGCCTTGTCATATTTTTCAATAGCTTCTTCCAACTTGCCTAAGTGGAAATGTGCATTACCGAGACTGTAGTATGCTTCATCGTATTCGGGTCTTAAATTGATTGCGGTTTCAAAATCTTCAATGGATAGTTCATCCTCACCAAGATTATGTTTGGTACAACCTCTATTGTGAAATGCTTCGGCCATTTTCGGATTTAATTCTATCGCCTTATTGAAATCTTGAATTGCATCATCATATTCTCCTAAATCATCTTTGACATTAGCCCTATTATAATATGCGTTGTAATCCTTTTTGTTTACCTGGATTGTTGAAGAATAATCGTTCAGAGCTTCTTTGAGCATCCCTAATTTATAATATGCATTTCCTCTGTTATTTAGAGCTCCAGTTCCCTCTGGGTCTTGCTTTAAGGCTTGGGAAAAATAATCTATGGCTTCTTTGGGGTTGTTAGATTCCATGCTCTGTATGCCTTTATCAAAGTAAAATTGAGCTGATTTCATTTCTGCCATAATGCTTTACAAAAACTGAATAACCGGAACTCGAATTCCGGATATTTACCTTATAGAAGTCTAATCTAAGGGTTTTTAAATACCAACCAAATGGGCAGTTGCAACTTGCCTATAAAATTCAGTCGTTTTTAATGATTTATGCCCTAAAAGTACCTGTATGGTCTTTAAATCAGTTCCCTGCTCCAACAAATGAGTTGCAAACTGTGTCTTAGCATGTGTGGTATAACTCTCTTTTTGAGCCCACTTTTGTGCGCATTTCTCTTGCCTATTTTTTCTACACTTCCGCCGGTATACGGAACTCCATATACCTCAGCATGAATGGCAGTTAAGCTGTACCTAAATTATTAATTAATACCCGTCTTGAGATACTTCGTTTCACTCAGTATGGACAAGAAAACGGAACAACTGCCTTGTCATGCTGAACGAAGTGAAGCACCTCTTTTATAAGACCTTGGTGTCAACCCGAGTACACTAGTTTGGAGAGTGCAGCCCCAGCTTATTTCCTTCGGAATCCAGGAATAGCGCAAAGAAGCCGCTTTCATCAGCATGCGGCGTTTTAGGAACAAGGATTTTACCATCATTCTTTTCAACCTTATCAAGTATGATTTGAAGATCATCGCCGCCATTGAGATAAATGGTTACCCCGTCGGCTGACGGTTCGTAGCCTTCCCCTTTCATGATCACTCCGGTTACGATTTGGTTATCATAAGGAAATAGGCCCATTTTCATTCCAGGGAAGTCCATCCTTTCAATGTCTACGCCCAGGATGGCCTGATAGAAATTGACAGCTCTTGAAATGTCTGTGGCAGGAATTTCAAAAATTGAAACATAGCTTTTCATAGTATTCGTGTTTTCGTTTTCTAACTGATTGTCTGTTTGGGCACTGGATGTAGTGGGTATTGTGCAAGCAACCAACCCAACCAAAATGATGGTGGCTATATCAGAAATATTGGTTCTCATTCTGCATTTTATTTAAGCGCATAGATACGGCACCAAAAAGTGCAGAAATTGTAAAACTGCGACAGCTCAGTCTTTGGAATAAATGAGGGAAGAGAGGATCATTTGTTCGTCGTCCAGGTATTCCTTAGGGTTTACCCCGGTAAAGTCTTTGAAATCCCTTGTGAAATGGGCCTGGTCATAATACTCGCTCTCATAGGCCACCTGGGTCAGCTTTTCTTCCTTGTTGTGAAGCATCATTTTTAGTGCAGCCTGCAACCTGATAATCCGTCCCAGTTGCTTGGGGCTGATGCCAACTTGTTTTGAGAACTGACGCTCCAAACTTCGCCTTTTGGAGGGTTCATCTTTCAAGATGGAGTGAATTGATCCTTTCCCCTTGGTTTGTGTTAAGGCATCAATAGTGGATTTCACAATATTGTCAATTGTGGACTGCTCCTTAAGCTTTCCCAGAAGGAATTCTTCCACAGCCTTAATTCTCTCTTCTGTTGATGAAGCTGAGATTATCTTTCGCTCTAACTCTTCGACTGATTCCTTCTCAAACAACTCAGTTAACGATGTTTCTTTATCTGCTAACTCATGAATTGGTCGGGAGATGAAGTTGGCAAAACCATAGGGATAAAACCTCACCGCAAAAGTGTTGACATAGCCTGTTGGCTGCACATAGTAGGGCTTTGTAATCTGCCCAAACACCATGGTGCGAGGTTGAATGATGAACTCAGTTTCTAAAGTGAACCTCCGGACATCATCACCCAGAATAAAGCACATTTCAATACATCCATCAGGAATAACCCGTTGTTTAGGTGCTTCCATGTCACCAGACACTTCCAATATCCAATGGCACTTGACAATGGCATCTAAATCTGGGTGAGGTTGCAATGTTTCGTATTTCATTTTACATCCCGAAGGATAGGATACTTCGTTTCACTCAGTATGACAAGGCCTGTTTTTGGTTCTTAATTCATCCTTGTCAGACTGAACGAAGTGAAGTATCTCATTTTGCCTTAATCCATCGCACCCCAATAAATTGAATTAAATACCAACTTATAAGTCGCTCTTGGCTGGCCTCTGAACTGCGGCCTGAAAGCAAACAAGATAATGTCCCCCTCGCCATGACCTACTTTCATCATGGCGCCTTTGCCACCAATGTATCGTTCTTCGTTCAATGCCCATCCGCTCATTAAGATGTCTTTTTTAGAGTAGGTGGCAATCACCTCAACATCTGGTCTCGGAGCTGGAGCAACTGTGAGTTCGGTGCCTCCTTCGCCTTTGTTTGATTTGATAACTGTCTCAAAGGCCCTGCTACGGTTAAATGAGGCTGCAACTTCTTTTTGCATTCCGGCAGCAAGTGGGTGATCGGTCTGTACTTCAGTTCTGATCAGTGAACCCGGAATGAAAAACTTTTGTGGATCAAGACCTTTAGTGACATTCTTAACAGGCAAGCCAAATTGCTCTATAAACAAGTCACTGGCGTCATCAAAGGCGATTAGTGTACCACCACCCTGAACATACTGTTGTAGTTTAAGTGTGCCTTCGAGACCTAAGCCCCCTGTAAACTGTTCAGGCATATTACCAGGCAGATGGCCATTCAAAATTTCATCCGGGTCCTGATCTGGGATAATGATTGCGTGGAACTGGCTTAAGTCTCTGGAACGGACATCCGCATCATGCAGCGTATCCCAATCGAAATTATACTCGGTCAAAAACCAGCGGGTCCAGCCTTCATCCATATTGGCATCCCATGATTTATAAAGCCCCACTTTTGGCCTTCCGAGTTGTGAGGTATTTGCTGGAGCTGCCGAAACTCCTTTGAAATCAACACCAAATTCTTCGGCTAATTGGTCTGCCTGATCTGGATCAGCTTTCACAAAAAAGTCACCCATTTCAAGGTCATCTGATGCCTTGGTAACTCTATGCACTTCGATACCATCAGCCAGTAATTGATTCACAGCTTTGTAAGTGTAGTTGGCCTTGCCACTCAATGCGTATCCAGCAGAGCCTTTAGATACACTGCCTTTCTCAATTGAGGCCCTCTTTTCGATCAATTCAGTTTTTGCGTTGAACTCACCAACAACTCTGTCGACGGTCAGGCCCATTTGCATGGGAAGAGTCCAGCCAGCTAAATCATAGGGAGGCACTGGTGGGCCACCTGGGTAGGCAAACTTGTCAGGATAGTTTTGAGGCTCCATCATATCCACAAGATATGGCCTGAATGACTGGGCCCCATATGCAATAAAAGAGCCTGCCTTATAAGTTTTTCCGTTTGCAGTAAAATCTTTGGTAGCCTTATGCACTTCAATGCCCCCCTGCCTTAAAATATTAGCAAGGTTAACTGCCTCCTGTGGATCATGTTGATCAGCCGGAATCACATATGCATAAAAATCATCCAGCAGATTGGCCTCGATGGCGTCCCTGCCCATTTGATAGATATTATAGAGGTATTCTTCTTTCCGGTCTGCGGCGTAATCCAATACGGCAAAAGTGGCAGTCAATGTATAGTCAACCGCATCCCTGAATTTCGATTCACCACCCTTCCATGGATAGGGATAAAATATCTTGGTGCCGTCAGAGGGAACCTTACCTCGGCCTCTGCCTAACTCTTTTGGCAATGAGTCTTGAGGGTAAAATCGTGGGGTCGGAGTTGTATGTCCGGTTTCGGTCAGAATACCCACCATATTGTGGTAGTATGGAACTGTGCGCATACCACCATTCCACCACATACTAAATGTTAGATGTGAGATTACCCCCGGCATTTTTTCCATTGCAAAGCGATTGGCCATAGCTGTGCCAATCAGGTTGGTTCCAGTTGTGGCGCCAGGATGTATGTTAGGATTTACCGGATCTGAAAAAGGAGGGAGAAAAATTCTGGCCCAGGCTGGAGATGATTGATGGTGATTATAAACTACCTGAGGATACCATTGATTGTATAAAACCTCATTTACATGGTAGCTCTCTGGCATGTTGTTCATAAACCAATCCCTGTTATTATCATGACCTACATAGTGATGATATAGAATAGGTGGCCCCGTAGTTTCATAGGGAGTGCCGAGATTTTGTTTGTACCAGTCAACCACAATTTCTAACCCATCAGGGTTCATCACAGGCATCAGGAGCATAATTACATTGTCCCGGATTTTTTTCATTTCATCTGACTCTTCTGTGGCAACTTTATAAGCCAGTTCAGGCGCCATTTGTGCAGGGGCCCTCTCGGTGGCATGGAGTCCCGCATCCACCCAAATAATCGCTTTGCCCTCTTTCATGTTTTGTAGGGCTTTGTTGTTATCTACTTTTGCCCTGGCCATTTCCTCACTTATCTGCCGATACTTTTCCAGGTTTTGAATATTCTCAGCGCTAGAAATAAACATCAGGTGCATTGGTCTACCCAATGTGGTTTTACCAATTTCGATTAGCTGCACCCGGTCAGAAGCCTGATCAAGTTTCTGGTAGTAATCAGTAAGTTGTGAATAGTCAGCTAATTTGAAATCAGCTCCCGGTTCGAAACCAAAAACATCTGATGGTTTAGGAATCTGACTAAAAACAAATGATACTGAAATTGTAAAAAGTACTGTGAGGAATATTTTCTTCATATCGAACGATTGTAATGAGGTGTAATGATAATACCTCGCCAACAAAGGCAATTGGGTTTTGTTAAGTGCGGAGTGAATTTGAGGTTAGTGGTTGAGCTACCTTACCACAATTTGAAAATTATGCCTTGATCGCTGCTCAAGGAGTATTTCCTTATCAATTGAGCATTCGTCAATTGTTGGTTGATCGTAATTTTTGATCGTGATCAGAGTAAGATCAGAGTTGTAGAAAACAGAAAACTGGTCGCTGAGCGCCGAAATCAAATAATCCACTTTTGATTGATTAGAATCAACACAAACCGAGAATGAAATCGCAGAATTTTGCATCAGGTTAATGCGGATATTTTGTTCTGTCAGCGCATGAAGTATCTCTGAGATATTTCGTTCATTAATAAAAGTGAAATCCTCCACCTTAAATGAGATCAAAGTTTGGTCTTCCTTAAAAATAATGCTGGGAAGTTTTTTAGGAGTATGGACGTCATCGATGGCTGTCCCTACCTCATCCGGGGTCAGGAAAGGCCGGACGTATAATGGAATTTTGGCGTTGGCCAGGGGTTTGATCGTTTTCGGGTGGATAACTTTGGCACCGTAGTATGTCATCTCCGCAGCTTCTTCATAAGAGATTTCATCGAACTTAATGGCGGTTGGGATGATTTTAGGATCAGCATTGAGAATCCCCGGTACATCCTTCCACACCGTTAAAGATTCTGCTTTGAGGCAAGTGGCATAGATGGCGCCAGTAAAATCGGAACCTTCCCTACCAAGTGTTGTGGTCAGGCCTTCTGCTGTACCCCCAATGAAACCCTGAGTGATGATGTGCCTTGAAGTGACACGATCAGTGAGTTCAGAGATATTCAGCTGCGTTATATCCCAGTTTACACTGGCATCCCGATATCGGTCGTTTGTGCGGATTTTTTGCCTGGAATCAATCCATTCAAAGTTTTGTCCGGATTTTTCCAGGTAGGCATGAATGATTTTTGTAGAAAAGATTTCGCCGTAAGAAATTACCTGGTCATATCTTTCAGAAAATTCAAGTTTTTCATTCAAAGAAGTGATGATTGGATCAAGGAGCTCAGCAACCAATTTTTCATCATTTAACAACTCCAGGGCTATTGTTTCATGGAAGTTGAAAATCTTGTCGAGTTCCTTTTGATAGGGTTTGGAATTAAAGGCCAGATCAAAAACCTGCTCCAGGTGGTTGGTCGTTTTGTCCATCGCTGAGACAATGACAACCAATGGCTGATTGCTGTGATTTTTGCAGATAGCAGCCATGTTTCTAACCGCCTCAGCTGACTTCACTGAAGCACCACCGAATTTAAATACCTTGATGCTCAATTATGCAAACGATTTAGATGGCTGGAAATCAAATTTATCTAACTTTGCCAGCTCAAAATTGACGATGAATGAACAAAGATAATTTAGCACTTCCGGTTGGTACAACCCTCGACAGATTTATAAAGAAGAAGCAAGATGATTTTCCGTACGCAACTGGTGAGTTATCTCAGATACTTCGTGACATCGCCCTCGCAGCTAAAATCACGAACAGGGAAATAAACAGGGCTGGCCTGCTTGGTATTGCAGGCACCTTTGGAGAGAAGAATGTGCAGGGCGAGGAGCAGCAGAAACTGGATGTGATTGCGAACATCCGATTTATAAGGGCACTGACTAATGGGGGAGAGGTTTGCGGCATCGTGTCTGAAGAGGATGAAGATATGATTGAGATCAACCGCAATGGTAAGTACGTGGTGGCAATGGATCCACTTGATGGAAGTTCAAACATCGACGTAAATGTTTCAATAGGCACCATTTTCTCAGTTTACCGCAGAATCTCAGAAGTGGGAAGCCCATTAGAAAAAGCGGATATTTTACAGAAAGGCTCTGAGCAAGCGGCTGCAGGTTATGTACTTTATGGTTCATCCACAATGTTGGTTTACACCACCGGCAACGGAGTAAATGGCTTCACTTACGAACCATCCTTGGGCGAGTTTTTCTTGTCGCATCCAGAAATGAAAAGCCCCTTGGATGGCAATATATATTCCATCAATGAAGGCTCATCCGCTGATTTTGATGATGCTGTTAATGACTATATCAGCTATTGTAAGGAGAACAAATTCTCAGCAAGATACATAGGTTCCCTGGTAGGCGATTTCCACCGAAACCTGATGAAGGGCGGCATTTATATGTACCCCAAAACCAAGAAAAGCCCTGATGGGAAATTGAGGCTTTTATATGAGTGCAATGCCCTGGCCTTTGTTTGCGAACAAGCCGGTGGACTTGCTACCGATGGCCGCCGCAGAATTCTCGACATAAAACCCACAGAGTTTCACCAGCGAAGCCCTTTATTTATCGGTGCCAGAAAAATGGTGGAGCAGTGCGGGGATAATTTTAAAAAGCTGGAAAAAGTGGCTGGGTAGCTGCCTTCAGACTACAAAAGTCTCAAAGACTTTTGTAGTCTAGTATTCTCTCTCTGAACCTGCTACATTATGCCGGACAGTAAGTTAAGCTACCAGAACTAAATTTACTGAACATGAAAAAAGAAAGAAGACATTACGACAAGGAGTTTAAACTGATGGCAGTTAGCCTATTGGAAAATGGGAAGCCAACCAGAG
>JAVKCG010000035.1:0-596 GCA_040222875.1 Cyclobacteriaceae bacterium | reverse complement strand
ATATTGAACTTAAATTCTGTAGTCTGGGTAAAAATAGAAGGATCCGGCATGAAATTGATGATCGTACCGGTTTTATCACTCTTTCCTTCTTCCGAAAGTTGCTTAGTGGTAATTCCTTTTTCGAATTCCATTTTGTAGATCGTGCCGTCTCTGTGAATTTCTGCCTTGAAAACAGTCGCAAGAGCATTCACACAACTTACACCTACTCCGTGAAGTCCACCGGAAACTTTATAAGAATCTTTGTCGAATTTACCACCGGCATGTAATTTGGTCAGAACAACCTCAACTGCAGGGATTCCAAGCTTAGGGTGCATGTCAACAGGAATACCACGACCGTTATCTTCTATGGTCATGGAACCGTCTTCATTAATTTGAACTATTATGTGATCGCAATGACCTGCAAGAGCTTCATCAATGGAGTTATCAACTACTTCGTTAATAAGATGATGCAAACCTCGTTGACCCGTATCGCCAATGTACATGGCAGGTCTCTTTCTTACCGCTTCAAGACCCTCCAAAACTTGAATATTTGAAGCCTTGTAATCGGTAGGTTTATTTTTCGCCATAAATAAGGGGTGATAGCTTGGTTAGATGTG
>JAVKCG010000034.1:0-437341 GCA_040222875.1 Cyclobacteriaceae bacterium | reverse complement strand
GAGTGCCGTAGTTGGTGTTTTCACCAACGACCCATTAAGTCTTTAATCTTTCGTCTTTGCTCTTTAATCTAAAAAACACCACAACAACAAAGATCATGGCTCCAGCTTGTAGCTGGATTTGATTAGAAAGCGGGGGCTATTGGCTCTCGCTTTTTTGTTCTTTTAGCCAGGCATTTAAATTTTACGGAGATACAGGTAAGCGAATCTCATAAATGTCCTGGTCTGGGTCTCAGATGGTTTGGGTCATTCACTTAGATAACCAATTGATTCTATTGTAATTGCATTGAATTCAACAGCTGCCCCTTCGGCTTGTATGGCTATTTGTCCAGATTGAGCAGTGCAATCAAATCCATGGTTAACAAGGTCATTATTTACCCAAACTTTTATTTGATCTTTAAAGCACTCGATTACAACTTCATTCCATTCACCGGGAGGATTTTCTGAGTCATCGGTAAGGTTTATAATTCGACGCTTTTTACCTTCTACAACACCCCAATCAGCTTTTGGGCCCCGCCGCTTATCCATATTGGGGACACTAATATCCTCTCGAATACACCAGAAATCCCCGGCATTCGTGTGCTCCAATTGCACTTCCAATGATTGTGGAAACATCCCATACAATGCTCTTGCTCTGGATGAATGAACAAGTATTCCACAGTTACCGGGTTGATCAATGAACCTGTATCTAGCCATTAGCCGATAATTTTTGTAACTTCTTTCGGTAATCAAATGTCCTCTTGGTTCACCGCTACTTATAAGGTTGCCATTTTTAACCACAAAAGGGGTTGGTGCATTAGCAACGCTATCCAACATTGGCGAGTCGATATACCACCCAGTCAAATTCTTTCCATTGAATAAATGTGTTTGGGTGTCCTTACAACCGCCAATCATCAGTGTAATTGCTATAAGGGTTGTCCAATTAAGGCTGGTCATTGGTTGGGCTTTTTTGAAGTTGATTAACAATTTTACAACTTCCATAAATTTATGTCTAAATCACCCATTTAATTCAATGTCTCAAAATCATACAAGGGGATATCTGAAAAAGTATCCGGCGCTATCGGATTTACAAGAAAGAACAAAGCGTCGGATTCCAAAGTTTGCTTTTGAGTATTTGGAGGGAGGGTGTAATGACAACCAAAACCTTGCTGTCAACCATTCAGATATTCAAAGAATTGAATTAATGCCTGAATATATTAAAGATCGCAAACCGATTGAGGTTTTAACAAGCTTATTTGGTCGAAAGTTTGGTGCACCTTTTGGGATAAGCCCAATTGGCTTGCAGGGATTGATATGGCCAGATGCCCCACGAATTCTAGCTGAGGCTGCAGTAAGCCAAAACATTCCTTTTATACTGAGTACAGTTTCCACTGCCAGCATCGAAGAGATATCTGAAGTAACAAATGGTGAAGCGTGGTTTCAGTTATATCACCCGGCAAAGGAAGAAATGAGGAATGACTTACTCAACAGGTTGGAAGAGGCAGGTTATAATGTATTGGTGCTTCTTGCCGATGTTCCCACAAAGTTTGGTTACAGGCCTTGGGATATCCGTAATGGCCTTTCCTTACCTCCTTCAATGAGTTTAAGAAATTTGTACCAAATAATTAGTCGGCCAGAATGGGCTATAAATACTTTAAAATCTGGAAGTCCAAAGTTCAAAACGCTGGAGCCATATATGCCAAAAGGCCTTGACTTAAGTCAGTTAGGTGAATTTATGAACCGGACATTCGATGGAAGATTGACTGAGTCTAGAATTGCTGAGATACGACAGAAGTGGAATGGAAAGCTGGTTGTCAAGGGATTGGTAAACCCCTTAGATGTTGAAAAGGCCATTAACTTGAAAGTAGATGGCATAATCGTTTCCAACCATGGCGGACGCCAACTAGATGCAGGGGAGTCATCAATTAATTCCTTGAAAAGGTTAGTCAAGGATTATGCTGGAGACATAACAATAATGATGGATGGTGGTATCCGCTCTGGACCAGATATAGCCAGGGTCTTGGCGTCTGGTGCAGAATTTACCTTCATGGGCAGGCCGTTTATGTATGGGGTTGGAGCTTTGGGTAGGAGAGGTGGTGATCATGTAATTGCGCTTTTGAAAACTCAGCTAGACCAAATAATGGGGCAATTATGCTGTGAGCGAATTCAAGATTTACCGGGGCATTTGATTAAATAACTAAAATGCAGACTTGATAGTGCGGCAGATATTTTCAACTGTTCTGCCAAGGTTGGTGGGGGTATTTTTTAAGGCCTTTTCCAAAGGAACAGGCCCGTTGGTAATCGAAAAAATAGCATTAAACGCCGGAAGGTCTGACGTATCTAAATCGGGATCTACTTGTCCGGCTAACGCAATTACTGGAATATCGCCTGACCTTTCAGCTACAGCATATGGCGCTTTTCCAAACCTGGTTTGGTTGTCTATTTTGCCTTCTGCTACAAAAACGTAATCGCAGCCCCTTAAGTGATCCACAATGTTCAATTGGTCAATAACAAAATTGGCCCCAGGGATTAATTCGGCGTTTAAATAAGCCGCCATCGCTCCACCAACACCTCCTGCTGCTCCGCTTCCTGACATGGAATTCATGTCAATTCCCAGAGTCTTATTAGTGAGCCTGTTGAAAATCTTCAGACCTTCTTCAAGCTCCCCAACCATTTCATCATTTGCTCCCTTTTGTGGGCCGAAAACTTTGGCTGCACCATGCTCACCAAGAAGTGGGTTGTCGACATCGCATAACACCTTGAATTTTACTGATTTAATAGATGGATCCACAAGTGTATTTTCAATTTTCGCTAACTCCCTTAACCCACGCCCAGAAGGTTCAACACTAATATTGTTTTCGTTCAGTAAGCTGAAACCTAGTCCTGCTAAAATTCCAAGACCACCATCTACGGTTGCACTTCCACCTATGCTGAGTATGACTTCTTCACACCCTGACTTTATTGCTTCCTTAATTAATTCTCCGGTGCCGAAACTGGTAGTTTTCATTGGGCTTAATTCTGAATCTTTGAGTAACCGAATTCCGGAGGCACTTGCCATTTCAATAATTGCGGTCTTCCCATCTTTGATGACACCTATATTGGCTGAAATCGGCCTGCTGAGTGGGTCAGAAATTGTATAAGTATTTATGGCCCCTTTTAGTGCCCTTACAAGCACTTCCATGGTATGGTCACCACCGTCTGCGACTGGTAGATTAATTACCTCAGCTTCAGGGAATACTTTAATAATCGCTTTCTCGATTATGTCAGCCACATCCCAGGCAGTTAGGCTTCCTTTAAATGAATTAGGAGCTACGAGGAATTTCATTTATTGAAAGATAACCGCCCTTGCGATACACCACAATAAACACATAGTTGATAAAGCATTCTGGCACCAACATTGGCATTCCATTCATTGTCATCAGGTGCTACTTCGGAAAGGTCAAAACCAATGATTTTACGACCAGATTGAGCAACTTTTTTGATAAGGTAAGTTGCTTGATTATAACTTAACCCACCTGGTACAGGTGTGCCAGTTTCAGGGCACAGCACCGGATTCAGACCGTCAATATCAAAGCTGATATAGACCTGCTGAGGCAAGTTTTTAATAATCTCATCTACAAAAGCCGACCAATTTTTTCCAGTGTATTCGCCTTCTTTTATCTCCTGGTCATAGAAGACCTTTACCCGTTCTTTAGAGCTAGTAACAAGCTCAGTTTCAGCATCGCAAAAGTCCCTAATAGCTACCTGCACCAGTTTGGTAATATTGTTATACTTTAATGAGTTATACATGATCGACGCGTGAGAGAATTCGAAGCCCTCATAGGCCTCTCTCAAGTCCATATGGGCGTCGATTTGAAGAATCCCAAAATTATCGTTGACTTCAGAAAGCGCTTCGATTAACCCAAGTGGTGTGCTATGATCTCCGCCAAGCGTGGCGACAATTTTACCTTTGTTTAAGTAGTTCTTTGCCTGTGTTTTCACAAAGGCATTCAGCTCCTCACTTGCATGGTTCACTTTTTTGCGAATCTGTTCAAAATATATAGGATCATTTCCCTCATTATTTTCAAGCCATTCAATGTATTCCCGGCTTTCAGTTCGCAATTGCCCTGATTTCAATTTAATCAAATCAGAAACCGACAACATATGAATGCCAAGCCTCCACGGATCTTTGATGCCGGGGATGGAGTAGTCGATTTGAGGAGAAGCCGTTAAGATTGCATTTGGGCCTTTTGCCGTTCCACTTGTATAGCTTACTGTTACATCCCATGGAACTGGTAGGATAACAATGTCGGCCTCATCGGCAGAGTAGGGAAGACCAAATAAGGATCCATTTTTTCCAACACCATTCGGGTCGAAATCAACCATAGTTAGCAGCGAGTTTTTTGTTCATATCTTTAATCATTGATGGGCCTTCATAAACTAAGCCGGTATATATCTGCACCAGGGATGCACCGGCTTCAAGCTTCTCGATTGCATCCTGTGCATTAAATACCCCACCAACTGCAATGACAGGAACTTCGCCACTTAGTTTCCAATTTAGATAAGAAATTACTTCAGTGGATTTTTTTGAAAGAGCTTTGCCACTTAAACCTCCGGCACCAACTGCCTTTATTTTGTCTTCTGATGTTTGCAAAGAACTTCTATCAATTGTTGTGTTAGTAGCTATTAATCCATCCAGTTGGAGCTCTTTAGTAATTTCCACAATATCATCAAGTTGTGAGTTCGTCAGATCTGGTGCAATTTTTAAAAGTATAGGTTTGGGTGCCGGCTTTAATTTGTTCGCCTCCTGAAGTGATTGTAAGAGTTGTTTGAGGGGCTCTTTCTCTTGCAACTCCCTAAGGTTTGGTGTGTTTGGTGAGCTTACATTCACCACGAAATAATCAACAAAATCGTAAAGTTCATTGAAGCATTTCAGGTAATCATTGACGGCATTTTCGTTAGGTGTTGTCTTGTTCTTGCCGATGTTGCCGCCAACTACAATTTTAGATTTTCGCTTACGAAGATTTTCGACAGCCACTGGAATGCCGCCGTTGTTAAAGCCCATTCTGTTAATCAGTGATTTATCTTTAGGAAGCCTGAATAGCCTCGGTTGGGGGTTTCCCGGTTGTGGTTTGGGAGTAATGGTTCCGATTTCGATAAATCCGAAACCCAGACAAGCCATTTCATCAATTAGGTTTGCCTCTTTATCAAATCCAGCAGCCAATCCTATAGGGTTTTTAAAAGTCAGGCCGAATAATTCCCGTTCAAGATTTTTTGAACTAAATGTGTAATAATTTCTAAAAAGGCTCTTGAAACCAGGAATTGATAGAATCAACCTTAATAATGTAGTGGTAATGTGATGTGCTTTCTCAGCCGGCAGTAAAAATAGAATTGGCATTATCAGCGCTTTATACATGCCGCAAAGTAAGTCAGCAGGTGATCAATCGGCAACCAGATTTTTAGCTACGCGGATGAAATTCACGAACTACCTGCTTAAGGTAATCCCGGTCTAAGTGTGTATAAATTTCTGTAGTTGTGATCGATTCGTGACCAAGCATTTCTTGTACGGCCCTTAAGTCTGCACCACCTTCGATTAAATGCGTGGCAAACGAATGCCTGAATGTATGTGGGCTCACATTCTTGCCAATTCCTGCTTTGGCAGTTAGGTTTTTGATAATGGTGAAAATCATCACCCGTGTGAGTTGTTTGCCCCTTCTGTTGAGGAAAACAAAATCTTCATGACCTTGCTCTATCTCTAAATGACATCTAATATTATCAAGATATAGCTTAATGTATTTGATTGCAGGTTTGCCAATCGGGACCAGCCGTTCCTTGTTGCCTTTTCCAAGAATCCTCAAAAAACCAACATCGAAATAAGTATTGCTGAGTTTAAGTCCGACCAACTCGGAAACCCTGAGTCCAGAGCTGTAGAGTGTCTCCAGGATGGCTCTATTTCGGGTACCCTCTGGTGTAGAATGATCAATTGCTTCAAGAATTTGCTCAATTTCATGAAAGCTTAAGGTATCTGGTAGCTTTCGGCCAAGTTTTGGAGCCTCTAATAGCTCTGTTGGATCCTTCTTGATGGCATCCTCAAAAACCAGAAACCCGAAAAACGATTTGAGCCCTGAAATAATTCTGGCCTGAGAGTGGGGTGCAAGGCCAAGTTCACTTATATATTCCAAAAAACTATGCAAATGATTTCCTTCGATCTGGAGTGGAGAAAGGTTCGAATCGTTGTTTTCTAAATACTGTACCAAAAGGGTTACGTCATGTAAATAGGCCTCAACTGAATTGCCAGATAATGCCCTTTCAATTTTCAAGTAGCTTTTGTATTGTTTGATATAAAACTCCCAGGACATTTAAGCGAAGTTACTGCCTCGTTAGGTTCTAATTTGATACAATCGTTAAACTTGTAGTGAAATAAGATCAAATGAAGATTATCATTATAAATGGCCCAAATCTGAACTTGCTTGGGAAGCGGGAACCCGAAATTTACGGCAGCCTAACTTTTGAGGAATTTTATAAGTCATTACAAGCAGATTATAGTCAGGTGCAACTGGATTTTTATCAGTCGAATCATGAGGGAGCCCTTGTTGACAAACTTCATGAAGTGGGCTTTAATTATGATGGAATTATCCTGAATGCAGGGGCTTTGACCCATACATCGGTTGCACTTACTGATGCCGTTTCTGCTATTGAAGCGCCAGTTGTTGAAGTGCATATTTCTAATATTTTCGCAAGGGAAGAGTTTCGCCATCATAGCTTCATATCAAAAAATGCCGTGGGCATTATCTCAGGCTTGGGATTGAATGGCTATAAGCTAGCCTTGGATCATTTGCTGCAGAAATGATCACTTTTTATCCGGGGCCATCGAAGATTTATCCCAAGGTTGCCACTTATGTTCGGGAGGGACTGGAATCAGGGATCATAAGTATGAACCACCGTAGCAGCGAGTTCATGGCCCTCATGGATGACACTAAAAAGCTCCTGAAACATCGATTAAATATTCCTGAAGAGTATAGAATCATTTTTACATCATCTGCCACTGAGTGCTGGGAAATCCTTGCCCAATCACTGATAAAGGAAAAAAGCCTTCATTTTTATAACGGTGCCTTCGGAAAAAAATGGATGGATTATACCTCGAAACTTGGATTGGAAGTTCAGGATCAACAATTCGATTTGGAAGGTCTTCCTCAAATTTCAAATGCCACTGTTGATTTGGTTTGCTTTACCCAAAATGAAACCTCAAACGGCACTCAAGTCCCAGCCCAATTCATAAGCGATTTCACATCCAGCGAGAATTTAATCGCTATGGATGCCACGTCATCAATGGCTGGTATTGATCTTGATTTCTCTAAGGCTGATATTTGGTTTGCTTCTGTACAAAAATGTTTTGGCTTGCCATCAGGGATGGCGCTAATGATTTTATCCTCAAAAGCAGTGCTGAGAGCCTACGAAATTGATGAGCGAAATCATTATAACAGCCTCGCATTTATACTCGATAATGAGGCTAATAACCAAACGCCATATACCCCGAACATCCTAAATATCTTTTTACTAAACTGCTTACTTAAAGATTTGCCAAAAATTGATGAAGTGAATAAGCTCACTTTGAGCAGGTATTCACGTTGGGTTGATTTTTTCAGTAATACAAAACGTTTTGGCCTCCTCATAAAAAATGACGAGGTGAGATCGAAGACAGTATTGACTGTAATTTATGACAGCGATTTGAATGAGCTGAAACAGAAGGCCAAACAGGCTGGAATTGTTTTAGGAAATGGATATGGTAAATGGAAAGAAACCTCATTCAGGATCGCCAATTTCCCGGCAATTGCTAAAGGTGAAATTGAGGAGTTGATGGAGTTTCTTTCAAGCCAAGACACTAAATGAGCTTTTTAAGCTCAGCTAATCCCCAGCACTTCGTTGATAAATAATGCTGACCTTTCTTCCATCCAACTATGCCCTTTTCCATGAAGGCTGAAACCACAATGACCTCCTTTCGTAGGTGTTTCCAGAAAAATGTATTCGGACTTTTTTGCTACTTCAAACGGATAACATTTAGATCCTAGAAGTGGGTCATTTAGGGCGTTAACTATCAAGGTGGGTGTAGTTATATTGCTTAGTTCAGGAGAAGACTCCTTATAAAAGTCATTGATGTCCTCAAACCCACATAGCGGAACGGTAAACCGTTCAATAAACTCAACAAGTGAGTTTATTTGGTCAATATCCTGAAAATTTAAAGATTTTCTGTACTGCTCCTTTTTACGCAAGATTTTTCGATGAAGCTTCTTTAAAAACTGCTTCTCATAAATGCGATTAATACCCTTTAACTGTTCCATACTGTCAGAAAAATCACAGGGTACAGAAAAAGTGACAGCGCCCTTGATAGCGGAGGGGACATTTGTTTCAGAAAGAAGTTTTAGCGTAGTAATTGCTCCCAATGAAAAGCCGATCAGAATAACTGATCCATATTTTTTTTGCTCTAAGGCATGAAAGATAATGGCCTTTAAATCATCAGAATCAGCTCCGGAATAGAGGCGAGGTGATCGGTTGAGTTCTTTACTACAGCTTCTAAAATGCCAGGCCAGCACATCCCAATTCTTTTTTGAAAAAAATCTGGTGGCCTGCTTTATGTAGTGGCTATGAGAATTGCCTTCCAGGCCGTGGGATAAAATGATCAACCTGTTGTTGTTATTTGAGAGCCAATCGAGGTCAAGGAAATCACCATCAGGCAGTTCCAACCTTTCCCGATCATAGATATTTTCAAGATCATCGAAAGTATAGAAAGGTAGCACCGTTTCGAGGTGTCTATTAAAAAGGTACCAGGGTCTTCTATACTTTGAATGACTAATGATTGGCATTGGTTTTTATTTTTCAAAAACCCAATTTGGACTAATGCCCTCTTGTTCACAAGAAATTAATAGCTCATAAAGAAAAGCCCAGTTGAGAGCTTGGCAACGCCATTTCATGGATGGTAAACCAATGATGAAATGTGGCTGAAACTGTACAAAAATGAAAGCTTCGGTTTCACCAATCAGTTTATAGTAGTTCAGGTTTGGGACTATTTGCACACCCAAACGGAGCAACGATGAGTATAATAATACCTTTTCCATTTCACTTTTTGTCCGCTTCAACTGACTTTGAATATCATCAATTATTTGCCCCTTAATTTCTGAAAACAGCCCCTTGTGATCGTATGAGAGCAGTCTGGCCAGATGATATAGAATTATGGGAGTATTTCTATAATAAGGGGATAGGCCAGGACTGTCACGAATATGGGTGCGGTCAAATATCATTTGCTGTATTAGCTGAATGGTTTCTTTATCCGTGGGATTGAGTTGATAACCATTTTTTAGAATAAAAAGCATGACGTTGGCCATTACCACAATGTCGTATTCCTGCTCTAATTTGTCAGCAAACCACACTTCATAGGCGTCATACTTTCGATACCTTTTTAAGGTACCTGGCACCTCGCCCCGTGAGTCCCTGTTGGAATAGTCTGTCATTTTTTGACGCACAGCATCGTTACCAATCGAGTCATCCTTCGATAGCTGAATAAGAATTGTATCATCAAAATCATCAGGTAGCCGATAGTGCTCTCGCCGAATTAATACGCCCCCGTTGGGAAATGGGAGATCTTCCCCAGTAGTCTGCCAGAAATTATAGGTTACCTCTCCATTTCTATTGGCATATTTTGGATAATTGGCTTTTGCACTTTTGATGATTTCATTTTTAATGGAGTCTGTTTCACCTTCAATTAATTCAAGAACGAGGGCAATTGATGCCGTAAAGAAGATATTATTATCTTCAACAGCGCTCTCTGTTGTGAGCCAATATCTCTGGCTCTTAAAAAGACCATCGTCATAGAAATCATCTTCTTGGGCCTGCATCGTTTTTACGATATTCAATACACTATCGCTATCAATTCCCCTTTGCGAGAACGATTCAATTGAGAGAATTGATAAGAAGAGAATGATTACTGTTGATCTCATTCTTACCTTAAAAAAAGTGCAGCTATTATAAGGGCGAAAAATAAATGGGTTGATCTCACATTAAACAACATCCAATTCAAATTCGATTGAAATTTTGAAATTACCAAAGGAATCCAAAGTGCAAATATGGCTAAGATCAGAATAATTGAACTTGAAGTTGTTGTTGATTGAAACACTGAATATATCAATGCAATGGTACCCAATACGAAACCAAATGCCACAGACCAAAAAGCCCCATTTTCTCCAAAACTTATGGGTATTGATGGCTTCCCAAAAGCCTTGTCACCAGCAATATCTAGGCCATCAAGCATGATTTCCCTGGCAATTATTATGAAGAATGATGAAACCATTATCGCCCAGATCAAGAGATCGATATCCTTGATAATTACACCGTAGAGAAATGACATGGAGACACTGATTGCCACTAAGGCGTTAGAAAGCAAACCATTTCTATTGTTTATGCCAGGGTAGAATAAAAAGATGGAAACCGTCAAAACCGAAAGAATAAAATTATTGACAGACAATAAGGCGGATAGGCCCATATAGGCCAAAATTAAGATGACTGAAACCCATTTTGCTATACCTAAACTAAGTGCTCCTGTTGATATTGGACGATGTTTTTTATTAAGTAAGTCTTTTTTTCTGTCTACAATATCATTGATAAGAAAACAAGCAGCAGACCCACTAAAAGTTGCCACAAAAATTAAGGTGGAAATATAAATCTTAGATAAATCTTGATACGATGCCAAAGCAAATAAGCTCACACCCAAACAGGCTGATGGACGAATTGAATAGAGAAGATTCGAAAAGGTATTAGCCATTAATGACCAAAACTAAGATTGATTAATCTTCTAAGGAGAATTATTTAACGCTTGCTAAGGAAATGTAAAGCTTTAATGCAATTCTGCATTCCCAAAAATTTCAAGCATTGTTTCTTCTGACTGCGGAGTGGTAATGCTTTTTATGAAATCATCTGGGTGAGGATAGCCAGTTTGGAGGATTGACTTTTCGGCAAGGTTCAAATTGTACGTGGTGCATTTCAGATGGAAATCAGTATCAATATAGAGCCAATAGGCACCAGTTTTACCAAAGGGCATTCCTACACTGCCTGCATTCACAATTCTTTTAGATCCAACCATTCTATCAAATTGCATATGGGTATGGCCACAAATCACTATATCAGCATCGCATGAATTAAATATTGGTAAGAGTTTTTCTTCAACAGTTAATATGGTAAAGATTTCGTTTTCATTTCGTGGAGTGGCATGGCAAAAAAGCGTTTTACCAATTCCAGGGATGTCTGAAACAACTATTTTAGGCCATTTTCTTATTTCTTGAAGCTGCCCTGCTGACAAAGAATTTGTTGTCCAGAAGATATCCTCAACAACATTTTGTGGGAGATTCGTCAAGGGCTTGTTATCGGCTACATCCAAAACTGCAACCTCACAATTGCCATAAATAAATTTAATTGGGTTATCAATATTCAATAGCAATTCGAGGCACTCTTTGCTCATTGGCCCCACAACCACATCTCCTCCTACAATGATTTCATCAACCTCTAACTGACCAACTTCAGCTATTACAGCTTCCAAAGCCGGAAGGTTTCCGTGGATATCATATAATACAGCTATCGGCATAAAGGCTAATATCTTAATTCATAAACAATATAAACCGTTGCCTTAAATTTAGATTCGAATTGATGTTTAGAACCAACCAATAACCGAACTATGAGTAAGTCAACCCGGAACTTAATGGAAGTTTTTTTTAAAGATGTTCAGGCGTTAGTAACTATTTCTTATCTGCTAATGGTGGGAATCGGGATGCTGTTTAACCACCAGAAATATGCGGAGTTTGGCATTAACATATTTCAATATGCAGATGTTTTTGATTTCCTGATCGCCCCCTTTGAAGATTATGTGATTATACTATTGGCTTTAGGCAGCACATTAATTCCATTCGTTCTCTATCGACTCGACGATTATTTCAAACTGAAATTCCCTAAGTTCTACTCAATAATTAGTTTTAAATTGGATCAATTCGCATGGTTTGATAGAACTCGTTATGTTGGTTTTGCAGTACTGGTTGTCTTCTATGTTTTTTTAGCAGCTGATCGGTTTGGAGACCTGAGCAAAACAAGGATTAATGAATCAGGTAATGTTCAACTCCGGTTTGCTGATAATGAAATAATTACCGGGAGGCTGATAGGAAAAACACAGGAAACCATGTTTCTATTAATAGAGGATAAAGTAAAGATAGTTCCCCTTACCTCATTGGTGAAAGACATAGAAATGCCATGATACAAATATCTTGCTGTTGATAATTAAATATCAAACCATGTCGTACCCTCCAACCACTCTTTTCCCTTTTTCAAACGAAAACTCAATTTTACCTAATCTGATACCTCCAAAACCTACCTGGTTGATAATGGTTTGATGACCTTCCCCATTCTTAATAAGGGTAGGTTCGTCAAGAAATGTGTGTGAGTGTCCGCCTAAGATGATGTCAATGCCATTTACTTGTTCGGCAAGGCTGATATCAGAAATTTTAGAAGACTCATATTTGTAGCCAAGGTGTGAAAGACAAATAATGAGGTCACATTTTGGCTCTAGCTCAGAGACCATTTCGGTAGTTACCCCAACCGGATCGAAGTATTTCGTATCTCCATAGAGCTCCTTGCTCACCAGGTTTTCAAGTTGAACCCCCAGGCCAAAAACCCCAACTTTAATCTTGCCCTTTTTAAAAATTTTATAGGGAACCACCGCATCATTCATTATGGTTTTTGAGAAATCATAATTTGCACTAATAAATTGAAAAGTGGCGTGGGGAAGCTGTTTATTAAGTCCCTCTAACCCGGCATCGAAATCATGGTTACCGATAGTAGCTGCGTCATAACCCATTTGGCTCATCAACTTGAACTCTACCTCACCACCAAAAAAATTGAAGTATGGAGTGCCCTGAAATATATCTCCGGAATCCAGTAACAATATATTTTCAGTTGACTTTCTAAATTGGTTAATTAGGCTGGCCCTTTTGGCCATTCCACCCATGCCTGGAAAACGACCATCATTAAGTGGAAAGGGCTCCACACGGGAATGCATATCGTTTGTATGAAGAATGGTAAACCTATTCGCTTTATTTGCTGCACCAAACAGTGCTGGTGGAGCCATTGCTGCACTCAAAGTTGTAATTAAGGAATGTTTAAGAAATAGCCGTCTCTTCATTCATCAAGTCTTTTCATTCTTCCATCAATTTCCGAACTAATCTCAACGCCCTCCTTTGTCAGATCCTTGATAAAATCAATGATCATGTCCCTTTGCAGATAGTTAATGTCTTTTAAAAATTCCCCTTGATCACCCACAAAACCGAAACCATTGCCACCACTTGCGAGATAATCAGAAATGGCAAGAACATAGCTTTTGCTATTGTCAAATGGTTCATTGCCTATCACAATGTCGATTGCTTTAGAGCCTTCTATTTTAAAGCTGGCCCCACCAATAACATTTCGTAGGGTTCCTGCACAATGATCGAACAGTTTGAGGGTAAGCGGACCGCTCAACGAATAGATATAAATGGTATTGTCAAAAGGCATCACCTCATAAATGTTCTCAACCAAGATAGGACCTTTGTTAATGGGCACTCGCAAGCCCCCATGAGCATTTATCACTGATAAATCTACTTCGTCATACCGCTCCCTTGATTTTGTAAGGATGAGGTCTGCGGCGAGGTTCCCCAATGCCGACTCACCCCTTCCTGGATCGTTGGTTATGGCATGGGCAGCAGTGCCAATTGCCGTTTTCATTTCTTCACCCAGCTGATTTTTGTAAGGGCTGATGGTAGTGAGAGCTTCAGCATTAGGTTGAACCAATGAATCCACTGGATAGTAGGGCTCATCCAGCACAGCTTCACTAATAACTCTGGGGCTACAGCCAACCAGGGTTGAGGCCAGAAGAAAGAATCGAAAAGAAGATCGAAATGCCATTCTGTTATAAAATTATGAAAGGATTATTATTGGAAGGCTACTGAAGTGTCAAATTGGGTTTAACATTATTCTTTAGATGGGATGCTGATCGGGATTGAGATGGATTTTTTTCAGACTACAAAAGTCTCAAAGACTTTTGTAGTCTCCCTCTTTGTTCAAATCATTGTTCCTCAGCCAGAAAGTCCTTATTCTGACAACAGAGCACCTCAAATGGTGAATTTATAAACAATAAACCCCATCTTTTGTGTTAATTTGAATAACCAAGCCTTCCCATTCTAATGTTGATTTAGTGAGGCCTGATTATGCACCCAAAAGTGCTTGCCACCATATTGTTTACATTATCTGCTGCGCTAACGATGGCGCAAACAAACTTACAATGCCAATGGATTAATGAATTTGATGTACCGCTACGGTTAGATTCATTGTCAAGTGACCCCTCTACTTTTGAATTTTCCAGTGAGGTTAATTTTAATTACGACATCCTGACTAGTGAGATCATAATTGAAAATGTTGACGATGCCGATTCTGTTCAAATATGCTACCGCACATTCCCTTTTAGCTTTAGCGAACCTATAGCAACACATTCATACAATGAGTATGATTCCACAATTGCCACTCCGGCACTTGTTCTACATGATGGTTTGCCACCTCACCGAGAGGAAATATTCACTGCTGACGGTATCCAAAAAACCGGCAGTATCAGTCGGGGTGTCAGTTTTGGCAACAATCAGGATGTCTTCGTTAATTCTTCCTTAAACCTGCAGATGGAGGGAAAATTAACCGAAGATTTGAATATCAGGGCTGCAATTACTGATCAGAATATTCCCTTTCAGCCAGAGGGCAATACGCAGCAATTACAGGATTTTGATAACGTTTACATCCAGCTATACAACAATGATTTTAGCCTCACAGCAGGTGATGTTGTATTGAAAAACAAAGATTCGCAGTTTTTAAGATATTATAAGAATGTGCAGGGCGGTGATGCAGTGGTAAACTACACCATGGGAGATGATTGGCAGGCAGAGAGTACCATTGGCGTTTCAGTAGCGAAAGGGAAGTTTGCATCCACCCAAATAGAGGCCATTGAAGGTATTACTGGGCCTTACAAATTAAGAGGGCCAGATGGTGAGCGCTTCATCATTGTTATTGCCAACTCAGAAAAAGTTTATGTTGATGGCCGCTTGCTCAAAAGAGGCTTCAACCATGACTATGTAATCGATTATAATCTTGGTGAATTGACTTTTAACAACAATATCGTTATTACGCGATTTACCCGAATCAGGGTTGATTTTGAATACTCAGATCGTAATTACAACAGGTCAATTCTTAAAACCAGCCATTACCTGGAATCTGACAAGGCAGATTTTCATTTCAATTTTTATCAGGAGAAGGATAATCGAAACCGACCATTGGCTTTTGACCTCTCTAATGCTGATAAGCAATTGCTTAGTGATGTAGGTGACAACCTGGATCAGGCCGTAATCTCCGGTGCAGATAGTGCGGCGTTCAACGAAAACCTTGTCATGTATGAACGCCGTGATACAATCGATATTGACGGAGCCACGGCCAGCATATTCGTAACATCCAATGATCCTCAGAATGCGAAATTTGTTGTCTCATTTAGCGAAGTTGGACTTGGTAATGGTGATTATGAATTGCTGAATACCAATACCAATGGCAGGGTTTATCGATGGGTGAGCCCACAAAATGGCCAACCTCAGGGTACTCATGCCCCTGTGACCCAAATTACACCGCCATCAATGAAGCAGATGATGACTTTTGGTGGTGGCCTGAATATTTCAAAAACCGACAGAATATTTTCAGAGCTGGCGTTTTCAAATCAGGATATCAATTTGTTTTCTGATTTGAATAATGATGATAACAGTGGTTACGCCTTAAAAACCGGGTATGAAAAAAAACCAGTTGATCTGGGTTTTTTGCCAAACTACAAACTTTCGGGTGCTTTTGATTATGAGTTTGATAGCCGCCATTTCGCTGGTATAGACCGATTTAGATACATCGAATTCAATCGGGATTGGAGTGCCCCGACATCTATTGAAGAGCCAGCGACAGAGAACATGTACAATGCTTCTGTTAAATTAAAAAGAAATGACTTAAATCAACTCAATTATCACCTATCTGGGAGAAAACGAGGTAATCAGGTGGATGGACTGCAACACCGCCTGGAAGTGTCAAAATCCTTGAGTTTGCTGCAGCTTAGCTCCCAACTTTTTCTATTAGATAATGATCAGGGCTTTCAACAGTCAGAATGGCGTAGATGGGTTGGGGAGGCTTATTTAAAAATGAATGCAATTGAACCAGGTTATCAGTACACAACAGATAGAAACAGTGTTTTTACAACAGCCAATGATTCCATTTTTTCAACCCTGATGAATTATTCTGAGCACAAAATGTTTGTAAGAAGCGGGGATAGCTTGAGTACGGGGTTCAACATTAACTATGCAATCAGGGAAGATAAAACGCCATTTGAAGGTGATCTGGTAGACAACAACAGGTCGCAAACAGCAAATGCTGTAATCAATACAACCATTGGCGATGATCATTATTTAAACGTTAATTTCACCTACAGAAACCTTGAAAATTTAAGACCAGAAGCAGATCAGGATAGGAATGAGGAGACGATAATGGGCCGACTTGATTGGCGGGGCAGTTTCCTTGATCGGCATATAAAATCTGAGCTAACCTATGCCACCAACAACAGCAGGGAGCTAAAACGTGAATTCATTTATTTACAGGTAAATACTGGTGAGGGTACCCATACCTGGCGGGATCTCAATGACGATGGTGAACAAGATTTAAGTGAATTTTTTGAAGCCATCAATTTTGATGAAAGAAATTATGTAAAAATTTGGGTACCAACAGATGAATTCATCAACGCTTTCAGCAATATATTCAACTACAGATTCAGTGCTGTAATGCCCCGTCAATGGAGAGAAGATGGCGGATTGAAAGCGTTAATCTCTAAAATTTCCAATGTTAGTTCGGTCAATCTGAATAAGAAAATTACAGATGACGATATAGGTGCCAGGTTTCTCCCATTTTCAACTGATATCAATGATGAAGATCTTGTTTCGGTGCGGCAGGCAGTACGCAGCACCTTTTTTTTCAACAGGGCCAATCCCGGATATGCGATGGATTTTGGTATTAATATGACCGATAGTAAGCAATTGTTAACAAACGGTATTGAGTCAAGAAGTAATGATGAGTACACTTTGAATATCCGTTACAATCTAAATAGAAATTATAATTTTCACCTCGGCCTGGTTCAAGGTGAAAAAGCCAATTTCTCTGATTTCTTGACTGGCCGGAACTTCATCATTAACACCAAAAAAATGACACCTGAAATAGCCTGGCAACCATCAAATAATTTTAGGTTGAAGGCAGGTTATTCTTACACCGATCGAAACAATATTATTCTGGAAAATAGTGGAGAGGGCGTCAAAACCAGTGAATACAATTTGGAACTGAGATTAGCTAAAGCAGCTTCGAGTAGCCTGAATGCCACATTTCGTTTTATTAATAATGACTTTGAAGGGGATGAGAACTCCGCGTTGGGGTATGAACTTTTAAATGCACTTCGTTCCGGCAGAAATGCAACATGGAATATCAACCTGCAGCGTAAATTGGCCAATGGATTGAGAATAAATATGACCTATGAAGGCAGAAAATCCGCTGATCAAAGGGTGATTCATACAGGAAGAATGCAGGTCACTGCACTTTTCTAAGGGTTGTCAAATTTCTATTTTGCAGGTCAGTCCAAAATCACAAACAAGCATGATCGATTTAGGTTTTGTAAGTGCCATTTTAGCCGATAATTCATTTGAAGAAGTCATCGGTTTTGCGTCAAAGAATGGTTTCAAGTGCGTTGAAATAATGTGCTGGCCTAAGGGCCTTGCTGAAAGACGCTATGCTGGGGTAACCCACATTGATATTGCTAATCTTGATAACGACGAGGTAAACAAAACCAGGGTTTGCCTTAATCAAAATGGCATATACATTTCAGGTTTGGGATACTATCCAAATCCGTTAGATGCAGATAATGAGCTGGCTGAAACGGCCATATTACATATCAAAAACTTGATTGCTGCTGCAGCCAAGCTTGAAATTCCCGTTGTTAATACCTTCATTGGCCGTGATCACACAAAAAGCGTCTCCTACAATCTGGGCAGGTTTAAGGAGGTTTGGCCTGAGATTATAGCTTTGGCAGAAAAGCATAATATCAAAATCGGTATCGAAAACTGCCCCATGTATTTTACTGGGGATGAATGGCCTGGTGGTAAGAACCTGGCGATTTCCCCCGCTATTTGGGATCAAATGTTCGAGGCCATTCCAAGTGACAATTTCGGATTAAACTATGATCCATCTCATTTGGTTTGGATGCAAATGGATGAAATTCAGCCGATATATGACTATAAGGAGAAGCTCCATCACATTCACCTGAAGGATGTAAAAGTTTACCGTGACAAACTGAACAATGTCGGGATAATGGCTCATCCTCTGGAGTACCATTCGCCCAAGATTCCAGGTTTGGGTGATGTACGTTGGAGGGATTTTTTCTCAGCACTGACTTCAGTTGGTTATCGAGGCCCAGCATGTATCGAAGTTGAGGACAAGGCCTTTGAAAAATCAGAAGCTGATATTCATAACGCAATCCTCACCAGCCGAAATTACCTCAAGCAGTTTTTTGCTGACTAATTAATTGAACAATGGGTCGCTGATATCCAAAAGGGATATCGCAATCAGCCCAAGTATACCCACAACGATTAAGTAGTAGAGGGTTGGGATTATGGTCATTCGCAAAACCCGACCTTCAGCACCGAGAAGCCCCACTGTAGAAGAGGCGGCAACTACATTGTGAATAGCGATCATGTTTCCTGCAGCTGCACCCACCGCCTGCAGTGCTATGACCATAGCTGGAGAAATGGCAAGTTGCTCAGCAACTCCAAATTGGAATAGGCTAAACATAAGATTAGAAACGGTATTGCTTCCTGCAATGAAAGCCCCCAACGCTCCTATAGCAGCCGTGAACATTGGATAGACATTTCCAACGGTTGCAGCTACCCATTGGGCCATGGCTATTGGCATGGATGGGATATCAGCCAGGTTCATCCCAGAATTGATGTAAATCCTTACCATTGGTATTGTGAAGATCAAAACAAACCCAGCACCTAATACCATTCCAAAGCTATCTTTGAAGGCTGATTGTGCTTTTTTGTAAGGTATCGATTGAAGTGCAATTGTAAGAACCGCGACTATCAATAGTATGGTGCCTGGCAAATACAGTGGGGTAGTGACTGCGTCGAGATCAGTACCCAAAATATTATTAAGTGTGATTTTTGGGGTTGTAAGCCAACTTCTTAGCGGCAGTTGTGGTAATCTGGAAAGCACCAAAATGCCAGCAACCAACAGGTAAGGTAGCCAGGCTCTGAAAAGGCCGATTTTCCCTTGCAGATTTTCATCTATTGAAACATCAAGTTTGCCGAACCAATGCTCAGGCCATCTGGTTTTATCAGCAAATTGCCATGGCGTTTTCGGAACCAGCCATCCTTTTCTAGCCAGGGTTACTATAATTGGCATGCCAATTAGTGAGCCCAAAAGCGAAGGAAATTCCGGCCCAAACAAAATCCCAGTCAGTAAATAGGGGAGAGTAAAGCTCAATCCACCAATGAAAGCAAATGGAAAAATTTCCAAACCTTCTTTCCATGATTTGTTTTCGCCAAAGAACCGGGTCATCATTGCAACCATTAGTGTGGGCATAAATGTGCCTACCAGCGTATGGAGCACAGCAATTTTCACAGTGATAACTTGTATATAATCGAGAAATGAAATATTGGCATCGATAAGGGCCGCATCAAACTCAGCGCTTTGAAGACCGCCCCGTATTCCAACAAGAATGGGGGTGCCGGCGGCACCAAAGGTGACTGCGGTGCTTTGCACCATCATGCCCAGCATCACGGCTGCAAGGGCTGGAAAGCCGAGGGCTACAAGTAGCGGTGCTACAATTGCCGCTGGCGTTCCAAAACCAGCCGCTCCTTCAATAAACGACCCGAAAATCCAGACAATGATGATAACCTGGATCCTACGGTCATCACTTATGTCAGAAAACCCCTGCCGTATAGTGAGCAATGCCCCTGAATGCTTCAAAATATTGAGCAGGAAAATTGCCCCAAAAATGATCCAAAGGATATCAAGGGTGATTACCAATCCTTGAATGGTAGAGGCAGCAATTTGAATGAGAGTTTGTTCCCAAAAGAAGAAATCAATGAGTACAGTGGCCAGCAATGCAATTGGCATCGATGTCTTTGCCGGAATCCTGAACCCCACTAGCAACACTCCTGCAAGTAGAATAGGCATTGACGCCAGTAGAAAAAGTAAAAATGGGTCCATAGTAGTTACCGGATTTTCATTTTCAATATAGGGGTCAATTTAACATTGCTTCAAGTTGATACAGAAATCCATTTTCTGTTAAAACCGCTAAATCATTCTGATTGATATTTTCAATCTCTAAATCATTCACCAGGCTGCCAACCCTGTAATTACCCGTCCAGCTTAACTCTCCTCTGTGGTCCAGTTTAATTACCGAAAATGAAGCATCACCGACTCTTTCATCTCCAGCCAATGCCATAATGAAAGTGCCATCAGGGGGGTAAACAAAATCCCGAAATTGAGTTAGGAAAAAGTCGCCAAGAAATCGCCTGAATATGAACTCTCCCCTGAGATCGTAAACTGCGATCATCAATCCTCCCTCCTCATTTTCACCTATGACAGATACCGTATTGAACTCGCTCACAAAAATGTCTGTAGCCTTTGTAAGGTCTGGTACATCATTATTAATTCCATTAAGCGTTACCGTCCATTGTATCTCCCCTGATGTTGAAAGATGTGCCAACTGTGTAAATCCACCTTCCATTAATAACACGAAAAAGCCATCAACTCCTTCTTTGATTTGCAACACCTGAATTACAGATGAAAGGTCTACCTCAAGCTGGCGGTCACCGTTAAAATCGATCTTGATTAACCGATTTTCCCGTCCCAGATAAAGTGAATTGTTGGTGAGGTGTTTGAGTGCAGAATTAAGAGGATATGGAATTGCCTCCTCAGGAATAGAAGATTGAGATATGTTGAGATTTCCGTCAATAGTAAGAAGTGTATTCTGGAAGGCTGAAAAAGGCGAAAGCCCGAGATATGTAGTCTCAAATCGTTTGGTGCTGCCTGTGTTTAAATCTATGTCAAAACCATCAACAGATAATTCTGAGATCATAGGTGGATGGTTTTCTGATATGCCAATTAGTGTTAGTTGGCTACTTTGCTGTTCGTCCAACCGCTCATTGATAGCTATGATTTTATCGTCATCTGTTACGAACAGACCACCATAATTTCCGATTTCAATCCCTAATTCTTCACCCAGGTTTCTTTTGGAGATGATCTCATAAGAATCGACAATCGGATCAATTCCGCAGGAAGTGAAGAATAATATAAAGGCAACAGGGGCTGATCTCACCAGCTATTTTTTGAATGGCAAACGCTTCAAACCCATCTGGCCGTTACTCATGACGATCAATACATCATGGATTGAGACGATGTTTTCCAACGGGTTATTCTGCAATACTATTAGATCAGCTTCATAGCCCTCCTTGACAATTCCGGTTCTGTCGATGAGGCCTAAAAGTTCAGCAGCAACTGTGGTAGCAGCTTGGATGGCCTCCAGGGGAGTCATGCCTAACTTGGTGAAGTTCTCAATCTCCGTTGAAATTCTTGTAATGCTGGTAGGACTGTAATGGGTATCTGCACCGGTGGCGATTTTCACACCCATTTTGTGTGCCTTCTTAAAAGCATCCTGAAGGGCAGGTAGCATGTGTTTCCCACGAAATGTTAAAATAGGATTATCATAGTCCCCACCAGGTTCTGCAAGGTCAACTACAGTTGTGTACGTCGGCACCAAATAGGTGCCACTTTCCTTCATAAGTTGAAGAGTTCTTTCAGATAGATAAGTGCCATGTTCAATACTGATAACACCAGCCTTTACTGCAGCATATGCACCTTCGTCGCCATGGGCATGGGCCATCACGGGGATGCCCCTTTTTTTGGCTTCATCAACAATAATGGTAAGCTGCTCCTCGGTGTAGGTTTGTTTTCTGGGGTCTGTATCTGGCAAACCCGCCCTCTCAGTTCCCCGGGTTTTGATTACATCTACACCTCTATCTGCATTTATGTTTACTATTTTTCTTAGAGCTTCCTCTGACTCAACACCATCGATCAAATCACCAAGTCTTTCATCTGCCAACACTGTTTCGCCAAGTTTGGGAGTAACAAAAACACCTGCAGCTAAAATTTCAGGTCCCGCCAATTGACCCTTTTTCACCATTTCCCGCAGCACAACATCCTGATAGGCAGGCACACTGGCACTTCTTGCCGAAGTAACACCTGATTGCATGGCCCTTGTTGCCTCATCAACTGAGCTTATATGCGTGTGGGCATCAATGAGACCAGGCAAAACATACCGACCTTCAAGATTGATCACTTCATATCCCTCAGGAACGGCTAACGATGCCGAATTGATCTTTACAATTTTACCATTAGCAGTTAATATGGTTGAATTAGTCTGGATTTGGCCTGTTTCAACATTTAGAATATTAGCGTTTGTAAGTGCAAAATTCTGTGATTGGCTAACCGATGATACAGCCAAGACTATTAGAAGAACGAATGTTTTGTGATGGTTCATATTGATTTTTTAAAGATGATGATTCCGGATTTTAAGCAATTCAGCAACGATACTTAAAGCGATTTCTTTGGGGATTTTAGCATTAATATCAATTCCAATAGGTGCATGTATTCTGTCAATTTCTTTGTCACCAAAACCTTCATCTGTCAGCCTTGCAACCCGCTTTGCATGGGTTTTCCGGCTTCCTAATGCCCCAATGTAGTTTACCCCTGACCTCAGTAAAGTGTGCAGTGCCTGGTCATCTATTTTGGGGTCATGCGTCAACAGGACGGCATAAACATCCGAGTTCAGATCCATTTCTTTTAGCACCTCAGCGGGCCATTTCTGATAAGCTTTCGATGGTTTGATCTTAAACTGTGATTTGGAGCTAAAGAGCCCCCTCGGGTCGATAACGATTGTCTCGAAATCATGCATAGATGCAATTTCTACCAACTCACTTGATATATGTGCAGCACCCACTATTACTAATTTTGATTTGCTAGGGAACACATTTAAGAAATAGTCAATTCCCTCCACGGTAATTTGTTGGCTTTTCCTTTCATGATAGGCCTTGTTTGCAGCTTCCTCAAATGGTGAGCTTACCGTTGTCGACTGCCGAAGTATTTCAGAGCCCGCTTTTTGTGAAATTGAAGATATGACTACAGCCCCGATGTCATCACTCAGATAGTTAATTAATTGGCTCAAAACGGATCGTTCGTTGCGATCAACTTGCCTTAAGAGTACATCTAGTTTGCCACCACAACTAAGGCCAACTTCCCAGGCCTCTTCATCGGCAATACCATAATTAAGCACAGTAGGCTCACCTGATTCAAGCACCTTTTTGCTTTGCTTGACCACATCACCTTCTACACAGCCACCACTGACTGAACCGATGATTTCCCCTTCTTTGTTAATTGCCATGCCGGCACCAACCTTCCTTGGGCCAGAACCCCAGGTGCCAATTACCGTGGCTAAGACAAAGTCCTCTTCTTTTGTCAACCACTCCTCAATGCCAGCTAGAATATCCTGCATATCCCGAAGGTAGCAAACAAAAAAAAGGCGACCAATGGCCGCCTCTTTGGAACATCTAAAACTTTTATTCTTACTTAACTATATAACTGTTTGCACCTGTTTTCTCGAATGTCAAGCCCATCGGACCGAAAATCGACCTCATGGTTAATTCTTCATCATCGGTAATGTTGAATAAACCAGAGTAACCTCGTTCCATGTGATCGGCAGAAACTTCAATCTCAATTTGATACTGCTTTTCAAGTTCGTTAACAACGTTCACCAACGGCTCATTTGAGTAAGAAAATATTCCTTTTATCCATGTTTTTCCCGATTCTACATTAAACCGAACAGCTTCAAAAGTGCCGTCGCCGGCATAAACTGCAAGACCCGGGGTCAGGTATACTTCGTTAGTAGAATTCTTGACCTTTACCTTACCTGTTAGGCATTCCACGTCAAACCTGTCACCCAGGCTGTTGACGTTAAAGCTTGTTCCAAGTACGGTTACTGTTCCTTTGTCGGTTTCGACCGAGAAGGCATCTCCAGGGATGACTTCGAAAAATGCTTTGCCATCCAATCGAAGGTTTCTTTCACCTAATATGCTCTCCTGATATGCTAATTGACTACCAGCGTTTAGAATTACTGAACTTCCATCAGGCAGCTCAATTTCGGTAATTTCAGTTGCAGAAAAATTATACTCCTGAGGATTCAGAAGATATAATGACAATGTAACTAAAGCTACTGCCGCTGTAGAAGCCGCCCACTTTAACCAGGGCTTGAAAACGACAACTTTAGCTTCTTTTCCACTAATACCTGACTCTAAAGAAGCCCAAACCTCTTCATTCGACCTGTTGGAAGGAGCTTCCCAGTTTGCAGTAGTTGCTAAAATCTGGGTAATAGCTTCCTTTTCTTGTGGGGCATCAAAGTGCCCCTCTTTGCTTAATATTTCTATGATTTCTGAATCCATCGATTCTCCTCTTTTCTCCAAAATGAATTGTATTTATGTATTCGACATATACAACCAACATTGATTGTATTACCCTACTGTAATTTTTTGAAATTAAACGGCCATTTCGGCCATTATTGTAGTGGGCTTATGAATTGATTGATTTGCAACTTCCCGGAGCGTTTTTAAAACTTCCACAATTTCTTTCTCATTCAAAGATGCGAACCCAAGACGAATGTGTTTTGGCGACTCTCCTGGTAGCGCATATTTATCCCCTTTGAGTAAAAACAATCGTTTTTTGTAAGCAGTCTCGGATAAATCATTGAGATTGTAAGGTTTCAAAACTTCGGCCCAAATTGCCATGCCACCTGAAGGCTTAGTAAATCGGAATACATCACTAAAATCGTCTTGAAGTATTTGGCAAAAAAGATCCCTGCGGTCTTTATAGGCCTTTAAGGCTTTTTTAAGATAGCGAGGAATTACACCATCTTTTATTAACTCGGCCAGGGTTCTTTCCATTACAGAGTCACCCGGATAATCAAAAAGGCGTTTCACTTTCTTTAGTTCAGTGATCACATCTTTTGGGGCAACTAAATAGCCTATTCGTATTAGGGATGAAAGTATTTTAGAGAATGACCCGAAATAGATCACATTTCCTTTACAATCAGAGCTTGCAAGGGGTAGGATAGGGCCACTGTCATAATGGAAATCGTAATCGTAATCATCTTCAATTATGGCAAAATTGTACCGCCGTGAAAGCTCTAAAAGATGCAGCCTTCTTTCAAGTGTACAGGTGACCGTGGTTGGGTGATGGTGGTGCGGTGTAATGAAAATTGCCTTAATAGGATTTTGTTGGCAAACCTTTTCAACCTCAGAGACTATTATTCCATCCTGATCACTGGGAATTTCAATAAGGTTGGCTCCATTGTAGTTGAAGGCTTGATTTGCGAGGTAGAAATTACGCTGGCTCACAATCAGGTTGTCTCCTTTGTTAAACAGGATATTGGCTATGAGGAACATTGACATTTGCCCACCACGGGTAATAAGAATATTGTCTGCATCGCAGTTCAATCCCCTCGTTTCGCCCAGGTACTGCGCCAGCACTTCTCTCAATTTAATGTCGCCTTGAACATCTGAAATGCCTAATAGCGATCTGTATACTCTGGTTTTAATAATGCCTCTATAGGTGGCTGCCAATTCATCAACTGGGGCCAGTCGTTCATCTGGCAGGCCATCGTTAATTTCCATCATCTTGGGGCGTTGATAGAATTCACCATTCAAATTATCAAAAACCTTGTGATCAAAATTGGCTTGCACATGGGGCTTAGCGATAATTTCTTCCAGCTTCTTCGATTCGAAAATCCGGTTAAGGTCTGTTACAAATGTTCCCTTATTCGGTTTTATGTCAACCCAGCCCTGACTATAAAGTTCTTCGTAGGCGGCTGTCACCGTTTTTCGATGCATTTGTAGCATTTCGGCCATAGCCCTGGTGCTGGGCAAGCGGGTTTTCGCTGGCAACCTACCAGCTTGAATTTCTTTTGCAACAGTGTTTGAAACCTGAAGGTATACCGGCACACTACAAGTCCGGTCAACCTCGATTATGGATTGCCAAGGAAACATGTGGTCTACTGTTTAAGTTGTTAATGAACTTTGGGATGTACCAATTAACGGAGTTTTCACGAATAGGATGGCATGCCAGGTAGGCCAATTTAATCTTAAACTTTGTGCCAGCAATACTGATAAATATTTAACAATCACCTCATTAAAGGGTTCTTTGACCAATCATCACATTATATAATCTGAGCGAATAACTTTTAAAATAGCTTTGATGCAAATTTTGGGTGGATTGAAGAAGTTATTTTTTGCTGGCTGTCTACATGCTGCTGTGGACAGCCTCATCGGCACAATTGGATGCTGATAGACAAGTCAAAATTGTGGAAACAAAATCAACAATTAAGGTTGATGGCGTTTTGGATGAACCCATTTGGGCAGACTTAATCCCCGCCAAAGATTTTATTCAGACTTTCCCCTACGACACTTCTTATTCTGATTCCCAATGCAAGATATTTTTCACATACAACAAACAAAATGTTTACGTTGGTGTCAAATGCAATGATCCTGATCCGCAGAAAAATTATGTAATGCGGTCAAGGCGCCGGGATTACCGGGGCTCTGGAATTGAAAGTGTAAACCTGCTGTTTGATACTTTTCAGGATCAAACCAATGCTTTCAGCTTTGGTATAAATCCGTTTGGTGTACAGCGAGAGGGCTTAGTTTCTAATGGCGGAAACGATCAGCGGGGCTTGTCTTTGGATTGGGACAATAAATGGTTTGCCGAAGCCTACATGGGAGACGGATTTTGGTCAGCAGAATTGGCGATCCCATTCAAAACCATCCGCTTTCGGGAAGGAAGTGACAGGTGGAATTTCAATGCTTACAGGGTAGATAGTAAAACTAATGAGCGTAGCACCTGGAGCCGGGTTCCAAGGAACTTCAGGCCTTATTCATTGGCTTATACTGGTGAGTTGGTTTGGGACAAGCCTTTGCCGAAGCAAGGATCAAATATTTCAGTGATACCTTATGTTTCAAGTGGCATAGATAAGAACTTTGAAGAGGGAACTGCCACAAATTTTGATGCCCAGGTGGGAGGGGATGTAAAGGTAGCCCTTGGACCATCCATCAATGTCGACTTGACGATAAACCCGGATTTTTCGCAAGTGGAAGTTGATGAACAAGTCTCTCAATTGGACCGTTTTGAGATATTTTTTCCGGAAAGACGACAGTTTTTCCTTGAAAACGCTGACCTCTTTTCCGCTTTCGGGAATGAAGATACTCGACCGTTTTTTTCAAGAAGGATTGGGGTTTCATTTGACACAGCCCAAGACCTCAATGTTCAGAACAAAATCCTGGGAGGCTTTCGGTTAAGTGGAAAAGTGAATAATAGACTTCGGGTTGGCGTTTTGAACATGCAGGCTGCCCAGGATGATGGTATCTTTCTGCCAAGCATCAACTATACCGTTGGGGTAGTACAGCAGCAGGTTTTTAGCAGATCGAATATCTCAGCGATTTTTGTAAATAAGCAATCATTTGGTAACACCTTCACTGATAAGCTTTTTGATGAACCAGTAAAGTATAACCGGTTGTTTGGGCTTGATTATAACCTGGCATCACCTGATAACAAGTGGTTTGGAAAAGCTTTTTACCACCAAAGTTTTCAGGAGCAGAAAATAGCCGATCAATACGCTCATGGCCTGGGGCTTACTTATAGCACCATAAGGTGGAATGTGGAATGGAACCACACCTTAATTGGTGAGAATTACAATGCAGAGGTGGGGTTCGTTCGCAGGACTGGGGTCAACAACATTGCCCCGACAATTTCTTACAAATTTTATCCTAAAAACGGGAAACTAAATAATCATGGCCCTGGTGCTTTAGTCGAGTATTTCTGGAATGAGGACGGAAGATCCGACCAATTGATACGGCCTTTCTACGACTTCAGGTGGCAGAATAACAGCACTGCCAGGTTTGCCTATAACTTTAGATATACGAGGCTTTTAAGTGATTTTGATCCTACGAGAACACCAGATGATAGAAACCCGGAGCCTTTGGAGGAAGGCACTGATTATAATTATCACTCTTATTTTATGCGATATGGCAGTGATCCGAGAAAGCCATTTTCGTTTGAAATAAGGCATTCCGGAAACCAATATTTTAACGGGTCAAGGTATAATATCAACCCTGAGCTCACCTACAGGTTTCAACCTTATGGCAGTATTTCGATCAATTATAGTTACAACCGCATTAAACTGGCGAATCCGAATCCATCAAGAAACATCCATTTGATTGGCCCAAAACTGGACCTCACACTTTCCAAGAAATTGTTCTTCACTAATTTTTTCCAATTCAATGGTCAGAATGAGAATGTGAACATCAATGCAAGGCTACAATGGAGGTTCAAGCCCGTGAGTGACCTGTTTTTGGTTTATTCTGATAACTATTTTTTCAGTTTTGAAGAGCCAAATGCCAACTGGCGACCGAAAGCCAGGGCGTTGGTTTTTAAAATGACTTACTGGTTGAATTTGTAGTTACCCCGCTTCCTTATAAACCCTACAGGCTTCATAGCCAATCATCGCCATTTTGCGGTTTTGGCCCCAGCGGTAGTTGCCAAAACCACCGCCATTTTTAATTACCCTGTGGCATGGGATGATGTACCCAACGGGGTTTGAGCCAATAGCAGTACCCACGGCTCTTGAAGCTGTTGGCTGCTCAATTTCTGTCGCTATATGACCATAAGAAGTAAGTTGGCCCTCAGGGATTCTTAAAAGAGCTTCCCAAACTTTAAGTTGGAAATCGGTACCCTTTAGGTGCAGCTTAAATTTTTCTGGATCTTGTTCATGGTTGAGAAATTGAAAAACCCCGCTATGATTACTTGCAGCATTCTCGGTGAGGCTGGCTTTAGGCCATCTTTCACTCAGCTCTGCCAGTGAGTCTTCATCATTATCTGCGAATAATACATTACAAACACCTCTATCTGTTGATGCCACAAGAAATCGACCGAATGGTGAATCACCAAACGAGTAATTGATGTCCAGGCCTGCTCCTTGATTTTTGTACTCGCCGGGTGTCATTTTTTCAATTGTCACGAAAAGATCATGCAACCTGCTGGTGCCTGATAGCCCTGTTTGGAAGGCGGTTTCGAACAATGTAGAGTTGTCCTTTTCAAGCAGCCCTTTGGCATGCTCAATGCTGACGTATTTGAGGAATTTCTTGGGGCTTACGCCTGCCCAATCTGTAAATAGCCGTTGAAAGTGAAACGGACTTAGATGAACTTGTTCGGCTATTTCGTCAAGCTGAGGTTGCCTCCAATAATTTTTCCTGATGAAATCGATGGCAGTTGAAATGCGTTGATAGTCGTACATGGCTTCATAAATTTATGAAGTAAAAGTAGACTTGCAGTAAGATGCAATAAACCCGAAAGTTGCTGAGTTAATCCAACTCTTTCATCAATTCCTAAAGAAAAACATACCAGCCAATACGCTACTTGGTATTACTTCACTATATAAAGATGATGTGAAGGTAGAGATGGAGGCTGTGGCGTGGTTGGGGTGGAGTGGAGACCATTAAATTCTAAGTAACGCCTTCCGCATGAAAAAATGACAGATACTGGTCATCGCTCATTGAGCTTATTGGTGTTAGCGTTATTTTTCTGTTGTTCTGATTCTTCACTCTCTCCCTAGAGAGCACAAAATTACCTTATCTCCAAAATGCTCCAAGACGAATTGAAAATTACCAAAATGAGGAATAAAAAAAGAGTTATTGCCGACAAATAATAGGGAAAATGAAAATCAAAAAAATAGGGAATCTTTAGCCAGTAATATTGATTCACCTTTTTCATAATCATCGATCTTTGATTATCAGAATATCGAACTTTGTAATCTAGTAGATTTTTATTCGAATTCGATATTATGGCTTCATATGTATAGTCTGGAAAGCTACTATCTACTTTATCTGAGGGTACTAATCTTGGATAAAATGTACCCGAATCTGATTCGTTATACCATTTTTTGACGAAGCTTGCGTCTGGAAAGTTCCTTGATTTTGTCATTTTATGAAAAGGGCTAATTTTGATCCACTTTTGATCTATTTCATCAAAAACTATTCCCGCGTATTTGGCTATGAACCTCTTGCTAAACTCATTTTTAGAAATGTGAATTTTATCGCTTATATCCATTTCATTTAATCTTTGCCAATACCTTGCTAGAAAGTATAACCAAACGATCCAAACCCAAGACCAAAGTTTAATATTTAAGTATTGGGTACCTATACTAAATTCAGTACCTACAAATGAGAGCTTAGTAATCTTAAGACCACTAGTCAAAATGAACAAAATAATAAAGTTCAAGACCATTAGATTTCTTCTAGCTTTTAGTCTACGCTCTTCTTGAAATGAATTTGTCATTATGGCTCAGGAAATTAATGCTACAATTGTGTATGCGAAATAAAGGTACGCATACCTACCTTATATCTGCGATTGATAATCACTGAAAATATCTGTAGAGATCGTCTTAAATCTTACGGAATCGAGGTTTTCGACTTTCAGTAAATCTTAATAATTAGCCAGTGGCCTGGCAGTATAGCGAACTATTTCATTCCGCATATCTTTTTCGAAAACAAAAAATCCTGGAAGGATAACTGCTGGTTTTAGACTACAAAAGTCTCAAAGACTTTTGTAGTCTGCCTGCTGCCATGTTGAGTTCAACTTGCAAAATTCTGGGAGGCTTTACAGAGCATTTTAGAGTTTGACTCCAGGTTAATTACGTGAAATTGAATGAAAGCATCTTTCCCTCCGAACCACTCCAATACTTGAGCCTTATTAACAGAAGTATCAGCCTTGCTGATGATAGCTTTGTATGAACTGAAAGGCCAGGAATCCGTACTTTTCGCCAAATTGGCCGCGATAGGATTGTGATGAATGTAGAAAATCAGCCAACTGAAATAAGCATCGTCAGCAATCTCTTTTCTTTTAAACTTATACTGAAACAGGGAGCCGGTTCGATTGTATTTCTTGTTGATGGCTTTAGCATAAGAAATGAAGAAATCCCTGAAAGCTTTTTCTGTTGGTGTGAGTTTGGTGGATGTGTTGGCGTTCTCTGCTAATTTTTCCCTAACCTGGATGAAAAAGTGAAAGTGGTTAGGCATAAGACAATAGGCGTATACCTCAACATGGTCTTTGAGATATGCTTTGAATTTTGAAAGAAAGAACCTGTAGTTCTCTTCTTCAAAAAAGAGCTTCTCACCATTATTCCCTCGATTGTAGATGTGGTAGTATTTACAAGGTTCGAGGCGTACCATTTGGATTGGTTAAAGATTAGAAGGATTAAGACTACAAAAGTTGCTTCTATTAAGACTACTAAAGTGCAGTAGACTACAAAAGTCTTTGAGACTTTTGTAGTCTGCCTACCTTGGCTACTCTAACTCCTTCATTAACTCCATCACTGCCTTTTCCAACTGTCGATCTTTTCCGTCTACAATCTCTCCAAACGGATTTTTTACCACGAATTCAGGGGTAAACATTTTGTTTTCAAGCACTTCCCCGCTTTTGTCCCACACACCCATATTCGGGATGCCGAAAACCATTCCATTTTGCATTCGCTCCCACCAAACAAAAGTGCAGGTTCCTGGCACTGGCATACCCACTATTTTCCCAATTTCCAGATCAGCATAGCCAGCAGCAATGCAGTGCGCATCTGAGTAATTGTCTTCGCCCACAAGTAGGAGGGAAGGCTTGGTCCAACGCCTTTGCGACTCTGTGCCAATTATTCGATTACCTTGTTTGAACTCCATGTATTTCTCACCAGATAAAAAAGTGGTGAGGTCATCAACCAAATCGCCCCCACCGTTGGATCTGGTGTCCACAATCAATGCTTCCTTGTTTACTTCATCCCCCATCACGTCGTCAAGAAACTCCCTAAAACTTCTGTCATTCATGCTTTCCACATGCATGTATCCGATTCTTTCATCCGAAAGCTCATGTACAATTTTTCTGTTTCTTTTTACCCATCTCTTGTAAAGCAGATTAAATTCTTCGTTGAGTGTAATGGGCTTTACAGTTTCAGTCCATCTCTCCCCTGAACCTGGGTTCAGGTATGATAACACTGTTGCTTTACCGGCTTTTCTGTTGAGCAAAGGGTAAAAGTTAGCGCCCGCAACAATTGACTGCCCATCGATTTTTTCGATAATTGTTCCAGCGGTCACTTTGCCGCTTCCTCTAATGAGCGGACTACCATCAATTACCTCAAGGATTTTCAAACCATCGCCCTGAAAATCCTGATCATAAAATACCCCTAACGAAGCTGTTTTATCCCCCTTTTTATCTTGATGATAATATCTGCTTCCGGTATGGGATGCATTCAGTTCGCCAAGTAATTCACTTAAAACTTCTTTGAAGTCAAGGTCATTATTCAATCCCGGAACAAATTGTTGGTAGTTCTGAGCTAGCATTTCCCAATTAAGGCCATGAAGGCCGGGATCGTAAAATTTGTCTTGTACTTGTCTGACTACATGATCAAAAATGTAGAGACGTTCCTCGGTAGCGTTATATGGCATTTCGCCATTTAAATTGATCGCATCTATTTCACCAGATTCTAATTCTACTTTGGAAATAGCACCACCTGATAATATGTATGCTGATTTACCATCCTTATCGATGTGTATGGCCCCCGGGTCTTCGGATTCGATTTTTGACAAAACCTTGGTTTCCCTGGTTCTTAGATCCGTTTGCCATAGATCATAACCAGCATCAATTTTGGTAAAATACAGCAGGTGTTTACCATCAGGAGTGATTACTGCATCTGAGATATTGGATGAATGTATCGTAAGCTTTTCTTTTCTATCATCTAGTCCAGAGAACTGGATTTCAAGAGGCGCCATTACCTCTTCTTTTTCATCTTCTTCCTCCTCTACATCTACCTCTTCGTCATACATCAATTCGTATTCTGTTTTGCTCAAGCTGAACTTATCAAATGCTTTTTGGGATAAGAACATTCCGAAAATGTCCGCATCAGTTGGGCCTGTGTTTGAGACGCTTTTCATTGCGTTTTTATTAGTGGCCCAATAAATCATATTGCGATCCTCTGACCATTTGGGCGCATAATCAGAAAAGCCACTTTTGGTGAGATTAATAATAGAGCCTTTTCCATCTGAAGAAATCAAGCCAGCCTCAGAAAACCAGTAGGCGTCAGGATTAAACTCTAATAAGAACCATTTACCATCAGGGCTCCATTGATAATATTGATCACCATCTGCGTATGAAAAATTGCTTGAACCATCTGTTATGTTGGTGATGATTCCAGAAGAAATCGTAATCACCCTGAGCTTAATACGGTCTTCCAGATAGGCTACTTTTTTCCCATCAGGAGAAAACGAGGGCTGGAAAGTTTCAACATCAGACTCTAGCAGTGGTTTTTCCGTAATACCAGTTGAGTTCACAAAGAACTTTTCATCAGATTTTGACAAGGATGACAGGTACAAATTCCAACTACCATTTCTTTCACCAGCATATACCAGGCTCCGACCATCTGGGCTGAAGTCAACTGTGCGCTCCTGTTCTGGCGTTTTGGTGATGCGTTTTATAATGCTCCCGTCAAGGCTTGAAACGAAAACCTCACCACGATAAATGAAAGCCATTTCCTTACCTGAGGGCGACAAGTCCATTTGTGTGATCTTATCACCGATAAAAAGCAACTGACTTTCAAGAATTGGCAGGTCAGCAAAAAAATCGATCTCAACTTTTGATGGTTCAGAGCCTTCACGCTGGATATAAATTGTTCCATTAAATGAATAGCAAAGAAGTCCATCATCAGATACTGATAAATGCCTGACAGGGTGAGTTTGGAAACTTGATATTTGGGTGCTTTGCGCAGGTGTGTCCAACGAAGATTTATAAACATTAAATGTTTGTTCATCCCTCTCTGAGAGAAAGTAGAATGTTGAACCCTGACCAAATACTGCATTCCTGTCTTCACCTGGATTTGTAGTTAGCTGCTGATAGGTAGTGTCATTTTTACAAATCCAAATATCCCTCGCAATTGAAGATGTGTGATGCTTTCTTAGTGGGTCTTCATATCCTTTGATTTCCTCGAATAGAAAATCACCATCGGAGTTGAAATTAGGGGCAAAAGCATCAAAGGATTTCATTTGATTTGGCCGACCGCCTTCAATCGATACTGTATAGAGTTCACCTCGATCCATGTGAAGCAGCGATCCGGCTTCATCAAGGCGCTGCGAATAGAATACAACGTTTTGATTGTCAGGTGTAAAATCAAACGGTGTATCATCTCTGGAGAAATAAGTGAGCCTTTTGGGTTCACCACCATTTTTTGAGATAATGAACACATCAAAATTTCCATAGCGGTTTGATGCAAAAGCAATTTGTTCCCCATCATTAGACCAAACAGGTCGGTAATCATGGGCTGGATTACTTGTCAGTTGAACCGCTCTACCACCAGCGGATGAAACTTTGAATAAATCACCGTTACTTGAAAAAACAATTTCGGTGCCGTCAGGAGAAATAGATGGATACCTAAACCAGCTTTGAGAATGAGCTGTGAGTAAACTGACATAAAAAATTGAAGAGAATAAAACGACTTTCACTGGGCTTTGGGTTAAAAAGATCAACATGCGAAAGTAGCATTTTGATTCAATTGAATGGCATTCAACTGGTTAACGTTCGATCAAAAGACCAGAAAAGTAGGGAGAGTTATCAGGGTATACCCGTACTAATTACTCTTTTCGAGGGTGATGTCATCAAAAAACACCTCCCCGGTGGTATTAGAAAGTAGTAGCAGAAAGACTGTGTAGCTGTCAATATTCGCTTGAATGTCAAGGTTTACGGAGATTTTTTGCCATTCGAAGGAGCCAGATAAATCTTCAATGCCCTGGGTAGTAACGAATTGCTCTGAACCTTCGCTACCAGCAACGTTTACGTCACCTCTTAGAGCAACTGCCGCCCCGTTACCAGAAAGATTGACCCCTTTGACCCAGGCAGTCAATGTCAGCCGCTTGCCTGCGTTTTTGTCCCCATCAAATGGTGTTGAGTTAACCCAGAAGGCAAAAGCCTCAGAATTAGCTGATTCGGCAGATATGCTGATTGATTTTTCCCCAGACAAGGGTTCCCTTGCACCATAGTAGAACAAAAAAATATCTGGGTCACCCACAGCATTCCAACCCTGGGGCACTACCTCACCGATTTCGAGATTATTGTTTGCAAAAATTATCGTACCTGGTTCCGGATCTGAACTACATGAAAATAGTATGACTATAAATGCAGGGAGAGGCAGGAATCTAAAATTGGTCATCTGGTGAGATTATTTAATTTAAACAGATGACCATCCTTTGGCCCTAACTACTCATTTCGAATCGAATCTACCGGGTTGCTAAGCGCAGCTCTTATTGATTGCCATGAAGTAACAAAAAGCGCAATTAAAACTTGTACTACCAGGGTAATGCCCACGGTCAGCCAAGAGAAATCAATGCGGTATTGAAAATCACTCAGCCATTGGTTCATCATCCAATAAGAGAAGGGCACAGCCACCAGAAATCCGAAGAAAACCAACCTCATAAAACTACCTGTGATTAATAAAATAATGCTTTGAACGCTAGCCCCCAATACCTTTCTAATGCCAATTTCCTTGGCCCTTTGAACGGTGGAAAATGATACCAGCCCGAAAAGACCCAGGCAGCCAATTAGAATTGCCAAACCTGTAAACATGGAATAAACCTGCTTCAACTGCTCTTCTGCATGGTATAAAGCATCGTATTCCTGATCCAGGAATTTGTAATTAAATGGTCGATGGTTATAATTTTCATTCCAAACAGACTGGATAGCTGCAATCGTTTCAAAAGGATTATTGGTATTGGCATTAATCAAAATTTGACTCATGCCGCGTGGCTCAATAAAAAAGACCAGCGATTGAATTTCCTCTTTTAATGAACGGAAATGAAAGTCTTTCATTACTCCTTTGATGACACCTGTACGGCCATTCATGTTAGATTTTTTACCAATTGCCTCTTCCGGCGACTGGTACATTAAATCCGCGGCAGCTTCATTTATCAAAATATTGAAAACTGGTTCTTCGGCTTGAGCGAGTTTCCAATCGGTATCATTAAGGCCTTCACCTGCAACAAGCTCAATGCCCGCTGTATTGATGAAATTAGGGGATACTTTCATCGCCGTTGTTAGCATTCCATCATCGTTGTGGACCCCTTCAACTTTTAAATCATACCCGCCCATTACCTGGGTAAGGCTTTCATTGGCCATGGCTACATTATTAACCTGATTCAGTTGAAGTAGACCTGCTTCAAATGCATCGAAAGAATTCCTCACAGTTGCATCAATTGGCACTACGATCAGCTGTTCTTTTTGGTAGCCCAGCTTCTTATTTTGCATGAATTCCAGCTGATTAAAAATGATCATGGCACCAATGAAAAGGAAAATTGAAACTGCAAATTGAAAGACCACTAAAACCTTCCTTAGCACTGCTCCGCTACCCGAATCTTTAAAGCTTGATTTCAATACCCGACCTGGAGCATAGTTTGAGAGTACAAATGCGGGATATGACCCTGCCAGGAAACTGATAGTTAACCATGTGCCAAGTAATGAAAAGTAAAAAATGGGATCATAAAAAAGCCGTAAATCAAGCGGCCTACCAGAAATGTTAGCAAATGCCGGAACACTTACAGCTGCAATTACCAATGAAATAAAAATTGCCGCAAATGTGATGATTGCTGACTCACCGATAAATTGAAAAAAGAGCTGGGGCTTGTAGGCTCCAAGCACTTTTCGCATGCCAACTTCTTTGGCCCTAAAAACAGATCTGGCAGTCGCCAGGTTCATATAATTGACACATGCAATTATGATTATTAGAATGGCGATAAATGAAAATGTGTACACATATTTTATGTCACCTTTGTGAAGTTCTTCTGATATTATTGATTTCAAATGAATATCCAACAGCGGCATCAAGGTCATAGCCACAAATGATGACCCGGTAAATGGCCCCATGTTCTCTTCAACATCGTCCTGAAGTTTCCTGGCTGTATCATCAATATCCGCGGCGGGGTTAATAACGAGATATGTAAAATAGTTGGCGGCATCCCAGCTTGTTCTGGTCACTGCCCAATCAAGACTTACGAACGAAGCGATAAAATCAAATTGAAGGTGGGTGTTTGTTGGTGGATTTTCAGCTACCCCTGATACAATGAACTCCTGATCGTTGATCCGAATTGTTTCGTTGAGGATATCTGCTTTGCCAAAATATTTGACTGCTGAAGCTTCACTAAATATGACTTTGTTGGGGGCATTTAAAGCAGCGACCGGATTACCACTCAATAACTTAAAGTCGAAGACATCAAAGAAAGTGCTATCCGCATAAAAGAACTCTTCTTCTTGAAACTTCTCATCTCCAGCATCAATTATGACTGGCCGAAACGATCGCACTACCCTCGTCCCGGATTCTATTTCGGGATAGTTTGCCAGCAAGTGTGGTAAAACAGCTGATGGAGTCTGGTTAATATCCCTTGAAATATCCCCAAAACTGAATTGGGTATTGATTCTATATGTCTTTTCTGCTTTGGAATGGAAAGTGTCGAAGCTGAGTTCAAAGTGGATATAAATGAAAATGAGTAAGCTACATCCAATTCCAACTGAAAGGCCGAGGAGGTTGATAAATGAATAAACTGGCTTTTTTAGGATGCTTCGAACAGCGGTTTTGAAGTAGTTTTTGAGCATTTGGTTTAAGCGTTTCTAAAATTAGACTCCACTAAAATAGCAGAGGTTGCAGTTTGCCTAGAGCAATTCTCTTAATAAATACAGAAATTCACTCCGAAGATGTAACAATTTCATCTTATCTGAGTTTGGAATAAAAGTTATTTAAACCCCTTCTTTGTAGCCACAAATTCCTCCATCACTATCGAATGAAATCCATCTTAAGGGTTCAGTTATTATTACTGATATCATCTACTTTTTTTAACGCATATGCCCAGGAAAAATTCACCGTTAATGGCTACATCAAAGATGGAGCAAATGGAGAGGACCTGATTGGTGCAACGTTGTTTGTACAGGAAATTGGTGATGGAACAGTCACTAATTTTTACGGGTTTTATTCATTAACACTACCTCCTGGGAATTATACTTTCGAGTTTCGATATCTGGGTTATTTAACCGAAACCAGAACTGTCGAACTGACTCAAAATGAAAGAATTGATGTAAGCCTTCAACTTGAAGGCCAGCAGTTGGAAGAAATAGTGATTGAAGCTGAGCCTGAAGATATAAATGTGTCAGGGGTTCAAATGAGTACCAATAAACTAGATATTCAATCGATCCAAAAGTTGCCATCTTTTCTTGGGGAGGTGGATGTATTAAAAAGCATTCAAACTTTACCTGGAGTTTCGGCTGTTGGTGAGGGCACTACAGGTTTTAATGTGCGAGGGGGTAGCGTGGGGCAAAATTTGGTCTTACTTGATGAAGCGCCGGTTTATAACTCGTCACATTTGCTGGGCTTCTTTTCAGTTTTTAATCCAGATGCAGTTAAAGACATCCAACTGATCAAAGGTGGAATTCCAGCCAGGTATGGCGGCCGCATAGCATCCATTCTTGATATCAGAATGAAGGAAGGGAATAAAAAGGAATTAACGGCACAGGGTGGAATAGGTAGCATTTTCAGCCGACTATCGGTAGAAGCACCAATTGTTAAGGATAAAGCATCATTTATAGTGGCGGCCAGAAGGTCTTATGCAGATGTTTTAGCTAAAGCATTCACTGATGTTTTGGATGACGGTGCAGCCTTAAATTTTTACGATTTAACACTGAAAACCAATTATGACATTGATCCGAAAAACCGAATATTTCTTTCTGGCTATTTCGGCCGGGATAAGTTCAAGTTTGATGCTCAGCAAGGTTTTAGCTGGGGCAACACCACCTCCACCTTGAGGTGGAACCACCTGTTTAATGATCGCCTTTTCTCAAATTTCACAGTTTTCTACAGTAACTACGATTATAAGTTGGCCTTCGGTGATAACGAACTTGACAAGTTTGATTGGAATTCCGAAATCAATACCTACAACTTCAAGCCGGAATTCACCTATTTCATTAATCCTCAAAATGAAGTGGCATTTGGGGGTGAGTTACTGGCTTACAATTTCGAACCTGCAAATGCGGTAGGGGTAAGCAATGGGGAAACCCGGGACATAACCATCGATGAGAAGAACGCATTGGAGACTTCTCTATATTTTTCAAATGATCAAAATATTAGTGACAAAATTTCATTGCAGTATGGGCTACGCTGGTCTAATTTCATGTACCTGGGTGCAGGCACTTATTACAATTATGCCAATATACCGCCGGGTGAACGACGGCCTGTTATCAGCGAATCAACAGCAGATAATCTTGAGTTGATAGAGAACTACACTAACCTTGAACCCAGGTTTTCATTCAAATATCAGACTGCACCGAAAAGCTCAATAAAGGGAAGTTATAACCGTACGGCTCAATACATTCACCTTATTTCCAATACAACAGCTTCCAATCCACTGGATATCTGGACACCCAGTACCAATAATATTGAGCCTCAAACAGCTGATCAGGTTGCTCTTGGATACTTCAAAAATTTCGGTGATAATGATTATGAAACATCGGTTGAAACGTATTATCGTCAGAGCCGGAATCAAATTGATTACATAGATGGGGCAGATATTCTGATCAACGAATTTCTTGAGGGCGATCTCCTATCAGGAGAAGGCAGGGCCTATGGTTTGGAATTTTATATCAAGAAAAACATTGGACGATTGAATGGATGGGTTAGTTATACGTTGGCCAGAACTGAGCTGAAGGTTGATGGGATCAATGACGGTGAGTGGTACCCAACCCGGTACGATCAAACACATAATTTCAAGCTGGCGGCATTTTATGAGACCAATAGTAGGTGGTCTTTTTCAGCCAATTTCAGTTATATATCAGGGACCCCAACAACTTTCCCGACCGACAGATTTGAGATTCAGGGATACACCATCCCTTATAATTTCACAAATTCAAGAAACAACGTTCGCATTCCTGATTTCCACCGATTAGATATCTCAGCTACGCTAAATGGTAAAAAGATGATCGGTGATAAAAAGCGTAAAAATGAAGATTATTGGGTCTTTTCTATTTACAATGTTTACGGACGAAGGAATCCATTTTCAATATATTTTTCACAGGTAGACGAAAGGCCGTTGCCGGGGGAAGTTGTTGAGACCCAGGCGACCCAAGTTTCAATCATTGGAACTCTACTTCCATCAATCTCTTACAATTTTAAATTCTGATTGTGAAACGAATTAAATCCAAAATATCAACCAAATACAATGTGTCAGTAATATTGGTTATGGCCGGATTTTTAGCGGCACTAGTATCTTGCGAAGATCAGATTGATCCTGTACTGGAAGAAGCCCCACCCCAACTGGTAGTGGATGCATGGTTAAACAATCAACTTACAGGTCAAACCGTTAGACTCACCAGAACGAGGCCATATTTTAACCAGGGCCAACCTGAGGGTGTGACCGGAGCCTCAGTTATTGTAACTGATGATCAGGGTAAACAATTTACTTTTATTGATCAAAACAATGGCTCATACGGTTGGTCACCCTTTCAAGACAATATGGTTTTGGGTGAGGTTGGTAGTACTTATCAATTACGAATAGAGCTGAATGGAGTCACCTATTCGGCGGAATCTACTCTCAATCCTGTGCCGACTATTGACTCCATAACATTTCGGTTTGAAGAAAAAGATTTTATTTTTCCTGATAGCTACTGGGCCGAGTTTTGGTCAAGGGATTTAATTGGAGTTGGCAATACATACTGGATCAAATCTTATAAAAACGGTATGTATCTCAGCAACCCAGATGAAATAAACATTGCATTTGATGCCGGATTTTCAGAAGGAGGTAACATAGATGGCCTTTATTTTATTCCACCCATCCGTGATTTAGTTAACCCGATAGATGAAGCACCTGACGATACTTTCTTGTCTCCTTTTGCTGATGGAGACTCAGTTTTTGTAGAAATTAATTCGATCTCTAATGAAGCCTTTATTTTTCTAAATGAAATGGCTTTGCAGATAAACAGGCCTGGCGGTTTTGCTGAACTGTTTGCAACACCTCTGGCCAATGTGCCAACCAACATTTCAAGTTCTGATCCAAACGAAGCAGTACTCGGTTTTTTCAATGTTTCAGCTGTTGAGGGATTGGGCAAAAGGTTAAATACCGATGAAGTAACCCGGACCAACTAAGAGGGCTGAGTGTTTGACCTTGATTTCATTGCCCAAACCGCCATGGCAAGCAGTGGCATAGCCATAAATGGGATCGTTAAAATGAGCATTTGCTGCCATCCAAATTGAAAGAGTATCCACCCTGCACCAAGTGAAGCTGTAGCCTGGCTTCCAAAAACAAGGAAATCATTTAAGGCCTGCACTTTAAATCGTTCATTGGGCTCATAAGCTGTCGGAAGCAGGGTTGTACCACCAATAAATAGAAAGTTCCAACCGACGCCCAGCAATACCAGAGATGTCCAGTAATTGTAAAAATCAAAACCGGAATAAGCCATAAATAGGCAGCCTGCGAATAATATCAATCCGATCAGCATCATTCTAATTATGCCGATCATTCTGATGATAAAAGCTGTAAAAAGACTTGGTAAAAACATGGCAATAATGTGGCTCTGAATTACCCATTTGGTATCCTGAAGGGAATGCCCATTATGCACATGCATGCTGATAGGGGTAGCAGTCATTATGAAAGTCATGGATGCATAGCCTACAACTGCAGCTGTGACAGCAACCCAAAATATTGGTTGCTTAATAATGTTACTTAGATGCCGGCCAGGTTTCTTAAACTCAGGATCATTGAAACCGATGTTCCTGAAATTATTTAGAACAATAGATGAAATAACGAAAAGACCAGCCAGCAAAATAAATGAACCAGCAAAAGGCGCCTCGAACCAATCTTTGCCAAGTAGGGCCAATTCTGGACCAATGAAGGCGGCTGCCAAACCTCCCAGAAGCACTTGTGAGGCCGCTCTCGGCGCTTGATCCGTCGGGACACTTTCCATCGCCGCAAAACGAAACTGCTGTACTGCCGCCATAGTGGCACCAAGTAGGGCAGTTGTAGCGCAAAACAGAGCAAAAGATTGTATCATGATTGAATAAGCTCCGATTAGTGCAACTACAACCGCAACAGACGATGCGGTTACAAAAACTTTTCGCCTGCCAAATTTTCTCATGGATAAGGCAATCGGAATTGAAGTCAATGCAGTGCCCACAACGATCACCGCATTAGGTAGTGTACTTAATTTTTCTGTAGGGGCAAGGTCAACTCCTATTAGACTCCCGGCAAAAACAACCATTGAAGCGCATGAGGTCATCAAAGCCTGGCAGAGGGTTAAAATCCAAACGTTACGTGGCAATTCAGAAATTTTTAAAATGTAATGTTAGCGAGAGATTGAATCATGTGTAGGGATAATCAGTTCGCCATTTCCTTGAGCCTATACTTGATACCAACATTGGGTGGTATGGTTATATGCAAGCTGAATTCATGATGATAATCATCACCAATTTTTACTTTATCCTGGATGTCCCTGGCAGATTCCAGCGACTTAATAATCAGGTTAAACATCTTTCTGGCTTTGTATTTCTCCATCTTTTCATCATGGTCTTTCTTCGTAATTTCATTCACCTTTAAAACATCCATTTCAATAGATGGTGGAAGGGAAACACCAACCCGTAATTCTGATGCTTTGTATCCAAATTCTTCAAGAATGGGTAAAATAGAAACAATTTCATTAGTAAAATCAAGCACCTTACTTTTAGTCTCAGAACCCATATTGGCAATTTTACTGAGCCCGGTATTTAGTTTGTCAAGGGCATTTCCATAGACTGATTTAATGGCCTCGGGGTATCGTTCGATTCCAACCTTAACTTTCGCAAGCATATTCTTCATTGCATACTAGTTTGTTTATTTCCTGTGGTAAGATACTAACTATGAACATGCGACAAACCGAGAATTGATTTTAATGGAATACTGCCTCAACTTCTTATTATTGCCCTGCAATTTATTTTTATGGAAGCATCAGAAGTACAAGAAGACATACTGTCTTTCCTTAGGGATGTTGGAGAGATATTCACCAACTCACTTTTTAAGCTTGGTGAGAGCGAAATTAGCTTGAGCACCCTCTTTTATTTTTTCCTGGCATTCATTGTCTTGTTTTTCGTAGCGGGTAAGGTTAAGAAGATTTTGATCAACAAAATCCTTAAGAGGGCTGAAATAAATATAGGCTTGCGTGAGTCCATAGGGATGATAACAAAGTTTGTGATCATCATTATCGGAACAATTGTAATTATACAATCAGCTGGTATTGATTTGAGTGCATTGAGTTTAATTGCCGGTGCCCTTGGAGTTGGTATTGGTTTTGGCCTTCAGAACATCACAAATAACCTTATTTCAGGTATCATCATATTATTTGAAAACCCAATTAAAGTGGGTGATAGAATTGAAGTCGGGGATATTAGTGGAGATGTAATTAATATCTCCGTGAGGGCCACAACAATTCTTACGAATGACAATATTTCTATCATAGTTCCTAATTCTGAATTCATTTCAGGAACCGTGATCAACTGGAGTCATAACGACCGCAACATCCGCTTCAATATTCCGGTTGGAGTGAGCTACAATGAAGACCCTAAACAGATTGAGAAATTGCTGTTAGAAGTGGCATCGGAGAATTCTAATGTTTTGGAGGAACCCTCGCCTAATGTATTTTTTGAAGAATTCGGAGATAGTTCATTGAACTTCACATTGTTAGTATGGACGACCTCTTACACTGATAGGCCCCGCCGCCTCACAAGCGAACTCAATTTCGCCATCTTTGAGAAGTTTAAAGCAGCTGGTATTGAGATACCATTTCCTCAGCGTGATCTGCATATCAAAAATCAGCAGGTAGAAATCAGTGGCTCAAAATAATCCTGAAAAGCAGGTCAACCCAGCAATCTTCGGTCAATTATGAAGGGCTGAGCACTTAAAATTTTGATGTTTTTGAATTCTTCATTCGAGGGGTTCAACAAGTAATTGTATTCTGAAGGAATGATTGCACTAGGCACCTTTAAGCACAATCCATTGCGCTTTATAAAGTCGCTTCCAATTTTGGGTGTATTACCGCTATGAGGGAAAGAATTCCAGTTTTTTGGGAGTATGGGTACGTCAATTGGAAGTTGATCAGGAATTTCAATTTCAATCCTATACCAACTTCTATCCAATTTGTCAGCAGTCAGGTTGGCAACAATTTCAAGAGTAGCTAAAGAAAGGCTGCCTGATGTGTACACCATCCGGGTTCCCTTCATGTTCCATCGCCCACCAAAAAGCATGGCACCCGTTCCACTCAAGTCATTTGCATGTTGCTTTGATGAGACCCGGTAAACCAGCATCAGGAATAAACGCCGTATTCAATGCGGCCCATAATATCATTTACGATACTGATCCCGGTATCTGTGTTGAGGTATTCAATTGGCTTTTTACCACCAAGGGCCATCACCGGAGATTGTAACCAGTCTTTGAAACTCTGAGAATTTCCGAACAGCTCTTTACCATTTGTGTATAGGGATGCGATTTGAAGGACCCTATCACTCACGACGGGGCTCAGTAACTCTTCATCTTTAACTTTCTCTACGGTTCGTTTACTTACTGGCAACAATTTAGAGAATTCACTTAGGCTAAGGCCTGTTTCGGCAACCACTACTAAAAAATCAGACTTAGTGATGCCCTCGTTGGATTTACGGTACCTTACTGCTGGCTCATTAACTATATCCATTGCGAATAAATTCGCATAAATGTACGAATTTTTTCAAATTATACAATGCCCAATTTCTTTTCATATACCGGCAACAGAAAATGGAAGGTTGTCCCCTCATTGGGCTTGCTAATTACTTCAATTGTTGAATTATGGATCTCCAATATTTTTTTGACAATCGCAAGCCCCAAACCTGCCCCGGATGATTTGGCAGACCCAGCTTTATGGTAGCGTTCAAAGATGTAGGATTGCTCATTTTCCGGTATACCGGGGCCGTTGTCTTTGATTGAAACTTCCACATTGTGCTTAGTGGAATTCATTATCAAGTTTACAGTTCCGCCTTTTAAAGTGAATTTAAGAGCATTGTCCATTAGGTTTTGTATGGCTCTTTCTACAAGACTGATGTCCCCAAAAACCAAAGGCAGGTTTTCCTCAATTTCAAGATTGATCGTTATACCTTTTTCTTTCGCTAAAATCTCGTACTTATTATTAATATCCATTGCAAGCTCAGAAATTAGGAAAGGTTCGTTTTCAGGCTCCACCTGCTTGGCCTCTAATTTGGAATACTCAAATAGTTGGCTTACCAAATGAGAGAGCTTTTCAGTGCTACTATGCAAAATGTTAAGATATTTCATCTGTTCTTCAGCGCTTAAGCCTGTATGCTTCATTTGCATTGTTTCAACATATCCCTGCATAATAGCTAGCGGTGTTCGGAGGTCATGTGAAACATTGGCAATCAATTCACGGCGAAGCGTATCGACCGATTTTATTTTTTCAATATTCTCTACTATTGTGTCTGCCATTTGATTAAATGAAATTGCAAGGTTTGATAGGTCTGTATTTTCTGCATTTGGAATCCTCGCAGTTAAGTCTCCAGAACTAAACCGACAAACTGTAAAGACGATTTCCCTTAAGCTCTTAGTGATGTACCAAATGGCTAGAAAACCAAGCAGCATTACGAATATCAATGTTAAAATGGTGGCGCCAGTACCTAATCTTGCGAAATAGCTGGTAAAAAGTGAGCTGGTTACCTGATCAAACTCCTGACCAGCCAAAATGATGTAGATGTATCCCTCCCTGCCATTATTTTCGAAATGGGCGGCAGAGAAAATCTTATGATTACCCTCATTTCTAGGATCATCTCCCAAAACATATTTCTGCCCATTTGTTTCAATAAACTCCCTGACCGGCTCCATGTCAATTTTCTGCATGGGTTCATTTGGGTTATGGTCAAGAACTACTGAGTACAGCAGATAGCCATCATTATCAAGTAAAAAAACCTCGATACCATGGTTTACAGCCATCATATCATGCATGATCTCGCCAAACAACGGTTTGTTAACAGATCCATTTTCGAGAAAGGGCGATTCATTTTGAAACTTTTCGTCAATCAAATGATTGGCAATTTCAGCATTGAGTTTTTGAGTAGTTTCTTCAAAATATTTATTGGCAAACCACGCTGTTATTAAGATATAAGCAGTACCGATTAAGAGTATCAGCAAAAGGAAGGTGACTGACAACTTACGAATGAGCTTATTTGAGATAGCTTTTTTTTGTGACATAATTAGTCGCGGTCTAGTTCTTCGTTGAATTTATAACCTACTCCCCAAGTGGTGAGAATATATTTGGGGTTGGCCATGTCTGGTTCAATTTTGGCCCTTAGTCTATTTATATGAGAGTTGACAGTATGCTCATATCCCTCAAATTCGTAGCCCCAAATTAAATTGAGCAGATTAGACCTGTTGTAACTTTTACCTGGGTTAGAAGCTAGTAAGATCAATAGTTCAAACTCCTTGGGAGATAGTTCAACCTTATTATCATTTATCAGTACTTTACGTTTTTCGATGTCAATAGAAAGCCCTTCCCAGTTAATTGTCTCGGCAGCATCAGTCTCAAGGCTTTCTCTTATCATTTGGGTCCTTCTAAAAATGGCCTTGACCCTTGCAATAAACTCTCTCACGCTAAACGGCTTAGTCATATAATCGTCTGCGCCCATTTCAAGGCCAAGCACTCGGTCTATCTCTTCTGATTTCGCCGTTAACATCAAAATGGGTGTATTCACACCTTTACCCCTAAGTTTTTGACAAACTTCAATTCCATCCATTTTTGGCAGCATCAAATCAAGTATGATCAAATTGAATTCTTCAGTTTCAGCTAATTCCAACCCTAATTTCCCATCAGATGCCTTAGCAGTTTCACATGATAAATCCTTCAAATGAATCTCAAGCAAGCTGATAATCTCGGGGTCGTCTTCTATAATTAATACTTTTTTCATTGGCTTGTAAACGTAAACTAAGGTCTCAATTATCACAAAATGGTCACAGCCATTTCACACTTTCATTCATATTGGGCGCATAATGTCGGTTCGATGGCAAATATCTCATCCCTGATTGCAATTAAGTAACTGATTTACAGCCATTAGCATGAATCTATGCTTGTTATAAAAATATGATAACTGCGTGACCGTGTGGCGACAATTAGACACGTTAATTGGGTTGTAAATATCAAAGACCATGAAAAACAATCTGATTAACCATTTTCTCTACACCAATTTCAACTTTTCATCCGAAGTAAATAATGAAATCTCCTGCAAGGCGAAATTGACAACAATTAGCAAAAGGGATTTAATTAAAGTATCTGGAACACCGGAGCCCAAAACATTTTTGGTACTGCAAGGTTTGTTCCGAATGATAGAAGTTGATGAAGACGGAAATCAAGAGACAGCAGAACTATTGAGCGGCGGTGATATTTTTTATTCTTCAGTTTTGGATGGGAGAACAAACGATCGCTATGTGCAGGCTTTATCTAATTCGGGTCAGTTGGCATTGATAAACCAAAATGAACTTGATCAAATTACTTCAAGCTATCATGACCTGGCCCTTGAAGTCTCAAGGATTATGGATAGGAGAATTAAAAAGCTGCAGCGTAGGGTCAGCTATCTTACCTGTAACGATATGGAGGGCCGTCTTACATCCTTCCTGGCTGAATTGGCCGGAAAGGAAGGAGTATTGAATGATGATAAAGTGGTTGTGAATAACTTCCTCACTCACAACGAAATAGCCGAAATTGTAAATATGTCAAGGCAGACTGTTACGTCAGTTTTGAACAAGCTACGGATGGAAGGGAAGATCGCTTACAATCGCAAGGTGATTAGTCTTTTGGATAAGGAGATCACCTCATCTCTGCATGTAGCATGATAGAATAATCAATCAAGATAATTACTAAAAGTAAAAACCAATATGGAAACCAGGGATTCGAAAAAATTAATGTCAAAAACACTATTAATGATACTGATGCTTATTGCGGCATCACACATTGCGTCAAGTCAGCATCGTTATGTGCAAACTAGGGGCGAAGCAGCTTTTGATGGCTTCGATTTAGTGAGCTATTTCACCAGTGCGAAACCAGTTAAAGGCAATCCTTCTTATAAATATGAGTACGACGGATTAACCCTGCTATTTGCTTCCAAAGAAAACCTCGAAATATTCAAGAAGAAGCCATACGATTACCTTCCAGCATATGGCGGCTATTGTGCTACTGCTGTTTCAAGCGACCGCTACGTGATACCGAATTTTGAGAGTTATGCTATTCAAAATGAAAAGCTCTTGTTCTTTGAAGTACAAGGATTTTTTAATGGAAAAACCCAATGGGAGAAGGATCCTCAGCTGTTTGAGATTTTAGCTGATAAGCACTACCGTGAAGAGTTCGTTGAGAAAGACCCGAAAAACTAACCCCTAAAAAACCCACGGTATGAAAGCCAACCGACTTCTTTTCTTGCTCCCAATAGTTATCGTTCTGATATCCTGTAACGAGGAGCCGACAAATTTCAGGATCATTTATTCTGCTGATGAACCCATTGGTCAAATAGCCAAACGGATGGAGTATGTTCTTGACAAGAATGATAACATTACTACCGAACTTATTATTGGGCCTGGGTCAATTGGTAACGTTGACTCATTATTGGCCGGCGCAGCTGATCTTGCGATAATCGAAAACCACACTCCGGTAGATGATAGTATTTCTTCGGTATTGCCATTTTATCCTCAGATACTCCATATTCTTTACCAAAGCGATGAGGAGATAACTGATTTTAAAGAGTTGGTTGCTGGTAAGAAGGTTTTCATGGGGTTTGAAGGAAGCGGCACATACAGGTTTATGCTAGATCTATTTCAATTTTTTGAGATCGATAAAAGCGAGGTTGAGATAACGGATAATCCTTTTGATTTCGAAGTTTATGCCTCATTTGGTGATATTATTAAAGATGATAACCTTCGGGGCCTCCGTGGTTTCAGGCTATATAGTTTTGATCACATTGATAATTTCAAAAAGGGAAGCATTGCCGAGGCTATCTGTCTGAAATACCCTCAGATGCGACCTTTCATAATTCCACAAAACACTTATCGGGAACTCACGCCTAACGCATCTTTAACGATTGCCGTTGATGCCGTTTTAGTAGCCAGGACTGAAATATCCACCGAGGCGATTTATCAATTAACTAAAACACTCTTTCAAAATCATCAGGAGTTTAATTCTATCAGCCCATTGATCTACCTCGATTTAACGGAGAACTTTGATCACAACAAATTGAATTTCCCATTGCACCCAGGTTCAAGGCGCTATCTTGACCGTGACGAACCAGGCTTTTTTGAAAGATACGCAGAAGTAATTGGCGTTGGCTTCTCGGTACTAATTGCCTTGATATCTGGTTTGATATCTCTATCAAAATGGCGTGAGCAGGTTAAGAAAGATCGCATCGACATTTTTTATAAAAAGGTAATCGATATCAAATCTGATATTCCGAAATTGCGGTCATCAAGAGAGGCAAAAGGTAAAATCCTTGAGTTACAAACCGAACAAGACAAAGCTTTCCAAATGCTGATTGATGAACGCCTCCTGGCAAATGAGAGTTTCAGGATTTATATGGAGCTAAATAAAGAGATAATTCAATCGCTGGTTGCCAGAACCAGAGCATTCAGGAAAATGGAAATGGAAACTGGCAAAATGAGAGTGGGGTAATTCCTCAAACGAATTAATCAAAGTTTGAAATTTGACCTCGTATTATTAACACCTTCGTCCAGATACAAATTCGTTTGGTAAGTTTGTATCAAACGGAATTTGATGATTTACGAATTTGATGGATATCGGCCTGTAATACATGAATCTTCGTTCATCCATCCACAAGCCGTCGTTACAGGTAATGTTGTAATTGGAAAAGATGTTTACATAGGACCAGGTGCCGCAATCCGTGGCGATTGGGGCGAAATCATCGTAAGAGACGGCTGTAATGTGCAGGAGAATTGTACCATCCATATGTTCCCTGGTGTTACTGTAACACTAGAAGAAAGTGCGCACATCGGCCATGGGGCCATTATTCATGGTGCGACAATAGGAAGAAATAGTCTTGTTGGGATGAATGCAGTTATTATGGACAATGCTGAAGTCGGAGAGGAGTCAATAATTGGTGCTTTGTGTTTTATTAAGGCTGAAACCGTAATTCCACGACGAAGCCTTGTAGTAGGGAACCCCAGTAAAGTAATTAAGGAAGTAAGTGATGAGATGATTGAATGGAAAAGCAAGGGGACTGAGTTGTATCAACAATTACCCGCCGATTGTTATGGAACATTGAAGGAATGTGAGCCTTTAAGGAGTGTGCCTGATGATAGAAAGGAACAAAATAAATCTTTCAAACCTTGGAAAGAAGTTCACTAAATTTAAGATATGGTTACGATTAAAGGTATTTCTGATGGTCAACAAATAACTCCTTTAGAGGAACTCCCACAAAAAAAATATAAAGTACTGATCACACTACTTGAAGAAGTTGATGAACTTGAAGAGGAAAGGATTTTTAGCTCAAATCTTAAAGCTTTTGAGTTTTGGAACAACCCAAAAGAAGACTTATACCAGGATTATCTGACAGGTAAATAGTATGAAATTCGGACAGATTATTCTGGTTCCATTTCCCTTTGCTGAACTCACAAATACCAAAGTGAGGCCTGCCGTTGTGATAGGCGAAACTGAAGATAGGTTTAAAGATTTAATAATTGCCGCTATAAGTTCCGTTGTTCCAAATGACGTCCCTAAAAAATCTTTTGTTGTTAAATCAAGTTCAATTTCGGGTCTTAGGGTTGATTCCCTAATCAAAGTAGATCGGTTGGCAACAATTAAGAGCGAACAGGTAATAGCGACTATTGGAAAATTAACACCTGATGAAAAGCAAACATTAAAAAAGATATTCAAGTCACTTGTAGATTAATGAGCAACATACCCAAAATTCAACATTACATTCAAGGAAGCTGGTCGGAAGGAGATGGCGATGGTGTCGTCCTTCACAATGCAATTACCGGTGACCCAGTAGGTAGGCATTCAATAGAGGGCCTTGACTTCAAAGATATTCTTGATTACGGACGAAAAACAGGGGGTGATGCCCTTCGTAGCATGACCTTTTATGAAAGAGGCCTAATGCTCAAGTCTTTGGCGTTATACCTTCTAGAGCATAAAGAAAAATTCTACAAACTCAGTTGGGCCACGGGGGCGACCAGAATTGATTCATGGATCGACATTGAAGGTGGAATTGGCAACTTGTTCGCATATGCAAGTCTTCGAAGGCAGTTTGGGAGCGAGAAGCATTATGTTGATGGTGAAATGGTTGGCCTTTCAAAGGAGGGCACTTTTGTTGGTAATCACATAATGGTGCCAAAAGAGGGTGTGGCAATTCATATCAATGCCTTCAATTTCCCGGTTTGGGGGATGCTTGAAAAAGTAGCAGTTAACTGGTTGGCGGGTGTTCCGGCGGTGGTCAAGCCAGCTGAGCAAACATGTTACCTCACTGAGCTGGTTGTTAAAGAAATCGTCGATTCTGGAATTGTTCCCAAGGGTGCTCTACAACTTGTAGCAGGTTATGGTAATGGTATAATAGACAACGTAACCAATCAGGATGTGGTCACATTTACCGGGTCGTTTGCAACCGGGGTAAAGCTCAAAACACATCCGCAGGTTATTGCGGAATCAGTGCCCTTTAACCTAGAAGCCGACTCATTGAATGCAGCTATTTTGGGTGAAGATGCAACACCAGGAACTGATGAATTTGACTTATTTATCAAAGAAGTCAGAAAAGAGATCACTGTAAAGTGTGGTCAAAAGTGTACTGCTGTCCGCAGGATTATCGTTCCAGAAAAGCTGGTCGAAGACGTTCAAATAGCCCTGGGTAAAGCCTTGGGGAAAACTACAATTGGTGATCCGAATGTTGAAGGTGTGAGAATGGGAGCGTTAGCAGGAAAAGAGCAAAAAGAGGAGGTGTTGAACAGGATTGAGGAGCTTAAAAAAGTTTCGGAAATAGTGTTTGGAGATCCTGGTAAGGTGGAAGTTGTTGGTGCAAATACCGATAAAGGTTCATTCATTTCACCCGTTCTTTTTGTAAATAAAGATCCATTCAAAAGTGATCCCGTCCATAACATTGAAGCATTTGGGCCAGTGAGCACTATTATGCCCTACAACGGTATCGATGAGGCCATTGAACTTGCTAAAATGGGCAAGGGGTCTTTGTGTTCATCAATAGCCACTAATGATGACCAAACTGCCAGACAATTCGTTTTGGGGGCCGCCACACATCACGGCCGAATTTTAGTATTGAACCGAGAAAGTGCCAAGGAGAGCACTGGTCATGGCTCACCAATGCCAATGCTCACCCACGGAGGACCGGGTAGGGCAGGGGGAGGTGAAGAGATGGGAGGCAAACGTGGTGTGATGCATTATCTCCAGAGATGTGCCATCCAGGGTACGCCGACCACATTAACAGAAATAACTTCTCAATATCAATACGGTGGAAAATATAAGGATCCTGGTCAACATGTTTTCAGTAAACACTTTGAAGACATCGAAGTTGGTGAAACAGTAATTACCCACAAGCGCACTATTACGGATGCGGATATCGTCAATTTTGCAAATGTCAGCTGGGATCATTTTTACGCTCACACGGATGTCACCTCATTGGAGGGTACAACTTTTGAGCAAAAAGTGGCCCATGGTTACTTCATTCTATCTGCTGCAGCGGGTCTTTTCGTCGAGGCAAAAAAAGGGCCTGTGCTATTAAACTACGGCTTGGAAGAATGCCGATTTACAAAGCCTGTTTACGCCGGTATGACCATTGGTGTGAGGCTGACGGTTAAAGAAAAAATGGACCAGGAAAAGAAAGATGATATTGCGAAAGGCATTGTCAAATTTATGGTTGATGTATATGATGAAACTGACGAAACTGTTGCAATAGCCACTATACTCACTATGGTGAAAAAGAGAAATCAGGATTAGAAGTCGCAATCAGGCGCCTTTGGTGCATTTGACGGATCAAATGGCTAGCTATAAAACAAAAAAAGGCTGAACACTTGCTCAGCCTTAAAGAATCGTAGGTTTTATTCGTTTATCCCATCACAGGGAAAAAGAATTGCTCTTTGGTGATCTTGCCATTTGTAACTTCATAAACTGAAATTTCTTCTATTGTCATTCTGCCCTGACCTTTAAAAGTCACGTCATTCTTCATTGTCACTGCAAAGTGATTGCCTGCAACAATTGGATCAGAAACTTCGGCTCCATGAATTTCTTCTACCATTTGCGCCCATTGTTCCATTTTTTGCTTAATGGCATCCATACCCTGGACGGTCTGGAAACCCTGGGTTCCCTCAGGCTCAATGCTCCAGCAGTTGTCGGCATATAAATCCTGCTGTGCTTCGGCATACTCGCCTTTACGGCAGTACGCTACTAACTTGTTTGCAACTTCTTGTGTGGTCATGTTTTGATTTTTTTGGTTAATAACTTATTCAACACCTTAGACGAACTAGTCACTAAAAAAGGACGGTTATCAGACAAAAGAGCAAAGATTAAAGACAAAAGACCTGATAACTGCATAGCTGGGAGTTTGTCCACCTTCTTTTTACTTAAAATTCAATAGCCAGAACAAGCCCTTAAAATCAACAGGGTTCGTAATTCTAATAGCCGGATTTATCCGTATGCAATACTTCCGGTAGATAGAAAAGGGTCTGATTCCATGTTTTAATGTTGTGCAAGGACATAAATTGATAAGACCCTCAAGTCTTTCGTCTTTAATCTTTTGTCTAAACTTACTCGTACCGCAAATTATCCGCCGGATTGACTCTTGCAGCCCTGAGAGATTGAAAACTTACCGTTAACCAGGCTATGACCATTGCCACAAAGGCAGAAACAACTAATAATCCAATACCTATCTCAGTATGATAAGCAAAATCCTGAAGCCACTGGTTCATGAGATAATATGCTATAGGTAACCCCAACACAATGCTAATCACAAGAAGCTTGGTGTATCCCTGAAATAACAGTCCGAGGAGGTTGCTAACTGAAGCACCAAGTACCTTCCTGATGCCAAGCTCTTTGCGTCGTTGTTCTGCGGTGAAGGATGATAGACCAAACAAGCCGAGGCAGGCGATTAAAATCGCAAATACCCCGAACACAGTGAAGATTGTTCCCAGCCGCTCTTCGGCCTCATATTTAGCAGCATACTGTCTGTCCATGAAATCGTAATCTAATGGATGATTAGGGTTGAATTCACTCCATTTTGATTCTATTTCAGCTACAACGTTTTTGACATTTTCTCCATTAAACCTTATAGCCATTACAGAAGGATCACTCTTCAAATAAATCATTAATGGACCAATGTTATCATGCATGGAGTCGTAATGAAAGTCGTCTATTACACCAATTATAGTGAGTTCCGTCTGTCCTGTTCCCTGGAATGAACCCAATGGTTTGATCTTTTTATCAATAGGATTTTCTTCATATCCAAACCGCTTTATCGCTGTCATGTTCATGATTACAGCCGTTGAATCACTGACCATATCTTCAGAAAAATCCCGACCAGCAACTATTTCCATTCCCATTGTTTTTACATAATCATGATCAACACCCCACACCTGGATGCCAACAATGTCTTCATCTGAGGAAGCACCCTCTGGTTGAAAGGCAGTGTCTGACCTCCATTCGCCAGTGGGTAAATATCCTGAGACACTAACACTTTCAATTTGGGGATTAGCTAAAAGCTCTTCTTTGAATGATTGAATTTTTGTGCCTAGCGTGGCAGTACTATTTAAAACGATCACCCCATCTTTATCAAAACCAAGATTTTTGTTTTGGACAAAATTCAATTGCTTGTAAACCACAACAGTTCCTACGATTAAAATGATTGACATTGCAAACTGAAACACAACTAGCACACCCCTTATAACAGATGCCGATTTACCGCTTCTCAATTGGCCTTTCATCACTTTTACAGGCTTAAAACCTGAGAGCACAAATGCCGGATAAATTCCGGCAATGAGACCTATGACAAAGGTTCCGGCTATCAATGGCATCCATAGTTGATTTTGATTGAAGAATGGGTTGATGACCACTTTTCCTGTAAGGTTTTCGAAAAAAGGAGTAAGTGTATAAGTAAGGATAACTGCTATTATGAGTGCCAGGAAACTAAATAAAACAGACTCTGTTAGAAATTGAGCAATTAGTTGCGACCGCATTGACCCCAGCACTTTTCTAACACCTACTTCTTTGCCACGGATCGTAGCCCTGGCAGTGCTTATGTTCATAAAATTGATACAAGCAATTATTAAAATAAACAAGCCAATTGCACCAAACATATAGACATATTGTATATCGCCATTAGGTTCAATTTCGATATCCTGATGGGAGTAAAGATGGATGTCTTCAAGCCCAACCAAAAAGTAATTAACATGGCTTCCAGATTGAATCATTGCATCCCAACCAGCACCCACGAACTGTTCCAGTTGAGGGCCGAAGTATTTAGGGTAGACTGATTCGAACTTAGCTTGCAGGGCGGTTGGGTCATTGTTCTCATCTAATAAGAAATATGTAAAGTAATTATTGCTGAGCCAGATGCCGTCTTTACTTTGGGGATCCCCTTCGTTGCTAATGAACATTTTTGGATGGAAGTGAGAGTTCTCCGGTGTATCCTTGATCACAGCATCAATTCTGAATTGTTTCCCACCAAGACTCTCCATCGATTTACCTACGGGATTTGACTCATCAAAAAATTTCACAGCAACCGATTCTGTAATTACCAGCGTATTTGGCTCAAGTAATGCCTTTTCCCTGTCACCATGGAGTATTTCAAATGAGAATATTCTGAGGATAGAATTATCGGCATAAAGAACACCGTCTTGATCAATTAATCTATCGCCCTTCTTAAATGTGACACCACCTCGGTTTCGCAATCGGCCAGATTCAATAATTTCTGGGAATTCCATTTTAAACGCTTCAGCCATCGGTGCCGGGGTGACGGCCATATCGTACTTGTTGTCCAGAAATTTTAAATCTGATGACACACGGTAAATGCGTTCAGAATTCTCATAGAATTTATCGTAGCTGAGCTCATCAGTGACCCATATCAAGATGAAGATACAAGACGCCAGCCCTAAGGCAAGCCCACTTATGTTTAGCCCTGAGTAGAATTTGTACTTCAACAAATTCCTGAAAGCCATTGTAATGTTTGACTGAAGCATAGTAATTGTATTTAAGTTTTGACCATTGAGTTTTCTAATCGCAAAGGGGCGCAGGAAGTTGAATACATGGAACCAGTAAATAAGCACCACCCGCCACCGTTTTTCATTTTTGTTTATTCTTTCAAAGTATTCATACAGGTCTCCCTGAATCTCCTCAAGGAGATCACCCTTGCAAAACCACGATAAAAACTGGTCAGCGAGTTTCGGTGGAACCTGTGTGTTTGTTTTCATTTTTATTTAGAATTCTTCATTACGTCTTCGGGTCGTCATTCCAACCTACTTTCCTCACCGAGTCTGCCGAAATGAGCCATTTAGTTATCATATCTGAAGCATTAGAGGCTGAGCTTGTTGAAGTCTCCCACAGCCAAATCAGGTATCTGTGTCCATAAATTGACCTTAATATCTCTGGCATGTGTTAAAGCTTTCTTCCCTGAAGCCGTTAGCTTAAATAAGCGCTTCCTTCTGCCGCCTCTTTCGGCGGTTGCATCACCCATAAAAGATTCCAGGTAACCTTTGTCTTCCAACCTGTTGAGTGTTGCATGAACAGCACCAATCGTTACCCTACGATTAGTTTGCTTTTCGAATTCGTCAACCACTGCCAAGCCATAGGCATCGTCTTTTAAGACCATTACCATCAGCAAAACGAGTTCTTCAAATTCTCCTAAATAATCTTTGCTCATAGTTATTTCTATTTAATAGAACAAATATACAGAGCGACTCATTGATATGTTCTATAAAGTAGATTTAATGGCTTAGACTACAAGTAGTGGTAACTGGTTGCATGGGACGCTTAAATAATTTTAAGGTGTAGAGTCAAAATCGGGAAGAACGCTAACACAACAACGCCAAGAGCCACTAACGAGATCAACTTCTTCAGGAAACCGCAATTCATATCCGTGTAAGCGGGTATTTTTTAGCACTTTGAGGCAATTATCAGAGGCAACAATTGATTTTATACATGGATATGAGCAGTTTTCCGCTAAACAATCTTATCAATTATGAAAAAGCATCTAAAGTCACTATTAGTCGGAATCAACATTTTGCTTCTGCCTTTATTTATAGTTTCTTATTCAAGTCCGGAAGAAGCTGAGACATCAGAAACGACAAGGGCTGTTGAGCCACTTTTGGGTGAAATATCCATGTTTGCAGGCAACTTTGCACCTCGGGGCTGGGCCTTTTGCGATGGCCAATTGATACCCATCTCACAAAATCCTGCGTTGTTTTCCATTCTAGGCACAACCTACGGGGGCGACGGCAGGACCACATTTGGCCTACCTGATTTGAGGGGAAGGTCACCAATTCAGCAGTTGTCTACTCTTCCTTTAGTGAAACTGAAGGGTTTGATACTGCGGCATTCAAGGAATGATAGCCAACGGTGACTAAAGTTATAATCAGGGTTACAAAAGCAGAGATCACGAATGTGAACCAACTTATCTCAACACGGAAAGTAAAGTTTTCAAGCCATCCACTCATGAAATAATAAGCAGTAGGAAAGGCTATTAACATTGAGATTGCCACCAACTTCACAAACTCTTTGTTCATCAAAATCAAGATATCCGTAATAGTGGCGCCGACAACTTTTCGAATACCAATTTCTTTCTTTCTAACCTCCGAACTATATGATGCCAGACCAAAAAGGCCCATGCATGCAATAAATATTGTGAGGCCTGAAAAAGTTGCAAATATCTCCCCTCGCCTTTGATCTTGTTCATATTGATCCTGAAAATCCTGCTCAAGAAAGCTGTATTCAAATGGCCGATTGGATACAACATCACGCCAAACTGCTTCTATTTCTTTTATGGTTTGATCAATATTTTCACTTTTAACCCTGACCAACATAAGTCCATTATCAAGATTGAGGTGGAGCACCAATGGTTCGATAGGTTCTTGCAACGCCCTTACATGAAAATCCTGAATTACCCCTACGACCTTAACTATTCTTCTGTCTAAGGCTTCACTTAATATCACATTGAACTTTTTACCTATCGGGTTATCCCAACCCATCTCTTTTACCATTTGTTGGTTCACTAAAATGGCCTCTGTGGTATCCTGACCCACTGTTTCCAAAAAGCCCCTACCCTGCACCACCGGAATCTGCAGGGCCTCCAAATAGTATTGATCAACTACGAAACTCTGAAAAACCTTATCGATCATGTTACCATTTTTGGTTTCGACGCCAATACCCTGAACATTTAAATTTTCACCACCCGGTGAAGCCCAACCACTCCCCACGGCTTCTATGTTCGAGTTTTGAAGGAATGTAGATCTCAAGACCGGATATTTCTCCCTTGCCGCTGAGCCATTCAAACTAATTCGCAAAACCTGATCTTTATTAAAGCCTAAATTTTTTGAGTTCATAAATACCAACTGATCATACACAACCGCGGTGCAGATAATCATGATCAATGAAATTGAGAACTGTATGATTACAAGGCCCTTTCTTAAACCTACATTTCCTGAAACTGAAGCTTTCTTACCCTTTAAAACCAAGGCCGGTTTGAAAGATGACAAGTAGAGTGCCGGATAGCTGCCGGCAATAACCCCAATTGCAACTGACAGAAATAAATACAATGAAACGAACCTGTAGTCCATATAAAAACTTTCTGGGATGGCTTTTCCTGATACAGCATTAAAAACCGGGATAGTCAAGGAAACAATTATCAAGGCCAAAAAAGCAGATAAGGCGGTAATTAATATTGATTCAACAATAAACTGAGACCGTAACTGGCGACGATGTGACCCCATAACCTTTCTAATCCCAACTTCCTTCGCCCTGTGAACTGCCCTGGCAGTAGACATATTCATATAGTTGATGCTAGCAATTAATAAAATAAAAAATGCTATTGCCGAAAATGTGTAAACGTATGCCATTGACCCGCCGGGTTCCATTTGGCCATCAACATCACCGGCATTCAAATGAATATCAGTAAAAGGTGTTAAGTGGAAGGTTGCCTTGGCATCAAACTGACTAAATAATTGATTGATATACTTATCAAAAACAACCGAAAAGTTCTGCTCAAATTGCTTGTAGTCAGTCCCCTGTTGTAATACGATGTATAAATAATCGTTAATGTTGCCCCAGAATGTTCGGCGCCCTTCAGGAATTGACAAATAGGAAATGATGCCACTAGGCTTGATGTGTGTACCAGATAGTGGGTTTTCCATTACACCTGTGACGGTCCTACTCCACTCCTCCGCCCCAGTTTTTATGGTTTTACCGATGGGATCTTCATCTCCAAAATACTTTTGAGCAAGAGCTTGCGAAAGTACAATTGTGTTAGGCTCAGCAAGTGCGCTCTCTGGGTTACCCTTTAGTAGTTTGATGTTGAAAACATTGAAAAATGTTGAATCTGCGAGATAAAAATTCTCTTCGAAAAACTGGATATCGTCTTTAGTAACCAATTCCCTTGAGATCGTCTGGATTCTGCAATAAGTCTCCACTTCAGGATAGTCATTTTTTAAGACTGGCCCCATCGGTGCCATTGTTTGAGCCACATTCATCTCAGTATCTTGAGCTATCGCAATTGTGTTAACCCTGTACATCCTATCCTTTAAAGGGTGCATACCATCGTAACTCAATTCGTCATTAACGTACAGGAGAAGTAGTGTAGCTGCAGCGATACCAATAGTGAGCCCTAAAACATTTAATAAGCTATTCAGCTTTTGTCGTAATAAATTCCTGATGGCTACAATAAAAAAATTCTTGATCATGGTATCAACTGTTTCCTAATAAGTAATAAAAAGCATACCTCAATTCGTAGTACCCTGTTATTCAGTAGGTTATCTTAATACAGTATTGCACACGATGTTGCATAAGCGTACTAATTACCGTACGGATGTGAACAGTGAAACACCATTTCATAGATAATGTCACCACTTGATCATGAATTGAATTAATAACTCCGTCTGAAGAGCAACGATGTGATGAGCCCTATCACTCCAAAACCAGCAACAATAGCAAAAAGGTGTTGATGCCCTGTTTCACCCGGCGAACTATCAAGGACATATCCCATTAGTGGGCCCATAAAGATATCTGGAGAGTAACCGATTACGGAAACTATGCCTACTGCGCTACCAGTTAAAGTCAGGGGTATCTTCGATTCCTGCAAAAGGGCATAGTATAAGCCACGAAGACCGTAAATTCCGGCGCTAATGCTGGCAATTGTCAATGCGATCATCAGCGGCATACCTGGCGCTAACAGGCCAAAACTTATTACGGTGCCTCCCAAAATCATAACCAGAAAACAAATACCCACCATTTTTGAAAGCCTCAGCCAATCCCCGATAATTCCGGCCCCAAATGCGGCGATCGGCCTCATCCAGAAAGAAATTGTGCCCATATGGGCGGCATCTACATCATTATACCCAAAGGCCTTGCTGGCATAGAGACTAAAATCATCTGTCGATTTGTAACCAACGTAAGCACATAAAAGAATGATTGATTGCATCCAGATTGAAGGCTTTTTTACAACCTCCCTTACCCCCTTTAATGACAAACGACTTGCGTAATCGACAGTGGTTGAAGCATTTTCAGGAATTGAAAACCAAATCAAAAAAGCGGTGAGCAATGTCAGGCCTGAAAATATCAAGATGATTATCCCGAGTGCTTTGGACAAATCTTCTATGGTTGCCAAATCAGCATGAACGGGTAACAAAGCATCAAATAAAAGCACAGACAAAGAAGCCAGCAGAGCTGCAACAAGCCCTCTTCCGCCATCAACTAAACCGAAAATCCTTCCTTGTGTCTTATCGCTGCCAATTTCCCTGGTGGCCTTCACAAAAGCAGCCCAATACAGCAGAATGGTCGTTAGCCCCCAAAATCCGTAGAGTATGGTTAATACAAAAAGTGATGGAATAAATGCCATTGAAATGCCACCAACCGATGTAACTGCTAAAGCAATGGTCATCAATTTTCTGGCTGAGAAACGATCGGCCAAGGGGCCTCCGGCAAAATAAGAGACCATCGCTATGACACCATACAGTGAAAATGCCGCTCCTAATTCAAAATTTGTGATTTCAAAAGTTTTGAGAAAAGTTGGCCTGAAAATCCGTGGGATTACGAATGGCAAAAGGAATACTGTTTCCCCAGAAAGGATTAAGGCAAATATTGTTAACGATTTACGCATTTATAATAGTGGAGGTAATTGATGTAAATGCCAATTTTGCAATCTAACTGATCCCTAAGAACTTTTCTCGAATGCCATTCGTTCTTGGTATTAATATCATTTTTCAATGACTTTCGTTAACTTTACAAAGATGTTGAAGCTCAACAAGATATCTCTCTTATTAACCGTAGTAGCCGTAAGTATAGTTGCGATAATGTCGTCTTTCACTTTTAGTGAAACGGAAGATATCAAATCCGAGAAAGTGCAATGGCTCACTTTCGAAGAAGCCGTGGCAAAGAACAAAATAGAACCACGTAAAGTTTTTGTTGATGTTTATACAGATTGGTGTGGATGGTGCAAAAAAATGGATGCCAATACATTCAATCATCCAGTAGTCGCTAAGTACCTCAATGAAAAATATTATCCTGTAAAGCTTGACGCCGAAGGCAAAGAACCGATCGAATTTGACGGACATACATTCAAATGGGTCAATACTGGCAGAAACGGAATCCACGAGTTGGCTTATGCCCTCTTGAACGGCAAAATGAGTTATCCGACTGTCGTCTTTTTGAATGAGGAGATGCAAATTCTACAGCCGCTACCTGGCTATCAAAAAGCACCATTTTTTGATAAAGTCATCAAGTTTTATGGTGAGAATGCTCATAAAAACAAGTCATGGGATGAATTCCTGAATGGCTATGATTCTCCTCTTGAGTAATTCCCAAATTCTTTAGTTGAATAAAGTTTTCATTAACCACTGATCACCCATCTATCAAAAAATGGGGCTGTAACAAGGATTACGTTTCCTAAATAGTGCCGATTTCTGCAACTTGGTTCCAAACTTTAGCATATCCGAACCGACCAAAACAATACAACCATTAATTTGGTTGATCTTGCCATTCATTCAGTATTAACATGCTTATTCAAATCAATAGAAAAATGAGATACCTACTCATCGCCCTTTTGTATACCCTGACATCAACAATAGACGCTCAAATTGATGACCCTTCAGTTTTCAAGCAACTCCAATACAGGTTTATCGGCCCTGAAGGCAATAGGGCTATTGCAACAGTTGGTGAACCTGGGAATCATATGGTTGCATATGTCGGAGCTGCTTCCGGAGGGCCATGGAAAACGGAAGATGGAGGCGTAAACTGGAACCCTATTCTAGATTCAATCGAAGTATCATCTATCAGTGCATTGGCCATCAGCCAATCAGACCCGAGTCAGGTTTGGGCTGGTACAGGTGAAACTTTCATTATTCGACCTGCCCACTCAATCGGCAACGGTATTTACAAAACAACCAACAGTGGGAAAACCTGGACCAGGATGGGGCTTGAAAAAACTGCAAGGATCGGCCGAATTGTTGTTCACCCAACCAATCCTGATATAGTATATGCGGCAGCACTTGGTCATACCTACGGCCCACAAGAAGAAAGAGGTGTTTATCGAACAAAAGACGGTGGCCAAACATGGGAAAAGGTATTATTCGTAGATGAAAACACTGGTGCCGCAGATATCGCTATGGATTCAACAAATCCGAATATCCTTTATGCTGGCACCTGGCAGGTTCACATAAATACCTGGGGTTTAAATAGCGGTGGGCCTGGTAGCGGCATATTCCGCTCAACGGATGGTGGCGATAATTGGGAGCGAATGGAATTATTAGTAGATGGTGAACAAGAGACTTTTGGCAAAACAGCAATAGCTATTTCTGCAAGCAACCCAAACGTAGTCTATGCATTAGCCGAAGCTTCAAGCCCCTTATTGTTTCGATCAAATGACGGTGGCAACTCCTGGGATTTCGTTAGCCACAACCATACGATGGCTGAAAGAGCACCTTATTATACAAGGTTTGCTATATCACCTGATGATGAAGATGTCCTGTACTTCACAAGTGTCCGATTCAGCAAGTCAATTGATGGTGGCAAAACCCTTGTAGATGATCCGCCAAGAGGTGGTGGCGACACCCACGATATCTGGATTGACCCTACAAACCCAGATCGATTTATGGTGGCTGATGATGGAGGGTTGACAATCACCTTAAACAAGGGTAAAACATTCCAAAGGGTTGTGCTGCCGATAGCACAGATGTACCATGTAGCTGTAGACAATCAAATCCCTTACAATGTTTATGGCAACAGGCAGGATGGCTACAGCTATCGTGGCCCCAGCAATAGTCGGCAAGGGTTTATTCCGGTTGGTCTTTGGCGGGATGTTGGTGGCTGCGAAAGTGGGTTTGCTCAGCCGGACCCAGTTGACAATAACATCGTTTGGTCTGGCTGTTATGATGGCGGCCTGCAAGTTTTTGACCTGAGAACTGGTCATGTTAGGGATGTCCGTGTATGGCCTGAGGCCGGTTATGGCTGGCCCCCAGCAGAGCTCAAACATCGTTGGCACTGGAACTTTCCAATTCATATTTCGCCGCATGATAACAGGACAGTATATGTAGGCAGCCAATATGTAAATAAGACAACTGACATGGGGCAGAGTTGGGAGCAGGTTAGCCCAGATTTAACGCTAAACCTGAAATCACATCAGCAGAGTTCTGGTGGAGTGGCCACCGATAATCTAATGACTTACGACGGTTCGCTGGTATTTGCGATTGCAGAGTCACCAGTTCAAAAAGGGCTTATTTGGGTAGGCACCAATGATGGCCAGATATCGCTTTCAAAAGATGGTGGCTCTAACTGGGAGAATATCACTGCAAATATTACGGGCATGCCGGAATGGGGCACCGTTGCCAATATTGAGCCCTCTAAATTCAAGGCCGGAACAGCATACATCTCTTATGACATGCACCAAATGGGCGACTTCGATCCCTACATTTATAAGACTGAAGATTTTGGTCAAACATGGCAATTGATTAGCGCAGATATACCTAAGAGTATTCTGAGCTTTGTTCACGTAGTAAAAGAAGACCCTAAAAAGGAAGGAATGCTGTTCGCAGGAACAGACAATTCTGTCTATTTCTCGCCGAATGATGGTGAATCCTGGATGCCATTAAGGAATAATATGCCACCAGCCCCGGTATACTGGCTAACAATCCAGGATAATTTTGATGATTTGGTAGTGGCAACTTACGGCAGGGGTTTTTATATCCTTGATGATATTTCGCCGCTCAGGCAATTCTCAGAGGATGTCCAGAATGATGACATTGCACTATTCAACATTAGGGATGCCTACAGGTTTGAAGATGTCAGGCCTATAAAGACAGCTGGCACATTTGGTGGGAGTGGCAGCCACGCTTCTGGTCAAAACCCTCCTTATGGTGCTGATATAAATTTCTATCTGAAAGATTCCATTGAAGGTGGTGTGGCAGTCGAAATACTGGACCCGGCCGGTGAAGTGATTCGCACACTAACTGCCGGAAACGAACCTGGCGTAAACCGTATTTGGTGGAACCTGAGATACGAATCTGTGTCTGAACCAGAATTGCGCACCATCCCCCCGGGAAGACCATGGGTTACTTTTAACGATAATGGTGTGAGAGAACTTTACACATGGGACCTTGACCTTTATAAAGGTAAATGGGGCCCAAAAGTAGTTCCCGGAACATATACGGTAAGATTGAAAGCTGGAGATCATTCAATGGAAAAACCACTGAGAGTATTGAAAGACCCTAATACGACAGGCGACTTAGAAGCAATTCAAGAGCAAGTGGCATTCTCACTAACCATGATTGATGATTTGAATGAGATAGTGGCGGCAATAAATGAAATTGAATTGTTGAAGGTTCGGTTGTTAGAGATTTCGAAATCAGGTAAGAAAGCTTTGAAAGGTAAAGCAGATGAGCTCTATCAAAAACTGCAGGAAGTTGAAGGGAATTTTTATGATACAAACCTTACTGGTGCCCGGGAAGATGCATTCCGCTCCCGAATGAGACTCTATGGTCGTTACAGTGCCCTCTCAAGTGATGCCACAGCTTACAGCGCCGATTTTAAGCCCACAAACCAACAAAAGGAAGTTTACACTGTGCTTAAAGACAGATTGATTAAAGCCCAGCAAGCCTATCAAAAAATACTAAAAGAAGATTTGGAGCAAATGAATAAGACCCTGACCAAAGAGAAAATCGATTTGATTGTGCCTGCAAAATTGTAGTATTAGTGACGGGGTAACTTAAGCCTATGATTGAGCTACCCCGTCATTGATAATTCTGATTTAAGTTTTGTCAGTTGGCCCAATAACCTGGTAATTTTAACCTCCTCTCCCATTCCGATTGATTCAGCTATTCTCACTATTTCCAGGTTCAGAGTGTCTATCTCAGTTTGACGGCCGTTTTCAATATCCTGATAAGTGGAAATGTATTGCCCACCTGAATTGGAGCTCATCATTAAAATCAACTCCTTCATCTCATCTATATTGAGGTTAATACCGTTTTTTGCAGCAACGCCAATACATTCATCAACTACACTTACAGCCATTTTCATAGCAGCTTCATTTTCTGAAAAAATGTTATTGTTAGCTTCAATCAATGGGCAGATAGAATTAAATACACTGTTTGCCATTGCCTTCTTCCAAATGATCTCCTGAATATTTTGGTCTTCGGTAAAGGGGAAATATTGGCAATTCAATTGGCTAACAACTGATTGTAAATCGGCAGTGCCCGCTATTTGTCCAATAGCCGAAGGCCTAACTGGTCGATAGCTTACAGCATCCGATTCTATTTGACTCGAGACAAATAGTATACATCTGAAAAGATTTTTGATATGGTTCTCTAAATACGGTTTTTCAATGCCCAATCCATTTTGGAGTAAGACAACAGGTGTATCACCAACTTTATGTCTCAATCTCTCAGCTAAAATTCCATTCCCAAATGATTTAATGGTAATTACCACAATGCCATCGAGAGATTCATATTTGTCAAGTGTGCTGATAGGTACCTCTGCTTCCAAAGCCTCACCATGATGAATTGCCTTCAGGCTTGATTTAACAGTTGGTTTATTCAATACACTTCCTCGTATTAGCTCAACTTGCTGGCCTGAAACATTTAAAGCCACAGCCAACGCTTTGCCAATTGCACCTGCTCCGATAATGTAAGTTTTGCTTTTCATAAATATCGACGGCTGTTAAAAGAGATTCTATGAGATTGATGCGGCCTTAAGTATATGCATATCTGAAATCAAAAACGAGTGACCCTTCGATTTGGAGGATTCGACAATTTGAAATTGGCCCACCAGAAGAACAAGATAAATACTCTTGGCTATTGCCTTCGGCAAATTATGGCTTAATCATGCTCTTGTCTAACTTGCAACTTGTTTCAAAAATCAGATGGATTTATTAAATCAAGTTGAGAACTACGATCCGGCTTTACCCAAAGGTAAGTTTGGATTTTTGTCACTTAGGTGGTCTCTGCTATTTATGGTTGACTATGCTTTCTCTTTGTCAAAACAACAAGACAAAGATGGCAACCTGATTAAAAGATATGAGAGCCAAGGCTATCCGGGGAAATCTTTTAGAAAAATCCATGAAAGCATGGTTAATCGCCTCAAAAATCAAAGATCGGCTCCCTATCATAATACACTGCCACTACCGAGTATTGATTCCAGTTATGTAGACAGAAAATTCTTTACTCATTGGCACAAAAAGGCGAATATGCCCCTCGTAATCAAAGGGTATATAAAAGGGCAAAAAGTAATGGAGGCGACGACGATTGCTTCTCTTGTAGAGCAGCATGGCCAAAAAGAGGTGAAGTTTATTGAACGGGAGAGCACAAAAAAAGACGCCTACCGGGTTGGTCAAAATACGAAAGTATCTACAGCTACACTCGAAGAATATCTTACAAAAGAAGAGTACAGAGAGAATTATATCAACAACTTCTACGGAATACTTGATGACAACGATTATTTAGAGAAGAGTAGAGGGGTCGATATCGATGAGTTCAGGGGACAGAAAAGTTTCGTGTCACAATGGTTTATTTCCAGAAAAAAGAACAGTGGCTCCACACTTCACTGTGCAATTGGAGACAACATGTTTCTGAACATCCATGGGAACAAGGAATGGTTTTTCATCGATCCTAGTTTTATGCCATTACTTAAGCCTGCACTGTCCAAATATGGAGTGTATTCAGTGGCTGAACTGAATGAAGAGGTAAACATAAATGCCAACTTTTATGACGAAATAACTACAGACTACCCATATCTTAAGCATATCCCTATTTACAGATGCATGTTAGCGCCCGGGGACGTACTTTATAATCCTTCAGCGTGGTGGCATAGCGTGAGGAATCATTCTGATTATACCGTTGGTTGTGCAGTAAGATATCCCTCCAAACAACTAGATAATAATTCAATAACCCTATCTATTTGTTGTCTTTTAATTGAGGCCTTTAAACATCCTAAAAAATCATTGCTTCCTCAAATTATTAAGATGGCATCGGGTAACACAAGTTCGAAAAAAGACCTCATTAACAGCATTTTTTCAGGAGGGAAGAAGCGCATAAAAAAAGCGTAACAGGAATTATTGTAGTTTCCTCTTTTCTTCAGAGATAAAAAATTGCCTTCTATTAGAAACAATTGCTTGTAATTAATAAAATCCACTTAATTGCAGCATGAGCGAACAATCATTCAAACTCTACGATTTAAAGGTTGAAACAATTGAAGGTGATAAACCCTTTGTATGCAGCCATGAGGTAGGTGATTCCTTCGAAGTAAGGGGAGAAAACCTCCACTTTAAAACCGAAAAACCTTTTTCATTATATGCCCTTGCGGCCCTGTTGCCCTTGCTAACGCCAAAGCAGCGGCCGTTGAACAAATACGATTGGATGGCCACAGATCATGTGATCGATTGTCCTGATCCTCACTGCGGCGCAAAGTTTAAAATCAGCCGAATTGGTGAAAGAACTTATGATCGATCGGCTACAACCATTGAGCCCTTACCTGACCAAAACGATTGGAACGAAGCAGATGACTGAGCAATTTGAGTTAGCTCCCGGGTTTAAGATTTCCAGGATCATCAAGGGGGGCTGGCAACTTTCTGATGGACATAGCCAGGTAAATAAAGACAATGCCGTTAATGACATGTTTGCCTTTGCTGATGCCGGTATTACTACTTTCGATTGTGCAGATATTTATACGGGTGTTGAGGAAATGATTGGGCAATTCATTGCTGAAAAAAAGCAACGACTGGGTGATGCTTCAAATATTAAGATTCTAACCAAGTTTGTTCCCGATTATGCTGATCTGGGAAACCTCAATAAGAGTTATGTTGAGCGGATCATTGATCGCTCATTAAAAAGGCTGAATCAGGAGCGTCTGGACATGGTGCAATTTGCCTGGTGGACTTACGATACTCAGGGCTGGGTGGAGGCAGCACTTTGGCTCAAAGAGTTACAGCAAGCAGGCAAGGTAAACTTGATTTCAAGCACAAATTTCAATACTGAAACTACCAATCAGATTTTAGAAGCAGGGGTTGAGATGTCATCGGTCCAAATTCAATATTCCATTCTGGATAGTAGACCAGAGAAATCGTTGATTGATTTGTGCAAATCTTCCAATACATATGTGCTATGCTACGGCACAGTAGCTGGCGGGTTTTTGAGTGAGAAATGGCTGGTGAAGCCAGAACCAAAAGGAGAGTTCGAGAACAGGTCATTGACGAAATACAAACTGATCATTGATGATATTGGAGGCTGGGACCTATTTCAGGAATTATTAAGGGTTTTGAAGCAAATCGCAGATAACCATGGTGTGGGCATTGCCAATATTGCCACCAGGTTTATGCTGGATAAACCACAGGTGGCAGGGGTAATTGTGGGCGCAAGAAATGCCAGTCATTTGGATTCTAATCTTAAAACATTTGATTTTCAATTATCAGACTTTGACTACCAGAAAATTGAAGAAGTTACCTCTCAGTTTCAGGAGTTACCCGATGATGTTTTTGATCTGGAACGAGATAAAGAGGGCAAGCATGGCCGGATTATGAAGTACAATTTAAATGATACTTAACCCCCTCCTTGGAGGGGCTGGGGGTGGGTTAAACCATACCCTTCCTTAGCTTAATAAAAAAAATGAACCAACCGAACGCAAGAACCTGGTCATCCCACTACCTCTTTCTGATGGCTTCCATTGGAAGCACCGTCGGACTTTCAAATATCTGGAAGTTCACTTTTATGGTTGGCGAAAACGGCGGTGGGGCGTTCGTCTTAGTCTATCTTGCTTCATTGATTTTCATAGGAATTCCAGTGTTAACAGCTGAATTCATGATCGGACGAATAGGTGGCAAAAGTATGGTGGGCACTTTTCGGGTACTTTCAGAAAAGTATGGCCTCAGCTCTCTTTGGGAGTATTTCGGTTGGGTCGCCAACGTGGCCGTTTTCCTTGTCCTGAGTTTTTATTGCGTCATCGCTGGGCTCACCATCGATTACACAGTAGCCTCATTTACTGGTGCTATCGGCGCCATGGATTCTGATGCTGCGGTAACCCACTACAACGCAATTTTGGCAAACCCCATTCGCCTTATGCTCTATCAGGGTTTGTTTGTTTTCGTAACTACCCTGATTGTTGCCAGAGGCGTTAAGGGAGGATTAGAAAAATCGATTCGTTGGATGATGCCAGCCTTATTTATCATTCTGTTGATCCTGCTTTTTTATTCTGCCATCACCGGAGAGTTTGCGGAAACGCTGGCATTCATGTTCAAGCCAGATTTTTCAAAAATGAATGCCACGGTGGTACTCAATGCTTTTGGTCAGGCATTCTTTTCATTAGGGGTCGGGGTTGGTGTAATTCTCACCTATGGCGCCTACATGCCCAAAGAGTCATCCATCACCAAATCATCCGCAACAATTGCCCTGACCGATGGCCTGGTTGCTATCGTAGCCGGACTCGCCATTTTTCCAATCGTTTTTCAGTACAACCTATCTCCTGCTGAGGGACCAGGCTTGATATTCATGACGCTACCAATAGCCTTTGGTCAAATGCCGGGAGGTACATTCATAGGTGCGCTATTTTTTGTGTTATTGGCATTTGCAGCATTGAGCTCATCCATTTCGTTACTGGAATCTGTTATTTCCAGATTAGAGGAATTATCTAAGTCTGGTCGACAAAAGATCACATGGATCTCAGGGTTTCTGTTGTGGTTCATCGGTTTAGGAACCGTCTTCTCCTTCAATATCTGGGCTGATTTAACTCCACTAAGCTTTGGCCCTCTCGAGGGAAGAACAATTTTCGGTTTAATAGATTATTTCGCATCCAATCTTATCATGCCTATCGGCGGAATTTTAATGGCAATTATCGCTGGATGGCTAATGAATAAGGAAATTACTCAATCAGAATTGAGGATGACTCAAACCCGTTTATTCTTAGCCTGGCTATTTCTGGTTAGATACATTGCGCCATTAGTTGTGACGGTGATTTTTTTATCGAATCTGGGATGAGCCGTCATTCTGAGCCATTAGTCAGACTAGCAACTTAACATGTTCCTATCATCCCATTGCGAAGTTGAGTGACAACGAAACCCATCCCTGTCGTCATTCCCTTGCGAGGTTGAGTGTAAACGAAACCGAGACTTGGGAATCTCCCTTATTTTAGTACAATGTCAGCTAAAGGTGGATATGTGTACATTATTGCCAACAAAAGCAGAACAGTCCTTTATACTGGCGTTACCAGTAATCTGTATGCCAGAATTTCCGAACATAAATCAGGTGAAGGCTCAGCTTTTACGAAAAAATACAATTGCACCGATCTCATTTATTACAAATTTTTTGAGACGATTGAGGCTGCTATAGAAAGAGAGAAGAAAATCAAGAAATGGAATAGGGCCTGGAAAGACAAGTTGGCTAAGGGTTTCAATCCTGATTTGAGGGATTTGTATGATGAGGTTTCAGAAATGAATTAGTCACGTTGTTTAAAAGATACCCAAGTCTCGCTCCTACGTCACTCGCAAGGGTATGACGTAACTATTGTAGGAACCCAAGTCTCACTCCTTGTAGTCGTTCGCAGGGGTATGACGTCAAGGTGATTGTTGGAATCTCAGGAATCTCAGTTGTTCAGGAGCTTCTGATAGCACCTGTAAAATCCACCCTTTTAACAAAAATTGGTAACCATTGGCTTCAGGTTTTACTTGTCATACCAACTATTTCAATAATTTCGAGGCCTAAACTCAAATTAACATTCATATGTCACGGTTAGGTACATTAAGTCTAGTTGGCTTTATAGCAACATCAATCATTTGGTTTTCATGTGCTCCATCTGAAAATCAAGAACAAAAAACTCTCAAATCTGGGATCATTGTTGAAAATATGGATACGACGGTAAATCCTGGAGATGATTTTTTCAGATATGTAAATGGTGGATGGTTAAACAGAACTGAAATTCCGGAGGACAGAAGCTATTATGGCAATGCTGTAATGCTTTCGGAAACCGCTGAAAAACAGGTGAAAGCGATCATTGACGAATCGGCGAGTGGTGAATTTGAAAAAGGCTCTAACCAACAAATGATTGGTGATCTGTACAAGTCTTATATGGATACAATAACCCGAAATGAAAAAGGTGTGGCGCCACTACAAGCAATTTTTGATGAAATCGATCAAATAGCTAGCTACAGCGATTTAGCCGCCCAATTTGCAAAGGCCACCAAATATGGTTACAACTCACCTCTAGCTTTAGCAGTGTTCGCCGATGTCAAAGCCCCCGAAGTATATGCGCTTTACCTGGTGCAAAATGGTCTTGGTCTTCCAGATCGAGATTATTATTTAAGGGATGATGAAAAGTCAGTTCAGTTAAAAGCAGATTATCAGGCTCAAATAAGTACCATGTTTGAGTTGGCCAGTCTTCCTAACGGTGATCAGGCCGCCGCTGCCATTGTGGATTTAGAAACAAAAATGGCGGAACTCCAGATGGCGAAAGAATTAACCAGGAATTTCAATAACCTGTATAACAAATTCACGGTCGATTCACTAAAAGGCTTCGCCCCTGATTTCGACTGGTCCGCTTATCTGAAAGAAGCAGAAGTACCTGAATCAAATGAAAATATTGTCGTTGCCATGGTGGATTACACCAAAGGAATGAACGATGTGATCAAAAACACAGATTTAGAAACTTGGAAAAGCTATTTAAAATGGTCAGTGCTTAATGACAACGACACCTACCTCTCAATAGAACTTGACGACCAAAATTTCGATTTCAATAAAAAACTCTATGGCCAAAATTCACTTCGCCCACGCTGGACAAGGGCAGTCAGCTATGTAAACAACACTATTGGTGAGGCAGTGGGACAGGTTTATGTAGATCGCCACTTCCCACCCGAAGCAAAAGAGCGAATGGAAATTTTGGTTGGCAATCTGGTGAAAGCTTACGAGGCCAGCATCAAGGATTTGGATTGGATGAGTGACTCCACCAAAACCCAGGCGTTGGACAAACTCAGTAAGTTCAACACCAAAATTGGCTACCCTGATATATGGCGAGATTACAGCAATTTGGAGATATCAGCGAATGACTTAGTTGGTAACAAACTAAACACATCAGTAGCTGAATACAGAAGAATTATGGACAGGTTGGGAGGCCCCATAGTGAAGCATGAGTGGGGTTTGAGCCCCCAGGTTGTGAATGCATATTATGACCCTACCCTAAACGAGATTGTATTTCCAGCTGCGATTTTGCAGCCCCCATATTTTCAGTTGGATGCCGAAGAAGCAGTTAACTATGGTGCCATTGGCTATGTAATCGGCCACGAAATCGGTCATGGTTTTGATGACAGCGGTAGCAGGTTCGATGGCGATGGAGCACTCAGAAACTGGTGGACAGATACAGATAGTGCTGCTTTTTCACAACGTACCTCAAAGCTTGTGAGTCAATATGATGGCTTTAAGGTTTTTGATGACCTAAATGTAAATGGAGAATTCACATTAGGTGAAAATATCGGCGACTTGGGCGGTTTGCACATTGCAATGAAAGCCTATCAGATGTCCCTTAATGGTGCCGAAGCTCCAGTGGTTGATGGCTACACCGCCAGGGAGCGAATGTTTATTGGCTATGCCCAAACCAACATGGCTAAGTTAAAGGATGAGTTCCTTCGATTAATCGTCAACACCGATCCACATTCGCCTCATGAGTTCAGGGTGAACGGCGTTGTTCGGAACATCCCTGAGTTTTACGAAACCTTCAACGTTAAAGTATCCGACAGTCTCTATTTGGCACCCGAGGAGAGGGTTAAGATTTGGTAGATTTAAATAGAAATCGGTGCCTTTCAAGTAACACCTAGATGTGAAAATTGGTTTAGGGTTTTAATTGGGCTTAATCTGCCTTTCTGGCCCAGTCGCATTGGGTTAATCCAGGGCCATTGTAGCATGTATAGGTGCTCTTCCCCTTTAAATCTGGTAATGCGAAAGAATATAAGGAAACCAATTGGTTCTCTTCACGGGAGATAAATTTTGTGTTAGCAAGAATTTGAAATCCCAGTTATGAAGTTGGTTGATCAGAACGGACTGATTTAGTTTCTGAATAATCCGATATCTTCTTCTTAATAGGTTGCAGAAACACTGTAAGTCCATCATGCTGAAGTGGGAATTTACTCTGAACTATCTCAATTAGCTTTAATTGAGAGATGATCACAACAGTTCGTCTACATTGTCGAAGTCATAAAAAATACAATTGTATCACTAATCTTCCCTAACGGACGAATTTACAAGGTATAAAGGGTAGTTTGATGTTTATTTAGTTAAGGCTCAAATAAGGCATTTCCGATATTATCTTCTGAGCAAGCTTGTCATTCCTTAATTATTTTTAATGATTGATTTTGTCGATTTTTTATTTTGAAGATATACATACCCGAATTAAAATCGCTCAAATCCAAGATGGTATTTAGGTCAATGAGTTTACCCTTTATACTCACTTTTCCATGGATGTCAGATATGCTATAAAATGAACCTATCAGTGAGTTGTGCGCTTTAATATTTATCAGGTTGTTGGTTGGATTAGGATGGGCGGAAAGAAGAGCGTTTTCTTCAATTGAAAAGTTAGCCTGAATAGTAAAATTCGCTGTTGGTGTTAGTCTGATTTCGGAGATGGTACTTTTGCTGGCTCCTGACCAATGACTGAATTTATAACCTGGTTTTGCAACAGCTTTTAGTGAAACTGGGATGGATAGAAAATAAATACCTGTCCAGGGATATGGATTTGCAACTATGCCAGGAGTGCTTTCCTTTATATCAGTGGTATTAATACGAATATACCCTTGTACTGTGTCAGAATTAAGAGTTGCCTCAATGGTAGTTAAATTAAAAAAATCAGTCAAGTCATTTCTCCTCTGTTCTAATCTATTATTTATTATAACTAAAGCTTTATCAATGTTAGAATTCCAAGCCATCCCAAGCGGCCAACGATTAATGTGTTCCTCAATATAGGGTTCTAATTCATGTTTTATTTTGTTAAAATGGCCAATTTCTCTTTCTGTTATGAAAACGGAATTCATCCAATCAGCATAGGTGTTCAAGAAATTATGCTTAAATCTTTGGTTAGCCATTAGTTTGACAAACAGATCATGTGGGCTTTCTACCATTACACCTTGTATCATATCATAATTTCCACCCCAGGGTGATAGACCATGATCCATATCAAACTGAGTCCATCGCCATCTGCCATCAATAGTTCTAGGTCGCCATTTAGCTTCATTTTGGACTGGCCAGTCTCTTTTTCCTAAAAAGGTGCAATGAACTATATATTCTATAAGGTTTTGAACATCAATGTTTGATTCTACAGTTTCAAAATTCAGATTGTCGCTTAAGTCATTTGAATTGACAAAATCCATAAAGGAATTCCAATGATCAACATTTCCCTCATCTGCCGTTATAGGGCTACCACCTGCTAAAAGATCAAATCCAGGGTCATTGCGATCTATATTAAAATGAGATTCGTAATACCAACTGTTTTTATTTGCTTCTCTCAGTTCATGGATACCCCAATACTCACCATTTATGAATACTATACAAGGCCTGTATGCTTGAATTTCCAGTCCATTTTTTTCAACTAAAGTTTGATTGTATGCATCAGCAAAAAGTGGATACAATTCATTTCCGATAGCACTTCCCCATCCTCTAATAATGAATCTTTTGAATTTTTTAATTTTTGTGGCTAAACCTACGGTAGTGTTAAAAATTGGATAGTCTATGCTACTAGATCCTAACTGGGATTGAGCTATCACATGAAGGCCTTTCTGAGGGCTAGGAGGAGAAGTAGAGCCTTGAATGCGTATTTCATAAGTTCCTTTAAACCCGCTAGAGCGATTAATGTCAAAAAATTCCAAGTGAGCGGATCGCTTCCATCCCTTCATGAAATTTTGATTGTGTATAGTCCGTATATTGTTGCCTGGAACGTAAATTCCTGTGGTTGAATCGAAAAAATCGAGATAGTCTGCTGCTATGGAAATGATTGGCATGGTTGAATAAAGCGAATCAGCATTCTGGTCCACGAAATAGGTTGAGGTATTAGTGTCACTGGAAATAGCATTAGCTTTAAAAGCCTTTGCCCTGACGATATTTGCTTTGTAAACCTCTCGAGAAGGCGCTTGCCATGGAAGTAACCAAGGAAATGTGATCTTAGTGGTTGGTATTGTTGAGAAAACATTGGGTTCCCCGATACGACTGTCAATGGCTATAGGTTCTTTATAGATATATGATTTACGATGGATAAAGTCAGAATCTAGGGTGACAAGTTCTGGCTCAGAGCCATCTAGCGTATATAGAATAATAGCATCGGGATCAGGATGGCTCATCTCAAGAAAAAAGCTGCTTTTGTAAAAACCCTCTGCTCTGGAAAAATTTACTGGCAATAAAATTTCACTGTAAGGCTGGGTGTTATTCGCTGCACTTGGAGTGAGCTCCTTAAAAAAAGACCAGCTACCTGCTCCATCAGGAAACCTTCCGTACGATAGATCAGTGGGAATATATATGGAGCTTATTTGATCGACAGATATACCGTTTGGGTCTGTAAGAGTTATGGTTTCGCCGCTTGATTTTATCTTAAAACTAGTATGTAGAGGTTGTCCCAATATGACCTTGTTCTTTCCTGATGCCCAAATAATTATAAATTCGTTAGCGGCTAAGACAACTTCTGGGAATCTCCATTTAAAAGGCAAAGTTATATCATCTGATAAGCCATAATTAAATAGCGAGACTGGGGTCGTTCCAAAGTTGTAAATTTCAATCCAGTCCTCTTGATCTCCTTCTTCATCTGTTATGCCAGTAACGTTGGATGACACTATTTCATTAAAGGAAATGCTTTGCGCAAACGTAGGAACGCTCAATACAAGAAACATCAAAGGCAATCCTATATATCTGAGGCAGAAGTATGACCGAGGTGCAAATAGCCATTTTACTTTTCTGAATAGAGAATCCACAAAGTTTAACCAGTTAATTTTTTCTTAAGTCGTCTCTTTCCACTAACCGCTATAGCTATGCTTTTTGGATAACACCACTCAATTTAATAAAATCAACAGATAGGGAGAAGAGATTCTTTTGCAACCTTCTACAATGATTGCGATAACATCAACACTCATTCAGATATAGTCATTCCAATGAGAATGGAACTACATTCGAAGCTATTATTGTTGCTCAACTCGAGTAGTTTCAGGCCTAAGGTAATGCTAGTTTTACATTTTCAATTGAAGGGCAAACATGCTCATTTATCCGGCAAGTTACTATAAGCTTTTGGTAGACTAATAACTGTAAAATTAAAGGTGAGCCAATAGAGGCCACCTTTTTTACTTATGTGACCCAAAATTCGGAACAATTCTTAGCTCCTCTATCTCGGGTTCAAACTCAATTCCTCGAAGGAAATGTGCCCTGTAGCGCAATTATATAATTAACAGTTCCAAAACCTACCTCACCGCCTCCTTGAGTGCTTAAACTGCCTTTCTGGCCCAATTTTACAGGGGTTAACCCGGGGCCACTGCCTGCAGCCATCATTTTATTCATAGCTTATTGGTAGTATATTGTCCGAAATTAAGTCAGCTAAATGAGGGTAATTTATTGTGTCATAATTGGCTTTTGTTGTCTTGCTTGCCAACAGAAAAGTGATAGTCAACTTGAGCAATTAGAAAACGAGATTGGCTCACTGTTCAGTTCCACAAAAGGCAGTTTTGCCATTGCATTTAAAAATTTATCGGACACAACTGATGTTATCCTGATAAATGAACATGCGGATTTTCATGCCGCCAGTACTATGAAAGTTCCTGTGATGATTGAGCTGTATAGGCAAGCGAGACAAGGCCAGTTTGCCCTTGATGACTCATTAACAATTAAAAATGAATTTGCAAGTATTGTTGATGGCAGCCCTTACAGCCTCGATTCTATTGAAGATAGTGAACGGGATCTCTATAATTGGATTGGGCAAAAAAAATCAATTTATGATCTCAATAATGACATGATAATTTGGAGCAGCAACCTGGCTACAAACCTGCTGATTGAGCTGGTGGATGCTAAAGCAACGACTGAAACAATGCGTGGATTGGGTGCTGAAAATATACAGGTATTAAGAGGTGTTGAAGATATAAAAGCGTATGAACAGGGCCTGAGCAACTCATCTACGGCTAATGACCTGATGGTGATTTTTGAGAGCCTTGCCCAGGGTGAAGCATGTCCGCAGAGCGATTGTGAAGAAATGATTGACATTTTGAAAGACCAGCGGTTTAATGAGATAATTCCGGCATTGTTACCGGAGAATGTCGAGGTGGCACATAAAACGGGTTCCATTACTGCATTACACCACGATGCAGGAATTGTCTATTTACCTGATGGCCGCCACTATGTTTTGGTGATATTGTCGAAAAATTTGGAAGATGTTGAATCTGCTACCCAAATGATGGCAGGTGTTTCACGGTTGATCTATGATTACATGATCACAAAGGCAAACTGATTAGCCATCTGTAGAATCTGAGATTTTAAGGTCTAAATCACCAGCAATTTGACGAAGTTTAGCAAAAAGCCGCTTCCTGTCCGGGTCTTCATACAACCTGACTGTGTGACCATCATCAAACTTCAAAAACGCGGCGAATTTTTTCTTTTTGGCAGTCACACTGCGATTGGATTGAGAATAGGTCGTTTGACTGGTATTAAATGAATTAACAAACAGTTTCGAGAGGTCATTATACTCACGCCATTGACCATACTTCATGGTGAAGATGGAGTCATAAATTCTGTACTTCTTCTGTGCCTGATCAATTTGAAAGCCCTTCGATGGTGTAATTAAAGCTACACCAAATATTGCAAGTCCCCCAGCAATCCACGGTTGATCCATCATAACAACTAGCGCCATTATCACTAAAATTATTCCCAAAAAGATCATTGGGAAGTTGGCTTGAGAACCAAATCTATAAGTGAGTATTTTATTCACGGTTGTTATATCGTATAATGTGGCATTACCAAACATGTCAAAATTAAGTGATTAAAGGGATCGTCAAAATTTGAATTTGATGTTAACAAACGAACTAAACAGCAATTGATAATGGTGAATCAAGATAAAAGGCCAGATATATATTATTATAAATAGAAATATAACCCGAACCATTGGTTTAGGTTACTTCTCCTAAACACTATGATGTTTAAGCTTTTAATTTAATTCTCTATATAGTCAAGCTATTAATAACAATTAAACCTCCATAAAATGATAGTTTGAAATCAGGATTAGATAATACAGGGCCAGGAACATCAGCTTGGGATAATGGTGTACAAAGTGGAAATAGAAGAATTGTATCTTATACATCAAGTTCTGGAGATTTAGGAAAAGGAGTTCCTAGAAACGGAAGCACTTTTGAGAGTACCAACAAAGTACTGGCTATTTACGAAGATTTAGGTGGAGGTAATTATCAAATTTTAACCATGTATCCAGATTTTTAATATGAAAGATAGATTTAAAAATTTAGCAGCAACGTTTAGCATTTTTACAGATGAATTTGACTTGAGTTTAGATCAAAATTTGGGAAGTTTAGATTTATCTATTCAGCAAGGGCATATAAATAAGCAGGGATTGAAGGAAGAACTTGATCTTGCTTTATCTGATCCTAAATTTGAATGGTTAGAATTTGCTAAAGAAAACAGATTGATTGTAATAGAGATTGATAACCATACGGATGAGAGTATTAAAAAGTATTTTAAATCTCTCGTTTGGGATTATCTTTTCAGTGACAAATAAACCCTTGACTAGTCCTCGTTTGTAACGAGGATTCAATGGTATAAGCATTTGCAATGTGCAAAGAAGGTTTTTCATTAAGAGTAAACAGAAGATTAAGTTAAAACTTAGATTTTAAAACATCCGCGTTACAAACTCTGAGGAGGGTGGAGGGCGGTGTGGGGTTAAAAAAATAACTAAACAATAATGAAAAATATATTAGTTGCTTTAATCATATTAACTCCGGGTTCTCACCCAACACATATTGGTATTATTTATCCCTTGACTAGTCCTCGTTTGTAACGAGGATTCATGGTATTAGCATTTGCAATGCACAAAGATGGTTTTCCATTAAGAGTAAACAGAACGTTTAGTTAAAAACTCAAATCTTAAAGCATCCGCGTTACAAACTCGGAGGAGGGTGAGGGTTGGATTGACGTCCAGCAAATTAACTTCAAGAGTGTATTTCGAATCTACACGGAAAACTATTAAGCCATGAAATTATTAAATATGTTGTTTTTGCTTTTGTCGTTAAGTGCCACGGCTCAAAATTTTGATGATTTTGTAATGGGAATTCAGGAGATAAATACCCCACTAAATTGGTATGATAATGACTACCTCGATGAAGATGGATCCTTAATACCTTCTGATCTGTTTAGTGGAGAAGATATTGATTTGAGCCAAAGTAAGGCCGTAGGGAAAATTAATCTTCAAACTCATTGGCTCATTCTTATTAAAGAGTATTACAATGAAGGAACCGACTTTTACATCGAAGGCCTACTGTTCAAATTAGATGGTGATTTTTGCGAGTACAAAATTATGGGTAATTCGGCCGCTGGTGACAACACCTTTTTTTCAATCTCTGCTGATAGGAAATTGAAGATAATAGACTCAGGAGCTAACGACGGATATCTTTCAACCTTTGTTATAGAAAATGATGGGTTTGTCCAACTTGGCGATTCAGAATTCATAAAAGATGTTCACACATTTATGGAAAATGAGGATAACCCTTAGTTGCACCCTTAAACCCCTTGACTAGTCCTCGTTTGTAACGAAGATTTATTTGCCATCAGCGTTCCAAATCAATTAGTTCCCCTAATTGGTGCTAGTGAGTTGGGAATCTCCTTGACTTTGCCATGCATATGCGGATTCCTGTCTATTGGGGAATGACGATGTGTATTTTTTAAAGTCACCACTAACCTCATTGGTGTTTTTCACCCAAGCCACAAGACCATCTTTCGTGGAATAAAAAAGCCTCTCAAAAATTGAGAGGCTTCAAATGTGGGCCCACCAGGGCTCGAACCTGGGACCCCCTGATTATGAGTCAGGTGCTCTAACCAGCTGAGCTATGGGCCCTTCCGAAAATTGCGGGATGCAATATTAGCTATTTGCAAAGCTGTCTCAAAGATCACCCTGAAATAATTAAGCTCATCTGGTAATGTTATATTGACTTTACGACGACAGTCAGTGATATACGCAAATCCCGAAAACACTAGCGACGTTATGAGTTTGTAAAATTGAAACAAGGAATGAAAGAATTAATTAAAAGCAGCCTCGATAAAGCAATAACTTATAATGCGTACTTTAAACAGATTGAGCAGTCTATTGAGAACGATCAGCCGATGTATGAATCTGAAAATCTTAACTTTTATAATAAACTGAATTACCAAAGGATGAAGCGGCTCAATAAAACTTCCAGGTTGAGTGACGGTTTTCTTGAGGCCGGGAGGTCGGTTCCGTGTAAGTTAATTTGGCTGGTTATTACTGAAGGATGGTGCGGTGATGCAGCCCAAATAGTACCAGTGCTGAATAAGATGGCATCCGAAATAGATAATCTGGAGTTGAAACTTATTTATCGGGATCAGCATCTTGAGTTGATGGACAAGTTTCTGACCAATGGCGGCAGGTCAATACCGAAAGTCATCATTATTGATGCTACAACCCTTGAGGTAAAAGGTGATTGGGGGCCAAGACCAAAACCAGCTCAAGATATGTTTATGGTTTACAAGAACAATAAACTTGACATGGATTATAAAGAGGTTCAGGCAGAGATGCAGAAGTGGTATTTAAAGGACAAATCTGAAAACATTCAAAAAGAACTTCAACCAATGCTGGATTTATGTAAATGATTCTGGTTTTAACCGCTTAGTTTTAATCAGCATAAAGAACAATCATGACAAATAAAATCATTTATTGGGTCGTTACCGGGTCACTTATGGCATGGATGCTGATGTCGGGTGTGATGTATATTGTTCAGTATGATTACGTAAGTGGTGCGTTTGAAGACCTTGGGTATTCTTCAGTTTGGGTGTATCCACTTGCAATTGCCAAAATATTGGGAGTGATTGCGATAGTAACCAAGAAGTCGAATATCTTGAAGCAGCTGGCCTATGTAGGTTTTTCGATAGACTTCATTTTAGCTGCACTGGCGCACATAAGCGTCAACGATGGTAACCACTGGGGAGCAATCGGAGCAGCGGTTTTACTAATAATCTCATATATCTACGACCGAAAAGTGTTCAGTTGAAAATGATCTCAATAAAGCGAATGAGGTACCACCTCGTATTAATTTTGGTAAGCTATTGTTTGGGTGCTCACGGACAAGTAGCCATGAAACCGCAGGACTATTTGAGGAATGAGTTTCATAAAGAAAGGCGCAATGTTCTGAGGCAAAAAATGCCTTCAAATTCCGTGGCAGTATTTTTTGCAGGGCCTGTTAGAAACAGATCGAATGATACAAATTATGCCTACCATCAGGATCCTAATTTTTACTATTTGACAGGTCATAGGGAGCCGCATGCTATGCTATTAATTTTTAAAGAAAATCAGCGCATCGGTGGAAAACAGACCGATGAATTGATTTTCGTGAGGGCACATAATGCCCTTAAAGAACTTTACGATGGCGCAAGGTTAGGCAAGGAAGGTGCATCAAGTGAGCTTGATCTCAAGATGGCCCTGGAAGGCCCGGATTTCAATCAGTTTAATATTGATTTTTCACGATATGACAAGGTGTTGTTCTACGAGTTTTTTGATGACATTCGTGATACCGAGGAGGTTGGTGATTTGTATGACTTAGTTACCCAGTTTAAACAAAAGGTAGGCTATGAAACTAATAGTTCATTAACGGTTGAGCCACAACGGAATAATATTGATCTGCAAACCCTTGATACTATAATGAACGAGATGAGGGGTATAAAATTGGCGGAAGAAATAGTGCTGATACGCAAAGCAGTGAACATATCTACTGCAGCACAAGCAGAGGTAATGAGGGCCATGCACCCCGGTATGTCAGAGGCTGAGATACAAGGCCTTCATGAGGATATTTTCAAAAAATATCAGGCCGAAGCTGAAGGATATGTGAGCATTGTAGGTGCCGGTCATAATGGCTGCGTGTTGCACTATATAGATAATTACAAGCCACAGATTGAGGATGGAGAATTGATACTGATGGACCTAGGTGCCGAGTACCATGGTTACACTGCAGATGTCACCCGCACTATTCCCGTAAACGGCAAGTTTTCGAACGAACAAAAAATCATTTATGACCTGGTTTATGAGGCCCAGGAAGCAGCTATGAAAATATGCAAGGCCGGAACCAGCTTTGATGACTTGTATGAAGCTACTGCTGATGTTATCAATAATGGTCTGGTTGACCTGGGACTGTATAAGAGTACATCCCTGAAGGACATTATGAACACCGAAACTGGGCGCAATCGGTATTATCCGCATGGGTGCTGCCACCATATTGGATTGGATGTTCATGACAAGGGCATTAAAGACCTTTTGGAGGAGAACATGGTAATTACCATTGAGCCAGGTATATACATTCCTGAAGGCAGCCCTGCCCCTAAGAAATGGTGGAACATTCCGGTTCGGATTGAGGATGATTTTCTCATCACTAAAGATGGCTGTGAACTCCTCTCAGATATGGCGCCCCGATCAAGTGACGAAATAGAAAAGCTGATGACTGAGCCAAGCCCCTTTGATGATGTAGTTTTGCCGGATATTGACGGTAAGTAACTGCAACCAATCACATCAAGCTTGAGCGAAAAATCTGAAATTGTAATTACCTGTCCACCACGACAAAGTTGGGTGCTGGCAAATGAGGTTAAATCATTGGGCTATGATCAGATCGAGGAAAACAGGCAAGGGGTAGTATTGTTTGGAACAATGGAGGATTGCATGCGCTTGAACCTCCATTTGAGAACGGCCAGTAGGGTTTTATTTCTGATAAAAAAGCTCACAGCGGTTCATCCCGACATTTTATATAAAGAATTAAAAAAACTGCCCTGGGAGAAACTGATCCCGATGGATGGTTATTTCTCAATCAATTCTTTCGTCAACAATGACTTTATCCGAGACAACCGGTTTGCAAACCTTAGGGTGAAAGATGCGATAGTTGATCGCATACAGGAAAAAGCTTCCCGGCGCCCAAACTCCGGACCTGATCAAGACCGAACGGTACTTTTTCTTCATTGGGTAAGGGATGAAGTTGCTATTTTCTTTGATACTTCTGGTGAAACCATTGCCAAACATGGTTACAGAAAGTTTCCTCACAAAGCGCCGCTCTCAGAGTCGTTGGCCGCTTCATTAATATTGGCTACAAATTGGAACAGTCAATCCATCTTTGTGAACCCCATGTGCGGAAGTGGCACTTTAGCTATTGAAGCAGCTTTGATTGCATCGAACACACCTCCGGGTTTGGATAGAAAAAACTTCGGTTTCATGCACTTGAACGATTATGATCCTACCATTTGGAATAGCCTAAGAAGAAAAGCATTGGATCAGGTCAGAGAAGACGGTTTTCCAAAAATCATTGCTACAGATATTTCCGGCAGGGCACTGGAAGCTGCTCAGAAAAATGCCAAAATAGCCGGGGTAGATAAAATGATTGATTTCTGGAAAGGCCCTTTCCAAAAGACGATTATACCAGAGGGGGAAGGTGTGGTTATCCTAAACCCGGAATATGGTGAGAGGATGGGGGAGGAGGAAGAGCTTGAGTCAATCTATCGGGCAATTGGCGATTTTTTCAAGAACAAATGTGCTGGTAAAATGGGCTACATCTTTACCGGCAACATGAACCTGGCTAAAAAAGTAGGTTTGAGGGCCAAGCGCCGTTTGGAGTTTTTCAATGCGAAAATTGATTGCCGTTTATTGGAATATGAACTTTATCAAGGCAGCAAGAAGGAGAAGGAAAATTTTATCAATAGATAGCTAATAATCGACTTTTTTGTAATGAAGATTAACACTAAAATAGGACATCTTACTTTTCTTTATGTCGGACTTCTATTAGCCGCAATACCGATAATACGCTACATCTTAGCTTTCAAACTGGACATATGGGGCAACGATGTTGAGGATATTCTGGTGTGGGAACGTGTTTTCTTAAGCGGTCCGTTGTGCATAATATTCGGTAGCTATATTTATCTTAGATACAAATCTCCGCATAAGTTAATTGGATTGATATCGGCTATTTTGGGAGTGCTTTGGGTTCTGGCGTTGATCCGAACTATAGTCGAAGAAGCTGCATAATTAAATTATCTCAACTAGTCACCTTTTATATTAGCTTACTGGCGATATTCTGAGAAGCTTTTATTCATGTTGAATTCAAAACTTAAACCTTGACATCCACCTAGCAAACGCAGAAAGGGGAAGTTTCTAATTATTACCTACAATAACTATCAACCGCACCAGAGGCATCCCTGACGTCCAGTGCCTTCGCCTTCATGAAATCCGAACAAGCTCTACGGGTTCGGCCATTGGCCAGAAAAAGTACACCGCGGCTCAGATATGCCTCTCCTAACTCCTGATCAAGGCTAAGGGCCAGGTTTAATTGCTCCATCGCTTCAGGAAACCTGCCTAATTTGTGCAATGCTTTGCCCCATAAAAAATGGGCATCTGCATTGGAATCATTGTTTTCGACGGCTTGCTCAAAATTGTAGGCTGCTACATCAAAATTATCTTTTCGGTAGTGATAATTGCCAATACTTAAGAATGCATTTACATTTTTACCATCAATCTTAAGCACCTGCTGAAAGTCTATAAGTGCTTGTTCAAAATTGCCAAGTTCTTCCTTCGCCCTGCCTCTGTTATAAATCGATTTCACATGGGTTGGCTGTAGTTTGAGGTATTCGTTATATGCTTCGATGGCTTGCTGAAAGTCTCCCTGATCGAAGTAGCGGTCTCCTAATGTTACATCTTCTGAGTTACATGAAAATAGGATGAGAGCAATTATTGGTAAAAAAAGAAAATTCTTCATGATGCTAAATGTGCCGCAAAGTTAAATGGATGTCCATCAAAACAAATCGGCTGAACTACTTGAATTGATCCAAGAATTTGGTAGCTGCTTTCCAGTAACCTTCATTTCCTTTGTTTGCTTCCCACAATGCCCTGCTACCATGATGGCCCGCAGATCTTGGTATATATGAAGTTTTATTATCTGTAGGTATTGCCTCAAATATATCCTCCCAGGAGGAGCGTTCGGCCTTAGATGAAGTGATAAACACAGGAATTTCGATTTTAGCAGCACTTGTTTGTACAAAATCCACTGGTTTTTCCTTAAAATATTCCCCTGGACTAAACGCCAATACACCATCTACTGAATTCGGATTATCGCCTGCATATTTTAGTACAAGTGATGAGGAGTAGGAGCTACCCCAAATGATAATGGATTTAGCGCTGTAAACATTTTTCGCAAAGTTGATTCCAGCCTCAATGTCATTGATGGCTGCGATAAACGTAGTGTTTATGCCATTGCTCTCAGCCGCCATAAATGTTTGGTTGGCCACACCGTTTACTTCTTTGCCGCTTCTCTGGTCAACAGCAATACAATTAAAGCCCATTTGATTCAATTTCGGGGCAATCTCTCGGTACTCGCCTCTGCTCCAACCTGCTTGGTGAAATAGTACTATTAGTGGTGCACTTTCAGCATTGGTGATGTAAAGGTCAGCCGTAACCTCCAGGCCATCCATAGCCGGGAAAGAGGTGGTTTCCTGTGCCTCTACATGAGTATAATTTGAGAAGATTATTAAGAGTAGGATTGTAAACCTCATAAATCGATTTTTTGAAGATGAACGCCCAAGACCAGAATAAAGTTTAAAATAGGGATATTTTCTAAACGGCAACATCGTTTTCCCTTAGCGCCTCATTAAGTGAAGTTTTCTTATCAGTACTTTCTTTTCTCTTGCCGATAATCAAAGCACAAGTAACGTTGTAATCGCCAGCTGGGAATTTTTTACTGTAAGACCCGGGAACAACCACTGACCGCTCTGGAACATATCCTTTTATTTCCTTGGGGCTGCTTTCTGTAACATCAATGATTTTAGTGCTTCCTGTTAAAGTTACATTGGCGCCTAAAACTGCCTCTTTTCCGACACGCACCCCCTCAACCACAATGCAACGGCTTCCGATAAAAGCATTGTCTTCAATTATGACAGGTGCGGCCTGTACTGGTTCTAAAACCCCTCCAATACCAACTCCACCGCTTAAATGAACGTTTTTTCCTATTTGAGCGCAACTGCCAACGGTTGCCCATGTATCCACCATTGTTCCTTCGTCTACATAGGCCCCAATATTTATATATGATGGCATCATTATAACACCAGGGCTAATAAAGGCTCCGTACCTGGCTACTGCATGAGGAACAACCCGAACACCTAGCTTATCATACCCTGATTTTAGTTTCATTTTGTCATGAAACTCAAATGGGCCTACCTCTATCTTCTGCATCTTCATCATTGGGAAGTAGAGAATCACCGCTTTCTTAATCCAATCATTGACTAGCCATCCCGATGGGGTTGGTTCAGCCACCCTTCTTTTACCCTTATCAATATCATCGATAATGGTTTTTACGGCTATAATGGTGTTTTTATCCTTGAGTAAGGTCCTGTTGTCCCAGGCTGCTTCAATAATATCCCTTAATTCTTTCAATGCTAAAGTTTACTGTATTAGAAATCTATTTATGCTGGCAAGCAAACAAATATGGAGGTATTATCATAGCAAAAAATGAAAATTTAGAAACGTAAAATGGATATATCCGGAAAAATATTATTTCATCTACTTAAAAATATTTTTAGGTGAACCTAAAAAGAAGTAACTTTGAACAAAACAGTTGATGAGATGAGTTTCAGTTTTGCTGAAGAAAATTACATAAAGGCAATTTTCCACTTATCAAATTGGGGAGAGATATCCGTATCAACCAACTCTATTGCTGATCAATTAAATACCAAACCAGCATCGGTCAGTGATATGATAAAAAAACTGGCCAACAAGGGTGTCATTAATTACAGAAAATATCAAGGTGTTGAGATTACCTCAAAAGGAAAGTCACTGGCCCTTCAGGTGATACGAAAACATAGATTGTGGGAGGTTTTCCTGGTGGAGAAGCTAAGGTTTAAGTGGGATGAAGTGCATGAGATAGCAGAGCAGCTGGAACATGTAAAATCACCAAGATTAACGGATAAACTGGATGAGTTTTTGGGCTACCCTAAGGTGGATCCCCATGGCGACCCGATCCCTAATAAGAACGGAGAGGTTAAAGTAGGCCCGAAACTTGGCCTTTCACAAATGGAGGAAGGCTCCCAGGGTACTGTTGTTCAGGTTGATGATTCTAACCCGGCATTTTTGAAATATCTTGACAAGATCGGTATTTATATCGGTGCCAGGATAAAAGTAAATGAGCGGGTAGAATTTGATGGCTCATTGGAATTGATCATTGATAATAACCAGAAACAATTCGTGTCGTCAGAGGCGGCCAATAACATTTTAGTTGCGAAAGAATAGTATGAGAATATTGATTGGTTTAATGGTGATGCTCCTTTTAGTTAGATGCTCACCATCCGGTGTAAAACAGAGGGAAGGTAAATTGAAGGTGGTCACAACCACCGGAATGATATACGATGCAGTCATCAATATAGCTGGCGATTCTGTTGACGCAGAAGCACTCATGGGGCCCGGTGTTGATCCGCATTTATATAAGGCTACTCAAGGTGATTTAAGCAAAATCACTTCTGCTGATCTGGTACTTTATAACGGCCTTTACCTTGAGGGAAAAATGGAAGAAATTCTGGAACGGTTTGGGAAGCAAAGACCTGTAGTACCCCTGGCTGCGGCTATTGATACCACAAAACTGAGAGCCAGTGCTACCTATCAGGATGAGTTCGACCCACATGTTTGGTTTGATGTTTCGCTATGGAAGGAAGTGGTAAATGAAGCCAGCCTACAACTACAAAAACATGATTCATTAAATTCAGAATTGTATAAAAAGAACACTGATGTGTACTTAACAAAATTAGATTCCCTTCACAAGGCTGTTAAAGAGCAAACAGCCCTAATTCCTGAAGAACATAGGATACTTGTCACCTCCCATGATGCATTCGGATATTTTGGAGACGCTTATAATATTAGGGTGGAAGGCCTTCAGGGCATAAGCACAGTCTCCGAACCAGGCTTGAAAGACATTTCTGCCATGGTCGATCTAATTGTGGAGACGAAGGTGAAAGCTGTCTTTGTTGAGACTTCAGTGTCTGCTAAATCCATCAATGCGGTGGTGCAGGGTTGCAAAGAAAGAGGTCATGATGTGGTAATTGGAGGCAGCCTTTATTCAGATGCCATGGGTGAATTTGGAACTTTTGAGGGCACTTATTTGGGGATGGTAGATTCGAATGTGAGGAAGATTGTTAATGCTTTGAAGTAGGCTATTTGGCTGTTTTGCTTTTTAGCTGTTTGGCTATTTTAAAAGAGTAATTGAATTCATTAATAGTTAGCGAATAAAATTGTGAGAAATTTTATAGACTTAGAAATTTTCCATGAAGCCCATAGAATCGTGAAGTCGGTTTATGCCGTAACTAGATCTTTTCCTAAAGAGGAAGTTTACGGCTTAACATCTCAGATTAGGAGAAGTGCGGTTTCAATTCCATCAAATATTGCAGAAGGTTGCGGCAGAGCGACTGAGAAAGAATTGGCAAGGTTCTGTAACATTTCGATGGGTTCAGCCAGCGAACTTGAGTATCAACTCTATCTGTCATCAGAGTTAGGATACTTGTCCTCAGATGATTATCATGACATAAAAACCGACCTGATAAGATGTAAAAAGCGGATGAATGCATTTATTCAAAAGCTGAGATGACAATTTAGCCAAAAGCCAAAAGCCAAATAGCTAAACGGCTAAAAAGCCAACCACCAAAAAATATGATTAAACAAGTCCAAAATCCAGTTCTCGAAGTCCATGACTTAACCGTCAGTTACAGCAAGAAACCAGTCTTGTGGGGGGTTGATTTTAGCCTGCCTAAGGGATCATTGGTTGGAATTGTTGGCCCCAATGGTGCCGGAAAATCTACCTTGATTAAAGCTGCTATGGGCATAGTTCCGGCAAGCAGTGGGTATGTTAAAATATTTGGGGAAGAATTGGATGATGTCCGTGGTAAAGTGAGCTATGTGCCACAGCGGGAATCGGTTGATTGGGACTTCCCGGCCTCAGTACTAGATGTGGTGATGATGGGTCGTTACGGTAAGGTAGGCTTGTTCAGGTCGTTGCGTAAATCAGACAAAGAGGTGGCTGAAAATGCTCTACGACAAGTAGGTATGGAGGCTTATGCAAAAAGGCAGATTTCCCAGCTTTCTGGTGGGCAACAACAGCGTGTGTTTTTGGCAAGGGCTCTGACGCAACAAGCTGATTTATACTTTATGGATGAGCCTTTTTCAGGCGTTGACGCCGCTACTGAAAAGGCGATTATCAACTTGCTTAGGGAGATGTCTGATCAGGGCAAAACAGTTGTAGTTGTACATCATGACCTACAGTCAGTAACAACTTATTTCGACTGGTTGGTAATGCTCAATTTACGGTTGGTAGCTTCAGGGCCAACTGATGAGGTATTCACCTCAGAATTGCTTCAGGAGACCTATGGTGGAAAGCTTACTCTTCTCACTGAGGTAAGGGATTTAATGAAAAAAGGGCAATTCCCCAGCAGGGAAAAGGTTTAATATGAAAGATTTCATAGACTTCTTTTCATTTAGTGACCCCAATGTGAGGTATGTGGTTTTAGGCTCAGTGTTGCTGGCTGTGAGCTCTGCCATAGTGGGTTCGTTCACATTTTTAAAAAAGAAATCGTTGGTTGGGGATGCAGTGGCTCATTCAGTCTTACCAGGCGTATGCCTTGCTTTTATGCTCACTGGCACTAAAAATCCTTTCATTTTAATTGTAGGAGCATTTTGCACTGGTTGGATCTCTTTGGTGATTATGGATCAAATTGTGGCAAAGAGCAAGCTAAAACAAGATACGGCTATCGGGCTTGTATTATCCGTCTTCTTTGGCATTGGCATTTTGTTACTCACTGTCATCCAGAGCTCAGGCAATGCTGCACAGAGTGGTTTAGACAGCTTTCTGTTTGGGAAGGCCGCCGCCTTGGTAGGGGAAGACTTGATCGCTTTTGGATCCGTAAGCATCATTCTATTAGCCGTAGTTTACCTGCTATTTAAGGAGTTCACTTTGATTTCTTTTGATGAAAATTTCGCAGTAGCAATTGGTTTTCCCGTTCGTAGATTGGAATTGGTGCTTACAACTTTAACTGTTTTAGCAGTGGTTGTAGGTATACAAGCAGTGGGAGTAGTGCTAATGGCAGCTATGCTTATTACTCCCGCTGCTGCGGCCAGATTTTGGACTGACAACCTTAAAAAAATGGTGTTGCTGTCAGCTCTGTTCGGGGCTTTTTCAGGTATTGCCGGGGCATTTGTCTCTTACACAGCACCATCCATGCCAACAGGACCGTGGATTGTAATGATCATTTCAATCATTGCACTGTTTTCATTCTTTTTTGCTCCAAGACGAGGTATTGTTCTGCGGCTTCTTAGAAACTATCGCAATCAGCAACAGATACTGACTGAAAATATCCTGAAGGAACTCTTCAAAATGGCAGAAGCTGGAAATAAGATTGAATATTCCATTGAAGAACTCCTCCAATTCAGGTCATTTGACCCAAGTAAGCTGAAGCCGGCATTGTCGAAGCTTTCAAGGCAAGGTTATGTTGAGAAGATTGACGAAAAATGGAAATTGACTGTTGAGGGTCAGCAAAAAGGCCAGCGTGTAGTTAAGCTCCATAGGCTTTGGGAGCTCTACTTAACCGAGTACCTGAGAATTGCACCAGATCATGTGCATGAAGACGCCGAGACTATTGAACATGTAATAACCCCTGAATTAGAGGTGCGCTTGGAAAAGCTTTTGGATAAACCGGAACTTGATCCTCATCAATCAAAAATACCATACTAACAATGATCAATTGACAATTTGCCAATGAACAATGAATTAAAACATAGTAGAAAGCCGAATGCTGTTGCTGAAAAGTCTTATGATTTTGCTCTGAACATTGTAAGGTTTCACCAAGGCTTTGTTCGAGAACAAAAAGAATATGTCCTATCAAAACAACTTTTAAGAAGTGCTACTTCTGTGGGTGCCAATGTGGAAGAGGCAGTTCACGGATATTCCAAGAAGGATTTCAGGGCCAAATTGGGAATCGCTTACAAGGAAGCTCAGGAGTCAAAATACTGGTTAAGGTTGCTCAAGGATTCGGGTTATATAGATGAAAAACTATTCATACAGTTGTTTAATCAATGCGATGAAGTTTCGAGGATTATTTACGCTATTATGTCTAAAACCAAAATTGAAAATTGAACATTGTTAATTGAAAATTGATTTCAAAAATTGGAGGCATTTCAAATCATATTAGCAGGCAGTTTAGTCGCAATCTCATGCGGATTGCTTGGTTGCTATTTAATTCTTAGAAAAATGGCAATGGTGGGTGACGCTATTTCGCATGCCGTACTACCGGGTATCATCATTGCCTTTATGATTATGGGCAACCGGGACTCATTGGCAATGCTAATTGGCGCTGGGGCCATTGGCATCCTCACCACATTTTTAATTGAATTTTTCCATCAAAAAGGTAAGCTGCAAACGGACGCTTCAATTGGCGTAACATTTACGTGGCTTTTTGCACTGGGGGTGATATTGGTTTCAGTTTATGCAGGCGATGCCCATATAGATCATGAGTGTGTCCTATACGGTGAAATTGCCTATGTGCCGATTGACAACTGGATTACTGGAGAAGGCGTTAATATGGGGCCTCGTGTATTTTGGGGGATGGGGTTCGTTTTAATCCTTATACTTATCTTCATTAAAGTTGGATTTAAGGAGCTTTATCTCACCACGTTCGATCCAGCGTTTGCGGCCGCAATAGGCATAAGTACTACTTTATGGCATTATTTGCTTATGGGCATGGTCTCTTTAACTACGGTTGCCGCTTTTGAATCGGTTGGCGCAATACTGGTAGTTGCATTGCTAATAGCCCCGCCTGCCACAGCCTATTTACTAACTGAAAATTTCAAGAAGATGTTGATATTTTCCGCTGGTTTAGGGGTCATTATCTCTGTTACAGGCTACTATTTGGCTGCCACAATTGATGGGTCAATTGCTGGGGCCATGTCAACAATTGCCGGTTTAATCTTTACGATCGCCTTTTTCTATCACAGAGTTAAAAACTATTCAGGACAGAAGGCTGTTGGCTAAAAACCTCTAATTTCATATCAAATTTTAATAAGATCGTTTGACAACATATTGCTTGTTCTCACAGGATTGTATTTATAAATTGCTAATATGAAATTGCTGATTCATTTACTCTTATTAATGATTTTGACAACCAATGTGTATTCACAAGGTGAATTCCGGTTGCTTGTTGATAGCGATAGTGCCATTTTTAATAAAGCAGGTAAGACCAATTCAAGCTTCATTGACAAATCAGCTCAGGAGCATTCTAACCTTTGGTTTGTTGGGGAAACTGACGATGGACTTAGCCTGACTTTTAAAGTGACTTTCAAGCATGAGTTGGAAATTAAAGAATGCGCAGGCAAGGATTTAATGGGCACTTTTTCAGGAGAACGAGTGGGCTCAGCCAGGACAATTTGGTTGGTCAATGGAAAATCAACAGATGCACATGTTTTTGAAATCACTGGAAACTATAAAAACCTTAAAAAACCCGCCGAAATTTATTGGCTTTTCCAGGATGGCGATTTCGTGGAAGTGAAAATTGAGGATTTTAATAGTGGCGTAATCTCCGGTAAGCTCAACCTGAGGTTAACAAGGGCTGGAACCCAAATACAGAAAAAACTAAAAGGGACATTTACCCTTCCAATCACCGGGTGCAGCTAATCGTTTAGCCTACGAACCTCTCCACCGAGATAGTTGGATACTAATATTCCAATGTTGCCAATCGAACTTAAGCACAAGATTGTAGGCATATTTTGTACGGAAGTATCTATATAGGTAATAGTAAGAAATCCCATAAACCAAAGTGTATTAAGGCCACCATGAACCAAGGCTGTTCTATACCTGGGACTATTATTGGAAATCTGTTCAGCCTCAATCAGGCCAAAAACCATTGCAAAAATGCTCATCCCGATTCCACCGAAAATGGCATACTTTGCGGCCAGGTAGAATTCGGGATTACCCTTATAATATCCAAGCAAATGCATTACCAAACTGAAAGGATAAAGAGCCGTTGGAAAATGCACAAGCATTGAATGGACCGGATGACCAAACATCCGGCCTTTACTGATTTCCCTAAACATGTAGGTTTAAAATACCGCTAAAAGCAACAGTACAAAGCCAACGACTGCTGCCCCTGCATGAATGAAGGCAACATTTTTGGGTACTTGCTTCCCTGATAAATGCTTGAAGATCAAAAAGAAACCTCCAAGTGCGGCTACTATTAAAACAATCATAGCATTTGAAAGACCTGTGCCTCCATTAATAAATTCGAGAATCAATAGAATCAAAGCCACAGCGGCAAGTGCACCATGGATTACTGCATGAAGAATCGGTGGGTTTTCACCCTTAACTACTTTTAGCAGCATCAGAACACCAATAATCGCCGCTATTGCAAACAAAATGATAATTGTGTACATGGTTTTATTGATTGGATTGCAACAGAACCAATTCGTTACACCGCAGAATTATTTTTTGTTGATGTGTAACTTTCCTGAACAATCGTGATCTAATATAAGTGAACAATGTTGGCAATTTTATATCTCCATTTACTGGGGCTGAAAAGCAACTGTCTGATGAGGTCATTATTAACTTCATTTTAGAAGGCCATAAACATTATTTCGAAATTCTTATTAGAAGGTATAATGAAAGATTGTTTCGGGTAGCGAGAGGCTACCTGAAGGATGAAGTTATTATTGAGGACATTATTCAGGAAACCCATATTAGGGCGTTTGAAAAGCTTTCTCAGTTTGAAAAAAGGGCAAGATATTCTACCTGGCTTACCCGAATATTAATTAATCATATACTCGCCTTCCTTAAAACCGCTGAAAAAAGATCGCAGGTTGATGTTGATTTATTGATTGCAGAGGAAGACGAAAAATTTCAAAGGATGGTGGTTGAACAAAGTGAGGAGCAAAAAACTATAAACCGTAATATTTCAGGATTAATCGAAAAAGCAATTGATCATTTACCGGAAAGCCATCGGGTAGTGTTTGTGATGTCAGTTGTTCAGAATATCAGTCATTCTGAAACAGCTGAAATACTTGGATTAACAGTTGAAAATGTAAAAGTACGCTTGTTTAGGGCAAGGAAGATGCTCAAGAGTTATTTGAAAGACGCCATTTCTTGTCAGGATTTATTTAGGTTTCATTTAAACCGATGCGACCGAATTACCTCAAATGTATTAAGGGAAGTTGACCCAATTGCTAACCGGTATAGGTAACCCTATATACAACTCCGGCTTTGTCATCTGAAATTAGCATGGAACCATCTTCGAGAAACAAAATATCAACTGGTCTGCCCCAGGCTTCCTGTTCGGCATCATCAAGCCAGCCGTCGATAAATGTGTCGTAGCTTACTCCCTGGTTATTTTCAATAGTTACCATTGAAATCCGATAACCAATTTTTGTGTCGCGGTTCCATGAACCATGTTCAGCGATGAAAGCAACATTTTTATACTGTGCAGGAAACATTTCGCCGGTGTAAAATTTAATCCCCAGAGGTGCAACATGAGGCCCTAAATTCTGTGCAGGTTGAACAAAATCTGAGCAAGGCCTTTTGTCTCCAAATTCTGGGTCTTTAATTGTGCCGCCATGACAGTATGGATAGCCAAAATGTTGACCAGGCTCAGATAAACGGTTAAGCTCACAAGGAGGCATGTCATTGCCTAACATATCCCTACCATTATCTGTAAACCACAAGTCACCGGTTTCAGGGTGCCAGGTAAAGCCAACGGTATTCCTGACACCGTGAGCAACGATTTCTCGGTTGCTGCCATCAGCATCCATTTTTGTAATGGCTGCATAGGTCGCATTTCTGCTTTCACAAATATTGCAGGGCGCACCGACAGGAACATACAGTTTATCGTCAGGGCCAAAGGCAATGTATTTCCAACCATGATGTTTATCGGTTGGCAGGTCATCGTAGATTAATTTCGGTTCCCCGGGGTTTTTGAGATTCGATTCGATGTTTTCATATTTCCACAATCTCGATACCTCTGCCAAATAGAGATCGCCATCTTTAAAGGCCACACCATTAGGCATTTCAAGGCCCCTGGCAATTGTGAAAATCTCATCTCCTACATTGTCTCCGTTGGAATCCGTCACAGCATAGGCGTTACCTTCATTTCTTGTACCAATAAATAGTGTTCCATTGGGGCTCATGGCCATCGATCTTGCATTTTTTACCCCTTCGGCGTAAATGTCAATTTCAAATCCATCCGGAAGATTAATTGACTCCAACGGATATTCTGATGTGTTTTCCGGTGCTCTGTCAGCTTCATCTTTTGTGCTGGCATTTCCATCAGTTTCCATTTTGGAACAGCTTGATATGACGATAATAATTGAGAAGAGCAATGAGAAATGTCGCTTTTGTAAGATCTTATTCATTTTCATTTTTTTGTGAGTTACCAGTGCCAGCTAAGTTATAAATTTGCAGCCATGCTGTCTATCAACGAACTGACATATTATATAGGAGGGAGGCCAATTTATGACGAAGCATCCTGGCATATTAAGCCTAAAGACAAGATTGGTTTCATAGGATTAAATGGTACCGGAAAAACTACACTTCTTAAGATCATAAATGGGGAAATGACCCCGGATGGGGGCGAAATCTCAAAAAGTAATGATTGCTCTATAGGTTTCCTCAATCAGGATTTATTGTCATATCAATCGGATGATGCCATTCTGGATGTTGCGATGGAGGCTTTTAAAGATGTTTTAAATATCCAACATAGAATCGACAAAGTGCTCCATGAAATGGAGATCAACTACAGCGACAAACTTGTTGAGCAGCTTAATACCCTCCAAGAGAAGTTCGAGATTCTGGAAGGGTATACAATTCAATCTAAAGCAGAAGAGATTTTAGAAGGAATTGGTTTCAAGACTGATGATTTGAAGAGGCCATTGAAAGAATTTAGTGGTGGCTGGCGTATGAGGGTAATGCTGGCCAAACTGCTTTTAGAGAAGCCGTCATTATTAATGCTTGATGAGCCAACTAACCACCTGGATTTACCCTCTATCCAATGGATAGAAAGTTATCTGAGAAATTATGAAGGTGCGGTAATTGTGGTTTCTCATGATCAGCAATTTTTGAATAACGTGAGCGAAACAATTGTTGAAGTTTCTGAACAAAAGCTTAATGTCTATCCGGGGAACTATGACAAATACCTTGAGGAAAAGGAATTGCGAAATGAGATTCAGCAAAATGCATATGAAAACCAACAGCAGAAAATAAGACAGACTGAACGCTTTATCACTCGTTTTAGGGCCAAAGCCACAAAAGCCAGGCAAGTGAAATCAAAGATCAAAGGCCTGGAGCGAATGGACAAAGTGGAGGAAGTTGTCGAGGACAATGTTCAGGTAAACTTCAAATTCACCTTTAGCCAGAAATCAGGAAGGCATGTATCTACCATTGAAGATATGTCTAAGGCTTACGGCGATCTTAAGATACTGGAAGATACGGATGCCATAATTGAAAGAGGGGATAAAATAGCCCTGATCGGTGCGAATGGGCGAGGTAAGTCAACGCTGTTAAGAATTATTGCTGGAACCGAAAAATTCAAAGGAAAGTGCGAGACTGGTTTTAACGTGATTGATGCATTTTACGCTCAACATCAACTTGAAGCGTTAACAATTGAAAACACCATATTGGATGAGCTAAAGCAGGCCGGTTCAAAGAAAACGGAACTTGAGCTAAGATCGGTTTTGGGTTGCTTTCTGTTTACCGGGGATGACGTTTTTAAGAAAATCAAAGTGCTATCCGGTGGCGAGAAGTCCAGGGTTGCATTAGCTAAAACGTTGATATCTGAAGCCAACTTTTTATTACTGGATGAACCAACCAACCATTTGGATATTCAGTCGGTTAATATTTTGATTCAAGCCCTACAACAATATGAGGGAACTTGCATAATAGTTTCTCACAACCGTCATTTTATATCACAAGTTGCTAATAAAATCTGGTGGATAGAAGACCTTAATATTAAGGAGTATCTGGGGCCTTATGATGAATATGCCTGGTGGAAGAATAAACAAGAGAAGAAGAAACCAGTTCAAAAACAGATCAAGGAAGTTAAAAAGGAATCACCTAAAACAAGGCCGGTTAAATCGGAAGATGAAAAAGAGAAAAACCGCTTAAAAAAGGACCTTCAAAAGTTAGAGACTGAAATCGATAACCTTGAATCTGAAAAAAACATTTTGGAAACAGAGCTGGCCAGGCCTGAGGTGTTCGGGAATCCAGACAAACTGTTTGAGGTCAATAAGAAATTTGACGACACAAAATCTAAAATTGAGGAGTTAACCTCGCAATGGGAAATAATTGGAACGGAGTTGGAAGAATTGGAAAATAACCTGGTAGAATGAGTTTAGCACTGAGCAGTTTAAGGGTTGGAAAAAAATACAGGTTGACCAATTTAGGCGAAGTGGCTGAATTCCAAATTTTAGAGACAATTGGCAGATCAGATTTTTATGTGAAAGATATTCATACCCTCGAACTATTTAATCTCAGCGATCTTACAAAATTCGGTAAGGGTACTGATTATTCACTCTGGGAAATAGGTTCGGCTTAAATGTTTTTTACCCTCTCACAGCTCTTTAAATGGATGATATTGCCCGGAACCCAGCTGGGTGTTGTTCTTGCAACGTGGTTTTTTGTCAAGAGGCCCAAAATCAAGAAGTATCTATTGACGACATTTATTTCCATGTTTATTTTTTACACCAGCCCCCTCACAAGCTGGGTTGGGTTGAAAATATGGGAAGTGCCCCCCAAACCATATTCTGAGGTTGATAATTATGATGTCGGAATTGTTCTACTGGGCGTAATGAATATGACTATATGGCCCGAAGATCAGATGCACCTAAATGAAAATTTTGATCGCATAACCGGGGCCATGGAACTATACCACCTGGGTAAAATTGATAAAATACTGCTCTCAGGAGGTTCAGGTATGTTAGGCCATCCAAATAGAAAAGAGATCGTCCTTATTCATAAGTTTCTCTTACAAAGTGGGATACCTGCTGATGACCTTTTATTTGAAGATCAATCGAACAACACCTTCCAAAACGCAAAATTTAGCATGGAACTCATCAACGAAAATTTTAGTGAGGATGCAAGTATTTTGGTTATAAGTTCCGGCACCCATTTAAGGAGAGCAAAGGGTTGTTTCAATAAAATGGGTTTAAATGCAGATTATTTTTCAGCAGATAATCGCATGCAGCCATTTGATTATAGCATTGGGCTATTCGTTCCATCAGCCAAATCAATGAGAGATTGGGATCAATTAATGTGGGAGTGGGTAGGTTATTTGGCTTATTGGGTCGTTGGTTACTTGTAACTGCCCAATAGCGCTAACTTTGCATTATGGATAAACCAGTAATGATTTTTGGCGCTAAAGGCCTGGCAAAAGCCGCTATGGAAATTTTCCTGAGTAGGGACATAGTAATTTATGGCTTTCTCGATGACGATGAAAAACTTCATGGTCTAGATATTAATGACATCCCAATTCTCGGCGGCACTGATGACGACGGGTTTCTAAAATTTATTGGACAGAAGTGTGAAGCCTTTGTAGCGGTTGAAGAAACCAAACTGCGGCAGGGTATTGTTAAGTTACTGAAAGACCGAAGGAAGGTGATGCCAACCAACGCCATTCACGATCAATCAATTATCTCAAACTCAGCCCATATTGGTCATGGTAACCTTATCAATACAGGTGTCATAGTAGGTGCCGCTGCCAAGGTTCCTAATCATTGTATCCTACATACTAATACAATTATAGATCATGAAGCGATTTTGGAAGATTTTGTGCAAGTAGGGGCCGGAAGCATTGTCAACTCAGGCTCTGTAGTAGGAAAAGGCACTTTTATTGGCTCCGGGGTTACGGTTGTATCTGGCGTTACCATTGGCAAAAATGCCAGGATTGGAGCAGGATCTGTGGTGATTGCTGACGTAAAGCAAGGTGAGACTGTTTTCGGAAATCCGGCTGCGGTAGTTAACAAGTGAGGTTGATTTTGTTAAATTTATAAGATGCAAACCGCTACAATTGATTCAACCAAACAATGGACTGTGGAAGACTACCTGCAACTGGAGGAGGGATTGTTGGCACAATTAATTGATGGAGAAATTATTATGAGTCCAGCACCAAACCTTAAGCATCAGGCAGTTTTAAAACATTTGTTTGATTTATTTTATGATTTAGAAAAAGATGGGCTAGGTCTAACTTATTTTAGTCCTGTCGATTTACATATTGACAAAACGAATGTTTTTCAACCAGATTTGATTTTCGTATTAAATGATAATAAAGATATTTTTTCAGATCGCGGTATTGAAGGACCCCCCGATTTGATTGTTGAAGCTATATCCCCCTCCAATAGCTTCATAGACCGTAACACCAAGAAGAAAAAGTACCTGCAATTTGGTGTGAAGGAGTATTGGATCGTGGACCCTGCCAATGAAACTCTAGAAATCTATTCGGGGAATGAGGAAAAGCCAATTCTCTATCTCGCAGAAGAAGGTGAAGTAACATCAAAAGTCCTTCCCGCATTGAAGTTCAATCTCTCTCAAATTTTCTGATATAGATTATCTCACAATTTCGATCTAACAACAAATTGATCCTTAACCGTACGATTGTTAGCTTAATGATTCAAAATTGAACATTATGGCATTCAGGATTAACTCCCTAAAAGATTACCTAATTGAATATGACCGAAGTGTTGAAAACCCCGAAGAATTTTGGGGAGAGATCGCCTCAAATTTTAAGTGGAATAAAAAATGGGATAAAACCCTTGAATGGAATTTTGAAGGGCCTGATGTTAAGTGGTTTGTAAATGGGGAGCTCAATATCACGGAAAATATATTTGAAAGAAACCTTGCAGAATTTGGCCAACAAACCGCAATTATTTGGGAACCCAATGACCCAAAAGAAGCAGTAAGAAAGATTTCTTATGAGGAGCTTTTTAAGATGACCTGCCGCTTTGCCAATGCCATGAAAGCCAACGGTGTTCTAAAGGGCGATAGGGTAATCATATATATGCCTATGGTGCCAGAAGCCGCTGTTGCCATGCTGGCTTGTGCCCGGATTGGGGCCATTCATTCTGTTGTTTTTGCCGGGTTTTCATCCACATCATTGGCCGATCGGATTAACAATTGTAAAGCAAAGATGGTGTTGACGTCTGATGGAAACTTTAGAGGAGCCAAGTCCATCCCGGTTAAAGCGGTTGTTGATGAAGCGCTTGAAAAATCTAATTATGTCAAGAAAGTGATTGTGCTCCAACGCACTGGAACTGATGTCAATATGAAGCAAGGTCAGGACATCTGGTGGCATGACGCCATTGCTGCGGTAGATGACATGAACCAAGCTGAAACCATGGATTCGGAAGATATGCTCTTTATTCTGTATACCTCAGGTTCTACAGGTAAGCCAAAAGGTGTGGTACATACCTGTGGAGGGTATATGGTTTATGCAGCCTATTCTTTTCAGAATGTATTTCAATACAACAAAGGAGATATTTATTGGTGCACAGCCGATATTGGTTGGATTACCGGTCACTCATATATTGTTTATGGGCCTTTGTTAGTTGGGGCGACAACAGTGATGTTTGAAGGTGTTCCCACCCATCCACACCCAGGGAGATTTTGGGAAGTGGTTGACAAACATCAGGTCAATCAGTTCTATACTGCTCCAACTGCTATTAGGGCGCTTCAAGCTTTTGGTGATGGGCCTGTTGCTCCTTATAAACTTGATTCATTAACAGTGCTGGGATCTGTGGGTGAGCCAATAAATGAGGAAGCCTGGCATTGGTATCATTCAACTATTGGCAAAGGTAAATGCCCCATTGTTGATACCTGGTGGCAAACAGAAACCGGCGGAATCATGATCACCCCACTTGCTGGAATCACACCGAATAAGCCTGCATTTGCTTCAATGCCCATGCCTGGGGTTCAATTAATGATAGTTGATCCTGAAGGAAATGAATTAAAGGGCAATAATGTAGAGGGCAATCTTTGCATCAAATTTCCATGGCCGTCAATTTTAAGAACTACATACGGTGATCATGAGCGTTGTAAACAGACTTATTTTGCTACCTATCCGGGGAAATATTTTACCGGGGATGGCGCCAAAAGGGACCATGATGGCTACTATAGAATTTTGGGACGGGTTGACGATGTGATCAATGTTTCCGGACATAGGATGGGAACAGCTGAAGTAGAAAATGCTATCAATGAACACCCAAATGTGGTTGAGTCTGCGGTGGTTGGCTATCCGCATGACATAAAAGGCCAGGGGATTTATGCTTATGTGATTTGTGAAAAGAACGACAAGGATGACGAAATCTTAAAAAACGAAATTGTTGGTACAGTCAAAAGCATAATCGGCCCTATTGCCAAACCTGATGTAGTTCAATTGGTGCCAGGTTTACCGAAAACCCGATCCGGTAAAATCATGCGGAGGATTCTTAGAAAAATTGCATCTGGAGATAGCTCCAATCTTGGGGATACATCGACTTTGCTAAACCCTGAGATTGTAGATTCTTTAATTAAAGGAGCAGGCTGAAAACAAAATGGATATAAAGACTCTGGATTATTTTCCAATTCAATTTATTGTTCTTGGGGCGGGTCTTATTATTCACTCCAACTACTTAAAATAAACCCGCAATTAGCAATTTTTGACCAATGCAAGACATTCGATTGATTACATCTGACGAAGTAAAAGAAGTATTGACAATGCCGAAAGCCATCGATGCGATGCGACAAGCCTTTATGGATTTGTCATCTGGCGAAGCACAGGTGCCAGACAGGTTGCCACTGCATACTTCGCAATCGGATTATCTATTCATGCCGGCCTACTACTCTTCTGGTGGAATCACAACAATCAAATCAGTCAGTATCAATGCAGAAAACCCAAAAAGAGGCCTTCCTTTTATCCATGCCCTAATAAATGTATTTGAAAACGAAACAGGAAAACCACTGGCGATTGTGGATGGAACCGAAATCACTGCCATAAGAACTGCTGCTGCATCCGGTTTAGCTACACAAATATTTTCAAACCCTGACGCCAGGGTAGGGGCGATATTTGGCACAGGAGTCCAGGCAAAAACACATGTTGAGGCAATACTGTCAGTTCGGAAGCTGGACAAGATTCTCATTTTTGGAAGCTCACTGGCAAAGTCTAAGGACTTTTGCGAGGGCTATCAACCCAACTGTGATGTGGATTTAGTTGCTACGGAAGAGGGGCATTCTCTATTGGAGGCTGATGTAATTTGTACTGTGACCACGTCTAGCTCACCTGTTTTTAAGGATGGATTTATTAAAAAAGGAGCGCATATTAATGCAGTTGGTGTGTTTAAACCCGACTGCCATGAGATACCAATCGAAACCGTTGCTGCGGCTGATGTGTATATTGACCAATTAGAGGGTGCCCTTGCGGAAGCTGGGGATTTACTCATACCGATGAGCAAAGGGTTGATCAACCAGGAGCATTTTTCAAAAGAAATTGGAGCAGTAATTAACGGTGACCTGAGTTATAGATGGTCTGAAAACAAAACAACGCTTTTTAAATCTGTAGGAAATGCCATTCAAGACGCGGCGGCAGTTGCTGTGTTGTTGACCAATTAGACGATCCTTTCAAAAATGTAATTGTTAAACGAATTCAAATCAGTAGCCAACTGTTTGAAATCTTCATTATGTGTGAAATTAGTCAATTGAGCATCATCTTCGCCTTCAATCAGTATTAGCCCATCCATTATAAATGGTTGGGTTTTGAGTTTGTTGCCACTGCGTTCTGTTCCAATTAGTGCCGCCTTAAATCCTGAGAAGTAAAGTTTTATACCGGAGGTATTATCAATTATTGGAGCGATTTTGTAAAGGTACTCCGAGGCAGAAATGTTGGATTGAAAATGGTGCAGCAGATAACTGCGATTTCCGTTAAAAGCTTTTGGGAATTTCAGAGGGGCTGGCCCATTATCCATTCTTTTACAAAATCCGAAGGTGAAATATTGTACTGCGTTCAACCTCAGGATGCTCTTCATTAGAAATATCTTATCCTGCAGCATTTGCAGAAAACCCTTCGCATTCGGATATTTTACTATCAGTAGCATTTCCCGGTCAAATTCCTTAGGTCCCTTTATTTTCTCTTTGACCAACCCTTTGAAATGCACCTGGCCACCTACTTTCTTCACATGTGGAAAAGCCAACTTGTTATATAAATCATAAAGCCAGGGTCTCCTGAGGTCAAACCAATTGATGGCATATAAATCCGAGTCCAGATCAATGTTGGGTGCAGCAGGAACAATTGAGACCCGTGTTTTTTTATTTAGCTGAACTGTTCTTAGGCTTGACATTTTAAAGAGGTAGAATATCCAGTTCTGCTGCTACGTTAAACCCATTTTGTAGCACCTCAGCATTTTCTTCTGAGCCTTCAATCAACAGGGGATTGGTGTGATTAAAATGGATGAAATGAACCCCCTTTCTTTTCAGTGAAGATAAGCCCTTAAAATATTCAAAGCTTTCACTAACAAAAGGGTGTTTGATTTTTGACATATCCCGGCCAGGAAGTTCTCCATCGTTGAAAAAAGTTGCATCGACCAGGGCATAATCCCAGGCATAGTTTTCTGCCGCAAGATTGACATGCCAGTCACTCCATTTATCAATATCCGGGATAAAAATTAAACTTTTAGATGGGCCAGTGATATTGTAGCCGACAGTCTCAGTGTATTCATCCCGATGCGGTACCTCGAAAGGGGTGATGGATAACTGATCAGTGATGTCTATTCTCAAACTATCCTGCAAGGGGCTCAGGTTAATATTTGAGATTTTGACAAGTTGATCCCATGGTCCATTACTTGATAAGTATTTTATCATTTTGGGCATGGCATAAACCGGGATGTTGCTTGCACTAATTGCTTCTTTTCCTAATTGCATCAACCCAGCATAATGCCCCATGTGCCCATGCGTTAAAAAAATTCCAGCAAATTCATAAATTGAATCGGGTGCGAATTTTTGAAATTCGAATAACTGCTCCTTGATATCCGGAGTAGCTTCAAAGAGCCACTTTTTTTTATTAGCAGGATCAACAAGACCAAGGCTCACAACTTTCCTTTTACGTTCTGGTTGCTTCCAGGCCGTCAAGCAATGATCTTCATAGCAACCGATTTGTGGATATCCTGCATCTTGCGCTACCCCAAGCACTACTATGTAAGGTGACTCAGATTGCGCTAAGATTTCTTCAGGGGGTTTTTCAAGACATCCGAAAAGTATTATTAGAAAGATTGTGGTCCATTTCATTTTAATAATCCATTATGGCCCCGGCAATTGCAGCTGTCATCATGGTGGCCATGGTAGCACTGGCTAAAGCAGTTAATCCAAGTTTAGATAAATCAGATTGCCGATCTGGTGCCATACCACCAATACCCCCAATTTGAATGGCGATAGAGCTGAAGTTAGCAAATCCGCACAAAGCAAATGTGCTAATTACTGTTGATTTTGCACTTAGCAATCCGGCGGCTTTCATTTGAGCCAGGCTGAGATATGCAACGAATTCATTTATTACCGTTTTTTGACCTAAAAGGCTCCCAACACTGATAGTTTCTGCCCAATCAACACCTATGAGAAAGGCAAATAACCTAAAAACCTGGCCCAGAAGATACTGTAGTGAGAAGCCGTTAAATGCTCCATTTGTTGATGCCACAACATAACTGTTCAAACCAGTCCATTCACCAATTCCATCTACTAAAATCCAATTGAGGGCATAAATAACAGCGATAAATGCTAAAAGCATAGCCCCTATATTTAATGCCAGTTTTACCCCATCTCCGGCACCTCTGGCAAGTGCATCAATTACGTTGTCACCAATTGTTTCTTTATTCACGCTAAGTTTTGAGTCAATGCTATCCGGCTTCAATTCCGGTAGCAGAATTTTTGCCATTACAATTGCCGCGGGAGCATTCATTACTGAGGCTGTCAATAAATAAGTTGCAAATTGGGCTTGTTGCTTCGGGTCGCCACCACCTAAAAATGCGACATAAGCACCTAGCACACTTCCGGCAATAGTCGCCATTCCCCCAGTCATGAGGCAGTGCAATTCTGACTGCGTCATTCTGCTAATAAATGGACGCACTAATAGCGGAGCTTCAGTTTGACCGAGAATGACATTGCCAGCTGCCGAGAGACTCTCTGCCCCGGAAAGCCTCATGGTTCGGGTCATTATCCAGGCAAAGCTGAAAACAATTTTCTGCAGTACTCCTAGATAATATAGCCCGGCTGTAATTGATGAAAAGAAGATAACGGTCGGTAAGGCCTGAAAAACGAATAGAAACCCCAGGTTATGTTTGGCGTCAGGATAAGCGTTGCTGTTTTTCGCCAGGTCACCATAAAGAAACTCAGCTCCCTTTAGTCCGAAGTTGAGAAACTGAACAAAACCTGAACTTACTACTTCAAAACCAACTTTTAGAAAAGGAACCTTTGCGATTAACAGGGCAATTACAATCTGAATGAGGATTCCAGCCCCAACAAGCTTCCAATCAATTTTTCTTTTGTAAGGGCTGATTAAATAAGCTATACCCACCAAGCCTGCAATGCCGATTAAAGCCCGGATGTAATCCATAACGGCCAAAGCTAATCAACTATGAACAATGAACAATTAGCAAACTATTAGCTGATTAAATTTTTAAGTAACCAAAGAACAAAAATCAAAAAACATAAAAATCACCCTAAAGTATTAAGGCTGATTTATGAATTGGGATGTACTTAGCGCCAGATTTAAAGCTTTAGCAATCATTTAACTGTAACTAAATATGAGAAACGAACACCTGATAATACTACTGCTTTGTGGAATACTTGCAGCTTGTGATAATCCGAATGAACAAACATCCGGATCAGCAACAACAGGAACCATTTCGGAAAAGGACACAGTGCCGAGGGTTACGGGCATTGGCGGCATTTTCTTCATTGCTGACGACCCCCAAAAAATAATGGGTTGGTATGGGGATAATTTAGGCCTGGCCATAGACGATTTTGGGTCACCATTTGAATTTCGAAATGCACACAGGCCTGATGAGATTAATTATCTCAGATGGCACCCGCAACCGGATAGTTCCGATTATTTCAACCCTTCATCCAAGCCTTTCATGATTAATTATCGGGTAAATAATATTGAAGGCCTGGTTGCTAAACTGGAGGAAAAAGGTATAACCATGCTTGATGAGATATCAACTTTTGAGTATGGCAAGTTTGTCCACTTGATGGATCCAGAGGGAAATAAAATTGAGCTCTGGGAGCCTGTCGACAGCTTCCTGACCCAATTGGGCGGAGCCACAACGAAATAACTAAACCTAAATAAAAAGCAAAATGAAAGTATCAATGATCGGAGGGGTTTTCTTTAAAAGCGATGACCCTAAGAAAATGCAGGATTGGTATGCAAAACACCTGGGTGTACCATATATGAGCAGTTACGGTGGAACATTTGTTTGGAATCAGAGGGATAACCCTGATGAAATCGGACATACGGCCTGGAGTGCTATGGGCAGCGATACAAACTATTATGATCCAAGTGAAGCTTCCTTTATGATTAATTATAGAGTAAGTGACCTGGAGATATTGCTGAAGGAGTTGGAGTCAAATGGGGTCAAAACTGTAGGTAAAATGGAATCTTTCGATTATGGAAAATTTGGCTGGGCACTTGATGCTGAAAATAACAAAATCGAATTCTGGGAACCGGTTGATAGTGTTTATGCCGGCATGCTGGAAACCGTAAATGAAGTGAAACGGGTTACCGGAATAGGGGGCGTATTCTTTAAGGCAAAAGATCCGAAGGGATTGCAAACCTGGTATGGGAAGCAGCTTGGCATTCCAAACCTATCACAATATGGAGGCATTTTTGAATGGCGATCAAAGCCACAGACTGATGCTTATGCCCATACGGTTTGGGGTGTATTTGACAGCAAGACCGACTACTTCAATCCAGGTAAAAATGATATGATCATCAACTACAGGGTTGAGAACCTGGAAGATTTGATGGCAACATTAAAATCAGAAGGAGTGGAGCAAGTCGGTAAAATCGACAGGTACGACTACGGTAATTTTGGATGGATACTTGACCCTGATGGAAATAAAATCGAACTATGGGAGCCCAATGATGAGGTGTTCAGGAAGGTGAATGGCTTGGGTTAATCCTGCAGCACATTGGCCATAAATGTGGTTTTGGTCAACATCCACATGAGTAAAAAGACAATTCCCCACGTAAGGTATTTGTCATAGAAATCTGTGGTGTCCTTAAAGTGTGTTTCTTTAATCTCGGCTTTCTCAAGCTGGTCAATAATGTCAAAAACCTCTGCTAATGCACTATTGTTTGAAACCCTGTAAAATTTCCCATTGCCAATTTTAGCGATTTCCCGAAGCGTGGTTTCATCCAGCGTATTTTCGACATAGCGAGTGCGACCAAAAAAGTCTGTTCCAAATGGCACCTTGCCTTCCTTTCCAATTGCAATGGTGTAAAGCTTAATATCGTATGCATTGGCTAATTCAGCCGCAGTAACCGGGTCAATGTTACCAGCTGTGTTGTCACCATCACTCAATAAAATCAAGACTTTTGATTTTGAATCGGATTCACGCATGCGGTTGGTGCCGACCGCAAGTGCGCTTCCAATTGCGGTGCCGTGGCTTTCGATCAAATCAAATGAGATATCATCTATATACTGAAAAAGCAGGTCGTAATCAGTAGTCAGTGGCGCCCTTGAATAGGCATCTCCTGAAAAAACAACCAGGCCAATTCTATCCTGGAAACGGCCACTGATAAAATCCCTTGCTACCTGTTTTGCCGCTTCAAGGCGGTTGGGTTTGAAGTCCTCAATTTGCATGGATTCAGATATATCGATGACTAGCATTATATCAATACCCTCAGTCCATTGTTCGGTTTTTTCGTGGGTTTTTTGTGGCCTTGCAAGCGCCAGAATAATCATACCAAAGACCAATGCCAGAAAAATATTCGGGATGTACCTTAAAACCGTAACCGGCTCCCATTTGATGTCCTTTTTATTAAGGGCGATTGGGAGCTTCTGTTTTAATCGATAATAAAACAGCCATCTGACTAGAAATAGAATGGGAAGAATTATGAGGAGATAAAGCAAGAGTTCATTTTCCCAAGTGAAATTTTGTAGAGTTCCCGGCCGAAACCACTCTGTTGTAAACCAGGTCTTGTTGGGGTTTATGGTCTCATCCATGTCTCACCTCCCACACTTTCTTTTGATAGCGCTCACCAGTTAAATCTTCAAGGGTTTCAAAGTTTTTAATGATCTGGTCGGCCTCCATGCGGCCATAAATTGATCTGTCAATTTCCTTTAGGGCAATTGCAAAACTTTCCGCATCAGATAGTTTTGCAATTTCTTTACTTGTGAGCTTTGTATAAGGCCTGTTTTCAAGGCTTTCCATGTATTGTTTCCAGAGTACAAGCAACTTTTCAGTTTTCACCTTTTCACCTTTTCTGATTTCATTGAACATCATGTCGAAATCGCTAGTGAATTTTTCGAATTTCTTTCTCATTCTGCGAAGCTTAAATCGCTTACGAATTGAATCGCCGAAGGCAATAAAGCCCGCTACCAGAATGACAATTAACCCACCAATACCGATTAAGATATACGGATAATTGATTGCTTTATTTACTTCTAACAGGTTTACATCTTGCCGCAGTTCAACGGAATCAGGCATTACCGGAATCATCTCGCTGAAATAGATAGAGTCGGGGGATGCTGTAATGGCAGTGCTGTCGCTATCAGTGAGTATATAAACTGGTAACGCCAGCTTTTGCACCTGGTCAATTTCGAATGAAGATAGGTAGTAGATTACGCTGTCCTTAGCTTTTGTGGAATCAGCGACTGTTGGTAAAAACTCTTTGCGCACATATTCGAAGGGTGAAAAATCATAAGTAGAATCAGGGAAAACTACTTCCATTGAAAGTGGGTATTCAAAAGAAAGGCTATAGCTTATCTCGGCCCCTAATTGCATACTGTCGGCCAAGAAAAGCCCCACAGGTTCCAGTTTTTGGGCACCCGCCGTGGAACAAACGGTGAATATCAATATGGTCAAAAAGTAACGCACTGGCTATCCTACCTTCACCATTCTGTTTCTAACCTTGAATAGCTTGATAAGTTTTGGTACATAGTCTTCGTCAGTTCTCACCGATAAATAGTTAGCCTGATGACGCCGGCAGAGCTTTTCAAGTTCGGCTCTGTTGTCGCCATAGAGCCGTTCCATCTTTTTTCTGAATGCACCGGAAGAAGTATTCACCCAAACAGTTTTTTTACTCTCCTGGTCGTAGAGTGGTACAATTCCCAATTTAGGAAGTGTTGTTTCCCGCACATCGTAAATGTGCACCACAACGAGGTCATGTTTTTTGGCCAATGCCTTTAGGTTGTGTTCATAACCCTCGTCTATGAAATCAGAAACGAGAATTATAACGCTTCGTCTTTTGATGATGCTGAGCGCATACTTAATGGCCCCTTTTATGTCTGTCTTGAGTGATTTAGGGTTGAGTTTGAAGAGTTTATTGATTACTTCATAAGAGTGCTTGATCCCTTTCCTTGGTTTGACATAACTTTCATCTTGATCGGAGTAGCAAATAAGCCCTACCTGACTTGACTCTTTGATAGCCGAAATTGTTAAGAGCGCACAAATCTCCTTTCCAATGTCCAGCTTCTTGCGGCCATCTGTACCTATTTCCTGGCTGGCGCTAACATCCAGGATAAAAAAAACTGTTTGCTCCTTTTCTTCTTTAAAGGTCTTAACATAAGTGCCATGGCCCTTGGCGGAAACATTCCAGTCGATTGACCTAACATCATCACCATATTGGTAGGGCCTAACGTCGTCAAACTCCAATCCTGAACCTTTGAAAACCGAGTGAAAATCCCCCTGCATATGACTGGTAATGGCTTTCCTGATCCTTACCTCATATTTGCGGAGTTTCTTGAGCAAATCCTGCATAGAAGCCGCTAAATTATCGTTTAATGGCTAATTTTGAGGGTGCATAAACATTTTTTAACATTTGGCCTGGTATTGATTTTAGGCTGCAAAAGCGACAAAATACCTGAACATATTTTGGGCGTTAACAAAATGGCCAATATCCTTATTGACATTCACCTGGCAGAAGGGAAAGTTGAAGAAATGAGGCTCCAACAGGATACAGCTAAAATATACTTCGACTACTTTGAACAGGAGATATTTGATAAACATGGCGTAGACCCCGACAATTATAAAGAGAGTTTGAAATACCATATTGATAACATTAAGACGCTTGACCAAATCTATGCTATCGTCTTAGATAGCCTTAATCTGCGCAGGGAGGTTACAAAAATTGATTAGTTATTTGTCGGGTTTGACCAGCTGAAACTCTCTTGAAAAGTGGAATCATTGCTTTCGAATGACCAGGTCATGCTTTCAGAAGTGAGGTGCTCAATTATGCGGAAAGATTCGTTTTGGAGACTATCTGAAAACATTAGACTGTCGCTGAAAATTTCCTGGAGGTTGCCCAAAACTTGCCATGACAAAAACTGGAGTGTATCTCTCTCTAAAGCACTACAGAGTGAGTCTGCCCCGATGTAAAAAAGTGTGTCGCTGTCTTCAATTAACCGAAACGAGTAGTGGTTTTGAAATTCGCAATCCTGGAGCGGCTGCATTTCATCATTAATCGAGAGGGCTGTGCGAACCCATATTTTACCCGTATCAAGAGCAATCAATCGTTTGGCCCTGCTAATGCTTAACTGTTCAGGTTCATTTTCTCCAAGGCATGAGGCCATGCAAACAGATATTATAAGAAATGGAATGAGGTTTTTCCTAAGCTGCCTGATCACTGCCGTACTTTTCCACTTCTGTCAATAACAATGTAAACAAGACCATCTGCGGGTGGGTTCTCCGGGTCATCCATATAAAGAATGGTTTCAAATACTGTCTCATTATACCTGATGTCGAAAGGCTTTTTATCTAACTGCAGAGGATTTCTCCAAAGTATTTTACCCGTTTGATCAACATTGCATATCACGAAGTTGTCAGCTTGGCTTATGGGTGAGTAGAAATAGAAAGTTTGCAGTCCTTCGCCGGCAACTACAAACTGAGAAGTGGCAACAACTGCGGTATCTGCAATAGCCATTTTCCCTAAATCAATTTTTTTATACCACTCTCCTTCTCTATTCTGTGCTACTAATGCAATGTATCCATTAGGCTTAGAACCGAGTTCTAAACCCGTGGCATAGATGTTTAAAGAATCATCCCTGGCTATAGCAAGCGGAATATAGCTGGCATCTTCCAATGGATACGGAATTAACGTATCAACCGGGTTTAGCGGAATAGAACCGAATTCCATTATACCCCATTGACTTGTTTCCAGCCAAAAATCATATTGCGATTCCCAATATGCCTTCTGATCAGTAACATTCCTGGTTTGTTCGGCGATAAATTCTTCAAGTCCCGATTTACCGCTCATTCTGCCATCAAAGAAGAACTTGTATTTAGGGTATTCTTTTTCGAGGTCTCTTGAACTGAGGCTGGCGATTGCGTTTGTAAGTTCAACATACTTATTGACTATGCTATCAGCAACCAACAGTTGATAGTCAATATTCTCTTTGTCGGCAGCCAACTTATTGAGGTCGGCTGAATATATTTTGAGGATGTTGATATCTTCAAGTAATAGCTTGAAAATATCCTTCAGTATTGATTTTTCATCATACTTGGAAATCTCATTGAGAATTTTCGGATCGAAACTCAGTGCACCCCTTCCATTTGAGCCTCCGGAGAACAACCCTGCTTTGTAATCGGTCAGCTCCCGGTGATAAGCCACGATGTCAGTGCGAAGGGGCTCAATGTCATTTTCAATCCTATTGACTGCGTCACTTGCCCATTCTTCCACGTTCCATAAATCGAATTCAGAATTATAAAAATCAGCTTTTGAGATGCCTAATTGTGGAAAATCAGTTATTGGTTTGTATTTGAACTCAGGCCCAAACCCTGGGTCCTCAATTAAACTCAGAGCTGTCCGCATTTTTTCAATGGCCCCTTTAGAATCTTTACCCGAACTGGCAATCGCCGTTACTTCCTCTTTAACCTGAGGGGTAGACTTCAGTAAAAAATCATTGAAATTGTTGTATTGGCTATTGAGGTGCATGAATTTTTCAATCGCCGTATTGTATGATTGATTAGCCAACTTCAGGTTTTCATTTACATCATAAATGTTTTCCCCTCTTGATTTAACCGATTTGATTTTGTCTTCAATTTCTAAATGGACGTCAGATATTTTTATTCCGAAATCCCCGGTCCGGAGATCTCTTCTATAAAACGCCTGGTAGTACTCATCATTTTTCTTGAGCTCCTTTTCATCAATAAATTCCCTTGCCTTTGAGAAATACAGTGCTGAACTGTCAGCCCACCCGTACAGGTTGGCTGTGTCCCTCAATATATCTGCTTTTAGGAGTTTGTTTTCAAAAAGGTAACCCATTTGTAAATGTGCATTTGCGTGGTCATCATTTTTTGGGTTAAAAATGAATTCCCTTAGGTAAGGTTCAGATTCATCAAACCTTTTTGCCTGGAGTTGTACGTAAATATCCTTGTACTTTACTTTTTGAGAGTAGGAGGGAAGCAGGTAACAAAATGATAAAATTATTAAGATAGCCCGGCGCATAATAATTGAACTTTTACAAGAGTAAATTTAACAAATTAATGATTACGAAACCTGCCTTTTAGTGCCCGGAGCTTGTCATCCATTGCCCCTCCCGTCTGTCGTTTGTCCTTTTTGATTGAATTTGAAGGAGATTTTTTACCAAACGGATCAGCTTTCATGCTCAGGGCAATTCGTTTTCTATTTATATCCACTTCGGTCACCGTAACGTCAACTTTCTGGTTAAGCTTCACAACCTGAGCTGGATCATTAACAAATCGATCAGCTAACTGGCTGATGTGTATTAAGCCATCCTGGTGAACACCTATATCTACAAATGCACCGAATTTCGTGACATTGGTGATAATGCCGGGTAGTTTCATGCCCACTTTCAGATCTTCCATTGAATTCACACCGTCCTGGAAATTAACTACCTCAAACTGATCTCTTGGGTCACGGCCAGGTTTTGCAAGTTCATCCATAATGTCTTTTAAAGTTGGCAACCCAACCTCTTCATCAACATATTTATTAAGGTCAACACGCTCCCTTAAATCTGGCTTTGTGGTCAGGTCGTCCACTTTACAATTTAAATCACCTGCAATTTTCTTTACCAAACTGAACCTTTCTGGATGAACTGCACTCCGGTCAAGAATGTTTTTTGCATTCCCGATCCTTAGGAAGCCGGCTGCCTGTTCAAATGCTTTGGCCCCTAACCTTGCTACTTTTTGTAAATCTTTTTTAGAGCTAAAAGCCCCATTTTCATTCCGATGTTCAACAATATTTTGGGCCAGTTGCGGACCAAGTCCTGATACGTAGGTGAGCAGCTCTTTGCTTGCCGTGTTCAATTCAATCCCGACAGAATTCACGCAACTCATTACAGTGTCGTCCAGTGAATTTTTAAGTGCAGTTTGGTCAACATCATGTTGATATTGACCTACTCCAATTGATTTAGGGTCTATTTTCACCAACTCAGCAAGTGGATCCATCATTCTTCGGCCGATTGAGACAGCCCCACGAACAGTTATATCATGATTAGGGAATTCATTTCTTGCAATTTCAGAAGCTGAGTAAATGGAGGCACCGCTTTCATTAATCATAGCAATGATTACGTTTGATCCCAGTGCTAAACCTTTTACAAATTGCTCAGTTTCACGGCTGGCCGTACCATTCCCTATGGCTACAGCTTCTATTGAGAATTGCTTCACTAAATTTCGAATTACCTCCCCAGAGCCCTTGATGTCTTTTTGTGGCTCATTTGGGAAGATCGCTTCGTTGTGGAGCAATTTACCCTGACTGTCAAGACACACTACTTTACAGCCAGTTCTAAAGCCGGGGTCAATGCCCAAAACTCTTTTTTGCCCTAATGGAGCGGCTAAAAGTAGTTGCCGAAGGTTATCAGCGAATACCTTTATCGCTTCATCATCGGCTTTTCCCTTTGTAAGCAATCTTATTTCAGTTTCCATCGATGGCTTCAGCAACCTCTTATAACTGTCTTTGCAGGCAATCGACACCTGCTCAGCACTGTCACTGCTGCCTTTAACAAATTGTTTCTCGAGAATATTTAAAGCATCTGCTTCTTCGGGGCTTATGTCCAGAGACAAAATCAACTCTTTTTCGCCTCTTCGCAATGCCAACATCCTATGTGACGGAACTTTCGCTATCTCTTCTGAATAATCAAAATAATCTTTGTACTTCTGACCTTCTTCCTCTTTACCTTTCAGCACTTTAGCCGAGATAACCCCTTTTTTGGTGAATAGGGTTCGCAACCTTTTTCTTACTTCCTGGTTCTCATTCACCCATTCTGCAATAATGTCCCTTGCGCCCTGTAAAGCATCCTCTACAGTGTGAACACCTTTTTCAACGTCAATAAATTTAGAGGCCATCATTGATAAGCTTACATAACGCTGATCCATAATCGTGGCAGCAAGTGGCTCCAGGCCTTTTTCTCTTGCGATGGTGGCTTTCGTTCGTTTTTTGGGCTTATATGGCAAGTAGATGTCTTCAAGTTCGGCCATTGTGATAGCTGCATCAAGCTTTGCCTTAAGATCAGGTGTTAGCTTGCCCTGATCATCAATAGATTTTAGGATAGACTCCCGACGTTTATCTAAATCCCTTAGCTGATTGACCCTATCCCTGATTGCCGCTACCACTACCTCATCTAGGCTACCAGTGCGTTCTTTTCGGTATCGTGAGATAAATGGGACTGTGGCTCCTTCATCCAGTAATTCTATAACTGTCTTTACCTGACTGTCTTTAATATTTAACTCAGTAGCGATCCTGAAAATATGTTTTGCCATGTTGTAATTTAAGGTTGCAAAGAAACGTACAAGCGAGGGCTCTTAAAAGGAAATCAGTGGAATGTAAACTCCTGATTGAAGGAATTTTTTGGGGATGAACGATGTATAACTTTGCAGATGGGATAATATGGTGGAGAAAAGAAAGAACATTAAACGTGAACTAATTGAGTGGGCGGTGATTATAATCATACCACTTACATTATATCTTACTGGAACGCACACTGAGGTAATCGGTCAAATACAGCGGGTTGTGCTAATGCCTGGATTTCTTACTCCTGATATTGAAATTCCAGTTGAAGATCAACTTACTGCATCATATGACTTAAAGCTGACTGATAAAGAAGGCCAACAGATCGGTTTTGAGAAATTTCAAGGTAAGACTGTTTTTATGAATTTCTGGGCTACATGGTGTGCACCCTGCATTGCGGAAATGCCAGATATTGAGAGCTTATATCGGGAGCTGGGTGATAATGTGGAGTTTGTGATGATCTCAATAGACAACGACCCTCAAAAAGCCCGGGATTTTATTGATAAGAAGGGCTTTACGCTTCCAGTTTATAGGCAGGCCTCAAGAATGCCAGCTGTTTATGAGCGGACAGTAATCCCAACAACATATGTTATTTCACCTGAGGGTAAGATAGTGGCTGAGCGCCACGGAATGGCAAAGTATAATACCTCAGAATTCAAAGAATTCTTGTTGAGCTTTTAAAGAGCAGGTACCATGATGGTATGATAATTGATTATCTGTTTTCACTCGTATGAATAACAGAATCCGCTTTCGATTGCTTACTGAATTCACTAACTTTTAGGTAATGAAATTCGCTACAAAACTTCTTTTTGTACTCTTGATAATAACAGGTTCGCTGCAAGGTTATTCGCAGGAAGATGATACCCCTGGTAAGCAGGCTGAACGCAAGACCAGGAAAATGGAAAAATCTGGGTTTGTTTTTGAAGAGTTAGATGCAGCTCCAGAACAATTGATGGAGGAAATGTTTGAAATGCAACGCGAAAAGGATGATGAAGGGAAATCCAAGTATCTCATTTTGGAAATAGCTACTAAAAATAAAGATCAAGAGATAGCGAAAGACCTGATGGAGTTTAAACTTCCAGTGGAGCTTGCTTCAAAAATAAGCACTGAAATTTTGCAGGTAATTGAAACTGAATTGATGAACTCGCATCGATACTGGGAGCTGGGTGGACACCAGTATTTTATTGAAGTGAAGCAGACTATTGAAGAAGTAGCATTGGAAACCGCACTACATCTTGTTCCGGAAAAAACTATCTATAAAGCTACACGAGAGATTAACAAGGGTCATGAATATGCGGTTGGTTTGGTGTTTGATCGTCAGCGCATGTTTGACCTTTTTAACTTTCAGGCCAGAGAACACGAAATTCTGGATTCAATCTACTGGCTTACTCGAAATAACTAAAAATAATTACCGACGTCTTAATGGCTTATGAAATTTTTCAGAACCCCTATTTCCTTTTTTGGGTTGGCTAGCCTGTTGTGTACAGTATTAACACTGCTATCTTTTTATTTTCTAAGAACTTCTGCTGAAGATGTTTTTCAAGACTTAATTCCCGGGTTAGTATATCACACTTTTTTCATCGGCACTGTCGTTTTAGTCCTCTATTCGCTGGCTTCTCTTTTTAGACGGATTTCAAGCATGATTGAATGGCTTGCACACACCATTTTCATCGTCATCTTAGCCATGCATTCAACAGACTTAGTTTTACAATGGTTGGCAAATGCCAAACTAACCCCTCAATTAATTGGTTCTTATGGGTTGAAATATATTTTTCACCCGGATATGATTAATGCCTTGAATGCACACCAGGGTTTTGCGATATCGGTTCCGGTTCTCTTGTTGATACTGTACTTGCTGTTGCCAGCCTATAAAAAAATATCCAGGGATTATGAATACATCTCACCTCGTTATTGCTTAGCTGCAACTGGCGTTTCAGTATTGATCCTATTAGTTCTTTATCAAAACGAAAGCATTTATCAGAAGGCATTCAGACCTGCCCCACTTGAGTTTTTAACAAAGGAGGAAGCGGCAAAACCCTTAGATCAAAACCAACGGGAATTAGCTTTTCATCTTCTGAAGGAAATCAAGACGACTGATCATCTGAATGAAGCTTTCCCTCTGCAATCTGCCTTGACAAATGAAAATATTAACCCTGTTGTTGATAAACCTGACATATTCTTTATTGTGATCGAATCCCTGAAAGGAAGTTATTTAAAATTAGCAAACAGCACCGACCCTGCGGATACTCCCAATATTGATAGTCTTGCCGCTATAAGTCATATCTACCCCCGAATGATTGCGAATGGGCAGCCAACTCAGGAGGGTTTTTTTATTTTGAATACTTCAGTGATCCCACATAAAAAGAGAAAAATTGGAGCCAGCTTTAAGTCGAACCATTTTAAAGCCCTACCTGAAATTTTGAAAGATGAATTTAACTATGAAACAACAATTTATTGGGCCAGCACACCGGCCGAACGAAATACGAAATACTGGTCAGACAAGTGGTTTGGGAACGTCTTATATCCGAATTCCGGTAATGATAAATGGCATGAAAACTACAGTGACATAGTTTTTTATGAAAAGGTAATTGAAGAAATAAAAGCCTCAGATTCAAAGGGCAGGGGTCAACCACTCTTCATGTATATTCAAAATGACGACACTCATTATCCATTTAAACCAGATATAAATTTCTTCGAGAATCAATCCCAATTAAATAATGCTAGGCAGTTTGTAACATCCGGCGATATTGAAGAGCGGTACAAGAAGACACTTTCGTGGACTGACTACAACCTCGGCAAACTTTTGAGGTTTTTGGGGAACAGGCCAAATGCCGGTAATACCATCATCGTATTAACTGGCGATCATGCCAAAAGCATCGGGAGTGAGACCGGAGTAAGACTTGCTCCCAATAATCAAAACCTGCACACGGGGGCGTTGATATTTGGACCGGAGCATTTGGTTGGAAGCCCTTCGGAGAATGTGTTTCCTTCTAGTCATGTTGATATAATGCCAACGATCCTTGATATCTTGAATTACCAAAAACCCGTAACTGGTTTTGGTAAAAGCTTGTTAGAACCAAATATTGATAGGTACGCTTTAGCCGTTAGCAATAATATTTTCAGGTTGGATTTTGATAACAATTCACTTTTTGTAAACGGTCAGAATTTAAATGACTCATGGTTGCAATCTTTCGATGGTCACTCTGTAGAAGGCTTCCCAAATGACGAAAAGAGGCAACTTTCCAAACAGTTATTTAACCTGATCCATCACTGGTCTTATATTCTTGAAAACGATTCAGTTTATGACAGCAGGCCACAACCGACTTTAGCCGTGAACCAGTAAGATTGATGCTGTTGTTTAGGTTTATCTTCGCCCCGAAGTGAAGCTCAATAACCCGGTTTTGTTTTTGGTACCTGCCCTTATCTGGGGTTCCACATGGCTTGTAATCAAGTTTCAATTAGGCATCGTAGATCCAATGATGTCGGTGGGATACAGGTTTCTATTGGCTGGTTTAATCTTATTGCTTTATTGTAGGATAAGTAAGATTACCCTGGAATTTTCAGGTAAGCAGCATTTAATGATGGCGATTCAGGGGTTTTTACTTTTCAGTACTAATTACTGGCTTGTTTACGTTTCTGAACTCTATTTAACCAGTGGTTTGGTTGCTGTAGGCTTTTCAACACTCATTTTTTTCAACATATTTCTGGGGGGCATATTTCTGAGGCAGGCTATCAGCTTTAAAGTTCTAATAGGTGCCATTCTTGGCTTGACCGGAACAGCCATAATTTTTAGACCCGAACTTGAAGCCTTTGACCTGACAGATGACAATTTCATTGGATTAATGTATTGTTTGAGTGGTGTTTTCTTTGCGTCATGTGGAAATGTAATGTCAGCGTATAATCAAAAGAATGAGCTTCCTGTATTGCAAACAAACGCCTTCGGTATGTTCTATGGCGCTATTTACATGTTAGTAATCGGTTTAGTTAGTGGCAAGGAGTTGGTGTTCGATTTTTCTTTCCAATATGTGAGTTCTATTATTTACCTCACAGTTTTCGGTAGCATTGTGGCATTCAGTACTTACTTAACGCTAATTGGTAGGGTAGGTGCTGCTAAAGGAGCATATGTCATTTTATCCATACCAGTGGTGGCAATAATTCTGTCAACATTATTTGAAGGCTATATTGTGAGTTGGTATGCAATTTCTGGTATCGCCTTGATAATTGGGGGCAACCTATTGGCTATGAGAGAACGACGCCGAATTACCTCTTAATGATAATCGATTCCAAGGATTTAGTTTCAGATCGGAAGCGAATGATATAACTGCCGCTTTTTATATCGCTCAAATCGAGTGAAATTTTACCGCTACTTGCAATTTCCTCAATAATGTTTAATCCCCTCATATCCCATAAGCTAACATTTTGATATTCCGACAAAGCATCGGTGAATTGAATGTTGAGGATATCATCAGTCGGATTTGGATAGATTTTTATTCCAGCACTGGCCAGGTCTTCGATTCCGACAACCTCCAAAACTTCTAACTGCTGACTATCATCTGAAAGGCAGCCAGCTGTATTTTCGACAACCAATTTAACGGAGTAAGATTTTGCCGAATCTATTGTTAGAATAGGGTTCCTAACTATTTCTACCAATTGGTCATCGATGAACCATTGCCAGCTTATCGCTCCGTCAGTGTTATCTCTCAATTTTAATTGATTGTTGTCTTCAAGAATGATTGGATTTGGCGACATTGAAAATTGAGCTTCAAATGGCTCAAAGAATATACTTATACGCTTCCGCTCACTTTCAACTATGCCATCAACATTGGTTACATAAAATAGGGTATCATTTTGAAATGGTCCAGTTAAGAACTCATGGCCTTTATGAATGAGATTAGTTAAATCTGAGTCCGAATAGTAATAGTAATGGCTTGCCGCCTCTGGTTTAATCAGCAGTGTATCGCCGGTGCATACTGTGGTATCTGAAATTATAGGAGGGGCAGGTTGTTCAAAATTTAAAATTTGGGTCACAGAATCTTTGCAGCCTGTTGAGTTTTCAATCACAAGTTGAATGGAGAGGTTTGCTGATTCCGTTACTTCAATTATCGGATTTTTTTCATTGCTAAACTCAATCGTGTTTAAACGCCAACTGTACAAAGTGCCATCAATTGTTTCATCAAGTAATTGGATCAGGTTTTTGTTATTAAGATCCAGTGTATCTGGTTGATACCTAAACCCAGGTTCAACCTCAATCACAGTGACTTCAACGGCTACTTTCTGGCTTTCAATCTCGGGATCAATGTTTGAAATATAAAAAGTGGTGTCTGAGTTGATTTTTCCCGTTTTGAATACCTGACCACTGAATACTGAGAAATCATCTTCTGGGTTTAAATACACCTTCACTTGATTGTTGGCCGTAGATGAAATGGCTAATGAATCCCCTTTGCACACCATCAATTCGCTAAACTCAGGAACAGGGCCACGTTCTCTCACCCTTAAAACCTTAGAAGCCTGACGGGTACACCCAAATTTATTTTTAACATTGAGAACCACCGTATAGTCACCCGGTTCATTAAAAACAGCCGTCGGTGCTTTAGAAGTGCTTCCAGTGTTATTACCAAAATCCCAAACCCATTCAATGGAGGCAACCGTTGAATCTTGAAAGTTGACAATATTGGATTCGCTATCCCCTAAAAAGAGCGTATCAACCGAGAAGCCAAAATTAGGCGCAATATCAGTAGAGCGCACAAACACCTCCATGATTTCATCCTTAATTATTTCACCCAATTTCTGAACATAGAACGAGGTGTCTTTCTCAATAAGGCCAGCTTCAAATTGATCTCCTGTAAAAAGCAGATTTTGCCCAAGCGGATCAGAATAAACATCATAATCTTCGCCATCTGAGAAAGTTAGAATGTAAGGGGCAGATACGCATGAGCTGTCATTTTTGAATAATGGAGGGTTCAATATGAATTCGGTATATGCATCTGAAGCTGAACTTCTAACGGATAGCAGTTCTTCAGAATCATTTCCCTGAATAAAGGCAAAGGCTACTTTTTTACTTGCACCCGCTTCAAGCGCACCTAATTCAGCACCGTTTATTTGTGCAACGTTGTTACCGCCATTTAACCCAGCGGTTGTCTTTGCTATGCCGCCAGTGGTTAAGGTTGACTTGTCTGCCTCCGAAAAGATATTACCAATGTCTGCAACGTTGCCGTTTTGGTCATCTTGATCTATTGCATAAAAAATCGGGTCGTTGGCTGTAAGCAGTGAGACCCCAGCGAAGTCATTGTCTGGGGCCATTTCTTGCACATAACCTATGGCCCCCTCTTCAATCCATGAAACTGAGTTCTGAAGGATATTCCCAATCTCCCAATCTGTAAAAATGGAGAAATTTAAGGCCGTAATATCATCACTGGAGGCATTGGAAATTCTGTATTCTACTAGCAGAAATTTATTATCAGATGTTGGAATGGTTTTTTGTTCAATTATCAACGATTTCGGCTCAATTGCATTGGAATCGTCGTATTTTGAATAGGCGTAGAAACCAGCCGTAGCGTGTTCAAATAGCTTAATGCTATTAATTGTATTAAAATCACCGTTCCGGGTTATTTCACTAAAATTATTAACAGAATTATCTAACAAGGTGCCGTCAGCTGTTATAATTATGCCTAGCTGATCAGCATACATGACTTCGTTAACCTCCAATCCTATGCCATTTGTTTCAACATCTGATTGATAACCAAGGTTACCGTTTCCGGCGGTCGTCATTCGAATACTGGTATTGCCCAAATCCAAAAAATCTGGAGTGGTTGTAAACTCAGTAAACTGCCAATCATTATATGTTTCGCCATCAGTAAAATTGAACTGAATGAATATCCTTTCATTAGGTGGTGCATTGTCAGTTAGTAGAATCTTAAATTCAACTGAATCGGCGTCATATTTCTGAAGGCTAGCTAATGAGTCGAGGTTTAATTGAGGGTTTAACGCAGTAGCAAATTCCGATTCAATCACAATCTCTGCTAAGGCGTTTGAAGTTGGGTACAAAAAATTTTGAAAGGATGCTTTCATCGAAAGCGTATCGCCATAAAAGGCAAAATCCCCGAAATTATTGGTGATGTTGATATCCTGGGCCCTGACCGAGGGTAACAATGTATCGGTGAGCGCCCTGAACATGTTAAGCCTGCCTTTTCCAATTTGTCCGAAAAAGCCGTTATTGGTTCCGACCTCATGAACGTCATCTGAAGTAATCCTGATTTGCTCCATAATTTGCTGAGCAGTCCATTCTGGGAATTCGGCTACCAGCAAAGCAGCGGTGCCTGCCACCAAAGGAGCGGCGTAGGAGGTTCCTGGGCCAGAATTTTCATAGCCCCCACCATTGGCCGTAGTGTAATTATTGGCACCTGGTGCCATTAAATCAACATGATAGCTAAAGGTGGCGTCGTTAAAAAAGGTATCGTCAACGTTACTTGAGGTTACCGATAATACATTATCGTAGGACGCCGGGAAGAAATTGAGCTCTTCTGGTGTATTGCCAGCCGCCGCAACCAAAACAGAATTATTTGTAATAACTGCCTCATTTATAAGGTCTTGTAATACCTGGCTGGAGACACCTGGACTCCCCCAGCTAAGATTTTGCACCCTGATACCATTTTCAGAAGCCCAAAGCACTGCCTCGTAAAGGTTGTTGGAAAAGCCAGTTCCACTTAAAAAACCCTTTAATGGCATTAGTTTACTGTTAAAACCTGCTCCTGCGATCCCTTCTCCATTGTTAGTTGTAGCTGAACTCAAACCAGCCACCCTTACCCCGTGGCCACTTTGATCAGCTTCAGGGTCATTGTCATCATTTGCGAAATCATAGCCAATAAAGTTGTCAATCAATCCATCGTTGTCATCATCAATCCCATTGATGGGGTCTGCTTCATTCACAAAAAAACTATTGACTAAATCAGGGTGATCCATATCAGCACCTGTATCTATCACGGCAACAATCACCTCTTCACTGCCGGTAGATATATCCCAGGCGTCATAGGCTTTGATTGTTGAGAGGTAGCTCTGATTACCGGAAGTTGGGTTAGCCTGAGGATCATTTGGTGTAAGCAATGGCTTAAAACGGTAAACGGGTTCTGCATAGAGCACATTATCAAACTTTAGCAATTGATTAATGCTTTCCTCCAAATCAACACCAGGATCAAGGGAAATTTTATAAACATTTTTAAGAAATTTCCTGGGTTTTGATCGGGAGTTGGCCGAAGCCCTGGGCTTAAATGCCTGATTGTATGAAGCACCGGAGATTACTTCATTGAGCGCTTCCAACTGAAAGATATTTCCCTGGGCCAATCGGCGCTCTTGAGCGGTTGGAGTATCGGATAATTTCAAATAAATGCTGAATGGCTCATAGTCATCTTCATTAAGATGAGTTGGTAGCTGAAATTTTCTTTGAGATTGTGAGTATACGCTTATGTCTGCCAGAGACAGTAAAGTCAAAATAGAAAAAAACCTCAGCCACATTTCCTGTCAAAATTAACGCATATGGATATCTACACTAACTACCTATAAAGCGTTTGTTTGTAATTTGTTGTCTTATTGTCAATTCAACAGGCATTTTAATTTTGTTAATCGAATTTTTTGCGTCTTTTTTTTCAGCCATACGTCTTCCAGGAGATTAAACTTAAAAAAACAGATGAAAACATTACATGTAAACTTACAAGTGAAAGACCTCAATCAATCGGTTGGTTTTTATAACGCTTTGTTCAATGCTGAGCCAACTGTTCAAAAGCCTGATTATGCCAAGTGGCTGATTGATGACCCCAGGGTTAATTTTTCAATTTCTGTAGGTGGCGAGAATCCCGGGTTAAGGCATCTGGGCATCCAGGCTGAGACCGAAGAAGAACTTAAGGAAGTTTATGCAAATATCGACAAAACACAGGCGGTAGTTGACGAAGAGGGCCATACAGTTTGTTGCTATGCTCAATCTGAAAAGTCGTGGGTGAAGGATCCACAAGGAGTGGAATGGGAAGCATTTCATACCTATGGAGAATCAGAGGTTAACTTCAAAAAAAATAATGAAGAAGAGGAATGCTGTGATGAACATTGCTGTGCCTCATGAACCAAAGCTGTGAAATAGTAGCACCTGTATTTCAGGAATACAGAAGTATACTGGCCCGCTACATTCGTAGTCGGGTCAGTGATGCTGTAGATAGCGAAGAGTTATTGAGCGAGGTAATGATGAAAATCTATAAGCATTGTGAAAAATTAGAGGGGGTAAGGAATACACAGGCATGGCTGATCACAATTGCCAGAAATACAATCAATGATTACTTCAGGGAAAAGCAAAAAAGAAAATTGGCGGTACCTGGCTCATGGGCTTACCTGGCATTGGCCCAGGATGACAATGAAGGAGAAAGATACCTTCACGAATTGGAGGCTTGTGTTCCTTCACTTATAAATAAGCTTCCGCCAAAATATGCGAAACCGTTGGCTGATTATGAATTGCGTGGGATACCACAAAAAACCTTAGCGGTGCAATACAACATGAGCGAATCCGGCCTTAAATCGAGGGTGCAGCGGGGTAGAAAAATGTTGAAAGGCCTCTTTAAAGAATACTGCGGCCACTTGATTGAAGAACGGGAGGGTTGTAGCGATTGTAGTTGCTGAGTTAATGTTTTTAAGTGTAGAGTTAACCGCGACAACATCATGAAACTAGTCTGTTGCGGTATCGGCTTTTATAGAGTTTGCTTTCTGTTTTTTAAAATTATGATTGTGGCTATATAAATCAATACTATTCCAAAAGGAATAACTATAAATCTAAATTGAGGCAAGAGGTACCAGAGAGTGAGCACCAAAATAGTTCTGGTTATCGTGTGAAAAATTCCGCTCCAATGTTTTATAATCCAGGAAAATGGTAGCCACATCAACCCTGTCAGAATTCCAACAGTCATTGGAAGTGAAGAATAATCAACGAGAAAAAACGGTATTGCAATTGAATAGACAAGTATGGCTTGTGCAACCGTAAAAAGGAAAAGAGTGTCGAATTCATTTTTCGGTTTAGCTTAACCTAGAAAGTTTTCACCAGTAAATTTTGACAGGAATAGTCCTAAATAAACAATACTTCCAGTTCCTATAAAAATTGACCATACTGCGATAAAATCAGAGAAAAATATTCCAACAAAGCCAATTATAGTCCAAACAATTAAACCAGCTAGAGGTGTAGCAAGGAATTTTTGATCGGCAAATTCAATTCGCTGTTCTTCAAGTGTTCTTTTCATTTATGTGTTTTTATGCACCACAACGTTCCGGCTAAAAAAAGCGTAGGAACGGTTTGATTGGTTAGGGCTATTTTTTTGTATCCATTGTTAGCATACGTTTTTATTTATGGAACAACATCTAATTTTGTCAATTCATTTTTGTTAAAAATAGTTTTCATTATCTCTGTTCCGATTTGTGTCGCTTTACTTTTGTCAGCGTTTAATTCGAGTTTATAAACTGGCGCTTCTTTTAGTTCAGAGTAATGAGGTTTATTTCCGTAGGTTGTTTTTATCAGATTATAATTATTCCTTTTAGCGAAGTCAGTAATCTTATCAACATAAGGTTTTTGTTCATTTGTCATAACCTCAAATTCAATATTGATTTTTCCACCATCATCAGCGAAATAAATACAGTCAATTCCATTTGATGTAATTCCGAAAAAGTCGTATTCTAATTTCCCATTTAGTAAGTCAGTCATTACTGACTCTAATTCCTCAAGTTGAATTTGTTTAGCAACTCGTACGGTGTGGTCGTTTCCCCCTTCATTTTTGAAAATGAAATACATAATTCCAACTACTACCAAAATTCCAATTATAATACCTGCTTTCATTTGTGTTTTATTTGAATGCACCCCAATAAATTGGGTTTAAAAATTTAGCCGTTCTTTACAATCATTACGCTTCCCTGCCAATCAGGGATTGCGATCAGTGATTCTGGAATAGTTGGCATAAATTCATCAACTGCTTTTTTTACCCCATCCCAGTTGTGATAATAATCATGAATGATGAGGGCCCCCTGAGCTGATAATCTGGGATAGAAAAAGCGGAGGGCTTCAAGAGTGGGAGCGTATAAGTCGGCGTCGATATTCACAAAAGCGAATTGTTCATTTTCAAGCCCTGCTGTTGTTTCAGGAAAAAGCCCCGCTTTAAATGTAATGTTACTGTTTCCTCCGATATACTGAGCTACTTCATTTACACTTGTATCTGAAAACATGGTGGGGGAAAAACGCTCATCGTTTTGATCTTCTTGATCAAGATCACTTTTACTAAACCCTTCGAAAGTATCAAATAAGTAAAGCTTCCTTTCCGGTGCCATTTGATGAATGATTTTGGCCGTTTCTCCCTGATGAACGCCTAACTCAGCAAAAGCTCCTTGTACATTTTGCTTATCAAGCTCTTTTATTTGAAACCAAAAATTGTAGAATCTCACTCTGTCCCGATAGTTCCTCTCCAGCTTTACCAACCCCTTTGATACTTCCCCTTTTTTCATTGCTTCTTCCCATGCAAATGGCTTACTTATTTTATATGACCAGGTGGATTCAAAATAGCGATAGACGAGGAAAAGCAGCGCCAGCACAAGCACAATATTGACTACCTGAAGGGTGCTTATATGGAGAAGGATGCCCACCATTTATTGAAAGATAAAAAAAGAATTCCCTAACAACACTTATCCGAATACAAATGGCCTGGGGCTGAAACTGCCTATGAAAATGAGCAGAGCAATCCAACCTAAAACTTGACGTTGCAAGTCAAGGGGTTCATCTTTTTCTGCACTGGGGTGTTTTACACCAAGGAACCTGCCGATTAAGAAAGCAAAGACCAGCCAGCCTTCATAACCTGCAACATCTGGAATAAAGAATTTTGTAAAAAATTGAGAGGCAAAAACAATCACAGCCAGCATCATTCTATTCCTTTTGTCCTCAAACATGGAATAGAAGCAGATATAAAGAAAGAAGAGATAGAGCGGAAACGTTATCATCATATCTTCAAAACGCTCACTGAAATCTATCATTCCCAGGCCCGCATAATAGACAAAACCAACGAATAATATTGAGGATACATAGGTGTGGTTCTTTCTGCCAATTAATCCATACAAAATATGACCGCCATCCAATTGACCAATGGGTAAGAGGTTCAATGCAGTAAAAAATAGGGCCAAATAGCCTGCAAAAAGCCATGGATAATGCATGATCTCGAAATCATTAGGTAAAAGCTTTGGGTCCGCAACATGCTTTTTGAAGTAATCGAAAATCAGGTTATTTCCCAGGCGAATGGATGGTGTAGCGGTAGTAAATCGATAGGCCGTATCAGGGTAATATTCAGCCAAGTCAGGTTTAACCTTGGCGAATTCTGTTTTTAGGATAAAAGTATCTTTAGAATAAACGATTTCACCATAATCCTCCCCAAAAACCTCATATTCTGGATGGATGTCATAAATATGATTTGGTTCAGGAAGGTTAGAAAAACCATAATAAAGTACCCCAAGAGCTACTACAAATCCTGCAAGAGGGCCAGCAATGCCGATGTCAAAATATTGGATCCTGCTTTTTATCTTTTCCCTAATGCGAATGAAAGCACCGAATGTTCCAATAGTGGTACCGATTGGCAACCACATCGGTATATATAATGGCAATGAAACATTGATCTTGTAGTGCCTTGCTGTTAGATAATGACCAAACTCATGGCAGGTAAGAATGAGCAAAAAAGGAATTGAGTACTCGAACCCTTTGGCAAAATCAGCCCATGTCATGTTGAAGGGTTCGGAGAGGAAAACGTATTTCAAAGTAATCCATTCCGCACCCGACATAGTTGTCGCCAGTAATGTAAGTGCCAACAAACCCCAAAACCGGATGAGCTCTTTGCGTTTCTTTTTCTTTTCCTGTTCTTCCAACTCCTCTTTAAGCTGCTCTACCTCTTCCTGGTTTACATCCATGCTTTAAATATCTCAAATACTTTTTCGGGGTGATCAATATGGTGTGTCTGTATACCTAATTTCTGGGCGGCATCAAGATTGACTTTATTGTCGTCCAAAAATAGGGTTTCTTCTGGTTTCAATTCATGTTGATTTAAGACATATTCGTAAATCTCTAAATCAGGTTTCCTCATTTTTAAATCATGCGAATAATAGACCGTATCAAAGAACTTATTTAAGTCCCGTTCACCAGTTTTCATAAACAATATTTCATTGAACCCCTGAACATGAATGTTGTTTGTATTGCTCAATACAATTGTTTGATATCGGGAGCTGAGGGCTTTAACAATTTGTAGTTTGCGTGGATCGATATCTATCAGCATGGCGTTCCAGGCATTGTCAATTTGTTGGACCGACAATTCATTTTGGCTTATATTCTGAAGCTGTTTTCTAAATTCCTCATCAGTAAGCTGGCCTTTTTCGAATTGTTTAAAGAAGTCGTATTCTTCAAGGATTTTGTTCCCTTCGATCCCAGTAAGCATAGCAAGCTGATCAATTGAGGCCTTCACATCTAAATCAATGATAACACCTCCAAGATCAAAGATTATGGTCTTAATGTGGGTAAAATTCACTAGCACTACTCGCCTCCTTTTACCACCTTACCATGTTTCATCACAAAGTCTACATCTGAAAGAATCTCAATATAGCGAAGCACATCGCCTTTTACGGCTATGATATCAGCATATTTGCCTTCACTAACCGTTCCATAATCATCGTCAACCTTCATCATTTTGCTTGGCCAGTAAGTCGCAGCTTTGATAGCAAGCAGTGGGTCATAGCCAAATTCATTTACCCAAACATCCAATTCATTCCACGTAGATTGACTATGGAACTTCATAGGAATGCCGCTATCGGTGCCTATCAACATTACCACCCCAGCCTTTTGAAGCTGGTTAAATTTATGTTGAAGCGTTGGCCTTCGAATTGGGGTCAGTTGAAAATAGGGTAGTCTGCCAGGATGCTGGAACGACTGCTTGATGTCTACAATAATTGAATCTGGCAGGCCGAGGTGCCAGGAATCATTGTCCAGCTTTTCGGGGTTGTCCCGAACGTATTCATAATTGTAGAGGCCTTCAATTGTAGGTGTCCAATAGAGCGGCCCTTTATTCATTTGAGCAGTCCTTTCAACCAACATCTTCATCACATCTTCAGGATATTCCGGTGCAGATGAAAGGCCAGTATGCTCAAAATTATCTACACCAAGAATTAACCCTCTACGGATTTCTTCAGGCCGATGGGAATGGGCTACTACAGGCAGTCCATGTTTGTGGGCTTCATCAACAGCTGCCCTGGCCTCCTCCATAGTCATGAGGTCGTGATCGATAAATTTGATAATATCCACACCGGCATCAGCTAGTTTCTTCACCTTTTTTCTCGCATCATCTGGTCCATCTACCCCCCATCGGTAAAACTCCGTTCCAGGATATGGCTTCTTTTGAATAAATGGGCCAGAAACATAAAGTGTCGGTCCGGGGATTTCCCCTCGATTTATCCGGTCTCTCACGTCAAGAGATTCCTCCAGAGGCCCACCTAAATCCCTGGCGCTGGTGACACCAGCCATAAGCAGCTGGTGTGCAGATGAAGGCATGATCACAGATCCAAATAAGTGCCTGTAAGTAGGCCGCCAATGTGCATAATCAGCATGGCCGTTTAACTGCAGATGGGCATGACTTTCCCAAAGTCCGGGTAATACGCTCATTCCTTCAGTAGAAATGATTTCAGCATTTGGTGGGATTTCAAGCGATCCTTGAGTGCCCACCGCCTTAATTCGCTCATCTTCAATAATGACGACGCTATTTTGGATCGGAGTTCCACCGAAGCCATCAATTAATGTACCGCCCACAAGGGCTTTTATTTCCTGAGCAAATATTGGGATATATGAAAATAGAATAAATGCTATTAAGAGGATGTGTTTCATATTTGAGTATTTATAAAATCAATGTAAGCATTTGACTTTAATGTTAAATGCATATTTACACCTCCAATGTGTTATTGATTTAATTGGTACGCAACTGATGACTATATCTGGCTTTACTTTTTCACGCAATGCCCAAAAATTTTATTTCCCAGTAAAGGAATCGATTGAATCAATATTACCAATCGTCGATGAATTTATAGTTGTTGTTGGGGATTGCGATAATAATGATCAAACCCTTGAATTGATCGAGTCGATAAACTCTGCCAAAATCAAAATTGTCCGCTCCACATGGGACAAAGAGAAATATCCCAATAATACAGTTTATGCCGAACAAACTGATGTGGCTAAAAAACACTGTAATGGAGATTGGCTATTTTATCTTCAGAATGATGAAGTGGTTCACGAAAATGACCACAAAACGATTTTATCAGCTTGTGAAAAATGCAAAGATGACCCCATGGTTGAGGGATTGTTGTTTGAGTATTTACACTTCTGGGGAGATTATCATCATTTTCATAGGGCTCACAATTGGTACCCAAGGGAAATCAGGGTGATCAGAAATGATCCGAAGATTCACTCATGGAGAGATGCCCAATCATTTCGCAGGTTTAGCACCCATAAGGGGTCATTTGACGATTACATTAAGAAGGGGGGAACAACCAAATTAAAAGTGGCTAGAATTCCTGCAACCATCTACCATTATGGGTGGGTGCGGCCACCAGAAACAATGACTCAAAAAGCGAGAACAGGTAACCCCTGGTTAGCTCAAAAGGGATTATTTGAACAATCAAGAAAGTCAATTCCGGATAAATTCGATTATGGGCCGCTTAATCGTTTAGCAAAATTTGCGGCTAGTCATCCCAAGGTAATGCAAGAGAGGGTTTCCAAATTCGATTGGCAAAATCAACTACAATATGAAGGAACTATCAGAGCTTCAAGGCCAAAGTACAAGCATGAGCAGCTTTGGTACAGGTTTTTGAGTTGGATAGAGCATACATTTCTGAACGGCAATCTAATTGGAGGCTTTAAGAACTATAGGATTGTTAAAGAATTAGCCTGAAAGGGCAATTAGATGGCGGTCTTAAAGATTATATTTTCTTTGTATTGCTTAATATTAAAAAACTCAACCATGAATAGATTTCTTTCACTCTTCATTATAGCTGTATTATCAGCCTGTTCTCAACAAGATCAAAAGCAAGGAAAACAGCCATACCAGAGTGGCCTCTATTATCCCAATAAAGACCTCGGCCAGTTATTCCATGATGTCCAGATGCAAAGAATATTCCCAGATGGTAAAACATTCGTTGATTACACCCCTAAGTACACAATTACCGATATTAACAAATCCTATTCTGCTGGGGTTACAGATCTTAAGGTTTTTGTTAAAGAGAATTTCAATCGCTTTCCCGAGATTGATTTACCAGCAATTGACAACGCCAACCTTACACTTGAAGAGCACCTACCTAACCATTGGGATTACTTGACCCGCCAACCGGACACAACAGAAGTTTCAGGTTCATTACTGCCACTGCCAAACCCATATGTTGTTCCTGGAGGTCGCTTCAGGGAGGTTTATTATTGGGACAGTTACTTCACTATGCTTGGTTTAGAAGTCTCTGGTAGGGTAGACCTAATCAAAAATATGGTGGACAATTTTGCATACCTGATCGATGTCTATGGGCATATTCCCAACGGTAACAGAACTTACTATCTCAGCCGATCACAACCACCATTTTTCTCCTCAATGGTGATGCTATTGGCTGAAATCGAAGGGGTTGAATCAGTTTTCAAATATCGGCCGCAGCTAGAAAAAGAATATGCTTTTTGGATGAATGGGGTTCATGAAATATCTGAGAATCAAAACAGCGCAAACCGGGTGGTTAAACTTGGTGATTATACCTTGAACCGGTTTTGGGACGACGTGGTTGAGCCCCGACCCGAATCATATAAGGAAGATTTTGAGTTGGGCGAACAGGCTGATGACACTGAGCAGTTGTACCGCCATTTAAAAGCTGGTGCAGAGTCTGGATGGGATTTTAGCACCCGTTGGTTCTCAGATTATGAAAATTTGTCGACCATCAGGACAACCGATGTGCTCCCTATTGATCTTAACTGTTTGCTATACCATTTAGAATCATCAATTGCCGCAATTTACGCAGCAGAGGGTGAATCTGATTTGGCTGATATTTTCGAGGAAAAAGCTGATGCCAGAAAACTGGCTATTAATGCCATTTTCTGGAATGATGAGCTGGCGTATTACACGGATTATTTGTGGGAAGAAGAAAAGTCATCAGAATTTATTACAGCTGCTACAGCTGCACCCTTGTTTTTCGAAGTGGCTGATCAGCAAAAAGCAGATTTAGTTGCGATGGCAATTCGGGATCAGTTGCTCCTTGATGGAGGGGTTGTAACCACCTTGGTTGAATCTGGTCAGCAATGGGATTTTCCGAATGGATGGGCCCCCCTTCAATGGATGGCGATCAAAGGCCTGCTTAATTATGGACATGATGATTTGGCCAGAGAAATTGCTTCCCGGTGGATGAAAATCAACAGAGAGGTTTTTGCCGAAACTGGTAAAATGATGGAGAAGTATAATGTTGCCGATTTAGAAGTTGAAGCCGGCGGTGGTGAATATCCAACACAAGATGGATTCGGCTGGACCAATGGTGTGGCATTAAAAATCATGGATGTTTTTGAGGGGATTTAGTAACAAGACTTCGTTCTTATTAACTTTGAGAGATGGCACCGGAAATTGAAAAACACAGACAAGAATTGGGTGAGTTGTGTAAGCTCCATCAGGTTGAGTCATGCTATATTTTTGGATCAGGAACTAGAAACGATTTCGATAAGTTCAGCGATATTGACTTATTAGTAAGGTTTTCGGATTCTATCGATCTTCTGGATTATGCTGATAACTACTTTGACCTTTCCGATAAGTTGGGTGTATTGCTTAACAGAAAGGTGGATTTGGTTTCTGAAAAGTCATTGAGAAACCCAGTTTTAATCAAAGAAATCAATAAACAAAAAATCCCATTGTATGAATCCTAAATCCTTAAAGTTCATATTGGACATTGAGGCGATTATTGAAGAGATTGAAACGATAAAGGAAAGAGTTCAAAACAATTTTCGGTTATATCAAAAAGACTTTCTCATCAAAAGGGCGACAGAACGTGACCTGGAAATTATTGGTGAAGCAGTTGGGAATTTGGTTTAATTAAACCCAGGCATTAAAATCACTTCATATAAAAGGATAATTGGGTTGAGAAACTTAATAAGTCATGCATATGATTCAGTTGAGGATGAGCTTATATGGGGGATTATTCAAAAAGACATTCCTAAGTTGAAAGATGAAATAGCTAAAATGAGATTAGATGAATTGTAAATGAATCAAGTTTGTTCTGGCCACTTGTTCCTTACTAATTTGGCATCTCGTTTACAACCTTACTCCCATAAATGAAAAAAATTTTAGTCCTCGGAGCAGGACGATCGTCAAACTCACTAATCGATTATCTACTTAAGGAAAGTGTTCCCAACAATTGGAAAATCAGGGTTGGTGAATTCAATGTACAATTAGCACAAGACTGCTTAAATGGACATCCGAATGGAGAAGCCTTTCAGTGTGATATTAATGATGAAAACCAGCGAAATCAGGAAATAGCGGCGGCTGATTTAGTTATCTCGATGGTGCCGGCAAGGTTTCATGTTTTGGCAGCAGAATGCTGTGCAGAACATGGTGTTGACATGATCACAGCTTCGTATGTATCAGATGAGATCAAAGCCCTTGATCAAAAATTTAAGGATAAGGATAAGATAATGATAATGGAATGTGGTTTGGATCCCGGGATCGACCACATGTCAGGCATGAAAATCCTGGATCAAATTAGAGAGAAAGGTTTTGAACTTAGGGGCTTTGAAACTTTTACTGGTGGTTTACTTGCACCTAATCCAGATGATGATAACCCCTGGCACTATAAATTCACTTGGAACCCAAGAAACGTTGTTTTGGCCGGTCAGGGCATCGTCAAATTCATTCAGGAAGAAAAGCTGAAATACATTCCATATCATAGATTGTTTCGACGTTATGAGATGATCCATGTTCCGGGCTATGGATATTTTGAAGGTTATGCCAACCGTGATTCATTAAAATACCTCGATGTTTATAAGCTTCAGGGGATCGGGACTTTGTACCGGGGAACTCTAAGGCGACCAGGTTTCTGCAAGGCCTGGAATATTTTCGTTCAGCTTGGTGCTACGGACGACACTTATGAGATAGATGGTGTTAAAGATATGAGCCATCGGGAATTTATCAACTCGTTTCTATATTTCAATCCTAATGATTCTGTAGAATTAAAACTGGCCCATTACCTCAACATTGATATAGAAGCTGAAGTAATGTTAAGGTTAAGGTGGTTGGATATTTTCAGCCATGAACCGATTGGGCTTGATAAGGGTACACCAGCACAGATTTTAGAACATATCCTCAAAAAGAAGTGGACATTGAAGCCAGATGAAAAGGATATGATTGTCATGTTCCACAAATTTGATTTCTTAGAAAAGGGCAACCCAAGACAGATTCTTTCGCACATGGTTTTAGAAGGAAAGGGTTCTAAAAATACTGCCATGAGCCAAACGGTTGGTTTGCCCCTTGGCATCGCTGCCAAAATGATCCTGACCGGAAAAATAAACTCCAGGGGAGTTAAGGTGCCGATTGAGAAAGACCTTTATGACCCAATTTTGAATGAACTGGAACAATACGGGGTTAAGTTTGAGGAGCGGGAAGTTGACCCTGCCAGCCATCAAACTGTGCCTTTAAGCTAATGGCTAAATCACCAAAGTTTTATGTGGTTTGGAGGGGGCGAAAAACGGGTGTTTTCTCCAACTGGGACGATTGCAAAAAGCAAATCAATGCCTTTGAGGGAGCAGTCTACAAATCGTTTCCTTCAAGGGAAATGGCAGAGAAGGCTTTTAAAGGCAACATGAAAGATTATATAGGCAAGGAGGTTCCGAAAAAGGCGCTAACCCCGGCGGAATTAGCAAGGATTGGAAACCCAATTCTCGACAGCATCGCAGTAGATGCCGCCAGCAGTTCAAACACAAACGAAGTTGAGTATAAAGGGGTTTATGTTAAAACTCGCAGAGAGCTCTTTTTAAAAGGCCCATATAAAGATGGAACCAACAACATTGGTGAGTTTTTAGCAATTGTCCACGCTCTGGCGTATTGCCAGCAAAAAAAAATAGAGTTGCCTATTTATTCTGACAGCCGAACAGCCATGAGTTGGGTCAGGAACAAAAAAGCAAAAACAAAGCAGCAAATTACTGAAAACAACATGCAGCTCTTCGATCTTATCGAAAGAGCTGAAGACTGGCTGAATTCAAATACTTACAAGAACAGAATCCTAAAATGGGAAACCAGAGCCTGGGGTGAAATCCCTGCTGATTTTGGTAGGAAGTGATCATTACTTAGATGCCTGCCGTAATGGTTATCAGCGTATTCTTGAACATTTTGATAGCGATAGACAAGAGGATAATCCCAAAAACTTTTCTGATGATATTAAAGCCAGCGGTGCCAAGTTTTCTTTCAAGCCATCCCGAAGTTTTAAGGACTACATAAACCAGGAGAAGGTTAATTATTACACCAATAAGTATGTTGGCCATTTCAAACTCCGCCCTTAATGAAATTAATGCGGTCATTGTTCCGGCACCGGCGATTAAAGGGAAAGCAATGGGAACAATTGAATGGCTGCCATCCTGCACTTCATCTGATTTAAAAAACGCCCTGCCAAGTACCATCTCCATTCCGATAATAAACATCACCAATGCCCCCGCAATAGCGAAAGACTCCACGTCTATACCAAAGAGTTGAAGTATTTTTTCACCCAGGTACAGGAAAACAATCATAATAACACCGGCAACTATTGTCGCTTTTTCGGACTGAATATGACCAGATTCCTTGCGAAGTTTTATTATAACAGGTATGCTTCCCAGAATATCAATGACTGAGAAAAGAATAAGTGTTACTGATAGAATTTGAGTGAAATCAAACATGGCTAATTGAAAATTTCTGCAAAGCTACGAGGCCTAAACGGAAATAGTTGTTGTAACAACTAAATTATTTTTATGTCCCCGAAATACAAGCCTGTTCGATCCTCATAAAAGCTCATTTTTTACAAAATGGCTATCTTTAGCCAATAAAATAAACAAGATATGAGAGCTATTTGGAAAGGTCATATTCAGTTCTCGCTGGTAACAATTCCCATCAGGATTTACAATGCTATTGATACAAGTGAAAAGGTTTCTTTTAACCTGCTATCAAAAGAGGGGAATAACCCAGTGAAGTATGAGAAGCGGGATAAGTTAACAGGGGAGGTGCTCAAGACAGAAGATATCGTAAAGGGCTATCAATATGAACCCGGTCAATATGTGATTATTGAACCTGAAGACTTCGACAAAGTGAAGTTGAAAAGCACCCGCCTAATTGAAATTGAGGGGTTTGTTGATGCCACTGAAGTGCACCATACCCTTTTTGATTCTCCGTATTTTGCTGGCCCTGATGGTGATGTGGCCGCCAAAACTTATGCGTTGCTGTGTAAAACCTTGAAAGAGTCTGGTAAAGTAGGAGTAGGGAAGGTAGTTCTTAGGGACAGGGAGAGCGTGGTACTACTTACCCCACATGAAAAAGGCCTTTTGCTTTACAAGTTGCGATATCCTAATGAAGTGCGAAGCATGGGTGAAGTGCCAAATTTATCAGAGGAAGAGGCTGATGAAGAGCAGTTAAAAATGTCAAAGATGTTAGTGGATTCCATGACTAAAAAGTTTGAGGAGATTAAGATGGAAGACAAATACAATGGGGCATTAAAAGAAATGATTGATGCAAAAATAGAGGGTAAAGAAATTGTTACTGTTGAGGAAGAAGAACCTAAAGTAGTTGATATTATGACCGCACTTAAAGCTAGTATTGACAAGGCGAAAGCTGATAAAAAACCAATGCAAAAAGCAACTGGTGAGGAGTCAGAAGTTGAAGATGAGAGTGAAAAGAAGATAAAAAAGAGTGCTTAAAAATAGGTTTTTAGAAATTCACAACTATCAATCATAATGGCCAAGGTTGTCAAGTTTGCACCCACTTCACCTACCAAATTTGGTTATAAGAAAGCCGTAGTAAAACGTGGCAGGAAAAAGATCAATCTTGAAGATTTTGGCCAATTAAATATTTTCAATCAGCCTTCAGAAGCGAAGGTTGTATCATTAAAACCAAATTTACCACCCTTCGAAATGGGCCTGGCTTTTGAAGACAAGGGAGATATAGAATCGGCTTTAGAATCTTATTCAAAAGCAATTAAAGACAAGGATCATGTTGCCGATGCGTTTTGCAATATTGGCATAATCCATTCAGAGAAAGGGGAGAGTTCAAAGGCGATTGATGCATTTACTCAATGTCTCAAAAATGACCCACGTCATTATGAAGCGCACTACAACTTAGCAAACCTGTTTTCAGAAATCGGTAACCTACAGTTGGCAAAAGTTCATTATGAAATGTCTACTACCATTAATCCCGATTTTTCTAATGGCTACTACAACCTTGGGCTGGTTCTGGCTATGAATAGAGAGATTGATGAGGCGATTGAAACTTTTCTGAAATACAAGGAAACGGCACCAATGAATGAGAAAGCCAATGCGCTTGATATAATCCGATCTTTATCAGAAACGCTTGCCAAATAAAATTTTGTTTGTATTTTTAAAACCCTGTAAATCAATAACTATGGACTCACTATCGAAACTTACACTTAAAGGGCATTTTGAAAACTTGCGTAATGATGCTAACCTGAGAGGGGATTCTAAAGCAAAAAGGGCCAATGCACAGGAAAGTGAGTTTACTAATAAGTTTTTGGAGTTATTGATAAAGGCAGTAGCCCTAACCGAAGAAGTCCATGCCACAGATGCGGACTTCATTCAGGAGGACCACATCAATGATTATAGGCAGATGATTTCTTTACTGAATGAGTTTGGCATATCCTACAAAGGGAAAAGCGATTTGCTTGAGTTATCTACTGAGTCCACTCCGGTGTGGGCTGCCCCGAAAAAGCCCATGCAGAAGGCAACTGGTAGGGCATCTAAGAATACCGATGAGAAAAGAAAGGCTGGCTGATATTATATAGTTTATCAATTAGTCAAATTGCCCTCTGCCTAAGGTTACACTAAAGGGCATACACCAAACAATAACATAGTCGTAGGTATTTAAGTTGATCTCAGATGGAAGTTCAAATGTGACAGCCCCACTAGTAGTCACCGCTTTGGATTCAGAAACCTGATATCCTCCGGATACAATGTTGGATTGATTGCTTAAATAATAAAAAGGCCCGGGGCCTTCAATCGAAGGATCAGTGATTTCAAGAAATACTGTACCATCCATCTCATACAGCCTTATGTCACCACTAATGTCATAACCACTTACACCTTCAAGGGTTCCATTTCGTGATTCGCCACTTGCAGTTGCATCAATCGTAACTACGGCTTCATCAAAAAAGCCATTGTGTTCCACTTTAATGGTAGCAGAACCTGATTCACCTGACAGAAGCAACCCTGTTTGATCAACTGAAATCGCATCTTCATTTGTTGAAGACCATATAAAATTTGGAGTGGATTGAGTGCCGTTAGCTTCTATGAAAACTGCCGATGCCTGAAAACTGCTGGCGGGTGCCATCATAGTGGGCCTGTTTGTAAACTCAACTCGTGGAGCCAATACATTGATGGTAACAAAATCATTGAGTGACATATAGGATACCTGAATTATTGCTGACCCCGAGGCGTGGGCAGTTATCACCCCAGCAGAACTAATCGAGATAATCCCTGATTGGGAAGACGACCAGGCGAAACTCAGATCATCAGATGACCCGGATGCATCGGTGAATTGCGCTGTTAATTGAGCACTATTTCCCATAACTATTGATTTCGGATAATCTGTAATGGCTATCTGTGGCTGTATTGCGTTAATGGTCACCTCATCATTTTTTGAGCCTGCAGTCGCAGTTATCATCACCTCACCAGACTTATGTGCTGTAATTTCCCCGCTGGTAGTAACACTCACTATCGACTCATTTGACGAACTCCAGATAATTTCCCCCTCAACCGCGTCACCCATGTTATTTCTGATGGCAGCAGTCAGTTGTGCCTTATCAGTTACATTGATTTTTTCTGGAAAAACCTCGATTGAGACAGTATTTTCCAGATTTGCACTATCCTCAATTCTTACCAAAATTTGATGGGTAATTGAACCAAAAGAAACCGTTATTAAAGCTTCACCCACACCCACGGCCATTAGTTCACCATTTTCAATTGCTACAACCGACGGATCAGAAGAGGTCAATACGAACTCAAGATCCGTAAATGAACCTTCCGAATTCTTTAAGGTAGGGGCTAATACAATCACCTGACTAAGGCCAATGGTATCAGGAAGGTTAGGGATTTCAATTGCTGGTTCAATTATACTGACCGTTTTTGAAGATGAAGTATTTTCATAGTTCAAAGAGATTGTCGCCTCACCAGGATTCAATGCAGTTAATAGTCCTGTTGGGTCAACTGAAACAATGGTTTCGTCAGAACTTGACCAGGTTGCACCGATATCGTTACTAATGCCTGAAGCATCAGAATAATCAAATCTCATTTGGACCGTTTCCCCCAGATCAATCTTATCCGGAAGGCCGATAATCGATATTTCGGGTGTTACGACATTAATATTAACGCTGTCACTGATGCCATCGAAAACAGCAATAACCCATGCTGATCCCTCACCTAAAGATCTGATTTCACCTGTTTGATTGACGTTAATTGCGTCAGGGTTAGTTGATGACCAGTTGAAGGTGATGGCGTCTGTAGAACCTTGCTGATCAAAGCAAACAGCTCTAAGCTGATGTGTTTCACCGAGATTTACTAATTGTGGTGCAGCCTGAATACTGACTTCAGTTGCGAGTTTCTTGATCACTTCAACGTCAACGGTGGCATTCAGACCCTCGTAAGTCACTTCAATAGTGCCTAATCCGGGTTGTAAGCCCCTAATCAGACCTTCAGTATTTATAGACAATATTTCGGGAGTCAATGACTGCCATTGAAACGCTGGTGAGCTTGAATTGCCAACGGAATCGAAATAGATAGCCTTTAATTGAAAATTATGGCCCTCAACAAGATCAGTGGGGAAATTATCAATTCTTACATTTTGCGGAAGGAACCTTTCTACCTCTGTACCTACACAGCCGATCAGCACTAATGCCACTAAACCAATGAATGCTTTCATTTTGTAATTTAAAATTATAATAAAAACCACTCGGTTAAAGTCGGTAGAATGCCAGTTCTGGTAATTTGTGCGCAGATTTTCTATCAAAGAAGATAGGTTTCAATAGTGATCAATTTTTGGGGCTCAAACGATCGATACTGACCGCCAGCGACCAATCAAGGATGCGGTAATTCCGGCCATACATTTCTAACTAACTGATTTTCAGTTAAATAAAAATTGGTATTGAGATTGCAATGAGGATGTGCGTAACCATTGTTTAGTTGTTGCAGTGTAACCTCAAATTGAACTCCCATGCTCAGGAATTACATTAAAGTCACCTTTAGAAATGCCCTTAAGAACAAGACCTACTCATTAATCAATATTGTAGGCCTGGCGGTCGGTTTGGCAGCCAGCATCATGATGTTGGTTTACGTTCACTTCGAATTAAGTTTCGATAGTTTTCACACTAACAAGGCCGCCATCTATAGGGTGGCAATGATGGGACAGGGCTATTCTGGTGGGGGCATCGCTAAAATTTACACTGGTGCTGGCAAGGTTTTCAAAGATCGGATTCCCGAAGTATCAAAGATGGCAAGATTGGCCTACTTCGGTGGTTCTGTATTTAAAATTGGGGATCAAAATGTAGCTGAGAACAATGGCTACAACACCGATCCCGATTTCTTTGATATGTTCGATTTCAAAATAATTCGAGGAGCAAAACCAACTTTTGATAAGCCTAATACAATCGTACTTAGCCAGTCATTAGCGACCAAGTATTTTGCTGATTCTGATCCTATTGGCGAAAGCATACTTATCAGCAACGGCACCTACGTAGAAGAGCCTTTTGAAGTGGTGGCGATTATGGAAGATACTCCGGCAAATTCACATGTCGATTTCGATTTTCTTACCCCAATGGAAAATCACACTATTTCAGACCCCAACGATTGGCAGAGAAACCAGGGTTATACTTATCTGATGTTGGCTGAAGGTGCTAACCCAGAAAAAGTTGAGAAAAGCGTATTGCATGTTGTGTTGGAGAGCTCTTCATCATTTCTTGAGAATTATAATTCCCTAACAGATGCGCAGAGAGCTGCAGCCAAACCATTCGTGTTACAATCACTACCAGAAATCTACCTTCATTCCAAACTCTTTAGGGAGATTGGGCCAACAGGGGATATGCTGTATGTCTACATAGTCAGTAGCCTTGCAGTGTTCGTATTGATCATCGCTGCTATCAATTTTATAAATCTCTCTACCGCCAGAGCTGCTTCAAGGGCTAAAGAAGTGGGAGTAAGAAAAGCTAATGGTGCTGCAAAGTCTGAGTTGGTTTCTCAATTCATAGCTGAATCGGTAGTTTTTAGTTTACTGTCACTAATTATAGCGACGGGTTTGGTAGAACTGTGTTTACCATATTTCAATCAGGAAATAAGCCAAAACCTGTTTCTGGATTACAAAGCTTTTTTGCCATGGATGATCATAGGTTCAATTTTGGTTGGGGCTCTGGCTGGGCTATACCCGGCATTTTATTTGTCATCTTTTCAGGCAGCCAGGGTCTTGAAAGATGTGGTGAAATTCTCAGCAAAATCAAGACTTCGTCAAACTTTGGTGGTATTTCAGTTTACGTTGTCCATTGCACTAATACTGGCCTCATTGATTATTTTTCAACAAGTTGATTTCATGAAGAACAAGGATCTGGGGTTTGATCAGGAACAGATTATTAATTTATCAACCAACAGCCAGGCGCTACGGACTAAATATAAGGCGCTCACTGTTGAATTAAATAATCATCCCAACATTCTTAATGTTTCCTTCTCAGGTAACACACCAGGTGGTGGTGATTGGGGCTTACCCTTCATTTTTGAAGATTTTGACGCCCAAACGCAACCAGGGTTCAGGGTTCTTGAAGTAGATCACAATTTTGTAGAAACCTATGGAATGCAAATTGTTGAAGGCAGGAATTTTTCGGATGATATAGCTTCCGATATTACCGGCGCATACATCATAAATGAAGAAGGTGCAAGACAGCTTGGTTGGGAAGATCCTGTAGGCAAAAAAGTGACTGGGCCAGAATCTTTGGGCTGGACTGGGAACATAATCGGAGTGGTAAAGGATTTTAATTTCAGGTCGCTTCATGAGCCGATTAACCCGATAGTCCTGTTTATGAATCCTGATTGGTCAGGTACTTACTCGATTAAACTAGGAGGTGGAAATTTTGATGAGACTATCAATTTTATAGAATCAACAGTGGCTACTTTTGATCCGAACGAACCTTTTTCTTTCACTTTTTTCGATGAACGAATCGATAAGTTGTATAGGTCAGAAGAGCAATTACAATTTATTGTAAGGGCCTTTACGTTCTTAACAATATTGATTGCCGGCATCGGTTTATTCGGTTTGGCTTCGTATGCCGTTGTCAGTAGAACCAAAGAGTTTGGAATCAGAAAAATATTGGGGGCCTCAGTAAATAGTGTAATTGGTATTCTCTCATCTGATTTTCTCAAACTGATTATAATAGCGTTCGTAATTGCCTCACCTTTGGCAATAATCGGCATGTCTGGTTGGTTGGATAATTTTGCATACAAAGTCAATATTTCGCCCCTGATTTTTATAATGACATTACTGGGAGTGACGGCTTTTGCGATGCTTACTATTCTTTTTCAAGCACTAAAAGCTGGCAGGGTAAACCCGGTTGATTCTTTGAGATATGAATAGCAGGGGTTTCTAGCTAGCAACCCAGAGGAAGAGGATAGCTTAGGTATTATCTCAGGGCCAAATCCAACTTTTCTGCCAACTCATCTGCATTGGATTGGTTAAAGCACATGGGTGGCTTAAATTTTATAACGTTGCGCCCTGGTCCATCTATTCCTAGAAGGATGCCATCCTCTTTGAGGTCGTCAATAAGTTTTGATGCTTTATCGGTAGCAGGTTCATTATCTCTTTTTAGTTCAATGCCAAGGAACAGTCCGGTGCCCCTCACATCAGAAATAATTTCATGTTTCGATTGTAGTTCAGTCAATTGCTCCCGTAGATATTCCCCCACATTTAAAGCATTCAGTTGGAGTTTTTCTTCATGGATCACATCAAGAACAGCCTGACCAATCACACATGAAACCGGATTGCCCCCGAATGAGCTAAAAAATTCCATTCCGTTATCGAAGGCAGATGAAATCTCGTCGGTGGTGACAACGGCTGCTAATGGATGACCATTCCCGATCGGTTTACCAAGAACCACAATATCTGGATTGAGGCCCTGGGTTTCGTAAGCCCAAAAATGTGTTCCCACCCTGCCGAATCCTGTTTGGACCTCATCGGCAATATTTACTCCTCCAGCCTTTTTTATTGCTTTATGAATTGATTGTATATAATTGGTTTCCAATGGCACCTGACCTCCGCAGCCTACAATGGATTCTGCAATAAACGTTCTTGCACCAGATGATATGGCGCTTTCAATTACATTTTGGTCATCATTCTGATTAATTGGGGCTAAAGCAACGTGTTCAGCTTTTCCTAAGCCTCCCTTACCATTAAACTTATAGGCACTCACCTCAATTGCAGCAGCCGTATTTCCATGGTAACCATAATCCATTGCAAGTGTTTTATTGGTGCCAGTGTAATTTCTGGCCAACCGAAGGGCAAGATCAGTAGCTGCACTTCCCGAATTCACAAAAAACACTTTATTCAGCCTAGCATCGAACCTCGACAATAGATTTTCAGCATATTGGTTTAAGGCCTCATATAAGTATCTGGTGTTGGTATTTAATTTCGCCATTTGCCGTTGGGCCGCCTCCACAACTCTGGGATGACCATGGCCAACATGGAAAATATTATTGGCGCAGTCCAAATAAGCTTTACCCGCACTGTCATACATATATTGAAAGGCGGCTGCGTTCATCTTAATCGGGGATGAATAGGAAAGAGATAAAGCTTTACTTAAAAAGAGATTTCTTGATACCGATATTTCATTTTCTTTATCAACAGCATAACCGCAGGCCACCAAAAACTCATTGGTAACCTTTTGATGGCTCAGTCTTAAAAATTTTTTGAGTAAGGCCCAGGCTGGTTTTTCGCTTATTGTAAGGTATTCATTATCTGGGTTCAGCTTCTTGGAATAAGCTGACATAATTACGCTAATGCATAGCCTGGCTGCAATGAAATAGTAAAGGCACTCGATCTCCACTTTTGTCAGTGGAATGATTTCGTGGTAACCGGCCAACTTTTTAGTGGCCTTTGGTAAAGGGTTTTCTTCACCCATCATGGCATAGGCCAATGAAACTCCCAACTCTTGAATTATTGGTGCATAAACCATGTCACCAAAATCTATTATCCCTGTGATGGTTTTTCCATCAGTCAGCACATTCCACTCATGCCCATCATTATGAATTAGAGAATGCCTAAGGTCAAGTGCTATGGGCTGCACATTTTCCTTGTATTGCAATATGAAGTATTTCACGAGGTTACGGTCAGGGGCACTCTCGATTGCAAACAGCCTTTTTTCAGCAAGAAATAATTGCTGAATGTTCCATTCATACCTGCGGCTGGTTATTACCGGGTTTTGAATGGAAGAAAAAGCCTTATCAAGCCGGCCTAAAAACCTTCCAACTTCTGTCCCTAACTCATCAGCAACAACATCATAATCACCAATAAATTTCCCTTCCAGGTATGTCAATAACCTGGCGATTATTTCATGCCCATCAGCCTGCATGCTTACATGATAATGGCCTGATTTAGTTTTCACTGTACCCGGAATTTGGAGCATCGGGTCATGTACCTTTAGAGCATCAAGTACCTCGCTTTCGGCTTCAACCAGGTCAGTGCGTTTAGGGTTAACGTATATCTTAAATATGAATTTGCCTTTATCCGATACTACCTTATAATTATGTGATGCATAAGCTTTCTGTTTGGTTAATTCACCAGTCAGGTCATAATGTTCCAGCAATATTTGGTGCGCTAGTGCCTCCACAATTACTTTTTACACTCCTTATACTCAGCATAGTAGGCCGCCCCAATTATCCCGGCTTTATTTCTCATTTCGGCCGGTACGACCGGTGGCCTTACATCAAAATATTCGAAAAACTCATGATGATATTTACTTACACCTCCACCGAGAATGATCAACTCCGGCCAAAATAAGAAGTCGACCATTTTAAGGTATTTGTTCATTCTTTTGGCCCATTCCTCCCAGGTCAATTCTTTTTTCTTCCTCACTGAATTAGCGGCATAGTGTTCACCAATTTTGCCATCCTCCATCCTAATATGGCCAAGCTCTGTATTAGGAAATAACCGTCCATCGTAGAAAAGTGCTGTGCCGATTCCGGTACCGGCTGCAACCATCATAACTGATCCTTTAATACCTTTTCCGGCACCGTATTTAATTTCAGCTACACCGGCTGCATCAACATCGTTGATCAAATGAGTAGGGCACCCGGTATTTTTGATTATTTCGGTTGCTGCATTTACCCCCAGCCAGCTTTTATCAATGTTTGATGCTGTCATCACTACATCATTCACTATTGCGGCCGGGAAACCACAACCCACAATACCCTTCCAATTAAAAAAATCGATTATCTCATCAACCGTTTCAACCACTGCGGATGGTGTAGCGGGTTGTGGAGTAGCAATTCTATGTCGATCGGTCAATAAAATACCTTTTGCGGTATCTACTATGGCGCCTTTAATACCTGAGCCGCCAATGTCAACTCCTAAAATTTCCATTTCTTAAATTCAGCAAAACACGAAAATAAGTGCTTAGGCCATTTAATCAATACCTGTAGATCATCATATAAAAACACAATCGATTGCACAAAATATTCTTCGGTGAAACCCATCATTAAATTGTCGAAAATCGACAATAAAATTTTGAACTTATATGGAGAATAAGATCGTCCGTTCACTCCCACAACCGTCCGCCAGCGGTCGCTTTCAGGATTTTAACGAGAATTTGCGACTCGTAACATACTGGTAATCAGCATTCTATAATTGGCATTATCATTGAATTGTCATTAACCTCATTGACAGAATCCATGTTTAGAAACTACATCACAATAGCATTACGGCATTTAAGAAAGAACAAGGTTTACACATTCATCAACCTTTCAGGTCTATCGGTTGGGATAACGTGTTGTGCCCTTATTTATCTATTCGTGAGCCACGAATTGAGTTTTGATAAAGGGTTCGAGAATGGAAAAGACATATACCGTTTAATCAGGGAATTCAAGTCTGGAGATGATTCCGGCACCACACCTGCTACTGCCGGGCCTTATGGACCTACTCTAAGAATGGACTTCCCAGACGATGTAATCAACATGACCAGGATTTTTCCCAACAATGGCCTCATCTCCGTTGAAGATAGGCATATTCAAGAGGAGAAGATCATGTTCGCTGATTCAAATTTCTTACAGATGTTTGATTTTGAGCTGATCAGCGGTCAGGCAAATGAGGTGATGTCGCAGCCAAATCAAGCTGTGTTAACCGAAGCTGCTGCCCTCAAATATTTTGGCAATACAGACCCCATCGGGAAGGCTTTTAGTGTTGATGATAGGTTCAACTTCATTGTCAGCGGAGTTGTACGAAAAAGCATTAACAGCACATTTGATTTTGAAGTGCTACTTCCCCTGGCTGTTTATAGAGATAGGGGTTGGTTTACTAATTGGAGGAGCAATGGATTTTATACCTACATTCAATTGGGCAGCGCCAGTGATCCGAGGGATATGGAATCAAAATTCATTGGTTTCATGGATAAGCAATTTGGTAAAGATTTTGAACAAGGATCGTACGTTCAGGTGCTTCAACTACAACCCTTGAATGATGTTTACCTCAATAATTCCCATGAATATGATTTTGTGCCTCATGGTAGCCGAAACCTGGTTTATTCTTCAATCGGGATCGCTATTTTCATCCTATTCATAGCTTGCATCAATTTTATTAATCTATCTACCGCCAAGTATACAAACCGCCTTGGTGAAGTGGGTATCAGGAAGGTTTTAGGCGCTTATAAGAATTCTCTCAGAGTACAATTCTTAGTTGAATCAATCATTTTGGCACTTTTGGCATTGGTCATCTCAATCGCAATGCTAGAGGCCATTCTTCCATTTTTTAATGACTTTGCAGGCAAGCAGCTCAGCATAAATTATCTGAATCCGGAGATGATTTTGGTCTTTGGATCACTCGTATTGGTTACTGGTTTTGTTGCTGGATTTTACCCTGCCTTTTTTCTCTCATCATTCCAACCTGTCAAGATTTTCAGGGGAAATAAAAGCAGTCGGTCTTACAACGCTAATCTCCGCAAGACACTTGTAGTCATTCAGTTTGCTATTTCCATAATGCTGATTGTGGGTACTGCCATCATCAACCAGCAAATGAGTTTTATACAAAACAAAGACCTTGGCTTTGACAAGGATCAGGTGGTCATCTTAAACCTAAACAATCGAGAAATTTATGAGAATTGGGAAGTTTTTAAGCAAACGCTTGAAGCCAACGCCAGCGTAAAAGCCGTCACCTTAACATCAGGTGAGCCAGGCGGTTTTCATGATCAGTTTATCCGTGAAATCAAATCTCAGGACAATTTGCCGCTTCCTTTTAGGACAGTATTTGCCGATTTTGATTATGTAACAACCTTTGATTTGGAAATTGTAGCAGGCCGGGATTTTGATAAGTCACTGATGACAGATTCAACAAATTCGGTAATAATTAATGAAACTGCTGCTAAAAGATCAGGCTGGACCCCAACAGAGGCAATCGGCCAAATTATTGCCGAACCAGCCATTGCAGGTTTCAATGAGGTACGACTTGAGAAAAAAGTAATTGGCGTAGTGGGGGACTATCATGCGCTTTCAATGCGGGAGGAGATTGAACCCATCATTATTTCGAACCGTGATATCCAGATCGGTTATGCAGGCATAAAGCTGGCTGGCGGAGATATTAGATCATCGATAAATATGATCGAAAACGCCTGGGGTCAAAGTGTAACCAGGCATCGCATTGATTGGAATTTTCTGGATGACAAGTTGAACAAACTGTATGCTGCCGAGATAAAGCAACATGATTTGTTCATCGTCTTTTCATTCCTTGCCATTTTCATCGGTTGTCTCGGGCTTTATGGTTTGGTTTCTTATGCTGCTGAGCAAAGAACCCGGGAAATCGGCATAAGGAAGGTTCATGGAGCTTCAATTGCCAATATCATTTATTTACTATCTAAAGACTTTTCAAAGCTTGTTTTAATCGCATTTGTGCTAGCGGTTCCGGTTAGCTATTACGCCATGCAGCAGTGGCTGAACGATTTTGCATACCAAATAAGTATTGGTTGGGAAGTATTTGCCCTGGCTGGCTTGGCGGCGATCGTCATATCATGGATAACTGTTAGTTACGAATCATATAAAGCAGCAAGCACCAATCCGGTGGAGGCACTGAGGTACGAGTAAATCAATTGACAATTGACAAAAGATCAATTAAACAAAAAACAAAAGTCAAACAACTGCCAGAGGAAGAATTCAAAAGAATTGAAAACAAAATCCCAATTACCTAAATCCTAACAACCCAACAACCTAAACAGCCAAACAGCCAAAACAGCCAAACAAATGCTAAAAAACTACATCAAAGTTGCTATTAGAAACCTTACCAGGAATAAGGTTTATACACTTATTAACCTGCTGGGGCTCACCCTAGGAATAAGCGTATTTACACTTCTCTGGCTTTTTGTCGGACATGAATGGAGCTATAATAAGTTTCATTCAAAGGCAGATAGGGTTTATAGAATCTATGAGCAAGTGCCCAATCCTGATGGCGGCATGTATTATAGTGGCACCACATCAATGGCACTGGTAAACGCTTTGGAGGATGATTTTCCTGAAGTTGAGGAAGCCGTCAATATGTTCATTATGGGCCAATCAACTATTACAATTGATGATCAGAGGTTTATAGAACGCAATTACATTCTTGCAGAAGCCGACTTTTTCGATCTGTTTGATGTGGAGGTTATTGAGGGAGATCCAAAGCATATCCCATCTGGTTTCGGAGGGGCGGTTATTAACCGAAGCACTGCTGAAAAGCTTTTTGGAAAAACTGATGTAGTAGGGCAGTTGTTGGAAGTCAACCGCTTTGGTAATGTACCTGTTTCGGCTGTTTTTGAAGATTTCCCCTCTAATTCGGATTTCGATACTAATATCATTTATGTTTCAGATTTTGGAACTTGGAACGAGAATTGGGTCAACTATTTTAGGAGATGGGATCGCTACAATTCAGGTGGCTGGGTGTTATTAAAGGAGAATGCCTCACCAGAAAATATCATGTCAGGCAAAGACGGTTTCTTAGAAAAATACCTCGGGGAGGAGAGCACAAACCGTGATTTCTATTTGCAGCCTTTTAATGAAACCCACCTTTACTCTGCCCAGATAGAAGATGATTACGACGCTTTTGATCAAAGCAAGGGCAACATTCAATATGTCTACATTTTCTCAGCGATCGGTATTTTTGTTCTACTCATTGCTTGCATCAATTATATCAATTTGGCCACAGCCAGATCATTCAAAAGGATGAAAGAGGTCGGCATACGCAAAGTGGTGGGAGCCACAAAGAAGCAACTTGTCTATCAATTCTTGAGCGAATCGATTTTGGTGGCGTTGCTGTCAGTCGTGGTGGCAATTGGTGTAATTGAGTTCATTTTGCCGTACTTCAACAGGCTGGCAGGTAAAGATCTGAACCTGAACATTTTCAATGATCATGTGATTCTGCTGTACTTCCTGGCAATTGCTGTTTTTACTGGTTTAATCTCAGGCATCGCACCAGCATTTATCATTTCAAATTTTGGAGTTGTAGGGATTTTCCGTGGCTCTGCAAAAAAGAATGGCAAGCTGTTTTCAGGTAAAGGGTTGGTCGTAGTTCAGTTCGCAATCTCAATTATTATGATAGTATCAACTCTGGTAGTTTATTATCAGATGGATTTTGTCCAGAATATTCCATTAGGTTTCAAAAGCGAACATAAGGTGATTATCGACATCAACAATCAGGGTGTCAGGGAAAGTTTTCAAACAGTCAAGAATGAATTTTTGGCCCACCCGAATGTTAAACAAGCCTCAGCAACCTCAAGAGTGCCGGGTGAATGGAAAAGTATAGCGTTGGTCGATGTTGAACCTACGATTGCAGGGTCATCCGACCTTGATCACAAAATCCACTTTATGGCATATGATAAGGATGCACTTGAAACTTATGGAATCAAACTTCTAAGTGGCCGCAATTTCAGTGGAAATCCTGGTGTTGATTCGCTTTCAGTTTTATTGAATGAAAAGGCTGTTGAGGTACTGGGTCTTGAAGAGCCTCTGGGCAAAAGCCTCAGTATGACTGCATGGAATGATCAAGTGAGCTTTAACCCAAGGGTCATCGGCGTTGTTGAGGATTTTCATTTCCAGTCATTGTATGATGAAATAAGGCCATTAATTATAGCTTTCAGGCACAATCCTGTTCAGGCAATTGATTATTTCACGCTAACAGTTACAGCCGCTGGTTTAACCGAAACTCTGGATCATGTCACCCAGGTACATTCGAAATTTGATGAGCACAACCCAGCTGAGATCAATTTTTTAGATGATCAATTAACGAGGTTTTATAAGAAAGATCAGCGTAGGGGTGAACTATTTGCCTTAGCTGCAATTCTGGCAATCATAATCGCTTCATTAGGCCTGTTTGGCTTAGCAAGCTATACTGCTCAGCAGCGCACTAAAGAGTTCGGTATAAGGAAGGTACTTGGGGCATCAGTTGCTCAAATTGTGGGATTGTTGACAAAGCAATATGCCATACTGGTGGCAATAGCTTTTGTAATTGCCGCACCAATTGGTTGGTATGCTATGAGCCAATGGCTTGACAGCTTTGCATATCGGATTGACCTGGGCATTGGGGTTTTTGCTTTAGCAGGATTGGCAGCTTTTTTAATTGCTATTTTAACAGTGAGTTACCGGTCTCTCATTGCTGCCAGGACAAACCCTGTCAAATCTCTTAGGAACGAGTAAACACAAAGAGCAAATGACAAAAAACAAACAAAATTCAAATAGCCAAACACCTGAATAGACAAATAGCAAAACAGCCAAATAGCCAACCCAAAACAAGGAACAAGAAACCCGAAACAAGTAACCCAAGACATGTTAAGAAACTACATCAAAACAGCCTATCGAAACCTACTTAGAAACAGGTTTTACGCCATCATCAATTTGATGGGGCTGGTGATTGCTTTCACATGTTTTTCATTGTTCACTCTTTATGTTCAACATGAGCAAAGTTTCGATGACTTTCATTCAAAAGGGGACAGGATTTACAGGGTAATCAGGGTTAACCAAACCCCAAGTGGTGATAGACATGAATCCCGTACATCAATCCACTTAGCTGCAGCAATGAAATCCGAGGTTCCCGGGATAGAAAATTCAGTTCGGATTTTACCTGGATCCCAAACATGGGTAGATACAGGCGATAAACGCTTTTTTGAGGATGACCATCTATTGGTAACCGAAGAGTTCTTTGATGTTTTTGATTTTGAAATTCTAAAAGGGAATCCAGAAAGTCTCATAGAGCCATTCAGTGTATTACTGACTGAAAGTATAGCTAAAAAATATTTCGATGCAGCTAACCCTATTGGCCAGGTTTTAAATTATGGGCGCTATGGTGATTTTACAGTGAAGGCTGTGGTGACAGACCCACCAACTAGCTCCAACCTGAGGTTCAACGCCTTGCTCACTCCCGATTTAGATTATTACCTATCCAACACCCACCCACGTTTTCCGTCCTGGTTCAATTCATGGGAAGGCACTCCGTCAGCAACCTATGTGGTTTTTAATGAAGGTGCCCAGAAGGAAGAAATTGAACAAAACCTCACGGCGTTGTTGCAGAAATACCAGGGTGACAACTGGGAGGAAACACCCTATTATCTGCAAAACATCAAAGAACAACACTTGGGCTCAACCGATGTTTATGCGTTCGACATCGCCCCAAAGGGAAATGTGAAGTACATCTACATTTATAGTGGCATTGGTATTCTCATTCTATTTATTGCTGGGTTTAACTATGTCAACCTTACTTCAGCGAGGTCACTCACCAGAACAAAAGAAGTTGGATTGAGAAGAACATTAGGGGCTTCGAAAACCGGAATAATCAACCAATTGCTGATCGAAGCATTGATTGTAGCATTTATGGCGCTACCAATATCCCTGGAACTTGTAGTTGTTTTGTTACCTTATTTTGAGTCTGTAACTCAGACCACAATCGAACTGAATTTCCAAAGGTTCCAATCGCTGCTAATGGTGATAGTTCCAGTCACAATTTTGTTTGCTGCAATTTCGGGGCTTTACCCAGCCCTCTATCTTTCAAAATTCAAGCTCTCAGAAATCCTTAAAAGCCGATCGAAACTCACTGGTAACCCTATACTGAGAAATATGATGGTGATTGGGCAGTTTGCCGTTTCGCTCATTCTCATAGTGGCTGCATTGGTCGTTTCGAACCAGATCGATTTTGTCACAGACAAAGACCTCGGCTTTGATGAAGAGCAATTATTAGTGGTGGAGGTGAATGGGGCAGGGATTAGAAGAAATTTCAACACTTTTAAAAATGAGCTCATTTCGCATTCCAACATTGAGAATGTGGCTGCTTTTTCTGTAATAGTAAGCGGGTCAAGGGAGCCGGAATCGATAGCGGTAAACAAATTAGAAGAGCCCTTGGCTGCGCCAGCATCCATGGAGTTTTATGCTATGGATGAAGATGGGATCAGCACCCTTGGTTTGGAGCTTGTGGCTGGTGAAGATTTTACTGGCCGACAAGATGTTGATAGTACATCAACGATCTTGAATGAATCAGCCGCTGCACTTTTTGGTGGTGAGCAAATTGTCGGTCAATGGATTGAAGTCGAAGAGCCTGACAGGTTGAGGGTTAGGGTAGTCGGAATCGTTAAAGACTTCCATTTTCGGTCGATGTTTGAGCCAATCAAGCCCTTGATGTTGGGCTACATCCGCAACCCAATCGAAGACATGGATGATATCGTGATCAGGCTGAAAGGCGGAAAGTTTGATGAAAACCTGGCATTCGTGGAGTCATTGCATAATCAGTTTGATGAAAACCAAATTCTCGAGTGGACTCTTCTAGATCAAATGGTTGATGACTTCTATAAAAAAGACAAAACTTTTAAAGAAGTCTACGCCATAGGGTCTGGGTTGGCGATAGTTATCGCTTGCCTGGGCTTGTTGGGTTTGGCTTCTTTCATGGCCAATCAAAGGCTCAAAGAATTCGGCATTCGAAAAGTATTGGGTGCCACAATAAATCAAATAGTTGGCATGCAATGGTGGCAGTTTATCAAGCTGATATTACTGGCAAATGTGATCGCCGTTCCGATAGTCTGGATACTAATGGACAACTGGCTGCAAGGCTACGCTTATAGGATTGACATTGGTTTGCCAGTCTTCGGGATTGCTGCCGCTGTGGTACTGGTCACTGCACTGGTTACGATCAGCTTCGAATCAATAAAGGTGGCACTATCTAATCCGGTCGAGACGCTCAGAAATGAGTAGGTTTTAGATAAAAGAAGAAAGACAAAAGATTAAAGATTAAAGAACAAAGACAAGAAAGAACTTAAAGCAAGAAACAGCCAACCCAAAACCCGAAACCCGAAACCCATGTTAAGGAACTACTTCAAAACAGCCTATAGAAATTTAATCAGGAACAAGCTTTATGCATCCATCAATGTGGCCGGTCTTGCTTTGGGCGTCACCTGTTGCCTGATCATTTTTCTCTTGGTGAGGTTTGAGCTGAGTTATGATAATTTTCATGAGAGTGCTGAGGATACCTATCGAATTACCAATCGATTCACCCGAAATGGGGTTGATAATTATTTCCCATATACCCCTTTTCCAACCGCTGAAGCATTGAGAAATGATTACCCTGAATTGGAACGGGTAACTCAAACTTATTACAACTTCGGAGGTAATGTGCTGCTGCCCAATAATGAAACGTTCTCAGTAAAAAATGTGCTTTTCGCTGATCACGAGTTTCTCAATGTTTTTGATTTTGATTTGATCGATGGTGATATCAACACTTGCTTGCTGGGCCCTGGAAAGGTTGTGCTTACCGAATCTTTTGCAAAAACACTTTTTGGTAAAGAAAATGCTCTCGGCAAATCAGTTGAACTGAACAATGCGCTAACCCTGGGTGTCACTGGAATCGTAGCCGATCCTCCCGATAATACTCATTTTGATTTCACTATTCTGGTTTCATATAAATCATTCAGCAATGACTATTATGAATTGGATGCTGATATCAATGATTGGGACATGGTTGATAATGGCACTACTTACGTAGTGCTTTCAGACTCGCAAAATCCCGAGGGTTTCGAAGCATCGCTTCAAGATTTTGGTATCAAGTACCGGGGTGAAAAGTTTGCAGAGTATGGTGCATTCTACTCTCAGCCATTATCAGAAATCCATTTTGATGAACGCTATTCTCAGAGTGCCCATCACGCAATTACAGCGAAGTCAACGATAGCAGGGTTTGCGATAATCGGATTGATTTTACTGTTAGCCGCATGTATCAATTTCATTAATCTGTCGACAGCGCAGTCTGTGACCAGAGCAAAAGAGGTGGGTATCAGGAAGGTTATGGGTGCTGGACAAGGTTTATTGGTTTATCAATTTCTCAGCGAAGTTTTGATTATCACATCAACCTCTGTTGTCGTTGCGATTGGTTTGGCGGAAGCCTTTTTACCAATGGTAAACGAACTGATGAGCCTCAACCTAAGCTTGAATCTGACTGATCCGGTGATCTATCTCTTCCTGGTGATTTTGATAATCTTGGTGAGTTTATTGGCTGGCCTATACCCAGGCTTTGTAATGGCAAGGTTTAAACCAGTAAAAGTTTTGAGATCAAAATTGATGGCATCTACCGGTAGGGGAATTTCCTTGCGAAAGTTCCTGGTCATTACGCAATTTTTTATTGCCCAGGTTTTGATTATCTCCACAGTTGTTGTGTTCAATCAGATCGACTTTTTTAAATCTAAGTCGATGGGTTTTGATTCAGAGTATCTTATCAATTTCGGCTTGGGGATAAAAGATTCAACTGATAAAGTGCTTTTTAAACAGCAATTGAAGCAGAGCCCAAACGTAAGGTCTGTCTCAATATTCTCCAGTCCACCGACACAAAACATGCACTTGAATGGGCCATTTAGATTGCTCAATCGGGAGTCGCCAGAAAAACACAGGGCGTTTTTCAGGTCAGTTGATGAAGATTACATCGACACCTACAACCTGGAACTGGCAGCTGGAATTGATATCGATCATGAAATAAGCAAAACTGAGCCGGGTGTTATAGTTAATGAAGCCCTTTTGAGAAAATACAACATTGACGATCCGTCTGAAGTTATTAGTGAGCCGATCAATGGCTCCTGGCTTTTTGAAAGGGCAACAATTGTTGGGGTAATGAAGGACTTTCACAACAGGTCGCTTCAAAATGAAATAACCCCGCTGATATTGTTCTATAATCCTGATTATCATTGGAGGGGTTCAATTAGCCTTACCGGCACTAATGTGTCTGAGACACTTTCACACATTGAAGAAGTGTATACTCGAATATTTCCTGAAAATACTTTTGACTATCAATTTGAAAATGACCGGCTAGCTATGCTTTATGTGCAGGAAGAGAAGACATTCACTGCATTCCAGATTTTTTCAGCAATTGCGGTGGTTATTTGCTGCCTTGGGTTATTCGGCCTGGTATCTTTTATAGCCAACCAGAAAATAAAGGAAGTTGGGATAAGGAAAGTGTTAGGCGCTAATATCCTCCACATTTTAAAGCTTTTTGGGCAGCAATTCGCATCGCCGTTAATCATTGCTTTTGTAATAGCTGCACCACTAGGCTACTATTTCATGAATTATTGGTTGAATGAGTTCGCTTATAGAATCGAAATTGGCTTAATGACTTTTGCTCTGACAGCCCTAATATCTATTGTGGTAGCAGGTGTTGTGGTAAGCTATCATAGTCTAAAATCAGCTAAGTCAAATCCTGTAGATGCTTTGAGGTATGAATAGTTTTAGAATTAAGACAAAAGATCAAAGGCAAAAGATTAATTAAACCAATATCCTGATGTCCAAATAGCAAAAAAGCCAAAACCCAATAACCCATGCTACGAAACTACCTTCTTGTTGCACTTCGTAATCTAAACCGAAACCGCACATACACTTTAATCAATGTATTCGGTTTATCGATCGCCATGGCAATAGCCGTTGTTGGTTATCTCAATTTAATGTTTGATCTCAAATACAACCACAACCATGAGAATATGGATAATATTTTCAAGGTAAATGGCAAGCGAAACCTGAATGGTGATATCAGAGGGGTAGGTATTGTCCCGATGCCCTTGGGGGATGTCGTCAAACAGGATATTTCAGGCATCCTTAATGTGGTACGAATTGAAATGCAAGATCAGGTATTGAAGTTGGATGACGACATTTTCAGGGAAAGAATAAGCTATGTGGACCCCACCTTTTTTGATGTCTTTACATTCCCGTTAAGATATGGCTCACCAAAATCCATCGAAGATCCACGCAATATCATTATTAGCGAAAACCTGGCTGTAAAATTATTTGGGCAAGTAGATCCAACCGGTGAAGAAATTACATTGGTTACCGCTAATCAGCAGCAAATAAGTTATAGGATAGGGGGAGTGCTTGAAAAAGCCCCAAAGAACTCCAGCATCAGGATTACAGCCCTCATGGAGTTCAGTAATTTCTTTGATCACAATCCAGATGAACGTCCCAGCGACTGGGGCAATTGGGTAGATGGCGCTTTTCTGCATCTTGAAAGTGCCGAGAATGCGCCCTTGGTTGAGCAACAGCTTCAGCAGTATGTGCCAATTCAAAATGAGGCCAATGAAAGGCTGGCCCTCGAATCCTTTTATCTTGACCCATTAAGCGAAATGGCTTTTAATGAGAATGATTTGATGTATGGTCGATTCTGGACCAATATGCCAAAATCTGCAGTCTATTCTCTTACCGGTTCAGCAGTTCTTATTCTTCTATTGGCCTGTTTCAATTTTACGAATACATCCATCGCTTTTGTCAGTAGGAGGCTAAAGGAGATTGGGATCAGGAAAGTTTTCGGTGGGAACAAACGCCAGCTTATCACGCAGTTCATGCTTGAGAATATTGTGCTGATCACCATCAGCCTTGCTATCTCATTCATATTTGTTGAGCTGCTCATTCCACAGTTTAACAGCCTCTTTCCGTTTGTAGAAATTGACCTGAATGTGGTTGGGGTAGGAACATTGGTGGCATTTATGTTTTGCCTCCTTGGGTTTGTTGGCTTGTTGGCCGCACTTTACCCCTCGCTTTACATCAGCTCTTTCAGGCCTGTGTCGATTTTCAGGGGCAAAGTAAAACTTGGTGGAACTAACCTCTTCACCCGGGTTCTGATTGGGGGTCAAATCGTCATTACAGTCTATAACATATTCGCATCCATTGCATTCTATCAGAATTCAAATTATCAGCGAACTCTTGATCAGGGCTACGATTTGAGAAAGGCAGTAGTTGTTCCTATCAATGGGAAGGGCGATTTTGAAGCACTCCGCGGCCGTATACAAGATAGCCCCTTGGTTGAGAGAGTAGCTGGCAGCCAAACTCAGCTTGTTTTTCATGATGCCACGGCAGTAATAGAACACGAGAACATACAACAAGAGGTCGGCTGGCTAAGGGTTGGGTTTGATTATATAGAGACCATGGGCCTTAGGATAAAGGAGGGCAGGAGTTTTGAAAAAGGCATTGAAAATGAGTCCAGTAACGTGGCCATTGTGAATGAAAAACTTGTCAGTGATTTTGGTTTGTCATATGGAAATGGGGAGTCAGCTGTTGGCAAGCGGTTGTGGCTTGACAGTGCGTACTTCACCATTGCAGGCGTGGTTGAAGATTTTAATGAGCGGGTAATGCTTGAGGGAAATGATATCCGGCCAGCCCTGATAACATTGGTTAAGCCAGATGCATTTAATTACCTCACCGTAAAAACAAGCGGTGATGCAGTGGCAACTAATGAATTAGTGAAGTCTGCCTGGTTCGATGTTATCCCAAATAAACCCTACGATGGGTTCTATCAATCGAGGGTTATCGATCAGATAGATTTTACCAATTCTATCATTAACAGGGTAAACATATTTGTGACTCTGGTGGCCATTTTGCTGTCATCTATTGGACTTTATACCATGGTTTCTCTGAACATCATTAAGCGCTTAAAAGAAATAGGAATCCGTAAGGTGTTAGGTGCATCAATTGCCGACATCGTTCGAGTGATCAACAGAACTTTTGCGGGTATCATAATCATTGGCAGTGTTGTAGGTGCAATAAGCGGATATGTTTTCATCGACTGGTTGCTTGATATTATTTACTCCTATCGATTACCACTGAGCTTTTGGCCTGTATTCCTGGCGTTTGGAGTAATGCTGGTTGTTGTGGCAACAACGGTTGGCTCTAAAATATACGGTGCGGCCAGGCTTAATCCAGTTGATCATTTGAGGAATGAGTGATTTTAGATGTTAGATGAAAGATCAAAGACGAATATTAGAAACAGGACAGACCCAATTACCAAATAGCTAAACAGCCAAAAACCCAAACAGCCAAAACCCACACAGCCATGCTCAAGAACTACTTCAAAACGGCCATTAGAAACATACTCAGGAATAGGGTTTACTCCGCCATAAATATTTTCGGATTAGCGAGTTCCATGACTGTTTGCCTGCTGATCATCTTGTTTGTGATTGATCAACGAAGCATGGACAAACATATGTCTGACTTCAACAGCACATATCGAATATTAAGTGAGTATCAATATAAAAAATGGGGTGATTCCAGAAAACATGTGACTTCACCATATCAATCTCTGGATCTGCTAAAGCACAATCATCCTGGAATCTCTGAAAGCACAAGGCTGCTAGCAAAGGCATCGGAGATTAGATACGGGGATCAGATATTTGCATTTTCAGGTATTTATGCAGAATCGAATTTCTTCTCTTTTTTCGATTTCGAATTAAAGGAGGGCAGCCTCTCTGCACTCCAAAATCCGAACTCCATTGTTTTAGGTGAGGAACTGACTGAGAAATTATTCCCTAACACAGATCCTTTGGGCAAACAAGTCGATTTGAAGGATTTGGGAAGTTTTTTAGTGACTGGTGTTGTTAAGTCATTGGATTCAAGAACACATCTGGAGTTCGATGCACTGTTGTCATTCTCTTCTTTTGATCAACTGCCAAATGCAGCCGATTTGAAAAATGACTGGATTGCAGGGTCGAAACAATTCCACAATTACTTCAAGGTTGATCCACTGCACTTATCTGACATTCAATCATCTCTTGACGGATTTATTTCGTTGCTTCCGGTTGAAAATCAAAGTGGATATGCTTTTACGATTCAAGCATTAAGTGAGAATAGCCTTGGGGAGCTTATGGGTAACCGGCTTGGTTTTGTAACACCCCTTTTTGTTGCGCTGTTTTTGGCTGTGTTGGCCTTAGTATTGATACTATCTGCTACCTTCAACTATATGGGGCTGGCCATTGCTCTGGGGCTTAGAAGGGCCAAAGAAGTTGGCATTAGAAAAATAGTTGGAGCAGCCAAACGTCAGATATTTATTCAATTTCTTGTAGAGGCACAGGTAACAGTGCTGATTTCGTGGGTCTTTTCCTTGGCCTTATTGGGCTTTCTGATTCCGGAATTCAATGAGCTTAAAATCTTAAGGGATATTGATGGTAAGATCACTCTCGACCTATGGGAAAATTTTTATGTTTACTTTGTATTCTTTGTTTTTGCTATTGTTATTGGGTTTGTCGCTGGCGGTTATCCGGCATGGTATGTTGGGAAAATGTCTTTTTCCAAGGCACTCGGCAGAGAGGCTTCAAAATCTAATAAGCCCACGTTTGTGTTGAGGAAAAGCCTCACATTTATTCAATACACCACATCGGTTATTTTCATTATTAGTGCAATAGTTCTTTATCGGCAATCGACCCATTTTATCAGGATGGATTATGGATTTGATACCACCAATCTTATCAACGTCCCTTTGAAAGATATACCCTATGAATCATTCAAAACGGAGCTGCTAAGAGAGCCTCAAATTGAAGGTGTTTCATTGACTAGCAATATGCCGGGCCTTGAATTTATGGACAAAAAAGAAATCTATACACCAGGATCAACAGAACCGGTTGACATGTCGACTTTCGCCGCAAATGAAGATTTTCTTGAGAACTTTAAGTTGGATGTCCTGGATGGAAGAAATTTCAATAGTGAAATCCAATCAGATAGAAATGCAGTTTTGATTAATGCACTTGCACTTGAGGCAATGGGTTTTGATATTAATGAGCCCGGTGCGACGCTTAAAATCACACAGGATGGCGATCCATTGCGGGTGATTGGGGTAATTGAAGATTTTAAATATGATTTATTGTTCCGTGAATCTGGCCCATTGATATTAACATATGCGGCCGAGGGGCCCAGATTTGTCAATATTAGATATAGTGATTGGGATGAAAAAACGGCCGCTATCACAATTGAAGGCGTTTGGAGAGAGTTTGATAAGCTGCATCCATTTGATTACAAATATTATGAGTACCAGCTTTACGATATGTATGATGAGTTTATGGACATCACCCGAATAGTGGGGTTGGTGGCTTTACTAGCAATTCTAATTGCATGTTTGGGGCAATTCGGTATGGTGCTGCATCATGTGCAGCTCAAATTAAAAGAGGTCGGAATCCGAAAGGCTTTGGGAGCTACCCATGGGCAACTTAATTATTTGTTAGCCAAAAACTTCCTATTACTAATAATCTTCTCAGTTTTAGTTGGTACGCCATTGGCGTGGTGGATTAATGACTTATGGACCGGAGGAATACCCTATGGAGTTGAGATGAACTTATCGTCAGTAATAATCGGCCTGGCATTGGTTTTCTCTTTAGCCCTCGCATCCATTGTGTCACTCACCTGGAGAACAGCAAATTCGAATCCAGTCGATAGCTTGAGGTATGAATGAGTTTATGGAATGTGAAGAAGATCTTTCCTATTGCTTTAATCGAATGCCTTACGACTCTGTTCTGGTTTGTATTTCAATTTGAGTTTCACTTATTAAATCCACTAAACCTTCGGTTTTAGGTTCATGCTTTTTTGCTTTTAGGAATAGGTTCAATGCCTGATTAAGTTGACCATTCTCTTTATGGAAGATGCCGAGATTCTTATATGCATAAGAATCTTTCGGATCAATTTCGATTGCTTTTTCAATATCTGATAAGCCTTCACTGATTTCATCTAATTTTATTTTCGATAAACCTCGATTGCTATATGAATACGCAAACCTTCCGTTCATATCAATGGCTCTATTGAAATCTAGAAGTGCATTTTTGTATCTACCTAGTTTATTTAAGGTGTATCCACGATTATTCAAAGCAAAAAAGGAAGAGCTATTTAGTTCCAGTGCTTTATTATATGCTTTTAAGGCATCCAAGTGATTACCACTAAATGAATGAATAAGACCATAATAACAATGATCATCTGAATTTAGGTCTTCCAGGCAATTGAATTTATTGAATAATGTTAAGGCATTCTTATAATACCCTCCTTTGATGTATAAAGCAATTCCCATCCTGAGGACATTAGAATCGGGCTTTGTGGAGTAAATTTCTTTAAAGAATTCAATTCCATTGTCAATTTCGTTATTTAAATAATACTGACTTAAAAGGGTTACTTCGCTGTACACATTGCGATATTCCTTCAACAATTTTAATGTTTGTCCATCATTGTATGTCAAAGTCCCGTTATGGAGGATAATGGGATATTCAACTGGTCTAATATTCTGAACAAAATCATAAAAAGATGAGAAAAAAAGCGATAGCGAGATCAATTTCAAAGCTCCATGAATTTCAGGTGCAATTAATAGATATAAGCATAGCATAGAGAGAATCAAAGTTGCTATAGGCCCTGAAAGTGTAAATAAATATACCCGCAGAAATGATCTTTGGATATCTGCTGAAGTACATAATCCATGGTTCCACATAAAAGGGTTGTACTTAAAATGAACCTGCAGTCGACCAATATTAAAATGAATGCCTTTTTTAGGATCACCATAAGACCCTATGTATATAGATACTTCTCCTTTGAAAAGGAGTAATCCAGTAATGGCATGTCCTAATTCATGAATAACAACCGTTGTAACCCTTGTTAGCGCTATCAGAAGGGTTAACCCGATAATAATTATTAGAAATGCCATGTTTCAAAATACGAATTATAGAAGATTTGTAATAGGTTGGACATTATGCGTTCCTCAAATTTTCTTTACACCTATGTTGGTATTCCACCAACATAGCATATACCGCAAGGCTTTGACTTAGTAAGATATATGGGATCGAAGGGTTATTATCAACAATAACCATCATCTTCGTTGCTCTTCCCGTCTATCCAATTGCTGATTTAAATGAAGCAATTGATCCTTAATTTTAAACTCAATCAACCCAATTTAAGCCATGAGGAACCTGATCGTAATTTCAGCTGTTATTTTATTTTTCTCATCCTGTGACCAACCTGGAACTAATAAAAGCGTCGAGGCTGATACCACTCGCTATGATGTAGTTTTTAGGGAAAACCTTGCCGGGGTTTACAACAAATGGATGATCGATCAGAAAAGCTATGGCTATTACTACACTTTCACCGACAGGGGCAGGGGGCCGGAACTGAATGAAACAATCGCACTAAATGATGAGAATTTCATTATTGCTCAAACGATAGAAGGAGTTAACTACTTGAAGGATTCAGTTGATGAACAATTTACCGTTGATGGAACAACTGCCTCTTGGTCAAACCCTGGTGGAGCGGGAGATGCCGATTTCAAGTCGACGCAATTGTACTTTAGGTATGATGGCTCTCCGGCTGCTTATGAGATTCTTGCCAAAATTTTATTAAGTGCTGAAGACAACAAGGTACTCTTTTTGCCAGATGGAGAAGCGGAGTTGATGGAAAGTTACTCCCTTACCCTGGAGGATGGCATTGAAGTTAACTTGTTAATGATCAAAGGCCTTGATATGAACCCCTCATATCTATGGATGCAGGGTGATAAAATGATCGGAAGAATAACTGGCAACCTTCATGTAGTCAGGGATGACTTAAGTGGTCTGCGCCTGAAGATGAAGGCGCTGCAAGACAGCCTTGAAGATGACTATCTCGCAAGCCTGGCTAAAACACTCACGCATCCACTGAAATCAGCCGTCATTCAAAATGTTAATGTTTTTAAAGCAGATGGGTCAATTCTTCAGAATCAGGATGTATTGGTTGAAGGGTCAACAATTTCAGATATTAGTCCAGCAAGTCAGCAGATAATTGCTGAAGGTGCCGAGGTGATCGATGGCACCGGTAAAACTTTGATGCCTGGTATGTTTGATATGCATACACATAATAGCAAGTTTAGAGGGGCATTGCATTTAGCTGGTGGTGTCACATCCGTAAGGGACCTTGCTAACAACAAGCAAGTAATGGCCCTTAGCGATCAATTTAATGACAATGAAATCATAGGTCCACGCATCGTTACATTTTGCGGAATTATTGATGGGCCAGGGCCTTATGCTAATCAACGAAATGCCATTGACAACCTTGAAGAAGGTTTGGCGGAAGTTCAGGCCTATAGTGATTTAGGTTATCAGCAGATCAAGCTTTACAGTTCTATCAAACCAGAATGGGTGCCTGAAATGGTCAAGAAAAGCCAGGAGCTTGGCATGCGGGTGAGTGGACATATTCCGGCATATATGACGGCTTCACAGGCAATTAATCATGGCTACAATGAAATTCAGCACATGAATATGCTTTTTCTGAATTTCTTGCCTGATACGATCGACACCAGGACACCGCTACGGTTTACAATGGTTGCCAATCATGGTGCCAGCCTTGATCTCAATTCAAAGGAATACCTTGATTTTGTTGAATTACTTAAAACCAAGGATATCCTCGTTGATCCTACAGTATCCATTTTTGAAAACATGTTTATTTCTACAAAGGGCGAACCCAGTCCTACTTATGAAATGATCATGGAGCGGCTTCCGTTAATCAATCAGCGTGGTTTTTATAGTGGTGGGCTTCCAAAGCCTGAGGGTAAAGAAGAGCTGTTTGCCGAGGCTCATCAACGAATGCTGGATGTAGCGAAAGATTTATTTGATAAAGGCGTAGATATTGTACCAGGCACCGATGGGTTACCCGGGTTTCTTTATCATAGGGAACTTGAACTGTACGTTAAGGCTGGTATTCCAGCCGCAGAGGTACTTAAGTTAGCCACAATTAAGTCAGCTGAAATTACTGGTGTAGCAGAGAATTATGGCTCCATAGAAATAGGAAAGCAAGCTGACCTAATTCTAGTTGATGGTAATCCTGTAGATAATATTAGTGATATAAGAAGAGTTGAATGGACGATGAAAGGTGGTAATTTATTCTACGCCGAAGAATTATATGGTTCAATGGGTATTCGGCATTTTGAATGATTAGGTCCATTATAAGTATCACCTAATCCAACCACTGTTCTTCCAAACTTCTTGTGATGTCGGTGGCAATTTCCCCTGTATGTGCAGTTGATTTATTTTCAATTAACATGATGTGACATTCTTCTTTTGAAGAAACCCGATGCTCAACACCTTTCTTCACAATAAATAGGTCACCTTCAGTCATTGTAAACGGCTCTTTTCCATCAACTTCAAAGAGGAGGCTGCCTTTCATGATATAGAATAGCTCATCCTCATCTTTATGATTGTGCCATGGAATTTTATCACCCTTAATTTTCGCCAACTTCACAAATACATCGTTCACTTCCCCAATTATCTTGGGTGAGAAGAATTCCTGAATTTGATCGAATTTTTGGCTTACGTTCAATTTTGCATCCATGCTACTTCTTTTAATAACTGATCAATGAAATTTTCAGCCACTGAAATTACAACTTTTTCAGAGTGTTAAGATTTTCAGAAACAAACCAACAACAATAATAGTGTTGACGGCCTAACCCTTTCAATCTATATTGGTCGTGATGGATCAAAGCAATCGCAGTTCACAAGGTGCTACCGGCTTAACCAGATCAATGGGATTGATGGGATTAGCAGCAACAGGTATCTGCTCCATGCTGGGGGCCGCAATTAATGTAGTGCCGTTCATGATTCAGCGGAATGTCCCTGGGATAGGCTCTTATGTTTTGGAGGCCTATTTATTTGCAGCCGTCCCTGCAATATTTGCTGCGATTTGTTACGCAATTCTGGCTTCGGCTATGCCCAGGGCAGGAGGGAGTTACGTTTATGCCAGCCGATCGCTAAACCCATACCTCGGATTTATCGCCAGCTTTGCCCAGTGGTTCGGATTATCAATAGCCATTGGCGTTGTTAGCTATGTACTGATAACTTTTTTGCGTGACATCGCCATGGCACTTGAATGGATTGCAACAGCTGAATTATTGGAAACAGGATTTGTGAGAGTTGGCTTGGCACTCTCATTTCTTTGGATTTTCGTTTATATAAATCTACGTGGCCTGAAGCTTTATGAGCGAACATTGATTCCAATGATGTTTGTGATGTTTTTACTCGGAGGAATTGTAATTATAGCTGGCTATTCATTCAACCATGACGATTTCAAGGAGGCCGTTCTGGCGAAGGAGTCCTTGGTAATTGAACCTGTTTCTTCGCCATTTGATTTCAAGATATTCCTGGCTGCGGCTGCCGTACTTTTCTCCAGTTTCATCGGTTTTGATTCCATTGCACAGGCTGGAGGTGAAGCAAAAAATCCTGGGAGAACCTTACCCCTGGCTATAATTATTGCAATCCTATCAGTTGGGCTGTTCTACTTCTTGTTTACAGGTGCAGTTTATCATGCGGTCCCGTGGAATTTTATTGCCGAGAAATCGAAAGTCATGGATGTTACAGCTCCAGGCTTATTAAGCTATTTAATGCCAGCCGGTTGGGCAGTCGCCATCGTTGGAGGTGCAGCTATTGCCTTAATTAACGATTTACCAGCCATGCTTTTAGCAGTGTCCCGACTCATGTTTGCCTGGGCTGAGGATAGGATTTTCCCCAAGAAACTTGCAGAAGTTCATAAGACGTGGCATACCCCGCATTATGCCATTATTGCTAGCGGTATAATGGCTTCATTAGGAATTCTTGGGAGTCATTTCGCAGGTGATTTTTTCCTTGGCATTGACATTCTAGTGACTTCTATGCTGGTCAATTTTCTGCTAATGTGCCTTTCAGTTGTGGCCATTCAAAAAACCAACCCTGAAATTGCAAAGGGTATTACCGTGATGAAAGCAAGGTCAACTCAGTTTGTAGTGGGCGTTGTAGGTGCCACAATGCTCACAGTTTTCCTTATCATTCATATTATCAAAGACCTTAATGCCGATGTAACCGCATGGTATTTTCACTCAACTCCAATATGGTTGATTGTGATGGGAGTTGCTTCGCTGATTTACTTCCGTGAGATGAGTAAGTTGAAAAAATCAGGAGTTGACATTAAAAAGATTTTCAATGAGTTGCCACCAGAATAGATGAATAAATCAGTTGAGAATATTGAGCTGGCCCCGGGCCTTGAAATATCAAGGGTTTTGACCGGCCTTTGGCAAATTGCTGATCTGGAACGGGATGGTCAAACACTTGACCCATCGGAAACATCAAAGGCCATGCAGCCTTATGTTGATCAGGGCTTTTCTACCTTCGACATGGCAGATCATTATGGCTCAGCAGAAATTATTGCTGGCACTTTCAAAAAGCGTAATCCAGATCAATCCGTTCAACTACTTACCAAGTGGGTGCCAAAGCCAGGTAAATTGACCAAAGATGATGTCAGGGAAGCAGTTCAAACTGCCATGGACAGGCTGCAAGTTCAAAAAATTGACCTATTGCAATTTCATGCCTGGAACTATGCTGATCCTTCTTACCTCGATCAAATGTTTTGGCTTCAGGAGTTGAAAAATGAAGGTTTGATTGGACATTTAGGGGTCACCAATTTTGATGCCGCCCATTTACGAGTGGTTAAATCCAGCGGAATTGACATAGTCTCAAACCAGATATGTTATTCATTATTAGACCGGAGGGCGTCGGGTGAAATGACAACGGTTTGTGCGGAATTGGGAATCAAAATCCTAGCATTTGGAACAATAGCCGGGGGCTTTTTAAGCGAGAAATGGTTGGGTAAAGCAGAGCCAGACTGGACTAATATCGATACGTGGTCATTGATGAAGTACAAACGCTTCATTGATTCTTCAGGTGGCTGGGAAGCTTATCAACAGGTATTAAAAACTGTAAAAAAGATCGCTGACAAATATGATGTATCGATTGCAAATGTTGCTTCAAAGTACATGTTGCAGCGGCCACAAGTCGCCGGTGTAATTTTAGGCGCCAGATTGGGTAGAAGTGAGCATGTAGCTGAAAACTTGAAGCTTTTTCAGTTTGAATTGAGCGATGAAGATCTTAAGTCTATAAAGGCTGCAACTGGTGAGTTGACTCCCATCCATGGTGATTGCGGGGATGAATATAGGAAACCACCGTTTCTTACAGCCTCCGGAGATTTAAGCCACCATCTGGATTCATTGCCAAAACCTTTTGGTACAACTCAGGGAACGAATGGCATAAAGGTTTTAAGCGGCACAACCTGGGAATCGGAGTTCGGCTATTGCAGGGCCATACGCAAGGGTAATAGAATTTTGATTTCTGGCACCACGGCTTCTCATGGAGATAAACTGATAGGTGGCACAGACCCGGCAGCTCAAGCTCACTTTTGTATAGACAAGATAGAAGGGGCCATTCAATCGCTGGGGGGTAAAATTGGGAATGTAATCCGAACCCGAATTTTTGTTAAGAACGTTTCTGATTGGGAGCCTATCGCCAAGGCGCATGGCAGCCGGTTCAGAGATATCCAACCGGCCAATACCCTGGTGCAAGCTGATTTAATAGGAGAGGAGTTTTTGGTAGAGATAGAGGCTGAAGCGGTATTGAGTGAAGACTCGAATTAATTGTTACTTTCCTTCTTTTCCTTGAATGACAACGAAGCGGATCCCTTAAATCGCTATTACTGATACACAGTGTTGGCAAAAGTTATTACTTCTTCCTACCTACAAATCTTATAATCGAACTTTGCCCTTTATGATACAACCCTTCATTTAGTTCAAGTATTTCTTCGCCTAGTTCCATGATATCATAATTATTGAAATCTTCTCTGATTTCATCAACTGAAAATAAGGCATCTATATCTTTGGGGCCATTTGTATTTCTATTTTGCTTTACTAGTTCTAAGTTATTTTTGCTGAACGCTTCAAATATTACTATACCTCCTTTTTTAAGATATCCATCGAGTATCTTATGATATTTCGACTTTAATTCAGCTGTAAAATGAGCGTATATCAAGCCAATTGCTCCAAAATATTCTTGTTCGTACTCTATATCCTCAAACTCTCCAATTTGGTAATCAATACTTACTCCATTTTTTTGAGCAAGTATTTCCGCTTTAATTTTTCCCTGTTCACTTATATCAAAAGCTGATACTTCCCAACCTAGCTTTGAGGCATAAATCGCATTTCTTCCTTCTCCTTCTGCGGGTAAAAGTATTTTATCAGGTTCCAATTTTGATAACTGCTTCTTAAAGTATTCGTTTGGCTCATAACCGTAAGCTGAATCTTCAATGTTATATCTATCGTTCCAAAACTCTTTCATTACTTTAAATTATGTGAATGTCAGTCTAAAGTTAGTGGTGGAGTTAGAGGTTCAGCTGGTTACTACCATTAATTTAAGATAGTGTTATGAGTAGTCGCTGCCACGACTATTGGACCACTTGCTCCACTCCTTTAAAGGTCCCTTGATTTTTTCCGACCCTTCAGTCGCTCAGTCCTCGTCTTACAACCTTGATTATACCGACCAGCTATCCGCCGTCTTTCCCTAGATAGTTTATTATGAACCTGCTCTACGGTTGCCACACCTTTTCGATCCACCGATCTCAAAGTTTCGCAATGACGGATATGGACGATGTTTATCTAAAGCTGTCATTCTGAGAAGGTTTAAATCCGAACAAAGTGTAGGATGTAACCAACGAAAGAATCTACTTGGTGTTTGGCTATTAGGAGTTACGAGTTCTGCAATTGTAACATTACAAATGCATGAGTACAGAATCCCCGTCACAGACGAGGACTATATAAGGGGTGTTGAATGATTAAATTTCGCAGCCACAAGGAGTACGGCTTTCGGCACACTTTTTTAATATTTCATAAGAATCACAAAAGCAATTATCTGGATTCTGAGCGCATCGGTCTTTCCGTTTCTTTGCAAGGTTTCTGGCCTGCTCAGCTAAACGATCCTCAATCTCTGCCTTCTTTTTCTCAACACTATAATCTTTTGTTTTTATTTTCTCAAGATATTTCGCTTCTGCCGCTGAGATATCATTTTCGATTCGCTGTTTGCTACTTATATAATCTGCCATCCGGTTTTCGAACCGTTTCAATTCATTTTCATTGTAGTTTTCTGGATCTTTTTCCCAAGCTAGGCACTCTGTAATAGTGCGTTTTGCAAACTCGAGTTCGTACTCATGAGTCGATCCCCATTTGACTGATTCGTTTCTAGCAATTCTAATTTTGACGCCTAAATATTCAAATTCTTTAGAGATTGTTTCCTGTGTTTCACAGTTCAGGCAATACGTTACAGTGTTCCACCATATATTATTTGTTCTATCCCATCGTAGGTTATTTGAACATTTCTCCTTCATTTTGTCAAAGTCCTTAGTATTAGGCTTTTCAGTAGCTATTGACTTATTAATAAATTCCAACTCACTTTGTAACTCATTTATTGGTTGTCTTAACAATTCTCTAGCTTCATTTACTTCCTTTGTAACCATTTTTGCTATATAATGGTTGGTTTTCTCCGTATTGCTTCCTTCGTAAAATTCCATTCGGGGAACATTATCATCAATTTTTAGAAATAGACCGTTGGGAAATCCATTATCGTCATAATTGCCTTCATAATAAACACCTTCTTTTGATATTAAAATTCCATTTCCAAATAACCTACCATTTTTGAATGACCCAATCATGATATTTCCTTGATTACTAATAGCAATTCTTTGAGTGCTGCTCTCACTTAAAACCTTTGAACCTTTTAGCCTAGCAATCACAACAAAGTTTCTTAGCAAATCGTCCATATCGCCATTTAATCCTGGTAAGGTTACAGTTGCTTGGTAAACACTCTTTATTTGATTTGAATAAGGGGCAGTGTTGGCATTTAAAATTCTAATACCGTAGTCTGTATTTGTATAAATCCTAAATGTCTCATAATCAATATATTCCAGTTTAGTAATGTGTTCAAATTTTATTCTCAATGCTCCCCAATATTTACTCCTTGTGTTTTGTACTGTTTTATCCCAAATAAAGAGATCATCATGCTTATTTACGAACTCTATTTTTGCATCATCTAGGACATATTCATATCCCAAAGCTTCCACATAGATAAAATCAACAGAAAACGCTTGTTTAATTTCCTCTTTAGCTTCACTCATTGATTGAGCATACGAAATGATAGACGTAAGAAAAAAATACAGCGAAAGATTACTACTTAAAATTTTTTTCATTTCTTAATGGCTTCGTATTATGCTTTTGTCAAAACGTTTCATGGATTGCTATGTGTGGCTAATGTGATGGACTCTCAAAACATAGCAATTAAATTTCTTTTTCTAGAATGGCTTCATCTCTTAATCTCCAATCTCATTTGATGGACTCAATATATCCTCTCATTGATTTGTCATTCCATACATTACTTTTCAGGATTTGATATATTGAATTAAACTAATTTAAGAAATTTTGGTCCAAAAGATAATTGAGCAAGGCATCTGAATTAATCAATTCTTCCTCTTCACCCCTCTAACCGCCTGTTCCTTAGTCGGATCATCAGGCCACACATGCTTGGGGTAACGTCGTTTGAGTTCCTTTTTTACTTCAAAGTACGTATCTGCCCAGAAGCTTTTAAGATCGCTGGTTACCTGAACAGGTTTAAATCCAGGAGAGAGTAAGTGCATCAATACAGAAGTTCGGCCCTCGTTGATTTTTGGTGTTTCTGCCATGCCAAATACCTCCTGTATGCGAACCGCCAATACAGGCGGCAATCCATCAGGCCGATAGTTCAGCTGAATTTTTGAGCCACTGGGAACTTTGAGTTTATCTGGTGCCAGCCTGTCCAAAGCTTGCTGCTTATCATACTCCAGATGGTTCTTCAACACTTCAGCCAGATTGATCTTCTTCAATTGAGCTGGCTTTTTAATATTAACCAGATAAGGGCTTAGCCACTCTGAATTGGTAATCAGAAGGGTAGGGGTGCTTACATCCGGCCAGCCCTCTTGAGGGCGCCATTTGCGAAGACTCAAAACACGGTTTTGCCATTGGGTTACATCGTCATCAAAGTTCAGTAATTGCTCTCCCTCCGTTTTAATGGCCTCGCTCACTGCCTTGAGCAGATGTTCCTCATCAGGGTCAGGTAGTGGTTTAGATTGTAGAATGATATTGCCAATCCTAAGGTCTAATGTAGCGCTTAAGCCGCCATCTTCAGTGTCCCACTTTATAGTTTCCTGCTCTTTCACTAGTGAAGCAAGATCTGTAGGGTTAAGAGGCGAAGCCATAAAGATTTTACCCAGGCCATCCCTTGCATCCATGTGGGCAACGGCCAGCCAGGCCTCATGGGCGAGGTCATCCCGGTGGCCAGCCGCGACAATTTTTCCATTGGCAAGCTTGAACTGGGCATTGTTTCCAGGCCTTGCGTGGGCAATCCGCTCCGGGTAGGCATGCGTCAACAGCACACCTGTCTCATAGGGATCAACATCGCCGTTATCTTCCTCCACTTCGAAAAGCTGTAGATAAGAGTCTGCAACTTTCTTGATTTTCTGCATCCTGCCACCGGAATTGTTTTCCCGTCGATATCTGCGAAGTGCCTCAATGCGGGTATTAATGTCAATTCCAGCCTCTTTACCCAGTGGGTCCCGCTCTTCCAGAAAAGCGGCGATATCCGCTGCAAGCGGCACAGCATCTTGCTCATCAGCCATTAGCAATAAATGGGCAATCCGCGGATGGCAGGGTAGGCGCAGCATCTTCTCACCATGCGGTGTAATGCGGCCGTTTTCCAGCGCATTTAGGTCATGCAAGGTTTGGCTGGCCTGAGCCACAGCCCCTCTTGGCGGTTGGGTAAGCCAGGTTAGTTGCGAAATATCGATAACGCCCCACATTGCCATGTCAAGCATTAACGAGGCCAAATCTGTTTCTAAAATCTCAGGAACGATGTGGTCAGTAAGTCGTGAGTGTGTAGCCTGCGACCACATGCGGTAGCAAACACCAGGGCTCAATCTACCCGCCCTGCCTGTCCGTTGGTCTGCTGAATCTTTGCTGATTTGAATGGTGGTCAATCGGGATAAACCAGACTTCGGATCAAACTTTGATGTACGACCAAAACCAGAATCTACCACGATTTTGATACCTTCGATTGTAAGACTGGTCTCTGCAATGGAAGTGGCGAGTACCACCTTTCGCTTGCCACTTTTATGAGGAAAAATGGCGGCATGTTGCCTGTTCAATGGTAAAGCTCCATACAAAGGCATAATGGCAAAGTCGCGGAGTTCCTTTTGCAGCATTTCTTGTGTTCGCATGATTTCACCCTGCCCTGGGAGGAAAACCAATGCATCGCCATCGTGTTTCGCAACAGCTTTTTTCACCACCTTGGCACATTGCAAAGCCATCGAGAATTCATCAGTGTCACCTTCATAAAATACATCAACCGGAAACAATTTGCCATCACTGGTTACCGCTTTGCAACCCAACAAGCTGGTAAGCTGGGGCATATCCAAAGTGGCTGACATGATCATGATTTTGAGGTCCTGCCGTAAAACCTGCTGAGATTCCCGGCAAAGTGCCAGGGCTACATCAGCATGAATGCTGCGCTCATGGAACTCATCGAAAATGACCATGGCCACATCTTTCAGTTCATTGTCATGGTGTAGCATTCTGGTCAAAATGCCTTCTGTCAATACTTCAATTCTGGTCTTATCTGAAGTGCGGTTTTCAAAGCGGATTCTATAACCGATTGTTTCACCAACTTCTTCTCCCAGGAAGTAAGCCATTCTTGATGCGATGGCCTTTGCTGCCAATCGTCGGGGCTCCAGCATCAGAATTTTCTTTCCCTCAAACCAGGGCTCATTTAAAAACGCCAATGGCAGCAATGTGCTTTTTCCAGCACCCGCTGGTGCATTAATGATAAGCGTGTTCTCTGCTTTTAGAGATTCAAGAACTTCAGGAATAATCTCTTTTACAGGGAGGTCAATGTCGTTGGGGTTGAAGGGCAAACTATGGGGATTAGATGTTTTAGAAGCTGCAAAAATATGTAAATGGTTTTTGACCGCTCCGTTAGAAAGAGGGGCAGAAACCAGGTGCTTTTTCCGTGACCCAGATGGTCATCTTTATGAGATCAGCGAGTATCGAAGTTGAGTTTGAATGGCTCTCTAATTACTCCGGCACCTCAATCTCTTCTCCCCAGATGTACTTGCCAAACCATTGCCAGTTGTGCCACATCGCAGCCAGGCGCTCACGTGGTTTGGTGATACCGTGACCAAAGCCTTTATAAATCACCAGCTTCGTATCAACGCCAACATCTTGTAATCCCTGGAAGAGTTCATAGGCATTTGGGGTCGGCACCCTTTTATCAAACTCCCCATGCTGGATAAGCGTAGGGGTTTTGGCATTATTGATATTGGTCATTGGTGAGGTCTTTTCATAGATCTCGTTATCAGACCATGGGGTTGCTTTTAGGTATTGGCGAGTAAATGGGTGGATGTCGGTATTCACGTAATAAGTCATCCAATTGGAGATACCCGCACCGACTGAAATCGCTTTGAATTTGTCGGTATTGGTGGTGAGAAAAGCTGAGATATAACCACCCTGGCTCCAGCCCATTGAGCCGACCTTATCGCCATCAATGACCTCCTTGTCTTCCAGAAATTTTACACCGGACATCACATCCCACATATCCCCAACCCCGAGGTTTTCGACATTGAGGGAGCGGAAAGCTTCCCCATATCCCGCTGAGCCCCGATAGTTTGGCCGCAGCACCAGTGCGCCTTTGTTTAGCCATTGCAAAATGGGATAAACATAGGCTGGTGCCGGATGTGGTGATGAAATACCCGTTGGGCCTCCATGGATCACCACCAGTAAGGGATATTTCTTATTTGGGTCGTAGTCCTCAGGCTTGTGGAGGACACCCTCAATCATTGCCCCGTCTTCGCTTGGCCAGCTGATTACTTCACTTTCGGCTACTTTAAAGCCACTTAACTGATTGGAGCTGTTTGTCAGTTTTTTTGGATTGGAAAGCGGGTAGCTGGAAGTATAAATTTCAGCTAATGAATTGTCGTTGGAGGCACTGTAGGCAATTTTGCTTCCATCTTTAGAAAAGCTGTATGACCAGATTCTTGCAGGGCCAGCAGACTGAACCTCAGTTTTGCCATTCTTAGGATCGACCCGCACCAAACGTCTGACGGTTTTTAACCATGCCACGCCAAATATTCCTTTGTCGTTCCAGCTTACCTGATAGAGTTCTTCATCAAAATCTGTAGCTAACTGTTTGCGGTTTTTTCCGTCAATACCTATCCTGAAAAACTTGGGGTTCTTGTAAAAGTTGGCGACTGAGTCTTCCAAATTGGTGACATACAAGATCGATTGGCTATCTGGTGACCAGGCCAGAAAACCATCTCCTGTTGGGTGATCAACCAGCAGGTTATAAGTGCTATCCTCGAGGTTGTAGATCGAAATATCCCGCTTCATAAACGAAATCAGGATGGGGTCTGGCTGATGCTCAAATACAAGCATTTTACCATTTGGGCTCCATTTGAAATCATGGATTGAAAAGTCAACGGAGTCCATGAGTTGGCGGGGCTTGATGCGCTCCATGAAGGTGGAGTCGTCTTTTTGTTGGGGCAACAAATTTTCACCTACCAACTCCGGGTTGAAATTCATCAGCCATAACTGGTTCAGGTTGAACTCCTCATCTTCCACAGCAAAACCGCCATACTTTTCCTCCCGCTCCTTGTTCTTGTCAGTATTGTCTGCCGATTGCCTGAAAGCGATTTGCGAACCATCCGGCGACCACTCGAATTCACTGATGCCGCTTTTGGCATTGGTGATTTGAAAGACACCACCACCTTCAGCTTTCATCACCTGGATTTGGGTTTTGTCCCCGGTGTCTGATAAAAAACCGATCCACTTACCATCAGGTGACCATTTGGGGTTGGTGCTGCTTTTCTTGGGATTATTGGTGAGCTGAAACGGAGTACCCCCATCCCGCGACATCCAAATCTCTGTATCAAACCGATTCTCCTCCCAATCTGTTGAGTTGCCCTGGTACAGCACATGCCTGCCATCAGGTGATAGCTGTGGATTGGTGATCCCTTTGATAGAGATTACCTCTTCAAATGAGGGGTCTTTTTTCACTTGCGCTAAGCTGTGGATTGAAGAAGCTAAAAAGAGTAAGATGAAAAGTGTGAATCTTGTCATTTTGGGCTAGGGTTGCTTGGAATTGCAATATATTATTTTGGAAGGCAGATTGGTAATTGTAATTCTACCAAGAGAAGTAAAGATGCAGTTCTTTCAACCGATGAGATATTAAAACTGTCCTTAGTAGGTTTACTAAAGGTGAAATAACCAGATCATTATGCTTGTTATATAATTGTTGTAATCAATGGATTCATGAACAAAAAACCTATTTACAAAAGCATATATTTTGACTTGCCCTTTTACATTAATGTTGAGGACGGCTTTCGAGATAAAAATCTGGAAAATTGGTTCGAATCTTATCAAAAGGGAGAAAAAAATTTACCTTACAGTAAATATGCTCCAAGACCTGATAGACACAGCGGGTTTATTATAGGTTCTAATATTCCAATCCACCTTCCTCAAGGAAAACTTGCGAAAGCATATGAAGTATTAGTAAATAGAAAGTATCTCGTTGGTATCCAGTTTCTAGTCCGTATAAACCAAGCAAATGATAATTCCTTAATAGGTAGAGTTGTTGGCGATAGATATGGAAAGGCTTCTTTTTCCTCGGTAAGAGTTAATTTTGATTTAAACGGTTTCAAAGACATTAAGGAAAATGACCATAACTTCTATGTTAATACAGCAATTGATGGAGTAAATCGATTTTTAGAATTCTACAGACTTATTGCTCAAGAACCCCATATAACTACTATTAGTAAATCTGCTGTTGCCCCAATTCATACCTTTACTACTTATGATGATGGATCAAACCATACAGGTCAGGCTGTTGATATGAGCGGCTCTCTTGTTGGTTTAGGTTCTGAGCGTCTGACAAAAAAAAATGATAATGAATTACGGGAGGGGTTAAAAGCAGATTTAAAAACGAATATCATTTTATCCATACACCTAGATATCAAAAATAGGTTACTTCTTGAAGAATGGAGATTAGCGGCTATTGAATCAGAAATATTGTTTGAAACATGGCTAATTAGTTTCCTTCAAAAGCACTTTAAAAAAAATGGGTTAACAGATGAAGAAAGTGAAACCCACTTTTACAATAATGACAAGGCGAAGACTCCAAAAAGTGCTCATGCTTTAGCTAAGTTTAAGGTTAAGGAAGCTACAGGATTTGATTTTTTTAAAACAGAAGAATTTCGAAATTGGGAGTTGAAGTCAAAGAATCTAAGGAACGAAATTGTTCATGGTAAAAAGTTTGATGTATCGAAATCGGAAGCTAAGGATTCTTTTCAAAGTGTAATGAAAGCAATCAATTTAATTGAAGAAAAAACTTTTTGATGGATTATCTTACCGACATCATGCCATCGTCGGTGTTATCACCAACGATCAAACAGAAATCTAGCGAGACCACCGTACTGGCGCAAGTGTTAAGCGATAGCGTCACTTGTGCCGCCCCTAGTAAAACGGTTAGCCAATCAAACATCGTTCTGATTTTACATATTACACGACCCCCATACTGGCGCAAGTGTTAAGCGAAGCGTCACTTGTGCCACATATTAAAGGTTTAATCTGGACGGTTAGCCAACCAAAACATCAATCTGATTTTACATATATGACCAATGAGCGTCAAATACAAATTTAGGGATCAGACCAGGCTGCACTTTGTAACATTTGCAGTTGTCAACTGGATTGATGTCTTCTCAAGGAGGTCTTATCGGGACATACTAGTTGACAGTCTAAAATATTGCCAGAAGGAAAAGGGTTTGGAGATTTATGCATGGTGCATAATGACTAACCATGTCCATTTAATTATCGGAACTGAGGGCAGAAACAAGCTTGAAGCTATTTTGAGGGATTTTAAAAAATTTACTTCCCAAAAGTTAATTAGAGCAATAGGGGAGAATCAGGAAGAGAGTAGAAAAGAATGGATGCTTTGGATGTTCGAAAGAGCAGGCTTGAAAAATTCTAACAATAAAAAGTATCAGTTTTGGAGGCAGGATAATCATCCAATTGAGTTATCTACAAATGAAATGCTGACGAGTAGATTGGATTACATTCATAATAATCCAGTGGAAGCTGGCCTGGTTCTGGCTCCTGAGGAGTACTTGTACAGTAGTGCTAAGAACTATTCTGGTTTAGAGACTGAAGCTTTGGTAGAGGTCATGTTTATCGAATAGGCACAAGTGACGCTACGCTTAACACTTGCGCCAGGGAGTGGAGTTTCTGCCAAACCCTTTGAAGATTCCCACATACGTGGGAATGACGTTGATTTTTGAAAGGACATCCTTTAGTCACTCCTTATGCCATCGTTGGTGTTGTCACCAACGATCAGACTTTTAAAAAAAGAAGTCAACTGAGACACTTAAACTAGAGCAGTGGAAAGTTCTGCTAAACCTTTAGGGGATTCCCACCTACGTGGGAATGACGTTGATTTTTGAAAGGACACCCTTAGTCACTCTTTCTAACGTTACATTTTATCGCCCATGCAACCAATCCACTCCATTTTCCATCTCAAGTGAAATCTCAATAGATATCGTTACTTTTTAAGGTCAAATTCGTCTTCTACTCATTATGAAACTACGCTACAAAATTGCCCTGGGCTTCATGGTATTCCTGGTTGTACTGCTCACCGGAATCTCCATCACCATCAGTTATACTTCAGATTGCCAACCCATTGAGGTTGCCACTACAAACGACACCATGCAAGCCGTCAGGTATAGCTGCTACGGCCCACCTGAAGTACTCCAATTGCTGGAGGTAGATAAACCAGTTCCCAAAGACAATCAACTACTGATTAAAGTGCATGCCGCCGGTGTAAACCCCCTTGATTGGCACTACATGAGAGGGGCACCTTACATCATGCGGTTGGGTGCAGGCCTCGGTGCCCCTGATGACCAAAGAATGGGTGTTGATTTTGCCGGGACGGTTGTTGAAACCGGAAAGGAGGTCACAAAATTCAAGATTGGTGATGAGGTATTTGGTGGAGCAACCGGAGCATTCGGTGAATACGTGGTTGCCTCTGAAGACTGGGGCATTGCGTTGAAACCACCTAATGTCAGTTTTGAAGAGGCCGCTTCAGTACCCATTGCTGCAATTACAGCACTTCAGGCACTTCGTAACCATGGCGAAATACAAGCCGGTCAGAAGGTCTTGATCAATGGTGCCTCAGGTGGGGTGGGAACATTTGCCGTTCAGATTGCCAAGTCGTTGGGTGCAGAAGTGACCGGGGTGTGCAGTACCCGCAACCAGGAGATGGTTCGTTCACTAGGTGCCGACCACATGTTTGATTATAAGAAAGAAGACTATACCCAAAGCGGAAACCAATATGACCTGATCGTTGATATGGTGAGCAATCATTCGGTGTCCAAAAACATTGATGTACTCAAACCAGATGGCACATTTGTAATCGTTGGCGCAGATAAAGGCAACTGGATTGCGCCTTTAATGAATCCTCTAAAGGCCATGATCATGGCCAACTTCGTGGATCAAAAACTCAAGTTCTTCGTGGCTTCTTTGGAACAAGATGACATGAACTATTTGGCTGATTTAATGGAGGCTGGAAAATTAACCGCCGCCATAGAGCGAACCTACTCACTAGAAGAAGTGCCAGCCGCCATTGCCCATTCAGAAGGCGGTCATGCCAGGGGGAAGTTGGTGATCAATTTGGAGTAATATTGAAACTCCCCCAAACAGAACCGCATTGATCATTCGGACCTCAATCCCCTGGTGGGGCTTACCACAGCAGCTTTTAATGATTCAAAGCTTACGGTGAGCAGTGAAATTATAACAACCATCAATCCGGCTATTGCAAAAACATCCCACGTGATTTCAGTTCGATAGTTAAAGTCAGCCAGCCATAGGTCCATTAGGTACCATCCGATAGGGACAGCAATCAATAATGAAATGATCACCATCTTTAGGAAATTGAAGGTGAGCAATTGAAATATTGTGTGCAAAGAGGCACCAAGGACCTTGCGAATACTGATCTCTTTATTCCGTTGCTCAACCATAAATGCTGACAAGCCGAACAATCCCAAGCAAGCCACGATTACGGCCAAAATGGCGAATGCTGTAAATACATGTCCGGTGCGTTGCACATCCCCATACATTTGCGCATAGCCATCATCAAGAAAAGTGTATCTGATTCGCTGGGCAGGCATAAATTCATCCCAGGTCTGTGTAATTGACTCGATGGTTTTAATCATATCCCCACCTTCTATTTTTATGGGCATCACTGAGCCAAAATCAGTGCGGCAAAAACCCAATGGGGCAATATCGTTGTCCCGCATTGATTGAAAATGGAAATCTTCAACAACACCAATTACATTCCAGGTTTGCCAATTGCGGATTTGGGCACCAACAGGATTGTCAAGGCCTAACTCCTTTGCCATGGTCTGGTTAATGATTATTGCAGATGAATCCGAGGCCATTTCAGAAAAATCCCTACCCTTCACTATTTTCATTCCCATGGTGTTGATATAATCGATATCGACCCGCCAGCGTTGTGCGCCAACACCCCGGTCGATTTTTTGCCGCCCTTCAATCCAAAATGAATTGCCATCCCGTTTCGAACCATCTATCGGTAGGTAATCGCTTATAGCCACATTCTTAATTTTAGAATGCAGTTTCAGTTCATCCTTAAAAACATGCATTTTATCACCAAGGGTATTTACTCCCTGAAGCAAGAGTACTTGTTCTTTATCAAACCCAAGCTTCTTATTAAGCAGAAAACTCATTTGTCTATGCACCATAAATGCCCCTACAATCAACACTAAAGATGTTGTGAATTGAAATACCACCATTACGGTACGAAGCTTTGAGTTTTTGCTGCCCCTGCTTAAACTGCCTTTGAGCACATCAACCGGTTTGAATGCCGATAAATAAAATGCAGGATATATACCAGCAATGATTCCAGTTAACAAAATGAATGAAATGCAGACTGGGGCAGCCCACCAAGCTGATATGGGCAGAGCTAAATTTTTGTTTGCGAGGTCGTTGAAATAGGGGAGAAGCAACCATGCGAATATGAGGCCTATGATGACAGAAATAGCACTGAAAACCATCGACTCAGTTAAAAACTGATGAATAAGGTGACTTCGAAATGATCCGACCACCTTACGCAGTCCAACCTCTTTTGCCCTGTTCGCAGATTTGGCTGTTGATAAATTAATGAAATTGATGCAGGCCAGAACCAGAATGAAACAAGCAATTGCCACAAACATCCAAACCACTTTCATATCTCCTCTTTGGCCTACATCTTCCACATCTGTTGATCTTAAATGGATGTCGCCTACCGCCTGCAAATCGAAGGTGTGATATTTCAGTAGGTCTGCAACAATCACCTCGCCTTTTTTCTTTTTATGGGGGATGACATAATCATCCCGGATCACTAATAATTTTTCTTCTAAGGCTTCAACATTGACACCAGGCTTTAGCCGAACGTATGGATTGTAATTCCAGCAACACCAATCGGTTTGTTCCCCTTCCCAAAATTCTTTACCTGAAAGTGTAATGAAAAAATCAAATTGTAAATGTGAGTTTGATGGCATGTTTTCCATCACCCCGCCAATTATGAATGGTTTGGTTTCGTCATTGTTGAGAATGATCGTTTCCCCAACGGGATTTTGATTTGGGTAATATTTGGATGCCTTTCGCTCAGAAATAACTATTGAGTTAGGTTCATTTAGGGCAGTTTGCTGATCTCCATAAACCATCGGTATTTCAAGAATATCCAGCATTTCATTATCCAGGTAAGCGAACCCTTCCTCATAGATGTTGGTGATGTCATCAACTTTTCTGAATTGATTGTTCCCGCCATCGAACCATCCACTGTAAGGGATTAACCTACCTACTTTTTCTACCTCAGGAAACCCTTCCAACACCTGTTTTACCATGGGGGGAAAGGCTGGCCAACGACCAAACTGGTTCGGATCTGTTGATACATTAAGTACCCGATAGAGATCGTCTTTGCGTTCATAGTGTTGATCGTAACTCAGCTCATCTAATACAAACAATGAGATAAGTATAAAGGCGGCAATACCGATGGCAAAACCACCGATTTTAATGCCGGAATACATCCGGTATTTGTAGAGGTTCCTCCAGGCTATTTTGAAATAGTTGTTGAACATGGCAATGAAGTTTAAGTTTATTGACCTTGATTTTTTGATAGCAAAAGGGCGGAGGAAATTGATAAGATGAAACCAGTAAAAGAGTGTCCTTCTCCACTTTGGCAATTCGATTAGATCCTCCTCAAAATATTCATGTAAGTCACCCAGAATTTCTTCGAGTAATTCACCGCGACAGAACCAACTTAAGAAGCGGTCAGCCAGTTGGGGCGGTATGTGGGTTTTGGGTTTCATTTAAATGTTAACTCGTCATACACAATGGCAGAGCGAGTTGGAAGCCGTTAATCAGTATCTGTAAAATCAATTTGGAGGCTTCCCTTTGTTTCTTCTATTAATTGACTTTCATTATCATATCTTATTCACTGCTAATTCAGGAATTGAAGTCCATAAGCTCACTTTCAGGTCCCTGCTTTTTTCAAGGGCTTTTTTACCGGAGGCAGTAATTGTGAAAAGGCGCTTTCTTCGGCCGCCCCGCTTATCGGTGGCTTCGCTTAGGTATGACTCTGCGAAGCCTTTGCTTTCCAGTCTGTTTAAAGTGCTGTGTACGGCTCCAATGGTAACCGTTCGCTCTGCTTGATTTTTAAGGGCTTTTCTGATAGCTAAACCATAAGCGTCTTCTTTGAGTTTAAGAATTAACAGCAAAATCAACTCTTCAAACTCACCGATATTTTCTTTTCCCATCCGTTATTTGTTATTTTATGTAGAACAAATGTACGGAAGGTTTTCTAATTTGTTATTTTTTGTATAACAAATATTATTTACTCGGACCTCAAACTTTTCACCGGGTTCAATTTGGCAGTTTTTGCGGTATGATGGCTGATGGTCAATAGGGTGATCACTATTGCCATTACAGAAGCTATCGCAAAAGTCAACCAATGGATTTCTGTGCGATACTCGTAATTATTGAGCCAGTTGTCCAAACCGATATAGGCTAGGGGAGTTGCTATTAAACAAGCCACAACCACAAGAAATACAAAATCCTTCGACATCAATTTCCAGAGGTCAGTAAGCTTTGCGCCAAGCACCTTCCTGATTCCAATTTCCTTTGTTCGCTGTTCTGCCATGTAAGAGGCCAGGCCATACAATCCGAGGCAGCTGATGAAGACGGCCAAAACGGCGAATATGCCAGCGAGTGCTGCGATGCGTTCCTCAGCTGCAAACTTCAAAGCATACTCCTGATCCGCAAAACTGTATTCGAACGGCACATTGGGAATCACTTCACTAAAAACTTCTTCTATAATTTGAAGTGATTCTGAGGTGGGAATTCCTGGCGTCAGTTTCATTATCAACCAGTTGACCCGGTTGTTGTCCATCATGTAAATTGCCTGGTGCACTGGGCGATGAGGTGAGTGCATGACTACATCTTTAACTACTCCAATAATTCGGTATTCCTGGTCGTTCCATTTCACTTTTGTGCCTACGGGATTGTCAATTCCCATATACTTAACCGCTGCTTCGTTGATCACAAAGGCACTTGAATCAGTGGCAAATTTTTCAGAGAAATCCCGTCCTTCGGTGACTTGCCAGCCAACAGTTTTTCCATAATTATTAGAAACCCATATTGTCGCAAAACTTGATGAAAAACCGGGATCCTTACCTTCCCAGTCAAAGCCGCTGTTGCCATTGTGTATGGCATGCATTGGGCTTGATGACGGGGTCATCTCAACAATTACGTTTTTATTGAGCAGTTCATTTCTTAAAACGTCCAACTTGCCGTTGTAATCTGGTGTGGTAACCTCAAACATTATAAGGCCGGATTGATCATAGCCGACCGAACGGTTTTTGGTATGGTTTATCTGCTGATGGACGATAATTGTTCCGATGATGAGGCTGACGGATATTGCAAACTGAAAAACTACCAATCCCTTTCTTATAAGTTTTGAAAAGCTACCGCTTTTTAATGCGCCCTTTAACGCTGATGTGGTTTTGAACGACGACAAGTAAAAGGCAGGGTAAACCCCGGAAAGAAACCCGGTAATTCCGATAAAAGCGATACTTAACATCCAAAATATTGGTAAGTTGAATGGCAATGAAATACCCTTGTCCGCCAACTGGTTGAAATATGGAAGCAGCAGAGCGATACCAACCAGGGCTATTACAAAAGCCAACATCACTACCAAAAAAGACTCAATCAAAAATTGCCCAATAAGCAGGCCCCTGTTAGAGCCAATGGCTTTCCTTATGCCCACTTCTTTTGATCTTTTCTCTGAATGAGCAGTACTCAGGTTCATGAAGTTGGTGCAGGCCAGTACAAGCACAAAAACCCCGATGATTCCGAATAACCAAACGTACTGAATTTGACCGCCGTCCTGAACGCCGTTTCTCCAGCGTGATCTAAGGTGCCAGTCAGCCATAGGATGTAGGAAAATTTCAAAACTCCTGCCCTTAGTTTGTACATGAGGTGACTTCACACCCTTGATTTTTTGGCTGACCGTTTCTAAATAAGCCTGATCGGCCAATTGCACAAATAGTTGGAATGAGTTGTTATCCCATTTGGGGTTCTCAAGCTGTGCCATAATGTGATTGTTGGAATTTATGTAGAGCTGCCATGTGGCCAGGTAGTCCAGGTCTTTGAAATCTGAATTTTGAGGGATGTCTTCATACACTCCGGTTACCGTTACATTTAGCTCATTGTCAATCGTCAGGAGTTGACCAACCGGATCTTTGTCTCCAAAAAAAGCCTTTGAGGTAGATTCATTAAGAAGAACTGAGTTTGGATTGTCCAGGGCATTTAAACTTCCATGGATCATGTTTAGAGACAACATATTCGGAGCATCAACATCCATGTGTCTACCTGTCCGAATCAATTTTTGATCCTCAGTGGAGAGTATATGATCCCTCTGCCATGAACTCATAACAACATATTCAAAATCGCTGCCAAACGAATGTTTAAGCTCAGGACCTAGCGGAAACGGAATTGCCGAATGCGAACTGATGCTAGCACTCCTTTTTATGTGCTGCATCACCTGGGCAATCTTTTCGTAGTTGCTGTGATTTTGATTGTAGGTAAGCTCATAATGAACCCACAAACCAATCAAAATTGCCACCATCATGCCAAGGGCTAATCCACCTATATTGATGATAGCATGGCCTTTTCTTCGGATTAAATTTCGATAACCGGTTTTCAGAAAGTTTCTATACATGGCAACTGAATTTGTGTTAATTGACTTTGATTTTTCGATGGCAAAAGGCCGGATATAATTAATCACCTGATACCAGTAATTGAGTTTTGCTTTTCTAAAGGACTTCTTCTCCAGCGTGGAATAGAACTTCTCATCAAGATCACCCAATACCTCTTCGGCCAGTTCATCCCGAAGGAACCAGGTGAGGAGCTTTTCCGCTTTGCGGGGTGGTATGGGTGTTTTGGGTTTCAAAATTATCTTTTGGTGATTCTCTTATTTTAATCCGTCATTCCCGAGAGCGTAGCGAGTCGGGAATCTCATTCGGTTTTCTGCAATTCTGAAGGAGACTTCTCAGTCGAACCTCTTCTGACGTGACTAATTCCTCATTCTGACCGCAAGCTCTTAACCGGGTTCATTTTTGCCGCCCTGATAGATTGAAAACTTGTGGTCAAAATGGTAATTAAAAACACCCCTCCACAAGTTGCAATAAATAGCCATAGTGGAATATTGGTACGGTATTCATAGGCATCCAACCAATTGGATATAAAGTAATATGCCAAAGGCATGGCTACAATGCAAGACAGTATAACCAGGAAGAAGAACTCCCTAGAAAGCAACCTCCAAATATTGGAAATAGTAGCGCCAAGTACTTTTCTAACACCGATCTCTTTTGTTCTTTGCTCTGCCAAAAAGGATGTTAGCCCAATTAAGCCCAGACAATTGATCAAAATGGTAAGCCCGGAAAAAATTCCAGTAAGCTTGGCTGTCAGCCGCTCATTTGCAAATTTTCTTGCATGCTTCTCATCTATGAAACTATAGTCGAAGGGTACCATTGGTACGATTTCTTCAAACACTTTTTCAATTACAAGAAGTGATTCATTTGCACTTTTTTCGGGATTTAACTTGAAAATGGTGGTGAAGGCATCTTCGCCGTCATCGAAAACAAACACTGTAGGGTTAACAGCGTTAAACGGGGATTCCATCACCATATCTTTCACTACCCCAATAATTTTGAAATCTGATTCATTCCATTTGATTGGGTGCGAGATAGGGTCAGTTAAGCCCATGTATTTAATGGCGGTTTCATTAAATATGAGGGACCTGTTGTCAGTCGCAAAGTCTTTTGAAAACTCCCGGCCTTCCAGTACTTCCCAATTTATAGTTTTGCCATAGTCTGTCGATACTCTGATGGTTGCAAATTCTTTATTTATATCAGTCTCATCTTCTGACCATTTCAATCCGCTATTGGTGCTATTCACCCTGGTCAAAGGGCTGGATGACAAGGCCATATTGGAAATGGCTTTGGTTCGGATTAATTCCTCCCGCAGCACATCATACTTTTCATAATAGGAGGGTGATGAAGTTGAAAGTGATATCAAGCCATCTTGAGAATAACTAAGAGGCCGGTTCAGGGTATGGTTAATTTGGCGCTCAACCATTAGGGTGCTGATAATTAAGATTAATGAGACCGTTAATTGTATTATAATAAGCAGCCTGCGAAAGCTACTGGCAGATTTCCCCGCTTTGAACGTACCCTTAAGCACTTTAACCGCATCAAACGATGACAAATACAAAGCAGGGTAGCTACCGGCAACGAATCCTGTTGAGAGAATAAAAACCATGCTGATTAACCAAAAGATTGGCTGATTTACGGGCAAAACCATTTGTTTTTCCACCATTTGATTGAAGTAAGGAATTATGAGCAGGGCGAAAAGCAGGGCACAAACAAAGGCCAGCGACACCACAAGAAAAGATTCGCTATAAAACTGACCGATCAACTGAGACCTCAAAGAACCAATTGATTTTCTTATTCCTACTTCCTTTGCCCTCTTCTCTGATCTGGCGGTTGTTAGGTTCATGAAATTGATGCAAGCCAGAATTAGTACAAATACACCAACCAAACCAAACAGCCACACATACTGCATGCGGCCCCCAGAGTTGACGCCATTTACCCAATTACTGTTTAAACGCCAATCTTTCATTTGATGAAGAAACAACTCCGGACTGAAGGCAGCTTCCTCCGGGGCATGTTCCAATTTTACATTTCTGATTTTTCTGCTGAGGTCTGGGATATCAACATTATCAGCAACCTGGGCAAAGATTTGAAATGAATTATTGCCCCATTTATTTCTGGCATTTTGAACCCATTCCCTGGACGAAACATATAGATCGAAGGGAGCGATAAATTGTAGGTTTTTAAACTTACTATTGATGGGGATGTCTTCGTAAATGCCAGTAACTGAAACTGTTAGCTCATTATCAATTCTAATAATTTGACCCATCGGATCAGTTTCGCCGAAAAGACTTTTGGCAATTGTTTCAGAAAGGATTATGGAATTCAAGCTGTTTAAAGCCGATAGGTCCCCTTCTTTCAATTTTAAAGTCAACATCGGGATAATGGCTGGTTCAATAAAGTTTCCTGAAACTGAAAATGCCTTATTGTCCTTTGCAAGAATGTGATCGAATGTCCAGGAGGCCATGACCTGATGCTTAAAATCGCTGCCATACTCATCTTTTAACACTGGCCCCAAAGGGAAAGGGATGGATCTTTCTGTTGTTTTATAGCCCTCATAAGATTGATGCTGCATAACCTGAACTATCCGATCATAGTTTGCGTGATGTTTATTAAATGACAGTTCATCCTGAATCCATAGGCCGATAAAAATGGCCACTGTCATGCCCATGGCCAAGCCAACAATATTGATGGCTGAGTAACCTTTATTCTTAAGAAGGTTACGGTAACCAATTTTGAAGTAGTTTCTGTACATGTCGAATGTATTTGAGTTTATTAACCTTGTTTTTGTTACTGCGAATGGCCTGATATAATTAAAGACCTGATACCAATAGTTTAGCCTGGCTCTCTTGATGGACTTTTTTTCAATAGTGGAATAAAACTTCTCATCCAAATCACCTAACACCTCTTCTGCCAGCTCTTCTCGGAGAAACCAGGTGAGGAGCTTTTCAGCGTAGCGTGGTGGTATAGGTGTTTTGGGTTTCAAAATTTATCTTTTGGTCATTCCTTATATTGATGCGTCATTCCCGATAGTCCCGAAAGTATTCGGGACGAGTCGGGAATCTCCTTCAGTTTACTGCTTTATTCCAGGAGATTCCCAAGTCTCGTTTCGCCCTAATAGGCTCAACTTCGCAAGGGAATGACGGCATTATTTTAGACATAATTCAACTTGGTCACCGCCATGGCAGGATACTGGTTCCACAGCTTAACCCTAACATCTTTGGCACTTTGCAAAGCCCTTTGACCTGAAGCGGTAATTGTGTAAACCCGCTTTCGCCTGCCACCGCGTTCTGCAGTCGCCCCCTTCATTTCTGACTCTAAAAAACCTTTGTTTTGCAGCCGGGTGAGGGTGGAGTGAACAGCACCAATAGCCACGGACCGTTTCATTTGGTCTTCGAATTCTTCGGCTAACTTGAAGGCATAAGCCTGCTCACCCAATATCCCGATGAGTAACAATATCACTTCCTCGAATTCCCCTAATTGTGTTTCTTTCATCCTATTTGTTTTCAGATTGTAGAACTAATGTACGGTTGTTTTTCAAACTTGTTCTACATTCTAGTAACAAATGACTAATTAAGTAAACGGATGTTATCTTAATAGATGGTAGGGTGTACCAATTTACCCCTCATGTTCCCTAAAGAGCTTCATAAAGTAGGTTGGACTTTTAAAACCTACAGCAACGGCCAGTTCTTTGTAAGATGCGGTACTCCCTTTGGATTCAAGCTCCCTGGCTTTTGCTAGCCGCAAGTCCCTGATAAAAACACCTGGTGTTTTTCCTATGGCATCATCAATTCGCCTTCTGAGGGTTGCCTCGCTCATATAGAGCTCATCAGCCAGAAACTGGCAATCAAGATTTTCATTAGCGATATTGTCGTGGATGGTATCAATAGTTCTCTCCATCAATTCACGCAGGTGCTGATCTATATTCGGGTAGCTTGACAAAACTGCGTATCTCTTTGACTTTTCGGTCTCCTCTGATTTCAACTTCGTTTTTTTTGTGAGCCGGGAGATGAATACGTTCATCAAGAGACCAATAACCAAACTCAATCCACTCAAAATTGCAAATGCCCTGCATTTGAGAGGCCAATTAAAGAGTAATGGATTGCTTACGGGGAAGTAAATGAAGCTGGCAATATGCGTTATCATTAGAAATGCTACGAACCCCAACCACACTATGGTTACCCGCCTGCATTGGGTAGGGTTGTTATACCATAAGGTGAACGAAGCTAAAAGCAGGCAAAAGTGTACAATCAGACTTGTCAAGAATATGATACCAGGGGTTGGGAATAAACCCTGTGTCAGCTCATCATACAATTGCTGTTCTTCAGGGCTCATATTGCCAGGCATGGCACCATTAAACGAAAAGAACAATGCAATGGCAACCAGAATAATGGCAGCCCCAACAATGACCATTTCCTTACGATCCTTGATTGCCCTTAAAGTTGAATACATAAATGACCCCTGTTAATATGCAGAATCAGCTTCTAAGCTTAAGATACCAAATGTATCTCAACTTAAAGTGCATTCAAACCATGAAAAGTTCCCCGGTTTACATACAGTAAAATTTCTTTCATTTTCCTAAAAAATCCTTTCACGGGATTTTGCGGCGATTTCCCTTCCCGAAAATTCCTTGCAAAAACACCTATAGGATTTTCAAAAGAACTGCTGCATTAGCACCCACGGGGCATTTCTGCTATCATTATTAAGCTGATTCATCTCAAAAAAATTCTAAATGGTGCGCTCAAAATCAAAAGTTTGCAATAGTCTGGTAGTTATCCGATTAAAGCATATAAGTGTTTTCATGGGTATCCTGTGTATTGTTACAATCCAGGCGAAAGCACAACAACTAAACTATTTCGGACCCAATAGTTATAATGTTAGTGGTGGAAAATTGAATGATAGTTTTTCAATAACCTCGGAAGAAGAACGGCCCCAGGGCATGGCTTTTAACAATGACGGCACCAGGCTTTACATTGTAGGCAGGGATGTAGGTATAAATGAGTACACTCTCTCTGTTCCTTATGATGTATCAACAAGCAGTTTTGTAGATGATTTTTCAGTATCAGATGAGGAAACCATCCCAACTGGCATGGCTTTTAATGATGACGGAACCAAACTCTATGTAATAGGTAGGGATAACGACAACGTCAATGAATATGACTTGTCTGTAGCCTTTGATGTATCAACGGGAACATTTGTAGATGCAACTTCAGTATCGGGTGAAGAAACCAGCCCAACAGGTATGGCATTTAACAATGATGGATCAAAATTGTACGTAATCGGAGTTGATGATGACGAAATAAACGAGTATGACCTTTCAGTGGCTTATGATGTATCAACTAGTTCATTCGTTGACAATTTCGATGTAAGTGGTGAAGATACAACCCCACAGGCTATGGCTTTCAATTATGACGGCACAAAGCTGTACGTTGTGGGGAATCAAGGAGATGATATTAACGTGTATGACCTGTCAGTTGCTTATGATGTATCAACAGGCATTTTTGTAGCTAATTTTTCTGTGGTTGGTCAGGATAACGTACCAACAGGCATTGCATTTAACAACCATGGGACGAAGCTTTATATAACGGGAAATCAAAATGACAGCGTATATGAATATGATTTAGCACTTAGCGACTATGTAGAATCCTCGGCAGATGACGGCTCCATTGACAATAGCCTGCCATTAGTTATTACCCTTGAAGGTGACACTTTTCAGGATTCAGATACTGATAATATACTGGATATCACTGCAGAGGTGACTATTGGAAATGTGCCGTCAGGGCTTACCCCCGTTATGACACTCTCAAACAACGATCAAACCGTAACCTTGACTTTTACTGGAAATGCCACCAATCACCAGCAAATTAATAGTGTTACAGACTTGACATTCATATTTGATGATGCTGCTTTTGTGGGTAATGACGCTTCCGCAATCACTGGTTCCGGTGAGGCTGGTGCATATAGCACTAATGTGGGGATTGTTTTTTCAGGTTTTAATGGACTAATTTATCGTGGCAATAACAGCTACAACGCTTCCAGCGCCCAGTATAACACCAGTTTTTCTGTATTGGCTCAAGAAACCCTCCCTACAGGCGTGGCTTTTAACAACGATGGATCTACAGTTTACGTTGTTGGTCAAATTAGTAATGCAGTGAACGAATACAAGCTGTCAACACCTTACGATATATCTACGGGTGTCTTTTCTGCTGCTTTCAGTGTTGCAACTCAAGAGCCCAGGCCACAAGGAATGGCCTTTAACGATGATGGCACCAAGCTCTATGTCATTGGTAGTGATAACGATAATATCAATGAATATGACCTATTTACTCCTTTTAGCGTATCTACCGCAATTTTTGTGGACGACTTCTCGGTAGCATCCGAAGAAATCTTTCCAACAGGAATGGCCTTCAATATTGATGGCACTAAGCTCTATATAATAGGAGATGATGATAATGAAATAAATGAATACGACTTATCTCCGGCTTACGATGTGTCCACCGCCACATTTGTAGATAATTTTTCAGTAGGCGCTGAAGAAAATCGCCCTCAAAGCATGGCATTTAATTATAACGGCACAAGGCTGTATGTGATGGGGTTTCAAGGGTTTGATATCAATGAGTATCACTTGTCAGTTGCCTATGATGTTTCAACCGGCACTTTTGTAGATAGTTTTTCGGTAGAGTCAGAGGATAGTAACCCAAAGGGCATCGCATTTAAAAATGATGGTGCAAAACTCTATATGATTGGAGGTGAAAATGATGCTATTAACGAGTACACTATAAGCCCTGGTGATTTTACGGAAGCCGCTGCGAATGATGGCTCCATTAACAACAGTTCACTCCTTGTAATCACAATTGAAGGTGACACCTTTCAGGATTCAGATACTGATAATATACTGGACATAGGAAGTGAAGTGACCATTGGCAATGTACCTGTAGGACTCACCCCCGTGATGACACTCTCTAACAGCGACAAGACCGTTACGCTCACATTTACTGGAAATGCTGCTAATCACCTGAATATTAATGATATAGCCAACATGACCTTTGTTTTTGATGACCTCGCTTTTGTAGGTAATGATGCCTCAATAATGGCTGGTTCTGGTGACGCTGGTGCATATAGCTCAAATATTGGTGTTGATTTTTCAGGTTTTAAACAACTCAACTTTCTGGGTTTTAACAGCTACAACATCTCCAGTATTCAGTTCAAAAGTAGCTTTTCTGTGTCGTCTCAGGAACCTGCCCCTCAGGGCATGGCTTTTAACAATGATGGATCCAAAGTTTATGTTGTCGGAGCTAACAGTGATGCTGTGAGTGAATACCGTTTGACAACACCCTACGATATATCCACAAGTACATTTTTAGATATGTTAAACATAGCTGCATACGAGGAAGTGCCACGTGACCTGGCCTTTAATAACGACGGCACCAAACTCTATGTCATTGGCACTGGCAGTGACATGGTACATGAATATGACCTGTCAGCTCCTTACAATGTTTCTACCGGAACTTACGTAGACAATTTATCGATCGGATCAGATGAAATGTTTCCTTCAGGCCTGGCCTTTAATGTCGATGGCTCCAAACTTTATACAATTGGACAAAATGATGACGAAATAGACGAATATGATCTATCTCTAGCATTCGATGTATCCTCAGCCACATTTGTTGACAGTTTTTCTGTAAGCACTGAAGAGGATAACCCACAAGACCTGGCTTTTAACCATGATGGAACCCGGCTCTATGTAGTCGGAGTTAATTTGATAGAGATTATTGAGTATCACTTAACAGTTGCTTATGATGTTTCTACGGGCATTTTTGTTAAAAAAATTTCAGCTCCTCCTCTAACATCCGCTTCAACTGGAATGGCCTTTAACAATGATGGGACAAAACTATATGCAGTGGATGGCAGTAGTGCAGATATCTATGAGTTTGATATTAATCCCGGTAGTTATGCTGAAACCACTGTAGATGATGGTTCAATTGACAATAGTTCGCCCCTCATCATTACCGTGGAAGGCGACACTTTTCAGGATGTTGATGCTGACGACATCCTGGATGTAGGAAGTGAAGTGACCATTGGAAATGTGCCTGCAGGACTCACCCCGGTGATGACCCTCTCTAACAACGACAAAACAGTGACTTTAACATTTACTGGAAATGCGATCAACCATCAGAATGTCCATAGTATATCTGATCTCGCATTAGTTTTCGAAGATGCTGCATTTGTAAGCAATGATGCTTCAACAATCACAGGTACAGCGGCCGGAGGCACCCATACCTCTCAAATAGGTATGGTTTTTACAGGCTTTCAACGCCTTAGCTATCATGGGCCAAATAGTTATAATATATCCAGTGCTCAGTTCATCGAGAGTTTTACTGCAACTAATGATGGCAGACCCTATAGCCTGGCCTTTAACAATGCAGGTACAAAGTATTACGTATCATCACTTTTTGATAAGGCCATTAGTGAATATGATGTATCCACTCCTTACGATATTTCAACCAGCATCTTTGTGGGTAATCTCGGCATGTCATCAGAATCCCTGTATGGAGATATGAGTTTTAACAATAATGGAACCAAGCTATTTATCCTTGAATCATCAGCACCTGAAGTTCTCGAATTCAATTTGCCTGTGCCATATGATGTATCATTTGCATCTTTTGTAGACAGCTTCCCTGTTGATAGAGATGAATTGCCATTTGGCATGGCTTTTAACAACATGGGGTCGAAGCTTTATGTGGCAGGAAATGTATTAAATGGTATGAGTGAATATAGCTTATCTACTGCTTATGATGCATCAACTGGCAGCTATGAAGATGAGTTTATCTCTACAGAATCTCAGCAATTTGTGAGTGTAGAATTTAATAATGATGGAAACAAACTATATGCAATTGGGCTTCCTGAAGGGAGTATTTTTGAATACGATCTATCCGTTGCATATGATGTATCAACAGGGAGTTATGTAGATGAGTTTTCATTACTCTCTGAAGACACCTCTCCAACCGACATTACATTTAATAACGATGGAACTAAGTTATTTGTGGTGGGGTTCGCCAGTAATACTTTAAACGAATATCACATTGATGTCGGCGATTATAATGAGGCTGTAACAGATGATGGCTCAATAGACGGCGCATCACCTTTGGTTATTACTCTCGAAGGCGACACATTTCAAGATACTGACACAGACAATGTTCTCGATGTGGGCACCGAAGTAACCATCGGAAATGTTCCAGCTGGGCTCACCCCGGTGATGACGCTCTCAAATGATGATCAAACTGTAACACTTACGTTTACAGGCAGTGCCACCGACCATCTAAGTTTTCACAGTTTGTCTGACCTCACCTTTGAGTTTGATGATGCCGCTTTTGTCGGTAATGATGCCTCAATAATCACAAACTCCGGTGACGGTGATCCATACAATTCCAATGTAGGCATTCTTTTTATCGGCGAGCTACAGCGGCTTAGCTACCATGGGCCTAATAGTTACAATACCTCAAGTGCACAGTTCAACCAAACTTTTTCAATATCAGCACAGGAGTCATCCCCGCAGGATATAGTCTTTAACAGTGACGGGACTAAGCTATTTGTTGTCGGGAATCAGGGAGATGATATCAACGAGTATCTTTTGTCTTTGCCTTATGATGTATCTACCATTTCGTTTGTTGATGCTTTTTCAGTAGCTGATGAAACCACCGACCCCCGAGGTATTGTCTTCAACAATGACGGAACCAAACTCTATGCGATTGCCTGGGATAATGACAACATTTTCGAATATGATTTGTCAGTGCCTTACGACGTATCAACCAGCACCCTCGGAGATTCTTTTTCAGTGGCATCAGAAGAAATCGGCCCTACGGACATGGCCTTCAACAACGATGGAACAAAACTCTATGTAATAGGTAGAAATGGTGTTGAAATAAATGAATATGACTTATCTGTTGCTTTCGATGTTTCCACAGGCTCACATGTAGACAATTTTTCAGTGGCAACTCTGGAGACAGATCCACAGGATCTGGCCTTCAACCATAACGGAACGAAACTCTACATCATTGGAATTGACGGAGATGCTATTCACGAATACGACCTATCGGTAGCCTACGATGTATCTACTGGCACTTTGGCAGATTCTTTTTCAGTGGAGTCAGAGGATACTGATTCAAGGGGGTTAGCCTTCAACAACGATGGCACCAAACTTTATTTTATTGGGAAAGAAAACGACAACATTGTTGAGTACGACATTGACCCGGGAGATTATATAGAGGCATCTGCGGATGATGGTTCTATCGATAACAGCTCAACATTGGTCATTACGCTTGAGGGCGAAATATTTCAGGATTCGGATGCCGACGATTTGTTGGATATAAGTAGTGAAGTGATCATCGGTAATATACCAGTAGGTCTCACTCCGGTAATGACCCTGTCTAACAGTGATCAAACAGTAACATTAAGCCTGACAGGCAATGCCACCAACCATCAAGAACCAGATGACATTACAGATTTAACTTTTGAGTTTAACGATGCTGCTTTTGTGGGCAACGATGCTTCGTTGATCACTAATTCCGGCGATGGGGGAGCCCATAGCTCTGCCGTTGATATTGCTTTTTTTGGTATTCAGCGGCTTAGTTACCATGGTCCTAATGGCTATCATGCGTCCAGTGCAAAGTTTAATAGTACTTTTTCAGTGGCCACTGAGGAAGTCACCCCACAGGGGATGGCCTTTAACAATGATGGGACGAAACTGTATGTAATTGGGAATACAGGAGACGACATTAATGAGTATGACCTGTCCACCTCATATGATGTGTCTACTGGCACATTTGTGGATGCTTTTTCTGTATTCAATCAGGAGTCGAACCCGCTAGGTATGGCTTTTAATAACGACGGCACTAAGCTTTATGTCATCGGCCGACTCAATGACAATGTTAATGAATATGATCTTTCGATGCCTTACGATATATCAACCGCCACCTTTGTAGATGCTTTCTCTGTGGCATCAGAAGAGGCTGGACCTACAGGTATGGCTTTTAACAATGATGGGACTAAACTCTACATCATTGGGAGAAATGGAGTTGAAATAAATGAGTATGATTTATCGGTGGCCTATGATGTATCCACAGGCACTGCAGTAGATTTTTTGTCAGTTGCAGCTGAGGAAACAGATCCACATGGCATGGCCTTTAATCATGATGGGACCAAACTCTACGTAACAGGCGTTGATGCGGCCAACATCAACGAGTATGACCTTTCGGTGGCTTTTGATGTATCCACAGGAACTTTGGTCGATAGTTTTAAAGTGCCTGAACTGGATACTTCTCCTACCGGGATAGCCTTCAACAACGATGGCACAAAGCTCTACATTGTTGGGAATACAGATAACGACATCACAGAATATGATATTGAGCCAGGGGATTATCTTGAGGCTACAGCAAATGATGGCTCTATTGATAATTCGAGGTCGTTGGTGATAACCCTGGAAGGCGACACCTTTCAGGATTCTGACACTGACAATACCCTTGATATAGGCACTGAAGTAACTATCGGCAATGTGCCAACTGGGTTGACTCCAGTTATTACGTTATCTAACAGCGACCAAACTGCTACGCTCACTTTTTCAGGCAATGCCACTGACCATACAAATCAATTTGACATTGCCGATCTCACTTTCGTTTTTGATAACAACGCCTTTATTAACAATCCTGCTTCGGGTATCAGCAATTCGGGTGAAGGGGGTGCTTTCGGCCCTTCAGTGGGGCTTGATTTTATCGTTGCTCCTGGCGGTGTGGCCAATAGCGTATTTTGGTTGAAAGCAGGTGCAGGGGTAACCACCAGTGGTAGTGAAGTTACTCGTTGGGAAAACCAAACAGGAAGTGGCTCAAATTTTGGCAGTCAGGTTTTTAGCGGAGCTTCCGAAATTGGGCCAGCATTAATTGCTTCAGATGCCAATCTGAATAATAACCCTTCACTCGACTTCACTGATAACTACCTTGCAATACAAAATTATGACCAGTTCCCTTCAAACTCAGATTTTACCTTCATTTCAGTTCAACGGACCAACAGTGGCGGAGCAGATCGTACATTAATTGGTTATGGCGCCGATGAGTGGCGGATCAAAGAACCAGAAGCTATAACTGGTGAAGTGGAAGATGGTGTTCAGGATTTTGGTTCTGACGCTGATATTACTGGTGCAACGACTATCCTTACCTATAAATGGAACGAAAACGGAACATCGGATGGAGCTTCTATTTTCATCAATGGCAAGGGAGATGATCAAAATCCTTTAGCTGATAACAAAGGGATTATCGATCCAAATTTGGACTTGGTCATAGGGCAGGATTCAGATAATGATGGGACAATTGATTCAAATGAAAATTTCGAAGGTGAGCTTGCTGAGGTTATTCTTTTTGGTTCTTTTCTCTCGGATGAAGAGCAGCAAAGAATACAATCCTACCTGTCAATGAAGTATGGAATTGCCATGGATCAAACCATACCTGTAGATTACCTTGCTTCTGATGGCACCACCGAAATGTGGAACAAGGATGCACCCAATGCTTCTTCTTTCAATCATGACATTGCTGGTATTGGCCGGGATGATGATTCTGGATTGGGTCAGGTTCAATCACAATCGATGAGTGCAAATAACATAGTCCAAATTACCGCTGAAGGCGAAGGTACGAATGTCGCCCCCACATTTAATGACATAGCAGACATGGAATTTTTAACATGGGGGCACAATGATGCAGCTATAAACTCAGATGGTGTTACCGATATTGACAACTCAACAATTGAGGCCAGGATAGCCAGAACCTGGCTGGTGCAGGAAACTGGTGATGTTGGTGCCGTCACCGTTTCTGTTGATCTGAGCAGTATCACAAACATAACCGAGAGCGACCTGAGACTACTGATTGATGCGGATGGGGTTTTTGCCACCGGAACAACAGATCACGCAGGAACACTGGCTGGTTCGGTATTTACAGTAACGGGTGTCAACTTCAACGACGGCGATTTTTTCTCTATTGGCAGTACCGATGTTGACAATACCTCCTTGCCAATTACCATATTGTCTTTTGCTGCTAAACTCATCAATGATCAGGTGCTGTTGGAATGGGCAACATCGTCAGAAATTAGTAACGATTATTTCACGATAGAGCGCTCAGGTGATGGATTAGCATTTCAGGTAGTAGCAGAAATAGATGGTGCTGGCAATAGTGCCGAAGTGATCAATTATAACCACTGGGATAAAAACCCACTTGCGGGAGTTAGCTACTACCGATTGAAACAAACAGATTTTGATGGAAGCTTTAACTATTCGAAAGTCATATATGTTTCGGGTTTGGGCCCATCGCACAAAGTAATCACATACCCCAATCCGACACGAAATAACTTCTTTATTGAAGGCGGAACTGAGGTTTCCGTTTTCAATACTTCAGGTTCTATTTTGATGACAAATAAGCTGATCGACGGTTTGAATGAGTTAGATTTCAGTTCATTGGCTAATGGCACCTATCTCCTGAAAATAGGCAAACCTACCGGTGAGACTGCAGTCATCAGACTCATAAAGGAGTAGAGCCAATTTATTATGGAATTACGTCACTCACACTTCAACGTCTTAGATGGGTTGGTGATTGCTGCCCTATAAGCATGATAACTTACGGCCATGATCACAATTACCATACTGCCCAGCGCAGTAAATACCAACAGATCTAAAGGAACACCCACACTATAAGGATAATTGCTCAGCCATTCAGACAAAGCGAAATAGAGTAGGGGGGCAACTAGTAAATTGGCGATTAAGACCAGTTGTACGAAATCAACCGATAACAAAAGCAACAACTGTGAGATGCTGGCACCCAGTACTTTTCTAATCCCAACCTCTTTAATTCGCTGAGCCGATATAAATGCGGATAGTCCAAGTACGCCAACTATAGCGATGAAGATTGCGAGGCTTGCTAATGAACTGAATATTGACGCAAAGTTTTGCTCTTGTTCATATAATGAATCAAATTCTGCATCCAAAAAACTGTATTCAGGGTTGTTCCCGGGGTTCCATTCTGACCACTTGCCTTCAATAAAATCAACCGCCTGGTTCATGTTGTTCCCAGCCTCGATTCTCACGGATAGCAGTGATGGTGGATTGTCCATCAAATTTCTTCGTGGAATCCCGAAAAATACAAGCGGGGAGATTTGTTCATGTAGTGAAGCATAGTGAAAGTCTTCAACCACTCCAATTATTTTCAGCCTGGTGCCACTGGTTGGAAGAATTTCTTTTCCAATAGGGTCATCCCAACCTACCATATCCACAGTAGCCTGGTTGATCACAACAGAGGCGGTATCACTAGGCAGGTTGTCATCATAAAACCGACCTTTGATGAGCTTTAGGCCATAGGCTTCTGCAAAGTTGTAGTCCACCGTCATGGCGTCGAACAGGTATCTTTCGGTAGCAGGAATACCGATGGCCTCAAAGGTGCCACCTCCAATTTGCCTCCCCGGCACATGTACAGTTGCTGATACTTCTTTTACGGCACTGGATGATTTCAGCGAACTCATAAACTGCTCCAAATTTGATGTCGCATTAGCTCTTTCGATAACTAAAATCTGGTCTTTTTCAAAACCAAGGCTTTGGTTCATCATGTGATTGGTCTGCCTTATGATCAGCAAAGTGGCAACTACAAGAAAAACGGACACACCAAATTGGGACACCACCAAAATATTTCTGAGAGACCATTTTTTATTCTGCAACTTCAAACCACCCTTCAGAATTTTCAGGGTACCGAAAGAGCTTATGAAAAATGCAGGGTAACTTCCAGCAAAAACTCCAACAACCAATATCAATGAAAGTAGAAGAAATGCAACTGCATCAATTGAGAAGTCTGAGATTGCTATATTCTTCCCAGCTAAATCATTAAAAAATGGAAGTTGGTAAAAGAATAACCCAGTGGCTAGCAATGTAGATATGCAAGTAACGACTATTGACTCAGTAAGGAATTGAGCAACAAGCCATCTCTTTTCAGAACCCAACACTTTCCTCATCCCTACTTCTTTGGCTCTCTTTACCGAAGCTGCGGTAGATAAATTCATGAAATTGAAGCAAGCGATCACCAATATCATCACGGCAATCAGTGAAAAGAAGTAGATATAGTTAATGTTTCCATTGGGCTTGATTTCCCTTTGGAGATTGGACTTCAGATGGATATCCCGCAGCGGCATTAAAAAGTAGTTGTGGTTGTTTCCAGCCGCTACATAATCTTCATAGGCAGTGCCCACAATTGACTCCACCTGCGGGCCCATGTACTGCTCAATAACCTGCGGGATTTTAGTTTCAATTGCAGAGGGGTTGACGCCTTCTTTCAGCTTCACATAGTTGTAACAGGAATAAGACCCCCAGAAATTATTGTTAGCTACCTGAGGGAATGAATTAAATGAAAGCAGGATATCAAACTCGAAGTGGCTTCTTTTCGGTAAATCTTTAATTACCCCACCCACATTCCATGATTGATTGCCCTGAAGTTCAAGGGTTTCACCTACTACATTACTTCTTCCAAAATATTTAATGGCCGTAGACTCAGAGAGCACCAGAGTGTTGGGTGTGAGTAGTGCGTCATTTTTGCTGCCATCCGCAAATGGAAAAGAAAACACTTTAAAAAAGTTAGAATCCGCGGCCAATATTTTGGTTTCAAAAAATTGATCCTCACCATTAGGGCTTACTTGCAGTTCGTTGAAAATTTCGAACAACCGTGTAGCATCGGCCACCTCAGGCATGTCTGAGGTTAGTGTAGCACCCATGGGTATAGGTGTGGTTGCAAACCATGACTCCCTTCCCGGAAAAGTGCGGTGAAGCTGTACCCTATAAAGTGATTCCTGGTTTTCATAGAAATCATCGTAATTGGTTTCATCAACCACGTAAGCGAATATCAGGAGCGAACAGGCTATTCCTACCGCCAGACCTGAAATATTAATGAGTGAGATTCCCTTGTTTCTGATCAGATTACGCAACCCAATCTTTATGAAGTTCTTAAGCATTACTAAGATATTTTGAGTTTGACACGTTCAATATGTCAATAGCTGAACTCTTTTTAAAAGTGGAAATTTTAAACGGTTACCGTCGGTGTAATCATTGAATTTTTAAGCTGATTCAACTTTACTTAAGTTCGCACTATGAAGGATTTAAGGGTAGTTTTTATGGGTACTCCGGAGTTTGCAGTCCCTTCATTGCAAATTATGGTTGAAAACCAGGTGAGTGTAGTAGGGGTGATCACAGCGCCAGATAAACCGCAGGGTAGGGGTAAGAAACTTGGCCAATCGGCGGTAAAGGAATATGCATTATCTGCCGATCTAAAAATTCTTCAACCCGAAAAGTTGAAAAATGAGGATTTTTTGAATGAACTGAAAAGCCTTCAGGCTGACCTTCAAGTTGTTGTGGCTTTTAGGATGTTGCCAGAGGTGGTTTGGAATATGCCTCCCTTAGGTACTTTTAATTTACATGCCTCGCTATTACCACAATACAGAGGGGCAGCACCTATTAATTGGGCCATTATAAATGGTGAAAAAGAAACTGGTGTCACTACTTTTTTCCTGAAGCATCAAATAGATACAGGCGACATCATTTTTCAGGAAAAAGAGCCAATTAACTACACCGATAATGTGGGTGACCTTTATCGAAGATTGATGGACAAAGGGGCGCATTTGGTTTTGAAAACTGTGAAAGCCATTGCTTCAGATGGCTATGAAGAAAGACCACAGCAAGCCAGTTCTGAATTAAGGCCAGCTCCGAAAATATTCAGGGATACTTGCGAGATCAATTGGAATAGAACAGGAAACGAGATTTACAATTTCGTTCGGGGCTTATCGCCATATCCAGCTGCCTGGACCAGGCTTGATGGAAAGGTGTTGAAAGTATACAAAGCCACTGTTGAAGAATACGATCATGCTGAGGCAGGTGCTGTTCGATCAGATAACAAAACCTACCTGAAATTTGGCTGTGCAGATGGTTGGGTTCACCTATTGGAAATTCAATTGGAAGGGAAAAAGCGAATGAATGTGGAAGATTTTCTAAAAGGGTACAAGCTATGATAGTTTCAATGATTGCGGCAGTATCTGAGAACATGGTTATTGGTAAAGACAATGACTTGGTTTGGCATTTACCAGACGACATGAAATATTTCATGGAAACAACCAAGGGTCATCATGTTATCATGGGCCGCAAGAATTACGACTCGATCCCCGCAAAATACCGCCCATTAAAAAATCGCACCAACGTAATAGTTACCCGAAACAAGGATTACCAACCTGAGGATTGTAACGATTGCCTTGTTGCTCATTCTGTTAAAACCGCTTTGGAAATTGCTGGAAACAATTCGGAAAAGGAATGTTTCATCATCGGGGGTGGGGAGATTTACAGCATGGGGATGGAACATGCTGACAGGCTTTACATCACCGAGATTCGATCAACTTTTGAAGGGGACACATTTTTCCCCGAATTTGATAAATCTGAATGGGAGGAAATTTCAAGGCGGCCACACTCAATTGATGAAAGGCATAAGCATGCATTTGATTTTGTGGTTTATGAGAGGTGAGTTAGTATAGGCATGGTGGTCTGTGGAGACACAGACCACGGCCCTGAACTTAAACACTCAACGTCGCCCCCAAGAGCTCTGACTACCTATATCCGCTTAGGAGCGCAGGCCAAACAAAAACAGCGGGGTAAGCGGAGCTTGTGTGTCGGGAGCATTGTTTTGCTATGATTTCTCTTTTGCTTCGTTTCTTTTCATCTTACGAAAAGAAATGAAGGAGCCAAGTGACGTTCTCAACTCAATGCCTTCGTAATCTCTTCCTCCGTCAACCCAAAATCCTTCAACTCATACCTATGAGTGCCATACTTTTTTACATGGTTCGACTTTAGAGCAGAGTCAAGGCTGGTGATAAGCTCATCATCGACTACAAGTCCCGTTTTACTGAAAATACCCTGAACAGCAGAGATGGGTTCAGCAATCAAATCCTTGTAATCTAAATCGATGAATCCCTCACTTTGAACTGAACTTCGAAATTCGGTTGACTCCTCAACCATCCGCTGAATTTTAGCAAACCAATGCCTACCAATATCTGTTGCATCCACATCATTTGAAAAAATGAAACGACCATGCCAGATCATGCTGCAAAGTGAAGGCACTGTAATCAGTGGATCCCTGTGGGTTTGGATAATGGTACATCCAGGAAATACTTTCCTCAAAACATCTAAATATTCAAGGTGATGTGGTGTTTTAAGTACCCATCTTTTGCTGTTGTTTGTTTTTTGCCAGGTCAACAATTGCAGCAGCTTCTTCATGTATTCATACGCCGGTGTGTGGTCTTGTTTTACCAGCCAATCAGAGTAGGTAGGCACATGCATTGTGGCCTCGGCTACTGTGCTCATGAATGAAATATCAAGCAGCAATATTTCTTCTTCAGGAACATCATATTCTATCGGATGGATTGCAAAGAACTTAGGATTAATGTACTTCAGACCCTCAACTGCCTTCTTACTTTCCTTCAATCTCGGATCATTTTCCCGCCGTTGCCAATTGAGAAAGGGAGCTGGGTTTAAAGCTTCCCAAGATAGAAGTGGCCTCAAATTAGGATGGATCGCTAGCAATCGCTGTAGAAATGTTGTTCCCGTCCGCTGAAGGCCTGCAATGACAATTGGGGGCTCTAATTCGATATCGAGAATCTCAGGATGCATTTTGAAGAAGTGTTGTGCCTTTAGGCGATTAGTCAAAAGCCCAATCATCCTTTTTCTAATCACAAATTTCCCAAAACGGTGAAGCCTGGCCTCCTCTTGAATCGATGTTAGCAGCACATCCAGTGGCTCAATAAAAAATTCATCTCCAAAATCGGTTAGCCCTGTCTCGTTTGATGCCGCTTTCATCAATGCATCTCTTGATAGGTTTGAAGGAACAACGCTTCCAAAAGTGTTCCAAAGCCTAATGGGCAGCGGAAGGCGGACAGGTTTCAATTGATCGTATTTGAGGAATGTTAAAAGTAACATGGTTGGGTTATTTTAGCTGAACCGGATTCTCAATCATGACCAAAAAAAGCTACATAGTTGCGTTGATCATTCTCACATTTTTTGTGATTTCTTTCCTGACAAATATTATAGGCCCGTTAGTTCCAGATGTCATTAAGAGTTTTGACCTCAGTCTCACTACAGTGGCCTTATTGCCATTTGCCTTTTTCATCGCTTATGGCGTTTTCTCCATCCCCGCAGGGGTATTGGTAGAAAAGTACGGCGAAAAGAAAATGATGGTAATGGCATTTTTGGTGGCTTTCCTGGGGGCACAATTGCTGGCCCTTTTCCCCCAATTCTACATTTATCTTTTCTCTCTTTTTATGATAGGATCAGGAATGGCAGTGCTTCAGGTAGCGATCAATCCGTTGCTTAGGGTGGCAGGTGGCGAAAGCCATTTTGCATTCAATTCAGTATTGGGCCAGTTATTCTTTGGATTGGCTTCCTTTCTGAGCCCATTGGTTTATTCGGCCTTGGTATCAGGAGAGAGCAATCAAGACGGCTTTTTAGACCTGATTGCTGGGCTGGCACCTGATAATTTGCCCTGGGTTTCACTCTATTGGGTTTTTGCTATTATCAGCTTGATTATGGTAGTAGTGATTGGGATGACCAGCTTCCCAAAGGTTGTGTTGAAGGAAGATGAAAAGGTGGGGGCATTGCAGACACATTTCACCCTGCTAAAAAACCCCATAGTCATCCTTTATTTTTTCGGGATATTCTGTTATGTAGGTTTAGAGCAAGGAGTCGCCAATTTCATGAGCGAGTTTTTGCAAACTTATCATAGGGTTGATCCACAAACAGATGGAGCTGGTATCGTTTCCCTCTTTTGGGGATTGATGACAGCTGGTACAGTTTTGGGGTTAGTCCTGTTAAAATTTATTGACAGCCGTAGAGTGCTAATTGGTTTTTCAATTGCAGCCATTTTGATTTTGGCTATTGCCCTTTTTGGAAGTAAACAAATGGCACTATTGGGTTTCCCGGCTGTAGGGTTTTTTATTTCAATCATGTGGTCAGTCATTGTTTCACTAGCATTGAATTCAGTAGCTACTCATCACGGTTCGTTCTCCGGTATTCTAGTAACTGGCATTGCTGGCGGAGCAATTCTTCCTCTAATAATTGGGGCAATCGGGGATGCTGTTGGATTGCAACTTGGTATGGCTTTTAATTTCGTTGCTCTTGGCTACATCTTGAGCATTGGTATTTGGTCGAAGCCTTTGATCAACAACAAAACAATTAGCTAGATGCAAAAACCAATTATCGGGGTTGATCTTGGCGGTACCAAGGTTCTTTCAGCCAGGATTGTTGGCGATAAGGTAGAGGCTGAATCCAGAAAACTTATTTGCTCTAATGCTGCCAAACAGATTGTGATTGATGAAGTAATTGCAAACATTGAAAGCGTTTTTGATAATGACATTGCCGGGATTGGAGTGGGTGTTCCTGGCATTGTTAATAAAGACGGTGTTCTTTACGACATTCAAAATATACCATCGTGGGATGTATTGCCGCTTGCCGGAATTTTGAAAGAGCGCTTCAATGTACCAGTGGCAATCAACAATGATGCGAACTGCTTTGCCCTGGGCGAAAAATTCTTCGGGAAGGGGCAGGGAAGAAGTGACATTTTAGGATTGATCATTGGTACCGGGGTTGCTGCAGGAATTATTATCAACGATAAATTATATGCTGGTCATAATTGTGGAGCTGGAGAGTTTGGCATGCTGCCTTTCAAGGATCACAATTTTGAATATTATTGTTCAGGCCAGTTTTTTGAAAATGTTCATCAAACCACCGGGTTGGAAGTCTACGAACAAGCAGCTGTAGGTGATAAAGCCGCTCTTGAAATCCTTGAAGAATACGGCACTAATCTGGGGCATTGCATTAACGCCATACTTTATAGTATCGATCCTGAAGTAATAATTATAGGCGGATCAGTGAGTAAGTCCTTCGAATTCTTCAAAGATGCCATGTACGATCAACTCAAAGAATTCGCTTACGCTCCGGTAGTCGACTGCCTGACCATTAAAGTTTCTGATAACCCCAAAATATCGGTCTTAGGAGCCGGGGCCCTATTGTTCGATAAGGAAGTATTTTGATCTAACCTTCAGATTCTTGTTCGTCATCCGGTTCATCATTATCAGCTAAAAGCACCTCACCTTTAACCAACCATGACAACCCGAAAGCCCAAAGCGAAATGGCTTCCAGCCAGAATACAGGCTTGAATAAGCCAGTCGGTGGATATCGCTCTTCAAAGCCTAGAAAGTAAACGATTATCAGGCCGATGCACCCAACCATTACCCAGGCGCAAACCTTGTATAATTTGTTACGCTTCTGTTTCATAATACTCATTGCTGCTTCACCACCGGGTTTTGTTTTGGTGAAAAGAAAATATGAGAAGTAGGCGAAAGTAAGAAGTAGTGCCCCTGCGGAAATCAAATGGATGGTTCTTATCAGGTCATTTTGTGCTGGGTCTGCACAACTGGTGGCGCCATCTGATGAGGTTGGCAACAGGGCTGTTCCTAAGGCAAAAATACAGGCCAGGTCACCGGCCATATCATCCCTTTTTTCATAGCCTTTGTACGAAAACATAAAGATGGCCAGAATGCAAAGTATGCCAACAAATACATCCCGCATGTTGGTGTGATAATAGGCACTGATTGCTGTCAATAATTCATCCAAACCACAACAGCCGAATGTAGAACCGACTACAACAATAACAGGAAGCGCAATACCGAGAATTCCTACTGCTTTTCTAAGATTGATATAGGAGATGAGGAGATTGGGGTTGGAATTTGGCATGACAGATTCAGTGTTATTTATTATGAATTTAATCATAATTATTAATTACCTGAATATGATGGAGTTGCAATTTGACTAGTCCGTTTGTAACGAGGATTAATTATTAAGAGCATTTGCAATGCGTCAAAAATTAAATTTTACTAAGTTTCGATATAAATGGAATATTGAGTTAAAAACTCAAATTTTAAGCATCCGCGTTACAAACGCGGACGAGTAAGGGGGTGATCATAGACTTGCCAGAATATTGAATGCAATTTCTTTTGGAACAGTTGCGACATACCCAATCTATTGGATTTATAAAAGTACTCCGGATGTAAAATCAGTGGTAAAAAATCTGAGTGTGAAATTTTTTGGAAATGAAGCTCTTAATGAATTAATTCATCAGAATAGAAGAAAGGGCGAATCAAGTGCAATCGATATTATGTTATTCAATGGGGCAACCAAATCATTTACTGGTAGTCCGACTTTAAATGGTAAACCAAAAGTTAAGTCTGAATGAAAAAAATAATCTTAAAATCAATCCCCTGGATCATAATTTTTGTATTGATTCTCTTTAATATTTTTGAAATTTCCGAAACTGGCTTAGCGGAATATAAATTGGAGACTTTGCAAGAAATCTTTAACAAGTACAGAGATGGTGCTGATTCTGTTTTTAAGGCTCACAGTGACTCTATTCTTATACTAAATGACAAGATTGACTCTTTAGAATCTGTATTACTAAAAGTTAACACCCAACCCTAGCTCAAGTCTTCTATCGGGGCAATGAGGGGTTGATGATGCAAGAGACACCATCTCTAAGTGAAAGTGCAGATCTAATTAATGACACCTTCAGCATCCTTCTCGGTAGACTTTTTGGAGGAAAAATAGTACCAAATAAGTACCTTGATCAAGGAATCAAGCAAGGTATCCAATACCCTCTTAAAAAAGGAATGGAAGAAGGAACTAATAAACTAAAGCAATAAAGGGGCTATGTTAGAATCAATTGTGACAGTGGTCTTTGAGTTTTTATTTTATGTTATACTTAGTTATCCAGGAGCTTTTATCAGGTGGGTTTTTACAAAAGGTAAGTCATTTGATGAAATCCATCAGGACAACATGTTATGGAATGGGGTAATTGGAGCTATTTTGCTTACATGTATTGTATTAGTAGTAGTTTATATAAATAAGGACAGCGATATTATTGATGATTTTAAATCAGAACCAGTTGAAATATCAGCGTTGAGACAAGAAATTCAATCAAAAATTGATTTAGCTGAAAATTTTTATGTTAAAGCAATAGCTGATATACACAATGGCATAGACATAGCAACAATCAAGAAAAAGTACAGAACTCCAATTGACAGCTTATTCGATCTTGTAAATGCTGATCTCATTAAATTGGCTACCGTATGTAAGAAAAAAGGAATGAACCAAGAGGAGTATGACTTAATATTTCACAAAATAAACTACAAAGATGTATCTCGTAAATCAGAGCAGTTGAAAAAGTTAGGTATTGAGTTTAAACTCACCGATTAAGTCCAGGTACAAATATCTGTTTTCCGAAAATGAACTTTCTAACCCTTGACTAGTCTTGTAGTGGTACAAATTATCTGGTTGCTACATATTGATGGCCTAAGTATCTAATAATCAGCTTTATCAGAAGGACAGCTATGTTAAACTCGGTTAGGCCTGAGGCCTACTCACAAAGATTTAATTGGTTCATTGTCAGCATTTGAGCTTTTTAGAACCTTCATGGTTCAAATTATCAGGTAAATGAAATGTAGATATTGCGAGGGTGGCTGTATCAAAGCTGGCAAACAAGCTAATGGTAACCAAAAGTTTCTATGTGAGCATTGCAAGAAGTATCAACAAGAAAGCTACTCTTACAAAGCTGTTGGTAACAAGAATCTCAATTGCCAAATTATTCAATTAAGCTAATCTAAAGGTGGACGAGAGAATGAGCCTACGCCATCCAAATATCCATTCAAGCCAGTAAGTAACCACAGTCTAAACTCCTAATCACCAATTCTCCAACCTCAACACCTTCCCAACCTTCAAAACTTTAAATCCTAATCAACTCCCCACTTTCTCTTCTTTCTTTTCCTTAGGTGCTACATGCTGAATGTCGCTTTCCCGAAGCAGCTTATTGAAAGCTGGTAAATCTGAGTTTAGAATTTGATCTACCTCTTTTTTTACTTCAGACCAATCCTGATCAAGGTCTTCGAATCGGTCTTTCTCACCACTTGTTAGAGGCGGTACGTTTGAATCGATCAGGTCTTTAAGGTGGATCAAGTGGCGGTCGATCATATTTCTGAAATTGATGATGTCCTGGAAAGTCTCTTGTTTGGGTGAAACCAGTTTGCTCTCAGCCTCATCTACTTTCTTCTTGATCTCTTCACCCGTTTCTACAATTTCCTCTGCTGATTCATCTTCTTCTAAAGCCATCTACCTGACCACGAACATCCTGCAGCTGGCTCAATGAATTGTAAATATCCTTGAGGTCATTGTTGATGTTGATGAGCATATTGCCCTTATCAGCATAATGCGAATCAGCAACTTTTTCCCGGGGATCTGGCAAAATGCTGAAATTGTAAGATTGAGTAACATCACCGTAAGTCAACTTTACCGCGTAATTACCAGGCACCACTTTGTAACCAGGAATCACATTGCCCTGCTGTGGATTGGTCATTACACCCTTCGAAGGCTCAATGTCGTCCGTTCGTAAATCCCACTGGGCCAGGTTCATTCCGGTTTCTTTGGCCAGCTTATTCTTTTCGATTTCAGAATCAGAAGAGAGCGTCCTGATTACATTGGAACCCTGCAGGATTTCAATAGTAACCGGAATGCTGTCCTCTTTAGCCACTTCTTTCATATAAAACCTGAACTCAATACCGTTGTATGGATTTGCTCCCTGAGGACCTTGCCGCCTCAAAGCTGATGGAATCGGCTTGATATAATCCTGAGGCTGATATAGATAGGCCGTTGAATTCTTGATTTCATCTGAAAGCTGGTGCAAAGGCGTCAGGTCATCCAGAATCCAGAAACCTCTACCATGAGTTGCAGTAATGATGTCATTTCGATGCACCATCAAATCCGTGATTGGCACTATTGGGTGGTTCAATTGAAACTCGCTCCAACTGGTTCCCGCATCAAATGAGACATAAAGGCCTCTTTCTGTTCCTGCGTAAAGCAGGCCTTTGCGTCCGGGATCTTCCCGTACCACCCGCACATAAGCATTAGCGTCAATTCCATTTGCTACCATTGACCATGTCGCTCCATAATCAGTTGTTTTGTAGATGTAAGGCCTGAAATCATTGAATTTGTATTTCGTAAATGCTACGTAAGCTGTTCCAGCATCATGCGGAGAAGCGTCAATCGCATTCATGATACCTTCACCTGCATTTGGAGGGGTAATATTTTGCCAATTCGCACCTCCATCACGGGTAATATGCACCAGGCCGTCATCAGTACCCACCCAAATCACATTGCCATCAAACGGAGATTCCTCCACATACATGATGGTATTATACACTTCGCCACCAGCACCTTCATTGGTGATTGGACCACCACCAGGCCCCTGCTTCTCTTTTTCATTTCTGGTCAAATCAGGGCTTGCTTCTTCCCAGGTGATTCCTCTGTCTGTAGATTTTAAAAGCTGATTTCCTGCATGATAGATAACATCGGTATCATGCTGAGATACAATTATTGGCGCATTCCAGTTGAAGCGGTATTTCTGTTCATCAGATGGCTCACCCAAACCCATTTCGGGGTATGCTTTCACCTGCTTCTCCCTGTCAAGTGACCAGCTATACTCATCAATGATGCCCTGATAGCAACCGGAATACATCAGTTCGGGGTTGTCCCGATCGAATGCTACATAGGCAGTTTCACAACCTCCAACTCCTGATCGCCAGTCCTTCCAGTCAATCCCTGAGCCGAAGGTTTCCGAAGGAATTGCCACGGAAGAGTTGTCCTGCTGACCGCCATAAACATAATATGGAAAGCGGTTATCAGCATTCACTCTATAGAATTGAGCAGTCGGCTGGTTTTGCTGAGTAGACCAACTGGAACCTCCATCAAAAGTGATATTGGCGCCACCGTCATTTGAGTTGATCAGATTGTTTGGATTGTCAGGGTTGATCCATACGTAGTGGTTGTCGCCGTGAGGTACCTCAACCCTAGCGAATGTCTTACCACCATCAATGGATTTCATAAAGGGGGCATTCATGATGTAAACCACATTTTCATTCACGGGGTCTGCGAAAATGTGCATGTAATACCATGAGCGGGTTCTGATGATACGCTCTGAATTCATCAGTTTCCAGCTTGATCCTGCATCATCAGATCGGTATAGGCCACCCTCTTCAGATTCGATGATTGCATAAACCCGATCAGAATTTGCACCAGACACTGAAACCCCGATTTTCCCCATTAGTTTTTCAGGGAGGCCCTTTTCAAGTTTTGTCCAATTGTCACCGCCGTCGGTAGATTTCCAGATGGAGCTTCCTTCTCCACCACTCCTTGCAAACCAGGGTTTACGCTGATGATCCCAATAGGCGGCATACAGAATCCGGGGATTGTTCATGTCCATTGATAAGTCACTAGCGCCAGAATTCTCATCCACAAAATGAACTTGTTTCCACGTTTTACCACCATCCGTAGAGCGGTAAATGCCTCGGTCTTTAGTTGGTGTGTAGGGTGAGCCCTGTGCCGAAACATAGACAATATCAGGGTTGGTTGGGTGAATCCGAACCTGGGAAATCTGCCGGGTCAGCTCAAGCCCTAAATGCTTCCAGGTTTTACCGGCATCGGTAGATTTATAAACGCCATCTCCGCTAGAGGTCATTACACCTCTAACTGGCGCTTCACCAGTACCAACGTAAACTACATTCGGGTCAGATGCCGAAACAGCAACTGCCCCGATCGAGGTAGTGTTGAAAAAACCATCGGATATATTTTTCCAGGTGATGCCTGCATTTTCAGTCTTCCAAACTCCGCCGCCTGCTGAGCCGAAATAGTAGGTGAGGGGGTCTCCGATTACTCCGGTTGATGTAGTTGATCGACCGCCCCTGAACGGCCCAATATTTCGCCATTTCATTTTATTGTAAAGGGCAGTGTCGTACTTGACACCTGAAGGTTCGGAATTTCTTCTTCTTTGTGAGTGACTTATGAAGAAGGAGAAGGATAAAATAAAAATCAGTAAGGTTTTGAACGTTGATTGTGACATAGTTTCGGATTTAGAACAATCAAATTACGCAGTCAGGGTAAAAGGATAGAAGTATTTTATTTATTCGGTATTAGCTTGCTTTGACTGAGATGAATCGAAGAATTTTAATCACCCACAAGCCCCAGGACAGCAAGTCTTTGAGAATTCTTGAGAAGCTTAAATCAAGGCTCCAATATGAAAAAATCGACTTTTTAATATCAACTCAATTATCTGAAATAAATGCACAAGGGTTTTCGGATCTTGTTGTTATTGGTGGTGATGGTACCCTGAACCATACTATAAATCAACTTAGTCTAATTGATTTACCAATTGGCATCATTCCAGCTGGTAGCGGCAATGATTTTATTAAATCGGTCAATATTGGTAATTCATTGCAAGAACATATTGAAACTGCCTTGAACGGGTCGATACGACATATTGATTTGGGCAAAGTAAATAATCACTATTTCATCAACGGTTTAGGGTTGGGTTTTGATGGCCAAATCGCCCATGAGTTCAATAATAATAGAACATTCTTAAGAGGCCATGCAGCCTATTATTACCATGTGTTAAAGGTTTTGGGCGGGTATAAACCAAAAATCCTAAAATTTGAAATTGACGGAAAACCGTTTGAGGAGATGGTTTTTTTGTTTGCAATTATGAACGGCACCACATTTGGTGGGGGCTTTAAACTAGGGCCTCATGCCAGATTGGATGATGGTAAATTTGCCATATGTCTGATCAAAAACCTCAAGCCATTGAAACGGTTTTTAAATCTTGGGCTTTTAAAAGATGGCACACATGATAGGTTAGAGGAAGTAGAGTTTTTGGAGGGCAGTAATATTAAAATCCATCATCAACCTGAAATGATTGCACATATTGATGGCGAGGTAATTGGGACTCCGCCATTTGAGGTAAGAGTATTGAGAAGAGAATTGATTTTGAAAGTTGGAAGCTTAGTTTAATGTTTGAGAACATGTTTTTGAAAAAATCCTGGAGTAAGAACCTCCAAAACTTTTCTATCATATTTTTCTTGATCTGGTTCATTCAGTCTTTGCCATATTTTCAGGATCATCAACAAAGCCTTGTTTTTAAGATTATAGTCGTGGTTTGTAGTTTTCTTATTGGATTAGCCTTCATTTTGAATAGTGATATTAATGAGAAAGTTCAATTTAACCATGGTTTTGAAAGCGGTACTACTACATCAGTTGTGTTTGTGATGATATTTTTCTTTGCAACCGGAGTTTATTTATTCAACCTGGGCCATATCAATTTTTACGACGATGAGTTTATCACAATCAGTGTTGCAAAAGGACACCTCCAAACAGGAGAATATTTGAAATGGAATTTTTTTAACAATGAGTCAACTGGTATTGAATATAACCGGGCATGGCCTTACACATGGCTGGTTTCAAAAACTATCGGGGTTTTAGGCATTTCTGAATTTTCTGTCCGGTTAGTATCTGCCATTGCTGGTGCTGGATTCATAATGATGATCGCAATAATAGCCCAACGCCTGTTTGGGTCTATTGTTATCACATTAACTATATGTGCGGTGATGCTGCTTCAAATCGAATTGCTCTATTATTTTAGGCAAGGTAGAATGTATGGGGTATTAATATTGATGTATTCATGCCTTAGCATTCTCTATTTTGTAATCTTTGAAAAGGTAAGAAACCAAGAGTTCAAGAAGCTTGATTGGATCTTTTGCATTTTGCTTGCAGTTTTAGTGATTGCAACGATTCTAGTACATAAGAATGCATTAATATTAATCGTACCCCTGACATTGTACCCAATTTTTTCTACACACAAGTGGGTTATATCGACTTGGAGAAATTACAAACTAATAATCATCCCATTTGCTGTGGTCGGAGTTTTTTATTTGATACGATTCTTAATCTATTACAAATTTTTTGAAGTGTTTAAGCTCAGTGATGATCCCTCATATTCTTATGCCACATACATATTCACTGGTGCATTAAATTGGGAGTTCAACATGGTTCTTTTTCTTTTAGGATTGATCCTTATTTTTCGAATGAAAGAATGCCTTTTGAGGCGGGTAATGTTATTTGCCTATGTCACCATAATTCCATCATTAATCCTGTTTGTTTTTTTATTTCAATTTCCGCATGAAAGTTTTAGATATGTATCCCACCTGGTACCAGTGAGTATTATACTAATTTTCTGTATTCTCATTGTTGTATTGAATAGTATAAATAACTCAAGGGTAAAAAATGTAGGGCTCTGTGTACTCCTAATTCTGTCTTGCTCTAAGTTTTTGCAGGCCAACAACTTGCGACATTTATATTATGGGTCTGTCCATCCAAAATTTGAAGTTGCCTATCGTACATTTTTAGATAATGTTGAAATTGATGATACTATTTTTGCGGCATATATGAGGAGTTATTATTTACAGGACTTTTCTTCAGATATCGACGTTATTGATATTGTAGATTCTAAGGTGAAAACTGATGAATATTCTAAGAGTTATACTTTCGATGAATTTTTTAAAGACATAAATACTGTCAAAAAGGGATGGGTCATCTGGCCTACTGCTAAATCAGGCAATGTCAATAGAAAAGTCAAGATTTACACAAATAGATTCTTTCATAAAATTCATGGATTGGATGTTGATGATACTTATGTCGAAGTGTTTCGGTTTGACAGCACAATGGTTAAGAAGGTTAATTGGATTGAGGATTAATGTCTTCTATTTACAATTGGTTGAATACTCATTCCATCAATATAATTGAACTTGAAGAACCAAGACAATGATTTACTTGTTAAAAAAGGGTCGGCTGATGACATATCATTCGGTTGCATGTCACTGGATGTGAAGAAGGGCTATAGTGTCAAGTTGCTTCAATCTGCTTTCGACAACGGCATCAACTACTATGACACGGCTGACCTCTATAACCAGGGGAAAAATGAGGTGCTGGTAGGTAAAGCATTGAAACCATTTCGAGAGAAAGCGATCATTGCTACTAAGGTTGGTAATGAATTGAACAACGAGGGAACTTCCTGGAGATGGAACCCCTCAAAAGATTACATTTTAAAAGCGGTTGACGAAAGCCTTATAAGGCTTCAAACTGATTATATCGATCTCTACCAGTTGCATGGAGGAACAATTGATGATCCTATTGATGAAACTATAGAAGCATTTGAGATCCTGAAAGCACATGGAAAAATTAAAGCCTATGGCATTTCTTCAATCAGGCCTAACGTAATTAACGAATGGGCTAAAAGGTCTAATATTTCGAATGTGATGATGCAGTATAGCTTGTTAGATCGCAGACCGGAAGAAACATGTTTGGCCCTGTTGGAATCGAAGCAAATTGATGTACTGGCGAGGGGTGTTTTAGCTAAAGGGTTGCTAATAGATAAGCCTCCAAAACAATATATTGATCATTCCGAAGCGGCGATTGATCAATACCAACGTTTGTTAAAGGAAATAAACAAAAACTCAAGCTTATCAATTAGTCTACAATTTGTTCTTAAGAACCCTGCAATCGCTTCTGCTGTTGTGGGTATTAGAACAGAGGAGCAACTCAAATCAGTGTTAATGGCATTGGAAGAACCTGATTTGTCAGAATCTGATTTCGGAATGCTTCAGAAAATTTTTCCTAGAAAGAATTATGATGCTCACAGAATAAGTTGAGACTACAAAAGTCTTTAAGACTTTTGTAGTCTGTGGATTTTTGACTCTATCTAAAAATATTGTTCCAATACTTGATGATTTGGCTTCGGGTAAGCCAGACTAACCACAATCATTGACACCAAACTCATTAAAAACCCAGGTAGCACAGGATCAATGGCGCTGCTGCCGAATGCCTCCCAAAAAACTGTTGTGGTTACACCTGAGATCATTGCAGCAATGGCACCTTGCTTGTTGGCCCTCTTCCAGATAACACCCCCGACTACTGGAACAAAAAAGCTGGCACCCATTAGTGCACTGAATAAGATCACGATAAATTGAACCAACTCTCCCTCCTGCAAACCAAGCAGCACCAAAATGAGCGGTGTGATACCTACAATTGCGATTCCTGTTCTGGCGATCCGCACTTTTTCTTTACTTGTCGACTTCGGCTTTACAAGGGTGGTATAAATGTCTTCGGAAAGCGCCGACCCTGAAACAAGTAACAATGAGTCGACAGTGGACATCATGGCAGAAGTGATTGCGGCAAGCATCAGAGTCCCAATAAATGGGGGTAATACTGCTTTAGCAACGATGGGCATAGTGAGGTCGCCACTTGGTAAATTTGGAAAGAATACCATTGCCGAAAGACCAAGTATGAAGACCATTAGGTTGAGGGAACAGGTGAGTACGATGGTCATTAACAGTCCCTTCCTAATGGTTTTGAGATTCTTCATGGCATAAAGGCGGGTAACTTTCTCAGGAGTGGCAACAGAGCCTAAGAAAAAGGCCATGCCGATGGTGATTAGGAGAGCAGGACTCATTCCTTCCCAGGTGAAAGTTGTAGGCTTAACTGCTTCTACGAGATAAAGTAATTCATCAAATGATTGGAAATGATTAATTGTAATTGGTATGGCTATAATTGTCCCAACAACCATAATGATCAATTGTAAAAAGTCAGTGTACACCACGGCCAGCATTCCTCCAACAGAAGTATAAAGTAGCAGCACAATAGTAAAAATGACCATGCCTGTTGTAGGGTTGATTCCGAAGATGACATTTGAAATCAAGCCTCCTGCAACGATTTGAGCCATGATATAAACTACTGTTGCAATGAGAATGATAATGGCAGAAATCCCTCTGGCAGTTTTGCTCCAATACCTGGATTCAATGAATGCAGGAAGTGTGAGATGTCGAATTTTGGTGAACCTTGGGGCCAATACAGCTACCATAAAAAAGTACGCTAGCGGTATGGCAATGAGCACCCAACCAAATGACCAGCCGACGGTGTAAATCACCCCAACCGTTCCAACGAAAGTACCTGCACTGGTGTGTGTTGCCGTCATCGTGGCCCCGCCTAGTAGCCAGTCAAGTTTGCCACCTGCAATCCAGTAGTCAGACTCATTGCTGGTGTTTTTGAGGCTGAACCATCCAATCAAAAACACAATGGCAAAATAGGCGATGAAGATGCTAACCTGGATCATCTTTTATCAACCCATTTCATCCAGAAATAATACAGGGCTATGATTATTCCGATCACTAAAAACAATCCCCAAAACATGAAACCCATGTTCATGATTGCACAGTTTTAATTCGTCGCCAGCCTAAGGCTATCAGGATCAGCAAGACCACAAAAACTAACATATCTATGAAGAATGTTGAACTGATTAATATTTGGTCACCAGGCGCTTGGGAAAAAGCAATTTTGGCTGGAATTACTCGGAGGCTGAATTTATGACCTTGAGAAGTTCGGAGCCAATCAATATTAGGAAATGCAGGGATCAGTTTTAGGTCTCCATGAGTTAAGATCTTTGCATCGAATGCTTTAGAATTTGAAGATGGAGGAGGGGGTAGCTCAAAAATGATAATTGGTATTTCAAAGTCGTTATTATCGGCTGGTACTTGATAAGTAACCACTATTTTCCCATTAGAATTATCCGGCAAAATGGTTCCACTTAAAAGGTGTTCATTCTCTTCATGATTCACAACCCTTAGTTTCTTATTGGCCGAGATAAATCCTGGCAATTTAATTTCAGAATCACAAAATAGAATAAACTTGTATTTGATTGATTCGGGTATTGAATCGAGAAAATAAGTCACTTTTACATCAGCATGATTTTGGGGTTTAGTGTCAATTACAACTTCTACATTCCGAATTTGGGCATAGCACAAGGTGTGTAATACTGATAGCAGAAAAATGAAATTGAGCTTTTTCATCCACCTTCTCAATACCAAACTTCCTCTAGAACTCTTAAAGTATTGCCACCCATCACTTTGATGATGTCTTCATCTGAATAATTGTGTTTGACCAGCCATCGAACTAAATTAAACGAACCCTCTGTGGGGTTTTCCAGGCCTTTGCAATACTCCACCTGTTCAAATTCCATCCCAGGTTTGGTGGCTTTCGATTGTTTTAAAGAAAGAGCGGCAGTATAGGCATGATGCAGGCCGACATGGTCACCGTAAAGTGTATCGGGCCCAAAGCTCACGTGATCAATGCCCACAAGATCTTTCATGTATTCAAAATGTTCCATCACCGTTTCAAGTGAGTGCACCCTGTTGTTGTAGGTGAGGGTGGTATGAGGTGCTGCTTCCACGCCGATTACACCTCCTTTATCAGCGCAGGCCTTAATTACTTCATCCGGTGCAAGCCTGGGAGAATCCCAAAGGGCTTTGGCACCTATATGGCTGAGAACAATCGGCTTTGTGCTGGCTTCGATTGTATCCAAAGCCGTCTGGTCACCCGTGTGGCTGCAATCGATCAACATTCCGACTTTGTTCATTCGCTCAACTGCTTTTTTACCAAAATGGGTCAGCCCTCCATCCCGGGTTTCCTTTAGTCCAGATCCCAGTGCATTTGATTCACTATAAGTAATACCCAACAATCGAACACCAAAGCCATAGAGCAGATCAATCCTGTCGACCTCATTTTCAATCATTGCAGCACCTTCCATTGCAGCAATCCAGGCCATTTTACCAGTTTTATAGGCATAGTGAATGTCGGCAACGGACTTGCAATGGATGACAAAATCCTGATGGGCAATATCGCAGAGCCTGTGGCCAAGGTCGGTCATTACATCATCCCATTTCCAGCCATTTTTAGAGTGAATTTGAGCAATGCCATCCATCAAGTTGTCAAAAACTGCATCCCAGCCTGAGGCTGCCAATCCCTCGAAAGCGGTTGTCATCCGGCCTTCTTTACAATAAGAAGGTGTTTGATTGATATCCTTCGGAAAAACACCCAAATGCTCATGTAAGGATATCATCGGATTGTTTCTGATGATATTTTCAGCCCTGGACTCTTCGTTTTCGCTTAATTGAACCAATGCCTGTGGCACCCGCTCAAGCTCATTGCACATTTCAAATGCTTGATAGTCAGCGTTTGCTTCCAGGTAATCAAACGACCGGTAATCTGTTCCTTTTTTATCTAAGCCCATGTATTCGGTTTTGCAGCAACCTAATGAGCCGTTGGGTTAATTGCAAGTGGAATTATTTGTGTGAGCGCCAGTCGCTTATTTCATCCAAAGGATAGATGGGCCGTGGTATATTGGTATAATTCAATTTGAAAACGTCCAGATCAGTTGTGCCAGCGGTTGTGATGTTAAAAGTCTTTCGGTTATAGAGGCTATACATTACTCGAAATGGGAATAGGTTTTTGACCACAACAATGTCAGCTTTCCAAAGGCTCAATCCAAGTTTTGTATAAAAGCTTGGGCTAAAGGCAGGACAAGGCAATTCAGTAAGTACCAGAAAAATATTTTCGTATTTGATGACTACTGTTTTTCCGAAGTCCGTTTGAGCCTTTCTTACTATTTCTCCACTGAATTCAAGTTCCTGGTTATACTCCTGATCTAATTTTCCTCCGATTTTAAGGGTTACCCGGGTACCCATATCACAATCATAAACCCTCTGTGCTTCTGATGAATCCCGAAGTGGGATATACGAAATCAAATCTGAGGAGTGCTCCATTAGATAGGCCAATATCAACGTGTTTTCCCCTGGCCCTCCGGCAGCTACAATGTCTGATGTGTCGCAAAAAACAGATGTACCGAAGTGCCGTCGAAATTTCATGGTGGTGAGCCTTTTAACAGCCACATCCACTGAAACAGGTTCGGGATGTTTACAATCTCTAACTGACCAGTTTAAGTCCGCTAATTCATCAGCCAGTTCTTTCGCCAGTTCCTGATCATTATCGGTAACAACTACGCAACTCCAGCCCAATTCTTCATCATCAAGCCAGATGTGTGACATGAAATTAGCAACACTCAGCACCGAATCTTGACCTTTCATCCTCCTCATCTGTCTGAAGATTTTCCTCATTGGCTTTAAGAAGTCGATGGTCATGCCGCCACCTTTCAAAAGTGGCATTTTTATATATGCCATAACTGGTTTCGCCTTGCCTTCAATTGTGCTCATTAGGATCTGGGCAGCTTCAGTACCCACCTTAAAATGATCTCTGTGTGGGTTGGTTTGGTAGGCATTAATGAATGTTGCAAGGCGCACTTTCTCTTTGGTAATATTGGCATGCAAATCATAACTGACACCAATTGGCACATTATCTCCAACCTGTTGCTTTACAGACTTGATCAGATGGCATTCGGGGTCACGCATGCCCTCAACGCCCATAGCACCATGCAATGACATATAGACTCCATCAATTTGGTCAATCATTTGAAGTTCAGAGAGAATGTAATCATGAAAATGTTGGTAAACTCCTGCCTCAATAGGTCCACCGGAGGTTGCCCAGGCCGACAAAATGGGTATGGTTTTAAATCTTCCTTTTCCATGCCTTGAGACAGTTTTAATAAAACCTGCTGCCTGAAACCGCTTATAACGTTTGATTCCTTGAGTCAGCACCTCTTCCCCATAATACAAAGCCAGGGACTCGAATTCACGCAGGGTTGTTGGCACCTGGGAAAACGAATTAGTCTCCTGATGAAATTCAATTAGGACGATGTTTTTATGGGGATTTTCAGGCATTCAGGCAAAGTACTTAGAATTGGATGAGTTGTTTGTTTAATGAGGAGTAATAATTGAAATACACGTATATTTGTATAAACACGTGTATGAAAACAAAACTTACGCTTACCGTTAGGAAAAGTGTTATTGATTCAGCGAAGAAACTGGCTAAAAGGAGAAAAGTATCTGTATCTCAACTATTTGAAGAAGCTTTTAGTAATGAGGAACTAACCCCAATAAAAACTGAATCCCAAAGAGCTGCTCAACGCCTTATCGAAAGGTTGTCAAAAGCTAAGAGCATTGAAACACAAGGGAATGATAAAGACCTTCTGAAAGAACATGTCTCTCGCAAATTTGCCTGAAATCTTTCTTGATACGGATGTCGCTTTCGATATTATTTCGAAAAGAGAACCGTTTTACAACGATTCCATAAAATTGCTTGAAGCCCATCTTCAGGGCAGTTACGTTTTACTCACTTCTGAGAGCTCCGTTGCCAACCTCATTTATTTAAGTTCCGACATCCATAAAATCCACAAAGCAACTGAACGACTTATCGATTTTATCTCGTCAATGTCAATAATATGTGGGGGCAAATCGACTTTACTTCAAGCTCTTAAATCTGATTTTAAAGACAAGGAGGATGCTGTTCAATATTATACGGCTCTTAATCATGGAGCAGATTATTTTATAACCCGTAACCTGAAAGATTACAACATGTACTCTTTTGAGTCACTACCCGTCTTTTCCCCAACGGAGTTCATTGAAAACTTTAAAGATTAATTAAACTTCCCAATCTTCATTTATCTGCGTAATCGCATGATAAGCGGTTAAATCAAACATGCATGGTACAATGGAGATGTAATTGTTGGCAATGGCCCATTCGTCATTGTCTTCGCCTTTGTCATGGTTCACAAAATTGCCTGTCATCCAATAATATTTGCGGCCATAGGGGTCACGGCGCTCATCAAACTCCTCTTCCCATTTGGCATTAGCCTGACGGCATACTTTTATCCCTTTTATAGGTTCATTTTGTTCAGCCGGGATATTAACATTCAGCGCAACCCCATGGCCCATATCTTTTTCAAGTGCTTGTTTGGCCAGCTTTAAAATGTATTCATCAAAATGATCCATTGAGGCCTCATGGCTGTAATCGCAAAGCGAGAAACCAATGGCAGGCATGTTTTCAATTGCGGCTTCAATAGCCGCTGACATCGTACCAGAGTAAAGCACACTGATGGATGTATTACTACCATGGTTGATGCCACTCACAACGAGGTCTGGTGGGGTGTTTTTCAGGACATGATGCTTGGCCATTTTAACGCAATCTGCCGGTGTACCGCTGCATTTATAAGCTTTGGTTTTTCCAAATATGTCAACCTCAGTGATTCGCAAAGTATCGCCGACGGTGATGGCATGCCCCATCCCAGATTGAGGACTATCTGGCGCTACTACCACAACATCTCCCAATTCCTCCATTAGGTTAACTAATTTTTTAATGCCACGGGAGGTTATGCCGTCATCGTTACTTACAAGAATAAGAGGTTTTGCCATAGTAGTCTTATTGGAGCGCAAAGAAGGTCAATAAAGTAGGGATGGCAAAGTTATTTTCTACACCCAATTACACGGCCTTTGATAAGCATGCATTTCTTACGGCCGTCATGCTTCCTTAATTTTAGAAAAAGGAAAGCAAATATCATTTTTCACGAACAGTTGATTGCGAAATTAAGTACCAATGTTGATGATAATGGCGATAGCCATTTCAATTTATTGACACAGAAGTATCTATTAAATGTGTGGCATCAGCGTTTTTCTAAGATAATTAGTATTGGGCGTTTGATTAGCCTGAAATTCACTATGAATCAAAAATTATTGGCTATTAAATAATAGGGTTGATTTGGAAACTGGGATCATGGCATAAATATCATTCAAAAAATATGGACTTAACCCTACACTTCTCCACCCAACCCCAACCGTTCTAACACCTGCTTCTTATAAAAGTTACCTATAGGAATGTGCTCTTTACCGATTTCGATCTCATTGGCTGAGTAGGCATCAACCTTATCTATAGCAATAATGAAGGATTTATGCACCCGCTCAAATAGCTCTGAGGGTAGACGTTCTTCCAGGTAACTAATTTTTAAATAGGTAATAATCACTTCTTCGTTGGTGTGTATTTTCACCAGGTCACGAAGGCTTTCAATGAATTGAATTTCATTGAAGATCACCTTTTTCATTGTCTTACCACACTTCACAAACATGTAAGCGTTGGTGTAATCAGCTTCACGGCTCACAAGGTTGGGAGAGGTAGGAGCCTGAACCTGGCGGGTTACTTTACCTACGGCCTTTAGGAAGCGGCTAAAAGATATGGGCTTTAACAGGTAGTCAATCACATCCAGTTCAAAGCCATCGAGGGCGTATTCCCGGTAGGCAGTGGTGAGGATGGCCTTTGGTGGTTTGTTCAATGATTTCAAAAATTCCAACCCGGTGATCTGCGGCATCTGAATGTCAATAAAGATCAAGTCAATTTCATGCTTGTTCAACAGATTAAAAGCTTCAAAGGCGTTAATGCATGTAGCTACAAGCTCCAATGAGTCAACTTTTTGCACATAGTTTTTGATTACCTTAATAGCTGGTTCCTCATCATCAATGATCATGCATTTGATCTTGTTTTCACTCATTGTTCAAAACCAGTTTGGCGTAAAAAGTTTCTTGATCCCTAATCGTCAATTGATGCCGCTCCGGGTATTCCAATGCCAGGCGTTTTTTGAGGTTGGTCAGGCCGATACCGCCTTTAGAGCGAAGCGAAGAATCCTTATGCTCAGCAATACCACTGCCCCGCTCCGTGTCTCCTGTAACGGACACTGAGCTTTTAACTTTATGATCATCAGAGTCCTCTTCGAGAGACTCTGATGGGGCCGTAGAAAGAGACTCTGATGGGGTGGTGGTAGAAATTACACTTCGCTCCGTGTCTCCCGCAGGGGACACTGAGCCAACTTGAACCCCAAACGCCTTCTCAGCATCTCTTGCAGGGAACCCTGAATTTGAAAGGCCATTTATACTTTCAACTTTGCTGTTTTCAACCGCCATTACAATCTGATCGTCTCCAACTTTCAAGTCGATCCGAACCCATGATTCCTCAATCGACTCACTCACGCCATGTTTAAAGGCATTCTCCACAAGGGGGATAAGGAGTAAGGGGCTTACCTTAAAATTGGTATCACCGATAACTCCGAATTGAATATCAACCCGATCGCCATATCGGAGTTTTTCGAGATTCAGGTAATTGTGGATCAACTGTACTTCTTTTTCCAGAATGATCTTGTCGCCAGAGCAATCATAGAGCATGGCATGAAGCAACTCCGAAAGTTTCAATAAGGCGTCCGGTGTTTTCTCTGACCTTTCAAGGGCAAGCGAATAGATGTTGTTAATTGTATTAAAGAGGAAATGTGGGTTGATCTGGTTTTTGAGCATTTTGAGCTCCGCTTCAAGCTTCTGCTTTTCGAGTTCTTGGCTGTGGTGAAAGTTACGTACCCAATGTGCCACGAAATACATAGCTGACCCCAATCCAACTACCGGATAAATGTATATGAGGTTACGGAACATGTTGAGGCTCCAGAATGGGCCATTGTCAGCATACAGTACGGAAATAGGATAAACAATGTAAATGTCCATCACCCGGCGAGTGAATGCGACAACTACAATTGAAAGAATTGTCAACCCAATGAATTTCACATACTTACGTTTCAATAGATATTCAGGCACCAGGAAAAGTATGAGCAAATAGGCAGCGACTATTTTTAATGGAAGACTGATAAGAACAGCAGCTACTGTCGTCCAATAGTCTACTCTGAAAAATTCAACAACAGCGACCTTCAGAATGAAGTAGCTACCCCAAAAGAGGAGGTGCCAGGGGTAATCTTTCCTTAGCTCATTGATCATCCGATTCACACTGTAAAATTAGCAGCATTCACGGCTACGGATGAGTTCGGAGCATCAAGAACTGCCCAAACACAGTTTTGAGTTGCTCAAATGGCTATCTGTCACGACAAACTTGGTTGAGTCAGGTGAATACTGTTTTTGACTGATAAAATAGCATTCCGGGTGGTTGCTTGAAAATTCGATGTGAGGGTACCGTAGTTTAGATCAAACCCAAGGTCAAAATATGCTCACTTACGGCTGGAAATTCTTTGTTCGATCAATCCAAAGACAGAAGCTATTTAGTTTTCTAAATATTGGAGGGTTGAGTTTAGGGATGGCGGCTTTTATCTACATGATGGATTATGTAGCGTTTGAAGAAAGTTTCGACGATTTTCATGCAGACCATGAGCGGATTTTCAGAATCACGAGTCAGAAAACTCAGGATGGTATAGAGCAAGCTCCTCGTTCTTCAGCATCGGTTTATTTAGCTTCATTCTTGAAAGAGACTTTTCCTGAGTTGGAGTCAGTTTCGAGGGTTCACATCCTTGACAATGCAAAGCAAACAGTTATAGTTGAACAAGATGGTGAAAGAAGAAAATTTGAAGAAACAAGGGGCTTCCATGCAGGGGAGGACTACTTCAGTATATTTTCTGATAAAATACTGAGCGGCAATCCTCAGACCGCTTTTGATGAACCCTTTAAGATGGTGCTGACAAGGTCGCTTGCCCTTAAATATTTCGACCGGATTGATGTAGTAGGAGAGCGGGTCACTTTGGTGGATGATGAAGTTCGTGATTATCTGATCACAGCTGTTGTAGAAGATTCACCTCCCAATTCCCATTTTCAATATGACTATCTTATCTCATTAAAGACATTACAAACTCTGTGGCACTATGCCAGGTGGACAGCCTGGAACTGGGATTTTTTTCACACTTATGTAAAAACCAAACCCGGTGTCGACCCAACCAAATTGGAGCAGAGAATCAACAGTGCGGTTACTAATTATGGTAAGGAGGCCTTTGAAAAAGGAAATTACTCCATGGCATTCAAGGTCCAGAACATCCGAGACATTCACCTTTATTCAAACCTCGGTCGTGAGCTTTCAGTGAATGGCGACGGTGAGTTACTGGGCTACATCAAGCTGATCGCTTTTTTTGTGTTAATCCTTGCCTGGATCAATTACATCAACTTGTCAACGGCTACAAGTTCGTTGAGGGCAAAAGAGGTTGGTATCAGGAAGGTATCAGGAGCGCAGCGAAGCCAGTTGTTTTCACAGTTTATCCATGAAAGCCTGCTAACTAATTTTTTCTCTATGCTGCTTGCAGTTGGCCTTGTATGGTTGGCTATCAATCAACTAACAGGGTTAACAGGCCATCAATTTAGTGCACTTGTTTTTACTGATCCACACCATTCGATATTGTTAGTCAGCATCATATTAACCGGCAGCCTGTTAGCTGGTATTTATCCTGCGTTGGTGCTTAATAGCTACCACCCATCTAAAGTTTTAAAAGGTAATTTCAATAACTCAAAGGAAGGGGCGGTATTGAGGAAATTCCTGGTTTCATTTCAGTTTGCTATTTCATTGGGGCTGATGGTCGGAACTATGGCAATCTATTACCAGGTAAATTTTTTACGGGACAGGAATCTTGGTATTGAGTTAGATCAGGTTTTAGTTGTTAACACTCCGAACATCAGGACCGAGAATTTCTGGAGCGAACATGATTACCTGAGGAATTCATTAACAGGTCACTCAGGGATTAAAATGATGAGCAGTTCAAATCAGGTACCCGGAAACATCCTCTACCACACAGAACTCTATAAACAAGGGCATCAATCAGTTTCCGAGGCCAAGGTCTGTAGCCATATGTGGGTGGATTTTAATTTCTCTGAGGTCTATGACCTTGAATTGATCGCTGGCGATTTCTTTAAGGAGAATATGTCAGAAATTGAGACGGATGTTGTACTCAACGAAACCGCGGTTAAACTACTGGGCTTTGAATCTCCAGAGGATGCTATCAATAAAGACATCACCTGGGTGCATTCATTCGGAGCACTCACTGAAGGGAGGGTGCTGGGTGTGGTGAATGATTTTGACCAGTTACCATTAGGTAAACCTGAGCCGATGGCGATGGTAATGAACCGATATTTCCGATGGTTGGAGATGGGCTATTTCATATTTAAAGTCGATCCGCAACAAGCTGAAACGGCCATAGCCACTATAGAAGAGAAATTCAGTGAGCTCTATCCAGATGAGACATTTAATCACTTTTTTCTGGATGAGCATTTCAACAAGCAATATCAATCAGAGCAACGCTTTGGTGATGTTTTTACGCTGTTCTCAGGTATTGCCATTTTCATTTGTAACCTGGGGTTATTTGGGCTCACCTTCTTCATACTGGTTCAGCGCAAGAAGGAAATCAGTGTCAGAAAAGTATTGGGAGCTTCTATCGGTGACTTGATCAATCTGATTTCCAAACAATTTTTATCACCGCTTTTTTGGGCGGCGTTGATAGCAATTCCATTGGTTCATTTTTTAATTAATCAGTGGCTGCAGCGATTCGCCTACAAGGTAGAGATTTCATGGTGGTTATATCTGGTACCATTGGTGGTTTTGGTGTTGATTTCAGCACTGATCACTTTTTGGCAAACCGCCAGGGCAGCCACTACAAACCCAGTAGAAAATTTAAGAAATGAATAGAGAGTGAGTTTCAAATATTATAAGTCAATTAACTCGAAGCCGTTTTCTGAGCCTGCCTTGTCGGCAGACAGGGGTGGGTTTTTAACAAGACAAACACATAAACATGATAACACTTAACATTAACAACAGGGATTTCAACGTCGAAGACGATCCAAACACACCATTACTTTGGGTGCTGCGTGATTCGGTAGACCTTACCGGAACAAAATATGGTTGTGGTATTGGTCAATGCGGAGCCTGCACCGTCCATGTGGATGGCGTCGCAGTTCGCTCCTGCACCATGACTATCAGAGCATTGGCTGGAAAGAAAATCACTACCATTGAAGGGCTTGCTCAAGGTGATAAGCTTCATCCGGTTCAGGAAGCCTGGGTGGAAGTAGATGTACCGCAGTGTGGTTACTGCCAATGCGGTCAGATCATGAGTGCTGCCGCACTTTTAGACAAAAATTCAAATCCTTCCGATGATGAGATCAATTCAGCCATGCGTGGCAATATCTGTAGGTGCGGTACATATCCGCGGATTAAAAAGGCTATTAAAGTAGCAGCTGAGAAGGTATAACATGTTGTCACTCTGAACGGAACCCGAGGGGGATGGAGTGAAGAGTCTCAATACCAAATGAGAGATTCTTCGCTGCGCTCAGAATGACGAGAAAACAAACCATCAAAACAAATGCAACGACGATCATTCATAAAAATATCAACCACCACAGCCGGAAGCCTGGTGCTTTCAATGGCAGTGCCAACACTGGTAAATGGCAAACCTAAAAACGGTGCGTGGTCACCAGATGCCATTACAGAAATTCATCCGGATGGCAGCATCACATTTACTCTTACCAAACACGAAATGGGTCAAGGTACCGGCACTGGTATCCCCATGATTTTTTGTGATGAACTGGGAGCCGACTGGAACAGACTAAAGGTCGTTCAGGCTGATTTTAATTCTGAAAAATATGGAGGGCTACAAGGAAATACCGGTGGTAGTTCTGGGGTTCGACTCATGTGGAACCCGGTAAGACGATTGGCAGCAACAACCAGGGAAACCCTGAAAGAAGCTGCTGCCAGAAAATGGAACGTTGATCGATCAATACTAACAGCTGATAACGGCTTTGTAATCGATGCTACTTCAAATCAAAAAATTGGTTTTGAGGAATTGATTAGTGAGGTGAGCGGGATTGAAATCCCTGAGGAGGAGGTGAAATTTAAAGATCGCAAGGACTACAAAATCATTGGTACTTCACAAAAGAACTTAATTACACCCGGGGTAGTTCGGGGCGAAAAACTCTTTGCGGGAGATCTTCAGATACCAGGGATGGTGTTTGCGGCCATCGAACGTTGCCCTGTTTATCAGGGCAAAGTATCATCATATGATGACACCGAAACCCGCAAAATAAAAGGGGTGGTTGATGTGATAGAAGTGCCTGAATTTTTTGAAGGGGAGCAGTTTATTGTAAGAAATGGCGTGGCCGTAATTGCAACATCAACATGGGCCGCATTTGAAGGTAAAAAAGCCCTAAAAGTGCAATGGGATGAAGGTGCTAACGGAACGATGAATAATGACAAACTCAGGAAAGAATTAAAGCAAAATGCTGCTGAGCCCGGCACTGCAATAGGCGGTGGGCATGGGGATATTGAGGCAGCCGAAGCAGGTGCTGACGAAGTTGTATCAAATACTTATGAAAACGCCTATCATGCCCATGCTTGTATGGAACCGCTAAACGCAATCGCCCATGTCACTGATGATAAAGCTGAGATTTGGGCGCCTATGCAAAGCCCTAATAATGTAAGTGCCCGCATGGTTAGTCACTTGAATATTCCGGAATCAAAACAGACAATTCATGTACTTAATTCCGGAGGTAGCTTCGGTCGAAAGTATTATCCAGATTACACCACGGAAGCAGCCTATTTATCAAAACAAATTAGTAAGCCAGTTAAGCTTACATGGACCAGGGAAGATGATATTCGCTGCGATTACAATAGTAATTTTCAGCATGATATTCACTCGGTGGCCATCAAAAATGGTAAAGTTGATAGTTGGGACATAAAGATTTTAGAAACGGATAGGTATAGTCCTAACCCATGGTTGCCTTATTATGTGCCCAATAAACGCTCAACGGCTATTCATCGGGACTCGCCACTTTCAATTGGTGCATGGCGAAGTGTTGGCCCACACAGGGCGGCATTCGGTACAGAATGCACAATGGATGAAGTTGCAGTTGCGCTGAACAAAGACCCTCTCGATCTTCGGTTGGAAATGCTGGAGCTTCCTGACGAAATACCACAAGATTCAATGGGCCTTTACAACCATGAGCAGAGTGTTTTAAGCCGAAAGTATATGAAGGCAGTTTTAAAAGATGTTGCCAGGCGTTCTGACTGGGGCAAAAAAATGCCTGCTGGCACCGGACAAGGTTTGGCTGCCTATAAGTTCAGCTATACCGGTAGTTATTGCGCTCATGTAGTTGAGGTTGATACCAGAGGCGATGAGTTGAAGGTTACCAGGGTCACAAGTTCCCTTTATTGCGGCACAGTAGTAAATCCCCATTTTGTTAAGGGCCAGATTGAAGGGAGCATCATTTGGTCGCTCACATCAGCGCTTTATGGTGGCATGGATTTCGAAAACGGCCGGGTTAAGCAGAGCAATTTCCATGATTACAAAATGCTGAGAATGCATGAAACACCTGAAATGGATGTGGATTTTGTATTGAATGAAGGTGATGCACATGGCACTGGCGAACCCGGGGTGCCGCCATTCACGCCTGCTTTGATGAACGCAATTTTCGCAGCAACTGGTAAGCGGATAAGACATACGCCGATAAGGAAGGAGGATTGGGCGTAATATTCCCCTCCTTGGAGGGGCCAAGGGGTGGGTTGTTTACATCACTCTGGACGGAATCCCTATAGGAATGGAGCGAAGAGTCTGATAGATTCTTGGCTACACTCAGAATGACAAGCAAAATAAATAGTACGTCACTGCAAGGAGGAACGACGAAGCAACCTTACAAAATAGAATCCCCCTTTTAAAGGGGGAATGTTGAGATCGATAGATCGAAACTGGGGGGATATGTTTAACGAATCTCAAATCCCCCGATTCGTTCCGAAGTGTCGGAACTCATCACCCCCTTAAGAAGGGGGATTATAACGAAAAAACCAGGCTTTAATAATCATTGCTAATAGCGAAGCCGAAGAGATTTTTTTAATAAGAAAAGGAACACAAAATGGAAAGAAGATCATTTATAAAAATATCAGGATTAGCAGGCGGTGGCCTAATGGCCAGCACATTGATACCGTCGAAATTAATGGCAACACCAAAAAATGGAGATTGGGAGCCTAATTTCTGGATTAAAATATCTCCCGATAACACCATAACATTTATATGTTCCAAAATGGAGATGGGGCAGGGAGTGAGTACAGGCCTGTCGCAAATTGTGGCAGATGAATTGGGTGTAAACCTTGACCTGCTCAAAGTTGAGCTTGCCGAAGGTGATCCTAAATTTGGTGATCTTCAGGATACGGGAGGAAGCAATGGCATTGCAGACCTTTGGAAACCGCTAAGGGATGCCGCTGCATCCACCAGAGAAATACTTATAAAGGCTGCGGCCACCAGATGGGAAGAGGACACAACTAACTTGATTGCAGAGGATGGTTATGTTAAAAGAATTGGTACAAGCAAGAGGCTTTCTTTTGGAGAATTATCGGAAGAGGCCTCGAAACTAACTGCATCTGAAAACCCAAAATGGAAGCCAAGAAGTCAGTTTAAATACATTGGAAAACCGCTTTCTGGTCAGCGGCAAAAAGCTATTTCCACTGGGGAAACAAAGTTTAGCCTTGACCTGAGAATGCCGGGGATGAAATACGCTGTAATCGAAAGGTCACCAGTATATGGTGGTAAGCTGGTTTCCTTCAACGACAAAAAGGCCAGGGAAGTCAAGGGTGTGATTGATGTGTTCTCGATAGACGGAAGCCCTCAGGAGCGTAACATTTTTGAAGGCGGTGTTAGGGATGGAGTAGTCGTAGTTGCTGAAAATACCTGGGCTGCGATCCAGGCTAAATCCAAACTTGAAATCACGTGGGATGATGGCCCCAGAGGATCAGACAGTGGAGAAGATTCTATAAAACTCCAGAAAGAATTGATGCAAATGGATCATGACCGTCATACACTAATTGGGGATGTAGATGACGTCTTTGAAAAGTCTGGTGAGGTAAAGGAATTCGAATATACCATTGATTGTCAGGTTAATGCCTGTATGGAGCCCTTGAATTCAGTTGCTCACTATCAGGGTAATCGATTGGAGGTTTGGGCTGGTACCCAATCTCCTCAACTGGATCAGGGGCGTTTGGCCAAAATTCTGAACCTTGAACCAGACCATGTAACCGTAAACCCATATCCTTCAGGTGGGGGTTTTGGGCGACGCTTTTATGCAGATTACGTTGAGGAGTCGGCCATCATTAGTAAAAGGATTAATGCACCAGTCAAATTGATGTGGACACGGGAAGACACAATCAAAACCAATCGCTATCATGATATTAGGGTAGAAAGGTGGAAAGGCTCACTTGATTCCGGCAACAAGATTGAAGCGTTCGATTACATTGGAGTAGTGTCGAGGTCAAGCGGTTACCGCCCATTTCCATACAGCGTTCCCAATCAAGGCTTTTATGTAAACCGACTTAAGGAAAAGATTCTACATCTCTATACCTCATGGCGTAGCGTAACCGGCCACCATTGGATTTTCAGCCAGGAGTCATTCATGGATGAAATGGCTTATGCAGCAAGGGTTGATCCGGTTCAGTTTAGGTATGACCATTTAGATGAAAACGGCGTGATCAAGCAAAAGGGTGATTATACGAGGGAAGACCTTTACCCAAGCCGGGTGAAGAAGGTTTTGGAGGTTGTAGCCGACAAAGGAAATTGGGGCAGAGCAATGCCTGAAGGGTCAGGGCAGGGGGTAGCTACGAGTAGTTATAACTGTGCTTATTGCGCTCTGCTTGCTGAAGTAACTGTAGAGGGCAGTTCTTTTAAGATTGACAAAGTAGTGGCAGCAATTGACTGCGGCTATGCGATCAACCCAAGCCAGGTAAAAGCCCAGGTGGAGGGAAGTATCATTTGGGGTATTTCTGCACTTTATACCAAGATTGACATTGTAAATGGCCGAACTGTTCAGTCAAATTACCATGATTATAAGCTGCCAAGAATTGATGAAACCCCGGAAATTGAAGTTCATATTGTAGAAAACAATTTTGCACCCAGCGGTTCAGGAGAGCCTGCTGTACCGGTGACGGCACCAGCGGTGTTGAATGCCATCTATGCGGCCAGTGGTAAAAGGGTGAGGAGGATTCCGGTGAGGGCAGAGGATTTGGTGTGATTTACCTAACCCACATTACGACAGGGTTTGGTCTTCACAAACCCACTCCCGAAACTAACCTCAGCCGAGATGTACTATTTTTGTTTTGATAATCAGATTTTTATGTCAATTCTTATAAAAACCAGATGTACCATTTTTGACTTACAAAGCTACCCATACGAGTAATTTAAAGGCATTTTTAATGATGAAATGGAGTCGGGTGGACTGTCTTTATAGAAACTTGATGGCACTAAATGGTTAATAATCAGTTATTTACATTTCATAAAGCTAAATTTTTGGTACGTCTGGTTTTCAAAAAAGGTACATCTGGTTTTTACGCCCCTATATCTGTATAATGAAACTTTAAACAACATTAATATTTCTGTAAATTGAAACTTCTTCAAATTCAGAACTATGACCTTAAAAATAAACGGAAAAGAGCATCAGGTAGATGCCGAACCAGGCATGCCGCTGTTATGGGTGCTGAGGGATATCCTTAATATGACCGGAACAAAATACGGCTGCGGTGTTGCTGCTTGCGGTGCCTGTTCAGTTCATGTTGATGGAGTTGCCACCCGAACTTGCGTTCTGCCAGTATCTGCTGTCGAAGGAAAAGAAATAAGAACAATTGAAGGGCTTTCAAATGGTAATGATTTGTCAGCAGTACAGAAGGCATGGATAGAGCATCAGGTGCCACAATGTGGCTATTGCCAATCAGGGATGATCATGGCTGCCGAGGCGCTCCTTAATGAAATACCAGAACCAACAGACGCGGATATTGATGCTAAGATTACCAACATCTGTAGATGCGGTACCTATCAAAGGATAAAAGCTGCGATTAAAACGGCTGCAAAATATAAGGCTGGATCAGCTAAAATGAATGAGGAACCAATTAACGCCTAGGCCATGAAAAGAAGAACATTTCTAATAACAGGAGGCGTTGTAGGTGGTGGTTTATTGGTTGGTGTTGGGGGCCTCAGCTATGTCAACAATAGAATCAAAGAATACTCTGGAACAGATATGGGTGAAGGCACTTCGCTCAACGCCTTCATCAGAATTGCCCCGGATAATATTGTAACATTGGCGGTATCAAAAACTGAAATGGGGCAGGGAGTTTATACTTCTATACCGATGCTGATTGCGGAGGAGTTGGAAGTAGAGATGGATAAAATCAAGGTGATCCATCCGCAGGCGGAAGGGCCTTATACAAATTTCTTTATGGCCCATGAATCCCCAATAGACTTTGAAAATGGTCTGACCATGATGCAAAAGGTATTTGCCATGGTGCCTAATGTATTAACTGGTGGAAGCACTGCAATTAGGGATTCTTACGACCATATGCGAATTGTTGGTGCAGCTGCCAGGGAGATGTTGCTATCTGCCGCTGCAAAACAATGGGAAGTGGATCCCAGTGAGCTTTACGCCGACAAGGGTTTCATTCATAACAACCAGAATGGGCAGTGGAAATCATATGGTGAATTGGCGGCAAGTGCGGCAGCTGAAAAAGCTCCGGAAAACCCCAGATTAAAGGACAGAAAAGATCACAAAATTGTTGGTAAACCTGTAGACCGCCTGGATGTTCCACCAAAGGTGAACGGAACTGCAGAATTCGGTCTGGATGTGCGTCCGGCTAATTTAAAGTTTGCAGCAATCAGGCATTCGGCTTATCCCAGCGGCAAGATTACTGGCATTAAAAACGAATCGGATGTGAAGGCGATGGCTGGTGTTGAAGCCGTGATCCAGATTGATGAAGGTGTGGCAGTTGTCGCAAAGTCGACGTGGCATGCCAAGAATGCAGCAACAGCTTTGAGCCTTGAAGATCAACCCAACCCTGAATTGGGAAGTAAGGATGCAATTTCTACTTTAAAAGAAGCCATTGTAGGAGAACCTTCCAAAGTTTGGGAGGATGAAGGCGGTATTGAGGATGTATTGGCTTCGGCATCTCAGACGATTGAAGCGGAATATGAAGTGCCGTATTTAGCTCACGCCTGCATGGAGCCGCTTAACTGTACCGTTTTAGTGGATGGTGAGAGGGCAGAGGTCTGGACTGGAAACCAGGCATCAACCTTTGTGGTTAATGGTGTGGCTGAAGGTACTGGCATTTCAAAAAGCAACATCAAAACCAATATTACTTATCTCGGTGGTGGGTTTGGCCGTAGGGCAGAAACTGATTTTGTACTCAAAGCTTCTAAGGTGGCCAAACAAATGCCAGGAACCCCTATCCAACTGGTCTTCACCCGCGAGGAGGATATGAAGAATGACTATTACCGTCCTGCAGTGATTTCTAATCTTAAGGCCGGATTAAGTGATAGGGAAATTTTGGGCTGGAAAAAGAAGGTAGCCACTCAGGGAGCACTTGCAGGATTAATGGGCCGAAATGTACCTATGATGCCAATGAGTGCTGAAGATGACCCTTCTTCAACAGAAGGTATGCGGGAATTGCCATACGAGATGCAAGCGGCCTACACCGATCTAACTACGGTGGATTTACCCGTAAATGTTGGCACCTGGCGCAGTGTGGGGCATTCTCAAAACGCTTTTTTCACGGAAAGCTTTATGGATGAATGTGCTAACAAATTGGGCCGTGATCCCTTTGAGCTAAGAGCCTCATTGCTGAAAAATGCCCCACGTCATTTGCAAGTTTTGAACACAGTTGCCAAGCTTTCAAACTGGAATTCACCACTGCCTGCGGGAAAAGCCAGGGGGATTGCGGTTCATAAGTCGTTTGGGTCGTTTGCTGCCCAGGTTGCTGAGATTACGGTTGATGGTAAAAACATAAAAGTTGATAAGGTTTGCTGCGCCATTGATTGCGGCAAAACAGTTAACCCACAAATAATCGAAAGCCAGATGCAAAGTGGGATTGTATATGGCCTGACCGCGGCACTTTTCGGAGAGATTTCTGTAAAAGATGGGAAGATTGTACAGAACAATTTCCCGAATTACAAGATGGTTACAATGAAAACCATGCCTGAAATCGTGGTAGACATAATCGATTCTGACGAATACCCTGGCGGGGTAGGAGAGCCTGGAACACCTCCAATAGCCCCAGCGCTTACCAACGCAATATTTGCAGCAACAGGGGAGCGGGTGAGATCATTACCATTAAGTAAACATGGGTATAAGTTTGTGTAATTAGAATACCGATGAAATAGGGATTTTTTACTAAAAATTAGGGGGTAAGGTATGCGGATGTGCCTTCTTACAAACGCATAATCCATGATACCGAAATCTGCCTGGTTAGTGCTTATAGCCGCCTTACTCTTCGCCCCAAAACACTCTGCTCATTCTCAGGGTGGGGGTTTTGCTTTTACAACAGTGGTTGGCAGTGGAGTTTTTCTAACTAGTTACATAAATGATCTTTCTACTGTAAAGCGCTCAGTAAAACGTCACCAGTTGAGGATGATTGGTGATCCATCTTACCAGTCTGCAATTGGTTATCGGGAGGTGAGTCTTAAGCAGGCCAGGAAGTTATCACTCCTAACCAATCTAACCCCCTTAGTTGTTGGAACAACCATATCTGTATTGGCTTTCAACAATGAGAAATATTCTTTAGGCTACACCAATTTGGGTTTTATGGGTCTGAGTATGTTGATTGCTCCCGGGACAGGACATTGGTATGCAGGCAATTCGAAGAAGGCCTGGAAGGGAATATTAATTAGAAGCCTGGCCGTTAGCATTGTATCATTATCGGCCGGTGGTCTGACAGGTTTACCAGAAAATTGAAATGCATAAACTACAGTATTTTTTGATACTCTTCTTTTGCTGCCTAAAACTGAACTTGTTTGGTCAGCTGTATAGTCACGACGTATTTGATGTTTTCGTAGCTGACAAAGTTTTGGTAACTAAGGCGGGTGAAACTTATTACCTACCTCTGGAGATTGAGGGCTCGGTTGATTTCGAAGAGCAGCCAGAATATCATTTTAAATGGCGCAACAAACCACCTGGGTTGGAGATAGGTTTTCTTGACTTTGAAGATCATTCCGAAGTACATGCAGTCGTGTTCAAAATTCCAGAGTATGCATCACCTGGTGCTTACAAATTTCAATTTTATTTGGTCATAGATGGATATTCGGTTTCCAAGAAATTAAAGTTGAAAATTCAAGGTGATTATAATGCCGAGGGAATTTGATATTGAGTAAAGCTTTTGGCCTACTGATCGAACACAACTTCTTCGGCAATTTTTCTGTTTGTTTCAAGATCGGATTTTACACTGTCCAACTTCATTTGAATGGTTTTAAGGGCTGTTTTCCCAAGGGGCAAGCGCAATGAGGGGTTTTGTGAATTCACCAGCTTTAAAATGGCATTGGCCGCCTTTTTAGGGTCGCCTTCCTGATGGCCATTTACTGATTTCAATTTTGCCCTGAAAGCACCTGCTGTGTCGTTATAATCTTCGATCACATTTCTGGCTTCTGGTAAGCTGCCACTAGCAAAATTCGTCTTGAAAGGGCCAGGTTCAACAATTGAGATATGAATGCCTAGTGCGGCGACTTCCTGAGCCAAAGCCTCACTAAACCCCTCAAGTGCAAATTTTGAGGCGTTATAAATACCAAATCCGGCGAAAGCCTTAATGCCCCCATGGGATGAAACCTGAATTATGTGACCACTTCTTTGTTTCCTGAAATGAGGCAAACATGCCTGTGTAAGCCGTAACGCCGAAAAAAAGTTGACCTCAAAGGTGTTACGAATTTCTTCAAAGCTGGCTTCTTCAACAGCACCTATGAACCCGACCCCGGCATTATTTACCAAAACGTCGATACTACCAAATTCAGATATTGCCTGATTCACTACTTTGTCAATGTTCACTACTTGTTTGAGGTCTAAGGCGTAAGCCCTGGCCTTTCCAGAATGCTGCTTATTGAAAGTCTCAACTTGCTCTTTTGTGCGGAGGGTGCCGATTACATAATCACCTGAATCTATAACAGCCTGCGCAAGTGCTTTACCCAGACCACTTGAAATACCTGTAATAAACCAAATCTTTTTATCCATGTCTTAATTAATTATCGTTTTAAGTTGATTTCTAACTACAAACCCATCGATGAGAAACAGCGCCACAGGTAAAATCCAAATGCCGTTTCCTATAAAGTCATGGGCAAAATGGAAGGCAACGATATTAAAAATGACAGGGAGTAAAATAAGCCAGCCGAGAGTCCTGGTTTTCGGAACTGCAATGAGGACGCCTCCTATAATTTCTGCAAGTGCTACAACTACAAATAAGTAGGATGAGAACATGGTGCCTAAAAACTTTTGGGCGGTATCACCTTCTGGTGGTTCCACAGGTATAAAACCTAAAAACTTATTCATCCCGAATACTATCATCATAAAGCCAAGGGCTATTCCGGGAAGGTTACTGAGGTTGTTTTTCATCAGAGCTTTAAATTTTGATTTAAAAATGATTTCAACAGCAAAGCTCAATGAAGATATCTCCACAAAAAATGAACTGGATTAAGTAATACGCTTGAACTAGTTCAAGAATTGTTCGTGAGGTTTTTGCGGATTTTAGAAAGAAACTCAGGCGACATGCCCAGGTAGGAGGCGATAATTTTTTGGGGAACCCGAAGTGCAATGTTCGGGTATCTCTCTATGAGTTCGAGATACCTTTCCTCGGCTGATTTACTCAAGTTCGAAAGAGCTCTTTTTCTGGAAAAGGCAAAAGCCCTTTCTGTGGTAACTCTGAAGTATTCGCTAAGATTATGGATTTCCCGACATAGCGGCTCAATATCTTCATACCTCATTTGAAGTATGATCGAATCCTCAAGTGCCTCTACATACAAAGTTGCGGGTGTCTGAGTGATGTAGCTATAAAAGTCGCTCACGAACCAATCTTCTACCGCTATCTGGACCGTATGCTCTTTACCATTATTGTCAATAAAAAACGATCGAAATGCCCCTCGCAAAACATAGTTTCTGTAAAGGCTGGTATAGCCCGGTTGATCAATGAACTGCCTTCTCTTTACCCTTGTTTCCTGAACTATGGATAAGAGTTTCTCAGTCTCAACCTCAGATAGGTTAACATATCGACCAATATTATCCAATAATTTATCTGAGGGGTTCATGGGTGTATTAGAGGTAATTTAACCGTTAGTATTTGGAGGTACTAAAACTTGTAAATAGAATGTTTGAGAGTTAATCATCCAAATACCCCATAAATACCCTTGATTCCCAACCCAATTGTGATCAAGATCACAATGACCCCAAGTATGTTGACCATCCGTGTATTTACATGATCTTTCATGATTTTTCTATCATTAACGATCCAAAGCAGAAAAACGGCAATAACTGGCAGCAAAATGCCATTGGCCACTTGTGCAAAAAGGATAACACTCGTTGGCCTAAATCCAAGTGACGAAGAAACTATTCCTACTAATAAAACCGCAATCCAAACAACTCTAAAACGTGTTCCCCTGAGATTATCTTCCCAACCCAAAACCTCAGATGTCGCAAACGCTGCCGCTATTGGGGCAGTAATAGATGAAGAGAGGCCAGCAGCTAAAAACCCGAAGGATATAAAAATACTTGACCAGTCCCCTAAAATCGGTTTTAATTGAGAACCCAAATCTGTAGCACTGAGTATTTCGGTTGACTTACCATCGAAGGCTGCAGTAGCTGTAATTAAGATTGCCATGGTGATGATCCCACCAAAGATTACAGAAATGAGTGTATCAGACTTTGCTGATTGATAGTCTTGTTCACTAGACCATTTCTTTTTGGATGCGGATGCATGCAGAAATAAATTATAAGGAACTACCGTTGTTCCAATTAGGCCAACAATCATGATAAAAGCGCCATCTGGTGCAACGGGGATAAAAATTCCTTTTAGAATTTCTGACCAATCAGGGTTCACCATTATGGCTGCTGCTAAAAAGACTATGCCCATTATGGCCACTAACCCTACCAGGGACTTTTCAAGTAATTTGAATTGTCCGGTGAATAGCAATGCAAATGCGGAAATACCAATAAGTAAAATGAGCAAGCTTGAATTATTGGATGTAGAGAAGCCCATTACTGCCCCGGTGATATTTCCCGCTTCGTACGCGGCATTGCCAATTAAAACTGCACTTATCACCAAAACAGAAGAGAGAATTCTCAAAGTTTTGTTATTAGTCTTTGTCCGAATAGCTTCACCGACACCTGACTGACCAATCACCCCCAATCTGGCCGACATCTCCTGAAGAACGTATGTAGCAACTATTGAAAAAAGGATAGCCCATAAAAGTGTGTATCCGTATGTGGCTCCAGCCAATGTGGCTGTCGTTACCGTTCCGGGGCCAATAAATGCGGCTGCCACCATGGCACCGGGACCAATGTTTTTGAGTTTTTTGAACACGAGTAGGCTTGCTGTTACTTGTTATCTAAAATCTTTAATAAGTCAGAAGTTGCACCAAGAATAGTTTCATACATCTCACCTTGAAATGTGAATAATTTATAACCCTCTGCCAAGGAATTGTTTAAAATCAGGAATTGATGAGAATTGGGTTGTTGCTTCCAACCTGCCACACCGAGGTGTTCTTTTTCAGAGAGACCAGCAAGGTTCACCAAATCGAAATTCTTCTTTATTTCCTGTTCATATAAAGCGACATCCTGGATACTTTGAGCTTCATAATAAGCATACCGATCCTGGGTGTTTTTTAGTTTAAGAATCGCCTCCTTTTTTTCTTTCGAAAAGAGTGAAAGATTACCAGTTGTGATCAAGTCGTCGATAGTATAGGCACCGGAGTAGAATGCCGTCTTGCTTGAGATGACGCTATCCAGTTTGTTGTGCAGAATTTGTAAATCAGGGTTCTCTGAGTTGAAGTAGTCCAGGTAGTTTTTGATACGTTCTTTTTTCAGGATACTTAGGCTGTCAAGGCGCTTTAAGTTGATTACATCTTTGTTCAGTTCATTGATCAGGCTTAATTCATAAATTACCCTCTGAATATCCCGCTTTCTACTTTCATTCCAGTTATTGATCTGAACTGCTATCAGAATGCCCACTACAACTAGAAAAATTTCTCCGGTAGCGTAGAGCAAGTACCTGCCAAATTTGCTATCACCAAGTAATTGCCGCCTTGTCTTTCTAAATAATTTTAGCATATGGAAATGTTAGCAATTGAACCTATCTTCTATCCGTAAATTAAAACCTCTCAATATGAAACCCTACTTCGTCGGATTACTCATCCTAATTGCATGTTTTGACTTGTTTTCCCAGAAAAAGAAAACAGCACCTTCTCTTGAAATCGATGATAAATTCTTCTCAGGTATGAAATATCGTTCTGTAGGCCCTACCAGAGGCGGTAGGTCAACTGCAGTAGCAGGAATCCCGGAAAAGCCATTCACTTTTTTTATGGGCACAACTGGTGGTGGAGTATGGAAAACAGATGATGCTGGCACAACATGGAACAATGTAAGTGACGGACAAATTGATGCTGGCTCTATGGGTGCTATAGCAGTTGCAACTTCTGATCCCAATGTGATTTTTGCTGGTACAGGGTCAGCTTGTGCAAGGGGCAATGTTTCTGCCGGAGTTGGGGTTTACAAGTCAATTGATGAGGGCAACACATGGTCTTTCAGTGGACTAAAAAACGCCGGACAAATTGCGGATATCATCATCCACCCCAAAAATCCGGATATAATTTATGTAGCCGCCCTGGGGAATATCTTTGGTTCCAACGAAGAGAGGGGTGTTTTTAGGAGTAAAGATGGTGGCGCTTCATGGACCAAGGTTTTGTTCATAAGCAACGGAACAGGCGTTGTGGATTTATCTATCGATGCCAAAAATCCGAGGATTCTCTATGCAGCAGCCTGGAGGGGTGAACGAAAGCCATGGACGATGATTGATGGTGGCGTTGAAGGTGGTGTTTATAAAACAACCAATGGTGGGGATGACTGGGAAAAACTAGAGGGTGGACTCCCAACAGGTGAATTAGGTAGGATTGCTGTGGAGGCATCACCTGCAAAAAGTGGTAGAGTGTGGGCACTAATAGTTACTGATAGCGAGGATACTAAAGGTCTCTACAGATCAGACGATTATGGCAAGAGTTGGAAGCACTTAACCAATAACCATAATTTGTTGCAGCGGGGTTGGTACTATACCCACCTCACTGCCGATCCTCAAGATGAAAATACTGTATACTGCAACAATGTAAGATTTTGGAAATCAGTTGATGGGGGAAACGATTTTGAAAGAATTTCAACACCCCATGGAGATAACCACGGTATGTGGATTAACCCCAACAATAGTGACATTATGATCCAGTGCAACGATGGTGGATCGAATGTGAGCGTAAACGGAGGCATCACCTGGTCAACGTTGTTGAACCAGCCAACATCAGAATTTTATAGGGTTACCGTAGATAATCAATTCCCTTATCGGTTATATGCAGGTCAGCAAGACAATACAACAATATCTGTCCCAAGTCAGTATCTCCCTTCTGTAAGCGATACTGAACAGTGGTTTAATGTTGGCGGAGGAGAAAGTGGAGATGTCGCTATTCATCCGGATGACCCTAATATTATTTATTCAGGAACTTACAGTGGCGAAATCACATATGTCAACCGCAATACTGGTCAGAGGCTTCAAATGACGGCTTACCCACATTACACCGAAGGAACAGAGCAACGGGATTTGAAATATCGCTGGCAATGGAATTTCCCAATTTTTGTATCTCGGCATAACACAAGTGAGCTTTATATGGGCTCCAATGTGGTACATAGGTCGAATAACAACGGACAAACCTGGGAAGTAATCAGCCCTGATTTAACCCAGGCCTTAGATAAGTATCATGACATTCCCGGGGGTCCCATTCAACATGATGGCACCGGAGTAGAAATATATTCAACTGTTTTTGCGCTTGAGGAATCGCCACATAATGCCGGGGAAATTTGGGCAGGTTCTGATGATGGGCTGATCCACATAACCAGGGATGGCGGCCAGAACTGGAAAAACATCACTCCATCAGGTATGCCATCAGAGGGAACGGTAAATAAAATCGAAGTATCTGCACACGAACCTGGAAGGGCCTTTGCTGCCGTTTACCGATACAGGGACAATGACTTCAAGCCATACATTTTTAGAACCAATAATTATGGTGAATCCTGGAATTTGATCACCGACAATAACGGGATTCCAACAAACCATTTTGTGAGGACTATCGCAGAAGATCCTGACCGAAAAGGTTTGTTATATGCAGGGACAGAATTCGGCTTGTACGTCTCTTTTAATGACGGTACCTCATGGCAATCTTTCCAATTAAACATGCCTGTTGTTCCGATCACGGATATGGAAGTGCATAATCAAGATTTGGTACTCAGCACACAGGGTAGGGCATTTTGGATTTTGGATGATCTAAGCCCCCTTCACCGATTAAACACTGAATTGATGGCAAAGGGCAAATTTTTATATAAGCCAAGGGCAACCTATAGGACTAATGTCGGGGGATGGGATGGATTGCCTCTTAAAATAAATTTTTACCTGAATGCTGTACCAGACAGCCTGCAATTAATAATTAAGGACGCAAATGGAATAATTGTAAGGCAGTGGTCAACGAACCCAGTAGAGGGCAAAAACCAGCTCAAATTGGAAGCTATGGAAGGTTTCAATCAAATATCATGGGATTTGACTTACCCTCCGTCAAATCTGGTAGAGGATTTCGTTGCGATGGATTTTAGTGCTGATAATGCGCCAGGGCCAATTGCAGTTCCTGGAGATTATACGGTTGAACTCACATCTGGAGATTGGTCAGATATTAAATCAACGACTATAAAAGCCGATCCGCGGTGGACGGAAATCACCACAGCAGATTATCAAAAGAAGTTTGATCTTGAAAAGGAGGTCATTGAATTGCTGAATGAGTCGCAGGATGTTGTAAGAAATATCCGATCAATCAGGGAACAGACTGCCGGCATTATTGAGCGATCGGGTGGACATGAAAAGCATGCAGAACTCAAAAACTTTACGGATGAATTCAACAATAAACTAACTGAACTGGAAGGCCGGCTTGTTCAAAATAAAATTAAAGTGACCCAGGATGAAATCAATTACCGACGGGTTTTTACTAATCATCTGGTGCGTTTATTTAGGGTAATTGTGGATGAACACAATGCACCAACGGGGGGCATGCTGGAACGATGGGAAGATTTGCAATCCCAGTATAGTACAATCAGGCAGGATTATGATGCCCTCATCGATAACGATCTTCAGACCTTTAATTCAAAGATTGAAGAGATGGCGTTAGATGCCGTTTTGATAAAGGAGTAATGCAGTCTGGTGGACTTTTTTCACCGTATTTCAGGCTGATAGATGTCGTTCTTACGTCATAATCTAGAGTTAGTGGCATCTAATGTAACTTTGTCGCCATTTTGCAATCCAAATTGAAACAAATAATAAACATTACTGTTACAAGCAACGAATGAGTGTCTCGGTTTTCAGGAAGGAGCATTTTAATGCCGCACATAGGTTACATAACCCGAATTGGTCTGATGAAAAGAACCAACAGGTTTTCGGGCTGTGCAACAACCCCAATTATCATGGCCACAATTATGAATTGATTGTGCAATTAACTGGTGACCCTAACCCCGATACCGGCTTTGTTTATGATATGAAAAAGCTGAGTGACCTCATCAAGAAAAGTATTGTTCTAAAATTTGATCATAAGAATCTCAATCTCGACACTGAAGAATTCAGTGACCTAAACCCTACGGCAGAAAATATTGCTGTGGTGATTTGGGAAATACTCAGAAAACAGATTGATCAGTCGCTTGATCTCAAAGTAACACTTTATGAAACTGAAAGAAACTTTGTCGAATACCACGGAGATTGAAAACTTAACGGTCGATGACTTTGGGGATGACCACGTGGCAACGTCCTCGGATACTCCATTAAGACCGGATGCCTTCGAATTAGATGACGACCTGAAAATCGAATTGATCCAGAAGCATTTTAAGGAAATCATGCAGATTCTGGGGTTGGATTTGGAGGATGATAGCTTGAAAGGGACACCTCATCGGGTTGCAAAGATGTTTGTGAAGGAGGCTTTCAGCGGATTGAACCCAAAGAACAAGCCTAAGGCAACATTATTCGAGAATAAGTTCAACTACAAAGAAATGGTGGTTGAGAAAGACATCACTTTCTACTCACATTGTGAGCATCATTTCGTACCAATTTATGGCAAAGTACATGTTGCCTATATTTCAAGCGGTAAGGTGATAGGGCTTTCGAAAATTAATAGAATAGTGCAATATTTCGCCAAACGCCCTCAGGTGCAGGAAAGAATGACCATACAGATTGCTGAAGAATTAAGGAGTGTGTTACAAACAGAAGATGTGGCCGTAGTCGTTGATGCCAATCACATGTGTGTTTCAAGCCGTGGGGTAGCGGATACCAACAGCAAAACCGGAACTGCATACTTCAGCGGTAAATTTGATGATGAGAATACGAAGAAGGAGTTTCTGAATTATATTAATGCGAAGTAGCTGAGAGTAATTTCAAGGCTATCTCCTTGTCTTTATTGAGTTGCTGGCTCAATTGTTCAAGATTCTCAAATTTGGCATCTTTTCTTATTGCCTCGATAAATTGAATTTCAATTTCTTTTCCATAAATGTCTCTGTCAAAATCGAAGAGGTTGACTTCGATGGATCGATGCTGACCATTCAGGGTTGGGCGGGGGCCGATGTAGAGCATACCATCATAAGCGGATTCTTCAATGGTTGATCTCACCGCATAAATGCCATCACCCGGAATTAGCTTATAGCTCTCATCTACATGAATATTAGCGGTTGGGTATCCGATTTTTCTCCCGATCTTTTCGCCTTCAATGATTGTTCCCTTTATGCTGTAGCTCCTGCCCAAATATTCGTTGCCGGTTTTAATATCACCAGCCAATAGTGCCTCCCTGATTTTAGTAGAGCTTACGGCGATATCATCAATATCCTGTTCGGGTATTTCTTCAACTTCAAAACCTAGCTGGGAGCTATTTTCTTTCAGGTATTCAAAAGACCCTTCGCGGTTTCTGCCAAATCGATGGTCGTAACCTATGACTAATTTGTTAAGGTTTAATCCCTCAACGAGGATTTCTTCAATAAACCTTGAAGAGCTGTATTTGGAAAACTCTTTGGTAAAAGGAATCTTGACTATAAAGTCAATACCCGCTTTTTCAATCAACTGCGCCTTCTCCTGAAAAGTTGTAAGTAGTTTAAGGTCTGTAGAATCTTTACTCAAAACAAACCGCGGATGGGGCCAAAATGTGAGCACACTGCTTAACCCATTGTGGTCTTTGGCAGTCTGCACTACCCGATGCAGTATTTCCTGGTGGCCAAAATGCACCCCGTCAAAAGTGCCACTTGTCACCACTGAATATTGATCCTTCGGAAAATCTTTAAGGTTTTCAATAATTCTCATCGGGGTACCTCTTCGTATCGTTCCACAAAATCATGCACTTTCCAGGCATCGGAAACAGCAAAATTACCAATTGCTGTTCTTCTAAGGGCGCCAAGGTAGGCACCAACATTTAGTTTTTCACCCAGGTCTCTTGCAAGGCTGCGAACATAAGTGCCTTTGGAACAAATCAACCGAAAATAGACGTTTGGTAATTCTATCCGGTCAATTTCGAAAAGCTCAATATTAATTTGCCTCGGTTCTAACTTATGATCTTCTTTTTTTCTGGCCTTTTTGTATGCCCTTTCACCCTTTACCTTAATTGCAGAATATAGGGGTGGCACCTGGCTAATTTCACCAATGAACGTTTTCGAAGCTTCGATAATTTGATCTTCACTCAAATTGCTTGTATCTCCGGAATACTCAACTTCAGTTTCGAGGTCATAAGAGGGTGTTGTCTTTCCTAAAACGATCATTCCCTCATAGGTTTTTTTTTGCCCCATCAATTCATTCAACCGCTTGGTGTATTTACCAGAACATAGCAATACCAGGCCGGTAGCTAACGGATCCAAAGTCCCGGCATGACCTACTTTCTTCACTGGTAAATACCTTCTGATTTTGTTTACTACATCGAAAGAAGTCCATTCTAAATCTTTATCGACGGGAATAACACACCCTTCCTGAAAGTCGATTTTTGATAAGTCAGATTTCGGAGCGGCTATTATCAATGGTTTATAATTGGCTTATTATGGCGATTCCTCCAACAAGTAAACAGTAAAAAGCAAAGTAGGTCAATTTCCCTTTTTTGACAATGGCGATCATCCATTGGCAGGCCAGCAGCCCCGAGATTAGTGCCGCCAAAAATCCCGCAGTGAGTGCAAGACCAGAAATATCATTGCTTGCATTAACGTTATTTGAGAGGTCTAATACTTTTAAAAGTGTTGCCCCCATTATTGGTATCAGGACCATCAAGAATGAAAATTTGGTAGCACTTTCCTTTTTTGTTTTTAAAAGAAGTGCTGTAGCGATTGTCGCCCCAGATCTTGAAATGCCTGGCATAATTGCAAATGCCTGGGCCAGCCCTATTATTAGTGCACTGATATAGCTAATTTCCCGAGAGTGATCTTTTTGAAAATGGGTGAAGATTAATAGGGTTCCGGTGATTAGCAGCATGGAACCGACTGACATAATTTGTCCAGTAAATAATGAAGTTATTTGATCTTCAAAAAGTACCCCCACAATACCCACTGGCACCATGGATATTATGATCTTAAGTGCAAATTGAACCTCGTCATTCCATGTAAATTTGATGAGCCCTTTGATTATTTCCAGAATGTCATTTCTGAAAACAATAATTGTACTAAGGGCTGTTGCCGCATGCACCACAATCGAAAAAAGAAGGTTATTGGAGACCTCTGTTCCTAATAAAACGGAACCGATTTCTATATGACCACTACTGCTAACGGGTAAAAATTCAGTCAGGCCCTGGAGTATTCCAAGAATGACTGCCTCAATCCAGGTCATTAATCCTTTTTAGGCTTATGTAGAATAGCGAAGAACTCAATTATGAAACCGATCATAACTATGATGGGCCCTAGTGTAAGGCCGAGGAAACCAAAACCATATTGCTCATCATCCAGCGACATCACAGTGAAACCCAGGATGAGGGTCAGTATTCCCGCAATCATAATTATATAGTTTTTACGACCGAATGGCAGGGTATTATTTTCTTTAGAACTCATTGTTAGTATAATTGATCAAGCGACATTTTAAGGTATTTATTGATGGCCCTGTACGTACTTAACAGACCAACCATGATACCAGATACAATAAGGGTCACAGCTAAAATGATGAAATATTCAGGATTTTGAACCATACTTAAATCTTCGATTCTGGTATTGGCGTACATCGATAAAGCAAAAAGCATAACTGATGCCATCAATCCGGATATCAACCCATAATAGACGGCCCTTGTTAAAAATGGACGTTTAATAAATGCAGCCGTGGCCCCAACAAGTTGCATGCTCCTAATTAAAAATCTTTGTGAGAACAGTGCCAACTTTATGGTATTGTTGATAAGAACAACCACGATCAGAATTAGGATTAAAGCAAAGCTTCCAAGAACAACCGAAATTTTTGCGAGGTTGGTATTAATACTGTCAATCAGATTTTCAACGTATGCAACCTCATATACACCCCTTTCAGATTCAATTTCTGATTTAACCTTTTCCATTTTCTCAGCAGTGTGAAAATCTGGGTTAATCTTTATTATTAGCACATCACGCAGCGGGTTTTCACCGATGAATTCAGTGAAATCTTCACCGGTTTCTTCAATGAATTGTTGGGCAGCATCTTCTTTATTTATGAGCTCCAACATTGGGCTGCCGTCTTTCATCAAAACATAGTCTTTAGATGAAAATGTTTTGCTGAGCTTGATTTTTTCGTTCTCGGTAATGTGCTTGTTTAAAAAAACCTGTATTTCAACATTTTCCCTGATCAAATCAGTTAACCCTTTGCTGTAGATAACCATCAACCCTAAAAGCCCTATTACGAATAGAGAAATGGTTATGCTGAAAACAACACTGACCAACGGGTAGCTGCCCAGCTTTTTCTTACGGACTTTCTTATCAGAAGTGGCCATACTCCAAAAGTAGTTAGTACTTGTTACTCAAAAGACTACTGTTCGGATTTATTCGACCGGAGGATGTTGAGTTCGTTAATCAGCTCAATGTTAGTAACTGATTGAAGTTGTGAAATTTTAGTTACAGAGTTATGGATTCTATAGTACGTTTCTCCATGGTACAAGAACAGGCGCTTTCCTGACCTGTTATTGATCTCGATGATTTCATAAGGGACACCACCAAAATCGCCAAAAAGGAACAGCTTGTTGTCGCTAAACTTATATCGGTAATCTGGCTTGCTATCATTAACAGTTTCCACTTCAATAGATTCTTCCTGGTTGACTTGATTGGGAAGGGTTGGATTATCAACATCCACAATAATAGAATTGTCATCCGTTGTGGATCCGGTATCCGCTAACATAGGGGACACGATAGTTGGGTTTAGCGTTGCTGCCTCCTTGTTGACATCAGTTTCGTTTGTTGTCGGGTTCGATTCAGGGATAGCTTCTTTGACCGTTTCTTCTTGATGTTGCAGTTCGGGGATATCTACCAGTGGAGCAGCATTTAATTTCTCAATTTGGAACTTTGAACTACTAAAAGGGATAGTCTTTGGTTCAATGCTGATCTCCGTTAATTGATTTTTTTCGTTTGGTTGCAAAAGATAGTACCCTCCAATAACCAATGATCCTGTAATGGCAACACCTGTTGCGATTTGGGTAATTGTATTACTTGCAATGGTTTCAAACAAACCAGGGGTAACATCAATATTATCCAGTCGCATTTTTAATTGCGTCTGGCGATAGTTTTGGATTCCTTGGATTACTTGTTGCTGCGAATTCAATTCACTTTTTAAGAGTGGATCTTGTTCGATTAACTGTTCGAATTCAGAAATCTCATTTTGAGCCATATCGCCATCCAGATATCGCTCCACCATTGATGAATAATTGCTGTTCGTCATAGCCTAGTCAAGAAAGTCGTTCGAAGAAAACCGCGTTTTAATCAATTGATCTAATCTTTTTTTGCACTTATATTTTTTCGTTTTAGCCGTGTCAGTATTGGCAAAGTTCAATTTTTCAGCGATCTCGTTCATATTCATACCATCGAAATAGTAATAAGTTAAAATTCTTTTACATGTATCACCTAATTCGCCAATGCATTCATGAATAATTTTTTGTTGCTCTTTCGCTTCAAAATTTTGACTTGCCTGTCCGTCTTTTTCTTCATTAACTAATCTACTCTTTCGCTCAAGTTCTTTTCGCCAGAGGTTAAGGCATATGCTATAAATGAATGTGCTGATTTTCGATGTCAACACAAGGTTGCCTTTTACTGCCTTTTGCCAAAAAACAATGAGCGCATCCTGGTAAATATCCTTTGCTTCTTCTTCCGTACCATTATTGGATAACACAATTTTTGTCATCATCCGATAATGCTTCTTATACAGGTAATCCAAAGCCCCCTCATCACCCTTACCTATCCTGGCAAGAATTTCATGATCTTTCATTACCAAAAAAGCCGAAACTTTTGTTTTAATACAACAACATCACAAATAGTAACCTGTGTCATGGATTTATCTATCATTATTAAACTGACACTAACTCAAATCCCGCATTTGGAAAGTGATAGCTCATATTGGAAAACAATCACAAGATAATTAATTATGAAAGATTTTTAGGATTAATTGAACTAATCAAAGATGTGAGTGGATAACTATGTGGATAAAAGCTGTATAAATATGGTATAGACAAGTTCAAAAGTGGTGAAGAACAAGTCCAAGGATTTCTTTGACAGCTTAGAAGCCGAACATACCTTTGATATCATCAAGTGAGAGTAGAGGACTTCCCAATAGGGAGGTTTTAGAGGGGGGAAGATAAGTTGAGATTCGTTTCAACTCTTCGAAGCCCGATCAGACAGTAGCCGGAAAGATAAAACTTCGGTTTTAACACTAACGGATTACGAGTTCTAACAGTAACTTGACTTGGCATGGAAGCTACGGTGACCATGACAGGAGAAGGGGCAAGCATTCGCAAGAACAGCTGCCCCTTTTTGTTTTATATGCATTTCTAAATATTTCTTGATTCAGTTGTGAACTAGTCTTAAAGTTTCTTTAATCCTGCCCTCACCTTCTCAAACTCAACCTTGTTTATTGAACTATCTGTAAAAATCTCCAACAACTTTGCTTTACCATCTATTAAGAAAAAGGTTTCGAGGGCTTTTGCTAGATTGGTTTCAGATGTAGCGCTTAAGTATTCAATTTCAAAATCCTTTATCGTGTTTGAGGTATTTAGCTTTTGATCGGTTTCGAAGTATTCGCCAAGCTCTGCCAAGTCTGATGGCCCATTTATTAATCTAAAAATGCCGCCACCGTGATTATTCAAAACTACAATTCGCAGGTTGGGCGGAAGTTCGTTGTGCCACAATGCGTTACGGTCGTAGAAAAATGATAAATCCCCTAAAATGACTAGTACAGTTTCATCGCAGGCCATGGCACAACCAACCGCAGTACTCATGCAGCCATCTATGCCGCTTGTTCCCCGGTTTGAAAAAACTTCAATTTGTTCTTTTTTGCAACCAACATAATTAGCCCAGCGAATGGGCATGCTATTGCCAAGATGAAGTTGACATTCATTGGGACATTGTTCCAATATTGATTTCGTAATTGGCAGTTCCCACCAACCTGAAATGCTGCTTATCTGTGCTTCAACCTTGTTTTCCAATTGATGCCATTTTTGGAGATAATCAGGCTTAGAATCGAATTCGGATGAGATCGAATTCAAGAAATCGATCTCATCTGATCGGATAATTTCGGTTAACGACTGAAATGTATCTGCAACATCACCTGAGGGCTGGATATGCCAATGGGCGGTTGGCCTATGCTTTCTCAAATATCCCTTGAGGTTTTTAGAAATCACCGACTGACCTATGGTCACTAATAAATCCGGAGATAAGTCATTATCAGGATAGTTTGCCAAAATCAGATCTTGATTCGTGATAACCCCCTCGACTGATTGGGCATTAGAGATTATATCACACAAAACTGGAACTGATTTAGCTACGTCACCTAATGTATTTCGTAATTGGCTGTTTGATGGAGTCTGGCCAACTACAAAAAGTACTTTATTGTAACCAGAGACGGACTTTTCGAAATGATCAAAGTCATCGACATGTAACTTCGATTTTGAAAGAGGTTCATTAATTATCTTGATATCCTTTGAATAATGTATGTTTTCAGATTTTTCAGGATAAAATGGTTCTCGTAATGGTACATTGATATTCACTGGCCCCGGTGAACCACAATTGGCAATGTTGATAGCGTCATTGACAATACGATGGCAATGCCATTTCACATCCTGGTTACTGTATTGATCTGGAAAATCAAAGCTTCGCTTCACATGATTTCCAAAAATACCACTCTGCCTTATGGTTTGACCATCTCTCTGATCAATCCATTCAGGTGGACGATCTGCGCTGATGACCACTAATGGAATGGTACTGTAAAAAGCCTCTGCAACGGCCGGGGCGTAGTTATAAACGGCACTACCAGAGGTGCAGACCAGCACAACAGGTCGCTTTAGTTTTTGGGCTATCCCGAGTGCAATAAACCCAGCAGAACGTTCATCGGGTATGACATGAGTTTCAATTTTGGGGTGCCTTGCGAAGGCCAAAAGAAGGGGAGCATTCCGTGATCCTGGTGATAATACAGCATGCCGAATGCCTTTAAGGGCACATATTTCCGCGATATCGACAACAGGCTGTGGAATCATGATAGCAAATGTAAATCAGGAATGGCGATAGCTTTTTTCAATTCCGGGATAATTCCTTCAAAACTTTTTTACCCCTTGATTTAAACCCTGCACTTCCATATGGCATTTGCTCCTCGATGATTGGGATAAGCTCATTACTTAGTTCTGGAAAATACCGACAGATATTTGAAAGAATGGTCATGGAAAATACTTTAACAGCAATCGTTTCTTTTGGTGATCGGAGATAATTAAAGCAATGATCAGCCAATGGACCCATCAGCGATTCTGGCAATTGAATAAATTGTAGAATTCTAACGGTATTTCGTTTCACAGCAATATTTGGATTGTTGTCCAGGTTCTTAACAATCCGGGTTAAGTGTGGTTTGATTAATTCAGGATGCTCATCGCAACAGTGGCTTAATATCCACGCCGCCCTTTGGGTAACGCGGTAATCGTCCGAAAGGAATAATTGAATGAGCTTCGCAAATTTATCCTCATCGTTACCTATGTATGCTGTGATTCTAAGTGCCTGAGCTTTTGAGTTTTCTTTTAAAATTTCGCCCTTTAAATCCACAATTATTTTAAGCCAAAACCCCTTTGAAGTATAGTGCCAATTAAACCATTCAAAAGGGCACTGGCCATATCGGGACTACCCATGGGGTTGAGGCTGTCATAATACGGCCCTATAGAGGAAAAATTGTGTGGAGCTGTAGATGTGAAAACCCGCTTGACAGTTGAACCGGATTCATCTATGAAGTAAACGATATCAATGTTTGAGTTGGGCTGATGGGAAGAAATGATTTGATAGCCATCCATCTTAATTGGCTTATACCCGAAGAGATTCCATCTATAATCCATTGAACCATTTGGCCCGGTATTCTCAATACCTGTATCAAAATGGCGGGTTAGCGTGGCTGGTGCCTCATGGTTCACCTGCATCCATGTGGTTTGACAATGCCCTGAGACCGAAACAAAGATTGCGATAACACAAAGCGCCGCGAGTCGAGTCATATATCCAAAATAATGAATATTGATTTAATCTCTGATGCAGGATTGAACTTAGTATGCTTTTTGTTCAGTTTGGTTCTGATAACTTTGAATTTATGAGAGCAACCGCAGTTTTGGTATTAATTTTTTCTTATTTCTCAGCGCATTCGCAAATAGTGCAGGTAGAGTCAGAACAGATCAGTGTAGGGAATAACATTAACTCGAAATATTATGAGGAGTCACCAGTATTGAGCACTGATGGGCAGCGTTTATATTTCACAAGAAGGGGGTATTCCGGGATGACTGGCGGGTTAAAGGACAATGGAGACATTTGGGTTTCAACAAGGTTTTCAGATGGATCATGGGCACCAGCTCAACTTGCTGCAAAACAGCTTAACAATGAAAGGTCAAATTCGGTCATTGGATTTGCTAATCAAGGCTCAACGATGCTTCTTAATTATCACTATGGAGCCACAGGTAAGGATGGTTTTTCAGTTAGTCAAAAATCGGGTGATGGTTGGGGCACTCCTCAAAATGTTGAAATACCATATTTTAAAAGCCAATGGGAGTTTAGGAGCGCCAGCATAGCCCCATCAGGTGGTGTAATAGTTTTTTCACTGCAAACATTTGGATCTTACGGAGTTGAGGATTTGTATTTCACTAAGCTTAAAGCCGATGGTTCATGGACGGATTTAAGAAACATGGGAGCGGTGTTAAATACCCGTTATCAAGAACTCACTCCATTTATAGCACCTGACGGGGAAACAATTTATTTCGCCTCTAATGGCCACGGTGGCAGTGGTGGGATGGATATTTTCGTCTCAAAAAGGTTGGACAACAGTTGGAAAAACTGGTCAGTTCCCGTCAACATGGGTGCGCCATTAAATACAGTTGGTTCTGAAACTTCATTCAGTTTCTTGCCCGAAGGGGATTTCGCCGTCGTTGTTTCTACACAAAATTCTGATGGTTATGGGGATATCAAAACTGTTAGAATTTCCTTCCCAGAAGATTATGAAGCACCAGCTGATACCGTACAGGAAGCACCGGCAATAGCCGTAATTGAAGAAGAACCTACACCCATAGTAGCAGAACCGGAAACGCAAGAACAAACTCTGGATATCAACTTTTCAGGTATGATTTATAATGCAAGGAATGATGATCCCGTTTCTGGAAGCATTGAAATGATAAGTGAAAAAGGAACGTTCAATATTTCTGCAAGCAATGGCAAATTTAGTTCTAACCTTGATGCAGGGGATTATAGTGCCATCATTTCAGCACAAGATTTCCTCGAATATGACACGTTAATAACTATTGAAAGCGGTCAATCAATCGCTCAAAATTTCTATCTCGAACCCCTTGAAGTGGGTAATACGATTGCTTTGAAACATGTATTGTTTGAGAGAGGAACAACCAACTTAATACCCGGTTCAGAACAGGATCTCGAAGCCGTCTACCACATGCTAAGGGACAACCCAACTATTGAGATTTTAGTTGAAGGTCATACAGACAACCAGGGTGCATTCAACCCTAATGTAGAATTATCTCAACAACGAGTAGATAAAGTGATTGAATATTTGACCAATAAGGGCATCAAAAAAAACCGCATAGCAGGAAAAGGTTGGGGGCCCATGAAACCTATTGCGAGTAACGCTAATCCTGAAACCAGAAAACTAAACAGGAGAGTGGAATTTACAATAGTGAAGAAATAGTCTGCTTAATAAATTCTGATAATCTCGCCAGTACCGGCACCTTCAATGCTCTTGACAAAACCATTTGCCACCCGCCCCATTGGTACAGGGTCGTGACCCGGGAAATAATCAGCATACTTATCAACTGAATCTTCGACCAAACCAGGACAAACAGCATTGATGCGCAATCCTAGCGGTAATAACTCCAACGCTGCAGCTTTCACAAAGCTGTGAATGGCACCATTTACCATTGAGGCACTGGTAGTCATCATAACGGGGTCATCTGCAAGAATCCCAGTTGTGAGCGTGAATGAGCCATTGGCATTAATAAAGTCCTTGCCCAGCCTAACCAGGTTCACCTGGCCCATTAATTTACTTTGCAGGCCAACATTAAAGTCATCAGGGGTCAATTCAAAAAAAGGCGCCCATTTAGCTTCGCCAGCCGTCACTACCATGGCATCAATTTTACCGATCTGCTGATACATTTTAGAAATAGACGCATCAGAGGTAATATCAACAGTAAAGTCCCCTTTGGATCTACCCGCTATAATGATCTCATGTTTTTCTTTAAAATGATTGGCAACAGTTTTACCAAGTGTGCCATTTCCCCCAACTATCAAGATTTTCATTAGGCTCTTTTTTTACGAAGCTAATACGAACATACGGAATCATGTTAACTAAATGTTTAGTTAATTAAAACTAATTAATTAGTTTTGAAACGATATTATTAGTTATTATGAAGAAATCATTGACGCTTTACTGGAGAAACGTAAAAAAAAGTCCCGCTTTTTTTGCTATTAATTTATTGGGAATGACTGTGGGATTGGTCGCATTTATTTTGATCAATTACTACACAATACATCAATTAAGCTTCAATAAAAGCCATGACGCATTTGATAACCTGGTGCGTCTTACTACAAAAATTACGAATGCCGGCAAAGTGACCCATTTCGCTATCAATGCCAAGATAGCAGCACCAGAAATAACGGATTACTTTCCAGAAGTAAAGTCATTTTGTAGAATAAACAGTGAGCCTGCGGTTGTTGCATACGATGATAAAATATTTACTGAGCAGAGTATTTATTTTGCAGATAGCACATATGATGAGCTTTTTGATTTGGAGTTGATTTCAGGCTCACTTGATGCACTATCTGACCCCTCATCAATTGTGTTGACGGATTCAGCATCACAACTTTATTTCGGAAATACGCAGTCCGTAGGTGAAACTATTGAAATACAGAGCGGAAGAATTACTAAACCATTTCGGGTAGCTGCAATTGTTAGGTTGCCGCCAAGTAATACCAGCCTTCGCTTTGATGCATTGGCCAGCATCCAAAATACAATAGAAACATTCGGGCCAAGCCATGGTCACCTTGGTGCAATTAATAGTTATTTATTGCTTGGAAATGCGGCTTCCATCAGCCTCCTTGAGAAAAAATTGCCATCATTTTATGAGGAAAAATTGGGTAACCTAAACGGAATTGTGAGCTACTCTTTGCAACCTTTTGGTGAGCTTTACTGGCAAACCGATCTGAGCTATGACAATGGACGAAGAGGTAACCTTGACAACGTCACAATACTGACATGGCTCTCGCTATTTCTGCTTGTGCTTACTGTTCTAAACTTCATGAACCTCTCTACTGCCGCAGCTTTTTCCCGGCAGAAAGAAGTGGGAGTTAGAAAAATACTTGGGGCAAGTAAATTGTCACTCGCTACTCAGGCATACTTTGAGACATTTGCAACAGTACTTTTAGCCATTCTGATTGCTACTTTGATTTCACAGTTTTTAATGCCCTGGCTAAACGATTTTGTAGGGTTTCACCTTCAGGATGCCGTTACCTATCTTGATTTGGTATCTTTCCTTTCAATCGTTTGGCTGGTAGTTTCTTTGATTTCAGGGGCTTATCTCGCACTGTATTTAGCTAATCGAAAGCCACTCCAGAATATTGAGATGGGCGGTACATCAATGAATGCCAACCTTACGCCAAAACGCATCTTGATCGCTTTGCAGTTTGTTGTTGCATCAATGGCTATTTCAGCGGTGTTAATAGTACAATCTCAAATTGATTTTATGCTGAACAAAAACCTTGGCTATCAGAGCGAAGGCCTTGTCAACTTCATTGTTGATATCCCAGGCATGACCACTTCCCAAAAACAGGTTTTAAGAGACAGGGTTACAAACTTATCAGGCGTTAGCAACGCTACACTTTCACTCTCGCAGGTTGCTTTCGAAATGCCCCAGATGCCAATGAACATGGATCGGGATTCTGCCTCCAATTTTCAGATGATCAATTATCAAAACGTTGACGCCAACTATTTAGCAACTTTCAACATTCCAATACTTAAGGGTAGGGCTTTCTCAGAAGGGGATTCTGCTAAATTCATTGTAAATGAATCTGCGGTTGAACAGTTAGGGTTTAATTCACCTGAGACGATAATTGGTGAAACACTCAATTTTAGTCAGGCTGAATCAAGCGTTAGGGGCCAGGTTGTAGGGGTGGTTCCTGATTTTCATTTTCAAAGTATGCATTTTGAGATTCAGCCGCTGGTTTTTAATAAAAATGATTCTGACCGGCTTAATTTTTTGACAGTAGCCCTTAAGCCAGGAGACCATCAACATATTCTTGGACAGATTGAGTCGCTCTGGTATGAGCTAATTCCTAATTCAGAATTTGACTACAGGTACATTACAGACGTTAACGCTAATCAATATGCCGAAGAAGAGAGATTAGGTCAAATCCTTAATTATACCACAGGAATTATCGTACTTATTTCAGCGCTGGGCATGTTTGGGCTAACGCTCTTTAGCGCTAATCATAAAACCAAAGAAATTGGTATTAGAAAAATTCTTGGAGCCGATGTATACCAACTTATTCTGCAAATGGGCAAACCTATGTTGATCTTGGTCATAGCGGGTAATCTAATTTCCCTTCCATTTACTTATATGTTGGCTAAGGATTGGTTAACGGCATTTGTGTATTCAGACGGCATTGATTTCATTGCTTTTGTGTTTGCATTTTTATTATCCGCGTCAATCGCCATCATCTCAATTTTCTATGTGGTGTGGAGGGCTGCAAATGGCAATATTGTGGAGGCCCTCAGGCATGAATGATTGTAAAATTTGTAATAATCAGTTATGAAATATGCACTTTTTCTAAATTACTTCTGAGCGCCTTAGCAGACTTCTTCAGTAAATAAAAAAAACCATAGCAGTATATTCTTTTGCAATTATATTCCGTTAGCCAGATAGAATTATTAAATTGAGTAACTAATGAGGGCTGTTATACTAAATGTTATGGGAAAAGAATTCTTCTCAGGTGAAGATTCTATCGGTTTTTTGAATGAGTTAGAAATTGGAGTAACCAGCAATATTTTAGGCCAATTTGGTAATGGCAGAAACCCACATCAAATAGAACCTGAAAGCTCTCAATCCAGACCAAAAAGACAAAAGCCTCATATTAATAAAGCTGGTTAATAAGATATTCCTCAGAATTAATTCACAAATAAGAGCTAACCTAGTTTTGGTAGGGTGATTTGGAACTTCATTGCCAGTAAGCGAATAGTTGCAATAGTACCAATTGATATTACAAGGTTCCAATCCCGGTCTATTCCCGTATTGATTAGAATGAGATAAACGGTGGCCCCAATTAAGCATGCAGACGCATAAATCTCCTTTCTAAAAATCACTGGCAATTCATTGGTCAGTGTATCTCGTATCACTCCTCCCATTACGGCGGTAAACATGCCCATAATAGCAGCGATCTCCGGCCGAACACCTAAGCTCAAGGCTTTCTCTACTCCCAGAATGGTGAAAAATGCAATGCCCAGGCTATCAAAAAGTAGGAGGGTTCTTCGAAGCTTTGCCACGTATCGATGAAAAAGGAACGTGGTGATAACACCAGCAAGGATGGCATACAAAAAAGAAATATCACTGATCCAAACCAGCGGATAGCTACCCAACAACACATCCCGGATGGTACCTCCACCAATAGCTGTAAGAAAACCCGTGAACGCAGCTGCAAACCAATCCTGCTCTTTGCCCTTTAATGCCAAAGCGCCGGAAATGGCGAACATAAATGTCCCAATCAACTCAAGAATATATTGGAAATTCATTGGACGAAAGTAATACCGTGACCAGAAATTACGGTCATAGACTAATCTTCATCACAGTCAACTGACTGAACAAAAAACTCTGATTGCAGGCTTTTAATAGTCGCAAAGCTTTCCTGGCCAACCCTCACAACCCAGGCATTTTCGTTTTCAGTTTTAACTAACTCAAACTCAAGCCCGGTAGGCTGATTAGGGTCTGCATTGTTGCCGAAACTAAATGCACTAGCATCACCAATAATTCTACGACCGTTGTCCATCAGTGCCGAAATTGTCCAGTAGTAGGTCTTATCACCATTCTTCTGGCCAATCAAAACGTCGCCATTTAACCCCTCTCTAAAAAATATAGGTTCCACCTGGTAACACGGGTCATACTTTACCACAGCATCATCATTCATCACCGTTTTCAAAGCCCTTATTTGTTGTTCTTCATCCTGATTAAAACCTTCCTCAATAAGAGCAAAGCCTAAATCAGATAACAACCACCCAACTTCTGTGACATCAATTACCTCACCGTACTTAATAGAATGGAATTCATCTTTCTTACTAAGGCTATAGCTGCCATTTTTATTGGTAACAATTTCCCCAAATACCCTGGTGAAATAAATAAAACCGTCGCCTTCGGGTGCCCCTACCGCCGAATTCAGCCGATAGGCCAGGCCAAGCTCAGAATTGGCTCCACCCATTTGTTTGATGACCTGGAATTCGAAACTGCTGAAGGGCGATCCATAATATTCAGCGAGGTACGAGTTTTCGGGAATTACAACAGGCTTTAGCTCAAATACATCCCTTCGATTGGTTGGCGATAATACATGAAAAAGGGGTTCCGCACTTTCATTTCCCAATATGAAAAATATCACCTCAGTCGATGGGTTAACCCTCCACTTTGTGCTTAAGTCAGGATCATAGTCATACAGGCCCTCATATTTGCGCTGAACTATATCTGCAATCTCTTCTGTTGAAGCATTGTCAGTTTCGAATTGATACTCATTTGGATTTAACTCCTCGACGGGTTCAGCCATCGGTTGGGAGGCCTCTTGTTCCATTGGTTCTTCAGAAGGTTTTTCTTCTGTAACTGGTTTGGGATTATTGCAAGACAAAACAGCGATTGCCAAAGCCGTAGCAAAGATTGGTGATCTCATAAGCGTAAGATTTGCATTAAAGATAAAAAATCAGATTTAAGCTTAAGGCCATTCGAACTACATGGGCTAGATGTCAATAAACCTGATGCTCCACTACTCTCAAGTAAGATTTGGACTTTAACTTCATCGCTCTATGGAGCCGCTTCCTTTCACTCTGGTCTTTATTTCCATTTTCACCCACGCCTGGTGGAATTATCTGATCAAGCGATCGACCAATAAGCATGTTTTTACTGCGCTCAGTAAGCTAGCCGAAGCAATTATTTTTTTGATTCCGGGAATTTATTTTTTGCTGACTTCCGAGTTTCAGGCCAAATTTCTTATTCTGATTTTAGTGGCTGCCTGCATTACTTTTCTTAATTACTTTTTTCTCACAAGTGCTTATAAGCATGGTGATCTTTCACTGGTTTACCCTATCTCAAGATCAAGCATTATTTTCCTGCCCATCATATCATTCCACTTTATCGGTGAGCGAATTGATAATGTGGGGTTGTTGGCGATTGCTCTGATTCTGATCGGCACTTTCGTGATGCACATGGATACACTTGATAGTAAGGGCATCCGTGGTTTGTTCAGGAATATTAACAATAGAGGGAGTCTTTTCGCTATTCTTGCTGCCTTGACGGTGGCTGGCTATACACTGTGGGATAAGATTGCGGTTACCAGAATGCAGCCGTTCTTATATTTCTATCTGTACACGTCATCAGTGGCGGTTTTTTACAATTTGTTCATTCTTATTTGGTATAAACCTGAAGCCATCAAGGGTGAGTGGAGATTGAATAAGTATCAAATAGTTCAGGTGGGTTTCACCAATGTTTTCACTTATTCCCTGGTACTTACAGCCCTTACCATGAGCAAGGCCACCTATGTTGGCGGGCTTAGGCAGTTGAGTATTGTTGTTGGCGCATTGCTTGGTTACAAGTTGTTAAATGAAAGGCTTGGTTTACCCAAAGTGGTCGGCATTCTTTTATCATTATTGGGTGGCGGGGTGATCTACTTTGCAGCTTGATAAAAACTGTTTACTAATTTTAGAAACATCTTCGATAGGAGCTAAGGGAGGACGATTCCACGAGGAATCTTCTTGACACTTAACAAGTCATCATTCATTAATAGGTCTCTCTTCACCCTACATTAAAATTTGTGGTACAGTAGCGTTTCTTATATAATCACTAATTTGAAAGAATGTTCAGTACCAAAACCATCTCTACCAACCCCAAAGAATACCTTACCAGGAAATTTGAAATTAAGGATGGTTTTGAAAAATTTAATCAGAAGAACGACATCTTCAATCGTTCTGTTTGGGATGATAAAGTAGACCCAAAGAACTTCTTAATCAGCTATGATATCACCAATTATGCCCCAAAGAAATCTAAGGGGTTTGACCACTGGGATTATGCCATGAGGAACGCCAGCTGGCATCTTACAGATGTGGTAGGTGAAATGAAGTTTGAGAGCGAGGGCAGGGTAGAAGGCTTCACTGATTATTATAGCATTCAGACACAGGGCCCACCAGAAAGGGTCAAACTGGCTACCGAACCTGAGACTACAGCAAGAATTAAGAAAGCAGCCAAAATGTTTGGAGCTGGAGATGTGGGGATCTGTGAAATTGATGAGCGTTGGGTGTATTCCCATCACTTTAACCGAAAAAGTGAAGATGCACCTGAACTGAAACTCCCGCAAGGTCTTAAGTATGCCGTAATGCTGATTATGCCAATGGACTATGAATTAGGCAAAACCTTTCCAGCCGCTCTAAGCGGAGCAACTACTGGCCTTGGCTATTCATCAAGCCTCAATTGCGCCAATTCTTTAGCTCAAATGATCGTCAACCTTGGTTATCAAGCAGTGGCCTCCTTAAATGATACAGCACAAAGCATACCTATGGCTATTCAGGCAGGATTGGGAGAATATGGTCGTCATGGCCTATTAATTTCCAAGAAATTTGGGCCAAATGTGCGCATTGCTAAAGTACTGACCGACTTACCACTGTTAACAGACCAGTCGATAGAATTTGGGGTAAAGCAGTTTTGTGAGATGTGTAGAAAATGTTCAAGTGCCTGCCCTGCCAAGGCCATTGCAACAGAAGCTCCTCAAAACGAAGCCCCTAACTTTTCAAGCCACAATAACATCACCAAATGGACTGTAAATGCTGAAAAGTGTTTTAAGTTTTGGGTAGGCAGTAATTCAGACTGCGCTATCTGCATTCGGGTTTGTCCCTACAATAAGGATTATTCAAAATGGTGGAACAAGCTGGGAATACGATTAGCAAACAGTCCTTTACGGCGGTTTATGCTATGGCTGAACGATGCATTGAAATTTGGAGAAAGGGTTTCTCCGGAAAGGTGGTGGAATAAGAGTTGAAGCTGACACTGTTTAATTGTTTGCATATCCTTCGTTAAAGAAAGATCGATGATATTATCACTCTCGCCCATGTTGGTATTTTCACCGATATTAAAAAAAGATTAAAATCAATGAAGACTACAAAAGTCTTTAAGACTTTTGTAGTCTCTTTCGCCCTTACCACCCATGTCGGTGTTTTTCACCACATGCCTTGCACATCTACCTGGACAATAGAAATTAATTAACTTGAATCGAACAAACTTCAACGCATGAAAACCTTAATCTTAATAATGGCTGTTTTATGTAGCCTCCACATCAACGCTCAGGAAATCAAAAAGGAGTACCTGAATGCAGGACCCGGATATACCAACGTTGTAACCGTAACCAATGGAAATCAAAAGACCATCTACGTGGCAGGCCAAACCGGGGTAGGTGATACGATGGCGGATCAAATCACTTCAGCTTATAAAAAGCTTGAACAGCAACTGGCCTTAGCCGGAGCCAAGTTTCATGATATTGTAACTATGAGAACTTACATAGTGCAGTACAGAGAAAAAGACCTGGATACTTTTAGAGACATCAGAAGTGAACTCTACGGAACGGAAAATATGCCAGCCAATACGCTGCTTGGGGTTACTTCACTTTATAAAGATGATGTGAAGGTGGAGATGGAGGCTGTGGCGGTGGTGGGAGTGGAGTGATTGAGCTTAAGGTTGAGTTACTAACGATTAGCTAAGCACAGTCGGCTCAGCCTTTCAAATATCTCAAAAGTATCTGATCCAGATGCTCTTGCAAATAACTACGTAAGCCGATTGGGCTTAGCACCTGTTGGCGGTAGTCATTTTTCAGGTTGTTTACCATAGCCGAGTAACTCAATATGAATTGAAGTTGATTTGTAATTTCCATTCTTCATACTTTCAATGAAATCATCTCTACTTATACCAAATGAACTGGATATATAGTGAAAATGGGGTTGTCCTTCTCGCCAGTTTTCAAGACCACCAATGCTTTTGTATGTTAGAAATAAGCAATGCCATGTGTCTCCCTTATCAAAGAAATGAGATACAATCACTTTTCGATTTTCAATAATGTGTTTCAGTTCTCCGTCAGTAAGATCAGTTTCTCCAACTTTGATTACAGATCCATCATCCTTTAATTCATAGAGTGTCGGTAGTTTTCTGCCTTCAAAGCCTTTAGGAATATTTTGAAATAAGTATCTGCTGTAGAGGTATCCAAAATCCTTATATGTTCGAAAAATTAGTTAGATTAGTTGATCAGGATTGATACTAGTTTCTTTCAAAAGCTTAATCTGATCTTTCTTTTTATCTGTTACGAAAAGCTCCAACATTTTGGGATCAACTTCAGCTTTTTCCATATTTTCAAAGAAGCCTTCTAACGTTTTTAAGGCTTGTTCCACGAAAAATTTATCGCTAAGACTTGTTGCAAACTCTGGAAATTTCAGAATCATTAAATCTTTGAGTTTGATTGTTCGCTTAGCAAGTTCATGTGATTTATAATATTTGATAGGGTTTACTCTTTCAACTTTCTCCGCAGAAAAGATCGTGTAAAATCCTTTACCTTCTTCATCATATATTCGTCGGAATGCCATAGAGTCGGAATTTTGCTGTTATGTGAGACCTGCCTCCTTTATTTAGTTCGTCTCATATACCAGTTCCCAGAAAAATATTGATCCTCGAATTCATCTTGCAGCCCTTCTCGTTCCTCGTTTTCGTGAATTTCCCAAGTTCCTTGATAACAGTTCTCTTGTATGTTGAAGGTTCCTGAATAATGGATGTCAGGATGTTGTTCCGTTTCATCTCCATAATACTCACCATCTTCAGCAAAAACGAGACGAGTATATTTCTTGATAAAACTGACAATATCATTATCACGAAATCCTGAAATTGTTGAAGGTTCTTCCGAAAGTGTTAAGTCATGAGCCGTTCCAGTTAATTCTCCGCTTTTGTCAATGAGTTTAAGTTGGAAGGCATGAAATTCTACGTTCGGTTCCTCATCAGTTCCGATGTTAATAGAATATTCTCCTTCCCATGTTCCAGTTAGATTCTCCATTGCGACCAATTACCGCCAACAATTGTCTATGCGAAATAAAGGTACGCATACCTACCTTATATCTGCAATTGATAAAAATTGAATATATCCGAAAAAATCGGCTTAGAACTAACGGAAACGAGGTTTTCTGCTTTCAGTAAATGTTAATAATTAGCCTGTGGCCTGGAAGTATAGAGCACTCTTTCATTACGCATATTTTTTCGGAACAAAAAATCCTGATAGGATAACCGATGGTTTTAGACTACAAAAGTCTCAAAGACTTTTGTAGTCTGCCTGTTGCCATGTTGACTTCAGATTACGAAGTTCTTGGAGGCTTTACTGAGCATTTTAAAGTTTGATTCCATGTTGGTTACATGGAATTGAATGAAAGCATCTTTTCCTCCGAACCACTCCAATACGTTGTTTTTATTGATTGCGGTTTCAGTAGCACTGATGATAGCTTTGTACGAACTGAAAGGCCAGGAATCCATGCTTTTCGTCAAATTGGCTACTATCGGATTGTGATGAATATAGAATATCAGCCAACTGAAATAAGCATCGTCAGCAATTTCTTTTCTTTTGAATTAGTACTGGAAAAGGGAGCCAGTTCGATTGTATTTCTTGTTGATGGCCTTAGCATAAGAAATGAAGAAATCCCTAAACGCTTTTTCTGGTGGTGTGAGTTTGGTAGATGTGATGAAATTCTCTACTAATTTTTCTTTCACCTCAATAAAGAAATGAAAGTGGTTAGGCATAAGACAGTAGGCATAAACCTCAACATGGTCTTTGAGATATGCTTTGAATTTTTAAAGAAAGAACCTGTAGTTCTCTTCTATAAAAAAGAGCTTCTCACCATTATTCCCTCGATTGTAGAGGTGGTAGAATTTACCAGGTTCGAGGCGTACCATTTGGATGGGTTAAGGATTTGAAAGCTTAAGACTACAAAAGTGCAGTAGACTACAAAAGTCTTTGAGACTTTTGTAGTCTGTCTACCTTGCTACACCTCCACCTCGGCATTCTGCGGCCGAAGCTTCCTAACCTGCTTACCGGCCTGCCACATCTCAGATTCACTGATCTCAGCTAATTCTGCCTCAAGCTTGGGCCGGTAGTCTGGCTGTGAATTCAAGTCGATGGAACGCTTGGCTTCTTTGCCTGTAGCCACGCTTTCGTAGAGGTCTTCAAATACTGGTGCTACCGCATCGCGGAACTTGCCTTTCCAGTCCAGGGCACCACGCTGGGCTGTGGTAGAGCAGTTGGAGTACATCCAGTCCATTCCGTTTTCGGCAACAAGCTTTATCAGGCTTTCGGTAAGTTCCTCTACGGTTTCATTAAACGCCTCACTCGGTGAGTGGCCGTTTTTGCGGAGAACATTGTATTGGGCTTCCATGATGCCGGCCAGTGCACCCATCAGTGTGCCTCTTTCGCCAGTCAGGTCAGAGTACACCTCTTTCTTGAAAGTGGTCTCAAACAGGTAGCCAGAGCCAACACCAATGCCAAGGCTCACCACCCTGTCCCAGGCATTGCCAGTGGCATCCTGGTGGATGGCAAAGCTGGAGTTCAGGCCAGAACCCTCAAGGAACAGCCTACGCAGGCTGGTGCCAGAACCTTTTGGTGCTACCAAAATCACATCCACATCAGCTGGTGGGTTGATGCCTGTCTGGTCGTTGTATGTAACGCCAAATCCGTGTGAGAAATACAAAGCTTTACCAGCGGTTAGGTGTTTTTTCACAGTAGGCCAAACTGCAATTTGACCAGCGTCTGAAAGCAGGAATTGGATGATGGTGCCTTTTTCACAGGCCTCCTCAATCTCGAAAAGATCAACCCCTTCAATCCAGCCATCAGCCAATGCTTTGTCCCAGGTTTTGCTGTCTTTTCTTTGTCCGACAATTACTTTGAAACCGTTGTCTTTGAGGTTCAGTGCCTGTCCCGGCCCCTGAACTCCGTATCCGATAATTGCTATTGTTTCACCTGATAAAGTCTGAAGTGCTTTCTCCAAAGGATATTCGTCTCTGGTCACTACGTTTTCTTCAGTACCTCCGAAATTAATTTTTGCCATTTTAAAATTGTTAAATGTTTGCTATTCAATGAATTAGGATGGGTTTATGCTAAATCTAACGACAGCTTATTGGCTGTCGATTTTTCAAGTTGTTCTAATAAAGTAGTCGTTTTTCGTTTCGACATGGAGATTGCCACCCGGCCAGATCTCGCAAATTCAAGCACACCGTACGGTTCCAGTTTGTGGAAGAGATCTCGGGTTTCTGACTTGTGTCCTGTCTTCTCAATCACAATGTATTCTTCTTCAATCAGCAGGATTCGGGCACCATTGTTTCGTACCAGGCTTTCAATTTTTTGACCGTTCAAAAACACCTTCGTTGGCACTTTATAAAGGGCAATTTCCTGGTAATGGATTTGGTCATCTTCATATACAAAGGCATCCAGCACATCAATTAATTTCCGGATCTGCTTGATTACCTTCTCGCTCATTTCACGGGTGGTCAAAGCCACGATAGTGAAGCGGCTCACGCCTTCAACCTCAGTCGAAGAAACATTCAAACTCTCAATGTTGATTTTCCTTCTTGTGAAGATGATAGTGATGTGGTTGAGCAAGCCAGCCTTGTCCTCTGTTAAGACCGAAAGGGTGTACCTATTTATATTTTGTTCCATTGTTTTATTTCTCCGTGTAACTCAATACTTCTCTGTGTAACTCTGTGAAATAACTCTCAATCCAACCTGATTTCTGCCACCGATGCCCCCGTTGGCACCATTGGGAAAACGTTCTCCTCCTTTTCTACCACTACCTCCAGGAAGTAAGAGCCGTCATGTTTCAGCATTTCATCAAGTGCGCCATCAAGATCAGCCCTGTCGGTTACCTTTTTGTTTTTGATGCCATAGCCCTGAGCGATTAATTGAAAGTCAGGGTTGGTGAGTTCTGTAAAAGAGTATCTCCGGTCGAAAAACAGCTGCTGCCACTGGCGTACCATTCCAAGAAAGTTATTGTTTAAAACGATGATCTTAACAGCGATGCCATATTGGAAAATGGTGCCCAATTCCTGGATGGTCATTTGAAAACCACCATCACCAATTATCGCCACAACCTCCCGTTGCGGCTGGCCAATTTTTGCACCCATTGCCGCAGGTAAGGCGAAGCCCATGGTACCTAAGCCCCCAGAGGTTACGTTGCTGTCCGTTTGCTGAAATTTATAGTAGCGACTAGTCACCATTTGGTGTTGCCCAACATCGGTAACAACCACAGCGGTGCCCCTGGTTTTGGAATCAAACTTAGCGATTACTTCCGCCATTCTGATTTCTTCGGAGGCTCCACTGAATTCCTTTTGGGTTACTTTTTCGTTCTCGGTTTTATCGAACTCCTTAAATTTTTCATGCCACTCCAGGTGGCTACCAGGGGATACTTTTTCGGTCAGAGCGATCAAAGCTTCCCTTGCATCTGCATTGATAGCAACTGTGGTCTTAACGTTTTTATCAATCTCAGCAGGATCAATTTCAATATGGATCACCTTGGCCTGCTTTGCATATTTGGCAACGTTGCCAGTCACCCGGTCATCAAAGCGCATCCCAACGGCAATCAATACATCGCATTCATTAGTCAGCACATTTGGGCCGTAATTGCCATGCATTCCGAGGTAACCCACATACAATGGATGATCCGCAGGCATCGCCGACAAGCCAAGAAGGGTGGAGGCAAATGGAATACCTGTTTTCTCTACGAATGTTTTGATTTCCTCTTGCGCTTTGCTGATGAGGATACCATGACCAATCAGGATGTAAGGTTTTTTCGCCGTATTGATCAATTCTGCGGCCTCTTCTACTTTATCTAAATCCAAATTCGGATAGGGATGATAACTGCGGATCCGCTCACATTTCTTATACTCATATTCCAATTCCCCAAATTGGGCGTCTTTGGTGATGTCTATCAATACAGGGCCCGGACGGCCAGTGTTGGCGATATAAAATGCCCTTGCAATCGCTTCAGGAATCTCTTCTGCTTTAGTTACCTGATAGTTCCACTTGGTTACTGGCATTGAAATGCCCACTACATCAGTTTCCTGGAAAGCATCAGTACCCAACAGCGGTGAGGCCACCTGCCCAGTAATGCAGACCATCGGTGTGGAATCGATTTGAGCATCTGCGATTCCCGTGATGAGATTAGTCGCACCAGGGCCGGAAGTGGCAAAGCAAACACCCGTTTTCCTCGTAACTCTTGAGTAGCCCTGCGCTGCATGTGCAGCCCCTTGTTCATGACGAACCAAATAATGCTTGATCTGATCCTCGTAGTGATAGAGCGCATCATAAATTGGCATGATGGCGCCGCCCGGATAACCGAAAATGGTATCGACACCTTCCGCAATCAACGATTGAATCAGTGCTTCAGAGCCGGTCAAAATCCGGCCACTTTTCTTTTTCTCCTGTTGTTCAACTTCTAATACAGATGTGTTCATAATTCAATCATTCATCGGTTACACAGCCTTCTGTAGCTGATGATACCAGTTTACTGTACTTATATAAATATCCACTCTTCATTTTTGGTTCGGGTTTTTTCCATGAAGCCTGACGAGTTGTTATTTCTTCCTCTGATAAATGTGCATGCAGTTTGTTATTGACTGCATCAATGGTGATCTTATCACCATTTTGAAGTAAGCCAATTAATCCACCTTCGTAAGCCTCGGGGGTAATGTGGCCAACCACAAAACCGTGTGTTCCTCCGGAGAAGCGGCCGTCGGTGATCAATGCGACAGACTTACCTAGCCCACGGCCCATAATGGAAGCGGTGGGTTTTAACATTTCCGGCATACCAGGGCCACCTTTCGGCCCCACATTCCTGATCACCACCACATCTCCGGCAATAACTTCACCATTCAGAATGCCATCGTTGGCTTTAAACTCATCCTCATAAACTTTGGCGGTACCTGTAAATTCTTCCCCTTCCTTTCCAGTGATTTTTGCCACTGAACCCTCTGGCGCCAGGTTGCCATAAAGTATCTGGATATGACCAGTTTTTTTGATCGGCTGACCAATTGGTACAATAATTTTTTGACCATCGACTAAATCACCAACCTCTTCCAAGTTTTCATTGATCGTTTTGCCGGTTACCGTGAGGCAAGAACCATCAATAAATCCTTCTTTCAGTAATAGTTTCATAACCGCCGGAACACCTCCAACATTGTGAAGGTCTTCCATGAGGTACTTGCCGCTTGGCTTGAGATCAGCGATAAATGGTGTTTTGTCGGAAATCCGTTGGAAATCATCAATACTGATAGACACGTTGGCAGCTTTAGACATTGCAATTAAGTGCAACACTGCATTAGTTGACCCCCCTAAAGCAATGATCACTGATATGGCATTCTCAAAAGCAGTTTTTGTAAGAATATCCGATGGCTTTATGTCTTTTTCGAGAAGCTTGTAAATGTATGGGCCAACATCTGTACACTCCCTGTGCTTATCATCTCCAATTGCAGGATTAGATGAACTGAAAGGCAGGCTCATACCCATTGCTTCAATAGCTGATGACATTGTATTGGCAGTGTACATTCCACCACATGCACCAGCCCCGGGACAGGATTTCTTTACGATCTCTTTAAATTCCTGATCGGAGATTTCATTGGAGTATTTTTCGCCGAGGGCCTCAAATGCCGAAACGATATTGAGGTCACGGCCATTGTGACATCCTGGTGCTATTGTGCCACCATAAACAAGAATCGATGGTCTATTTAATCGGGACATTGCCATCATTGCACCGGGCATATTTTTGTCGCAGCCAACCACTGTGATAAGGCCATCGTAGAACAGGCCATTCACTACAGACTCAATGGAGTCGGCAATCAGATCGCGGGAAGGAAGAGAGTAACTCATTCCGGTAGTTCCCATTGAAATGCCGTCGCTGATACCAATAGTATTGAAAATCAATCCAACCATATCATTAGCATTGACACCTTCTTTGATGTCAGCAGCAAGGTCATTGAGGTGCATGTTGCAGGGGTTGCCATCGTAACCTGTGCTGGCAATGCCCACCTGAGGCTTCCTCATATCTTCCTCGGTCATGCCAATGGCGTAGAGCATTGCCTGGGAACCTGGCTGGGTTTCGTCCTGCGTTAGCGTTCGACTGTATTTATTCAACTCCATTTAAAAATTCTCACATTAAAAAAGCCATCCTCTGTGAGAATGGCTTGGATTTATGTTTTAGTCCGTCTATACCATTCTCATTGCCGATCTGTAATGAACACCACGTTTGAGATAATATTGACGACTGTATTAATCATACCTTGAAATTCAGTACAAACGTATTGCCATAATATTTAGGAATCAATGGAAATTGGGGAATAAAAATTGGAGCTTTGCAAGTAATGCCACCATTTAATTTGGTTTTCGCTAAAATGGAAAGAATATCTAAATATCAGTTTATCAGGAAGTTATGGGAATAAGGAGTTGTGTAAATAAGCGGATTTTCGCTATGAAATATTTTTTACTTTTTTTTACGGTACTCTGCTCCATGTTCCTCATTTCATGTCAAACTGATGAGCAACTGAAGCTTGATCTGCTATTAAAAGGTAATGAATATCTGGAAGGTGGTGATTTTAAAAGAGCAATCAAATCATACACGGGGGCGATACAATTAGACCAGGAATTCGTTGATGCTTATAATAATAGGGGAGTGGCTTATTTTGAAAGTGGATCTGCGAGTGAAGCGCTTGCAGATTACAATAAAGCGATCGAACTAAAGCCAGAATATATTGAGGCCATTTTTAATCGGTCTAATGCATTGGTTGAATTGGGAAGATTCGAAAAAGCACATGAAGATTTAGATAAAGTGGGTCTGGCGTTTCCAGATACTAGCACTGTTTATTTTGCCAAAGGTCTGGTTTATTCAAAGTCGGGTCACTACAAATTGTCACTTGATGAATTCATGAGCGCCTCGGAGATTGATCCTAACAATATTGAAATTCCAATTAACCTGGCTACTGCATACTATTATCTGAATGATTTCGAAAATGCAGAAAGCTATTTAAAAAATGCAATCAAATTGGATTCTGAGCATCCCAATATCTTTAATTTGAAATCTCTAATAGCCCTAAAAAGACAGGATTATATGGAGGCTTTAGATTGGATTAACGAAGCATTAAATAAAGCCCCCAATGACCCTTATTTAATTAATAACCGCGGTTTTGTCTACATCCAGCTTGATAGTTTGGAAAAGGCTGAAACCGATATCAACGAAAGTTTAAGAATTGATCCATTGAATGGTTGGGCATACCGGAATAGGGGCATACTAATGGCAGAGAGAGAGCAGTATGAAGATGCCGTGAGGTTGTTAAAAAGGGCCTTTGAGGATGACCAAACAATTGAAGACATCAAAGAATATTTAGTCCAGGCACTCGTTTTAAATGATCAATTGGACGAAGCATGCGACTACGTTCAAAACATTCAGGAATCTCCGAATTTTAACTTTACAAAACTTAGAAAGCAATGTTCTGAGGCTCTTTAATAAACCTCATCAATATGCAAGTTATGGAGGTGTTTCTCGATATGGTCCAGGCGGTTATCAACGTGATGGATGTACTTATAGAGTTCCAACTCAACTAGCAGCTTCTGGCCACTGTAAGATTCTGACCCGATTTCATTAGCAGTTTTCTTACGGTCTTTTTCAACTTCATGGCGTTCCTTGCATTCGTAATCAAGCCTGTTCACGAAGTTAGGCAGGCTATATTCCCCTTCGAACTCCTCAATTGATTGTAAGGTCTTTCGTTCTTCTTTTCTGTTTTTATGAACATAGCTGGGTTCCTGAAACTTGTCCATAATGAGCGAATCAAAATGATGAATTTCAGCTAACAGATTAAGTACCTCTTCTTTATATTCGGGTGTGGTGCAGTAAGTAGTCAAACCACGATAATTATCGAGTTCTTTGGCAACATTATGCCATTTCCCAGCTACCTCGTCAAACCGGGCTTCCAGATTATCAGTTTCACTCTGAGAATATGAGGGAATTGACGAAGAAAATAGTGTTATACATAAAATTAGGGCTACAAATCTGCCTCGCATTTGTAAGGGGGTTTTGTAAAAATAGCCGAAATTTTGGATTTGCAACCGCATTTTAGTCTCGAATTCAATTTTGAAAACGCTGATTAATAGACAAATGTTATGCCAAAAGGTTTTTTGATAAATAGACCCGTTATTTTTTGAAGCCTGGCCCTTTAACAAATCTACCAGGCTTTGCCCCTGTGTGCTCACCATTTTTTAACACCTGAGACCCGTTTACAAAAACATGCATGACCCCAGATGCGTATTGGTGCGGTTCTTCATATGTAGCATTGTCCTTAATGCTATTTGGATCAAAAATTACAATGTCAGCAAAGTAGCCTTCCTTTAATAAGCCCCGTTTTTTTATACCTAAATTGGATACTGGAAGAGATGTAAGTTTTCGTATCGCTTCTTCCAACGAAATCACTTTCTCTTCCCTTACATACTTACCAAGCAATCTGGCAAAATTACCATAGGCCCTTGGGTGGGTACTTCTTTTAAGAAAAACTCCTTCTGCGGCCATTGATGCGGCATCAGAATCAAAGCTCATATAGGGCAATGCAATCTGCTTTTTCACATTTTCTTCTGACATTAAAAAGTATACTACCTGAACCCTAGTTCCGTCATGGATAACCAGATCCATAGCTGTGTCGAAAGCATCCTTTCCATGAATTTCTGCCGCTTCTGCCAGATTTTTACCCTGATAAAGTTCTCTTAGTGAGTCATTCTTAAAACCAACTAAAAGCACATTTTCAGAGCTACCCGCAGCAACATGCAGATTTTCCCAGTCCTGTGCATCTAGTTGCATCTCTTCTTTGATCTTTGCTCTTGTCACAGGATCTTCCAATCGTGATTTCCACATCTCATAACCACCTTCTTGAGCCCATGGCGGCATTGCTGCATCTAACCCTGTGGAACCCGCGGTGTAATTATACATGTCTGTAGTTATTCTGATTCCTTCGTCCCTGGCATTCTCAATTTTCTCAATAACTGAATCCATTTTATGCCAGTTTTTCTTTCCGGCTGCTTTCAGATGATAAATTTCTGCAGGTAGACCAGCCTCACTTGCGATTTGAATGGTCTCATCAACAGCTTCTAATAATCGATTGCCCTCACTGCGCATATGGGTGATGTACATGCCATTATATTCTGCCGCAGCCTTACATAATTCAATCAATTCTTCTGTTGAGGCATAAAAGGCTGGAGCATAAATAAGTGAAGATCCAATACCCATTGCACCTTCTTCCATTGCTTGTTTGGCAAGCTCTCTCATTCTGTCCAACTCTTCATCGGTTGGAGGCCGATCTTCGTAGCCGATTTCATGAACCCTAAGTGAGGTTGCTCCAACAAAAGACGCCACATTGGTAGAAACACCCCGATTTTCCAGCGATTGCAAATACTCACCAAGAGATGTCCAGTCCACATCAAACGAGGCGTCGGGATCTTGATCGTCAATTATTTCCTGCTTCATTGACTCATTTATGGGGCCCATCGAAAAGCCCTCACCCATTACTTCAAGCGTGACTCCTTGTTTTATTTCGCCCATGGACCTGCCATCAATCAAAAGCGATTGGGTTGACCAACTCAACATATTCACAAATCCGGGAGAAACTGCCATGCCTGCGGCATCAACTTCTGTAGTCCCCGACGCCTCTATCGAACCTATTGCCGCAATTGTATCAGCATTGATGCCTATTATACCAGTTGTTGGTGGGTTTCCCGTACCATCATAGATAGTAGCGTTTTTTATAAGTATGTCAAATTTTGGGGGTTCCTGACATCCAATGAAGACAATTAGGACTAGACAGGTTAGGTAGCCAGTGAATTTTCTCATGCCCTTAAATTAGAAATTGAAGACTTTACCTGGAAGTGGAGTTTTTTAAACGGCTCATGGCAATTTTATAACATTTGAGTTCATGTTTCACTCAGTTGAACTTACAGAGAAATACTTTTTTGGCATTTGTGTGCAGCTTTAGGGTAAAGTATTCGTCTATTTACAGGATTGGTAATACAAAATTAAAGGTCAATGCTCAAAAACTACTTTCTCATCGCTTTCCGCAACATTCGTCGAAACAGGATTTTTTCGCTTCTCAATATAATTGGTCTTGCAATTGGCATTGCAGCCTGTTTATTAATTGCCCAATATGTTGCCTTTCAGAACAGCTTTGATTCTTTTCATTCAGCGGCTGACAAAACCTATAGGGTTGACATTCAAAGTTTTCAAAATGGTGAAGACGAGGGGGTTTCATCATTCAGTACTTACCTGCTAGCACCAACGCTCATGGAGAAAGTACCTGCTATAGAAGCTGTCACACGCCTGCATTATCAGTACGGTGGAGCGATTGTAACGGCTAATCGAGGCAATGAACAAAAGCAGTTTTTTGAAGAGCAGATGTATTACGCCGACCAACCATTTTTTGAAATATTTGACTATAAGCTGCTAAAAGGAGATAAGGACAGGCTTCTCACTGATCCAAAGTCAATGGTGATTACCGAATCAATGGCACAAAAGTATTTTCCAGGAAATTCGGACGTTGTTGGCAAATTTTTGAAAGTTGATGGTGGCTGGATGGATGATACCTACAAGATCACTGGTCTGCTTGAGGATTTTCCCTCAAACTCCCAGTTGGATATCGATTTTATAATGCCAATTGACGACCTGTTAAAAAACCAACAGTATGTTGAAGACAACGGCTGGGATTGGAGCAATTTCTACACTTTCGCCATGTTAGATGAAAACGCCTCGGAACAGCATGCATCCGATGGAATGAAAAATATCATTATGGACATTCAGGGTGAGCACCTTGAATCAGACAACAGGGAAGAGTACGTCGTCCTCACACCGTTCTTGGATATCCACTTAAACGATCCAGCAGATGATTATGAGTTGGCGTCAGGCGTAGATCAGCAATCGGTAAACCTGTTTGCCGTGATAGCTCTTTTTATCATTTTAATTGCATGGCTTAATTATGTAAACCTGGCCACCGCTCAAGCAATTAAAAGGGCGAAAGAGGTGGGAATACGCAAGGTTATAGGGGCTGTTAAAAAACAGTTGGTAGCTCAATTTCTTTTGGAGGCTTTTACCCTAAATTTCATTTCGCTGACCTTGGCTTTTGGGATCGCCTATTTGTGTATCCCTTTATTATCTGAGCTAATCTCCAAAGAAATGGCACTTGGAGTTGGCATAACCTCTCAGCACTGGGTTTATTTTATTTTAGCATTTATCATCGGTTCATTTCTGAGTGGCCTTTATCCGGCCTTCATACTATCGAATTATAAGCCAGTGGTGGTAATTAAAGGTGCCATTGGCGGTGCTTCAAAAAAATTCGGATTACGCCAATCTCTTGTGATCATTCAAATGGTGATTGGGATGTTTTTAATAACCGGCACCTTCACAGTTTACAGGCAACTGAATTTTATGCGTAATCATGATCTAGGCTTAAATGTAGATCAGGTACTGGTGGTAAACAGTCCTAAAATCTATAAATCTTGGGATGATGTAAAACCTAAAATTGCAAACTTCAAACAAGAGCTAAAAAACCTGACCTCAGTCTCACAGGTGTCTTCTTCCGATGCAGTACCGGGTGGTGATTATAATTGGGGCACTCGATTAACAAAACAGGGGCAAGATGTCGGTGAAGCAAAGCCCGTGAAGTTCATGTTCGTTGATGACAACTTTTCCGAGACCTACGAAATCGAATTATTGGCTGGAAGGTTTCATGATAAAGAAATTAAGGGAAACAGAAATGAAGTTGTGGTAAACAAAACACTGCTTGAAAAATTTGACATCGCTTCACCTGAAGAGGCAATAGGAGTGAACATGATTGTTGGCGATAACCAATTTCCCATAATTGGGGTGCTGGAAGATTATCATTGGTATGGTCTGCAGATGGAAAAAGACCCGATTGTGTTAAGGCAGACAAACCATGGTGGCTTCATATCAGTGAAAATAAATACACAAGACCTTAGGGGTTCAATGTCGCAAATCGAGGCACTTTACTCCTCATTTTTCCCTGGAAACCCATTTGACCATTATTTCATGGATGACTTTTTTAACAGGCAATATGAAAACGATCAGACCTTCGGCAAAATATTTAGTGCCTTCTCAATTGTAGCCATTGTAGTCACATGCCTGGGTCTGTTTGGTCTTGCATCGTTTACCTTAAGCCAAAGGGTGAAAGAAATTAGTGTGAGAAAAGTGTTAGGTGCTTCGGTAAAAAGAATAATGCTGATGATTTATAAAGATTACCTGATTCTAATTGTGATTTCATCGTCGCTATCGTTACCCATAATTTATTTTGCTATAAATAGCTGGTTAGAATTTTATGCATACAGAATTTCCTTGACAATGGACGTTTTAATTATTCCGGTAATCATCTTGATCGTAATTGCAGTGCTTTCTGTCAGCTATCAAACCTTAAGAGCCGCGACTACAAATCCTGCAACAAGTTTAAGAAGCGAGTGATATAACTAAGTTTAGAATCATTTAGTTGAACACCACAGTATATGTGTTTAAAAATGCGATGCAGGCAGCTTGACAATTAGATTAAACCATTCACCCCATATTCCTTCTAAGAATTTGCTAGACAGTGAATTGTCGTTAATTACTTCTACCTTTGCGGCTTCGGATAGCAATAACGATCTGATTCAAGTAATCTCCCTCAAACGGTATAACTGATTTCCGATTTTTATTTCTCTCTGTTCTGATAGCAAGGTGCTGATCAGAGAAATACAAAAACCACCCATTAAATAGGAGTGGCAATAAATTAATATTGATGAATTACAAATCAGTAAAATCGAAAAACAGTAACCGTTTTGGTAAAAAGAGGTCGTTTGGTGGCCAGAGAAGCAGAAGGAATGGCAGGCCATTGGCCAGGACAATCAATGTGAACCAATTGGTTCACCAGGGAAGCCCACTTGAAGAAGTAAAGTATGTTCCTGAGCATTTATTTCAGGAGTTTCCATTAAATGCGAAATTAAAGGCCAACCTCGCATCGCTTGGTTACACAGACCCTACAGAAATCCAGGAGCGCACATTTTTGCAGATATCAGAAATTAAAGACGTAATTGGCGTTGCAACTACAGGTACAGGTAAAACCGGAGCTTTTCTAATTCCTCTGATTAACAGTTTACTTTTTGAAAACAACCAGTTTCAGACGTTGGTAATGGTTCCAACAAGGGAGTTGGCACTTCAGGTGGAAGAAGAGTTTAGGAAGTTGACCAAGAAGATGAATCTTCACATCACTTCTTTAATTGGCGGTCAAAGTGTTGGGCAGGATATTAAAAAACTCAGAAAGCCTTCACATTTTATCGTTGGCACTCCAGGTAGGTTGACTGACTTATGCAAACGGGGAATTTTAAAATTGAACACCTTTTCCGTGTTAGTGCTAGATGAGTTTGATAGAATGCTTGATATGGGATTCACCGAGGATGTCAACTTCTTAACTGGTCAAATGGGCAACAGGGATCAAACACTGCTCTTTTCAGCGACCATTGATGGCAAGCAGAAAAATATTATCGAAAAGCTGATGAACAATCCTGTTGAGATTAAGGTTTCATCAGGAAATACTACGGCTGATCATATCAACCAGGATGTGGTTTATGCAAAGCCAGATGAGAAATTATCTAAATTGATGTCATTAGTAAATGAGGAGTCATTCGAAAAGGTTCTGGTTTTTGCTGAAACCAAAAGGAATGTTGGCAAAGTGACCAAGAGCCTCAAGCAATCTGGCATCCATGCTGATGAAATTCATGGCGACAAAACCCAGGGCTATAGAATTAAAGCACTCAAGAATTTTAAAAATGGTAAACTGAAAGTTTTAGTGGCTACAGATGTAGCTGCAAGGGGTTTAGATATTTCAAATGTCACGCATGTTATTAACTTTGACATGCCGCAGAATTACGAAACGTACATTCACAGGATTGGTCGCACTGGTAGAGCTGGAAAAGCCGGCAATGCATTAACTTTTGTAAACTAAAATGAGAAATTAATGGGAGGATCACAGAATAAATTCATTAAGAATCAGAAGGAGAAAAGAAAGCAAAAGAAAAAACAGGAGAAGCAAGAGCGCAAAAAAGAGCGTCAGGAAAATTCACCTGGAGGAGGATTGGAAAACATGATTGCATATGTGGATGAATTCGGAAACATAACTGATACTCCACCGGAAGAAAAGCCGGTTAAAAAGGAAAATGATAAAGAGAAGGGTCAATAATGACCCTTTTTTTATGACATATTAGTATTGCTGGAGGCCATAATTGCTCCCTCTTTTCTTTGAATGGCTAAGAATCAAAAAGCTAAGACAGAACAAGGCTTCCCGCCCTCACTCCATCAATCACCCTGTTCATGTGGGTGCGCTCCAAGAGTTTCGGGATATCAAATTTTTGGACTTTATCTCAAAGAACGTTGAGCGGGTTGGAGGCCTTATTTAATACAAGGCTTTCCGTTCTCCGTTAAAATGATTCAGGTTACCGCATTGTAGATGCTGTTTGGGAACTGATGGCTCCATCACCCCGTTAGGGTGTCCATTCATCCGAAATCCTTAAAATTTTAATCTAAACCCATTACATCATGAAGAAGTATCTCATAGTTATGGTTGCTATATGTTGTGCGCTACCACAGCTTATGGCCCAGCAGTTACTAACCGCCCCAAGGGGTAGTCAGTATAATAGTGTAACCCAGCGTATTGGGCTTACTGATATTACAATCGAATACTCTAGCCCACGGGTAAATGACCGAGAAATTTGGGGTGCAGTTGTTCCATACGGAGAAACTCCATTTCCATGGAGGGCTGGTGCCAACGAAAATACAGTTATCACCTTGTCGGCCGACGCACAAGTAGAAGGTAAGGACCTGGAGGCTGGTAGCTACGGTTTACACATTGTGCCGGCAGAGTCTGGTGACTGGACACTAATATTCTCCAACGATTATCAGGCCTGGGGCAGTTTCAACTACAATAAAGATAATGACGCTTTAAGGGTATCGGTTACGCCGGAAACCCTTCAAGAAAAACGTGAATGGCTTGTTTTCGAATTTGCCGACAAAGGCCCAGATTACGCAGTGGCATCTTTAGTTTGGGATCAAATGCGGATTCCTTTCAGAATAGAGGTTGATCTTCATGGTCAGGTGTTGGCCAGCTACAAAGCTGAGTTGATGAGCTTACCTGGATTCAGCTGGCAAGGCCCTATGCAGGCTGCCAATTACTGCCTGACCAATGATGTGGAACTAGAGCAAGGTATGGCCTGGGCTGACCAGGCAATCAATAACCAGAAGAACTTCAACACCATGAACACAAAAGCCGGACTGCTGGCTAAAATGGGCAAGCAGGCCGAGGCTGACGAATTAATGGTAGAAGCAGTTGATTTACCTTCAACAACTGTTGGTGATCTTTATGGTTATGGCCGACAGCTGATAGGCCAGGGTAAAAAAGACGAGGCGATGGCCATTTTTAAGAAAAACGCAAAACGCAACCCTGATCATTGGTTAGCACCACATGGAATGGCAAGAGCTTATTCCGCGAAGGGTGATTTCAAAAAAGCACTTCCACTTGAGCGGGAAGCATTGGAAAAAGCGCCAGCAGGAAGCAAAGGGTTCCTGGAAGGTTTTGTTGCCCAACTTGAAAAAGGCGAGGACTTTAATTAATAAAGATTATACTAAGTTTTTTCAGACTTATTTTATTGACTGGCGGGACGTATGTCCCGCTTTTTTTATTAGGATATAGGTTATAAAAATTTACTAGCGATATCCTCCCAGTTGTTCATTCTTTCAAATCTGGTTTCCTTAAGATTATGGAGTGCTGAGTAAATCAATGGTTGCCCATTAAACGTTTCCAGATTGTATGAGTGGTCATCAATAAGGTAATCAGCTTTGATAATACTTTTATCGCCGCACATTACAATGTTCTTCCAATGAATAAATGGGAAATGAATTTTTAACCAATCGAGTTTAGGTTTTAACGAATAAGGGTACTCCATCGCTGCTGAAACAATGAACACATCATATTTATCACAGAGTGCCTTCATCACCTCTGGGCTGTTTTCCATTACGGGAAGGTGGTCAAAAAAATCCTTGCGGTGTGGTATTGATATAGCTATCTCAAGATGATGCCCAGGAAATGCTTCCTTGTAAGATTTTCCTTCGAACCACTCATCAGTATAATCGTTTTCATTTTCTTCTCTGAAAATTCGAATGACCTGGCTATAAGTTGCAGCCAAGACGTCGTCCATATCGACTGCAATTTTGATGTCCTTATCCATTGGCTAAGTTTTGAGAGCAATCAATTATAACTATTAACGTTGTATTGATTTGGTCAGGTATTAAATTAATCGATTGGATATGGCACAAAAACGAAATTGGTAAAATCCTGATCTACCACGAACAGGCAGCAAAATTCCTCTGGGTTTTTATAAGCTTTTTCGAATGCCTCCTGATTATCGATGAGTTTCCGTTGGATAAATTCGTCAATATAAGTTGCATAATAATTCCAGCTAAGCGCAAGTTCTTCCCTGCCAATCAAAAGCTGGCCAATAGGGATTGTTGTTTTAGAGATCGGAAAAATGGGATAATCAGAAAATCCACGAGATCGGATTTCATAAGAGGCCTCTTTAATGGTTTCAGCCACGGTCACAAAGTCTTTTGTGATAGTGCCAAGATATTTGCCGCTTAACTCTGGATCGTTGTTCATTGGCTGCAAAGGTAAATTGTGACTGTTATTTTTTCAGGTGAAGCAACACCACATTTTCAATGTGACTGGTATGTGGAAACATATCAACTGGCTGCACTTTGATTACATCATACTTCTCGCTAAGGATGGCAATGTCCCTTGCTTGGGTGGCTGGGTTGCAGCTTATGTACACAATTTTATCAGCCTCAATTTCAGAGAGCCTCTGAACGACTTCGGGATGCATTCCCGCTCTCGGTGGATCTGTGATGATTAAATCAGGTTTACCATTTTCATTCACAAATTCTGCGTTCAGAACATCCTTCATGTCACCGGAGTGGAACTCCACATTGCTAATACCATTTTCTGTAGCATTTACCTCCGCATCATGTATGGCATCCTCAACATATTCAACTCCTACAACTTTACCCGACAGGTGCGCAGCATATAGCGCTATGGTACCAGTGCCTGTATAGAGATCATACACTAACTCTCTGCCCTTCAAATCAGCAAAATCTAGGGCTATTTGATAGAGCTTTCTTGCTTGGAGCGAGTTAGTCTGGAAAAATGATTTAGGGCCAATTTTAAACTTCAAAAACTTATCTGAATTGTAGGCAGGCATCTCTTCCCAAATAAAACCTTGGCCTGAGTAAGTTTGAACCTCAAGGTCATTAAAGGTTTCGTTCATCTTTGAATTGACTACATACATCAAAGTTGTTATTTCGGGGAAAGTAGTTTTTAAGTGATCCAACAAATCGGGGAGTGCAATATCGTTTTCACCAACCTGTAAAATCACCATTACTTCATTTGTTGAACTTGTTCTTACAATTAGGTTTCTGAGAAAGCCCTTTTTCTCCCTAATGTCATAAAAGGAGAGGTTGTTTTTTAGGGCATACTCCTTAACCGCATCCCTAATTTGATTTGATGTATCAGCTTGTAAATGACATTTGTTAATATCAACTATTTTATCAAAGAGTTTCGGAATATGAAACCCCAATGCATTCCGCTCTAAGTCTTCTCCTGATTGAATTTCTTCATCGGTCAACCAACGGTTATTAGAAAAAGTAAATTCCAATTTATTGCGATAGAAATATTGATGATCAGAACCTATGATGGGGTTTATCTGGAGGTTATCAACTTTTCCAATTCGTTCTAAATTGTCTTTCACAATTTTCGCCTTTTCACTAAGCTGAGTTTCGTATTGTAGGTTTTGCCACTTACATCCTCCACAAACACCAAAGTGCTCACATACTGGCTCAGTCCTATTCTTTGATTTAGAGATAAATTTGAGAGGACGACCTTCTAGATAATTTCGACGTTTCTTCTTGGCCTCAATGTCAACAATATCACCAGGAACAACATCCTTGACAAAAATGGCCATACCGTCATGATGAGCTACACATTTACCGCCATCCGCAATAGCTTCAATTTCTATACTTTCAAGCTTGAATGCTTTTCTTCTTCCCATAGAAGTGTGAAGTTAGTTGGTCGAACTAAATCAAGCTTAATGTTGTCCGTTAGGTTAAAGTAGTTTTAAAGTGTATAATTATTGTTTTGCTACGATCAACTGATTTGACCCCTTAATGAAACTATTTCCGCAGTTTAATTCGATGAGAATTCAGCACTCAGCAACTTATTTAATTGGTCTTATTCTTTTACTCGGAAGTTTCAATGCTAAAAGCTTTCATATTGTTGGTGGTGAAATTGAAATGCTCCATATCGAAGGCTTTAGGTACCAAATGAATGTGATTCAATATTTCGATAGAGCACAGCAATTTAATCCAGGTCCTGAAGCTCAGATTTTTGTTTTCACCTACCGAAAAGTGGATCGTGAGCTCATGCGAATCGACACCCTTTTGCTTACTTCCCAGGCTATTGTGGAGTATACAAACCCGGTTTGTGCAATTGCTTCGCTGCAAACGGAAAGGGTACTTTTTACCAAGGAGGTTAACCTAGATCCCGACTTGTTTAATCATCCGGATGGCTACTCTGTGGTATGGGAGCGCTGTTGTAGAAATGGTTCGGTGGTTAACGTCAACAATCCTCTTAATACTGGTATGACTTACGTTGTGGATATCCCGCCGGTGATCAAGGACGGTGTTCCATTCGTCAACTCCTCGCCCTCGCTGTTTCCACCCTTAAGCGATTTTGCCTGTGTTGGAGAGCTCTATTATGCTGATTTTGCCGGAAGCGATTTAGATGGTGACTCAATTGTTTATTCTTTGTCAGAACCTTTAAATAGTTCATCGACAGTGGCCCTGCCAATTCCTCAATTCCCTGATCCGAACAGAAAAATTGTGTGGGCAGCTGGTATTGATAATCAAAATATTATTCCAGGGAACCCATCTCTCAATATTTCGAGTGATGGCTTTGTTACCGTGAGGCCTAATAATCCAGGGCTTTATGTTTTTGCAGCACTTGCCAAAGAATTTAGGGACGGCGTTCAAATAGGAGAGGTGCGAAGGGATTTTCAATTGCTGGTTACGTCCGAGTGCGAACCAGGCACACCTCCTAAAGTTTCTTCTAAGCTCCCAGATGGGTCTCTCTATGAAGAAGGGGATGTAATTACATATACTGTTAGTGATGCTAAGTGTTTCGAATTTATTGTAACTGATAACGAAGGCGATGAAAACGTTTCTCTCAAGGCGCTGGGCGTAAATTTCAACAATGACGTTACCGATATTTTCAGCTTTACCACAGGCCAGATAGGTACAACCGAGGATTCATTGAAAGTGGAAGTTTGCATACCAGACTGCCCATTTATCCAGGATGAAATTTTTCAGATTGACTTGATTGCAATGGACGATGCATGCCCACTTCCAAGAATGGATACTTTACGCATGTCGTTTTTTGTGCAACCTCCACCTAACACCAATCCTTTTTTTGATAACCCCGATGAGTTTATCCAAGCCTTTGTAGACGAGGATGGTTTTCTGAGCCTGGCAATTAATGGGCAGGATTCTGATGGCGATACGCTTGATCTGGATGTTAGACCCTTGGGGTTCAATTTCAGGGAATTCGGCATGAGCGTAACCGATACAACAGGGATAGGGTCATTACAAACTATTTATAATCTTGATGCAAATTGTTTGACTCATGATTTTGGTATTCAAAATGAATTCGAAGTTGATTTAGCCCTGGAGGATAGGGATGAATGCCGTTTTATCAACGCAGATTCTTTAAGTCTTGCACTTGAAGTGATCCTACCCCCGAACACCGACCCAATAGTATCAACTTCCACCGGGGATACTCTCATTGAAACAAGCCTCGATGACCTGATAGAATTCAGCGTATTCGTAGTTGACAACGATGGAGATACAGTTTTAGTAAGGGCAGATGTTGAGGATTTTGATTTAGCAGATTTAGGTATTTCGTTTAACCCAACTTTTGGAGAGGCCAATACCTCGTCTGTTTTTTCAATGGATCTGACATGCTCAGAGTTAGATCTAATGGGGATGGAAGAATTTACCGTCAACTTTATTGGCACCGATCAGGATAAGTGCAAAGTGCCGAATGCAGATACACTGGCCGTCACATTTAAGCTAAACATACCATTTAATAACCCTCCAGTACTGTCTACCGATGGGGTCGAAGGGGAAGTAATTGAGGCAAGAGTGAATACACCCATTGAATTGCCAATTATAGGTACAGACTTGGATGGGGATTCTTTGTCATTGGCTTTGATCGATGGATTCGTTCCTCCAGATGAGGATAATTTTGAGTTTTTGCCAGAGAGTGGGTTTGGTAATGTTAGCTCTATTTTAAACTGGACACCGAGATGTTCTTTGCTTGGCCCTGATGATTCTCCTCAAGAATATACTGTTGATTTTGTAGTTCATGATAACAGCTGTCCATATCCAAAATCAGACTCTTTAACATTAACGTTCAGGGTATTTGATAGCCCAGTGAGCTTTGACAATTTCACTCCTCCAAATGTTGTAACTCCAAACGGTGATGCCTTCAATGAAAACTTTTCTCTTAGCAGAAGTGAGGATGAAAATTTCAACCTACCCTATGACAGTTGCGATGATGTTTTTAATGGGATAACAATTGTGAACCGATATGGCAAAATAGTATTTGAATCGAGTATCCGCGAATTTGAATGGGTAACTTCAGACGCAAGCCCCGGAACATACTATTACATCCTATCTTATACAACACAGGAATATCGGGGTACGGTTAGTGTTCTCAATTAGACAGATATTCTTCAGTAAAAAGGGCTAAATCAGGATTTATAATGAATTATAATATATTTATATAAAATAGTATTAAAAGAAGTCCGTTTGATTTGAGACGTCATTATTTTTTAACGATGTTCTTGCTTACCTTCGCACAGATTTTTTTAAAGACTCTATGGACATCATCGTAGTACCGTTGTATTTCTTTTTTCTCGCCATCTGGGTGTTGTATTCAATTTCATTGATTCATTTAATCGTTCATGTTGAAATTGAAAAGTACCGGAAGAAGAGGAATAAAGGAAAAGAAGTGATCTATCCTCCTCTCGATTTAAACACCACAGACTTACCAGTGGTAACTGTTCAATTGCCTTTATACAATGAACTATACGTTGCAGAAAGGGTAATTGATTGCGTTTGTAATTTCAATTATCCGGCATCAAAGTTAGAGATCCAGGTTTTGGATGATTCAACTGATGAGACAGTGGATATCGTGGCTGCGAGAGTCGCACATTGGCAACAGGAAGGCATAGATATTAAGCAAATTCACAGAACAAATAGATCGGGTTATAAAGCGGGGGCGTTGGCTGAGGCGACACCTAAAGCAAAAGGTGAGTTTATCGCCTTATTTGATGCGGATTTTTTACCTGATGAAAATTTTCTTTTAAAGACACTACCTTATTTCGATAATGAAAAGGTTGGCGTAGTTCAAGCCAGATGGGGGCATCTTAATGGAGAGTATTCACTTTTGACCAAACTCCAGACTATGTCAATAGATGCATTTTTCCTTGTAGAACAGTACGGAAGAACACTTGCAAATTATTGGATTAGGTTCAATGGCTCCGGCGGTTTATGGCGGAAGTCATGCGTAGAAGACGCAGGGGGCTGGACAGGAGACACTTTAAGTGAAGATTTGGATTTGGCATTCAGGGCACAAATGAAGGGTTGGGTATTTAGATATACCAACAGTATAGAATGCAAGGGGGAGGTGCCAGTTACTATTCATGGAGTAAAAAATCAATACTACCGATGGAGCAAGGGCAAAACTGAGGTGTTCAAAAAGCTGTCTGGAGCAATCATTAGTACTAAGCTTCCTTTTATGAAGAAGCTTCATGTTTTTGCAGATTTATGGAATATCTGGGCCAACATGGCCATTCTAATGATTTCCGTTTTGAGTGTGCCAGTGGTTTATTTTGCTGCCCAGAGCAATACGTTTGATGAGGCCTGGAAATACTCCTCAATTGGCCTTATATATACAGCTACGTTAATTTATATGATGTTATCTGTTTATGATTTCAGGCACAGTTCCCTCATAAAATCAATACGGGAGTTGCTATTTGATTTCCCTGCTTTTGCCTTTCTTTTTGCGGGTCTAACACTTCATCAGAATTACGCAATTTTTGATGCCTTTCGCGGGAAGAAAACGCCTTTCATTAGGACGCCTAAGTATGACATCAAAACCAATGAAGGCAAATGGACTGGTAAAAAATATTTACCTACCAATATTCCTTTTGTTACATACATGGAAGCCTTTTTGGCAGTCTTTTTTGCGGCTGGTGTATATCTTGATATAGCCTATCACTGGTATGGTTTCATTCCCTGGCATATTTTCTTGTCTTTCGGCGCCGGTTATACATTCTACCTGACAGTGAAACAAGATAAGATCAAGACCAATAAAAAAGTAGCTCCAACGCCTCAATTAGTTAAAGCCTAAAATTCCCATTTAATGCTTTCTGGTAAAAAGGTTGTAGTAATTCTGCCTGCCTACAATGCTGAAAAAACGTTAGAAAAGACCATCAATGATGTTCCGACTGGTGTTGTGGATGAATTCATTCTGGTTGACGATTACAGTACAGACGGCACTTTTGAACTCGCTCAATCCCTCGGTATTAAATCTTTTCGTCACGATCGAAATAAAGGGTATGGGGGCAATCAAAAAACCTGCTATGCTGAGGCTTTGAAACTTGATCCTGATGTGGTGATAATGCTGCACCCTGATTACCAATATGAGCCTAAGTTGATCCCTGCAATGGCGGGTATGATTATCTCAGGGGTATATGATGTAGTAATGGCCTCAAGGATTCTCGGTAGGGGGGCGTTAAAAGGTGGTATGCCTCTTTACAAGTACGTTGCCAATCGATTCCTAACGCTGGTCGAAAATTGGCTACTTGGATTAAAATTAAGTGAATATCATTCAGGATATAGGGCCTTTTCAGCAAAGGCACTGAGAGGCATTGATTTAAGCCAAAATAGTGATGACTTTGTTTTTGATAACCAAATGCTGGCTCAGTTAAAATTTAAAAACTTTGCTTTTGGGGAAATAAGCTGCCCAACTAAATATTTCCCAGAAGCCTCATCAATCAATTTAAAGAGATCAATCACTTACGGCTTAGGTGTATTGGGAACCGCCATCCAATACAGGCTTCAAAAAATGGGGGTAGCTAAGTTCCGCTATTTCGGCTAACGCTGTTCTGCCGTAGGCCTCTGGTAGAAATGAATACAGCTATTAAAACACCAATGCTGTAGAATGCAACCCGCAACCAATTAGGATTAATCTCAAAATAGTTGATCAACCAAACGATGATGGGTTTATGTTCAAATACAAGGATCGTGGTAGCATAAACTAAACCGCCGAACAGTAGGCTATAAACGACTGCTGCAAATAGTGCATATCTAACCAATTTATTCATTTTATTATATTCCAGTGCTGAGGCAATAGCTAGTATTGGAAAAGACCAACTGAGATACCTTGGCCCAGGTGTTGAGCCACCATGCCAGCCTTCAAATGAAGCATTCAGAATCAGGAGCAGCAAAAGACTAAGTATACCAACTGATGTAATAGTATGAACGCTCTTTATTTTCACAAAGGCCCAGCCGACTATGACTAAAACCCATGGTTGTGTAAATAAAACCCCACGTTCTACCCCGAATAGTAATTGGATAAATTTCAAGGGATCTGGGATATGGAACTGACTTCCAGATGCATTATTAAACTCTGGATTATTAAACATATTTGGGATGTAAAAAGGGTTACTAAAAGCCTGATAATGATAAAATAACAACATGGCTCCAGGTAGAGTTAACCCACCCAATAATCGAAGAATCTCTTTTCTTCCAAATAACCATTTGTCAGATTTATATAATACAGGCAGAGTGAACGCTAATAGTGCTACACTGTAGTCACAGGAAATTGCCAATCCAATAAAAAGGCTAATAAGAAAGGTATCCTTTTTTAAAAAAAAGTATAATGCTGCCAAAATGAAAACAGCGGTTAAACCATGCCCAAACCAGGTTGTCATAAATAGAGCCGAAGTATTACCAAACAGTAAAACCACAATGGCCAGAAGTACCGGTATAGCAGATAAACCCTCCTCCCTTAATACCTGACCCAGCAGCATGACCAGAATACATAAAGGGATCATTTGAAACAATAGCGGAATGATTACTTTGTGTTCGTAGCCAATTGTTTTGAGGTCTCTGTAGTTGGATTGAAAAGTATCACTTTCAATGCGTTTTGCTTGGTCAATGAGCCAAAATAACGGTGTTGCAACAAGAGCTGGTCCGGGAGCTTTGTTACTGTAATAATTTCCGTTCAAAGACAAGGCCCAGTCCATTGTCCAGTCTTTATAATCATTAATGTTAAGGGTTTGATCCATTGAGATTGCCCTCATCATAGCGTATCTCGAATAGGCGTTTGTATCGCCATCTTCATAAATCGGGAAATTGAGAATTAAGAATGCGACAACCCAAGGGAGGCATAGCTTCAAAACTTGTGGGTGCAACTGAGTAATCTTCAACAATTAATATTGAAAGTTGTGACTGTGCAAGTATAAGCCACTTGGTTCTGCTGTTGCAATTTGATGTTTCGAGAAATGAACTTATCAAACTTATTAATGCGGATTTCTTGCGTTGTATTAGCTTTAAGGCTTTGATAAAAATTGACTGATAATTGCCCATGGATTTACCCATTACTCAATACATGACCTATTTGTATCCAGTCTTGATATCGTTAATAGTTCTTGAGTTTTTTAATGCCCGACACCTTTATGATTTAAAAGAAACTGCATCAAGTTTTGTGATTGCAGCAGGGGCATCGGTGATTGCATTTTTCACAAAGGCATGGGCTTTAGTAGTGTTTATTATCATTTTCGAATTTTTCAAAGAGTTAAGAGTTGAGTTTTTAGGCTATGAATCTTTCGGATGGGCATGGTACGTTTGGATTATTGCAATGATTTGTGATGATTTCAATTTCTATTGGCATCATAGGTTAAGCCATAATATTAGGTTGCTATGGGCTGCCCATATACCGCATCACAATGCTGACACCTTTAATCTTACAGTTTCAATTAGAAACGGATGGTTTATTACTCTTTACAAACCAATTTTTTGGTTATGGATGCCAATTATTGGCTTCGAACCGGTGATGATTGCAACAGCTCTCATTATCAATGCGACATATCAGTTCTTCCTTCATTCACAGGTTGTGCCTTCAATGGGCTGGTATGAAAAAATATTCAATACACCATACATTCACCAGGTGCATCATAGCAGTAACGTTGAATATCTTGATAGAAACCACGGTGGTATTCTACTTATCTGGGACAGGATTTTTGGTACCTATCAAAGAGTAATAAAGGACGTAAAGTTCAAATATGGCGTTGTTCATGGCCCTAAGTCAGTAAATCCCATTGAAGCAAATACCCATGAGTTTAAAAGTATATGGCGAGATTTAAAGAGGAGTCCTAAATTATACGATAAGTTCATGTACATTTTTGGCCCTCCGGGTTGGAGTCATGACAACTCGTCAAAAACAGCAAAGCAACTGCATGCCGAACTTAAACTAGCCAGGCAACCGGCCTAATAGCGCCATTGTTATTCAGTGGTCAATTAAAGAAACATCGATATATTCAGTTAATTTGTATAGGGTCAGGGAATCCAAACTCAATGAGGCATCTGATAATCATGATATTGCTGCTGATCAATTGGCAGTTTAGCCTTGCGCAAAACTCAAGGGCAAATGCCTTGATCACCCTGCTTGATGGAATTCCATCTGATACGAACAGGGTAAATACCTTAATCGCCATTTCAGATGCGCTGGTATATGATAATCCTGATAAGTCATTAAAATATGCTATCGAGTCTTTCAATTTAGCTGAGGAGCTTGAATTTAGAAAAGGTGTAGCACACGCTACTAATAGAATTGGTAGGGCCTACTGGTCAAAAGGTGATATGGCCAAGGCTTTCGAAGAGCTGAAGCGATCTATGATCCTGGCCGATGGGCTGGAAGACTTCAGCCTGGATGCTAGAAATTTAGGGTCGGTTGGTGTTGTATTTGCAGCTATCGATGACAATATTTTAGCCATCAAGTACTACACAGATGCCTTAAACATATATGAGTTTCTTGGGGATAGGAGGGGCTTTATTGCCATGACCAATAACATTGGCAAATCATACATTGATATAGCAAAATTTGATTCGGCGGAGCACTATTTAAACACCGCAATGTCCCGAATCACAAAGGAGTATGACTTCATGAAGCCTATTGTGCTTTTTAATATAGGTGATTCGAAAACAAAGCAAGATGAATTTGAACTGGCCTTACCGTTGCTGGAGCAAGCACTGCGATTAGCCGAAGATTTTGATGATCAAAGGGCTATGGTGAGGTCGTTCGAAACGATAGCTAAAATAAACCTGAAAGATGGAATGATCGAAAAAGCGCTTGAGAATACTCAAAACGCAGTCGATTTATCCAGGGGAATGAATGTGAAAGAGCTGCTACAAATAACATATAAAACTCATTCTACGGCTTTAGCTGCCGCCGGCAGGTTTGATGAGGCCTATCTGTTTCGTGACCTGTCATCAATTTATCAGGATAGCCTATCAAGTGCCGTGACCAGAAATCAATTGGCAATCTTCAATTATCAGCAAGAACAGAGTGAGCTGGCTCTGTTGAGAAAACAAAGTGAGGTAAATCAGGCAGAATCTGAATTTCAGCGTTTGACTATTTACGCACTATCTACAATTGCCATACTGGCTGCTTTAGCCGCTTATGCTTTTTACTTATCTCGAAGAATGAAGTCTAAAGCGAACAAGTCATTGGAACAAAAAAATGAAGAGATCAATTTGCAAAAGGTTGAGCTTGACGACCTGAACCGGGTAAAAGATAAAATCCTGGCCATTATATCTCATGATTTCAGGACGCCTTTGGTCTCATTGCATAGCATCATAAGTATGATTGAGCAAAAAATGATTACTCAAAAAGAGTTTGAGGAAGTTTTGCCAGCTGTTTCAAAGGAGATGATGGGTGCCCAGAATCTGTTGGACAATCTGCTTAATTGGGCCAAATCGCATATGTCAGGTGATTTTGTGAAGCCAGAAGAAATTAAGTTAAAAAATATTGTAGATGAACAAATTGAGTCTTTGTGTAAATCTATTGAGAGTAAAAACCTCAAAATAGAAAATGCACTATCAGAAAAGGATCTAGCTTATGCAGACCAGAATTTAATTTCATTGGTTGTTAGAAACATTCTTAGCAATTCAGTCAAGTTCAGTTATGAAGATGGTAGCATAAAAATCACTGCAACGTCAATTGGTAATCAGATAGGATTAGAAATCGCTGATGATGGTATAGGCATGGATCAGGAGGTAAGTGCCAGTTTATTTAAAGAGGCGAGACCCTCCAATAGGGGCACTATCGGTGAAAAAGGCTCAGGTATCGGCTTAATGTTATGTAATGACTTTATTGAGTTGAACAAAGGGCAAATCAGCGTTGAGAGCGAAGTTGGTAAAGGCAGCGTGTTTACAATATCATTGCCCAAGGCCACAAAGCATGTTGAGGAAAGAGAAGAGCCTAAGGCACATGAATTAGCGTCAGCATGACGATTTTATGCTAAACGGTGAATATCTGTTGGTCATTTCTGGCTAAATTCAATCACCAAATCCATTATTATGAAAACAATTAGGCTACTCATTATCATTGGGTTATTGTCAACCTCTGTAGAAACTTTTTCACAGCGTACCCAAAAACCAGTTCTACACGGAAAGCATTGGATGGCAATCACAGGCAAGCCATTAGGAGCAACTGCCGGGGCCATGATTTTCAATCAGGGCGGTAATGCCGTAGATGCTGCATGTGCAATGCTGGGTGCTACCAGCACCATGTGGGATGTATTAAGTTGGGGTGGAGAAACCCAGGCTTTGATCTATAACCCAAACAGCGGTAAAGTGATAGGAATTAACGCTTTAGGAGTAGCGCCATCCGGGGCAACAGCTGAATTTTACAAGTCAAAGGGATATAACTATCCACCGCAGTATGGGCCTTTGTCCGCGGTTACACCAGGAACGCCCGGTGGTTTAATGACCATGCTGGCGGAGTATGGCACCATGAGCCTGAAGCAGGTCCTGGCACCTTCAATGGAGATGGCTCAAGGTTACCCAATTGAAGCCTCGGCAATTTCAAGAATTGACGGAACAATTGATTTGATCAAAGAGTGGCCGTATTCTAAAGATGTTTTCCTCACACATCAGGGAGAAGAAAAAGAGACTCCGTACCAGGGGGAAATATTTGTGCAAAATGATCTTTATCAAATGCTGACCAAACTAGTTGAAGCTGAAGCCAAAGCATTGAAGAAGGGGAAATCAAGAAAAGAGGCAATCTACGCTGCTTACGACAGATTTTACACTGGGGATATCGCCGAAGAATTTGTTCGTGGATGCCAGGAGCAAGGCGGTTTAATCACCAAATCAGATTTGGCGAATTGGAAAGTTTATATCGAAGAGCCAGATAAAGTGAACTATAAGGGTATAGACGTGTACAAACTAACAAGTTGGGTTCAGAGTCCGGTTATGCTACAATCATTGAATATGATGGAGCAATTAGATGTAAAGGATATGGGTTTCAACTCAGTAAGATACATTCACTCACTCTATCAGGTAATGAACAAGGCATTTGCAGACAGGGATTTTTATTATGGCGACCCATATTATCCACCTGAGGAACCAATGGATGGGTTGTTATCTGATGAGTATGCTAAACAGCGTTTAGAAGAGATTAACTGGGACAAAAACGACGTTGATGTAAAACCCGGTGATCCTTACCGATTTCAGGATGGCGAAAATCCTTACTTGAAATACATCGAAACCTTCCCAAATGCACCAAAGAAAATTGAAGCTGATGAACCGATGGGAGGATTAATAGATGTGGATCAAGAATTCCCCGTTCACGATAATTATTTGGGCACAACTTCGATTCAGGCTGCTGATGAAGAGGGCTGGGTTGTCTCTATCACCCCAAGTGGTGGCTGGATTCCTGCTACCATCGCCGGCAATACAGGAATAGGGATGAGCCAGCGAGGGCAAAGCTTTGTATTAAATGAGGCTGAGAATCCGTTCAATGTTATTGAACCTGGAAAACGTCCAAGAGCTACATTAACACCTACAATAGCGCTAAAAGATGGAAAGCCCTTCATCTCGTTTGCAGTTCAGGGAGGTGATAGCCAGGATCAAAATCTCTTACAGTTTTTCTTAAACATGGTTGAGTTCGACATGAATGTACAAGAAGCGGCAGAAGCACCCAATATGAACAGCTTCCAGATGAGGGGTTCATTTGGTCAACATGAAAGAACCCCCGGCAAAATGCTGCTACACACCTCAACTCCTGACTACATCAGGAAGCAACTCAAGAGCATGGGTTATGAGCTTGAATTTAGTGATCGCACCTCAGGCCCAATTAATGCTATATTCTTTGATTGGAAAAATGGCAGCATGTGGGGTGGTTCAAGCAACCATGGTGATGATTACGGCATAGGGTGGTAACTTTGCACCTGCAATAAATTGATATGCATCAAGATCAGGCAATTTCACTTTATCGACCTATGCTTCATTCAATAGCCTACAAAATTGTCGGCTGCATGGATGATGCAGAAGATATTGTTCAGGATACACTTTTGAAATGGTTAACAATCGATAAATCGAAAATTGAAAACACCAAATCATACCTCATCAAGGCTGTAGTCAATAACTGCCTGAACCACCTGGAAAGGATAAAAAAATTCAGAAAAGAGTTATTTGACCAGGTGAACCCGACAGAGCTAATTGAGCGGAGTAAAGAACTCGAGATTTTTAAGTTTGATTTTGAAAATGAGTTATCAGAAGCACTTGAAGTAATTCATAAAAAGTTAGAGCCAATTGAAAAAGCAGTATTCATTTTGAGGGAAGGTTTCAATTATGAGTATGATGAATTACAGCTAATACTTGAGAAGAAAAAGGAAAACTGTAGACAGCTTTTGTCAAGAGCTAAATCAAAACTGGAGGAGGGCAAAGTTAAATTCTCAATCAACCCTTTGACTCACAATAGAGCTCTTGAGGTGTTAAAATCCGCTTGGGAATCAGGTAAATCAAGCGACTTAATCAATCATCTTCTTAACGAAATAGGTTACGCCCCAACAAAGAAAAATTAATTATTGAATTTCTTGTCACAAATCTGATTTAGGCTTGTCTTGTGATTAGTGCATCGGAAAACTAATTCCGGATTAACATTAAACAGATTGTAATGGAAGTGATAATATTTTTTGTTTTGTTTTGGTACACCTCGTTGTTTTTCCAAACATTTTTTCTTCATAGATATTCGGCTCATGGTGCATTCACCATGTCGCCAATCACAGAGAAAGTATTTTTTGTTTTAACCTGGATATTTCAGGGATCAAACTATTTGAGCCCTTATGGATATGGGGTCATGCACCGAATGCATCATGCCTTTGCAGATACTCCTAATGATCCTCACTCACCTAAGTATGATGAATCATTATTCAAGATGATGTGGAAAACCAAAACCATCTATTCAGCTATTGCCAATGGAAAAATGGTGGTAGAAGATCGTTTCACCCGAGGGGTGCCTAAATGGGAAGCATTCGACCGGATAGCCAGATCATGGCCTTCAAGGTTATTTTGGGGGGCATTGTACACTTTATTCTTTTGGACGTTCGCTACTCAACTTTGGATGTGGGCACTTTTGCCAGTTTTATTTTTGATGTCACCAATTCATGGAGCTATCATTAATTGGTTTGCGCATAAATATGGCTATAGAAATTTCGAGGTAGGAGATACGTCAAGGAATTTCCTTCCGTTTGATTTTCTAATGATGGGGGAGAGCTATCACAACAATCATCATAAGCAGGGTTCCAGAGCAAATTTTGGAGGCATAAGGTGGCATGAAATCGATCCTACGTATCAAATAATTAAGGTGCTGGATCGACTAAATATTATCGACATAGTGAAATCAAAACAGATCAAACCAGAGGTGTTAAAACAGGCGGCATAAATAATTAGCAAAACTATTGGCCTGACTATGGTTGATCGAAATGTCATCCTATATTTGCAGCCCATTTGAGATCGGGGCATGGCGCAGTCCGGCTAGCGCATGACGCCTCGGCGTCAGGGTCGCAGTGTTAGAAATGTTCGTTGTATACATTCTTTATAGCGAGAAACTATGAAGGTACTATGTTGGCCAGACGCAGGATTTGGTGGGGAGAATTAAAAGGCATAATGCGTGTCGAGAAAATTATACCAGGAAAGGCGTTCCTTGGAAACTAATCAATAGCTTTACGCTAGATTCCAGATCAGAAGCTATGAGATTAGAATCAAAGATTAAGAAAAGAGGAATCAAAAGATTTCTAGATGAAATAAATCGGGGCATGGCGCAGTCCGGCTAGCGCACCTGCTTTGGGAGCAGGGGGTCGCAGGTTCGAATCCTGCTGCCCCGACTTAAAAAGACCAAGAGCTGCAAGATTGCAGCTCTTTTTTTGTGCCTTATTCCATACAGAATTTAATGGAGTCTAATATCAGAATCAAAGCAACCATTACCGATGCCTTTTTGTAAATCTATCGGGTAATCTGGTGGAAAAGCCCACGAAGTTGTATCTTAATCGGCAACCAGCTATTTGTTGATTCAAAATAAATATAACTATGCTTAATAATAATTATAGACTGTGTTGGGCAGTCACCGTAATGCTTATTGTCAATGCTTGTGGTAACGAAGAATTCATTCCCGCAACAGAATGCTCTGGAGTTTTGACTATCACCATTGATGGCACCACGGCTACGAATTGTGGTGAAGCTAATGGAGCAATACAGGTTTCTGCAAATGGTGAAACTCCCCAATTTAGCATAGAGGGAGTTGGTACAAATACAACCGGAACGTTTACCGACCTTGCTGCAGGCACTTATACAGTTGTAGTGACAGACGGTTCAAATGGCTGCGAGGCCACGGCCACCGCAACTATTAGCGCTACTTCTGGATTAGAAATTGATGAGTTGACCACTACAGATGCAGATTGCAGTACAGGTGGTGGAAGTATTACTGTTACCGCTACCGGTGGTGACGGGGACTACATGTTTAAACTTGATCAAGGATCATTTCAGGGAAGTGGCAATTTCACTGATGTTAGCAGTGGAATCCATACCGTGACCCTTACTGATGGTACTGGTTGTGAGTTCTCTCAACAAGTTACTTTAACCAGTGGAGTTAGCTTTTCACAACAGGTTAAATCCATTATAGACATGAATTGTGCAATTTCTGGATGTCACGTAGCTGGAACAGGTAGACTTAATTTTACCAGCCTTGCAGGGGTGCAGGGTCAGGCCTCCAGAATAGCTTCGAGGGTTGTAGGAGGATCAATGCCCCCCTCCAGCCAACCTGATTTAACAACTGACGAAATAGCATTAATAGTGTGCTGGGTTGAGGATGGAGCGTTAGATAATTAGAATCATGATGAAAATATTCACATTAATATTAGCCTTGGTGTGGCTTTATAGGCCAGCCATTGCCCAGAAATACAAATCACAAAAATCAACTATAACCTTCTTTTCATCTGCACCTGTAGAGGATATTGATTCTTCAAATGATGATGCATCAAGTGCTTTCGATATCGAGACTGGCGAGGTGGTTTTCTCAGTGCCTATCAATCAATTTGAGTTCAAAAAGAACCTGATGAAGGAACATTTCAATGAAAAGTACATGGAAACGGAAAAATATCCGAAGGCTACATTTGCCGGAGTAATAAGCGGATATGATTCATCGGCTTCCGGACAGCAGCATGCCACAGCTAAAGGCAATATGACAATTCATGGCGTTACAAATAATATTTCAATAGACGGCACATTGGTTATACTTGGTGATAAAGTAACCATGGAAAGTGAGTTTATTGTTAAGCTGGTAGATTATGAGATCGAAATACCCCAGCTACTTTGGAAAAATATTGCTGAAGAGATCGAAGTAACGATTTCGTTTGAATACAAGAAAATATGAGATTAAGGTACTATAGCATGAAGGCTCTGACTCTTGAAAAGCTGTTTTATCAATTAATTACAAGAGCTACCGCTGTTTTGAGTCTTGTTGCTTGTTCTTTTATTACTTCAGCTCAGGAAAATCTATTCAGTCTTCTGGATGACGATGAGGGAGGACCAGAACCAGTTACAGCTACATTTAAAGGTTCAAGGGTGATTTTAGGGCACTCAGTTAAAACTAAGGCCAAAGGGGAATTAGAATTTTTGATAACGCATCGTTTCGGCCGACTTAATTCAGGGGCTCACAATCTTTGGGGGCTGGACAACTCCAGTGTTAGGCTTGGCCTGGAGTATGGCATTTCTGACAGGTTTAACATAGGAATTGGAAGAAGTTCGTTTGATAAGTCATTTGATGGATTTTTGAAATATAAGGCGGTTCAACAAATGACAGAGGGAGCACCTGTATCAGTAGTTGCATTTACCTCAATGGCTATAAAAACTACCCCGAGGGAATCGGAGGATCCCACCATAGAATTCAAAGACCGGGTGGCCTACACATATCAGGTGATAATCGGCCGTAAGTTCAATTCTAACTTTTCATTTCAATTAGCGCCTACTATTGTCAACCGAAACCTGGTTAATGGCTTAACCCAGGAAAACACAGTTTTCGCACTGGGAATGGGCCTACGCCAAAAACTTACGCAAAGCCTTGCCCTCAACCTGGAATACTACTACAGGTTTAATGAACATGACAACTCGCCCAGCCTAAATTCGGTTTCAATAGGATTTGATATCGAAACAGGTGGTCATGTTTTTCAGTTGCACCTTACCAACTCCATTATGACAATTGAACGCTCATTTATCACAGAAACCGAAGATGATTTCTGGGACGGCGATATTCACTTTGGGTTTAATATTTCAAGAACCTTTCAATTAGATAAATAGCACTCAGGACTCAACATTGACCTCTAATTCTTCCTTGAATTTTTGTGAATGTTTTGTCCAGTGACCCTTTCCTTCTTCACCTTGCTCTAAGCCAAGTAGCTGCAATTCTATGTCTCTGTGATGCGCATTTTCCTGGTAATCATCGATCAATTCAATAACATCATAATCGATATTATGGGATTTTGAGGCATCAATAACTACAACGGAATCATCGGGAATATCCTTCAGGGTTTCAAGTATTTTCGCCTTGTTCAAAAAGGAGACGTCTTCGGCCAATTCAATATAAAATGTCTGCTTTCCGTTGGTAGTGTCTTGCTTCATATGGTATGGCTTTCTCAAATTATTTAACAGGATGTAAAAAATAGCTATGACCAGGCCAATCAAAATTCCAGTTAATAAATCAGTGAACAGAATTGAGACAACTGTCACTACGAATGGTACGAATTGCCTTCTTCCGATTTTGTACATGTCCATAAATATGGCTGGTTTAGCCAGCTTATAACCAACAATTAGAAGGATTGCAGCCAGGCTAGCCAATGGGATCAGGTTTAATACCTGTGGTATGAACATAGCTGAAAGCAATATCCAGATTCCGTGTAAGAATGCCGAAGCTTTTGATTTACCCCCCGACTGTATGTTGGCAGAACTTCTTACAATTACCTGGGTAATTGGCAGTCCACCAATTAACCCAGAGACCATGTTGCCAATGCCTTGAGCCTTTAATTCTTTATTGGTCGGTGTAATTCTCTTTTGAGGATCTAGTTTATCTGTGGCTTCTACACATAAAAGGGTTTCAAGACTTGCCACCACAGCCAGGGTAACTGCAACGATGAAAATTTCTGAATTCCCTATAGCGCTAAAATCAGGAAGTATAAACTGATTAATAAAGCCCGGTATCCCTTCTGAGACGGGGACATTTACCAGATGGTCTTTGGTCAAAATCATGGATGGATATTGTGCAAACCACAGGTTAAAGCCAATTCCTGATAGCACTGCCACAAGAGGGCCTTGAATCAATTGGAACAGTTTGATTTTCTTCATAAAAGGCTGTTCCCATAAAATTATTATGCCAAGACCAGTGGCGGCTATGATAACTGCTGACAGTGAAACGTAGTCCAGCATGTAGAAAAGCTCAGAAAAAGTATTGTGACCATCAGCCTGGAGAAATGAATCATCTCCCTGAAAATCAACATCATAACCAACAGCATGAGGTATTTGCTTGAGTATAATAATAAGGCCAATGCCAGTAAGCATTCCTTTTATCACAGCCGAAGGAAAATAATAACCAATGACCCCGGCCCTCGCATATCCTAATATTAGCTGGATGAGCCCTGATAAGACTACAGCCAGCAGAAATGCTTCGTAGCCAAGTTCATTAATTGCGCCAAGTACAATCACAATGAGGCCGGCTGCTGGCCCACTCACACCCAGGGCAGAGCCACTGAAAGCGGTGACCACGATGCCGCCAACCATGCCTGCTATGAGCCCAGAAAATAGTGGCGCCCCTGATGCCAGGGCAATGCCAAGGCACAGAGGAATAGCAACGAGGAAAACAATAATACTTGCTGAGAAATCGCTTTTGAGGTTATTTAAATCGAATATGCTTTTTTTCATGATCCAAAAAAGTAGAAATAGATTAGATAAAAAATGAAATTATGTGAAGGCTAATTTCATCCCTCCGGCGGAGGTGAGATGACTTCTCCAGAAAGAGATTGGTGAATATTGAAATGCAAATACTTGGAATTAAGACGCTTAGCCGATACTAAAATAACATCTGCATTTTGCTCAACTACTTTATCGGTTTTATCTTCTTCTTTTTTGTCTTCTTTTTCAGTTTCGAAGTCGGCAATTTCCACTTTGTGTTTGAACGGAAGGTAGATGTCAGCAGCTACCTCGATGCTAAATGCTGCCAGCACTATTAAGAACAAGGTTTTAGCGATGTAGGTTTTTAGGTTCATTACTTACTGACGAATCAACGACTTGACCGCAAATTTGTTCATAATCTGGCATCAACACCAAGATTCATTTGACCAATAGCATAAATTTGATGATGGTCGAACAATTTTTGGGTTTTATCAATCAATTAAAGCTGTGTAATAAGCAAGATAAGATATTGCTGGCTATTAGTGGAGGGGTAGATTCAATGGTGATGCTGGATTTATTCGGTAAGACTGGTTTTGAGATAACTATCGCTCATTGTAATTATCAGCTCAGGGGTGCGGATTCCGATGCTGATCAACAGTTGGTTGAGGATGTAGCAAAAGTCAAAAAAATCCCGATTTACGCTAAAACATTTGATACAGAGCAATACTCAGGTGAGCATAAAGTTTCAATTCAAATGGCAGCCAGGGAATTACGCTATGAGTGGTTTCAGGAATTGGCGTCGGAGAGGGGTTACTCATGCATTGCTACGGCTCATCATAAAAATGATGTATTGGAAACAGTACTCCTTAACGTGACCAAGGGGACTGGATTAGCCGGTTTACATGGAATTAAACCACGAGTAGGGAGTACGATAAGGCCATTACTTTTTGCAACAAAGGCAGAAATAGTAGGTTATGCAAAAGATGCGGAATTGGTTTGGAGAGAAGACAATTCAAACAATGAAAACAAATATCAACGGAATGCCATTAGAAACGAGGTTATCCCGGCGCTGAAAGGAATCAATCCGCATATTGAAAGTGCAGTCACCAACTTAACCAGGCACATCACCAGGGTTGAGCAAATCAGGGAATTGGCTTTGGATCAATTTAAGAGTGATGTGATGACGGAGTCTTCTCCAGATTTCAAAATTGATTGCGATAAAATGTTTTTAAAAGCCAATTGGAGTGCCCTGCTTTCAGAGTTACTGTTTGACTTTGGTTTTAATGCTTCCCAGATACAAAATGCTTTGGATGGATTATCGAACACGGGGCTCATCGTTCAGTCGACCGAATGGCATTTGAATGTAGACCGGGGAACACTGATTCTTTCCCCAAATGAACAGGAGGATGAACTCTATAAAATTTCAAGGCTTCCTGCTACGCTTTCAACACGATATCTCCAGTTGATTTTTGAGAAGAAAAAGGAAGCTGATAATGTGTTGATTAAAAATAAAAACCAGGTGCAACTTGATTATGATAAACTTCAGTTTCCTTTAAAGTTAAGAACCTGGCAAGATGGGGATAAGTTTGTGCCTCTTGGAATGAGGGGTAAAAAAAAGATCAGCGATTTTATGATTGACAATAAAATTCCTTTAAACTTGAAAAAGCGGCAATTGCTTCTATTATCGGGGGATGAAGTGGCATGGGTAGTGGGTAAAAGAATCTCCGATAAGTTCAAAGTGACAAGTTCAACAAAGGAAGAATTGCAAATCAAATTATCCTCAATCTCATGATCAACCCATTCAAGAGGTCATATTCAGAAGAAGAGATTAACCTCTTCAGGTTTCTTAGTAAAATAAAACTGTTTGAGTCATTGAGCTATGAGGAAATGTATGAATTTCTGCCCCATATGTATCTCAGGCAGTATACACTTGATGAGGTGGTATTTTTCAGGAATGACCCAAGCAATGCGCTTTACATTGTCAAAAATGGTAAGGTGGCACTGAATATTGACGTAAATGATGAGTTTCAACAACTTACTGTAGCTAAATCAGGTGAAGCATTTGGAGATAACGCTTTCTTAAGTGAAACTAAAAGGGTTTATACGAGTGTTGTTGTATCTGAAAATGCGGAATTATATGTAATCCCGCAGATAAATATTCTGGAGATTTTTGATGGCTCTGTTAAGATCAAGGCGAAGGTTATGACTTCGTTTTCTGAGTTGTATAGCGATTACAACGCCAATCTGTTTAAAGCATACAGACATAATTTCGGCTTCTTTGATTTGGCCCAGGCATTCGAAACTGATGCCTAAATCTTCTCAAAATGATTATTACAATTCTTGGTTGGGTAGGGGCTTTAGGCCTTTTATTGGCGTACTTTCTTTCAATAACCAATAGGCTTTCCACTAATTCAATCACCTATCTATCTATCAATGGCATTTGTTCAGTATGCCTGATAATCAATGCGGTTTCTATAAATGCCTTTCCTTTTGTCCTTATCAATTCGCTCTGGGCCTTGGCTTCTGTTTATCACATTTGGAAAATACTGAGGTGAATATTTCACCTGAATCAATTGCGAATTTTGTAATTGCTACCCGATTTGCTTCAATTAAGATGCAACTTTCCTAAAAAATCAGCAGGTGTATCATTAACTGACTATTAAATAGCCTAATAATTGATTAAATGCAGAAATGATCCTTTTTTTGCATAGATTATCAATCAGAATAATATAAAAAAGCGTAATTCAATCTTCATTTAGTTAAAAAATCATGGCGAAAGTTAAATTAGAGTACATCTGGCTTGATGGGAGTACACCAGAACCAGTTTTAAGGAGTAAAACCAAAATTATTGATGCAGATAATTTTAAAGGGGATCTAGAAAAAGTACCTGACTGGTCATTTGATGGCAGCTCTACCCAGCAGGCTGAAGGGCACTCTTCAGATTGCTTGCTTACACCAGTAAATATTTATCCTGATGCTGGAAGAAAAAATGCATGGCTGGTAATGTGTGAAGTTTATGGAGCGGATAAAAAGGAACACCCTACAAACAGCAGGGCAGTAATTGATAACGATACTGGTGATTACTGGTTTGGCTTTGAGCAAGAGTACGTTTTCTATAAAAATGGTATTCCATTAGGATTTCCTAAAAGTGGTTTTCCGGGGCCTCAAGGTCCTTATTATTGTTCAGTTGGGGAAGGTGCTGCTGCAGGCCGTGATATTGTTGAAGAACACCTTGACATCTGCCTGGAAGCCGGACTTAATATTACCGGAATTAATGCTGAGGTTATGATGGGTCAGTGGGAATTTCAGTGTTTTTCCAAAGGGGCCAAGCAAGCAGGGGACGATCTTTGGGTAGCAAGATACCTTTTGCACAGAATAGCTGAGAAATATGGCGTTGTCGTTGACAGACGACCAAAGCCAATCCAAGGAGATTGGAACGGTTCAGGAATGCACACCAATTTCTCAAACAAAGAAATGCGGGAAATAGGAGGTGAGGAATACTTCAAAGCGATTTGCGAAGCATTTGCACCAGTAAAGGATGACCACATTGCAGTTTATGGATCAGATAATGACCAGAGATTGACAGGCCTTCATGAAACACAATCAATTGATAAGTTCAGCTATGGTGTAAGTGACCGTGGTGCATCCATAAGAATACCAGTTGGGGTGCTTGAAAATGACTGGAAAGGCTACCTTGAAGACCGAAGGCCTGCCTCCAATGCAGACCCATATAAAATAGTACAAAGAATAATTCAAACTGTTAAGTCGGCGAGTGTAGTGCCAGCTTAACCACACATTTGAAATATTCAGATAAAAGGAATGTAGAGATACATTCCTTTTTTTAATGGCTGGTTTTCGCAGCAATCAATTTCTTCTGATACTTCCCCTGAACTATATCCACAATTACCAATACGAAAATCACAAAGTAGAATGTGGTTTTACTCATTGGGGTTATTTCATTTCCAAAGAGCTCAATATGCCCTAAATGACCACCCTCTGAAACCAGCATCACACCGACTAAAAATAGGATAAACAGCCCAAGCACTTCATAGAGCCGGTTTTTTGCAAGAAATTGAGTTACACTACCAGAAAGCCAGATCATAAGAATACCACTTATAATTATGGCTGTTGCCATCACCCAAAAAACATCACTCAATGCCATAGCGCTAAGAATTGAGTCAAAAGAGAAAACCAGGTTCATAATTACAATCATTATAATGATCTTATTGATAGAGGTTGGTTTCTGAGCTGCATTACCATGTTCTTCAAGGTAAACTAAATGCCAGATTTCTTTTACAGCGGTGTAAAGAATGAAAGCCCCACCAAAAAGTACAATCAGGCTATGGATATTGAATGTAGCATTTATCCAATCAAATAAGTGAATGCTAAAAACCGGGTCTTGGAAATATTGAACGAGGTTTACAAGCACATACAAGAGCACAATTCTTAACACGATTGCAATACCAATACCCCAGCTGCGAACCCGTTTTTGTTGATCAACTGGAGCCCTTTTAGACTCAAGTGATATGTAGAGCAGGTTGTCAAAGCCAAGAACGGCCTGGAGTATAATGAGCATGAACAGGGTGAAAAGATTTTCAAGCATGAGATCAATTATTGAATTCGTTCGAATATATCAGAACCAAAATGATCTCAATAAACTTTGAAGACTAATTCTGACAAAATGATTCGTTAATGGCTACAGACTATCAAACCTATTTTATTTTGACCTGCCCCTTAAAGAATAAACCACTCTTTAGTGCTCCTGATAATGCTAACGGAATTTCAGCCTCCGCCTCAATTACCTTTGCCTGCTGCTCCTGAACCTTAGCAGACATCTCCTGTTCTAAGGCAACAGCCATCGCTCTTCGTTCTTCTGCTTTTGCGTTAGCTATGTCTAAATCAGCCATTGCTTGGTCAATTTGGAGCTTGGCTCCGATGTTTACTCCAATGTTTATATCTGCGATGTCGATAGAAAGTATTTCAAAGGCAGTACCTGCATCGAGACCGTTCGCTAAAACGAAACGGGAGATGTCTTCAGGGCGCTCAAGAACTTCCAAATAATTTTTAGCAGCTCCAATTCTTGAAATGATGCCTTGACCAACCCTTGCTTTGATTGTTTCTTCGCCAGCACCTCCAACCAATTGCTGTAGGTTGGTTCGGACTGTTACCCTTGCTTCCGCAATCAATTGGATACCATCTACAGAGACACCGGTAATGGATGGCACAACAATTATATATGGAGTTACTGAAACCTGGACTGCTTCAAGTACATCGCGGCCAGCAAGGTCAATAGCGGTAGCCTGTTTAAAATCCATATTCAGGTTTGCCTTATCAGCCATTATGAGTGCCTTAATAACTTTTTCTACATCACCGTGAGCTAAATAATGCGTTTCAAGTTGAACTGAGGTAACATCCTTAATTCCTGCTTTTATGGCTAGAATCAAAGATTTGACGATCAGATTAGGAGGCACCTTCCTAAATCTCATAAATACCAAATCCATAAGATTGACCTTGACACCGGAGAATGTAGCGGTTATCCATAAATTGATTGGAATTAAGTAGAACAACAACCAGAGGGCAACTAAAGCAGCCCCGATGAGGATAAGTAGTGAAATTGGAGGCATGTTTAGTGCTTGTATGTGTTATGGTGTAAGTTATCAGCCTTTTGGAGAAAGAGTGGTTTTATTTTTAATGTTCATTTGGTTCACTATAATTTATTGCAGAGCGCTAATGAATTAGAAACATAAATGATCAGAATCTCTTAGTATATTCAACGCTTTCTAAAAGGGATTAAGATCAAGAAACTGCTCTATGTGCTGTTATCAGTGGTTGTTGGAATACCACTGCTCCTTCTGATAGCCTTTGAGGTCTATTACAACTTTATTTATGATCAAAATGAGCTGAACAATAAAATACTAGCTGAGATTGACAAGGTGGTAGTGGGATCGGTTGCCTACAGAGATATTGACATCACTTTTACAAAGCGTTTTAATCATGCCAGGCTTACGGTTCGTGATTTAATGGTTTATGATGAAATAGATACCATTTTGAAGGTGGGGATGGTCAGTGCCGATGTAAGCGTTAGAAAGATTGTCAATGGCAATTACGCCATGAACGACCTTCAAATAAATGAAGCTTTCTTTAAAAATCACGTGAGGGAGGATTCGACGAGGTCTACCCTAAAGTTCAAAAAGGGGAATAATCCAACTGGCGCTCAGATTGAAATCCCATCATACAACATCAAAATCACCAACTCCCGTGTACGAATAGTAAACGAGTTCAAAGAGCAGAATTACGATATTGAGGTCAAGGCTGCCCAATTAAATATACTAGCTGATCCAGACACATTAGTAATTTCTGGAACCGCCCATGGTGAGGTTGATCCACGGGGTGGTACAGGTTTGGTTTATCTCAATAACCATGATCTTATTGTACAGAATGCACTGGTGAAAATTAGCAAGAACGACGGCTCAATTATTTTTGAAAATGGCAATGTGGATGTTGATGAAACCCCGCTAACAGTTAAAGGGAGCATATCGAAGTTAGAGGTAGGCAATCAAATTGATCTTCAATTTGAAGCGGAAGACACAAAGCTAAATTCTCTGATCGGATTCATTCCAGATGGTGTGCAGCATGAACTCACGCAGGTAAACAAAGAGGCTTCCGTAATGTTGAAGATGGCCATTCATGGCTATTCTGATATGGTGAAAAAGCCACAAACGGATGTGTCATTTGTTGTTAAGGATGCCAGCCTTCAGAATGGTGAGCATCCGGAATTAATTAAAGACATACATTTTTCAGGATCATATACTAACGGTATTGGGAGGGCACCCGAAACAAGCGAATTGCACATAATTGCTGCCCAAGCTCAATTGGGTGATAGCTACATCAGATCAGATTTTTCAATAGTAAACTTTAATGATCCGCATGTAAGCACAAATATCAAAGCCCATATGAAAATGAGGGATATTTCTGATTACGTAAACTTACCAGACATCATTCAGGCAATGGATGGAGCCGTCACAATCGATATGGATTTTGCAGGAAAGCTCAGTGATTTTAGGGAAGGGTTTAATACCAATGAAAAGTACCACGGGTATGTGAACCTTGAGGGTGTGAGGCTGGCGCTACATGATATGCCAATTGTTTTTCATGACATTCATGGTAAGATAGAAGTTAGCAATCAGGAAATAGCTTTTAATAACCTGATCGGCTATTATCATGGGTCTGAATTTAAGCTTGACGGCACCATTAAACATTATGCGCCGATACTGATGGACATAGAGGGCGAAGTAATAGATAGTGATTTGAACTTACGCCTTGGCAGGTTTGAGCTGGCATCTCGGCAGGATTCAACAAATGGTAAAATACCCGTACTCCCAGTGTTTGTTAATGCCAGGGTTGGGTTAACATTAGATACATTGATTTATGAAGATCTAATGATTCAAAATTTGAATACTTCAATGTTCTATGCCAATCACAACTACCAGATTGACCTGATGAATTTCAACGTGTTTGGTGGGCATGTAGCCCTGAATGGGTCACTTCACAATAGCACTGGCGATATGACCGGGCTCTTGAACATTCAATCAAAATTTGAGAAACTTAAATGGCCAATAAAGGCACTTGACCCTGATGACGAAAACCCCAAAAAGGAGACAAATCATCAGATCGATTTCGAGTTAGAGTTGGTTGTAGATGATTTTATTTATGATTCGATGTCGTACAATATCAAGAGTGCTGATATAAAAAGCAGCAAGGATATCTATACTGTCAATCATCTACACTTGACCAACGAGATTGGGATTTTTAAAATAACGAGGCCGTTTGATATCAATTTAAAAGAGAAAAAAGCCACAGGAGCCGTTAATGTTGTGGTCAATTTCCTTGAATTGGATAAGTACCTATCTGATGGTGAAGTGCCTTCTGAGACTAACTCAACTTTTGATTCGCCAATTATAGAATGGTGGGATCTATCATCATTGAACATTTATCTGAATGCCAAGCATGTTTTGTATAAAAAGAACAACTTCTACAACAACAAGGTAGACGTTCACATGACTGAAAACCGTGGTAATGTGCACTTCAGTAACAACGCATACTCCGGAGCATTTTCCGGTGATATTAGGGTATTGCACAATGGTGAGCACTTTTATGGAGAATTGTTATTGAACGGGAAAAACATAGATGTAAAGACCTTTTTGAGCCAAAATGATAATTTCGATCAAGACCTTTTAAGCGAGGAGCATGTGATTGGTGAAATCGATTTTAATAGTCAGATTGACTTAACATTTGACCCGATTAAGCGAGACTTTGAAGTGACCTCTGGTCTAGTGGATTTAACTGATGTTGACATTCAATTGATCGAGTTTGACCCAATAACCCAGGCCATGAAATTCATCAAACAAGAATATCTGGATACGCTTGGAGTGGCAGCTTCTGATCTTTACTTCTATTTTGATACAAACGAGATTATTGTTCCGCCCACAGTTATTAAAACTACAGAATCAAACTTTTTGATTTTTGGCAGATATGAAGAGAGCGGCCAGTTAGAAATGGATATAATGATTAGCCTCAGTGATATGTTCCTAAGGGGTCGAAATAAGAAAGCAGAGATGTTCGAAAATGCAGAAATGACAAGCTTAGGTGGGCTCAACTATAGGCTGAGCTTAAGTGGCCCAACAGAAGAGCTTCATTCAAGCCATTTAAAAAAACGTGAATTTGAACAACGAAAAAGGGCCATTGAATTAGAAAAAAAATTGATTAAAAAGGAAATTAAAGAAGATCATAAATCTGTTCAATCTTTTTAATCAACCTCACCATTGACTGTTTCTAAATACTCCTCACGTTTGGCTGCCTCCCTCACCATGATTGGTGTTGCTGTTGGGCTGGGTAATGTATGGAGGTTTCCCTATATGATGGGCAGCAATGGCGGAAGCGCTTTTCTGTTCATTTATCTGGCATTCACACTTCTATTTGCAATTCCGGCCTTGATGGCTGAAATGGCTGTTGGTAAAAACAATCCTGGCGGGACTGTAACAGCCTTCGAATCATTATTTAATGGAATTTGGGGCAGATTACTGGGCTATCTGCTGGTGAGCGTGGTTACAATCGCTGGGTCATATTATGCGGTGGTGGTGGCCAATGTTTGGTATACTGCCGGATTTTCTTTGTTGAATGGGTTTGCCAAAGAAAATATCGAAGGTTTTAATTATTCCCTTGCTGATGGGGTACTCCAATACCTCCTCACAATTTTGATCATAATAATTTGCCTTTGGGTGGTGCTTCTTGGCTTAAAAAAGGGCATTCAACGTATCTCAACCATCATAATGCCTTTTTTTGTTTTGTCTATACTTTATATGATAGGTTATGCATGGACGCTGCCAAATGCTATAAATGAAGTCATAACTTTTATCACACCTGATTTTACTCAAATTAATGCCACAAACATTTTTGCCGCTCTAGGGCAGGCATTTTTCTCGTTAGGCCTTGGGGGCACTTTTGTTATTGTTTACTCTGGATATCTATCTGAGAACCAATCAATAGGAAAGATTGCACTGTATACTGGTCTCGGCGATTTAGGGTCTTCAGTTTTGGTGAGTTTGTTCATTGTCCCTGCTATTCTAGTCTTCGGTTTAGAAATGAATGCAGGCCCTTCGCTGATCTTCAACACATTACCTGAACTGTTTGGTGTAATGCCAGCAGGCCGATGGATTGGTACATTGTTCCTGGTATCATTGGGCCTGGTTGCACTTTTGTCCTTGATAGCAGCCTTTCAGGTACCCTTGAAAAGTTTGAAATTCAGAGGTGTTTCTAATATTCAGATGATTGGCGGTTTTGGATTGCTTCAGATCATATTGGCAGCTCCCAGTGCCTTCTATCCTGAAATTATTGGGCCATTAGATTTGGTGTTTGGTTCTGGAATGCAGGTATTTGGAAGCATGATGGTTGTGATAGGTGTGTTCTATGGAGTTAACAGCATGAAGTATAAAAGTGTGATTCCTTATGCGCACACTTCATTTGTAAAGGCCTGGCTCAAATCGGTAATTCCTTTGACACTATTGGCCGTTCTTCTTGGCTACCTTTACGCTAATTTCTCCTGACATTTTCTAAATTTAAACTTGATCAAAATATTATGGCAGAGAGCAAAGAACATGGAATTCACGCTGTAAATCAGGAGTTTAAAAAGTACGAGGGTGTGAACAAAGACCAGGAGTATCGCCTGGTTGAAGCTGCTGATAAGGATGAGTTTGATAATGATTTTGAGATTCAAACTTGCGATATGCAGGAATTCTTCAACGGGGGAGCAGCTGGAAAATTAGCTTTTGCTGATAAGCTTGGCAAAGCTCTGGAAGAAATTGGTTTTGCAGTTCTATCAGGCCATGGAGTAGACACTTCATTATATTCTGAGGCTGAGAATAAAATCGCCGAACTTTTTGAAAAAATACCACTTGCTGAGAGGATGCCTTATGAGGCAAAGCGCCACGGATCAGTAAACCAGGGTTATTTTCCAATAAAGGAGACAACAATTATCCACCCTGATTTGGTTGAAGGATGGGTTTTTTGCAGGAGGGCATTTGATCTGGATGATAACCCGAGTTTCAGTGAATCGGACTATTGGCCCAGGCCGGATTATGAGCCTTTTTTCAGGCAGATTGTATCAGCGCATGAAGGCTTGATTTTGCCCATTATGCAAAGTGTGTTGCAATATTTAGGTTGTGATCCACATTTGTATGACAACAGGCTAACCGGGACGAACTTCGGTTTTAGGTTGAACTACTATCCGCCTATTAGTGCACAGGATCTTGAGTCAGGTGCTGGGCGAATGCTGGGCCACGAAGATGTTGACCTCTTCACTTTGCTGCCAGCCCAGAGCGTGGATGGACTACAAGTTTATAATAGAGCAAATGGCAAATGGATTCGCCTCAACCCTGACCCGGGTACAATTATCCTGAATACTGGTGACTATATGCAACGCATTACAAATGATCGGCTGCCTTCAACTACCCACAGGGTGAGCAAGCCAAAAAATGCACCACTCAACAAACCGAGAATTACAATACCCATGGCGGTGTATGTATGGGAGGATGAAATCCTTGAGGTCTTACCGGGGCTAGAACCAGTTAAATATGAACCAATATCAGCAATAAAATTCCATACCGGCATTACCAGTAAATATTATGGGGATGAGTATGCCGTTGAAAAATGAATTAATGATGAAGGAGTTAAAAGATCAAAACGACCAAATTGACCAAAATGCGGTAGAAGATGGTGACGGAATTCTGACCATTAGGGGAGGAGGAAAGAAAAGGGGTTGGAACAACATTCAATATCGGCAGGGGATGTCGGCCAAGAATGTCGGCTCTACAAAGCTATCTATGAACATAGCTACCATTCCGCCGGGTGGAGTAGCCTATGCGCACATCCATGATGGCTTTGACCTTATGCTTTATATCCTTGAAGGCGATGTTAGACACGAGTATGGCCATAAGCTTCAGAAAACCATGGAAAACACTGCCGGGGATTTTATCTACATCAAACCGGGTGTGCCGCATGAAGTTTTTAATATGAGCGAGACGGAGCCAGTTGTTGCCATGGTTGCCAGGTCAAGTGCAGATGAATGGGATAATATTATTCCTTATGATCGGGAAACTGGTGAGTTGATCAGGGAATAAAAATTCTATGAGTTACCTCTTAGCTTCGATGTTGAGGTAATAATAATTGATATCATCTGAATTACTCTCGATAATATCCAAACGGCCATCATTGTTGAGATCAGCTAAAGCAATATCATAAGTCGCTAATTTTTGCTTATTCAACTTGATTTCATCCCATTTCTCTCCATTATTCAAATTTAGAAACACCTTATTGGGTTCACCTGAATTGGCGACGACAATGTCGATAGTTCCATCCAGGTTTAAATCACCCGTCGTTAGTGAGTAGCTACGGTTTTTTCCAGGATCAAAGGTGCTTTTCCTTGTAAAGTTCAAACCTTCTGCTCCGAAATAAACAACATTTGGTTCACCAATATTCGCTGTAATAAGGTCTATAAAACCATCATTATCGATGTCCGCTGCTTCTACAGCCCTGGTTTCATCGGTGCCAGTTCCGAATGGAATTTTTGTGTCTAATCTCATCCCGCCATCGTTCAGGTACACAAAATTTTGTTGGCCATCCCGATTGGCCAAAACCAAATCCATATCATTGTCCTGATCGATATCCACTACTTCAACATCAATTGTAGAATCATTGTTTGTACCGAAATTTATCACCTCGGCAAACCCCCCGGAACCGTCATTCAAGCAAATTTCATTCTCCATGCCGCGGTTGGTAATTAGAATGTCTTCATCTCCATCATTGTCTATATCTGCAATTTTCAGATTGCGTGTGGATGAGTATCGTTCTCCAAAATTGCCAACTTGTCGAAAGTTGCCTTCGCCATCATTCATAAAAATGACATTTGGCGCCATGTCATTGCCAACAGCAATATCCAGGTCACCATCACCATCAAAATCTGCTAATTCTGTAGCGTAACTCGTTTCGCTTAAATCACCTAAATATTTAGAAACAGTAAAAACCCCACGGCCATTATTGAGCATTATTCTATTAGGCTGAGGCCAATGCCGGCCATTGGCAATTATAGCATCTTCATCACCATCATTGTCGATATCCCCAAAGCCGATGGAAGCTGTTTTTTCTTTAAAATCCCCCAAAATCAACCGTGAATTTGATTTGAAAGTGATGCCCTGTGCATGGCCGAAACAGCTTGAATGCACAAGAAAATATAAAAGTAAAATCTGCTTCATTCCTTCATTAGTTTTTCAATATCTCCAGGGTATCGGGGAAGATTGGCACTTAAGTTTTCATTGCCATCTTCGGTAACGAGTATTACATCTTCTGTGAAAACTGAAATGCCCTCGTCATGATTGTAATACCACGGCTCCACCGTAAATATCATTCCCGGTGCCAACTGAGCATCTGGCAGGTTGGGGTCCCCAGTTGAGAGCCCTAAATGATGGCCAAAGTGGAGGCCTGCCTGCATATATTGTTTGGCCTCAGCCGGGATAATGCTGTCTACAAATTTTTTCAGATCATAAAAAGTGATGCCCGGTTTGATGTAATCGATTATTTGGTCAGCTATCTGAACCTCCATTTCCAGTACTTCCTTTTGTCGATCTGTAAATTTTCCAGAAACAGGAAAAGTCCTGCCAACATCACTTACATAATAATTGTATTCGCAGCCCACATCGAAAATCACCATGTCCCCGGTTTCCATTGAGCGGTTTCTTCGATCGTAATGTGTTGCAAGTATCCTCCAAGGCCATAAGGAGTTAGGGCCTGATTTTATGATAGAACCAAATGCCAGTCTTTGGGCTCCGTTTATTTTGTAATCACCTTCTAAAACGCCCTCGAGGTATCGCTCACTTTTGCCTGGAGTTATCGCCTTAGCCGCAGTCATTATGCCTGAAACATTGATGTCCGTAGCTCTCCGCATCGTTTCAATTTCCGCCGGGGATTTGACCATTCGCAACTCGGCTACAGCTGAATATATGTTTTGAAACTCGAGGCCAGAATCAAACTTTTGCAAACTCCGGATCAACACCTGAATAGGGGAGATGGAAGTAACGAAATCATTTGATGGGTAAATTATATCCCCGCTGTTGCCACTACTCAATAAAATTGTTGTGTGACCGGATAGCTTTTCCAGATGCGCTGGTAAACCCTTGATGTTCTCGAATGTCAGTCCGCTTTTATTTGAAATCTCCGAATCATTTAACAGGGGCCTCCCTGGAAAATCATTAGGCCTGGAACTACTTTCAAACCTGATGTCTCTCTCCGGCACATATAGCACCATAGACTTGTCGGCAACATCGAGGGCAAGGATGCTATTAGGTAACTCCAGACCAGTGAAATAATAGAAATCATCTAACTCCCTGTAAGTTTCGCCATGCGATCGGCCATCTCTGGATGGAATCAAAACCAGGCCGCTGCTACCCTGGGAATTTAGTTTATCAATGAGGTTTGCCCTTCGCAGGCTGAGTTCCTCTTTACTAAAGGGTAAACTTGTCCATTCGAAGTATCGCTGCTCTGGCGTTTGAGAAAAAGTGCTTGATGAAATAAGAATAGTGATAGCTGCTATGGCAGGCCTTATGAGCATATATTGGATTGATTGGATGATCAGTTCAAATTAGTCAAATCCCGCGAATGCTTAATTAGTGAGACGATATTAAATGATCTGAGCCTAAATAAAATCCTTGCTACCATCAGCAGCTTCTTCAGTGAGTTGCTCAGCTAGTTCTTTACCCAGGTATAGATCAATCAAATAGTGACCCAGATAGATTAAAGGGGTCAGCAAAATAGCTACTGAAAATTTATAGATATAGTTAATTATGCCAACTGCCATTACCTGGCTGAAGCTCCAGTTGCCCCAGATGTAGAAAGCAATCACCAAAACCACAAAGCTGTCGATGAATTGAGACACAAGAGTGGAACCTGTTGCCCTCAACCAGATCATTTTTGGCCCGGTAATTTTTCGGAGCTTTTGAAAAACATAAACATCCAGCAATTGACCAATCAAAAATGCCGTCAGCGACCCAATGATGATTCCCAAACCCTGCCTGAAAATGGTTTTGAATGCATAATCAATATTAAAAGGGTTTCCATTCGCATCAGTTTCGTTAATCTCAAGCCAAAAATCCGCAGGTGGCAACAGCGTAACTATATAAATCGCCAGAAAAACAAACGCCACCAATCCAGCCGTCAGGAATGAAATCTGTCGAACGCCTTTCTTCCCAAAATACTCATTGATGATGTCGGTTGTGATGAATACAACTGGCCAAATTACCGCTCCGGCTGTTAGGTTGAAATCCAGAACGAAATCACCAAATAACCGGATGTTTGCCGGCTCAAGCCCAAGTGTAGCTTCACCTGAAAAAATCTTTACCCCAATTATCTCAGCAACAATGGCGTTGGTCAGGAATATCCCCGCAAGGACAATGAATAGAGTTGTTTTCTTGTCTTGATTGAGGCTCATTCTAGTAAAATGAAATCTGTTCCTTCCAGCCCAAGATAGCTGTTTTCAAAAATTTCTTTGGCTTCTGCCAAAACAGGTTCCAGCTCCTTATACCTGGTTGAAAAATGCCCAAGTATGAGCTTTTTGGCATTCGACTTTTTGGCTAACTCCGCTGCCTGCTTTGCGGTGGAGTGGTAGGTCAGCTCAGCCCTGTCTGCCATGTCCTCCATAAATGTGGCCTCGTGGTAGATCAGGTCAGCGTTTTTAACATAAGGAATTATGTCAGTTGTGAATTTGGTGTCAGAACAAAAAGCGTAAATAAACGGATCCCTGGGGTCTGATGTATAATCAGAAGCTGCAAACAAAATTTCACCATTGCCATCCTTCACATCCTGCCCTTTTTTTAAAATGGCTATTTGTGAAGGGAGAATATCAGCAGGCAAATTTTCCTTAATTATTTTTTTGCTGAGCGGTTTCTCTTTAAACACAAAACCAGAACAGCTAATCCTGTGATTAAGAGGGAAGGTTTCAACAGTCATGTAATTATTTTCAAAAATGACCTCACTCATTTCTGGGGTCCACTCTTTAAAGTTGATATCAAATTTGAGGGAGGTGTCTGAGTATTTCAGCTGAAGGGAGATGATTTCTAACAAACCTGGAGGGCCGAATAAGTTAAGTGTGGTGGTTCGGCCATAAAGGTGCATTGTAGATATCAAGCCTATTAGGCCATAATAATGATCACCATGCAAATGGCTTATAAAGATGTAGTTGATCTTACTGAATTTGACTTTGTGCTTTTTTAATTGAAGCTGTGTGCCTTCACCGCAATCAATCAAAAAAACAGAATTCCGGACTTGTAATAATTGTGATGTCTGGTTCCTGTTGTGGGCCGGAGCTGCGGCGTTGGAACCTAGAATTTTAAGCCGGAAGGTCAAATTGTAATTGGGTTATTTACCGGATTCACCTGCATTAAGGTCATTCTCAAGAGCATTCATCATGGCCCTGTCCACGCCTTCTTCTACAGATGGAAGGATCTCCAGTACTTTATCCAATTGCGAAATAGTAATGAGCTTCATTACATGATCATTGACGCAGGAAATCACAAATGCACCTTTTGCTTCAGTAAATAGCCTGTTGCCAACCAATAGGGCACTTAACCCTGAAGAATCTATATACTTAACAGGGGATAAGTCAACGACCAGGTTTTTTACACCCTCAGCCTGAAGGGTAACAAACCTTGATTTAAAATCGGGTGCTTTTGTTGAATCAAGCTTTTCCTCATCAACCTTAATTACACTGTATTTCTCTTGCTTGTCAATTGAATATTTCATTTTGTGCTAGTTATTCAGAATTGCGAATATCTTACTTTTTATCCTAAAACCGTTATTGAGCCAGGTACTTGAGAATGTTCTTCTCAATTCTCTCAACAGGATCACCGGCATTTGTTCTTATAAAATCTTCGCCGGTTACTTTTTCATAAAGCTCTATGTACCGGTTACTGATGGATTCAACAACCTCATCGCTCATAGATGGCATTTTTTGCCCCTCTAAACCTTGAAACCCCTGAGATATGAGCCATTGCCTAACAAACTCTTTTGACAACTGCTTTTGCTGAATTCCCTTGCGCTGATTTTCTTCATAAGTGTCAGCATAGAAATACCTTGAAGAGTCAGGCGTGTGCACCTCATCAATTAAGTAGATGGTGCCATCTACCTGGCCGAACTCATACTTGGTATCAACCAGGATGAGGCCCCGCTTTGCTGCCTCTTCAGTTCCTCTTTTAAACAAAGCGATGGTGAATGCCTCCAATTGCTCATAAACTTCTGGAGACACTATTTTTTGTTTTAGTATTTCCTCTTTGGATATATCGAGATCATGGCCCTCTTCTGCCTTGGTAGCAGGGGTGATAATAGGAGAGGGGAATGGGTCATGTTCCTTCAAACCATCAGGCATTGACTCACCGCAGAGAATCCTTTTTCCTGAGCTGTATTCCCGCCAGGCATGACCGGTAACATAGCCCCTGATCACCATCTCCAACGGAAAAACATCACACTTTAAACCAACTGATACATTTAGGTCAGGAGTGGCTTCTACCCAGTTAGGTACTATGTCCTCAATCTTTGATAAAAACTTGGCCGCCAGCTGGTTCAACACCTGCCCTTTGTACGGTATGGCCCTTGGTAAAATGTAGTCGAAAGCGGAAATCCTGTCTGTGGCAACCATCACTAGCTTGCCGTCAACATCGTATACATCCCTCACTTTTCCGGCATATTTACTTCGCTGTCCGGGAAGCTGAAAATTGGTTTCTTTTATTGCAGTTGGCATAGGCAAAAATAAGAAGCAACGTTAAGGTGTCAAGTGTCAGGAATAGCATTCTTCCGATGATAATATGGACAAAACCCCGAATGAATGTTTTATCGTAAATATTTGTTAAACCTGTAGCAACCAAAGACCCCAAGAATACGTCTTTAGCTTGCATTTTAACCCGAAATGAAAAGAATTAGCATTCTCATATTTGTAGCAGCCCTGGCCTTCTCAGCGATAGCCAGTACTGTCCCCACCCAGAACTTAAGAAAGGTATTTCATGCCGCAGTTCTGGATGCTGAAAAAATCCCGGAATTCTTAAGTATCGTGAAAGGCATTAAAAATCCTACACCAATTGAAATGGCCTATCAGGCGGCTGCCGAAGCACTAAAAGCTCAGGAAGAATGGAACCCGGTAGAGAAGCTGCTTTACCTCAAAAAATTCAATAAAATGATGCAAAAGGCCGTTGACCTTGATGCCTCAGAAATTGAAATCAGGTTTTTGCGCTTTGGTATCGAATATAACATCCCCGGTATTTTAGGCTTCAGCAAAAACATGCCGTCTGACAAACAAATGATCATAGATTCAGTCGCCAGGATTGAAAAGTTTGAAGTTGATCAGAATTTCACCCGGTACATCCTAACCCTACTGTCAGACTCAGGCCTTTGCTCTGAAGAGGAGATTAATTTGGTGCGGAGTAAGATTCAATAGCCAATACTAGTTCAACAAATTAATCTTTATCCCTTCGATAAGTAATTCCATTGAAACTAAAAGTAGCTGTTTGGCCCTGATCATTCAAAGTGAACGTGAACAGATTGGGAGTAGAATATGGTTGGTTCCAATCACCTTTAAACGTATCATAATGCCAATGAGAAAGGCTGGCACTGAATAAACTATTGAACTTTACGTTCAGAACTCCATCTTTCATAGAAACCTCTACTTTTCCATAAAGTGGATCGCTGTAAACACCCACGTATTCACTCAATTCTAAACTTGGTGAGGTGTCCATGTTACGCCCCTGAAAGCTTTCCTCCTGGCGTTTTTCATTTGCTGATTGGATACCACCATAAAGATCAAGGAACTCCTTGTTCCAATCTGTCTCACCAAAACCCAGAAACAGGTCAATCGCTTTATACATTAAGGCATGCCTGAGTTCGGCATGATCAAGGTTGCCAAAAACGTAAACTCCAAAATCTCTTTCTGGAACTAAACCGATAATTGCTGTTAATCCAGGTAAGCTACCCGTATGAAACTGCAATTGATAGCCTTGATAATCATGTTGAAAAAAACCTAGACCATAAGTAGTCCAATTCGGTTTGGTAATTTGAGTAGTTGGGTAAAACTGGTCCTTGGGAATGATAGTGTATGTTTTCCAGAGATCGGCTATTCTCTCTTTACTTACAATTCGTTTGCCTTTAAAATTACCACTATCAAGAAGCATGAGCATCCAGTTAGTCATGTCATCTGAAGTGGACCAAACGGAACCAGCAGGAGCTACCTTGTCGGCGGTAAGCATATTAGTGATGGTTGCCTTTCCATCAATTAAATGATGCGGCTTTACGTAACCGTCTTCGTTTTCAAGATCAGCATAAAGGGCCCTTGTTCTCGTCATTTCAAGAGGCTCAAAAATTCGGTCATTCACAAAAGATGCCCAGGGTTGACTACTTACTTTTTCAATGACAAAGCCTGCCACCAAATACATGATGTTTTGATAAGTGTACCCGGCTCTAAGCGAATATGCAGGCTCCAATAGCTTTAACCTTTCCACGATTTCCTCTGAAGATATATCGTTCAACGACCATAGAAAATCAGCATTACCAAGTCCGGCTCTGTGAGTCAATAAGTCGATGATGGTTACATCTCTGGTGGCGTAAGCATCAAATAGCTGAAACTTTGGATAGTGATCAATCACCTTATCATTCCAATTTATTTTGCCTTCATCAACCAATATGGCCAGGGCTGTAGCGGTCATAGCCTTTGTAGTTGATCCAATCATAAATCTTGAATCAGAAGTCACTTTGGTTTGTGACTCCACATCTAGTACACCATATCCTTTGCTAAAGAGCTGCTTGCCATCCTTCACCACGGCTATAGACAATCCAGGCACTTTCCAATCATTCATGCCTTGCTGCACATAACTATCAAGCGCTTTTATATCCTTTTCATGCTGAGCATTCAGTAGAAATGGAAAGAGTAGGAGGTAGGTAAGGAGCTTTTTCATCCAGTTAAGATAATGGATGAAGGAATAATTGGTTAAGCCGTTTGTCAATTCAGTTAGATTGTGTTTCTCATCCCGATAGATTTAGGATTAGGAACTTTGTTGAAGGAGCTGTGTATAGTTTAGTACGTCACCTCGAACCGACGTAGAAGAGAGGTGCTCCTCCTTCGGGATAGTGAATACAAAGAACGTCACCTCGAATCCCTTTAGGGTGAGAGGTCTCCTAAAGGGTTGGTAATAAACTAAAGGGGATTTCTCCTCTCTGCGTTTGTTCGAAATGACGGCGTTTTAATTAAGTTTAATAATGGTACGTGGCGGGTCAGTTTACATTTTAACCAACAAGCACCACACTGTTTTTTACACTGGTGTTACCTCGGATTTATTAAACCGAATGATAGACCATAGAGACAAGAGATATCCGAAGAGTTTCAGTGCAAAATACAATGCCTTCAAACTGGTTTATTTCGAAAACTTTCATTCAATTGAGGAAGCCATTGAAAGGGAGAAGCAGATAAAGAAATACAGGAGAGAGAAAAAGGTGCTATTAATCGAGAGTATTAATGCTGGATGGAAGGATTTGTTTAATGAAATCGAGTGATACTTAATTAAGTTGGAGGATCCCCTAATACAAAGAACGTCACCTCGAATCCCTTCAGGGTGAGAGGTCTCCCAGAGGGATGGTAGTAAACTGAAAAGAATAAAGTGATTAGCTAAAGCAGAAGTAAGCTGAAGGGGATTTCTCACTTCACAAGCCTACGGCAAGCTCTGTATCGAAATGACGGCGTTTTATTTATGTTTCCATGCTATTGTTCATTCGTCACCCTCGAACCCCCAAATACAAAGAACGTCACCTCGAATCCCTTCAGGGTGAGAGGTCTCCTGAAGGGCTGGTAGAAACCCAAAAGATAAAGTGAGTGGCTATGCAGTAGTAAACCGAAGGGGATTGCTCACTTCGCAAGCCTACGGCAAGCTCTGTATCGAAATGACGGCGTTTTATTTATGTTTTCCATGCTTTTGTTCATTCGGTAGCCTGCTTTGGAGTGTAGATTAAGTGCTTAAAATCCATAAAAAAAATAAACCCCTCAATATAGGAAATTGAGGGGTGCATTTTGTTATGAAATGGTTCTTATAGAATCGGAAGTATTAATCCTGCTGCTGCTAATATCCAATTACCAACGTCTTTTGCTGTCTGTTTTGCTTTTTCATTGTTATCTATTTCAATAGCTTTTTTTGACGTACCCGAATCTGTATATCCCACCAATTGGAACTTGAATTACAATTCTAGCAGTTACATCATTATCTGATGCGTTTTTGTCAATAGGAAAAATAACTCCACCTTTCACACGGATATTTTTCAAAACAGGAGCATCATCTGATGTGAAAGCAAACTCAGCGAGTAAGTTATTCTTATATTGAGTAAGTAAGTTTTCTGATGGAAGTGTTTTATTTAAAGGTCGGATGTATCCTAGATTGAAAAATGATGAGTAGAAATAATTGCCAACCAGCATGCCTCCCAAGTGTAGCCCATAATAAGTGTTAGTGTTAAATATTTTAAGTTCCGGACCGACATAAATTCGAAGTTCTTTATTATTAAGATCATGCCCAAAATCAACATTTACTGCTATTCCCGCGTCAACAACCTTATCGCTTTTGGAGTTGGTGCTGTCTGATTCAGCTTCACTGAGGGCAAGATCAATTGATCCGAAGAAATTCACTCGAGACACATTTCTGCTCTGCCCAGCGTTCAAATTGAAGGTTAAGTCAAAAAGTTCAGTGTCTGGTTGTTGCCCAGCTATAGTTTTTATAGCTGAAGGAATAAAAAAGGTGTACGCAATACTATCTTGACCTTTGACCGATATCGTTGTCGTCAAAAGAGGAACAATAATTATTAACCTTAAAAACGTTTGCAGCATTTTCAATGAAGTTTTAGCTCTTGAAATCTCTATCCACCCTCATTGAATAATCGATCCTTAAGTTTTGAAAATCCGAATATCTTAGCAGCGTAGATATTGACTAAAGGTTCGTTGAAACGTGTTGGGTTGTTTTTGCCAATATAACCTCGTATTTCACCTCCAATTTTAAATCCAAATTCTCGTTCTTCAACTTCAAAATTTGTGTAGTAAAATATGCTTGGATCACCGCTTGAGGCTAAGTTACTAGCACCCAATGTAGGTTTTATATTCAATGTTACATTGTCACTTGCTTCAATGAAAATTTTCAGGCCCAAAGCATAATTGAAAAAATGATTCGTTTGATCTGACTTCCTTCTGTCTAAATTGATTCGAGAAATTCTCACATTCTGCGAAAAGGGTATTGTATCAGATGATTCAACTATAAATTCTCCTGTGGACTCTATGCGTTGTTGAAAATAATCGATAAACAAAACACCGAATAACCCTTCGGTAAACTTATAAGTTGGGTTCATCGAGATGTTGAGGTATGATTGTTTTTCAGAATCTAAGAATCGAAAATCTTGTCTAAGCAACTGCGTTGTATCTGAGCTAATTTCTGAAAACGTTGTGACCAGATTCGAAGTATCATTCTGAACAACCAATCGACCTTGAGCTAGCCTTCCCTCAATTCCGAATCGATTCCACTGATCTGGAATAAAGGCATTTATATCGTAATAGAGGCCGTTAATGAAACCTTCTTCAATTAGATTAAGGTTACCTCCCACACTAAATTCTACTATTGAAGAACTGTTATTAACACTCGCTACATCATCACTAGTGCTGCTTTGCGTATAACCAATAACCGATGTGTATATAAGAGTTAAAAAGATGATTCCGAATTTGGTAGTGTATAAATTTCTCAATTGAACCATTAGATTAATATTTAGGTAAAATTCCTTTCCAAAAACCTCCATGCATTGCCAAAGCAGAAGTCGTCAACTACTTGCTCAATGTCTGCTTCAGAATTGAGTAGGTAGTCGGCTCCCAGGCTTTTGTTCCAGATGTCGGTTTTTATGTTGTCAATTAAATCCTGCCGCAGCAGTTTAAAATCCAATGCGTCGGCGTAGCGGTTTACTGGGTCTACATAGCCTTCGAAGTCGGTGCCTATGGTGACGGTTTGCCACATCCTGTCTTTGTGACTGGGCATTGCCTTAATCACATCCACCATAGCTTTTAAGTTTCTCCAAGCCAGGTCGGCGTCTTTGCCAGTTTTGTGTTTTGTGCCACCGCCAAGTATGCGTTGATCAAGGGTGAGGCCAATGAGGCCGCCTGTTTTAGCAGCATACTGAATGTCTTCATCACAAGCGTTTATATTCCAGGGATAGAAGCCATTTGGCGATAGGTCGTCATCATTTTCATTGTCTTGATTGGCTATGAGGCTGTCCAGGTCTGGTTGGTCAGCGTAACCACAATGGCTCATGATTACCGGAATGGGCTCAACTCCTGCTGGAAGTTTGTCTATAATCTCACGATAAAACCATTTTCGGGACTTAGCTGCTGTATGTTTTAGATCAATATGAATTCGCCTGCCAAGGGACGGATCGTGATTTAATTGTTGATCGAGACTGAGTAAATGCCTGACCGCAACCTCTCCATCATTTACGAAGCCAGCATTCAAATCTGCTTGCTGTGTCATAAACCAACTCGTGGATTTTATCAAACTATGGGCATGACCGCACAAATAGTTCTGAAAGTGGTGGGCAAACGTGACAAAGAACACAGGGTATTCCCAGTTTTTGAGTGCATTGATTCGGTCGATGAGCTGCGACCTATCCATTTTCTTAGGATCATAACCCAGCGAATGCATGCCCTCTATGGTCATTACAAAAGCGATGTTTTCGTCATCAATGGTCTGCTTTACTTCCCCAAAATTTTTGCACACAACATATTGGCCTGTGGCTTCGAGAGATTCGGGATGCTTTCGCCTTTGCTTTTTCTTTGATTTTAAAAACTTGAAAAAACCGGCATTGATTATTTCGTTGCGGGAGGTAACCCCTGATTTAGATGTTAAGAAATCCCTTTCGCGGATAAGCTCTTCATAATAGTCATATTCAGGACTTACGAAGTAATTAATGCGTTTAAGAGGCATGCGCATCAAGGTAGCCTGGAAGTAGTCCCGCAAGCTATTTTCGCCTCCTGAAAAGCCATGTACTGCTTTTTTGATGGCCGCAAAGACTAATTTCCACGGCATTAATAGGGTGAGGCCAACCCCGGCTGCCTTGCCAAGCAAATCTGCAAGTTTGGTTTTATCAATATTATCTGATCCCGTGTAGAAACCTTTTTCGAATGGGTAGAGGGAGGCGAAAACCAGTCTGGTGTTGCTGTTCCAAAGCTTCACAGGATCGCACTGTGAATATGAAAATGCCCGCTTTCCGGCTTTTTGTTTCTTGAAATTAGAGAGGGCTACGGTCCATGGATTATACTTCTTTTTTTTTCTTTCATGCCTGGTATGGCGCATCCAGTGAAAAGCCCTGGAATGCGGGTGGCAATGGAGGTCAGCAAAGTATTTCTTTTCCATATCAGTATTGATAAGTACTGAGTTCGAATCAATTTTATTATTTCGTCTCAATATTCCAATCAGCGATTTGTTACCAATTGATATTTTGACACACTATTATTTCGATTGACTTGAAACAAAGCTTGTTCTTTTACATGTAGCTCCAACCACCAGTTTCATTGAAAAACAATCACTGAATTCAGTGATAGTATATATGTGTATGAAATTCAATACTAACTTTGAACTCTATACTGCCACATGCAGGCAATAAATAAGTATGATTAACCTATGATATATTTTAAATTATCTTAGGGGATTGTTGAGCCATCTTCACTAGGGCACCGATGAGCTAAACTTTCAGGTTGAATAAATTGACAATGTAACAGTTGATCTTAATCGGTATTTAAAGAAATCTCAAGTGGTCATTCAAACTCTTTTTCATTTTATTTGAGGCCTTAAACAATCAATATGACTTTAGAAGAAGTAACCCAAAAAGTAGCTGAGTTAGCCATCACACATAGTGGAAAAATCGGATCAACTGTGAAATTTTCTTTCGAAGATGGAACTGTAATTTATCTTGATGATACCACCAACCCAGCTGCTGTGTCAAATGCCGATGATTCAGCCAACTGTACAGTAAAAATCTCGAAAGAGAATTTCCTAAAACTGATGGATGGCGAAATGAATGCCATGGGTGCTTACATGATGGGAAGAATGAAGATAGATGGAGACATGACGGTGGCCATGAAGTTGGCCAACATGTTTTAAGCTGGTATTTTCTGAAATTTCACATGTTTTAGAAGGCCATGGATGATCAGGCCTTGTGCTGAAATGTAAGTCAGCATGACCAAAAAATTAGCATTGAGTGGGGTCACAAATCTTGAATAAGCGATGATGCCGTCACTCATAATAAAAAGAAAAGCCCCAGTTCCTGTGTAAATGAAGCTGCTTAGGTTAGTTGACCCCAACCTGAAAATCGCCGTCATTCCCATGAGTAGCAACACAATGCCGTATACCCCGACAATCGGGGCCAGGGCGCCACAATTTATGAGCACCATCCATAATGGATAGGCGCTTGCGCCAAGCAGGGCAGTGGTTAATAGCACTTTCGTTGCCATCGCCTTCTCAAAATTGACGCCCTTCTTAAAATAGACTATTATGTATAGCACCTGCATACCAAAGAAAGATGCCATACCCATGAGGAAATAGCCCTGGTCAACCTTAATAAGAAGTAGGTCGCCTAACCAGGCTAACATTAGTGCAACAACTATTAAAGCACCATTACCAGCCGTATTTCGGGATAAAAAGTAGCCGGCTAAAGCAGGAATAATAAGCGCTTTGAAAATATGTGCCCAGAAATCAAATTGGAGGAATTCGAAAATAACCTGGCCACTACCAATCATGATAAAAATGATCAAAAAAAGCTGACCCTTATTGAACTGCATGCTTCAGTCGTTGATTGTAGATGATCAAAAAAATCAGTGCAATGAAAGCCAAAAATGCTCCTAACCCAAAAATATCCGGCATTCGGCCAATGTCACCCCCATATTGCCATCCCGATATAAGCGCCCCGAGACCAATGCCAATTTCCAGTGCTATATAGGTTGTAGCAAGCGCCCTCCCCCTGAACCTCTCTTCGCTTAAATCAATTGTCCACGCCATGGTGGTTGGTGAGCCGATACCCACGCCAAGGCCAAATATGAAAGCACCAAGCAGGAACATCTCTTTGGTTTCAGCGAATCCGATAGTGAGCATTGAAACAACCATAAAAGCCGAAGATGCAATTAAGACTGAGATACGGCCATATTTATCTGATGCCCTGCCCCCTAAAAAGCGCACCAGCATAGAAGAAACTGTAAATACAGTAAAGAAGAGCCCCTTGTTTTCAAACCCCAGGTGCTCACTGAAATCAGGAGAAACGGTTAGAATTACACCGAATGAATAGACCAATAATATGAGACTAAATGCCGGGGCCAACACTTTAGGTTCAATAACATCCTCTTTTGAAATCTTGAGATATTCTAATTTAAATCGGCCTCCCTCTTTGGCCGTTTCCTTCATTCCCATCAGGATAGCGATCGATAAAAAAGCCATAATGCTGGAAGCATAAAACATAGCATCCAATGAATATTCGGAGGCAATTAATGGGCCGACTGAGGGGCCAATCGCCATGCCCAGACTGCCGGAAAAACCTGATATCCCCATTGCCTCACCTCGTTTGTTGGCAGGCACAATGTCGGCAACATATGCTGAGGTGCCAGTTGGTTTAAACCCTGTACTCATGCCATGGATAAATCGTAAAAAAAGAAAGCCCGCAATTGAAGAAATTAGGGGGTACAGAAGGGCCACCAGAGCACTCACCATCGCACCGAATACCATAACAGGAATGCGCCCCCACCTATCTGTGAGCTTACCACTAAAGGGCCTTGACAGACCCGCAGTAACAGTGAAGAGCGCTATGATCAAACCGATGTATTCTTGCCCTCCAAGGCTTTCCAAATACCCCGGCAGCTCAGGGATAATCATGTTGAAGCTTGAGAAAAACAAAAGGCTACTCAAGCAGAGTAGCCAGAACTGTAGGCTATATGTCGGTTGTGAATTTTGCAATCAAGTAATTAACTGATCGCAAAAGTAAGATTCTGAAATTGCGTTTAAAGTAATCTTTGAGCAGCGGCTTTAGGCCACTAATTTATTATAGTAGGTATACTGAATTGTTGATGGAGGAGATCAAGTTTCATGATCTTCCTTTAGTATTCAATGGTTGCTCAAATCAACCCTCACTAAGCGTTTTCAAATTATTCTGAACTACCTCAAATTCAGGCTCAAGCTTCAGGGCTTCGTTAAAATGGTTTCTCGCTTCCTCCTTATTACCTCGATCCTGAGCGATCAGGCCTTTAAGGTTGTAAATAGCAGCTTTCATTGAAATTTCCTGGGTTGTGTTGTCTTGCTTTGTGTAGGTAATTTTTTCCGTTTCTGCTTCTTTTCTTCCCATCAGGATGTCAGAAGAATTTTTGGCTTGTGCAAAATTCTTCATATCTAATTGTAGAAAGGCGATTTTATAAAGTGTAAGGATCGAGTTATTCTTCAGAAACAACTTTTCATAGCTGTCTAATGCTTTGCTGTTATCTCCGATCTGTTCCCAATTGATGGCTTTTAATTCCATCATACTCAGGTTGTTACTGTTTCGTTTAAGGGCCTCCAGGGTAACTATTAAACTAGAAGTGTACTGCCGGAACGCATAGTATTCATAAGCTAAAGAATCAAGCAAAGCGGCATTTGAAGGATCTAATTCAATCATATTGTAGAGCGCCTGCTTCGCTGCGAAAGGGTCGTTAAAATATTTCGCTTTCTTGTAGATATTTAGTTGTCGGATGTATTCTGGTGATGAATTTCCCTGTGCATTAACATTTGCTGTTAAAGAAAATAATAGGCTGAATGTGATCAGTAGTGTTAATATATTTTTCATACTGCTGTTTATCTGTTCTGTTGGCTTTGTTAAAAGAGCCGCAATATTAAACCTTATCTTTTTTTAATTCCAATCCGAAGTTCTTTCCTATGTTAATCATGTATGGGATGGCATCCTCTTCCGTATTGGTGATCTTTCCATCAAGTATTGCTTCTCTAACCTCTTTTTTGATATCTCCAACAACTCTGGATGGCTCTACCCCAAATGTGGCCATTATTAATTCGCCAGTAATTACCGGTTGAAAATTTCTTACCTTGTCCTTGGCTTCTACCTCAACCATTTTTTGTTCAACCCTATCAAAATTTTGAAGGTAGCGTTGCACTCTTTTTCCATCCTTTGAGGTGATGTCTGCCCTGCAAAGTTTCATCAAATCCTCTACATCATCACCTGCTTCGAATAGCAACCTGCGCACAGCAGAATCGCTCACTTCATCTTTTACCAATGCAATTGGCCGAAGATGCAACCTTACTAGTTTTTGCACATACCTCATTCGTTCATCCATAGGGAGCTTCAACTTCCTGAAAATACCGGGTACCATTCTGGCTCCCTTGTCCTCATGACCGTGGAATGTCCAGCCGGATCGTTCATTGAACCTTTTAGTAGCCGGTTTGGCAATGTCATGCAAAATGGCTGCCCACCTCAACCAAAGGTCATCAGTGGTTTTGGAGATGTTGTCCAACACTTTCAGGGTGTGAAAAAAATTGTCTTTATGGCTCTTTTTGCCAACTGTTTCTACACCATGTAGATCAACCATTTCGGGGAATACCTTTTTCAGGAGGCCACAATTAAATAACAGATTGAACCCATATGATGGAATGGGGGATAAAATTATTTTGTTGAGTTCATCGATTATCCTTTCTTGTGACACTATCTCTATTCTCTCAATATTATCGATGATACCCGCATATGTATCGCCGTCAATATCGAATTGAAGCTGGCTAGCAAAGCGAATTGCCCTCAACATACGAAGAGGGTCATCAGAAAAAGTTACGTTCGGATCAAGTGGTGTTCTGATCACCATATCCCTGATATCCTTAACACCTTCAAAAGGATCGATTAACTCGCCATAATTTTTTTCATTTAAGCTTATGGCAAGCGCATTTATTGTAAAATCACGGCGGTTTTGGTCGTCATCAAGTGTTCCATCTTCAACTATAGGCTTTCTTGAGTCCCTTCTGTAAGACTCCTTTCTTGCTCCGACAAATTCTAACTCCAGGCTCTCATGATTGATCATTGCCGTTCCAAAATTTTTGAAAATAGTGGCCTTGGTATTCAATTTTTTAGCAACCAATTCTGCGAGTTCAATACCACTTCCAATACAAACAAAGTCGATGTCTTTTGAAGGTCTTTCAAGAATTAAATCCCTGACATAGCCGCCGACAACGTAGGTAGGGTAACCAAGCTCTTTACCAACTTGCGAGATGATTTTAAAAATTTTTGAATTAATGGAGTCTTTAAAATATGAAGTCATTAAAAAATTAGTTCTTTATGATCCTCAAAAATTCTGATGGTTCGAAAACAGCAATTGAACTTGTTTTAAAATCTTTTTTATTTCTTGTCACAATGCAATCTATTTCCCCATTGGCAATTGCTGAAAAATGTTGAAGGGCATCTTCAAAGTCTTTAAAATCCGAGAGTAATGCCTGGATTACTATAGATCGGTTCATATCTAATATACCTAGGAATGTAAGCAGCATACCCATTTTCTCAATAGTTGCTTCTCTGGTAGCGAATTTCCTGTTCAGATAATTTATGTTGGAGATAATAACTGGTGTTAAATAACCTTTGACTATACCACTCTCGCATTTAGCTAAAATTGATGAGGCACTCTTATAAAATGGTTCACGCTTACCTAAGAAGTCCATTATTACATCAGTATCAAGAAGAAGATTTTTCATTATCCATACTTTTCATCCAACCTTTTCCTGAGCTCCTTCTTGTAATCGAAATCTTTAGGAATTTTTATAGATCCAGCAAGAGCTTTAGTTATAGGAGGTAACTCTTCGTCCTCGTCCTCTTTCTGGGTTATTAGCTTCAGGTAATTCTCTATAAGCTTTGAAAGACTTTGGTTTTGTTTCTTAGCATATTTTTTGGCCTGATCAATCACTCTATCGTCAATAGTCAACGTCAATTTAGTGGTCATTACACGTTTGATTTAATCTTGAAACATACGTACAAAATTACTCTTGTTTTATATCGTACCCAATTACTCTTTTCATTTTAATTAGCTTTGCCGCAAATTCAAAAGATGCCATCAAAACCGTCATTACCGAAGGGAACAAGGGATTTTGGACCACAGCAAATGGCCAAAAGGGGATATATAATAAATACCATTCAACGGGTTTTTGAGAACTACGGGTTTGCCCCCGTTGAAACGCCAAGTATGGAGAACTTATCGGTTCTTACCGGTAAGTACGGCGAAGAAGGGGATCAGCTACTGTTTAAAATCCTTAATTCTGGAGATTATCTATCAAAAGTCAATGAAGATGAGTTTAAAAGCGGATCGAAACCACTAACCCCAAAGATTAGTGAAAAAGGCTTACGGTATGATTTAACAGTGCCTTTTGCCAGGTACGTCGTGATGAACCAGAACGACATCACTTTTCCCTTTAGAAGGTACCAAATCCAGCCAGTTTGGAGGGCAGATAGACCACAACGTGGTAGGTACAGGGAATTTTATCAATGCGACGCGGACATAATAGGTACCGATTCTGGAATCTGCGATCTGGAAATAGTTTGGTTAGTTCATGATGTCTTTAAATCACTTGACCTTCAGGATTTCGAATTAAAATTCAACAATAGAAAAATCCTACTGGCAATAGCTGAATACATTGGTGCCCCAGGTTTAGATGAGGCACTTTGTGTGGGCATCGATAAGCTGGATAAGGTCGGTATAGATAAAGTATTGTTAGAATTACAATCGAAGGGTATCTCATCAACAAGCTGCGAAAAACTTAAGCCTATTTTAACCTTTGAGGGCAATAATCAGGAAAAAGTAGATTTTCTAAAGCCCTTGATCGGCAGCATAGATTTTGGTAACCAGGGCCTCAACGAAGTTGATTTTATCCTTGATCAAGCGGGTTCAAAAACGGATGTTGATCTTAAACTTGATTTTGACATCACTCTTGCCAGGGGATTGTCATATTATACAGGCAGTATATTTGAAGTGAAGGCCACAACAGTCCAGATGGGCAGCATTACGGGTGGTGGTAGGTATGATGATTTAACTGGTATATTCGGTCTTCCTGGAATGTCGGGAATCGGAATTTCTTTTGGTATAGATAGGATTTATGATGTTTTGGATGAATTGGAGTTGTTTCCAGAATCAACCACATTTGGTACAAGAGTGATGATTACCAATTTTGGAGAAATGACCCTTCAATTTGCTATGAAGCTGTTGAATACTTTGAGGGGTGCGGGGATTAGTTCTGAGCTTTATCCCGATGAAGCCAAAATGAAAAAACAGTTCAGTTATGCTGATAAAAAGAACATTCAATTCGTGGCAATTATAGGCCCTGAAGAGGCCAATCAGCAAAAAGTGACTTTAAAGCAAATGGATACTGGTAATCAACAGCTTTTGAGCATTCAACAGGTGATTGATCAAATTAAGGCTGCTGACACTAATGGGTTATAGTATTTCGTTTGTTGATTAAATAGTGAAGCAGACTTTCTTCTATATCGCTTTATCATTTGTTAGCATGCCATTAACCTTTAATGCTGAAGCACAGGCATTAAGTGATAATAGTACATTCTCAATAGAATTTCCTTCAGGTTGCGCTCCGTTTGATGTGAATATTACCTCATTAATAAGTCTTGATCCAGGGGTAAGCCGGCAGTATACTTATGAAGATGAGGAGGTGCCGACGTTGGATGAATTTCATACATACACCCAGCCAGGCACTTACAGAATAGCACAAATACTTGGTCAGGATGCCAATAAATTTGATACGCTTGAAATAACGGTATTTGAAGCCATAGCGCCTGTTTTCAGCATCAATCAATGTTCCGGTAATCAAGCTATTGTGACAGTTGAGGATACTAACTATGATTTCTACCGGGTTTACTTTACAGCAAATGATTCTGTGCAGGTAGGCAGTGGGGAGTCAACTTCGGCATTCGCATTTGGAAACCCAGGCACCCAGCAGATTCGGGTTAAAGGTTTTTACAACGGGGCAGAAGAAAATTGCGGGGAGTCTGTCAGAACATTTACTGCTGTGAATGCATTGACCCCGGGAACGATATCCAGGCTTCTTGTAACTAACTTGGATAGTTCCGAAGGAGCAATTCAGCTTACATCAGCAATTGATTCTAATGTTGAATATGACCTTCAAGTAGCAGAAAACAGTAATTCTGATTTCGTGTTTCTACAAGATTTGAATAGTGGGGGCAGCCTTACTATAAGCGGGTTAGATACGGAGGGCACATATTATTGCTTCCGGCTTTCAGCTTTTGATGCATGTACTAATGAGAATGTTTATTCAAACATAGTTTGTTCAACCTCTTTGCTGATAGATCCGCAAAATGGCTTTCAACAATTGAATTGGGGAACTGGCGTTTTTGATGATGCAACCTTGGAAATAGTAAAAGATGGTCAACTTTTTGCCAATATTGAAGATTTAAGCCAGCGTTCACTCGCAGATTCCCTTATCCAATGTGGGGTTGAAAATTGCTACTCAATAACGGTTCGTCGGCCGACTTCTGTTTCTATATCTCAGCAAGTTTGTTCTGAAGGCCAGGCCAGTGTGATACCTCCACCAATCTCTGATATCAGTGCCACTATAGATGGTAACAATGTAAGTTTAAGCTGGGCAATTGAAGTGACCAATCCGGATGTATTTAGAATAAGAAGATCGAGGGGAAATCAACAATTAGAGGAAATAGCGACAACGTCTGAAACAAGCTATAACGACGAAAACCCAGGTGTTGATCTGGCATCATTTACCTACGATATCTTTTATGAAGATGCTTGTGGCAATCGCTCTTCCATGAGCAATCTGGCACAAACAATATTCCTCAGAACATCCAGTTCAACAGGAAATGCACACCAATTAGTTTGGAATGAGTATGAAGGTTGGTTTGCTGATGTTGGTAACTATTTTCTTCAAAAACTGGATGCCACCGGCAATTTAGTCAGTGAAGAAAAGGCACTTAACGGCCTATCCGCCCAGGTCACGCTTACTAATCTTGATCAAGAACCTGTTTTATACCGGGTAAGGGCTGAATCGCTTGATGAAGTACCAAAATCAGTTTTTTCGAATGTCCTAACTTTTCAATTTACACCAGAGCTTTTTTTGCCACTGGCCTTTAGTCCCAATGGGGATGGCCTCAATGATATTCTTGAAATTAAGGGTACTTTTGTTGCTTCATTTGACTTCAAAATTTTCAATCGCTGGGGCGAAATCATATTTTTTAGTGATGATAGAAACAAAGGATGGGATGGCTTTTTGGATCAGAGAAAGGCACCTTCGGGCACTTACATTTACAAGCTTAATTATGTAGATGAGCAAGGCAGGCGGTTTGAAAAAGAAGGAACAGTAATTTTAGTCAGATAAAGAGGATTGACATGTTAGACATGATGAAAATGATGGGCAAAGTGAAAGAGGTTCAGGAGAAAATGAAGGAAGCCCAAGAAAGCTTGAGGCACATACAAGAAACTGGCGAATCTGGTGCCGGAATGGTGAAAGCAACAGTTAATGGAAAAAAGGAAGTGGTTTCTATAGATGTTGATGCCTCGCTAATGACAGCAGATGATAAAGAAATGATGCAGGATTTGATTGTGGCTGCTGTGAATAAAGCCCTGGAAAATGTTGATGTGAAAGCGAAAGAAGAACTGAAAAAATCTACTGAAGGCATCATTCCAAATATCCCGGGCCTTGATTTAAGTAACCTCGGTTGATCAGACTTTCAGCATGACCAAAATTGCGGTCGTCATTCTTAATTATAATGGTCAGAAATTCCTCGACCAGTTTTTGCCCACCGTTCTAGCGCATAGCTCTGAAGTTGAAATTATTGTCATCGACAATGCTTCTGATGATGAATCGCTTGCTTTTTTAAAAGAGCACTTTCCCTCCATAAGAATAATTGAGCTCAGTGAAAATGAGGGTTATGCCGGGGGTTATAACCGGGCCTTGACACAAATTGATTCTGATATTTATGTGTTACTCAATTCTGATATTGAAGTAACTAGTGGCTGGCTTCAACCTATAATTAAATTGATGGATGAAGACAATCAAATCGCAGCTTGTCAACCAAAAATCTTGTCGTTCAAAGACAAAGAAAAGTTTGAATATGCAGGGGCTTCGGGTGGCTTCATTGATTGGCTTGGCTATCCATTCTGTCGGGGCCGCATTTTTGACACCACAGAAAAAGATAATGGTCAATACGACGATTCTCGTCAGGTTTTTTGGGCGTCAGGGGCCTGCTTTTTTGTGAGATCATCTGTATTTCATGAGTTGGGAGGCTTTGATAAACACTTCTTTGCTCATATGGAAGAGATTGATCTTTGCTGGCGAATGAATAGCGCAGGATATAAAGTTTACAGTTGTCCGGAAAGTGTAGTTTATCATGTTGGGGCTGGTACCTTACCGGTAACTAACCCTCGAAAGACCTATCTCAACTTTAACAATAATCTATTGATGCTCAGAAAGAACTTGCCTTTCAAGGCTTTATGGTATAGGCTACCAATAAGAATATTGCTTGATTGGGTGGCAGCAATGAAGTTTTTAGTTGAGGGGCAACCACGGCATAGTTGGGCTGTATTGAAAGCACATTATAATTTTTTATTTAAGGCTCAAACAGAGGCTAACAAGTTAAAAGCACTGAGCTCTCGGATTTATAAAAAATCGATTGTGTACCAGTACTTTTTAAGTGGCAATAAACACTTTAATCAATTATAACCTCAGAGGTAGTCTTTAATCAAAATTTTTGAAACCTGATTTACCCCAATGCTCCCAGGCTTTTCAATGAGGTGCAAATTTGGTCGGGGATAAACGGAAGGCATGTTTGGGTCAATGATAAATTTTGGAACTTCTTCATCCACATAATCGATTAAACTGGCCGCCGGGTAAACTGCAAGGGATGTGCCCACAACCAAAAAAATATTTGCAGTCATCGTTTCTTGCATCGCCACTTCCATCATGGGCACCATTTCACCAAACCAAACGATATGTGGCCTTAATTGTGAGCCCCTGGAGCATTTATCACCCAATTTCAATTCCCAGCCTTTTATATCATAGATAAGGCTTTCATCGAGTGTGCTCCGCGACTTAAACAGCTCACCGTGGAGATGAATTACGCTAGATGACCCCGCTTTTTCATGGAGGTTATCCACGTTTTGAGTGATTACCACTACCTCAAAATGCTTTTCAAGTTCAGCGATACCAATGTGCCCGGAATTGGGCTTAGCATCCAGCGCCTGTTTCCTTCGCTGATTGTAGAATTCAAGCACCAGCTCTTTGTTTTTGTGCCAACCTTCAGGTGTGGCTACTTCCATCACATCATGGCCCTCCCAAAGGCCACCCGCATCACGAAAAGTTTTGATACCGCTCTCGGCACTTACCCCAGCACCAGTCAACACCACTATCTTTTTTCTCTGCATCAGCGATTCTCTTTTCTGATTACGATTTTTAAACCAGACCATTTTTCGTCAACTGCACAAACTTTCACATCTACCAGACCAAGAGAAAGTGCGGTGTTACGAACGTAATCTTCAGTTATTTCAGATGGCAGTTTGGAAGCCTTTTTATACCAGGAGAACCAAATTGTACCATTTTTCTTTATTCGATCTTTGTAGTTGATCATCAGGCTTTCCAATTCACCAAATGAGTTGGTGAAAATGTGAACAAAATCCAGATCAGTTCCTTGAGATACTTTTTCTACACCATCAGGATATTCCCCGATTAGCTTATCGTAGTCTTCTGGAGGATTTACTATTTCAATTCTAAAACCTTCCTTAATACCTAATTTCTTAACGAGTGGGGTTTTAGAATATCCGGCGGTCATAGGAATGATAATTGTTGCAACTCTAATTTACTGAAGCTCCATTGAAATTTAGAAAATGAAGATAATGACGCAGTGGCCAACTCAGGGTGATTAATTGAAATAGGGAAGTAGCAGATTGTACATTATCTCAGGTAATCTACATGGCTTCATGGTTTCCTGCTTAATAAAAACCAAAGTTGTTTCTCCTGAGTTTACCAACTCATTCGCCTCATTGTAAATATCATACTCAAATTTGAGTTTCAAAGTTGGCATCTCAGAAATTGTGACTTTCACGGTTAGCAAATCATCGTACTTGGCTGGTTTATGAAATCTGGAATAGTTTTCCAGAACTGGCATCATAATTCCCATATCCTCAAGCTGCTTGTAAGGAAACCCCAATTGCCTGAAACTCTCAACCCTGGCCACCTCATAATAGGTGGCATAGTTTCCATAATAGACATAGCCCATTTGATCTGTTTCGCCATACCTAACCCTAATCTGAGTTTCGCTTGTGTACATTATCGATAGATTTTCGCCTTATTAAGAGCTCTCTGAAATTTACGGGCATTCACGTTGTGATCCCGCAGGTTAGTTGCAAATTCATGATATCCTGAAAAATCAGCTTTAGCACAGAAATACAGGTACTTATGATTTTCATAATTCAGCACCTTATCAATATAGCGTGGATCAGGCATTCTAATTGGACCCGGTGGCAATCCGGCGTATTTATAGGTATTGTATGGTGATTCCACTTTCTTATGCTCATTTAGCACCCTTCTAATAGTAAAATCCTGTAGGGCAAAAATCAATGTTGGATCCGCCTGGAGTGCAATGCCCCGGTTGATGCGGTTCATGTAAACTCCCGCTATAATGTCAGCTTCATCCAGTTTAGCGGTTTCTGATTGAACTATACTTGAAAGAATGCCAACTTCATTGATGGTTAATCCAATTGAATCAGCTCTGGCTTTTCTATTTTCACTCCAAAACCTGTGATACTCGATGTTCATTCTTTCCAGCAACTCCGCAGGCTTTATTGTCCAATAAACCTGATAAGTGTTTGGAATGAACATGCTGATATAGTTGACAGAGTCGAAACCGAACCCGATCATTTTTGAGGTATCTGAAAGAACAGCGGCAAAATCAGCTGAATCAATTTCGATATCAGCTGTGATCTTTTTTGGTAAATCATTTAACAATCGCACACTGTTGAAGGTGATATTAATCGGGGTTTGTTGCCCAGACCTTAACAGATTAATGGCATCGTTATTTGACATATCCGCCTTAAGCAAGTACATCCCAGGTTTGATGAATTTATCGTAATCTTTTAACCTGGCTAAGAACCCAAACGCTACGGCATCCTGAACATATCCTCCATCACTTAGTAAATTCAGTACGTCAGAATAAGTTGCACCTGTTGGTATAGCAAAATATGCATCATCTCTTTCTACTAAAATATTTGGGGTGCTGTACACCTGATAGAAGTAAAAGGCGAATGAGGAAAGTAATACTGAAAAGACAATAATAAACCCTGCGAAAATCTTCCTGAAAGTCATAAGGGCGCAAAAGTAAGAGGATTCAACCGCTAACGAAACATAAGATTTTCAGGAACGGCCACTTTAACAAACTGATAGTTTTTGCGGTAATAAATCCATTTACCATCTGGAGAAACTGCCGGAGAGAAATCAGGGCCTTCACCATTGAGGGGTTCGATTGCGGCAGGCTCTGACCAAACACCATTTTGATTATAGGAAACGTACAGGTCGCATGTCTCTTGCCAGCGATCGTTATCAAATTTTGTAAAAATCATATAATTGCCATTTGGTGAGATCCATGGATCTCCACAGCCCTGGGGTTCGTCAATTGATTTAATTTTCACTCCTGGAAGCGTATTTGTGCCATTAAATCGAGTTATGTGGATCGCATATTCCGAGACACCATTTATTATTTTTTCCGCAACATATATGAGCGTACTATCATTTGTGATTGATGGATAGGACTCCTCCAATTCAGTATTTAGTGGCCCCAGGTTTCTGGGTGCTGACCACATTTCCCCAACTTTTTCAGAAAACCAAATATCATTTTTTTCTTGAGGCTTCGTACCTGACTTAGGTCTGTTTGAGTTAAACAGCATTAGCTTCCCGTCAGGGGAGAGGGTTGGCTCATATTCTTTGTATTTGTCAAGGAATGGTATGGGTTCAGGCGTACTCCAGGTGCCGTTATCGTTGACAGCGCTGTAAATGGCCAAAATTGGTGTATCATCATTTGAGTCCATCCCTTTTGATTCCAAATATTCCTTATGAGGTAAAGTGAAATACATCGTTTTTCCGTCAGGAGTAAAGCTGATACCCTGAACTAATCGCATTGGTCTTTCAGGGTAGGGGGTGAAACTTTGGGCTTTAACAAACTCCGGGGCAAGCAGGATGACAACTATAAAAAACGAGATTTGAATCATATTGCTTTAAGTTTTGTAGCTCAACTTTAGGGATCATTTCATTGTAGTTTGCTGTGATTAATTAATCAGAAAAGGTTTATATGCTGCTACTTGGAAATCAAACTAACCGAGGGATGGTTGATTGAGGAGGGTCTTCGGGTTTACTGTGTGATATTGCAAATGCACCACGTCATCCCCAAGAGCGCAGCGAGTTGGGGATCTCTCCTTCCATTCTCAGTTTGAAGTGACGATAGCGTGAGTAGAAATTCTGACGCACTCCCGCTCAGAGTCTCCCGAAGGGGACTCTGAGCGTTCACCACTATAATTTACTATGGCTACCAATTAATCGCACAATGACAATGACACCTATTCAATTCTCTTCACCCACAGATTTGGATGAAAGAGCATGTACAACTCAAAAATTGTTGGAACAGAAAATTGATTATATCCATTGGCAATCCAGTGAATGGAAAAATGGCCATGACCGATGATTGGGCATTATGTCCTCACTCATCCGCTGGATTTTATGAACCTAGTAAACCTGGGTTACTTACAAAGTAAAATCATTAGCCGAACTAAACTATAGTAAGCTCAGAGTCCCCTTCGGGAGACTCGGAGCGGGTGTTAAAATCCTGAGCATGTGTAAAATGGTTTATTAGAAAAAAAGCTATTGCTCCCAACCGTAATTTGTTCATGGTGTTTTCTGTTTAGCTAAACACCGAATTTATTGAAGGCCATAATTATATAAGCTTTGATTAATTAATTAGAAAGTTTTTCAGTGTCATGAGACTCATGAAATAGAGTTCATCTGCATGTAGATTAACCAAATCACTTTAGGCAGAAGGTGATGTGCATTGTTTCGTGTGCATGCGAAAAATTGTGTCAATCACCATAATCTTGATGCTGGGCTTATCAGGATGTGTTCAAGAATTCAGCCCCGAAATTACGCAGGGCGAAAAGCGGCTTGTTGTCGAGGGCCGGATAACAAATGGACCAGGGCCATATAGGGTCAAGCTAAGTGAAACTGAAGATTTGTTGTTGTCGGAGGTTGACTCATTGACACTAACAATTAGTGGTGCGGTAGTAGAAATATCAGATGACTGGGGAAACTCAGAAATATTATCTGAGATCAGACCAGGGATTTATGAAACTGACCCAAATACTGCAGGCATAATTGGCGAAGTTGGAAGGACATATCAGTTGACCGTTATTACCGAAGAAAACAAAGTGTATAAATCGGTTCCGGAAACGTTGGTTTCAGTTCCGGAGATCGAGTCTCTGTCAATTGAAGAGGAAATAGCGGACTCCGTGGTTGTGCCTTATCGCTGGACAAATAAAATCTATCATACGTTACATCGTGAGTTGAGCTATGCACAAATAAGGAGTGACCCCAACAGATATTTCAATCCAATTTCTGATTTGAATTTTCGGCTGATACCGCCTGAGTATAACGATGAGGATGGCTACCTGATTGGGGGTAGAATAAGGATCACCTCTGAAGAAGTGATCACCCCCGCAGATTCTGCAATACTCCTGGAATTTGGTCATACCAGATTTGGTGTTGCCCCTTTAATATCAACCCAGTTGGGCTACCGTATTAATGTGAGTGCCACAGATGTCCCTGGGGAGCAAAACTTTTTGCAATGGATTGTAACACCAACTTTTTCAGTAAACACGCAACCAAAAAATTTCACTTTGTGGGCCAGAAGCACTAGTGGAAATCTTAACGTTTTTGTCAATGTTCCGAAAGATTGCTGTAGTCAATGCTACATTTCTTATAACGCACCCTCATTGAATTTATGGAGTGATAACTTCCGGGACGGAGCTAAGATTCAACAGCCGCTGGATTTCATTCCTTTTAACCACTTCAATTTCGATCAAAGATTGCATGTTCAGGTAAGGCAACTATCACTAACTCCTCAGGCACATTTCTATTGGAATGCGATCAAAGAACAGGCTGTAGATAATGGTGGTTTGTTCGATAGTGCACCATCTTTGTTGGTTGGCAATATGTACAACCCAGATGACGCCGAAGATGTAGTTTTAGGATATTTTTCGGTTTCTGCGGAGAAGACCATAAGTCAATTTATTCAGGTCAACCCTGAATGGCAGCGCACAATCGATGCCCTTGATTTTCAGTATTTCGATGATTGCAGAAATATCTCTACGGATATCTTGACATCGGTAACTGAGGAACCAGATTTTTGGGAATGAAGTTGTTACAGCGACCTAACCTGTAGCGCCGTCATTCCCTTCTTCACCCGCTCAGAGTCTCCCGTAGGGGACTCTGAGCATTCATCGTTAACACACTAACTAACCATGATAGCGCTATTCAACACTTTTCACTCAGCAGGTTTGGATGCAACTTTATGTCAAATTCAGAAAAATGGTGGCTCCGAGTCCCATTCGGGAGACTCAGAGCGAGAGTTCGAGGATCGTTTTGTGGCAGACCACTGCTTGGACATGGAAGGACACACTTTTTTGTAGATTGTGACTTATGTGAATTGAATGAATTTAATATTTCTGAAACCCCTAAACTCGTATGAATAAAGTGATTGGAATATTTAGAACATTGCTAATTCTTTTAAGCGTTACTAATTTATTTGCACAGAATGACTTAGATAAGCAATATGAGATCGATAAGTTTAAGCCATTTAGCAAATACTCTACTAGAACAGAGCTTTATCAAGGGCTTTCGCCACAAGATTCAATAAGATATTTTGAGGTCATATTCTATAGCCCAGGAATTATTCCAGAAAAACAACTTTTAGTCTATAAAGGAGATTCTTCAATGTTTAGAAATATAACAAAAGGCTTAGAACCTACCAGTGGTTTTTACATTGAATGTGATCCAGGAATATGTTTCACATACATTGTGGCAATTGACAAAAATGATTCTTTAGTGGTCATAGATGATAAGAATGAATTAAGAAAGTTTATGGGAACAATTGACAATCAAGAGGAGCTTTTATTACGAGTTAAGTCGGAAGGTCTTTGGTACGATCAAGACACCATCATTGGTGGCTCCTATCTCGAACGTGAAGAAGACTATTTGCTTTACTTGATGGAGTACTCAAGTTGGCCAGTGACCTACAGGTCTGTAAGAGCTCTTATGACCAAGTCTGGAGAATTTGAGGTTATTGATAAATCAATTTACTATCAAACAAACGAGTATTATACACATTGAGCCAACAAAAATCAATGTCTATTCTTTCACATTTATCAACCCAATACCACTTTCCCTCAACTTATTTTGAAAATCAGCTAATGATCCTGATTTCATCTCATTCCATTCTGTTGTCGCCTCAGAAAGCTGACCCTTAAGTTTTTCATAAACCTCTACATATTGATCAGCAGGGGCGAAGTCGGCCACCCCAACAGTTAAACCGAGGTAAGAATATTTCTCTAGCAGCTTACTTGGCCAACGGATGGCATCCTGGCCGTGGCCAGTTACTCGTAATTGAGTCAGCTCATTTTCAAAATCAGTTAATACAGAATCCATTGAATCGAATGACTCCAGAAGTTCTTTTTTGTCTTCCATAGCTGAAACAACTGCTTTCAAGTCATACACCTGACGGCGCACCAATTCGATTTCATTGATCATTTTGCTGAGATCGTTGACATCCTCTTTGATCTTTTTTACAAGATCCGTCTGTTTTCGGATGTCTTCTAGAGAACCTTCTGAGTGAGGGTCTTTCAATATTTTGATTTGCTCAGAGAATGATTGGTCACCAGCGGAAAGGTTCACAATATAATCTCCTGGAGGAACCAGATAATTTCCAAATGGTAATAAGGCAGGATTGTTCCGGGTTCGCTCTTTGCTTAAGGGAAGCCAGTCAGCATGCCTGGGCGGAGTGCGCATCACAATTTTTTCCACCGGATCAGTTTTCAAATCCCACCAAACCCTGTTGATGCCTGGTTGGCCCTTATGGTCAATTTTCCGAAGGGTATCGCCAGCCGCATTGGTGATGTGGATTTTAACGCTATCTGTCTTTTCATTGAGCCAATAATTTAACGCTGTCCCAAAGGGTGGGTCGGCACCATCGGAAGCTTCAGGAAAGAACTCCATAGTTTGAGTAACAGGCTGGAAACGATAGGTGTCTTTTGGCTTGAAAAGGACGGCAACTACATCTTTCGCATTGGCTGGGATTTGCTGCAGCGGAGAAAGGTCATCCAAAATCCAGATACCGCGGCCATAAGTGCCAACCACCATGTCATTGAAATGCTCTTGAATGTCGATCCAATACATTGGCGTAGGAGGGAGGTTGCTCATGAACTCCTGCCATTTTCCGCCATCATCAAAAGATATGTACAACTTGTTTTCAGTTCCCAGGTAGAGCAATCCCCTTCTTACAGGATCCTCACGGATATTTCTTGCATAACTAAGGTTACCGGATTCGATACCTGAGGTAATCTTAGTCCATGTTTTACCATAGTTCGTCGTTTTATAAACGAAGGGTTGAAAGTTGCCTACCTCATGTAAATCAATTGTAATATAGGCTGAGCCCTCATTCCATTTGGAAGCATCGATGTTTCTTACCGTTCCTAATGGTGGTAAGTCTTTAATGTTTTTGGTTACATTTTCCCAGTTCTGGCCACCATCCTGGCTTATTTGCACTTGGCCATCATTCGTACCTGCCCAGAAAAGACCTTCTTTGATGGGTGATTCTTCGAAAGCATAAATGACGTTGGCATATTCAACCCCAATGTTGTCCGGGGTTAATCCACCCGAAATGGTCTGCTTTTGTTTGTCGTTCATGGTCAGGTCAGGGCTTATTACATCCCAGCTCTGGCCTTGATCTGTGGTTCTGTGGACTACCTGGCTTGTTACGTAAACCGTTTCGTTGTAATGTGGGGATATTAGAACTGGGAAGGTCCATTGGAAGCGGTATTTCACCTGATCTGCCGGATGTCCTGCGGTGAACTCAGGCCAAATTTCCGTTTGACGGAATTGTCTCGATTGAACATTATACCTGGTAACCACACCGCCCAGGGCGCCAAACCCTGAGGCACTTGACCATACAACATCTGAATCTGTAGGATCAGCAGTAGCGAAGCCACTTTCGCCACCACCTACATCATGCCACATACCTGCCGTTATTGCTCCCGGGCCAAACAACCCACCAACCCTACTTCGGCTGGGGCCTCGCATGGCAGGGCCATCCTGTCGGTTGGTCAATACATTGTAAGGGACAGCATTGTCAGTAGTCGCATGATAAACCTGGGCCACAGGTAAGTGAACCCTTAGCCACGATTTGCCGCGGTTCTTTGAAATAGAGATTCCGCCATCTCCAGCTACTGCCATTCTATTGCCGTCGCTGGGATCTATCCACATTTCATGATGGTCCCAATTTGGTTGTGTTTGGAATGAAATAGGAACTGTTGTTCTACCACCATCTATACTTTGGAAAAAGCTAAATGAGATGAAATAAACTTCATCTGGGCGGTCAGGCGAAGCTGCTACCCTGGTATAGTAGGGCTGTCTGCCTGACAAATTCCTGCTGTGATTGATAACCTTCCACGTTTTGCCCTTGTCATCCGATCTCCATAATTCACCGGTATCAGGTTTAGCGTCGCCAATAGCTTCGATGCCGTCTCCGGTTTCGATTAAAGCATAAACCCGGTCAGGGTCTGAAGGGGTCATTGCCAAAGCGATTTTACCAACAGGTCCTTTGGGCAATTCGGAACCTTCCAGTTTTTTCCAGGTTTCGCCACCATCCCTTGACATATGGATACCACTTCCATCACCACCACTGGTTCGGTTCCAGGTCCTAAGTGACAACTCCCAGGTTCCGGCAAAGAGGATTCTCGGATTGGTGGGATCCATTACAATGTCAGAGGCTCCAGTATTGTCATTTACATAAAGTACTTGCCGCCATGATTTACCACCATCGGTCGACTTATAAATTCCGCGGTCTTTTTGAGGGGCATATGCATGACCAAGGGCTGCTACATACACAATGTCTGGATTGGTAGGGTGAACCAAGACACGGCTGATCCGACCTGTATTTTCCAATCCCATTTGGGTCCAGTTTTCGCCACCATCTGTTGATTTGTAAACACCCGTTCCGATTGACACATTTGATCGAATAAAGCTTTCGCCAGTGCCCACATAAATGATTTCCGGGTCTGATGGCGCAAGTGTAATCGACCCCATTGAGTGCACATTCTGCTTGTCAAAAATGGGCTTCCAGTTGAGGCCACCATCCGTGGTTTTCCACAGGCCACCTGAGGCTGCCCCCACGTAATACACCTGGTCATTACCTGGGATGCTGGTTACCGAATTGGTTCGGTTACCAACTGGCCCAATGTGCCTGAATTTGAGTTGGGAAATGTGCTCTTTGCTCAGTTCCTGTGACTGACCAATTGTTAAGAAAATGAATGAGAAGGCTAAGGTGATGACAAATCTTATTTGCATGTTGAGGAATGTTTTGGTTATCAATCTAAAGTTGGTTTAAAATGCAATCTAGTGAAAGGGGCAATTGATAAATGGTTGGAGGGTGTGACTCTTTTTCATCTCTTGATTATTTCAGATAACTGTGCAACCTTCAGGCTTACTGCTGCATCTAACATCCAAACTCGAAATAACACCTTATGAAATTGCTATTCACCCTACTTGGACTAACCGGGTTCATTTTGTCATCAAGTGCCCAGCATGATGTTACCTTTTCAGATCTCGAATTAACCCAGACAAACGACAGAACGCTGCTCTACGAAATCTATTCTGGCAAAACTGACTTGCAAATTGATGCCAGTGAGGTCAAAAAAATCAACATGGAAACTGGGGCAGGGGCAGTGAAAATCCTTCAGTCCATCGATGATGTGTTTCGGGTCGAAGCTGAAATTATCATAAGTTCAAATTCAGTTGCTTCTGCCCTTGACATCATTGAACAGAACCTTGATTTAGGTATTTCAGGCCGTGGGGATGAACTATACTTCGTAAGTATTTTCGATTACGAAGACAATTTCGATACCGATTCTGATTCACGGTTCAGGCCATTCAATTTCTTTAAGGCCCCGGCCAGAAAGGTGAATATCCATGTTTTTGTGCCGAAGGGCATTGCCATCAAAATCAACGATAGGAGTGGTGAGCTGACATTCGAAGGGTTGAATAATGATCTTGATATAACCGATGGATCAGGCAATATCAAAATCAGGGACGTAGTGGGTAATGTAATCCTGGTGGATTATTCTGGAGAAATAAAGATTGATAACGTTAATGAGGGATTAGCCGGACAATACTTGATGGACATAGAAGACACCTCAGGGGGCTTGAGTTTGCATAACGTTTCAGCCCATACCAAAATTCAGGATAGCTCCGGTGGCATTTATGTTGATGCTCACAACGGCGATTTAGACATCACAGATACCTCCGGTGGGATTACTGTTAGCCAGGTGGTGGGTAGCATCAGGATCAACGATGCTTCTGGTGGTATGCAAGTGACTGGTGTAGAAGGCAATGTTGAGGTAACCGATAACTCAGGCGAAATTTATATCAACAGGGTTTCAGAAAATGTTATCGTAAGGGATTCCGGTTCAGGTGGCCTCAATGTTCAGAATGTTGCAGGTGATGTTAGGGGAGATGTAAGGAAGTTGTATTAAGATGACTTTTTAGTACCTCTATCTGCGAAGCCGTCATTCCCAAGAGCGCTAGCGAGTTTGGAATCTCGTTCTCGTTGCATTATAAAGGATTATAATCCGTAGTCTAGGTTCTCACAATCAACACTTTCAATAGGGTATACTTCGAATTTCATGGTTTCTTCATTTACAATCCAAGCTTCTATTACATTCTTAAAATACTCTACATGCGCCTCGTCATAATTAACAAGTGCTATTATCTTACTGTTGGTAATTTGATTCGACCTACAAACGCCGTAGATTATTCCTTGCTTCTTTGAGGGTTTAATTTTCAAAACGTCGTAAGGTTCACCAATAGCAAACTCCTTGTTCTCTAGTTCAAGCATCATATAATGCACATCTTTGTAGCGATAGTTGCTGATAAGCAACGTATTGGAGTTAACCTCTCCAATTACAGCACCCCCAATGTCGGTTAGGCTTTGAAAGGGGATTTCGTCTCCGAATTTATTCTTAATGTAAGATGAGATATTGTCAATTTGAGCGGAAACTTCAAGTCCCAGAAAGCACACAATAAGTATAATAAACAATTTCATATAAGTGCGACTAATAGTGGCTCAGTAATGAAGCCTAATCTAAGATAAATTTATACCTATCTTATATTTTTGGTGGGAATTGTGACTCTCTCAAATCACCCAAACAACCTCATTAAATGCCCTTCATCCGGCACCCGTTCTTTGGTCATTCTGCTCACAAACCAATAAACCAGACATGAGATTAAAAATGCAGGAATGATTTCATGGATATCTGAAAGACCTTCGAATTCAAACCGAACGGTGAACCGCCATAGGATGGCAATCATCATCCCGCTGATCATGGAGGCGATGGAGCCCATGTCTGTGCCCCACTTCAGGTAAAGTCCTCCGAAGATTGAAGGGAAAAAGCTGGCTGCAAATACTGCCCCACTAAAGGCAGTGAGCTCAACAATGCCAGCAGGAGGGAAGATGGTGAAAATCAGCACCAATAGTGAATAAATGAACATGGTGACCTTGGTCCAATGTACTATGCGGCCAGGCTCCATGGGTTTTACAGCATTCCAGACATCACTCACGAAGGCAGTACCTACAATCAGCATTACCGAAGCAAGAGAGGACATTCCGGCCGCAAAAAGGCCGGCGATCACCACACCGCTCACAAGCTTGTTGTCAAACTTACTGAGCATAAAGCCAACGACTTCATCTGTGTGCTTTACCAAATAGGCGGCTTCATCGGGGGTAGCCATTCCGTGAACCAGGGCTCCTAATCCCATCACGCACAGCAACGAAACACCCAGGAAAACTGGCGTCCAAATCATCGCAAACTTCATGCTTTTGGCATTGTCGATTGAGTAAAACCTGATGAGGCAGCGGGGTTCTGCAATCTGCTTCATGCCAACGGCGAGACCGATTCCAAGGATGTAGAAAAATGAAACAAGACTACCGAAAGTGACCAGCCCATTACCAATCGGCTGGCCGGATAAATCTACATGTTGAGTGTTTCCAATCACATCGAATAAATCGCCAACCCCTCCAACGTAAATTACTGGGATCATCACCATAATAATGGCCACGGCAAACATCATGATTCCCTGTACGGCATCTGTCCAAAGCACACTGTACATACCACCCCAGGATGTGTACAGAAAAGTGACAAAGATGATCAACCCGGCACCCCAGGCGTAAGGAATATTGAGCACCGACTCCATGACATGGGCGCTGCCCTTGGCAATACCCACCATGTACCAGATGGTGGCAAACAGTATAATGATTGCCGATAGAATCCGGATGGTTTTAGAAAGATCACTTTTGTATCGGAACTGGAAGTAATCCGGGATGGTGGTAGAGTTCAGTATGGCAGTTTGGAAGCGCATTTTAGGGCCGAGGATCAGCCATGAGATCACACAGAAAATTGACCAGAAGAAGCCCACCCACGCCCATGACAGGCCATACTTGAAAGACTGACCCGCTTGACCGATGTAGGTATTGCTGCTGGCAAATGTGGAGAAGAAGGCCAGTGAAATGACCCACCCAGGTATCTCCCTTTTCGCTAAATAATATTCACTTACACCCGCAGAAGCTTTTTGCTTGAAATACCAACCAATACCTAAGCAAACCACCAAATAGACGGCTGTTAGGAAAATTATCGGCCAGAAATCCTGAATGTATTCTATCAAGGCTGGTCAGTTTTCGGTTGGTCATCCTTTGGCTCATCATCAAAAGTGATTTTCATCCTTGAGACAAGAACCGCATTCAAAATGGTAATCAGAATGATACCCCAATAGGGCAGGCTGGTCATAAAGTCCATATCACAAATCGGTTAGCATTTTCTTCAATTCATTTTTTGAGACTTTGCCCATGGCATTTCTCGGCAGGGCCACGAGTGGTATAAATGACCTTGGTACCTTATATGCGGGTAGTTGATCTTTCATCCAATCAGGTAAATTAAATAGATCAAGGTTAGTTGAAGGTACAATTGCTGCTACAATTCTCTCTCCCCATTCTTCGTCAGGTAACCCTACTACTGCACATTCGTCAATTTGGTCGCTTCTTGGGAGTACTTCCTCGATTTCCAAAGCAGAGATCTTATAGCCACCAGATTTGATGATATCGACTGAATTTCGGCCAAGAATTTTATAATAGCCGTCATTCAGCATTGCTATATCTCCGGTTTTAAACCAGCCATCTTCAGTAAATGCCTCTTTCGTTGCTTCGGGATTGCCCCAATATTCTTTGAAAACAGTTGGTCCTTTGATTTGAATTTCGCCTTCAACATTTTCCTTCGAAACGACCTTTTCATCAGCCATCAGCCTGCCTTCAACATTTGGAAATGGAAGGCCTACATGGCCGGGTCGCCTCTCTCCATCGTACGGATTGCTCAATCCCATGCCAATTTCTGTCATGCCATAGCGTTCTAATAAAGTATGTCCGCTGATCTCCCGCCATTTTTCTAAAACAGAAATAGGGAGTGCCGCAGAACCGGATACCATTAGCCTGAATTCTTTTAGAATTTTAGAAATAGAAGTTTGATCTATTTTTTCGAGTGAATCAAAATGAGAAATCAGCTTGAAATAGATTGTAGGAACAGCCATGAACACATTGATATTTCCCTCAAGGAATTTATCAAAGACATTGGCCTCCTTAAATTTTGACAGGAATTCAACTGTTGCACCCGACCACAGGGCGCAGGTCACCACATTTATTATTCCGTGAACATGGTGTAGGGGCAACACATTCAGAATGTAATCATCCTCAGACCAATGCCAGAAATCATGAAGCGAGTTTAGTTGGGCCTGAATATTTCCGAAGGTGGTCAGTACACCCTTAGGTTTGCTGGTGGTACCGCTGGTGTAGAGAATCATGGCACCTCTATCAAGCTTTAGATCAAATCGCACTTTCTCTTCAGCCGGATTTTTTAATTCTTCAAGGTGTAGCACCTTGATGCTTTTCAATTTCAGGGACGAGAGTACATCTGCGTATGCCTTTGAAATGATAAGCAAGCTTATTTGTGCATCATCAATCACATGTTGCAAGGCTTCAGATGGATGGGTGGTTGACAATGGAACCGCAATTCCTCCAGCTTTCCAGATGCCCCATTGAACCTTCACATAATCAAAACCTGGAGCAACTAAGAATCCTACCCTTGCTTCATTTAAATCCGGCACATCCTCCAATAAATGAGCTTGAACCTGATCAGATGCCTGCTGTAATTCATTATAGCTGTACTGACCTGTTGTGTCTACAATGGCAATTTTATTTAAATCTTGATTAACTCTTTTAAATAATTGAAACACAGATGTTTATGATTATTTTGTAAAGTTAAATTAAGCCCATGCTCCACATTATCCAGACGGATATAAAAGACATTATGCCACCAACAAATGTGGCACCACCATAAGCAAAGATGGCATCGTTCACTGACAGTTTGCTCAAAGATGTGCAGACCCAGAAGTAGCTGCTATTAACATATTTGATAATTACTGATCCTGAAGCACCCGATAGCATTGCTGCTTCTGGTGATAAATTAAGATTGGCCAACATAGGTGCAACAATTGACGCCGCAGTAATTACGCCTACCGTTGTACTGCCAGTCACCATATTGCCAATCACCCCAACTATGAATGGAAGAATGATAGCTGGAACTTTAAAGGTTGTAAAGAAGTCAACAATGTACTGAACTACCGGGGTGCCTTTAAGGATTTCGCTCAAGGAACCTCCTAACCCCGTAACGATCAGGATCATTGCGGATGTGCGTAGAGCATTTTCCACCCACTTGTCTTTACTGGCGGTTTTATCATCTGCTGATTTAATATTCCTATAAGCAATTATTACCCCAATTGAAAGGGCTACTACCGGCCAACCTAGATATAGAACGATTGATCGGAGAGGGTTGGATTCCTCAAAGAAAAGTACCGCCACACTTTGAATGGAGATTAGAATAATGGGAACAACAATGGGGGCGAATGAACTTAAAATTGATGGCTCACCTTCATGGGGTATGAGGACGTTATTACCTGAAAACTCATTGGAGGGCTGTGTTTGAACTTTTGGTCCAGCAATCCATCTTCCCCATGCCCAGCATGCAACCGACCCTACAAGGCATGCCGCACTGCCAAAAATGATGGTCTTCCCAATATCAGCACCAACCAGCCCAGCCGCAGCCAAGGGCCCAGGAGTTGGCGGAACAATTGCATGGGTTAGCTGCAGAGCCCCGACCAAACCAGTTGACATGGTAGCAATGGTAGTACCTGTGGCCAAAGCTGAAGCATGAACCAGAGGGTTCAGGATTACATAAGCAACATCAGAAAATATAGCAATCCCAAGAACGAAGCCTGTCAGAGTTAAAGCAAGGGGCATCCGCTTTGAACCAACCAGGTTTATAATTGACCTCGTAATGACATTGATGGTTCCGGTATGTTTGAGTGCCTCAGCTATAATTGAACCCAGGACGATCACCACGCCAATTTTGCCAAGTGTTTTACCAAATCCGGTTTCGAAAGCCTGAATGAAGTTGTTTTGATCAACGCCCGGAATAATGCCGAATAATATGATAGGAAGTAAGAGTGCAATGAAAACATGCCATTTCCATTTTGCGATCAAAATGAGTAATAGAAAAATCAGGATTACAAATCCGATGAGTGTTACAACAGGGTTGGTGGCTACCGTCATTAGCTTTCAGTGAGAAAATCCATCGCAGCTTGTACACCTCCTTTTTGATGTGGTATCCCCGCTATTTGTAATCCCATTTCAACACCGGAGAGTGTAGCACAGAGCATCAGCTCATTGAAATCTCCCAAATGTCCAATTCTGAAAACCTTGCCTTTCAATTGGCCTAAACCTGTGCCAAGAGACATATTGAATTGATCCAATACAATTTTTCTGAGTTCATCAGCTTTTCCCCCGGGAACTATTAAAGCAGTTGTGCTATCTGAAAACTCGTTTTCAACCAGGCACTGGTTTTCAAGACCCCATACTTTAGCTGCCATCCGTGTAGCTTTGGCCAATTTCGCATGACGGTTAAATAAAGTAGGCAATCCCTCTTCCAATATCATATTTAGGGCTTCCTGTAGGCCAAATAACAAATTACTGGCTGGTGTATAAGGGTAGTAGCCCTTTTCATTCATCTCAATGATCCTATCCCACTGCCAGTACGAGTTCAAAGCTTGATTCTGTTGAGCAATCTTTAATGCTTTGTCATTAATTGAATTAAACCCAAGCCCGGGTGGCAACATGAACCCTTTTTGAGAAGCCGCTATTGCTACATCAATGCCCCATTTGTCCTGATAAAACGGGGTGGTTCCCAAGGACGAAACTACATCAACCAATAACAATGCAGGATGCTGCACTTCATCGATGGCTTTTCTGACGGCCTCAAGGTTTGATGTCACCCCGGTGGATGTTTCATTATGCACTACCATCACAGCTTTTATCTCGTGGGTGTCATCTGCAGCAAGCGCTTCTTTGATTCGATGGGCTTCAACACCACGTCGCCAATCAGAGGCGATGGTTTTTACTTTGAGGCCAATTTTTTCAGCTAGGTTTTTCCACAGGTTTGAAAAATGGCCTGTCTCATAAGCTAATATTTTATCTCCCGGTTGAAATAGGTTTACCAAGGCAGCTTCCCATGCCCCGGTGCCAGAAGAGGGATAAACCACGACACTCCCGGTGGTTTGAAATACGTTTTGAAGCTTTGGTAATAAATCAAGGGTAAGCTCTCCGAAAGCAGGCCCCCTGTGATCAATGGTGGGTTGTGCAATCGCCTGAAGAACTCTATTCGGGGTGTTGCTTGGACCAGGTATCTGTAAAAAGTGCCAGCCCCTTTTAACGCTTGAGGTCATCGATTTGGGATTTAGATAAAGCTATCTAAATCTCACAATTAATCAAGAGCGTTTATGATTGAGGGTATATGGTAGCCAAATTAATGGCGTTGAAGGTCTGCAAAGATCAATTCCAACTCATCCCTGCTTTTGTCCAGTTTCGCTGCAAGCCTATCCAACATTGTCTCCTTTTGATCATCAGGATATTCAAAATCCTCATCATTTAAGATAGGAAACCATCTCTTAAGTAGTACTTTTTGTTCCCTCCAGCTTCTTAAAATCTGCATAATGACTGCAAGATAGGGATTAACAATCATTTTTTGAGCAATTTTAAATAGCATTGAAGCTAACGACTATAGGGCGACAAGACAGCTTAATTGCTAGAATGGACGATTTTGTTAAATAAATACCAAAAATATGGAGTCAGAAGAATTGAAACTTTACAAAAGCATTATTGAAAAATGCCCAAGATTTGAATTGAAAGGGAAATCAATGCTCTATACTTCAGCAAACGGGTACATGTTTTCAATCCTGAATAAAGACGGTGAAATTGGCATTAGATTTTCAAAGGAAGTTCAGGAGCAGTACATGAAGGAGTTCAATACCTCAGTTATAAAATCTTACGGAGCCGTTATGAGGGGTTATATATTGATCACCGAAGTAATGTTAAAAGATATTGATCACGTTGCCAGGCTGTTAGATGAAAGCTATGATTATGTGATGACTTTGGAGCCTAAGTAGAACTGATCAAATGTTGATTCTACGATCTCTGGCAATCACACCCCACTTACCTGAAGCTACACCGTTCTTAACCACATTGCCCACCTGATGCAATGCCACAGTAGGGCATACATGCATGGGCACTCCATAGAATACCTGACCTATGGCATATTTAGAATTATCTTCAACCTCAATTACGAGATGTTCTTCGCTGTGACCAATCTGCTTGCCTTCACTTAAATTAAGGAACTGAACCCGTGGAAAGGGCATTTCAGAACCAATCGATTTATGGCCGAGATCAAGGGTTATTCGATTGGTTCCAACTTTTGAAACAAGCCTTGATATCACAATAGAGGCATGTTGAAACCCCGACTCTGGCATTAATGTGCTGTAGGTCCAATCCCAGAGCAGTGTAGTACCGGGGCTACATTGTACTGAAGCGTCTCTTAAAGCATGGCAAGGAAAAGTTGGGCTGCCTCCCGCAATAATCTGTAAATCGCTGTCATCGAATTCGTAAATCGCCTTATGTAGTTTTTCAACGGCTTCAAAAGCTTGATCACACAGGTTTTTTCGTTCTTCGAATTGTTCTTGCCTCAGATGACCGTCATAAGCATGTAAACCAATTATTGAGATCGACTCAAGATCACGGCACTCTTTGTAAAGATTTAAACCGCTTTCAGGGACAATTCCTGTTCTATGATTACCGGTATCTAAATCAATTAAAAGATTGAGCCGCAAATCTGCTTTTAGAAATGCTGCATTTATCTTCTCAGCAGAATCAATATTATCAATAAGTGCAGAATAGGATGTTTTTGGATAGGCCTTCACCAGTTCAATCAAGCGGCTGATCTTTGGGCCAACCGGTTGGTATGCAAGAAGCGCATCTGGCGCCCCACTTATACCAAGTAATTCAGCCTCAGAGATGGTGGCACACTTAAATTTGTTGATGCCAGCCTTCAATTGCATATCAATAATTTCAGTCATTTTGTAGGTCTTGATATGGGGCCTCAGTCTGTCCGCCGAACCGGCAATCCTGATCATGTTGTCAATATTGTGCTTAATCCTGTCTGGATAAACGACCAAGGATGGGCTGTCAATGTCATCGTTATTCTTAATGTGATACCAGTTGTCCATAAGTTCTGAATTGAAGTGTTAAGATAGAAACTTCATGATTGCTGTTATGTACCAGTTCATTTCTTTAATATCGCCTTCAAACTATTTTAGCTTATGTCAATTGCCATTATTGCTCCAGGTCAGGTTAGGTCAAATTGGGCTAGGCATTTCAGTAGTCTGGATTCCACATTGAGGGTTGAAGTTTGGCCTGAGATTAAGAATCCAAATGATATAACCTGCGCAGTTGTTTGGAAGCATCCTCGTGGGGTTTTAAATGATTACCCGAACCTTCAGTTAATATGCTCAATGGGGGCTGGGGTCGACAGCATTCTGGATGATCCTGGTTTACCCAATGTACCGATTACGAAAGTTGTGGATGACCAGCTAAGCCGTGATATGAGCAACTACATTATTCAGGGAATCCTTAATTTCCAGCGGGATTTTGTAGGCCACCTGAAAGCAAGAAATAGAAATGAGTGGATTAAGAGTTTCCGCATTCCAAAGCAGTTGACTATCGGTATCCTGGGATTAGGGGAATTAGGGAGTGACGTGGCAGCAAAATTAAAGGCGCTGGAATTTGAGGTATGTGGCTACAGTCGATCCCCAAAAGAAATTCGAGGAGTAGCTTGTTTTAGTGGAGATGAGGGACTGGACCTTTTCCTGGGAAAGTCAGATTTGCTGGTGTGTTTACTTCCGCTTACAGAAGCCACTAGTGGGATTTTGAATCTGGAATTATTCAAAAAGTTGAAACCAGGTGCCTATTTGATCAACGTGGCAAGGGGAGCCCATGTCAATGATGAGGACTTAATAGCAGCATTAGATGAGGGGTTTATTTCAGGTGCACTCCTCGATGTTTTTAATGAAGAACCTTTACCGCCTGGCCATATTTTCTGGGGTAGGCAAGAAATCATGATCACGCCACATAACGCCAGCATAACCAACCCGAAAAGTGTCGCTCAACAGATTTATGAAAACTTTAAGAGAATTGGCACAAGTAATGATTTTAGAAATTTAATTGAGAGAAACAAAGGATATTAATAAGTCCATAAATAAAAAACCCCGGAAATTGATCCGGGGTTTCACTGGGTTGAGGATTGGTTTTTGAAAAATCTTTATGCACCGGTATTTGGCTGTACCCAAACAGAAACGTTGGGCTCACTTTTAACACCTGCTTCCTCCATTTTCTGCTTGAGATCGTCAGATTCCATCATGGCCATTACTGCATCTACATCATTGGTTGAGAATATCATGTGTACCATGTTAGGATTGTCTGCATCAACTGAAACTGCTTCATCTCTCAAACCGGCAGTTTTCCGGTTTTCAGTGTCGGCATCGTAAGCGGCTTTCCATGTTGCATAGTCAACAACTTCATGAGAAACAGCAATAACGCTTGATAATGGCTCATCTTCAGAGTCATTTACCCATTTGACATCGTAGTAGACATAACTGCGCTCAGGGGCTACTCCAATGCTATCCATAACATGATTTAATCTATCAGAACCGAATTGCTCTTTTGCAGCAGCATGGCTTTCAGTCCATTCGAAAACCACTAACATGTTTGGGTTTTCGTTACTTGCCAAAACTGTGATCCTCCCTTCAGGGTCTGACAATGCTTCATAAGCTGTAGTCCAGGCTGCCACATCGGCCACCTCGTGGAAAACGCCTACAGCTGTTTCCATTGAAAACTTAGGTGCTTCTTCTTCCATTGAAGCCTCTTCAGCTACCTCATCGGTTGCCGCTTCTTCAGTCTTTGCTCCACCACCACATGAGGTGAGGAAAAAGCCAACTATTGCGGCTAATAATAGGTTTGTAAGTTTCATTTTGTTTGAATTTTAGGTTGACGAAGTCGCAAGACAGCAATTTTAGATGCTATATGCAAGTATTTGTAGAACTTTCGCTACACAGACATTCTAAAACCCAATTAAGAATAAGAATATTCCAATAACCCTTAGCTAAATATCTAGTAGAATGGGATTCTATATTTGATGTACATGTTTAGAGCGGGAATACTATTGTCAAATGTGCGTCCATAGCCCGGGACAGCAAAGACATCAAGCTCATCGAATTGATCATAAGTATTAAGCTTGCGAACCCGGAATGTAAAACCGAGATAAATATTGTTGCCAAGATTACTTTCAGTGCCGATAAATAGTTCGAACCAATCGCCGCTCAATTCAGTTCTTTCAAAATCCTGGTTTAGCGGATCGAACAACCCACTTTGACCTTCAATTTGTACACTGCCCCGGTCTTCAAAAGCACTCTTACCATACATCACCCCGAGTGCAAGGTTACTCTTTGCCCCAATTGTGCCCCTGTAGGCAAGTCCACTCCTGAAATAATTGCCGCTTACTTCGTAGCCAACATTTTTATAGAAATTATCCGGCCGAATCCGTGTCCTACCAAATTCACCCCTGGCATAAATTCGTTTGAAAATTTGGAGCTCTAAGCCGACCTCAGCTTTGTTTTCGTAGTCAGTAAAAAAACTGAATAGTTTGGGGTAGTCGAAATAGATGCTGACTGCTGATATTAGGGGATAATCAATGGTGTCAATAGGCTTTCGCCTCCTTTGCTCCACCATACTTCTCAAGCTGTCAGTACCGAGGCTATCACTCATGCTTACTTCGAGGCTGTCAGAAGTGATTAACCCTAAACTGTCAATATTAAAAGCGTTTACAGGGCTATCATGAAGTGAATCAACCGCATTGATTTTAGGTTGGGGCACAGCCAGGCTATCTGTCTGGGCTAAGCAGGTTTCTCCCGATAACCAGACAATTAAGCATAGAATATATTTAGAAGTATGCCGTAACACTTGTATTCTTATTTGAACAATCTGTACAAGAAATCTCCACCTCCTTAAAGTTATGATCAACAAGTGTAATGTTGGAGATCAAAACCACAATCCTCGATTTTTCATCTTCAACAAATGAACGGATATAGTTCAAAGTCAGTTCAAAGCTTTTACCTCCAATGATGAAGCGATAAGATGAGTTGTCTGAATTGACCGCCAGTGGAATATTAAAGCTGTCAAGGCTATCTGACGATAGAACGATTCCGTTTCCATCAGCCACTGAAATTATGGAATCAACTTTTGTTAAGCCTGAATTAACTAAGGTCAACTGATCTTCGAGGTCATTAATTGTTGATTCAATTGATGTTTTGGCATCGCTAAGCTGTTTAAAGACATCCAGAAGGGAATCTGATTTCATTTGTAAAACAATTATAGTGTCTTCAAAAATGGGATCGCTTGTCAGGATCAGGTCGTTTTTGAACTTATCGATTACTTCCTTCAGGCTATCAGTCGATTCAATCCCGTTCACGATGCTATCTCTAACTGCCTCCTTAGATGATATTACTGCTTCAATGGTTTCAAGGCTATCCCGGTTGAAAAACTTGAAAAGGAGGGTGGGTTCACTTTGCAATGGACCGCAGTCATCACAACTTTCACAGCCTGGAAACAGGCTTAAGGATAAGCCTAATATGACAACTAAAATGATGAGTTTAATAGTGCTCATTTCAACGCAAAATTACCTTAACGCTAGTGGATTAAAATGGGTCTACATCAAAAACGACAACCACACTTTTAAATTCCCTATTGTCGATTGTTCTATAAACGGATTCCTTAATAAAATCTTTCACCGAACCTAAATTGATATTGCCTTTTTCAAGCTTCACAAGAATTTCCATGTGGTACTTATTTCTAATTCTTGAGATCAAGGGCTCTTTTGGGCCAAGAATTCTATGTCCCAGTTTTTCTCTTAATGCCGTGGTTGCGTGTTGTGCCGCTTTCTCAACAATGTGCTGGTCCCTATGTTTAAGCAAAATTTTGATCAGTCTGTGAAAAGGGGGATAACGGTATTTCTTTCTTTCAGCAATTTCGTTTTGATAAAAACGTACAAAATCCTGATTGACCAAATGCTTCATTCCAGCCTGGTCTGGGTCATTTGTTTGAATAATCACCAAACCAGCATCTTTTCTTCTGCCAGCCCTCCCGCTCACTTGAGTTGTTAACTGGAAAGCCCGCTCCATTGACCTGAAATCAGGAAAATGAATGAGCCTGTCAATATCCACTATCCCCACCAAATTAACCCGGTCAAAATCAAGCCCTTTGGTTACCATTTGAGTGCCCACTAGCACATCAATATCACCTTCTTCAAAACCATCAATTATCTGCTGATAGCCATACTTACTTCGGGTTGTATCAAGATCCATCCTTTCAATCCTGGCACCTGGCAGAAAAGTCTTAAGCTCCTCCTCAATTCTTTCAGTTCCTATACCCACTGTTTGAATGCGATGAGAACCGCAGGCTTTACAATATCTGGGGGCCGGTTCTTTATAGCCGCAATAGTGGCACCTCAGCGTATTTGCATGCATATGATAGGTGAGGCTTACTGAGCAATTTTCGCATTTTGGCACATCAGCACAGTCATCACAAGTGAGAAATGGCGAATACCCTCTCCGGTTCTGAAAAACAATTGCCTGTTTTCTCCCAGCCACTGTGCTTTCCAAAGCTTTTATAAAAACTGACGTAAAATCCCCTTTCGCAATCTTCTTTTTTTTCTCCCTTAATAAATCTGCCACTTGAATTTCAGGAAGGTTCGCTTCGCCATATCTCTTTGCTAAAAACACATGGCCGTACTTGTCATTTTTGGCATTGTGGTAGCTCTCGAATGATGGGGTTGCTGACCCCAACAATGTTTTAGCGTGGTGTAAGCCTGCTAAAACAATGGCTAAATCCCTGGAATGGTACCGTGGCGATTGATCAAATTGCTTATATGAAATTTCATGTTCTTCATCTACGATAACCAGGCCGAGGTTGCTAAATGGCAAGAATACCGATGACCTGACTCCTACAACTAAAGAGTATTTTTCACCTAAGAGGTTTTGCCAAACTTCAACTCTTTCGTTATCAGAATATTTGGAATGATAAATGGCCATTTGCTCACCAAAAACTTTGAGCAGGCGCTTGACTATTTGTGTGGTCAAGGCAATTTCGGGTAGCATGTAAAGCACCTGGCTTCCATTTTCAATGGCCTGCTGTATGAGTTTGATATAGATCTCAGTTTTGCCACTTCCGGTAATGCCATGGAGTAATACAGTGTCCTGGTTTTCGAACTGTTTTAAAATTTCTTCGGATGCTTCCTTCTGCTCACCTGAGAGCTGAATGGCATCAGCGGTTGATTCGCTTGTATATTTTGGTAGGCGGGAGACGTTTTCGGTAAACGTCTCCATAATTCCATGTTTGATTAAGGTATTAAGGGATGACTTTGAGAGCCTCGGTGTAAGTAGGTCTGATTGGTTAATGCCATCGGTGTTTAAGCCTGAGCTTTGCTGAATCGGGACTTTTTGCATGTAGGACAGTAGTACATCAGTCTGTTTGGCATTTTTCTCAAGCTTTTTAAAAAGCAGGTTAAGCCCATTTTCATCAAGATATTTTGAAGCCAGCCTTACCTTTTTCACCTTTTTGGGCTTGTATTTTTCTTTTACTTGTTCAATTACAAAAACCAGCTTTTTATCTACAAGCGATTTAATAATCTTAAATACATTCTTAACATTTAAGAGCTGGGCTACCTCTTCGTAGCTCATCAGAAATTGGTTTTTTAAATGCTTTAAAATCAGATCCTCTTTTTCATCTATCTCAAAATCTGCATCATCTAAATCCGGGTTAAGCTGAATGAACGACTGGCTTGAAAGCTTCAATCCGGAGGGCAGGGCAACATTCAGCACTTCACCCTGGGCAGCCATATAGTAATTGGACGCCCATTCTATTAGGTCTAACTGCTTTTGATTGATTGACGGAGATACGTCCAAAATCTCCAGTAAGTATTTCGCCTCATATTTTCTGGGTGGCTCAGTATGGATTTTGGCAATAATGCCTGTAAGTATTTTTTTTCTGCCAAATTGAACCACCACTCTGACGCCGGTTTGAACCACCTCGTTGAGCTCAAAAGGCACCCTGTAGGTGAATAAATTTGGTATGGGCACAGGTATTATTACATCACAAAAAAGTGTCTCTTTTTCGGTACTTGAATTTTGACTAAACTGAAGTTGTGACAATAGAGAAATTCAAATTTGAAGCAGGACAAAAGTAAGCTTTATCAATTTGATTTGTGGGTAGGAGAGAGTTGGATAAATGCTTATCATTGAACGATGCTGGAGTTCAAAAGGAATCATGATTTAAAGGGATATAGTGTCAAATTCCCGCTGAATTTTTACAATACCCTCAAGTTTGTTAAACATCAGGAAATTGAACCAATCGATACATTTTCGATTCTGAATAAAAAGAAAAAAACAGTTCACGGTATCATTCATTTTACTGCCGTGGGCCAGAATGCATTTAGCCTGCCAAAGAGCCCTTTTGGAGGATACGAATTTGACTCTCTGGTAGACGATCAGATATTTCATGACTTCTGCTTATATGTGCAAAATGAATTGAAGTCTTCTAAGTTTAAGAAAATCAAAATAATTGAGGCCCCTGATGTGTATGTAGATGAACTCAACTTCGATACGCTTGAGGTTTTAAAGGAACTGGGTTATGAAACTTCAATCAGTGACATCAATCATTTTGTAAACCTTGATGATGTTGACGGTATTTCGCTCTTGAGCACTATGGAGCGCCGACATTTCAGGAAGGCCCTTGCAAAGAATTATCGCTGGAAACTTGAATCGGCAGATGCCTTACCGGAGGTTTACAGTTTTATCGAAAGATGCCGTGAACAACAAAAATTGAAAGTAAATATCTCTTTCGAAGACCTTCAGAGATCGTTTAAGGCCTTTCCTGGTAAATACAGGATATTGAGCATTAGGCACAATGGTTATTTAACTGCCACCTCCATTACTGTGGAAGTCAATAAGAATATCATATATAATTATTTACCAGCCAGTGACAAAAAATTTAAGCAGGACAGCCCTATGGTTTTCTTGCTTGTCAATTTGTACAAATATGCGAAGAGCATGAACTATCAAATCCTTGATCTAGGCCTATCTTCTGTAAAAGGAAAAATACAAACGGGTTTAGCCGAGTTTAAAGAAAGAATGGGAGCCAGTATTTGCGAAAAAAGGATATTGGAAAAAGTTCTTTAAATCAGATTACCAATCAATTTCATCCAAACCATTTTCCTTTAAATAGTTATTCGCCTTTCTAAAATGGTTGTTGCCAAAAAAGCCCCGGTGAACCGAAAAGGGAGAGGGGTGTGGTGATTCTAAAACCAGATGCCTGGAACGGTCAATGATTTCTGCTTTACGCTGAGCATAAGCACCCCAACACATAAAGACCATATGCTCTTTTTCATTTGATATTGCTTTTATAGTGGCATCAGTAAACTCTTCCCAGCCTTTGTTTTGGTGTGAACCAGCAGTCCTTGCCCTCACTGTTAAGGTGGCATTCAAAAGGAGTACTCCCTGGTCGGCCCATCGTTCAAGATTGCCACTGTCAGGGATGGGTTTACCAAGTTCATTCTGTATTTCTGTGAGAATGTTCACCAGGCTTGGCGGTTTTTTCATTCCGTCATTTACTGAGAAGCAGAGTCCATTGGCTTGCCCGGGACCATGATATGGATCCTGGCCGATGATCACAACTTTGACTGATTCAAAAGGGCAGTGATCAAATGCATTGAAAATGAGTTTGCCAGGAGGATATACAGCACTTGTTTGATATTCCTGCTTAACAAAATCAACTAGATTTTTGAAATATGGCTTTTCAAATTCAGGTTGTAAATGCTCTTTCCAGCTGGCTTCGATTTTCACATCCATGAAGCGAAGATTTTGAAAATAGGGGAGAGATCAAAACTGTAAGGCTAGTTTACACCTGTTACTCAGATTGTGATTCAATGTTTGTTGTTTGTGGAACATCTGCGAACCTTTTCAAGCAGAAATATTGCAGATTGTGCTTTCTTCCGGTAGAAGCTGTAAAGCCCCAGATCACCTGGGTCTGCCCTCCAAATATGTCATTGATCAGGTCACGGGTTCCGCTATAAACCTCCTGTCCATCCAGGAATACTTTTATCTCCTGTGTTTCGGGGTTCCATCTGAAGTAAAAGCTATGGAGATAGTCATCCTCAATATTGTAGTCTTCCTTGTTGTCATTCCAATATGATTGATGCATGCTTATGCCATTTTCGAGATAAGCAATATGGTCCGACGTGGGATCATTTTGGTTGGCATTTTGATAAGTATCGAATTCAATCGCAATTGAGGGGCTGATTGAATTGCCGGAAGAGAATGGGTTAAATCGGCCATAACCCAGGCATTCACCCCAATTGCCATATGCCTGAAAACCACGTAAATCGTTATGCACCACGAATGCAATGCCGTCAGCGCCATTATCTTTATCGCCGAAATAGATGTCGAACTCAATTTGGAAATACTGGGACAAATCAAGCCGATCCTGATAATAAGCCAGGCCTTCGCTGTAGGGAAAATCCGGGGTAAGCATAATGCAACCATCCGGCATCATATCCGAATCCCCGATCATGTGAAACTGAGCGTAACATACTGATGGAAGAAAAAATAAAAGGGCCACAAACCGTTTCATTATTCGAGTTATACGCTGAAAATGTTAAAGCAGATATAATTTAAACAATTTTGAAAGATGGATTGGATTTCGGGAACTGGAAAGCGCAGAAAAACATTTTCAAAAATCTTGAAACTGCTTGCAGAGCGATATGCCAAAACATTGGTGGAAACTGGAACATGTCGATCGGGGCTTTCAAATATCAAATCTGATGGGGCATCTACCTTGATATTTGCCAATTGGGCGGCGAAAAACGGTGCTACTTTATTCTCTATAGATTCAGATGAGCAAGCTATAAAAACAGCATCAGATACATTAGACAAGCAGGAGCTTAAAGATCATGTGAATTTGATAAATGCTGATTCGATAGAGTTTTTGTCTCAATTTGATAGTGATATAGACTTTTTGTACCTCGATAGCCTTGACTATGATTTGGCCGATGAAACGCTTCAAAATGCCAGCCAGGAACATCACCTGAAAGAATTTTTAGCAATCGAAAATCAACTTACTGACATGGCCGTAGTGCTTATTGATGACCATGATTTGCCAAATGGCGGAAAGTCAAAGCTTGCGCTTGGTTACATGTTGAACCATGGCTGGCAAATTTTAATGCAACATTATCAGGTGATCGCTGTTAAAAGCTAATCGTTAATTGATAATTTGAGCATTGAACCGTCTTGTATTTGTGTTATTCCTCCTAGCCTTCATTTTTCTTGTTGACCTCTATGTTTTTCAGGCAGTGCGGTTAGTCAGCTCTGACTTGAGCACAACTTCCAGGAGGTGGATTTTTATTGCTTACTGGGGGCTAACCGTCATAACACTTACATCAGTTTTTGCCTACAACTTCTGGGGCATTCAATTAAGGTCATTGAGGACGGTAATCCTCGTTGGCACCTTTATGAATGTTTTTTCAAAAGTGTTTGCCTCGCTGTTTATCATGGTTGACGATTTTGTAAGGCTGGGGCAATGGGCTACTCAATTTTTTCAATCCAAAGAGGCGCAACAAGTAACTGAACAAGGAATAAGCAGATCTGAATTTCTTTCTAAAACAGCACTCATAGCAGGTGCTGTACCGCTGGCGGTTTTTGGCTTTGGGATTGTTTCAGGAGCGCATAATTACCAAATAAGACGGATCAGGATTGCTCTTCCCAATCTACCCAGGGCATTTGACGGCATCAGAATTGGACAGCTTTCTGATATTCACAGCGGTAGTTTTTTTAACAAAAAGGCTGTGCTGGGAGGGGTTGAAATGTTCCTGGCAGAAAAACCGGATGTAATATTTTTTACAGGAGACCTCGTGAATAACGAAAGCTCTGAAGTGAAAGACTACATCGGCATTTTTGAAAAATTGAATGCACCATTAGGTGTTTTCTCAATTCTTGGCAACCACGATTATGGCGATTATAAAAGCTGGGATTCTCCTTCGGCAAAAAGGAAAAACCTTGATGACTTGAAGCAGTCACAAAAGCAAATGGGCTGGGACTTGCTGTTGAATGAGAACAGGACAATTAATGTAGATGGAGATCAGATTGCTTTGATTGGGGTTGAGAATTGGGGAGCCAGAGGGTTCACCAAATACGGGAATTTAGCTCAAGCATTCAGAGGTGCTGAAGGGGATGCCAAGCTCCTACTTTCCCATGACCCCAGCCACTGGGATGCGCAGGTACGCCCAGAATTTCCTGACATAGATGTCACTTTTTCAGGCCACACACATGGCTTTCAATTTGGGGTTGAGATTGGCAATTTCAAATGGAGTCCATCGCAATATTTCTACGACCAGTGGGCTGGATTATACTCCGAAGGCAGCCAGCATATTTATGTAAACCGCGGCTTTGGCTTTATTGGCTATCCGGGTAGGGTAGGCATTGCGCCTGAGCTGACAATGATTGAGTTGGTGAGGGGTTAAGGTTGGAAGGTTCGGAAGGTGTTGAAGTTAGGAAGGTTTAAAGGTTTGAGGGTACGGTCTGCGTGATGCGTATCCCAAAGAGTATTTACTAAACACTTTGATGTATACCATTATTGTTTTAACAGTCCTAATCGATCATATCTTGCTTCAAATAAATCTTTATAAGCTGTTTTCATCTCTTCTGAAAGAAATGATCGGTCAATCCAATCGAATGCTTTCGATTTACTTTTTATCATTCTATTGAAGCTTCCTTTGATCTGTTTAGGGGTCAATCCTAGCTCATCTCCAAATCGTTCAAAATGTTCTCTCTTCAAATTTTTTTTCTTTCCAACTAGTGTTAGCGCAAGTTCTTCCGTATCCTCTGCTAATATGATAGCAACATTTAATAAATCATAGGCAGGTGACAACACCCAACCTGAAGGGCCTTCGATCATTGAAAAGTTCTTCAAGTGCATGTCATTATTTCCACTTAAAAAGGAGAAGATAACCAGGTCAAAGTAAAAAGTTTTGTCTAGTAAAGTGTTACTTGAAAAGTCATTTAATGCTTTTCCAACTTTCTCCATAGAACTTCTGTACTTATCAAATGCTTCTGTGATTTGAAACATATCGATCATGTGAATCTTCAATCCAGTTTCTGTCCGATCAATTCGTTTGGTTAAATAGGAGAGTTCTCCTGATGATAATCGAACCAATGATGATGGTGCTACCTTGATTCCAAAAGATTCTGCTATTCGCATTGTTACATGTTCATTCGCTGGCATTTCAGGAAATTTGTCAGAAGGTGGTTTAAAAATATAGTGTCCTCCTAATGCCCCGACCACGGTCAATCTTGTGTTGGATTTTCCTTTGGTTTTTTTGATTAAGGACATTGATAATTTTGCCTGAACACCAGGGACAGCAATACTCCGCTCAACCACATTTTTAGCAAGCTCAGCCATTTGATCAAGGGAATATTCGATTTTTGGAGGAGTAGGTGTTCCAAAGAATTCCATCGAACATTTCTGGTGAAAGTCATGTTGGCCGTCAATGACTTCGTAACAAGATAAACATCTATTCTCCATCTTCCTTCACTATTGGTTTCACACTGACTGCACCAATGCAATTTTGACAACAAGCCAGTAGTAATCCCATCCGGTCATTTTTATTGATTTTCCAGTTTTCTGAAGCTATATCCAGCAACCAGCCTTCTGGAATCAATCCTTCAAAAAATGGGAAAAGTCGCTTTTCAGTATATGGTTTTGTTGTAACAGGCATTGTAAATGTGATGAAGTCATTTGGGTGGTCTTTTACGTACTTGTTGTCATATAGAAAAACATACTCACCTTCATCCGTTTCAGTAACTATACCTGCGAAATCACCTTTATAAAACACTTTACCCTGTCTCATTCAATTAGAACTTTACTTTTAACAGGCGCTAGTTCATGCCCAAACATCTGAAGAACTAAGTTCACTTTATCCAAATTCAGATTTGTTTTACCCTGTTCGATTTTGCGTATAACAGTTAGTGCAACTCCTGTACGCTCAGCAAATTCTTCTTGAGTTAGATTCACTTCTTTTCTCCGTTCTTTTACAAAATCTGCTAACTTTTTCATTATATGTATTTAAATATAATATAACGCAAATTACATAAACTATATGTAATTAAATATAAAATATGGTTAATAAGTTAAATTATATGTAAATAAATATAACGTGGCGGTAGATATGTCATAATATATTTATTTGCATATAGTATGCTTGGTTTAGAATGGTTTATCTAACAGATATGGTCTGTGCCTCTGAAACTAATTTAATACCTACAATTAACGGTTTTGCACATCGTTCAATGTACCTACTTAGAGGCATGTGCTATATTGTTTGTTAGGAAGTGTTTTTGCATTATTGATCATCCAAATACAGATTCACATTGGCGAGTTTCACCTTCGTCAGATAGTCGTTTATCAATTCGTCTTTTGGTTTAACGTCCTGAGCATATCGTTTAAGTTCCCTCGTTCCTAGATTAGCATACCATACGGAAAGTTGACGAGTTGAATCTTGAATGTCACCAACAACCAGAATTTCGTTGTTGGAAACCCATGCAGCATCGTCAAATGTGTAAAAGTATCCGCCAAACAAAATTCGATTTCTTGTTCCTTCTTCTAAGTCGAAATAGAAAATCTCTGAATCTACAGAGAAAAGAGCTTCAATTCCTCCGTCAGCAGTTTGTTCGAATATTGTTCGTTGGCTATATATATCTAGTACTTTGGAACTGTCTGGCGAATAGAATAAATAATCTCGAATCATTTCATGATATTCTTCTGGTGGAGAAGCATAAGCGGAATAATCACTGAAATTTTGTTCAGTTGTTCGTCGGAAATCTGAAAGTTCAAATTCTCCGAAAGTTTGCTTTTGATAATAGAGCCACCCTGAAAAGTACTCAGCTAGTTCATCTCCAAATTCAAAAGAGTTGTTAGTTAGATCATAAGAGAGATATACCGTATCGGTAATGCAGCAAGACTCATACTTCATTTTTTGATTCAAAAAACCTTCTTTTTGAAACGTTAGTGTTACGTCAGGACATTCAAACAGACCTCCTGAAATGTTGTGATATAGATATTGACCTTGACCATCAGTTAATCCGAAATCAGAATCTTGTTGGGGTTCGCCAGCCGTTACCTTGACATCTACGACAGGAAATTTAGAATCTGAAGTTAATACGAGAACGTTAACCTCCTGAACACAATCACAGGAGACTACCAGAATTAGAAAGGTTATAATGAGTATTACGCGGTTCATCGTATGCTTCCCAACATGCGAGTATGTATGTTACACATACCTAGATTATAACTCTAAGTTAAAGTTGTAGTTATATATGCCATCATACGAAGTTGTAAATGGCGATTTTCTTTGTGTTCCGTCAGAGATTCTCACATTTTTTCGATCTAGCCATCTCAAATCCTCAGAATGATGGCTTGTTGGGGAGAGCGTCTACTTAATCGATTCTGTCAAAATGCCCAAACAGGTCTGGATGCCTTCTAAAAAATTTCCAATCCTGATGTTTTCGTTGGGAGCGTGGATGTTGCTGCCGGGGTTCGGAATTCTTACTGAAATGGCTGGGACATTTAAAGTGTTCACAAAAGGGCCAATGGGTTGAGAGCCGCCAGTTGTCCGCATTCGGATAGGTGCTTTGCCTGTTGCCCTGGTGATTGCGGAAGTGAGCCATTTATCCATAGGTGTGCCGTAATCAGTACGAAAGGGTACAGAACCTAATCGGTATTTGAACCCAGCTAGCTTTTCATACCTTGATCGCTCTTCCTCTGTTGGTTCGCCTTCTATTAAATGGAAGCCCTGATCCTGGATGTATTTCTTAACCAGATCGACCTGCCGCTGGCCAGGGGTTTCGGGTACAAGGCGCATATCAATCTCAATTATCACTTCTGAGGGTATAATTGTCCTGACTTCTTTGCCCACCCAGGCTGCCTGCATACCTCGAATATTTAATGAAGGATATTGAAGAGCCTCCTGATAAGTTGAGCCGACTGCATCAGCTTTGGCAATTCCCAAAGTGTTGAGAATATCTTGTTGATCATCTGGCACAGTGGCCAGAATGGCCTTCTCTTCATCAGACAAAGAAACACCGTCATAAAAACCTGGAATGATCACTTTGCCGTTTTCATCTTTCATGCCAGCAATCAGCTGTGTAGCTTTGAAAACGGGGTTGGGGGCGAAGTTCCCAAATTGGCCACTATGCTGTGGCTCTTTGGGGCCATAGATTTTCAGGGTAATCGTTGACATACCCCTGGCTCCAAAAGTCAATGTTGGTTCATTTATTACGCTTCTAACACCATCCATAATAACCAGAAAATCAGCTTGTAACTCCTCCTTGTACCGGGCTACTGCCCCTGGCAATTCCGGCGATCCAAGTTCTTCCTGAAAGTCCATGATTACTTTCACATTAAAGGCAGGGGAGAACTTCTGCTCATCCATGATCTTAAGTGCCTGAATTAAGGCCATCGCTGGCCCTTTAGAATCTGATGCTGACCTGGCAAAAATTCTGTAGTCCAGATTGATTTGATTTTTCAGCTCATCCCAGTCAACAGCTTGCCAATCATCACCCACTGCTTTTTTTAGTGCTGGTTCGTACGGTGATAGCTGATCCCATGCTGCGGTATCGGCTGGTTGGCCATCGATCTGTAGATAAAACAAAACAGTTTTCTTCTTCGGATCTATTTGCTTTGTCGCAAGCAACATATCGGCCTTCTTGGCTTCAATTGTAAAAAGGTCGAAACCTAAATCACTGAAAGCTTGCCGGCACCAGACTATGTTTGGTACAACATGATCATCAAAATGGCCGTCATTTGGAATGCTCAGAAACGACCTGAATTCTTTGATAGCGGTGGGTAGTTGTTCATCACTGAGCTGCTGAATCCTTTTGGTGCTTAAGTTTTGTGCGTTGGCTGACAGGCCAGTCAACAAAATGGCAAATAGAAAATAGAATCGCATATGCTGAAAGATTAGCCAATAAAGCTATTGTAAAATTCGCTCAATTGAAGATCGAAATTCATCAAATTCGACCAGGTTGTTATGGCCTCCATTTTCAATGGAAATCAATTCAATCTGTTTTTCCCCATTGAACATCTCGAAAAGCTCCTGACCGAATTTAAAGGGTACGATCATATCTGACGTACCGTGAAGAATGTAAATTGGGCAATTGACCTTTTGAAGGTATCGCTTCGGTGCGAAATTGTACCTGATCAACAAACCTACTGGTGCTATCGGGTAAAAATTCCGGCCCATTTCGACCATACTGGTGTAAGGTGTTTCCAGGATGAGTTTGGCTGGTCTGTTTCGGGATGCCACCCAACTTGCAGGCCCAGTACCCAGCGACCTGCCGTAGACGGTTATGCGGTCTTCTGGATAATGTTCCTGGGTGTAATCATAGAACAGCTCAGCATCCGATAAAAATTTGTTATGTGACCATTTACCAGTGCTTTTACCATACTTACGATAGTCCATAATGATGGCATCATAGCCAAGTTGAACATGGTATTCGACCACCTCTCCCCATCTATCGAGGTTACCAGCATTTCCATGAAAATAGAGAATTACACCTTTGGGTTCGTGAGCTTTAAAATGCAATGCATTCAATCGGGCTCCGTCTTGGGCGGTTAAATTAAACTCTTCAAATTCACTGTTAAAGTGATATTGATGATTTGGGGTTAGGGAGTCTGGTTGGAAGATAAAAGCTTCCTGTGCAAAATAGAGGAGAGCCACAATTATTGTGTACAATCCGAGTGATACCAGAAAAATATACTTGAGAATAGAAATCAATTGTTAAGGGCTTTTTTCCTTTTGAAGTTAAGGCTTGTTTCTTCGGGGTCGACCGGCTCTGGTAGCTTTGAGTTGAGTATTTCTTCCAACATTCTGTGGTATTCTTCAAAGGTATGGAGATTATTGTGCCCACCGCCAATCACCGGGTACAAACGGGTAATTTCCGGCTTAATTTCTGACAAGGCTATTCCGGTTTTAAATGGGATCAAGCGATCATTTGTGCCATGGATAATTTTTATGGGACAGTTAATATATTTCATCCAAACGTGTGTCTTAATCGGAAACCTTAAAAGAAGAGACATCGGCATGAATGGTACGTATCGGCCAGTCACTTTTGTCAACGAGTAGTAAGGTGACTCCAGTACCACCATTCTAGGGTTATTGATGGAGGCCAATTTGGCTGCGAAACCCGATCCCAATGATCTTCCATAAAGGATAATGTATTTCTCATCAACCTGATTACTGATCATATTGTAAACATGCTGAAGGTCTTTCTTAATATCATCTTCTGTCCGCCTTCCGGTGCTCTTGCCAAAACCGCGGTAATCAACCATAACTACATCAAAGCCAAGCCTGGTGAAGTCTATGGCAAATTTTCCCCACCCTTTGATCGATTTGGAGTTACCTTTTAGGTACAATACAATACCCTTGGGGTGCGGTAGGCAAAAATGAACCGCATTGATGTTGACGCCATCCTCAACTTCAACATTGTATTCTTTAAATTCCTGGTCGGGATATTTGAATTCGAAATCTTCGGGTAGCTTTTCTGCTTTAAAAAGAAATTTTTCTTGCCAGAAATAAACAATCACATTGGCTATCAGATAAAGGATCAGAAGAATTATGATGATTGTTGTAATCACTAAAAGGCTTTTGTAGTAACTAATCTAACGGATTATTCCACCACAATCTCAGCTTGTGATACGCTGGTTGCGTAAAAGAACCCAAGCACAACTTCTGAGTGGTCATTGATATTGTAAATATTGCTTTTTACAGGGGATGGCTCAGTGCTTGTAGACCTGCCTAACTCTCCCGTTTGAATCTGAAGCAGCCTAAAAAACTCGAAGGCGGGTTCACTCAATGAATACTGCTCAATGATGCATGAGTCCCCACTGGAAAATTCGAAGGCATCGAACTCTACCGAAAATTGATTCTGATTGAATAACCGGTCTGATCTCAAAATGACATCTGAAATATTGCCCAGTTGAAAGCCATTTTTGAAAATTTTCCAACGATAAAAATCCCCCATTTCAATGAAATCGGTTGTATGCACACTAACATTGAACACCTCGGGGTCGTCGTTTCGAAGGTTGGGGACAATGTTAACCGAAAGAAAATCAATGGCTGGTGTCGGCTTCAAAACTTGAAAATCTGACTCGTAGGTAGTTCCGTCAGATAGTTCAATTTGTAACTGATACGAATTTCCATAATTCCCGCTTACCACTGCTGTCGATTGGTAGAGGCCATCTGTAGCCTCTAAGAAGTCGATGGCCTGACCGATATTATCAATAATTCTGACAGTTGCACCATTTGCCTTATCGGTGCCCGTTGTGCTGTTAAAATCATTTGAGTATAATAATCTGATTTCCTGTAATGTTTGTACATCGGTAATTACACCATCAACAACAAGTTTTGGGGTAGAATTTGGTATGTTAATGCTGACTGGATCCTCACATGACCACAGAACAACAAATAGCGCTATGATGATGAACCGGGTCAAAACCTGAAATTGTAAGTTATAGCTGGTACAATTGAGCCCAGGATGGAATACTTGACTATTTCAGTTTGGAACGGGACCTCTTCGGATTGTCTAAAGAAGTAAGAGAAGGCATTTCTCCGTGAGTAAACATTATATACTGAAAAGGTCCAATAATCCTCTACTTTTTGTTCCCTTTTCCTCTTAGACGCCTTTTTACCTTTGAAAACTGCGCTGATGTCAAGCCTATGATAATTGGCAATTCGCCCATTGTTACGCTCACTAAAATTGGGAACTACTGAGTTTTCAAATTCATATTTGGCATTGGGTAAAGTAATGGGCCGCCCTGTTCTGAAAACAAAACTAGAAGAGAGGCTCCACCTGTTATTGATATTATAAATGCCGACCATTGTAAAATCATGCAACCGATCAAAATCTGCTGGGAAATATCGGCCTTCATTGACTGATAACTCCGGCGTTATACCTCTTATCCGCCTCTCAGATTTTGACAGGTTATAACTGATCCAGCCAGAGAGTTTATCATGATTTTTCTTGATCAGGAATTCGAATCCAAATGCCCTGCCATCACCAGAAAGTAGTTCGGTTTCTATTGAGTTATTTAGCAACAGGTCAGCCCCATTTTTATAATCTATAATTTCATACATCTTCCGACCAAATACTTCAGCAGTTAGTTCAAAATGTTCACCCAAAAATTGCTGATATCCGAAAGTCAATTGATTGGCCTCCTGAGGCTTGATGTAAGTGTCACTTAGTTGCCAAACATCAGTTGGAGACGGTGAGGCAGTATTTGAAATAAGGTGCATGTATTGCACAGTCCTGTCAAAACTGAGTTTGAATGACGAATTTTGACCAACCGTATAGTTAATTGAAATACGAGGCTCAACTCCCTTGTAGCTTTTTATGAGCTCATTGTTTTTATAATTTATTGTGTCAATAATATTTTCAGTTTCTCTGACCTCATTTTCCTCATAGATAAAAACCTCACCAGGCCCAATATTATTCAATTGTGAAAACCGAATGCCATAGTTGAGGTTAATACGATCCGAGATTTGCTGTTGATTGGCAAAATAAACATAAGGCTCTATTGCATGCTTTGAGTCAAGCTGAATAGCATTAAAAGTTTCGTTGCCGATATTTGGCTCCCTGTCTCCCGGATGAATTCTGTGAAAAATTAGTCCAGCACCAAAATCAAAGCTGTTTCCCGGGCTTTGGAAATAGGAGAAATCAGACTTAACTGCATAGTCCGTATTAGAAGCTGTGCCGATAAACTCGCCAATACCTTTGTTTGGCTGGCCTGTTCTGTAAGAATACTCACTGAAATAAGCGGTGGTATTCATGAAGAGCTTAGGCGTAATTTGTCGGTTCCATCTAAAAGTGACGGTGTTATTTCCCCATCTTCTTAGTTGATCTTCACCGATTCTGTTTCGGTCGTTTCCGAAATAACCAGATAAGTAAACCTTATTCTTCTTATTGATTTTAAAGTTGAGTTTTGCATTGAGGTCATGAAAACTAGCTCTGGTATCATTAAATGAGATGTCATCTCCGAAATTGAAGAAACTAAAATTGGTAAAAGAACTTCTGGCAGAGAGCAAAAATGAACTTCTCTCCATTTTCAAAGGTCCTTCAACCATTAATCTGGTTGATGCCAATCCTATTCCACCTGTCATATGATATTCCTTATCATTCCCATCTTTTTTACGGACGTTAATTACCGATGAGGCCCTCCCTCCGTGTTTGGCTGGTAGTCCGCTTTTGTGAATTTCCACTTGCTGAACTGCATCAGGGTTAAAAACAGAAATGAGCCCAAATAAATGCGATGAGTTATAAATCGGAGCTTCGTCCAAAAGAATTAAATTCTGATCTGTACTTCCACCCCTTATGTTAAGCCCAATTGCATCTTCTCCTAAGTTCTTGATTCCAGGCAGCATCAAAGCACCTTGCAGGATATCAACCTCCCCTAAAAAATAAGGTACTTGTGAAAAAGTATTTAAATCTATTTTATGGTAACCCGTTGGGGTTTGCTTTAAATCAACATCTTGATCCCTTGAAGAAACAATCACTTCATTCAATTCTGAAACTGGTATCTCAAGGTTAAAATTCAGTCGGGTGTTTTCTCTAAAAAGTAATGGCTCTGTGGTTTTATTAACCCCTAAATAGCTTGATGAAATTTTATGGGTGCCATGACGGATTGAAAGCGAATAAAAGCCGTATTCATTGGTAGTTGTGCCTCGATTTAGGGAATCAACCCACACATGCGCATCAATCAGGCTTTCTCCTGAAATAGCATCCCAAACGTACCCGCTTAATACAATTTTTTTGCTCAACTTTTTCTTTGAACGATAAAGCAAAATCAAATTTCCCCGTGATTCAAACCCCACCTTTTCATCATCAAAAAGAGTCAGAAAGTGTTGATAAACTGAGCGTTTTGTGATCTTGATTTCGACTGTTTTTCGAAGTGGGAGGATGTTATCACTGTAACTAAGTTCAATACCTTGAGAGGCAAGTTCAATAAGACAAGATTCGATTGACCGTTTACCGGATGTTAGGGTTGCAACCCTCTCAATAGGATCGATCTGGGCTTGACCATAAAATGACCATATGACACATAGAAGCCATGTAGTTATAAAGCTCTTTCCAGCTGGAATCGTTTCGTTTTGTCCAAAAAACAATCTTTAGGCGCAGTTATCTTCCCCTTACACAAATCTATTTAAAAGATTGTGATGGGAAATGTCAGGGAGGGAATGATTAACAGCCCTTTCCTTTCAGTAGATAACTTTCCTCAGTTTGGATGAGTTCAGCGGATAGGAGCCTGCCAATGATGTCAAGCACTTCATCAACTGATTGATTGTTGAATTTTGATGTAATAAGGCAATTACCCAAATCATCATTTTCGAGATTGATCTCGACATTATAATATTCGGCCAATTGAGAGATTACTATACTCAATGGGGTTTTATTGAAAACAAACTCACCCGATTGCCATGTAAGCAGGTTTGGGTCTTCTATTTTTCTAATAATGATATTATTGGTAGAAAGTTCAAGTAGCGCCTCTTCATTTGCTTTTAACGTGACAGATTTGTCCTCATCTTCTGAATCCGTAAAAACGACGACCCCAGATGTAACGCTGACTTGATAAGACTTATTTAGTTCTGACTTAGCATAAAATGAAGTACCAACAACTGTAATATCTGCCGCACCTAATGAAACGATAAAGGGTTGTTTAGAGTTTTTTCTTACATCAAAATAAGCCTCACCTGATAACCGCAGAGAACGGGTATCATCGGTGAAGTAGTAACTTAACTTAGCATCATTTTTCAACCATACTCTTGACCCATCAGGAAGTTCATGGAGTGTGTTGATCTGATTGCTTACCGGAAGTTTTTTCCAATCTTCTGAGGTGTTTATTACGCTGAATACAGCAACAGCTATTAGTATGATTGATGCTGCTATACCTGACAACCAGTGCAATCTTGTTAAACCACCACGGCTACTTTTGAAGGCAACTTTAAGTTTGGGTTCAAGTGTCTGATTTTTGACCTTGTTCCAGGCGAGGTCAATATTTGGTTCTAAATGGGCTATTTCGCCTTTCTCCCAGATTGTTTGCAAATGGTTGAATTCTTTTTGGTTATCTGGAGAATCATTGATCCAACGCTCAATAATTGACACTTCCTGCTCAGAGCAGTCTCCTGAGAGATACTTAAAAATTAGTTCGTTTGGGCTTTGCGCCATTACTTTCTTCACAAGTTCACCTGTATGTCAATAAAATCGGTATTTACCCCTAAATACCTCCTAATTAATTAAAGTCGATTGCATCCGCCATAAAGCCGCCATTACCTAACTTGGTCTCTAAGATGCAGTTGACAGTAGGAAAGGTTGCAAAATTGGTAGATGGCACCCATCAAATGGACGGGTCACTAGTGATTAATTCACTATCTACTTTAAAGGATGCCCAAAAAGATTCGCTATCGTTTTTTATTAATCCTAAGTATGAAAAAGCACTTTATGAGTCTAATGCGGCTGCAGTTTTAGTCTCCAATAATTTCAAGCCCAGAAAGGCGCTGAAGAATGTCATCTATGTAAATGATCCGTATACTTCATGGGCCCAAATTCTGGAACTTTTTGAAAGGGAAACGGCTCAAATCAAAACAGGGATTGAGGAACCAGTTTCTATTGATCAAACATCCCACATTGGTAAGGACATATACATCGGAGCTTTTTCTTACTTATCGGCTGGGTGTAGGGTGGCAGATGGTGTAAAAATCTACCCTCAGGTCTACATTGGCGAAAATGTTTCAATTGGGACTGATACTGTCATTTTTCCGGGAGTAAAGATTTATGGTAATTCAGTAATTGGAAATCATTGTACCATACATGCAGGCGCCGTAATAGGCAGCGAGGGCTTTGGTTTTGCCCCACAGAATGGTGGCTCATTGAAACGAATACCTCAAATCGGAAATGTAGTTCTTGGTGATCACGTAAGCATTGGAGCTAATACAACCATAGATAGGGCAACTGTTAATTCCACAAGAATTGAAGCTGGTGTTAAGCTGGACAACCTGGTTCATATTGGGCACAATGTTGTGATCGGAAAGGACAGCGCAGTGGCGGCACAAGCAGGTATTGCGGGTTCTGCAACTATTGGTGAGAACTGCCTTTTTGGTGGTCAAGTGGGAGTTGTTGGTCATGTTGATGTGGCCAATAAAACCCAGATATCCCCGAAGGGTGGTGTCATGTCATCCATCCAGCAGGAGGGAAGGGTGTTGTTAGGTGCACCAGTGATGGATTTCACACATACCAAGAAAGTTTGGGTTACCTGGAAAAAACTACCGGAAATGATGAAGCGATTGGAGGAACTCGAGAGAAAACTTTAAATAGGTTCCAATCTGTTCACTATCATATCAGGATTCCATTTCATCATTTAACTTTGCACATCCGAAAAAGTAGTACCGATTGAAGCAGCTTGAAAAGATAAAAGACCCTGTATTTAAGGAGAAGGAGTTTGGGCCACTGGATAGGTTCTTTTTAAAATTTATCCGGGACAAACGTGATCTCCCCTTTATCTACTTGAGTCTCAAAATCACCTTTACGGTAGTCCCGATGGGATTAATTCTTTATACCGACTTATTAAGTGGCTGGCAGTGGTTTGCTCTTGCAATTTTTGATTTGTGCCTCATCTCGCTCTATTTTTTGGGTCCATTTACGCTAATGCTGCACAATACCAGTCACCGGAAGTTCTTCAAAAGTGAGTACTACTTACTCAACAATTTTATTCCATGGGTACTTGGCCCTTTTATGGGGCAATCTCCAGAGTCATATTTCAGCCATCATATTGGGATGCATCATCCTGAGAATAACCTGAAAGATGACAAGAGCTGCACAATGTATTATCAGCGGGATAACATCCTGGACTTCCTTACTTATTATTTCCGGTTTCTGTTTATTGGCCTATTTGAGCTTTACGCATACCTCACTTCTAAGAACAAAACGAAAATGCGACGGGACCTCATAAAAGGTGAGGGGTTTTGGTATATCTCGGCAGTGCTATTGTCACTTATTAATTTCAAGGCTACACTTTTTGTTTTTATCCTTCCACTTGTGATCATACGGTTTGGGATGATGGCTGGTAACTGGGCCCAACATGCATTTATTGATCATGAAGATCCGGCCAATAATTTCACCAATAGCATTACTTGCATCAACTCAGTTTATAACAAACGCTGCTTTAATGATGGCTACCATATTGGGCACCATTTTCATCCCGCCATGCACTGGACTGATATGCCAGGTAACTTTCTTAAAAATGTTGACAAGTATGCGGAAAACAACGCAATTGTGTTTGAAAAACTGGATTATTTCATGATCTGGTTTTACCTAATGATTGGAAAATACAATTGGCTGGCAAATCATTTTGTGAATATTAATCACCAACATTCGTCAGAAGAAGAAGTGATTGCCTTGATGAAAGAGCGGACGAGGAGGTTTTAAGGCCAGATTTAAATTACTGATTACTTGCCGCGGTGCATTTACCAGGTTACCTCAGCAGCCCATGAATCTGTGCGTATTGCAACAACATTATAGTTTTGCCATCTTTTATTTCTCCACTTTGAATCATCGATAAAGCTTGCTCAAATCCCAACTCTAACACCTCAATATTTTCCTGTTCTTCATCAAGTCCACCGCCATTACTTACTTTCATGCTTTTATCATACTCTGCAACAAAAAAGTAGAGTATTTCAGTTACCGAACCCGGTGACATATAAGATTCGAATACCTTTCTAACTTTTGAGATTTGGTAACCAGTTTCTTCTTCGGTTTCCTTTTTGATGCAATCTTCGGCATTGTCTTTATCCAACAACCCAGCACATGCCTCGATCATCATTCCGTCATCGTTACCATTTACGTACGTAGGCATCCTGAATTGCCTTGTTAGGATTACGGTTTGTTTATGGACATTGTATAGAAGAATTGTGGCACCATTGCCACGGTCATAGGCTTCCCTCGACTGGGTTTCCCAGGAGCCATCAGCATTCTGATAATCATAGGTTACCTTATTTAGAGTGTACCAATTATCAGATAGTACTTCTTCTTTGGTAATCCTAATTCGCTTATTGTTCATACTGCCCTTTCGTTTCAAGAGCGATATTAGAAGAAAAATCGCTTTTTCCAGGATCAATTAATTCTATAGAAGAATCTAAGTGATGCGGACGGTAAGACTTTATCCAGGAAATCAATTGCAATAGACGGAGGTATAAATTCTTTTTCAACGACATCCTCAGCTACTTTAAATGCCAAACCTGCATCAAATCCGAAGCCGACATTTTGTGTGAAAAAGAAATTTCGGCCTGCCCTGAAGTTGAAATAATAGTTCTTAAAGATTCGTTTCTCCGTTTCTTCACGGTAATAAGTCAAACCTAGGCGGAACTGGCTTCTTCGAGAATTGGCTTTCTTGGCTATTTTACCATAGGTGAAACCAAAGTCGCTGGAGATTGTCCAAAGGCTCTGATCATATCCCGGTAAGAAGCCAAAACCTAAGCCAGCAGCAAAATCTTTATGGACATATCTGAGCCCACCGTTTACCGTTTCAGGTATGCCCATTCCGGCATGAATTTCCAAACCCTGTGCAGTTAACTGGCTGTATATCAGTACTGAAGCAATATTTAGAACAATTGCTTTCATGATTGCTTGGTACTTTGAATTTACGCAGAATAAATGAAAATTTATCCTGGAATTTTGAGCGTAAAGCAGTCACACTCCGTAATTCAGAACTTTTGAGATTGATGAATAGAAAAAGTGTGTGAATCTCACTTGTGTTCAATGGGTAAAGGTTCATCGTTTTTCGATTTCCATCTCAAAACTCTGAAAAAGGGTAGATTTAAAAAATTAGTTTTCTTCCCGATGCGGCCTCAAAGCAGATTTTACCTTATCAGAATCAGCCGATGATACAGTCATCCAGGCGGTGCAATACATTCCGGTAATTTCTTCTATGCAACTTTCAGCTTCTATGTGGTTTTTAAGAGCGTATTCATCCAAATGGATTTTGTAATGTTCGGCTATACCCCTGGCATCAGGCCCACGGAAATCCCAGATCAGTTTGATGTTCATTTGTATTCTATAAAAACCAGTAGTCAGTTCCCATTTTCAAATTGAAACCACTAAGGTAAGCTATGATATCGTCGACTTGATTTTCGGGGTAAACTGCTATCAAAATTTTGTAAGGTTTCTTTCTCGCATCAAGATCAGGATTTTTGATATCCATGCCAAATATCGGAGAATTGTATTGAGCAGAGTCTTTTGCCATCCAGATAAACTTAATGGATTGATCCAAAAGAATTTGAGCGGTTAATTTACCCTTGACACCTACACCCCATAGCAGCAATTCTTCATCTTTCAGTTCATATTTTATGAAGTGATCCAGCTTGAGCCTAAAAAAGCTCTCTTGATTATAATGGCTGGAATTTCTGCTTGTGCGGTCAGGATGTTCACGCCAAAGTAATGTAGTGTCATTAACTGAGTGAATATGAAAACCATTTTGATACAATTTAAAAGTGAGGTCGTAATCCTCGGGATAGCAGAGGCTTTGAAATCCTCCTAAAGCTTCTAACTCAGATTTTCTCACGAGCCAATTTGGTGATGCCACGACACACTCTCGATAGACCCAGTTCCAATGATCCTTCTCTTTACATCTCTCATTTAACCAGTTTTCATATTTCAGATAACCTTCAGAAATAGGCTTCCGACCGAAATATTTCACCTGGCCTGTGACTATGGTTTTAGGAGGCGCATCTTTTAGCAATGTTACCATTTGACTTAGCCGATCAGATGGCATGATATCATCGGCATCAATCCGGGTTATATGCTGACCTCTGCTTTCAAAATATCCTTTCTGAAGTGCTGCAATTATTCCCTGATCATCATTTTGGAAGTAATTAATTCTCGAATCTAGCTGATTGAAATGTTGGAGAATTTCGACGGAATCATCTTCTGAACTATCATCAATAGCTATCAATTCCCAATCCCTGAATGACTGTCCAATGATGGATTCAATTGTCTCTGCTAAAAATTTCCCGGCGTTTTTCACCGGCATCAGAACACTGATTATTTCAGCCATTGGTCCATAATAAGGGCATAAAGTGCAAAACTTGCCAACCAATGGCTCCCGGCATACTCACCAGCATCCATTTTGTCGTAACTCGCATTAAAATGGTCATTTGCCAGCTGAACTAATTCGGGTTTGTCCATTTGATAACCAATCTCATATAAGCACCATGCCCTGCTAAAATTGAGCCCATCTAAATGGGCCAGCTTACCGTCTGATTTATCCGTAACGCTGACAGGTTGCATATATTCGGCAGGATTGTCCAGCAGCCCTGGCATAAATCTGTTTATCCATACCTTGAACTCCTCTGAGGGCAACACCTTAGCCATCAATGAGGCCTCCTGAAGGCATGGGGACAGGAAATCGAACCCACCTGGCTCCCATGTTATTGGACAGCCTTTATCATTCAGATAGTATTCTTTTGCCCTTGAAATGATGATTTGTTCAAATTCTGAACGTTGTAAGCTCCTGGCATAATCCAAGGCAAATGAAAGCGCAAACGCAGTGTTGGGGTGTTCACCAACCCTAATCGGATAGCTTAGCTTCGGCAAAAACTCGATCATTTTAACCTCAAGAGTATCTACCAATAGCTGTATGTTTTGGGCCATTTTCTCTGCTGATGAATGATCCCATTGATTCAAGGCTTCTGCCAGCTTGAATAGCCAAACCCAACCATATGTGCGTTCATAACTTTTGTTATGGGGGTCGTCAAAGTATTCCAACTCAATTCGGATATTTTCAGAAGTAATATTGGTTTCCAATTTTTGAAGTATTGCTTCAGCTTTTTCAAAGTCAGGGAATAACCTCAATAGATTCACTAATGTCCAATGCCCATGAACGGCGGAATGCCAGTCAAAACAACCGTAAAATGCAGGATGCAATTCATGGGGTTGGGCAAGATAGGTTGAATCACCAAGCGTCTGACCGAGTTTATTGGGGTATTCCTGATCAATACAATCAAAAGCAAAATGGTGCAGGTATTCTGCTTTATCGGAATCCAAGACAGGACCATTTCTGATTGTTTTTTCCTGGCCTTTTTCTGTGCAACCATGGCAACCTAATATGATCAGAATGAGAATTGCCTTTTTTCTTAAAAAGATGAGGTGGGTCATTGTTAAGGATCATTAATGTTTAGCGGGCTTAAAGAAACCTAAATTTATCGTGTGTACGGCGGCATTAATCGAAAATGTGTACGGACGTGGTTTGCCAAGTATATAATTTGCCAAACAACAAGGCCTAAATGAGGTAAAACTAGGATTCTGATAACATATGGTATTGATATCTCGAAGTGACCAGATTATTATCCTCGCCCAACCTCGTAATAATTCTTAATATATGACCGTCTATCATTGATTTGTCGATAAAAGCCATTGTTTGATCGAAGTATGTAGCTTTAGTCAGGAAATACGCTTGGTCTTGATATTTTTGTGTTGGGCTAAGTTGGGACATCGCTCTGTAGATTAGACAGGTTTAATTATATGAAAAATTCATTTGGGAAGATTTCGGGGCTACTGTGCTTGATCGCATGTTTAGTCAACGTTAAATCATCCGCCCAAGCCCCCGGCGATGTGGACGGCGGCAACCTTAATCTCTGGCTTAAAGCTGATGCCAACGTAGAAGAAGCTGATGGAACTGCTGCTGAAGACGGCGATGGTGTAGACGACTGGCGTGACCAAACAGCAAATAACCTGGATGCTTCGCAAGGAACCGCTGCCGCCAGACCGACCTTCAATACTAATCAGGTAAATGGTTATCCGGCAATATCTTTTTCAACTGCCGGAACTGATGATTTCCTTGATTTAGGTGACGTTCTTGATTTCGATCCAGATACCGATGATTGGTCTGTTTTTATCATTTATAATGTTGTTGTTAATGAGCAAGGGACCCTGTTTTCAAGAGCTCTATCTGGAACAGGAGATACGAGGCAATATCAATATTATGTAAGTGGGAATGAATTTGTAGTAAGAAACAGGGGAGCAAACCATGCATCAACCGCAACTGTAACAGGAAATTGGAGTCTGGCATCATCAATAACTGAAGGTGGAACTGGAGTTGATACATATGTAGATGGGGGTTCAGAAATCTCTGGAGGAGCAATTGGCACAGGAACTGAGACTACAAATGTGCTGATAGGTGCAAGAACGAATGGAACTGGGTTCACACTAGACGGAGATATTGCTGAAATTATTGTTTATGACAACAATTTGAATGCCAGCGATCAAAGAGATGTAGAATCATATCTGGCCTTAAAATATGGTATTTCACTTGACATTTCATCCGAAGGTTATACGCTTGGCGCTACGACTCTTTATGCAGTAGATGCGACCTTTGACAACGACATAGTTGGAATTGGTCAGGATGATTCTCAGGGTTTTAATCAGACAACTTCTCAAAGTATAAATACTAGTGCAGTGATAGCTATTGGAAGCCCTAGCGATCAAACCGATGGCGAATTCCTCATTTTGGGTAACAACGGCAGCACTTCCGCAAGTCAGACAGGAGACTATTTTGGAAGAACTAATAATGGTAGCGCAAGAATTTGGAAAGTAGAAGAGACTGGTGATGTTGGAACAATAACCCTTACCATAAACAAGACAGATTTACCGGGAACCGTCAATCAGATATATGTTAAAAATGCCGATGCTGCACTTGGTACAGGTGGTACCCTGACAGCATTAGTGGATGGTGGTGCCGTTTGGACCGTGAATGTAAACTTCTCAGATGGTGATTATTTCAGCTTTGTTGAAACTATTAGCCCAGGTAATGAGATTACTGGTTTGAACCTATGGTTAAAAGCTGATGCGGATGCTGATAATTCTGGCAGTCTTGCTTCAGAAGGAGAAGAAGTTGACAGTTGGACGGATCAGTCAGCCAATGCTTCGGAGTTTACACAATCTTTTGCAATTGCAGAGGGTGGTCCAACTTTCAGGGAAAGCGCAGTCAATGGCAATCCTGCCCTAGAATTCATCGATGACTACTTCGTTTTTGAAGATTATCCCATAATGCCAGCCAATGCATTCACATTTTTTAGTGTTCAATCCACCACTGAGGCGGCAACAAGTGCTATAGTAACATACAATGTTAATGGTACAGATGAAGTAGCAATCTCTACTTTGAATGACCTGAATTTTGAAATTAATGGGGATCAGAATGATATGGGGAGTATCGATTTTACAGATGGTTTTCCCCAGGTGCTTGTAGCGGATTGGAATACAAGTGATGATCAAGGCAATGTTTTTCAGAATGGGGGTACAGCTGTTACTACCACCTTTAATGCGATTGCTTCGTTGGCTAATGATGGTGCATTTGTAATTGGGCAAGAGGCAGATAACGAAACGAATGGAGGCTTTGGTGGTACCAGTGATATTTCAGGATTTGTTACAGAAATAATATTGTTTGATTCAGAACTTACGGCAAGTGCAAGAAGAAATGTAGAAAGCTACCTGGCCATTAAGTATGGGATAACACTCGACATCTCGACAACAGGTTATACTATCAATGGCACTGATATTTATTCATCTGATGCAACATTTGATAATGATATTGCTGGAATTGGACAAGATGATTCACAAGAACTTAATCAGATAAGTTCTCAAAGTGAGAATAGCACATCAATAATTTCGGTTGGTAGTGCCACAGATTTAGCAGATGGCGAGTTTCTGGTATGGGGACATAATGGAGGTGTTTCAACAGATCAAACCGGAGATTACAATGGGCAAACAAATACTGGAAGCGCAAGAATTTGGCATGCTGAGGAAACAGGGGATGTTGGCAATGTTACCATAACAGTTGACAAGACAGACTTACCAGCAAATGTTAGTAGCATTTATGTGATAAATGGAGATCCTACTCTTGGAACAGGAGGTAGCTTAACAAGTTTAACGGATGGCGGATCTACATGGTCAGTGTCAGTGAATTTGGCAGACGGTGATTATTTCAGCTTTGTAGAGCAGGATGTAATTGCTCCTGGTGATAAATCAAGTGGTCTTTCTTTATGGCTTAAGGCTAATGCCGGTACTGAAAACAATGGTGGTGTCGTGACCTCAGGAACTATGGACGAATGGCAAGACCAAAGTGGCAACGGAAACGACGCCACTAGCGGTTCAGATGCGACATTAATTGCATCGGAGATCAATGGAAATCCAGCAGTAGACTTTAACGGTACAGCAGAACTAGATGGGGGTGCAGGCTTTTATACAAACGAATATTTTCTTGTTCTTCAACCTGATGTTGATGTTGATGGTAGTGCCAATGGATTTGCAGTGGGTTTTCAAGCCGCTGATTTTAGTGGATTATGGATAGGAACACAGACTGATGGTGTAGTTGGTGGTGACGTGATTATTCATGGTGTGGATGAAGGTGGTGGCAGTTACAGAAGCGCCTATACAGGAGCTCAATTATCAACTGCAAATGAGCCATTTGTTTTGAGTGTGCATGACGATGATGGAACTCCAACGTTCCATGATATATTCTTTAATGGGGCAACTATCAATCCTACTTTATTCAACACATTTTCAAATTTGTCGGATGAGCCTTATAGATTAGGAGATAACCTATTAGATGATAATAACTATGATGGTGGAATTGCAGAAGTAATAAGTTACAGCAGTCGATTGACTGATGCCGACCGTAGAGATGTTGAAACTTATTTGGCCATTAAATACGGTTTAACCCTTGATATGGGTACTTTCGGTTATACAATCAGTGGAACGGATATCTATCCACAAGATGCCACTTTTGACAATGACATTGCTGGCGTTGGCCAGGACGATTCGCAGGAGTTGAATCAAACATCCTCATTAAGTGAAAGTGGTAATGGGGTTTTAACGATTGGTTCTGCAACCGACCTTGGCGATGAAGAATTCTTGGTTTGGGGTACTAATGGTGGAACGGGTACAGCATTAACCGGTGACTATAACAATGGAACTACTGATGGTACGAATAACGGTAGTGCAAGAATCTGGAAGGTTGTTCAAACCGGTGATGTTGGTACAGTTACATTAACTATTGATGGAGCTAATTTACCAACCGGGGTTACTCATATCATTGTAGATAACGATTCTGATCTAAGTTCACCTGAGCAAGTAATTGCACTAACAGGAGGCTCACCTTTTACCGTGGATGTAGCCTTCACTGACGATGCTACTAGCTATTTTAGTTTCATAGGTTTTCCGGAAATTGCGGTTTCCGGCAATGCCACAAATATTGTGGATGGCGATGCTACTCCTGATGCAGGCGACGATACTGATTTTGGGCAAGCAGATATAGCGGCCGGCTCTGTGACCAACACTTTTACTATTACCAATAGCGGTAATGTGGCTCTCTCAATATCAAGTGTCAATATTTCTGGTAGTGAAGCGGCAGACTTTTCAGTTACTTCATCTCCCACAAGTCCAGTAGCGGCAGGTGGCGGCACTACTACATTCGACGTCACATTCAATCCAAGTGCTTTAGGTGCGAGGGATGCAACCATCACAATAAATTCAGACGATACGGATGAAACAGCTTTCGACTACGCCATTCAAGGAACGGGAGCCAATCTGCCGGAAATGAGCATTGAAGGAAACAGCGTTGAAATTGTAAACGGGGATGCAACCCCAACAGCTGTTGATGATACCGATTTTGGTGACACCAAAACAAGTATTGCAACCACTTTTACGGTAGTGAATGACGGTACGGCAACCCTGACGTTAGGCTCAAATGCCGCTTCGGTTAGCAACACCACCGATTTCAGTGTTACTTCTCAGCCGGCAACAACAGTAGCCGCTACAGGCGGTACTACAACCTTTGAAATCACTTTTACACCTTCAGGTTCCGGCCAGTTTACTTCTACTGTGACCGTAACAAACGATGACTCCGATGAAAGCCCCTATACGTTTACAATAAGAGGTACAAACCTTCAATCACCTGGGGCAGTCTTAACGGATTTGAACCTCTGGTTGAGAGCTGATGCGGATGCTGACAACACTGGTAGCCTTGCTACAGAGGGCCAGGAAGTGGACAATTGGACAGATCAGTCAATCAACGGGACAATTCTCACACAACCACTTGGAGTGGGTGAAGGTGGCCCCACATTTAGGGAAACATCCATCAATAGTAATCCGGCTTTAGAGTTCGATGATGACTATATAGCTGTGGAGAACTATTCAATAATGCCACCTGATGCCTTTACCTTTTTCGCAGTTGAGTTTAGCACAGCAACAAACTTTGGAGGTCTGTTTTCTTACGCTGTTGGGACAACTGACGAAGTTGTAATTGCAGAATTGAATGCCCTGGAAGTCGATATCCATGCCGATCAGAATGACATTGGGGTTGATTTCGTGAATGGTATACCACAAGTAATGGCCATTGACTTTGATGAAGTTTCTGATGGCTTAAATGTTTTCCAAAATGGTACTTTAGCCGGTACATCAACTTTTAATGAAAATACAGCCACCATTCAGAATGATGGCCTTGTTGTTCTTGGTCAGGAAACTGATAATGAAGTTGGAGGGGGCTTTGCAGGTGGAGAAGAATTAGTTGGCACCGTGGCCGAGGTGATTTTATACGCAAGTGAACTATCGGCTGCTGATCGGAGGGATGTGGAGTCTTATCTGGCCATTAAGTATGGTATAACCCTGGATATTTCATCAACCGGTTATACACTGGCCAACGGCGCCACGGTGCTTTACGCACCTGATGCCACTTTTGACAATGATATCGCAGGCATTGGGTCAGATATTGACCAGGCTTTAACCCAAACAACTTCTCAAAGTGTTAACGCTTCAGCCATACTACAAGTGTCCAATGCACAAGCGCAGGCAAGTGGAGATTTTCTATTATGGGGTACAAACGGAGGAGCAGCCACAGCACTTACAGGTGATTACAACGGGATTATCAATAACGGAATAGCGAGGATTTGGAAAGTAGAAGAGACGAACGATGTGGGCACTGTCACTTTAACTATTAATCAGGCGGACGTACCTGCCTCCATCAATGCAATCTATGTTCATAATGACCCTGCGCTTGGTACAGGCGGTACTGTAACTCCCCTTACAGACGGTGGATCAACATGGACAGTCGATTTGGATTTAAGCGATGGAGATTATTTCTCATACATTACCATTCAGGAAATGAGCGTTGAGGGGAATAACGTTGAAATAACGGATGGAGACATCACCCCGGATGCAGCAGATCACACTGATTTCGGCACCACTGATACTGGCAGTCAAACGATAGTTAGAACTTTCACCATTAATAATACAGGCGGGGCTGATTTGATTTTGGACGGCAGCCCTGTGATTGCATTAAGTGGCTCATCAGATTTTACAGTAACCAGCCAGGCCACATCTCCTGTCGGGGCTAACAGCAGTGTTGATTTTGAGATTACTTTTGATCCGAGTGCAGTTGGTACTGTAACCGCAACGGTATCTATAGAAAATAATGATACCGATGAAGACCCATACACATTTGATATAAGTGGTACTGGTGCTATCATTCCTGAGATGTTAGTTGAAGGGAGTTCAACAGAAATACCAAACGGAGATACAACACCTTCGGTATCAGATGATACCAACTTTGGAAGCGTAGATGTTGACAATTCAGACACACATACATTTACTATTACAAATGCAGGAAGTGCCGATTTGAATTTAACAGGTGGGCCTATTGTTGCACTATCCGGAGCAACAACACATTTTTCAGTTACTACCCAACCGTCCACACCAGTAACAGCCTCCGGTGGCACCACGACTTTCCAGGTACAATTCGCACCTACGGCTGCCGGTGTTCATCAGGTTACGGTTAGTATCGATAATGATGACTCCGACGAAAACCCTTACACTTTCACCCTGCAAGGTTCAGGTACAGCTGCTGGCGGAGGGTCATCTGGCGATTTCGATTGTAACTGTGTGGCGGGTTCAAGTGACATTACTGTAACTTCTGACGTCATTTTGAATGACTACTTCCCTGGTGGTGCAGATGCTTTGTCCGGTACACAAACAATCACATTAGGCCCAATGCGAACTGGAACTGGCGTTCCTGGAAACGGCATCTCAGATGGAGATTTACTTCTATTGATTCAAATGCAGGGTGTGGAAATAAACAGTACTCTTCCGGATGATAGATTAAATAACTCTTACGGTGATGGTTCGGGTGGTAATGACAGGGCTGGCTTCGTAGAAACTGAAGACTTTACAGCTGGTCAATATGAGTTCGTTGTTGTAACCGATGCCAGTGGATATAATACTGGATCCGGTGGTACTATCCTGGTAAAAAATCCGGTAGTTAATACTTATAACCATGAGGTTACCCAAGCGAATTTTAGTTCGGACTTAGGCCGACAAACCTTTCAATTGGTGAGGGTAGCCAATCACCTTAATGTAACCATCAATGGTGGAGCTTCGGTTAATGCAGCACCGTGGAATGGTAGAACTGGTGGTATAATTGTCATGGATGCATTCACAAGTTTAACCCTCAACGGAACAATAGATGTTGATGGCATGGGGTTCAGGGGCGGATTGAGAACCACAGCAGACGTACGGCCAGATAATGAAAGCCCAGAGGTTGGCTACCGTGGTGAAGGTTATGCCGGAACACCGAGTCAGACACATGGATACGATGAAGCACCGGTGTTAGGTGGTTCGTTAGTAGGTGCAACATTGCCTGGTGCAGAGTCACCTGGCTATCCGGGTTCTTCTGCCACGCTGGATGTAACCAGTGATTTAGGTACCTCTCCATATACTATGACCTACTTTGCGGATAGGGGGCATGGTGGCCCAGGCAATGCTGGTGGTGCGGGGCGTTATGATGGTAGTGGTGGTGGAGGTGGTGCTGGTAATCCTGGCGGTACAGGCTCATACCCCAATGATGGTGAAATAACAGAATTAGGTAACCCTACAAACCCAGATAACGAGTTTTCTAATCAGGGTATCGGTGGCGGAGCGAAAGATATTGAAAATGGCGCAAGGGCCTTCCTCGGTGGCGGTGGGGGTTCTGGTGGTATTGATGATGAGGGAGGCTTTACACAAGTAGCCGCTAGTGGCCAGCCGGGCGGAGGTATCGTAATTCTCAGAGCAAATAGCATTACCGGAACAGGTGGTATAACTGCAAACGGACAAGATGGTGCTACTCAAACTGAGGAGGGCGCAGGCGGCGGTGGCGCAGGTGGTTCTGTCATTATAGTTACTGATACTGAAGACTTAAATGGCCTAACCTTAACTTCTGAGGGAGGCGACGGTTCTACTACCAGCAATGGTAATGATGCTGGTGGCGGTGGTGGCTCTGGTGGAGAGATTGTTATTATCCGTCGAGGCGGCATCGTTTCTGTTTTACCGACTGTTTCAGTTGTAGGTGGTGCAGCGGGTGCATCAGGTGCAGGTGCGGGTGTGGCAGCTGGTGGCTCCGGCGGTTTCGAAACTACATCTCTGCCACCAGCGGCAAATTTAGACTGCCCACTGATTAATGTGCCCCCGGCAGCTCCTGGTGGTGTAGCGGGTGTTTTGGTATGGACTAAGGCCGATACAGATGTTACCTACAACGGTAGCAATCAGGTATCACAATGGATAGATCAAAGTACCAATGGTTGGGTTTTGGATTTGGATGCTGGTGGCCAATTATCGACAACAGGGTCGAATCCCGAAATAACACTTTCTGACTCCGATTTTAATGGTAACCCATCAATTAATTTTGCTGATGCAACAGACTATCTCGGTTTCACCGGATTCTCCAATTTCCCTAATTCTGAAATTGATGCATTTGTAGTATCACAAACTTCTAATCAATCTCAGGATCAAACCATCTTTTCTTACATGGATGATGCTGATTCGGATAACGACATTCGCTTACTTCTGGAGGCAGATGGCTCAATTGATCAGTTCAACAATACATTACAAACGACAACAGCAACAGAAATTAGAGATGGCATTCCCAGAATTGTAAACACGAGATATGTTGATGGCAATGACGACACCGAAATTCTTGTGAACAATCAGTCATTAGCTACAACATCTGGTACAGATGTCACACTTAATACAGGATTGACTGATGGAACTTTCATAATCGGCCAGGATATTGATAACCTCACGGATGGCGGGTTCTCGTCTTCATCCAGGTTTATTGGTGAGATTGGTGAGGTAATAATTTATCCAATGGACTTGACGGCAACAGAACGTCAACGGGTTGATAGTTACCTTGGCATTAAATACGGCATTACACTGTTCCAGGATCAGGATTACCTGAATTCAATAGCAGAAACCATATTCCCAGGTTCAACTGAAACAGTTTACGATAACGACATTGCTGGTATTGGTAGGGATGATGGCTCAGGGCTGATCCAGTTGCAATCAAGAAGTGTGAATCAGAACATTGCGACTGGTGCAATTTTAACTGGCAGCAAGTCATCTTTTGCGGTTGATAGAAGCTTTGTGGTGTGGGGTAGTAACGGTGTAACAACGCCAACATTCAATGCCACGGGAGGAACGCCTGCTGAACTAACGGACATCTTAGATTTAGAGTGGAAGGCCTACGTTAGCAATACACCGGGAAATATCGATCTATCATTTGACTTAAGCAATACAACGAATCAACCGGCATCTACAGCAGTGATGGCCATCGTAATTGATGAAGACCTTGATGGTGATTTCACTACAGGTACCCTGAGAGTTGAACCTTACGACAGCTACGACGGTACTACCGCCAGTTTCTCAAATATCATGTTTAATGATGGAGAGCCATTCACAATAGGAGTGCTGCCTGTAGCACCAGGTGGTGTTTCAGCTGATCTCACTTTGTGGACTAAAGCTGATGCCGGTACTCGAAATAATGGAGGTGATGTAACTTCAGGAGTTGTTGACGAATGGGTGGATCAAAGTACAGCTGGAAATGATGTGACTGGCACCGAAGAACCGACGCTTCAAGCCGCTGACGAATCTTTCAACTTTAACCCATTTCTGGACTTTACTGCTCAGGGTCATTTATTCGGATCAAATCCTATGAATACAAATTCCGATGGGTCCACATTTTTGATCGGTAGCAATACTTCTTTGACTGCTGGTGATGTTGGAGTAGGCTTTGGTGCTGCTGCGACTGACCCCAGTTTGGGAACTTCAGGCTCAGATTTGAGGTTTGTTGATGATAATTCAACCCCTCAAGGAGTATCACATTCTGTCGCATTAACTGCTGATATGACCCACTTATTAGGTGTGACTTGGATAAATGGAACGGATCAGACGACCAATTTAAGGTTAGACGGGGATGGAGATAATTTCACAACTATGGATATCTCCAGTGATCAAGCTGTGCACATAGGAGCTGAGGCTAACTCTGGATCTAATCGTTGGGATGGCAATATTGCAGAAGTGGTAGTTTATACGGATGACCTAACGGCTAATGAGCTGCAACGGGTTGAGTCTTACCTTGCCATAAAATATGGAATCACCCTCGATCAAAGTACCAGCCGAGATTATGTTGCTTCTAATAGTGCAGTGATTTTCCCAGCTTCATCTTCCAATCCAGATTTTATCACTTATTCAAATGACATTGCAGGTATAGGTAGAGATGATCAATCAACGTTGAGCCAGACTCAGTCGAAAAGTATTAATTCAGATGCAATCATGACCATTACCAATGGAAATGATCCCGCCAATCCAGCTTCATTTACTAATAATTTCACATTTGTTGCCTGGGGCAACGACAACGATGATAATGGAACAATTGAAGAGGTTTCAAGCGATTTACCCTCTAATGTAACAGCGAGGCTTGATCGGGAATGGAGAGCATCCGTAACAGGAACTCCTGGGGATTTAACCCTTCAATTCGATCTATCAGGTATTACTGGTGTTGGTTCTGATTTCTCAGCCAGGACAGTTGCTGATTTCAAGGTATTGGTAGATGCAGATGGAGATTTTACTGATGGCTTTGTCCAGAGTTTTGATGCCACATCATTCGATTCGGGTACTGAAATAGTGACTATTACCGGAGTCACTCTTGGTGATAATGATATTTTTACTCTTTCGACGGCCATACCAGCCAAAGGACCTGGTGGTGTTACATCAGGCCTCCAACTTTGGTTAAGGGCTGACATGGGAGCTTTCCAGGATTTGGCAGCATCATCGGATGCTGATACGGACGGTCAAAATGTGCTACGCTGGGATGATCAAGTGAGTTCTCAGCAATACACCAACGATGTATTTGGAAACGTATCCAATGCGATACCAACCTATAGAACAGATGTTGAAGGGTTCAACTTCAACCCTGCCATTCAGTTTAATAACGACGGAACGGAGAACGATTATTTAGCAAATGCCACGTCCAATATTTGGGGTTCAGAGCTCTCATTCTTTAGTGTGTTCCAAACTAATGATACCGGCGGCACCATGTTCTCATACGACGATGATAGTAGTGAGCCAGATGAGTTTGCCGTAAACTCCACAGAAGCTTTGAGCTTTGAGTTAAGTGAGGGCAATACTGGTTCTGATTATACTGATCAAAACCTTTCAGATAATCGCACTCACATTATGGCACTTGATTGGGATGAAGCAACGGATGTTTACAATTTATATATAGACGGAGCTAGTGAAGGAAGCAATCCTGGTTCACTTACATCTGATGCGATACCAGATGGTGGTGTGGCAGTAATTGGTCAGAATGTAAATGACATTACAACAGGAGGAGGGCAGGATGGCGGGTTCATCTCTGGTGATGGTTATGATGATTTTATTGGTGAATTTGTAGTCTATGATCAGGTATTGACTGCCTCAGAGCGGCAAAGGGTTGAAACGTATTTGGGCTTGAAATATGGTATCTGGTTGAATAATGGTAACCCTGACCATGTAAGCTCTAGTGGCACTGTGATTTTCCCTGGTGGTAATGGTTCATTTGATAACGATATTGCCGGAATTGGCCGTGACGACTTGTCGGATTTGATCCAAATGACTTCCAAATCAAATGAGAATTCATCAATTCTTACTGTCCAAAAGAATACTGATTTTAATGCTGATGAGCAGTTTGTGGTTTGGGCTCATAACGGTGCATCGGTTGGCAGCTCTGTTACAACTAATCTTCCATCAGGAATTGAATCCAGAATGGGCAGGGTTTGGCAATTTGATCTCACTAATAGCCCTACAGGAACTGTTGACATTACCCTTGATTTGACAGGTACGAGTAGCATCGACACTGATGACCTAAGATTGCTTTTCGATGCTAATAATCCAAGTATGACTAACAGTACCATAATTGATCCGACGGTTGTTGATAATGGTGACGGTACATACACATTTACAGGTATTGCGCTATCAAACTTTTCAGATGGTGGCTATTTCACGCTTGGAAGCAACGATCCATCCACACCACTTCCAATAGAGTTAATATTCTTTGCTGGTGAATCGACTGATAGGGGAGTTCAACTTAAGTGGGCAACAGCTACAGAAGTTAATAACGACTTTTTTACAATTGAGCGAAGTACTGATATTCTAAACTTTGAGGAAATAGTTACAGTTTCCGGAGCTGGTAACAGTCAGGAACGACTGGATTATTCATACCTGGATATGAGCCCCATTCCTGGAATCGGCTATTACCGCTTGAAGCAAACTGATTTTGACGGGACAACATCCTACTCAAAAGTGATAGTTGTTACAACAGCATCCGTGGGTGATCTGAACATGACTTTATATCCTAATCCAGCCAATGATCACCTCAATGTTTCTTTTAATCAAGCATTAAATGTGGACTTCATGACTGTAAGAGTAATTCCACTTACAGGTAAGGATTATGGCGAATTCAGGTTTGAGAATCCAGGACAGATTTCCATTCCGCTTAGTACTTATGCTGATGGAGTTTACATTGCTGAAGTTAAAATTGGCAGCCTGGTGTGGAGGCGTAGATTTGTTAAGCGGGATTAAATTCAAATATCCCTGATATAACAAACCAGCCGGTTGACTTCTTTGAAACCAAGTTTTTCATGGAAGAGTTGGCTGGTTTTATTTTGCAGCTCCACATCTGAACCGACTTGAGCGCAGCCTTTGCTTTTGCACCATTCGATACCATGATTAACCAGTTTTTCAGCTAGGCCCTGACCTCTTTGATTGTCGTCAATCACGATGGCTTCAAGGTAGCCCACTGGAGATTTTTCAGATCCCTCGACATACTCTGAGCGAATACTGAAAATTGCAAAACCGATAAGCATCGCCTCTGATCGCAGCGCAAATGTGATTTCATTGGGACGATAAAGTGTTTCCTGAAAAGTCTGCTTCAGGCTGTCTTGTTTCTCATCTGGCCATAGCTGAACAGCCAGGTTAAGGCAGGCAAATCAGCTTCTTGAATTTCATCAATCATTGACGGCAACGGTGGATTTAGATGTAGGATTAAATTTAATCCCAAAAGCAGCGTAAATCACTTTTTCTGCAGCGGCTGTTTCTAATCTTACCCTGCCTTCAACACCCTCTGACTTTGTATCGACTATTGAATAGGCCACCTGTTTTTTACCGTCTTCCACCTCAAAGTTGATTTGCAATGTTGGTAGATTTTCTTGTTTCGCTTCAGTCCATTGGAGGTTAGTTGACTTTATTGCTTCAACTAACTCGATTTCCTCTTCAGATCGAGATTGGTAGCTGACCTCTAAATTCATTTTCATTTTCAAAGGGGAAAATGGTACTAATTGAGGGTAAGTCTCATAGAACCTAACTAAGAATGAATCTGATTCCTCAGGCATTTCGAGGTTATCATAGGCAAGTGCCAGCCCTTCATAAACTCTTCCTATCAGGAGCTTTTCATAATTAGGATCCAGGGTTGCATCTTCAAGAACTTTTTGAAAATGAGAAATAGCCAGCTCATCTTCTCCATCTTCTAAATGGAATTTGGCGATGTAGTAATTATAATACTTAATGATACCCGGTCTTGGGTCGCTGTTGCGCTTTTCTTCAAATAGCCTAATGAAATACTTAGAATTAAACGTCTTGATAATCTCCCATATTTCATCGAAAAAGATTGTATTCTCTGTGGCGAAAATATTATAGAGTACAAGAAATCTTTCCGGATTAGCTGAGAGGTCACTTGTTAAAATGAGATGTGCATTTTCTTTCTTGAAGAAGTGGTAGGCAATGTCAGTGAGGTCATTTAGAGATAACCAGTAAAACTTATTGTTGAATCGTATTTCCTTGATTTTTTGCTGATGATAGAGATATTCGAATAGCAGTGTATTGCGGTCATATTGAAGTTTGCCCCAGGTAGAATTGATGTGGGTTTCTAAAAACTGGGCTGCTTTGTCTGCATGTTCTTTTGACTTTTCTAAATCACCGGCGTAGTAATTCACCCTGGCCATTGCGATATTGTTCCACCCAAAACCCGGAGTTGGCCCAAGTACGTCAAGCGAATTGGCAACCATCAATTCTGCACCTTTTAGATCATTTTTGAAAATCCTGATTACAGATTGCATGTAATCAAACTCCTTGGTGCTCTTAAACTGATAGCCATCCTGATCCCTGGCCATGTCATAATACTCTTCGGCTTTTTCGTAATTAGCCTGGATAAACTGGAGGTTTCCGTAATTGTTCTTGGAGAGATTGTCTAATCGCTCCAATTGGGCCGCACAGTATTCCGCAGAATCTATTTTAAGTAGGTAAGAGTATATGAGATCTTTAAAGTGGTAGTAGCTGCCATCTGCACCATTTGCAAAATCAGCAAACCATTGCCGGATATATCGCTGATTTTTACGAGTAGTGATTTTTATGGAATCAGCAAATTTTGAGGCCAACTGTACATTCTCCTCAATAGAGTTTTTAAGAAAAGGGTATTTATCCGGTTTATAAGTTCTGTTGCGATGGTAAATCCAGGAAAGTGAGGCGTAAGGTTGAACTCCGAAATTGAAAACGAAATCTTTCTTGATCAGCTTACGGATTACGCCAATGGCCTTGTCTGGTTCATTTGTATACTGATAACACTTTTCAAGCAAATCAATCAGTACGGCATACTTGCGTTGGTATTGATAAGTATTGATGTAGACAAAAAGATCAGTGGTTCTCCTCAATTCCCTGGAGTAATCCTTGTCCATGTAGAAAATAGCCTTGGTTAGCGGCTTGATGGCCTGCTGATAACCCAATTGATCAGAGGCCCTGAAGTACCTATAGAGCGCTTCGAAATAGTGACCAGTGTAATAGGTGCTATCAATCTGAATAAACTTTTGCGAAAGTTCATAAGCTTCCCTATCACGGAAAGAGCCTTCAAAATCCCGCTCTAACCTGTCGATTTCAATGCGCTGCCCAAATAGTTGGGCACTGATTGAAAGCAAAAAGAAAAAAAGAAAAACTCTAAGCATTTTGGTCACTCTGAACCAGATTTAATTTAGCCAATCGCTTCACTTCGCCTTTCACAATCGAGTCGATGGCATCTTTTTCGGCACTCTTATTTCTAAAAATCAAGCGGTGATTTAAAACCGGGTTAACTAATGCAGCGAGGTCATCTTCAATGACATAATTGCGTTTGTTGATTAGTGCATAAGCCTTTAAACATTTCAAAAGTGTAATTCCACTTCTAACAGATGCACCTAATGAAATGCCTGAATGATCACGAGTGCCCCTGACTACCTTATTTACAGAATTGATGATCTCATCATGGATATAGATTTCTTCAGCTTGCTGTTGGAGATCAAGGATATCTTGAAGAGATACCACTGGCTCAATGGAATCCGTGAATTTCAGAATATCAAGGTGTTGCTTGTAGATGTTGAGTTCCACATCTTCGGTGACATATCCAAAACTGATTTTCATAAAAAATCGGTCAAGCTGTGCGGCGGGAAGGGGGTAGGTACCCTCCATCTCTATGGGGTTTTGGGTAGCGATAGCAAAAAATGGTTTCTCCAACGGATAGGTTTGATCACCCGCTGAAATTTGCTGTTCAGCCATACACTCAAGCAAGGCAGATTGCACCTTAGGAGAGGCCCTGTTGATTTCATCAGCTAACAAGATATTGGTAAATAGAGGCCCATGTTTAAAAATGAAATCTTTCTTCTGGTCATCGTAGATATGTGTACCAATTAGATCCATGGGCAGCAAGTCAGGCGTAAACTGAATCCGCTTAAATGAGGCGTGGCCATCAGTTTTCTTTGCTCCGGCAATTGAATTCGCCAGCGTTTTGGCCATTACTGTTTTGCCAGCCCCTGGATTGTCTTCTAAGAGAATATGCCCCTTGGCCAATAAACAAGTAAGCACCTGGATCAATTGTTCCCGATGCCCTTTTATGACCTTTTCTATGTTGGCGATAAGGGCATCAATTTTATCTCCTGAATTGTCTGTAAAGACTTGCTGTTCATCCATATTATCAATTCAATTAGCGTTATTTTGGTTTATATTATCTGCACTATAATTAGACAACATTGATATAAACTAGTGCCTTCGTGAGGTACATGCAGGACACATACACTTTCTTTTTATTTTTTGTTTATGCGCTAAACCGTGTAGAACGTTATCATTTTCATAAAACCGATGTGAGATTATATCGAAATACTGAGCATCACCTTGATTATATCTTCGGAAAACTGAATAAGCTATATGATCAGCTATTTGAATCATGCGAGAAGCTTTAGAGTTTACAAAAAATGGGGTGTCAGCAAGGTTTCTGATATTGCCCCATTGCGTTCCAATTTGTCTAAAATTATTTGCTAGATTTTGAAGAGTAGTTTCGTGAGAACTTTCATCAAGAATCAACAGACCTTTCTGTCTTTCACCAGAAGAATTAAGATTAGATAGGTAAAAATCAAATCTTTGACATAAGTCCTCGAAAGCCACATTCATTGCTTCATCTTGTGGAGGGTATGAATCTTTATGGATGGCACAAGCGAACAAATTGGTTGAATTATAGGAATCCGATACAATCTTTAAAACTGCCTTGATTACTCCGATAGCCTCATCCTTTTTCATTTCTTTCCATGGCCATGATCTTCTTGAAAATATTTCTGAGGCATGAAATTCAATGTCATTGAACTTCTTAGGATCAATAGTTTGAGCCAATTGATCCAACTCATTTGAAAGGAAGTATGCTTGTGATTCAAAAATCGAAATACCACCTAGAACGATGTAATCTTCGCTTTTATTCTTAATTGACCCTGAATCGTCTAAGTATAGTAGGTGCATAAAAAAAAATGCAGCCGAGTGACTTAATGTCAAGGAACCGCAAAGGCAGCCCCATCTCAACCGCGTTACAAAATTAACGGAATTTCAATTATAAAGTTAAAATATTGTTTAATTAACTCCACTTTTCAATACCTCCTCAAATTCAAATTCATTATATAATAGAACCATCGGTTGAACTTCAAGAAATTGATAACTCGCTCTTTACTTGTATAGTAGTTCAACACGGTTTGGTTGAAGTCAGGATAGAAATTTATAATCAGATCTTTCTCCTCATCAGTAAGTGGTTCATTGCTATATTTTAATTTCAAGTAGGCTTCAATAAAGCCTTTCAGGTTTGTTTGGTACTTCGGATCGACCATGTCGATGGCGTAATTCATCGGGGTAGTGCTGCCACGGCCTATTCCCATTTGATTTAGTATGAAATGTAAATGGCGGTAAATGGCAACGGATTTACTTCCGAGGTCAGAATTACCCCTAATCTTACCCAATAATATTTGATGCTGAATGTATGGACTGACAAAAAGCAAAAGCAGGATTAAAATGAGCCCAGCAACCAGACCAGTTACCCATCTATTAACTGAGTCGGATATCTTTTCCTCCTCTTCTTCTAGTTCGTCCTCAATCTCTTCTTCCCTTTCTGCAGTATGCACTTCATCAATTATGATGGGGTCTGGTAGCCTTTTGAAATAATCCTGACCATTTTCATTCTGCTTTGGCGGCCTCAGTTCAGCTATTTTTTGATCAAAGGATACGACAACTGCAGAATCGCCTAGCTCAAGCTCATGCAGTTTGATAGCCGTCTTACCTGCATAAATCTTTGCTCTCACTGCATCCATTTCAAAATCTTGAGCCTCAGTTAATTCGTATCCGATTTGATTTATGAGGAGCTCATCAACTTGAAGCACCAATTCGTTTTTTGCAGTGTCAATGGCCTCAATAATTCCCTTGCTGACAAAAGGTGCATCTGTTGGTGGAGTAGGGGGTGTGCCGTCCGGGGCAGGGGCTTCTGCGGCACCCTCGTTGCTAATGGTAAAGTCGAAATCTAACCAACCATATTCCGGAAAATAGACCTGACTCCAAGCATGCGCCTGATCAGCATAAAACCAATACCACCCGGGGTTATTGTGGCTTCGGTCTACTGTCATAAAGCCGACCGACATCCTTACCGGAATGCCCAAAGATCTCAACATAAATAGAGACGAGGTAGCAAAATAGGTGCAGTAACCCTTTTGTGTATTAAACAGGAAATTATGTAGTAGCGAGGCATCAGGAATATTGGGATCAGTTGGAGAGCCTGGTGTCAATGTATATTCAAATAGTGGCTCTCCATTCTCATCTTTAGATAAAAAATAATCTCTGATTGCCAGGATTTTGTCGATGGGTGTTTCAGCATCTTTTGTTATTGAATCAGCCAGATTTCTTATAGCAGCATAGGTTTCACCTTCTTGTGGCATTCGTGTATAGTAATCCATAAACTCCTGAGGTTGATCCTCATAACCCTCAACTTCTCCCAGAAGATCGTAACGCTGTTTTTGGAATTCACGAATGTTTGGGTCTCTTGCATTGTACACAAAATAGGCACTGTTAAGCGTTGAGACCTCCGAAAAGACGTTATATGCAAAACGGTACTGCTCCCGAAATTCTTCTTCCACCGAAATTGGTTGACATGAGAATGCAGTACTTGGTGCCACAAAGACATCTGGGCTCAATTGATTGATATAAATTGTGCTTTTTACGGGTTTGATTTCAGCTTCCATGCGGTCATGCAGAAGTACGCTGCTATCATATTGAATAAAGTAATTTGGAATAGTTGTGGGGTCTGGAAGAAAGATGTCTTTAACCAGAGAAGTGTCAGGATCAATCTCAAATCGCTCCAGGTTTACGTTGTATTGGTTTAAATGATAAAGGGTAATGTATTGCGGGTTCGGGACACCTTCTGCAAAGAAATTATCGATGTACGCACAGAACAATAACTCATCAGATTGGCGTAACCGCGGACGTAGTTCGGTGTAATCCTTTAATCGAAACTGGTTTTTGCCATCCTTATCCAACATGCTGTCATCGTCATTCTGGTTTTGCTGATTGTCGCTACCATCTGATCCACCGATCTGCTCCTGGAGGGCATCAAACTTTGAATCAAGTAGTTGTGTAGTAAGCCAGAACAATAAAAAAATGAGTGTGGAAAAACCTACTACCCGAATAAATATTTTATGATATTGGATTTTAGCCTGATGGCGAATGTTGTGGAGTAATTCCTTTATGAAAAGAATATAGAATGCATAGAAAACGGGTGGTGCAAATAGCCAGACCAGTTGATCGACATCTAATTCCCCTGAAGACGGGATGGTAACGATAGTTATACCAATCAAGGCGACCGAATAGAAAACCAGAAAGTATCGCCATCTTGAAATCCCAAACCCTGTGAACCAGCCGATCATGAAAACGGTGGCATTAATTCTGAACCTATTGGCTATGTAATAGGCATCAAACTCTGTAAACGGGAAAACGCTGATCGCTTGATAAATCATGTAAAGCCCCAAAATGAGCAGACCGAAAACAAGCAGAAAGCGCAGCCTTGTACTGTGTAAGATATACGCCGCTCCTATTCCTGCACTGAAGAGCACAATCAACAGACCTTTGTCAAGGAATAAAAGCGAATAATGCTCACTTACGAAATCAAGTAAGGGAAATGAAATGATGGCCGTTGGCAGCACCATCAGTAATAATCCCAAAAACAAGTCCTTTCTGCTCTTTGCGATCATATCACCTGCCCTTTGAAATTATTATTTGATACCAATTCTTCAATCCTTTTCTCATTTTGACGTATCCTTCTTCTGGTTTTAGAGAACAGCCATTTAAGTTTATTGATTTCCCCTTTTTGGTCTCTCCTAATAAATAGATTTTTCCAGTTGAAGAGGTTTTGATCATTTAAATATTTTGACACCCGAACCACAAAAAGGTTCACCTTTCCCTTGTTGATCACCTCTTCTAAATCTTCAGCTGGAATAAGTGACGAGACACAAATTACAGCCTCAGATTTTGGAACCTGGAGCTCACTGGCTGCCAGCTCTTTTTGCCAGTTAGCACAGCTTAGTTTATACGCCAGTTCATCTCTCTTTTCTACGACGATTCCATTCATCAACGGTTGATCCAGATTGAATTGCACCTTGCGATCAGACTTCTCTAATGATAAACAGATATTATAAATAATGTCTTTATAGAAGTTCAGGATGCCTTTGGAGTAATTGCCATTTAAGTCACCTGAAATGATATTGTAAAAGCTACTGTACAATGCAACGTGAGAGGCGTACGGGTTGATGATCTCAGGAATACGAACAACCAGTTCTTTGTTCTTTGCGAAAATTTTCCAGACAATCCGACGAACGTCATCACCAGATTCGAAGTCTTTATAGTTTAAGTAGTCACCTTCAACCCGTTTGGTAGTTTTCACTTTCTCCACATCCTCCTGAGATTTAGTAGGCTTTAGTTCTTCAACAGGTATGTCGTTTTTTAAAGGAGAGATATAGAACGCTTTCTTAAAGTCAAGTGACATTGAAAACCTAAAAAACTGTAGAAAGTCTTCACAACTTATGACGAAGCCATTAATGCCATATTGTTGCCTGTCGGTTAACCAAAGGTTTGCTTGGCCCTCTTTTGGCAACAGCTCTTTCCACCCTTTAGAAAAAGTATTGAGTATAACCGGACCAGATAGTTCACCATCTTTAAAAACTAATCTCACTTTGATATAACCCATCAGGGGCATCCAAATTTTAGAGACTGCGACTTGAACGGGTACTTTTCCAACCTGTCCTTTTTGACCATCCTCAAGGCCTACATTTAGATTTACTGTTACCTGCTTTTTATTTGCAAGAAGGTAAATCCAGCAAGCTAATGTGTATAGTAACCCCAATCCGATAATTAGTGCAATAAAAACACCCCCAACCCATGCAAATAACTCAAAGAATGGTTTTATGAAGGAGTCGTCAGAGTAGGTTTGACTTCGAAGAATTAAGATTGTTAATGCCAGAAAAAGCAGAAAGAAAAGCCCATTCTTTTTTAAAGGAATGAACAAGCCGTAATACCTGAATTTATGTTTAAGTCTGCTAAGTTTTTTTGGCATCAAACCCATTGAAACGGCAAACCTAATAGTTGGTTTGGAACAGGGCGAGAGATATTGATATTAAGGTTGTGAAATTTGGTTAAAGTGAGCCTTCAACGATTAATCAAGCTAGATGATGGCGCTTTTAGTGAACTCAAGATACCAAAAAACTCGCAAAGGTTGCATAGATAGGCCATCCAAATCATTTTCAGAACAGATATTGGGGTACCAAAATTTGACTCTTTATAAAACGCAACTACATCTTTGATGGATATAGGGGTAAGTAATGTGAAGGTGTTGAATAGGATCTTAGTCGTAGACCATTTGAGCTGACATAAAACTGCAATTCTACCAAGGCCAACTCGATACGATTTATTCAATAGCTGCTTTAGTTTTCTGGCTTTGTGATACACTATGACGTCTTTCGCATACATACTTTTCACATTAAATTTTTCCGCCCTATTTGTCCAAATAAAATCTCCACCGGAAGTCACTTCCGGAAATAAACCGATTTGATCGAAAAGACTCCGCCGCACCGCTAAATTTGCGGTAGCTGCAAACCCCAGTTTCATATTTTTTTCATTACTAAGATTCCTATAGGCATCCCACTGTTCTGCTAAAGTTGGTTTCTGGGAAAAAGTGAAATCAATTTGACCAGCAAGGAAATCTAAATCATTGTGCTGAAAATGAGCCCAAATATTTTGAAGCCAGTTTTTGTCTGCAATGCAATCGCAATCTGTAAATGCAACAATAGAACCGTTAGCACTATAAATCCCTGTGTTTCTTGCGGCATAACTACTCTGAAAATCCTTGAATTCTAAGAGTTTGACAGGATACTGATTTACAATATTTACTGTTTGGTCAGTTGAGTTGTTATCAACTACCAATACCTCAAATGTAAGAGCTTCATTTCTCAAAGTTTCTATTGAATCAAGTAATCGCCCAATTGTTTTTTCACCGTTATAAACTGGTACAATTACGGAAATGTGAGGTTTACTTCGCTTCACAACCTTCTTGCTCATGCATAGTGATCTTCTTAAGAATATAACTGCGATTGAAGATTGTTATAGTACCACCTATTATGAATAGTGAAATATTTATTAAAACGAGGGGTAAGCTGGCAAAGATCAAAAAGATGTTTCCTGAATTTTCTCTGATCAAAAGAACACTACGCTTAAAAAGTTTAACCAAATGCCATTTTGTGAATTTTAAATTTGCCCATGCTCTTATTGCAAAGCTATTTTTATCCATTAATTCACCATTTCCCGGAATTTCGAAATCTGATTGAATTATAGGATCACTACCAAAGATCAGCATTCTATAAAACCAATCACTAATTTTTTGTGGCTTACTATGGTATGCCATAGCTCCTGGGGTTCTATAGATTTGAATACTATTTGCCAAAAGCATCTCTCTCCAAATTACAATATTGGCCCGGTAAGTAGGAAGTGCTTGACTTAAAGGAACCAAACTGAAAAGTCCATTCTTAATGGCAAAATTATTAAACGAGAAATGGTTTGACGGACTAGCAGTTGTGACCATTTTCTCAATGTGCACCATCCAGGTTAAAGAAAGGGCCATGCTGTAAATTTGATCTAACAAACTATTATTCTGTCTGATCCGAGTATAGCCACACACCAGTTGCGCATTTGGCTTAATGCGAAATGTAGTGATTAAAGATTCCAACCAAGTTTTTTCATAGACCACATCAGAATCAGCAAAAATGATTATTTCTGAAGTAGCCAAATCTGCACCAAGTAGTTTTGATGAAATATAGTTGATTTGCTTGTTAACATTATGTATCCTAATCCAGGGAAATTTATTGATGAGCGACTTTTGAACCTCTACATCTACAAATCCTCCGCAAATTAGTATTACTTCATTGGCGTTCGTGATTTGTAATGTTTGTTCAACAATTGACTCTAGACAACTTTGAAGGTCATCGATTTCGGCCATTCCTAAATTCTCGGTTTCAATGATTACTGAAAAAGTCATTTTTTTTTTGACACTTTAATGATGGAGACAAATCTACGTTTGGTGTTGACCGGTTACAATTTGAAACCGCCATCGACATTCTGAGTTATTATCAACTTTTGAATGACTTGACATCACAGATACGATAAATCATCTATATTAAACTTTCGGAAGCAGCCTAAGGTAATCTCAATCCACTAACTTACTGAAGTGAGCTTCATTAAATCTAACCTGATAAACTGTATCTTAAGCGGTATTCTTTTAGTGCTGGCCTGGCCTCCTATCTCTCTTTCTCCGCTTCTTTTTGTTGCTTTTGTGCCACTCTTTTTGACCATTGAACGCTGCGATATAAAAAGAGCACTAGCATTTGCTTATTTAACTTTCTTTATCTGGTCGTTGTGTACAATGTACTGGATAGGCCACCTTTCAGTAGCTTCCAATGGTCAATTGATATTGTTGATGGCATTCCTTCTTATACCTCTATGGATGTGTTTCCCGGTTTTGGTTTTTCTTGGAATAAAGAAGCAAATACCATCGACCTCCGTTTGGTTGTTATTTCCAATTTGTTGGGTCGCTTATGAATACTTGCATAGTCATTGGGAATTAGCTTTCACATGGCTTCATTTAGGCTTCGGGTTAACACCATTTCCTTCTCTCATTCAGTTTTATCAGACTACAGGGCCTCTTGGTGGAACACTATTCATATTGACTATCAATGTTTTTGTTTTCTTAGGGATCATCAAGTGGTCTGACACGAAATGGAGACGGCGATTAACCATTGGGTTTTCACTCATTCTGGTTGCCTATCTTATCAGTAACTTTGGCTCTAACCAAAGTGGCCCAAAGGAAAAGGTTAAGGTTGCCGTTGTTCAAGCCAATATTGACCCATATGTTGACTTGACTGACAAAAGTGTTGAAGAACAGGTTCAATTGATTGTTGATTTAACAGAACCCTTGAACGGCAAAAACTTGAACCTGATTGTTTGTTCTGAAGGACTGCTACGTGGTGATTCAGAGCACCCCATAATTCTGAATACTCTGGATAAAAACCCATCAATTGATAAGCTTAAAGAGTTGTCTCAAGAACTTGATGCACCAATTCTAATAGGAGTTATTGGAGTATTGATGTCCAAAAACCAGGGACTCAAATCCCCCTCATCAATCGATGTTTCTGATGATACTTTTTACGATTTGTATAACGGAGCTTTGCTCATAGCTCATAATGCACCCATACAATTTCAGGCTAAGAATAAGCTGGTACCATTTATGGAGAGAGTGCCGTTTTTGAGCCATACTGGTTTTTTTGAGAGTTTAAGGCTCTCAATTAATCAAATGCGTTCCAGTTATGGAAGGACTGATAAGGCCAATGTTTTTTCACATGAGAATTTAAGAATCGCACCGATTATTTGCAGAGATGCAAATTTCCCGGATTATGTCAGGAAGTTTATTGAAAACGGTTCGAATATTTTAGCAGTGATTGCTAATGATGGATGGGCTGGATCAACCGCTGGCTACCAGCAAAATGCCGCTTATTCTAAAGCAATTGCCATAAGTATGAGGCGATCAATCGCAAGGTCTGCAAATACTGGCGAATCATTATTCATTGATGCCGAGGGCAACAGTTACCAGAATACTAACTGGGGTGAGCAGAAGGTGATTGTAAGGGAGTTGGATGTCAACCAGCGACTTAGTTTTTATGCTGTTTATGGAGATTATCTGGGGGTTCTTTCGTTAGCAGTTTTAATTCTAACTGCATTTCTTGTGATCTTAAAACGAGTAATGAAGATTGCGTAGTCTGAATATTTTGAAGTATTTTCATAAAATATTGACCCTGGTTTGGTCGGTACCCTTCTCTATCAGCTGATTTATTTTTTCGGAAAATGGGTATACTTAGGTTCTTGTTTATATCAATTCTGGGAGTTGGTTTGAATTATGCTATGGCATGTACACCACCACCCACGGTAAATTGGACTGGTGACACCGATGGCGATTGGAACAATTCAGCAAACTATGACGGGGGATCTTTTCCAGACGGAACAGAGAGAGTTTTAGTCAATCCAGATAACTATACAGGTTCCGGTGCTGATCCTGTAATAAATTCAAACTCCTCATTCACGCCATTAAGTGTGTTAGTGCAGAATGGTTCTTCTCTGGATATCAATGCGGATTTATCAACTAACTCCGGAGGTGTACAGGTTACCGGTGATGGTTCAACAATATCAATGACTACCGGAACTCTAGACTTAAATAGCGGGGCGGCTGGCATGATTGCCAGTCAGGGAGGGGTGTTCACACTTTCTGGGGGCACAATTGAATGTGCCAGTGTAATAGCTTTCTCCAATGACGGCTCATCAGATGCCCGAATTGATATGAATGCAGGTACGATTAATAACAATGGGAACGTATTAATTGGAGTTGGCGGAAGGCTTGAACTGAGTAATTCCAACTTTACCGGGGTAGGTGGGAGCAACACTTTCACCATGGATTTTGGGTCTGGAATTCTGTCAATAGAAGGAACCAACACCTTTCCGGCAGGCTTCGAAACTGTGACATTAAATGATGGGCTCATAGAATACGTGGGAACATCCCAAACAATAGCAACGGGTTTCACTTACTTTAATTTAGGCATTAGTTCTGGCACAAAAACCACCGGGGCAGATTTAGATATTAATGGAGAGTTGACGATTGCTGACGGTTCAACTTTAAATCCCGGTACTGACAATATCACCATAGCAGGTGACTGGATTAACAACAGTACAGGTGCATCAGCAGGTTATACTGAGGGCTCCACAACCGTTACATTCGATGGTTCCACTGCTCAGGCAATAAGTCACGCTGGTGGAACAGAAACATTCTTCAACCTGGTGGCTAACAATAGTGGTGGAGATATATCACTTACGAACAACATTAACATTGATGGCACTTTAACTCTAACTTCTGGGGATATTAATGCTTCTGCTGGCAATATTACCTTAAGCAGTGCTGCTCTATTATCAGGAGGCAGTAGCAGCAGTCATGTTCTTGGCACTTTTATTCATTCCGTACCTGATGGAACTGGTGTTACTAAGACCTATCCACTGGGAAATGGTTCCGCCTATCGTCCTATTGATCTTTTTGTAGATCAGGGAGATGCGACTGCCAGAACTTACAGTACAACTATTGTGGCCGGATCACCAGCAAGCCGAACAATACCGATGCCATTAGTACGGGTGTCAAGTGTCAGGCATTATGTAATTACCCCGAGTAGCGTACCTACATTAGATGGGGCTGCGGTTACCATTACTTACGGGGTGGATGATGAAGTAGGAGAGGAAGCCGATTTAAGAGTGGTTAAAGACGATGGCGCAACTGATTGGATTAACCTTGGAGGAGTGGGTAGCTCATCGCCTTCTGGCTCAATTACTTCTGGCTCCTTCACAACTTTTAGTGATTTTGCTCTGGCCTCAACTACTGAAGAAAATCCGTTGCCAGTCACTTTGGTAGATTTTAAAGGGACAGCCGCTGATGACGGCATTCACCTCAATTGGACAACTGCAACTGAAATAAATAATGATTACTTTGAAATACAGCGTTCAAGAGATTTAAAGTCGTTTTCAACTTTGGATAGGGTAAAAGGGAATGGGAATTCGAATAATCCTCTTGTTTATACATTCCTTGACAAAACACCTCATGCCGGGGTCAATTATTATAGGCTTAAACAAGTTGATTTTGACGGGGCTTTTGAGGTCTTCGATGCCATATATGTCGACAATACGGTGGCTTTACAAAGCAACCTCACTATTTATCCGAATCCTGTTTCTGGTCAACAGCTAATTTTTGGAATTAAAGGGGTTGATGCAGAACAAACATTATCAATTAGTATTTCAGATTTATCTGGTAAACAACTTCATCATCAGTTGTCTGATAAGGGGCATAACACAATACTAGTCAACCTAAGCGAATCCCTAACTCTTGAGCCAGGGGTTTATTTGATTAGCCTTCAACAAAACGGATATCAGATTGATAAGCGGCTAATTATTGAATAGTGATTATTGGCATGATGCCCCTTAAGCAGTTACCGGAGTTTGGGCAGCCTTCAATTCCCGCTGCATCTGCTTTACAGTTTGCGTTGAGCCATCAGGGCTCCAGCCAGGTTCGCCAAATGTGTACATAAAAGCCTCGTACAAATTCTTTGACTTTTTGATGTCATTCCAAATATCCCGGTATTCATGGGATACTATTACAAGTGGATTGTGAGAATCAGGCGAGTGGATTACGCCAAATTCAGGGTCAATATTGGGGTCATAATCTTTCCAGCTTCCGAAAATCTTATCAAAAATGTTGAGATAACCGCCATGGTTTTTATCCAGGTATTCAGGGTTTTTAGAATGGTGCACCTGATGCTGTGTATGGGTATTCATAAATTTTTCCAGAAATCCCAATCTGGGTACATACTTGGTATGAAGCTGAAATTGCCATAGGGCTTCTATTCCCATGCAGACCAATACCATTTCAGGATGAAAACCGATGGCTGGCATCCACATATAAAAAAGGGCTTTATATAAAATCGTAAACCAGCCGTTTCTTAAACCAGTGCCCAGGTTGTAGTGGTTTGACGAGTGGTGCACAATATGGGCGGCCCACATAAACCTTACTGTGTGGTTAAACCTATGCAGCCAGTAGTAGCTGAAGTCATCGCATAGCTGGCAGATGATCCAAACGTACCAGGCCCATCCGAACGATTCATAACCCATAATATTTTGCCTTACACCATTTACTTCCGGGTTAAAGAGTTCATAAACAAGGTAGAAAATGGTGGCAGCGGAAACAACTTTGACCAGTGGCGTAATCAAGACTGCGCCCATGCCCATGGAACCACTTGCAAATAAGTCCTTCCAGTCATAAAGGTCATCGTGGTTGTGAGATTTGCTGTAGGCCAACTCAAGGAGAACCAGGGCCACAAAACAAGGTGCACCCCATACAAGGGGGTTAAGAATATCCATAAATTAGGTAAGGTATCAGGTCAAACTCAGCAGCGAAAATATGGCTTTAATTCATGTATTCAGAACATTTAAGGTAAAAACGACCATATATCTGTATAATCAATTTATTTAGGCTTCATTGGATAACCAATTGCGCTAATCAATAGGAGGTAAGGCTGGCTATTTTATATTTGGCATCCGGTTAGAGTTAATGGATATTTCTATGATCGCCCGAAGAAAGTTTGTTCAAAAATCAGCCCTTGGAATGGGTGCAGCATTGGTCGCACCAACATTACTTCAGTCAAAAGATAGGAGTAGAGAAAGTATCCGTATTGGGTTTATCGGAACAGGATTGCGGGGAAGAAACCATATAAACAACATCCTTGCCCATGAGGAAGTTATATGTCCTGCAATTTGTGATATCGATCCGAAGGCCGTTGACCTCACATTAAATTTGGTTAAAGAAAAAGGACATCAATCCCCAAAAGTTTACAGTAAAAATGAGCACTCGTTTAAAGAGATGCTCAAAGCTGAAGATTTAGATGCAGTTATTATTGCTACTAATTGGGTATGGCACACACCAATGTGCGTTGAGGCAATGGAAAATGGAGTTTACACCGGAGTAGAAGTTTCAGGGGCTTTCTCAATTGATGAATGTTGGGATCTCGTTGATACCCATGAGCGCACTGGCACCCATTTGATGTTCATGGAGAATGTCTGCTATCGCCGAGATGTAATGGCGGTGTTGAATATGGTAAGGGATGACGTTTTTGGCGAACTGCTCCATTTGAGAGGTGGTTACCTACATGATTTACGAACAGTAAAGTTCAATGATGGAGATGGTGGGGTGATCTACGGCGATGGGGCATACGGCGAGGCCAGGTGGCGAACTGAGCACTCACTTAACCGGAACGGCGAATTATATCCGACTCATGGGTTAGGGCCTATTAATACAATGATTGATGTAAATCGTGGGAACAGGCTAACTAGCCTTTCTTCTTTTGCTACAAAAGCGAAATCCCTCAAGAATTTTGTAAAGAAAAATACATCCGAAGGAGAAGATCATCCTTACACTAAACTGGATTGGAAATTGGGTGATGTAGTTACGACTACAATATCTACCGCTAACGGGGAAACGATAGTCTTAACTCATGATACGAACACACCGAGACCGTATTCGTTAGGGTTTAGGGTACAAGGTGTAGACGGTCTTATTGATTTTGACAAAGGAACCCAGCGCATATATGTTGAAGGAACCTCTCCATCACATAAGTGGGAAGATGCGGCAGAATGGTTAGAGCGCTATGATCATAAATTTTGGAAAGAAGAGGGTGAACTTGCTATCGATGGAGGGCATGGCGGAATGGATTATTTCCTCGACAAGCAGTTTGTGGAATCTGCAAAAAGCAATACGGCCCCGGTACTCGACGTTTACGATGCAGCTGTGATGAGGTCCATCACCCCACTTTCTGAAGTTAGCATCAGACAGGGTGGGGCAGTGCAGCAAATCCCTGATTTCACCAGGGGAAAATGGATGAATAGAAAACCTGTTTTTGGCTTATAATCAACTTAAATTTTGAAACCAACATTAGTAATACTTGCGGCTGGATTAGGCAGCCGCTATGGTAGCATTAAACAAATGGACAAATTTGGTCCGGCTGGTGAAACTATCATGGACTATACCATCTATGATGCGGCAAGAGCCGGATTTGGCAAAATAGTTTTTGTGATTAGAAGGGATATCGAAGAGGACTTCAATAGTGAAATCATAAGCAAGCTTCCGGATTCAATCAAATCGGAATATGTTTTTCAGGAATTGGATGACATTCCGGAGCATGCTAGAAAGCCTGAAAATCGAACTAAACCCTGGGGTACGGGGCATGCGGTCTATGCTGCAAGAAATAAGATTGCAGAACCATTTGCAGTGGTTAATGCAGATGATTTTTATGGTGCAAGCTCTTTTAAAATATTGTTTGAAGAACTCACATCTATCGATGCAGGTACCCCAGCTGCTTGTATGGTTGGGTATCAGTTGCATAACACGCTTTCTGACAGCGGGTCAGTATCAAGGGGAATTTGCGAAGTGATCAATGACCAACTTGTAAGTGTGGTTGAAAGGAGAAAAATATTTCGAGGTCAAGATCATCCCTATTATTTGGAGGGTGACAATAAAATACCACTTACTGGTGCTGAAATTGCTTCAATGAACCTCGTTGGCTTTACACCAGAGGTGTTCCCAATAATTCACGAGTCATTGTTGGAATTTCTTGAAAATGCACCTGCTGGCAACGATACCGAGTATTATTTGCCAACCATAATGGAAGAATTGATAGAGCGAAACAATTCTGTAAGAGTAGTTCTGACGCCAGAGAAGTGGTTTGGTGTGACATATAAAGAAGACAAGTCACAGGTTGAACAGAAACTACAGGAATTGATCAGAGCTGGTCAATACCCCTCTTCCCTCTGGGGATGATAGCCAATCATCAAATACGACAGATTGTCAAATCCTTTCAGGTAGAGGGAGGTGGATTTACAGTCTCCAAAATTGGTGCAGGTCATATACATGATACTTATCATGTTAAGAATGCCAAATCAACTTGCCCGGATTACCTACTTCAAAAGATCAATGAAAGGGTTTTTCACAATGTTGATGCCCTGATTGAGAATTCGGTGACTGTAATAAGCCACTTTAATCAGCATAAGAGATCGGGAATGCCTGACATGCCCAAAATAATCCCAACAGTTGATGGCCGTTTCCACCTCCAATCGAATGGTTATTGGCGATTGACAGAATTTATAAAAGAATCCAGATCATTTGATAGGGTTCAAAACTCTGATCAGGCTTACGAGGGTGGTAAAGCTGTTGGTGCTTTTATAAAAGTGATGGCAAACCTTCCGTTGAATCGGTTGAATGTAATAATTCCAAATTTCCATGATCTCAAGTACAGGTTAGCAGAGCTAGATACTGCCCTGAATGATATTCCCAGAAATAAGTTAAAAGAGATTTCTACTGAAATTGCTTTTATAAAGAAATACGCTGATCAGTTGTTGGTAATTGAATCGATGAGAAATGCAGGAAAGTTGCCGATCAGGGTATGTCATAACGATACGAAATTCAACAATATACTATTTGATGATTCAGGAAAGGCTGTCTGCTTGATAGATTTAGATACTGTAATGCCTGGGTTAATACACTATGATTTTGGAGATGCGATTAGATCTTGTGCAGCTACGGCTAATGAAGATGCGGATATTGAGGGCGTTGATATTGATTTGGAATCATTTCAGGCATTTTCACATGGTTTTATGGGTATGGTGGATGACATGCTAATCGACGCTGAAAGGGAATACATGGTGTTGTCCGTAGTTCTTATGCCCTTTATCATGGGTGTAAGGTTTTTGACTGATCACTTAAGAGGCGATAAGTATTTTAAAGTAGAGTACACTGGGCATAATCTTATTAGAACTAAGAATCAACTGGCTTTAGCTGGGAAGGCAATTAAATTACAGCTTGATTTGAAGGCACTGTTAAATAAATAGATTTACCACTATTTGCCAGCTTTAAAGAATTATCAAGAGGTTTGAAAAAGGTATTGCACCATCCTATTATTCAATCAATTGCCTCTGCCTTGCTCTTATATTTGGCATGGCCTCCTTCTTCTGTAAATACATTATTGCCAATAGCGTACGTTCCTGTATTCATCGCTGTATATAATCAGCCAAGTGCCAAAGACGCTTTTAAGGTATTCTACGTCAGTTTTATGTGTTTTTTATTGTTGGTTCATTGGCCACTTTTTATAGAAGGATTTCGATTAGGAGCATTGATCTTTGGCCTTTTTATAGTGCCTGTATTTTGGAGTGTTCCGGTTACAATAAGTTTTTGGATCAGCAAGAAAAAGGGGCTGGAAACCGGTCTAATTATCCTTCCTTTTTTGTTCGTGAGTCAGGAGGTTGTTCAGTACTACTGGGATTTTTCATTCACCTGGGTCAACCTTGGGCTGGGTTTTTCAGACTCGGTATGGCTTATGGGAGCTTACAAATTGATTGGCCCGGAAGGAGGGGCTTTCTTAATTATATCCTGTAATTGCAGTCTTTTTTATGTTTATAGCAGGTTAAAGGATAAAAAGAATATTGGCTTTATACATTGTACCCCAGTACTGATGGTTCTATTTCTGCTCCTATTTCCAAATTTTTTCAGGCAGGACTCAAATGGAAAAGCTGTTCGGGTAGCCATTTTTCAACCAACTACTGCCCAGTATTCTGAGATGAAGGATAACCTGAAGAAGCAAACAGAATTCTTTGCAAACTCAATTTCTGTTTTGCCGCCCAATAGCGTTGATCTCATTGTAGGGCCTGAGTCATATTTCCTGGAAATGAAAAAAAGCCCTTTGTTCGTGAATAATCTCAATAAACATCCGGCGATAGAAAGGCTGAAGGAGCTGAGCGCCTTCCATAATGCTCCAATTTTATCAGGAGCCATACTAGTGCACTTGTTGCGGGGCAATGAAACACCAACAGCAAGTGCCAAGTTTAGAAAACCCGGCCAGTATTATGATATATATAATGGTTCAATATTTATAACCCCACATGGAAATGTGGAATGGCGAACTAAACAGAGCCTGCTGCCATTTGCCGAAAAAACACCCTTTTATAGAGTGTTCAACTATCTTAACTCAAAAGGATTTTGGCCATATCGCTTCGATGATACTTACGGAACAGTACCATTTGATGGGACATATAATTTTGAGGGCTTAAGAATTTCTGCACCAATTTGCTATGAAGGCGTATTCCCAAATGTTGTGTCTGAATATTTGGACACAAGTGCCAATCTTCTTGTGGTACTTAGCAACGACTGGTCCGGATCAGAAAACATGCTTGAGATGCAGCGTAGTTATACAAATGTGCTGTACAACTCATTTGGGAAACCTGTTATTCTAGCGGCGATGAATGGTGGATCCTCTGTGTCAGCTAACGACGTAATTCCCAATATTTCTGAAGAACCTTTAGAAGTGGTAGAAGTGGCTTTGAACAATGATTTGACGGTGTATTCAAAGATTGCGGGACTACAGTTTTGTTGGCTTATTCTAAGTTTAGTTGTTATTATTGCAATATTAATTCTAGCCAGACTTCATAAGATTAATTTTTGACCGATCATTAATTAGTTATTATGGCTAAGAAAAAAGGCTTAGAGGTAGCATTTCTGCTGTTACTCATTCTGTTTTTATCCCCACTTAATACTTTTGCTGTAAAGGAATACACCTGGGACGGGAGTGAAAGTGATGATTGGGACGATGATGATAACTGGGATACCGAGTTAGGGCAAGATTTATTCATTGCGGCCCAGGTATACATTATTCCTACAGTAGGTGGCAATGATAATCCAGTAATTAGAAATGCTCCGGATAACAGAATCGATTATATCGACTTGGCGGGAGGTCAATTAACAATTGACAATACAACATTCTCACTCAGCAATGATGTTGCCATATACAATGGAGCCGATTTCATTGTGACAAATGGGGCGTCTGTAACAACTTCTGAGGATTTACATGTTTACGATGCCGGTTCAACAGTCACTGTTAGTGGAGGGTCACTCACTATATCGGGTAATTTGTACTTAGGGCTTCAACATCCCAACCGCGGTGACAATACTAACGGCACACCGACATTCACTATATCAGGAGGTGCAGTAACGGTTGCGGGGGCAATTGTTTTTGATGACGCAGAGGGAGATACACCATTACTGGAAATAACGAGTGGTTCATTGATTGCAAATGGTGGCGTTAGAAGCGATGGAGCGGCCGTGAACATTAATTATTCTGGAGGAACCTTTGATATTAATGGAGACCTGGAAATGGATGGGAGCGGCGATACATTTACCATGAGCAACAGTGTTAACCTCACTGTTTCGGGAAATTGGACAAATTCAGGAACATTAACACAAACGAATAATAATACTATCACTTTTGATGGATCTTCTCAACAGTCCATAACAAATACTGGTGGCGAAACATTTACTAATTGGACAATCAACAACGCAAACGGAGTTCTACTCAATGATCCCGTTACGATCACCAATCAAATTACCCTGACTAGTGGCATTATTACGGCAGCAACCACTAATGACATGCTGACAATTAATAGTGGAGTCTCATTCACGGGAGGTGCTTCGAGATATGTAGATGGTCCTATTAGGAAGGTCGGGAATACCACTTTCACATTTCCAACAGGTGATGGGGGCGTTTATCAGCCTATTACTATTTCAGCACCAAGCAGTGCAACCGATCATTTCACTGCACAGTATTTTGCTCTTGATCCCGATGGTAGTTATAATATAGCTAATCGCGAGTCAGGTATTGAAAGAATAAGTGGCGCTGAATACTGGATATTGGACAGAACGAATGGCGGTTCAAGTGTAAGCGTGACTATAGGATGGACTGGTAACAGTGATGTTGGTCAAGACCCCGGGGATACAGATGATCTTTTGGTTGTAAGATGGAATGGTAGTACCTGGGTTAATGAGGGAGGAACCGTTGGTTCAAACAGCATCACTGCTGGGCCAATTGCTAGTTTCAGCCCATTTACTTTAGGTTCTTCGTCTGGTGAAAACCCTTTACCTGTTGAGTTAATTAGTTTTGATGCGTCGTTAGTTGACAACAAAGTATTGTTGGAGTGGTCAACCGCCACAGAGCGGGTCAATTCGCATTTTGAAGTAAGGAAATCAAGTAATGGAGTCGATGAAGAAGTAATTGGAGAGGTCTATTCAAAAGGTATTAACGGAAACTCTGATGTCGAACTGAATTATTCCTTTGTTGATAAAAACCTGTCAACAGGGTTTGTTTATTATCGGCTTAAACAAGTTGATTTTGATGGGGCTTTCGAATTCTCAAATTTTGCTTTTGTAGAAATAGATGGCGAGGATGGAATTTCCAGCAGGGTGTACCCTAACCCATCAAATGGTGGTGAACTATTCATTAATGCGATTAGTTCGGTAGAGCCGTCAACTGTGCAAATAATTGACCTTAACGGTAGGAATATTTCCATTGACTTTACAATTGATGAGCTTTCTGATATCTACAGAATAGTCCCTAATTCAATATTAAAGCCCGGATTGTATTTGCTTCAATTCAGATCAAAGAAAGACTTTCAAGTCACAGAGAGCCACACCTTCATGGTTCAATAAGATTCACACAGTTAAAAGTCTGATGTAAATAAAAAGCCCCGATTATTCGGGGCCCTTTAATTTATGAACTGATTTAGGATTCTAATTTTCCACTACTCGTCTCTCAACGCTTTTACCGGGTTGGTCCTTGCGGCCCTAAGTGATTGGAAGCTCATTGTTGTCCATGAGATAACAAAAGTTATAACTCCGGCAAGCACAAAAGTCATGGGTTGGAGCTCTGTTCTAAATGCGAAATCCTGAAGCCAAAGATCCATACCGTAATAAGCGAGGGGCACCGCAAGCACAAAAGCTATGATCATCAACTTGATAAATTCTTTTGAGAGTAGCGCCATAATACTGGTAATGGAAGCACCCAAAACTTTTCTAACACCTATTTCCTTGTATCTCTGCTCTGCTGTGAATGCTGCTAATCCGAATAACCCAAGGCAGGCGATGAATATTGCTAGGAATGCGAAGACACTAAAGATGTTGCCAATCTTTTGCTCATTCTCATAAATAGAACTGAACCTTTGATCTAAAAAGCTATAGGCAAAAGGTTGACCAGGTGCAAACTCATCCCATTTCTTCTGTAAGAAACTCACTGTTTCCTGAACATCATTCCCTTGAATCTTAAAAGAAACATAACCCCTTGAGTGACCGAGGTACAGTACTAGTGGTGTGATGTTGGTTCTAAGTGATTCGTAATGGAAATCTTTCACCACCCCAACAATTTTGTAGGAATCATATTCAGGGCTTGAGGGGTCATCACCACCAAAAGTTGTGATGGTTTCACCCAATGGGTCTTCAAAACCCAATTGCCTCGCTGCAGCTTCATTGATGATTATCCCTAATGAATCACTTGGGAAATCCCGGGAGAGGTTGCGACCTGCAACCAGCTCCATTCCTAATGTTGGTATGTAGTCGTAGTCAACCCGCCAGTTGCTCATCACATAGGTATTTTGCCCTTCGGGGCTTGTGCCTGGAAAAAATACCGTGTTGTTGTTACTTGTTCCTACAGGCAAAAAGCTGGTAATGGTGCCATTCAATATTTTAGTGTTTTGTAGGACTTCATTTTTGTATGATTCTACCTTATCACCCATTACCCAGGCATCATGAAGCATGATAATTTGGTCTTTATCAAAACCTAATTTCTTGTTTTGGATATAATCCAATTGATCAAACACAACAGCAGTGCCTGCGATCATAATAACAGAAAGCCAAAATTGAAATACTACTAAAACACTTCTTAAACCGCCACTTTTCATTCCAAGGTTCAATTTGCCTTTCAATACTTCCACCGGTCTGAAACCAGATAAATAGAAGGCAGGATAGCTTCCCGCTATCAGACCAACAAACAGCATGGCCGCCACGGCGGAGCCAATGAAGGTTGGATTGATAAGATCTGAAAATTGAAGGCTCTTGGCAGCTAAATCGTTGAAATATGGAAGCAGAAGCGCCGTAAAAGCCAAAGCTAGTAAAAATGAAACCAGGCTCATTATCATGGCCTCTGCCAAAAATTGCCTGATTAGTTGATGCCGATATGCACCCATTACTTTTCTTATGCCAACTTCTTTTGAGCGATTGGCTGACCTTGCGGTGGATAAATTCATGAAGTTGATGCAGGCAATTAACAATATGAAAAAGGCCACTGCAGAAAAGATGTAGATGTATTTGATATCTCCATTAGGAGCGAGTTCTGCCATCTTATCTGATTGCAAATGGATATCTGTCATCGGGAAAAGGAAGTAGGCCATTTTGTTACCTGCTGCCGCAAATTCATCAAAGGAGGCTCCCATAAACCGCTGAATCTCTGGGCCAATATATTTTTTAACAATTGCTGGAAATTTGGCATCAACAACAGCTGGGTCAGTGCCAGGCTGTAGCTTAAAATAAGTATTGAAATTGAAGCTCATCCAAATTGGCATCCTGGCTTCTTCAAGTCCCTCCATTGATAAAAGCATATCAAAGTCGAAATGGGAATTATTCGGGATGTCTTCGTAAACAGCTGTAACCTCGTAATCATGTCGGTTGTCTAGCACCAGCACCTTGCCAATAGGATCCTCATCACCGAAATATTTCTTTGAAGCCGATTCACTTAATGCTAAGGTGTTTGGTGCACTTAGAGCACTCTTTTCGTCACCCCTAATTAAAGGAACCGTAAAAAAATCAAAGAAATTTGCATCTACATAGCTGACGTTCTCCTCTTTTAAAGTTTCAGTACCATCTTTTTGTTTCACCAGGAAATTCCCTTGAGTCCGGAAACGGATTCCATCAATAACTTCTGGAAAATCGGCAACAAGGGCATCCTTGGCCGGGGCACTGGCCACAGCAATGATTATTTCCTCAGCATTTAATATGCCACTAAAGTCGAGGCGGTAGATGTCCTCATACCCAGTATGAAATTTATCATAGCTGAGCTCATGCTGCACATACAGGAATATCATCAGGAAACAGGTAATCCCTACTGTTAGACCTAAAATGTTGATCCCTGAATAAAATTTGTGTTTTAGAAGATTGCGTAAAGCAACGTTGATGTAGTTTTTGACCATGGAGTTGTTATTTATTCCGCCCTTTGCTGAAGTGGCGGTTTTGAGTTTGATGTTGAAATTACAAAATATACTGTGCAATACATAGTACCTTTTATAAGATTATAATATTTGTTTTTATTGTCAATCGTTTTGAGATTAGATGAATAATTGGTCATGCCAGTTGCATCGTAATTTCAAACCCATGGGACGCACCCTTCTAAAAAGTGGTTACACCACTACTCTTATTGTTATTATGACTGTTGAAATTGTAGCACAAAAACCTCCGGAAAAGCTGCCTCAGTTCAATTTTTATGGGTTTGAGTCGGAAGATGTCACCGACACCTGGTTTAGAAATGACAGGCCACTCATTATTTTCTATTTTGACCCAACTTGTTCACATTGTGAAGTTCAGGCTCAATGGGTGACTGAGGAATTAGGAGCATTAGCTGGTATAGATTTACTATGGATCGCCTGGGAAGAGAATGAAGCGCTGGCTGAATTCAAAGTAAAATATTTTCCGTCTGTTGAAAATGTATACTTCGGTCAGGATTTAGATGCTAAGTTCGATGGGATATTCGGGTTCAGTGAAATCCCAACTGTTTTTGTTTACAATGCGCAAAACCAGCTTTTGAAAAAATTTAATAATGAAACCAAACCCCGGCGATTGCTTAAAGAATTGAATAGGTAAGAGCTGGGCAAAAAAACCAAACCATCAAAACCATGAAGAATACTGCCATCGTAGTTCTCTGTTTAATCTCATTTCAAGGTTACACACAGAAAATAAGCAAATTGAAACAGAAGGCATTGGCTGAGGTAGAGGGCTTGTCTGAACAAATTCATTCAGCCTGTCAACAATTATGGGATTATTCTGAAATCGCCCTTAAGGAAAAAGAATCGGCAAACTATCTGTCATCACTTTTAGAAGATGCAGATTTTTCAATCGAATCTGGAGTAGGAGGGATGCCAACAGCTTTTGTGGCAACTTTCGGGACTGGCAAACCGGTTATTGGCATTTTAGCAGAATATGACGCTTTACCCGGGGTTGGTAATGCACCGGTTCCTGCCAGGGAGGGAAGAACTGATGGTGTCTCAAGTGGCCATGGGTGCGGACATAACCTGTTTGGGTCTGCCAGCGTGAATGCGGCAATTGCTTTGAAAAATTTAATGACAGAGGGACATTTTTCGGGCACCATCAAATTGTTTGGTACACCCGCTGAAGAAACTCTGACTGGCAAGGTTTATATGGCGAATGAAGGCGTATTCAATGGATTGGATGCCGTGTTAGATTGGCATCCAACTCAGTCAAATGAAGTGACCTACACCTCAAGCCTGGCAATGAACAATTTTGAAGTGGAATTCTTTGGTCAGGCAGCTCATGGTGCTTACGACCCCTGGAATGGGCGCAGTGCTCTTGATGCCGTTGAAGCCATGAATTATATGGTAAACATGATGCGTGAACATATATATCCATCAACCCGGATTCATTATGTTGTGCCAAATGCCGGGGATGCACCTAACGTAGTGCCAGAGTATGCCAAGGTTTGGTATTATGTGCGGGACACCAGCCGATCTAACGTAGAGAAGTTCTACGATCGAATTTTGAAAATAGCCGAAGGAGCTGCTTTAGGTACAAACACTACGCATAAAGTCACTTTGATAACGGGTGTTCATGAATACAATTTGAATGAGCCGATGTTGAGGAATATTCAGAGTAACCTGCAATTAGTTGGTCCGCCAACATTTACAGCGGAAGAGCAGGAGTGGGCAAGGAAGCTTCAACAGGCTGCTGAAAAGGATCAGGATGGCTTTGATACCAAGATTACCAGCATTCCATCAGATTGGGAAAAACTGCAACCTGGTGGAGGCTCCACAGACGTAGCTGAAGTAAGCTTTCAGGCACCAACAGCCGGCTTCGGCGTTGCAACAGCTCCTAAAAATGTGCCGTGGCATAGCTGGGCAACAAGTGCAAGCCATGGTACAGAAGCAGCCTATAGGGCTACTGAAGTTGCTACCAAAGTGCTGACTTTATCTGGCGTGGACCTCTTTACAGATGCCAAATATTTAGCTGAAGCCCAGGCGTATTTCAAGAAAAAGGTAGCCGGAAAGCCATATGTTTCCCCAATACCAAAAGATCAAAAAGTCGTTTTGCCAAAAGGCTGACTCGGTAACTAGTCGACCTTAAACCTAAGTGGTATCTCCATTTTACTTTTAATGGGCTTGCCATTTAATGTTGCGGCCTTCCATTTGGGTAACCTTCTGATCACTCTTTCGGCTTCAACATCGAATAGGAAATCAAGGCTTTCTACAACTTTTGTTTGGATCACATTGCCGGTAACGCCGATTACAAACCTAACCCTAACGGTACCTTCAATACTGTCTGGTATCATCGAAGGAGGATACTTTAGGTTGCTGGCAATAAATGCATACATGGAGTCATACCCTACAGTTGGTTCAGCATTTTGAAAATCAAAGTCTACAACAACTGAGTTTGGGTCTTCTGCGGTGCTTTGTGTGTCACCAGCCGGTTTTGTTAGCCTGAAACCAATAGGAATAATCATTTTGCTAGCGACCGGTTGATCATTCATACTTGCAGGTTTCCATTTGGGCATCATGGCAATTACCCTTTTGGCTTCGCTGTCAAAGTCTTCGGTTATACCGGCTATTACATTAAGATTGGTTACAGATCCCGTTGAATCAATGACAAATCTCACCTTTACGGTCCCTTGTACGCCTTCTTCTATTCTATCTTCAGGATATTGAAGGCTTGCGGCAATAAATTTGTAAAGACTATCATAGCCAATAATTGGTTCTGCGTTTTCAAAAGTGGTAAGATCAAAGTTGGCTATCGCTTCTTTCTGCACATCATCAACTCTTTTTTCAGGAATTGTGGTTGACATATCATCCAATGTGGTGGTTACTGACTCATTCGTTCCATTTGATAAAGTGTCCATTGCATGCTCTGCCACTGATTCAAGTTTGGTTTCATTTTCCACCGGATCGATTGGATATGGTGCTGATTTGAAAACCCAATAAGACACCGCGGCAGTTGTGACAATGAGACTGCCCAATAAAATTGCCTTACCATTAGCAATTGTTGTCAAAAACCCACTGGTAGCTGCTGCATCAGCCGAAGCTGCCATCAGCTTATCAAAATCCATATGCTGCCTGATTTTATCTTCCGGCGGTACCGATGATTTCTTGGTGGTTGATATTTTATAGCCTTTCCCCATTAGTGCATTAAGCCCCTTAATTTTTTCAAAACACGATATGTTTTTATTTTAGAATTAGTCGGTTTCAAATTGAGAATCCAACCGATTTCCTTAAATGACTTCTGTTCAAAAAATCTGAGTTCGATAAGCTGTCGATCAACAGTGGATAATTTGGCCATTGCGACCTCCAGCTTTTCTATCTCCTTTTCTAAATCAATTTTATCTGTTTTTAAATCATCAATTAATTCAGTAACCTGACCTTCATCTACTGTGCATGTCTGTATTTTTTTGTGCTTTCTATAGTATTGGTTTACTTCATTTATTGCAATACGATATAGCCATGCCGAAAAGGGCACTTTTCGGAACTCATATTTTTTAAGGTTAACCGTTGCTTTCAAAAAAACTTCAGAGGTAATATCAGCCGTCAAATTTTCGTTCTGCATTCTTTTAAAAATGAACCGAAATATATCCGGATAGTAATGTTCATAAATCGGCTTAAAATATTTCAGGTCTTCTTTGGCTTGCTCAATTATCTCATATTCTTCTGAAATCTTTAGTTCACTAATTACATTCATTAATGTTTAGACAATGCACTTGATACTTCTGGCAATTTGTTTTTTATAATGGCGGTTTATCAGAAAGGTACATTTATAGTTGCTTCAAAATGTGTTTAGACTTCGCTCAATCATTAACTTTTATCCGTTTGTCAAGTAATATTTTTTAAGAGTTGTTTCTGATTTATCCTTGTCATGCAACCGATTGTAAACTTAACCAGCAACTATGAAAGTAGTGCAGGCCGTTGGCTTTGTGTGCTTATTCATTTTTTCATTTTACGCACATGGCCAACCTGATTTAGATAAAAAGGTAGATTCTCTGCTTAATGAATGCCGAAGGGTAAGCAATTACCCCGACAGCCTTGCATATCTCGGGAATCAGATTTTAGCCATAGCAAAATCTGAGGATCACCTGAAGGGATTTCTTGAAGGGTATTTTGCAATAGGTTATGGCCATTTTCAAAGTGGTGATTATGAAACCGCCATAGTGTACTATGATAGCGCAATCTCTTTTGAAGCCAGGGCCCTGGTTGATGAGTACACTACGCTAACCAGAATTATCAGAAATAAAGGAATTGCTTTTAACAGGATTGGCAACACAAATGGAGCTATAGAAAGCTTTCAATATTTATTGCGATTGGCAACGGAAAGAAATGATCCCAGGGGAAAAGCCTTTGCATACAATGAGCTAGGGGTAACCGAGAAAAATGCCAACAACTTTACGAAAGCAATTTCTTATTATGATCAGGCATTGCACCTGTGGGATAGCCTGGGTATAGACCGACAGCTTTATTACATCTACACAAATATTGCCATTGCAAACAGTGCCCTGAAAGCTTACGATCAGGCTATTGCAAATTTTAAAACAGCCATTGAGTTTGCTGAAGAATCAAAGTTAGACAGGGAGGTAGCGAATGGATATAACAACCTGGCCGTGGCCTTAACCAATATTGGTGAATACGACTCATCAATTGCAATCATACAGAAATCGCTACCTTTTTTTATTCAGAGAAAGCTACCAAGAGAAGAGTACTTAGCCTACCAAAATATTGGGAAGAATTACCTGAAGAAATCAGAGTTTGACAGTGCTGAGTTCTATTTATCAGAAACACTATCTGGATTTGAAGAAATCAACTATGTGCTGGGTATTGTTGAGACCAAAGGCTTGATTGGGGAGCTCTATTTGTCCAAAGATCAATTTGAGGAGGCCATAGTAATTATCGATGAAGGTTTAAACCTGGCAATTGAAAGCAATCTCAAATACGAATTTGGAAAGTTGTATAACCAACTTGCAAAAGCTTATGAGGGCTTGGGTGATTTTAAAAATGCAAACCTGTTTTTAAAGTTTGAAGAACGCATTAAGGATAGCTTGTACTCTATTGAAAATGTAAAAACGATTAATGAAATAGTCACCCGATATGAAGTAGATGAGAAAAACAGACTCATCGAGGTAGCGCAACAAGAACGGCGTTTTTATAAATCACTTGTTTTTCAAATTGGATTCTTGGCTTTGCTAATTGGGCTGCTGGCTATTTGGCTTTACTGGAAATTTTATTTGACAAAACAGGAAGTGCTCCTGAAAGAAGACGAACTTGAAGAGCTACGAAAGGAGATTGAAAAGATACGTAGAAAATCCGCAGGTGCTGCTTCTGGTCAGCTTATCCATTTGAAGAGCAAGGCAACATTACCACTTGATGAGTTGATGTATGTGCACTCAGATGGGCATTACCTTGAATTTTATTTGGACAACCGGGGCAAGCCTGAGATTGATAGAAATACGATGACCGACATTTTGGGAACACTTCCGGTAAACGAGTTCGTTCGGGTCCATAAGTCATACATTGTCAACATCAGGTTTATAAGGATTTTAAACTCAACTCAATTGATGCTTGACAATGGTCAGTGGATTAAACTTTCACGGACTTACAAACCTGCGTTAAAAGAAATCATTAAAAAAGGGGCGTTGAAAAGTGATGGCTAAATGTAATCTGAAATCAAAAATGACTTAGAGAAGTAGCCTAAACAGCGATTTGACTGCATTTCATGCCAAGAAACATGTCACTCAAGACAAAAATTGGGTAGACGAATATTTTCCTGATTCCTTAGATATCAACCAATCCAGAAATTGATATGAAAAATTTGATGGTTCTTTCGATTAGGGAAAATGAAATATTGGAGCTGCTTACCTGTGGTAAGACAAGTAAAGAAATTGCAGCACAGTTAAATGTGAGTAGTCATACAATTGATACACATCGGCGCAATATTCTCAAAAAAACCAATATGAAGAACACCACTCAGTTACTCGGTCACTTAATGTTTTCTTATCAGAGCCACTTTCAAATGGCCTCCTGATATTACTCAACATAGGGTATTGTTTTTTACCTTGATATGATGTGAAATTTGGGCAAAATTGAATTTGTGGATATCGAAACAGGCTATAAACAACTCCGGTATGATTTAGGATATTTCGCTGATAAGGTATCCGTTCACCAAAAAGAAAAAATTATTCAGCGTCTTGAGTCTGCAATTTTAATGCCGGGTCAATTCAGTTATTTAACAGAGGTCCAAAGTCTGCAGATAGTTTGGAATAAAGGTGTCGCCAATTCATTGGGCATTTCAGAGAAGGATATATCGTTTAACTCGATTGGGCAAAAAATACACCCTGACGATAGGCCCAAAGTAATTAAGGCTATGGAGGAAGTGGCCCATTTTGCTATGGTAAATAAGCCCAAACCCCGTGATTATTTGCTGACCATACAATTTCGAATGAAGAAAGATGATGGCAGTTATATAAAAGTGATGCGTCAAAGCTCAGTTTTATTAAATGATAAGCAAGGTCTGGCAAGTTTGGTGTATAGCATTTACAGTAATGTATCCGAAGTAATGAAGTACAATGGAGTGACCTGGAGCCTACTCAAAAATCATGAAAGCGCTCAGTCAACTAACTCTTTTAAAATAGAGGGTTTATCTGACAGGGAACGCCAGGTTTTCCAGTTTTTACAAGATGGATTGACTTCAAAACAAATAGCTAAAAAGCTGAAAATTAGCCACCATACAGTGGATACGCACAGAAGGAGTATTCTGAAAAAATCAGGAGAAAAAAGCACTAAAATACTTTTGATAAAAGCCTCTCAAGCGATCAGATAGCAGCTTTCAATATATTTCAGTCACTCGAAATTTCTAAGAATAACGAAGTTCCTGAAGACCACCTACTCAATAAATACTCAAGATTGAGTATTGCGGAGTGCCTGGCTGAATGAGAACTTTGATTAAGTCGAATTAAGATTTAAAATAAACCTAAATACCTATGAAAACTCTTTCCACTTTCCTTGTAGTATTTTTCGCATTTGTTGGTTTAGTCTTGGGTCAGAATACAATGTCCTTTCAGGGTAAGCTTATTGAAAGCGGCCAGGCTGCAAACGGTACAAGAACTTTCGTGTTCAGCATCCAGGATAATGACATCAGTTGGACAGAAACCCACACTGATGTAAATGTGGTTGACGGTCTCTATGCCGTTGTGCTTGGTCAAGGCGATACACCAACGCCATTGCCGCAGCTGTTTGAAGGAGGAGCTGAACGACAGTTGCTGATTTCAGTAGATGGCAATGTGCTTTCACCAGTTACGCTGCGATCAGCCTATCAAAACAGAAATTTCTTTACTTCCGGAGACATTGGAACAAACGAAGAGTTACCCGCTCTTAAAGGGGAAGTTAGTGGAACAGGTGTTGATCTTGATAGTGACCTTACAGGTGTTTTAGGAGTGGTCTCTAATGCAACGGGTGATGTTGCAGGGGTGAGAGGACAAGTTAACTTGGTGCCAAACGCAGCCGGTTGGAGCCAGGGTGTTCATGGTGAAGTATTAGGAGCAGACGCAAATGGTGTGGCTTACGGCGTAAGGGGCGACTTACATGGAACATTTGGTTTCGCATCTGCAATACGAGGGGATATGTCCAATGACAATGCTGCAACTTTCAGTATAGGCGGAGACTTTTCTGGAAGTGGGAACCCTACAATTAATATTGGAGTAAGAGGACGAACATTTGCCGGAGATATTAGTTCTAGTACAAATACAGGTGTACAGGGGCTTGCGGCAAATCCAAACTCACTTATTAATATAGGTGTTCATGGGAAGGCAAGCGGTGCTGCCAGTGAAAACTGGGCAGGGTTTTTTGAAGGTGATGTAAAAATCACGGGTAATATCGAGGTAGATGGCGGCATACCAGGAGTTGATGGTACATTTTCAGTTGATTATAATGAAACCCCAGATCAGCAACCAGCGGTAGTTGTAACAGCGACTGGTATTCCATTTGCAGGAAGTGATAATGGTACTCCTGAGGACAATTCAGATGATATAGCGAGGGTTTTGGGTATTGCTCTACAAGCAGATGCATCAACTTCTGGTTTCAATATTGGTGTACAGGGCACTGCCTTCGGTGACGCTAATAATGAAGATTTTCTTTATGGTGTCTATGGCCGATCAGACGGTGAAGGCGCTGGAGCCCGCTATGGTTTAAGAGGTGAAGTAGCTGGTACGGGTAGTACATTCCCTGTAGCGGTACGTGGCCTGAACTTTTCAACGCCTGTTGAAAATGGAACCAGCTACGGCGCATGGTTTGATACAAGAAATGATGGAGCCACTGGATCATTTAATGTAGGCGTTCGAGGCACTGCTTCGAAAAACCTCGGTACAAATGTTGGAGTTTGGGGAACTGCCCAAAACGGTGAAGAAAATTGGGCTGGTCGCTTTGATGGAGAAATTCAGATCAACGGGACTCAAATGTCCATGGGAAGAAAAAACTGGGAAGAAGAACCAGATGGTAATCCTTTATTTCCATTTTTCGCATTCCGAGGCACCCAGGAATTATTAGGTGATGTCGGTGATTGTGATGGCGATCCCAATACACCGGATGAGCCTTGTCCTTACACCCCAGACTTGATCTGGATGGATGTTCATAATGACGGCAACGGTAACGAGATGGGAGGAATGACTTTTAGGAGCTCAGATGGCAGAGAATTCAGTATTAACGCTGACGGAATCAGCCAAAGCAACCAAACCTTTTTGGATATTGTTGATCCCGATGATAACAACATTTTCAGCATCAATGCCACTGATACGGATCATGATGATGACGGTAATACTCCAGGTGTTGCTCCTTATGCCGGAGAACTGTTTTTAAGTGGTAATGGGGGTATACCAAACGTTCAAATGGGTGCACCGGTTTGGGAGAAAGACAATAATGGTGCGGAGAGAGGCTATATATCACTTTATGGTGGCACCTCTGACGGAGGAGGTTGGTACAGGCAGTTCGTTAATATGAGTGTTGCAAGGGAAAATGATGCGGAATACGGAGCCATGAGCATCGATGGTCCTACCTCGCCCAATTTCAATTTTTCTGCTAAAGGCTGGAATCAAGGAGGTGCGGATCTTCCATACTTCCAAATGATGGGTTCGGCTGAAGTCGGTGGTGGTCATCCGCCATCGTTTAATGTTGAAATAGATAATGATGGAACTGAGCAATGGGCCAGCATGCATTTTAATATTCAAGCAAGTGATGGCTCTTATGATAGAGGAATGGCTGGAATCGGATATGATGATAATAGCGGTACTGGTTTTCTAGAGTTTTTTGATTCACAAACCAGAGATGATGGTGGTGGTCCCTATCACCCAACTAACTCAAGAATGGGTGTTAATGGACAAGGAAGGGGCTACATCGATATGAGTGCTAGAAATGATGATTATGCCAGATTAGAAGCTGGAGCCCTCAATGTCAGTTCTCCTAATAATAGATCAGTACAATTCGGTTCAGATGCTGGCCCCGATGCAGGAACTGGCTCAAACTTGCCATACTTCTTCATGTTTGGTGATGATGGTGGTAACTCACCAGTTGATTTTAGGGTTGAGGATGCAGGCAATGGCGACTTTGGTAGGATGATCCTCAATGGACCCGGTGGTAATAATATTTTCATGACTGGTCAGGATGGAAGCGCTGATTTTTCAGGATCCTTGAGGGCTGGTCAAAATATTGCTGTGAAGCAAGGCAGCAACCAGAATAATAATTCTATCGAAATGGTTGATGAGAATAATGCTGGCTTATTAAATGTGAATGATGCCAATAATAACAATGCAATTTCACTTAACGGTAGTAACTCGTCTATCACATTAACAGATGGTACCAATTCCTTTACGCTGGATCAGAACGGCATACAGCAAAATGAATTCACTATAAAAGACGTAAATGATGATTTGAAAGCGCAGTTTGGGGTAATTGACAATCAGACAACTGGTTTTACAACTGGTTCGCTTAACCTCTATTCCAAATCAACGATCGATCCGGAGGTTCAGCTGGGTTCAATAGCTGGCTCACAGGGTGGCAGGTTATATATCAGCAGCTATGCTGATGCTGGTCATAGAAGGGGAGCTGTTAGAATGGGACCTTTCGGTGATGGTCTTGGTTTTATGCACATGTTTGGTGAGAATACTACACTTGATGGTGATGCCCTGCTATTTGAAGCTTACATAACTGACCGAGACTTTCAAGCTCCGAATCCATATGCAAACAATTATAAAAGAAGCGGAATTGATTTTTATGACAATGAGGGAACTGCCTTAGTTGCCATATTCTCGAATCGAACGGAAGGGAACAATGGTAAATCTGGACGAATTAGGTTGAATGGGACCAGTTCTCCCAATATTGATTTAGGTAGTACATCAGGAGATGATGAACGTGGTGCTATCAGGTTATATGGCACTAGTGGTGCTCAAAGCTCTAACCTTGAGATTCAAACTGATAATACAGACGAATGGGGCTATTTCGACCTTCATAAAACACCTGTCTCAGGTGGGCCATCTGTAGTAACAGTTCAACTGGATGGTGAAACTGGAAATGTTTTCGCTAGCAATTTTCTAGCTCAAGGGCAATTGCAACTTCAAAGCAGTAGTGATGTCTTTGCAACGCTATCAAATGATGGTACTTCAGGTAACCTCACTATCAACGAATCTAATTCGGCAACCATTCAAATGTTGGGTGGGTTCGATGCTACATATTCCACTCCGGGTGTAATTTATGCTAACGTTTTTTCAGGTGACCTAGATGGTTCAATAATATCACCATCTGATCGAAGATTAAAAAAGAATATAAACACCTTAGAAAACACTTTATCCAATATTTTAAAGATGCGAGGAGTTTCCTATGATTGGATTGATCTTGAAAAGTCAGGAAATAAGCAAATAGGAGTGATCGCTCAGGAGGTTGAGGCTATTTATCCAGAATTAGTTACTACAAAGGGAGACGGTATGAAGTCAGTCAATTACTCACAAATGACTGCTATTTTAATCGAAGCAATCAAAGAACTCAACGCCAAAATCACTGCTTTAGAAACTGAGAATACCGACTTGAAAGCCAGTCTTGCCAAGGCCGATACTAACAGCAAAGAGATAGAAACTCTCTCAGCTCAGCTGAGTAACCTACAACAACTAATAGGTACGCTATTACCAACCCAACCGAAAGCAGATGATGTAAAAACAGTAGATCAGCAGTAAATAAGAGCATGTATAACCATAAAAAGAAAAGGTTATGAAAAGATTAAAAATAATCGCCATGCTCTTCGCACTTGGGTTGCTTTGGCACCCCAATGCCTTTGGGCAGGTTGAAAATAGAACAACGGTCACCGGAAATGGTGGGGGAGGTGGTCAAACCACCGGTACCACTGGCAACCAAAGTGGCCAAACCCTGGAGCATTTCGGCGTCGCAGGAGAAGGCGTTGTAGCGTCACCAGTAAATGGCTTGAATGGCAGCACAATAACGCATATCGGCTTCATTTACACGGCTGATGATGGGTTCGGTGAAGATGCCTGCCTGGTACCCGATGGCCTACAAGTAACAGCCTTAACAGATAATTCCGCTACAATTACTTGGAATTTCATCGAGGCATCTTACAACTATCAATACCGAATAGTAGGTACAGAAACTTGGACTCCTGGTATTGAGGGGTCAGGTTCCGTCAGTTTAACATCACTCGAAGCGGGTACAGCCTATGAATTTCAACTTCAGGCTGATTGTGGCAACGATGGTTCTTCTGAGTTTACTGAATCATTGGAGTTTACAACTTTCGGTCCCCCTGCATGTGAAGAGCCACTAACAGTTTCGTTGGCAAATATTACGACTACTGGTGCCACTGTTTCCTGGGCTTCTCCGACCAATGAACCATCCACTTACATTGTGGAGTACAGGTCTTCCAGTGAAACAGATTGGACTTCTGAGACAGCAATAAGCGGAAATCAGTTCGTTTTGACTTCCCTCCTCTCTGGAACAATCTATCAAGTAAGGGTGGGATCAGAATGCCCCAATGGTAACATTTTTGCCAATGCGCTAATTTTTGAAACGACTGGTGAACCGGATTGCTCTATTCCAATTTTGATAGAGCCTTCTGATGAAAATGTCACCACTGAATCAATTACGATTAGCTGGTTGGGTGATGCTGATACTTATGATGTTCAAATCAGATCATTGGGGTCAACCAACTGGAACCTGATTACCAGTGTAACTGGGAATAATTACACTTTTGAAAACCTTGAAAGTGGTACGCCTTATGAAATTCAGGCAAGGGCTACATGCACAGGAACGCCTGACATAACCACTGATTTTTCAACAACAGTAATTGTTGAAACTGATGGTGCGGCAGTTTGCGTTGCTCCCAGCACACCATTTGTTACCAATATTTCAGAAACTGGTGCTTCGATAAATTGGGGTGCTACAGATGGCTCTTTATTGTACAACGTCCAGTATCGGGCTTTTGGTGCTGCCAATTGGATAACAACGCAATCAATCCAGAATTCTAATAATTTGACCGGGTTAATACCCAATACAGTTTATGTTGTTCGGGTAAATTCGGTTTGTGAGTTTGGTACTGAAGGCACAGCTTTTAGTCCTGCGCTTCAATTTACCACGTTACAAAGCGCAACGCCATGCAATGTCCCAACCAATACTTCATCATCAGTTGACCAAAATAATATTGGAGAAACAACAATTAGCTGGGATGATATGTCCTCCACTGCTTATGAAGTGAGGTTTAAACAAAAGAACAATCTCATTTGGAATTCACGGGTTGTTCAGTCAACATCAACGCTTATTGATGGATTAACTGCTGGACAAACTTATGATTACCAGGTAAGAAGTTATTGTGGACCAACAGGTGCTATACGATCGGCTTTCTCAACCACCAAATCGTTTACTATACCGCTAGCATTTGTCTGTGATATACCAGCATCTGTTGTAGCCACACCTGGTACTGAACTTCTCAGCCTTAGCTGGACAACTAATCCGAATGCTTTTGGGTATTATGTTCGGTTCAGGGTTAAGGGTGCACCTTTTTGGACACAGAGGGTTTTAGGCTCACCAGGTGATTTAACTGGTCTAATTGCCGGAACAGAGTATGAATTTGGCGTATCAACCATATGTAGTGCCAACGGAAATGTAACATCCGCGTTTTCTGCCACTCAATCAGCTACTGTGTTGGGTGCTCCTACATGTACGGTCCCTGTTGTATCATCTGTTACACCAGGTATTGGCTCAGTAACCATTGATTGGAACGATGCCAGTGCAGACAATAATTACATCCTTAGATATCGATTAAAGGGCACTCCAAACTGGACTTTTATCGATGGGTTGAGTGTTAGCGAATTTGCCAGCGGAGCCACTCTTCAGGAGGGTATGATTTATCAATATCAGGTGCAAAGCGTATGTTCAGGTGTTTCTTCTGCCTATACAAGTCTTGCAGAATTTACAACCTTAGGTGCACCTACCTGTGAAGTACCCATTCTGTCCACCAATGCAACTCCTGATGTCACCTCTATAATGGTATCGTGGGGGGCTGCAGCAGGTGCCGAACGTTATCAACTGCAGTTTAGGGTTAGTGGCAGTGCTTTTTGGAATACGATAGATGGGTTAACAGGTACTAACTTTACTGCGACAGGTTTGCAAGCCGGCACATCTTATCAATTTAGGGTGCGCACAGTTTGCAACACCGACGCCACGCTCACATCTGCTTATTCAGCAATAAGGGAGTTTTCGACACTTGGGGAACCTTTCTGTGATACTCCCATCAATGTTACAGCGTCTGTCACTGGGCAATCAGTATTGTTCGCATGGACGGCCTCAACAGAAGCTGAGTACTATCATGTTCGTTTTAGGCTGAAGAATACAACAGCATGGACAAATTCGAATGCAGTTGGGAATCAACTAAATGTTGGTGGCTTAGCGGCAGGTGCACAGTACGAATACCAAATAAGATCTGTCTGTGATCAGGACCCATTCTTTGCCAGTCCATTTACCTCAATTGCTACATTAACTACTGACGGCTTACCCTGTGTGGCTCCGTCGGCCAGTGTTTCGAATGTATCGAATACAACGGCAGATGTGTCCTGGGCAGGAGTTGGTACAGCCACATCATATGAATACAGGTACAGGCCATCCGGTGCCAGCGCATGGACTATTGAAACAACCGAAAATTTGTCCATCCAACTTTCTGATCTTTTTGCAGGTACGGATTATCAGTTTAGGATTAAATCTATCTGTTCAGCAGGTGTTACATCCGATCTTAGTGGATTAATCACCTTTACAACCACTGGTGCTTCATCTTGCGATGAGCCGGTTGATTTAACAGTTGACAATACTACTCAGTCAGCGGCTTCTTTGTCATGGGTGGGTGATGAATTGAGTTATGATGTACAGTACAGATCGTTTGGCAGTCCTGAGTGGATTACCGTAACAGGGTTCAATTCAGCCACGGCTACACTCACAAACCTTACAGCAAGCGAGGAATATGAGTGGAGGGTTCGTAGTATTTGTTCGGTAGACAGAAGCCTCAAAAGCGGTTACTCAGTCATTTCGACATTTACTACCACTACAGCAGCTTCGGTTGATATCACAACAAGCAAGAAAAAAGGGAATGGCTCTTCTGTTGATGGATCAAATACTGAAGAAATATCAGCTCCCGAAAGTGTTAGCGATATCATCACTGCAGGTAATGGAGAAGATGGTTCTGATCTGAAAGACCAATTAGCGGTTCCATTTTATGAACTCACCCTTTATCCGAACCCGTTTTCTGAGCGGATAAATATTGCCCTAAGGGCAGATACCGACGCCAACGTAACGATAGAAGTTTTTGATATCGCTGGTGACAGGGTTAGTGAAGTCTTTGCCGGGTTGGTGATGGCCAATCAAATTAGTGAATATGAGTTCGTTGGAATGCAGCTTCCTGATGGGGTCTATCTCATCTCTATCCAGGGATTGAGTGACCTGCCGATTCATAGAAGGATTATTTTGAGGAGATAAAATTTAGGAGTCATGAGAGTAAAATACATAACTATACTTTTTGTTTTTGGCCTTCTGAATTTTACATCAGTTGGTCAGGACACAGATAACGATGGCTTATCAGACAGCTTTGAAACTGAAAACAACGAAGCTGGTGACGAAGGTGATGATGTACAAGGGTATGATCCACTTGTAAATGATGTCGATGGAGATGGCCTATCAGACGGTGCTGAAACGGACAACGACAATCCACAATCTATTTTTGATAATCCCTTCGGTGTTCAGGGATGTGGTGATGAGTGCCCTACGTTTGCCAACCCTGAAGTATTGAGCCCATTTAAGGCAGATTCCGATGGCGATGGACGAAGCGATGGCGATGAAGTAAATGGTGGAGACGCTCAAATTAAAACTGACCCAACCGTGGCAGATTCTGATGGAGATGGACTTAACGATGGTGATGAGATATCACTTGGAACAGATCCTAATGATGAAGATTCGGATGATGATGGGCTGACAGATTTTGAGGAGGCCGATTCAGAAACAGGAACTGGAACTGATCCGAATTCAGCTCATTCTGATGCAACTACTGATTTCCCTCAAGGAGATGGAATTAATGATGGAGATGAAATTAATGGGACAAGAAATGGTCAAGATGGCTTTCCTGTAACTGACCCATTGAAAATTGACTCTGATAACGACGGATTAAAAGATGGTGATGAAGATGATCCTGATCCAAATGACCCCGATTTCGACAATGACGGTCTGTTGGATGGTGAAGAGGTAACTGGATTTGCTTACGATGAAACTTCTGAAAGTTTTACAACTCAATTCACCTTAGACAACGCTTCAATTCTCGACCCTAACGACCCCGATTCAGATGATGATGGTATTTGCGATGGTGCTGAAATCGATATTGACGGTGCAGATCCCACATTAAGCAACACCTGGTATGCCGATTCAGATGGTGATGGTTTTGGAAACTCTGAGAGCGTTTTAAGTACAGAGAGTTGTGTGAGCACAGGCTATGTTTTAGACAATACAGACTGTGATGATGAGGACGCAGATGTTTTTCCAGGTGCCCCCGCTAAAGCCGATGGAAAAGACAATGACTGCGATGGTAATATTGATAAGGGGGATCAGACCATTACTTTCGATCTGGCGGCTACCGCCACTTTTGGTGCTGAACCTATAGCGTTAACGGCATCAAGTACCAGTGAACTCACAGTTAGTCTGGCAGTAACATCCGGCCCGGGTACAATAACCAGTGGAAACCTTACCATTACAGGAGCAGGAACAATCGTAGTCACAGCCAGCCAGGCCGGCGACGATTTATGGAATGCTGCTGAAAATGTTGTCAGGGAATTGGTGGTTGCCAAAGCCTCACAAACGATCACATTTGAACTTCAGGCTACGGCAACATTCGGATCAGATCCAATTACATTATCAGCTACATCATCAGTGAGCACCTTAGCTGTGGAATACGCTGTCGATGGCCCGGGAAAAATTGAGGAAGGAAAATTGGTAATAACCGGCGCCGGAACAATTACAGTTACAGCAAGCCAGCCTGGTAATGACAATTACAGTGCTGCTGAAAGCGTAGTTCGCACTGTCACAGTACCTAAAGTTGAGCAAACACTGACATTTGAGCTTATCTCAGAAGCTACGTTTGGAGCGGCTCCTATTCCGTTGACAGCCACGTCATCACAGGATACTATAAAGGTAATATTGACGGTAGCTGGCCCAGCAACAATAACTGATGGCGTTTTAACGATAACAGGTGCTGGTACCATCACAGTTACTGCCAGCCATCCAGGTAATGATATTATAGCAGCAGCAGAAAGCATAGTGAGGACATTAGTTGTGGCTAAAGCAAGCCAGTCGATCACCTTCGCCGCAATTAATGATGTGATTTTTGGTGATGCCGTTATCAGCCTTTCAGCTACATCAACTTCTGAGTTGGCCATTGAATATGCCGTTACCGGACCTGCTGAGCTGGCTGGGGGCAACCTGACATTTACAGGACCAGGCACCGTTACAGTTACTGCTTCGCAAGGTGGAGATGAAAACTATGCTGCCGCAGAGAGTGTAACGAATACATTCTGTGTTAATCCTGAAATGCCCACAATAACTAACACCAACAATGTATTGAATACAGGTGTTACCGGAACTCATACCTGGTTTAAAGATGGTAGCCTGATTGATGGTGAGGTGTCAAATTCCTTAGCGGTCACAGAATCAGGAACATATAGTGTAACAGTCACCATTGGAGGGTGTACATCACAAAGCGCTGAGGCCGATGCGGTTGTCACTGGATTAATTGATGACCTAAAAACTTCTTTGAAGGTGTATCCCAACCCAACCGTCTCCTATTTGAAATTAGAACTCCACAACACACAACAACAACCATTTAATGTTG
>JAVKCG010000033.1:0-1107 GCA_040222875.1 Cyclobacteriaceae bacterium | reverse complement strand
GCTTGAATACGCTAACTACCCTAATAGCGGAGAATCATGATTTGGCTATTAATTTTACGCAGAAACTATCTGACGTGTATCGTTACATCCTTCAAAATAGGGAGAAGGAGCTTGTCACTTTAACGGATGAAGTGGGGTTCGTACAGGATTATTTATATCTACTTAAGATGAGATACCCTGACAACCTCAATGCAGAATTCAGGATCAAGCCCGAGTTTATGAGGACGCATATTGCTCCATTAACCATACAGATTTTGGTTGAAAATTGTATTAAGCACAATATTGTTTCAAAAGCAAACCCGTTGACCATTGAAGTGTATGTGGAAAACGGGAATTCCATAGTGGTTAAAAATAACCTTCAGCCTAAAAAAGCCATTGAGAAATCTACTCAAACTGGTCTTGAAAATATTCGCAAGCGTTATGAATATCTGGGAAATAAACAAATAGAAATCATAAGTACCATTCATCATTTTATGGTGGCAGTTCCGCTTATTGAAGTAAGTTTTGAAAGAGAAGGGATATTATGAAAGTGGTCATTATAGAAGACGAGGCACCTGCATTCAGGAGGCTACAAAAGATCCTGGAGGAGGTTGACTCTTCTATTGAAATCATTGAAGTTATAGATAGTGTGGAGGAGGCTGTAAAATGGATTCAGAATCATCATGAGCCGGATTTATTTTTCATGGACATACAATTAAGTGATGGGATCAGTTTTGACATATTTGATCAAATCAAGATCAATAAACCCATCATTTTTACCACTGCATTTGACGAATATATGCTCAAGGCATTCAAGGTGAATTCCATAGACTATTTGCTAAAGCCGATCAAAAAGGAAGATATGGCCAAAAGCCTACGCAAATTCAATGAGCTTAGAAATCATTACACTGGAGTTGATATTGGGGAAATTGTCCGCAATATTCACTTAGCAGGAAAAGATTATAAGAGTAGGTTTTTGGTTAAACAGGGAGATAAACTGATTTCCGTGAAAACGGAGGATATTTTCTTGTTTCAAACCAGGCATGGGGTGGTGCATATTACCACCATAGATAATAAACGATATCTGCTCGATCAGCCATTGGATGAAATACAGGAAAATCTGGATCC
>JAVKCG010000032.1:0-605 GCA_040222875.1 Cyclobacteriaceae bacterium | reverse complement strand
TTGAACGAACTGTTTGCAGCATTAACAATGCCAAGATTGGCATATGCTTTTGTGCTGTTGATAGTCGGTGGATTTATCGGTGCACAAGTAGGCAGCAACGATTCTCAGATCAATGAATTAACAGACCAAATGCAGGATATGAGAGAAATGATGATCGTTAGTATGCTGGAAGGCGCATCCACAACAGACCGGTTAAGAGCGGTGAATATAAGTGCAGAATTACCGATAGCTGATGAAAAAGCGGTAAGAGCTTTGTTATTCACACTCAATAATGATGAAAGCGTGAACGTAAGAGTTCAAACCATCGAAACCTTAAAGAAGTGGGGTGAAGATGAGACTGTTCGCGAAGGGTTGGTTAGCGCCATCGGAGCTCAAAACTCTGATGTGGTGATCATTGCCTTGGCAGATGCCATGGTTGAAATGGGATTACAAAACTCAAAGTCTGAGTTTGAAAACCTGATACAGGAAAGAAATTTAAACATCAATGTAAAAGAGAAACTGGAAAGCACCATTGCGTCGCTTTAAGGAAGGAAGAATTATGAAAAAGATCATAGGAATACTATTGGTTGGACTATTAACAGTTCAGGTAACGGCTCAAAATAAAA
>JAVKCG010000031.1:0-1157 GCA_040222875.1 Cyclobacteriaceae bacterium | reverse complement strand
AAATTCTACAATCAGGAGCTTAAGTCAATGAATACTAAGGATTAGGTTATTTTTAGGTAACCAAATACCAATGCCTGACATTCCTAAAAATCAAATTGAAAGCTGGCTGAAGAAGCTGGAACGTGAAAGCTGGCAACTGGAGTTGCTTGTTTCTGCTTTTACCATATTCCTTTTACTTGGAGCAAACACAGCCTTTGATGAGTTTCTATTAGGCTTAAACTTCAAGTACAACATGTCCGGGGTTTTAAGTATCATCGGATTGTTCCTGTTGATAATAAAAAATTCAATTCAGGCCCTGATTATTTCCCTGGTAATTCACCTCATGCTTCGTGGCTTTTGGATTGGAACAATCGGATTAAGATCCGTCCAATCCTCCGTGGATTTCGAAAAGCTGAGGTACAATGCATTTTTTACAGAAAAACTTAAAAAGAACGGAGTAATCAGTCTTGATCGGATGGTGGTTCATCTTGATGAAATTTGCAGTGTCATTTTCGCATTTTCCTTTCTTATCATTTCTGTACTCATTGCCTTTGGCATGTATCTTCTCAGTTTTGGATTTTTAGGATTTATACTTACCCAACTGGTTGGAATTTTACCGGATACACTAACGATTATTGGGGTTATAATCGCCGCTATGGTGGCTTTGGTTTACCTTATCATGGGCATTGTCTACATGATCGATTACCTCACGCTAGGCTTTTTCAAAAAATTTAAATGGATGATCAGAATCTATTATCCGTTTTATAGATTGTTTAATGCCATCACATTATCACGACTTAGTAAAAGCATTTATTATTATCTCATTAGCAAATTTTCAAAGAACAGAATTCGAATAGTGTTTTCGACCTTGGGGGGAATTGTATTGTTTTTGTTCTTATTTGATTTTGATCAGCATCAGTATTTTCCTGAATTTGACAATGAATTCATCGCGCCCTCAAATGCCTATAATGACGAGCGACCAGATGAGGATTATATTCAAAAAATAAGTATCCCTTCCAAATACAGTGATAAGCCATTCTTTCCACTATTTCTCAGGTATGATCCGGCGGATAATCCAATGATTCGAAATAACTGTCCGGATTTTGAACCTCTAAAGGATGATGGGATAAACTCCAGGATGGGCATAATATCCGGCAATGGAAATTTTCATATACGAG
>JAVKCG010000030.1:0-7551 GCA_040222875.1 Cyclobacteriaceae bacterium | reverse complement strand
GAATCACCTAATGCAAATAATTTCGTGCCATCCGTATTAAATGCAATATCACCATAAGAACTTTGACTGATTACTGTAGCTGAACCATTGTTTGCTTGTACTGCTGTTGAAACATCATAACGGCCTGGAAATATTGGTGGGGCATTCACTTCATTGATAGTAACTACAAAACTGTCTTCGGTAAATAATTCCCCATCGCTGGCTCTGACCGTTATACTTGCTACACCAAATTGGTTGGTTTGGTAATCCAATGTTAATGTAGAGCCATCGATTGATGCTGCAACCAGTGTAGTATTATCGTTGGATTCTACGGTGTAGGTTAAATCTCCCGATGTGGTTTCTACATCACTGAAGCTTGTGCTTAGATCTAATACTGTGTTCGGTGCATTTTCGTCCACCGTTACATCAGCAATAGGAGTGCTTACTACTGGTGCATCATTAACTGGATTTACTGTAACGTTGAATGAATTATCTACAGTTAGTACACCTGAATCAGTAGCACGAATAGTAATAATTGCAGAACCAGAGCTGTCTGCAATTAATGACAGTGTTAATTCATCTGAAGTATTATTTACTGAAACATCTGCTAAACCAGTATTTGAATTCGACTCGACTGAAAAAGTCAATTCACTAGCTGCTTGTTCTGCGTCAGAGAAAACAGAAGTCAAATCAATTGTCGTATTATCTGCATCTTCATCAACGGTAACATCATCAATCGCAGCTAACACAGTCGGCTCGGTATTCGACACCATTATGTTTATCGAAAAGTTATCGTCTACACTGGATGTCCCATTTTCTAAAGAAACAGACGCAGAAACTTGCAGCGCATATTCCTGATCCAGATTAGTAACCGTAATACCACTCAAGTCATAAGCCCATTGTTGGCGGTCTTCATTAAATACCGGGCTTCCTGATGCCGACATACCTGTAGCCGGCGTCAGGGTCCAAATTGGGCTTAACGCATCGGTAGCTAGGGTTCCATCAATGGTCAAATCCATCCAAAGCGTATCGGTAACTGATGTGTCTATCGGAGAAACTTCTGTCGTTGACAGGCTCAGTGCTCCGGCTGTCAGTCCACCATCGGAGATGGTCCATCCATACGTATCTACCAGTGCTTCCCGCCCAGATAATCCAGCGATAGTATACGTTGCCTCACCAACACCTAAATCTACATTATTCTGCACACTTAATACGCTCCATGCCGTCAGCATTGATGTATAATTGACCGTACTTAGCCCGGTTCCATCAGCCATCAAGAACATGTCTTTCACATTACTAACATCCCAACTGCTTAAGTCTTGATTGAAAGCCGCCGCATCAGTAAACATTACCGCTAAACTATCGGCGTTGCCTACATTCCATCCAGCCACACCGGTTCCGGTAAAGGAACTCGCCAGGTTGAACATCCCTGTAAAATTCAGCCCGTTTGCTACCGAGTAGGGCGCACTCGAGAAGGTCCACCCGCTAACATCGCCATTGAAGGACGTAGCATTGGTGAACATATTGGCGAAATTCGTAATCGTGCTTACATCCCAACCGCTTAAATCGGCCGTGGTTAGCCCTGTAAAGGCAAACATGCCTTCCATGCTGCTCGCCTGAGATACATCGGGGGCATCCGTGGCGGTGTAGCTAACCAAATTAGGGGTTTGGTAGAACATATTTTCCATACTCTCCCACGCTATATTCCCCCATTGCTTGAGGCCAATAAGCTTGGCTGAATTAGCAGCAAGCGCTGGTGTATTTCCATAGGTTACTAAATCAGCATTATCGGTAAGATCCAAATGAGGGAATGTCCCGCCAATGCGCACTTCGTACTCCCCAGCCACCGCATAGCTATGGGAAGGATCCGGATCATCACCGGTAATTTGTTCCACTGTGCCGTCTCCCCAATCAATGATCGCTTCAAAATCGGAAACCGTAGCCCCTCCATCGGTGTACAGGGTAATAGATTCGCTGGGTGTTGTTGTTCTCCAAGTCGTGATAAATGCTGTTGTTGAATCTACACTTAATACTTCTTCTACCGTAATGGTGAATACTTGATCAGCAGATGTATCGATTCCTCCATTAGTTGTCCCGCCATCATCGGAAAGATTAATAGTAACGTTTGCTACTCCAAAAGAATCAGCCGCCGGGGTATATGTAAGGGTTCCGGTAACTGGATCTACAGCAGGTAATACTGAGAATAAAAGGTCATTATTGGTAGAAACATCAAATGTCAGGTTTTGACCTGATTCATTTGCAGATCCTGCGGAAATTGAGGTTGCCCAATTAGCTACAGTTTGAGCACCAGAATTTTCGTCTACAATCTGATCGGCTCCTTTTACAAATACAGGCACATCATTTACAGCGTTAACAGTAACAGTAAATGCATTATCGGCATACAACCCACCTGAGTCTGTTGCGCGAATGGTTATGTCTGCGGTTCCAAATTCATTTGTTCCGTAAGCGAGTGTCAGGATATCTGTAGCATTATTAACAGATGCAGTAACTAATGTAGAGTTGGTGTTGACTTCTACTGAATACACCAACTCTCCAACTGGTTGCTCTACATCTGAGAAATAGGAAGTTAGATCTATGGTCGTATTATCTGCATCCTCATCAACAGTAACATCTTCAATTGCTAAAGTTGCAACAGGAGCTGAATTAGGCACTATCACATTTATAGAAAAATCGTCCTCGATACTTGCACTTCCATTCTCCAGTGAAACAGATGCAGAAACTTGCAGAGAATACTCCTCGTCCAAATTAGTAACCGTAATTCCACTTAAATCATATCCCCATTGTTGTCGGGCTTCATTAAATACCGGGCTTCCTGATGCCGACATACCTGTAGCAGGCGTCAGGGTCCAAATTGGGCTTAACGCATCGGTAGCTACTGAATCGTCTATGGTAAGGTCAATCCATAAAGTATCCGTCTCCGTTGGATCTACCGGAGAAGTTTCTGTTGTTGATACACTAAACGTACTTGCTGTTAATCCTCCATCAGTAATATCCCAGCCGAAAGTGTCTACCAGTATATCACGTCCTTCTAAACCGGGAAGTGTATAAGTCGTTGGGTTTACAGAAAATTCTACTCCGCTCTGCACATCTAAAGCGCTCCAGCTGCTTAACATAGCTGAATAATTTGCCGTACTTATTGCCGCTCCTTCTGCAAACAGAAACATATCCGTTACATTACTCACATCCCAACTACTCAGGTCCTGATTAAAGGCCGCAGCATCGGAAAACATAACAGTCATTGTATCTGCATTGCTAACATCCCAGTTCGCCAACCCTGTTCCGGTGAAAGAGCTAGCCAAATTGAACATCCCTGTAAAATTGAGCCCGTTTGCTACCGAGTAGGGCGCACTCGAGAAGGTCCACCCGCTAACATCACCATTGAAAGAAGTTGCGTTGGTGAACATGCTAGAGAAATCGGTAATACTGCTCACGTCCCAACCGCTTAAATCAGCATTGGTTAATCCTGTAAAGGCAAACATGCCTTCCATGCTGCTCGCCTGGGATACATCGGGGGCATCCGTGGCGGTGTAGCTAACCAAATTAGGGGTTTGGTAGAACATATTTTCCATACTCTCCCACGCTATATTCCCCCATTGCTTGAGGCCAATAAGCTTGGCTGAATTCTGGCCATAGCCTGGGTTGTTGCCATAGGTTACTAAATCAGCATTGTCAGTCATATCCAAACGAGGAAATGTCCCTCCAATACGAACTTCATAATCTCCTGCCACCGCGTAGCTATGGCTAGGGTCGGGATCATCACCCGTAATTTCTTCCACCGTGCCATCACCCCAGTCGATAATGGCGTCAAAGTCGGTAACACCAGCCCCCCCATCTGTGTACATAGTGATCGACTCCCCGGGCGTGGTCGTTTTCCATACGGTAATAAATGCTGTTAATGAATCTACCGTAAGTACTTCTTCTACCGTAATGGTGAACACTTGATCAGCAGAGGTATCGATTCCTTCATTAGTTGTCCCGCCATCATCGGAAAGACTAATGGTAACATTCGCTACTCCAAAAGAATCAGCAGCTGGTGTAAAAGTCAGCGTTCCTGTTAACGGATCAACAGCCGGACCTACTTCAAAAAGATTGTCATTGTCGGTGCTTACATTAAATGTTAACCCTTGCCCGCTTTCGTTGGCTGGCCCAGCACTTATTCCACTTGCCCAATTACTTATTGATTGTGGGGCTGCATTCTCATCTACTACTTGGTTTGCTCCTTTCGTAAATAACGGAATGTCATTAACTGAATTCACTGTTACAGTGAATGAAGTGTCTGCCGTCAAACCACCAGAATCGGTGGCCCGCACGGTGATATCTGCGGTTCCAAACTCATTTGCTCCGTAAGCCAGAGTTAGGGTATCTGTTGTGTTATTTACAGAGGCTGTAAGTAATATTGGATTTGAATTGGTTTCTATTGAATAGACCAAATCATCGGCACTTTCATTAGCATCAGCAAAATAGGAAGTCAGATCTATGGTCGTATTGTCTGCATCCTCATCAACAGTAATATCTTCAATTGCTAAAGTTGCAACAGGAGCTGAATTAGGCACTATCACATTTATAGAAAAATCATCCTCGATACTTGCACTTCCATTTTCCAGTGAAACAGAAGCAGAAACTTGCAGTGCATATTCCTGATCCAGATTAGTAACCGTAATACCACTCAAGTCATAAGCCCATTGTTGTCGGTCTTCATTAAATACCGGGCTTCCTGATGCCGACATACCTGTAGCCGGCGTCAAGGTCCATATTGGATTTAAGGCATCTGTAGCTACGGTTCCATCAATGGTCAAATCCATCCATAGCGTATCGGTAACTGATGTGTCTATCGGAGAAGTTTCGATAGTCGATAAACTCAGTGCCCCTGCTGTTAAACCACCATCGGTAATATTCCATCCAAAAGTGTCTACCAGTATATCTCGTCCTTCAAGTCCGGCCAGATTATAGGTAGTTGGGTTTACAGAAAAATCCAAATCACTTTGAAGACTTAACGCGCTCCAACTGCTGAGCATGTCGGTATAATTTGCTGTACTTAAAGCTGTACCCTCTGCCATCAAGAACATGTCTTTCACATTACTAACATCCCAACTACTCAGGTCCTGATTAAAGGCCGCAGCATCGGAAAACATAACAGTCATTGTATCTGCATTGCTAACATCCCAGTTCGCCAACCCTGTTCCGGTGAAAGAGCTGGCCAAATTGAACATTCCCAGAAAATTCACTCCATTTTCGCTTGTATAATCTGCTGAAGAAAATGTCCAATCAGACAGATCTCCGTTAAAAGAAGTCGCGTTAGTAAACATGCTAGAGAAATCGGTTATCATAGATACATCCCAACCGCTTAAATCAGCTGAACTCAACCCCGTGAAAGCAAACATTCCTTCAAGCGAAGTAGCCTGGGATAAATTCGGGGTATCGGTTGCAGAGTAGGTAACCAAATTCGGAGTTTGGTAAAACATGTTGGACATGCTTTCCCAGATAATATTTCCCCATTGGTTGATAGCAATAATCTTATCTGAATTAGCAGCAAGCGCTGGCGTGTTTCCATAGGTTACTAAATCAGCATTATCAGTCATATCCAAACGAGGAAATGTCCCTCCAATACGAACTTCGTACTCCCCAGCCACCGCATAGCTATGGGAAGGATCCGGATCGTCGCCTGTAATTCGTTCCACTGTGCCGTCTCCCCAGTCAATGATCGCATCAAAATCGGAAACTGTGCCCCCCCCATCTGTGTACATAGTGATCGACTCCCCGGGCGTGGTCGTTTTCCATACGGTAATAAATGCTGTTAATGAATCTACCGTAAGTACTTCTTCTACCGTAATGGTGAACACTTGATCTGCAGATGTATCAATTCCTCCATTAGTTGTACCACCATCATCGGAAAGACTGATGGTGATATTGGACACTCCAAATGAATCGGCAGCGGGAGTGAACGTCAGGTTTCCTGTTGACGGATCTACTGCCGGTAATACTGAGAATAAATCATCATTATCCGTGAATATATTAAAGTTCAATGCCTGACTCGCTTCATCTCCGGCTCCCACACTTATGCCCGTAGCCCAACCGTTAACCGTCTGTGCTCCGGAATTTTCGTCTACAACCTGATTGGCTCCTTTTACAAATACAGGCACATCATTAACCGGATTTACGTTAATATTTACAGTATCCTGAGCAGTTAATCCTTGGCTATCCATGGCTTGAACTATAATTTCTGCTATACCACTTTCATTGGCGGTATATGCAAAACTCAGAGTGTCTGTTGTATTATTAATTGCAGCTGTAACAAGCCCTGTATTCGAATTGGAAACAATGGAATAGGTAAGAGCAGCATCGTTGTCTTCCGCATCCGAAAAAATATTGGTAAGATTAAAGAAACTATCATCGGCATCTTCATCTACACTAAAATCAGCAATCGGATTGCTTACAACAGGATTGGTGTTTGGAACAAGAATCTCCACATAAGCTGAGGTATCAGCTATACCAAGAGAAGTACCATCAAACGGAGTTATTTCAACACGTATAAATTTTCCTGCATCACCTGATTCAACTACATAACTACTATCTGTTTCTCCGGATATCGTACTTTCATTAGTACCAGATCCATCATCCGCAACAAACCAGCGGAATTGAGCACCGGCATTAGGATCATCCTCAAAGTCATTGTATTCATATACTGCAAAAATGGTTTCACCAACATCAGGAGTTCCTGTGATAGTGCCAGCAATTGCGATAGGACGAACATTTATTTTTACGAAATCAGAAGTCGACGTTGAACCATATTGTGTGCCGTCATTTGGAGTAACTTCTACTCTGATGTATGCTCCTTCTTCAGCTGGTGTTACTACATACTTATTTGAAGTAGCATCTGCTATCGGAGTTAGTCCGGTTCCAACTTCATCTACTGCTACATACCATTGAAAGGTAGTTCCTGATTCCAAATCACTTTCAGGATCAGAATAGGTATAATCTGCGGTCAGCGTATCGCCAATTCCCGGAGTTCCTGTAATTGTAACAGTACCGGCGGAAGGAGGTTGATTTGATGCCGCTACTTCAGAATAAGAGCTGGAAACTAAAGTTCCGGCATCAGTTCCATCATTGGGTGTTACATCAACTCGTAAAAATTTATCTAAATCAGCTGACACTACCGTATATATTGAATCGGTTGCTCCAGCTATTTGTACTGCGTTGGTACCACTAGCATCATCTGCACGATACCACTGAAATGTTGTTCCTGTTTCGGGATCGTTATCAGCATCACTGAAATTGTAGGTTACCGCTAATTGATCTCCTAATTCAGGTAAGTTTCCTGCATTTGTTCGGTTATTTATAACAAGGTTTGAGGCAGCAGGGACTGTATTGGCTGATTCTGCATTCGGATTTAATTCCTGCTGTATTGGATAGCCGTTGTTTACTCCACTTACTAACTCCCAAACGTCTGTAAAATCCCATGAAGCTCCTGTATAGGTTGACTCTGTTTTCATTTGTGAAGTAGTCTTACCGGTTATGCCAGAAGTAGACCCTGCACCAACGGCAGTGGTAGTT
>JAVKCG010000029.1:0-1033 GCA_040222875.1 Cyclobacteriaceae bacterium | reverse complement strand
TTGGTGCGGAATTGGATGATTCTACTCGTCAATTTGTTTTTCATAAATTAAAAACGGAGCAAGTCAATAACAGCTATGTTGATACTGTATATCTCGTAAAATCTTCGGCAATAGGTAAAGAAAATATGGTTGTCATAGATGTTAAAAGTATTGGTGAATCCATTTCAACTAATGTACTTGTTAGACTTCAAAAGGATAATCGCCAACTTGCCGCTTTGACATTGGATTTGTCACCTAATCAACTGACTTCAATTGAATTTCCTATTGGAGTGAATGACGATATTGCCGGAAACTATGAGGTCAGTCTACAAGAAGGAGCGGTGGTCTTTGATAATAGATTTTATTTTACAATTTCCCAGCCATCAAAGCCAAATGTGGCCATATTGTATGATGAGTCTATTGGCAATAGTAAACAGTATTTTCAAAAAGTTTATTCTAATAGTCAATTATTCAATTTGAGTATAAGCAGTATTAGGAATGCATCTTTTGCCTCAGTTACGAATGCTGATTTGTTGGTTCTGGTAGGTTTAGAGGACATACCTGATTGGCTGTTAAGTCAGATCGACTTAATAAGAGGAAGGATTGTTTTGGTTCCTCCTAGTGTTGTGAATTTAAAGTCCTATTCTCAACTTTTGAATATCCCAATTACTTACCAAAACGATTCCAGAAGAGAATCCCTGAGTGAGAAGTCTATCGATCATCCATTGATGGAAGGTGTGTTTAATAATAAAAATGATCGAATGGGGCTTCCTGAAGTAAAAGTGACTCTAAAACCCAAAGGCTTTTATGAAAGTATACTTTTAACCAATGGTCGCCAGCCCTATTTAATAAAATCGGGAACTAATCCTTTTTATTTATTTGCCGGCCCAATGAACGATTCACTGACCAATTTTCACAAACACTCATTGTTTGTTCCTGTCATGTATAAGTTGGCACAGCCTGTTGATTCTAATCCTCTTTATTATCGTATGAGCAATGAGGTAATCAATTTATCCATTGATAGTGTGAGCAAGGAATCATTAATGGAATTGAG
>JAVKCG010000028.1:0-177196 GCA_040222875.1 Cyclobacteriaceae bacterium | reverse complement strand
AACTATTTCAGGGCCAACACAATCCTGTGAGTCAGCTGTTTATTCTGTTCAGGCGCAAGAGGGTCACACATACACCTGGGAAGTTATCGGTGGACAAATATCTGATGGCCAAGGCACACATCAAATTAGTGTCGATTGGGTAGATTCAGATGAATTATTAGTCAAAGTTATGGTCAAAAACAAGGACGAATGTTTCAATGAAATTAGCCTTGAGATTGAACTTCAAGAAACGCTGCCTGAGATTTGTTCAATAACCTTTAATGACAAAGGTGATGCCGTTATCATCTCTTGGGAGAATTCCAATTCACCGACGACATTTAATTTAGTCAAATCCGTCGATGGGGAGAATTCAATTACTCAGGAGATTGGGTCAGAAATTAACGAGGTTGAAATAGAAGCTGACGAATTTGGGATGTATTATCTGTCTTACGAGAATCAATGTGGAGCCGTAATTAATTCAAGTATTGTAAGTCCTATTTATTTAGAGGTTATGGAAGAAGCCGGAACTTCGGTCAAGCTGGTCTGGAATTCATATGTTGGTTCTGAAGTTGCGGAGAACTCAATCTATCGCGGACCATCTAGAAATAATTTGGAATTATACGCCAAAGTTGAGGGCGATATTAATGAATTTGTTGATAATCAAATTTCTGTCAGCCAGAAAGTATATCAGATTCAGGCAATTGTAAATAGTTGTTTAGATGAAGTCATTGTCATATCAAACCCGTTTAAGGCTAATGATGTCATTACATCAATTTCAATATTAGAGTCAAATGACTATTTGATCTACCCCAATCCAGTTGGAAGCCGTCTTCACATAAGACTACCTAATAACTTGACCCCTACCGCTAGCAATGTGAAGTATGCTTTTATTGATGTTAGCGGTAGAGCTTTTGAGAAAGGATCAATTGCTTCGATTAACGAAAAAATCACCGTTAATACAGAGCAATTAGATTCAGGAATATATTATTTCGTTATTTACTGGGATAAACAATCGTTCATAAAGAAAATTATCAAGAAATAGACTTTCTCTTTATTATTTCCTGTGAGTAATAACCCATCTTTAGACTCAAACTATTGCATTTCCAGATAATTGTAGTGAAGATTGACCAATGCACTAATTTCGACGAATCCTCAGAGTCGCAATTGATTCAGTAGGTTCGAATAGGAACACTAGGGCACAAAAAAGGGATTCATGCTTCATGTATCCCCCTTTCTAGTCTCAATAGTTCTAAGACCCACTCGGTCCGCTGGTGCCTTTCTTCTTTTTGCCACCAGCAATTGACTCCCTCATTGATGTATCAGCTTCGATGTTTTGCATTTTGTAGTAATCCATGATGCCGAGGTTGCCACTGCGGAAAGCTTCAGCCATTGCTTTTGGAACCTCAGCTTCAGCTTCAATTACTTTGGCCCTGGCTTCTTGAGCTTTAGCTACCATTTCCTGCTCCGCGGCAACGGCCATGGCTCTTCTTTCTTCAGCTTTAGCTTCTGCAACTTTCAGGTCAGCAGATGCCTGATCAGTTTGAAGTTTTGCGCCAATATTAGCTCCAACGTCTACATCAGCTATGTCGATAGATAATATCTCAAATGCGGTTCCGGCATCAAGGCCACGTTGTAAAACAAGCTTCGAAATTTTATCAGGGTTCTCCAGCACCTCTTTATGCGTGGCAGCCGAACCAACGGACGTCACAATGCCTTCACCAACCCTGGCAAGAATTGTATCTTCACCGGCACCGCCAACTAACTGCTGAATATTGGCTCTAATCGTTACTCTTGCCTTGGCAACTAGTTGAATTCCGTCTGCTGCCACAGCAGCAACAGATGGAGTATTAATCACCTTAGGGTTTACTGATATCTGAACGGCCTCGAACACATCTCTTCCGGCCAGGTCAATTGCTGTTGCCTGCTTAAAAGTCAAATTGATATTGGCCTTATCAGCTGAGATTAAAGCCCTGATAACCTGAGGCACATTACCTCCTGCCAGGTAGTGGGTTTCAAGCTCTTGAGTACGCATAGATCTTCTGGTGCCATCGTCAGCTTCAACGGTAAGCCCAGCTTTTGTAGCTGTGATTAGTGCATTGACGATATTAGATGGTGGCACTTTCCTGATCCTCATAAAAACAAGTTCGAAAAGGCCAACTTTTACACCGCTGAAAACGGCGGTTATCCATAGGTTAACTGGAACAAAATAGAGGAATACAAAAAAGAGGATTAATCCTCCAAACAACATAAATAAGGTATTAACCATTCTCTAAGAATTTATCGTTTGAACAAATATTCTATTATTATCAATTTTTATCACCTTCACAGGCTCATTTTCTACAATATAATTTCCCATCGATCGAACTTCATAGATGCGATTATGAAATTCAGCTTTCCCTATGGGTTTAATTGACGATGCGGTGACCCCCTCATCTCCCACCACAACAGCAATTGGGTTATCTTCATTCACCTTTGACTTAATGCTACCTTTAAGTGCAAATCTGTCCCAGGTGTTGGATTTAAAGCTATAGACTGTAAACGCAATTGCCATTAGCGAAGTAACACCTAACGTAATCCAACCAGTTGTTGAGCCAAAAGTTTGAAAGCTGGTATACACACCATATACACAGACAGCAAATCCCAGGATTCCAACAATAGTTGTCCCAGGTACGAAAATGAGTTCAACGATCATCAACCCGATTCCGAGAGAAATTAATCCAATTACTGTTACCCAGTCCATTTCAGTTTTTAAAGGGCATTCAAGTTAGTACTTTTTGGCTATTCTGAGGCTTACAGCTTACCAAGTCACCGTAATTATTTTAATAAAAACCCATCTTTTAACGGATCGTTGGGATCGATTAAGAAGTTATGCTGACCCGTAATGAATGCACTGCCTCCAATCTCTGTAATTACAGCATTTATGTCACCAAATTTTTGTTCTCTTAGCACTTTACCCGTGAAGGATGTACCCAGGATGCTTTCTATAGGAATGGTTTCATTCAGACTTATTTCTTTCTTTTTAAAATGCAGTGCCATCCTCCCCGAAACCCCTGAACCAGTGGGCGACCGGTCTACTTCGCCATCAGCAAAAATGCAGACATTGCGGCTGTGATGTTTTGGGTTTACTGGAGCATCAATAAAGATGGTTCCGTAAAGAAAGCTCAAATCCTCTTCGAATGGATGTTTAATGAATTGAGAAGCACTAGCTGAAGCCGCTTTTTTTATTTTCATCCCCAAGTCAATCAGGAGCTGAGTGTTGGATGGTTCCAGATCGATGCTGAATTCCGATACATCTACATAGGCATAAAAAGCCCCGCCATATGCGATGTCATATTTTATTTTCCCATAGCCTTCAATTACAACGTCCTCATTCAAAGCAGTGACAAATGATGGGACACATTCAAACCGGCATCGTTCAACTTGTCCTTCAGAGATGTCAGCATGAGCTACTAATTGACCACAAGGCGCATCAATTTTGATTGTCGTGACAGGCTCAACTTTCTGCACCCAACCCATTTCAACTGCCAATTTGGTTATGGCAATTGTAGCGTGACCACACATTGTGCTATAGCCCTCATTGTGAATGAAAATAATGCCAAAATCGCTATCAGGTTTTTCAGGTTCAGTAAGGATGCAGCCGTACATATCGGCATGGCCACGGGGCTCAAACATGAGTGCAGTGCGTAGATGATCCAGGTTTTGTTTAGCAAATTGCCTCTTTTCCAGAATAGTGTTGCCTTTCAATTCCGGGTATCCATCAACAATCACCCGTAATGGCTCTCCTTCGGTATGCATGTCAATGGTTTTGATTGACAAATAATCTTTGCCATCAAGAGCATAGTTCGACCGAATTCTGGAATATGTACTGCTCATCGAATCAAACCTGAGGTTTTAATTGATTGATAAGCGCCCAATCCGCTTTAATATGATCTTCGTTCACATTGGTTTGGGCAATTACCATTCTTAAACAATATTTTCCATTGACTTTGGTATGAGTGAGATACATCTCACCACTCGCATTCAAATCCTCCAGAAGCTTCTTATTCAGATTCTCTAATTCTCGCTCCTCATTGACTTCTTTTGGATTAAAGCGGAAGCAAACATGACATAATGAACGCTGAATTACCTTTTCAAAATCTGGTGAATTATTTACCCAGTCCTCAAATAATTCTGCCAACCTAATATGCTCACGAAGCTTGGCCTTTATGCCTTCTAACCCATAACTCCGAATTACAAACCAAAGTTTGAGTGCCCTGAAACGCCTGCCTAACGGTACACCCCAATCGCGGTAATCATTTACCAGGCCATGGGTTTTTGTCTTGAGGTATTCAGGTAAAAGCTCAAAGGTTTTGACAAGTGCATCGGAATCTTTTACATAATATGCAGTGCAGTCGAAATTGGTGAACATCCATTTATGAGGATTGAACAGGAAGCTGTCGGCATCAGTAAGTCCGGAGATCATGCCACGATGCTCCTCTAGTAAAAGGGCAGTTCCTGCAAAAGCCGCATCAACATGAAGCCAAATGTTGTGCTTTTTGCAAATGCTGGAAATTGGTTTCAGGGGATCAATTGAGCAGGTACCCGTAGTGCCGAGTGTCGCAACAACACAAACCGGAACCAATCCATTATTTAGATCGGCAGAAATGGCTTCTTTCAATAAACTTGTATCCAACTGCAGGTTTTGATCCACAGGTATTTGGATGACACTTTTACTTCCGAAACCGGCAATTTTCACCGCTTTTTCAATTGAAGAATGTGTTTCGGTTGAACAGTAAATCCGATAATTGGAATGTTCAAAGCCTGCTTTGTTAATGCTGTAGTTTGATACTTGCTCCCTCGCAGTTAAGATTGCTGCAAGTGTTCCGGTTGAGGCGGTATCCTGGATGACACCTTTCCAATTAATAGGCAAGCCCATGGCCTCTTTTAACCAATCGAGTACTCTTTCTTCCAATTCAGCGGCAGCAGGAGATGTCTCCCAGATCATACATTGAGCGGCTATTGCGGAAGTCAACATTTCGCCCAATAGCGAAGGATAACTTGAGTTACCTGGGAAATAGGCATGAAACCTTGGATTTTGCCAATGAGTAATCCCAGGCAGGATTATCTCCTCGAAATCTTTCATGATATTGTCAAACCCGACTGGGTCTGCTGGAGCAGATTCCGGAAGCTTTGACTTTATCTCATCAGGTTTTACCTGAGATTTAACTGGATATCGATCTATATTTTCATGATAATCGGCAATCCAGTCTATAAGTTCGTGTGCGGCTTTTCTAAATTCTATAGGATCGTTCATTCTAATACAATTGGAGACAAATCTGATTGTTTGACTCGAATTCCAAGATCGCATTGAAATTGTCTAATAGGAGATTTTCAATGTGGGTCGAACTTGAATTACCGCTTCTTATCCAAAGCACTTTAGGCGGTATCCCATGCAGCAATGCAAGTTCGAAGAAATCTGAATCGCGGGTGACAATTACAAAATTGTGTTCTAATGCAAACTGCCGTATTTCTAAATCATTTGATTCAATTAGATGAAAATCCCTTAAGTGATTGCACTCCCCAAATCTGGAACGTAAAACTCCGACCAGCTTGAATGATAAATTCTGATCTAGGAGTAATTTCACTAAGAGAGAATAGTAGCCTTTGATTCCCGTTCAGAGGCGAACATCAATGCAGCTGTAATGTCATCATCAGTCAACTCAGGAAAATCAGAGAGAATATCTTGACGAGTTAAACCCGAAGCTAACCCCGATAAAATGTCAGAAACAGTGATCCGCATATTACGGATACAAGGTTTTCCTCCTCTTTTCCCGGGCTCTATGGTTATAAGAAGCTTGTAATCAATCTTTTTATCCATATCCAAATTTACACAAACTCTACGCTATGCACCATAGGTAAATTGGAGCTGATGCATTTCCAGTTTTCACCCAGATCGCTGGACATGTATAGATTTCCGGTTGTTGAACCGAAAGCCAGCGTCTCCCCATCCACATCTAAAGCATGCCTGAATACAATGTCGAAACAGCCTTTTTGAGGCAACCCGTTTCTAAAATCCCTCCACGTTTTACCGCCGTCATCAGTACGGCATACGCAAAGAGACTCATCAACCGCTACCCTTACCTGATCACTAATGCCCGGCACAACCCATGCAACTTCAGGGTTTTCTTCATGAACTGCGACTGCAAAACCAAAGTTGGCTGGGCCATCTTTTTGGCTTACATCCACCCAATTCTCACCCCCGTCTTTTGTCATAAAAATACCACAGTGGTTTTGCTGCCACAGCACATCTGGGTTTTTCTGACTCATGACCAACAAATGAGGGTCTTGACCTATTTCAGACTCCGGATCAGGCAGGAAGTCTGCTTTAAGCCCCTTATTTTTTGGCAACCATGTTTTGCCTCCATCTCGTGTTTCAAAAACGCCAGCTACGCTTATTCCGATGTAAATATGATTGCTATCTCTTGGGTCTACACAAATTGAGTGAATGCCTGCATAGTCACGGCCACCACCAAACCATTGTTTCTCCCGTGAGGGATGATCCCAAAGACTTCTTACAAGATTGAAATTGTCACCATTGTCAGTACTATGGAATAACCCACCGGGTTCTGTGCCGATGTAAATATCACCAGCCTTACCGTTGCCTGCATTGGAAAAAGCCCACAAATATCTTGTGGCTGCCGGCACTCCCTCTTTCATCTCTTCACTTTCCGGATATTTAGGGGCTTCAATTTCTTCCCATTTATGACCATCCTGACTACGATGGATTTTGCACCCCCAATGACCGTGGTCTAAAAGCGCCCACCACGTACCAGAAGTTTTGTCAATTGTTGCAATTGTGACAGGTATGCCTAGAAAATGGGTTCTATCATAGTTCCAACCAGCACCATTTTTAGTGTAAACAACTAAACCCTTGCGGGTGCCAAGTAGCATTGTATTTTTTGTGGCCATAATTATTGGGTTTTAGAACAGCTAACCGCCGGAAAGCGCTTGCATTATATACACTTCATCGGTGGCCTTAACCTGATCAGAAAGTTTAGTTCTGTCTTTTATTAATTCGTTTCCTATAAAAATATTTACATGCTTTCTTAAAATACCAGCCTCGTCTACAACGTAATCCTTAATCCCCTCATGCATAGACTCGATTTCATCCAAAACTTCTTTAACGGTGGCTCCTTTTACTTCTGTTGGTTGGAGCTCTGGATAGAATCTCTTAAGGTTTGCAGTGAATTTAACCGTAGCCATTGAGTTAGTTTTTCAACCAAATTAATTGGTTTCAGCCTTAAATCAGATTTCGGAATACCCCTTTAGATCGAAGTGGTATTGACTTATAGGACAAAAAACTGAATTACTAAATAAAAGACTATTCTTTAGTACTTTCCTTTCACCATAAAAGGGTCGATGAATCTGAACTCAGTATCATCATTTTCTTGCCAGGGAGATCATCTGCAAAAATTTTTAAGTAGAAGGTATTGTCCCCTAATATGGAAGCCCAAGAGGCTAATCAATCCACTATAATAAAATGGTGATCGAAGGTAATCTATCTATAAATTCTGTATCCGATTAGCCCTTTTTCCGGGGCATTGTTCTGAAGACATAATCCCATATTGGAGATGAGACACCAAAAGCCCTTTCGTGGTCTTTGTAATGATGAATACCATGATTAACCCACAAAACTTTTAGGAAATTTTTAGGAGGCTGATAAGCGTGAACTGCATAATGCACAAAAAGGTACATCGAGTAGCCAATCAAAAAGCCTGGCAAAAACCCGTAAACAGCATTGCCCATTAAATACATAAAAATGAAGAACAGGGCAGTTGATATAGTGATACTTACAAGGGGTGGCATTGCCAAACGCTCTTTATCCTTTGGGTAGTCGTGATGTACACCATGGAATTTATATTGAATATTAGCTTTCGTTGCTGTATCTGGCTCCATATGAAAAACATACCTATGAACAAGGTATTCCACCAATGTAAAGGCCAGCCATCCAATGGTGAATAATATTAGAAGATTAATTGCAGGCACAAACTCTTTTACATTGCCCCAATAAATCAAACCTCCTGAAATAACAAAGAACATGGTTGTGGGAACCAAAATGTGTGTTCTAGACAGCCTTTCCAGAATAGGGTTGTCAAATAATTGATGCTTACCAGCATTATTTGGTTTTTTTAATCTTTCAGCGGTGGTAGCCATTGACCTTTTTAATTTTTATGACCAGCTGCAAATTTAGCCGTTTTGTATTAATAGCTAATTGGTTGATCGGTGAATAAAATGTAATACCGTAAAGGCCACGAATTCGAGTGGAAAATGTTTGGTAACTTCCAATAAATATTGCTTCTCTGAAACAGAAATTGTCCTAATCACAACATCTAAACTTTATCCGAAATGCTAAATTTTAAAACAACCTGCATTCTTATCATTTCACTGTTGGTGCTTAGTATAGATCCTCCATCGGTATTTGGTCAATCAACTTCCGACCAAAAAGCTGTACTGATTACCGGTGCTACAAGTGGCATTGGCTTAAAGACCGCACAACATTTGGCATCAAAAGGCCACTTTGTCTATGCCGGTGCCCGCAAAGATGCCGATATGGAAATGCTCAATGAAATGGAGAATGTAATGGCAGTTAGGCTTGATGTAACCAAACAAGATCAAATTGATGCAGCAGTAGAAACTATTCGCAACGAGGGCCGAGGATTGTGGGGACTTGTTAATAATGCAGGCGTTGCGGTGATTGCACCTCTTGCAGAAGTTCCTGAAGAAGACCTTCATTTTCAATTGAATGTAAATGTTTATGGAGTCTACAGGGTAACAAAAGCTTTTGCACCACTCATCATTGAGTCAAAAGGGAGAATAACAACGACAGGTTCGATTTCGGGTATCTTATCAGGATTTTTCTTTGGGCCTTACAGCATGAGCAAGCATGCCATAGAAGCTTTTACAGATGCATTGGCAGCAGAAATGCAGCCGTTTGGCGTTCAGGTAAGTGTAATAGAACCAGGAAATTATGACTCAAAAATTGGTGACAAAGTTTTAGCTAAAATCAAAAGTGACCCCGAGTTCATTGAAAATTCTATGTATAAGGAACAGTTTGAATCTTTACTGGAACGATGGGACAATGGCGAACGGGAAAAAGATCCTCAGGAGGTGGCAGAAGCTTTTGAACGTGCGTTATTTTCTGACAAACCAAAACGGCGGTATATGGTAGTTCCTTACGAAGGACAAGGTAATTATACCATAAAACAGGCTATGAGGGAAATGCTCCAATTAAATCAGGGACAACCCTACACGATGGACCGGGATGAGCTCATTAAGTTGATGGATGAGGTTCAGGTTGAAATTGAAGGGAACTAAATTAAGGTTCTAAAAAACTATTGTACTCCATGAGGAATACAAAAACATCTGCGACATCAGTCATGTCTTTACCCACATATCTGATTGTGTGAGAGTCAATTCGCTCAAATATGGGCAAATAATCAAGGGCTTCAGTTGGCCGGTAATGTTTGAATGAAACATCTAATGTAACTGGGGTATCTATCTCGTAGGGCTTATAATTTCTGATATTTTCAACCGCCTTCTGACTAGCCGCTTTGATGATCTTATTGGCCGCATTGGGAGTAAGTGTTTTGGCTGAATGAAAGCTTAGTGCTTCTTTAACAACTGCGGTTTCAACATTTCCCACGAAGTCAGCAACTTCTTTGGTTGCAATATCATCCCCCGAAATCATGATAATCGGAACTCCAAAGTGACCTGTTACAATGGCAGCCCACATTCCCTCAGAGACTGATTGTCCATTAATTTTTACATCTGTCAAACGGGCACTGGAAAACGTGTGTGCCCTTACTCCTTTTTTATTACTAGTAGATGAATGATAGGCTATAAGCATCACACCATCATAGGCATCATCAATGCCCCCAACCATATGAAATCTTCTTGGCCACGATCGGATAATTTGAATGTCCTCAGGGAATTTTTCAATCAATAAGTTTTGTCCATTTCCATGGGCATCTGCCACAACAATTTCACCGGCACCAGAGGCTCTGGCCCCTTCAATAGCAGCCAGCGCCTCGTTGGTCATTATCTCCCTGAAACGTTGATATTCAAAACCTGATGGACCCAATTGCTGCTCTGTTACCGCACCAGCAAGCCCCTCCATATCTACAGATATTAAAATTTTAGGACCGTTTTGAGCAAGGCTCATAAATGGAGCCATCAAGAAAAAAAGGCAAAGTAGGTTCTTCATGCTACCAAATTTAAATGTGTGAATTCGTTTTTTCCAGAAGTGTAATGAAAGTCCATAGCGTTCATGTTCTTATTTAAAAGATTCTTCAATCTTCGTTAAGATTTGATCTATATCATCCTTCGAATATAAATATCCCTTCCTAACCACTGCATCAACCGCTCTCACTGCACTAATTTCTTCCAGGGGGTTGCCACTCAGTATCACCAAATCAGCGATTCTCCCAGCTTCAACTGAACCAAAATCATCATCAATCTCTAAATATTCGCAGGGATTAATGGTAGCGGCTTTTAATGCGACAGCAGTTGGTATTCCAGCCTCAACAAATGCCTCCAATTCGTTGTGCACTCCTATTCCTGGAAAGCAAAGGGGGTTTGCACCCATGTCTGTTCCGGTGAGCAATGGCACACCGGCTTCATACATTCCTTTGAGCATTTTTTTATAAAATGTTACCTGTCGTTGCTTTAATGCAATCAGCTTAGGTGTTCGGTTGTTTAAATGGTCGTTTTCACCGATTTGCCAGTACCTCCGCATGTACGGGGGTAAATATTTATAGAGTGCGGTATCTTCTTTAATTTCAGTTTCAAACCAGGCATTCTTTTGCCACATACTCAGTGTGGGGGTATGCCAGGTATTGTTTGCGGCCATTATTTCAAATAACCCATTTGCTCTCTCTTCAGAGTATGTGTCCATCAGCAAATGATTTTTAAAGATGTACTTCTCGAGGCGAGTCTTTGCGGCCCCGTAATCAATGTTGTTAGCAATTATCGCAGCCGACTCTGAACTTACCTCGTTGAAAATTTCCAGAAAATGTTCCTGGCTTCTGATGCCGGCATAAGAGGCCTCTGAAGGGAGCACTCCAAATGGCACATGACCAGTTACCGGAAAATCGATTTCGTTTGCCTACTCCTGTAGCTCAAAATATATGTCCTCAGGAAGCAGGGAGTAGACTTTTAGAAAGTCAACACCATCAGCAATCAATGAGTCTACTACTTGCCTTACATTGTCTGGCCCATTGATACCAACTGAGCCATCCCACATGGGGTTTGGGCCGTCAATTAATGGGCCAGCAGCAAAAATTTCCGGGCCTATCAATTCTCCATTGTCGATTGACTTTTTCCAGCGGTTAGCCAGTTTGAGATCACCAGCCATATCACGGATGCCAGTCACGCCATGCATAACCAATAGCGTTAAAAGTTTGTCCTTTTCATCATCCGTAGGGTTCATCCGCCATATCTCCGGATCATCCGGGTGAGCATGCATATCCCACATTCCGGGAATGAGGAATTTGTTTTGGCCGTCTTGTACGGTAATGCTCTCCTCGAACTTCAAAGTACCGCTATCAATAATTTTCCTTATCCGCTCTCCATCTATCAGGACATCTTTTGGCTTTGCCATCAATTGTCCTGCCCTTACATCCACCACGTTCACATTTTTTATTACCAATGTGCCAGTTTCAGGTGGTTTAGATTCACAAGAAGCCACTATCAAGGCTGAAGAAAGCAATATTGAGACTTTATACATTCGCTTTGATGAACTTGAGAAATAGGAATGTAATGCAATCGGCAGGAATTTATATAACGAATCTTTATCAGTGGCATCAACTTGGACTGATACAACGAAAAAGGCCTTCTACGTAGAAGGCCTTTTTTACATAGCTGATATCATTTGTTAGTCATCGCCACCATCTTCATCGTTGTCGGCCTCAATTACTTCTTCTATAAAATTGCCATCCAGGTCGAACAACAGTTCATACTCCTTTTTGCCATCAGTAATTTCTACTTCAACATAGTCACCATCTGGCCTTGTAATAGCTTCGGCTTTATCAAGAGAAGCACCGGGGTAATTGACTTCTATGTATGCAATTGCCGCCGCAGGCACATCGTCCATTGACATTTCACACTCTGACTGAATCCAATTCCCGTCAAGATCATACACAATTTCTTTTTCCAATCCATTTTCGAAGAATTCGGCTTCATAGTAATTGCCCTCTCGTTCCCATGTTATTCCGGAATTTCCAGGATGCCTGCCTTCGAAATCAGAGATCACCTCAGTAGGAATTTGATCAATGTTGATCCCTTCATCATTGCTACAAGAAGCGAGGATCAAGGCTGCAAGAGCTGTCGTAAATAAGAGTTTAGTTTTCATGCTTTTAAAATTTTCAGTTTAAAATTGTAGCCATCACGAGGCTGTTTTAAAAATGGTTGGTTCGCCGTTAAAATTTGAAAAGGTTGGATCAACTTTTGAATTCTAATAAAATATTATCTTGGACGGCTTCGAATGTTTAAACTCAACGGACACAGCAGGAAATACCCACCTATTCTACCGGGCACTAAAGAGTGGCCTGTAGTTCAAATGGCCAAAGACCGGAAAAGCTTTGTAAGGGAGGTAAAGGAAGCAACCATAAAAAGCCTGGAACGACACACCAATGGCAAAGGATTAATAGATGTATTGGAGGCCGCTATTTATAAAGAAAGGCTCAGGATTAAACAAAATCCCTGGAAGGTGGATCCCTCTGATGAGGCATCATTTTTTAAAGATATCCAGCAGAAGTTAATTGACTATCCATCGTCAGATGATCCCAAACACAGAAAGATTCATGAGGACATTTTGGATGCGATCATCAATAGATATTCAGATGAGATAGCTGGTAATTTCAATCGTTCATCTTACCGGTTTGCAAGGGGCATTGCCACAATGCTTTTTGCCAGACTTTTGAACGCTGCTAGAATTAAAGGCCCCATGTCACTCTTTAGTAGACAGCTGGATTTGGATGATCAAATTCATATGTTGGGTGAACCGGAGCATCTAAGAAAACTAGCCAAAAAAGGAACTGTAATCCTTGTACCAACGCATTTCAGCAACCTTGATTCTATTTTAATAGGCTGGGTGATTCAGTGGTTAGGATTGCCACCTTTTATATACGGGGCCGGCTTGAACCTCTTTAATATTAAAATCTTCGCCTACTTTATGAATAGCCTCGGGGCTTATAAAGTGGATCGCCGAAAAAAGAACTTACTATATCTTGAAACGCTCAAAAGTTACTCAACCCTGGCTTTAAAGCGTGGTTGCCATAGTTTATTTTTTCCGGGTGGAACAAGGTCCAGGTCAGGTAAGTTGGAAGAACGACTTAAGCTAGGACTTTTGGGCACAGCGGTTGAAGCTCAGCGTTACAATTACCAACAAAGTCCGGCTGGTGAGGCACAAAAGATATTCGTAGTGCCAGTTGTAATCAATTACCATTTTGTGTTGGAGGCACCTACGCTGATTAACGATTATCTAAAAGCTGAAGGGCAGGAAAGATATTACATTGAAAACGACGAATATTCGACCTCATTCAAAATAGCCAAATTTCTGATTGAGTTTTTCACCCGGGGTTCTGACATTTCGGTCACTATCGGCAGGGGTATGGACATTCTTGGCAACTATGTGGATGATGATGGTGTCAGTATCGATCACGCAGGTAATGAGGTGGATGTAAAAGATTATTTTATTTCTGAAGGGAAAGTGACCGAAGATGGCCAGCGGGAGCAGCAATACACCCGCATGCTTGCAAATAGAATTGTTGAGGAATACCACAAAAACAACTGTGTGTTTGCTAGCCATCTCACGGCTTTTCTTGCATTTGAAATGATTAAAAAAGCCAATGAAAAACTTGATCTATTTGAATTGTTGAGGTTGCCTGAGGAGGATATCGTGATACCTTATGACCGATTCAAAAAGAATTTCAAAAGGCTTAGAAAGCGCATTTACAAAATGAATGAGAAAGGCAAAATCAAGTATGCCGAACACCTCAGCGGTAAAACTGACTTTGTTATCAATTTTGGAATTAAAAATGTGGGAACATACCACACACATAAACCGCTGGGTAAAAACAAGAGTGGCAACATAGTTACCCATGACTTAAATAAACTTTATTATTACCATAACAGGCTTGAAGGCTATGACCTCGACAAGTACATCAAATAGATCAGTTGGTGTAATCGGAGCTGGCAGTTTTGGTACTGCTGTTGCCAACATTTTGGCCCAACAATCCGACGTTTTATTGTATGCCCGGAATCCGGATAAAGTTACGGAGCTACAGAAAACGCGAATGAATGGCAAGCATAAATTGAACGAATCCATTCAAATTACCGGAGATTTGAGGCAGGTGGCGGAAAGCTGTGAGGTGATCTTTCCCGTTGTGCCCTCCGGTAATTTCAGGCAAATGATAAAAGATTGCTCTCCATTCTTACGTCCTTATCACATACTAATCCATGGCACAAAAGGCCTTGATATATGTCGTAAAAAAGATGGGGATACAAAGAAAACCCCACTTACTCGGGAGCATGTAAAAACGATGAGTGAGGTGATTCTTGAAGAAACAAGTGTGGTAAGGGTCGGCTGCCTCGCAGGGCCAAATCTGGCCTCTGAAATTGCTGATGAAGAACCTGCCGCCTCAGTTGTTGCCAGTCATTTTGATGAAGTGATATTAAAAGGCCAGCAACTTCTAAAAAATGATCGCTTCCTCATTTATGGTAGTAAAGACCTAATTGGCATAGAGCTTTGTGGCATTTTAAAAAATATCATTGCAATTGGTTCAGGGGCCCTAAGCGGATTAGGCCTTGGCGACAATGCCAGGGCGCTATTGATAAGCCGGGGGTTAGTGGAAATGATTCATTTAGGTAATGCACTTGGCGGCAATGCCAAGGCCTTTATGGGGTTGGCTGGCGTTGGAGACCTCGTAGCTACCTGCTCAAGTAAACACAGTCGAAATTTTACGGTAGGTTTTAGGCTAGCTCAGGGGGAGACGCTTAATGAAATCATTGAATCGATGGAGGAGGTAGCCGAAGGAGTTAATACCATCCGAATTGTAAAACAGCTTGCAGAACATTACCGTGTAAGGGCGCCAATTACCGAAACCCTTCATAAAATTATTATGGGTAGAATGACTGTGGAGGAAGCTAATGTCTACCTTATGAAATTCCCCTTTAGGGCTGATATCGATTTTTTGTAAATTTTTGCGACATTTTTTTCGTCTACTTTTTAGCTCTTGGCGTCTGATATTCCCGGCCTTTCATCAAATTCATTCAATACTTCGAAACAATATCCCAACTTTGCCTTTTAATAAGGTTAATCAATCAAATCAATGAGGAAATACATCATATCAACTCTGGCCTTTATTGTACTTGTAGGCGGTGGATACACGCTAATGGGCTTCTTGGCCTCCCAAAAATCATCCCCTCCTGAAAGGCCAAAGCCGGAAATTGTCAACTATGTGAGAGCGATAGAATTTAAGCCGACAGACATCGAATCGGAGGTGGAAGCTTTTGGGAGAATAAGCTCATCTCAAATGCTTAACCTTACAGTGGAAGTAGGCGGCAGGTTATTGGCTGGTTCCAACCCATTCAAAGAGGGCCAAAGATTTGCGAAAGGTCAACTCCTGGTAAAAATCCACGATACTGAGCAACGTCTGACACTTCAAGCCAGAAAAAGTACATTTCTCAACTTACTCGCTTCAATACTACCAGACCTAAAAATAGATTTCACTGAAAGCTATCCTTCATGGCAGGCCTATTTCGATTCGATAGACCTGGAAAAGGATTTACCGGATTTACCTCAATCAAGGAGTTCTAAAGAGAAAACATTTTTGGCTACCAAAAATATCCTGGGCGAATTCTATAATATTAAGAGCGCTGAAGAGAACCTCAAAAAGTATAATATTTATGCACCTTACAATGGCAGTATAACTACTGTTAATGTCGAGGTGGGCTCAATCGTTAATGCCGGTACATCAGTGGGGAGTATAATCAGAACTGATAGGTTGGAGCTGGAGTTGCCGGTAGAAGTAAAAGATGTTAAACACCTTGATGTTGGCAAGATGGTTGAGATAGTGAGCAACACCGATCAGTCTAAAAGTTGGACGGGTGAGGTTGTGAGGATATCTGATATTATTGATCCGACAACCCAATCTATTAGCGTATTCATTTCGATAAACAATCCCAGACGCGGGGAAATCTATGACGGCCTTTATCTGAAGGCTAAAATCGGTGGCAAACTCATTAAAAATGCCATGTCAATTCCAAGAAATATCCTGAGAAATAAAAATGAGGTTTTTATTGTGGAGGGTGATGTGCTTAAAACGAAAAATGTCAATATCGAAAAAATCAGTGGCGACAATGCCATAGTTACTGGGTTAGAAGAAGGTGATTTGTTGGTAATCGATGCCCCAACAAATGCTTCAAACAATATGAAGGTTGAAATAGCTGAGCAGGGTGTTTTGGAGGACTTACCTGCCAGGAGCGAACTATAAGGAGCTCAAAAAAAATTGACATGAGAGCAATAGTTAGGTTTTTTGTCAGGTACCCGATATGGGCCAATGCCATCATTTTTATTGCATTAATTGGTGGTGCAGGCACTTATCTTTTCAAACTGAAAAAATCAGGTTTTCCTGAGCGGGAACCCCGTAACATTACTATTTCGGTGGTACTTCCGGGCGCCTCACCTGAGGAAATGGAAGAGGGTGTTACGATCAAAATTGAGGAAGCAATTAAGGGTCTAGAAGGTATCGACGAAGTGACCTCAACTTCGTCAGAAAATTCAGCATCTATCAACATTGTGTCTAAAGTTGGTTATGATTTGGATGACCTCACCACTGAAGTTAAAAACGCAGTAGACCAAATCAACTCATTTCCGGTATCGGCTGAGAAGCCGATAGTTTTCAAGCAGAAATCTACGTCTATTGTTACCTGGATGGGTATCCGGGGTGAAGTCGATTTAATGGATCTTAAAAAAGCGGCGGAATTAGTAGAAGATGATTTTTTAAATTCAGGCGTAATTAGCCAGGTGCGGCTATCAGGTTTTCCTGATATTGAGATCAGTATTGAGGTTCCCGAAGAAAACCTAACCAGATATGGGCTGACGTTTGATCAGGTAGCTACGGCGGTTCGAAACAACAACCGCGATGTTTCTGGCGGCTCAATAAAAACAGAGCAGGAAGAAATAAGAATCAGGGCCAATGCTAAAGATTTTGACCCGGCGCTAATTGAGGAAATTACGGTTAAAGCAAACCCTGATGGCACCAAAGTGCTACTGAAAGATATAGCTTCAGTGCAACGCCAATTTGCCGATGTACCCAATAAAATATATTCCAATGGTGAAAGGACGATCAGTATTTCAGTAAGCAAACTTCCTGAGGAGGACATCGAAGAAATCAGTGAGTTCGTTGATGATTATGTGGAGGACTTTAACACCAAGAGCTCCAACATCACACTCTTTACCTACTTTAACTTTAATTCCATATTAAGTGACCGCCTCGATTTGATGGTATCCAACTTTGGCATTGGGCTAATTCTTGTTTTAACAACCCTTGGCCTATTCTTATCACTGAGGTTATCATTTTGGGTCGCCCTTGGCATACCAATTTCTTTCTTTGGTATGTTCATTTTGGGGGATATTGCAGGCATCACTATCAACATGCTAAGCTTAGTTGGAATGCTGCTTGTAGTGGGGATTCTTGTTGATGACGGGATTGTAATTGCTGAAAATATTTATACTCATTTCCAGTCAGGGAAAGAGCCTGAGGACGCTGCGGTTGACGGAACTCTGGAGATGATCCCCTCTGTTTTTACATCGGTATCAACAACTATCGTTGCGTTTCTACCGCTCATTTTTCTGGATAACAATGGGTTTACAAAAGAGATGGCGCTGGTGGTAATATTCTGCCTTGGCATTTCTTTAATTGAGGCGTTTTTCATTTTGCCTGCTCACCTTTCAAGCAGAAAAATGCTATCCCGACGGGAGAATGATGGGCTTTACAGCAAGTTCAGGATTGGCATGGAACGGCTTATCAACTACATGCGCCATAACTTATACGGAAATGCACTTAGGTTTTTAATGAACTGGAAATGGGTGTCATTTTCTGCACCATTTGTGTTTATCATGATAGTATGGGGAATGGTGCAAGGCGGCATTATTAAGTGGACATTCTTCTCCAGGCCTCCCACTGATGATATCAATATGAACCTGACCCTGAAGCCAGGTACCAGAGAAACTACAGTTCAAGATTACTTAGAGAAATTCCAGGAGGATGTATGGTTTGTAAATGAAGAAATTCGAAGGGAGCGAAATCTGGAAGATTCTGTAATCGACAGAGTGGACTTGTCAATTGGCGCCTTATCTGATAGGCAAACAACTGGCAGCCATGTCGGACATATTAGGGTGAACCTTGACAACTTGGATGAAAGCGGGGTATCAAGTTTTGAGGTTTCCAACCGCATTCGCAAACGGATTGGCCTGGTGCCAGAGGCCGAACAATTCACGATAGGAGCAACGAATTATTGGGGCGCACCCGTTTCGGTTTCGTTGAAAAGCCGTTCAATTGATGATTTAGAAGTAGCTAAAGAAGAACTTAAGGCATCGCTTGAGCGGTTGCCAGACCTCAAGGATGTGCAAGACAACGCCTCTGTAGGACAACGGGAAATTAAATTAGAGCTGAAACCATTGGCCTATTTCCTTGGGCTTACTCATCAAGAGATAACCAAACAAATACGCCAGGGGTTTTTCGGGGAAGAAATTCAGCGTCTGCAGGATGGCACTGACGAGGTACGGGTTTGGGTGCGCTATCCCGAAGATGACCGCATCAATGTTGCCCAGCTTGAATCAATGAAAATCAGGATGCCTGATGGCGCTCAATACCCATTAGCGGAATTGGCTGATTATGAGCTAGAGCGAGGGGTCATAAAGATCAACCATTTTAATGGCAAGCGAGAAATAAGGGTTGAAGCCGAAATGGCAGATGTAAAAACACCTGTACCACCAATTATTGAAAAGGTTCAAAAAGAAATCTTGCCACCGCTGTTGGCTAAATACCCAGGCATGGAGTACACCTTCGAGGGTCAGTCTAGTAGAAGGCAAAAAGAATTCGAGTCTTTCTGGGCGGTGTTTGCCCCAATTTTTATAGTAATGATCATGTTGATAACCCTGAATTTTAGGTCAGTTTATCAAACCATGCTCATCTTCTTTTTGTTACCTCTTGGATGGGCTTGTGGAATTTTTGGGCATCTGTTTCATGATGCATTGGTATCAATGACCAGCTTTCAAGGTCTCCTGGCCTTGTCTGGTGTTGTGATAAATGACGCCGTTGTGATGCTTGACAAATTCAACAGGAATTTAAGGGATGGCATTAAGATACGAGAGGCAGCTTACCAGGCCGGAATTGCAAGGTTTAGGGCCATTTTATTGACATCGCTAACCACCGTGGCAGGTTTATTCCCACTGATATTAGAGACAAGTTTTCAAGCTCAATTCCTTATTCCGATGGCCATTGCCCTGGCATACGGAGTGCTATTCGGAACATTCTTTATCCTATTCTTCTTCCCAGTTATGATGCTTTGCTTCAATGATATCAAAGTTTACATCACCTGGTTGATAAGGATGATATTAAATGCTTTCAGCACCGAAAACCTCAGGGATTTAAAACCAGCAAAGGAGGATGTGGAACCGGCAATTATTGAGGGGAAAAGACTCGCACAAGTATAAATGAATCAAAATATGAAAAATATTCTGGCACTGATTCTCATAATCAGTGGTTTCAATGGCTTTGCTCAGGAAGAACTGACATTATCTGATGCAATACAAATAAGCCTTGCAAACAACTTTGATATCCTAATCTCTAAAAAAAATGAAGAGATTGCGACTAACAACAATAATTGGGGCGAAGCAGGCAGGTATCCAACTATCGGTTTAAATGTCACTGGTGGCACTAGCAACACAAATATTGACAATCCGGCACAATTCCTACAAGGTGATATTGCCAGTAGAAACTGGTCTCCTGCGGCAACTTTAAACTGGACCATATTTGGAGGTTTTAATGTACGGCTCTCGAAAGAAAGACTTGCCCAGTTAGAAGATTTGAGTGTGGGCAACACTACTATTTTGATCGAAAATAATATTCAGGCCGTCATTCTGGCTTTCAACAGTGTACTACTTGAAAGTGAGCGATTAGATGTTTTCCAAACAACACTCGACCTCTCCCGGGATAGGTTCCGATATTCCCAGCTTAAATCAGAATTGGGCAGCTCAGTCACTTTTGATGTACTTCAGGACAAAACAGCTTACCTGACAGATTCATCCAATTATATGACACAGCGGTTAAATTATCAGAACTCAATGCGGGAACTGAACCTACTCCTGAATGTAGAAATTGATAAGCCGTGGCATTACATCGGTGAATTAGCCAATACCTGGCCTGATTACAATCTGGATGAACTGAATGCCAGAATGACTGCAAATAATACCAACCTCGAAAATCAGTACATCAATCAGGAAATTCTTAGAAAGGATGCAGCTATTGCTCAGTCCTTTATGTATCCAAGTTTAAATGTTGGCGGCGGGTGGTCACGGAATTATCAAACACAAGATTTATCTGGGGCAGAGTTCAGAGATGGTAGCAATGGCCCATCAGGTCAAAAATCAACGACAACAAATTACTTTGCGAATTTCACACTTGCCTTCACTGTTTTTGATGGTGGCCGCATCCGTAGACAAATAGAAAACGCCAAGGTGCAGGAACAAATTGGTAATCTTCAAATTGATCAGCTTAAAAGAACGTTGTCAAGGGATTTGATGTTTGGCTATGAAACTTATACGAACAGAATAGCCCTTTTTGAAATATCCCAAATAACGCTAGAGGCTGCAAGCTTCAATCTTGAACTAGGTCAGGAGCGTTACGATACTGGCACCATAAATTCTTTTGATTTTCGGGATTTACAAATAAGCCAGCTCCAGACTGCTTTGAACTATCTGCAGTCAAGATTTGATGTTGATGCATCCCACCTGGAGTTATTGAGATTAACTGGGGGCATTTTAGATGTGGCTGATTAAAAAAGATCATTGAATCATAATTAACAGATCATGAAACAAACTCGAAAAAAATTCATCCAGAAAATTGCCTTGGGTGCGGGGGCATTTACTCTAGCTCCGACAATCATAAATGCTCAAGAAGACAAACCCCAACAGCTTGACCCTAAAATGGTTCAGGAATTTGTGAGTAAATCCCATTCAGATATTTCGAAAGTTAAAGAGTTGTTCAATGAAGAACCGAACCTGTTGTATTGCTCACACGATTGGGGTGGTGGTGATTTTGAAACTGGGATTGAAGCGGCGGGTCATGTTGGAAATAAGGAAGTAGCCAATTTCTTAATTGAAAAAGGGGCAAGGATCAGTCTTTTTACTGCTGCCATGCTGGGCAATATTGAAATGGTAAGGCCGGCTTTGGAGGCTTTTCCAGGGTTAATAAACTCAAAGGGTCCTCATGGCTTTACATTACTGCACCATGCCAACAAAGGCAAAGAAGATGCCCTGGAAGTAAAAGCCTACCTGGAATCTCTGGGGGCTAAAGAAACGAAGCTCAGCTTATTTTAAGTCTTCATGCACTTCCTTAACCAAATGGCTTATCTGGTCAAGTTCAGAGGTGACATCTCTTAGTTTATTAATTGCAGAAATGTCTTTATTCTGCACCATAAGGTTTTTTATTTCCTTCAGAGCATTAACACAGTTGCTGTAATGGTACATGAAGTGTTCTAACTTCTCCTTATCGGTGGTCAGTTGAGCATTTTCGGTCATATGAAAAGTTGTTTTGTTTAAAACCCGGTTAGTCTTTGAATTTATATTTTCCAACGGAATTTTCAATCAATTAGTGGCATAAATTATTGGAAATCTGATGAAATATTTCCAACCTCTAACTGGAACGGTTAAAGAATGGTTAAAAAATATACCTGTTGTGTATAGCTAAGTAAATTTGCCGACCAAATGCTATACTTAAAGGCACTTCACATAATTTTCGTGGTTACATGGTTTGCAGGGCTTTTTTACATAGTTCGGTTGTTCGTTTATCAAACTGAAGCTAACGAGAAAGGAGACCCCGAGAAATCGATACTCACCAGCCACCTTAAAGTTTGGTCAAAGCGCCTTTGGTATGGTATAACCTGGCCGTCGGCTGTTTTGGCAACAATTTTCGGCCTCTTAATGATCGAACCATGGTGGGGTCAGCAATGGATGAATATCAAACTTTTCCTGGTTTTGGGGCTATGGATTTACCATTACATAATCCACTTTAAGTTTAAAGAACTCCAAAGAGACACGTATAAATATTCAGGGCAAAAAATGCGCATACTCAATGAGGTAGCGACAATTTTTTTAGTAGCCATTGTTTTTTTGGTTACCCTAAAAAGCTTATTGAGTTTGGCTTGGGGCTTGGGCGGCCTCGCAATTTTTATTGTTTTACTGATGACAGCAATCCGCATTTACAAAAACTACCGAGAAAAAAATGAAACCAGTTCTTAATATTTATTTGCCACTTACATTACTTATCGCCGTGAGTTGTTCGGCACCTAAGCAAAAGAAGCTTCCGGTTCTTGGTCGATCACAGATTTTGGAGCGAGTAGAAAAGGGGGAAACCGTTTACGATACCATACCACATACTATTGCTGATTTTAGGTTCTTAAATCAAGACAGCGCCTGGGTAACCAATCAATCTCTTGATGACAATATATATGTTGCAGATTTCTTTTTCACTTCGTGTCCTTCAATTTGCCCAATTATGAAATCGCAATTAATAAGGGTGCATGAAGAATTTAAGGGCCAGGAAGACCTCAAATTGGTTTCTTATTCGATAGATCCAGAATATGACACTGTAGCGGTACTTAAAGAATATGCAAAAGCACTTGGCGTTTCAAGTAGCAAATGGCATTTTTTAACTGGCCCTAAAGAAGAAATTTATGAATTGGGGGAGGGTAGTTATATGGTTACTACTGCCGAAGATGAGTCAGCGCCGGGAGGATTTTTGCACAGCGGTGCATTCCTTTTGGTTGATAAAGAAAGGAGAATAAGAGGGGTTTATGATGGAACCGTTCCTGAACAAGTAGACAATTTGATGGATGATATAAGGGCTTTATCGGAAGAATATGCGCCGTGAAATTCTCTATGTTTTAGTTCTTTTTTTATCAGCCATACTGCTCTTAAACTGTTCTAAATCCTCACCAGAGTCCACTGAGCAGGCCAATTATGTTGATGAAATGGACGACCGTACCCGAATCCGCTTCAGGCAATACATGATCCAGGGGAAAAAGTTATACGAATTACATTGTGCAAATTGCCATCAAAGTGATGGTACGGGGTTAGCTAAGTTAATCCCTCCCCTTGCCAAAGCCGATTATCTAATGGATAGTCTGATGCGCACAGTTTGTGTTATTAAGAATGGCCTTGATTCTACAATTGTTGTTAATGGAGTGGAATTCAGTCAACCAATGCCTGCTCACACTGATTTGCGTAACCTCGAAATAGCTGAAATCATTACCTACATCACAAATAGCTGGGGAAATGAGGCTGGCATAACTTCCACCAGAGAGGTTGAAATTTACGAATCAGAATGTCTTTAATCGTAGAAGTACTATAACTATTCTAATTTTTTTTAGTAGTATTTAGGGGTTGAGCTATGGGAAGTTGACATAGAAGTATATAGGTCAAACTACAATAAAATGACTACGAAGGGCTATAAAGACAGGATAATTACATTTCTACTTTTTTTCACGGTACTCGCATTTTTCTTCTGGCTGGGCTGATCTGCTATTTCTTTCCGATGTTGATTGTAATCTGATAGGTCTCTCCTTTTTTAGGAGGAGTGGATTGTTTGGGTTTACTCTTCACCAACTGATAATTCAGGTTTAGTCCTTTCTTTTTCGGCAGCCTAAAATGAATTTTAATCGTCTTTCGGGTTGAGGTGGTTATACCCTTATTATAGGCTTTTTCATATACCAGCGATTTAACTAAGCGCCTGGCCTCTTCATCGCAGCCAAAACCGATTCCTTTAAGCACATTCACCTTTGTGATTTTCCCGTTTCCGTTAACAAAATATTCCAACTCCACAGTGCCTTCGATTTTATTTTCAAGTGCTTTTTCGGGATATTTCAAGTTCGAATCCAGAAACTCCTTCATTGCCTTATTACCACCCCTGTACTGCGGTAGCTGAATAAAATCTTTTGGTTTTTTGGGCTTGGACATATTTTAAAACCGGCTTTTGAGGGCATATTTTTTCCCAGGCAGCGATTTAATTATCCCGTTAAACTCAAGTGACAATAAAATGCTGGCTAACTGATTAACGGTCAATTGAGATTTCCAGGCCAATTGATCAATCTGAATACCATTCTTCGATTCAATAAGTAAATCAACAATTATCCGCTCCTGCTCAGAAAAGGAATTTAGATCAAGGGGCTTTTTCGGAATATTGTTCACGCCGGTCTCGTCCCAATTCATCTCTTTGGCGAAGTCATCTACAGAAGTAAAAATTCTGGCCTTTTGCTGCTGAATGATCTTGTTGCAACCTTTCGAATAAGTTGCATCAAGATTGCCGGGAACCGCAAAAACTTCCCGATCGTATGAATTCGCAATTTCGGCGGTTATTAGTGCACCCCCTTTTTCAGCAGCTTCCACAACAATAACTGCATCCACCATTCCCGCAATTATCCGGTTCCGGGCGGGAAAATTGAAGGCATCTGGTTTAGTGCCCAATGGAAATTCTGTGATCAATGCACCTTGCTCAAGCATTTTTCTGGCCGTATCCCTATGGGTTGAAGGATAGATAATATCCAACCCACTGCCCAGAACACCAAACGTTTCTAATCCCGAGTCAAGAGCCGATTTATGTGCCATTATGTCTACTCCATATGCAAGACCGCTTACTATTACGGGCTTGAAAGGCACTAATTCGGAGATAATTTGCTCAGTAACCGATTTGCCATAATTTGTCGCCTTCCTTGTTCCTACGATAGCCACGATTTTATCTGCTTCAAGGCTTGCGGCCCCTTTGGCATAAATAAGAATAGGGCAATCAATGGCCTGCCTGAGTCTGTATGGATAATCTTTTTCAGTGAAAAAGATTATCTCAACTCCGGCCTTTTCACATCTGTTTATTTCTTCTTCAGCTGATGTTAACAAGTCTGAGGAGGTAATCTTTTCGACTGTTTTTGGGCCAATCCCAGGGGTTTTGGTAAGCTTACCTTTAGTTGATTTAAAAATTGCTTCGACTGAACCACAATAGCTAACCAACTGCTTTGCCAAAATTGAACCTACTCCTGGCAGCATATTTAATGCTACCTGATAAAGCAGTTCATTTCTCATAAATGGATGCTATTAATTCAACTGGCCTTGTAGCTCAGCCAAAAAAGAACGAACTGTTCTTAAAGAATTGATCAGGTCTAACTTGTCTTTAGCAGCAGACGCATCATTTTTAATCAAATCCCGGGCACCCTGAAGCGTGTAGCCACGCTCTTTTACCAGATGGTAAATGAGTTTTACATTCTCGATGTCAACCTTGGTGAACTGGCGATTGCCCTTGCGGTTTTTCTTTGGCTTGATGATATCGAATTCACCCTCCCAGAAACGGATTAGTGATGTGGCCACCCCCAACTCCTCAGCTACCTCTCCGATGGAGAAATAACGCTTTTCTATCTCTTTTTCTTTGTAAGGCACTTAATGAATTTGAAATCAGTTTTCAATATAGCTAATTCGTCCAGATTGGTCAATTACAATCGAACTTTCAGGAAAATCTTCCCTCGTTAACTGCGAAATTATTTTAATTGCCTGATTTTCCTCATCAAATACCGGATAACCTCTGCCAATTTGTTTGATGGAAATTACCTGACCAAAAAGAAACCTGCCTTCTCTGTTGGTATGTATCTTAACAATTGGTCCAATGCCCTTGGGACCTCTTAGTGAGAAACGTCCATAGGTAAAGAAATTTCCCAGACTATAAGCGATAAACCTATCTTTATAAACGTCAACTGCTCTCGTGACATGCGGCCCATGCCCAAAGACGACATCAGCACCAGCATCAATCATCAGCCTCGCCAGCTCATAAACATTTCCGCGGTTCTCTCCATAATAGGTTTCAGTTGTTCTGGGGATTTTCTGATGTTCAGCACCCTCAGCCCCGGCGTGGAATGAAGAAATGACGATGTCAGTCAAAGTATCAAGATGCTGAAGTACTTCTTTTATTTTTTCAGGTTGATGAATGCTCATTGTGCCCTTATTTGGTGCAAATGCCGCAAATCCAACCGTGAGACTATCTGCAACCTGAAAAATTGTGTAGGGTGCCTCCAATACACCTGAATAGGCGATGCCTAGAGAATCCAAAACCGACATAGTGCTTTTTCTACCTGTTTCTCCGAAATCGTTAGCATGGTTGTTTGCCAGGCTCATTACATCAAAACCTACATCCTGTAAGTTTTGGGCATATGAAACAGGGGTACGGAACAAGTAGCAGACAGCAGGGTTTTTACATTCCTTTTGTTCACCACCTTCATCCAGAACCACCCCCTCGAGGTTTCCAAAAGTGATGTCGGCATTCAATAAGGTATCTTTAACTTCGGCCCATAAATCCTGAGCATTCCGTGGCGCCAAATAGTCTTTTGATGGAAAATTTGTACTCATCATGATGTCGCCTACACCAATTATCGAAATAGTATCTTTTAGATGGACTAATGGCAGTATATCAACTTGAATAGAATCAATTTGAGCTATCATGGAGTCCTTGGAAATTGAATCTGGCTTGGTGACTACGATTAGCGAATCACTTTTTAGCGTGTCCGAATTTGATGTTCCCGTGGCAATGGGTTTAGCGATTTTACAGCTTGAAACGCCCAATGCTGTTATAAATATTACTAGTATGGCATTTCGAGAAAAGATTTTGAAGGCACTCAATAGCTTAAATTTTACTAACCCGAATTCTATTTGGTGTAACTGTGATAAAGCAATGACCCTTTTCAGGCAAATGTCTCTGCAGAACTTGGTTCAGATTATGCTCAACAGCATCACTATCCTTGTCGTCAAATCGAAGTAATATGACAGATATATCCCTTATGTCATGCGCAAAAACAAGTTCACCAAAGTCCTTGTCTTCGGTAATAAGGACTGCTTTCAGTTTTCTGATTAACTCTACGACTTCAATATCACTAAAACCTATATAATCTTGTTTGATGGAGATAACGGAATGCCCAGACTTTCTTAATCGATCTACGAGGATTTCATCAATATTTTCATCTGCGACAATCAATGGGCCTCAATGACTTCCTCGTTAGCCATTTTTTCAGCAGCATACCCGAGGGCAGCAAATATTTGATCTCTCGTTAAATGTGGATAGCTCTCGAGTATTTCATTAAGGGCGAATCCATTAGCAAATTTTCTAAGAATTAGCTCAACCGTTATTCTTGTCCCCTTAATTGTAGGTTTACCAAGCATTATGGTCGGGTTTCTTACGATGTGATCCGTAAAATCCATCTTTAAATTTATTTAGAAATCAAGGTTATTGATAATCTTTAACACAAAAAAAGCAGGAAATTTCTTCCCTGCTTTCATTTTGATTTCAAATCTCCTAGCCTAAAGATTGATTCTCAATCGAAGCCAGCATCAATACTTTTTCATACTCTTCAGCAGATAAATCCTGGAAGAAGTAATGTACCGGGTTTACTTTCTTATTGTCTTTGTGCACCTCATAATGTAGGTGCGGAGCAGTGGACTTGCCAGTATTGCCTACATAGCCAATAATCTCGCCACGTTTTACCTTTTGCCCTCTGCGAACAATGTATTTCGACATATGGGCATATTTAGTTGTGTAACCAAATCCGTGGTCAATTTCCACCTGACGGCCATAGCCACCTAAACTTGTTTTTACCAATTTCACGGTACCGTCTCCAGTGGCATAAATTGGTGTTCCGTTTGGAGCAGAAAAATCTATACCTGGATGCATTTTTCTAACCTTATAAATAGGATCCATCCTAATTCCGAAACCAGAAGACAACCTGTTTAATTCTTCATTAGATACCGGCTGAATTGCTGGAATGGCTGCAAGCATCCTGACTTTATTATTTGCCATCTCCATAATCTCGTCATAAGACTTGGTTTGGATGTACATTTTCTTTTTTAGCTGATCAATTTGCTGATATGTTTCCAAGATCAGGCCTTCGTTTTCAAGATTAGATTCTGTGATGTCTTTGTAACGATCGCTACCGCCTACACCAGCATTTCTAATAGATTGCGGGATAGGATCGGCTTCAAAAATTACCCTGTAAATATTGTCGTCCCGACCTTGTAGCGCCGATAACATCTGATTGGCATTCTCCACTTCACTCTCCAACAGATCATAGTGAAATTTCAATTCCTCATTCTCTTTCTTAAGCAATGCCTCTTTGGGAGAGTCGAAATAGGAAGAGTAAACGGAAAGAATTGCTACCGCAAGAATCAGCGCAACAGATAGAAACCCAAGGAAGTTAAGGGTTACGTCCCACGTACTTACCTTAACCCGTTCATACTTGCAGGTTTCAGTATCATAGTAATACTTAATTCTAGCCATAAACGGATATTGTCTTAATTTTGACCTTTGTTTTTACCGGAAAAATTGGTGTTCCGGCCCCAAACATTCGCCGCAAATATACGGAAATTTAAGATCAAGGATTCAACGAACTAATTCACCTCTCTTACTTATGATGACCTCCCGGGAAATACGTCAGCAGTTTTTGGATTTTTTTAAGGCTAAACAGCACCTGATAGTACCCTCTGCCCCTATGGTGCTGCACAATGACCCCACCCTGATGTTCACCAATGCCGGCATGAACCAGTTTAAAGATTACTTTTTGGGGAATGCGGAACCTAAATCGAACCGAGTAACTGATACCCAAAAATGCCTGCGGGTTTCTGGCAAGCATAACGACCTGGAAGAGGTTGGTATTGACACCTATCACCATACTATGTTCGAAATGCTGGGCAATTGGTCGTTCGGGGATTACTTCAAAAAAGAGGCAATTGCCTGGGGTTGGGAGTTGTTGACCGAAGTATACAAGCTGCCAAAAGAACGCTTATATGCCACAGTATTCGGCGGGGATAAAGCCGATGGGTTGGAGCGGGATAATGAGGCTTTTGAGTATTGGAAGCAATATTTACCAGAAGATCGAATCCTATTTTGTGGGAAGAAGGATAATTTCTGGGAAATGGGCGATGTCGGTCCCTGCGGCCCTTGCTCAGAAATTCATATTGATGCCAGAGATGAAAAAGACATAGCATCAAAACCAGGAAAGGATTTAGTAAATGCTGATCATCCGCAAGTAATCGAAATCTGGAACCTGGTATTTATACAGTTTGAGCGAATGGCAGATGCTTCACTGAAAAACCTGCCGGCCAAACATGTAGATACTGGTATGGGCTTTGAACGCCTCTCGATGGTGATGCAGGGCAAAACATCGAGTTATGATTCTGACGTTTTCAGTCCACTCATTGGTCATCTTGAAAAGAAATCTGGCATCAAGTATGGCCAGAACGAAAAAACCGACATTGCAATTCGGGTAATTGTTGACCACATCAGAGCGATTTCATTTGCTATTGCTGATGGTCAGTTACCATCGAACAACAAAGCTGGTTACGTAATAAGGAGAATTTTGAGAAGGGCAGTCAGATATGGCTACACTTTCCTCAATTTTAAAGAGCCATTCTTATATGAATTGGTGGATGTTTTGTCCGTCCAATTCGAAGGCATCTTCCCAGAATTAAATTCACAAAAGGACTTCATTTCACGTGTGGTCAAAGAGGAAGAAACCAATTTTTTGAGAACACTTGATCGTGGCTTGAAAAGAATTGATGCTATTCAAGAAGAATTGGCTACATCAAACAAATCAGAGATTGATGGTAAAACGGCTTTCGAACTTTATGATACTTATGGTTTTCCGCTGGATTTAACCGCTCTAATCGCAAGGGAGAGAAACCTGACAGTTGATGAACCTGGGTTTCAAGCGGAAATGAAAATCCAGAAAGAACGCTCTAAGAGTGCCGCTAAAGTTTCTACTGGTGATTGGGATCAAATTTGGTCTTCTGATGAAAGTCAATTCGTTGGATATGATGAAATTGAATGTGAGACACTAATTACCAAGTATCGAGAAGTTTCTGAAAAGGGGAAAACTCGATATCACCTTGTTCTGGGCCGAACACCATTCTATGCCGAAAGCGGAGGACAAATTGGTGATACGGGTGTACTCTTAAGCACAGAAGAAAGCCTCGAAATCATTGATACAGTCAAGGAAAATGATTTGACTATTCATATAGCCGATAAGTTACCATCTGATGTCCATCAAACTTTTGTTGCTAAAGTCAACAAGAAAAAACGGTTGCTCACCATGAACAACCACTCTGCAACCCATTTAATGCATGCGGCCCTGAAGCAAATTTTGGGGGATCATGTTCAACAAAAGGGCTCATTAGTAAATGAGAAGATTTTAAGATTTGATTTTTCTCACTTTGCAAAAATGACTGATGACGAAATCAAGCAGGTGGAAAAAATTGTTAACCAGAAAATACGGGAAAATATAGTTAAGGGAGAGGATCGAAATGTCCCAATTGAAGAAGCCAAAAAACGAGGTGCTACAGCACTTTTTGGTGAAAAATACGGTGACTTCGTTAGGGTGATCACCTTTGATAAAGATTTTTCAATTGAACTCTGCGGTGGCACCCATGTACCCGCAACCGGTAATATTGGCTTGTTCAAAATTATCTCGGAAGGATCAGTTGCGGCTGGTGTTAGAAGGATTGAGGCAATCACGGCAGATAAAGCCGAGGCATATTTTGAGAAACAAGAAGAATTGTTGAGCGCAATTAAAGAAACTCTTAAAAATCCCGCAGACCCAATCAAGGCGGTTGAATCCCTGGTGAAAGAGAGAGAGGAATTGACAAAGAAAATTGAAGCTTTTGAAGGTCAGCAGGTGGCATCCATTAAAGAATTAATCAAGCAGTCTATTGTTAATCTCGGCGGCAGCAATGTAGCCATTGCCAAAGCTGACCTGCCTTCCTCAGATGCCCTGAAAAAATTAGGTTATGACCTGAGAAATGAAACTGAAAACTTATTTCTGGTTGTTGCCGCAAACATTAAAGGTAAGCCGCAAATTGCCGTGATGATTGATGATAAACTGGTCGCAGACCGTGATTTGCATGCTGGCAAAATAGTGAAAGAATTAGCTGCCGAAATTAAAGGTGGTGGTGGTGGTCAGCCCTTTTTTGCAACCGCCGGTGGTAATGATGTAAATGGTCTTGACAAAGTAGTCTTAAAAGCCAGAGAGTTAGCCCAAAATATGATAGCTGTTTCTGCTGATTAACAAGCAGCAGTGATTAAAGAATTTTTGAAGCAGTTATTATGACTAAATATATTCCAACCATTGGGCTGGAAGTCCACATTCAACTTTCCACAGCATCGAAAATATTCTGTGCTGATGCGAATGAGTATGGCTCAGAGCCAAATACCAATATTTCGGAAATTAGCCTGGCGCATCCTGGCACCTTGCCAAAGCTGAACAAGAAAGCAGTTGAGAGTGCTATTAAGTTAGGGTTGGCCTGCAACTGTGAAATAGCGAAGGAGATGTTTTTCGATAGAAAGAATTATTTCTACCCGGACCTCCCCAAAGGATATCAACTTACACAGGATAAAACACCGATTTGTAGCGGTGGTGAGGTGAGTATTGGTGATAAAAAAATAGCCTTAACGAAAATCCACCTGGAAGAAGATGCCGGGAAACTTATTCATGATCAGAATGAGGAATTTTCTTGTGTTGATTATAACAGGGCAGGCGTTCCGCTTTGCGAATTGGTTACAGAACCCGTAATCCACGAAGCAAAAGATGCAGCTCTTTTTCTTGCTGAAATAAGGAAAGTAGTTCGCTTCCTGGAGATTGGCGATGGGGATATGGAGAAAGGGTCACTTCGTTGTGATGCCAATATTTCAATTGCCCCTGAAGGCTCACCAGAACTTGGCAGCAAGGTTGAAATCAAGAATATGAACTCATTCAAACATGTTCAGAAGGCCATTGAATATGAGATAAAACGTCAAACAAGCTTGCTTCAAAGTCAGGAGGAAATCATTTCTGAAACACGGCTTTATGATATTGATTCGGGTGAAACCTATGGCATGCGCACAAAAGAGGAGCTGAATGATTATCGATATTTCCCCGAACCAGACTTATGCCGATTTGAAGTTTCAGAAGAACAATTAAAACAGATTAGTCAGAGCATGCCAAGGCTTCATTGGGATTACAAAGCAGAATTTATCAAAAATGGGATCAAGCCTACTGACGCTGAAATTCTTGCAGAAACAAAAAATTTAGCAATCTACTTCGACTCCCTTTGCGATGTAGTGACTGATAAAAAAGCAGCAGCCAATTGGGTAATTGGACCAGTAAAGTCCCACCTTAACAATCGTGGCATTTCCATTGTTGAATCGAACTTGTCCGTTGATCGCCTTGCAGAACTTATAAATTTGGTTACGGACAATAGGGTGAGTTTCTCTATCGCATCAAGTTCAATTCTCCCCATATTATTTGAGGATGAAAACGCAACAGCAGAAAATGTCGCTAAAGATCTTAACCTTTTAATTGATAATGCTTCTGAGGATGTAGATCAGTTGATCCAAACGATTTTTGAAAAACATCCTGAAAAAGTAAAGGCTTATAAAAACGGCAAAAAGGGGTTATTAGGGATGTTTATGGGAGAATTAATGCGGGAATCGAACGGTAAAATTGACCCCAAGAAAGCAAACGATCTATTAGTTGCTGCTTTAAATCACTAATAACACAAAGCTGTCGTTTGCCTGTCAAAACTATAAGTGGGAAATTTGAACCTGCTAAAATAGATGGCGTAGATAAGAGCAGATTTTTTATAAAATGAGAATAATTGGACTCTTCTTTTTAATTGCATCGCTTATCCCGGCATGTAGCACCCCCGGAAGTCAAGGTGGTATTACTGTATCAGGAAAAGTAAATAAGCTCAATCCAGGTGTAAAAATTTACCTGGAAGAGCTAACGGATAATTCGTTTAAGAAAGTTGATACAGCGCAAATAGATGGTAATCTAGAGTTTGCATTCAACCTGGGAATACCCGAACCCTCTTTTTACAGGATCAATTTTGCTGAGAAGCAGTTTGTAAATGTTATTCTCAACAATACAGACGTTTTTGTGACTGCTGATGGTGATAAACCCATTGGTTTTTCAGAAGTAAAAGGTTCGCCAGATACTGATTATTTCTACGAAGTCAGTAAGATGCAAGAGAATTACCAACAGGGAGTGAGGGCAGCTAATGCCCAATTCGCCCAGGCCAGATCAAAAGGGGATATCCAACAAGCCATGCAAGCCCAACAAAGTGGATTGACGCTTCAAGAGAATTTTGAAAAAGAGCTAAAGAAGAAAATATGGGAAATGGGGCCATCGATTACGGCTCTTTTTGCACTCAATTATTTAGGCAGTGCTGAAAACCATTACTCTTTTATGGATAGTCTTGCACAACGGTTTCAGGCAGAACTACCGGATTCAAAGTATACCAGGCAACTTACAGTAACTGTTGGCCAGATGAGTAAGTTAACTATCGGATCGATAGCTCCTGAAATCACCTTACCAACTCCTGAAGGCGATGAGATTTCACTTTCCTCCCTTCGAGGACAGCATGTACTCATCGACTTTTGGGCAGGATGGTGCAAACCTTGCCGAATTGAGAACCCCAATGTGTTGAGGGCTTACAACAAGTACCACGATAAAGGCTTCGAGATTTTTGGAGTGTCATTAGATCGCACCCGCCAGCAGTGGTTGAGTGCCATTGAACAAGATGGCCTGATTTGGGAACACGGTTCCGACCTGGCCTACTTCCGCTCTCAGGCAGCTGAAGACTACCAGATTACGGCAATACCGGCAACCTACCTAATTGATCCCGAAGGAAGAATAATTGCTAAAAACCTAAGAGGGCCATCTCTGGATGCCAAGTTGAGTGAATTGTTCGATTAAATAATCTGTCTCTTCTGTGCAAACTCAATACTAAGTTCTACAGATTTTAATAAATCGGGAGAAAGTCTGATTACGTCTGAAAATTTGGAAGTTAAATTTTCAACCCAATATTCATGAGCAATCTCGTTGCGCAATAACCTAATTTCTGAAAGGTTTGGGCAGATGTAACCATACCAAGTTTTTCAGCTGCGTTCAAGTCGTCAATTATAGTCTCAGGATATTCGTCTACATGTTGCAGCACTGAGCGGATGAATTTCTTGACCAGAATATCCGAGGTTCTACCAAATTTTGAGGTAAGCGAATCCATTGACTCAAACTCAGAGAATGTAAACCGATCTTCAAGCATTTTTGAAGAGATTCATTTAATGACTTAGATGACAATAGGAGCCCTTCAGCCGTCTCTTTGATGAGTTCGTTAAAGGATGATTGCCTACTCAAATCCCAACCGCTTCATTCATAATTAGATCTTTGAATGCAGCTTTTTCTTCAAATGTATAGTTGACAAGATCAAACTTCTGCTCACCAAAATTTTCAAAGAGTCGCATGCGAATTTCCCTAAGTTGTTGGCTAGAAAGTTTAATTGTTGTCAGTAATAAGAAATCGTGATCACCACCCTTTTTTGATTTGTCAGCTCTGGATCCAAACACAAATACAACTGCCTTATTGTCGAATTTAAGTACCTCACTTTTTAGCAGTGTTGCCAACTGCTCATCCACCCTAATCTTATCCAGATTCTGCACTTCCATCTTATAAAGTTAACCCATAAGTCCAATGAATTAATTTTTTCGCAATCAAAAAAAGGCCCCTCGATCACTCAAGAAGCCTTCATATATCTGTAGCGCTAATGTCTCTAACCTACCAATTCTGCACTCCTTTTAATGAATGATGTCAGGTCTTTGCCTGAAAGCATATTCTGAGAAAGCAGTGCCAGGTCGTAAGCCTGCTTTGCCAATCTTGTTTTTTTATCTTCCCTTTTGGCTTTAAGGATTTTATCAACAATTGAGTGGTTGCCATTGATACTGGCGGTGAATTGATCCGGCATGTCACCCATCATCATCATTCCGCCACCACCAGTTTTTTGCATCTCCTTCATTCTGCGCATAAATTCTGGCATTGTCAACACAACCGGCATTTCATCAGTTGATAACGATTCCACATTAATGGTCACATTTTTATTACCAATGGCTTTCTCAAAAATTGATTTCACCTCTTCTTTTTCAGTATCAGAAAGAACTGTTTCTTTCTTCTCGTCTTTATCAATCAGCTTATCAAGAATGTCAGCGTCAACCCGCTTTAAAGTTGAGTTCTCCAACTTCATCTCAATATGATTAATAAAATGGCTATCAAGCACTCCTTCCATTTTCAGTACATCATAACCGCGATCTTTCGCTCCCTGAATGTATGAATCTTGCTTGGCGGCATCTGTTGTATAAAGGTGAACAATCTTTTTGTCCTTATCTGTTTGATTCGTCTTGACATGATCAGCATATTCCGAAAAAGTGAAATGCTTGTTTTCCATGTTTTCGAAAAGTGCAAAATCCTTTGCCTTCTCATAGAATTTCTCCTCTGAAATCATTCCGTACTTCACAAACATTCCGATGTCATTCCACTTACTTTCATAAGACTCACGTTCCTTCTTAAATAGTTCACCAAGTTTGTCAGCGACCTTTTTAGTGATGTAAGAATTGATCTTTTTAACGTTGCTATCAGATTGCAGGTAGCTCCTCGAAACGTTCAATGGAATATCTGGCGAATCAATTACGCCGTGTAATAACATCAAAAATTCTGGAACGATGTCTTTTACTTCATCAGTTATAAATACCTGACGGGAATAGAGCTGGATCTTGTTTTTCTGAACCTCAAAATCATTCTTGATTTTTGGGAAATATAGAACACCAGTGAGGTTAAAAGGATAGTCAACATTTAGATGGATCCAAAACAGAGGCTCATCAGACATCGGATATAATTCCCGATAAAAATTCTTGTAATCCTCATCTTTTAAGTCAGATGGTGCCTTTGTCCAAATGGGGCTGGTGTTATTGACGATATTGTCAATTTCAATTGTTTTATATTTTGGCTTACCCTCCTTGTCTTTCCCGTCTTCAACGCTGTCGTTCTTTTTACCAAACCTGATAGGAACTGGTAAAAATTTGGCGTACTTATCTAGAATTCCCTGGATTCTGAACTTATCAACAAATTCCTCTGAATCCTTATTGATGTGAAGGATGATTTCGGTACCTCGTTCCTTTTTTACCGCTGGTGCTATTTTGAACTCGGTGCTACCATCACACTCCCAGTGAACTCCTTCCGCTCCCTCTTGATACGATAATGACTTGATTTCTACTTTGTCAGAAACCATAAAAGCTGAGTAGAAGCCAAGGCCAAACTTGCCGATAATCTCATTGGCATCTTTTGCATCCTTAAACTTTTCAACAAACTCAGTGGCGCCACTGAAAGCAATTTGGTTGATATATTTTTTTATTTCCTTCGCGGTCATTCCGATACCGCGGTCGATTATGGTGATGGTTTTCTTTTTCTCATTGAAATCAACATCAATAGTAATGTCTCCTAATTCACCGTTGTATTCACCGAGGGATGCTAATCGCTTAATTTTCTGGGTGGCATCAACAGCATTTGAAACCAATTCCCTTAGAAAGATTTCATGATCTGAATAAAGGAATTTTTTGATTATCGGAAATATGTTTTCGGTATTAATTGATATAGTACCAGTCTCTTTCATCTTAATAAGTATTTTTTTTAATGACGAAGGCGCATTTTCAAATTCTGTTCCATAAAGGCATCAGGTGACATCTTGACAGACAGTATTTATTCATTCAATATTGATGCTTTTCCAATGCTGATTAACTTTGCGGCCTTTCTAATATAAATAGCCGATTACATGCCTTATTTATTCACTTCAGAATCTGTTTCTGAAGGCCACCCCGACAAAGTAGCAGACCAAATTTCGGATGCCATTCTAGATGCCATGCTCACTCAGGATCCTGATTCAAGGGTGGCCTGCGAAACTTTTGTAACCACAGGGTTGGTGGTGGTTGGCGGTGAAGTCACCACCAAAGCTTATGTTGAAATACAGGATATAGTTAGGGAAACGATTAAGAAAATCGGCTACACAAGTGATGATTATCAATTTGATGCTGAGTCATGTGGGGTTATGGTTACGCTACACAGTCAATCGCCAGACATAGCCCAGGGTGTAGACGAAGGCAAGGGCGTGGATAAAGACCAGGGAGCCGGCGATCAGGGAATGATGTTTGGATATGCCTCAAACGAAACCCCTGAGTATATGCCAATGGCACTGTCATTCTCTCATCAACTTGTAAAAGAACTTGCCAACATTAGGAAAAATGAGGCTCACCTGATGCCATACCTGAGACCTGATAGCAAAGCACAGGTGACCATTGAGTATGGTGATGACAACAAACCGACCAGGGTGCATACCGTGGTTCTTTCAACACAGCATGACCCATTTGATGCAAGTGAGCAGGTAATGCTGGATAAAATCCGTGAAGATGTAATAAAGATTTTAGTGCCGCGGGTGATCCCAACTGAATTACTGACCGAGGATACGGTCTACCACGTTAATCCAACTGGGAAATTTGTGATTGGCGGCCCACATGGAGACGCTGGATTAACCGGTAGAAAAATTATTGTAGATACTTACGGCGGTAAAGGTGCTCACGGTGGGGGAGCATTTTCGGGAAAAGATTCTTCAAAAGTGGATCGCAGCGCAGCATATGCTTCAAGACACATTGCCAAGAATTTAGTAGCCGCCGGTTTGGCGGATGAAGCACTTGTTCAGGTAGCCTATGCGATCGGAGTTTCAAAGCCCGTATCCCTTAATATCAACACATATGGCACTGCCAAAGTGAGTTTGAGCGATGAAGAAATTGCTGAAAAAGTTTCCGGTATTTTCGATATGCGACCAAAGGCTATCGTTGAAAGATTCGGGCTCAAGAATCCGATTTTTTCCGAAACAGCAGCTTATGGTCACATGGGAAGAGAGTCATTTACAAGGGATACCGAACTGATAAGGTTGGAGATCACTGAAAATGGAGTAGGCACTCAGGAGATTAAAACCAAAGAACTGAAGCCTCTTGAATTCTTTACCTGGGAAAAGCTTGACCATGTTGATAAGGTAAAAGAATCTTTTGGGATTTAAGTAATCGTTACAGAAACTAAATAAAGGTTTACTTCAATTCACCCCATCTATCACCTAACGTATTCAAAGTCCCTTCTAATTTAAGTACTGCCTCTTCTGCCTGATTGGTCGGTCTGGCATCGGCGTTTTGCAACAAATTAAGCATGAAAAGTAATTTATGCTGAAGCCCAACGATGGTCTCTTCACTCGCATCCTTTTCATAAATGCTTCCATACATGAAATCAGGGTTTCCTGGCTGACCCTCTCCTCTGAGCTTTTTGATCGCCTGAAGTTTTTTACTGTTGTTTTTTCCCGCATTAATCGCCTGGTCAATACTCTCACGGATTTTTTGAGCAGCTAAATACCCATTGTAGCATTTCATTGAAAGTTCGGTTTGCAATTCAATATCTCCGATGCTTGCCGAAACTCTTGGATCCATTTTAATTGTAATAGTGTTGTCAGAAGTTTGACCGTTTGCACTAAGTCTTACCAGATAATCGCCTGGTGCAACGAATGGCCCCTTAGGCCCAGATGCCGTATTTTGATGCACAGCTGAAATTGCAAATTCCCGATTGGTGCCAACCGGAGGCGCATAGCGTAAGTCCCAAATGAATCGATGGTGGCCTGCTTCAGTGCTCAATTTGTTATTCGGCCTAATCCAATAGGTTGGATGTGGTAGTGAGGTGGTATCAACAAATTCATCAACATCATTGCTGGAGAATGACCTGATTAAATCTCCGTTGGTGGTATGAATTTCCAATTTCACTTCCGATGAATTTTCGTCGAGGTAGTAGTCCAAAATTGCCCCATCAGGCGGATTTTGTCCAGCTGGTTCTTCAGGTGGCAAGGGTGTGTCCAGAAACATGTTGTCCCGAACCCTGTAAGTAGCGACTGGCTTGAAAAGTTTTGTGCTTTCTGTTATTGACGCCAGCTCCCGAAGTGGGCCGATATTGTCTAAAATCCAAATTGACCTTCCATGTGTTCCCACCACTAGATCATCTTCCTTAATTACTAAATCACGCATAGAAGATGCAGGCATATTCATTCTTAATGATTGCCAATTCTCTCCGTCATCTGCTGAGAAATAAACGGCTTTTTCAGATCCTGCGAACAGCAATCCAGGCTGTTTAGGGTCTTCCCTGATTACATTGATTGGCTCATCTGTTGGAATACCAGATACGATTCTTTTCCATGTTACACCATCATCCTTAGTTCGATATATGTGTGGCCTTAGATCATCTTTTCTAATTGCATTTACAGCGATATAAGCCGTCTGCTCATCAAAATGAGAGGCATCGATTTGGGATATTTTATCCCATGATTTTATATCCGGAGGAGTAACATTTTTCCAATTTGCACCGCCATCGGTTGTAATGTGAACAAGACCATCATCAGTTCCTGCCCAGATTTTGTTGGGATTGATAGAGGATGGTGAAAGCGCATAAATTACACCTCTTCTTGGCATAGTTTCCATTTCTGGAGTTTTGAAATCGCCCACACTTTCTGGCACCTCAGGTTGTTCCCTACTCAAATCAGGGCTGATAATTTCCCAATTTTTTCCTCCGGATGTCGTCTTCCAAAGCACATTAGTGGCAAAAAATAAAGTGTTGTCATCCGCAGGATGGAACATTAAGGGCATGGTTCTAAGGATGCGGTATTTGCCGCTTCTCAAAGCTTCAGGTGCCACATTTTGAGACTGCCCTGTTCGCTTATCAAAACGCATTACCCTACCTCCATAAATGATGTTTGGGTCTTTTGGGTCAGGCGCCACATAAGCGTATTCATCAGAGCCAACACCCATCCAATCCCTGAAAGAAATCTGCCCACCATTGCCACGGCTGGCTGTTCCGATAGCTCCGCTTTCTTGCTGGCCACCATATACCCAATAAGGAAACTGATTATCAGTAGTGACATGGTACAACTGTGTTGTGGGCTGATTATACCATGAACTCCAGGTTTTTCCTCCATTTACGGTAACCACAGCTCCCTGGTCTGCCACAAAAAGCATAATTTCTGGCTGATTTGGATTGATCCAAATTCGGTGATAATCGTCGCCTCCGGGTGCCCCTTTAACTGATGTCCACGTTTTACCAGCATCATCTGATCTATACGCTGCGATATTAGCTGAATATACCACATCGGGGTTTTCTGGATGAACTTTAAGTTCTGCGAAATCGTTGCCACGGCCCCAAATTCTATAATCGGTTGTAACTAGTTCCCAGCTTTCACCCGCATCATTGCTGCGATAGATGCCACCATTGACCCTGGCATTAACTGTAGCGTACATCCTGCGTGGATCGCTTGGAGAAATCCCGACACCAATTCTTTCCAATCCATCTTCAGCCGTGGGTAGCCCTTTTGACAGTTTATTCCAACTCGTTCCTCCATCTGTTGATTTGTAGAGACCGCTATTTGGCCCCGAAAATTTGGCGTTTTCCCATGGTCCCTCCTGGTGTTCCCACATGTCAGCAAAGAGTATGTTGGGGTTAGTCGGATCGAACTCTACCTGAATGGCCCCTGTATTATGATTGATATAAAGAACCTTTTCCCATGTATCACCCCCATCTGTTGATCTGAAAACACCCCGCTCTTCATTGGCACCATATGGGTGGCCCAAGCCTGCTACAAATACTATATCCGGATTTGTAGGATGAACGATTATTCGACCCACCTGCTGAACATCTTTTAAACCGATGTGTTCCCATGTTTTTCCTCCGTCGGTTGATTTAAAGATACCATCGCCGACAGCCAAGTCAGGTCGGTGCAGGCCTTCACCAGTGCCAACGTAAATGATATTCGGGTTGCCAGGGGAAATGGCTAAATCACCAATTGAGCCTGTCGGAGCTTCATCAAAAATAGGGTTCCAGGTGCGGCCATAGTCATCAGTTTTCCAGACACCGCCATTATTAACCCCAACAAAGAACACGTTAGGCTGAGTTGGAATTCCTATACCGCCAACAGTTCTGCTGGCCCTGAAAGGCCCAATCATTCTGTATTCCAGATCTTGAAAAAAAGATGGGTCTATTCGTTGAGCCGGCGTAGATGATGCCAGAAAGGCTAACAATAAGGTAGTGACAATTGGTCTCATACAGGTTCTGTGATTTTTTAAACAAAAATCAATCTATGCAAAAGATGCCTGGAAAACTGCATCATTTCCATGAGTGAAAAGTCGGAATAGGTTGAAAAGTAGTTTTCTTAGGATTAATGCTCCAGGTTTAACCTTCTTGAGAGGTCATTAATTGCGGCTTGTTCTTCGGGGGAAATACCATCAGAAGCATTGGCAAATAAATACATGGCTTCCAGAACGAACTCTTTGTTGCCTTCATCTTGCCGAATATAGTCAGTCAGCGCATTTAAGAATTTGGATTTCCACCTTTCAGTATTGTCTAACAGATATCTGAATTCTGTAACAAAAACCCGTTCAAGCCCTTCCTCTTCTTCTGGTGTCATTGGTTCGTCGGGTAAACTTTGGGCTAACGCCCTTGCAAGACTTTTTACAGCATCCCACTCGGTAGTATCAAGTAAATCATCACTCATTACTACCAGCATTGCCGGAAACAAATTCACCAGGTAAGTGAATTGTTGAATATCGACTTTGACAGGTCTTATCTTCCTGTATTCTTTGTAAAGTTTCTCTATCTGAGGGGTCATGGCAATGCTTTGATCAAAAGTGGCCTAAAAATAACGGGATAATAGCAGTAGTCAAAAATGCATAGATTTTAACTGGAGGCCGCCGTACTATCAGTTGCCATTAGCGTGGAGTAATGGTCGTACAGCTCAAAGATGTTTTCCACATATTGCACTGGTTCCTCACAATGGCAATAGCCATATTTTACCACAGGATCGCGGTAATATTTCTCTTCTGATTTTTTCAGTAAAAATTTACTTACCGTTTCCCAGTTATCTGAATCTTCCAGGTTTTGTTCTGCTAATCTGTAAGCATCCAGTACATGCCCCTGGCCCACATTGTACGACGCCAGTATGAATTTCACTCGCTCTAAACTATCAGGCACCTTTTCTTTCCAATATCTATTAAGCCACTTGATATGCTTAGTGCCAGCTTCAATACTCTTTTCAGGGTTTTCCAGATCAGTAACTCCATAGGCCATACCAGTTCGTGGAACCAGTTGCATTAACCCAACCGCCCCTGCCCAAGATTTCGCTCTCGGATTAAAGTTAGACTCCTGATAAACCTGGGCAGCCAATAATTTCCAATCCCACCCAAGCTCTTGGGCAGCCTTAATAATCAGATCATCATAAGGTGAAATTTTGCTGCCGGAAATATTGGAGTAATCACTCCTGGCCCTGGCAAGGTGTGTTTTAGGGTTTTTGAAATATTTATTGAAGATGACATAATAGTCTGGCTTCTTCTTCATTACATCAATCCAGTTATTTAACGATTCAAGTAGTTTCGGGGAATTTTTTCTAACAGCCCAGGCTATATTCTGAGGGAAACTGACCGGTGTTTTCACATCAATATTTTGATGGTAGGTGGCATTTACCATAGCCACATGTTCATCAGCAATGGTGAAGTCAATATTTCCATCTGCCACCATTTGAATTATTTCTTCTGTGGATGCCTCCTGGAAATCTTCGATTACTTCAATGTCATCGCCTAATTCATCTGACAGGTTTGCTAATCTGCTTGCATACGCAGATCCCAATCTTACATGCACTTTTTTACCAATCAGTTCATTAGGATTTCTAATCAGGCCTTGTTCAATTTCATGCCTTTTAAGGTTTCTCCAATTGTCAGGTTTACGCTGTATGAGCATTTGCCTGGCTTGGATATGGCTTTGCGTAAACGCCACTTTTTCTTTACGGCCCTTTGTTACCGTGAGGCTATAAGCGATAATATCTCCGACCCCAAGGTTCAGCAGGTCAAAAGTTTGATCCAGGTTTGTGGTGAGGTGAAACTCTAAGCCAACACCAATCTCCCTGGCGTATCTATCCAGCAGGTCGTATTCATAACCCATGGGTTGACCTTTATACACAAAATAACCGGTGGAACTATTGTCAATTATTACCCGTAGTGACCCCCTGGCTATGATTGCATCCAGATCAAAATCGATCGGTTCAATATCCTCTGCTTCCACCACTACCTCCGGTTCAGGACCTGGATTACAACCAGCAACTGTAACCAACACCGATATCAAAAGTGCTTTACGGATTAATTCCATTTAGAAAGGAGGGATTTCTTCAAATCCTTCTCAATAATGATAACCATAAATGGGGTAAAACCCTGAAACCGACCAGTTGTTATAGACTGTCAATAAATGCAATAAGTAGCTGTTTTAGCTCTGCGAATTGGGTCAAAGGAAGGGTTTGGAACCTATCGTTTACATCATGATATGCCTGTATCCCACCTAATGTGTAAATAAAGAATGAAGGCACTTCAGCTTCATAGAACGAACAATGGTCGCTATTACAGGCGGCGCCTCTGGATTTAATTTCTGGCAAAAAAGATGTTTGCTTATTGATGGAATTCAGTAATGCAAATTCCTTTTTATAGAGCGATCCGTTTACAACCGTTATCCCATCATCACCAGTGCCAACCATATCGAGGTTAACCAGAAACTTGATTTTTTTCAATGGGTAAATAGGTCGCTGAGTGTAATATTTTGAGCCTATCAATCCAGCCTCTTCTCCTCCAAATGCAATAAAAAGGGTGTTGAATTCAGGTTTTTGCTCAAAAGAATAAAACCTGGCAATATCAAGCATCATTGCTACACCGCTAGCGTTATCATTGGCTCCAGGGAAATAGGAACCGCCCAGCATACCAAGGTGATCATAATGAGCAGTAACCATGATGAGCGAGTCAGACCGCTTTCCACGAATCATTCCAATAACATTCTGGCTCTCAATCTCATTTCTCTGTTCGTTTTTTATGTTTACATGAACTTTTCCAATGCTTGCTGGAAGCTCCTGGCTATCCTTTAAATAAATAGTTGTTCGAGGGGCCAACTGCTGGCTAACGCCCCATGTCAGTTTATCGTCGGACCTAATAATTAGAAGCGGCACCTTAATCCTTTGATCATATATCAGCACCTCGATAAAACCATCAATTACCTTTTTGTTTTCAGTTGACAGCGTATCATATCCAACCTTGTTTAGCAAAATGGCCTGTTCAGTTGTTTTGATTTCCTTTACCCAATCGGCGGTGTTATTTAACAGCGAGTCTATTTCAATGTTTACTAAGTCGAAATTGCCTTTTATTCCTGGTGAAGATGGGTCAATCAGGTAGTCGATTGCTGGTTGAAGCTTTTTGCCATCAACAGCTAACCTCACTTTAGAAAAAGTATTGACGGTGATCGGAAATTGCTGCTGATAATTAATGCTGAATGATTGAAGCCCCAGTGCTTGAAATTCAGAAGCAATAAAATTTGCCGCAAGCTTGTGTCCGTTGTTAATGTAGCCCCTGCCATGCATTTCAGGGAATGTCAGGGTTTCAATTATTCGCTCAGGATAGGACAGCTTTTGAGCAAATGTATTTAAAGAGAAAAGCGTAAAAAGTAGATATAATCCACGCACCGCTATACAACGTCTTTTGCTTTTTCCCAGTATGCATCCATTTGCTCCAGTGTCATTTCATGCAGGGACTCTCCATTTTTCGAAGATTCCGTTTCCAAATATTGAAATCTCTTGATAAATTTTTTGTTGGTTCGTTCGAGGGCGTCCTCAGGATTAATGTCTACAAAGCGGGCATAGTTGATCAACGAAAACAGCAGGTCACCAAACTCAGATTGTCGTTTCGGTTGATCAGTCTCTGATTTAAACTCATCCATCTCTTCTTCCACTTTCTCCCAAACCTGTTCCTGGTCATCCCAATCAAAGCCAACGCCCCTGGCTTTCTCCTGAATACGCATGGCCTTCACCAGGGCGGGTAATGACCCCGGCACACCACCTAAAACCGACTTGTTGCCCTTTTCTTTGAGCTTGATTTTTTCCCAGTTTGCTTTGACGGTTTCTTCATCAGAAGCCTCAACATCTCCATAGATGTGTGGGTGCCGGTTTACTAGTTTATCGCATATTCCATTGAGTACGTCAGCTATATCAAAAGCCTCCTTTTCTGACCCAATTCTTGAATAAAATGCAATGTGCAAAATCAGATCCCCCAATTCCTTTTTGATTTCACTCAGGTCGTTATTAATAATGGCATCTGAGAGTTCATAGGTCTCTTCAATTGTTAAGTGACGAAGGCTTTCGAGGGTTTGCTTTTTATCCCATGGGCAGTTTTCCCGAAGCTCATCCATAATGGTCAAAAGCCGATCAAACGCCTTGAGTTTTTGCTCTCTTTTTGGATCTTCAGTTTTGATTATTTCTTTCATATATGAATTTAATCATCAGGTCTTTCAACCTCAATATCTACAATTATCCATTTCCTATTTCTCAATTCGACAGTCACCGGTATTGACCTGTCAATTTTGTCAGAATTGTTCCAGAATAGGTGGACTAATACTTTATAACTTAAGGTTGATAGCTGAATTACATCTCCTATTTCATGATGATCATATGGTTCCATGGTCAATCCAAACCATTGCCAAAATTGAAATGAGCAATCTAACTTCTCAAACTCTTCTATGTCATCTATTTTTCTGAATTCTGTGTAGGGAATCTTGGCAAGTTTTTCACCGCAATTTTGAAATACCTTAAATGATCTGTCTATGAAATCGTCCGCAAATCGCATTTTGCGGTGTGTCGATTTATATATATTGTAGTCTAAACCTGTACCGCCATTACTAGTTTCAATGATCCTAGGTTTCGATTCTAAATACCCCCCTTCAACATACCATTTATAGAAATCGTCAACTATTTTTTCAGGTTTGGAGTTTTGAGACTCCGTTATTAGCAATAAGATAAAAAAGAGCACATTCACGATGTTATACCGATGTCAATAATTGGGAACTAATCGCCAGCTCAGGCGTTGACAAAGCTAAATGATTAACTTTACAAAAATCTTTATCAGATGACTACCATCTTACTGGGAATTGGAATAATTGCTATATTTTTTGTTCTGATGTCGGTACGCCTGATCTTCTTAAAGAAAGGTGAATTTAAGGGCACCTGCGCATCACAAAACCCTTATTTGAATAAAGATGGGGCTGCTTGTGGCTTCTGCGGAAAAACGGTTCAACCTGGGGATTCTTGCGGCAATCCGGACAACGAGGTGGATAAGTTACTTGCTAAGTTTGAGAAATAATACCTTGATCAACTTTTAACCCGGAGAGGACAAATGGAATCAATGCGACAACAGAAATATTCCCGAATGATTCAAAGGGAATTGGCAATGATTTTTCAGCGCAATTTAACACACCAGTTAGGTACAATGATGGTTTCTGTGACCCAGGTTAGAATGAGCCCAGATCTTGGCGTGGCCAATGTCTTCCTCAGCTTTGTGATGGAAAAAGACGCAGTGACGGGTCTTGATAAAATAAACAAACACAAGAGTGAGGTTAGAAGGGAACTTGGGAAAAAAATCGGAAAGCAAGTAAGGGTAATTCCAGAGCTTATTTTCCATCAGGATGATAGTGTGGACTATGCTTCTAAAATCGACAGCATCCTTGACAACCTAACAATTCCACCTAAAAAAGAAGATTAACCCACTCCCTGCAATTCACAATACGTCAGGCTGCTGAACCTTAAGCCAGCAAAACTACATTTAGGAATTTGCGTATTAAGCTCCTAACTTCAATACTACATTTAGGAAATTCGATGAAAAAATACCAATTGGGTGAATTTGAAGAAGTAGTGCTCCTCACTGTAGGGGTACTATATGATGAGGCTTACGGGGTGGCCATCAAAGAAGAAATTGAAACGAGACTCCAAAGAAAAGTAAGTGTAGGTGCCCTGCAGTCAGCTTTAAGGCGGATGGAGCAAAAAGGTTATCTGGAATCCCGTGAGGGGGAGGCCACTGAGCAAAGAGGTGGGCGGCCGAAGCGCTATTTCAACATTACTGCCTATGGCAAAAAGGCTTTGGAATACTCTAAAGATGTGCGTCTTGAACTCTGGAATGCCATTCCTAAAGTAGCCCTTGAACCAAAAATGTCATGATTAAGCGTTTTGCTGACTGGCTTTTAAAAAAACTCTGCCACCCCGATTACTATACTGACATCCGGGGTGACCTTGAAGAAATCAATAACCGATTGGTAAATCGGCACACAAAACTGGCGGTTGAGGTTCTTTACTTAAAAGAGGTGTTGGCGCTCTTACGGCCACCGCTCACAAAGCCACTTCTAAAAAACCATAACAATTCTTTTATGCTTCTTAACCATCTGAAATTAGCATTGAGGCAATTAACTGCCCATAAAAGCTACTCATTAATAAATATACTGGGCCTGTCGTTAGGGTTTACATGCTCAATTGTGATCGCCCTCTTTGTAATTAATGAATTAAGCTTTGATCAACATCATCTGAAACAAAGAAATACCTACAGACTGGAGCTGAACATCAAATCGGGTTCGGCAGTAAATCACTATGTTAGCTCAGTTCCCGCGGCTGGTCCGGCAATGGTATCAGAACTACCAGAAGTAGCCAATTTCGTTCGCTTGAGGAGGGGCAATTCAGGTGGCGGGGACTTGCAATTTCTTGCCTATGGCGACAAAGGGTTTTTCCATGAGATAACTTACGCCGACTCAACTTTTTTTGAAGTCTTCGATTTTGAGCTTAAATCAGGCAACCCTAGGCGGAGTTTGACCTATCCTAATTCTGTTGTCATCAGCGAAGATGTAGCCGTTAAATTTTTTGGTGATGCAGACCCAATGGGCAAACAACTCGAATTAGACAATGAGCACATTTTAGAGGTAACAGGTGTTTTGGCCAAGCCAGATAAGAACTCACATCTCAATCCAAACATTTTGGTGGCAATGTCGGGGTTTGAGCCGCCCACTTATGCTGATTTGAATAGTTGGGGTTGGTTCACTTTTTACACCTACCTGGTTCTTGAAAAAGGGGCGGACGTGGCCCTTTTGAATGAAAAAATGCAAAACTTAATTGCAAAAAACACATCAGCTGAAGCCAGCGAACGGATGTCATTTACCCTGATGCCGCTTGAAGACATTTATCTGCATAGCTATTCTGATGGGGTTGGAATTGGTGCTGTAAGTAGCATCATTTACTCACAAATTCTGACAGTTGTAGGTGTCATTGTTCTGTTTATTTCCTGCTTCAATTATGTAAACCTGTTCACCGCCAGATCTTCTAAAAGGTTCAAGGAAATAGGTATCAGAAAAATTTTGGGTTCTTCCAAAAGAGAAATTCTTTTTCAATTGCTTGTTGAAGCCATGCTTACGATTACACTTTCAGCATTTATTGCCGTCGGTGTGATTGCTTTGGGCTATCAATCCCTCGATCAATTTATGGGGACGACTTTACTTATTCCTACTGATAAATGGACGTCCTTAATCCTTGTTTCATTACTATTAGTGGGATTAATTGGGTTGGCGTCCGGAATATATCCTGCATTGTTGCTTTCAAAATTTCAACCCCTCAAGGCCCTCAAAGGAAGCGGGAAACAAGCTGGATCAAAATCATTACTACGAATGTTATTGTTAACCTTTCAGTTTGGGGTAGCAATAATATTACTGGTTGCAACCTTTACTGTTCAGGAACAGCTCAATTATTTGAGGGCCAAAGATCTGGGGTTTAACAAAGATCAGGTGCTGATAATGCCGCTTAGAAATGATTTGATGAGAGCTCAATACAACTCATTAAAAAATGAAATTGAGAGCAATTCAGTTATTCATAAAGTCGGAGCAGCGAGACTTGGCTTGGAAGGTCTTCATGGCTCTTACCGGGTCATTTCACAGGAGCCGGACGCAGACCCCACCGGTACACAAATGGCGATTTATCCCGTGAACTATGATTTTATTGAAGCTCTTGACATTGAAATTACAGCAGGCCGCAGTTATGATAGAAGTTACAACCTCGATACCACCTATCAATTCATCATAAACCAAAGCGCAAAGTCTATTCTTGGCTGGGATGATCCTGTAGGAAAAAAGATCATGTTAAACGGACAGGGAGGGATGTATGGGGAGATCGTTGGTGTAGCAGAAAATTTTCATTTTAAAACACTTACCAATGAAATTGAGCCCATGGTCATGTTTCTCCGGGAAAATGCCAGCAACTATGTATATGTAAAAGCATCCAATTCTAACCCCGGCGAACTTATCGGAATAATTGAAAATGCATGGCAAACCGTATTGCCTTCTTATCCCTTTGAGTACCAATTTTTAGATGATAGGATCAACAATATCTATGAAAAGGACAGTAAGTTCGGGGCATTGATCAATCTATTTTCTGCTATTGCAGTGTTTATTACATGCATTGGGCTTTTTGGGTTAGTGACTTATATGATTTCGCAAAAGCTAAAGGAGGTGGCGGTAAGGAAAGTTTTAGGTGCTTCAATTGGTTCAATATTCTTACTGCTTACAAAAGCCCTCATGGCCTTGATTTTAATTGCAGCGCTGGTGGGAATGCCCATTGCCTACTTCGGCACAAGGGAATGGCTCAACAGCTATGCCTACAGGATATCACCCGACGTGATGATTTATTTAATAGCACTGATATCAATTTTTGTGCTTTCGCTCCTAACAGTCTCAAAAGAGATTATAAAGGCGACATTATGTAATCCGGCCATCATTTTAAGAAACGAGTAATGATAAAGCAATTCGCTGACTGGCTCTTCAAAAAATTCTGTCATCCTGATTATTACCATGATATCAGGGGTGATTTGGAAGAAATATATGCGGATTTATCAATCAAGTCATCAAAGCGAAAAGCACACTGGCTGTATTTAAAGGAGGCATTATTGCTTTTCAGGTGGTCGCTATTACGCCCAATAAAATTTATTGATAAACTAATCCCAAATGGCATGATCAGGAACTATTTCATTATTGCATTTCGCCAATTGATCAGGAATCGGACCCACACAGCGATCAATATTTCTGGCTTGGCTGTTGGCCTCGCTTGCTGTTTATTGATTTCACTTTACATCATTGATGAATTGAGTTACGATAAATTTCAAGAAGACTTTGAATTGATCTATCGGCTCAACTCACACTCAGAAATAGGCGGAAATGAAAGAACTTGGGCGTTGGCACCATCTAAAGCGGCCCCGGCTTTGAAAGAGCACCTACCCGAAGTAGAAAACTTTACGCGAATAACCACGCTCAGCAAATCGAACCAACTTATTACCTACGATGAAAAGATTTTCGATGGATCAGTAGATGGTGGCCCTTACGGCCGGGTATTTTGGGCTGATTCCAACTTCTTCGACATTTTTAGTTTCAAACCTGTAAAAGGGGATTTAAATAATGCAATCAACCGCCCAAATGCGGTGGTGATCACTCAGCGGACTGCTGAAAAGATTTTTCCAGATGATCAGGCAATCGGCAAGGTGCTGGAATTTTCGAATTTGGGAAATTTTGAAGTAACGGCCGTTTTGGAAGACATTCCTGCAAATTCACATCTCCAGTTTGACTATCTCCTGTCAAATGATTTTGCCCCAATGCCACCTCCTCAAGGGCTTTTTTGGACGAGGATTTATTTCAAGGTTCATCCTAAAACAGACGTTTCGATAATCTCATCAAAAATTGATTCTGTTGCCCGGCAGGCAGAGATTAGCATGCTACAAAATGGAGTGAAGATGTCTTATTGGCCAGCCCCGATTACAGATATCCATCTGACTTCCGGCCTTGAATATGAGCTTTATCCAACAAACGACATCAGATATATCTACATCTTTTCAGCGATTTCGCTATTCATTCTGATTATAGCGTCTATCAACTTTATTAATCTATCTACCGCCCAATTGGCCAAAAGAGCCAAAGAAGTAGGGATTAGAAAGGTGATGGGTGCGGGTAGGCGTCAAATGGTGGCGCAGTTTTTTATTCAATCTATTTCGGTGGTGTTTATTTCAGCGCTATTGGCCTTTGCAATTAGTTATTTGGCAATAGGAGGGTTTAATAGTTTCACTGAAAAATCATTAGCGCTAACAACGATTATCAATTTTGAATCAGGCCTTATAATATTGGCATTGTTGATTTTGATAGGCCTGGTAGCAGGCCTTTATCCCGCACTGGTAATGAGTGCGTTTAGTCCTATAGCAGCGCTTAAAGAAAATTTCAAACCCCATTCTGTGAGTCAGTGGTTGAGAAAAATTTTAGTGGCATTTCAGTTTGGCGTTTCAGTTGTGCTGATAACATCGACCTTCATCATCGTTGATCAACTTTATTTTTTAAAGAACCTGGAACTTGGATTTGATAAAGATCAAATCTTGATCATGACCGTTGACAGGAACGAACCTTACAGCAACCTTGATGTTCTCAGGAACAGAATGCTGATGCTTAGTGGGGTTGCTGAAGCCTCGCTGGCTTCCGGGGCCCCAGGGAGAAGTTCCAATGTGATGGTTATGACGCCTGAAGGCTTTGACAATAAGGATGCCCAACGGATGGACGGCATTTATGCAGATTATGATTTCACAAAAACCTTTGGTTTGAAACTGTTGGCAGGCCGTGATTTTGACCCGTCCCGCCCAAGTGATTCACTTAACTATTTAATCAACAAAAGTGCTGTTAAAAAATTCGGATGGAAATTGGATGAGGCTCCGAATCGTGAGTTGGCTTACCCACAAACGGTAGGTAGGGCACCAAGCCAACCCGGAAAAATAATAGGTGTAGTAGATGATTTTCATTATCAGTCGCTGCACAATGAAATCGGCCCTTTAGTTATTGGCATCCATGCCAGCAATTTTCCGTTGCTGGGTTTAAATTTTCTAAATCTTAGAATCAGGGGTGGTGAATTAAAATCTACATTATCAGAAGTGGAGGGTATTTGGGAAGACATGTATCCTGCCAAACCGCTTACCTACGATTTTGTAGACAGTTATTTCAATCGTCAGTATGAAACAGAAGAGCGCCTTAGCCAGACAATATCGGCGTTTGCAATTTTGGGGATATTGATCGCTTGTTTGGGGCTTTTCGGGCTGGCACTTTATGTTACACAACAAAAGACCAAAGAGATTGGGATCAGAAAAGTGCTGGGGGCAACCGTTTTGCACATTGTTGGGAAGCTATCCGGCAATTTTGTGAAACTTGTTGTGCTTGCCAACCTGATTGCCTGGCCCATTGTTTGGTATTTCATGAGCGATTGGCTTAATGGCTTTGCCTACCATGTTGAAATTAGCCCATGGGTTTTCGTTGCTGCTGGTATTGGTTCATTATTGATTGCTTTATTCACCATTGGATTTCATACAACAAAAGCAGCAGTTGCCAATCCGGTTAAGAGCTTGAGATATGAGTAGGAGTATAAAAGTTGAGGGATTCCCAAGTCTCGTTTTTCGCCTAGAGGCTGAAACTCGCAAGGGGATGACGTGGAGTAAAATGTTTTTTCTGAAATGACAGTGAAAGCGATATGAGGGTTTTTTAACGCTCTAAATGGTGTGTAAAACTCTACTAAAAGCGGCGTCATTCCCTTACGAGAGACGAAGGAGCGAGACTTGGGAATCTTGTATTGCACTACAAAATCCCCTTTAACTCAATCAGCTCACGGATTTCGTAGGTGATCCTCTCCTGATGTTCCAGTGCGTTAGGATTAAAATACACCTGATCAATTTCGGCATTTCGGGCCCCGATTACATCGCTGTTCAGGTTGTCCCCAATCATGATGGAAGATTTTCTTCGGCCACCGGTGCGTTCCAAAGCAATATTGAAAATCTGCCGTTGGGGTTTTCTGTATCCCACAAGGCCTGAAATAATAATCTCATCGAAATATTTATCCATTCCCGTGGTTGACATCTTAATGTGCTGAATATCCTCAAAGCCATTCGTAATAATGTGTAATTGGTATTTACCCTTTAGGTAGTCCAGCAGTTCAATTGCCCCTGGTATTACAAAACCTTTTGTTGGGCACTCCTTGATATAGGCGTTACTGAATTCGGGGATAAACTCAACATTGTTCATGCCCATTTGATTAAATACCTGATGAAACCTCCTTTCTCGAATTTCATCTTTGGAGATAGTCCCAAGATGGAAGCCATGCCATAGTTCATCATTAACTATAGAAAAAGTCTTAATAAATGATTGCAGGGTTTGATCGGTTTGTTCATTCAGTTTATAGCGATCATAAAGATCAGTCAGAGTTGCTACCGAATTACGCTCATAGTCCCAGATGGTATGGTCAAGGTCGAAAAAAACGTGAGTGTAGCGCTTCAAATTAAGGTTGCCAATTTCGGGACTCGATCCTATTAATGGCCAATTCCCTGTTCGACCGTAAGATATTAAATGTCTCCTGGTCGGCAATTAATGCACTGTCTTTATTCAGATAAGTAAAAATCTGGGAGACGATGTCAACTACTTCATCTTTCAGGAAATAAAACACCCACTGATCTATTTTTCTGGAACTTACGAGGCCGGCATTCTTGAGGTAATTTACATGCCGGCTGGTTTTGGTTTGTGTGAAACCCAATATGTGCTCCAGATCTGAAATACACAGCTCCTTGTTCTTATAAAGCAAATAGAGGATTCTGATGCGGGATTCATCAGCAAATGATTTGAAGATTTGCTCCCCAAAGGATAGACTGAAATTTTTTAACCTCATTTTAGACCCCTTTTACACCCGAACAACATTTGTCTCCAAAAGTGCATTGTGTATTTGTTCAAAAGGTTTTGAAATTGATTTGCAAAAATTACGGTTACTTTTGCCAATCAATCTCCTACCTAATTTACAAACTTTTAAATACACGTAGTTTGTTCCATAATTATAAGCGTATTTTCATTGCCTTATTCATTGCTTTGGTGTGCAACCAGGCGGCGATGGCGCAGGAACAGGGCACAGGCCGGATTGTGCAGCTTTCAGGCATTGTGGTTGGAGAAGATAGCATCAGCGGTGTGCCGGGTGTCCATGTTTATGTACCTACGGCTGGTAGAGGAACAACTTCTAATTATTACGGGTATTTTTCTATGCCGGTGCTGGAGGGCGACAGTGTGATTGTAAGTGCCGTAAGCTATCAAAAGCAGCATTTCAAGGTGCCCTTCAATAAAGAAACGGAGAGCTTTACAGTGGTGATTGAACTTCAATCAGACACCACGTACCTGCCAACTTTAGAGATTTTTCCATGGCCAACGGAAGAACTTTTTAAAGATGCCATCCTTGCGCTTGAGTTACCAGACCAAAGACGGTATGATGCGATGAACGAAACCCTTAGCCCTGAGGTGCTGGCCCAACTTTACTGGGATTTACCCATGGATGGCAGCATGAACCACCGCTATTTTGTAGATCAACAGATGGCTGCCCAAACTGGCAGGTTTATGTACCCTACGCTATCTCTTCTTAATCCGGCGGCCTGGGCACAGTTAATCAAATCGATTAAGAAAGGCGACTTCAAAAAAGATCGCTAACCTCAGGATTCAATCGATTTTAAGTTTTTCACCATCTGCTTCAAAAATAGTTCGTAGTAAGGAGGCCATTTATTTCCTTTTAAAAAAGCCGCATACCAGGTTCTGAAAAGGCCTTTTTTAGTTACCCTTACCGTGGTGATTTCATTGTGTGAGGCGTATTCTTTAGCTGCCCAGGTTGCCAGCACTTTTACTCCGTAGCCAGCTTTCACCATCTATATTGATCACAACTTCTAAACTCCCAGGTTAAAGTCATCTGAGAATTTTTGAGCCTCTTCATATCCTGCATCAGTATGTCTGAAGATACCCATAGCCGGGTCGTTATGAAGCACTCTTTTCAGACATTTTTCAGCCCTTTCGGTGCCATCAACCAACACAACCATACCGGCATGTTGAGAATAACCCATGCCTACACCTCCGCCATGATGAAAAGACACCCAGGTGGCACCTCCGGCGGTGTTGGACATTAAATTGAGCAACGGCCAGTCTGAAACAGCATCGGAGCCATCCAGCATTCCCTCGGTTTCTCTGTTGGGTGAAGCCACGGATCCGCAGTCGAGGTGGTCACGGCCAATAACCAGCGGAGCCTTTAGCTTTCCAGATTTTACCAGATCGTTGAAAATCAATCCAGCCTTTTCCCTTTCTCCCATACCCAACCAGCAAATCCGACAAGGCAAACCTTGAAACGCTACTTTCTTTTGAGCTTCCTGAAGCCAGTTGATCATATGGGTGTTTTCAGGGAATGCTTCAATAAGTGCCTGATCGGTTGTAAATATATCCTCAGGATCACCAGAAAGTGCAGCCCATCTGAATGGACCTTTACCTTGGCAAAAAAGTGGCCTAACGTATTCCGGCACAAAACCATTAAAATCAAAGGCATTTGGTTCACCACCCTGCCTTGCAAATTCTCTCAGGTTGTTGCCATAATCAAAAGTTTTGCTGCCCCGCTTTTGGAGCTCAAGCATTAAGCCGACATGCCGGGCCATGCTTTTTAATGACAAGTCTTTGTATTTTTTTTGATCAGATTTTCTCAAATCAATGGCTTCCTGTAGGCTCAATTCATGTGGCACATAACCGAAAACCGGATCATGTGCTGAAGTTTGATCGGTTAAAACTGCAGGGGTGATGTTGTCGTTAATGAGTTTTTGCAAAACGTCTCCGATATCACCCACTAATCCGACCGATAAATTTTCACCCTTCTCCTTTGCATCCAGCACCCACGTGATGGCCTCGTCGTAGTCATAGGTCATCTTATCACAATATCGGGTATCAATGCGTTTTTGAATCCTGGCAGGATCAACATCAACTCCGAGAAATGTTGCACCTGCCATAGTCGCTGCTAAAGGTTGAGCGCCGCCCATGCCACCTAAGCCACCAGTTACCACAAGCTTGCCTTTGAGAGATCCACCAAAATGTTTTACCCCGCAGGCAACAAATGTTTCATAAGTGCCTTGAAGAATGCCTTGCGAAGCAATATAGATCCAGCTTCCTGCCGTCATTTGACCATACATCATTAGTCCCCGCTCCTTAAGTTCTTCAAAATGCTCCCAGTTTGCCCAGGCAGGTACCAAATTAGAGTTGGCAATTAACACCCTGGGAGCTTCGGGGTGAGTGCGCACCTTACCTACTGGTTTCCCAGATTGAACCAGCAGGCTCTCGTCTTCATTTAACTCCAGAAGAATTTGGATGATCTTTTGAAGTGATTCCACATTTCTAGCAGCTTGACCTGTGCCACCATAGACTACCAAATTTTCAGGGTCTTCAGCTACTTCTTCATTCAAGTTGTTCAGTAGCATCCGTAGTGGTGCCTCCGTTTGCCATGATTTAGCATGTAGCGTTGTCCCTATTGGTGCTTTATAATTTGGATGATTGGCGTAAGTTTTAATGAAGTCCGTATAATTCATCATATTCTCCGTTTAGGTCAATGTTGTTTTGGGCTGCAGATTCATTCGCGGTCTCTACAAGGCTTCTTGATACAATTAAGCCGTTTGCCTTTTGAATATCATCTGCAAATACCCGATCTTCTTCTGCGTGGTCAATATGGCTTCGGATTAACTCATGGCATGTCTCTATAACCAATCCAGATTTCATTGGCCTTCTAAAATCAAATGCCTGAGCTGCAGATACCAACTCAACAGCCAAAATGTTTTCAAGGTTATCAATTATTTGATTGAGCTTTCGCCCCGATATGGAACCCATACTGACATGGTCTTCCTGTCCGAGTGAAGTCGGAATACTATCTGCTGATGCTGGGAAGCACAGCGACTTATTTTCGCTCACAAGCGCTGCCGAAGTGTACTGTGGGATCATGAATCCTGAATTGATCCCGGTGTTGTTCATTAATAAACTTGGTAAACCTTCAGCGCCACCTTCAAGCAACAAGTAAGTCCTACGATCAGATATGTTACCCAACTCAGCGGCGGCTATTGAAGCATAATCTATAGGCAATGCCAATAATTGCCCATGAAAATTGCCCCCACTGATCGTCTTGTTTTCGTCAAAAATTATAGGGTTATCCGTAACTGAATTGAGTTCAGTCTCAACCAACTGTTTGAGATGCAACCAGGCATTCCTTGAAGCTCCATGTACTTGGGGCATGCACCGCATGCTGTAAGGGTCCTGAACCCTTTCACAATCTATATGGGATTCCACCATCTGAGAGTTTTTCAACAAGGCTCTTAGTCGGTGCGCTACCAATTGAGAGCCAGTATAGGGTCTCAAACTATGCAAATCTTTATCAAATGGCGCTTGGGATCCAAGAATGCCCTCAAGGCTCATTGCGCCAATAATGTCTGCTGCCTCGAGGCAGTTATGGAGCCGCTCTACGGCCAGTACACCATATGCGGCAATAAATTGAGTGCCGTTGATCAACGCCAACCCTTCTTTCGGACCAAGTTGGAGGGGTGCAAGCCCCTCTTGTTGCAAAATTTTAGCTGAATCAACGTATTGGTTGCCATCCCAAAGTTGACCGAGGCCTATGAGCGGTAGAAACAGATGCGCCAAGGGCGCTAAATCACCACTGGCGCCAACCGATCCCTGGATAGGCACAAACGGCGTAAAGCCACTATTTAGATGCCAAAGAATCCTTTCCAAAACCTCAAGTGAAATGCCAGAGTAACCTTTGCTCAATGCCTGGATTTTTGAAACAAGCATCAGCTTGGCAATCTCCAATGGAACTGGCCCACCGACACCTACACTATGGCTTCTGAGGATATTATCCTGAAGTTTCCGTGTATCAGCTTTGGATATTACCTTGTTGCACAACGATCCGAAACCTGTATTTACACCATAAACCACCCTGCCGCTATCTACAATTGCATTGACAGTGGCAGTGCTTGCATTGATTTTCTCTACGGATTTAGGAGGTATCTCGGAATCAACCAAACCTCTTGATATAGCAAGAGACTTGGAAACCGTTAATGAATCTTCTCCGAAATGAAATGGTCTGGGCATCTGTTGTTACATCGGTTGATAAAATTAATGCTAATCAGCACTAATGTCGACAGAAATTTATACAGTAATACTGCAGATTATCTTATGCAGCCTTGATTGTTGAAATGGCTTGCTGGATACGTTCTGCCACTTCTTTGTTCCCCAAAATCGGCAGGCTTCCCATAAGGTCCGGTCCGGCTCCTTCGCCGGTTAGTGATACGCGAAGCGCTTGCATCACTTTCCCCATTTTAACACCTTTTTCATCTAAAACTTTGAGTAACACTTGCTTAAATTCATCTGGAGTGTCAAGCTTAAGTGAGCTTATTTTTTCTGAAAAGGCCTTTAACACATTCACAGCTTCTGGCGTCCATTTACTTGAAGTGACTGATTGATCATAGTCCTCTGGAGCATGGAAAAAGAATTTTGCATTTGAATAAAGCTCCCAAGAAAATGTCACCCTGTCTTTCATAAGATAAACAATGGCTACCGCTTTATTTTGATCAATCGTATGACCATTCACTGAAGCCTGTTCGGTTAACTCTGCAACCAACTCTTCATCTGGCTTGTTTTTAAGGTATTGCTGATTGAACCACTCAGCTTTTTGAATGTCAAACTTCGCCCCAGACTTGTTAATCTTTTCTATGGAAAATGCGTCGATCATTTCGTCTATGGAAAATATTTCCTGTTCAGTGCCGGGATTCCAGCCTAAAAGTGCCAGGAAGTTCAAAAATGCATCAGGATAATAACCCGTTTCTTTAAATCCCTGAACCATATTTTCACCCTCTTTCCAACTCAAAGGAAAAATTGGGAATCCATGCTTTTCAGCATCCCGTTTGCTGAGTTTGCCATTCCCATCTGGTTTTAAAATCAATGGGAGATGGGCGAAACTTGGCATTGTGTCTTCCCAACCTAAGAACTGATACAATAAAACATGTAAAGGGGCAGACGGCAACCATTCTTCACCTCGGATTACATGAGTCACTTTCATTAGATGGTCATCCACGATATTGGCCAGATGATAGGTTGGCAGACCATCTGATTTCAACAACACTTTATCATCCATGGTAGAAGAGTGAACGACCACCCAACCTCTAATCAAATCGTTAAAACGGATTTCCTCCTTAAGCGGAATACAAATTCTTATCACATATGGCTCTCCGGATTTTATTCTACGCTCAACCTCATCATCTGACAATGTCAGAGAGTTTTTCATTTGTGTTCGGCTAATGGCGTTATAATTCAAAGAACTCGCTTTGGCTACCTTCAACCGTTCTCGCATGGCATCTAGTTCCTCAGCAGTATCGAAAGCGTAGTAAGCCTTTCCCTCCTCAACCAATTGTAACGCATATTTTCTGTAAATCTCACTGCGATCCGATTGCTTGTAAGGACCGAAATCACCGCCTTTGTTTGGGCTCTCGTCCGGTTCAATCCCCAACCAGTTCAATGAATTATTGATATAATTTTCAGCCCACTGTACCTCTCTTTTCTTATCTGTGTCTTCAATCCTCAGAATAAAATCGCCATTGTTTTTTTTGGCAAATAAATAATTGTAAAGGGCGGTTCTTACACCTCCAATGTGCAAAGCCCCAGTTGGGCTTGGGGCAAACCTTACTCGTACTTTTGACATTCAGAAAATTTTTGCGAAGATACTTATCCTACTTCGGCAATACAGGATATCTCCACATTTACACCTTTGGGCAAACCGCTTACCTCCACAGTCTCCCTAGCCGGTGGATTGTCGGTGAAACTGCGACCGTATACCTCATTAATTTTAGCGAAGTCGCCCATATTTTTAACGAAAATGGAGCATTTTACGACTTTGCTAAATGAAGTTCCGGCTTCTGATAATATGGCACCCAGGTTTTTCATCACTTGAGCTGTTTCGTCTTCAATTGATGATGAACATAGCTCACCGGTTTCTGGGATAATAGGAATTTGACCTGAAACATATAACATTCCGTTAGTTTCAACGGCCTGCGAGTAAGGGCCTATTGGCGCAGGGGCACTGCTGGTGTTGATGATTTTTTTCATTATTCTACTGTTACAGATTTAGCTAAGTTTCTAGGTTGATCAACGTTGCACCCTCTCATAACTGCAACATGATATGACAACAATTGTAGAGGAACGACCGATACAAGTGGCATCAACTCATCAGTTGTTTTGGGCACTTCAATTACAAAGTCGGCCATTTTTGGAATTAGGGCATCACCTTCTGTTACTATTGCGATGACGACACCTTTTCGGGCTTTTACTTCCTGAATATTAGATACGATTTTGTCGTAAGAATTATCCCTGGTTGCAATTACAACCACCGGCATTTCTTCGTCAATGAGGGCTATTGGTCCATGCTTCATTTCAGCAGCGGGATAACCTTCAGCATGGATGTAGGAAATTTCTTTAAGCTTTAAGGCTCCTTCGAGTGCTACCGGAAAATTATAGCCACGGCCTAGATACAGAAAGTTTTTTGCATCCTTAAAGAGATCAGCAATGAATTCAATCTTGTCATTGCTCTCTAGAACTTGTTGAACTTTGGTTGGGATTCTTTCCAAACCAGCCAACATATCGTGGTATTTTCGATCGGTAATTGTGTTTTTCTTCTTAGCAATCATTAGTGCAATCATGCTGAGCACCGTAAGCTGAGCAGTGAATGCTTTTGTGCTGGCTACCCCAATTTCTGGCCCTGCATGAAGGTACGCACCCTCGTGTGTAGCCCTCGAAATAGAAGAACCAACAGTGTTCACTACTCCGAAAATAATGGCACCTTTTTGCTTAGCCAGCTCAATTGCCGCAAGAGTATCGGCGGTTTCACCTGATTGGGATATGGCGATAACCACATCACCCTTATTGATGATAGGATTTCGATAACGGAACTCTGAAGCATATTCAACTTCAACCGGAATTCTGCATATGTCTTCAATCAGATATTCAGCAACTAAACCTGCATGCCAGGAAGTTCCACAGCCCACAATTACAATGCGGTTCGCATTGGCCAAATCATCCGCATGCTCCCGAATGCCGCCCAGGGTTAAACGGTCAATAGTTGAGTCAATTCGACCTCGCATGCAGTCGGCGATGGAATTGGGCTGTTCAAAAATCTCTTTTTGCATGAAATAAGGATACCCGCCTTTTTCTATCGCCTCCAACTCCATATCCAGGGTATGCACATATGGTGTCTGTTCTATATCCTCAATATTTTTAATTGTGAAACTACCATCACGCACAACAACAATTTCTCCCTCGTTTATATAGACAACCTCATTAGTATATTCGATGATCGGTGATGCATCTGAAGCGAGTAAAAATTCATTTTTGCCAATGCCCAGAACCAATGGGCTGCCTTTTCTTGCTGCCACCAATGTATTAGGCTCATCCGCACAAATTAATGCTATTGCATAGGCTCCAACTACCCTTGTCAAGGCAATACGAAGTGCCTCTTCAAGACTGCAATCACTTTCTAGTTTGATTGATTCAATAAATTGTACTAATACTTCAGTATCGGTCTCGCTTTTGAAAGTATGACCCTTATTTTCCAGTTCCTTTTTTAAAGAACCGTAATTCTCAATAATGCCGTTGTGAATAATGGCAATATTGCCATCTGATGAAAGGTGGGGGTGGGCGTTGACATCTGAGGGTTCACCATGGGTTGCCCATCGGGTATGCCCAATTCCAATGTTGGCTGTAAGTTTCTTACTACCAACCGCCTCAATCAGATCTTGTACTTTCCCTTTCTTCTTGTAAACTCCTATTCCGCCATTCAAAAGGGCTACTCCAGCGCTATCGTAACCCCGGTACTCAAGCCTCTGCAACCCTTTAATTAAAACATCAAAAGCGTTTTTTCCACCGATATATCCTACTATTCCACACATTTCAATACAGTTATTCTACTACTAACAACACGAAGTTATAATTATTGAAGTGTTGTATAAAAAACTTTCAATTTGATGTCGTTGGCATCAAGGATTAATTGATTGAGGGTACTGAAATCCAAAGGATAAATGACTAAGTCTGTCCGCGGGATAGATTCGTCACCGATTAATTGCAGGTAGTTAGTGGCTTGATTTCCATCTTGAGGTTGATAAACACCATCCCCATTTGATTCAAACAATTCTGTTCTTGTATTGCCACTTGAGATATATCCTCGGTCAATAATGACGGAAGTGTTGAGTGGGTCAGTTGTGAGCCTGCCTCCGTTTATTTTGTTATCGTCATTCAAAAAAACCAAAGAAAACTCGGTCAAGGGGCCAATGAAATCCCCGCGATTGAGTTGCTCTACAGGGCCAAACTCAAAAGTGGCGTGATTAACTATAAAGCCGTTGACGGAATCAATGAAATCATAAACCGGCGACATGTCGATTTTAGTATAAATACCGGTGGCAGGCTGAACATACCTCTTGTTGTTGAAGGGAATGAATTCAGTAAATGGCTCTGATATTTCAGACAAAACAGTGCCGGAGCGGTCATTTTCCACTCTCAGGTACTTTACCCTTCCTTCAAGTGACATATCAAAAAACAATGGCTGATCCTGATTTCTCCTATGATAATGCAGCCGTATAGTGGAATCGTCATCAGGGCTTAAGGTATCTCCATTCACCGTTGCATCTACGCCTACGATATAATCCATATCGTCCTCCGGCACAAAAGCCAGGCCATGGATGTCATTTTGGAAAACCGGGTCAAACTTTGTTGCGGGTTGGTTGTCACGAACTAATTCCATCACATCCTCACCCCAATTATCACTAAGCCTAATCACCTGAAGTGTATCGTCAGGCGAGGCCCTAAATTCGACATCGGCTAACTCAAAGAAATTTATTGGAGCTCTGGTTGTGCTTTTATAAGTAACATTAGTGAAAAGCGTATCACTGATTTCATGAATTTTAAATCTTTGGGCTTCCTGAAAATTCTCACCAAAAAAGTCTTGATAATGCATATGCAAAACAACAGAATCAAATACAGCATCAGGAAATATAGGTGAAGGTGGCCTCTCGGCATTGTCGTTTAAACCCAACTGAGCGTAGCCAGAAACTTTTATACGACCAAACTCCGGATCATTATAGACCCCGAAAAGCAATTGGCTAGGGTCGTTTGTTGCCACGCTATCTGAAAGGATGACGCTTGATGGCAATGTAAATTCCTTATAAAGGACTTTCAGGTTTTCATCATTTGGGTTTAACTCTGCTCCAATCTCATTCGGTTCCTCGCACATCAAGAAAAAAGGCGATAATATTATTAACGCCCATTTTCTTGCTTCAAAGAAATAATTCTTTCTATCCCGCCAGTTCATTATATAAATTGTAATAAGAATCTAAAAAGTTGTCGTCTTTTTCAATTGTATCAACCTTCTTCTCCATGCCATTTAGCAAGCCATCTAATCCCTCACTTGACTCATCTTCAGCCTTAATAACAGCATCAGCATACTCTACCCCCATTTTCACAAATCCCTCATAATCTGCTGACTGAAGGTTGCTCAGCATCTGGTCTTCAATGTCAATCATTTTGGCTTTTTCGATCAGCCCTTCACTCTGAAATTTATGAGGAAAATGAGTATCGTAAACAGTGAAAACAGTCTTTGCTGTTTGGAAGATAGGATCGTTCTTGTAAGTGGTTTTAACATATAGAGGGATTAAGCTAGTAATCCAGTCGTTGCAATGAATAATATCTGGAGCCCAACCTAATTTCTTTACAGTTTCCAAAACTCCCTTGCAGAAGAATATGGCCCTTTCATCATTGTCATCGTAAAATTTCTTCTCTTTATCATGAAAAACTGACTTGCGTTGGAAGTAGTCTTCATTATCGATGAAATAAACCTGAAGTTTAGCATTTGGAATCGAAGCAACCTTAATTACCAGTGGCTTTTCTTCATCACCAACGGCAATATTGATACCAGAAAGCCTTACAACTTCATGCAACCTGTTTTTGCGTTCGTTGATAATGCCGAATCTTGGAACTAATATTCGGATTTCCATACCTCTTTCCTGCATGGCCTGAGGAAGTTTTCGAACAAAACTTGCCACTTCAGAAGTTTGTAAAAATGGAAGGATTTCGCTGGCTACGTAAAGAATGCGAAGGTTTGACATAATCTAAGTAAGTGTTAGTGAAAAATCTCTTGAAAAAAACAGCCCACAAAAATACATATTTTAAGCTGCTTTTCCATGTTAGATTTTTTTATACCTACATTTGCGCCCCTTTAAATGCCACCTAAGTCCAGATGGTTGTCTACCAGAATATTTCAGAAGTCAGGAATTATTTAAAGTCTTCAAAAGGTGCAAAGAACATTGGGCTGGTTCCTACCATGGGGGCACTGCATCAGGGTCATAAGGTGTTGATTGATGCCGCCAAAGCTAAGGCCGATCTAATCGTGGCAAGCATATTCGTTAACCCAATACAATTTAATAACGCTTCAGATTATGAAAAATACCCCGTTGACGTTGATAACGATTTAGGGTTGTTAAAGGCTTGGGGTTGTGACATTGTGTTTATGCCGCAGTCAAATGAAATGTATGGGAGAAAGCCAATTGTTGAAATTAATCATGGCCAATTGCAAAAGACAATGGAAGGTAAGTTCAAACCTGGGCATTTTAATGGGGTTTCTATAGTGGTTATTAAACTTTTAAACATCATTCAACCCCACTCCGTTTTCTTTGGGCAAAAAGATTTGCAACAGGTGGCAATAATCCGGCAGTTAATTGAAGATTTTTCATTCGACATTGATCTGAATGTAGTGCCGACATCAAGAGAGATTAATGGCCTTGCGCATTCTTCCAGAAATCGGAGGTTATCTGAAAAAGAAAGGAAACTAGCTCCACTATTTCATGAGATGCTTTTAAAAGGAAAAGAGATGCTATTAAATGGGATGACTGTGCAAGAAACTGTGTCAACCATTACAGCAGAGTTTGATGATATTGAGAAGGTAAGCCTGGAGTATTTCGAAATTGTTGATCCCATCACAATGCAAAAAATCCACCAGTTTAATGAAGAGCAGTCTGTGGCTTTGTGCATCGCCGGATCTATTGGGGATGTTAGATTAATTGACAACATATTAGTTGAAAGATTGAGTTAGGAGAGATGTGGGTTGAAATGATGAAATCGAAAATTCACCGGGTAAAAGTGACCCAGGCGGAGCTTCACTATGTAGGCAGTATCACCATTGATGAAACTTTAATGAAAGCTGCCGATCTCGTTGAAAACGAAAAAGTTCAAATTGTAAACATCAACAACGGTGAGAGACTTGAAACTTATGTAATAAAGGGTGAAGCTGATAGCGGTGAAATCTGTTTGAATGGGCCTGCTGCCAGGAAGGTTCAGGTTGGAGATATCGTTATAATCATTTCATATTGCAACATTGAAAGAAACGAGGCCCAAAATCATAAGCCAACCATCATTTTTCCAAATGATCAAAACCTGTTGAACTGAGATGCAATCGAAGATTTTCAGCGCTATAAAATACCTGTTCACACTTGTGATTGCGACAGCTCTGCTTTGGTACGCATTCAAGGATATTTCATTTAAAGAAATGTTCAACAAATTGGGTGAAGTAAAATTTGGATGGGTTTACCTATCAATATTCTTATCTGTTTTTAGTCATGTATTGAGGGCTTACAGGTGGAATATTCTCCTAAGGCCATTGAACTATCATGTAGAATTGTCAAGGTCTTTTTGGGCTGTGATGGTTGGTTATTTGGCCAACCTTGCTTTCCCAAGAATGGGTGAGGTGACCAAATGCGGAGTGCTTAAAAAGACTGATGGAGTGAAAATGTCTGCATCTATGGGCACTGTTGTTACAGAAAGGATTTTTGATGTGCTGTCCCTGCTGCTAATAATGGGTTTAACATTCTTGATAGAGTTTAACCGATTGAGTGAGTTTTTTATCAATTTATACTCATCTAAAGTACCTGGGAACGCATCAATTAACATTGGTTTGCTCATTGCAGTTGGTATTATCGCCTTATTAGGCATAGCACTGATTGCTCTCTTTTGGAAAAAAATTAGCTCAACATCCCTATACCAGAACGCTTTCAACCTAATGATGCAGTTTAAGGATGGCCTTCTCAGCATTCGTAGAATTGATAATATACCTGGGTTCATTTTAAGCTCCTTGGGCATATGGTTCCTATATTATCTAATGTCATATATAATAGTCTTTTCCATTCCAGAAACTTCGGATTTGAATTGGATAGCAGGCATGGCGATACTCGTAGTTGGCGGTATTGCGATGTCAGCACCGGTACAAGGAGGTATTGGAACTTACCATGTTTTGGTTGCCGCCCTGCTAACGCTTTACGGAATTGAGCAAAGTACCGGAGTATTTTTTGCCACACTGCTACATACTTCACAAACATTATCAGTAATGTTTTTTGGTGGCCTCAGTCTCGTCATAATAACCTTCATCAACAAACGCAAATTACAGGTTAATGAAACCACTTGAATTGATTGAGAAGTGGAAAAATGAAGGTCACCGAATTGTCTTTACCAATGGATGTTTTGATTTGTTACACCCAGGTCATGTCGTCTATCTGGAACAAGCAAAAGCACTTGGAGATAAACTTATTATTGGGTTAAACAGTGATGAGTCAGTTTCAAGATTGAAAGGGGAAAACAGGCCCATCATAAAATTGGAGCATCGTCAAAAAATGCTGGAATCTTTACGTTTTGTTGACCTCGTAATTCCTTTTAAAGAAGACACCCCGATAACCTTAATAGAGTGCATTAATCCGCATGTTTTAGTGAAAGGCGGAGACTATGCAATCAGCAACATTGTTGGGGCAAAATTCGTATTGGACAACGGCGGAATTGTAAAAGCCCTTACATTTGTAGAGGGTTTTTCGTCCTCTGAATTAATAGGACAGATTAAAGAACTTTAAACGATAAAAGACATGTTAATTGTAATATTCATAGTTTTCGCAATTTTAAGCTGGGCCGTAAGTTCCAGGTTGAAAAGCAAATTCAACAAGTATTCTCAAATAGGCTTGAGCACTGGCCTTTCAGGTCAACAGATAGCCGAACAAATGCTGAAAGACAACGGTATACATGATGTCAGCATCACATGCCAGCCAGGTAAACTAACCGACCACTATAACCCGGCAAATAAAACTGTTAATCTTAGTGAAGATGTTTATAACGGCAGGTCGGCTGCTGCTGCGGCTGTCGCTGCCCACGAATGTGGCCATGCAGTGCAGCATGCCAAAGCATATAGCTTTTTGGAATTTCGATCAGCTATGGTGCCAATTCAAAATGTAAGTGCCTCAATTATGAACTTTATAATGTTGGCAATGATTTTTGGAGGATACTTTTTATCAGGTTTGGGAATTCAAAACATATTGCTTGTAATTATAGCTGCCCAATTTATCATGACGATGTTCTCGATGGTTACCCTGCCGGTAGAATTTGATGCCAGCAACAGGGCATTGGCTTGGATGACCAACCGTGGAGTGGTGAATAGCCAAGAACATGATATGGCAAAAGACGCTTTAAAATGGGCAGCTATGACCTACGTAGTTGCTGCTTTAGGATCACTAATGACACTCTTTTATTGGGTGATGGTATTCCTTGGCGGAAGCCGGGATTAAATTCCATATTTTTGTGCCTCAATTCTGAGACACATTAAATGACATTAAATGAATTTTACTCTTTCTGAAGAGCAGCTTGCTGTTCAGCAGGCTGCCAGGGATTTTGCCCAAAATGAGCTACTACCCGGTGTAATTGAGCGTGACGAAAAGCAACAATTCCCCACTGATCAAATTAAACAAATGGGTGAACTTGGCTTTTTGGGGATGATGGTGGACCCAAAATATAACGGCGCCGGCCTTGATACAATCTCTTATGTGTTGGCTATGGAAGAAATTTCCAAAGTGGATGCCTCCGCCTCAGTAGTAATGTCAGTCAATAATTCATTAGTGTGCTGGGGCCTTGAAACTTTTGGCACAGAAGATCAGAAAGAGAAATACCTAAAACCGCTTGCAACAGGCGAAAAAATTGGGGCGTTCTGCCTTTCAGAACCGGAAGCTGGTTCGGATGCCACTTCGCAGCGAACCACTGCGGAAGATAAAGGAGACCACTACCTTGTAAATGGGACTAAAAACTGGATTACGAACGGCAAGAGTGCTTCCATATACATTGTGATTGCCCAGACAGATGCTGACAAACGGCACAAAGGAATCAACGCCCTCATTATAGAAAGAGGCATGGATGGCTTTACAGTTGGCAAAAAAGAAGACAAGCTGGGCATCCGTGGCTCAGACACACATTCATTGATGTTCTCTGATGTAAAAGTGCCCAAGGAAAACCGTATAGGTGATGATGGATTTGGGTTCTCGCTGGCCATGAAAAGCTTGAATGGAGGCCGAATTGGTATCGCATCCCAGGCTTTGGGAATTTCTTCGGGTGCACTTGAATTGGCTCAGAAATATGCCAAAGAACGCAAGGCTTTTGGCAAGCCCATCGCTGAGCACCAGGGCATAGCCTTCAAACTGGCTGAAATGGCCACTGAAGTGGAAGCTGCAAGAAACCTGGTACATAAGGCGGCTTGGCTTAAAGACAATAAATTAGACTACGCCCAAGCCAGTGCAATGGCCAAACTTTATGCATCAACAACTGCTATGAAATGGACTGTTGAAGCTGTCCAAATTCATGGTGGATATGGCTTTGTAAGGGAGTATCATGTGGAACGATTAATGCGTGATGCCAAAATCACACAGATATATGAAGGCACCTCTGAGATACAAAAAATCGTCATCGCAAGGGGATTATTGAAATAATACAATTGGAATTCCTGTCGTTCTGACGACACGTATTTTGTGTTATACCAATTTAGTATTAGATTTATCCAATAAATACTCGCAATAAGGGCATCTTTTATTGGATAAATTCAGCTATAGGTAAATGGACGATTACAACAAAATCATTGAATCCCTCGCCGTCCGGTTCAGCAAAGCAAAGAATATTCATATTTTACAACCGCTCACCATCGAGAACTACTACGATGTTGAAAACACAGCCCTGATTGTTCATAAGGGAGAGGTGAGGTTCGGCAAAGACAAAACACCAGTCAGGGAAAACGAAGTGCTTTTCATTCCTGGAGGGAAAATGGTTCCCATCAGTTACGGCACCGGCACCCCAATCAGCCTTTCCAATGATGATTTTATCAACAATAAAGAGAAATACTTTAAACAATACGATAAGGGTGATGACCATCAAGACCTGGAAAACTTCAGCTATGTAAGCTTTGTAGCAAAGGTTTTTGATTCGGTAAATTTCTTCGCTTCACTGGATATCCCACCTTTTGTTTTAAAGGGCCACACCAAAATCAATAAACTGATACTTGATGTGGTGTCTGAGAACGATTCTGCAAATGTGGGCAAAGACAGGGTGGTGATGATCAACACTGACCACCTTGTTGTTGAGTTGATTCGCTACATCCTGGATCAGGGCATGTTTGTGGAGCAATTGGCTACTAACAGCACCTATTTTAAAGACCCACGGCTAATTGACATTTTTGCCTATATCAAGGAAAATCTCGGCGAAGACCTGTCAAATAAAACCCTTGCAAACGTAGCCAATGTCTCTGAAGATTATGTAGGCCAGTACTTTAAGATGCTCACTGGCATCAACCCACAGGATTACATTGAATACCAGCGCATGGAGATGGCTGTTGATCTACTACGCACTTCAAAAAAGAGCATTCGGGAAATTGGCAAAAAGGTGGGCTATAAAGACACTGCCTACTTCTGCCGCCGCTTCAAAATGATGTTTGGTATTCCCGCAGGCAAGATGAGGAGACGGGAGAGTTTGATGAATGTTTGATTGCACTTATTCAGCGACTATTCAACTTTAGCTATTTCTTTGATAGCTAAAGTTTGAAAGTAAGCCATTGACTCAACGTTTATTAAAATATACCCTATTGGCTAAGAAAAACCACTAGTCGTAAAAAGCTCAGGGTTAAATAGCCCTCATATAAATATTGCCACTTACTGTTTCAAGGTGCCATTCTTCGCCACCGCTATTGATTCGGCCTCGAACTTTTTGGCCGACTACCTGCCTCAAACCTTTCTTGCCATCGAGGTATTCGAAATCGACATTTGAAAAGATTTCACCTGAAACAGTCTTGGCATAAAAATCGGCATCATAAGCACCTTTAACCAGTAGCTCAACATCACCGCTAACTGACTTGGCGTAAAACTTCTTTTCCCGTGGATGGATTGTGATATCTCCACTGATCGTATCGAAATCCATTTCTCCGGTGAGGTTTTCACTAATGATGTTTCCGCTAATTGACTCGACATTCAATTTTAGTTTTGATGGGAGCTTAACTTCAATTGTAATGTCGGTTCTCACACCATGTCTGCAGCAATCACCAGATGTATAAAAAGTTTTCCAGTGCTTTTCCATCTCCCTGGAGTTTGATTGCACTCTGATATCATCATCAAATCGATCAACTTCAATTGTATAGATTTCATTCGATTCACCATTGTTGAGATCGACTTTTGCCATCAGTTGGATTTCATTTTTATCCCAGCCGGTTACCTTGATTTCAGTTGCATATTTGAATTCAAGGCTCAGCTCAGTTGCAGATTGCAACTCAATTGTTTCGTTGATGGTTTGCTGTGCCTGGCACACCATAGTGCCAAGCAAGCAGATTGTTAAGATTGAGTTTTTCATGACCTTATAAATTTTGAGTCTATTTTTTCCTGAGATAAATATTACCATTCAAGCCCATTAGGCTGACTTCAACACCACCGCCACCAATTGAGCCCCTTGCTTTCATGCCTCCGCCTATTCTGTTCAGGTTTTTGCCATCGCCTTCATCCATATTGATGTTAAGATCAGTATAGATCTCCCCGTTGAGACATGACATCCTGAAATTAGCTTTACTTGAAGCAGGCAGCGAAATGTCAATGTCGCCATTGGTTGAGTTTATCGATGTCGGTGTTTTTTGGCTCAGTTGACTAAAGTCCACCTCTATTTCTCCATTCATCGAGTGAAGAACAAGCGGCCCGGAAACTTTCACCAGCTCTATATCAGCTGAGTTGGCTTTGATTTCAATTTCATTGTCCATACCTGTCACCCGAATGTTATCGCTGTTCCATCCATCTGACTCAATCTTGAGTTTGATATTTTGAGGTATTCTAATGGTGTATTCACCATCGTTTGCCGATCGACTGGCTCCAGAGATTTCAACAGTATTGCCTTTTACATTATAATAGAGACCTATGTTTGTGTTGTCTTCTCCGTAAGCAGAGAGCGGTTTGAGCCCTTTTGCTTTTTCTGGTATTCCACGGTATTCAGTGGTTTTCAAAATAACCTCGTTACTTGAGTGCCCTATGATTTCCAATTCTGAATCGAGATTGAAAATCCTAACAGTCATCTCCGAGACTGTGCCTGAAATTGTTGTTTTCCAATCTTGCTGAGCCTTGACCTTGGGACTCATGAGGAAAACAATTGTTGTAAATAAAATGATTGTCCTTTTCATTATGTTGTTGTTTGTAGTTTCCATTTCAATGTCGTTTAGATTAATAGTTGCAGACCGATTTGTGCCTGGTCTTTCACTATTTGTTGGGTGCCTTCCTTTTTCATTAATTGCTGAAGGCTTTTTGCAGATCTTTTCTCTTCAATGTCTACCATAAGGTTGATCAGGCTGATCTGGACAAAAGGGTCCTCCTGAAAATCCATTGACTTGATCAGAAGCAGTCGCACATCTTCACTATAAGTGAACTTTTCAAGAGCCTTGATTGCCGCTAATCGTACATTGGGGCTTTCGTCATTATTGAGGGTATTAAATAATGTCTCGAGTACCTCGGGTGCCGGCTCATCAAATTCTTCTACATAACCTACAGCCCTGATCCGCTCACTCGCTGATTCATCTTTCAGCATGCTCACCATCATCATTTGCTTCATGGAAAGCATTTCGTTCTTCAATTCTGCAAGTTCGGAATCATCCCTCTCAGGCGACGAGAACTGACCTGCTGCAAAACCAACAATAAGCAGCGTAATTGAGGCTGCAATCTTAAATGCCCAAGAGTCCCAAAAACCACTTTCAGTAGCAGGTGCTTTTTCCTTTTCGAGTTCCTTCAGAAATCCTTGCCTGATTTCAGCAGGTGCTTCGACTTGCTGATCAACTTCGATCATTTTCAAAAGGGCTTTGGTTTGATCCAGCTTTTTCTGACACACTTCGCACTGCTGAAGGTGCTTTTCCAATTCTTCTTTTGACTTCGAACTCAACTCATCATTCAGATAAGCCGGTATTTTTTCTTCCCAATTCTTGCATTCCATAATCATGCGGTTTGAAAGTACATTTCACGTAAACTGTTAATGGCCCTATGCACTTTAATCTTCACATTACTGACCGTCAACCCTGTGACCTCAGCAATTTGTTCGTATTTCATGCCTTGATAACGGCTCATTACCAAAACTTCTCTTTTGTCATCTGGCAATTGATCAAGCGCTTTTCTTAACTGCTCTTCTCGCTCTTCGATTTCAGAATAGCTTTCGATTTCATCCCTATCAATGTCCTCCATCCGCTCTACTTTCATGAAAACATCTTTTGACTTCATCTCCTTTTTATAGTGATCGTAGAATAGGTTCCTGGCAATTTGATAAATCCAGGTTCTGAATTGATGTTCGCCCTTATATGTATGCCTTGATTTCATTATTCTGATAAAAACATTTTGGGTCAGGTCCTGGCTGGCGTCATAATCAGATGACAGTTTGAGCAGAAATCCGAAAATTTGTTGCTGATACCTGTCAAAAAGAATGACCAGTTTGTCCAGGTCGCCCTCTTTGACTTGAAGCATCAAGTGTTCGTCGCTTATCTGATTAGGTTCCAACTATTTCCTGATTCGGTGTGGTTACCAGAAGGTATTCGAAAAGTTACAGGATAGTTTGAAAAAAAGTGATTGCTGGTGGGAAACAGCATCAAATCGTAAAAAAATGCAATTGAAACAATTAATATTTAAATAATCCGTTTTTAATTCAGCTCATTTTGAATCCTCTGAAGGCATCCCTTAAAAGGGGATGCTTTCTTTTTTGCAATGCAAACCAATTCATCAAAAGTCGAATTGCCTCTTTAATTTGGTGGAGGCAATGATTACGATTTATAAGAAAAACCCTTTAAGAAAAGCTGAGATTCCGGTTCTGGGAATTTTTTTCATGTATCTCTTCCTGTTTTATACGATGGCCGCCGGGGATTTTAGGCTCATGTTTTCAAAGATATTCTCATTTGATTCAGCCATAATAGGCTTGACCTTTGGAATACTGGGGTTTGTACTAACAGTATTACTAGGGATGCTAAGGGTAAACCGCATTACCCTTACGAAGGAGCAATTCATCGCTTCTACCAGATTGGGCTTCAAAAAAAAATATCCTCTTTCAGATTTGGAAAAATGCTACATCAAATGGTATCCAATGAAAGACAGGGACTACCCGTTGTTCCAGTTTAATTTCAACGGAGACAAAAAACTTCATGTGGTTGGTCATCAATTCAAAAATCTTAAACCCCTCATTTTGCATTTGAGGCATGAAATGACTGACAAGCTGGAGGAATATAAGAAGACAGTTTAAGTGCTCAACAAATCGAAAAGTTGATGATTAATGTAGTAGTTGCTTCTTCCAACCTTAATCTTATTCAGGATGCCTATCTCAGTTAAGGTTTCTAAATATTTGGTAGCAGTGATTCTTGTTACCCGTAGGTCATCTTGTAGCAACCTGATTTTTGTATAGGGATGCCTGAACAAATTATTGATAAGGTCCTGACTATAGATCTTTGGCTCTTCTGATCTTATTTTTTTCTTTACTGACAACATCAGGCTCTTCATTCCTTTAATTGTTGCCACTGTTTCTATTGAAGTTTTCTCAACCGCGTCCAATATGTACAGTACCCACTTTTCCCAATCACTTTGCTGCCTGGTCTCTTGAAGTAGTGAATAGTATTGGTTCCGGTTCTTAATTATATATCTACTTAGATATAAAATTGGCAGGTTTAGCAGTTTCTCTTTGATCAGGTATAAAATGTTGACAATTCTACCTGTTCGGCCATTGCCATCATAAAAAGGGTGAATACTTTCAAATTGATGATGAAATATTGCCATTTTAACCAACGGATCAACATCAAAATGCAACTGATCGTTGATGATTTTTTCAAAGTTTCCGAGAAGATCCAGTATGGTATCGTAATCCTGTGGTGGAGTATAAACAACTTCACCAGTAAGGTCATTTTTAAGAACGGTCCCAGGCAGCTTCCGAACCCCGGCATTATTCCCTTCAATAATCTCCTGTATTTTGAGAATTAGTTTTAGGCTGATAATACCGCTGTTTTTTACATCATCAAAACCTATCTTAAGTGCTTCAGAATAGCGGTGCACTTCTTTGGCCTGAGCTGAAGGGAACTCCTTAAAATTGATTGTGCTTCGGTAGAGTTCATCATGGGTAGTAATAATATTCTCAATTTCAGAACTGTCTTTGGCTTCTTGCAAGGCCAGGGTATCTATAAGGATACGTTCATTGGGTATTGTCCCTGCTACACCTTTAAGCTCTGCCAAAGCAGCATGGGTTGAAGTCAGTTTTTTTAGGACCTTTCTTGTCTCAATTTGCTCAATACTTTGGAGAGGTGGCAGTTTTTCCAATGTATAATTTTTCCACAATTATATACACATCCTCCCTAATGTGTATACTTTTTGCATTTTTTTATACATATCAACAGCGATATGTATAAAAAACTCTATTTAGTTATCACTTAAAATCCTAATTAGATCATTGGAATCCTTATCAACCGCCAAATAATTAGGCCCAATAAAATCTTCATGTTTTGGCTCATAGTCCCTGAAGTCAACGTATTTGGGATAAATCTTGCCAACCAAGTAACCACGCTCTTCAAAAAACTTATAAAAATCAATCAGCAAATCAAGGGTATGGATGTTTAACATCCCGTATTCGAACTGGCACACTTTTATTCTTTTCAATTGAAACGCCTTTTCAAACCCTTTCAGGATTTTCATTTCAGCCCCTTCAGCATCAAGTTTCATAAAATCAATTGCTGATATCTTTTGGTCTGCCATAAAAGTATCTCCTTTAGTCACCTGGCATTCAATCGAACCAGTAGGATTTGAGTGGAATGATTTTACCGTAGTCGAATGCCCGGATCGGGCTCCAGTATAAAATGTCTCAGTTCCTGTATGATCGCTAAGCCCAAGATTGAAACACTTAACCGAAGCTCCTGATAGGTTTGCTTCCAGTTGATTAAATGTTGAACTGACAGGTTCAAAGGCGAAGATTTTGGCATTCGGAATTTCTTGCATTACAGCCTTGGAGTATTCACCGACATTAGCACCGACATCGAAAATCATTTCGCAATTGTGATCACGTAATTTCCTGATTACCTCAAGCTCACCGTTGGTTTCAAGATCGTAATTATAATTCTCATACAACCGATTAGCAGCTTTGCCCAATCTGGCCAAAACCTTGAAAAAAGAGTTGTGGCTGTTCCTTTTAATGAACTTCTTGAAAGTACCAGCCATAATTACTAAATGTCAAGACAACATGCGATTCTGAGCACTGATATTATTTACCAGAAAACTGCATACATGACCGCACAAATTATCAATACCGTAAAAGCACCAATATTAAATGTGGGCGATGTATCAAATAGACCTTTGGTGATTGAAATCCCTTTCGGATCTTCTTGGCCCTTATTGTCCAGATAACTGACAACACCTATTACTCCCATCGACAGCAGGCAGGTCAGGCCCATCTGGTTCATGAATGGTATTTCTGGGAACAATTTGAAGATCAAGGCAATTGGCACCGAGAGAATGGCTCCCCAAATTGCACCGGCATTTGTGGCTTTTTTCCAGAATAATCCTAAAATGAAGACAGCAAGAATGCCGGGTGATACAATTCCGGTGTACTCCTGAATAAATTGGAAAGCCTGATCTATCCCTCCTAATAACGGCGCCATTATGCAAGCAATAACCAACGCAACCGCTGCTGAAATTCTACCCACATTCACGGTCACCGAATCCGATGCGTCCTTATTTATATACTGCTTGTAGATGTCCATTGTGAAAATCGTAGAAGTAGAGTTCAGCATAGAAGCCAAGGAAGAAACGATAGCCGCGGCCAGTGCTGCAAAAGCAACGCCTTTCAATCCGCTTGGTAGTAAATTAAGTAACCAGGGATAAGCTTTATCTGATTGACCAGCCGAGGGTATGTTCATCTGACCAGCATCACCCAACCGGGCCATAATTTCAGGGTCATTGACCATTACAAATGCTGCGATACCAGGAATCACCACAATAAATGGAATAACCAACTTTAAAAAAGCTGCCAAGACGATCCCCTTTTGGGCTTCCTTCAAAGACTTGGCCGCCAATGTCCTTTGAATAATATATTGGTTGAAACCCCAGTAATAAAGATTGGCAACCCACAGCCCACCAATCAGCACCCAAATTCCGGGTAGGTTAGTATACTCAGGATTAGATTCATCAAGAATCATGTGGAAACGATCTGGAACCGCTTCAAGCACCTGATTGAAACCAACCAATGCGCCCTGACCATCCGATAAAGTATCCAGGGCTAAATAGGTAGTAAACAACCCACCTAAAACCAGGAACACTACCTGAACAACATCGGTCCAGGCCACGGCTGAAAGGCCTCCATAAAGGGAATAAGCAGCTGCGAACAACGCCAACCCCATCACACCATAAACCATTGGCACTCCCATGATGGTTTCCAAAGCCAACGCACCTAAATACAAAACTGAACTTAGGTTTACAAAGACATACAGAGCAATCCAAAAGACTGCAAGGATCGTTTTGAGTTGAGTACTGTATCTTTTTTCAATGAATTCTGGAATGGTATAAAGTTTCTTTTCAATAAAAATTGGAAGGAAATACTTTCCAACAATGAGTAGTGTTATTGCCGCCATCCATTCATAAGAGGCGATCGCCAGACCGCTGGCGAAACCAGAACCTGACATCCCAATGAATTGCTCTGCAGATATATTAGCAGCAATCAGCGAAGCACCAATTGCCCACCAGGGTAGCGATTTTCCAGCCAGGAAGTAATCTTCAGCATTTTTTTCATGGCCTTCTTTATCCCTTGAAACCCATAATCCAATACCGACAATGGTAACAGCATAAATAACAAAGACGATAATGTCTATTGTAGCAAAATTCATAATTGATCAGGTTTTTTGATTTTCAAACATTAACTCCCAAAGGCTAATGTAAGCAAAAATGGAAATTGTATATTCGAATGCATTCCGACAATAAATGAAGATGAACAAAGAACAATTGATTTCAGAAATCAAAAATTACTTTGAATCAGAAATTATTGAAAAGCACCAGGACAATCTGCTTAAGAAACACTCAAGGCTGAAAAATTATCAAATCAACCCCATTTTAGTCAGGTATTTATCTCAATTGAAAGAAAATGGTGTCTCTGCCATTGGAATTGCTAAGGCATTATTTTATCCAAGAGCTTTAGGAACTTCGATATCGGGTTCATTCGGGACTAAATTTCAAAACATGTTAATTGATTTAGGCCTTGCAAACCCTTCTCTTATTGGTGGTATGGATGTACAATATATTGATAAACTTGACGACAAAGAGAAGTATTGTCAACTCAAGTCAGGTCCAAGCACAATTAATTCGAAAGACGTCAAGCCTATTTTAGATGAATTTGATAGAGTTGCGAACTTAGCCAGGGCTAATAGAGACAAAGAATTATCAAATAATGATCTTGTCGTTGGCATTTTTTATGGAGATCGTACCCAGCTAAGTGCTCATTACTTGAAGATTGACAAAAGATATCCTGTATTGATAGGTCAGGAGTTCTGGGAAAGATTGACGGGTTTTGAAGATTTTTATGAGAAAATAATCTTCGAGATCAACAATCTTATTGCCGACATGCCTTCAAATGGTGTGTTCAATGAAGCACTAGCTACCCTTGCCGATGAAATCGAGTCCTCCCGAATTCTTTAAAACTCAATAGGTACTTGATCAAGATCGATCTGTTGCTCTTTAAGTTGATAGTATTTGTAAACCTCATTTAAGAATTTTATGAGTGCATATCCAATTTCTTTGCCGAGGTGAACAGGAACTGCGTTACCTATTTGTTTATACTGATTTGAAATAGAACCCGCAAATTGCCAATCATCAGGAAAGGTCTGTATCCTAGCATATTCCCTCACTGTAAAAGGCCTCGTTTCATCTGGATGGCACCTCTCAGTTTGTTTTTGAGCAGGACTGCAAGTGAGGGTTAGACTAGGCTCATCCCAGTGCATTCTTCTTGCCATACCAGTTTTTCCACCTCCCAGATAAAAGCTTTTTTGCATGTATTCCTTTTGAAGGTTTAGTGGCAAGTCCCGCCAATAACCACCAGGTGGTATTTTATCCAGAATTTCCTTTTTGCGCTTAGGGTAATATGACCCTTCAGACTCAGGGACATCGGTATCGTAAAGTGTACCTGCCTTTAGTGCATCCTTAAGCGTAAATATCTTTGAATGCGGTTTTGGATAATAGAAATCTACTTCAATATCTTTTCGCACACCCACCAATATTAGCCGCTCTCTTTTTTGAGGAACCTTATAAAATATTGCTTTAAGGATACGAGGGTCAATTGGAACATAGCCAATTTCCTCAAGAATGGATTTCATGCCTTCAAGTGTCTTGCCACCATCATGGTTTAGCAATCCTCTTACATTCTCACCAACACAAATTAAAGGCTGTGTTTCATCGACAACCCTTGCAAACTCGTAAAACAAAGTTCCTCTTGCATCTTCAAGACCCAGTTTTTTGCCTGCGTAACTAAAGGCTTGACATGGGAAACCCCCAGTTACCACATCAATGTTTTTAATAGATTTAAAACTTACATTCTTAATATCGTCTTCGATAACTTTCCACTGAGGACGATTAATACGCAGTGTCTCGGCAGCCCAATGGTCAATTTCATTGAGAGCAGTACATTTAAGACCAGCTTTCTCAAGTCCAACGGCCAATCCACCAGCACCAGCAAAAAGTTCGAGTACTTTATAATTGTGATCTGGCTTTATGAAATTGCTTTCGTCGGGATGATTGAAAAGGAAATCTAGTTCATCAAATATTTTTAGCTGCTCCTTCCTGTATACACGGTAATTGCTCATTGGCTCTCGGACAGCAGTAAGTTTGCCACTGTTGTCCCATCTTCTCAATGTCTCCTTACTTTTACCCAAAAGGTCAGCCACCTCTGACAAACTATAATACTCTTTCATAACCAGATTACAAAACATTATACATGGTTACGAATATAGAAATGTTTTTTAGAATAAGTCGGATTTTTTTGTATGTCTAAACACTACGATAAAAAACCGATCAAAGTACCGAGGTTTAAAGAGTCAAGTGGATTTTATACAACATCTGCTAGGAGTAAACTAATGTCGAAAATCCGGGCTCAAAATACCAAACCCGAAATGGCCTTTAGGAAAGTCTTATACAGCCATGGGGTTCGCTTTAGGGTAAATTATAAAGGCCTTCCAGGTAAACCAGATGTCTGTAACAAGTCCCGTAAATTTGTGGTTTTTATTGACGGAGAGTTTTGGCATGGCTTTGAATGGCAGAAGAAAAAAAAGAAAATCAAATCAAATCGTGATTTTTGGATACCAAAAATTGAAAGGAACATGCAGCGGGATCAAGAAAATATGGAAAGGTTAGAAAAAATGGGCTATACAGTATTTAGGTTCTGGGAACATGAAATAAAGTATGATGTGGAGGGTTGTGTAGAGGAGGTATTGGAGTATTTGAGGAGTTCGAAACAGGCTCAACTCAAGGCCTCCTTATAGACACCCAACGTCCTCTCCCTTGCCATTTTGTGATCAACTATTGGTTTCACATATTCATCTGTTTCAAACTCCGGCACCCACTTTTTGATGTATTTAAACTTAGGATCGAATTTTTCCTGCTGTGAAGTGGGGTTGAAAATACGGAAGTAAGGTGCTGCATCTACTCCGGTTCCGGCAGCCCACTGCCAACCGCCATTGTTGGAGGCCAATTCATAGTCTAGGAGCTTTTTGGCGAAATAGGCTTCTCCCCAACGCCAATCAATAAGTAGGTCTTTGGTCAGGAAACTAGCAGTGATCATCCGAACCCGATTATGCATGTAACCTGTTTCATTTAGTTCCCTCATACCTGCATCAACTATAGGAAATCCAGTTTTACCATTACACCATTTTTCGAATTCCTCCTCATTGTTTCGCCACTCTACAGTGTCGTATTTCTTTTTGAAATTATTGTCCACAATCTGTGGGTAGTGCCAAAGAATTGACATGTAAAACTCTCGCCAGATCAGTTCATTGAAGTATTTGTGATTTAAATCCATCGCTTTGCGAGTGAGCTCACGGACGCTAATTGTTCCAAATCTTAAGTGCAGGCTTAACCTTGTAGTTCCGTCAATTCCGGGGATGTTCCTGGTTTTGTGATAATTCTGAATGATGTCGTCATCAGCTTTACGATCTGGGAAGGCGATGCCCGCCGGTTCAAAACCGACCTTTTTCAGAGATGGCATTTCGTGAGCAACTTTGTTCCAGTTTGGAATTTCCTCGCTTGGATATGACTTCAGATAAAAATCTGAGAGATTATTTTTCCAGACTTTGCTATATGGTGTATAGACAACATAAGGGTCGCCATCTTCTTTTAAAACTTCGTTTTTTTCAAAAATCACCTGGTCTTTCTTGCCAATAAATTTGATGCCATTTTCCTCAAGCAGATCATAGATAGCTTTGTCCCGCTCTCTGGTGTAGGGTTCGTAATCCTTATTTGCATAAACCCGGCCAATATTATAATCTTCCAACAAATCTTTCCAGACTTCAAGGGGCTTCCCAATACGAACATCAATACTGGATTCGTGGTCTTTCAATTCCTTGTTCAAACGGTCAATTTCCTGATGAATGAATTCGACCCTAGCATCTTTTTTATCTTCCAGTTCATCAAGAATTTCAGTATCAAAAATGAAGATTGGCTGGACTGGAAACTCATCTTTTAATGCATAGTGGAGGCCGGCATTATCAAACAACCTAAAATCCCTGCGAAACCAGAAAATGGTCACTTTATCCATGGTACGACCATAACTCAAAGGATCCTTAAAAGTTTAATGAATTAACCCTTTAAGTATGGAGTATTAAATCAATTGTTTAATAGGGTAAATTATTAACTCGCTCCTCAAAAATCCCTGAAATCAAATTAGCCTACAGGTGAATCACCTCATCATAAGCGGCAGCAGTCGCTTCCATCACCGCTTCTGACATTGTTGGGTGAGGATGCACTGCTTTAATGATTTCGTGGCCGGTCGTTTCAAGCTTTCTTGCAGAAACAGCCTCGGCAATCATCTCAGTAACGTTCGCTCCAATCATGTGGCAACCTAACCACTCACCGTATTTGGCATCGTAAATCACTTTTACAAAGCCCTCTTTGGCACCGGCTGCACTGGCTTTTCCTGAGGCTGAAAATGGGAATTTACCAACCTTAACCTCATAGCCGGCTTCCTTAGCCGCTTTTTCAGTGTAGCCCACTGAGGCAACTTCTGGTGAGCAGTATGTACAACCGGGAATGTTGTTGTAGTCAATAGGTTGTGGGTTGTGACCTGCAATTTTTTCAACACAAATTATTCCTTCAGCCGAAGCAACATGTGCCAGAGCCTGCCCTTTTACGATATCACCAATGGCATAAACACCTGGAATATTTGTCTTGTAATAGTCATCAACTATGACTTTGCCTTTGTCTGTTATAACGCCAACATCTTCGAGGCCCAGGCCATCGAGGTTTGTTGAAATTCCCACTGCAGAAAGGACAATATCGCAATCGATCTGCTCCTCGCCTTTTTTTGTTTTCACTGAGACTTTGCAGGTTTTGCCTTTGGTATCAACTTTAGTTACCTCAGAGCTGGTCATCACTTTTATTCCAGATTTTTTGAAGCTACGTTCAAGTTGTTTTGAAACTTCTTCATCCTCCAACGGAACAATGTTTGGGAGGAATTCTATCAGCGTTACTTCAGTTCCAATGGCATTGTAGAAGTAAGCAAACTCTGATCCGATAGCACCAGAGCCTACAACCACCATCGATTTAGGTTGCTTGGGCAGCGTCATTGCCTCACGGTACCCGATAATTTTCTTGCCGTCAATTGGCAGGTTAGGGAGCTCCCTGGATCTTCCGCCGGTAGCTAAAATGATATGATCGGCTGTGTAGTCGGTTTTTTTGCCATTATCGTCCACTTCAACAGTCTTATTCTTCTTCAGCTTGCCAAACCCGGCGATATGATCAATTTTATTCTTCTTGAACAGGAACTGAATTCCCTTACTCATACCATCGGCAACACCACGGCTGCGCTTCACCATGCCATCAAAATTCACTTTGGCATCTTTAATACTGATACCATAATCATCAGCATGAGAGATGTATTCAAAAACATTCGCACTCTTCAGCAGTGCTTTTGTCGGGATACAGCCCCAATTGAGACATATGCCACCAAGCTCTGATCGCTCAACCACACCTACTTTCATGCCCAATTGAGATGCCCTGATTGCAGCTACGTAGCCACCAGGGCCACTGCCAATTACTATTAAATCGTATTTCGATGCCATAGAATATTCTGTTTAATCTTAAGATTTAAGGGTCGCAAATTTAAAGTTTAAGCAGGCAGAAAAAAACCCGAGATACGATACTCCCAATACTATTTGTTAGAAATGATTTAAACTTGTTGATCAATGATCAAAAACCAATATTGAATGAAATTACTTGAAGGAAAAACAGCCTTAATTACGGGGGCATCAAAGGGCATTGGTAAAGGAATAGCTTTAAAATATGCGGGTCATGGTGCCAATGTTGCTTTCACATATTTATCCAGTGTAGAGCAGGGCGAGGCATTGGAAAAGGAGCTTTCAGCAAAAGGAGTAAAAGCTAAGGGTTATCTATCTGATGCATCTGATTACGAAGCCGCTCAAGAACTAATAAACAATGTGGTTGCTGATTTAGGAGGCCTGGACATTTTGATCAACAACGCTGGGATAACAATGGATAATCTTCTGCTGAGAATGACAGAGGAAATGTGGGACAAAGTGATCAATATCAACCTTAAATCATGTTTTAACACCGTCAAAGCCTCGTCAAGAACATTTATGAAGCAGCGAAGTGGTTCGATTATAAATATTACCTCGGTTGTTGGCATAAAAGGCAATCCTGGCCAAGCCAATTACGCAGCCTCGAAAGCTGGCATAATCGGTTTTACAAAATCGATAGCGTTGGAGTTAGGTTCAAGGGGCATTCGTTGCAACGCCATTGCCCCTGGCTTCATCGAAACTGAAATGACAGCCAAATTGGACGAAGCCACAGTTCAAACCTGGCGTGATGCCATTCCATTGAAGCGTGGTGGAAGCCCGGATGATGTTGCCGATTGCGCCGTTTTTCTGGGATCTGAGATGTCATCATATATGTCTGGCCAGGTGCTTCAGGTTGATGGAGGCATGCTGACTTAATCCTCATTAAATGAAATTATGTTTTGCAACTAACAATGCACACAAACTTGCCGAGATCAGGCAAATGCTTGGATCCCAAATAGAGATTTTGAGCCTTGATGATATTGGTCACAATGAGGAGATCCCTGAAGACCATGATACCATGGAGGCCAATTCCAGGCAAAAGGCAGAATTTATTAAAGAACGTTATCAGATTGATTGCTTTGCGGATGATTCAGGGCTTGAAGTTGACAGCTTAGATGGCGCCCCGGGGGTTTATTCTGCGAGGTATGCGGGCCCCCAAAAAAATGATGAGGACAACATTGACAAGCTGCTGGAAACCATGCGTGATATTGAAGATCGAGGAGCACAATTTAAGGCGGTGGTCACACTCATTTTAGGAACCGACAGCCATCAATTTGAAGGGATAATTCGTGGAGAAATTTTACATGAAAGAAAAGGTACAGATGGCTTCGGATATGATCCTGTTTTTGCTCCTGATGGTGACACCAGGTCATTTGCACAATTCACTGCTGATGAGAAAAATGAGATAAGTCACCGTGGTATAGCTATCAAAAAATTGGCTGAATTCTTACAGCTGCAGAAATGAAAAAAGCGCCATATATCATTGGAATTACCGGCGGTACCGGATCTGGAAAGAGCGCATTCCTTCAAAAAATTACAGAGCGATTTACTGACGACGAGGTTTGTGTTATTTCGCAGGACGATTACTACAAACCCATGGATCAACAGCCAGTTGATGAAAATGGCGTAATCAATTTCGACTTATTAGAAACCATTGATAATGAGAAATTCAGTGATGACATCAAACAATTAAAAGAGGGAAATTCAGTCCAGATATTAGAATACACTTTCAACAACCCCAAAGCTGATGCCAAAAAGATCACTTTGAAACCTGCCCCGGTAAACATTGTTGAGGGTTTATTTGTTTTTCACTATCCGGAAATAAGGGAACAGCTTGACCTTAAACTTTACGTTGAAACAGATAAATATTTGATGCTAAAGCGACGCATTATCCGAGATCAAAAAGAGCGGGGCTACGATGTTGATGACGTAATGTACAGGTTTGAAAACCACTTTATGCCCACATTTGAAAAGTACATAGAGCCCCTTAAAAAAGATGCCGATTTGGTCATCCCTAATTATAATAATTTTGACCAGGCCCTTGAGGTTATTTCAACCGTGATTAAGTCGAATTTATAAGTGGCCTCATTTCTGTAGATAAAATGGCAGGTTCATAGTAGTTAAAGAATTCCTAATCTGAATAACTTTGAACATTTTCCAGTTGATTTTTCGTTTAATTGAAAGTTTTATCCAAAAAAAATTATGAGTAGGTCAATTTTTGTGGTTCTCGGTTTAATGCTTTCGGGAACTCTATGTGCACAGGAAGGTTATAATATTGAAGTTGAAATTGAAGGGCTTGCAGGTGAAGAAGCATATCTGGGATATCACCTTGGCGAAGGAAAATACATTGAAGATACTGCCCAGCTTTTAAACGGAAAGGCTGTTTTCAAAGGCGCAGACCCATTGAACCATGGGATATATTTTCTTTATACTCCAGAATATTTTTTAGAGTTTGTGATAACTGATGAACAGCATTTCAAACTGGCATCAGATACTAAAGAACCGTTGTTAAATAAGAACATCATGGGTTCACCTGAAAATGAGCTGTTTAAGACCTTTCAGGTCAATATGGCAAAAACCCAAGGTGGTTCGGCAGATTTGAGAGAAAGGCTATCGGAAGCTAAAACTCGAGAGGATACGACCAAAATCTACGATCAAATCGATGCCCTTTCTGAGGCGAACAGAGTTTTTCAGGATAGCCTGGCAGCATCGAATCCCGAAAGCTATGTTGCAAAACTTCTTACATTAATTCGAAAGCCTGAAACCGTAGAGGCGCCTGATAGCCTCAACAATTCAGAGGCCAAGCAATATCGCTTTAATGCCTATAAGGATGAATTTTTTAAGGGTGTCGATTTTAACTACGCCGGTTATCTGAGAACTCCCCTATTTCATGACAGGATAATGGAGTACATAGAAGATTTAACTTCTCCAGAGCCTGATTCCGTGATAAAAGAATTGGATTTCTTGCTCTCTAAGGCAGATCAAAATGAAGATGTCTTTAGATACATTCTCGTAAATTTCACCAATAGGTATGCCCAACCGAAACTCATGGGCGATGACGGTGTATTCGTTCATTTGGCAGAAAATTATTATCTAACAGGCAAGGCCAACTGGGCTGATGAAGAAATGTTGAAAGGTTTTAAGAAGGCAGTTGAGGAGCTAAAGCCAAATTTAATCGGTCAGCCAGCACCCCCACTTGAGCTACTTGACACCACCAACAATCAAGTGTCGCTTAATGATATCCAGGCAAAATATACGGTGCTGTTTTTCTATGATCCAGAATGTGGACATTGTAAGAAACAAACGCCAATCGTTCTTGAATTCTACCACAAGTTTCAAAGTGTGGGTGTTGAATTATTGGGAGTATGCGTACCAACTGATAGGAAGAAATGGATTGATTATATTAATGAACGTAGTCTGGATTGGGTCAATCTGGCAGATCCTTATGTGGAGAGCAATTTCAGAAAAGAATATAACATCAAGAGTTTCCCTACAATCTATGTGCTTGATGAGGACAAAAACATTATTGCAAAGCGCATAGGTGCCGAACAGTTAGATGATTTTATCAATGCGAGGATAAGGGCGGGATATTAAGCTTGAACTGGGGATTTTAGCCAATCGATTTTCTTTTGAAAAAACATCTTCTCGGCAAGGTTCTCCACTAGCGTCATAGCTTTTTCATAATTCTCAATGGCGGATTCTGCTGAATCCAGCTTTAATAGAAAATCAGCCTTTACAGCATAAAACAGGTAATAATTGGACAAAAAAGGCTGGCCCTCCAGCTTTACTAGCTCCTTATATGCCGATTGAATTCCGTGTACTTTTCCAAAAACCACTAGCCTGTTCAATTCAACTAATGGCGAAGGCCGGGATGCCAGCTGCAAATCATACAATTGAAGCAACTGCTCCCAATCCGTCGACTCATAATCCTTGGCCCTGCAATGTAATCCTGCCATTGCAGCCTGGATGTGATATTCAGTCATGGTTTCAAAAACCTCTTTTCTATAGGATCGATGAAAGTAATAGGAGCCGGTCTCAATTAACTCCGCATTCCATTTACTACGATCCTGATCTTCGAGGTTAAGCAACTCACCTTCGGAGCCAATTCTTGCTTCGAACCGGCTGCTGTGGAAGCACATGAGGGCCATCAAAGCATTGATTTCAGATATTTCACCAAAGGGGCTATCACACAAGATTTTATTCAATCGCATGGACTCAAGACAAAGATCTTTCTTGATTAGGTCATCGCCTGTTGAACTCTTGTAGCCTTCATTAAATAGCAGGTATAAAACTTTTAGAATTACCGCCAATCTCTCTTTTACCTGATCCTTAGAAGGGAGTTCAGGCTTCATCTGGATTTCTTTTAACTTCCCTTTAGCCCTTGTGTAGGCTTTTGCAACCGCCTCATCTTTTTTGAGCAAAGCCCTGGCTACTTCAGGAGTACCCAAACCGCAAAGTATTCTCAAGGTAAGTATGATTTGGCTTTCCACTGAGAGTGCCGGATCACAACAAGCAAACATCATTTTCAGCACATCATCCTTCAAAAAATCCTCAAGTTCAACATCTGACATTTTACTTGTATCTCCAGACTCTGCAATTCGATAAATCTCTTCATCCTCTTTATTGACAACTTTCTGCTTTCGGCGCAAATTGTCAATCATCTTGTTTCTGGCGACAGTCAATATCCAACCTGACGGGTTCTTTGGGACTACGCTGAACGGCCAGGTTTGCATGGCTTTGATCAACGCCTCCTGCACAGCATCTTCAGCTTCCTCCAAATGGGCTGTACCAAATTGCGACGACAGGTGGGAAATCACCCGGCCGGATTCATGCCTGAAGAAGTGATCGACTACTTGTTCGGTTTTGGTTTGTGAACTTGAATCAGCCATTATCTAAAGTTAGACAGTTGGTCTTGAAAAAAGAAAAGCCCAAAAATGGGCTCTTTAAAAATTCTGTAATGGCCTTAACCATTCGTTTTTAGTTACGCTTCAGGCATAGGTGCAATTTCCCGTACCTCCACAGTGCCATCATTTTCTAAAATTGGGCAGTCATTGGCCATTTCAGTGGCCTCATCTAAGTCACTGGCCTTTACTAACAAGTAACCACCTACAATCTCTTTGCCCTCAGCAAAAGGGCCATCGGTAAGTACCTTATCAGTACCAGTCCACACTTTACCATCTGTCTGAAGTGGCTCCCCCCGGACAAGCTTGCCCTGTTCAGCCATTTGGCCCATCCAGGCACCCCATTTTTGCATATGCGCTTGCATTTCTTCTGGGGTTTGTTCGTCCATGACGTCCCTGCCTCCTCTAAAAATGTACAAAAATTCTTTCATCGTTAGTTTGTTTATGGTGTCTAAAATTTATTGTTCTAATAAGTTTTTTATTGCTCCCAGGTAATACTTATCCCACCCGTCATCCAAAGATTTATACGAACCTTCGGGAATGTCATCATGGATTAATTCCAGAATTGTTTTTCCGTTTTCCACATTTAAGAAAAAAGAAACTTTAGAATAATTTTTCCACCCTTTTTCCTTCCAATCCTGGATGATATAATCATTTGTTACCTCATTATTTTTTCCGTGAATGCTTCCACCCCAAAGTGAAAACTCACCACCACACTCCGCATTCATAACTGCCTCTGCACCAGACCATTGTTCAATAGTTAAAGGGTCGGTAAGCGCTTCAAATACCTTTTCTTTAGGTGCATTGATTTCATATTTTTTATTAAGTTTCTTCATTTACGCTTTCGTCATTCTGAGGGTCAATAAATCCCGATGTTTTCGGGATGGTTGATCCGTGAGAATCTCATTCAGCCTTTTGCTGCACCACCGCAAAAAGAAATTCCACAGAATCACTTTCCTCTGGAATCCGATTCTTCTCAAAGACGGACAAGAACAACAATTCAGGACATGCATGGAAAAATTAAAAAAATTGGAGGATTTGGATTTTCCAATTTTCAGAATGAACATTGCAGTCTCAATTATTACTTCATACCTAATAATTGATTTATAAAGAAGAGTGGAGAGACGAGGCTCTGCGAAACTCTGGCAACCAGCCTCCTAATAGGAAAAGGTGCCAATTCCTCCTCCCGATGAGTCGGGGGACATATAAATTGATTGAGACAATCCATTTATAGAAACAAGATTGACCCGATGATGCATGATCAACTTTGCTGTTGGTTTTGTGTGGGAATTAAATAGGACAAAGAAATTGGTTTAATGTCCAAAATTTAGAGCAATGGAGAATAACGGATACAATCATTTTGAATCGAAGGCAATAAGAGCACAGGCTCCAAGAACCGCTTTTAATGAGCATTCGGTCCCCTTGTATTTGACATCAAGTTTTGTGTTTGAGAATGCAGAACAAGCCAGGGCGATGTTTAATGATGAGGTTGAGGGTAACATTTATACCCGTTACTCAAATCCGAATACTTCCGAATTTATTGAAAAGATGTGCCTGTTGGAGGGGGCTGAAGATGGTTTTGCAACTGCCTCAGGAATGGCGGCAGTTTTTGCAAGTATGGCGGCATTATTAGAGTCTGGAGATGAAATCCTGTCAGGCAGGGCAATCTTCGGGTCAACACATCAACTATTTACTCAGGTGTTTCCAAAATGGGGCATTAGTACGACCTATGTAGATGCTGATAAACCAGAAAATTGGGAGAAGGCAATAACCAAGAATACCAAAGTCATTTATATTGAAACGCCTTCAAATCCAGGACTTGATTTAATCGATTTGGAGTGGTTAGGACAATTAGCGAAAAAGCATAATCTGATACTTATTGTTGATAATTGCTTTGCCACGCCTTATGTGCAACAGCCAGCAAAGTATGGTGCTGATTTAATTATTCACTCAGCCACCAAATACATTGATGGTCAGGGGCGATCGATTGGTGGGATCATTTTGGGAAATAAAGAATTAATGGAGAAGGTTCGATTTTTCTGTAGACATACGGGACCATCTCTGTCGCCATTTAATGCCTGGGTGCTTTCAAAAAGCCTGGAAACTTTGGCTTTGCGAATGGAAAAACATTGTGACAGTGCCTTAAGATTAGCCGAGGCATTGGATTACCATCCTGAATTGGAACATGTGCGGTATCCGTTTCTTCCAAGCCATCCACAGTTTGAATTAGCCAGAAAACAGATGTCGCATGGTGGTGGCATTTTGACATTTGTCGTAAAAGGAGGGCTGGAAAGAGCCATGGCTTTTGTAGATAATTTAAAGTGGATCTCGATGTCAGCCAATTTGGGAGATACGAGAACGATTGTTACGCATCCAACGACGACAACCCACTCAAAGTTGACCGAAGATGAACGTTTGAGTGTTGGAATTAAACCTGGGATGCTAAGGGTATCGGTGGGATTAGAGAATGTAAATGACATTCTGGAAGATATTGAACAGGCCTTGAGGGCAACGAAGTTGGTAGAGGCGTGACTCTGTGACCCTCAGTGCTCCTCAATGAACTCTGTGTAACAATTTTTTCCACCGAGTTACTCAGAGAATGCACAGAGTACCACAGAGAAATGGACATCTTCAGAATGACGAATACTTGAATGATGAAACATTTTTTTAGAAATAGCTGTATTAAGGTTAACTCTAAGGAAGTAATGGACAACAATAACCTGTCAATGATGATCATGATGAACACAGAGATGTGTTGTTGTGCATGTTGTTGCTGTATCGACAGTCATCAAATGACAGGCGAACCCAACTTAGAGATGAGATTTAATTAGATAACCAAAAGATAAATCTGAAGCCTCTGCAAGGGAAACCTGCAGGGGCTTTTTTTATTCTGTACACTATAAACGATTGAAAATGAGTGTTGCATTGAAAGACAAGATTTCACCACAGGCTGAAAAAGACATCAAAGAGCTGGAGTCAAAAATCGATAGATTTTACTCTGGTGAAATCCCTGAAGAGCGGTTCAAGGCCTTCAGATTAACCAGAGGAGTTTATGGTCAACGCCAGGCAGGGGTCCAGATGATCCGTATAAAAATCCCTTATGGCAAAGTCACAGGTAAACAGCTTATCAGGATCGCCGATATTTCCGATCAATTCACAAATGGCAACCTGCATGCCACAACAAGGCAGAATATCCAGTTGCACCATGTGCCACTGGATGATTCACCGCAGGTTTGGGAGAAGCTGGAAGAAGTCGGCATCACGCTCAGGGAGTCATGCGGCAATACGGTCAGGAACATAACTGCATCAGCTAAAGCTGGAATCGATCCAGATGAGCCGTTTGATGTATCACCGTATGCTGAAGCAGCATTTCAATATTTTCTGCGTCATCCGGTTTGCCAGGAAATGGGCCGTAAAATCAAGCCTGCATTTTCTTCAAGCGAAAAAGACTCTGCATTTACATACATCCACGACTTTGGCCTGATTCCCAGGATTAAAGAAGTGGATGGCATTCAAAAGCGAGGATTTAAGGTTGTTCTAGGTGGTGGCCTTGGCGCACAGTCAATGGTGGCCACCACCGCTTTTGAATTTCTTCCAGAGGATGAACTGATCCCTTTTATGGAGGCTTCACTGCGTGTATTTGATCGCTACGGCGAAAGGGAAAAGCGGCATAAGGCCAGGATGAAATACCTGATAGAAGAAAAGCGTGGCTTAGGGATTGAGAAATTTCTTGACCTTGTAAATGACGAAAGGGTTGGATTGCGGAACAAGAAATATCCTATTGACCTGGGCATTATCCCTGAAACCAAGGCACCTGATTTGAAGGAAATCCCTTCAGTCAAAATCTCTGACGAAACTAAATATCAGGAATGGCTTGAAACAAATGTTTTTGAACAAAAGCAAAAAAGCTATTACGGCGTTAATGTCAAATTGGAACTGGGCAACATCAAATCAGATACAGCAAGGGCACTTGTAAAAGCAATTGATGGTTTTGTCGCCGATGATATTCGGGTAACGGTGAATCAGGGCTTGCTTTTAAAATTTGCAAGAAAAGAGGTTCTGCCTTATCTATTTGAAAATCTTGACGCTCTTGGTCTTGCCGAAACCGGATTTGGATCAACGGCTGATATTACCGCCTGCCCCGGCACCGACACCTGTAATCTTGGTGTGACCAACAGCACCGGTATCGCAGTTGAGTTAGAAAAGCTCATCCGCAATGAATATCCACAACTTGTCAAGGATTCTGATATCCAGATCAAGATTTCCGGCTGTATGAACTCCTGTGGCCAGCACATGATTGCCAACATTGGCTTTCATGGAAGCTCTATTAAAAATGGTGCTTTTGTCGTCCCTGCTTTGCAGGTAGTCATTGGTGGAGGCGTTGATAAATCAGGTAAAGGTTTCATAGCAGATAAAGTGATCAAGTTGCCAACAAAGCGCATCCCTCAAGCAGTCAGGGTGCTTCTGAATGATTATGAGCAAAACGGAGCTGATGTTGAATATTTCAACGATTACTATCAGCGACAGGGCAAGATTTACTTCTATGAATTGTTGAAGCCTCTTGGTGATCTTTCAACCCTTAGTCCCACTGATTACATTGATTGGGGGCATAGCGACAAGTTTGTGCCTGAGATTGGCGTGGGTGAGTGTGCCGGGGTGTCTTATGATATGGTTGGCACCATAGTTGGCGATGCTGAAGAGCGGTTGGCTTTTGCTAATGAGGCCTTCGAACAAAGCAAATTCGCAGATGCGATATACAATGCCTACAGCACATTGGTTATAGGTGCAAAGGCGCTGCTTCTAAACAAAGACATCGCTTGCAATACACACCAAAAAATCATTAGCGATTTTAATGAGCAATATTACCAAACTGGTGAGTTTAAGCTCAATCAGGATTTCGAAACGCTGGTTTTGCAGATGAATAACAACGAACCAACGGAGGCTTTTGCGAAATCATACCTTACTGAGGCCGAAAGTTTCATCAGGCAGCTTCATGTGGTGCGCTCTATACAAGTAGAGAAAAATGCTGACCTCGAAAATAAATTGGTAGACAACTTTTACAGGGCTTAATCATGGGAGGAAAATTAATATTGGTAGGTGCAGGCCCAGGGGATCCAGAGCTGATCAGCCTGAAGGGAATCAAGGCCTTGAAGAAAGCAGATGTTGTGCTGTACGACGCTTTAGTGCACCCTGATTTGTTGGATTATGTAAACCCACGGGCCGAGAAAATTTATGTGGGAAAGAGGGCGGGAAAGCACAGTTTCAAGCAGGAAGAAATCAATGAGTTGATAATTGAGCATGCGCTCCCAGGTAGAACGGTTGTTCGATTAAAAGGTGGTGACCCATTCATTTTTGCAAGAGGCAAAGAGGAGCTTGAAATCGCCGAGACCTTCGGTATTGAAACCGAGGTAATCCCTGGAATATCAAGTGTAAACCTGCCAGGATATTATGGCATCCCCTTGACAGTCAGGGGCATTAATGAAAGCTTCTGGGTGGTTACAGGTACCACGTCAAATGGAGATTTGTCAAAAGATATTCAACTGGCAGCTCAGTCCTCTGCCACAGTAGTTATTCTGATGGGATTAAGGAAGCTGGATCAGATTTCCACGATTTTCCGATCTTTTGGAAAAGGTGAAACACCAATTGCGATTGTATCAAAAGGATCCCTGGAAGATGGGAAAGCGGTTTTTGGAACTGTTGAAAATATCGTTTCAAAAAAAGCTGCCATTGAAGCACCGGGGATTATCATTATTGGTGATGCCGTTGGGACGCATCCGGCGTTCTATGAAAAGGTAAAAGTAATCACTGAAAAATACGCCGCATGACTTTGATCAAAAGTGATATCTCCGGCAACCGGCTTTTTCCTATTTTCCTCAAAATGGATCAGATTGAAACTTTGATTGTAGGCGGTGGTGCAGTTGGATTGGAAAAAATTACCGGCATCCTTAAGAACGACCCACTGGCTAATATCAAGTTGGTGGCCCCAGAAATTAGGGATGAAATTAGGGTGTTGGCACAGCAGTTTCCGAATGTCCTTTTGATTGAAAGAAACTTTGAGGTTCAGGATTTGGATGGGATTGACCTGGCTGTTTTGGCAACTGCAAACAGGGAAACCAATTTTGAGATCAGGAAGCAAACTAAAGCCCGCGGCATCATTACGAATGTGGCCGATACCCCAGACCTTTGCGACTTCTATTTGGGGTCAACTGTGAAAAAGGGCAATCTAAAGTTGGGCATTTCAACGAATGGAAAATCCCCGACGGTTTCGAAGCGGTTAAGGCAACTTTTCGAAGAGGTGCTGCCAGAAGAAATGGATGAATTGCTGAATAATTTAAAGGCAGTTCGGGATTCGCTTCAGGGCGATTTTGAATACAAGGTGAATCGGCTGAACGAGATAACAGCGGAGTTTTTAAATTATAAAAATCCCCCTTTGAAGGGGGTCGATGATCCCGATAAATATCGGGACGACAGATCGAATCGGGTGGATGTTTATGTTCCAACAAAAATTACTATTCAATGAACCTGGATCATTTAAACGAACATTATGAAAAGCTCTCACCCAGGGAGCGTTTAGCTGAACTCTATAAGCACTATCCTGAAGATAAGATTCTCTTTACATCCAGCTTTGGAAGTACTTCGGTTATTTTATTACACATGATCAGCCAGGTAAGGCCTCAACAACCAGTTCACTTTATTGATACTGGTTATCATTTTGAAAAGACCCTGGCCTTTAAAAATGAGTTGGTTGAAAGACTGAACTTGAACGTTGTGGATTTAAAGGCGACATCTAATCGGCACAAGTTCACCGCTGAAAATTTCACCTACCTACAAAACCAAAATCTCTGCTGCTTTATCAATAAGGTTGATCCGGTTGATCGGGTGAAGAAAGATTACCACATCTGGATATCTGGATTACTACGTTTTCAAAATGCCAACAGGGCAAATCTTCCACTTTTTGAAAGAACCAGGGATATAATCAAGTTTCATCCATTACTGGATATGACCCAGGAAGAAACTGCACTTTATATCCAACTTTACGATTTACCAATTCATCCGTTGGTGGATGAAGGCTACGACTCAATTGGTTGTACTCACTGTACTAAAAAAGGTACTGGCAGAACCGGAAGATGGATGAATACTGCTAAGAGTGAATGTGGATTGCATGTTTAGATTAAATAAAGCGTCTGATCAGTTTATACCAGATTTATGAGTTAAAACCCATATTTCAAAATGCACCAAATAGCCCTGAAACCATCTCTCCAACCAATCTTTTTGCCTTCCGAATATGTACGGCCATAGTAGGAAATACCAACTTCGTAAATGCGCACTTTAGGTAGCCTTGCAATTTTTGCAGTTACCTCCGGTTCAAATCCAAACCTCTTTTCTTTTAAATCAAGAGACTGGATCATTCGGGTGTCAAACAACTTATAACATGTTTCCATGTCGGTTAAGTTTAAGTTGTTGAACATATTAGAAAGAAACGTAAGAAACTTGTTCCCACGTGAATGCCAGAAAAACAAAATTCGGTGTGGGTTACTGCCCATAAATCGTGATCCATAAACGACATCGGCAAAACCGGAAATAACTGGCTTTAATAGAGTATTGTACTCCTCAGGGTCATACTCTAAATCGGCATCCTGGATTATAAGATAATCACCTGTTGCATGTTTGATGCCTGTGTGAATTGCGGCGCCTTTACCCTGATTGGCAAGGTGCTCACAGATTTTAATATCCAGCCCGGTGTTACGATCAATGAATTGGTTAACCTGTGACCCGGAGTTGTCTGTGGAGCAATCATTAACAATTATCACCTCTTTCGAAATATTTTCTATTAGGTTAATCCGGCTAACCTTCTCGAGTAAAGCAATAATGGTCGCTTCTTCATTATAGAGCGGAATTACAATGCTGAGTTTTTGAATTGTCACGGACATGTTTCAATTTGTGAGGACAAATCAATTGAAAAAGCTCCAGACATGCGACTATTTTATTTCATTAATATCATTTGGTTGTTCTTCTTGGTTAACTGCACCTCTCCGGGAGAACAAAGCGATACCAAGGTTACGGTAGCCTCCAAATGGATTGAAGATTTGATGGATGAACAAAAAATTCCCGGTATATCCATAGCAGTTTCAAAAGGAGATTCAATTATCTGGGCTGCAGGTTTTGGTCATGCGGATTTGGAGAACAACATCGCAGTTACCACCAAAACCAAATTTCGTATTGGCAGTATTTCCAAGACATTGACAGCTTCTGCATTGGCTCAACTTTATGAGCAGGGCAAAATTGATTTAGATGATGAAATCCAGACAATTTACCCTGAATTCCCAAGAAAAAGGTGGCCCTTTACCACCAGGCAACTTGCAGGGCATTTAGGTGGAGTTCGTCATTATAAAGGGAATGAGTTTTTAATTAGGGACAGGTATAATTCGGTAAAGGAAGGGTTAGTACTTTTTGAAAACGATTCGTTGCTGCATCAACCTGGCACAAAGTATCGGTATTCAAGCCATGCCTGGAATTTGATTAGTGCGATTATGGAAGAATCGGCCAAACAGGATTTTCTGTCTTTAATAGATGACATGGTTTTCGACAAACTCAATTTAAAAAATACTGTCCCAGATTTTACAGACAGCCTAATCAGTGATAAAACACGCTTTTATGAGCGGAATGAAGATGGAAAAATTGTCAATGCTCCTTATGTTGACAATAGTTACAAATGGGCGGGGGGTGGTTTTTTATCAAACGCAATCGATGTTGTAAAATTTGCTCTCGCCCATAAAAAGGGAGGTGTTCTTCAAGATGAAACTCTCAAAGAATTTATTACATCCCAAAAAACATCAGACGGAAAACCAACCAACTACGGCATGGGTTTCAGACTTGGTAAAGACGAAAATGACCGCAACTGGTACGGTCATACTGGCGGTTCCGTAGGGGGCATTTCTGTCATGCGGATTTATCCCGAGGAGGACATTGTGATCGTCATCCTATCAAATTCATCCGATGTCAGCTATGGCAATCTACCGGACCGAATAGTTGATCTATTTGCTGATTGATGCTTATTCATACCTAAGTGAGACAACAGGATTTTGCCTGGCTGCACTAAGTATCCTAAATGTTGAGGTTGACCACGAAATCAATAAAATCAATCCTAATGGAATTAAAAAGGTGTCAACACCAACGGGTTTGTAATAAGCAAAAATCGTTGATATGAGCAAATCAGTAACTACGTAGCCACAACCCAGGCCAAGGGTTCCGCCGATGATGATCATTATCGCAAAAGGTTTGTTTAACAAAGAAATTATTTGCGCAATTGGTGCACCCAAAACCTTTCTTACCCCAATCTCTTTCACCCTGCGGATAATGCTCAGGGAAACCAATGTATATAAACCTATGCCAGAAAGCACCACCGAAAGCACTGCTAAAAAGCCAAAAACCACCACGATATTCTGGTTCACTAATTTGGCCTGCCTTATCGCTCCTAGCTGATCCTGATAGAATCCTGTGAAAGGCCTGTTCGGTATCTCTTGTACCCATGTTTCTTCCAGGAATTCGAATGCTGTAAAGAGCTTAGATGGATTGACTTTGGCAATAACAAAATTAAAATCAGCTTCTTTACTGAGCCTAATACCATAAGGGCCAACTTCACGCCACAATCCGTTATGATTAAAGTCTTTGACCACACCAACAACCGTAAGTGTAGTTGAATCATCTATCGAAACCCTTTGGCCAATTGGCTCATCCCAGCCAAATTCCTCTACGACAGTTTCATTCACAATCAGTGAATTCTGTTGATCAGACTGCTTAAGTTCTTCTTTGAATGCTCTTCCAGCAATCATCTCCAAATCCATTGCCTCAATGTATCCAGGCCCGAAATCAAGCATGAACGATTCAATTTCTTTGCTACCATTCTCTAGCGTTCGGGAATAGTCCCAGCGGCCGATATGCTCAGAGGTGCCAACCACCGCTTCAAAATCAGCATTAGATTCAAGTGCTTGCTTAAGTTTTAGGTAGTCCGAATGATTATCAATTTGAGCCCCAATAACCGATTCCCTGTTGAAGCCCATGTCCAATGATTCCTGATAGTTCGCATTTTGAAGGAATGCAATGGCGGCAAATAGTGCCATAACCGTAAACAAATATTGAAGGGTTAATAACACCTTCGAAAATCGACTAGTGCCACCAACTTTTAGAGTTCCCCTTAAAATTCTAACCGGTTCAAATGAACTGACATAAACTGACGGATACGCACCTGCAATGATTGCGGTCAAAGCAAGCAAGCCAAAAAGAAACCCATAGATTCCCAAATTGGTGCTGAAATCGAGGCTAAGCTCCATGTTGGGCCACAGGGCTCCATAAGCTGGCACCAGATAATTAGAAATTGCGACAGCTAACACAATGGCCATAGCACAAACGATCAGGTTTTCGCTCATGAATTGGATAATGAGCTGCCTCTTACCACCCCCCATTACTTTTCTTATACCAATTTCTTTTAATCGTTTGCTTGAAATGGCTATTGAGGTATTGGTAAAATTGAAACATGCAATTAGCAAAATAAGACCGGCCATGATAGGCGGGGCTATGTAGGCTGCGGGATTCATCCCAGCGTTTAACCAATTAGCCATCAATTCCTGAGAATTAAGAGGGAAATCCTTGAAGGGCATCATATAGTATTGTGCCACTTTCCAATCATCACGGGCTTTGTTCTGAATTTCTATATAGTTCGCCAACAAATCTTCTACTGTCTTAGCTTCTTCTGTTGTATTAATTGAAAAAAACGTTGCCCCGGTAAAACCTCCCCAATTGTTCCTATCCCTTTCAGTTATGTCGAAATAGTTGTCGTACAGGGTAAAAGCATCAAAGTAGATGCTGGAATTCAGTGGAACCTTTTCAAAAACACCTGCTACCTTGAAAATAAATTCTTTATCATCACTGTTCCGAACAGTTATTAACTCACCTAGGGGATTTTCTTCACCGAAATAGACCTCTGCCATTTCAGTACTCAGCAGAATGTTTTTCTTGTCTTTAAATGACTCCTTATCCCCCAATTTTAATGGGTAGGTAAACATGTCAAGAAAAGCCTCATCAGCGAATCCAATCTCCTGATTCAAAACCACATCACCGTATTGCACTGTGAAATCGGGACAGGTGTATCGTGTCATTTGCTTTATCGCACTAATATCATTCAATGCGGCCGGCCCCAAGGGTATAGGGTTGATTCCATAATCAGCAAACCTTCCACTGGCCTCTTTTCTAATTTGGACCTTATATATATTCTCCCTGTGCTCATGATACTCATCATAACCAAGTGCAAACTCCAGGTTTAAGTATGCCACTATGCAGGTGGAAAGTGCAACAGCCAATCCAAAAACATTCACAAAGAGAAAGAATTTGTTCTGGAGGAGATTTCGCAGGGAAACGGTTAGGTAATTCCTGATCATTTTTTTCAAAATTTCGGTGCTCCTAAATCTTTGACAACGAATGTGCCACGAACGTAAGTGATTGGTTACTAATAGAATACAGCTTTATTGTTAATATTATTGTGTACGATACCGAACGCGGTGGACAACGGGTTAGTGTCCGAAGCTCAGTGATTTTAGGTGCCAAGTAGGAAAATCACCGGAATCTTATTGTAACTGGTTTTTTCATTTTTCCACTTCTGAATAGAGAGGTTTTTTATCATCTCATTTGTACTGTTGAGGTTAGCCGCTACACACAGCCGTGTTCTTGTATTACAAGTTTTAATTAGAGCCTCTAATAGTTGATCATTTCTATAAGGGGTCTCCATAAAAATTTGGGTTTGCTCAGATTTGATTGCGTGGCGTTCGATTTCCTTTATCTTTTTTATTCGATCACTCTTATCAATAGGTAAGTACCCATGGAAAGCAAATGATTGACCACTGAAACCTGAGGCCATTAGTGCCATAAAAATGGAAGATGGCCCAACAAGTGGGACAACCTGAATCCCGAACTGATGCGCTGCACTTACCGCCAATGACCCCGGGTCTGCAATGCCGGGGCAGCCAGCTTCAGAAATCACACCGCCATTTTTGCCATTTTGGATTGGCAATAGCAGGTTAATAATATCCTCGAATGAGGTTTTTTTATCATACACCTCAAATTGAAGATCCTCTATAGTTATTGAGAGTTTTAAAGAGCTGATATACCTCCTGGCACTTCTAACATTTTCAACAAGAAAATAATCAAGCGACTTTATTATTGATGTGGTGGCCTCAGGAATAGAATCCTGGGACTCAGCGGCTATAATTGAAGGGATCAGGTATAATTTTCCGGCATTGCTCATTATTCAATGATAGCAAGGAAGCTTGATATCTACAGTAAAAAAGCCTTCGATGCTTCAAAGAATTGATCAGGCTTTTCAGCATGTAGCCAATGGCCAGCTTCAATAAATTGAAGTTGGCTATTTGGGAAAAAAGTTTCCATTATAGATTCATCCCCCTCCTTATAATAGCCGGACTTTGAGCCCATCAGGAAAAGGGTCTCACCTTTAAAGGTTTTATTGCTATTCTGCCAATCCCCCATTTTTTGAATATCCCGCTGGATAACTTCAAGATTAGCTTTCCAACGATAACCATCGTCGATCCTTGTGAGGTTTTTTAATAAGAACTGCCGTACACCAAACTCCTCAATATATTTTGACACTATGTTTTCCGCCTCACTTCTTGATGCAAGGGCGTTCAGATCAACTGCGTTGAGTGCCTTGAATATTGTTTCGTAGTCAACCCTGTAAGACTTTGGAACCATATCTGCCACCAATAGCCGATTTACCTTTTGAGGATTTTCGAGTGCGAATTGCATCACTACTTTTCCGCCCATAGAATGTCCCAAAAGATGTGCCTTTCTGATGCCCATTTCATCTATTAACTCCAATAAGTCATCAGACATTTGATTGTAATCGAACTCATCAGAATGAAATGACTGTCCGTGATTTCGTTGGTCTGGAATGATTACATGAAACTTCTCGGCATACTGTTTACCGAGGGTCACCCAATTGTCTGATGACCCCATTAATCCATGCAGAATTATCAGTGGTTCACCTTCTCCGAATTCTCTTTTAAAGAGTTTTGGCATTATTAGTCTTTTAACTTCCTTAAATACATCTGAATTGTATTTTCTAATCCGTAATACAATGCATCGCAAATTAATGCATGACCAATTGAAACTTCGGCCAGTTGAGGAATCGATTGTTTAAGGAAACTAAGGTTGTTTAGGTCGAGGTCATGACCGGCGTTAACCTCCAAACCGAGAGTCTTGGCAAATTTGGCAGCCTCAACATATGGTTCTACGGCCAGTTTTTGATTCTTAGAATAGTTAGTAGCGTATGGTTCAGTATAAAGTTCAATTCTATCCGCACCAACCTTTGCAGCACCTTCAATAATATCAAGATCGGGATCCACAAATAACGACAACCTAGTTCCACAATTTTTTAATTCACTTGCGATCTCGGTTAGCAGGTGCTTGTGTTCAATGGTATTCCAACCAGCATTTGAGGTGATGACATTGGGCCCATCAGGAACTAAAGTTGCTTGTGCTGGCAAGACATTTTTTACTAATTCTATATATCTATCGTCTGGGTAGCCCTCAATGTTGAATTCAGTAGTAACAATTTTAGATAAATCCAAAACATCCTGTTTAGTAATATGCCGTTCGTCTGGCCTTGGGTGTACTGTAATACCCTGGGCTCCGAAACGCTCACAATCTTTGGCAACCTGAACAACGTTTGGGTTGCTGCCTCCCCTGGCATTTCTAAGGGTTGCGATTTTATTTACATTGACACTTAGTCGGGTCATCTTGAGAAGTTAATCTGGTTAATTTTGTGCCAAATTAGAAAGTCACAAAGTTAATCTGATACCGGAACCATGAGTTTAAAAAATACAATAGACCAGGATATTAAGGAGGCGATGAAGGCTAAAGATCAGGGAAAACTCACTGCCCTGCGATCAATAAAGTCAATGATATTATTAGCTGAAAGCGAAAAAGGTGCGGCAAGCGAATTATCAACTGATGCTGAAATGAAGCTGCTAACTAAAGCCGCTAAGCAAAGAAAAGATTCCCTGGATATCTATACAGAGCAAGGCAGGGAAGATTTAGCTTCAAAAGAACAATCCGAGTTAGATATAATCAGTCAGTACTTGCCAAAACAATTATCGGCTGAAGAGCTTGAGAAAGAATTAAGAACGATCATTTCTGAGGTAGGGGCAACTGAACCAAAGGATATGGGAAAAGTCATGGGCTTGGCATCAAAAAAATTAGCTGGAAAGGCCGATGGAAAAGCTATTTCTCAGGTGGTGAAAGAAATTCTCAATTCCTGATTTGGAAACTGCTGATATTATACTGCTGGTGTTCTTGGGCATTGGTGCCGTCAATGGTTATCGCAGCGGCCTACTAATGCAACTTCTTGGCATTATTGCTTTTTTTCTTGCAATAATAGGTGGGTTCCATCTTATGGGTTGGATGGTCGGATGGCTGTCGCAATGGATTGATGGCTATGAGAAACTCTTACCTTTTCTAGCCTTTTTCTTCATATTTCTTTTCGTTTTAATCGTAATAAATATGATCGGTAAAGGGCTTAAAAGTCTCATTGACATGACCCTGCTTGGTAGTTTTGACAATTTTGCCGGAGCGCTTATCGGCATTTTCAAATGGGCATTGGTTGTAAGTTTGTTGATGTGGGTGGTGCAAAGTTTTGGGTTCTACCCCCTGGAAGAATACACAGATGACACCGTTATATTTCCCGTTGTTGCATCAATGGCACCCTTTCTATTAGAAATTTTTTCAGGCCTGTTGCCGGTGATTCAAGAGCTTTTTAACGAAACACCAGATTATCCACAAGCTTGAAAAAGTAGCTTTTAATAGACTTCTTTCTATTTTAATTGTTATATACTTACAAACAAGAATTAGCCAATTTGGAAGTCAAAGAAGTACAGGGTTATCAATATATAGATGAAGGCGAGGGCGAAGTGCTCCTGCTTCTTCATGGTCTTTTTGGGGCACTTAGCAATTGGGGGTCAGTTGTAGATAATTTCAAGACGAATTATCGGGTGGTCATCCCGTTGTTACCAATCTATGAAATGCCTATTCGGGAAGCTGGGTTAGAAGGATTGGTGGCACATGTAAAGGGTTTTATTGAACTAAAAGAACTGAATAACCTCACGATAATGGGAAACTCTTTGGGCGGCCATCTGGCTTTAATTTACGCCCTTGAGCATCCTGACAAAGTAAAACAACTTATACTAACCGGAAGTTCTGGATTATTTGAAAACTCTATGGGTGGATCCTTCCCGAAAAGGGGTGACTATAAGTTTATCAAAGAGAAGGTACAATACACGTTTTACGATCCTGATATAATCGATGAGGATTATATCAAAGAGATTTTCGAAATCACAAACAGTATCCCAAAGTGCTTAAGGATAGTCGCCATTGCCAAGTCGGCCCAGCGCAATAACATGGCAAAGGAAATAATTAAAATCAAAGCTCCTACGTTGCTTATTTGGGGATTAAATGATACAATTACACCACCTATGGTGGCTCATGAATTTAATAGGTTAATCCCAAATTCCACTTTGAGGTTTGTTGACAAATGCTGCCATGCCCCAATGATGGAACGGCCTGAAAAATTTAATGAATTGGTTGAAGAATTTATGGGAATGGAGGTTACAGCATGAAGGCAAGAGATTTGATTAACTATATGATTCCACCTCTCAGACCAACAGATGATGTTGGGAAAGTACTCAAGTGGATGGAAAAATTGAGGGTTAATCAGCTTCCAATTCTCGATGAGGACAACTTTCAAGGATTCATTACCGAAGAATCAATCTATAATCTAAAACAGGTCTATGATCATGTAAATAAATATGAACTGTCAGGATCTGATTGTGTGGTAAGGGGAAACCAACATTACTATGACGTTGTGCGAATGGCTTATGAAAATCAGAGCTCCCTTGTGGCCGTTCAAGATGACAATGAGTATTTGGGAGTAATTTCAGTGCAAGATGTAATAGAAGCATATGCACAGACCTCTTCTGCCAGCGTTCCTGGTGGTATCATTGAAATTTCGCTAAAACAAATAGATTATTCGCTATCCGAAATCAGCAGATTGATTGAGTCTGAAGATGCCAAAATCCTAAGTAGTTATATCGCCACAGATTTTGCAGACACATCCAAATTAAAGCTGACACTGAAACTCAATACAGAAGAGCTTTCTCACATTGTGGCTACTCTCTCACGGTTTGGGTACAGTATTTCTGATCAATACAGTGAGAAGAATGAGGAGGACGGAGAAAAGGAGCGTTTGGAAATGCTGATGAAATACCTCAATTTGAGTTAGGAAATCAGGAACAAATGAGGATAGGCCTTCACGGCAAAAAGTTTATTACAGAATCAACTCCCTACATTCAGGAAATAATTGACAATCTTGAGGCAAAGGGAGCAAAGATTCATTGTTCGAAATCTTTTGCTAAAATTTTGAATGATTCCTCTGTGCAGGTTACAGATTTGCATGGATTTGAGGATCAGGTTTTTCAATCATTGGATTACTTTTTCTCAGTAGGTGGTGATGGCACCCTACTCGAAACCGTGACTATGGTAGGGTCAACTGGAACCCCGATTCTAGGAATCAATACGGGTCGCCTGGGGTTTTTGGCCACTACGGCCAAAACTGATATTGCTTCTGCACTAGATTCACTTTTTAAAAAGGAGTATACTTATGACGAAAGAATATTACTGAGACTGGACACAGATTCGGGGCTGTTTGGTAAAGTGAACTTTGCACTTAATGAGGTAGCATTCGTTAAGAAAGACACCTCAGCAATGATTAAAATCGTCTCAACCATTGATGACCAATACCTAAATACTTATTGGGCCGATGGCTTGATGATCTCTACTCCTACAGGCTCTACAGGCTATTCGCTGAGTTGCGGAGGACCAATTGTTTTACCTCACTCGCAGAATTTTTTATTAACACCTATCAATCCACACAATTTGAACGTTACCCCTATGGTCGTTTCTGATTCAAGTGTAATAGGGATTGAAGTAGATAGCCGTGGAACGAACTTTCTAACCTCCTTAGATAGCAGGTCAGAAACAGTTGATTCATCAGTGGAAATGACGGTCAGAAAGGAGTCATTTAAGGCCAAATTGATAAAATTGAAGGGATATTCATTTTTGGATACCCTTCGGAATAAGCTAAATTGGGGATTTGATATAAGGAATTGAATTTTTCCAAGAAATTACACTTAATTTGTAGGTTCTGGAATCCTTTAGGGGTCGTAAATAGCAGATTTATGAGAAGACTGATTTATACATCTTGTGGGCTAGTTCTGTTAAGTATACTTTGTGCTGACTATGCAGAAGCGCAACGTAGAAGATATAAGCGACCTGCAAATGACAGGAACATAGCAAAATACAAAGGTGGTAGGGTTAATGACCTTAGGGGAGAAGCGAAAAATGTTTTTGTTGGTGTGAGTATAAACGCCATGAACTATTTCGGTGATATTACACCATTGCCAAAAAGACTTAGTACAGATATTGGTTTCACCAGATCCGGATTTGGGGTAGAGATAGGCAAGAAATTTCATCCGAATGCATCTGCAAGGATTGGTTTTAATTACGGAAAAATTGAAGCAAGTGATTTCGACACGGCTGACCCCACAGAAGGATCCAGCGGTTTGGGTAGATATCAAAGAAATTTAAGTTTTGAAAATACAATTACAGAACTGTCGTTAGGCTTTGAGTTTGACCTTTTCCCGAATTATGGGGGTATTGGTTCGAGATTTAATATCAACCCATACATTTTTATTGGTTTGGCTGGTTTCACGCATGATCCAAAGGCAATCGCTCCGGCAAATGATCTGTTTGGAAACCCGTTAGCTGAAGCTGGTCAATTGGTTAGTTTGAGAGACCTCGGAACTGAAGGGCAGAATACAGGTATTGATTCTTTACCTGGAAAATACAGTAAAATCCAATTAGCTATACCCGTTGGTATTGGTGTTAAAGCCAAGTTGCTGACTAATTTAGATGTCCAACTTGAATTTGGTTTGAGGCAGTTATTCACGGATTACCTCGATGATGTGAGTGGTAAAGATGTTGAGCTATCATTGTTAGATAGTGAACTTGCCAGGGCGCTTGCTGAACGTGGTACTGAAACAACTGACGTGGTTAGCGGTGATACCCGTGACACAAATTTTTATAGCCAGGTTACCTATAGGTCTCCTCACAATGGAGAGGTTTACAATATTGGGCAAGAATATTCACCTGGTAGCGTTAGAGGGAACATAAAAGACAACGACTTTTATCTTGTAACACAATTAAGACTCGTTTATTACATACAAAAGGGTAGTAAGCGAAGAGCGAAGTTCAGGTAACCATTTATCAGTGCAATTAACTAAGATATTTTACAGGTCTGTTTTTTTAAGCGGCCTGTTTTTTATTTCCAGCTTTGGACAAAGCCGAGGGCAAGCTGTAGAGCTTGGAGGAGGTATTGGGGCTTTAAATTACTCTGGAGATATGATCCGCGGATATAGGGTGGGTAATATCAAACCGGGTGTTTTTGGTTTCTACAGATTTAATTTTAACAATGTTGTTAGCACTCGAATATCCCTCAGCTATGGAGGGATAAAAGGTGACGATGGCAAACCACTTGACCCCGCTGCCAGTTTGAGAAACCAAACCTTTAATGCAAGGGTTTTAGAAGCTGCAGCTACTTTGGAGTATAATTTCCTTGATTTCAAGCATGAAAAGTCTCCTATAAAATGGTCGCCATATTTTTTTGCAGGGTTTGGTGCCGCCAGGATTACCGGGGTCAATTCAACCCAAGAGTTTAATAAAATTCAGCCAATAATTCCCTTCGGATTAGGAGCTAAATACCTATTGGGGAAGAGGTATACGCTGGGTGTTGAGTTAGGCGCCAGAAAAACTTTCTTTGATCTACTCGATGGGGTATCAGACAATGATGTCACCAATAAAAATTTTCAATTTGGTCACCCCAATGAAGACGACTGGTACTATTTCTTTGGATTTTCATTTAGCTACATATTTTACAACATACCCTGCCCATTCCCATACATTCCGAATGAATACATGATGAGGTCTAAAGTCAGGCCTTACTAAAACCCAAATGGGTAAAACCTGATTATCAATCATGAATTTGTAAGCTTTTTTAATGATTAAAAAAGTATCAACTTTGCAAGTTCAAAAATTGGCCAGTTTTCTGGATGAACCACAATCTTGATCTTAACAACTTACCGAAGCACATCGCCATTATAATGGATGGCAATGGCAGATGGGCTAGAAAAAAGGGGGCTGCAAGAATTTTCGGTCATAGAAATGCTATTAATGCGGTTCGAGATGTGACTGAAGGCTGTGCAGAACTGGGAGTTGAGCACTTAACACTATACGCATTTTCAACTGAAAACTGGTACCGTCCTAAAATTGAGATTGAGGGACTTATGTCCCTTTTGGTTTCTACTATTCGAAAGGAACTCAAAACCTTGACAAAAAATAATGTTAGGTTATCTGCAATTGGTGATACAACACTTTTACCGGACGATTGCCAAATTGAGCTCCACGGGGCGATAAAGGACACGGCTCAGAATACAGGACTGAACCTGATGTTAGCCTTAAACTATAGCGGACGTTGGGATTTAACCCAGGCAACCAAAATGATTGCTAAGGAAGTGTCTTTGGGAAACTGTAGTCTTGACAAAATTGATGAATCACTCTTAGGCAACTATTTAAGCACTTCAGGAATTCCTGATCCGGAGCTATTGATCAGAACTAGTGGAGAGATGCGGATAAGCAATTTCTTGCTTTGGCAATTAGCCTATACTGAACTGTATATGACAGATATTTTATGGCCTGATTTTAGAAAAGAACATCTGATTGAAGCTATTAAATCTTATCAGAAGAGAGAACGCCGATTTGGTAGAATTAGTGAACAAGTGAAGAATTAAGGAGAATGTTTTTAAGAGTATTTCTGATAATAGGTTTTTTTGCATCGTTTTCATCTCAAGATGTATTTGGGCAGATTCGATTTCCAAGGACACCTTCCAATAATTCGTCTTCTAAAGAAATTCAGATTAATTACTCTAATCCTAAAGAGTATGAAATTGCAGATATTGATGTGGAAGGTGCAGAATTTCTTGATAAATCGGCACTTATCTCTTTATCCGGATTAGGGGTAGGTGACAGAATAAGAATACCTGGTGAATACATCACTAATGCTGTCAAGAATCTTTGGAGGCAGGGTATAATAGGAAACGCCGCCGTAAGGGTTGATAGCGTCGTTAACAATCAGGTCTATCTTGTAATAGAGCTTACCGAAAGACCGAGATTAACAAAGTTTGAAGTTAATGGCTTGAGCAGAACACAGGAAAAAGAAGTCCGCGATCAAATTGATTTAATAAGGGGTCGGGTTTTGACTGATGCCATAATCAAAAATGCGGACTTGGCGATTAAAAAGTTCTTTTTTGAAAAAGGGTTTTTAAACACTTCAGTTGACATTGTCCAGAAAAGAGACACTTTGTTGCGAAACAGTGTATTCCTCGATATTACAGTTGATAAGGGGTTTAAAACTAAAGTTGACAAAATCACCGTTCACGGCAACGAGGATTTTACTGATACACGGTTAAAAAACAAGCTCAAGTCCACCAACGAACATGTTCGTTTACGACTCCCAAGGACAATTTGGAATGAGGCTTTCAATATTTTTAGGCCTAAGGAGGTGAAAAGTTTTTTTGACTCTACAATAACATATGACAAACAAGACGTTGTTGCCTTTATTAATGATCAGGTAAAATTGAATGTCTTCAAATCAGCAAAATTTGTTGAAAGCAAGTTTGAAGAAGATAAGGACGGTTTGATAGATTATTTCAGAGCGAAAGGTTATCGGGATGCTGAAATCTTAACTGATACCATAATTCCGGTTAACGATAAGAAGGTCAATATCGAACTTACGGTTAGTGAGGGTCAGCGTTATTACTTCAGGGATGTCATATGGAGTGGTAATTACATCTATTCTGATGATCAACTTGCGTCGGTCTTGGGTGTCAAGAAGGGCGATGTATACGATCTTGAATTGATCAATAAGAAGCTAAACTATAACCCCAATGGTGCTGACATAAGCTCACTTTACATGGACAATGGCTATCTCTTTTTTAATGTCCGCCCTATAGAGGTAGAAGTTGCTGATGATTCTATTGATGTAGAAATGAGAATCTTTGAGGGCAATCAGGCAACAATTGATAAGGTAATGATTGTGGGCAATGACCGAACAAATGATCATGTGATCCTTCGTGAACTGAGAACATTGCCAGGACAGAAATTCAGCAGATCGAACATTATCAGAACCCAGCGAGAGATAGCTCAAATGGGATATTTTGATCCGGAGACAGTTACTCCGACACCACTTCCGAATCCTGTTGATGAAACAGTAGATATTGAATGGTCACTTGAAGAAAGACCAAGTGACCAAATTGAAGTTTCTGGTGGCTTTGGTGGTCAGCTGGGGTTCATTGGCACACTTGGTTTAGTATTTAATAACTTTTCGGTAAGAAATGTGCCCCATTTTAATAAGTGGCGACCACTACCGGTGGGAGACGGTCAGCGATTGTCTGTGAGGGCACAAGCCAACGGACGACGTTTCCAGAGCTATTCAGCATCTTTTGTTGAACCATGGTTGGGCGGTAAGAAGCCGAACTCTTTCGGAATTAGTTATAGTTATTCTGTTCAAAGGTTGATTGGGTTTCAATCAAATGAAACTACCGGATCTTTAAAGGTGTCGAATGTTTCTTTAAGCCTCGGCAGAAGGGTAAAATGGCCGGATGACTTCTTCACTGTTTCTAACTCTGTTTCATTCTTGCAATACAGATTATTTAATTTCGGCACATCACTTGGCTTTTCTGATGGTATTGCAAACAATATCACATTTAATACTACAATCGCCAGGAATAGCATCGATAACCCAATGTTCCCTCGAACCGGATCGCAGGTTAGTTTAAGTGCATCATTAACCCCACCTTATTCGCTTTTCAGGGATGTGGATTATGCCTCATTAGAAAATGCTGAAAAGTTTAAATGGGTTGAATTCCACAAGTGGATGTTTGATGCAAAATACTATATGCAAATTGTGGGCAATCTGGTACTTGAATCAAGGGCACACTTCGGCTTTATTGGTAGCTATTCCAAGGAAGCAGGCGTTGGCCCATTTGAAAGATTCCTGTTAGGGGGGTCTGGCCTAACGGGCCAGAACTTCCTGGTTGGTAACGAAGTGGTGGCACTACGTGGTTATGATGACAACACCATTTCACCAGTTGAACCTTCAGGAATTCGGGGGGGGACAGTTTTCAACAAATTTGTATTTGAATTGAGATATCCGGTATCATTAAACCCAACAGCAACTATATACTTATTAAGCTTTGCAGAAGCCGGCAACAATTGGAATGATATTCAGCAATTCAATAGCTTCAGGATGTTCAAATCTGCTGGTTTTGGAGCTAGAATATTCATGCCAGCATTTGGCTTGTTAGGTTTAGATTGGGGATATGGGTTTGATGAATTACCTGGCACATCAGGTGCAGCAGGCGCACAGGTGCATTTTTCGATTGGTCAGTTGATACGATAACATGAAAAAGCTATTCGGCATCCTTTTTGTTTATTGTTTGCTATTAAATAATAGCTTTGCGCAAAAATTTGGTTATGTGGATACTGATTACATCCTGAACCAGATGCCTGATTATTCAGCAGCTCAATCTGAAATTGACAAATTGTCGAAAGGTTGGGAAGACGAAATCAAAAAAATGTATAAAGATCTGCAGGCGCTTGAAGCAGAGCTACAGGCAGAAGAAGTGCTTCTGACCAAGGAAATGAAAGACGAGAGAAGGGCTGAGTTGAACAGCAAGTGGGAGGAGGTGAAAGAATATCAAAAACAGGTATTTGGTTTTGAAGGATTGTTTTTCTTAAAGAAGAAAGAATTAATAAAGCCTATTCAAGATGAAGTTTTTGATGCGGTAGAGCGGGTGGCTAAAAACCACAGACTTCAGATTGTTTTTGATAAATCTGGTGATTTAGTGATGATTTATACCGACCCAATCCATGATTATACTGATTATGTCTTGGAAGAATTGGGGTTAGGCGATGAGAATGATGTTATTAAATAATTTAACCAAAGAATAAAAATTGAAAGTCATGAAAATAAAATTACTAGCAATAGCTGCCTTGATGTTAACCACATTGAGTAGCGCCATAGCTCAAGATCAGAAAATTGGCTATACCAATATCGATTACATTCTTGCGATGATGCCTGAATCAAAGCAAATTCAGGCTGAGCTGGATTCTTATGAAAAGCAGTTGAACAATCAGCTACAAGCCAAAATCACAGATTTTCAGGCTAAGGGACAAGCTTATCAAAGCTTGCCAGCCAGCACAAGTGAAGTAATAAGAAAAGATAAAGAGAATGAGCTTGTAAACCTTCAAACCTCTATTGAGAGTTTCCAGCAGGAGGCGTCGAACTCTTTAGTTGAAAAGAGGGGAGAGCTTTTACAACCGGCTTACGACAAAATTCAAGGAACAATTGAGGAGGTAGCTAACGAAAATGGTTACACTCATATTTTCAGCACAGACGCCGGTAGTGGCTTCGTGTTGTTATGGGCCAGGGAAGAAGATAATATCTCAAACCTAATTTTGAAGAAACTGGGAATCACGCCTCCTGAGAATCAGAATTAATAGTATCCTCAATACTGTAAAATCCCACTTTTCAATTTGAAAGGTGGGATTTTATTTTTTTAGGCCTATTTCCCTCAATCGTTGATCAAGAAAATCACCGGCAGTGATATCTTCATACTGCTTCGGATTGTTTTCATCGATACAGCCATCCAGGCAAGTCAAGTCCATTTCAGATTTTGGGTGCATGAAAAATGGAATCGAAAACCTTGAAGTCATCATCAATTCCCTTGGTGGATTAACGACCCTGTGAATAGTTGATTTCAATTTATGGTTTGTTAGCCTGTCCAACATATCACCCACATTTACCACTAACTGTTCTGGAAGTGCGGTAATCGGAATCCACTTATTATCACGCCTTAAAACCTGTAACCCATCTGCGCTTGCCCCCATTAAGAGGGTAATCAAATTAATGTCCCCATGTTCAGCGGCCCTCACCGCATCCGCTGGCACTTCTTCCGGATTCTCAATCGGGAAGTAATGGATTGGCCTTAAAATACTATTGCCTTTCCTCACCTTTGTTTCGAAATAATCTTCTTCCAAACCGAGATATAAGGCAATCGCCCTTAACATGGTCAATCCCGTTTCTTCCAGAATGCGGTAGGCTTCGAGGGTGTGTTTCTTAAATTCTGCGATCTCTTCAGGCCAAATGTTATCCGGGTATTCGGCTTTCAATGGGTCATCATTGGTGAGTTCCTGACCTACGTGATAAAATTCCTTTAGGTCACCGGTCGATCGTCCTTTTGCATGCTCCTTACCTTTTCCGATATATCCTCTCTGACCAGATAACTCGGCCTTTTCATACTTCTGCTTTATCTCATCAGGCAGCGCAAAAAACTTCTTGATCACATCATAAAGCTTATCTCGTTGCTCATCGCTAAAGCCATGATTTTTTATCGCTACAAACCCAATACCATTGTACGCTTCACCAAGATCTTCGCAAAACTGTTTCTTCTTAGTTGGATCGCCAGATGTAAAATCGCTTAAGTCAAGCGAAGGAACTTCGTCATATAACCTTGACATAACTATTCTTTAACTACCACATTAATGCTGGCGGCCATTGACTCACCATACGAAGAGTGAACTCCATCGGCAAATTGTAAAGAGAGCATATATTCTCCTGGCTCCAGCGTTAATTCGGTCGAGGTTTGACCCTGGCCGTAATGAATGGTTGAATCTGTTGCAGGAATAATTTCGCCTTCTGGCCACGAGGCCATATTAACAAGTATATGATGATGGCCAAAGCCTTCATTAATTGCACCTGCAGGCTCTACTTCCATTCCTTCAAGGCCCATCTCAACGGTGAATGTTGTAGTTAACGTATCACCCTCGCTTGGGCTGACAAAGAATACCCGAGATTCTACGGATTGTTCGGTTGTTTCCTCGGTAGCCTCAGTGCTTGCCATTTCTTCGTCAGAATCTTTCTTCTTAGCGGGGCTACAAGCCACTGCAAAAGTGATGATGAATAAGAGTAAGTGAGTGTTGAAATTTTTCATTTGGTTGATCATTTGTCTTTTAAAGTTCAAGTTATAAAAGTCCGATGGGTTGAGAAAGGATTTCGATGGATCAGGTTAAAGATGTATTCATGAAACAATGCCGATCTACTCTACTCGGCAAATACCTGATGCAGCACTTCCAAAGATTTCAGCTTACCGAGATCGTTAAAATTTTCTTGATAAAACGTGATAAGGCACTTCAATGCTGAAAGCCTTGTTCGAATGTTGCTCTTATAAGTATTGTCTTTTGACACATCCATTAAATATTTTTCAATCCGATTTTTTTCCACTGACTGACCAAAGGTATAGTTCTCAACCAATTCATCAGGGGACGGGGTCTGAATACCCAGGTAGTCACTTAAGCCAAATAGAAAAATAACAGGGTAATTTTCAGCACCTTTAACGGCGCTATCAAGCGCAATCAGCGACTGATAAACAAACTCAAATTTACGGCGATCTTCGTAGCCCTCTTCAAGGATTGTTTTGGATAAGGTCTCAGCCCAAAAAAGTGCCACAGCGGATTTCCTGACATCATAAGAAATAGAGACATAATTATAAGCGCATTTGCTCTCCGATATACGCTGGATCGACTTTTGTTCTTTTTTATATACAACTAAATCCAATAAAGTCATTGGTTGGTACAGGGCGATTTTATTATGTCCCTTGGAGCTTCTTACACCATTAATCACATATGACTGAAGGCCGAACTCTTCTGTAAAAACCTTAGCTATAATGGAGGTTTCCTTAAACCGGATGTGACTTAAAACGATGCCCCTTGTTTTAAAAAGCATTACCTAATTACGGCAATCTTTCCAACAAATGTTTCGTTGCCATCTTGCGAGGAACTGAATACCAGGTAGATACCTGAAGAGGCGGCGTTGCCACCGAAACCTTTCACATCCCATGATGCTGTACCACCAGCGGCCTGCACTTCACTTATGAGCCTGCCCCCGATGTCAGTAATCTTTACGATTGCATCTTCCGCTAAACCTGAAATCCCTACTAAACCGGTGTATCCCGGTTTTACAGGGTTGGGAAAAATCTTAACGTCGTTGTGCTTTTCATCGGCCGATGATGATGCCGATCGAAAGGACACAGTTCCGTTGAGAGTGGAGATGAATACTTCACCATTCACCTGGTTCACCTCAATATCAATGATTTGATTTGAGGGCAGGGGGCTATTTTCTATGGTGAAATTAAAAACCAGCCTTTCACCTGAATCTTCGAATAGCCAGATGCCCTTGTCAGTACCAATCCACTTTCTGTTACCACCGTCTACGGCGATTGCTGTGATTAAATCATCTTCAAGCAGGAATCTATTCTCAAATACGGGCCGTATGGCATCGAACCCATCAGCATCAAAAATGGCAAACGGATTGGGAATGAAGGCAATTCCCTGTGCTGTTCCAATCCAAGCCTGGCCTTGCAGGTCAAATACGATTTCTGTAACATGCCTGTTCGGCAGATTACCAAATCCTTCAGATGTGCTAAGGAGCCGGGTATCATTGGTTACCTGATTAAAGACAAAAATGCCACCACCTTCGGCTGGGCTAAGCCGCATCCAAATATCGTCGAACTCATTAATGGTAAGTGAAAGTGGAAATTCGGTGGAGGGCGCTGAAAAGTTGAATGAATTCCAGGCTCCCTGCGGATCTAAACGGTGAATCGGGTTGTTACTGCCGTGATTCGTAACCAACAGGTTTCCCTCGCTGTCAAAACCCAACCCTGTAATTTCAATCGCACCAGGGTTTTTTGATGACTCCTCCAATGGAGCTCCTCTAAATGTAGTTTGATCAGATATGGTTAAAAGGCCATCCCCAAATGAACCAATAATTGGCTGTTCAGATATTGGATCATTAATGATTGCAGAAAGGTTATTAAAGTTTAGGTCTCTCGTTTCAAAAGTTTGCCAAACCCCATTTTCAAAAATTGAATACGACGATTGATTGCCCAGAGGAAATCCGTTATCCGTAAACCCTCCCGGTAAGGCATAAATTTTCCCATCATGAAAATGCAGGTCAAAAATATCGTTTGAAGTCGGCCCATTAATTTGAATTTTTTCAAAACCACCACTAAGCTGCCTAAATAACCCTTGGTTTTCATCAGCAATGAACAGGATATTTCCGGCAATAATCGCATCGTTTGGTGAGCCAGAGGCTGAATAAGTGATTTGCTCCAACCCTTCCGGAGATAGTTGAAACAACGCATTGCTGGTAGAGATTAAAGTGGAATTCCCAACTGTTCTTAATCCTAAAACCTCATTAAACTGATTCCCTGAATTAATCCAGATATCACCTTGTAGTGTGTATATACTGTCAGTCGCCGCTATTACGTTTTCAGCGGATGCTTCAATGAACTTTATATCAGTAGAATCAATTTCAGAACCAGAATTGAACCTTAGCCAGTTTCGGAAATCAAGTAAGTTGAGGCTACTGTTGAGTGAGGCCGAGATTACCCCGATCGAAGTTGCAAGGAATAATTCGTTAACCCTGATAGCACAATCATTTACAGCCACCTTTTCTCCAGCGGGGCCAAGGTTTTCAAATGTTTCCCGAATTTTCTGAGTTCCCAGGTCAAAAACTACGACACCAAAATCAGTCGCCAAATATGCTAATCCCTCAAAAATCGATATAGCATTAATTCGTTTCGAACCTATTATCTGTTCCTGTTCTATCAGGTCGAAATTGACAATTTGATCTTCATTAAATAAATCAACATTACCATTGGTGTATCCAATAATCAACCAGTTGGTATTTCGATCATATTTAAGTGCAGAGATTCCAATGTCGCTGAAACCATCCACCTTCGTGAGCCTGTTTACGCTGTTATCCTCATTATCGAAATAGAACAGACCGTTATCAGTTGCACAATAAATTTTTTGACCTGCTACTTCTAAAACCTTCGCCTTATCATAGTTGAAGTGCGATCTCCAATCTCCAATGGGTATTAATTCCTGAGCTGTTATATCTAGTACAGCCCATAAAAGACATGTTATAATTGTGCCCTTTCTCACTTTTTGTAGTTCTTCATACCTTCTTCAAAACACCTTCGGCACCTTGCTTGATATTCGCTTTTTTCCCCTAGCAAAACTTTCTCTTTTTTGGCGGTTAACCTGAAAGAATAGGAGGCCACATCACCGCAAATCATGCAAACCGCATGCACTTTGGTCACATACTCAGCAATTGATAGCAAAGTAGGCATTGGGCCAAAAGGCACCCCTGAAAAGTCCATATCTAAGCCGGCAAGTATCACACGTTTTCCACTCTTTGCTAAGTCCCGTACAACGGCGATGATGCCATCATCAAAAAATTGCGCTTCGTCAATCCCAACTACATCACAATTACCCGCCATAAGCGGAATATCCGCAGCAAAATCAACAGGAGTTGACCTGATGGAGCGTTCATTATGGGAAACCACATCGTCTTTATGGTAGCGTTTATCAACAGTTGGTTTGAAAATCTCAACATGTTGTTTTGCAATTAATGCCCTGTTTAACCGGCGAATTAATTCCTCAGTTTTGCCAGAAAACATTCCTCCACAGATTACCTCTACCCAGCCACGTGGCCTATCAGCACTTGTTCCTAATAATGGTTCTGTAAACATTTACGTTAATCGGAGTATTTCATGTGGGGAAACTTGCCTTCTTCGGGAATGGAGACCCTTGCATCCCCTGTTGCCATTACCTGGCAAGCCAATCGTTCATTTTTTTTAAGCTGACCGACTTTTTGATATCGCATCTCATTTTCTGTCAATTCTGAGAGGTTTTCGGCACCCTCTTCCACCACAAATTTACATGTTGTACAACGACCCTTGCCCCCACAGGCATGCATCCAGTCAATCTGGTTAGCGTGGATTTCTTTAAGCAGATTGGAAAATTTTCCATTCACTTGTAACGTTTTGTTGAAGAGGTTCGATATAACGAACTGAGGCATATTTTGTACTTTTGACAACAAATAATTGACAGTGGAGAGCAAATTAAATAAACAATCGATAGAAGCTTACAGTACTGCAGTAGCAGATAAACTAATTGAGCAATTCTTTCAAACCAAAAAGACCATTACCGGTCAGGAAATAGTGAAATTCTGCGGGATCAAACAGGTCAATTATTTCATTTTAAAAAATCTATTTGCGAAATGGCAAGCTGAAACAACGAGGTTAGAAAGCCCATACTTTGATTATAAAAACAATGGGGTTAGAAATGCCATGAAGGCCTTAATGAATGTGCTTTCACAGAATATTTTGGTTAATGAAGAAGATTTAAAGCCGCTATTGTCAGAATCAATCCAAGAGACGCTTTTCTTGCTATTATCGCCTTATGACTATTACCATCAGAATATTGACAAATGTGCTACGCTTAACTTGAGATTTTTAAAATCTCAGGCTAAATACATTAAAATCAACAAACACCTTTACATGCACCTGCTAGATGCCCTGGAGCAAGGTGATGATTCAAGTGAATTAACAAAAGAATCAGTTAGCGAGAAGCTTGACGGTGTCTTAAAAAGTACAAGCGAGGCACCGGAGGATATCGAAGCTGTAATGACTGAATTCAACTCGATTCATCCAGTTGAAGCAAGTGATTTTTTTGTTGATGCTCCTGAGTTGACTGCCGAGGAGGAAGAGCAGATAGATGACATCCAGAATAATCTTTTTGAGAATTTTGAAGAAATGGATGAACTGGCCATTGAAAAATCACGCCAGCAGCTGAACGACAAGTTTTCTAAGGAGCAAAAAACATTAAACGATAAGCTTTCTGCAACGGAGACAATGGACATAGCGACTGCCCACGCAGAAAAATCTGTTCAGAGTATATTGAAAAGCATTAGTATCAATCATAGGTTTATGTTTATTAAAGAGCTATTTGATGGCCAAACAGAAACCTTCGAATCTTCAATTAAAGAACTGGAGGATTGCAGTTCATTTGAAGATGCGGTAAGCCAGCTTGTTCAGGGGCCGGCAAAAAACTACGGCTGGGAAATGCAGTCACCAGAAGTAAAGGAATTACTCAGGGTGGTGATAAAGAGGTTTAAATAGAGTTCTGACACTAGGTGCCGTACTTAAGCAACATCTTTTGCCTGTCGGCCTTCTTTATTGAATTCATAAAATTTTCGAAAGATTCGTATTCGGTTGCAGGGTAAAGCCCTCTATGCATTGTGAATTTGCGATGGTATTTGATAGACCTACCCTCAATTTCAACGGTCATTTCGTATTTACCATACTGAGAATCAATTGTAACAGGTGATGGCTGATTGGCAATGTGATAACCAACAGGTATTTCGTACACAATGTCATCAATTTCAGTGGAGGCTCTTCGGACCTGAATTTCGTTTGTCCTCACATCGTTTGATTTAATACCAACCTGACTATTTGCAAAATTTAATGGCATGATTAGGTTAGTGCCAGACTTTCTAGCATAACCAGAAACTGACAAATTCATCTGTCTAACAATCTCATCATTAGCTTTTGATTCATGGTCAAACTCATTGATTGTGAAATTTTGTAATTCTATCGATTGATATAAGGCACTCTGAGCTTTGTCTCCGCCATAGAGCAAGTAGGGCAGTACTTCGAAATATTTTGCACCTGTGAATGATGTAAAAACATCCGCAGTTGCATTACCTTCCTCATCTATTTTGATCATTACATTTCGTTTTTGCAGATTTTCTTCCGGGCTATAAGCCGGGGTTCTTACAATATTACCTGTCCCATCTTCATTAATGATCAGTACATCCCTATCATCAGTAAAGCTGCCTAAATATCCGAAAGGTGTTTGCTGACTTGTACATTCTAACCAAATAGTATCTTTAGCCGAAGGAACCATTATGAATGCATGGTTAAATTGGTTGCCTGGAAAATCTTTTTTGATATTTGGTTGATTAGCGCCCGCTGAGACCAGTACATAATTGCTGTTTATACCAACCACATCCAACATTGCTTTCATATAATTCGAGAGGGCTTTGCAATCTCCATATCCAAGCTCTTCAACAGTTGAAGCTTTAAATGGTTGCCAGCCCCCGATACCAAGTTGAATACTTACATAGCGTGTTTCATTTTGTAGGTGATTGTAAAGAATCTTGACCTTTTCCGAATCACTCTCAACACCTTTTACCAGTTCTCGGATTTCTTCTTTTTTATCTTCAGAGAGGTCATCACGGTCTTGATTCAAGCTTGAAATCCACTGGGCAAAATCATTCCAACTTTCGTTTTTGGAATAAATTCCTTCCATTTCAAACTCATTAGGTGCTATGATCACTGACGGAGAGTAGCTATATAACCCTTTTGAAAACGGCTCCTCCTTTATGGCCACAAGATTACTCGCTTTCCAAGTAGAAACAACTTTACCGTCGATTGATTGCACTTCGGGTTTTAATACGCCGTTTTGCTCCAAGTATCTTACCGACATGTTTCTGGGAACAACCACAGAAAACTCGGAATGAACAACACTTTGATTATAGTCGCTATAAACAAACCAAGAAGGATATGTAAGCAATCCTGAATAGCGGGCTGTATAAGAGTATTCGAAGGTATAAGGGTAATCTTTATAATCAGGGTTAAGATATTTTATCCTGTTGTCGTCATAAAAGGCGAAACCGGATATAATGCTTAAATCAAGAATATCCTCTTTTGGCACTTTTCTTATTTGTTCCCCATTCTTGTCATAAACAAAGGCTTTTACGTTACTTATTGTTCTGAATTTGTCGTGGAATGCTCTGAGCCTAGCCAACGATTCAGCGCCTTTATTCAAAATTGTAATAGCGTAATCAACTTTTAAAACGGCCTCACCTGGGCTAAGAACTTCAAATTCCATATAATTTTTTTGAACTATAGAATTCGCACCCTCTAAAAATTTTGGATCAGTACCATTTGTATTATATCTCTGTTGACCGTTTGTTGTTAGTACACAAAAACAAATACTGGAAAGAAGGACAAGGACTTTCATTATTTAAGTCTTTTTTTGAATTAAAAATTGCTCTCCAAGTTTGTTAACCACCATTTCGTAAAACTTTTTAAGGTCATGATATTCTGACGGGAAATAAATTGGCTTGTTAATATCGAACTTGTAGAACACCTGATACTTTGATGCATCAATTTTCTTCGCCTGAAAAATGAATTTCGCTGAATTGTCTGGCAAGGACATGTTTATCGCCTCGGGCAGTGCATCTATAGATACGCCGTCTTCCAAATTAATAGTGACATATGCTGATTTACTGATGGGATAAGCTATGTCAATTGGGTATTTCCTTTCATCAGATTTAAACGGGTTTTCTTTTATGCTCCCATAAATAATTGGGCTCACAAGTAGCGAAGTGCCTAAATCATCAACTAGATCAGAGGCTTCAATTTCAAACTCTTCAATAAGTGGTTTACTGATATCATCAACATTCACCAATTGATAGTTAGTAATCTCAATATTATTAGTGTAATTCTCTTCAATATTCTTTACAAGCTCATCATCAGCTGAAACCTTTTCACGTTCATTCCTAAAATCAAGAGCTGCATGATCTTGCCTTGTACATCTAACCTTACCCATTAGCTCAGCATCTGAATTAAGCGTTAGATCCATATAATAGACTTCCTTATGTGACTTCATTGCGGATGACATGTCAATCCATCCATTCTTTGTCTCATCAATTACCCTGGCCTGACCATTCCAAACCCTCTTTGGTAACATTCCAATTGGTAAGTTTTTGTCGGTGGCATCAAGGAAAATCTGTTCACCCTCAAAATTTAAATAAGCGATTACATAATTGAGCTTCCTTAAGGAAGCATGCGCTGGTGATAATATACCGTTTTCTCTGGTGCTGAGAACTGCCGGATAGGTTTCAAAACCTAAATGGCGAAGTAGCACTATCAAGGATAGGTTGATGTCAGTTGAGTTCACTGCTTCTTTACCTTTGAAGGCAAATGGCAATTCAGTCGAGGCCCATATTCTTGAATTACCATCCCAATCAAATTCTTCTTTAATGAAATTTACGGCGGCTTGTAGCTGAGATAGGGCATCATTGTTGTTAATTTTAATTTCCTTGGCCTGCTTTTTTAAATAGCTCAAACGCCGGAGTTCGTCGCCAAAGGCACCGCTCTTCATTAAACGTGTGCTTACGGCATCCCAATCGGTTGCTATGTTTGTTTGATAAATTCTAGTTACTTCTATTTCAAATTTGGTGAGGTAGTTCTCAATATTGTTGATAAGTGGCTCTGGCTTTATCGCCGGAACATCATAAGCTGCCCAATTATTACCTTCAACCAAATCAAGCTGCTCATAACCGTAGAAAATTTTTTCCCAAAGAACCCAGGTAGTTTCTTCGATGTGTAATTCGCTCCACACGACTGGTATCGTTTCCTGAAATCGCCATTCAAATGGAAGACCAAAGTGGGTGTACTCCAGTTCAATTACAGACCCAACTTTTACATCGGGCATGAAAATCCTGAGGATATAATAGTCATCAAATACCTCCTCTTCGAAAATCGATTCCTTATCCAATTCAGTTTTTACCACCTCACCATTTTCAAGGTTATAGGTAAAACCCTTTACATCACTCTTACTGGGTATATTGATTATTTGATTTGCAAATTCATACCCAGTTTTCCTTAATATTTTTATCCTTAAGTTCCTTTTGAATTTATAGGTTGTACCATTCAAGCTTCCATAGTTAGCTAAGACTATCGCCCCAGCACTTGAATCTTTCTCATAAACCGTCATTTCCAGATCTTTTTCTGATATCTCCCCAAATATGAGTGGTCTGGTTTGGGAGTAAGACTTGAATAGATAGAGTGAGAAAGTAACAAATAATAATACCCTGATGAGGATTCTTTTGAGTAACATTCTAGTGATAATTTAAGATTTCTCAAGCTAAGAAATTCTGTAGAATAAATCTTAAGCAAAATGGCAGATAATGTCAAATTCACTATTTGTGCTTAAATACGCCTATAAGGAAAATTTTTTGGCAATCAATACAGTAATTTTTTCAAAATCCATGACATTTGAAATTATGAAAACCTTTTTGACCATTTGTTTAAGCCTGTATGCTTTTTCGGCCTACCCTCAAAAAAACAACAAGCAGACAGAGGGCATCATTGCTTCATTGGAAGCGAAATCAGATTACTACAGCAACATTGCCCAACAAATATGGGCGAACCCTGAGCTTGGCTACATGGAGGAGTCCAGTTCGGCACTGCTGCAAGATGAACTTAAAGCGGCTGGTTTTAATATTGAAGCCGGGGTCGCTGGAATGCCAACAGCTTTTGTTGCTACATATGGTTCCGGTAAACCAGTAATTGGAGTACTGGGTGAGTATGATGCTTTGCCTGGAATGTCGCAAAAAGCTGTTCCTGAAAAAGCTCCGGCAACTGATGGAGCTCCCGGACATGCTTGTGGTCATCACCTGTTTGGGACAGGCTCTATGGCAGCAGCAATTGCTGTTAAAGACTGGATGACTTCCAACAATATTTCAGGAACAATAAAATACTTCGGTACACCAGCGGAAGAGGGCGGCTCTGGAAAAGTTTACATGGTCAGGGAGGGGTTGTTTAAAGATGTAGACGCAGTAGTTACCTGGCATGCCGGTGACCAAAACAGTGCAGATGCTGCGACAAACCTTGCTACAAAAACAGGGAAGTTTCGATTTTATGGGGTCTCAGCACATGCCGCGGGAGCCCCGGAAAAAGGCCGATCCGCGTTAGATGGCATTGAAGCCATGACCCACATGGTCAATATGATGCGGGAGCATACAACTGAAGGAACGAGGATTCACTATGTGATCACCCGCGGAGGTGATGCGCCAAATATTGTTCCATCATTTGCCGAAGTGTACATGTATGTACGACATAAGGATCGTGAAGAAGTAAGGTCAATGTGGGAGCGAATTGTGAAAACTGCTGAAGGTGCTGCTATTGGAACAGAAACGAGAATGGAATATGAGGTAACCGGGGGCACTTATGACCGCCTGCCAAATGAGACCCTGGCAAAGCAAATGCATGCCAACCTAAGCTATGTCGGTGGTTTTGAGTACACCGAAGAGGAAATGAAGTTTGCAGAAAGAATTCAAAAGACTTTGGTTGGATCTGATAAACACCTCGGCTCTGTAAATCTAGTTCAGCCCTACAAATTAGTGGATGGTAAAGCCTCAGCGGATACAGGCGATGTTAGCTGGAATGTGCCGACAGTTTCAATGAGAGCAGCAACCTGGGTGCCTGGTACGCCGGCACATAGCTGGCAGGCAGTTGCTTGTGGTGGCACTTCAATTGGCAACAAAGGAATGATGGTAGCAGCTAAGACAATGACTCTGACGGCTATCAATTTATTTCGAACACCCAAATTAATTGAAGACGCCTGGAACGAACTCCGTACGAAGCAGGGACCTGATTTTAAGTATGAGCCACTTTTGGGAGATAGGGCTCCAGCCTTAGATTATAGGAAATGAGAGCGTTAATAATTTTTACTTTATTCATCTGGTCAACTTGTTGTTTGAGTGCACAGGGCATTAATGGCTATGTTTTCCTGGATGAAAACCAAAATGGCCTCATGGATGAGAATGAGGGTGGAATTGCAAACATTCTGGTTTCCAATCAAATCACTACGACCACCACCAACAGTTCTGGTGAATTTTCTTTTGAGGGAGATAGATATGGTTTAATAAATGTTGTGCCTCCAGATGGATACAGAGCCACATCACCTCATTGGTTGAATACTAAAAATCAGAATCTCAATTTCGGATTAACTCAATCAGAAAATAAAACCACATTTACTTTCATCCATGCCTCTGATACCCATTTGGACGATGAAAGCCTGCCTCGTTTGCAAAAGTTTAAATTGATGGTTGACTCAATCAAACCGGATTTCGTTTTGATCACAGGTGACCTGATTAGGGATGCATTAAGGGTTCCGGAAGAGAGGGCTACGAGTCTTTATCAAATGTATGCAGATGAAATTTCAAAGTTTTCTGTTCCTGTTTGGAGTGTTCCCGGGAATCACGAAATATTTGGTATTGAGCGTCATAAGTCACTTGTCAGTAAAGAAAATCCCCTTTATGGTAAAAAAATGTATCATAAATATTTGGGCCCTAACTACTATTCATTCAACTATGGCGGTGTACACTTTATGGGTTTAGATGCACAGAGTTATAATGATCTCTGGTATTACGGGGATATCGATCCGGTGCAGCTTGAGTGGATCAAACAAGACATCGCCCAGCTAGAAAATGAAACTCCTATTGTCACCTTTCAGCATATCCCATTTTTGTCTGCGGCTATTAGCACTTTCGGTTTCCACGATAGCTGGCAACTTAATGTGTTGGTTGATATTGATGGCAAAAAACAATACCGCCATATTGTGGCAAACTCACAGGAAGTGTTTGAAGTACTTAGACAAAAAAACTTTGCACTTGCACTTGGCGGACATTTTCATCATGTTCAAAAGACAACCTTTGAATTTGCAGAAAGGCAAACCGCATTCCACCATACTGCTGCCATTGTTGGCCCAACCAAGGTCATGGATTTCGAAATGAAATCAGGATTTACCCTTTATCAGGTTGATGATGGAAATATTGATGAAGGTCAGTTCATCGAACTGAATTAACGAACCCTTATTTCTTCTTTTTCTGTTTCTCCCTTCTTTGCTCCTCAGCCTGCTTCATGGCATTCTGCAATTTCGACATAAAGGGCGATTGCTTCTTATTTGCGTTCTTCAGCTTATTTTCCTCAATCAGTTTTCTGATTTTGTCTTCATCGATAAACTGCTTAATGGCAAACTGCTGACCAAAGGTTACAATGTTGGCAACAAAGTAGTAGAACGTAAGGCCTGCTGAGAACGAGTTCAGGAAAAACATGAACATTACAGGCATTATGTACTGCATGGTCTTCATCGGCCCCTGCACAGTCGTCATCTGACTGTTTGACCAGGTATAAAGTATTGTTGACAATGTCATCAAGATTGTAAAAAGGCTTACATGATCGCCATACATCGGGATGTTGAAAGGCAGATCAAGCACACTGTCATAAGTGGAAAGGTCATGCGCCCAAAGAAAACTTTGTTGCCTCAGTTCAATAGAATTTGGGAAGAAATTGAAGAGCGCAAAAAGGATGGGCATTTGCAGCAACATTGGGATACAACCACTCAATGGATTAACCCCCGCTTTCTGATACATCGCCATCATCTCTGACTGCTGCTTTTGCATGTCATCAGGATACTTTTCCTTCATCTCATCAAGCTCAGGCTTAAAAGCCTTCATTTTCGCCATCGACATGTAAGCTTTGTATGAAAGAGGGAAGAGAATAATCTTAATGACTATCACCAAAATCATTATGATGATACCATAATTGGAGATATAGTTCTCTAACCAGCTGAAAAGCGGAATTACCAAAAACTTATTGATCACGGCAAAAACATTCCAGCCCAAATCAACATTCGCCGAAAAGCCATCAGGCATTTTCTTTAAAATCTGATAACTGTTGGGGCCGAAATAAAAACTAAAATCACCTTGTCCGGTTTTCAAATCACCAATTGGGTATGTCAATTTGAATGTGGCTTCCCTTACAATGGAAGTATCCAGTGGATTGTAGATTGATGTAAATTCCCCACTCCTGAAACCATTATCAGAGAGGATTGCAGAGGTGAAAAACTTTTGTTTTAATGAAGCCCACTTCACACCGTCTAAAGTTGCTTCTTGAAGTAAATCAGGGTCGGTTGAGGAAATGTCGTCGACTTCATCTTTTAATGTGCGCCATTGCACCCAGGTCTCTCTTCTTGCATCTTCGAGATTAGCTTCCATACGCTTTGCATGGTTGTTCCAGAAGAAAGTCATGTCTTGATTATCAACGATGTTATCGAGGCCATCAAAGTTCAGGTTATAATCAATCAGGTATCCGGTGCCGGCTATTTTATAGGTCTGCTCAACTGACCCACCTGCTTCTAAAGGAAGCCGAAATTTAATTTCGAGGGTATCACCATTCTCAACCTGTGCTGACCTTGCATTGGTGGTAAAGTAGAGATCTTTTAAGTCTACCTGCTTACCTTGAGAAGATATTAATTTAGATATCTGCAGGTTTTCCTCATCTGAGAGTATTAGAGGTTCTTTGGTATAAGTTAGGTATTCTTTCAGGAGAACTTCTTTGATACTACCTCCCAGCGTTGAGAATGTTATCCGGACATCTTCGTTCTCAATAACAATAAATTTTTCAGAACCTTCTGCGCCAGCTGCAAAAGCTCCCAACTGAGCACTGCGTTCCGCCAGCATTATTGAATCAGGTGCTTCCTCAATCGATTCGGCCTCCTCAATCGTTGAGTCTGGAGTTTTTACCGGATCATCTGTTATTGCCTCTTCTACTGTTTCTGTCTCTTGCGGCTTGGGTGGTTCAGGTGCGAAAAATTCAATATACACCCAAAACATCAACACCAACATGGTGATCCCGATCACCTGATTCCTATCCATTTCTAATTCTTAAATTTCTAAATGAGGCCGCAAAATTAAAGGACTGTAGCTTTTTCTGGCTGTTTCTCAGAATTGATTTCGTTTTTGAATGCCATGGCAGCTTTTACGAAGCGAACGAACAATGGATGTGGGTTGGCAACTGTGCTCTTTAATTCAGGGTGATATTGACAACCGACATACCATGGATGGTCTTTAACCTCCATAATTTCAACCAGTCCCGTATCAGGGTTGATGCCAGATGCCATCATTCCGGCTGATTCAAAATCTTTGAGGTAGGTGTTATTAAATTCATAACGATGACGGTGGCGTTCCCTGATTTTAGACTGACCGTAAGCGTTATATGCTTTGGTTCCTTTTTTAATCTGACAGGTGTAGCCACCCAATCTCATGGTGCCGCCCATTTCAGTTACGCTTTTCTGCTCTTCCATCAAATCAATAACTGGAAATTTGGTTTTGGCAGAGACCTCAGTGGAAGAAGCTTTTTTTAACCCAAGTTCATTTCTGGCGAATTCCGTCACAGCACACTGCAGCCCCAGACAGATGCCGAAAAATGGAAGCTTATTTTCCCTGGCATACCTACATGCAACAATTTTCCCTTCAATTCCTCTTTCTCCAAAGCCTGGCGCAACTAATATTCCATGGAGGTTTTTGAGGTGGTTCTCAACATTGTTTTCCTGAAATTCCTCGCTGTCAAGCCAAACAACATTTACTGAGCATTCATTCTCAGCTCCAGCATGTACGAACGATTCAATGATTGACTTATAGGCGTCAGGCAATTGAACATACTTACCAACCAAACCAATGGTCACTTCTTCTGTAGGGTTTTTCAACCTCCCCAAAAATTCCTTCCACTTATCAATGTTCGGCTCTTTTTTATGAGGGAGCTTAAGTTTTGTCAATACCCGTTCATCTAGCCGCTCTTTGCGCATCAAAACTGGCACATCGTAAATTGTCTCGGCATCCATTGCTTCAATCACACAGTTCATTGGTACGTTGCAAAACAGTGCCACTTTCTTACGAATATCTGTCGGCAAATGCATTTCTGATCGGCAAACAACAATATCAGGCTGAATTCCTGATTCAAGCAGTTGCTTAACTGAATGCTGTGTGGGCTTTGTTTTTAATTCACCTGAAGCGCTTAGGTAAGGGACTAACGTTAGGTGTATTGATATAAAATTTGTTGAACCCAACTCTAATCTAACTTGCCTTGCAGCTTCAATAAATGGAAGCGATTCAATATCACCCACACAGCCGCCAATTTCTGTGATCACAATATCAAACTTCCCTGATTCACCAAGTTTATAAATATTGCTTTTGATCTGGTCAGTGATGTGCGGAATCACCTGAACGGTTTTCCCCAAATAGTCCCCCCTTCTTTCCCTAGTTATTACATCATGATATATCCTTCCTGTAGTGACATTGTTATCTTGAGAAGTTTCTATGTTCAAAAACCGCTCATAATGCCCAAGGTCAAGATCTGTTTCGGCACCATCATCAGTTACGTAACACTCGCCATGCTCATATGGATTTAGTGTTCCCGGGTCGATGTTGATGTATGGGTCAAATTTCTGGATAGTGACAGAAAAGCCTCTTGCTTGAAGCAGTTTGCCAAGTGATGCCGAGATGATCCCTTTTCCGAGTGATGAGGTGACCCCGCCAGTCACGAAAATGTATTTTGTGGATGCCATAATTGTTTGTGACTTAACGGGTTTCAAAGTTAGGTTAACCCTTAGCAAATAGCAACCAGATTCAGTTGATGACCAGGGGTATTTTGTAAATTCACTTATCCATGAAAAATATTCAGGTAAGTTCCACTACAGTTTATTCACCTGGCGGCGAAAGCAGGCCTGATTTAGTAGTAGTAGAAGAGCCTTTACAAATACGGGTTGGTTATGGTGATCTAAGAAAAGAATGTGATTTGGCAGTGACAATGCGTACCCCAGGGCATGATTTGGAGCTGGTAATGGGTTTTCTCTTTACGGAAGGAATTATCAAATCTAAAAAGGACATTGTTAGAATTGAGCTTTGCGAAAATGTAAAAACCGAACAAGAACAGGGGAACGTAGTAAGGGCAGAATTGCATCCTGACGTAATTTTCGATCCGAATCAATTTCAGAGAAACTTTTATACAACTTCAAGTTGTGGCGTTTGTGGAATCAGCTCAATCGAAAGGGTATGCAAAGAGCTAGTCAATGTGGGGGCATCTCAAATTCCGATTTCATCGGAAGTCATAAAATCCCTTCCTGCGGTTCTCTTGAACGAACAGACAGCTTTTAACCATACCGGAGGGTTACATGCGGCGGCATTGTTCAGCCCAGCAGGAGAAATGGTAGATTGTAAAGAAGATGTTGGTCGACATAATGCAGTTGATAAGGTTATAGGTCATGCTCAGTTTCACGATATTGATCTTTCTGATAAAATACTTTTTTTAAGCGGCAGGGCAGGCTTTGAATTGATTCAAAAAGCAGCCATCGCTAAAATACCGATTGTTGCAGCAGTTGGGGCTCCATCACATCTGGCAGTTAACCTGGCCAAAGAAGCAGGGATTAAGCTAATAGGATTTGTGAGGGATAGTGGGTTTAATGTTTATTCACATTAAACCCTATTCATTTAGCAATCGGTTTATCAATAGTTGATTGATCTGATGTTGCTCCGCCCACTGTTTTCTACTTGCTGCAATGTTTTCATCCAATCGCCTACCGGTTTTTTCAAGTTCTATAGCAATTCGTTGTGACTCTTTTCTTAAGTCAGCGGTTTCTTCCTGAAGTTTTTTTATTTCTTCTTGACGATCGTCCATTTTATTGAGCAAGCCATTAACAACCTTCCGATTCTCGTAGGCATATTCCCGGAACTCTTGCATATCTGCAGATAGCTTATCAACATTTTTAGTTGTTGCCGCCACAACTTCCTCTATCTGTGACATTCTGGATTTCAATTTTTTATTCTCATCCATAACATAAATATAAACCGCTATTACAAAATATTCATTGAATCTCATTCTCCAATTGCTGAAATTAGAGCTTAATGAAACCCTCCAAAACTCAGGCTCAACCTCCTGATAAACACACTGGACTTACAAAAAAGCCAGTTCCTGAAACTGCTGTTGGCCTACCTGCTATTACTAGCGCACTGAAGCATGTTCAAAATGAAATGGATTGGGACACGGGTTTCAAAACACTAAATAGCCTGAACCAGATAAATGGCGTCGACTGTCCCGGCTGTGCCTGGCCTGATCCTAAAGTGAGATCGAAACTAGGTGAGTATTGCGAGAATGGCGTAAAGGCAATCTCGGAAGAAGCCACAAACAAAAAGATTGGAGCTGATTTTTTCGCTAAACATTCGGTGACAGAGCTTTCACATTGGTCTGATTTCGAAATAGGTAAGAGTGGTAGATTGACCAAGCCAATGGTCATCAAAAAAGGATCAGATCATTATGAGCCAATTGAGTGGCAGCAGGCTTTTGAAATGATTGGAAGCAAATTGAAATCGCTCCCCGACCCAAACCAGGCTATTTTTTATACATCCGGAAGAACAAGTAATGAGGCCGCATTTCTTTACCAGCTTTTTGTAAGAATGTACGGCACCAACAACTTACCAGACTGCTCCAACATGTGCCATGAATCAAGTGGTAAGGCACTCTCAGAAACCTTAGGAATTGGTAAAGGCTCCGTGACATTGGAAGATTTTGACCTCGCTGATTTAACTATCGTGATCGGACAAAATCCAGGAACCAACCACCCCAGGATGTTGTCGGCTCTTCAAAGAAACAAAAAGCGGGGGGGCAAAATCATTACAATAAACCCATTACCAGAAACTGGGTTGATGCGTTTTAAACATCCGCAAAACCCCCTTGAATGGATTGGTTCCGGTACTCAGCTGACCGACTTATTCCTTCAGGTGCGGATTAATGGAGACGTACCCCTGCTCAAAGCAATCATGAAGTTGATGTTGATTGAGGAGAACAAAAACCCTGGATCAGTATTCGATCATGAATTTATTCAAACGAAAACTTCGGGGTTTGATGAATTTCTGGAGGCACTTGACTCAGAGAACCTCGATGATCTCATCAATCAGACCAGTATTGAACAATCTCAAATTGAAGAGGCCACTGCGCTTATTATCAATAGTAAGAAAGTTATTGTTTGCTGGGCTATGGGGCTCACTCAGCATCAAAATGCCGTTGACAATATCAGGGAGATAGTAAACCTGCTGCTGTTGAAGGGGAGTATTGGAAAACCGGGAGCAGGCACTTGTCCGGTTCGGGGCCATAGTAATGTGCAGGGCGATCGGACCATGGGTATCTGGGAAGCTCCGCCGCAGGCATTCCTCGATAAAATTGAAACGGTTTTTGAGTTTAAACCCCCTCAAAATCATGGCTATAATACCGTCGAGGCCATTGAGGCCATGCATAACGGAAAGGCAAAAGTGTTTTTCGGAATGGGAGGCAATTTTTTATCAGCCACCCCTGACACTGAATTTACTGCTAAAGCTCTTCAGCGGTGTGAATTAACTGTTCATGTCTCTACCAAACTTAATAGAAGCCATCTTATTCATGGCGAGGAAGCTTTGATCCTACCTTGCCTGGGCCGAACTGAGATAGATCAACAAGCTTTCGGTGGGCAGTTTGTTTCTGTAGAAAATTCTATGGGGATGGTGCATTCGTCAAAAGGTGTAATAAAGCCAGCTTCAAACGATTTGCTGAGTGAACCGAAAATCGTTGCTGAAATAGCCAAAGCAACACTGACTGAAAGTAAGTTGAATTGGGATGGGCTCATTTCAAATTATGACCTGATCAGGGATTTAATTGAAAAGACAATTCCCGGGTTTGATAGTTACAATGAAAGGGTAAGACAACCAGGCGGATTTTATTTGCCCAATGGGGCAAGAGAAGGAACATTCAAAACATCGGATCAAAAAGCTCAATTTACTATTAATAACAGCCCTACTGATTCATTAACAGAGGAAGAATTTCTAATGACTACTATCCGGTCGCATGACCAATTCAACACCACAATTTATGGACTGGATGATCGGTACCGCGGTATTTACAATGAACGTCGGGTTGTATTAATGAATGCCGATGATATGGCTGAATCTAGCCTGAAAGAAAATGACATCGTTGACCTTGAAAGCCATTATGGGCTCAAACGAACTGCCAGGAAGTTTATCGTTGTGAGTTACAACATTCCAAGAAAATGTGTGGCCACCTACTTTCCTGAAGCCAACGTTTTAGTGCCTATCGATCACAAGGCGCATACAAGTGATACACCAGCATCGAAGTCGGTCAAGGTGAAGATAGTTAAGACGTTCACTTAGGATATTTTTCATGTGCCTTCACTTTTTTAATCTGACGAATATGCCTATCAGTATGCACAAAAATCATCATGCACTTTTGATGCACATTAGGGCCAAAATTTATGTAGTACTCCCTGAGGTTTCTTTTATCAATTTGGATAAACTCAATAGATTCATCCCTCATTTTTAATAACCAGGTTAAGTTATCCTGTCCCTCATTATTTCCTAAAGGAACCGTGATTGAGAATGGCTTTGTAAAATCAGTCGTTTTATTCTGTTTTAATCCGTAGGGATCTTGATCCACAAATAGACTGTCTGGGGCATAATGAGGAAAGTTTGGAACAGGTCCCTTTTGCAGCGCTACGGAGATTGCATTCATGAAAATGAGCTCATAAAGCGCTATGTGCTCTACAATCTGGTTAATGCTCCATCTATCTGGACTTCCCTTAAAATTCCATTGCTGGGTTGTTAAATTTTGAGTTTCCTCAATAAGCTCCTCTTTTGATCGAATTAGATTTTCAAGTAAATAATTTCTGTCCTCTTCTGTCCATTTCAACGTCAATACTGATGGGTCATCATTTTGTCCATTACTTGTAATTGATAAACCAAATAGTAAGATCAGAATCGTAAAAGGAAGTTTCATTGCAATTGGAATTGAGTTGTTTATTGTCAGTCTATGATCATTACTCCCACCGCAGTACATCAACCGGGTTCACTCTGGCACTTCGGCTAACCTTGAAAAGGATCACTGCACCCAAAACAAATACCATCACTGCAAAAGCGAAAACAAATTCCCAGGCACCAACAGTAATGCGGTATGCGAAGTTGTCAAGCCATTGTTTCATAAAATAGTAGGAAACAGGACTGGCAATTGCTATTGCAACGGCGGCTTGAATAAAAAAGCCGTGGCCAAAAAGGTAGAGCAAAGATTGACTTGTAGCCCCTAATATTTTTCTGATCGCCAATTCTTTCATCCTTTTTTGTATCATAAATGAAATCAAACCGAAAATGCCCAACATGGCAATGAACATTGCAAGCCCCGAAAAAATTGTAAGGATTTGCTGCTGTCGTTGTTCAGCCTTATAAAGCTGATTGAACATGTCATCCAAAAAGGCCGATTCCAAAGGGTAATTAGGAAACATTTTTTGCCATACTCCCTCAATTGCTGATAGTGTTGTTGATAGCTCAGTGGTTTCGAGTTTAATTAAAAAAGTACGGAGCCAAACAGGCTCATATATCAAGGCAACCGGATCTACCTCGTTGTGCAGTGTTTCCTGGTGAAAATCTTTGACCACTCCCACAATTGGGCCCTTCTTTAGTTGATAGTACCCAAGCCAGGCGAATTCTTTTCCTATTATTTCTTCAGGATTATCATATCCTAACTGTCTCATGGCAGTCTCATTCAAAATATATTCCCTCCTTCTGTTTGATACATACTCCCGAAAATCAAACCCGGGTTCATCAAAGTTTGGCCTACCTTGATCCCTCAAACTTTCTGAAAAATTTCTGCCAGCCAAAAGCTCCATATCACTAAACTCCAAATAGTTGGTATCAGCCACCTGAATGTCCAAAACAGGGCCATTACCTTGTTCAGTGAATCCTTCAAAATCAACACCCCCGGTATCCCGGATTTCCCGCGAGGGAACTTCCATTAGTGCAGTAATTGCTTTCACTCCTGGCACTTTCTGAAACTCCTGCCTTAAAGTTTCATACTTATCCTGTACATCTTGAGGGCTATTGGTGATGGCAATAACTTGCTCAGTATTAAACCCGAGTTTTTTACTGGTAAGAAAATCAAACTGTTCCCAGGTGATCAAAGCACATGAAAGCATAGTCAGGGAGATCACAAATTGAACCCCAATTAGCAACTGCCTGGAAACACTTCTTGGGTTTCCAATAACTGAAGCCTTCCCTCTTAAAGCACCAACTGGTTTGAAACCAGAAATGACCAGGGCTGGATATATTCCGGTAATGATTGCTACCAAAACTGTAAGTGCCAGCAGCACAATAAATAATCCCTGATCAATAGGGAATGCCACTGATGAAATAGATTGGAAGGCTGATTTAATGCTCAACAATAACCCAAAAGCTATAGCTGAAGCTAAACCAGAATAAACAAATGACTCCGCCATAAAATATCTAAATAACGCACCCCTGCTAGCCCCAAGCACTTTACGCATGCCGATTTCCTTTGTCCGCTCCAAGGCTTTCGAAATAGCAAGATTTGTGAAATTGATAATAGCCATTAGGATTATGAACACACCAAGTGCTGAGAATATCCAGACATAGAAAATGTCGCCATTGGGGATGATCTCCCTGGCCAGATGGCTTCTTAGATGGATATCGGCAAGAGGTTGAAGATGTACTTCTGTATAGCCAAACCTATCTTCGCCGAGATATGTCTCGATGAGCGACGGAATTTTGGCTTGAACTGCATCAATGTCTGTTCCCTTATGGAACATGAGATAATTATAGGCCCATCCGGTTCTTTCTTCAGGGTTCCGGAACGAAGTGAGGAGGTTAATGGGCAAATGTGTATTTGATGGAACATCCTGCATCACACCAGTTACAGTGTAACTTTCCATGCTACTATCGGCTTCATTTAAAATTTCAATTTGCCTGCCCATAACTTCAGATTCCCCGAAAAATTTGAGGGCAACAGATTCGGTCAAAACAACTGAAAAGGGCTGATTCAGTGCAGTTACCGGATTTCCGCTAATCAACGGAAAACTAAATACCTGAAACACATTTGAATCAACCGAGAAGGCATGTTCTTCTTTGAATGAGTCTTCACCGACATTTATTATCCTTGGGTAGTAGTTTTGAAAGCGGACCTGCTCTTTAATTTCTGGTAAATCCTCAGTTAATCTATTGACCCATTCCTCATCCATTCTTGCCCAATGCACATCAAAACCATTGTCGTTGCCATAAGCAATTGTAGTCCGATAGATATTAGATGCGTTGACATGGAAATCCTCAAAACTCAGTTCGTGGTATACAAAACGGCCAATGAATAAAGTTCCGGTCATGCCAAGTGCCAAACCAAAAATATTTATTGTCGCATAGGCTTTGTTCCTCTGGATGTTTCTTGCTACAGCTTTAAGATTGTGTTTGAACATAGGTGCGAAAGTTTTTTGTCTGGTGGAATTAGATTTAAAAAGATGAGGTTTCATGTTCCTAATGACATCTATTATGAACACCAACCTGGCAACCCGAACGCCAGATTTAGTACAGCGCTGTTGAAAATGTTCATACAGGTCACCTTGCAGATCTTCAAGGTATTCGTCCCCACAATACCACTCCAAAAAGCGGTCGGCCCATTTTGGTGGGGTTGGCTTATTTTGATTCATAAACGTCAGCAATTCTGGTGGCCGGAATCATGTCCCAAAATGTATCTCGATGCGCCTTGCTCACCTCCAGCGCTTTCATTCCCGCTGCAGTGATTTTATACATCCGCTTGCGCCTGCCACCCCTTTCGGCGGTCGCTTCACCCATTTCAGATTTCACAAAGCCTTTTTCTTCCATACGGTACAAGGCCGTATGAACAACACTATGAGCGGGTTTTCGGCCTGTTTTATCCTTAATCGTATCCGCAATAGACACGCTATAAGCATCATCAGGTATTGCGACTACTATCAGTAAAACCAGCTCTTCAAATTCACCGAGGTTAGTCCCTTTCATTTCATTCGTATTTGTGTATTAAATTGCTAATGTAATAATTAGTTTCGTATTTGTGTATAAAATCCCTTCTCCTGAATCATCCGACTTTAAAAAAGGATTATTGAAGAGTTCCAGTAGTCATTCTGCTTATCAGCCTCGGTAAGTATGGCGACACTTCACATGCGCTTAGGGTGGCGCCTTTGAAAAGGGATTGTTGCACTTAAGCTTAAAGCCGCTCCATTAAATACTCATACATCTTAATCATGCACTCAATGTCATGCTTATGCACCTTTTCATTGGGAGAGTGGACGTTGTCTTCAGGTGCGCCCACGAAGCACCAATCGATTGGGTAGGGTGCTTTTTGCACTTCCTGGCCATCACTTGACCCAGAACCTTCAACCTCAATTTGATGGCCTATTCCCGAATCGATGGCATGATCAATGATTTTATTGATAAAAGATCGTCTCGGGATGTTCCTGTCACGCATTGAAATGGCGACTCCTGAGCCATGCTGAACACCCTCGGTAACCCAGGTAATATCGCTGATTAGTGCCTGTTTGATCCCAAATTCTTCATAGGCGTATTTTACAATGAAAGGCACTGCACCGCCACCATGCTCTTCCCAGGTTGAAAAAACTACCAACCCATCCTTCAGAGTCTCGCAAACTTTAAGGGCAGAGTAAACACCCAGTCTGTTGTCCAGATAAGCACTCTGAACGTATTCTTTGGAGTTCCTAAAATCACATTTAAAAACCAGGTCTGTGCCCCGGTCAATTGCCCTGCCGAAGTCGTAAAAACAATGGCCCTCTTCGTTCACTTTCAGCTTGCATTGGATATCTCCAAAGCTGTCTTTACCGACTAGTTCAAATCCGGTTTCTGCTTCAGGGCTGCCAATCGGCACTAACTGATTTTCGTACCTCACTGTAAAACCGATCGAATCAATATGAGCGAAAATTGCTGTCCGCGGTTTGCCGAAACTCAGCAAGACGCAATCCTGAAAACCCTCCCCTTGAATTATTGTAGGTTGCACTTTCCACTTATCTTGATGTTTTTTCACGTAATCAAGTAGAAACCCGGTCATGGCACTTTCATTGCCAGAGGGAGCATGGATTTTACAGAGTTTTTCAAGCAGTTTTGTATCCATAATCGTTAATAATGAAGCGCAAGTTAATTTCTAATTGGGTGATCAAATGATCGAAAAGCTGAGTATTTACTTTTCAATATTCATTTCAAGCGCAGTAAAGTTTATCGCAGGACCGTTAATTGGTGCAGCGGCTAATTTGACAATCTTAGAAACAGCCGTTTTCACCACTCTCGGGATGATGTTGAGCGTGGTGCTTTTCACTTTTCTGGGCCCACAGATGCGGTTTCTGATATCAAGGTTTAAAAAGAAGACAACCAGGAAATTTAGTAAAAGGAGCCGCAGGTTCGTTTATATATGGAGTAATTATGGCATAATCGGGACGGCATTCCTAACACCGCTAATCCTTACCCCAATCGGCGGGGCAATAGTTGTTAATTCTTTTAAAGCTCCACCTAAAAAGATTTTAAGCTCCATGCTCATCAGCGGTATCATTTGGGCTGTGATACTATCGGCCGCTACTAAGTATTTAAAGGACTTTTTCCTCTAACGGCATTTAATGTTTACCTCTTGTTAACCCATTATTAGAGCCTGTTAACCGCCTGTAGACGGTTAAAGTCGGCTTTCCCAGAGTCACATCGTTTCCTTTGTATCACCAAACAGAAACGACATGAACTCTTTTATTCTTAGGCCACGGTTTCGAAAGCTTGTTATCTATTTGGGTATCGCTATCTCTCTATTGGTGACTATTCAACCGGCCTTCCCATTTGACGACACACAGGTTTGTCCGTTGTTGAAAATATTCAGCCCAATAATGGATTTAAGAGATAACCCAGATGAAGTTAAAGAGTCAATCACCAATCTTCTTAGCGTTTGGTCTAAGGGGGATTGATTGGATTTGGGACTATTATTTAGATGCCAATCCTTTCAACCAGCAGCCCGGTATGGTTTCGCCCAACCGGGCTTTTTTTAGTTTCCCGCTATTCTCACTGCCCTTACTCCCCTCCTTGGAGGGGTTGGGGGTGGGTTTGCCTTGTCCTTTGATGTGTGGACAGGCTGCAACTAGAATCATGAGAGAAAACGAATAGCAAAATTGCATTTGATATCTTCCTTTGGCGCTAACTTGCACCACTTTTTACGTAGTGATATCACTTTTGAATAGTCCCTTGAAAAGCTTAGTTTATTCATAAAACAAAACACAGAAATGCAAGCAATAAATCCGGCCACTGAAGAACGATTAAAAGAGTATGCTGATCATTCAACTGAACAAATGAATGAGCTAATTAACAGCACTAACGAAGCTTTTAAGGCTTGGCGGGAAACCAGCTTTGAACACAGGGCTTCATTAATGAAAAAAGCGGCCCAACTACTCCGGGACAAGAAAGTAGAATTAGGTGCATTGATGACTGCCGAAATGGGCAAACCATTAGCAGATGGAGAAGGTGAGGCCGAAAAATGCGCCTGGGTTTGTGATTTTTATGCGGACAATGCCGAAGAATTTTTAACACCTGAATTGATAGATACAGATGCCGCCAAAAGTTATGTGAGCTATCAACCTCTGGGGATCGTGTTTGCAATCATGCCCTGGAATTTCCCCCTTTGGCAGGTTTTTAGATTTGCTGCCCCTGGTTTGATGGCAGGTAATGCCGGATTATTAAAACATGCTCCCAACGTTCCCGGTTGTGCCCAGGCAATCGAGGACATCTTTTTAGAGGCGGGATTCCCTAAAAACATCTTCACCAATCTGTTTATTGATACAGACCAGGCTGCGGAGGTTATAGCTAATCCCCTGGTGAAAGCGGTGACGCTCACGGGAAGCACAAGGGCTGGAAAAGCCGTGGCCAAAAAAGCAGGTGAGCATTTGAAAAAATGTGTGCTAGAACTTGGCGGTAGCGACCCTTACATCGTCCTTGAAGATGCTGATTTAGACGAGGCCGTTAAAACCTGTGCCACCAGCCGATTGATCAACAATGGTCAGAGCTGCATCAGTGCCAAGCGTTTCATAGTTCCGGAATCTATCAAGACGCAGTTTGAAGAAAAGCTTGTCGAGGCCATGTCTGCTTACCAAATGGGCGACCCAACAGACAGATCAAACCAATTAGGCACAATGGCCAGAGAGGATTTGAGGGATGAATTGGCAAAACAGGTAGATCGCAGCATTGCTGCAGGAGCCAGGTGCATTTTAGGTGGCAAAGTACCTGATCAAAAAGGCTTCTACTATCCCGCCACTATATTAACAGATGTCAAAAAAGGAACACCTGCTTACGAAGAAGAGATGTTTGGGCCAGTAGCTTCAATAATTGCTGTAAAAGATGAGGCAGAAGCCATAGAAGTAGCTAACGATTCCATCTATGGCCTTGGGGCAGCCATCTTTTCAAAAGACACCAAAAAAGCTGAAGAAATTGCAGAGACCAAATTGCAAGCTGGAGCTTGCTTCGTCAATTCATTCGTAAAATCCGACCCTCGCTTGCCCTTCGGTGGAATTAACGAAAGTGGCTTTGGACGGGAGCTTTCACATCACGGTATCAAAGAATTTATGAATGCCAAGACGGTTTATGTGAAGTAGGAGGGTTGTTGGATTGTAGTTCAATTGTCTGAATCGGGATTATTGGGATTTCTAGATTTACAGGATTTTTGACACTTGTAGCGACTAATTTCACAAAACCCACCCCTAACCCCTCCAAGGAGGGGAGTTTGGGAGCTGCACATTTTAAATATTTAATATGATATCAAAATATTATGCCTGCGATGAGTCTCTTTTTTACATGAGCTCAACGTCAAATTGGGTTTTGATTAAAGTATCTATGTCTAATGTAGTAGCGCCTATTCCCCTCCTAGGAGGGGTCGGGGGTGGGTTCTTTATACAACCCTACATGCTCAATTTACTATGCACATTCAGCTTCAGATTAACAAGCACCTTTTCTTCCACAAAATTTTCGAAAGATTGATTGAGGGTCTTTGTTGGCCACATAACGTGAACAGTACGGTTGGATGAATTGTAATTGACCGTATAAAGTGTTCCGAATGACTTCTCAAATTTGAGGCTGTACAATGGGGGTTTTAGGAATTTCCGAAGCATGGAGTCTACTGTTTCATCCTCATTGGCGTAGTGCTCTTCAATGAATTCCTTGCGCTTCACTGTTTCAGTCAGTTCGGCATACTCGTTCCATACAATTTCGCCTTGATGATTGGTGCCTACATGAGTGTCAACAATCCTTGCAGGTTGGTTTGGAGTAAGGTACATGGTACTGTAGTGGCCTGCCGGGTCAACCATGCTAACATTGTAGGCCATATGCACCGGAATCCTGCAAAAAACAGCTTGAGCTTCCTTTACAGTGGAGCAGGTTTCCAGGGCATACCTCAAGATTACGGGGATGCCAAAACCTGTTCCCATTTTCTTACTACCCCCAAATGTGAGCGATACTGCGAGGCCATCTGCATTCATTCCATCTAACAAACCCCAGGTGCAGTCGCTGATGCCGATTACGGGTTTGAGCCAATTAGAATAGAGCATCACCCCTTCAAACATTTTGGGATTGTAATCATAGTTACGCATCAATGCTACTGAACTCTTCGTCCAGGCAAGTTGAGAGCAGCCTGACATATATGGAGGTGGACAATACATACTCAAAAAGCGGGATTCTAAATCACCACCTCCTGCCAATGATGTGAGCTTTTCATAAATTGGAAAGATTTCCGGCATGTACTGCTCAAGCTTCGACGACGAGGTCAGGTAGCCCTGCCTTGCGGTCATGCCTTCAGAGAGGAACCATTTTTTGTAAAAAGGCCAGGTCTTTTCAAAAAGGCCAACCCATTTTTCATCAGGTTGTTGTTCGTTTATGCAGTTGAAGGATACAATCATCCTTACATCATCTTAAAATCACCAATTTCAGCAGTTTCTACCTTTTGTGCTTTGTTGAGCGGCTTGCCTTTATATTGTGACCTAATAGCGTTTATCCATTTTTTACCCCGCTCAAGCAACTGGAAATCGTCGGTCATTAATCGGCCACGCATTACAACGATCCCGATGTCAGCTCCCTCATAGCGGTAATCCCCAACTCGACTGATTCTGAGGAAGAATGCTTCGTTTTCACTTTCAACTGCCCTTCTGTGAGTATCCATCCTGGAAAAGGTAATTGAGCCATCATCATTCATTATGTAGATGCCGGACTTCGGTGCTTCGGTAATGATGTCGATGTTGTCTTCTGTGTGCTTGATCACCAGCTGGCCCCAGGAGTCTATATTCTCGGGCCTGAACCAGCGCTGGTTGATGGCGTTCACGCTTAACTCATATGGCTGATCCATATACTCCAAAATGTGGAATAAATAGAGCGGCATATCTGCCAGGCCAAAAACTGCATGGTTTGTGATTGAGCTTGCACCAGTGACACGAGGGTTTAGTTCACCGAGGTAGACTTCATTGTTATCCTGATTAATCAAGAAATCCAATTCGAAATAACCTTTGTAACCTTCCTTCCTCAATTGATTGCCAAATAACTGTGTATATTTTCTGGCCTTCCTTCGGATTGTTGGAGTGAAAGCATCTGCATAAATTTCATTTCCACACCAGCCGCCTTTGTATGGTGTCAATTCTTTGAAGCCAACCAACTCAGTCATCAGAGGTGCGACCACAGTTCCATGCCTTGTAACGCAAGCCTCAATTGCAGAACCACGGCAATTGATACGTTTCATAATTTTAAGCTCTTTCTCTTTTACAATTTCTTCTTCATGCTTTTTCCATTCCTCCTCATTTGAGATAAAGAAAGTGGTGTGGCCTGAGTCACCAAACGGGGTCTGGATAACAAGATCATTGCCTAGTTTTTTAGAAACCTTTTGGAGGTCTTTGTAGCTTTTAGCAGGAGCAAGCACATAAGGCACACATGGCACACCAGCTTTTTCGGCGATGCGGTTTGTGTTCACCTTATTGTCCATTGAGTTCCGCATTTTGGCAGATGGGAAGCAGACTTCAAGACCAAGCTGTTTAGCCAACTTTTCTGTTTTAGGATCAAACATTAAAAAGAGGGCTTTGCCTTTTTTACCCCTGCTTCGTATGTAATCCACAACCTCTTTGTGTTCCAATAAATAATTATTGATGTCTTCGATGCTTTGAAATTCATCATGGGGAAGCTCCTCTTTTGGCGAAAAAACATTAGGGTGCAGCCCATCAAAGCACTCTATGTAGCAGATAAATTTGAAGCCTTTTATCCACTCATCAGCACCAAGAAGGTTGAAATTGGTGGCACTTATGAAATAAACAGGCGTTTCGTTTCTGTAGAAAAACCTTCTAATGTCCGAAATACCACGAAGCGGTTTTGCAGCAGGTAATTTTTTAGTCTTGGCCATGGTTTTTTAATATTTCTTTATTTGGTATAAATATTCAATTTAGGTATTTGTATCGTACCTACAGTATTCAATTTTGATATAATTGGCTGTGCTATCAGGCACTTTTTAATAATGACATTCTGATCGCCAAATTCATTAATTAACTCATAACCTCAGGGCTATCCGCAATCAATAGCCATATTATTTTTTTCAGCCAGGCCAGATGTTCTCACCTGACATTAATGTCCTATCTCAGGGTGTCTGGTGAAAACACCAGACACGGCGAACAGAAATTCGATCTCTAAATGACGATTCCTTTTCAAAGCGAAACTCATTCATCCTCACCAAAATTTTCAAGAATGAGATAATCCCTTTCTTTTTCTGACACTTTGTTTCTTTCTTTTTTGGAAGCCGTCCAAAAGATGAGTCCCAATAAACTAAATGTTATTAGAATCATCCATTCCAGAGGCCATTGTAAGGCCGCTGGGCTAACAGGTATAGCCATAATCAGTAAAATTGCAAGGCCTCCTAAGAAGGCCAGGTAGCCAGTCAACTTTCCGCCAGGGGTTCGGAATGGCCGCTCTTTCTTCATTGTTTTTCTAAGTTTCAAAAAGGAAAGCGAGACTCCAGCAAAAGCCAGGGCGATGCAAAAGGAGCCTACATTTACGAAAGCCAGCATTGCGCCTCTGCCCAGAAACGCAGCTGAGAAGGTGACAATGCCACTAAACAAAACGGCCGTTGCCGGGGTTTTGAATTTCGAGTGGGATTTTCCGAATGCCTTTGACATTATTTTGCCCCTGCCCATGGCAAACAAAACCCGGGAACCAGCTAAAAAGAACCCGTTCCAGCTGGTAAGCAATCCGATTAGAGCTGCTAACAAAATTGTATTTACAAGAAATGGTGAATCGAGGGCTATTCGAAAAGCTTCTGCGGTGGCTAAATCAGATTCAAACATAGCCTCCCTGTTTCCTAACATTGAGGTGGCGAGTATAAGCACAATATAAAATGAAATGGCAGCCAAAATTGAAATGATGATGAGTATCCCCAGCTTTCTATAAGAGATTGACTCATTTGCCTCTTCGGCACTTTGAGGAATTGTGTCAAAGCCAACAAACCAAAACGGAATAGTGACAGTAACGGCCAAAATTCCTTTTATACTTCCAAAACCTGGTTGAGCAAATGCCGGTGTAAGGTTTGATAAGTGACCGCTAAAAAATGCAGCAACTATAAATATTAATGTGCATCCTATGAAAATGAACGTTAACCAGGTTTGCAGAATTGCGGCATCCTTTACCCCTCGAAAATTAATCAGGGTAATAAGGGCCGTAAAACCTCCTGCAAGCAATAAATGTGAGCCATAAACCGGGTCACCTGCCACTGAATACAGCGGCCATTGATCTATATTCGGAATGAGAAAACTAACTACTTTTCCTACGGAAATGGCTTCAAATGCTGAAACTGACAAGTAGCCAAAAGTTAAAAACCAGCCAATTAGAAAGGACTTGCCAACCCCAAATGATTTGTAGGCATAAGCCACTTCTCCGCCAGCAACTGGCAAGAGCGAGGTGACTTCAGCATAGCACAGGCCAATGAGTAACATCAGCCCCCCACCAACAATGAAGGCGAGTATCGCTCCAATTGGGCCTGCTTGCTGTAGCCAGCTACCCATGGCTGTTACCCAGCCTACCCCTATCATTGATCCGACAGCCAGGCTAAAAAAGCCAAATGAACCGACTGCCTTATTTAAAGTTGGTCTGTTTTCTTTCTGAATATCCAAAAATTACTTAGTGGTTTTTGTTTTTCTTTTTGATTTTGATCTGGATGTTTTCCCATTAGTCCCTAGTGCACCCATTGACATGGCTGAACCCATTGCGCTTGAAGCTTTTTGCCGGTTAAGTGCCTTCTCGTTGAAGATCCTTAATCCCAAATCAGGCCTGTAGCCATGGATTTCTTTTACATCCAGGGCTACGAAGAAATTAAGAATGTCCTCAGTCATTACCTGACCGGGAACAAGGATTGGGAACCCTGGAGGGTATGGAATCACAAAAGATGAGCTAACTATCACTCTGCCTTCATCCATTCTTTTTCTACATTCCATTAATTTTAAGTATTCACAATACTCCTCTTTATAGGCGAGAAAATAAGCTTCCCTTAAGTCTCCACCGGGAACACCCGGAACTGCCCTAAATGAGTCATGGAAGTAGCTGAAATCTGGTAGCGGAGGGGTTTCATTGGTGAGTGAATGTACTTTCCCCTGATGTATCCTAAGTTCTTCCGGGTTCATAGATCGCACCTTGTCATCAAGCTGGCTTGATATTTTCAGAAGCACTCCGAGAAGGTAGCTAACTGAGCTTCGGGTTGTACCAATGTTCGTCATAAAGAGCACCGAATTTCTTGATGTCTTATTGATCTGAATATTGAATTGATCCATTAAGTACTGATTCTTAAATGTATCTCCGTCAACGCCAGTGTTACCTATATGTAGGTTGATTTTGGTTGGGTCAAGTACAAATTCATCAGTAGACCATGCGCCTTCTAATCTGCTCCATCCAACTCTCGGATCATAATATTGTGTGAGCCCCGATAACCTAAATTTCTTGGGGATCAGATCCTCCACGGTGAGCACTTTAAAATATTTTTTGAGTTTTGGGTGGTCATTGATTTTAGCTCTTAGGGTCATGGCCAGATCAATGCTCTTTTCCACAAGTTCAAACCCTTCAAAAGATACCTGCCTTCTGCCTGCATCCAAAGAAGCCAGAATTTGATAATTAGGTGATGTTGAGGTATGCGTCATATAAGCTTCATGGAATGACGCCTCTGATTTCCGTTTGAAATCCTGATCGTAAATGTGGATCATCGAACCCTGTCGCATTGAACTTAATGTCTTATGGGTTGATTGTGTAGCATAGACCCTGATCCGTACTCTCTCAGGATTGGGCATTAACGGAATCTCATCTTTGCCAAGTTTCGTAATGTGGCGTTCATACTCGATGGCATATTCATCAGAACTGTATTTATGTGCCAATCTTCTGGCTACGTTCATACCAGTTCTCTGCTTATAGATGTGAGTGAAAGCAGCGAATCCGAACCAAGCCTCATCCCAGAGAAAGACCATGTCCGGTTTGATTGCCAAAATTTCTTCCATCACCCGCTCAACGTTATAAACCAACCCATCAAAAGTGCAATTGGTAAGCAACAGCATCTTTACCTTATCCAATCGATTGGCCTTCTTCAATGCCCAAAGTTTTTCTTTAATTACCTCCAGGGGAACAGCCCCATACATCGAAAAATCTTCCAAAGGATAGGAATCAAGGTAGGCCACAGTAGAGCCGCTAAGCACCATTCCATAATGGTGTGATTTATGGCAGTCCCGGTCGATCAAGATGATGTCTCCCGGCTCCACCAAAGCCTGGAGAACTATTTTGTTGGATGTTGAAGTTCCGTTGGTTACAAAAAATGTATGCTGAGAACCAAAGGCCTGGGCCGCTAACTCCTGAGCCTTTTTAAGGGGCCCGGTTGGTTGAAGTAACGAATCAAGCCCACCTGTGGTTGAGGAGGTCTCAGCCAGGAAAATATTTCTACCATAAAATTCGCCGAAGTCATCAATCCAATTTGATTTAAAAATTGAGTTACCCCTTGAGATGGGCATTGCATGAAATACCCCGGTTGGTTTTTTGCTGTATTCTTTCAGGGCACTGAAAAAAGGTGTCTGATACCTATCCATAAGGCCCTGGATAATGCTTAAATGTAGTTCTTGAAGATCCTCCTTGCGATAGAATATCCTTTTAAAGTTTTCCATCACACTATCAGGGATGAGCTGAATGCCTGTATCTGTTACGTAGTAGGTATCCAGTTCAGGTCTAATCTCTTTTATCGTTTCCCCGAGTAGTTTAGCCAGCTCTGATTCCATGCGATCAGAGAAATCCCATTGATCTATTGAGGTTATAAACTGCTTCAACCAGCCATTCGCATGCTTCGACTTAAATTGAATTCCATACCTCACCACACACGCCTGGATATTATGATTAAACTGCAAGGCAATCAAGGCATCTTCAAAAGTTCGAACTACGACAAGCTGGTATATGAATTTGTCTTTGGGGTCCCTTATATCGAATAGTTTCTGCTTTAATTCGGCTTCCTCGCTGTCATTCAGGTTATCTACCATCAGCACTTCAAAATACCGTCGCTTTTCAGCAGATATGGCCTCTGATTTTCGCTTTGATTTCTTAGCTGATATTAATTGCTGACTTGTGAAGGGGTTGCTGCGGTAGCCATCACTAATTAGCAATCGAGTAACTTCAGAAATGGTATTGTATAGGTTTCTGTACTCCTCATTCTTAATGCAACCATTCAAATAATCGAAGGTATCCAAGCCCGGGAAAGCCCAATATTGCTCAATAACCTTGAGGTTTTTGGTTAATGAGGCAATTTCGCTTTTAAGTTGATCTTCGTGGGCATCGCCATGTTTAACCCTATTGAGCTTGAAGCTTTTTTTCTTTAGTTCATTCCAAAACTGTGTTCTCAGTTGCGAAATGTTGTAATACTTCTCTGGATTAACGATTAACTCTGCACCGATAGACTTGGACATATTGTTTATTAAGATTTAGAATGAAGGGCAAGTCGGTTGCCCTCCGTATCAATGAATAATGCGAAATAGCCAACGGCCTCGTTTATTAAGGTTTTTGGCATAATTACTCTTCCTCCCGCATCTTCAATTTTAGCCAAAACGGCAGTGAGATCTTTTCCGCCGTTGAGATAAAGCAAAGGCCCCTGGTCGTTAGGGGCATAACCTTCACCGGTCACAACCGCACCACCAATACCATTTTTGGCTGGGAAAAAGCCCATTGCATAACCCCCAACCTGATTGGTCTCCATATCTATGCTGTAAATGGCGTTGTAAAAAGACAAAGCCCTTTCAAAATTAAGGGCTGGAATTTCAAACCAGTTTACATAGTGCTTAAGTGCCGCTGGTTTTTTCTGAGTTGGTTTTTTCGGTGCTGATTTCATAGTTCTGCAATCATAGAATGTAACATTTTTAAGATCAAATCCCAAGAATTGCGTGGGAAAGCAATATTAACCTTAGGCATCCAAGGGAATTATTGATTATTGTACATGAGTTCCAGACTCAACAGGGTGCCCCATTACCTCTTCGATTTTATCAAACCGGGTTGGTTTAATAAGACCGCCCAATGAGTTAAGAAAGGGGTGCTGTCTCCCCTTTTGATAAATGTCAAAATCAACCCTGCGATCCCTAAAACTTTTAAGTGGTTGCCCAAGTCTTAATACCCCCTTCTCCCGGCTACTTCTCACTCGATCCAGGTCTATCTCTATCGGGATCATTTCTTCACCTGTACTGGCCTGATGCAAAACCCTGCCATCTGGGCCGCATACAAGTGACCGGCCGGTTCCGCCATCTCCCAAACCATTGATATCAAAGAAGAAGCATTGATTAATTGCTGCTGTTGATTGAGATATCGCTAATTCAATATCGCGGTCAATTGTTGCAGTGAGGGTTGGGTGTAAGATTACCTCAACACCTTGAACAGCCATCGTTCTGGATGTTTCAGGAAACCACATGTCATAGCAGATACTCACTCCAAACCGCCCTACCTCAGGAACATCGAATATCAAGAATTGATCGCCTCCGGTAACCCCAACCTCGTAGGGATAGAATGGGAACATTTTATCATACCTGCCAATTATTTCACCTTGGGGGTTGATTACTGAGGCAGTATTAAAAATTCGATCTGCTTTTTTCTGGAAAATAGAGCCCGGGATCAACCAAATTCCATACTTCTTAGCGATTTCCGCGAATTCGGTTTCGGTATTGTTAGGGAAAGCCATTGCATTGGTAGTAAGAGGACCAAACGCACATAGCTCACTAAACATTACCATCTGCACCCAGGGGTAAACAGACATTAAGACATCGATTTTGTGTTTCATTGCCGGCACATTACTGTGAGCAGCAGATACATTCATTTGAATTCCGGCAATTGAAAATGGGGTCATTATTATTTACAGATTTTAGTTAATTCTTCTTCCATAATGTCAAGCCCTTCATTTAGCATCTCTTCCGAGATTGTTAAAGGGCTCAGCATTCTAATAATATTTTTAAAAGTGCCTGCGCCAAGCAGAATCAGGCCACGTTCAAGGCAGGCAGCTGTAAGTTTTTTAGCGGTTTCAGTATCAGGTTTTTTAGGGTTGCCATCGTATACAAACTCCATGGCCTGCATCGCTCCAAGCCCACGAATGTCACCGATATTAGGGCAAATTCCCCTCATTTTTTCAAATCTTTCACTGATAATGTCACTGATTCTTTGGGCCCTACTGTTCAAGTCAATTTCTTTCATATAATCTATAGTGGCAATTGCTGCAGCGCAACAAACCGGATTGCCCAGGTAGGTGCCGCCAATTGTTCCAGCAACTGCTTTATCCATAACTGAGGCTTTGCCCATTACTGCACCAATCGGCATTCCCGATCCCATTGATTTGGCCCAGGTTGATATGTCGGGGGTTATGCCATAATGATGAAAGGCTGCCCACTTAGCGGTACGGCAAAAACCACTTTGTACCTCGTCAAAAATGAGCATTATACCATATCGGTCACAAAATTCCCTAAGACCTTCAACATATTCTTTTGGGGCTACATTAAAACCACCTTCACCCTGAACTAGTTCAATAATAATGGCGGCAACCTCATCAGGTTCTACCATGTTGTGCATGGCATCTTCCAGTCTATCAAGCTCACGTTGTATAAAATCCTCCCTACTCATGCCATCACCATATTTATAATAATTTGGAAAGGGCAATCGATAGATTTCAGAAGCAAAGGGACCACAGTCCAGCTTGTAATTGATCTTAGACGTCAATGACATTGCCATTAGGCTTCGACCATGAAAAGCCTCGGAAAAGCAAATCACCGCAGGCCTTTTAGTTGCCTGTCTTGCTATTTTGATTGCGTTCTCAACTGACTCAGCTCCCGTGTTTGTAAGCATGACTTTTGTCGAATCACCATGGGGGAATAGATTTACCAGTCGTTCGCACAGCTCAACATATGGCTCATAAGTTGTTATATGAAAGCAGGCATGTAGCAACTTATCGGCTTGCTCTTTGATGGCATCTACAACGGGTTGTGGGCGATGGCCAGCGTTTAATACACCAATTCCACCGCCGAAATCAATAAGCTTGTTGCCATCGGCATCGATCATAATGCCATTCTCAGCACTAATGCCGGAGGTTTCTACAAAAACACCAACTCCGTCGGCCACTACTTTCTTTCTTCGAGAGATTAGCTTTTGGGTTTTTTCAAATGACAGTTTTTCCTGTTTTTTCGGCTCTAAAATTTCCATGCTAAATACTTGATACTTAGTAAATAAGAATGCAAAGCTATAGGGAATTTTAATCGTTTTGCACCGTAATGAAAAATAATTGATCGATAGATCAGGCCAGTATTATGAAGAAAGTTTACCAGGCAAACTTTGAAAAAAGCCTTGTAGCCCGGCAAGATACTTTCTTGTTATATTAGCCTGTTTCATTACTATGATCCGACAGGCGTTAAAAGCTTCAGATGTAGGCAAAAGTTCCAATTTTCAATTTCGAGGATTAGATAATACACGAATTGAAGCCCTGAGCGACGGAGTATTCGCTATCGCAATCGCCTTATTACTAATATCAAGTAATGTGCCCACCACATATGCTGAGCTTGTAATTTTTCTAAACGATTTCATACCCTTTTCAGCAACAATTGCCATACTCATGTCAATATGGTACGAACACTTTATCTTCTTTCTGAGGTACGGATTAAAAGATGGTAAAGTGGTTTTTTTGAATTCGATTCTACTCTTTCTCATCCTCTTTTATGTTTATCCACTAAAGTTTCTTTTCAAGGTACTTTTTCAGCTTTTCAAAGGATTATTATATAACGATTACTCTTCCCTAGCAACCTTATTTTCGGAAACAATTAGGCTAGAAGATGCACCCACACTGATGGTCGTTTACGGTATAGGAGCCGCAAGCATTTTCTTTGCTTTTGTACTACTCTATTCGTACGCTTTGCGCCACAAGGATGACCTTAAACTGACTGCTTATGAGATTTTCGAAACAAAAAGCCGGTTGACAATGAATCTGATATCTGCATCAATTCCCTTGATCTCCGCCATGATAGGTTTTGCAAGAGTGGGTGGCGACAGATGGTCATTCATAATTTCAGGATGGGTGTATTTTCTGTATCCAATCCTAATGCCTTTGCTCTAATATCTGAATGATAAGAAAAGAAAAACTTTTGTTACTGAACCAATGGACAGAAAGTAGTTGGGCAATAAATAGTCTGAACCACTAAGGTTTTTCCTGAGGAACAATCTCAATGTCAGAAGATTTCAAGTGAAGATCTCGTTGAGGGAATGGTATTGTGATGCCATTTTCATCAAATTTCTTCACAATAGCCCTCCGAATGTCACTTTTTATCTGTTCGATCGGAAACAACTCATCACTCCAAAAAAACACTTCAAAATCAAGGCTTGAGCTTCCGAAATCAATTAGTCTGGCAAATGGCTGCCGCTCTTTGACCACCCTTGGGTTTGACAAAACCCCCTCGACAAGTAACTCAATTACTCGGTCTACATTGGAGCCATAAGCCACACCAACTGAAATCGAAAACCTAGCTCTTTTATGGTTATGACTCCAGTTGATCACCCGATCGTTCACTATTTTGGAGTTAGGCAAAATGACTACAATCTCACTCTGATTTTCAACGATCGACGTCCTTAGTCCAATCTTCTTCACCTTAACAACTGAACCATCAACATTGAGAATGTCGCCCACTTTAATGGAACCCTCAATGAGCAGAATAATACCTGAAATGATGTCGTTAAAAGTTTGCTGTAACCCAAGCCCTATGCCCACCAAAAGCGCAGCTGACCCGGCTATTAATATTGTAACCTTAACACCAATTGATTCAAGGGCAAGCACAATTACGAATGTCCAAATCACGTACCTAATAATTTGCATCAGGGCGTATTCGCTCCCCTTATCAAATTCTTTACTTCGCCACCTGCGCTGTAGTGCTTTTCTAATTATCCATAATATTATTCTAGCGCCGAAATAGAATAATGATAAATAGAAGATGTGATAGACTGACAAGTAATAATCGTCAATCTTCAACAAATTAAATTCCAGTAGTTTTTGAAATCCCTCTTTCATGGTAAAAATGGTGAGGGTTAAAATAGGTATTTCTTATAAGAACTCAATCATTTAAAAGCACATCAAATCAAGGGTTCAATCTGCCTCTGCCTTTTTTTCTTTTGGCTTTTTAGCTTTAGTCGCACTTCCATTTTCCGCTACAACCTCATCTTCTTTTGCGTCTTCTTTTTTGGTTTCAGTCCCTTCCTTATTTTCTTCAGTTTTGGCCTTCCTTTCGATTTTCTTTTCCTGGCCGTTTGTGAAGGCTTGATAAGTTGTTTCTTTAGCAAATGGGCGCTTACCTATGAGGGTTTCTAGATCCGATTGATAAATAATTTCTCTTTCTAAAAGCTTCTGAGCAATTACTTCAAGCTCCTTTTTCTTTTTAGTAAGGAGTTTCTTCGTTCGGTTATAGGCCTTTTCAATAATATCCCTCACCTCACTATCAATAGTTTGGGCCGTTGTGTCTGAATAAGGTTTTGTGAAGTTATATTCTGATTGCTTTGAGTCATAGAATGAAACGTTGCCAATTTTGTCATTCATCCCATAAACCGTTACGATGCTGTAAGCCATTTTAGTAACCCTCTCAAGATCACTCAAAGCACCGGTAGAAATCTTTCCAAAAACCAATTCCTCTGCAGCCCTGCCACCGAGAGTCATGCACATTTCGTCTATGAGTTGTTCGGTTTGATAAAGAAATTGCTCTTTTGGCAGATACTGGGCATAACCCAATGCTGCCACACCTCTGGGTACTATACTCACTTTCACCAACGGGTCAGCATGCTCAAGAAACCAACCGGCAACGGCATGACCAGCCTCGTGGTAAGCAACAATTTTCTTTTCTTCCGGGCTAATAATCTTGCTCTTCTTTTCAAGCCCACCGATCACCCTATCAATAGCATCTTGAAAATCCTGCATATCTACTGCTGACTTGTCCCTTCTGGCAGCAATTAAAGCGGCTTCATTACATACATTGGCAATCTCGGCCCCTGCAAAACCGGGAGTTTGTGCTGATAATTTCTTTGGATCAACATCTTTGGCCATCTTAAGAGGCTTAAGGTGTACTTTGAAAATAGCTTCCCTACCAACAATATCTGGTTTGTCAATACTGATCTGACGGTCAAACCTGCCAGGTCGCATTAATGCGGAGTCAAGAACGTCAGGTCTGTTAGTTGCAGCTAATATGATCACTCCAGAGTCAGTCGAGAAACCATCCATCTCTACGAGAAGCGAGTTCAATGTATTCTCCCTTTCATCGTTTGAGCCAGGCATCTGCCCTCTACCCCTTGAACGGCCAATTGCGTCAATCTCATCAATGAATACAATACAAGGCGCCTTTTCTTTTGCCTGCTTGAACAAATCCCGAACCCTGGCTGCACCAACCCCGACAAACATTTCGACAAAATCAGAACCTGATAGCGTGAAGAAGGGAACAGCCGCCTCACCTGCAACAGCCTTAGCCAATAAAGTTTTACCTGTGCCTGGAGGGCCAACAAGCAACGCACCTTTTGGGATTTTTCCGCCCAGTTTTGTGAACTTGCTGGGGTTCTTTAAAAAGTCAACAATTTCTTTTATCTCTTCCTTCGCTTCCTCAAGCCCTGCAACATCTGTAAAAGTAATTTTCACCTTATTTTCAGCATCAAACAATGCTGCCCTTGACTTTCCAATATTGAATATTTGGCCACCAGGCCCACCTCCGCCAGTCATGCGCCGCATAAGGAACCAGAAACCAAATATGATCAGGAATAGAAACCCCCACTGAAACAGCCAGCTGGTCATATCTCCGCTATCGTCAATATCATAGCTGATCCTATCAGACTCAGCCATCTCATCTTCCAACTTTCGGAACTGCTCTGCAAAAACTTCGGCACTAATCACTTTAAAGCGGTAATGCGGCCCATCTGTTAAGGAAAAGCTCATACGGTTTTCTAACCTCGCTTTGTGCTTGGGCTTATTAGAGGCATCTGGCGTTAGTGTAACTTCAACATATTTCTGGTTGGAGAATACCACTACTTTACCAACCTCCCCATTTTGTAACATGTTCTCAAATTCTTTTGGTGAAATGGGAACTGTTGAAGTGCTTTTGTTGAAATAGGTAACTCCAAAAATCAAAGCCAATAATGTGACAATGACCCAAACTTGATAGTTTGGTTTTTGTGGGCCTTTCGGCAATATATTTTTCTTCTTAAGAGGCTTATCCGGCATTACTAATTAATTGATATAAAAAGGTTTAAACGACAGTGCAGGTTTATAGTTTATAAAACTTCAGCTAGCAAAACTTTCTTCAACTTCGGTGATTACTGCATCTCCCCAAAGTTCTTCGAGGGCATAATTTTCTCTTTTTTTCTTGGTAAAAACATGCGCCACAACATCCACATAATCGACTAAAACCCATTCTTTAAACTGCTTGCCTTCTCTTTTCCACGGAGCGCTACCTCCGTTTATTAGAACTTGATCTTCCAATGAGTCAGCTATGGCTTCTACCTGAGTATCTGAAGTGCCTGAACAAATGACGAAGTAATCTGCGATAGCATTCTTTATCTCCCTCAAATCTAACACTTTAATTTCACGGGCTTTTTTTTCAAGCATCCCAATTACTACCAAATCTTTAAGTTTTGTTGATGGCAGCGTCCCGTTTTTTTTATGCATTCGCTAAACTTACTTTACATGTAAAACTACGAAATAACAGTGCATAAAATCTTTGCCAATTCGCTATTTATAGGCAAAAAGCTAGAGATTCTGCCACATTGTCAGAGCACCAACAAAACAGCCATCAACTTGATAAATACACAATCTCCGCCAGATGGTACGATTATACTTACGGAGAATCAGACTGATGGCCGTGGACAGAGGGGCAACAAGTGGCAATCTGCAGCCGGTAAAAATTTGACTTGCACATTCATAATGAAGCCCCATTTTTTGGCAATACAAGACCAGTTTGCACTCAATATGATCTCCTCGCTTGCTGTTTTGAAGGGTGTTAATGAAATGATCGGGAAAACGGTAAAAGTGAAATGGCCCAACGATGTTTATGTAGGGGATATGAAGATCGCTGGGATTTTAGTAGAAAATGTGATTAGGGGGACGAGGATTGATTATTCAGCAATTGGCATAGGGTTGAACATTAACCAGCTGGAATTTGAAAATCCTAAAGCAACTTCGATGAAGGATTTAACATTAGTAGATTTTGATATCTACAAGGTTCTAGAAACAATAGGCGGGTATTTAGAGAGTTATTATCTAACCCTAAAAAGTGATCCGGCTGAAGTAAAGAAACAGTACTTAAAAAACCTTTATTGGATAAATGAACCACATGTATTTAAACATCATGAGCTTTTTACAGGAAGAATTCAGGGGATAGACGGGACGGGAAAATTATTAATTGAACATGATGAGAGACAAGAAGCGTTTGATATTAAAGAAGTTGAATTCATCGAATAAAATCGAATTACCCGACCCATTTTTTTGTAACCTAATGTTTCAAAGTAATCGACTCCGCTTTTGTTACTTTTGCGCTTCATTTTTTAGACCCTACAATTATTGATCCCATAGGGAATGTCAGGCAAAGGACTCAGCTTAATACTTCTTATAGTTTTCACACTATTGCAATCAGCACTTGGGCAGGGCCTTGATAAGGATTTAAGTGCATCGGCAGATTCAATTGGGATTGATTCAAGTCGAGTTGTAACGATAAACGAGATTTATGTCGTAGGTAACAAGAAGACAAAAGCCCCTTATATTCTTCGGGAGATGAGCGTGGAGGAAGGTGAAGAAATAACTTATGGCCAACTGAGGCAGCAGTTAGACAGGGATGCTCAAAAGATTTTCAATCTTAGAATTTTTGAAGAGAGCCATACTAATATAATTGAGAGAGACGGTGACCTGGTTGATGTTGAAATAAAGGTGAGGGAAAGGTGGTATCTATGGCCATTCCCGATTTTTAGACTTGCGGATAGAAATTTTAATGCCTGGTGGAACACCCGGGAAAGAGACTTTAGCAGATTGATTTATGGAGTTAGTCTGGATCATAAGAATATTAGAGGTCGGGGGGAATGGCTTCGATTGACTGCTCAATTTGGCTTCACCAGAAATTGGCAGCTTTTTTATCAGAAGCCTTATATAGACAAAGAAAAGAAATTCGGATTTGCTACGCTCTTCGGATTTACAGAATTTAAAAATGTTGCCTATGAGACGTCAAATAATGTACTCAATTTTTTAAGCACTGATGAAGGGCTTTTAAGGGAATCATACCAGGGGGCTTTCGCTTTTAATTACAGGCCTAACTTTTTTACAAGGCATGGCGTAACCCTGGGCTACATCCAAAACAATATAGCAGATACTGTGGCGACCCTTAACCCTGGTTATCTGCTTGAAGGCCGTAAGCAGCAAAAAGCCATTTGGATGGCTTACACAGTAATTAAAGATAATCGAGACTTAGTTTATTACCCTTTAAAAGGTTCTTTCTTTTCATTTCAATTTCAGCGAATGGGCCTCGGCGCATTTGATGATGTGGGTATATGGTCTACCGAAGTACGATACACAAAATACTTTGACCTTGGTAATCAATTTTATTTTGCAACTCATGGCCAGATCAATGCTAGTGTACCTTTTGATCAGCCATTCATTAATTACCAGCGCATGGGTTTCTTTGAGAATTTCGTTCGGGGATATGAACTATCTGTGGTGGAAGGCCCGGTTTGGATGCTGAATAGGAATTCATTTCGAAAAAAGATTTTTGGGAAAGAATTTAAAATTCGAAATTTTACCAAGTTGGATCAATTTGCAAAATTCCCCCTACAACTATACCTGACAACATTTTTGGATACCGGATGGGCAGAAGCTTACCCAGGTGTCGACCAATCCCGATTTAATAATACGTTGCTAATGGGCACAGGCATCGGGTTGGATATCGTAACCTTCTACGATGTTGTTCTGAGACTGGAGTATAGCTACAGCCTCGAAAATGATTTCAATTTCTTCTTTAATGTCAGGGCGGCGATATAAAAGCAACTTTCGACACAATCCATCTATGGAAATTTACGGCTACGTAGTTATATCTGTCAATAACAAATTGTAAGTTCGCACCTTATTTTGGTATAGTGCATTAATAGGTTAACAATGCTACTTAATAAAGAGGGAATTAAAAGGGAGCGTTGTTAATAATCGGAGAGGAAACTATGAGAAAATTACTACTGACCCTACTACTACCATTGAGTATTGATGCCATAGCTCAAAGTAATTCATCTAATTATGACGATCCATCTGATGTTAAAGCAGGGGATGTTGTCATCCTTAATGAACCATCAGATCCTAACTATTACAGATCAATCTATTTCACATTTAAGGCTGCGAAAATTGTGTACCCCGATGTGAACGCTGACAAGTATGAGAAGGTCTATTTATCTTACAAGTTTGCTAAAACACCATTCACTGTTCATAAAGTGAAGGGGAAAAAGACAGCAATCCTATCGTATGGTGTTGTAAAGAACTTTGCGGTTATGGATTTAGACCTCGCTTTTAAGAGTGGTGAGATTGGGAAAGCTGAAAACATTGCAAAAACTTGGTTAGCCGATGAACTCCAGCCAGGTGATTCAATTCTTTTTAAACAGCCAACCGGATCAACATATCAACATGCTACCCTATCAGCGAACAAAGCACCTTTAGGAGCCGACCACAATGGGAAAACATACATTGTGAATGAAGTAAAAAGAGGCGTTGCTAGTTTGGCATTAGGTGATAATAATGACTTTATTTCGGTGAACCTTGTTAGGGCTATTGAAACGGATGAAATAGAAATCAGGGAAGATGTCACACTTTATCAGGAGTCGACCTCACACCTGGATAGGATTTCATATAGCAAGCCGGATAATACAATTTTTGGAAAAATCGGGCTTGAACCTTTCGGGTTTGCCGGACTGAATTTTACAGGAATTGAAGGGAATGGCAACACGAATTATGATGTGGGCTTCGGATTCATTGTAAGGGACAACCTCCAAATTGGCGGATTTCATACATTCAGAAATAGTAACTACACTAAGATTTTATTCGTGGACCGAGTTAATGCCGGGTATCATTTTGAACATGAATACTCTGGGGTTTTCATGGGTTACCAGTTCTTCCAAAAAGGGGCGACCACACTAGTTTTCCAAAGTAAGTTTGGCTCTGGTGATGTAGCATGGGAACTAGAAACAAACAGAGATAGGGTTATTGATTCCGACCGATTTTTGATCATTAACCCAAGCATTGGATTGGATTTTCAGTTCACTAAAGTTTCAATGTTACATATAGCCTTAGGCTTTAGGAGTATTTCAGGCCTGGAAATGCGTGATATCGATGCCGGGGCAATGAACAGCGTAACCCTTTCGATGGCTTTAAAAATCGGTCGATTCAGGTAAAATCTGATCAAGCATATTTTTTTACATCATCGGCGCTAATTTCCTCTGCCCCCATTATTATAAGGCGCTCCACAACGTTTCTCAGCTCACGGATGTTACCAGTCCATTCAGCTTTTTGCAATTCATTAATAGCATCTTCACTGATTTTCTTAGGGGCATTGCCATATTCGTTGGCTATATCGGTTAGAAATTTATCCACCAATAAGGGGATGTCATCTTTGCGATCTTTAAGGGCCGGCACATTAATTACGATTACGCTCAAACGGTGATATAAATCCTCTCTAAATGAACCCTCCGCAATCATTTTTTTGAGGTCTTTGTTTGTGGCGGCTACCACCCGTACATCCACTTTAATTTCTTTATCACCACCAACCCTTGTGATCCGGTTCTCCTGAAGCGCCCTCAAAACTTTAGCTTGAGCCGAAGCACTCATATCCCCAATTTCATCCAGGAATAAAGTACCGCCATTGGCTTGTTCAAATTTCCCGATGCGTTGCTTGTGGGCCGAAGTAAAAGAACCTTTCTCATGACCGAAAAGCTCACTTTCGATCAATTCAGATGGAATGGCTGCGCAGTTAACTTCAACCAATTGACCATCAGAGCGATTACTCTGTTCATGAATCCACCGGGCTACCAACTCTTTACCACTTCCGTTAGGCCCAAAAATCATTACCCTGGCTTCAGTTGGGGCTACTTTTTCTATCGCCTCTTTTACTTCATTGATTTTTTTCGACTCACCTACAATATCATAGGTCTTGGAGATCTTTTTCTTAAGGACTTTGGTTTCGGTAACCAATGTTGATTTATCTAACGCATTGCGTAAGGTGAGTAGGAGCCTGTTCAAATCCGGTGGCTTAGAAACAAAATCAAAGGCACCCATTTTTGTGGCCTCTACCGCTGTTTCAATGGTTCCATGGGCAGAAATCATGATGAACTGGCAATCCACGCCGGCTTCCATGGCCTGTTGCAAAACTTCAATCCCAGTGAGCTTGGGCATTTGAATATCACAAAGGGCCAGGTCAAACTTTCCGGTTTTTACTTTAGTGAGGCCTTCTTCCCCATCTTTTGCTTCATCAACTTCAAATTTTTCATACTCAAGTATCTCCCGAAGGGTTGAGCGGATACTTTTTTCGTCGTCAATTATTAGGATTTTGGGCATGAATTCAGATTAAAGAACAAAGACAAAAGATTTAAGACTTAATAAACACTGAAAAATGATTAGGAACAAAAAAAGCAAAGGCAATCGACAATTACTGTCTTTCGTCTTTGCTCTTTTCTCTTAAAATCTAAAAAATGCAAGCCTGTAAGCCGGGTTCTGTATCCCGACAAGTCGGGACTCTTATCATTTATCTCAGCGATCTACCCACCAACACAGGCGGACAACCTGTTTCCCGAAGGAGTGCTGGCTTATTTGATCTTGCAGCCCGTAAGGTTTACCTAGCTCCTGACGTTGCCGCCGAGGACGGTGGGCCTTTACCCCACCTTTTCACCTTTTCCCACCAAAGGCGGGTAGTTTGTTTTCTGTTGCACTGTCTGTTACTGAGGCGTCGCCCCCTCAGCACCCATCGTTTCCAATGGTACGGCGTCCTTTGCTGCCCGGACTTTCCTCCCCAACGTAAGTCGGAGCGATAAGACGGCTTGCATTCGCTGTAAAGCTACTCTATCAGAACTTAAATGGCTGTGGCATTAATTCTTCAAACCGGTACCTTTTTACGTCACCATTTTTGTTGGTAACCAGAACCTCTAATTTTTGGGCAAAATCAGACAGTACCTGCCTACATGCCCCACAGGGTGATTTGAGATCTACTGTCGCTGTGTAGAGGGCACATCTGGTGATTTTAACTTCAGTGCCCGAAGCTGCGACCGCTTGAAAAACGGCATTTCTTTCGGCGCACACTGTGAGGCCAAAGGAGGAATTCTCAACATTACAGCCAACATAAATCTTACCGTCAGTAGTTAACACCGCGGCACCAACCGGAAAATTGCTGTAGGGCGCATGTGCATTCAAACTGACCTCTTTGGCTTTCTTTAATAATTCTTCTTCTATTTGTGTCATCCTATTCAAAGGTTATTGTACAGAGTTAATCAATGTATCACAGAGGTACACAGAGAAATTCTTCAAACTAGCCATTTAATTATCTGGAATGATTGTCCATCTAAAGAAAGAAACCCCAATTGAAATAGTGCAGGAATGCACAGAGGAGTTGTCGGCTTTTTCATTTTCGCAGAATGATCTTTTCGTTTTAGTGAACTCTTTTAAAGAGCGAACAATCAATGACAAGTTTGAAAATTATGTGGTCGAAAAATTCCTTTTCGATTCTGATATCCAGCTTGCAAGCAAGAAATACCAAGGTTCCAGGGAGTTTAGTGTTGATGAAATTGAAGTTGGCAAAAAAGATACCACTCTCGTTATCACAGGGCCTTGCTCTGTTGAGTCAAAGGGGCAAATTGATCAGTGTGCGGCGTTTGTGAAATCTCAAGATATCAAGGTGCTCAGAGCTGGGTGCTTTAAACCACGAACCTCGCCATATACTTTTCAAGGCATGGGGATAAAAGGCCTAAAACTTTTAGCTCAGGTGAGGGATCAATATGGCCTTAAAATCATTTCTGAGATAAGGGATGCCTCCCATGCAGATGCAGTCATCGATCATGTCGATATTATTCAGATCGGCGCTAAAGCAATGTATGACCACGGAATTTTGAATAAATGCGCTAAAACCAACAAGCCGGTTTTGTTAAAGCGTGGGTTTGGAACCACACTTCAGGAATTTGTTCAAGCTGCCGAATTCATCTTAAGTGGAGGAAATGGTAAAGTGATTTTATGTGAAAGGGGCATCCGCACTTTTGAAACCAAGACCCGCTTTACGCTTGACTTATGTGGTGTTGCCTGGCTAAAGGAGCATGTAAATCTGCCGATTTTCCTTGATCCCAGTCATGCCATGGGTTATGCTTATGGAGTACCTGATTTGACAAGAGCATGTGTTGCTATGGGCGTCGATGGCTTGCTACTTGAGACACACCCAAACCCAAAAGAGGCACTTTCTGACGCCTCACAGCAACTTGATTTTAATGAATTTTCAAACTTATTACAATCAATCAAACCAGTGGCCAGAGCAGTTGGCACAAAAATTATCTAATGAATATTGACTCTTCGAAAATAAAAATGATCATTCTTGATGTTGATGGTACCCTAACAGACGGTGGCATCTACATCCTTGAGTCTGGTGAACAGTTTAAGAAATTCAATGCAAAAGATGGCCTTGGGGTGAGAAGAACCATTAAAAGCGGTGTTGAGGTCGGTATTATCAGCCATAGCATGTCAAAAGGGATGGTGACCAAAAGGGCTGAAATGATGGGCATTAGGCACTGCTACGTTGGGGATGAGCCGAAGCTGAAAATTCTTAAAGAGTGGTGCGAAAAAATGGGGTATGACCTGCATGAAATTGCATATGTCGGCGATGACATCAACGATATGGACATCATTTCAGCAGTTGGTATATCAGCCTGTCCAGAAGATTCTGAGGAAGCTGTTAAAGATGCCTGCAATGTTGTGCTTACCAGAAAGGGTGGCGATGGAGCTGTGAGGGAATTCCTCAATATGTTTTTCCTGAAGCCTACTCAATTTTAAAATCAATCGGGATAACAATGCGGCTTTTCATGGGTGTATTTCCAACCAAAGGTGGTTCCCATTTATCATACAGTTGAAGCAACCTAACTGCTTCGGCATTCAGCGCCTGATCAAGGCCTTCTACGACTCTAAAATTTGAAGCCTTACCCGCCTCATCGATCAATGCTTCAATTGATACTTTGCCCTGAACACCGTTGTTATATGCTGCCGCGGGATACTCCAGGTTGTCGGAAATAAATTTGTAGAGGTCTTCCTGTCCTTCCTTAAAGCCTGTTTTTGATGCGGCTGGAATCTCCTCAAAAGGATCATTCTTTTTCAGGATGTAACCCATTGCATCTGGGCCATAGAATGATCCATCAGTTTCAAATCTTTCTATCACCTTTAAGTCAGCCGGATCGAAAATGTCAGCCGTGAGTTTAGTCTCATAGTACTTTTCTTTCTCTCCATTTCCATAATAAATTCCTTCATGCAGCTCCCCTTTTTTATATGTCTCTGTTAGTATTTTGGTGCCACTGCGATACTGATAAGTCCATCTACCTGCCCTTGTCCCTTCAAAAAATCTGCCTCTTAATATTACTCCGCCATCGCTGTCTCCTACATAAAGCACCCAATCGCCAGTGCCGTTTTGAATGGATTTAGTTCCGGTATTGTCGATGTATTCCAAAACCTGGAAGCCATATGGAGTGAAATTGACAGTTTGCCTCAAGTCCCCTGTTGAATTGTAAAAATCCCAGATTTCTATGCGCTTATCATTTTCAAAATATCCTCGGCTTTCAATCTGGCGAAGACCCTGATAATAAAATGTAAAGAGGCCTTGTTTTTTTCCGGCAGCATAAGTACCTGTTCTCAATATATTATTATTAAAGTCTGAGTCAGTAAATGGGCCATCAAAAACCATTTTGCTGGTATCGATTTTTACTTCCCTAAAAAAGGAGGCGTTTTCTTCCCGGGTGATTCTCCAACTTTCATCATAAGGAATTCTAACCTCAACCTGCGAGTAGGCACTGAACGAAATTAAAACTAAAAGGACGCTAATTGCTTTATTCATTAAACTGGTAGATTTTTTTTGGCGTGATGCAAAAATCCAGCTTTACATCGTGGGAATCAACTTTGATTTGATCTACTAGCTCAAAAAATGAGAGCCCAACTTTTACTGTGCTGGGGTTACATGCCTCAAGAAACTTATCATAGAAGCCTTTTCCATAACCAACCCGGTACCCCTCAGCATCAAAAGCTAGTAGCGGCACCAGTACCATCTCGATTTTCGGAATGGGAAACGGGTCTGCATTTATTGGCTCAGGTATTCCCCATTTATTCTCAATCAATTTGGTTGATTCGGACAATATGAAATGCTTAAGGTTGATATTTTCAAAATCAGCACTTGATACAATCACTTTTACATCAGACTTCCATAGGAATCTAATGATCGGCCATGTATTAATTTCATGATGTTTTTGTATGGGCAAGAAGATATGCACATTACTGGTAGGTTTTTTACCGAAGAGATCTTTGAAATAATCAGCGATACTCGAATTGAACAATGCTGATTCGGAAAGGCTTAAAGCTTTTCGTTTTTGTAAAAATTGTTTTCTTAACTCTGCCTTTGCCAGCATTTGGCAAATATAGATGTCTTAGGCTGCGGGTTCAGCTACCTCCTCCTCTTTGAGGATATGCATTGAGAAATCAAAGGCGTCGAACTTGTCAAGCAATTGATCGATCAGGTCACGATTGTTTACATAGAAATTCAAAAAATTATCCCTGCGCTCTTGTAAAGAACCATTTGGAAAGAGTTTGTTTTTGATGCTATCCAACTGCTGAACCGCTACCTCCTGGTTTCGCTCTTCAGATTTATGAATGCGCTTTTCGATATTTTCAAGGCTCTTCACTGTCTTGGCACATTCGGCACCTACAAAGCCATCCAGAGTAGGATCAACTTCAACCGCTTTTTGTCGGATATTTTCAAATGTTTCCTGAATGCGCTTTACCTCATTTTCTAAATGAATCTCATTATCGGTATGGGCCTTGATGTAATCGGCTTTCAACTGGTCAAATGGCTTGAAAAGATCATTAGAACTAATTCCTGTTTTTTCAATTTTACGCATGACAGGACGAGTGATGATCAGTCCGAAGTTACGTGGCATCAACACAGGAAATGATGTTTTGTAATGATCAAAAACTGGTTTTAGCTGAAGCCAGTAAGCCACTTCGGCGGGGCCACCTACATAGGCCAGGTTTGGCAGGATGGTCTCCTGGTACAACGGCCTTAGAATTACGTTTGGGCTGAATTTTTCAGGATTGGAGTCAACCAATTTGAGGATTTCTTCCTTTGAATATCTTTCGCTTGACGATTTAACCCCATAAACTCCGTCTTGATGCAGAATACGATCTCTTGAACCTTGTTCTAATAAAAAGAAATTTATTTCCCTTGGAAATACCTGCGTTTTAAACCCCATTTCGTCCAGTTTTCCTGAACAAGCCTCTACCAGATTATTCGCAGTGTTATTGATTAGATCATCTTTAATCACCTCAGCAAATTCCGCTTTCAACCTCTTATCATCAGCATCAATTACAACAACACCTGATTCGCCAAATAATTCGTTTACATAGTAACGAACGGCATCAGCGAGAGTCTTTGATTCAGAATAAGCCCTGATAAAAACATCCGCTATTTCAGGAAGTTGATCAAATATTTGATCCAGAGATTTTGGATCCATTCTACCAACGGCACCAGTTTGATCAGTTTCCCACTTCACTTCTTTTCCATAAAGAAAAAAGTGGTCGATTTCATCCAGATCATGATCTTCAGAAGCCATCCAATAAACTGGAACAAACTCCTTGTCAGGATGTGCCTTTTTGAGGCTTTTGCAGGCGTTGACAACGGTAACAATCTTGTAAAGAAAGTACAGGGGGCCGGTACAAATATTTAGTTGATGGCCTGTAGTAATTGTGAATGTATTGTCATTTTGTAGTGCTTCTAAATTTGCCGTCACATTATCAGAAATATCAAGGCTATCATATTGCGCATTCAATACTTCACACAGCGTTTTTCGGTGACTTTTGGGAAACTGCTTTTGCTCAATTTGCGCTTCAAAACTTGATATTTTAGGTGGCAAGCCATAGAACGGCTTCAGTTCACTTGCTTCATTGAGATATTTGATAAAAATGGGGGAGAAAGAACCTGTTTCCTCCAGGTTAATGTTGTCCAGGGTCATGTGTTATGGGTTCACCGTACAGGTCAAATTCAGTTGCTTCATTAATCCGAATATCTGCAAAATCTCCGATTCTTAAGAAATGTTTTTCAGCATCAACATAAACTTCGTTATCTACTTCAGGTGAATCAAATTCAGTACGGCCAATAAAATGTTTGCCTTCCTTCCTGTCGATCAATACTTTGAAAGTCCTTCCAACTTTCTGTTCATTAATTTCCGCTGAAATTTTTTCTTGTATCTCCATTACGGCACTTGCCCTTTGTTGTTTCACCTCCTCAGGAACATCATCCTTCAAATTATATGAATGGGTGTTTTCTTCGTGTGAATAGGTGAAGATTCCGAGGCGGTCAAATCGCATTCTTTCGACAAAATCAACCATTTCCTGGAAGTCCTCTTCGGTTTCACCTGGATGGCCTGCAATTAACGTAGTGCGGAGTGCCATATCAGGCACTTTCTCTCTAATAGTTTGAACTAGTGCCTCAGTTTTTTCCCTTGTAGTTCCCCTCCGCATCAGCTTTAAAATTTTTGAAGACCCATGCTGCAAAGGCATATCCAGATATTTGCAGATGTTAGAACGCTCCTGCATAACATCTAAAATATCTTCCGGGAAACCTGTTGGGAATGCATAATGTAAACGGATCCAATCTATGCCTTCAACATCACTCAGGTTTTTGAGAAGTTCAGCGAGGTTTCTCTTTTTGTAGATATCTAAGCCGTAGTAAGTGGAGTCCTGAGCAATTAGTAGCAACTCTTTGGTGCCGTTTTTTGCTAGATTCTGGGCTTCAGTCACCAATTGATCAATTGGTTTAGAAACATGTTTGCCCCGCATCAAAGGGATGGCGCAAAAGGAGCAGGGTCGGTCGCAGCCCTCTGAAATTTTCAGATAAGCGTAATGATTGGAAGTGGTCAATACCCGCTCCCCAACAAGTTCATGTTTGTAGTCAGCTTTGAATTTCTTTAGTAGAAGGGGCAGTTCCCTTGTGCCAAACCAGTCATCTACGTTTGGGATTTCGTCTTTTAGTTCATCTCGATATCGTTGGCTGAGGCAACCTGTTACATACACTTTTTCAACAAGGCCTTCATCCTTGGCGTCGGCATATCTTAAAATGGTATCGATAGACTCCTGTTTTGCATTTTCTATAAAACCGCAAGTGTTGATGATCACCACATTGGCATCGTCCTTCTGCGATTCATGGGTAGCTTTTATCTTGTTACCCTTCAGTTGGGTAAGCATCACCTCAGAATCAACAATGTTTTTGGCGCAGCCAAGCGTTACTATGTTGACTTTATCTTTTTTAAAGGTTCGGGTTTTCAATAGCTTCTGATTTGCGGTGCAAAGGTCGGATAATTTCCAACCAAAGCATGCAGTCAGTAACTGTTTAGTATCAAAAATCTGAAGTGGCCCATGGTAGTGTTGTGAAGAAATCACTCATAATCATAAATCACATTGATGAACAACCTGTCGGAAATCGAATTGCTTAACTCAATTAAGATGGAAGGCATTTCTCTTGAAAATTCATTCGGGTTCAGCTGCGTTTTCAGGAACTTAATTTACAATCCCGAACTACTTTTGGCGACATCCCGTTGAAGAAAAAATTCGATAAATAGGCTAATTGTATGATATTACCGTTTGGGGTATAGTGGATTGGCCAATTTATGAACTTCCAAAATTGAAAATGACCGCATGAATTCATTCATATTTACAGTCTCGCTTGCTTTAATTTCTTTAATAAATTCTCAGAATCAAGTAAAATGGGTTTCATTTGATGAAGCCCAGGAATTCGCAAAATCAGAGCCACGAAAGGTTTTTGTAGACATCTATGCTGACTGGTGTGGATGGTGCAAGGTGATGGACCGAAAAACCTTCTCAAACAAAAATGTAGCTAACTATATCAACGAAAATTATTATGCTGTCAGAGTAGACGCCGAAAGTAATAACCTCATCACTTTTAATGGCAAACAATTAACCGAAAAGCAGTTTGTGCAATCATTGAATGTAAGCGGCCTACCTACGATTGTTTTTATTGATGAAAACTTTAAAAAAGTAAAGCCTGTTACTGGTTATCAGGATGCCAAGCAGTTTCTAAAAAGTTTGCAGAAGTTCAATAAATAACCAACTTTATTAAGCCGGTCAGGAAAATGCTTTCAACATCAGCCCTGCAATCTCCTTATAAAACAACGCTGCTACCATACCAGTCATTCCATTGATATCGCGGTTGGGGTTGTACTCCATGATTTCAGCCCCGACTAGGTTCAAATTTTGAAGTTTTAGGAAATCCAGTAGTTGTCGGGTTGTCATGCCACCGGGTTCGTGGTGGGAGATACCTGAGGCAAAGGCAGGGTCAAGTACATCAAGGTCAAGGGAGAGATAGATGTCACCATCTAGTTTGAGGTCTTGGGTGGGGTTAAAATCTTTCATTTGAATGATCTCCACTCCGAATTTTTCAGCTTGCTCCTTTTGGTGAGGGCTGACAGTCCTAATCCCTACTTGAACCAGTCTGTCTACAAGGCCTTCTTCCATAATCCTGGCAAAGGGGCAGGCATGGGAGAATTTATTGCCTTCAAATTCATCGTAGAGGTCGGTATGGGCATCCATCTGGAGAACGGTGAGATGCTTGAATTTGGAAGCATGGGCTTTGATGGTGCCGTAAGCCAGGGAGTGGTCACCTCCGAGGGAAAGTATTTTGGCCCCGGTGTTAAGGATCTGTTGCATAGGTTTGATCACATCTTTGGGGTGCGTAATGTCCGGAATATCACCCAAATCTTTCAACCGGGGATGGTTTTCTAAATCGAGGCCGGATTCAGTAATCCAGTTGGAAGAGCCGCAATTCAGAGCCTCTCTAATTTTATCCGGTGCTTTTGTTGGGCCTTTTAAGTAAGATGAAAAGTCGTCAAATGGCAAACCGACAACGGCAATATCATTTGGTAAAAGCTCTGAAACCTTGTTCTTTTCCCACTTCATAAGCGTGAGTTTTTCTTCACTAAATTTTCCAGGCAATCAATCCATTTGGGGTGCACATTAAGGCTCTCCACTAAATCCCATTCCTCGCCACCGGCAGCTATGAAGTCTTCTTTGTAGGTTTCACCAACCTCAACAGTCGTTTCGAGGCAATCGGCGACAAAGGCAGGGGAAAAAGCTAGTACTTTCTTGATTCCATTTTTTGGTAGCTCCTCCAAAACGTGATCTGTATATGGCTGCACCCAGGGGTTTTTGCCCAGCCGGGATTGAAAGCAAGTGGTGGTTTTCTCCAGCGGGATGTTGAGCTTTTCACAGAGCAATCTTGTGGTGAGAAAACATTGTGCCCGATAGCAGTAGTGGTTCTTCTTATGATAGGTATCGCAGCAACTTCCCAGCTTACAATAGCCATCAACAGAAGCTTTTTTTATTTGGCGCTCTGGCAGGCCATGATAGCTGAAAACGTAATGGTCATAATCTTTTTCCAGATACTTTTTGGCCACTTCAACCCAGGCGTCGATAAAGCTGTCTTCAGAGGCGAAAGTATTTATAAAATCAATAGAAGGGATGACTTCCCAATTTTGTGCAATTTCCATCACCTTATCAGCAACAGATCCGGTGCTTGCAGAGGCATATTGTGGAAACATCGGGATGACAATGATTCGCTCAACGTTGGCATCATTTAGTGAATCAAGGGCTGATTGCAAGGATGGGTTTTGATAGCGCATTCCAAAGGCAACAATGAAGTCGTTGCCTAGCTGATTTTGCAGCAGTTCTTTTACATCAAGGCCATAGTATTTTAAGGGAGACCCACGGTCAGTCCACAAGCGCTCATATTCTCTAGCTGATTTTGGCGCTCTAAATGGAGCTATAATCAGATTGACCAATAACCAGCGGTTCAGAAAAGGGATGTCAATCACCCGCTTATCCATCAGGAATTCCCTTAAATATTTCCGCACATCATTAACGGATGTACTGTCGGGGGTGCCGAGGTTAACTAGCAGCACCCCAGTTTTAGAATTTGCCATTAATCTTGAACAGTTAAAAACGATTTGTTAGGGCTTACTCAGACCGCCCTGCATAATCCTGCACAAATTGAGGGGTTTCTATGAAGTCTTCAAAAAATTCTTTGGGTTTGTTTTGGGCAATGGCCCACCGTTCAATCCAACTGATGCCAGCGGGGCCATAGTAGCCGTCCTCCCATTCATAAACCGGATCAGTCAATACATCTTGGAGCGGTACTATTTCAAAGTCTGCTTTTTCTAATTCCTTGATCACCGTGGCTATCAAAAATGAATTCATTAGGTTGACATGCATCAAATGGATATGAGGAATATCCCTTCCGACTAATTCCTTAGCTTTCTCTCGGTAATGAATGCTGATATTCACCATGTACTGGACATAAGCTTTCGATATAGAGTCAAGCATTTTAAAATCTTCAGCCAGATATGCCTTCTCATAGGCCGCTGCAAAAAGCCAATCAGAATTATCGATAGTGACGGGGGCTATCTGATACCCTTCGTTTTTGAGATAATTGTTGAGTTGCTGTTTTTTCTTCTTTGTCTGGCCATTCCTAAGGTAAGGGTGCCTGAAGTACCGATACTGGCTGGCATATTTCATGGCTAACGGCTTGGTGAGGATGGAGCCCATCTCAATGTTTTCAAAATAGTCTGCTGGCTTTGTTGAATGATAATTAAGGTGTGAAAAGGTGTGATTCCCAAGTTCAAAACCATTGGAGAGCCAGAGATCAAGGATTTCTGTTTGCTCATTCTCAAGTACACCTTCTTTGTCGTAGAATTTATGCTCATTGACAAAACCGATCGCTGGCCAATTGTTAATTGCCAGTGAATCAACAATCCTCTGATTAATTGGCCATTTAGGCAATTGAGAGACTCCGGGAAGGTCATCGATTGTTATGGCCAGGGGTGTCTGGGAGAACGTGGTATCCCAAAAAATGATAAGAAGAATTAAGATGCTATTCCGCCTCATTAGCTGCTGCAATCTTCTCCAATTCGCCTTCTATAAAGGCCCTATCCAGCCACTTGCCCCTTACCATCACCCCCTCAATTTCACTCATATTGGATATGTCATCCAGCGGATTGGCATTGAGCAGGATCAAATCAGCAGCAGCATTTTCAGAAACGATTCCAGTCTCACCTGACCTACCAAAGAATTCGGCCACGTTAACTGTCCCTGCTTTTAAGGTCTCGTAAGGTGTAAGTCCAGCATCAACCATAGCTTTCATTTCATGCTGAATTGAGAACCCGGGTACATTAAAAACCTGGGGCGCATCTGAGCCTAACAGCAACCCTTTGCCTTCATCGTTCAAAGCTTTGATAATTTTTCTCCTCAGTGAATTGAACACCTCATGTTTTTCATCTGAATAATAGTCTTGATTAAGGAAATCAACTTTGCTATCTATCCAATTTTGAATGGTCTGCTTTTGCATGTATTTCATTTCAGGCTGAGCTGCTAACTCTTCAGCGGGAACCGGTGAGCCCCATCTATCGAAAAGAGTTTGCGTTGGCACTACCCATACATCATGCTGTACTGTCATGGTGATCAATTCTTCAATCAATGTTTCATCTGCAACCTGGGCTGAGTTAAATCCGAAAAAACCATTTTCTTCAGCACTGAGTTCCTGGCCGTCAGGCACCAGGCCTTCAACAAAACCGTCTACATGATCAACCGACCCGTAGCCTGATGCGATAGCATTTCTGATGCCAACATCATATGGCACATGACCACTATAGCCTATTCCCATTTCATTGGCCGTGGCTATCATCGCATTAAATACATCTAACTGAATGCCCGGATGAATTTTCAAAAAGTCGTATCCTGCATCTTTATGCGCCCTTACCAGCGAATCTGCAACCTCTTTTGATGGTACGGAGCCACCATTCATTGAGGGACTGGATGTATAAATGGTTGGGCCAAGTACGGAGCCGTTTTGTACATTCTCCCGAAGCTTTAAGTGGCTTTCATGGCCTAACATGCCCCGAATGGTAGTGATACCAATGGACAGATAAAGCATGAGCGTTATTTTCACCATTTCGGGGCCTGGTTGCGGCCTTGGGATGTGAGCATGCATTTCAGCGATTCCGGGTACCAAATATTTTCCTGTTCCGTCAACCACTGTCGATTTAGCACCAGCCTGAATTTCAGCTACTGGTGCTATTTTGAAGATACTATCACCCCTAATTACCACAGATTGATCTTCCAAAACTTGTTCAGACGTCATCGGGATAACATTCACATTTTGGAAAATGATTTCTTCAACATCCTCGGGTGGAGGATCGCAGGAAATTATGAGTAAAAGCGATGACAGGAATAAGGTTTTTAGAAAATCCATGGTAAATAATTTGATAAGAATCCTTAAAGTAATCATCTGATGAGGCATTAGAAACAAAAAAGCCATACATGGCTGCATGGCTTGATAAAAATCCTGAAGTTATGACTATTGGATAAGTACTTCTGCTTTCACATTATCCCAGGCAATGACTAAGATAGCACCTGCTTGACCATCTTCGAAATCGATTAGCAATTGCTCAAGTGAGTTTTTAGTTTTTTCAATCGGCACCTCTATTCTGGCAACGTCCAATTCATAGTTTGGCTCAAATGCCCCCCATTGACTTAACTCGCTATTCAAAACCACAGTCCAGGTTTCAGTGCCAGGAAATGTAAAAAGTCTATATCGGCCTTCATCAACCTGCTCTCCTCCAAAATTTACATCCTGATAAAAAACAATTTCAGTTGCTTCATCAGCACCAGTTCTCCAGTATTCGCCGTAAGGCACCAGTCCTCCAAAAATGGTTCTTCCTCTCTTGTATGGTCGGGAGTAGTCAACTTTTAATTTCAGCTCCTCTGATTTGTAATTTGATGAAGATTTGGGGCTTGTCCTAGTCTCATTCAAAAATTTGAAGGCAACAAAACCGATGATCCCCAGCACTGAGATCATAACGGCAAAAAATAAATTCTTCATTCTCTACTAAGCCATTTAAATAGTTCGTTCTTAAAAGTCCGCAAAAGTAGCACAATCCATGCCAGAAGGGATTGAAAAACAGAATATTAGAAAGAATATTTTTCAGGTTTCCTTTGCCTCGGAGGCCTCAATTTTTGATTTGTACAGATCAACGATCCATTGAAGGAGGAAATAACTTAGGACGGAAATTGGCAGGTTTATGATAATGTTCCCGAGTAGAAAGGTCTTGGAGTAGTCGAGGAACTTTTGAAATGGTGTCAACTCGATAAAAGCAATATTTTGTACTGTAAGCCAATCCCCCAGTTTATAGCTTAGAACATACAGCGGAGCAACCGTTAACGGGTTCCAAATTAGCATCGCTAAAATTAACCCATACTTGCTTACCCTTTTAAAAATGGCTATGACCAGTAGTCCGAGTAAAAACCCGAAACCGGTAGTAGGCAAAATGGAAATGAATGTGCCAATACTAAAACCAACTGCAATAGATTGGGACGAGGTTTTCGTTTTTATAACCTCTTGAAAGTGTTGATGGACTGTTTTCAATTCCAAATTGATTATGTCTTGATATTATCTTCAATCAAAGAACATAATATTGAGAGAAGTACTTGTGCGTTCCACGTTTTGAGGTAGTAGATAAAGACAGCCGTCTTGTGATTCTTAACCGAGTATACGCTAAAATATTCCTGATTCTGCTTAATTCTCATGTCTTCAAATGGTACAATTAAATTTCTCCTGTTCAGTAATAATCCTTCCTGATTTAAAGTGTAATCTTTGTCAAATGTTATGTCTTGACCCTTTTTGAACTTATCAAGCAACTCAACATAGACTTCGTCAAAGTGATAATGCCAAAGAACATCAACAACAGATTTGTATAATGCAAACACTTTTTCAGAGCTTAATCCGAAATAGGTCTTGAATGGTATCGAGATTATTCTATTTGGGGATCCAAGTATTTCAATTTGATACTTGAAACCTATAGTAAAATGATATATTTCAATTGCAGTAATTCCATACCTAAAGCTTAATGGGGGTTTTAGGCAATAAATACCCCACTTATTGTCATATAAGATTTGATCGGAAGATATGCTCAAGGATTTGCCAAAATCAAGGTCGAATGTTGCTTTATCACCCATTGTGACTTATCTACGGACAAACGAAATAACCCAGCTAACTCCAACTACCACTATTGTTCCAATTGGGTTTAGCCACAGATAGGTAATTACTTTTCCGTAACCTTCCGGGCAGCCTATACCAACTGCCGTTTGAATTAAATCCGGCATAAAAAACAAGTATTCACCAGATGTACTGCTCACATAAAAACTGTCAACTATAAGCACTATAACAATACCCGTAACTAAGCCAATTAATGCGCCTGTGCTGTTAATTCGTTTGATAAACAGGATAACAAATACACCCAATATTGATCCATAAAAGTAGCTTCCAATTTGATTGACAAGTTCAATCAGCGATCTGGATTCACCAATCAGAAGTGCTCCAATTGTGGCAAAAATCCCCCAAAAAGCAGTTGACCAGCGAGTAAATTGGAGGTAGTGCCTATCGCTTTTTGAGTTAGTACGAAGTCTTTGATACCAATCTATCGTGGTACTGGCTGCAAGTGAGTTTAATCCCGAGTCCATGCTTGAGAACGCTGCTGCAAAAATTGCCGCTATTATCAAACCAATTATTCCTGATGGTAAATGATTAAGCACAAAATAGGGCAACACATAGTTGGTGTCATTTCTCTCTTTGCCGTCCTGCCGGGTCAGTGAAACTTTTTGTTGCTCCCGCAAAAAGTTGATTTGGTCATTACTTCCTATAAAAGCCTCCTTTGATTCTGAATCTTTTCTTTGGATATAATCTTTCGCTAAGCGTTCCCTTTGCACCAATTCCTTTTCGTATTGGTCAACGTTGTCACTCTTAGTTATGATGGCATCATTTTCAGGTATAAAGAGGATTGGTGCAGGTTGAAAAATGAAAAAGATGTGGAGCATTACACCAATGAGCAGCATGAAAAACATCATCGGTAATTTGGCTACGGCAGAGAGCAGCAAACTGCCTCTTGCATGATTTAGGGATTTAGCAGTGAGATAACGCTGAACTTGTGTTTGGTCACTTCCGAAATATGACAGAAAGAGAAAAATGCCTGCAATAACTCCACTCCAAACCGTATACTTCGAAGTGGTATTTATGCTAAAATCAAGAATATCTAACTTTCCAAGTGCCCCGGCCAAATGCAGTCCATCACCAAGACTCACATCCGTGGGCAACTTGTAAATAATGTAGAAAAAGCAAAAGATAAGGCCCACCATCATAATTGTGAGCTGCTTAATATCTGTTCGAATTACACCCTTTATTCCACCGAAAAATGTGTAAAGGGTGGCCGTTACCCCGGTTAACAGAATGGTTGATGAGAGTGAGATATTAAGTATGAGCGCCAATACATAAGCCGGGGCGGCGATAATCGTTCCCATCGCTAAGCCTCTTGAGAGAAGGAAAAGGAAACTGGTTGCCAATCTAACCTTAAGCCCAAATCGGTTTTCCAGGAGTTCGTAAGCAGTGTAGACTTTCGCTTTGAAGAAAAACGGAACGAGGGTTACGCACAATATCACCATAGCAATTGGTAGGCCCAGGTACATCTGCAAAAAACTCATGTCATGTATGTAGGCAAAACCCGTAGTTGCAATAAATGAGATTGCAGAAGCTTGCGTAGCCATAACCGAAATGCCTATTGCCCACCAGGGCATACTTCTATTGGCTAACAACAAGCCCTCGACACTTTTTGTCTGACCAGATTGCCGTACACCATCCCAAATGGTATAAGCGAAAAATAACCCTACAATTGCCCAGTCGAAGTGGCTCATGCCGCCAAGTTAACACCGCAATTGTTGTAACAGGAATCCATATTGAGGTTTGTTCGGCAGCCAGATAATAACGCCATTGAAGAAAGCTTCTCAAGATTATTTAGAACACTTACCTTTGCCGTTTCAAAATTCCTACTGTTTGTAATCCAGCCATGATATGCTATCAGAAACCTTAAAAAAATTCGGACACCCCAACTCGCTTATTAAAGAGTACGAACATTGGTATTTGCTGCTACGCCCTGACCAGGTTACTCTTGGTAGCATGGTGATAATTTCGAAAAGTGACTCAACATCTTTCAGTGATTTATCAAGTGAAGCTTATGCCGATTTAAAATATGTTACAACTGATATTGAGGTTAAGTTGAGGAAATACCTGGATTTCGAGAAAATAAACTACAAGATGCTGATGATGGTTGACCCCGAAGTTCATTTTCATGTGTTTCCACGTTATTCAAAAGTGATCAAATTCATGGATCGAGGGTTGAGCGATCCACAATACCCAGGGCTAGCTGATATAACTAAGCCTAAAGAATTTGACGAAGAGGAGATTGAAGAACTATTAAAAAATCTTAAAGATTCTATAAAATAAATGCGGCTATTCATACTGGCAGCAGGGACTGGTTCCCGGTTAATGCCACTCACCAAAAATACCCCCAAATCATTACTTGATCTCGGGGACGGAACTACCCTTCTTGAACGTCAGCTAAATAACGCCATTGAGAGCGGTATTATCGATGATATCATCATACTGACTGGATATAAAAAAGAGCAGATTGAGGCAAAAATTGTAGAATATAAGGGACGAATAAAGATCAGAACGATCTACAACCCTTTCTATGAGAACTCTAATAATCTCTTCTCACTGTATTTCGCATACACCTTTATGCTGCAGAAAGACTTCCTTATTACGAATGGTGATAATATATATCAACAAGGTATCTATCAACGCATTAATGAGGGGTCACCGGAAGAAGGTATTACAATCACAATAGATTATCGGGATGAATATGACGATGACGACATGAAAGTCACCTTCCTGGAAGATAAGCTGGTAAAGAAAGTTCATAAGGAAATCCCGCTTGACAAAACAGATGCAGAGTCCGTAGGTTTGGCAATTGTTAAGGGGAAAAGAAGCCGAAAGTTATTTAAGAAAAAGGTTATCCAAATGATTAAAGATGAAGCCAACATCAATAAATACTGGTTGGTGGTTTTTAATGAATTGGTGAAAGAAGGAATTCCGATAAATACAGTTGAAATAGATCAATCCGAATGGCGTGAAATGGACTTTCATCCAGATTTGAAAAACCTACGTGAATTAGTTTTTAAGGATGTGATCTAAAATCACTGCCCACAATCTAGTGCATATGAAAAAGCTAAAACTCAAGGCACTGATGCTTTATGTCTTGGGTCTGGGCCTGTTAGGTTATCTGATTTACCGAATGGACGTTAGTACCATCGGTGAGGCACTCAGCTCAGTCGGCTGGAGGATCATCTTCGTCTTTTTTGCGGCAATACCCTGGATGTTTATGGATACCATGAGCATTTACAATTTGACTCACTTTAAGGTTCCTTTCTTCCACACCCTTTTCAACCAGTTGACGGGGAACGGCTATAATGCTATCATCCCGGCTGCCGGACTCGGAGGAGAACCCTACAAGGTGAACCATTTCACCCGCTGGCTCAAAATAGACTTTGCCACCAGGGCCATCATTCAGGATCGCTTGTTGCACATGCTATCTGGCACTATGTGGAGTAGCCTCACAGCTTTTGCGCTATTATTCATAGCGCCACTTGAGCCTGAAATCTACATCATAGTGCTGGCTACTGCCGTGGTCTTTTTTATTTACTCAATCGCTGCGATGTGGGTCACGTTGTCAAACGCTCCTTCAAAAGTTTCAGGATTTATATTAACCAGGTTAAAATTTCTGGAGCAATATCAACACGAAAAACTGTCCAGAAAGAGGTTCCTTTTAAGCTTTGCTTTTAAAATGGCATCCCGGGTTTTGAGTATGGTCGAAATTTGGGTCATTTTTCTAGTGTTGGATTTGAACCCCGGGTTTATTGAAGTGTTAACCGTTTCAGGCGCTCTGTTCATGAGTGTCAGTCTCGGCTTCTTCGTCCCTCAAGGTATGGGTGTAAATGAGTACAGCATAAGTTACGGCTTCGTATTAATAGGTTTAAGTGAAGTGCTGGGTTTAACAGGAGGTTTACTGCGTAGGGCCAGAATAATATTTTGGGCACTTTTTGGGGTAGCATTGCATTTGATTTCTGCTGGCATCAACCAACTTTTCGGAGTAAGACAACAAAAGGCTCAATAACTGAGACTCAGTAGGTTTGGTCAAAAAAAGAGGATTCGGTTATTTTCGCAAACTCATTGTTAACTGACATGAAAAGACTTAAAAAATGAAAAAGATTCTCCTAATCATAATCGGGTTTAGCTTTTATGCATGCAATGAAAGTTCTAGCGACATTGACTTGGTAAATGCCTATGCTGATGCACCTCCCGGATCGCAACGAATTCCCTATCCGGAAAAAGAGGGGCTAGTTAAAGTTATTCAAACCGGAAGGGATGGGGAAGTGCTTCAGGAGGGTGACTATCTCAACGGAATTAGGGAAGGTTATTGGACGGAGTACCACCCTAACGGTATCGTGAAAACAATGTCTAATTTCAAAAATGGCAAGCTTCATGGCGCATATATTAGTCTCGATAGCCGTGGCAATATAACCGAAAAGTTCTCCTTTTTGGAAGGCTTGAAAACAGGTACTTATCATAAATATGACAGAGGTAAGATATCAGTCACGATGGAGTACCAAAATGACCTTGTTCATGGCAACGTTCAGCGTTTCTATCCAAATGGTAACATTCAGGAAGAAAGTAATTACGCAAGCGGCATTTTACATGGTAAAGCCAGGTGGTACGATCAACAAGGAAATGTCACAATTGAATACACATATGAAAACGGAGATTTAATCGACAAGGGTGAAAATCTGAATAATTAGAAACATCAAAATTCATTAAGATTATAATGGCGTGCCCTGTAGGATAACCACATGGGGTGTGTTTATCCTACAGGTCGGGCTGTTTGCTACTACTCCTCGCCACCCGCGCCTAAGACCCAACGCTGTGGCTGTGGGGTAGCCGCTTCCATCCCTCACGCAAAAGAGCGCTACCACGGAACCCAACAACCTAACGACCCAATAACCCAATCCCCAAATCCCCAATAACCCAACGACCCAATAACCCAACAGCCAACCACCCAAAAGGTAGTCAAAAAGGTAAAAAACGGTTAGTTTTGAAGCCCTCAAAATGTAGTAGTGTTGGAGAAAGGATAAAAGGGGGTTTGAGGGTTAAAAAAACTTTTGTCGATAGGTTGTTTAGTAAAAACTGATCGTCTACTTTTGCGGTCGCTTTTAGGGGAATGAGAGAG
>JAVKCG010000027.1:0-350268 GCA_040222875.1 Cyclobacteriaceae bacterium | reverse complement strand
GGTTTAGTCCTCGCACCCGAAGAATATTTATACAGCAGTGCTAAAAATTATTGCAATTTGGAGAATGAAGCACTGCTGGAAGTTAAATTAATAGAATAGTCACAAGTGACGCTTCGCTTAACACTTGCGCCAGTGAGGGGGGGTGGTGACGAGTCTCCTGGACCAAAGCTCAACGAAGTTTTACCTGCAGATTGGCATGTTCAGGGCATAAAAAAACTGGGTGGATTTATTATAGATGCTTTGAGTATGGATCAACCAGCGGGTGAACCGTTAACTGATGAGAATTCTACAAATCCATCTAGTACTGAGACCGACGTACAGACAGGCGAGATAACTGATGATGGATTGTTTAATTTAGGTATTGCTGGAAAATTTAAATCTTTCAGCAATGCTATGAGTAATGTAGCTGAAGGTCTTGGTAAGCTTTTAGACCTAACTCAAGTTGATTTTGATGATGATTCGAATTCAAATGAACAAAGTAATAGGAATTCGTCAGCAACCAATCCATTCGAATATACCGAACAAAAATCTGACCCCACGTATGATACCCTGTCCACTATACCTATTTATGGTCGAAGTGGAGTGGGCACTCGATCTGAAATTGAGAGAACTGGAGGATTTAAACCGGACAGTACATTCACAGTTGATGATTTCAATTTGGCATTTAAAGCAAAATACGGTAGCAGATGAGAATACTTATTACAATTTTGGGCGTAACATTAATAGCTTCTTGTGATCAGAAAATTAAAACAGAATACTATCCAGATGGTAACACTCGATCAAGGGGCTATTACGTGAATGGTTCTAAAATAGGTCTATGGAAAATGTATAATCAGTTTGGAGATCTAAACGAGAGGTTGTTTTATCAAAATGATTCCTTGATTCTTAAAGAAACTTTGATCGAAGGAAAAATCAATTCTAAGCAAGAAATTAAGGATCAAAAAAGACATGGATTATTGGTGACATATTTCGATAATGGCCAAATTAGTACTATAGCCACTTATGAAAAAGGGGTTCAACAAGGTTCTGTGGTTGCTTATCATGAGAATGGGAACGTCAATGTTGTCAGTGCAATAAAAGATGGGATACCCTTTGGACCATTTATACAATTCCATCCCAATGGAATTATTCATGTTTATGCAAAAGAATCTGGAAACAGTGTTTATGAAATTTATGATCAAGATGGCATAAAGGAGTATAGTATATTATATGAGGCCTTCGAGGAGGTCGATACCTTATACTCACGATATTAGTCATGGTTCATTTTTGTATTGGTACAAATTATCTGTTTTCTACTTTGAGTTATTCTAAGTGTCTGATAATCAACTGCTACCAAATAGACAGCTTCCAAGACTGAGCCAGATCCTATGCCTACTATCAAAGATTTAATTGGTTCATCGTCAGCATTTGAGCTTTTTAGAACCTTCATAGTTTAAATTATCAGGTGATGAAATGAATGAAATAAAATAATACACAGCAAACAAGTATTCAAGCTCATGAAGTCCTTATGAGCCCTATATTTCAACCTGCTTAAAGAACAGATCAAACAAAGAAGTGATTAACTCATAGAGGTGATCATTTAGTTCGTAAGACGAGACATATAGCTCATCACTTTCAACTTTATTTTCTCGTCTTCTTATCTCTTGTTCAATTATTGGATTAAAGACTATCAGCTCTACTTCAAATCTGTTTTTCACCCAAATCATCAGGAATATTCTTCATCCTGGTTTTATCTACATAATGAAAGAAATTTTGATTTCTTAGTACACCATGATGCTGATTGAATTTGGCTTATAGGTTGTTGGTGAAAAAACACCAACAACGGCCCCTCTAACCCTCGTCCGCCTATTTGCGTAGCGGTACGAGGATCAATAAGCATGAGCATTTGCAATGCGAAAGAATAGAAAGAAAGCCTGGTAAATAAGCCGAGGACATCGTTACATCAGCAGTTCAGAACGCTTCATTTGAGATTGAATTTTGGGGGTTGAAAGAAGAAATTAATCAGTTCCATCCACTTAACTGATCAGATAATGGCAATAAATCGTTACTTTGTAGAAAAGAGATCACTGATGGACATACAGGCCGAAAAGTTGCAATTAATTGAATGGCTGGCAGGGTTGACAGACACCAAAACACTCCATGAATTTATTACCCTGAAGAAGGCCAAGGAAGAAGACTGGTGGGATACAATTAGTGCTGAAGAAAGAGAGGAGATAGAGGAAGGGTTGGCCCAGGCTGACCGGGGTGAGTTGGTCCCGCATGAAGAAGTAATGTCAAAATACAAGAAATGGCTTTAGAGATTGTGTGGACCAAGCGGGCGATAGCTGGTTACGACCGGATGATTGTCTACCTGGAAACCAACTGGACAGAGAAAGAGATCAGAAAATTTGTTCAACAGACCGAAGAGTTCCTCAAGCTATTGAGTGAATACCCTGAGATGCTTCAAAAGACGGGGAAGCAAAAGAATGTTCACCGAGGGCCAATCCATAAACACATCATGTTGACCTATCGGATCAAACCACGGAAAAATCAAATCGAGTTGATTAACATCCGGTCACCCAAACAAAAGCACTGAAGAAGTAACCTGAAGCATCATTAGGCTGGCTCTTAAGGTCGCCAGGGGAGGGAGGTGCAAGCCGGAACGTTCACAGGTAAAGCGGTGTTCGTCCTTCCTTCGTCGGCAAAGAACCCCGCCAAGCCACCACAGCATATTTTTTAGTTGATTGATTTTTGAAGGCAAAAAAATATCCTGTGTTGCCCTTCGGGTGTCCGCTTCGCTCCCAGCTTGTCATGGTTCTTGCGCCAAGACACGATCTCATTAGGTGAGCTAATTCATATGGAATTTAAGCTAGGCAGCCAAATTTCAACTGATTTGAGTGTTTATTTAGGAAGACTTCCTGCGAGAGATAAGCTTGGATTAATTGACACAATAGAAGAGGTAAGAGGAGTTAACAATGAAGTGTTTAAATATACTTTTAAACCAGAAAAAATAGGTCGTGATTCAATATCAGGTAAAATGATACACAGATTAAAAGCAGATACTGCTGAACACATACATGAATTTGCATTCATATATAGATACTTTGTAATGGAAGGCAATCAGATCTGACCTGCCCGTACCTGTAATGGTACAAATTATCTGTTTCCTACATTGAGTTATTCTAAGTATCTGATAATCAACTGCTACCAAATAGCACCTCAGAGCATCATATTTCAAACTGCATAAAGAACAGATCAAACAAAGAAGTGATTAACTCATAGAGATGATCATTCAGCTCTTTTGAAGAAACATTTAGCTCATCACTTTCAACTTTGATTTCCCGTCTTCTTATCTCTTGTTCATTGATTGGATTGAAGACTATCAGTTCTACTTCAAATCTGTTTTTCTTGAATAGAGAGATGATGTGAAGTAATACAATTTAGATTTAATTTCAGTTAATTGCAAGTGCCTAAAATGCATAAAAAAAGCCCTTTTCAGGGCTTTTGGGGAGTGATTCCGCCGCGACTCGAACGCGGAACCTACTGCTTAGAAGGCAGTTGCTCTATCCAGTTGAGCTACGGAACCGTTGACTTGAAAAGCGGAGAGAGGGGGATTCGAACCCCCGGTACCGATGAAGGTACGCATGTTTAGCAAACATGTGGTTTCAGCCACTCACCCACCTCTCCGTGTGCTTGGCTAAATTTTAAGGGTGCAAATATAGTGGATCAATTTAGAGTTGACCTAAAGCATCAGATCAAAAAAATCCCCTTTTTGCTTTAACATTTTTTAACCCTAAATACTGATAACAAATATCTGCAAACCCCTTCAATCGTATTGTTAAAAGTAAATTTGTCGTCACTTTATGGTGTGGTTTCGCAGCTTAGGTACTCTTGAATTAGCATTCATTTTTTCGTTTATTGCCTTGTATTTTTTTTACATATACAGGGTTATCAGGATTGCTCAATCTATTAACACCTCATTCAAGGGCGTTTTCTATAAAGTGTTGCTAAGAAGCATCTACTTCTGCCTTTTGATTGTGGCCTTGCTTGGCCCTTCATTCGGGGAGACTACAAGAGAAGTGAAAGCCGTTGGCAAAGACATATTCATTGCTGTTGATTTATCGCAATCAATGAATGCTTTTGATATTCAACCCAGCCGGCTTGAAAAATTGAAATTTGAACTAAAGAACCTGGTTGAAGCTTTTAATTCTGACAGGATAGGGCTTATTATGTTCTCGAACGAATCTTTTGTTCAGTGCCCCCTGACATACGATCAAAGCGCCCTCAATCTCTTTATTGAAACCCTGAACACCGATTTAGTTCCGAATACCGGAACCGATTTTGGGCCCCCGATGCGAATGGCCCTGAATAAATTCGATGATGAGGAAGCAAGTGTTCTTCAGCAAAAATCTAAGATTATTTTGCTTATTAGCGACGGCGAGGATTTTGGTGAGGAAACCTCCGAAATAGCGAAAGAAGTTGAAGAAACCGGTATCAAGCTTTTCACTTTGGGAATAGGCACCGAAAGAGGAAGTAAAATTTTAACCAGAAGAGGCTTCAAGAAAGACCGTCAAGGTCAGGAGGTAATCACCAAATTGAATTCCACCTCATTACAGGAATTGGCTGCATCAACCGGCGGTAAATATTTTGAAATCAACGAGTCGAGAAATGATACCGAACGGTTGGTTAACGCAATCAAGGATATTGAAGGGGAGTTGAGGGATACCAAAACCATTGACGTTTCAGCCAATAAATATTTTTACTTTCTTGCACTGGCCCTGATGCTGATGCTTTTTGATTTCATGGTGAACCTTAAAACCATTAGGATATGAAGTCATTGACTGTTTTAGGATTGTTGCTGGTGGCAATTGTTGATTTCAACGACATCGCAAAAATCAATACACTGAAAGGTGAGGCCGAAGAGGCCTACCTCGCTAAAGAGTTTGATGTGGCCTTTCATAAATACCAGTTACTTGTCGATTCTTTCAATGTGAAAGATGATAAACTCCTTCTTAATTATGCTAATGCCGGGTTTTTTATGACTGGGCTGGGAGGTCAACAAATACAGGAAGGTAAAGCCATAGATACCGAGGGCAATTTTGCTGAAGTGTCAATGTCAAATTATTCTAAGCTGACAGCGGCCAGCGATAAACAGGTAAGATCTGCCGCCAACAATCAACTGGGTATAATGAACTATATGATGGGTCAGGGTACACCGGACGGAAAAAAATTAATGACCGAATCCCTGGCATATTTTAAGCAATCTCTGAAATCAAATCCAGCTAATGACAACGCCAGGTATAACTATGAATTGGTAAAGAAGAAACTTCAGGATCAACAAGATCAGGAGAATCAGGATCAAAACGAGGATCAGGATCAAGAAGAGGAGAAGAACGAGGATCAAGAAAATCAGGATCAGCAGAATCAAGATCAGCAAAACGAAGATCAGGAACAAGAGCAGAACCAGGACCAAGAGAACCAAGACCAGGAGAATCAGGAAAATCAAGAGCAGCAGGAAGGTGAGGATCAAGAAGGAGAAGAAGAGGAACAGCAAGAGCAGCAACAGGAAAATCAGGAAGAAGGTGAAGAATCAGAAGAAAAAAATCAACCAGCTCCTGAAAAGCTGAAAGAAATGAACATTAGCGAGGAAATGGCTAAAATGATTCTTGAAGCGATGCGGAACAATGAGGTTCAATACATTCAGCAGCAAAAGCGAAAGCCAACCAAAAAGTCTGATAGTAAGAAACCGGATTGGTAACTCAGTCCACGGTTGATCTGTCCACAGTCGGCTGTCAACTGTTTTTCGATTATTAGCGATCCAAACAGTAATGTGAACTTAACGTCGGTTGTCTGTCGACCGTAAAACCGCTGACGTCTTGACCATAAAACTGTGGACTGATCAAGGATCACTCACTACCTTTGCACTTCATATTAACCCAAATTGATTCATGCAGGAAGTTTATATCATATCTACAGTAAGGACCCCAATAGGAAGTTTCGGAGGCACATTAGCTAATTTTTCAGCGGTTCAACTAGGCTCAATTGCCATTAAGGGGGCATTAGAAAAAGCTGGTGTCAAGGCTGAATCAGTTGATGAAGTTTTTATGGGGAATGTGGTTTCAGCTAATCTGGGCCAGGCTCCTGCCAGGCAAGCTGCTCTAGGTGCAGGTCTTTGCCAAAATGTGCCATGCACCACAATTAATAAAGTTTGTGCTTCAGGCATGAAGGCTGCCATGTTGGGTTCACAAAGTATCATGTTAGGCCACGCTGATGTAGTCGTGGCTGGTGGCATGGAGAACATGACCAACATCCCTTATTACATTCCAAAAGCCAGATATGGATATAAATATGGCAATGGTGCTTTGATAGACGGCCTACTCAATGATGGCCTTTGGGAAGTTTATAATGGTTTCCCGATGGGTAACTGTGCCGACAATACAGCCAAAGAGATGAACATTTCCCGTGAAGAACAAGATGAGTATGCAATCACTTCTTATAAAAGAGCTGCAGCATCTACTGAGGCAGGCAACTTTAAAGAGGAAATAATCCCGGTTGAAATTCCACAACGAAAAGGTGATCCTGTAATGATGACTGAAGATGAGGAATACAAGAATGTGATTTTTGAAAAGATACCTGCATTGAGACCTGTTTTTTCAAAAGATGGAACAGTTACAGCTGCCAATGCCAGCACAATCAATGACGGCGCATCTGCCATGATTCTAATGAGTAAGAAAAAGGCCGAAGAATTGGGGCTTAAGCCAGTTGCGAAAATCAGAGGTTTTGCTGATGCTGCTCAAGATCCACTTTGGTTTACGACCGCACCGTCATTGGCAATACCAAGAGCGATGCAAAATGCCGGGATTGAGAAATCTGATATTGATTACTACGAAATTAACGAAGCGTTTTCTGCTGTGGCGATCGCTAACAACAGAAAGCTTGAGCTTGACCCGGAGAAAGTAAATGTGTACGGTGGTGCTGTTGCACTTGGTCATCCGTTAGGTTGTTCAGGCGCCAGAATAATGACCACACTAAACTCGGTACTCACTCAAAAAGGTGGATCAATCGGTGTGGCGGGTATTTGCAACGGTGGTGGGGGCGCTTCAGCAATAGTGCTTGAAAAAATGTAATGATCAGGGTTTGTAGCCGTTAAAAATACCAGCTCCAAGGAATATTTAATGTACAGACTAATGCTATCTCTACTTTTTGTTACGCCGGTAATATCATGGTCGCAGACTATGATAACCAACTACTATGGTTACCCGGAAGGAGCCAAAAAAGAGCAGTATTACATCCTGGGGAATGACAGCAGCAAAGTGCATGGTGAGTATATACAATTTGCCCCAACGGGGGAGTTAATACTCAAAGGGCAGTATGAAAATGGTTATCGGGAGGGTTGGTTTGAGAACTATTATGAAGACGGCTCCCTCCAAAGAAAGACCCAATACATAAATGGAATCCGGCAGGGTGAAACCCTTGTTTATGACCGGGATGGATCTTTGATGCAAACTGCCACTTTTGAGAATGACACCTTGGTTGGCGAGTTACTTGTATACTATCCTAATGGGGCACTTAAAAGTGAGTCGAAATTTAAAAGAGGAAAACCAGATGGAACCGTTTACTATTATTACGAAGACAGCATCCTGCAAGAAGTAATCCCCTATCAAAATGGCAAGCCCAACGGGGTTAGCAAAAGCTATTATCCAGATGGGATTCTTAAATCAGAAACGAATTACGTCAATGGACAGCAGGAGGGATTTTTTAAAACTTACTACCCTTCCGGCCAGCTTGAGACAGAGGCCTATAAAGTTCAGGGTTTGCAAAATGGTAATTACAGGCAGTTTTATAAAGATGGAACTGTAAAACAAGAAGGCAATTATTTGGGAGGATCCTTAAATGGTTCCGTTACTTCCTACTACGCTGATGGTCAAAAGAGACAGGAGTTTTTTTACAAATCTGGATCCCGAACTGGACGAAATGCTACATTCTATTCCAATGGCCAGGCTCAATCAATTATTCAGTTCAGCGATGGCGAAAAAGACCAGAAAATTGAAGAATACAGTGAAACTGGAAAGCTTATGGCTATCAGGGAATTTAAAGACGGCATGGAGTCAGGAACCTGGAAGTATTACAACTCCGCAAGTGTATTGGTGCTGGAAGAGAAATACGTAAAAGGTAAAATTGAAGGGGTTAGAAACAGGTATTTTGATGATGGCGCCATTCAGTCTGAGGCAGAGTATGAAAAGGGTAAGGCACATGGCGTAACCATCGAATATTATCCGGATGGCAATATAAAATCCGAAACGACCTTCCAGTTTGATCGAAAAGAGGGCGCCTACAAGAAACTACATCAAAACGGTGTAGTTGAAGAAAGGGGTTTATACCGAAAGGATTACCAACATGGCGACTGGGAGTATTTTAATGAATCGGGGGAACTCATTAAAAAATCTGTATTTAAAATGGGCAGATTGATGGATGCGGATGAGTAACAGCCCAATATAAAGATCGACCACCAACTTAATCCCACCCCATTAATCAATAATTTGTCATCAGCAAGATTCGGGTTTTGCATAATTATCAGGTGCGCTTAATTTGTTATCAATTTGAGCCATGATAAAACACATGGATCTATCGCAAAAAGTGCTTCGACTAAAAATTAGGAATGGCGCTTTAACTGTTGGCGGCAATTCGACGCTTAAAATTTATGGCCGATTGAATTGTGGTTCGGGTAAAAGGATGAGCAAGGAAAATCGGGTGTTTTTTAATTCATCAGATGAGGCTCAAAGGAAAGGGTATCGTCCCTGTGGAAATTGTATGAAATCAGCATATCTACTTTGGAAAAATGGAGCTATTTCCGACTGAACAAAAAGTCAACTTACTTCCTTATGATGGAGAAGTGATTTATTTGGGTAAAATTCTAAATGCTGAAAAATCAGCTTCGTCTTACAGGCATATGATGAACAACATAGCCTGGGAGCATGATGAAGCTTACATTTTTGGGAAGCACTTCATCACTAAGCGAAAAGCTGCCTGGTACGGAGATCAGGATTATTCATATACATATTCAAACGCAACCAAACAAGCACACCCATGGACTAAAGAGCTTTTGGAGTTGAAAAGGCTAACAGAACAAATTTCTAATGAGCGCTATAATTCATGTTTGCTCAACTTGTATCACAGTGGCGAAGAAGGGATGGCCTGGCACAGCGATGACGAAAAAATGTTAAGGTACTATGCCACTATCGCCTCAATCAGTTTGGGGGCTGAGAGACGGTTTTTGTTTAAACACAAGAAAACAGGGGAGAGAGTGACTGTTTATCTTGAAAACGGAAGTCTGCTTCTAATGAAAGGTGCAACTCAAGACAATTGGCTGCATCGGCTACCCCCAACAAAAAAAGTTAGAAACCCACGGGTTAATCTTACCTTCAGAACAATGGTTACGGCTTAGGGGCGATCATCGCTCACTTCTAATAAATTCCCCGGCATCATCTTCCTCAAGAATGCCAATAGGGCCTTCATAAATGCCGGCTTCGCCACCCATATCAGCAACTCTCACCGCTATCAAATTGGTACCATCCCTCAAATAGTTTCTGGGTATCCGATAAATGCGTGTTTCCTGATATGATTGGCTAATGCCAAAAGGCTTGCCATCATTTGTCGAACCAATCATTTTACCATTGATGAAAACCCGGTCAAAGTCATCTATTTTTCCAAGAACAGCGACCAGATTATCAGTATTTAGATTATCAGGCAGTATGAAATTTTTCCTGTACCAACCATATTCTGGCTTTTGATTTCTGTTTTCGTAAAACTTCTTGATGTTCCATCCCTCGGATTTCCAGAATGAGGGCACAATCTTATTCTCCCACTTCGTATCATTGAATTTAGGTTGCTTCCAATCAATGCTGTCACCATAGCTGAACTTCCAAATACCCTCCATAATGTGCACTTTGATGGAGTGATTCGGTGCATAAAGCCCTATGCTCCCTGAGATAATGCCACCACCATGTACAGTGTCAAACACCCTTACGGCAATTACATTTGAGCCATCAGTTTTGAGTAACTTCTTAGGCACATAATAGAGCCTCAGGGCCTTGTAAGCAGTATGGAAATCTGGCGGGAAACTCCCTGAAAATCCAATTAGATGGCCATTGATAAATACCTGGTCAACATCGTCAATATACCCCAGGTTGAGGTAAATGTGTGGTTCGTTTCTAATACTTGAGCCGCTAAATGTGGTACGATACCAGGCATGACCGTCATAGCCGTTAAACCCATAATTTTCCCACGCACCCGGAACTTTGATTGACTCCCAATTGCTGTCATCAAAATTCGGATTCGCCCAGATTAGGTCGTCACCAATTGTGAATTTCCAGGATTCTTCAAGATCTGAGATTTTTCTCAGGTCCTTACTTTCAAGCATGAAAGTGGTTAGAATAAGAAATATGCTTGTAAGGGTTTTCAATCTGGCTGTACTGTGCTTATTAAAACATTAGCTAAACAAACGCATTCAGAACTAATTGTTGTCATTCTCGAGTTAAACCATTGTAAAATAATGTAACATAAAGCATCATTAATTAGCCACCATTTTATAGCCCACCCCATGTACAGTTAAGATTATTTTTGGATCATTTGGGTTTAACTCTATGCGCTGCCGTAATCTCAACACGAAGTTATCTACTGTTCTTGTTGTGGGTTGGGAGTCATAACCCCATACCTCCTGTAACAGCTGGCTTCGACTAACAATTTGATTTTTATTGGCAACAAAAAATTCAAGTATGGCAAATTCTTTATGGCTCATTTTTTCTGGGAGCGCATCAATATAAGCTTCGTATTGCTTAAAGTTTACTGTCAGGTTTCCTATTTGAGTATCTGTGCTGATGTTTTCAGGTTTGTCAGTGCTTCTTCTGAGAACGGCTTTTACCCTTGCCAAAAGCTCTCGCAAGCTAAATGGTTTGGTAATGTAGTCGTCGGCTCCAATTTCTAAGCCTAATACAGTATCAAGCTCTTCTCCTTTAGCCGTCAGAAATATAATAGGCACTTCAATGCCCTTTTTTCTTACTGCTTTACACATATCTATTCCAGAAAGCTTAGGCATCATGATATCAAGTAATACCAGATCAAAGTTTTGTCCTTCCATCATTCTAAGTCCTGACTCCCCATCTTCAGCAAGAGCAACTTCGAAATTTTCGAACTCCAGATTGTCCTTGAGGCCTAATCTCATATTAGGCTCATCTTCAACTATTAGTATCCTGGCCATCAGTCATTTTTTTGAATACGGGAAAAATTAATTTGAAAGTGCTCCCTTCACCAGGGGTACTCTCCACGGAAACTTCGCCCTTATGTGCATCAACAATATTTTGAACTAAAGACAATCCAAGGCCCACACCTTTGGTATCGTGAACGTCATTTTCGGAGATCCGATAGAACTTTTCAAAGATCTGCCGCTTTTTCTTCGGATCGATACCGATGCCAAAATCAGTGACACCAATATGAACAGTGTCACCATCCTGACCGGAAAATAGTACTACTTTTTTAGTGTCAGTACTGTACTTAATAGCGTTGTCTAGCAGATTGATCAGGGCCTCAACCAATGCTTCCTCATCCCCATTTATTTGAGGCAGCTTTTTACATGTCCTAACCTCATATTCGAAACCCTTATTTTGAAGATGGAACGAGTAAGTTTCGGTCACTCGCTCAATTACATTATTTAAATTGGTGAGGACTAAGTTGTATGCCTTTTTGTTAGCATCTACTTGAGAGAAATCTAAAATCCGGCCAACAATCCTGCTTAATCTGGCCGTTTCTTGTTGAATGATGCTATAGTAATCTCTCTTTTTTTCCTCGGTGGTTACCCTACCCAAAAGCAGTGTCTCAGCAAACATACTAATTAGTGAAAGTGGGGTTTTAATCTCATGCGAGACATTGGAAACAAAATCTGCCTTATTCTGGGCCAAAGTCATTTCCTTTCTTACGTTGATATAAACAAAATAAAATCCAAGGGTCATGACAACACACACAAATAATAGCGAAATGAGGTTCGTGTTTTCCCGCCGCTTAATAGTGTCTTTTATGCTGTTGCCTATTGGTGAGATGGCAATCTCATAGTCAGGTAAAAGCCACAGAGGTTTTGCATTTAGTTCATCATTGGTGACATCTTCAGTTGTGAAAATGATATCCTGATTGCTCTTTTTTCTTACCAGCACTACAAAATCTTCCCTGGCTACTTCCTGCATTTTCGGGGCTAGCGCAGATTCAATTAAAAGCACTGGTTGAAAGGCCATTATACATTGCCAGTAGTTGCCATTTTCTTCCAAAATAAAAACTAATAAAGAGTGCTCTCTTTGATCTAAAACAATATTCCCTAGTGGTTCAAGTTTACTGAAGCTGTTTTTTTTGTAGGAAATCAATCGGTTGATCAAGGTTGGGTTTTTGTCAAAAATGCTATCCAAAAGTGGATTCCACCGAGTTTTGTGTATTTCTGAAAATGAGTGCCAATATTGTTCCTGAGGTTTCTCAGTGTTTCTTAGGTGGATAAAGTATGCGGTTTGGATCGACTGGTAATTCTGCAAACCGTCATTGGTTAAAAACTCATGCAAATTTTCCTCGATTGACCGCACTATGTTACTCACATGGTCGTCGGAGTACTGATTGATGGAAAAGAGAATGGCACTCAATTGTCTTTCATAAATATCATCCAATAGCTTTTCATCTTCATTCAGGGTGTTCGCTTTTAACACCATAAAAATGATAAAGGGCAATAGAACAGCGCCGATCAAAAGAAAGAGAATTTTTCTAAGGGGTCTGACCATTAGGATCTAATAATTCAGAATAATACGTGAAATAGATAAAATTGATAGAATAGGTGATGATGGGTAAATGAACTGCTAAAATGATAATTTTAAAGTTTTGTCGATGTGATACCTATAGCATCAATGGAAAACAGCTCCAGAAAAACCGTTCTCATCACCCTCTACCTTTACATCGTTTTGGGGCTAATGATAATTGCGGCTGTAGTAGGTTATACGCTTTGGTATGACGTAAAACAAGACCGCATTCGGGATTTAACATATACAGCCTCTGTTTTAAAGAGTTACTATCAGCTAAGTTTCTACCAGTGGGAGCTCAGCCTGGTAAGTGTAGGGGAGCGATTGCTGTCAATAACTGGTGATGATAAGGAAATTAAAAGAACTCAGTTTGCGAACGATGCATTGGTTGCGTATCAAGAGCTCCTGGCTTTCGGGCTATCTGATACTGAAGGTCAACTGATGACATTCTCAGGCTCCAACCCTGGCGATTCACTGCCAAATTTGATGAGGTCTGAGAATTCACGGCGATCGTTTAAGCAGGCCAGAAATTCGTATGGCCTCTCCATAGGCGAGGTTTATTATTTCGATAATGTCAAAGATTGGATTCTTCCAATTCGCGTAGCCATTAGAAATGATAATGACGAAGTTTTGGCAGTGAACACTTCCGCAATTAGGTACAGTGGCCTGACAACAGAACTTGCTCAATTTGGTTTTGATGAAAGATATAGGGTTCACATGGTCAATGGTAATTTCAATACAACTCAACTGTACTACCCATTGAATATCCGGGATTATGATGGAATGCTAAGGCAAGATGCCGGGCTTTATTCAGAGATATCCGAAAGCCAATCTGATGATTTTATGACCTTTTTTGAAGCCAGAAATAATTTTGAAAATTATTCAGTGTTGGGGGCAAAAGTATCCTTGCCAGCCCTACATCATGAACTGATTATATCTGTTAATCGAAATGTCCTTTGGGTCGAGTATTGGGGTATCCTTAAATATATACTTGTCTTTTATGTTTTGATCAATGTGGCAACTGGGTTCCTTTTTAGATATGTGTGGAAGAAAGAGAAAAAATATCTAAATGCCTTGAATGCGTCCCAGGTAGAATTGCAAAATTATGCAGAGAATCTAGAGCGATTAGTCGAAAAACGAACCGAAGAGTTAAAGTTTAAGAATGACGCCCTTGAAACGGGGAAGGATAATCTTGAGAAGGCCCTCCGAGATTTAAAGGAAGCGCAACATCACCTGATTCAATCTGAAAAGATGGCGTCGTTGGGAGTGTTGGCTGCAGGTGTCGGCCACGAAATTAACAATCCACTCAATTTCATAAAAAATGGAGTTGCAGCACTTTCAAATAAAGTTTTGCGAAATGGTAGTTCCAATGATGGAGAGGTTTCACAACTGTTTGAAACAATAAATGATGGTGTAGAAAGAGCCTCGAATATTGTAAAAAGTTTGAGTCATTTCAGTCGAAAAAATGCTGCCTTAAACGAACAATGCGATGTAAAAGAGATCATTGATAATTGTTTAATTATCCTTACCAACAAGCTACAGGGTAAAGTGGAGGTAATAAGAAATTACACCATCAAATCGCACCTTATAAAAGGAAATGAGGGAAAGCTTCACCTGGCCATACTAAATATTTTGTCAAATGCAGAGCAAGCTATATGTGATAAAGGAGTGATTAAGATCGACACTGAATTAAGGAATGACCAGCTAATAATCACTGTTGAGGATGACGGTCATGGTATTAAGGAAGATAATTTAGTTAAAATTAACGACCCTTTTTTTTCGACCAAACCTCCCGGTGATGGAACGGGGCTTGGCCTTTTCATCACATATTCCATAATTGAGGAACATAAGGGGGTTGTGTCTGTAGAATCAATTATTAATAAAGGCACTAAATTTATTGTTACATTACCTGTTAATTCAGATTAATAAATGAGCTCCAAGACTACACTGCTGTATGTCGATGATGAACAACTGAATACATTCATATTCAAGGCCAATTTTGACACTAAGTATAATGTGATTACAGCCTCCTCAGCCATTGAGGGTTTGGAAAAATTGGATGAAAATCATGCAGATATTAATGCTGTCATCACAGATATGCGAATGCCTAACATGAACGGTGTGGAGTTTGTAAAAAAAGCCAAACAGAAATATGGTGACAAGTACTATTATGTGCTTTCAGCATTCACCTACGATGATGAAATCCAGACTGCTTTAAACAATAACCTGATCAAGAAATTTTTCACCAAACCATTTAGCCGTGAAGAGATTGAGGCAGAAATGGAATCTTTGGCCAGTTAGCTCATTTATTTTTCACCAAGTATAAATGATATTGGGAGGTGGTCACTAAAGCCTTCTAAATTAGGATTCTTTTGACCAAACCGAATTGGCGTGTCATAATCTCCCTTTACCATGCCATCAAACGACTCTAGTTTAACCAGATATTCCCTTAAATCAAACCTGCCTGATTTCTTTGAAATCCCTTTTGAAACTAAAAATTGATCCAGCATAATCGGCCGACCCCCAAAAACATAACTGGCCTTTCTTTGTCCCATTAAATGCCACATCAAATTATACAAATATGGACTTCGGCCGTTCACTACTTTATCTCTATCTCGAACACTCAGAGCATAGTCTGACATAGATCTATTGAAAGGTTCATCGTTGAAATCCCCCATCACTATAATAGCGGCATCTTTCCCCTTAATTTCTTGAATGCGTTGGATAAAGTAGCTTAGCGTTTCCGCTGTAAGAATCCTGTAAGGTTCCGATTCATACTGGCCTCCACTTCTTGATGGCCAGTGGTTTCCCAAAAGGATCAGTTCATTGCCTTTTTCAGTTGTAACCGTGGCCTGAACAATCTCCCTGGTTGGGTAACGCTTGATGACGGGGTGATGAAAAAGGCTTCCAGGCTCAAACTGGTATTTATTGTCATCATACATGAAAGCGACATCGATCCCGCGATTATCAGACATGTCGTGGTGTATAAGCCTGTAGTTTCTATTAGGCACCGTTATTTTGGTGAGAAGAAGGTCTAACACGTGGCGATTTTCCACCTCACATACACCCATAATGTCTGGACCAAGGCCATCATTTAATTTATTGATAACCCAGGCAAGGTTATCTATCTTTTTCTCTAAAACTTCAGGTGTCCAATCGGCCAGGTCAGCCTTAATTTTACGTTTAATGCTATCTGGTCGACGATCTAAAGGAGCATTTTTTTCGTCGAATAAATTTTCAACATTCCACCAGGTGATGTAGTGCGAGGTCATTATTTGCCCCTCTGCTTAAATGACCACGTAAATTGGAAAGTTGACACAACTGTACCATCCGGCATTGTACCTACAGTTTTGAGGGTTACAGTACTTGGTTCCTGGCTTTGTATACATCGATCTACAGCTTCAAAAACCTTATTGCCATCCTCACATTTAAAAGTGACCCTGTCAGTTGCCTTTTTTGGAAAGTCGGCCTGCATATCAATGATGATAAGGGCAATGGATGGTTCTTTTCCTTGTATTGCTAACAGGGCCAGGGCCGCAGTTGAAAGTTCCGCTGCCATGCTCTGTACCGCAAAATAGGTAGACCGAAACGGGTTCATGTTCAGATATTTGAAAGGGATAGTGGAAATAGCATGCTCCTGGTCAAGTGCTATTAGCTTCATACCAGCAATAAATCCCGCCGGAACTTTCATGAGGGCATGTAATCTGAAGAGAAACGGGTTCAAGAATTTTTTCCTGAAAGACTGTTGCATTGGAGACAGTGTCAGCGTTTGTGTAGTTGCCATATTTAAAAGTAGAAAATTTTAATACAATTAATATTCACTAACTGGCATCAGTCACCAGAATAGAAAAATGATATTAAAGTGTTACTAAATTAGAGTCGATAGCTATTCTTTACCAGTACACCTTTCACGTTCAGTAAATACATCTTTTATTTGCAACCCAAAGCTCACAACCAAAATTTTATACATGCCTTCACATCGAAAAACCGCCATTTTACTACTTGAGGATGGGACGTATTTTAAAGGTAAAAGTATTGGGATTGAGGGTACGTCAGGAGGGGAGATTTGCTTCAACACCGGAATGACAGGTTATCAGGAAATTTATACTGATCCATCATATTTCGGACAGATCGTGGTTAATACCACATCTCATATTGGAAATTATGGGGCACTTGATGAAGAGCAGGAATCTGACTATCCAAAAATCAACGGATTAGTAGTGAACTCATTTTCTGAAATACACAGTCGGTTTACCGCGGATGAAAGCCTTCAAGAATACCTGGTAAAACACAAGACTGTCGGGATTTCAGAAGTCGACACCAGGAAAATTGTCCGGCATATCCGGGATCAGGGTGCCATGAATGCGATCATAAGTTCTGAAATTGAAGACCTGGATGAACTCAAGAAGAAACTTAAAGATGTACCGAACATGGCAAATCTTGAACTATCGTCTAAGGTTTGCACCAAAGAACCCTACTACATAGGTGATGAAAATGCTAAAACAAAAGTGGCCGTTCTTGATGTTGGTATTAAGAAATCAATATTAAAAAATTTTGGTACGCGGGATGTTTACTGCAAAGTGTTTCCGGCTAAGTCCACATTTAATGAAATGCAGGAATGGAAACCGGATGGATATTTCATCTCAAATGGACCTGGCGATCCTGCAGCCATGCCATACGCAGTGGAAACCGTCAAGGAAATTTTAAACGCTGATAAACCGCTATTTGGGATTTGTCTTGGTCATCAAATCATTGCCTTGGCTTCTGGTGTCTCCACTTATAAACTACACCATGGTCACAGGGGGCTTAATCATCCTGTTAAGAATTTTGAAACGGGGCTTTGCGAGATAACCTCTCAAAATCATGGCTTCGCTGTAGATAAAGAATCTTTAGAAAATACTACTAATGTTGAATTAACCCATATTAACCTGAATGATGGCGTGGTCGCCGGTTTAAAACGGACAGATAAAAGAGCATTTTCAGTTCAATATCATCCGGAATCTTCTCCAGGGCCACACGATTCTAGATACTTATTTGATCAATTCATTTCACTCATTCATCAAAACTGATAAGTCTATTATGAGCTATATCGAGGAAATTCATGCCCGCCAAATTTTTGATTCAAGGGGCAACCCAACCGTTGAGGTTGATGTGGTAACTGAAAATGGTTTTTTAGGAAGAGCAGCAGTGCCATCGGGTGCATCTACTGGTTCTCATGAGGCTGTAGAACTGCGGGATAATGACAAAAAGAAGTACATGGGTAAGGGTGTACTTAAGGCTGTTGATAACGTAAATGAATTGATTGCACCGGAAGTGGTTGGCAGTTATGTATTTGATCAAAATTATATTGATCATTTAATGATTGACCTGGATGGTACACCAAATAAAGGCAAGCTTGGCGCCAATGCCATTTTAGGGGTTTCGTTAGCAGTTGCCAAAGCAGCCGCCCAAGAAGCTAGCCAACCTCTTTATAGATATATAGGCGGGGTAAATGCCAATACACTACCTGTTCCCATGATGAACATTCTTAATGGTGGCAGTCATGCAGATAACTCCATTGATTTTCAAGAATTCATGATTATGCCAGTTAGTGCACCGTCATTCTCAGAGGCACTGAGAATGGGTACTGAAGTTTTTCATCACCTAAAGTCTGTATTAAAATCCCAGGGGCTCTCTACCAATGTTGGGGACGAAGGCGGATTTGCGCCAAACATCAAATCAAATGTTGAAGCCATTGAAGTTGTGCTTCAGGCAATTGAAAAAGCAGGTTACAAACCTGGTGAAGATATTGGAATTGCACTGGATGCCGCCAGCTCAGAATTTTATGACAAGAAATCAGGTAAGTACATCTTTAAGAAATCTTCAGGAGATGAATTAACCTCATCTGAAATGGCCAACTTTTGGAACGATTGGGTGGATAGGTATCCAATTCTATCAATAGAGGATGGAATGGATGAAGATGATTGGGATGGCTGGAAAGAATTAACAAAACTTTCCGGCTCAAAAACACAGTTGGTGGGTGATGATCTTTTTGTCACTAATGTAGAAAGACTTCAGAATGGAATCGATAATAATATTGCTAACTCAATATTAATTAAAGTGAATCAGATTGGTTCTTTAACTGAGACCATCAATGCAGTCAATATGGCCCACAAAAATTCTTACACCAGTGTTATGTCGCATAGATCTGGCGAAACAGAAGATTACACAATTGCAGATTTAGCAGTTGCTTTGAATACTGGACAGATTAAAACGGGTTCAGCATCCAGGTCGGATAGAATGGCGAAGTATAACCAACTATTGCGCATAGAAGAAGAACTGGAGGACGTGGCCTATTATCCCGGTAAGAATTTTTGATAAGTTCAGATTATTAACTTTCTTTCTATTTCAGTAGCCAACCAGCTATAGGGTTTATACTATTTTAAGATTAAAAGGTACAAATCAGGTATACAATTAGTCAACCATTGTATTTATCTTAGTCAATGGGCTATGTCAATTGACTGAAAAACTTAAATTTGTTACCTTATCAACCTAAACTAATCCATTAGCAGGCGGGACTATGGACTACCAATATGATGTAATTATTAGCTATTGTGAGGCCGATAATAAGCCTATAAAAGGCGGTGAAGGCTGGATCACCAGTTTCAGCCGCTTCTTAAGCACACTGCTAAATCAAATAACTAAGGATACTCCGAAGTTCCATCTTATTACGGAGAGCAGTCCTGCATCTGATTTTGAATTGGCGCCCATCCACATAAGCATACTATCGCCTGACTATGTCCAATCAAAGAATTTACTGAAAGGTGCTGAAGGTTTTTGTAAACATGCAGAATCAGGTGAGGGGATAGAAATTGGCGGAGTTCCACGCTTGTTCAAAGTGGTTAAATTTCCTGGAAATATTGATGCCTTCGTACCAGATTTCGAAAAAATAGTTACCTACGATTTCTTTCTGATTGATTCAATGACTGGTGAGGCGCAAGAATTTAAAACATTCTTTGGCCATGATGCGGAGAGAAGCTTTTGGATGAAGCTGGTTGATTTGGCTTACGATATCAACCATTTGCTTATCAGGCTTGATAACAAAACCAAAGATCAGCAGGAGCAGGAGAAAAGACGCAAGGATAAAACCATATACCTCGCAAGCACCGGCGTTGATATGGTTATTCAAAGAGACATCATTAAGCGGGAGTTGATTAGGCATGGATACAGGGTTTTGCCGGAACATAGTCTTCCAAAAGAGGTCAAATCTCTTGAGAATATGGTCAACAAAGATCTTCGTGAGTGTCAACTGTCAATTCATATAGTTGGCGAAGATTATGGTTACAGGCCCCGTGGTTCTGAATTTTCAGTGGTAGATATTCAAAACAAAGTTGCTGATAAGTACACCTACAAGGTTGTTGATGACAATAAAAAGAAGGGTAGTGATGATCGCCAATCTTTTAGTCGCTTAATATGGATATCACCAAATCTCAAAAATGTAAGTGAGCGGCAGAAAATTTTCATCGAGGATTTAAAGAGTGAGGCGGCCTTAATCGAAGAAGCTGAAGTACTTCAGGTAACTCTTCCAGAATTTAAGTCAATTATACGAGATGAATTGACAACGGGAGGTAGATATAAGCTGGCCAGGGAAATCGACAGACACGATGAGGAAGATTCAAAAAGAGAGGATCGGAACCTGATTTATTTGATCTGCAATAAACAGGATATTAAAGCTAGTGATCCTTTAATAAAGTATTTGGAGAAGGAGGGGTTTGAAGTATTGCGCTCAGCCTTTGAAGGCGATTTAGTTGATCTTAGATACTTGCATCAGGAAAACTTAAGAAGATGTGATGCTTCCATAATTTATTATGGTGACGCAAATGCGGAATGGATCAGGTCAAAAATGCAGGATGTAATGAAAGCTCCTGGTTTCGGCAGAAAGAAACCAATAAAAGCAAAAGCATTATTTGTTGAAGGACAGAAAGAAATTCAACCACAATATAAAGATCAGGCCATGATCTTATCAACCGGAAATGGGTTTGAACCTGAGTCCGTAAAACCATTTTTATCTAAACTCAAGCAATCATGAGTGAGAAAGATTTAGAAGTTATCCAGGGTAGTCAGCCATCAGCTGATATCAGTCAATTTTTTAATCCATTTCCTGGTCTAAGGCCATTCGGAATTGAGGAGGCCCACCTATTCTTTGGTAGGGAGGGCCAGAGTGATGAAATCCTTATGAAATTGGCAGACAACCGTTTTGCAGCAGTACTTGGAGCCTCAGGTAGCGGTAAATCATCGCTAATGTATTGTGGTCTGATACCAACACTATATGGTGGCTTCATGACAGAAGCTGGCTCTAACTGGAGAGTTGTTGTAATGAGACCAGGCGCTGGCCCTATTGACAACTTAGCTGAGGCCCTGCTTAGTAAGGATAAAAATTACAATGAGGCAGAGGAAGAAGATAAGCTCATAAAGAAAACAATTGTATCTACAGTATTAAGAACAAGTTCACTTGGCCTTATTGAAGCGGTAAAACAGCTCCGCTCAAGTGAAAATGAGAATTTCTTTATCCTGGTTGACCAGTTTGAGGAGCTCTTTAGATACAAGCGGTTAGAAAGTGCTACAAGTAATATGGATGAATCATCCGCTTTTGTGAATTTATTACTTGAGGCAGTTAATCAATATGATGTCCCGATTTACATTGCTCAGACAATGCGCTCTGACTTTATCGGCGAGTGTGCCGTCTTTCCAGAACTGACACAAATGATTAATGATAGCCACTACTTAATCCCTCAGATGACCAGGGATCAAAAGAGGCTATGTGTTGAAGGGCCGGTTGCAGTAGGGGGTGGTCAAATTAGTGGTCGCTTGATTCAACAACTTTTAAATGATGTGGGTGACAACCCTGATCAGCTTCCAATTCTTCAACATGCCCTAATGAGGACATGGGCATACTGGTCTGATGATCATAAGGATGATGAGCCGATGGACTTGAGGCATTATAATTCCATTGGAACACTTCGTGAAGCACTTTCTCAGCATGCAAATGAGGCGTATGATTCTCTATCTAAGCGAGAGAAACAGATTTGTGAAGTGATGTTTAAATCACTGACTGAAAAAGGTGCTGAGAATCAAGGCATAAGGCGGCCTACCAAACTTGGCACAATTGCGGCAATAGCCGGTGTAAGTGAGGAAGAGGTTATTCGGGTAGTTGAGAAATTCCGTGAACCAGGTAGAACGCTGTTAATGCCACCTTATGGTGTTGAGCTTACCTCTGAAACAGTTGTCGATATCTCTCACGAAAGTTTGATGAGGATTTGGGTGAGGTTGAAAACATGGTTGGAGGAAGAAGCCAAGTCTGCCGAAATGTACCTAAAACTCGCTGAAGCTGCAGAAAGATATCAGCTGGGTAGAGCAGGTCTTTGGAAGATGCCGGATCTTCAATTAGCACTAAACTGGCAGGAAGAAAATAAACCTACAATTGTTTGGGGTCAGCGCTACAACACCGCTTTCGAAAGGACAATGGTCTTCTTAGAGACTTCAAAAAGAGCCTACGAAACAGAACAAAGAAATAAAGAATTCCTTCAGAAAAGGGCCATTAAGCGATCCCGAATCATTGCGCTCTCTGCAGGTTTCGCCTCACTAATACTCCTTTTCGTTGTGGTATTTGCTCAAATTCAGGCGAATGAAGCTACTAAGCAAGCTGCAGAAGCGGCTAGGCAACAGGCGTTGGCCGAAGAACAAAGGTTGAAAGCTGAAGAGTTAGCGGTGCTAGCTGAAAATGAAGCAGCAAGAGCAAGATCTGCTGCTAGAGAAGCAGAAGAAGCAAGAGCTGAAGCGGAGGACGCACTAAAGCAAGCCGAAGTGGCAAGAGCGCAAGCAGAAGAACAAAGGCAAGCCGCTGTAGCCAGTGCTGAAGAAGCCAGAAAGGCACAGGCAGCAGCGGAAGAACAAAGGCTAGCCGCTGTAGCTGCTCAAGAATTAGCAGATAAGAATGCAGAGGAAGCCAATATTGCCAGGGCTAACGCTGATAGGTTACGTTTCCAATCGGTGGCTCAATCAATGGCTATTAAGTCTGGAAAGCTCCGAGACGAAGAACAACGCGGAGTTATCGCAAAACAAGCGTATCTCTTTTATGAGCAATATAAACTCGAAGGCAAAGACTATAATGGTGATGTTTATGCTGGTATTTATGGAGCGCTAAAAGCTTTAGATGCTGCTGAGGCCGCAGCCGATACAACTACAACTAATTGGAACCGCTATCCTGGTCATGATGAGGCAGTTAGGGCTGCAGTATTTAGCAAGAATGGAAATACTGCATATTCAGCTGGTAGTGACGGTAAAATCTATCAATGGAATCTTGAGGATCCTGATAGGGCTTATACGGAGCTATTTGACGATCAAGGAGTCAATAGGGTAATGGCTATAAGTGCAGATGAGAGGTGGCTGGCAGCAGGCTTGGAAGACAATGATATTGTTTTGATAAACCTTCAAAACGTTGAAGAAGAACCAAGATATATAGCACCCCATGGAGGAACTGTATACAGTCTGGCTTTCATGCCAGATGGTTCTGGAATCGTTTCAGTTGGAGCTAATGGCAAAATAATGAAAACTGGAATCGGAGGGAATGCAGTTGAAATTGGCACATCTGCGGCGAGGTTGAAGGCTATTTCAATCAGTTCTGATGGTTCGTTGGTAGCTGGGGCAGATGAAAAAGGGCAGGTCAGTATTTGGGATTTACAAAATGACAATGCGAAAAGGGATATTTATTTAAAGGATAGTAAGCCAATACATGCACTTGCTTTTAGCAATAACAATCAATACCTGGCATTTGGAACACAAAATGGTGAGTTAACCATCTATGATTTGGACAATAAAGAGGTGTTCTATGAGAATTTAGGAGCGCATGCATCGAGGATTACCGATCTTGAGTTTAGCCAGGATGACAAATTGCTTGCATCCAGTGGCTTTGATCAAATGGCAAAAATTTGGGTGCTTGAGCACAAAAATGATTTACCGATCGAATTAGATGATCACACAAGCTGGGTGTGGTCAGTTTCATTCAACGATGACGGCAGTCAATTAATTACAGGAGCTGATGATGGCAACTTAAGGGTTTACCCAACTTTACCACATGAAATGGCAGCCGAGATGTGCGAACATTTAAGCAGAAACATGACACAGCTTGAGTGGAATCAGTTTGTTGGTGAAGATATTGAGTACCCTGATGATCCAGCTGCATTAACTTGTCCTGAGTATCCAAGTGGAAAGAATGCGAACTAATAAAAGAAAAACTAAGATTAATAATGCGAGTTAATCTCAAAAAACATATGCTTATGCCCCTGATTTTGTTGGGGGTATTTTTTTCGAGTTCTTCAATTTTCGGACAAAGTTGTGCAGAAGCATTAGGTCAAGCTAATACTTTCTACGCTGAAGGTAACTTTGACGACCTCGATAGATTAGTTAATACTACCTCAACTGATTTCTACAAGTGTTTAAATAATGAAAAAGGCATAACTTTTTCTGACGCCGACATGGTCAGTGCAAAGAGGCTTATAACTCTATCGCATATTTACCAGGATAGAAAACCAGACTCTGAGCAGGCGATGATTGAGCTTCTAAAAGAAGACCCAGAGCATCCACTGGATTCAGCACTTGACCCTGGAGAATTTATTTATCTGTATAGTCAATTTAGAAAAGATCCAATATTTCGAGTAGGAGCTAGAGTTGGTGTTACATACAGCACAATAAATTTAATTGATGAATTTGGTGTAGAAAATCTCAATGACCCGTTGGGGAGCACATTTTCAGCCCGAATTGGTATCTCAGCTGGACTATACATTGACTATAATGTATGGGATAATTTAGAAATTTCATTAGGCGCTGGGTTTTCAAGTAGATCCGTTGAGTATAACAACGACCTGTTTCCTGGTGGTTCAAATAGTGGCGACCAAGCCGATCAGACTGATGTAGTGTTTAGTCCAACTGGTTATATTGATACTTATTCATTCATAGATGTTCCTCTGGTTGCTAAGTACAATTTTGAACTAAATGAAAAAAAATTAGTGATTTATCCCTACGGGGGAGTTATTGGCAATCTCTTGCTAAGTGCATCCAGAAGTGGTGCTAGAGTTAGCACTAATCCGGGTTCAATTGATCTTAAAAATGTAGGACTTCGAGAGGAATTAAACTACACATATACTGCTGGTATAGGAGTTAAACTTAGAAACAACACCGATTATATTACTATTGAGATCGGAGCCAACAAGGGCGGTAATAATTTTGTAGTGCCAGAAAGACGCTACAGAAATCAGGATTTAGTTTTCAGGTTGGCCCAGGTGGATGGTAATGGCGGTTTGGATTTTTTAAGTTTTAAGGTTGGTTTTCAAAAATCGATTTACAATCCGAAAAAGTTGAAGGAGTTTAGGGAAAATTAAGATTAAGTAATGGCTAAGAATATAATTATCAGCACACTCATAATCGTTTTATTTGGATGTGATCCAGATACCACAGATAGCCCTGCTCCCGAAGATGTATTTGTGAAATTTCATGGCAATGCTGGGGTAACCTCTGTAATTGACTTTCTACTGCACCCAGATCCGAACAATGATGGATATGTTATTTTCGGGTCAACGGATAGTCAAGTTATGAAAACTGATATCGATGACACAGATACTGACTTTTTATTGATTTTTACAGATAACCAGGGTAATGAAATTGACAATGGACGAATTTCTTACGATGCTGGGCCAGAAAATAATGCCGTACCTAAGAAGATTATTTCAACACAGGATGGTGGCTTTTTGATGGTTGGAAGTGTTGACATATTGATCAATGGAACCGACTCAATCATCAATGCTAATAATCAAACTGAGCGTTTCGATTTCATTAACGAACCTGTGACTAGGGCATTTGTGCAAAAAGTAGACGCTAATGGTGCCCATCAATGGAATTTTATTTACCCATCAGATGTTAACTTAGTAGCCGCGTCAACATCATTATTTCGAGATGATGCAGTTCCATCCAGTGAAATTGCCAATGGGGTTATTCAAGCAAGCGACGGCAATTTTATTTTAATTGGCAGGTCAACTCAGGTAAATATTCAGAAGCCGGATTTTGGTGATGGAACAACAGACGTTGCTGATATTTGGGTGCTGAAATTTGATCAGGCAGGTATTCAGATAACTGAAACAGGCGAGGCTAGTGGAATAATCTTCGAACGTAGGTTAGGGTTTCCGGGAGAAGATGAAGGCATTGATATTTTCGAAAGAAGTGATGGGCAACTTACAATGATTGGCAATGGTGAAGGTGAAACCAACGAAAATGGCAAAGATATTTTATATGTGACTTCAGATGCGAATGCATTTAATAATAATTTTCAGGAGTATGGAACATTAGAAGATGATATTGTAACAAGCGTCGAATTATTATCTGATAATGGTGTAGCAGTTGTTGGATATACACAGAGCCAGGGGGACAAAACTATAGTTGCGAGGTTTAACTCAGTGGGGACTGAGGAATTTTTTAAAACTATTGAGCTCAACCAAAGGGAGGCCTTTGATTCCAATGATTCGAGGTCTCAAATTGAATGGTCTGGCACACATCGTGGTCATGGAATTACTCAGATGCAAAATGGTAGCTTTGCCATAGTAGGCCAGTTGGATAACGTATCTGTGACAGATAATACAATCGCTAATGCAAGTTCAGCAGATAGGGGTTCAGACATGCTCTTCTTTACAATCAACGGCTTTGGTGAAATTAGTCCCAATTCTGTTCAGAGGCAGTTTGGAGGAACTCAGGATAATGATGTTGGTATAGCCGTAAGGCATCTTATTGACGGTAGATTTGTCCTTGTTGGAAATATGGACTTGGTAGATGGTGACATGATCACCATAATCAAAACTAATTCACGAGGTAACATCACACGGTAGCCGCCTCCGGCCTCATCTACTGAACCCAGATGTTCTTCTGGTAAACTTTCGGTTGCATCTATATTTTATTGGTCGTACTTTGCAAGTCCTTAACCAATGGACTTTTCTTATAATCTTTTGAACTATGAAAAGATTTGCATTTGCCAATCATTACTGGCTAATAATTCTGTTATCCCCCTTTTTCATTAATACACCCGCACTCTCACAGGATTGGGCAGGCGGCACTCAACTTAACCCAGGAGATTTGGCAATTGTGGGTTTTAAACGTGACGGATCTGACAAATTTGCTTTTGTTGTTTTAGGGCAAACCATTGCCACCGGTACAATTTTAAGGTTTACTGATGAAGGCTGGACTGATAGAACCGATGATGAATGGCGGTTGGATGGAAACAGCAATGAAGATGACTTCATGAATTGGACTGTTTCAACAGACCTTGAACCCGGTACTGTTGTAATTATTGAAGACACCGAAGATATAGTGATTGTAAGAGGAGGCAGCAGCACAAGACTCACTGATGCTCTTAGTGGCGACGATTTTGACAAATTGGATGGTGATGGTGATCAAGTTTTGATTTATCAGTTGGCAGCGAATGGCGATTACCACTTCATCACGGGATATGCATCTAATGATGATGGAGGAACTGACGATACTGATTGGGATGACTTCACTACATGGGATCGGGATAAGCAAAAATCTAGTTTACCAATTACGGGACAAAATTCGGGTAATGGTTTTCCCGATGTGATAAATGGTCTTACCAATGGAACTAATGCGATTAGGTTTCCTGATGACACCGATGGTAACGATTGGGATAACGGAAGATACATTGGAACAACAAAAGCGACGTTGTCCGAACTATTGGCTGCACTCTATGATAGGGATAATAATTGGGAACTTTCCCAGGATGACGAATTTAGCATAGGGGAAGACGAATTTATCATTAATGCCAGGCCTACCAGCGCAGACATTACACTAGGAGATGTGCAGGTAACTCAAAATGAATCCGTTGCTTTTGACCTGACAAACTTTGTTTTTTCCGATACCGATAACCCCAACACGGATGAAGGTGAGGAACTAGCCCATGTCACAATAGAAACATTACCAACCGAAGGTCAACTCTATCTCGACATTGATCCATTCAATGACCAGCTTGATCCCGGAGAAGAAATTGATGACCTCGATGGCGATGAGAATGTAATCATACCGATATTTATTCAGGTTGGCTTTCTTAAGTACACCAGTTCAGGGACGGTTGATGATTCTTTTACCTTCTCAGTTAATGACGGTATCAGCGATTCAAACCCCACCAATACTGCAAATATCGATGTGATTCCTGCAGCCACCGTGGTTTCTATTTTGAGAAATGGGGACAATCCAACCAATGGTGGAGGCACAAATGATGGTAGCGATGCAGTAAGCTGGAATATCACTTTTTCAGTCGGCGTAACTGGCGTAGCCTCTGATAACTTCACTTTGCAGGATGCTGTTGCCGGGGGTACACCAATGATTACTAATGTGACTGGTTCGGGAACTGATTGGCAGGTTACAGCTTCAATAGGTACCGGACAAGGGACAGTAAGCCTTGATTTTACCTCTCAGGGGTCAATTCCTCAGACCATTACAAATATTGGTGAAGCCGAAACCATTGGTGAAATTTTCACTATTGATCGAACTGCTCCCCAAGTACTTTCACTGGAACATCTTGACCCCAATAATGTTTTGGTAACATTCAATGAAGATATGGATGCTACAAATGCTCAAATCATTGACGGAAGAATACTATTAGAATATGGTGCTACCCTTACGGACTTTACAATAAACAATCTAAGTCTATCTGGAGCAGAGTTAACGATTACAACTAACGAAGATATTAATGCTACTGCGGCTGACACGGATGATATTGTAGTTACAGCGTTTGCGGCAGTTACAGATATCGCCGGGAATGCCATGGGATCTCCCAATACCACTTCATTTGAGCTGGATGCTTTAGCACCAACAATAACCGGTTTTGATTTTGTAGATGATACTCATTTGAAGATCAGCTTCTCTGAACCAATTAATAATGAAACCAGTGTTTCTGAACCTGAAACTGCAGGTAATTACACTATTAACATTGATAACAGCGACCCGGATGCACTATTTAATAATGGTACATTAACCATAAGTAGTGCGACACTTGAAGCTGGTGGTGATGAAGTCACACTTTTAATTGGAGGCGGTGGTCTAATAGCCTCGCTTGATGACTTAGATCAAATCGAATTAACAATTACGGTCGCTAATTTGTCAGACGACTTTGATAACAATGTAGCGAGTTCAAACCCAGTTATTGTTTTTGATGAAGCTCAGCCCAATCTTGATCTGATGTCAGTAGTTAACACTACTACCTTATCTCTGACTTTTAGTGAGGCAATTATTAATGAAGGGCCAGGAGCTGGCACTTCTGATCCTGAAAACACTTCCTTTTACACCCTAGCAATTGAGGAGGGAGATGACACAAGCTTTGATGAAGGAACATTGACTATCAACTCAGCGACATTGGAGGCGGGTAATTTGAATGTTACACTTGATGTCGAAGACATGTCAGTGGCTTTGGATGATGGTTATCAAATAAGGGTTTCACTCACTCAATCACGTTTTAAAGACCAATTCAAAAATGACCTTAATACCAATACCCACACCATAAACTGGGATGAAGCACCACCTTTTGTCGAATCTCTGACTTATGTGGACCCTTCAAATTTATTGGTGAAGTTTAATGAAGATATCAAAGATGAGTTTGGACAAGGTGGCAACAATATTGCTAATTTTTCTTTGACAGGAAGTACTTCAGGTAACCTGACAATTAGCGCTGCTGATGTACAAAATGGTGACGAAGTTTTACTAACGTTGGCTAGTCCGCTGCCTCAAACGAATCAAGACATTCTTATTACGGTCACACAATCAGGTATTCAAGATTTAGTTAATAACAATTTGGGATTACCTAATACAGCTTCCTTGAGCTTTGATAGCGCTGACCCGGATGTGACTGCCCTGGAATTCGTCAGTGACACAGAATTGAGAGTAACCTTCTCTGAAGAAATGAAGGGTTTGTCAACTTTTAGTGATTTCGCAATTACTGATCAAACAGGAAATGCAGCAACAGTTACGGTTTCAGGTTCAACTCCTGATGCTGGCAACGAATCAACAGTATTAACTGTCAATTCTTTGGATGGAGAAGCTGACCTTGAGCACAACGACGTACTAAGAGTGACAGTCTCCAATGTTACAGACTTGTTTGATAATGCGTTAAGTACCAATACCTCCGACCTTACTTATGACAAGCAGGATCCGAATGTTACTGGACTGGTTTACATAGATGATAACACACTTCAGGTAACCTTTGATAGCGAAGTAACTGGATCAGGGATTGAGAATGTTAATGAGTATGAATTACAATTTGATGTAGATAATAACGGTTCTTACGATGACGGCCCAATCTCCATTGACGCTGTTAGCCTTGCAATGGATGGCCTTAGTGCTACGCTTACTATCAATGCCGGCTTGCAAGCTGCTCTTGCCAATAATAATGATTTACGCATCACAGTTGACCCCGATGGGGGAGAGGTAACAGATTTATTCGACAACAGCCTGAACATTGATCAGGCAGATCTCGATGATTTCAGGGAAACGGCACCAACAGTTACAGGGCTTTCCTACCTTACGGCAACAACAGTAAATGTTGCATTTAATGCAGAACTTGCAGCTACTGGTGCACAAACAACTTCAAACTATTTTTTGGTTGAAACGCAAACTGGTGCATTGAACATTAGTAATGCAGCTCTTCAACCAAGTGGAACTGATGTTGTTTTGACTTTTAGCGGAACCATCAATGAAGGTGAGACGGTTTCTGTAACCGTATTTCAATCTGGTGTTACAGATTTATTTGGCAATAGCCTGGGAACACCAAATACTGCTAATTTCATATTTGATGAAACTGGGCCAACCATTGATAACTTCGAATTCCTTCAAAACAACGGTACCTCCGACACTGATTTATTGATAACCTTGAGTGAGGAAGTTTCATTAAATAGCCCATCAATTACGCTAGATGATAATGAGGGAAGCACAGGAGCAATTATAGTTAATGGGGCATCGCTGACAGGTGGAAACAAACAAGTCATCCTTAATGTCGAATACCTGCCAAACGTTACAGATCTGGCTCCTGGTGACGAGATGCTACTCACTATTGTAAGTGGGGTAACGGATCTATCGGGTAATACTCCATCACCCAATACTGCCACTTTAGATTTTGATTCTGGTCAGCCATCAGTTACAAGTCTGGTTTATGTCGATGACACGCATATTCAGGTAACTTTTGATGAACCATTAATTGGATTAGAAGTAATTGGAGAATATGATCTGGAGTATGACAATGGAAGTAATGGCTTTGATGGCTCATTCACAATTGATGCTGTAGTTATTGCAGGCGATCGACAAAGTGCGACTCTTGAGGTGTCGAATGGATTTTCAGCACAATTAGATGATTTGGATGATCTTAGAATCACCGTTGATCCTAATGATGGGGGAGAAGTCACTGATGGTTTTGGTAATGTGCTATCAACCGATCAAATCACCTTAAATGATTTTGATGAAACTCCACCGACTGTTACATCAGTTCAGTATGAAGACACGGATCAATTAAGGCTTTTCTTTAGTGAAGCTTTAGATGATAATGGTCAGCCAGACCTTGTTAGTAACTATACAGTACAGGGATTGCTGAATGGTGTACAAACAATTACCAGTGTGATGTTAGAAGAGCCTAATGATGACGAGGCGGTTATTACACTCAACGATGATCTGGTTAACCTGTTTGATGACGGGGAGGTAATCATTGTAACCGTTGAAAAAACCACGATGACCGACGCTTTCTGGTTTAACAATTTAACTACCCCCAATACGGCAAGTTTAACATTCGAGGAGATTAGCCCCAATGTCATTTCACTAGAGTATGTTTCTGATACGGAACTTAAAATAACTTTTGATGAGCCTGTATTCGGAACAGATTTAACTGATGAAACACAATACTCCGTTGTTGATCAGACGCCAACGGTAGCAACAATCAATGTAGCAGCAGTTACTCCAATGGTTACTAACAATAACACTGTGGTCACCATTACTGTGGATGACTTAACAGGGATTACCGACCTGAATTCAGGAGATGTCATTCAGGTAACCGTTCCCAGTACGCTAACTGATGAATTCGGAAATGCCATAGGTACAATTACTGCAACAACAACAGTTGACTTAGATGCACTTGATGTAACGACTCTCACCTTTATCAGTGACACTGAATTAAGAGTGACCTTCAATGATCAAATATTTGGGGCAGATGTTACAAACGCAGCCGAATATGTACTTGATATTGATGATGGTGATGACAATGATTTCGTTGACGGCACCATCACGGTAAATAGTGTAGTACTTGATGGCGGTGGTAACAGTGTCACCCTAAATGTGAATAGCCTGATTGGTAATGCCAACCTTGATGGAGCAACCGATGACATTCGAGTAACTGTGGATGGCGACATGAATGCAGATATCACCGATGAATTTGGGAATGGTCTAAGTACAAATATTGCTGAGTTATCAGATTATGATCCTGTTCAGCCAAACGTTTCTGGCTTTGCAATTACTGATGCAACTACAGTTGTCGTAACGTTTGATGAAGATGTTGATGCAACATTAGCCGGAGATCCAACGAATTATTCATTTGATAATAGTATTGACCAACCTTCAGCTGTTGTTTATTCGGATGGAGGTGGTGGAGGGCCTTATACAGCAACTCTGACAGTTGATTTAAGCTCCCTACCTGAAAGCAATACATTACAGGTTACAGTTGCAAATGTCACAGATCACTTTGACAATCCATTAAATACCGCTTCAGGCACATCTGCCGGATATTCAGATACGTCAGCACCATTTTTAGTTGATTTGATTTATATCACTGATACGCAAATTAGAGCAGTTTTTAATGAGCCAATGAACCAGGACGCTAACATTGTTTTAGCCACAAACTATGTTCTTACAGACGATAATGGTGGAGTTACAGATCCAGTTGTGTCGTCTGCAATTCATGCCAACGACGGAGATGATTTTGTTCTGCTGAATATGTTGGTTAATGATCTGTCTGGTCATACCGAGAACGATCAAATTACATTGACCATCAATTCATCAAGTATGATTCTGGACAATGCGAGTACCCCAAATACAATTGCAAACACCAACGCTTCATTCTTAATTGATACTACCGACCCAACTGTTCAAAGTCTCACAAGGATTGCAGATAATCAAGTTAGCGTGAAATTTAGTGAGCCTATGTTCAGCACTGGCGCAGGCAATGGCGCACAAGCTGCTGCCAATTATACCCCGCTTGGAGTCGAAACAGATGGCATGGATAATGATTTCGATGAGGCAACTATTGTAGTGAGTTCAGCGGTTTTTGGCAATGATGAATCGGAAGTGATACTGACACTTGCGAGTAATTTATCAACACTGGCTACTGGCAACGAAATCAGAGTAACTGTTAGCAGTGTTACAGACAAGGCAGCAAGATCACTTTCTACAAATACCGCAGAATTGACAATTGATCTTGATAATGTTGACGTCACTGCGTTAACAATCCTGGATGACAACAATTTTATCGTTGCATTTAATGATGATCTTGATGATGTTGAGGCCACAATCACTTCGAACTATGTTTTGGGTATTGAGAATGTAGGTGGAGACGACAGTTTCGACGATGACTTCTTTACGGTAACCAATGCCGCATTAAACGGCCAGGAAATTACATTAACTGTATCTGAAAGCATTAGCAGTACTCTGGATGAAGGCAATAAGGTTGAGGTGGATGTTGATGAGGCCAATGTGATAGATGATTTTGGAAATCCTTTAAATAGTGATCCAAATGATAAGGCCGAAATAACCTATGATGAAACCAGGCCTACTGTTACAGGATTGGAATTTTTGAATGATGGACAGGTTAGAGTGACCTTCAGCGAAAACATGGGGACTTCGGCTGAAAATGAAGCCAACTACACACTATCTGGAAATATCAATGGATCAGTAGCGGTTAGTAACGCAACACTATCCAATGATGAAGTTACGCTTGATGTAACCTCACTGAGTGGCGATTTGGACGATGGCGAGATACTAACGGTAACCGCTTCAGGTGTAAGAGACCTCCAAAATAACTTGATCACCAATCCTGTGGCAGCCTCTTTTACATATGACGAGAATGCCCCAACAATTACGGATTTCCGCTTTGTACAAAATAATGGCACTTCAGATACTGATCTGTTAATCGAGTTCAGTGAAGAAATGACGTTCAATTCTGAGGATTTCGATTTAGACGATAATACTGGGGTCATGAGCTCTTTAACAGTCAATTCAGCCGTTTTGTCTTCTGATAATACCGAGGTAACACTTAATGTTGATTATTTAACAAACGTTACAGATTTAGATGATTTGGATGATTTGTTGCTGACAATAGTCAGTGGTGTTACTGACCTGTTTGGAAATACCCCAAATCCAAATACAGCCACTTTACAATATGATGAGACCCTTCCAAATGTAACTGCATTGCAATATGTAGACGACAACACCTTAACAGTCACCTTTGATGATACTGTAATCGGGTCAGGAGTCGAAGATCCAAACGAATATGTTCTTAACTATAGAACAGATGGCGGTGCATATGATGATGGGACGCTGACGGTTAACGATGTTGTATTAGCCAACGACGCATTAAGTGCTACTCTGACTATTAACAGCGGTTTGGCAGCAGTACTAGCAGATGATAACGACATTGAAATTACGGTAGACTCAAATGACGGCGGAGAGATCACTGATGACTTTGGTCAGCTGTTTGCAGATGATAATGCAGAGCTTCTTGATTTCAGGGAAACTGCTCCTACGGTAACAGCTCTTCAATTTGAAGATGCAACTCATGTGAGAGTTACGTTCAGTGCCAGAATAAGCTCTGGAGCCTCAGTTACTGGAAATTACATTTTATCAGGAACACTAAGTGGCACCCATCCTGTAACTGGAGCTATAATTCAGGCTGGTGATTTGGATGTGATCCTTGAATTTACTGGTCCACTGACTGATGGCGAAACTGTTACAGTAACTGTTAACCAGACCAATGTAACCGACCAATTCAACAACAACCTCCAAAATCCTAACACGGCGAACTTTATCTATGATGTGACCTTGCCAGATGTCACTTCATTGGAATTTGTTGATGATACTCATTTGAAGGTATCATTTAGTGAAGAGATCACAGATCTATCTACGCATACTGACTTTGCTTTTGCTGATCAAAACATTCCAAATGCAACAATCACCGCCTCTGCTTCAACGCCAGCAGCCGATAATTTATCGACGGTCATCACCATAAATTCACTAAAAGGGGAACCTAACCTGACTACGGAAAACATTACTGTCACTGTATCAAATGTGACGGATCTAAGGGGTAACGCCCTTAATAATACGATGGCCAATTTGGCCTATGTCACCTCTGATCCTAATGTTGATGCGCTAACTTTTGTAGATGACAACACCTTAAGGGTAGATTTCAGTGAAGCCATGAGTGGGCCTGGAATAGAAGACCCGAATGAATATGTGTTAATGTATGATAGTAATAACGATGGTTTTAACGAGGGGCCAATTGCCATAGATGCAGTTGAATTGGCAGGGGATAAGCTGAGTGCTACGCTCACTATTAATGCTGGGCTTTCTGCCACCCTAAATAATAATGATGATTTACAAATTCAGGTAGATGCGAATGACGATGCCGTTTATGAAGAAGATTTTCATAGAAACCTTCAGACTGACACTCGCACAATTTTGGATTTTGATGAAGACGCTCCATTTGTAACTTCACTTAGTTTCGAAAGTGACACTGAACTGATTATTGCATTTTCAGAGAATGTTTCAAACGCCACCGATGAGGGAGATTTTGCTTTCATTGAGGGAGGTCCATTCCCAGTTAGTAAACAAACCCCGGCGGTTGTCAATGCTCACGAAGTAACGGTAACATTCAACTCAAGTATTAAAGGGGCGGCAGGCACAAATCATGGGGACATTTTATCAGTTTCAGTTAGTGATGCCAATATCACAGATGCCTTTGGAAATAAACTTATCAATCCTAGATCAGCCAGTATTACGATCGATGAAACTCAACCCTCGGTAACTGGAATTTCGGTATCAAGCCTCAATGAACTGCTAATTTCATTTGATGAAGATTTACGGAATAATGCTGGTTCCTCAGAGCCAAATAATGTGGCCAATTATTCACTTCAAAGAGATGTAGATAACGATGGTTTTAATGATGGCTTTAAGATTGGTTTTAATATCACTGGAGCCACATTACAGCCTTCAGGGGATGAGGTGCTCTTAACCTTGGACCAAAATCTGACTGCCATTGTTGATGACCAGGACGAAATTCAGGTAACTGTAGTTGCTGCTAACGTTTTGGATTTATTCGACAATCAACTTTCGGTGAACACAGCTGATTTGGTATTTGATGGCAACCCACCTACAGTAATTGACATGCAATATGAAGATGACACCCATGTTGTCATCAATTTTTCGGAGCCTTTGAAAAATGGCGGTGGTTCGACCCCTCAGGATTTAAGTCACTATGAGTTGTTAACAGATATTGACAATGATGGATTTGATGATGGTGCGATAGCCATTAACAGTGCAACATTATTTAATTCGGATCAATCTGTTCGGTTGGATGTAAACAGCATCAATGCGGCCTTAACAGCTGCCGATGGAGGCACTTTAAATAACGATGGCAATAATAATGATCGCTTACAGATTGGTGTAAAGGCCAGCGCAACAATCAGGGATAATGCAGACAACAGTTTTACAGGTCCTGTTTCTACAAACATCAATTATGATGTTATAGGGCCATCAGTTTTTGCAACTTTGATATTCGAGGACGCTACCAATGTCAGGGTGATTTTCAATGAAAATGATATTGATGCCACATCCGCAGTTGCGCTTGCTAATTACACTGTTACGGCAGGATTAGGTGGATCCCCAAATCCATCAGATGCAACTTTCTTTGATGATGTGGCTGCAAGTATTGAAACTGTTAATGCCATCCATGATGAAGTAGTGATCGAAATATTAAACCTTAATACTGTCTCTGATGAAGCTGACCTTACCATTGAAGTGACCGGCGTAACCGATGAAAGTGTTTTGGCAAACGTGGTTAATCCTCTTGTTGATGAAGCTACCCTGAGTTATGATGGTTTGGCTCCAACATTCGTAAGTGGTATTGTAAACAATGCCTCCCCAGATTTGGTGGTTGTTAACTTCAGCGATATCCTACAAACATCAGGAAATGTTGATGATGGTTTTGTTATCAGTATTGATGACGGCATGACCATTTCAACACCAATTATTGAAGTAGCTACTTTTAATGGTATTCAAGATCAGATAACATTCGACATTGATCAAAATGTGCAGGCTGGTGAACTAGTATCAGTAGCATTTACTGATGGATCGGCCGATTTAAAGGATGATTTCTTAAATCAAATGGCTGACTTTGACCAAAGTGTTGTGAATAACGTATTTGGTCCAGCTTCAGCTTTAACTACTAATTGTTTAATAGATGGTGTTAACCTCACCTGGACCAAACCCCCAGGACTTTTGGCGCCACGTGGAATGGTGTTTTAGTTGTAGGCAAAGAGGCAAGTGCGGTTACATATGTCGGCGCTGATCCATTCGATGATGTTAATGCCCTTGTAGGGAATACAGATTTCGCATCTGGTCTTGATCTTGGTGATGGTAATGTCCTTCTAGCAAATATTCAGGCAAATGCAGACGGCGATATAGACATAACAGGATTGACCGCGGCAACAGATTATCATTTTGCAGTTTTTGCTTATCAGGAAACTGGTGATCCAGACCTTATTTCGTCAGCTGCTGTTGCCAACAGTCAACCAACGATGATTGCCAATTTTAGTGCTATTGGAGACGATTCAATTATTGATCTTGCGTGGCTGCCCTCTTCGGATAATACTTGTGCGGCCGCAACCGATATTGTAATAGTCGCCAGACAGTCATTCCCCATAGAATCAGGGGTAGATGCTACCGCCCTCGAAGGAGCCGGATTAGCCTCATCAAGTTATGTAGCAAACACAAATTACAATGCTGCTGTGACAGACGGTGTCGCCAGTGACCTTTTTGATATCTCAGGAGTTGGAGCTGGCAACACCAATTTCGTCGTATATAATGGCCCTGGTGACTCTCCGGTTAACATTCAAATAAGTGGTGTAACCAATGGTCAGGACTATTTTTTCAAAGCATTCCTTTTTGATGATGGAGCAGGTGATGTAGCAGAAGCAGTCGAAGCAAATGCTAAGCCTCTGGGTAACCCTCCGCCACCTTCAGCAATGGCCATTGCATGTTCTACTGAGAACCAGATTAATCTAACCTGGGATCGGCCTACCGGAACTTTTGGAGATGAGTGGGATGGAGTCGCAGTTTATGCCAAAGTGAACGACAATGTTTTAACACAAACATTCATATCAGAGGACGCACCGCTGGATGACAATAATGCTGTCATTGGAGTAGGTGTCACTACTGGTGTAGAGAATGGAGCGGAGATAATTTATGTTTCAAGAGACAATCTTGACGGTGATATTTTCATCTCAAATCTTCAAAATGCCAATAGTTATTCATTTACAGCGCATGCATTTAGGGATATCGTGGGTACTGGAAACGATAAATTCTCTGTTGCATCAGGCACAGTGACCGCCGCAAATCCGGGTAAAATCACAGGTTTAGTAGCTGTATCTAATAATCAGCAGGTTGAACTCAGCTGGACTAACCCAACCGATAATGCAAGCTGTCTGGCCAGTGTGGTTATCGTCGCTAATGAGACAGCTGTTGAAGCACCAATCAACCAGACAAACCTAAATAAAGCATCTGTGACGTACTCCGGTGCTGTAGCTGACTATGGTTCTGCTATTACACAATCAATGTTTGATTTAGCTTCACTTGGCACTGATGATCAAAACAGACTGGTATTCAATTCATTAGCCGAAACGGCAACAATCACCAATCTTGTAAATGCGCAGCAATATGAATTCAAGGTTTTCTTAACAGGTGATCAGAGTGGAGGGAGACCTACATTCTCAACTGCGGAAACAGTTACATCAACACCATCCGGACCAACCAGTACAATTGCTGAAGCCACCACTTATACAACTATTGGAGGGCAGCAAACTATTGCTCCAGGTGAACCTGTATTCTCCTTTACTTACACTGACGATAACGGCAGTGGAGGCGATGACCTTGATGCTGAGCTTTCTCAGATCATTATCAAGAAAGGAACTAATAATAATGTTGGCAATTGGACGAACGTCATAAATGGAGCAACACTTACAGATAATGATGCCCCGGCTAATGTTATTTCAGCCACGCTCATCCAGGCAAATGACATAACCTTTGGATCTCTGGATTCTACCCCTGGTGATATAGGGTATATTGGCGATAATCAATCAAAAACTTACACGCTACATCTTTGGTTAAAACAGGGGGTTCAAGATGGCGATGTCTTCGAATTCGATTTGGCAACAGCTGATATCACCTCATCCAACCCGCTTTTCGGAACACCAAATACGATTACCTCTGCTAATACCATTGCTGTAGATCGAGGCAAAATTCATAACGCACAGCCCATTTTACAAAATCAAAGCGATCAGGGTTTCGATGTTGTTGTCGATCTTAACGAGAGCGATGTGACGGTTTATTATATGTTCACAGAGGTGGAAGTAACTCCAACACCGAGTTCAGCTGATGTAAGAAATAATAATGGCGGTGTGCTTGGTGGAACTTTTAATTATGCTACTGCCAATACACCACAGACAGCTACAATTTTAGGCTTAAACCCATTAACGCAATACTACGCATATATAACCGCGACAGATGCTGACGACAACAACAGTCTAACGCAAGTTACGGTTCCAACAAATCTCACAACTCTTGGAGACTTAGCTCCGCCAACATTAATAACCCCGGCCATTAACCAATTCGCTAACTCGCTTGAAATCGAAGTGGCCATGAGTGAGAATGGGTTTGTTAACTACGCACTTTACCCAGATGAGCCAATGGGAGGCAACTCTCGTGAAACGAACATAACTGTAAATGATATACTTAGTGGCGACGATCCATTTACCATGGGCTCTGCTATTGAGTTTGGGGCGTTTGACATTACCACACCAGAGGCGGATTTTTCCCAGCTAATATCATTCTTAACAGCTTCAACAGCTTACGATGTATACTTAGTAGGGGAAGATGATGAGACTCCAGGTAAATTCTCAGCTATTACGAAATTGGATGCATCAACAACGGCTGTTACCGCAGGAGGCGCTGACCTTAACAATCCTACAATTAATGATTTATGTGTTGGAGGCTTTGTAACACTTGATCCAATTCAAATTGACGAAACCGCTAGTGATGACTTTACAATCGGAAATAACCAGACCTTGATTCTCACCTTACCTGACGGTTTTGAGTTTAATACTACTGCCTCGCACTCGGTAGCAGGTATTCCACTTGTTTCCACCACCAATTTGAATTCATTAACGTTAGATGTTGAATCGACTTTCCTCACGGTTACTTACAATGTTGGTGGTCAAAATAGATTAGATAGAATTGAAATTTCCGGCTTGGAGGTTCAGGCTTCAATAGCTACACAACCATCTTCTGTCTCATTACTGCGATTAGGTTCAGAAGAATTTGGAGGCACTGCGGTTATTAATGGAAATGAGCCAGGCAGCGGCCGGCCATTTGCAACTTTCCAATCTTTTCAAAGCCCCGTGGCACCTACTGCATTCTCGCTCCCCTTCTTATGCGAAAATGAAGACCTATCGGCAAGGGTAATGGATATCACTTCCAATGCCACCACGTATGAGTGGTACAACGACTCCGATTTGAACAACCACCAGTATACTGGTGTAGTTACAGCATTCAGTCAATTAGGTGTAGATAATGCAATTACAAATGGTGCATCACCGTCAGAAGAACATACCTTCTACCTAATCGATAGAGATGCTACCAGTGCATGCCCAAGTACAGCGACAGAAATAACAATGACAATCAATCGCCAGCCAATTGCAAATATCATTTCTATTGCCGGAGGGTTAAATATCGCTTCAGCCAATGAACTCTGTAAGGATGACCAGGTGATTGTGCAAGGTGTGGAAACTACTGGTCAAATATCAGCTGTGGCGTATAAATGGTCTTATGATGATGACAGTGAAATCCAGGTATATGATGCTGGGATGGATATGAATGAGAACATCACCACTGGTGGTGCTTCCGCAGATAAGAGCCAGTTTTTAATCATGACACCAGAGGCAAGTATTGCACCTCCTGAATCTGATGTGACCATTCAACATGATTATAAATTGGTGATAACAGATAATATTACCGGCTGTGCATCTAACCCAGCAGAAACAGGTGGTGGTGTGAAGTCTACAATTGACATTTCAGTGCTGGAGGTTGAAGATATAACCATCACATCTCCGTTAGCGGTTTACTCTGAGGCGGTTTTGGATGCTCAGTTGATAGAAGCCAACCCAAACACTACGGATGACCCTGGAAATTACACTGCCAGTTTTAGCATCAGCCCTGGCTCTGGATTATCAGCGATAAATAATGTAGATGGTACCGCAGATTTTACACCATCTGATGCAGGACAGGGTCAACATACTATTACCTGGGCAATTGAAAATGATGCTACTGGATGTCAGGCATCTGAAAGCCTTAACCTGATTGTGACTTCAAGTAATGCCTCGGTAGGTGGAGCCAATGAAAAATATTGCAATGAAGATATCGCCGATGCAGAAATTCTGGTTTCGCTTGCTGACGTACAAAGTGAATTAGATGCTGATGGTTCGTTGAGCACCGACCTTAGGGCCCGATTCGAATTAGGAGGTTCATTCACTAATCTTAACGCAACATCTACCACGGGTAGAATTATCCGGTACAATTGGATTGATGACAAAACCATCAGAATTGCAATTAATGAGGATATCAATGCCAGCATGACAAACACCTCTATAGTTACTGGAAACTTCAATGTTTCATTTAGTGATGGCAGCACTACTACTGATATAGGTTCACCTGATAACATTGCTGATCAAGGCTTTAATGCAGGTTATAGAGAGATCGACTTGAGGTTCAATTCTGATCTGACCACTCTTATACCAACACCCATCACTAACGGCGATGTTCTATTTATTGACATTTCATCTGGACTTTTAGATAATTCAGGTACAAGCATTTTTGAGAACGGCACAACTGTAACTGTGATTTATGATCAAGACACAAGGCAGCGCTTCTTCGATGTTTGGTCATTCAACCCAAGAACTGCTTATAACAACATAATTGGTGGCTTAGGTGCCGATGGAGAGCAGCATATTGTAACCCTTGACTTGTTCCTTGTTGGCCCTATGACAGATGAACTAAGGGGAACTTTTGAAACAACATTATCACCGCTCCCAGTTGTTGAAATTAATAATGTAGAAACCCAGTATTGTGTTACCGATGCTGGATTCGATTTAGCAGATGATGGCGACGATATCGATGTAACAGTTGATGGAAGTGTAGTCACAGTTACCGAGTATCAGGCCTTCTATGATAATGCAGGCATGTTTGTTCAAATTGATGGAGATTTAGGCCTTGGAGGAATCAACCCATTCTCTGGATCGGCGGTCGATTTCAATCAGTTGGTGACAAGGGCATTTGGAGATGCTTCTGCTGGGGCATATACAACTTCCACGACATTCAGAATCGTATATACTTCTTTGGAAGATGAAGATCAGTTCTATCAATTGCCAGAAGATGATCTAATGAACCCCATACCACCAGATGGTTGTACTAACACAGGTCAGGTTGATTTCATCATTCATCCTGAGCCAACGGTACCATCAATTACACAAAGTGCTAACTACACTATTACCCAAAGGTTTTTGAATTATACTGGTGATACAGGCTTCAATGTAGGTCAAAGTATAGTAGGTAGAAGCTCAGGAGCCACGGCAGTAATTGACTTAATCGATCCCAATGATGACGATCCAACCAGTGGTGTAATGGCAATTTCAGGGATAACCAATACTTTCCTTGAGAATGAATTTATTGATGAAACATCAGGACCAAATAGAGAGGCACAGCTTTTTAGAGCTGATGATGCATTGGTATTCGAACGTTGCGATGGTGATATTACTTTACCAAATACCGTTGTTTTTACCATTGCGGGAATAGATCCAAATACGAAATACAATTGGTACACTGGTTCTCATAACCCGGTGGCTCCTACATTTACAGATTTGGACGGGTCATTGAATACGGCATCTGCCACCAGTACACAAATAACGGCAGGTGAATTATTTGGTGCAATTCCAGACCCAAGTAATGACAATTTTTACCGCTTTGAACTTACTAAGGTAGAGCAGCGTCAAAAAGGTGGTGTTGTAACTCCGGGTGTTGACTTGAACAGCCCTGATCTCACATTCATTGGTTGTGAAGGCCAGCCATTGTTTATTGAGGTGAGAATCTATGAAAATCCTGATGCTCCCGAAGTAACCAACCAAAACACGTTTGATCTAAGTCAAACCGTTTTCGACAATTCAGCTAACAATACTAATGTCAATATTGACAATGAATACATCTTTGAATTTTGTGAAGATGAGTTCAATGGAACAGCAGTTCAGAACCTCAATGCATTTGGTCAGGTTGCACTTGACATTTCAGTTATCCCTTATGACAACTCAACCGGTAATTTCAATGTGAGTGATGTAGTTGAAGGTGATAATAGTGGCGCAACTGCCGAAGTAACTGCAGTAAATATGTTTGATTTGGCCGTAACCAATGTGGTTGGAGCCTTTGAATTCGGAGAACAGATTTTTGTGCAGGGTACTCCTGCTATTACTGCGGATGTGGAATTAGAATTTAGGTGGTTCAATACGTTATCGGATGCCCAGGCACACATAGCCAATCCTGCAGGAACCACGCCATTCCACACGGGATCAACCGTTGGTGCCAATCAATTGGCGATTGCCCCGGCTTTTAATGCCAACACCTTAGCTACCTCATATAATTTCTTTGTGGTAGAGAGTGATTTTAATGACGCCAATTTTGATGGATGTTTTGGGGCGATATCATTAGTGAGGGTGATTATCCATCCTGAACCCACCGCTTTAGAAGCTGATCCAGACACAGATAACTTTTTCCAGACAGAATATTACTTATGCGATGCAAACGACTTGGCAACTATCGTAACTCCGAGGTTGAGCGATACTGATTACACATGGTATAGTAATAAAGATGGGTATGCAGAAATTGTGAGTACAACAATTACTGGATCTGCAGGATCAATTACGGTGACCAATGCGGCTGGAACTCTCAGTGATAATGATTTTCTAGTTGGTACTATTAGCAGAACAGTCGCCCAGGTTAATGGAACACCGGGTGGTGCAACATTTAATGTAGACAATGTGACCGGCGATGGCTTTATCACCAACGAACCAATAGTTAACTCTGTTGTAATTACAGATGACCTACTTGGAAGGGAAATAACTCAACAGGATCTGATTGATAATGGTGTTTTCAACAACGATATCTCCGTTGAGACCACCTATGACCTATGGGTTTCTCAAACCACGAATGATGATGTAAACTTCACGGATATCGGTAGTGATTTTAGAGGTTGTGAAAGTGCACTTACTCAAGTATCGATCACCGTGTATCCGTTTGAACCTGATCCAGGTTTTGCTGCTTACGATAATACCAGCGCCTTAATCAGCAATATGGATACACCACCGGATAGGTTAACCAATGAAATTGAGGAGCGTGTTTTCTACTGCCAGGGTGATATAGTAGCAGACTATGAGTTTAGAGCAACAAGCGCCAATGCAGGAACAAATGGTCTTGTTTTTAACTGGTATAGATCAAATGTGAATGCTGATCAGGTAGGTGCAGCTATTGCGGTTGCGGATGCAGATGGCTCAACTGCTACAGCTAACGAACTAGGTTTGGTTGGTTTGCAAACTGTTCCAACCAATCAGGATTCAACAATCCTATACTATTTGGTTACCCAGACTACAGACTTTACAGAAGCTCAAACGAGTCAATTGAACGTAACAATTACTGGAAGTGTCTCATTGAATGATGTCGTAATAGGTGCTAATTCAGGTGTTAAAGCAGTGGTAGCTGAAATCAATGGGTCGGTATTAACAATTGTTTCAGAAACTGGAACTTTTGAGCCAGGTGAAGATTTTACGATATCGGGAATGATTGAGGGTTCAATCATAACCCATCAGCCTGCAACCGACTTTGATGGTTGCGAATCAAACGGAACGTTGTTTGAAATCGTGATCTATGATGTACCAGATGAGCCTGGTGTTTATAACCTTGATTTTACTGATAGTCGACCAACAGCCATGTCGATTGTTGAAGATTTTGATTCTGAGTTTAACTATTGCTTCGGTGATGCGGTCGCAAATATCCAGGTCTCTGGGGAGTCAGATGATATGTCTGCTAATAACAATGAATTTTCTGATGAATTCTTCTATTGGTACAATACGGAGGCTGATGCACTAATGGGCATAAACAGAATTACTGTTGCCGACATAACGGATGCAAGAGGTGATTTAGCTACCGCTACTGAATTAGGCCTTAATGGTACTCCAGCAGCAGGCACCTACGAATTCTTCGTTACACAAGCTCAAGATATCGATGACGCAGCCAATGTCACACCAGATTTCTTAGGATGTGAAAGTGCGCCTCGTAAAATATCAGTGAACATCCTTGACACACCAACCTCAACCGGATTGATTGTTCCTTCGGATGGATGTAGTGTTGATCCGATACCCACTGTTCAGGTTACCAATGAGCAACCGGGAGACTTTTTCAGATGGTATACATTGGCTAGAACTCAGGAGGCCAATTTCGATCCACTTGATGACACAGCGTTCCCATTCTTAAAAGAAACGTCTGCGGTAAATGCTGATTGGACACCACTAGCTAGTGAGTTAACAGATGGAACAACAGTAATGACTGCTACGAACACCTTCGTTGTTTATAGAATTAATTCAGTAAATACTGATGGTAAGGATTTCCTGGGTTGTGCCAGCCCGGGTGTTCAATTTGACATTGTTCGTTTCACGGAGCCAGGTGTCCCAACAATTACAGGGAACCAGGGCGCCAATGCATATGAATTCTGCGAAGATGATGATATAAGTAGCACAACATTTACAGTTGCATCTGTAGATAACAATGCAATCTATACATGGTATGCTGGTGGCAATGCGACCAATCCTACCAACCCAATGCAATCAGCATTGGGCAGTGCTGGTGGAGGTAGTATTACATTCGCCCAGGTTGAAGCTGTAACTCCGCTTGACATAACGAGTGCTTCATCCACCACCATATTTGTTACTCAAACCACCAATAGTATTTGTGAAAGTGTAGGGCAACCTGTTACCATTCAGGTGAATGCGTTACCTATTCTCAATTTCACAACCATCGCTCCATCGGGTGAATTATGTGTGGTTGATAGTGATATAAACCTCCTTGCTAATGAAATTCCTGGTGCAGGAGAAACAGGTGTCTTCACAATCACTGACGTAAGCGATAATCCTATTGCAACAGGTTTAACAGACAACAATAATGGTACTGCAGTTTTCAACCCATTAGATGCTGTTAATGAGGCGGCAGCCACTGATTTTCTGGATCAGAGCTTAACTGTAAAAGTGAGCTATACATTCACTGATGCCTCCAACACAAATTGTCAGAGCACAACAACACAAGTTGTCACCATCAATGGTTTACCAAGTGTAGCCATTTCATTAAGCAGGGATGGGCTAACAGATAATGGGACCAATGAGTATTGTATTGATGAATCAGCGTTAACAGTGTTTAGCGGTGAAGCTTCAGGAACGTTTGATAATCCCAACGGACAGAATGGACCGATAACAGATGCTGGCAACGGAACAGCTTCAATTAATCTAGCAACCGCATTTAATGTAGTTGATAATGGAGCTAATGCAAGATTTATTGATTATCCAATTCGCTACACATTTACTGATGCCAATGGCTGTACTAACACTACAACCAGAAGCATTCGGGTTAACAATTTACCGGAGCCAACATTTGAGGTAGAGGTTGATAATGTGCCTGTTACAAATGGAACAACAACCAGGGCAGACATCTGTATAGATGAGACAATGGTTGTAAGATTAGAAGACACAACTGTAGGTATGGGTACTCTGGTAACAGGTGATTTCAGCGCTGCTGGTAGCGGCTTCTCACTTGATAGAAACAGCACTGCATTTACTAAAAATGCAGAAGGTGATTATACATTCAGACCTTCCGTTGCGGTGACATTGGCAGATGGTCAAAATGGGGCACTTGCTACTCAGGGTTTTATTGATTTTGTAATCACTTATACCTATACGAATGATAGAACTTGCCTGGGTAGCTCACAGACCACTGATCAGCGAACAATCAGGGTATTTAGGATACCAGTACCTGATATTTCAACTGACCAAAATGGTGTTGTTGTGGCAAATGAATACTGCCGTGATTTTGGATTACTCCAGCTAAATGTTGATGATATTGATTTTAACTCCACTGGATTTGAAGGTACAGGAATATTCAGATGGAACAACGGTGGCACACTGGTTACCTTGCCAGGAGTCATTGACAATTCAATAACGGTTCCTGTTGGCCTTGAAGATGCAGCGACATTTGATATGGCAGCTGCTTATCAATATGCGTTGGATAACAGCCTTATCACCGGGGCTACCCGTCAGGCCACTTTTGATATCGTTTATGAATATCAAAATTCTTTAGGATGTACTGATTGGACATTTGGTAATCAACTTACATTGGTGATTAATCCATTCCCGGATATCGATTTTCAGTTTGATGACAACTACGATACTGCAGATCCAACTGCTTATTGTGTTGATGAAGGAACAATCGACTTAACCGCAGAAATATTGGGGACAGCTGATATAGCAAATGACATTTTCTCAAGCAGCTTCACTGTACCTGGAATAACTGAGACCACAAGTGAGGATGGAATTATTAACAGTAATGATGGATCGGCCATTTTGGATGTTGAGACTTTGTTTAAATCGGCCGTTGCCGAAGGCCTTGGCACAATCAACGATCTGTTCATCGATATTAATGTTCAATTGACCCTGCAAGATGCCAATCGTTGTGAAACTACCATCACAAGAACACTTACAATAAATAACTTACCTGTTCCGGAATTTGATATTCGACGAAATAGCAGTTCAATAATCACTACCGGCGATGTTGATCTGGAGGTTTGTATTGATGATGTTTCAACTGAATCTGCCGATGATGTAACAGAGAAAATCTTACTAACAGATATAACGGCAGGTCAGGGGACTTTTGTGTCGGCATCATTTAAAGAATTAAACTACGATTTAGGTGTAGCAGCACTGGAGAATTTCAGCAATGGACAGGCTTATTTCTATCCCGCAAGGGCTATGGCAGCAGCTGAAAATGTTAACGCCTTACTTGCTAACTCGACTTTCATTGACTTCACCTTTGATATGACCTATGAAAATAGTAATGGGTGTGTTGGTAATACGCTTTCAAGTGATGCTGATAGAGGGGTGCTTGATTTTGATAATACCATGACTATAAGGGTCTATAGATTACCAGTGCCTACAATAGAAGTAGATTATGAAGGACTGAACAACAATGACCGCTACTGTATTGATGATGGAACACCAATCAATATATCAGTTGATGCCATTCAATTTGATGTCACTGGTGGCGGAGGTACTTATAAAATCTTCCCTAGTGCTGCCAGTGCAGCACTGATACAAACTGGTGAAGCTGCCGTCTTCAATCCGAGGACAGCATTTGATGCGGCGGTTGCAAATGGCTCTGTGAATTACGACCCAATTGAATTTAAAATCGCCTATGAATATGCTACTGGCAAAGGGTGTTTTAATACTTCAGATACTTTACTGCTAACAGTTAACCCATTGCCAATTGTTACGATTGAAACAATCACGGCGGGCCCAGTAGTAGCCAATGAGTACTGTATTAGCGAAGGATCAATTGAGCTTTCGGCAGCGGCATTCTTTGAGAATACCGATGACCCTGCAAGTGGTTCGGGACAGTTCTATTCCAATTTTGGTGGTGTAGATCAGGGTGGTTTTGGTATTTTGTCAACCGGTGCCGGTAGGGCCACTTTTGATTTAAACGCTGCTTTTGATGATAATGGAGCTGAACGCAGAACTCATGTCATTACCTATCAATTCACGGATGTGGAAGGTTGTATTAATTCTGCAGATACTACAATTGTTATTAACAAACTTCCGGAAGTAACATTGGCTGCTGTTGGTGGTTGTGATAAAGAGCCAGTCACCTTTAATGCAACAGTAATTGACCTGGCAGAGGAGGACGAAATTGTTGAATACTTATGGGATTTTGAATATGATGCAGCCGATGGCTTCACTAATCAACCAGTAGTAACCACCGGTCCTGAGGCCGTTCATACCTATCAGAATTTCGGGTTATTTGAAGCTGCTGTAATGGTAAGAAGTGTTAAGGCTTGCCTATCACCTGTTGCAACCGCTGTTGCTCAGATAGGTGAAATACCTTCAACTAATTTCACCTATGAAGGACTAGCTGTTGATCAGCCATTTGAGTTTATAGGTTCTCCTGGAGATATAAGTTTCGGAGTCATTGATACCCTGATAATGAATTACGATGACGGAGCTATTGAGAAGAGAGGGTTTGATCTGCCAGATTTAGCTGAGCTTCAAGAGAGCGATCTAACGTTTAATCATCAATTTGCTGAAGCAGGTGTATATCAGGTTGCATTAACTGTGATAACCCGTAACGAGTGTACCCAAACTCATACAAGGCTGGTTCCTGTCTTGCCAAAAATTACTGTAGCCAGTAGGTTTGAACAGGATTTTGAAAATCCAGTGGTCAAGATAGGAATTTTACAAGGTGAAGAAGAAGCACTATGGATTGACGGATGGGTTCCTGATGTTAGGGAATTAGATAATAAGGCGAATGAAGAGTTCTTTGATGAAGAAGCCTCAGCGTTTGTTGGGATTACTAAGGGCCAGGAAAACTCATGGGATTGGGGACCTCCAAACAACCCTAATGGCTTATCAACTGCTGCCGATGGTAACAATGCAATTGTTACCAATTTGGAGGGTGTAATTAACACCGGAGAGGCTTCGTGGATTTACTCACCAGTATTTGATCTTTCCGCACTTGAAAGGCCAATGGTGCGCTTTGATCGATTTGTGAATTTTGAATCACCTAGAAATGGTGTGGTGATACAATACTCAACAAACAACGGCTTGTCATGGGAGTTAATTCACCAAACCTTTGAAGATAACCTTATCCTAAACACGGGGATCAATTGGTATGAGAACCAGGCGATTCAAGGTGACCCTGGCGGAATCGGGGGTACAAACGGTGATCAGATTGGCTGGAGCCAACTTTCCAACGATGATGTGTGGAAAGAAGCCAGGCACAAGCTTGATATTATCCCTGCTGATGAAAGAACCAATGTCATTTTAAGATTTGCTCTTGGAGCAAATGCAGCAGATGGGCAAGATGGCTTTGGCTTTGACAATTTCGTAATTGAAGAGCGACAAAGAATTGTTTTGGTTGAGCAATTTGGGGGAACCGTAATTGGAAGTGTGGTTGAGGCCAATGCTGAACTCACAAATCGTATGAATGATACAGATGTTAACAATGGTGATGGAGTAGTAATCACATACCAAACAGATCTAAACAACGATCAGGCTGAAGATCCTATCAATTTATCTAACCCATCAGATCCAAATTCAAGGGTATTCTTTTATGGTATTGAAAGTGTCCCATCATCTATATTAAATGGCGAGACAAATCTCTCAGGAACATTCAATACCCGGGATTTACCGTGGTCTGCCAATGATTTTAATATTGAAGCATTGCAAGATCCTGAGGTGCAGCTAGAACTGGTGTTGAATGCGACGGTAGCTGGTGATAATGTGGCTGTAACAGCTAACATTGGAAATCCGAATGGAATAGCATTCGGTGAAGAAACCAGACTTTACATCGCAGTTGTAGAAAGGGAAGTTGAACAGAATGGCACTATATTGATTAATGTCCTCCGACAGTTCTTACCAAGTGGATCAGGTAATACCATTGAGGTAGATGCGAACCTTAACCCAGTTCCGATATCGCACAACTGGAGAATTGATAGGGTAGATAATCCTGATAATTTAGCTGTAGTCGCCTTCATTCAGGATAATGGCAGCAAGAGAATCTTGCAAGCTGCAACTGTAAATGTTGGTGACAAAGATGATGACATTGTAACATCAGTTGACGATAAAATTTTAAACAGCGAAATGGTCACTCTATATCCTAACCCTGTTAGGGACGAACTCTGGGTAGCGTTTGATAACGCCACAACAGAGGACTTTGAATGGAAAGTGATGAATCAGGTGGGCCAGCAAATCGCTATTGGCAGTGTTAGTTCCGGCGAGATTAATTTCTCCGTGGATGTAACAGATTTACCAAGTGGTATGTACTTCTTATTCATTGGAAATGAAGAGAAGAAGTACAATCATTTCAAATTTATTGTCAGGCACTGACCCTAAGATTTTTACAATTTCTTCAACAAAAAATCCTTTTTTGCTTTCATTAGTGAAAAAGGATTTCTAATTTAATCCAGTCTAATTGTGCCGTTTTTGGTCGGAATTGGACATTTGGAACATCTATTTCATAAGTCGTATTTAGAGCTTGCTATAAAAACCATCAGGATGCTTTGCAATCCCCAAGTTTCTAAATAAGTCAGGTGAGATTGATCTTTCCTCAATTGTATTTATTAAAGAATCCCTTGGGTTATGAAAAGATACCTACTATCCGCACTTTTTCTTTTTTCCATGTTCTCTGTCTTCGCTCAGGATGTAAGCATCGATGATGTTTCAATCAAGGAAGGCAATTCGGGAATGAACGATCTGAACTTCACAGTTACAATATCGGCTTCTGATCCGGATGATGATATCCTTGTCGATTATACCACTGTTGATAGGTCGGCCACAGCGGGAACAGACTACACAATGACAAGCGGAACTTTAACTTTTTCTGCCGGTACTTCAACATTAACCCAACAAATCGCTGTTCCTGTAATTGGGGATACAGATGATGAAGGTATTGAATGGTTTGAGGTATTGATTGACTTAGCAGCCGGCAATACAAGTTCAGCTACGATAGTAGATGGCGTTGGTCAGGGCTCAATTGAAAGTGATGATTTAAGCCCGGGTGACTTAGCAATTGTCGGTTATAAGGGAAAGAGTGATCCAGACCAAATAGCGGTTGTTTGTTTGGTCGATGTACCAGGTGGTACCGAACTCATGTTCACTGACGAAGGCTGGAACAACGGTAGTTTTAGGGATGGTGAAGCCCAAGTAGACTTTGTTGTCCCAACCGGAGGCTGGTCAGCGGGTACTGTTTTTCGCCTTAATGACAATGAGTCAATTACGGTTTATGATGGTGTTGGTGGTTCAACTACACTAAGTAACGCCTTTGATACTAATCCTGATAATTTTGGCAATCTAGCTGGGGATGGCAAAGATCAGGTTTTTATTTACCAGATTGATGGCACAGACTTTCATTTTATAACTGGTTATCATTCCAACGATGAAGGTGGTACATCGGCAACTGACTTAGACAATACAAACGTTAACAACTCTGAAAAATCGAGGTTGCCAGATGACGGCGATAGCAATATTCCGGCAGGAAGGGGATTAACAGCCAGTGGTTCATCAGCTACTATGGTTTATTTTCTTGAAGGTAGCCTGGACCTGCATGAATTTGATGATGGTCGGTATCAAGGCCCAACAACCTTGGCTGATGGTTTGGGATTAAAAGAAGATTGGTGGGAAGAGATAAACAATGTTGAAGACAATCCTTCAAATTGGCAATTAGAAAATTCAGATTTATCAATTCCTGAACGAGAGGGGATTACAGTATATCAACGACCACAAACTGCAGATAATACAGTCCAGGCCATTCAAAACCAGGTTTTTACTATTCAGGAGGAAGACATTCCGTTTTTCGACCCCGATGGTGACAATATGTCAAAAATTATAGTCACGGATGCCGCGGTTAGCAATGCTTCCAATGTGGCAGGTCTCAATGGTGAACTTGCTGGTGGTAATGGCAACCTATTCCTCGATCTGGATTTTGATGGTGAGTTTAATTTAGCTGGAGATGATGAATTAATTCAGGACAATGAAGATGTGCTAAGAATTTTTATTTCCGTTGGATTCCTTAAATATTTCACTACCAATGCCACTGGTACATTTGAGTTTGATTTTACTGTCCATGATGGAACATTTCCGGCGACTGACGACTTTGCTAGCAGCGGTACAAACCGAATAACGATAGGTCATAATTCGGCAGCACAGGTAACCGCAATTACCAGGCAAGGTGCAAACCCAACCAATGGTGGTGTGATGAATGAGGTCATATGGGATGTAACTTTTGATACATCCGTGTCTGGAGTGTCTTCAGATAACTTCTCCCTTAATGTTAATGGTTTAACAGGTACAAGCATTACTGATGTATCAGGTTCAGGCACAGCTTGGACTGTGACTGCAGATATTGGGGCTGGCGAAGGCGACATTACTTTAGAATTTATTGACGCCACAGGAATTAGTCCAGTTGTAATTAATACGTGGACGGCATCTGATGGCGCTGAAGCTTTTGATATAGATAAAACTGACCCGGTGGTGGATCCAGATCTGGTCTTTGTTACCGCTAATGCTGATTTCAGTGCATCTACTATTGAAATAAACTTTGATGACGACAATGCAATTGATCAAACCACAGCCGAGAATGTCAATAACTACGCGTTTTTTAGCGATGGACTCATAACACCCACAACTCCTTTGGGTGTGATGGCCACCACAGCAACACTCACCTTAAATACTATTTCACTTGATGTTGATTTAAGTGGGGTAACTTCTGATGATAATGTAAGGGTGGTTGTTTCAAATGTATTAGATGAATCGGGCAATACAGTTAGCTCATCGTTAAACGATGCCATTTTCCAACTCGATAAAGACCAACCCGAAATAGTTGATGTCTTTCCAGTAGATCGTCCCGGCGAAAAGCTCATTTATTTGAACGATACACAGTTATTGTTGGCAATTGATGATGTTGGTTCAAGTGGCCTCGAACCTACATCTCTTGCTGCAGCATCCAGTTACGATGTCCAAATTTATGATGCAACAGACACCCCTTCTGGTGGATCTTTTAATCCAAATAGTGTTGATATTGATGGCAACCAAATTACCTTGAATTTCACAGATCTGTCAGGGGTTGATGACGACTGGCGAATCGAAGTTGAGCCCAATGGAGTGGTTGATTTATTTGGTAATGTTGCACACATTGCAGGGGGTGGGCCTACTGATAATACACTCTCACTCGATTTTGACCGTGACCCACCAGATGTGCTTCAAATTGTTTACATAAGTGATAACCAATTACTGGTAGTCTTTGATCAGTTAAGTGACAATATCAAAACGGAGTTAGATGAAACCGAAGCTTTAAAAATCAGCAACTATACTGTGTTATCTAATGGTGTACCGAGAATTCCGATCTCAATAAGTATTGATCAATCCACTATTAGTCAGCCGATTGTAACCCTAAATTTCGGAGCCTCGAATTTGAGCAATGCCAACACAGGCAATAACATCTCAGTAGTTGTAAATAATGTACCAGACCGGTTTGGTAATGACCAGGGAGATTTTACTGGCCCCTACTCAGGAGAGAGCAATTCAGCTTCCTTAACAGCTGACAGAAATGCGCCTGCTGTAGACCCCGCTCTACAAAAATCCGATGACAATACATTAATACTCACTTTTGTAGAACCGGATGGTGAAAGTGGTTTGAATGAGCAAGGGCCCGCATCCTGGCCGGAATCTGTGCTTTATCTGGATGCAGGTAACAGTGGTTCCGACAGCAACTACGATTTTGAAATTGAAACGGGGGTTGGAACTGATACCTATTCCAATTATCTCAATTTTGGAGATATTGATGGCGGTGCCGTTAGCTACAACAATACGACCAAAGAATTAACAATTGATTTTGTAGGTACACCATTTTCATCTTTAACCTTAACCGGAGACGAGGGCAAAAGGATAAGGGTTGTTGCCAATAATAGAATAGAGGACAACTTTACCAACGCAATTGGGGCCAATAATAATATTGCATTATTACTAATTGATGTTACACCACCAGCTTTTGCAGCTTCTGACGAATTTACATTTATTGATGATACGCATTTACTAGTAAGTTTCTTAGAAACTGGAACTGGCCTTGACCCAGATGAAATAGCGGTTGGTGACTTCACACTGCAATCAGCGAACTTTGATCCGGATATCTCTGGACTAACCCATGGTGAGCTAATTTCACTTGATATTGACAATGTCCTGGATAAATTCGGTAATAACTCAGGGATGTTGACTGCAACCGACCTCGAGGTAGACCGAATATCCCCAGGTGTAGTTGTTCACGGAGTTAATAGGGTTGATGCCGTTACGTTGCAAGTAAAAATGTTTGATATTGGTAGTGGAGGTATTAATGACGAAACTGATACCGGATCACCAAATTATTCAGGTTCAGCTAACAATGAGGCCAACTATACTGTAACTACTGACAACGCCACAAATTTGGGCAACCCAGTCATAGCAGTTTATGATGCCATTAACAACATAGCGACCCTAACAATTGATCTCTCTCCGATCCCTCAAGGGGAGATAATTGAAGTTCAGGTAAGTGGGGTGCTTGATTTATGGGGAAATGATATTGCCGATGCCTCTACAAGTGGATCAGCCTACTCATCGTTGAATTACTCAAGTCTCACAGGAACATTCGATCTTGTGAACCCGATTGATGATGGTGGAATAAAAACCGCGGATGTTCATCTTGTGGATGAGGACTCTATATTAATAATTACCAATATTGCTAATGGGCCATTTGCAGCAGCAGATGCTATTGATAACAATGCGGGTGGAGCTTCTGCAACTGTCGATGAAAGGGATGTTTGGACCAATGTTACTCAAGCTGCGATTGCCTTAAATGATGATATTCCACCAAGAATAATAGATGTTAGTTACGTAGTTACCGGAGGTGGAATCAAAAGGATTGAAGATATTACCGTAACATTCACCGAAGATTTAGCTGGTGCATCAGTAGATGATTTCGACTTTTCAATTGGAGCCGAACAATTCGGAAGTGGTAGTTATTCTGATTTTTTCGCTTCGATTATTGGTACTACACCAAGTACTAACACTGTTGATGTACAATTTGACGGTGGTGGTGGCGGTGACAACTTTAGAGAGACTAATCATCAATCAGGGGATTTAGCCAGAATTCAAGTACAGGAGATTGATGATTTGAATAGCGGTTCGATACCAACAGGGTTCAATCCCTCTTATGATTTTTTCTTTGAACTGGATTTTGATGCTCCGGAGCCAATAGCTATTAATATTCTATCAGCAACATCAATCGAAGTAGAGTTTGACGAACCACATTCCGGTATGGATCAGACGACCGCAGAGAATGAACTTTTGTATACGGTTGATCTGGTCAGTGAGGGTGAATCAGGAGCCACGTTTTCGGGAGCTTCATTATCAGGTTCTGTTGTCACCTTAACTGGACTGTCTGCCGGCGATTTCACAGCAGAAACAGGTAGCATCACTTTGAACATGCTTAATATTTTAGATAACGTTGGAAATAACATCAACGATGGAACCCCTGTTTTCGTCCTCACTATTGACAATACAGAACCAACTGTAGTTGATAACCTTACTAAAACAGATGATGTCACCTTGACATTTGATATCACCGAGGCCGACAGCGGTTTGAACTTAGAAACTGATGATATGTCCCCTGATTGGACTAATTCGGCCTTCAATCCGGCCAATTATACTGTAACGCTTGATTTCGGTAACAATGGTGATTCTGGAGAAGATGAAATGCGAACTGTTACGGGTGTGAACGTTACTGGTTCTCAGCCAACCTATACAATTACTTTGTCATTTGACGCTGGCTTGTCTACTGATTTAAGTGCGGCAGGAAATGGTGATGAGATTGTTGTGGATGTCGCAGATGTCGAAGACAATTTCGACTTGTCAATTAACGCAGGGGCCAATCAAACTACTAATTTGGTTTTGGATCTTGCGCCTCCTGAAATAAACCAGTTACTGGGTTTTAATTCAGCTACAGAAGTAGAAGTAACTATAAATGAAATAGGTAGTGGTCTGGATGTTGCTTCCGCCCAAAACACGGCTAATTATGTTGGGGAGATATGGGGCGATCCGAGTGGCACACCTTTTCTGCGCCAGGGCTCTATCGATCCCTTCAGTGCTGTGCATAGTGGAGGTGTTGTAACGCTTACACTAATGGCCGAAACATTTGGAGCAGCAGTTGAAGGTGATAGCTTAGTTATAATTGTTAGCGGAGTGCTTGATTTAGCTGGCAATAACGTTGATGATGCCACTAATAATGTAGCTTCCATCATTTTTGACACCCAGGAACCGGTGTTCAACCTGGACTTAACGTACGTAGGCATTGATGAATTGACTTTCACATTTACTGAGGATGGCACAGGTTTAGATTTAACCACGGCCAGTGACCCTACGAACTATCAAATCAACAGCCCCAATGTTGACCCAGATGCCGGTGGTGCTGCTGCCGTCGGTGACCCATTCAACCCAAGCAGCGTTACTGTAGATGGGAACAAAATTACATTAAACCTTGTTTCCCCTGCTGATTTAACCGATGCCCTAGAGGGTGATAATATCGACCTCAATATGTCAGGAGTTGAAGATGTAATTGGGAATGTTATGACCACTCCAAACAATCAGTCAATTATCCTTGATTTGACTGAGCCACAAATGGATACTGACATCATCTTTATAGATGAGAACACTTTGCAGGTTTCATTTATTGAAGGTAGCGCAATGAATAGCCAGCTTGCCAATGACCCATCGAACTACGATGTTTCAAATGCACCATTTGTTAAGCCTGATGCCGCAACTTTACAACCAGATGGCGTTACCGTAATACTGGATGTAAGTCCTGCTGTAAATTCGTCTAATGTGCCAAACGGGACGGTGATCACTATAAATGCGGCGGCTTTAGCCGATACTTTCGGTAACTCAGTGGACGCTGCAGCTGATGAAGCGACCATTACATTTGATGGTGTTCCACCAGTAATTTCAGATGCGATTATTAATGTGCAGCCTGTTGACGCTTTATCATCCAATGTACTTGAGGTTACTTTCGATGAAGATATCGATGGGTCAGTTGGAAGCTTAGCCAGTGGCTTTACGATTGATGGACAGGCTCCTACAATGGCTGTTTTGAATGGTACCACAGGTATAACATTCACTTTAACCTCTCCAGTTAGTCCTGGTCAAAATGTAACCATCAGCTATGATGGGTTTGGGAATATTGTTGATGCATTTGATAACCCGTTAGGTGTTATTTCCAATTTTTCAATCACCAACAACTTGTTTGGGAATGCATCTGGCCTTATGGCCAATTGTTTCGTGGATGGGATCAATGTTAGTTGGACTAAACCATCAGGTACATTCGGAACAACTTTTGAGGGTGTGATTTTGGTTGGCAGAAGGGGAAGCTCTGTGAGCTTTGACGAAAGCCAGCTTCAAACCCGATTGGTCAATGGTGATCCAATATCGGGTGATCTGACCTTTGGCAATGGAACAATAGTTGTATTAAATGACGATGGAAACCCAGCGACCTCTGAAATTGAGCAGGGTGCTGAATTTATTATAACAAATCTGGCTTCAGATAATGACGGTGATTTTGACATCACAAATCTTGATGCCGGTTTTAATTATTATTTCCGGGCATTTGCGTACAGAAATTCGGATGACGAAGCATCGTCAGGCATAGATTTAGGCCCTGTTCAGCCAACAAGATTAAATAATCTGGTTGCAACAGGTGGAAATAATTCAATTACCCTAACATGGGATGCGCCATCTGCTGACGGGTGTATAGACGATATGATTATCGTTGCCCGGCAGGGTGCTCCAATTGAATCAGGAGTAGATGCAGCTTCTTTAGAAGCCTCGGTTGCTTCATCAGCTTACTCATCTAATCCTATTTGGAGTAGCAGGTCAGACGCGAACGATTTACTGGATATTAGTGGTGTTGGAAATAACAATCAGAATTATATAGTATATAAAGGCTCAACTAGTAATGGTATTGCAGTTGTCACCGGCCTCACAAATACCATTGAGTATAATTTCAGGGCATTTTTATTTGATGACACTGATGACATTGTAAGTGAAGGCTTAGATGCAGCTGCTACTCCTTTTGGTGCACCAACTGGCTTTTCAGCATTTGCCGAAGACTGCGCTGCATCAAATGAAATTAACTTAACATTCGGCGATCCCGCTGGCACTTTTGGTCAAAATTGGGATGGCATTGTGATTTACGGTACCGATGCTGGCGGTGACATCAGTCAATCATTTACTAATTTGAATAACCTGAGAATATCAAGCATTACATATAATGGTGGTTTGGTTGATTATCAACTTGATGGCAGCGTTGATCTCTCAGGCCTTCAAAGCGGTGATTTCTTAACAGTACGAGGAGCTCTTAACGGTATTAACAATGGCATTTTTGATGTATTCGTTGTAGATGATTTTAATGACATAATTAGAGTAATAAATCCATCAAGAATTGATAATACAGATGATGAGAATGCGGTTTCCTCACTAGACATTACTACAATTACCCATATTTCTGGCAATACAATTGAGTATGCTTTCAACAGCGCTCCTGACTTCACAACTTTCGTGAATGTTGGGGATTTGTTACAGGTGAGTGGTGAAACATTTGGTAGCAACGATGGCACATTCACAATTACTTCGGTGGCCGCCTCTTCACTTCGAATAACTAACAGTGGCCGGACAGATGGTACTGATGACCAGGCGGGGGATTCACCCGGTTCTGCAACCATTTTTACAGCTGTTGGCCGAACAGGTGAGGACGCCCCGACTAATGATGGAAACAATGTATTTGGGGATGGCGCATCTGCTGATGGTGGGGCCAGCGTAGTTGCCGTTATCAACAGTGCCGGTGTTGGAAATATTTCAATCTCTAATGTTAACACCACAGACACCTACGACTTTATAGCTTATGCTTTTAAGGATAACGGAAGTACCGGCGATGATCTGTTCTCTTCTCCACTGTCAGTATCTGGAGTGTCACCACTTGGGATATCAGGACTAACGGCAACAGGTGGTAATGAAAGGGTGGTTTTAGAATGGACGAATGGTGTGGGTGATGATGCCTGTGTAGGACAAATAGTAATTATCGCAAGTGAGCGGGATAATGCAGGTGACAATTTTGTTGATGTGGATGTCGATAGATTGGAAATGAATGGCTTAGGAATTTCCTACACTGCTAATACGGTTTTTGGTGACAACGCAACAGATCTGTTTGACCTAAGTGCATCATTTGCTGGTTTTCAGGCGCTCTTAACCGATAACGACAATTATGTTGTTTTTAATGATGACGCATCAGATGGTTTGGAATCATCGGCTGTCATCACTGGACTGACAAACGACACAGAATATCATTTTGCGGTTTTCTATATAGGTGATGTAGCCAACCAAACTGTTTCTCAGAGAATTCCGGTATCATCAACTCCTTCAGGTCCGAGAAGTACTTTAGAAGCCACAGCATCAAGTTATACTACCATCTCTCCTTTAATTACAACATCTCCAGGTAAAGCTGTTTTTGAATTCACGATAGATGATGACGGCGCAGTAGATGGTGACGGCCTGGATATGCTTGTAGAAGGTATCCAGATCACAGAGAACGCAAGGCAAATCGCCAACATCATCAATGAAACCAATGGCTCTATCCTAGCTGATGATCAGATCATTAATGTTACAGCAGGAGAAACCGCAGCTGTGGTTAGTAGGTCTTTTAACGATCTTACCCTATCCAATCTTTCTGGAACATTTAGCAATGGTGACGTTATTCAAAATGGTTCAGTGGCACTGGTATCAGGAATTAACAGCCCATCAGACCTCGATATTGCAACGGTTGATGGTTCTTTCGCTATAGGCCAAACGATTATAGGTTCGAGTTCAAATACCCGAGGTGATATCAATACAATTAATGACCTGGGTGGAGGAAGCTTCAATATCACCTTGATTAATATCTCTGGTATTGGATTTACATTGGCTGACTTTGTAACCAATGGTGCTCAGGCAACTATTAACGGCGCTCCGACAGCAGCTACCACTTACACAAATCGGATTGGCGAGTGGGACAATGTGATCAGTTCAGCGACATTGACCGCAGGTGGTGCAATAGACCATGAATTTGCGTCTGGTTTATTCAGCGGGGGTGAGACAATATTAGGTCTGAATTCAGGGGCAACAGCAAGGGTTATTTCAGATGACGGTGATATTGCTATAATTGAATCTGTATCTGGTCAATTTCTTGTAGGTGAAACAATTGAAGGCCAAAGTTCTACTGAGACTGCGGATGTGAGCATATTTTCACTTGATTTTGAAACGGGTGTTGTTAGCTCAATGCCTAATACGATTACATTCAGTGGACTTGATATTTCGTCGCCCGTAGGTTTTGGTTATATAGAAGACAACACGGCAAGAACTTATACCTTAAACCTTGACATTCAACCAGGAGTTGATTTATCAGCTGTTGGTGATGAATTCAATTTTGAAATTCTGACTTCAAACATTGCTCTGAATTCCGCAAGTAGTGATTTTGAGGAGGATGCATCTGTAGCTTCCGATGAATATGGTGGCAACGTACTTGTTGATCCCAATGAGATTTATACATTCAACCCAATCCTGGCCTTACAAGCCGATCCTAATGATGACCAGGGTGTAGATCTAACCGTGAGTCTATCTGAAAATAATGTAGATGTTTACTTCATGATGATTGAGGATCCGGATCCATTTAATGATGGAAACCCTGGTGTCAATGACCCAGATTTCCCTACCCAAACTGATGTTCAAACTACTGGTGACTTAAATGGTGTTTTCACATATGATAGTGGGGTTGGTTCAGTAGTTGTTGCCAGTGCTTTAGGCCTTGACCCCAATACGAAGTATTTCGCCTATGTATTTGTTGAAGATTCAGACTTAAACCAGAGCATCGTAGTGTCAACAAATCCTGTTACCATTACAACGGACTTTGATTCTGGTCCTCCTGTGGTCAACGCACAAATTACGAATGATAATACTTTCCCAACATCAGTGGCCCTTGAAGCGGCTATGTCCGAAAAAGGATTTGTGGATTATATTGTCTACCTCAATGATATTGATGGAGATAGGTTACCAACATTTGCTGACATTGTAGGTGGTACTGACCCAGACCCTGATTTTTCAGATGATAGTCAGGTCGTTACGTTTGGTTCAATAGAAATAACAGACCCTGAGGCAAATATTGGTAGCCCAGCAGTATTTTTTGAGGCTGCCATAGGGTTCTTATCACCCAACACGGCTTATGATATTTGGATTGTAGGTGAGGATGACGAAAGTCCGGCTAATACCTCAATTCCTTTTGAAATAGAAGTTATCACAGATCCTCCCGCAAGTAATGGTGTAGGCGTGGATATTACGGTACCTTCAATTCCTGGCTTATGTACAGGACAATTCTTTGCTCTTGATGATATAATTATTGCTGAAAGGGCAAATACAGATTTCGGAATTGGAGCTGCTCAGACGCTTATTTTGACATTACCTTCTGGGTTCGCTTTTGATGTACCAAGTACCGCAACAGCTTCTCCAATTAGCAACAGAAACATTGCTGGTAATACAGTAGCAATTGATGTTCAGGAATCATTTGTAACGTTAACTTATTCAGTAGCAGATGATAACAGACTTGACCAAATAACAATTTCTGGCCTTGAGGTAACTGCCACTGTAGTTACCGACTTAACGACAGTATTCCTTGAAAGGCTACCGACCACTGATTTTGGTGGAACAGCCGTTATGAATAATAACAACCCTGGAAGCGGCCGGTCTCACGCAGATTTCAATTCATTTGATAGCCCAGCCCAGCCTTCTGATATTGACTTGACATTGTTAAATGGATTTTGTCAAAATGATCAATTACTAACGGCAGGTAATCTTGCTAAGATTGGCGATGTCAATACAACCAATAAAACCAATTTTGAGTGGTACACCGATGCCGGACTTAATACTTTGCTTTATGATGCAACAATTCCGGTTCAAAAGGTAACAATGACTTACACCTTACTTACCAATGCATTTTCTGTTGGTGACGCTATTACAGGTAATGGGCCGGGAACTGGTAATGTGGTCTTTGATAATGGAAGTGTTATGGTAATTGAGTATACAAGTGGAGCTTTTAGTGTAGGGAATACAATTTCAAACACTGGAACTGCCACAGGCACAATTAATAGTGTAACACCTATTTATTCTACCATTGATTACACAGTGGATTATTCATTATTCACAGGAACAGACTTTCAATTGAATGAAGTTGTCACTGCAACATCTGGCTATAACACAGGTCAGGTTGTTTTTGCTGATGGAAACACTATCCAGGTAGCTTTCGGGTCGGGTATTATTAATAGTACAGATTTCATCAGTAGTAAGGCCACGATAAATTCAGTAACCAGTGGTGGAGTGAGCAATATCACAGCGGATTTAGGAATCAATCCTACAATTGATAATTCTTACCAATATTTCGTCATAGAGAGGGATCAAACCAGTTTATGCCCAAGTACTGCGGCCACATTCGATATTCAGTTGAATGTTCAACCTCAGGTTGTAATTGTGCCAGAAAGTGGATTCTTTAACAATGCTGAGAACTTTATGTGTATCGGTGATGAGGTTGATTTAACAGCAATTGATGCAACCCCTGGAGGTGTAGGCGATGCCAATTATACCTGGACTCAGCTAGACAATACAGCTATTCGGGAATACAATACCAGTTCAGAGGTTAATGAAACAATCAATCCGTTGCTGGATGATTTACCTGCTATTTCCATTACACCCGAAGTGTTTGAAGATATGGGTGGAACTATTGACCTTTTTCAATATTCAAGAAGGCAGTATAAAATTACTCTTGTTGATGATGACACTGGTTGTGTTTCCGAAGTTAATGAAGACAACACCATTGAATTGACGGTTAGGGGTCAGGAACTCGTAACATTTATCGAACCTACTATCACAAACTATCGTGATGACCAATCTACCCCTGTAAGTATTCAGGTAACACCGCATGACAGCCAGAATGATTCTATTTCAAGTCCTTTCGGTGATCCAAGTTGGACTTATATTCCGGTTTCACCCGCTACTGAGGTATTTAGTGGATCTGCCGGACTTCAGACGGACGGTGACCTGACGGATGGCTTCATTCAATGGGTACCCGCTGGTCTTGCTGATAGTGAGAACATTATTTATACCGTTGAGAACCAGGTAACTGGATGTCAGACAACTGGTGTAAGAGAGCTTTTCGTAAGTTCTGGTGATGTTGACGCCGCCCAAGGAATTGCAGCAGTGTATTGTGATGATTACCAAATTGACCATGGTATCCTACCAGCACTTTCTGATATTCAAGCTCTAATTGATCAGGCTGATTTAGCTGATGATGCTACAGTAAATCAATCATTTGACGTTATTGTCGTTGGGGATGGCATTACTGACACCGGTATTAATATGACAGTCACTTACACAGACGGTGGTGCTGGAGGCCCAAGTACTGGTGATCAGGTAGTAATTGATTTCGGACAGGCAATAAGCGGTGCTGCTATGGGCAATACGGCTAATTATGAAGTAACGGAACAAAACGGCTCAAGTGAAGACGTTGTAACCGGAGCTGTTACGGGGGTAACCGTTGGCGGTACCTCCGTCACACTCACTGTAGACTTCAGCAGCTTCACTGACGGAACCAATCCTGATGATTTAATCTATATTATCGTAAACAGTGTCACGAATGGAGCTATGGATCTCTACCCTGATGGTTTAAGGTTCTCCTTCCTGTTTGATGAAACTGTCTTTATACCATACAGATTCAATGTATATGATTTTGATCCTTCATTGGCAAGTAGCATAAATGCCAGGGATGCAGGAAACAAGAGTACAGTTGAACTGATTCGTCAAATAGTTGACGGCAACGCAGCCTCACAAAATGTGGGTACTCTTGAAACTGAGGTCAGCCCTTTACCAGAGGTAACCATCAACAACCTTAATGAAGAATATTGTGTAACGGATGCGGCCATCACATTCCAAACTGGTTCTAACGACTTAAATGCTGCAGTAGCAGGCGACAGGCAAGCGGTAACCGGCTATCAGGCATATTATCTTGATGGTATTGATGAGATGGAAGTTGACGAAATTTTGTTCGCCAACAGCTTCGGAATGGCTTTTATTTTAAAAAGTGGTGATCCAACTGGGGCCACCTCAGTTACAGGGGATAGTACAACTACTGCCGCGACAATTTCATTAATGGCCATCGATCCTGTAAACGTAAATGATCACGGCCTGGCTCAAGTAAGTTTGGATGGTTTTAGGATTGGTGAACCCATAACGTTTAATAACGGAGCAACAGGTCAAATCACCAACTTTGGAGGCGTTATTACCTACTCTTTTAATAACCAAACGAACATCAATGCCAGCATTTTTGCAGGTGATACCTTGAGGGTTAGGGCTGCATTTGAAGAATTAAACAACGGTTCATTTGAAGTAATAAGTGCGACATCCACTACAATAAGCATTTACAATCCAGAGCGGTTTGATGATGGTGCAGTCCCACCTCCCGGACCAACTTTAAAAGTTGCAGGGGCACCCTTAAATTTCTTAGAGGATGAAAGCCCTCAAAACGGATTAGGGATTGATAAAATTGTTCCAGGTAACAACAACATTGTCACACTTACCCTTGATGCCGCTTTCCCAACTGATAATACTTTCCAGCGAGGCGATGGAATTGTGATTTCTGGAGCAGCTAATCCCGTTTTCAACGGGTCATTTGTTATCTCTGCATTGAATGCAGGTGCACAGACAATTAACATTATTAACCTTGCCAGCACTTCAGATACACCAGCCGAACCGGCTGGGTCATCTGCGACGCTTACACAGTTACCAAGGGCAAGGGCGTGGGCAGGCAATTATCTGCCAATTGCATCAGCGGCGGGTACTGGTGCTGATGCTGATATTGATTTTGGTAATTTGGTTACAGCCGTCTTCGGTGCTGTAACCAATGATGTCTTCAATAGTTCTACTACTTTCAGGATTGTTTACACATCAGAGACAGGTGCTGACCCATTGGGGGAAGATTGTATCAATACAGGTCATGCTGATTTTACAATTCACCCGGAGCCAGTTGCTCCTGTAGTAGATCAGACAACTACATTTAATTCACAACCGCTTACTTTCAATTTCACAGACGGAGGCTTTGAAGTTTATGAATTCTGTGAGGGCGACATCAATGCAACATTTGCTTTGCAGATTGAAACCCCATCAGTTTTTGTTAAATACAACTGGTTTGAATTTACAGATGGTGGTAACAGGTCAAACCCAGAGGCACCTGGTTTTACAAATGACGATGGATCGTTTATTACAAGTAGTGCCAATAGCTTCAAAGTAACTGCAAATGAACTCTTTGGGTCAGTAAGCCCTGGAGAAGGCGTTTATGAATTCGAAATTACGCAGGTAACTGATAGGCAGCCTTTGGTCAATACCCCAATTAATGCGGTCGATTTCCTTGGTTGTGAAGGAGAATCGATGTTTGTGAGGATTATTGTTCATGAAGTGGCCAACTCACCTACATTCCCACAGGCAGTTAATCCAACAAGGTTTAACAAAACCAATGATATTACTGAGGCCGATATCGACCAGTGGTATGTATTCGAGTATTGCGAAGATGACTTCTCATTGCTGGCAGATAATGCTAGCAGGGTAACAGCATTTGGTTCGCTAACAGCTGACATTAGCTTCTTGCCCCTATCGAATGTTTCCGGAACCATCATGGACACTTACACAGTTCTTGGTGACGTGACAGGAGCCACTGCCGATATTGATGTTGTGAATGATTTTACAAACAATGTAGTGCTTGAGGTTTCCAACGTGGTTGCAGGCTCTGGAGGCCTATTTGCAGAGAACGAAGCTATTACAATTTTGGATGGTGGTAGTCCGGTAGTAACTGCTACTTCTGAACTGTCATTCCAGTGGTATCCTACAAAAGCAGATGCCCTTGCCGGCACAAATCTTTTGCATAGGGGGCCACAGGCATCAGCTACTGAATTGGCTCTGGATGATTCAGGTCAGGATTTTGCCCCAAATGATTTCAATGAAAATGGTGATACACCCTATCATTTCTATGTGATCAGAAATGAATTCAACGACAATGATGGATCTGATGTGGGCACATTTGTGGGTTGTACATCTACAATATCCAGAGTTGATGTAATTATTCACTCAGAGCCAGTGACGCTAGACGACCCAAGCCTTGTTGGAGATTCTTTCTTAGTGAAAGAGTATTATATCTGTGATACAGATCCTTTAGATCCAATTTCTATTCCAAGAACAACTGATGTACTATATCGATGGTATAATGGCGACGCAAGCGCAGCTAATTTCGACTCTGAAATTGACCCAACAGATGCCCTAGGTCGAGAGATCACACAAGGTGATCTTGAAGCAGGGGTTGTTACAGGTACATCAACAGGTACACCTCCTGGTGGTGGTAACTTCAGCGCCGATATTAGCGTTGAGACCACTTATTATTACTGGGTAACCCAGACTACTGATGACGATTCCCAAACCGACTTGATTGGTAGTGGTTTTGAAGGTTGTGAGAGTAATCCTGTGAGGATATCTATTACAGTTTACCCATTTGAAGAACCTCCTGGATTTACTGCCTATAATGATCTGCCTTCAAATGCCAACCGAAACCAGATTAGCACACAAACTAGCACATTAACAGTTGACATGACAGATATACCAGTTCATACTCTAAGCTTTTGCGTTGGTGATATTAGCACTGAACATGCCTTTGAAGCCGCTAGCAATTATGCCAATATGAACGGCTTGCGTTATGTATGGAAGCGTTCTAATCCATCAGCAGCCAACCAAGGTGAAATAAGCTTAGAAGGAAGTACCAATGCTGCCATGGATGCTTCTTTAGTAACAGCTGAGGACTTAGGTATTGTCGGTATCCAGGAGAATGACCCTACCATTGATTTTGTTCGGAGGCACTTCATAGTTACTCAGGAAACAGATTTTACCACTGCCGATGGTTTTGAAGGCGGCCTTCCTGCGGGAATAGAGTTCGATAACTTCGAGGGTTGTGAAAGTGATCCAACACTGATTGAGATCATCATCTATGATATTCCTGCAGTGCCGGTAATTGAAAACTTTGACGTTAGCGGTACCAGAACAAACGAGATATTCTTGTGTGAAGGTGAGTCACTTGCAGACATCACAGTAACTGGTGAGGGCTCAAGTACATTCACATGGTACTCATCACCAGATGATAGTGATGTTGAAGTATTTGGCCCTGAGGTAGCTACAGGAGCTACTGTAACTGGAGCTGCAATTGGACTGGGTGGTTCTCTAACCAGTGGTGAACATACATTCCTTGTAACTCAAACTGCGGATATTAATGATGGAACAATACCTAGATTCAATGGTTGTGAAAGTGCTGCCCTTGAAGTGAATATTACCGTTTTCGAAGATCCACGGGAAGAACCAGTTAATTTGGTTAGTGATAATATAATTAACGGTAATCAGGTTTGTATCCCATTCAACAGCGATGATAATGCCATAAATACACGGGTGCCTACATTATCGGCTACAGGACTCAATACTACAGACAGGGTAAGGTTCTACAGTGAGTCTACTTACAACCAAGCAGGCTTTGATCCTCTGGATGTTGAAACTTACGTTCCATTGAAAGAAGGCACTTTTGGAGACAGGACTTTTAAGCCTTCATACCCAACCCAAATAGGAGTAGGCGATGATGCTGAATCAGGCACAACGACTTTTTATGTTTTCTTGATTACTAATTTTGTGGATGAGGTGTACGATGGTTGTTCGTCTGAAGCTATTCCGGTGGAAGTAATATTACTCCAAACTCCAGATGCACCTGTTACTACTGGGGTTGATATTGTTGAATTTGGCGATCATGATGATAATGCTAATACTCCTGAACAACTCTATAAAACGGGAGAACTATATACTTTCTGTACAGATGGTACCGTTACGGAGACAACTTTCGATATTGCATCTCCGCAAACAGGTTCCATTTATCAATGGTGGACTAATAACCCTTCACAATTCACTTTAGAGCCACTTATTACAGCTTCTACAACTGGCGCATCAATTTTGTTTTCTGAGTTGGAAGCTCAAGGAGTAACAAGTATTGACAATGCTTCAGCAGTGGACATTTTTGTAACAGAAACAAGGGATGGCTGTAGAAGTGAACCCAAGTTGGTTAGGATACAAGTTGGTCAACTACCAGAACCAACATTTGACTATGATGGATTATGCGCTGCACAGCCATTTACCTTTACCGCCGGACCAGAAACCCTCGAGGATGGTACTACAATTACTGGTATCAGATTTGATTTTGGCGATGGCACTGTGATTGAACGAACAAGAAGCGTCAATAACCTCGGTGATCCTACAGATGATGATCCACCGTTTACTTCGGATGATTTCAGGTTCGAACACACATTCACGGAGTCATCTGTATTTGAGGTGACCTTAACCATTACCTCAGAGCTGACTTGTGAGAAATCATTTGTAAGACGGGTGCCTGTACTGCCAACAGTTACAGTGACATCCGCTCAACCTTACGTTCAGGACTTTGAAAACCCAACAGTGGTTAAGGTTAACTTGGTGGAAGGCCAGGAACCACAAAATCTCTTTATTGATGGATGGATGCCAGATATAAGGGATTTGGATATTAAAGGTTCCGATGGGCTCACAATTTTGGAAAGAGAGGGAGGTAGAGATTTAAGGAATACCTGGGAGTGGGGGCTTCCAAACGTTGATCAAACACAACTTACTGATGGTGATTCACCAGATATTACTGCTGATATCACGGATGGAAAAGCCTGGATAACAAATCTAGAGGGTTATGTGGTTGAAAAAGAACAATCATTCTTACTATCACCTTGTTTTGATTTATCCGGTCTTGAAAGACCCATGGTAAGATTTAGGAATATTGTTGCAATTACATCGCCCCAGGATGGTGTTGCTCTTCAGTACTCAACTGACAACGGAGTAAGTTGGACAGTTCTAGGGGATTACATTGCTGCTGAGCCAGGTGATGATAAAGGAACCGGCATCAATTGGTATAGCAATGAAAATATTCAAGGTGATCCTGGTGATCAATCAATTGAAACTGCTGAGGGAACGAAGAGTGGTACACAGTTTGGTTGGGGTGATGCGGTTGCACCTGAGTGGAGAGAATCCAGACATAAACTTGATGAGATACCTTTGACTGAGCGGAGTAGCGTGATTTTCAGGTTTGCACTGGGCGCAAACACAAACAACTTCGAAGGCTTTGGTATGGATGATTTCATCATCGAAGAGCGACGCAGAGTAGTACTTGTAGAGCAGTTTGGAGGGCTAATAACCTCTGAAGCCGGACCACAGATAGGGGAGCACAATACAGAAATTACCAATCTGATGGATGACCTTTCAATAAATAATTCAGATGGGGTAACTATTACTTATCAAACTGACTTGGAAGGGCAAGATCCTATCAATCTATCTAATCCTGCAGATCCTAATGCCCGGGTGTTCTTTTATGGTGTTGAAAACGTCCCAAGTTCTGTGTTGAACGGAGTCACACAAATTTCTGGGGGTAGTGCAAGCACAAGGGTGTTACCATGGACGGAGAATGACTTTAATAAAGAATCCCTCAAAGATCCAACAATTGGGTTGAACATGGCACTTGATGCCTCAACTGCCGGTGATATTGTAGCGGTAAATGTTGTACTAAGCGATTTCCCTGAAGTTGTTACTGAGACCACAAGGCTCTATTTGGCCGTAGTTGAAAGACAAGTAGCAAGTGGGGGAATACAATTACGCAACGTGATCCGAAAGTTTCTTCCAACTGGCTCTGGTTCTGATTTAATAGATGGCAATGGTGATTTCATTACTAACCATAATCACACATGGCGTATCGACAGGGTTAATGACCCGGATAATCTGGAAGTAATTGCCTTTGTTCAGAATAGTGAAACCAGGGAAATCTTACAGGTTGGTGTGGTGAGCGCCGGTGATAAGGATGACAATATTGTAACCGCTCTTGGCGATGAGTTCAATGAGGATATGATCACCGTTTACCCTAACCCGGCAAGTGATGAAGTTTGGGTAGCCTTTGATCGCAAATTGGAATCGGATATCGAATTCACAGTTTACAACCAGGTTGGAGCCCAAATTAGAATTGGTAATGCCAGGCAGGGTGATATCAACTTTAGGATTGATACTTCAAGGCTTCCATCTGGTATGTACTTGCTCTACATCAGGAACGATGAAGATGACTTTGAGCACCTAAAATTTGTGGTGAAGCATTAATTAGCTTTCACTTATTCTAAAAAAGCCCTCTCATTTAAATGAGAGGGCTTTTTTGGTGTGTATACCTTTTGTATACCTGATTGGTTGTGCATTCAAAGCAAGAATTCCGTTATTGGATGAATCAAAGATATTATTTAACTATTAGGGAATAATCTAACTAAAATTTAATTATTCGAATATTATATTAGATTTTATTGATATTGTATAATTTAATCCTTTCATTTGTATATCATCTTAGAATCATTGGCTTATGACTCAAACGATATCTTCATCACTCAACGTGTTTTCTCAATATTCTCAAATAGAGATGGTCGAAATTAAATATTGAAGATTGCTATGAAAACACACTTTATATCTGGCATGCCAAGATCCGGCTCCACATTATTATCTGGGATATTGTCACAAAATGCCCGGTTTCATGCCAGCATGAGTAGCCCTGTGGGTTCTTTAATAAATGGCATTCTTGAACAGACTGGGGCTGGCAGCGAGTTCTATAGTTTTTTTAATGAAGAGAAGCGAAGGAGAATGTGTAAGGCTGTCTTTAATAGCTATTATGAAGATGTGCTGGAAAAAGATGTGTTATTTGATACAAATAGAATGTGGGCTGCAAGGCTTCACCAGTTGGTTGAGTTATTTGATGATTTCAAAGTCATTTGTTGCGTCCGAAACCCTGCCTGGATAATGGATAGCTTCGAACTGATATACAGAAAGAACCCTTTCAATTACAGCAAAATGTTTAATGCCAACAATAGGCACACCGTTTACTCTCGATGTGAAAGCATGATTAATGGGGGTATCGTTGGGTCGGCTTGGACAGCACTAAAAGAAGCTTATTACGGAAATTATTCTGAACGATTACTTTTAATTGACTACGATCTTTTAGCCCAACATCCAGAGAAGACAATGTCGTTGCTCTACAAATTTATCCAAGAGGATTACTCCGAACACGATTTTGATAATGTGGAATTCGCCCATGACGAGTTTGATTATTCTTTGGGCGTGAAGGGCCTGCATAGTGTGAATAGAAAAGTTACTTATAAGAGCAGGAGGTCAATATTACCTCCGGATTTATTTCAAAAATATAGTGAGATGGCTTTTTGGACTGATACATCTGGCACTGGAGCCAGTGTAATTGCGCCAAAAGCAAATGTGTTAACAACAGTTAATTAGTAATAAAAAGGCAGAAAACAGAACAACAATTACAAAAAGATGCACAGCAAATTAGCAAATAAGATAGGAACCGCTTGCCTGCATATGGCACTCTCGGCTTCTTCTCTTGCCCTAATGGGTACCCCTAGTTCTTATTACAGAACACGCCGTGGTGGATATGGTTGCAACAACAAACAATACCTGGCTGAAACAGGGCTAACCCCGCTTTCAACTACAACTTTCCGAAATACTGATTGCCAACATAATGAGGGTAATGGTAACATGGGCAATGATTCTCAGGAATTTCATTTTGAGAAAGGCCGGAGAGTAAAGGAGCTACTCATTGTTGACGGTGCCGTTCAAAATAAATCTGTGTTTTTGAACCAGGTAAAGCCAGGTTTAGAAGTTGTGGAAATCAAGGATGCAAACGGAATTGTTTCTTTATTGGAAGTGCTCTCTAACTATCAGGGACTCGATGCTGTGCACATCGTGTCTCATGCTAAGGCCGGAGCTATGCAGCTTGGCGGTCAGGTTGTTAATGCTGCCTCTTTTGAAGATAACTTAAGTGAACTGGTAAAATTGAACAGGGCAATTAGACCCGGCGGAGACCTAATGCTGTATGGTTGTGAGTTGGCAAAGGGTAGAGAAGGGGAAAATTTTCTTGAGATTTTAAAGAACAACACACATGCTGATATAGCAGCTTCAGTTGACAAAACTGGCAACGAGGCATTCGGCGGTGATTGGGACCTGGAAATAACTAAGGGTGACATAGAAGCCACACCCCTTCCCGAGTCAATTGCGATGAAAGATTTTACAGGTGTACTTCAGTATACTGGCGTAATACAATTTGATCAAATAAACTACGCAGGCGATTACACCGGTGCAGCTACTGTTGATGCTTCCGTGTATACCTCAGGGGGTTTGGAGTACATTTTGGTTGCCGATGGCACCATAGGTGGTACGGGTACTTATTATGTACCCGGTGTTAACGAAGATGGAATCTACTCGTTCAATGGTGAGTCTAATGTAAGACTCCATTTTTCTAATAATGAAACCTTTGATGTTAATGGCACTAACTCCATCTACGTTTGGAATGTTTCAGGAGCTGCTACAACATTTACTTTCACAGGAGATAATGGTGTCATGGGCACTAGTGGATCAATAGCCAACACTGATGGGGCTTATGTTAGTTTAGGTGCAAATAATACTGGTATTACTTATGTAGATATTACAGGCAGTGGAGCATTTTATGCTCATTTTTCGTTATTCAATGTTGCCAATGTAACACCTGCCAACAATGCGCCAACCATCTCCATTGATAACTCAACTTTAGCGTTTACGGAGGATGATGGCCCTTCCCAAATAGATGCAGCAGGAACAGTAAGTGATGCCGACGGAGATGCAGATTGGGATGGTGGAACTTTAACTGTTCAAATAACTGCCAACAATGAAGCCACTGATGAGATTAGTATACCTGATAATATTGTAGGCACAATCAATACCAACGGTACTGACCTAAGAAATGGAGCAACGGTAATTGGTGCTTTAAGTGCAAATGAGGGGACAGTTACAAATGGTACTACTCTAACCATAACCTTCAATTCAAATGCTACGAATGCACTGGTGCAACAAACCCTTCGGGCGATAAGTTACCAGTCGACTTCTAACACTCCGGGTACTATGAACCGTACCGTCACCTTTACAGCTACCGATGTAAATGCTGATTCCAACAATGACACCCGTACGATTTCGGTTACCGCTTTAGACCCACCATCAATAACAACGAATGCAGCTACATCAGTTGGTATTTCAAGCGCAACACTAAATGGGGATATCACTTCCGACGGGGGTACAGCAATTACTCAACGAGGGTTTGTCTATGCGCTTACAGCAACTGACCCAACCCCCACCGTGGCGGAGCAAAATGGCTCAACAGTAATTCAAGTAATAGAAGGAGGTACTGCAACTGGGGCATTTTCAAGTGCAATAGGCAGTTTGGCGGCATCAAGTAACTATAGTTTCATAGCTTATGCCATAAACGCAGAAGGAACTACAGAAGGCAATACGCTTACGTTCATGACTTCTGCAAATACTCCTCCTACAGATAACGGTGGAGATGAAGCGATCACCCTTGACGAAGGCGCAACTGCAAACATCACAACGTCAGATTTAGAATATACTGATGCTGAGCAAGCAGCGTCAGCTGTTACCTTTACAATTAGAGCACTTGAGGGCGTAGCCAATGGCACACTCTTTATTGACAATGATAATAGCGATGATTTCAACGCAGGTGATACTGATGTGAGTGCGGCAGCAAGCACTTTTACGCAAGCTGATATAATCGCGGGTAATCTTTGGTATGAGCATGATGGAGGTGAGACATCATCTGACATCTTTGGTTTTGATGTAAGCGACGGCGCAGGTGGGTTTGTTCTTGACCTTGATTTTAATATTACAGTCACTCCACAAAATGACGACCCATCAGATGCCGGGGCATTACCGGCCAGCATTACAGTAACTGAAGATGTTGCAGGTAATGTCAACATTAGTAGTATTAATATTTTTGACCCGGATAATGGAGGCGCCGCAAATAATGACGTAATTCTTACAGCCACTGATGGCGATTTCACCTCTACAAATGGGGGTGGTGTCACAGTATCTGGCTCACCCGGTTCAACAATTACCTTACAGGGTACGATAGCCAACCTCAATACCTTTCTAAATACCGCTAGTAACATAACTTATCAGGGCCCTTCAAATGCATTTGGCAATAACGAAGAATCCTTTACGGTTGAGGTTGATGACAATGGTAACTCAGGTGCCGGTGGTGGTGCCCCTGTAACCTTTGGCACTGTGCAGATTAATATATCTGCCGTTAATGATGAACCAATACCAACGTTAATTGGTGGGCCTGATCAAGCTGCCAATTCATCGGATGTTATTACTGTAGCCGATATGATAGATATAGTAGCATCTATTGATTTTGGCGCCAGTAGCACTGAAACGGATAACGTTCAGAGTTACTCGTTATCTGCGGATGTACCTGCTTTATTTACCTCGCAACCAACCATAACACCAGCGGCGGCCTTAAACGATCCTACCACAGATTATTTAGCTTATGACCCAGCACCCCATGCTGATGGTACAGCCACTGTTACTCTGCTGGTTGTTGATGATGGCGGTATTGCTTTAGGTGGTGTTAATACCACTCAGGCTGGCAACGCAGTCACTTTTGATATTGTTATCACTGATGATGAAGATCCAGTAGTTAACGCACTCAATTCACCTCCAGTGGTCACAAACGTACAAGAAACCCAGTTTGACTTGAATGTAAACATTACCGATAGGGCCAATGCAGTAACAATTCATTGGAAAACGAGAGAAACCTCAGATCCAGATATTACCACCGCAGCGGATGTAAAATCTGCAGTGTCTGGCGATGATGTGAGCATGGGTATGTTCAGCTATGTAGGGCCAGATACAGACGAGTCTGGGGTGATAGATGGTTTGGTAGGATTAACTGACTACGAAGTTTTTTGGATTGCCGAAGATGACAATGGCAATCAATCTGCGGTACAAACAGCCAGTACCACTACAACAGATGATGTTACGCCACCAGTTATTTCTGGTGCTACTGACAATAATACATTACAAACTTCAACTGAAATCCGTCTGACAGTGGATGAAAGTAGTACTATATTTTATGTTTTCTTGCCGGATGGTACAGATGGGACAGCAAATGAACCAGATCTCAATGATGTTCAAAACGGAGTTGATGGAATGGGTGCCGCGGCCATAAAAAGTGGTTCATACTCCCAGAGTACTGGTTCTAAAGATGAATTGATCAACTTTCTTCCAGATAATACTGCTTTTGACTTATACGTGGTGGCAGTTGATGCTAAAGGTAATGACAGCAACCCAACGCTCATTGAGTTTTCTACCCTGGCAATTGATAATGCAACTGGTGTATCTATTACTGCTCCTTCGCTTCAATTATGCATTGGAGATGAAAATTGGGAGCTGCTAGGCCCAATTGTGATTGATGAGGATGCCAATGGAGATTTTTCAAATCAGGGTGAGGAGAGTTTCATACTAACCTTACCACAAGGTTTTGAATTTAGAACAATTGCTAATGGTGCTTCAGTGACTGTGTCTGAAACTGGTTCGGATGATTTTAATTCCGGTTGGCCCAAATTGATTTCAATTTCAAGCACTGCTATAACAATTGAATTTAAGATTGATGGAACTGGTGCTGATGATGATGTTACTATAACAGGTTTGGAGCTAAAAGCCACCTCAGGAGCTCAGGCTGGAACTTTACAAAGAATTGTAGGTGCGGGTGGTACGCAAACAGTTAACGGGGGAGATGCAGGAAATGGCCGTTCGTATGCCAATTTAACTGTTGGCACAGAACTTACACCTCCAGCTGACAACAGCTATGAAATATGTGATGGAAATGGATTTGATGTTTCCATTTTTGGTGCAGGTGAAAACGAAACAGATTGGCTATGGTATGCGGATGAGGCCGAAACGATGTTAGTACATGACGGCGAAACCGATGGCCCACTCGATAACGCAGACCTCATAGCTAATGCTGAGTTAAACCTTGATGCCATAGTTGCCCCTGGTAGCGCAACTTTTTATGTTAAGGCTGCCGGAGCTGGTGGTTGCCCAAGTGTATCTGCAGAGATCACCTTTAACATTAATGCCAAGCCAGGAGCTGATGCTGGCGATGATTTCACCATCTGCGCTGGGGAACAAATTACCATAGGTGGCTCACCAACGTTAAGTGGGCCCACTGTTGCTGGTAGTTACATCTATAACTGGACACTAAATGATGATAGTGCCATCCCTATGGATCAAACTACCATCAGGTATACAGGCAGATCGGGTAGTGGTTTTGTTGTGGGCCAAACTGTTACTGAAGCAGTAAGTGGTGTCACTGGGGATGTGGTGGCCGTTGAAGTACTTTCTCCAACAACGGTTGGTAGATTAACACTAAACAACCTTTCTGGTCAACTAATAGGTGGTCAAACCTTGGACAATAGTGCAGGAACTACTGCAACAGGTGCTGTATACCCAGGGGCCAACCCTAAGCTGATACCAACTGGCGAAAACACTGCTTATACTTATAAACTTTTAATTACAGACCCGAATGGCTGTATCTCAGATCCTAGTACAATGGCTGTGACCATCCACCCCGAAAATATTGTGACATTGGCACTAGTGCCAGACCAGCCTAACTATGACATCAACTTTGGTGATGTCGTCCTGGATGCAAATCCAGTACCGCCAAACCCACTTACTAGTGATTACATATTTACTGGCACAGCAATAACCTATGATATGGACGCTGACCCTGATCAAACGGCACCTTTTAGTGGGGCTTATGTTTTCAACACCCAGGATGCTGGCATAGACGACCATGTAGTTTCTTACAGTTTTATTGATGGCAATGGCTGTATTGCTACAGCGGTAACCACCATCAGTGTAGTTGCCAATACAGACTTTGACGGCTTGCCGGCAGATATCTGTAGGGAAGATGGCGATATATTTATAACTCCATCCATTGATTTAATTGATCAGATAGATGCTTTTGATTTTAATGATGGTGAGTTTGACTATGACTATGAATTTGAAGAGGTCAGGTATGCCCAAAAAATTATTCTTTTACAAGACAATGGATTGTCAATAACAGGTTCAAATGGCTCAAGAGTGGTTTCTGGCGATCTGACATTTGATCCGGATTTAGCACTAACTCAAAACGGTAATATTGAAACCAGTAATAGGTTGTTTATTTATGTTAATGAACGTAGGACGGATGTCAATCCTGGTAACGGTACAACCCCAACGACCAACAATTTGCTTGGGTTTAAAACAAGCTCAATAGGCGTATACAATGTGCCAACAGTGACAATCAGTAACTTAAACTCACACCATTGTACCGATGAAACTGGTTTTGCACTACAAGCTGTTGTAGGTGGAGAAAATGCCGCTTCTGGCACTTACAGCATAGGAGATGCCATGGCCGGCCCATTTGATAATAGAACTGGCTTAGATGCTGCCGGAAATATAATTTTTGATGCTGACGGTGCTACCGGTGGTATTACTGGTTTAGTTGCCGGCACATACTACATCCAGTATGTTTCTGCACCCTCTGATGACCCTAACTCAAATAACCCTACTGGTTGTTCGGTTACATCTGTATTTGAATTTACAGCGGTTGATCGCCCAACGGCACCCATTCTTAGTGCAAAAACCTATCAGAGCCAGCCAAATGTGCTTACTAATCTGGAATTCTCTGGTGGAGAGTACACTTGGGTCTATTGCGAAGATGAATTTATCAGATCTTTCTATATGGACTTCATTGATGTCGCTTCGCCATTCGGAACGCAGGATAACCCTGACAATACCAAAGTATTCTTTACATGGTATAACAATGCATTATTGCGTGAGCAGGACAAGGTTACTATATCAGGCTTCGGTGCAGATGATGCTAGATTTGTTGATAGAAGTGATTTCTTTCCTAACGATGTAACCCCATCGGCTGGTACTTATGAATTCTGGGTAACCCAATCAAGTGGAAGAACGGCTTTCCCTGCCGGAGATATTTTTACAGGTTGTGAGAGTGCCGCTAGAAAATTCACTTTTGAAATTATCGGTGACCCGGCCAATCATGATGTAACCTCAGCTCCATTTGAGCAAATAAACGACGTATGGATAGCTGAATATTGTGTGGCAGACCCTATAGATGATATTGATTTAGCTGCTACGCCAGCTTTATTGGTAACACCTGGTGTTGATGCGTTTGTATGGACTGATGATGACGGAGATGAAATCATAACGGGTTCTAATACAATTACAGCTATTGATTTGGGAGTAGGAAACGGTACGCCTGGTTTTGGAACAGCAACGCCTCCAGCATCACCCCCTATTGATGTAACTACAGTTAATTATGATAATTTGAGTGGGTTTAGTTTCAGTCAGGGAGAAGAAGTGACGATAGCTCAATACGGCCTTGTAGAGTTTACATATGATGCTGCAATTAATTTCCAGGTTGGGGAAATTGTGGAAACCTGTTGTTCAGAATTCGTAGTAGTGAGCCTTACCCCGACCCAAATGGAAGTTATGAGTATGACATCTACCGACTGGGTAAACGGCGACCCCATGGAAGGCCGGACAAGTGGGGCAACAGCTACCATGGGCAACACTGGCCCAAATGCAACTATTGATGCTACTGCAACTGTTAGCAGTGATGACCTGGCAACTATGAAGCTCATTAATGTTTCTTCCACACCACTTACTGATGGATATTATCTATTTCCAGAATTTAGTAGGTCAGCTGGTCAAATCACAAGTTCAAGCACAGCAACAGAAGCAGTTCCTTATACTTATACTTTTAGGCGTAGGGATCAAATAGGCTTTATAACCCAGGATGCTAGCGAAGGTGACTTTGCTGGTTGCGATGGGACATCTCAAGAAGTAAATATTGTAGTATATGCTGAACCAGGGGCACCGGCAGCCGATAATCTTTTTGACACAGAAATATATGCATGTGTAGGTGATATCGCATTGGCCGATGACCTCTTAAGCCCCGTAGGTAACAACCCTGATGTCGAATATGTATGGTATGATGCCATGACAATGGGTACAGAAATTGGAAGGGACGATATCACGTATGATGACCTTGATGATGTTGTTACTTCATTCGATCCTGACAACGTTTCTGACACTGATGGCGAAGATGTTTATTCAGTCTGGGTATCTCAAATTACTAATGGCAAGAATTCCCTAACAGCTGGATTTAATGGATGTGAGAGTTCGGCAAGAACAGAAGTGCGAATCCATATTTTCGAAGATCCCGAGTTAGATCAGGCAATATTTACAGCCAGGGATGCTTCAAATACCCTATTGACCAGGAGGGTTGACGATGGTGTGACTGATAATATCCCTGCTGGTAGTGGCGATGTCCAATTCACAGTATGTGCTGGTGAAATCAGCTCAAGCTATACTTTTACTGCCCCAAATGCGGACGCTAATGACGGTGCTAATGTCACCTATGAATGGTTTGAAAGTAATTCATCCGGTGATGAAGGAGTAAGCAGATCCACCTCACAAACAGCTACGGCTGGGGAGCTACAGTTAGTTGGAGCCGGGGCTGGTAACCCCTTCTATCTGGTAAGAAAAACTTCAAATATTATTACAAATGAATTTGTTGGTTGCGAAAGCAATGATGTATTGGTCAGAATTCAAATTGAGTCAATACCGAATGCGCCAACCGGAACCGTTGCTTATAGTTACTGTGAAGGTGATAATCCTGATACTCCTGGCCTTGGAATAAGTGTTGCAGTTGGTGCTGGTTCGGAAGCAAGATGGTATACATCAGCTTCAAACTATATTAACAACATTGTCCAGTACACTGGAACAACGCCAACGGCAGCCAACCTTGGGCTTGACAATACTACCGTGGGTGGTACCTACCGTTATTTTGTTTCACAGGTGGCAAGTATTGATAATAACCCAGAGGCAAATCCTGTTTTCGCTGGATGTGAGACAGCATTTGCATCAACACTTCAAGTAGAGGTTACTGTAAATGCCCTGCCAACACCTCAATTATTTACACCAGGCGGACAAACTGAGTTTTGCATTGCCACTACAGATGGTTCTGCCAACATTATCACCTTAAACGGTTCACCAACAACGCCTGCCGGTACCTTCAGCTCAGTAAACATTACTCCTGCCGATGCCGGTTTGACCCCAACTGGCAATGGAGTAGCAACTTTAAATTTAGTGCAGGCATTCGCAGCAATACAGACGGAAGCTGCACAGGATTTAACAGATCGCCAAGGTGAGTATACGGTAAGATACACCTATACCAATGCCAATGGATGTACTGATTTCGCAGAGCAGACATTATTTATTAATCAATTACCTGAACCAAGTTTTAATGTTCAAAGAGGGAATGATGATAGTAATATATTAACTGCAACTCCAGGGGCTGTTATAGTGGTTTGTGAAGAGGATTTATCTGTTGAGGGTGGGGCGATCGCAGATAGGATTGTGTTAAAAAATACAACTAATGCAACCACTTATGGGGCATTGACCGACGCCACCTTCTTAGGGAGGATAACAACGGCTGGGATTAATCAAAACTTTAATAGTGATGATGTAGCGTTCTTTGAAAACCTTGATGCTGGAAATGATGGCGCTAATGATGGTGAAGCTTATTTCTACCCCGGGGTTGCTATTCAGGCGGCAAACTCAGTGGGGGCACTTGCCGTAGCTAATCCTTTGAGGTACGAGTTCAGGCTTTTATACACCAATGACGATGGTTGTCTTGGCCGAACGCAAGAAGCTGAAAGAATATTTATAGATGTCTATAAAACCCCTGTTCCAACAATCACAATTTCAAGTGGACAAACAACGACTAATGCTGCAAAGTTCTGTAGTGACGATGATGGACCAATAACGTTTAATACTGGCACTATAACTTTTGAGTCTGGTGGTTCTCATGTTGTAAATAGCACACCTGCTTTATCAGCTGACGCCCTGTCCATTACAGGCAGCGAGGCCACTTTGGTACCATCAATAGCATTTCAGGAAGCTACTACAAATGGCGATACTGATGGCTTTACTCCAGTGGATTTTGATATATCTTATACCTATACAACAGTTCAGGGATGTGAAGCAGAGACAAATACCTACACAGTAACTGTAAACCCTGTGCCACAAATTGATTACACCTTTACACCAAAAAATGTAGATATTGGCTTCTTTGCTCCGAATGAGTTTTGTCAGGACCACGGAGTAGTTCAACTAAATGGGTTCGGTTTCTTTGGGGAGTCCGTTACAGAGGATAACAGGGCCACGCTTGTGAACACTAGCTTTACAAGTAATAAAGGCAATGCTGGTATTTCTAATTCGGGTAGTGGTACAGCTTCATTCGATGTTACAAGTGCATTTGATCAAGCCGGCGGAGGTGTGCATACGATAACTTTTGCATTTACTGATGATGAAGGCTGTGCTAATTCAATCTCTAAAGATTTTATAATCAATCGAAAACCAACTGTTGTAATTACATCAACAGGTGGATGCAACGAAGAAGCAACGACCATTTCAGTTGAGGTGACTGATTTAGCAGAAGGTGATGCAGTAGATTTTGTTGAATGGGACTTTGAAGGAACAGAAGGGTTTTTTGCTGAAGAAACGACAAAAGAGTTATTCATTGAGCATGCATATCCCTCTCCAGGAACCAAAAACTTGAGAGTAAAGGTTCATACTATCAAAGATTGTGAATCTGATATTGTATCTAGTAGTTTCTTCGTAGGTGAGATACCTACAACAAACTTTACATATGATGGGTTATGTGGAGATGCGGATTTCATCTTTACTGCTTTACCAGAGGAAGTTGACAGTGAGGTTGTTGATAGCTATACTTTCGATTTTGGGGATGGAAGTGATGAAATAACGGTTATTGTTCCTGATAACGCTGTTGATGACGATTTTAAGATAAATCATCGTTTTCCAACAGCAGGTGTTTATTCTGTTACACTTACTGTTATTACAAATAACGGTTGTATTAATTCCCACTCAAGGTTAGTGCCAGTGTTGCCAACAATAGTTGTTACACCAACTAATCCATATATTGAAACATTCGAGGGAATAGCAGAAATCCTTGAAGTGGAAATAGGAACAGATGAAAATGGCAATCCTATAATTGACACTTTATTCGTAGATGGTTGGGTACCAGATTTAAGGTCGCTTGATAATAAGAGTGGGTTTACAGAAGACTCATTGGTGGATGTTGCCAGAGATCGTTTTAACAACAACACCTGGCAATTCGGAGCTGTAGGTGGTGAGGTAATTTCAACTGGTGCCAATAATAGTGAGAAAGCCTGGTTGACCAACTTAAATGGGGATTTTGCAATAAACGAAAATTCATGGGTATTTACACCCTGCTTCGATATTTCGGCATTAGAGCAGCCAATGGTACGATTTCAGAGGTTCATGGACTTCAAAGACAGAAGGGATGGGGCTGTATTTCAATATTCTATTAACAATGGTGCAACTTGGCATGTCCTGGGTGATTTTGTGCAGGGGTCCGAAACAGGTATTAATTGGTATACAGCCGAAGGTCTTTTGGGTGATCCTGGCAATCAAATTGCTTTTGAAGCCGATCCTAATTTTATTGGTTGGGGTAGTGAAATAACAGATGAAGACTGGGTTGAGGCAAGGCATAAGTTGGATGAAATTCCGATAGGTGGTGATGTCCGAAGAAGGGTGATTTTCAGATTTGGTATAGGGGCAGCATCAGGTGAAAATGCACAGAGTGAAGGGTTTGGCATTGATGATTTTATCATAGAGGATAGAAGCAGTAAAGTGCTTATCGAACATTTTAGTGGTTCATTAAATGGGAATCCAAGCCTAACCAGAGTTATCGATGAACTTGATGAATTACGTTTAGAAAAAACAATTATACCACTGGACGAAGAAGAGAAAAAAGTCAACAACAATGATGGTATTTTCATTACCTATAAAACTGATCTAGAGGGGGCAGACAATATCAATCTTAGTAATCCTTCTGATAATAATGCAAGGGTGGTGTTTTATGGTGTTGAAGCTCTCCCTACCACTGTGCTAAATGGTGAGGGTGGCTCAAATACTAATAGTCAAAATCAAAGCAATTTACCATTCACTGAAAATGATTTTAATAAAGCAGCCCTACGTGAACCAGCATTAACAATGAGTATTGAGTTACCAACAGCAGCTGGCGACCAGTTGGCAGTCACCGTCAATATGGTTAGGAATTTTGTTGATGAGCAAGACCCAAGCTACATTGATTTAACAGATGAAAACTATAGATTATACCTCGCTGTCGTGGAAAAAGAGGTTGATGATTCAGGAGTACAACTGAGTAATGTGTTGAGGAAACTGTTACCAAGTGGTTCTGGTAGTGCTTTACTTACTGATGGAAATACGATTCAATCTGTTTCGCACACATGGAGAATTCAACGGGTTCAAAATGCGGATAACTTGATGGTGATGGCTTGGGTGCAGCACAATGAAACAAAAGAAGTGGTTCAGGCTGCAGCTGTAGATGTCGGGGACAAAGACGATAATATCGTAACTAGTATTGATGAGTTGATACTGGATAGCGAGGCAGTAAACATCTACCCTAACCCGGCTAAAGACTATGTTCAGATTGACTTTGACTACCAGCTTGATGAAGAGTTTTCATTTGCCCTCTACAATCAAATTGGTGCCTACACCAGGGCAGGAATCCTTAAGCGGGGCACTGAAAGCTTCTCAATCAACACTGCAGAATTACCAAGTGGTATGTACTTCTTGTTCATCAGCAATGACACCAAGAAATACGAACATTTTAAGATTATAGTGAAGCATTAATTCAACCTAGTTATCGCTCAAAAAAGCCGTTCCAATATTCGGGACGGTTTTTTTATGCCATTTACTTTTTTCAGACTGCACTAAAAATCCCTAAATTGATAGAACTTTGATTCAGCACATTAATCCGGGATAGTTATGACATACAGGGCACAGGAATTCAAAACGCTTACCACTAAAGAAAAGGCATTGAAGTTGAATATGGATGTCTCAATTTATGGCACCATGGCTGAAATTGGTGCAGGGCAGGAGGTAGCGTCTAATTTCTTCAAAGCGGGGGCGGCTTCTGGTACGGTGGCCAAAACTATGTCAGCTTATGACATGGCATTTAGCGATGCCATTTATGGGCCTTGCGAACGGTATGTTGCAGAGGAACGCCTAATGGCAATGTTGGACAGGGAGTATTCCTTACTGCATAAACGGTTAGCTTTCAAGGCCAAAAAAACCAGGTTTTTTGCATTCGCAGATACTGTTCAAACCATCAATTACTCAAGGACAAGGGAAGGCCATGGTTGGATGGGCCTAAGGTTTCAACTTCACCCGATGTCTGAACCCAATGACTTAGTAATACATATTCGCATGCTTGATAATGACCCTGTGTTACAACAGCAGGCCTTGGGCATGATTGGTGTGAACATGATTTATGGAGTGCACTTTCACAGCCATCCAGAAGATATTCTGGTTTCATTGGTTGATAATTTAAATCAAGGGAGGGTTGAGATCGATATGTTCAGATTGGGAGGGCCGGATTTTCATCATGTTGATAATCGACTGATGAGCCTAAAACTAGTGAAGAATGGACTGACACAGGCCGCTATGTTTGGCCCTGATGGCAATGTACAGCAGCCATCTGAGACCCTCTATAAAAAGAATGTAATTGTACTCAGGGGCAGATTTAGGCCGGTTACACTTGTAAATGTAGATATGCTGATAGCAGGTCTCCGTCAATTTAAGAAAGAAGAAGATGTTGACAATGATCAGATTGTGGTGCTATCTGAATTGACATTGGTAGACCTTAGAAAAAGTGAGGGGGAGATAGATGAAGATGATTTCCTGGACAGGGTAGATATTTTGTGTTCCCTCGGTCAGAATGTTTTGATTTCCAATTTTAAGCGTCACTACAAACTGGTCAACTACATTCGTGAATTCACAAAGGAGAAGAAGAAGGCCCTCATTATTGGGATTAACAATTTAGAAAGGATTTTTGATGAGAAGTACTATAAAGATCTGCCTGGGGGTATAGTCGAATCTTTTGGGGATTTATTTGGGTGCAACATAAAAGTCTATATCTATCCATCTTTGGAAAGTGTTGAATCTGATAAGATTCTGACGCTGGAGAATTTTAAACCAAAGGAGCATCTTCAGCACCTCTACCAATATTTGATTGACAATAAAAAAATTCAGGACATCAAGGTTGGCGATAAGAGCCACCTCAGCATTATCTCTGATAACGTTTTAGATATGATCAAAAATGGTGAAGAAGGTTGGGAAGCAATGGTGCCAACTAAGGTGGCCCAGTCAATAAAAAAGAACATGCTGTTTGGTTATAAAGGGGAGCTTGTTCTTGATGAAGAAGATTAGATTAGTCGTCTGTTTTGCAAAATGGTCAGTACCCTGACCAAGCCATGAATCCTCCAAACAATACCTATATATTTGCGTTCTGAAAATTGAATATTTTTTTAACAAATCAATCAATAATGGCAAAAGCAATAGAAATAACAGACAACAACTTTGAAGAGGTTGTCAACTCAGATAAACCAGTACTAGTAGATTTTTGGGCCGAATGGTGTGGACCTTGTAAAATGATAGGGCCAATCGTCGAAGAGATTGCCGGTGAATATGAAGGCAAAGCAGTAATTGGTAAAGTAGACGTGGACAACAATCCACAGGTGTCAGCCAAATTTGGTATCAGGAGTATTCCTACGCTTTTAGTATTTAAAGGTGGTGAGATTGTGGATAAGCAAATTGGTGCTGTGCCCAAAAATGTATTAACTGAGAAACTTGATGCTCAAATGGCATAATCACAAGATTATATTTTAAAAAGGGTCAGCTTCATTTGAAGCTGACCCTTTTTTGTTTTCGTCTCAAAGACGAAAGGCTCAAGTAGTCTCCAGTCTTTGTTTTAGTTATCAATCATCGTTTTGAAACTTCTTCAATATTCTATCCATGTGTTTGCCAGCTGCTTCTCTACCCCCGAGGCCATACGAGAGTGCCACGGTTACTGCTAACGCTCCAAGGGTCAGTCCAAAAGCCAATTCGACAATACTATTTGCAATACCCATAGTACGCAGTGAAATAGCCAGGAATAAGCCAATAATGGCAATCCTGGCAATGCCTGCGATATAGGCATTTTCCTTTTTCTTATTGAGGGAGTTATGAATAATACCGGAGATAAAATTACCTATCACCAAAATCACTAATCCGAAAAGAATGTTACCAGACAGGTTCAATATATTGTGGAGCGAATGCGTAATACGCTCAAACCCCAGCATTTCAACGCCAGAAACCACGCCAAAAAATACTAGAAAAAAGTAGGTAACATTGGCAACTATTTTTGAAAGGGATTGCCCCTCTCCAATCATTGATTCTAACTGTAACTTTTCGGCGAGTTTGTCTGCGCCCAGGTTCATCAGCAAATCTTTCATAAAAGCTGTCAGAAACTTGCCACCAACCGCAAACAAAGTGATTATAAGCACTGCCCCGATAATATTGGGCACTGCGTCAAGCAATCTGTGCAAGAGGTTATTAGCTGGTTGGGTAATTGCTTCCAGATGCAATGCGTTCAGTGCTTGAATAAGCAGTGGAATAAATATGAAAATGAATACAATTTGCTGAATAAAGTTGATAAGCTTATCGGTTTCTTTGAAGCCAATGTTTTTGGCAAAACGGTCAATAACGCTTCCGGCAACTTTTACCAGATTGGATACAAACTTGGCTATTACATAACCAATAAAAGCAATTGCAAGTGCCGCAAGAATATTCGGAATAAACCCAAGGAATTCATTGAGCATGTTGTTGATTGGATCAAGTACATAGGTTACCCCAAGCATCTCCAGCACAATCAACAGCACAATAACCATTAAAACATAATAGACAAGATTTGCCAGGAACTTGTTAGTATCAACAATAGTGTTGCCTAGTAGGCGCTCATCCCAGTCGGTTTTCAACATTAAGCGATAAACAATTTTCTTGAAAAGCAAGGCTACCAACCAACCGATAATCAGGATGGCAATAGCACCAAAAACCCCCGGAAGAGCTTCGGCTAACATGTGTATAGGTCTTTCTAAGTAAACAGGTAAATGCATGACAGTGATTTAAAATTTTATAAAATGATCTACCTATAAGATATCTTAAGTTTCCGAAACACGCAAAAAATAACCATTAAGGATGCCGGGATAATTTCTTCAAACGGTCTAATTAATAATGTTCAACTGATTAACATTGCGGCAATTTCAATCAGAATCAGATGACTTTTCCTGATGGTATTTATGGGGACGCAATAGTGCTTTCTGGTGGCATGCTAGAGAGCCGAAGCGCAAAAACAACACATGGTCTTGTTCGAGGATCACAAAGGTTTGACATCAAAGCGGTTATTGACAGTCAGTTTGGCGGAAAACAGGCTGATGAAATTATACCTAAGGGTCAAAGCGGAATTCCGATAGAACTGAATGTATCTGATTTCCTGGCAAAGGGTGGGCAAGCAAAATTTTGCGTTATCGGTGTTGCCACAAAGGGTGGTGTATTACCTGATGCCATGAAAATTGATGTGATAGATGCAATAAATGGAGGTATTTCGATTGTAAATGGCCTTCACAAATTCCTAAATGATGATGAGGAAATAGCAAAGTTAGCTGCTGAAAAAGGTGTTCAGGTTCATGATGTTAGAAAGCCCCGGCCAAAGAATGAACTCCAATTTTGGACAGGAGAAATCTATAAAATAAAAACACCCAAAATTGCCGTAATCGGAACTGACTGTGGCCTGGGCAAAAGAACAACAGCAAAATTTCTGATTGATTCCCTTAGGAGCCATGGTCACTCAGCGGAAATGATATATACCGGCCAAACTGGCTGGCTTCAGGGGTGGCGTTATGGTTTTATCTTAGATTCGACGGTTAATGACTTCGTTTCTGGTGAATTGGAGGTAGCAATGCTCAGATGTGCCAAAGAGGTCAACCCCGAATTTATGATAATTGAAGGCCAGGCAGCTCTAAGAAATATTAGTGGGCCATGTGGTGCTGAATTTTTGATTTCGGGTAATACTGACGCCGTAATCCTGCATCATTCACCTATTAGAAAATATTATCATGGCTATGATCATTTAGGTATAGAAATTCCACCATTGATCAAAGAGAAAGAACTGGTTGAAGCTTATGGCCGCAAGGTTATTGGCGCCACTCTGAACACGGTTGGGATTGACTACAATGCCGCTAAAAAGTTTCAGGCTGAATATGAGAATGAGCTAAATGTGCCAGTAGCCCTTCCGTTTGAGGAAGGTGTTGAAAAACTGATTCCGGCAATCAAATCATTGACATAGAAAAGAAGTGGATCGAGTATTAGGGTTTATACAGGGGACTGACAATGGGCCATTAATCGCTTGTGTGGCAGCTTTGCATGGAAATGAACAGGTTGGGATAAAAGCATTCAAAAGGGTATTCGATAAAATCCAGACTCACAAAATTCAGGTGCAAGGAAGCTTGCTTGGTTTAGCCGGTAACGTTAAAGCAATCAGCACAAACACCCGTTTTATCGATTATGATTTAAACCGATCCTGGACTGACATGCACCTGCAACATGCACAGATTCAGGGGGATTTCAAAAGAGCCGAAGACGAGGAGATGATTGATTTGAAAAATCGGCTGGACACGTATTTCTCAAAAGGTACCAGGCCAAAAGTGTTGATCGACCTCCACGCTACCTCATCAGCCAATGGCAATTTTATTGTGATCCCGGAAAATGATGCTGCAAACCCGATTGTAAAATCTTTACAACAACCAATCGTAGTCAATTTAGATCAGTACGTAAATGGTACAATGTTGCAGCATTATCACACGCAGGGTGTTTTGGCCTTTGCCTTTGAGGGTGGCATGATTGGAACACCTGAGGCGCTGATATTACATGAGGCAGGCCTATGGGAAATTTTAAAGGCATCAGGTGTCATCCAGGCCCACGATCAGCCAGCTCCAGACCATTACTCTGAGATATTAAGAAAATTCACTATCGGCCTTCCGAATGCAGTAAAGGTAGTTTTCAGACATCCCATCAATCTACATGAAGACTTTAAGATGAAAGAGGGTTTTGTCAACTTTCAACAGATAAATCGGGGTGACCATCTGGCGGATACAATTTATGGACCACTTTTTTCACCTACCGATGGAATGATTTTCATGCCACTTTATCAGAAAGAAGGCAATGATGGGTTTTTTATAGTTAGAGAAGTGAACAGTAATCAGGTATTGTCTAATAACTGATCAAGCAGGTCATAAAAGATCGTTTCAACCTCCTCATTGGTCCATTGATTATTGATCACCACTACTATTTCACCGGTTTCTTCTATTATGCCGAGATAGGATGAATATGCTTGGGTGAAACCAGAGTGCCAGTAGATATTATGACCCTTGTAAAAAGTTCTGAAAATACCCAAGCCATAGAATACGTCCCGGCCTTCTGCATGAGTGATTTTCATTTGTTCAATAGATGATTCATTAATAATCCGGCCATCAAATAATGCCTCAAACCCATAGATCAATCAAAAATTTACCTAACAGGCTATAGTATGGGTGGATCTGTGCCTGGAGTGCTTTGAGCAGGTTTCCTGACTTATTTGCCGCAGCTGCCCCAATTGCCGGAGGTGGCAACGCAAAAGATGTTTGTAAAGCAAAGAATGTGGCAATCAGGGCGTATCACGGTGATAGCGACAATGTGATCAGTCATGGTAAGTCGGCGGAAATGATAGAAGCATTAAAAGCATGCGGTGCTAAGGCTGAATTAATCACCTATAAAGGTGTGAACCATGGCTCCTGGCCCATCACATACCGTGATCCTGAATTTTATCAGTGGCTCCTTAGTAATTCGAAGTAACCGAGTGCTTTTTTAGAAAGGGGTAAGAGACAACCGAAAGAAAGATCACTAATCCACCCAAGTAGAAACCCAGGCCCATAATTTCAGACTCCCCAAAGAATAAAACGGCAAGAATTATTCCATATACAGGTTCCAGATTGATGGTAAAGTTGATAACAAAGGCAGTTAACCGCTTCAAAAGCTTTACTGACATAGAATATGCGTAAACGGTACATAAACCGGCCAGTATCAGCAAATAGAACAGGTCGGTGCTTGAAGGTTTCCAAATTATTTCTGTGGAAGTAATGCCGCTCCAGACCAGCAAGAACGCAACCGTGAAAAAGCAGGCACTTAGCATCTCATAAAACATAATCTTGAAAGGGTTGAAACGCACTGCTATCCTTTTATTACTGATTGTGAACACCGCACTAAGCAAGGCCGAAACTATTGCCCAAAATAGCCCCCAGGCCATCTGGAATTCAGCCTGAAAAACAATAGCTATCCCAACAATAGTGACCATTGATAGCCCAGCTTCCAATTTGCTAACCCGCTTCTTATTAATTATGGGTTCAATGAAACTTGTCCATAATGGTGTGGTGGCCATACCTACCAGACATATTGATGCATTTGATAACCTGGCAGAAAGAAAAAAAGTGATCCAGTGCGCTGCAAAAAGGGCACCGATAATGATCATGCGAAGTAAATCCTTCGAATCAACTCTGAATTGCTCACCCAGAAGTTTGACAATTATTGCCAGTAACAAAAAAGAAATTAAGGTCCGAAAGAAAACAACCTCCGCCGGAGGTAGATCAATTAGCAAGCCCAGAATGGCAGTAAAGCCCCAAAGTATAACCAGGAAGTGGAGTTCCAAGTGATCTTTGAATTGTTGGGTCATCGGGGGATGGTTTTGTACAGCAAAACTCCAACAAGGGTGAAAAATATGTTGGGAAACCAAATTGCAATCAGCGGGTCAGCTGAGCTTTTTTCTGCAAGTGCTTTACTAAAAATGAAAAATATGATGAAAAGAAAGGCAATGGAAAATCCCAATGCTATTTGAAACCCGGTACCACCCCTTGATTTCCTGGCCGATACGATCAACCCGATAAAGGTCAATATAAGAGTGGTCCAAGGAGTCATGTACCTGATGTATTTCTCAATAGTGTAAATATCAACATCATCAGCACCACGTGAATTCAACAAGTCAATTTTCGAGTTAAGCTCATCTATTGTCATCGACGTTTCGAGGCCATAATCACTATCAAAATCTGTTGGGTGAATATTCAAAGTTGTGTCCATTCCTACCCCCTCTTCAACCTGCTCTTCAAAGCCGTTGAAAGTTCTTAATTGCCAATTTTGCAAGGTCCACTTTAGGTCGGTTGTATCCCAGGCAATTGTATTTGCAATAAGTTTTTTACGCAATCGGTTCCCTTCAAATTCTTCTAAAGTGAATTTATATCCCCTATCTATCCTGTTATTATACCTAAAGAGATAAGCATATTGATTTTCCCCAACTTTAAAGTGGATGTCTGTATCATTAAAGTAGAAGGGTTTTTTTAAGTGGACCACTTCAAAATTGACCCTGAATTTGTTTGCATCAGGAATAACCCATCCATTTAAATAAAAGCTTAATGCCCCGATTACGGCAGCCCCGAGAAAGTAAGGCCACATAAGCCGACGAAAACTGACCCCGCCAGCCAAAATGGCTATTATTTCGGTTTGGGCAGCAAGCTTTGCGGTAATAAAAACAACCGCAATGAATGTGGTTATTGGGGTTAATAGCCCAGCCAGGAAGGGAATAAAACTGGCGTAATAGCTTAGTATTTCCTGATTAGAGACACCAGCCCTGTTGAACTTGTCTATCTTCTCAGTAAAATCAATGATGACGATAACCAGCGTGAGCAGCAAAACGCAAAAGAAAAACGTAGTTAAGAATTTCTTTAGAATATAGCGGTCAATAATCTTCATGATGCCTAATAGGTGCTCAAAATTAGGCTAATAATGAATAGGAAACGGAATTGGTTGGATAGCGGATGTGCTACTTAACTTCAGAAAGTATTTAGTCAGGGATAGGAATTCAATTACCGAGTCAGATGGAGTTTTTCAGTCAGCAATTTTTTAGTATCCCCAAAATACCTTTTGGTCACCGATAATACATTTTCATTTATAGGTACTTCAAATTTCAATTGATCCTCGATCCCTTTCAACAATTCTTGAAAATTAGATAGTTCTAAAACATGCAATGAGGGCTTGATATTATTCAGCTGTATACGAAACAACTCGAAATTGTTTGATTCGATTGCAGTGTTAATCTCAATTTCTGCGTGTGCAAGCTCAGTCAACATCGAATTAATAAACTCGGTATAAGTTGATTGATCCGTTGACTCCATTAATTCCAAATCCACACTTCTGCTTTCGATACCAGGCTCTTTGGTTGCTTCTTTCGACGAATACCTTATCAATTTATCAAGCAACTCTTGATTACTTGTGGGTTTGGCAATTACATCTACCATGCCTGCTTGCCTCACCTTAGTTCCTATTTCGTCCGAAAATGCTGATGTATAAGCCAAAATTGGTGTGCTTTCACCTGAGTTTATGAGTGTATTAGCCGTTTCAAAGCCGCTCATATCAGGCATCTGCAAGTCCATTATTATCAGATCGTAGCTACCTGATTGTGCCTTCAATATTGCCTCTTGACCACCGAACGCAAAATCAACATCTGCCCCCCAGTTAGAACATCTCCCCTTCATCATTAAAAGGTTTGATTTTAAGTCATCAGCATATAAAATATTAACTCCCTCAAGGGGCTGAGTAGTGACATTACTCACTTTGGACTTGAAAGACCCCAGTATAAAAGCACCACTTTCAACAGGTTGTATCCTGATTTCAAAAACTAAACACTCTTTGTCCTTTTCAAATTGAAGTTCAGTTTCAGTTGGTTCTGATCTGACCAAAGCTGCAAACAAATCACTTTGAAAATCCTTATCGAATAAAACATCTTTTATTGGTTTATTCAGCACATCGCTTTGAGCTTTCCCTAAAAACTTTTGACAACTTCTGTTCCAATGTTTGATTACCTGGTCATGATCTACTTCTATAAAAAGTTCTGACATTGACCTGCTCAATATTTCTAAAGTTTTCCAGGCCCTTTGAGCTTCTTGTTCAAGTACTTTTTCTCTGGAAGCAAGTGATAAAGTCCCGAATATTTCGAATGACTTTCCACTTGAGTCCCTATTGAGTAATAATTTCACTTTGCAATCAAGTAACTCCCCATTCTTATGATTGAGTCTTACCAGGATTTCAGCGTTACATTCATTGGAGTGGCTCAATACGTTAATTTTTTGGAGCACTTTATTGTACTCCTCAGATGACGCAAAGGCTTCCCACAAATTAGTATTAGAGGGAAAATCCTCACTATATCCTAATAGTGATTTTAGCTGCTCATCAATTTCAAAATGGTCGTTTAGCAAATCCCACACCCACGTTCCAGATTGGGTGGCTTTTGCAAGCATTTCGTATTTTTTTATAGAATCATCCAAACGCATTAAATCTTAAGAGGTACTAAGAGAATGTATTTCACAAAAGCTGGTCTGGATGAGTTGTGAAAATAAGTCCCAATCTTAAGCGTATCTCAAATTTTCGGTGTATCGGCTTTGGTATAAGACTAATACCCTAAAATCATCGATTAATTTTTTACCTTCTGAATAGTCATCGATGATTAGGGCAAAAATCTAAAGCCCACCTATCTTTGCCACCCTTCAAAAATCAGGGATGAGGAGCAAGAATTTTAAAAGACACACTGTTACTGCAGCACTACCGTACGCCAATGGGCCACTACATATCGGCCACATGGCTGGGGCATATATTCCATCAGATACTTATGTACGTTACTTAAGGTCATCAGGGGCTGATGTAGCCTACATTTGTGGAAGCGATGAACATGGCGTTGCGATAACTTTAAGGGCCAAAAAAGAGGGCATCACACCAAGGGCAATCATTGATAAATATCATGAAGAAATAAAGTCTGGCTTTGAACGGTTCGGAATTTCTTTTGATGTTTACCATCGAACTTCTGAGCCATTGCATCATGAAACATCCCAGGAGTTTTTCTTAACACTCTATAAGAAAAAGGAGTTTCTTGAGAAAGAAAGTGAGCAGTTTTATGATGAAGAGTACGATCAGTTTTTGGCTGACAGATACATTATCGGAACTTGCCCAAACTGCGGTTTTGAAAATGCCTACGGCGATCAATGCGAAAAATGTGGATCGTCATTGAACCCAACTGATCTCAAAAATCCACGATCAGCACTGAGTGGTAAGCCGCCAATTCTAAGAACCACCAAGCATTGGTATTTACCATTGGATAAGTATCAAAGTTGGTTAGAAAAATGGCTTATTGAGGGCAAGAAAGATCAATGGAAACCTAACGTATATGGGCAATGTAGTTCATGGATAAAGGCCGGTTTGCAACCAAGGGCTATGACCCGAGACCTTGACTGGGGGGTTGATGTACCATTGCCAGGTTCTGAGGGAAAAAAACTGTATGTATGGCTTGATGCTCCGATTGGCTATGTATCAGCAACAAAAAAATGGGCAGCTGATAATGGTAAGAACTGGGAACTCTATTGGAAAAAACAAGAGAAGAAGGAAGACGATGCCCGGCTCTTGCATTTTATTGGTAAGGACAACATCGTATTTCACTGCCTCATTTTTCCATCTATTCTGCATGCCAGAGGTGATTACATCGTCCCCGACAATGTGCCTGCCAATGAATTTTTGAATCTGGAAGGCGATAAACTTTCTACTAGCCGAAACTGGGCTGTTTGGCTCAATGAGTACCTTGATGAATTCCCAGGTAAGCAAGATGAATTGAGGTATGTACTCACCACAAACCTACCAGAAGCAAAGGATAGCGAGTTTACCTGGAAAGATTACCAGGCTAAAGTGAACAATGAGCTTGTGGCAATCCTGGGGAATTTCATCAATAGGGCAGTTGTCTTAACCAATAAATTTTTTGATGGAAAAGTACCCTCAAAGGGCAGCCTTTTTGATATAGACAGTGAAGTTATAAGTGAGATTAATCGTTATCCGATCAGAATCGCCGAGGCATTAGAGAATTTCAAATTCCGCGAAGCGCTTGCCTTGTTTATTGATCTGTCCAGAACTGGTAATAAATATCTGGCAGATACCGAACCATGGAAGTTGATAAAGGAAAATCCGGAAAGAGTTGGGACTATTTTGAACATTGCCCTTGAAATAGTCGCTAACCTGTCGATTTTGGGTGAGCCTTTTTTACCTAACACAAGCGCTAAAATTATTAGAATTCTCGGCATCAAAAAGCATAACTGGAGTGTTGCGGGTTCTACCAACCTTTTGGAGGCGGGGCATGAAATAGGCCCTGCAGAGCTTCTCTTTGAGAAGGTAGAAGATGACACAATTGAGACCCAAATAAACAAATTGAAAGGCATGGATGAGACCAACCCAACAAACACCAATGTTGAACCTCAAAAAGATGTAATTGCATTTGACGATTTTGTGAAAATGGACATTCGCATCGGGACGATTCTGGAAGCTGAAACCGTCCCCAAGTCTAACAAACTATTGAAATTTAAGGTGGATACCGGAATTGATCATCGCACAATATTAAGTGGTATTGCCAAACATTATTCCCCCGAAGAAATGGTGGGCAAGCAAGTGACAGTCTTGGTGAACCTGGCCCCGAGAAAAATAATGGGCTTTGAATCAGAAGGCATGATTTTGATGGCCGAAAATGAAAATGGAGCACTAAAACTGATTCAACCAAATGACGATGCAGATAATGGAGCTGTAATAAGCTGATTTCAAACACACTTGGTTACACCGATTATGGTTTATCGCTAACTGTTTTGCGTTCAGCTTAGCTGGATGTCAATGAAAAAAATGCACCTGGAGGAGTGCATTTTTAGAAATAGCTGGTAAAAGAGGCCGGTTTTTTAAAACCAAGATTACTTTAATCGAATTATTATACAGCCATTTTTCTTTCAGGTCTTGAATCTATTTCGATGTAATTGAAACGTAAATTGAAAATGTCTTCATAATCTTCACCCGCCTCCCGCATATCTTCGTCATAATCTTCATAAATCCAACTTACTGACACATTCCTAATTTCATTTTCCAATTCGTTCAAAGCTTTAAACAAATTGAACAAACATTTAGAACTACTGGTATTGAAATAATGAAGTGCCACTTCAACAGATATATCTTCATTGTTTTCTGAAAAAATTGACTTAATTCTATCGATCAAGGGGAAGTAGAAGCTGGTAGCATTTTCTGGCGAAGATTTCCCCTCGATTCTAATTAAACCAATCTCAGAATCAATTCTGATGTATGGCGTATTTCTTGAAGGCGCAATAATTAAATTCATAACTGTTTTTTATAGCTGGATAAATGAGTATCTACATTTCAAATCACTTATTTATTGAAATTAATGCCATGGTCCTAGAAATATTAATTTTTAATAATCTCATGTTACAATATCTTTAAAACACTGATTAGCAGCAGGATAGAATATTTTTCTTACATCAGAATTAAGAATATTCTTCTTAAATGTTCTAATATTGTTCAAAACCTGACCGTTGGATATTATTAATAAGAATATTCGGACGCTTCGGCGGCTGGAAAATATTAAGAGCCAAAGTGAGTTCGGAGATTTAATTGGTGTGCCAAGTCACAATATTAACAAGTACGAAAATAACGTTATCCCAAAGCCTGCAGTATTAAGAGAAATAGCTTCCTCATTCAATGTTGACCTTCATTTATTTATAACCAAAGAACTTGATGACTCAAACTTTGATGAGTTCAAAATTGAGCAGAATACAGAAGCCAAATTAGGCAGTATCATCAATCAATCTTCCCGTGATTTTGAAATCAAAAGAGGAGACCTTGATAGGATTGCAACTTTCTTTAACGACAAGCTGGATATCATTGAAAAAAGCGAGGTGAACGAGGTTGATAGACAGCGCCTTTTTTCTGACCTGAGAGCAATTTTTATTGCTTATAATCGAAAATTAAAAGATTTCTATACCATGCAGGATAACCTTGCCGATATAATTGGGGAGCGTAAAAAGCCTAATCAATTTTAAGGTGTTGAAATTCAGTTTGAATCTCAGAAACGGTTTCTGAGACCTTCTTGGTCACCTTGCGTCTGTAATAAGTAGCCATGAGGAAATAGCCAGTTGGTCCAAGAATACAAATTAAGAGTATTATGAATCTGGGCTGCTGATAAAAAGGGATAGCATTATTAAACTCATCATATTCCCTGATTACATCCGCAAAGAGTATCTGGTTGTTAAGCTCTTTATATTTAACATTTTCAGCTAATATTTTCTCCACCTCCGAATTGTAGACATTAGAGTAGTGTAGAGCTTCGGCATACCGGCCTTTTTCATCTAATGCTTTGGTGAGGTCGGCATAAATTTTCACCTGGGCAATGTCATTACGGTCATGCGTTTCATTTAGCGCTTGCTGCCAAATTGCAATTGCCTCATCAGAATAACCTGAAGATAGCAAAACGCTGCCGAGGTCATATTTAGTGATGAATATTGAGCCACTTTTATTCTTAAATAAAAGCGCTTTTTCGAATGATTGTATGGCATCATTGCTATTGCCTTCATCCATGTAGGTAACACCTATGCCATGATAAGCCTGCCCTACATAATCGGCCATTTCTGCATCACCTTTATAGTTACGGATTGTATTTCTGTAGGCAATTCTTGCCATTTCAAATTCACCTACCGTCTTATACATCAAGCCAATTTGAATGTTGACGCTAGCCATATTGGCTTCATCCCCTATTTCCCTGGCCAGTTCTAAAGATTTAATAAATGCATCTTCAGCTTGATAAAAAGATGCACTATCGCCTTTCAGCTTTAAGGCAACCGCATAATTGTAGTATAAATCTGACCGCTGCTTTACGCTTAAATCCTCTTCAAGCTTGAGTGCAGATTCATAACTATTCAGGGCCGCTTCAAACTGACCATAAAAACGATACAGCAAACCAACATTGGTATATACTTTCATTTTTAAGGAAGAGCTATCTGTGCGAATGAGATCCTTCAAGGCATCATTGTAATTAAAATAGGCTTTGGACACTTCTTGAAGTATGTCATCATAGATATATGCCTTGTACCATTTGGCTTTTCCTGAATGGTAAGCTGATCCGATTAGCTCAGCATGTTTAATGGTCTCATCGCACAGTCTAATTGCTCTTTCTGGTTCGTCTTTCATGACCTCCTTAATAGAGGAGTACATGTCATCAAAATCCAATGATCTTACAGAAGCTGGAGTCTCAAATTCATCTTCTTGGTCGCAAGAAACCCAAACGATACACAGACCAATTAACAGCGTAAAAAACTGTTTGGAACTGTATACTTTATTAGATTTTATGATCATTGATTAATTACTGGTTAAAAAAAGTCAATTGGGATCAATCGGGAGTTTGCTTCTTTTCATTTTCTTCGTCGGTTTCAGTGGCATTCTCTATTTGAGCTGCAACATCCTGAAATACTTCATTATCTTCTTCGTATCCACATGATACAAAAAACATGAGACTAAATAACATTGGTAAAATCAACGTTGTGATAAAGGTCTTGATTTTTTTCATAACTTTTTTGTTTATTGGTTACCGTGAAAGTATAGCAGCCACCAGCTTCGTCCAATTCAAGCATCGAATGTCCTTAAATGCTCATATAGGCACTTTTTACAAGATATTTATTCTTGTTAATAATAAAATATTTCTAATGGCTTCGACGCTTGATTGATGCAATCCTCCTAATGACGGCCACTTCACTATAGCAAAGATTATCACCACATGATACTTCAAATTGGTTGCCAACATTATTCAGGTCACCTATTTTAGCAACCACCCAAAAATGACAATCCAATGGATGAAAAACAGGAAGTTGAATTTAAAGACACACCCCCGCCCCGTTTTAAGAGCTGGAAGACTATCTACATGATAGTGTTAGGGAACCTCGCCCTGATGATTGTCCTGTTTTACCTTTTTACCAAAGTTTTCAATGAGTAGCGTAGATTTAATTGTCCTAATTGGGACTTTAGGACTGATTGCCGCAGTTGGCATTTGGCAATCAAGAAAACAAGCTAATATAGAAAGCTATCTGCTTGGAGGTAAAAGTCTTCAATGGGGAACAATCGGGCTTTCTGTAATGGCCACCCAGGCAAGTGCCATTACATTTATCAGTACACCCGGTCAGGCATATGAAAGCGGGATGGCCTTTGTTCAGAATTATCTCGGACTTCCGATAGCTCTTGTTATTGTTAGCGCTATATTTATTCCCATGTATTATAGGCTAAAAGTATTTACGGCCTATGAATACCTCGAACAGCGATTCGACCTCAAAACCAGGCTCTTTGGAGCCTTCTTATTTCTTGTTCAGAGAGGTTTAGCTGCTGGTATCACTATTCTTGCCCCTGCCATTATTGTCTCTACAATCCTTGGCTGGAGCCTTAATCTGACAATTCTGAGTATTGGTGTTCTCGTGGTAATTTATACCGTTAGTGGTGGCACCAAAGCAGTTAGCATAACCCAGAAGTATCAGATGTTGGTAATTCTGTTTGGAATGGTTGTCGCCTTTTTTGTCATTGTTAATAAACTCCCAGACCGGGTCTCCTTCCTTGATGCAGTAAACATGGCTGGCCAGGCAGGCAAACTTGATGTCATTGATTTCTCTTTTGATTTTGAAAAACGCTACACTTTTTGGTCTGGCATATTGGGTGGGTTGTTTCTAACCCTCTCCTATTTTGGCACTGACCAGAGCCAGGTGCAGCGTTACATTTCAGGCAAAAACCCTACAGAAAGTAGAATGGGACTGATGTTTAATGCCATCTTAAAGGTTCCGATGCAGTTCTTTATACTCTTTGTTGGCATCATGGTTTTTATGTTTTATCAATTCAATCAGGCACCGATTCACTTTAACAAAGCCAATGTCGATTTTTTGGCCACGACTGAATACGCTGATCAAACAGAAAGTATTGAAACCTGGTACAACAAATACTATGACTTAAGAATCGAAGGTTATACATTGATTGATAAGGGCATTCGAAGGAATGATGAAGCAGCGATTGCGGAAGGCAGAGCCCAGGTTGTCGGAGCCACGGCCCAGATTGATGAAGCAAGGAATCAAATGAAAAACCTAATGCTTCAAGCAGATCCTGATAGAAAAACGAAAGATTCAGATTATGTATTCCTGACATTTATTTTGACTCAAATGCCAACAGGCCTTATTGGTTTACTTATAGCCGTAATTTTTGCTGCAGCTATGTCATCAACTGCAGGTGAGTTAAATGCCCTCTCCTCAACAGCCACTGTCGATTTATACAAAAGGCTTTACAAACCTGAGGCTTCCGAAAAACATTACTTGAATGCATCGAAATTGCTCACCTTGATGTGGGGTGTTTTTGCGATTGCATTTGCTTTTTTTGTTCGTTCCGCCGAAAACCTGATAGAAGGGATCAACATTTTGGGGTCACTTTTCTATGGTACCATTCTTGGGCTGTTCTTAGTCGGTTTTTTTATGAAGAGGATCAGCGGAACAGCAGTGTTCGTTGGGGCCATAATTGCTCAATTGGTAGTTTTAGCTTGCCACTTCGCCACGATTGCCGGTCTATTTAAAATTGGCTATTTATGGTACAATGCCATTGGGTTGGTGTTGGTGGTATTACTGAGCCTAATCGCTCAAATTACCATTGGAGGATCAGCTAAAAAGATTTCTGGTGACTAAAGGGATTGCCATTTTATAGCAAAATCCCTAATTTCATTCACCACCAAATTTTTAACCAATGATAACCATCACAGCACTTTGGCTGCCGATTTTGTTATCGGCTGTTCTTGTCTTCATTATCAGCTCAATTATCCATACAATACTTCCTTTTCATAAAAAGGATTATGAAAAACTGCCCCATGAAGCCGATATTATGAAAGATCTTGAAAAGTACCAGCTTCAACCGGGTGACTACTTTTTACCCAAACCAGACAGCTCAGCTGAAATGAAAAGTGAGGAGTATAAGGCTAAAATGGACAAGGGGCCGGTAGCTTTCATGACTGTCTATCCTAATGGGCAATTTAATATGGGCTCCAGCTTAATTCAGTGGTTCATCTACTGCATCATTATTAGTGTATTTGCCGCTTATGTTGCCAGTAGAGCTTTGGGTCCTGAAGCTTATTATTTGGATGTATTCCGTTTTGTTGGTGCGGTATCATTTATGGGATACTCTGCAGCTATTGCTCAAAACTCCATCTGGTCAAAGCGCAAATGGTCTACCTCCATAAGGTTTATCATTGATGGCTTCATTTATGCCCTATTTACTGCTGGCACCTTTGGCTGGTTATGGCCAAATTGATCTCATATAAAATTTCATTTCTGTGAAACCAAAACCAATTATTGCCTTAATCATAATAGGCCTGTCATTTTCGTGTTCTGAAATGGAAAGACAGAACATCCAGTGGAAATCCATCGAAAAAGACCTACAAACTAGATTTATAACAGTTGAAGATGGGGCTATAATTGAACTCCCTGAAGGGTATTACATGTTCACCAGGCCGCTGTTGATTGATGGCAAGAAATCGGTAACGATAAGAGGCCAGGGAATCGACAAGACTATTTTGTCATTTCAGCTTCAAAGTGAGGGCGCTGAGGGCATAAAAGCATCTAATTGCAAAAACCTGGAATTCGAAGATTTCACAATTGAAGATGCAATTGGCGACAATATTAAAGTAACTGATACAGAAGGGATCACTTTTAGAAGGGTGAAATCGCAATGGACAGGTGGGCCAAAAGAAGAAAACGGTGCATATGCGTTTTATCCGGTGCTTTGCAAACAGGTATTGGTTGAAGAATCAATTGCAATCGGGTCATCGGATGCCGGCATTTACGTTGGTCAGTCAGACAGCGTCATAATCCGCAACAATACGGTAAATCACAATGTAGCAGGTATTGAAAGTGAGAATTCCCGATGGGTTGAAATCTATGGAAACGAAACATACCGAAATACTGGAGGCATACTGGTTTTTGATATGCCAGGCCTTACGCAAAGCGGTCATACCACAAGGGTTTTTAACAACATTGTGAGAAACAATAACTTATGGAACTTTGCACCTCCCGGAAATATCGTTGGGACGGTTCCGGCTGGAACAGGCATGATGCTGTTGGCTACGAGAAACATTGAAATTTTCGACAACATCATTTCAAATAATATGACCCTTGGAATCGGTATCGCAAGTTATGATTTGGTTGAAGCACTGGGTGCAGAAGCTGGATCACAACTTGATGAAAATATCGAAACAGCAAAGACCGATCTGAAATATGATCCATATCCCAATCAGGTCAACATCCATGACAATGAATTTGAAAACAGTTATTGGTTCCCTACCATGAAAAACGATTTCGGTTGGCTCTTTATGATGAAATTTCCCTTTAACACTCCAGACATTGTTTACGATGGTATTCCTCCAGGTGATGACCTATTTGAAATGTGCCTCACAAACAATGGCAGCGCAAAATTTGCCAATCTGGATGCGGCCAATAATTTTGATGGGCTTAGTACAGATGTAGAGTTATACGCTTGCAGCCAACCAATAATTGCCCCAATTTTTTGATTGATGCGTGGTGGTTACACTAAGCTTGTCAAAGCAAACACAGAGATACTCAGAATCTCTATGAAACTCTTTTTTTCCTCTTTGTGCCTGTGTTTAACAATTTTCAGTTCATGCTCTCAAAAATCAAAACCAAAAATTGAGGTTGTTAGTCTGTCGTCAGAGCCGGCAGAACTTGGACCACAAAAGCTATCTGAATGGGGCTTTTTTGATGGAGATCTGGCGGACTTAAAACCAGCAAACGGAATTATCCCTTATGACCTAAATACTCCGCTGTTCTCAGATTACGCATACAAACTAAGGTTCATCAAATTGCCCACAGGGCTTAAGGCTTCATACCATCCCACCGAAACATTTGATTTTCCTGTAGGATCAATTCTTATCAAAAATTTCTACTACCCAGATGATTTTCATAAACCAGAAGGTAAACGAACGATTATTGAGACACGGGTTTTGATCAGGGAAGAAGTGGAATGGAAAGCGCTTACTTATGTATGGAACAATGAACAGGCTGAGGCCTATCTTGAAATCGCTGGTGCTTCTGTTGATATTTCCTGGCGTGATAAATCTGGCACTATTCAAAATATACCTTATTCAGTACCCAATCTGGTGCAATGCAAAAGTTGTCATGATTTCAAAGGCAAAATGTTACCCATTGGGCCTACGGCAAGGCAACTGAATCGGAAGTATCAAGACAACCCCAAAAAACCAAACCAGTTAGCGCATTGGATGCAGCTACATATCTTAGATAGCCTTCCCCCCATCTCAGGAATTCCCCGGCTGGCAGTTTGGGATGATGATAACAATGGTACACTTAGTGAAAGAGCCAGGGCGTGGTTGGAAATCAACTGTGCCCATTGCCACCGTAAAGAAGGTCCTGCCAAAAATACCGGATTGTATCTTTTGGCTTCTCAGAATGATCCCTACAAGATCGGAATTAACAAGCCCCCAGTGGCAGCAGGGAGGGGTTCGGCAGGCTTGAGATTTGCAATAGTGCCAGGCGATGCTGAAGCTTCAATTTTATTTCAACGGATTAAATCACTTGACCCGGGGATTATGATGCCAGAATTAGGCAGAAAACTTAATCATGATGAAGGTGTTGACTTAATCAAAACTTGGATTGAGAGCCTTTAAGGTAAATTGGATGGGTATCTACCCAATTGATTGTTAAACACATAGTTTGACATTTTCAAGATATGCCACCTCTTAGCCCCATTCATTTCTTCTACATTTTCGTAATCGGTCAAGGGCTATTTTTAGCAGCAATTCTCTTTAAAAGCAAACGTGGAATTAGAGGTGCAAACAAACTCCTGTCGCTGGAGTTAATCCTTCTAAGTTTTTATATCACTACCTTTTTCCTATACGATTCGGGTTATCGCTATTACATCCCAATATTGATTACGAACGGGTTTGGCATAACACCCCTAATCCCGGTGATTGCACTTCTATACCTGAAGAAACTGAATGGTGAAAAACTCTCTCGACGTCATGCGGTTCATTTAACCCCCTTTTTGATACAGTTTCTTTACTGGCTGCCAAACAACTTGAATCACTTATTTTATGAATTACCCCCTTCCATATTTGAGCAATTCTATTCCCCCTTGATTATCAATACTGTTTCCGGCATTCACATTATCATTTTTCTGATTTACGGTTTGTTAATACAAAAACATGTTGGCAGAACCCCAACACAAAAAGCCAACTTGCAATGGATTAAAAAATTTCAAAATGCTTACAGTATGATAGCGATCATTTTTGCTTTGGGAACAATGATCTTATGGTTTTATGAAACTGATCTTGTTCGCTACATTTTTATCTCTTCTCTGGCCATATATATTTTGATAGTTAGCTACTATGGATACATGAATTCAAGCATAATATTCAATGTAAGTGATCCTGAAAAGCCTAAATATTTTCATTCCACAATTTCAGAACAGCAGTCTGCAGCTTTATACAACAACCTATGTGCCTTGTTCAATGATCAAAAACCCTACCTGGAGCATGACCTCAAGCTCACAGATGTAGCCAGCAAATTAAAGACATCGCCACATCACGTTTCAAGGGCCATCAATGAAAATTCCGGGCAGAATTTTTTTGAGTTCATCAACAACCATAGAATTGAGGAGTCAAAAAGAATTTTGGCAGACGCCGGTAAAAGCCATTACAAAATGATAGCAGTTGCCCTCGATTCAGGATTTAGCAACAAGGTATCATTTTACAAAAACTTCAAAAAAATTACCGGTCAATTGCCAATTGAGTATAGAGAATCAAAAATCAGTTTAGCCAAGGCCTCATAGTTTATTATCCTGAAATATTGGGTTAAGTGTTATAGTCTTTAACTGTTTGCCTCACCCCAAAAGATACTTTGGGTCAAAAAAACTATGAGGCTATTATGTGCATTTTTTCTTCTTTCACTTTTCGCCTGTGGAAGTGATGATTCAGAAGAACCCCAAAGTCAAAACAATTTTACAGTAACTACCCTGGCGGGGCCCTTTAATGGTAGCGGAGGCGCCACGGTTGACAAAGCAGGGAACATTTATGTAGCGGACTTCGGCAATAACTTAAATAGGGCCGATGGAACCACTGTAACTAAGGTCACTCCTTCTGGAGAAGTATCTACTTTCGCTGATGGACTAAATGGTGCAAGTGGCAATGCATTTGATTCTCAAGGAAACCTTTTTCAAGCAAACATAGCTGGTAATACACTCAGCAAAATAGCACCAGACGGCACCGTAAGCACTTTTGCAACCTCCAACCTCAGGTCGCCTGTGGGTGTCGCCATTGACCCTGAAGACAATATTTATGTGTGCAACTGTGGTGGTGCCTCAATTGCAAGGTTCAGCCCAAATGGTAATGGCGGTACTTTTATATCAAATGCTGAACTGTCATGCCCCAATGGTATCGCCATTGATGACAGCGGAAACCTTTATCCAGTCAATTTTAACAACGGAAAAGTCTTTAAAATTACCCCTAACGGTGTATTAAGTGAGTTTGCTGTGGTACCAGGAACAGGTAACGCTCATATTACTTTTGTGAATGGCAAGCTCTACGTGGTGAGCCGTGGGGCAGCAATGATCTATGAACTGACGTTAGATGGCACCTTGACCCATATAGCCGGAACGGGTGAGGTAGGCAATGAAGATGGGCCAGCTTTGGAAGCAACTTTCTTCATCCCCAACGGGATCACTCACAGCCCCGATGGAAGTAAGTTGTATGTGATATCGAGGGTTTTGAATCAGGGAAGTCCACTTAATCCCGTACTAGTAAGGGTAATCAATTTAACACCTTAAAAAGAGACTTGAATAGCGATAGTACTGTAAGAGGGGGCACATCTGCCCCTCTACTTCCTATACTTTTCGAACCAGGCCAGAATATGGTCAACCTTTGTGATCAATTGGCTGGGCCTGTTGGCTATAAAGTGGTAAGAACCCCAAACCTCTACCAGGGCTGTTTCAATTTTTCTAATCTTTAAAGCGTGGTATAACTGTTTGGCCTCTGATAGCGGGGTCCGTAAGTCTTCAGTACCCACCATTACCAGTGTTGGCGTTTCTACATTCCCTACAAGCGAGATCGGGGAGAAATTCCAATAGTCTTCAAAGTTTGTCCAGGGCTGGCCTGGAAACCTTGTGTTGGCATAACCAAAATAATTATCTGCCACCAATGTTTTACTGATCCAGTTCATCACTGGTTTAACAACAGCTGCTGATCTAAACCTGTTGTTTTTGCCAATAATCCATGCAGTCATAATGCCCCCTGCGCTACCCCCTGTTACAAAAAGGCTGTCTTCTGAAACAATGCCTCTTTCCACAAGGTAATCGACTCCATCCATTACATCAACATAATCCTCACCGGGATAATTGTGATAAAGCAAATTGCCGAATTCTTCGCCATAAGATGTACTACCCCTTGGGTTTGGATAAAAAACCACGTAGCCATCAGCAGCATACAACTGGACTTCTGGTGAAAAAATATCGCCATAATTAGAAATTGGGCCACCATGGTTCTCAACCAACAAGGGATATTTTTTTGATGAATCATAATTTGGTGGAGTGGTAATCCAACCCTGGATGTCCCTGTTATCAAAGCTTGATTTGTACCAAACTTCTTCTGTTTTACCCAAAGTGCGATATGGTAAGAGGTCATCATTTAATGAGGTCAACTCTGTGATATCACCGCCTTTGCTTGTTATCGCCAATTCAGCAGGATAATCTGGTGTCGTTATGTTCAAGGCAATTTTTCCATTTTTAGAAATACTATAATCGCCTCCACCTGCATATGGTCTTGCGACCCCGGTTCCACCCAGATTGTCAGCGACTTTTGTGACCTTACCCGACAAGGTAGTGTGAGCCAGCTTAGAATTGCCTTTATCATCATACAAAAAGTAGATTCCTTCGCCATTTGAAGCCCATTGAATATCCCTGATGCTCCGATCCAATTTTGTATTGATCTCTTTTTTGTCGCTTCCATCAGCATTCATAGTGTAAAGCCTGGTAACTTGATATGTCTGCATTTTATCATCAAAGCCCAGGTAGGCTATCATTTTACCATTTGGTGACAGGGCCAGGCCACCATCGGGGCCATTTCTTTCAGTAAGTGAGTTTGTCGATCCCGTTGATACGTTCACAGAATATATTTCGGAATTCCGCCACTCATATTCCCAGTTGTCGCTACGGTTGCCAGATGTGTAGATGTTCTCTGCATCTTTTGACCATGCTAACGATCCTCTATGATTGTAATCACCTGAGGTGATTTGTCTGGCTGAACCACCCTCCGCTGAAATAACAAATACATGCGTAAAGCCCGGATCCATATACCCAGAGCCATCGGCTTCATGCTTTAATCTAGTTTCAACCCTGGGATGTGGTGCCCATTCAGCTCCTTGTGGCTTTGCTGGTGGGTTCACTAACGATGGCGCCTTTTGCTCAACAAACATGGTGAATGCGATCCACTTGCCATCGGCTGACCATGACAAGCCACGTGGGGATTTTTCCAATTGTGTCAATTTCCCAATTTTCCCCGATGAACGCCAGTACATATATATCTCTGAGCCCTCATCAGTAGAACTTACAAAAGCAAGTCTCTGCCCATCAGGGGACCAGGTAGCTTGTGATTCCCTGGTTTCACGGTCGGTGAGCTTCATATGGTTTGAGCCAGTGGCATCAATCATCCAAAGGCTAGTGGTGCGGCGGTCTTTCATAATGTCCATGCTACCCCTGGCGTATACTATCAACTCACCATCTGGTGAAATCTGTGGATCGTCAGCCCACTCAAGATCGAATACATCCAAGTTGGTGAAGGGTGTTTTATTTTGAGATTGTGATGTGAAGCTTGGCGCTATTATCATCAACAAAATGACTAGTTGATATTTCATACGAGTGATTTTTCTACTAATGTAATGGTGTGTTGATGAATCTTGAATCTGTTATTTATGACCTGACCTAATTTGATTTAATTGGAATGAGAATATGAAAAAATTAGGACAAAAATTGATTGATACACAACAGCTTTAAATTGATACACATCTTGAACCCGTTAATCCCAGTTATGTTGAAGTATCAAATAGGATTTGATAATTTAAGCTAAGGTCAATTAACTACTTAAAATGAATAGGTTCAATTTCAGCACCATCCTCATGGTGCTATTATTTGCTGGTTGCAACGGCAACGAAGAAAGCCCGGTTCCGTCAATTGATGTTCAGTCCGTATTAAATGACTACACCACTACATTCACAAAGGGTGGAGCGGTTGCACTGGTTCAGCGCTCAGACGGCTCTGTGTATTCCGGGGCTGTTGGTGAATCCCACCCTGGGACAAATCTTTCAGTTGACATGAGTATGGCGGTTGGCAGTATCACCAAAAACTTCACCGCTGTTCTTACTCTAAAGCTTATTGAGGAAGGTCGATTACATTTTGATGATAATATTCACGACATCATACCTGAATGGACAAGTGATAAAATCAATGGTAATGTTACAGTTAAACAGCTTTTGGGACATTCATCCGGCATTGAAAATCCGCTACCAGGTGCGGACGGGTTATTTAACAGGGCGCTACAAAATCCAACAGAGGAAATAACACTGCAAGAATATTTTGAAGCAGTCGGTGAACCAGTATTTGAGCCTGGCACTCAATATGATTACTCTAATGCAAACTACATGCTGTTGGGGCTGATCATTGAAAAAGTTGCCGGAACGGCTTATTACACTCATTTAAGAGAAGAAATTCTTTCACCGCTACAATTAACCAATACATGGATAATGAACTATGAGGCTCCAACCAACATAATTGGTCACTGCTGGTTTCAAGAAGAAAGCCTTCAGGATCTGGATCGAACTGCAATTGAAAGTATGGGTAGGTGGTCAGGTAGCATGTTTTCAAATGTTGGCGATTTAGCTAATTGATGGGGTTTTGGCTGCTATCTCATTGATTAGACCATCGAGATCTACCGAAGACCAACTGCAACCCCCGGTGCAATGTGGAGCTATGACGATAAATGGAAAATCTATCCCTTCTTTTTTAGCATATTTAGATGGATGATGCTTTGTGTTTGATCTATCACCACCATGAAGGAATAAGATCACGGGATTCTTTTCTGAATTGTTGTACTTATCAGGAAAAGACAAGATATAATTTAACCCAGTTGTTTCGGATTTGTATGATTTGCCAATTTCATCTGATTGCGAAATACAGGTTGAAGAATAACCAAGGAATATAACGAATGCAACGTATTTCATAGTTTATGGCTTTTGAGGTGCTAACGAATTTATTGGAGTGGAGGACAGACAAATCTTGTAAAACGAAAGATTAGTGCGGATTCCAGATCTTTTATTGCAGGCACTTAATTTTCACCTCCAAAAGTCCAATAGGTGCTGGTGTAGGTAGACCCGAAATTAAGCGCCAAAGTTGCTGTTTGATCAATCGCATCCTTGAGTTGCTCTACGGTCAATTCTGCCAGAGGATGAGTAAATACTGACCAAACTACGTCTTGATAGATACTGTATTTTGCATCAAGCGCCTTGTCAAAACTAGCCTCAAGCATAATCTTGTACTGCTCTTTTTCGAGTTCCTTTTCTTCAATTATTGGGGCCATTACCCGCATGAGGTTGGCATTCTCGTCTGTAATAATGTAAACACCGAGTTGTTTGTGCATGAATGCCACCTGCCCAGCTGGCCTTCTACATCAGTATATTCCCTCAGAAGAATCTTTGATATTTTTTCATTGCTCATTTTGTCAAAGGCTGATTGAGCATTTACTATTGAAGGCACACCTATTATAAGAAATATCAGCAGCAGTTGTCTCATGGATAAAACTACAACTATTAGAAGCCTTTCGTTCCCTAAAAATCACTGATTTCAGGGGTGGTCATTTACCCAATAAGAGTGTGCCAATGAAGCATAAGCTATAAGACATTTGAACAGGTTAATTAAAATATGTACTGTTTAAATCAGGGTTCAGGATTTTGTTGGCAAATAGGGTGAGTTTCTGGTCATCTCATCCTGCCCTGAACCTGTTTTTGGAATCTCTATGAAAGAAGTTAAGAATTTAAAACAGATTGAGGATTTGATAGTCAGTAGCCCCATGCTTCAGCAGAGGTTTAAAGAGCAACCACAAAACTTTCTAACTAATAATTTTAAGTTAGTACCTGATACCAGGGTTTATCGGTATACTGTCATTTTTCTTGGCCTTACTGTTTTGTTCGTTATTATTGGTTATTTTACTATGCCGCTAACGGGTTTAAAGCAGTTGGATTCTGCGGTTATAGCTTTGGCTTCAGCTGCTGTTGGGGCCTTGGCTGGGATGGTTTTAAGTACAAAATAAGATGTAAATGCCAGAAATTAATAATGATATAAATCCTAATGAAAAACTTGTTTCAGCAGCACCATTCTTCATTTCTCCACGATTAGAGAAGGCTTTCAGAACGGACGAACTGACACAAGACGTTGACTGGAGTTTAAGAAATTTAAGAGTTCCGCTTTTATGGTCGGTTACAGGTGGAGATGGTATTAATGTGGCAATTTTAGATTCGGGCGTTAAACTAGATCATCCAGATATAAAAGATTCGATTGTATGCCGGAAGAATTTCATTGAGCCTGAAAAATCAGTTAGTGATGAACATGGACATGGTACCCATGTGGCTGGAATAGTTGCAGCTAGAAACAATAACCAGGGATATGTGGGTGTTGCTCCTAATTGTAACCTCTTAATAGGCAAAGTTTTGAACAGTGAAAATTTATTGGGCTCTCCTAAAGAATTAGCTAATGCTATCCATTGGGCTATAGACAACAAAGCCGATATAATTAATTTAAGTTTAGTAATAGCTCTTGACTTTGAAAGTGTGCATGAGGCAATTGTTAGGGCATATGAAAATAATATTTGTGTAGTCGCTGCGGCTCCGGCGAAAGGAAGAAACCCTCAAGAATTAGCCTACCCTGCACAGTATGACGAAACAATTGCTGTAGGCTCCACCGGATTCGGAGGTAATCGATCTCATTTTTCAGGTGAAGGAGAAAAATTAGATATTGTTGCTCCGGGGGAAAATATTTGGTCAACATGGTCCAGAAGATATCTATATAATGAATTGAGTGGTACCTCCCAAGCTTGTGCATTTGTAAGTGGTGTTGTTGCACTAATGTTAGCTAAACACAGAAAATATCCAACAATCAGCGAAACACCAATAGGTTGTGTAGAGGATGTTAAACAACATCTTCGGGAGATATCAATTGATTCCCCTCATGATCTAATCAGGGGGTTCGACCCAAAGTACGGTTGGGGACTAATTCAACCAGATATGCTTTTAGATGAACGACTCACATCTCTCAATTTGCAATTCCCGAATGATTTATCAACCGAAGCTCAAGAAAAAGCTACAACTTTTATTAACATGGTTAATGAGCAATACCCAGGTACAACCTATTTGGAAGGTACATTAAGAAATGAAAGAAAAGAAGTGCTTGGAGTGGTAGTTATCTCGAATCTTATTTAACAACTTAAACTGTATAATCATGAAGTTATTCCACCCTTATTTTTCAGTCGTAAAGAATAGAAATAGCCAAGGTAAATTAGTTGGATATGATATTCACTTGAGAATATTTACGGATCATCCAGAATATGAAATTTTAAAGAACAATATTAAACAGTTTGATAATCCCACTGCGAACAAACACAAGCATGCTGCTGGTTTTATAAAGGTTCAGATTAAAATGAATACATCAACGCCTATAAAACATCGACAGAGATCCAGTATTATTGAGCATGAGTTCAAACTTGATAATTCCATATTTGCTATTTTAAATACTCCTGGCACCAATAAGCCATACATTCATATTGAAGTTTGTAATCTTTCAAAAGGCCCATGTCAAAGCAATAATGATCAGCCCAATGAGCATGATGATCATGATCACGACCATGATCATGGACCAATCGGTGGAGGTGTTGCACATGTTGTCGGAAGTTCTGCGCACCATGATGATGACGAGGACTAATTTAAAATATCCTTGAAACTATTTGATAAATTAAGGCCCATGAATTCTTTATGGGCTTTTTTGTTTGTTTTTGGACATCAGAATGCAATTGCTCAAGAAAATGAGTTTGAATTCAATTCTTTAATCGACACAATTGAACTAATCCGGAGTTCCAATCCCGATTCTGCATATAGTCTTGCGTTAATAGCATTGCCACTTGCTAACACATTAAATCCACAAAGTGTGGCACTATGTTATCGGAACATTGGGGTAATATTTAAGAATAAGTCGATTTATGATTCGTCTATCTACTATTATAAAAGAGCACTTGAAATATTTGATTTAGAACAATTACCTGAAGAATCCTCCATGGTCTTAAATGATATGGGCAATGTTTATAAATATATAGGAGATTATGACACCTCATTTGAGTATTATATCAAAAGCACAACCATTCGGGAAGAATTAGGCTTAATGAATGAACTAGCTGGCTCCTACATGAACATTGGTAACTTTCTAAATCAGCAAAGCCGGTATCACGAAGCAAGTTCATATTATAAACAATCTTTGGATCTGTGCATTGAGTTAGGTGACAGTTCTAGGCTTTCAAAAGCCTTAATGAATTCAGGCATAAATGAAACAAGCTTAGGCAATTTTGAAATTGCTGAGGCTCAATTGAAATTGAGCCTTGATATCGCTTCTAATATTGACGAAAGTAGGATTCCTCTTATCATGACTAATATTGGTGATCTGAATGAAAAGGCAGGTAATCCAGAAATTGCGTTTGGCTACTTTAATAGAGCGACTTCATTATACCGAAGGATTCATGATGAGTATGGTGAGCATAACTCAATATATAATGAGGGTAGGTCTTTGAGATCTTTAAACCGAAGCAAAGAGGCATTACCCAGGGCGGAAAAAGTACTAGCATGGGCTAGAAGGATTGGCGCCAAAGAGATTGAAATAAGAGCGCTTAACCTTACTTCAGACTTATTGACCGATTTAGGTCGCTACGATGAAAGCCTCATAAATTACAAAGCCTACCATATTCTCCATGATTCTTTGTACAATGAAACTCGATCCGGGCAGATTGAAGAACTCCGTGAAAAATACGAAACGGAAAAAAAAGAACAACAGATAGCCCTTCAAGAAGCTCAGATTGATGCCGAGGTAGCTCAAAAAAATGGGTTGATGATTACGTTGTTGATATTAGCATCACTGGCGGTTGTCGTGGTTTTCTTTTATCAGCAAAGGCAAAAAACCATGGTAGAGCTTCGGCAAAAAGACAAAGCCTTGTATAACCAAAAAGTAGATGACGTTCTGAAAAAAGGGGAGATCAATTCTTTGAATGCTATGCTTGAAGGGCAGGAGAAAGAGAGGCAGCGAATCGCTGAAGATCTCCATGATCGCTTAGGTAGTATGCTAGCAGCTACTAAACTTCACTACAACGCCATCAAAACGTCAAACGGTGACGATGTACAAATTAAGAAAGCTTCAAAAATTCTGGATGAAACTATTGAAGAAACTAGAAAAATTGCCCACAACCTTGCTTCTGGGGTGCTCTCGAAGTTTGGCCTAATTGCCGCCCTTAATGATTTGAAAGCAACGATTGAGGGTAGCAATCAGATTTCGATGGAACTAATAACAAGTAACCTGGATAACAGGCTTTCGAATGAAATTGAAATAACCCTTTATCGGGTGGTCCAGGAATTAATCAGTAATATTTTGAAGCATGCAAACGCCCATAATATTACTGTGCAATTAACCCGACATGACGACAACACTTTAACACTGATGGTTGAGGATGACGGCATTGGTTTTAACCCTTCCGCGATCAAAAGTGATGGTATGGGTTTGAGCAATGTGAAAGCTAGGTTAGAGAAATTATCTGGTCATGTGAATATTGATTCATCCTCTGGTAATGGCACCACTACTACCATCGAAATTCCATTAGAGAGCTATGCCTGACAAAATCAAAATACTGATAGCGGATGACCACCAAATTATTATTGATGGTATCAAATCGATTATAGAAGGGGAGGGGCATTTAGAACTAACGGGGCAGGCGCATACTGGTATTGAGGTTTTAGAATTTTTAAGACGGAATAAAATTGACCTTGCCATTTTGGATATTAATATGCCAGAATTGGATGGGGTTGAAACCACCAGAGTGATTAGGGATAAATACCCCGATATCAAGATTCTAATCCTCACTATGTATAATAAAGCCGAATTCGTAAAAAATATGGCTGAGGCTGGTGCCCATGGCTTCATTCTCAAAAACACAGGTAGGGACGAAATGTTGATGGCCATTGAATTGTTGATGGAAGGAAAAACATACTACGGCCAAGAGGTTACCAAAACTTTATTGGATAGCTACAAAAAGGACAAGAATACCGTAGAGGTGAAATTGACAACTAGAGAATTAGATGTATTACAATTATTGGCCGACGGATTAACTACCCCCGAAATAGCCGAAAAGCTCTTTATAAGCACTCATACAGTTGAATCCCATAGGAAAAACCTTTTAAGCAAAACAGGGGAAAAAACATCTGCCGGCTTGGTTCGCTACGCCCTTGACAACGGTTTGTTGAACAAGGCCACATAGTAACGTTTGATTTTATTGCGGTTAAGTTGAAATTTACAGGCTATGTTCAGCCGATATTCATTAACAACGGATAATGAAAAAATCAAAGAGCGCTTTGGTATTGATGCTACTGAAGCCTACAAACCCAAATATAATGCTGGCCCAACGCAGTTACTGCCAATAATTACCAATGAACAGCCAGATGGCTTCTCCTTCTTCTATTGGGGGGCAACAGAGAAAATGGCGAATAACAAAGCCGTTTCCCCAAAGCTGTTTAACGCTTTTGAACTGGAATTATCAATAAAGGCCTCTTACCGGAATGCACTCAAATCAAGGCGTTGTTTGATTCCCGTGGATGGCTACTACGAATGGAAAAGGATTAGCAAAAAAGGGCGGACACCGTATTATATCTTCATCGAAAACCATGAGCCATTTTGCGTCGCTGGTATTTGGGATGAATATGAAGATGAAGAGGGGTCGGCACATATTTTCAGGGCAATCACAACCAAAGGCAACAGCTTAATAAGTGCTGCTGATATACCTATGCCTGCAATATTGGCAAGAGAAGATGAAAAAAAGTGGCTAGATGACGATATGGAAGTACCCGACCTGTTAAAATTGGTTTCAACATACCCGGCTGGTAAAATGGGTCAACACTCTGTTTCACCCAGGGTTAATGATGTGAAAGTTGATCATCCGGATTTGATCAAACATGTACCTCCCGCTGATCAATTTGGGAATTATGCCTTATTTAGCTAGTTGGGATGTTGGTTAGTCAATGGGGCGACTCAATTTGAATATTTGCATAACTTAAATAGCCTGTTGCAGTTTAAATGTTCAAATTCAATCATGATGAATCAAAGACATTTACTTTTAGTCATAATCAGCTGTTTATCAATTGAATTAACAGCGCAGAACACAAACAAAACTATGGAAGTCGCAACTTTTGGTTCGGGTTGTTTCTGGTGTACAGAGGCAATCTTCGAAGGATTAATGGGAGTTGAAAAAGTGGTTTCCGGATTTTCCGGCGGTCATGTAAAAAACCCCGCTTATAGAGAAGTAGTCACTGGCAGAACAGGACATGCGGAAGTTACACAACTAACTTATGATCCCGAGGCAGTATCTTTCGATGAACTGTTGGAAGTTTTTTGGGAAACCCACGACCCAACAACACTGAACAGGCAGGGAAATGATGTTGGTACAATGTATCGCTCCGCAATATTTTATCATAATGAGATGCAACGAGAGAAGGCGGAAGCCTATAAGAAGGCTTTAGATGAATCTGGTGCTTGGGATAACCCTATAGTGACGGAAATAACGCCTTTTGACGCATTTTACATAGCTGAAGACTACCACCAAAACTATTATGAACTAAACGGATCGCAGCCATACTGCACTTTCGTAATTAAGCCTAAGGTGGAGAAATTCAGAAAAGTGTTTGCCGATAAATTAAAGGCAAAAAAGGTAAGCCAGAATGACTAATGAGAGATTAATTGAAACATTAGATTTCATTTTTCTGCCAATAGGCATCAGCATATTTCTGAACATCTAACCCAATAAGATCCTTAAACCAGATTATTGAGTCATTCAAGAAGGTAGTGAAGATTCCATTTTCATGAAACCTTCTACTTGATGTAATAATTGGTTTTTTGATTAAACTCAAATGGCCCACTTTCTGTAAATTTTTACATAGATGGGCCGTTTCCATAATACGGATAGTTGGGTAGCCGCCAACTTTCCAAAAGTCAGTCTTCCTTGCGAAAACCGCTTGATCTCCATAATACCTTTTTCGTAAACGATATCTGATTCTGTTGAGGAAAACAACCATGTTAAGTGCCATGGTTTTGCGGTCAAATTCAAATTCGAACGCTCCACCAACACAGTTTTTGTCTTGGAGTTTGGTCATGATCAAGTCATCAAAATCCATTGGGAGTATGGTATCAGCGTCCAGAAAAATAAGCACATCGCCTTTGGCCTGTTCGGCTCCTGCATTCAAAGATTTTGACTTAAATCCTTTGTTCTTAGGTAATTCAATACAATTGATCCAATAAGGTATTTGATCAAGTGTTTGATCATTCGATCCGCAATCAACCACAATTATTTCTATTGATTTATCAGCTGCATTGGTGCGGACTGTTTCAATGCATTTCCGAATCCACTCTTCCTCGTTTAAAGTCGGAATGATGATGGAAATTGAAAATTTATTCACAGCCAAGAGCTGACTTATTTTAGTGCTGCGTATAATATCTCTGCGGGGTGCAAAGCCGTTCTACCAGTGCCATCCATGATTTGATGTCTGCAGCTTGTTCCAACAGCTGAAATAATTGTTTCGTCGTTGGCTTTTCGAACAGCGGGAAATAGCACTAACTCCCCGATTTTCATTGAAACCTCATAATGCTCTTTTTCATAACCGAATGACCCAGCCATGCCACAACACCCAGATGGGATTACTTCAGTGGAATAATTTTCAGGTAGATTCAAAATTTTCTCAGTATAAGAAACAGCCGATAACGCCTTTTGGTGGCAGTGCCCATGAATTTTAATGTGCTTTTTTTCTGATTGAAAAGGTTCCGAATCGAGGTTTCCTTTATCTATTTCTTTTGCAAGAAACTCATCTAATAGGAAGGTGTTCCTGGCAATTATGTTCGCTGCATCACTTAGTTCAGCGCCAACAATATTCGGATACTCATCCCGGAAGGTTAGAAGGGCAGAGGGTTCAACTCCTACCAAAGGCAAGTCGTTGGTTACAACATCTTTAAATGCATTTACATTTTGAATTGCTGCCTTTTTTGCACCATCTAATAACCCTTTAGAGAACATGGTTCGGCCACTCTCAGTATGGTTTGTCATCCGAACCTTATAACCTAAAGCGTTCAGGAGTTTAACCGAAGTGATGCCAATGTGGGTGTCGTTGTAATTAGTGAATTCATCGCAGAAAAGGATTAGCTCTCCTCTTATTGTGTCAATTTCTTGAGAATAGGCTTCGAACCAACTTCTTAATGTTTGCTTATGAAGTTTGGGCAATTTTCTTCTCGATGAAATGCCCAAAATGGATTTTGCAATTGTAGCCGTAGGGCCAAAAGACATCAGCCCATTATAAACGGAAGGCAATTTGGACGCCAATTTATTAGCCTGATCAAATCCAGAAATCAATTTGGACCTTAACGGTACGCCGTTGGTTTTGTAATACTGATGTTGAAATTCCGCCTTATATCTGGCCATGTCCATACTGGTTGGGCACTCAGTTTTGCATCCTTTACAGCTCAGACACAAGTCCATCACCTCTTTGATCTCCTCATGGTCAAACCGATTTTTCTTTTTAGAGATGGTCATCATTTCACGCAGAATGTTGGCCCTGGCCCTCGTACTATCCTTTTCATTTTTGGTAGCCATGTAACTTGGGCACATAGTACCGCCGGTCAGCTCAGTTTTTCGGCATACCCCAGCACCATTGCATTTCTCAACCTCCCGTAGAAATCCGCCATTTTTTGAGTAATCAAAAACCGTTTCAATGTCTGGTGTAGACTGACCAGGCTCATATCGCAATGAACTGTTCATTGAGGGGGTATCCACAATCTTTCCCGGATTAAAGATATTTTCAGGATCCCATGAACGCTTTATTCTTTTTAAAAGCTCATAGTTTTCCTTCCCGATCATTTTCGGAATGAATTCTCCTCTCAAGCGACCATCTCCATGTTCGCCGCTTAATGAACCCTGATACTTTTTCACTAGATCGGCCACCTCATCAGCAATGATCCGGAACATCTCATTACCTTCTTTGGTCTTGAGATTTAAAACTGGGCGCATATGTAGTTCACCAGTACCTGCATGGGCATAATAGACGCTTGTCTGCCCATATCTTTTCAGAATTGCTTCAAATTCTTCGATATAAGCCGGAAGGTCGTTAACGTCAACTGCTGTGTCTTCAACAACCGGTACTGCCTTATCATCACCAGGTAGGTTTCCTAATAACCCCAGCCCAGCTTTTCTTAAAGACCAAACTTTCGCCGTATCATCACCATAAATTTTCGGATAGTGGTATCCGAGATTTTGTGATTTCAACCTGTCAATTAAGGCGTCAAGGCTTTGATTTAGTTCAGTTTCTGTCTCTTTGATCATTTCTACAATCAAAATTGCCTTTGGCGCACCTTCAACAAAAAATCGATTCTTAGTTTGTTCGGCGTTTTCTTTGGTGCATTCAAGAATATAATGATCCATCAACTCACTGGCTGTTGGATTAAATGCAACAGCAATTGTGTTGGCTTTCAGCGATTCTATCAGATCATTAAAATGAATACATACTACCCCTTTTACACCCGTTGGGATTTCTACAAGATTAAGTTTTGCCTCTGTAAGGAAACCAAGGGTTCCTTCAGAACCAGCAAATAATCGGCAGGCATTGAAACCTTTACCTGAAGTTTGAAATGGTCTGTTATTGGCGAGAATATCCAGGGCATAGCCTGTGTTCCTTCTAGGAATTGACCGCTTAGGAAATTCCTGGTGAATTCGATCCACATTTTCCTTATCAGAAAGAATCTGATGAATCTCATAATAAATGCTAGCCTCCCGGTCGCTAACTACGCCTTGACCATTAGCCTTCGAGATAAATTCTTGATCTGTTATTTCTTTTAGAGTTGTTTCAGCGCCATCGCTCAGGAGCACTTTTGCCGCAATTAAATGCTCCCTCGTACTACCATAAATAATGGAGTTTGATCCACATGAGTTGTTACCAATCATTCCGCCAATCATGGCTCTGTTGGCGGTTGAAGTTTCGGGCCCGAACATCAACCCATAAGGGGCCAGATGCTTATTTAGATCGTCCCGGATTATGCCTGGTTGCACCCTGACCCATCTCTCTTTCTCATTTATTTCAAGAACCTTATTAAGGTGCTTCGAAACATCCACAACAATGCCATTTCCAACTACCTGCCCTGCAAGTGAGGTGCCTGCTGCCCTCGGAATGAGTCCCGTTTTGGTTTCATTTGCAAATTTTATGATCGCCTTAATGTCGGCCTCCGTCTTTGGGGTTGCCACGGCCAGGGGCAACTCTTTATAAGCTGAGGCATCTGTTGAGTAGAGCCTTCTTGTTGTTTCATCGGTGTAAAACTCACCCTCCAGATTACTGGCTAAGTCGCTGAGTGCAGACAAGTTCATGATCAAATTTAAGCACAAAAAAAGCCACCCGTTCTCAGGATAGCTAGAATTTAAATTACATCGAACCTACTTTGGGCAGATCGATCCGTTTAAGAGATTTTTAACACCAAGGATAAAATCTAATTGATCCCAAATCACAAAGTGGTTTTCAATTTTGAAGTCTAATTTTAGTTTTTTTTCAGCGTTGTGAACTGGGTTTAACCATGAAGTTGGAATAACAATAATTCTACCATCAGAAAGTGTAAAATGGATATTTGGTTCGTTGAACGCAACTTCATTTATGGATGGTAAATCCGACAACTTAAGGCTAATGTCATTTTCTGAAGTCGTGGCAGTGTTCATTCCAGGCAGTTTCTATTTTTAAATAATTATTTCGAATCGTTTGTTCTATGAAGTTAAGCTCTTTTGGTTTAAATCCGTTGATATCAGCCAAATAACAGCTTCCACCCCTCAGCCAATACTTGGCTTCTTTTCCATCCTTGATTACGTGAATATAATGGTTCATTGCAATCAAAACTGACGAAGAAAAAGCGATAACCTCTAATTCGCAATACAGTTGGCATGAATCAAATTTAAACACAAAAAAAGCGACTAAATTGCTCCAGTCGCTCTTGATTTTATTTGAAAAGGCTTAGCCATTCATCGAAACAAGAAACTCTTCATTGTTCCTGGTTCCTTTCATTTTTGAAAGCAAGAATTCCATTGCTTCAACAGAATTCATATCAGCCATAAATTTGCGAAGTATCCAAATCCTTGAAAGTGTATCTTTATCAAGTAGCAAATCTTCCCTTCGAGTGCCAGAAGCAGGTACATCGATAGATGGGTAAACCCTTCTATTCGACAATTTCCTGTCAAGTTGAAGTTCCATGTTGCCAGTTCCTTTGAATTCTTCGAAGATTACTTCGTCCATTTTAGAGCCGGTTTCAATCAGTGCCGTAGCAAGAATTGTCAACGAACCTCCGTTTTCTACATTTCTAGCAGCTCCAAAGAAACGCTTCGGCTTGTGTAGTGCGTTAGCATCAACACCGCCAGAAAGAATCTTTCCTGATGAGGGGATAACCGTATTATGCGCCCTCGCCAATCTGGTGATTGAGTCTAACAGGATCACTACATCATGACCGCACTCTACCATCCTCTTTGCTTTTTCAAGTGCAATGCCAGCTACTTTGACATGGCGATCTGCCTGTTCATCAAAAGTTGATGAGATAACCTCAGCATTTACGCTTCTGGCCATATCTGTAACTTCTTCAGGGCGTTCATCAATCAGTAGAATGATAAGGTATACTTCAGGATGATTTGTTGTGATTGCATTTGCAACCTCTTTTAAAAGGACTGTTTTACCAGTTTTTGGCTGGGCTACAATCATGCCCCTTTGCCCTTTACCAATGGGGGAGAACATGTCCAAAATTCTCGTAGAGTATCCGTCTGTTTTGGTACTGAGATTTAGCTTCTCCTCTGGAAATAGCGGTGTTAAGTATTCGAAAGCTACCCTGTCCCTTATTTCTTCTGTGGTCTTACCATTAACAGTCTCAACCCTCAATAAGGCGAAATATTTTTCCCCTTCTTTAGGTGGCCTGATCTGACCTTTAACAGTATCACCAGTTTTGAGTCCGAATAATTTAATTTGAGATGGTGATACGTAAATATCGTCTGGACTTGCCAGGTAATTGTAGTCAGGTGAGCGTAAGAAGCCATAACCATCCTGCATAATTTCCAGAACACCTTCGTTAGAAATTACGCCGTCAAAATCTTTGATATCCTGATTGTAGTTTGAGCGTTTGTTGCGTCGCTCCCTATCATCACTACGATCGTTGTCAGAATTCCTATCCCTATCTCTGTCACTGCTTCTATCCCGACCTTTTGGAGCGCTCTTTCTTCTGTTTTCAGGTTGTGATTTTTCCTTTGACTCAGTTTTTTCTTCTGAATCTGATGAAGAAGGTTTCGCTTCTTTTTTTTCTGATTTGTCTACGCTGTCTAATTCCAGATTAAAAGATTCCAGAAGCTCATCAGCTGACTGTTCTTTTTTGTCTTCTTTCTTATCGGTTTTTTTAGCTGGTTTTTTCCTTTTAGGCTTTTCCTCAACAACGGCCTCACTGCCGCCATTTGAGGATTCCAACTCATTTTTAATGGAAGCGATGTCTTTTTCAGACATGGTGGCCTGCTGGTCTAATATTTTGTAAACAAGATCGTTTTTAGCAATCTTCTTAGGGTTTTTAACCCCGATTTTTTCAGCTATCTCTTTTAATTCAGAGAGTAACCTCAAATTCAATTCGTCAATACTGTACATTATGTTTTTTGAAATATTCTAGTTGTAGGTAACAACTGTAAGGATGTAAAAAAGTGAAAGGTTAAATAAAACTTATATGATGTAGGGAATGAATGTTCTGGGAACGAACTCCCTATCCTTTAGAATGCCACAATGATAGGCACTACTGCATTTAAAACAAATTATTTTTTAATTCCCCCAGCTAATTGTTGATGTAACGGATGTAGGTGGTTTAAAGTTTGAGTTACTTTTGCAGGCCTAAAATTTCCGATATAAATGTTACAGGTAACCAAGATTAGAAACAACTTAAAATCGTATGTAGATGGCCTTGCAAAAAGAGGTCTTCACAATGGTGAAGCGCTTTTAAATGAGGTTATCAATATTGACGATCAAAGAAAGGCTAAACAAGGTGAGCTGGATACTGCCTTAGCTGAAGGAAATAGCCTTGCAAAGCAGATTGGTCAGTTAATGAAAGAAGGCAAACGGGATGAAGCCGAATCTGTGAAAATAAAAACGGCGGAACTAAAGCAGAAAGGAAAGTTGCTAAACGAGGAAATGACCAAGTTAGTAACCGACCTTCAAAATAATCTTTACCAAATCCCTAATGTGCCGCATAATTCGGTTCCGGCTGGTAAATCTGCGGATGATAATGAGGTGCTTTTCGAACAAAAGGATTTGCCAGATTTGGGTGATGGCGCTGTACCCCATTGGGAACTAATCCAGAAATATGACATTATTGATTTTGAGTTGGGGGTTAAAATTACTGGTGCAGGTTTCCCTGTGTACAAAGGGAAGGGCGCAAGACTTCAGCGGGCTTTGGTTAATTATTTTTTAGATCAAGCGCAGCAACAAGGCTATAATGAGATACAGCCACCCATCTTAATCAACGAAGACTCAGGGTATGGAACTGGGCAATTGCCAGATAAAGAGGGGCAGATGTATGAGATTCTTGATTCAAAGCTTTTCCTGATCCCCACAGCTGAGGTGCCAATTACAAATCTTTACAGGGATGTAATCCTAAAAGAGGATCAATTACCAGTTAAAAATGTGGGCTTTACGCCATGTTTTCGAAGAGAGGCTGGCTCTTGGGGCAGTCATGTTCGAGGGTTGAACAGGTTGCACCAATTTGATAAGGTTGAGATTGTTCAGGTTGAGCATCCATCCAATTCATATGAAACCCTGGAAAAAATGGCGGATTACATTGAAGGCCTGATAACAAGCCTCGAATTGCCATTTAGGAAATTAAGGCTATGTGGCGGCGACATGGGGTTTACCTCAGCGCTCACCTATGACTTCGAAGTTTATTCCGCTGCTCAGAAAAAGTGGTTGGAGGTGAGCTCCGTGAGCAATTTTGAAACCTATCAAGCTAATAGGTTAAAGCTGAGATATAAAGATGCAGGTGGCAAACCACAATTGTTGCACACATTAAACGGCAGTGCATTGGCTTTACCGAGAATTTTGGCGGCTATCTTGGAAAACAATCAAACCTCTGACGGTATCAATATCCCAAAAGTGCTTTGGGATTACACTGGATTTGAATCCATTTCTTAAAAGATTGCCTACTGTTGAAAAATTGAAATAAGGCTGAATTTTATTGCTACCGCGGCCTGATGTCCATATTTGGGACAAGCGACTTAGCCTCATTAAACTCCCTTGTTACCTTTTCTATTGAGTGCAGTATACCCTTGCAACCATAAGGGAAATTAAATCTCCTTAATAAAATCTGAACCAATGTTTAAAAACTATCTCAAAGTAGCTATTCGGAGCATACTTAAAAACAGGGTATACAGCATGATCAACGTGTTTGGTCTTACCTTGGGTATTACAAGCTTCATTTTGATCGTTTTATGGGTAAAGGATGAACTGACCTACAATAAACACCATCAAAACCTGGCCAGCATTTTTAGGGTGATGGAATTCCAGATTCTTGCCGATAGGGTTGCCACAACGCAATCAACACCTGGGGTCCTCGCCCCTCATATCAAAGAGAATTTTCCTGAAGTTCAATATGCCACCAGGTTCACATGGAACGAGGAGACGCTTATTGAGGTAGATAACAAAAGCTATTATGAAACGACCAAATATGTTGGCCCAGACTTTCTAAAAATATTCACTTTTGATTTTGTTTCTGGTGATCCAAATACAGCCCTCAATGATAAGTACTCCGTTCTTATATCGAAGGCACTGGCCAAGAAGCTTTTTGGGGATAAGGATCCCATTGGCCGGCTAATAAAAGCCAGGAACGAACGCAACCTTAAAGTAACTGCCGTTTTTGAGCCATGGCCTGAAAACAGCACATTTAGTGGATTCGGAGCACTCATGTCAGTTGAGGACTTTGTAGAAAGGCGCACCTGGGCTGCTCAATGGGGAAACAATAATCTTCGAACCGTGATCACCCTGCATGACCCCGCCAAATACAAGGAGTTTGATGCTAAGATTAAGAACATAATCAGGGAGCAGGTAGAGGGGTATGAGATCGATCTTTGGTTACAACCCTTCACCGAAACCCATCTGTACAACAACTATGATAATGGCAAGCAGTCAGGTGGGCGCATTCTCTACGTACAGATATTTTCAATTATTGCCTTTTTCATATTGATGATTGCCTGCATCAATTTTATGAATTTGGCTACCGCTCAAGCTGCCAAAAGGGCTAAAGAAGTTGGTTTAAGGAAAGTGGTGGGAGCATTTAAGAAACATCTGGTGTTCCAGTTTCTTAGTGAATCATTGCTTTTTGCCATTATCTCAGGAATAATTGCCCTCCTATTGACCTGGGTTTTAATGCCGCTTTTCAATGAGGTCGCCGATAAGCAAATCAGTTTTTCGCTAGATGCCTTCACTTTTTCTGTATTGGCAGGCACAGTGTTATTCACAGGTTTTCTCGCTGGAAGCTATCCTGCCTTTTTTATAGCGAGGTATCGGCCTGTCAATGTACTCAAGGGTCAAATATCATCTGGAAAGTCAGCAACTGGTTTTAGAAAAGGGTTGGTGGTCGTTCAGTTTCTTCTTTCCATTATAATGATTTTTAGCACAATCGCTGTTTTCCAGCAGCTTGAATTCGTTCAATCGCAGGAAACCGGCTTTGACAAAAGCGGATTGATCTATATGGATATGAATCAAAATATGAGAGGGAAATATGACGTAATCAAGGAGCGCATGAAGAACGATCCCAAAATTGAAAATGTGACTGCTATGGCCTTTCCTCCGCTCAGATTCGGTAATTCAACCTGGGGTGTGGAGTGGCCAGGTAAAGATCCTCAAGACAAGATTTTGTTCACAACCATATCAGTTGACAATACTTATATCGAAACTATGGGGCTGGAAATGGTGGTTGGTAGAAGTTTTGATGAACAATATGTGACAGACACTTCCAATTTTATGGTGAATGAAATAGCCGCTCAAAAAATGGGTTTTACACCTGAAGAAGCTGTAAACCAAACAATTACACTATGGGACGATAATGTCGGTAAAATTGTTGGGGTGATGAAAGATTTCAACTACTCCTCAAGCCATACTGAAATAAGGCCGCTTTTACTTATTCATGATCCAAGTTGGTATTACTATCTTGTGGTGAGGTCGACCGGTGAAAATATTCCTCATGCTATTGATGCTCTTGAAGAAATATCGAACGAGTTTGCTCCAGACTACCCTTTTGATTACAAATTTGTTGACGAAGATTGGGCATCATTTTATGAGGCGGAAGTGAGAACCGGAAAACTTTTCAATGGCTTTGCGATAATCACTATTTTTATCGCATCGCTTGGGTTATTTGGGCTGTCAGCCTTTACTGTTCAACAACGAACCAAGGAAATAGGCGTAAGAAAAGTACTGGGAGCTTCGCTGAGTTCTATCATCAATTTGGTATCAAAAGATTTCATTTTACTAGTGGCAATTGCCGCAGTTATCGGAACACCAATAGCCTGGCACTACATGGACTTGTGGCTTGAAGACTTTGCTTTTAGAATAGAGATAAGCTTTCTTATTCCGCTATTTGCAACTGGTATTGTTCTCGCCATAGCGTTATTGACCGTATTGTATCATTCACTGAGGGCAGCGAGAACAAATCCGGTTAATGCGCTGCGATATGAGTAGTTAACTTAATACCATATTGCGGGTAATTAACTCATGACAGTTTAGAAAGGGTATTATGGGCACAGTTTCTATTTTTGGAAAAAAACACCCAAAATGAGAAATTATATTCTACTACTTCTGTCGGTTGGAGTAGCTGCTTGCAATTCTGAGCAATCAAAGCAAACTTTCAATTATCCTGAGACTCGTAAAGCCGATCAGGTAGATGAATACTTTGGAACGAAAGTAGAAGACCCATACCGTTGGTTGGAAGACGACATGAGTGAAGAGACGGGTGAATGGGTAAAATCACAAAATGAAGTTACAAACGCATATCTCGATCAGATCGACTTTAAAGACGCCGTCAAAGATCGATTGGCAGAGTTATGGAATTATGAGCGATTTGGGATTCCCTTCAAGGAAGGCGACTATTGGTACTATTTTAAAAATGATGGGCTGCAAAATCAAAGTGTTCTTTACCGTACTTCCGATTTAAGTGAAGATGGTGAAGTCTTCATCGACCCCAATGAGTTTTCTGAAGATGGAACGGTTTCCCTAGCTGGGATAACTTTCTCAAAAAACGGAAAACTTGCTGCTTATTCCGTTTCGATTTCAGGTTCTGATTGGCGGGAAATCTATGTGCTAAACACCGTCACTAACACCAAACTTGATGACAAAATTGAATGGGCGAAATTCACCACGATGGCCTGGCAAGGTGATGGGTTCTACTATCAGCGATACCCAACCCCTCCTGATGGTGACGTTCTAAAGGCCAAGAACCTCTTTGCAAAAATCTACTATCATCAAGTTGATACAGATCAGAGTGACGATCTACTAATCTTTGAAAATCCTGACAACGGTGAAAATGGATTTGGCGTCTGGGTTTCAGGCGATGAAAGGTTTTTGGTTGTTAGGTCAAGCGTCAGCACCAGCGGGAACGAACTGTTCATTAAGGATTTGTCGGACTTAGAATCGGATTTTAAGCCAATAATTACAGGGTTTGAATTTGAACATTCAGTAATTGATACACAGCGTGACAAAATCTATATTGAAACTACGCTTGATGCACCTAATAAAAGGTTAGTGGTGACAGACATTAGCAACCCAACCCCTGAAAATTGGACAGATTTAATCCCTGAAAGCGAAAGTGTACTGAATACATCGAAGGGTGGAGGTAAGTTATTTGCTAATTACCTTGTAGATGCAAAAAATGAAGTTAGTCAGTTTAGCTACGACGGCGATCTCGAAAAAAGAATTGAATTGCCAGGTATTGGATCAGCATCTGGTTTCTCTGGAGGTAAAGAACAGAAATCACTCCACTACTCCTTTACTTCATTCACTCACCCAACAAGCATTTTCAGTTATGATGCGACCTCTGGTACATCGTCACTTTGGAAAACCCCTAATGTGGATTTTAACAAGGACGATTACGAAACAAAGCAAGTTTTCTATACCAGCAAAGACGGCACTAAAGTGCCCATGTTCATCACTTATAAGAAGGGATTAGAACTGAATGGCAAAAATCCAACGTGGCTCTATTCATACGGTGGATTTAATATCAGCCTAAGGCCATCATTCAGTGTTGCAAATCTGGTATGGATGGAAAACGGTGGCGTTTATGCCATGCCCAATATTAGGGGTGGTGGAGAATACGGCGAAGAATGGCATGTTGCCGGAACCAAGCTCCATAAGAAAAATGTCTTCGAAGATTTTATTGCGGCCGGCGAGTATCTTATCAATGAAGGTTACACTTCATCGGAGTATCTGGTAATCAGAGGTGGGTCTAATGGTGGCCTTTTAATTGGTGCTACCATTAATATGAGGCCGGATTTAGCCGCAGTCGCATATCCGGCGGTAGGGGTAATGGATATGTTGCGCTACCAATACTTCACCATAGGTAGGGCGTGGGCATACGACTATGGCACTTCTGAGCAATCCAAAGAGATGTTTGATTATCTCTACAGCTACAGCCCAATTCATAATATCAAACCAGGTGTTGACTACCCGGCTACAATGGTTATGACCGCAGATCATGATGACCGCGTGGTGCCAGCGCATAGCTTTAAATATGCAGCAACCCTGCAAGAGCGTTACTCCGGTGATAATCCGGTGCTAATTAGGATAGAAACAAGTGCCGGACATGGGGCAGGAACCCCCACCACAAAGCAGATTGAACAAGTCGCGGACATGCATGCATTTGCTTGGTACAATATGGGTTATATTCCTGATGTGGCTAAAAGAAAAATGTGATGTTTACCATCAGGAAAGGGAAAAGGGAGGATGTTCCTCAGGTTTTTGAATTGCTTAGAGAGCTAACAGAATATGAGAACGGCCTTGATCAGCTCAAGAATACTGCAGAGAATTTAGCGCAGGATGGCTTCGGTGAAAATCCACTGTACGGTTTATTAGTTGCCGAGAAAGATAACAGAATTGTCGGCTATTCATTATACTATTTTCGCTACTCTACATGGAAAGGTAAGCGCCTCTATTTAGAAGATTTACTGGTTACAGAACCTGAAAGAGGCAGTGGCGTAGGGAAGGAGTTGTTTGAAAAAACACTTGAAATAGCCAAATCAACCAACTGCACCGGCATGATGTGGCAGGTGCTGAACTGGAATGAACCTGCGATTAATTTTTATAAAAAAGCAGGAGCGGAGCTGGATGATGAATGGATTAATTGTCATCTAGATTTTTGAGGCTTTTTGACATCATTAGTTCTTGGTTGAAAATTTTTTAATACATCGTATTCGGATTAGCTGATTTCTCAGGAATCTGTTGAATGGAATCCCAGTGTTCACAGATTTTGCCATTGCCATCGAATCGAAAAAAGTCCATAGTGACATACTCGTCATTTCCCGGCCAGGTTTGATGAGTATGAAGGGCGACTAAGTCAGTGTTTTAAGGTGTCAAAAAATCTAAAACATGACAACGCACAGACTAATAGTCTTACTAACTGTGTTGTTGTTTGGGATAATGTTACTTGCCGTGTGAAGATTACACTAAAACCAAAAAGTAAGGGCGAAGCCATTGTGATTATTGATCGTTCCGGGGCGTTTAAGGGATGGTTTAATAGGTAGCTGTATTTGGTTAAACTCGGAGTTGAGATTCCCAACTCGCCCATCGCTCTTGGGAATGACGCCGCGTTGGATAAAGTGAATCTCTTTGTTTCTGATGCCAATGACACCTATTGAAGGATTGATATAACACTACTCATTTAAATATTAGTGATTAATTAATACAATTCTTTTAATGAATCGGCAGTCCTAATCTTAGACATAATTCAATATATGTTATGAGGTTGATACTATTGGTTTTACTGCTTACGGCATTTGCGGCAAGCGCCCAAAGAGAAGGTTTTAAAGTCTTTGGTGATTCATTAGAAGTCTATAATGCATTTACATTCTCACCAGATGGCAAGAAATTGTATACTTCAGAGTTTACGAGAATAACTACACCTGAGGGGGAGCCTGATGTTGAAAGATGGGGAGACAGGAACCGGCCCAAAGTCACTCTTTATGAATATGATCTGATTGAAGGAAACCCAAAAAACAAACGCAAACTCGCATTTGCCAATGACTCTTTAGATTCTAGTCCCCACCTGAATTTTAGAGGTGACAAACTCTATTTTAGTTCACGGCGGCCATTACCGGGGGCTGATAGCTTAGATGGAAAAGCGCATGTGTGGTTTTCTGAAAAACAAACTAACGGAGAGTGGTCAGAAGCGAATTGCTTTGAAGAAATTAATGAAGCTGGTTACTACACCATGTATGCTCAGGAATTAGCCGACGGTTCAATTATGTATCAATCCAATGTACCTGGATCGGTAAAAAATGAATCCGGAGAAAATTCACAGGATTTCTGGATCAGTGAATTCAAAAATGGTACTTATCAGGAACCACAAAATGTTACATCTCTAAATACTGGTATCCAGGAAGATCAATTGGTAGTTAATCGAAAAAACAACCTCATCATTTTCACGCGAAACAATGACTCTGAGATGTATGCTTTTTATAGTTTAAAAGTCAACGGTGTCTGGAATGAACCTAAAGAGCTTTTTTTAACAGATCTCCCTGGTTTTAAAGAACAAAGCCCCAGGTTGTCCCCCGATGGCCAGACATTCTATTTTGCTCATGGACTATTAGTCATGAGTATCCCCTTGGCTGAATTGTTATCTGAAGAAGATATTAAATTGATAGAGTAGTATTAGGGGAATCCCTTTTTCGCAATCACTCTTTGTGTCAATGTGAAGACTAAATCAAATTGATGCTCCGGTTCATGGACTGTATCAGTCTATTTAAATTATTAATCTCATTAATTTCACGGTTCAAATTCATTTGAAAGCACAGAGATGAAATTAGATATCCTTGCCATTGCAGCACACCCCGATGATGTTGAACTTGCTTGTTCAGGGACATTAATCTCTCATGTAAACCAGGGGAGGAAAGTGGGGGTGCTGGATTTGACCCAGGGGGAATTAGGCACAAGAGGTACACCGGAGATTAGAAAACAAGAGGCGATAGAGGGAGGCAGGCTCATGGGCTTGAGTGTTCGGGATAACCTGGCATTTAGAGATGTATTTTTTCTCAATGATGAAGAACACCAGATTGAGTTGGTTAAAAAGATAAGGCACTACCAACCCGAAATAGTATTGGCGAATGCCATTTCAGATCGACATCCGGATCACCCAAAATCATCAAAATTGATTTCACAGGCATGCTTTATGGCAGGCCTGAAAAAAATTGAGACAGAGGTGGATGGTTCTGCGCAAAAGGAATGGCGGCCCAAAGCTGTTTATCATTACATCCAGTCTAATTATGTACAGCCAGATTTGATAGTTGATATTTCAGCAACTTTTGACAAGAAGATGGAATCGATCAAGGCCTACAAATCGCAGTTTTACAATCCTGAAAGTGGTGAACCAGAAACCTTTATCTCCAGCAAGCAATTCCTCGATTTACAGGAAGCCAGGGCCACAGAATTCGGCAAAGCCATTGGCGTAAAGTATGGCGAAGGCTTTAATGTTGAACGATTCATTGGTGTGAAGAACTTGTTTGATCTTATTTAAAGAATTGTCAAGCCATCTTCTTTTTCGTTAATCGAATTTTCGATGGATGCATTGGATAGGTGGCCTACGATCTGAACATACCAACCAGTTATTTTTCTCAAACTACTCGGGTACACTTTTGACCCATCAAGATCAGGGATGAGATTTCTAAAGAAGTTGGAAAACACGCTGTTGGCTGCTTCAGCTTTGGGAATCCTATTGGATCCGTTCATAAGCTTGAAAACCTCCATCAATGGAATGCTGCCACTATTTAGTGTTAAATCAATGTTTCCGAGAGCAACAATTTTATCCTTTTCGTTCGAAATAAATTTAATTGCCCCCCCAGCTAAAGGCTCAATGCTAAAACCAGTTTTATTGTGAGATCGCAGGTGATAGAGCCCTGACATCCCAGTAACCGACACTACTTTTTGAAAGTTGAGCTGGCTCATTTTTCAATTCTTTTAATGATCCATTCATACCGCTTGTTGATCATATTAATAGCCACTTGCGGTAAGGTGATTTTAGTTGGACTATAAGAGACCTCACCCTCCCTGATCCTGTGTGAAAATTTGTAATTGTAGGCAGCATCATTCTCAAATGTGGTTTGCTTCAATTGACTGAAGTCATATTTCTTTTGAGGTTCCCCAACGAAGGCATGCACCTGATCCAATGTAGCTTGTGGGTTGCTGCAAAGCTGATCATAGCGAAGGATTAAGATACGTTCGCCATAGCCCAGATTGATGGCATCTTCAAGCAAAGCGACCGGAGTTGACATCAAAGTAAAATTCTGACTAACAAATGTTTCTACCCGATTTAGCAACGTTGCAAACCCAAGTTCATTTTGGGTTTCATCAATATTCTCCATCATGATGGTTCTCTGATATTGAGACTCAATAGACTGAAAAACTTCGACTGGAGTTCGGTAGCAATAAATGATTTTGCAATTGTTGTTCTCCATTATTCTATCGATGATATTCAGTTTATTTACCCAGCCACGGTTTTTATCAAAGACAACTTTTTTGTCATCGAAGTAAGCATGCAGATAGGCTTTCATAGCATGGGTTAATCTGCTGGCTTCAGAGAGCCTATCCATGTTTTTATAAGACAGGTTGTGGCTGAATATCTTTCTCATCTGCAACACCATATCGAGAGTAGGAGAGGTGGGTGTGGCATGAAATCCTTCTGTCATGCTCAGAATGTTACAAAGGAGGGTTGAGCCACTACGAGGAAAGCCTGATATGAAATGGAGTTTTTTCAAGACATTGAAAGCATTTAAAATGTGCGATCCCTAAGGACTTACCAAGGGATCACACATACCCATATTTAGTTGTTGTGCATTATTCTTTTGATACTCTGGTATTGACTCCATCTCTTCCTGATTTAATATTGATCAACTTTTTCACCTGATCCTCCAGCGATGTAAATCGTTCATTTATAGAATCCTGATTTGCCTTGAGAGATTGATTCTGTGTCATTAATGATTCATTTTCGGATTTTAATTCGCTAATCGCTTCGATTAATAAGGGAATAAACGAAGTATACTTAACTCTTAGGTAGCCCTGTTCATCAGTTGAAACCAATTCAGGGTAAAGCTCCCGAACATCTTGAGCTATCAGTCCTATTTCGTCGATCTTCTGATTGCGATTTTGCACATCATTCCAATTGAATTTGTAACCTTCGAGTTGAGTCAACTTTTCAAGAACATTGGTTAAATCACGGATGTTCGTTTTGAGCCGTTTGTCTGAACTTAATGTTGATGGGTCTACCCAAGTGACGGAACCAGAGCCATTCGTTTGAAGTACGTAGGTAGCTGCACCATCAGCATTTGGCAAGGTAAAAGGATTAGCCCCATCACTTAAAGTCAATTGACCGTTCAAGGTTGAATTGCCATTCTTGAGCATCACAAAGGCGTTACTTGTGTTCGCAGATGATGACCCATTACCTATTACAAACAACCTATCCGTGGCAACAAAATTGGCCGCGTCAGATGATGCTGCATCTGTACTATAAAGACCGGCTCCAACTTCGCCCATAGCTTGTACTTTAATGCCTCTACCTCCAATAATGCTACTGTATCGGCCATAAGCATTATTTGTTCGTCCTCCTCCTACAAAAGCCGACCTGGCATAGGCCCTATTTGAAAATCCACCACCTACTGCAGCACTGTACTCGCTAGCTCTGTTAAACTTACCACCCCCTACTATTGAGTAATTACCGTATCCAATGTTTGAGGAGCCTCCAGAGATGGAAGCTCCTTTACCAGTCACTTTATTTCCACGACCTGCTGCGAATGAGAATTCACCTCGGGTATCCCATTCCGTTCCAATTGCACTCCCTACACGAAAAGCTCCGGTATTTTTTTCGAAAAACATTCTGTTGTCGTGATCAGAGTTGCCGCCATCATTGAGTTGAGATGAGCCAAAAAGAAAGCTATCCGTAGCTAATGTTCCACCGCTATTAGAAGTAAGATTTGATGCAGTAGAAAACGCCCCGGCATTTTGCCAACTAACCGTACCACTTCCGTTAGTGATTAAGGCTTGCCCATTTGATCCGTCAGTATTTGGTAAAGTAAATGATGATGTTGCAGCAACACCAGAAGTGCCATTTGTTATGGTTAATTGACCATTAAGTGTGGTATTGCCATTTTTTAACATAACCAAAGCGTCGCTGGCGCTGGCCCCTCCACTCATTCCGTTTCCTATAACTAATAATCTGTCAGTTAGGTTGAAACTTGTAGCGCTTGATGTAGCTGCCGAAGTATTCCACATTCCTAATGCAGTTTCAGCCAAAGATTCAGCCTTTAAACCCCGACCACCCGGAATGGTAGAATAGGTTGCTGAGGCGGTATTGTAACTGCCTCCACCAATTGTAGAGAGATTTCCGGATCCTAAGTTTCCTCCTCCTCCGCCAACAATAGACCGAATGCCGGTGGCATCGTTGTTATCTCCTCCAGCCACGACGGAACTGTTGGCAGTAGCGGTATTGTCATAACCACCCACTATTACGCTGTTAGTACCCGAGGCGGTATTATCATGGCCGCCACCAATAAAGCTGTCTGAACCCGAGGCTGAATTGAGACGCCCTGAGACAATGGCAGCCCTCTGTTGTGTAGCTGAATTTTGACTACCTCCAACAATTACCGAATAAGACCCTGAGGCATTATTATATCCTCCAGCACCTACAAAGGCATTGTTACTGCCAGTTTGATTGTTTGACCCCCCTCCAATAAATGAGGATGAACCATTAGGATTAACCGTGTTATTACGACCTCCAGTAATCGAACTCCAATTGGCCACAGCAGAGTTGTTTTGTCCAAGAGCAGTTGAATGGGCACCACGAGTATCCCATTCTGTAGTTTGTGCACCTCCGGCTCTAAATGAACCGTTCGACTTATCAAAAACAATCCTTAAATCATGATCGCTATCTGTATCGTCATTCATAGAAGGACTTCCAAAGACAAAACTATCAGTGGCCAAGTCACCACCGGCGTTTGAGGTGAGGTTGGCAGCGGTTGTGAAAGCCAAGGTGGGCCTGTTTGTCAGGTCATTGAAATTCCCACTGAAATCATCAGTTGCATCGGTATCAAGATTTACCGGAACGCCAGAAAGGCTGCCAAAAGCTCCATCGAAATCATCTGTTGCATCTGTGTCGAGATTAACAGGGACGCCACTCAAATCGCCAAATACCCCTGAAAAATCATCGGTATTGTCGGTGTCAAGATTTACCGGTACTCCACTTAAATCCCCGAAAGCACCAGAAAAGTCATTTGTTGCATCGGTGTCCAAATTTGCTGGCACATCACTGAGGCTGTTGAATGAACCATCGAAAGTGCTTCCTGCCAGTAACCCATCCGTATCAGTAAGATCATTAACATCTGTCGGAATAGTCGGTTTGTTTTGGATAAAATCAAGCTGTGCGTTATCAACCTGGTTCCAATCGGACTGAATTTGAGCGGCTAAAGTTGGTTTGTTCTTAATAAAGTCGTCCTGGGTATTATCAGCCTGGCTCCAATCGGCTTGCACATTAGCTTCCGCATCCAACGAAACAGCATGTAATTTGTCGGCCTGTTCCTGGCTTAATCCATTTCCTGCAACCGCTGCATATGGCACTGATTGAAATTGCGAAGTACCCAAATCATCAAATCCAGCTCCCTGATCCACTTCCACTTTCAGAAACATATCGGATGCTTGCCATGGAATACCCTCGAAGGAAGTTTGCTCTCCACCAGTTTGTGTTCCTGATCCAGCCACCACATCCAGCAAACCGAATTCATTAGTCGTTACATTGTGCGTTTCCTGCCAGTGGATAGTGCCTCCATTTGCGGCAGTTTGTATGGTCAAACGCATGGTAACGGCAGCTGAAGTCAACGGATTGCCATCACTACCTCTTAACACTGCCTGATAGTTAAATCCCGGTGGGGCCTTTTGTTGCTGCTCCATTTCCAGGAGATGCTTCTCCAATGTTTTGGCCTTTAGGCCCATATTAGGAGCGGTCAGAATAAATAATGTAGTACTGAAAATGTAGAAAAATCTCTTGATCATATCGTTGAGTGTTTAAGTCTTATTTGATTTTGAGCACTTTTAAAATGCCCTGATATTTTTTATCAATGGAGTGGATTCGGATGATATATTGACCGGATGGAATCGCCATGAGATTCAAATCATAGTCCATTCGATCTTTGAAGATACCTGCCTGATTTATGATTGATTGACCGTTCAGATCAATTAGGTCTAAGCTCAGCCCATTTTCAAAAAGTTGATCAATTTGTAACTTTACCTGGTCAACTGCGGGGTTTGGATACACTTCAATGGCATGGCTGATATCTATAAAATCGATTCCAGAAATAATTCCACTTAGCTCACCTTGTAGGAAGCCTTGAGTGATGAGGAGGTTGTCAGTTCGAAGTGTTGTGATTGACAAACCGCCTGCATTGGAAACAATACTTTGATTATTAATAGCCAATGAGCTGACCTCCTGTCGTTCAATACTTTGACATGTTCCGTTTAACTGACTGAAAACGACCAAGATTGCTGGGATTAAATAGGAGGTAAGCTTCATAGGCATTTTGTGATTTTGGACTGATATAACTCATGACGCCTGGCGAACTAGATTTTCCTGAAACTTTTATTAATTCTTTTAACAACTGCTACATAACTCTCAGAATTATCCAGTAAAAAATGGTTTTAGTATTATTGACAGTGGCATTCAAAGTGTCAAAGCAGAATTAAATGAGTAGGGAGGAAATCGGCCATTTTTGGGATCAATTCGTTAAAGGTGATAAGGAGGCCTTTGGGAATATTTATAAAGCTTTCAGGCCTATTCTAACCTTTTATTGTTATGGCCTAATGAATGATAGGCAGTTCGCAGAAAACTGTTCATCTGAAGCCCTGATTAAAACTTACAATCACTCAAACCCTTCAGAAATTCAAGACCTCAGGCAATGGCTTTTCACGGTAGCTAAAAATCAATGCATTTCTCAATTGAGAAAAGATGGGTTAAGGAATAATGTTAGGCAGAAAATTAACGATGATGAAACATTGGCTTATCCTCCGCAAGTGGAGAGTAGTCTTAATAAAGAAACATTGGATGAGGTAATAAAAAATGAACTTGATGAGCAAGAGCGTAATATATGGAGGTTACACACTGAAGGTTATAGCAATTCAGAAATGGCCGAAATTTTGAATATGAACGAAAAAACTGTGGCAAATAAAAAGTCAGAAATCAGGTCAAGATTAAAAATAAGGATGAAGAAGTTTCTTGAAAATCAGGAAAAATGATTGAAATGTACGTCATATTATCAATAACTCTTACCAGCCTGAAATGATGAAGAATACAACACCAAAGGAACCCACATTGGAACTTCTTCTGGATTATTTGGATGGAATTCTTGACTATGAAACTCAGGAGCGTATTCAAAAGCAGTTAGCTAATTCTGAAGAACTAAAGGCAGTTTTTGAGGGCTTAAGGCAATATTATGAGGAAGTAGAAGGCGATAGAGAAAAGATAGAAGCTTATAAAGCAACGCTTGGGATTTATTCAGAAGAAGGTACGAACAAAGAGGAAACGCGAACTGCTTATTTTTTTAAAATAGCTGCCTCAATTGGGCTGTTAATTTTAGCTGGTGCCATTTTTTACAGTCTTCAAAACAATGACCCCGTCAACGATTTTGTGAATGGACAATTGTCCAGACCTTATAATGCCCCAGAAGTATTCCGTAGTGATCAGTCGCAGGTTGAGTTACTGTGGACAGAAGCAAGCACATTATATAAATCCGGCAATTATGAAAGTGCTATAGAAATTATTCGATCTATCGATAAGATTGATGGGGATGATCCAACCTCTCAATTTTACTTTGCCTTATGCCAACTATATAGAGATGACCCCAATTATGATGAGGCACTAAAAAATTTGCAAATGGTTGCTGGTACGGGTCATATTTTAAGCGTTAGAGCAAAGTGGTTTTTGGCACTTACTTATTTGTTTTCCGGTAATGCTGATGGAGCTAGGTCGTTTCTAGAGGAACTAAAAGAATTGGACAATTATAAAGGGCAGGAAGCGGGGGAGTTATTGGAGATGATCAAATAATTAGGAGTCTGATAAGTCTAGTTCTGAAAACCAGAATAAAAATTGCAGCCACGGCTATACAGAAATATAAAATTGTAAAAGGGAATGCAGGACTTTCTAATGGCTCAGGATTGCCTGTTAAAATAAACCCAGCCCAGTAGTAAGGGTGACCGTAAAGTGGGTCTTCAAGAGCGCTTAAATATGCAAGTTTGGAATTTCTTAAGGCCTCATCTTTTGACATTTTGTCCTGAAGGCCCTTATAGAAACCAATCATCAGATTTTTGGTGGGTTCATCCGGAATCTTCCAGAGGCTCATCATCACAGATTGTGCACCTGCGTATTGAAAAGCTCTTGAGAGACTCATTGTTCCCTCACCCCGTTTAACCTCACCAGAACCACTATGACACGCACCTAAAACTACCAGATCAGCATTCAAATCCAGATTATAGATTTCTGGTACGGTTAAAAAGCCATCCTCATCAGTTCCTTTTTCACCTGAGAAAATTAATTCAGCATTTTGATTGTCAGTTCTCATTACACCATGCATTGCGAGATGAAGAACCCGATACTTGCTACTTTTTTTCTTAAAGGTAGATTCGGTTGCCGCACTGTCAATAAATGTTGATCCATTCATTAATTGCGACACAACCCTTACTTCTTCTTTTGCACCCGGAAGTTTCCAATTACCTAACCTAATTGAGTGACTGATGGAGCTATCTAATGAATCAGGTATTGGATTTTTCTCAAAGCCGCTGGCAAAGCCTGCAAAAGCCAAAGTGGAAGATGAAGTTATTGATTCATTGCGAAAAAGGCTTGCACCGGCCCTCTCATAGCTTATTTGAAAGTCGTTGAGCAAATATGGAAGGCTGGTGTAGTCGATTGACCGATAATCACCCTTCGCTGTTAGTAATGCTTCAAAGCTGATTGCCTCAAGTTCATTATCAGGCACCAAAATCAATTTAGTAATAGATGATTGGTGTTGTTTTAAAATCGGCTCAATCAATTTTTCATAAAGTGACGAGGCTGAACTAATATAGATGGAATCAGAAGCCTTAGGTTCAATTTGTAGCAAGTCATAATCGGTCAGCGATCTGGTGAAGCTCTGAACTGAGTTCGTATAAGATTCGTCTTTTGGATATAAATGGATATTGAATTTATCGATAGTGGCACTCAGAATATAAATGTTTGAATCGCCAACAAAGTATTCGATGAAGAGTTGATCAGGAGATAACTTGTCCTGAAGTTTATTTATATCAGGCTCATTTTGGGCATATTTCAGTTGATAATATCTGGGGAAATCTTTTTCCATTTTAGAAATAAGATGTTCCAGATTTTTGAGGTAACTAAATAAGTTACTCTTGCTTTCAAGTACTTTGTCCTTGGCATTGGTTGCTTCAAATTGAGTAATACGACCCCGCTCAAAAGCTATTTTATTTTGAAGAGATCGTTCCTTGGACAACAATGCATCTGGAATTCCGCTGAATTGAGTGGCTCTGTCTTTCTCAACTGACAGTCTAAGTATAAATGCTTTACTTTTCTCAGAAAGTGCAAAGGCCTTATTTTTATACTTTTCTTCCCCGGTTTGTATGAATAGTTGATAAGCACAGGAAAGAGCTTGTTCGTAAATAGATATGGTTTGAGAATTAAGATCAATTTTAGAACGCTCCAGTCTAAACTCCCGTCGATAAGCTTCCAGTTGACTAATTGCGAATAAGCTGGTCTCGAATGCAAATTCCAGGTCTTTAATTTCCGAAAGTTGATCAAATCTTAAACTCAAAGCTTGAGATTTATGATTGAGGGCCTTCAAGAAAAGTAATTCCACACTAACATTGTCGGCATCCGGATGCTCATAGATTTTTTCAGTGAGGTACCCCTTGGAATATAAGCTTAATGCAACTTGGCAATATTTTAATGCTTTATTGTAATCTCCTCGTTTTAAATGAATCAAAGCAACCAAATCCATAGCCTTTGCTACTCTGTAATTGCCAGGTTCAATGGCCTCCATCATGTTAGATGACTCTTTCAAAACCAATATTGCTGAATCATAGGCATGAATTTTAGAATAGGCTTCTCCTAGGTTTTGGAGTACTTCGACGGTTCTGAAGTTGCCCTTTGGGTAAAGCTTTTTCACTACCTCAACTCCTTTTTTCAAATAATTGATTGCTTGTGAATAATTGCCCTTTCCACTTAAAGCCAGTGCCATATTACTGTAACCATAAACCAGCTTATAATGAATGTCTCCATACTGTTGAATATAAATCTCCTGCGACATTTTTTGATAGCGAATGGATTCATCATACCTGCCAGAATGCGCATAAGCAGATGAAATGAGGTTGTAGTCTTGTGCTACAAATGGGTGGGATTCTCCTAATACCTTTAAATCAATATGTAACGTTTTGAAGTAATAGTCCAAAGCTCTGGCATGATCTCCTATCTGCTGATGAGTTGTCCCCAGATTGCTGTATATAGTTGCCAAATCAGTGTCGAATTCATCCTCAAGGATTTTAGATTTTAGTTGAAGAGCCTTTTCATAACTTTTTATCTCATTGTCATAGTCGCCAATTTGTCCATAACTTACCCCGAGGTTAGTGTAAGTGTCAGACAGTAGTAGCGTGTCACTGAGTGTTCGGGTTCTTATTTCAATGCATTCAATTAAATACTCAATTGCTTCATTAAAACTGCCACGTTGCGTAAGCATAAACGCATACTCAAAGTTGTAATTTGCCTTCAGAGAATCTTTAGAGTTTAGGTTCTTTTGTAGGACTTGCCTTGCTTTCTTTAAGTTGTCAGTTGCGGAATCAAGTTGTTGGGATATCGAAAAAGAGCGACTAATTCTACATAAGCCTTCAAAATATTCCTCCCATTCCAGTTGTTTTTTAAAAGAGCGATTTGCTTTTCTGAAGTAATAAATAGCACTGTCATGTTGTAGCTTATCATGCCATTCAATTCCAATGGAAAGAAAGACCTGCCCAGATTCTACGTTTTTTCCGAAGCCATCGAAAGTCCCAATTGTAAGGAAAATAATTAAGGTACATTTGAAAGAGACATTCATTAAATCAGGATTATAGGATGGCTGTTCACCCGTATAAATTTATCCCTAATTTTTAATGTGTCACTCGATTCCCATCTAGTTTGATTAAGTTATTGTTAGAAAACTGGAAATTGCTGCCAATTGAGACGGTTACTCAGGCATCTTAATTCTTCTTATCACCATTGGGGTTAAGATTTTATCTGAACCTAAAGAGTCAGCAAATTCATTTAAATAGAGAAATTTTCCATCTGGGCTGAAATCAAGATCATTAGGGTAGGAGAAGGTCGACGCAAGCCTTGAGCTATTTCTCCTTCCCCGTTCACCTGTACCAGCAAAAAGCTCCACATTTCTTTCCATATCCACTGTGTAAACCTGATGGGCAGTCCTTGCAATTACATAAAGTATTCCGTCTCTGTAGATCAAGTGACCATTGTTGTTGCCAGGAATGGTTGCGAAGACACTGGGTTCACCGTCAGCAGTAATTTTAATCACATTGCCATCATAGAAATTGGCTATGTAAATGTTGCCGACGTCATCTTGAGTGATACCGTTGGGGCATTTTAACATCTCACCTTTACTGAAAAGTGTGTTTTCACCATCAGGGGTCACCTTTCGGATTGTGTTGTTGCCACAATTACAGATGTATAAATTATTGTCTTTATCAAAGATTATCCCGACCGGTCCTGCAATGCTATCTGTAACATAAGTTGATACTGCTTCACCAGCCACTTTAGTGATGTATCCACCCCTGATATTAGATTGGTAAAAATTTCCATCAGCATCAAACTCACTCCCTGAGGCTCCTAAAATTGAATCCAAAAAAACTTCAACTTTCCCTTTGGGGCTCACCTTAAATACCTTGCTTACAACTTTAAAATTCGGATTGATCTGCCCAAGGAATGGCCCAAAATCAGATGTGTAAATATTCCCTGAACTGTCTACAGATAGGCCACCAGTGCCACCGTAAACGTCAGCAACAAGTGTGGTTACCTCAGGTTCCGGGGTTTCTTGATTTTTAGGCTGTGGTTCGGAACACGCAATGGCAAAAATGACAATCAAAACGAGATAGGGATGCTTCATGGCTTTTTTATTAAACCACCAAATAATCGGACTCCTCTCCGAAGTTGGTAGGCCAGAAGTTGGATCAACGCTGTACCGGATTAAATTATGAAGGTCTAGTTCTTGCTTATAATGCTTTGACGAACTTGGCTAAAGCCTCTTCGAATTCGGCCTTTAATTCTGGGTTGGAAATTCCCTTTGAATTTTCAAAATTTTCGTTGAAAGATGGTAACGAGAATGATGAGGCTATTTCAGCGCCACGTCTTGGAAAGGAGCTTGTAACGATTTCAAGAACGCTTTTTCCGCCACGTTGTCCTGGTGATGTGGCCATCACCATCATTGGTTTGTTCATCCAAATTGGTGCCCCCAGCCTCGACATCCAGTCATAAATATTTTTGAATGCAGTAGAAACATTGCCGTTGTGTTCAGCAAATGAGATCATAATACCATCAGCTGATTGCAGCGTTTCTTTGAAGTCCTTTGCTAATTGATGAATACCGGAGTCTTTTTCTCTATCGATACTAAATATGGGCATTTCAAAATCGTTGAGATCAAGTACCGTTGATTCAATGCCTTCAGCCTGATTGGCAGCCCAGGTCACAAGTTGCTTATTGATTGATTGGGCGCTATTGCTCCCAGCAAATGCTACTATTTTCTTCATAAATGGACTAAAGTTTCTCTGTCAATATCGCAATCATTGTTTTTATCCCCTCACGATAATTGCCAAGTCTAATATTCTCATTAGGGCTGTGCTGATTGTTGTCCCTGTTGACGGTTGGCACCGTTACGGCAGGAATATTTAATGTTGTCACGAAAGGTGAAATCGGAATTGAGCCACCACTCATTCTGATCATGATGGGGTCTTCATTAAATGCTTTATTAAGAGCCTTTCTTAACCAAACCCCAACATCCGAATCAAAATCTGTTCTGAATGATTGATAGGAAATTTCATAAGTAAATGAGGCTATCTTTTCATTATTCATCCGCTCTTCCTTGGTTGGTTCGGTATCCGTAACGAAATATCCCTGAGCCTCAACGTGATCCCGGATTAAGCTGATCAATCTTTCAGGGTCAGATTCTTTAACCAGGCGCACATCAATTTCAGCCCTTGCCCAGCCAGGTATAATAGTTCTCACTTTTTCATTTATCCAACCAGACTGCATACCCCGTACATTCAAAGAAGGATATTGAATCGCCTCCTGGTAATAGCTTCCGACTTTATCTACACTGCCAAGTTGCAGCCTGTCCCGTATCTGGTTTTCATCATCAGGCACTGCTTTTAATATGGCCTCTGTTTCAGCTGAAATCGTAATATTATCATAAAAACCGGGGATGGTTACCCTGCCATCATCGTCTTTCATTGAGGCTAATAATTGTGAAAGTCTAAATGCAGGATTAGGTGCATAGTTTCCAAAATGTCCGCTATGTTGGGGCACTATTGGGCCAAATGTTGTGAGTTGAATTGTGGCAATGCCCCTTGCTCCGAAAGTAAGTGTGGGTTTGTTAGTAATATGCCGGGGGCCATCAAAAATTATCAACATATCTGAGGCAAGTAACTCTGCATTGGCAATCACCGCACCAGGAAGATGAGGAGACCCCATTTCTTCCTCAAAATCCATAATCACCTTCATGTTAAAATTCGGTTCAACCCCCGCTTCCGCAATGGCATCAAGAGAAGCTAGAAACATGGCAACGGGACCTTTGGCATCAGAGGCAGATCTCGCAAATACACGCCAGTCGTCATCATATTGCTCAATCTGATCCCACGGGATTTCATCCCAATTGCCCTCACTATTTTCTTTTTTAAGAACAGGTTTGTACGGACTTTCCTGAAACCATCTTGAGGTATCGGTTGGCTGTCCATCAATCTGAAGATAAATCAGCACCGTCTTTTTGGCCCTTTTCACCTTTCTTTCAGCAAGCAACAAGGGCACATAATCTGTTTCTATTCTGGTTGTTGTAAAATTTCGGGCCTCAAAAGCCTTTTCACACCATTGAACATTCTTCTCAATATCATCAGTGTAAAAGGCGTCATTAGGAATGCTCAGGATGTCTTTTAATATAGGAAATGACTCCTTGGCATACTTTTCTGATAGCAGGTTTAACCGCTCCTGATTAAATTTTTGAGCGCTTACTGATAAGGATAAAATGAAACAAAATATTGGGAGAAATGCTTTCATGATTATAAAATCTAAATGTACCCGCTAATGTAAGCATCAGAATGGAAGGGCTTGACTGCACTTTTTATTAAAGGGAAACATAGATGATAAGGAACTGTCTTTTACTGGTTATGCTCATTAAGGGATTGGTCTATTCATTAAAAAGTTTGACACTCTCTAATTACAGTTCAGTCCATACTTTTTACAATTAAGTACAATCCGTTTTCTAACAAGAACCCTCAACCTTAACCTTGAATCGTCAAAAATAAACCTCAAGGTCATGCTCAAAACTTACATTAATCTAACCTTTCGGAGCCTTCTCAAGCATAAGCTTTTTGCTATAATCAATCTGGCAGGATTGGCTGTAGGGCTCTCAGCGTCAATTGCCATTGGTATCTATTCTTTTTATGTCTTTAATTATGACAAATTCCATAAAAATGCCGATTCCATTTATATGGTTTACAAAGAACGGATTACCCCAACAGGTGTTCAGCCCACATATGATACGTGGGTTCCATTGCTAAACCAACTAAAAACTGATTTCCCACAGATTGATGCGGGAAGTCGGTTTTTTGACGCTGATAGCAGAATTAAGGTTAATGATGAAGAAATTGATGATGTTACAATTCTGGCTGACCCTCAATTCTTCGAGATGTTTTCATTCAATATACTTCACGGAGATAGTGAAAAGCCAATAGACGACTTTGGCCATGTTGTCCTGTCGAAAGAAGCCGCAATCACCTATTTCGGAAATGAAAATGCAGTTGGTGAAACCATTAGGATAATCAACGGCGATTTTCAACTTGATAAGGATTACGTGGTATCAGCTGTTTTAGATGACTATCCCGGTAACACCACCATCGAACCCAACATTGTAATCAACTTTGAAAGTATTCCTGCTTATTCAGAAGTTGAAAACCTTTGGGATGCGTCATTCATTTATACCTACGTGAAGTTGAATTCACCGGAGGCTGTTCAAACACTTGATCAATCCTTTCCTGATTTTGTTACCAAAACCTGGGATGAGGAAACAAGCAAAAGAACGAACCTTAAGTTGCTGCCACTTACTGAGAGCTACGACACTTTTCTAGGGGATGTTGATAATGCATATACCTTACTTTATGCCGGAATCGGTATTTTGATTATCGCTCTGATAAACTTCATGAATATGGCTACAGCCAGATCAATGGATAGGGCTAAAGAAATTGGGGTGAAGAAAGTATTGGGTGCCATGAGGGGTCATCTTAGAAACCAATTTTTAAGCGAAGCAATCCTGTTTACATTCATAGGCCTTGGGCTGGCCTTAGTTCTCGTTTTTATAGGCCTCCCTTATATCTCAGATTTAATCGAGATGGAATTGAATATCGATCTGATTAACAATTCTACGGGATGGTTAAGTCTTTTGGGGTTTGGCGTAATCTCAGGTTTGCTGGCCGGATTTTACCCTGCAATTTTTCTCTCAAGAATCAAAACCCTTGACATTTTAAGGGGTTCCTCAGCAGCTAAATCAAAAGGCGCTGGACGAAATGGATTGGTTGTGCTTCAATTTGCACTTGCTACAATTTTGATCACTGGTTCATTGATCATTAATTTTCAAATCAGCCATATGGTGACTGCCGATATGGGTTTTGAGGAAGAAAATTTAATAGTGCTGCCATTAGATGACAGGGATTTCCCAGATCAGGACATAAAGGTGAACAAACTCAAAACTTTCAGTGCCGAACTCGCTCAACAGTCGTTTGTAGAAGACTTTACATTTTCACGAAATATCCCAACGGAATGGACAGGAAGCCACACTTTTGTCAGACCTGTTGATTGGGATGGAGATCCCTTGCGAATGAGGTACACTTACCTTGACGCATCCTTTTTTGATACCTATGGAATTGAATTAATTGATGGTATCCCATTTATGCCTGATGTTGAGGGAAATCAAAGGAATTCCGTGATCCTGAATGAGGCGGCACTAAAGGCATTTGGCTGGCAGGATGCTGAAGACAAGGTTTTACAAATAGGTAATTCACAAATTAAAGTGGTCGGTGTAGTAAAAGACTTTCACTATGAAACTTTAAGAAACGAAATACAACCAACGCTCCATTTTCATAGGATTCATGAGAATCCTGTTCATCGTTATTTGGCAGTAAAAACTACAGGTTCGAGGTCTGATGCTATGGCCTCGGTTCAGGGGGTTTGGGAGTCGATTAATCCTGAGCTGCCATTTGAGCCTCTATTTATTGATCGAAATGTAGAGCGTATGTATGAAGAAGAAAATCGATTGCTCACTCTAAGCTCTGTTTTCACTTTTATCGGGATGATAATAGCGGCTCTTGGCCTTTACGGACTGGCAGCATTTATTCTTGAAAAAAGACAAAAGGAAATTAGTATAAGAAAAGTTGTAGGTGCTTCACTTAGTAGCCTTCTTTACTTAATTGCTGGCTATTTTTTAAGATTAGTATTGATTGGATTTAGCCTTGGAGCCGTAGTAACTTATTTCGGTGCTCAAAACTGGTTAAACGATTTTTCAAACAGGATTGAAGTGCCTGTAATGGCATTTGTCTTATCGCTTACTGGTATCATCGCCGTCTTGATTTTAACTGTGGGTTATCGATCACTAAAAGTTTCGTTGTCTAACCCTGTTAGATTTTTGAGGCAAGATTGATCTGAATTTAATTGATGGTCAGAGCTTACTGCATTGCTCTGTTATCTATTGCCTTTGAGGATAGACTTCTTTGGTCTATCTAGAGAATCCGTATAACGTTTATCGTAAGAATATCTTTAACTTAGTGATTTGATTTTCCAATCATGCAATTTGAAGTTATCAGTTTAGCAAAATTGAAAGACTTCGAGTTAGGCGAAGATTTCCTGAAAGAAATGGTGTCGACCTATATCGAAGAAATTCCGATGTACCTTCGGATGGTGCAGGATAGTTACGAAAAAGCTGATTTAGAGACTCTCAAGCGCAACCTTCATACTTTAAAATCTCATAGTAATACCCTAGGCATGGCCGATGTTACAGAAAAACTTCGTTATTGGGAAAATGGTTTACCAAAAAAATCTCTTGAAGGGTTCAACGAGGATTTCGACTTTATTCAAACAAGGTGCAGTGAAGCTGTTCGGGAATTGAAGGCCCTTGAGCAGGAAGGGATTTGACCATTGCCTCTTATTAAATGTGATCAGCTCCTGTTATCTTAACAGTGCATGGCAACATTCGTTTTAGGGGATATTCACGGAGCGTACAAAGCATTAGACCAGTGCATCGATCGAAGTAAGTTTGATTTTAAAAATGATACCCTGATTTTTTTAGGAGATGTTTGTGACCGCTACCCTGAAACGGTTGCGTGTATTGATCTGCTGATAACCATTCCAAAGCTGGTACCTCTTTTAGGTAACCACGATCTCTGGTTAAAAATGTGGCTGGAGGGAAAATTTTTTGATTATGAGGTCTGGTGGAAACAAGGTGGGGACCTAACAATGAAAGAATATTCTGAATCCCCACTTTTCGATGATTTGAAAAAGAAACATCTCAACAATTATTTCAGCAAAACCCAACTTTATCACAAGGACGACCAAAATAGAGTCTTTGTACATGCAGGGTTTGACTATAGGGAACCAATTGAAAACAGTACAGAAAGATTCCTGCTATGGGAACGTGATTTGTACGAGGCAGCGGTTCATTACGATCAACAAAATATTGCATTTCCAATTTCCAAACCATACAATGAAATATACATTGGGCACACTCCAACTCATAAACTCATCCCAAGATATGGCGGTAACAGGCCCCTTAAATTTTGCAATGTCTGGTGCATGGATCAGGGTGCCGGCTGGGGCAATAGATTGTCAATGATGAATGTTGATACGAAAGAGATATTCCAATCAGACCCCGTTGATAAGCTTTATAATTAAAATTGGCTGTTTGTGTTCATGGTATTTACTACGTCATAATCAGGAGTAAGCCGCTCCCCTGTCTCGCTCTTACCTGGGTAATCCAGATGGTTTAAAACGTAGCGCATTGCTTCCATCCGGGCCTTGTCTTTATCGTTGCCTTTCACCACAATCCAGGGGCATCTTTCAAGACTTGTTTTCTCAAACATCTTTTCCTTATATCTGGTATAGTCGTCCCACTTTTGTTGAGCCTGAATGTCCACTGTACTTAGTTTCCACTTCTTTAGGGGATCGGTTTTGCGTTCTTCCAGCCTTTTCATTTGCTCTGAAGGATCAATTGAAAACCATAACTTGAACAGCTTGAGGCCATCGTTGATGAGCATTTTCTCAACTTCGACAGTTTGCTTCAAGAATGTCTTGTATTGCTCAGGTGTGCAAAATCCCATTACAGGCTCAACAACCGCCCTGTTGTACCAGCTTCTATCAAAAAACACTATTTGACCAGGATTCGGAAGCTCTTTAATATATCGCTGAAAATACCATTGTCCTTTCTCTGTTTCAGTTGGCTTGGGCAGGGCCACAATCCTGTAATACCTGGGGTTCAGGTAGCGAACAAACCGCATAATAGCACCGCCTTTCCCGGCCGTGTCCCTCCCTTCAAAGAGTATGGCAATGCGTTGGTTGGTGTCATAAACCCAACGCTGCATAGCAATCATTTCTATCTGAAGATTTTTGTACTCCTGGCTTTCTTCAAGTGAGTGAAGTTGCATATAATTTAAGCTAAATGAGGCAGTTCAAATATGTGATGAACTGGGGCAAGCACCAAAAGTTGAAAGTGCAATTTTTGCTAAGGAACAGCGGTGTAATGCCCATGGATGCAAAGCCATTCACCATTTTCCTTAACAAATATCCGAGTTGATTTTCCTCGAGATGTTGATCGGGTTCCTTCAGCTGAGATGCTGGAATCCGTCCAGTAGTAAATTATCCAGGCTACTTCACCATTAATGGTTACCTGCGGTTGATGCATATTGGTTTTGATATCATCATATCTTGATATCCAATCCGTTACCCCGGCGATTTCCAGATCTTTGCCTTCAGTCAGATACGTGTCATACTCACCAAATGCAGTAAAATCATCGTGAATAAATGAGGCATATTTTTCAATGTCTTCAGCCTCAATAGCCGCCCACATGTCTATAAGTGTTTGTTTTACTTTTTCTTCTTCAGATTGTGCTGAAGAGCTTATTGAAAAGATGAGTAGCACTGGTAGAAGGACAAATATGGTTTTCATTAGCTATCGGATTTTCTCATAGTACTCAAGGATTTTGACAATGTCTTCCTCCTTTTTCTCATTGAGTTTTTCATCCTTAATATAGCCAGCAACCCGGTAATATTTTGATTTCGTTACAAATCGGATTCCATTCGGATCAATTTGACGATGTGCTGCACCGCCTAGTTTGTGCACTATTTCAACATAAGGTTTGATATTGCCCTTGCTATCAGCAAAATAGAGTGTTTCAGTCAGCCTTTCGGAGTTCCCCGTCATTAGGTCAAAGTTGAGATAGACTTGTGTTTTTACCAGTGCAACATCCGCCAGCTCCTTGATTACCTCAAAGAAGATCGGTTCACTTTTGCCATTGGCATCACGATCATACGGAATAGTGTAGAACTTCCGGTTCTTTTCAAAACCTTCATCAAAATATTCGAAATAGGCTACATCTTTACTTTTAAACCCGACAGATTTCTCATTAATAATTACCTGTACGATCTGATATTGAAAGCTATAATAGATGTGTCCCTCAAGTGTTTTGCCTTCCAGTGTTTTTACCTTACCGGGCCCTTGAAACCATTTTTGCTTCTTTTTAAAATCCTGCGCCTGAGCTCCGTCCATCAAAAGGGAGCACAAGCATACTATGCATGACAACCCCAAAACATTCCGAACATTTAAACTTTTCAACATTTAAAATCTAGTACGGTTTAAACATAAAACATATTTTACCTAAACACTTATCCTACTTAAAAACCTAAATCGGCATGAACTCACTTATCAGTTGATGGAAATGATGTACTCCCTTTTCCATTTTTGGCGAAAACCGTCCAGTTTGATAAAACCTTGATTTTATTCCATGTTGTACGTTCTCAACGATTTCTTCATCTTCTAACTCTACCTTGTTTAAATCAGCCCCTGCACTCCCTTCAAATCGCCCTTCATCTAAAACAAATGTGTAGTATCTGATTCTGGTGTTCTCCAGATTAATGGGCTCAACAACATTTATTGATAAACCCCACGGATAAAAGTTAAACATCATATTAGGAAAAATCCAGTAGTAATAGGCTGCCACTTGCTTACCAAAGTCTGGATGGTCTGAAGGCAAATCGAAACATTCAGTTTCATTTTTTCCATATCCGATTTGGAGGTTACAATAGTCATAAAGAACCGATTCATATTCGGAATAATCCACGACTTCATTGAGACCCGTATGGACAAACGGAATGTGGAAGCCCTCCAGGTAATTATCGCAATAGAGTGCCCAGTGGGCTTTAACTGAGTAATTTTTTGAAAGGTCTTGCCGTTCTTTCAAGGCATGTAAATCCAGAAAACCAATTCGGTTATTAAGTGATTCAATAATATTAACAAAATCAAAAACTGGTTCAATGGAAGTAAAAAGAAATGGTCCCCATTGGTAAAGCGGGAGGTTTTTCAGATTATCACACTCCCTGGGGAATCCTTCAACACCTTCAAATTCTGGCATATATTCAAACTTCCCATCAAGACCGAACCTCCTTCCGTGGTAGTTGCATACTAACTTCTGGACATGCTTGGATTGAGGCGCCAAAAGGTTGCCACGATGAGTACAAACATTGCTCATGCATAAAAGCTTATCGTTGTTTTTCGTAAGGATCAAAGGTTCATCAAGCATTCCATCTATGAATCGGAATGGGTACACAGATAAATCATCCATTATGCCTTCGTGCCCAATTAATTGCCACGATTTTGAGAAAATCGATTCTTTTGAGGATTCAAAATGTTCAGGTTTTTGATAAAAAGAGGTGTTGAGGGTTTCAGCTTTTTGTATTTCTTTTTTCATATGTACTGACTTACTTGGGTATAATGTTGCTTCAAAACTGCTTATTTGACAATGATATCCTAGCTAATTTGAGATCAAAACTCAAAATTTAGCGCCTGCATAGCCCTTGAGAGCCGCTAAGTCATTACCTTTAAGTTTCTACAATAGTGTTATACAGCACTTCTCAACCCACAGCACATATATGAGCACATTAAAATTTCAGCAAGACAATGTAGGTTTGCTTAACGATCTTCGAAAGAGGGTGAACGAGTATTTCGACTCTAACGGAATATCACAGCATGCCAATTTTCAAATGGTTTTTAAAACCTTGTCGTTGCTGACTCTTTATTTCGTTCCATACTTGCTCATTTTAACGACTGATTTATCTCTGCTTGCAATGTGGGCGCTGACAATTCCGATGGGCCTGGCAGTTGCAGGAATAGGCATGTGTGTGATGCATGACGCCAACCACGGCTCATACTCATCCAAGCCTTTTATAAACAACTTTATTGGGTATGCAATAAATTTAATTGGAGGTAACAAATTCAACTGGAAAATTCAGCATAATGTTAAGCATCATACCTTCACCAATATCTATGGTCATGATGAAGATTTGAGTAACGGCGACGTAATAAGGTTATCACCATTTTCTGATATCAAATGGTTTCATAAGTACCAACATATTTATTCATGGTTTTTGTATATGCTGGGTACGCTCAGTTGGGTAACGATTAAAGATTTTAAGCAGTTTGGCCATTTATATAATGAGCAGAAACATATACATAGAGCAAGTTTTGGTAAAGAACTGGCAATTCTGACAATATCTAAGATTATTTATTATATCTATTTAGTTGTTGTTCCTGTGATGATTCTGGACATAGCTGCATGGCATATTTTTGTAGGGTTCATCACTATCCATTTCGTTGCAGGCTTCACTTTAAGCGTTACTTTTCAATTGGCGCATGTGGTTGAAGAAACAAGCCATGAAGATGGTGACGCAAATCCATCATTGGATTCATGGGCTGCGCATCAGATCAAAACAACTTCTAATTTTGCGAGAAAAAATTGGTTGGCAAATTGGTTTTTAGGTGGGTTGAATTTTCAAATTGAGCACCACCTGTTTCCAAACGTATGCCATATACATTACAAACAGATTTCTAAAATTGTGAAAGAGGTAGTTGAGGAAAGGGGACTGGTATATAACGAACACATGACGTTCTTTGAAGCTGTCAGGTCACATTATACTACGTTGAAATATTTTGGTAAGTACAAGCCTCAAAGAGTAGCAGCTTAGCCAGAGATTATTCTTTTACCAGGTAGAACTCCGCATACTTTGTACCGCCCGCATGATGTCCCGTTGGCTTATTTGACCAATTAACTTACCATATTGAACCACCGGCAGCCTTCTGAGCCTTAGGGTGAGAAATCGGTTAGCAGCTTCGAAAATATTAACTGTTGGTTCAATGGTTACAACATTAGTGGCCATGTGTTCAGACACAGTTCCTGACATTTGTGGAGAGTTGTTGTATTTCCCTTTGATCAATTCTTTAAGGCAATCACCCTCTGAAACAACACCGCATAAATGGCCTTCCTGGTCGATTACCGGGCCACCCGAAATTTTATTTTTAAGAAGTTCATCAATTACTTCATGAATAGGTTGATCCGGACTAAATGTAATTAACCGGGTAGACATCCAATCGGCTACAGCTACAGCCTGTGCTTTGGAATCCGGTTCTTTGGCAATTGCTGCCCCTTTGTAGCTCATAACCATGATAGTAGGATTTTTGTGAATAGATAATATAGTCAATTTCTTGATTTTAGGCAACTATGATTATATTATACCGTTTGGTATATTTTTATATATTTGTGATTGAAATGTCTAAGGCCGAAGAAACATCGAGATATATCATCGAAACTGTAGCCCCGATTTTTAACAAATCCGGCTATAATGGCACAAGCATGTCGGCCCTCACCAAGGCAACTGGACTAACCAAAGGGGCTATTTATGGAAATTTTGAGAACAAAGAAGAACTCGCATTGAAAGCCTTTAATCATAATGTACACCGGGTGTTCAATTTACTGACTAAAGAAGTTGATAAAGAGCGCAGTGTGATTGGAAAGCTAAAAGCGATGACTCGATTTTACAGAATCTATCCTGTTTTAACACATGATTTAGGCGGTTGCCCTCTACTGAATGTGGGTGTCGATGCCAACCATCAGCATGAGCAATTGTTTAATAGAGTGAAGGACGTCAACAGGAAACTTCTAAGGAATTTGACTAACCTAATCCAGGGTGGGATTGATAACAATGAATTGAAACCATCTTTGGATGCGGCAAAATATGCAGGTCTTTTCATGAGCATGATTGAGGGGTGTATTTATATGGGATTTACTTTGAAAGATCCGGCCTTTATCGAATCTATGATGGATTATTTAGATGAGTCGGTGATTAAAGAAATGAGTTTATAAAAAAATTTATCCTATAATATACCACTTGGTATATTATATAATATTACAACAAATTGAATATGAAAGTTTATTTAATCTTAGTCAGGAAATTCTTTGGGATACTTTCACTAGTTGCCCCAAAACTTGCAGCACAAATAGCCTTTAACTTATTTCAGAAGCCACAAACAAAATTAGTAAGACCGCTGGAGCAATCATTTATAGATAATGCCACGAAGTTTAAGATTTATGGTCAACATGAACCTATACAATGCTATGAACTTGGACCAAAGCAGGGCAGTATTGTTGTTTTAGTACATGGCTGGGAATCGAATGTTGGAAGCATGGCGGCAATTGCGACGTCATTGGCTCATCAGGGATTTAGGGTGATTGGATTTGACCTACCGGCACATGGCTTTTCAAAACAGAGCAAGGCTAACCTTGTAACTTGTAAAAAAGCTTTACTCTCGGTTTTGGGGTATTTTCGTTACTCTGGAGTTCCCTCAATTATCTCACACTCGTTTGGTTCCATTGTGACAGCTTATTCGTTGGCTAATTCTGATATTAGTGTAAAAAAAATAGTAATGCTTACAACACCTGATAAGGTGCTTGATATATTCAATGACTTTAAGGGTATCATAGGGCTTAATGATTCTGCTTATAGAAACCTACTTATTAGAGCACAAAAGCTCATAGATGAAAACCTGGAATTGGTTTCTGTGCAAAGGTTGGCCCCAAAAATTCGATATAGCTCACTGGGCTTAATACATGATCAGTTTGACAAAGTGATACCATATAATAATTCTTTAAACGTGTACGCAAATACTAAAAATGCTAAGTTGACCACTTTTGAGAAAATAGGCCATTACAGAATGCTTTGGAATAAAGATGTTATTGCTGCGATTGAGAGCGACCTTTTGGTTGCATAGCAAATATTTGTTTTTTGGCAGGCGAATTTTGTTAGGGTATAGTTTATCATGCGTTGTTTCATTTATGTGATTAGGGATGTCATTCATTGATTAATCACCGTTCGCCATGTTTATTCTACCATTTACTTCACAATGAAGAACTCTTGGTAGGGAGTGGCGTAATAATAAGTGTCAAAAACTCAAAAACTAAGGTCAATGCAACAACTCTACTCAAACTCACTGGAACAACGGCTCAAATCAGAACTTGTAAAAGAACTACATGATGAACTGGGTAATTCCCTGGCCATTCTCTCATCCAGAATCAAAATAGCTAAGATCAAACTTGAGCGTAAGGATGAGCTCACCCCTGATTTTTTTAACAATGCCGAAAAAGTAGTTGACAGCTTATTGAGGTCTACCAAAGATTTCATTTGGACTGTTGGCTCATTAGAAAACAATCCGGCAAACATCTACTATTACCTGAAGGATGTTGGTGAGGAATTATTTGAAGGGACTGGAATAGAGTTTCTGGTCGATTTTTCTGAATCTAATTCCGATAATGTTGAGATTGATACATCTACAGCATATCAGATCATTTTATTGTTCAAAGAAGCTTTCAGCAACATTATCAAGCACTCATCCGCATCAAGGGTTGAACTTGACTTCCTGCTTGACCAGGAAAAAATGACCATCCAAATTTCAGATAATGGTTCTGGATTTGAACGTAAGGTCAAGGGGATTTCTTCATCTAACTCATTCGGATTGAAGAATATGAAACAGAGGGCTAACAAAGTTCATGGTCAGTTGGAAATAGATTCGCAACCCGGCCGAGGTACTACAATAAAGTTATTTAGAGAACATCAACAGCTCAACACAACACCAAATGGTGATGATTTTGTGATCACACGACAGGCTTCATAACATCTTAACCTTAAATCACCATCAATGAATGCCTACGATCGAAGGGTAGTTGTGATTGAAGACAACTCAGAATTAAGGGAACTTTATGCATTTATGGTAAATGGAATAGCAAATTATTCCATTGCCAATGTTTACGAATCCTGCGAAGATGCAATCCCTAAGCTTAATCATGATAAACCAGATATTATTTTCATTGATATCGAATTGCCGGGAATGAACGGTGTCGAGGGCATTATTGAGATAAAGAAGAAATATCCCAGAATTGAAATGTTGGTTGTTTCAATCCTCGAGAATGATGATATCATTTTTGATGCACTGGCTGCCGGTGCCAGTGGTTATCTTTCAAAAACTGCTGGTATCGCTGAAATCGAAAGGGCCCTTATTCAAATAGAAAGGGGAGGGGCCTATATGACTAGCCGCATCGCCAGGAAGGTAATTGAGTCATTTCAAAAGAGCTATTATTCACCACTGACCAAAAGGGAAACCGAGGTTCTATCATTAGTAGCAAGAGGTAAAACTTACACTATGATCGCCACTGATTTAAATATTGCCAGCGATACTGTTAAATCCCATATTAAGAATATTTATGCCAAGCTGCAGGTGGATACAAAGGCAGATGCGATTTCAGTGGCATTAAAAGAAAAATTCATCTAATTCTTTAAGAATTACAGCCAATTCACCCAAAAGAGGGGATTGCAATTCATTAAGGGGGGCATTGTTATAAGCTAATCAATCACAATCTTTGGTTAACATTAGTCTGTGAGTTGACCATTTCATGATTAGTTTATTTTATCAATTATCCCCTAATGAGTATTTATGAGCGGCGTGTCGTTATTGTAGAAGACAACTCTGAATTAAGCAATCTATATTCATTTCTGGTCAACGGAATTAATAACTATGAGGTAGTGGCGGTATATCGCAAATGCGAAGATGTCATTAAAGAAATAGGTCATGACCGGCCGGATTTAATCATGATGGACTTGGAGCTACCAGGAATGAGTGGCACCGAAGGAATCAGGCAGATTAAGAAGAAATATCCTCGAATTGACATTCTGGTGGTAACTATCCACGAAAATGATGAATCCATCTTTCAGGCACTATCGGCCGGTGCTTGCGGCTATTTATCAAAGACGGCAGGCTTGACAGAGATCGAAAAGGCATTTGAGCAAATTGAAATGGGTGGTGCCTACATGACAAGTAGAATTGCAAGAAAAGTTATTGGATCTTTTCAAAAGAGTTATTTCTCCCCCTTAACTAAAAGAGAAACCGAAATCCTTACATTAATATCCAAAGGGAAGACCTACTCCATGATCGCTGACGAACTTGGTATAGCAAACGATACAGTTAAATCCCACATAAAAAACATCTACTCTAAACTTCATGTAGATACCAAAGCTGATGCTATCTCTCTTGCTATGAAAGAGAAGTTTATATAGCAGAGTACCACTTTTTGGGGGATAAAGAACCAACTCAGTGGGTCATATATAGCCCTTTTATCATCAACAAATTTGTAGGTGTGTAATAGTGTGCATGAGAATGCCCCACTATTCGCAGTAAATAAATGTTTAACATATAAAATCATAGCATGAGAAAATCTTTACTACTCAGCTTAATGCTTTTAGGCATGTCGTCCATATTATGGGCGCAAGATCGATCGATATCAGGTCGAATTTCGTCTTCATCGGACGGATCTGGTTTGCCGGGTGTGAACGTAGTTGTGAAAGGAACAACTACTGGAACAATTACCGATTTTGACGGTAACTATCGGCTTAGTGTACCATCTGATGGCGGTACGTTGGTTTTCACTTACATCGGTTATGCTACCCAGGAGGTAGAAATCGGTTCACGTTCAGTTATTGATGTGAGCCTGGCAGAAGATGTAACGGAACTTGTAGAGGTAGTTGTAACTGCCCAGGGAATTAAGAAGGATAAGAAGGCCTTAGGATACGCAGTACATCAGGTTGATGGCGATCAGGTGGCTGAAAAGCCTGAAGCTGATATCGCAAGATTATTAAGAGGTAAGGTACCTGGAATGAACATCACCCAGTCAAATGGTGTGAGTGGAACAGGTAGTAACATCATTATTCGAGGTTACACTTCTATTACTGGTTCTAACCAGCCACTTTTTGTTGTGGATGGTGTTCCTTTTAATTCTGCAACTAACACAGATAATGATACAAATGACTTCCAGCAAGGTGGTGGTGCAACATCCAGTCGCTTTTTGGACCTTGACCCCAACAACGTAGAGAGCATCTCTGTATTGAAAGGATTGAGTGCAACAGTTATTTATGGTGAGCTTGGCAGGAACGGTGTAGTACTTGTTACTACTAAGAATGGCCGCACTGGATCATCTCCTAAGAAGATGGAAGTTAGCTTCAACCAGAGTTATTTCACTACGGAGATAGCATCACTTCCAGATTACCAGAACCAGTATGGTGGTGGTTTCCACCAGAACTTTGGTTTCTTCTTTTCTAACTGGGGCCCTCACTTTGATACAAGAGGCCAGAGAGGCATTAATGCCGATGGTACAACAGCACAACACCCAATTGAGCGATTAACTGACCCTACTTTAAGGAACCAGTTCCCTGAGTTGGCTAGTGGTAATGTACCTTACTTCTATCAGCCATATGATAACGTTGGCAGGTTCTTCCAAAAGGGTAACGTTACTACCACTTCTGTAGCCATTAACGCAGCTAAAGAAAACACTAGTTATGGTGCTTCTTTCAGCTATACCAGAGATGAGGGATTTGTTCCTCAGAACGTATTAGAGAAGTTTAACTTCGGTGTTGGTGGAAACGCCAAGCTTTCAAATAAGTTAACATTAAGCTCAACATTTAATGTTGCGATTACTGATATGGCCACGCCACCAATCAATGCTTCATCAGGAAGTAGCTCAATTGGACAGAGTGAGTCGATCTTTGGTGATGTATTCTATACTCCTCGAAGTGTTGATTTGAATGGACTTCCATTCCAGGCACCACTTGATGGCCGTCCAGTGTATTATAGGAGTGGTAATGATATTACCAACCCAAACTGGACACTTAGGAATTCACGTAACACTGATGATGTAACAAGGTTCTATGGCAAGACAAGCTTGACATATGATATCGCAGAGTGGATCAATGTCATGTACCGAGTTGGATTGGATACTTACTCAGAGACCCAGAATTTCTGGATCAACAGGGGTAGCCAGACACAGCCTAACATTACACCAGGTGTATTCAGGACTGCTAACATTACCAATACTATTTGGGACCACAGTATCATCGCAACGATCAATAAGAGGATCAACGAGGATATAGGAATCCAGGCAAACATTGGTGCCAATGCAAGACAGGATTTGTTTGACAGAACTGGAATTGAGAGTACTAACCAATTAGTGTTTGGCTTCATTGAGCACTCAAACTTTACTTCGCAGTCTGCAATCAATAGTTTCTCTGGATTAGATATCCAGAACACTCAGAGAGAAAACCTAATGGGTCTTTATGGACAGATAACGGCTGATTATAAAGATTTCTTGTTCTTAAACGTAGCAGGAAGAAATGACTGGTCATCGTCAGTAGAGAAGGCTAACAGGTCATTGTTCTATCCATCAGTTAGTTTATCATTCGTACCTACATCTGTATTTGATATAGGTGGTGATATTTTGAACTACTTGAAGTTTAGGGTTGGATACGGTACGTCTGCTGGTTTCCCAGATCCTTACAATACCCGTCCAGTTCTTAATTCAAATGCAAGGGCATTTGTTGATAACGGTGGCAATGTTGTTTCAACAAATGGTAACTCAACTATCTTCAGTGATAGCGACAATGGTTCATCAGCGGTGCTTGGTAACCCTAACCTGAAGCCAGAGCTTCAGAAGGAATTCGAAGTTGGAGTTGAGACAAAAATCATCCAGAACAAGATTGGATTGAATGTGACCCTTTATAGAAGGTTAACCCAGGACTTGATCACTCAGGCAACTCTTGATCCTGCAACTGGTTTTACTTCTACTTTGGTAAACATTGGTGAGATTGAAAACAGGGGTATTGAGCTTGATATCAATGCTACGCCTGTGCAGGTAGGTGATTTCCGTTGGGATTTAACAGGTAACTTCTTCGCATACAAAACTGATGTTAATGAGTTAACTGATGGCTTAAGCCAGATCACAATTGCAGGTTTTACCAATCAGGGCAACTTTGCAATTGTTGGAAGGCCATTTAATATGATGCAAGGTAGTGTTGTTGCCAGGGATGCTAATGGCCAGAACATTATTGAAACCAATGGTTTGCCACGTCAGGCAGCGAACATCGATGAGTTAGGTGACCCTAACCCGGATTTCACTACCTCTTTAATCAACACTTTCTCATGGAAAGGCATCACTTTAAGTGCACAGCTTGACTACAGAGAAGGTGGAGCAGTTCACTCTTTAACCAATGCTGCGATTTACGGTAGAGGTGTATCAAAAGATACTGAGAGAGACAGAACCAGGTTCTATGTAATGAACGGTGTTCAGGGAGATGGTACTCCTAACAACCAGATTATTACAGCTACGAACATGGGCTTTGATGTGATGTTCACAGGTCCTGATGAGTTCCAGACATATGACGGCACTACAATCAGGTTAAGGGATGTTTCTTTGGCGTACACGTTGCCTAAGTCAATCTTGGACAAGACTCCATTTGGTGAGTTAACGGTTACTTTCTCAGGTCAGAACTTGTGGTATGATGCCATCAACTTCCCTGAGCATGTCAACGCGGATTCGGAAGTTACTTCATTCAACGCCGGCGGTAATGGCCTTGGCTTTGATTACTTAACTGGTCCAAGTTCTAAGCGTTATGGAGTGAGCCTAAGAGCTAGGTTCTAAACCGACATTGTTAAACTTTAACAATAGAGAAAAATGAAAAAAATAATAGCAATATATTCAATGGTTGCTGTGATGATAGTCGCATCTTCATGTGAGCTTGATCTGCAGCAAGACCCGAACAATCTTTCGCCAGAGTCGGCGAGTGTGGACTTCGTTCTGAATTCAGCACAGTTTGCATTTAAAGATTGGTATTATGAGTCGCATGAATTGGCCATGCAAATGGCAAGGATTACTGATTCAAACCCAAGGGCAGATACTTATATAGGCTGGAATCAGCCTGAGGATTATGATGATATATGGGAATTGACCTATACATCGATCCTTAGTGATATCAACACCCTTGTTCCTTTAGCGGAAGACAAAGAATTAGGCATTCATGCTGGTATTGGTAAGGTGCTTAGGGCCTATTTATTAATGAGCATGGTTGATATGTTTGGTGATATACCATTTTCTGAGGCCCTAGATCCAAATAATTTTGAACCTGCTGCTGATGATGGTGCCAGTATTTATGCTACAGCTGAGGCTGATCTAATTTCAGCTATAGCTGATTTTCAGGCAGGTGGTGCAGCTCCTACATCAGATATTTTTTATGGTGGGGATGCTGCTTCATGGCAAGCTCTTGCAAACACCTTATTGTTGAGAAAAGAACTAACCACAAGATTGGTTGGTGGTAGCTCAACAACGATTAATGGCTTAATAGGCAGCACAATTACTGCTGGTCAGGACTTTGCATTCCAGCATAGTGCTAACGCTCAGGCACCTGATTCACGTCAGGAGTTTTTCCTTGATAATTATGTTTCTGGTGGTAGCGACTATCAGTCCAATTATTTCATGTGGTTACTTGTAGGTGAAAACCGCCCATATGGAACAGACCCAAGAAGCAGGTATTATTTCTATCGTCAGGCTGATTTCCATACAACTGACGTGAATGAAATGAACTGTGTTCAGGAAACACGGCCAGGTCATTATCCAACAAATGGGCCATGGTGCCAGGATTTCTTACCTGAAGGTTATTGGGGTAGGGATCACCTTGATACAGATGGTATTCCACCAGATGGTCAGTTAAGGACATTATTTGGTGTATACCCTGCAGGTGGTGCGTTTGATGATGATAGCTTTAACACTGGTGCTAATAGTACAAATTTAGGTGGTGCCGGTATCCACCCAATGATGATGTCATTCTGGGTAGATTTCATGCTAGCTGAGGCTGTCATTGCCATGGGCGTTAACGGTGATGCCGCTGAATACTTGCGTAACGGTATAGAAGGTTCAGTTGACTATGTGATGAATTTCGGTTCTTCCATTGCTGATGCTGATTTCATCCCAACCGATACTCAAATTGGAAACTATGTTGATGCTATTATTGCTGATTTCAATTCAAGAGACAATAATGGTAAACTTGATTTGATTGCTGAGCAATACTACATAGCACTATATGGAAATGGTGTTGAGCCAATGAACCTATACAGAAGAACTGGCATGCCAAGCAATATTCAATTGCCGTTGGTGCCGCAGCCAGGTGAGTTTGTGAGGAGTTTCTTCTATCCTGCCAAAGCTGTTAATACTAATAACAACTTTGATCAGAAAGTTACTTTGAACAATGCGAATGTTTTCTGGGATACTAACCCAGCAGCACTTAATTAATCAAATGACATGAAAAAACTTAATATATTTTCAATAATGTTGGCTAGTTGCGTGATGGTTTTATCATCATGTGAAAACGAGTTCGACAATGCAATTGCGGATCCTGATGGCTCTGAACTTGCAGAGCTTGCGGCCATGGTTCGATTTGAAGAGCCGGTGTTGGGTGTCACACTCACACCTGCAATTTCGTTTGCTGGTATTCTTGTTGACCCCGGCAATAATGTATCCTCTTATGCATTAAGAGTTAGCCAGGATGGTGGGACTACGTTTTCACCATTTACAACTGTAACTAGCTTCCCTACTGATTTAAATATCACCTTGGATGCTACTGCAGCGGCTTTAGGTACAACTGTTGCGGCTATCCCTCCGGGGACGCAGCTTGTATTTGATGCGATAATTACCAGAAATGATGGCCGTGAATTTACTTCTGCAAACATTACTGGTGATGTAGTTAACCAGGGTGAAAGACAAGCGATGCAATTTAATGCATTTGTTTCTTGCCCATTCGTTGCTTCTGAAGCAGCAGGTGACTATGACTTGCAGAATGACGCTGTTGGTTTCTTCCAGTCGACTGGTTTTTCAGCCACAGCTTCTGGCACCACATTAACACTTGATGATCCAATGGGTTATGGCCTTGGTGATCAGATAGCAATAGAAGTTGACCCAGATGTAGGAAGTGCAACTATGGCTAATCAGCCAGCTTGGGATTCAAGTGATCCTAGGGTTGGTACACCTTACGGTCGTGGTTCTGTTGATGGCGCTGGCTTTGTATTTGCCTGTGCTGGCATTATCAACATGGACTGGACCTTTAGGGTTGCTGCTGGTAGCTTTGGTTCAGGAAACGTTACTGCTCAGAAGCAGTAACTAATTGATATAGAATAATTTAAAAGCCCAGCCAATTTGGTTGGGCTTTTTATTTGAGAATAAAATCGGCATTTACGAATTAAATATTAGCTTTAATGCAACAATTTTATCGGCATTTACGAATATAAAGTCTAATAATTATGAAGGGTACATATTTAGGTGAGTTTGAAGAGGTAGTGATGCTAACCGTAGGGGTGCTTGATGACCAGGCCTATGGCGTAAGCGTAAGGAAAGAAATAGAAGTCAGGATGGGCAGAAATGTAACATTGAGTACTGTTCATTCAGCTTTACATAGGTTGGAATCAAAGGAATTTTTGGAATCTGAACTAGGCGAAGCTACAAACGAAAGGGGCGGGAAACGCAAGCGGTTATTTAAAATGACCAACCTCGGCCGAAAAGCATTAGAGGAAGCGAGGGAGATTAGGGAAGGCCTTTGGAAGGAAATGCCCTCAATGGCCTTTAACAGATATGCCTGGTTTTGTTAATGATGATAGATGAATGAGAAGAACCAATCGCATAAAATCAATCCACCTGAGTGGGCAAGGAAGTTTCTGCATTGGTATTGTGATCCGGAGCTGGTTGAAGAGATTGACGGCGATCTACTCGAAACGTTTAGAGAAATAGTAAAAACAAAAGGGGAAAGAAGGGCAAAATGGAATTATATCTTAAACACCGTTTTATTCTTAAGGCCTTTCGCAGTCAAAAACAAAAAGAAACAGTTTACACCAAACCATTTAGCAATGCTCAAAAACTACATTGTTGTAGCATATCGAAGCCTCATTAAAAAGGTGGGATACTCATTGATTAACATCTTTGGATTGTCAGTTGGCATCACTTCTTGTTTGCTGATAATGATGTATGTGCAATACGAAACATCTTACGACAACTTCCATGATAATATTGAAAACAAATACCGCATAGCACTTGATCGTCATTATCCTGATAGGGAGATGAAGTATGCTTATGTTCCTCACTCTTATCCTCCTCAATTGGTTGAAGATTACCCTGAAGTGTTAAGCCAAACAATGGTAGTGCAATTCCCAGGAAATTTTAGTGTTACATTTCAATATGGTGACCAACTATTTGATGAACCCAACATTATTTTCGGCGACTCTAACTACTTCGATTTCGTTAAGGCAGAATTCATTGATGGCGATCCTGACAATGCTCTCAATGGTCCGAATCAAATGGTACTATCGGAGTCTACAGCCAGGAAATATTTTGGTGATTCGGACCCGATAGGTAAATCATTGACAACTGCTTTTTTCGGACCCAACGGGAATGACTCTTGGCTTATTACTGGTGTTATTAAGGATTTCCCTAAGAATTCTCACATAGAGTTTGATCTAATTGGGACTCACAATGGTTTTCAATTTATGCAGGCACCCAACTGGATGGCATTCTCGGTTTTGGCTTACATTGAATTGACAGATGGCACCAATATGGAAGTTGTAAATGAGAAATTTCCAGATATGGTCAAGAAATATGCCGCTGGTCAAATTCAACAACAAACAGGACAGAGTTATGAAGAATATACTGCTGCCGGACATGGTTATACTTACTATCTGCAACCGATGAAGGATATACACCTCTCTTCAAATTTGGAAGGCGAGTTTAAAACCAATAGCAGTTGGAATTATATATACATTTTAATTTCTGTGGCCAGCTTCATCCTATTGATTGCGTGTATCAATTTTATGAACCTCTCAACTGCAAGATCTGCAGAGAGAGCCAAGGAAGTTGGGCTCAGAAAGGTTCTAGGATCACTTAGAAAACTCCTCGTATTTCAGTTTCTCACAGAATCTATGCTGTTGAGTACCTTCAGCACCATTTTATCCTTTGTGCTGGTGTTTATTGCACTCCCATACTTTAATGGTTTAACTGGTGTTCCTCTTAGCATTCAAATTTTGTTTGAACCACTCAATATTGTCATCATCATTTTAGGGGCATTAATTATTGGGGCTCTCGCGGGTTCTTATCCTGCCTTTGTGCTTTCGTCTTTTCAACCAGTAGCGGTGCTCAAGAGCAAGATCCAAAGCTCTAAAAGCGGAAAGATATTCAGGGATGGGTTGGTTGTTTTTCAGTTTAGCATATCAATCATTTTAATAGCAGCCACTATCATCATTTTTGATCAAATGGAATTCATATTAAACAAGTCACTCGGCTTTAATGATGAAAATGTGATTGCTATTAGCAATACAGGTCAATTAAATGAACGTGGAGAAGTATTTAGGCAAGAACTTATAAATATTGAAGAAATCACCAATGCTTCTTATGTGGGGCCCTTACCAGGGGATACACATATTGGTTTTGTGGCCCAACTTCCTGGTGCCAGCGAGACCCAGGTTATCCTAAGTACAACTGTTGACGAAAACTATTTTGAAGCTATGGAAATACCATTACTTTCTGGCAGGGATTTTTCAAAGCAGTTTAATGACTCATTGACTTTAATAGTGAATGAAACTGCAGCAAATGTTATGGGTTTTGCCGATCCTATTGGTAAAAGAGTTGGAACACCGCATCCCAACCCGCAAAATGCGGGAGAAATAATTTACTTCACCATTGTAGGTATGGTCGCAGATTATCACTTTCAATCATTGCATAATAATATTGGTCCATTAGTCTTTGCTCATGCTACAAGTGTACTTGGGGTTGGTGGCCCCGGGGCCTTAAATAAGTTAGCGCTGAGATTTAAGAGTAATAATCCAGGTGCTGTGATTGCAAAGATTGAAGAAAAGTGGGCTGAGTTTATGCCTGGTAGCCCATTTAGTTACTATTATCTTGAAGATGAACTGGGTGGGCTGTATTCAGCAGAGCGAACCACAAGTCATATCTTTACCATCTTCACAACCCTTGCAATAATTATTGCGTGTGTTGGGTTGTTTGGACTTGCAGCATATACCGCAGGGCTTAAGACTAAAGAAATTGGGGTGAGAAAAGTACTGGGGGCCTCTGTAGGTAGTATCGTTTTGCTATTATCGAAAGAGTTTGCCAAACTCATTTTTATTGCGATTGCGATCGCTGTACCTGTAGCTTACTTCGGCATGGATAAATGGTTGGAAGATTTTGCTTACCGCATCAATATTGACCCCCTTTCTTTCGTATTGGCAGGTCTGTTAGCAATTTTGATTGGATGGCTCACTGTTAGCTTCCAATCATTCAAAGCGGCAATAGTTAACCCAGTAAAATCCTTAAGAAGCGAATAGGCTGTTTACTACCGGTTGTTTAAATCGGTATAATCCCTTTCGGTTGCCCCGGTATAAATCTGCCGTGGGCGGCCGATAGGTTCTTTGTTCTCCCTCATCTCCTTCCACTGTGCAATCCAACCTGGCAATCGGCCCAATGCAAACATTACTGTAAACATTTCAGTTGGGATGCCCAGCGCCCTGTAGATTATACCGGAGTAGAAATCAACATTAGGATAAAGCTTGCGTTCCACGAAATATTCATCAGTTAAAGCGGCCTCTTCAAGCCCCTTGGCAATGTCAAGTACTGGATCGTTAACACCCAGTTTTTTGAGCACATCATCAGCGGCTTTCTTAATGATTCTGGCCCTTGGGTCAAAATTCTTATAAACTCTATGACCAAAGCCCATCAACCTAAATGGATCATCTTTGTCTTTAGCTTTAGCTAGATATTTTTTTGTATCGCCACCATCAGCTTTAATTGCCTCTAACATTTCAATTACAGCCTGATTGGCTCCACCGTGAAGTGGCCCCCATAATGCATTTATTCCGGCGGAAATAGATGAATAAAGGCTAGCCTGTGATGAGCCAACTATACGAACTGTAGATGTGGAGCAGTTTTGTTCATGATCAGCATGAAGTATCAAAAGTTTATCTAAAGCAGCCGAAACCACAGGATCATGTTCGTAGTCATTAGTTGGCAGAGCAAACATCATCTTGAGGAAATTTGAGCAATAGTCAAGATTGTTATCAGGATAGATCGCTGGATGACCTTTGGCTTTTTTATGTGCCCAGGCCGCAAATGTTGGCATCTTAGCAATAATTCTGATGATGCTCATATTCAAAGCTTCCCACGATCGATTTGGGTCTAGTGCTTCAGGGTAGAAGGCCGTTAATGCTGTAACCAAAGAAGATAAAACACCCATTGGATGTGCCTTCGATGGAAAACCATTTAGTATGGTTTTAAAATCTTCATGAACTAAAGTATGCTGAGTAATGAGCGATGTGAATTTTTCATATTGCTCTTTTGATGGGAGATCTCCATAGATCAAGGCGTATGAAACCTCAAGGAAGGATGATTTTTCTGCCAACTGCTCAATTGGGTATCCGCGGTACCTTAAAATCCCTTTTTCACCATCAAGGAAAGTGATAGCACTTGTTGTTGCCCCGGTGTTTTTATATCCTGGGTCAAGGGTTACCAGGCCTGATTGACCTCGGAGTTTACCGATTTCAATCGCTTTCTCGTTTTCAGTACCCTCATACACAGGAAGTTCGTATACCTGTCCTTCAAAATGTAACTCAGCTTTTGACATATTTTTTAGTTTCTTAATTCAATAGAGTTTAGAAAAATAGCAAAATATCGACTGTTTTCAACATTAATTATTACCACCTAAAATCAAAGGCAAGCCATCTTTTCCGCTACCTACAATTACAACCTTTGAATTTTGTGACTTGGATAGCTCTAATGTCGCTTCAATGCCCCTCATTTTGAGTAGCTCTGGCGTCAGGCTATTGTTGATGATTTTGTTGGCCTGAGCTTCACCTTCAGCTGCAATTCGCTTTCTTTCTGCTTCACTTTGTTCTTTGTCCAACCGAAACTGGTATGCCAGTGCTTCCTGCTCCTGTTGTAGTTTATTCTCAATAGCCTGCTTAATTTTTTCTGGTAAGTTGATAGACCTAATCAGCAAAGCGGTCATTTCAATATTATTGTTGTCATTTCCTAAAACATCTGCTGTTTCTGTTCTGATTGCTGTCTCAACTTCTGGTCTTTTTGTCGAATAGATCTCTTCTGCGGTATACCTGCCCATAACCTGCCTCACCGTTGAGCGGACTTCCGGTACCACAAGCCTGCGCTCATAGTCGCTTTGAAAACGCTCATAAATCTGGCCAATGCGGGTGTATTTAGGATGATATCTTACTGATACGTCAACTTGTAGTGACAAACCATTTTTGTCCAACACATCCATTGGTTCCTCAATTTTGTTTTCAGATACATCGAAAACTATTAAGTCGTTCCATGGGGCCTTCGTATGAAAGCCTGGGATGATCACATTGTCTTTATCTAGTCCTCCAGAAAATTTCTTAAACAAAACAGCCCTTTCATTTGCCCTGATGGTATAAAACAGGCTTGATGACAGGGTGACCAGTACAATAAGTGAAACGAGTCCGATTACTATTACAGGTAGGAACTTACGGTTGTCCATCGATATTTTAAATTATAGTGAAAGACAAAGTTAGTCTGCTAAATGAGGCTGGCAAACGTACCGCCACACATTACTTTTTGATCAGGTCTTCATAAGTAAAGGTGATGAAATCCTTTGCCTTAATGAAATCTCCCTGCCATTGCTCATCATATTTCTCCGTAATCCCCGACGACAATATTTCATCAAGTCCATCGCCCTGCTCAACGGCAGCCGCAACTGAATCACGGATGTCAGAAATCACATTTTTGAATGTCACAATATCTGATTTGGTAGCTAACTCTCCATGCCCGGGAATAACTTTGGTTTCGTTATCAATCATATTCAATACTTGCTCAAGGTGATCAATCATACCAGTGACAGAACCACCTCCTGAGACATCAATAAAAGGATAGCCGTACCTCACAAATGTGTCCCCCATATGGATCACGTTGGCTTTTTTGAACCAGACAACCGCATCGCCATCTGTGTGGGCCGATGGGCCTTTATGTATCCAGATTTCCTCATCGTTAAAGTAAAAAGTAACGTCTTCGGTAAATGTGATTACCGGCCAGGCGGCTTCTGGCCTCGCTGGAACAGGTCGCTGCATATGCACCATTAACTGATCAGTTGAAATCCGCTCCCGAACATTTTCGTGTGCTATAATAATACTTCCACTTTCACCAAAAACTTCGTTGCCACCCATGTGATCGCCGTGGTAGTGGGTGTTGACAACGTACCTAACTTCTTTGTCGCTAAGTGCTGCAATGGCCGCCTTAATTTTCGGAACTAATGGCGCATATTGATCGTCAACAATGAGCACTCCATCATCTCCGGCAATTACGCCAATGTTGCCACCTCTGCCCTGAAGCATGTAAATTTTATCAGCTACTTCTACAGTCTTAATTTCGACGGACTCCCAATCTTGAGCAAACGTGGGTATGGAAAGGATCGACAGAAAAATCAGGATTTTTAAACGTTTCATGGTTTTAATATTTATTGGATTAATTCGAATAACAAATTGACATTGGGGTCAAGTTCAATATTTTGAACAGGTTCCTCTAAGTCAAAGGTAAATGCTGATTGCTTTTCGGTTATTGATACGGTTTTGTAAATAGCAGGCCTGTTTTCACAGACTATTTTTATTTCTAAAGGAAATTCAAATATCTGATTTTTCTGGACTTGTATAATTTCAATTTTGAGTTGATCACCCACATTGGCGTTGGTGACACTTAGAATAGGATGGCCTGACCTATAAATCCATTGTTCAAAAAATTTTTGCAAGCGGAGGCCCGATGTTTCTTCCATAACTAGTGAGAAATCATCTGTGAGCGCATTAGAGTGTTTAAAGCGATCATAATAATTCCTGATCCCTCTAAGGAAGACTTCATCGCCCACTTTCTGTCTAAGCATGTGAAGCACCCATGAAGCCTTTTGATAACAATTCGCATTTAGCAAATCTTCTGAATAATCGGTTACCGAGGTATCTACGATTGGGACTAACTTCTCTTTCGAGAATTCAATTACTTTGGTTCGTTGCTCCACCATTTTCTCCCGCCGTACTTCCTCACCATAAACGGCCTGGGCATGAACATTGGTCATATATGTGGCGAAACCCTCGCTAAGCCAGACATGGTGCCAGTTGGCTTCTGACGCAGAATTACCAAACCATTGATGTGCTATTTCATGGGCAACGGTGTACTTGTTTTCTCGCTTGCCGGTAATAGCGGTCTCTTTGTAAAATATGTTACCAGCGTTCTCCATCCCTCCATAAATTGTTGTGGCCTGCACACTTGCTAACTTGGAATAGGGGTAGGGGCCAATTAGATTAATGAAGTACTCTAAAATCGGTTGAGAGATTTCGAGATCATAAAAAGCTTCTTTTTGGTTCTGAGGATATGCCCATGAAGTGACAGGGATGTCATTTACAAAACCAACAGAATCAATTGCCAAATCTGCTGCCCCTAATACAATCACCTTGGTAGCCATCGGCTGTTGAGATCTAAAATGATGGGATCGAGAGGCGGCATTGCCTGATTGGTCAATTAAATCCCCGCTGGCAACTACTTCATATTTTAAAGGCGCTGTTATTATAAACTCAACAGTTGCTTTATCAGATGGATGATCAACAACAGGTAGCCAATGTTGTGCCCTGTCCGGCCAGTTATCAGCAAAGAAGGTGCGGTTACCAAACATGTTTTCTGAAATGATCAAACCATCTTCGGGGATTCCAGCATATTTAATCTCAAAGATTTCAGATTTTCCGGCTTTTGCTGGTTTGTCCAATTTGATGTTCAACTGGTTATCTAAGTGAACAAAGCCAAGGGTTTGGCCCTTGGATGAAACTGATGAAACAGACATACCATAGGTTTCAACCTTGCGAATCAGATCAAGTGTGAACTGTTCTATTTCTTGCTTGAAATGGACATCGATGGATGCTGTCCCTTCAATTAGGTTGGATTCATCGCTTAACTCTAATTCAAATTTGTAATGCTGAATGTCGATTTGGTCAAAGCGGAGTTGATGGTTTTGGCAGAGTCCGGCAGATGCTAAAAAGCTTAGAAAAATCAAAAATAAGGGCCTTATTGTCCTCATAGAAGCAAATTACATCCAGCTAAGGAAAGGAGAGTAAATACTTTGACAAGTGGTAAGAGCGTGAATTAATACCCACATTCTGGATTATGATTCAGCGACCCCTCAATTCTTCCAACCTCGCATTCCCTTCCAAATTAGAAAATTCAGGGGCCTGGAGGTATTCGGGAGGGTAACCAAGTTCAACAGCTTTTTCTAAATAAAACAGGGCTTCGTCGGTTTGATTTTGAAATGCCAAAGCCCTGGCCATATTGAAGTAGGGCCAGGGTTGATCTGGTGTGCACATTATCCAGATTTTAATGAATGGTATGGAGTTACCGTAAGACCGGACTTGCATTAACTGCATCATTTTTACCCCGCTGTTTCGTCCTGTGATGTCTATCATGCGATGACCCAACAGCTGCCTTTCCCGATGCTTTGAATCGATCATATTGTGAAGTTTTGAAATTTCGTTATCCCACCATTTCAAGCTGTATTTAATTGAGTCAACATTTAATTGGGGGCTCAAACTATTTTGATAAACCCATGCCAGCCCTTGGTGAATTTGATCAATAAGGTCTTGCTCCTGAGAGGCGGTTTTATCAGCCTTTTTCTGGGCTTTCTTCAATTCCTTCGAATCAATTAACGATGTATAGAGTTTTTCAGCTTCCTGCGTCCAGGCGGTTTTCTCCGTATCTCTCTTGAGCTGTTCAAGAATTTGATTTCCCGCTATTGTATTTTCATTTTTCAAAGAATCTTTTACCTCTTGAAATCTGTTTTTGAAGTGCTGCTGGGCATATTCAGGGCTCTCTTTAATCTCCATCCATTCCAGGGCTTTTCTGTAAACATCGGCTGGAGGCCACTGGTGGCCTGCATGAAAGTGAACGAGTGTATTATCAATATTGATGCTGTCCATTTTTTGTCTCCAGCGGCCATGCTCATGATAGTTCATGTCCATGTCCCCAACAATTCCAGCGAACAAGAAGTTATCCTCCTCTGTGGGATGTAGGTTGATATCGGAGGGATAGGAACCGGCACAAGAGATCACCCCTCTGATTTGCTTAGTGTAAACTGCCAAGCCAATTGAAGCCCTTGCACCACCTGAAAACCCAGTTGCATAGAGTCGATTATTATCTATAGAAAAACGTTCTTCGGCATCGTTCATCATCGCCTGAAATGCATCAAAACTTAATTCCCTTGGGCCATTTTTAGAGTTATAGCTTCCCATTAAAATGTAACCAAACTCTTCAGCCAGTTCGCTATAACGATCAACTGGTAATTGGCCCCTCGCCGCTGGTTCAAATATGAAAATGACTGGCCATTGTTTATTTATAGAGTAATTTGAAGGGAGATAAAGCGCATAAGACTGCGAATTATCGGCTATACATTTTACTGTATCGATGACCTGACCCTTTGGCAAAACCTGACCAAAAGAAATAGAGCTAAATAATACAAATAACATCATCAGAGGTGCTTTCATGCACTTGATACAATATAGCACATATCAATCCCCAAAATTGTATTCAAATGGTGAGATAGTTGCAGTGAATAGTTTGAATGTCTTCACTTACAAATTATATAAAGTAATTGGCATTGTATGTAATACTATTTTTTTGAAGGATTATTGACTGCAATTTGTCGATTAGAAAATCAATCCCAAGTACCGACTCATAAAATGCAATACCAGGCCGGGTATGGTTGAGTTTGTTTGCTCTTTTAACCACGACCATGTCAAACCTAAAACAAAAGTTGTTACAAGTATTATAGGACTGAATACACCATGAATTAATGCGAAAGAGAAGTTCGTTTTTAATAGGCTTTTAAGTCCTGGGTTAGATTGTGATTGAGCAAACCCCCTCCACAAGACTTCTTCACAAAATGAAGCAACAATTGGAACAAGTAAATACCAGATCAACTTCTCAGTTTGAGTTAGGCTATTAAATGCCATCTCAATTCCCGCATTATGTTGGGCATTAACATAAAGAATTCCTGCCACTATAGTTACCAATAATGCCGTTATTGAAACCCACCACAACGGGAGTTTGGGCATTTTACCAAATAGAGAACCTCTTATTGACTTACCTTTAAATGAGAGAATCGTCACAACCAGCAACACGGATATAACCTCAATAGTGATTAGAGACATTGACAGGTATAAGCCAGCTGTTTTGAAGTCTGTCCTAGTGGGGTTAGCATCCGAAATAAATAATGGAGCAAATATGATGAACGAGGTAATGTTAATTATTAGTGGCAACCCGACAAGAACGTATAGTTTCAAAAACCTCATCATTCATTATTATGATCCAACGCTATGTTAAGCTAATTTATTTAAGTTCAATCTGTACCAGATATTGTGGTACGTACAAGACTGAAAAGACCGATACCTGACAAGATTATCCCACAGATAGAAGGAGTATGAAATATCTTATGGGCCGTTGCTGGCCTACCGCATAACTTCCTCTTGCAGTTTCGAAAAGTAATTTCTTAAAGGAGGCTGGACTAATTTTCCCGAGACTTTGAGCAGCTTCAAATACTCATCAAAGATTTTCTTTTCAAGGTCACTGAGGATAATTTCTTTCTTTATAATACTCTCCTGAATTTTTAAGAGAATTAGAGGTGAAATACCTTCAATAGAGAGATATCGCCGTAATGAAGTTTCAGTGTTTTCCTCTTCGATCACTGCCCTCGTAATCTGATATTTCTCCATAAGTATTTGGATATCCTGGATAGTTTGTGCCATCTCTTTTGAAACTTCACTTTTGATGATTTCCAAATCATTTTGCTTATCAAGCTGCTTTAATCTAAGTCGGTTGAGTTTTGGCTGAGACGAATTCGCAATCGGCAGCCTAATCCCCAGGCTCAACCGTAAATCATTCTTGAACGGATCGTTCAAATCGTTTCGGTAAGTGGTCTGAAAAAACCCTAATAAATTGTTCTCCTGCGATTTTTCTTCATTGAAGTCATGGTCCGCCAGAATGATGCGCTCCATACTTTTCGCAATTTCGAGATTGGAGGAGTCTACCTGAAAAGTAAGTGTATTGATGAAGCGTTCGATATAATCAACATCAACCAAATTGCTGGTGTCGAGTTCAAAGGTGTTTTGTAAATCAAGAAAAACGGAGATATCATCCCGAATGCGCTTATCTTTTCTCTCAAGGTCAATCAGTTCAAGCTGCACTTCATGGTAATCATCTTCTGCCTCCATTAGTTTTTCATAATCAAAATCTACCGTGTTGAGGGCCCTGGTTAAAACAGTTATCCTGTCTTCAAGCAATATTTTAAGGCGTTGCTTAATCTCGGTGATTTTGCTGGTTTTGATGAGGTCGATAATGCGCTCATACCGGTCAGTCAATGCCCGGTTAAGTGCTTCCTGGTTTTGTATTTCGTTGATCCGCAAAGAGCTTTGGTAGTACTTTTTATTGTACTTCCGCTGGCTGAATGAATTAGGTTTAAATCTCAGAGCATATTCTTGCATTTCAGGATCGAAATCACGGGTTTCGGTTCTGAATTCAACCCTGTTAAACAGTGGTACCTCAAAGGGATTATGCCTTAAATAATCAAGCTTTTCTAGCTGTGATTGGTAGACAATGTCATCATATGCCGATCCTAAAATATCGCTAATTTTAATTGGGTTGGGTTCCTGAAATGACAAGAATGATAGTGCTAAAACAATTGTGATAGTATTCTTCATTCTAATGATTATTGTAAACGGATAGTTACTTTCTCACCCAACAGCAGACCATTTTCCGGTATGCTGATTTGTACTTCTCTGCCCCAAATCCCCACTTCTGGGTTTCGGCGAAGCCTGATAGGGAATTCAATAATCCGGGAACCGACCCCAATCACCTCGCCTTCAATCACTGAAGAGTTTTTACTATTGGTCACCGTCACCAAATCCCCAATTCTGATTTCATCAACGACCGACTCATGGACAAAGCCCCTGATGTATGAAGGTGATTTGGAATAAATTGCTAGAATTGGTGAGTAGGGTGAAACCTTTTCTCCCCGCTCAAAATTTATGTCACCCACTAAACCTGAAATTGCAGAGTAGGTATTCAATTTTTGTTTTTGGTCATTTAAGGACTGAAGCTCATCCACCAGGTTTTTCACCTGAACCTCGTAAGGGTTCTGGTTAGATGTCATGCCTGAGTTTAGTTGCCTTATCCTCCCATTTGATGATTGCCTGAACAGTTCCAGTTCCTGTCGCAGGCTTGCAATCTGCATTTTGATTGGATTTTGTGAATCAGATTGCTGATTGACAGGGTTGATACTTTTTAAATCTTTGGTGAGGTCTTTATTCAGCTGAAATTGAGCTTCGAGTTGCGCAATCCTGGAATTGATCTCTATCGTTTTTGTGGCAACGTCACTTTCAATCTGCTCAATCTGGCTAATTGTTTCCCTGGCAGAAACATTCACCCGGGCCTTTATTTCTTCCAGTTGAAACCCAACTGTCTCTATTCGCTCATCAAGTTCAGGGCTGTCAACTATCATAATGAGGTCGTCTTCAGCCACCTCCTGACCAGGTACAACATTGATGTCTTTGATTTCAACCGGAGTGGGATAACTGATTTCTATTTCATCACTGGTGGCAATCCCCAAAAAAACAGTAGAGTAATTGGTGAACGTAAAATTTACCATCACTATACCGGCTATGGCCAAAGCCCATACAAACAATATGAATTTGAATGATTTCATCAGCCGTCGAAAGTTTCAGAATTTTCAACAATTTCCATTCTTACATTGTCGCATTTGCCCAGATTTTTAAGCACTGAAATTAACTCCGGTTTCTGGGATTCATCTTTCATAACCATCCGGTATTGGTAAGAAAGCCTTATGATCGAATTTGGATCGACATCCCCTGCTAATTGTGTCGCTGTGGCCCCCTCACGAAATTCATTGAGGTTGAAGTCATCGCAGTATTCGCTTAGAACACCTGCTACCTGGGCAGCGGTTACCTCCTCAGAATAAACCACCCGCAACACAGTTTCGGGTTTGAAGGCCACCCCAAATCCTGAGAAATCAAGAGCAACAGCAACGATGCAAAAACCGAGAGTGCCTACAATTGCGATGGTATAACCATACACCCCTGAGGCAATGCCGCAAGCCAGGGCAGCAAATAGAAAAATGAGGTTTCTTGGGTTCCTGAAATTGGTCCGGAAGCGGATAATAGCTAACGCACCAAGTACACCCAGACCAATTGCCACGCTGTCACCGATAGCCTGAACTACTGTAGATGCTACCATAGCGCTCAAAATCAGCGACTGGATAAAGTTGTTGGATATATCTTTTTTTAGTGTTGTTTTATAATAGGTCAGTGCGATGAGCATCGACAAGCTGAAGGAAAACAGCAGCGTGTATAAAACAGTAAGAAAAGCCGGGTACTCTGACCCGGTTTGTAATGTGAAATAATCAATCATTTATTGCTGACCATTTGAGGCGCCTGGTGTTGGGTTTGGCATAGCCACCCAATTGTTGCTTCCATCTGGTGACCTTCCCATTGATACGTCACTCGTTTGCTCTCCAAATTGATATTCATCGATAGTCCGGCCATCAAAGTAATATAATCCGATGGTTTCTCCTGCCGCAGACAAACCAAAATCTAAATGTAGTGCACCTTGCTCACTGCTACCATCAGCCCAAAGTAGCAAATATCCACCTGGCTGAATTGTGGTCACTGAAGGCTGGTCAGTGGGTAGCTGATGCCTGAACGGGTCTTCAGGGTTGTCAGAAAGATGGAAACCGCCGATGTCGATTGCTTCAGAACCAGTGTTGTAAATCTCTATCCAGTCGTCGAATTCTTCTTCAACCGCATCAGGGTCAGCAAGATTGGCATCATTGGCAGCCAAAAATTCATTAATGACTAACCCTGGTAAAGGATCAGAATTAATGATGAAAGTTTCAACTGTATCCGGTGCCCAGAAAGGGCGATTGGTTGTTAAACCAGCCTGATCTGACGCTGTTACATAAAAATCAACTGTGCCGTCTGTTATAAACTGCGGTATCACACCGGTAAATGTGCTATCCGTAATGGCGGTCATCGCAACCTCTGCATAATCTTCATCATTAATGCGATAAAAAAGCGTCACTCCGGATATTTGTCCCTGCTGATGAAACCCCAATACGGTAATGTCAAAAGGGGTGTTTTGTGCCCCGACTAAGGGCAAGCGGTCCAGCGACTGCAGCACCGGTCCGGGGTTGTCTCCGTTTGATGTATCTGGGGTTTGAATTCCACTTATGAAAAATGCGGTGGCTCCATCAGGAAAGCGTCCATAAAATTGGCCTTCACGCAGTTCAGGATATTCCACAAAGTCGATCACATTTTGATCTGGGTCTTCCAGCACTATTTGTTCGCCACCACCTGCAAGCCTGAAGTTGGTATGGTTTCCAGTTGCTAAGCCATCACATAAAAATCGGAGGTAGGCCCCTGGTTCAATAGCAAAACCCGATGGAATCTGATATTTATCCAGGTGGTCATCGAAAATAAAGAAGCCCTCTAATTGAACCATCTCTGTTCCTGGGTTATAGATCTCAACCCAGTCGACCGGATCGCCGCCAGCGTTTAGTTCGTTAATAACCAGGTTAAAATTTGAGTTACCAACCACTGGCACAAAAGGTTCTACTTCAGTGCTTGAGTCTCCGCATGAGGAAATTATAAAAGCGGTTATAAGTACCCATATTGTGGTCAGTTGAGTATTTGTGCTATTGCGTTTCATATTAAGGATTTAATTTCTCTGTAATAATGGATTAACAATCAATAATATCAACATCACGCCAATACCTCGAAAAGGGTTGGTTGCCTAAGAAAATTTATACCCTCAATTCTTAATTAAGCTTGTCTTCGTACATGGTTAGTTTGGCCAATGACCCAATACAACAATTGCCTCAAAAACATTAGCCCATAGATAGATTACTCATTTGGCTTTCTTCACCCAAAGGATATATTGCTTGTTTGCTTATTCAGTTTACATTAGCCACTTAATCGAAATATCAATTTTTTAGAAGGTGAAGAATAAACTAAAAAATTTTATCAAGAAATTCCGACTTGGAAGAGAGTTAATTACGCCGGCCGGTCATTTTCATTCTCCAATTAATTCTAAAACGGAATTGCTGAAAAGAGAGGCGAATATTTGGGGCTCATATAGTGAAAGTTTAGTCGGGATTGATCTGAATGAAAACCGACAGCTTGAGCTTTTAAACAGTTTCAAAGAATTTTATAGGGAATTGCCTTTTACATCACAACCCAGAAATGGCCATAGATTCTATTTCGAAAATGAAATGTATAGCTATGGAGACAGCATTTTTCTTTATTGTGTAATTAGAAAATTTAATCCAAAAAGGATAATTGAAGTCGGGTCAGGTTTTAGTTCTGCATTGATGCTGGACACCAATAAGCTGCATTACAACAATAAGATTGAATGCACTTTTATAGAGCCATACCCCGAAAGATTAAATTCTCTTTTAATGGAAGGTGAACGAATCAATTTGATACAGCAATTTGTGCAGGATGTAAATATCGAACTGTTTGATCAACTGGAGGCAGATGACCTCTTATTTATCGATTCATCACATGTTGCGAAAACGGGTAGTGATTTGAACTTCTTAATTTTTGAGGTATTGCCTCGTTTAAAGAAAGGGGTCAAGATACATTTTCATGATATCTTTTATCCATTTGAATATCCAAAATCATGGTTGCTTGAAGATCGTAGAGATTGGAACGAAAACTATTTTTTAAGAGCTTTTCTTTCAGGCAATACTGAATTTAAGATAATCGCCTTCAATACGTATATGGAAGAGTTTCAAGAGAACTGGTTTAAAAAAAACATGCCACTTTGTTTAAAAAATAAAGGTGGTAGTATCTGGTTAGAGAGAGTAAATTAATTCCCATTACCTCCCCACCAAAATAAAAGGTGCCCAGAAATAGGGTGCCTGGAATTCTTCCTGATTGATAAGTTCTAGTTTAGCTGCCCTCAAGGCCTGGGCTTTGCCCATCCCGGAGGTGATTTTGTCATAGAAACTCACCATCATTTGCGAAGTGCTGGCATCGCTTACTTTCCACTGGGATACCAGTAGGTTGGAGGCCCCAGCATAAAGAAAGCTCCTACCAAGGCCAATTATTCCCTCACCAAAGGCAAGGCGGCCTAAGCCGGTTTCGCAAGCACTCAGGGTAACCAGCTCAGCATTTATTTCAAGGTCGTAAATCTCTGAAGCATGAAGTACGCAGTCTTCAGAGGATTTATGATCCTGGCTCATAAAAATGCCTGAAAATGCAGGGTTGTCTTCATTTACAAAACCGTGAGTTGCAAAATGCAGGTAGCGGTAATCTTTAATGGCGCCTGACTTAATAAACTCTTCTTTCGCATCGCCATACAGGAAGTATTCACTGGAGACACCCCGGTTCTTAAGAATCTTGTCTATCTCAAGCACCTCTGTTTCAGTGCCGGGAAGAGCAGATAGAAACTCGCCCCGTTTTGTAAATGATCGGGTGCTTTCTTCCTGCGATCTGGCCGAAGCTAAAAACATTTCCTTTCCGCTATCGGTCATTGTGTTATTCTCAGTTGAGAATATCGGAGCAAATGCAAGTAACCCCTTGCTTGCACTCTCTACAGACCTATTTTTAAGCACCTGGCTCAATGTAAGAGAATATGAGTAAATGACGGCATAGTCTTCTATAAGGTAGTTCCCTCCACTATTTTTCAATACTTCAAAAGGCAGGTAATTAAGAATGTTTTCTGGCACAATGATCAAATTAGAAATACCCCTATCAGCTAGTTGGGCAATTACTGGTTCCATCAAAATCTGATAAGTTTCGCTTGCAAATTGATCTACCAGAGATGAAACCTTAAAGATCATGGCGGTTCGCAGCCCTTTGATGTTTTTCTCCAACTGCTCTGTGATTGCAACTGGTATTAGTTGGAGATCATTTTTAGTAACCACAAAAATCTGAAGGGCTGAATCAGAAAGGGCATATTCAACTGCTGCTGAATTATCATCCAATAATTCATTTTGAATTTCAGCTAACGAAATAATGTCTTGTTGATATTTCAGGTTATAATATTTCTTTGAACTGCCTTCAATTTTGTTGATTACCGTTTCATGTTCCCTATTCAAATCGAAAATTTGCTTTTTAAGAGCATCTATTCTTTGTTGGTTTGTTGGGCTTGACTCCAAATTGTAAAGCTCATGAGAAGCACTTAAAATACTGGTCTGGATTTCTTTATCTCTCTGAAACAGGTCTTTGTTGCCACCAGAAAAACCCTTTGCCTTGGTAGCATTTAGTGAAGAGAGGAGGAGGTTGCTTTTAGATCGTTCCGCATAAAATAGCGCTTGTTTCAAGTGCTTCTTATCGCCAGTTTCGCTATAAAGTGCATAGGAATTTTTTATACCAATATTGGTGAGCAGGTTTTTATAGACTGCAAACTGTAGCTTGTCCTCTTCCAGGAACAAATGGCGTTCAGCCTTTGCCACTATCTCATTTGCATCATTAAGTAGTTTGGCAGCGGATGTCAGGTTATTTGTCCCTCCATCTTTTAAGTATTGCAAATAGCTGTTGTCAATTTTTTGCACCATGGCAAGAAACTGAATGGGGTAGCTGATCGGTTCCTTGTCTTTGCCCATGTTTGCGTTAATTGCCTCATCAGCCATGGCCGTTGAGCCTACATAATCCCCATGCTTTGATGCAATTGAAGCCAGATTGAATTTCACCCTGGCCAGGCGATCGTTGTGGCTACCAAGTGCTTTAGCATAGAGGTGTTCAGCTGATTTAAAAAGGTCTTCAGCCTTAGCCAGATCATTTTGTGAATAGAAGGCTGCGGCCAGGTTGTTATAGAGATCAGCGACGGCCGGATGTTCACTACCTAAATTTGAAAGCCGGATTTCAAGGGCTTTTTGGTAACTCTCAATTGCATTTTCAACTTCTAGATTTGCAATTTGAGTTACGCCAAGGTTCATCCAGGTGAGGGCCATTTCGGGTGTTGTCCCAGATCTATTTGCTTCTCCCAGCTTAATTGAGTTTTCGAAATGTTCAATGGCCTTCTCATACCTGCCCCTGCCATACTCAACTAGCCCTAAGTTTGTCAAGGTGCTAGCTACCGAACCTGAATTTTCGCCGTAGACTTTTCTATAAATAATCAGTGCCTGTTCAAAATATTTCCTTGCAAGCTGGGGCTCATCGTAATTGAGATAGGCTACACCAATATTATTCATTACATCTGCTGTTTTCGGATGATCGACACCCAGCACTTTTTGGTAAATTGTTAAGGCATCTTCGTAGTAACCAAAAGCCTCGTTTCTAAAGCTCATGTTGGATTTGATAACACCCATGACGTTATAAGAATCAGCGAGGCTTTCGCTTTCCATTGAAATACTTTCATTCAATTTGATAGCGATTTCAGCATACTCTATCGCTTCATTGAAATTGGCCAGTGAATTATTGGATAAGGCAAGGTTATGATAAACCGAAATGAGATTGGAGTGGTTTTGGCCGAAATTCTTTTTATTAATTTCCAACACACGGTTTAAAAGTTCAATTTCCTTGCGATAATCCCCTTTATCTCCATAAATGGCCGATAGATTGAGCTGAGCAGAGGCTGTGCTTGGGTGCTCATCTCCATTATTTTCAACATTCAGGTAATAGGCTTTGTTGGCGTAATCAAGTGCTTTATCAAACTGCTCAGTTTCATTGTAAAGGTTTGCCAGGTTGGTATAAGATTGTGCAAATGCTTGATGACCCTCAGGAAACACTTTTTTTCTAAGTTCCAGCGATTTCAAATAGTTTTCTTCCGCAGATTCAAATTGAGCCAATGACTTATATATCGTCCCGATGTTGTTATAAATGAGGGATCGTTGTTTTTCGTCTTCTGTTTTAAAATTTTCGATCAGGGCTATGTTCAAAAGCTCAAGCGAAGATTGATAGTTGCCTTTTGAGTCACTTGCCCTCGCCAAGTTGATATAACTTTTTGCTATACCATCTGGCCCAACACCGTTATAAATGCGCAAGTCCAACGCCTTTTGATAGCTTGCCGATGCCTCATCGGTTTCGCTAAGTTGGTCGTAGGCATCCCCGATATTATCGTATGTTGAAATTAGCTTTGATGATTTATCACCATGCTTTTTTATGGCTTGTTTTAGGTAGACGTTGTAATATCGGATGGCATCGCTGTATTCACCACCATCGTATTTGATATTGCCAAGGTTGTTCAAAACCTTCAGTGTTTCGCTGTGATCAGCCCCAAGCACCCTACGCCGTATATCATAGGCTTTCTGGTTGTTGGTAAATCCCAAGTCACTTTGATTGTTCTTGCTTTGAGCATTACCCAGGTTATAGTATGATGTAGCCATTTCCGCTGATTCTTCTTCGAAAAGGTTCGATCTTATTGTAAGTGCTTTTTCGTAATACTCAATGGATTTTGAATGTCTATCTAATTCGCTCAAAGCCACGCCGATGTTGTTAAGAGTATTGGCTACGTCCTCTGAATTCTCTCCATACATGGCTGATCGAATGGGTAGATTTTTCTGATGCATCTGCAATGACTTCAAATGATTGCCCATCAAGCCGTAAACCAAACCCATGTCATTATGCAGATACTCTACGTATGGATGCTCATTACCAAAATTCTCCTGAAATATTTTGAGGCCCTTGTCATAGAAATAAATCGCAGAATCATATTGGCCGGAATAGTCATAGCTGATGCCGAGGTTTACATAGGCATCACCGAGTTCAGGGTCAGTCGGTTTTAGCTGCTGCTCTTTAATTCGAACTGCGCCCTGATAAAATATTTTAGCTGTATCATAGCTTTCATTGTATTCATAATACTTTCCAAAGCCATTGAGAAAATCGGAGAGCTCAATGGAATTTTCCCCATAATTCCGGAGTGCAATATCCAATCCATCGCTTGCTATTATGAGGCCTTCTGAATAATCACCCTGATAGATAGTGCAAATGGCTATGTAAGCATCGCATTTTAGCACCCCCGATTCAGCATCTGCACCCTCATATTGAGATTTGGCCAGCTTAAAAAGTTTGATAGCATCGGAATAGTTGTACCAGTAGTATTTTGTTAACCCCTGTTGAAAAATCTTGTCAGGATCGGCCTGGCAAATAAAGACTTTTGTCAAAATCAATAATGTGAAGATTACTCGTTTCATCTCAATTTATCTCACACTAAATTTAGGAAGATGGGCATTCCTGATCAGTACCGTGACCACGGTATTTAGCATTACGGGAAACACGTATTTTATAGGCCCAATTAGAATTAGCTGCAAATAATGCCGTAATTCAACCCGATCAAAAAAAACGAAAGCATGAAAAACGTAATGATAATATTGGCCATAACCCTGGGAGTATCAGGATCTTTGGTTGCCCAGGAATATATGAAAAAGATAGCCGAGAGCACATGTGCCTGCATCATTGATTTGGAAGATAAGAATGAAACAGCGCTGGGCATATGCATTATAGAAGCCGCCGCACCCTATGAAGCCGAAATACAAGCGGATATGGGCATAGATATGAACAAACTGGATGGTGACAGTGGCACCAAATTAGGCGAGGCTGTCGGTTTGCAAATGGTTACGGTTTGCCCTAATGAGCTCATGGCACTCGTGGGTGGTGACGAAATGGTTGAAGAAGCGGAGGAGGCTGGCTACGGCACTTACAGCTCAATTAGTGGAACTGTTGCAAGTGTGAATAAGGGGCAATTCTATACCATCACATTAGGAGGAAAGGAATTTATTTGGCTGGATGACTTCGAGGGCTCTCTTCTGCTTATGGTGAGTGTCGAAGATTTGAAAGGTGCCGAAGTAGAGATAAGTTACAGAGAGGCAGATTTTTATGATCCGTCGATTGAAGATTTTAGAACTTATAATGTAATCACCGGATTTGATGTGCCTTAAGTAAGTGGCCTATGAGCTACTCTCACGGAGCCAGTAGCATTGATAGGGTTGAAGCTCAATTAAATCGTGAAAATATGTTGGGGTGCTTTGGGAAATGGCATCTTTCAATTTAAGCGTATTTAGACCAATTCTATGCAGTATTTCCTGCTTCACGAATTGATTACCATTAAAAAAATTAGCCAGAACCAGTGTTCTGTTGCCATTATAATCCCATCTAAGGAAACTGAAAATATGCTTGTTCTCAGTTGGCTCTAATTTGAATGAATTGAGGTCGGCAAATTCAGTCAAAGACTTCCTCACTTTAATCAGATGCTTCATTCCATGAAAGAGGCGATGTTCTACCGTTCCTTTTTTATTTCTTCTCTCAGCTGCCTTCCAGTCCATTAGTGGCCGATGCATCCATCGATTGTCGTATGACTTTTCCTTGTCTTTTTGGTATGAATAATCGTTTGGTAAGCCGATTTCGTTCCCACTGTAAAGCATGGGCAGGCCACCGTAAGCCAGCACTATTGCCTGAAGCATCAATATTCTTCCAATCGCAACATCAATAAGTTCCTGGTTGTCAAGTTCAATGGCTTTTTCCAAACCAGTTAGAGCAGCCAGTGTGCCTGAAATTCTCGCATCACCCGTTTTATGGTTCATACCGAAGGGCGCACCCATTGCTGTTGATCCAGGATACTTACCTGAATAGAATTCGATTAAAAATTTACGGTGTTCTATCGCATTAATGCCAAGTGCATAAATATCTTCATCATCAAAGCCCAGACCAATATCATCATGTGATCTGAGGTAGTTTATCCATGTTGTGCGATATGGTTTCTCTGGAATGTTGCTTGTAACACGTTGAAGCAAATTAGTTTCTCCCGATGCCAGGGCTTCCCAGTATAAAGCCATGCTAGTAGCGTTATACGCTATGTCGCACTCACGCCCAGAGTATTTTCCTTCACCAAAATATTTCATGATTTCATGCGGCCGAACAATGGCCTCTGCAATAAAGGCCACGCCCGGTGCTACTATTTGAAAACAGGCTTTGAACAACCTGAGTATTACATGGCATTCATATTCGTTTCTACATGCGGTCCCAAGTTTTTTCCAAACGAATGGAACGGCATCAAGGCGTAAGATGTCAACACCTTGATTAGCCAGAAAAAGGGCGGCACTGAGCATTTCAATCAAAACCTGCGGATTGTAATAATTCAGATCCCACTGGTAATTATGAAATTGGGTCATCACCCATTTTCCGGAGGCCTCATCAAAAGAGAAGTTACCCGGTGCAGCCTCAGGGAATACCTCTGGCATTGTTTGTTCAAATTGATCGGGTACATCCCGGTTATCAAACATGAAGTAGTACTCCTGGTATTTCGGGTCGCCACTTTTAGCTTTTTCTGCCCAATCATGCTCATCTGAGGTATGGTTCATTACAAAATCTAGACCGAGTAGAATGTCTTTTTTCCTGAACTCCTTCGTTATTTCAACGATATCATCCATAGAGCCAAGCCGTGGCTCCACCTTTTGAAAGTCACTTACTGCATAACCACCATCATTCTCTCCGTCAGGGCATTTCAATAAAGGCATTAAGTGTAAAAAATTAACCCCTAATTCCTCCAGGTAAGTGATTTTGCCTTTTAAGCCTTTCAAATCTTCAGCAAAATGATCGACATAGAGCATCATGCCAACCCATTTTTGGTTAAGCAGCCAATCCGGATTTTTTTCACGTTTAATATCCAGTTTCTTAAGATCGGCTTTTCTGGTTTTGTAGTAGTTGTGAAGTACCAGTACAACTTCTTCGACTAGTGGTTGTATTTCCATGCGTGATCCGTACAGCTCACCCAGAAGTTCATACAGAGTTGGATAATTCGATGCAAGACGAAGCTCAAAATGAGCCTGACCATTTTTTGATTTCGTTTGCCCTTTTTTAAGTTGATCTAACTGCCTGTATAAATGTGAATGGAGTTTCGGATCATACATTTCGAAGCTTATTGATTTCGATAAGACGCCGAATAAAAGGCTTAAAATCCAAATCACAAAAATTTGAAAAATTGAAATCGATTGCGGAGAAGGTGATTTTGCGAAACTTTCATTTTTAGCATTGAAATCAATGATTTTGACTTGTCAAGGGCCCAAACCGAGATTGAACGCATCTATTGTCTTTTGAGGGTTTGACCACCTACTTTTGTATTCATATCGTCTTCCGATCTTAAACTAAATTGATAAAATTGTTCACTCTCATAAATCGGCTGATTCGGCCCATCACCGGAGTTATTGTAATCGTAATGCTAACAACCGCTTGTGGAGAAGAATCTACCAATTCAGGTAATTTAAGAATCGTTGATATGTACCCAACAAATAATGCTTTTGGGGTGCCTATTGATACCACCTACTGGATTGAATTTAATAGCGATTTAAATCAAGCCACAATTAATGAACTGAGCTTCTTTTTGTTTCTTGATGACACTCAGGTTCAATCGAATGTTACCTATAATACAGATACTCGAATTGCCACACTGAGTCCGGTAGAACCTCTCACGGCTTCAAGAACTTATGTCGCCGGTGTGCTTGATGTGATTGAAGACGTCAACGGTAATGGTTTGGAACCATTTAGCTGGACTTTCATTACTGTATCACAAGCGGCAGCTGGAAGCGGCGATACCTTATCAGCAAATTACCGACTCACTTTCGAGGCAAAATGGAGGGTAGAGACACACCCAACTGATTTCCCATCCAATGCCCATTTTACAGGATTGATCGGCATGACGCACAATGATAGCGCCGCCCTTTTTGTACCTGGTGAACTTGCATCTACAGGTATTAAGAATGTTGCTGAGGCGGGATCGAAAACGGTTCTTATTTCTGAAATTGAGGAATTAATTAGCGCCGGAGACGCTCAATTAATATTGAGTAGTGGTGGCACAAATTCTCCTGGAATCGTAACCCTTGACTTCACCATTAAATCTAGTCATCCATATGTCTCGCTTGTTTCGATGATCGGCCCAAGTCCGGATTGGTTTGTTGCTATCGAAAACGTTCAACTGAATACCGGAGGGTTTTGGTTACCCACTCTGAGCCGAAATGTGAGAGTTTACGATTCTGGGACAGATTCCGGAAGCTCTTTCAAGTCATCAAATTTGCCAACATCACCCCCAGACTCTATTAGCGCATTTACAGGTGCACCTTTGTCAGGGGATAGTGGCATTCGGACGATGGCCACAATTTCATTCGAGAAGATTGATTAGTTTTCTGGAAAAATTTTCCGAATGCGAACTCACTTACTGCTAGTCGTTGGATTAGTCATCATGTCCTGTAGTCCAAGTCAGAAATTTGATCTGGTTATTAAGAATGGAACCATTTATGATGGGAGCGGAGGTGCTCCTGTTAAAAATGACATTGGAATAATAGCCAATGAAATTGCAAAGATTGGTGAAATTTATCCTACAGAGGAAACCAAGATAATTGATGCGCAGGGTTTGGCAGTTTCCCCTGGTTTCATTGACCTTCATTCTCATCTTGATCCGATCATGGAGTTGCCTGACGCTGAAAGCCATGTGCGTCAAGGAGTAACCACAGCTTTAGGTGGCCCGGATGGTGGTGGTCCATGGCCTTTTGGTGAGTTCCTTGATTCACTTGAAAAAATGCCGCTTGGATACAATGTTGGCTACTTAACTGGTCACAATAGAATCCGAAGAAATGTGATGGATCTCGAAAATAGAGAACCAACTACTAAGGAGCTAGAGGAAATGAAATCGCAGGTAAATCTGGCAATGGAAGAAGGCGCTTTCGGCATTTCAACAGGCTTGAAATATTTACCTGGCACATTTTCAAAAGTTGATGAAGTTATCGAGTTATCGAAAATAGCTGCGATGCATGGCGGTATTTATACTTCGCATTTGCGGGAAGAGGGTCTCGGGTTGATCGATGGGGTCTCTGAAGCGATTCTTATTGGGCGTGAGGCGAACATCCCAATTGTACTTACACATCACAAAGTGGTAGGTCAACCAATGTGGGGATCAAGTAATAGGACGCTTGCCTTAGTAGATTCTGCTAGAAATGCGGGTATTGATGTAATGATTGATCAATACCCTTATAATGCCAGCTATACTGGCATCAGCATTCTGATTCCGGGTTGGGCGCTTGCAGGTGGCCAGGAAGAATTTGAAAAACGCATGACTGATAAAGTTTTGCAAGACAGTATTCGATCAGGGACATTATTCAACATCATAAATGATCGAGGAGGAAATGATTTAAAACGCGTTCAGTTTGCCAAGGTCAGTTGGCAGCCTGACCTTGAAGGTAAGACATTATACAATTGGGCCGCGGAATTAGGCATGGAGCCATCTGTTGAAACTGGGGCAGATCTTGTATTACAAGCACAATTAAATGGCGGGGCCAGTGCCATATTTTTTGCAATGCATGATGACGATGTTGAAAATATAATGAGCCATGAATTTACCATGATAGCTTCCGATGGCAGGTTGGTAAAACTTGGCGACGCCCATCCTCATCCCAGGTGGTATGGCACCTTTCCCAGAGTATTGGGACTTTATGTAAGAGAAAAACAGTTAATGAAATTGGAGGAAGCAATCAGAAAGATGACTTCATTACCAGCAAAAAGAATGGGCCTGGATGACAGGGGATTGATTAAGGAAGGATACGTGGCTGATATCACAATTTTTAACCCAGAAACAGTTATTGATATGGCTACTTTTGAAGAGCCTCATCAATATCCCGAAGGAATTGACTATGTAATAATCAATGGCAAAGTTGTTGTTGATGATGCGAAATTTACTGAATCAAGACCTGGGCTTGTACTACGTGGCCCTGCATTTGAATTGAATAAATAGAAAATGAGAAGTGGATTATTCTTAAGCCTACTATCACTGGTTATACTTGGCATGCTATCCTTTCAAAGTGATTTTGATGCCAGTAAAAAACGTGGTGAAGAAGTTTATATGGGCTATTGCGTGAGTTGTCATATGGCCGATGGCAAGGGAATTCAAGGTGTGTTTCCTCCACTGGCAGAGGCTGATTATTTAATGGAAGACAAGAAACGTTCTATTGATGCCGTAAAAAATGGACTTGAAGGCAAAATTGTTGTTAACGGAATTGAATACAACAACATTATGACCCCCTTAGGTTTGAGTGATCAGGAAATTGCTGATGTCCTTAACTTTGTTAGAAATAGTTGGGGGAACGAAGGGGAGATGATCGAAATTCAAGAGATAAGCAGTGAATAGCAATTAACTTGCACATAAATCACCTATTTCTTCTAGGGTATAAAAGCATTGAGCACAAATAACACCAGTTCACGGAATAGGTATATTTTTTTGTTCAAAAAATATATCCTTCACAAGCTCAAATTTGCATCGACCTCCCTTGTAGCCACAGGAGTTGATTATGCTATTTTCTTAACGCTCTCAACCAATTATTTAGAACCAACATATGCTAATTTGATATCCTACAGTTGCGGCATGCTGACTAATTTCATGTTGCAAAAAAGGTTCTTATTCAGCCTAAACCGTAAGTTGAGTTCGGCATTTATACTCTCGATGATTTTCTCGCTTGTCGGACTGGGTCTTAATACGGCGGTGGTAGCAGGGTTGTCGAGGATACCATTTTTCTATGAATTTCAGATAATTGCAAAGATTATGGCATCAGGGGCTATATTCTTTTATAACTATTACACCAAGCGGTTGGCATTTGAACGGAGATAATTTAAGCAGCTGGAACATAATAAAAAAAGCCCATCAAACGGCCTCTTGCCGTCAGATGAGCTAAACTTAACCAGCTATAGAAATCCTAATTTCTTAGGAATATTATTAAAGCTCTTTAATGAGGTGCCTGTCAAAAGCTGACTCACCGCATTTTTTAACCTTGAGGTCACTTTTTTCAAACCCAAGTTGAACCAAGAGCGATTCAAACTGCTTAAAAATGGGGTTTGTGGTTACATGGCAATTGGTGTAACCCATGCTTCGGGCTTCCTGGAAAACCCTGCGAATAAGCCTGCGACCTATCCCCTTATCTCGATATTGCGTTTTCACATATACTTTTTGAAGTTCACAGACTTCTTCTATTAACTGGCCGGCGTCGCATCGCATCGGTTTGATCCCGGCCGAACCAATTACTTCACCATCTTTGATGGCGACCATCATACGATGACCCTTTCTGTTATAAGTTTCTACCAGATAGTCCAATTCGTCATCGAAGTAGTAAGAGTCAATGCCTATGCCACCAAACTCCAGCAACACATTTCTGATCATGCTTCTGGTGCCTTCATCCTCTGAAACACCCAACTTCTTCACTACTATTTCTCCTTTAAAACTGCCTAATAACTCTGAGCTACTAGTGGTAAGTTTTGAGTAAAGGCTGCCGAATCTTTTCATCATTACAGTTTCGTTGCCCCATGTTGTTAATTCCTGAATACTCATATTAAATCACTTTATTATTTCATTCAGGACAAAGAAACGGGTAGGTTTCAGCAGGGGATGAAAATTGGTGTTAACACAGGGTTAACACTGAATTTTGTTGGGTTAACAAGAGGTAAACAACATGCGAAAAGTTCTCATTTTGAGGATTAGAAGGGGTTTTTAAAAAATAAAAAACCCCGAAAATCATTTCGGGGCTAAACCAAATACTTATGTTTTTGTAGAACCTACCTCAGGAAAAGTAGCTCACGATACTTAACAAGTGGCCAATCTTCATCATCAACAAACAGCTCAAGTTTGTCAACTGAGTACCTTATTTTCTCAAAGTACTTTTCCTTGATGTCATCGCAATAGGCGATTGCCTTATCCCGGGTCTTTTCAATTTTGTTCACCTTCTTTCGCTCCTCAATCATGTCGAGGGTCGATACCCTTACATTACGAATGTGCTCTGAAATCTTGTCAATGGACCTTAATATTTCTTTATTTTCCAAACCGAGTTCTTTCAAGCCCTTTGCGTTGGTAATTAACTTGTTTTGATAGGCTATGGCAGTTGGAATAATATGGTTCAATGCCAGATCACCTATCACCCTTGATTCGATTTGAACCTTCATGATATAGTTCTCCAGTAAGGTTTCATGCCTGGCTTCGATTTCTTTGTGATTCAGCACATTGTGGGCAGCCATCAATTTTGAAGTCTGTTCGGTTAAGTAAGCATCAAGCGCCCTGGGTGTGTCTTTTACATTGGATAAACCGCGTTTACTTGCTTCTTTCACCCAACTTTCTGAGTAACCGTCGCCTTCAAACCTTACTTTTTTCGAGTCCTTGATGTATTTACGAAGCACATTGATACTTGCAATCCTTCTGTCTTCACCTTTCTCAATTAGTTTGGTCACCTCTTTATGGAACCTGGTAAGTTGATCAGCGACAATAGTGTTTAATACTGCCATTGGCTGGGCAACATTCGTATCAGAGCCAACCGCCCTGAACTCGAATTTGTTTCCCGTAAATGCGAATGGCGAAGTCCGATTTCTGTCAGTGTTGTCGAGAATGATTTCAGGAATTTTATCTATCCCTAATTTCATGTATAGGTTATCACCTTTCTCTATTTTGATGTTACCATTCGTTTCCAGTTCATCCAAAACGGCCGTCAGCTGTGCACCGATAAATACTGAAATTATCGCTGGTGGGGCTTCATTAGCGCCTAATCGGAAGTCATTTCCTGCTGAGGCAATGCTTGCCCTCAAAAGGTCTGCATGGTCATAAACGGCTTTTATTGTATTGACAAAAAATGTAAGGAAAACAAGATTTTCCCTGGCGCTACTGCTTGGTTGAAAAAGGTTTACGCCGTTGTTAGTAATCAGCGACCAGTTGTTGTGTTTACCATTTCCGTTTAGTCCCGCGAATGGTTTTTCATGGAAAAGCACTTTTAAGTTATGTCTCAAAGCGACTTTCTCCATTACATCCTTCAGAAGTGAATTATGGTCAGTGGCCACATTCAATTCCTCAAACATGGGCGCCACTTCAAACTGGCTAGGTGCTACTTCATTATGACGGGTGCTAACCGGTATACCCAGCCTCCATGCCTCAATTTCAAAGTCACGCATGAAATTGTATACCCGGGTCGGAATAGCCCCAAAATAATGATCATCTAATTGCTGACCTCTGGCTGGGTTATGGCCAAACACTGTCCTGCCGGCCATAACCAGATCAGGCCTTGCATTAAAAAGACCCCGATCTACCACAAAGTATTCCTGCTCACAACCAAGGGAAGGTGTTACTTTGTTTACGTTTCGATCGAATATCTGGCACACCCTGGTAGCCGCTTTATCTACGGCTTCCATTGCTTTTAAAAGTGGAGCCTTGTTGTCGAGTGCTTCTCCTGTGTATGAGACAAAGATTGTGGGAATGCACAAGTTTTTTTCAATCACGAAAATCGGAGAACTGGGGTCCCAGGCTGTATAGCCCCTCGCTTCAAAAGTACTGCGAATGCCACCACTTGGAAATGAGCTGGCGTCTGGTTCTTGTTGAACTAACGCACTGCCTTTCAGCTTTTCAATTCCATCAATGGGGTCAAAGAAGGAGTCATGCTTTTCAGCAGTGGCACCGGTTAGCGGTTGAAACCAGTGGGTGTAGTGGGTACATTCTTTGCCGATTGCCCAGGTTTTTACCGCAGCCGCAATGGAGTCGGCTGTGTCAATGTCAATTTTTTTCCCCTTACGGATCGCATATTCAACTTTCTTGAAAACATCTGGTGACAAGGCTTCTTTCATTTTATCAAGCCCAAATGCTTTTTCGCCAAAGTAGTCTGAGGCCCTCTGTGATGGAGCTTTAACATCTATTAGAGGGTGATTGGGCAACTGATTGAGTGCCTGGAACCTTAATACAGCCATTTTTCTTTAGATTTTAAGAATTTTTGAAGGATAGGTTAAAAATTTGAGCAAAAATAGATTTAAAAACAAAATCATATTCGTTTTACCTATATAATTTATCCACATTGTGTAGAAATGTGAGAATTTTATAAAAATACTCATTCTATTGAAACATTATAAATTGCCAGCATGCAAATATTCTATTGCGTTGATATTAAATCTGAGGTTACCCTGAACGAAACAGAATCTCAACATGCTATTAAAGTTTTAAGGCTAAAGCGTGGGGATATAGTTCAAATAATCAATGGCGAGGGCAGCCTATTTGAAGGTGCTATTGCATATCCGCACCCCAAAAAATGTGAGGTGGAAGGCATCCGGAAAATACAATCGACTACTGAACCAAATGAAATACACCTGGTTATTGCGCCAACAAAAAATCATGACAGAATGGAATGGCTGATTGAGAAGGTCACAGAAATAGGTGTAACGAGAGTCTCTTTTATTGAATGCAAACATTCTGAAAGGAGAAAAGTCAACGTGGATCGTTTGGAGAGAAAGGCACTAAGCGCATTGAAGCAATGTCAAGGTCTCTGGTTACCTGAAATCAATGACATTCGTTCTTTTTCAGAAGTAATAGAAAAAATAAAAACAGTGGGTAAGTATATAGCCCATTTAGATGGAACTAATAGAAATTTATTGTCGGCAGGCGCTGATAATAATAACCATACAATACTTATTGGGCCTGAAGGAGATTTTAGTGCTGAAGAAATCCAAATTGCACAGAACCACAAATTTCAACCAATTAGCTTAGGTGGAAACACCCTTAGGACCGAAACAGCAGGAATATATGCGGTTGTATTGCTAAAGAATATTTAACTGCATCTTTCACTAATTTTTACGTCTTTATATAGGTAGGCTGCTTTTTAAATGTGCGAATCAGAGATTTATCAAACTTTCTATCCCAAGGTTGTTGGTTTCTTGAAAAAGAAAACTGTAAATGAGGCCGATGCCTATGACCTTGCACAGGACGTTTTTATGAAGGTATTTGCCAGGTATGATTCAGTGGAAAGAGTTGACAACCTCCATGCCTGGATATTTAGGATCACCAACAATACACTCATCGACCACTATAGAAAGAAGAAAGATGTGGCCAGTAGTTCATTGGATTTAGGCGAAAAAGAATCAACAATTGACCTTGAGTTTAGAAACTGCCTTGAGCAAGAAGTAAAGTGCTGTTTCGAATACTTCCTTACCAAATTGAGCCCCGAGAAACGGCAAATACTTAAGGCAATCGAGATTGATAACCGGAGTCAAAAGGATTTAGCGGAAGAAATGGGCATTCATTATGTCAACCTTAAATCGAAAGTGCAAAGGGCAAGGAAAGAGGTTCGGGACATGTTTATGGAAGTCTGTCATATTGAATTTGATTCCAGTGGAAAAATCGTTTCCTGCGAAAGCCGTAAAAGCTATGACAGCAAGTGCACCTCATGTTAATGCATCTTTTTATGATGATTCCGTCTTAATCATCAAACAAAAGATAATTACAATGACAAAGATTTTATTATTGAGCATGGCCTTATGTTGCGGGATTTTAAATCTTCACGCACAGGTTCCAACAAACAATGCAAACAATACGGGGCCAAGTTGCCAACCAGTAAAATGCGGCCCGGAAGGAACCAAAACAGGCGAAGCTGCGATTATTGGTCATTTAAGGACGGAAGCACTCAACTTAGAGGACATTCTCAAAACAAAGTCGATAGTAATTTCAGATGAAAAAAACCTTGTTGGATCAGATGATTCTGAAAGTGTCTCGCTCATATCTGTTTTCATCATGCGCATGCATGCGGCCCTTATCTCTCAGGCCGATGAAGAAAAACTAAACCAGGAGCTTGTGAATCTAAAATTTGATTCATCTGAATCGCCGGCCAGGGTGGTTTCACAATTACTACAGCATACTATTTTGCTTCAGGAGCAGGCCAAATTACTCTAATGAAGTATCGATTGGTGACTCCACTTGTTGCTATATTTTTCGCAATCGTAGCAGCAAGTGGAGTTTATCTTTTTTTAGGTAACCAAACAGCTGAATGGATATTTCTTCATTCTTATTTCGGATTTCTATTCTTGCTTGGGGCGTTTTGGCATGTAACTCAAAACTACCTATCGTTAAAAAGAAAAAGCGCTTCGGTTAAATTTGTACTACTAACCATTCTCACAACCGTTACTGGGGTTTCAATTGTTCAAAGTGCCGGTCCGATTGACCAATTGATAGCCTGGAATGCCAAACGGATTGCTTCTCAGGAGCATAAAACTGATGACTCACACTTTGAAGTTTATAGACTTGATGAAAGCGGAAATACAAGTTTAACCTTCGATATCAAGGCGGGTAAACACTTTTGGCACCCTCAAATGGCGATTTGGATCGAAAATTTGGATGGGCAGCTGTTGGAAACTCTTTTTGTGACACAAGCGACAGCCAAAGGTCAATTTTATGGTTCCCGAACAAAAGAGAATTTTAAAGATTTAGACAAAAGAGCTGATGCAATTGGTGGGTTTAGAAGAGTAGATGCGTTACCCTATTGGTCACACAAAAGAAATTTGAAAGATGCTGACGGCTACTATAGCCCCTCAGAAATTAATCCCTTACCGGATGTGATATCCGGGGCAACTCCAGCTGGCAGTACAATTATTAGGTCGGATTATCTGAATGCTGATCCTTTTAATGTCTTATTGGAAGTGAATGTTGCTTTTGATGAAAACGAGTTTTTCTCTGAATATAATTTCCCAGATGATACAGTTTATCATGGCGGCACAGGTCAGCTTGGTCAGCCGTCGTTGATCTATTCAGTACGGTTTAGTGCAGACAAAAAGGAGTATAAGCTAATGTCAAAAATTGGCCGTGGACATCATTCTGGGCAAAATGGTCAGCTATTTACTGATCTTAATAAGTTAACCACGGCTCATGATATTTTGGAAAGAGTTGTGGTAGGCTTTATTCCAAATCGATAACTTCAGATAATTCAATCATGTAGATGTTGCTTACACCTTTCGAAAATTCTGTGTCTTTCCAACTGGAGTAGTAAAACCTATCATTCCAGATCAAAGGGCTGTCTTCATAGCTATCGGAATTAACTCTGGAGTCAATTAATTGTGGCTCCATCCAGGTTTTTCCAGATCGTTTCGAGAAGTAAATATCGTCACCTCCAAACCCACTCTCCCGGATTGAACTGATCAATAAGAGGTTGTCATTCTCAGCAATGTAAGCAGGCCACTCACCGGAATCCGAATTTAATGCAACCGGTTTACTTAAATTATTCCATGTCGTGTTCTGGGATTCAATTCGGAAAATATCCCAGGATCCATCTCTGTTAGAAGCAAAGTAAGCACTTCCATTTTCGTTGATCACAAAACAACAATCTGATTTATTGGAATTAACAGGTTGCGATAATGGCTCAGGTTGAAGCCAGGTCTGTATGTTCTTTTTGGTCCTCCAAATATTCCACTCATCTGGAAATGAGTCTATTCCAGTGGGGCGTTTTGATGTAAAATATACCCAGCCGTCTGACCCAACGCTAAGTCCGGCGTCATAGTGTACCCCAGAGAACTCAAGAGTATCAATCTCCCAAACTGAATCAAATTTCCTGGCTATCAGTAATGTAGACGATTTAAAGTTTTTACTACTTCTTGTAAAATATATTTCATTGGCATCATCTGATATATGTGAAATTGACTCATGGAACTCTGCAGTCGATATTACATCTTGTTCGAGAATGGAAGATTTGATTGGTTCTTTTTGCTGACAACAGAAAAGAACTATCAGAAAAAGTGGTGAAAATTTCATGCTGCTATTTTAACAATCACACTCAATCCAACGTATCGAATTAATTAATTAGAAAAAATTGAAAATGAAATGCCCCCATAATTGGCACAGCTATTGTTAAAGGTGACATTATTCACCAATGCCTTATGAGAAAAATAGTACCACTACTTTTTGCCTTTGTTATAGCCACGACATCTGCTTCGCTTGCCCAGGTTGGGGATGTGTCAAAAGGAGCAAAAGGCAATAAAGAAAAAACAAGAAAGTCATCAGATTCAGATGGTGATTACAGAGGTGGGGGCGGTTCCGGTGTTTTTCTATTCCTTGAAATTTTTGATGTAGTCAATTTAATGGTAAGTGGTCAGAAAGATCAGCTTGCACAGCGCTTTGATCAGCCTTATCGAGTTTCGTTGGAAGCATCGCTCAGTGGTGGATATGACAATAGCGAAGGCACCTATTTATTTCTACCGTCATTTCGTGGCAATTGGGGCCTGTTCTCTACCGCTTTAAGAAGTAACAGAATGCAGGATCGTACTGGTCAATTTCAAACACTTGATTGGCAGGTGATTCAGTTCAATTTTGTCAACCTTCCAAAGTTTACCATGAGGTTTGGTCAGGGCTTCTCATATGTACAAGATATAGATGATGTGTATCATGAAAGCACAGTGGGGTTTGAGGTGCACCTGAAAGAAAGAAGGATGAACCCATCTTTGGAATTCAGATGGTCAAATGATTATAGTACTGATGTTGTGCCTCGGTTTGAAGTGAACCCCTCAATTGATTTTCAGCTAATGCAATCTGGAAAGTTTAAGATTCATGCCATGGCGGGATACTTATTCCAACGCTACATAGGTGAGCAGGCAGGGGATCATGTTCCTTTTCACTTTATTCAAACCGGCCTTAACCTATACTTCTATTAGTGACCTCAGGTCAAATCCCGATAGCGGTGTTGCTCTCGTTTCCAATGCTTTTAAGCATCACTATGCATGATTCTTGACTAGTGATTACGTATTAAGGTACCATCCAACCGGAACTTTGGAATTGTTCCCGCTTTAAAAGACACACCGCCGTTCATTGTGCTTGAACCAAAAAATTGACGATCATGAAAAATTTAGTAATGGCATGTTGCCTGTCATTTTTAGTCACAGCAGCATTCGCTCAAGGCATATCTCAAAAGGAGCGCTCTTTTGCTGTTAACTACCTGGAAGAATCGAGGTATCATTTGCTACGGGAGATTGAGGGGTTGACACAGGATGAATGGAGTTTTAAGCCATCCGCTGAACAATGGAGTATTGCCCAGGTTGCAGAGCACATTGCCCTCGCAGAAAATGGCCTATATCACCTCGTTGTTGACAAACTTATCAATGGAGAAGCTTCACCTGAGAAGAAAGAAAAATATGCTGGCCGTGATAGTAGGTTTATACATGTAGTTGCTGACCGGCCTCAAAAGGCGCAAACATTGGAAAGATTTGAACCAATGGAGTCACAAAAATGGTCATCGCCAGAAGAATTTGTACTCTACTTTAATAACCTACGAGATAGAACAATAGATTTTGTTAAAAACACAGATATTGATTTACGTCTTTACTATTCAAATTTTACGCCTATGGTGGAGCTGGACGCATACCAGTGGTCAATTTTTACAGGTGCACATACCAAGAGACACTTACTTCAAATAGGAGAAATCAAAGAAGCTATGGCACTAAAAAAAGAAGGTGATGACGTGGCTAATGAATAAACAAAAATTGGGTTTAGAGTTGTTTAAAGGGGTTTTCGGATCCCTTTTTTCATTTTAAACGGATTGGATGCGAATGGCTTAGAAAAATTCAAAAATATGATTATCTTTATTCCGGCTTCATGCCACAGCTAAGAGACATAATTATTTAGGAACATTTAAATTTCAGCGCTATGGACTCAAACTATTCGATGATCCTCCAATCCAGGAGAAATCGTTTTCGCCATTTGAGTGACTTCGTCAGCACAGTCGGAATTGTAATTGCAAGGGGTTTCTGGAAACTTATTAGTAGTGATAAGTCTAAGGAGCACAAGCCTTGGGAATAATTCTAATGGCAGACTAAACTCAAACCAGAAGACTTAATTAACGTAACTTCAGGGGAACAAAACATTTGTATATGAACAGGTTGTTTCTCCTGATTTTTTTTGTGCCAATTTTTACCCTTCAGGCACAAAACCATTCCCTGAAAATTGCTAAGCTAAAATATAATGGGGGCGGTGATTGGTATGCAAACAAAACTGCCCTTCCAAATCTCGCTGACTTTTGCAATAAAAATTTAGGCACCTCCATTAATCCTGATGAAGATGTTGTTGAAGTAGGAAGCCCTGACATCTTTCTTTATCCATACGTTTACATGACTGGTCACGGAAATGTAGTGTTCAGTGCTTCTGAAGCAACCAATCTCAGAAATTACCTGATCTCCGGCGGCTTCCTGCACATCGACGATAATTATGGAATGGACAAGTTTGTAAGGCTTGAAATGAAAAAAGTTTTCCCTGGCCTTGAGTTTGTTGAGCTGCCGTTTGACCACCCCATTTACCATCAGAAGTTTGATTTCAATGAGGGTTTACCAAAAATTCATGAACACGATGGAAAACGGCCTCAGGGTTATGGTTTAATTTATGATGGCCGCCTGGTTTGCTTCTACTCTTTTGAATCTGACTTAGGAAACGGTTGGGAAGATCAGAGCATTTATAATGACCCAGAGGCCATTAGGCAAAGGGCTTTAAGAATGGGTGCCAACATTATCAGTTTCGCCTTTACAAGTAATTAAGTTTCATCCTCGCCCTTATAAATGCGCTCAATCTCTAAGCGATCTTCTTCCGGGATTGATTGATCATTCATCAGTTTCCATGCATCGGCCGGTGTTCTTATGTCATATCTACCAATTACACCATCCTTTAACTTTTTCTTCTTGGCCCTAATCATGAAAAAAAGTACAATTTGTAATACGAGTGCGCCAACTACCAGTGCTATCAGGAAATTCATTTCTTACATTTATCAATTCTAAAATTAAGAAACGCCACCAAAACATATTGGCAAGTTCGGTTTCTGTTATTAATTAAATTGTAAAGAATCAAGATAGTGACATTATCAGATTGGAAGGCCAAGGGGCAGTGTTTTACTTATAAGCAGAAGAGTATTTTTTATGTGGATGAAGGACTTGGATATCCGCTTGTGTTGCTGCATGGTTTTCCAACCTCGTCGTGGGATTGGTATAGATTATGGCCGGAACTCATCAAGCAACATCGAACGCTTGCGTTCGATTTAATTGGTTTCGGATATTCAGATAAGCCAACAAATTACAAGTATAGCCTCATTGATCAGGCCGATCTTACCGAATCAATAATGTCTGAGCTTGGAATCAAAGGAGCTCATATAATGGCTCATGACTATGGCGATTCTGTTGCACAGGAATTGCTTGCCAGAAACAATGAAGGAAAACTTGGCTTTAAGATAAAAAGTTGCACCCTGCTCAACGGCGGTTTGTTTCCTGGAGTTCACAAGCCCCGGCTCATTCAGAAACTATTAATGACACCCTTGGGGTCGTTACTGGCTAAGCTCTATAGTAAAAAACAATTGAGTAAAACTTTCAATAGAATCTTTGGCCCAGAAACGGCACCTTCAAGACTGGAGATTGATGATTTTTGGGAATTAATCAGTTTCAATGAAGGCAAAGCGGTAGCCCACAAACTGATAATGTATATGGCCGAACGGGTTACATACAAGCAGAGATGGCTGAAGTCATTGCAGGAATCAATTTGCCCTCTTAAGCTGATTGATGGTGCGGCTGATCCAATTTCTGGTGTGCATATGGCTGAGCATTATCGAACTGTTATCCCTGAACCCAATATTACATTGATAGAGAAAATTGGGCACTATCCGCAAATTGAGTCTCCTCAAAAAGTACTGGAATCGTTAGATGAGTTCATCAATGCTACTTAAGAACCGCAGCGTTGTTCATGATACTATCGCTCTTCATTTCGAGGTACGGTGATATTTTTAAAAACAAGCTGTCATCTATCAATTTGATATCCTTTAGCTGATCGATTGTTTGTATGTCATGTTGCTTTCTAAATTCAGAAATGACTTTTGCAAGCTTGTAATTGATATAGGGATGCTTTCCAATTTCCTCTATAGTTGCGATGGCTAGATTGATTTTTCGAACGGCTACGGTCGAATCAGTTAATGAAAATTTCTCAAGCATCCTGATTCGGGTTGAATCTGCCAATCCATAAACATCCTTTAGCTGATTTAGGTTATAAAATCCACCAAGTGCATCTCGAAAACTGATAATGCGTTTTGACAATACTTCACCAATTCCGTAAACACCTCTCAAATCTTCTTCTGTGGCCGCATTGAGATTAGCCTTTCTTAGAATAACTTCGGTAGATTTCGAGTTGCTTTTATGGGCGAAAAGAGGTTTTTCATCAGGGCTTTTACTTGGTTGAATTGGAATTACAATGTATTGCTCCAGTTGCCTATAAAGTGCAGAATCCATACCATAGATTTTCAATAAATGTTCTTTGTTTTGAAATACGCCGCCTTTTCCCCGGTAATTCAGGATCGTGTTTGATAACCTGGCACTTAATCCCAAATCAATTAATTCTTCTAATGACGCAGTGTTAGGGTTGAACGGTTGTGGCTTAATCTTATCTGAATTGTACTTTTTTTGCGGATTGTCCTGATTTTCGTTTGGTACTAATGCGATGGTCTCTAGCCACTTATCTCTTATTTCTATTTCTTCATTTGGGGTATTGTGGCTAATCAGATATTGCTTATAAAGAGATGGAGACGTTATTATTAGCATCAGAATAGGCACCAAAACAAGAAAGCCATCAGTCTCTCTTCTGGAAAAATTAAAATAATGCCTGATAAGTGTTCTTAATCTCTTCAAAGCATAATTAGATAAAAGAAATTAATAACAATATAAAAAAATAATATTATAACATGGATAGCAACGTAATGTATTGAAGTTGAGCGGTAGTCCTAACAGCTGTGAAATTTCATCAGGCAATATTTGAAGTTTTAGGAATTGGTTTAGTTCAACTCAATTAAATTTGTGATCGTTAAAAAATGTGGGTAATGCATAAAGACTTTAAGGCACTTGGTATTTCATATAAAGACTCACCTTTAGAGGTGCGTGAAATGCTTTCTTTTGATGAAGGCACAGCCAAGCAACTGCTACAAAAGTTGAGTGACGCATTAGGTTTAACTGAGGCATTGATTGTATCCACTTGCAACAGAACCGAGGTTTATTATTCCTCATCCGTTGATTTGTTTGACGACATTCTTGGTGTTATCTCAGTTCAGAAAGGGACAACTTCACAAAGTATTAGCCAGTTTTTCAAGAATTACCCTAAAGCACAGTCGGCCATTGATCACCTGTTCAATGTTTCCATTGGTTTGGAAGCTCAGGTAGTAGGGGATTTGCAAATAATAAATCAGGTAAAAAATGCCTATCAATGGTCAGTTGATGAAGATATGGCGGGGCCTTTTTTGCACCGCTTAATGCATACAATCTTTTTTACTAACAAAAGGATTGTGCAAGAGACACCCTTTCGGGATGGAGCAGCGTCAGTTTCATATGCTACAGTTGAGCTCATCAAAGGGCTGGTGCAAAATATTGAGCGACCAAAAATATTAGTGTTAGGAACAGGGGAAATTGGTGAGGATGTAGCCAAAAATTTATCGCTTGTTAAGAATGCTCATGTTTGGCTTTCCAATCGTACCACTGATAAGGCTGAACAATTGGCAGCTGAATGTGGCTATGAAGCAGTCGACTTTTCGAATATCAAGCAATTTCTTCCACAGGTTGATGTAGTAATTAGCTCTATACAGAACGAAACACCTTCAATCAATAAGGAAATGTTGAGCACCGGTGAACCGAATTCATTTAAATACTTATTTGACCTCTCGGTCCCCAGAAGTATAACAAATGATGTAGAAGAAATTCCAGGAGTGTTGCTCTACAATATTGATAGTATCCAGAGCAAAACTTCAAAAGCACTTGAAAGAAGGTTAAAGGCTATTCCTGAGGTAAAGAGCATAATTAAGTCCTCTATTAAAGATTTGAAAAACTGGTCTAGCGAAATGGAGGTTTCTCCAACTATTAATAAACTGAAGAATGCGTTGGAGGAAATTCGTAAAGAGGAGATTTCCAGATATCTGAGGGATTCTAATCAAGATGAGAATGCCGTGGTGGATAAGATCACTAAAGGCATGGTTCAGAAAATCATCAAACTTCCAGTTCTTCAGCTTAAAGCTGCTTGCAAAAGGGGCGAAGCAGAAACGCTCATTGATGTTTTAAACGATTTATTTGACCTCGAAAGACAATCAGAAAGCCTCAAGAAATAGTAGTTGGTTAGATTGCGCTTACGAACAATTGCCCAGGTGAGCATACTATCTAAAATTTTATTTCTCTTTTCATTTCTTTACCTCAATCTGAGCTCTGTAGAGGCCACTATAGCCCAATCTCCTTATTCACTTTATGAAGTGAATGGTAAATGGGGCTTATTGGATGGAGCAGGTGAAGTTTTAATTTCCGCAGCTTATGAAAACCTTGGTTGGAGCGATGGGACACACCATCCAATCGAGGGGGTTATTGGGTATGAGCAAAATGGTTTATGGGGACTTATTAGCATAAGTAATAGGGTTCTCTCGAAGGCCCTATATTCCCAGTTGTATTTTTCATCGGATCAGTTTTTAGTTGCTTCAAGATCACCATCTTATTCGGATAGAGAATTATTTGGGATACTAAACCCACGAGGTCAGGCAGTGGTTGGTTTCCAATACAGCAGTATAAAGTCATTCAATAGTGGATTTTTGGTGGGCCAGAAATTCGATGGCAATGAACTTTTTGGGGTGATTAGCCTAACTGAAGAAAAGCTGGTTCCGATCATTTATCAAAACATCGTTGAAACTGTAAGTAATTACATTGTAAAAAAACAGGGGACTGGTATCCTCAACAGATCGGGTAAAGAATTGACCAGTTTGGATTTTGATGATATAACAATTCTCACGGCCAAATATTTAAAAACACAAAAACAGGGAAAATTCGGTTTGATCCGTACTGATGGAAGTGAAATGTTACCTAACATTTACAAATCGATTGAAGCCATAAATGATAGCATGGTTAAGGCAACTCATTTTCCTCAATGGGAAATGATGCTACCAAATTCAGGTAAAATAAAATCATTCCACTATGATGAGATCACCGCAGTGAATGTGGGGGTATTCGAAACAAAAGCTAATGATTTTGAATTGTTGATCAATACTGATGAGGAACTGATAGTTAATGGAGGAAATTGGCGTATCAATGCATTAGATAATCAATTTGTACTGGTCGAAAAGGATGGTAAAAATGGCATTATAAAAGAAGGTGGCATTGAAGTTGTCCCAATCAATTTCGATTCAATCTATTATGCTGGAAAACACTTCTACTGCTATCTGAATGAAGCCAATAAATCTGGTTGGAGAATTATTTCAACTTATGGAACGCCGCTAAACTCAGCCCTTTTCGAGGAATTATATCCAATGTCTGAAGGCCTCATTGCTGTCAAAAAAAATGGCTATTGGGGCTATTTGGATTTTAGTGGAAAAGAGGTTATCAGCTTTAAGTACGATTTGGCTTTTCCATTTGTCGACTCAAGGGCAGAAGTAAATTATCTAGGCAACGAAGGTATCATTAATACGGTTGGTAACTGGATTGTTCATGCCGAGTACGATCATTTGGAGGTGATTAATAAAAACCTCTTTATGAGTAAGAGCGGAGATAGAATTGACCTAATCGGGCCTGATGGAAAAGTGCTTTATCAAACTTATAACGACGTTGAACGCTTTGATTATGGATTATTAGAAACTACATCCAGTGGCAAAAAAGGTTTAATTGGGCCCTTTGGAAGCAGCTTACTCCCACCTGTTTTTGATTTTATCTCCAATATTCAAAATGATCAACTATTGGTTGTTAATAAGGGGGATCAATGGGGAGTGATTGATACCGATGGCCGTTACGTCTTACCTCTCACAGATGAATTTCAATTTATCGGTGGGTTGTCTGAAGCATTTTTGACTATAAAAAAAGACAATCGCTTTGGGTTTATAGACCTTGAAGGACGGCTAAGAATTGCAAACAGATATGATTCAGTACGCAGTTTTCATGATGGTATGGCGGCTGTGAAATTGCTTGGAAAATGGGGGTTTATTGACAGGTTAGAGAAGCTCAGAATTCAACCTCAGTTTAATGAAATTAGCGAGTTTAGCGATCGACTGGCCATTGTTTCAAAAGATGGATTTCAGGGATTGATAGATCCTAATGGAACTGAAGTGCTCCCCATATCATATGATGAAATCCACAGAAATGAAGATGGTTCTTTCGTAATTAAAAAAGATGACTTTTATGGACTTGCGAATAATGAAGGCTTACTTGTAATCCATCCGAAATACGAATATTTGCAAGAGCACCCTGATGGGTTTGTGATAGTTAAATTGAGAGGGAAATTCGGCGTTTTAAAGGCCAATGGTGTAAACGCAATCCCATCAATCTACGATCATATATTTTATGATGGTATTAATGGATACTACTTCGGCAAGCAACCTCCAGAAATCGAGATATTAAGTATCAAATAGTAGCTATTCCTCAGTGCCGCTACTTGCTTTCATCAGTTTCTCCTGAACATCATAGGGTGCCTGTGAATATTCAGAAAATGATGTGGTGAACCCGGCTTTTCCTTGAGTAATGGATTTCAATGTGGTATTATACCCATTCATCTCGGCCAACGGAATTTTGGCTTCAATTTTTTGATACCTGCCTTCAGCATCCATACCCAGAATAGTAGCTCTACGGGTTTGAAGGTCGGTCATTACATCCCCCATCAGCTCTTCAGGAACGATAACCTTCAGGCTATTTATTGGTTCCATAATTTTGGGGTCAGCTCTCATGAATGCATCTTTAAAGGCCATGGCACCAGCAATCTTAAATGAGATATCATTGGAATCAACAGCATGCATTTTGCCGTCATGAAGAAGCACCACAACGTCTCTCACATAAGATTTGGTAATGGGGCCTTCTTCCATGAATTCGAGAATTCCTTTTTGAACTGATGGAACATAGCGGGCATCGATAGCCCCACCAACAATGCAGTTGTAAAAAACCAATTTACCGCCCCAGGTCAGGTCAAACTCTTCTTTTTTCCGTATGTTAAACCCTTCAGGATCAGCCATACCTTCCACATAAGGCATAATTGTTATAGTTACCTCTCCAAATTGGCCAGCTCCGCCGGACTGCTTTTTGTGGCGATAATCAGCGCTTGCTGTTTTCTGAATTGTTTCCCTGTAAGGAATCTTAGGGGCACCAAAATCCACCTCAATATCATAAATGTGCTTGAGCCTCCACTTGGTGACATCAAGGTGCAAATCACCTTGGGCCGAAAGAATCAATTGCTTCAGTTCTTTATAAAATTGGATGCTTAAAGTTGGATCCTCAGCGCCGATTTCCTTCGATATCTCAGCTAATTTCTTAAGGTCATTTTCTTCGGCCTCGATCGATACCCTAACCCGAGGTTCTGGAAATTCAATTTTCTTATAAGCTACTGGAAATTCAGCTGCATGTAAAGTGTGGTTGGTTTTCGTTTCTTTCAATTTAACGGTGGCCCCTATATCTCCAGCGGCAAGCTGATCGACAGTGTTTCGGTTTTTACCATCCATAATATAAATCTGGTTGATCCGCTCATTGCCGCCTGTTTGGGCATTTACTAAGTCAGAACCTGTTTTAAGAGTACCAGACTGCACCTTGAAGAATGTAAGCTTTCCGAGAAATGGCTCAACCAGGGTTTTAAAAACAAACAACGACACAGGTTGTGAAGGGTCGCATTCTACTTCAGCGCCATCCTCTGTTACCTCAGGAGGCATTTCAATTGCTGCAGGGGCCACATTGTCAATAAAGCCCATCATGCGGCCACTGCCCATATTGTTTTTAGCTGAAAGGCAGAATACAGGAAAGCAGGAGTGCTCCATCATACCAATTTTCAACCCTTTACGCAGTTGATCCTCGTCTAACTCACCTTTTTCAAAGTAGAGTTCCATCAAATCTTCGTCGTTTTCAGCAGCTTTCTCAACTAACTCATTGTGCAGTTGATTCGCTTTTTCTTTCTCATTGTCCGGTATTGGTAATTTTTCTGGTTTGCCACCATCTGGGCCAAACTTGTACATGGTCATTTTCAACAGATCGATAATGCAATTGAAGCCTTCCCCCTGATTGGATGGATATTGCATCACCGTAACCGCAGAACCAAATCTTTGCTTGGCTGATTCGACTGCAGAATCAAAATCTGATTTTGGATGGTCAACCTGGTTAATCGCCATAATTGTTGGCTTCTTAAATTGATCAACATAATTCCAGATCAATTCAGTGCTGACTTCAACGCCTTGCTGTGCATTCAGCACCAAAACAGCAGTATCTGCCACGCGTATTGAGGAAGCTATTTCGCCGACGAAATCGTCAAGGCCAGGAGTATCTATTATGTTAATCTTGAAATTTCTCCATTCGGTGTGTAACGAAGTGGCATATACTGAATTTTCCCTTTCATGCTCAACTTCATGGAAATCTGATACTGTGTTCTTGTCTTCAACAGTGCCCCGACGTTCTATAATCCCCGCCTCAAATAACATGGTTTCGGCAAGAGTAGTCTTGCCGCTTTTCACAGCTCCAAGCAGCACAATATTTTTGATGTGTTTTTCGTCGTAAACTTTCATTGATCAGGGATTTGAGGGTTATCTAATTATTACCAATTCTTTCAAAATAAAGAACCTTGAATATAGAAAAATTACGATAAACTCAAATGGCAATATCAGCAGGCAGTATGTTGCGCCAGTGGGTATTTTTAAATTTTTCGGCACATCATTGTAGTGGTAGAGACAAATGTTACTTTATGAAAATGATCCAATCAATTTTGAGAACGTATATTGGCTATGAAAAATCTTGACATGAAATTTATTTGTACAGCTTTGATTGTGTCAATGGCATTATCAGCTCAAAGTCAAATTACCGGTGCCTCTTCGCATCTAAATATTGGGGATAATCTTGCAATAGAAGGGTATGACCCAGTTTCGTATTTCAATGGTAAAAAGCCAGTAAAAGGAAATACCGATTATCAATATGACCACATGGGCGCAACATATCGTTTTGCCAATTCTGGCAATATGGACTCATTTAAGGCCAATCCAGAAAAATATATGCCAGTTTATGGTGGCTGGTGTGCTTATGCAATGGGTGCTACCGGAGATAAAGTAGAAGTGGATCCGGAAACCTTCAAAATCATTGATGACAAGCTCTATTTGTTTTACAACTTCTTTTTTAACAACACGCTTAAAGATTGGAACAAAGACGAGGCATCATTAAAGCAAAAGGCGGATAAAAATTGGAGAATGCTCATCTCAGAATAATTGAACGATTTGAAAGCTTACAAACGTTAATGGTGGTTGGACTGTGTTACAAGCATTCATAGTGATCTAACATTATAATTTTAAATTTGCCGCTTCTAATCTTCTATGAACCAGAACTTAATACTTGCTACCACTACTTTGTTAAAGCAGTTGAAAAACTGTGTTACTCAATTAGATGACAACGAATTTTGCCAGCCTTCAGCTACCTTAAGCAACGTATCTATCGGGCAGCATGTGCGCCATACTTTGGAGTTTTTTCTTTGCTTGATTGATGCCGTACCATCAAAAAAATTGGACTACGACAATCGAAAACACGACAAGATAATTGAGTCTGATCGAAAAGTTGCGTTAAACATTCTTGATGACATTGTAAGCTTTATTCAACGGAACCCAGAAAACTTTGAGCTGCAATTTGAAGTCAATTACGGAATCGAAGAGAATATAAACGCCGCAGTTCAAAGTAATTTTTATAGGGAATTGGCCTATAACATTGAGCATGCGGTTCACCATATGGCCTTGATCAAAATTGGGATTCGGGAAATTTGCCCAAATGTCAAAATTGAAGATGGTTTTGGGGTAGCCACCTCCACCATCAGGTATCAGCAAGAACAGGCGAACACCGCTTCTTAAAAAATCATGCCCACGCTTAAGAAGCATGCGGTCGATGGATTTCCAGCCATTAAATCGTTAGAGCCTAATAAACCACTATGGTGGATAAAATTGACCAATTGGGAGTTTTGGCCTTTTTCGGTATTCTACTTTCCGATTTATTTTTATTACCTCTGGCTTGCCGTTAAATCACGATCACTTTTTTTCTTTAGCTCCTCCAATCCAGGTATTGAATATGGCGGTATGCTTGGAGAATCCAAGATCAAAATCTTCGATAAGATTATAGCTAGGTACAAGCCATACACTCAGTTTTTTAAACAAGATACTGGTCTTGAAAAGCTAATTGAATGCATGGGTACAAACGGTTTGACTTTTCCGGTGATTCTAAAACCTGACGTTGGTGAAAGAGGATGGATGGTGAAAAAAATAGATGATCAGGCTCAAATGACTGAATATCTTGAGGCCATAAAAGTGCCCTTTCTTTTACAGGAATTTATTGAATGGCCAATAGAAATTGGCGTTTTCTACGTTCGATTGCCGTTTGAAGAATCTGGTAAGGTCACTTCTATTAATCTAAAAAAGATGCTCTCAGTGAAGGGTGATGGAGAATCTACAGTTGAAGAGCTGCTTTTGAGTCAGCCGAGGGCTGTTATAGCCTTCAATGAAATTAAAAAAACCAGTGGTCACCTGTTTGATTTTATACCATCTTTAGAGGAAGAGGTTGAGGTAGTGCCAATAGGAAATCATTGTCGTGGAACAACATTTATAAATGGTAACCACTTGATTAATGAAAGAATCCATCAGGTTTTTGATAAAGCGGCCAAAAGTTACCCCGGCTTTTATTTCGGTAGATTCGATATCAGATCTGAATCAATCGAGGCACTTGAAATGGGGGAATTCAAAATAATGGAGCTAAATGGCTGTGGTGCAGAACCTGGTCATATCTATCATCCTGGTTATCCTCTTTTTGCTGCTTACAAGTCCCTCATTTATCATTTGGATTGCATGTATCAAATTGCCAAATGGAACAACAATAATGGTTCTTCATACATGACTTTTAATGAAGGTATGGCGCTAATTAAATTTGTGAGAAATTACAACCACACTAAAGATTAGGGTTGTGCTTTTGACTTTTTTCGCTGCTCTTGTGGTTAGCTATCTTGGTTCCATTCCTCCAGGAATGATTAATGTGACTACGCTGCAATATTCGATTGAGGGCAGAAAGTCGGCAGCCGTTTCATTTATTATTGCCTGTGTATTGGTCGAATTTATATACACTGGAATTGCCGTAAAGTTTCAGATGTATTTAACGGAAAATGCAAACATCAATGGGTACTTTCAATTGATAACTGCAGCTGTTTTAGTAGGCTTGGGAATTGTAAATCTGTTCAAAAAAAAGCTTAATAATCCGAAGCCAGTGGTAGGAGAGAAGCGGAGCGCATTTAAACGGGGTACGCTAATCAGTCTTGGAAACCCACTAGCAATACCCTTCTGGTTGGCTGTCACTGCCTATTTACAAAACCAGGATTTAGTGGTACTAACTGGCATAGGATTCTGGGTTTATCTTGCGGGGGTTTCAATTGGCACATTTGGCCTTCTGATAACTGTAGTGCTGGTTTCGCGGAGATTTTCATTGCTCATGAAAAATTCGACAATGGTTTATAGGATACCTGGTTTGCTTTTTATTGGCATGGGAGGGTGGTCTTTTCTAGAATGGCTGCGATTGGTTTAATCAAACCCCTATCCAGGCTTTTCTCAACTTCACTTGCTCATCAGTTGCATTTCTGTTGACTCTAATCTCTCCTTCAACCTCCGTTTCTATGGTTTGGGCAGGGGCTTTTAATTTGACTTTTTTCGACTTGCCATTTACGCTCCTCTTTACTTCCATTTTTACTTTATCACCAGCATTAAAGGTATTTCTGAATTCTGCTACGAGGTCAGCTATATTTTCAGTTGTTACCTCTGTACCATTGAATGACTTTAATTTATCGCCTATTTGATATGCCATTTCTTTACCAAAATCATTCATCTCGCTTGTGCCTGTTATGGCCACCTGTCGTGTGTCAGGATCAACACCCAGGCTAATATTACCTAGTGTGAGCTGGAAAATTGTACCCTCTTCAATGTATTCAATTCCGACTTGCTGCAATACTTCTTTATAAGGAATAGGATTGGGGCCTTCTACATATGTTTTGAAAAAATCAAGAATCTCAGCGGAGCTTAAAGCAGCGATTTTGTCGAAAAGTAGCTCATCTTTGAAAGAAACTTCTTTACCGTACTCTTTAGCGAGATCCTGCATGAGCTGTTGTACGCCATATTCACCATCAGAATATTTCCTCAAGTAAATATCAAGCGACATCCCAATCAATGCACCCTTTTGGTACACATTCTGATATTGGCTTTTGTGTTCATCTAAGCAAAGACTACTTAGTTCAGTAAATGGGAGTACATCATTATAATTTTTAGAATTTTCAATTTTACCTTCTAAAATATTCATATAGCTCTCAAGGCTTATCAGCCCCTCTTTTATCTGAACATGCGATGCGGAGTACTCTGTGATTCCCTCGTAAAGCCAAAGGTGCTTTGACATATTCGGATTGATAAAATCAAAATTTCCGATTTCTTCTGAATGAATATTGAGAGGCGTTATGATATGGAAAAATTCATGGGCGGCGACATCCCTTATACTTTGTGATAAGAATATTGGATTGATTTCTGGAAACGAGTAAACTGAGGATAGTGAATGCTCTAAAGCTCCAAAGCCACCTGAACGGCTCAAACCATCACTGAGGTAAATGAGGAAAGCATACTTTTTAATTGGCAGTGTTCCGCCCAGGTAGTTTTTCTGAGCCTCTAACAACTCTGCAATATTGTCCATGACATCTTTGGATGTTACCCGGTCTCTTTTTGAGTGGATTTGAACCAATATTTCTGCCCCACCAACATTCTTTATAGTGGTATCTGGTTTTGAGTACATAATAGGTGAATCAGCCAGTGTGTAATAATCCGATACTTCAAACGTATCAACGGTGGTAGATTCATCAAGATCGATCATAGATGTCCCGCCATACAAGCTTTCAGGATGAGTGATGTTTACCTGATATCCCAGATTTTTAAGCCCTTCCAGATACCCAAAAAAGCCGAACGTATTTAGGATGAAATTTTCGCCTTCTTCAATGTTGGTTCCGGCGGGTTCAAAAATCACATTGCCCTTCTTGGTGTCATAAGTATCTTCAACCCAATAACTGATGCTTTTAGCTTTGGTAGCATCTTTGATTAACCATCTGTTGTCAGTCAGGCGCTCAACGGCAAGTTTTTCGCCATTGTCATCTACAACTTCCAGCTCAGTAATAAACCGACCGAAATCGCTTATTGAATAGGTGCCAGGAACAATTTTCGGTATGTGGTACTCAATTGATTCATGCGTAATTTCAGGTAGCTCTACAGTTACATAAAGCTTGTCATCAACCACATTATTCAAATCAATTGATCCAATAAACTTGTCGCCATTCGCCTGGGCCAGAAGCGACGAAGCCGATAAAAAAAGCACAATAAATTTCATTTGATATGTATTGACCTTCTGCAAAGAACGGTAACAATGCCTTAAAGGTGTGTTAAAAGTGGTTAAGTGGTGGTTATTAACCTCAGCAGAGAAGTCCCTTGATCAAAAGCTGAGCACCTGCCGGATTAGTTGCCAATGGAATATTATGTACATCGCAAATCCGCATCAGCATTTGAACATCCGGTTCATGCGGATGTTTGTCCATTGGGTCCCGAAAGAAAATAACCAGGTCTAATTGTTTTTCAGCGGCAAGCCCAGCGATTTGAGCATCGCCCCCAAGTGGTCCAGAGAGGTACTTTTTTACTTTCAGCCCAGCTTTCTCAACATGGCCACCAGTGGTGCCAGTGGCCACTATTTCTACTTTTTCAAGAAGTTGTTTATGCTCCAACAGAAATGCCACCATTTCTGCTTTTTTACCATCATGAGCGATTACTGCAATTTTCATTTGTGAGATTTCCCTCAAAGAAAATGAAAATGGCTACCAATTTGGCAGCCATATCAAGAGATAATTTACTCAGGTTATTCAATCTTCAGAATGGCCAGATATGAAAAAGGCGCCTCCAGCTAAACCGAGGTCTTTCAATAAGCTTGGCATTGAAGTTTCACTTCCGCCAATAACGCCGGGTAGGTGTATCGATAGGGCAAATATTAAAAGCATGATGCCCAATAGGAAAGTAGCCAGCTTCATTTTTTTGTTGATGAAAATTGCAACAGCCGCAGCGACTAATGCTGCACCTGTAAGATATACCCAGATCGCACCACCTGGAATTGGGACCATGCCAGCCATCGCATCGGCATTTCCGAAATGGAAAACGCCAAACATTAGCATCGGAATCGCATAAATAATTCGGCCAATAAGGCCAAGAGGTAAATTGCCCATCTTAAAGTTTATTTAGGTTGCACATCGATTTAATTTGTATGTAACAACATCAATTTACGCATTTTATGTTTCAAATGCTTGTAAATGAGGTGCTTGTGTAGGTATATGTCGGGGCTAACATGTTGGTATCGCCGTTTTAGAGTCTTTGCGGCGCAGGCCCATGGTATTGATTACAGCTGAACCGCAACGCCAATTCTAAAATTCAGGTTGTTGATGATTGAGCGGTAGTTTCCGGTCTCAAGTCCTGCTATCGCACCGCTTTCATTTCCCATGTTGCGATAGCTTGCGGTGGTGCCTGAGTTATATGAAGATGTAAATTCAAGACTAATAGGATGGGGCCTCTCCAAATCCTTACCATCAAATACTTGAGAAAGGTTTAGAGAAAAGCCACCACCTACACCAGTGTTAAATGAAGTACCATGAAATTCGAAATCATCTTGATAGAGTAGGGTAGGCTCCGATGCAATCCTGGAACTGAAAAATGTATACATGCCAGCCTTCACTTCACCGAACAGGGTTATCAGCGGTGATTGGTAAACATTGTACCGGGCCAATAGGTCAAGATGCAAAAAGCAATCTTCTTCATCAACTTCTATGAAACTGCCAGGTGCGCCTTCTTGTGCTAATTCATAATCATAAGTCCGGTTGGCATACATGGCAACGCCAAGGTCGCTACCAAAAGAAAACCTGGAGTTTTGAGGGGTGTACAACCCAAAAATGGACATCCCGACCGGTGCATTCGAGACATTCTTACCAAATTGGTTTTGAGGCTTGTATATATCTGCATTCAGGCCAAGTTTGAATTGGGCGAATGTAGTTGTGCTTACTGAAACAACTATTACTAGAGAAATGAGATGCCTTTTCAAAGTCTATTGATATTACCTAATAAAGTTAAAAGGAATCCGGGGATGAAACCAATTATATAGGCGCCTCGATTTCATTACCTATTTTTATAACCAACATAGATTATTTGAACATGCGTTTCTTTTTACTCCTTTTATATTGTTTGAGTTTTACCGCAACGGCCCAGCAAACTCACATCTATGCTGTTGCACACCCCGATGATTGGCAGCTGTTTATGAACCCGAATGTCTATCAATCATTGCAAAATGATTCTACTAAGGTTGTGATTTTGCACACCACGGCTGGTGACGCTGGTGCTGGTAAGGGTAGCCAGGATTATTACATCGCAAGGGAAGAGGGCAGCAACAGAGCTGTTAGATTTATGGTGAACGCCGCTAACCCAGATATGAGGGAAGGAACTGAAATGAGTGCAAGCTTAGTTGCTATCAATGGACATTATGTAATGAGAAATCGATATGGCAACGTTTCAGTATATTATTTGAGAGTGCCAGATGGCAACTATGATGGCTCCGGATATGCTATACACAAGGAGCATAGTCTAAGGAAGTTTTATTCAGCAGAAGTTTCGTCGTTAACGACTGTTGATGGCAACTCAACTTATAATTCGGTTGATGATCTTCGAGAAACAATCGCCGCCATGATTAAGGCAGAAGCTGGACAGGATGGAAGCATCCAAATGAATTTGGCCGAAACCGACCAAACCATTAATCCTGAGGACCATTCCGATCACCTTAACACCTCATATATTCTTCAGGACGTTGCTAAATCCTTAGGATTAAAATCAGTTCGGCTTTATCAGGAATATGCTACCAACAAGAAGCCTTACAATGTTGATGGTGATTATTTTCTGATTTGTGCTGGAACATGGGGAGCAACAGCCTCCGGTTTATCAGATAGCAAACATTACAGTACCTGGGATAAAATCCATAACTCATGGATTGGAAGACAGTATTTTAGGGTAGTAAGACTAGAAGATATTGTGAGGGATTAATAGGCTATGAATTGACTATTCATAATGCGTCCACATCCTGATAACTTTTACAATTTTCTCTTCTTCTAAAACTTGATACACAATTCTGTGCTGAATGTTGATTCTACGGGAATAAGCACCAAGTAAGTCTCCCTGGAGTTTTTCATATGGAGGATAATCTTGAAACGGATTTTCAGCTAAAATTTTCAAAAGATCCTCAACCTTTATTTTCAATCCTGAAGAAGAGATTTTTTAGCATCTTTTTGAGCTTGTTTTGTATAAACCAGCTTGTACAAGCTCACCAGTCTAGTTTTTCAGTAGTGTCGCTAAGCGGTGTTTTCATACCTTCAATGATTGATTCCCTCATTCCTGGAATTGAGATTAGGAAAAGGGTCTCCTGAATGCTTCGCCAATCTTCTTCACTAACTAAAACTGCATTATTCTTTTTCCCGGTGATCTGAATCGGTTCATGTGTTTCACTAGTCTGATCAACGAGTTTGTAGATATTTTTCCTTGCCTCTGTGGTCGTAAGCGTTTTCATCATTCAAACGTACGCAATAACGGACGTTTTTTAAAGAAATTGTTTATTGCCTAATATCAAAGCTTCTCTTTTCAGCCTCTCCTGTTTATCATACATTTGTTTTTATCCAATTCTGGAATCAATCATTAACAATAAAATATAGACAAGATGAAAGTAACAGTAGTAGGTGCCGGTAATGTAGGTGCCACTTGCGCCGATGTACTGGCTTACAGGGAAATTGCCAATGAAGTAGTAATCGTTGATATAAAAGAGGGTTTAGCTGAAGGCAAGGCACTTGACGTTTGGCAGAAAGCACCAATTAATTTATACGATACTCGCACAATCGGATCAACCAATGATTACAGCAAATCTGCTGGCTCTGATGTTGTCGTAATCACTTCAGGCCTTCCCAGAAAGCCTGGAATGAGCAGGGATGACCTCATCGGAACAAATGCTGGCATCGTAAAGATGGTTACTGAAAATGTGATCAAACATTCACCTGACGCCATCATTATTGTGGTTTCCAATCCTTTGGATGTGATGACTTACCAGGCGCACCTTACTTCTGGCAAATCAAGAAACAAAGTGATGGGAATGGCCGGAATTCTGGATACGGCAAGGTACAGGGCGTTTTTAGCCGAAGCCCTTGACGTTTCACCGAAAGACATTCAAGCAGTTTTAATGGGTGGTCACGGAGATACAATGGTGCCACTGCCTCGTTATACAACTGTTGGAGGTATTCCGGTTACAGAGTTAATAGACGCTGATAAACTGGAAGCAATTGTTCAGCGCACCAAAACAGGAGGCGGTGAGCTTGTGAAGCTGATGGGAACCTCAGCATGGTATGCACCTGGTTCTGCTGCTGCTCAAATGGTTGAGGCAATTGTTAGAGACCAGAAGCGGGTATTCCCTGTTTGTGTGAAGCTTGAAGGAGAGTATGGCATAAGTGATTGCTATCTGGGCGTTCCTGTTGTTCTTGGTAAGAACGGCATCGAAAAGGTGATTGAACTACAATTGAACGACGATGAAATGGAGCTTTTGAAAACTTCAGAAGGCCATGTTAAGGAAGTGATGCAAGTGTTGGAAAATCTGGGTTAATACGAATTTATAAACAGAAAAGGAGTCTGTCTCAAAAGTCTCCGTTTTCAGAGCGTAGCGAGGAATCTTTATCATTAAGTAGCTCAAATAAGTCCAAAGAATCTTCGCTTGGCTCAGATAAAGGCCCCCAATACTTTTGAGACAGACTCCTTTTCCTATTGTGCCAGGGCTTATTTAGTACCTGAAGGCCTCAATTCATTCCATCGATCGATGAATTTGATTGCCGCATTAACGGTGCTCATGGTTTCCAATTTACCTTGTTCAACCGTCGCTTCTTTAGGATCCCTTAAGCCCCAAACGCCTGTCGTTGACATTTCTTCAGAAGAAGTTTTCTTACCGGTTGATTCCTGTTTTAACCCTTCGGCCAAAAAAATCATCAGCGCAGTTTGGTCGCCCTCAACTACTTCCGGCAACATATCTTGCATATGTTGTGGTAGTGTGAGTTGGGCAGGTTCAGCACTTTCAAGATCGACTAAAACTTCATTTAGAAATAAGCTTCTTGATGTTTCACTCACCCCACCATGACGATCGAATACAGTGGTGCGGGGCACACCGCTTGGCTCCCTGAATGGGCCAATTGCCTGGCTCATATTGACAGCAACCCCAGCCGTTGTTTGGTTAATCTGATCGACCAGCAAAGTTGAAATTGCCCTGTTGCCTCCATGGGAATTATAAATAATGAAGCGTTTAAATCCATGCTGAATGAGGCTCTCAACTGCCTCCAGATGCACTTTAATTATTGTCTCGGCTGAAAGCGTAATAGTTCCTTCGAAGCCCATATGATAAGGCGATTGTCCCGCCATTAGTATGGGAGCTACCAAAACATCCCGCTCTTGAGCAATCATATTGGCTGTTGCAACGCCATTCAGAAAATCAGTGCCGATGGGCAAGTGAAGGCCATGTTGTTCAAGCGCAGCTACAGGGATAATGACCAGGTCCGTTTTGGTCAACAACTCCTGAACCTCCGGCCTTGTCATGTGCGGCAGGTAGTTCTTAATTTTTTTGGTAGTGAAGTTTTGATCCTGGGCACTCAGGAAAACGGTGCAAAAGAGCAGGGTTGAGGAGATTATCAATTTCATGGGTGTTCTTTTTGATCTTACAAATGACCTAAAATTTAACGTCATTCTGAGGAAGTCCCAAAAGGACGACCGAAGAATCTCATCAGCGAAGTTTCAGCCCTTATTTTTCTTTCCTAAACTCCCAACTTACCCCAACCTCCTATACTCTCCCGATAATCAGTATACGCACTAAATATCTTCCTGCCAGCGTCACTTGCGTTTGCTAAATCTTCAAGGGCTTCCACCGTATAGCCTCTTAACTTTTCCAGAACTTCCGTCGGGAACTGCTTAGGAACCACTCCTTCTTCTTCAATTAATTTTTTCAGGAAGATGCTGTTTTGGGTTTCAAACTCCATCCACATCCAGGTGTTTATGCGCTCTGCTGCATGGCGAACGATGGATTGCAAATCGCTTGGAAGTTCCAGGAATTTGGGTTTGTTCACCAGTAATTCTAACACAGTGCCTGGCTCATGCCAACCCGGATAGTAGTAGTGCCTAGCCACCTTGTGAAAGCCCATTTTGTAATCATGATAGGGGCCGATCCATTCAGTGGCGTCGATAACGCCCCGCTCCAAATTGGTGAAAATTTCACCTCCAGCTACTGTTACCGCTGACCCCCCAGCCTTATTCAAAACTTTACCTCCAAGGCCGGGAATCCGCATTTTTAATCCGTCGATATCCTGAATGGAGTTGATCTCTTTGTTGAACCAGCCACCCATCTGGGCACCTGTACTTCCGCATAAAATAGGTAGGAGATTAAAGGGCTCATATAGCTGCTTCCATAAATCGATGCCGCCTCCTGTGGTAATCCAGGCCATGGTATGTTGGGCATTCATCCCAAAAGGCACCGAAGCAAAGAATTGCCCTTCAGGTACTTTTCCCGCCCAGTAATATGAAGCTCCATGTCCCATCTCAACTGCTCCATTACTCACGGCATCGAAGCATTCCAGAGATGGGATTAATTCACCACCGCCATATACCTGGATTTTCATCCTGCCACCTGACATTTCTTCCACAAAGTCAGCCAGCATGTTGCAGCCTTCTCCAACAACCGGAAAGTTCGGCGGCCATGTAGTCACTAACTTCCAGAGGTAAGTATTATTGAAATTAATATATGGGCCGCTCTCTGTTTTCTTATCAGCCGTTGCACAGCCAGCTAAAGCCGTCGAACCAATGGCGCCCAGGGTGCTTCCCTTTATAAATTTTCTCCTGTTGATCTCAGCCATGCTTGCTATTTTGAACAATCACCCGAAAGATAATTGAAATGAAAAAGACATTTAGTGTGCTGATGCTCTCATTGATAATTCAGTTGACCTATGGCCAAACAGATAAAGAGCAGGTGCTTAAAGTTCTTGATGATCAAACCGTTTGTTGGAATAAAGCGGATATTGATTGTTTCATGGAGGGCTATTGGAAATCGGATTCCCTGATGTTTGTAGGGAGCAAGGGCATTACCTACGGTTGGCAAGGCACTCTTGATCGATATAAGAAAAGCTACCCTGATAGTGAATCCATGGGCAAATTGAGATTTGAGATCATGGAAGCAAACCCGATGGGAATGGATGTCTATTTCGTTGTTGGTAAATTTTTCCTATCCAGAACAATTGGTGATTTGGACGGCATCTTTACGCTGATCTTCAGAACAATTGATAATAAATGGGTAATCGCTGCTGATCAAACTGGGTGAATACGGGACTATTTTTCATCAATGAACTCTAGGGCTCTTTGAGCCGTCCAGCATTTTGTTTTGTTGGATGGAAAGCCAACATGGCCTCCGGTTTTTGGGGTTTCCAAAAAAACATGTCGATGATTCTTTACCAGATCAAATGGGTAGCACTTTTCACCAAGTAGCGGGTCATTGTCATGAAATTACAAGCCTTCTCAGCAATGGGAAGGCTTTTTTTGTAACTTTTGGGTCTTAATCCCCCTTTGAAGGGGGGCGATGATTCGCAGTTGGGCGGAGAATCGGGGGGATGTAATCATTGCACCATGAAAACAACACTCATTCTACTCTCAGGTATCCTTATTATTACCGACGCATTTTCTCAAGCACCACCACTTCAGCTTGTCGCTACAATCCGGCAAAAAGGCCCTGTAGCCTACCGAGATCCGATTGGGGTGATGTCTCCAGATGGGCAATGGTTTGCATACACCGATCTTCGCAAAATTTTTATCAGGCCAATAGCAGGGGGTGCCACTAAAGAGCTCAAAAAGAACGGTGCATTCATTAGGTATCTCACCTGGACCCCGGACAGCAAAAACCTTATCACCTATGAGTTGGGAGGTAAAAGTGAAACCTGGTATAGCTATCCGATTGATGAAACCACTGGTACTGCCATCTGGCCGGAGCTGGATTCTTTCAACATTATCAATTCTGAGGGTGAAACCATTGCGCTGACCCGTCATGACCTCAAAAACCTGACATGGTCAAAAAAAGGTGAAGCTGTTGCAGGAATTGCAAAAATGGGCACTTCTACATATCTGATAGAATTTGAAAGTGACGGGAAAAACCCCTCATTAATTGGAGAAGCCCAGATTGAAACACTCGCCTGGAACCCAGGCATTGGCAAATGGGCTGGTATTGTAGTCGAAAATGATCAGCGTTACATTGACCTCAACCTTACCCATGATACCAACGAATTAATCCCGGCAAATAGCTATGGAGAAATTGCCTTTTCTGCTGATGGCAATACACTTTACTTCACTGAAGGAAACGATCGTGGGGTACTTGATCTTTGGAAGAAGGACCTACATGCTAAGGAAAAAGAACAACTGACTTCATTCTCGCGGGACAGCTACTCCCCAAGCGTGGCGGTTGATGGTTCGGTCATGTTCAAGCTTCAGGATTACAGAATATTTATTGCCAAAGTTTCAGGGGATGGTGGGCCAATTCAGACGATCACCTCATTTCAATCTGAAATACCTTATTGGCATCCCAGCGGCGAGGAAATTTCATTTACTTACGGCACCTGGCGTCGGGTGATGGACGATACCAATTATCCAGATATCGCACAAAATCTTGGAGTTGTTGCCACAGATAGAATATCACCAGCCGATGAACCAGAACAAACGATCAGGGCAAGTTATTCCGAAGATCAGGGAATGAGTTGGTCACCTAATCTTAAATGGATCACCTTTCATACCCATGCTGATGGTACTGATGACATCTGGCTAATGCCAGCAGATGATGCCTCCAAAGGCAAGCCGCTTTCGAAAGGCGGCTATGAAACAGGCTGGCCCCGATGGTCTCCTGATGGCAAGTGGATAGTTTGCAATACAGCGTATTCATCCGACCGGATTAACAAACTCTTTTTAATAGGTATCGATCAGGAATCCGGTAAGATAACGTCGGCCCAGAAGCAGCTTATTCCCAAAGGATTGGAAGCTGGAAGCTTTACTGATAGCCAGTGGACGTCAAACAGTAAAAACCTGGTGATTGAATATGTAGTCGATGAAAACCATAAAGAAATTCATATGATCCCTCTTGATGGGGGCGAAGGAAAATTGATCCACTCATTTGAAAGTGATCAACTTTATTCCGGTATTGGATTGTCAAACGATGACAAGTGGGTAGCCTATATCGCCCCTGATGACAATGGTAATTTCCAGGTTTGGAAAGTGTCAATCGATGGCAAGGAAGTGAAACAAGTAACTTTTGATCCAACGGATAAGGCACATCCGGTCTACTCGCCAACAAAAGATGAGATTGCTTTTTCGGTTTTCAATTACCAGTCAATTTTCTGGATGCTGAAGCCTTAGTTTTTATCCCTGATGGTCAGTTCGGCTGGTGTTGTATCTACCAGCGCAAATGAATTGGGTAAGGCTTTTACGATTGAAATGGACAAAGTTTCATCGCCTTCATCAATTCCATCTTCCAGCACTATTACCTGGCTCTCCCCAATGTCATCGCCTGGGTTAATTTGCACCATGCCTACTGATAGTTGAAAATCCTCCCCTTCAAGAGCACTGCCGGTCATTTCAAAAGGGATGAGTTGAGGGCTGTCAAAAGGATTCTTTGATGATACCCTGAAAACGATGTTTGCGGTTTCTCCTTCAACAACCGAGGAAGGTGATATGAATACACTTACAGTGCGGTGTTCATCATTTGGCACAGGTATATTATCCCCTTCAGGCGATGATTGGCAGGAGGAGATCGCTATTATAGCTGCAGTAAAAAAAATGTATTTTGAGCGAAGCATAATTTGAAGTTACTATTCGTGGCTTCTTGAATCAAGCTGATTTTCAAACAATGTCACGGTGTTGACTAAAGAGGGTCAATTGGAGCATGCGATTTCTGAAGGGGCAATTCCCAACATCAAAAAAATAATTGAGGAATAAAGAATTCATTTAAACCCAAATTCGATCATTCCACGATCCTGGGTTCGGCTTCACCTGCAAAATATGGATATGAACCGAAAATTGTCTCGATGCTTTGTGGAAGGATGTTTTTCTTCTCTTTGATTTTTCTGGTGTATTTAAGATCAAGGCTGCCCTGCCAAACTGATTTGCCATTTTTCCGATCCTTAATTTCAATTAGAAGTATCGCCTCATAAAAGTTTCTTGCATTTATTGATGAGTAGGGGTCGTAGATATTATTATAAAAAGGATTAGCACCATATATCGGAGATGGATTGACATTATATTCAGTTTGTTTATTAGATATGAAACTGTATTCAACCCTTAAATCGGCCCTGGCATTTTGCTTATAATTTCTATCTAACATTTCCTCAATAATGAGTGCTTCTATTTCATTATTTAATGCAGAAGAGTCGGCGTTGATTTTTTCCCCAACAGTGCCACTATACATTTTAAATGTATGGTAACCGCCGAAATCGCCCCGCGGACTTACAAACGAAACTACCCTGTTGCCAGAACAGCCAATAAGGGTTGAGAGTACAATGATCAGTGGGGCAAATCGTTTCATATCAAACTAAATTAAAATTACAAAAACTTCTGTCGATTGATTCTCACTAATATTTATCAAATTTGAGCCCAATTGCTGATAAAACTTACTAACAGATGAAACGATTCCTTGTTATACTCTTTGTGTTTGCAGCATTCAAACCATCTGCTCAAACCCCCTTAGCAACTGTCCCTTTTGAGCTTTACGGTGAGCACCTCTTTATAAAACTCTCGGTGAACGGTTCAGATGAGCTTGATTTCATATTTGATACTGGAGACGGTCTAACAGTGCTTAGTCTTGATGCTGCCAAAAGACTAAATATCATGTCAGACAAGAAGGTGAAAGAAACAAGTGCAGGTGGAAGTGTTACAGGGTATTTAGTTAAGCATAATGACATTAAAATATCTGGCATAGAAATTCACAATGTGAAAATTTATGAAAATGACCTCAACCATCTGGAAAGGGCTATTGGCAGGAAGATAGATGGTATTATTGGTTATGACCTGCTTCACAATTTTGTGGTAGAGATTGACTACAACTCGATGGAGCTCCATGTTTTTGATGCCTCAAAATTTGAATATATGGGTGATGGTACACCAATGAAAATTAAGTTTCGTCATGCCATACCAATGGTGCCTGGAATAGCCATTCTTGGAGATGGTGAGATGCTAATGGGCAATTTTTACCTCGAGACGGGGGCGAAAACCGACCTCGACTTTAATACCCCCTATGTCAAGGAAAATGAGTTGAAATCAAAGATTGGAAATAGCTATACATATCTGGTTTCGGGTATCTCAGAAAACGAGACTCTCCATACAAGGGGTCGCATAAATACATTTACGATTGCCGGCTATACATTTAAAAACTTACCGGTTGGCCTTAGCGAAGGTAACCATGGTATACAAGCTGATTCGCATGTAGCAGGGGTTGTGGGCAACGAAATTCTACACCGCTTCAATGCAACTTTTGATTATAAACATCACAAAATGTGGTGGTCGCAAAATGATAAATTCAAAGGTCAATTTTTTGTAAACTGCTCTGGTATTTTGCTGCAGCTAGATAAATCTTTGGAAAAAGTGTTGATCCATCAGGTGTATGATGATTCTCCAGCACTAGAAGCAGGCTTAAAGGTTGATGATGAGATAGTTGCAGTGGATGGAAAAAAGGGTTTAACCCTCGTTCAAATCAGGGATATTCTTGCAACTGATGGCAAAACTGTCACTCTAAAAATCAACAGCGGCGGAGAATCTAAAGACGTTAAGCTTGAATTAAAGGCCTTAATTTAACCCTTACGCTATTTCAAGGATTTCACTTTTGTTATTTCTCAGAACAAAGTGGTCCCCTTTTTTTAGATCGATGAGTGCCTGGCCAATTGGTGAAATTGGCGATATAATAAATACATCTTTGCTTTTGACTTCAATTTTGCCCAAGGGGATTGTTAAATAGTAAATGCCTGATTTAGTATCTACCAATGCCCCTAACTGACATGATTTCGGACTGTCAAGTGGGTTATGGGCTTTAAGCGTTTGAAGTTCTTTAAGCGCAATATTTTTTTGTGTATTCAGCTTATTAAGTTCTTGCTGTATCATTTCCCTCCCTGTTTCATATTTATCACCAGCACTGCTTTTAGTATCCCCTTCCATCGCATTTGATGCCTCACTAAGCTCTTTATTGAGCGTATCAATTTTCACATTAACAAGCTCAATACACTTTGTATGGGCAGCTTTTTTCAAATCTATCAGGGCAATCATCAACTCCAAATTAGCAATTTTCAGCACAGCTTCATTTGAACCGAACCCTACTTTGGTGATGGTTAAATAAAAAAACACAACAACTATGAAAACTTTAATAACAAGGATTTTTATCATGGTGCTTTCTATCATCTTTATATTCTCTTGTTCATCAGGTGATGATGACGATGACAATAATGACGATAATAATGACGACATGGTAGATCCGATGCCAGTCGAAAATGTGCAGGTAGACAGGGTTGGCAGGGTGGTACTTGATGATGTTTATAACAATGATGATGCTTCTGATTTGGAAGTGCTTTTTACCAGGCCGGGTAATGAGAGCAATATCTCTGAATACCGGATTTTAATCACAAAAGCTGAAACCACCTTCAATATCACCCAGGAAATTGCCTCCGACATCACACCAGATAGATATTTGGCGGTAACCCCGGCTAATGGGGATATACTTTCTCAAATGCCTGATGATATTTTGGATACAGATGGCGATTTTATAATCGATGGAATAGACTACAGAGCTGTGGTTTTATCAGTTGCAGATGGAACCACTGCCACTATAAATCAAATTTCTTTTCCATCTAATGAGATGGCCCTTGCGGAAACAACTGTCAAGATTACCTACATGGCCAATGACGGGGTAATGATTGAAGATGAGAACCATAAGGTTTTGATTGATGCGATGCCCTCCACCCTGACCGGTTGGATACCGGTGTCTCCGGGAGAGCAGGTAAAAATGGAGCAGGGAAAGGTGCCCTACCACGATATTAACGTGGCGATGATAACCCATAACCATGGGGATCATTTCAACCCGCAATCGTCCCTTAACTTTCTTACTAATAATAAAGAGGCAACTATTATCGCCCCTCCTCAGGTTAGAAGCAGCATTAACCGCCCAGGGGTCAGTGATATTAGCCCCGCCTTTCAGCAATCAATTACTCAGGAAGTAAATGGTGTGAAAATCACAGTGTATCATTTACGCCATTTCAATCTGTTTGGGAATGATTTCTCAGCAGTTCAAAATTATGTATACCTGGTAGAGCTGGGAGGTAAGAAAATTATCCATTTTGGAGATGTTGACTATGAAAGGGCAAACCTGGCCTCAACTGAATTAGCAAGTTTGGGTGGGGTGGACGTAGCAATCATTCCTACTTTCCATACGCTAATCAGTGCAGAAAATAAATTGTTAATTGAAGAAGAAATTGCCCCTCAGCTGATAATGGGGATTCATTTGCAATCATCAACTTCTGTTGCAGAAGTGCTTTCGGTGTATCCGGAAGCTGTTGTGATGAATAAGTCTCTTGAATTTATAAGACTTTAACATAGTACAGGATTTTACTGGTATTTTAATCTTAAGCAACGAAGCGGCCAATCCACTAAACCCAATGAGTACTTTTCAAAGGCCGCTTCCTCTAACATCCTATCAGAACCCAATTCCTATTCTAAACTCGACCCGTTTGTAGGTTCTCTTTTCATTGTAAATTTCTTCACCAGACGGAGGGCCGATGCTTGATGTACTCCAACCCCACCACACATTGTCGTAGCGCCGCTCAACACTTGCTTTTTGAAGCTTATAACCCAAGGAGGTGGTCAAATAGATTTTTTTAAGTTTAAACCTGACACCTAAACCTGGGCTAAACATTAAACCGCCTTTAGAATCTACTTCATCCCCAAAAAAGATGTCGTCATCTTTATTTACTCCAAAGCCGTAACCTGCATCTACATAGTAAAATGGCGCAATTCGAGTGTCAAATATATCCCCACGGAAAGTTGCGTAGGTGGGGATGATGTTGACATTACTAAGGCTTTGAAACCCGGTACCCAACCCAAGGCCAACGAACTGATTAAATTGATAACCACTTATCAGATGAAGCGAGGGATAACTTTCGGTTCCACTCCAGCTATTGGATTTCCCAAAATTCAATCCAAAATCAAACTCATACCACATGCCCCTTGTGTGCCTTTCATAATTCAGATCACCAAACTTGATATCCTTGATTTCATCAAAATGGCCACCTTCTATCCTTACATCCTCGCCTCCTACATTTACTATCATGTACTGGCCCTCTACATATTCTTTGATAATTCCATGAACCCTGGCACCACCATTAAATTTGATGAGATCTTTGGGTTTTTCTTGAGCTCTGATGCACAGCGGCAAGGCCAATATTACCAGAACAAATAAATGACGTCTCATCCTTAGTATTTTAAAGGTTTGTAATTGCTATCGTACTTAACAAATTGAAAGCTCCGGTTTCGCAGTTATATGAATATTGCTTAAAGCCATCGTTGCCAATAACCATTAGGTTTTCGTTTAGGGGTATTACATCGATAGCATGGAGATCTTCTTTGTGGCTGACTAATTCAAGGTTATCGACATCTTCCACATCAAAAAATTTCAAACCAAATTCACCTTCGGTGATGAAAAGGCAAGAGCCATCAATCCCTAAACCATGTGGATTTTGCATCTGATAGGTTTTATGCAACCGTGGGTTGCTAAGATTGCTGATGTCAACAATGTCTAGCTGGTTTGTGAACCCTTCGCATTCAGTTCCTGACCTCAAGGTTACGTATGCGTAGTCATCCTGAACTACTACTGGGTCGCAGCTATTTACATGTTGATATGACGAAATCAATTCAGGCTCTGATGGGTTGGCATTATCATAAATATGCATACCGTTTCTTGCACCTATGAATAATTTGTCACCATATGGAAAAATGGTCTCGATGCCCCATCCAAGCTGAACTATTGAGCCAACTTCGGGGTCTTCAAGGGTTGAAATATCGAATAACCTCATCTCCCAGCTATTGATTGTGTAGAGGAAATCATCATAAATAGTGAATTTAGCCAGTGAGCCGCCTATTCCTGACTGAGCTGGTGAACCACCATCTGCGTTGAATTGAGCTCTTTCAGCAACGGCAAAATCAGCGGCTAAAAAATCCTCGACTATAAGTCCGCTTTCGCAATCGGCTTCAAACGCCTCCTCTACAGTGGTTGCCTCCCAATCTGTCAAAATGCCTCTTTGTTCATCCCAAAGACCAGCGTACACATCGTAACCAGCGAAAACGCTTAACTCCCTGTTTACCTCTGTAATGTCATTTGGATTTGAAATATCAAAAACCACAAGGTCAACGTAGCTGTCAGCATAAAGAAAATTACCTTTTGCGGCCAGATCGAAGTTGCCAGGCACACTCACAAACCCAAGTTTTTGAGGTGAAGTAGGAACTCTGTTGTCAATAACGTGAATACCCTCACCAACTTCATTGATGTACATATACCCATCTTTAAAATAAAGCCGACCAGGGTTGCTTATTTCTTTAGGCGGTAGATATTCGACTCCATCCCTAATTTCCTGGGTCGTTGTATAGATAGGCTCATAATTGACATAACTGCGGGTTACTTCACAAGTATCAGTGCAGCTACTGGTCAATAAAAGCATTGCAAAGAGTATCAATACCGTTAGTAGCCATAATCCATTCAGTTCTTTCTTTTCGTTCACTTTTTTAATTGATTCCATGGGATTTTTTAGGTTTAAGCCATTCATTAAGCATGACCCATCGACTACAAAATTGGTTGGAAAGCTTTACAGATTTAAAGGTTTAAGCACTTTTTGTAGGTGTTACAGATAGACTAACACCTTTAATGCGCTGCTTCCCAAAATTGGATAGTATGAACCAATGCCTAATTTTGTTGGGGCTTTCCGTATTCGCTTGAGAACTTACGTAACTATTCTTGTTTTTGTAACTGGGGCTATTTTGCTTATTATAGCAAACAAGGCTCTTATAGACCTTGATAAAGAAAAGTGGGAGCGCAGAAGAGAGATAGTGAACAAGCAGGCCATTGAAGAGTTTTCCCACTCCGTTGAAAATTTCGCACATATAGCCTCCTCATTACGGGCTTTAATTGAATGCTCTGATAAGTTCCCTGCTACGGAGGAAATGCAAAAATTTCTTAACCTCCATCTGAAAGATCTCAATTATCAGGATTCCATAATTGTATCAATCGCGGACACAAGCCACACATTTACGCATTCCTTTAACCGAAAAAAGATCAATCCATCTGGGTTAGTTGGTATAAATATCCTTGATATCACTAACCCCGCTGCAGTCAGAAATTTGACCAAAGTGATGCTTGACCACGAATTGCATTTATTTCCGCCTCACAACATTATTGAGGGGTGGGCTGCGATTTCTATAAATTTTGCCCTTTACAGAGATAATCAGGTAATGGGCTACGTTACCCCACAGTTAAACTTTAAAACAGTAGTAAATGAAATTTACGATTCTGGGTTGTCTGAAGAATTCGTATTTCATTTTCAAACACAAGATGGTGTCAATTTTGACCGTGAAAGGGTTTATGGGAACTCACGGGTTCATCATAATAGAAAAGACCCGGAGTACTATAAGAATTATGATATCGCTAACAGTGAATTCATTTACAATGACTTTAGTTTATATGGACAGGGTTTCAGGATAGGAACGGCTTACAAAGTTCCATTTCGGCCGGACATGCTAACTCCGATATTTTGGATTTTATGGTACGTCGTTGTGTTTGTATTGGCAATTGTGATTGTAAGAATAAACCGCAGGCTGAGGGTTGCGAATAAGAAGGTTGAAATACAAAAGAGAGACCTTGAATTCAAGAACAAGCAACTCGTTGAGGCAGGACAGGTTAAGGATAAGTTTTTCTCCATTATTGGCCATGATTTAAAAAGCCCTTTGAATACAATCAATACGCTGATTGGTATGAAAAGGAATAACATCATTTCACAGGATGAAACGGAACGCTTTCTTGAAGACCTGGATAAGCTCACTCATAATACAGTCGGCTTGCTCAATAATTTACTGGAATGGGCAAATGTAAATAGTGGTAAGCAGGAGCTGAATGTTCAGCGTATTTATATAAGCCGTATGTTGGATGACATTATTCAACTAAATCAAGGCACTGCTAGACTTAAAGAAATCATTATAGAGAACCATAGCCAGCAAAACCTGGAACTCGATGGCGACCAAAACATGGTAGCCACCATTTTAAGAAACCTTCTATCGAATGCGCTCAAATTCACTTTCAAGGGTGGCAAGGTTGAAATCAGATGTGAGAATGTGTCAGATAGCATTAAGATTTCAATCACTGACAACGGCCAGGGCATGAACGAAAAAACTTTAAGTGAATTATTCTTGACTGGTAAAGGCAAAGGGTCGGCCGGAACAAGTGGTGAGATGGGTACAGGATTGGGTTTGGTGCTTTGTAAAGAATATGTTGAAATGCATCGAGGTAAAATTTGGGCGGAAAGCACTGAAGGCGAAGGGAGTACATTTAATGTTATCCTACCAGTCCATCAAACAGAGCAACTAGTTTCTACTTAATCACCTTTGTCAGCTATCCTTAATTTTAGTAAGTAGCCTTCAACATTATTTTGAGCGGCTAAGTTTTTTTTAATAAATAGCCATTCAGCAGCCTCGGTAAGCTTCACATTGCTGAAGTATTCATCCCTGGCAAAATGGATGAATTTTAAAACTTTAAATCCATCGAACCAGCCAAAAAAGTGTTTCCTGAAAGCTATGACGCTTTTTGATTGCTTACGCAAACGCTGGAGCTGTGTATAGAATTCAGGTGAAAGAAACTCACGAAGTGAATTAGGTAAATAATCAGGATCATTTTGGTACAACCGATCAACCTGATCAAACAGGATCTTCAGGTCTTCAAAACTTTTTGGGTTGTAGGTTTTAGTCAGGTCTTTGCTTCTGGCTTCCCAATCCATCATTGCCCTTCCAGTACCAAAAGGCACTCTGTCCGATTTCCTGGATGAGGGGATTATCATCGTGGAATTTAATTCCGAAAAGTCACCAAGCGGAATGATTCGATGGAGAAAGTAAAAATCTTCTCCAGCCTTTTTTCGGTTCATACCACCCTGTTTTAGGTACGCCCATGATCTCACTGCCATGCTAGAGCCGATTGTCTGGTAAGCATAGGGAAATCCAGCATATCTCAGCGCATTCACATAATATCGAAGGAAGAGCTCATAATAGGCTATTGGTTCATTTTCCAGTGGGTGTTCAAAATAAATGGAGCACCCTGGTGATTTCTTATTATCCCGAAAATGCTTTTCAAGCTCAACCAAATAATTGTTCTGGCAGGTTGAGTCAGCATCAAAGCAAGCAATGATGCCATTAGGATTGCCTATCGCCTCAAACCGTCGGACGGCCTCATCCATTGCAATCTTTCTAGCCAAGCCAACACCGGCATGTTTTGTTGGTAATCCATCGCAGTAAAGAATATGGGTGTTGAATTGATGGGCATTGTTAGCCTGACACCATGCCTGTCCATCCCTCTGGCTATGCTGGTTTTGCCTCCTTACATTTTCGGGGGCATTTTTTGCCTCATTGATTACTACAATTATTTCGACAGCACAGTTTGGCAATGAGCATTCTTTCAAACTATCAAGGGTCAGAATTAGGTTCGGCTCATTGAAGCAGGGTATTGTGATAATAATACCTAAATCTTTGGGTGGTGGTTCACTAATGAACTTAACTGGATAAGCGTATCTGGTGAGGTAAGTGGATCGCATAGCTTAAGGTTAGATCATTAGTGATACTCGCTCATCTATAGCAATGCGATCCTAATAAATTAAAAATCAAAAGATTGGGTAAACAAGTCAATATTGTTTACTACTGTTTGGTATACCTCAATTTCACAATTAATTGACCGGTTACGTCTTGAAGGGTTAACTCTACTTCACCTCCATTGGAATTAAAATACTTTAATTCCCTCGCACTTGAAGTTTCAAAGAAGCTACTCTCATTGGCATTCAACCCTTGCTGGGTTATTTCTGTTTCCCCGCAAATTTGATCGACCGTCCATGTGTACCTTTGCTCCTGTTGCCCACCGCTACAAACGTCGCTACCCTCAGATAGGATCATTTCTGCACCAGTGGTAATCTCTAACGTGTTGTCTTGAAAGCAATCAAAATTCCCCGAGTTGAGCACTTCCACGCCATCAGAGTTAAATGACGTTAGATTATAAGTGCCCACATAAGTAGTTTCAGCAATAGTCATAGTGCCACCGATACTGCCCACTGAGTTCGAACCTTCAGCGTTATGAAAATAATTTCCATTTGTAGATTCACGGTCTTGCCAGTTAGTGTGATTGTTTGCTTCTAACAATACCCAATAATTTCTCTCTTCAGCAAGGCTTGATAGATCCAGAGGGTCGCCGGCTTTAGCTGTTAAAGTCAATACAGAACTGGTTCGATTGATAAAATCATTTTGAGTACTAAAAAATGTCAATTCAACATCACCAGTGTATTGAGTTGTACCACCTGCACCACAAATATTGGTAGCACTGAGTGTAACTTGCGGCTTGGCTTCTTCATCACCACAAGATGACAGAAAAGCAATAGTTAATGCTATTAAAGTAGATTTTTTCATGACAGATAATTGGTTTTGTGAAATATAATCTCCGCAAAGTTCTATTACAAGAATAGTTACATTAAGGAGCTAACCGATCAATTTGCCAGTTGTTTTCAATATTTAAATACCTGATACGATCGTGTAACCTGCTTGGTCTACCTTGCCAAAATTCTATGTAATCAGGGATTAATAGGTACCCACCCCAATTTTCCGGCCGCACCGGATCATTCTTAAATTGCTCACGTACCTCAGCCCCCTTGTTTTCCAGGTATTCCCTGTTGGGTATCACCTTACTTTGAGGCGAGGCAATAGCTGCTATCTGGCTGCCAATTGGGCGGCTCTTAAAATATGCATCACTGCTTGCCTCATTAAGCTTTTCAACCCGGCCCCTTATTTGAACCTGCCTTTCAAGTTCTTTCCAAAAAAAAGTAATTGCTGCAAATGGGTTCGTCTCCAGGTCTTTACCCTTTTTGCTTTCGTAATTTGTAAAAAACCTGAACCCATCTACAGAATAACCCTTTAGCAAAATAGTTCTGGCGGAAGGTTTGCCGTCTAGTGAAGCTGTGGCAAGGGTGCAGGCAGTTGGTTCGTAAATTTCACTCGCAATTACTTCTTTAAACCAGGTATCAAATTGATGAATCGGATCTGTTGATACGTCTCTTTTGCTTAAAGATTTTTGTGAGTACTCGTTTCTTATTTTTTCAATTTCATTCATTACCTTGTCCGCACAAATCGTTGGGAACTAAGTTATCTCATTATAAACTGAGTCCTGACAACCTTGTTGTGATTTTCATCATTTTACGTACATGAAACTTAGGGTAGAACTAAAAGCCGATAGTAAACAAGAATGGATCGATGCTGTTATGGCTGATTTTGACAGCTTTTTGCAGGATCACGCAAATTGTGAGCGAAAGGCATCGGCCATGGCTATGAGCTTCGTAGCCAAATACCCAGACCGTCAGGAAATTTTGCCAGAATTGATTGATACAGGAATTGAGGAGTTGGAACATTTCAAACAGGTATATGAAATCATGAAGGAGAGAGGGGTTCCGCTACCGAAAGAAATAGGACAGGATTTTTATGTTAAAGATTTGCTTGGGTATTGCAGATCAGGGAGAGAAGAAAGGTTTATGGATCGGTTGCTCCTTGCATCACTTGTTGAAACGAGAGGAGCGGAAAGATTTCGTTTGGTTTATGAAAACCTTGAAGAATCAGATCTTAAGGAGTTTTACAGAAAACTGTGGGCATCTGAGGCCAAACACGGGGAGATTTTTATTAAAATGGCGCTCAACTATTTTGACGAAGATTCCGTCATTAAACGAATAGAAGAGATGAATGAAATTGAAGCAACCGTAATTAACAATCTTCCCATTAAAGCAGCACTGCATTGAAAAAGATAGATTTTTTCGACAGCTTCAATAGTCAGGAGCCAGCAAGGGGCGACCTGTTGATTTCAGAGCCGTTTCTTCCTGATCCCAATTTTGAAAGGTCAGTTGTAATGCTTTGTGAACATGACGAAAATGGGTCATTCGGATTTGTCTTAAATCATCTATCAACACTAAAATTAGAGGAGGTAATTGAGGACAGTGGTGAATTTAATGGCGATCTTTTTGTTGGCGGGCCGGTTCAGCAGGATACACTCCATATTATTCATCGGTGCCCTGACCTGATTGACGGAGGTCAAAAAATTAATGAAGGCATTTACTGGGGTGGTGACTTTGAGAAGCTGATTTATTTGCTGAACACAAAACAGGTTAGTGAGAATGACGTCCGATTTTTCATCGGATACTCAGGTTGGTCAGAAGGTCAATTACTTGAAGAGATGGGGGCCAAATCCTGGATAGTATACAAAGACCCTACATCGGAAGAAATTTTTGACCAGGATGCTAACGACCTTTGGCGGAACATTCTGAAGGACATGGGGGGTAAATTCAAGATGTTCGCTAACTATCCAACTGACCCCCGTTTAAACTAACCAATCTCCATATTTTGACTAATTTTGCCGCCCCCCTAATTAGTTATGTAGGGGGCAGGGGCAGCTGATAGTTATATCAGCAGGGTGTATGAAAAGAGATTGCTTCAAAAAATGAGCTAGGCGTCCCTTTGCGCTATTCCCCAAGTTTTAACAATACCCAAAATGGAAAAAGAACGACTAACCGAAGAGTTAGGTAGCACAACCGTCAGCGAGGCTGCGGAGATTTCGAAAGAAACAGTGACTGAAGAAACCCCTAACCAAGAAATAACAGCAACCAACGGTCAAACTTCAACGCCTGATACTGAAGCGAGTGAGCCATCTGAGAACACTGTAGATCAGGTAGAGAGTAGAGCATCAAACGAGATTGTTGACAATGACAACGCTTCTGAGGATATAACTTCAAAAAATTCGGACGAAAGCGAAGAAGAATCAGACGCCTCAGAGACCGTTAGTACACCCGAGGCGCCTTCAGCCCAAACCGAGGCAACAGAAACAACGGAGTCAGAGAATCCAACCAAAGAGACAACCACCGAAACCATTGAAGGTTCCAAAAAGGAATCCGATATTGATGAGGAGATTGTATCTGACACGGATGCAAACAAGGAACCAGAATCCCAACCTTCATCTAATGATGAGCATGAACCAGAAGAGGATTTAGCAAAGGAGGTAGATTTTACAAAACTATCAAGGGACGAAATCCTTGCAGAAGTAAAAAGCCTTGCCCAGGCTGATAATATAGAAGTAAAAAATATTGACAGGGTTCTCACCGGTGCAAAACCAGCATTTAAGGAATTAGAGAATGTGCAACGTGAAGAAGCAAAAAAGGCATTTATTGAAGATGGCGGAGAGGAGGATAATTTCGAATATCATGCTGATGAAATAGCTCAAAGATTTTATGCTAATTGTCAATTATTAAGAGATAAAAAACAGCAGTATTATAAAAATCTGGAGAAACAAAAGGAGACCAATCTTCAGAAAAAGAATGACATTCTTGAGGAGTTGAGACATCTAGTAGATGGCGAAGAAACGGTCACTAGCATCAAAGTGATTAAAGAAATTCAAGAAAAGTGGAAATCCATCGGACCTATTCCAAGACAGCATAATCGTACTCTTTGGGCTAACTATAATGCCCTGATGGACCGCTTTTATGATAACCGTAGCATTTATTTTGAACTTAAGGATCTTGACAGGAAAAAGAACCTTGAATTAAAGGAGGAATTGTGTGCAGCCGCAGAAGGTTTGGCCGCTGAGGATAACCTACAAAAGGCGATTAAAGAATTGAACCATCTTCATGAAGAGTTTAAACATATAGGACCAGTTCCACAGGAGAACAATGAAGAATTGTGGATTCGATTTAAGGCCGCTTCCGACGAGATTTATTCAAGAAGGAAAGACCACGTAGAGGAGATAAAGGAAGAGCTTGGCCAGAATTACGAAGTAAAGCTGGAGTTGGTTGGTAAATTAAAAGAGCTTTTAGAGTTCACTAGCGATCGCATTACCGAATGGAATGCGAAGACAAAAGAGGTGCTGGAAATTCAGAAGAAGTGGGAGGCAACAGGGGGTGTTCCAAGGGAAAAGTCTAAGATCAACAAAGAATTTTGGTCATCTTTTAAAGGCTTTTTTGCCAATAAGAATAAGTTCTTTAAGTCACTTGAGGGGCAAAGAGATGAGAACCTTAGAAAGAAAGAGGAGCTTGTTGAGAAGGCAGAGGAGTTAAAGGATAGTGAAGATATAAACAAGACCACTGAAGAATATAAGAGAATTCAAAGGCAGTGGAAGGACATAGGTCCGGTTCCTGAGAAGAACCGCAAAGAAATATTTAAGAGGTTTAAAGCCGCATGCGACTACTTTTTTGACCGAAAACGGGAAGCTGTTAAAGAGTCAGAGAAAGAGTTCTATGAGAATTTCGAAAAGAAAATGAACATCTGCGATCAAATCGAAGAGATGATCGAAACAAATAAAGTTGATCTTGATATAATCGAGACCCTTCAAACACAATATGCTCAAATTGGTTTTGTGCCAAGAAGTGAATTGAAAAAAATGAACAAGCGATATGATGAAATCATGAACAAGCTTGTTACGGGCATTGAAGAGTCAGATTTAGATAACAAAGAGCAGATTGCTTTTAAAGTTCAGGTGCATCAGGCCAAAGCTAACCCCGGATCAAACAAAGCCATCCAGAAGAAAGAAGGCAATTTGAAAAAGCAGATTTCGACAATCGAAAACGACATAGCCACCTGGGAGAATAATATGGAGTTTTTCCGGGATTCAAAGACTGCTGATAAGTTTAAAAAAGAATTTGAAACCAAAATAGACGCAGCAAGTAAAGAGTTGAAGCAATTGAAGAAACAACTGCGCCTGATAGACCAGGTTTAATGACTGAGCTTTAAAAAGCGAATCAACTCATCCGCTTATAAATAACTATTTACGGGGTAATTGAGCTTTCATTAAATTGGCACAAACGCCAAAAAAATGAAAACCTATTTATTCCTTGCGCTCCTTACTATTTCACAAGTTGCATTAGGCCAGAAAACTATTATTCATTGCGGCCGATTGATTGACGGCACTACCGAACAGCCTCAAACTGAGAAGTCAATCATAATCGAAGGCAAAGCCATTACGTCAGTAGAAAATGGGTACACAAAGCCCGGTAATGCAGATGTTGTCATCGATTTAAGCAACAGTACGGTCATGCCGGGGTTTATTGATATGCATGTGCATATTGAAGGGGAATCCAGCCCAAGGGCTTACATGAGCCGGTTTACCGATAATCCTGCTGATGTTGCTTTTAAGTCTACCGTATATGCCAGAAAAAACCTCATGGCAGGGTTTACTACACTTCGTGATCTGGGTGGGTCAGGTGTAAACATTGCATTGCGCAATGCAATAAACAGGGGCACAGTGATTGGCCCAAGGATATTCACTTCAGGCAAGGGGATTAAAATTACGGGAGGCCATGGTGACCCCACCAACGGTTATCGTTGGGATTTAATGGGTAACCCTGGCCCGGATGAGGGAGTAGTGAATGGTCCATGGGAAGCCAGGAAAGCAGTTAGGCAACGTATGAAAGAAGGGTCAGATGTAATTAAAATCACATCGACGGGAGGTGTATTGAGCGTGGCAAGAGATGGATCTGGGCCATCATTCACTGAAGAAGAAATAAAAGCAATAGTGGAAACGGCCAATGATTTGGGAATGCATGTCGCTTCGCATGCCCATGGTATCGAAGGGATGCAAAGGGCAATAAGGGCGGGGGTTAAAACTATTGAGCATGGCACCTATATGGACGATGAGACCATGGAGCTAATGAAAGAGTACGGAACGTACTATATTCCCACGATAATTGCTGGTGTATCAGCAGCTGAAAATGGTGCAAAGCCTGGATATTATCCTGAAGTAGTCGCAAAAAAGGCAAGGGAAATTGGCCCTTTAATTCAGGCAACCTTTACAAAGGCCTACAAAGCAGGCGTGAACATTGGTTTTGGGACAGATGCCGCCGTATTTCCACATGGCGAAAATGCGAGGGAATTTGAATTGATGGTAGAAGCTGGCATGAAACCTATGGAGGCCATTAAAGCGGCAACTTCTGTAAATTCTAAAATTTTAGGAAAAGGGGATGTATTTGGCTCAATTCAATCTGGCTTGTTGGCAGATATTGTGGCTGTTGACGGCGACCCCTTATCGGATATCTCAATACTAAAAAATATATCGTTCGTGATGAAAGAAGGTGCGGTATATAAATTGAATGGGGAAGCGACGGTTAGATAAGTGGGTTCATCATTTAACCGCACCACGTATTTCTTTAACGAACAAGGGGATATCCTTTTCTAAATGAGTTGATGAACTCAACATTTTGATGAAGGCACTACCGATAATGGCCCCATTCGAATATTCGCATGCCTCAGCAAAGGTTTGGGTGTTACTTATACCAAATCCAATTAAGCGGGGATTCTTTAAGTCCATCCCATTAATCCGGGTAAAATATTCCTTTTGACTTTTGTCGATATCTCCTTTTGCACCAGTAATAGCAGAAGATGAAACCATATATATGAAACTATCAGAGATTGAATCAATTTGCCGAATCCTTTCTTCTTTTGTTTGGGGAGTAATTAGGAAAATATTTTTTAAGCCATAATCGTCAAAAGTTCTTTTGTACTCAGCCTCATATTCGAATAATGGTAAGTCTGGAATGATCAACCCATCAATGCCAATTGCCTGGCATTGCTTGCAAAATCTTTCGATTCCGTACTGCATGATGGGATTGAGATAGCCCATCAAAATAATTGGAATTTCAATTTTAGATCGAATGCCATCAAGTTGTTCAAACAACTTTGAAATAGTTATTCCATTTTCAAGTGCTAATTGATTGCTCTCCTGAATTGTTGGTCCATCTGCAACCGGGTCAGAATACGGCATGCCGATTTCTACCAGATCAACTCCTGATGCAGCCAGACTATTAAGAATGACCCCAGTGTCATCCAGTTTGGGATAGCCGGCGGTGAAGTAGATGGAAAGGAGTTGATTTTTATTTAGAGTTTCATCCAGAGAAGTTCGCATTCTTATCAGTTTGCTACAACCATTGCTTGTTGATAAATTCTCCATACACCGCCATCATTGATAAATGAAATGCTTTCATATTGGTTGAGAAAATAACCAACATTATTAGCAGTCACCGCTAGCTGACCAACATTGAGGTTAATCATAATTATGATTTGACCGCTAATGCCCCCAGAAGGTGCCACTGATGTTTGATTTTCTGAGAAGCGGATAATATGTAAACCTGTAACATCTATATTATTGAAAAATGTGAAAGCAGGGTTGTCAGTAATTTTTATTGGGCTGGCTGCCACACTCATATGTTCAATCTGAGCATTACCAACAGTCAAATTACCATTAACATGTAGTTTAGCTAATGGGTTATCCATTCCAATACCGACATTACCATCATTGGTGATAACCAGGCGATTCTGAGATTTCGTTTGAAAAATTAATTGTCCGTTACCGTCTTCTACTCCATCAGCTATTATTGTTGTTGAGCCGTTGTTAACAACCCCGGAACCGCCAGTGCCATTAAGGTTCGATAAATTTTTTCCTTGGCCTACAAATGATGTCGCAGTGATATTCCCATTGACATCTAAAGCTTCGCTAGGAGAGGAGGTACCAAGCCCAATATTCCCAATATTATTGATATTCGCAGCATCTTCAGGAACCCCGCTTGAAACATAAAATGGAACTGTTCCGGCAGATATATCAGAAACAGCGAAGAAATTATCCCCGCCATCGTTTTCATCGTTGAGAGTGATTTCCCAGTCGTTACTAGGGAAACTAGCTGATGAACTGGTGTCATCGAACCTAATCCGGTTTGAGCTACTCTTGAAGACCATTGTGTTCTCACCAAAATCGACGTCAGCGGTTACCTGAGCACCTACCGCAAGCTTACCCACAACCAGAAACTCAGATTCGAAGCCTTGTGCTATAATATAATCACCGCTGGCTTGCTGGTTTCCTAAATTGTACGTCAGGCTTCCGGTACCAAATCCTTTTTGCTCACCGTTGGCATTTCGAAAAGTGAAAAATCCAGGGCCAATAGCGTTGTACTGTAACAAGCCAGGAGTGGTCGAATTTGTTATCCCATTTAATAGCATAGCACCACCTACTTTTAATGTAGCACCCCCAAATTGAGGTGCGGATGATGCATTAACACCCACACTTCCACTCGTATAGAACACTTCATCGTTGACTTCTGACCAGCGAATTGCAAAGGCCTTACCCGCTTCTGAACCAAACCCCGGAAATTCAACTAAATCGCTTTTTCCCTGAGTATCTGTAACTAGTTGATTCACATCCGTTGATTCAGTCACTGAGAGGTGATCTAATTTAACTGATTGGGCATCTGTAATCCTGGTCACTTCAGGAACACCAGTTAGTGATTGGAAGTCACCATCGAACAACTCTGGCCTATTTTTAAGGCTGTCGTATTGACCTGAAAAGTCATTGGTGCTGTCCATGTCCCAATTCGGAAGATTGGACAAATTAGCATAATCAATTTTATCAGCACTTTGAGTACTCTCGCTAAAAAGCGCATATGGAACACTCAATAATTGAGCATCACCCAGCTTATTGCCATTCACACTCAGTGATAAGTAATAATCATTTGCTGACCAATCGATGTTAAGCTCATTTACGGATCCAATTTCCAAATTTATTAGCCCATATTCTGATGTTGTTATCTCATGTGTTTCTTCGAAAACAATATTTCCGTCGGCACTGCCCCCTAAAATGGCTACGCTAATTAAAACCTGCGTTTGCGAGATATTTTCACCATCAAGATTTCTAAGATTCGCTTGAAAATTAAATGTGTCTACTACCTGAGAAAAGGCGTTAGTTGTCAGGACAATGAATAAATATAAGATAGAATTTTTCATGGCTGCTGACTATTTGAGTTGCTTAGGCTTACACAGTACCATTCTGCACCTGTGTAAATAAACTTTGCCGAATTATTCTGAGATAAATTGATATTGATGCTTTGAGGGTTAAAAATTTTCTGTGTGCCAGTTCCATTGTGATTAATTATTACACTGTTGAGTCCAATGTTGATAATTGTCACTTCTTGTCCAGTAACGCCAGACTGAAATCCAGTTAGGGTGATATTGCCAGCAGATGAGTTAAAAGTTATAACCCCTTTTGAAACAACATCTAAATCAAGGCCGGTCGAGTTTGTAGTGCTATTAGCTTCTACATTTTGAAGTATATCACCGGTAACTGTAAGATTGCCGCCAACAGTCAAGTCATCGGCATTAAGGTCCCCATTAACATCCAGCAGTGTCGAGGGCGATTCAGTACCAATACCAACATTTCCACCATTAGTAATTACCATTCTGTTTAAATTCCTTGTTTGTAGGGCTATCTCCCCTGTATCATCCGTATTGGCATCAGCGGCTATTACGGTATCATCATCATTGGAAATCCCACCTGTACCACCTGTTATACCAGTTAGTCCAGATCCGTCCCCAATGAATGAGGCAGCTTTAATAGTACCATTTACTTCCAGGGTGCTGCTTGGTGTTGATGTGTTTATTCCAACATTACCGCCACTCGCTATAAAGAAAGAGTTGTCGGCTGCACTGGCATCTATTCTAAAGGGAATTGTACCGTTTGATTCGTCTTTAATTGCAAAATAACTATCACCTCCATTTTGGTTATCGTTGGCTATCAATTGCCAGTCATTCGCTGGTGCAGTACCACCAGGCTCATCAGAATCATCGAACAGTATCCTCAGATTATTTTCTTTAAGAATGACTGTTGAGAACCCAAAAGTTTCGCCATCTGTTATATCCACACCCACGCCCAAGCTCCCCCTTACTAACACATCTCCATTAGAAAGGAAATCGCTGCTATTGATCTGGCTAAAAGCATCTCCGGTAAAGGTTAAGTCTCCTGACCCAAGTTCTTGAAGCGTTCCAGTGTTGTCATAAAACTTGAAAGACCCATTTTGGGAATTGCCGTCAGGGTCATAGTAGAGCATCCCCGCGGTTGTTGTTTGTGGCACACCTTCATAAAGCACTGCACCATTTACCCTTAAGGCTGATCCCTGAAAGTCTGTCCCAGAAGCAACGTTAACACCAACGTTACCATCATAGTATATATCCCCTTCAGATTCCACCCAAATTTCATTGTTACCTTCAAGTGCAGTACCTGGAGTGGTGCCAAATCCTGGAAATCCCTGCTTGTCATTGTTAGTTGCCACATCGCTCCTTAGTTGATCTAAGTCTGTGGCGGCGGTAACAGTGAGAAGATCAACTTTCGCCGCCTGAGCTTCAGTTATCGTTGTTGGTTTATTCTTCAAAGAATCGTAAACACCGGAAAAAAGCTTGGGTGCATTTTTGAGACTGCTATATTCGCCATCAAAATCATCATCCACATTTTTGTCCCACTTAGAAAAATCCGGGGCATTGGTAAGCTTTTCGAAATCCGCTGAAAGAGCAGTATTTGCAGTTTCGGAATGCAACGCATATGGAACGCTCAATATTTGGCCTGCGCCAATTACATCATCATCAATACTAATTTGTAAGAAGTAATTCCCTGAACTCCAGTCTACATTCAAATTATTGATTGAACCAACTGAAATACTTACAAGGCCAGAAGAGCTTGTTGTCACCTGATGTGTTTCCGTAAAAACAGATGAACCATCAACAGAACCTTCTAAAATATCAACCTTGAGAGTGACCGTTTCTGACGCTTTAACACTGCCATTTGAATCTCGGATTACTGTTTGGTACTTAAATTGATTAGGTGCTTGTGCGCTTAATGTGATGCTAATAAAGGTGACGATTAGCGGGATGAAATATTTCATTGGTTAGTTACTTTTGATGATTCTAAAATTTTCAACAATTCGGTCATTTTGCAAAATTTGAAGGAGGTAGGTACTTGATTTGAAACCTGTAAGGCTTACAGATTCTTGATGCCCTGATATGGGTTTACTCAAGAGTGTTGCCCCTTTTTGATCAAGCAACATGTATGACCAGTTATCTGAAAGATTTACCTCAGTTGGGAGATCGATTTTAAGCTCATCAGAAGTTGGGTTAGGATAAGCTGTCAGTGTCAACTCTTTTAAATTGATCCCGCTTACCACTTTGTTTCCCAATCCCTGATGTATCCCCTGGCTCAAAACCAAAGTTGGGGTGGAGATGGTGGCAACGGATACTTCTCCTAATGACCATTCGATAGTAAGTTCATCATTGGAGTTGGCTTCACCTGCAGCACTTATTAATTCCTGGCAATAACTCGAATTTGCCAAAAAGCAGACTACAAGGAGTGCTAAGCTTTTGTAAATCATTGATTAGAGTTTTTAAATAATAATATGAGAATTACTGAACTGGCGGGATTGTGTAATGATACACAATTATGTGGAAGTTTGTCGGTATTAAGACCTAAGAATATTGTAGACAAGAAGAACGCAACTTTTAGAGCCGATTAAAGTAGGTTAGGGCTAACTCGAAATTAAATTTGCACTCGAATTAAAAAATCATGACACAAGAAAAAGTTCAAGTATTAATAATTGGTTCTGGCCCTGCAGGATATACAGCGGCTATTTACGCATCCAGAGCCGGATTGAAGCCGGTTTTATATCAGGGAGGCCAACCAGGTGGTCAGCTAACCATTACAAATGATGTTGAAAACTACCCAGGATATCCGGATGGCATCAATGGTCCTCAAATGATGATCGACTTTCAAAAGCAGGCCGAGAGATTTGGTGCGGAGGTTCGAAGTGGAATGATAACTTCAGTCGATTTTTCGGGTTATCCTCACAAAGCGGTGGTTGACAACAAACATGAAATAGAAGCAGAGGCTGTTATCATTTCAACCGGTGCTGATGCCAAGTGGTTGGGTATCCCTTCTGAACAAAGATTGAACGGAAAAGGGGTTTCAGCATGTGCCGTTTGTGATGGCTTTTTCTTCAAAGGTCAGGAAGTCGCTGTAGTTGGGGGTGGGGATACAGCAGCCGAAGAGGCCACCTATCTTTCAAAACTTTGCCCTAAGGTTTACATGCTGGTGAGAAGGGACGAGATGCGGGCTTCAACTATCATGCAGGGGCGGGTTGAAAAAGCTGAAAACATAGAGATTCTTTGGAACACGGAGATTGATGAGATTTTAGGCGATGAAGAAGTGACCGGTATGCGGGTGCTAAATAATGTGACCAATGAAAAAACTGAGATTCCGATTCAAGGGTTTTTCGTTGCAATTGGCCACAAGCCAAATACAGAGATATTTAAAGATTACCTCGATATGGACGAGAATGGTTATATAAAAGCCGTCCCTGGAACTTCAAAAACGAACATTGAAGGAGTTTTTGCAACTGGTGATGCCCAAGACCATGTATACAGGCAAGCCGTTACAGCCGCTGGTACTGGTTGTATGGGTGCCCTTGATGCTGAGCGTTTTCTTGCAGCCAAAGAAATGGCAGTTTCATAAATGCGTTTAACAGCCCTCCTAACTGTTGTTTTTGTCATTGTGTCTTCGGGTCTTTCGGCTCAGAAGAGAGGTGGGCTATTTTCAAAAAAGAAGGGAAAAAGAAGGGCTAGGCAGGAGGTTCAATTCAACACTGGGCTAGTTGAGTTATTAAGGCTTGACTATGATACATCAACTGCAATTGCATTCAATGCTGATGAATATTTAGAAGATAATATCGAAGATAGTATCGCAGGCCCTTCGATGTTTTATCGTGAGTTGGGTATACCAGTATTAGTGCATGAAACATTCGAAATTGACAGTATTTGGCTTAGTGCCGATGACTATTATAATGTTTGGGATTCATGGTCTGTAAACCCGTATGAATTAGACGGTGAGAAGTTTAAGGATACCGTTAACCTTGACTTATTTGACTGCCATCATGATTTGGGTTGGAGCATGCCAATTACCAATACTTACATAAGCTCACCATTTGGAATGCGTCGATACCGCTGGCATTATGGCACCGATCTTAAACTGCACAGGGGGGATTCAGTTAGAGCCGCCTTTGACGGAATTGTAAGGGTTCGAAAATATGATCGCTACGGCTACGGTTATTACTTAGTACTGCGCCACTATAATGGCCTCGAGACACTATATGGTCACTTATCAAAGCGTTTGGTAAAAATAGGACAGGAGATTAGGGCAGGAGAAGTGATCGGTTTAGGTGGTAATACTGGCAGAAGCACAGGTTCTCATTTACATTTTGAGGTTCGATATCAGGGAAACGCAATTAACCCAGAGGATTTATATGATTTTGATGCAGACAGTTTATATGCCACTACGACTACTGTCAAACCCGAAACATTTGCATATTTAAAAGAAGCTAGAAAAGTAATTTGGCACAAAATCAGGCGGGGTGAGACACTATCGCATATCAGCTATCGCTATGGCGTTCCCATCAATACTATTTGCAGATTGAATGGTATCTCCCGAAGAACAATTTTAAGGATAGGCCGCAGGCTAAGGGTTAATTAAGTCCGGTGGTATAGGCGGGTATATAGGCTCATGAATTGATCAATTCAACAACTGGTCGTAACTCCAGGAGATATAATACAGCCCTCCAATCAATGGGTTTGCAATGCCTGTTTGATAATACTCGTTCAAGATGTTGTTACCGCCAATTTTGATAATCGAATTCAGTTTTTCCCACTTATAGCTAACCTGAGCATCAAGGGAGTTGTACGATGGCACCATCCCTGTTCCCGCAGCTGACTCCCAAAGGAACTCTTCCTGCCATCTCCAATTAAGGGCAAAGCCTATGTTCTTAAAAACGTTCCTATTTGAGAAGCCAAAGTTCAAACGATACTTCGGTGTGTTAAATTCCGTCTGGGCGCTCTGTTCGTCTAGATCTTCGATATCGTTAAAAGCCACACTGCCCTTGAGTACATAACTTTTGGGCATCATCCAGTCGGCGCCAAATGCCCAGCCATAGGCCGTTACCGGTTGGTCATTACTGATGAACGTTCGGTAAAGCCGTTCATTATTTTGATAGGGGTTTTGTGCCAGGTTGATGGGGCTAATGAAGCCATTGAACTCATTCACATACACATAAGTATCGATCAATACTTTTTCATTGAACAAACCTTTATATCCTGCTTCAAAAGCTGTCACCCGCTCTGGCCTGTATTGAGGCACTATAAAAACACCGCTGGCTGTGTCGGGTCGGTCTACCACTGGGTTTGGTCCCTCAAGCCGATAGACTGGGTTCTCATCAAATTCATATTTGTTATGGACAGCCTTAACCCCACCAATTACCCTGAACAAACCAACGTTTAGATCGGTCCATTGGTCTTGGATTGCCGGGAAGCGAAACGCCGTTTGAATTGACGCCCTGAAATAATGTGGCTTTTGAGCGATAGGTTGATATACCAATGAGAAGCGTGGCGTCAATCGCCCTTCGAAATTGTCGCTTTTATCAAACCTCGCAGACCCGGTAAACCTCAGTTGCTCACCCGCAAGCTTTTTTGAAATTTGCCCAAAGGCACCTACTTGTTCAACTATCACCGGGTCACCTGGCTCATCAAAAAACACTGAACCTTCCGAGTTGATGTTATACCTTCTCAGGTTAACACCAACCATGATATCGGCGAATTTGATTTTGCGATCGAAATTATAAATCGCTTCAAAATTGACCATTGAGGTCTTGTCAACAATTCGGCTACCAGTAAGGCTTTCGTTGAGATTGTTACTTGTAATTTGATCTCTCAGTGAGTTAAACTCATCAGTGCCTGGAATTGGGATTGCAGGTAATGATGGGTCAGCAATATTCCCATTTGACAAGCGGTTATCAGCAACCTGTCTGGCTGATTGATGAGCCTGGCCGATGATACTTTCCAGGTTACTGCTGTTCTGATTGATTAGCAGGATTTGTGCAAAGGTGTTGATGTAGTCTTCAAACCATTGTTCGTTGCTTTTCCAGGCATCATTGAGAAAAATAGCCGTGTTGCCGGCATCATATGTGTCACCAGCATTTTCTTGAATTCCCCATAATCTCAAAGTGAAATCTGGACTTTTCAATTCAACTTTTCCATTGATTGCCCTAAAACTTTTTAGCGAGAACCTGTTTTGAGCAGTATAAACGCTAGTTCCACGGCCAACACCGATCTTTCCACTCAATTCTAACTCATCATTGATCCGGTAATGAAGTGATAAGTCTGTAAGCAGGTTTTCAGCATTATAGTCCACAAGATGATCTTCCAGAAAACCCGTTCTGGTTACGTTTTGGTCAGGGAAGAGGTCTACAACGTTCTGGACGGCGGCATCATATTCAGGCGTCCCAGGTGTGAGCCCCTGTGTTTCAGCAACTCCTGCACCAATCAGTGGGGCAACAGATTTTAAATTTGTGCCAACGTCATCACCATAAACGTTTACACCATCATAGCCAGGGTTTGAGGCTCTTGTTGAATTAGGATCAGTCAGGTTGGTCCTATCTCTTTGATCCAGTGCATGCCAGTCAGTAGCTGTGATGTAATTGACATTTACTTTAAAAGCGAATCTGTCATTATATGCCTTGGCATAACGAAGACTAAAATCACCCATTGGTGCAGGGCTATCCCGATAATCTGCATTTACATGCATTAATCCCGTTTGAGCAGTAAAACTTAAGCCCTGGTAGTCAAAGGGGTTTTTACTGCGCATAATGACCGTTCCGTTTACGCCTCCTGCCCCGTACAATGCGGAGGATGCCCCGACTAAAAGCTCCACGCTTTCAACATCCAGTGGGGGTAACCCGAAGATGTTTCCAGCGGCAAAACTTAACCCCGGTATAGTATTGTCTACACCATCAATAATTTGGTTGACCCTAAAATTGGTATTTCCATTAAATCCACGAGTGTTTACTGTTTTAAATGTGAAGCTCATTTTGTGGATGTCAACCCCCTTGAGGTGGGATATGCTTTCGTAGAAATCCCTGGCTGGTGTTTGTCTGATATCAAGAATATCAAGTTTTTCAATTGAAACAGGAGATTCCAGAATGCTCTGCTCAAAGCGTGAGGCTGATACCACGACCTCCTGACCTAAAAGGGTCGATTCATCCAGATTAATATTAATCGTAGAAATTGCTTCGGTTATTTCAATTTCCTGGCCTGTATAGCCCACACTTGTAAAAGCGATAATAAAGGGAGGGGATGATTCAACCTTCAGGGAGTAGCTTCCATCCACATCTGTAACTGTGCCTATTAATTTGTTTTTGACCTTGATATTGACCCCTACTAACGGGTCATTATTCTCATCAGTCACTTTCCCAGAAATAGAAGTTTGGGCGAAAACTGGAACTTGGAGTAGGAATATTATACAAAGGATTGAGTTTATTGACCTCATGATAAAATATTAAGGGCTGCTGTTTTTGACAGCGCCAAAGATAACCGAAAATGGTATTGAGGTTTGTTTTAAGTTAAGAAATACGTTGCCTATTGCCGATGTGAAAGATTATTAAAATCTTTTCCGATTCTGTAATTAAGTACCTTTATTTGTGAACGTTCAAAACATTAAATGATATGAAAAGCAAAACAGTTCTCAAATACTTATCTACCATATTAAGCCTTGTCTTGATGGTTTCCTTGGCTTCTTGTGGTGGAGATGATGACGATGATAACAACGACGATGATGCTGAACCTGTAGATCCATTGGTAGGCACTTACGAGTTTACATCAGCCACTTTCACTAGTGACGTAGTTGTTGTTATTAATAACCCTGCCGATCCTACTCAGGTAGTTCCAGCACCATTTACATCAGGTGACGATGCAACAGCACTTTTGAAAGGAAGTATTGAAGGTGCTGCTGAATGCAGTGCCGGTGTAAAAGTTGGTATAGATCTGAGGGAAGATGGCTCTTCGTACTACGTGTGCGAGGGAGAAACAGTGGAAACCCTTCAGGGATCATGGCAGGTTAATAATGACACTAAACTTTTCACTTTAAGGATAAATTCATTGGGTGTAGATGTAATCATGCAAAACTTCACCTTAGCTAACGGGGTTCTATCTGGCAATGCGGTTATTCCACTTCCAAGAGATGCCCAGGTTGATCTTACAACAGGTGAACAATTAACGGCAACTGGTGATCCTTTAACCCAAGGCTCTGTTGATTTATTGGCTGCCGGCGGGGTTACAGTTGATGTTGGGGATTTGAATATTCAAACTCCTGAACTAACAATCGTTTTCACCGCAGTAAGTTTCTAAAATACCAAAGTCTAGCCATCTTGAATGGCAGATTTAAAAAGGGTCATACAATGTATGACCCTTTTTAGTTACGATCGCTATGAGGCTTAATTGCTCAAAACCTGTGTTAATACTCGTTGTGCATTACCCCCTGTAATTTTAGCAACATCATTTTCAGTCATACCCTTTTTAGCAAGCATCTCAGCCCAAAGGTTGAATTCAGCATAATCTTTTACAACTGGTTTATAATTTGCATCCATATCTGTTCCTATACCTACATGGTCAACTCCGACCAGATCCACGAGGCTTAATGTATTAGCCACAAATTCATCCATGTTAGTAGAATATCCTGATGGCCATGCGCCAATCACTCCGCCGTTTTTGGCAATTAGTTTTGCATGATCCTCGGAAATGGTTCGGTTGGCAACAGGGCTGTCAGAGCCATTATTGAGCAGGCTATGTGACAATATCAGTGGTGAATTTGTGATCTCAACCACATCCTGAACTGTTTTGAAGGATGCGTGGGCTACGTCAATGATCATCCCTAATTGATCCATTCTTTGTACTAAATTTTTACCAAAATCTGATAAACCATTGTGAATTGGGTCAATGGTTTGAAGGTCACCAACGTCAGTTGCTGTATAGTGCACAAGTTGTACCGATCGGACACCATCCGAATAAGCTTCATTCACCCGGTCTACATCACCTTCAAGGAAATCCCCACCTTCACAAGCAACAAAAATCGATAGGTCGTCAGTGCTCAAATCCCTGGCATTTGTAGAAATTGATTTCCCGGAGTTGGAGAGTAATTCATTCAGCCCTGAAAGCTGCTTCTTATACTCAGCCCAGGCTTCCCCTTTATTAAATGGCCTATCAGTTACAACCCCATTTTCTGTGATCCTAAGTAGCGGCCAATCGGACACGATACTAAAAAACCCGCCATTGATATTTTGTTCTGCCATTGCAGTTAAGGATGATCTAAAGGCATTATCACCCGGATATCGTTCTTCCCCTTTGGCAAAAAATAGCCCTGGGTGGCAGTGTAAGTCAAATGTTGGAACGCTTGGGGTAGTTTCTACTTCTACAGTTGCAGGCGGCTTTTTTGAAGAGCACTGAGTAAATGGTAATCCGCTAAAAAAGGCTGAACCAACCAGTAATGATGACTTTTGAATAAATTCTTTTCTACGCATATGTTTGAGTTCGGAATCACAAGATAACACAAATCACTTGCTGATATTCTTAAATCCTCTGCATAATCTTATTAGCCATACTTTTGTTCAATGCCTGAGTTTGAATTAAAAGTTAACCCAGAGATTGGCTTTAATAATGACCAACTGAGAGCTTATCTGGAGAGCAAAAATCTTTTGTCAGAAGACCAGTTTTATAAAATCAAGCGACGGTCAATTGATGCGAGGAAGGCAAATCTGAAGGTGAACCTCCTAGTTGAGATCCTTTCGAAACCACCAACCACTGAGTTTGTTGAATATTTTAAGGAAGGGTATGATGTTTCTAAAGAAAAGGAAGTAATCATAGTGGGTGCAGGCCCTGCAGGATTATTTGCGGCAATTAAAGCGATAGAAGGAGGGCTTAGACCAATTGTATTAGAAAGAGGGAAGGATGTAAGAAGCCGTCGCAGGGATTTAGCTGCCATAAACAAGGAGCATTTAGTGAATCCGGAAAGCAATTATTGTTTTGGCGAAGGCGGAGCTGGCACTTATTCAGATGGTAAGCTTTATACCAGATCGAAGAAGCGGGGAAGTGTAAGGCGGATTTTTGAAATTTTGGTGGCCCATGGTGCGACAGAAGAGATTCTTTTCGAATCCCATCCACATATTGGTACCAATAAGCTTCCAAAAATTGTTACCGCTCTAAGGGAAACTATCGAAGATGCCGGGGGTGAAATCCGATTTGATTCCAAAGTGGCAGATTTTATTATCGAGAGTGGTGAGCTTAAAGGAGTGAAATTAGAAGATGGTACTTCATTTAAAGGTGTGGCAGTGTTACTGGCCACTGGCCACTCAGCGAGGGATATTTACAGGCTGTGCGAAAAAAGAAAAATTAAAATTGAGGCCAAGCCATTTGCCCTCGGGGTGAGGGTAGAGCATCCCCAAAGATTGATCGACTCAATTCAATATCATTGCAATAACCGTGGACCTTTTTTGCCTGCATCAGCATATTCGCTGGTGGCCAAAACATGGTACGATCAAGTTGAAAGAGGGGTGTTTTCATTTTGTATGTGTCCTGGCGGCTTCATCGTTCCTGCTGCCACATCACCTGGCGAAATTGTTGTTAACGGTATGAGCCCATCTCGCAGGGACAGTGAATATGCCAATTCTGGTATTGTGGCCTCGGTTGAAGTTTCAGATATCCCTGGGTTTCAAAAATTTGGTCCACTGGCAGCTATGGAATTTCAGGCTTCAATTGAGCATGCGGCCTGGGATTATGGAGGTAAAACCCAAACGGCACCAGCTCAGCGATTGATCGATTTCGTGAAAGGTCATCATTCTTCAGAGCTCTCAAATAGCTCTTATCAACCGGGTTTAAAATCTGCAAAACTTGATGAAGTGTTGCCGCCCTTTATTTCAGAAAGACTCAAACACGCTTTTAAAGTTTTTGGTAAAAAAATGAAAGGTTATTACACAAATGAAGCTCAAATCATAGGTGTTGAAAGCCGCACTTCATCCCCGGTCAGAATTCCACGACAAAAAGAGACATGTGAGCATGTTGAAATTAAGCGTTTGTTCCCATGTGCTGAGGGTGCGGGTTATGCCGGAGGCATTGTATCTGCGGCAATGGATGGAGAGAGATGCATGGAGCAAATTATTAATAAGTACAATCGAGTGGGTAAGAACTAATCTGTTACGATCAAATGACGTAACCACAAATTGAAATTCACTTAGTTTCGGGTTAACTTGTCATAACCAAACTCAAAGATCATGACCCAATTTAACCGTCGACAATGGCTCAAAACTGCTGGCCTTACGGGAACACTTGCTTTTGTGAGTGGATATGAAACTTTAAAGGCAACTCCGGGTGGAGCAGTTAATAAGCCAAAAGCTAATAATTTAATTCGACTGAGTTCTAACGAAAACCCATATGGGCCCTCTGCCAAAGTGCGTGAAGCCATAACAAAAGGATTTGACATTGCTTGCCGATATCCTCAATCATTTAGCCAGGGTTTAGTTGCAAAGATTGCTGAGAAAGAAGGGGTTACGGCGGAGCATGTGGTGATTACCGGTGGCTCCACTGAAGGTTTGAATGTTACCGGTTTGGTTTACGCTAAAGATGGCGGTGAAATTGTAGCCGGGGAGCCTACATTTCTGGCAATGCTATCATATGCTAAGAAATTCGGTGCTTATGTTCACATGGTGCCTGTAAACAACAAACAGCAGCATGATTTAGAAGCGATGAGCAAGCGGGTTACTTCTAAAACCAACATTATTTACCTCTGCAATCCTGCTAACCCTACCAGTACTATTGTGGATGGAAATGAACTCAGGGACTTTTGTAGATCGTTAGCGGATGATGCGATCATTTTTAGTGATGAGGCTTACTTTGACTACATAGAAGAGCCAGAATATCCATCGATGCTAGAATTGGTGAAAGAAGATTTGAATGTGATTGTTTGCCGGACATTTTCTAAAGTTTATGGGTTGGCTGGTATGCGGCTTGGCTACATGATTGCGAGGCCAGATATAGCCAGGAGATTGAGGGATCATGTCCCTGCTTATACTAATATTCTGGCAATTGAAGCTGCAAAAGCAGCAATGGACGATCTGGATTTTTACAAGTACAGCCTGGATCAGAATATGGCTGGAAAAAAACTGATTTATAGTACACTTGATGAATTAGGATTAAAGTATGTGAAGTCAAGTACCAACTTTGTTTTCTTTGAAAGTGGCCGAGAGATTAAGGAGCTTCAGGCAGCAATGAAGGAGAAAGGGGTTCTGATTGGGAGGCCATTTCCGCCACTAACAAAATGGTGCCGGATCAGCACCGGCAAATTAGAAGAAGTTGAAGCCTTTACAAAAGCATTAAAACAAGTAATCTAGATTGTCACGATGGAATCATTCTTAGTATTTTTTGAAAACATGCCAGCCTGGCAAAAGCTGTTGTGGGTGATTGGTTGTCTATCGTTTGTTTGGTTGCTGGAGTTGGTAGTCCCCCTTGTTCAACATGATTACAAGAAACTTAGGCATGACGGCATCAATCTCGTTTTTTTATCATTTTCATTGATCATTAATCTGTTGGTAGGTATAGCAACAGTGGCAGTATTTTTCTGGATATCCGAAAGCAGGGTAGGGCTCTTAAATTGGATTGAGCTTCCAATTTGGGCCGACTATTAATTGCTGTCATGGCGTTGGATCTTGTAGCCCAATATTGGGTACATTATCTCCTGCATAGGGTTAAATGGATGTGGAAGCTACATATGGTGCATCACAGTGATACTAAGGTTGATGCCACCACTGGAACCAGGCATCATCCCGAAGATTACTTTTTAAGAGAAGTTTTTGCAATCTCAACGGTAATTGTATTTGGAATTCCAGTATCATTCTATGTTTTTTACCGGGTTTGCACCATATTTTTTGCGTATTGGACACATGGCAATTTTAGCATCCCCAATTGGCTGGATAGAGCACTGAGTGTCGTTTTTATAACGCCAAACATGCACAAATTTCACCACCACTTTGAACGCCCATGGACTGACACGAATTTTGGTAACATCTTTTCATTTTGGGATAGATTATTTGGTACAATGGTTTACGATGATCCCAGAAAGGTCAAGTACGGCCTTGATGTTTTGGATGGGAGCCTGGATGAGAATATTAAGTTTCAGCTAAAAATCCCGATGAATAAAGACATTAAAACAGATTACTGAAGAGGCTCAGCAGTATAAAATTCATTTATTGGAAGTCCCATGGGATGGGCTCTGGTGTTGCTGAAAGAAGTTGGAGTTGGCGCTTAGCTCAGCATAACTTAAACCGAATAAGATCACCGGGTTTCTTTTGAGCCAATCTGTTTAGATCATCAGCACATACATTAGCGATACGATTGTAACCACCGGTTGTTTGTGCATCTGCTAATAAGATTATTGGTTGACCCGAATTAGTTATTTGGATTGTTCCGGGAACTACACCCGAAGAAATGATTTCACTTGATGTTTTCCCTAATGAAATAGGTTGGCCTAACCTGAGCCCCATTCTGTTGCTATCAGCGGAGATAGAGAATTCTGTGCTAAAAAATTGTGCGATAAACTTGTGCGAAAATTGCTCAAATTCAGGGCCTGGTAATATCCCAACTGTCTCAGCCCCTGATGAAAATATGCCTGGCCTTTCCACCTTACGAGGTTTAATGGGCTTTACTGGTATTATTTTTAGCTTATTGCCTTTTTCAACCAGGCTATCGGGCGTTAAAACTTCAGGATTAATTGTGGCCTTAGAACAGCTGCCCAGCCATTGCCTGACCTGCCACTGACCCCGAATGGCCAGGTAGGCCCTGCATCCTTTGGCTACACCTTTAAAAACCAATGTTGAACCCATTCCTAAATTTACTGTCTCGCAGATGGGCACTTCAATACCATTGACGGATGCACCCATATCTGCACCAGTCAAAGCAATTTGGCAATTGCTGTCAAATACAATTTGTGGCCCCGTTAATGTGATTTCAAATACGGGAGAACCTTCAGGGTTATCAACCAGATAATTGGCTTGATTGTATGCGATTTTATCTAAAGCACCTGATCGCGGTACACCAAACGCCTCATACCCAAACCGTCCACGATCTTGAATGGTGGTTTGAAGGCCTGGTTTCAAAAAATGAAGGTTCATTTCAGCCATGCAAACTCTTATAGTCGAAAGTATCGTTTACCACTTTTTCTCTGATTCGGTCAAACTCCCTCATATCGATTCGGTTAAATGTTACCTCGTCGCCAGCTTTCAATAGGAAGGGATCTTTTTTACCTGCCATGAAAACATCAACAGGCGTTTGACCAATTAGCTGCCACCCGGCTGGTGTTTCTGACGGATAGATTGCTGTTTGGTACCCGGCTATTCCGATTGAACGGGGAGGAACCCGTAGCCGGGGCTCTTTTTTTCTTTGACAAATAATTTGATCAGCAACTGTACCGAGGTATGCAAATCCAGGTAAAAACCCTAACATATAGACTGTGTACCTACCCTGAGAATGAAGGTCAATTATCTCCTTTTTTGGCAGCTTGGTTTGGCGCATGACTTCTTCCATGTCTGGTGCGAATTCACCCTCGTAACAAACTGGTAACTGAAACTTTAAGTGGGCACTGTCATCATTAGATGTAGATGCTTTTGAAATCTCTAAGATAAATAGCCTTAGCTCCTCAAATGACCATCGCTCATTATCAAAACCAACCGTCAAAGAGCAATAAGCTGGTATTGTAAAAGTGATTCCTTCAATATTGCTTAGTTGTAACTGCCTGTTTAAGTGAGTTACCTGCCTGTTGATTGCCAGGTCAACTTTTTGCTCAAAATTTATTAGTAGGCTGGCTTCTCCAAACGGTACGATTTCGATCATGATACGAAACTTTTCTTCATAATCCCCTCAGCGTCCAGCGACTCACTAATGCTTTGAAGAATGTGCACAGCATTGGTATTATCTCCATGTATGCAAATACTGTCAGCTTTGATTGAAACCGAATCACCGTTATAGGCAATTACTTTTTCATCCTTAATTATTGATAAAACCTGCTGTGCTGCTTTTTCAGGATCAGTGAGTACCGCACCTTCCAAATTTCTTGATCTTAATGAGCCATCGCTTTCATACTTTCTATCTGCAAATGCCTCTGCAGCAAATGGTTGATCCATTTTGATGCTCAATTCTGCAGTTACACTGCCAGCCAGGCCAAGAAGAATAAGGTCACCGCTGATTTCTCTGACCGCTTCAATAATTGCCCTGGATTCTGCCTCACTTTTTGCTACAGTATTGTATAATGCGCCGTGTGGTTTCACATATTTGAGTGGAACCCCATGGCTTTCAGCCAAACCCTTTACAGCACTAATCTGGTACTTAACTAAAGCCTTTAATTCCTCCAATGGAATTTCCATTTTCCTTCTCCCGAAACCGCTGAGGTCAGGATAAGAAGGATGTGCCCCTATTTGCACATCATATTGTTGAGCCAATTGAATTGTACGCTCTATGTGGAGTGGGTCACCTCCATGAAATCCGCATGCTATATTGCAAGAAGAGATGTATGGAAAGATAGCTTCGTCATTGCCTACTCTGAAGCGGCCGTAACTTTCACCCATATCACAATTTATATCAACTGACAGATGGCTCATTGCTCAGCAATGTATACAATGAAGATATCCAAAGTACGGCTATTTATTGTGAATTAGCCATAATCGAATTTACGGGCACAAAATGTTATTCAATCAATTTGAGGCTCTCAGAGTTGATGCAAAACCTGAGCCCCGTTGGTTTGGGGCCATCAGGGAAAACATGCCCAAGATGTGCTTCACAAACGTTGCACATTACCTCCACCCGCACCATGCCATGTGAAGAATCTTTTTCGTACTTTATCACATTTTCCTTGATGGGCTCTGTAAAGCTTGGCCAACCAGAATGCGAATCGAACTTCAACCCGGAGTCAAATAATTCTGTGTCACAACAAATGCAACCGTACTTTCCAGGTTCATGTCTTTCACAAAATTCACCAGAAAACGGCGCCTCAGTCCCTTTCTTTCTGGTCACCCGATACTGTGATGGGGTTAATTGCTGCAGCCATTCATCATCGGTTTTACTTACTTTTCTATCAGGTTGTGGGCTGCCATTGTTGGCATATTTGATAACATCGTTCCAATTCATAGAACAATATTAACCTGAATTCTTTTCACTGATGGCCTGCCCAACGACCAAGTGGGTTATTCCGGGAATTCGTTATTCAGTATGTCCGTCAGCTTGTCCAGGGTAACAGGTTTCTCAAGAAAACCGGCAACATTGTTGACTGCATCGGCCCTGACCTTGTCCTTTTTATCTATTGAAGAGGTTAGGATATAAATCCGTGAGCTCAAGCTCAGTTTTTCTTTTAACTCCAGGTAGCCATTTAAGAATTCCCATCCATTTATTATGGGCATATTTAAGTCTAAAAAAATCACATCAGGATTTATCGACGCATTGCTTAGCTGAGCTAAGGCAGCTTCAACATTAGTGTAAGTGTCAACAATGATTTTAGGTTTTATGTGCTTAATCATCCGCTCAAAAAGCATCAGGATTAATTTATCGTCATCAACAATTAGCACCGACTGGCTCATTAAAAATCTCTTTTAAAATTAGCGCACACAATTAACTGACCTCTCATGAGAATTAGCCACAAGAGTAACCAATTATTGTTGCACTAATAGAAGATTTAAGATAATGTACTGAAGAATTCGCCCAAAGAGATATTGATCGAAATAGAAATGACATTAAATAAAAGAACCGGAACTCCCGTTTGGACTCCCGGCCTTTTTCAACCAGCTATGGAACATTTAATCTTTAATATTTTTATGATCCTCTCAGAGAATTTAGATGTGTCGTGATTTTATCGGCAACGGCTAATCTATCACCTGCCAAACATGTAAGTAGCATAAATCTAGATGAGTTCGCACTGTTGTATTTGAGCAATTTGAAAATGTCAGAGTTTCCAAATTCGTATTTATCGTCATCAGGATTATACCATATCAAGTTCATGCCTTTGTTTCTTGATTGCTTATCAAAGTGACAGATTTTGTTGGAATTTTTTCTGCCAATCAGCTTTCAGAACCTGCCAAAAGTGATTTCCAGAAGTCGGAGAATTTTGGGCTTAATTACAAATCCTGCCAAATGACTTCCAATCCCTGCCAGATAGGATTAGATGCCGTATTTCTCCATTCTTCGATAAAGGGCCAATCGATCGATGCCAAGCTCTTTAGCTGCCCTGGTGATATTGCCTTGATGCTGTTCCAAAGCCTGAATTATGAGTTTCTTTTCGTTCTCCTTAAGGTTCAGGGTGTCATTTGTTTGAAGTGAAGTGGAGGAATCAGTCAACATTAGGTTGGCTGCATCCATCAGTTGTCCCTCATTTAGTATTACCGCCCTCTCAATAGTGTGTTCAAGTTCTCGAATATTACCTGGCCAATGATTCTTTTCAAACCTTGATAACATTGACTTGTCGATCCTCAACTTAGGCTTGTGGTATTTCTTGCCAAATAATTCAAGGAAGTGGTTTATAAGGAGTGGAATATCATCTAGCCTCTCCCGCAGGGGTGGCAGTTCAATTTCGACCGTATTAATTCGGTAAAGTAGGTCTTGCCTGAAACTGCCATCCTGGACCATTTCGTACAGTTTCATATTGGTGGCGCATACAATCCTGGCATTAATGGGGATTTCTTTTGATGAACCCACCGGGGTAACTTTTTGGTTTTGTAATACAGTTAGCAACTTGGATTGCAGTGGCGGGGATAGATTTCCGATTTCATCCAGGAAAATGGTTCCGCCATGGGCAAGTTCAAATCGACCGATCTTGTTTTCAACTGCATCTGTGAATGCTCCCTTCACATGTCCGAAAAGTTCACTTTCGAAAAGGTTTTCACTTAATGAGCCGAGATCAACGCTTATGAAAACGTTATCTGCCCTGTCTGAGTATTTATGAATTGCCCTGGCAGCTAATTCTTTACCAGTACCATTTTCTCCCAGTAATAAAATTCCGGCATCAGTAGGCGCTACTTTTTTAATTGTTTCTAAAACTTTTAAAAATGCCGTTGATTGTCCAATGAATGTTCCGACACCATGTTCAAGATCCTGGCTTAAGGTTTTTTGAGTTTCTTTTAGCCGTTGGTTTTCAACTGTTGACTGACGCAGTTTGAAAGCTGAATTTATCGTTGCCAATAACTTTTCATTCTCCCATGGTTTTGAGATGAAGTCGATAGCACCGGCTTTCACCGCTTTTACAGCCAATTCAATTTCTCCATAGGCCGTCATTGGAATAACACAAATTGCAGGGTTATAATTGAGTATCTCATTGAGATGGCGCATACCAGCAGCTCCATCGCTTTCACCCTTTTTAAAATTCATGTCAAGAAGCACTACATCATACTCAAATTGACTTAAATGATGCGTTATTTGTTGCGGGTCGTTTTCAATCTGCACATGTATGAACTCCTGTTTTAGAAACATTCTGGCCGTTGCCAACACATCTTTGTCGTCATCAACAATTAGAATATGGCCTTCTTTTTTTTTCATGAGTACGAAAAAGATTAATACAACCTCATTTAATCGAATGGAAGAAGGTCGGATTCCAGATAAGATGTTTTAGCCTTATTTGTTGTATAGCCATTCGCACTATAGTGAGCATCCAGCAAATTTTTAAAGCTATGAACAAGGCGTGGGTTTTCATGGATAAAGCTTTCAAATTCAGCTGTGGATGATTTCAACATGAAATGGCGAACTGCCTTAATTGCCGCTATGGTTATGGTCACATTATATTTATCGGGCGCTCCATTACGGTTGGCAAAGTTTCTTATTTGGTTCGTTAGGTTGGAAATGGCTTTATCAAGGCCATACTTCTTTAGATGAATCCATGCCAGCCGGATATGCGCCTCGTGACTAAAATGTTGAGCTGGGAAAGATTCGTTTGAAAATTGCTCTTCAAATTGGTCATCGGTAATTTCTAAATGGGAATTCATAGCTACAAGACTACGTTTTAGTTAGATGCTGGTTTCAGTAGCGTTCGTTCTACTGCAACGCTATCGACTTTACCCTTGGAATAAAATAGGGGGAAATATTCATCATTACTCCAATCATTAAATAGGTTTTTATAAAATGGGCTGGCGGGGTCACCAGACTGCCCTGGAGGATTCGTGGCCAATGTTGCATCCCAATCACCGGTGTTGACCAATATCCGAAATGAGGCGCCACTTGATTGGTTTAAGTTATTACTAGTAGAGTTAGGGGTGTAGCCATTGCCACCTCTGGGCACTGGACCAGCGTCAAGTCGTTGCTTTGTTTCGCTATCAACAGCTTGTGAAAGTGGATGAGTAACATAAACATGTTTGTAACCAATCTGGCCATATTGCCAGTCGTTTGGGTCGCTGCCCACCTTATCTTCCAGCCATTTTACAGCAAGGGCAAGGACTTCTTGTAAAAAAGTATCCCGGGCCATATTCAACGGTTTTCCAAATCTTTCATCCGGTTTAGTAACCCAGCTCAAAACTGTATGGAGTTGAATATTTGTAGGGTTTATGATTTGTTTAGCTTCATCAGGCACAAAATGATAGTGTGCCGCTTCCCTGAGGGTTTTTTCAACTGCAAAATAAACACCGGCAGCGGTTGAATTCTGATCAAGAATGAAGTCCCAATCAGCCAGTAAATTCTGGGCGGCTTTCACTTTATCGTTGTTTACTTCAAGATTGAGAAAGAGTGGCACTAACTTTTCTGCCGGTAGTGAATAATAATCTGTTTGCAGGGCCTTCATGTCAGCCATGCTAAAATCGTCAGAACCAGATAAGACATCATTAACTCTATCACCCCGATAGGGATCAGCCCAACTGAAGCCAATTGCATCCCAATTGGTATAATCATCTGGTGTCACGTTTTGATTGGCTGTTGCAAAAAACCCTGATTCGGGATTAACAACGTTTGGTTTTTGGTTGATCGGAAGATAGCCGTCCCATTCATATCTACCATCTCCAGGCACAGGCACCAGGCCACTCCAGTTTTTACGGATGGGTGCTAAACCAACCGCTTGCCATCCAATGTTACCCTCCTTGTCTGCCCAAATCATATTTTCGCCGGGGATAAAACTATAATCGCAGGCGTCACGAAACTCTTCCCAAGTAGTGGCCTGATCCATACGCAGAGAAGCGAGATAGGGGCTACTTCCTACTTCCAGCCAGGCGCACCTGATTGCATAGGCCTTTAGATTAACACTGTCAATATAGGTGACAGGGCCATGTTGGGTGTAGTTGAGGTCAACCTCAACATCCTCCTGATTTTTAACACTAATCTTTTCAGTAATGGTCTTCATGTTTTCCCATGCTCCCTGGTAGTAATACTGTAGCAGGTTGTCAGGATTGAGATCATAAACGTACATGTCCTCGCCGTCAGTTCTGAACACTGTAAGCCCCCAAGCACCGTGTTGATTATGACCGATTGAAATCCCAGGAATTTCTGGTTCTCCTCCACCAATTACGTCCCACCCTGGAGCTGAGAGATGTGTGATATATCGAAGAGATGGAATGGCAATAGTCCGGTGCGGGTCATTGGCCATGTAGGTATTCCCATCTTTGGTTTTATTGCCAGACAAAACCCAATTATTACTGCCAATGTTAAAGTCTCGATCGTCTAATTCATTTGCACTATAAAGATCTTGATCAAGATTATCCGAAAACGCCCGATACTCGGCCATAATATCTTCAGGTTTGAACTTTACCGAAGTTCTGTATGCATTGTATAATTCTAAAATGTCATCCGTCAGCAGATCAGCGTTAATTGAGGTATCCAATTCAATTGTTGGATCTTTTGGATGAAACCACATTAAGTCCTTTGTTTTGTCTGCACCAATAGCACCCACCAGCCGGCCTATTCTTAATTCATCATTGATATTTCCAAGCAATCCCTGATGTCTTGAAATAACGACTTCGGGTGTCCATAGCTTGGGCTTAATATTGAGTATCTTAAATTCGAGTGGAAGCAATTCAGGATTTAAAAGCGCTTCATTAATAAATGAATTCACTCCTGCTGTATAGGCTGTGATAATTTCGACTCCATCTTTATGATAATGCGCCATTTCCTCACTGATATCCCCCCTGAACATGAATAACCTGGTTCCGATATCTCTCTTTAATTCCCTGGGGCCTAAAATTTCTGCGACTGTACCTGTAGCCTGTCTTCGCCAAATCTCAAACTGGAATAAGCGGTCTTTTGCAGCGGCATAACCTTGAGCAAAAAAGAGATCATGTTGATTCTGAGCATAGATATGATTTACACCCCATTTATCCCGAACGATTTCCACCTCATTAGTTATTCCATCGATTGATTGTCGGTTATCGGGTTGGGTGCAGCCTGATATTAAAATAATCGAAGTGATTAGTATTGATTTTGTAGTCATAATCGTTCAATCTAATAGGTTATAGGATAAATTGCACCCGAACTTTTATAAGTGTATTTTGTTTTGGTGATACCTAAATATTATAAAACTATCGAATTAAAGATTGTTCGCTTTTCCGAATCACCCATTTGGTGGTACTTTCGCCTTCCCAACTTGCAATAAAGACTTAATTAGCAATTTTTAATCAAGCAGATCTGATTTCTTAACCCAATTTTATTTTATGAAAAAATTAGTACTACTCGTAACAGGATTTTTGTGTGCTATCGCTACGATCATTACTAACAATGATGTTAATGTTCCACAGAAACCAATTGTATCCAAAGTCCCAAATGAAGTACACAAGCCTAAAATGGATGCCCCGGAAATGCATGGCATTATTGAGAGACAGTTACGTACACCAAGGGATAAACAAAAGCCTGAGTATGAGGCGAATTATAAATTAAAAGAGCTTAAGAAATTAAGGCAAAACAGCGCCTACGCAAGAACGAAGTCGATTGAGTTTGTAGAAAGAGGGCCTGGCAATGTTGCAGGAAGAACAAGGGCTCTGGTAATTGATCCTACTGATGCCACACAGAATACCTGGTTGGCCGGCACAGCAAGTGGTGGTATTTGGAAAACCACTGATGCAGGGCAAACATGGACAAACAAATCAGCGGCACTGCCAAATTTAAGTACCAATGCACTGGCGATTTCGCCTGCCGACCCTGCGGTGGTATATGCAGGTACTGGTGAGGGCTGGATTGTGGAAGCAGATGGTTTCGGCTTATTTAAGTCAGAAGATTTTGGAGAAACATGGACTTCATTGACTGCTGAAAGTGACATTAGAACGATCAGGAATGTCAATAGAATTATTGTTGACCCGGCAAACGCTGATATTGTTTTAATGGCTGTCCAAAATGGTGTCTGGGAAGATGACCTGGTTTCTGGCATTTATAAATCAACAGATGGTGGGGCGACATGGTCTAAGAATTTAGAATTAGACAGAGCCATTCAGGATTTAGATGCTGATCCTAACGATTTCAATGTTCAGTATGCCTCTGTAAATAGAATTGGTGTTTATAAGTCAACAGATGGCGGTGATACATGGTCTTTGTCCAACAACGGGATGTCGCCTGAAGGAAGGGTAGAACTAGCTGTTTCACCAACGAACAGCTCTAATGTTTGGGCTTCAGTTGTTGGAACCCGCTCAGGGAGCAATGCTGATTTATATTACTCAAATGATGCCGGGGTTACCTGGCAGGTGTTAAAAGAAGACAATGGTGGGCCTAATATTGACTTTTTAAGTCAGGGGTTCTACGATAACATTATCACGGCTCATCCTTTTGATGACGAAATTGTATATGTAGGAGGAGTTGATCTTTGGAGGTTCTCTCTTTCAGAGCGGGATAGCATAGAAAATACGATCCTCTCTATTGATACAGATGGCACTGAAGATTTCTTTGCAACTAATGCGTTCAATGGAAACTTCCGCCCCGGATTAGATTTGGGAGAATCTCCAGACAGTTTATTTGTTTCTGTAGAAATACGCTTCGGTCAGGGTACTCAAAAAGCACATAGGTTCACCGTTGGTAAGAAAGGAGCTGGTGTTCCAAAAACAGGTTTCACATATGAAGACTATGTTGAGGTTCCTTTCCAGGTTTGGGATATCGATAATGACCGTCAGCTAATGGCCTCGTTCCGGGACCAGCAGGAGGACGGAGCGTGGAATCTTTTGGAATTTAATGTTGGTGAAGACACCACCATGGATACCCGAGAATATCTCTATATAAATGCGGTAGAGTACTCAGAAGAGCCTGATGCCAACATTGCACAAAATGGTGGCGAGAATTTAGGGCATGAATACAACCAGATATATTTTTTCTGGCCACACTTAGCTGAGGGTGGAGAATTTGACCCGGCTAATCTTCCAGAATCAAAAATCTCTGTAATATGGGGAGAAGCTACGGTAGGCTTTAAGGTGACAGATAACATTAGTGATGCATATTTGGCATTTGACTCCTTGAATACTTTCACCAATGACCAATTTGAAAACTTTGAAGGGATTCATCCTGATCATCATAACCTTATTCCTGTCATCACAAATGAAGCTAATCAGACATTTAAATGGATAGCTACTAATGATGGAGGGGTATATGTTTCAAACTCTGGCACAAATCCAGGAGAGCCTGATAATGATTGGACTTACGCCGGATTTGGCTTGAACACAACACAGTTTTACGGAGCAGATAAAGCACCAGGTCAGAACCGCTACATCGGCGGCATGCAGGATAACTCAACATTTTTTGTAGGGGCTGGTGATGAAGCTTCAGCTTCCACACATTGGAAGTTCGCTTTCGGTGGAGATGGTGCAGAGGCTTTGTGGAATAACAGAGACCCAAATCAAATGATTGGTACTCGCCAATTCAACAGCATCGTTCGAAGTACTGATGGCGGCGAAACATGGCGGACTACCACAGGTGTGGCTGATGCAGGTTCAGGTAACGGTCCATTCAGATCAAGGCTTTCGAACAATAAAACAGTTCCTGACAGGATTTTTGCGGTTGGTGCAAGTGGTGTTTGGAAATCAAACGATTTTGGGGATACCTGGGGATCAATTGAAATCGACAGCTTATGGGGATTTGCCAACTCAATGGAAGTTGAAGTTTCAACAGGAGATGCCGACGTAATTTGGGCTGGTGCCGCTTTGACAGAAGATGAACGCCTTTTCTATAGCACTGATGGAGGCGAAACTTTCTCACATACTAATTTTTATGATGGAGATGAATTAGGGGATATTTCTGGATTGGGAACGCATCCTATTAATCCAGGCACTGCGTACGCTTTATTCTCATTTGCTGCCAGGCCTAAAATTCTCGAAACCAAAGATTTCGGTAATACCTGGACGGACATTTCTGGTTTCACGGGTGCTAATGCCAGGATTAAACTTGATGAAAGCTCAAGGGGGTTTCCTGATGTTGCAACTTATGCTTTGTTGGTCATGCCAAACGACCCCGATCAAATTTGGGTCGGAACAGACATAGGAATTATTGAATCAACAGATGCCGGTGCATCGTGGCATGCCCTTGAGGCAAACCTGCCACCAGTACCCGTTTATGGGTTTAAAATTCAGGATAGTCAGGTGGTTGTGGCTACATATGGTAGAGGCATTTGGACGCATGACCTTGAGGTAGAAGTGGGTGTGACTGTAGCTCCTAACCTGGCTAAAGTATTTATTTCACCAAACGGAAATTTCAACCTTGAGATTGGCTATCAAAGCGTCTTCGATTCTACTGAGATTTACATTGACGATAACCTCGCAGGCTTCTTTGGAGCCAATGAAGTTGGAACACTTCAGCTATTTTCAGAAAACCCAGGGGTCAATGGTAAAAGTGATGTCCATTTGATTTCTTATAAAGCTGGTGAGGCATTCGCTGTGCCATCAAAAGAATACTTCCTTTTTGAAACAAACGATATAGATATCGGTTATTCAAATGATTTCAACAGTGGCCTCGAGACCGATTTCGTTGGATTCGGCTTTGATGCAAGAACCTTTACAGGTTTTTCTAATGTAGCACTGCATTCCAATCACCCCTACGGCACCAACAACGATTATCAATTTATCCTGAGATCACCGGTTATTGTTCAGTCTGAGAACAGCTTGTTTAGCTACCGTGATGTTGTTGTAGTGGAAACTGGTGAGGAAGGCACTGTATTTGGAGACGATGAATTTTGGGATTATGTGCGTATTGAGGCCACCAAAGACGGCTACGAGTGGGTTGGTTTAATTGATGGCTATGACTCTTCATTTGATCCTGAATGGGACAGCCTGTATACCAATGGGCTTGATGGGAACCAGCAGTTTTACATTAATCATGACCTTGAAATCAGGGATCAGTTTGCAGCAGGTGATACGCTTTTGTTCAGGTTGAGACTATTTTCTGACCCAGGCGCAACAGGTTGGGGTTGGGCAATTGACGACCTGGTGATTCAGGGCGAACCTACGGTTACAGCTCTTGAAGACTACTTAATTTCAAATTCTTTGAGTTTATATCCGAACCCGGTAATTGATGTAGCTCAAATTGAATACGAATTAGCACAGCCATCGCACATTAGTATGACTATTTTAGATGTATCCGGGAGAACGTTAAGAAGCTATGAATATGGGCTTGTAAGCGGCAAAGGAGCCTTGGAATTTGATAGACGAGGTTTGGAAGGCGGGATATACCTGGCTCAAATCAATATTGCAGGGAATCAGCTTATCAAACGCTTCATAGTTGAATAATAGATATCGATTAATATAAGAGATAGGAGCGCCACTTGATAGTGGCGCTTTTTTTATTTATACGAGATCATGGGCTGAACCGCTAACGATAAAAATCAAGGTTAAGGGTCTCTTTCACTTTTTTCGTTAGGTCGTTCAAAAGACAATTTTGGTCATCAGTTGATCTTTTTCTAATCGATTGCTGTTATTAGGTTGAAACAAAATTTTAACAAATGAAAAAATTGATCTACGCATTGACCCTGACGGTATTTGCCAATACCTCATTCGCCGCGGGTGAAACAAAAGAGAAATATACAGTTGATACGAACGCAAGTGAAGTCAAATGGACAGGCTATCATTTGGCCAAATCGTATGAGCACTGGGGAACAGTCAATTTAAAATCGGGAAATCTTGAGCTTGAAGGGGATAAGATTGTAGGTGGGGAATTTGTTGTTGATATGAACAGCATTACTAATGGTGACATCCAGGATGACCCAAAAGACAAAGCAAAATTGGAAAAGCATTTAAAGTCAGATGATTTTTTCAATGCTAAGAAATTCCCTGAATCTACCTTGAAAATAAAGTCTGCAACGAAGACAGGTAGCAAATACGATATAACAGCGGATTTGACAATTCGTGGAATTACTAAAGAGATCAAATTTGATGCTACCGGCAATAGCGCTGGTGACTCATACACTTTTGATGCTGTCGTAAAAATAGACCGAACAGCTCATGAGGTGATGTATGGCTGGAAAGTTGAAAATGCCATATTAAGTGATGAATTCAAGCTTGATATCAAGCTTGTTGCCAAGAAATAACTTTAGTTTACCAGCTATTTTGTGGAGGTCTATCCGTAAAGGGTAGGCCTTTTTTTACTACCTTGAGTATGGTCATCAAGCGATATTTTATGAAAATAAAGAGGGTTAAACTTTGTGTCGTCTTCTTGATAATGATTACTGCTTGCCAGGATGCCCAAAACGATAAATTGCGAATTGATGAAGATTACCTTGTGCAATTTGAAAAAAGAAAGAACAGCAAACCGGCCGGCCCCAGACTGTTCTATTTGCAATTGATAGGGATGTTCGAATTGAGTCCATTAACGACAAACGAATTCGGCAGTGATACATCCAATATCCATAAAATCAAATATGATGGAGTGCCAGCCGTGATAGGGACTATTGAATTGACTGATGATTCTATGGTTTTTAGATCTACAGGCGATTCGGAAGTAGTGAATAGCGAGGGTAGTGTAATCAGCGAATACACATTTATTATTGAAAATAATGGCAATTCAAAGCGTCTGATGTCTGGTAATTTTCAATGGTATGTCACACGATTTGGCGGCAAGTACTATCTGAGGTTACTGGATACTACGAACCCGTCAATAAAAAATTTCAAAGGATTCGAGTATTACCAACCAACCAATGAGTTCATTATCGAAGGCAAGGTTAAGCTTTTTGATAAACCAGTTAAGAGCACCGTTCCTACGGTTCTTGGAATTGAAGAGACTACTGATTTTGTTGGAACAGTTTCATTTAACTATGGGGGATCAGAATACAAATTGCTAATGGAAAAAGGCGGCTTTATCATGTTTGCCGATGAAACATCCGGCGATACTACTTATGGTGCAGGTAGATACTTAAAAATAAGAAAGCCCAATGATGATGAATCAACATTGATCGACTTTAATTATGCCTTCAATCCGCCCTGTAGTTTCTCTGATTACACAACCTGTCTTTTCCCTCCCAAAGAAAATAGGTTGCCTTTTAAAGTTGAAGCTGGTGAAAAAGCTGAGAAGAGAGGGTAAACTGCCGAGTCATCAATTTCTATGACAAATGCCCTTGTATGGACACCATCGGCATTTTTTCACATCATCAGTCTGATCAAAGTCAATCGTGGGATCAAAAATCTCACGCAATAACCCGGAAAGTTCACTTTCAAATTCGGGTAGGAGAGGCCTCGCATCCCACACCTGGGAATAACGACCTTTTTCATTCAGCATTTTAAGCTTCAGATCAAATTCTTCGCTGAAAAGTTCCCTGCTATTATATATGCCTGGGGTTATCGGCTGGTTCATTTCAGGATACCCATTTTGGAACATTAGTGCATAATAAAGCACCTGCATTACAGCTTTGTTACGCTTTTTGTCATCCCGGTCAAAGAGGGAATGGATGTCTTCGCCTTTCTTTTCATCCTTGCCGGTTTTATAGTCGATTACCCGAACTACATCATCCTTGAGATCAATCCTATCGATAATGCCTTTTAGGGCAACAGTAGTGTTCAGGTCAATTGGCAATTCCAACGAAAAACCTTCCCTTTCTCCAGCTTCTAAACCGATTACATCAAAAGGGGCATACGCAGTATCTTTATCTAAAATGGCATTGGCAAATTTTAGAATAATGGCCCTGGCTATAATATTCCTCCCCTCAAACTTGAAATCCTGCTCCGAAACCAAGCCGTAATGTTTTCTAAAAGCATGCTCTACCACTTCTGGCAACTGCTTTCTCAACTCAACTATATTATCAGAGGTCACCGTATTCTGCCCCGTTTCTTCTGTGTAATTTCCGTACAGGAGCTCCATGGTTAAATGGAGGATATTGCCGAAGGAACCGGGGTCAATTTCTTCCTTCACCTCTTCAGGCTCATACATTTTGGTGATATACCTGAAATAGAATTTAAGTCTACAGTCAAGGTAAATATTCAAAGCTGACGGGGTCAATCTACGGGGCTTTTCGATCTGCATCGTGAATTGCTTGAGCTCATTAAGTACCTTTTCATCTTTCTTTATAATGATGGGTTCGGCTGGGGAAACCTTAACCGGAATATTCAAAAGTTGATGATTGATTTTTAGACCAGATTCGGCTTCCAACTGCCTAACGTACCGACTGATTTCGCCATTCATGTTGAAATCCTCTTCGGTATTATAAAGAAACCAGACCCTTTTCGACCGCTGCATCAAACGATAAAAAAGGTAAGCATAGATAGACTCTTGCTGATCAAAAGTGGGCAGCTCAAAAGCCTTGCGGATATTGTATGGGATAAAGGATGAAGACCTGGTGTCTGCTGGCCATGAACCCTCATTCATAGACAGCACAATTACATTGTCAAAATCAAGGTTGCGGGTTTCAAGAATACCCATCACCTGTAGCCCCTTCAGAGGCTCACCGGAAAATGGCAACCTGGTTGATTGAATTATTTGCCTGAACAACCTCAGGAAGACGTCGAGATCTAACTTGATTTCCCGTGAATTAACCAAATCGCTTAAACGCCTGGCTTGCTTTAAAAATTGATGGATATATTCATTTTCAAGGCTGTTTCCTTCTTTTACCAAAGCGGTTAGCAAATCTTCAATGTACGGAGCAAGCGTTGCTTCATTTACAGCTATAAATATCCTTTCAAAAAATTGTTCGAATTCTATTAGCCAGGAAGCGCCGACATACACTTTATTGTACTTTTCAATTAGGTCGCCAATTTGCTTTACAGGTTCAGGATATGATTCGATTATGTATGGATGCCGAAGAACTGCCAGCACATGTTGATAATAGAAATAAAGTGTTCCGTCCTTATTTTCCCGCACATTTTGTTGCAATTCAAGGAGGCTCTGGAGCAAGCTGTAAAGGGGAGTGTTTTTTAGCGGAAACCCCATGGTAACGTTAACACTACTAACATTGTATGGTATGCTATTGAGCAATGGAAAAAGGAGCCCTTCATCAGCAAGTACTACTACGGTTTTCTCGTCATTGAGGCCTTGCTCCTCAGCAACCAATTTACCAGCAACCTTAGCCTGACCAATTTTTAAGGGAACCCCGATGGTGGTGACTTCTTTATCGTTGCCCGTAATGCAGCTTTGTTCACTCACGCTGAATGAATCTTTAAAGGCGGCCAATTCACGGTACTTCCTTAAGAAGAATCCTGCCTCCTGTTTGTCGTCATTCAGATAGTAGGGGTCAAGATCCCAGAAAATTTCAGCCTTAGCTTCTTTGATGAAATATTCAATAATTTTCTCTTCAACCTGGGTAAGGGCATTAAATCCTGCGAATACAAGTTTGCCGTTTTCCCATCGCTTAGTCTTCATCTCAAGCAGGGTAAGCACCTCACGGTAGAGCATGCCGCGGTATCCTTCGTTCCGTGATTTTAGCTTGACCTTAAATTCATCATAAACTTTTTGAAGGATTTCCCATAGCCTCAGAAACTGCACTTGTTGTCCTGAGGCCTTTGGTAAAAAGCTTGCCCAAAATGATTGAATAATTTTCAGGTGCTCCGGATCAAGGAACCGGAAATTATCTTCTAACTCCTTTTGATCTTTTACTCCTTTAAAAATCTGTTTAGGATCAACCAAATGCTGGTCGATGTCTTCAAAATCACGGAGCAGCATTTCACCCCAATAGTGAAATTTATCAAAGCTTTCAGCCTGGGGGTTTAGTTTTCGATAAACCTCGAACAGATCAAAATTGAGGCTGAGGGAATCAGCAAGTTGGGAATTTGAAAAACCAAGTATGAATTCTTCAAGACTATAGATCTTAGGAGATATAGTTGAAGTTTTTAACTCTTGCAATAGATATCTTCTGAAAAAGAGGCCAGCTCTCTTATTAGGGAATACCAAAGTCGTTTGCGCCCATTTGACTTTGCTTTTTTCGAGGGTGTGAATTATGGATTGAAGGAAGTTCATTTGATTGAGCCAAAGAAATAAACTTTGACTGAATTAGTTCTGATTATCTGCTAGAATCTATTATCGATTTTTGGTGTTCATAAAATCTGTACTTTTGTCAAATATTGACAATAAATATTAAGAAATGGCAAATTCATTGAATGTGGCACTTACCGAAGAACTGAAAAGATTCATTAAAGAACAGTCAGGTGACAATTCACTCTTCAGTACACCAAGTGAATATATAAGGGATTTGGTAAGAAAAGATAAGGAGCAAAAGGAATCCGAAAATATTAGGAAGGCCATTTTATCTGGATATCGGGATGTAATGGAAGGGAGAGTAATAAAACATGACGATAGCCTAAAAAGCATACTTTTGAAAAGAAGGAAGTAATGTCGGATGTTTTTTTGACAGACAGGGCATTAGATAACGTCGAAGAGATTTATCAATATTCCGTTGCAGAATGGGGAGAAAGGGTTGCAGATAAATATTTGATCGATTTTGATACAGCCATAAATAGTCTAAAATTGAACCCCGGATTATTAAAGCTCAAAACTCCAATATCAAATAGATTTAAGGCCTTCAGAGTGAACAATCACTTTTTGATCTGCGAGACCACAGATAACAAAATATTTGTACTAACGGTTTTGCATACTTCTATGGATGCTCTCAGAAGACTTTCTGATTTACAGCCTTATTTGGAAGCTGAGTGTGAGGTTCTCTATCAAAGAATAAGAAAAAAGTGACAACACCATTCTACTGGGTTCAATTTTCAATGGGCCTGTAAAACTGTTTCTTCATTTACATCAAATAGAAAACTTTCGGCGGCACTAGACTTATTAAAAAAATCTACGGCCTTCTTTAATTGAAGTAAATCATCCTCTTTTTTTTCAATTGTAAATACCACAATCTGCATCGGATTACTGTACACAATCCTGTCGACTTTTAATTCGCCTTCGATAGTCAAAACCACGGCATCCATCGCTACATCGGTAGCAGGGTTAAACCAGGAAGCAACTTTCTCATCTTTGAACAGCTCAAGTATTCTTGCTTTGATCACACCTCTTTGATCGGCATGGGCATATCCCTCATTTATTTTCTGATTGATGGTTGAATCTAGAGTGGCCACGGATTCAAGCGACTTGAATATTTCCAGGATTACAATGGGATCAACCTCTGCGTTTTCCGGTGCTTTTAATCCAGATAATTCTCGCTTGATTGTTAGCCGATCGTTCCAGGTATAACTTGGAAAGTAGTCTAGTGCTAGTGGATTAAATTCCAGATCAATTTCTTCGATTCCAACATTAGGATAAGTACCTAATTTCATTTCCTCATTAGTTTGCTCAACTTGAGGAATAAAATTTCCCACCTTGAAATCTGATTTGAAATACTCGCCTATGAGGCCCGATGTGCCTCTAATTTCGCCCTTACTCTTATGTTGAAGACATGAGGCCATCAAAACTTCTTCAGCCCTGGTAAAAGCTACGTACATGATGTTCAGATTGTCTATATAAGACCGGATCATTTCGTTGTAATAGTCTTTAAAGAAAATCGTTGATTTAAGACTGGTCGTATAGTTCAGTGGCAAATACGGCACCTGATCAAATGGTTGACCTTGATGATTCTGACTCCATAAAATGTTGTCCCAACCCTGGAGGTTATCTAGGCCCCATTCACAAAATGGAACCACAACCGCCTTAAATTGAAGACCTTTGGCCATATGAATGGTCATCACCCTTATGGCATTCTGATCCTCAGAAACCATGACTGTTCTGTCTTTACCTAGCTTATCCCACCATGTAAGAAATGAAAGGATGTCGTCATTTTCTGACTTGGTAAAGTCGAGAATGGCATCTAAAAACCCCTGGAGATATGCCCTCTCTTCATCGAATTTATCTAATTCAAATAATTGAATAAGCTGCTCAATAAGCTGGTAGATAGGAAGTTTTCGTAAATCGTTCAGGCTCTGAAAAAACACATCAGGAAACAATTTGTTGAAGTTGTCGTGACTCTTTTGATCGGATGAATCTGCAAATAATGAATTTAGTTCATGATCTGTTTTCTTGATGTACCGACAATATTCATAGGCCATTTGAACCCGCTGAATAGCGTCATCAGGTTTGTAGATATAGCGTATTACTGAAAGCAGAAATCTGGTGATTGACGAATTTTCGAGATAAAGCGACTCTGATGAAATCACATCATACCGATATCCTTTTTTTGCTTGTATTGATTGGTAACTCAAGAGGTAGTCTACAACGTCCCTTCCTTCCTGTCTTGTGCGTACCAGAATAGCTATATCGCTGAGGTTGTATTTTTTATCTTGTAATTCTTCAACCATGCGAGGCACTTCAGCAAGCGAATTGTCTTTCCAATCAACCCCGTTTTCATCAGCCCATGGGAAAAATTTTAATTGAACCAGTCCGTTATCACCTGATTCAAACTTTTTTGCCCCTTCTTGAATTACCGCCGAATAAGCCTCCTCGATTTTCTCTGCCTCATTTTGTAGTCCCACTCTGGAGGCCTCATCCACAACCTCTGAAATTTTATTTTTAGCCTGAAGCTTTAAGAATTCACTGGAAAATTTGAACAATGAATTATTAAAATCGACAATATTTTGGCGACTACGCCAATTTTGGGTAAGGTCTTTGATTTCAATTCGATCACTGCCAATTCCATCTTCAACCCCATTTAGCAATAATTCAAAATCGCCGCTGCGCCAACGATAAATGGCTTGCTTCACATCACCTACAATCAAATTGAATTTTTCTTCAGCAAGACTGTTTTCGATTAACGGCCTGAAGTTGTCCCACTGAAAACCCGATGTATCTTGAAATTCATCAATGAGGTAATGCTTAAACCTGGAGCCTACTTTTTCATAAATAAATGGGGCGTCATTATCCGAAATGATTTGTCGTAGAAATACTGAAGCATCGGAAATCAACATCAGTTCGTTTTCATCACGATACTCCTGCAATTTGTTGGTTAAGTCTGCAAGGATGCCAAACGTGTAGAGATTGCGTAAAACTTGAGTTGCAGATTCATACTCACTCAAATTGCTTTTATAATGTACCACCGCCTCAGCAAGAAGCGTTACGAGTCCTGCTTCTGCACATGCTTTAATTTTTGCTTTTAAAGGGTTGCTTTTGGCAAACCAGGAATTGACATCAAGTGCACTGGCTTCAACCCTAATACCTGGGGGCATGTATTTTCTATTAGCCAATTTCTCTAAATAACCTGCGGGTCCACTTTCCTTATAGGCAAAGTCTGTTACATCCAGGCCATGGTCATTAATTATAACTAATGCTTCATTGCCAAGCCTGTTAAGAACAACCTCGAAATCATTCTTTACCTTGTACAACTCTTTGAGAAAGCCTGGAATAAAATCCTGATCTCTGGCTATCTCTAAAATCTGTTTCTCATATATTTTAAAATTCTCTTTCAGTATCTCTTTACCGAGATTGCCAATCTCTCTTCTTGTATCCCATGGTTTGCCATCATCTACCTTGTTCTCAGCAAAGTTGATAAGCCACTTTGTGAGGGATTCATTTTGGCCAACATCAAGCAGCACTTTGTCTATTATTTCTGTCAGTACCTGCTCCTCGTTTAATTCTATTCTGAATCCACCCTGCAAACCCATTTCTCTAGCAAAAGCCCTGATTACCCTTTGAAAGAAACTATCAATAGTGGAAACGGAGAAATAAGAGTAGTTGTGGAGAATTGTACTTAGGATTTCCCCTGCTCTTTGCTTCAGTTGTTCATCATTTAATCCCGTGGCTTCTTTTAGGTCATAGGCCAACTCATGACCATCATCTGCCAAGTCTTTCAAAACAGAAAGAATCCGCACTTTCATCTCTTTAGTTGCCTTATTTGTAAAGGTTACGGCCAGAATATGTTTAAAGTAATCTGAATGGCGGAAAGCTAATTTTAGGTACTCTTTAGTCAGTGTATAGGTTTTTCCTGACCCCGCAGAAGAACGGTAAATAACAAAAGGTTGCGGCATGCTTGAAGGTAAGGCAAAGGTTAAAAACAGAAAAATGAGTTTATGAGAGAGCTCAAAAAAAACCGCCACCTCAATAAGAAGTGACGGCTTGGAAGTTGGTTGATAATCCTAAATTTAACTTACAACTGGTCTCAACTGATCCTCAATATCAGAAAGTATTTCCATATACTTATCTTCATCAGCATCGTAAACTACGTCTTCAATCTGATCGATTTTCACAACGCTTTTGCCCTCATCTTCAAAAATCTTCCTAACAACATTCAGCTCATCAATGATCGCTTTAAAATTCACGATTGAGGTATCCTTAAGCTTGTTCACTACACCAAGAATCTTTTCTTGTGTTTCCAGATCAAGATCATAAAGTTGTAGTGCTTCTTGTGCAGGCGCTGCTTTCTTCTCAACCTCATCCTTTTTCAAGTGCTTGGCAAGAATTGGCAGTAACTTGTTAAAGTCAACTGGCTTGGTAACATACTCATTGATGCCTGCATCGAGGGCTCTTCTTTGCTGTTCAATCAAACCATCGGCGGAAACCGCAACAATTGGTAAATCCTTGAATTCGTCAATTTCCCTTATCCTCTTGGTCGCCTCAAGTCCATCCATTTTAGGCATGTGCATGTCCATCAAAATGATGTTTGGCTTAATCTCCATCGACTTGTTGACGGCCTCCTCACCATTTTCAGCCAGGTGGAATTCAAGATGAAGTTGAGCGAATAAGTCTTTCATCAACTCCTGGTTCATTTTATTGTCTTCGGCAACTAATACCACGTTGTCTTTTGAGAAATGGATATCCCATAGGTCTTGCTCTTCAACTTCTTCGATTTCTGTTACAGCCTCAACAAGCGGAATAGTGAAATAGAAAGACGACCCTTTACCGTATTCACTTTCAACCCAAATTTTACCGCCCATGAGTTCTACCATTTGCTTTGCAATGGCAAGGCCAAGACCAGTACCACCAAATCGTTTGGTTGTGGTCGAGTCACCCTGCTCAAACGGGTTAAAAATTGTATCAACCTTTTCTTGTGGAATACCTATGCCCTCATCCTTCACTTCAAACCTGATGTTCCCAGCTTCTTTGGTGACGCCCATATAAACGGAGCCGTTGCGATCAGTAAATTTCACGGCATTTGATACCAGGTTCATCAAAATCTGATTGAGCTTCGTACGGTCAGTCTCAATGTAATTTGGTAGCCTCGAATCAAACTCGTAGGTAAAGTGAAGGTCTTTTTCTTGCGCCCTTGATTTATTAATGTGGTAAATACTTTTGAAAATAGGCTCTAGCTTGAGGATTTCAGGAGCAAGTTCCATTTTACCAGCCTCAATTTTAGATATATCAAGTACGTTGTTAATAATCTCAGAAAGGTTACTTCCACTGATTTTAATGTTGTTCAAGTTTTTGGTAAAACTTGCTCTCAGGCCAATATCACTAGCTTCTTTAAGTAGAATTTGGCTAAAGCCTACAATGGCATTAAGAGGAGACCTAATTTCATGACTCATATTTGCAAGGAATTGAGACTTGGCTACTGAGGCCGCTTCAGCTTTGGTTTTGGCCACCTCTAGCTGCTTAGTTCTTACCTGCAGGTTCTTATTAATAATCATCAGCTTTTTGGCACTCTTTCTTAATGCCTCTTCAGATTTTTTGATTTTTTGGAAGGCTTTGTTTGCAGTCAGGAAGTTCTTACCAGTCTGGATTACGGCAGGTCTAAATGCGAAGAGGCCTTCAATTGCCATAAGACCAATAATTATGGCAATCCAGAAATACTGATAAAAAGAGAACTGATCTATCCGGCTGACTGCTTTTTGCTGATAACTTTCAATAACATCGTCAAGCACCCTGTTGTAATTTCTTTCCCGTGATAAAACACCATTAATGGCACCTCTGATTGTTCTATCTTTCAAATCCTGATCATCAGAAAAATTTAGATTGATGACATCCTGTATAGATCGACCAATGAGGTTTTGATTGTTATCCATTTGATCAAACATCGCACTGATTTGGGCGTCATTGTCCGGATTGAGATAAACACCGGAACCCTGGGTTTGCAATGCCTCATGGTTTTGATTCCACTCCTGAAATTGCTCACTCAATTCACCTTTGATACGATCGAAAGATGATTGATTAGTGGCATACGAAATGGCAAGTGTCGATTTTGCCATTTGTTGAGTAAGCGTAGCCTGCTTGGTAGCAGTGGTAATTATTTGGGGATCATTCTTAAAATTTTCAAGCGAATCATTCTGGATTTTCAGCTTGTTGAAGATCACCACACCAGCAATGATAATAAATGTGATGACGTAGGTTAGGACTAGTCTGTTCTGCATAGTTGGTCACTTTAATTGAACTTATCTAATTCTGTTGTCTCAATAAATGTTCAGAACTAGTTTTAAATCAAACACTTAAGTTTGAAACTTTAATGTTAATCATTTCATTTAATATAAAGAAATCAAGAAACAGTTAATATCACATGGTTATGAAATTTAGGGGAAAGCCCTAATAAGTGAATCAGAAAAATACCCATAAAACCTAATTGAAGATTACTGTAAACCTACCGAAGGCCCTTACTCAATTTGGCCCAAAGAAAAGTCCCTGATTGAAGATCAACCAGGGACTCAAAATAAGCGTACCAAATGATTAATTATTTAGTAGAAATTGTACTGCAATTTTCGATCCAGCTCCTGGGCCGTAAATCTGAATGTGAATGCACCTTTTACCCGGTAATACTGATTTTTATCAACCACATGTCCAAAAGCAGCCAGTGCAAAATCGAGTTTCCTTCGATCGAACGTCAGTTGATCCATAATTCTGATCACACCTTGGGTTGTTATTACCCGGTCTCTTAAAGCGCTCTTGGCAAGTCCAAGCTTTTCATCATCAAAATGTAGATATGACATATCATGAAGTAGTGCCTCAACATTCATGTGCACTAATCTGTGGTTTTTAGGGCCATGTCTATATTGATCCTGGATGCCGCCACTTTTTCGATGTCTTACCCCACCTGGTTTATTCCCATAGATGGGTCTGGAATTCACTTTATTCACTTTTACTCTTCCATTGCGCCCAGACGATATCGCATAGTCAGAGGCGAACCCTGCATCCACATAAATGGGGGCATTTATTTCTACCACACCCCGTCGCTTGTGGATTCTTACATTTACCCTGTTGCGTCCAGGATAGATATTGTTCACATAAATTTTGGTTGCTGGCCTGTGATTAACCCTCTCCCCATTTACAAAGAGAACAAATGCCTCACCACGGGTTGAGTAAAACGTAACTTCTGATCGGCCTGCTGTCAATACTCCCATTGATAGCATACCTAAAATTGAAATTAGTAGAGCTATTCTCATGGCCTTAAAAATTTGGTTATGTCTCTAGCAGAGACAAAGGCCATGCCAATTCCAAAAAGGGTTTTTGCTAGATCTCCCTGATGTAATCTAAAATTCCTGATTGCCTGCCCTTAGGCCGAACGACCATCACCGGGATGTCAACATCTGTACTGATAAGTTTTTCTGCCGTACTTCCGATAAATAGAGCGGTGGTTGCTGATCTACCTTTAGCTCCAAATATGATGCCGTCAACCTTTTGTTTTTTGGCAGTATCATAAATGAGCTTGATGGTGTCTTCACCTTTATCCAGAGAGTAAATACTTTGTACTTTTTGGCCTTTCAGGTCAATTTTTTTAAGAAAAGCCTCGTAATTTTTCCTGGCATTTTTCTCCATTACAGAGCCAAATTCCTCAAATGATTTGCCGGTGTAATGGTAGCCGGTTGGTACCTGGTAAACATTCTGAGCAATGATCTCGATTTCACTGTTGGCATTTTGCGCAATTTCAACAGCTTGCTCCAGGGCACTAGATGAATAATCCGAGAAATCTATTGGCACAAGAATTCTTCTGATCTTATCGGTTACGTTTTCCGGGACTATTACCAGCGAACAACCAGCCCTTCTTGCTAAGCGGTGAATTGTAATCCCGCCGCCTTTTTTATCTTTTTTACGACCGACCATTACCAGGTCAATCCCTTTCTCATCAATCATTTTCATCACCAACTTGGTTGGCTGGCCTTTCACTACAACGTAATTGATCTTAAGCTCCCTTGTGCAATTGAAATGCTCATTAACAACCTTTTCCATAGCCGCTTTCCGCTCTTCAATTCCTTTTTCCAGCAGGTCTGGAAACTCCTTGATCATATCGTCCGGGATATTAAAATCTCGGATAACGTTTACGAAATAAATTTCCTGTGTCTTTGAGACATTGCATATATATCCAGCAGCCTTAACCAAATCAATATCCATTGATGTCTGATCGAGGCCAATAAGTATCTTGTCAAGATTGTACATTTTCATAATAACAACTTAATAATTCGCTTCTTTAAAATGAAGTAAACTGCATATTTTAAAATTGCCGCAAAGGTATAGCTTATAATTGAGGCGCTTGAAATATGAGTGTGAAATCTACAATTCAGAGCGCCAATATTGTATCAGCCAGCAGCTCAATTTGTTCTTTTGAATGAGTGGGGAAATTAGCGATGCGAATCTGGGAGTTATTGTATTTTCCATAGCCGCTACCAATAACAAATCCCTTATCATAAAGAGGTGTGATGAACCTTTTAGGGGATTTAGTCTCAATTGTTATGACTGTTTCGGATCGATTGTTCGGATCTTTCACAAAGGCTGACAACTCAGGGTGATCATCGACCAGTTGGTAGATCACGGCAGCCTTATATTTCGACTCTCTTCTGATCATATCAAGACCTTTTGTTAGCATATCATTTATTACCTGGCCTAATAGATAAATAGCAAGCACATTAGGCGTTTCAATGGTCTGATGTTTTCGGGATGCCGAAACCATTTTTGGAATGGAGCGATAACTTCCTACAACATTCGTGGCACTTTCAATTTCTCCTGCCTTTTCAAGAACCTTTGGGCTTACAATTAATACGCCCAGGCCTGCAGGAAGACCAAAACATTTCTGCACAGAAAAATAAAGGGCATCAATTAGATTAAGATCCATTGCTGGAATTGGAACCGAACTCACGCCATCAACAGCAATTATTGGGTTTGGATATTTTTCCCGAATTGCTTCTAGTGTGGAAACTGGAAACGAAACCCCCGTACTGGATTCGTTCAAAGTAAGCGCTAATAATTCTGTTGAATCGGGTATGCTGACTTCGGAAACATCTACACATGACCCATCTACCGATTGGTGTTTAAGGTTGTTCTTACCAAGTATTCCACTTGCTTGCCAGAACTTTTCACCAAAAGCCCCATTAACAAGGTGAAAGCTTTCATTATTAACACAATTACGGATTAAGTGCTCCCAGCTTTCAGTTGCTGATGAAGTAAATAGGATTTCGTAATCCTCCGGCACATCTAATAAATTCCTTAATTGAGCTAATGTTTCAGCATGTATATTCTTATACTGATCACCTCTATGTGAGATCGATGGAATGCCTTTTCGCAGAGCCTCTTTCATATGGCTCTCCACGGTAAAATAGAGTTCCGATGGGCCGGGAGTAAAGAATATTTTTTTTGGCATCAATCGATAATGAAGTGCGAAAGTAGAAATGTTTGTAGAGCTTTTCAGAAGGATTAAACCTTAATTTTATTAGTTCATTTATTCCAAGAGACCTGACAGTTTTAGTTTGAAAATTGTGATAATTTTGCCCTATTGCTGTTAAGCAATGAAATGTTCCTTCTATAATCGGTATCAAGTTTCTAAACCTAACACTTGATTATATACCGGGGTAGTCGTTTGTTGAAATTGGGCCTCACCTCGACTTGTCGGGGCCTCGTTCTGTAAAGAAAAGGTTAACAGTGGATTGTTGAGATGAATTGACGCCTCAAATCTTGATTTTTCGAGGTTTATTAACCTGCCGGTTCGGAGGATTCAAAAGCTCCCGAAGAAATTTCGGGGGCTTTTTCATTTAGTAGCTTGGGTGATACGTAAAACTTAATTTTGATCAACACAAACATTAATCAGTGTAGATGGCAAAGCAAGCATTTATAGTAGATGGGATCAGGACTCCCTTTGGAAATTTTGGTGGGACGTTATCAACGGTAAGAGCTGATGATCTTGCGGCATTGGTCATCAGTGAATTGGTGAAACGAAATCCAAATCTCCCTTCGGGTGCTTTTGATGAGGTGATTTTGGGTTGTGCCAACCAGGCCGGTGAGGACAATCGGAATGTGGCGAGGATGGCATTGCTATTAGCTGGATTGCCTTTCACCGTTCCCGGAGAAACCGTAAACAGGCTGTGTGCTTCAGGCATGTCTGCTATCATCCATGCAAACAGGGCCATTCAAACTGGTGATGGGGATTTATTTATTGCAGGTGGAGTTGAGCACATGACCCGTGGCCCATGGGTGATCTCAAAAGTTTCCAAGCCTTTCGGTAGGGATGCAGAAATGCATGACTCCAGTTTTGGATGGCGATTTGTGAACCCTAAAATGAAAGAGTTGTATGGAATAGATGGGATGGGCAACACAGCTGAAAACCTCGCTGAGTTAAAAAAAATAAGCAGGGAAGATCAGGATCAGTTTGCCTACTGGTCACAGATGAAAGCCACCAAAGCCAATGAATCTGGTCGGTTAGTTAAAGAGATTGTTTCAGTTGAAATTCCGCAGCGAAAAAGCGATCCCGTCATTTTTGATAATGATGAGTTTATCAAGCCATCCACTTCGTTAGAGGTACTGAGCAAGCTGAAACCAGCTTTTAAGAAATTAGAAGCTGGAGGTTCGGTAACTGCTGGCAATTCTTCTGGATTAAATGATGGTGCCGCGGCATCATTGATTGCTTCGGAAGAAGCGGTTAACAAATATGACTTACGGCCCCTGGCAAGAATCGTAAGTTCCGCCGTGGTAGGGGTTGAACCCAGAATCATGGGCATTGGTCCTGTGAAAGCAAGCCAGAAAGCACTTGAAAAGGCAGGTTTGACACTTGATCAAATTGATGTCATTGAATTGAATGAGGCATTCGCTGCTCAATCCCTGGCCTGTACACGGGAGTTAGGTTTGGCAGATGATGACCCCCGGATTAACCCTAATGGTGGCGCAATTGCTATCGGTCATCCGCTTGGTGCATCCGGTACACGGATTACGCATACAGCAGCCTTAGAACTAAAGGAGCAAAACAAGAAATATGCACTGGCTACAATGTGCGTAGGCGTAGGGCAAGGGTATGCTGTTGTTTTGGAGCGGGTTTAGCGAGGTTCAAATAGTATACCGTAACTCCGAAGTTGATTTAATCCAGAAGGGGATGGATCGACTGTGGGAGTCTCATTAACGATGGCAGACTGAAAATTGAAGCAGATTCCTACGTCATAGTCGATCATCATCTCCTATTCCTCTGAATGACAACTTTAAATCAATCACCTCGATGCGAAGCCAGAGGTCTGCTTACGTTTGCCGGAAACTCTCAGAATTTCTCTCCGCTCAATCCTAAGGGCAAGTGCCAATTCGGACTTACGATCTTATTGCCAACCACTCACAAACTTTCCGTTTCCTTTTTTTAGGACAAGTCCTAATTTGATATCACTTAAACCTAGATATCATGAAATCTACAAGAAGAAAATTCATCCAAACCACATTAGGAGCCAGTTCATTGGCGTTGGCGGGTGTTCCGTCATTTGGCGCTGTCAGTCAATCAGACCAAATGATAAAAAAAGCTATTCCATCTTCAGGGGAAAAGTTAACCGCTGTGGGAATTGGCACCTCAAGAAGATTTGATATTGGCCGTGAAAAAGCCTCCGAACGTTCGGTGCTCAAAGAAGTACTAACCGAGTTTCCAAAGCTTGGTGGTCAGTTGGTAGATACTGCACCATCTTATGGGAAAGCTGAACTGGTGATTGGGGAGTTGGTAGAGGAAATAGGCAACAGGGATGATTTGTTCATTGCCACCAAAGTGAGAACTGAGACGTTGGCTGATGGAAAAAAAGAAATTGAAGCTTCATTTGAGCGGTTGCGGGTTGATAAAATTGATATGATTGAGGTGCACAATCTGGTGGGCATCAATCAAATGCTGCCTTACCTGCGTGACCTAAGGGCGGCTGGAAGAATTCGATATATCGGAGCAAGTACTTCCTCGGAAAGGCAGCATGCTGATTTCTTAAAAATGATGGAAAAAGAGGAGCTGGATTTCATCCAGGTGAATTACTCCTTGGACGATCGGGTGGCCGCTGACTCAATATTGCCAATGGCCAAAGACCGCAACATGGGAGTTTTAGTCAACCTGCCTTATGGCCGTGGTAAGCTTTTTAGTGCCGTGGGTGATAGACCATTACCAGAATGGGCAGCAGAATTTGATGCAAAATCATGGGGTCAGTTTTTCCTCAAGTATATCATTTCACACCCGGCAGTTACCTGTGCCATACCAGGAACGGCCAAAATGAAATACCTCACTGACAATTTGGGTGCAGCTATGGGCAGACTCCCAAATGAGGACCATCGTAAGAAAATGGAGGAATTTTATGATGGGTTGTAATCTTACTTTTGGTTGAAAAAACATCACCTCGAATCGAAGTAAGGGGCAGAGATTGTTTTATATAGTTTGCAATATCTAAGTGGGATTTCTCAATTCACAAGCCTTCGGCAAGCCTCTTATCGAAATGATGAGATTATTTATTTTGAAGTAGCTCTTAAAATTGAATCATCCTTTTGAAAGGATTCATGTCTAAATCAATAATAGAGATACCAGAAGAATAGTAAATGCAAGTAAAAAAGACAATAGTTGAACTTTGAAAAGAGTTTGGTTGTTTTTTTCTATCCGAGTGCACTCAGATTCTTTTTTCTTGAATTCTGAATTCTCAGATGGTGCTTCTAATCTCCTAACAATCCTAGAAATTTCATATTTCAATCGAAAGTTCTTGGACACATTTATTGCAAGATAAATTCCAATAGTAATTGGTATTAAGTAGCTAATTCCAGCAATTTTCAACAGTATTTTGACAGTCTTGGTCATGCCCACATCTGATAACATAATTGACACAAGGAAACTAGTTAAGGCAGTTGAAAGGATAATAATCAGATTACGGACATATGATAACTGCTTGACATGTAAACTTTGCCAAGACTTAATGTCATATGATTCTAATAGTTCTTCTTTTTTTCTAATAGTGGATGCCAAAATTTGATTAGGTGTAGAGGTTTAAAACAATTTCACACAATCCCCCTCCCCAAATACTGCCTCAACTTAGGTGGGATATTTCTTTCAATCACAGCATGGTGGATTTTCCATTTTTCCTCACCTTCAAATTCTTCCAGCATTTTTACTTCTTTGCCTTCAGTAACAGCAACAGGAATACCGTTCCGATAGAGAATGCGGTTACCATAATAAGCACTTACTTTTCTTCCTGGGGTAATGATCCCAGTGAGGTTTAGTGGGTCTGCGGCGCTGATGGTGATAAGTTCATCGTCCAGTGGTGTCTTGCGTATTTTTCTAAGCAGAGTCAATGCTTCCGATAGCGCAAACTGCTCACCCCAAACACCCTGAACAAACCTGCCTCCGCGGATGATACCTCGGGCTTCAAGTACCCTGAGTGTTCTGATCAATTCTCGCCATGAGGGAACCAGTTGTTCTTTATCTGCTAGTTTTCTAAATAACACCCCATAGCGCTTGAGCAGGGTCATGCAGATATCTTCAAGATATTTTTGCCGATCCATTTCTTCACTGTTAGCCTCTTCTATCAAGGTCCACCGGCCAGCCTGATCCATGGTAAAAACGTCTTTTCGGTTTCGCTTCCTACCAGATTTGAACTTGAGCGGAACAAGTAATGCCCTCAAACCGGAGTAGCTGTCAGAGGTTACCAACCCATGACTGACCAACTCAGAAATGGCTTCTTCCACTTGGCCATTTAGTAAACCAGATTGGATAATCAAATCGTTGTAAAAAGACGCCCCTTTTTTCTTGATGAGTTCAATTATTGTAACGGCATTGGCCGATAGCTCTGGAGCCTGGCGATCACCTTTCCAATATGAAACATGTGAACGTCGAAGCAGGCATAAGGGAGTGTTTTTTACTGGAGAAGGTGCCTTTTTACCATTGTCCAAATCGACTAGGATAGGCCTGAACCTGCCCCAGGTAACCTGGCCGGAAATACAGAGTACATCCAGCCACATGTAATCATAATCTTTTAGTCGGTCTGGAATTATTGAACCCTCCCATGCAGCAGCCGGGGCTTCATAACCCTCCAGCTTTTCAATTATTTCAAGGAGTGAGCCAGGACCTTCAGCTTTGTCTTCTCCCAATAACCCATGCCAATGAAAAATAAAGCGCATATAGTCAGCGGCTGAAACAGGCTCTATTTCAGACCGTAGTTTTTGAATCGTATAACGATGAATTCTCGCCAAAAGCCGTCGTTCGCACCATTCCAGCTCTGTTGTACCTGGATTGAAATGGCCCCGAAAAACAAAGCCATCATTTTCCAGCGCAATCATGGCCTGGTCAATTCGATCGACTTCAAGGCTCATTGATTCGCTGACACTTTCAACAATCACGGGACCAAGAATTTCTAACCGGCCTCGTAAAAGCTCCACCAGTGCTTTCGACGGTTCCCAGTCCTTTTTCTTCAACCGATCGGGAACGATCAATTGTGGTTCTAATGTCAGCTGATCATAAACTGCTTCAAAGTGAGGCAGCCGTTCTGTAGCTACCCAAAGGTTATTGATTGGTAGCCGAACCAAGGTTGCCCTTTTCTCATCGATCAACTCCTGGAAAAATGGCTGCCAGCTATTGAGGCCATCCCCCAATTCACCTTCTTCCTGAGTTATGAATCCCCCCAGAAAAAGCGCATCATGCAATTCATCCCGGTTCCTCACCTGAGGCCATGCTTCGATTTTTACAGTTTGAATGGCAGCAAAATCGAGTGTAGCTAAATCTGATGCCTGTGTCGGATCCTGAAAACCCCGGCTTTGGATATTGTTGGTTCTGCGTTCTGTTGCTTCCCCTGGATCAAGGTACGCATATGGTTTGGCATTGATGATTTCCTGGGCGAATGGGGAGGGTTCCCGTAAATCTTTGGCAATCAGTTCAATGTCCCCTGATTTGATTCTTGTGAGCAGGGCTTCCAATTCATCTATGTCCATCGCCTCAGTGAGGCAATCATGGATTGTTTGGTTCACCAAGGGATGATCAGGTACTTCGCGTTCGCCTTCAATATTCTCTAAACAGGCCAATTGATCAGGAAAAACCAGAGCGATCAAGTCTTCCGAATTGGAACGCTGAATTTGAGGTGGTACTTTTCTGTTCCCTTGCCTGCGAAGAATCGCCAAAGCTCTTGAGGCATTCCATCGCCAGCGAATTTCAAACATGGGCGCATCCAGTAATGCCTGCACCAGCACTTCACGAACTGTTTTCGGATTGAGATATTGATAAACCTCTTCGACCGGAAAGCTATGCGTTGAGCCCAGCGACATGATGATGTTGTCTTCTGTTGCGGCAGCCTGAAGTTCAAAATTGAATTTGCGGCAAAATCGCTTTCTCAGAGAGAGCCCCCACGCCCTGTTCAATCGGCTACCAAAAGGTGAGTGGATTACCAGATGCATGTCACCTGCTTCATCAAAGAAGCGCTCCATCAATAATGAATCTCGTGTAGGGACTTGACCAAGTGCCAGTTTTCCAGTAGCCAAATAGTTTATTGCCTGATCAGCGGCATCAAAACCGATACCCACCTCCTTCATCAGGTAATTGAGGGCTGGTTGTTTCCATTTATCATCAGGTGTCTCTTCTTCCGCCAATTCTGTGATAGGAGTTACTTCTGATAAATCACCTAGCCGATTCGAGACTTCTTCTCTTATCCTTGATACGGCCTCTGACATTTCCTTGGTTCTTCCCGGGGCTTCACCCAACCAAAACGGGATGGAGGGTGCGGCTCCTTTTGCATCTTCGACCCTTACTTTACCATTCTCAATTTTTAGTAAGCGCCAGGAATTGCTTCCCAGCTGGAAGACATCACCCGGTAAACTTTCAGTAGCAAAGTCTTCATTCAATGTGCCGATGAAGGTGCTGGTGGGCTCAAGAATTACATCGTAATCAAAATTGTCAGGGATGGCACCTCCTGAAATAAGAGATGTAAGTCTTGCGTTTTTTCTTGCCCTCAATTTCTTGTTAACGATATCATGATGAAGATAAGCTCCCCTTCGACCTCTTCGTGTAGCATATCCTTCAGAGAGCATTTCAATTGTTTCATCAAATTCCTTTCGTTCCAGATTTCGGTAGGGGTATGACTGAGTTGCCAGTTCAAACAACTCGTCTTCATCATATTCCTCGGTTCCGGCAAGTTCAGCCACCACTTGTTGAGCCAGGATGTCAATGGGTTTTTCAGGGATGATTAATTCGTCCAATTCACCAATTCTTATGGCATCAATGACGGCGATGCATTCCATCAATTCATCCCGACTTAGCGGAAACATGATGCCCTTTGGTACACCACCAACATAGTGGCCAGAACGGCCAACCCTTTGCAGCAGGCTTGAAATTGATCGTGGGGAACCAATTTGACAAACGAGGTCAATTCCCCCGATATCGATACCGAGTTCTAGTGAAGCTGTCGCAACGAGGGCTTTCAGGGTTCCCTCTTTCAATCTGGTTTCTGCATCAAGACGGTGCTCCTTCGACATGCTACCATGATGGGAGGTCACGTTTTCCTTGCCTAACCTATTGGAAAGATTGTGGCTCATTCGTTCTGCCAGCCGTCTCGAATGGACAAAGATCAGCGTTGTTTTATGTTGACCGATAAGTTGTTCCAACCTGTCATAAACCTCCTCCCAGACCTCATTGGCCATTACCGGTGAAAGTGGTGACCTTGGTACATCTATTGACAATTCCAATTTTCGCTTCAACCCTACACTTACAATTTCACAGTTGGGGTTTTTGAAGTCAGGACTGCCTGTAAGGAAGCAGGCGACTTTTTCAATGGGTTTTTGAGTGGCAGAAAGACCAATTCTCTTGAGCTTTTTTGGAGTAAGATGTTCAAGCCGTTCAAGTGAAAGTGCCAGATGCGAACCCCGCTTATCCTGAACCAGGGCATGAATTTCATCCACAATAACTGTCTCTACATTTTTCAGCAGCTTTCGTCCGCTTACACTGGTAAGTAAAATGTAAAGTGATTCAGGAGTACTCACCAAAATGTGTGGATGTTTTTTATACATCGCAGTTCGCTGGCTGGGTGTGGTGTCACCAGTTCTTAAGCCGACGTTTATTGTGATTTCGCTTTTTCCCTGAGCCTCAAGTTCTTCTTTCAAGCTCTTGATTGGAAACTGGAGGTTTTTATCAATGTCGTTGCTCAGAGCTTTTAAAGGCGAGACATAAACAACATAAGTTTTTTCGTCAAGGCTGCCTTTCAAGCCCCTTTGAATGAAGCCATCGATAATAGCGAAAAATGCCGAAAGGGTTTTACCGCTACCGGTTGGGGCACTTATCAAAACGTTTTTACCATCCTTTATCTTCGGCCATGCCAACTGCTGCGCCTCGGTGGGCTCTCCAATGGCTTTTTTAAACCAGTTCCAGACGGTGGGATGGAAGTTTTTCAAGAGAATATTTAATTGATTCAGCCAACGAATCGGCGGTTAGTAAAGTTATTGAAAATGAAACAACCTCAGAATCATATTTGAGTTATCGTTGTTTCAATCATCATTCAAAAATCTCTTTACCTCAGCCAAAGTTTCGGCAGGGTTTTCCTCCATTGGCACATGACCAGACTCTTCCAGGATGACCAATTCAGAATTTGGGATGTCTTCCTGGAATCTAAAGGCGTTGGAAACTGGAACCCATTTATCATGACGACCCCAGACGATTAGAGTCGGCACATTGATCGTTGCTATTAGGTCGGTAAAATCTACAAGATCATTTTGCATTCGCTTTACAAGAGCTTCCCTATTTCCTTCCCTTAAGGCCATTTTGTAGTATCGGTCAATCAATTCATCACTTATTTTATTATCATCATGATAAACCTCTCTCAGGTTTTTAGCAATAAATGACCTGGGTGTGATCATTGTAAGTAATTTGTTCAAAACTGGGGTGCGGCCCATTTTGAAAATGAGAGGGATCGATTCAACAGGGTATCCGCTTGCATCAACCAGGATTAGCCTCTTAACAAGATCAGGATTTTGAGCTGTGAAATACCAGGCTATATTGCCGCCAAGTGAGTTTCCAGCTACATATAGGCTATCAAGTCCGATCTTCTCTACGAATATTTCAATCAACTGGCTATATGCCGGAATAGAGTAATCATGTTCGGGATGAGGCCCTGTTAAGCCAAAACCAGGTATGTCAAGCCGGATAACCCGGTAATCTTTTTTTAGTGACTGAGCCCAATCATCCCATGTATGTAATGAGGCTGCAGTTCCATGAATAAGCAAAATTGGCATCCCTGCTCCTTCGTCACGATAGTGAATGTTGAGTCCGTCCACCTCGATAAATTCTGATTCATCATTTCCGTACTTCTCGATCAAATCCTCTATTGGGATATCAGGGGTTGAGCTCATTGAAATTGCGAAAAAAATGAACAGACTAAGACCAATAAGAATGATCAGGTTTTTTTTCATCCTAGAAAAATAAGCCAGGCATTGCTATTTGTTGATCAATACTGCCTTTTCCCTGGAATGATGTCTCCAAATATCCGCTGTATCCTTAGAAGTTCTGATATAGGTGTCTCTGTAGTAATTATTTTGACTTGAGGGGTCGAAAACCAGGACATCTTTCACATATTCATTGACACCTTCACCAATTGGGAATTCGGCATTTGTGGAAAGGACAACACTGTCATCGGTGACCCTTAAGTCTCCCTGTAACAAAACCTTTACAGGCCAGGTTGAACTCATCCAAATAGACTCATACAAATCATAAATGGAGTTGTAATTGTAATAGACATCGTTGATTGAATTTAGTTTACCGGGTCGCTCAAAATTGTAAATACATTTTATGTATTGATTGGATAATACACTTTCACAATTAATGGTTCCGGATAGGATCCTTTCATCTTCCTGTTTCGGGTTGTAAGTCATTTCTGCTTTCCATGACCCAATTAGAAAATCAAGATCAATTGTGGATTTTAGGATAGATCCTCCTTGACCAAGACAATTGAACTTGATGAAAACTGCTATTATCAGGATAGTACCTCTAACGACTCTTCTAGGCATTGTTTCGTAAAGTGATTGCTGGGTTTATATAGGCTGCTTTTATGATGTGATAACTGATCACGCCGATCGCAATGCCTAAAGTGAGAATAAGTGCCGAGGGTAATAAGAACCAGTTAAACTCTTCACGAAAAGCAAAGTTGTTAAGCCATTCATTTGAATAATAGATAATGAGTGGTGTTGCAATCAGATAGGCCAATACTACAAGTTTGGTCACATCTTTTACCAAAAGGATAAATACACCAACAATCGAAGAACCTAACACTTTACGTATGCTGATTTCTTTTCTTCGTTGTTCAGTAGCATAAAATGCAAGCCCCATTAGTCCTAGCAAAGCCAGAAAAATAGCCAGACAAGCGAACACAACAAACACATCAAAAAAGGTGTCTTCATCAGCATATTGAGCTTCAACATAGTCATCAACAAACGTGAAATTGAACACACCTAAAGGGAATGTATTTTGAAATTCAGCTTCTGCAAATGCGAGGAATTCCTGCACTTCATCCGAATTGACTTTGACCGAAAGATGGCGGTTTTCCTGTTCAGTCAATAAGTAAAGTATTGGCTCATACCCTTTCTTAAGTGTTTCCTGATGAAAATTTTCAATCACACCTAGAACAGTCAGAGTATCAAACCCTGAAACGCTCACGGGTTTGTTTAAAGCGTCTTGAGGGGATTCAAACCCAAGATCTTTTAGTGATTGTCTGTTAAGTACTACATAACTGCTATCGGAGGGGCGATCGAAATTTCTGCCAGCGATCAACTGGTTCTGATAAATGTCAAAGTAGTCTTGATCCACCACATGCTTATAAGCTATTATGCCCGGAGCTTCCGCAGTGCTTTTATCAGTTCGCCTACAACTGCCCATCCAACTAACTTGTTTTCCAGGTATATCAGATGAAATGCTAACAGCCTTAACAGCACTGTTTGAATTTAAAGTGTTTTTGTAATTCCGGATTGTTTGATAAAATGATTCTTCGTCAATTATTACCTCCGGCGCATTAATCGCCAAAACCCTGTTGGTCTCAATTCCCGTTGGCTGGGATTTCATGAAAGAGAGCTGTGAGTAAACTATTAAGGTGCCTGATATCAAGGCTGATGAGGCAATGAATTGAATAACTACCAGCGCTTTCCGTAATATTGATCGCTGACCTTTCTGTGGGTTTGTTGATTTGAGCGCATCTGTCGGCTTAAACGATGACATCACCAGTGCCGGATAGAACCCAGAGATCATTGACCCACCAACCCAAACGATCAAGAGTTGAATCCAAAAATTTGGCTGAGTAACGAAATCTATTGGAATGGCTTTTCCCACCAATTGATAAAAGAATGGTAAAGCCAATAAGAAAATTATTAGCCCAATAATTATTGCTGCAAGGTTCACCAATAGGGCTTCAATCAAAAATTGGATGGTAAGCTGGCTTTTTTTAGAGCCCATGGTTTTACGGATCCCGATCTCTTTGGACCTATTAAATGCCTTTGCCGTAGTCAGGTTAACATAATTTGTCCAGGCAATACCCAAAATGAAGATGGAAATCAATAAGAGAAATGCTATTGTTTCGCCATCACCATTTTTACCAATTTCATGTCTGAGGTTGCTATACTGATATATATCTGGCAATTGCTGCAGATCAAACCGGACTCTTTTGCTGCCAGTTCTCTCACCTCCATGTTTATCGGCAAACTGGGGCAATTTCTCTTCAAGAATGGATGGATCTGCATTTTCATCTAATTTGATATAGGTGTGGAAATCCCACCAACCCCATGCGCTGTTGGCATCTTGCCCCCAAACATTTATCAATGATTCATATGAAAGTATAAAGTTGAATTTCAGATGCGAATTTGGTGTTGATATAAAAACACCAGTTATCTCGAACTCCTCAACCCCCATCATGCTTCCAATAGTGATCCGCTTCCCGACGGGGTCATCATCACCGAAATATTTGATGGCCGTAGATTTATCTATTACAGCTGTTTGAGGATTCAGAAGCACCTCATTTGGGCTCCCTGTAATTAGGGGGAACCCGAAAATTTTGAAAAAAGAAGCATCGGCATAAGTGACTTCCCCTTCCTCGAATGAAATATTTTCATGTTCAACGATTCCACCTCGCCATTTGCGCATAAGCCTGCACTGCTCAAGCACTTCAGGAAACTCAGATTTCATTGCCGGACCGACCAAAGGAAATGTAGCAGCAGAATGAAAATCGAGATCGCCGTTCTTTAGAAATTGGTTCGAGACCCGATATATGTTTTCAGGCTGATGATGAAAAGCATCGTAGCTTTTTTCCCATTGTACATATTGAAAAATCAAAAGAAAGCAAGCTATGCCAATGGCTAAACCTGCAATATTGAGAATAGACAGAAACCCGTTTCGGACAAGGTTTCTATATGATGTGATTAGATAGTTACGTACCATTTTATTGGGTGTTTTGACAAGATAAAGAACTGCATATGCCAATTAGTAAGCTTCCATTATTATTAAATCGGGTGACTGATTAATTAATACTGAGCTTTTTCAAACGATCTTATTTTCAGAGGCATTTCTTATTTTTGATTATGTTCCAACGGTTGCTTCTTATCACCCTTTTTGGGTTATCATTTAGCCTGTCGGCTCAAGAAGACCTCGATTTCGATACCATACGAGGCCAGTTAGAAAGCCTTAGTGTAAGTAAAGAAGTGCTTGATTCAATAAATCAAATGGCCTTCGGTTACTGGAACAGCCAACCTGACATAACCGAGAAATATGGCCGCTTTACATTGAAAGAAGCGGAAAAGCTGAATTATAGAAAAGGTATTGCTAACTCAAATTCAATAATTGGAACTTCACTATGGGCTAGAAATGTATATGATCAAGCGCTGGAACACTTCTTAACTGCTCTCACAATTTTTGATGAATTGGGCGAAAAGCGGCGTAAGGCAAACGTTCTAAGTAATATCGGCAATGTTTATGATGACCAGCAATTGTTCCAAAAATCCCTGGATTATCATCGGCAGGCAATTCCGATATTCAACGAACTGCGGGATACATTGGGCTTGGCAAGGGTTTATAACAATATGGGTGTTGCGGCCAAACATAACGGCCAGCTAGATTCAGCCTTACATTTTTATAGCTTGTCTTTGGCCAAAAGGTATGAAATGAGCGATTCGGTAGGCATAGCAAGAGTACTCAACAATTTAGGGGTGATCAAAGAACAACAGGATGATTACAATTCTGGCCTTGAATATGCCTTACAGGCCTTAACAATTAACACGGGGAGCCACGATCTCAATTTACAGGCTTCAATTTTGGAGAATGCGGGCGGAAATTTAAGGAGGCTTGGTCAGCTGGCTTTGGCCGAGGCTTATCTCGATTCGGCAATGAGGGTAGCCAAAGTAATTGACACCAAGTACACCCAAATATTAGTGCTTGAGGAGCTTAAGGAACTGGAGCAGGCACAAGGTAATTACAAGCAAGCACTTGAATATATGAACCAGTTCGTTGAATTGAACCAATTAATTTTTAGCGAACAAAGCCAAAACAGAATTGACAGACTTGAGCTTCAATACAAAACACTTTTAAAAGAAAAGGAGCTTTCGGAGTTAAGATCGCAGCAAACTGAAAACCGCTTGATCAGAAATATTGCTTTGGTTTTAGTTGCAAGTATTTTGATCATCGCTTTTTTGATTATCAACCGTCAAAGGTTAAAAATCAAACAAAACAAGAAATTATTAGATGCTGAGAAAGAAATAGCTCAGAAAGACGCTGAAAATGCAAGCCTAAGAGAAAATGAACTAAAGGTTGAGCTTGAGCAGAAACAAAGGGAATTAGCTTCATATGCACTCAACTTTGTTCAAAAAGGGCAATTAATGGAAGAGCTCAAGGATAAGATTGATGAATTGCGCAATTCTGTTGATAGCAATGAACAGAAGCACTTTAATAAACTAATCAAAGTAATCGATGGGTCTAGTTACATCGATCGTGAGTGGGAAGATTTCAAATTGCGTTTTGAAGAGGTGCATCATGATTTTCTGCAAGCCTTAAAACACGCATACCCCGATCTATCAACCGCTGACCTTAGAATTTGCGCTTTGCTCAAATTGAATATGAATATGAAGGAGGCTGCCAGGGTGTTGGGCATTAGTCCGGATAGCGTTAAAATTTCCCGGTATCGGCTCAGAAAAAAATTGGGACTGTCAACGGAAGATAACCTCAACGATTTTATTCTGAATTTCGGCATGAGCGTGAATTAACTTAGGCCTCTTCGTAGGCCCAATCCACGCCGGATTTCATGTCTTTTAAAATCACTCCCTCATCTTTCAACTTAGACCTGATTTCATCTACCTTGTCGTAATCCCTTTTTAGTTTGGCATCCCTGTAAATATCCACCAGGATTTCCAACATGCTTTCAGAATTAAATGGCTGCTCTTGCTTCAATCCAAGTACATCAACTACAAAAGTCTTGAAGGTTGACTGCATCCTGATGAAAGCCTCCTCTCCAATTTCTGAATAAGCCATTTGACGGGTGTGCAAGGAATTTATTTTTTTCAGCAAGTTGAATAAATGACCGATTGTCAAAGCGGTGTTAAAGTCATCATTCATAGCCATATAGCAGTTTTGACAAAGGCTATTTATTTGGTTCACTGCTTTTTCGTTGAGCTCTTTTCCGTCATCCTGATAGGCCATTTGATCAAGCACTTTCAGACCATTGACCAATTTTCGGTAGCCTTTTTGAGCCGCAAGCAATGCTTCATTTGAAAAATCAAGTGTGCTGGCATAATGCGATTGAAGCATGAAGAAGCGTACCGTCATAGGGCTGTATGGCCGATCAAGCAATTCGTGATCCCCGGTAACGAGTTCTGACGGTAAAAAGGAGTTGCCGACCGACTTACTCATTTTCTGACCATTTACGGTGAGCATGTTAGTGTGCATCCAATACTTTACCGGTTCATGTCCTCCCGCCCCGACAGATTGCGCTATTTCGCATTCATGATGCGGGAATTTTAAGTCCATGCCACCTCCATGAATATCAAAAGTTTCACCAAGGTACTTAGTGCTCATTACAGAGCATTCCAAATGCCAACCTGGAAAGCCATTGCCCCACGGGGAAGGCCACCTCATAATGTGCTCCGGAGAAGCGTTTTTCCAAAGGGCAAAGTCAAGTGGGCTTCGCTTTTCGTCCTGGCCATCCAGTTCCCTGGTGTTAGAAACAAGGTCCTCGATGTTTCTTCCTGAAAGCTTGCCATAATCATTCTTTTTGTTGTAGGCATCAACATCGAAATAAACGGATCCATTCACCTCATAGGCAAAACCATTCTTAATAATGCTTTGGATCATTTCAATCTGTTCGATGATGTGACCAGTTGCGCTAGGTTCAATGCTGGGGGTTCTGGCGTTGAAAAGTTGCATTACATCATGAAAACCAGTTGTATACTTTTGGACAACCTCCATAGGCTCTAGATTTTGAAGCTTGGCTATTTTGCCAATTTTATCTTCTCCTTCGTCGGCATCATTTACCAAATGGCCAACGTCAGTGATATTTCTTACATATCGAACCTTGTAACCAATATGCACCAAGTAGCGATAGACGATATCAAAACTGATAAAGGTGCGGACATTGCCGAGGTGAACATCATTGTAAACAGTAGGGCCGCAAACATACATGCCAACAAAGGGTGGGTTGGCTGGCTCAAACAGCTCCTTTTGTTTTGATAATGTATTGTAAACCTTCAGTTTTCCAGTCATACTGCAAATTTATAAATCGCCAATCTTTACAATTGCAAATAACTATAATTTCATAATGTAGTTGCAACTCTTTATGAATAGGGGTATTACCTAATCACTATTTGAAATGTGTATTCTTCTTAAAAATTTTAAATTACACATCTATCTTTGATCGCCGACCTAATATAAGCGGCCCTCAATTTTGATGTAAAAATTACGACCAGCTAAGAAACCCACTAAACATGAGTAAAGTTTTAATTGTTGATGATGAAAGACTGATCATTGAGTATGTAGGAAAGTTATTATCATCATACGGCTACGACTACGATTTTATCCCCAAACCAAAATTTCTTTACGAGAAACTTGATAGCGAAAGTTTCGATCTCATTTTGCTTGATATAAATATGGAAGGTCAGGATGGGGTCAATATCCTGAAAGAATTGAAGTCTTCTGAAAAATATCGGGACTACACAGTGATAATGATGACCGGCGAAGCCAATCAAAATGTGATCTCGAAATGTTTTGAGTTAGGAGTGGCCGATTACATTACCAAACCAATAAGGGAGCTTGAATTTAAGGCAAGGGTTGAGTCTTCACTGAAATTGCAGGAATTTGTAAAGAAAGTGAGCAAACAGAATGATGACCTGGCCAAAAGCCAGAAAATCATCATGGACAGCGTAAAGAAAATACGCGACAGCATTGATGCCGCCAAACGGATACAAAATGCCATGTTGCCCTCGCTTGAAAAGATCAAAGAAAACATTCCAGACACTTTCATTTTTTATAAGCCTAAAGATGTAGTTAGCGGAGATTTTTATTGGTTCGATACAATTGACGATAAGATGATCATGGCAGTCGGCGATTGTACAGGCCATGGGGTTCCAGGCGCATTTATGACTGCACTAGGCACCACATTGCTAAAAGAAATAGTCCTAAATCAGGGGACAACCAACCCAGAAGTGATTTTAGAGGAGTTGAACAAAAGCCTCGTAAATATCCTAACCCAGGATCAACTGGGTGAGGAGGTTCAGGAGGGCATGGATTTGGGTATTTGTACCATCGATCCTGCCACCAAATCAATCGAGTTTGCAGGGGCAAGAAGACCGCTTGTTTATGTTAAAGATGAGGAAATTAGCGTGTTAAAAGGGTCTAAAAAATCCGTTGGAATTCAGCCGGAAGAATTTACAAGTCTGGAATTTTTCCAGGAAAAAATTGATATCGAAGCTGATACTACTTACTACTTGTATTCTGATGGTTTTCAGGATCAGTTCAACGAGGACAATTCTAAAAAATATTCCAGAAAGCGCCTTTTTGAGGTGTTCGTAGATATTTCGAAAGACTCAATGGAGAAGCAGGTTGATGTTCTGGAAAAAGAGCTTACAGATTGGAAGGGCAGCAACCAGCAAGTAGATGATATTTTAATTCTCGGATTTAGACTCTGAAATTGTTTTTGATAAGACTTTAACTAACTTTGCAACAGCAAATATGAAAGAGGGGACACACAGTCCCCTCTTTTTTGTGTAAAGCTATTTTGAGCACATTATTAAATCGTATAACGGGTCTTGTAGAGGAGATTTTAACACCTGATCTCTTCATCGTTCATGTTCATGTAAAAGAGGGACGAGGCGATAGTAGGGTCAAAGTTTTAATAGATGGTGATAATGGGATCACTATAGATGAATGTGCCAGGATTAGTCGTCAGCTGGGAGGTCAAATTGAAGAGTCGAATATCATAAAAACGAAGTACAACCTTGAGATATCATCACCTGGTATTGACCAGCCGCTTGCCTTGAAAAGGCAGTATGTAAAGAATGTGGGCAGAGATTTAGCGGTGACCATAGAGGGGAGCGAAAAGTTGAAAGGCAGGCTGGTCGATGTTGGTGAGGAAAAGATAAAATTAGTTTTGAAATCTAAAAAAGAGTCAAAGGAAATTGAGGTTCCTTTTGATCAAATAATAAAGGCAAATGTTTTAGTTTCTTTTAATTGAAAATGGATAGTAGCACATTAATCGAATCATTCGCGGAATTCGCAAGGCAAAAAAATATAGACAGGCCAACTATGATCCGCATTTTGGACGAAGTTTTCAGAACAATTGTCCGAAAGAAGTATGAACATGATGACAACTTTGATATCATCATTAATGCTGATAAAGGCGACTTAGAAATTTGGAGATTCAGGGAAATTGTCGATGACAATTCTGAAGATATCTGGGATCATGATAAGATTACTTTAACTGATGCCAGAAAAATTGAACCGGATTTTGAAATAGGTGAAGAAGTTGCTGAGCAGTTAACACTTGAGAGTTTTGGCCGAAGGGCAGTTCTGATGGCAAGGCAAACATTAATGCAAAGAATAAAAGACCTCGAGAAAGATTTACTATTTGATAAATACAAAGAGTTAGTAGGAGAAATAATAAATGGCGAAGTTTATCAAATACTAAGCCGTGAGGTGCTATTAATTGATGCTGAAGGGAATGAGCTAAATATCCCGAAATCAGAACAAATACCCAAAGACAGATATCGAAAGGGCGAAAGTGTGAGAGCAATTGTGCATAGGGTTGAAATGGTAAACGGAAACCCAAGAATTGTTTTATCAAGAACGGCCCCTGAATTCCTTGAGAGATTATTTGAGAGTGAAGTACCTGAAGTTTATGATGGTTTGATCACTATTAAAAAGGTAGTGAGGGAGCCTGGGGAGAGGGCCAAAGTGGCGGTTGAATCTTATGATGACAGAATTGACCCTGTTGGTGCATGTGTAGGTATGAAGGGCTCACGAATACATTCGATTGTTCGTGAATTGCAAAATGAGAACATCGATGTTATCAATTTTACCGAGAATAAGGAGTTGTATATTTCCAGAGCATTGAGCCCAGCTAAAATTCTCAGCATGAAAATAGATGAGGAAAAAGGCAGGGTGGCAGTTTACTTAAAACCTGACCAGGTGTCTTTAGCAATTGGTAAGGGTGGTCAGAACATCAAATTAGCCAGCAGGTTAGTCGGTTTTGAAATCGATGTATTCCGTGAATTGGATGGCCTGGATGAGGAGGATGTGAGCCTTGATGAATTCTCTGATGAAATAGAAGACTGGGTAATTGATGAATTTAAAAAGATTGGCCTCGACACAGCCAAAAGCGTGTTAGGAGTGAGTACTGAAGATCTGGTTAGGAGAACTGATCTTGAAGAGGAAACCGTTGAGGCGGTTGCCGGGGTACTCAAAAAGGAATTTGAATGAAGTTGAGCAGAATAATCAGGTTCAATATTTTGAAATAAATTTGTTTGCTTAAATAGTTGTAGTTGTATGGTAATGAGACTTGGCCAGGTAGCGAGAAAGTTGAACGTTGGGATGCATACCATCATTGAGCACCTTGAGAAGAAGGGGTTTGATGTTGAAAGCAGTCCTAATTCAAAGATTTCAGAAGATCAATTTGAAATCCTGGCTAAAGAATTCCAGTCTTCAGCACAGGAAAAGCGTGATGCCAGCGGTTTAACTATTGGAACTCACCATGAAGATAATATGGTGATAGATGCCAAGCGAGGAGCTGAGCCCAGGAAAAAAGGTGATGAGGAGGAAATTTTCATCAAAAATTTATCTTCCGATGTTGTAACACACCCGGAGGAAGAAAAGGAAAAGGAAGAGACGGCGCCTAAATCTGCAGAAAAGGAGGTAGAGAAGGCAGATATTGAAAAGCCAAAACTTGGTGGAATAAAGGTTTTAGGCAAGGTTGATCTTGATAAGAAACCTGAAAAGAAAGAGGAGGAATCAAAGGCTAAAGAAGAGGAAAAACCACCGGAGAAAGAAGAGAAAAAAGAGAAAGAGGAGAAGGAGGTGAAACCAGAAAAGGTTGAAGAAGCATCAAAAGAACCTGCAGCCAAGGATAAAACAATTGAGGCAAAGGCTGATTCCCTTAAAGGGCTAACTGTTGTCGGAAAAATAAACCTCCCAAAGAAACCAGAAAAAACGGCACCTGTTGCGTCATCTGATAAGGGCGGTGATAATAAGAAGAAACGAAAGCGGCTTGGTTTTGTAAAAGGAAGCCAAAAACCTGATAGAAGAGGCGCCGCCAGAGGCGGAAATAGAAGAGTTCAGGAGAAAGAAGAGCTTTCTGATAAGGAAATTCAGGATAAGATTAAGGCAACTCTTGCCAAATTAAGTGGAGGATCAAAATCAGGGACAAACCGGTCGAAATACCGGAGAGAGAAAAGATCAGCTCAGGCTGAACAAAGGGAGGCCGATGAGCAGGCTCAGGAAGAATCAAAAGTATTAAAGGTTACAGAATTCATTTCAGCCAACGACCTTGCCAGCCTGATGGATGTCAGCGTAAATGATGTCATTTCAGCTTGCATGTCGCTGGGGATGTTTGTTTCTATAAATCAGCGACTTGATGCTGAAACAATCACCATTATTGCTGATGAATTTGGCTACGAAATTCAATTCTCTACAGCTGAAGAGGAGGAAGAAATTGTTGAAGAGGTGGATGCCGAAGAAGATTTGCAAGACAGGGCCCCAATTGTTACCATCATGGGCCATGTTGATCACGGTAAAACATCATTACTTGATTTCATCAGGGAATCAAAAGTTACGGAAGGTGAGGCCGGCGGAATTACACAGCATATAGGTGCATACGATGTAATGACCAATTCAGGCCATAAAATTGCTTTCCTTGATACCCCTGGTCATGAAGCTTTTACGGCCATGAGAGCCAGAGGTGCGAAAGTTACCGACATAGTAATTATTGTAATCGCGGCAGATGACAACGTGATGCCCCAAACAAAAGAGGCCATCAATCATGCGAAAGTGGCTGGTGTACCCATGGTAATTGCCATTAACAAGGTAGATAGGCCAAATGCCAACCCGGAGAAGATCAAGGAGGAGCTTTCTGCAATTAACATTCTTGTTGAAGATTGGGGCGGCAAATTTCAGTGTCAGGAAGTATCGGCCAAAACCGGACAAGGCGTCGACGATTTGTTGGAAAAAGTGCTATTAGAAGCCGAATTATTGGAACTAAAAGCCAACCCAAATAAAATGGCTGTTGGAACTGTAATTGAGGCGTCTTTGGACAAAGGCCGTGGTTACATTGCCACCATGCTGGTGCAGGCAGGTCAAATGAAAGTGGGTGATGTAATGCTTGCTGGAAGTAACTATGGCCGGGTGAAAGCCATGTTTGACCATAAGGGTCGAAAGGTAGAAGTTGCCGGTCCTTCAACGCCGGCTCTGGTTCTCGGTTTGGATGGAGCGCCACAGGCCGGGGACAAACTTCAAGTCATGGACAGTGAGCGGGAGGCCAGGGAGATTGCTACCAAGCGAAGTCAGATAAACAGGGAACAGAGTATGCGGACCAAAAAGCATATCACCCTTGATGAGATCGGTAGAAGGCTTGCAATTGGCTCCTTTAAAGAACTCAACATACTTGTTAAAGGTGATGTGGATGGTTCAGTTGAGGCACTTGCGGATTCCTTACTGAAATTATCTACTGAAGAAGTTCAGGTAAATATTATCCATAAAGAGGTTGGACAAATTTCTGAGTCAGATGTATTGCTGGCATCTGTTTCCGATGCAATTATTGTTGGTTTCCAGGTGAGGCCATCAGCAAATGCGAGAAAGATTGCTGATACGGAGCAAATTGAGATCAGGCTGTATTCAATTATATACGATGCCATCAATGAGATCAAAGATGCAATGGAAGGGTTGCTTGAGCCTAAAGTAGAAGAGGTGATAACTGGCAATGCTGAAGTGCGGGAGGTTTTCAAGATATCGAAAATTGGTACAGTAGCAGGTTGTATGGTTACTGATGGCTTTTTGGTGAGGAAAAATCAAGTACGCTTAATCAGGGATGGTATTGTAACTCATACTGGTGAGATGAACCAGTTGAAGCGATTCAAAGAGGATGTTCAGGAAGTGAAGCAGAACTACGAATGTGGTATAAGCATTAAGGGCTTCAATGATATCAAAGAAGGTGACATAATTGAAGGGTTTACTGAGAAGGAAGTAAAACGTAAGCTGTAAGAAATAAATTATGTTCCTGAAACATAAGGTTTCAGGAACATAATTCGATTAATTCATTGGATCAACCGCTCCAGTGCCATACCCCGAGACCCCTTTATCAAAACAAGAGCATTCGACAAGCTATCTATTTTGAAGGATTTTAGCAGGGCTTCTGAGCTTGAGAAATGTCTGGAGTTTTTGACTTCGTTATGGCTAATGGCTGTTAATTCTCCACAAAATATAGCTTCATCTGGATTTATAGACGCCACTAATTTCCCAAGCTTTTGGTGCTCTTCGGTTGCATGCTGCCCCAACTCCAGCATGTCACCCAAAATCACCACCTTATAATCAGCCTTCATCATGGCGAAATTTTCCAGGGCACTTTTCATGCTATCAGGATTGGCATTGTAAGCATCAAGAATAACTGTATTGGTTCCCCTTTTGATTATTTGAGAGCGGTTCATTTCAGGGGAATAATTCGCAATGGCGCTTTCAGCCTCATTAGCTGGCACATTGAAATATTTAGCTATACAAAGTGCAGTCGCAATATTTGAGAAGTTATATACTCCCGGTAGCTGGGTTTTAATTACCTTACCTGATTCCCCTTTGAATACCACAAAGGGGTCAACATCAATAAGCTCAACATTTAAGTAGTCATTCTCTGAGGGGAAGTAAATCGGCTTTTTAAATCGCTTGCCCATATTTGACAAAACCGCATCCTGTGAATTAATAAAAACCTTACCATCATGTTTTCGCAAAAAATCAAATAGTTCCGTTTTTCCGCGAAGCACACCCTCAGGGCCACCAAAGCCTCCTAAATGCGCTTTGCCAATATTGGTAATGAAGCCATGTGTTGGCATAGCTATTTCGCATAGTACCGCAATTTCCCCAACATGATTAGCACCCATTTCAATAACTGCAATATCATCTTCAGGATGAATGGAAAGCAAAGTTAACGGCACACCTATATGATTGTTGAAATTGCCCTTTGTCGTTGCCACTTTAAAAGAGGTGCTCAAAACAGCATGGATGAGTTCTTTGGTTGTTGTTTTACCATTTGATCCCGTCAGTCCGATTACTGGCTTTTTAAATAATGACCGATGATGTTTAGCCAAGTTCTGCAAAGTTTCTAGGGTATTGTCAACCAGGATGTATTTATCATCTAGTTGAAAATCACTATCATCAATGACGGCAAATTTTGCCCCAAGATCGAGGGCCGCTTTGGCAAACTTATTACCGTTAAAGTTCTCACCACTTAGGGCGAAGAACATCCCATCTTTTATTGGTTTTCTGGTGTCTGTAAAAGCTCTGGAACATTGAATAAAGAGGTCGTGGAGTTTTTCGATATTAATGGCCATGGCGATAAAGTTAATATAGGTGATCGAAACCTTGTCTTGTTTAAAATGTTGTTGCTAAACTTGATGGTGTTGTTGAGAAAACGTTGCGGTATACCCTTCTTATTTTTACTAATTGGCCATTATTCCGAGGCTCAATTTGCTTTTCACTATCATTCAATTCCGGTATTCGAAAATAACAGTGAACTGCTGATGCCATGGGCTGGCGGCATTAATTCAGCTCAATACAATGCCCTGGATATAAATGGTGATGGAGAAAAGGATTTAGTGATTTTTGATAGGTCAGCTAATAAACTTACATCATTTATTTGGGATGGTGTTGGTTATCAACACTCACCCGATAGCGAATACATATTTCCAGAGGGTTTAACAAGTTGGTTACTCTTTCGAGACTTTAACTGCGATGGTTTTGAGGACATTTTTGCCGATAGCCAGCAAGGAATCGCTGTTTATCAAAACTCAGGAACCTTTCCACCAGAATGGAAATTAATTACGGATCCATTGCTCACTTTCGGCTCTCAGCAAGTCAACCTTTTCTTCAATGATTCTGATATATCAGCGATTAACGATATAGATGCAGACGGTGATCTCGATATTCTGGCATTCAACTTTTCAAATGGTAAGAACATTGAATATCATCAGAATTTCAGCATTGATAATAATGATGATTGCGGTCTGGACTATCGTCGAACAACCCGTTCATATGGAGAAATAGAAGAATGTGATTGTGGAGAACTGGAATTCAATCAGCCATGTCCTGTTGATGGGCGGCAGCTACATATTGGTGGCAAGTCACTGACTACTCTTGATTTAAATGATGATGGGGCGTTGGAAATGTTGATAGGAGAGGAAGAATGCCAGGGCATGGTGATGCTTCCTAATAAGGGAGATATCAACACACCGATATTTGATGAATTTGTATTGGCCTATCCTGACGAAACGATCAATGAAATTTGGTTTCCAGCGGCTTTTAAGGTTGACTTTGACCACGACGGATTGGTTGATTTAGGGGTTTCAACGAATCATAGAACCAATTTTGAAGACCTCATTGACCTTCGAAACTCAAGCTACTTCTATAAAAATGTTGGATCACAACCAGTACCTCAGTTTCAGCTTCAAAAGAAAAACTTCTTGCAAAATGACATGATTGATGTAGGCGAAGAGGCTCATCCGGCATTGGCGGATTTTGACAGTGACGGAGATTTGGACCTGTTTATTGGAAACAGGGGTTCATTTGTTGATAACGTTTTTACCTCATCAATATATGTATATGAAAATACGGGTACCCGCGGCAATCCCACTTTTCAATTCTTATCTAATGACTACCTGGGTTTTGCATCGTTGAATTATCGAAACATTATACCACAGTTTGTAGATATTAACGAAGATGGAGCTTTGGATTTAATGTTAAGGGTCACATCAGCCTCTGAGGGGGATGCACAGTTAGTCTACATGATCAATAATTCCAGCTCTGAATTTGATTATGACCGTGGTCAGTTAACGGTTTTTGCCGAATTGGATGAGTTGAGGGATTATCCATATGTAGTGGATATCAACCAGGATGGTAGCTTGGATTTATTGATCGGCCGTCGAATTGGAGCATTGGAGTACCATGAAAATATTGGAACCAACGTGACTCCTGATTTCACTTTGACAGATAATTCATATCTGGGAATCTCAACTTCCATCAACCGAATAAATGTTGTGCCGACCATTGCAGATTTGAATAATGATGGACAGTTAGATTTAATCACAACTGATGCTTCAGGTGAGCTAACGATATATCAAAATTTCATAATAAAGGGATCGAATCCCAAAAGGCTCATTTTAAACTTGGATGACCAATCAGGTACTTCAACCAGACTCGGCAGGATAACCTGGCCGGTTGTTGCTGACTTACATAGTGATGGCAGCATTAATGCACTGGCCGGAACAATCTCAGGAGGTCTTTTGTCCCTGCGGGATACGACAAATAAGGTTCAAAGGCCTATCGATTCAAGTTCTTTCAGTATCTATCCTAACCCATTGACTATTGGCAATCAATTAACCATTGAATCGGGGTTATCCGGAACTATTCAGATATTTAATCTATCAGGTCAGATAATTGATCAATATTCTTTGGACTCAATACAACCTTTGCAGCTGATTAATGCTCTTTTACCTACTGGCGTATACGTAATCAGATTTACGCCAACTAATTCAAAAGTTTCAGTAAGCAAGAGGCTTCTCGTGATCTAAGGATTCTTCAAAATTTTTTATTAAAAAAAGTTACCCTTTAGACGTTTTATCGTCTTGTGGGTAGGTCAATATTTAAACTCACTTTATGAATAATGAAAAGGACAATCACCATTTATCTTCTAACAATCTTCAGTATTTGCCAATCTGTTGCACAAGACAAATTCACCGTAAGCGGATATGTAAAAGATGCCTCCAATGGAGAGGAATTGATTGGGGTAACAGTTTTAATTAAAGAACTAGGCTCCGGCACAATTACCAATCATTACGGATTTTACTCCATCACTTTGCCTCCAGGCACCTACAACCTAAATTTTTCTTATGTAGGTTTTCAGGACTTCAATAATACGGTTGACCTGACCTCAAATATTGAGTTGAACCAGGAATTAAAGACTGACTCAAGATTATTACAGGAAATTGAAGTTGTTGCAGAAAAGGACGACGAAGATGTTAACGTTCAGGGCACACGCATGAGTGTGAACGACCTCAATATTGAACAGATTAAAAAGCTGCCTTCGCTATTTGGGGAGCCAGATATTATTAAGAATGTACAAATGCAACCGGGGGTTATCTCGGTAGGTGAGGGCACTTCTGGTTATTTTGTTCGTGGAGGTACGGCTGATCAAAATCTCATCCTGATCGACGAAGCTCCCATATTTGACCCATCTCACTTTTTTGGGCTATTCTCAATATTCAATGCTGACGTAATCAAAGACTCTGAATTGATGAAAGGGGGGATTCCTGCAAGATATGGCGGCAGGCTATCTTCTATCCTGGATGTGCGAACTAAAGACGGCAACTCCAAAAAGTTTGCAGGTTCTGGAGGTATTGGTCTTTTGGCCAGTAGGCTCACCCTTGAAGGCCCAATAAAGAAAGATAAAAGCTCGTTTATTGTTTCAGGAAGAAGGTCATATATCGATCTGTTTTTGAAAGGTAACGAAGACGTAAGCAAGGTTTATTTCTATGATTTGAACGCCAAGGTCAATTGGAAAATCAACAACAAAAACCGATTCTTTTTCTCAACTTACTTTGGGAGGGATGTTCAACAATTTAATGATGATGGGGCCTTTAGCTGGGGCAATAAAACGGCCACATTTAGATGGAATCACCTTTTTAATGATCGGTTATTTTCAAACACCTCTTTGATCTACAGTGATTTCGATTACGGCCTAGAAATTTTTGATGAGATCGAAGGCTTGGAATGGACGGCCGGGATAAGGCAGGTGAGCTTTAAAGAAGACTTCACTTATTTCGTGAACCCACAGAATGAGTTGACCTTTGGCTACGATGGAACATATCGGAGGTTTTCTCCAGGTTTGATTGAGCCAAATTCTGACAATTCAATTTTTAAGCGAACTGAGCTCATGAACAATGCTGCTCTCGACCATGCCTTCTATTTGGGCAATAACCAGGCTATAACTGATAAACTAACATTTGAATATGGGCTACGCTATACAATTTTTCAGAATGTTGGGCCAGGCACAGTTTATCAGTATGAAGATGTACAAGATAATGTGGACATCAATCGGGTTGATTCAATTAGATATGGCTCATTAGAGACAATCAAGACCTTTCAAAATCTTGAGCCCAGATTTGCGGCCAGGTACCTGTTAAACAATACCAGTTCATTAAAAGCTTCCTATAACAGAATGGTTCAAAATGTTCACCTGCTATCAAATTCGGTTGTGTCCCTGCCATTCAATACGTGGGCCCCAAGTGGGCCATATATCGATCCCCAAAAATCTGATCAATATGCCGTTGGTTACTTCAAAAATCTGCAAAACAACGCTTATGAGTTATCTACTGAGGTATATTATAAAAAATCGTACGACCTAACTGCATTCGCTGACAACGCCAATGTTTTCTTCAATGAGGATTTGGCAGTTGAATTCCGAAAAGGGGATGCCGAGGCTTATGGTTTGGAATTGTATGCAAGAAAGAACAAGGGGAGGTTAATCGGTTTTGTCAGCTATACATTGTCAAAAGCCGAGATGACAATACCAGGTATTAATGATGATAGAACATTCCCGGCCAGTCATGACAGGCGGCATAACCTTACCGCAAATGCCAGCATTGACCTGAGCAACCGGGTAACGCTTGGCACTAATTTCGTTTATGCTACTGGTAGGCCTTTTACCTTGCCAGTAGGCCGATATGAGATTGAAAACTACAATCTGAATTTCTACACCGGCAGAAACGAATATAAGCTTCCAGACTTTCATAGAATGGATGTTTCCATCACCATTCAGTCCAGAAAGAATGATTCAAGAAAGTGGAAAGGAAGCTGGACAATAGCCTTATACAATGCTTATAACCGTAAAAACCCATTTACCATCTATACCAGAAAAAGGCAGACTGATGACGGGGATATAATCGGGGATGGTAGCGAATTAGAAGCAAGGTTGGTTTACCTATTCCCAATTTTACCATCATTCACATACAACATCAGGTTTTAATTACAGAAGATATAGCAATGAAAAATCAAATTATATATAGTCTAATCGTTATGGTGATATTCATCAGCTGTGAAGAAACCATCTTAATAGATACAGATCAAACACCTTCAAAAATCATCATTGAGGGCCTAGTAACAACGGAGATGAAGCAGCATACTATAAAAATTACCAGAACCGCTGATTTTTATCAAACCGGACTTACCCCAAGGGTTAGTGATGCCACTATTTCTGTTTCTGATGACGCAGGTAATAGTTATGCCTTTAGCGAAGAGCAACCAGGTTTATATCTATCCCAGGAGCCATTTTCAGGCATAATTGGGAATACGTACACCATGCAAGTCAATATTGGACCGGATGCATTCACTGCCACTGAGCAGTTGCTAAGAGTCACCACTGTTGATTCTTTAAGTTATGAGTTGAATTTTGATGAAACTGAGGAGTCGAATATAGCACTGTATAGTTTCTTTCTTTATACCGTAGAACCTCAGGAGACCAGGGACTACTACCTATTCAAGTTTTACAGAAATGGGACGTGGCTGAATGAAAATGGAGAAGATATCACTGTGACTGATGATGTGGCTGTTGGAGAGGAGATCGAAGGAATTGAAGCACCCTACCTTTATGTAGAGGGTGACACAGCAAGAGTGGAAATGTATAGCCTTACCCGTGATGCTTACATATTTTGGTTTGACGTAGCAAACCTCGTGTTTTCGGATGGTGGGGTTTTTGCACCATTGCCGGCAAATCCACGAACTAATATAACTGGGGGTGCATTGGGCATATTTCAAGTCTCTGATGTACAGGGAGGCGAAATCGTAATCAAGTAGATATTATTGGGGGAATTATCAATAATTCCCTCATCCTATATCCTTTATTGAAAAAATACGTATTTTGCCCCTTATCTAAGACTAAACGATCTAAATGTATAATAAGGAAGAATATCTCAGTATTCTGGTTCATTTGTCAAAAGCAGACAACTATCTCGCGGAATCTGAAAGTGATTTAATTCATTACATCGGTGAGCAAAATGGGCTCTCCAAGGAGGAGATTGAGAAGATTATAGATAACCCAATGCCGATTCCTTCATTTAGAACTTTGCCACGTCAGGATAGGTTTCAGTACTTGTTTGATATCATTCAAATGATGAAAATTGATGGTAAAGTCTTCAGCAGTGAAATCAATTTTGCGGAAAAGATGGCCTTGAAATTAGGTTTCAAGCCCGGTGTTGTCGCGGAACTCTCGGCATATATATACTCAGATCCTAAAATTGTAACTAACAGAAGTTTTCTTATCAATTTGGCGGCTGATTATATGATTGAAGATGAGGAAGATTGATTAGGTTTTAATCCGTTTTAGCCTTCTGAATAAGCCTTCCATCAAACCAATACCAATCCGATCTCATAATTTTTGGCGAGAAATCGGGATGTTTGGGGTTTAATAATATATTATTTTCAAGTGGATTATGAACTGAAGGCACTCTTAGAGCCCAGTTCTCATTGGATTGTAACCACCTCGTACCAACATCCTGGGTATGCTTAATATCATCCTTCCAATTCTCTGAGAGATTGCTTAGTGAAGCTGTAGTATCCAACTCCAGAGAGAGCGTTAATAACTTGTAACTCATATTACCTTTAACTCCCCTAATATGAACCAAAAATTCAAGTATTGCGAGTGAAGATGATTCCGCACAATATAGCATAGCATGCCCTCTCTTGTTCCACCTGGCGCCATTTAGCATGGCTCCATAACCGCTGAGGTCTTCCGCATATTTTGGGTTAACAATCCGATAGACGATCAAACGAAAATACCGTATTTAATACGTGTAAGAGTAGCCAAAACTTCTTGTGCCCCTGTAAGGGTAGCCATCATTTTAATTGGTGTATGGCCGTTTAAGGTGGGTTGGGTGGAGTGCAGCCAATCTTTGAAGTTTTCTCTTGAGCCAAAAGCTTCCTCACCCTCGTTTAGGATATCATTAATGAAATTAAACCTGTCTCCTTGATTGGTATCTAAAGTTTTTGATTTCATCATGTTGTAATAAGTTTTATCAGAAACACCCAATAGTTCTGCCATCTGAGAGTTGCTAAACCCATATGTAACAGCAGCTTCCTTTACTATTGATGGTGGAGAATCTTTTACGATGTACTTCATGGCTAATATTGAGCTATAAATATACGTAATCAATCTGTAAATTTACATAACCTTATACGTAATGTTACAAAACATTAAAATCAAAATCTCCCTCCAACAACTACTCGCTCTCTTAATATTTCACTTTTACCAGTGATATCAAAAATCTCGAATTGGATAATGTAATAGCCAATTCGTACTTTCTGGAAGTCGTTAGTTGTTCCGTCCCAGGTAATAAAACCTTCAGCTGGGATCGATGCATTTTCTAAAAGGGTTTTCACAGGTCTTCCAGATTGATCGTAAACAATTACCGTAGCAACATTTCCATAATTATCAAATGAGTAGTTGATGGTAGTGAAGTCAGCCTGGACTGATTGATCTGGAGAAAATACCCGTGGCTCAATTTGAAGATTTCCATTAACAATTATCGATGATCGAGATTGCGAATTTTTGAACCCTGGCGTAGCAAAACCCGCTGTGCTTGCTGCAGATTTCCAATTATCCATGGTTTGCGTTGGGGTTTCCGTCGATACACGCTCCAAGGAAACTCCATCGAAACTATCTAAGAGCTGTAGGTGGAAATCTTCAGTGTAAACAAAAGCATCAATCTCAACGGTGTCAGGATTCAACAGAACCACACTTCCTTCATCATTAGCAAAGGTGGGTAAATCCATAAACCTTAGAACGGTTTCGTCGGCCGAAGGATAGTCGGCCTTTAGTGTTGTTGGATTTTCTGTAAGCACCAAATACTCGCCTGGTTCTAAGACTAAATTGGCCAGTGTGATGTTTTTGAAGTTTTCTAAAACATCTTCTTCTTTATTCGAGATCATCCAGTCTTCAAGGTTGATGTGCTTGTCGGACCTATTGAAAATTTCTACAAAATCGACGCCACCGGAGCGTGGATTAAAGAGGATTTCATTTATGACAATATCTAAGGGAGCTGCCTCTTCTGGAAGATTAAAGGAGGCAGTCTTTGATGCAATGAAATTTCCTAAACAATCTGTTAAGTTTTCGACACTAACCGAATAGGCTGTCTTTGCAGCCAGCTCAGTAGAAGTGGATATCAGTAGCTGATCATCAAGTGGTCGGTTGAAGAATAAAGCCTCAATTGATATATCCGGTTGAATATTAATTTGTGCAGAATTAACAGAAGCCGGATTCAGCTTCTCACTGAAATCGAGGATTATAAAATCTTGCTCTCCGAATGCTTCAACCAAATCCGGCCCAAGGTTATCTGGATTAGTTGCAACCACGGAATTAACTTTTCCAGGCGTTCCACCAATTGCGTCAATTGAAGCCGACCAATTTTCAATTCTTCCACATGGATTAGAAGAATCCACCATTTCCAATGAAAACCCGCCATCTGATTTTTCTAAATTCTTGTACCAAAGAATGTCATAGAACAGGCTGAAGACGATGTCCTCATCTGATCGGAGAGTTACGAAATCAGCAGTATTATTTAATGAAGGCCAGCTACTCACGCCAATCACCCTACCGAAGGCTTCAAGTCCGGCTGCACTGCTGTTGGGTGCTAAGATTATATACTCTGATGGTGAAATTAATGCCCCACCAAGTTCAGTTGTGCTGGAGGCATCTGATAACGTGATACCCTGGAGGCTAATTACTTTGTCAGTGGGGTTAAAAATTTCCAGATATTCTGTTTCTGGTAAGGAGGTGACAGCACCGTCTGGGTTAGCCATAATTTCAGTTACCAACAGCTCATTGTAGCTGGGTTTCGCTCCACTCCCAAATTCAATTACCAAATCATTAACAACGCTGCCATCACAGTTAATAAGGTTGTCAAGTTTCAAAGGATAGATGGTGCCCTCTTCGATTGGTTCACTAAAATCGATCACCAATTGATTTGATTTAGATGTTATGGATGAAATTGTAAGCTCAGATTCAATTTCGGTTAGCTCATCAACGCCATCGACCAGATCAACATTAAAAGTTATCGTCAACTGATCGCCAGAAGTAGTGAAATTTGAAATCATGACTTCAGGTATTTCGATAGGTTGACCCACTACAGAATTTACAACCCCAGGGGTTCCCCCAGTTTCATTTTTTGAGGCAGACCAACTGAAAAATTCACCACATGAGGTTGTGTCACCGATTCGTTCCAATGTATAGCCGCCATCTTCTTTGTTTTCATCCTTATACCACTCGGTAGTATATGTGATAGAATTAATAACAGAGCTATCCCTTAACAGCAATCTAACCTCCTCAAAAGTGTTATTTAAGGAAGGGAAATTGGACACCCCGATGACGTTGCCAGTGGGCTCAAATAGTTCAACCGCAGAATTGCTGGTTAGGATTACCAACTGCCGACTTTCCAGCTCAAATGAAGGCAAAGGAACTACATTACTGCCGTCACCAAACAATAGTTGATTGAGGTTATAGCTTGATTCGGATGAGTTGTATAATTCCACAAATTCTGCCTCAGGAAGCCCAATAGCAGGAGTTGGGTCTGCCATAATTTCGTTAATCAAAATATCGCCAGGGTTAGGACTTGGAGGCAATTCAAAAAAGAATGTAAATGATTGAGCTGAAAGAACCTCATTGTCTGAGGTGTCCTTTAAGCTGAGGATTTCAACCTCGTATTCAACCTGATCTGAAAATGCTACCTCATCAAAAATTAGCTGAACGTTAGTTGGGATTGAGTTATCAAGCCTGGCCGATGAAGGTGAGCCAATATTCCCATTAAACACATAATTGGCCTCTTTTTCAGCACTGGTTTCGTTGAGCGGTTCATCGAAAATCATGATGATTTCATTGTTGAAAACAGGTACTACTGAAACCAGGGTGGGGGGCTGAATGTCGAAAAAGAAATCAATGTTTACCGGGTCAATTTCATTGCCGGGGCAATCAGTAACACCACTTATTGTAAGGGTATGAGTACTTCCTGATTCAAGGTTTTCAGATAATTCTAATCGGACTTTAATCAAAGCTGAACTAACCGATGAGGCATTACTGATAGCCGGTCCATCCACAATTGAATAAGACCCATCAGGTAAAGAGGCCTCATCCATCTGCTCTGAAAAAGTCACCTCAATTTCATTGGTGCTGATAGCCCTTGCTGAGATAACTGTTGGAGCAGTGGTATCAGGGGTGTTGTCAAATATAGAATTTTGTGATCCCGGGGTTCCACCAGATTCGTCAATAGAAGCTGCCCAATTGTTTATGCCGCTACAGGGTGAACCTGGATTGATCAATTCCAAACTAAATCCGCCGTCTGATTTATCATCATCAGCATACCATTCTGTGGTATAGCTCACGGAATAAATTTGACTTTCATCACGCTTAGATAAGCTGACAGTTTCGGATGAATTATTCAGCGATGGAAAGCTGCTTAATCCAATCGCAGTTCCAAGACTCTGAAAAAGCGACTGATTAGATGAAGCTGTAAGTATGACAAATTGATCAGGTGCTATTGTATGAGATGGAAGGGTAACGGAGGATGATGCATCACTAAAAACCACCTGGTTTAGGTTCCAACTCGAGGATGAAACATTCAGGATTTCAATGAATTCTGCATCTGGCAATCCAACTGCTGGAGAAGGATCAGCCATAATTTCGTTGATGATTAAATCTCCGGCAGATGGAGAAGGGGGCAGTTGAAACTCGAAACTAAAATTCTCAGTGGCGATGGCATTTCCAAATCCATCCTCGATGTTGCTGGCTGTAACCTGATAGGTTGTACCAACTTGTAGATCAGTTTCAAGGGTTAATGTCACCTGATTGTTGGCAGTCAATATTGCTGATTGCGGAGCGCCAATAGATTGGTCAATACTAAAATTAGCTTCCGTTTCTGCATCGGTTTCATCAATGGTTTCATCAAAAATTACGATTATTTCATCCACCCAAATTGATTGAACACCTGTAATTGTGGGTGCTTCTACATCATATTCAAAGCTGACTGATGACTCTGAAATGGTATTGCCGGGACAATCATTAACATTGGAAACCGTGACCTGGTAAGTAGTTCCAGAAGCCAGATCGGTATTTAATGTTAGTTGGACCTTAGTTAGCTCAGGGGTGATTGGCGCTACGGAATTTACGGTCAAGCCATTATCAATTGAATAAGTACCGGCATTTAAAGAAGCTTCATCCATCAACTCACTAAATGTAAGCTCAATTACTGTTGAACTAATCACCACAACGGATTCGAATGTTGGTGCCTGAGTGTCTGGAGTGTTATCAAAAATTGAGTTCACAGCTCCCGGTGTGCCACCATTCTCATTATTGGATGCTGACCAGTTGTTCTCCCCGCTACAATCTGTTTCAGGATTGATTTGCTCAAGGGTGTATCCACCGTCATCTTTGGCTGCGTCCTTGTACCAGTCGTCAGAATATGTGACAATATCTACATCCAAAGAATTGTCCTCATCACGCAAGTTTAATTCCTCACCGCCATCTGAGATTGCGCCAAACCCTACACCCAAAACGTTGCCTGTAAACAAACCAACGTCACCTGGTTTGGTCAAGATGACATATTCATTTGGTCGTAGGATGTAATCATTAGTGGTAATGATCACCTCATCGAAAATGTAATTTTTGAGATTGATTTTCTTATTACTTCGATTGAACAATTCAGCAAATTCAGCATTTGGTAATCCCACAACGGGACTGGGTCTTGCCATAATTTCATTAATAACAATATCCCGATACATTGCATTTTCTATCAGTACATAGGTGAAATCGACATCATCTGTTACCATCGTATTTCCTGCTAAATCCTGAACACTGGAAATGGTAAGTGTATTGGAGGCTTCATCAACAAAATTTGAAGCGAAAGTTAAGTTGACCAGGGCGTTGTTGGCCTGCCGAACAGCCGATGTGGGATTTGAGCTGGAATTCAGGCTATAATTTGACGTGGTTTGAACACTAGTTTCGTCAACATCTTCATTGAACTCAATTTGTACCTCGTTTGACGACAAAACTGTGGCTGAGGAAATTGTGGGTGGGTCGCTATCTGGAGTTGCGCTTCCTGTGATAACAATATCATCGAAGAAATGGCCATTGATGGCCGCATTTAAGGTGGACTGTTCAATTCTTACACCAAAATGTGATGAACTAGTAAACGTTGCGTCCGTGGTTGTTCCACCGGAGGTAAAAGAACCCATGTTACCGTCATCATATTCCAAGGTCCATAAATCAGCTGTTGATCGTGTCACCCTTATTTTGAAAGGGTTGCTTGATGAGCTATTAATAAAACCATCACCCGCATCGATCAACAGGGCTTCGGAGCCGTCAGTTATTTTGTAAAGGACGATATCGTCGCTACCAGTGCCAATTCTAACAAAATAGCCGTTCAGGTTACTATTTGTCAGGTCTGCCTGGTCAGACATTAAAAAAATATCAACAAAATTTGGGCCCGATGTGCCGAATTGTAGATCGATAAAAAATTCCCAGGAGGCATTATAAGCAACAGTTGATGCTGTACTTAAATAGTAAGTGTTGATACCGCTTACATCCGGATCATTGTTAGAGTTGAGTACATTAGACGTAATGATAAATTGGGCGTCATCACCAGACCAAACGGGATTTGTCGTGAAATCGCCATCAGTGAAATCTTCATTCAATTGAGCTATCCCGAATAGCGGAATGAGAGAAAATAGAAGTATGAGAAATGGTCCGTGAATCAGCATAACGTAGTAAACAAATATATTAATTTTGCTCTCCCATTTAGCCGGATACATGATTAGGAAATCGTAAAGTCTGGCCCCAACCCAAGATGATTTCAATTTGTATTCTAACATAATTGTAAGATGAAATTAGCAGTAGTAGGTGCCACCGGATTGGTAGGCCAGGAAATCCTGAAAGTTATTGATGAACGCAATGTTGAGTTCAGCGAGTTGTTGATGGTTGCCTCGCCGAAATCAGTTGGCAAGCAAATCGAGTTTAGGGCGCAGGCATATACCGTAATTGGCATGGATGATGCCGTCAACCAAAAACCAGATATTGCTATTTTCTCAGCAGGCGGAAGTACATCCCTTGAATGGGCACCGAAATTTGCTGAAGCCGGAACAATAGTTATTGACAATTCTTCAGCCTGGCGAATGCACCCGAAGCACAAGCTGATTGTTCCGGAAATTAATGCTGATATGCTTCGCATTGATGACCGTATCATTGCCAATCCCAATTGCTCTACGATTCAAATGGTATTGGCTTTGGCACCGCTACATGAGAAATACAAAATCAAGCGGATTGTGGTATCAACTTATCAATCTGTAACGGGGACTGGAAAAGAGGCTGTTCAGCAGATGATGAATGAAAGAGCTGGCATTGATGGGCCGAAAGTTTATCCCCATAAAATCGATATGAATGTATTGCCCCATATTGATGTATTTATGGAAAATGGCTACACCAAAGAGGAGATGAAAATGGTGAATGAAACCAAGAAAATAATGAGGGATGATTCTATCCAGGTAACTGCTACTTGTGTAAGGATTCCAACGATGGGTGGTCACTCGGAAGCAGTGAATGTGGAGTTTGTAAATGATTTCGATTTGGCTAATGTTAGAGAAATTTTAGCCAATACTTCTGGAATTACGGTGGAGGATGACCCAGAAAATAACGTGTATCCCATGCCCCTCACATCCCATAATAAGGATGAGGTGTTTGTAGGGCGGTTACGCCGGGATGAAACCCAACCAAACACCCTCAACATGTGGATAGTTGCAGATAACCTCCGTAAAGGCGCAGCGACAAACGCTGTCCAGATTGCTGAATATATGATGGAGCATCATTTGGTTTACTAGAGATCGACAATGTGCACTAAGCAAGACTAAGCTACCAAGCTCTTCTTTGAGCGCTTTATGCTTTCTTTGAGAAACATTGTGATTAAATCCTTTGATCAATCTCACTCAAGAAATCCAGTCCTTCATCCAAAGCCATCTAAACGATGATCCACATGCTCTGATCCTGAAGGCCCATAAATGGCCTGACTTGCCGATGAAAGACATCGTTGAGCAAATCCAGTCACGGAAAAAGGCCAAGACCAAGCTTCCTGAATGGTTTTCCAATCCGCGGACAATTTTTCCTAAGCAATCCAACCTTGAGCAGGCAAGCTCTGAAGCTACTGCTAAGTTCAAAGCTCAGCTTTACAAGGGCAAAAGACTGCTTGATTTGACAGGAGGAACCGGTGTAGACAGCTATTACTTTAGCAAGTCATTCCATAAAGTGACTTATGTAGAGCCTAACCTTGAACTGGCGAAAATTGCAGTTCATAATTTCAACGCACTTGATGCCGGAAATATCGATGTTGTTATTTCAACAGCTGAGAAGTTTATTAAAAAGAGCACCCTGGAGTTTGATTTGATTTTTATTGATCCGTCAAGAAAACCCAATGGAGGCAAGGTATTTCGACTCGAAGATTGTGAGCCTAACATCCTCCAACTGTTGCCTCAATTGAGGCAAATTTCTGACAAGATTCTTCTGAAAGCTTCACCTCTTTTAGATATTGATTTTGCCATAAAACAACTTGAAACCACAGACAAAGTGTGGGTGGTTTCTGTAGATAATGAATGCAAAGAATTGCTTTTTATGATTGCTAGTGGCGATGTAGATTCGGAAATTGTAGCAACCAATATTATCAAGGGACGCACCGAAGAATTTACTTTTAAGAGGTTTGAAGAGGCAGCTGCTGATGCTGAATATTCAAATCCAGAATCATATTTATATGAGCCCAATGCATCGATTATGAAAGCAGGAGCTTTTAAATCTGTAGCATTGTCATTTAGCTTGAAAAAACTACATCCCAATACTCATTTATACACTTCTCAGAATCATGTTGTCGGCTTTCCAGGCAGAGTGTTTAAAATCGAAAAGTCCGAACTTTTCAATTGGAAAAATTGGAAAGGCAAAAAGGCTAACATTAGTGTTAGAAATTTCCCGTATTCACCAGAGGAGATTAAAAAGAAAGCCGGAATAATGGACGGCGGTGAGGATTATATGTTCTTTGCGACAGGTGAGGATGAAAAGTTGATCACTATTTTAACCCAAAAGGCCCCAGGTAATGAGTGATTTTGTGATCAATCCAATCACCAAAATCGTTCCATAATATTGTAAAACCATTAGGCGATTTTGCTTGTACATAAACCATAACACCCACCATGGCCTAATGAGCCCTGCCAATAAAAAAAGTAAGTCAAGAATGATAATAATATCAACCAGGGCAGAGATTTCAACCATAATCGAAACTTAAGTCATTTTGGCGAATTCTTTTATTAACGGATGTAGATAGCGATCAACCTTACTTCACTTTCCAAAACCCATTCGTTACCTTTGCAGGCCTAAAATTTTGTGACATTCAATAAACAAAACACAACATGCCCAAAGGAAATTATACCATCCCATTCCCATCTAACGAACCAATAAAAAGCTATGCACCAGGGTCACCTGAAAGAGCATCTCTACAGGCTAAGTACAAGGAAATGAAAGGTATGGAGATAGATGTGCCGATGTATATCGGTGGCGAGGAAATTGACACTGATAAGAAAATCCGTATGTCGCCTCCCCATGACCATAAACACACCCTAGGGCATTTTAGTGAGGGGGATGCAAGCCATGTGGAACAGGCCATCAATGCCGCTATGGGAGCAAAAGAAGAGTGGGCAAACCTGGGCTGGGAGCAGAGGGCCAGTATTTTCCTGAAGGCTGCTGATCTGATCGCAGGACCATACAGGGATGAAATTAATGCTGCTACGATGTTGGGGCAGTCAAAAAATGCATTCCAGGCTGAAATTGATGCGGCTTGTGAGCTCATTGATTTCTTGAGAATGAACGTGGCCTACATGATGGAGCTTTACCAACACCAGCCAGGCTCAAATGATGGAATGTGGAACAGGCTGGAATACCGACCGCTAGAGGGTTTTGTGTTTTGTATCACACCCTTCAATTTCACATCTATTTGTGCTAACCTGCCAGGTTCAGCTGCTTTGATGGGCAATACCTGTGTCTGGAAGCCAGCCTATCCTCAGGTCTATTCGGCCAAGGTGATTATGAAGATTTTTAAAGAAGCTGGATTACCTGATGGTGTCATCAATTTGGTGATGGTAGATGGCCCAGTTGCTGGGGACGTCGTATTCAACCATCCTGATTTTGCTGGTCTACACTTCACAGGAAGTACAGGTGTCTTCAAACATTTATGGAAAACCATCGGTGCCAATATTGATAAGTACAAGTCTTACCCACGGGTAGTAGGCGAGACTGGCGGTAAAGATTTCATCGTTGCCCATAAATCTGCCGATGCTAAGGCACTAGCTACAAACATTGTACGGGGTGCATTTGAATACCAGGGGCAGAAATGCAGTGCAGCTTCCAGGGCGTATGTGCCTGACAACCTTTGGGATGAAGTAAAAGGATACATTTTAGATGACTTGAAATCAATCAAAATGGGCGATCCCGAGGACTTCTCGAATTACATTAATGCGGTGATTACTGAGCAGGCTTTCGATAAAATTTCAGCCTACATCGATAAAGCCAAGGACAGCAACACCGCTGAAATCATTGCTGGTGGAGGCTATGATAAATCAAAAGGTTACTTTGTTGAGCCTACAGTCATCCTTGCTAAGGACCCCATGTTTACCACCATGTGCGAGGAGATTTTCGGCCCTGTGATCACCATTTATGTTTACCAGGCTGAGCGATTTGAAGAGGCACTTGAATTGGTAGATACTACTTCACCATATGCATTGACCGGGGCTGTCTTCAGCCAGGATCGTTATGCCATCGATTTGGCAACCAAAAAGCTGGTAAATGCCGCAGGCAACTTCTACATTAACGACAAGCCTACCGGAGCGGTAGTTGGTCAGCAGCCATTTGGCGGCGCCAGGGCTTCCGGTACTAACGATAAGGCCGGCTCAATGATGAACCTAATCCGTTGGGTAAGCCCACGAACGATTAAGGAGACTTACGTTCCAGCTAAGGATTATCGGTATCCGTTTTTGGGGTAGGTAAAGTACTTGGGATTGCTTCACTACATTCGCAATGACGTTAATATTATAGTAACTTAATAACCGAAGCGTCTTTGCGAGGTGGAACGACGAAGCAATCCATTTCAACAAGATTTTGTCATGGATTTACTTATTGACAGCTTTTGATATAATGAATCGTAAGGCATTTTTATTACTCATAGCATTGCTGATTAGTACCATAGGCCGAACTCAAGTGCCCAAAAACGATATCGATCTAATCAAACAAGCCAGAGCCGCGTCAAACCAGGCCATTGCGGACCACGATGCCGAAAAGCTAGCTGGTTTCTGGATGGAGAACTATACCATTGTTACTTCAAGGGACAATGAGAAAAAGGGAAGGGAAATAAACAGAAAAGACATAGCCAGGCATTTCGAAGCCATTCCTGATGTCATATACATCCGAACGCCCAATAAAATTGAAGTATTTGAAGATTGGAACATGGCTTCTGAAAATGGGGAATGGGTTGGCCGATGGACAGACGGCCAGGATAAAATCGAACTTTCTGGTAGTTATTATGCCAAGTGGCACAAAGTTGAAGGCAAATGGCTGATGAGGGCCGAAGTATTTACGCCATTAAAGTGCTCTGGAGGTAGCTATTGCGATAAGTTACCTTAAGAAATCTAAAGCTATTTGCTGTGAAAAAATAAATATCACCGATCTTGATCACCACGATTCGAAGCAATGATCCCGCTAACCAAAGCGCCGATGGTCATACCGAGTACAACCAATTGCAAAATATCTATTGTTCTTACATTTTGGAGTTCGGAGTTTGAAGCCAGTGAGCCACTAATCACCATCATCATTATAAGGGGAACAGTCACTTTTTTGTTCTTGCGCATACGGTCAATAGATAGTATTAATACCAAATAGTTATGTCAGTACCAGGGTGAGGTAAAAGTGAGTGTAGCGTTACCCTTTTTTGTAAGCAAAGGGCGATTTTGAGCAACCTGGTATTCAACAAGAACTCCAATTCTAAGATTTCAAATTAGCTTCTAAAATCCTGATTATAGCTTGATTAAAACTGCCTTTTTCTTGACTAACTGGCTATTGGAACTTGAAAGTGTGGCCGGGGTGCTTTGTGCCGGCTTATCACAGTCAGCTTCAATATAGGCGACCACACTTTTTGCGATCCGTCGCTCCATTTCCAAAGTGAAAGTCAATGCTCCAAGGAGGAGAAATAGGGTAATTAATTTAGGGTTGTTCATTTCGCATTCGGGTTAGTTGTTAGTACGATGATTTCGAATAGGGGTCTGTTAACACTTTGTTAAATGTGGTTAATCATTCATCTTTCAGAGCTTTCACAGGATTAGTCGTAGCAGCCTTTATGGAGTTGTAACTAATTGTGAGCAAGGCTACTAGCATGGTAAGCACAATGCCATAAATAAATACATCAAGGCTAATGTTTATGCGGTTGGCAAAATCAGTAAGCCACCAATCCATTGTAAACCAGGTGATAGGAAAAGCCACTAATGCAGCAATAAAGATGGGCTTAAAAAAGCTGCTTGAAAGGATCAGGCTAATGTTTGCAAACGAAGCTCCAAGAGCTTTTCGAATACCGATCTCTTTGGTTCGTAGCTGGATTGAGAAAAGTGACAAACCAAATAACCCCAGGCAGGCGATTACAATTGCAATAACGGCGAAGGTGGAGAATAGCTCCTGAAATCGTTCTTCAGATTTGTACTGCCTGTCAAAATCTTCATCTAAGAAGTTGTAATCAAAGCTCCTTGATGGATATACCTCATTCCAGATTTGCTCAATTTCTCCTAACGTTTGTTGGAAATTTGAACTGCTGAATGAGGCTGTCAGGTAGCCAATCTGGCGGTCATCCTTAATCATGATGAAAGGCTGCACTTCATCAGCGGGTGACATGTAGTGGAAATCTTTCAACACCCCGATTACCTCACCTCTAACATCCCACCAGCGAAGTTTTTGTCCGATAGCTTCTTCTGGGCTAGCAAAGCCAAACCTGTCAAGCGCTGATTCATTGATCAGGAAAGAGCCCTCTTCTTGTCTGGTTTTCTCAAAATTTCTGCCAGCAGATATTTCGAGATCGTAAAGACTAGTGAATTCTTCATCAACTAATAGATAGCGCATATCTGTCCATTCAGCACTTTCGTCCCATCCGATGCGTACCACTGCATTGTTCATTTCCCGACCGGGAACGGAGGCTGACAAAGCGGTCATATCTACGCTACTCAAACTTGAGATATCATCCTTAAGCACCTGAAACTTTCGCTTGGTTGCTTCACTCGTGTGGTTTTCATTGCTTGGGATTGTAATGATCCTATTTTTATTAAAACCCAGATCAAGGTTTTTCAAATAGTCCATTTGCTGAAAAACCACAATCGTTCCGATGATCAATATTATTGAAATGGAAAACTGAAATACAACCAGGGTTTTTCTCAAAACCTGACCCTTCGATGTATTTTTAAAAGTGCCGCGTAAAGTTTGGGAAGGCTTATAGGAAGAGAGAACCAGGGCCGGATAACTTCCTGAGAGCAAACCTGTGAAAACGGAAATTCCAAGAAAAGAAAGAAGGACCGTTGGCTCAAAAACATCATTCATTAAAAAGTTCTTGTTAAGTAGATAATTAATGGAATCAAGAGATAGTGCCATAATTGCAACAGCAAGGGCTAAAGCCATAATTGAAATGATCAACGCCTCCATTAAGAATTGAAAAATCAACTGACCTTTTAAGGCCCCGGTGACTTTTCTAATGCCAATTTCTTTTGCTCTGGTGATGCCCTTTGCGGTAGATAGGTTCATGAAATTGATACATGCAATAATGAGAATGAATGCCCCGATGATCCCGAACATCACCACATTTTCCATTTTACTATTAGCGCTCATTTCCCCTCTTAGGTCAGAGTGAAGATGGATGTCCTCAAGGTTCTGGAGATAGAACTCCTGGTAGTAGCCAGACATCTTCTCCTGATCAGCGATATACTCTTTGGAAAAGCGTACAATTTTTTCACCAAAAGCCTCAACATCTGCTTTTGGGTTCATCAGTAGGTAAGTGTGAAAATCGAACCACCACCAGGTGTCCTGAATATCTCTTGTTGACAGTGGCGATACTGCTTCAAAATGAATGTGGCTTTGTCTTGGTAATTCATCAAAAACACCCGTAATGCTCAGTTCCAGACTGTCGTTTGGAAGCTCCAGGGTTTTACCGATCACATCCAATGAGCCGAAAAGATTCTTTGCCAAATCCTGGGTAATAATTAAACTGTTCGGGTTATCAAGAGCGGTTTCGGGATTTCCTTTAACAAGGTTATAATCGAAAACATCGAACAGCGTAGAATCTACATAAGTAATCGTTTGGAAAAATTCTTCATTCGAGATAGGCTTCTTTATCAGCTCATCCGAAATTGCATTGAACCTGACATAATTCTCAACTTCAGGGAAGTCTTTTTTGATTAATGGCGCAACTGCAGGGCCTATAGCTGCCATGTTTTCAGAGCCCCCGTCATTGGGTAAAAAATATTCGACAGTTAGCCGTTTGATGTTTTCAGCCTTGGAATGGGTAGCCTCATATCCAAGCTCATCAGTCACATAAAGAAAAATAATGATGGCACACATCAGCCCTACAGTAAGGCCTAATAAGTTTAATAGAAAAAATGTGCTGTGTTTTTGAATTGACCTCAGGGTGATTTTCAGGTAGTGGTTAAGCATCGTCCTTGTTGTTGAGTTTGCAAGGGTTACTTAGAGGAGCTAAAATGGTTACAAATGTTTTGCTTGAGATGCCACCAGTTCATACCTCCTTATAGAGAAGGGGTCAATTCTACAATTTAGTTGCCAGCTCTATCAAATTTCCATCAGGATCCTGGATTACGCTTTCGTAGTAGCCATCGCCAGTTGTCCTGGCTTCACTGAAAATCGTGATACCTTCGGATCGAAGGTTTTCAGTCATGCGGTCAATGGCATCTTTGCTATCCATTTGCATTGCAAAATGTACGATGCCAGTATTCTGATTTGGTATCAACGGATTTCTGTGTATCCCTTCCATCTGCATAATCTCAAGCCTCGCCCCGGAATCAAAGGTCAGAAAATATGAGGTAAACTTTTTTGCAGGATTTACATATTTAGAGTTGGACTTGGCATTGAAGTATTTGCAATAGAAATCCCTCAAGACTTCCAATTGATGTGTCCAGATGGCAATATGTTCGATGTACATTATTTATTTCCGAGAATATCTCGAACTGAAACCGTAAACTCTGATTCCAGTAAAGTGATTTTGTCACCTTGGGTGTAGATAGATTTACTTGAGTAGTTATTACCCTGCGGGCTCTGGTAAACCTCAATTTGATTTTCTGGGATATTCACAATCCAATACTCTTTAATTCCAGAAGAGGCATAGAGCGGGATTTTCACATCCCTATCAAAGTTAAGTGTCGATTCAGCTACTTCGACTATCAAAAGAAGATCTTTGGAGGTTGGGTGATTATTTTGATATTTAGAAATATCACCTTTTGCCACTGAAACATCTGGTTCAGGTTCAGAGTTATTGTCCAATCTAATTGGATCCTGTATTCCAAGGGTAAATTCCTCAGCACTCAATTTGCTCAATACTCGCAGTAAGTTTTTAACAACGAATGCATGTCTTGCTCCTATAGGGCTCATTTCGAAAATTTTTCCATTGATTAGTTCTACCTTTTCTTCAGGGCCAATAATTCCAGCTTCAGCCATTTTGTAGTACTCCTCTACATTTATTGTCCTTTGCTTAATTACAGTTTCCATATCCTATAAATCCTAAGACTAAGTTAAGTTAATAAAACTAGTATGTATTAGTTACGGTTTCGTTTTCGAATGGTCTGAGAAACCAATAACCCCTAATTTTGCGCCCTTAATTTCAAGTATAATGGCAGAATATCCCTTTCAGGAAATAGAGAAAAAGTGGCAAGAGCATTGGAAAACCAACAAGACTTTTGAGACTAAAGAAGAATCAGGAAAGCCCAAATATTATGTGTTGGATATGTTCCCCTATCCATCAGGTGCAGGGCTACATGTAGGCCATCCACTAGGATATATAGCCACAGATATTGTTGCTAGATATAAGCGTCTGAAAGGCTTTAATGTGCTACATCCTATGGGTTTTGATTCATTCGGTTTGCCAGCTGAGCAGTATGCCATAAAAACCGGCACACATCCTGCAAAAACCACAGCAGAAAACATCGCCAGGTTTAAAGAACAGTTGGCTGTTCTTGGCTTCTCTTATGATTGGGACAAAGAAGTTTGGACAAGCAACCCTGATTATTACAAGTGGTCACAGTGGATTTTTCTAAAGCTATTTGAACAAGGCCTTGCATACGAGTCGGACGCCCTGATAAACTGGTGCCCAAATGACCGCACCGTTTTGGCCAATGAGGAGGTGAAGAATGGTGCTTGTGAGCGTTGCGGCCAACCCGTTATTCGTAGAAAAATGCGTCAATGGATTCTGAAAATCACAGAGTATGCTGATCGGCTTTTGGAAGATCTGGATCTGTTGGATTGGCCGGAGTCAATCAAGCTCTCACAGGCCAATTGGATTGGCAAATCACATGGTGCTGAGATTGCATTTCCATTATTAGAAGGCGATGGTGAAGTAAAAGTTTATACTACAAGACCAGATACTATTTATGGTGTTACTTACATGGTGCTGTCACCTGAGCATCCATTGGTGCAAAAGATTACAACAGAAGATAAAAAAGGCTCAGTTGAGGAGTATGTAATGCAGGCCAGCCTTAAAAGTGATCTGGAAAGAGCTGAACTTGATAAAAGTAAAACCGGAGTGTTCACAGGTGCTTATGTAAAGAACCCCATTAACGGTGAACAAATCCCCATTTGGATTTCAGATTACGTTTTGATTTCCTACGGTACAGGGGCAATTATGGCCGTTCCTGGTGGAGACGAACGGGATTTTGAATTTGCTCAGAAATTTAATTTACCCATCATTCAAGTAGTTAGACCGGCCGGAACTGACAAGCCAAAAGAGGTTGAATTCTATCCTGGTCATGGCACCATAATGAACTCAGGTGAATATGATGGCATGGATAGTCAGGAATTCACTAAAACAATTATTGAAAGAATTGAGAAGGAAAATCACGGAAAAGGTGCAGTTAACTACAAGTTGAGGGACTGGATTTTTACCCGTCAGCGATACTGGGGTGAGCCAATCCCGGTAATTCATTGCGATGATTGCGGGGTTGTTCCAGTCCCTGAAAATCAGTTACCGGTTGTTCTTCCAGATGTTGAATCCTATACCCCTACGGAGGAAGGAGATTCACCTTTGGCGAAGGTTGAGGATTGGGTTAATACTACTTGCCCTAAGTGTGGTAAAGCTGCGAAGAGAGAGACCAACACCATGCCTCAGTGGGCAGGTAGCTGTTGGTATTACCTACGATATATCGATCCCAAAAACGACACTCAACTTGTCGATAAGGACAAAGAGAAATATTGGATGAATGTAGACCTCTATGTTGGGGGTGCGGAGCATGCAGTCTTGCACTTGCTTTATGCAAGGTTCTGGCATAAGGTGCTTTATGATTTGGGTTATGTCAGCACAAAAGAGCCATTCCAAAAACTGGTTAATCAGGGAATGATCCAGGGCCGGTCAAATTTTGTTTACCGTGTCAAAGGTGAAAATAAATACGTTTCCCATGGTTTGAGGAAGGGTTTTGACGTTTCCACTTTGCATGTTGACATAAGCATTGTAGAGAATGACGAACTTGACACCACAGCATTTAAAAAACAAGGCCCCTCATTTAAAGATGCTGAATTCATCCTTGAAGATGGCAAGTACATTTGTGGCTGGGAAGTCGAAAAGATGTCCAAGGGAAAATATAATGTTGTTAATCCAGACACTGTTGTAAATAAATACGGAGCTGATACCATGCGTCTTTATGAGATGTTCTTAGGGCCATTGGAACAATTCAAACCATGGAACACGCAGGGTATTGACGGGGTATTTAAATTCTTGCGTAGGTTATGGAATCTGTTCCATGAAGACGATGGCTCATTCGTGGTTTCTGATGAGCCAGCCACTGAGGAGGAGTTAAAAGTGCTTCACAAAGCAATCCAAAAAGCTGAATATGATGTTGTGCACCTGTCATTTAACACCTCGGTAAGTGCCTTCATGATCTGCATAAATGATTTAATGGCCCTGAAATGCAATAAGCGACAGATTTTAGAATCATTAACGCTGATAGTAAGCCCATATGCCCCACATATTTGTGAAGAACTATGGGAAAAACTGGGTTACTCAGAAGGCATTAGTTATGCCTTATTTCCTGAATTAGATGAGAAATACCTCCAGGAAGACACATATGAGTATCCTGTTTCAGTAAATGGTAAAATGAGGGCAAAAATGAAGTTTGCCCTGGACATGCCTAAGGCTAATATTGAGAAGCAAGTGCTTGCCTCAGAGATTATTCAGAAATGGACTGAAGGCAAACAACCAAAGAAAGTGATAGTGGTGCCCAATAAAATTGTGAACGTGGTGGTATAGATTGCCATCTATCATCTAATACCTCGGCTCAAATACAGAAGGCTAAGATTGAGACTTGAGTTTACTAACTTTTGGTTAACCAAAAGTCTTTACAATGAAATCTATTAGCCTAACCTTCATTCTTGCTCTACTGCAATTCAGCTTATTGTCACAAAACAAATTTAATGGGCTGGCCGATGGCCCCTACAACAAACTTGTTATTCGAGGCGCTATGGTGCTTCCCGGTCACGGTGGGCCACCAGTAGGGCCTTACGATATTGTGATTGAGAAAAACAGAATTACCCAAATGATTCCCTTTGATCCTGTAACCGCTGAGAGACGCGGTGAAACCGAACGTGTGAGTGGTGACCGGGTAATTGACGCCGAAGGCAAATATGTAATGCCAGGAATGATAGACCTCCACATGCATTTACGAACAGAACCAATGCCGATAGAATATATCTATTACCTGAAGCTGGCCCATGGCGTCACTTCGTTGGTCCCTGCCGCTGATAGAGGCCTGGAAAACGGTATGTCGGAGGCCAAAAAGAGTAAAGCCAACGATATTTTAGCACCGAGGCTTTACCCGATTTGGAGCTATGGTGCTGGTACAAGCTATGACCAGGTGTACCTCGACAATCCGGCGAATGTAAAGAAAGTGATTGGCGAAATGTTCGATCAGGGTGCACATGTTGTTAATGTTGGCAACCTTGGCTGGAGCCAGGAATTGCTTGGAGCTGTTTGCCGAGAAACTACTGCTGCTGGCGGAATCACAACATACCATATTCCTCCCAATACCACTTCTGTTACTCAGGCGGTGGATGCTGCGAGACTTGGAGTTACGATGATTGAGCACCATTACGCCTACGCTGAATCTTCACTGGATCGATCGGTTCAGGATTTTGGTAGGAACTACAATTACAATGATGAGAATGAACGTTTCCGTCAGGCGGGGAAAGTCTGGAGTGAAGCCAACAAAGACCGATTGCTCTCCGAGGTTGCAGATTCATTGGTGGCCTATGGGGTCACCATGCTCCCAACAAGGGTTGTCTATGAAGCCAATCGGGACATCATGAGAGCTCAAAGTCTGCCATGGCATGAGAAATACACCCATCAGTCACTCATTAAATGGAATGGGCCAAACCCGGCGTATCACGGTGCATACCACTACGATTGGACCCATGACGATGAATACTACTGGTCTTATGCCTTCGATCTTTGGGGTGATCTTATCTATGAATTCAATAAACGAGGTGGCAGGGTAGCTTATGGTACTGATGACAATTACATTTTTGCTACCCCGGGTTTCTCTAATATCCGTGAACTTCAACTGCTGCGGGAAACTGGTATGCACACTTTGGAAGTGCTGAAAGCCGCCACCCACAATAGTGCCAAAACATTGAGACAGCCTGAATTAGGGCTGGTTCGTCCAGGATATCTTGCCGACTTGGTCATTATTGATGGAAGTCCACTTTATAACATCAGGTATATGTATTCCTTTGGTGCTTTGACCACAGATCAGGATGGCAACATGATCAGAAAAGGCGGTATCGTACATACCATCAAAGATGGCATCGTGATTGAAAATGCAAAGCTGATGGAAGAAGTTGAAAAGATGGTAGCTGAATCTAAAGTAGAGGCAGAGCCAACGGCGATGGAGGAGCCTTTTATTATTATTATGAAGAAATAGGAGTAGTTACAGTAAATAAGAAAAAGCAGCTTTAAAGCTGCTTTTTTTTGTAGCGAGGACGGGAGTTGAACCCCTGTCCGCCAACTGGCGGATATGAATCCGGCCCTCTAACCAAATTTAGCTTTTACCTTTTCCCAGATGAAGTTTCGTCCTTGAGCAGACTTGAGCTGTTTTTCTCGCATAATCGATTCCACTTTGGTTTGACATTTCTCAAGGTAAGTTAATCTCCATGGACGGAATTTTGAAGTGTACCCTTTATGTCCATTATAAAAATGACTCATCAATCGGGCTTTGATGTTGGATGTTCGCCCAATGTAGATTTTATTGTATTTGGTTGAGTAGAGGGCGTATACAAAGAAATTGCTCACATGATGGAGAGTTGCTATAAGTAGCGAGGAGGGGAGTTGAACCCCTGTCCGCCAACCGGCGGATATGAATCCGGCGCTCTAACCAAATTTAGCTTTTACCTTTTCCCAGATGAAGTTTCGCCCTTGAGCAGACTTGAGCTGTTTTTCTCGCATAATCGATTCTGCTTTGGTTTGACATTTCTCAAGGTAAGTTAATCTCCATGGACGGAATTTTGTGGTGTACCCTTTATATCCAGTATAAAAATGACTCATCAATCGGGCTTTGATGTTGGATGTTCGCCCAATGTAGATTTTATTGTATTTGGTTGAGTAGAGGGCGTATACAAAGAAATTGCTCACATGATGGAGAATTGCTATAAGTGTAGCGAGGAGGGGAGTTGAACCCCTGGCCTCCGGGTTATGAATCCGACGCTCTAACCAACTGAGCTACCTCGCCATATACTGTTGCCTCAATTAGGCAATTTTTAACTTTTCTGCTGAACCCCTGTCCGCCAACCGGCGGATATGAATCCGACGCTCTAACCTCCCGACAGTTATCGGGATGAGCTACCTCGCCAGGTTTGTTAAAATAAGGGTGCAAAAGTAAAGAAATTCTAATCCAGAAAAAGCCGTAATTAAATCAATTATCTTCTTGGCTCTTTTGTTCCACTTAGGTCTTTTAAAACTGTATTGACAAGTGATAAAATCAGACTGAAAGCCAGCGCCCACCAGAAGCCATCAACATAAAATCCGGGTACAATGTAGTCTGCCAGCATTATCATTAATGCATTGATTACCAACAGGAATAATCCGAGGGTAAAAAACGTCACCGGGATGGTTACCAATATCAATAGAGGCCTAATTGTAGCATTCAATAATGCCAGTACTGCCCCAAGAATAATGGCTGTTAAAAAGTTCTCAACATCCACGCCTGGGAGGAGATAAGCAGTTATGATGACCGCAAGGCCTGTTATTAATAATCGTATTAAAAAATTCATATCAGTTATTTCTTTTTTTGCATTCTTCAAGTTGTTTCCTCAACTCTTCAGTCTCTGCCCGGTATTTTCTTGTTTGTTTAACTGTTTTATCAGCTAATTCCTGCGCTGCTATGGCGGCATTTCGCTGCTCCTCTGCCAACTTAAACGTCTCTTGTACTTTTCTTTCTTGTACTCTAGCCTTTGCTGCTTCCTTTTCAGCTAATTCAGCTAAAGTTTCAGCCTTTTGTTGTTGTTTCCTGGCTTCTTCAGCATTAGCCTCAGCAATCTTTTGCGCTTCCTCTGCAATCTCCCGTTGCCTATCTGCCTTAAACATAGCCACGTTTGCATCGGCTGCCCCTATCTCAGCGAATCGAATTTGTCTGTTAAGCTCTTCTTTTAAAGAATCAATCTCGGCCTGTAATGCTTCAATAGATTGACACTTTCCCAAGGATACTATAGATAAAGAAATTAGTATGCATATTATCTTCATGGCATAGGAGTCTTAAGTTTGACCTCTTCCTTAATCTGCTTAATGCGCAAATTAAAAGGCGAATTATCGAAATCGAAATCAGGTACTTTAACAGCTTCCAGAAATGCTAACACCTCACCAGAATGATTGGTAGATTTTCCGGTTTTTACTTCGATGTATCGAATGGTGGTCCAGAGTACTGTTTTCAAATGGCTTTGATTTTCATCCATCATAAAATACTCAACCACCACAGTGTTTTCGTTGTACCATATTATCCGGGAGTTGATAGTTACAATTTCACCCATGCCTGCTGGCCGGATGTAAGCAATTTGATGGGAGTAGGCGACCCATGAACACTGATAAGCTTGAAAGATATCAGACATTCTTACCCCATAAAGCTTCGCAACCTGATCATCCCTTGCATTGAAAAAATAATCGAAATATTTCGCATTATTAAGATGTTGCAAGGGGTCACAATCCTGAAACCGGATGATAACCTTACTGCTGGTCTCTTTAGGATATTGTTTGTTGGGATCTATGTGGAACATCAGCTTTTAGAATTGAATTGCAAAATTAATCAAGCCAGCTACGAATAATGAAAATTGATGATGGGATTAAAATAGTTTAATCAATTGAATATATGAGTTATGGCCATATATAGAACAAGCGGGGTATTAAACGATTTTTTATATTTATCAGGATTATTACAACTTGCCTTTATGAGTTGCCAGCCATTGTTCGATTACATGTCCCGTCACATTGAGCTTACGAATGAAGAACGGTTAAAAATTGAATCCCTGGCAAAAGTTAGGAATTACCTCAAAGGGCAGTATGTTTTACAGCAAGGTGATGTTTGCAAGTACGAAAATTTCGTTGCTTTTGGCTGCCTCAAAGCCTTCCATGCCGATGAAAGTGCCCAGGAGCACATCATTATGTTTGCGATTGAAGATTGGTGGGTGTCTGATCTCGGAAGTTTGCTAAATCAAACCCCATCCGATTTCAATATTCAATGTCTTGAAAACTCCCAATTGATTCAATTCTCTTCTCAAAATCTTGAGACTCTCTATCATGAAGTTCCAAAAATCGAACGTTTATTTAGGATTTTGACACAAAAGGCATTTGTGGCCTCGTGGCAACGAATTATTAGAGGTTTCAGTCTTTCGGCTAAAGAGCGTTACCTAAAATTCAGAGAGCTATACCCCCAAATAGAACAAAGGGTACCTCAATACATGATTGCTTCCTATTTAGGAATTACGAAAGAATTTCTGAGTAAAATACGAAGCCAGTTAGCTGAATAAGAGCTCTTCAGGGGTAATCATGTTAAGCTAGATTAATCTCCTTTTTTAATGTAGTTCATTTTTCGGCGTACAACCTCTTTTCATCTTTGAGGAGTATTTAACTCAAACTAAAAAATGGCATCATTATTAGAAAAGATCAGTGACTTGAACGATTTAGTTCTCGATGGCAAGGCCCTGGAAGCCTTTGAAAAGTATTACCATGAAGATGTGGTAATGCAGGAAAATGAAAACGAACCAGTAATGGTAAGCAAGCTAACAGAAAGCGGGAGATAGAATTCTTTGAAGCTTTAGAAGAATTCAGAAGCGCCAAACCCTTGAAAGTGACCGTGGGTGAAGGCACTACTATGGTTGAATGGCAGTATGACTACACTCATAAAGAATGGGGCGTAAAAAAATATACCCAGGTATCAGTGCAGCAGTGGAAGGATGGTCAAATTATAAATGAGAAATTCTACTATCCATCTTAACCAGAAGCCATGATTAAAAGATTAATTTTTGAAACAAGTGATTCCTCGGCACCCGTTTTGTTGCGGATTATGTTAGGGTTGGTTTTGCTCCCACATGGAGCACAAAAGTTGTTTGGCTGGTTTGGCGGATATGGTTTTACCGGCACTATGGGATTTTTCACAGAAGTGATGGGGCTTCCTTGGCTTGTGGGGTTTTTGGTTATTGTACTTGAAACCATCGGGGCACTATTATTGATTGCAGGGTTTGCCACAAGATTGTTGGCTATTGCAATCACTTTTCTGGCCATGGGAATAATGTTTACTTCTCATATTCAGAACGGCTTCTTCATGAACTGGTTTGGGAATCAGCAGGGCGAGGGTATAGAGTACTTTCTTTTGTGGCTGTCAATTTCAGTAGCATTGATATTGACAGGTGGGGGCAAGTATTCGATTGATAAACAATTGAAGTTGACTTAAACCAGCTATGGACCAGTAAAGAGCTGCCTAAAGTGGCAGCCTTTATTGGTATTTAAATTTCGATTTGTACTAGCAGTAATAAAACTGAGGCGTTACTCAGATTCGGGTCTGTGCCCGGATTAATCACATATTGAAAACTCGGTTGTACAGCTAAAAAGGGCTTGATATTTCTCGAGAAGGTCAACTCAATATTGGTTTCGGCTTTTTTGTTGGCGGCCACTGTTCGCATATAGTGGTTGCCATTAAAAGCTGTTGAAAATGCCATACCAAATTGGTTAGGTATACCTAAGAACGGTACCGCATATAGCAGCCCTCCTGAAAGTGCTGAACTGAAACGGTTGAATCGGCCGTCAGCGAGACCCAATCTAAGAAATCCGGTAAAGTATTTGTCCCTTTCGCTATTGAGGTAGATATATCGCTGATAAGCCACGTAAATTCCCTGATTACCCATTCTGAATTGTTCAGATTCCAGCTGTCGAAAAGCAGCGGTATATCTCCACGCACCAATTATGAATTGATTAAAGTTTGGTTGTTGAATTCCTCTTCCTACCAACTTTCTGCGTATAGTTCCGGCTTCCCGGGATCCACTACTAGTGAGGAAAACATCCTTTCCAAGATTGATATTGGCTTGTGCCATAATCAATGCTCCCTCATCCCTGCTTAACCTAATGTGTGTTCCTTCGGGGTCGTTAGGGTCTCCGGGAACTCCATCCAAAATGGCCACAAGGAAATTTACCCTGTCTTTGATGTCAAAAGCTACCCTTGCAGCCAGCGATGTATAGGGGAAGGTAGATGGGCCATTCAGACCTGTTTGCGCCAACTCTGCACCCATGCCGTAGGAGCTATGTGTAAAAAGTAATCCTGGTTTCACTACATCAAATTCAGAATTAATGTCGTATAGACCTGCTAAGAGGGATACCTGATCTTTAAAAAAATTTTGCTGCGCCCAAAGTTCATAAAGCTTCCAGGTGGGATGCGCCTCTATGTTAGAAACCGTTTGCACATCGCCAATCAGCTCAGTAGCGAAACCACCGTTATTCCCTAATCCGTAGATGAAAAATGACAGACCGTTGGCCCCAACTAATTGTTCAAGATTGAGGTTTAGGGTTAAATCGACATTATCAATGTAGCGGGCACCACGCTCAATACCGCCTTTTACATTGAAGACAGGCATAGCGCTATAGACAAACCCTGCTTCAACTCCCTTGGTCGCCAATTTTTCTCTAAAACCGGATTCGTTTTCATTGGCTTCTTGAGCCCATGTTTGCAGTGCTGAAAAATATATTAGACCTAGAATGAAAGAGGGTTTCAACTGACTCAATTAGTAGATAGAATTTTTGCATTAAACTACCTCTTTCTGCGGATGTTTGCATTAATTCAATAAATCACCAACATCAAAATCCTTTCTCAGAGCGGAGCCAAGTCTCTAATGGGCATCGTCACTATCGTTGCTGTCATAGCTGAGATTCAGAGGGAGTCCTGATTAGCATCAGGACTCCCTCTGAAAAAGGCCACTGATGGACTGAGGCCTTACTCAGAGCTGAGTGAAGAACCTTAACACCTTCCAAACCTTAAACCTTCGAAACACCATTAATTATTCAGTATCTCCTCCTCTTTCGGCACCACCAATGCGGGAGCCCCTTTTTGATCGAACAGTTCATTGTATTCTTTGACATCCTTATTCATAATCTCTTTAAAAACCCGCTCATACTCTGCCCATTGTTCACTCAAATCGTTGAAGCGCTGCTTGTAGCCATCAGGGATGCTAGGTTCATAGGTATCCAGGTTGTTGCGGATGTAGAAAAATTCTGAGTTCAGACCTGCCGGCCAATTCAATGCATCTTGAAAACCCTTTTGCCGCTTCTCAATCACCTTCGATTCCCATTCGGCTATTTTTTTGATTAAGTCTTCACCTGCCTCAATCAAATCTTTCAGCGTTTCATCTTCACCGTACTGATTATTGATCGACTCCATCTGCTCACCAAGTTTGATCGACATTTTGATAGAGCGGTGCATGTCATTGATTTTTTGTTCAATCTCAGTCATCAGCCTCTGTTGTTCATCCCATTGGGCATCGGTTACTTCAATTTCTGGTGGAGGCAATATTTTAATAGCAACTTCTGAGCCGGTGTTTTTAAAGGTCATGCGGGCTTTGTAGTCACCTGGAGCAACCCTGTGCCCTCGGGCATCACCTTCCAGTACAAATACATCAGGGATCTTGACCAAACCTTTGGTTCTGAAATCCCATGTAAAACGATTTAAACCTTGATTCAGAGGCGGATTTTCTGTGTTTGCCGGGGCAAGGTTACCGCGGCCTCCGGAAGCCCCCGAACCTTTCTCATCCTGCTTGCCAATCCAGCTTCGGATTACTTCGTCCTGGTCATTTAGGATTTCCAGCTTCAACGAATCTTCACTTGAAACATCTTTCAGGTAATAATCCAGGTGAACCCCCTCTGCCGGATTTTGGCCAAAGGCATGTTCGGTGATCAGGAAAAACGGCGGTGATCCCAACAGCCTGTAATGCGGTTTCGGTTCATAAAGTGCCATTTCCTGATCAAATTGCCCTTTTGATTGCTGAATGGCTGAAAGGTCATCAAACACCCAAAATGACCTACCAGCGGTTGAAACAGCTATGTCGTTATCTCTCAAGGCCATGTCGGTAATGGTAACGATTGGCAGATTTAGTTGAAACCTGTCGAAATTGGCTCCGCCATCGAACGAAATATAGAAGCCCCTTTCAGCTCCGGCGTACAAAAGCCCTGGGACTTTTCTATCCTCACGGATTACTCTAAAGAAATCATCTTGCTGGATGTCATCACCAATCTTGGTCCAGGTAGCACCATAATCGGTTGACTTATAACTGTAGTTTTTATAGTCGTTGAATTTGTATCGGGTAGATGCAAAATAAACAGTAGCCGGATCATGCGCCGAGACCTCAATCGAATGGATCATCGTTTCAGGCAATCCCTGAGGGGTGATGTTCTGCCAATTTTGGCCACCATCTCGTGTGATGTGCATCAAGCCGCCATCACTTCCAGTGTAGATCACACCTTCCTGATGAGGTGATTCCGCTACATAGTAGATCGTATTGTAGTTCTCTCCGCCTGCACCTTCATTGGTGAAAGGGCCGCCTCCCTGGCCTTGCTTTATTTCATCATCTCGGGTTAAATCAGGGCTGATTGGTTCCCATTTCAAGCCGCCATTGGTGCTCTTAAAAAGCACATTACCAGCATAATACATGACCTTAGCATTGTGCGGGGAGTTTATCAACGGGGCGTTCCAGTTAAATCTATACTTCATGTCCTTAGCCTCATAACCCAGGTTGGTCATGGGGTAAGGCATGATGTCTTTGCCCTCGTTAGTCACATTGTCCAGTAGGCTGATGCGCCCATTAAAGCAGTCCCCAAAAAGTATTCTGGGATTTTCAAGGTCATCGAAAGCAACGGCTGCACTCTCACATCCGGGGCCATTATACCAATGCCGGCTAAGGATGCCATAGTCATTTGTACGAGTTGGGATAGCTACAGAAAAATTATCTTGCTGTCCGCCATATACCCAGTAGGGTACTTGCTTGTCAGCGGTGATTCTGTAAAATTGCGCAGTGGCCTGGTTATTAAAAGTTGACCACACCCTGCCTTTGTCATAAGAAATGGTGGCACCGCCATCTTCGGCCATTGCGATATTGTTGCTGTTGGCGGGGTTGATATACAGCTCATGGCAATCGCCATGGATCACCCGCATATTTTCGAAAGTCTTACCGCCATCAATAGATCGCATCAAAGGGGCATTCAGCGCATAGACCACGTTCTCATCGTTGGGGTCTGCAAACACCTCCATGTAGTACCACGACCTTGCGGTGATCATCTGATCGTTAGTCATGTGTTGCCAGTTGGCCCCTGAATCATCAGACCGATATAAACCAGCGACGTCTTTTTCAGATTCCACTAATGCAAAAACTCGATTCGGATTTGCCCTTGAAACTGACAAGCCAATCTTGCCCATTTCCTTCGGCAGGCCCTGAGTAATCTTCGTCCATGTCTCGCCCATGTCGGTTGATTTGTAAACCGAAGAGCCTGGCCCACCACTGACTACCTTCCACGGAAAGCGTTGATGCTCCCAGGTGGCAGCATATAGAATCCGTGGATTATTCATGTCCATAGTGACACTTGATACCCCTGTGTTCTCATTCACAAAAAGCGTCTTTTTCCAGGACTGGCCACCATCGGCGGTTTTGTAAACACCGCGATCTAGCGTTGGCCCATGAACGGCTCCCTGCGCACCAATTATTACTATGTCAGGATTGGTCGGGTGGATTAGTACATCAGAAATGTGGCGGGTTTTCTCCAGGCCTATATTCTTCCAGGTTTTGCCGGCATCTACGGACTTATAAACCCCATCGCCAAATGAAGTCATCACACCGCGGACAGCATGTTCACCAGTGCCTACATAAATCACATTGGGATCAGACTCACTTACTCCGATATCCCCAATGGAGCCAACATTGAAGAAGCCATCCGAAATGTTATTCCAGTTGTAGCCGCCATCTGTGGTTTTCCAAACGCCACCTCCGGTATACCCAGCGTAATAGGTTTTATCATCGCCAACAACTCCTGCGATTGAGTTGGCCCTGCCACCACGGTGCGGACCAATATTTCGCCACTTGAGGCCATCAAAGGCTTCAATGTTTGGTTTAGGGGTTTGAGGTTGATTTCGATTGCGTCTTTGAGCTTCAGTTGACAAAGTCATTAAAAGTCCTACTGTGATGATTAGAGGTAGTTTTTTCATGGGTCTGAGATTTGAGCCTTGAATAAAGGTAAATCTCAGATGGTTTGCAATGGTCTATTGATTAGTGGGGTTTTGTCATTTGTCTGAATTGGGATTTAAGGGTTTAGGGATTAACAGGATTGTTAAGAGAACATTAAAGAGGTCAACTCAACGCCGTCATTCTGAACTTTTGAGATGGTAGATTGAGAAAGTGTGAGAATCTCCTTGAGATTTAGCAGCACTTACAAACAATCCGCTCCTTTTTTTAACCAAATATTCTAAATTGTAACAATGAGTTCTGGAAGACCAAAAGAAGAATGGGATGTGCTTTCGGCTGATGCTTTCATTAAGGCTTTACATGGCGATACGGTACTAAATGGTAGAGGGGAAGATGTCTCATTTCTACAAAACCAACGGGTCACAATTAATAATGTAATTGTAGATGAGGAAGTATACATGCGAGAAGGTATTGTTTATAAAAATGCAATTTCAATTGCTAATGCTCAGTTTATCTCGGGCTTCATTATACATGGGGGCTGTTTTGAATCAAGTTTCACTTTTAGTAGAGGATATTTTCAGAGCGGAATTAAAATTTACGGAGGCAAGTTTCTAATTCCTATGCTCTTTAGGGGGACAATTCATGTCTCATTCTGTAATAATGGATGCCACATTTGAATCGTCACTATTATTTCTAGGTGGTGAGTTTGAAATTTTAGCGATCGGGTCAGGAAACTATCCAGACAGTCGCAGTTATTCAATGGCATTATCTGACTTAGGGAAGGACATAGTATCACAGACGTATGATTTCTCAAGTCCGTTAAAAAAGAAATTGATGGCTTCTCACCATCTGAATTAGAAAGCTTATTCGGTACCCTTAGTCAACTGATTCACAAATTAAATTTCAACGGAATATTAAGTGTTCAAAGAACTTGTTATGGATGTAAGTTCTATGAAAAAAATACAGAAGTTGATTATTGCAATTTGCTTCAAAAGGAATTGTTGAGTAGAGAAATCAGATTAGACTGCCCCGAATATGAAGCAAAAGTTAGCGGCTAACTACGTATAAAAAACAACGATTTAGGGATTTTCGTTTCGCTTAAAACCATAACAATTCACAAAAAGTCTGTAGCTGGATTTGAATGAAAACCTGGGGCAAATGGCTCTCCCTTTTTTGTCCTATACATCGCTCTGTTTAGATTTATGCTTCATCTATTCATAAATCATTGAAGTACTCACTAACAATATTATTGAGTTTCTACGTTCATTTTAGCTTTTGCCAAAGAGCATATGAAACAGGAATAGAACTTTTTCAGGATTTAAAATTTGATCAAGCCATCCCATTAATTAAATCCTCAATGGACAGTTTGGTAAGTGAGAAAAACTGGAATGCATATTTTGAATGTCAGTACTATTTATGTGTTTCTTATTTATTTGTTGATCGGAATATTAATAAAGCAGAAGACAGTTTAAGACACAACTTAAATTTAGCAGAAGAAAAAGCCGGATTGGAAAGCTTACCAGTTGCGGAGATGCTTTTCGGGCTAGGTTGGCTTCATGATGGGCCTAAACAAGAACTCAATCAAACTGAGGTTTTTTATCGTCAGGCACTGGCAATTCATGAAAAGTTGTTAGGTGATAACCATAAAAAAACGGCCAAGTCACTTGCTAACCTGGCTCAAGCACTCACCAGCCAACAAAAATTCGGGGAAGCAGAAGTATTATTAAAAAGAGCACTTGCTGCTTTTGATCAAGTTTACATAGCAGGAGCCAGAGAACGCATCCGCCTGTATAGATCTGCATTTTACTTTTATTTCAATTTAGCTGAATATGAAAAAGCCTGGAGTTATGCTCAAGCGATAGCTGACATCGTGGAGTCAGGAAACATTCAAAACCAGAGGTGGGTGGGCGAGTCTTACAGGATGTTGTCACTTTCATTGTTTGAATTGTACAGGCATGAGGAAGCACTTGCTTATGCCAAGCTTGAGGAGGGTTTTATTCTCAACAATCCGAACACAGGCCTTAATGATTTGGTGGGTGTATATAATAATATTGGAAGAGTAAGTAGATTCATAGACCTCGATGAGTCAGTAAGATATGCTGAATTGGCGTTAGAACTTAAGAGAAAAAAATTAGGGCTCAACCATGAGTCAACGATAAGATCTATGAACAACCTGGCCAATGCTAATTTCTTCGCCAGGAAACTGGAGAAAGCCCAGCAAGTGCTTGACAAGCTTTTTGAAGTCATTGGCAGTTCTCCAGCACCATTTCAAGAAAGAATGAGGGCATATTCTTACCAAGCCATGGTTTATTCAAATACCAATCAACTTGATAAGCTTTGGGATGTTTCTGAGGTTGGAATAAATCAATACCTCACCGGGATTGAAAACCGTGGCCCAAATGGAGCGTTGGTCGCTTATATTGATTGCATAGTACAGTTAATAAACCATGTTGATAGGATGTCAGTAAATGAAATCCATAAGCTGGAAACACACTTTATGACAGGGGATTCGTTGGTGACTAAGCTTTGGCAAAGCGTCGATATAAAACTGGACCAGGAGCAATTTATTCAAGCGGTAAGCGGGTTTTATGATGAGGGTGTGGAACTCTACTATCAACTATACCAGCAAACCAATGATAATAAGTTTTTAAACCGACTGATTTATGCTTCAGAACGTTCGAGGTCTGCACTGTCGATGCCGGCATTTTTAATGGCCAACCGCAAGGATCGAATATTCCTGCCAGATTCTATTGAGCAAACCAATCGGACATTGCTTCAAAAAATTGAAACACTTGAAACTGATAAAAGTAGCGATAAGCAATTGTTGCTTACAATTAAAGAGCAACGCGATAGCCTTGTTGACTATATAAAATATAACTACCCAAAGTATTATAAAGAAAGGTTCAATCATGATTTAGTCACCATAGAACAAATTCAAGAGGGGATCGACCAGAATGAATACGTAGTTAACTATGTTCTTACCACCCACAATCTTATAACGCTGATTATTGGCAAATACGAAGTGTGGCTCATCAGAAATGCAAAGGGTAATATTGTTGAGGATGTTGAAAAGATAATGGGTTCTATTAAGAATAAATCCGACATCAATGCGATTACGGTCAAGTTGTATAACTCGCTTTGGGGCGGGGTGGTGGATAAAGTAGGTGCTGGCAATAAGGTTTTCATAGTGCAATCTGGAAACTTGAACTATCTTCCTTTTGAGCTATTAAAGGCGACCAGCGAAAGTGATTTCATTTTCCACAACCAGCCATTACAGTACGCCCAATCACTTACATTACTCGTTAATAAGCTAAAAATGGATGCTGGCTCAGTAGAAAAGATGGTGATAGTTAGCGGTTCTTTCAATGAAAATGATCACCCTGCCAAATTGGAGACATTAGAAAACTCAAAAATTGAAGCTGATCAAATCATCAAAACCCTCAACATTTACCCCACGCTAAAAATCAATACAAAGGAAAAATTAATGGAGGAAATGGCAAGAGCGGATATAATCCATTTTGCAACCCACGCTATTACAGATAACATCTCTCCATCTCTTTCACGCCTCGTATTATCAGGCTATGATGAAGAACAGGTTTATGCTTATGAACTTTACAATAACAATATTAAAAGTCAGTTAGTGACGCTAAGCGCTTGCAATACTGGTGGAGGTAAGATGTTAAATGGTGAGGGAGTACAGAGCTTAGCTAAGGCATTTACATATGCTGGAAGTCCCAACATTGTCATGAGCCTTTGGCCTGTTAACGATCAATCTACTTCAGAACTCATGACCTATTTTTATACCAATCTGAAAGATGGTATGGCTAAGGATGAAGCCCTTCGCCAAGCCAAATTAAGTTATTTGGAAAATGCAGATCCCGTTAAGTCACATCCGTATTATTGGGCTGGTTTTGTTTTTAGTGGAAACCCAGAACCCCTGGAGTTTAATGACAATTATGATATGATCTGGTGGCTGTTAGCAGTTGTATTTTTGATCGTTGTTGTTGCTGTGTTCAAATCCGGGAGATTTAAGGCAACTGGTTAAGCAGTTCTTCGGCTCTTTTCGTCATTTGATTCGCTTCAATCAATTTTTTTAATAGTGCTTCAGTTCTTTCTGTATCCTTGTTTTGGAGATGAGCAAGAGCCAAATACCAGGTCGCTATTGTTTTGTAGTCGGAAGTTGACTCCATCACTTTGCTAAAATCCCTAATCGCACTGTCAACCTTTTCTAATTCAAGGTTACAAATGCCTCGGTAAAAAACGAATGAACTTCTTGAATCAGAAAGAATCAAACTGTCAAGTCCTATCCTAACTTGTGAATAATCTCCATTGTCATAGGCTTTGAAAATAGTTTGTAGAGTTGATAGCGAATCTGATTCTCCCCGTTCAATACCAAATTCATAGTTACCATAAGGTTCGTAATAGTTGGAATAGAGTTCATTCGTATCCGGCTGTATGTTAAAAAAATAATACCCCAGGATAAGGAGAGGAATTAGAGCCGCAACCGCAAGCCAATAGTTGATTCTTGGCCCCTCACTTTTAACAGAAACAGATTTAAGTTCATTCTTCAACCGCTCTCGCTCTGCAAGCCCTATGCCTTGTATAATTGCCCTTTCGGCCTCGTATGCGGCCATAAAATCACCGTCCTCTCTAAGGCGTTGTTCTACCCCCTGCTTTTCAACCGGATCACACTCACCTTTGATGTATCGATGAATCAACTCAAGGTTTTCTTCCATAGCAGCTCAATTTTTTGTTTTAGGTACTTTAAACACCTTGATTTCTGTACCTTCAATGCCTCTTTGCTTGAATATTCAAGTTCATCAGCAATGGTTTTACCATCGGAGTTGTGGTAATAGGCCATTGTTAAGATCGACTTGCATGGTTCATTCAATTGATTGATCTGATTTTTAACATCAATCGCTTTGATGTTTTCTGTTGCGTCCTCCATCCATTCCCTAAAATGTATTTCAATTTCAAGCTCTTTTGCATCAACCCTCTTTTCCAATCTGTGCTTCTTAAGTAACTGATTTCGACATATTGCGAAGAGATAAGTTTTCAAGTTACATTTTAGATTATCCAGTTTTCCATCAATTGCTGCTTCATACAAAATGATAACTGCATCCTGAAAAATATCTTCAAATTCTTCATTTCTGATCGAAAAACGTTTGTTTACCCACTCCCTGCACGGATTAAATAATTCGGTGTAAATACCTTTTAAGGTAGGTTCATCACCTGTCTTCAATTTTTCAATCCGGCCTTTGTCACCGTTTCCAGTCATTCTTTAATCCAATTATTGAGCAATGGTTAACAGGTATCAAAAAAAAATATAATTCTGCTGTTAACCACAGATACTACTTAGGTACTAAAGGCTGAATCAATAATCAAGGAGCCATGAAAAATTCAGCTACAACAAAGATTGAGAAGTTTTTAACCATCAATCACATTGTTTTTATCGGGGTGCTTTTAACACTAAGTGGTGTTACTTATGCCACTTCACCTCAAATTACCACACTTAGTCCCTCGAATAATGCTACCAATATTGGGCTCAGTGGTGATTTTGTAATCACTTTCGATCAGAGCATTGATATAGGGTTTATTTCAAAGAACATCAATATCATTGATGAATTCACCGAAAATATCCTTTTCAGCTACTCTATTAATTCATCGGTAGTTAGTATTTCAGGCAATACACTTACATTCTCACCGCCAGGTGGAGATTTAGAATACAACCGTAGCTATTATATCAACCTTGAAGCGGGTGCGGTAAAAAACAGTAGTGACCAATATTTTGGAGGGATGGGTTATAGTGATTGGTTGGTAAGCACAGGGCCTGATCAGGATCCACCTGTATTGTTGACATTCTTCCCAGATCATGAAGCTACCGGAATTACAACAGGAAACACGGGTCAACTTCGAAGTGTCGTTTCGCTCCAATTTCATGAATTGGTTCAGATCACCGGAGGAAATTTACTGATCAAAAAAGTAAGCGATGATCAAATAGATCTCACCGTTGACTTAGCTGATCCATCAAACTATCTTGTGACCGAATATACTTCAACTTTTTGGCCGTATTTCTCTTATCTCGTTCAGTTTTATAGCGATGTCAGGCTTGCAAATTCTACTGAGTATTATGTAGAACTAGCCGATGGCGTGATTCAGGATGCAAATGGCAACAACTTCGCTGGATTTACGCCAAATGAATGGACTTTCATAACGGCTGCTGACGACCAGTCACCAACAGCAACTGCATTTACACCAGCCGACAACGCAACGGGAACAAACCTTCAACCTGAATTAATCATCAATTTTAATGAAGCAGTTCAGGAGGGCAGCGGTAATATTCTGATCAAAAGGGCCTCAAACGATGCGACTATATTCACAATTGGGCTTGGCAATGTTACCATCAATAACAATCTGGCAACGATCAGCTTGCCCTCCGCTTTGGATCCGCTCACAGAATACTATGTTGAATTTGGGGCCGGTGTATTTAACGATTTATCAAACAACGACTTTTCGGGTATAACTGCTGGTAACTGGAGTTTCACAACCGGCGACGGCTCCGATTTGATACCACCACAATTAGTTGCTTTGGAACCAGCCAATGGAGCTGGAGAAGTATATACCACTAACCTAACGATGACCTTCGATGAACCCATTCAGAAGGGGATAGGAACAATATATGTCAAGGATTTCTTCACAGATGTTGTTGTTTATTCAGTAAATGTTGCGGCCAGTGAGGTCTCCACTTATGTTATCAGGGAGCTTGAAATCTCAGATTTCGCCCTGATACTTGAGAACAATAAACAATATTATGTAGAATTTGCCAGCGGTGTGGTTGAAGATGTTGACGGAAACCCTTTCCCAGGAATAGCAAAGGGTGATTGGGTGTATAGTACTAGGGATACTGTTCTTCCTGATTTCGTTTCACTTTCACCGGCCGATGAATCTGTTGGTGTGGCCCTTGATGCCACATTTACACTCGAATTGACAGAAAAAGTTTTCAAGCACTCGTCTGGGAAATTTATTATTCGAGAGACCGCAACCAACTTTCCGGTTCACACTTTTTTTACTCAAACTGTTGATGTTACAATCAATGATAATGTGGTGACATTTGTCCTTCCAGGAGCAGGTGTTTTATCAGAAGGAACAGAATATTTTATAGATGTCAACTTCGGAAGTCCAAGTGGATTAAAGGATACCGCAGGTAATTTTTTCCTTGGAGTGGACAACAACGAATGGAATTTCAGAACATTCTCCTCGGATGTTACCGGACCGCAAATAAGTGGACTCAACCCCACCGATAATGCCATAGAAGTAGCAACTGATGCCGATCTGCAAATCACATTTGATGAGCCTATTAGGAAGGCAACAGGCACAATCGATATTTACAAAGCTGATGGCGATGAACTATTCAGAAGTATGAATATTAGCTCATCTGAAATTACAATTAGCGGCAACACACTCATCATTTCTCCTTTTGTCAGTTTTAGTGTATTCACGGAGTATTATGTGCAAATGGGTGGTGTCGTAGAAGATTTTGTAGATAATCCATTTGGGGGCATTTCAAGTACAGATTGGAGTTTTAGAACCGTTGACCCTGGCGATATTTCCGCTCCTCAGTACACAAATGTCTACCCTTTTGATGATTCATCAGATGTGCCGATAGCTACTGATTTGACCATCTTTTTTGATGAAGATATTGAAATTGATCCTGCAGGATCGCTATTCATCAGGTCAGTTGCAACTAACTCCACTGTGATTTTGGATGTTGCATCAACTGTAGAAGTAAATGGAAACTTGCTAACAATCAATCCGACCAGCGACCTGATAACCAACACCGAGTTATATGTCCAGATGCTTGGAGTAGTGAAGGATTTAGCCGGTAATTATTTTGCAGGATTTGCCTTTGAAGATTACAGATGGAGCTTTACAACTGCACCTGATGTAACCCCTCCCGGATTGGTTTCAACCTATCCAGCGTTTGGTGAAACCGATGTTCCGATAGATGCCGACTTCACCATAGAATTTGATGAAAATGTACTTAAAGGAACGGCTTTATCACTTTGGGATGCAGATAATAACACTTTCATAGAACTTTTGCTTGGTTCTGAGGTGAGTGTCTCCAATAATGTAATGACAATAAACCCTGAATCCGACCTGATAGCTGGTAAAAGTTATTTTATTCGGGTTACCTCAACAGCCGTCAGGGATGTTTACAGCAATTATTTCGAAGGCCTCGATGATGGGGTTTGGAACTTTACAGCCGCCGGATCAGGGGATGTATCAACTCCTTTAGCCTCGTCGTTCACGCCGTTAGATGAAGCCATTGATGTAAACCCCGGTGATCTCCTTTCCATTTCGTTCAATGAAGCAGTTGTAGCCGGCAGTGGTAACATCATGGTTCGGGAATTAGCAACATCGAATTTAGTGGCCCTTGTTACTGCCAGTGAAATTGCTTTCTCAGGATCAAATGCAAGTTTCGATTTAAGCTCCGTTTTGATGGCAAACGGCACAAGTTATTATGTTGAAATTCCTACTGGTGTAATCACTGATTTGGCAGGTAATGCATTTGCCGGGTTCACCGGGAACTCCAATTGGAATTTTACGACTATTGATAGCGGCGCACCATTTGTGGTGGATCAAGATCCCGCAGAAGGTGCTTTAGAAATTACGCTTGATGGGGCTTTTGGCACACAATTCAGTGAGACCATTACTGAAGGCAGTGGCTCTTTCTGCTTAAGACTTTACACGAATGATCAGATCATAGAACAATTCGAAATTGGCGTTTCGAATAATTATAATCTTTCTGGTGACAAGCTCACAATTACCCCAGGCCAACCGCTTGAACCAAATACAAGATATTACCTAACGATTTGTGCTTCTTGCATACAAGATTTAACCGGAAATTCATTCACAGGATTGCTAAATAAGGACGACTGGGATTTCACCACCTTAGGTGAAGATGTTGCTCCCGAATTAGCCATCGCATCACCTTTTTCGCCTACCGACGACGCTATTGACGTCGCCGTGGGAGACAATTTGGTAATCACCTTTAATGAAGATGTACAGTTTTCTGGTTCTGGGTTTGCTCAGCTCAAATTTGCTTCTGGCTCAACCCGCGAGACCTTTGATTTGAGTGGTGCTAATGTCACATTTTCTGGAAACACCGTCACGCTAAATCCTACGAATAACCTTATTCATAATACCGCATTTTATGTAACCATATCAAATGGGGCTATTGAAGATTTAGCTAATAATCCATTTGGAGGGATTTCTTCGGCTGATACATGGAATTTCACTACTGAGGCAGCTCCGGATAACAACCCTCCAGTAGTCACTTCATTAAGCCCCTATGACAATCAAACCCACGTGGCGGTTGACGCTGATCTGGTAATGTATTTTCATGAGAATATCCAAAAAGGTACGGGTGATATAGTAATAAAAGAATTTGATGGGGACGCCACTATCGAAACAATTGATGTGAATTCGGGACAAGTTTCGGTTTCAGGAAATAATGTCACAATAAACCCAACGTCTGATCTTGCAAACCTGACAGAATACTACGTCGAAATTGCTTCAGGAGTCATAAAAGATTTGGCTGGAAATGCCTCGGCAGAAATCAGTAAGCCAGATTGGAGCTTTACGACAATCGTCTTCACAGATACGACACCTCCCGGAATAGTCAGTCTTGATCCTATTGATGGAGCAACTGACCTAAGTAATAATTTCAATCTAACGATCACATTCGATGAGCCAATTGTAAAAGGTGCAGGTTTTGTCCAAATCTATGATAGCGACGATGTGCTTTTTGACAATATGAATATCAACAATACATCTTTTGTGACCTTCACAGAGAACTCAGTCACCTTTAACCCTGATGGTAATCTATCATACAATACAACCTACTATATGACAATTTCCACTGGGATAATTATGGATTTGAGCAACAATTCGTTCACAATGGTTGAGGGAGATTGGGAATTCACCACAGCAACTTCAGATACGCATAATCCCTCTCTAATTGATCTCACTCCAGCTGACGGATCAGAAAACCTTTCACTAACCAACTTAAATGTTTTCATGTATTTCGACGAGGACATAATAGGAATTAGTGGTGATTTCAATGTAAGGAGAAACGACAATGACGAAGTTGTTTACACCAGGTTGGGAAATCAGTTATTGGGCTCTGGTAACCTGCTTTGGTATCCGATCGGGAATTTCCTTGAAAAAGGAACGGAATACTACATTCAAGTGGATGGTGATGCCATTACAGATGGAGTTGGTAATCCTTTTGACGGAATCATTAAAGGTGAATGGCATTTCTCAACAGAACCAGATACGGATTCGCCAACGATTCAGACATACAATCCAGCAGTTGGATCAGGGAATATTAGTGTCACAAAAACGCTTGCACTAATCTTCAATGAGAAAATCCAGAAAGGAACTGGTAATATTTTGTTGAGAGATAATATAACTGGTGATGTACTGGATTCTTATAATATCAGCGATACAGAAGTTAGTATTATAAATCAGGAAATCAACATCAATCCATCAACTAATCTTAACTACGAAACCAACTATAATATCGAGATTGATGCTGATGCAATTCAGGACTTAGCAGGCAATTCTTTTGCAGGATTATTTGATGGCGATTGGACATTCACCACTGTAGATAAGCTGTCGCAAATCATAAATTTTCCAGCAATAACAGATAAGGCTTACGCAAGTGGCGATTTCGTAATAGGGGCAAGTTCCAATAGTACATTGCCTGTAACACTCGAAGTAATTGATGGACCAATTGAACTCAACGGGACAACTGTTTCAATTCTCGGAACGGGTGATGCAACTATTAGGGCCAGTCAGCCAGGAAACGAAGCATATAACGCTGCAATTGCTGTTGAACGTACCTTTTCCATTCTGAAGGCTGACCAAAATGTGACTTTTAGCGCACTACCGCTCAAAGTGTTTGGAGACGATTCATTTGAGCTCTCGGCCTCAAATGATTCAGGGCAGGGTGTAAATTTCGAGGTAGTTGATGGCCCAATATTTATCGTTGGAAATGAGGTTCATATTCTGGGTGCTGAGACTGCGACTATCAGGGCCAACCATCCCGGTAATGACAATTATAACCCTTCAAACAGCGTTCAAAGGTCACTGCTCATTCAAAAAGCGACTCAGACCATCACATTTGATCCACCATCAGAAAAGACATTTGGTGATGAACCATTTCAGTTGGTCGGATCGAGTACAAGCGGTTTGCAAGTAGGCTTTGAAATATTGTCTGGCCCAGCCACTTTAGATGGCAATGAAATCACCATAACCGGAACGGGGAGTGTCAATATTAGGGCATCACAGCCAGGTGATGACAACTATTGGAATGCAAATAATGTTGATCGGGTGATTTCAGTAATCAAAGCTGATCAGATGATCACTTTTACCGAAGTACCGAATAAGGTTTTCGGGGATACTGAAGTAACACTCGATGCCAATTCTGATTCAAGCTTACCTGTTAGCTTTAGTATACAGTCGGGACCAGGCAGCATTTCAAATGACAACATCTTGAATTTTGATGGAGCTGGAACAATCGTTGTCAGGGCTTCTCAATCTGGGGACGCAAATTACAATTCGGCAACTATTGATCAGACCATTGAGGTTGCGAAAGCAGATCAAATAATCACCCTTCAGGATTTTGTCGATAGGATAATTACCGCTCCACCTTTTGATATTGAAGCTTCAGTTGATAGCGGTGAACCATTGACTTATTCAGTTAGTGGCCCTGCAACCAACAGTGGTGTAACCGTTACATTGACTGGTTCCACAGGTACTGTGACGGTAACTGTTACAGCAGCATCAACTGCTGACTATAACGCAGCCCAAGAACAGACATCCTTCGAGGTGACTGATAAACTTGCTCAGACCATCACCTTTACAGAAGTGACAGATAAAATATTCGGTGATGAGGCGGTAACCCTTGAAGCAATTGCTAGTTCATCACTTCCTGTTACGTTTAGTGTTGAATCAGGTCCCGGAAGCATTACTGGTGATTATGTACTGAATTTTGATGGAGCTGGAACCATCATAGTGAGAGCCTCACAAGCAGGTGATGACACCTATAATGCAACTTTTGAGGATCAAACCATAAAGGTAGCCAAAGCTGATCAATCGATTACAATTACGGCCATTCCAGACATGTTTTTATCGGCTGCCCCTTTTGATATAGAAGCAACGGTTGATACCGGCTTGCCTCTTACTTACAGTGTCAGTGGCCCAGCTACGAATAATGGTGCGACAGTAACGTTGAGCATTGGTATCGGTACCGTTACTGTAACCGTCAACCAGGTTGGAAACGTCAACTACAATGCAGCTCAGGAACAAACCACTTTTGAGGTAACCGATAAGCTGGCTCAAACAATCAGCTTTACTACTATAGGCAACAAAACATTTGGTGATGCCTCAGTGACTCTGGAAGCAACAGCGGACAGTGGTTTAACACCTGTGACGTTTAGTGTACAGTCAGGCCCAGGCAGTATCAGCAATGACAATGTGCTGAACTTTGATGGAGCAGGTACGATAGTAGTAAGAGCCTCGCAGGCTGGAGATGAGACC
>JAVKCG010000026.1:0-3224 GCA_040222875.1 Cyclobacteriaceae bacterium | reverse complement strand
TATCAAAAAATATGACGATGAGTTGTGTATTGAGTTTTCTAAAAACTTCCTATCTATAACTTAATTATGTCTTAGTGCTTATCCGACCAAATTAAAGTATCATTTTTCCAGACGTCACCGCGAGGCTCTGCGAAGCGGTCTGCCGGGGCGTAAGATCGCCTCACATTCGTTGGCGATGACGTATTGATTATACTTATTTCTGGTCGGGTCAGCACTGTAACAAAATTAGCTTATATTTTTAGCGTCATAGCCAGGAAGAATGACGAAGCTATCTCCCCGCGCCACGTCGGCTCATTAGCAGCAGATTGCTTCCTCGTACCTCGTCGCAATGACGTTATCATTATTTTCGGCATAGTGCTTACTTAAGAAAACAATTTTTGTAACCAACCCATCACCCGCCATGGGTGATGCGCATTGTTGGTGGCTGGTGTTTTTGTCATTCGCTGATTTTTAGGACCACATTACCCTTTTTTCGCCCCGTGTTAACATATCGGGAAGCAACTTTTATCTTGGCCAATTGAAAAGTCTTATCAATAACTGCCTTCATCTAATCATGGTAGTTTTAAAAATTATACCCAAAATGCAAGCCCGGCTGCCCGAAGAAGAATCTTGACCATTGATCGTCAACCTGTTGAAACGAATCAGGCATCGTTGATTGATAGGGACGATGCGTTATGGCTATTGATGGATCAAAAAAGAACCTATCCTTGAAAAGTTTAATGTGATAACCAATGGAATACGTGTTAAAGATTTGAAAGCCATTGTCAATCTTATCACCGTTTTCATTGACAAAAGTCTGAAAAGCAGGCATCACATCAACCTGAGCAAAAAGACCATTCCATAAAAACCTTTGATAATTAAGTGAAACTCCGTGTTCACGAATATAACCTGGAAACCCTTCTCCTTCTGCTTCATATGATTTTCCAAAAGGAATGCCAATGGGCCAGCCATATTTCCAGGTTTTAAATTCAAGTGAAATTACATCCTTTCCTGTAATGCGGTAACCTAAGTTCAGATAAACCATTCCAGGCGGATTATTATCTGGTAATACATTAGCCAGCATAAATAAGGTACTGCCTATAAAATGCTTTTTGTAAGTGCTGTCTTGTTTGGCATATTGGGCTTGAACCTGTAGCGTGCCTGCCATCATTAAGGTCAAGGCGAACCATAAAATCTTCTTTTGCATGTCTTTTTTTTTATTGTTAAATGACATAGCAAAAGTAGATGGGCAGGTAGCTTGAAAACGTTCACTTAAGTTAAGAAATGACTTTTAGAGGTTGTCTAAAATTATTTCTTTGCGCTACAAATGTGGAATGAAATGGGGTACTTCGTTACTTTATCGGCCCGTAGCTTAGGCTACGCCCCTCAAAAGTACCTCGTCCTCCCTTCCATTCCTTCATTTTCGCTTACAAACAAAAACTTTAGACAACCTCTTACCCTTTATTTTTCTCCAAAATTCTTGCCCTTAACCTGCTTAATGATTGTGGTTTTATACCAAGATAACTGGCTAACTGGTGTTGCGGAACCCGTTGAAGAAGGTCGGGGCGCGATTGCACTAAATTCAAATATCGTTGTTCAGGGGAAGAAGTCTTAAACTCATCAAAATTGATTTGCTGCTTTGCTAAAAGTTCTTCTGATAAAACTCGGCAAAGTGATTCAAATTTTGGAAATTTATTAAAACTGTCAGCTTCCATTTCAGGGTTTGTCACTAACAGAATGGTGTCTTCCACACAAGATATATAATATTTGGATGGGGCGTTATTGATAACGCAATGAGGTGTAAAGCCTTCCATTTCAGTGTAGAAAGCGGTTGTTTTTTCTTCTCCGTCTATAATGTAAAAGGTCCGAATACAACCTTTAAGCACAAAGTAGCCATCATTAGACTTTTGTCCTTCTTTAAGTAAAGTTGCTCCTTTTTTAAAAGAACGGAATATGTCCACAGAAACGATAGCGTTCTTTTCATCATCGGTCAGAGAAATGTATTTTGATATAAAGTCAAATAGTAAATCTTGCATTGTTTTATATCGTATTCTAATCTTTCAAATGATCCTTCAATTCCTCTTTCAATCGATAATAACTTTTTAGTTTGCTCTTCAACACAAAGGCATTCAACTCAGGATTGTCGTGAGGTTTGATTTCCAGAGGATCATCAAATGTTACATCTTCAACTACTTCAATGGTAACCCGATCATTTTCTGTTAATTCCTGATCAACCCATTTGTAATGTTCATTTTTTTCTTTGAGATACCCGCCACTATGCAGCTTTGTTGTCTGCTCATTACCCTCAGAATCATTTCTTAAAGTTAAAATTTGAGATACCGTACCAGCAGTATCAATACCACTAATGCTTATTAATTTATCGTTCAAGTAAATTTTCAGCCCTATCTTTTTCATATTTATTAAGGTTCCTAACGACTTGGACAGGTACTGTGGGGACTTTAGAGTAGTTTTCTAGAGTATTATTTCGTCTTTTTGCTTGCAATGATGTTTCTATCAGCAATTCAACTAGCCATAGCACCTGCCTTGTGTTATGCCCTATGACTTTTCCATCAAAGTTTTTCTATCTGTTCTTTGGCTAAAAGAGTATACTTAGCAATCATTTCAATCGAATGGCCATCTTTTTTCATTTCTCTTGCAATCTCAATAGTTTTTTTATTGACAGCAGTTTCTATAATGCTGTAATTGTCTCGGTAGACTTTTAAACTTTCTTCATATGCTTTCATGTCTTCTGGTTTTAGTTTAGCAATTTCAGCTTCGTTGAACAATCTTTCAAATACCTTTTCTTGTAATTTAACGGGTTTACTCTGCAATTGATGCAGATTCTTCAACACATACATCCACTTATCAAACTGACTTATTAGTTCATCTTCATTTTTCCTGAAATTAGGTACTTCTAAGTAAATAAACGTCAATTTGTCATAAAACGCCTCATGAGTTTCTGTATCCATTAATTGAATCTCACGTTGATATCTCTCCTCGCCACTCTGATCTGGTAGGCTGAAGTTTAAAATCCCAATTGTGTAAACAGCTTTTAAAAAGTAATCCCATTTCCTGCCTTTCGGTGCCTGACTTTGAATTGGAAAGGCGGCCGCCGCCTTTAGGTTTGTAGCGTAGTAAAATTCTAAGAAACCAATTGTTGCTATTAGGTTGTGAATATGTGGGTAACTTGCAAAGTTATCCACATATTCACAGCTTGACTACCCACCTAAGTGCACTCCGACCGT
>JAVKCG010000025.1:0-2028 GCA_040222875.1 Cyclobacteriaceae bacterium | reverse complement strand
GAGCGTATGTGTCATAGGGGTAAAGTAGCCTCAGCTACTCCTCCACTTTGATGTGCAGCAAACAGGAACCCTTAATTGAACGAAACCACTGAAGGAAATTGGTTAGGTATAGTACTCCCTGTGATTGATGGACGGCAAAGTGTGGTCGCTAAGATTGCCAAACCTTCTTCCTAAGGTCATTCTAAATGAATCTTGGGAGTAAACTGATGAACGATCTCTAGGAGATAACCTGACACACTCATGTATCAAACCATACCAGAAAAGTCCTATTTTCTCTCCGAATCCTCTTCTCATGATTAGGGTATTTTGTTTCCACCAAATGGTTTCAGTTGTGTGGTGCTGGGAAAAATTGTATTTTCAGGCTCTGGAGACACGATTGATTAAAATCATGATGTGCTATAAAGAAAATATCATGACCATTGGTCAATGTTATTACTGTTATTACTAATTTGTTAGGTGTCAAAAGACTGCATGAATCAAGGAACTTACTATCATATTCATCGGATAGATGAAAACAACCAGCAGAACGATTCATTTCTGAACTCCAATTCTGTTGTAATTGGTGAAAATTTCGAAAACTTTTATTTCAAAAATCAACTTAATAAATACAGCTATTTCACCAATGAACAAGATGAATCGGGACACTCATGCCGCAAGTCAATTTTTGAAACATTCAAACAGTTTCATAACGAATTTCCCCCTTTAGTCTTTAACTACCCTGAACCTCCAACTAACGATGAATTATTTCAGTTAGACGAGAATTATCACAAATCTCGAAGAGTTCTTGAGCAATCGGGAACTGCGTTCAGGCACGTGCTTCAAGTTATTCGTGAATTGACTTTTGAGGAAGTACGGCTGAAAAATTTCAAATACCTTCCTTCAAGAAAGAATTGTATTTGGCTTTGTGAAGACGAGGCACAACTGAAGGACTGGAAACCAAATCTTAGCCTGAATGAAGACCAGTATCAAATATTGAAAGTTGAAGTAGATGGTAACATCTTTAAAACGGATTCAAAATTTATAGATACTTGGGAACTTGACATATCCAAGTATTACGAAAATGCAAATCAGTATTGGAACCCAACTAGTGTCTTTCATTATCCTGAAGTCCTGTTTACCGGTGAACTCAGAATTTTAGAACGATTTAAAAAAATTGAGGAAATAGAGTTCGAAACCTAACATTATGTATGAAAGTCATGTGCTTTAGTTTAGAATAAACCAAGAACTTGACTGTAAGTCTTCCCCGTTAAAGTTTTGTGCTATATAGAGGCTTCAGCTTGCGGGATTTTTTCATCTTTCTGGACTCAGTGCAATCTGATACCTGTCTTTGCCGGCAGGCTTTGGAAGCACCCCCTTGCCGGGCGCGGCAAATTCATTAGTTTTATCGGAAATTGTCAAGCTCGTGGCGCACTCCTGCTTGGCGTTAGCCATAATAAAATCAACAAATGAAACTTATTACTAACCTGACAATTCTATTCGTTTTAATAACTAATATTAGTTTTAGTCAAACATGGGAAACACTAGATATTACTGAGTTTGCTAGAATTGACTTTCCTACATTACCAGAAATAACCAATACACCTCAAGAGTTAATCTTCAACACCAGGGATTCATCTGCAATCTATTTGGTAACTGTGCGAGACCTATCAAACAGAAACATCAATTTGACTGCTAACCAACTTCCAGAATTTTATCAGGGTGTAATTAATGGTACTATCGAAAGCTCAAATGGTCAATTATTGGAACAAAATGCAATTGAAGTAAACAATATTCCGGGAGTCGAAATTTTATATTTCTCAAATTCCAACCCTCAACTACCTGAACTAAGAAGTAAAAGAATTCTTCTCGTCAATCAACACTTGATAAACATTGACTTTTGGACAACAGAGGACTTAAAGCAAATAGCAGAAACAAATAAATCTATCTATTTCAACTCCCTTGATTTAGGTAACAACACTGAACAATCAATTGAACCTGAGGTAGTAATTGAGAAGAGTGAAGCTTTCGAGCAAGGTTATAATTCAGGCT
>JAVKCG010000024.1:0-12014 GCA_040222875.1 Cyclobacteriaceae bacterium | reverse complement strand
AGTGAATGTGGGCTTCACTGGATGTCATAGGGAAGTTTGCTTGGATTGCCCGCCACAATTTATAATTTTAATATCGCCGTGGCTAAGTGCCAGTGGAAGCGGAGCTGCATCAAACTCCCACACTCACTTTACTGAGGCGTTGTGAGGCATGAGGGCCTTTCTTAAAAATCAAGCGAAATGAAGTTATTCCAATGGTCTTTGTTGATATTAACCTCAAGTGCAATCGGAGTTCTTTCAGCGATTTTCTACCTAGGAACAGAAGAACATCATAATATTCTTAAAGAAGACATCATATGGAACTTTGCTTCAAGAGCCTTAACGTTCAGTCTTCTTGGTATTCCATCCATTCTTTTAATTCTCGCTGGGTACCTTATTCTCGCAAAGTCAAATAAGATTAAACCCAACTATCCTAAGATTGTACTGGAATCGTCAATTACAATTCTTGCTGCTGCAATCGTTGGAACAACATTTTTTTTCGTTTAGACCAATCGTTAATGCATCAATCCAACTCCTATGCGTATTTTGCTTTCAAGGGAGACAACTTTGACCCAAATCATGTAACAAGCCTACTTGGAATCGAACCGACGGACTCTTGGAGATTTGGTGAATCCGGAAAATATATCCAACAACAGAAATATTCGTGTTGGCAACTTAGGTCGACTTCAGACGAACTGCTGTACATGGACAATCTGGTGAATGAAGTAGTATCTCGACTTTCAGGTAAGATCGAGCTAATCAAAAAATTGAAGGAGCAATACTCTCTGGATACAGTTCTCGAAATTGTCATGTACATCGACATAAACGAAGAAGAATCAACGCCATTTCTGGGACATAGCATAGATGTGATTGATTTTCTTTACAGGACTCGGACGACAACGGATCTGGACATCTATCGCTATAACTCTTACGACGGATGACAAAGCCTCACAACACAAACCTAAGACATCATGGGGGTTCATTTGCAAGGAAATTGCGGTGGGGATTGCAGTCCCCGCCACTTTGTGTATTTTTATTCATCGGCGTGGCTATTTGCGGAGGGCAGCGGTATCTCTTACCAATCCCCACGCTGCTTAGCTAGGCGTTATCCTCAATACTGCATGGCGAAAGGACTTTCGATACTTCTCAGCTTACTTGTAACTTCCGCTGTTGCTCAAGAATTACCTATCATAGATTCGAACCTTTCAGAAGAAGCATCTAACAAGTCTAGAGTCAAGGCAGAGTTTTCATCGGATTACGACCAACTCCTTTCTTATACTAGAAGTTCGTATTGGTCTCCTGAACAAGTCTATGTCATTTATGGACATGATGAGCAAGGTTGGAAGCGTCTAAAATGGATTTTGAAACTCGACAAAAAGAAAAATGTCGTGAAAAGCAAAATTAGAAAGATACCCTACGACGCTAATGCCCTCGACGAGTTACTAGACTTTTTTGATGCTAAGCAGTTTTGGACTCTTCAGCAGGATTCTCTAAACCTTAAAAGATTAACATTGTCCGACGGGAGTGGATTGGCGTGGGATAAATCAGACGGCACAACTGACACTTTTGAGATGATCTCATACGAACAACACCGACTGACCTCGTCGTACGAAGCTGACTACTATCAGGACAAGGTTCCTGTCGAACAACGCAGGAGGTTCATAGAATGTCGGAACAAATTCTGGCTGCTGAACCCGCTAAAATGAGGATAACACAGGCCTAAAAATGAATGTGGGCTTCGGCGGTTTTCAAGCATTCGCTGGCTTGGATTCTCCGCCACAAAAGTTAATTTTATCATCGGCGTGGCTAAGATGTGATGGAAGCGGAGATGCATAAAACTCCCCCACTCATTTTAGGCAGTCGTTGGCGGTAATGGCTCGGTGACGGTAACTTATGGCAACCTTATATAGATTCAGCTTAAATTTCTATCGGACCACTCTCTGGCTTGCAATTCCATTGTACTTTATTTTATTCCTGGCCTCTGGGCATCAATTTCGAGTTAACTTAAAAGATTTTGGGTGGTTAATGACGGCTGGCGTCGCATTGACATTGACCTATTTCATCGACTCAAACAGAAAGCAAACACGGCAGAGGTTATTTGTAATAATCTTTGCGACCATTTCGACACTAACTTTAGTGGGAGCAATGATACTTTTTTCTGAGGCCATTCAGTTTGACTATGGTGACGATACTCTTGTTGTTAGACTGCTTTCATACTTCGTCCCATTAATTTTTGCAGCGTGTGATATTGTGATTATTAAAAACCTGTTTAGCAAGCGTGGGTACTGGGTCGACAATAGCGCCATATTGGCTGATCTTCAAAAGCCCTTTGACGAATCAGAAAGCAACAGCCAAACTTCAGAGAAAGCTTTGCGCAAATCTGACACAATTGGTTGTGCCGACTGTTTTACATCTGAGATATCTGAGTTCCTTGACCAGCGCACATGGCTAGAGTTTGACTTGGAACTAACTAAACGGCTTGGACGAAACCAGATGAAGACAGGTAGATTTATTAACGACGGGATACCCGACAAGGACGGTGGTTTAGACACCTACGTCTGTCAAAGCTGTCAGACCAAATGGAAACTTAGAGAGCCCAACGATAGAGGTGGCGGATACTTTAGGCTGCTAAAATAGAAAATACCGCCAACACAAACCTATCATGCATGGGGGCTCCGTTGTTCGGAAGCACCAGTTGGCTTGGAATCTCCGCCACAAAGTATAAATTTATCATTTGAGTGGCTAAGTGCTAGCGGGAACTGAACTGCATTAAAAAACCCCCACGCACGATAGCTAGTCGTTGTAGAGCATTTGATAAAAATGACGTCGGATCAATCAATAAGAGATATTTGTGTTGCTGCTATCAAGAGGAGTACAATTCCGCCTTTTGACTTCCCTTACACATCTGTTTACGAAGACGGAGAAGGGATAGAAAACACGGAAGTCAAGAAGTCGGTCATAGTTCAGGATAATGAATGTTTAATTTGCTCGACTATCATTGATGAAAAAATATGGACGGTTTTGACGACTAGGAGAATCTTATCGTTTGAAGGAGTCGGATTAAAACAACATTTGCTATTGAACATTAATAAATGGGACTTTGGCGACTTCAAAGGATACTCTAAACAGACCTTCACGATGGGTTTTCTTTCTTTCGGTGACGGAGATATTATTCCAGTATTTGTTGAGACTGGGAGAGCTTCGATGGTTATGATTTATGGAATTATGACATTCAGCAAGCAAGTGAGTTAGAGCATATCTTCCATGACGTTAAAATATTACATGATCTTGCTTTTAGCTGTATTTTCAGGCTGTTCACAGACCGAGCGGACAGCCGATCATGAGCTACTAGACGAATATCTGCTTCTTAATTATGACTCATGGAATCGTACGAAAAACTCTATTCAAGACCTAACTTCTCACTATCAGGTTGGCGACACGTTGACGCTTAAGTTTGCTGCCACATTAATGATAATTCCGAATGATAGTATACAAGTTACCCCTATCTCGCCCGAGAACTTTCGTGAGTTTTTACCGCAGACTAAGATAAAGTTGACTTGGGTGAATACCGACAAGCCTTACAACCATTTCTTTCACTTTTCTACTATTGACGCTGATTCCGCAACCACCGGAATTGCTACCGCACGAGAGCTAAAAAGTACTCAAACTGACCCAGACTTGTTAAAGATGGTGAAGGAACAAAAGTTAGAACAGATTTTTGAGCAGCGAGAGCTTTTCAACAGTCAAATTAAAGACCTTGCTGCCAGACATGGTATGACAGAAGATGCCTTGCTAGCCGAACTGGCAAGACAATATTTTGAAGTTACTGGCAAGCCGATCTTCACGAACTGAAAGCTCTACAACACAGCGGTAAAAATGAATGTGGGCTTCACCTGGAATCATTGTTTAGTTGGCTTGGATTGTCCGCCACAAATTATAATTTTATCATCGGCGTGGCTAAGTACCAGTGGAAGCGGAGCTGCATAAAACTCCCACACTCACTTTACTGAGGCGATACACAATGCAGGAATGGCAATAAAGTACCACTTACTTTTGCTCTTGTCGACTTTCGGATGGACTGCTTTCTGCCAGTGCCCAGAGTTTGAAAGTGTCGAAGATCAAGCGGCTTACTTGACCAAGCTTCGAGAAGAGCATCCAACTGCCTCTGAAGCAAGAAAGCTATCAATTGAATCAGAATTCTTCTGTGCCTTTCCAAACTCCTTTGCTGACATGGAGCGACTTTTCGGATTTGACATGAAAACTGGTGTGGCAGCCCCTCTTTATGACTTTCCAGCCGGTATGGAGACGATTCTGTTTTTCTCAAACCTAAAGAGTATTGAGTCTTCGCAGTATTATAACAGGTATATCGACATCAACATTGGCGGATACTGGCAGGCAGACAACATCGGTGGTGCCTTTGCGCTTGGTAAAAGGTTTCGTGACGACCCTGACCAGTTCTGCAAACAACTGGCAAAACGGACGGACGACGAACTTCTGAGCGTTTTTAGATTCATGTACGACGGCCCACATCCAGATCAAATGAAAAAGGGCTTTGCTGAATTTCAGTCCGACTTATCTTCCAAGGACAAACGACTAGGCCAGCTTCTACAGACTGCCTACGCTAAACTTCTGGCTGACTATGACGGGCACGGCAAATGAAAAAGTGTATAACACAGCGGTAAAAATGAATGCGGGCTTCAGCGGTTAACACAGGTCGGTTGGCTTGGAATGCCCGCCACAATTTATAATTTTATCATCGGCGTGGCTAAGATGTAGTGGAAGCGGAGCTGCATAAAACTCCCCCACTCATTTTACCGAGGCGTAGAATCAATTCCTCCCAGATCTACATGAATCAGAAACTATCAAAGCTTTTACTAATTCTTGGCCTGCCAATTTCCATAGCACTTTGCTTTCGTTTCTTATTCGGTAGCTCTTGGAACGACATCTGGTCAGTGATGACTGTCTCGTTTTTAATGGGACTCCCATATTTAGTTGGTGTTTTGACAATCTACTTTTCTAAAGAAGAAAATATTAAGAGCCTTGGATATCGTGTTATAACACCTTGGATTCCAATTTTTGGATTTTTCATCATAACCCTAGTTTTTTCATTGGAAGGTTGGGCATGCTGGATAATGATATTGCCACTATTCATGTTCTTTGCAAGCTTAGGAGGAATAACCTGCGGTTATTTCAGGCTCAAGAAACTAGAAAAGTCTAACAAACTTCAAATTTCATTAGCATTTCTACTACCAATTCTAATTGGCCCAATCGAACATGAATTTGCTTCAACAAGATCATTGACTAAGGCATATACCTCAATTGAAATCAACTCCACAGCAGAATCAATTTGGAGCAACGTAACTCGAGTTTCTGCAATTTCAAAGGATGAACAACAAGGATCAATCAACAGCTTTCTCGGAATTCCTGAACCAATAAAAGCAGAATTGAATTACGAGGGAATTGGTGCTATTCGTGAAGCCTCATTCACTGGCGGCCTAATATTTACAGAAGTAGTTACTTCATATGAACATGAACAGTTTATGGAATTCACTATTGAACCAAATACTGGCGAAATTCCATCAACCACATTTGACGAACACGTATTGATTGGCGGTGAGTATTTTGACGTCCTAACTGGAACTTATAGACTCATAGAACTTTCACCTTCAACTTATGAACTCCAACTTTGGAGCGAATTTGAACTGAACACATCATTCAATTGGTACTCAGAATTCTGGGGTCGTCTAATTATGAAAGATATTCAGAACAACATTTTGAAAGTAATCAAGAAACGGGCTGAAAATAACTGATTCTAACAATCGCTAGCACGAATGCGCCAACTGCCATTTTACAAACTTCAGTGCGAGCATCACCATGAATCAGCCGCTGGGAGAGGTCGGTGCTTTCTACTGAGTGCAGCTGTGTTGACGGATTTGCAGGAACGCATAACAGTACGGGGCACCTGAACCTAACACCCGGCAAAAAACATACATCTTACCTGCATTTCACTATCTTTAAATGGCAAGGAAATGCAGCCTGTGTTACTGAAGACAGATGTACGTTTCTTGCCTCAATGTTGTGTTTCATACAAAGTTAGAGACAGTACATTAAAAGGAACAATACTTTTAAGATTTAATAATGCTATTTTTTTAATTGAAAAGACCATGATAAAATCAATTTTTAATGCCTTAGTAGTAGTCCTATGTATTTTCCTTTTCTCCTGTGAAAAAAACGAAACTAAAGACCTGATTTTGGCAGATTTTGAAAGCGAAACCTATGGTAATTGGACCGTTGAAGGCTCTGCCTTTGGGACAGCTCCTGCAAAAGGAAGATTGCAAGGCCAATTTTCACTCAATGGATTTTTTGGGGATGGATTAGCTAACAGTTTCTATGGTGGTAGTAAAGCAATTGGCAAATTGATATCTCCACAATTTATTATCGAAAGAGATTATATCAGCTTGATGATTGGTGGAAGATCGCATATTGAAGAAACTTGCGTAAACATTATAGTTGATGAAAAAATAGTAGCATCCACAACAGGAAATAGTAGTCTTGGTTTAATTTACCAAGCATTAGATGTAAGGAATTGGAAAGGGAAAAGTGCAGTAATAGAGATTATAGATAATCACAAAGGATCAGAATACTATAGTTATATTTTGGTAGACCATATTAAACAAACTGATTATCCAATAAATGAAAAAGATCAGAGTGTCGAGTTTACTATAGATAAACGCTACTTAAATATCCCCTTATTGGATAACACAAGTGCATCTCATAAAAAAGTAAGCATCAAAATTGACAATAAAATATTGGGTGTTTTTGATGTAGCACTAGCTTCCGATTCAATAGACTATTATGGATTCATAGATCTTTCTAACCATCAAGGCAAGAAAATAAATATAGAAGTGCTTAAACACAGCGGAAACATCAACAAGATTTCATTAAATGACAATATTCCTGACGATGCGAATGATTTATACAATGAAAAGTATCGTCCCCAGTTGCACTTTACAACAAAACGAGGTTGGATCAACGACCCAAATGGACTCATCTATTATAAGGGCAAGTACCATATGTATTACCAGTACAATCCCTTTGGAACTAAATGGGGAAATATATCATGGGGACATGCAGTAAGTAATGATTTAGTGCATTGGGAAGAGCAGCCCGCTGTTTTGTACCCTAATCCAGAAACAGGAATGTGTTGGTCTGGTGCAGCCTTTATTGATAAAGATAATCAGTTGGGCTTAAAAACGGGTAATGAAGATGTGATTATGGCATTCTACTTAAGAACTGAAACAGGGTTAAGTTATGCCTATTCTAACGATGGAGGACAAAAATTTACCGATTATGATGGCAATCCTGTTCTTACTCACAGTGGAGCTCGAATAGACACCCCTCGACCTTTTTGGTTTGCACCCACCAAAAAATGGATAGCACCAACTTACGATTTCTTTACCAATGATAAAGGGGAAAAACGTAGGTGTGTAGGTTTTTATAGTTCTGAAGATCTTACGAACTGGCAATTTGAGAGCAGAGTAGAACAAGACGGTTGGGGCGATGAATTGTGTGGATGTGTTGACTTTTTTCAATTACCGGTTAATGGCAATACGGATGATGAAAAATGGGTTATGATCTTCATTGATGGAAGTTATATAGTTGGAACGTTTGACGGTAAAACCTTTTACACACTTGACGGAAAACCTGCTTCAACAGAAGATAGAAAAGAATCATTGGTTATTGATGGAAATTACTATGCAACTATGACCTGGCATAATATGCCTAACAATAGACGAGTGCAAGTGACTTGGATGAAATACTGGGATGAAACTTTTGAAGCGGGGGCTAAAATATACCCAAATATGCCTTTTAACCAGCAATTTACTTTGCCTTCAGAGCTTACTTTGCATAAAGAAAATAATGAGCATTATTTGCGGATGAATCCAATTGAAGAGCTTCAAAAACTGAGAACAAAAACGCATTCCTGGAAAAATATCACTTTAGATAATACAAATAATTTACTGTCTGACTTAAATAAAGACACTTACGAAATTGAGCTTGAATTCACTCCAAACGAAAATAGTGTAACCACTCTTGATCTTCGTGGGATTGAGGTAATTTATGATACTCAAAAGAATGAAATTTCACTGAACAAGCTTAAAACAAAACTTAAACCAGAAAAAGGATCTGTTAAGCTTCAAATTTTTATTGATAGAACTTCTGTTGAAGTTTATGCCAATGCAGGAAAGACGTACATGCCTCTTATTCATATGATGCCACAGGATAACCTTAACTATTCAATATTAGCAACTCATGGAAATTCTAATGTGCAAAGCATGACAGTTCACGAACTTAGCTCAATTTGGTAAATAAAAACATATAGGATAAACTCTAAAGAAGATTCACCTTTATGAAAACTGAGGATAATATGATTAGAAGCATAAAATCACTAATAATTTTTCTATTAATGGCTTGTAGTTTTGCCTTAAATGCCCAAACCGAAAGAACATTCAAAATCAAGCTTAAGTATTTAAATATTCCAATTCAGAGTTCGCTTGAAAGACAAAGAGTAGACTTTTTTGTTGATGCAGAAAAGCTGACGTACAATGATATTCGGGTTGCTGAAAACAACATAGATTATTGGACTTTTGTGGACGTTTCAGCTCACCAGGGAAAGGAATTCAAGTTTGTGTTTTCTAAAAACGTAGACGGAATAAATAAAATATTTCAAGCAGATACCATTGTAGGCGAAACTAACCTGTATAAAGAAAACCTTCGCCCCCAAGTGCATTATACCACCCGCCGTGGCTGGACGAATGACCCCAATGGCATGGTGTATTACGATGGTGAATATCATTTGTTTTATCAACATAATCCTTATGAAACGGATTGGGGAAACATGACCTGGAATCATGCAGTAAGTACTGATTTACTGGACTGGGAGGAATTAACGCCAGCACTTTTACCCGATGGCTTTGGAACCATGTTTTCAGGTTCCGCAGTAATAGATTACCACAATACAGCCGGATTTAACAAAGGGGATAGTCCGGCTATGTTGGTGATGTATACCGCCGATTTGCGCAAAAACGGTGAAGAACTTGGGCAGCAACAATGCATTGCCTATAGCCTAGACAAAGGGAGAACTTTTACCAAATACGAAGGAAATCCGGTTATTCCCATGCTAAATCGTTTTGGTTCGAAACACGCCCGAGACCCAAAAGTATTCTGGTATGAGCCAGGAAATCATTGGGTAATGATCATGCATGAAGGGATAAGTTTGACTATTTACAATTCCAAGGATTTTAAAAAGTGGGAACTGACATCCACCCTAAATGATGGGTATTGGGAGTGTCCTGAGTTATTCGAATTACCTATTAATGGTGATGAGGAGAATAAAAAATGGGTGGTTTATGGAGTTCGAGGTACCTATCAGATTGGCACTTTCGATGGAAAGGTATTTACTCCCGAAACCGAAATGCTCCGTTACAATCATATTGGCTGGTCAATGACGGCAGCACAAAGTTTTAATGACGAACCTCAAGGAAGAAGAGTTTCAATTGGTTGGGGACATGCCCATTTTCCAGGCATGCCATTTACCGAAACCTTTACCTTTCCAATGGAAATGAGCTTAAAAACAACACCCAATGGCGTCAGACTTCATGTTGAGCCAGTTGGCGAAATAGAAGCCTTACATACAAAAACGCATAGCTTAGAAAACCTATTCATTGGAGATGAATTGAATGATAAACTCAAAGCCATTAAGTCACCAATGCTCCATATCAATACAACTATTGAAGCTGATAATTCAAGATTTTTTGGCATGAATATTAATGGTTATGAATTGAAATATGATATAGCTACCAATACCTTGAATGATGTATTTATTCCATTGCAAAACCGTTGCTTGGAGTTGGAAGTAATAGTTGATAAAACGGTAATTGAAGTGTACGCTAATGGAGGAAGGTATTATTGGTTTTATAATTATACTACCGGAGATTTAGATGATTTTAATATCAGGTTTATCAAAGGCGGAGACCCGTTACATAAGAACCCTAAAACTTTAGTTAAGAAACTGGAGATTCATGAGTTATTGTCAATTTGGTAATTATAACTAACGAAAAGATGAGCAAAGCACGAAAACACAACACTTTGTATAAGTAATGGCAGGCGAAGTGGCAAATTTCAGGGTTCGTAGTCCGCTCAAACTGCGTAGTGGTTTGACGGGAAGTGCCACGCAATCTGCCACTACTCATACAATTTACAGATATGCCCCACTAATGAATCACCATGGAACCAAATAGAATATTTATTCCGTTGCTCTTAACCCTTATACTTGGAGCCTGCTCCAAACAAAAAGAGAGAGCAAACACTTCATATGCACATATTGAACAACGCATAGATTCAGTCGCAAAGGATTTTATTGACGGAGGCAAGGTAAAGGGGCTTTCAATTGCAGTTTTAAGCAATGGTAAAACTATCTACAATAAGGGATTCGGATTCATGGATTCGTCAGAGGTAAAGCCTGTAACAAACCAAAGTGTGTTTTTGATGGCTTCCATCTCAAAGCTGATAGGTTCCGTGGTGGTTATGAAATTAGTTGAGGAAGGGAGATTAAAGCTAGATCAAACACTTTATGAATTACTGCCCGATTTTCCCAATGAGAAACAAGCAAAGAAAATCAGTTTGAGGAGTATGTTGTCTCATACTTCTGGACTGCAAGATTATGCTTCTGAAATTGATACGCTTTTTATTAAGACGGGGATTGCTCCATCCAAAGAAGACTTCTACAATTTCTTTCGTGAAAGAGATCTTTTATTTGAACCAGGCGAAGATTACAGTTACTGCAACTCTGGCTTCCTCCTTATGTCGATGATAATAGAGAGAATCACTGGCAATTCCTATCAAAGTGAAATCGATCGTGTGGTTAATCTACCAGCAGGATTGAACCTAAAACTAATTGCTGAAACGGTAGACAACCCAAATACTTCCACCTATTTTGAATTAACTAACGCAGGCCTTGAACCAAGGCCACACTGGACATGGATAAAAGGAGATGGTGGGTTGACTACAACTTCATTGGATTTGGCTCATTTCCCATCTAAGTGGAATTCTGGCTCCATAATAAGCCACGAGTCTGTCAAGGAAATGATCAAACCCACCATTCTAAATGATGGAGTTGAAACAGGCTATGGTCTGGGCGTTAGGAGCGGGATTTTTGCGGGACTTAAGATGATTGGTCATACAGGGGGAAACAAATCTTTGTTATCAAAAATGGTATACTTTCCTGAAAAGGACATTACGATTGTTGTTTTTGTGAATACTGATAATACCTCATCAAATGCACGATCAGTTTTTGGAGAAGTTGCACTGACCATTTTAGATGAAGAAGTTCCAGATTATTCAGAAGATGAAATTATTGGGGAACATTTGAAAATATACGAAGGGGTTTATGATTACAAGGGATACAAATTCGACACCAATATATCAATCATGTTAAATCCAGAAGATTCACATCTCTACTATTGTAGTAGTGAAACCGAATGCGAAAAGATGTACAATTTGGGAAATGGAGAATTTTGGATTGAAAAGTGGCCGTTAGATAAGATCGTATTTGACATTACGGATACTGGAGTAGTCCGAGCCTTAAGGGAGTATTACATTGGATATTATGTAATGCTAAGAAAGAAGAAAGGTTAGCGCTGGGCATAACAAACGATATAGCACATGCCTCTGCGCAGTTACTTGAAACAGATCCATAATTCAGATAAATTGTAGCCATAAAGAAAGCCCTGAGGCACGTGCCATGTCTGGACGTTGGTGGTCATTAATAACATATGAAACAGTTTATCATCCTTACATTGATTGTCTTTCTTGCAGGCTGTGCTTACCAAAAGACGGAAGAATATGATTTAGTGATATCCAACGTCAACCTTATCGATGGAACAGGGAAACCTCTACAAACTGGAGTTTCAATAGGGATCACTGAAGGTAAAATAGTAGCAATTGATTCTATCTTATTGAATAGTAACGGAAAGAGC
>JAVKCG010000023.1:0-489 GCA_040222875.1 Cyclobacteriaceae bacterium | reverse complement strand
GCTGAATTTGATTCCAGCTTGCAGTGTAGGCCTAAAGGTTCTGACTCCTATTCCTGAGAATACTTTGAGGTTTTTGTGTAGGCTGTATGTTCCGATGAGTGATGGTGTGATGGCAAAGTTGATTTTGTTGACCGCCCCGGTTCTTACGTTGAGTTTAAGGTCAAGATTTTTTGTTTCAAGGATTGGATAGGCAAAAAATACTCCGGTGAATGATTTTTCGTAGAATCTTGGTCTTTTGATTTCTCCATGGTTTAGGAAATCTGCTTCATCCTGAAAGAAGACTCCTACCTCTACACCCCAGTCAAACTGATAACCGATTTGGGTGCCCATTTTTGGGCTGATGTTGGTTTTTTCGACATACGAAGAAGCAAACAAGCCCTGAGCTAAGGCGAAATTTAAAGAGGCGATGAGGGTGATTGTTAGTGTGATTAGAGATTTCATGGCTTTCGTTGTTTAGTTGTTAATTGATAATGTAAAGGTCGGTCAGGG
>JAVKCG010000022.1:0-1048 GCA_040222875.1 Cyclobacteriaceae bacterium | reverse complement strand
GGCACAAACCCAGGTGCACCTGATTCAAGGCATGAGTATTTCCTTGATAACTACATTTCTGGTGCTTCTGATTACCAGAACAACTACTACATGTGGTTATTAGTAGGAACAAACCGTCCTAATGGTACAGACCCAAGGGCTAATTACTACTTCTATCGTCAAGCTGATTTCCATACTGAGGACGTTAACGAGATGAACTGTGTTCAGGAAACTCGTCCTGGCCACTATCCAGGAACAGATCAACCTTGGTGTCAGGATAACCTTCCAGAAGGTTACTGGGGCAGGGATCATTTAGATACCGATGGTATTCCACCAGATGGTCAATTAAGAACCTTGTTTGGTGTTTATCCTGCTGGTGGTGCTTATGACGATGAGAGTTTTAGTACTGGTGCTAACAGTAACAACTTAGGTGGAGCTGGTATCCACCCTATCATGATGTCATTCTTTGTTGACTTTATGGTGGCTGAGGCTGTATTGACTATGGGCGCTTCAGGAGATGCTGCTGCTTCATTAGAAGCCGGTATGAGAGGTTCTATTGACTATGTTCATGGTTTCGGTGCTTCATTGGCTACAGATGCTCCTACATCAACTCAAATTGACAATTATGTTAATGGAGTGATTGGTGATTTCAATGCTGCTAATGCAGCTGGTAAATTGGATATTTTCGCAGAGCAGTATCTGATTGCCCTTTATGGTAATGGAATTGAAGCTTTCAATTTCTACAGAAGGTCAGGTGCTCCAAGTAATATGCAATTACCGTTGGTTAACCAACCCGGTGATTTCGTTAGAAGTTTCTTCTATCCTGCCAAGGCTGTTAATACAAATACCAACCTTGATCAGAAAACTACTTTGAACAACGCTAACGTATTCTGGGATACCAATTCAGCTGCGTTAAACTAAATCTTAACTTAGAAGATTATAGATATGAAAATTTTGAAAATATATTCATTAATGATAGCTGCTAGTCTTGCTGTTCTTACTTCATGTGAGAATGAGTTTGACAATGCAATTGCTGATCCTGATGGATCAGATCTTGCAGAACTTGCAG
>JAVKCG010000021.1:0-1043 GCA_040222875.1 Cyclobacteriaceae bacterium | reverse complement strand
GGCACAAACCCAGGTGCACCTGATTCAAGGCATGAGTATTTCCTTGATAACTACATTTCTGGTGCTTCTGATTACCAGAACAACTACTACATGTGGTTATTAGTAGGAACAAACCGTCCTAATGGTACAGACCCAAGGGCTCAGTACTACTTCTATCGTCAGGCTGATTTCCATACTGAGGACGTTAACGAGATGAACTGTGTTCAGGAAACTCGACCAGGTCATTATCCAGGAACTGATCAGCCTTGGTGTCAGGATAACCTACCTGAAGGTTATTGGGGTAGGGATCATTTAGATACCGATGGTATACCACCAGATGGCCAATTAAGAACGTTGTTTGGTGTTTATCCAGCAGGAGGAGCCTTTGATGACGCTAGTTTTAGTACTGGTGCTAACAGTAACAACCTTGGTGGAGCTGGAATCCACCCAATTATGATGTCATTCTTTGTTGACTTCATGGTGGCTGAGGCTGTATTGACTATGGGCGCTTCAGGAGATGCTGCTGCATTATTAGAAGCTGGTATGAGAGGTTCTATTGACTATGTTCATGGTTTCGGTGCTTCATTGGCCACAGATGCTCCCACGGCTACACAAATTGACAATTATGTGAATGGTGTAATGGGTGATTTCAATGCCGCTGATGCCGCTGGTAAGCTGGATATTTTTGCTGAGCAATATTTAATTGCCCTTTATGGTAATGGAATTGAAGCTTTCAATTTCTACAGAAGGTCAGGTGCCCCAAGCAATATGCAGCTACCACTCGTGGCTCAACCAGGAGATTTTGTTAAAAGTTTCTTCTATCCTGCTAAGGCTGTTAATACGAATAACAACCTTGATCAGAAAACTACATTGAACAACGCTAACGTGTTCTGGGATACGAATTCAGCTGCGTTAAACTAAATCTTAGAAGATTATAGATATGAAAATTTTGAAAATATATTCATTAATGATAGCTGCTAGTCTTGCTGTTCTTACTTCATGTGAGAATGAGTTTGACAATGCAATTGCTGATCCTGATGGATCAGATCTTGCAGAACTTGCAG
>JAVKCG010000020.1:0-2643 GCA_040222875.1 Cyclobacteriaceae bacterium | reverse complement strand
TGCAATGACCAGCAGTCATCAAAAATGAAGGTGGATTACTTGATTGATTTGAATTGATTAAAAACCCAGTACATTTTGCAAGCCTTTTATTATTTGAATCAAGGGTAGATATCCATGCGATTGACTTCTTCTCTGCGTTTAGTGCATTTCCTTCCTGACAATTAACATCAACCACACAAGAACCCGGATCCTGGATTGTAGATCCACCAGCTCTCATATCTTCGAAAACATGACCTACACCCTCTAAAAATACTCTTCCACTGAACTGAACCCTTTTAGGTTCAAAGTATTCTACCACAGCTTCTCTACCATGGATAATACTAGTAGCAAATCTTTCATCCGGATTAAGGTTATCAATAGTAAATGCGCCAAGCAGTTGTGTTTGATTATCGTTGTAGATATGAAGATAAGACCCTGGGGGAATAACAAATTTTTTAAAATAGAACTGAAGTCCCAGTGCTGACAGAGAACTTATACGAAGCAACCAAATAGTTCCATCTTCAAGTTCATATGATAGACCCTGGCTTTTTAAGTCTAGATTCACATCAAGGAATCTACCATAGTAATCCTTTCTACACGTTGAACACTGTTCTTCCTTTATTTTTCTTGCCTCGACAATCTCATCTTCATTATTCAAAACAGGTAAATTAAATTCATTGGCTTTGAAAGATGATCTAACTGAACTTCTAAGTGTAGCAGTTTTTGGCAGTTGATTCGTACTCTTTTGACCAACCCCTTTAATGCTCAAAAGCAACCCGAGAAAAGTCAGGAAAAACGATAGTTTGAAAAGGATACTCATTTATGGTGGTTTTTTTCAAAATGAATCAAATCAGCATGTTCAATTTTATCAGCTATTATCCAATATGATTTTGTAAAGAGCGCACGGCACGAGCCATTTTCTCCAACTTCTACATGCATATAATACTCACCATCTCTTTGGAGGAAAGTCATATCCCAGGTTGGTTCATTACACCCACCCACCATTACTGTATAACCAATCAATGTTTTCTCATTAAATTCTATTGCCGGAAAATCCTCGCAGACAGTTCCCGGAGGTAAATATTTAAATGGAAATGACCTTCTCGCCTTATACACAAATTCCTTCAACTCATGATCGCTGTTGATAACAAATTCCGTTGCCCTTAACCCAACCAAATCTATGCAACTAATATCAGTTGCATCATAGTTCACACTGTCTTGTCCTACAAAGGATAAAATCGAAATCAACAAGTACATACTAATTATTACTAATTATTTCTGCCAACGTCGCTTTCAATTCTTCATTTTCCTCTTTTAGCTCCTTTACTTGATTGTTGATAGAAATGGTGTATAAAGTTAGTTCCTCGATCTTTTGAAGCAGCTGAATTTGGAATTCAGTTATACTTAACCCATTCTGTTTCATCTCTTCAGCAGAAGCTATTTCAGGTAAATGTTTTTCTTTTTTCACAAATGATTCTATCTCATCCAGACTCATTAATTCATAGTCATCCTCAAACACAAAATCAGCTGTTGGCGTCTGTGTAACATAGACCTATTTACATTCAAGCTTTCCATTAAGCAAAGCATTCCCATTAGCCCGGACTTTAAATTTTTCAGAACCATTAATGACAAACCTCACATAATCACCGCTGGCTCCGTCAATATCTATATAGTCGTTGTTGTCTGTTCCACCATAAATGTATCCGTGACCTGAGTCATTGATCGTCAGTTTGCTTGTAATTGCTCCAGTGATATTTAAGGATTGATTGATATTTAAGGATTGATTGACGTTTAAGGTGGATACTGTCAATTCTTGAAGTTTACTTGTAGAAGTGGGATTTAAATGAAAGGAATGATTCGTTTTGTCAAAAATTATGTCCACATACATACTACTTAAATTCATTGACTGTAGGTAGCTGGTTCCCGATGGGTTAACATAAAACGAGGTATTGTCCTGATCATAAAACGTCCTCCCATAAATATCACCTAGGGATGTGAAATTGCTTGCAATTTGCATTGTACCATCTGTACGCAGTGCTGCAACAGGGGTTTTCCCATTCTCTCCCCAGGTCCACCCTCTATTCGTTACTGATGATGTCCTATACATGTTCATTTTGATGGAATAATCCTGTACAGGCCCATACTGGTATTCTGAGGAGTTACCCATGTGAATTTTATAATAGTCATTTGACCAGAATCTCAAACCTTTTCCATTACCTGATGAAATGTCTATTGAAGAAAAATTACCGGTTTGAGCTTTTAGTGTTATACAAAGACAAATCAATAGAGCCGTTTGAGTATATTTCAAAAATTTTTGAACTGTTGGTAGAGTCATTTAGTGTAGGCGTTTTGAAAGGGACTTTTTATCCGTGGAAGCTAATTTAAGTTTTTTTTTTAATTGAGCGTTAACTTTGAATGTTAGAGGTGATCAATCATAAATACGCCTCAATCAATTGATATTATGCATATGGTATTCCTATAATATGGTTCGAGGCGAACAGATAGAAAGAATTGGAAGCTATCTTCCGACTTTGTATTGCAAGTTTATATGAATTAGGCTTTGATTCAGAATCCGTTTAAATTAATAATAAACGCAGAAAAAGTTGCGAGAAGTGTTGTTTCTGATCTCAAAATAAAATTGTAGCAATTGAGTTAACCTATTGG
>JAVKCG010000019.1:0-2336 GCA_040222875.1 Cyclobacteriaceae bacterium | reverse complement strand
AATCTTTTTCGTCATTTGGTTGTGATTCTTCAGTTTATTTTGATATATAATAAGTAATTTTGTGAAGAGGCTTGTATTTAAAAACTGCAAGGATGCCATGGGTTTTCAAATGGTCTTTTAGCGCCTTGAGTGTGTTTTCGTCCTGGCAGAGAATTGCAAACAGGTGAGCATTGTTAGTTCCATATTCAAATTGTTTTAAAAAATGAATAACGCCTGAGTTTGTAAGTTTTTTTAACCTTATATCATATTCGTTCCAAATATTCTGTCTTTTCGTTTGAATCTTTGATAAGTTTTCAAGCTGAGCCTTGAGGTAAGCAGCGTTGAGGTCACTCAACAGGAAAGACGAACCAATGTCTATCCAATTGTATTTAGATACTTCACCACGACTAAATGCCGCTCGATTTGTTCCCTTCTCCCAAATAATTTCACTTCTATTGAACAATCTCCGATCATTTACCACTAAAAGACCACCCTCTCCACAATTGATATTTTTAGTTTCATGGAAGGAAAATGTAGCTAAGTGCCCAAATGTTCCAAGACGCTTTTTTTTATAGAATGATTCGATAGCCTGCGCTGCGTCTTCAATAAGAAATAGGTTGTTTGATTGCACAATTTCCAGAATTTCCTCCATTTGACAAGCCATACCAGCATAGTGTACGATAACGACTGCTTTGGTCTTTGAAGTGATTTTGCGTCGTATATCATCGGGATCTATATTTGGGTGATTCTCCATAGAATCACAAAAAATCAACTTTGCGCCTCTTAAAGCAAAAGCGTTGGCCGTAGAGCAAAACGTGTATGAAGGCAGAATAACTTCATCCCCTGCTTCAATATTGATGAGCAAGGCGGCCATTTCCAACGCATCTGTACATGAAGTTGTGAGTAGACACTTTGATCCTGGGAAGTACCTGCTGAAGAACGCATGACATTCCTGTGTGTAATGTCCATTGCCAGAAATTTTTCCCCTTCTTATGGATTCTTCAACATAAACTATTTCATTTCCAGCTAAATATGGTTTGTTAAATGGGATCAACGGGCGTAAACTTTGCTTTTTCAGGTAATAAGTAATTCATAAACGCAATTTCTTCAATGCTTCTTTTCTTGGTGTATTGTCTGTCAGCTATTGAGAAATATGACACTTCATCATCCCAGTAAAAATCGGAATTATTCATGACAATCTGGATTTTTGATTTGTCGATTTTAGATTCCACTAAATGTTGTTTTAGTTGATGGAATTTTGAAGTTTGATCAATATCCTTGAATGGATGACCTACTTTTTCTGTAATGTTTTTAGCTGGGACACCCGCATAAATAGAATTAAAGCTCATGTCACCAGTAATTACAGAACCAACAAGGGCCATGGATTTGTCTTCTGCTGTAATTGGAGAAACAATACAATGTCCTACAAACCATACATCATTACCAATTTTCATTTCTTTCTCACTAAGATATTGACAGCCTTCTAAAGTATCTCCATATTTAATATGACTCCAGAGTTGCGAGTGGGCACCTACCCCACAATTATTCCCAATTGTAAGACCCCCGATGCAGTCCAAAATACAATATTGACCAATCCATGCATTGTGCCCTATTTTACATTTTTGATAACCATGTACGTTGGTGTGGTGGTGAACCTTGCAATAATCTCCGATTTCAAAATCGTTGCATATTATTTCGACATGATGTCCTATGTATGTATTATCTCCGATTGCTATTCTTTCAGCAAAACCGTTAATTCCACGTATTTTCGCCGTAGGTTCAATTATCACGTTTTCTCATATACTGACGGTCTTTGCTTTTATTTGATTTTGCATGTAATTCCTACTTTATACATTTCAATTAAGCCTTGAAGATTGAACATTTTAATCACAAGAGTAAAAATATTGAATAATGAATTGATACTGTGATACATTTTTTGCTATGGTGAAGGGTGATTTGAAATAGGGTCTGTTAATTTTCAACTTCAATTTGCATACTTGATCAAATTGATCGAAAAGTTTGAGCGCTAAGTCTAATTACATGCTTTGAATGTTAAAAAACCGTACTTAATTACAATTATCTTTGCCGTAAGTTAAAATAGGGATTCTTATTGTCAGTGATTACGAAACTTTATTGATTCAAATTAAATACTGGTTCCCTTGCTAGATCAAAAAGGACTTAAATTTAAAGAGGAGTGTTTTGAATTGTTGTAGGGTTTATAGTCTTTCTGTCATTTTTATTATGCTCTTATCAAGCATAGTCAATGCGCAATGCCCTTCTGCTCCCTTCACTTTATCCCGCGATAGTATCTGTTTGAATGAGTCTGTATCGATCAGCCATTCGATCTCAGGAGGTGT
>JAVKCG010000018.1:0-1261 GCA_040222875.1 Cyclobacteriaceae bacterium | reverse complement strand
TGAACCTGCTACATTATGCCGGACAGTAAGTTAAGCTACCAGAACTAAATTTACTGAACATGAAAAAAGAAAGAAGACATTACGACAAGGAGTTTAAACTGATGGCAGTTAGCCTATTGGAAAATGGGAAGCCAACCAGAGAGATTTCGGAAGAATTAGGAGTTCGCAGAGAGCTCATAAACCGTTGGGCCAGGGAATATGGTCAATTCAAAGAGGGGAGTTTTTCAGGTCATGGGAATGCCAACATGACTGATGAACAGCGAGAGATCTCCAAGCTAAAAAAGCAATTAAAGGATGCACAACTGGAAAGGGAAATCCTAAAAAAGGCCATAAGCATCTTCTCCAGGAACGACGGCAAGTATACTGCTTCATAAAAGCAAACTGTTTAAAATACCCCGTTGAGAAGATGTGTAGAATATTAAATGTAAGCAGGAGCAGTTATTACCAATGGCTTGAGGGAAGCCAGTCACCAAGGTTGCAGGAACGGCTTCATATTATTGAGCGGATCAAGGAAGTACATAAACAGAGTAAGGGGCGTTATGGAAGTCCAAAGATTACCGAACAGCTCAAGGAAAGTGGGTTGCAAGTGTCACGGCCAAGAGTAGCCAGGATCATGCGCTCACTAGGCATTAGCAGTATTGTGAACAAGAAGTTTAGGGGCTCAACCACAAATTCTAAGCATAACTATCCAGTCGCCAACAATATTCTGAACAGAAACTTCACTGCCGCTATGCCTGGTCAAAAATGGGTCTCTGACATCACTTATATCCCGACAGTTAGCGGGTGGCTATACCTCACTATTGTCATGGACCTATATGACCGCAAAATTATAGGTTGGTCACTGAGTACTTCAATGGAGGCAGCGAAAACAACACTGCCAGCCTTCAGGATGGCCATAGGTAACAGACCTAAAATTCATTCATTGATCTTTCACTCTGACAGGGGCGTTCAATATGCTGCCAATAGCTTTAGAGACACCCTTGGCAGGCACCGGGTTATTCAAAGTATGAGCAGAAAAGCGGATTGTTGGGACAATGCAGTTGCTGAAAATTTCTTTAAGACCCTAAAATCCGAACTTGTTTATCATCACAAATTTCATAGTGTGGAAATAGCTAAAAAAGAGGTGTTTGAATTTATTGAAATATGGTACAACAGGAAAAGAAAACATGCGTACCTACGATATCAATCACCAGAACAATTTTACTTAAGTCAATTAGCAAATGCTGCTTAACCTAATGTCCAGTATTTTATTGCAAGTCCA
>JAVKCG010000017.1:0-22125 GCA_040222875.1 Cyclobacteriaceae bacterium | reverse complement strand
AGGTGCCAGCTTAACGGGAGCGGTATTTGCCAGCACCGATGGCACCAACAATGAAGTGAGTGAATTGCGGGCAGGCACTTATCAGGTAACGGTAAACAACCCGACCACCGGCTGTAGCGAAGGCCCATTTGATATGATCATTGAGGACGTATCGACTAATCCAGACATAGTGTTCTACCTATTGGCCGAAGATGATTATTGCGCCACAGGTGGAGCAGAAGGCTCAGGAGGTATTAAGGCAGCGGTACGGTTAGAGAATGGCGATACGACATCAGTAGGTTACACCTTTGCGTGGTTTACCGATGACACCTATACCACCGCTTTAACTGCCGGTACCACGGTAGCATTCAGCGGCTTGAACAATAGTAGGGTAAGAGGCTTGAGTGACCGAACCTACTATTTAAGGGTCACTGATAGTGACGGCACAGAGGGGGCCAACCCAGATGAGAACGAGAGCCTGAACTGTTTCAGCGAATCATTCCAGGTAGTACCTCAGGCACCAGTAGATATCACAATAGAGCAGGATGTGGATTTAATTGTTGATGACAATGATGATTGTGACCCCGATTTTGACGGTTCATTCATTATAAATCAAATAACCATTAATGGCAATAAGGTAACGGATCTTACAGATTATGAATTCACATGGGCAGCCGTTAGCGGCGGTGCAGATGTAACTGGAAAACCATTAACTAGCACCAATGGTACAAATAATGGCATTTCGCTACTTCCTGCAGGTATTTATAGTGTTACAATTAACAACGCCACAACCGGTTGTATGGAAGGTCCACTTGAGTTTGAAATTGAAGACTTAAGTGTAGCACCGGAGATTATTCTATACACTTTAAGTGATGATGAGAACTGCACAATGGGCGGATCTGACGGAACTGGTGGTTTTAAAGCAGCGGTAAGGTTAGAAAATGGAGACACAACTTCAATTGGGTTCTCATTTACTTGGTATCGAACTAGTGATTTATTAACTGCGCTTAATACTGGTGATGGTTCAATTGTCCTCAGTGGGTTAAATGAGAGCCGCATTGCTGGTCTTAGTGATGACAATTATACAGTAGTGGTTGTTGACACAGATGATACTGAAGGCACAAATCCCGATGAAAATGAGAGCGTCAATTGCAGTAGTTCAATTTCAAGAGATGTAGTAGATAATCCAGCTGAGATTAACCTTCAAGTAGCTGACTATGCAATAACTGCTAATGTGACCTGCGATGATGAAATAACCGATTACTTAGGAGCAACCCAAAGCACTACCGATTTCACTGGTGGAATTAAGATTAATTTCGTCCGGGAAGATGCTACAATAGTCGATCTGACTGATCCAATGGCCGATACCTATCAGTTCGATTGGGTTATCGTAGATGGGGCTACTTATGGTATCGCTAATGGAGCGACATTACCGGCTGTATTGCCTTCTGGGGTGACTATTGGTACAACCTCGGATGTCGATGCAATTAGGGATCAAATTAACCAATTACCTCCAGGCGCATATAGGTTAATGGTGACCAATACCACCACTACATGTATGTTATCTACACCTATTGAAATTAATGTTGAGGATGATTTAACTGATCCTACGCTTGAATTCACTTCAACGAATAATATGGTGTGCGATAATACTTCCACTCCGTTTGATGGCGCTTTACAAGTTAGGGCGATGACCGGAGGAGACGGGTTTATTGGTGACAATAGGTGGCAATATGAGTGGTTCGTAGGTCAGAATACCAATACGCCATTTGTGGATCCTACTAATGGAGTCGGACCAAACCAAGGAAGCATTGATGGAATGTTAAATGATGACAACTTAAGCCATATTGAAAATCTTGCAACTGGGTTCTATGCCGTCAGGGTAAGTGACAGAGTTACGGGTTGTGTGTTATTTGGTAGTTCGAGAGTTGATGAAGTACTTGACTTCCCATTCCTATCAGTTGATTTGGATAACATTGATCCAGATTATAGTTGTAATGGTGCCGGAACAGGAACTGGTGCTATATCTGTAACAGCCGATGACATCACCATTGAAGGTTCTTTAATAACAGATTTGGGCCAAACTCTAAATGATTACTCATTTGAGTGGAGAAATGCTAGCGGGGATGTGTACAGTGAAACTGGTACCCCAAATATCTATGACTTCGGCGGTGGAGGAACCGTATGGAATGCTGCTTATTTACCTGCAGATTTAGACGCGGCACAGACTGGGCTTGACGCTGGTACCTATTTCGTTGTAGCTACTAACACATTAACAGGTTGTGCAGCACCTCAAGCCAGGGCTGATGTTCCTAATGAACAGTTTGGGCCGCTATTAACCGTTTCTTTAACTGCTAATACAACATGTACTGGTGGTAATGGAGGCATTGAAATAATGGCAATGGATCTGAGTGATCCGAACCCTATCTATACATTCACATGGACAGATCCAATGTCAGGAGCAGTCACCAGCACAGATGATCCGACAGGAACTTCTTCAATTTCTGGCCAGCCAGGTGGTGTATATACAGTTGTTGTCTTGAACACGAATACTGGTTGTTCAACCTCACAGCAAATAGAAATATTTGATGAGCCTATTGATCCTATTATTACTCAGGTCGATTTGGTTGCTCAGACAATCTGTAATGCAAATGGAAGTGCTGAAATACCTGCCTCATCAATTTTATACAACAATTCGACTGATGTCTTAACCGATTATACTATTGAATGGAGAAACGAGGCTGGAGATATCTATAGAGACAATGCCGGTACCCTTGAATTTGGAGCTGTTGGAACACCAGTTACTGCAACTCAGATTACAGGATTAACTGCAGGCAATTATGAGGTAATTGTTACGGGAAATAGAACAACTGATACGGATGCCACATTCCTGGCCAATGAAGGTTGTACTTCTGAAATCTATAAGTTCACTATTGAGGACAACGTAGTATTACCGAGAATAATCGTTGAACAAGTTGCGATGGATCAATCTTGTAATACCAATGGCCTTGGAGAGCTTCAAGCCAGGGTAGACATAGGTGGAACTTTAGAAACAGAGATCACTAATACAGATTTAAGCTTTGAGTGGTTCGAAGGAACGCTTGAAGTTGGCGATGTCGTTCCTGGAAGTGGCTTTGCAACAGCAAGTTCAATTGATAGTTTGAATGCAGGAGCGTACACAGTATATGTTATGAATGCTGCCACTGGCTGCAATAATGTTAACACTATAAACGTTGAGAGCGATCCGATCGATCCGATCATCATTACAACAGACATTGTTGAAGCAACTAGTTGTTCGCCAGGTAATGGTTCTGCTGAGATTACGGCAATGCTGGAAGGCGATGTCGCAGATTACAGCTTCTTCTGGTTTGATTCTGAGGCAAGCTTAGATGCATTCAATCCGTTCTTCTCAGGAGTTGATTCTATTGGTGGATTATCAGCAGGGTCTTACTTCGTAATAGCTGAACACAATTATTTAGGCTGCAGAAGTACACTTCCGACTCAAATTGACATTGCGGATTCTACCAGTGCACCAGTAATAACTCAGGTAGATATTATACTCCAAACTAATTGTAACCCAGCTAATCCGAATGGAGCTATGTCAGTAGCGGCAGATGGGGTTTCAGACACAACCTTCTACAGCTACAGATGGTTTAATGAGCTTGGTGAAGTAATTGAAGAAAACAATCCATCGGTTTCAGGATTGGCAGCTGGACTATATGTTGTTGAAGTAACTAACAGAGAAACTGGTTGCGTAAATACGGAAGATTTCCCAATGGCTGATGATGTAGACAACCCGCTTGACCTGAGAGTTTCTGTTTCTGCCAATACTAATTGCATCAACCCACAGTTCGGAATTTTACCAAATGGTGTTGCTGCTTCAAGTATTGTAGATGCACCGAAATCAGCTAGTAATTATAATTTCTACTGGTTCTCAGGTACAACAATTCCAGCATCGGTTACAGATTTTGAATCTGCAAGTAATTTTATTGAGATCAATCAACTTGTTGATTCATTGGCTGCTGGTGATTACACCGTGATTGCAATTGACAATGAAGACAATTTCTGTACCTCATTGCCTGTAACCGTGGTAATTCCGGATGAAAGTGACAATCCGCGGATAGAATTGGATCAGGTAGCGCCGTTAACTAATTGTGATCCCTTGAGGCCTAATGCAGAAGCGGTAGCTAGCACACCTTCAGGTAAGATATCATTCTACAGCTTCGACTGGTATGTAGGAACAGATACTACAGGTGTAGAGCCATTCTTCACAGGAATTCAAGCTGACTCCTTAACAGCAACCACGTATACTGTGGTGATCCATGACCTGATCTCAGGCTGTCAAAACTTAGAGCAGATCACCATTGAAGATGGTACGATTCCTGTTCCAGTACCAAATGTTGCAGACATCGAAAATAGAAGAAATTGTGTCGTACCTGATGGTAGTGCAGCAGTTAGCATCGACGGTGAAGTAGAGGGTTACACTTTCAATTGGTTTGCGGAAGGAGACCTTGTTAATCCAATATTCACAGGTGTAAGACCATCGGACCTTGATGCCGGAGTTTATTTTATAACAGCAACGAGTGACCTCACAGGATGTGTATCAGAAGCCGCAACGGTAACCATTGAAGATATTTCAAAAGAACCTGCATTTATAGTGAATACAAGGCCTTCTGTTTGTTCTTTAAACAATGGTGAAGCTGATATAGAATTTATTGGAGAAAGGGTGAATATAGATTCAATTGTTTGGGATCTGGGTGGAGGAGATTTGCGCCATGATTTTGCACTATCGAGTGCTACAGACGGCCAGGGCTACAGGGTATTCGTGAGAGATGTTTTCCAATGCACTTTTGAAGCCACGTTTAACATTGGTACTGACATCATAGTTTATAATGGTGTTTCAGATAACAATGATGGTCAAAACGACTGGTTCATAGTAGATTGTATAGACCGATTCCCTAACAATAACGTCAAAATATTCAATAGGGCTGGTACGTTAGTTTGGGAGATGGACTTTTATGATAATGCGGATGTCAGGTTTGAAGGGGTTGCCAATAAGCGATTATCTTTAGGAACTGACAGATTACCTGAGGGAACTTATTATTATCTAATTGATAGAGATAAAGATGATGGTTCGAATCAAGATCAATTACAAGGATTCCTTGAATTGGTGAGATAATTTAGATTATTAATGTAGAAAGGTTTGGTATGGCGAATAGATTGAAATTACTGGTAATCGGCTTAATTGCTACAACCTGTTGCTTTGAATTAATTGCTCAACAGAAACCGATTGTATCTACTTATATGTTCAATCCATTGCCATTGAACCCTGCTATGGCAGGGCGATTGAACCAACTAAGTATCACCGTTATGAATCGTGACCAATGGGTGAATATTGATGGGGCACCATCGTTGCAGACTTTAACAGCAGAGAATTCGTTTAGGTCTAACCAGATAGGAGCAGGCCTTATGCTTACCAATGATCAGGTTGGGATACACAAGGAAGTGAGTCTTTACACAGCTTATGCCTATAAAATTCCGATGAGGAGGGGTGTTGTTTCTATGGGCCTGCAAGGCGGCTTCAATTCTCGAAGGTCAGATTTCACACAACTCAACGTTAGAGACGAGAATGACAATCTATTGAGTGGTTCACCCAGAACCTTTAATCCAAATTTTGGAACTGGCATCTACTATCAGGATACCAAGTCATACATCGGAATATCAGTGCCTTATATATTGTCCCCAAAAGCTTTTGATGTTAATCTGGATACAGGTGAAGCATCTGAGTCGAGGGAAGTTCGATACTATTATATGTACGCCGGCACCGCCATTGGTTTAAGTGGCAGCTACCATGACTCACAGATTCTTTTCAACCCATCTGTGCTGGCGAAAATCCCAGAACGTGGTCCTATATCCTTTGATATAAATGCCATGATAATTTTTCGTGAAAAGCAGTCAAGCGTATACACCAATAGAGAAAGGGTTTATGCAGGGATTTCCTGGAGGTTTGATGACTCGGTAATTGCATTAGTTCAATTTGTACTAAATGATAATTTCAGGGTTGGATATGCATATGATGCTGTCACTTCAGCTTTGACAAGGTATTCAAATGGTTCACATGAAATTATGCTCAATTATAGAATACCTATAAAGAACCACAAGAAGAATCCGGATTGTCCAACGTTTATTTAATAAAATAATGAAAGGCCGCAAGGCCTTTTTTTATATTAGCGCTGTGTATCTATCATTTGGTAAAAGAGTTATTGATGTGATTTTTGGTATCATGTTATTGGTGCTGAGTTCCCCTCTACTTGGAGCCATTACTCTTGTGCAATTGGTTCACGCAAATGGAATTTTGTTTTTACAAAAGAGAGCTGGACAAAATGGGGTGCCGTTCACTATCATCAAGTTCAAGACGATGATTGATAAAAAGGATAATGATGGTAACTCCCTGCCAGACCATTTAAGGTTGACTACATGGGGTAAATTTTTAAGAAGTTGGTCTCTTGATGAATTGCCTCAATTAGTCAACGTTCTATTTGGAGAAATGAGCCTTATCGGCCCAAGACCCTTGCTTCCAGAGTATTCTAAGAGGTATAGTGACAAACATCTTAAAAGGTTAGATGTAAAGCCAGGGCTCACCGGCCTTGCTCAAATTAATGGCCGCAATAAAACATCGTGGCAACAAAGGTTGGATTTGGATGTGAAATATGTGGACAATATTTCTTTGAAGTCTGATATGCTAATCCTTGTTAGAACGTTTTTCAAAGTTTTAAATGCAGATGGGATTTCATCTTCAGAGACAGTTTCAATGCCTGAGTTTACGGGATATAAATAGCCTTGAACCACTCGAAAATTTATTTATCGGCCCCTGATATTGGTGAGGAGGAAAGAAAGTTAGTTTTTGAAACACTAGACAGCGGTTGGTTGGCCCCTGCGGGTCCGCAAATTGATTTATTTGAAACCAGCCTACAAGATTATCTAGGTGCTAATTATGTGCTGGCCGTAAATTCAGGAACATCAGCCATTCATTTAGGACTAAGAGCACTAGGAGTAAAAGAGGGCGATTACGTTTTATGCCCAACATTTGCGTTTTGTGCGGTGGTTAATCCAATCTTATATGAAAAGGCCATTCCGGTTCTGATAGATTGCGAGAGAGATACCTGGGGAATTGACCCCTCTTTATTGGAAGAGTCAATCAAAGACCTCAAAGCGCAACATATAAGGCCCAAAGCAATTATACTCGTACATTCATATGGCTCTCCTGGGCAATTAGATGAAGTTTTGAGAATTGCTGGAACTTATGAAATTCCCATCCTGGAAGATGCAGCGGAGGCGTTTGGCTCCAATTATAATGGCAGACTTTTGGGGAATTGTGGCGATATCGGAATACTCTCATTTAATGGAAACAAGATAGTCACCACTGGTGGTGGAGGTGCTCTCATTTTGAAGACTGAGGATATGCATAAAAAAGCACTTAAATGGGCCACACAATCAAAAGACGAAAAACCCTATTACCATCACTCAGAGTTGGGTTTTAATTATCGTATGAGTTCAGTAGCTGCTGCTATTGGTCAGGGGCAATTGGAGCAACTCGGTAACAAAATCAAGAAAAAGAAAACAATTTTTGACTATTACCAAAGCAGATTGAACCACACAGGCGTGGAATTTTTCCGACCTTATGAGGGATCAAATTTTTGGATGACCTGCGTGAAAGTTAACTCGACCATGGTCGGATGTACTAACCTGGATATTTATTATCATTTAATTAAAAATGGTATTGAATCCAGGCTTGTGTGGCAGCCTCTACATAATCAACCACTGTATAATAGTTACCCCAAAAAGCTATCCGGAGTTGCAGAGGAGTTGTTTAAACAAGGTTTATGCCTGCCCTCTGGCACAGGCCTTTCGGAGCTGGAATTGGATCGTGTAATTGAAACGATCATTGAAAGGATTACCCTTTGATTGAGTCGTTAGATTGATTTTTGTAATTTCAAACACTTAGGTCAAACTAACTCAAGTAATTATGGCTCTCTATTTAGATCACCTTGTGCTAAAGGTTGACGATCTCGAAAAAGCACAATCCAACTTTTCAAAACTAGGCTTTACCGTATCAGCTGGTGGTGTTCATGGCGGTGGTTTGTCTAAAAACGCCTTAATTCATTTTGAAGACGATACCTTCATTGAGTTATTCAGCTTAACTAAGGGTATTAAAAGCTCATTTCTTAAAGGATTGAAGGGGTCGAAAATTTTTAAGCAATATCAATATTCTAAAAAATGGGGACTGGCTTATAGATTTTATTCCAGGTGTTTGGAGCTACCTGATGGAGTAACGGACGTTTGCTTTTTATCCGATGATTTTAACACTGAATGTGATAGAATCAACAATGAAGGTCTTTTTTTGACGAAGACAATTAAAGGAAAGCGAAGGAAGCCAGATGGCTCAAAAGCCGTGTGGCAAATGTCTGCGCCATTTATCAATGAAATGCCTTTTCTAAGATCAGCCTATTCACCACCGGCTGAAATTGCCAATGAAATGAAAACGCATGAGAACGGAGCTAAGGGAATTGAGAGCTTGAAAATTATGGCTCTTGATTATAAAGACATGACTTCAAAATATCAGCTGTTTTTGAATGCTGCACCTACAGTTTCAGAAAAAGAGCCTGGACAGAAATCTATATTTAAACTTAAATCTTCAAGTCTAGAAGTGATTAAGTCTTCCGATCACAAGGACTTAAAGATCCAACTTCAAGGGAAAGGGCTTGGAATGTATGGTATAACTTTAAAGCAGGATGACCCCAAACAAAATCAATTTGATGCCAACCTGCTTCATGGATTAGTCATTTTAAACGACTAGTTATTACTTAAAAATTATGGGGTTTCAGAGCTAATTGATGCACTGATTTCCTCGTACCTCGCTTTTACATCAGGGTTAGAACCTAAAGCCGATTTAATTGATTTATAGGTCTTGCCTCTGTCGCCAACCATTTTGGTGGCCAATTCCTGGTTCACCAATTTGATTGCTTCAGTGCGCTCATCCTTTAGGTCATCAATTAATTTTAGAAACTGGATTTCATAATCCTTGGCTTCAATTTCGGCTAATTTGGTTTCGTCCCCTTTAGTTTGCGCTAATTCTTTGTATCGCTGCCCTGTCATTCCTTCTTGATTCCTAATAAGGTTGTTCACTTCAGCACTCAAGTCCTTTTTCATAAGATCAATTACCTGATCAAGAACTGCATACTTCATCAAATCTTCATCGGTAATATCCTGTGCATTTATAGAATTAACACTCACCAGAAATGAAAGAAAAACTACTGGAACAAAACTCAACTTCAATTTACTTCTCATCGTCAATAATTATTTTTAGAGTTAAAACATGTATTTATAGAAAATTGGGCTTCATAATGCCATTTTGAACACAATATTGCAAAGCATTATTTATCAAGACCAACATTATTTACAAGAATAAGAACGAAATCACTAATTAATGAAGAAAGTATACCATCTGTCGACATGCTCAACCTGCAAAAGGATATTAAAGGAAGCTAACCTTGAAAGCAAAGGCTTTGAATTACAAGACATTAAATCCAAAGCGCTCACTGAAGCGCAGGTAGATCAGATGGCTGTTTTGACTGGATCATACGAAGCCTTATTTAGCCGAAAATCTAGAAAGTATGCCGAGTATGGTTTAAAGGATAAAAACCTTACCGAGGAAGATTACAGGAGTTTGATCTTAAAGGAGTATACTTTTTTGAAGCGCCCAGTTGTGATCGATGGTCAACAAATTTTTGTAGGCAATTCAAAACAAACTATTGAAGAAATTATTACCTCCACTTGATCTATAGTAAGCTACCGACCTAAGTATTTTCATTTTGATTTTTTTGATGTTGATGGGTGCACTATCTTGAATGATAGCTATTTTTTCATTAAATAATACTATCCTTAAGCATGTGTGGGTATAGGGGTTTGTTGGTACTTCTGTTTGTTTTGAGATCATGGGTCTCATCGGGTCAGAATATTGATAGTTTACTGTTTATTGCTAATGATACTTCCTCTAATAGCATAAGTCATGTCTTGGCTCTGATTGAGTTATCAAACTCACTCCATGAATCTGATCCCAATCAAGCACTACTATGGAGTAAAAAGGCCATTGAAGCCGCAACCAAATTCAGGTTTGATTCACTCTTAACCCACGCCCATATAAAAACAGGAACGTCATATAGCTATTTGGGTGATTTCGAACAGGCTTTCACCCATAATTACAAGGCGCTTGAAATTGCTGTACAATTTAGAGATACCATTGCCATAATTGATGCCAACAATAACATAGGCATTGATTTTTACTATCGGGATGAATACGATGAGGCGCTCCCATACTTCGAAAAGGTAAAGCAACTTTCATTGCTCATAAAAGATTCGTTGAGACTCGGCCATGCTTACAATAACATAGGGCTCATAAATGGCATGAACGGAAACGTTGAAGCCGAATTAATCCAATATGAATTGGCCAGGAAAGTGTTTGACCAAATTGATGATCAAGAGGGGGTGGGCAATACAATAATGAATATGGCAACAGCTCAGGTAGCAATGGGGCAATACACCATGGCCATTTCAAATACAGAAAGGGCATTGAACATATTTCTGGCATTGAATAATAATCAGGCAGTTTGCCAGGCGCTTACAAATTTGTCTGAAGCTTATTTTGCAACGGGAAATAAGGATGAGGCACTGAAGTATGGTCAAAGAGCATTAAGGTTTTCAAGAAACAATAATCTCAAAATAGAGGAGGCCTATATATTGAACCATTTGCATACTGTTTATGCAAGTTTGGGTAGGTATCAGTTAGCCTATAGGGCGCTCAACGATTACAGGATTCTGAATGAAGAAATATTTGATGACGAAAAAAACCGGCAGGTAAATGAGCTCAAAACAAAATATGAAACAGAGTCTAAAGAAAAGGAAATTGAATTATTAACCGCTCAAAATGAACTCACAAGAACCCGGCTAGAAGTAAAGGAAAAGGAACAAAATGCGTTGATAATTATACTTGTATTGGGAGCAGTGGCTGCGACAATCACTATTATTTTATTACTACAGCGCTATAAATACAAAAAGCATCTACTGGATGAAGAGATAAACAATTTAAGAATGCAGATAGGCTCTTTTGTTGAGAGTAGTCAATTGAAAATTGATATCGTAGACTTTAACGAAAACCTTCCAACTCCTTTGACCGACCGTGAACAGGAGATTTTGAAATTGGCACTGACCAATAAGAATAACCAGGAAATTGCTAACCTGGAATTCGTTTCTGTAAATACTGTGAAATACCACCTTAGAAACATCTACAATAAGTTGGGCGTTTCAAACAGAAAGGAAATTTTTGAGTATGTTTCTAAAGCACCTGGATAGGGTTCTCACCATCACGCTAATGTTTTGTGCATTATTTTCAAATGCACAAGATGATGCCATAAGTAAAGCCAGGGAGTTAATTGAGGCACAGCATTACCAGGCCGCTCAAAGTTTACTTGATTCCCTCGAGTCAGCCGAAGGGCCTTCCAACATGGCAACAGTGCTCCATTTAAAGGCAGATGTTCTTTATTATCAATATGAGCTGGATCAGTCAGTAGACTATTATTTGAAAGCCGTTTCGGCATACGATTTAGAAGAGTTTCCGAATTACAGGGAGATGGCTGCCTGCCTTAGCCATGCTGGTTTCTTAAACCGCGAATTAGGTCATTATGAAGAGGCATTTTCATTTTATCTGCGTTCGCTGAAGATGAACCAATTATTGGATGACTCTGTCGAGGTTGCCATACAACATTACAATCTGGGTACCTTATACATTAAGGCAGGCATGTTTGAAATGGCACTTGATAATTTAAACAGCGCTTATCAGATTGACCTGGCCAGAAAAGACACCGGTGCAATTGGATTCGACCTTGCAGCCCTAGGGGACATTCAAATTGTAATGGAAGATTATGAGAGTGCCCTAAGAAATTACAAAGAATCATTTTTGATGATGACCCCTGCTAATGGAACCCCAAATACCCGGGGCATTAGATTAGCAAAAGTGGGCAATACCTACCTTGAATTGAATCAGCTTGATAGTGCAGAGAAGTATTTTTCCCAATCATTAAATCAGTTGCATTCTGTGAATGATTCGATTAGGGTTGCTTTGAGATGGGTGGATTTTGCCAGGCTCTACAATAAAATGGGCAAATTTCCTGAGGCTAACGTCTCAGGAAACAAGGCAAGAGCTTTCTTCGTGGAGCGTTCATTGCATGGCCACCTGGTTTCAGCTAATATGGCCATGATCGAAACCATGATCAGAATTGGTTTATTGGATCAAGCCCAGACCTTAGTTGAAGAGAACACAGACCTTTCAATACAGGAAGGGTTGCTTCTGGATCTTTTAACAACTAAAAATTTCGCCCTTGATATTGCTTTGAGCAAGAAAGAAAGCTCTAAAGTTGCCAGCCTAAATACCGAAATAATCAGCCTGGAAGATTCCTTGAAACGGTTAGATGATCTCAGGGCGATGAAAAACCTGGAAATTCAGTATAACATTGACAAGGCCAAGCAGATCAACGATGACTTACAGGCTGAATATTTGTCGTTAAATCAAGATTTCGATGCAAAATCTACACAATTAAAATTAGCCGGGATATGGGTTACTATTATAATAGCCATTCTTGTTACCATCGTTTTGATCCTGGTGATGCGATATCAAAAAAGAAGAAAAGCCCTTATGGCTGAGATTGATCAGCTGAGGTCACAATTAAAAGCTTTGGTTGATAAGGATATAGGGTCACTGGGCCTTGCAAAAGAGCAGATTGATGCAATACTGGACACACCCTTATCTGAAAGGGAATTTGAAATTCTCAACTATGCAGTAACTGATCTCAACAACTCAGAAATAGCAGAAAAGGTGTTTGTTTCCGTGAATACTGTCAAGTACCATTTAAAAAATATCTACGAAAAGCTAGGGGTAAGCAGCAGACAAGAAGCTTTAAAGGTGGCTTTGAACGCAAGGTAGTGTCAGTATAAGTCATTGTAAATCAGTTATTTGCAAAAACTACCCACCTGGGTAGTACTATAACTATACCACCTGGGTAGGCTTATTATTAGATGATAAGTCGAATTTCATGGCATAATCAAAATCATAAAGCCATGAAACATTTGTTACATCATCGAATCAACAGGTTCAAGGAAATCCTTCAATTCACGAGTCAACTATTGAGGGCCATCTCTCAAAGCAAGCGAAAGAAAGTTGGCCTCTCATTGATGCTAATGCTGATGATGTCGTTTACGTCCCAAGCACAAGCGCCAACAGTGAATAGTTTCTCACCAGCTACTGGTGGCACAGTTGAAAAGAACGATCCACTGGTCATAAATTTTAGTGAGTCAGTTCGAAAGGATAACGGTTCAGCAGAAATTAGAATCAAAACCCTGGCAAGCGGCAAAACATTTAGGACAATATTGGTTAACGATCTAATATTTCTTGGCAGTAGGGTTACAATTCCAGATCAGGATCTAGCCCATAATGTCACCTACTATGTAGAAATTGATAGTGATGCAATAGAGGACCTCAGTAATATTAATTACGCGGGGATTTCAGACGATGAAACATGGCGGTTTACAGCCGAGGATCAGATTGATCCCTCACTCCTTTCTCTTTCCCCAATAAATGGAGGAACGGATGTTGATATATCACCGACACTTTTAGCAACATTCGATGAACCGATGGCTTTTGCCCAGCTCAATGCCAGTTTCCAATTGCGAGAAGTAGCTGATAATAGTTTTGCCTATTCATGGACGGTCAACCCGCCAGGCGGAACTATTTCGGAATATGTTACCATTTCAGGAAATCAAATCCTATTTGAGGTACCTATATCTTTAGATTTTAACAAAGAGTATAAATTCCAGGGTCATTTTGTTTCTGATGCCAACGGTAATGAGACAATTGCCGTGTGGGGAACCTGGGAGTTTACTACAAGGGCGGCCTATACAGATACCGATGTGCTATCAGCAACCATTCCAGGGGTTGTAGGGGATCCAGTAATCAACAACGTCAACAATACAATTACTGCAACAGTTGAAGCTACTACTCCTTCAAGGTTGGATTTGACATTTGAATTATCGCCTGGGGCTACGAATTCCTTTAGTTCAAATCCACAGTTCTACCAAAATGGGGTCGCATTCCCAATGACTGTTAGGGCGGAAGCCAACAATTTCGAATCATGGACGATTACCTTGAATTGGGAAGGAATGGCAGGCAACTACACAGTTGGCGACAATGGTACATTTGAGACTCTCACTGATGGAATTAGTCAAATCGCACATGCAGGAATGTCTGGCGATGTAGTCCTCGAAGTTGAAGATGGTTATGATGTGCGAAAAACCGTATTTCTTGCCAATCCTGATCCTACTTATAACATTACGATAAGGCCACAAGCCGGAGCTACACAAATTGACCTTTATCCGGAGTCTAACTTTGGTTCAGTATTTAGACTAAATAGCGCCATATCTAATATGGTCATTGATGGCGCCGACCCGTCTACAGGAAATATTGTGATGAACGTGAACTCTGATATTGCCGGTGTAGAAGGAGTAAATTTCTTTGGCAGTGGCGTACACGATTTCACTTTAAAGAACCTCAGGTTTAACATTTTAGATGCTACAGCAATAAGCTCTAATTCAGGCACCTCGGAGATTAGTGGAATTGATATTATAGGTTGTGAATTTGTGGCAGTAAATACTGACGCTTCAGCTGATATTAGAGGAATCTTCTTTCAAAGAAACAATCTCGCTGACATCAACATAATTGGGAATAAGTTTTATAATGAAGGTGTTAACGACCCTGCATTATTTGCCGCAATAGCTGGCCTTGATTATTATGACAACGTTATCAATAATTCGATTTCTATCAGAGGAAACTCAACCTCTGGTGTAGGCCGTGGCACTAATATTTACCATAACAGCATTAACATTTATGGCACAGGTACTGAAACTAGTAGTTCACATTATGCCATAGGATTTGGAACAAATATTAAAAACAACAATATCAGTATTGAGCGGACTTCAGGAAGCGGAACGTCCAAAGAATTCGTAGCGTTTTCAAGTATTCAGTCTGGTGACTCAGACAATAACGTTTACATTTTCGATGATGGCAACAGCACCATTGAATATGCACCGAATGCCTCAGATCAGGCAACAATGCTCTCAATTGTACCAACTACTACTTTCGTTGAATCAACGTTCACCGATGGTGCCACTGCTAACCTCTTATTATCAGGTGCATCTGCTGATGAGTTAGATTTAAGATCTACTCCATTGGCAGAAGTAACCGATGACATCAACGGCACCACCCGAAGTCCCAACCTGGTAACTAAGGGGGCCTTCGAAAGCCCCAACCGCTTTACTGATCTGCTCACTTTTTCATTTCCTGAAGAAACAGGCGCAGCAGTGATAGATACAGATAATGGCACTGTAGATATCGAGGTGGAAGTAGGTACTGATCTTGCAGCGCTTACACCCACTATTACTGTTTTCACAGGGGCGACTATCAGCCCTTTGAGCGGTGTGGAGCGGGATTTTTCCTCGCCGGTGAATTACACCGTAACAGCAGAAGACGGCCAGACAGCGCAGCAGTATACGGTGACGGTTACTAGGGTGGTCAACACTGAAACCGACATTACATCTTTCTCTATACCAGAGCAATCAAGCCCTGCTGTTATTGATGAAAATGCACATACTGTTACAATTGCGATGGATGCTTTTGCTGGGCCACAAGGTTCAGCAGCAACAGTCAATCGCCTTACACCAACAATAACCACAAGCTTTGGAGCAACTATTTCGCCTGAAAGTGGTCAATTCCAACATTTCATTGATGGAATACCAAAAACTTATACCGTAACAGCCGAAGATGGGATTACACAAGAAGATTGGCAGGTTACCGTTAATTATGATCTTTTCTCTGAAGGTTTATATACGGTAGGAACAGGCGGAGACTTTGAATATCTGACTGAAGCTATTGGAAAAATTAGGCGATCCGGCATCAGTGGTAATGTTACTCTGGTCATGACCGAAAACGCAACTACATCACAATCAGAAGTATTTCAGACATATGATGGTAATGAAGATTATACGCTCACACTGACAGTTGATGATGGTTTGTCTGATGCAGAGATTTCCTTTGGTACTTTATCGTTTAGTACAAACGATAACATAATTGTGGATGGTAAAAGCAAACTGTCCATTCGAAGTAACCGTACTCCTAACAATGCGGCACTTTTTACCGGCGGATCGAATATAGAAATACGGGGTGTCACCTTTTACGGTGATGGAATTAGCTTAGAGGGAAGTAATATTCTTATTGAGAATTGTAATTTTCTTGTTGACGATAATACCCTTACCAGCGTCACGGCAATTGAAAGCGATGCCACCAATGTGGTTATTAGAAATAACAATATCCACTACGGCAGTGTATTGGATAATGTGAGTACAACTCTTATCCAGGCAATTAGATTAGAACATGGTGGCAGTGCCTACAATAATTTTATCCACCTAAACCCAACTGTTGCGCAGAGTATTTATGCATTCTTGTACGTAGACGATGCCGAGATTTATCATAATACAATTCTAATCGAGGGATCTTCATCCAATAATGAGGAAATATTTGGATTCAGGGAAATAACCCGAAGCTTTGAGGAACCCATAATTGTAAACAATTTACTTTCAATACCCCGTGATCCAGGATTAGGTGGCAGCAAAACGGCTCTTTATTTCGGAACCTCAACGAACACAGTATCAACTGCTTACGAAAACAATAACTTTTATTTGGCTATTAATAGCGGTTCGCTCACTTATGTATGGGATCGGGGAACTGTTTATGATGACAGCAATTTTGAAACACTGCAGCAAGCTGTAGAAGGCACTACAAATAGCGAAACAGTTTTTACGGATGCGGCTAATAACGATTTAACATTAACTGGTACATCACTTACTGATGCCGACTTGAGAGCTGTTCCAGTTTCTGGAATTACCGATGATTACTTTGGAACAACAAGAAGTGTTCATTTGTCAACTAAGGGGGCGCATGAAACACCTAATACGCTTGATGAGCTAATAGCCTTTTCACTTCCTGAACAAACTGGGGAAGCCACGATTGATCCAGATAATCATACCGTTTCAATCGAGGTGCCGTTTGGTACTGTTGTAACCGGACTAATGCCTACCGTAGGAGTATCACCCGGGGCTACAGTTTCACCCGTAAGTGAGCAGTCAACTGATTTTACCAACCCAGCTACCTATACTGTAACTGCAGAAGATGGTTCAACCACCCAGGAGTACGTTGTGACCGTAACTTTTGCGCCTAATTCCGAAGCTCACATCACAAGCTGGACCATGGAAGGAATGATCGGTAACGCGGTGATTGATGATGTCAACAACACTGTAGTATTGACCTTGAATGGTTTAGCTGGTTTCGGTTCTGCAGGATCCGTTCAGACATATAAGTTCAATCCTATTTTTGAACTAAGCTTCGGTGCAAGTATGAGTCCATTGCCAGGGGCTTTTTCCTCACATGCTCCGGGTCAGGTAAGAACATTTACTGTCACTGCGGAGGATGGATCAACTACTGAGGAGTGGACTGTTACATCCAACTATGAGACCATTTCCGGGGGTATCTATGAAATTGGTACCGGCGGTGATTTTGAGAGTATAGCTACTGCCTTCAGAAGACTGACTGATATAGGTGTCGACGGAGATATCACCCTTGAAATTCTTGAAGACCAAATGGTCTCTTCAGCACAGTTGAATGAAAGGGAAGACCTACTGGGCCATACGCTTATAATCCAGCCAGCAGATGGGGTAACTGAATTACTTTTTAGTCAGAGCACCTCCGCTCAATCTCTCTCAATGAATTGGCAAAAAGTGATCATTGATGGTAAAAACGTAACCAAAATTGAGAATAGGTCTATTGGGAGCGTTATTTCGCTGAATAACTCAAATCCTGATCCGGATGAATTTGCCATAATCAAGAATGTAACTATTGAAGGAACAAGCTCTTCATCAATAGCAAATACAACTATTGAGAACTGTGAATTTATTATGGAGGACAATTTGACCACGCACTTATGGGCATTCTCAGTTGGTGGTCAGAATGGTTTAATTAGGAATAATGATATTTATTGGGGTTCCATCATTGACAAACCTACGTCTTCGCTATTCGGGTTTACCGTTCTTCAGGGAGGTGAAGTCTATAATAACTTTATTCACTTGAGTCCAACTTCAGTTGCATCAATTTATGGTATTCAGTACAGGTCAAATGTTGAAACCAACATTCATCATAATACAATTTTAATTGAGGGTACTGCCACAGGAAACGAAAATGTTTGGGGTATCTATGACACAGGAGTTAGCAACGAACCAGTGAATCTTCAGAATAACCTTATTTCAATTTCGAGAAATCCGGGAACCAGTGGTTCTAAAACAGGCTATGAATTCAGAACAAATTCTACTGCAGTTCCTGTTCACACTTATAATAGCATTTACTTAGAAGACAATTCGGGCTCATTGGTTTATGTCAATGATAAGGGTACCCTATATGACAACTCAAACTTCACTACGCTTGAAGGCATTGTTGAGGGAACAACTCGAAGCCAACCAACCTTTACTGATGCGGCAAATAACGACCTAACTCTTTCTGGAGCATCTTTGGGTGACGGCGATTTGAGAGGTACACCAATTGCTGAGATAACAACGGACTTCTTTGGTACTTCAAGGAGTACTACTTCTCCCAGCAAGGGTGCGCATGAGGTACCAAATAATCAGCATGATATTGTTGCCTTCAGCATACCGGAGCAAACTGGAGCAGCAACAATTGATGCAGGCAACCATACGGTGAGCATAGAAGTTCTGTTCAGTGCAGATGAAGAAGCCTTGACACCTACAATTGAAGTGTCACCTGGGGCGGGTATCAGCCCACAAGGTGGTTCACCTACCAATTTCTCAAGCCCAGTGAGTTACACAGTAACTGCTGAGAGCACTGACACTCAAATGTGGACCGTTACTGTCAGAAAAGCCCCACCAAGCCTGGAGACAGATTTTATTACGTTTGATATTCAAGGTCAGACCGATGATGCAGTAATTGATGCTACCAATCACACTATTAGTTATCGTGTGCCATTTGGTACGAATTTAACAACTCTTGTTCCGGAGTTTGACTTGTCACCAGGAGCAACATCCAGTCCTATGAGTGGAGCTTCAAATGATTTTAGTTCTCCTCAAACTTATACAGTTACGGCCGAGGATGTCAATGAAACTCAGGATTGGACTATAACTGTAACTGAGGCCAATGTTGATCCAAGTGATATTGCATTGAGCCCATCAAATATTGATGAAAACCTGCCTGCTGGTACTGTAGTGGGCGATGTAACGGGTACGGATCCTAATGGGGATGACTTATCATTTTCACTTGTAAGTGGCGTTGGCAGTACACACAACAACTTGTTTGAGATTGATCCATTGACGGATAAGCTAAAGTCTAAGTTTGTATTTGACTACGAGGCTGGTGTTCACACTTACTTCATAAGAATAAGAACTGAAGACGGCGAAGGTGGAAGTAGGGAAGAAGAATTTGAAATCACTTTAAATGATGTTGATGATACTGCTCCAGCCTTGGTGAGCCGCATACCAGACGACAATGGTGGTAATGCGAATGCAGAATTGAATGCCAACATTGTGATTGAGTTTGATGAGGATTTGGTATCCAACCTTAATGTGTCCAATCAAATCCGTTTAGGCTTTAACCAGGGGGCGTTAGTAGAGCAATTCATTGACAACTCCAGGATTAGTATTAATGCGAATACTATCACCATTGATCCAACGGAGGACTTATTACCAGGCACAACCTATCAGGTTTTTGTACAAGCTGGGTCCTTGAAAGATGCCCTAAATAATTTAATAACAGCCTTTGACTGGACTTTCACAACTAAGAAATTGGATCAGACCATAACTTTTAATGAATTTGATCCAGCCACATTTGGCGATCCTACAATTTCATTATCTGAATTCACAGATGCTAATCTTGCAATCGCCTATCAAAGCGATGACACAGACGTAGCTTCTGTTACCGGTAATGTGTTGACTATTCATGGTGCGGGTATTGCAGAGATCACTGCAACACAGGCAGGTAATAACCAATACAATGCCGCAGAAGCTGTGATGCAAGTGATAACTGTAGCTCCTCAAAATGTGAATATCTCATTAGCCGGACTCACGGAACTTACTTACAATGGTGCCGCACAGGGTGTGACTGCTTCGGCTCTAGATTTAAATAATGATCCATTGGCTTTGGTTATTGAGTATAGTCTACAAGGGGATGATAATTTCTCAGAAACCATCCCTGAGAATGCAACGACGTATGATGTGAGAGCAAACCTTGATGCGGCTATTGTAAATTATAGTGCAACTACAGCTACAGGAACTTTAACCATCAATACGCTGGCTGTTACGGTTACTCCAGATGCTAATCAGTCTAAAGTATACGGTCAGGAAGATCCAGATTTTACCTATACATCAATTCCAGCACTTGTGAATGGCGATAATTTCATTGGTGACCTGGAAAGAGCACCTGGTAATGATGTTGGAAACTATGAGATAACTCAAGGCAGCTTAACTGCTGGAGATAATTATGATATTTCATTTAGCAGTGCGGATTTTGAGATTACTCAACGTGGCGTTGCAGTAACCGTAGATGTCAACCAATCCAAAGTGTACGGGGAAGACGACCCAGTCTCATTTACCTATACAGCAACACCTGTTCTAGTAAATGGAGATGAGTTCACAGGAGCTTTGACTAGAGAAGCTGGCGATGACGTTGGAAGCTATCTAATTGAACAGGGCGATCTGACTGCTGGTGATAACTATGACATTACGTTCAATGATGCAAACTTTATCATCACGCAAAAGGCTATAGCTGTAACTGTCGACTCCGGTCAGGAGAAGGTTTATGGTGAAGATGATCCAGTTGAGCTGGCTTTCACAACATCACCAGAATTAATTGAAGGAGACGAATTCACTGGAGCGTTGGTCAGGGAAGTAGGTGAGGATGCCGATAATTATGCTATCAATCAGGGAAGCTTGAGCGCTGGTGATAATTATAGCATTACTTTTACAGGAACTGACTTCATAATTACCCCAAAAAGTATCTCAGTTGATGCAACGGTTGGTCTGACGAAAGTTTTTGGGGATGATGATCCTGAGTTTACTTTCTCTGTAAATCCTTCTTTGGAGGATGGTGATAGCTTCAGTGGAAATCTGACAAGAGATCCAGGTGAAAATGTGGGCACCTACAACATCAACCAAGGTAGCCTCACCGCTGGTGACAATTACACCATCCTTTACGATGGATCAGAGTTCTCGATTACTATTCGAAACGTTTCGATTACCATGGATGCTTTAACTGAGGTGACTTATAACGGACAACCACAGATGGTTTCAGCATCCGCATTGGATGTGAACAATGACCCACTTGATTTGTTGATCGAGTACAGTGTTCAGGGGCAAAATAGCTACTCAGAAACTGCTCCAACCAACGCAGGCAGTTATGATGTTAGAGCCAATCTGGCTGGATCAATAACTAACTATTCTGCTGATGAAGTAACAGGAACGCTTACAATTGATAGAGCTGATCCCGTTATTGAAATCACAGCGATTACCGATAAGATTCAAACGTCAGACCCATTTGATGTTGTAGCAACAGTAAATAGTGGTCAAACTTTGAATTACAATGTACTTAGTGGCCCCGCTACTAACAGTGGCAACACTATTACGCTCAATGGAACTACCGGTACGGTTACCATCGAGGTGAGCGTAATTCAAACCGCTAACTACAATGCAGGAAGTGAACAAGTAAGCTTCGAAGTAACCGACAAGCTCCCCCAAACGATCACTTTCACCGAGGTGTTAGATAAGACTTTTGGCGATGCAGCCGTGACATTAGAAGCAACAGCGGACAGTGGTTTAACACCTGTGACGTTTAGTGTACAGTCAGGCCCAGGCAGTATCAGCAATGACAATGTGCTGAACTTTGATGGAGCAGGTACGATAGTAGTAAGAGCCTCGCAGGCTGGAGATGAGACC
>JAVKCG010000016.1:0-934 GCA_040222875.1 Cyclobacteriaceae bacterium | reverse complement strand
TAAAATCCTCTAGCTTAGTACTTTCAGAAGCAATTGGGGAACAGCAAGCGGTCATGCCACCTAAAGCTGGATGATAACAAAAAAAATATTTACAGGATGAGAATTTCTCGTATAATAATCATTGGGTTTGCATTGATGTTTGGTTGTGGTGAGGATGAGGTTAACCAAGATGATCGTGGGATTAGCAAAATTATTGAATTATCTACTCCCATCAAGTACAAACGGTTGTTTCCTGAAGGGAACAAATTGTATTTGACTACCGATTTCAGCTCCAATCAAGGAGCTATAACTGAAGTTTATCTTTTCGACCTTACCACTTTTGATCTTGAAAAACTATTAACCGAAGAAGGCTTTGGGAAAGCTACAATTTCTAATGACAGAACTGTTATTGCCACGTCCACATTCATCAATCAAACCAATGGCTTTGAAGTGAGAATTAGTTTACATGATTTGTCAAAAAATAGTAAACGAACTCTTATCTCATCTAATGAGCACTCAATCGCTGCTCTTGCATTTAGTCCAAATCACAAATACTTGCTCTATGATAAATACATAGATAGCAGGAATACTATAAGGCGGCTGAATATTGAAAATGGAGAAGACCTGCAACTTTCAGGAGAAGGCAATGCTGTTTATATCGATTATTCGGAAGTCCTGGATTTGTTGTTGATCGATACTTATTCGGAATTCTATTTTATGGATTGGGAAGGTGAAATAAAAAGTAAGAAGGTCTCAGAATTGAAACCAATAATGATCGCTCAAGATGGCATTACTGTACTTTGTAAAAAAAATGGTGAGGTATTTCTCTACAACGCTCAAACAACAGAAATCAATCAAATAACCAATTTGGGAGTTGATTTAAATCCAGTAACCATTGCTAAAGATGGCAAAACCATCCTACTATCGACCGACAAAGACCACCTGGATTCATTGG
>JAVKCG010000015.1:0-54815 GCA_040222875.1 Cyclobacteriaceae bacterium | reverse complement strand
GAGTGCCGTAGTTGGTGTTTTCACCAACGACCCATTAAGTCTTTAATCTTTCGTCTTTGCTCTTTAATCTAAAAAACACCACAACAACAAAGATCATGGCTCCAGCTTGTAGCTGGATTTGATTAGAAAGCGGGGGCTATTAGTTCCCGTTTTTTGGTTTTTAATGTATGTTGTATATTTGTGTTACAAATTGTATTACAATGCTAAATGTCAGATTAGATAAAGACACTGAAAAGAAGCTCAAAACCTACACTGAGAACCAAAATGTTTCTAAAACAAATGTGGTAAAAGAAGCTTTACACCAATATTTCACAACAGAAGAAGCCCGCCAAAGGCCATATGTGTTGGGTGAAGACCTGTTTGGTATTGACGCCAGTGGAATTTCAGATCGGTCTAAAACTTATAAATCCAAATTGAAAGCAAAGCTCAATGCGAAACACTCTCATTGATGCGGGGCCTTTGATCGCTCTTTTCGATCGATCTGATAGTTATCATCTAAAGGCCTTAAGTTTTATAGAAGATTACGGGGGTTATTTATGGACTACATGGCCGGTAATAACTGAAGCTACTCATATGTTGGATTTTAGTATCAAATCCCAATCGGCATTACTTAAATGGATAAATAGAGGAGGTATTCAGCTTTACGATTTAAATAAATCTCATTTCGATAGATTGATTGAATTAACCGAAAAATTTAGAGATGTTCCCATGGATTTGGCTGATGCATCACTCATTGTAGTTTCTGAAGAAACCAAATATTCCGAAATAGCCTCCATTGATTCGGACTTCTATGTGTATCGAGATATCCGCAATCAATATCTCACTAATGTGTTTCAATAGCATAATTCAAAAAGTTTTATAATTAATACATCAGCTCACTCTATATTCATATTTATTCATAAAAAAGTTATAATGTAGACTCTATGTAGACCTCTATTTTGAGGCTGCAGACGCTTTCCAACTCATATTTGAGGATTACAAATTATTCTCAGAATATGAATATAAAATTCCTTCCGTTTTGCCTGCTGATTTCTACTTTATCAGCAGTTGGGCAGGTAAATCATTCGATTGCTGTATCATTTGAACAAGGTGAAGAATGTGCAGTAGTTGCAGGTCTTGAGGGGCATCAGTACTTTTCGATTTACCCCAACCCGACTTTAGATTACATTAATATAAACTCGGAATTAATTGATGCCGAGATCAGCCTGATTAACCTTCAAGGTAAGGTATTTAGCAATTCTAAATCTATTAGCAGTAAGCTGAGAATAGATGTTAGAGGACTTCCCAAGGGCCTCTACATCCTACAGTACAAAGCATCCAACCAGATTCAAAAACTTAAAGTGTTCATCAAATGAAAAAACCAGCGATTTTTCCAGTGGTGATACTTTGGTTTCAAGTGCTGAACCTTAGTGCCCAACAGACTATTTCAGTCAATCTTAATGACACATTAACACTGGATATAGGAACGTATAGGGGAGAACTCCAGTGGGAATCATCAAGTAATAAAACTGACTGGATGGATATTGATGGTGCAATCTCCAACCCTTATAAGTATACTGTTGATCAGCTTCCGATTCAACTCAGGGCAAGGGTGATCGAAGAACCATGTGAAGAAGTTTACTATTCAGAAATTATCGAAGTAGTCCAGGCGGAAATAGTTGAAGAGGAGCCAGCGGTTTCAAACCTTAAGCCTTGGTCTGACCCACTAACCTGGCCAAATGGAAAACCGCAGGAAGGTGATGAGGTAATTATTGGTGAAGGTGATTCAATCTTGCTAGATGAATATCCTCCGGCTCTTGGAGGCTTAACTATCGACGGATTGCTACTCTTTGATACGCTGGATTTAGACCTAACATCCGAATGGATTGTTGTTCGAGGTGAACTCCGTATTGGAACAGAGGATAAGCCATACACAAAGCAAGCCACTATCACTCTTACTGATACTGATACAGAAGCATCTTTTACGGGGATGGGAACCAGAGGGATTATGGTAATGGGTGGTGCTCTGGAGTTACATGGAGCAGTACCTGAAAAAATATGGACAAGACTTGACGCCCATGCTGAGGAAGGAGCAATTTCGCTGCAACTTGTGGATGACGTAGACTGGAAAGGAGGGGAGCAAATTTTAGTAGCACCCACCGACTATTATGAGGCAGGTTTAGCTAATCAGTCAATCACTCAAAAAGTTGCATTAACTTCTGTGGATGGAAAGAATGTAACCATAGATAAGGGCTTAAATGCGCAACGATGGGGGCTTTTACAATACCCAACAGCCAATGGAATGTCGCTTGATCCTGCCGGAGTAGTAGCGCCACCAGTTGCCAACTCAGAGGTATCCAACACACCTACAGTACTTGATGAAAGAGCAGAAGTTGCTCACATTACAAGAAACATAGTGATTCAGGCACCAGATGATGAGGTATGGAACAATGAAGGGTTTGGTGCTCATACGATGATCATGCCTGGCTCAACTGCACATGTAGAGGGTGTTCATTTTAGAAGGGTAGGTCAGCGGGGCCGAATACGAAGGTATCCCTGGCACTGGCATATGTTGAGTTATTCTGGCACTGAAACTTTGGCAGATGCCGAGGGTCATTACTTCAAAAAGAACGTAATCGATGGTTCTGAAAATAGAGGCATCGTAATTCATGGGACCAACGGCGTACTTGTACAAGATAACATTGTTCATGATGTAAAGGGGCATGGTGTGTTTACTGAAGATGCTGTCGAACGCCGAAACACCATAGATGGTAACCTGGTATTCCATGTGCGAAACCCTGAATGGGGAGATCAAATTCGTGAGCATGAAGTGGGTTCTTTTGGCTCATCAGGGTTTTGGATAGCCAATCCTGATAATACTGTCACTAACAATATCGCCGCCGATTGCCAAACTTTTGGTTTTTGGCTGGCCTTCCCAGATCGGCCATTTGGTTCGGCAAACCAGGTGCTTTATGATGACGGTCAATTGATGCGACCGAACAGAATGCTCTTTGGGGCGTTTGACAGCAATACTGCTCACTCCAACAAAAACGACGGCATTCATTTGGATGATCCCCAAGTGGATGAAGCAGGCAATACCCAACCTTTGCAATACTGGTCAACTGCTGATGGAAGAACCGATGGGACTCCATATGATGCACTTCGAAGATTTACTTTAAGCAGGTTTAAAGTGTGGAAGAATATGGACAACGGTTCCTGGGATCGTGGAGTTTGGACTGATATCGTTGAGGTGGTTTCAGCAGATAACTGCGGCCGGTTTTTCGCAGGGTCTGGAGCTGATGGTGTTATTGAGCGCAGCCTTGTAGTTGGTACTAGTCTCAATTTCATGATGAACGGCACCGGTCGACCAGAAATTGCTGATTTTCAATTCAACCCGTCATCAGCTCCCACTGCTTTTGCTACTTATCATAGCGCATTTAGTATGCGTCAAAACATAGTTGTGAATTTTGAAGTGACTGAATATGACAGGGCTGGAGTTTTTGCCACCGATGATTACTACATACGTCCGGTGGATAAAGGGCTGGTTAGAAATTACGAAAACCTCATTATTGAGTCACACCCCGGTGTGAAACTCAAGCCGCAATATGACTATATGACCTTTGCCAGTGCGCTTTGGGATCCTTATGGATTTTGGGGACCGGAAGAAAACTATCTGGTTTATAACGATGAATTTCTAACACACGGCAAAGAGATAACAACACCAGAATTGGGAGCGGAAATTGTTGGAGGAGTAAGTGTGCAAGGACCATTTTATGGGTTTGTAAGCTTTGTATTACATGGAACAGGACCGAATCCACCCCAGAATTTCAATTTCATGGATTTGATGGCCTTACATGTTGATCGTTATGATGCAGATGATCTTGAGAACCCGGTAGCCACCTGGGAAGTAGCCGAAGCTGAAAGAAACTGGACTTTACAGCACATGCGAGATTTTGCCACTACTCCTGATGGTATCTATGAGTTGACTTTCCCAAATCAAGATAATCCTACTGACTTCCATGTAGAAGTAGAGAGCATGATAGAAGCTACAGATACTCAAGTGATCGGGATTCAGTTTGATGGCTCTGTTGACGCTACCGTTTACTTACAACAACCAAGTAACCAGAATAATTTCCATGTGTACGAAGAACTGAATTCCTTGCAGGATGTCATGAATTCTTCTGGAGAAACTTTCTGGCAAGATACTGCCAATAACAGAGTTTGGGTGAAAATTTTAGGCGGTCGATGGGAAGCCGCACCCGCCGATGTTGGCGATTGGACAGAAGAAACAAATGAAACAATGAATTTACGCATTCGTGAGGCTAATAATTGATTAAGTAACTATTACCAGTGAAAATGAATTTGAGATTAACCGTATTGATTGTACTCATAATTCAGTTGAGTGTACAAGGTGTAATTGCACAAACCGTTCTCATGTTTGTAAGCCATGAGCAAACTTATTATAGTGAATACATTGTAATGAAAGAAGCACTCGAAGCTCAAGGGTACGCCGTTGAAGTAAGAAGTGCATCAGCCATGGATTTCAGTATTTACATGAGCCCATATGCTGATATTCCTGCCTCTGCTAATGACGGAAACCTTGGAAGTTCTTACACACAATTTCAAGCCCAGTTCGAAGAGCTCTTTGGAGAATCATGGGATGAAACCCAGAATACAATTCCGGATTTCGATACTACAGCAGGAGCAATTACTGATGTTTCAAGCATCGACAACTACGTTGGATTAATTGTAGTTGGAGGAACCGGCTCATTGGAGTATCGGGTAGATGGCGTGTATACTTCGCAGGGTGTTGGAGATCGCCTTGTTTCTGCTACAGATATTCAAGCAACGGCCGAAAAGTTGAATGATTTGGCATTGGAAGCACTTCAACAAGGCAAGCCCGTGATGGCACAGTGTCATGGAGCCAGCATTCCAGCCTTTTGGCGTATCCCAGAAACTTCCGGCCCTGATGAAGAAGCTTTGGGTTTTAGCTTACTAAAAGGTGGTGAATCAACTGGATTTCCAGAGCCAGAAACAGCTCCGATGCTTCAATCATTGGACATCACTCATCGATCAACTGATAGGGTCACGATTACGAGTCCTCATTCTTCATTTGAGGATAACGATATGGGTGAAAGTAGAATCATCACTACCCGCGATTGGTATCCTCAATCAGTGGCTTACGCTGCCAGAACTTTTCTGAATGTGCTTGAATCCTATCCAATTGCTGCAAAACGCACCAGTGATATTTCTGTTTTGCTTCTTCATGGGGGTGCTGTTGACGAATCTAATATGCCTTCATCATGTTTTGGTGGAAACAAAACCAACGATGTGCCTTGCAACAACGGCACTGAAGATGAGAATCTGCCAGCAGACTACACCCACCTGCTGGAATTACTTGCCGGAAGCGGCTCAAGCGATGACTTCAACTTCACAACTACTGATCTGGATCTTTCAGGTACACTTCCTTTTGGCATCACCAATGAAACTGAGATACTAACCGAACTCGAAGGTTACGACGTTGTGATTTTCTTCAAACATTGGTCAACCCACATAAGTGATGAGCTACAAAATGCGATGGTTGAGTATGCTGATAATGGAGGAGGTGTAATCTCGCTACATCATGGGTTGTACAACGATATTGACAATGGTCAAAACAAAGATATCCTGGCAAACCAACTTTTCGGGGCGCATTCAACACAAAATGGCTGGTCAGCAACCCTAACAACCTACACGGTTCATTCTACCAACTTTGGTCACTTCATTTCATCTTATTTGATTGATTACGAAACTGCCCAAACCGATCCTGCCGCCTGGATTGGCACACCTTTACCAGCATCTGCAAATACTGGTTTTTCAACAACCCACACATTTGATATTTATGATGAGTTGTACAACAACATGACTTTTATCGATTTAGATGAAATTGGTAGAGGAGTAGGTCAGATAACACCGTTATTCTCAAATGATCGATCTACGGCATCGATTGCGCATACTACTGGGTTCACCCGTGAAGTAGATTTTGATGAAAATGGAACGATTGGAAAGGTTGTCTATTTTGAGATTGGCGAACGAAAGGAAAACATAAATTCCTCAAGCCGATTCGGTCAAATTGTGCGTAATGCAGTGGTTTGGGCTGCCCCCGCAAAGCAAACTCAATCGATAAGTTTTGCTCCAACCACTGAAGTGACCTATGGTGATGAATCGATTGCGCTGCCAGAAACGGCTTCTTCGGGATTGGCCATCGTTTATGAATCTTCTGATAACGGAGTAATTGCTATTGATAATGGTAGTGCAGTAATTGTTGGCAATGGAACAGCGACTATTACAGCATCACAAGCTGGCAACGCAACTTATTATGCTGCCGAGGATGTCCTTATTGAATTTACAGTTTCAAAAGCGGCTTTATCGGCAACAGCAGAAAATAAATCACGTGTTTATGCGGAAGAAAATCCTACACTTTCAATTCTTTACGATGGCTTCGTGAATGATGACGATGCTGACGACATTACTGAACCGCAAATCTCTACATCGGCAACCTCAGAAAGTAATGCTGGAACGTATGACATTACATTAACCGGAGGTAGTGCTGATAATTATACCATTAGTCTTACTTCTGGAACATTGACCATTAACCAGGCCACTCAGGAAATCATCCCAGGCAATTTGAGTCAGCTCACTTTTGGTGATGACCCGGTTTTGCTGACATCTACAGCAACTTCCAATCTCGAAGTTCAATACGATGTAACAAATGGCCCAATTGCAATTCAGAATAACAACCAGCTAATAATTAATGGAGCCGGGGCAGCTTCATTATCGCTGACCCAACCTGGTGATATTAATTATGAAGCCGCAGAAGCCGCTTCATTAAACTTCGAAATCTTAAAAGCCAATCAAGGTCTTGTAATTGGGTCAATCGGCAACAAGCTCTCAAACCAAGAGCCATTTGATATCAGTATTTCAAGCGATTCAGATTTGCCTTACACTGTTTCGGTGGATGGCCCAGCCACAAATGATGGCAATACCATAACTCTTACAGGTACTGTGGGCACCGTAGAAATAACCGTGAACGCAGCAGCAAATGAGAATTATTTAGTGGCCGAAACTTCGACTTCTTTCGAAGTAACAGCCGCAGAAAAGCAAAACCAGACCATAAGCTTCGGCGCATTAGAAAACCGGACCTTTTCCCAAAATGCGAAGTTTTCTATTAGTGCCGAGGCTTCATCTGGTTTGGATGTGACTTTTAGTAGGGTGGATGGCCCAGTCGAAGTAAACGGCCCAGAAATCACAATTACCGGTGCAGGTACAGCCACAATCAGAGCATCACAATCTGGGAATGACAGCTTCAATCCCGCACCAAATGTGGACGTTAGTTTCACAATTGAAAAAGCTACGCAAACAATTACAATTACCGAAATAGCCTCGGTAACTACTTCATCAGAACCCATCGCAATTGAAGCAACAGTGGATTCAGATCTTGAGTTGACTATTGAAGTTGATGGACCAGCTACTTTAACGGACAATACAGTTACCCTCACAAAGGAATTAGGTATTGTCACCGCAACCATATTGCAAGCAGGAAATGAAAATTACATGGCAGCAGAGGCTTCAATAAGTTTTGAGGTTACCACAACCTTACCGACCTCAATTGATCTTTCCACCCATTCTGTTGATGAAAACAAACCCTCAGGAACAGTAGTGGGTGAATTGACCACCGCAGATTTTGATGAAAACGATATTCATTCATACACTTTGGTGGAAGGGGAAGGCGATGATGACAATGCCTTATTTACAATTGATGGGATTGAACTCAAAACGGCCACACCTTTTGACTTTGAAACAAAATCAACTTACAGTATCAGGATAAAAACTGATGATGGAAATGATGGCACCCTGGAGCAAGTGTTCTCGATTGCAATTTCTGATGTTTATGAGAACAGTGCTCCAACAGCCATCAATTTGTCATTGAGTGAAGTTGATGAAAACGTAGCAAATGGTGCGATGGTGGGTGAACTTTCAGCTGATGATGTAGATGAGAGCGACATGCACACCTTCACTCTGGTTTCTGGAGAGGGAGATTCGGACAATGCCTCATTCACTATTGAAGACAATCAGTTGAAAACTGCGTCAAGTTTTGATTTTGAAACTCAATCGGATTACAGCATTCGAATCAAAGCAGATGACGGAAATGGCGGAACCCATGAGCAGGTATTCGAGATTACCATCAATAATGTGGACGAAACTGTTACTTCGGTTAACGATGAGCTATTTGCATCAATTCACATTTTTCCGAATCCGGTTTCCAGCATCATTAATATAAATACTAGTGCAACCGGATCGGCTCCATTAAAAATTCAAATACTACAACTCAACGGACAGTCAGTGATGGAGAGAATCGTTGATCAACCAGCTTTTCAATTGGATGTAAGCAAGCTAAAGGCTGGGAAGTACTTACTTCAGTTATCATCAGAGGTTTATAAGGAAGCAATCAGATTTATCATTCAGCCATAATACCTCACTAACTCACAACAATACATATGAAGACAGATGGCTGTTTTGGCTTGAGGAGGGGCGAAAGCCCCTTTTTCATTAAGAGAATAGACTTTCAATTATGTCATCGGCTATGCTAGACCGTTAGTTGTTTGTTTAGCGTTTACTCTCAAAATAATCAACACTCGAATTAATATTCGAGATCAGACAAAGATTCGTAAGTTAACAATTATTGATTTGATGAAAATTGATAGGTTCTTGCATCTAAAGTCAATTCAATTAAACGAAGTAGTTTTTGATGGTTTCGCTAATCTGAATTTGATTTCATTTAATTAAGTGCCTGCGACTAATGCGATTAAGTCTTACATAATTTCTATTGGTGAAAATGGAAGACCTATTAAGGACAAATGGGGAATGACCAAACCAGAGATCCCCCGACTCGCTACGCTCTCGAGGATGACGGTGTATTATCGAAAGGGATCTACCAAAAATCATTTATACTTTTGAAATAAAGTTTTCCCATGTGTTATAGAGTTTCATACCTCACGCAGAAAGCCGTCAAATACGCCAAACATTATGGTGAGTCACCGGAAGAGGTGAGTAAGCTTGAAAAGCAGTTGGAGGTGTTCAAAACAAAAATCAATGCTGTATATCAGGCATTGGCCCAGGACATTGTGGCTCCTGAAGTTCCCGTAGTTACCAATGAATCACCTCGTGAGTTTCAGTTGTTTAATTGGGGCATAGTGCCTGCCTGGGCTAAGGAATATGACGACAATCTGCGCCGACGGTTTGTGGTTTCACAAAGTGAGGAGATGTTTAACAAAAACATTTACCGGGATGCTGCCATAGAAAAGAGATGCCTCATTATGATTGATGGGTATTTCGATCACCACCACAGGCATGGCAAAACGTTCCCGTATTTCATCAGGCACAAAAACCATGATCCGCTTTTTGTAGCTGGCATTTGGTCCCGATGGACTGATGCCAAAAATGACCTGGAATTGGAAACTTTTGCGGTGCTCACTACCCGTGGAAATAAAAAGATGCAGGAGATTCATAATAATCCTGAGATGCTGAAACGTCAACATAGCGTTCAGTCCCGCATGCCGGTAATTGTGCCAAGTGAGTTGTGGCAAACCTGGCTCAACCCCAATGTGCTGGCCGACCCAGCCGATCAGGAGAAAATCGTAAAAGATGTGTGTTTGCCATACCCGGATGAGCTTCTTGAGACCTACCCCACTTTTCCACTGAACAAGGGGAGGGAGATTATCAACTCCGAAGAAGTGGGGCAGCCAAAGGAATATGCTGAATTAAAAACTGAGCAATTAGGTTTGTTTTAAAGGAGGCCATTCCACCTTTTCAAAAGTCTCTTTGGTCAGTTCATATTTGCTGACCAATTGTTTAAAAGTTAGAATTCCCGGGAAGCCTTCGTATTGACCAATTAGTTCAAAACCTAATTTTTTAAGAGCCGCAGCAGGCGCAGGATTGTGAGCATATGGTTCGCAATACAATGTCTTGAGCTGAAATCGTTCAAAGAATTGACGGATACAAAGTTTGACAAATGCTGATCCAATACCACTCTTTCTTTTGTCTGTAAGCCAGAGGTGTAGGTGCATGAAGGCATGGTCGCCCAATTTGATATCGTTAATATTTGAATGACCAATCGGTTGGTCATCAAGCAACCATATAAAGTAGAACACATTTTTTTCGGCATCGATCTTACTTACTTCAAGCTGAAGCAATTCATACCATTTTGATCTCTCAGGTAACTTGCTTTTTTCAGCGCCCATTTCCAGGAGTGCTTCTTCCGAAGCATTCGAGAAGTAATCAATAATTAGGTCAATATCGGCTTCAGTCCACTCCCTTATTGACAAATTCATGCTCAAATGAAAGCAGGAATTGGATTTCTTGAGTGTACCAGCGATAACGTGGTCAGGTAGCCAATCCAAAGGAGACATTCGACGTTTTACAATTGATAATTGTCAACTGTTAATTGATCATTGATCTTTGCTAATTGATTATTGATCCTCAAACCACTTAGAATACATCGGGTAGTTTTTTGCGGTTCTGGCAATCATTTCAAATGACCTCTCATCAGCATCTTTTACTTTTTTTGCCGGTACCCCAGCATAGATTGATCCTGCCGGTACAATAGTATTCTCAAGAACAACGGCTCCGGCAGCGATGATTGAGTTTTCATGAACCACGACATTGTCCATAACGATGGCGCCCATACCAATTAAAACATTGTCTTTGATTTCACAACCATGCACCAGGGCATTATGACCGATCGAGACGTTGTTCCCTATAGTTGTTGCAGTCTTTTTGTAGGTGCAATGGATCACGGCTCCATCCTGAATGTTCACATTATCTCGGATGGTAATGGTGTTAACATCACCTCTTACCACAGCATTAAACCAGACCGTACAATTTATTCCAGCGCTTACTTCTCCAACCACAGTTGCGTTTTCGGCAAGCCATGAACCTTCTCCAAATTCAGGGGTAAAGCCGTTTACTGTTTTTATTAAAGCCATCTTATTTCAATTTTTCATTTATCAGTCTTAAACCGTCGAGGGTCAGGTTTTTTTCAATTGTATCAAACTCTGAATGAAGCGGTTCTAAAATGCTGCTCAAACCTCCAGTTGCAACCACTTTAATCGCTCCAGATTCCTTAGCAGTTTTTTTAATCATGTGGCTTACCAGCCCAACGTAACCATGCAACACACCAGATTGGATTGCATGGACAGTGTTGTGGCCCAGCACTGAATCAGGTAGCTTAAGAGGAACCTCCGGAAGTTGGGCAGTATGAGAGAAAAGTGATTTTACGGCAGTCTGCAACCCAGGGGCTATGGCCACACCTAATATTTCGTGATTATGAACGGTGGTTAAAGTAAGGGCTGTGCCAAAATCAACCACTATGGAGGTAGTGTCAGGAAATTTATTTGCAACAGCAACTGAATTTGCTACCAGGTCTGAGCCTATTTCTTGTGGGCTATAAAGTTTCAATCCCAATTTTTTATAAATGTTAGGCCCAAGAACGAGTGGGGCTTTTACCAGCAAAGTCTTGCAAAACTCTATGAGTTGATCCTTGTACTCGGGAACAACACTGCTTAATACTATCTCATTTGCGGCTGACAAGGGCACCTCAGCCTCCAATAGCCATTGACGCATTTTAGCCTCATAACTGGAGGCGGGTTGATTAATAGTAGGGGTACGCCAAACATGTTTCCAGCTTCCATCCCACAGTCCGAACACGACATCTGAATTTCCCTGATCAATTGCCAGTAACATTTTTTTAGTTGTTTTTTTTGATTCGAATAGGTGAACCCTTTGCTATTCAAAGATTAAATACTAAAATTCAGTTGCAAAATAGTAGGCTAACTTAACCAATGGATAAGAGACGAATTATTAAAAGCTACGAAAAACTTGAACCGGAAATCAAAAAGGAATTTGATGACTTATATGATGACGGCTTTGGAGAGAAGGTTTTTAGGCTCACAAATGCCAGAAATGAGAATTTTTTTGTAGCACCAATTGAAACGGAGGATGCCATCTTTTTGGTTAAGGTTGAGTTGAAAAAACCAGAAGACGATGATGAAAATGAGGATGACAGCTACGATGACGAGGATACAGAAGATCGTCAACCGTCAAAGTCCAAAGATGATTCTGAGGATTCTTATGAAGATGACCATGATTTAGATTAAGGCATTAATATAGAGGAATCCCCATATGAGAGAAACCGGTAATTGTTTTCAAGCGCTTCATCATAAACTCGTTTCCAGGCATCACCAATAAACGCAGCAACTAACAGGATTAAGGTGCTTCCCGGTTGATGAAAATTGGTGATCAGGGCGTCACACATTTTGAAATGATAACCAGGGAAGATGAAGATTTCGGTGTGGCCAATCAGCTCACTGACCTGCCTCTTATCCATCCATTCCAATACTGATTTTAGGGCATTTTTGCGGTTATAGCCAGTATCAACTTTCAAATTGTAAGGGTCCAATTTTTTGATCTGAAATTCAGTTTCAACGTTGTTGGAGCATTTCACCCCAAACCAATACAGGCTTTCCAGGGTGCGCAAGGAGGTAGTGCCAACTGGGATAATTGGCCCTTCATGATTCAGGAGGTTGATGATATTTTGCCTGGTGATTACCATTTGCTCAGAGTGCATGTCATGCTCTTCTGGTTTATCGGCTTTGATAGGTCGAAAAGTCCCGGCGCCCACATGTAGGGTCAGGAACTCCTGCTTAATATCCCGCTTTTTGATTCGGTTAAGAACACCATCTGTAAAATGCAATCCTGCGGTTGGAGCTGCCACAGCACCATCAAATTTCGAATAGACGGTTTGATAGGTTATTGCATCGTCCTCCTCAGGTTCACGGTTCAGATAAGGTGGTAAAGGTATTTTTCCGGCTGCCTCAACTATATCAGCAAAAGCATGAGGGCTGTTCCAGATGAACTGAACATATCTTGAATCACGGTTGGTCAAAACAGCTCTCAGACCAACCAACTTATGGTCTATTTCTAATTCAATATTTAGATATTCTTCTTTCCACCGCTTTAAATTTCCAATCAAACAATGCCATGTACATTGGGTCGTGGCTTCCATCGCCTGGTTAATTACGGTGCTGGGTTCAATAGGGTCAAGCAGAAAGATTTCAATAAGGGCCCCGGTTGATTTTTTGAAAATAAGTCTCGCTGGTATCACCCTTGTGTTATTGAAAACCAACATTGAATTACCCGGCAAATGCTCAGCAATTTGAGAAAACTCGCTGTGCCTTACTTCTCTCTTTTCATAAACCAGTAACTTTGAAGCAGACCTGTCATTTAGAGGATATTTCGCTATCCTGTGGTCAGGTAAATCATAGTTAAAATCAGAAAGTTTAAAATCGGATTTCATTGAGGGTATTTCAACTGCAAATAAAACTGAGTATCGTCAAAGCAGCCATAGTGCTTTTTGCTTTGCAAGCCTGTGATTTAAAGTATGGGTATCAGGCATTTGAACAACCTACTGTCGACGGTTCATTTGAGCAGGTCACTTTACAGACAATTGAAAACAGGTTATCTAAAAGCCCTGATGACCCGTCACTATTGAAAAGGAAAGTTAATTTATTGAATGACCTGCAATGGCCACAGGGGAGCTTACCAGCAATTAAGAAAGCTATCGAAATAAGCCCGAAGGATGGGGAACTCTTTTTTAATAAAGCGAGATTTCATATTCATAAAGACCAATTGCAGGAGGCTAAATCAGCCTGCGAAAATGCTAGTGCGCTTGGCTTTTTAACCGCAGATTATTTCGAACTGTATTCACAAACTTTATTGCAACTTGGCCTTTTTGATGATGCGTTAAATGAGGCCCAGAAATTTAAGAAGCTTGACCCTGATAATTACAAAAGTCACCTTATTCAAGGGAAGGTACATTTTGAGATGGGTGACTCGCTAAAAGCCGTTTACAGTTTACAGAATGCATTTAACCTCAACAAAAGGGATGAAGAATTAAATTTGAACTTAATAAATCTGTATTTATCTCAAAAGGATACCCTGGGTTATGAACGTATTTTAAATTCAATTTCACTGAATGATCCAAATTGGAAATTGAAAGTAGCGTTGATAAAACAAGATCACGGATTGTTAGCTGAATCATTATCAGATTTAAGAGCACTGGCTTCAGCCCATCCTGATTACGATTTAGCGCAGCTCTACCTAATTGATACGTACTATAATTCTTTCATGTATGACTCAGCGATAGTCTATTCCCAGTATGTAATAAACAGTGACAGCCTTAACTTAAAGGCGAGAATAACAAAGGCAAGATCATACGACAAGAAGTATTTTTATCAATCAGCAATCACAGAATATCAAAACCTACTTGCAATTGATTCTACGTACGAAAATGCAGCGGTAGAACTAAATTCAGTCGTCAGAAAAGTTGCATATTTGCGGCGATTAAAAGAGGAGAAGGAACAGCCATCTTTTGATTTGCGACCACGAAGAAATCCGAATAATTAAAATTAATGAGTGACATGATTAAGATCACCCTGCCAGATGGGTCAGTTAAAGAACATCCTAAAGGGAGCACTGCCATGGATGTGGCACTTGGCATTAGTGAGGGGCTTGCCAGAAATGTTTTGGCGGCTAAAGTGAACGGCGAAATTGTAGACGCCAGCCGTACTATTGATGATGATGCCACTGTACAACTACTTACATGGAACGACTCAGATGGTAAATCAACTTTTTGGCACTCATCGGCCCACTTAATGGCCGAGGCATTAGAAACGCTTTATCCCGGTATCAAATTCGGAATTGGGCCAGCAATTGAAAATGGCTTTTACTATGATGTGGATTTTGGTGACATGGAGTTTGATGCCCAAAACCTCAAGCAGTTAGAAGATAAAATGCTTGAGCTTGCCAGAAATAAAAATGAATATCAACGTGAGCAAATAGGGAAAAAAGAGGCTATCGATTATTTCAAGAAAAAAGGTGATGAATATAAACTGGAGCTTCTTGAAAATCTTGATGACGGCACCATCACATTCTATCATCAAGGCAATTTCACCGACCTCTGCCGTGGGCCTCACATTCCAAATACCGGCACTATTAAGGCTGCTAAGATTCTGAATGTTGCAGCGGCTTATTGGCGAGGGGATGAGAAAAATAAAATGCTGACAAGGCTATACGGCATCACGTTTCCTAAGCAGAAAGAGCTGACTGAATACCTTGAATTGTTGGAGGAAGCCAAAAAGCGGGATCATAGAAAAATTGGCAAAGAGTTAGAGCTATTTGCTTTTTCTGAAAAAGTGGGGCTAGGACTCCCATTATGGCTTCCTAAAGGAACAGCACTAAGGGAAAGACTGGAGCAATTTTTACGAAGGGCACAAGCCAAGGCTGGCTACAGCCCGGTAGTAACACCGCATATCGGCAATAAAAATTTGTACATCACATCTGGTCATTATGAAAAATATGGAGCGGATTCTTTTCAGCCGATAAGTACTCCAAGTGAAGGAGAGGAGTTCATGCTAAAACCTATGAATTGCCCCCATCATTGTGAGATTTATAAAGTGCGGCCACGATCTTATAAGGAGTTGCCCTTACGGCTGGCGGAATTCGGGAATGTATATCGTTATGAGCAAAGCGGTGAATTACATGGGCTCACCAGGGTTCGAAGTTTTACTGTGGATGATGCTCACATTTTCTGTAGACCGGATCAGGTTGAGGAGGAATTTAAGGCTGTAATTGATCTGGTATTGTTTGTTTTTGGGTCACTCGGTTTCGAAAACTTTACCGCACAAATCTCCCTACGTGATCCCAATAACAAAGAGAAATATATAGGCTCTGATGAATTGTGGGACAAGGCTGAAACAGCCATCATCAAAGCAGCAAAGGATAAAAACCTTCCGACTGTCACCGAATTGGGCGAAGCAGCATTCTATGGCCCAAAGCTTGATTTCATGGTAAAGGATGCACTGAACAGAAGCTGGCAATTAGGCACCATTCAGGTAGACTATAATTTACCGGAGCGGTTTGAGTTGGAATACGTTGGTGCTGATAACAAAGGCCATAGACCAGTAATGATCCACCGGGCCCCGTTTGGTTCTATGGAGCGATTTGTGGCAGTATTAACTGAGCATTGTGCCGGGGAATTTCCATTGTGGCTTACTCCTGATCAGGTAGCTGTTTTACCGATATCCGAGAAATACCATGACTATGCCGCAGGGGTTTTTAAATCATTGCAGGAAGCCGGCATAACAGGATTTATGGATGAGCGAGATGAAAAAATTGGTAGGAAGATCAGGGATGCAGAGGTTAAGAAAGTTCCATTTATGCTGATAGTGGGTGAAAAAGAGCAGGATGCATCTGTTGTATCAGTCAGGGAGCATAAAATTGGAGATATTGGCAGTATGAGTATTGACGAATTCAATAAACTTTTTGATGATAGGGTTACCGCAATTATTGGTAGCCATTAAATAAATGAGCATGATAAGAAACTTAATTATTCTAAGTCTTTGTCTTGTTATCGGATCTTGTAATATTTCAAGTTTTGATAACGAGATTCAGGATATTATTTATAGTCCCTCCTTTGCATTGCCAATAGGGGTGGCAACTTATTCGGTTCGAGAGCTTATTGAAGACCTTGACGACGATAATGTTGAAATTCAAGAAGATGACCAAATGCAGCTCACCCTCATATATCGAGACACAGCACTTTTCGAGTCTTCAGATGACTTCATTGCGGTTGATGAGGTGAGCAATTCGGCGACAATACAAACTAATATTGATGAGTCTCCCTTGGAGAGCGACTTGAGAATCCCTTTCGATCAGTCATTTACTTTTATTTATGAGTCAGAAAACAATGAATTGATTGACTACATAATCACGGAGGCTGGAGATATCAGTTTGGACGTTACCTCAACTTTTGAAGGGCCTGTTACATACCAAATGATAATGGGCGACGCCATCCGCATTAATAACAATCAATCGGTCCAAATAAGTGGCGGCCTTGGGCCATTCGGTTCTGATCAGCGCAGCGATAATCTTGATAATGTTAGAACTGAATTGACCACTGTTAATGGTGAGAATACATTCAATGTGCAATTCACCGGTGAGATAATTATGCAAGCCGGATCGTCTATTTCCAGTAATGACAGGCTTCAGTTTGATTTGCTGTTTGATAATATTGCAATTGAAACGATCGTAGGCGATTTTGCGCAGGATGAAACGGAGCTACAAAACAGAACAATTGAGTTTAACATATTCGAGAACTTCGGTGATATCGGATTGGAACTTAACGATCCACAAGTAAGATTTCAGATAAACAATTTCTATGGCATTCCGCTTGGTGTTGACTTATCAAGGATTGAGGCAATTGTTAACGAGACTGAAACTCTTCAGCTTTCCGGAGCAGCAACAGACGAGTTTATTGTAATTGATGCCCCTGACGTTGCTGATATTGGTTCATCAGTTTTGACATCTATAGTACTGGACAAATCGAATTCAAATATTGACCAACTATTAAATATCACACCGGAAAAGTTTAACCTGCCACTAACTGCAATTTCGAATCCAAATGGTGTGCCTCAAGGTTTAAACTTCATGACCAAGGATAGTCGTCTGGATCTTTTTACTGAAGTATCGGTTCCTCTTGATCTTAAGATGGATGGTTTTACTACCGATGTAGATTTCAATGTTTCCGGGGATGACATTGAGAATGCCATATCGGCTACCCTGAATGTCACCACAACCAATGAAATTCCTTTTAATGGCTCTGTAACCTTAATTTTTAAGGATGAAGGTGGTCAAATATTACATGAATTAACCGAGGTGTTGTTCAATTCACCAGAAGTTGATTCAAATGGCTTTTCAACAGGGGCCGCAATACAAACTGCAGGTATTGAGTTGGATGCCAATGGTTTGGATGCAATTGAAAACATGGACCAAATTGTGGCTGAAGTTGCCATTGAAACACCCAGGGCAGATCAAGGGCAATTTGTGAAAATACTGGCAGATTATGAATTAATAATTGAGCTGTCGCTCATTGGTGAATTGGAAATCGTTATTGGAGTTAATTGATATGAAAAACCTAAGTCTCAAAATATTATTAAGTGCTTTGCTGTTGTCGGCCATTCAAAGCCTGCAAGCCCAAAATGACATCGCATTCTATAGCCTGGGTGATGCAACCCCGCAATCGCTAAGTTTAAATGCAGCTTTTCATCCCAACTCCAGGTTTTATATTTCCCTGCCGGTTATTTCAGGGTTTCACATTGGGGTAAACAACGGGTTTAGTTACAGCGACCTGTTTCAAAAAGTTCCTGGTGAAGATGCCGTGACTGTAGAAGGTGACAAGTTTCTTAAAAACTTAAAAAACCGTAGCTATTTGAATATGACCTCAAACATTTCTTTGCTCCAGGCAGGTGTTACACTTCCAGCGGTTGGAAGCTTTTCATTTTTTGTAAATGAGCGGATATCTGGTGGATTTACCTATCCTAAAAAGACTTTTGAATTTATTTGGGAAGGTAATGGGGCCTTTGTGGACCAGGATTTTGTAGAAGATGAAACCAGGGTTCAATTCAATCATTTTAGAGAATTTGGGCTGGGTTTTGCCAAAAGTTTCAACATATCCGATCGGCCACTTACCGCGGGTATCAGGCTAAAAATGCTACAAGGGATATTCAATGCGGAATCAGACAAAGATTTTGAGTTGAATATCGCCACTCAGCAAGACAGGTTCTTTTTAGATATCACCACCCAAAACCCTGAATTCAGAACGGCAGGATTTGATGTATTTGACAATGGAGACGAGGGCTCATACATCGCCGGCAATGCCAATAAAGGCTTTGCAGTTGATTTAGGAGGTACTTATTCAGTCAATGAGAATATTGATGTTTCTTTGGCGATCAATGACCTTGGGTCCATTACCTGGAAGGAACATGTGAAGAATTACACTGTAACCAACACAAGCATCACTTTTGAAGGTCTTGATATAAGCGATTTGGAAGATTTTGGAGAAGCACTGATAGACACCCTGGAGAGTAAATTCAATGATGAAACCAATACAGAATCTTACACATCTGGCATAAGTCCGAGATCATTTGTAGGGGGATCTTACCTATTAGGTAATAACCGGTTGTCCCTGACTCTGTCCAATTACTTCCAGGCCGGGAGAACCCAAACGGGAATAGGGGCAGCCTACACCAGAAAATTTGGTCCGATAAAAGTGTCAGGCACATTGTCGAAACTTCCACAGCAAATTATATCAGTTGGTGGCGCTTTTTCCCTTGATTTAGGGGCTTACCAGATGTACTTCGCTTCTGATAACCTGTTTGGATTGTCCGATCTCACCAAGACGCAGAATGCCAGTTTTAGATTCGGGATGAACCTGGTGTTTGGTAGCTCAAAAGAGCCGAAGTCAAAGAAATCTGATGTAGAAATTAAAATTTAAACCTACTCTGTTGAAGCAAGGGTGTCACCTTGAAGCAACGCCAATTTACTTTTGATTACAGATTCAGTTTTCCATCTAACAATACCGATCTGTACTTCGTTGAGTTTGCCATGAATTGAGCTAAGCGGTTTGGGCCTGCCCTTTACTTCTTCTAGTTTGCCATACCGGGGGTTTCGCTCAATTTTCCGGAAGGTGAAATCCTGAAAAGTACAAATGAGTTCTTCATTTAAGAGTTCCAGAATGATTTGATACCGGATTTTCCCGAAAGGTCTGGTGCCGACCATCGCATCTTCATAGACACTATAGTCCATTTCAATTATGGCCTTTTCTTCATTCAAATTGACCTTTTTCTTTTTGTCCTGTAGGGTAAGGGCGAGTGCCTCCAGGCTTTTTTCTGTTGATTCATATGAAACCTGATATTCATCGGTTTCTATTATTTGGGCAGCAATAGGCCAGTCCTGGGCCTTTAAAGCATGCGGACAAATAATAATAAAAACCAAAACGAATCTTGAAAATGCCTGAAGTTGTTTATGGGGAATCATCACCAATTGGGTTTATGCTAATGCTTGCAAAAAGTTAGCAATAAAGTGAGGGAAGGCAAAAAGTGATAGTTGAATTTATCGGTGTCCTTTGGGAAAAGGCTGTTTGTTAGTGTAAAAGTACTCCTTTCATTTTTTCTGGCCCTTCGGCCTTATAGTCCACGGGTTTCCAGAATGACGTCCAACGGTTAGTATATGAAGCGTAGCCTGCCGATAGGCGGCTATGATTTCATATACAGTGTTATCACCTTTTTTTAATTTTTCCGTTTTCGTTAATATGGTATTTCGAAATTATCTGTTCGTTTTTTGTCAATTCAATGTTCATTCCTTCTATTAATTTCCCTTCAAAGAATTCATCATCTTTATCACTCCACTTAGCAAAATCAATCTTAGAAATCAGTTCTCCATTTGGCTTGTAAGTTCTGAATTCGAAAACATAATGTCTTCCCCAGTCCCCATATTCTCTTATTCCATATTCGAGTAGAATGTAGTTAGGTTTAACTATTCTACCATAAGCAAAGTATTCTTTGGAACAAATTAGACTGTCTGTTCTCTGTTCACATCTTTTTGTAATCAATTCTTCATATTCAGTCTTAGGTAGTAGTTTCTTTAAATTCTCTCTTTCAATCGGAACCACATTAGCACTTTCAGTCAAAAATAGAATTGAGTTATGGTCTAAAAAATCACCATTCGATATTGAAATCGGAAGGCTTGTATAATTATCAAATAATTCAATATCAGGATATTCAATATGAGCCAAATCCGAGAAGTTCGCATATTCCGCATTCTCAATTTTTGTCCGGTTTTCACCACAGCTAACTATTAGCAAGAATCCTAATGAATATATGATGATTTTTATTTTCATTGGTAATTGGTGACAACAATTGGATAACCGGAACTGGAGTTCCGGTTATCTACCTTATGAAAGTCTAATCTAAACCGTTTTTATGTCTAACCATACGGGGTAGTCGAACATGCATCTAAATTTCTTCTTCAAATTGAATTATACCTTGCAAACACCTGAATGCACCTCAATTCGGTTCTTTGTGCTAACAAATGGCTTGCAAGCTGGGCTAGTTTACGTACTGAGCAGCTCTTTATTAGCGTAATTTTAGTGCTTTTGTTTACCACTTTTTTCCTCGTTGCGCCAGTATACGATATCCTTTGTAGGGGATTGGAATTTAAAAATTCGAACACTATTAGCTAATGTCAATAAAAAAAAGCAGCCCTTTTGAGGCTGCTTTGAAGCATCCAACTCTCGCTGCCCTAAGCCTAATTAACCTGTTTAAAAAGCGTAAACAGCCGCTACCAGAAATGATGACAATGAGCTCTGAGGTGCCAATTCATCGTTCATAAAGAAATCATCAGAGCCGAGATCAACCCTGAATTCAGGAATAATGGTAAGGTTGCCCACGCTGTAATTGGCAGATAAAGTTACATCCAGCACATTCTCATCGGCCATTATTGCTACTCCGTCGGTATCTTTGAAGTACTCTGTTCTTAGACCAACCCCAAATACCTCAGATGCAGCCACCTGAAAATACCCCGCAGCACCATAAAATGACGAACCATAAGTACCATTGAAGCCCAAATAGACCTTGTCTGAGACATCGAAGCCTGTAGTCAAATCTGCCTGAAAGTAATCTTCGTCATAAAGGAAGTTCAACCATGCACCACCGGCATCTGTAGCGTAGCCAATTTGTGTACCTGCGGTATACGTTCCATCAGGGTTAAAATCGGTAGCATCTGTTGCATTAAAAACCCCTTGCATAAAGCTGAACCCACTTTCAGATGTGAAATCAATTTTTACACCTGTATGCGAAAATGGCCCATATGAAAACATATAAGAAGTAGAGTAATTGTAATTTCCAGTTGGCGAGATTACCTCGTAGCCAAGAAATGTGTTGAAATTTCCCATCGTTACTGTCACCGATTCACTCAGGTTTACATATGCATATAATTGGTTCACGATATTCTGGCTTGGTCCTGAACCAAATACTGCTTCTGCACCTCGTGGGCCAAAAACGAGATCAGCTACAAAGCCAGCCTTTTCACCATCATAAGAGCCGATAATGTTAGCCATGCCCAATGCAAAACCCGGAAGATTGGCAAATGATGTAGCTGGTGCCAAAGAGGCGTTTTCAATTGTAGCGTTGTTTGTCGTGTTCAGGTTTGCCCTGTAGTAGGCATCAACAGAGCCTGCGAATGAAAATGTCGGTTTTTCATCTGGCTCAACATCCTGTGCTTTTGTAGTGAATACCAATGCTGTCATCAATACTATAGAGGTGAGTATATTTTTCATTGTAATTTTGTTTAGATCGTTCATGAATTATGTAAAGTAATTTGTGGATTTAGGCCTTGGGCCGGGGCGTTGTCGGACGCCCCTGGTCCCGAGGCTTTACTATATATAGGGAGCTTACTCGTATACAATTGTATAACCTCTGATGCCATGCTCCTGGCTATCCAAACCAGATTCTTCGTGTTCCTCAGAAACCCTGATTCCCATTGTTGCTTTTAGTACGGAAAATATTAGAAAAGCCGATGTGAAAGCAACGGCCCCGCAGATCAGCACTCCATAAAGCTGTGGCATAAATGGCATGCCGGCTCCGAAGATACCAACAGCGAGGGTTCCCCAGATTCCGCAGGTAAGGTGTACTGAAACAGCTCCTACTACATCATCCAGTTTGAATTTGTCAAGAGCTACTGCTGAAAATACAACCAGTACACCAGCAACCAACCCAACTAATAGTGACCATGCTGGGCTGATTACATCCGCTCCGGCGGTGATACCAACCAGGCCAGCTAGGAGGCCATTTAGTACCATGCCCAGGTCCAACCTTTTGAAAACAAAGTATCCGGCAATAAAGCCACCCAGTGCTCCAGTGCATGCGGCCAATGAGGTGGTAACTAAAACCAGCGACGTTAATCCCGGATCTGCTGAAAGCACTGAACCGCCGTTGAAACCAAACCAGCCTAACCACAACAGGAATACTCCAATCACCGCAAGTGGAACGCTGGCTCCTGGCTTGTCTACTACTTTGCCATCAATGTACTTACCTAATCTTGGCCCAAGGACTATGATGCCAGCTAAGGCGCCCCAGCCACCCACTGAGTGGACCAGCGTAGAGCCTGCAAAGTCATAAAATCCCATGGCATCAAGGGCACCGCCACCCCATTTCCAACTACCAATAAGTGGATATACCAATCCTACAAATAACAAGGTGAAGATCAGATAGGCGCTGATTTTAATCCGTTCAGCAACAGCCCCTGAAACAATGGTTGCGGCAGTTGCGGCAAACATTGCCTGGAATAGGAAATCAGTCCAATAAGTATATCCGCCTCCGGCATATTCCACAGAATTGCCATTAGCAGGCAGGTCAAGGAAGAATCCACCAAATGCAAACCAACCGGGCGTTTCAAAACCGGGGTACATCAAATTAAAACCGACTATGAAGTAGGTGATAATTCCGATGACGGGGGTCAGCGTATTTTTGAACAGGATATTGACCGTATTTTTCGATTGGCCAAACCCTGCCTCTACACCGGCAAACCCCAGGTGCATAATAAATACCAATGCCGTTGCCAGCATCATCCAGACATTATTGGCTGTAAAAACAGCATCTCCAATTTGTGCGCTTAACTCTGCTGTCTGTGAAGCAAGAGACTCAACAGATGTAACTGTTGCTGGCGCATCAGTAGCTACAGCTCCCGCAACTACCGATGTTTCATTCATTTCTGTCATATCAAGAATCAGTTATTAGTGATTACTGATGCAAATCAATGATCAGGTCCGCTATTTATTCGATTTGATGTGTGAAATCGAACCCGTTTTATAAATTATTTCAATAATTATAAAAAATACGGTGACAAATTAGACTTATATCAATTGTAAAAACGTAATTATATTTTGAGTAGGGTAATTTATTAATCAAAAAATGATTGATTCACGTTTTTCTATGGATATCTGCCTCAAATGCTCTGGAATTTCTGGTATATTCCGTTTTTTAAAGAATATCTGCGCCAGTTTGGGCAATTTCCTTACAAAATTTAGCATTGCAATTATGAAAAGGTCAAAAACAGCACAAAGGCTTATAGATAATATAGTAACAGCTAAATCTCGCATGCTTGCGACGGATGAAACGAATTACAAACGAAAGCCGTCGCTTAATAAATGGTCTCCAATTGAAATCTTAGGACATTTAATCGATTCTGCTGCTAACAACTTACCCAGGTTTTTGAGTGCAGGTAATGGAGGAAAGCTAATTTTTCAGACTTATCCTCAAGATGATTTAGTTGCCCTTCAAGATTATCAAAATGGTAATTGGAAAGAGTTAGTTGAATTTTGGGCGGCGTTCAACCTACACATGGCTAAGTTGATTGATCTAATTCCAGAAGAAATCAGATCAAAAGAGCATACTGAGCATAATCTTCACAAAATTGCTTTCATTCATGTGCTTGAAGGTGAGCCCACAACACTCCAATATTTAATTGATGACTATGTGGTTCATTTGGAGCATCACTTAAAGCAGATGTGGAATTTAACCTCGTCTTAAAAACAGACGTTTATTTGAATTGATGCAATCCCTCAATCGAGTAAAACATTTCCAGCCTGAAATCAACAAGGTATACTTTATTAACCAGTACACCTTATTGCATATTCTTGGCGGCAGTGGGGCCATACAGGTTGATTTTAAGAATTACCTTGATTGGAATGACAAGCTGATTTACCTTGAAAAAGGCCAGTACATCAAGTTTCTTTCAGATGATTTTTCCATTAGACGAATTGAGTTTAATGATCAAGAAATTTTTGGTAATAAAGACATCAGGGTGCTGTTTAAACATCTACTATCGCTGGGATATATCAATTTTGATACCTGCGAAGACTGTCAACGCTATTTGAGCCAGACTGCCCTTTCCGAATCTGTAAGTAATATTTTAGATATTTCCTCAAAACAGTGGTATTGGCAAAATCCCTTTCACGCAGCGCAAGAGGAGTATCATGTCATTTTTGATATTAAGGAGGTAATCGACAGTCAGTTCAATAACCACCTGACCAATCAGCAGCTTTCGGCATTGATCAATGAAAATGGATTTTCAACCCAACATTTGGTTAAAGACAAGCTAGGTCTTTCTATGAAACAAATGTTAACCAAAAGGCGCCTTTTGGAGAGTAGGAGGGAACTTGCATTTTCTGATAAAGGTATCAAAGAGATCTCCTATGATTTGGGGTACAACGATCCGGCTTACTTTAATCGTGTTTTCAAAAATGAGACTGGCGGCAACCCGTCAGACTTTAGGCAAAATTTCGATTTCGAACAGCGGGATACGTTCATTTCGAACATATTGGAACTCCTCAAAGAACATCACACTCACACCAGAAACCTCGATTTCTACGCTGACAAAATGAATATGTCAGTCAAAACCCTCTCGAAAAAAGTGAAGGATAAATTGAACCTCTCTTTGGGGCAGTTAATTAGGTTTGAAATTGTAAACAGTGCCAAACAAAAGCTTCTTAATGGAGCAACCATAAAAGAAGTGGCTTTTGAACTGCGATTCGAGGAAGCCAATCATTTTTCTAGTTTCTTCAAACAATACACAGGTAACACCCCTACTGAATTCCTCGGTAAAAAGTACAAGTAACTGCGCCTTTTTTGTAGCAACAGGTGCCTGTTGCTCCACCAATTTTGAACCATCAATTAATTCAAAAAAAATTAAACGATGGATATCAAAGAACAAGTTGAAAAAATGGACGCATTCGTGGCACAAGGGGCCATCGTGAATGCAGTGAAACTTTACTTTGCCGACCAGGCAAAAACCTCGGATTATGGCAAAGTGAAAACATCATCAAAAGATGATATGATCAATAAGATGGAGGGTTTTACCAGTTCAATTGCCAAAGTGAATGGCATTACTCATCACCGAACATTGGTAGATGGCAACGCCTCTGCTTCTGAATTCACATTCGATTTTGTGATGAAAGATGATAGTACAATTTACTGGCATGAAATCATCCGTAGGATTTGGAATAGTGAGGGACTGGTAATTGAAGAGGAGTATTTCGAAGCTCAAAACTCAAAAGCCTAAGGCCATGAAATTCGTAACAAAACAAATTCATGCGTACCTGGATTATCCAGTGGCGGTAGCTTTGATGATTTTGCCTTTTCTATTGGGCTTAGGCAGCTCTAATCCGTTTGCATTGCAGCTTTCATTGATCGTTGGAATTGCGGCCCTGGTCTTGACATTGTTGACAGATCATCATTTGGGTGTATATCGGGTAATCCCTTACAAGGTTCATCTGCTGGTAGATTTTCTAGTTGGGGTCACGTTTGTGGCCGCACCTTTTATCCTGTCTTTTAGTGGCATTGACGCCTACTATTACTGGATTAATGGCGGAACTGTACTTACCGTGGTGAGTATGCATAAACCTGAGCCGACATACGCTTAAACCCAGTTTACAGAAATCAAAATAATAATTTTAAACTCAACTATTATAAAATGAAAAACTTAATAAGAACAGCGACTACATTGATAGGCATTTTGGTAAGTGTAGCTGCATTTGCCCAAGACAAAAAAGCCTTTAACATTGACAACAGTAATATTGCTTTACAGGGCTTTAGCCCAGTATCTTATCTTGACCTAGGCCTCGCCCAGAAAGGATCAAAAGAGTACAAATCAACTTATAACAAGGTAGATTACTACTTCACTTCCAAGGAGCAGAAGAGGGCTTTTGATGCTAACCCTGGCAAGTACTTGCCTCAATTTGGTGGTTATTGTGCGTTCGGGGTTTATGCGGGGGCCAAATTCAGGCCTGACCCTAATAAGTTCATTGTAGAGGATGGCAAGTACTATTTGTACTTATACAACCTTGAACTTGATGCGAAGCAGTTATGGTTGTCGGAGAAAAACCACACTAAACTTGAAAAGAAGGCCAATGAGAATTGGGCTAAGTTGAAGAGCACTTATAATTGATAGTATTGGTTCGGTTGATGCATTGAAGCCCCGCAAGGGGCTTTTTTAATTAGTGCCTTTTAAGCACTTAGAGCAATATTGTTTCGGATTCCTTCGAATAACGTTCGATGTCTCCATACTTTTATGTAACTAGTATTACCCAATTGTTTTTCCAATGATTGAGAATTAAGCAAAAAAGACGTAATTGTCAATTTTCGATTACCCTTAAAAAGTAGCTCAGAGTAACTCAAATGTGCCGTTGGGGTTCTGGACAAATAACGTCCTTTAGAGAAAATGACCTTTTGCAGTTCACTTATCTTTAGCTGTTCAGTTTTTTGTTTGGTTTCAACTATCAGAGTACTCCAATCAGTTGTAATTACTCTTCCTGACTCAACTTTATAAAATTGAAACAGTACAAATATTTCATAGAAATCCCAGCATAAAAAGAGAACTCCAGCGACTATCAATAATGGCCCATTTAGGTCTATTAGCACTTGATCTTCCCAATTCCAACCCCAATAAATCAACAAGATTCCCAAAATGGACAGGGCAAGGTCTGCGAGTAAATTAAAGACCCAGCTTACATACTTGGGTTTGAGTCTTTTCACTTTTGAATTTGATTGAGGTCAACTAATGGAATTAAACCCCCACTAACTCCTTCTCACTCCACTCCAAATAGTCATCAAATGCCATGAGCTTATCCACATGGCTGTCTGGCCGTAACTCAACTACTCTATTGGCTATGGTCTGAACGAAAGTGTGATCATGAGATGTAAAGAGAACAGTACCGGGGAAGTTCATCAGGCCATTATTGAATGCCTGAATTGACTCCAAATCCAGGTGGTTAGTTGGCTCATCTAATATTAAAAGATTACCACCGGCTAACATCATTCTGGAAATCATGCAGCGTACTTTCTCACCCCCAGATAACACACTCACTTTCTTGAATGACTCTTCACCTGAGAATAGCATTTTGCCAAGAAAACCTCTGATGTATGCTTCATCCTTTTCCTCCTCAGAATACTGCCTTAACCAATCAATGAGGTTGAGATCCCCTTCAAAATATTCCTCGTTGTCGTTTGGTAAGTAAGAATTTGTGATCGTTTGGCCGAACTTGAATTCACCCGAATCGGCCTTTTCTTCACCCATCAGTATTTGAAACAGGGCAGTCGTTGCCATGCTATCTTCAGCCGTGAAAACTATTTTATCCCCTTTATTTACAAACAAATCAAGGTTAGAAAATAGTTGTTTGCCATTAAGTGATTTGCTTAGTTTTGAAATCTCAAGGATCTGATCTCCGGCTGGCCTGTTTTGGGTGTATATGATTGCCGGGTATTTACGTGAAGATGGCTGAATGTCTTCGATGTTTATTTTCTCCAGGAGTTTTTTACGGCTGGTTGCCTGCTTTGATTTAGAAGCATTAGCACTAAACCTGGCAATAAAATCCTGAAGCTCCTTTTTCTTCTCCTCAGCTTTTTTGTTGGCCGATGATCGCTGCTGTAAAGCTAACTGACTTGACTCGTACCAGAAGCTGTAGTTGCCTGTGAATATTTTGATTTTCCCGAAGTCGATGTCTGCCACATGGGTACAAACTGTGTCTAAAAAGTGCCTGTCGTGAGAAACAACAATCACTGTATTGTTAAAATTCAGTAGAAAGTTTTCAAGCCAGGTGGCTGTCTTGATGTCAAGGTCGTTGGTGGGTTCATCAAGTATCAGTATATCAGGATTTCCGAATAATGCCTGAGCCAGGAGCACCCGTACTTTTTCATTTCCACTAAGTTGCTTTACGAGGTCAAAATGCTTTGATTCTTGAATGCCCAGACCGCTCAAAAGAGCCGCCGCATCTGATTCGGCGTTCCAACCATCCATATCCGCAAACTGGGCCTCAAGCTCCGAAGCTTTTACTCCATCTTCATCAGAAAAATCAGGCTTTTCATAGATAGCATTTTTTTCCTGCATGATATCCCACAATTGCTTGTGGCCCATCATTACAGTATCTAAAACTGGTACTTCATCAAATTCAAAATGATTCTGCTTCAAAACAGCCACCCGCTTACCTGGCTCAATGCTCACCTGGCCTGAATTGGCCTGAACATCGCCAGCCAAAATCTTTAAAAATGTTGATTTACCGGCTCCGTTGGCACCAATTACACCATAGCAGTTGCCTTGAGTGAACTTGATGTTAACCTCATCAAAAAGTACCCTTTTGCCGTATTGAAGTGAAATATTACTAGTTGAAAGCATGCTCCTGAAATTTTGAGGCTGCAAAGGTAGGTATAGCAATTATGAATTAAAATTGGGGTTGAAATATTCTCAAAATAAAAGCAGGGAGTTTGGACTGGCAATCGGGATAATTCATTTCATAGGACACAGTCGATCTTAATCCGCGAGACTAAATTGTCACCCTTTTCACCTTCTCACACCTTTATTATTTTGTCGCATGTACATATACTCTTGGGTGATTTTTATACCCAATTTGGTACAAGGACAATCTCAGAAATGAATTTGCTGGTTATTCTTTCACTAATCGTTCCACAAAAATTTCCGAACCTGATTTCACCTGCAACAAATAAATACCAGTTGGTAATGCGGATAAATTCAGATTGAGAGTATGCAACTCTGTTTCCACCTGAACCCTGGATATGATATGACCAGCTATGCCTGAGATTTGAATTTCTGAATAAGCCGGAACAGGCCTTGCGAATTCAATGGTCACCACATCTTTTAATGGATTTGGATATGCTGTCATGAGTTGCTCAGCTGCAAGTTCAACCCTGGCCATTCTCAACGGAGAATACTCAAAAGCACCATCAAAATCGACTTGCCTTAATCGATAATAGTTGATTCCTTCAACCGGCCTTGAATCGATGAAGGCATAGTTTTGTTCAATATTAGTGGTGCCATTGCCAGCAACTTTACCGATAATCTCAAAATCTTCTCCATTGATTGAGTGTTGCACTTCAAAGAATTCGTTATTGATTTCGGTAGCGGTTTGCCAATCCAAATGGACAATTCCTTGATCGGGAGTTGCTGAAAAGGCTGTTAACTCAACCGGTAGGGGAGAGCTGCCACTTCCAACCCCGAAGGTTGAAAACGTTGAGATGCCAGATTTACTAATTGTTCTGGGATCACTTGCTGAAATATCTGTTGCAGGCGTTTGCGGCTGCCAGCCTAATGCCCCGCCATCATTTTTAGACATAAAGGCGATTGTTGGGTCAAAGCTAGCAAGCTGATCAGATGCGTTGAATTGCAACGTAAGGGTAATATTTACAGCATCATTTGAAGTAATTTCCCAACTTCTGTCAACCTCCTCGTTTCCTGTATGAAGTGTGCCTGAAGTGCCATTTTCATATGTGCCTCCGAAAGCTCTGACACTAATGTTTCCGGCCGAACCAAGATTAATCATGGATGCTGGCGTGTATGAACCATCGGTATAAACCGGATATGTAACCTGCCCATCAGCCTGATTTATGTTCATAATTAAAAACCCACCAGACGTATTTTGGTCAAGTGTTTCAATGTAGTGGCTGGAACTAAAGTTGGATAAATTATTAACTGTGAGGTTGAAGTCATCAAGGACTATGTTCCCCGCATCAAGGTTACTGTCAGCATTTAAATCTAAATCTCCAGTTATGGTTGTATTTCCCTGAAGGGTTATTTGAAGCGTTTCACCTGTACTTACACCGGCATCTTCAAGATCGATATTGCTGAATGTGCCTCCGGTAATAACGACATCAAGGTTAGCACCGGCGCCATCGAAAACAAGAGCCCCCGCACCGTTAACTGTGCCATTATTTATAATATCATTATCTACAGTAATTGTTTGTCCTGATACAATTGTTAATGTTGATCCTGAGTTGATATTTATCATATCCGAATCAAGTGTTCCTGTAGAAAGTGTGATGTCATGAGCGATATCCAAAATAGCAGAAGTCGCATCAGGCTCAGCCCTCGTTTTCCAGGTAGTATCATCTTCAAAGTTGCCTGTGTTTGTCGTTTTGAACGGCTCTCTTGCCGCTGCCGATACCCAATTATCGGATGGAGAGGGCATATTTGTCAAAGTTCCATCATTGCTTCCAACCTGATCAGGAAGTGTAGTTGAGGCATCGTCATCTAGCTCATCAAATTTGTAGTAGGCTATCAAGAAGGTTTCGTCTCCAACAAGTTCTTTGAACATGTTGTCCTGAATTTGGGCGGCAGTCCTAGCAACATGCCAAATACGCACTTCATCTACAATTCCGTCATAGAAGTAGGCGGTATTTCCACTTCCTATCGTGTAAGGTTCAGTGTTGGGTACGGTTGGAAAAATTCCTGGAGCTGTGATATTCACTTCCTGGAGAATACCATCGACATATATAACAACTGTTTCTTCAGTAGGATCAACAACACACGCAACATGGTGGTAATTTCCATCTATAATGTCGTCTACGGTTGATACAAAGCGGTAAGGCCCTAATGTTCCAAATGTTCCATAGCTCATTGTTATTTTCTTACCCGCTGGTAAGGTGGCGGGGTCAGAACCATCATTAACGGAAAGCATCATCATACCAAAAGGAAACCCCGTTTGTCGCTTCGCCACGATACTTCCGGTTTGATCAGCATCAGGGGCATTTATCCAGGCTTCTACAGTATATGGGTTGCCACCAATTGTGAGGCCTGCGACATGTGTAATTGAAACAACATCGTTTGTACCATCAAAATCTAATGCATTTCCAGGGCCGATGAGACCAATTGCGAATGTTTGATCTGAAACGACCGCTTCCGAAGCAACCCAGTTAGAGGAGGTTGTTGAGTTACTGAGATTAGCGAAGTTTGTTAGTGCCCCGTTGTTATTGTTTCCACTCAAGTCGGGGAGGTTGTCATTGCTGTCACCGATACCTTGATTAAAACGGTAGTAGGCTGCAAGATTATCATTGTTCGCATCCGTGACATCCAGTGTGCGGTGCATGTTTTGTTGAATTTCGTTTTGGGTACGCACATCAGACCAAATCCTGACTTCGTCAAGCATGCCACTCATCGTGGCCCCTGCACCGTTGTTGCCTTTTCCAATAATTAATTCCTCTGAGGAGTTATCCAAATCTAAATCCCTGTCTGATTGAGTTTCCAATGGCTGTGAAATACCGTCTAAATAAAACTCAAAATTATCGGTAGCATCTTTATCATAAGTAATTGCCACATGGTGCCATGTGTTATCAGTAAATAAGTCCCGATCAATGGATGCGCCAGAAGTTCCGGTTACTTCAATGCCAAAATTGCTGCCGATAATCCCCCCCAGGTTAAAACCAATAGTAAAAGCGTCATTAACTGTGGATGACGTTCTTTTATCAAGCATTATGTGGAAATCTGTGATATCATCAACGTTAACCCAAAATTCCCACGTGGCGGTTGAAGTAAGATCAAGTGAGTTATCATCCTGAACAACTACCATATCATCGCTTCCATCAAAATCTAGCGCATTGCCTTGACCTGTGCCAGAACGACCAAGGGTATAGTAGTTTTCATTGGTGATTTGTGATCCATCAACCGTGAACTCAATGCTATTTCCATTGGGAACAACTCCAATCACTTCAGCAATGCTAAAATTCATTGTTAAATCATCTGTTGTAAGAAGGTAATAGGTAAAATCTGGATCAGGTACAGCTCCCAAATCAAATGAGAATGTTATATCACCGTTTGCTGTTCCTACCTCATCATTTTTCGTAAAAAACCAGTTTTTGGATCTTCTCTGGGTTACTAATGTACCCGTTGGAAGGTTTGTGGCTACCTCAGTGCTGAAATCGCCATCGTCATTACCCCAGGCGACAAAATCGCCTTCATCAATAAGGTAATTTGCCAGGGTACTTGTGAGTGTTAATTCATCTGAAGCATTTGTTAATATATCCGTGGCTCCACCTTCCGGGTTTATGATTACCACGTTGTCATAGAAACTATTTCTGTTGAGAGCTGGAGTAACAGCATTATCCGTAACATTAACATAGTTTGAGGTTTCTGTATTTAAATCCTCGCCAAGGTTTGTAAAGTTCGTTAGGGAACCATTACCATCATCGCCAGAATGATCAGGTAAATTGGTAAGGTTATTACCAATGCCCTGGTTGAAACGATAATATCCTACGAGATTGGACAGATCGGCATCGGTTAGCAGAATATTTTGATAAAAATTACTGACAATTTCGTCCTGGGTTCGTTCAACATCCCAAATACGCACTTCATCAATTGTTCCCTCAAAGTAATCTTCTTCAATGCTGGTACTACCTCCAATTACCAAATCCTCTGCAATATTATCAACGGTACCTGAAAGTGCGGCAGATGATCCAACCAGCACACCGTTAACATAAGCATTTACTGAACCTCCTGCCGTCCAACCAAGTGCAACGTGTTGCCACGTGTTCAAGCTGATGTTACCTGAAATGGCTAAATTAACAACCTCTTTTGTTGTGCCGTTATCAACAGCAAACGTCAGATCTTGAGCACCAGTATTACCTATCATAAAAATGCCAAATGCACCCGTAGCTAGTCTAATATCACCTTTGGCGATGATACTTCTCATATCAGTTGGTAGGTTACCTGGAGGAAATGCTGTTGGTCTAACCCATGCTTCCAATGTCAGGCCGGTCAACCCAGCATCATCAATGATGTCACCCAAGCTGACATGATCGCTATTGGTGTCATCAAAATTCAATGCATTTCCAGGGCCATCATCTGAGCGGCCTAATGTATAATAACTGTCGTCGTCAATCTCCGCTGTTGAAACAGTAAAGGTTATACTTGTTCCACTGGATTCTACACCAATAACCGGTACAATTGAAAATGCTCCTGAAACCCCGGTTCTCTCCAAAAGGTAGTAAGTCTGTTGATCTGCAGGTGTGGCACCAATGTCGAATGTGAAGGTTACGTCACCATCGGCCGTACCTGCAGCATCATTTTTTTGCATGTGCCAGCTTCGGCCATAGCGGTTGGTAACCAGTGTACCCGCCGGGAGGTCGGTTTGGATTTCGGAGAAATCGATGGCATCGTGACCTGTTAGAAGTAAATCCTGTGCATCATTCAAAAAGGCTACATCAGCAATAGTAAGTTGTCCCGAAGTTGCAGCATCTCCTGCCGTTGCGAGTTCTGCGGCATTTTGTGCAAACACATCCCAACTAGCCGTGACCCAATCTGTGTCGTCCATATTGTTTAAGGTGCCATCCACAACTGCCTTCACATCTGCAAGGGTTGTTCCTGATGCCCTGTCAAAACGGTAGTAAACGACAAGATTAGGATTAACACCCACATCAGGGTCAACAGTAGTATTCATATTTTCAAGAATTTCTTCTTGTGTCCTACTTTCATCCCAAATCCTTGCCTCATCTACTAAACCATTTAAAAGATTGTTAGCCATGGTTTCGTCTTCATGGGCCGCAATCCAGAGTGGGGCTGTTCCTACAAAAAGGCTGGCTGGTATACTGGTGGTATTTTCATCCACCAAAACTCCATCAATGTATAGGGTAATTGAAGTATTGGGAGTGTAAACAGCTGCAATATGATGCCATTCACTCGTTGGGAGAGAGGTAGTATTTGAGGTTGATACAACCACACTGCCATCGTTTGACACTGAAAATTGAGGTTGACCAGAGTTATCAATATAGAGGCCGTATGATCTGTCATTGGTTGTTTCATACTTTGAAATAACCCCAGCATCTCCTCCTGGAGTTGAAGTGAGGTTCACCCATGCCTCTAAAGTGAGATTTGAAGTGATGTCTAAAGCATTATCATCTGCAATTTCCACGTAATCATCAGTTCCATCAAAATCCAGTGCATTGCCAATAGCGGTAAGTGGCGTTTGCGAATTGTTTGCACCCATCGATACCGGGGTCTTTTGAAAGTCGGCGGCATCGTTGTCAGTATCTGTTCCGTTCGGAATTCTTGAGACTGATTCATCAGATTCGTCATTTGCATCGCCCCCGGTGGTTCCCACATTGGTCTGATCGACAGTGTTTCCAGAGGCGTCCAACAGCTGAAGTGTAACGTTGTCAGCCAAATCAACAGGTGGGTTACCCAATACAAGAAAATCACCTGCAGCGGTATTCTCAAAGGTGCCTGAACCACTGTAAACAGCAAATGCGAAGTCAGAAGTGGTCAATGATGCTGATGTACCCCCTAAGTCAATCGTCCATTGCGTCAGATTGATGCCTGCATCAACAATGTACAACTCAATCCACTCATCATCAGTATCAACGGTTTCTCCACCATTGGTGCCATTAAATTGGTTGGTGCTCCAATCCTGCTGAGGATCAGTTACAATTTCGTTAATAACAACAGCGCCTACCGGTGAGTTGGTGGATCCCATTGTTGCCCTTGTTTGGATGAAATCACTATCGTCTGTATCAGTATCGGTAGCATTCGGATATCTTGCTACAGCTTCGTCATTTATTCCTGTAGATGCCCCCGATGGTGCCTGGCTTGCGGCTCCACCCAATTGAACCTGGTCGATTAGTGTTCCTTCTGAATCCCTTAAAACCACCAGTACATCATCATCCATTTCGTCAGATCCGGTTACATCACCAAGCACCAGATAATCTCCAATTCGGGTGTCTATGAAAGTACCACCGCCAGCTGCTGTATAAACCGAGTTTTCAAATGCACCGGAAGCGGTTAAATCACCCGTTACATTTGTCCCATCAGTAAGTTCAATCGTCCATCCGGTCAGGTTAATGCCATCTGAACTAATGTAGATTTCAACCCATTCATGTTCAGCATCAACGGAAGTACCGGTTACCGTACCATCGAAATTGTTAGTGCCCCAATCTTGCTGTGGGGAGGTGATGACCTCGTTGATCACTGCTGTTCCTGTTGGTGAATTGGTTGAACCAAGAGTTGCCCTTGTTTGGAAGAAATCGTCAGCGTTAATATTGGTGTCGTTGCCATTTGGTATCCTGGCAATGGATTCATCAAAAGTGGCGGATGCGTTGGCGGATGGAGCATTTGAGCCTCCATCCAATATTACCTGATCAACTGTAGTACTTCCATTGGTAAGGTTGATGGTGATGGTACCCGTTTCGTCCATATCTCCACCATTTACATTACCCAAAATCAGATAATCACCAGCATCAGTGTCAGTAAAACTACCACCTGTGAGAGATAGGTAATTGGAAGTGTTAAACGCCCCTCCTACCGACAACGAACCTGATAGATCAGTTCCGTCGTTCAACTCAATCGTCCAGGCAGTTAAATCAAGTCCAGCCTGTGAGATATAAAGTTCTACCCACTCATCTGATCCTTGTGTTCCTGAACCCCCGGGAGCCACATCAAAAAACCCACTTGCACCCCAATCTTGTTGAGGGTCAGCGATTACCTCATTGATTACAACAGGTTTGTTAGTGATTGCTGAAGCTGAAGCATTGACAAAACTGATGAAGCCATCAGCCAAATCGATTGTTCCTTCATAATCCGTGGAATTATCTACCATTTCAACCACCCTACGAAGAGCATCAGCGGGGAATGTGGCATCACTTGGGTGAAAGACAATAGAGACTGTTCCTGTTGCAAGGCTATTTGGCAGTACTATTTCTACATCACCTACAGTACCTGTTTCATCAGCCGCCCAAACTCTTGTCATGCGGTTGGACGTAGAGCCATCAGCGTTCGTCAAATTGCCACTACCAAATGTGTTGGCAGCATTGTCATGTCCCCATAGTAAGTATGAAAGATCGGCTGGCAGAGCTGTTGGAGAGGATGCATCGCCATTGGCTATTCTGATTTCTGTTGTTGAATTGACGGTTGTTGAGGAAAGTTGAGATAATCCGGTATCGTCGTCCCTGCCAATGCCAGCTATTTCATTATGATAAGTACTATTAGCGCTGGCATCCCAAATAACCGAACCGTCAGTTGCCACATAATCACCTTCGTTGATGCCATCAGCATTGGGTGCTTCAAGTGTGGTGGCATCGCCATTGTTATCGATGGTCATAGTCAGGCCATATTTTATGGCTAAATAAGATTCAATGAACTGCCTATTTGTTGCGGTCTGAGGATTACTGAAACTTATAAACTCTGCAATTTTGCCATTATAAAAATTGGTAGCGTCATGTCTGGCACCGATCGTAAATGGTTCATTGGAGTATGTGGCATCAAAAGTTCCATTTGTTTCGTCATCCAATAATTCATTGTTAATTCTTATTTCTTGAGACCCGGAGTTCTCTGCGGTGTTAATCAATACAGGATTTAGATAACTAAGTGATGCATCTGTGTGGGCACTGCGATATTGTGAACTTCCTACATAATATGTTACAATTTCATTGGAGAGTGTACCATCTGGTGTAATGCCAAGTAACAGCCCCGATTGATCTGAATCCACAACAGCCCCTGCATCAAATCCGATCGGGTATTCTGCTGCAAGGCCATCATCTAATGCATTATCAGGGTTTAAAACGATGAAGAATTCATCCGAATAAAATCCATCCACTCCTGTGAGAAGGTCATTGGAACCATTGAAATCCATAACAGGATTCCCATTGATATTATTTGTGCTGTTATTTCTAAAATCCGGCTGGTTAGTGGCTTCTGAAGCATGGTTAAGGTCGCCACTTTGATCATTCCATTGAGATATAGCATCACCATCGGTTGTGGATGATGTACCAGCATCAGCTTTAAACCATAGACCCAAACTCGTAGTTAACCCTCCAGGACCCACAGTTGACGTAGCAAGCGTAAATTCTTGCCCTGTAGTGAAATCAATATTTTGAGCAGTCCAAACATTGTCATCTGCAGTATCATCACCGTTGGTGCCATCATCATATAATGATGTTGGAGTTTCATCTGATAGGCTACCATCGTTATCTGAGTCAATCAGTAGCAGGTAACTATCGCCAGCTATTAGGTTTAGTACATTAAATCCACCATCTGCGACATCGAAGCTGATCGTAACAGTGCCCACATCACCAACTTCTTGCACACTCCATTGCCTTGTCAAAATCTGATACAGGGCAGGGGCTCCAGTCGCTGTCCAAGCATTAGAGCCATCGTCATTTCCCCAGGTGAGAAATTCTAAATCGGCAATGTCCGTAAAAGATGGCGCAGCATTAGTGCCTTCGGATTCTGCTACAATTGTTACGATGGCATCTGAATTTTGAGATTTTGATTGTACCTGTCCAAGGTCGGAGCCATCGTCCCGGCCTATTCCGGCAATATCATTGTCATAGGTTGACGCTCCTGCTGCATCCTTGTCCCAGATTTCGGTTGTGCCATCAGATGCTACATAATCTGTTGCTGAAGTTTGGTCTAAAGTGATGCCGTACTTTAAGGCAAGATAGGATTCAACTTGATTTTGGTTTGTAGATGATAGATCATCATCGTAAATAATGATTTCTGCAATTTTGCCATCGTAAAAACTACCAGTTCCTGAGTTGTCACTTCCAATATGATTGCCATCAGTATCAAAGTTTTTGGATTGGTTATTTTCAGTTCCAACTGAGTTTCCAGATTTGAAAATTGTTCTTGTGGTTGAAGAGTGACTGTAGGTGAATGTTGAGAGAATCACTTCATTATCTGCGGCTGTTCCAGCAGAGAAAGTATTTCCACTAAAATCATGAGAGATGGCGTTGCTTGAGAAACCAAAACCACCACCTTGATTGATACCAGGCTCACCGGCAGAGAGTAAGTAACTTGCTGTATTGGCATCGTCGGGACTTGAAATAATGAAGATGCTGTAGTTGGTTGAGCTGGCAGGAACAGATTCATCAATTAGATTCATGAAATCATCGCCTGATCCACCTGGCGAGAAATCAATGATGGCATTAAAATTTATACTATTGGCATCGTCAGTTTGATATATAGGTCGATTGGCTGATGTTGTCTGACTTGCATTGTTATTCTTTGCGTCTAAATCATCCCACATTTCTACCTCATTTCCGTCACTTGCCAAAACACTAGAACTGTTATAGACTTCTCTACTGCCATCTAACCACAAAATGAGATTGCCATTAATTCCTCCAGGATTAGAAATTGTAAGTTGACTAATAATGTCATCTGGAAAATCCGGGTAGCTGGCATCCTGGCTTTGATCACCTGAGCCATCATCAAAAGCCCAGTTGTCACTGTTTCCTATTAATTCCGAAGAAGCAAATCCAAGGAAAGAAGTGTTTTCTGTAATTCCCTCGTATATCATAACGTCCCTATCTTGGGGAGAAGTGATTTCGACATAGTCGGTACCAGAGGTAAGTCCGGTACCAGTAAGTGTTGATCCGGTATTTGCTAAAGAGTTATTGCCGATTCCTGCCAAAAATGTTGGAGATGCCTCAACGCCGATATATGCAAAAAGGTTCTCATTACTATTTGTCGGATTTAGGGTTCCACTTGCCACATCAAATGTTCCAATGGAGACGGTTTCAGAGGATATATTGCTGATAGTTACTACAGTACCTGCATTTATGGTTCCGCCGGAAGAATTTGTCCAATTGGCGAACCCCTCAGAGTTATCAAATGATGCTCCGTTCCAGTCATCATCTGTAAATGATATGGTATAGTTGTTCTCAATGTCCACGAGAGTAACAAAGGAGAAGCCTTTATTACCATCTGAGTTGAAACCGACAAACATAATTTCACCTGCTGCATCTGAACCAGATGGAGAGGTAACGGTAATTGCAACATTATCAAGTGCGAACTCATCCATGCTACCTGATCCAGAAACTTCATCTCCGGTCCATTTCAGGTAGAAAAAATCACCATCGGTCAATGTAAAACCCGTCAAAGTTGTGGTTCTGTTATTAACCAACCATGCAGAAGCTCCAGCAGTCTCTGTAGAAGTGAAGTCAAGAGAAGGGACATTGGTATAGCTAATGTTATCATCAGAATAAGAGAAGTTGAAACTGTTGGCCTTCCCTTGATCGTTAAATTCATAGATATCAAAGTCTACCTGTATTTGGCTAACAGTACCGCCGGTATTGTTTTGAATTCTCAAGATCAATTCACCCGGAGTGAAATCACTTCCACCTGGTTGCACCCCAAGTGCAATATCTCCACTTCCGATATCAAAGGCATATATTCCACCAGTGCCAACTCCTCCTGAAGAGCTACCTCTTGCATAGTCATCCGAAGTTTGAGTACCACCAAATGCTAAATCACCAAAACTAAAGCCTGTAATACTCCAAGTATCAGAATCTAATTGACCTGCTGCTGGTGATGGCACAAACCCGCTGGCATCAAAACCTGTAAAATCAATAGTTTGTGTTGTGTTATCAGGAATACTGAGCTGAGCTACAACAAATAATGAAGAAAAAAGAAAAGCAATGAGCAGGGACCCTCGCAAAATGACGTCTTTCATGGTGATCTGGTATAGAGTGGAAATATTAAATATACACAATTATTTAAGGGTATAGTGCTATTTCAAAAATATTGTATTGTAAACATTTGAAACCCCGTGAAAATGGAAATGTTTAAAGACATTATTGGTTTTCAAATCTCCCTTTCTACATTAGCAGTCGAAATGAGAACAAACATTCAAATTAGCAATTGGTGGTGGTGCAACAGATACCTGATGCATGAACAGAATTGTTGATTGATAGTTAAATCAAAAAACATTAAAGCCCGCTGTTCAGTGGGCTTTTTTTATGATTAAAAATGAAGGAATTGTTACACAGAATTGAACGGAGAAACAATGAGTACCAAAGAGGCTTCTCTGTGAAAACTCTATGTTTTTAACTCTGTGAGCCTCTATGTAATAGTTTATTAGACAAATGAAAAAAACCAAACTAAAAACCCACTATCGTAAGCTGTTGGCTGATACCGTTACCCCAGTCAGTATTTACCTCAGATTGCGGGACAAATTTGCGAACAGTCTATTACTTGAGAGTTCAGACTATCACGGTCAGGAAAACAGTTTTTCGTTTATCTGTTGTAGTCCAATTGCTGAATTTAAATCGGATGGTAAGACGATAAACATGGACCTTCCAAAAACACAAACTGATTCAATCACAATTAAGCCCGAAAACTTAAAAGGTTTGCTGATGGAATTTATCGGTTCATTTGAACCGGAAAAAAATGAATTCAATTTCATCACCAATGGACTTTTTGGCTACCTCGCATTCAATGCTGTCCAACATTTCGAAGACATCATACTTGATACCGATAAACCAAAGAATTACGAAATCCCTATAGTTCGATATCAGGTATTCAGATATGTAATAGCAATCGACCATTTTAAAAATGAGCTCTATGTGTTTGAACATTACCCTGAGGGAGATAAGTCCAATGGCCTGGACGAACTTACTTCCCTTATTATGAGCAAGAACGTCCCCTCTTATGATTTTACTACTAGAGGAGAAGTGGAAACCAATTTTTCAGATGAACAATACCTGGAAATTGTAAAAAAAGGCATGAGACATTGCAATCTTGGAGATGTTTTTCAAGTGGTCCTTTCCAGGCAATTTTCGAGAGGGTTTAAGGGTGATGAATTTCAAGTTTATAGGGCTCTTAGGTCAATAAATCCGTCACCCTATTTATTCTATTTCGATTATGGGAGTTATAAGATTTTCGGCTCTTCGCCAGAGGCTCAGATTGTGGTAAAAGGGGATGACGCTACGATGTATCCTATTGCCGGTACTTTCAAACGCACTGGTGATGACCAGGCCGATGCGGAATTGGCTAAAAAACTATACGATGATCCCAAGGAGAATTCAGAGCATGTGATGCTGGTAGATCTTGCAAGGAATGATCTCAGCAAAAGTTGTGACCATGTGAAAGTGGAGACCTACAAAGAAATCCAATATTACAGCCATGTGATCCACCTGGTATCGAAAGTTACGGGTAAGCTGACTAAAGGCAACCATCCTTTTGAGATCGTAGCCAGCACTTTCCCGGCTGGTACCTTATCCGGTGCACCAAAGCACAGGGCCATGCAGTTGATAGATGAGTACGAAACTGTTGATCGTGGCTATTACGGTGGGGCCATTGGATTCATTGGTTTCAATGGTGATTTCAACCATGCCATTACCATTCGCTCATTCCTGAGTAAGGAGAATAAACTGTTCTATCAAGCTGGAGCTGGCGTGGTGGCTAAATCAAAACCTGAAGATGAGCTTCAGGAGGTTTACAACAAATTGGCAGCGTTGGAGAAGGCGATTAAAATGGGGGAGGAATTATGAAAATTATTTCACTGAATTACATGGAGAAAATCTTTGTGAACCTCCGTGATATTCTCCGTGGCTCTCTGTGTAACAACCAACTAAAATGAGAATATTACTCTTAGATAATTACGATTCGTTCACCTACAACCTCGCACATTTGGTGCGGGAGCTAGGGTACGGGGATCAGTTAGATATTATCCGAAACGACAAGATCAGTATTGATGAAGTTGATCAATATGACAAGATAATCCTCTCTCCTGGCCCCGGGTTACCAAAAGATGCCGGGATAATGACCCAGTTAATTCTTAGGTATGCGTCCACAAAAAGCATCCTTGGGGTGTGTTTGGGTCATCAGGCCATTGCCGAGGCTTTTGGGGGCAAACTTTACAACATGCCGGTGGTGCTTCATGGTGTTGCCGATGAAGCACATTTGAAATCCGAAGACATCATTTTTAAAGGGTTACCTAAACATTTTAAAGTGTGTAGGTATCATTCATGGACGGTAATGGCAGATTCATTGAATGGTGCTCTTCAAGTGACAGCAATTGATCAAAACCAAAATGTGATGGCTATCAGGCATTCAGAGTATGATGTTTGTGGAGTTCAATTTCACCCAGAATCAATAATAACAGAACATGGGAGGGAAATGATAGCTAACTGGATAAGTGGAGTTATTCCACAGAGTTAAACTGAGGTTACACCGAGAAACACTGAGAGATGAAAATAAATGACATAACAGAAATAATAATTGGGAGAGCCATAGAGGTTCACAAAGCATTAGGGCCTGGACTTTTAGAATCAGCTTATAAAGAATGTTTGTTTTATGAGTTAGTACAATCTGGACTAAATATTGAGAAAGAGAAACCACTTCCAATTGAATATAAAGAGGTACGGTTGGATCATGGATATCGGATTGATCTTTTAGTTGAACATCAGGTTGTAATTGAAATAAAGACTGTAGAGACATTTACAGATATTCATTCTGCACAAGTTTTAACATATCTCAAACTTGGTGGATATAAGGTAGGGCTACTAATAAATTTTCATACCACTCTTCTTAAAAATGGTATTAAACGCTTTATAAACTAACTCAGTGAACCTCTGTGTTAACTCAGTGTGACTCTGTGGAATAAAAAATATGAAAGAAATACTGAACAGATTATTCGACTACAAATCACTTTCAAAGAGTGAGGCTAAAGAGGTTCTGAAAGAACTAGCTACCGGGGAATTTAATAATAGTCAGGTTGCAGCTTTTCTAACCGTATACATGATGCGGTCGATTACTGTGGATGAACTTGAGGGCTTCAGACAAGCCATGTTGGAGCTATGTATTCCTGTTGGAATCGATGAGTACAAGGCTATCGACTTATGTGGTACAGGTGGAGATGGTAAGGACACTTTTAATATCTCCACGCTTGCGTCTTTTGTTGTGGCTGGTTCTGGTCAAAATGTAGCCAAGCATGGCAATAACGGCGTCTCATCAGTGTGCGGGTCTTCTAATCTACTCAGCCATTTCGGTTATGACTTCACTAATAATATTGGTTCAATAAAGAAGAGCCTTGATGAGGCAGGCATCTGCTTTCTGCATGCACCATTGTTCCATCCTGCAATGAAAAATGTGGCTCCCATTAGAAAAGAACTAGGAGTGAAGACCTTTTTTAACATGCTGGGGCCGATGGTGAACCCATCATTTCCAAAGCGCCAGTTAGTTGGTGTTTTCAGCCTTGAATTGGCCAGACTGTATGGCTACCTCTACCAAAAATCTGATTGCCAATTTAGCATCCTGCATTCCTTAGATGGCTATGATGAGGTTTCATTGACGGGTCCTTTTAAGGCAATCACAAATCAAGGAGAGGAGCTTTTTCAACCATCCGATTTGGGCTTGAATAAATTAAAACCATACGATCTTTTCGGTGGAGAGAGCATCGAAGATGCCGCTAAAATTTTCGAAAATGTCTTAAAAGGGGAGGGCACAAAGCCCCAGCGTGAAGTAGTGATTGCTAACGCTGGTTTGGCGATAGCATGTGGAAAAAACATTACAAAATCAGAGGGTATCGAACAGGCGAAACAGTCTTTGGACTCAGGAAAAGCCTTAGAAAAATTCAAATTGATGATCGATCCAAAAACCAAAATCTCAATGAACTGATTATGAATATTCTAGAGGAAATTATCGCTCATAAAAAGAAGGAAGTTGCTGAAAGAAAAGAAGCTGTAAGTATAAAAGCTTTGGAATTCAGTCCATACTTCGACTCGAGATGCACTTCAGCCAGGGCTGAAATTCTTGATCCCATGAAATCAGGAATAATCGCCGAATTCAAGCGTAAGTCGCCCTCCAAAGGAATTATTAATGATAAGGCCAAGGTGCAGGATGTTGTAAAAAGGTACAAAGGAGCAGGGGTTTCTGCAGTTTCTGTTTTGACAGATTCGAAGTACTTCGGGGGAGACAACGATGACCTCATTAGAGCGAGGGAAGCCGTTCGAATACCCATCCTCAGAAAAGATTTTATTGTGGATGAATATCAATTGATCGAAGCCAAATCAATTGGCGCTGATTTTATTTTACTTATTGCCGCAGCTTTGACTTCCAAAGAGGTTGATTCTTTATCAAAGTTTGCGAAAGCACTAGGTCTAGAGGTGTTAATGGAGGTGCATTCTAAGAAAGAATTGGATGCAAATCTCTTTGAATCCATAGACCTAATAGGTATAAACAATAGGAATCTAAAAACCTTTGAAACGACGATTGAAACTTCATTACAACTGGTTGATTTAATTCCCGATGAATTTGTAAAAATCTCAGAAAGTGGCATCAGTAAGCCTGAGACTATTGTAGAATTGAAATCTACAGGTTTTCATGGTTTTCTAATCGGAGAGAATTTCATGGCTTCAGATGACCCTGGAAAAAGTTGTATGGAGTTTATCGAAAAATTGAGTTCAGTTGAAAAAATGGTCAATTTATGAAATTCAACTATCCCTCTGTGTATCTCTGTTTCAACTCAGTGCATCTCTGTGGAATAGCTTTTTCACCGAGTTTCATAGAAATGCCGCAGAGTGTCTCAGAAAGTGTTTCCTCATTATGAAAATTAAAGTTTGTGGCATGCGGGAACCGGAGAATATCAAGGCAGTAGAAGCCTTGGGCCCGGATTTTATGGGCTTCATTTTCTACAAAAAATCAAAGCGTTTTGTTGGAGAAGACTTTGATACAAGCGTTTTAGAATCATTACCTAAATCAATAAATAGAGTAGGGGTCTTTGTAAAGGAAGAGGTATCAGTCATTCTTGAAAAAGTTAAAAAATACAAACTCGATTATGTGCAGTTGCATGGAGGCGAAAGTATTGAAACATGTCAGAAGGTCAAGTCTGCTGGAGTTAAAGTGATTAAGGTGCTTTCAGTAAGTAATCAACTTCCGGCTGCTAATATCAAATCTTTTGAAGACTCAGTTGACCTCTTTCTTTTTGACACAGAAACTCCCGAATTTGGCGGCTCAGGGCAGGTTTTCGATTGGTCAATACTGAAGGGTTATCCATCGCGTATTCCTTTTCTATTAAGTGGCGGCATAGGGTTAAATGAAGTTGAAAAAATCAAAAAACTGAAGTTTCCTCAACTGCTGGGCATCGATGTCAATAGTAAGTTTGAAATTGAACCAGGGCTAAAGGATGAGGCATTGTTGAATAAATTATTTAAAACATTTCAAGCTAAGGTTCGCTGAGTAACTCGAAATTTCTCTGTGCAACTCTTTGTAACAATTCAAAATATGAACTCGAAATACCAACCAAACGCCCAAGGCTATTATGGCCAATTCGGTGGGGCATACGTCCCAGAAATGCTTCATCCCAATGTAGAGGAGCTTCAGAAAAACTACCTGAGCCTTATCAATGAACCTGGCTTCCAAAAGGAATTCCATCAGTTACTAAAAGACTATGTGGGTCGCCCAACACCTCTTTACCCGGCTAAGCGGTTATCAGAAAAGTATAAAACCAATATTTACCTCAAACGGGAGGACCTCTGTCATACTGGTGCCCATAAAATCAACAATACTGTTGGTCAAATTTTACTAGCCAATCGCCTTGGCAAAAAGAAAATTATTGCAGAAACTGGCGCTGGCCAGCATGGTGTAGCCACCGCTACAGTTTGTGCCCTTGCAAGATTAGAATGCATCGTTTACATGGGTGAGGTTGATATGGAACGACAGAAACCCAATGTGGAACGGATGCGCATTCTTGGAACTGAGGTAAGATCGGCCACGTCCGGTAGTAAAACACTTAAAGATGCCACAAACGAAGCCCTGCGCCACTGGATTGCCAACCCAAATGATACCCACTATATCATTGGTTCGGTAGTTGGCCCTCATCCGTACCCGGATATGGTGGCAAGGTTTCAGTCGGTAATCAGTGAGGAAATCAAAACCCAACTTCAAGAAAAAACTGGAAATCCCAACCCAACTCATGTGATTGCTTGCGTGGGTGGGGGAAGCAATGCAGTCGGTGCTTTTTACCATTACCTTGATCAGGAAGAAGTAAAACTAATTGCTGTTGAAGCAGCTGGTGAAGGCGTTGCTTCAGGAAAATCTGCAGCTACAACTCAACTTGGCTCAGAAGGAGTATTGCATGGAAGTCGATCGCTGCTCATGCAAACCGAGGACGGTCAGGTGATAGAACCGCACTCCATTTCAGCAGGTTTAGATTATCCTGGCATTGGGCCAATTCATGCACACTTATTTAAGTCAAAAAGAGCACAATTTTTATCCGCAACCGATGAAGAGGCAATGCTGGCTGGGATTGAACTCAGCCGGTTAGAGGGTATCATTCCTGCAATTGAATCTGCACATGCTTTGGCTGCATTATATAAGTTACATTTGCAACCTGAAGATGTGGTGGTTATGAACCTCTCCGGACGAGGGGATAAAGACCTCGAAACCTACATTAAATGGCGTAAATATTGACTTTTTGCTAAATCTGGTTTGGATTTATTTATCGTATAATATGAGTATTTCATCGATAGATTGATGATAGTCAACGAATATACCTCAATAATCTCCACTGCTAATAATACTTTTGATATTGAACAATTGGGGTGAATTGATAATGAGTAGAATGAACTGTGATAAATCAGCTATGATCTCTGTTAGAATTTTATTGGTCGTTTTGTGTTTTTTGAGCTTTAACACTGCTATTGCGCAGGTACCGATATTAGACATTGGTTGGACGGGAAATCAATTTGAAAAAGGCGGATCTCCGGTTGACATCACTGATGATGACCTTTCGATTTCGGATGATGATGCAAACATGGTCAGTGCCACTATTACTTTAACCAACCGGAGAAATGGATCTAATGAATTCTTGAGCCTGTCAGGCTCATTTGGTAACATTTCAATTACTCCATACAACTCATCCACGGGTGTTTTGCAACTCACCGGATCAGAGGTGATAGCGCAGTACGAAGCAGCCCTAGAAGCAATAACCTACAATAACGTTTCAGTCAATCCGAATAATGAAGATCGTATAATAACTATAGTTGTTAATGATGGCGACGACGGTGATAGCAATACAGAAACATCTACCATCACCATTAAATTTCCTCCTGTGCTTACCACAATTGGCCCTGTTGAGACCACAGTTGAAGAAACCGAAATAGAAATTTCTTTCCTCGAGATAGCCAACAATGCGGACGACTCCGATGTGGATGGTACAATTACAGCCTTTGTGGTTCAGACTGTCTCATCTGGGACACTGGAAATAGGATCCACTCAGGCAGGGGCAACCGCTTTCGAAGCCACCACAAATGATATCATTACATCAACACTTAAAGCCTACTGGACACCACCAACAAATCAAACCGGAACACTGGCGGCCTTCACTATTCTTGCAAGGGATAACGAAAATTTAGAATCTAGTTCGCCAATTACGGTGCCTGTAATTGTAACAGAGGCTAATGACAATCCTGTAGCAAATGATGACTCAGGATCGACAAACCAGGATACTGAGGTGACCATTTCAGATATCACCAACAACGATACAGATGTCGATAATGAAATTGATCCATCTACCATTATTCTGATCGACCCTAACGATGGCAATAATACTGGAGATGCCAACACACCACTTGTTATTTCTGGCGAGGGTACTTATTCGATTGATGCTTCAGGAAACTTAACGTTCACACCACTTACTTCATTTGCGAGTGGAGGAGATACCAATGCAGTTGTCGATTACACTGTTGATGATGAATCTGGTGGAACTTCTAATGTTGCTACTGTGACTATTTCAGTCACACAAAATACAACCCCTACACTTGATCTTGATGACAATGATGATTCTGGAGTATCGGGAAACGGTTTCGAAACAGGCTACATACAAGGTTTTAGTGGTGTTCAGATAGCAGGCAATGACACCCGAATTCGAGATGCAACTGATACTAACATTGAAAGCGCCACAATTACCTTAACCAATAGACCTGATGGTATCAATGAAGTCCTCTTTGTCAATGGTAACCTTCCTTCAGGCATCTCAGTGACTGACCCATACAGCAATGCGGATGGTGTTTTAGGCTTGTCTGGAACTGCCTCTTTGGCAGATTATCAAACGGCAATTGAATTAATTGAATATCGAAACGATGCTTCAACCCTTGATCCAGCAGCCCGAATTATTAATGTAGTGGTGAATGACGGAACGGTAAATAGTTTAACTGCTGCTACTACAATAAATTCAGGCTGTTTACAATTTCAAACTTTCACATTCGACAACAATCCGGTTGAAGAAACCTGGGCTGGAGCCAATGGAGATTTAGAGGGAGATACCTGGAGGTATAACTCAGTTGCTACGATTGGCGGAACTGTAATTGATGCCATCGTAGAACTGACGGATGTCCAAAATGCTACGCTTGAAGACATGACTGCTACAGGTGGTAATGCCGCTGAGAATTTCCAACCCCAAATCAGGGTTGATGATAACAGTGATGATTTAGGAGATACCAATGCTAATGGAAACGGAAAGGGTTTTATAGACTTTACAATAACGTTTGTTGAAGATGGCACAACCACACCTTTTCAGATTCCGAATTTTGCAATTACGGCAATTGATGTTGACGGTGACGGTGGTGGCGCTACTGGAGCAAGGGAGTTCGCAGGATTTGTAGAAAGCCCTGGCATTACAATAGAAAGCGGCTGTGTAGGTGGTGGTAGTGGTTGTACTGGTACCTCCAATGGAAATAACCTCATTAGGCAAGATGAAGGTGCAGTTACCGTTTTTGCATCAGAAACGACAGCTAACCAAGCTGGTATCGATGTCAATGCTACCGAGAATATGGCGTATACACGCTATGCAACAAGGGCTGAGTTTACAATTAGAGCTGGTGTTTACGACGGTGCCGATGGTGGGGGAGAAGATGACCGACTGTTCTCTTTCTCTTTTAATCCATGTCTCTACTTAAACTATATCACTCCAAAAACAAGCCCCACAAGCTCCAGTCGGGAGTTTACGATAAATGAAGACGATAGCTATGACTTTGATGACCTCGATATTCCATTTAGAGATGATGACGCTGATTTGTTTGATGCTGTGATTATAACTGCATTGCCCTCTCAGGGCACATTATTATACAACGGCAGCGCTGTTACAGCCACTCAAGTCACCAATGCTTTTGAATTCGATGATAGGGATTTATTCTCTTACGATCCAGTGGCTAATGACAGCGGAACCCCTTACACAACTTTCACCTTCAGGGTAAAAGATGATTCCAACCACGATGAGACCGAATTTAGTGCATTAGTAGACACCGTCACTTTCAATGTCCGTCCTGTCAACGATCCCCCAGTAGCTGAGCCTGATACCTACACAGTTTCAGAAGGAGGTACTTTAACGGCCGATGACGCAACAGGTTCTGTTGGAGATGATTCCGATAATGGTGTGAGAGTGAAGGGCACCACCGACGACTCTGATGTAGACGATGTCATTACGGATCTCACGGTGGTATTAATCTCAGGTCCTTCTAATAACGCTAACAATTTTGTACTAAATCCTGATGGAACTTTCGAATATGTCCACGATGGAAGTGAAACCACTGTGGATTCTTTCACATATCAATTGGAGGATCCTGATGGTGCCACATCATCAATTGTCACTGTAACCATTAACATCACCCCGGTAAATGACCCACCGGTGCTTGATTTGGATGATGACAATAGCTCTGGAGCCACGGCGGCTGACTATTTTACCAATTTCGTTCAAGGTGGCAATGCAGTTGCAGTAGGAGACACAGATGTTGACATTGACGACCCTGACGATACTAACATTGAAAGCGTGACACTAATACTTACAAATCGGCCTGATGGAACCGATGAGTCATTGTCAATTGACGCAGGCGATTTGTTGGGGTCCGCTAGTGTGAGCGATCCGTATAGCAATGCTGATGGACAATTGGAAATCAGTGGAACGGCTACTCTGGCACAGTATCAAACGATGATTAATAGCATTGTTTATGAAAACCTGTCGTCTGATCCCGATGTGGCAGATAGGAACATTACAATTGTCATTAATGATGGGGATAATGACAGCAATACAGCAACTGCCAATATCACGGTTAGCCCCAATGATGATTTCGACAATGATGGAATTCCAGATGCGGACGATTTAGATGATGATAATGATGGTATTCCTGATACTGAGGAGTACTGTACTGATGGAGGCATCGCTTGTTTAACAATTGAAGGTGACATTGACCCTAGTGGTGATGAAGATGGAGATGGTGTGCCAAATTTTGAGGATTCTGACGATCCAAATTTCACATTTACAAATCCATGTACAGACGTTGATATGAATGGTGTTTGTGACACCCTTACATCGGATTTCGATACCGACGGTGATGGCATCCCAAATCATCGAGACCTTAACTCAGACGGTGATAGCTGCCCTGATGCTTATGAGGCCGGTCATGGTCTGACGGTACAGGCAGGGGGAACAATTGTTGGCCCTTATGGTAACAATGGTTTGGCTAATTCAGTGGAAACAACTGCGGAATCTGGTACTTTGAATTATACCATTTCAGAAACTCAATCAAGTACATACGATGCCCAGAATTCAGCATTCGATGCTTGCGATCTGCAATTAGATCTAGATGAAGATGATAGTTCAGGTGCAACAGCCGCTGATTATGATACCTCATTTACCGAGGGTGATACCGATTTGGCCATAGTTGATACGGATGTTTCTATCACTGACGCCAATGCCGTAACCATTGAAAGGGTTACTATTATTTTAACAACCAGACCTGACGGCACAGATGAATCCCTTAGCGTGATTGGAACATTACCTCCGGGGATTTCAATCACCGATCCTTACAACAATGCAGATGGCCAGTTGGTATTAAGCGGTACTGCTTCTTTGTCAAGTTATGAAACAGCTCTGAAGCAAATAGTTTACAATAACTCCTCAAGCGACCCCGATGGTGCCGATAGAATTATCACCGTGATAGCAAATGACGGTAGTCAGGACAGCAATACGGGAACGACGACAATTACGGTTTCTTCTCAAAACAGTGCACCAGTAGCAGTAAACGACACCAATGCGATCACAGAGGGAACAACCAGCGTGAATCAAGCTGATGGCAACGGTGAACTCGATGCTAATGACACCGATGAAGACGGCGATGGGTTAACTGTTACGCAAATTGGTACGGAAACCAATGCCGGGGTTGATATAACCGGAACTTATGGAACACTAAACTGGGAGACGGATGGATCTTACGTTTATACGCTAAATCAGTCTTCTGTGAATGGCCTAAAAGAGAATGAGCAAGTATTTGAAACATTTACTTACGCTGTATCAGATGGCAACGGGGGCACTGATACAGCTACTCTCACCATTACCATTACCGGTGACAACGATGCACCAGTGGCAGTAGATGATACCAATGCTATGACTACAGCCGATGGGTCGGTTGATGAGGCAGATGGTAGTGGCACTTTGTTAGTCAATGATTCGGACGTTGATGGCGATGACCTCAATGTAGCTTCAATTACTTGCGTGAATGGTTGTTCTGACTCCTCTAATGACCCGGGTACCGATGTCGATGGTCAGTATGGAACTATATCCTGGAACAATGATGGCACTTATACCTATACACTGACCAGTCCACCAACACTCGCTATTGGAGAGGTTGCACTTGAAGAATTTGATTACGTGTTAACAGATGCTATTGACAATGATAGTGGTAGATTGACTATAACAATCAGCGGTACCGGGGCTGAGTTGGTTATCAGCTCAACAGAATTAGCTGGTGATGATACAGGGGCCGAGGGTGTAGTGCCGGATGATGGTCGATTTACAATTAAGTTACAGGATCCAAGTAATGGAAATCCTGTTTTAGTACCAGTGGGTCAAACAGTTACTGTTAACTATTCTGTTTCAGGCACTGCATCCTCTATTGATTATGACACAACACCATTTACCGGAACGATCGACATTACACAAGGAAATAGTCAGGTTACAATCGATGTGGATGTAACCAATGATACAGATGCAGAATGTTCAGATGAAACTGTAATTGTCACATTACTCAATACTTCAGATGTTGTTATTGGATCAGACCCAGGTGAAGATCAGGCGACAGTAACAATAAGTGATAATGACCCTGTTGCAATTGATCTTGCTCTTAACACTATTTGCGCAGGTGAGGACATTACTGTTTCAATTACCAATGCTTCTGAATTACCAAATGGCTTTTATGATTTTGTATATACAATAGATGGAGGAGGCGATCAAAATGCAAATAATGTTGAGATCACCAGTGGATCGGGAAGCTTCTCTATCAGTGGAGTAACAGATGCGCAATCTATTGATGTGACTGCAGTATGTGGAGGGACTAAATCAGTCACCGCCACGCCTGTTGTAGCAATTGTAAATTCACCTTCAAGTGCATCTTCAATCACAGGAACAGCTAGTATTTGTAAAGGAGAAAGCACAGACCTAACCATTTCAATTACTGGTGGGCAATTTCCGTATACTGTAGTCCTAAGTGATGGTAGTTCAGAAAGTTTATTTGATGGAGGAGACGCAAATGACAATGTAATTTCAGTATCACCTTCTACAACTACATCTTATACAATTACAAGTGTTACTGATGCTAATGGCTGTACAGGAACAGGTATTAGTACAACACCTGCGGTGGTTACTGTAAACAATGGCCCAACAGCATCCTCAATCAGTGGTGAAACAACAATATGCAATGGCGATGTAGCCAATTTGGTTGTTGATATTACAGGTGGAGCCTCCACTTACACTGTTGTGCTCAATGATGGTTCTAGCGATCACACAATTATGGGATATGCAAGTGGATCGAATATTGTAACAGGCACCGATATACCCGCGATTTCTTCGACTACATCTTATACGATTACTAGTGTTACCGATTTCAACGGTTGTGCTGGTACAGGTAATTCAGGTACTGTTACAATTACAGTTGAGCAATTACCAAATACGAACACATTAGGTGTAGTAGTAGCAGATTTCTGCGAAGGTGGAGACGCCACGGCCGCATTGAGTGGAACATTGGCAAACGGAACCTATACGGTTACCTATAGTCTATCAGGAGCCAATTCTGCAACCGATGCCACGGCAACCGCAACCATCTCAGGCGGTTCAGGTAATGGAACGTTTACAATACCGTCATTAAATGGTCAGGGGACAACAACTGTAAGTATTAGCAACATTGCAAATACAACTGGCCTATTGTGCGATGTTGGAAGCCTCACAGCTTCTAACATGTTTGAAGTCGTTGCTGATCCAAGTATCTCGGTTCATCCTACTGCCAATACCACTGATTGCGTAGGAGGAACAGTCAATTTAAGTGTCTCGGCCAGTGTAGGAGCTGGGGGAAGTATTCAGTATGAATGGCAGTCCAGTAGCACAAGCGGATCAGGGTTTTCAACAGCCACAGGTACAAATGACCAGGCAACATACTCAGTTCCAACCGGAACAGCTGGTACAATGTATTATAGGGTCGTGGTCAGTGACTCAAGGGCTGGCTGCACAGATATTACAAGTAGTGAAGCTCAAGTTGTTTTAAATGAAATTACCAGCCCCGGTAGTATTTCCGGAGCTCAAACAATTTGCGTAGGTGATGATCCCAGTGCCTTAACCAGTGGTGGAGCAGCTACTGGAACTGGTTCAATCACTTACCAATGGGAGCAGAGCACCACTTCTTCAAGTTCAGGTTTCTCAGATATTGGGAGTGCGACAGGTTTGACTTATGATCCTGGGGTTCTTACTCAAACGACCTGGTTTAGGAGAAGAGCCGAAGTTACTGGCTGTACCGATGAAGTGACTTCGGCTGTTGAGGTGACTGTAAATACACCTCCAAATGCAGGTACCGCATCAAATCAGGCGGTTTGTGTTGATGGTACATCGTTCGATCTTTTTAATGGTCTTGCTGGTAATGATTCTGGAGGATCTTGGAACGATGACGATGCAACTGGCGCATTATCAGGCAATATTTTCAATCCAAGTGTGGCGGGTGTAGGAACATATGATTTCACCTATACGGTAAGTGGGGGAGGTGTTTGTACGGATGATATGGCGACTGTGCAAGTCACAGTGAATGCGCTACCCACACCAACATTCACAGCCGAGGTGACCGATGTATGTGCAGGCACCACCGGCAATGTTTATACGACGCAGTCAGGTCAGAGCAACTATGTATGGACCGTCTCCTCAGGGGGCACCATCACCGCTGGCGGCACTGGTACAGATAACAGTGTAACAGTGACCTGGAACACAGCAGGTTCCCGAAGTGTAAGCGTGAACTATGAAGATTCTAATGGCTGTACCGCAT
>JAVKCG010000014.1:0-2108 GCA_040222875.1 Cyclobacteriaceae bacterium | reverse complement strand
CAGTCTAATAATGAGTAATAATGCTAGAGGTTTCAGCCACTTGACTCTGAATACTCAAAAACCTGCAATAACCCCAATCGGTAGTTTTGAAGGTCAACTCATAGTTGGTCGGTTACAAAGTAAAGAATATAACGAGCTCCCATTGCCAGAACGCCATAACAAAAACCCTTGGGTGTTTACTAAAAAGGATGAATGGAGATACTTAAATGGCATTACATTTAGTTATCAACCAAAATGGATTCCGGGCCTATTTTTAGGAGGTAGTAGAGTGATTCAGAACTATTTTGATAGCACTAAAATTCAGAAGTCCTACCTACCAATCTTTGATAACTTTTTTAGAGAAAAAGATCAAAATCAACACGATGATGGAAGTAAAGATCAAATAGCTTCTATCTTTGCCAGATGGGTTATATTTCCTGCAACGAGTGAGATTTATTTTGAATATGGCAAATCAGATGCCTCATGGAACCTTCGAGATTTCTTGATGTCCCCTGAACATTCCAGAGCTTATATGGTGGGCTTCACTAAGCTAATAAATTTTAAATCAACCAATCAGCAAATCGAGATTTCTTTAGAAACCACTCATTTGGAAAAATCCAAGACTGGAACTTTGAGAGCAGAACCTTCATGGTATAGAAATGCTGAATTACGCCAAGGCTACACCCATAAGGGAGAAATTTTAGGGGCAGGAATTGGCCCGGGAAGCAATAGTCAAAACCTGTCAGTTAGTTGGATCAATTGTTTTAAGAAAGTCGGAGTACTGTATGAAAGAGTGGTTAATAACAATGACTTTTATTCTCGTGCATTTGATTTAACTGACCCTACCGGAAGTTGGGTTAACTCAAGCTTCGGAATTTTATTTTCATGGAACTGGGATCACCTTCTTTTAGATAGCAAACTGCAATTTGTTCACTCTGACAATTATCAATGGGTACGAGATTCCGACAGAAACAACCTCTATCTATCAATACGTTCCATTTATCTTTTTTAATCTCCCAAATTAAATGATCAAATGGATTTCCACTCGCATTGCACAAAGCATTTTTTGGCTTGGGACAATTCAAGTAATTAATTACAGTTTACCCTTCGTTTTGCTTCCAATACTCCTCAATCGAGTAGGGATAATAAGTTATGGGAATATCTCTCTGGCTATGGGGCTTGTGATAATTTTTACCTCCTTGGTTGATTTTGGATTCAATTTGACTGGATCCAGGGATATTAGCCTGGCAAAAACAATAGACGAAGAAAGGTCTATAATTCGTGATATAGTTAGCGCACGATTCTTACTTATTATTATCGGCGCAGTAATCTTCTTGTCAATTGTGTTGTCTATTGAACCATTCAGAGGAAATGCCAGATTGATGCTCTTCAGTTTTCCTCTTGTAATCACCAATTCATTGTTCCCAAATTGGTATTTCATAGGGAAGCAAGTTACAAAACCCTTGTTTTTATTAACCTTCCTATCACGTGCTATTTACTTTTTTCTAATAATACTTTTTGTAAATGATACTCAAGATTCAGTATATGTCAACTTGTGGGGTGCTTTAGGATGGTTTGCTAGCTTAGCCATTTGTCCATTCTTTCTCCCCTTTGGACTTTTTAGTTTTTCAAATTTGAAAATAAACTTTAGAGGGGTTTTTCGTACAATTCTCAGTAACAAATCAATCAGCCTTTCTTCCTTGTTAGTTTCAGGTCAACGTAGTTTACCAATCGTAATAGCTGGTATTATTCTTGGGCCATCTGAACTCGGAATTTACAGCATTGCCGACAAAGTTATATTGGCAATTACAAGTATGTTTATCATTCTATATAACAGCTTCTTTCCTAAGTACTGTTTACACCTTCGGGAAAACAGAAAAGTAAGTACCATTTTTCAATTAATTCGGCCATTAATTGCTCCAATAGCAACAATTATTGGAATCGGAAGTGTGTTGTTCTTTTTCTTAGGCAGTGAGGGACTAGCACTGTTGTCATCCGATTTAAATACTGACCATTTTAAACCCATTACTCCTTTTATTGCTTTTGTTCCTTTGGGATTGTTGATCAACCTTCCGATAAGCATGACATTGGTTGCTGCCAATTTGAAAAAGGCATACTTAAAATATAAT
>JAVKCG010000013.1:0-10297 GCA_040222875.1 Cyclobacteriaceae bacterium | reverse complement strand
TTTGGGGAGTACCTTGAGCCGCTCTCCCATGATGAACTCATAGCCTTTGTCAACAGTGACTTGCAGGTTGTCAGTATTGAGCATGCCTCGGTCGGCTACCAAGACGATGTTTTCGATCTGGTATTCTTTCTTGAGGCTTTCCACCATTTCTGTGTAGGTGTATCCTTCCCACAGGTCTCCGCTATAGAGTTTGTAACCGATGGGTTGCTTGTATCTGTCAATGAGCATGGCAAAAACCACTTGTGTGCTTCCGATCTTACCGTCTTTGCTAAAGCCTTTCTGACGCAATGCTCCTTCCTGTTCTATTTCTGATTCAAAATAGAAGGTGGTCACGTCATAGAACACCACATCTAATTTCTGGTTGAACAGGTCTCTACCAGTTTGGAAAATGGTTTGCTGGATCAGCTCGCTATGGTCAGCCAGGTAGTCCAAACTCCTGTAGAGGTGTTGCAGGGACACCTGAGCCAGCCCCAGGTATTCTTCCTGGTGGAAAAAGCTACCCCGCTTGCTACAAGGATCATTGAGGCGCTCAATGAGCAGTAACAAAACCACTTCAGTAAGAGAGAAGGTCAGCTTTTTCTTTTTGGTGATCCGCTGAAATATGCGATCAAGGCCGTAATAGTGGAGTATCTTACGGTAAACCAACAGAAAGCCGTAGTTATACCTGCCTTCTTCGCTAACCTGCTCACCCAACAAATCCTTCAGACTTCCACCGCCCAATTCATAGAGCCGCTGGCCCATTCGTTTCAGAGACTCGGGCGAAAAACTGTCTACCCTCCCCAGGCTGTAAAGCGTTTTGGTGCGTGGCTTGCCGTGCTGGTCACGATAAGACTCAACGATGCGGATATAATCCCCCGAGGGCTTCTTGTCGATAATGATACTAGGCACTCAAAATCTGTTTGAGGCAAATCAAGCCACTATTCGAAAGAAAATCAAGCAAGTTTTCGATATACAAATTTCTGAAAAGTAGTCAAAAAAGTGCTATTAAGAAGCGTATGGGCACTTTTCCAATTTCTGCGTGTCAAACTCAGGAGATCAGCTACTTCGGCAATTCTTTTTTTCCTGGTGTCCATTCGCTTCGCAAGAACAATCCACTGCAAAATGCCCTTCTTGCCACTCGCATTCAAATTTTGGAAAAAAACTTTGGCTCCCGGAGTATCCGACAAAGCTTTTTCCAAATCTTTCGGAACAATGAGCTTCTCTGCTTCATCCAGTATTGCCCAGGAGCCGTTTTGCCTTGCTCTTGCTATACTTTCGAAGCCTGCTTTAGTCATCAGCTTTGCCTCAGTCAATTGTTGTACTTTTTTCTTGTTGATCTTCGACCAGGTACTGTTGGGCCTCCGTTTGCTGAAAAACTGGATAAAGCGTTCTTCATCAAGCGTTTTCCTCACGCTATCTATCCATCCAAAACACAGCGCTTCTTCCACTGCTTCACTCCAGGAGATATTGGGTGTTCCAAATGAAGCTTTGAGGCAAACAAGCCAAACGGACTGGCGAGATTGGTGGTTTTCTTGCAACCACTCACGCCAGTCCTTTCGGTTTGCAGGACAATACGTCTCTTCAGGGTCTTTAAGCACTGCCTTTTATTTCATAGCGAATAGGATCACGCAAACTATCAAAATACCAGCTAAATGGTAAGCGCTGCTAATGATGCCGTACATGATTGGCTTCGGAATATTTGGGTTGATGGCAATATTCATGGTGTTGGCTGCCAAATACCCTACGCCAACAATCAGCCCAAAACCGATAGCTGCAGACATGGTATCCACCGGCAATGCATACATCAGCAAAGCGGTGGCAATCGTAATCACCAGCGTGCAAAGGGCAGGCCCCACAATGAAAATGGGAGCAGGTTTTTCAGGCATTTTGTTTTCCTTGCCCAGGGAGATGGCATAAGGCTTTTTGAAAAACACAGTAAACCACAAGCCCCCCAGCATAAAGTAAGGAACGAATGCGGCTACCACGCCCAACCAGTTAACGGAAGTAAATAAGTCTGTCATTTTTGTCTTTGTTTTAAAGTTTAGACAAATTTGAAGACGGCCCGTGACAGCGGTGTGTCAGGGGTTATGTTAAGAATTAATGATAGTGGTCAAAGTACTCCTGTAAGGTCATTTTGTGGGGTGTAAATTTTTCAGAAAGCATCTCCAGCCTGGTGATCCTGTCCAGTCGGAAAAACCGAAACTCTTTCCTCAATCTACAGTTGGCAACTAACAGCCAGTTTTCAGTACTCAAAAGTGCAAACGGCTCTACTATTCTGTCGGTTAACTCGCCAGCTTCATTCATGTATTCCATTTTAACCTGGAAATAGTTGGTCAGGGCAAACTGCAAGGTCGTCAGGCTATTGCTGGTTCTTTCACTGTTGAGGTTCAAGGAATTTCGGGTTCTATCAGAAAGCAGATTAGCCTTGTCTTTCACATCGCTTCTGAGCACTGCCTTAATTTTATTAATTGCCTCAGAATACTCCTTGATCAGTGAAGCATCTTTGTTTTTAAGCACCAGCTGCTCTGCCAGGATCAGCGCATTGGCCTCACCTTCGGTGAACATCACAGGCGGGATTTTATATCCCTCCATCAAGGCATAGCCTTTCCCCTCCTCTGTTAGTATAGGTACGCCAGCTTGTTCCAGGGCTTTAATATCCCGATAGATGGTACGGATACTCACACCAAATTTCCCGGAAAGCCAGGAGGCTGTAACAAGCCTCTTAGTTTGTAGCTGAGTAAGGATGGCAGTCAGCCTTGAAATTCTTTTGATGTCATTATCAATCATTGGCCTTCAAATTGAGGTTCTAGCTGAAGTATTACTGTAAGCTCCCGGTAAACCATATTGATTTACGATAGTTCGTCGAGAGTATTAGCCAAAGACAACAGGTTCCTTATTCAATCTACCTTTTTCGAGCCTCGTCTGCCTTGCGCCACAGTTCTTCATCGGAAGGGCTCATTGCAGCTCTTTCATAAGCTTCTATGTATTCTGGGTCGTTCCTGTGGAAGATTTTGACAAGTGTCAATCCGGGAGTTAGATACAAAAGGCTGGAAATTGGCAGCCAGATTATTGATCTAATCAATATTTTTCTAGAATACCTGCTATTCTTATTGATTCGATACTTAAAGAGAATCACTACGAAAAGGATCGCTCCTGAAGTCAGCCCAATTATTAACATCTCACTTGCTCCTGGAAGCTGAAGTAATTTAAATAAAACACCTACACAAAGAATAGCGAATATCACACCGGCTCCGAACGCCCCAATTCCTTTGAGGATTGTAATTTCCTTATATGACTTCCGGTCGAATATTTTCGCAATTGGTACCGAGTTAAAATAGAAAAAACCGAGTGGGTAATAGATGATTGCCAGAAACGTCAGTGAGAGTCCCAACACGGTGTTTCCTTCTTCAAAAAGAAAGAGCTTCATTAGAACGCCAATTATCGACATCCCCACCGTTGCTTGTTCAATTCTTTTCATCTTAATCACGATTTGTAAGGTGATGGTCTTTCAATAATTGAAAATTACTATCAACGAAAACCCTAATGTATCGACAATCTGCTAAGTTTTGATCAACGAGCGTACAAACACCATCATTTTCAAATCTGAGATAGATTAGCAGCAATTCGTCATCCATGTCACTTAATCAGAAAGGACTCTTTGCTCCCTTAACTTAGTTTTCACTCCTCAATCGCTTCAATACCCTGCGCCTTCAGTTTTTCAAGATGATCCCTCATCGCTTTGAGCTGCTCTGGCGAGTGCCCCTGCCATTCGGTGACTTCACCGGATACCTTGATAGGTTGCGCTGTTCGGTAAGATTTCGTTGGATTGCCTGGAAACTTCTTATCTGTCAGGTTGGGGTCATCTTCAAAAGGGCCTGTTGGTTCCACTATGTAAATCCTGCCTGGCTTGTCGCCGACAGCAAGCTCCGCTCCCCAAATGGCGGCATCCAGCGTGGCGCTGAAGTAGACGTACGCCGCCTTTTTCCCCTTTCCATAGTTGGACTTAAAACCGGGTGCAATCAGGTCTCCCGGCTTGAGATCGGCTTTGGTGCCATGATAGTAGGCAGGCTTCCCTGCCTCGTTTTTAGTGCTTTCTGTTTTCATTACTGGTGTGTTGTTGGTGAGGGGGGCTGCCTTGTTTATTGGCAGCACTTGATACGGTGAACATTCAAAAATATTCATCTCAACTCTTCCAAAACACCAATTTCCACTAAATTTTCTACGGTACAATATGCTCACAACTACGGCGTTAACCTTACAACTAACCGCTCCCCACCTCCCTTTTCATTACGACCACAAGCTATTTGAGCAACACACACTTTACGAAGAAACACCTGAAGTAAACATTTCGCTGGCAAAGTGATCTTATTGTCATCAGGTGGTGGAATCTTAGCCTCCAAACAATGCCGTTTGATAAACACCTCCTTTGATTTTATTCATTAATTCTTGTATAAATTCATAATGTTTAACATACTGATTAGGTATGAAAAAAATAGGGATGTTTTTAGATTGTAGTAGTTGCATTTTAATCTTATCAGAGCCCATTCGTCTTTTATTTTTATAATGTTCAGCACCATTGATTTCAAATACGACTTTTAGTTCCTTGCCTTGAAAAATTACGCCATCAAATTCTTTTTTGTTTACAGAAGGATTGTTCAACTCTTCCGGAAAGTGATCTGTTACTTTTACATTTCTCTCAAAACGGGTGCCTTGTACCGAACAATAATGGCTCATTGTTTTATAAAATTCGTCTTCAAATTTTGAATCATTTAAAAATCCGATTGTAAACCTGTTGGCGATGCTTTGCGGAATTAGTGTAGTGCCGTTTTTTTGCACATAATCAATCAGGGCATACAAATCATCATCTTTCTTTGATAAACTATCAATTGCCCCTTTATCGGCCACCACGATCAAATTTTCCTGCGCCCTTGTAACTGCAACATTAATTAACTGACTGTTGTTTTTTATCCAGTCGTATGTTCTAGGAGTTGTGTTTCTTGATATGGAAGTGGATATGATGATGGTCCTATTCTCTTGTCCCTGTATTTTGTGGATCGTACCACAACTTACCGACGAATCTATTTCTGCATTTGCTTTTGCCTTTTCCAGATAATAATTCAGAACTTCTTGCTGGTTGCGGAATGGTGTGATGATGAAAACGTCTGTTAATTTATTGTCCGCTATGTATTTTACTATTTCCTGTGTTTCTTCAATGTTGGCATTTCTATCCTTTTGGTTCACATTATTCACATCTATCAGCTTTACCTTTCCATTTGTTACAATCTTCGAAAGGTTCAGTCTGTTTTCATAAAACCGCATGTTTGAATAATTGATGATTTTTTTTCCGCAGCGATAATGATAGCTGAGCAAAATATCCCTCGAAATATTATCAATCCCCTTATAAACGGATAGGATAGAATTATTGTAATAATCGTATGCCTGATCTATACCGAACTGGCTCATCAAGTGTTGATTTCTGCTTTCTTCAAAAACAACAATCGGTTTTAGCTGGTTGGTGTCGCCAATCAGTACCATACTTTTACATTTTGAAACAGGAATCAAACTGGTGGCTATATCGCACTGCCCTGCTTCATCCATTACCAGCAGATCAAATTTGTATTTCCGTCCCAGCTTGCGACAGGATATATTGGTTGTCAGAATAATGGGAAATACTTTTGTGAGCTTATCTAGGTTGTTGTCATCTGCGATCCATTTATTAAATTCTCTTACCTGCTTTTCGGACTCCTCAATATCCAGTATCTCAATCAACTGATCATAATCCTTGTGTTTCAAGCGCTTTGTGTACTTCAATGATTCGAAGTAAAAAAACTGTAACAGCTGTTGATTGTCTTTTATCACTTCAAATAAATTATCCAGATCATCATTGGCGATTTCAGGGATCTGCTTGAGTTTTACTTCAATGGCTTGCTTTTCCTTTTCCAACAGATGATTTCCGCCTTTTGATAGCAGACTGCTGACAAACGACAGGTTTTGCGTCTGTTCTATTCTGGTTTCATGATCTTTAATTTTCTCAAGCAATCTTCTGTTTTTCTCTTTCGACTTTTCTTTGAGATTAGACAATAGTTCTTCCTTAGGTACATCTCTGGTTTCAAAAGCATACCGTTCTTTAATGAGATGCAGTGCCTGAGCTACACATTTGTTGTTTCCAAGCCTGAGTATGGGAAGCAGAGTTTCTTTGTTTCTGTACTTTCCTAGGTATAATTTATCTTTAATCCCATCGATGGGCACATTGTTATTTGACGAAATCAATAATGTCTTACCATTGGTCAGGCAATTCACAATTACATTCAATATGGTTTGTGTTTTGCCCGTTCCGGGTGGTCCCTGCACATACGTGATCGGGTATTTTAGCGCATTGTAAATGGTCTGAATTTGATCAATATTTATATTCCGGTCATACAGCGCAATGTGAGGTTCTTTACGGTTTTGTCTGTCCAGCAATGATAAGTTTTGAAAGAATGCCCTTAATGGAATCTCCATTTCCTTGAGCTCATATGCAGTATGTATGTTGTCGTAAATGCCAGAGATATCTATCTGTGCATACCCCAGCACAACTACTTCAGGTCTTGTATTTGGCAATTCACCAGTTTTGAAATGGGTTCGCAATAATTCTATGGCATCAGATTTATTGTCTAAGTACATCGCTTCAAAATCTGTCGAACTCAAATCGGTGTAGTACGACAATGAATGCTTTACATCTTCGATATAAAAATTCGCATTGAATTGTGTTTTACTACTCACATGCAATGTTTTGTCTACAGGATCAAGTGTGAGTTTTCTAAATGCAATTACAAATTTCCCCTTCGAACGTAAATCAATTGAAAACTCACTTATAGCCAGCTCGTAGGCATAATACTTGTTGTAATCATTGTGATAGATATCTTTTATAATCTGTTTTTGAAGTTCGTCGCTTAACTGATATGGATTTTTAATTGCCAACTCCGTCAGATCCACCCCCGGAATTAAATGAGCCTTGTATAGAAAAGGGTCTTTATTGGCCTTGTAGCATTCCAGGTAGTAGTTCAGTATATTATTGTCATACCGGTCAAATTCATAAATCTGCAAACTTTCATCTTCATCCAGCCTTCGAATAAGTTTCTCTGGCACATTATAGTGTGAAAATTTCAGGATTTCGGCAGTCTGAATAGCTGAAATGAATATTTTGGAATCTCTGATGGGGTCATCTTTTGTAACATTGAACATGTTTACCCGCAGTTCATCTCTTTCATTGATATCCAGTATGCTGATCCAAAAAGGTGTAATCTCTCCACTCTTATTTTGATAGGTAATGTTCAGGTATTTTCCTTCCCTTATGGCTTTACCAATAAGTGTAGTGATTTTCTTTTCCACCATTTCCCAGATTTCTATTCTTCACGATTCTGAAAGCTTATCAAGTGTTCTTGGTTTTGTTTGTTTTTGTGTTGGCTTTGCCTTGCCACTAACGGTTAGTATATGAAAAGTAGGCGAGTACGAAGCACGAAACTTTCGGTTAAACACAAAGTTTGATACGAGTTGAAAGCCTTGAATTTACTACTGTTTCGCCTACTTTTATATACATTGTTAGCTCTCGTTTTTCTTTATTTCTCCTTGTAATTCAGGGTATTCGCTAAGAATATTTTTAACCAAATCAAATGTTCCTTTACCGTGTTGATTACTAAAAGCGTAGGTCTTGCCATCAAATACAAGCAGTTCGTTATCTTCGTTAAACCATCTTGAAGGGTCGTAACTTCTTACATTTTTTATTTCCCCTTCTTCAAACTCCTGCTTTGAATTACATTCTTTATCTACCCAAATCCATCTTCTTTCTCCCGTTAAGTGCATTAATTTTTTCGGGCTTATTCCAAACTTCACACTTTCGCTAATTGCCAAATGCATAGTCTGTCGTTTGTTAAGGTTACTTTCAGCCCTACTGTTTATTGTAACATCAAACCTTGAATAATCACGACTGCTTTCTCTACGTGCTTGTCTTTGTTCGGCCGCCTTTTCTCTTAATTTTACTTGGTAGTCAGTCGTTTCTGGTAGAGGAATAATTTGCTGAATATCAAAATATAAATTCGAACCGTCTTTTTGTGGTTTAATTCTGATACATTTTATATCAATATCTCTTTCAATTAGCCACAAAACAGAAGTGGTGATTTCTTTGGAAAAGTCAGCCGATACTAATATTATCCTTACATCATTTGCGAACTCTTCTTCGTTAATGTCATCCCATTCTAAAAAACTTAAAATAGCTTCTTGTGGGTTATCAATTTCAAGTTGATTTTTATCTACATAATGCTGAAATGCCTTGACTGCTTTTTCAAAAGTCATATTAGCAACCATAGCCGCATATCTTATTGACTGAAGTTCCATATGACCGCCATCTTCCGTCCTTTTAAGCTCTACAACTACTAAGTTTGCATCTTTGTCAAGACATAGAATATCAATTCTTCTCTTACTGTCTTCCCAATCACCAAACTCACTACTGAGGACAAATAAATTGTTCTCAACTGTTTCTATTGAATTGATTATAAATTTCTGTAAGTCTCTCGCTTCATCAATTCTCTCGTTTGAGAAAGTAGTCTGTTGAAGTTCAATTATTTTATGTCCGTCAAGTTTATATATCGGCATATTCGGTTTTTCAAATGAGAGCTAACGATTGTGCAAACCCCAGTATGCCCGGGTACAGCATTTATATTTCCTATAGTTACGGTGGGATCTTGAACAAAAATCATAGATTTTTCACCAATATGAAACATAAAGTTTTGGTATTAAATATCCAAGCCATCCAGGGGGCTTTTTAGCTGATCAAATCCCTTGGTGGTAATGTGTGTGTAAATTTGTGTTGTTTTTGGGTTTTCATGGCCCAGCAGGTGCTGGATATACCGGAGGTCGGTGCCATGCCAGAGTCAATGGTGGCCCAACCGTGCGGTAGCAAACCTGTGGCGGATGGTGTGTGCAGCAGCTTTCTTTTTTACCTTGTCCATCAGAACTAATTTCCGACTGATTCGTTAGTTACGTGTATATACATATAAACAACTGAAAGGAACACGATATGTCAGCCATCATCAAAATAAAACCACTGGGCTTCCCCTGGGAAACCCAGGATCCCTTCCTCTTCTGTGTGCACCATGCCGATGCCTATCCTAAAGGCAACGACAAGATGGGCCCCGATGCTTCCCTCGCCGGTAGAGCCATTGGCAACGACTTTACCATCAAAGACGGCTGGAGAATGTACCACGGCTCGAAGGTGCCCGGCTTCCCTGCCCACCCTCACCGTGGCTTCGAAACGGTAACCATCGCCACCAAAGGCCTGATCGACCATTCTGACTCCCTCGGTGCTGCCGCCCGCTTTGGCAATGGCGACGTACAGTGGATGACGGCCGGTAAAGGCGTGCAGCATTCGGAGATGTTTCCGTTGCTAAGCAAGGAGAACGGCAATCCGCTGGAGCTGTTCCAGATCTGGCTCAACCTGCCGCAGAAGCACAAGCTGGTGCCTCCTCACTTTGCCATGCTGTGGAATGAAACCATTCCCCGGGAAGTGGTGAAAGACGCCAATGGCAAGGCTACTGAGGTAATGATCGTGGCCGGTAAACTGGACGACAAAACCGCCCCTACTCCCCCACCTCATTCGTGGGCTAACGATGCCGACCACGACGTCGCCATCTGGACGATTAAAATGGAACCCGGTGCTACGTTTACATTGCCCAAAGCTTCGAAGGAAGCCAAAAGGTCGATTTACTTCTACAAAGGCGAGTTGCTACAGGTGGAAGACCAAAGCATCAATGCCTACAAGGCGGTGGAGTTGCAAGCCGACCAGGAAGCGGTGTTAACGAACGGCAAAGAGACTGGCTTTCTCCTGATGCTGCAAGGCAAGCCTATTGGCGAGCCAGTGGCGCAGTATGGCCCCTTTGTGATGAACAACCAGGCAGAAATTCAGCAGGCCATGCAGGAGTACCAGCGCACACAGTTCGGCGGCTGGCCCTGGCCCAACCACGAGCATGTGCATGCAAGAGAAAAGGGCAGGTTCGCCATCCACGCCGATGGTAAGGTGGAGGAGAAAGGGTAACGGGCAAAGAGGGTAACGAGTAAAGAGGTCGCTCTGTGCAAGCCGCAAGAGCGCCCTCTTTACTTTTTGTTCTTGCTAACCACACCCTGGTCTGTCCCCCGACAGACAGGAATGATGAAGTGTGCTGTCAGGGGACAGCCCACGGGTACGGGAGTACCAACGCACGCAGTTTGGCGGCTGGCCCTGGCCCAATCACGAGCATGTGCATGCGAGAGAAAAGGGCAGGTTCGCCATCCACGCCGATGGTAA
>JAVKCG010000012.1:0-1329 GCA_040222875.1 Cyclobacteriaceae bacterium | reverse complement strand
GCCAACAAAATGTTCTATTAGAAAAGCAAGCCTATAGATGTTATTATTTTAAGATCTAGACATAGGGATTCAGGGTCACTATTAGTGATCAAAGTATCCGCTTTTCTCTCCTTTCTATCTAATCAACCTGAAGATATACGTAAGGTGAATCTCTACGAATGACCGCAAACATCCGGCTAATTAACTTATTGCGAATAGAATTAATGACAACCATGTGATGCTTTCCCTCTTTGACTTTTCTGTCATAAAAACGATGATATTCGTTATCGTTTTTCAAGGTGTTCACCGCACCCATATTCAGTAAAGCCTTCAGTCGTTTATTGGCAAAAGAAGATACTTTGGTCCTTCCCCTGATGCTGGTGCCTGATTGATGAGGAAACGGGGCAGTACCGATATAACACGCAAATTTCCGCCAGTTATCAAATTTAGTAAAACCTTGAGTAGAGGCTAGCACCTGTGCGGCAATAACCTTTCCAATGCCCGGAATAGAAAGCAGTAGTTGGGCTTGATGATGCAGTTGCTGATCCTGTTGGATAAGCTGCTCAATTTTCAAATCGCATTGTTTAACATGCTCGTTGATAATTTTAAGTTGCTTATCCATAGAAGAGATCATGAAGGAAATATCCACCACGTCTTGGAGCGACTTTGTTTCAGCAATTGCTACGGCCAACCTGGTTTTTTGCTTAATCAGACGAACTCTGAAGGACATTAACGCTTTAAGTTGAGCTACCGAATCGGAGGGAGAGGAAAACAGGCGCAGCTGGTCCGCAAAACGATAGGCATAGCGCGCGATCATCTGAGCATCCGCAGGATCTGATTTACCACGTTGAATACCCATAGAGTGCTTGATACGATAAGCAGACTCTACACATACATGGGCTTGATGATCGGCTAAGAAATAAGCGATGCCTACACTGTAATTCCCAGTGTCCTCAAGACAAAACAGGCAGGTTTCAAGGTCATGATCGGTAGTAATCCACCGCATCAATTTACGAAAGCCACTTGGACTGTTAGCCAGCTTTTTGTGGACAAATTTCTCGGGGGACACTGGTAAAAAGACCACTACATCTAAGGAGCTTTTGCTGACATCAATTCCAATAAAAACAGATTTTTTCATAACTTGAGTAGTAAGATGAATAAAAAAGTTGAACCCACTATCATCTTTATCAGGCATGCAGGCCTATAGTTCTATCGGGTGATTAGGTTCAACCAATAAGGGAAAGGAGGACTGACATTTTGTAGAGGTATTAAACCTATGCATTAGCTAAGTTCTCCTCCTTTTCCCTAAGATAAGAATTGTATTTTTCCATTCAGGCAAATGTAAAGATG
>JAVKCG010000011.1:0-3139 GCA_040222875.1 Cyclobacteriaceae bacterium | reverse complement strand
CAAATACAGTTAGTTTTGCAGAGAACGGCGCGGGCACCGTGATTGACATACAAGCCACCGATGGTGATGGAGGAGCTACAGATGAAGGACTGACTTATTCGATTAGTGGTGGGACAGATGCCGGAGCTTTTAATATCGATGCGAGTACAGGAGTTCTGACCTTTAAAACAGCACCTGACTTTGAGATTCCAACAGATGCCGATGGAGATAACGAGTATGTAGTGACTGTTCAAGCCGATGATGGAGAAGCTGAATTCAATACAGAAAGTATTACACTCACTATAACCGTAACAGATGTTTTTGAAAACATAGCCCCGGTAGCGAGTAACGTAGGTATTGCAGGAACTCCAAAAGTGAGAGAAACCCTTGCTGCAACCTACGATTTCAGTGATGCTGATGGAGATGCAAATGCAGGCGCTAATTTCCAATGGTACAGAGCCGATGATGCGACAGGTACTAATGAGGCAGAAATAGTTGGAGCAACCGATTCCACCTTTATTCCAACATCGGTTGAAGCCGGTTTGTTTGTAAAAGTAGAGATTACCCCGAATGATGGGCTTGAATCCGGCGTGGCGGTTTCTAGTGGTTGGGTAAGTGTTCCACCGATATTCCTATTAGCTGAAAACGGAGTTACCATAACCTGTAGCGAAGCAGCAGTTGGAGACACCGGAACGATAAATGACATTGAATACACCAAACGAAGCAAAGATCAGATTACCCAGGAAAATGCAGCAACAACGTGTACAAGTGGCATTACGGATATGTCGGCTATGTTTTCTGACGCATCTTCATTTAATCAGGATATAGGTAGTTGGGATGTTTCTTCAGTAACTGATATGAGTCAAATGTTTGATAATGCATCCAGTTTTAATGGCTCTCTTGCTAATTGGGATGTAAGCTCTGTGTTGAATATGCAAGGTTTGTTTTATCAAGCAACCGTATTTAATCAGGATATAAGTAGTTGGGATGTAAGCTCTGTAACAAATATGAGGCTTATGTTTTATTATGCCAACAGTTTCAACGGGGATATCAGCGGTTGGAATGTAAGTTCTGTAACAAATATGGAGTCCATGTTTTATAATGCCCGTTCCTTTAATCAAAATATTGGAGGCTGGAATATTTCTAATGTATCAAATTTTGAAGGGTTTTTATTTGATGCTGCAACTACTACAGAAAACTACGATTCCTTATTGATTGGTTGGGCAAATTTACCAAGCGTACAACCAAACCTAACCTTAAATGTAGAACCAGGAAAATACTCTCCAGCAGCAGAAGAAGCACGTGCAGTTCTAACAGGAAGTCCTAACAACTGGACGATTATTGACGAAGGGCGTACAAACAATGCCCCTGTGGCAAGCAATATAAATATTGGCGAAGGTTCTGTTAAGACCGGTGCTCAAATTACTGCCAAATATGATTTTACAGATGCAGATGGAGATACAGAATCAGGAACTACTTACCAATGGTATCGTGCTAATGATGCTTCTGGAAGCAACAAGACGATGATAACTGACTCTACAGACATTACTTACACTCCAACAAGAAACGATCACTTAAAATATCTGCGATTGGATGTGACTCCGAATGATGGATTTGAAGGCGGTGCTACGGTTTCCAGTGGGTATATATTGGCAAATATATTTGATGGTGGAATTGGAACTGAAGCAAATCCATTCCTAATCTCAACAGTTGCCCAGCTTGATTCCATCAGAACCTTGGTTTATGAAATGTATGTAGGGTCTGTTATTGAGGATCATTTTAAATTGACTTCTGATCTTGACCTTGATGTTGCTCCTTATAACCAAGGAGAAGGGTGGGTCCCATTAACCCGGGGTTATAAAACGTTTACAGGCAGTTTAGATGGAGCCAATCATACTATTTCTGGTCTGTATATCAATAACAATACCCGTGAGTATGTAGGTTTAATCGGATTACATTCAGGAACAATTCGGAACGTTACGCTTACGGATGTGAACATTACAAGCTCTTATGAATATAATACCGGAGCTGTTGGTTATGTATCAGGAGGGATGGTTTCTAATGTACATATAACCGGTACGGTTACTTCTACCTTTACTTCTTCAGAAGGTGTAGGTGGTATAGCAGGAACTTTATGGAATAGTGGAACTATTACTGAGAGTTCATTCGTGGGTACTGTTTCAGGAACAACAAAAGCCGGAGGAATTGCCGGTGATACTTTCCGTAACGTAAAAATAATCAATAGTCTATTTAGTGGTACAGTCTCGGGAGCTAATTCGGGAGGTATTGTTGGTAGCTTTAGAGGGGGTGAAATACAAACAAGTTACTCTATGGGTAGTGTTATAGGTAGCGAAAGCGCTGGAGGTATATCTGGAACGGGTGATTATACTGATCCCAAGATTGTAAATAGCTATTCGTTAGCTACAATAACGGGAAATGATGATGTAGTAAATATTGATGGGATTGTTGGTACGGGAAGTTATAAAGCCATTAATTCTTACTTTGCAGGTACGTTGTCTGACGTACCAACCAACAGCTATTGGGATGTGAGTGGCATAGGAACTACCGATGTTTCGAACTCAGCTATGAAAGACTCTCTCACCTACTCTAATGCAGGCTTTGATTTTACTAACACCTGGTCTATAGTAACAGGGGATTCGGTGAGTTATCCATATTTAAAGCAAAATATTCAGGACCCAATTCCAGGTAAGATGAAAGCTAATAAGGTTCCGGTTGTAAACAACCCAATTGCTGATGTAACGGTGGATGAGAATGCACCAAATACGTTAATCGATTTAAGTACTAACTTCAGCGATGCAGAAACTGCGTCTGGCTCATTGATCTACACTTTAGAAGTAAACGATAATCCCACATTGGTCACAGCAACAATTAGTGATTCAGCACTTACTCTGGATTATCAGACGAACCAATTCGGAGTAGCCAATATTACGGTTCGAGCCAGCGATGGGGAATTATTTACCGAAGACAGTTTTGTAGTTACTATCAATGAAGTGAATGACCCACCAATATTTCCAGGCCGTTATGATGTTTCAACAGCAGTACAAGCAAACAATGGTTCAGCTACAGTAATCAGTCAAAGTTCTTATGGTGATATTGCATTTAATACGGATGGCACGAAATTATTTGCATTAGGTGATTC
>JAVKCG010000010.1:0-1249 GCA_040222875.1 Cyclobacteriaceae bacterium | reverse complement strand
CTGAGTGCTTATTGATAAAACGTTGTGCCTTTTCGTCTGATAGCAGTTCAGAAAAAGGAACGGATTCACGGATTGTACAACCTGAACACATCAAAATTTCAAAATCACTTGATTTGAGTTGGCTCATTTTGTTTGAAACTGATGAATCTATTTGAACACCTTTAGACTTCAATAGGGAAAATCCTAAATAAGCAAATCCTTGTCGAACAGGGTTAACACTGAATATCCATTTAGAGAGTTCAATAGTATCCATTTTGTTCACCAGTTTCATCATAGAAAGTCCCTCTTCGGGCAAACCTCCATTGGCATAACATGCGTAACCAAAAATCGAACTGGTAGTTGGTAATCTTATTAAATGCTCAACATTTAAATTCAGTTCATGGAATTGATCATTGGAATTCGTTCCCAATATTTGATAGCTCCAAGGTGGTTCGTTCTCTTCATCATCAAACCATTTATCATTAAAATCCCAACTATATACTTCTGAATAAATTATGATGGAATTAATTGATAGAGTCCTTAATCCAATCCGTTCGAATTTCTTTCTCCTTGCCAGTTGGTAGTCAGTCTGAATTATTCCTAAATTCAACAAACGCTGGCGTTTTTTGTTGAACTTGTATTTTCCAGTCGCACCTTCAATCTCGTCTATAGTTCTTGCTTCGAGGGCTATTCTTGTTGCAAGTTCTTGGTCAGTCTGACTGTAAGATCGGCCGAAAGAAAGTAGAATTATTAGAAGAAAAAATAATCGATACATGATTTAGTCATTGCGCATAACGACCAGCTAAAATGAGTATGCGCCCCAGTAGCTAGAACCACTGAAGGTAGTTTTTCGCAATGCCCTTTCCGATGGCTCAGTTGGCATATTCATTTTAGTGTTTATTGGCATTTCGTTATTTTCTTAGTTCGTACAGTTCTGCCGTTGAGTAAATGTCTTGGAATTCCTTCGCTCTTAATCCGTTGATCAGTTTTTTGTCACCTGTCCAAATGGCTGCCTTTATACCAATGGCAGTGGCGAGAAATGGAGTGTCATCTTCGTCCACATCAGCAGCAAGCTCATACGCTTGTTTCCAATATGTTTCGGAAATTGCTTCCGATGAAATTAGGTCAATATTTTTTAGGGTTTGATGAATCGAAATGTCAATCTTTTCCTCTGTCATTTTGGTCAGTGACTGAAGCTTGGTCTTGTATTTTGTTAGTTCATCAATGATAAATTCTGACGAGTAGAATTCAAACTGATCCTCTGAATTGA
>JAVKCG010000009.1:0-616020 GCA_040222875.1 Cyclobacteriaceae bacterium | reverse complement strand
GAGGTGTTTGAATTTATTGAAATATGGTACAACAGGAAAAGAAAACATGCGTACCTACGATATCAATCACCAGAACAATTTTACTTAAGTCAATTAGCAAATGCTGCTTAACCTAATGTCCAGTATTTTATTGCAAGTCCACTATCGCTTAACACTTGCGCTAGGTTGGAGCACAAGTTGCAAACTTACGCTAGGTGATGGGGTATATTATTTTAGTTTTTTATAGATCCAACCCTCGTCGTTTGAGGTGTCATAGGTTTCTTCATACTGGTAGAGGTGGTCATAGAATGAGACACAAACCAAATCACCTTCCGCATTATGGATATACTTCTTAGTTCTAAACATAATTAATTGATCTCCATCACCAGAGGGTCTAACAACTTCTGGAATATCTTTTATTGGAACCATCGAACTTAATGATATGGTGTCATGATTAATCATAACATTACCTCTCTCGAGATAATTGCTTTCACAATACAATTCTGTGTATTTGTTATTTCCTATTTTCAATGTATCATAACATGAGGCGTTGACTCTGACTCCGACCCAGCCATTTAAAGACTGACTTACGCAAGAAGACTGAAGTATTGATACAAAAAGTGCCAAGTAAATTATCTTCCTCGTAGCCATAAGTGTCCATCGAAATTTTTTAAATAAGTATCATAAAAGACTTGGTGATTGGTTCTTGCTCCTACTCCACAACCAGTTGTTAAACAGGCTTCTGAATACTGAGGCCCAACTCCACTTCTACTAGTTAGTGTTCCACCATTTGGGTTTCCCCAATGTAAGAAAACTCCGGTCGCTTCTCTCCTCGGACTGTAATGAGTCGTCGGAATACTTCCGACAAGATAGAGTGATGGGTCATCTGGTGGTTTTGAAGCTCTCGGCATTTGAATTGTTCGATAAATACCTTCAGCAATGGTGTTGAATTCACGCACTCGAGTTTTTTCAGGATTCCAAAATGTAAGGGATACTTCACCACTAATTTGTCCCGCTGGAACAGTATTTCCATAGATAGAACCTACTGGATTTAATAAATCAACAGTGGCATCGTACACTTCAAATAATGCTGAGTTTATTGGCTCTGCTCCGATAACATCATTATAATCTCTATTATGGGTAGCAACGATTAAGTCAGTAGAACTTGAGATGTGTTCCCAAGTTACCCCACCATTATCTGTAAATGTCGCCGTAGCTCCAAGCCATACTGGTTCCCCTGTATCTGGATCTCTAAACCAGTCCCTTCCATCTGGGTCAATTCCATTCAGAGGGTCATTACCCATTCCCAAATATGGGCTAGCAAACTGCCTAGCAGGATCAACACTCAACCACCTGCCAATCATGGCATCATACATCCTGGCTTCAAACTGGTTCCAGCCGGTTTCGTCGTCTTCTTCGGCAAACTCACCCTGGTAGCCAAAGCGGTAGTTTTCGTCAGGCTTTTGCCAGTGGCTCATGTAGCTGCCAAAGGGGTAGTAGTCGGTATTCTGGGTAATGTCTACGCCAAGGTGGGTAATGGTAAAGTCGTCAAACCTAGGAGAATAATGTGCCATATATCTTAATTAAAAACGCAAAAGGCCTCCCAATGTAGGCTAATTATATTTGCGAACTTCAAAAATTCCCATCATATGAGAATTCCCTCTTCACAATTCCAATCTCTAGAAACCCCCTGCTATTTCTATGATTTGGACTTGCTTCATCAAACTTGTGAGGCAGCTCAAAAGCAGAGTTCGAAATTCGGATATCACATTCATTATGCTGTCAAGGCGAATTATAATGACAGGATTTTGGGCATAACCAGGGATTATAGTTTTGGTGCTGATTGTGTGAGTGGCAATGAAGTTTTAAAATCAATTGAAGTCGGATTTAATAAGGCTGATATTGTTTTTGCAGGTGTTGGTAAAACTGATAAAGAAATTGAGGTGGGGTTGAACAGCGAAATTTTTGGGTTCAACTGTGAATCATATCAGGAGATTGAAGTAATAAATGAAATTGCAGGAGGTCTGAGTAAAACCGCCAACATTTCATTGAGGATTAATCCCAATGTTGATGCGAAAACTCATCACCACATTACTACTGGATTAGAAGAGAACAAGTTCGGAATCAATGTTTGGGAATTAGATGATGTACTTGAGTTAGTTCACAGGTCCAAAAACCTAAAACTGATTGGCATCCATTTTCACATTGGGTCTCAGGTTACTGATTTGAGTAGATATGTTGAGTTATGTCACCGGGTGAATGACATTCAAAAGATTTTTGATGATAAGGGGATTGCCTTACCTCATTTAAATGTGGGGGGCGGCCTTGGTATTGATTACGTCAACCCGATTGCTCACCCAATAGTCGACTTTGAAAGCTTTTTTAAAGTTTTTAATCAAAACCTTGAGGTGAGACATGGGCAGGAAGTCCATTTCGAATTAGGTAGGGCAATCGTTGGCCAGTGTGGGCTGTTGATTACAAAGGTGCTTTATGAAAAGGTTGGCAAGAAGAAGCATTTCCTTATCCTAGATGCCGGGATGACAGAGCTCATGCGACCGGCATTGTATCAGGCGGAGCATCTTATAACTAATCTGTCAGCCCAGCATGAGGAGCACCAGCAGGTTTACGATGTGGTTGGGCCAATTTGTGAAACTACTGATGCGTTTGCAAGAGACCTGAAGTTACCTAAAAGCAAGAGAGGTGACCTGATGGCCATTCATTCTGCGGGTGCCTATGGCCAGGTGTTGAGCAATAAATATAATCTCAGGGACGATGTTCGGGTGGTCTACTCAGATGAAATATAATCACCACTCAAATAATCCTTTTCTTAGAAATCCACTCAGTCATTACATTAGCCTTTTTAAATTAATTTATATGAGACTAATTACTTGCCTGTTGATTGCTTTGCTGTTCCAACATTCGGCATTCAGTCAGGAAACATTTCCGACCAATGGGGTACAAGATAAAAGAGTGGGGCTCTATGCTTTCACCAACGGCACCGTTTATAAAGATTATCAAACAGTAATTGAAAATGCCACTTTGGTCATCGATGATGGCCGGGTCGTACAGTTGGGCGCTAATAACCCTGTTCCAAAAGGTGCAATTGTGACTGATTTAGGCGGTCGATATATTTATCCGGCACTTGTTGACATCTATTCTGGTTATGGACTCCCAAAAGTGGAGAGGGCGTCGTTTAATTTTTTTGGCCCCCAACAATTAGAAAGCAACAAAGAAGGGGCTTTTGCATGGAACCAAACAATTAGGCCTGAAACGGACGCCACTTTAGAATTCGAAGTTGATGCTCATGATGCTGAACATTTGCGGAAAGCCGGCTTTGGTGCTGCACTAAGCCATGTGAAAGATGGCATCGCCAGAGGCACTTCGGTTTTGGTTTCACTTGCAGACGATGATGAGCAGAATGTTATAATCAAGGAGAGGGCCTCCGCACATTATTCCTTTGATCGAGGTAGCTCAACACAGCTTTATCCTAATTCAATTATGGGTTCTGTGGCGTTATTAAGGCAAACTTATTATGATGCAAAATGGTATCAGTCTTCTTTGAACGAAACATTAAATAATCAAAGCCTTGATGCTTTTAATGACCAACAAAACCTTCCACAGGTTTTTGATGCATCGCACAATCTGAATATTCTTTTGATAGCCAAAATAGCCAAAGAGTTTGGTAAGGATTACATTATCAAAGGGAGCGGAAATGAATACCAACGCATAAATGAGATCAAAATTACCGGCGCATCTCTGATCATTCCAATAGATTATCCTGATGCGTTTGATGTCAATGACCCGTTAGTCACGCTAGATATTTCATTGACCGATATGAAACACTGGGAATTGGCCCCCACAAATCCGGCAACGTTGGAACAATCTGGGATCAATTTTGCCATTACCTCAGACGGCCTAAAACCTGACAAGTTTTGGAAGAACCTGAGAAAAGCAGTGGTTTACGGGTTATCTGAAAGTACTGCACTAAAATCGGTTACTTACACACCAGCCTCCATGGTGAATGCAAATGCGGATGTAGGCTCATTGAATCCAGGAAGCCTGGCGAATTTCTTCATTTCATCTGACAATATCTTTAATGCTGATTCTGAAATTCTCGAGACGTGGGTACAAGGCCGGCAAACGGTAGTTAAAGATTTAAATGCAACAGACTTTGGCGGTAAATACGATCTTCAGCTTGATGGGACAAATTTAGAGCTAGAGATTTCTGGAGATCCTGGAAGTCATAAGGTGAAGCTAAAGGTTAATGATACTACAGATGTGAGTGTTAAGTCGAAATTCGAGGGTCAAAACATTGGGATGAATTTTCAACGAGATGATGATGACGGCCCGGTAAGATTGCATGGTTGGAAAGATGACAAAAACCTAAAAGGCAATGGTCAGTTGAGCGATGGGTCATGGATTACTTGGACTGCTACTTTTCAAGAAGCGGTTGAATCGAAATCAAAAGATAAAGAACCTGAGGAAAAACCAGATGATTTGGGCAGTGTAATCTACCCCTTCATGGCCTATGGTTCAGAGGAAATCCCAAGTGCTAAAACTTATCTGATCAAAAATGCCACTGTTTGGACTAATGAATCAGCTGGCATTGTAGAAAATACCGATGTGCTAGTAAGCGATGGTAAGATCGCATCCATAGGTCAGGATTTATCGGCTGCCGGGGCAATTGAAATTGATGGAACAGGCAAGCACCTCACCACCGGGATTATTGATGAGCATTCACATGCCGCCCTGAGAGGGGTTAATGAATCATCTCAAGCTAGCACTGCTGAAGTTAGGATGTATGATGCTGTCAATTCGGAAGACATCGACATTTACAGACAGTTGGCTGGAGGGGTCACCGCTGCTCAAATGCTCCATGGTTCAGCAAATCCAATTGGTGGTCAGTCAGCTCTAGTGAAGTTCCGATGGGGCCATAATCCTGATAACTTAAAAATTGCAGGGGCTGATGGCTATATCAAATTCGCCCTTGGTGAAAATGTAAAGCATGGTAACCGGCCAAGGGTTCATAACATCAGATATCCGCAAACCAGAATGGGAGTGGAGCAGGTTTTTATGGATGCGTTCACAAGGGCCAAAGCTTACGATGAGGAGTGGAAGAAGTATAACGCCCTCTCAACTAAAGCAAAAGCAAATACCCCAACTCCGAGAAAAGACATTGAGCTGGAAGCACTTGCAGAAATAATCAACAAGGAACGTTTTATTTCATGCCACTCCTATGTTCAGTCAGAAATTAATATGTTGATGAAGGTGGCTGAGAAATTTGATTTTAATGTCAATACTTTCACCCACATCCTTGAAGGCTATAAAGTAGCTGATAAGATGGCTGAACACGGGGCTGGTGGCTCCACTTTTGCGGATTGGTGGGCTTATAAGTGGGAAGTGAAGGAGGCTATTCCGTATGGTCCGGCCTTAATGAATATGGTCGGGGTGGTTACAGCCATTAATTCTGATGATGCGGAAATGGCAAGGCGGCTCAACCAGGAAGCTGCAAAAAGCATTAAGTACGCAGACATGGGCGAAGAAGATGCCTGGAAGATGGTTACCCTGAACCCAGCCAAATTGTTGCACCTGGATGACCGGATGGGTAGCATTAAAACGGGAAAAGATGCTGACCTGGTACTATGGAATGCAAATCCATTATCGGTCTATGCCAAGCCGGAAAAAACTATGGTGGATGGCACAATTTATTTTGATCTTGAAAGGGATCAGCAATTAAAAGAATACATTCAAAAAGAGCGGGCCCGGTTGATTGCTAAAATGGAGGCGGAAAATGGTAATGGCAAAGGACGAAAGCCAAAACCTGAAGCACCTGATGACAGCCATTGTGAAGACGAAGCCATTTCTAACGACTATTCAATCTACCAGCACTAAAATCCATTGACATGAAATTATTCATTTATATACTCACAACATTTTTAGGGTTCAGCTTGATGGCTCAAGTCCCCGAACCTGTTGGTCCACAGCAAACTCCAACCGTCATCACCAACGCCACCATTCATGTTGGCAATGGTCAGGTAATAGAAAATGCATCAGTAGCATTCGCTGATGGTAAGATTACTTATGTGGGGGATGCTGGAAGCGTCAATATTGATCTTGCTGGTTATAATACTGTCGACGGTGCAGGCAAGCATATCTATCCCGGCTTAATTTTACCTTCCACACGTTTGGGCCTTGAAGAAGTAGGGGCCCTCAGGCCAACCAGGGATTACGCTGAAGTAGGGGATTTTAATCCAAATACAAGAGCATTGGTAGCCTATAATACAGATTCAGAATTAATTGCAACCATGCGCTTCAATGGTATTTTGCTGGCTCAATCCACACCGGAATCAGGTGTTATATCGGGGACTTCATCGATTATGGCATTAGAAGGTTGGAACTGGGAGGATGCAGTTTACAAAGCGAACGATGGTATACATCTCAATTGGCCAACCCGATGGATTCAAGGCAACTTTTTTAATCCTGAAAGAAGAAAGAATCAGAATTATGAAAATATAGTTACCCAGATCGACGAATTTTTAAGGGATGCCAAATCGTATACGGAAGTTGGAACACCGGAGACTGTAAACCTTAAAATGGAGGCCATGAAAGGTTTGTTTTCAGGTGGCAAAAAGCTCTTTATCCATGTAGATAACGCAAAGGAAATTGTAGAATCAATACAGAAAACCCAGGGCTATGGTATCGAAGGCATTGTGATTGTTGGGGGCAGTGATGCCTGGTATGTTAAAGACTTCCTTAAGGATAATAACATTCCCGTACTGTTAGGCGGTGTCCATAGGCTGCCGGGTAGGGTTGAGGAGGATGTAGATATGCCGTATAAGCTTCCTCATTTGTTAAATGAGGCTGGTATTTTGGTTGGCCTTGCCTACAATGAGGGCCTTCAAAGTTCAAGGAACCTTCCCTTCTTTGCCGGCACCGCAGCTGCATATGGCGTTGACAAAGAAGAGGCGCTTTCTATGCTAACTTTAAATACGGCCAAAATTCTTGGGATAGATGCAATGGCTGGCAGTCTTGAAACTGGTAAAGACGCACATATAGTGGTTTCTGAAGGTGACCTGCTTGACATGATGACTAGCAAAGTCACCAGTGCCTATATAACTGGCCGGCTTGTTAACCTCGATGGCAAACAACAAATGCTCTATGAAAGGTTTAAGGAGAAGTATGAGGAACAGGGGTACTAGTATGTGTGCATTTTTCTAATTTTAGTTTGATAAACTTAAAGGGTTTTCCCTCAAATAGAATTGCTAAAAATCAGTGCAAACATCGGCAGTCATTAACAATTATTAGGAAATTGTTAACGCTATAACTCAACTGGCCTTGCCATCTTGGAGTTATGAGGATTGTACTGGTAATCTGCATGACACTGTTTTGGGCCTGTGGAGCAAACAGGACTGAAATACTTCGATCAAAAATGAACGCTTACCTTGAGGCTAAAGCCCTTGCAGATGGTTCCCATCATCAATTTGTAGCGGATACATTCAAAACCTGGTTTGAAGACAGGCAGGGGAAGCCTATCATTCGGATCAAAGGTGAAGCAAGCAAAGGCCCCTGGGCAGAATGGGATGAAGTGTTCCACTCAAAATCGACTTTGAAAGGTGGTCTAAAAATCGACCAAGAAGACGATGCAGTTACAGGTATTTTTTTTGAGTCAAATGAGTTTTATGAACTGATTGGAAAGCCACCTACGGAAACTACCCGAACTTTTTGGTTTGATAAGGAGGACAAACTCGCTGAGGTACTTATCATTTGGAAACCGGATCAACCTGAATCAGATGAATTTTTAAAACCAATCGTAGAATGGGCGCAGATGCATGATTCTGTAACACTCAATGAAATTTATCCTAAAGGAAAGATCAAGCCATCTCAAGAGAATGCAGTTAAGTGGAGGGAGATGATTAAGAGGTACAAGGATTATAGTCTCTTACGATAATTCAGCATCACATTCTAGCGATTAATTCCAAATACTCCTTTTCCACTTTGTCATCAATCCGGTTTAATAATTCTTCAACTTTTTTCGAATCATACTCACTTTCAACAATTTCAGCTTTTGAATAATTCGAGTTGTGAGTTTACAACCCATTACATGTCACGGAGTAGAATTCAGTATATCAATATTCTTCCGAATTCCGCTTTAGATCGCAAATACAGTTTGATACATTTGAGGTTACCAGTTATTTGTTAGAGACAATGTTGCATAAAAACCTGCTCACTAGTCTGAACTTGAAAATAGTTCTGACTTCCTCTTTGCTGTTCTTTACGGCCTATGCAGGTACTATTTTTTACAATTATTTCCAGTCCAAAGATGAGTTAATCGAAGTTGTCGTTTCGGAGCAATTGCCTGAGACCGTCGACATCATTTACCATACCATGAGCTCTAAATTGAATTCTGGTATTGCAGTTGCAACTGCGTTGGCGCAAAGCGAAGTGCTCATAGAGTTCTTGACGACTGGTGAAAAAGATCCTCAAAAAATAGGCAGCTATATCGGTAGGTTAAAACGTGAAATGAATTATTCATTTAAGGATCTATCTATCGATTTTGCAGGATTTGTCTCTGATAGCACTAAGAATTTTTATAATACGAATGGAATTTTGGGGAGGCTTTCTGAAGATCATAATTGGTACTATAACCTAAAAAATTCGATCAGGACTATAGGCCTTGGAATAAATCCGTACTCCCCAGGTCAACAAAACTATTTATGGGTAAACAAAAAGATTTTTGATCAAAATGGCGATTTGCTTGGTATTGATTGGGTGGCTTATAATATTCATCAACTGACCCTATTAATGGATGATCTCCAAATTGGTGATAATGGTCAGACTTTTGTAATTGATGACAATGGCCATATTAAAATCCATAAAGATCAGTCAAAAGTTGAGAGCGATGATGACAGTGATAGCTTGGATAGCTCACTGAACCAGCGGGGTTTGACATTTATTGAGAATCAAATTTTTAAGGCCGATAGTAGCACATTTTCTTATTATACAGATGATGACAGAATATATGCTTATTCAAAATTGCTACCCTTTGGCGATTGGTACATTGTAGTGACAGCCTCTGAGAATGAAATTTTAAAACCACTGAAAATGGCCTTCATCAGGGATTTTATCACAGGTTTGATTGTATTAATGGTCACCACATTTCTCAGCCTCATTTTCATTGATAGAGTGGTTATTAAGCCCATAAGAAATTTACAAGAAGGGCTTTTCGGCTTTTTTGATTTTTTAAATCGAAAAACCAACCGCGTTCAGATGACCCCCCCGAAATACAATGATGAGATCGGCCGAATGATTGGATCCATTAATGAGAATGTCAATAAGGTTAAGGATAGAATTATCCGTGAAAACCAATTTATCGATGAGATCAATTCGTCAGTCGAGAGCCTTCAAGGGGGTCAAATTTTAGGGACGTTGACCATGGAAACCTCCCATCCCGAACTCACAAGATTGAGGAACAGTTTTAACGACCTGATTGAGATTTTGAAAATGAAAATAGGCCGTGACCTTAATGATATTATTGAAGTGATGGATAATTATGGTCAGCTAAAATTTGATAAAAAGCTCAAGAGCGTTGAGGGTGAAATTGAGAAAAAAGTAACGCTAATGGGTGATCAAATAGCTGATGGGGTTAATCGGATTGAAAAAGGAAAGAAGGCACTTGATGATAAAGCAACACAGTTGATCGCTACCAATACCAAGTTGGAATACGCAGTTAATGAGTTGGAAGCCTTTTCTTATTCAGTGTCCCATGACTTGAAAGCTCCTTTACGCACAATCGGTATATACAGCGAAATCTTGATTCAGGATCATGAAGATAAGCTCAATGAAGATGCCAGAGCTGTGCTGAATAAGATTATCAATGGCACAAAGCGAATGAACAACATTGTTCAGGATTTATTGATGCTGTCAAAAGTTTCCCGAAAAGAGTTGAGTCGGGAGAGGATCGATTTGTCAAAAATGGCTGTGGATATTTTTAACGAATTGAAGGAAACGGATGGTTCAAAAGTGGAGATTGATAAGGATATTATACTGAATTGTGACCCTGGCCTGACAAGAATCTTATTGGAAAACCTGATCGGTAACGCCATTAAATTTTCTTCTAAAATAGATGCACCTGAAATAAGGGTTGTAAAAGATTCTGCCAATCCGAAAAAGATAAAAATTGTTGATAATGGTGCCGGGTTTAATATGAAGTATGTTGACCGCCTTTTCAAGCCATTTCAAAGGCTTCATACTGAAGAAGAATTTAACGGAATGGGGATTGGGTTAAGTATTGTCCAAAGAATAATTGATAAGCACAATGGTGAAATAACTGTAAATTCTGAAGAGGGAGTTGGGACAGAGTTTACATTCTCCCTCTCATGATGAGGACGATCTATATAATCTGTGTCCATTGAAAGTTGATAATAACACCTTTATTTAATTTCACTTTCAATTCTTGCGCTGTTTAGGTTGTTTTATGCTTTACAAAAAATCATCAGTTTTATGAAAATTGCCTCATTACTGTTAGCACTCCTCTTAATTCCATATATCAGCTATTCACAAGAAGAGAAACTGGTAATAGAACCAGAAAACCTCATAATGGAAGTGGGGGACAATATCCAGCTAAATGCCTACGTGGTTGGTGCCACAGGAGAGAGAATAGACCGTGAGGTACGCATGTATTCCAAGAAATCCAAAGCGGTTGCAGTTGATGCTGATAGAAATGTAACTGCATCACAACCTGGTGATTACAGCATAATTGTGATCAGTCCGCATCCCTCAGGGGATAGGTCGTTGAGGCTTCGGGTAGATTATCCTGTAAAAGTGAATTACCCCAAATTGGCTAAAATTCAAATTGGAGATATTCCTGAAAAAATATACCTGGGCACCACAATACAACTCGATATCCAGGTTTTTGACGAAACTGGTTTTGAGCGGGAGGATGTGAGAGTGACCCTCGAGACAGACAGCAAAGCATCAGCCGATCCCTTTTATAATGTAACTGTTCTCAAAGAAGGAGTATCTTCAATCACGGCTAAAATTGAAGGAATTGAGAATACAATAAATGTAAACATCGTATCAAATCCAGTAAGCTCAATTGAGCTCAATTCAGACAAATTGGAAGCCATGCAGGGTGATGTTTTGCATTTTGAAGCTATAACCTTAGACAAAAAGGGAAACGAAATAAATGACACACCAATAACCTATGCTTTCACAGGAAAAGCTTATGATGTATCCTCCAGCGCATCTGGTTTGATTAAGCAAGATGGGCGTTTTGTAGCTGATGAACCCGGCCTCTACACTATCACTGCTTCTTGTGGGAGTATCGTGGCAACAAAAACAATCAACGTAATTGAAAGAGGTATTGAAAGGAAAGTGGAGTTGGTTGGCCACGGCAATGTTGGTGATAAGCACACATCAGACTTTTGGATTTGGGAAGGGGTTGACGGCCGGGACTATGCAGTAACCGGCACCTGGGGCGCTGATGGCACTGCCTACTTTTGGGATGTCACCAATCCAGGAAACATCACAAAGATTGATAGTGTTCAGGTTGATGCCAGAACGGTAAACGATGTTAAGATCTCAGAAGATGGAAAGCTGTGCATTATCAGTAGGGAAGGGGCTTCTAACCGAAAAAACGGCATTGTCATCATTGATGTAACAAACCCAAGAGATGCAAAGGTTATCTCAACATTTACCGAAAACCTTACTGGCGGGGTTCATAATCTATTTATTTATGGGAACCATGTATATGCGCTAAGTGCTGGGCAGAAGTACTATATCATCAATATAGATGATCCATCGAAACCCCGAATTGTGAGCAAGTTTGAATTAGATACGCCAGGTCATTCCATCCATGATGTTTGGGTTGAAGATGGTATCGCATATAGCTCCAACTGGTCTGACGGCATTCAATTGGTCGATGTTGGTAATGGTGTTGCAGGAGGTTCACCAGAGAATCCGGTTCAGTTTGCAAGCTATGCCTACCCAAGTGGGGCCAATCACGCCACCTTTCCTTATCGAAGTAAAGACACTGGTAAGTTTTATGTGATCGGAGGTGATGAAATCTTTCCTTACGGATTGAACATGAAAGGCCCCAATATTGCCGGAGGGTTTCTTCATTTCATCGATTTTACCGACCTCGATAATCCTGAGGAAATTGCCAGGTTTGAGGTTCCAGGTGCTGGCTCCCATAATTATTGGGTGGATGGCGATTTGCTATATGCTGCCTTTTATAATGGCGGAATCCGTGTCATTGACATCAGTGGAGAGTTAATGGGCGACCTTAAAAAGCAGGGCCGTGAAATTGGTTTCATTCTACCATCGGCAGAAAACGGCTATGTGCCAAACTCACCTTTTACCTGGGGTGCTCAACTACACAAAGGCACCATTTTTTACAGTGATTGGAACAGCGGCCTATGGGCGGCCAAACTTGAACCAGCTAAACCTGCTGATACAAAAATTCAAACCAGGTGATTGATCGAATGAACTCCGAAAAAGATATAATATGCGTCATTCTGGGGTTTATAAAATCCAGGTTTTCACTAGGATGTATAAACCGTGAGAATCTCCTCAAAACTGGCAGGCTCTCCCTGACTTTACTGTTTTTTACAACCCACCTCACTGCCCAAAACTATTACGTTTACGTCACAGCGGAGTCAGAAGACGAAGTAGCGGTGGTAAAATTTGACGGCCAAAAAGCGGAAACAACAAAACGAATTCCAGTAGGGGTTTGGCCTGCAGAGATCGAGGGGCCACACGGAATAACGGTTGATCCATCAGGTGATTATTGGTACCTCTCTATGGCGCATGGCAATCCATATGGTACCCTTTACAAATTTAAAACAGGTTCGGATGAGTTGGTTGGTCAAACAACCCTGGGATTGTTCCCTGCCACGATGCAAGTTTCATCTGCAACTGGCTTGCTGTATTGTGTCAATTTCAACTTGCATGGCGACATGGTCCCCAGTTCAGTTTCGGTCGTTGATCCCGAGAGTATGACTGAACTCAAGAAAATCACAACTGGTGCAATGCCCCATGGCTCCCGGATATCCCCAGATGGCATGAAACATTACTCGGTGGCCATGATGAGTGGGGAGCTCTTTGAGATTGATGCACTTGATCTGGAAGTTTCAAGAACACTCAATCTGGACAAGCCTGCTGACGACATGCAGATGATGGATGGCATGGATCACTCGCAGATGCAACATTCTGAAATGAATCACAGTGAAATGAAAGAAGGCATGTCACATTCCGTTGTAAAACCTACCTGGGTAATTCCACATCCTGAATTGCCAAAAGTGTATGTTGCTGGAAATGGCAGCAATGAAATTTTAGAAGTCGATCTTAATCAATGGAAAATTACAAGGAGGTTTGATGGCGACAAAGGTCCATACAATGTTGAAATTACTCCTGATGGGCAAAAGCTTGTAGTTACCTATAAAACCGCAGCTAAAACAGGGATTTGGGACATTGAATCAGGGCAAGAATTGGCCAGACTCGACAATAGCAAGAAAGTTTCTCATGGTATCGCAATTAGCCCTGATAGCAAGTATGCTTTCGTTTCCGTGGAAGGTATAGGTGGTGACCCCGGATCAGTAGATGTTTTCGACCTCAATTCTTTAAAGCTGGTTGATACTGCAATATTAGGCAAGCAGGCTGGCGGTATCTACTTCTGGAAAATGGAGGAGTAATGTTTACTAGGTAGGTGCGGACACAATCCGAGGCAAGATTGCGATGCTTTTTCAAAAAAGAGATTCCCAAGTCTCGGTTTCGTAACCTCAACCTCACAAGGGAAGGACGTGGGGTAAAAAGACGACTTTAAAAAAACTTCATACCATTTGTGAACGACCTTAAAAAAATTGACGTCATACCCTTGCGACCGACCGAAGGGAGTGAGACTTGGGTATCTTCTCTGCTAAGCTTTGTATCCCACAAACCTCATTTAGCATAAATCGGATTTTCATTCATTAATTCCCTGATTTTCTCCCGGCTGGTATAGAATGCGATCTGCATGAGTTGCCAGCCAAGGCCTTTTTCAATGGTAGTTTTATCAGCATCTCTTTCAAAGCTGTATCGGAACTTCCTTGAAACAACATATCTAATCCCCCACGGAATCATGCAAATTGCAGGGCGATTTTTGTAATACTCAAAATGAGCCATTTCGTGACCAATTAAACCAACCTTGGCATTCAAGTCCAGGCCATCTACAAACGAACCTTTCTTGATGAGCAGCACATATTTATGCCAACGCCTAATCTTGAAAGCATTCCAAAAGGAATAGCTGGCTGTTATCGGATGTTTTACGTTTTTCTTGTGCTTTATTTTGATCTTGTTAGTTCGAAGTTTTGGGTAGTAGTGGAGTGCTATGAGAGTCGCATGTTCCAGTTCAGACCCTGATTTTTTAATTTGATTAGGGAATTTCTTCCTTAATTCTTCAAGTGTATAATCGGGTGTAGAAGCGTCAAAATGCTCAATTATGTTTTGTGCTCCAGCCAGATTGATTACTGAAATGAAAAAGGGGAGTAAAAGAAGGAGGTTTCGCACAATGATCTGTTAACTCGTTTTGTCCCAAAAAAGTTGAAACCAATCTCTAATTCGTCTTTGTGCTTTCAAGCTATCAATTGATCTTTGGTTTTCCTTATAGATGATTTTCAAAGAAAGTATCTCCTTAAAAAACCTGAACACATTTGGCATAGATGTCAAAGCGAAGTTATATGCATCCTTTAGCTCTATCGGGGAGCTAATCTCCGTTCTGAAATCAAGAAGCTCACAAGATGCCTTTTGCATATTAGGAGGAGGTAGCAACATTCTCTTTACCCGTGATTTTGACGGACTGGTCTTAAGAAATGAAATCAAAGAGATTGAGGTGTTGGATGAGGACGATCAAAATGTTTTTGTAAAAATAGGGGCGGGTGAAAACTGGCATGACTTTGTTTTACATGCTATTTCTAACGGTTGGGGAGGAGTAGAAAACCTTTCCTTAATACCAGGGACAGTGGGGGCGGCCCCGATGCAAAATATCGGCGCATATGGCGTGGAAATTGAGTCAGTTTTTGAGTCTCTTGAAGCTGTGGAAATTGAAACAGGAGAACAACTGACCTTTGATAAAACGGCCTGTAAATTTGGATATAGACAAAGTGTATTCAAAACAGAATTTAAGGGGAAATACATTATTTGTTCTGTTGCGCTGAGACTTACTAAGCGGCATACATTAAACACTGAATACGGAGCTATTCGGGAAACGCTGGCTTCCAGCAATATTGATAGCCCCACGATAAAAGACGTCAGCGATGCCGTTATAGCCATCCGTTCTTCAAAGCTGCCAAATCCACAAGAAATAGGAAACGCAGGAAGTTTCTTCAAAAACCCCTACATCACCAATGAGCACTTTGACTTGCTCAAAAAGGAATGGCCTAAAATTCCTGGTTATCCGGAAGGTGGATCAACTAAAGTTCCGGCTGCCTGGCTTATAGATCAATGTGGTTGGAAAGGGAAGAGGGAAGGCAATGTCGGTGTTCATGAAAAACAGGCTTTGGTGCTTGTGAATTATGGCAATGGCACCGGAACAGAGATTGTTGATCTTTCGAAAAAAATCCAGAAGTCAGTCAAGGCAAAGTTTGGAATAGATTTAGTTCCAGAGGTGAATATATTGTAGATGAAACAAGAGTTGCGAGATTAGGGAATTTTCAAGATTTCATTTCTCATTTAATCTTTAGTTCTAAGCAAGATAATTCCGGTCAATCATATTATTAGGTGCTTCTATCCTGCTTTTTCCTACAAAAAGGAATGTAGCCATGAAGTTTCAAAAAAAAGTAATGGTAGTAGACCATTAATGCAAAAAGGATTATTAAATGATACCATTCCATTTATACAAGATACAAAATTCATTCGGCATTGTTGGCGATTAGATTCGAATTGTGAAAAGAAACGAACCCAATAACCTACTAATCCTTAAATCGATGGAATCCGGATTCAGACACTAAATTTTTTGTTACTTTGTATTTGTATGAAACTCACAGCAATTATTGAAAAGTCAGATGATGGTTGGTATGTTGGCCAAATTGAAGAGATTCCAGCTGCGCTTTCTCAAGGTAAAACCATTGAAGAGTTAAAAACGAACTTGATTGATGCGCTACAGCTCATACTTGAAACAAACAGGGTACAGACTGAAAAGGATTACAGGGATAAAGAAGTTATCCGAGAGCTGCTTGTGGTTGCATGAAACGAAATAAGTTGGTTTCGCACCTTGTCAAACATGGATGTATTCTGCTACGAGAAGGAGGGAATCATTCTATCTACTTAAACCCCGTGAGCAAACGGCAAACAGCCGTCGGTAGGCATCGTGAATTGTCAGACTTATTATGTAAGAAAATATGTAAACAGTTAGACATCCCTTCCATTTAATAGACTTCTGGCCGTTTTGATTCTAAGCCCCTTGCAATAAGTTGATTACGGATTGTAATCAACTATCTCTCCCAACTAAATCCCACTTATTACCATACAAATCTTTGAAGACTACAACTTTTCCGTACGCTTCATTTCGTGGTGCTTCAATAAAATTGACGCCCTGAAGTTTCATGAAATCGTAATCACGTTTGAAGTCATCTGTATGGATGAAAAGAAAAACCCGACCACCGGTTTGGTTACCGACTGCTTTTAATTCAGCATCATTTTTCGCTTTGGCTAAAATAAGGTTGGTGCCATTAACATTTCCCGGAGGACTAATGACAACCCACCTTTTGCCATTTCCCATATTGGTATCCTCTATTAACTCAAAGCTCAGCTTTTCAAGAAAATAGTTAAGGGCTTCATCATAATCCTTTACTACCAGGGCAATTGATGCAATTTTTTGGGCCATGTTTATCTATCTTGGTTTAGCAAATTCTGGAATATGAAACCAATTTATCACCTTATTACCATTGTGTTATTAAGTTCATGTGCTTCGTCACACGAAAAAAAAGCGTATCCCGATCCATATGCTCATATTCAGGATGATCAGGTCAAACAAATATTAAAACAAGCTATTGATAAAGCTGGTGGTTATGAGACCTGGACTAAAATCAAATCGATCAAATACACCAAGAAAAACCAACTCTTTTTGGAGGATGGCACATTGGAAGTGGACAATGTCCAGAGGCATGAATATATAATGCAGCCGCAGTTTGAGGCGACTATCACCTGGGATGATTCGCTGGGGAATCACCGGATCGAATATGGCCCAAATAAAGTCCAGAGGCTGCTAAATGATAGCATCACAGGTTCTGACCCGACGGAAACTGTAATGAGTGCAATGTATGTTTTGGGTATGCCTTTTAAACTATTGGATGCGGGTACCAACTTGTCATTTGACGGAGTGGTTAAAATGGATGGTAAGCAGGCCAATAGTATTAAAGCCACTTATAATCCAGCAGAAAATGAGAACCACAGCACTCAGGATGCCTGGTGGTATTATTTTGATAAAGATAATGGCCTATTTATGGGGGCGATGGTCTATCACGCACCGACTTACGCCTATATCCAAAACCTGGAATTTCATGAAAATCTACCAGTGAAGCTGCATGCCCATCGCAAATCTTACAGAAGCGATAGTGCAAGGAATATCCAGTTTCTCAGGGCAGAATTTTGGTATTCTGATTATACCGTAGAATAAGCCACTATCATTTCTACAATAGCCATACTTTTGCCGCCTATTTGAACCTATGGATTTAAGGGAAAAGAAATTTGGGGTAATTGGGGCCAGCCGGGGTATCGGCAGCTGGTTGGTAAAATTCCTACGGGAAAACGGAATTCAAACACATTATACTTCTAAAGACAAAGATACTGAGTTCAGCAGCAACAGGGAATTAGTCGAAAAATCTGACGTTGTTGTGCTTGCAGTTCCAATTGCTTTTATGGAAGAGGTGATGGAAGAAGTGTACCAGCATCTTGAGGGTAAAGTCCTGATTGATGTGTGCAGCGTAAAGCAATTCCTGATTGAAAAATACCAATCACTCAAAAAGCTGTCACCTGTTGATTGCAGCTATCTGAGTATCCACCCGATGTTTTCTCAAAGCATCAAATCCCTTGAAGGCCAGGTGTTTACGTTTACTTTCAATGATGGAGTTGAAATACCATTCACAGAATCATTCAGAAAGCTACTCACCGATCATATGGCAACAATTCAAGACATCGACTTCATTGCACATGATAAGTTAATGGGTGTAATCCAGGGATTAAATCATTTCAATCTCTTTGTGAGTGCTAAAACGCTTGCCAGGTTTGCGCCTAATCTTGAAATGGTGAAGAACCTGTCATCACCAACATATCGCATTTTCATCATTTTCCTTACAAGGTATGCCCTGCAGAACCCTCGCTTATATGCAGATATTCAGATGTACAACAGGTATGTCAAGAAAGTGATCGAATTGTTCAAGGATGAAGTGGATCACCTCATCCAATTGATAGAGCATAAAGATCGTCAGGGTTTTGAAAATTACGTGACCGAGATGCAACCGTTCTTCCAGGGGAATGAAGGCGACAGCGCCGTGTCAGATCACCTGATTCATCAACTTGGTGTCTATCTGGAGAAGGAAAGTTCAGACAACGCCTCGAAGTAGTTCAGCTTCAAACATTCATCTATCAACAACAGATTTTAGTCAACTAAAATCGGCTCATACTGCCATTTGAGAGGGTTTTTTGTTTAGGGAAAACAAATATCCCCTTGTAAGCGGTAGTAAATTCGAAAACATGAAATCAGCTTTACTCATCCTTTCTTTATTTGTATTTGTCGGATGCACAATCGATAATGAAAACCCGCCATCCGGGAGTGGTATTGTTCAACCACCCGCTGGTAACGGCCTGCCTGACATCCAAACCGAACCGGGCCAAAGGAGATATCTTACTGAGCAATACAATATTGACAACAGGATAAATATTGACATCTACTACCCGTCAGACTATGACAGTAATTTCGATTATCCGATTCTTTACTTTAACGACGGCGATAGTTTTGCATCAACATTTTTGAAACTTACCCAAAACACTGCCCAATTACAGGAACCATTTATAATGGTTGGGCTATATGCAGGAGGCAATCGGCTTAATTGGTACACCCCTTACAACGATCCATGGATACAACAGAATTGGGGCAATTATCTGCCACAATCCGAACAGTATACTCAGCTGCTGATAAATAATGTCATGCCTTTTGTAGAAGGTAGGTTTAGTGTGGATGCTGAAAGAAGGGCCATTTTCGGGATTTCATTAGGTGGCTTACATGCGACATGGGCAGCGATTAATTACCCGGAAGTTTTCAGTTTTTCTGCTGGGCTATCACCATCCTATTGGGTTGATGATTACGCAGTTCTTTTTGAAGACCTTTCGAAAGTTCAAACAGATAACAGCTTCTATTTTGATATGGGCACAAAAGAATGGAACTATTATATCCCATTGATCAATAACTTGAAAATACAGGGATTAACTTTTGCTGAGCAGATTTTCTACTACGAAATTTTGGACGGAACTCATTCAACGTTCTCATGGGACAAGAGAATCGACATTCCATTCAGGCTATTCATGAATGGTGGCCCAAATTCTGAGATATCTAAGTTTCAAATCATTAATGAATGCATACCAAGTCAAAGTACTGCTGGCCGGATATTTCAGCGTCTAAATCCTTTGGTGACCTACGAGAATGGGATTAAGCTTTCAATGACGACAGAGGCAGAATATGCGGTGATTGAAGGATTAGGGGAAGTAACACCAGATGGCAGGTATCTTGTGGAAGGCGAGGGGCCAATGAAAGTGATGGTCAGTTATCAGGAATGGTCAGAAGAAGTTACACTCTTTAACTGCCAGTGAAACATTTTTGGGTGGATTAGGTAAAAGAGGAAAGTTAAATCGATCCTCTTTTGCCTGATAAACCTTCTACACTGGTCAAATCTAAAAAAACCCTCAGTTTAAAATTATTGACCGGCGGCATCCTATTTATAGGATTGTCATTTTTCTCAGGGGTAATAAAGACTTCTTATATTGACAGGGAGAGTCATCAAAACTATCAGTTAGCACCTTATCCATCGGCGTACAATGATGCCATCATACAGATTTATGCTGCAAGGACCAGGGGAACAAAGCGGGCTTTTGCGGTCCATTCGTGGATTGCGTATAAGAAAGAAGGCGCATCAGATTATATAGTAAGCCAGGTAATTGGCTGGAGGCTTCGCAGCTATGGTACAACATTGTTTAGTCAACCAGGAATTCCTGATGATGACTGGGCTGGCAACCCCCCAACTTTGTTACTTGATCTCCGTGGGCCAAAAGCTGAAGAGTTAATCCCCCAAATTGAAAGTGCAATTGATGAGTACCCTTACGCCAGTCGATACACCGTTTGGCCTGGACCGAATAGCAATACCTTTATTTCATGGGTTGGCAGGCAGGTTCCAGAATTGGGGGTTGATTTACCAACAATGGCCATTGGTAAAGATTGGCGCCCTATTAATGAATCCATTGGTATTTCGCCAAGCGGTACGGGAGTTCAAGCCTCTCTATTCGGATTATTAGGATTAAGTGCTGGAATAGAAGAGGGTTTGGAGCTAAATATTCTGAGCCTTAATGTCGAATTAGACTTATTCGACCTGGCGATTGAGGTGCCTGGATATGGACGCATTGGTAAAGCACAAGTCTCAAAATAAGTTAGGGGCAAGGTAATAGTTGGTGTTTATAAAGGCATTCACATTAGTCAAATGCCATACTTCCAGTTCGTCGATATTTTTCTTTTTTTAGGGGCAGGCCATGCCGTTTTCTTAGCCATTGCCCTATGGCGAATTCCTAAAGATGATGCGAAAGCAAACCGCATCCTAGCTGTGATCTTATTGCTTGTAGCAGCCATGCTAGCCGGCAGGGTAATTTATATAAGGTTTAGTGTGCCATGGATAGTGAGGTGGTCATTGTTTCTTGATGTGGTGATTTTCCTATTTGGGCCTCTTTGTTATGCCTATTTCAAACAGCTCACCAATACAAGTTCAAGCTCAAAATGGAGAAGTTTTGGGCATTATATACCCGCTTTAATGCACTTAGCTTTCTTCGCAGTGCTTTATATCGGCTTTTCTCAAAAAGAATATTTTCAGTTATTATCCGGTGGGCAACTTTCTATACCATTTATAATAATTGAGGGGTCTGCAATCTTTTTGAATCTGCTTTATTGGATTTTGTCATTGCAGTTAATTATCAATTACAGAAAAAAGTCGCGGGAGCAGCTATCGTTTAAGCAACCTCAGATTTCCTATATCTACTTTCTACAGGTATCCATCTTATTAAGCATTCTTTTGTGGTTATCAACGTTTACCTATTACAACCTTTTCGGGGTTTTCATTTTGGATATTAGCTATGATACTGTTTGGATAATCATGCCTGTGCTCATTTATCTGATAGGGTACTTTGCCATTAAGCAACCCCAAATTTTCAGAATTTCAGAAATCAAAAACGATCACAAAGAAAAAAAGCGGTTGAGCCCTTATCAACTTCAATCACTTGTAACCAATTTGAATTCACTAATTGAAAAAGATAAAATTTATCTGAAGGCGGATTTGACATTACAACATTTGGCTCATTTAACCAGTACCTCAACGCATGATTTATCGTGGTTTCTCAACCATGAATACAAAACCAACTTTTACGACTACATCAATCAGCATCGGGTGCAGGAGTTTATTTCAAAATTGGAAAAGAAAGAACATAAAAAATACACTTTGTTGGCGTTGTCGCATGCAGTTGGATTCAACTCCAAGTCAACATTTAATAAAGCTTTTAAGATTATCACAAACGAAACCCCATCAGGATACATTAAAAAGTTGGATATGCAGTATTAATAAGTACGGTTCTATCCAAACGGTCGCTTCAGCTTGTGTTTAACTCAAATTTTGCAAGCAAAAATTTGAACTACATGAACACAAGAATTTTTACCAATTTATTGATTGTATCACTGGCAGCTGGCTCATTTAGTTGTGGTGATGATAACGAACCTGATACTCCAACACCAACTACCGAAACACCTGATAACCGATACGCCGGCCTTTGGAACTCTAAGACGGAGTCAACCCAGTTTAATGGGGTATCAATTTCTGCGATCCTTGAGGTAGAAAATAATACCTACTCAGGTCAGTTTTTCATTTCAAGCAATTATACTTCATGCTGTGGAAGTGGTCAAAATGATGGCACCATTAGCTTTATAGTCGAAGATGACTCAGTAAAGAATTTTGTTTGGAATGACATTATTCCAGGCTGCACAGGCACATTTACAGGCAGGGGCATTGTGGTGCGTGAGGGGTCATTCAAGATCGACATTGAAGGAACGGATTGCGACGGCACCCACGATGGGGACATTACGCTAAGCAAACAAATATGACTTAACGTTTCCTTAAGGGTTTTAACTTTCCTTAGGCCGAACCTAACTAACGGTTAACCCATTAATATGCAGGTTTTGCTGAGATTTAAGGCGTATTTAAAACGCTGAAAATGAAAAAAATTCAATTGATCCTACTGGCAACTTTTGTTACGGTAGGCTATGTATCCCAAGGTCAAATAGATACAAGCTCAGATAAGGTTTAAACATGCTCTCCTTGTGGCTGTGATCAGGATGGTGTGAAATTTGATAAGCCAGGTAACTGCCCAAGTTGTGGTATGGCCCTGGTTGACGCTGCTAAGCAGAGTGCCGTTCAAAGAGATGTTGCAATCTTTCTATACAATGGTGTCGAAATCCTGGACTTTGCAGGGCCGGGAGAGGTATTTGCAGCCACCATGACCGATGGTGTCCACCCCCTTAATGTTTTTACTGTTGCCGCATCATCTGATCCAATAGTGAGCCAGGGCTTTGTAACCATTACCCCTGAATTTACCCTTGAGAATGCACCGCTTGCAGATATAATAGTGTTACCAGGTGGCAATGTCGGCTCCTTTATGGGAAATCAGGAAGTGTTGGCTTGGGTAAACAAACATCGAGAGCACTCAGAGATCGTTATGTCCGTTTGTAACGGGGCATTTATTCTAGCTGAAACCGGCGCTTTTGACGGCAAAACTGTCACAACCTTTTGGGGCGCAATTGATAACCTGAAAGAATCATACCCTAAAGCTACCGTACTTGAGAACACCCGCTTTGTTGATAACGGTCAGATTATTACTACAGCGGGTGTTTCTGCAGGGATAGATGGCGCATTGCATGTGGTAAGCCGGCTCTTTGGGGAAGATGCCGCAAAAGCTACGGCAAAGTATATGGAGTATGATAAATGGCATCCTGAAGAAGGAATGATAGCCAAGAAAAGCCAGAAATGATCTTGAGGAAGGTATTGATAGTAATTGTTCTGAGCAGTTACCTCTGTCAACTTTCGGCTCAGAATAGGGCCAAACTGGATAATAAAAACTCCCTATTAGTCGGACAAACAGTGACAATCAAGTCTCAATTTGAGGGACTACCAGTAGTTGAACCGCACATATCTGTCAATCCGCAGAACGGGGATCACCTATTGGTTGCGGGAATGATAGTTACAGACCCTAAACGACCATATCAAAGTTGCAGGCTTTCAAGCTTTGTTTCATTAGATGGTGGCAAAACCTGGAAAGAAACATCTCATGATTGGTGGGGGTATGACCCATGGACTGGTTTTTCACAAGATGGTAAGGTCGCAATGAGTTGGATTGGAACAGAAAGTAGCTTCAAACATCAATATCCAATCAACTTCTTTTTCTCTGATAATGGCGGTATTGATTGGCAAGAATCAGTGCAAACAGAGAACGGTAATTATGATGGAACCAAAATTTCTATAAGAGATAATGAGTTCTATTTTACAACAGTTCGTTTTCGGCATGATATGGGAGCTGATGTAATTCTTTACCAGTCAAAAGATCAATATTTTAATGAAGTGGCCAGGATTGACGGTGATGGAACGAGGTTGAATTTTTGTGAACCAGCCATCCTTTCTGATGGTAAGGTTGTAGTGCCGGCAGCAAAGTTTCTTGGTGAGCTATGGGTTCAGGTTTTTGATCCAAACTTAAATGAATTATCAGCACCATATCATGTTACTAATGAATCTGGTGGAGCTAGAGGTTACATGAGATTAACCATTGACGATAACCCTCAATCTCGATTTTCTGACAGATTATATTTTGTAAGGGCCCTTGGTTCAAAGGAACAATTTGGCGGTGTATGGATAAATACATCAAATGACGGCGGTAAAACCTGGTCAGAAGACACCAGAATTGATCTTTTTAAAGGTGCCATTAATGGTAGGGCTCTGGTGCCCAGTGTCTCAGTTAATAACCAGGGAGTGCTGGGGATATCCTGGGTCGACACGCAGGATGAATTCAATAAACAGGATGTCTACTTCACAATTTCTTTAGATGGCGGTGTAACTTTCCAAAGACTGGTTAGGGTTACCGATATAAGCACAGATCCTCGGACTGAAGCCAATGACGATGTTGCAAACAAGTTTCCCGGCGGTGGACATTACCTCGGTATGGATGCCAAACCTGATGGCAGTTTTCAGTTAATCTGGAGCGATAGTCGTAGCGGCTTTTTTGAACTACAAACTGCTAATGTCCAGATAATAAGCAACGAACAACCTTAACTCCACATTTCATTTATTTGGCATTATTCAGGCTACGAGAATTTATTAACATTGTATTATACGAATCATAGGCGAATGAAGGCTTAGGTTGTTAATAAGTCGATAAGTTTTACAAGTCGATTAATTTTGCACCAAATTCTTATGATGCCGAGATTATATTTTTTACTGTTCGTCCTTGCCATTGCCACCACATCCTGTGACAATGATGAGGCCTCTTCACTTACCATAGTAGATTCAAATTTTGAGAATAATGTTTATACAGGTGCGCCTGGTAGCGTAGCAGAAATGACTATACAGGTAAATCCTGGTAATGTTTTTGAAAAATTCAGATTTACGAAATACGTTAACAACCTTTTTATTGATCCGAATTTCGGAAATACTGGTAGTGTTGAGATAACTGATATTTCCCAACCTATTACCTTCCTGTATGAATTAAGATCTGCCGAAATAGGCGCCGAGGTTGACTTTGCCGTACAAATTGTTGACAAAGGCCTTATTACAACTAATGATACAATTACTGTATTAACAGTAACAGACCTGGAAACCTATGGGGAGATGGCTTTCGCTTCATTGAGCACAGATACAAGCGTCAAAGCTTTCTTATCCATTGATGACGGTCAGTTATATTCAACTGATGATGTAGCAGCAAATCCGGAATTGGCAGAAAGAATCGATTTAGGGTTTTACTACAGCGATCTTACTGGCCCTAGTTTTGGTTCACCGACTAATTTGAATAGTAATGCACTATATACAAATGCTGTTGCTGGTTGGTCGAAATTGAATGACACCAAAGTTTTACTTGTGCTCAACTTGCCGAACATAACTTATGATGAAATTGAGGCTTCAATTGAAATTGAAGAAGTCATTGATAGATCAGTTGGGCCGGGTCAGGCTTTTGGCGGGTTTGCCACTTTTATCCATGCTAATCAGTATGTCATATTCGAAACTGATCCTACAAGGCCAGGTGGTAAAAAACTAGGAATAATCGAAGTAACAAGGTTTGGTACTGTTGATAATGGTGTTGAAGCTAGGTTTAAGGTTCAAAAAGATTTGAACTAAGCTTTAATATTTACTACTACACCTATAAAGCCGCTATAATTAGTCTACTTTTGCGGCCAAATTCACATGCTTTATGAAAAGTATCCGTAATGTGGCCATTATAGCCCACGTCGATCATGGTAAGACAACGCTGGTCGATAAAATTATTCATGAGTGCAACTTGTTGAGGGAAAATCAAGACAAAGGCGAACTGATCCTTGACAACAACGACCTTGAGCGTGAAAGAGGGATCACGATATTGGCCAAAAATATTGCAGTAGAATACAAAGACACAAAGATCAATATTATCGACACCCCAGGTCACGCTGACTTCGGAGGTGAGGTAGAGCGGGTGCTAAAGATGGCCGATGGCGTTTTGCTTTTGGTTGATGCTTTTGAAGGTTGTATGCCACAGACAAGGTTTGTGCTTGGAAAAGCACTGGGACTGGGCCTAAAACCAATTGTGGTGGTGAACAAGGTTGACAAAGAAAACTGTAGACCTGATGAAGTGCATGAGCAGATTTTCGATTTGATGTTCAACCTTGATGCAACTGAGGAGCAACTGGATTTCGTTACAGTTTACGGATCTTCTAAACAAGGTTGGATGGGATTAGATTGGAAAAATCCTGGCAATGACATTACTCCATTGCTTGATACCATCTTAGAGGTAATTCCTGAGGCTCCAAGCCCTGAAGGTAAAGTGCTGATGCAGATTACCTCCCTTGATTATTCTTCCTTTGTTGGCAGGATAGCGATAGGAAGGGTTTATAGGGGTACTTTAAAAGAGGGTCAACAAATTGGTTTGATAAAGAGTGATGATAAGGTCATTAAATCCAAAATTAAAGAACTGCATGTTTTCGAAGGTCTCGGCAGGTTAAGGGTTGAAAGTGTAAAAGCGGGTGACATTTGCGCAGTAACAGGCCTGGAAGGCTTTGAAATTGGCGATACTATCACCGATTTAGAAGCTCCTGAATCAATGCCTCGAATCCCCATTGATGAGCCGACCATGAACATGCTATTCACAATTAACAATTCCCCATTTTTCGGTAAGGAGGGGAAATTTGTGACCTCCAGGCATATCAGAGACAGGTTATTCAAAGAGCTTGAAAAAAACCTTGCGTTAAGAGTTGAAGAAACAGATAGCGAAGACAAGTTTCTGGTATTTGGCCGAGGTGTACTTCATTTATCCGTTTTGATTGAAACGATGAGACGGGAAGGCTATGAACTTCAGGTTGGTCAGCCCCAGGTGATCTACAAACAAATTGATGGTATCAGGCATGAACCCGTTGAATTGTTGGTGGTGGATGTTCCATCGGAATTGAGCGGCAGGGTGATTGAAATGGTGACCCAGCGTAAAGGCGAAATGAAGATCATGGAACCCAAAGGCGATGTTCAGCACCTGGAGTTTGAAATACCTTCTCGTGGGTTGATTGGCCTGCGAACTGGCATGTTGAATTCTACATCAGGAGAAGCAGTCATGAACCATCGGTTTATTGACTACCAGCCCTATAAAGGTTTAATTCAAGGAAGAATAAATGGTTCGTTGATTTCTATGGAAAGTGGCCCCTCGACACCCTATTCCATTGACAAACTTCAGGATAGGGGAGCATTTTTCATCGATCCAGGTGACGACGTTTATGAAGGTCAGGTGATTGGGGAAAACACCCGATCAGGTGATATTATTGTGAATGTCCAAAAGGGTAAAAAGCATTCAAATGTAAGGGCTGCTGGATCTGATGAAAGTATCAAAATTGCACCAAAAAGGAAGTTTTCATTAGAGGAAGCCCTCGAGTATATTCAAAAAGATGAGTATGTTGAGGTAACGCCTAAGTCGATCAGGATGCGTAAAATTTACCTGAAAGAGCATGAGCGTAAGAAATATGAGAAGATAGGGTAGCATCCGGGTTAAATCACCTCAGATAACTCAAGCCATCTCATTTCTTTTTCTTCCAATTGGGCATTGATTTGCTCAAGCTCTTTACCTAATTGCTCAAGTTCCTGATGATCGGTGGTGCCTGAATTTAATTTATCGATTAAGCCCTGTTTCAATGTTTCAAGCTTGGGGAGTTCACTTTCCAGGCGTTTAAACTCTTGTTGCTCTTTATAGCTGGGTTTGTTTTTGCTGGTTTTAACCTTTTCTGATTTTGGTTTTTCCTGAACTACGGTTTCACTCGAAACCCTATCTTTCTCAAGATTCCTAAAATCCGTGTAATTCCCAGGGAAATCTTTAATAGTTGGTGAATCACTAAAAACGAAGAGATGATCGACTAATCGATCCATAAAATACCTGTCATGAGAAACTAATAACAAGCAGCCTCTAAAGTTGTGAAGGTAGTCTTCCAGTATATTGAGGGTTGTAATATCGAGGTCATTTGTGGGTTCATCAAGTATTAAAAAGTTTGGGTTCGCAATTAATACTTGGAGCAACTGAAGCCTACGTTTTTCCCCACCGCTGAGCTTTGAAATAAAGTCATATTGTGCCGCTGGCGGGAAGAGAAACATATTTAGGAATTGAGAGGCTGAAACGGTTTTACCATCGGCTAACTCAATTACTTCTGCGACTTTTTTGACAACATCAATTACTTTCTCATTATCCTGAAAGCTAATTTCGGATTGCGTGTAATAACCAATTTTGGTATTAATGCCCTGATCAATCTCTCCAGAGGATGGCTCAATTATTCCTGTCAAAACATTCAAAAAAGTAGATTTACCCGAACCATTTTTCCCAATAATCCCAACCTTTTCACCCCTAGTGAAGATGTGATCGAACCCTTTGAAAATCTCTTGATCTTCGAATGCTTTTCCTAGCGACTTCAACTCAAGAATTTTCTTTCCACTGCGGCTTTCTTTCGTTTTAATTTCCAGCTCAGCTTTTTGAAGGTTTACAGTTGCCTTTTCCTTTAATTCGTCAAAAGCATCCACCCGGTATTTGGCCTTGGTCCCCCGGGCTTTTGGTTGGCGCCGCATCCATTCTAACTCGGTTTTCATCAGGTTTTTCGCCTTCTCCTTTGTCTTTTGGGCTATCTCGTCACGTTCTGCTTTTTTACTGAGGTAAGCACTATAATTCCCGTGATACTTATAGAGATTACCATTTTCTATTTCAAAAATGTCACTGGTCACTTTATCAAGAAAGTACCGATCGTGGGTGACCATCAACAGGGTCAAATTTTGAGTAGAGAGATATTCCTCAAGCCACTCAATGATGTCAAGATCGAGGTGGTTAGTAGGCTCATCAAGGATTAAAAAATCTGGCTGGTTAGCAAGCACTGATGTAAGGGCCACTCGTTTTTTTTGCCCTCCAGATAAGCTGCTGACTTGTTGTTCGAGGTTGTGAATACCAAGCTTACCAAGGATTTCTTTTACGATGTTTTCGTATTCCCAGGCGTTCATTTGCTCAATTTGAACAAGCAATTGTTGAAGTTGTGTTTCTTGTTCTGATGTTAGGTTGCTTTTGGCGCTCAATTGATGATATTCGCTCAACACCCTGGCTTGAGGGTCATCTGAATTAAATATGACTTCATGGATAGATTGATTGGCAGGAAATTCCGGCGATTGATCCAGATAGGCCACCTTCAGGTCATTCATGAATGTAGCTTCACCAGTATCAGCCGTTTCTACTCCAGCGATAATCTTTAGCAACGTGGATTTGCCGCATCCATTTACCCCAACAAGTGCTGCTTTCTGCCCCTGATCTAAGCCAAAAGAAATATCATTAAAGAGCTTTTTCTCATTAAAACTCTTGCTCAATTTTTCAACGGACAAATGGTTGACAGCCATGGGGCGAAAGTAGAATGAAATCGTGGTTCTGTGATCATGAAAATCCACCTATCCCCATTCATTTTGTAAAACAAGTGGATTGCTGTATCATCAGGAAAATTTAACCAATGAAAAAGCTCATCCTATCCATTCTAATTCTATTGATCACTGGTTCATCATTATTTGCCCAGGAAGCACATCGCCGATGGCGTAAAATGAACCAAATACGCAATGACAAGTTCGACCTTATTTTGCCTGAAGTAATGAAGGAAAACAACATCGATATGTGGATCATCATGAACCGGGAAGGCAGTTTCGACCCACTATATGCTGATATGGGCGAAGGCTATGTTGGTTCAACCGGGGTTTATGTTTTTACAGAAATTGGTACTGATAGAATTGAAAGAGCGGCACTTGGTATTGGTGGCTACTTATTGGAAGGAGGAGGCTCTTACGATTATTTTGGGTCATTTTCTGAATTGAAAGAATATGTTGAAAAACGTGACCCGCAGCGTATCGGCTTGAATATGTCAAGGGCTATTGGTGGGGCCGATGGTTTATCATATAGTGGATATTTGGAGTTATCAGAGATTTTAGGGCAGAAGTATGCCAGCCGATTTGTGTCTGCCGAAAAGTTAGTTTCTGATTTTAGGAGTAGGAGGGTGGCCAGCGAAATTGCAGCTTACGGTGAGGCTGGTGAACTGTCTTACATGATTGCTGAGAAGGCTTTTTCGAATGAGGTAATCACACCAGGACTAACCACCTTGAGGGACGTTGCCTGGTGGATGATGGAGGAGTTATTTAAAAACAATTTGGGCTCATCATTCGGCATGCCATCCGTTTACATTACTGGCCCTGATGGGGTGGAGGCAACGTCATCTGATCGGATCATCCAGAGAGGAGATGTGCTAATGATTGATTGGGGAGTTGGCTTAATGAATTTCTATACCGATATGAAGCGTGTCGCTTATGTGCTGAAAGAAGGAGAGACAGAAGTCCCAGCGGGAATTGTAAATGCGTTTAATCAAGGTGTAAAAGTGAGGGACATTATAAAACGCACCATTAAGCCAGGGATTACGGCCAGGGAAAATGAAGAGAATATTTATAAGGCATTGACAGATGCAGGCTTCAACAAAATGGAGGCCTTTAACAAATTCACGGATTTGGATAAAACTGATGTGATAATCGGCTGTCACTCAGTGGGTAACTGGGGCCATGGCATTGGGCCTTCTATTGCTTTCTTTAATCCTGTAAGGTTGGGTTATGAAATCAAGCCGTCTAATCTCTTATCAATTGAGTTATTTGCTTATACTAAGATTCCAGAATGGGGAGGTAAGAAATTACGGGTGCCGTTGGAAGACGATGCCGTTGTAACACAAAGAGGAGTGGAGTGGCTATATCCAATCAATCCAAGGGTATTGGTAATTAAGTAAGTCCTAAATTCGATCTGGTCTTCCGAAATTTCGGAATCATCGCCCCCTTCTATAAGGGGGATTATGTTCAATTAAGTGGAATTATCACTAATGGTACTCTCGGTATAAACCCAATTTTCAGGGAATCCCCCTTTCATAAAGGGGGTGGCCGCAAGGCCGGGGGATTTAATTACTTCAACCTCAACCCGTCAACAGACATAAAAACACCAAACTTCACAAATGGAGTTACCCGCTCATTAAAGTCATGAATTTTAGTCCAGCCATTGTCAAATTGATATACACCTGATCTCAGAGGTTTGGTTGCTCGGCTTCTACCATGAGCCCAACCAATTGTGTAAGTTGTTTTTCAAGACCAATTATTCCATTCAAAGTCACTCTGCGGTAATGTGCCTCACCTAAATCCTGCAGTTCATTACTGAAGTAATAATTCGATCTGGAGCCTTTAAGGCCAGCATATATCAACGTGGATTTATTTAGATACTGATTTATAAGTATGTGTTGAGGCAATGCAATATCAATAGACAAATTAGTGGAAAACCTTTTCTGCAATTGGAAAATTGGTAAAACCGAGAACGTTCTGTAATGGCCAATTTGAAGGCCAATGCCCCACTTACCGTTATTAATCTTCTTTTGATAAATATTTGTTGAATTAATATTAAGGGCATCTCTGTTCAGGGGGAAGATGTTTTCACCCCCAGTTTCAATTTTAAGTTTACTCAATAGTGAAGAGGATGCATTCAGTTGATGAGAAAATACCACGGCATGGGACACACTTAAGAAATTGAAATCTTCGGCTTCGGTTTCATCATATCCATAGAGGCCAAAAACTACCTCTCTATCAAAATCGATTTGACCAAACACTTTTGTTCTGCCACCCAACTTAATTGGATATCTAAGTTGGCTTTCAATTATGTAATTCGATTCTTTGTCAAAAGCCTTAAGTGAAGCACCCTCTGAGGAGATCAACCTATTCGGTGACGAGAGTCGTTGAATGTTTAAACTGAAGAACCTGAGGCTGGTGATATCCTGGCACTTCCCTGATAAGGAAATACAAATGCCTGACAGGATCAGGCAAATAACAACGAAAAATTTTAATCCGAACTTTAATATCATGAACCGATTTACCAACTGATATTTTAAGTATTTGTTGCATATCAAATAAGATTTGGTTGATGTATCCGGTTTTAGTCACTTTTATGTCGTTGATCTGGCAATTCTTTTAATCGCTTTTAACTGAATTGAAGATTTAGAATCCCTCATAACCTCTAAGTTTGTGAGGTGAATGTTCAGATTTCTTCAGATGAAACCATCGTCGCCCTGGCAACACCGCAGGGAGTTGGTGCCATTGCTGTTATCAGATTGTCGGGAAAGGAGTCGATAAGTATCACCAACAAGATTTTTAAGGGCAAGGATCTCACCAAACAAAATTCGCATACCCTGCATTTTGGAAACATCGTTGACGGCGATGAGATTATTGATGAGGTATTAGTCTCTGTATTCAAAGCACCCAACTCATTCACCAAAGAAGATGCTATCGAAATCTCAACACATGGTTCACCATTTGTGGTTAAAAGGGTGATTGAAGTTTTATTAGTGAATGGAGCCAGACTGGCAACTGCAGGAGAGTTCACAAAAAGGGCTTTCACTCATGGTAGGTTTGATTTGGCCCAGGCTGAGGCTGTTGCCGACCTCATTGCTTCTGAAAATGAGACGGCACATAAAGTCGCACTCAATCAGATGCGGGGTGGATTTTCTGATGAGATCAAACAACTACGGGAAAAGCTGATCCACTTTGCTTCAATGATTGAGTTGGAGCTTGATTTCAGCGAAGAAGATGTAGAATTTGCAGATAGAAAAGCGGTTCGAACTCTCATTGAAGAGCTTCAAAAAGTACTTGGCGAACTGATGAAAAGTTTCAGGTTGGGCAATGTGATAAAGAATGGTGTGCCAACTGTTATTGCTGGAAAACCCAATGCCGGAAAGTCTACTTTATTGAATGCTTTACTAAAAGAAGAGAAGGCGATTGTTTCAGAGATCGCTGGCACTACCCGCGATTTTATCGAGGATGTGCTGGTAATTGATGGAATCAGTTTTCGGTTTATTGACACGGCCGGCTTGCGTCAGGCCACTGACCAGATTGAAGCGATGGGAGTGGAGCGCACCCAGGCCAAGATGAAAGAAGCCTCCCTCATTATTTATCTATTTGATCTTTCGGCAGAAACTATCGATTCAATTCAATCAACGATTAAGGAACTACAATCCAGGGGTGTTCCATTTATCGCTGTGGGCAACAAGCTTGATAAGTCGAAAGACTTGGATTTGAGCCAATTGGATGTTGAGGTTATTCAAATTTCTGCTGCCTCTGGAGAAAACCTGGAGGTGTTGAAAGATCGAATACTGTCTGCCGTACACCTCGACCAAATCAAAACCGATCAAACCATTATTACCAACATGCGGCACTACCAGGGTTTGAAAGAAACGAATGATGCCCTTACTGATGTCCTTTCTGGCCTTGAGCAGGAACTCACCAATGACTTTCTTGCTTTGGATATCCGGAATGCCCTGCACCACCTCGGCGAACTGACTGGTGAGATCACAACTGATGATTTACTGGAGAACATTTTTTCGAAGTTTTGTATTGGGAAGTAGTAGTGGAAATGATGTTAGAATGAAGCATTTGTAGATACTCAACTCCCCGCTCCGAGTCTCCCGAAGGGGACTCTGAGGGAATAGAACAGTCCCATGCAGGAGACTCTGATAGGGCGTTCATGTTTTCAAAGTTTTGTACCGGCAAGTGAATCATTCAGATCCGAGGTGATACGGAAATATCACCTATTTGAATAGCCATCTCAGCAGACGCTTAGTTTAATCTGAACTTTATTTAGTTCATAATGACTATATTTGTATTTATTATAGTACATATGAAATCTAAAAAACAAATACTGTACCCCAAGCATTTAAGAATTCTGCAGAAATTAGGAGAGAATATTCAACTTGCCAGAAAGCGGCGTAAGTTAACAGCCGTACAGGTAGCTGAGCGGGCGGGGATTGCCAGAAATACCTTGTATCTGCTTGAAAAAGGCACTTCAGGTGTATCAGTGGGGGCACTGTTCAATGTGCTACGGGTATTAGGCTTGCATGAAGACTTTTTGAAACTGGCTGCTGATGACGAATTGGGCCGCAAACTTCAAGACCTCAATTTGTTAGGAGACAAATCGTGATGGGAGCTGATAAGACTGACATATTTGTTTATGCCCATTGGAAGGGAATGCAACAACCCCAACTCATGGGTTTATTATCAGCGCACCGTGGCAAAGGCAGAAAATCTTTTGGATTCGAATATGATCAAGATTGGCTCAAGTCTAAAGAGCGGTTTTTACTTGACCCGGATATATCCTGGTATTCTGGAACCCAGTTTCCTGTAGGGAAAGAAAATTTTGGTGTTTTTATGGATTCAATGCCGGACACATGGGGCAGGACATTGATGCAGCGAAGGGCTGCTCAAAAAGCAAAAATTCATAATAAAGCTACACCAAAACTGTACGACATCGATTTTTTGTTGGGTGTTTTTGACCCAAGTAGGATGGGCGCACTTCGGTTTAAATTAGATCCGAATGAACCGTTTTTGGATGATAACGACAAATTCCCAACGCCACCATGGTCTTCTGTCAGAGAACTTCAATATGGAGCCTATAAACTTGAATCAGATCCTAATGACAGTGAGGTAGGAAAGTGGTTAGCAATTTTAATGGCACCTGGTTCTTCGCTTGGTGGTGCTAGACCAAAGGCTAATATTCTGGATGAATTGGGGCATCCGTGGATTGCGAAATTCCCATCTAAAAATGATGGAATTGATAAAGCTCTTTGGGAATACCTCGCTTATAAATTGGCACTGAAGGCCGGCGTATTTATGTCTGACTCAAAAGTTCAGACGGTAGCAGGTAATCACCACACATTTTTCACCAAACGCTTTGATCGGCTCAATGGAGAACGTATTCATTTTACATCAGCCATGACAATGACTGGTAACAATGAATTTACGATTAATGAAAACCCTCCAAGTTATCTGGAGCTGGCTGAATTTATACAATTCGCCGGAAGCAATAACACTGGAGATCTAAAACAGCTATGGAGAAGAATTGTGTTCAATATATCCGTTTCCAATACTGATGATCACCTTCGCAATCATGGTTTCATTTTAACGCAAGCGGGTTGGCGGCTTTCACCCGCTTATGACATCAACCCTTCAGTTGATAAAAATGGCCTTGCCATCAATGTTGATATTGACAATAATGAGTTGGACTATGAATTGGCAATGAGTGTAGGGGCTTATTTTCAACTTTCTACAATTGAAATGAAAGAGATTATGGATGAAGTTAAAAGTGCCGTATCAGCTTGGAGAACTGTGGCCAATAATATCGGAATCCATTGGGAGGAACAAATGCTAATGGAAAGCGCTTTTAATTGTTAGTGGACAATAGTATACCAATTATTATAGTGGTATAAGTCATCCTATTCAATAATACCTTCCAACCAATTTATCATTGTTTCCTCATAGCCCGGTGCAAAAGGCCTACCCTCAATGTGTCTCATTCTAATTCCATGGCCAGCCTCTGGAAAAACTTCAATAACCACCTTTTTTAAACTGGAAGGGCTGAGAAATTCTTTCCACTTGGTCACAGATAGCTCAGTCGGATGACTGGCATCCTTTCCACCAAACATTAACAGCAAAGGGAAATCAATATTCCCGATATCAGGTGCTGGATTATAGGTAGCAACCCATTCCCAATTAAATCTGTTTTGCTCATCAGGTAGGATTCTATCAAGTTGAACATATTGATACCAAACCGCTTCCGTGGATTTGGCAATTTTGTTTTTTAGTTCAGTATATCCAGAGCCGGTTTCCAGGTAGTCGAAGTATTGATTGACCAACTCCATAGCTTCCGCTTTGTCACTATCCATTAAATCCGTATTGTTCAATATGTTTTGATATGAAAACAATTCCGATTCTTTAGGGGATGCGCCGCCACCAGAAATAATTATGGCGAATGAAATACTCTTAGATTTTCTTGCAACCACAGGCCCAACCCAACCACCCTGGCTGATACACCATAATCCAATTAAATCGGGATTTATCCGTGGATCATTCTTTAAGAAGTCGATGGCTTGGACAGCGTCATTGGCCAAATCTTCCTGTGAACTCGTAACCCATGAGCCGGTGGAGGAACCTGTTCCTCTTTTGTCATAAAAGAGGCTTGCAAGGCCGATTTCAGCAAACTTTAAGGCATATGATCTAAAGCCTTCTCTTGTGTGTGGGCCTGAACCATGAAGGAAGGCAATTGCCGGAAATGGTCCTTCTCCCTCCGGTATTATCAGCTCACCACTTAACTGGACGTCGCCATTTGTAAACTGGATTTTTTCACTCTTTAAAGACTGCTGTGCCAAACACACAGATAGGTGTACGAATATTGTAATGCCGAGAAGAGTTAACCTCGTATTTCTTCCATAGAAGTGCGTTTTCAGTCGCAGTACTTTCTTCCAACCCATAAGCTTTATTTTATATGTTACCTAAAAGTAACATATTAGTTTATATTTGCCAGACCCTTAATTGAAGTACTTCAATGATGAATCAAACAAAGAAGCAGCTGCGGCAAAAAGAATTGGTTGGTGAGAACGCTATCTGGAAAGCTTTATCCGATCCAACTCGAAGGGAAATTTTGGATACGATTCGTACAGGCCCTAAAACAACTGGTGTATTAGTAGAAAAATTTAATCATCTGTCCCGCTTTGCAGTCATGAAACACTTGAATGTGCTGGAAGCGACCAAATTGATTACGATCAGGAGAGAGGGTAAGTACAGGCTCAACCATATCAATGCCATTCCTATTCAGGAGATATATGAGCGGTGGGTGAAAAAGTATGAGGCGCAATGGGCTTCAGGCTTATTACAATTAAAAGAATTGACTGAATACAAATCCAATATTGATCAAATAACTAAACAACTCATTATGGAACAATCTCAAGTAACCAGGATTCAAATGGAAATCTCCATTAATGCCAACATAGAAGATACATGGAAGTCAATGATTAATGATATTGGTCTTTGGTGGCGAAAGGATTTCTACACTAGCCCAAAAACTCAAGAATTCATTCTTGAGGCGAGGCCTGGAGGGAAAATGTATGAAGACTATGGCAATAATGAAGGTTTGGTTTGGGCCGAAGTGATCGTATTGGACTCTCCAAACATCCTTGAGTTGAAAAGCCATCTTTCCCCAGAATATGGAGGGCCTACATTTTCATTTCTCAGGTTAGCACTTGAATCAACTGGTGAAGGCACCACTTTAAAGCTTAGTGATGTGGGTATCGGAAAAATGTCTGATCAGGCCAATAAGCAAATTGAAGCTGGCTGGAGAATGCTTTTTGAAGAAGGCTTCAAAACTTATGTTGAATCAAAAATGTAGCAACGATGAAAAAATTACTAATTGCGGCTTTACTGCTCTTAGCTATTGAAGGTTTTGGGCAACAAAATGAGGCTTTTACTATTCTTCAAAAACAAGTTGAAGCATTTAATGCTAAAAACATTGATGGATTAGTGGCCAACATAACTGACGATTTCAAATGGTATTACATTGGGCCAGATACGCTCCTTTTAGAAGTTTCTGGTAAAGAAAATTTCAGGAAAAGTATGGAATCATATTTCAATTCCATTTCTAAAGTCAAGTCGGAAATAGCCGAGTTTGCAATAGATAACAACCGAATCAGTTTTAAGGAAGTGGTGAGATATGAGACCTCTGCAGGTAACGCTCAAAGTGCATCATCAATGGGTATCTATGAGATGAAGAATGGTTTGATTTATAGAGCTTGGTATTTTTTCTGATATTCAAATCTTCTTACATAAAAATCGCTCACTTTAAAGAGGCAGATGTGGAGAGTTGTTAGAATAATTGCTTGATTCAATGATTTCGACATGCTTCGAGGAAGCTGTTTTAAGGCAAGTTGCCAATAAGCCTTATTTTTATCAAAAACCCCATTATGCCAACCCACCATAGAACCTGCAATTTATGTGAGGCAATGTGCGGCCTTGAAATCGAGTTTGAGGGAAATCAGGTTTTGAGCATCAAAGGGGACAAGCAAGATCCTTTTAGTAAAGGTTACATCTGTCCGAAGGCGGTTGCTTTGCAGGATATTTATACTGATCCAGACCGGCTTAAGCGTCCTGTAAAGAGAACCGAAAATGGCTGGACTGAAATATCATGGAAGGAAGCTTTTGACCAGGTAGCCACAGGTTTAAAATCAGTTCAAAATAAATATGGGCATGATTCAGTTGGAATTTATCAGGGCAACCCAACTGTGCACAACCTGGGTTCTATGATGTTTGCTTCCGGCTTTACAAGGGCCTTAAAGACTAAGAACAAATTTTCAGCTACTTCGGTTGATCAACTGCCTCATCATATGGTCTCGCAATTTATGTTTGGCCATCTCTTGTTATTGCCAGTTCCTGATATCGACCGAACAGACTTTTTCTTGGTTTTAGGTGCCAATCCAATGGCTTCAAATGGCAGTATTATGTCGGCGGCTGGCATGCCACATAGGATCAAGGCCTTGCAGGAGCGTGGCGGTAAAGTGGTAGTAATTGATCCACGAAAGACAGAGACCGCTGAAAAATCAGATAGACATTATTTCATCCACCCTGGCACTGATGCCTATTTACTGGCAGGAATTATAAGGGGATTATTCAAACAAAACCTGATAGCTGACCTGCCTGAGTACTACAAAAATTTCGACCAACTGGAGGGGTTATTTAAAGAATTCGACCCCGAAATAGTAGAGAAAATAACCGGGGTGGCCGCCGGGGACATTCGTCAAATAGCTAAAGATTTTTCTGATGCCGAAAGTGCTTGCTGCTACGGCCGCATGGGTGTTTCAACTCAGCAGCATGGCACTTTGTGTCAATATTTTATATATCTCATCAACATACTAACTGGTAACTTTGACCGAACTGGGGGTTTTATGCTTACCAAACCAGCGGTTGATGTGGTGAAAGCGACTGGTTCAAAAGGTACTGCTGCTAAGTTTGGCCGCTGGAGAAGCCGGGTTAGAAACTTACCGGAATTTGGTGGGGAACTTCCAGTTGCTGCACTTGCAGAGGAGATTTTAACAGCAGGTGAAGGACAAATAAAAGCGATGGTGGTTTCAGCTGGAAACCCGGTGTTATCAACGCCAAATGGGGGGCAACTTGAATCAGCTTTCGAGTCACTTGAATTCATGGTATCAATCGATATTTATATCAATGAAACCAGTAAATATGCAGACATAATATTGCCACCGGCTACTGGTTTGGAGACATCCCACTACGATCTTGTCTTCAATAATTTGGCCGTTAGAAATGTTGCTAAATACTCTCCACGTTTATTCAATCCTGAAAAATCGGGAATGGAGGATTGGAAGATCTATAAGGAACTGCAGCGAAGGTTGAGAAAACCTACCTTCAAGCAACGGCTGTTCAATTTATTCTTAAGCCCCGAATTCTTATTAAATCAAGGATTAAAGCGAGGTCCGTACAAAGGGTTAAGTTTAAGTAAGTTGAAAAACCATCCACATGGTTTGGATTTGGGGGTCTTAAAAGCCCGTATGCCAGAAAGACTCTTTACTTCTGATAAGAAAATTGATCTTGCACCAGAAATGTTTAAAGAGGCAGTTCAGGGGTTATCTCTGAAAAACCATGAAAATGGGAAGTTGCGACTAATTGGGCGACGACATTTAAGAAGTAATAATTCCTGGATGCATAATTCTGAAAGGCTTGTAAAAGGTGGTGACCGTTGTACTGCAATGATCAACCCTTCGGATGCCGAGAAAGCTGGGGTAGTAAATGGCCAGAAAATAGAGGTCAGATCTAGAGTTGGGAGCATTACACTTAAGGCTGAGGTTACTGAAAAAATAATGCAGGGGGTTGTATCCATACCTCATGGGTGGGGACACAATCGGGAAGGAGTAAAGTGGAAGACCGCCAAAGCTAATCCAGGAAGTTCGATCAACGAACTAACAGATGATTTGTTAGTCGATGACCTCTCTGGAAATGCAGCATTTAGCGGAGTGGAGGTTGAGTTAATTGGCTAAAAAATCGTTCACTTCTTCAATAAATGTGACCTCATTATCAGGCCAGTTAGGTAGATTGACCTGGTCAATATCCGAATAAAATAGTGAAGATTACTTACTCAGATTGTGATACGTCACTTCTCAATTGACTTTTGTTTAGAGGTTTTATATTTTCATCCAAAATCAACCTCAATTGAAATGAAAAAATTAAAATTATCCATGATAGGAGCTTTGGTTTTGCTGATGAGCTGCTCTGATGGAAATCAAAAAGTAACCGCCACTGAGGAGCCAACCACAGTAGAGCCAGAACCACTGGTCAAAGAAAAAATCAGCCTGGACAATTTGGTTCCTGAAAAGAAGGATGTCCCGAATGAAGTGTTGTTGGCTCTACATGCCCAACATCATCCGCATGGAGTTTTAGAGAGCCGTTCAATACCAGGCCCTTTTACCCCACCTACAATGGATTCATACGCTGACTTCGCGGTGAGAGTAGAAGATATGGTAGTGATCAATCCGGGGCCAGGTGAATATGTACATGTGATGGAAGGTCAGCGACATGGCTATCAGAATCTTACTATAGGGATTACAGAGACTTTTCCTGGAGGGGCACCACCTATGCATACACATCAGGGTGAAGAATCACATGTGTTGGTAGAAGGCGATATTCTTTACGCCTTAGGAGATACAGTTTTCACGATTAGTGCACCCTACATGGTGAACATTCCACCGATGGTACCACATGCGTTTCAAAATATAGGAGAAGAGACTGCCAACCTTGTGGTAATTTTTCCAACGAATGTGTGGCAATACGATGTGCTTGACTATTTCCCATTTGAGTCAGATACAGTAGCAAGCCGATTTAAAAAGTTCAAATCAAATTTGGCATTGCAGGAGTAACCAACCTCTTAATATTTGATACCACTTTGATTTGCCAAGGAGGGGTATCAAATAACCTTATCGGTATAAATCCCCGTTCAGATATTTTAATCCGGAATCGATTATTACGGTTACAACTTTTTTACCCTTACCTAGTTTAGCTGCTCTTTGTAATGCCGCCCAAACATTGGCACCGGAGGTAGTGCCACCCCAAATTCCCTCAGTTTTTGCAAGTTTTCTTGCCGTTTCGTAAGCGTCCTTATCAGATACCTGGATGATATCATCTGCGAGGTCAAGCCTGCAAATGGACGGAATAAATCCTGCTCCAATGCCCTCAAGTTTGTGTTTTCCAGAAGTATCTCCACCCGAGAGTGAACGGACATGTTCAGGCTCAATTGCAAAACACTTTATGCCCGGAATTTTCTTTTTGAAGATTTCAGCATTTCCTGAAAAACATCCTCCAGTACCAACTCCAGTCACAAATTCATCTATCCCGGTTCCCAACACACCCATAACTTCCTCAGCCATTTGATGATAGGCATTACGGTTGTCAACATTGTTAAATTGATCCGTCCAGAAAGTATTTGGGGCCTCGCTTAATTCTTTGGCTCTTGCCACAAGGTCATCAATCAGTTTAGCAGTGATCATTCCGTTTTCGCTGGGTAACAGCTCTAGCTCTGCTCCAAAAGCCTTCATCGTTTGAAGCTTTTCTTCTGCGAAAGCATTAGATGAAACAAAAAGGGCCTTGTACCCTTTGGTTGCACAAACCATCGCCAATGAACTTCCAGTTGAGCCACCAGTGTATTCAATTACCCGGCCACCGGCTTTCAACTCACCTCGTTGCTCTGCACCTTCAATCATTGAGAGAGCCATTCGGTCTTTCATGCTACCTGTAGGGTTGGCGCCTTCGTATTTAACCCACACTTCTGCACTACCAGATTGAGGTAAATTTTTGAGCTTAATAAGGGGAGTATTGCCGATCATATGCTTCTATGAAATACAGCTTGCAGGTGAGGGGCCAAGTTACTGACTTCTGTGGTTGCTACAGATTGTACGTAACTCAAGCAATCATTTTCAAATCTAAACTCCCTAAAACTATTAGTGGCGGTTTTTAGATCAATTTCGTTCCTTATGGAGTCACTATTAAAGCCAATTACAAATTTCTCTAATCGTATTTCAAGCGAATCGAAAGTGCCAAACATCACCTCTATCCGCCCCGTATTATGGCAGACATAAAACTGAATCTGACCATTTGATGTCGGCTTAAAAAAGCCGGTTTCCCAATGTTTGAATTCTTTTTGACCTTTTTCGGTTACCCAGGCAATCTCTTCAAAACGAACAAGTGGTTCGCTGTCAAAGGCATCATGTAGGAAATCAATCGTTATTTTACTTTCATAATCAAAAGAGTCCATTGTAGGGTAGCCCCCAGAGCCCTTACCGATCCAGGTTCCTTTCAGCCACTTTATCGGGTCAAGTATACGCTTAGCAAATACCAACCCACTCATAAATATTCAACCTTTGTTAACCATAATTCCTCAATTCGATACATGTGAAAGTGGTCATGCATGAGCGTATGACGCAAAAGAATTCGTGGGTTATAGGTGTGGTATTGTGGATGCGATCCCTCACGCTGCCAAGTTGAAGCATCAAATCCTGATAGAATCTCTTTTGTATCTTCACGAAGCTTCTTAAAAGCATTCAGTTGTTCATATAAATCGAGGCGGATCAATTCATTGTCATCAATTGTATTGCCCGGTAAATAAGGTTCAAATATGGGTGCTGGTTCTGATTTAAATTTTAAAAACCTGGCGTTGATCATGATTTCCGCCTGAGCCAGGTGACAGGCGTTTTCGTGTATTGACCATTTATCTGCTTTTCTTCTGGTCTTTAATCTTGCTCTATCCATGTCATTTAAAAATGATTGAAGAATCATTGGAGTTTTAGACAATGAATCAATTAGAAGTGGTATGTCTGCCGGAATTTGCACTTTGTTGATATATTTAAAACGTATATCGTAAATATACGAACTAAATATATTGAAATGCGTGTAAGGCAGCATATCTAAACTAAACCACCGATTAATGAAACACCCAATTGTTCTACTTGCGATTTGTACAATGCTGAGTTCAGTATTAGCAGCACAATCAATTCACCTGCTGGAACCAGCTTCTGGCTATTATGCTGAAATGCAGGACCTTGACTCTAAACCGAATGCAAGCCGATCTGAACTGGATAAAATTTCCTATCCAACAGGTAAAGTGAGCGGTAAACAATTTATTGGCCTCGAACCATCATATCTGAGCCAAGATCAAGTTGATCAGCTTAAATCATTTGTTCAATATCCGGCCAATAGCTCTGACCAAACAAGGGCAGAACTTGATTATTTATTGAATTGGCAAGAGAAAAGAACTTCAGCTGAAAAGAAAAGGGCTATGGAAATAGCTAGGGTAGGCTATTGGCCACCTTTAAAGAAAGACGGTGATTACGGAAATGTTGAGGCTCTCTTTTGGGAATGCCAGGAAGTAATGGGTAGTGACTGCACCGTGTCGCAATATCCAGCCACAATGCATTTATTAGCTGGAGTTACGAGGGACATGCGGATTATGGAATTTACGGTTAAGTTTCATCTGATGCGCCCCAGGCCTTATCACCTTGAGCCCAAACTAGACCCGATGGGCAGGGTGTCGAACCCTTCTTTTGCCAGTGGCCATACGTTGTGGGCTTACATCCAGGCTTTCACTTTTAGTGAATTGATCCCTAATAAACGCAAGGACTTTTTAGACATCGCTTTTGAGGTAGGGGAGTCCAGGGAAATAATGGGCATCCACTACCCAAGTGATGAAGAAGCGGCCAGAATTTTAGCTCATAGAATGCTGGTATTGATGTCTGAAAATCCGGAGTTCAGGCAGGACATGGAAGCAGCGAAAAAGGAGTGGAGTAGCTAACATCAACAAAACACTAAGTATTATGAATGTAGGATTTAAGGGCCTGATCTTAAATTATATTAAAGTAGGAATGCGTTCGCTAACCCGATATCGCTACTATTCAGTGATAAATATATTGGGGTTGGTGATCGCCTTTTCCAGTGTGTTCAGCATAATTATCTATCTGGATAACCAGCTGTCGTATGATCGATATCATGAAAATGGGGATGACATCTATCGGGTAAATATTTTCTTTATTCAGCCAGAACGGGATACCAGGTATCCGTTAATTCCGCCGGCATTTGCCCCGGCAATTGTCGATAATTTCCCGGAAGCAGAGCGAGTGGCAAGAATTCGATATGCATACAATGTTTTAATTAAAAAAGAGGATAGATCATTTTATGAGGAGGGTGTTTTCTTCGCCGAACCCGAGTTTTTGGAAATGTTCACTTTCAAATCAATTTCAGGTGATCCGGTTAAGGCTTTGGCAGAACCGAACTCGATAGTACTTACAAGGAGTGTAGCTGAGAAGTATTTCGGTAATGAAAACCCGATTGGTAAAGCTGTTGATTACAATGAAGAATTGACACTTCAGGTAGGTGCCGTAATAGATGATGTGCCTGATAATTCCCACTTTGATTTTGACTTCTTAATCTCGTTTGAGACATATGCTCCAGGCCCCGGAAGCCTGGCTGATCTTACAAGCTGGCGCTGGTTAGGGTTTCTTACGTATGTTCAATTGCGCCCCGATGCAGACGTATCCTCGCTTGAGGAGAAATTGGCTGAAATTTTTGTTTCGAACCGAAGCCCAAATGCCCATAGCGAAATTGAAATCTATCTACAGCCGTTGCATGATATTTATTTAAGATCCTCCGATATCAGTAACCCGATGGGTGGATTGTTCAAGATAAATGACTTCACCAATGTTATAAGCCTTGGTGTAGTGGCTGCCCTTATAATCATAATAGCTTTTTTCAACTATATGAATATCACCACCGCTCTCATGCGAACAAGAATTAAAGAGGTAGGTGTGAGGAAAGTTTTTGGCTCATCAAAATTTAAGATAATTGGCCAAATGATGATAGAAACCCTTGTAGTGATTGGCGTCGCTTCAATTTTAAGTTTGATGGCCTTGTTTGTGGTTTTTAGTTTAGGATACCTGCCGGTTTTCGGTACTTCATCAATGCTGGTAGTGCTGTTAGCACTTGTGTCAATCAGTACTTTTTTTAGTGTTTCAAGCGGATTATACATTGGAATAGCATTGTCGGGTTATTCGGCTATAGCACTGCTGAACAATAGAATTTCAACGAAGACTTCAGTGTTTTCATTCAGGCATGGTTTGTTGTTCATTCAATATGCAATCTCATCATCATTGATTGCCATCAGCCTGATTGCCATGGAACAAATCCATTATTTCAACCAAAAGGAACTGGGATATGATCAAGATGGAATGTTGGTGCTTCCATATAGAGGTGAAAATGCCACATCAAAGATGGAACCGCTTCGCAACGCTTTATTGAAAAACTCAATTGTACAAAGTGTAAGTTTTGGCCCTTCATTGGATGGCAGTACCAGCGGCAGCCCATTGAGGTTAAAAGAATGGCAGCCTGATCAGAATATACCTACCTCATATTTTGGTGTGGATTTCGATTTCACCAACTTGATGTCCTTAGATCTTTTGAAAGGAAGGTTTTTTGAAAAAGGCGTGGCAACAGATTCGTCTGCAATTCTGCTGAACGAAACCCTTGCGTCGGCTCTGGGCATTAATGAAATACAAGGACAAAGAGTAATATTCGCTGGTGATCAGGAATTTGAAGTGATTGGGATATTCTCTGACTTTCACTACCAGTCTTTGCATCACGAAATTGGCCCAATGGCCCTGATAGTTTCAGACAGCCCACCACGTAACATGCTGATCAGGTTCAGCCCCACCAATCTTGATGATGACATCGCCAGTATTGCCAGTGATTGGAACTCCATATTCCCAGGTAACGAATACCCGTTTCAATATACTTTTCTGGAAGATCAACTAGCATCGCTCTATAACAACGAAAAAGGATTTGCCTCATTGATACAGATATTCACAGGGCTTTCCATTTTCATTGCGGTGCTTGGACTTTTCGGATTGTCAGCAATCACTATTCATCTAAAATTGAAGCAAATTAGTATCAGGAGGGTGCTTGGAGCTGGTTTCACAGATATATCCAAAGTTATTGGTAGGGATTTCCTATTGATTGCTTTGGTAGCTTCAATAGTCATTTGGCCCCTTGTGAAGTTTTTGATGGATCGATGGCTTCAAAACTTTGCATATAGTATTGAGCCGGGAATAACTTTCATGGTTCAGACATTGATCGTTGTAAGTGTGGTAACCTTGTTTACTCTTGGCATACAGATCGTCAAAGTGATTATGCTCAATCCGTCAAAAATTTTGAAGAGCGACTAAACCAAGATTTAGAGTTTTCCCAAAATACCTATGTGCTGATGCAATAAATCTCTATTTAAAAAGTAGAAAATGAATTGATCTTTCCTTTTCGTTTGGAACAAACCACATTCCTTCAGGATTTTAACATGCTGTGACATTGTTGACTGCGAATAGTCAAAAATATTAACTAGCTCTTTATTGCAAGTGGCATTATCCAGCCCTTTGCCAGTGTCCTTTTTGCTGAGATACCGAATAAGGGCCACTCTCAGTGGATGTGCCAGAGCATTGGCAATTTCAGCAGTTTGCTGATCTTCTTTAGTAATATTTGACCCAAGTCCTTCGCTCCGGATTCTCATAGTAAAACGTTTATTGTAAATATACAATATGTAAGTAGCTCTTATCTTCATTATTTTTAGAATATGAAGAGAAGACAAATTATTAGAAATATTGCGCTTGGACTTGGAGCATTACCCCTAACAGGAATTGCTAAATCTAAAGCCACCCCACTAAATTTAAATGAATGGGCATTTGACCTGGATAAATCAAAAGATGAAGCCTTTTGGGTGAGATTCAGGAAACAATTTTATGATGTGTCTGACACTTTTGTCAATCTCGAGAATGGCTTTTTTGGTGTTCAGCCATTACCGGTTTTAAAGGCTTACCATGAAAATATGGACCGGGTTAACCAGTACACCTCAAAGTATATGCGTCAGCAGTTCAATGAGGATAAGCAAGCCATTTTAAAGACTTTAGCTGAATTCGGCGGTACTGAGCCAGAAGAATTACTTATTACAAGAAATGCAACTGAAGCACTCAATATTCTAATCCAGGGCATACCATTGGAGAAGGGTGATGAGATTGTACTTCAGCATCATGATTATTCCAGCATGATCCAAACCTTCCAAATGCTGGAAAAGACCAGAGGAGTTAAGCTAAAGTTTGTTGATGTTCCACTTGTTCCGGATAGCCCCGACCAAATCGTTAAGATTTATAAAAACGCATTTTCCGAAAAGACGAAATGCGTATTGCTCACACACCTGACCCATCTGACTGGTCAGATAATGCCGATAAAGCAGATAGCCAAAATTGCCAGGTCAAAGGATATCGATGTGATAGTTGATGCTGCCCATAGTTTTGCACAACTTGATTATAAATTACCTGATTTGGGGGCTGACTTTGTGGGGGTTAACCTGCACAAATGGTTTAGCAATCCCTTAGGCGCTGGCCTGATGTATGTCAAAAAAGATAGAATCAAAGACCTGACTCCACTATATGGCGATGTATCCCATGATAATGATGATATCGACAAACTTGGTCATTATGGTACTCCTGCTACACCGATTGTAATGACGCTATCCGAAGCTGCATTCTTCAATAATTTGGTAACAATTCCGGTTAAAGAAGCCAGGCTGCGCTATCTCCAAAACTACTGGACAAGTCAGGCGAAGGGCATCAACAGGATTGAAGTTACAACTCCAACCGACCCTGTGCAGAGTTGTGCCCTTGCCAGTTTTAAAATTGAAGGCATGGATTCAATGGATGTACAAAAACAATTGGACGAGAAGTTTGGTGTATTCACTGTGATTAGGAAGCTGAAAGATGATGTCGTCATTAGGGTTACTCCAAATCTCTATAATTCAACAGCCGACATGGATAAGTTGCTTGAGGGATTAGAGGGCATCGCAACATCCTAAAAAAACTTAGCACACAGAGGAATGGGGAAAAGAAACAAGACAGTGAATGTTTTATAACAAAAGTTTTGAGCAAATGCCCTTGGATCAACTGAGGGCCTTACAAAGTGAGCGGTTGAAGAAAACGCTCAACCACGTTTATAATAATGTCCCATTTTATAAAAAACAGCTAGATGACACCGGCCTTAAGCCTACAGATATTTCAGGCATTGATGACCTCCATAAACTTCCATTCACCAAAAAGACTGACCTGAGGGACAATTACCCCTACAACCTCTTTGCTGTTGAGCAGAAAAATATTAGTCGCATTCATGCTTCCAGTGGCACTACCGGAAAGCCCACAGTTGTTGGCTACACTAAACATGATTTGGAGATCTTTGATGAAGTTGTTGCCAGATCATTAATGGCGGCAGGCGCCAGGCCAGGAATGAAGCTACATAATGCTTACGGTTACGGCCTATTTACTGGAGGCCTCGGTATGCATGGAGGCGCCACTAAATTGGGCCTGGCAGTTATACCCGTTTCGGGAGGTATGACTGACAGACAGCTAATGATCTTACAGGATTTCAAGCCGGAAGTAATGTGTTGTACGCCATCATATGCCCAGACTTTGGCCGAAGAATGCCAAAAGAGAGGGATTAGTACCAGTGATTTGGAAGTTAAGTATGCTGTTTTAGGGGCGGAACCCTGGACAGAAACTATCAGGCAGGAGGTTGAAGCTGGTTTAAATGTTACTGCAACAAACATCTACGGATTGAGCGAAATCATGGGGCCTGGAGTTTCTCAAGAGGATTTTGAAGAAAAAGGTACAGGTAGCTATGTCTGGGAAGACCATTTTTTTCCTGAAGTGGTTGATAAAAAAACCGGAAAACCGCTTCCAGAAGGTGAAGACGGTGTTCTTGTATTTACTACACTTACAAAGGAAGCAATGCCTTTGCTCCGCTACTGGACTAATGACATTTGTTCCCTGAATTATGATCAATCTGGAAAGCGAACCCATATTAAAATGTCATCTATTAAGGGTAGGGCCGATGATATGCTAATTATTAGAGGAGTTAACTTTTTTCACACTCAGGTAGAAGATGTGATCAGGGACATTGATTTTGTAAGCCCGCACTATCAATTGGTTGTGTCTAAAGAAGGCACAATGGATGAAGTGCTGCTCAGAATTGAAGCGAACAGGGGCGTTGAGTTGAATAACACAGAGCTTGCCGATCAATTGAAACAAACAATCAAAAACTCGATTGGCCTATCGATGAAGGTTACACTTGAAAACCCTGGCAAAATACCCAGAAGTGAAGGTGGTAAACTGGGTAGGGTCGTGGACAAGAGAGAGCTTTAGAATTGAGATTTTTGAATCACCCAAACCTGATCGCCTTTACCGGAACAATTCTTGAAACGATTATAGTTGGAATTAACAGTGTCAGGTTCACTAAAATAAAAGTGAGTAAGTTCAGTAAAAAGATGACCTGAAAATCCCAATGAATGGGCACATAGCTCATGTAATAATTCACCGGGTCAAGGGGGATCAAATGAAATTGGTATTGTAAAAACCCTAAACCAATACCTATAAGGTTGCCAAGTACCATGCCTTTTAAAACGAGGTAGATGCCGTTAAGGGTAAAAATCCGACGAAGTAAAGAGTCCCTGGCCCCGAGTGCTTTAAAAATCCCTATCATTTGTGTCCTCTCCATAATCAAAATCAGGAGAATCGACACCATGTTAAAACTTGAGATGAAGAGAACCAATACAAGAAAAATGACAACATTTTGGTTTATGAGAACCAACCAGTCGAATATCTGAACATATTTATCAGAAACTTTATCGACATAAAGGTCATAATCTATTGTGCCGAAAAGCTCAATTTCGGCTTGATCCATTTGGTTAGGATCGTTGATAAAAACCTCCAGGCCACCAGCAAGAGAGTCTGGCCAATTGTTTAAGCGCCTGATCATATCCAGATCGCCGATGACCATTTTATTATCAAACTCTTCTAATCCTGAATCGTAAATACCAACCACTTTCAGCTTCCGAAACCTCGGTGGATCTTGTACAAAATAGGTAATGACCTCATCGTTGAGCGCAATCTGTAATTTTCTCGATATCCGCCTGCTTATAAGGATGTCGTTTGAATAAGTTGAATCACTAAACTCAATGAAACTGCCCTCGATTATGTTATCCTTAAATGCATCCAGATCAAACGATTCACTAACACCTTTAATTACTACACCCTGAACTTCCTTGTCTGTTTTAAACAGCCCTGGTTTGTGAGCAAATTCCTGAACATGTTTTATGTAACCCAGTTCATCGTATTTCTGGTAAAAATTTGAATTGAGGCTGATTGGCTGTTCCTCTAAAGCTTCTGTTAGTGTGTATTTAGTCACTTGCAAATGACCGCTGAAATCATAGATTTTTTCTTTGATCACATTTTCAAATCCCCGAAGGATTAGAAACGAAATAATCATGGCAGCCAGGCCCAGGGCTATACTGGCAATTGCTATTTTACTGATGATTGATGAGAATGAGCCTTGTTCTTCATGTCGTATTCTACTTGAAATAAAGTATGGGAGGTTCAATTTTGGGGTAACTTTAACCGTTAAACATTCTATTAAACGGCAAATTAGAAGAAATGCGGTTTACATCACACGGAAGGTTAGTGATATTGGTTTTAAGTGTGCTATTGGCCCATCTTGGAGCCTGTCAACAAATACAACCGGGGGCTCTTAATGGCGACGACTATCTTCCCATACTTAATGATAAATCGGTTGGGCTGGTGGTTAATCATACATCGATGGTCGGTCAAACGCATCTTGTTGATTACCTCATTTCCAATGAAATAAATGTCAAAAGGATATTCGCACCAGAGCATGGCTTTCGTGGGGATCAGGATGCGGGGGCTAAAATCAAAAACACACGGGATGAATCAACCGGTCTGCCGGTAGTTTCTTTATACGGAAAAAACTACAAGCCCACAGAACGACAAATTGCTGATCTCGACTACATGATTTTTGATATTCAGGATGTCGGTGTTAGGTGCTTCACCTTTATAAGCACACTTCACTATGTGATGGAGGCATGCGCTGAAAACAATGTCAAACTCATTGTGTTGGATCGGCCTAACCCAAATATCAGATATACTGATGGCCCAATGCTAGATACCGCTTTTACATCTTTTGTTGGTAAACATCCAATTCCATTGATGTATGGAATGACAATAGGGGAGTTGGCCCAAATGATTAATGGGGAGGGCTGGCTAGCTGAAGGAAATCGTTGTGATTTAACTGTAATTCCGATCAGTGATTACGATCGGGATGCCTCCTACGAATGCCCAATTAAACCAAGCCCCAACATGCCGAATGCCCAGGCAATTCGTTTGTACGCTTCATTGGTGTTTTTTGAGGGGACAGTTATTAGCATGGGTCGTGGCACTTACGAACCGTTTCAGATGATTGGTTACCCAGATCCTGCATTCGGTAATTTTCAATTCGTTCCCATAAGTATCGATGGAATGGAGGCGTCACCTAAATATAAAGATGAAACTTGCTATGGCCTGGACTTACGCATGACTGCACCTCCTGAGAAGGTCGATATTAATTATGTTGTGGATTTTTATTCGAAATCAAAAAACAAATCAGAATTCTTCAACAGCTATTTCAAATTGCTTGCAGGAACTGACCAACTGCAGCAACAAATAATCGATGGCTTATCGGCACAAGAAATCCATGATTCATGGCAACCTGCAATCGACCAATTCAAAGAAAAAAGAAAAGCATATCTACTTTACAAGTAATATCCTTTGAGCCTTTAAACCATTTGATCACGGGATAGTCTAAACAGCGAATTCACAAATATTTGGTTGTTTGCATTGTGATTAAAGGTTATCCTGGCGAGGATAGCCTTTTTTAGTGAACTCTTGATGGGTAAATTGCTGTTAGTTTAAAAACCAATCAGCTATGTCAAAAACCGCCTTTGTACTTCTAATTATTGTAGTTATTGGATGTCAACCCTCCGAAAAGAAAGTAGCATCTGCAGAGTCTGATCAAAATGTGACACCACAAGCACAACGCCCAATTGCTTATGAGAACGGAAAGATTTTTGAAAAAAATGGGCGCAAATATCTCTGGGGTGGGGAAGACAGTACCTGGCATTTTGATATCACAAACAGCCCTCTAAAAGATCAGCAATATCATTATGGCATCGGCCGGGAACGTTTCCACGCTTTAACAGCCCCTGAATTCTTATCACTTGAGGAGGCCGATATGATTTATCCTGATTCAGCCAGGTTTTTATTACTTAAAATTGGTGATGACACAAGGGCCTATGGAATTGACCTTTTAACGCATCATGAAGTTGTTAATGATGTAGTGGATGGAAAACCAATAATGGCAGCCTACTGCATTCTTGCTGACCTAGGCGCTATCTATGATCGACGCCTTATTGACGGCCGGGAGTTTACATTCGCATTAAGTGGATATACTTATTATGATCCGGAAGTGTGGGATGGCATGGATGGGTTTGTGTTATGGGACCGTGAAACCGAGAGTACCTGGTGGCCGCTAATTGGAAAGGCCGTTTCTGGGCCACTGCAAAACACTGCAATGAAGGTTTACGATGAGACCAATTGGGCTCAAACTACATGGGGCGCTATCAAATCGAAGCACTCGAAATTAAAAGTTCTAAAACCAGGCCAAACAATGCAGCCCCCCACAAACTGGAGAAGATATGATGACCTGGGGATTAACCAGGAAGCGAATGAAAATTATGATGAAGTGGCCCCAAGATCGGGAGAAAACACTAGTTCTAATTAATTGGATTTTGTGTTATAATTCCATCTATTTGCAGGAATAGTTTACACAATCAAGCATCCTTATTTATTTAACCAACCTATCTAACCAATGAAAAAGATCATTCTATTGGCTATTATGATTTGGGCTTCAAACAGCCTCATAGCCCAGAAATCACCCTTCAAATTCGGTAAAGTTTCAGAAGTGGAACTGGCAATGGAGTCTTATCCTTATGATGAAGAAGCTTCAGCAGCCATTTTAGGTGATTTTGGTGAATCTAAATTTATCTATAATAAAGACAAGGGATTTCAAATCGAATTTGAAAGAGAAGTAAGGGTTAAGATTTTTGATAAGAATGGTTACGATCAGGCAGATGTATCCATTAATTATTATGATGCAGGAGGATATGGCAAAGAAGAAATTTCCTTAATCAAGGGCTTTAGTTACAACCTTGTTAATGGTAAAGTAGTGAAGGAAAAACTCTCTAAAGACGCAGTATTTCAAGAGCAACTATCAGAGAACTGGTTTCGAACAAAATTTACTTTGCCGAATGTTAAGGAGGGTACCGTTATAGAATACTCTTATAAAATCACTTCAGATTATTTTCAGAACCTCCGTGAATGGGAATTTCAAAAAGACATTCCGGTCTTAATTAGCGAATATCGGGTTACGATTCCTGAATACTATGATTACCAATTGATTGCCCAGGGTAATCATCCATTTACTGTTAGGGACAATAAGCCTTTGACAGAAAAATTCGAATATGAATATACCTCTGTTCCAGGTAAAGTACTTTCGGCCAGAACAGCAGAATTAGAATCCAATAGCAAATATTATAGGTGGGTGGTTGAGAATGTCCCCGCCATTAAAACAGAAACATATATGACTACTGTTTCTGATTACAGTACAAAAATTGGCTTCCAATTGGTAGGAAGAAAATACCCAGGGCAACCATATGACAATCTAGCTATCACGTATGGCTCTTTTAATAGAACAATGTGGGAGCGGGAGGCGTATGGAAAAAGATTGGAAAGGCTGGATTTTCTACAGGCTGATATTGCTGGCTTAAAGAAGGAAGACCCATCGAAAACAGCAGTTGCTATATATGAGCATATCCGGACTACAATAAATTGGAATGACCAATACGGTGTGTTTCCGCAACAGAATTTACAAAAAACCTATAAAGATGAACAGGGCAGTGTAGCAGATATAAACATGCTTTTAGTAGCTTCATTTAGAGCGGGTGGCTTAAATGCATATCCAGTCATAGTTAGCACTAGATCAAATGGAAAACCACATCCCCAATATCCCAGTTTGGAACGGTTCAACTACACAGTTGCCTCTGTAGAAATAGACGGCAATGTGTTATTAGCGGATGCATCAGCCAAAATTTATCCATTTGGAACACTACCTGAGAGATGTTTGAACGGAAGAGGCTGGCAAGTCAATGACAAAGGTGGTCAGTGGGTAGAATTACAAAATAATGCCGTTAACGAAAGTCTTTATCGAATTTCTCTAATTCTTGGTGATGACGGATTGGTAACAAGCGACGTCCAAATTGAAAATAAAGGATATCAGGCAATTGAAACCAGGCGTAGCTTTTTGAAAGATGGAGAAGAAGAGTATTTCTCTGAAATTGCATCTAGCATTGCTCCCTGGACCATGGCCTCTAATGAGGTCGAAAACGATGATAACATATATGGTTCATTAATTGAGAAATACACACTGGAATCAGGTGTTGAATCGGCTGGATTAATTTACCTCAATCCTTTTGTTGCTGGTGTTATTGGCGAGAATCCCTTTAGGAGTGAAACAAGAAGTTTTCCTATTGATATGGAAACCAGGTTGAAACGTCAGCACATGATTGAAATTGAAATTCCGGATGGCTATATGGTAGAAGAACTCCCGGAATCCATTGTTTTACGTTTGCCTAATAAAGCAGGATCATTTCAATACAGGAGTTCCTCGTTTGGAAATAAGATTAGCATTGTAAGCAGTGTGAGTATTGAAAAATTGTACCACTTGCCAGGAGACTATCCGGGGCTAAAACAATTTTTTGATCGTGTAATTGCTAAACAAGCAGAGCAAATCGTTTTAAAGAAAAACACCTAAAATGAGATTTTTGATCGGCGTCTTTTTGTTGGTTCATACAATATCGAACGGTCAAACCCTTTCTGTAGATCACATTCCAGATTCCTTAAAGAGCAACGCCAAAGCTGTTGTGCGCTATGACTCTTTGACTTTTGAAGTCATTGATCAGGGCACAGCCATAAGATCACGAAAGTATGCGATCACCTTGATGAATGGGAAGGCCAAGAGCCTTACAAAAGATTACATTTTCTATGATAAGTTTAGCAAAGTAAACTCGATTGAGGCCAGGGTGTACGACAAACGAGGTAAGCTGATTGAGAAGATTAAAAATCGTGACATCGTTGATGTAAGCGGTTATGATGGTTTCTCGCTTTATAGTGATAACAGGTACAAGATTATCGACTTTGGGCCTCATGACTATCCATTTACCATTGAGGTAGCTTATACCAAAGAAGTTGATGGTCTGTTATTTTACCCTACCTGGTATCCGGTGTTTGACGAGGATATCTTATTAGAAAAAAGCGTTTTCAGAATTATATCCCCAGCAAACCTTAAACCCAGATATAAAAGCTTAAATGTTTCAGAACCTGTTATAAATGTCAATGACAGGTTGGGTTTGGTGGAACATGTTTGGACACTGGAAGAATTCCCGACCATTAATCAGGAACCATATGGGCCATGGTTTAGTGAAGTGGTCCCAATTGTTTATTCGGCTCCTGCCAGATTTGAAATCGATGGTTATTCTGGGTCCATGGAAACCTGGAAAGACTTGGGATTATGGCAGAAGGAGCTGAACAAAGGCCGTAGCGTCATCTCCGATGAGCTAATGGGCAAAATGAACCAGCTTACAGCGGGGCTTGATAATGACATCGATAAGATCAGGGCCATTTACGAATATGTGCAGAATAATACCCGTTATGTGAGCATCCAGCTTGGCATTGGTGGCTGGCAAACCTTTCCTGCATTAACAGTTGAACAAAACGGTTATGGGGATTGCAAAGCACTCACCAATTTCACTCACTCCATCCTGAAAAGCCAGGGGATCGAATCGATATACACCTTGATCAGAGCTGGCCGTGGCGCCTCAAATATCCATACTGACTTTCCTAGTAGCCAGTTTAACCATGTTATACTTGCAGTGCCACAACCTACTGATACACTGTGGCTTGAGTGTACCAGTCAAACTAATCCTTTCGGGTATTTAGGAAAGTTTACTGGTGACAGGGATGCCTTGATGATCACCGATGAGGGTGGTGTTGTTACTCATACTCCGGTTTATGACAAATCAGTAAACGTACTTAGCCGAACAGCCAACGTGATTGTAGATAAGAATGGAAATGCGAAAGCCACAGTTAGCACTACCAACAAGGGGCTGATGTATGAAGCTGACAATCTGGACTATTACCTAAATCAATCATCAGAAGATCAGAAAGACTGGCTTTATAAGATCATCGAAATTCCCTCTTTCGAAATAGACGATTTTTCGATGACCAATGAAAGGTCGATCATTCCGAGTGCAGAGGTTAAGCTTGACCTGACACTTTCAAAATATGCATCCGTATCAGGCAAGCGATTGTTTATTGTACCTAATCTTATGAACAGGGTCACATCCGCTCCAAGGAAAATTGAGCAACGCAAGTCTGAGGTGGTTTTGATAAATGATTACACAGAAATCGATTCGGTAATCTACCAGCTTCCACAAGGCATGCATCCGGAATATATACCAGAACCGGTGAACATTGAATCAGAATTTGGTACTTACAGTTCTGAGGTAATAAATCAGGAAGGCCAATTGATTTATGTTAGAAAACTGGTACGCAATAAAGGTCGGTTTCCGGCCGAATCCTATGAAGGGCTAAGAAGTTTCTATTTAGAGATAAGCAAACACGACAATACGAAATCGGTCATGGTTTCTTCTACGTGAATGAGCTATCAATTCACCGGTATTTCTTAATAAGCTCTTTAAGCCGATCTATTGGTAGCGCATCAATAGTGCCTTGATGGCCGGTCATACTTTCAGCAGATGTCAGGGAGTTGAGAATAGCTTCTTCGGTAGCTTCAATGGCCGCCAGGAATAAGGGAGAAGTCGCACTGTTCTCCAATAACGCCCTGGTATTTATGCTGATATCTGAACCGTAGTCTTCACCCGCTGAGCGGTTTGTGGTAAATGCAATTACATAATCACCGCTGCCATTGGAAGCTATTCCGCCTGTTCGGCCCAAACCAAGAAACGCTCTTTTTGCCAACCGATTCAAGTTTCGTGAGTCGAGTGGAGCATCAGTAGCAACTACAATTATGCAAGAGCCGTCACCTGAATCGTTTAATTTATTTTTGAAAACATATTGGTCAAGCTCTTTGCCAACAGGAACGCCATCTACTGAGAGGACGCCTCCAAAATTGGTTTGAACAAGTACGCCAATTGTATAGCCACCTAACTCATCTGGTAACTTACGAGAAGAAGTACCAATGCCCCCTTTAAAACCAAAGCAAATCGTTCCTGTTCCAGCACCAACGTTGCCTTCGGCTACCTGTCCCGTTGTGGCATTTTCAATTGCATTTAATACATGGCGCTGTTTAACATGCATGCCACGTATGTCATTCAGATAGCCGTCATTGGTTTCCCCAACAACGGCATTTACTGATCGCACTTCTTCATTTCCTGACTGACCGAGTGTGTATTTGATCACAGCGTTTGCAGCCGTGGGTACACTCAACGTGTTTGTGAGAACAATGGGCGTTTCGATAAAACCTAACTCTTCTACCTGGCTGTAGCCCATCAATTTGCCGAAGCCGTTGCCTATGTATATGGCTCCACCAACTTTTTGCTGAAAAATGTTACCTGGGTGGGGCAGGATGGCAGTAACGCCAGTTCTAATGCTGTCGCCCTCGATTATTGTTTCGTGACCAACCAGTACTCCATCTACATCAGTAATGCTATTTAATTCTCCCGGACTCAAAACACCTGGCTGAATCCCCAAATCTCTCAGACGTTGGGCGTTCAAGCATATTGGAAGGAGAATTATCCAGATGGTAAGCCTGATCATTAAAATCCCTTTGATTCATTATCCCCACGATTGTAATCAGAGGCCCCTTCTATTTTTCCATCCGGATGAATGAGTATACAATCCATCCGTCCGATAATACCTTCTCGCAGCTCAACCTCATGACCAAGTTCTTCGAGGCCTGAAATAACCTCAGGGGTAAATGCTCCTTCCTCATGAATGATATTATCAGGAAGCCATTGATGGTGCGCCCTTTTGGCATTTACAGCTTCCTGCATGGTCATGCCATGATCCACCACATTCAGTATTGCCTGAAATACCGAGGTCATAATTGTTGAACCACCCGGTGTACCAAGAAGCATGTAAGCTCTATTGTCTTTTTCAACGATGGTTGGCGTCATGGAGCTGAGCATCCTTTTCTCTGGTGCAATGGAGTTCATCTCATTACCAACCAGTCCAAACTGATTAGGCACCCCAGGCTTTGCACTGAAGTCATCCATTTCATTATTCAACCAAAACCCGGCGCCTTTCACCATTACTTTATTTCCATAGAAAGAGTTGAGTGTTGTGGTAATGGCAATGGCATTGCCCATAGGATCAACAATAGAAAAATGTGTTGTTTCAACACTTTCAATTACTTCCACCAACCCTTCTTTTATTTCAGTAGAAGGGGTTTTTTCATTCATTGAAATAGCATTGAAACGATCTTTGTTATAGTCGTTTGATAGCAACATCGTTTGGGGCACTTCAACAAAATCAGGGTCACCTAAATAAGTGGCCCTATCAGCGTATACCCGACGCTCAATTTCGGTCATTGCATGCGTGGTTTTAGTTGCATTGTGGCCCCACTCAGGTAAGTCAAACATTTCAGCACCTTGTAGCATCTGAATCAACGCTATGCCTCCGCTGGAGGGAGGTGGCATTGATATTACCCTCAAGCCTTTGTAAGACCCGGTTACTGGTTCCCGCCATTTACTTTGATAGTTGGCCAAATCATCGAGTGAAATAATGCCCCCGCCTCCACGCACATCTTTCACAATTTGATCGGCTACCACACCGCCATAAAAGCCTTCCCGGCCGAGATCCCGGATTAGGGATAAGGTAACGGCCAGCTCCTTATAGTACACTGTATCACCTTCCTGCCAGGGCTCCTCTTTTAATACCGGCAAATCCCATGTGTTGTTCTTCTTGAATTGTTCTTTGAAGCGCTCAAAGCTTGATGCTTCCTGAGCTGTTAATACAATGCCATTATCAGCTAAGTCAATCGCTGGTTGAATGAGCTCCTCTATCGGCAGGGAACCATATTTTTCATGGATTTTGAACATGCCATCTACCGAACCAGGAACGCCACAGGCCAGCCGGCCTTCAATGCTTAGGCCGTCAATTACATCCCCATTTTCATCAAGGTAGAGGTCACGGGTGGCAAGTGAGGGTGCTTTTTCCCTGAAATCAAGCGAAGCGATATTTCCATTGGCTTCCCTGATTACTGCGAAACCACCTCCTCCTATATTTCCTGCCCTTGGGTAAGCAATGGTTAAAGCAAACTGAACTGCTACGGCGGCATCAAAAGCATTGCCGCCTTTCATCATAATGTCTAACCCAATTTGTGATGCGATTGGATGTGCAGAAGCCACCATGGCGGAATCGCCCATTACACCATAAACCTTTTCCTGATCGGTTGAGGGGTTTGAAGATTTTTGAATAGTCGGTTGGCATCCAAGAACTAGCAGCGATAAAACGACGGAAAGGTAGGTTTTCATTTCGATTGGATTTTTCTTCCAAGATACAATGCTTTGTAAGTTGTCAAAACTTGTTGATAGCATGAAATTCTGTATAATTTTATTGCCAGTCACAATGCGGGTTTAATGAAAAAGAAGAAGAAAATGAGTTTCAAACTACTGCTGATGGAGATGGCCTCTGTCGTCTTTGCAGTTTTACTGGCATTGGGCCTGAATGCCTGGCGTGAAAACCATAAGAATGAACAATTAGCAGAACAGGCATATGAGAATATATTAACTGAATTGAGGCAAAATGCGGTGGAGTTGGATTCAGGAATATTGGATTTCGAGATACGTTTAACAGTCCTCAAAACCATTGAAGATTCTTTGGAACGGGGGCATGAGGTTCAGAAGTTCTATTTTGGCTACTCTCAACCAGTACTTAATAAAACTGCCTGGAGCACTGCCAACCTTACTCAAGCTATTGTATACATGGATCCTGAAGTAGTAATGGACATTTCACAACTATATATAGTGCAAGATGTATTTAATGAATTTGGCTTTGGGTATTTTTCAAAAATGACGGATCCATACATGCAAATGGATGAAAATGTGTTGGCCAGAACCAGAAGTAACCTTATGCAAATAGGTATTGCCGAACAACTGGGCAGGTCTTTATTAAGTGCGTACCAGGAATTCTTCGAATTGTATGGACTTTCCATTGAGTTGGAACAAAGCAGCCCTTAACCGTACTTTCTTTGTTCGCTTTTTATGTCTATCAAACCGCGGCTTATAGAACCGTGAATGAGTTCTTGGCTTCACTGTTTTTATGTTGTTACCGGTTTTGCATCCGGAGAATACCAATGGACTTACCAGCAGTGTTATAAGTATTAATCTGATCACGTTCTCAAACTTATGTACCAAACGCCAAAACAGCTGATTAGTATAGGCATTTCTTAAAAACTTAATACTCAATTATAGGTAATGCTCTTAATTGCAAATCTATTGACGGGAAAGGTGAAATATTGCCATTGTAAGTTTGGCATCCTCCGAAATTTTTAGCATATTCAAAGCTTGCTTTTAGTGACTGATCCTAAGTTGTTTACCGAATTGGTCATTAATGAAAACTTGAGAATATTTTGAGTACTTAATAGGAACATTTATAACGCATTAATCAACCCCGAAAAATGGCCAGAACTTCGGATCTCAACCCCAGCACAAATCGCTTACCAGAAGCTATTGAATTTCACAGTAAAAACAGCAACTTATCTTTCTCATCAGAAAACTCTACATCGCCGATGAGCGGCGGGAGTGTTAGTTCAGAAATCCTCTCGGATGCCTCATTATCTAAAATGGATTTGACGGCAACTGTTGCCAATCTTACCCGTGATGTTAAGTGTTCATTTACAAATGGAATTGCGAATATTTGTGAGAGCTATGTCGGCAATCGATTAAAAGCCAAGTTTAGAACAATAGCCAAGCATGGTAGAAAAGAGGCCGGTAGCCATGCCGTTCTTTTCAGCAAGTTTGGAGAAACATTAAGTGGTTTTGAGTTTAACAGCAAACGACCCTATCACGAAACTTTTAAGTGCAAGTATTTTATCAAGCAGAGCACCAACCGTGGCCACCTGATCATTCATTTCCCGGCTTTTGTTCCGATACAAGAATTGAAAGCCCCAAAAGAGGCAACTCACTTCAAGTTATACAGTCAATTAATTACCTTATCCGATTACGAGTTTGATGAGGATCAGGGTTATAGGCCAATCAGCAAAAAGGCACACGGCAAGAAATCTGATTTTTATAGCCCCATGCTTCCTATACTGAAAATTCCCGTACAGCCAATGACATCACAGCTTTCTGTGAACAACGGACTGGGAGTCTCAGATTCTACAGGGCTTCTACTCATTATGGGGGTACATTTTTACAGTTTTAAAAATTCGAAATACGAACCGCTGCCAAAAGAGAGCTCCCTGGATATTGTGAAGGTTTTTTAATTATTCCCCTTCATCTATCACAGCAACTAAGGCCAATTTCCTTTCAGCATTATCGAGTGCCATTCGATTAAAGCGTTCAATGCCGTATTCGTTGAGATTGGCAACGAACGACCAGTTTCTATCAGAAGGCTCCAGGTAATACAAAGAGTGACCATCACCTAACAAAATAGCCCCCTCGGAAGTAATGATGAACAGGTCGGCCTCCCCAATTACCGGGGTAACTGTTTTAGACTGATAGTCGTCAAGGGTCATCTTCTTGAGCAGGCCATTCGCAAATGATACATCCACATAATAAAGGCTGTTATCAAAAGGTATGTATTGAAATGTGCTGCCAAATTTCCCGCTAACAGTAGTTTCGCTGCCATTGGTAAGAGTGTTGGCCAGGTGTAGTACCTGGGCCTCGGCAGAATAGGCTGCCAATAGGTATTCACCGCACCATGTAAAATCACTAATGGGGTCTTCGATGTCCAAAATGGACTGAGGCGACCCGCCATCCAGCGGCATTGAGCTCAGGTGTTTGTCCCCAACCTGATCTTCCACAATTACTGTCAGGTCTTTGCTATCAAATGATAACCGCGGGGTAGACTCCCGCTCAATTGTAAAGGTCAACTGATGATGTTGCTTCTTTTTAATATCGTACCGATAAATATCGGCATCACCCGAATAGGACTGCCGGGAATAAATGAGGCTTTTATTATTGGGGTGGAATATTGGGTCGCCGTCATTTCCAGGCCTGTTGGTGATATTAACAGGGTCTGAGATTTCCGGTGCATTTCCAAGGTTGATGTCAAACAAATAGATGTCTGCATCCTTCTGGGCAACTAAAATTGAGGCATTAAAAATCAGGAAGAGTATCAGAGAATCTCTCATCATAGCGTGGCATCGAAGCTGGAAATCTAAGTTACTAAATTGTGAGGTTATGTTAATATTTGATTGATAGGAATGCATTTTAATTAACTGCTTTTGAGATAAATGAGGTCGGTCAGAATATTATATGACGTCCTGTTTAGGGGATTAAGAAAAATTGTGAGAGGCATCAAATACCAAAGGCTGCCTTTCGACAGCCTCGCATCATAAATGGTATTGTGAGAAATTAAGCAGCCTGCGGTGGAGTAACCAAATCAGGGTTATCGACCTTCTTGTACGAAACACCCGACAGCATCTCCTTCATTTCCAGGCTGGGCCTGAAGAGCACCTTGGTGCCAATGATCTTATTTCGACCAACTTCTTCGGGGGTGTCTGAGCCCTCGGTTTTCAAGCTGATGCTGAAATTGCCCAGGTGGCCCAGTTCAACATTGCGGCCCTGACTAAGATGCCTGGTAAGTAGCTGGAGCATGCTATCAATTACAGCATATACATCTGCAGTATTTACGGTATTTAACTCAGCTATTTGCTTGATAAAACGCCTGAAATCAACGTTTCTTTCACGAACAATTGTGGGGTAGTACTTGGTAGTGCCGCCGCCAGCCACTCCCGGCTCACCACGGCTTATGGTTTTAAACATTATAGACATAATTCAATGATTTAAAGGGTTAAACAACAATTTTAAAAGGGTGGGAGCTCCCGGTGTTATCCGGATTTCAGGAGGTGAAAAGCTTTAAACAACCTGTAGTATTACTAACGCATTTGTTTTGCAAAACGTTGCTTTTATAAACAAATATTTTGTGTAAAATCACACATTTTATCATAATTTAACAAACCAAAGCAGAAGCCAAAGAAAGTTTGGGCTAGCTGGAAGAAAAGTGTGGGCGAACTTTTAAGAAAGTGTGCGCACATTTTTAGGAAAGTATATGCAGATATTGAAGAAAGTGTAGGCAGACTTTTGACAACGTCTTACTAGGTTTAATTAAGTTTAGCTTTAAATAGTTAGAATTAAATATGTCTGATTACTTGAGAATACAACATTACAATTACCGGATTACTTCCGATATAGATCAAATAATTGGTAAGAATGGGAAGACTTATCCAATGCTAGCCGTTCCTATCTTTATAAATTTTACAGGTAGTAATGAACGAGAATTTCAACCTTTTATAATTACTGGTATAGAATCAGGTCTAAGCATTTCTGAAATGGGAAAGCTTTCAACCAGTCTTAAACTTAGCGATAGGAAAATATCATCTCCACATGAAGTGGGGTTGGTAATTGATTTTCCAATGACCCCTAATACATTAGCTAAATTTGTGCAAAATCGACCAATTAAGAAAGATTTAGAGTGTCGAATTGAATTGAACTTACAGATATCTATGCTAAGTTCTTTTCAAACCCAGGACGGCAACGCAATTAGTTTCGTAACATCATATGAAATTGGAAATGGAGAGCTAAGAATCAAAATTCCTTATTCTACATGGAATGAGAAAATTCAACCCCAATTGGGAATAATGGGATTTAAATCAATGTTTATTCCAGATGTCAATGGGCTTATACCCGAAGAATATGAAGGAATACTAAATGAACTCACTCAGTCCCAAGAGTATATTCAGAATGGTGATTATGACAAAGCGGTTGCTCATTGTCGTAGTGCGTTGGAACCTATTAGAGAGAATATAAAAAGTTGGAAAGAGTTATTCAGCAGTGGCACAGAATTGAAGTGGATATCAAAATTATCAGAGAGCACTTTGAATTGGCTGGACACAATTCAAAAAGAAACATACGGATTAACCAATAAGGCTCATCATTACCCGTCTATTGGACATTTTTCAAAGTTTAAGGCTGAGATTATATATACCATAACACTTTCAATCGTTGCTTATGCTGGTTATTTAGGAACTGACAATGAATGATTAATGATTTAATTTTCGAATGTGATTGATGGATTTTAAACTACCTCATTGGTTCTATTATGCTCTCCTCCTCTTTGGATTATCTCTTATTCTAGCACCTTATTTATTCACTCAGCCATGGTTTCCGGAATACTCATTTAGCTTAAAAGATGGTGCAATTGGGGATACAATTGGAGGTATCACAGCTCCCTTCATAGGATTTTTTGGTGTAGTTCTAACTTTTTTAGCGTTCTATGTTCAATTTGAAGCTAATAAACAGTTGAGGAAAGATATTGAGAGAGACCGGTTTGAGACTAAGTTTTATGAGTTGCTCAGATTGCACAAAGACAATGTCAATGAAATAGAGATTGCCAATAAACATTTTGGTCGAAAAGCTTTTATAATGATGTATCTCGAATTCAAATTCATCTATTTCGTGATTGATGAAGAAAAGATTATTTGGGACACAGATGATTCAAGGAAGGCACTCGTGAAAAATATTGATATTGACAAACAATTAAATCTCGCCTATACATTATTTTTTTATGGCGTTTCTCGAGGTCCAGTAAAGCAGAATCAGTTACCTCCACACAATGTCAGCACCAGTTTTCTAACTAAATGTATCAAAAAACTTAAGGAAATTAGAGATAAGCAATTTGGTTCAAAAAAAACGAACAACAATGGAGATGGATATTCAATATTGAAAGTTAATGACGATCCAGAATCATATAATTTGATGGTTGATTATTTTCCATTTGATGGTTATTCAGCTAAACTTGGTCACTATTTTAGACATTTATATCAACTTTTAAAATTTGTAGTATTGACAACTTTTGATCGAGATATTAAGAAAGACAAGCAAGTAAAGTATTCATATATAAAAACTGTTAGAGCTCAACTATCTAATCATGAACAAACAATGATTTATTACAATTCATTCTTCAGTGCTGGACAAATATGGTGGGGTGATGATAAGATTGTAGAGAGAAATGAAGATGGAACCCTGATCAGTTACTTCCTTGACTGGGCAATTGTTAAGAATACGCCTGATCATTTGGCGGATATCGGAATTACTCCAAGTGAGAAGTTTATTGAAAAAATGAATAACCGAAATTATTCGGAAGAAAAAATAATTAAGGATTTGGCTTGGCTTCTGGAATCTGAGGAAGGCTAGGCTTGTTGGCTTACCTCTAGTAAAAACGGGATAGATTACATTTAACCATTCGTATCAACATCCACCACTAATCCCTACATTTGTGCGTTGAAAATCCATGGCCAAGAATACGTACAAAACCAAAGCTGCTAAAAAGAAGGTTTCCCTTCCTAAACTCAACATCAAGTTATTTAATGACCGCCGCTTTATTCTGGTAGCCGGGTTCTTTCTGGTGGGCTTCAGCCTCTTTATGCTTACCGCCATGATCTCTTTTCTTTTTACAGGCAAAGCCGATCAAAGTGTGGTTTCATCCATCGGTGAAGTGGGCGTAAGGTTGGCCGGACTTGAAACGGAAAACTGGCTTGGGCTGGCAGGCGCCTATTTATCAAACTTATTTGTATTTAAATGGTTCGGCATCGCATCTTTCTTGATCCCACCAATACTGTTTGTAATGGGGTTTCGCTACTTGTCTGGCACCAGCCTTTTGCCCCTTGAAAGGAGCAGTTTATTCGTAATCTTTTTCCTTTTCTGGATAAGCATCCTTACCGGTAATTTCTTAATTGCCTCTGACGAATTCAGTGAATGGGGATTTCTGTCTGGCGGTATAGGCTATGAACTGGCCATACTCTTCGATGGTATTTTTGGTTGGGGCGCATTCATTTTACTGGGCTTCCTTTTTGTAGTGTTCAACATCTACTTTTTCAATATCACTGAAGTGCTGGGTTTAGCAAGAAATGACACTAAGCCCACCGAAGAAGATGAGGAAGAACCGGATGACGAGGGTGCAAAGCCAGCAGTGATCAGCTCACAAACAGAGGAGCCTGAAGATGAGGATGACAAACGAATTGATGAGGTATTGAAAGAAATTGTTTTTGAAGGAACTGAACCACCAAAGCCTAAAAAGAAAGCGGATGTAGATGAACTGGAATTAGAGATCAGCGAAGCTGCACCTGATGAAAGTGAACCACCAACTCCGGAGGAACCTGAAAAAGAGGAAGACATGTCCCTGGAAATAGAGGAAGCGGTAGAGGAAGTGAAATCAGAAAACCTTGAAAATTATGACCCTACGCTAGACCTGGGCTCTTACAAATACCCAACACCTGAGCTGCTGAATGAATACCCGGAGAAAAAGGTGCAGGTGACAAAGGATGAGTTGGAGGAGAACAAAAACAAGATTGTTGAGACGCTCATCAATTTCAAAATTGGCATTTCCAGCATCAAGGCCACAATTGGGCCTACAGTTACCCTTTACGAAATAGTGCCGGAGGCAGGGGTTAAGATTTCCAAAATCAAAAACCTTGAGGATGATATCGCCTTGAGCCTGGCAGCACTTGGTATCAGGATAATTGCACCAATACCAGGAAAGGGAACCATCGGTATTGAGGTGCCTAACAAGAACCGTGAAATGGTGAGTATGCGCTCACTCATTACTACTGAGAAATTCATGAAGAGTGAGGCCGCTTTACCAGTAATCCTCGGTAAAACGATCTCGAATGAAGTCTTCATGACCGACCTCGCCAAAATGCCCCACCTATTAATGGCGGGGGCAACAGGTCAGGGTAAATCTGTTGGGCTCAATGTCATGCTTGCCAGCCTTATCTACAAAAAGCACCCTTCACAGTTAAAGTTTGTATTGGTTGATCCTAAAAAGGTGGAACTCACCATTTTCAATACCATTGAGCGCCACTTCCTTGCCAAGCTGCCTGATTCTGATGAGGCTATTATTACAGATACCAAAAAAGTGGTGTATACGCTCAATTCGCTGTGCATTGAGATGGACAACCGCTACGACTTGTTGAAAGATGCCGCATGTAGAAATATTAAAGAGTACAACGAAAAGTTCATCAAGCGTAAGCTAAACCCGAATCAAGGGCACAGGTTTCTGCCTTATATCGTGTTGGTAATTGACGAACTTGCTGATTTAATGATGACGGCGGGAAAAGAGGTTGAAGCACCAATTGCCAGGCTGGCACAGTTGGCAAGGGCCATTGGGATTCATCTGGTTATCGCCACTCAGCGACCTTCCGTCAACGTAATTACGGGGGTGATCAAGGCAAATTTTCCGGCAAGGCTGTCGTTTCGGGTTACTTCCAAGATCGATTCAAGAACGATCCTGGACACCGGTGGGGCCGAACAACTTGTGGGCATGGGGGATATGTTGCTTTCAAGCGGCTCAGATGTTATCAGGCTGCAGTGTGCTTTTATTGATACCCCGGAGGTCGATAAACTTTGCGAGTATGTGGGCGCACAGCGGGGCTATGATTCAGCCTACCAGCTACCGGAATTTTCTGGGGATGACGACAACTCAAGTGTAGGGGAGGTAGATTTATCAGAGCGGGATGCATTATTTGACGAGGCTGCCAGGTTAATAGTATCACATCAGCAAGGGAGTACTTCATTAATTCAGAGGAAAATGAAATTGGGCTATAATAGGGCCGGAAGGTTAATAGACCAGTTAGAGGCAGCGGGTATCGTTGGCGCCTTTGAAGGTAGCAAGGCCCGGGAGGTTTTGGTGCAGGATGAATATAGTTTGGAACAGTTATTGAATAGCCTCGATGATTAACAATTTAGAATCAACATTGAAATGAAAAATACAACACTAACATTAATAGGAATTCTTTTGTCCGTGGGGGCTTTTTCACAAGGGCAGAAGGATCCGGCCGCTCTCGAAATCCTTCAAAACTTAAGTAATAAGTATAAGAGCTACCCATCATTTGAAGCTGAATTTGTTTATTCTTTGGTGAACCCGGATAATACCAAAGAAGATATCACCGGCAAAGTGGTGGTAAAAGGCGATAACTATAAGCTTGACCTTGGAGAGCAGGTGATCATCAATAATGGAGAAACTGTGTGGACGCACTTAAAAGACGTGAATGAGGTGAACATTTCTGACTTCTACCCAGAGGACCAGGAAATCTCAGTATCGAACATCTTCACTATTTATGAAGAGGGCTACAAATATGTTTATGTAGAAAATAAAGATGGCGCTGATGTTGTTGACCTCGAACCTGAGGAAAAGGGTAAAGACATCTATAAAATCAGAATGGAAATCAAATCAAATAGCGAGTTGAAAAGTTTTACGATGCATGAAAGAAGCGGGGTGAAGTATGTGTATACAATTAAAGAATTCAAGGCTGATGCAGGTGTACAAGACTCTTATTTCTCGTTTGATGAAGAAAATTTTGATGGGGATATAATTGACTTCAGGAACTAATTTCTGCTTCAGATAGAGTTGTAGAAGGCAGTAATCCGAACAAGATCTTGCAGTTTATCTGACCTTAAATGATTCTTTTTCATATAAGCCCTAATATCCTTACTCTTTTCCCCCATTACTTCCATTAAGTGGTTTCGCTTGTTTTCGTACTTCACCACTTTGCCGTCTTTGTACACGAAATAAAATACGTTGGAGAGCCTTCTTGTAGAGCCGTAATAAGAAAATGACGAAGGGTTAACCGCTTCGTTGACTATTGCCTCCCGTGACACGAGGCTTAGTTCGCCTAAGTAGAGCATTTCAAATATCCGAGGCACTTTATATTCAACATTAACGCTGAATGGGATCACATAGAATTGTCGGTAGTTTTCGGTAACTGCATCAAAGATTTCGAAATAGCTCATATTTCGACCGGAGAAAGTTTGAATGCGTCCGTTTTTATCCAATTGAACGAGGTCGCTTTCCATGTCATATTTCAGCTTTCCCCTTAAAGAATCACCATCATTTGAAACCAGATACCCTTCATGCCAGTGCTCAGATGGGAAATATTGAGCATATGACTGAATCGAAGCGAGTAACATTAAACCGCCAAGGATCTGTCTCATGAGCAATGTCTACGTTTTTTTTGGCTTGAGGATGTCATGCCCAAGCTTATCTCTTTTAGTCTCCAGATATTTGGAATTATGTTTATTAGGAACGATCTCAATGGGTACATTTTCAACAATTTCGAGGCCGTATCCCCTCAGACCCGCCCTTTTTTTAGGGTTATTTGAAATAAGTTTCATTTTACCAACGCCCAGGTCACGTAATATCTGGGCGCCAACACCATAATCACGCTCATCCATTTTAAATCCCAGATGCAGATTTGCTTCTACTGTATCCATACCATTCTCCTGCAATTTGTAGGCTTTAAGCTTGTTTAAAAGCCCAATACCCCTGCCTTCCTGATTCATATAGAGCACAACGCCCTTACCAGCTTCCTCCACCATGGTCATTGCAGCATGCAATTGATTGCCGCAATCACATCTGCATGAGCCGAAAATGTCACCGGTTACACAAGAGGAATGTACCCGTACCATTACTGGTTCTTCTGCTGTCCAAACACCCTTTTTTAGTGCAAGGTGTACGTCACCGGTATTTAACTGTTTATACGCAAAAAGCTCAAAATCACCCAAAGTGGTGGGCATTTCTACCCCTATTTGCTTTTCAATCAGCGTTTCATTTTGTAGCCGATAAGAGATAAGGTCTTTTATTGAGACTAACTTTAAATCGAACTTATCAGCAACCTTTCGCAGCTCCGGGAGCCTGGCCATTGTCCCATCCTCGTTCATAATCTCTACCAAAACACCAGCCGGCTTGAGCCCTGCTAACCTGGCAAAATCAATAGTGGCTTCAGTGTGGCCGGTTCTTCTTAAAACTCCACCCGTTTTAGCTTTCAATGGGAAAATATGACCTGGCTTTCCGAGGTCGTTTGGGTCGGTTTCGGGGTTAGCCAGGGCTTTAATTGTTTTGGCCCTATCACTTGCTGAAATTCCAGTAGTACAACCGTCTACCAGTAAGTCTACAGAAATAGTAAAAGGCGTTTCATGTAAAGAAGTATTTCTGCCGACCATTAATTCGAGGCCAAGCTCTTCACAACGCTCTTCAACAAGCGGTGCGCAGATCAAGCCACGGCCATGTTTCGCCATGAAATTGACGATTTGCGGGGTTACTTTCTCGGCAGCACAAATGAAATCGCCTTCATTCTCACGATCTTCGTCATCGACAACAATTATGATTTCACCATTTTTAATTGCGCTTATTGCGTCTTCAATTGGGTCTAATGCTGTATTCTTGGCCATAGTCATTTCAATGGCGCAAAAGTACAATTTAAATAGTCATTGAATTAGGGATAAGGCTCTAATCCTCGTTATAGCCTATTAATTTCAGAAGTTTATCTTTTTCGTAAATAATGATGAACAGGGAGCTGATCATTACAACTAAAGCGAGGAAAAAAAGATAGCCACCATCACCCATTACTTCAATACCCAAAACAGTTAGATGTGAGAATACTGCACCGCTTATTACACCAAGACTTGCGACCGCACCAATGTGGTAGTAACGTGGTAACAATAACATGACCCCTGCAATGAGCTCAATTATACCGGTTAAATACCGGCCCCAGGGTTCCATACCCATTGTACTGAAGATATATATGCTTTCTTCAGCTCCAGTGAACTTGAAAAACAAGGTTTGAAGCAAAATTACTGAGACAATAACCCTTAAAGCGATTAGTAAATATTTCATTTGGCCGCTTTTATATTGATGTTTGAATAATATCTGAATCTAAGTTAATCAAACTGCTTCAATTGACACCGCAGTGACAATCGCTCTGAATTGGGCTCATATTAGAAACCCACATAGCTTCTCATTACTACTGATTTTAAATTGAGTTATTTTGGCAGGATATGAAGAGAATCCTGCCTTTTCTTAGTTGGTGGCCTACTGTAAACCGCGGTTCACTCAAAGATGATCTTATTGCAGGAATTACTAATGCGTTTATTGTGCTGCCTCAGGGAGTGGCATTTGCCATTATAGCTGGTTTACCGCCGATTTATGGCCTGTACACAGCAATGGTAACGCCCATTGTGGCCGCACTTTTCGGGTCATCATGGCATTTGGTGTCAGGCCCAACAACTGCTATTTCTATAGTTATTTATTCCTCGCTGAGCCCCATGGCCGAAGTAGGTACTCAGGCGTATTTAGAGCTTGCACTGACCATAACACTCATTGCCGGAGTAATCCAATTTCTACTAGGCGTAGCCAGACTTGGATCGCTCATCAATTTTGTTTCCCACAGTGTGATAGTGGGTTTTACCTCAGGTGCCGCTATTTTGATTGCATTTAGTCAAATGAAGCATGTAGTTGGCTATGCTGTTCCAAAAGGGCCATTTTTTGAAAGTGCTTTTCAATTAATCGTCAATATTGAAAATGCTAATTTGGCTGCGGTCTTAATCGGTGGGGTTACTTTGATAACCGCAATTCTCACCAAAAAACTGTCAAGTAAGTTTCCGAATTTTCTAACCGCCCTACTTGTTGGGGGGTGTGTCAGTTGGCTGATTGACGGTGCGTCGAATGGGGTGAGCCTCGTTGGTGAAATTCCGGCGAGTTTGCCACCGCTATCCTTGTCCAACATAAATCTAAGTAACGTTCAAGACCTCGCCCCAAAGGCCTTTGCCATTGCAATGTTGGGGTTAATTGAAGCAGTTGCCATCGCCAGGTCTATAGCTTTAAAATCTGGGCAATTATTAGATGGCAACCAGGAATTTATTGGGCAGGGGTTATCGAATATTGTGGGATCAATTTTTTCAAGTTTTGCCGGATCCGGCTCATTTGGTCGGTCAGGGGTTAATTATGAGTCCGGGGCCAAGACCCCTTTAGCTGCTGTTTTTGCAGCCATTTGCCTCATGCTAATAGTGTTGTTGGTGGCTCCACTTGCCACTTATTTACCAATGGCATCTATGGGAGGCATTATTTTACTCGTGGCCTACAGACTTATAGATTTTGATCATATCAAAAAAATTGTGAAATCTAGCTGGCAGGAAACTGCGGTGCTGGTGATCACATTTTTGTCAACATTAATTTTTCAGCTTGAGTATGCCATTTACCTGGGCGTCCTGTTTTCACTGATTTTTTATCTACAGCGTACTTCACAGCCGTTGATTGCGGAAGTATCACCCGACCCGAATCATCCAAGAAGAAAATTCACTAATATCAAGCGGATTGAGCTTTCTGAGTGCCCTCAATTAAAAATCATCAGAATTGATGGTTCACTTTATTATGGTGCAGTAGATCATGTGCAACAGTATTTAAAAGAACTAACTGATTTAGGTGTAAGGAATGTTTTGATCATTGGAAGTGGTTTAAACATTATTGATGTGTCAGGTGCTGAAATGTTAGTAAATGAGGCAAAAAGATGGAGAGGTTTGGGAGGACAAATTTATTTAAGCAGCATCCGAATTGGAGCAAGGGAATTCCTGCAATCAGGGGGCTATGCGGAGGAAATTGGGGATAACAACATCTTCGAGACCAAGGATGAGGGAATCAAGAAGATTTATCAAAGACTGGATAAAAGCATTTGTGCCAGGTGTGAGGTAAGGATATTTAAAGAATGTAATGCCCCGGAAACTACGGTGCCACTTAATAAATGATGGGAAGCTTATATATGCTCCCGCTTTTCTTTCACCAATTCATACATTAATTCCCTTGCCCTGTGAAGCTGGGCTTTAACGGTGCCAAGAGGAGCCTCTATTTCCTGTGCAATTTCTTCATACGAAAACTCATCAAAATACCTAAGGCGAACCAATCGCTGATACTTGGCGGGAAGCTTATCTACAAACATCCTGACCAATTCTATTTTCTGTGTTTTAATAGTCTCCTGATCAGGCGTTAAGTTTTTATCCTGTACGTCAATGTTTACGGAATCCCCGCTGTCATCAGTGAATGATGAGTTTAGGCTAAAAGTTTCCAGTTTCTTTTTTCGGATAAAATCAATGGTATTGTTGGTAGCAATTCTGAAAAGCCAGGTGCTAAAGGTGAAGTCTTTCTTAAACTTATGTAGGTTTTTAAATGCTTTTGCGAAGGCTTCAATCGTTAAATCTTCAGCATCGTCAACATTCCGCACCATTTTTAAGATCATGTGGTAAACAGGTTTTCTGTACCTATCCATTAACTCAGCATAGGCTTTTTCATCCCCATCAATAGTTGCCTGATCAATGAGGGCAAAGTCCTTGATTGCTTTTTCTGAAAACTGCTTGTTTAGCTCCATTTGACCTTTTTAGACAAAAGCGCTGGTAATCCAACCAACGGAATGTACAATGTGTAGATAAAATCCATTAATGGTAGAAGGTAAACTGGAAATTTATCCGAGAGTTTTCTCGCTCCAAACCCCATCACAACTAATTGAATAATTAGCCGAATTAAATATCCACCGCCAATTACATACGGATTTATTTCTAAAATGGCTAAAGATAGTAAACATATCCAAAATAGAATTTGGCTTATCGAGTGTATACCCAAACGGATTTTATCCTTAAGTTGATAATGCTTGCCAACAGACAAATGACGTTTTTTCTGTATGAAATAGGACGTAAATGTTGTTTTTGGTATTGAAAAGACGGCAGCATTTTCGTCTATACAGACGCGGGTATTTTTGCTGGTTCCATGCTTGTTTACAAGGAGATCGTCATCGCCACCAGTTACATTATTGAAACCGATGAATCCCTTGTGTTGCAAAAAGTATGATTTACGGTACATGAGGTTTCTACCAACACCCATGTATGGCATGCCCCATAATGCGGCGGTCAGGTAATGGATGCCTGTAAGCAATGTTTCAAAGCCAATCATAAGCCCCAACAAACTCCATGAAAATGTATATGGGGAGTAGCCAAGAACAAAAATTGTTTCATCCTGAAATTCACTTACCATTTGGCTGACCCACTGATTGGACTGAGGCCGACAGTCGGCATCGGTAAATAACAAGTGATCATTTTGTGCCGCTTTAACCCCAAGTGTAACAGCATACTTCTTCGCATCAATGTGATCAGGAACAGTATCTACCCGAACATGCTTAAAATTTTTGTTTTTATCCCTTTGTTCGATCAAATAGTCGTAGCTCTCATCAGTCGATCTATCATCAACAATTATAACTTCATAATTCTGATGATCCTGGGATAAAAGCAGAGGAACCAACTCACGCAAATTTTGATTTTCATTCCAGGCACAAACAATTACCGATACAGGCGCAGGTTTATCTGCTGGCTTCGCACTTTTTTTGAATAACAGCCGTAGGAATGACAACCAAAAAAATAACTGGACAGCAAGTGCAGAAAGAAATGTGTAATAAAGAATATCGATAAAAATCATGCTGGTTCAGTTGGCCGCAAAGATAGGAGGGAGGCCAAAATGATTAGTATCCAATCTCTTTAATTTGGGGCAAGTAAGCTAAAAGGGTATTGAGGGAGGTTTCGAAGCGTCGTAAAAATAATGACCACAACCACTATTATTATTGGTGAGAATCGGTTGTATAACAAGTTTGAGGTTGTCTTTAAAAAAAGGAGTAATAACAGATTATAAAAAATAAGAAGTATAGTCAGGAATAAAAGTGGATTGAATGAAAGTGACTGGCCGATATTTCCATTTAATAAGTGATGCAAAGCTCTTTGAGATCCACAACCAGGACAGTAAAAGCCGGTGATTTTATTTACCGGACATGCCGGAAAATTGAACAACACTGGATCGAGGAAAAAATATAAGGCTACCAATACTGTTATTACTATTGGTAGCCCATATTTATAGAACTTGTTGAGCATTAAAACGCCCCGAATTCGTCCAACATTTCTACGCCTACTACCATCACCATGATGAAGTAAAGCACCATAACAACAACACCAATGAAAAAACCGATTTTTGTCCATTTACCGGCTGCCTCTGAGGCTCTTTGAGCGCCTTCTTTATCACCTGAATCATACCGTGAGTTGACACTCGCAGCATTTACAATGCCCGCTATCCCAAAAGGAAGACAACAGAAAATAGTTACTAAAATCGACTCAACAAGCCAGTTTTTTGGTCTAATATCACTCATTTTATTCAGTAGGTTAGTGAGCTTACTCTAATTCAGTTTTCAGCATCCCTGGTTTTTGAAGGTAAAAAAGTATCAGGAAATCCTGTAATCAAACCATAAAATTCAACCGATCAGGATTTATGGCTGAGATGTATAAAGTTCATGGATTACCTTAGAACGATATTTGAAATTACACCGTTAGAGTTTGAATGGTTAAGCATAATCACTTTACAGAATGGCTGTTGGGAACCAACTATGAATGGTTAAAAATCCAAATGCAGGATCTTTTGATAAAAACTAAAATTGAAATACTTGACTTTACTGAGTCTGAAGAAAAGAAAGGGGCTTCCGGGGTGTGGATTATCCCAAGAGGTTCATTAGCGCTTCATACTTTTCCTTATCGCGACAGAACTTTTGTTGAGTTCAGTTCATTTGACCACAAAAAGTACCTCGATTTCTTGATTAACTTTAAAGACTTCCGACAGGACAACTTCGGTCAGATAAAGATTTGAGCATTCACTAAGCTAACACTGGCATGGGTCGGGGTTCATATTTCGAAGCCAGTTCTGCGATTGCTCTAATGTGCTCTGGGGTTGTTCCACAACAACCACCAATTATGTTTACCAGGCCTTCATCAAGGAATTCTTTGATCTGAGAAGCCATCATTTCAGGGGTTTCATCATATTCTCCAAATTCGTTAGGTAGGCCAGCATTGGGGTAAGCACTTACAAAATTATCGGCCTTTTGTGCAAGCACCTGTAGGTAAGGACGCAGCTGTTTGGCACCTAGGGCACAGTTCAACCCAATACTTAAAAGGTTTACATGACTCATTGAAATTAAAAATGCTTCTGTCGTCTGTCCTGACAGCGTTCGGCCGCTGGCATCTGTAATTGTTCCCGAGACCATTATCGGAAGCTCTTTACCGATTTCATCAAATAGCTCCTGTATTGCAAATAAGGCGGCCTTCGCATTTAGCGTATCAAATATGGTTTCAACTAATAGTATGTCGGCGCCGCCATCCATCAATCCTTTGGCCTGCTCTTTATAAGCAGCGGCTAACTGATCAAATGAAATTGCCCTAAAACCGGGGTTGTTAACATCAGGTGATATAGACGCAGTTTTGTTTGTAGGGCCTAAGGCACCAGCTACAAAACGTGGTTTATCAGGATTATTGGCGGTAACTTCATCGGCGACCTCTTTTGCCAACTTTGCGGATTCGAAATTGAATTCATAAGCTAGTTCCTGAAGCCCATAATCTTCCTGAGCAATGGAGGTACTACTAAAGGTGTTGGTCTCGATGATGTCTGCCCCAACTTTAAAGTATTCCTTGTGAATGTCTTTAATTATATCTGGTCTGGTCAGGGATAGCAGGTCATTGTTTCCTAACAAACTTTTAGGATGGTTCTTAAAACGTTCACCTCTAAAATCGTCCTCTTCTAACTTCCTTCTTTGGATCATTGTGCCCATTGCACCATCCATTACAAGTATTTTTGATTCTAGAATTTCTTTTAAGAGCATGTCGTAAAGTTATGACTTTTTAAGGTTACCCGTTCGGGGTTTTAGTATAGAGTAAGGGTAGTTAACGCATCTAATGTATAAAGTTTTTGAATGCGGAAATTTTTTAGTTGAGAATATCACGCAAACTTTCACCGGTGAAATCTGTTCAATCATGGCAATACTAAAACAACTGAACTTGAAGGACTTCTTCAACGGTGACATTGTAAAATTCTTTGTGAATATCGAAAGGTTTTTTCGTCGCTTCAATTTTGGTGTAACTGCCATCTTCGTTCATATCGTAAGAGTTGACATTGTCCATTAAATTATAGGTTAGGATATTGATTAACTGTTGCATGGGGAGCTTTTCCTTAACCAGAAACAGCGACTCCATCCTTCGATCAAAACTTCTCACCATAATGTCAGCACTACCGGAGTAGACTTTAGGTTCAGCATTATTATGGAAATAGTAAATCCTGGAATGCTCCAAATAATTACCCACAATGGATTTGACCGTAATATTTTCTGATAGTCCTTTTCTGCCTGGGCGGATACAACATATTCCGCGAACGATCAACTTAATAATGACCCCCGCTTGCGAAGCAGCGTACAGTTCATCTATAACTTTGTCATCTTGTAAAGAATTGATCTTTATAATGATTCCTGCTGGCAGGCCATTGCGGGCATTTTCAGCTTCAACTTTGATCAACTCGATTAACGAATCCCTCATCTCCCGTGGTGCGGTTATGAGGTGTTCGTAATTATTAGGAAGCGAATGGCCTGTAATTACATTAAAGAATTCTGAAACATCATTTGCGTAGATTGAATCAGTGCTTAGCAGGCCAATATCTGTATAAAGCTTGGCGGTGCTTTCATTATAATTTCCGCTTCCCATATGAATAAACCGGGTGACTTTTTCGCCCTCTTTACGGACAATCAACAAAAGCTTGGTGTGGGTTTTCAGTGCGCCAACCCCATAAATAACAAAACAGCCGGCTTTTTGTAATCGTTGCGCCTGACGGATGTTGTTTTCTTCGTCAAACCTTGCTTTAACCTCAAATAACACCGATACGTGTTTACCGTTTTCTGCCGCATTCAGAAGGGCATCAATAACCCTTGAATTTTTGGCAACCCTGTAAATGGTTATTTTGATTGACAGGACACCAGGATCATCGGCGGCTGCTTCAATTAGTTTAAGCAGTGGTTCAATAGTATTGTAAGGATGATGTAAAAGGATGTCTTTGCTCTTGAGTGTTTTAAAAATGTCAGATTCCAAATTATTGATTAGCGTCAGTGGCTCAACGGGAGGAGGTGTTGGCGGGATAAATTCCTTTAAATCCATGTGGTTGACAATTTGCCAAAGACCTGTAAAATCCATCAATGATTCTTCCGGAACCATGAATATGTTCTGCAGGTCAAGCTCCCATCGTTTCGAAAGCGTCTTTAGTAACCATTTGTCAAAATTCTCTTCAAGTTCAATTCTCACCACACGGCCGGTTTTGCGTGTCTTGAGTTTGTTTTTCATTTCCTCAAGAATGTTTGCGTCGATGTCCTCCGATTCTTCAAGGGTGAAATCACCATTTCTGGTTACCCTAAATAGTGTAGCTGACTTCACCTCAACATTTCGAAAAAGCCTGTCAATATGGGTTTTTATGATTTCTTCTATTGGCACAAAAATCAGATTTGATTCTCGTTGTATTTCATAAAACCGCGGGAGGTTTTGTGGTATCTGAATAAATGAAAGCTTCTTTTTGTCTCTTTTATCTTCTGAATCTTTAGTGACAACCCCAATAGTTAAGAAACTATTGACAAGAATGGGGAAGGTGTGGTATGAATCGTACACCATCGGGGTAAGCATCGGAAAGATTGTCTTCTTGAAATATGATTTTGCTTTGGATTGTTCTTCTTCTGTGAGGTCCGCAACCTTTACAATATCAACATCAAATTTTTTATAAAGCGGCTTTACCTGATGTATAAAAACGTCATTTTGATCGTTAAACAATCGTTGGCTTTCGTCAAATAATTTGTTCCTGAAGGGTATTGACCGTAATCCGGAATAATCGATCCGCTCTTTATTGTAATCTATATAGTTGTATAAACTGCCAACCCTTATCATAAAAAATTCATCAGCATTTGAGGCTGTGATGGCCAGGAATTTCATTTTTTCAGGCAGTGACCTTTTCGGGTTCTCAGCTTGGTCCAGTACTCTGTAGTTGAATTTTATCCAACTTAAATCCCGGCTTATTAGCCTGCTCTTATCTATCTGGGTAGTATATCTTTCCTTAACAATCATTTCTTTCGATCTTGCCTTTTGGGTAAAGTTAATTTAGAAATAATGTTTCGTGAGGTAGTTGATTGTGAGATCATTAATTTACGAATTGACTAACCTTATCGTTCAGGGCATATCCTTCAAAAATGTCAATAACCAAACCAATAGATTAGATGAAATACCTCCTTACATCACTACTAATTCTGAGTTGTGTATTATCTGAAGCTCAAAAGTTGCCAAGAAAAGAAAGGAAGATCATAAAAGCTGTTCAAAAAAACACTTCTGAATCAATAGCCTTTCTAGAGGAAGTTGTAAACATGAATAGTGGAACTATGAACCATGAAGGGGTGAAGGCAGTTGGGATGAAATTTAAATCGAAATTTGATGAGATAGGCATGGAAACTATGTGGCTTGAAGCTCCGGATGAGTTGGATAGAGCTGGCCACTTGTTTGTTGAACAAAAAGGTACTAAGGGAAAAAAACTGCTTCTTATTGGTCACCTCGATACTGTTTTTGAAACCAACAGTCCATTTCAGGAATATATTGATCAGGACACAATTGCGATCGGCCCTGGCGTAGCTGATATGAAAAGTGGAGATGTAATTATTCTATATGCACTAAAAGCACTTTATGAAGCCAAAGTGCTGGATGATACTCAAATAATTGTGGCGTTAATTGGGGATGAAGAGATGGCAGGTAGGCCAACAGCCCTGTCACGTAAGGATTTAGTTGATGCTGCCAAACGAAGTGACATTGCGCTTGCTTTTGAGGGAGCAACAGGCACCCGTTATGCCACTATCGCAAGGCGGGGCTCTTCTAACTGGCACCTGGAGGTTGAAGGAGTAAGGGCGCATTCATCTGCTATTTTTAGGGAAAAAGTAGGAGCCGGGGCAATTTTTGAAACCGCCAGGATATTGAACTCATTTTATGAAGAACTACCAGAGGAGTACCTCACCTTTAACCCGGGAATAATTGTTGGTGGTTCATCTGTTGAATATGACAAGGTGCTTTCAGAAGCGACAGCTTTTGGTAAGACCAACGTAGTAGCACAAAAAGTTGAAGTTGGTGGTGGTATAAGGTTTATTAGCGATGAACAGCTTGATAGGGCTAAGTTGAAGATGCAGGAAATCGTTTCACAAAACTTACCACAAACATCTGCTACAATCACTTTTGAAGAGGACTACTATCCCGCAATGTCTCCAACTGACGGTAATATGGAAGTGCTAAAAGTACTTGATCAGGTAAGTCGGGATTTGGGTCATGGACCGGTTAAACCATGGGATCCGGCAAGAAGGGGCGCTGGTGACATTTCATTTGTTGCACAATACGTAGATGCGTTGGATGGCCTCGGTGTGTTGGGGGGTAATGCCCACGCTGAAGGTGAGTATGTAGATCTTACCACATTCGACATCTTTGTTCAAAGAGCGGCCTTGCTGATTTATCGGCTAACGAGGGACAAAAGTTAGGTAACCTAACATTCTCGGTTATCGACGTTGCATTCAAAGAAAACGTCAAGATTAACGTTAATTGAATGCAACGCCGAACCTAAAACTTCTTACAGTAATAGTATAAGTAGCAAAATAATGATAATGATACCTGCAGTTGAGATGAAAATACCTCCAGAAGCCAAAGTTTTCATTTCTTTTTTGATTTCTCGTAGCTCCTTTTTTGCATCCCGACGTTCATTTCTATCGAGAGATTTTAAATCTTTTTGATTCCATTCCATCACTCGCTCCTCAAGTTCGTTCATTCTTAATTCCCTCTCACTGGAAGTCATTTCCTGGATTACTTTTTTATCTAAGGGTTCATAACCGTTAGAAAAAGCAGCGGTGCTCAATACCATGGCAGTGGCTAGTAGGTATACTTTTCTCATTGTTTTGAAGATTTAGTGTTAAGATAATTGGCTAAATAAAGGAAATAATTGGTACAAACCGAAAATACAACTGTTCTAAGTATCAGTCTCTTTTGAAAACCAAATTCTTTTCAGAAGACTCATTTTCATCAAACCAATAGTTCGAATAATTGAAGCTTTTCAAATCTTCTGGTTTTTGAAGTTGATTTTTTACAATAAAACGGGACATCATTCCCCTGGCCTTCTTCGCATAAAACGAAATGATCTTGTATTCGTCATTTTTGAGATCTTTGAATTCAACATCAATCACATTGGCCTTCAGGCTCTTTCTTTCAATTGACTTAAAATATTCGTTTGAAGCGAGGTTGATGAGAACATTGTCACCCTGCGCTTTCAAATCTTTGTGGAGCATTCTCACAATACGGTCGCCCCAATAGTCATAAAGTGTATTATAATCATCAAAGGCAAGTTGAGTGCCCATCTCTAAGCGATAAGGCTGAATCAGGTCTAATGGCCTTAAAAGCCCATAAAGCCCTGAAAGAATCCGGAGGTGACCCTGTGCGAAATCGATATCGTCATCATTGAAATTTTCAGCTTCAAGCCCAATGTACACATCCCCTTTAAATGCAAACCCACATGGCTTTGAGTTCTTTGACGTAACCCTCTTTTTAAATTTCCGATAGCGGTCGGCGTTTAGCTCCGCCAGGTTTTCGCTCACATCCATTAAATCCCGGATGTCTGCGGGGCTTTTGGTTTTCATCACTTCAACCAATTCAAGTGCCTGTTTTTTAAACCTGGGCTGTGTGGTTTCTACCGCAGGATCGGATTCGAAGTCGAGGGTTTTTGCCGGGGAAATTACTGCAATCATCTTTTTAATATTATCTGTTCAATCAACTCAAAGTTGGGGAATTTTGTTTTTTCCTACCAGCTAATTTCCATTGAAGAATAGGTGTGTAAAGTTTACCTTACTAATTGATTTATCCCTAAACCAATGAAAATACCAAACCTGCTACTCTTAGTACTTCTCCTTTATGGTTGTGGAACAAACCAAACTGCCAAGGAAGAGAACACCGAAAAGATTGATCCGGATGCCATTAATTTCCCGGCTATAGCTGAATTGCTAATTGAAAGGATGGCACTTCAGCCAAAAGAAACAGTTTTGTTGGTAGCTGAGCCGGGAAAGTTCGACCCACTGGTTGAAGAACTTGCCAGTAAAATTTCAATCAACAAGTCAGTTTATTTAGGAACAATCAGCATCACTGACAATCAACCAGATAGCTGGTCAACCGAATTTACTAAATCGGCATCAGGTATTTCTGATAAAGAATTGAAAGAGCATTTGAAATCAGCTGATCTTGGGGTGATGCTTCCCGGAGCCACCCCCAGTGATTTAGCTTACAAGCTAATGCAGGATAACCTAAATGAAGGTATGGGCAGAACAATCCATTTCCATTGGGCAGGAGCTTACAACCTTAATGGAGCAGAGCTTCCAATTACAGAAGGAATAGACAAGTTTTACGAAGAGGTATTGCTTAATACTGATTACGACGCACTGGCTGAAACCCAAATGGCTTTTGATTCTGCAGTCAGGGATAACACCATTCGTGTTACAACGCCTGCCGGAACTGACATTTCATTTGAGGTAGGAGACAGGCCGATGACGAAGCAAGATGGGGATGCATCGAAGAAAAGAGCAGGTAGTGCTAAGAATCTGATTGATCGGGAAATAGAATTACCAGCAGGTGCGATAAGGATTGCCCCCGTGGAAAGCACCGTTAATGGAGTAATCGCATTTCCTGACGGTAGCTGGAATGGAGAGCCAGTGAGCGGCCTTAAATTAACTTTTGAAAAAGGTAAAGTGGTAGATATGATTGCAGAAAATGGTTTGGAAGCGGCAAAAGCTGAAATTGAAAATGCAGGGGATGCTGGCAAGTCATTCAGGGAATTCGCATTGGGCTTTAACCCGCTACTCGCTATTCCTGACAATGATCCCTGGATACCTTACTATGGATACGGTGCCGGGGTTGTGAGGCTATCTTTAGGAGATAACTCAGAGCTTGGAGGGCAAGTAACCGGCGGATATGTCCGTTGGAATTTCTTCACCGATGCTACCGTTCATGTGGGGGATGAAGTATTTGTTGAAAATGGTCAACTAGTTCAAAACACTAATCAAACATTAACAGAGTAATAGAATGAAAGGCAAGCAATCATCTAAAAGTAGCGGCGCAGGGAAAAACAGGCGTGATTTTTTAAGAGGCTCAGCCCTGGCGGCGGCTGGCTTTTTTATCGTACCAAGAAATGTGCTTGGAGGGCCGGGTTATCAAGCTCCAAGTGATAAATTGAACCTGGCATCCATCGGGGCAGGGGGTAAGGGTTGGTCGGATATTCGAAACTCATGGAACAATGGTTCCGAAAATGTTTTGGCGCTCTGCGATGTAGATAAAATTAGCTGTGCAAAGGCAATTGACCTTTGGCCAAAGGCTTCTTTTTTCAATGATTATCGAAAGCTCCTTGACGATGTGAAAGATCTTGACGCCGTTGTTATTTCAGCACCAGATCATATACATGCTGTTGCTGCACTTTCAGCTATGGATTTAGGCTTGCATGTTTACGTTCAGAAGCCACTGACGCATAATATTAAGGAAGCCAGGTTTCTTACAGAAAGGGCAACCACTAAGAAAATTGTTACCCAAATGGGTAATCAGGGAGCCTCAAACCCCGCTCAAAAACAAATGGTTGAGTGGTTTGATAATGGAACAATTGGAGCGGTAAATGAGGTTTATGTTTGGACGGACAGACCAGTTTGGCCGCAGGGTATTCCATTTCCGACCAACAAACCTGCCAGACCGAATCACATTTCTGCAGATGACTGGAACATGTTTATTGGCCCAGCCCAGATAGTTGATTACCATCCGTTATTTCATCCTTTTAAGTGGCGTGGCTGGTGGAACTTTGGTACAGGTGCGCTTGGCGATATGGGCTGCCACCTGATTGATACACCATTCAGGGTTTTGGGGTTAGGATATCCTACTGAGGTTGAATGTAGTATTGGTCAGGTCTTTACTAAGGATTGGGTACCAGAATATATCCCGCAAGGATGCCCTCCATCTGGCCATGTACAAATAAAATTCCCGGCTACTCAAAAGAACAACTCCGAAATGGTGATGACCTGGTACGATGGCGGCATCAGGCCTTTCCATCCAGAATTGATCCCGGCCAATGACCCCATCGGGGATACCGACTCCCGCAATGGGGTGATGATGATAGGGGAGAAGGGCATTATGACCTGTGGCACCTATGGTGAAAACCCACAGGTGTATCTACCTGGTGGTGATAAGATAGTGATGCCAGAAGGTTACAAAGGAGAAAACAATAACCTTGAGTTTCCTGAGTGGGGGCATCAAAAAGCCTGGACGGATGCGGTGAAAGCTGGGTATGACAGCAAGGAGCATAAAGCGCTCACTTCTTCATTTGATTATTCTGGACCGCTTACAGAAACTGTTTTGATGGGCAACCTGGCGATCAGGAGTTATCAGCATGGAGTGGCCAAAAACGATGGGAAGTTGGACTTCCCGGGACGTAAACGGCTTCTCTGGGATGGTGATAAAATGGAAATCACCAACTACAAAGCCGCAAACGAATTTGTGACGCGGGAGTACCGTAAAGGCTGGGAGTTGAGTTAAGTGTTAAGGTAACGTTCCTCGTATACCATCCGGTGATGGGTGCTGTGCCCAAGTATGATAAAGCCTTTTGCCCTTACAGTGAAGTGGCCACCTGATGCAGTTCCGGTCATTGAGAGATGGTCTTCAGTAAAGCTTTTGAATAGGGCAATGGTTGATAGACGAACATGCTCAAATTCTTCAAGCAAGTCAGCGATAGAGCGATTATCAGAATTATCAAATTGACAGAAATGCTCCTGGTCCATGCCATCGACGGGTTCCTTCATATTCCTAGCAAACCATAAGGTGCGGTATGCAAAAACTCGCTCCGCATCAATGATATGACCAAGGAGTTGCTTCATGTTCCATTTATCAGGTGCGTACCGATGCTCAATCTGCTCTGGTGAAAGTGATGCAACCAATTGTTTGAGTTGGCTGAGGTCATCTTCCATGCCTGGGATCAAATCCAGGGGAGCTACTTTCCTTACATAGGTTCCATAGAACTCGGGGTAGTCGCTTTTTGAAGGGGCGGTTATTTGCATTGTTCCGTATTTGGGTTTGCAAGGTGTTTGATAAAACCGAAAGTAAAATACGCCATTTTGGGCTTAGGGGTTAGACCTCAGTGCGAATTTCATTATAGCGTTTGCTGGCATTTCGTTATTTTCTTAATTCAAAAAGTTCTGCCGTTGAGTAGATATTTTGAAACCCTTTATTTCTCAGCCCTTTAATCAGTTTTTTGTCACCTGTCCAAATTGATGCCTCAATGCCAATTGCAGTTGCAACGAATGGAGTGTCATCCTCATCGACATCTCCGGTAAGTTCATATGCATTTTGCCAATGTGCTTCAGATATTGCTTCCGATGAAATAAGAATGATGTTTTTTAGAACCTGATGAGTTGAAATCTCAATTCCTTCCCCTGACATTTTGGTTAATAACCGCAGTTTGGTTTTGTATTTGGATAGTTCGTCAACAATGAATTCGGAAGAATAGAATTCAAACTGATCCTCAGAATTGAAAAGAAGTTCGCCGATAAGTCCGTTTGAATTCAGGATTGCACTGAACACGATATTGGTATCGACAACTACCCTCATTTAACAAATCGGTGCTTGTTTTCCTTCCACCAATTTGCCTTGGACTCTTTGGCAAGTTTATCAATTTCGCCCTGATTAGCTTTACTCCCGGCTGTAGCTTCTTTATACTTCAAATAGTCTATAATGCGTTGAAGCCCTATAGTATCTATGTTAGCAGGAAGCCTGAAAAGAATCTCGCTTTCAGTTCTTTGTATGTCCATAGTCAAATTTACTAAGTTCGATTGAGAAGTATTGTATAAGCATCTATGTCTAAATAAATGTGAGAGTTAGTTATGGCTGGAACTTTGCAGTGCTTTAAGTAAACCTCATATTAATTTCATTGCCATTTTTTCATCTGTATGAATGCCAACGGTCTCGGTTATGCGCAGTACGGGATTTCAAGGTATTTCGCTTTCAGTTTAGCATGAACGGTAGCCAAAGCTACGCTTTGTGTTTTTAACTTATTTTCCATAAAACGTCAAAGTGTAGCTTTGGCGGAATAGAAGCACAGACCTTTCGGGTGGCACTTCCTCCCGTATTACGTATAGCCAATGTTGGCATTTCGTTGTTTTTTTATTCTTCTTCAATCGTCTCTTTTTTCAAGAAGTCCAATTTCAATAAATCTTCTTTCTCTATTTTCCAACCTTCAAAGTCAATATCCCACCTTTCTTCGAGAAAAGAGAGCATTTTTTTACCCCGACTTTCAATTTCCGTTGGTGTCCAATGGTCATAACTGGAAACTTCTATCTCGCTATATGCTCCATTGAAAAAACCAACTTCATTTCCATCCTTATTGGTATGTTTTTTCTTAAAGTCAAAGCACTTGTTTTGAAATTCAGAGTTTTTTGATTGTCCGAGTAAAACCAAATTTCCCAATGTGTTTAGTAATATTTTTCTTTCCTTTTTTGAGTGTTCGTTGAAAACGGAAGTCCAACAATCATCTTTTGGGGTTTGAGGATAGATATGCTCAATTGTATCTTCTTTCTTTCGTTTGTTAAAGTCTGTCCAACTTATTTTCTGATTTCCGTTGGCTTTTTCTTGTAAGAATAGTTCATACTCAAAAAGGAAGTATCGTAATCCGTTCCAAGTGTAAAATCCTTCGCCTTTGTCGTACAGGTCTTTAACGTAGTTGTCAAATTTTTCAAGGTCAAACCAACCGTGATAAACATAGTCATCCCCATCCCCTGATTCTCCTTGTGTCATCCAATCAATATTTCCGATTGTCGATTGAATGGTTATTGAATCCTTTCCGAAATAAAAAGAATTGGCGAGTCGATAAAAATGGCTGTTTTTGGTGTTTGAGGGTCTTTGTGAAAGTCTGAAAACGAGAAAAATAAATCGCTCTGCTGATTTGAGTAGTGGTAAAAATTCATTTTCGTTACACTTTGTCATTGCAGCCATAAACAACGGAGGAAAAGCACTCATTCCTAATCGGTTGAGCTTCTGTATCCATTCTTTTGTGTCGTCTTGATATTCCGAGTATTGTGGATTGAATAAGAAAAACCAAGATTTAACACATTTAGAAAGACTGTCTATATATTCCTTTATGTCGGTTAGAACAACTTTACCTTTAATCGCATTTTTTGCCGTAAATTTTTTGTTGAGCAAAAATTTAGCATAAGAGGCAGATTCTTTTCTGTCGTACTTAAAGTACATTATCCAATGATTACGCAAAAACTCATCATCATCCATTGCGTTGTCTTTGTTCTTGCCTAAGTACTCGTAGATTGTTTTCCAAGTCTCGTTTATGTCTTTTCTTAATCTGACTCTTGTTTGGGTGTCAACATCTAAAAGAGTGGACAGATATATCAATCTGTTTTTTAGGAGTTCCAAATTTGACAATGGTTTTCCCCTGTTGTTCATTGTTTCAAAAGTTACATAAACATCAAGTTCGTCATCAATTTCATAGAAATTGAATTTGAACTTGGCTGTAACTTTCTTAAATATTTCTTCAAGTTCTTTTTTATCAATTTTCTCTAATTTCTGATTGAAAAAGTTTTTAGCTGTTTTAAGATTTGAAGTGTATAATGTCTGTTCAGGAACTTTATCGGCAGTCGAAGATTCTTGTTCTAAAATCTTTGTTTTGAAAAACTCATCACTTGGGTTATCTCGCTCATAACCGAATATGTACGATTTGTAATTTTCTTCGTACGCTTGAAATAGAAACTTATTTACCCAATACGACTTGTCCTTAAAGTTGATTCCTTCATTGTCTGCAAATTGATTAAGGATTTCGTTGATTAGGATAATTGAAGTTGTCAGTCTTTGCTGTCCATCAATTAAATAGTATGCTCCAAGTTCTCTTTCAAAAAGCCATAAGTCATCTTGCCATTTTTCAATATTTTGAACGCTTGATTTTGAGATTGACTCAACGGTTAAAAGTCCCGTGTAATGGATTTTGTCTCCTTTAAGGTTCATCAGGTCTTCCCAAAAGTCTTCGAGTTGGTTTGTTTCCCAAGAGTAACCCCTTTGAAAGTCGGGGATTCTAAAAAATTTCTCGTTAAATATCTCCGTTAACGATTGAAGTTTATTATCTGCCATCCGTGTCTGTTTTCAATGAATGCCAACAATTGGATAACCGGAACTCGAATTCCGGATATTACCTTATAGAAGTCTAATCTAAGGGGTTTTCAATACTCACCAAATGACCTATTGCAACTGGAGCATAACTCTCATTTATAACATAAAGTCACTCGTAAGCTCCTTAAAATCAGTTTGAATGTTAGAAATCAATTATCTTCTACTCATCTGATTTTCCATATTATGCATCCTGACAAGCGAATATTTTTCGTTTAATATGCAGTCTTGGTAATCCTTGATGATTTCCATTGCCTCTTGTTCTGATCCAACAAGCTCTACAACTCCTTTCCACCATTTTGATTCAATTTCAGCGTTTTCATAACTCAGTTGTTTAGGTCCGTCTTTCAGATGTAGATATGCTATGTGGTCCCAATCACCAAAGTCTGATTCAAAAGTGAGAACAAGCCTGCCGGAAATTTCATTCGCCTTATATAGGTAGTCCTTAAGTAGCTGTCTGGCGGTTGCGACTTTTCCTGGCTTAAATTTTACATACTTAGCTTGAAACCAATCATAGTCCTTAAATCCTTCCTGATTTTGACCAAAAGTATTCAATGTGATAATGGTTAGGAGGGATAGTATAATTGATGAGTAACTCATAGTGTCAGGTTTTTGAATAGTAAATTGAATACCGGAACTCGAACTCCGGTTATTTGCTTTATAGAATTCTAATCTAAAGGTTTTTAATGCTATTAAGAGTGTCGCCCCTTATATACAGTGTAGAATCTCTATTGTTCTATGGGATTGTCAATTAGATTAATTTTAAAACATGAGCTTGGACAGAAGTGACGTCAGAAAACGCATTGAAGAGGAAATCCGAAAAACAAAAGTTGATATTGAGGATTTGAGGAATCAATCTCAACCAATATCCCCTGAAAATTCAATTGGCCGCATCAGCCGCATGGATGCGATCAATAACAAAAGCGTGATTGAAGCTTCACTGCGGCAATCACAGGATAAACTCCTGAAACTTGAAAAGGCTTTGAGTAAAGTAGATGATGAGGGTTTTGGAATTTGTGTGAATTGCAAGAAACCCATCCCCCTTGGTAGGATTATGCTAATGCCGCATGCTGTCAGGTGCGTGAATTGTGCTTAAAGGGTTAAATTTCATCCATGAAGTTTATTTTGATTACAGGTGTTTCAACTGGCATCGGGTATGACCTCACAAAAGCCTTTATTAAATCAGGGTACCATGTGTTGGGCAGTGTGCGTAAGAGCGAAGATGCTGAAAGGTTGTCGAATGAATTTGGGGCCAATTTCACTGCCCTTTTGTTTGATGTCACCGATCAGGCGGCCATTCAAAATTCACTTGCTAGCGTAAAAGCAACAGTTGGAGAAAATGGCTTAGCTGGTCTGATCAACAATGCAGGCATTGCTTTAAGCGGCCCTACACAGCTACTGCCCCTTGAGACATTCAGGTACCAATTAGAGGTGAATTTGTTTGGTGCGATTGCCGTGACCCAAACTTTTCTTGAATTGCTAGGCGCTAAGAAAGATTGTCCCCATCCACCAGGAAAAATCCTGAATATCAGTTCAGTTTCTGGTAAGCTGGCATTCCCATTCCTGGGGCCATACAATGCTTCCAAGTTTGCGCTAGAGGGCTGGTCGCATGCCCTGCGCCGTGAGCTATTGGGCTTCGGCATAGATGTAATCATTATCGGTCCTGGAGCCATCAAAACCCCTATCTGGGATAAAGCTTTGAATGCCGATCTTCCGAAAGAATGGGAGGATACGCCATACTATCGACCAATGCAAAGGATCAAAAAGGAGTTTACCAAGCAGGAGGCAAAAGCAATGCCCTCAGAAGTTTTGTCTAATAAGGTTTTGAAGGTGTTTGAATCGTCAAATCCCAAAACGAGATATTCATTTTTAAATAATAAATTTTTCGATTTCACTATTCCCAGCATGCTACCAGATAGAGTTATGGATAAGTTCATCAAAAAACTATTCAAGATTAACTAACAACATATGTTTTCAGCCTCCACATACACCAACCGACGATCTAAACTAAAATCCCAGTTCCAGTCTGGGCTACTCCTGTTTCTTGGAAACGAAGAGAGCCCTATGAACTACACCGACAATTGTTATCCCTTCCGTCAGGATAGTTCGTTCATCTATTTTTTCGGTTTAGACCATCCTGGCCTGAATGCAGTGATTGATATCGATAATGATGAAGAAATAATTTTTGGTGATGAGTTATCCATAGACCACATTGTTTGGATGGGGCCACAGGATAAATTAGTTGATCAGTGTGCATCAGTTGGGATTCGTTCCCTAAAGCCCTCAAATAGTCTGCAGGGATTTCTCCAAAAAGCCGTGGATGCCAAAAAAGCGGTTCATTTTTTGCCTCCCTATAGGGCAGCTAACACCCTGAAATTGTCTGAATGGCTTGAAATTCCAGCTAATTCTGTAAAGGATAAAGCCTCAGTAGAATTGATTCATGCGATTATCTCAATTCGTTCAATCAAATCAAATGAAGAGGTAAATGAGATAGGGCAAGCAGTAAATATTGCGAGGGAAATGCACATAATGGCCAATGAGCTTGCCAGGGATGGAGAGCCAGAATATCGAATCAAGGGGGCCATTGCAGAAATAGTTGATGCTAAGCAGGGATACTTCGGGTACACCCCCATCATTACTGTGAATGGACAAACCCTTCACAATCATAATTATGGAAATACCTTACAAAGAGGACAACTCCTTTTGGTAGATGCCGGTGCATCCGTGGCTTCACATTACACCGCAGACATTACCCGCACATTTCCGGTAGGTGGTCAGTTTAGCGATAAGCAAAGGGATGTTTACGATATCGTCTTAAGGGCTGAGGTAGAGTCTATCCAAAACTGCAAACCCGGTGTTACCTATAAAGAGGTACACCATAGTGCCATGAAAATCCTTACGGAGGGACTTACTGATTTAGGCTTGATGAAGGGCGACGCCGAGGCAGCTGTTATGGAAGGTGCCCATGCCTTATTTTGTCCACATGGGCTAGGTCATATGATTGGTTTGGATGTTCATGACATGGAAGATTTAGGAGAGGATTATGTGGGCTATTCAGAGGATGTAAAGCGGAGTAATTTGTTTGGAACCAAATCCTTGCGACTTGGCAGAAAACTCGAGACAGGCTTTACGCTAACTGTTGAGCCGGGACTTTATTTCATTCCTGAGCTGATCGATATTTGGAAATCAGAAGGACGGCACAAAGACTTCATTAATTATAGTGAAGTTGAAAAGTACCTCGGGTTCGGGGGCATCCGAATCGAAGACAATATCCTCATTACAGAATCTGGATCAATGATTCTAGGTAAACCAATTCCGAAAAATGTTGAGGATATTCAGTTCTAATTTCTCATTCAGGATTTGAACTTGCGGGGAATGGGTATTTCTTGCTTTCTATGATTCGGTTATTTTGGATGTTGAGTTGAACGAATGTCATACGAAGAAAAATTAATTGCTTTAACATCAGAGGATAGAAAGAAACTCAGCAAAAATTTTGCAGGTGCAGGCATATTCGCCGTCTTCTCAGGTGTCGTTTTCTATTTCATGCTTACCCTCACTGATGGACAGGGAGCGGACTTTTTTCAGTATGTTATTTACGGTTTCATAGTATTTTTTGCGGGAATAGTTCTTTTCCTTGTCATCTCATCGTTGCTGGATATACAAAGCGGGAATAAACTATCAATCGTTGGGGTTGTAACCGACAAGGAAGTCCATCGGAGTAGAAGTAGCGGTAAAAATAAAACAACAAAAGTCACCTACTATTTGTACTTCGGTGACAAGAAAATGAGGATTGATGGCCGCTACTACCATGGCTTTAATGTTGGCGATAAAGTTGATTTTCATAAAGGCAAGCATTCGGGGACAACTTTGGGCATAACTGTTTTGGAAAGATCAGGGAAGGCTCTTGCAGATGCAGCCGAGACAAAGCCAAAATCTATTTCAGATCTTGCGGATTCATTTAGGAATAAATCTGTTCAATCAGACTCTTCGGCTCAAATTAAGCAGTTTCCTTTAACTCAGGAGGACATTAAAATCCTTCTGAAAACCAGAAATTCTAAGGTGTTTTCAAATGTGCTTATGATCTTCTTTTTTGGGGCTTTCTTGCTTGGAACAAGTTTTGGTGCGTTGTTTGAATGGTTTTTCGCCATACCTGCTTTTATATTTTTAATTGTCGAATTTTTCATAATCAAGGCCATTTTCAAATGCTTCTCTAAATTTTCAAGTGACAAAGCATCGCAGGAAAAAGCGGTTACAATAGCAAAAATCACTAACAAAGAGCGGTCGTCGGGTAGGGGGCAAGCCTTCAGCGTTACTGCCGGAGGCCAGACAATTCAAGTTACCGGGGCAGCTTATAATGAAATGGATCCAGGTGAAGAGGTCTTCATTTTCAGGGGCAAAACTTCCAATTGGTTAATCGGTTATCAGATTAAAGAAAAAGGATTCATTCCGGCTAAGTGAGCGTTTACATATCTGGTTTTTGAACTGCGTTGAGCAGGATATCTTTGCCCCAGATCAAAACCAGAAAAGATGACCGAAGGCAGCGTAGATATTTCAATTCAGAATTCGATAGGAACAATTACGTTCTCCCACCCTCAGAGCAATTCTTTGCCGGGAGATATACTTCAAAAATTAGCAGATACAATTAAGGCGGCTGGCGAAAACCCTGAAGTAAAAGTACTGATACTAAAGTCTGCCGGAGATAGGACATTTTGTGCCGGGGCAAGTTTTGATGAATTGATCAGCATTCAGGATTTTGATACAGGTAAAAAGTTTTTCATGGGTTTTGCGAAGGTTATTAACGCTTGTAGAACATGTCCGAAACTGATAATCGGTAGGGTGCAGGGTAAAGCCGTTGGTGGCGGTATCGGCATTGCCTCCGCAGTTGATTATTGCCATGCTACAAAGTTTGCCGCCATTCGCTTAAGTGAATTGGCCATCGGCATTGGCCCTTTCGTTGTTGGTCCGGCTGTTCAACGAAAAGTGGGCCTATCGGCAATGTCGCAAATGGCCATGCAACCGAAAAAATGGTACGATGCTAATTGGGCTAAGGCACAGGGTTTATATGCTGAAGTACATGAAAGTGCTGAAGAATTAGACGAAGCCGTAGCCAAAATGGCTGAAGAGCTAGCTGGATACAACCCTGAAGCTACGGCAGAATTAAAATCAATATTCTGGGAAGGTACTGAAAACTGGAACGACCTATTGGAAAGCAGGGCAGAGAAAAGCGGAAAACTAGTGCTCTCGGAGTTTACAAGAAATGCTATTCAAGCCTTCAAAACAAAATAGGTAATGCTTGAAAGACTCCAATCGTTAGCCGGTGTTTTCGCATTTTATTGGGTGCTGCTGGTTTATATTGTCTACTCATGGGACAAGCCTGAGTACTCACATATGGCCGATAAATTTTCAGTCTTGCTAAGAGACAATCCATGGTTTGGGTTATTTGGGTACGTAATTCCGGGGTGCCTGGTGGCTTATCAGGGATATGTGTTAAAGCAAAAAATATTAGGTGGCTTAGTAAGTTGGCTCCCAATGATCGCTTTCATCTCGTTTGGAATTTTTTTGGCAATTGGTGGAATAATGCCAGTTTCTTCAAGTGGTGAAGCTCACATTTTACAAACATTCTCAGAACTGGGCAGTTTCTTTTTCTTTTTAATTGCTGCCTTAACAATCAATGCTCAGCTAAAACTTGATTTGGAGTGGAAATCACTTCATGTGCCCAACACGCTACTATTGTGGCTGGTCGCCATTGTTACTTTTTTTCAGGAAGTTGAAGGTATTGGTGGTTTGATGAACAAAGTAGCCATTTTCGGCGGGTATTTCTGGGTAGCAATATTTTCTTATCGGTCGTTTAAACTGACTTCATAACCGTCACTTCTCGCTATAAGAATTTATGGTAAGCTGAATTTTATAATAATATTTTGTGAGGTGGCCGTTGCAGCGGGTGTCCATTTTGGCCCTTGTCTTAAAACCCTAATGGCTTCTTCATCACAGCCAAAACCAAGAGGTTTTACAACTTCAAAATCGCTCAATGAGCCATCTTCATTTACAATAAATTTCACCTCAACCTCCCCCTCAATGCTTTCCCTCTCAGCTTCATTCGGGTATTGCAGGTTTGATTGAAGATTTTCCAAGTACTCATTCATGGGCACAGGAGGTGATGGTGAGCTGTCCTTTTGCAAAAGCCTTGCACTTCTTGATTGCAGTGCCTGTTTTTTTGCAGCTTGAAAAGCTTCACTTTGCAGCTTTTCTTCAAGTTGTTTTGATTGATCAGGTGAAACCTCCAAAACGGCGGTTGGCTGCTGTGCTGCAACTCCCTCACCGGCAGTGCTATTCGTTGCTATGTCGTCGTCGGCGCCCATGTCATCAGCTATTAATTCCTGAGGCCCTTCCTCAAGAGCAGCGATTTCCGGTTCATCCATGGCTTCATCAAAATCATTTATCACCAATTCTTCTTCGGATTCAAGTACTTTATTAGAAGGATCCGAGACGTCAGGCTCTATTATCGCCTCATCTTGTGGCTCCATGTTTGTTTCCACTGGACTTGAATCAAGCGCAATCAAAGTGTCCGCTACTGCTGATTCATTCTTTTCCATGAAGACTTCAGTCGGTTTGTTATCGGCTACGGATTGCTCAGATGTCAATAAATCTGATTGAAAAATCCAAATCACACTAACCAAAACCAGCGTAAGCGAAGCCGCTATTCCATAAATGGCCCAACGATTATTCTTGCTTGCTCCCGAGGCTACCCTTTCAGTCAGGCGCTCATTCAGGGAATGGATGTCACTGGTTATTTGTTCTCTTGAGATTCCATGCAATTCAAAGCCTTCTAAAGCCTCAGCGCATAATTCACAGTCTAGAATATGCCTTTCTATTTGATGCCTTTCTGAGGGTTTTAAGTCATCATTTATATACCCCGAGATCTGCGAGGTGCTCAAATGGGCGTTATTTTCTGATGCTTTAATCACGATTTCCCTCCATGCATATTTTCAAATTCCGCTTACCGTTTTGAATATAACTCTTCACCTTTTTTAAGTCATAGCCTGTAATCCCTACAATTTCTGAGTAGCACTTTTGTTGCAAGAAGAACAAATGAACACTTGATTTTTGTTCGGTATTTAGCGTTTCGATGCATTCTTCCAATTTGTTCAAATCTTCCTCAAGTTTCACTTCCTCATTATGATGCGGAATCTCGGACAATTCCATATTTCTTTCTTCATCAAAATCTACCGTTTGCTTTTCAGTCTTAGATTTAGCTGATCTCAAGGCCATAAGGCAATAATTTTTTGAAGTGACATGAAGCCAGCTCTTAAAATTTTGTATCTCATGCTTTTTGAGGTCGACAACAAGCTTTTCAAAGATACCCATAACGGCATCTTGAGCATCGGCGGGGGACGCCATGTATTTAAGGCATACGCCATAGACCATTGGCATAAACGGGGCGTACAACTGACCTAAAACCTCAAGGTTCCCGGTCTGTTTGTATTCCTCAAGCAGTTCAATTTCCGATTCGTTGTCTTTCTGAATTCGCATTGATGCGCAAAAAGCTAAAAACGCAATTTAAGATGAATGATATTTTCTGCAAGGGTGACTCCTCAGGTCAAAGAATAATCCTGAATGTGGTTTGGCCTTTTCCAGATTCCACAATCAAATTACCATGGTGCATTTGAATGATTTGTCTTGACACCGCCAACCCGATGCCGGAACCACCTGGTTTGGTTGTGTAAAAAGGTATGAAAATCTGATCTATCGCTTCTGGAATGATACCAGGGCCGTTATCCTGAACCTCAATAATTGTTGAAGAACTTTCATTGAAAGCCTTTAGGGTGACAAGAGGTTTTTGGATTTTTTTTACAGCATCAAAGGCATTTTTCACCAAATTGATCAAAACCATCTCTATTAAACTTGAATCAATTTTCATTTTCAGATCATGTGGAATTGATTCCGTCTTAAACTTGATTTTAGATTTTGAGAGCTCACCTTGCATCAACTTTTCAATATGAGTAAAGAGCACTGAAATTTCTACGCTTTCGATCTTCGGTTTCGGTATTTGAGTAAAGTTTCGATACCCATCAACGAAGCTTTTGAGGGCCTCACTTCGTGAATTGATAGTTTGCAGCGCCTCAGAGATATCATCAATCACATCACCACTTATTTTAGTTGGTTTCTTCTTTTTAAACTCATCTTCAAAAATGTCATTAAGGGTGCTCACAAGCGAAGAAATAGGGGCAATGGAATTCATGATTTCATGCCTCAATACCCGTGTCAGGTTTTGCCATGCCTCCAACTCTTTTTGCTGTAATTCTGATCTAATATTTTGGATGGAAACCAGGCGATAGACCTTATTGCGCATCTTCATTTCAGCAGTTTGAATGGCCAGATGTTTATCTTCCCCCTGCCTTAAAAGTCCGCTCTCATTCGCTTTTAAACCTGTTATGAAATTTGCAGCCTCTTTGTTCTCAATTCTTAAATCCGGAAGCGTTTTTACTTTAGGAATTGCTAATAAACGGCAGGCTTGTGCATTAAGTAATTCCACTTCGCCATCCTGGTCATAAGACAGTATTCCCACGCTGACATTTTGAACCAGGGTATCGAGATACTGTAGGTTTTCTTCGTTTTCTTTCCTGGCATTTCTGAATGCATCAAGTACACTTTTTAATGACTCATTGAGGTTGTGAAATGTTTTACCGAGATGGTTATCGGCTTCGAAGTTGGCTGAAAAATCTGAATACCGAATTGCATCCAGGAAGGTGTTTAGCTTACGGTTAGTAATCTCTACATAGCTGTATAGGCTGTAAATCTGAACACCAATAAACAGCACCATAAGGCTGCCACTTACAAATTTGCTGTAGTAGAAAAGCAGGGCACACAAAATAGTTGTTCCGCCAATGGCGATAACCCTTATTAATGTGTTGACCCTAAAATTCTTATAGGTCATACTTTTCCATTCTTCTGTAAAGCGAGGATCTGGTTAAGCCCAACTCGTTGGCGGCCTGTGTAATGTTACCGTTGTGCTTTGCAAGGGCTTTTCTTATTAAAACCCTTTCCATATCCTCAATGTTGAGTTCTTCAAAAGAGATTGAGTCAGCATCTTTTTCACCACCTGTATTCAGAAAGAAATCCTCAGGTTCCAAAACCTGTCCTTTGCACATTATCACAGCCCTTTCTACGGCATGCTGTAACTCCCTTACGTTGCCTGGCCAATGATATTTCTGCAACCTTTTAATCAAGGCCTGGCTTAATGATCTTATTGGTTTAGCGTACTTCTTTGAATAGTGCCCAAGGTAATGTTCAGCTATCATGGGGATATCTTCAGTTCGCTCACGCAGCGGGGGCACATGGATTTCGATGGTATTGATGCGGTACATTAAATCCTGACGAAATTCCTTTTTCGCTACCATATCATGAATGTCCATATTGGTAGCACAAATTAGCCTGATATCAACGGCCCTCGGTTCGTTTGTTCCTACCCTTACCACCTGACGGTTTTGTATGGCAGTCAATAATTTCGCCTGCGATGGCATCGGTAGGTTCCCAATCTCATCCAGAAAAAGGGTGCCGCCTTCCGCCACTTCAAACCTTCCTGGTCGGTCTTCCCTTGCATCAGTGAAAGCCCCTTTTTTATGACCAAAAAGTTCACTCTCAAATAGTGTCTCCGTGATTGCGCCCAAATCTACGCTTAGAAAAATTTCTTCATTTCTTTGGGAGTTCCGATGTATAGCCCTGGCAATCAATTCTTTACCGGTACCGTTTTCTCCTAAAATAAGAACATTGGCATCTGTTGACGCCACCATTTCAATGGTGTCAAAAACCTTCATCATTGAAGGGCTATGACCAATAATGTCCTGAAATTTATTGTTGATGTCAGCTGCAATTTGCTTTTGCTTATTTTTAAGATGTATGGCCTCTAACCGGGATTCCTTCAACTTCATGGCTGATGATAGCGTGGCAAGGAGCTTATCATTTTCCCATGGTTTTAAAACGAAATCAGTAGCACCTTCTTTAATCGCCCTTACAGCAATTTCGGCATCACCATAAGCTGTGATCATCACAACTACTGCTGAGGGGTCAATAGATAAAATCTTATCAAGCCACAAAAAGCCTTCATGACCGCTACCAACATCCTTCTCAAAATTCATGTCAAGAAGGATCACATCATAGGCCTCATTTGAGATCAGATTTGGAATTGAATCGGGGCTCTTTTCAATATCCACCTGAAGGAAATGCCTTTTAAGAAAAAGCCTCGCAGCCCTTAACAGGTCTTCATTATCATCAACAATTAGAATTTTTCCGGTTTTGTTCAATCTCAGATAGTTTGATCACGAAGATAATAGACAATGGACAACGGCATGCTTAATTATTCGCTGACAATGGAATGCGTATAATCCTTCTGAAACTTGAAATTTTCAATATAGAAAACTGAAGAAACCTTTGGCCATGCGCCAGAATCAACAATTAGCCGTCATTTGAGTCGTCTGCGATTGCAATGAGGTTTCAATAATATGAGCATTGCAATCCGATATTCAGAATACTAACTTGTCCATATGTCCGGCGACTGGAACTAGATACCCTTAATCCTGGTGCAAGTCTTCCTGCTTGGAAACTGAGTGAAATCGAGACTTGTGCCTAAGTAAAGCGGATGATATTTGAGCAGACCCAAAATGTCAAGAAACATACTGAGACTAGAACTTATATGGTTAGTAATAACTATTGTCATCGGGGTGATTATGTACATATCCGATAAAGGGACTCATTATCAAGTGATTGGTGTTCTATTGTTGTTTTTCTATTCGCTGATTTTAAACTTGTTTTTCCTATTAGCCAGATTTATCTATATAAGGGTTTTTAAAAAGTAAGCAGCAAACGATTATGATGACTCCAGTACCTGGTTCAATTGTTAAGCGATAGCCTGTGACTAGTCCTCGTCTGTAACGAGGATTCAAAAGTATGAGCATTTGTAATGCGATGATCAGAATACTAACTTGTACATATGTCCGGTGACAGGAACTAGATACCTTATCCTGGTGCAAGTCTTCCTGCTTGGTACTGGGTGAAGGCGAGACTTGTGTCTAAGTAGAAGCTGATGTTTTTTGAGTTGTCACAAGTGACGCTGCGCTTAACACTTGCGCCAGTGAGGTGGTTTGTAACGAGGATTCAATAGTATAAGCATTTGCAATGCGAAGAATCAACGTTCTTAATGATCAATCAAGAAATCAGCTTAGGGTTAATATCCATCATATTTTCATCCCAATATGATTGAATAAACCCAGTACCTGGCGCAAGTCTTCCAGCGTGGGAAGTGGTGAAGGCGAGACTTGTGTTTAAGTAGAAGCTGATTTTTTTTGAGTAGTCACAAGTGACGCTGCGCTTAACACTTGCGCCAGTGAGGGGTTTACTACTTATACTACATATACAATTGTAACTTCGCCGGGTGATACTACCAAGACTGAAGAAAAACGGGTATCAGGGTCTGGACAATGAAGCTTAACAACCAAATTTTTTTGCTGTTAATACTTAGTGCTTTCTCTTGTCGAGATAAAGTAGAGACGTTTTATGATAACGGTCAAGTCAAGTCTTCAGTGGCGATGGAAAATGGACTTAAGAATGGCTTGATGAAAGAGTACTATCCAGATGGCACTTTAAAAGTTCAAACCAATTGGCAAAATGGCATACTGAATGGTAAAATGATTAAATACTATGAAACTGGTCAAAAAGAAAGTGAAGTAAACTGGATTAACGGGAAAAAAGATGGAATAGTGAGAGCATTTCACAAAAACGGTGAACTAAAGTTTAAAGGTCAGTATATATCAGATTTTCTAGTGGGGGAAAGCTGGCATTATTTTGAGTCAGGAAATAAAATGGAAAAGCAGGTATATGATAGTACTGGAGTCTTAATCAATTTTTATAAATATGATACTAATGGCCTTCCAAGAATAGATGCATTAAAGCCACTCTTTGCTTTTGACAAAGACACCATTTCATTAGGTGAGCGAATTCATTTAGAATTTAGACTGGGCAGTCAAATTTCGACTGATTTGAGGGTCTATTTAGGAACGCTTCCGGAGAGAGATAAGCTTGGACTAATTGACACACTACAAGAGGTGAGAGGAGTTAACAATGAAGTATTTAAATATTCTTTTAAACCAGAAAAGATAGGTCATGATTCAATATCAGGTAAAATGATACATAAATTAAAAACAGATACTGCTGAACATATTCATGAATTTGCATTCATATATAGATATTTTGTAAAGGAAGGCGAACAGATTTGATCTGCTCAACTGGTTCAAGTGTTAAGCGATGCGTCCCTCAACTGGCGCAAGTCTTCCAGCGTGGGGAATTAGTGATTGCGAGACTTGTGCCTTTAAAACTCGATTTATCCTGATCACTATTCGCATGAGGTAATAATTTCAATTCTGATTTTGCAACTTGCAGAATAAATGTATGAGCATCAAGTACAAAATCAGGGATCAAACGAAGTTACACTTTGTAACATTTGCGGTTGTCTATTGGATTGACGTGTTTTCAAGGAAATCCTATCGAGATATAGTTGTAGACAGCTTAAGATATTGTCAGAAGGAAAAGGGTTTGGAGCTGTATGCGTGGTGCATCATGTCCAATCACGTTCATTTGATCATTGGAACAGAAGGTGCCAACAAACTTGAAGACATTTTGCGAGATTTGAAAAAGTATACTTCTAGTCAAATAATAAGTGCTATCAAGGAGAACAAAGAAGAAAGCAGAAAGGAATGGATGCTTTGGATGTTTGAAAGAGCTGGTTCAAAAAATTCAAACAACAGGAAATATCAATTTTGGCAGCAGGATAATCATCCTATTGAATTGAGCAATAATCTCATGCTTGAAAGTAGACTGAACTATATCCACAATAATCCAATAGAAGTAGGTTTAGTCCTGGCACCCGAAGAATATTTATACAGCAGTGCTAAAAATTATTGCAATTTGGAGAATGAAGCACTGCTGGATGTTAAATTAATAGAATAGTCACAAGTGACGCTTCGCTTAACACTTGCGCCAGCAAGGGGGGTAGACCTAAGCCATGGTCTTAGCGTCTCGCTGAGATCAAATACTTACGGCACTAACCGAGGGTTAATATCCAACATATTTTCATCCCAATATGATTGTATAAATGCTTCCGTAAAATTGGAGGAGCCAAGGATGTCTAAACCTCCCAAAAATGCTTCAAAGTCTATTTCCGTGTATGATTTTAGAATCTTTTTGCCTATTGGTGCATAACTAAAATGCCAGGGCTCATATTTAAAGCCTTTCCGATCAGGGTCATTGCTATAGACTTCTAAAAAATCGTACACTGAGGCGTTTTCATTTAGCCAATTCTTTAGATCAACATAAGGGCCATCATTATGAAAAAGAGGGGCTAAGAGCCGGTCGCCTGCTACATTTTTACTACCATCTATAATGTCGATATCAGTGCCCCAATGATGCCGGGATGTGCCGGGTATGGTAGAATATTCAATGATTTTATACACCGTATCAATAGGGGAGAGCCCCTGTTTGGTGAACCTTTCAAACTTACCGTCCCAAATGCGCTTCTGATCTAAGAAGCTTCGGTAGCTGGAAACCGAAAACAGTTCGATTCCAGCCTTTGAGGCCTCTGAACTCATTTCGGAGTACGCCTCGTGGGCCTCTTTTCTCAATTGATAACCTTCACCAAAAAGTGCTGGTGTTGTTTTGCCAATTATTTCATTGAAGGAGTATGATTGCCCAAAACCCAGGGACGGTAATAATGTTCCACCGATTCCAAGGGTAGTGTATTTTGAAAATGTTCTTCGGTCCATGTTCAAAAGGGAACGTAAACGATCCTTTTTGTTTCAAAAAACGGTTCATTAAAATAATCAGAAATATCAACCATCTGGTATGGCCGCTTGATTTCTGCAAGCTCCTCATCCAGGTTACCGCCTTTCAGGGCAATGATCCCACTATTTTTTCCAGGAGCAATACAACCATCAATCCATTGAATAAAAGGCTTTAATCGGGTCACGGCCCTGCTGACCACAAAATCGTATTTGCCTTTTACCTGCTCAGCTCTGATATGGGAAGCTTTTACATTTGCCAGCCGAATTGAAGCAGCTACTTCCTGAACCACCCTTATTTTCTTACCAATAGAATCAACTAGATGAAACCTGGATTCGGGAAATAAAATGGCCAGGGGAATTCCAGGGAAACCGCCACCAGTGCCAACATCTAAAATGTTGGTGCCAGGGGAAAACTGAATGAATTTGGCGATGGCCAATGAGTGCAGCACATGACGCTCATAAAGTAGGTCTATGTCCTTTCGGGAAATCACATTTATTTTCTCATTCCACTTATGGTATAGTTCAGAAAGCTGCTCAATCTGATTTTGTTGAGCGGTTGATAAATAAGGAAAGTAATTAGTTACCAGATTTGAATCCAAAGTAGTTTCTGTTTCAGGCAAGTTGTATCATTTTACAAAAACGACAAAAGCATATTCGAATCATCGCTGAAATAGATACCCTTCACCGATTATTTGAACGGTGATTCCCAATTATCCCATAGTTTAGAAAAATGAAAAAGCTGCTCTTAATAATCATTCCAGCACTGGTATCATGTCAATCCTCTGATGAAGCGAAGGTACCTATAGAATATATTGACTGTTCTACCTGGGAAAATTGGAATGCAGAAGATGGCCTTCAATGCGGCTTCATTATGGTGCCAGAAAATCACAGTGAGCCAAACGGAAAACAAATACAACTGGCCTTTGCTGTAAAGAAAGGCAAATCTGACACTGGCTATCCATCGTTCCAGCTGTCTGGAGGCCCCGGGGGCGATGCTATGCGCAATATGAACCGTTTTCAACGAGACAGCTTGCTGGAAATTGGGGATATTATTCTGGTTGATCAGCGAGGAATGGGGAAATCCAGTGAGCTTCCGGATATGGGTGCTGACGTTATTGAGATTTTGGCTGAAGATTTAACACTGAGTGAAGAATCGATAGCTCAAGGCAGGCTTATGGATAGTGCCAGGCAGGTGATGAAGGGAAGAGGTGTTAACCCATCAAATTATAACTCGACTCAAAATGCACTGGATTTTGGCGTTTTGATGGATGCACTGGGCTATGAAAAGTATAATTTATGGGGTGGATCGTATGGAACGAAATTAGGTGTATACATTATGAAGCATTTCCCGGATAGGATCAATGCTGCTGTGCTAACCGCACCTGCTACGTTGGATAACCGGGCCCTTGAAAATAGATTTCCAGATTTGGTTAATTCTTTGGAAAAATTGTTGGCTCATTGCGCTGAAGACCCTGAGTGCTCTGCTCAATACCCCAATCTGAGCGACTCTTTGTTTGCGGCAATTTCCAAATTGAAAGTTGAGCCGTTAGTAATGAATTTGGACGAGGGGGACTTTATAATCAACCCTCAGGATGCCATTTTTCTGGTGAGATACATGCTTTACAGGCCAAATGCCATTGAGTTAATTACCGGGTTCATAGATGCGGTAAATTCGAATAAACCTGAAAGTATAATTCCCATTTACAGGACTTCGATTACCGTATTTAATGGGATTAATACATCCACATTTTATAGCTTCAATGCTTATGAAGAGTTTTCTGACGAATCAATGGAGAACATAAATAAGCACATTGCTAATTCTCGTTGGTTGTCAGAATTTGGCTTGGCATGGTTTCAAACGTTCATTCCACATTTATCAAGGTTGGTTGATGTGAGGGCTTCTGAAGCCGATAAAACCTTAGAAGGAATTACGGTGCCAACCTTGGTTGTAACAAATTCTTTTGACCCTGTTACCCCACCCGAGAATGCTGAAATGTTTGTTAAAGCGATACCAGGGGCACAGGTTTTAAACTCTGGCAATTTTGGCCATGGCATTTTTTCTAATTGCATGGCCAAAATCAGGAGGGGTTTCTTACTAGACCCTAAAAGAGCTATTGATGATTCATGCTTGTGATATTTTGCTTAATTGAAATTGCATGCAGAAATATAGCGAAAGGTAAGAGTACACCTGGAAGTAGGAGGTAAGGCATACTTGCGAATTCAGATGCAAAAGGCAGCTGTACACCAGAGAAATAGTATGTGTATATAAAAGTAGCTACAGTTACACCTAGAATCGCAATTGAGATAATATTCCAGGTCAATGCGACCGTTGGTTTTATGCTGTTTTTTGAAGACAGGAAGCCAATAAGCAGTGCAGATATTCCAACAAGAATATCAAAATTGGTTCCTTCAAAAGTTACGGCTTTGGGGAAAACACCGTTAAGGAAAGCTCCGTAAATCAGTAATTCAACTAAAATCCTAAATGACTGCAAATACAAAATTACGTGAGCTGGAATTGACCCTATAACATGCTGAAAGTGCTTGGATCTCAGAACTAAAATCATAGCGACAATCGAGGGTAGAACAACCATTAGCGGAATTCTTGGCGGTAACGCAAATGAATTGAGAAAGCCGAGACTCGAAATCAATAACAAGTAAGAAATCCATACTGTAAACCAGAGAATGTATTTTTTATAAAACCAAACCTTTGAAGCTTCATCGGCACTGGATTTTTGAACTACCACCCAGAATGCCAGCACCATAATTACTGAAAGACCATAAAATCCGAATACAACCATAATTGAAATTTTTTCTCAAAATTATGGCAGGACAGAAATGGTAGACTATCCAAAATTGCTAATTATGACCGAAACTTTGCAGGCGCCTCGCCCTGAGTCATCTTAAAGAAACGTAAGAATGAATTAGGTTCCTTAAAGCCAACCAGCATGCTTATTTCTTTAACAGGTAACTTCGTTGTAAGTAGCAAATCCTTGGCTTTGTTAAGTCGAACTTTGCTAATGTACTGATGCGGCGTAGACCCGAAAGCTTCTTTGAATGTTCTGATGAAATGAAATTTTGATAGGGAGCTGACCTTGCTTAAGGTTTCGGTTGAGATTTCACTCGAATAGTTGGAATGGATATAATCCTGCGCCACCAATAGCCTTGATAGCAATTCTGACTGAGTAGATTTTTTAAGGCTTTTGATTTTTGTTTCACACTGTTTCAGGTCAAGCTCAAACCTTATTATGTAAGTTAAAATCTCATGTAATAAAAGCTCTTCGACCTCCTTAGCTTCTGGGGAGGTTTTATATAACAACTGCAATTTGCAGGTCAACGACCTTATGTGTTTGTCAAGAAAAATGGTGTGTGGTTTAATCTGAAGATTATTTCTCAATTGGTTGTAATCGCCTTCGAGTAAAGCTTCTGTGGCATTAAATGCTTGAAGCGTTTCTGCCAATAAGCTATGGCCGAAATGTATATTAAATGTCGTAGTTGTTTGGCGCTCAGGGATGATTAGGTCATAATATTGCCCATTATTAATTGTACAAAATGAATCTGGCGTAACATTAAAATGCCGCCCCTCTGACTTAACAATGCTATTCCCAGCTGTGTTAAGAAATAGACTGAAAGGGCCTTTTATATTGTTGCGTTCAGTGCCGCTTGTGGTTGTATTTAGCACTACACTTGGCCAGCCCTGGTGTGCCAATTGAGCATTGTTCACACCCCGACCATTTGAAAAATTTGTTTCAGCCTGATTCCTTAACCAATGAATATCTGGAAATTGGGTTAGGTGCATTTTTAGGTTTATGAACTAAGGTATCTAAATACGAATTCCCTGATTTCAGGGATACATAATTAGAGATAAGCAGTGAGCTCAATTATGCCCTGTTGATGGACTTTTACACTGATTCACATGAACTAATAATTGGGAACTATGAACAATGTGCTACAAAACTTATCACTTCGGGAAGTTGAAATCGTGGAATGTCTTTCAAAAGGGATGACCAGTAAAGAAATCGCTGAAAACCTATTTTTAAGCAACCATACGGTCGATACACACAGACGTAATATTCTTAAGAAAACCACCGCAAAAAACACAGCTCAACTATTGCAAATGTGGTTTACGTACCCGGCGAAAGTATGGATGATGGCCTCGTGAGAGGCCCCTTATCAATTTTCTGAAACGGTAACCTTAGTCATTTTATCACCCTGTGTGATTTCGTCTATCACATCTACTCCCTCTACTACTTTACCGAAAACCGTGTGGTTTCTGTCTAAATGAGCGGTGTTCTGACGGCTATGACAAATAAAGAATTGAGAGCCTCCGGTGTTTCTACCTGCGTGGGCCATTGATAGGACGCCCCTGTCGTGATATTGGTTTTCTCCATCTAATTCGCAATCTATGGTATATCCGGGGCCACCAGCTCCAGTGCCATCAGGGCAGCCTCCCTGGATAACAAAATCAGGGATTACACGGTGAAAAGTAAGTCCATCATAGTAGCCGTCATTCGCAAGTTTTACAAAATTATCGACGGTATTAGGAGCATCTTTATCGAAAAACTCAATTTTCATTACACCTTTTGCAGTATGTATTTCAGCTGTTCTCATCTCAAGGTTGCTTTAAAAATTTAAACAAATGTTTATAGGGTTAAAACAAAAAAGCAAGACAGATAGCCTTGCTCTAATTAAATGTATTCTGGAAATTAATCTTCTTTTTTCTTGGCTGGGGCCTTTTTGGCAGCTGGCTTTTTAGCTGGGGTCTTTTTTTCAGCCTTAGGAGCCGCATCTTTTTTCTTTGCAGCTGGCTTTTTTGCTTTAGGTTTCTTCTCTGCTGTTTCTTCCTTTTTAGCAGTTGGCTTTGGTTTCTCTACAGCCACTTCAGTCTTCGCTTCAACAGCTGGCTTTTCAACTTTCTCCTCTTTTTCAGCTTTAGCTGGTTTCTTTGGCTTTGCCTTAAATTCTTCCTTTATCTTTTCTACGTCAACATTCTTCAATACAGGACTGGAAGTTAGTTGTTTGAGAGTGGCCTTTCTTACTGTTGAAACTAGTTTATTCTTTCTTGCCTTACGCTTAAGTCTTGTTACTGCCATTATTTATGCTTAGAAATGAGCCGCAAAGTTAGAAATATTTGCCAAGTAGCGTATATTTTTTACGCTTTTTGGAGGATACATCCTAAATGCTGAAAACAATGCTGAAACAAAAAAGAAAGGCCACCCCAATGGGACGGCCTTCTCAATGATATGAACTGTGTGTACGGTTAAACCTCTCGTTTAGAATGAACCTATTTTTAAGGTCATGTAGTAATTGATTTTATTAAAATCCGTTGATTTTGTTTGAATTAATTCTAAATCTTGCGTGAATCGTTTGCTGAGCCCTAACGCAATTCTAAAGTTCCTTGCAATGTTTACTTCGAGATTGGCTCCTGGTTCTATATACCAAAGAATGTCTCCTTCTATCAGGTCATCATTGGTAAAATCTTCATTATCAAAATCCTCATGATAGCCCAACCATCCCGATCCGGCAGACACAGGAAAGGTTAAATGAACAACTTGATTTGAAAGAATTATTGGTTCAAGAAAAAATCCTCCATAACCACCGAGTAAAACTGCCTCACCAGTTTCTGAGATGCCACTGTATTTTGAGGTTGGTATCAAGCCCCAGCCTTCAAATCCGATGGCGAGTGTTCGGTTGATAATCCATCCACCTCTTAATCCCCCCATTACAACAGTCTCATCCCTAAAATTGGAAGTTTTAAAACTGACTGCCCCGAACCCACCACTGTGTCCGAGTCTTCCAGAGACAGTTTTAATAACGGATTTGTTTCTGGGTTTTATGTTGGTGGTGTTAACGACATTCTGTGCATCAATTGGCACTGATTCGTTAGGTGTACTCATGTAAATGGTATCATAAACTACTTCACGGATATAAACGGTATCCATTGCAGTTAAAATCTCCTCAGATGCATTGATTAATGAATCAGTTGATACTTGAGGTGTTAGCTCTTTTGAAGATTGACTTGCTAAACTGTCTAAATTTTGAGTGTAGGCTGAACTAGCTAATAATAGTGCACTACAAATGGCAACCAGGTATTTCATTTTCTTAAAAGAATAGTGTTGTTTTTGAGTTTGAATTAAAGGACACGGTCGTTTGGTAAAGGTTTCCACCCATCTCACATTTTCCCTGGTTAAATTTCCGATATTGACCGATTGTCAATGCGTATTCACCGATTTGGTATGGCCTAATGTCACATTATGATCGTCTTTTGAATTGAATTAAACATCTAAACAAATGGCATACGTAAATGACAAAAGAAAATTATTCGGACTACTCTTAATTATAATTGGAGCTGTTCTGGTGCTTGACAACTTGTACATCCTCCCATTCTTCTTTCCATATTGGATATTCTCATGGCCGATGATTTTGTTAACCATCGGAACATTTATTTTATTAACTAATGAGAATAGAGAGGGAGGACTGATTTTGTTAATCATCGGAGCAACATTCCTGGCACCAAAAGTCCTGGATGTCTCATTCTGGACAGTTGCACAATATTGGCCAGTTGCGTTGATAATCGTTGGTGTGGCAATTCTGTTGACCAAACATCAAGGGCCCAAAAGAAGACATGAGCGGAAAGAGCTTCTCAACGAAAACCGTTCTGAATCTTTTAATGAAACCTTTGTTTTCTCTGAAAGAAAAATGGTGATTAACAGTAAGAATTTCACTGGTGGTAAGGTCACATCAATCTTCGCATCGGCAGAAATTGATTTGACAGAAGCAGATATTAAAGAGAAGGTGGTCTACATTGATTCTTTTTCATTATTTGGCGGTAATAATTTTATAGTTCCGCAAGACTGGACCCTGAAATTTGAATTATTTTCCCTATTTGGAGGATTTAGTGACGATAGAAAGCGAAAATCTGTTGAATTGGATACCAGCACCGATAAAATATTAGTGTTGAAAGGAACTGCAATTTTCGGCGGTGGGGCCGTGAAGAGTTATTGATTAATGGATCATCCGTTTTTAATAAATAAGAACTTCTTTTATTACCTGGGTTTATGGGCCACAATAGCTGTGGCCCATTTTGTTGTATTGGTGTATCTTTTTAGTGTAGGTGCTTTTGAAGCGGGTGTTGATAGCCTTATTTTCAATTTCTTATTCGCTGGTTTCGCATTTAGTTATTGGTATGCCATCAGGTATACTAACCCCGAAGGTGGACTCACAGGTTTTGTTATTCTTAATCATGTTATTGGTGCTGTAGTTATAGTTGGTACTTGTGTGGTTATTGGCAATTATTTGATGGCCGAAGTGGTCAATGTTCCTTCTTCTCTAATAGATACGATAACGCCGCTTAAATTATTTACAGGCTTTTTCTATTATGTAATGATCGTTTTAGTGTACTATCTGGCTAAGAGCTACCATGAATTGCAACAGAAGACAATTGCGGAAAATGAGTTGGTTACAATTGCCAGGGAATCGGAACTCAATATGCTGAAGTTTCAAATCAATCCCCATTTCATTTTTAATAGTCTCAATTCTATAAGCTCACTAACAACATCAGAACCGTCAAAAGCCCGGGAAATGGTTGTGAAGCTGTCAGAATTTATGAGATATTCCCTTAAATCCACAGAGGATTCAATGAGTACCCTTCGGGAGGAATTGAACAATGTCAACCTTTACCTTGAAATTGAAAAAGTGAGGTTTGGAAATAAAATGATGTTTGTCTCTGATGTCAGTGATGACGTTTTTAACATGCGAATACCAAATATGGTACTACAGCCATTGATTGAGAATGCAATAAAGTATGGAGTCTATGAGGCGGTCGAAGCTTCTACTATTAAACTGACGGCTTCTTACGACAATGACCTATTGAGAATTGAAATTTCAAATTCATATGAACCGGAAAGCATAGTGCATAAGGGTAGGGGCATCGGTCTGAATAACATTAACAACAGGTTAAATCTTACTTTTGGAAGGGACGATTTAATGAGCATTAAGAAATCAGATAGCATTTTTACTGTCAATCTTAAAATTCCTCAATCAAGCGAATGATCTCAATTTTGATTATTGATGATGAAGAGTTAGCCCGAAGTTTGATCAAAACTTTTCTTGAAAAGCGTTCGGATGTTAGGGTAGTCGGTGAGTGCGATAATGGTTTTATTGGAGTTAAAATGATCCAGGAAACTAATCCTGATCTTGTTTTCCTCGATATTCAAATGCCAAAGATCAATGGGTTTGAAATGCTTGAGATACTGGATGATCCAAGGCCGGATATTATTTTCAGCACAGCTTATGATCAACATGCTATCAAAGCATTTGAACAAAATGCAATTGATTACCTCTTAAAACCTTATTCTGAAACCCGCTTTAATGAAGCATTGGATAAGGCGATCTCACGAATATCTTCCCCACATGCTAAACAAGATTTGACTGGTATAAGTGATGCATCAACATCTGAAGAACTAAAAAGGATTGTTGTTAAGAATGGATCAAGAATTGAAATCGTAGATGTGATGGATATTTTGTATATCAAGGCAGATGATGACTATGTGGATATACACACCGATTCTCAAAAACACATAAAACAAGTTAGATTAAAGTTCCTTGAAAAGCATTTGCCACAAGGTGAGTTTGTCAGAATACACAGATCATTCATTATTAGGGTTGATCAGCTTAAGAAGCTTGAACACTTTGAAAAAGAAAGTTACGTAGCGGTATTAAAATCAGGTGATAAAATTCCTGTAAGTAGATCGGGTCATCAAAAATTGAAAGAACAGCTCCAGTTCTAAACAAGCGTGTTGCTTCAAGCCTAAATAAACACCGCAACAATGAAATATTACTTGATAAAATATAATAAAAAAAAGAATGTGTTATATATAATTGTATTAATCTAATAATATTTTGTTATATACATAGAAATTAGATATTTGTACTGGTTTAAGGATTAATTGTATTAAAAAGGGATTTGAAGATGATAACATCCAGGGTTATTTGGTTTAACCCCGATACTTGTGAATACGAATTTGGTGATGTGGAGAGATACCGGATTGCAAAATTGAACAGCTCTAATAACTATCGCTTTCAGTTGCTTGCTTCAGTCCCGATAAGTGCAAGGAATCTGGCCGATAAGGTAACGAGAAATTTAAATGAAACACTCAATGCTAACCTCGGAATAGAGGATGGCATTTTGATTTAGAATTTACCTAATACTATCTAATCAAATCTATTTCCATAGCTGGTTGAGTCCCCGGAGAGTAAGCGACACTTCGGGGCTTCTTTTTTGTTACGAGTACATTGCCTGAAGCCCCGCAATACACAATTCATTTTCTTTCTGGCTGCCCACTGTAATTCTTATACAATGAGAAAGTGGACCACCAAGTAATCGAACCAAAACCCCTTTATTAAAAAGCCCTTCGTAAACTTGCTTGGCCTGTTCAGGAGATTCAAGGTCAATCATCACAAAATTTCCACCTGACGGCACAAACGTGATTCCCAATTGATCAAAACAGGTATAATAGTCTTGTAGGCCTTTTTTGTTGTTTTTTAGTGTTTGGGTTAAAAACTTATCATCATCTATCGCTCCTATACCTGCTGCCTGTGTGAGATTAGAAGGTTCAAATGTCAACCTCACTTTATAAAGCGACTCAATCAGCTCTTTAGGGGCAATAGCGTAGCCCAATCTAATGCCAGCAATACCATAAGCCTTAGAGAGCGTTCGAACTGTTATCACATTATCCCGATCAAATTTAGTGCTGTCGGGATAGTCGTCATTTAGAAACGATGAAAACTCGAAATAGGCTTCATCTACGATAACCAACACTTCTTCAGGTACTTTGTTAAGAAAGTTGTCAAGTTCACGTTCCGTGATCATTGTACCAGTGGGATTATTGATATTAGAAAGATATATCACTTTAGTATCCCTGTTTATCGATTTTATTATGCCATCAAGATCAAATTTGTAATCATCTGTCAATGGAACTGCCCTACAGATAACGTTATTTATTTTAGCCCAATTATAGATGATCATAAAAGTGCCTTCTGATGTGAGCACTTCGTTCCCATCGTCACAGAATGCCCTGATTATGTTCAGCAGCAGCGCTTCAGAGCCATTACCCAAAACGATATTTTCCGTCTTTTTACCAACTTTCTTCGCCAATAGCGAACACAGCTTTCTGCCTTTAGGGTCAGGGTAAAAATTTGATTTTGTCAATTCATTCTTAACAGCTTCCATGGCTTTCGGAGAAGAGCCAAGTGAATTCTCGTTATTCCATAGTACCGCATAATTGTCCCATTTATTTTCTTCAACTAACTCAGCAACAGTTTTTCCAGGCTCATAACTGCTGAGCGTTTTAATATTCTCCGGTACTTTGATCATTTAAATGAATTAAGTAAAACCTTGTTAAAAAAAAGAATTCTGGGCTGGTCAATTCAATTTTTTATTTGCCTTATGGCGTAACTTGTCCCTCTGGTTTTTCTTTTGAAGATTCTTTTGGAAAGCTTCGGTTAAATCTATGCCTGTTTGATTCGCCAGACAAACTAAAACCCACAGAATATCGGCCATCTCATCACCCAAATCATGGTCTTTGTCAGAACTTTTAAATGATTGTTCACCGTATTTTCTGGCAATAATCCTGGCAAGTTCCCCCACTTCTTCAGTCAAAATCGCCATGTTGGTCAATTCATTAAAATATCGGACTCCCGTGGAATTAATCCAATCATCTACAATTTTCTGCGTTTCTTGTATGGTCATAGATGTTAATTCGGGGAATTAAATAGGTCAATCAGTGCTGTCGTACCTACTTTCACTCCCGTTTCGATTGATGGCCTGGGGTCAGGGTAATAAAATGGCGAATGTAGGGCAGGCAGATTATAACCCTCATCTCTCATGGCTTTCATCCTTGAATCAGGCACTGTGCCCAGCCACATTAATACTGTTGGTACGTTGTGTTCGGTTTGCCCAAATCTGGAGAAATCTTCCCCGACCATTTGAGGTTCTGCATCTTCTACATTGGCATCGCCTATTGCTTTTTTGGATGAATTGATGATTTTGGTCACCAGGTTAGGGCTGTTGTAGTTGGCTGGGGTAAATTGGTCAAGCTTGGTAACTTTTGGCCACTTATCTTTTGGCAATCCTGCGGCCATTGCTGTCCCATCACATATTTCCTTTATTCTCTTATGAATCAAATCCCGTACTTCTTGAGTGTATGTTCTTATGGTCAATTGCAATTTAACCTCATCGGGAATTATATTGTGTTTGGTTCCACCATGCATTGAGCCCACAGTAATCACAGCATCGTCAATAGGCTTCATATTTCGGCTCACTATTGTTTGCAGCTCCATTACAATCATAGAAGCCAACACTACGGGATCTACAGACATATGGGGAGAAGCACCGTGAGCCCCAAAACCATAGACATTAATATCAACAGACTCCACGGCTGCCATACTCCAGCCCTGACCAAGTCCTACTTTACCAGCGGCTATTGTTGGGCTGGAATGCATTCCTAAACCAAAATCTGGTACACCAAATTTTTCATAGAGCCCATTTTCAAGCATCATTCTTGAGCCCTGTCCAATTTCTTCCGCCGGCTGCCCAATCAACATTAGTGTACCATTCCACTGATCTTTCATTGCAACCATGGCTTGTGCCACACCTGTCCATACAGTCATGTGCATATCATGGCCACACGCATGCATCGTGAAGGATTCATTATTATTGTTCCAGGGGTTTACCATCATTTTAGTACTGGCATAATCTAAATCGGTTTTTTCCTGAACAGGTAATGCATCCATATCAGTGCGGTAAAGGATTTGGGGGCCATCACCGTTTTTATAAATACCCACTACACCATAGCCACCAAAATTCTCAGTTACCTCAAATCCTAATTTTTTCAATTCATTCGCCAGCTTCTTTGAAGTTTCTTTTTCTTCAAGTGATATTTCAGGGTTCTGATGGATAGAAGTATAGAAGGCCTGTAGGTTGTCAATTTCAGAACCAATAAAGACATCAAGTGACTTTTTAAGTTCAGTATTTGTAAGGTTGAAAGAACAAAGAAGGAGGGCAGATAGAATTGTTACTGAGATTTTCATGATATAATTTTCTTACTAATGAATCAATGATGAAATCTAAGGTAGGAAGTCAACGCCAACTTTGGTCGCTTGAGCAGGAATTTCTAATGGAGAATGTTTGAAGCAGAAGGGAAATAATTTGCTAGGATCACTAAAAAAGAAAAAGTCACCAGGAAATTCCCGATGACTCATTTCAACCAGCTATGAATTTGAGACTAAACTCAAGCCTAAATTAGGTACATACACCTAACAATCCAAGTAAGTACTCAGTATTTTTCTTAAAAAGGCACATCACTTTTTTAGGCATCACAGGATGCAATTATTCAATAAAAACGATAGATCAAACCGCAATTACTTTATGGCAAAGTGAATATCGGTGATCAGATCGTTTTCAGGTACTTCTTTTGGATCATTGACGTATGTCTCAAATGGGTGGATGTTTTTCTGTATTTTCAAATGCTTTCCCTGCTTCATGTTGTAAAGAGTACTCCACGCGTTACCTAAGTGCCTGTATGGGCCAATGTGTCTTAGTGTAAAAACCTTGATTTTAGGGATTTTGCCACTTATAAAGCCATCTGTAAGATCAATTTCGGGTTGACCTACTGCAACTCCTGAAGTATAAGATACTTTCTGCTTCACCATATCCCAATTATGGTAAATGGTAAATACTTGACTTGCATTGAAATCAGGATTTTTAGCCAAAAATTCATTTATTTTATCAAAATCGGCGGCCATTTTCGCAGGCATTTCGTCAATGTTGCAGTATCTTTTTAGGCCTATGTAATCAAACCCCGGAAATGTACTCTCTCCTTTAAAATCCAATTGTGAATGCACAATACCATCTTCCATATAATCTTTAAGCATATTTAAACCACGTTCAAAATCCATCCCGATGAAGGCCTGCATCATGGCCTTCATCCAGAACATGAAGAACGCCAGGCTGCTATCCATCACCCAACTGACTTTGGTCATATCACCATCGGGTTCCAACTCAAATCGCACTTTGGCTGATGATTTCCAGGGTTTCAGAAAATTCAAGTCGTAATTAATCTTTTGATGCGGTTCTTCGCTAGTAACTTTCATGTTACCACTGCCTATCCGTTTGCCATTCCATGAATACGACTTCGAGTCCTCGGCAATTTTAACCTCAGCTTCTGGCTCCATTATGAGCCAGGGAGACCACACTTGCCAATGGTTGAAATCATTAAGTGTGTTAAAAATCATTTCTATCGGAGAATCAATTTTGATTGATTTAATGACATTAATCTTAGGCATAATTGTAATGGTTATTGAATTAAAATAGTAATGAACTCAGGCTCTAAATCGCTTAAATCCAACACTTTATTTGGAGAATTTTATATTTACTGAAATACCAATTTATGAATGCAAAGAAAGTAATTCTCTGGTCAATAACCGTGGCACTTGGCGGCTTCTTGTTTGGGTTTGATACAGCTGTTATTTCTGGTGCTGAACAAGAAATACAGCAGCTGTGGGGACTAAGTGACACTATTATTGGTCAGATGGTAGGAATGGCCCTTTATGGGACAGTAATTGGGGCTCTACTTGGAGCTTATCCAGCAGATATTCTAGGAAGGAAAAAATCCCTTTTTTGGATAGCTATACTCTATTTCATTTCGGCTGTCGGTTCAGCATTAGCTCCAGATGTCTATTTTCTAATGTTATTTAGGTTCATTGGAGGGTTAGGAGTAGGGGCATCTTCAGTGATAGCGCCAATGTACATTGCTGAAATAGCACCCAGGGAAAAAAGAGGTCAATTAACGGCGTTGTTTCAGTTCAACATTGTATTCGGTATAATGCTGGCTTACTTTTCCAACTATCTTATCGGAGGAGGTGGTGATGGAAACTGGCGGTTGATGTTGGGCATTGAAGGCATTCCGGCACTCGCTTTTGTTATCTTGATTTTGACCGTACCCAGAAGCCCAAGATGGTTAATTGTAAAACGGGGACTTGTAGATGAAGCCAAAAGAGTATTGACCATCATCAATCCGGAGGCCGTAGATGAGAACCTAAAAGAAATTCAAGAGCATCACGATGCGAACGCAAAAGAAGTGGGGATTAAAGAATTCCTTTCGGGGAAGTATTTACGTCCAATTTTGCTGGCCTTTCTACTTGCCTTTTTCAATCAGATGTCGGGGATTAATGCAGTAATATATTACGCTCCGAGAATTTTTACAGAAACAGGGATGGGTGATGAAGCATCGCTGTTATCGTCAGTTGGTATCGGTATAGTAAATCTTGTATTTACTATGGTTGGATTGGCACTTATAGACCGAATGGGACGACGGTTTTTAATGTACATAGGATCAATTGGTTACATCATATCGCTGGCCCTTGTAGCTTTTGCTTTTTTGAGTGGTTTCGGATTAGGTACTATGTTGGTGCCAATACTACTCTTTGTCTTTATTGCCTCCCATGCAATCGGTCAGGGAGCAGTGATTTGGGTTTTTATTACAGAAATCTTCCCGAATGATGTGCGTTCATACGGTAACTCTTTAGGATGCGGTACCCATTGGGTTTTTGCAGCACTTGTTTCCAGTGTTTTCCCATATTTTGCTGGGCAATTTGGCAGCGGAATCATCTTTAGTTTTTTCGCAGTAATGATGGTCTTTCAGCTTTTATGGGTATGGAAAATCATGCCGGAAACTAAGGGTAAATCACTGGAAGAATTAGAGGGGATTATGGTGAAGTGATAGCGGTTTCAACTAAAAATTACTATGATCAGGCTTACCCATATAATTATCATTTTGACCGCACTTTTACTTGTGGGTGCATGTCAGAGGAATAATTCAACAGCTCAAAATGATAACCATGAGTATACCAATGCCCTGATCAATGAAACCAGTCCATATTTACTCCAGCATGCCCACAATCCGGTCAACTGGTACCCCTGGAACGAGGCAGTTTTAAAAAAGGCCCAGAAAGACGATAAGTTACTAGTGGTCAGTGTGGGTTACTCTTCATGTCACTGGTGCCATGTTATGGAGCATGAATCATTTTCTGATACCTCAGTGGCAAACATCATGAACGAGAGCTTTATTTCGATTAAAGTTGATAGAGAGGAGCGACCTGATATCGACAAAGTCTATATGGATGCCGCCATGATGATCAACGGTCGTGGGGGCTGGCCGCTTAATGTAATAGCACTGCCTGATGGCCGGCCGGTTTTTGCTGGCACATATTACCCAAAAGATAATTGGCTGGAAATTCTCGAGTTTTTTCAAAATGCTTATGCAGAAGACAAATCCAGGTTGATGGCGCAGGCGGATAACATTACCAATGGGATTAAGAGTCTCGATGTTATCAGCAGAAATCAAAACACAAAAGGCTTTAAAAGAGAGGAATATTTGAATCATATCGATCAAATGTTATCAAATATTGATCGTAAATGGGGAGGTAGATCAGGGGCGCCAAAGTTTCCGACACCGGTGGTTTATGAAGCACTTTTAGCGGCGGCTTACTACAACAACAATGAATCCGCCAAAGAAGCAGTGGAATTAACACTGCATTCTATGTCCAAGGGTGGTATATATGATCACCTCGCAGGTGGGTTTGTCAGGTACAGTACAGATAGGTTTTGGAAAGTACCCCACTTTGAAAAAATGCTGTATGATAACGCCCAGCTTATCGGACTTTACAGCCAAGCTTATAGGCTGAGCGGAAATGAGAAGTACAGAACCGTGGTTTATGAAACATTTGATTGGCTGATCAGTGAAATGAGCGATGAGGCCGGTGGGTTCTATTCGTCAATTGATGCCGATAGCGAGGGGGGGGAGGGCAACTTCTACGTTTGGACAGCCACGGAAATAGATTCATTACTGGGGCAGGAAGCCTCCATTTTCAAAGAATTTTACAATGTTTCCAGCTCTGGTAATTGGGAAAAAGGGAAGAGCATCCTGCATACTAATTATGATAGCTTCGGTGATTTTTCCGAAGAAAAAGGAACTGATTCAAGCGAAGATTCATTGAGCCTGATGTCAAGCAGGGCAAAACTTCTTAAACATCGGAATAGTCGAATAAGACCAGGCACTGATGACAAAGTGCTGACCTCCTGGAACAGTTTAATGATTTCTGGTCTCATTAATGCGTACCTGGCATTCAATGATGAGCTGTTCTTAAATAAAGCTATAGAAATTGGTCTGTTTATAGTGGATAATCAATTACTTGAGGGTGGTCATTTAATGCGTAGTTATAAGAATGGTCAATCATCGGTTAACGGATTTTTGGATGATTATAGTCTTACCATCTCTGCATTTATCACTTTGTATGAAGCCACTTTTGATGAAAGCTGGTTGTATAAGGCAAAACAGCTCAATGAATATGTATTGGCCCATTTTTTAGACAGCCGCAATCAAATGTTTTATTTCAATGCCGATGAAGATGATAATTTGATAACCAGAAAAACCGAGACCACGGACAATGTGATTCCATCATCAAACTCAATTATGGCCAAAAACTTATTGAAGCTTGGCTTGTATTTTACCAACGATACTTACATTGAACATGCCAGGCAAATGCTAGCTAATATGGAATCTGAATTGGAGCAAAATGCATGGTATTATGCCAATTGGGTCAGCTTGATGGGCAACTTTACACACCCCTATTATGAAGTGGCAATTGTAGGCGAATCTCACAAAAATCATAGAAATGAGCTACTGCAAGCTTATCTACCTAACGTCTTAGTTTTAGGAGGTTCAGATGAAGGCTCACTAGATCTTCTTAAGAATAAGCTGGTTGATGGTCGAACAATGATTTATGTCTGCGAAAACAAAACCTGTAAACTACCTGTTGACCAGCCGTTACAGGCTAAGCAATTAATCAAGGTTGAGTAATTATTTATGGGGTGGCGCTCACCCATATCTCGCCATCTTCAAAAACCTCTTTCTTCCAGATAGGTACCGTTTGCTTCAATGTGTCTATTACAAACTCGCAGGCCTCGAATGATGCCTTTCTATGGGGTGTTGAAACAGCAATGACAACCGCTGCATCCCCAATTTTCAAAGTGCCCTTACGGTGATGAACAGTGATCTTCTGAATTGGCCATTTGGACTTGGCGGTATCTAAGATTTTTTGAATTTCCTTTATAGCCATCGCATCATAGGCTTCATATTCAAGCCTCGCTACCGATTTGTCAGAAGTCTTGTTTCTAACAGTACCAATAAAAACATTGATTGCACCAGCACCGTCATACTGTACCGATTTTATGATTGCATCGGGATCTAAACGCTGGTCCGTTATGAGAATCTCATCCACCGCTTACAGGGGGTATGAGCACTACTTCATCACTTTCTGCAATCACCTGATCCGGTTTGGCGTATTCGGTATTTACAGCCATCAGCAACGAATTCAATTGTTGAAAATCAGGATAATCAGTTTTTAATTTCGTCAAGAGTTCTGATGTGTTAACTCCATCATTTACCTCGTATTGGATGTTGTTTGCTCCGAGTATGTCCCTGGCAATACCGTAAGCAGCAATTTTCAAAATCATACTGCTAAAATACGAATGCTATTCAAGAAGGGTATGGCAGATAGAGTTCAGAAATCTTCATAACTTCAACTATTCACTCAATAAAAGGCATTATGAAACTCATCATCACCTTGTTATTTGCACTCGTAGGTTATTTCGCCTATCCACAAAGTCCCCAATCTCAATTTTCTAAAGAATACATACCCATTTGGGAATCAGCCAGAAGAATAACGATGGACCTCGCCGAAAAAATGCCAGCAAACTTATACCCCTACAAGCCAACTGAGGAGATGAAAACTTTTGGTGAACAAATGGTTCATATTGGCCATACGATACAGTGGATGTATGATTATTTAATTGAAGGCAAGACAGAGGGGCTGCCAAAATCGCCAAATGCTGCTGAGATGACCAAGCAGGAAATCATTGATTATCTCAGCAATATGTTCGATCAGGGCTCTTACAACATCCGAAATCATCCGGTGGCAGATCTCGATCGTAAGGTCAATTACTTTGGTGAGGGCGAAATCACAATAAAATGGACTTTTATTTCAATCCAGGATCATTTAGTGAACCACAGAGCCAAAGCCAATTTATACTTCCGATTAAATGGTCTAGAACCCCCTGAATACAATTATGTAAAGGGGTTGGGTAATTAATGAGCCATTGTGCCTTAAGAGCTGTTCGACATGACATAATACCCCAGGCAGGTTGATTTTCCGATATTCTAATAGCTAGCATTCGACCGTGTACAGTGTGAGGTTGGCGAGTAGCTATCACTCTTTTGTGGAGGGGAATTCACTATTTTCGCACAATGGAGTTACACCACCGGATTGAACTTTTTGCTGCTCTTGGAAAACGCATTTCAGGTATTTCTAAATCAGAGATGGAGCAAATTGCCCAGTCGTCCTTCAATCAAAACAATTGGTTTACCACTGAAAATGTGAAGTTGGCTTTTGATGGAATTAACAAATTCCTGGATAAAGAAACGCTGACCGAGTGGTGTTCAAATTATGATGTTGGAAATACCAGCCAAAAGATTGTGGGAGTGGTAATGGCTGGTAATATTCCGATGGTTGGCTTCCATGATTTGTTATCGGTGCTAATTTCTGGACATCAACTGGCAGCGAAACTGAGTTCTTCTGACACTTATTTAATGAAGTGGATATTGAACGAACTCTATGAGTTGGAACCAAAATTGAAGCAAATAGCAACCAGCGAAGAGCGGTTAAACCATGTGGATGCTGTTATTGCTACTGGAAGCGACAACTCAGCCAGATATTTTGAATACTATTTTTCTAAAAAACCACACATTATTAGAAAGAACCGAACCAGTTGTGCCATTTTGACCGGTGGTGAATCCGCGAAAGATTATGAACAATTGGCAACAGATATTTTCACCTATTTCGGATTGGGTTGTCGTAATGTTTCAAAGCTGTTTGTCCCAGAAAATTTCGATTTTCCTAAAATGTTGGATTGCATTGAAGGTCAAAAATCAATTCTGGATCATCATAAATACCAAAACAATTACGACTATAATAAGTCTATTTACCTTGTAAATAATGAACCCCACTTTGACACTGGGTTTCTTCTTTTGAGGGAATCAGATCAAATGGTGTCGCCAATATCTGTTGTTTATTATGAAACTTATCGGAACGAACAACATCTTGAAGTACTGCTCAATAGCAACGCAACTAAAATCCAGTGTGTAGTTGGTTCCCATCCCTTAGCCAATGTGCCATTTGGAAAAGCTCAATGCCCAGCTGTTGAAGATTACGCCGATGGAGTAGATACACTGGCTTTTCTTGAAAAGCTCTAGTTGTTGCTTTCAAGCATTTGAAATGGGTATATTAGTAGGCATGAGAGCATTATTTCCGCTATTTGTTTTGCTAGTAACAGCCCAGGCCTGCGCTCCCGTATTTTCAGAGATGCAAAGCGCAAGAATGCTAGATCAAGGCCAAATGGAAGCAACGGCGCTATATTCCAATGTGGGTTTTGGTGAGGATGGTGAATCAGACCATGTACAAAATCAGTTAGGGGCAAGGGTCTCATATGGATTCAGTGACCAATTTAATTTGCGATTTGGTTATGAGAACTTGTTTGAAGACGGTGGTTCTATTCATGTAATTGGTTTAGGGGCAAAATTCCCGATAATTCAGGACAGGATTGCTGCTTTTGTTCCAATAGGAACTGCCTTAGGGGAAGATATTTCTACAGCAGATAACTGGCAGGTCCAGCCGACATTATTGTTCACAGTTCCACTCGGTGACAACTTTGAATTCAACCCATCTACTAAATGGGTGAGGCCATTTGATACTGATCAGGAAGGGTTGGTCGCATTCAATTTTGGAGCAGGTGTGAGCTCTAACATAAACCAATGGGCTATCAGGCCTGAAATTGGTTTACTATACAATCCTGGAGAGAGCGGCCATTTTACGCATTACAGTGTTGGGTTTAGCTTCAACCCTTTTTATGAAGATGATTGCTGCCCTCAAAAATTGAGGCGGAATAGATAGCGCATGAAAATTTATTAGTACCCACATTTTGCAGCAGGGATAGAGCCGGCACCCCGCACCCCGCCTTTTTGCGGGGAAGGAGTATAGGTGAAAGCCCGGCCGCTGCCAAAAAATCAATAAACAAGCCTGCTTTGTGGTTTAGACTCAAAAATCTATCTTTGCGACCTCAAATTTTTATCTAATTAAAAACAATGTTACAGAACTACGAGACGGTATTCATTTTAACTCCCGTTTTGTCTGAGACTCAGATGAAGGATGCTGTCGACAAATTCCGTTCTGTCCTTAAGGACAACGGAGCCGAAATCGTTAACGATGAGAATTGGGGCCTCAAAAAATTGGCCTATCCAATCCTTGGCAAGTCGACAGGATTTTATCATTTATTTGAGTTTAAGTCGGAGCCGGGATTGATCGCTACCCTTGAAACGGAATACAGAAGGGACGAAGCGATTTTGCGATTTTTGACTGTAAAGCTTGATAAGCATGCAGTAGCGTACAACGAGAAACGCAAGAGAGGCGATTTTAACAAAAAAGAAAAAGAGGAGGCAGCAGCATGACACTTCAGAATGAACCAATAAACCGCGATGCACAACGCAAAAAGTATTGTAGGTTTAAAAGAAGCGGTATAAAGTATATCGACTACAAAAACCCTGACTTTCTATTGAAGTTTGTGAATGAGCAAGGCAAGTTATTGCCACGCAGGATCACAGGCACAAGCCAAAAGTACCAGACCAAGGTGAAGCAGGCTGTGAAGAGGGCAAGGCACCTGGCCATTATGCCTTACGTTGGGGACTCATTAAAATAATATAGCAATCATGGAAATTATTTTAAGAGAAGATATTCAGGGCCTTGGCTACAAGTATGATGTAGTGAAGGTGAAAGGTGGCTATGGTAGAAATTTCTTGATTCCTCGGGGTAAAGCGATTGTTGCCAGTGCATCTAACAGAAAGATGGTTGAAGAGAACATTCGGCAGGCAGCCCACAAAGCAGAAAAGCTTAAAAAGGATGCCGAGGCGATAGCAGAATCAATCGGGGAAATTGAATTGGAGATCAAAACCAAAGCTGGCGAGAGTGGTAAAATTTTCGGTGCGATCACCAGCCTGCAGGTTTCTGATGCCTTGAAAGACAGAGGTTATGAAATTGACCGTAAGCGAATCTCATTTAAAGAGAAGATAAAGAATGTGGGCACCTACCATGCAGTACTTGACTTGCATAAAGAAGTTCAACATGAGGTTGCTTTAAATATTGTAGCTGACTAAATAGGGCTAGATTTAGAAAAATTTAAAAGCGCTTTCATAAACGGAAGCGCTTTTTTTGTGCCGACAGCTTTCACTTGAGTTCTGGATGATTAAGGTGCCTTTCAATGCATTGATTGCGCAGTATTATACCTTTGGCCTCAATGCTTGACCTTAGAACAGAAGTAACCCCAAAGCTATCAAGTCAAAAGGTTAGCTTGAGCGATAAAATCTTTACCATTGGTTCCTGCTTCTCGCAGGTGATTGGGGTTTATTTCAGGGATAACAAATTCGATATCCTTTCAAACCCGTTCGGAAATGTCTATAACCCACTATCCATTTTCAAGTTGATTGCGCTGGGACTAAAAAATGAGCAACCAAAAACAGAGGGCTACTTACAACAGGATGAAGTTCACTACCATTTTGATTTCCATTCTGATTTATCGGCATTGAGTCGAGAGGATTTAGAAGCTAAATTCAAGCAAAAAATAGTTCAGGTCCATCAGTTTTTGAAAGATACAAACTGGTTAATGATCACATTTGGAACTGCAGTTGTTTATCATCGAAATGACAATAATGAACTCGTAGCTAACTGTCATAAAGTTCCTCAGAAGGAGTTTGACAGAAGTTTTTTACGCATTGATGACATCACTCAAAGTTTTGAAAAGTGCTACAAAGAATTAAAGGCACTGAACCCTAAAATCAACATAATTCTTACGGTAAGTCCTGTGCGCCATACAAAAGAGACGCTAACTGATAATAGCTACAGTAAGTCTTTATTAAGAGTAGCCTGCAATGAAATCGCAAAATTTCATCCAGATGTTACCTACTTTCCCTCATTTGAAATCATGATCGATGATCTACGGGATTACCGATATTATGGTCACGATTTGATTCATCCGAATGAATTGGCGGAGGCATACATTTGGGAAAAATTCAAAGGAACATACCTGGATGAGAACACTCAAAATATCCTGGAGCGCTGGGCAAAAGTTAAAAAGTCATTGAGTCATAGACCCAAGTATCCTGAAACGAAAGCTCACCTGGATTTCCTGACAGCTACATTAATTAATCTTGAAAATTTGGAAGGTAAGCTGAATGTAAGGGCTGAGATTAAACAAATAAAAGGCGAGATAGATAGCCTTTCTGAATAATTCTCAACGATTAATTTTCGCAACATTCACACTCAGGCATCTCGATCTTTTTAGGCTTTTGATTAGCGTTGGTTGAATAGTCGAGATTTAATATCTCGTCACATTGCGCCTGAACTATAAATTCAAAATGACCAGTCAATGGTGAATCAAAACTTTCTTCAACTTGAATACGACTTGATTCATTAGCTCCTTTAAAATATCCGGGCAGTTTGGTCTTCAATTGCACAAAATTATCTCCTGCATGATTGACGATTGATTTTTTGACAATTGCAGTTCGGATGCCATTTGGCATGTATCTAAAAGAGCTTTGTTGAGTAATAAGTGGAAACAAAACATAGAAAGATATCAGTAATACCGGAGCAACTACATACCCAAACAGGCGGTTGCGAGAATGGTTGAAGATTTGGTATTCCTTATGGTAGTAATTCAGGATTCCGAAAAGAGGAAATGTAAAACCAAGTCCACAGAAAATAGCGATTAAAGCAATCGCTTTATCCTGATACATTACAACCCAGGCAACTGGCACTGCTCCAACAGTTAACATGTAAAAGCTTGCCACACCTTTCGCCAGATATTCTCCCAGAAACGCATGGAACTTTTTAAATCGTTCTTCATTCACTTGAAAGAACAAGATTGCAATCCAAAAGGAGCTGACGAATGTGACCAATGCAACAGGCTCAAATTCTACAAGACCCTTTGTTTTCTTAACTTGAGTGAAGGAGGTAGCTATGAGACTTAAAACCCAGGCTACAGAGACAGAAATGAATATCATGGTATTCCTTCTTGGCTCCGCGGGTACCTTTCGCCGTTTTTTCTTTTTGCTCAATTCACAAAGATATGAAGCTGAATTTACTAAAAAGATAACATCATGCTAATAGGGGTATCACAGGTTGCTTATCTCAACTTCAAATTTTGGGAACGCCTCCGATAACCAAAAAACATACTTTTTTGGATTCTGTGCGAGGTCGGTTTTTAAGTCAGCTAAAGAGACCCACTTCCAATCTGCAACCTCATTAGGATTTGGAGATGGGGATCCATCAAAGTGGCCTAAATAAACGTGGTCATATTCATACTCCGTTAAGTCGTTATCTAATGTTGTTTTATAAACAAATGAAAAAAGTGGCTTGATAGGACAGGTAAAGCCCATTTCTTCATTCAAACGTCTAAGAACAGTGGTTTCCTGGCCTTCTCCTTTAATGGGATGACTACAACATGTATTTGCCCATAAACCTCCAGAATGATATTTATTATCCGCCCTTTTTTGAAGAAGCAGGTCACCCTGAGAGTTAATGACGAATATAGAAAAAGCCCTGTGCAGCAGTCCCTTTTGATGCACTTCCAATTTCTCACCGAACCCTGTAGGTTGGTCTTTTTCATCCACAAGTATCAATTGATCCATCATAATTCAATTAATGAAAGATAACCTGAAATACATGGAATTGTTTCGCTCATCAGAATGGGGTGGACTCTTAACTCAAACTTTCCTAATTTCAAATAAACACCTAACCACATGAATAAGCGATCATTCCTTAAAAATATGTCTGCGATGAGTCTCACAGCTCCGCTAGTGTTGGCAAACCTCGAAAAGCTGATCAGTGAGTATGCGAATGTTCCGGCAGCAGAGTTGGCAAAAAATGAAGACTTCTGGGCAAAAATAAGAGCTGATTACAAGCTAAAACCGGATTACATTAACCTGGAGAATGGCTACTACTGTTTTCTACCAGAAGAGACCTTAAATCACTTCATCAACCATGTGAGGGATGTGAACTATCAGGGTTCATGGTATATGCGCACAGTAAGGTGGGAGAACCAAAAAAAGGCGGCAGCCCAATTGGCCAAAATGGCCGGCTGTTCATCAGAAGAATTGGTCATAACCAGAAACACTACGGAGTCTCTTGATCTTGTAATTGCCGGGGTGAATTGGGAGGAGGGTGATGAGGCCATTATGGCTGAACAGGATTACGGTGCAATGCTCAATCAATTTAAACTTGTCGCTGACCGCTATGGCGTTGTGAATAAAATGGTGTCAATTCCCAATCATCCCAAAAATGATCAGGAGATTGTTGATCTATATGCTTCAGCCATTACCGATAAAACAAAGCTTCTCATGGTTTGCCATATGGTGAACATTACTGGCCACATCCTGCCCATCAGAAAGATTTGCGATATGGCTCATAGTAAAGGAGTGGAGGTGATGGTTGATGGCGCCCATGCTTTCGGTCATTTCCAATACAATATCTCGGATCTAAATTGTGATTATTACGGCACCAGCCTGCACAAATGGCTGAGTGTACCCCTGGGCGCTGGTTTCTTATATGTGAAAAAAGGGAATGCTTCCAACATTTGGCCACTTTTAGCTGAAGATAAGCTTGAACCAGATGATATCTACAGGCTAAACCATATCGGTACGCACCCTGTGCATACTGATTTGGCAATTAGCAATTCCATCGATTACCACAATAAAATAGGAGGGGAGCGCAAGGAGGCAAGATTGCGCTATCTCCAACATTACTGGACTTCAAAAGTTCGTGATTTACCTAATGTTGTTGTGAACACACCGGCTGACCAGAGCAAACATTGTGGTATTGGCAATGTGGGCATTGATACCCTTGAACCTTCAGAATTTGCTGAAGTCTTGCTAGAGAAATATGGGATTTTCACCGTGGCCATCAACAGGCCGGGTGTTCGGGGCTTAAGGATTACCCCAAATGTTTATACCACCACTCAAGAGCTGGATGCTTTTGTGAAAGCTGTTAAGGAGTTGGCTGCATGAGAGCCCAGTATTAAATAGATAGATTGAACTAGATTATAAAACCAAAGCGAAGATGTTGCCGTAATACATAGATATTCTAAGTATAAAGAAAATCAATGTATGGTTACATTCTCAAAATCATTGGTGGCGGCCTCTTCTAAGCCACTTATCCTGGGCATCCTTCAGGAAGGCCCCTCTTACGGTTATAAGATCATCCAGCGAATTAAAGAAATTTCAAATGGTGAAATGGAGTGGGCTGATGGTATGTTGTACCCTGTTTTGCATCGTCTTGAAAAAGAAAAACTAGTGACTTCAAAATGGGAGCAGTCTGATGAAGGCCGACACCGAAAATATTATTCGATTACTGAATTAGGTAAGTCAGCTCTTCATAAGGAAAAAGAGAATTGGCTCAGCATGAATGAAATGTTGGTAGCGCTTTGGTCTGCTAACCCATCAACCTCAAACTCTTAAGCCATGACCCTTGAGAATAGAATGAAGAAGTGGAAAAATTCACTCTATAATCATCAGCATTTGGAAGAAGGTGCTATTGCGGAGCTTGAAGATCATTTAAGGGAAAACATCAGCATTTTAATGGAAAAAGGCCTTGACGAAAAAGATGCTTTTGAACAGTCAGTTAAAAATCTCGGTAACCTACCGGAAATAGCGGATGAAGAACAATCTGCACAGTATTCTAAGCCAACTTTTGTAACTGCACTTTTAAAGAGTTTCTTGAAAGTTGGTACCAGGCAATTTCGTCGAAATAGACTGACTAGTGGCATCAATATGTTGGGCCTTACAACAGCCTTTTGTGCGTCATTATTTATTGGCCTATTTGTATATGATGAGTTGTCATTTGAAAAACGGCACCCGGATTGGGACAAGATTTACAGGCTTTCATACAGTTTCATTGAACAAAATGGAAAAATTGAGGACAGGGCGTTCTCATCTGGCATGTGGGTAGATCAATTAGCACCTCGCAACCCTGCCATTATCGACAGATTCAGGTTTTTGATGCTGTCCTATGGTTATATAAATAATCCCTTGAATGAAGATTCATATTACACTGAAGGTGTTTATTGGTCTGACCCTAATTTCTTCGATTTCTTAAACTTTGAATTAAAGTTTGGAGAGCCTGAAGCTCAGTTGAATGACTTGAGTTCTATCATTTTGACTGAAACCACCGCCAAGAAACACTTTGGAAATGAGAACCCCATTGGCAAGCAACTCAAATTTGTTCGTCGGAGTAGGGAGTTAAACCTTACAGTAACTGGTGTGATTTTCGATCCGCCTTCTAATTCTCATTTTCAGCCAGAATATGTGGCACATTTGCAGGCTCTACAAGGGATTTTGGGCGAAGAAAGGCGGGGTTGGGTTGACAGAAACCCGGCCCCTGGTTACTTATATACTTACATCAAAGTGAATAGCCCTGAGGCAATCCCTGTAATTTCAGCAGATATGAAATCAATTTGGGAAGAAGTAATTCCAGATCAGGCTGAGCAAATTACACCCTTACTTACCCCCCTTTCTGACATTCATTTTCAACCCCCAATGCGGTGGGAGATTGATTCCCCGATTGATATGAGTTACCTCTATGGATTGATGGTGATTGGTGTATTCATTTTGACAATTGCACTCACCAACTATATCAACTTGACAACCGCATTAGGTGGCAAGCGTCAAAAAGAAATCGGCTTGAGGAAAACCCTTGGTAGTACCAAATCGCAGTTGAGATGGCAATTTTTTATAGAGTCAAGTTTATCAATTGTCATTTCCATGATTGTGGCAACAGCAATTTGTTATTTCTTGATGCCAGGCTTTAATGAGCTTACCGGAAAAAATATCAACCTCTTAATATCCTTTGAGTCTGCAGAATTCATAACAGTATTTGCTGTTACTACAATGTTCATCATTCTCACTTCAGGATTTTGGTCATCCATGTACTTTACTAAAAGGATCAAAAACAACTTTAACATGAACGCTTTTTTCAAGAGGGAAAATGCTAATTCAAAAGCCAGAAATATCATGGTAGTGTTGCAATTTACAGTGGCGATTTGCCTCATTATTGGAACCATCATCGTTTACAATCAGCTTCAGTTGATAAACAATGGTTTTCTCGCCAAAAGCCGAAATGCCGTTATTGGAATAAGGACTTCACTGATGGGGGACTCATTACAAATTCAGCGGTATAAAACTGAGATTCAATCAATTTCTGGAGTTATCGGGAATACCCACGGGATGCACCTACCAAGACAAAGTGACTTTGGCAGGACAGATACACGGTATCTTGCCACTGAAATTTCAGATCAGGAATATTATTGGAATAAGTTTGATGCAGACGGTGGCTTCGTACAAACTTTTGATTTGAAACTGATTGCAGGGGAAGATTTCAAAAGAAGGATAGATCCGGGATCGGTCATTGTAAATGAAACCGTGGTGAGAGAATTAGGTGTTACACCAGACGAAGCTATTGGTGTTTTCTTACGGGAGGACAGCATCAACTATGTTTATGAGGCCGCCCATGGCAAAATTATAGGTGTGGTTGAAGACTTCGCCTACAAGTCCATCAAAGAGGCCATAGAGCCAGTGGTGATTGTAGCTAATAACTCCGTTTGGGGGGTGCTCTCGGTAAAATTAGAAACTGATGATACCCAAATGATTTTGGCATCCCTACGCGAGAAATGGAGAGAGATTTATCCAGGCAGGCCGTTTGAGTACTGGTTTTTAGATAAAGAATTTGAGCGGCTCTACAATCAGGAAAGGCGTTTGGGAAGGTTAATCCCCATTTTCTCTGGTTTAGCCATCGTTATTGCCTTACTCGGGTTGTTTGCACTTACTGTTTTTATTTCAGAATTAAGAAAAAAGGAAATGGGAATACGAAAGGTGCTAGGTTGCTCCACACGGGAGATTTTAAGGCTCTTGACATGGCAATATTTAAGAACTCTCATCCCGGCGATAATTATTGCGCTTCCGCTATCATACATCGGTTTAGATTACTGGTTGAACAATTTTGCTTACAGGGTGAATGTTAATATTGGTGTGATGTTGCTGGCTGTTTTTTCAGTGGTGATTGTGGCGTTATTAACCGTTAGTATCAAGTCACTGTCAGCTGTGAAGAAAAACCCGGTGGAAAGTTTAAAGTATGAATGATGGGGTGGAATTTGCATTAAGTGATAGTAACGTTGTGTCTGATTTCACACCATCTTAGTCAGATTGAAGTACACTGAAATTCTTGAAAACTACAGATCACAAAAGAGAGCCTACAGGCAATCTGTTGATCAATTAAAAAGAAAGAATAAGTCTGATCTTGATAGTGCATTTCAAACCGAACATGAGAAAGCTTTTCAAAAAATAGATTGCCTTGAATGTGCTAATTGCTGCAAAACCATCTCACCAATTTTTAAAGACAAAGACATTGAACGGATTGCTAAATCTATGAAAATGAAGCCGGGTCTATTCATAGAACGCTACCTTCATTTAGATTCCGATAACGATTATGTACTTAATGAAACGCCATGCCCCTTTCTTGGGGTTGATAACTACTGTTCAATCTATGATGTTCGTCCAAAGGCTTGTGCCGAGTATCCGCATACCAACCACAAGAGCATGCATAAGCACATGAAACTGGTTGAGAAGAATTTGGAAGTATGCCCTGCAGTTGTTGAGATTGTAAAGCGACTTGATCAGGTGGCTGGTTAAGCACCCCACCTGCAAAATTCCAATTTGGGCTGTCAATTACTATTCCTAATTTCCCCTTTCAATTACAACTTAAAATTCAAAATGAAAAGATTACTAATAGTACCAATTATGGTGATTTTTGGGCTGATTTCGGTAGATGCCCAAAAGCTGGATATCTCAAAATTCAAAGGCATGCAGCCCCGCAATATTGGCCCTGCCGGGATGAGCGGCCGTGTTACAGCATTTGATGTTGTGATATCAAACCCTGATATAATATATGTGGGTACGGCATCCGGTGGATTATGGAAAACCATGGGAGGCGGCATTAATTGGGAGCCCATTTTTGATGATCAAAAAGCAGCATCAATTGGATCAATTGCGATTTATCAGAAGAACCCAAGCATCATATACGTCGGTTCTGGAGAGGGCAATCCCAGGAACAGTCAAAATATGGGTGCTGGCGTTTTCAAATCAATGGACGCAGGCAAAACATGGCAGCACCTCGGCCTTGACCTTACGAGAACAATTCACAGGATTTATGTTCACCCAGAAAACCCAGACATAGTGTGGGTTGGTGCCCAGGGTAACGCCTATGGAGATACCCAGGAAAGGGGCGTTTTCAAAACCACTGATGGTGGTAAAACCTGGAGAAAAGTGCTTTATGTCAACAACCGAACAGGCATTGCAGATTTGGTAATTGATCCGACTAACCCCAACAAGCTGATCGCTTCAATGTGGCATTACCGAAGGTGGCCCTGGAAGTTTGAATCTGGTGGCGAAGGTTCAGGAATTCACATCTCTTATGATGGCGGTGAAACATGGAAAAAACTAACTGAGAAAGAAGGTTTACCAAAAGGGGAACTTGGCAAGATCGGCTTGGCGATAGCTCCAAGCAGCCCAAACATTGTTTACGCAATGATTGAGTCGAAAAAGAATGCATTATATAAATCAACAGACGGTGGTGAAAAATGGGAGAAAGTACAAGACACCAACTGGGGAAGCAGGCCATTTTACTACGGAGACATTTTTGTTGATCCGCAGAATGAAAACCGACTTTATTCGGTGCATAGTGTAGTTGATCGTAGCATTGATGGTGGTAAGACTTTTGAAACCATTCTTCCATTTTCAAAGGTCCATGTTGATCACCACGCATGGTGGATCAACCCCAATGATCCATCTATGATTTTGGATGGAAATGACGGTGGCATGTATATCTCAAGGGACATGGGCGAAAGCTGGCGTTTTGTTGAGAACCTACCCGTGGGGCAGTTTTATCACATTGCCACAGACAATGAAATACCATACAATGTAATGGGAGGGATGCAGGACAACGGCTCATGGAGAGGCCCAAGTAATTCCCTTCGCTCTGGCGGAATCCGTAATGGTTATTGGAGTGAGATTGCTTTTGGTGATGGCTTCGATGCCATTCCCGATGCTTCTGATTCGAGATATGGCTACGGCATGTCGCAGGGCGGATTTGTTCAACGAATTGATTTTGAGACAGGACATGGTCAGTTGATCAAACCTTATCATCCCGAGGGCGAATTTTTGAGGTTTCATTGGAATGCGGCCATTGCTCAGGATCCTTTTGACGAAGCGACAATTTATTATGGCAGTCAGTATGTTCACAAAAGCACTGACCGTGGTGAGTCATTTGAAATCATTTCACCTGATTTGACGACAAATGATCCTGATAAGCAATTTTTCCTAAATACCGGAGGGCTGACCTACGATGTAACTGGTGCTGAGAACCATACCTCTATTTTGGCAATAGCACCAAGCCCTGTTCAAGAAGGTGTGATTTGGGTGGGCACTGATGATGGTAACATCCAAATTACCCAGGATGGTGGAAGCACCTGGACAAACCTAACTCCTCGGATAAAAGGAATGCCTTCCGGCGCATGGGTACCGCAAATCCAGGCATCTAAGTTCAATGCCGGTGAGGCATTTGTAATAGTGAACAACTATCGCCAAAACGATTGGACACCGCATCTTTATCATACAACTGATTTTGGTAAAACATGGGTTGATTTAGTGAGCCCCGAAAGTGTTTCCGGCTACACTCTGGCATCGGTTCAAGATCCGGTTGAGCCAAATTTGATGTTCCTGGGTAGCGAATTTGGACTCTATGTAACTATCGATAAAGGCAAAAACTGGACGAAGTGGACAGAAGGTTATCCGACCGTCTCCACTATGGATTTGGTAATTCATCCCCGAGAGCATGATTTAGTGATCGGAACTTTTGGCAGGGCTATCTGGATTATGGATGACATCAGGCCTTTAAGGGCATTAGCAAGCCAGGGTGCTAGCTTGCTGGATCAGCCACTGATCAGCTTTGATACTCAGGATGCCTACAATTTCGAATACAGGGAAGCTGATGGAACAAGGTTTTTTGCAGATGCCATTTTTAGAGGGGCAGACAAGCCCAGGGGTGCTTTAATTTCCTATGCCGTAAAAGCGACTTCCAAACAAGACACAACTTTCAAATCAGATACTGTTAAAGTGCAAATTTCAAAAGATGGGCAAGTGCTTAGAAATATGACAACAATAGCTAAAGATCCAGGTATTAATCGTTTCACCTGGAATTTGAGAAGAAAAGGGGTAAGGTTTCCCGGAACCCCAAGACCAAAACCCAATGCACCTGAGCCACAAGGCCCACTTGTTTCACCTGGAACTTATACTATTAAGTTAACCTACAATGGAAATGAGGCTATGACTACTGTTAATGTCAAGGCTGACCCAAGAATAGAAAGAAGCCAGACAGACATGAATGCAATGGCTGCCAAGTATGATCAAGTGCTGTCAATTATCGAAAGCACAACTGCCCTGGTCGACCGATTGGATGAATCTAAAAAGGCAATGGAAAGCGCACTGAAGATTATAACTGCTGACGATAGTGCGGCGGTCACCAGTGTAAAAGAAAAGTCTAAAGACATCAAAAAGAGAATTAAAGAGCTACGGGAAAAGGTTCTGCCACCGGAAGACATTCAAGGCATATACAACGATCCGGCACTTTTAAGTTCTAAACTTGGTCAGGCTACATTTTACCAGGGTATCGGCAATTTTGGAGGCACATTCTACAACAAGCCAATTGCCACTCTCGACCTTGTGATGAAAGATGTTCAGTCTGATTTTGATTCATTTGAGACTGAAGCATCTAAATTCTTTGAAGAGGAGTGGAGCCCATTCAGAGAGGAACTTGAAGCCCTTGATCCTTCGCCATTTAAAGAATTAGATGAGTTAGAAGATTGATAAATCAGGCCTCAATTCATCAGATTGAGGCCTGATTTTTTTTTAAAAAGTAAAGCTGATTCCTGGTGAGGCTATTATTCCGAAGTAATCAACTTTATCCTGGAATATGGTTCGTTCGCCAATAGAATTGTCTGTGGTGCCCCAATAGAAATTCCTGGTATTCTTACGATTGTAAATGTTCACCAAATTCAAATAAATGGTCAGTTGATCATTTCCTTTGAAGAACCATTTCTTTTCAAACCTGACATCCAGGGTATGGTAATCAGGGAGCTGCCTACTGTTTTTTGCACCATTGGTGAAATAGATTATTGCACCTGAACCAATGAAATTCTCTCCGACGAAATTAACAGTAGTGGGAGTATAGGGTTCTCCTGAATGAAATGACCATAAAGCACTTATGGTGTAATTCTTCTGAAGCGCAATAATGTTATTAATGGTAATTGTATGCTTTCTATTAAAGTCCCTTGGGACGCTAATGCCTTCTGAATTTTGAATTTTATTATTTGCATAGGTGTAGGCAATAGTTAAGAGATTGCGAGTGCCATATTGTTGGCGCATCGAAATGTCAAACCCTTTGGAAGTAGCTGATTCCAAGTTAAAAGGCCTGTCAAGAAATCGGAAACTGTCTAGTCTGTTGAAGAAATCAAGCCGAAAATCATCAATGCTCAAATCGTAATCCTTAAAGAAAAGATTTACCTGTACAGTTGATTTTTGGTTCCTTCGTTCAAAGCTTGCTATGTAATGAGAGCTCCTATTGTGACTATTTAGTAAATCAGTTTGACCTTGAAATGCTCTTAACCTTTGGAAGTTATCTGGTTGATAGTAGATGCCATAGGCAAGTTTTGAAGAGAAGCTGTCCGAAAATTTGTATTCCAGAGCAAGCCGGGGTGCTGTGGTGATTTTATCAGCAAAACTTTGATTTGAAATTCTTACTCCAGTTTGGAACCTTAGCTTGGATGAAATATTCCAGATATCCTGTAAATAGGTAGAAACAGTATGGCCATTGGTTTTAGCATTAACATCAATCAGTTCTAAAACAAGACTGTCTGGGGTGGAGATTCCCTGATGAACCCTAAGCTCTTCAAATCTATTCTTAGAAGAAAAAGCCTTCAGCTCTAAACCGAATTCTAGTTGATGTTTGTCTGAAAGTTCCCAGCTATTATTTTGATTAAGTATGAGAATTTTGGTGTTTCGGTTGTCAGTATTGTTGTTGCTGATGCTTGATTCAAAAACAAAATCGGCTTCTTTTGACAAGTTTTGATAACCCAGGGTGGTAGTGCTATGAAATTTGGGATTTGATACCCATTTCCAGTTTGACCATAGGTAATAATTTTTTCTTTTGCTATCAAAGCTCTCAGGTCTGGCAAGTGCAAAATCATTAAAAAACTCAAAATTGTCTTTAGAGAATAAAAAATTAGCTGACACATGATGTCGCTTATTGATCCGATGATTGAGTTTGCCCCAGATGTCATAATAGATTGGATCTAGCCCCAATTCAGGGTCTAATATCTGATCAATATACCCGCGTCTGGCACTTACAAGCAAGCTGGTTTCTTCTTTCAATTTGATGGTTGAATATAGGGCTGCACTGAGCGCATCAATCGATAGTTTAGTATTGGTTTTAGTAACATATCCCGGGGTGGTTAGGTTAATAATACCAGACATCTTATCAGTATATCTCGCTGAATAACCACCAGTGACAATTTTAACTTCTTGTAAATAATCTGTATTGAAAATACTGAATGGCCCATCAAGCTCCTCGATGTGAAATGGCTCATAGATTTCAAAATTGTCCAGGAAAACTGCCGTTTCATCTGGATGACCACCTCGAATCCTGGGCTTTGCAGAGTATTGAGTTCCAACTACTCCAGGGACTACTTGTATTGCCCTGTAAACATCTTTGGCGAAATTGGGAGAGTGTAAAATTTCTTGCCTACTAAGTCCTAATGGAGTGGGCTCAATAGTTGATATCTCATAAACTCCTGGGGTGATCTCAACAGGTTTCAACCTGAATATCGATTCCGATAGTTTGATTGCCCCTACATCGATGTTGTCATTGATATCAATAATTTGTTCAAAGGGTTGATAACCCACAAAACTGATGCTCAAGATATATTTTCCTTTTGCCAATCGGGTTAGTTCAAAATGTCCTTGACTGTCAGTTAGTGTGCCTTGGTTTAAGTTTATTAGGGCTACAGAGGCAAGTTCAATTGGCTCTCCGGGGTTTGACGTAATTACCCTTCCTTGAAGGGTAAAGCTTCCTCCGTCATCTGGTTTTTTCTTTTTCCTTTCAATTTTGAAAAGAATGATGTTATGCTCATCTACGATTTCAAATGAAATATCAGTTTCTGAAAGGAGGGCTTTCAATGCTGATTTTAAGGGTTTATTGTTGATATCAACACTTACCTCAATACCCTCAATAATTGATTTCATATAAGAGAACCGCAAGCCATACCTATCCTCCATTTCAGCAATAATCTCCGATAAGGAAGTGTTTTGATAGCTAAGGTTTATCTGTTGGCTGCTTGTTTGAGCCATCACATATAGGCTCAGAAAAATCCAGTAGATGAAAAAGATAATAGTAGAACGAACCCCGCTATTCATTGCTTAGGATTTTTTCGAACTGTTGAATTGTAGCCTGGAAATATGGATTATATGCATCGCTATGGCCCAAATTTGGAAAGACAATCAACTCTACCTCTTTTGATCCATTGTTGACGAAATTCTCGTAGGCCGTTTGAGCAGATGAAACATCAACAATAGCATCATTAGCACCATGATATAGGAAAGTTCGGGACTTGGGAGCCCAATAAATCAGGTCATTTTCCTCGAGTTTATCTCTTAATGGAAGCGAAACGCTAGGGTCTAAATAATCCGATTTGAATTTTGGCTGTAACAACCTATTGAGGTCAGTTGTAAGCAACTGCTCAGCTTGATCACCAGCCAGGTTTCCGTCAAACAGTCCACCATCAATTAATGACCCATATGGCTCCTGGAAAAACCGTGACATATCTCCTTCCAGATTGTACACATCATCGTAACCATTAAATAGTAATCCTAAAAATCCTGCTATCGGGTATTCGTCCCTGGAAAGAACGGAATTTCCAGCATCAGATAAGTAATAGGCTCCGGCACCAGCAGATGAAGCTGTAATAGTGACTTCTGGGTGGGTTTCCTCCATATATTTTTGGAGAGCTATGGTTGCATATCCACCCTCTGAAAAGCCGGAAAGAAACAGCTTTTGGTCAATAGGGATAGACGCTATCTCCGACAACTCCTGAGTTGCAAGAATCATATCATAAGATGCGGTAGCCAGGCTGCTTGCATGATGATAGGGGTGTATCAGATCCCGAGTAGCACCATATCCCAAATAATCTGGTGCTGAAACCAGATAGCCGAGTGAAGCCAGCATTATCCCAGACCAAAGCCGATTACCTGGGTTTCGATTACTAAACTCAGAAGGTGTCCAACTGGTAAGTATGAAGGTATCGTGTTGATAGCTCAATAGGGGTAAAGCCTTGTTACCATCTGGCCTGACTACAGCGCCTGAGGCAACGATATCACCTCCTGATGGACTCTCGGTTCTGTAACTGATTTTATAAACTGTTGACCATTCTGCCATTTGATTGACCAATGAGTCAGAGCCAAAATTGTTGGCAGTAATTTCATCTCTGTGAACTCTCGCAATCTCTTCATAGGATATGAGCAATTCACCTAAGGGTTCAGGTTGTTTATCGTCATCACAACTTAGAAGCGTTGTGAGAGATACTAACAGAAGTATGAGCTTAAGATTTTCAATCATAAATTCTGAATCGCTTACCATCAATTTTTGAGAATGACAATTGCGTTGTTTTACAAATAATGGTTAACGACTTCTCAATCGGCGAATTCCTATCGATATGAAAATTGTATTCCGATTGGTTTTGTGCTCCTTCGTACTGAATATCAGCACTAAATTGCTTCTCAATTTCGTCAAGTGCCTCAGCAATGGTGACATTAGATAAGAAGATGTTTCCATCAATCCAGCCAGTTGTTCTGGTGAGATCGATTTCGGTTTGATGGAATGATTCACCATTTTCTTCCGCAATTGCACCCTGGCCTTTCACCAACCTCAGAGGTTTATTTGTCTCATTCATGTCTGCAACATCAACTATTCCTTCAAGGCATGAAATTTTATCGCCAAACCCTCTGGATCGAATATTGAATTTTGTTCCAATTACTCTAGTAACTGATTGCTCAGTTGTAACAACAAATGGAACTTCAGATTTCTTTACGTCAAAAACTGCTTCACCTGTAAGTTGAATTAATCGTTGATCTAGCCAATCCTTGGACGTGTAGGTTATGCTACTACCAGCATTTAGGACAATTGTTGAGCTATCTGGCAGAACAACACTTTGTATTGTATTTAGGGGTGATTGTATTGTTGTTTGATCATCAAATGACAGAAAATAGGAGAGTAAAATAGCCAGTAGAAAAGATGCAGCAACGGGTAAGGCAACCCATTTTTTTATATTAACAGATTGCCTGCTGGATGACTGGTTAAGAGAATTTTTAAACCTGTTCCAGGCGTCCTCAGAATTAACAATTACAGTTTTATCCAATCTCTGAGATGTATTCCATGTAGACAGCAGCTCATTAAATTCATTGAGGTTTTGAGGATTACTTTTCATCCATTCCTCAAGAATAAGTTCTTCGTCAGGAGATATTTCTTGAGTAATCTTTTTTATGATGAGTTGCTTATGGCTTTTCATTGGCCGTCATTTTATTAATGACACAGATGGAACTCAAAGCACTCATAGGCTTTTTGAAAAAGTTACAATTGGCTAAGAGCACTTAACAGCATGGTTAGGAGTGCTATCGCTAGTATAAAGAAACCCGTTTTGGAATTTTTAAGCTGATCTCTTAAAACTTGAAGTGCCCTATAAATCTGATTTTCAACCGTTTTTTTTGAAATACCTAACTGATCCGCAATTTGAGTATTCGTCAAACCATCATATCGACTAAGTGAAAATACAAGTCTACATTGAGGTGCTAATTTTTGTAACCCCGAATTAATTTTTTCTCGCAATTCTTTTTCATACAACTCTTCTTCGGGGCCACTCACATGAGGTTCATGTTCTGCTTTCAGATCAAGATGTCGATCAGACTTTCTGATGTAGTTGAGTGAAGAATTAATAGCAGCCTTTTGTAGGTAAGACTTTACAGAAGAATGGATGGAAATAGTCTTTCTATTATGCCATAGCTTCATGAATACATCTTGAACGATGTCTTCCGCTGCAGCTACGCTTCCAACAATTCGGTAAGAAGTATTCACAAGATGACTATAGTTAGCCTCAAAGACTTTGCGAAATTCAAGCTCATCCTCTTCTTTCATTGCTCTCAAATATTATGAAATATTTCTAAATCTTAATGAGATGCCTTGTATCATCAAGAGACGATGGATTCTAAACTACCTTATTAAAAGGGCTACAGAATTTTTTAAAGTGACTTATGGAATCTGAATGTGTTCTGCATCATAGAGTCAGACAAAAACAATTGAGTTATGAATAATTATAGAATCAATGCTGGGTCGACTGATGAAAGTAGGATTTGTGTATCCGAATATGTTTATAGTATTAGACAGCAAACCCAAAGAATATTTTTTAAAAAATTATTTACACAAAATATTAGAACTATGAAAAGCGTATATTCTTTTATTGGGATTTTTGTTTTAGGTCTTTTTTCTTCATTTAATCAACCCAAAGCCCTAATTGAAATTACAGGGAGGGTTACGGATGCGCATGATAATTCAGGTCTTCCTGGTGTCAGCATTTTAGTTAAGGGTTCAAATGCTGGAACCGTTTCAGATTTAGATGGTTACTACGCTATCAACGTACCAAATGAAAAATCAATTCTGGTATTTAATTATATCGGATACGCTACTAAGGAGGTAGTTGTTCGAAAGAAGCGAATCGTAAATGTTGCTCTGGCCCTAGAAGTAATGGAGCTTTCTGAGGTTGTTGTTTCTGGGTCAGGGGCTGTGAGAACCCGCAAAGCATTGGCTGGTGCTGTTTACGGCTATGCTGTCAATGAGTCTGTTTTGGACTTCAACACAGAAGAATATGATGTCATCAATGAAACAGGCTTCAAAGATCCTTTGAAAGAAGCATTGTCAACATTTTCCATCGATGTGGATGCTGCCTCATATAGTAACCTCCGTAGAGTAATCAACAATGGAGGAACACCATCAAAGGACATGGTTCGTATTGAGGAAATGGTCAACTACTTCACCTATGACTATGAAAATCCTAACAGGGAACACCCGTTTTCAATCAAAACAGAAGTTTCTCAAGCACCATGGAATGAAAATCATCGGTTGGTTCATATTGGGTTGCAAGGAAGGAAACTAGATTATGATGACCTCAAGCCATCCAATCTTGTCTTTTTAATTGATGTTTCAGGTTCAATGAGTGCAGCAAACAAATTGCCGCTGCTCAAGTCATCGATGAAGCTCCTTGTAAATGAGTTGAATGAGAATGACCGGGTGGCAATCGTTGCCTATGCTGGAGCGGCAGGTTTAGTGTTACCTTCCACGCCAGCTTCCGAAAAAGAAACGATTATTTCTGCATTGGATAGATTAAACAGCGGCGGGTCTACCGCAGGTGGTGCCGGCATCAAATTGGCATACAAAGTTGCCCTTGAAAATTTGAAGAAAGACGGAAACAACAGGGTTATCCTGGCAACAGACGGTGATTTCAACATTGGAACGTCTTCAACATCCGAACTAGTAAGGTTGATCGAAAAGAAACGGGAGGATGGCATTTATTTGACAATAACGGGCTTCGGCATGGGCAACTATAAAGACGGCCGTATGGAGCAGATCAGCAATGCTGGAAATGGGAATTACTTCTACATCGATAATATCAAGGAGGCCAAAAAGGTATTTGTGACCGAAATGAGGGCTAATCTTTTCACAATTGCCAAGGATGTAAAAATCCAGGTGGAATTTAATCCGGCAAAGGTTCAGGCTTATAGATTGATCGGCTATGAGAACAGAATGTTGGAGGCAGAGGATTTCAATGATGATAAGAAAGACGCTGGAGAATTAGGCGCTGGGCACACTGTAACGGCCTTGTATGAAATCATCCCAGTAGGGGTAGAGTCTGAATTCATTAAGTCGATCGATGATTTGAAGTATCAGCAAAACAAGAAAAAAGTAATTTCCAATTCTGATGAATTGCTTACAGTAAAATTCAGGTACAAGGAGCCTGATGAAAATAAAAGCAAGCTAATTGTCCAGGTTTTGAAGGATGAGTCTACTCCCCTTAATAAAACTTCCAATGATTTCCGCTGGTCGGCCGCGGTTGCAGAATATGGTCAAATATTGAGGGATTCAGAATTTAAGGGTGAAGCCACCTATAATCAGGTCTTGACCCTGGCTATTGGTGCCAAAGGTGAAGACACCGAAGGTTACAGAGCTGAATTCATTGACATGGTGCGGTCAAGCAGATTGTTGGCTGGAAAATAGAACACCTCTCTTTCTTGCAGAATCGGTGTTGATCAGGTTTCATTTTGATCAGCACCGATTTTGAAATTTATTCCCTCAAGCTTTGCAATCTTTTCAAATGCCACCAGTTTACTTGGCTGAATTTCTCCATCAATTAAACAAGAGGCTGTAAACGATTGATTCTTTATAATTATTTGGTACTCATCAACCAGCCGCATTACGACTGACGTTTTCTCATATGGGAAATCGATCTGGATGGGCTCCCTAATGATAATTTTCAACCTCTTAGCCCCATTAATGGCATTTTGTGCCGCCGTTTTATAAGCATTAATCAGCCCGCTAACTCCCAGTTTGGTGCCACCAAAATACCTCACAACTACCACCAACACATTGGTAAGTTTTTGCGATCGGATTTGTCCCAAAATAGGATCGCCAGCTGAGTGGTTTGGTTCGCCGTCATCATTGGCCCTATATTTTGACGCATCAGGCTCCAGGATGTAGGCGTAGCAATGGTGCCTTGCATCGTAGAACTGCTTTCGCAATCCATCTAACTGATCTTTTACATCCTCCTCACTTTCCACAGGAAATGCGAAAGCTAGAAAACGGCTACCTTTTTCCTTATATGTTCCTTCTGAAGGTGCGGCTATTGTGTAGTAGTATTCCAATGTTTTCAAATATGATCCAAACTGAATTGATATTATGATAACATCGGATTTTCTTTGCAGAAAATTGAACCATGGGAAGAGCATTTGAATATAGAAGAGCTGCTAAAGAAAAACGTTGGGACAAGATGTCAAAAGTGTTTCCAAAGCTGGCAAAGGCCATTACTGTAGCAGCAAAGGAGGGAGGGCAAGACCCGGAAATGAATGCTAAACTCAGAACTGCGATTCAGAATGCCAAGGCTGAAAACATGCCTAAGGATAATATCGAGTCAGCTATAAAGAGGGCCTCAGGCAAGGATGCGGCAGATATTACAGAGCTATCTTATGAAGGTAAAGGGCCACATGGGGTTTTAGTTTTTGTGGAGTGTGCCACCGATAACACCAACAGAACTGTTGCTAACATTAAATCATACTTTAATAAATCTGATGGACAATTGGTGCCTTCAGGATCCCTTGAATTTATGTTTGAGCGGAAAGCTGTATTTGAGTTGGAAAAATCTGATGAAATTGACCTTGAGGAATTGGAACTTGATTTAATTGATGCAGGTTTGGAAAGCATCGATGAAGGCGATGAAGAAATCTACATATATGGAGATTATACAAATTTCGGAACCCTATCTACAGCTCTCGAAGCAAAAGGAATCGAGACGAAAAAAGCATCTTTGAAACGGTATGCTACCAGCCCAATTGAGCTTACTGATGAGCAGATGGAGGACGTTGAAAAACTGCTTGACAAAATTGAAGACGATGAAGATGTTCAAGCTGTTTACACTAATATTGAGTAACTAATTATTGTAGTATTTATAGATAACATCTGCAATTAAGCCAGTCCATCCCGTTTGGTGAGATGCACCAAGGCCTTCACCAGTATCACCATTGAAATATTCATAAAACAGTATAAAGTCCTTGAAATGAGGATCAGTTTGGAACTTCTTGTTTTTTCCAAACACCGGCCTTTCACCATCTTCATTCCTTTGAAAAATATTTATCAATCGTTTTGCTAGCTCATTAACAGTCTCCTTGAGTGTAATGAACTTCCCGCTTCCCAATGGGTATTCCAGTTTGTATTTGTCTCCATAGTAAAAACTGAATTTGTACAGCGATTCTATGATGAGGAAATTGATTGGGAACCAGATTGGCCCACGCCAGTTGGAGTTACCGCCAAAGAAATCAGAATCAGATTCACCTGGCAGATATTTTACCGAGAATTTCTGATCGTCAACCCTAAACTCATAGGGATACTTTTCATGATATTTTGATAATGCCCTGATGCCGAAATCAGAGAGAAATTCATCAGGGTCAAGCATTCGCTCTGAAATTTTTCGCAACCTAAACCCTCTTAATAATGAAAGCAGATGACGCTTACCGGCACCAGGTTCTTCCCATCTGGACACGAGGGAAGCCAGCTTGGGCCGTTCACTTAAAAAATACTCCAGTCTCTTTCTAAATTCCGGAAGGTCTTTATATGCTTCGTCTTGGAGGGTTTCTATTGCAAAAAGCGGAATAAGACCTACGATAGATCGGACCTTCATCAATTCTCCCGGCTTGTCTGGCCTTCTGAACATATCATAATAGAAATTGTCATCCTCATCCCAAAGAGAAACTTCTTCATTTCGAACATTGTGAAGCGCACCAGCGATATAAAGGAAATGCTCAAAATATTTGTTGGCAAGATCTTGATATATAGGCTCCACAGTCGCCAAGTCCAATGCCATCCTCATCATATTCAGGGAAAACATGGCCATCCAGCCAGTGCTATCTGCCTGTTCTATACTTGCTCCTTCGGTGATGGTCCAGTTTCGGTCGAACACCCCAATATTATCAAGACCTAAAAAGCCACCCTCAAAAATGTTGGTGCCTTTACTGTCTTTTCGATTCACCCACCAGGTAAAATTGATCATCAACCGATGGAAAGCTCTTCGTAAAAAGTCGATGTCGCCTTTGCCATCGTTCATCTTGCGGTCTATTCGGAAAACTCTCAGAACGGCCCACGCATGCACAGGCGGGTTAACATCCCCAAAATTCCATTCATATGCTGGAATCTGGCCGTTGGGGTGCTGATAAGAATCGCCTAAAAGCAGCAAAAGCTGATGCTTTGCGAAGTCGGGGTCTACTCTCGCAAGAGGTATTGTATGAAAAGCAAGGTCCCAGGCGGCATACCACGGGTACTCCCACTTATCTGGCATAGATATGATATCATGGTTATCCAAATGAATCCATTTGGAATTACGTCCATCCAACCTCTCCGGTGGGGGCGGAATCTTACGCGGATCGCCATCCATCCATTCCCTTACATTGTAATAGTAAAACTGCTTGCTCCACATCATACCGGCCATTGCTTGCCGCTGGATTAGCTTCAGGTCAGGGTCGTCAACATTTTTGGCTATTGTGGCTTCATAAAAATCATTTGCTTCATGTTGTCGCAATCCCATGATTTCATCAAATTGGCCAAAAGGATTCTGAAGGTTGTCTTTACTGAGCCTTAATCGGATTTTGTATACACCTCCAGCGGGTACTTCAAAGGAATAATGACCAGAAGCTTTGGTACCGCTTTTTTTCGGACTGACCGTATTTTTTCCATGAACAATGTATTCATGAAAAGCATCTTTCACATATTTTGACCGACTCTTTGATTTATACAAACGCTCTCTGTTTGTGTCATTTTGAGTGTAAAGGGTCTCCTTCAACTCTCCATCAAAATGCATGTAGTAATTCCTAAGTTCAGGATGAGTGATTTTGAATTTGTGAGAGCCCAATCCCTGAATTCTGGGGATTACAGAATTCTTTCCTGCTGACCAGGTATTCCTTAAAACCACAGTTGGCAACGCATGAAGTTTAGCTGCTTTTTTACTTCTATTAAAAACCTCGCACTCAATCAAAAAATCTTCATCGTTGGCCTTTGCATATTTTAGAAAAATGTCGAAGTACTCATCTTTAGCAAATATCCCGGTGTCAATTAGTTCGAATTCCCGTTTGTCCCTTCCAAGCGATTTGTTTTTGTCTACCAGCTTGGCATAAGGAAATTCGCCTTGTGGATATTTGTACAGCATGCTCATGTAGGAATGAGTGGGGGTGCTGTCAAGGTAGTAGTAAAGTTCCTTTACATCTTCTCCATGGTTTCCCTCCTGACCTGTAAGTCCGAATAAACGTTCTTTTAATATCGGATCTTTTTCATTCCAGAACGCCCATGAAAAACATATTAATTGGTTATCATCCGAAAATCCCCCGATGCCATCTTCGCCCCAGCGATAAGCTTTGCTCCGCGAGTGGTCATGGGTAATATTGCCCCATGCATTGCCGTCTCTGCTATAGTCTTCCCTAACTGTCCCCCATTGCCGTTCGGATAAATAGGGGCCCCACTTTTTCCAACCAATGTCTTCTCTACATTGCTTAAGCCTATATTGTTCTTCAGTCATAACAATCAGATGTCATAACTGCCAAATATGCAAATAGTTAAATGATTTCGCTACTGGAAATAGTCTCTAATGATGTGGTTTTAAAAATTAAAGCCTAAGGTCACCACAGCATTTGTTGAGGTCTTATCAATGTTTATTGTTGGTTCCGATCCCCCCGGCAAGAAGTAGGGGTTATAGACTTCTTTGGTCATTGAGGATATGACAGCGAAGTCTGCAAAGAATTTCTTGTTTCGATAGCCCAGACCAAGCGATAAATTGGTTTGAGAATTATCGATATTATCCGCATCAATTGGATCGGCCCAATGAGCTACGCCACCACGAAACCTAAAATTTTGCAGTCTCCATTCTGTTCCCAGCCTAAAGTTGACCACCTGATTGTATAGATTACTTATTGTCTGATTATCAGCATTCACAGAAAAGTCGTTTGATGATAGGTTGGCATTCCCATAATTGACGAACTCTACATCCCCTGTAATAAAGCCACTTTTCCCTAAGAAAAATGCAGCACCGAGGTTAACTTTCGAAGGTGTTCTGAGGGTATAGTTTGATATTACTAAGGGCCCCAAAACTGGAAGATTGCCGAGTAGGGTATCTCCTTCTGGATAAAAATAATTATTGTAGTTGACTTCCAGATCAGAGGTGATTTCTTCGTTAATGGCATACCACGTTGGTGATGAATAAGCTAGGCCAAATGTTGCAAATCTTACAGGTCTGTAGATTAAGCCAAATGTTGCATTTACGCCTATTCCGTCCATATCCAGCTGCTCATCAAGAAACAAATCGTTAATTACGTTATCAGAGCCAACCACTTCACCCTGATTGTCAAGTAGTACAAAATCGTTTTCTAAATAGCTTTTGGTTTCTCTATAGTTGAGGGTTGTGAAACCAATATTACCGCCGAAATGGAGTCTGTCCTGATAATTCGCTCCGGCAGCAAAACTCCATTGATACTGCGCACCAGATCGCTTTATCGTTTCCTGGTGACGTGGGAAACCATCCACAATTGAGAAGTACTGATTATTGGTATCGGGTATTAAATCGATCAAGTAGGTATCAAAGCCGAGGACCGTCAGACCATTCAAATTTTGTGGTGTAATTCCTTCAGCCTGCGACCTGAAAAAGTCAATAATTGAACTTTCCACTATCAAATCCTGACTGTCATAGGTGATCTCCTCTTTGAAGTCATTAATCCGGTTAAGGCTTATTGCAAACGAAAGGCCTTTGAGATCACTGTCTTCATCAAGAGGTGTATGAAAAACGATTCCCAATTGGTTAAAATTGAAATTCTCTGATTCCGTACCCACAATTCTTTCTCCGAAGGCCGCATCCCTACTGTGAAAATTCAAGGATGGTGAAAATGAAAACTCAGATTTATTAAAGAAACCTAATCCCGCTGGGTTTGACATGGCTGAACTCAAATCCCCACCCAATGCAACCTGCGCACCGCCAATCCCCTGGATTCTGGCTGAACCGTTATGTCGGGTTTGGCTAAACCGAAATGCATCGTTGTATAACCCAAATGCTTCGGGGTTTACCTGTGCCTGTGCTGATGAAAAGGATACAGCTATCGCTATACTTACAGTAAGCGCTAAAGAGAGTTTCATGATGTGAAGTGATTAAGTCCTGTCCTGTAATTTAATTGTTGTTCTTACTTCTTGACCTTGTTGGTGTTGTAGACCTTGAAGGTGAACTGCGGTTAGTAGGAGTAAAACTCCTCGACCTATTATTTGAGTTATTATTAGAAGGGGTAAAACTTCTATTCCGTGAAGGTGTACTGTTGTTATTGGATGGCGTATAGCTTCTATTCCTTGAAGGAGTGGAGTTAGAAGGTGTATAACTCCGGTTGTTATTCGAAGGAGTGAAGCTTCGACTTCTGTTCCCACTGTTATTCGAAGGAGTGAAGTTTCGATTCTGATAGCCTGAGCTATTATTACCCGAACGCTGCTGAGAATTATAGTTTCGCTGATAGCTAGGGGTAGCATTGTATCGGCTACTTCTTCCATTCGAGAAAGACGAATTTCCATCATCCCTATTTTGTTCAAGGGATCGGCTGTTGTAGCTTCTGGTGCTGTAGTTGTTATTATAGGTTGACGTATTCCTGCTATTTGTAGCAGCATTTCCAGAATAGCTCCTGCTTCTACTATTTGTTACTGCAGGTGTAGTGCTGTAACTCCTACTTCTAACATTTGAATTGTTAGATACGGAAGTATAGTTGCGAGTAGAGGTTCTACTTCTTGAATTGCTGGCTGCTGTATTTCTGCTTGAATAGCCTCTCGACCTATATAGTTCATTCTGCGAAGAATTGAATGCATCAGAATTTACCCTTGACCTTCCATTTGATGGTGCAGTACTTGTACCACGTGTGGCAGTGGCACTTCTTGATCTTGATGACGACACGGCGTTATTGTTTGCAATAACACTTCTTCCGCTTCGGCTGTAGCGCCCACCTCTTACAACATCTCTGCCGTTGAATCGACGGCCTTCGTTACCGCCATAGTAGTAGTTGCCTCCACCAGCGTAGTAACCATTGTAGAAGCCTCGGTTGTAGGCATTATTATATCTTCCCCATCTGGAGCCATAAAAGCCATAACCTCCCCAAAATGGATCATAATAGCTGAATCTTCCGAATCCTCTTCCATAAAAGAAAGGGTCATAAAATGGATCGTAAAAGCCAGCGTAGAAAGGGTCATAAAAAGCATTGCCATAGAACCAAGGGGAACCGTAACCAACTGAGAACCCTAAGCCTGATCCCCAATAAATGCCTGAGCTATAGCTAAGGCCAAACCTTACTCGTGGTCTTGGATTGTAAAAATTTGAACCAAATGTGCAGAAATCAGGGAAGCCGTTGTAATAATAGTTGTTTACTACAGGGGTGTTCGAAAACTGTTCTCTATCACTGATTTGCTGCTGATTATAATCTTCAGGGAAGTATTCGGCCTCTTGCTCTTCCACTTGGGTAGACTGACCATTATTGTATTTAGATAGATATTCAGGATTGATGTTTTTAGCTGTATAGCTGGAACCATTGTATGCATTACTTTCATAGGCCGAAAGCACTTCTTGGGCATCATTGTTTTCTGCTACAATTACTTCCTCCTTTTTCTGTTTTTTCTCTTTCTTCTTTCTATCAGAAGGAGTGAAGTACATGTCATCATATTCCTGGGCAAATGAAATTGCCCCAGAAAGCACAACAATAAGCATTGTTAGAACTGAGCCTTTGAAAATTTTAGTTAACGCTTCCATAATCTTCCCTTATTTCGTTTTACAAGTTACAACTATTAACGGTGATTAAGAGTTTGTGATTTAGCAACTCTATATTTGCCGTCCTTAAGAATTGTGCAATATCCATACCAAAAATGGCAAAAGGACTAACATCGAGAAGCGAGGATTATTCGCAGTGGTATAATGAATTGGTAAAGAAGGCTGATTTGGCCGAAAACTCCCCTGTTAGAGGTTGTATGGTGATAAAACCATACGGCTATTCTATTTGGGAAAAAATGCAACGCGGGATGGACGATATGTTCAAAGCAACTGGTCATACGAATGCTTACTTCCCAATTTTCATACCTAAGTCATATTTAAGTAAGGAGGCAGATCATGTAGAAGGATTTGCAAAAGAATGCGCTGTGGTTACCCATTACCGCTTGAAAGTTGATGAAGAAAATGGTGGAATAATAGTAGACCCGGAAGCCAAACTTGAAGAGGAGCTTATCGTGAGGCCAACAAGTGAAACTGTCATCTGGAGCACCTACAAAAACTGGATTCAGTCATATCGAGATTTACCGATACTGGTTAACCAATGGGCAAATGTTGTAAGATGGGAAATGCGCACCAGGTTGTTTCTTAGAACTACAGAATTTTTATGGCAAGAGGGCCATACAGCGCATACCACAAAGGAGGAAGCCATTTTCGAGACAAAGCAGATGTTGGATGTGTATGCTGATTTTGCTGAAAACCTGATGGCAGTTCCAGTACTGAAAGGTACTAAAACCGAAAGTGAGAAATTTGCAGGAGCTGATGACACCTATTGTATAGAAGCCTTGATGCAAGATGGTAAGGCTTTGCAAGCAGGCACAAGCCATTTTCTAGGGCAAAATTTTGCCAAGGCATTTGATGTAAAATATGCAGACAAAACTGGAAAAGAGGAATATGTATGGGGTACCTCATGGGGCACAACTACCCGTTTAATGGGTGCATTGGTTATGGTTCACTCTGATGATGATGGTTTGGTAATACCTCCTAAACTGGCACCTATCCAGGTTGTGATTGTGCCAATTTATAAGTCTGATGAGCAACTGACTGCCATTACAGCTAAAGTCGCTCCTCTGATTCAGAATTTGAAAGATGCGGGTATTTCAGTAAAATTTGATAATCGGGATACGCACAAGCCCGGTTGGAAATTCGCAGAATATGAATTGAAAGGTGTTCCGATTCGTTTAGCCATCGGACCAAAAGACTTAGAAAATGGCACCATTGAAGTTGCCAGAAGAGACACTAAGGAGAAGCAACTCTATGACATGGATAACATGCTGGTTGCCAAAATCAGCGAATTGCTAATTGAAATTCAGACTAATCTGTATCAGAAAGCATTAAAGTTTAGACAGGGAAATAGTCATCGGGTTGATTCTTATGATGAGTTCAAGGACGTTCTTGAATCCAAGGGTGGGTTTATTTACGCACATTGGGATGGAACACCTGAAACCGAAGAAAAAGTAAAGAATGAAACCAAGGCCACGATTAGATGCATACCGCTAGAAGGCGATAGAGAGGAGGGGCAATGCATGGTTACAGGTAAGCCATCTAAACAGCGGGTGGTCTTTGCAAAGGCTTATTAAACCCATGAAAGCTCCATGCATTAGCAAGCATGAGCGTCTGTTAGTTAAAGGTTGTGATGTATTACCTCTACTTCTTTATGAATTTGAAAGTAGCAATTTCAGATTTGGCGTGAAATTGAATCAGATAAACCCCTCTTGTCAAGAGGGAAACATCTATTGAATTGGTCGCCTGCCCAATCATAACCCGTTCACCGGAAATCCGATAAATTCTGAACCCGGTAAAATTAGGTTCGACATCCTGAAAATAGAGCACCTTGTCTACGGGGTTTGGCCACAATTTTAATTGACTAATACCATCCAGGGCTGAGAGTACAATATCATCCAATTCAATAGCATTTGAAAATTCCGATTTACACTCATCCAAAGTCACTTGGACAGTGTATACTCCTATCTCTTTGGGGAAATACTCTGGATCGCTGGCTCCATCAATTTCATTTCCATTAAGAAACCATTGATTACCGGTAGTACCGCTTGAAATCAATCTTGTTTTGGAGTCTTCCACTAACGTGATATCAGGTTTTTCAGGAATTTCTTTCGCCTCAATTGTAATTGATGAGGTGTTACTACAACCCGCATTATCGTACCCTATAACTCCGAATGTTGTGGTTTCTTGTAGCGTGAACGATTGCCCATCGATAACGTCATTATCCCAATTATAACTTACACCACCGGTGCCTGATAAAGTGATTGATTCACCACTGCAAACAGATGTTGAACTTGCATTAATAGTTATTTCTGGCCTGCCAGGCCCACTACATGTCACTTCAATTTTTGAAATAAATTTTGACCCGACCAAATCACTCTTGTCGTTAGAAGTTGCTCCCTGGATATAGAAATATGCGTTTCCTTGGAAACCTGATTCGGGTGTAAATAAAAAACCAGATTCAGCAACTGAGCGCTCAATAAGAGTTTCGGCATCAATTGGCTCCTGGTCATTAGTAAATAACTGACCTCCGTGGATTTTTTCTATGTAGAAATGAGTAATCCCTAATTCAGGGACAAAGGTGAGATTTAAGCCACTTGCAAGTGCTTCATTACTTGGAATTGATATAGCAGAAACTTTAGGGTAATTCCTGATGCCCATAATTGCAAAAATCTCATCATACTCATCCCCAGTGCCATAAGTGCCATCCGTTCCTGCAGTCAAATCGGCGCTAACTATATCCAGCATTCCGTCGCCATTCAAATCAATTGGAAAGCTGGCCTCACCGAACCACTGTTGTCCACCCGTCATTGAGTTATATATTTCTGGAGATGCAGGGCTGAAATAGTTTGAACCATTATTAAAATAGATGAGGGGATTATTTTTATCAATCGGTGGACCTTGAGTGATAAAGATATCTTCAAATCCATCTTCGTTCATGTCATAAAGTTTGGCCACTCCGGAGTTGCTATTGATCCCATAAATGTCAGAATTAACCGCAAGTATGTCTTCCGTTAAATTCATATAGTCAAATGTTTTATCGATGAACTCTTTTCCATCAACATTGATATAGACCTGCATGTAGTTTCCGCTAAATGCGTCATCATTTTCACTGAGGTCATCCTGGCCTCGTTGCTGAGAGTAAATTAAGTCTACCCAGCCGTCTTGATTGAGGTCCAAAGACATAATCGATTTAGTGTAGGTGTATCCTTCATGCCAATCTGGGTGGGCAAGTGGTATAGCCCCATCTTCTAAAAAGAATCCATTGCCATCATTTAGCAATACATAAGAAGTCAAATCATCTTGTCCGTTATCAGTTCTTCTTAATTGGCCAACAAGTAAATCAGGATATCCATCATTATTGACATCAGCAAAATTACAGGCCTGTTGTCGCCATTGGAAATTTGGGCCTTTGAAGGGGAACACCCATAATCGCTCTTCCAATTTTCCTACGGAGAAGGTGTTATCACCTTCATTAATATAAAGGTGTGCATCCAGCTGCTGGGACCCTCCACCAGCCTCCACATAGATATCTGGATCCCCATCTAAATCTACATCTGCAGTTGCCCCAAATTTGATATGTAACTCGCTGTTGCCAAAATGATTTGCGGCTTGGTGCGTTTCGGCCAAAACAGAGCTGATATCCCAAGTACCACTTGGGTTTGAGAGTAGCAATTGGGCATCTTCTCCGTAGAAACCAGTATGCACTGGGTCTTGACCTAGCTCCAGATTGCCCTTATCAAAAATGGCAAAGTCTAATACACCGTCTTGGTTGTAATCCGCATTAATCGATGATGGATTTGTTGCAACTAGCTCTCCATTAACAAAATCAGTAATTTGATTTGTGAATGTTCCATCGCCACCACTTATTAAAAGATAGATTGGGGTTTTATCAGTGACATTACCGTTATTTCCACCTACAAGTATATCGTCTATGCCATCATTGTTGAAATCATAAACAGCTAGAAAATTACTAGCATAGTTAGTCGCTTCAAAAAACGAATCTCTATTCGGCTCATAGGTTTGGGCAAAGCTGAGTGATAAATTGGAGAGGAATAGGGCAACGAATAGAAATTGATGTCTCATAATATGGTGTTCTATTGATTATGACATTCAACAATACAAGTACAGTATCATAAGAAAGATAGTTAATGCTTTATAAATTTTTGATAATCGCCATTAAAAAAGTAGTGCTGAACGCAGCGAATCTTAATTAAATATTGAAAAGAGATTTAGTAACCCCGTTTTCTAAAAGAAATACTAAAAATTATAGTATATTGCTTGAGTGAATCCTGCTATTATTAGTAATACTGAATCGCAATCGTGGTCATTTGAAGAAGCCAATTACAAGTTAAGACTTTCAACTAAGAGGTTAGAATCAGGTAAGTGCCAGGTAAAGTTCTACGCTGATATTCATCAAAAAAAGAGTTTGTACGGTTATTTATTAGCAGAATCAGATGATACGCTTAAAAATGTAGTCAACCAGATTATTGAAAAATTAAAGATTGTTCAGCAAAAAGGGGATTTTTATCATATCAATCTTTTTTCGATCGGAAAACCTGAAATGGGTACTAATAATATTGTCATATTTGATGCTTAATTAGAAAAGTGATGGTAGCTATCAATGAAAATATTCGGTTTTTACGTAAAAAATTAGGCCTTACGCAAGGTCAGTTTGCTGAAAAAATTGGTATAAAAAGGTCACTTGTGGGGGCGTATGAAGAGGGAAGAGCAGAACCGCGATTAGCCAACCTTTCTAGAATGGCGGAGCTTTTTGAGACCACAGTAGATGTGTTGATGCATCAGGATGTTTCTAAACTATCCGAAGATGAGATTAAACTGGACGATAAAGTGAAAATATCGCCGCCAAAGATGAAAATCCTGTCAATCACAGTTGATGATGAAGATAAAGAATACATTGACCTTGTGCCCCAAAAGGCTTCTGCCGGTTATTTAAATGGATTTGCTGATCCTGAATATTTGGAAGATTTACCAAAATTCAGACTACCCCAACTGAATGGTCACGGCACTTATAGGGCATTCGAGGTTAGTGGTGATTCTATGTTGCCAATTCAACCGGGTACAATCGTAATCGGCCAATATGTTGAAAATGTAGGAGACGTTAAAAATGGGAGGACATACATTCTGGTAACTTCGAAAGAAGGCATCGTCTACAAGCGGGTGTTTAATTATGTGGAAGAAAAGCAGAAACTGTTTCTGGTATCTGACAACAAAACATACACACCTTACGAAATTGATATTGCTGATGTCATTGAGATTTGGGAGTCAAAGGCTTTTATCAGCACCAAATTCCCAGAACCTGGAGCCCATAATGATTTAACTTTGGAGCGTTTGGCAAGTATCGTTCTCGATTTGCAAAAAGAGGTAATTAAGTTGAAAGAGGGATGAGGTTCAGGTAAATTGAATCTCAAAGGAAAGACACTCCCGATTACTTTTTATTTGGCCCACCAAACGCCTTCCACCCCGATTTAACACTGTATATTGCTGATGATGATTAAAACCTTAATCATTTGATTTTTGATTCATCCATAATATCTCAATTGGAATGGCATGACTGGCTTCTGGCTTGTGTCGGCGCCTTAATTCTAGGTCTTGCCAAAGGCGGAATTAAGGGTATAGGAATTTTGATTGTCGTGATTATGGCGTATGTCTTCGATGCCAGGCCCTCTACAGGCATTGTCATACCCATGTTAATAGTGGGCGACATTTTCGCAGTAATATACTATAACCGGCATGCCCAGTGGAGTTACCTCTTCAGGTTTTTACCCTGGATGATTGTGGGCGTTCTATGCGGAGTGTGGTTTGGGAATAGCATCTCCGAAGAAATGTTCCGAAACGGGATGGCAGTACTGGTTTTTCTATCCGTGGGGGTTATGTTTTACTGGGATTTAGCCAAGATGAAAGTCATCCCCAAGCATTGGACATTCGCTGGATCAATGGGCTTGATGGCGGGTTTTACAACAATGATAGGCAATTTGGCTGGTGGCTTTTCCAACCTATTCTTCCTCGCCATGAGGTTACCTAAGAATAACTTCATTGGAACAGCGGCTTGGTTATATTTTATTGTGAATCTGGTTAAGTTGCCTTTTCACATTTTCGTATGGAAAACGGTAACCCTTGCAACGCTACAAGTCAATTTATACCTACTCCCTCTCATAATTGTTGGATTGTTTGCAGGGGTTAGGATAGTAAAATTGATCGATGAAGGCCCTTTCAGGAAAATTATATTGGTGCTGACAGCCCTTGGTGCAATATTTATTCTTTTTAGATAATTAAAGCATTTAGTTTTGCTGTTGCATTCCCATAAAATGATGACCTGTTCAGGTTCAATCATGTATTAATCAAAATTTTATGAGCTTAAAAATTGCGGTAATAGGAGGGGGTAACCTGGGTATAGCCATTGCTGAAGGTTTGATAGACAAAAATTATTGCCAGCCGTCTGATCTTTACATTACCCGCAGGAAAGTGGCATATTTAGATGGTTTCAAGCTTAAGGGTGTGAATGTCGGCAATGACAATCAAGCGGCTGCCAAAGCTGCTGATGTTATAATTCTCGCCGTAAAGCCTTATCAGGTTGAAGCTAGTTGTTCAGAGATAAAAGGTACACTCAAGTCAGGTAATGTTGTTGTTTCCGTAGCTACTGGTGTTGATATTGAGACTATGTCTGAAGCCCTTGGCAATCATAAGCGAGTTTATAGGGCCATGCCCAATACCGCTATTGCTATTGGCGAGTCGATGACTTGCGTATGTGGTGCTGATGACAATGGTGACGATCTTGATATGGTATGTTCATTGTTCAACACGGTAGGTGAGACCATTGTAATTAGGGAGGAACTGATGAATGCTGCAACCGTTCTTGGAGCTTGTGGCATAGCATACGCCATGCGCTTTATCAGGGCCGCCACTCAGGGAGGAATCGAAATTGGTTTTCATGCTGATGTAGCTCAAAAGATTGCGGCCCAAACGGTGAAAGGTGCTGCTGATCTTTTGATCAAACATGGTTCACATCCGGAAAGCGAGATTGACAAAGTAACAACCCCGCAAGGTTGTACCATTGCGGGGCTGAATGAAATGGAGCATCAAGGTTTTAGCTCTGCCATGATCAAAGGTGTACTTACATCTTATGGCAAAATTTAAGATGCTCAGCTTTTCGCTAATGGATCCAGTGACTTAACCGCAGCCCTTAATTGATCTTCCGTTAGCTTTAACAATTGCGGCAGTGTAGGCCTTGTTGTATCAAATCCTACGATTTCGGATTGGTGATCCTCCATCCAATTGACTACGCCCTTGATTACCCGCAAGTTGGCCTGTCCATGCGATGTATCGTCACCAATATTTCTGGACATGATGGCATCAAAACCTAAAAATGGCTTTCTGGTAAAGTAGATCTCAGAAAGCTTTGCTGTGTATTCAAGCTCTTCGGAATCCCTTGAATAGCCAATTTTCTTATCAATGGCATGGCGGCCCTCATGTGCAAAAATGCTAGATTCTTGAGTGAGGTTCTCAATGGTGTTGATGAAGGCAAGTCTCAATTCGCTGCCTTCATATCCTGCATTGATCAAGGAATCATAGATTTCTTTTTCTTCATAATAGCTCAATTTTTTACTAAGGGCCGGAAGGAAGGCATAAGGGTCTTTTGTAGCAATTGAGTCATCTTCAGGTGTAAACTTTTCAATATCCTCAAGGGTTGATTTTACCTCTTCCGGGTCGGAAACCCGGTTCCAGGAGCGCACTGGGCCTGATGTGTATGCACTTCTTACTTGTAAAAAGGAGGCACCGTCGTCAGCCCAACCACCAACTTGTGCACCATCCCAAAACCAGGAAGAATAGCCGTTGGATACCATGTGGTCGATAGCGACAAAAACAAATTCAGCACTCTCCCCATACTGCTCTATCACTTTCTTTTTATTGATGACCGCATGCCCCCAATGCAATCCAAATGAACCATTGGCATCCATGAGTTTAGCTACCACTTTAAAACGTTTTTTCATTTCATCCACAAATGCTTCCCTTGAAACTTCGGGAACTTCACCAGGCCAGGAAAGCTGTTGCCAAAGCTGTCCGGCTTGCTGCAACAGGGCATCTTCATAATCGGATCTGGACTCACTACCAGCGACCGTTTGGTGATAAAAATCAAGTGTGATATCCGAAATTTTAGCTAGGAACGATTGATAATTTACAATGTCGTTGACTTCAGCATTTTTATGAGGCTCATCCCCAAAATGAAGCTTCTTAAGGATAGCAGCATATTCATAAAAGCCTGATTCCGCAAGCCCACGGACTATGGTCTCAATAGATTCATTAGTTGTAATTGTGTCTGACTTGTAGTTCAGCATTGATTTCAGAAACTTGTCTTTGTCGCTGACTAGGGTTTCCTCAATTTGATCAGGGTCAATCAATCGATAATAAGACATCCAACCTTTAAAGGCGTCGGCACCATTTTTTGCAATGAGGTTATAACCTAATTGAAGTTTGCCTACGTCGGTATCACCGGGATATTTTTTGGCGAGTATTTTAGATAACTCTATACCTTCTATGAAATCTGGTGATTGAGATTCTCGAAAAGAGTTATCTAAAACTTCATTCAAGTATTTCTCTAAAATCGCAGTACAAATAGCAACTTCAGAGGAATATCGATCTGTATCTGAAGGGCTATTTTCCAAAGCAGACTTGGCCGCTTTTACTGCGTCATCGTACTTCTCTTGATTGAGCTTTGCCCTGGATAACCCTAAATAAGAATCAGCTATGTCTTCGCCTAACTTTATGAGATCATCAAATCTTGAGTATGCTCCATCAAAATCCGAATAAAGCATCCAGTCCATTTTAGCCAGGTTTCTACCGGCTTCAGCTTTATTACTGCCAGAAGCCAGGGAATCATTCCATACAGCCTCAAATAGCTCATATGCCTTCTCATGGTCCATTTGAAAATAAACATTGTACGCCTCTTGAAGGCCACTGCCCCCACTTCCGGATTGTCCGCATCCGTATGTAAGCAGGGTTAAGATTGTTAATAGTCTAATCATTAGTTTTCTATTTTGAGTTAGAGCAAACTTACGGAATGAATTTTTAATTGTTCTATTAATTAGAACAGATTAAAATTAATTTTGAACCATGATAAAGGGTAAACAGGTTAACCTTGTCCAGCATTGTATATATGAAATCGCCACGGGTAAATGGCCTCCTGGCATGAAATTGCCATCAGTCAGACAGGCGGAAAATCTGTGGGGCATGAACAAGTTAACAGTGATGGCTGCCTATCAAGATTTGGAAAAAATGGGCTTAGTGGTTTCCAGGAAGAGAAGTGGATTTTACGTGAAGGAATCATCTGGTCAAAGTGATCAAAATGAGTTAAGGGAACTGATTAACTTATTTCCCAAGATCAAGAAATTAATTCATCAAAAATCTTCAATCAACTTGCCTTATGCTTTTAGCTATTTCAATAGAATGGCGTTAGATGAGTTGATTGATAAGCCCAGGTTTGGATTTGTAGAATGCACCATGAACCAGGCTGAAGGTCATGTTAATGAGATCTCCCAAAAACTGAATATTCCGGTAGTGCCTATTTGCCTTGATGAAACAACCGTTCCCGATTCAGTTGAAACATTGCTCACAACCGGGTTTCATATTAAGGAGGTAAACAAACTGGGAAAACAAATCCGGAAGGAGGTTTATAACATCCCAATTGAAGTAGACCCGTCAATTTTTAGCAAGCTTTCAAGTTCTGGTAAGATTATCGTGGTTGAGCTGGAGACCAAGATGTCATCCGGCATTTCGTCTGACCTTCGGAAGTTAAATAGTAGGTACAAATTGACAGAACAACTTATCAGCAACACTCAAAATGATCTTGAAAAGCTTCTAAACAAGAATTATAGTTCCGTTTTGCTGCTATCCCCAAGGGTTTGGGGGCAATGCAATCCGGAAATTAAAAAGCATGAAAGGGTGAGATTGATCAAGTTTAAAATTTCAGATCACGGATGGGGAGCAGTTTCCAATGCGCTGAACATCCCTTTTAGCGGTTAACAGAGGTGGGTTTAGTTTAGATTCCCATCGGACTGCTTATTTTTAATAAAGCATCTGAACCCATGGGAAGTCCAAATCAATATCATAAGGAAAAGCCAGGAAATCCTTCAACTGCTACCTCCAGCAAACAGAAACTAAACGACAGATCGAACGGTGTTCCACTTAGGGTTCTTACAGAGGATGACTGGAGTTTCTGGATTGAAAACGGATATGTGATTGTAAAAAATGCCGTTTCCAGGGATCAGGCCAAGCAAACTGCAGATTTCCTTTGGGGGTTTGAAGAGAAAGATCCCAATGACCCATCAACCTGGTATACCCGTGAAAGAGCGGAAATGCAGATGAAAGAGTTGGCAGGTACCGGAATGGTTGAGGTTTACAACAATCAGCATTTATGGAACAACAGGCAATCACAGCGTATCTACGATGCCTTTGTTGACATTTGGGGTACTGAAAAACTTTGGGTCACTATCGACAGGGCCAACCTCAATTTTCCAATCCAGCCGGGCTTTGAATATAAAGGCTTTATCCATTGGGATTATGATCCTGAGACGAAGCCCCAGAATGTACAAGGCGTTGTGGCACTTGCCGATCAGCTTGATGAAGAGATGGGTGGTTTTCAATGTGTTCCCTATCTATACCGCAACTACGATACGTGGAAATTGACCCAGCCAGAGGATCGGGATAGGTTTAAACCAGACGTCTCTGAACTCGAACACGAAATTGTGAAAGTAACCTTAGAAGCTGGTGATTTATTAATCTTTAATAGCACATTGGCCCATGGCATCCGGCCTAACAATTCAACAGACAAGGTGCGAATTGCCCAATACATTTCGATGATGCCAGCTGAAGAAGACAAAGAAGAAATGCGAAATTGGCGCATTAACTCTTGGCGTAATCGAATAGCACCAGATGGCTATGCCTTCCCTGGCGATCCCAGGAAATTTGAGCAAACCAGGTATGAAACTGCCGAATTGACGGATTTAGGGGAGAAGTTGCTGGGGTTGAGGAAGTGGTGAGCCCTCTTCATTGTGATTTACGATGACACAGACCACGACATTTTAGAGATCGTTGACCTTGTTCAATGCTGTTAATCGAATTGTTCTGTTCGCCAGTAGCAGCGCTGAGGAATTGATGCTTGTATAATGATATAGGTTTTCAGTGTGGTGGTCAACGGTTCGTATTTGAGCCGTTTTAATGGCTTATATGTGTTTGTCTTTAGTTTTTTGCGAGTTCAATTAATGGATCAATATTCCCATTATCAGCTTCCTTAAGTGAATTTATATATTCTTTCCTTGTTTCGTCAGCCCTGACAATATTTGATTGGTGCCAGGTAAAAACCTCTCCTTTAAATATTGATTCCATTATTATATCTGCCATCATTCTCGAATGTCTTCCATTCCCATTTGGAAAACAATGAATAGAAACTATTCGATGTTTGAATCTAATGGCGATTTCATCAGCTGAATAAGTCTTATTCTCAATCCAATATTTTGTATCATCCAAAAGGGTTTTTAAGCTCATTCCAATTTGTGTCCATGGAATACCGATGTTTTTTTCGGTTCTCCTGAATTCACCAGCCCATTTCCAAACATCTCCATACATTCTTCTATGTAAATCCTTAACAAACTCTTCAGTTAGAATTTTATTGGGCTTGAAGTTCGAATGAATAGTCCATTCAACCGCCTTTTCAATGTTCAATTGCTCAAATTCGTCTAACTCTCCCTGAGTTGTAATAGTTTTTATTTTCAACCCCTCCTTTTCATCTTCATCTAAAGGGGTTTGTCCTTCTCCATATGATAGTTCTAATCCCATATAGACCTTCGTACCTCTCGTTTTATTTCTATTGCAAGATCTTTTATTGTTTTGGTAATTTTCTCATCTCCAATCCCTTGGTTCTCTAGCTTCATATTCTGATTGGTTCTCAAGACTATCTTTCTAGCTAGTTTTTCAGATTCTATGCTAATTAACTTCTCAATGGACCCATCATTAGGAATAAATCCATATACAAATTTCATGTTCAGTGCTTGTCCTACATCCTTCAATTTGTTGATTGTAATTTGGCCTGAAGCTTCTCTTTCTTCAATCTTTTGTATGGCTCCCTTGGTCATTTCAAGTTTGGTCCCTAACTGATCTCTAGTCATGTTAATAGTAGTCCGGATAGTATTTATCCAGCCTTTTGTTGGGACCAGGATCATTGCTGCCTCTTTAAAATTCACTAATTTTTGATCCAGTTGTTCTATTAGAAGTTGCCTTTTGCTTCTCATATTTTCATACTTATATGTATAAATACATCGCCAAAAATATACATATATGTATTATTGGCCAACTAAAAGGAATACATATACATATTCTTATGGAGTAAAAAGCGGCCATATACGTATGTAACAGGTTGATTTGTTTGGTCAGAATTAAAGCCAACGGTTTGTATATGTGCGTTACCGAAAGGTATGCAATATACACCCTGTGTGTGCCCAGCATGGACATTATATCGCATAGCACCAGATGGCTATGCCTTCATGGGTGATCCCAGGAAATTTGAGCAAACCAGGTATGACACTGCCGAATTAACAGAGTTAGGGGAGAGATTGCTGGGGTTGAGGAAGTGGTGAACGCTCTTCTGAGTGGTCTATGATGACGAAGACCGCGGAATATTAGGACTAGCCATTTCGTATCACATGAACGATTTGAGAAAATGACTGAATTGTGGAAAGGATGGGTAAGCAATTTTCGTTTAGCGAAAATCACTCGATTAGCAGTAGCTGTTACTTCTTGATTATCAATGTGTGATAGTCAATGTTCACTCTTGGAATCAGTCCATTTTGATTGTCACGATTGCCATTTAGTAAGTTGGTTCGCAAAATTTGTGGCATTGTATTAACCAAATCTGCTGCAAAATATCTTTTTGAAGCATCATTCAACGGCTCAACGATATTGTCAGGCTTCACTTGGCTTTGAAATGTCGAAAGAAGCCGTTTAACATTACTAAAGCCTGAAAGGTCAATGAATATTAGAAGAGTCCCTGATGAGAGGTTATCATAAATTGTTTTTAGATTTTGGAGAACTTGCATGTGTTGATTTGGATTAGTTTCATTTAAACAATTTTGAAAAACTATCAAATTCATTTTGCTCATTCTGTCATTGAAGCTTTCAATTGAGATTGGGATGGTTAGGTCAAAATCAACTGCTTTTATTCCAAATGCTCTATGACCAAATATTGCAGGGATTAAACTGTGATGAGTAATATTTCTTGAATATTCCCAACTGCTTGCATTTATATCAAAGGAAATGCTTTGAACAGCTCTACACTCAGGAAGATTTGCGTCTATGAATTGAGCAATACCATACGCTTCTGGACAAGGACCTGAACCGAACAAGCCACAATTTAATTTTTCCGCATTGAGTACTGGAATTATTCCTGTTTTCTTAAGTTGGGTTAAAACAATTTTGATGATTTGAGAATATTGAGGAAAATACCGCAATACATACGCGGCCTGCGTGAAGCTATCTGAATAGTCGACCCTTACAAATTGATTTTTATATTTTAGCCACAATGCTCTTGCAGGCTCCTGAAGCGACTGCAAATAGTCGACTTGTTTATGTTCACTGTTGCAATTATTCAGTTTATAAAGTGCAGTTAGAATTTCAGAATACATAGATTATCTGATTACACGAAACGTGAGGTTTATTCTAGGGTTAATCTGTCGAGAAGTCTTAGGAATTTGATGTTTCCAATAATGTTGAGTAGTCCCCTTCATTAAGAGGAAACTTCCATGAGTTAGTTGAATATCAACTTTTGGTAATTCTTCTTTTTCTAAATGCCTAAGCTGAAATGGTCGGGTCTCACCAAAACTTACGGAGCCGATTACAGGGTTAGTGCCGAGTTCTTTTTCGTTGTCCTGATGCCAATTTACGCTGTCCTTGCCGTTTCGGTAAAGATTGAGGAGGACGCTTGAAAAATGAACGCCAGCCTCATTATCTACCCTTTCCTTAATAAAAAGCAGTTCTTCATTCCATGAATGAGGGTTCATTGGTATTCCTGAGTACGTATATGAAAATCCGGGGTCGCCGTACCAAGCTGTCAGTCTCGGTAAGTCAATCATTTTTCCATAAAACTTAATCTGGTCTTGCTGCCATCTAATCTTTTCTTTTAGCTTTTTGTAGAGACTGTCGCTTTCTTCTCTTGTAAAAAAGTTCTCAAAAAAGGTGACATCTGCATCTGGAAGGTCAAAAATTCTTTTTTGAGGCTCTTGTTTAAGACCTGGTTGTGAGAATAAGTCCATATTTCTTCTTTTAAAGTTTTATGATTATTTGTCTATGGCTACCAGCAATTGGATATCATGCATACGCATCATATCTGCTATATGTCAACTAAATTATAGGATTCTTGAGATGAATCCCGCCAACCTTTCGACTCATCTCAAATGTTTCAGTTTATTCATCAGAATTACAGTTCAACCAAACCTTATGACATTCTGATTTTTTGAAGCCACTACTTTGGAAAAAGTGAAGAAAACTCTTCGCTACAACCTCATATATTAGTGTTTAATAACAACACAAAAAAGAGGCTGCCTTATTTAGACAGCCTCTTTGATCACATTGTTATTCTTCTCTATCAACCCAATGCCAATGCCTCATTCACAAATGGCTGATTGTACAATCGTTTGCCTGTGGCCTTGGCCATGGCATTTGCCAGGGCGCCTGAAATAGGAGGGAGGCCAGGCTCACCCAAACCTGTTGGGTCGATGCCATTGTCCACGAAGAATGTTTCGATTTCTTCAGGGGCTTCCGTATTCCTGATCAACCTATAATTGTTGAAGTTGCTTTGCTCAGGCTGTCCATCTTTAAATGTCATCGCACTGTACATGGCATGGCCCATTCCGTCGATCAAGCCGCCCTCAATTTGGTTTCTGGCGTTACTTGGGTTCACAACGATTCCACAATCCACAGCACACCAAACCTTTTTCACCTTCGGCTTATCATTGTCCATAACGATATCAACCACCTGCGCAACGTATGAATTATGACAATAGTAAGCGGTTACGCCCCTGTGGACCCCTGGGGTTTCTGCGCCCCAATTGGCTTTTTCTTTTACCAGCTTTAAAACTCCCGCATAGCGTTCAGGGTCATAGTCGTTCTTTTCACCTACCGGATTGCTTATAGCCCTGTCAAATAATTCCAACCTAAAATCTACTGGGTCTTTGCCGGCAGCTTCCGCAACTTCATCTAAAAATGCCCCTTCAATACCCGCCATAAAATTAGATCGGGGAGCCCTCCAGGCGCCAGTGGAAATATTGGATTCCAATCCGTGATCCTCTGCCAGATAGTTATCAACTGTACCCGCAGGGAACCGGTCGGCAAATACGGGGCTTCCATGGACTCCGGCACCCCTTACATGAAATGCGGTCATCTTATTATCCTTATCTAGGGCAGCCCGGTAAGTTACCTTATAAGCAGGGCGATATGTGCCCTGTGTCATGTCATCTTCCCTTGAGTAAACCAACTTGACTGGTGCCCCCACTTTTTGTGATATAACTGCCGCCTCTATTCCAAAGTGACCGTAGAGCCTGCGACCAAAGCCACCGCCCATTCTGGTCATCATTATGCTGATTTTATCTTCAGGCAATCCCAGGATGGCCGAGACTGATTTACTCATGAACTCAGGTGTTTGAATGGGTCCCTCAAGTTCAGCTTTTTCTGCAGTTACATTGGCATAGAAGTTCATTGGCTCCATTGGGTTATGGGCCAGGAATGGTGCAGAATATGTGCGTTCAATAACTTTGGCAGCCGACTTAAAAGCTGCGTCGGGATTACCGTCTTTACGGGTAACTTCAGCAGGCTTCTTTTTCATAAAATCGGCCAGGGCTGTCTCATGGTCGATGCTGCTTTCCATTTGGCTATCGGCCTCCCAGGTAACGTTGAGGGCTTTTTTCGCTTTCATTACCTGCCAGGTGCTTTCACCAACAACGGCTACCAATTCAGTAAATGCATTGGTATCTGACCACTGCCTTTTGTCATCATCAATTTTGGTACTTACAGTGATTACATCTTTAATTCCGGGCATTGCTTTAGCAGCCTCATCATCAAGGGATTTTAACTTCATCCCGAATGATGGCGGGTGCTGGATCATGGCGATCAACATTCCGTCTTTTTGTACATCAAGACCGAAAAGTGGCTCCCCTTTAACTATTTTGGCTGCATCTACATTACCAACTGGGCTACCTATTATCTTAAAGTCTTTCGGGTCTTTGAGCTCTACTTTCTCAGGTACGGGAATAGAGGCTGCTGCTGAAGCTACCTCACCGTAAGTAACAGACTCACCACCTGAGTGTTTGATGACACCATCACTGGTGGTAAGTTCGGAAACAGGGACTTCCATTTGCTTGGCTGCAGCCTCCATCAGCATTCTTCTAGCTGTAGCCCCAGCCATTCTTAAACTTTCCCAACCCTGCCTGATAGACTGACTTCCGCCAGCCAATTGTCTGGTGTACTTAGAAATATCGTAACCCGCCTGTTCAACGATAACATTCTTCCAATCGATATCTAGTTCCTCTGCAACTATCTGAGGCATTGCAGTTTTTACATTTTGCCCTATTTCAGGGTTAGGTGAAAGGATAGTTACCCTTCCGTTATTCTCAATTTTTAAAAATGCATTAATGTCAAACCACTCTTCTGGGAGCTTAGCCTTTTCACCTGCACTTTGACAAGAGGCCAGCCAGCTAAAACCAATCATTAACCCGCTACCACCTAAAGCGGAAGCTTTCATGAATGATCGTCTATTATATGATGTTTTTATTAAAGTCATGATTCTCTGTTTTTAGGGTTGATCAAGCCATTTTGGTAGCTGCCGACTTAATTGCTTTCTTAATACGAACATAAGTACCGCATCTGCAAATGTTTCCATTCATAGCCTTACCAATTTCATCATCAGTAGGATTAGGGTTATTATCAAGTAGCGCTGCAGCATTCATTATCTGGCCAGCCTGGCAATAACCGCACTGCGGTACATCCTCTTCCACCCATGCCTGCTGTAGCGGGTGGTCACCATTTTCGGAGAGCCCTTCGATGGTAGTTATTTTTTTCTCCCCTACGGCAGATACCGGCACAGAGCAGGAACGGACTGCATTACCATCAAGATGGATGGTGCATGCCCCGCACTGCGCTATACCGCAGCCAAATTTGGTGCCTACGAGTTTTATATGATCTCTGAGCACCCAAAGCATAGGGGTATCCGGATCTACATCAACCTGCCTGGTAGTGCCGTTGATGTTAAGATTATAGTTAGCCATAATTGAGAATTTTAGGGGTTTTCTTAAAGTTCCATAATTTATAGGAGTGTATCAAGTTTTAGTTGATCATCAACAAATATCGATGATCATACGGTCGTTGACCGAAGCTAAACGGTGGGGCGAATGTTTCAGAATCCGTATTCCTTGTAGTTTCGGTCGAATTCTTCTGGCAAAAAAGCGGGGTTAATTTCAACATCTGAATAAGAGTAATGCTCATAAAGCCCCTTGTCATCGTACACTTTCATTACCAATGGAATATATCTTTTGCTATCAATTATAAGCTCCATTTTGGGGGAGTAGTCATTTGTAATTCTGATAACCTCCCCGGGTAATTCATCTTTACAATCTGAGACTTTATCATTTCTCTCAATAAGCCAGTATTCACTCAGCATTTTGCGCCTGGCAACTTCCATTATGGTTTCGCCCTTTTGCATGGTGTAGTACTCCAGCTGGTAGTTAGGATTGTTCAATGCAATCGACCAGGCTGGATTACCATCAAAAACTGTATCTGGTTTTAGCACAAGCATATTATCCAGGCTGCCATCATATTTCGTGATTAAATGTTCCAACACATTAATAAAATGGTCATATCCAGATTCCTTGATTGTATGGTGTTGATTCTCACGCATGGTACCGCCATTCGGAGAGAGCCTTAGGTTAATCCATGGAAAACCATTGGGATTAATTAGAGCTTTATCATTCTCCTCGGTGTATAGTACTTCAAGGCCATCTTTTGGATATTGCTGGCGCAAATAGACCCTCAAGGGATTCCGCTGAATTTTTGACGAAGATATTTGTTTGATCATTTCACCTTCGATGCGCTCAGATTTAGTCATCACATAGGATATGGTTTCTATTTCCCTGGTCTCCTCAAAAACTCTATACAATATCTCCCTGGCGGATTGACTCAGCGTATTGGATGCATTAGCAACAATCAAAATCAATGACAAAACTATAATCCTCATATTAAGCTTTTAATATCTGTAAGTAATATTAAAAGACTCAAGGTTTCAAGGAAAGTGTAAAATGAAGTAAAAATCCTTTTCAACATTCTCATTTCATTTCCATTCCCACCGTTTCTATACTTGCAACCAATTTTAGAAACTACAATGTCCAAAGTTTTTCAACTCTTACGAATTGGTTCCTCGATACTGTTAATCATTGTGCTCCTGTTTGTATACGCCAACCTTCCAGAGCAGGTCGCTGTCCATGCCAACAACTCTGGAAGCGCATCATCTTTCTTGTCAAAAAATGATTTTTTCTATTTCACACTACTCGCATTCATTGGATTAAATCTCTTAGTTTTTGGGGGTGGCAAAATGTTGGAACAGCTTCCTGTGAACGCTGCTAAGTTTCTATTTGCCAGTGAATCATTTAAGGAAAATATTCTGGCCTGGTGGACAAGCTTCTCATCGATTATCAATTTGTTCCTGATTTTTATTATAGGCTTCATTGGGGTATTTAATAGCAGTGACGACCAACTAATTTCCAGCTACGCTTACCTGGCCTATGTGGGTCAATTTTTAATAATTATTTGGCTAATCACACTCATTTATTTGCTTTATTATAGAGATCGTTAAAGTCTAAATATCAAGTAGTTATAACTGTTTATTTGAATAATTACATCCAATCTTTCGAATTTTAAGATGCTTGAATAAGTTGTATTTTGCCTCTATAATCGCTCACGAATTTAACTTCGAGATAATTTTTTATGACGAACGACACAATACCAGCAACTTACAATGAGGACAGTATAAAATCCCTCGACTGGAAAGAGCATATCCGGCTTAGGCCAGGGATGTACATCGGTAAGTTGGGAGATGGTTCCGCCAAGGACGATGGCATCTATGTTTTGGTTAAGGAAGTCATTGACAATTGTATTGATGAACACATGATGGGTTATGGTAAAACCATTCATGTGAAAGTGACCGATCATAGGGTAGAAGTACGGGATTATGGTCGGGGGATACCACTTGGCAAAGTGGTGGATTGTGTTTCTAAAATCAACACAGGGGGTAAATACGATTCAGGCGCTTTTCAAAAATCTGTAGGATTGAACGGCGTTGGTACTAAGGCTGTTAATGCCTTATCAACATACTTCAAGGTTCAGGCAATTCGCGAAGGCAAAACTAAGATCGCTGAGTTTACACGAGGTGAAATTGAAACAGATGGTAAGATTGTAAAATCAGACGATCGCAACGGAACGCTGATCGCTTTTGAACCTGACGATACTGTTTTCAAGAACTTCCACTTTATTCCGGAATACCTGGAAGATTTAATGTGGAATTATGCCTTCCTTAATGCAGGGCTTACCATCAATTTTAACGGTAAGAAATTCCATTCAGAAAACGGCCTTCTGGATTTGCTTCAGCGTAAGGTCAATCTGGAGAACATCAGGTATCCGATTATTCATTTGAAAGGCGATGATATTGAAGTGGCAATGACCCATTCGAACCAGTATGGAGAAGAGTATTACTCTTTTGTGAATGGGCAAAATACCACACAGGGAGGTACACATTTAGCAGCCTTCCGTGAAGCCCTGGTAAAGACAGTCAGGGAATTTTATAAGAAGGATTTCGATGCGACAGATGTGAGAGCAAGTATTGTTGGCTCCATCGCAGTTCGTGTTCAGGAACCAGTTTTTGAATCCCAAACGAAAACTAAACTAGGTTCGCAAAATGTAGCTCCCGACGGCCCTACTATGAGGAGCTTCGTGAATGACTTCATCAAGAAACACCTTGATGATTATCTGCACAGGCATTCACAGGTAGCAGAAGCATTGCAAAAGAGAATTCTTCAATCAGAGCGAGAGCGAAAGGAAATTGCAGGTATTAAGAAACTGGCAAACGAAAGGGCCAAGAAAGCCAACCTTCATAATAAGAAACTCAGGGATTGCCGCATTCACTTCGATGACAATAAAGGCGACCTCAAAGAGGAGACGATGATTTTCATTACTGAGGGTGACTCGGCAAGCGGTTCCATAACCAAATCAAGGAATGTTCAGACTCAGGCGGTTTTTAGCTTAAGAGGTAAGCCGCTCAACTGTTTTGGGCTTACTAAAAAAGTAGTCTATGAAAATGAGGAGTTCAACCTACTTCAACATGCATTGAATATTGAAGACGGTATGGAAGGGCTTCGGTACAGAAAAATAATCATAGCTACTGATGCGGATGTTGACGGCATGCACATTCGTTTATTGATGCTGACCTTCTTCCTTCAATTTTTTCCTGATTTAGTCAGAAATGGTCATGTGTTTATTCTGGAAACGCCACTCTTTAGAGTGAGGAATAAGAAGGAGACTATTTATTGCTATTCTGAGGAAGAGAAGCAAGCTGCAATTAATAAACTTGGTTCAAAGCCCGAGATTACTCGGTTTAAGGGCTTGGGAGAAATTTCACCAGATGAATTTGGAGGTTTCATTGGTGACAATATCCGCCTGGAACCAATCATTCTGAAAAAAGAGACCACAATTGAACAGCTACTTACTTTCTACATGGGCAAGAACACACCCGACCGTCAGGAATTCATAATTAGTAATTTGAAAATAGAGAAGGATTTAGTGGAGGAGGAAATGTCAGTTGAACCTATAAGCAAAGACAAGGATGAGGTTGAGTTAGTAGAAGCTTAGTTATTGTATAAAAATTGCAATAACTTATATGTTGTAAAAAATATACAAATAGCTTAGTATTGTAGTATTATTACAATTATATAGATATAAGCACTACTGATGAAATCTTTTATTTTAATGGGTGATGTGGTGGATAGTTCTAAAATGGACTCGCAGCAATTAATGGCTGATTTAAAATCGATTGTTAACAAAATTAATTCTGAGGAATCAACCTTTTTTCCAGCGATTAAATCACCACTAACAATAACGTTGGGGGATGAGTTTCAAGGTATTGTTAACTCATTGAAGATTGGTTTATTAATAATATTTAAGATTGATCATGAACTCACTGGATTAAATAAGAGCTTTCAAATGAGGTATGTGATTAGTCAAGGGGAGATAGCAACTGCTATAAACAAGGACAAAGCATATGAAATGCTGGGCTCAGGATTGACTGAGGCCAGAGAAACGCTGAATAGCTTAAAGAAATCAAAAACTAGAATATTAGTTAGTGGCCTGGATGGCAATAAAAATGAATTAATTAATGATGCACTAATACTCTATCAATCAATAATTGATAATTGGAAAAAGAAGGATAAACAAGTGGCCTACGATTTAGTGAAGACATTTAATTTCTCAACAAATCAAGTTGATTACAAATTGGTCGCTAAATATCATGATAAAGATCCATCTACAATGTGGCGAAAAAAGGAAACCTTGCAAATAGAACAGTATTTTGTTGCTAGAAGATTAATTATGTCACTTGCTTCATGAGCAAACTCGTACTATTCTTGTCAATTTTATTAATCGGTGAGGTACTGAACGTTGTAGTATTTAAGGTAATTAAGGGTTATTACAATCCAGAAGACAAACGGGTTGACTTTCATAGTTTGGTCAAAGGCAATCTTGAACGATTATTTATTTTCTTATCACTAACTCAAGGTTTGCCTCAAGCTCTAATCGTTTTCGGAGCACTTAAAATTGGAACTCGATTAAAGTCGAGTGACAACCAGATTTCCAATGACTATTTTTTAGTGGGCAATTTAGTCTCACTTACCACCAGTACACTTTATTACATGCTGTATAATTTATTATTAAATGGATGATTCAAATCAACATCAAGAACAGAAAGAACAATACAAAAACGAGGATGTAATCCATGATGTGCTCCCGGTTTCTGGGATGTATGAAAACTGGTTTTTGGATTATGCCTCTTATGTAATCCTTGAGCGGGCGGTACCTGCAATAGAAGACGGTTTTAAGCCGGTGCAGCGCCGTATTATGCATGCCCTGAAGGAGATGGATGATGGCCGTTTTAATAAGGTAGCCAACATCATCGGAAGCACCATGCAATATCACCCCCACGGAGATGCTTCCATTGGCGATGCCATTGTCAATATGGGTCAGAAAGACATTCTGATTGAGACCCAGGGTAACTGGGGAGATATCAGAACTGGTGACAGGGCAGCGGCTCCGAGATATATTGAAGCGAGACTCTCCAAATTTGCTTTAGACGTCGTTTATAATCCTCAAACTACTGACTGGCAGCTTTCTTACGATGGCAGGAAGAAAGAACCGGTCACATTACCTGTTAAATTTCCGCTGTTATTGGCTCAAGGTGTTGAGGGTATAGCAGTTGGCCTCTCCACTAAAATTCTTCCTCATAATTTCTGCGAATTGATTGAAGCTTCAATCAAATGCCTTCAAGATAAACGGGTTAAGTTATATCCAGATTTTATTACCGGAGGCCTGATTGATGTTTCAGATTATAACGATGGTGAGAGAGGTGGGAAAATCCGGGTAAGAGCAAAGATTGAAGAAGTTGATAAAAAGATACTCCTGGTCAAAGAAATCCCCTACGGAACAACCACTGCTGGTTTGATCGATAGTATTGTAAAAGCTAACGATAAGGGTAAAATCAAGATCAAGAAGGTCGTTGACAATACAGCCAAAGATGTAGAAGTAGAAATTCAATTGGCTCCGGGACAATCTCCGGATATCACCATTGATGCGCTCTATGCTTTCACCGATTGCGAAGTTTCTATCTCTCCTAATGCCTGTGTAATTGTGGATGAAAAGCCGCAATTCATGTCGGTCAATGAGATTCTTAAAGTCAATACCCAACAGACTTTGGATTTGCTCAAGCGGGAGTTGGAAATTAAGAAAGCTGAATTGCTGGAGAAAATCCTGTTTTCATCGTTAGAGAAAATTTTTATTGAAAACAGGATTTACCGAGACATTGAGGAATGCGAAACATGGGAGGCGGTAATCCAAACGATCGACACTGGATTAGATCCCTATAAATCACAGTTTTATCGAGAGATCACTGAAGAAGATATTGTCCGATTGACTGAGATTAAAATCAAGCGAATCTCAAGGTTTGATGCATTCAAGGCTGATGAATTGATGAGGAGGCTTGAAGAAGAGCTTAAAGAGACTGAGCATCATTTAGCCAATCTGATCGATTATGCCATTGCTTATTATCAAAGATTATTAGAGAAATATGGCAAGGGCCGAGAACGCAAAACTGAGATTGTAACCTTTGATACTATTAAAGCGACTGTGGTTGCCGCTAACAACGCCAAGCTTTATGTAAATCGCAAGGATGGTTTTATTGGATACGGGCTCAAAAAAGATGAGTTCATTTCTGATTGCTCTGATATTGACGACATCATAGCTATCAGGAAGGATGGTAAGTGTGTCGTCGCCAGAATTCAAGACAAAGTATTTGTAGGCAAAGACATTTTGTATGCAGGTGTCTTCAAGAAGAATGATGAACGTATGGTCTACAATTTGGCCTATGTAGATGGTAAATCTGGCAAATCATATGTCAAACGCTTTCAGGTGCTTGCCGTCACCAGAGACAAGGAATACGACCTTACCAAAGGAGATAAAAACTCGAAAGTCCATTATTTGAGTGCTAACCCTAATGGGGAGGCTGAGGTAGTAACGATCTATTTGACCTCCGGGAGCAAAGCAAGGAAAAAGGTATTCGACTTTGATTTCTCTGAACTCGAAATTAAGGGTCGCGGTGCTGGTGGAAATACATTGACCAAGTACCCTATTCGAAAAGTACAGTTTAAAGAAGCTGGAAAATCGACCCTTGGAGGCCTTGATATTTGGTATGATGATGCAGTCGGCAGATTAAATAGGGACGAACGGGGCAAACATCTGGGCAATTTTCAAAGTGGTGATTTAATAGTTACCATCTATAATGATGGGAGTTATGAGCTCACCAACTTTGAACTGACTAATCGTTATGATTACAATAAAGTCAGCTTTATTGGAAAATTTGATCCCAAGAAACCAGTTACTACTATTTATTATGATGGAGAATCAAAAACTGATTACATCAAGCGTTTCTTAATTGAAACTACAACTGAAAACAAACGGTTTGCATTCATTAGTGAGGCAAGAAGTAGCAAAATCCATTTTGCCACAATTGAGGAGTCGCCAACTGTTGAAGTGACTTACAAAGTGGATAGAAAGAATACTACCAAAGAGATTGATCTGGTTGAGTTAATTGATGTCAAAGGATGGAAAGCTATCGGCAATAAATTCCCAATTCAAAAGCCAGTGAGGGTGAAGAGCAAAGAAGAAAGATCAAAGACAAAAGACTCGGAAGCGGTAGTAAAGAACCAGGAAGCTGAAAGCAAATCCCAAAAAGCAAATCCTCAAACTCAAAAACAAGAAACCAACAAGCAACCTGAAACAAAACTCGAAACCAGAAACGAGAAACCCGAAACGAAAAACGAGGAACCAGAGACTCGAAACAAGAAACCTGACCATGAAGGTGAAAAATTTGACGTCGGCTCTACAATTGATTTGGACATTGATACCAACGGAAAAGACCAATTAGGTTTATTTGGAAAAGACGAATGATCAGATGACTGAAATACCTGTAAAGCAGGCCATCAATTTATTGTCCGGCTACCTATCTGATCGCCGTAGGAAACTGATTGACAAAGTACTGGCGCAAAGAACCAGACATATCACAATAGTGCTTGAAGATGTTTTCCAACCCCAAAATGCCAGTGCTGTTCTTCGCACATGTGAATGTCAGGGCATTCAAGACATACATATCGTAGAGAAAGACCATCAATATGAAGTCAATCCAAAAGTGGTTAAGGGTGCCTCAAAATGGTTAACAATCCATCGGCACCAAGGGGAGAACAGTATTGCTGATTGTTATAGGTACTTGAAAAAACATGGATACAGCATCGCAGCAGTTGACCCATCACCTGGGGCAATGTCAATTCACGAGTTGGAAATCAATCAAAAAACAGCCTTGGTGTTTGGAACCGAGTATGCTGGACTTTCGTCATATGCCAAAGAGCATGCCGACCTTCAGGTGCATATACCCATGTTTGGATTTACTGAGAGCTACAATTTGTCTGTAAGTGCCGCTACTTGCATGCAAACAATAGTTTCCAAAATGCGAACCTCTTCGATAAATTTCAGTTTATCGGAAAATGAATTGGATGCGCTTAAATTATCATGGTACAAAGGCCATGTCAAAGCGGCGGATGAAATGTTGTCAAGGCTGAAAAGATAATATGATCAAAAAAGCCATCACATTTCTTGTATCTGCTTCAATTTCATTTTTGGTTATCATACTGATTGCCAATTTTTGGATTGTTAATTCCACTAGTCCAAGGTTATATTCTGATATTGAGGCATTGCCAAACTTTAAAGTGGGTTTGGTCCTCGGAACAAGCAAATATGTTGTTGGAGGTGGTGTGAATGATTTTTGGGAGAACAGGATGCAGGCTGCCACTGATTTGTACAAAGCTGGCAAAATCATGCATATTATAGTTAGCGGCGACAATCGTAAGGCTAACTACAATGAACCGCAAAAAATGCATCAAAAGTTGGTTGAACTGGGGGTGCCAGCCATAAGTATCACTATGGATTTTGCAGGGCTCCGAACATTGGACTCAATCGTTCGGTGTAAGGAAGTATTTGACCAGGATAGTGTAATCATCATTACACAACCATTTCATAATCACAGGGCGCTATTCATCAGTGATTTCTATGAAATTGATGCAGTTGGTTATTCTGCCGCTGATAGCGATTCTAATGGTAGGTATATGGTTTACCTGCGGGAATATATGGCTAGGTTTTTAGCTGTTGTAGACCTCTACATTCTTAATACTGAGCCAAAATTTCTTGGTGAAAAGGAGCCTTTAAATATTTAATCAAAAAGTTGATTGATCACCTCTTCTTTGGATATATGGAAATGTCTTCCCACCTCCCTAATAATAGATGATAATGTGCCTACCTTCAATGGTTTATGTGCTGGAATCGTAATGTAATGAACACCATTTTTGGATGTTGTAATTCTCATGTGGCTTCCTACTTGCCGAGTAATTGCATATCCGTAAAATTCGAGTTTCTTGGTGAGTTCATTGCCCGAAATATTACGAGGCAACTTCATGCTGCAAAAACCTCTTCTCTCACAAAATGAAGCCGCACAACTTTAGGGGCATTTTCCGGATCGAAATGGCAATGAATAGCTTCTTTGATGTTTTCTTTGATCTCTTCGATGGAATTTCCTTCGGTGAAAATAGCATGGTCAAGAGCCTTGGCTTCAAACCCGCCCTCTGGAGATTCTTCAACTATGAAAATGATTTCTTTCATTGTGTACCAGTAACTAAATAATAATAAATATACAATTAAGGCATACTAACAGTACGAAATGATAACAAATAAAAGTTCAAGATTGAAGGAAACTATTGGTAAGATAATTGTATTTGTACAGTTAGGTTTAACATTACATCACGTTATTATTTAATGCGAAGCAATTCCCTAGTTTATCTGCTGGTTCTTATTAGTTGGTTCGCCAATGCACAGCAAACTACCATAAAAGGGCAGGTAAAAGAGGCTTTGACAGGGACTCCAATCCCATTTGCCAATGTGGTCTTAAAAGGAACCACAATTGGAACAACAACCGACTTTGACGGGTTATTTACAATCTCAACTCAAAATCCATCTGACTCGATTGAAGTTTCTTACATCGGGTTTTTGAAAAAAGCGAAACCGATACAAAAAGGTGCTGCCCAAAGCATTGATTTTCAATTAGAAGAAGATGTTGTTAATCTGGAAGGAGTGCTGTTTTTGGCAGGGGAGAATCCAGCTTTTCCAATTTTAAGAAAAGTAGTGGAAAACAAAGATCGTAATGACAAGCGCAGCCTTGATGCCTACGAGTACGAGGCCTATACGAAAAACGAGTTCGATGTCAACAATATGAGTGAGAAGTTCAAACAGCGAAAGCTTGTTCAAAAAGTGCGCTCTGTTTTGGACAGCATTGAGATCATTGCCGGAGAAGATGGAGAACCCGTTTTACCGATCTTCATTTCCGAAGCAATTTCTAGGTTTTATTACAAAAAACAACCGACTTTACGTCACGAGAATGTCTTGAAAACCAATATCTCTGGTGTGGGTATTGAGGATGGCTCACTCACTTCACAGGTAATTGGCTCCACTTTTCAAGAATACAATTTTTACAATAACTGGCTCAACATTGTAAGCAAAGAATTTGCATCACCCATAGGCGATTTTTGGAAGGCCAACTATGAATATGACCTGATTGACAGCCTCTACATTGATGACAAGTTTGTTTATCGAATAGATTATTTCCCTAAGCGTGAGCAAGATTTGGCATTTCGAGGTTCTATGTGGATCACAAAAGATGAATACGCACTTAGGAGAATAGATGCGTCGGTGGACAAAGTAGCGAATTTGAACTTTGTACGTAGGATGAAAGTTCAGCAGGACTTACTTCCAACTCAGGCAGGTCCGTGGCTTCCGGAGAAAACCAGGGTAGTGGTTGAGTTTATGGGTATAGGCAAAGACCCCACAGGATTTATAGCCAAATTTTATGTGTCAAATAAGGATATCATAGTCAATGAACCTCGGCCGGATAACTTCTACCTGCATCCAATAGAAGTTGAAGAGGATTATCGGGTTTTTGATGACAGTTATTGGAACCGCTACAGACATGAGCCTTTAAGCGAAACTGAGGTCACTGTTTTTTCCATGATCGATACGCTTAAAACCATTCCGCAGATAAAACGGATAACAGACATTGTTCAGATTTTAGGTACGGGTTATTGGGATGTTGGCGCCATTGATTTGGGGCCTTGGTGGATTTTGTGGGGCAACAACAATATTGAAGGAATCAGGCTTGGTTTCGGGGCCAGGACCAATCCCGAATTTAGCCGGAAGGTGGAACTCTGGGGAGATGTGGCCCATGGATTGAATGATAAAGAATGGAAATATGGTGGCGGGGTTAATTTCTTCTTGTCCCGAAATCGCTGGACTGTTCTGGCATTGGAGCACCGGAAAGAAATCGATCCCGTTTGGGTTGTAAATGACGATGGCTTGAATGGATCGATATTTAGGAGTTTTGCGAGATTCGGAACATTGGAGAGCCCATTTAGGAGGTATACCAATGCAGCCACATTATACTCAGCTCCGGCCAAGGGATTGTCGACAAGGCTTAAATTCAAGAAACAGGACTTCACGCCATTAGAGGAGGAGTTTGGATATTTCAGGGAGCCAGGAAATAGCGACTCCGTGGTTGGGACTAGTTTCCAAACCTCTGAAGTGGGAGTTGAAATTCGATACGCCAAAGATGAGCTATTTGTGATTGATGATAATGACCGAATTAGCCTAGGTACAGTGCGGTCACCAGCCATTACTTTGAAGTACACAGCTGGGTTAAAAGAGGTTTTAGGGAGTGATTTTGACTACCATCGGCTTGGGTTAACTATTGAAAAGAAAATACGAATGGGTGGCCTTGGTGGAGGTAAACTGAAAGTTGATGGTGGATATTTATTCGGACAAATTCCTTACCCACTGCTGAAGACCCATATTGGTAATGAATTTCCGGTCTATTATGAATTCGCCTTTAACCAGATGGATTTTTTCGAATTCGCCAGCGATAAGTTTGTTGAATTGAAGTACTTCCACCGATTTGAAGGATTTCTATTGAATAGAATCCCCCTGATGAAGAAATTAAAGTGGCGCTTGTTTGGCATTGCTAACATGGCCATGGGTTCGGTGCGAGATGAGAATAAGCTGCCAATAAATGTGCTGCAACCAGATGAGAACGATAATCCGGAACTGCCCTTCAACACATTTGATGGCTCTAAACCTTACCTTGAAATGGGAGGGGGGATTGAAAATATCTTCAAATTTTTCTACTTCGGTGTGGTGCAGCGGCTTACATACTTAGATCGCCCAGAAATACGCAAAACCGGTTTCGTATTTGGAATTCAGTTTATTTTGTAAGACTCAAAGAATAATTCGGTTAGTCCTTGTTTGGGCAGTTTGTGGAGTATATTAGGCTGACTAACTTCCATAGTATAACTAATGTCAATTGTAAAAATCCTTATTGCTGAAGACAATGTGGCTCATGCATCTAAAATGGAAATTTTACTTGATAAGCTTGACTATGAGCTGCTGGGTATTCAATCTAATGAAAAGGATTTTCTTCAGATGTTTAAGGCAACATCACCAGATTTGGTTATTCTAGACATTGAACTCGAAAAGGATGGCGATGGAATTGAGATAGCTGCTAAGATTAATAGAATCAAGCCAACGCCGGTAATTTTTGCTACGTCCTTTGAGGATAAAGTGACGATTAAAAGGGCGCTACAAGAAGACCCTTACGCCTATTTGACCAAGCCAATTGAACGAACCCAATTGCAGGCGGCAATTGAATTGGCCCTTTACAAATTTTCAAGGATTGGGCAGGGACATGATAAAAAGGACTACAAGGGCTGGGAAGAAGATGCTATTGTGAATGATAGCTTCTTTATCAAATCAGGAAGCAAGCTGGTCAAAGTCCGCCATGACGATGTCCTCTGGATTGAAGTTGCACAGGAAAGATATTGCGACATAGTCACACCTGAAAGAAACTATCAGTTAAGATCCTCTGTGAATCAGTTGGAGGAAAGGTTGCATTCATCAAGGTTTGTCAGGGTTCATCGGTCTCATATAGTGAATATTCAAAAAGTGGATGGTATTGATGAATTTGAGATGACTGTGAAAGTCGGCAGCCGGTCACTGCCGCTTGGTGGTGTTTATAAGGCCAACGTCCTAAACCGGTTAAAGCTACTCTGATGAAACCAGTGATAAAGATCATCCAACACTGGTTACTGAAGTTAACCTCCCTTACCGCATTTCTAATAATAGTTAATTGGTCAGGTGTGTCTCAATCTCACTCATTAGTGGACAGCTTCAAAACTTTGCTCAAAAACCCTCCAAATGATTCGCTTCAGGCGAGGTGGAATAATTCACTATTCGGGCTCTATCTTACCAGAGATGTTGATTCTGCCCTCGTTTTTGCGGAAGAGGCCAAACGGATCGGTGAGCAAATCCAGGACCGTCGCTTGCTTGCAAGCAATTTACTGAACTACGGTAGTTATTACTGGTACCAGTCTGATTTTCCAAAAGCCATGGAGTGCTACACCAATGCTGCCGCAATTTTTGAAGAACTAGGCATCGAAACTGATGTCGCCGATGCTAGAGTCAATATAGCCACTATCTATCTGATACTGGGCGAACTGGACAAAGCAAAACCCTATTTTTTGAGTGCGGTGAAAATTTACAAGAAATACAATTATGAAGCAGGACTGGTAAATAGCTGGCACTATATCGCATACATTCTTGAAAGCAATGAAGACTATGATTCCGCTATTTATTACTGGAACAAGGTATTGGTGTTGGCGGAAAAGAAAGGCTTCATTTCCCAACAGGCCTGGGCCAATAGCGGGTTGGGTGAGGTTTACAAAAATTTAGGACAGTATCAAAAAGCCCGGAATCATCAGGTCAAGTCCCTGAGGTTAGAAGAACTACAGGGGAATGATGTTGGCGTACTCCAGTCATACATTGAAATAGGATCGCTAGAAAAAGAGTTGGGCAACTACACCCTTGCAGAGCAGCATTTCTCCAAAGCCGCTGGAATGGAATTGATTAAAACTGATTTCGTTAGTCAGTCGCATCTATACCAGGAATATGTGGATCTATATGAACGAAGAGGTGAAATTGCCAGTGCCTATCAGGCATACAAAAAGCTCACCGCAGCCAATGATTCGATAAAAAATATCGAAAACCGCTCCTTGATTGATAATCTGAATGCGAAGTACGAATCGGACAAAAAAGAGAACGAAATAATTTCATTACAAAAAGACAAGGAACTTTCAGCCTTAATTCTGGCTCAAGAGCGGAATCAGACACTGGTTTTCGCAGGGGCTTCAGTTTTGTTCCTTTTGATAAGCGCAGGTTTGGTTTTTGGGTATATCAAAATCAAGAAAACGAGTCAGCAGCTAGATGCTCAAAATAAGACGATAACGAAGTTCAATCAGCAATTATTTGAATCCGAAAGTGCGCTTAAACAATCGAACCGCGACAAGGACAAACTCTTTGCTCTTGTAGCACATGATCTGCGAGGGCCTGTTTCATCTTTAAATGGAATTGGTGAGATGCTGGACTACCAGACAAAAAAAGGTGACCAGCAAAAGGTGGAAGAGCTAATAAAGCAGGTCGATACTGTTTCTGGTGCAGTAAACCACCTGCTGGACAATTTGCTAAAATGGGCGCTTTCCCAAACAGAACAACTAAAATTTGATCCAACTGTTTTTTCCATTAATGATTTGATTGAAGACTCAGTAGAGGCATTTGAAGCGGCTGCTAAAGCAAAAAACATCAAACTGAAACTCATCTTTGGAAGGGAGTCCCAAATAAAGGCAGATTACAATATGATAAGTACAGTGATCAGAAACTTGTTGAGCAATTCCATAAAATTTACACCGGCTGGTGGAGAGGTAGCGATTAAGACAATAAGTGACGATCAATTTGTAACAACTTCAGTAATGGATACTGGTGAGGGGATACCTGCAGATGTGATCGATCAAATTAACGACCATAAACCAACGAACAGTAAACCTGGAACCGGAGGTGAAAAGGGCACAGGTTTGGGGCTGGCACTCTGCAAAGAGTTCGTTGAGCTCCATAGTCAAAAGTTAAATATTGATTTATCAGAAAAAGGGACCTTGATCTCCTTTCAATTGTCACTGGCTTAAACCTGTCACACCAGTTTCGATAATTCTGTCGAAATCTCATGAAGCAGTTTAAATAGTTCATGAACTTATTTGCTGTGTTTATGAATATCTAGAGATTTTCAATCATAAGAAGGCACAACTTTAATACAAGGCTCAATTAAGGGTCTCAATTTTAAAATCAAGTGCCATGAAAAATTATTCAATATGCAGTAGAAGGCAACACCTAATTGGGTCGCTTTTTCTAAACAAAACCAAGCTTTTATTGATCATTTTAACCCTAGCACAGCTTAGCATAAAAGCGCAGGTTAATGTCAATAATGTGCCATTGCCAGAGGGAAATGCTTTATCGAGTGGGTATCCCATGAAGGCTTATAACGGTGCCCTTTACATGGTTATGGACCAGGGGTTCTTCAAGTTTGATGGAGACATTTATATAGAAGTGCCGTTACCGGGAAATCTAAGTATCAGCCAGGATTACACCATGGAAGTATTTGACGGGAAGTTATATCTTGTACTTGAGGATGGCAGTAACGGAATCCACGGTGCTTTGTATGGGTATGAAGATGGAGAATTTTTTACTCAGGTTACTTTACCAACTGATTACAGGGTCAGTCAATTTCATGGGTTAAAGGCCTATTCAGGCGATTTGTATGTAGTGCTTGAAAACGGTTCCGCAGGGATTCGGGGAGCGCTTTATACGTATGATGGTACAGATTTAACCCAGGTTACCTTGCCGGCAAATCACCAGGTGAACACGGAAGTAAATATGCAGGTTTATGATGGCATGCTTCACCTGCTTATGCAAGGCGATGGCTTGGGCCTTTATGGTTATGATGGCATGGATTTTTCTGAGATCACCTTACCAGAGAATTTTGATATCTCATATGAGCACAATATAAAAACCTATGGGGATGATCTCTATTTGGTTTTAGAAGATGGTTCCGAAGGTATTTATGGCAGACCGTATAAATACGATGGGATTTCAATAACAGCTGTGCCCATATCAGGTGGTTTCCGATTGTCATCGGAATATCCAATGATTGAAAATGATGGCATTCTGTACATGACCCTTGAGGATGGAAGCAATGGGACATATAAAGCACTTCATCAATACAATGGTTCAACCGTTACTCAAGTTGAGTTAGGCAATGGGTTTGAATTGGCAAGTGATTTCTACATGGGGTCGCACAACAACCTCTTGAATGTCGTTCTGGATGCCGAATCTAGCAATGGCGGCCTTTATACCATAGAAGATAATTCCGGTATCACACAGATACCTCTTGCAATTGAGGACTGTGGAAGGAACATTCTGGAATTGGAAAGTGGTGCATATGCCAATATTGGTTCAGGTATTACGGGTTTTAGCTACAGTTCAGGTACAATTGAAGCCTGGGTTAGAAAAGATAACTGGAACGACCCACTTGATGATGCCCTGTTTTCCAACGGAATAGGATTTAATGACCCTAATTCATTCTACGTCTCCTTTCATAATATAGTAGGCTTGCACTTTAGGTATGGAGGATCTGAGACAGGAAATGTGGCGGCGTTTACTGATGATAGCTCTACAGATTTTGAAGCTGGTTCCTGGCACCATATTGCTGCTACCTGGCACAATGATGGCAACAGCACCACCCTCAAAACTTACATTGATGGTGTGTTGCATGCCACCGCCACAACATCCACCAATTTGGTGTTGGCAGGAGGCGTTTCTTTCGGGATCGGAGAAGGGATTGTGAACGCTACGAATGATTTCCAGGGAGGCTCAATAATAGAATTCAGGCTGTGGGACATCGCCAGGACAGAAAACCAAATACTCACCGACAAAAATGAAGTGCTACATGGCACAGAGCCTAACTTAATTGGTTACTGGCCTTTTAATGATGCCAGCGGCTCAACTTCTGCAGCTAACTTGGTACAAGCAACAGAAGCCGCCACATTGAAGGATTTTACTGATATTCAGAATGCCTGGATCAACTATCCACTGGGAATTCAGGTTGATGAAAAACTGCTCATATCTGGTGGCAGCTATGATTTTATGGATGTTTTCATCGGGGCTTCTTCGGCAAACACTACATTCACTATTGTCAACACAGGGGTTTCTTCAATTGATTTTTCGGAAAATCCATTTGTCACGTTGGGCGGTGATAACCCCAGCGAGTTTACTATTGATCTAACAAACACGGCAACAACACTGGAACCTGGTGGATCAACCACATTCGATGTGAGTTTCAACCCTGTTGTCGGCGAAACGAGAAATGCCCAGCTATTAATTACCAGCGTGGCAGGCTGCTCAAACCCATACACGGTTAACCTTACAGGGACGGGGGTTCGGCCTACAATTAGCTTCCACGGAGACGGCTTTAGCGAAAGCACAACAAACATTGGAGAGGTAGAAGGGGCGATTTATTTAAAGTTGGTCGGTGACACTTTCAATGATGAGAATGAAGACCGAATGCTTGACCTTGAAACGGAGGTTGAGCTTCAGAATATCCCCGAAGGGCTTATGCCAACAATTGAGCTGTTAGATGAGCCTGAATCCCTTAAGCTACTGTGGCAGGACTATGAGTTAGCGGGTGATGAATTTTGGACAGCCATTACTTATGGCAACGGCATTTTTGTGGCACTGTCAATAAATGGTGATTTAGCTACCTCCACCGATGGCATCACCTGGACAAAAGGCGCCGCAGTCAATAATTTTTGGGCAGAGGTGAAATATCTCAATGGCCAATTCATCGCAGTAGCCTACAACTTTAGTGGCGGCAGCCTTATCATGACCTCGCCTGACGGCCTTAACTGGACAGGGCAGAATGCTGGTATTACAAAGGCCTGGACATCGGTCTCTTTTGGCAACGGCTTGTACGTTGCGGTATCTAGTGACAATCATAACCAGGTGATTACCTCACCTGACGGGGTTAATTGGACACCAAGGACCATTGAACAGTATGCTAGTTGGTTATCGGTTACCTACGGCAATGGTGTTTTTGTTGCTGTAGGCACATCAGGTGAGAACAGGGTAATGTACTCCACGGACGGCATCAATTGGACGGTGACCACCGCAGCGGAAAGCAACGAATGGAGCTCTGTAACCTACGGAGATGGCTTGTTCGTAGCGGTATCAACGACTGGCACAAACCGGGTAATGACCTCACCAGACGGGATCAACTGGACTGCCAGGCCTGGGTCTACCTCCTTGTTTTGGTCGGGCATCAACTATTTGGACGGATTGTTCGTGGCCACATCTCTTAATACAGCCATTGATCAAATTATGGTTTCTTCGGATGGCATTAACTGGATTACACAGACTGGTGTGATTGCTGGCAATTGGCGCAATGCCACTTTCGGAGATAACAAGATCGTTTCAATATCAGATCTTGGAAAAGTTATCCACGGCATCAGTGTTGACGCAAAACTTACCTTAACAGGAAATGCAAACACACACCAAAGTGCTCAAGATATTGAAGGGATTGTATTTTCCTTTACTGATGCCGCTTTCAGCCACAACAGTGCAAGCCAGGTGCTTTATACCCCAAATGCTGGATTAGGTGTAACCTTTATTGACAACAATGGCGAACTGGCCTTTAGTGGAAAGGGTTTCACTGAGACCATGACCAATGATGGCGCAGTTACAGGAAGTATTGTGATTACCCTGAACGGTGGTGAAACTTTTCAGGATGAAGATGAAGACAATCTTCTTGATGTTGATGCAGAGGTTTCAGTGCTAGGTGTTCCATCAGGCCTAAGTCCTTTGATTACACTAAACAGTGATATTGAAGCAGTGCTTACCCTTGAAGGCAATGCAATCTTTAACCAAAACCTCGATGATATTTCTGAAATCACCTTTGTTTTCAAAGATGAAGCATTCGCTGCTTCTATTGCTGTGGAAATCAACAATTACGATGCTGCTTCAACTGGTTTGGGCATTGATTTTAATGACCAGCAAAGTGGTATCTCTTACAGCGGGGCGGGGTTCAGTGAGGCTGAAGCCAATGATGGGTCGGTAAATGGCTCCATCATCATGACCCTAACAGGCGAAACCTTCCAGGATGATGATGCTGACGATATTCTTGACCTGACCACCGAGATCGGGATCAACAATATCCCATCAGGCCTTACCCCTGAAATTACAATCGATTCAAATAATCCCATAGGCAGTCAATGGATCGGGTTTGAGGCCCCACTTCAGCATTCTTCATTTCAATCAGCGGTTTATGGTAATGGTATTTATGTGGCTGTTATGCCGTTTTCGACAGACAAGGTAGCGTATTCATTTGATGGAGTAAACTGGAGAAAAGCAACACCCGCAAACAATAATAGTTGGTATGGTGTAGCATTTGGCAATGGCCTGTTTGTGTGTGTTTCAAGTAATGGCGATACCTATCAGGTGATGACTTCACCTGATGGAGTCAACTGGACTGAGAGGGAATCCCCACAAAGCAGTTGGTCATCCGTTGTTTATGGCGATGGCTTGTTCGTTGCTGTTTCCTACAATGATTCAGGTTCTGGGCAGGTGATGACCTCCCCTGATGGCATTACCTGGACGGCACAAACAGCTATTGATGGGGGGTGGAACTCAGTAACCCATGGTAATGGTTTATTTGTAGCTGTAGATTGGAACGGTGGAAATAATGTAATGACATCACCGGATGGCGTTAACTGGACAGCTAGGGCCGGAACTGGTCATGTGTATTGGCCATCGATTACCTATGGCAACGGTATTTTTGTGGCAGTTTCTGATGATGATGGTGCTGACCGGATAATGACTTCTGCGGATGGTATTAACTGGACAGCAAGGACGCCACCAGAGAACAATGGCTGGTTTTCTGTCACTTACGGAGGTGGGGTTTTTGTAGCAGTGGCCTATGATGGCGATCATCCGGCTATGACTTCCACTGATGGCATCAATTGGACGCTTCGGGATTGCCCCGAAAATTCAGGTTATTCAACAGTCGTTTATGGTGACAACCGATTTGTGGCTTTGGCTAATCAAAATAACCCTTGGATGACGAGTACCCCAAATGCCCAGGCAACCTTGAAATTAACCGGCAAAGCCACAAACCATCAGGAAATGGATGATGTGGCTGACATCACTTTTGAATTTACCGATGAAGCATTTGAAAATTTTAGTGCAGCCAGTTTGATAAACACAACAGGCCCTGCAAGTAGTGGGTTAGGGATTGACTTTGACGTTAACGGGTCTGCCCCCATTATTACTAACATAGCTGATAAGTCAGTTGCAGCCTTGGGCACACTTTTATTTGAAGTAGTGGCTACGGATTCTGATGAGCCGGTTCAGGTATTAAACTACACTTTGGATCAGCCCTCAATTGATCTTGGGATGTCTATCAATGAAAGTACCGGCATATTTAATTGGACACCTTCAATTGAACAAATTGGCAACACCTATTCTGTCGAAGTTACTGTGGCTGACGAATTTTTGAATGCCACGAAATCATTTCAGGTATCGGTTGCTAAAGCTAACCAGGCGATAACTTTTAGTGCTTTACCAGCCAAAACATTTGGTGAAGAGCCCTTCGGTTTAACTGCTAATGGCGGGGGCAGCGGAAACGCAGTAATTTTCGCAAGCTCTGAACTATCGGTCGCCACTGTTTCAGGCAGCACCGTTACGATTGTTGGTGCTGGAACTACTACCATTACCGCAAGCCAGGATGGTAATGACAACTACAATACAGCTGCACAGATCAATCAAGAATTAGTAGTAGAAAAAGTGGGTCAGGTAATCGTTTTTGAGACCTTATCTCCCAAAACCTATGGTGACCAGCCATTTGATCTTGTGTTAACCGGTGGAGCAAGCAACAATGTAGTCTCTTTCACAAGTTCGGATGAATCAATAGCATCAATTGCAGATGGCCAGGTGACAATATTAGGGGCAGGAGCCGTAGAAATAACCGCAACGCAACCTGGAAACGCAAATTATAACGATGCACTGGCTGTAACCCAGCATTTGGTTATAGCTAAATCTACCTTAACTGCTACTGCCATCAATCAGACAAGAATTTATAATACCGAAAATCCGGCCTTAACGATAAGCTATGGCAGCTTGATTGGCGGTGATGTGGAGGCAGATTTGGATGCACTTCCATCTGCTTCTACCACTGCTTCCACTACAAGTGATGTTGGTGCTTACGAAATTACGTTGACTGGCGGTGCAGACGAAAATTACGACTTTGAGTACATAACAGGAACGTTAATGATTACCAAAGCAAAAGCTGAAGTCATTGTTTCTGGTCTGGAAGTTGAATCCGACGGTCAGCCAATTTCTGTTGGGATTTCAACAAATCCGGAAGGTCTAAATGTGATTGTAACCTACAATGGCTCAGCCGATGTTCCAGTTGCCCCAGGAACTTATGAAGTTGTGGCTACGATTGATGAATTGAATTATGAAGGCTCAGTAACAGCCACTCTTACAGTCCATGAGGTAACAGGGGTTGCCAATCTGGCGGAGATTGGGATCGAAGTATATCCAAACCCCGCATTTGATTATTTGACTATCATCACCAATGAAGATGGGGTTGCCAATCTGGTTGATTTGAATGGACGATTCGTTTTTTCACAGAGTGTTGAATCAGATAGAAGCTCAATCATATTAAGAGGGATCCCTAGTGGCACCTATATGTTAACAGTTGAAAATCATTCAGGTAAAATTTTGGGCCAAAAACGAATAATTGTTCGGCGATAAACTATTTGAAAAAGTTTCCAAATTTCACAGCAACTGAAAGCCCTCGCATCGAGGGCTTTTTCATTCTATCCAACTTATAATCCTTTCCCACCTCACAGCAGTAAAAAACTCCCAAATGCTTTTATCTAATTCCATCGAAAACCAAACGAAAAGTGCTTTACCCACAATGTGGTCTTCAGGAACAAATCCCCAATAGCGGCTGTCAAGAGAATTGTGTCGATTATCGCCCATCATGAAGTAATAATTCTGCTTGAATGTGTAGGTACTCCTTAATTCTTCATCAATCCAAAGCTGACCATCTTTAATCTCAACATTTTCATTATGGTCAAGATGCTTGATGATGTTCCCATAAAGCGCCAAACTTTCTTCATTTAAATCTATTGTAGCACCTTCTTCTGGAACATAAAGTGGCCCAAATATGTCAATGGTCCAATTGAAATCAGGATGAATTGGAAATACCTGACTACCTCGTGGTTCCTCATGGAGTATTTCATGGACTTGCCTCACAAAGTCATATTCTTTGATGGCTTCAGCCTGGTTTTCCATCGTCTGAACTAAATATCCATAATTGGTTGGGTAGTAGTCAGTTATGTCTGCCTTTTTGAAGAAACGTTTATTAAGCTGGCTTTCTGATTGCACCAGGTAACTTGATTGTTGTTCTCCTACAATTTCAAGCGGCCTACCATTGATGTGTGCCACCTTGTTTTTGATTTCTATTGTATCTCCGGCAACACCAATACACCGTTTGATGTAGTGAGTGCGTTGATCAATCGGTCGATCCAATTCCGGTGGATAATTGAAGACAACAGGATCATTGTTTTTGATAGAGGTAAACCCAGGAAACCTAAAAAACGGCAATTCCAACCAACTGAGGTAGGAGGGAATTTCAGTGCCCCAAATGGTTTGATGCGTCAATGGAAGTTGTAATGGGGTAATGGGCGATCTGGTACCGTAGTGCATTTTGCTGACAAAAAGAAAATCGCCGACTAATAGAGATTTCTCCATAGATGGAGTCGGGATTTTATATGGCTCTACCAAAGCCCATCTGAATAACGTGGCTACTACTACCGCAAATACGATGGCATCCCACCACTCTTTCAGCCATTTTTTGGCAGACTTATCCTGTTTCATTCTAAAATGAATTTTGAGTTTATGACCTTAAATTTGATTGTTTAATATTCTGAGAAGTATTCCTCTGGGTTTACCCTTTCACCGTTTTTAATCACTTCATAATGCAAATGAGGCCCCGTGGACTTACCTGAATTTCCAGACAGTGCAATTAACTGACCCTCTTCAACATCTTGCCCTACCTTAACCTTGGCCTCTTTTAAGTTGGCATACATCGTCTCAAAGTTGTTGTCATGTTTCACAATAATGTAAAGGCCATGGCCTTTATCATTTACTTCAATTTCAACTACAATACCATCAGCAGTTGATTGTACAGGTGTGCCGATAGGCACCACCATGTCAACTCCAGAGTGAAATTTCTCTTCTTTCAGAATTGGGTGCATTCTGGTGCCAAAAGGAGAGGAGAGTCGGTAACTGGTTTCTAGCGGTTTGATCTGCGGACGCTCCTGAGCATCAACACCAAGAACAAGCAGCATTAAACAAGCTGCAATTGAAGTTGTGCTTAGCCTCAACTTTCTGAGAATAGATTTTTTCCTTTTGTATTTGCCGATAAAATCTTCCATTTGACATAGTTCGCGATCTCCGAACCCTTTCAAAACAGATTCTAAAGACTTATAGAAATCTTTTCCATCTTCCAGCTCCACTTCAATAGCACAGCAAATATGGTCTAGCAATTCAGCCTTGAGAAGATCGCCTTTTACCCCATTTTCTAAAATGGTTTTTTCAACCAATTCTAATTGATTATCAGTTAATTGTGTCATATCTGAGTTGAGAATTTAGGGGAGAGTACCAGCTTCATCATGTTAACGAAGTCAGCAAATTCATTCATTTTTTCCTGGGCTAAAGAGCCCCCTTTTGCAGTTACAGTGTAATACTTCCTGATACGCTTACCAATATTAACTGTTTCGGTAGTTAGCAATCCATCAGCTTCAAGTGCATGAAGGCTTGGATAAAGTGCCCCCTCAGTGAGCACAAGCTTACCATCAGATATCGCCCTAACCTTTTGAGTGATTTCATAACCATACATTTTACCCTGCTCTTCGAGTAGGTTTAAAATGATGGTTTTTAAAGTTCCTTTTACAAGTTCTTTAGAATACATAAGGCAAATATATATAAGAAACTTAGGTATCAAATAAATACCTAAGAAAATTATGTATAGATCAATTCTATAATGATAAAAATATACGACATGGAAAATTGAGAATCAGATTGATTTCAAGTATTCATTGGGAGTAATCCCCTCTTTCTTCTTAAAGGCCCTGTAGAATGTTGCTTTCGACTTAAACCCCGATTCATTGGCAATTCCATAGATGCTTAAATTGCTGTAATCAGGGTTTCGGGAAAGTTCCTTAAATTCTTCTACCCTAAGGATGTTCAGGAAATTTTGAAAATTAGTGCGGTGTTCATGCAAAAAATACTCACCCAAAACTTTATCCTTTATGCCGACCCTGGCAGCTAACTCCTGAATACCAAGGTTATGCTTTTTAAACAATTTCTGATCGAGTAGGTAAGTCTGAAGCTTGTCTTTAATTAGAGGTTTAGTCTCAATTGTCTCTTCACTCAGCCGGAGTTTTTCCCCCAGAAATAGGGATTTGAGTTCATTGGATTCGATCAGTACAAATAGAAAAATGATTGAGTAGATGATGATAGCCATTGGCATATACAGGAACCTCGAAATTGCCAGGTAATTCTCGGCAATTTCATTTATGGAGAATAAAGAAGTACTTAGGCTAATAAAAGGAGCACTGATTAGGTATATTAAAAAACCGTTGTAAAACAGTAAGTATCGCTTGTACGCCGCTGGTTTTAGCAAGCTTTTTAAACTTGACAATTGCTTTTGCCCCGTTATGAAATAGTATGTAATTACTAAGAATTGTAGAGCCTCCACTACAACTATTGTTTGGCTATAGTTTTCAAAAAACACTTCTTCAAAGCCATGTTTCAACAGGCTATAACCGATAAAAATAATTGTTGGTACCATTAGATGCTTTACCAGAGTATGATGTTTAAAATCCGGTTTGAGCATGACCAAATACAGGTAAAGCAACGGTGCCAGATAGATATTTTTATGATTGGCCAGGAGTATAGAATAAAAGGCACTCTCCCGAAAGAAAACCCAGAAAAGATTATAGATAAATAATGTTCCAATAATGATACAGAATGCCCCTAGTAGTGCTGACCGTCTCTCCCAAAGGTTGATTTTGTAAACACCAATCAAAATCAGCTGGATGCAGATACAAACTAATATGCCATTGTAAAATTGATCTGGAAATGCCGGGTTCATACTATGAGATTATGTGAATTGAGGTATCATTTTAATTATGAGACTTATGGATGACCAGGGTTTACTTCAAAAGAGATGATGCTTCATACATTCATCATATCATTAAATACATGAACATGATAAAACCCTATCAACAATTATATAATACCTCAGGTTCATACATTTTGGTTGCGGTTCTTTTTACATGTTTTGTGGCTTGTTCAGATGATGAGAATGAGGATCCACCAATGTCGCCGGAGCCTGTCAATCTAACCATAGTTGAGGGTAAGTATAGAGGCACCTGGGATTGGGAGTTTGGCGCAGGCCCTATTTCAATGGAGCTTCGATCAACTGGTAATGACTTGTATGATGTAAACTTCTATGAGACGGCCAACTTTACCCCTGGTTTCAATACCGATGGTGTTACTCCTGATGCCATTGGGGTAATCGAAATCATTGATACCCAGGCAACTATTGATATGCAACTCAGAACAGACAACCCTCCATGTACCGGTGATTATACTGGCACAGGCACACGCAATGACCAGGGTGTATTGCACCTGGAAATGAGCATTGTACATACCTGTGCCACTGACGCACCAGCGATCTTTACGCTCACCAAGAGTGCTAACTAATTAGGCAGAATATTTAGCGTATCTTTGCACTACAGAATGACTTCATAAGTTGTCATCTCTCAAACAATTTATATGTCGTTCAATTCCCTGGGCCTATCTAATCCACTCCTTAAGGCCGTTAATAAAAAAGGATATACAGAGGCAACACCTATTCAGATTAAGGCCATACCCAAGGTTTTAGGTGGTTTAGATGTACTGGGGTCCGCTCAAACAGGTACCGGTAAAACAGCAGGATTTACCCTTCCCATTCTTCAGTTGCTTTCAAAAAACCAACCTCAGAAGAAGCGACAGATAAGATCATTAATATTGACACCCACCCGTGAGTTGGCTGCCCAGGTTTACGACAATGTAAAGAGTTATGGAATTTTTCTGGATATCCGTTCTACGGTGATTTTTGGAGGTGTCAACCAAAACCCTCAAATAAGAACATTAAAGGGCGGGGTTGATATTTTGGTAGCAACTCCTGGCAGGCTGCTTGATTTGCACAATCAAAAAGTCCTGAGCCTCGCACATGTCGAGATTCTTGTTTTGGATGAAGCCGATAGAATGTTGGATATGGGCTTTTTGAGGGATATAAAAAAGATTTTGAGCCTTTTACCCGCAATGCGTCAGAACCTCTTGTTTTCCGCTACTTTTTCCAAAGAAATTAAAAGCCTGGCGAATGGGTTTCTGAAAAACCCGGTATTGGTAGAAGCTACACCGGAAAACTCAACGGTTGATAAAATCAATCAGAAGGTTATTAGGATTGATAAAAGCAAAAAAACCGAGTTGACCATAAAGTTGATTGGTGAAGGCAATTGGCAACAGGTTTTGATTTTTACCAAAACGAAGCATGGAGCCAATCGCTTAAGTGAGAAGCTGGTTAAAAAAGGCATTACTTCAGCCGCTATCCATGGCAATAAAAGCCAGGGCGCCAGAACAGCCGCGTTGGATGGATTTAAAAAAGGAAAGCTGCGAGTGCTTGTTGCTACGGATATCGCAGCCAGGGGGCTTGATATTCCATTGTTACCTCACGTGATAAATTATGAATTGCCACATGTAGCTGAAGACTATGTGCACCGGATTGGCAGAACTGGCAGGGCAGGGGCAAAGGGCGAAGCTATATCAATGGTTTGTGCCGACGAGATGGAACTTTTACGTGGAATTGAGAAACTTCTTAACGCTAAAATTCCCACAGGCATTATTCCCGAATTTGAACCATCTGAAAGTGTGCCAACCAGCCAGCCTGTAAACAAGAATCAGAAGTTTAACAATAGTCGTAACGGAACCTCCAACAAAAGGAATTTCCGTAGAAGTTTTAAAAAGAAAAGCTGAATAATTAAGCATATTAGATAATGGCAGGAAAAGCAGATTTAGATTTTACATATACAACTATAGATAAGATATTTCGATTGAGTATGGGCGAAACCGGGGATTATAGTGGAGCCAAATATGATGGCGATTTCACCATGACCCTGGAAGAAGCACAGAGGGCTAAACACGTTTTCATTGCCGATAGTTTGAATATTACCGAAGGTAGTAAAGTGCTTGATATGGCTTGTGGTTGGGCCCCGTTTACCAACTACATCACCAAAGAACGCGGAGCATCGAGTATTGGCCTTACGCTATCACAAGGCCAGGCAGAAGCTTGTCAAAAAAACGGCTTTAAGGTGCGTGTGAAGGATTGCAGGTATGTTCAGCCTGATGATTTTGGAACATTTGATGCGATCACCTGTATTGGAGGCCTGGAGCATTTTTGCTCTGTGGAAGAGTGGCAGGCAGGCAAGCAGGAGCAGGTGTACAAGGATTTTTTCAAGACAGTGAATGCCCTGTTGCCAACAGGAGGCAGGTATTACATGCAAACGATGACTTTCAGCAAAAACATGCTTCCTTTTGAAGAAATAGATGTGAATGCTGAAGAAGGCTCCGCAGCCAATGTACTGGCTTTAATGGTTAAAGAATTCCCGGGTTCATGGTTACCATATGGGCCTGAGATGGTCATTGAGAGCGCAAAGCCCTATTTTAAGCTCATTTCACAGAGCAGTGGCAGGTTAGATTACATTGAGACGATAGGCCAGTGGCGTAAAAAATTCCGCAAATTCAGTTTTAAAAAATACCTGCTGTATCTCTCTTTAATCCCAAAATACCTCACAAGTAGAGAGTTTCGCCATCAGGTGGCAGTCTTCAGGGTAAGCCCAAATAGGGTTTGCTTCGAACAAGAGATTATGGACCATTATAGATTGGTATTCGAGAAGGTTTAGGCAAAATCCCATCGCCTTATCTCGTTAAAATTTCTGAACTCCAATTCAAATGATTGGTGGATCCGAGTCATGAACCCTGACGTAAAATCATTTGAAAATCAAGTCGATTTTCCGGTTTGGTTTTCTAACCAGGATTTGAATTTCTTTTTCGTATGTCTGCTCACAAATTTGTTGGTTTCGCATAAGTCTATCACAACCTCTAACTTGCTTTTTTGAATTTTCTTAAACGACCTTATAGCCTTATGATGAACTAACAAATTACGGTTTATTCTAAAAAAAGCATCCGAGTCCAATTTTCTCTCAATCACATTCAATGAAGAGTAGTTGGTAATAATACGTTCACCATTAAATGTTATAAGCCTTCCTAAACAGCCACTCCATTCAACAAATGCGATGTCATCTTCCATGACCAACATTTCAGATGTACCAGATTTTAAAAGATGTGAACGCTCTTTTAGGCGATCTGGCTTATCAGGGATCAAACTTCCGATATCAATAAAATAGTATAGAACAGTGCCAATTGTTGAAATACCGGTTAGAATCAATAAATAACTGAGGTAAGATGAAAAGGTCTGGGTTTGGCCTGTAATTGCAAGCACTAATAATGACAATGCTAAAAATGTAGCAGTTGTGCCAAGCAATGTACCAATTATGTGACGCAACAATAAAGGGAACAAGCCAATCTTGAATGAAAAATGAGCTGAAATTCGATTGTACAATTGCCGGTTCACTTCGCAAATCGATAGGCCATATATAAGGATTGCTACAAAACTCATTAAAGGAAACTGGTAGCCTTCTTCAAAAGGCAGTTTCCCATAAGACATTAGATGGACTATGGTTAACGCTAGAAGTGGGATCACCAAAACCCTAAGCCATAGCGTCAACCTTAATTTGTCGCTGCCTATGGACGGATTGAGATTTGCAATATTGAAGCTATGCGTAATAGCCTGGTGTACATGCTGGTTCATAACGGATCAAATATTCTTGTTTAATGCCATTTAATTAACAGATTCTACCATTGGATTGAAATACTATCTTCCACTGAATCCTTGATGCATCAAAGCTGGTTTTACTTGCCAAACTTAAAAAATGCACATGGATACAAGTTTGTTAATACTAGGCAGCATATTTCTTATAACTGCGACCTCCTCGATTTCATTTGGAGAAACTAAAACTATTTCGGCTTCTAACGATAGTTTAATTATTGAGTTCGGAGGCAGAACGAAAGTTAACCTAAACGCCAACGTTCTGGATGAGCTAAAAGCATTCTTCGGCGATACGCTGGGGCTCAGAATTGAGAGTGCCAGGAATTATGACAGGGTTCATTTTAATGGAGGGGATTTGTAGCTTTTGTTTATACAGATGATGAGAGCAAAGTGCTAACGAAAGACCAATTTGTGAATGCCATGCAAGTAGGTCTAATGGTCTCTTCCGTAGATTTTGTTGAGGCCAAAAGACGATTAAAAGCTATCAACACCGCAGAACATTATCCACCCTATCTGGGTGAAGACCAAAGTACATTTTACTATTTCCATTGCCCTGGTGGACAAATATTCAGATTGGTCAATAAAGACAAAATGGGGCGCCAATAATATCTAAACATCAAAAACAATAATTTAATTATGAAAACTCTATTAATATCAGTTGTAATGATCATGTTCGGGACGAGTTCAAAATCCGCGGGAGAAATGTCAGAAGCCCAAAGGGATTACCTGGTGGACTATCTAACTGACACAGAAAAGAACCTTTTTGAAAAGGTGAAAAAATTATCTGCTGATCAGTGGTTGTATAAACCAGCCGAGGATGTTTGGTCAATTGCACAAATTTGTGACCATTTGATGAATGCTGAAGAATCCTTAACCAAGAGGTCTAGAGGCTTGCTGGAAGCACCTCCGCAGTATGATAAACAAGTAGACATGGACAGCAGGGTTGAAGCTGTTTTGAATATTATATCTGAAAAAAACAGGAAAACAGCAAAAATTCCTGTGGCAGCCGGTACTGAACCAATGACCACGGAAGTCAGATGGAAAACACCGAAGGAGTTCATCAAAGAATTCAAAGCCCTGCGAGATGAGAATATCAAATTTATCCGCACTACTGACAAGCCACTTCTAGCCCATTATAACCCACTAATTGCCCAGTTGGGTGAAATGAATAGTTACTTATGGACAGTGTTTATGGCAGCCCACAGCGCCAGGCATACAGCACAAATCGAAGAGGTTAAAGGGCATGATAGCTACCCTAACTAGGGTTTTATCAATTTATTTTTTGGTTTGAATTAGGGGTCTTTCGACCCCTAATTTTTGTTTATATAGCAATGCTATTTACTCTGAATGATCAATTCTATCGCTTTATCAAGCGCCAGCTCTGCATCAATTTTTATATCAGGAACTACGCCGACTCCCTCCCAATTTGTTTTTGAGATAGGGTTGATGGCCCTACCATTTGGGATGTAAGCGTTTAGGCCGTTCGGTAAACTAAATGATGAAGTTGGGTGTGCACCGCCTCTAGAGGGTTCACCTACAATTGTCGCTCTTTTTAGTTGCTGAAGATTGTAACAGAATTCTTCTGCCGCTGAAAATGTTAATTCACTGATAAGCAGATAAATAGGAGTATTTGGCAGTTTATTATTGACCTTATCAGTAGTTCTAAAATCGCTGGTTTGGTTTGATTGGCGGTTGTAAACAGAATTAATGACAAATGGCGGCCTGTCAAAAAAGTAGCTACTGACCAAGCCCACTGTGGCAGCACTGCCACCACCATTTTTGCGCAAATCTATTATCAGGGCATCAACGTCCTTCAACTGTTCAAACACCTCAGCAATACGATTGGAGACTTGATTGTTTAATGGTACCAGACCAATTAGATCAATAAACCCAATATTCCCTTCTAGAACTTCTACCCGCTCAAAGCCCAGTTTGCTTTCCACTTCAGCTCTAGATGGATATCCTAATTCTGCTCTTTTTGAGGGCTTTGATGAATGCGCTATTGCCAAATGTTTATCCAGCACAACGCTATGTAAATCTTTGGTAAGTGATTCAGCCAATTGAGGTGATGTTAACCCATCATATTGATTGCTTTCAAATTGTTGTTGAATTTGCCTGACCATCCGCTCCGCTTTGTCTTGATAGACATATGATCTGATTAACCGACTGCTCAACCTTTCAATCACTTTCTCTACCTCAGCATTGGTCAGTTTTTTAGAATCACTTTGACCGCAGCCAATAATTGGTAATAAGGCTAATAGGAGTATAGTGATTGTATTCTTCATTTAGGATTTTAATTGGCTAACGAGGATTAATTGAGTGTGTTTTTCAATTCGCCAAACAGTTAATCTGAGCATTCAAATTCGGGATTGTCACTGATAAACGCTCTAATTGGTTCCGATTATCAATCAATACTTGCAATTTGAAATTAATCCGTAGAGTTTTAAAGTGTATCTATTCCAGAATTGTATGCACAGACTTCTCTCACTTATCATCATTAGCAATCTTTTCCCTTTCACAAGCTATGCCCAGCAAACACAATCAGACAGCTACACCAGGTACGAATTACTGGAACCATCAACCCAAAGTTTTAGGATTATTTACGACGTAAGTGCCACCTCAGAAGGAGCCAGACACTATTTCAACACGCTGAGGAAGGGTAGCGAACACAAAGTGGATGCTGTCTATGATCTAATGACCGGGAAGGAACTGAAATGGGAAATTGTAGATGGTACGAGAGCTCAGGAGCATGGTCATAGCAGTGCCAGTGCAGATACAGATTATTTAATGGTGACGCTTTTATTCTCAAATCCAACAAATCCCAATTCAGACAAAAAAGAATAATTTAATAACATTGCATACTGTCTGAATTTGGATTAGCCAGATTAACGGATTACCAGATGACTACTGAAATTAAAGATGACTTAACTTATAGAATAATTGGCTGTGCCATGAAGGTGCATAACACTCTTGGAAATGGTTTTCAAGAGGTTATATACCAAAGAGCTTTGGCAATTGAGGTGAGGAAGGAGAAATTGGAATTCGAAAGAGAATTAGAAATTCCAATTTTCTATGATGGTGAGGAAATTGGCTCCAGAAGGGTTGATTTCCTTGTTGAGAATAAGATTTTAGTTGAGCTTAAAGCCCTTGTAAAACTTGAAGATGTTCATCTAGCTCAGGGATTGAATTATCTAGTGGCTTACAAACTAGACAAGGGGTTGCTTCTCAATTTTGGTGCGAAGAGTTTGGAAGTGAAAAGACTACGACATCCGAGGAATAAGCAGAAGTTTGTCTGAATTTAGATTTGAATAAAATAAACATCGAATTAGATGGATATTAAGATCCAGAAATCTCATTGATCTCAAAATAGCATATAGGAGTAGGCTTAGGTCCGAGTTGATTGGGAAGATGAATTATTTAGATTCCTGATTAGAATGCATTAAATAAACAGCATGATTAGCAACAAGTAGGTCGACTAAACTCTTGTAAATTTTTTCACTTTTCATCATCCCTTGATTCCAGAATTGTTCCCACATTTGTTTTTGCTCCATAGCATCTTTGCGAGAAGATATTGTCATCACAAGCCCTGAATCTTCCTCTGAGTAAAACTTATTGTCAAACTTATAGATCACAATTAATACATCAGACCAACCAAATACTGTTCCAAAATCCGATCCCTGACTTTCTTCAATAAGCCGAAGAATGCTTTTATTATCCTGGTCTTCTAGTACAGGAACAGATTTTAAATATTCTATAATTTCTATGTCGTCCAAATAAACCTCAATGTCTCCAATTTTATCCATTTGGTAAATGTAACGACGTGGAGATTCGACAACAGAAAAATTACTCAAAAACATGAGCGAATCCATTCATCCATAAATCCAACAAATCCCAATTCAGACAATCACCCATTTCTGTCTAATTTGTGAAACAAATAAATAACCCCTACGTTTGGTCTTCAAATCAGAAACAAATTAGACCATGAAGGGAACCAACCTCGGTGAATTTCAGGAAATCGTACTACTCTCCATTCTTATTCTTGATGATGAAGCCTATGGGTTTAAGATTCAGAAAGAAATCGGTGAGCGGTTAAAACGTGACCTGAGTAGGGGAGCGCTGCATGCTGCACTCAGCCGGCTGGAAGAAAAGGGCTTTATCGATTCTCATGTAGGTGGGGCCACTGCTGAAAGAGGCGGCCGCCGCAAGCGTTACTACACCTTAACTAATTCCGGTAAGGAAGCATTGAAGCAAGCCAAAGAACTCCGTGAAGAAATGTGGAGCCTTGTTCCCAAGATCAGTTTTTCATGAGCAAGCCTGCAATACCATCTGGTTTTAGCCGCCTCTTCGAGTGGTTCTGCAAGCCTTCATTATTTGAAGAATTGCAGGGTGACATGGAAGAAGCTTTTGAAGAAAATACATCACAATTCGGGTTGACCACAGCAAGAAATATTTACCGAAAAGAAGTGATTAAAATGATTCGTCCATCAGTAATTCGTGGCATTGTGCCAAAAAGGTTCAACCACTCCATTTTGTTTAAAAACTATTTCAAAACGTCGTACCGCAGCATGATCAAAAATCCGATGACCAGTTTCATCAACGTTTTTGGTTTAGCCGTGGCATTAGGCATTTGCCTGGTGGTTTATGCCTTTTTCGAGTATGACAAAAGCATCGACCAGTTCCATGAAAACAAGAACAGCGTTTACCTGGCTACATTCTTTGTAGACAGGGACGGCACTGAGCAGCAGTTTGGCATCAGTCCAACGCCCTTGGGTGAGATGCTGAAAGCTGATTTCCCGCAGGTGACAAAATCTTGCCGTATTGAAGATCGAAATGTAGTCATGAAATATGATGACAAAGTCTTTCATGAAGAGGTTCGTTTTGTGGACCCTACATTTTTGGAGATGTTCACCTTTCCACTGGAGACTGGTGTAAAGGGCTCTATAAATGAGGTTAATAATATCATCCTTAGTAATGAAATGGCCATCAAATATTTCGGAGATGAGAACCCGATTGGTCAAAATATCCAGGTGATTTTTGGTGAAGGTAATAGCAAGTCATTTGCTATCAGCGGAGTAGCCGAAGTATTTCCTGACAACAGAACTATCGATTTTGATTTTCTAATCAATTTTGAGAATTTCTATCAGGCAGTTCCTGAATTCAACCCCAACGATTGGGCACATTTTATAGATGCTAACCTAATCCAGGTGGCTAACGCCAAAGATCTGGCAACCATTCAGCGTGGGATGGATAAGTATATAGAAATCCAAAATGCCATTGAAACAGATTGGGCGATCAAATCATTCGAATTTGAGCCATTGGCCAATCTTCATTTTGCGTCATCAAACATGCGTAATAGCATATCATTTGATGGCAATGAAGAAGCCAGGATGGGCATGCCAGTAATCGGAATAATCATGTTGGTGTTGGCATGTTTCAATTACCTAAATATCGCTGTGGTATCGGCTTCAAAACGACTCAAAGAAATAGGTTTGAGAAAAGTCATCGGGGCGAACAGAGCCCTGGTTGCTGTCCAGTTCTTAACAGAAAACATCCTCGTAACAGCTTTTGCCTTGGTAGTTGGGATATTGCTAGCAGCAACCCTTTTTATGCCCTGGCTGCAAAGTTTTTCAGGGTGGGTACTATCAGTTGATCTGGTCAATCCCGATATGTGGATATTCTTGGGCTCAGTGGTATTGATAACAGGAATTGTATCCGGGATTTACCCCGCGGTTTACATTTCAAAGTTCGAAGCAGTTAAAATCTTTAAAGGCAATGTTCGGTTTGGTAAGCGCAACCCACTGACTCAAATCTTTCTGGGAATTCAGCTGGTGTTAACCTGTGCGGGTATAACGATTGCTGTTCTTTACTCACAGAACAATGACTACCAGCGGCAGCGAAGCTGGGGCTATAACCAGCAAAATGCGCTTTATACAGAAGTGGCAGATGAGGCTGCCTTTACTCAATTGAGTGATGCTATGTCACAGCATTCAATGGTTGAAAGTTTGTCAGGCTCTGTGCATCATTTGGGCAGGGAGATTTCAACTGCAGTTATCCAATTACCAGGAAGAAAATATGAGGTTCGCCAGCTTTTGGTTGGTGCCAATTACCTGGAAACCCACGGAGTTGAATTACTGGATGGCCGAAATTTCGTAGAGAAATCTGCTAATGACAAACAGGCAATAATCGTAAATGAAAGTCTCGTTAAGGGACTAGGGCTTCCAGACCCGATTGGTGAAATTTTCAAAATTGACAGCTCTCGGTTTGAGATTATTGGCGTGACCAAAGATTTTCATATTTACTCTTTTTCTGATCTGATCAGGCCAACAATTTTTCGGGTAGCTGATGAGCAGGATTTTCAATATTTGTCATTTAAGGTAGCTGATGGTCAGCAAAAGCAGGCTTATGAAGCCCTTCAAACTGAATGGGCAACATTGTTTCCAGAAATCCCTTTTCAGGGTGGCTATCAGGAAGATGTCTGGGATGATTACTTCCAATACCTCACTGTAGCTGAAGGCTTTTTCAGAGCGTTGGCGATCATCGCCGTTTTGCTGGCCAGTTTAGGGCTCTATGGTCTGATCACACTTAACGTGGCTGGTCGAACCAAGGAATTTAGCATAAGAAAAGCCCTGGGAGCGGGAATCAGCAACCTGTCTCAAAGTATCGGGCAGCGATATGTTATTCTTTTCTCAATATCACTCCTTGTTGGAGTACCATTTAGTTATTGGCTGGGTAAGGCCAGTCTTGAAATGCTGTACGCATACCCAATGCCAATTACGACTTCAGGCATGTTGATATCATTGGTAATGTTACTGTCAGTCTTGTTACTGGTAATCTCGACGCAGGTACGAAAAGTTATAACGACCAGTCCTGTTAAGGGGCTAAGGACTGAATAGGTGAAATTCTATTCAAAATGAAAACAACTACTCCTTCTGTTTTTCAGAGATTCTTCGAATGGTTCTGCAAAAATGAGCTATACGAAGAACTGCAAGGGGATTTGGAGGAATCTTTCGAAGAAAACAAGGTCAAATACAATGAATCCAAAGCCAGATGGATATACCGCAAAGAGGTCATTAAAATGGTGCGGCCATCAGTTGTGGGATTCGGTCAAAACTCAAAATTTAATCACATCATCATGTTTAGGAACTACTATGTAACCGCAGTTAGAAACTTGCTCAAACATAAGGGCTACTTCGCAATCAATATCTCGGGCCTGGCAATTGGTATAGCCAGCTTTACATTCATCGCATCATATATTATCAATGAACTTAGTTTCGATAATTTTCATTCAAAACACTCTAATATTTATCGCATTAGAAATGAGGCTGTTATTAGAGGGCAAGCTAATAATGAGGCCACCACATCAGCACCTTTAGCCAAACTCCTGGTGGAACGGTATCCTGAAGTATTGAAGGCGACCCGAATTAAAAGAATGGGTTCCAAATTGGTGGGCGTCGGAGAGAAGAAAATATCTGAGGAGGGCATTCTCTATGCCGATGATCAGTTATTTGAGGTGTTTGATTTTAAGCTTTTGAAAGGCAATCCTGCAACTGCCCTCAGAGATCCCAGATCGATCATATTGACTGAATCTTATGCCGAGAAGTACTTTGGTTATAATGATCCCATGGGTGAGTTGGTCACCATTGAAGAAGACACAATATTTTATAAGGTAACGGGGATCATTGAAGATGCTCCAGCGAATTCACACATTCAGTTCGACATGCTTGCATCTTTAAGTTCAACGCCATATGAGAGCAGCACTCGTTGGGTGGGCACAAGTTTGCATACCTACGCTGTGCTGGTTGATGGTGCGTCAGCCTATGAATTGATGGAAAAATCCCATGAGCTCTTTTATGAGTTTATGGCTAAAGAGATTGAATACTATACCGGGCTGGCAATTGCCGAATGGGAAGGAGCCGGAAACAGTGTGAGGTTCCGTTTTGAGCCTTTGACAGATATCCACCTCAAATCAACTGCTAATGATCAATTAGAGGCAGGCGGCAATATCACCTACATATATATTTATGGCTTAATAGGGCTGGTAATTCTATCAATAGCAATTTTCAACTTTGTCAACCTGGCTACGGCTCATTCTGCTACCAGAGCTAAAGAAGTAGGAGTGAGGAAGGTTATCGGCTCTACAAAACGAGGGTTGATCTATCAGTTCATTTTTGAATCTGTTCTTGTTTCGGTTATTGCCGCAATTTTGAGTGCCATTGCTATGGTGATGCTAACGCCATCATTCCATGAATTGGTTGGCAGAGAATTAGCGGTAGATCTTACTTCAACCCATGTAGGACCTTTAGCGCTAATCATTTTAGCCCTGGCAGTTGGAATCATCGCCGGGTGCTATCCAGCATTTATACTATCAGCTTTTAAGCCGGCGGATGTTTTAAAAGGAAAGTTAAAAACAGGTTTTAGGTCAGGATGGTTTCGGAACCTATTAGTCACACTTCAATTCACTGCTTCAATTGTGATTATCATCGGTACAGTGGTAATCTACAATCAAATAGACTTTATGCTTTCTAAAAACCTGGGTTTTGACAAGGATCAAACGTTAGTGATCAAAAGACCTGATTGGTTAAATAACAGCCTGGAGGTTTTTAAAGAAGACCTGAGGCAAAATCCGAACGTCAGTGTTGTATCAAATTCTGAAACTATTCCCGGCAAGGGTTATGAAATTAGGTCATACAGAAAGAAAGACGACCCAACAACATTTTTATTTCAGAATAATCAGGTTTCATATGATCATTTGGAATTGATGGGTTTGGAACTGGTTTCAGGTAGGTTCTTTTCCAAAGAATACGGCCTCGATTCGAATGCCGTCGTCTTGAATCAATCGGCAGTCAAAACTTTGGGTTATCAAGACCCCATTGGTAAAACGCTTTCATCAGCATTTAAGAAAGACAGACCGCTTACTATAATCGGTGTTGTAAAGGATTATAATGTTGAATCACTGCACAAAACAGTCACACCATTGTCACTTGAGCTTGACCCCACAGCAAAGGGATATGTTACTGTGAAGCTGAGTAACTCTAAAAATATTCGGGAAACAGTTCAATTTGTTGAAGAAACCTGGCAAAAACATGCCAAAGACAAGCCGTTTCAGTACTTCTTTTTTGATGAAGATTACCAAAAATTATACAAGTCTGAGACCAATACAGGGCAGGTGCTACTGGTTTTCGCCACTCTGTCGGTATTTATTGCCTGTCTTGGACTGATAGGATTAATCAGTTATACAGCTGCCATTAGGAAAAAGGAAATCGGAATAAGAAAAGTGTTAGGGGCCAGCGTTGGTTCAATGGTAAGGCTGCTGTCCAGTGAAGTTGTCAGGTTGATTGTGATAGCCACTTTAATATCCTGGCCATTGGCTTATTTCGCCACTGAATTTTGGCTACAAGATTTTGCTAACAGAATAGTGGTGAGCCCATGGATCTATTCCTTTTCAACACTCGCTCTGGTTGCAGTGGTGGCATTGGCCATAAGCTTCCAAACTTTGAAAGCCAGCATGGGTAATCCGGTGGATTCATTACGGCAGGAATAATACCGATTTTATGATATGGGTCTCATGGTTAAATTGAACCCTGTTAGCAAATAAGATCATGAGAACCTTACCAATTAATAGGAGAAAATTTATTAAGCATTCAGCTCTTGCCTCTGCGACAATAATGACTGCTCAATTTGGATGTAGCCAGAGCCGAATACCAAAATATAAAATTGGGATTCAGCTTTTTTCAATTAGAGATGCCCTGGAAGCAGAAACGATCCGCACATTGCAAAAAGTAGCTGAATTAGGCTACCAGGATTTAGAGACTTATGGTTTCGATCCTCAAAACCTCAAGTATTATGGCTTTGATGCCTCAGAATTTAAGATGATTTTGGATGATCTCGGCTTAACAGTTTCCAGTGGTCATTATCCTTTATTTGAATTTTTGGATAAACCTTTTGATGAACTTGAGAGTTACGTTGATCGCTGCATTCTGGGGGCAAAAGCATTGGGTAAAAGCTACATCACATGGCCCTGGTTACCCGAAGAAGCCAGAAACCTTGAAACATTCAAGAAGTTGCCTGAAATTCTTAACCGGATAGGGGAGCAAGTAACAAGTGCCGGACTTGGCTTCGCCTATCATAACCATGATTTTGAGTTTACAGATTATGATGGGGTTTGCGGTTATGATATTATACTCCAGGAAACCGATCCTGATTTTGTAAAACTACAGCTTGATATGTATTGGGCAGCTCACTCATCAAAGTTGAGTTCATCAGAGTTGATTGCCCTTCAGCCGGGACGCTTCGTGATGTGGCACATTAAGGATATGGACAAGAAAACCCGGGACTACTCAGAGTTGGGCAATGGATCGATCGATTATCATGACGTTCTCCAAAATGCCTCTCAGGAGGGGTTGAAATACTATTACCTTGAGCAGGGCGGAAATTATGCTGACAACTCGATGCAAAGTATCGCAACCAGTATTTCTTACTTCAAAAACGAATTGCAACAGTATCTGTAATAGCCAATGAAAGCAGCTATTTGGACCAATTATGGCCCACCAGATGTGTTAAAGATAGGCGAATTGCCCAAACCTGAACCAAAGGATGATGAAATCCTGATTAAGGTTCATGCTGCCTCGGCAATGCCAGGAGATTGCGAAATGAGGCGGTTTGACATGCATGTACTGTTTTGGCTGCCCCTGAGAATATATATGGGGATTTTCAAACCAAGGCTCAAGGTTTTGGGCTTAGAACTGGCCGGTGAAGTGGTAGAGTTAGGTAAGAAAGTCGCCAAATTCAAAATAGGAGATGAGGTGCATGCCGGAGCCAGTTTAAGCATGGGGCTTACGCTGAATACAAGGCGTTAAAAGCAAAGTATGCCATAGCCTTAAAACCCAAAAATATGACTTTCGAAGAAGCGGCTACGGTGCCGACAGGAGCCACCAATGCGCTGCACTACATGAGAAAATCTGAAATTAAAGCGGGTGATAAGGTGCTCATCAATGGGGCTAGTGGGTGTTTTGGTATTTATGCGGTTCAGTTAGCCAAGCTTTGGGGAGCGGAAGTAACCGGGGTCGATCGAGGGGATAAGCTTGAAGTGATTAGGGAGCTGGGTGCAGATCATTTGATCGATTACAGCAAAGAAGATTTTACAAAAAATGGTGTACAATACGATGCGATTTTTGATGTGAGAGGCGACCGTGTCTGGCAAATGATGAAATCCCTCAAAAAGGGTGGGAGGTACGTACTCGGAACTCCCTGGGTTGGTGCTTCAATTAAAGGGTGCTTTGCCGCATTAACAGGAGGCAAGAAATTCATCATAGAACTCGCCAAAGAAGGAGTCGATGATCTTGAATATGTTGACAAGCTCATTGAAGAAGGCAAGCTTAAAACGGTGATTGGCAAGACTTTCACATTAGACGAAATTGCTGAAGCTCACAGGCATGTTGAGAGCGGCGATAAAGTGGGGCATGTGGCGATAAAAGTGGCCAGCTGAACTTATCTTTCTTAAATCGATTTGGTATTGGCTAAACTTAAGCTGGCATTGTAATTTGAGTTTTTATTGCCCACTTTTCAGATAAAATGAAGTTCAATACGAAACGACGCTGGCAGATCATATTTGACTATATGATTGGATGGACACTTGCCTTTATCTTTATAAGCATTGTCCGTGGAGTAGGTACTACTGAAGCCGGATCTGTTCAATTTGAATTGTCTACATCCATTGCCTATTCGATGGTTTTTGGACCCATTTTCGGGGCAATTTCTGGATTAATTCAGGTAAAAACTGAAGAACATTACTATCGGAGGCTATCTCTTCAAAAAATGCTGATAGTAAGGATTCTATACGGCATTTGTTTGCTGATTTTCATTGTGGTGGTCTCATATGCAGTCGTACCCCGATCGATGGGAGTTGAAATTGGACTGTTACAATTTGCTTTTGAAGACGGCAGCTTTCCAATCTATTTCTACATTTTCACTGTTGATGTTTTCATGGCCCTGCTTAGACAGGTTAACCTGATGCTTGGGCCTCAAAAACTGTTAAAACTAATTTTTGGGAGATATTATACACCCCGGGAGGAAGAGCGGATTTTCATGTTTCTTGATCTGCAATCATCCACACTCCTGGCAGAAAAACTAGGGCATGAAAAATACAGTTCAATGATCCAGGAGTGCTTTAATGATCTGGGTGTTGTAGTTGAGAATGAAGCTGAAATCTACCAATATGTAGGGGATGAAGTAGTGTTAACCTGGAAGCTTAGAGATGGATTGAGAAATCTGAATTGCATTCAGGCATTCTTCAATTTCAAGCAACAACTGAAGTCAAAGCGCCAATTTTATCTTGACAAATTTGGCTGCGAACCATTTTTTAAAGCTGGCTTAAATGAAGGCCTTGTAATGGTTACCGAAATTGGTAGGTACAAAAAAGAGATTGCTTATCATGGTGATGCGATTAATACGGCCGCCAGGATACAGGGAAAGTGCAATGAGCTAAATCAAGAATTTTTGATCTCCGCTAATCTGAAAGATAAGCTAAGCCCTTCGGCGCATAACTTTGATGCGCTACCACCCATTCCTTTGAAGGGCAAGCAAAAGGAGGTCTCGATTTATGCGGTTTCACTGCCGAATGATTCAATCGCTACATAGCTATTAAAGGGTTAAAAAGGCCTTCTATCACCATCAATGGCCGATCAATCATTATACTAAAATAAATAGTACTACACACCCATTACTATTAATAAAACTAAATAAATTAGTGTTTTGATTGTAAGACGCTAACTAAATTGGGATGTATGCTATAGTTGATATTGAAACAACAGGTGGCGATGGCCACGGCCATAAAGTCACTGAATTTGCGGTCTATGTTTCGGATGGCAAGAAAGAAATTGATCATTTTACGAGTCTTGTAAACCCGGGTAAACTTATCCCAACATTTATTACCCAAATGACCGGCATCACCAATGAAATGGTGATTGATGCTCCGCCATTTTATGAGATTGCCAATCAGGTGGTGCAATACACTCAAGACTGCACATTTGTCGCTCATAATGTGAGCTTTGACTATAGCATCCTTAAGAAAGAATTTAAATCGTTGGGATATAATTATCAGCGGCCAAGGCTTTGCACTGTAAACCTCGGTCGCAGACTTGTTAAAAACCTACCGTCATATTCCCTTGGTTCCCTTTGCAAACATTTCAATATTGATATTAAGCACAGGCATAGGGCGTTCGGAGATGCGAAGGCTACCCTAAAACTCTTTAACTATCTATTGGCTATTAAAGAGCGTGATGAGATTGAGATTAAAAAGAACCTGCCATCTAAATTAACCGGTGAAGAAATCGATGCTTTACCTGAAGCAACCGGTGTTTATTATCTCCTTAATGGCCACAATGAGGTGCTTTATGTTGGTAAGAGTGTCAATATTAGAAGTCGGGTTTTAGACCATTTCAGAAATCATCAGAGCATTAAAGCTATTGAGATGGCTTCACAAATAGCGTCTATCAATTATCAGCTTACAGGATCTGAATTGATCGCACTGCTTTTAGAATCACAGGAAATAAAAGCACTTCAGCCCCGCTTCAACAGGGCTCAGCGGAGAAGAACTCTTCCCTGGGGTTTATATCAAAAGGTGGAGCAGGGTTATTTAAAGCTCTTCTTGAAAAAAAGCACCGATAATGAACCCATAATGCAATTCCGAAGTAAAGAAAGCGGGAAAAGTTTTTTGCATAAGGTGAGCAAAGAAAATAGGTTGTGCCAGTCATTTTGTGGCCTATATCGCAACGTAGGAAAGGCTTGCATGCTGCACCAGTTGAACTTGTGCAATGGTGCCTGCAATGGAAAAGAAGAGGCGTCAACATATAACCAAAGGGTAATGGATGCCCTGGATATCTATCATGAAGACGAGAGTTATTTAATTATAGATGAAGGCAAGGGTGAGTACCAAAAAAGTATCGTCCTGGTTGAAAATGGCATCTACAAAGGATTTGGTTATGTGGATGAATATGTGCTTAACTGGGGTTTAGAGGCCATTAAAGAGCATTTGGCCTATCATGAAAACCATAAGGACATCGATACAATTATTCGGGGGTTTATTAAGAGAAAGAAGGTTGAACAGGTGGTGAAATTAAGTAATGGATTTTTAGCTAAAGTTTGAGTTAGTTTAGCATGGGGATGTCTCAAGTTTTACCTCCCGGTGACATCGGTTATAATGTATCTTGATTTCATTTTTCAGTACAAATAAGTCCCCAACCACATATTTGAATCGTTTTATAGCTTTGAAGCCCCAATGAACAAAAGCCAGAAATCGATATTGTACAATCTTATTTTCAATGTCATTTTCTGGACGCTATTGTTCACGTTCATTTTAGCGGTGAGGTATTACGATATCGGCACTATAGCATTTGTTCAAACTAATATTTACATCCCACCAATCAGAATTTATGGTAATGGAATAATCCTGGGAGTCCTCGTGGGCATTCCATACACTTTAATGGAAGCATACCTAAAGTTTAAGGGGCTATATCATCATTCCTTAGGCCGGATAATGTTCAACAGAACGATTTATCAATTCCTTTTAACAGGTGCGGTGCTTACCATAATAGCTTATGTCAATTATTTGATCGATATCGATAAAGGGAACATTGATCCGATTGAGACAGGGTTTAATCGATATGTTTTCAGCGCAACAGTTATGTTTTTATTTACTGGTGGTGCTGTCGGAAACGTCATTATGAGCATATTTAGAACGCTTCAGCTCAAAATAGGGGAATACATTTTTTTTCAATTGCTATTTGGTAATTATCGGCCGGCAAAAGAAGACAACCGGGCTTTTATGTTCCTTGATTTAAAATCATCAACTACCATTGCCGAAAAGCTGGGGCATGAAAAATATAGCTTCTTTATCCAGGATTGTTTTAAGGACTTGCACCCTGCGGTTGTGAAATATAAAGCTGCGGTATACCAGTATGTGGGCGACGAGGCTGTTTTAACCTGGAGCACTGAAATGGCCCTGGCCAACTCCAATTGCATCAAAACATACTTTGCTTTTAACAGCTACTTAAAATCACGACAGGAATATTATATGAACAAATATGGTGTAGTACCTGAATTTAAAGCTGGAATTCACCTGGGGCTGGTGATGGTTGCTGAGGTAGGGGTGGTGCAACGAGATATTGCCTATCACAGTGACGTTTTGAACACAACAGCCAGGGTGCAGGGTCAATGCAATGAGAAAAACGCCCAATTGTTAATTACAGATGAGGTGGTCAATAATCTTGAAGAGGAACACAACTTCAACATTGTGGAGAAAGGGGAGGTGCTCTTAAGAGGAAAGCAGGAGCGTGTTCAGATATTTGAAGTGCTTGAAAAGTAGAATTATTAAGCCCCGGGTTTTATTTCACCCTTAAGCCAACTAATTAGTTCCTTACTTATATATCTACTCACCGAGAATTAAATCATAGCTGAGTGATTATCGGCCCAGAAATAAGGCGCTTAAATAATCTAGAGATGTTTGTTATCAATTACCTTTAAGTCAAAAGTGTTAACTAGCTAGTTATGAGTGAAGAATCTAACCGGAGTAAGATTGGAGTAATCATTGGTGTAGTGGTGTTTGTACTGGGTGTGGCTGTAGCTTCCTGGTATTTATTTGTTTACCAACCTCAGCAGGAAGCCCTTGAAAGAGAACGGCTAGAGCAGATTGCGAAGGAAGAAGCAGAAAGGAAGCGTAAGGAATTGGAGGCGCAAAAAAAAGTTCAGTATGACTCCTTGATTGCACAAGCCAACACTGCATTTGAACAAGAAGATTGGGAAACAGCAAAATCGCTGTATACTGAAGCTTCAGCCATTTTTCCCAATGAGCAGTACCCTAAAGATCAGTTGGCATTAATCCAGGCAAAACTAGATGCTTTGGCAGCCAGAAATGCCACGGGTACGGTAGAGCTTGTAGAATCCCGCACAGGAAGGTTCTACATCATAGTTACTACCAATGTAGATGATGATCTGGCCATGGACTACGCCAACAAGCTAGCCAAAGAAGGGATCAACGTCAAGATGCTTAGTCCTTTCAGCAACCGAAGAGTCTATCATCGTATTTCCGTCGCCGATTATGCCACAGCGGAACAAGCTGAGGCTGCGTTGGCATCATTCAGCGCTTTTGGAGATGTTTGGGTGATGAAGTATTAAAGCCCTTGCGTATACCGATCCCAAAATCCTCTGCACAGTACAATTTTAATGAAGGTCACGAAATTGCTGTTATTGGTGAACGTCCTTGGCCTGACTTCAATATTTGTTCAAGAAAACTAAAAAAGGCTGTCTTTTCAAACAGCCTTGCAGTTGGACTAATTGTTAAGCATTAACCCGGCTCTGGGATGGCAAGGTCAGGATTCTCTACTTTCTCAAAAGTGACACCTGCTATATTATCCTTCAGTTCCTTACTGGGACGGAAGAGGATCTTAGTTCCTGTAATGCTACTTTGATTTACCTCTTCAGGGGTTTCTTCACTCTTTGTCCTGAGGCTTATGGAGAAGTTGCCGAAATGACCAAGTTCAATTGTTCGGCCCTGGCTGAGATGCCTGCTGAGCAATTGAAGCATAGAATCAATTACTGCATAGACATCTGCTGTGTTTACAGTATTTAACTCAGCAATTTGTTTAATGAACCGTCTGAAATCGACGTTTCTTTCACGAACAATAGTTGGATAGTACTTCGTTTCACCGCCGCCCACCACTCCCGGTTGGCCACGACCAATGGCTTTATACATTATAGACATAATTCTAAAATTTAAAGGTTAAACAAGAAATTTAAATAGGGTGGGAGCTCCCGGTGTTATCCGGATTCAGGGGGAGAAAAGCTTTAATCAACCTGTACTATTAATAACGGTATTATTTGGCATTTAGTTGCTTTTACTTACATATTATTTTGATAAAAAATATTTATTAGATAATAATATGTCTAATTGAATCAACACAAAATATTAAGCTGATGACACTATTTAGAAAACATAAGCAAACTCGAAGCAAAACATAAGCAAGTTGCCGCCGGAGTTTGCCCAAACTTTCCCTTGAGTTTGCTGTAATTGAGGCCAGAGTCTACTGTAGTTTTTTTGAAGTTGCGGTAGGTTTTTGAAGTAACTCGAAATAAATAATCTTGTCTTAGTCGCCGTGACTTTAATCGCAATGGATTCTTTAAGTAATATGTAGTGATATAAACTGTTCTGTACAAGATTCGGATCTAATACATTTAGGGATTCCGGGGAACTTATTTATCTTCTACAAGAAGAGCTCCTTTATACTACAACTAACTCGTTGAAAAAGAAGGGAAGGAAGTTGCCATATATTCTATATAAACAGGACAAAAAGTCTAAGTTGAGCTCACAAAATATATCTTGAAATTCAAGATATATTTACTCAATATCGCTATCTTCCAACTCCTTCAATCTAGATTGTGATGAATCGAATAAAAGCTGTTCTTGAAGAAAAAGGAATAAAGCAAAAATGGTTATCGGAAAAACTTGGAAAGAGCTATAATATGATCAATTCATATGTTCAGAATAGGAGCCAGCCTAGTTTAGAGAATCTTAACCGAATTGCTGATATTCTTGATGTTGATGTCAAAGATTTAATTGTTTCATCAAGAAAAACTATTCAAAATCATGGTTAGGAAACCGTTTAAAGTATCAGCTAGAGTTGCTAGGTTAATTGGACGAGAAAATGTTGCAAATGCCGACGGTGCAATTATTGAGCTAGTTAAGAACTGTTATGACGCTGATTCTAAAATTTGCATAGTTTATTTTGATGTTCGACACCACGAACTACCTGTTACCCTTAGCCCTTCGTTTTACAAAAAATATCTCAAGGAGACCAGTGAGCAAGAAGCTAATTCCATAATAGAATTGTGTTATGAAAAAAGTGATGAGTCATTTCAACTAAAGAAAGATATTCCAGAAAACGCAAAAAAGGAGCTTGAGTATTTTTTTAAGTCAAAAAATAAGTTGTACATAATTGATAGTGGTGAAGGGATGAGCGAAGAAGTCATCGATAAACATTGGATGACTATTGGCACAAGTAACAAATTAAGTGATGTAGTTACCAACTCAGGAAGAATCAAAGCAGGTGCCAAAGGAATAGGAAGATTTGCACTTGACAGGCTTGGAAGTATTTGTGAAATGATTACTAAACCAGAACCTGAGAGTGAGATTATTGGATACAACTGGAAAGTTGATTGGGAAAATTTCCAAGAAGAGGGTATTACTCTAGGTGAAATTCAGGCTGAGTTCAGGGAATTGACACCAATGGACTACAAACATGAGGTTAAGAATAACATCCCTGATTTAAGAATTACCGGAATTGTTGATAATGATTTCAAAAATCAAGGCACAATCCTAAAGGTATCTGAATTAAGAGATTGGTGGTCTGAAGTAGAAATCGAAAAGCTTTATCAGAACTTGGAAGTCTTATCACCGCCTAACAAAACTCATAAGTTTGACATATTTCTATTTGATAAGCGAATTAAAAACAAATTTGGCAAAGTAAATAATGAGCAATTTGAAGATTATGATTACAAGTTAACCGCAAAATATGGTGCTGATAAGAATATAGAAATAAGAATAGACCGTAACGAATTTAATGTTAATGCAATTGACAGGACATTATTCAAGAGGAAACAAATGCAAGTTTTCCCATACGATCATGCAACCTTCCGAAAGGGACATTATGTAATAAACAAATCAATTCAAGACATACTAGCACCTTTGGTGGGTACGGTAAGAGAATTGGAATTTGATAGGTTGGGAGAATTTGAATTCGTATTGTACTTCATGAAGTTAAGTGAGAATGAAGAGAACAAGAGGCGGTTTTTTTACAGAAATTTTTCTAGACCATATCGAGTTGAATGGTTTAATAAGTTTGGGGGGATTAAGGTATTCAGGGATAACTTTAGAGTTCGACCATATGGGGAGGTCGGCAGTACATCGTTTGACTGGCTTTCATTGGGTGAGAGAAAGGCTCAAAGTCCAGCTGGAATTGCAAAAAAAGGTGGTGGCTACAAACTAGCTCCTAATCAAGTAGCTGGAGCTTTGCATATTTCGAGAATTGCAAATTTGAAATTTGTTGACAAGTCAAGTAGAGAAGGCTTTCAGGAGAATGAGACTTTTATCGTATTGAAAGAACTATTGGAAGAAATCATTTCCATAGTTGAAGAGGATAAAAGCACCATAGCTCGTGAGATGGATTTATTATACCGAGAAAAAGATGAGGTAATTGAAGCGAAATCAAGGGCTGATGAAATAGTCGAGGAGATTAAATCAACTAAGTCATCTAAGGATGATGATTGTTGTTCTGAAAGAGACACTCTAAAACTGGCTTATGGGGCAATAAAATCAGATTATGAAGACGCTAAGGAGGAAATCAGAATATTAAGGGCGCTTGCAACTACAGGCTTAATGGTTACCAGTTTTGGACATGAGTTCAGAACTTTGAGAAATCAAATGGAAAGAAGGACTAATAATTTGCGATCCGTGATTGAAAAATTATTAGATGAGGAAAAACTTAGTAGGGAATTGGAGAATAGACATAATCCATTTAAACGGATTGACACTTTTAAGAAATATGACAAAAGATTAAAGCATTGGCTTGACTTCTCGCTTGCTGCAATTAGGAAAGATAAGAGGAGCTCAGAAACAATTAATCTTAGTGAGTTTCTAACTGAGTTTAATGATAACTGGATAGAAACCTTGAAAACTCGAGAGGTAGGACTAGAAATAAAAACATCCACCGAAACAGAATTAGAGATAAAGGCATTCACAATCGACATTGAAAGTATATTTAATAATCTCCTGATCAATTCATTTGACGCATTTGATAAAAAGGGCTTTACTGGTGAGCGGAAAATCAATATTACAATTGACATAATCTATGAAGAAGAAGAAGATGTTGAATATTTAGTTATTGATTATTCCGATTCAGGTCCTGGAATACCAGAGTATATCTCTAATCCTTATGTTATTCTGAAGCCTGGCTACACAACTAAAATCGACAGGAATGGAATGAAAGTCGGGACTGGTATTGGAATGTGGATCGTTGATACAGTTGTTGATTACTATAACGGCGTATTGGAAATTATCCGTCCCAAAACCGGCTTTAATATAGTTTTGAAATTACCCTATAGAAAATGAGTTACAAGATTGCCTTTATTGACGAAGATGAATCACAAAATGAAGATTTTCAACTTTACTTCGAAGAGTATAGTGACGTGTTTGAAGTTCTTATAATTGACCCAAGAAGCAAGAGTAAAGATGAAATCGTGGATGAAGTAATTGCGAATCGTTGTGATGTTATTGCCATAGACTATTATTTGAGATACTCGAGTTCTAAAGTTGATTTTAATGGGGATGAACTCCTATTGAGGTTCAAAGAAAGAAAGCTGAATATGCCTTTGATTATTCTAACAAGTGATACCGACAAAGCTTCAACGGAGGGTAGTTTGCTTCCTCCCAATTTCAAAATATTCGATAAAACAGTTCTTGATAATATCAAAGACGAATATTTCAAAAATGAACTTTTTGCTTATATACAATACTATAAGAATTTAGAAGATGAATATAAAAAGGAATTTTCAGAACTTACTTTAAGACAAAAGAAGGGTGAAATACTTACCGGGAAGGAAAAAAGAAGGATTATACTTCTGAATAGCCTGTTGTCTGAAATGAGGGACAGAGAAAGCATCATTGAGCCTTTCGAGGATCAGGAAATACATTTACAAAAGGTTAATGAGCTGGTTGATCAAACCAAGAAGCTTTTAAAATCACTAAAAGGAGATGTATAAATTTAGAGAGATAGATCCATTAACAACGAGTAATAATGATGCCTATGATAATTACTCAGCATACAAACCTGTTCTTGAGGTAGATTTTCACCATTGTTGCGGATACTGCAACGATCATGATTTTCTTATGAACGGTTGGCGAGGTATGCATATAGATCATTTTGCTCCAGTTAAACCCTTTATCGAACTAAGGAATACATATGAAAACTTAGTTTATGCTTGCTTCTATTGTAACAGTGCAAAATCAAATGACTGGGCCACTGATTCAGCTGATAGTCCATGTAATGAGGACGAGACCGAGGGTTACATGCACCCTAGAGAAATAGGATACAACGATCTTTTTGAACGAACAGAGTCGGGTGGGATTATGCCAGTTCACCCTATCGGATTTTACATGTATACCAAGCTTAATTTGGGATTACTAAGACATTCAGTAATGTTCACTATTCGAAGAATTACGATCGTCATTGAAGAAATTGACCTGCTTATTGATGACCAGGCTGGCAGAACTTCTGATGTTCCAGTTTTGATTCAATTGAAGTCCAATAAGAATGAACTTTTGGATTTTAAAAATAGAATTGAAAGACAATTTATGAAAATAGTCAATGCAAGATAAGAAGCAGTCAGGCTCATACTATACACCAGAGGTACTTTCAACATTTTTGGTGAATCATGTTTTTAATAAATATCTCTATGAAACCACAGGGTTAAGGATTTTGGAACCAAGCTGCGGTGATGGAGAATTTGTTAAACCAATAACTCTTAATCTTAATGACAAAGACTCTTGCTTTGACCTAATTGAGATTGATAAAGAAGAATTGTCAAAGTCTCTTAAAAAAGCAGAAAAAATTCTTTCAAACAACCAGGTCAACGGTTTCAATCAAGATTTTCTGAAATTTAAATTTGAAAAAACGTATTCTTTAATCATAGGTAATCCTCCTTATATAAGCAAGAAGCACTTAAGTGAGGAACAAATACAAATATGTAAGGAGGTTTGTCAATCAAATATTTCAGGTGAAGTAAAAAATATTTGGCCCGCGTTTCTTATTAGGTCCATTCAATATTTAGACGAGAATGGGATAATATGTTTCGTTTTACCTTCTGAGCTATTACAAGTTAAATATACCAGTGGAATAAGGAAATTAATCTTAGACAGTTTTGATCGAGTAGAGGTATTTGCTTTTAATGAGTTAATATTTGAACAAGCAGAACAAGATGTTGTAGCGATTATCGGTATTAAGAACCACTTGAATTTGAATGAACATGGTGTGAGTTTTTATCAAGTTGAAAAACTTGAAGACTTGAAAATACCAAACTACACTGAGAGAAACTTCAATGTTCACAGAGAAAGACTTGACAAATGGACAAACTATATTTTGTCAGATGATGAATTGAATGGTATTGATGAGATATCTCAAGAAGCAGTACTATTTCCAATAGCTCATTATTGCCAAAGAGCTGAGGTCGGTATTGTAACAGCTGCAAATAACTATTTTATACGAAATAAATTTGATTTAGAGCCGTATGAACTCAATGGCTATATAAAACCAATTCTGCAGAAAAGTAATGTTATCAACAACACAATAACAATAACTCAAAATGGATTTGACGCTTTGAAGAATGCTAACAAATCTGTTAATATGGTATTCTTTGATAATGTAGAGAAATCAAAGCTTTCAAAGGGAGCTTTAAGATTCATTAAAGAAGGAGAGGAAGAGGATCTTCATAAGAGGTACAAAATGACCAAAAGGACTAATTGGTATCATGTACCTAGCGTGTGGAGCTCTGAGGCCATTTTTTGTAAAAGAAGCCACCGGTTTCCAAGAATTTTTCTAAATAAAGCAAATGTTTTAGTTACTGATTCATTTTATAGGGTAGTCACGAAAGAAGAATACAGTCCTCCAAATTTGGTCTTTTCATTCTATAATACATTGACATTAACCTTAGCGGAGCTTGAAGGTCGTTTTTATGGTGGGGGAGTGTTAGAGCTAATACCATCAGAATTTAAGTCTCTTCTAATCCCTTATAATGATTTGATAACTCAGGAGCATTATGACCAGCTTGAGTCACTTTTTAATAAGTCTGCATCATTGAATGAAATTCTCGATTTTACTGATCCAATTCTACTCCCAAATATTGATAATGAACGAATTCAGAAACTTAGGCGAATAAGAGAGTGTCTTTATTTAAGAAGAACAAAAACTGAAAAGAATGGGGAAGTTATTGATGAATTAGTTTCCTTATAATGGCAAGCTGGAAAGAAGATATTGTTCAGGCACCAATTTGTTTAGTTCCAAAACGATTCATGCGAATTACTCACTTTTTATAGGTATGTTATATAATTTATATTATGTTAAATAAGATTAACATAATCCCCTAGCTATCTATCAATTGCAACTACTGATAACTTATAACCGTACCACTCGTCTTTTAAGTCTTTTGTAATGTCCCCACCTCTTGTTCCAATCGTTCCTTTGTGAAAAATCTATACATTATGAAAACTACATTACTATTTTTCCTGCTGGCCATCACCAGTACTACTGTCATGGCTCAGAAGTCAAAGTTGAGTGATCATGAACGCCGATTGGCTGTTGATCTATTAACGGAGACCCAGAACATTTTACTGGCTACATTAAAGGATGTAGATGATAAAATGTGGTCTTATAAGCCAGATGCTGACAGTTGGTCTGTGGCTGGTTGTTTAGAACACATTGTTTTCGCTGAAAGCCAACTTACCTTAAAAGTGATGAAGATGATCGAAGGCGAACCACAACCTGACATTGATCTTTCCAGCGAAGATGGTTTGGTGATTGCCAATGTTACTGATCGATCAAAGAAAGTGAAGACCATCCCTCCTTTGGTACCTTCAGGGAGATGGACCTCAAAACAAGAAATGATTGATGAACTTAACCGATCTCGGGAAAAGCTAATCGAGTTTACACAAACTACTAAGGCAAATTTAAGGGGTTTTGCAGCTGAGACTCCTGTGGGCTTACGAGATGCCTATCAGCATCTATTAGTGATAGCTAGCCATGGTTTAAGGCACACAAATCAAATAAAATCGATCATTGCTCAATATGAAGGTGTTTCTTCTGAAAGCGATTAATACACAAATAAAAAAGGGGAGTTAGCAATTAACTCCCCCTATTCTTCTTTAAGCGGTTTTCTTATCCACCCAGCTCTTCAACTTTGTTGAATGCATCCTCTGCTTCCTTGTTCATTTTAAGCCTTGTGTAAATACGCTGAAGGGCTTTCCAGGTCTCTACATCTTCAGGGTTCAGTTCAGTGGCCTTCTTAAGCAACGGAATTGATTTTTTAATGACGTCATTTCCTTTGGCCAATACCTCTTTGCCTTCTTTGTTGTAAGTGGCAATGTCCATATCATTTACCTTGTCGTAATACTCTTTTGAAAGGTTTACGTACATGGCACCGAGGTTGAAGTTTGCCACGAAGTCATCCGGATTTAGCGCCAAAACCTTTTCGTAATGCCCCTGGGTTTCACCGTACATTTCTCTGGCTTCTTCCCATTTGTCATCAAGGGTTAGGTTATAGGCAAGGTTGTCTTTAAACATGCCCAACTGCAAATGAAGCGCCCCATCGTCAGGATCTTTGGCCACAGCAGTTTCTAACTTCTCTAAAGCTTCCTTTTCCCTGCCCTGATCCAGATATATCTGAATCTCATCTTTTCTGTATTGTGTATTTTCTGGAAATGCTTCCTTGGCCTGGCCAATTAGCTCCAATGCCGTATCGATATCCTCCATTTCGTTTCTAGCCAGGTAGATAGCATTGTTGTAGATGTCTTCCTGAGCTCCTCCCATGTCGATTATTCTTCTGTAGAACCCGAGAGTAGCGTCGTTGTCACCTGCCTGGTAAGCGGCTGAGGCGCCAAACATCATAGCCGAAGTATCAGTTGGCATTACTTTCAATGCTTTCTGAAAATACTCCATTGATTCTGTAAACTGCCCCTGAGCTTCAGCTTCTTTGCCTTCGTCAGCTAATGTAAGCGCTTGGTTGTAAGCTTCACCTGCCCTATTGAAAAAGCTGCCATGAAAAGCCGGAATATTCTGAATTTCAACGAGTTGTGCCCCGCCGGGATTCATTTCTTTGTATTTACCGTAGGCCTCCATTGCAACCGGAATTGCCTCATCATCGCCTGCAATTGCTATTGCCTGGTAAACTTTGGCCCTTGTAAGCCATGTATTTGCCTTTGATGCTGTTTTTTCAATTGTAATAGCCATATCAATTTCAGCCTTGGCATTGCTTAAGTCATCTTTAGCTAAATAGCTTTCAGCTTTTGATGGGCTACCTTTTGGTGGTTTCTGTGCATTCACGAAACCTACAATCATAAGGGAAAGAAAAATTGCTAGTATCTTTTTCATATATAATTTATTAGGTCACTCAATGGTTTACTACCAATAACTTGGTATTGTTTAAGCTTCAAATTTATGAATTATTGATTATTCTTTATCGTCTTGATTTTCAGTTGGGTTATCAGTATCTGTTGTTTGTTCACCTTCTATCTCTTCATCAACCTCAATTTGTTCAATTTTTTCAACTGAAGAAATCTGATCTTCATCATTTAATCTAATCAGCTTCACACCTTGTGTAGCCCTTCCCATTACCCTAAGGTCAGCTACCGCCATTCTTATTGTAATACCTGATTTATTAATAATCATTAGGTCATCAGTGTCAATCACCTCTTTAATGGCCACTAACCTGCCGGTTTTATCTGTGACATTCAGGGTTTTAACACCCTTGCCCCCTCTCCTGGTGATCCGGTAATCTTCAATTGAACTACGCTTTCCATATCCCCTCTCTGAAACAACCAATAAATCAGATTCCTCCCGTGAGACACATACCATGCCAATTACATTATCATCTTTGCCTTCAAGCGTTACCCCACGCACACCGGCAGCCGTTCTACCCATCGACCGAACATCTGATTCATGGAAGTGAATTGCCTTTCCGGAGCTCTTCGCAATGACAATGTGGTTGTTGCCATTTGTCAGTTTTACTTCAAGCAATTCATCACCCTCATTTATCGTGATGGCATTAATTCCATTCTGTCGAGGTCTTGAATATGCCTCTAAAGATGTCTTTTTAATAGTTCCCCGCCTTGTGCACATTACAAGGAAGTTGTTGTTAATGTAGTCAGCATCTGTAAGGGTTTTAACATTTATAATGGCCCTCACGTTATCTTCACTTTCTATATTGATCAGGTTTTGTATTGCCCTTCCTTTTGACACCTTACTTCCTTCCGGTATTTGATAAACTTTTTGCCAGAAGACTTTACCAAACTCAGTGAAAATCAGGAGGTAGTTATGTGCTGTTGCAACAAATAGATGTTCTGTAAAATCGTCATCTTTTGTCTTCACCCCTTTTGAGCCAACTCCTCCCCGACCCTGGGTTTTGTATTCGATCAGCGGTGTTCTTTTTATGTAGCCTTCATGGGAAACAGTGATCACCATCTCATCGTCAGGGATCATATCCTCATCGCTAAAGTCCTCTCCGGAAATTTCGATTACTGATCGACGCTCATCGCCATATTTATCTTTAATCTCTGTCAGTTCATCCTTGATGATCTGCATTCTAAGCTCTTCCTTCTCAAGAATTTCTTTCAGCTTTTCGATAAGGGCCATCACTTCCTCATACTCTTTTACGATCTTATCACGCTCCAGACCGGTAAGTCTCTGAAGGCGCATTTCAAGTATGGCCTTAGCCTGAATCTCACTTAACTCAAATTTCTCAATTAAGCCTGTTTTAGCAACCTCAGGATCTCGTGAGTTGCGGATCAATGCGATTACCTCATCAAGATTATCAAGCGCAATAAGATAGCCTTGCAGGATATGGGCTCTCTTCTCAGCCTCATCTAACTCATATTGAGTGCGTCTGGTGATGACTTCATGGCGATGCTCAACAAAGTTCTTAACCAGGTCTTTGAGGTTAAGTGTATATGGGCGTCCATTAACCAGCGTAACGTTATTAACACTGAATGAGGACTGTAGCTGAGTGTATTTATAAAGGTTATTTAATACGATGTTTGGAATGGCATCTTTTTTCAGATCATAAACTACACGATACCCCTGTTTGTCTGATTCATCCCTAATATCTGAAATGCCCTCAATCTTCTTCTCACCAATTAGGGCTGCCGTCTTTTCAATCATTGACGCCTTGTTTACCTGGTAAGGAATTTCAGTAACTATGATCTGCTCTTTGCCAGTTCTGGTGGTTTCAAAATCGGCTTTGGCTCGAAGCACTATCCTTCCCCTACCCGTTTCGAAAGCTGACTTAACTCCCTGATAACCATATATAATAGCGCCTGTTGGGAAATCTGGAGCTTTAATGTGCTCCATTAGTTCAGGAATTGAAATATCGTTATTGTCTATGTAGGCAACAATACCATCAATTACTTCTGAAAGATTGTGAGGTGCCATGTTCGTGGCCATACCAACGGCAATACCAGATGAACCATTGAGCAATAGATTAGGCACCTTAGCAGGAAGTACGGTCGGCTCCTGGGTGGAATCATCAAAATTCATTTGGAAGTCAACCGTATTCTTGTTGATATCGGTCAACATTTCTTCTGCAATGCGCATCAATCTGGCTTCGGTGTATCGCATTGCAGCTGGTGGGTCACCGTCTATCGATCCAAAGTTACCTTGCCCATCCACCATGGGATATCGCAAAGACCAATCCTGGGCCATCCTAACCATGGTGTCGTACACAGCCGAGTCACCATGAGGGTGGTATTTACCCAAAACTTCACCAACGATCCTGGCGGATTTCTTATGTGATTTGTTATGGCTCAATCCCAATTCCTGCATAGCATAGAGTATTCTTCTATGTACAGGTTTTAAGCCATCCCTTACATCTGGCAAGGCTCTTGAAATGATTACAGACATCGAATAATCGATGTATGCACCCCTCATTTCATCTTCAATATTTATTGGAATTATCGTTTGCCCAGTGGGTAGATTACCCTTCTCTCCGTCAGCCATTTTGTGGTTTAAATTGCTATGTAATTCGGTTCACTAAATTCAGGCCGCAAGTTAAGCAAAAGAAGGCTGATTTTGAAGCAGTTTACAAAGAAGAAATGCAGTCTTTTTGAGTGAAATGATTGCCCATAACTAACTGTATATCAGCGGTATATGGTGAATGTATTGAAAATTGTACTATTTAAAGATCGCAGTTTTCTTTACTTTATGATAAGGCGTCGAAGTCTTTGAGCTCCCAACCTTTATCCGGGTGGTAATGAATGTAGCCATTTGTTATAGTCAAAGGGGATTCAAAGTTGTTATGATAAAGTTGGCCTGTGCCCAAACCCTGATACATATCAGTTTGGTAATTAGCTGTTAATTGAGCGATTGCATTTAGCCCTATGTTTGATTCTAATGCTGAGGTCATCCACCAGCCAATTTTAAGATCGGTAGCTATTTCAATCCATTCTTGTGTGGAGTACATCCCTCCTATTAAAGTAGGTTTTAAAATGATGAATTGCGGCTGAATAGTTTTTAGGAGTTTAACCTTATCGGCTTTCGAGTTGACTCCTATTAATTCTTCATCAAGAGCTATAGAGATTGGGGAGTTTTCACATAACCATGCCATTTGTTCGGCTTGGCCTGCTGCAATAGGTTGCTCTATAGAATGGATACCAAATTCACTTAAGCTATTGAGTTTTACGATGGCTTCTGAAGGACTGAAGGCGCCGTTAGCGTCAACTCTTAGTATTAGGTCTTTTTCAGCGTAAGATTGTCTGATGGATTTAAGAACTGACAATTCCTGGTTGAAGTTGATGGCCCCTATTTTTAATTTAAGACAACCAAATCCAGCATCTAGCTTTTGCTCAATTTGATCAAGCATAAATTGCTTATCACCCATCCAAATAAGCCCATTAATTGGGATTGATGCTGTTCCTCTGCTAAATGCATTGTCGAAGATTTGACGGGTACCACCATTTATTAAGTCAAGGGAGGCAGTCTCCAAACCAAAAATTATTGACGGAAAATCTTTGGAAACCTGATTAGACCAATCCTTATTTTTTATGTCAGAAATGGCTAAACCCTTTAAATCTCCCGCAATTCTTATTAGCTCCCTTTCGATATCTACATCGAAATCAGGGCTGAGTCCTTTTAACGGACCGCATTCACCCAATCCATAAACCTCGGGAATGGATGTATCCCACAGTTTGATTATCCAGGAATCCTTCTCAGTTAGAGTGCCCCTTGAAGTTCCGGCTTTAAATTTGAACCTTAATGTATGGCTGTGGTAAGTAAGCTTGAGTGGCACTTCTTTATCCTGTTCCGTTCAACCGAATATATGCTATTACTCATAGATATCAACACTCATTTTGTCCGATTGACCAGCATGCCTCACCTTCTATAATTTTTCAATCGATTTCGCTGCCAATCATCATAATTTTGAAACCTAAAAATTAAACTGTTGTTTACGATAGTTGTAAATTATAATCTTTTGAAAATCAATCAATTATTAAGTTTTTTATCGATCACAGGCCTGATTGTGGGATGCTCCAGTGGTTCGGGATCAAATATAAGCCAGTCAGAAAAGCGCAGTAGCCAACCATTGGCAGTCGAGGCTGTCATCCTGGAGCCCCAAAATCTAGTTGAGCGAATTGAAGCAACGGGTACGCTAATTCCAAATGAGGAAGTAGAACTGAAAACAGAAATTTCCGGAAGGGTAATTGGGATTTCCTTTACCGAGGGATCTAGAGTCGCCAGGGGTCGGTTATTGGTTAAGTTGGATGATAGCGACTTAAAAGCACAATTAAGCAAGCTAAAAGTTCAGGAGGAATATGGTCGACAGGATTCGACGAGACAAGCTGAGTTGATAGAAGTTGGAGCCACTACCCAGGAAGTTTATGATGCTGCCTTAAATCGACTGAAAACCACTCAGGCAGATATACGGTTGACCCAGGTGCAAATTGATAAAACAGAAATCAGGTCACCGTTCAGTGGAATTATCGGACTCCGCCAGATAAGTGAAGGAAGTTATGTTACCCCTGCCACAACAATCACTAATATTCAGGAGATCGATCCTATCAAAATTGAGTTCAAAGTGCCTGAAAAATATGTTTCCAGAATCAAGCGAGGAATGGACGTTTCTTACACCATTACAAGTTCAGATAAGTCCTACACAGCTTCTATTTATGCGATTGAGCCTAAAATTGATATCGATACACGAACAGTGGCAGTTAGGGCTTTAAGCGCCAACCCGGCATTTGAATTACTACCCGGAGCTTTTGCTGAAATTGAGGTTATCTTAAATGAGACCTCTGAAGCGCTTCTTACCCCATCACAAACAATTATTCCTGAATTAAACGGCCAGGTTTTGTATTTATATAAGGGCGGCAAAGTGGTGAAAGTAAACGTTGAAATCGGGGTCAGAAATGAAAAAACCATTCAATTAACCAAAGGTGTGCAACCTCTGGATACAGTAATTACAACTGGGTTGCTTCAGGTTAAAGATGGTATGCCCATTGAAATAAAAAATATCATTGAACTACAAACCTTTCAGCCATGACAATTGCTTCAGTATGCATTGAAAGACCGGTATTTGCCATGGTGATGTCTATTCTGATAATCATTTTTGGTACGGTAGGCTTTTCTTATTTGGGGGTGAGGGAATATCCCAGCGTTGATCCACCTGTTGTATCGGTATCAACCAACTATACTGGTGCAAATGCTGATGTAATCGAGTCTCAAATCACTGAGCCACTTGAAGAAGTTATAAATGGAATTGCAGGAATTAAGAGACTAACTTCTATTTCAAGCGATGGCCGCAGTTCTATTAAGGTAGAGTTTGAATTAGGGGTTGATATGGAGGCCGCTGCCAATGATGTACGGGACAAAGTATCAAGAGCCGTTAGAAGCCTGCCTCCTGATACCGACCCACCGGTAATATCAAAGTCTGATGCCGATGCTCAAACAATTATTGCCCTAACCGTTCAGAGTGATCAAAGAGACCTGCTGCAATTATCGGAAATTGGGAATAATGTCTTCAAAGAGCGACTGCAAACAATCCCTGGAATCAGCCAAATAAGGATTTGGGGTGACAAGAAGTATTCGATGAGGCTTCAAATTGACCCCGCAAAATTGGCTGCCTACGGTCTTACACCTCTGGATGTAAGAGATGCCTTGAGCCGGGAAAATATTGAGCTGCCCACCGGTAGAATTGAGGGGTATAACACAGAGCTTTCTATTCGCACACTGGGCCGATTGACCACTGAGGAGGAGTTTAATGAGATGATTATTAAGGAGGAGAACGGTGCCATCGTCAAAATGAAAGATATTGGTCAGGCGGTTTTAGCGCCTGAGAATGAGCGCAGTATTTTAAGGGGCAATGGAGGCATTCCTCAAATTGGTGTGGCTGTGACCCCTCAGCCTGGCACCAACTATATTGCGATTGCTGATGAGTTTTACAAGCGGGTTGAACAAATAAAACAGGATCTTCCTGATGACATTAGTATTGGGGTTGCCCTGGACTATACTACCAGCGTCAGAAATGGCATTGAGGAAGTTGAGGAGACAATATTTATCGCATTTGGTCTTGTAGTAATTGTAATTTTTTCATTCCTAAGAAGCTGGCGAACTACCATTATTCCGGTACTGGCAATTCCAATTTCACTCATAGGTACATTCTTTATTATGTACCTGATGGATTTCTCCATCAACATTCTTAGTCTTCTTGGAATAGTTTTGGCGACTGGTTTAGTGGTGGATGACGCCATTGTGGTTTTGGAGAATATCTATGCCAAAATCGAAAAAGGCATGAACCCCATTGAAGCCGGTCACAAAGGCTCTAAAGAGATCATTTTTGCGATAATCTCTACAACCATAACCCTGGCGGCAGTATTTCTTCCTATTATTTTCCTAGAAGGTTTAACTGGTAGGCTGTTCCGTGAATTCGGTATAGTAGTGGCAGGTGCAGTGCTCATATCGGCCTTTGTATCGCTGACATTAACACCAATGATGAGCGCCAAAATTCTTCGAAAAAAGCAATCTGAGAGTAAATGGTTTACGTCATCGGAACGATTTTTTGAAAACCTCACCGAGAAATATGCCCTTTCCCTTGCATTTTTTATGAAGCGTCGCCGTTTTGCATTTGTGATTATGGGGTTGTCTATTTTTCTGATTTTCTGGATAGGGAGTTTGATCCCTTCAGAATTAGCACCAAGAGAAGATAAAAGCCGGTTCAGGGTGTCAATTACAGCTCCGGAAGGAACGGCTTATGACCTCATGGACAGATATATGCAAGAGGTTGTTGCAGTTACTGATACAATACCAGAAAGGGAAGCAATTATAGCAGTAACCTCTCCTGGTTTTGGGTCTTCCTCCTCAGTTAATTCTGGATTTTTGAGAGTCAGGTTAGTACCATCAGGTGAAAGATCCAGAACACAGGATGAGATCGCAACAGAATATGCCGGGGTATTGAGGCAATTCAATTTTGCCAGGGCCTTTGTGGTGCAAGAGCCAACGATTGGTGGTGGTCGCTTTGGTGGATTACCGGTTCAATTTGTTATCCAGGCCCCTGATTTTGAAGAGTTAAGATCAATCCTTCCTGATTTTATGGATGCAGCGGAAAGCAGTGAGCAGTTCAGTGACACTGATCTGAACCTTAAGTTCAACAAACCCGAATTAGTCATTGATATTGATAGAAATAGGGCAAGGGCATTAGGGGTTAGCATTAGGGATGTCGCCGAAACCTTGCAACTATTTTATAGTGGTCAAAGATTTGGTTATTTCATTCGGGATGGCAAACAATATCAGGTCATTGGTCAGGCAGAGCGTACCAACCGGGATGAACCGATTGATCTCAGTTCGGTTTTTGTAAGGAATAAATCAGGGGAGCTAATTCAATTGGACAACCTGGTTAACCTATCAAATAGAAGTAGCCCACCACAACTCTATCGTTTTAACAGATATGTATCCGCCACTGTATCAGCTGATTTGGCTGAGGGATATACCCTGGGACAAGGTATAACCCAGATGAAGAAGATTGCATCTGAGGTGTTAGATGAACGATTTGCAACCAGTCTTGATGGTACTTCCGAAGAATTTGAAGAGAGTGCGAATAGCTTGCTTTTCGCATTCATATTTGCGCTGGTTTTAATTTACCTTGTCCTATCCGCTCAGTTCGAAAGTTTCATCGATCCGATGGTTATCATGTTTACGGTACCTTTAGCGCTTGCAGGTGCCGTATTGGTATTGTTTGCTTTCGATCAAACTTTCAACATTTTCAGCCAGATTGGTATTATCGTTTTGATCGGGATTGTGACTAAAAACGGAATCCTAATTGTCGAGTTTGCCAATCAGCGGAAAGAGCAAGGGTTATCAAAGATTGACGCAGCCCTTGATGCAGCTGCTCAAAGGCTAAGGCCGATACTTATGACCAGTTTGGCAACGGCATTAGGTGCACTGCCCATAGCATTGGCCTTAGGTGCTGCATCACAAAGCCGTTCACCCATGGGCATTGCTATTATCGGAGGCCTCATGTTTTCTTTAATACTTACACTTTACGTAATCCCTGCCCTCTACACCTTCATGTCCCGGGATTATAAAAAACAGAAATCATCTGACAAACAAGAACTACAACCAGCCTGACTTGATGAAGATTAAATTTGCCCTTGCATCCCTTCTGGTTTTTGTCCTCAATATTGCCTTTGGGCAGGAAGTCTTAACCCTTGAACAAGCGATCAACATTGCATTGAAAAACAATTTTGCTATAGAGATCGTCAGGAATCAGGAACAAATTGCAACCAACAATAACACTTTCGGAAATAAGGGTTATCTACCATCACTTGATGCGACATTTGGTAAAACTGAAAACAAGTATTCCCAGGAGTTGGTAAGAGCAGATGGTAATGTTGTAGAAGGTGATGGCCTAAAATCCGATAATTTGTCTGTGGGATTAGCACTTAATTGGACAATATTCGAAGGCTTTAGAATGGTCGCTGTCAGGGATAGACTTGACAGGTTCGAGGCATCGGCCCAACTGAATAAAATTGCAGCCGTTGCAAACCTGACCGCGGATGTAATGACCAGCTATTACGCTATTGTGCAGCAAGAAGAGCTTGCACTAGTCACCAGTGAATCAATGGAGCTATCAAGAAAACGCAAGGATGTTTCCGATGCCAGATTGCGAATTGGTAGTGGTTCAAGGCTGATGCTTTTACAGTCACAGGTGGATTTTAATGCTGATAGTGCTTTGTTAATTCGGCAGGAAGTTGATTTGAAGAAAGCTAAAGCTGCAATTAACCAGCTTTTAGGTAGAGACATCCGAACTCAATTTGAGGTAATCAATGAGATGGAGATCGACAATTCCTTAAGCTATGATGAACTTTTTATTCAGCTTAAATCCCAAAACCCCAATCTTCAAATAGCAAGAATTGATCAGGAACTATCATCAATTGACATTAAAGAATTCAAATCCCAGTTTTACCCGAGAGCCAACGTTTTTGGTTCTTTTGACTATTCTAAGAATAACTTTCCTGCAGGTTTTTCATTTACTCAAAATAGCACCCGTGATGGTATTTCTTTTGGTTTCGGAATTTCATGGAACCTGTTCAATGGAACTTATATTTCACCAAACTATCAAACGGCCAAAATCGAACTAATTAACAGTGAACTCCAAATCAAAGAGAATGAATCACTTCTTGCCAACCAACTCTATCAAGCCTTCATGGACTATGAAGCCAATTTGAGGTTGGTGGCATTGGAAAGTTCAAACCTTGAGGTTGCCAGGGAAAATGTCGATCTGGCCTTCAAGCAGTATCAACAAGGTGTCATCAACGATATTGATCTCAGGGAAATACAACTAAAGCAGGTCCAGTCAGAGACCAATCTCCTCGTAGCCCAGTATTTAGCCAAGCAATCGGAAATTGCCTTGAAGCTGATCAGTGGTTCTCTGGAAATCTAAATGTTCTTTTTAGCAACCTTAAAATGATTTTCGTTGATCAATTGCACAGCTGCAGAGCCATACCATTGTCTTAATTCCATTTCAAGGCTACCAGCCTGTATTGCTGGATCTGTTTCGGTGAGGGCCCTGGCCTCTTCAATCGAACTAACATTGAAGATATAAATACCTCGAACCGGATTTCCGTCAGCAGCGAATGGTCCGGCAAGTGAGAGCTTACCCTCTTCTGCCATCCTAACAATGTTATCGAGATGCTGCCTTTGTAAGTCAGCAGTTGCAGCGGAATCCAAATCACGGTTAGGACCTTCCTTTAAAAATGCCATAACATACATTTTCATACCGTAATCATCTGCACCTAATTTTTTAGCCAGTGCTTCATCAAACACACTCTCTTCTACAGCAGCTTCTTTAGAAGTTTCTTTTTCATCTGTTTGTGCTTCTTTGTTACATCCTATTGATCCCAGAACGATAACAGCTAATAGGTATAAGTTTTTCATTTATTAGTCTTATTTGATCTTGTCTTTGCCTCGAATTTATTGAGTTTTGAATAAAGGCAAGCTATTTTTCAGGGAACAGCTCTTTAACTTCAACGAATGGTACTTTTAGGATTGTTGAAAGAATCATTGATTACAGCTGCTCAAGATTATTATGGCTAGAAAAGCACAATGGGTACAAATTGGTCGGCATCAGGTTGAATTAAGCAATTTGGACAAGGTGCTTTACCCTGATGATCAAACAGTTAAAGCTGAAATCATCGAGTATTACCTCAAAATAGCACCGACTATTTTGTCTCATTTGAAAGGTCGCCCATTGACGCTTCTGCGTTTTCCTGATGGGATTTACGGTGAAACCTTCTACCAAAAAAACAGGCCAGATTGGGCCCCTGATTGGATTGAATATCAAAAATTGGGGAAGGAAAAGAAAGATTATATTATTCCTACCTCAGATGCTTCCCTTGTTTGGTTGGCCAATCTGGCTTGCCTGGAATTGCATCAAATGCACTCCAGAAAACCACATTATGAGCATCCCGACTATTTCGTTTTTGATATAGACCCACCAGAAGGCTACGATTTCACCAATATTGTTGATCTGTCTCTAAGACTGAAGGAGCATGTTGAAAAATATGGGTATCAAACATTTGTAAAAACTACAGGGGGCAAAGGCGTTCACATTCTTGTTCCGATTGAGCCCAAATGGGATTTCCATGAGGCCTTTCAAGCAGCCCGGGATATAGCCCAGCCTTTTGTTGATAAAAACAGTGACACAACCCTTCATATTAAAAAGGAAGCAAGAAAAGGAAGGGTTTTAATAGATATATACCGCAACCGCGGAGGCCAATCGATCATCGGGGCTTATAGTTTGAGAGGTAGAATAGGTGTGCCGGTTTCACTTCCTCTTCATTGGGCCGATCTTGAAAAACTCAAGGATCCCAAGGAATACAACATTAAGACGGCACTTGAGAAAGTGCTTTCTGAGGGTGATGCCTGGGAAGGAATGGCTGCTTATGCAGCCCATCTTCACACCAAACCAAAGCCTCAGGTTGTTAAAAAAGACTTCGGCCCTGGTGACAAATACAAAACACCTGAACAACTCGAATCCTATGATAAGAAAAGGGATTTTTCTAAAACAGATGAGCCTGTAGCCGAATATTTTGGCGCCGAAGGTAACGGCTTTGTTGTACATCGGCATCACGCATCCAGGTTGCATTATGACTTAAGGCTTGAACAGGATGGTACTTTGAAGTCCTGGGCAGTTCCGAGAGGGCTTCCCCCCCGCCCCGGAGTAAAACGACTTGCGGTTGCCACAGAAGATCACCCGATGAAATACTTGACCTGGGAAGGCATCATCCCGAAAGGCGAATACGGCGGTGGAAAGATGTGGGTTTATGCATTGGGCAAGTATGACATCACCAAAGAAAAGAAGAGCGGATTCTATTTTTTCCTCCATAGCAAAGAAGTTGATGCCGAATACAGAATCCATTTGATGAAAGAAAAGGAATGGCTGCTGGAGCGGGTTGATAATCCACAGATTGACTGGCCCAAGGGCGAAGTTGAGTTTATGATGGCAGATAGCGCTAATGATCCTCCAAAGGGTGAAGAATACATCTATGAGATCAAATGGGATGGAATCAGGGCGCTCATTTGCGTAGATGAAGGTGAGGTAACCATACTCAGCCGGAGCCATCGCAATATTAATAAGCAGTTCCCTGAATTGATGGTACCGGAAAAGGCCTTTAGGGCTACCTCTGCCCTATTTGATGCTGAGATTGTTTGTTTTGATGAGGACGGTAAGCCTGATTTCAAAAAGGTGATCAACCGCCTGATGAAATCAAATGATGGTGATATTGAGCGCAGTACGAGACGAAACCCAGCATATTGTTACATCTTCGATTGTCTTTATTTGGATGGCCGTCCCCTAATCAATGAGCCATTACATAAACGCCGCGAATGGCTACTCGATTCAGTGAAACATGATACGCCTTATCGTGTAAGTGATATTGAAGAAGACGGTGATGCGCTCTTTACCGCAGCAAAAGAAATGGGACTTGAGGGAATTGTTGCCAAGGACATCAATAGCAAGTACTTGCCCGGTAAGCGCTCTTCAAATTGGTTAAAAATTAAAGTAAGAAATACCACTGATTGTTTAATCATCGGATTTACCAAAGGTAATGGTGACAGGGAGCCCTATTTTGGGGCACTTCAAATTGCTGAAAACGAGAATAATAAGCTGCTTTATCGTGGTAAGGTTGGCACTGGTTTTAATGATGCCCTAATGAAAGAAGTGAAGGGAATATTATTAGAACAAACAGTGCTGAAAGAGCGGCCAATAGATGAAAAACCCCTGGATAATGATGAAACCACCTGGATTGAACCCAAGCTCTGGTGTGAAATTCAATACGCTATGATTACCAAAAATAATACATTCAGGGAGCCGGTTTTTGTTAGGATGCGGCCAGACATGGAATAAGGGCAATCGAAATTTTGGGAGGTCTTTCATTATCTTGGTAGCTACAAACGCAAGCCAACAGTTATGAACGTTAGCCCCATCGTATTGTCAATCCCCATTTTCTTTATCCTTATTGGGGTTGAGTTGTTGGTTCAGCATATCAGTAAGAGGAGAATCTACAGACTGAATGATGCTATTACCAATTTGAGTTGCGGGATTACATCTCAAATCACTGGTGTTTTTCTCAAAATTGGCACAATAGCATTGTACCATTTCCTTTATGAGAACTTCGCCATATTCAGCATCCCGGTGACATGGTGGTCAATCATTATATTATTTACTACAGCTGACATGCTCTACTACTGGGGGCATAGAATGAGCCATCAAATCAACTTATTCTGGGGTGCACATGTGGTTCATCATCAAAGTGAAGACTATAATCTGTCAGTTGCATTAAGGCAAAGCTCTTTTCAAACATTCTTCACTTTTGGTTTTTACTTGCCACTGGCCATTATCGGTTTTGATACGTTGACATTTGCATTGATCACTGCACTGATCACATTGTATCAATTTTGGATCCATACGGAGACCATTGGTAAGATGGGTTGGTTCGAGAAAATTTTCAACACCCCCTCCCATCACAGGGTGCATCATGGCCGGGATCCAAAGTACATTGATAAGAACCATGCAGGCACCTTTATAATTTGGGATAAGATGTTCGGCACTTTTCAGGAAGAAGAAGAAACACCGACATATGGAATTACGAAACCCGTAAACTCGTGGAATCCGGTTTGGGCAAATTTTGATCATTATGACGGTCTGATCAACCAACTGAAAGAAACCCCTGGATTTTTAAACAAAGTGAAAGTGGTATTTAATAAACCTGGCTGGAGACCAAAGGAATTAGGAGGCTATCAACCAGCGCCTGAAGTCGAAAAATCTACCTATCAGAAATATGATGTGCTGCCCTCTATCAAATTGAATATCTATGTGATGGTTCAATTTTTTGCTGTTCTGATTATTACTGCCTACTTCTTGTTTAATCAGAATAATTATGAATTGATGGACAAGATTGTTTTTGCGGCACTTATAATCTGCGCAGTAGTAAGCTGCGGAGGGTTATTGGAAAAGCGTTCGTGGTCTTCATTTATGGAGCCTTTAAAGCTTTTGGGGATTGCAACAGTTGCATATTTTTTTATGGGGATGTCTACTGTATTCTATGTTGTTTCGATTTATTGCGCTTTATCCATCATTTGGTTCTTCCTAATTAAATCAGAGATTTCAGAAACCGTAAAGATGAATGCTATCCAAACACCTGCTTAGCTTTTTACTTTTGCTATTGCTCATGGCATGCAATAGCAAACTACCTACACTTGAAGGGTTTGACAGGGAGGCATGGCTTAATGACCCTTCTGGATGCAATGCTGACCGAATTGACCTCAAAGCATCTTTCGAAGACATTCAAGACAAGTTATTAGGCCTTAATCAAAATGAAATTTCTGAATTGCTTGGCATCCCCGATGAACATGAGCTTTACAAGAGAAGCCAGAAATTTTTCTTTTACTATTTAGAGCCAGGCCCTAAATGCGAACAACCCACAGAAAATGCCATGCGGTTGCAGATTCGTTTTAGCGCAATGGGTATTGCCAATGAGCTATTCATTGAAAATTTGTGATTGAATCAGGAATCAAATCAACTAATTTTAAATAAGAATTACATTCTCAATCAGTCCACATTAATTCCGTGGGTTAAAAAAGACAAGCCCTGTTGACCCATTGTTGAGATCATTACAGCTTCAAAATGAGGTGCATTTACATTCGGATTTGTTTTCCAATCAAATAAAAAATTGCCGCCAGTTCCTCCAGCTTCGTCAATCTCACTGATTACGATTTCTACAGTTTCCATTGGTTTCAGGAATATAGGCTCTTCAAAATATGCTTTTACCAACTTTCCATCAGTATGATAGTATTGTGCCGATATGATGTAAATGGAGTCAGCTGTATTCATGTTTCTCATGCTTACAGTTACCGTTAGATTATGCATCATATCCTCAGACCTGCTATAGATCTGAGAATAGGCTGACAAATATGTGGTACCCGAAACGAGAGAATCAGTTGGTAGATTTACTGCTTTGTGGTCTTTCCACACATCTAAATTGTTTAAATTCAGCTTCTTATCCTCCACACAGGAAAGCATTAATGTTGGTAAAATGAAAATTAATAATCTTGTGGTTAGCTTCATGTCTATCATAAATTGACCAACTTAATGTACCATTTCCCTTTCTAATTCGATGGCTCCCGGAAATAGATTGTTATTCGCAATATCAATATATGATCGCAAATGATTTTCAAATTCCCTCAGCATGGCAAAAGTGACGATGTGTGATTTACCAACGTTTGCTGATAGCTCATAGCTATCCATTAGCGCCAAAATTTTTTTAAAGCGTATCTTCTCCTTTTCATGCTCATATATAATGTTTTGAATGGGTTTTATAATTGTTTCAAAGAACGGTTTACTTACCTTTTTACCTATCTCTTGTGAACCCACTAAAACTTTAATATATGGGAACAGCACCAACTCTTGCTTTTTCATAAGAATGCCCAAATCACCGGATGAGACATTAAACAGCTGTGCTATTTCAAAGATTTCCAGGTATTCCATCCCATGTATGAGGCATAATTTTTCCAGCTTTTGGGAGATTACAGGAATCTTATTCTTCAAAAAGCGGTGATGCTTATACTGAATATAGTCCGCCAATATATCGAGTGGGCAGTCGTCAAAGTCGGACAGATTACCTTTTACATTGTCAGGCAAATCCTTGAAACCTTGAGTTTCAACTGTAGAATTTTTTATCATTGTTTCCATATCTCGAAGTAATTATTGGTATAACTCACAACTCAGAATCATCGAATTTTTAGATCGAAGGCAACAGTGTGCCCTGTGATCGCAGTTACTGCAAATACCATTGATTTCCTCTGTAACTGCCTCATATGATACCACAGCACTTTTTTTCAAGGGGGTTTGAATAAGGTCAAACCCTCCATATTCTTCACAAAAAATTATTGGCGTTGTTGTAGCTTTTCTGAAAACACAATCAGAACCATATAAGCAATTACTACATAAGCTGTTATCATTAATTCTATCATTTTCTTTGAGGTTTAGCATGGTACATGATTTTCGTTAGCATCGTGTTGACAATCTGTATGCCAGCAAACATGCGTCAGCCTTTAAAGAGAATTAAACACCTGATAACCTGATAGTTATGATGCTATTTTTTTCTAACATGCTTTAATCAGATACCATATTTATTTGGCAAATCGGGTAAATATTACCCGGCCGGGGAGAAATGTATCGGAGGGCCTACTTCACCTTTTCACGTAATGTTTTACGGTCAATTCCTAATATTTTGGCCGCCTTTGTTTTGTTGTTACCAGAGGCAGCAAGTACCCTGTTGATATGCTGTTTTTCAACTTCTTCCAATGTCAACATTGAAGTTGGTTTTAAACTTGTCGGGGAAGTCATTTTCATATTTGGCGGAATGTCCGAAAGATCAATCTTAATGTCGTTCATGATCACCATTCGCTGGACAAAATTTTCCAGCTCACGAACATTACCCGGCCAGGAATATTCTTGAAGGACTTTAAGTATACTCTTTGAAAACCTTAGGGGTTGTTTAGCGGATTCTTTGCTGAACTTTTGGTTGAAAAAATCCAACAGCAATGGAATATCTTCCTTTCTCTCACGCAATGATGGGATATTAATAGTGACTACATTAATACGATAATAAAGATCTTCCCGAAACGATTCAGTCTCAATCATTTCTGCTAAATCTGCATTCGATGCAGAAATAATTCTAACATCTACTCTTTGTGGTTTCGTGGCACCCAACATATTCACTTCCTTTTCCTGAATTGCCCTTAAAAGTTTTGCTTGTACATTAAGTGATGTGTTACTAATCTCATCAAGAAACAGAGTGCCACCATCAGCAGCCTGGAAGAATCCTACCCTTGTTGTGGATGCACCGGTAAAAGCTCCCTTCAAATGACCGAATAATTCACTTTCCATCAGTTGTTCAGGTATAGCACCGCAGTTAACCGGTATGAATGGAGCCGACGAAAAATTACTGTTATAGTGTATCGCTCTGGCCACCAATTCCTTGCCTGTCCCACTTTCACCAGAAATTAACACAGTGACTTTGTTGTTTTTTATTCTATCTATTGTCTTAAAAAGGTTTTGCATTGGTTGTGAATGGCCAATAATCCCATGAAATGAATCCATAGGAGGATCATTTTCTGGTATATCAGGCTTGTGCTTGCCCAAAACATTCTCAGCAGCTTCCTGGAGCTCCTCAAAAGTGAAAGGCTTTATCAGATATTCGAGTGCCCCCATTTTCATTACCTCAACTGCATCAGCAACATTGGGATAACCTGTGATTACCAACACAGGTATTTTGGGATAATGCTGGGACATGTACCTTATTAACTGCATGCCACTTACTTCTGGCATATTGAGGTCTGTGATTACCAGGTCAACCTGTCCGTTTTCCAGGACTTCGATGGCATCAACAACATTATCTGAAACAAAGGGATTTAAATTAATTTCATTAAGGATGCGCCTAACAAGTTCCAGCATATCATGCGAATCGTCAACCACCAATACAGAATGCTTATTATCCATTGTCATGTGCCTGCTCTTAACGTGATAGTAAATTCTGTCCCTTTTCCTGGGATGGATTTAACCTGGATTTCTCCACCGTGTTTTTGTACAATTCCATGGACAACAGCTAGCCCCAAACCAGTACCTTCACCTGTAGGCCTTGTAGTAAAAAATGGGTCGAATATCTTTAAAAGATTTTTCTGATCAATACCAACGCCAGTATCACTGACAGTTAATACCACCTTGCCCTTGTCTTCCTTTGTGCTCACGCAAATTTTACCTCCATTCGGCATAGCCTTTATGGCATTTAAAACAAGGTTGAATAAAACCTGTGAAAATTGAACGATATCTATGCGAACCTCTGGAAGGTTGGTGCTCAGCTTCAAGTCCACACTTGCATTATTCTCACGAAGCTGGATTTTAAGTAGATCAAGATTTTCTTTAATTAATTCATTGATGTTTGATGCTTTTAATTTGGTGGGCATTTCACACGAAAAATACATCAGCCTCTTCACGATTTCCCCAGCGTGTTTAGCTGATCTAATAATCTTCTTAAGGTCATTTCGCTGCGATCGATCCAAGGTCGCATTTAGCAATAGCTGAGCAAAGCCGAGAATATTGCCTAACGGGGTATTTAATTCATGGGCAATACCGGCAGTGAGTTCACCCAAGACATTCAGCCTATCAGCATGACGTAACCTTGATTCAATGAGTTTTTCTCTTTCACGCTGTTCATATTTTTCTATTATACCAGCAACTTCAATCCCAAGTTGAGTTATAAGGTTTTTTTCTTCAACCAAAAACAAGCTCTTTGTCTTCTTAATGTTTGGATTTTTATAGAAGACCGCCAATTTACCTCTCTCTTTCCCGGCTATTAACAAAAGCACCTCTTGATAATACTCGGTAATATTTGAGTTGCCTATGAGTTGGTCATCAAGTTGAATACACGCATCCATTTCTACCGGATGCTGCCATCCATTTGGTATAACCTGTACAATTTTAGCCAACGTATCATCAAGGGAATTTGCAGCCTGCTGCGCAATTTTGCTAATCTCATACAGACAGGAGAGTTCTTTCACTCTTTCTTCCAAAGTCTTAGATAAGCTCAACTTGCTCATAGGTTTAAACAGAAATGGGTAAATATTGCCCAATTAACATTTTTTATCTTGAAAACAGAAATGATGATCGAGGGGGTATGGTTTGAAGGAACCTTAACGGTTAAGTTAACCTTTTTGAACCACAGATCAGGTCCAAATACCTACTTGATCAGCGTATTAAATCAGGGGAATAGCAAATCTCAATAACCTTAAAAACCCTTTCACCTTTGGCTAATTTTAAAGTCACTTTGTCTCCAACCTTTTTACGGTTCAGTAGTTTAGCGATAGGCGAAATAAAGGAGATTTTACCCTTTGAGATGTCTGCTTCGTCAATACCGACGATCTGGTATTTTTGAGTCTTCCTGGGTTTATCAATTTCGAGAGTCACCCATGCCCCAAACCTTATTTCATCCTTAGGTTGATCATTGAGGTCAATTGCTCTGGCTGAAGCGATCCTTTTGTTCAGTGACTGAAGTTTTGCATTGATGTAATTTACTGCTATCCGTTTCTCGTTTTCGTTGGTACTATCCAGATTGTCTTTCTCACTGATTAATGACTCTTTTTCAGCTAAAAGCTCATTCATCCCGACGCATGTGACGTAGTTGACCACACCTTCTGGCAACGCAGGTCTTGGTGGCACAATAGGAACAGTTTCCTGATCTTCCTCCTTAACAAACCCTCTACTCATAGCTTACTATTGTCGTTAGTACAACTCTAAATAAATATCTGGTTAATTCAATGCACTAATTTGACTAAACTTTGGTTGAGTTGATTTTGATGCTAAAATTAGGGTGAGTGCAAACAAAGCCACAATAATCAGGAGTACGATTTCTAACTTTGAAACCATCTCGCTTGATGTAATTATCCTGGCGGAGTTATCAAGTAGTTTTTTACCTTCCAGAATCTGAACCTGAGACAGCATCATCAAGTTATCCGACAACTCCTTGTATTTGTGCTGGATATTGGGATTCATTGTGTCAATTAATACATTGTCGATGTAGCTATGTTCCAAACGTTCTAAATCAGCCAGATTTCTTTTGAAGTCATCGAACTCCAAAGCTTCCGCTTCTGTTAATTTAGTTTTATCATAATCAGCAACAATGGCTTCAATCTCCCGATCAATTCCGAGATTTTCCTTATCAAAGGGCGAGGTCTTGAATTTAAGGTTGACGTTATGTTTTTCGTCCAGTAACGAGGTCAATCGGTGAAGATAATTTTCGGCCATAAGCCTATCCTCATAAACAGCTACGAACGAATTTCCTAATTCGGAAAAATTACGGCTATCAATTCTATTGATCATGAAAACCAGAGCCAACATTACCATCAAAACGATGGCTGCTTTCATTTTCTGCTTAATGATATATGTCCATTTCATAAGTACTTTTTTTAGTATCGATTTTTTTCTGCTCTGCTAATACTCCTGCTTTTACACTAAATTTCTACCTCTATCAATTGCCTAGTCCACGTTTTCAGCAAGTATATCATGTAACATGATCCTTTGTGGATCTATTAGCAATACGTGATTATCAATGGCCATAATTCTCTTATCAATATTCTTAAGGTATCTCCTTAATCCAGTCTCTATCATATATGATTTTCCCTTATAGGAGTTGCCACCGAACTTGCTTCTTTTAGCCTTTTTATTACTTTCCAACTGATATCTTAGTTCACACGTTTCATCCAAAAATGAAACCACTGACTCCACATCATACTCGGCTTTAAAAGCTGTTATATCATCAACAACTTTTTGACGACTTTTCTTGCTAAGTGATATTTCCGGCCGGGGATATTTAATCATATCAAGAACAATTGACTCATAGTGGTGCAGATTTTCCAACACCTCTATTGTATAAGCTTTGTATTCTGGCTTCAGACAGTACTCCGCTATGCCCTCATAACTTTTTGTGCCCTCAGATACAAAAAGCCACTGATAGGTCAATATGTTATGTTCTTTTTCAATATCATCAGCGTACTGGGCTTTTGATGAAGATGATAAGAACAGTATTAGGAGAATGAGGCTGAATATCTTTAACAGATCGCTGAAGTCTTTGCTCATAACAAACAGATTTATGAACAAAACTATTTATACTCCTGATGTTTAATCCTCCTGATTTTTTGGTAAAATTTGGTATATGTTTCTCCATTAGATTAGTCAGTATAAATCCTGACTTTCCAATTTGACCGTCTGAATGATGGTGCGATTATTCGCTTAACCTACCTAACCTCCATAGTAACTCGAACCCTCTTCATATTACTGTGTCAAGGTATCATAGGCTGATACAAAAATCCCAAGGTTCTTTAACTAAGCTAGCATAGGCAAGCCTGATCAGTCAGGCTATCTACACTACAGCTTGTAGCTCCGGCTCTTTTATAAAATGATGATGCAAAATATGCAGCCCAAGAAGGTGGTTTATCAGGGCATCTTTGCGGACTAGGGATACCGGATTGGTGTCGTTCTGATATTCGGTCATAAATTGCCCTAAACGTTGTTCATCAAACAACCCAACTTCTTTTATCGCATCGGGGTTCATATACCTCTCAATTAAGTCATTTAAGGCATTTTTCTTCTTATCTCCAGTATGTCCTGGAGGTGCCATAAAGGCAAATTTTTCCCTTTTATAAAGCACCTCAGGAAGAATTTCCTTCATCGCTTCCCTAAGTACCCACTTTTCTATATTGCCATTAATACGCATTTGCGGTGGGATTGCTGTTGCTGCTTTGGCAACGTGGTGGTCAAGAAATGCGGGACGGGATTCCATCGAATTGGCCATATCTACCCTATCACCGCCCCAATTCAGTATTTGGCATTCAAGCATTGTTTTAATCCAGGTATACTGCGATACATCTAAGAAATGCCGGTTCTCAATCTGGGATTTATCAAACGTATCCACTATTGCCTCGATTGGATCATAATCTCTGAGCTCTGCAATAACATCACCATGAAGGAGTGGTTTTGCTAGGGCTAATGTCGATATCCAAGGTTGAATCCAGTTTGGCGTAAAACCACAAAGCGATTCAAATGCCGGATGTGTTTCCTGGTTTTCAGAAAGTATAGCCCCTTTGAAAACAGAGTTGGAAGCTTCCATCTGATTTCTAAAATCATTACTGTTATTATCTTTTCCATGTATAAACATATCCCTCTTGAATGATGGATAGCCGCCAAAAAGTTCATCAGAGCCTTCTCCGGTAACTACCACCCGGTAACCGCATTCATTCACTTTCTTGCTCATAGCCCATTTGGCAACGCCCAGCGTATTATAGAAGGTTCTTTCCGCATGCCAGAGGGTCTTTACGTAATTTTCACCATACAATGAATCGGCCTTTAGGTCAATTTGCACCTGATCAGCTCCTACCCTTGCCGCCATCTCCCTGGCAATTGCTGATTCATCATAATCTTTATGATCAAAGCTGATGGTAAAAGCTTTCACCGGTGACTGCTGCATGGAGGAAGCCAACCCAAGCATTGAGCAACTGTCAATACCCCCAGAGAGATAACAACCTACTGGAACATCTGCTTCCAGCCTGTATTTAACCGCTTCTGTCAGTTCTTCTTTTACACGTTCAATATGATATTCTTCAGTTTGCGCTTCCCTGGCCTCTTCTTCAGGGAAATCAACATCCCAGTACTTTCTATCGCTCACCTCAAACCGGTCACCCTTTCTGTCAATTATGAGCATGTGGCCAGGTTGCAAAGCATTAATCCCTTCATATGTTGTACTACCCGGCACCATGGTGTGCATCAATTGATGTAATACTCCCTGGGTAGAAAACTTTGTAGGTACATCGGGGTGGGCAAATAACGCCTTAATCTCACTGCCATAGTAAATCACATTTTCGGAAACGTGGTAGTACAATGGCTTAATGCCAAACCTGTCTCTGACGAGAATTAATCGTTCTTTTTCTTCATCAAAAAGGGCAAATGAAAATTCCCCTCTCAAATGGTCTACAAATGACAACCCATGCTTTTGATAAAGCGGAATAGCTATTTCACTATCAGATTTTGTGACGAAATCAAAGCCCTCAAGGCGTAACCGCGTTCTGGTTTTTTTGTAATCGTAAAATTCACCATTAACCGTTAGCACCTGCGACTTATCATTGTTATAGAGCGGCTGACGACCAGTTTCGAGGTCGATGATAGAGAGCCGAGTATGCCCCATGGCAATTGACCGCTGTTCATCAAAATGTGCCCCATTACCATCGGGGCCACGGTGATGAAGGGTATCCATCATTTGTTTGAGGTACACCCCAGAGTCTCCTATAAACGGTTTGGTACTGATAAATCCTGCAATTCCGCACATCTTTCTTCTTTCTGTTTATGAGTTTAATTAAAAGGAATTTCTTCTTTGGGTAGCTTATTAAATCTGTTAAGCACTGCAATAAATAATGCCTGCCTGATGAACACTGCCCCGTGAGCTTGAGTAAAGTATAGGTTATGTGTAGTGCTATCCAGAATAGGATCTAGTTCATCCAATCTGGCAAGGGGGTGTAAGACCACCGCATCTTCCTTAAGCTTCGATTCTTTGTTGAGTTTAAACCGGCTGTCAAGTGATTTGTAGCTATCGCCCAAAAAGGCAATGGAATTCATATAAATAACGTCTAGGTCTGAGACTACCTCATTGATATCATTTGTTATTTTAAAATCGATGCATGATTCTTTGAGTTGTTGTTCAAGCTCAGGACCCAGAGGATCAGCAAGTTCAGATACAATGGACAGTTTCTTGATACCGTCTTTAAAAAGCAATGACATCCGGAGAAAGCTGTTTACTGCCCTCATGCTTCCAGGTGTGCCCAATATACCGAGATGGATTTTGTTAATGTGGTTGGTGTTCCTGCCCAACTCAGGTTTCCACTTTAAAATTGCAAACCAGTCTGCGAGAGACTGCGTGGGGTGTTCCCCGGAACCATTGCCTGCGTTGATCAGTGGAATCCTGAGGTTCTGTAAGATTTCATCTAAGGCATCGGTTTCCGTATGGCGCATCACTACAATATCGCCATAGGCATTGAACATCTCACCTATATCACTAAGGGATTCCCCTTTAGCTACACCGGTGGATTTCTCTCCTGGTATGCTGATTATTTTGCCATCTAAACGTAGCACTGCGCTTTCGAATGACAATCGAGTTCTGGTACTCGGTTCAAAAAAAGCAGTAACTACAATCTTACCGTCCAGGGGATGGCACTTGGCTATCTCCGTTGATTCCAGTAAGGCAGCCATCTTACAAATTTCCAGCACCATTGCCTTATCAAATTGATCAACCGAGAGGATAGATTTACCGACAAGCTTGCCCAGGATGTCGAGATTAATTACCTCCTTTTTTAATAACTGTTCTGGGTCAGGGTAGAGACCATCCGAATCCAGCGGATTATCGCTGACCTGTTCAGAAATTTCTTGCTTTACCATAATTCTTTTCTTTTAGAGTCTCTAAAAAAATAGAAGAGCAGAAGGACCACAGATACAGAAATGAAGCAGAGTGACCCTACTATGAGCACATTTAAAAAACCTTCACTGAAGTATATTATCTCCATTATTTCGCCTCATTTAGGGTGCCCCAATGAAAATCATCCGGATTTAGATGAGTAAAAATCAATACAGTGACCATTGAAACGGCTGCTCCAATGAGTGAGGCAGTATACCATCCAAGCTGAACGTAGGCCACCAGGCCAATTACCGAACCCAGGATCATTCCCCATATCGCACCAGTTGTATTGGCTTTTTTCCAGAAAAGGCCGGTCATTATTGGCCAGATGGTGCTGCCGACCATGGGGCCTGCGAAAAATAACACAGTAGCCAATGTGCCAACTCGTGGCAGGCAAACAATCCAGGCCAGTACTCCTATGCCTATAATAATGCGTGTTGACATTTTCCGAAGCACTTTTTCATCAGCCCCAGGATTGATCATCTTTTTGTAGATATCTTCTGTAATTAAATCGGAAGTGGCTGCCAACAAGCTATCAATGCTGGAGGCTAATGAGCAAAACAGTACTCCGAATACAACTACCGCCCCTATCTCACCAAGGATGTTGGCAGCAACCAATGGCCCCACCATATCTGGGCTGGTTACATTTATATCAAGCGTTCCACTTGCCAAAGCGATGAACCCGGCAGCAATGGGTACGGGTAGCCAAAAAAGACCCGCTAAATTGTAAGCTTTCTCACCAATTCCATCCCGCATCGCAAACGCCCTGCTCCACCAAACATTACTGTGAAAAATTTCGCCAATCCCAAATAAGAGGTTGTTGAAAACAGCCATTATTGCTGCAGGTAGCATCACATTTACCAGCATGGGTTTATCATTTTTCAGATTGGTGTATACCGTATCAAACTCAATGGCATTCAAAACACCAAAGCCAATCACAACCACGCCTATCAGAATAATTACAGACTGAATAAAATCAGTTCCAATTACGGCATATAACCCTCCAAAAAGGGTGTATATCACACAAACCAATAGTATAACCGACATACCAATTTTGTAGGGTATCCCAGCGATGGCATTCATCAAAATACCGCCAGCCATACCCATGCTAATGAGCCATGTAAACCCGTAAAAAATAGAAATAGCAAGAAACAGGTACCAGGCTTTGCGGCCATACCTCAAGCGGATAAAGTCACCACTCGTATAGCCCTTGGGCATTACTTTTCTGATACGTTTAGCGAGTGGCGCAAATAACAAAAGCCCAAAAGAGGCTGTACTATAAGCCACCATTCCCCAGATGCCCAACTCAAGGGCAAATTGAGGTGCAAGCATTGTGGTATTAGAAGTGATCCAGGTGGCCATAGCTGTGGCTGCACCCAATGCCAGTCCTACATTTCTACCAGCCAACATAAAACCATCTAGGTTTTTGGCTTTACGGCTCCAATAAATGCCCAGTAACACCCAAACAACGCTAAGGACAGCCAGTAGCAGCCAGCCAATGTCAGAATCAAGAATGTAGGTCTGCTTTTTCATGTCTTTGCAGAATTTCTTGTTCCGAGTATTATTACATAAACGATTGATAGGAATACAAATAAGCCTACCCCTGCTAATGAAAACGCCAGTTGTAAACTATGATGTTCAACTTTTACAAGTAGCGGCCCTGACCAGGGAGCATTTTCGGTTTTGACCCTGAAGAAGTAGTCCCCGTTTTTTAATCCAGAGATGAATGAGGCTCTATCGGGGCCCTGGTAAATAATTTCAGCTTTCTCAAAATTTGAATTATCACTTTTTTGAAGGGTGTAAGCTGCATCCCCATGACCTTCCCAGGTTAGTGTAATGTGTCCAGAATTACTTGTATTTTCATTTGGAAGGGTAAAACTTGCCTGACTAAAGGCAAATGGAATATTTACCATCAGGCAAAACAACAAAGCTTTGAAGGGTTTCACCTCAAATGGCCATCAACTGAACCTTTTTGGGGGTTTCATTATAAATTTCTTTGACCCTGTCACTCAATTTATCAGTGTCAAATACACTCTGAATGTCGTTGTTAGTAATATTTTTGGCTTTATCGATAATCATTTTTAAAGCATGGTCATTGTCATGCTCAAGGGCTACATGTGATAATAGGTTACCGGAAATTTGATTTTCCATCCCCGTTTTATTCACAATACCAACACCGACCATTTGCCCATCGTCCATTAATTTAATGATACATCCACCCTGGTGTGGGAAAATACTTGTGGCATGGTCAACTGACCACGAAACCTTTTGTTTATCCGGCTTTGATGGCAAAATGCACTTTTTGTAGACGTAATTGGTGAGTAATTCTTTCTCAACAATGCCGAGGTTATCAGCTGGGCTCAATATGTTAAATGACATCATTCAGTTGTTGATATTGGAAAAACCTTGGCTTTTATATTCTGCTCATCCAAAAAGTTTTTCACTGTGTACTCCCGGTTGGCCATGCTAACCACATAAAAATCACCATGGTTATTCCTTGTGTAAGTAGAGAAAAGCTTCCATTTCTGAGCAAACTTCTGAAGCGCATCAGGATCATCAGCAAAATCAAAGAGATAAACTTTTTTATCTGTTTTGGCCAGAATATCAGGGCTATAACTGGTTTGTGACTCACGTATTTTAATTTTCTTAGGGTCAGGATAGCCTTTAATTCCAGCTCTAATCTCTTTCATTCCAAGACCTTCAATGTGATTTACGAGTGCTTCAACTACTATTTCTCTGTTCAAATCAATTTAATTACGTTCTATAGAACACAAAATTAACTAAATATGTACCCATTTAAAAAAATCAAATTTTTCTATAGAATTCTATTCGACAGAACTTAAGAATCTTCAACAATGGGTTCTTCAGCTGTTATTACTGGTGAAGCTTCTAAATCTTCGATTTCCATTGCTTTAATGATCAATTGAAGGGATCTATTGACACTCTCCTGTTCCTGAGTGCTCAGGTTGTCAATTTTGACAATTAATTCATTGTGTAGAACATTAGGAGCGGATTGTAGTAGTTTAAGTCCGTTAGATGTTATGGCAATTGCTGTTACCCTTCTGTCATCTGGCCTGGGCAATCTCGCCACAAAGCTTTTTTTTTCTAATCTGTTAACGATACCAGTTACTGTAGATGAGTTTAGGCTGAGCAGTTGCATCAATTCCCGATGCGTTGTTTGATAATCGGGACTTTCACTTAAATGCTTTAAACACAGCAATTGTGGAATGCTTAGACCCAATTCTTTTTGAATCTTTTTTGATTCAAGATTAATAGACCGAACAATCCGCCGAATGTTTATCAGAATATCTAGTGATGCCATATTCAAGTTATAAGCTAACCTAAGACCTCCTTAAGGGGCAACAAATTTAGCTTTTTCATATTTAGCTGTTCTAAGCTTTCAATGTGTTGCCAGTTTACGCTTAACTGAAATATTTGATAATTCTTGGATTATCAATCCTATTAATTATGTTTTAGCTAATCACAGATTTGAATGAAACAATTTAAAGTAAACCTTGATAGAATAGAAAAGGATCTATATTCCCTTCGGGAATTTGGCTTCAATAAACATGATAAAGGCATCTACCGAATGGGGCTTACTGATGTAGATATGCAAGCAAGGGAATGGTTGATTGATCAATTTAGATCATTGGATATGAAGGCCTACATGGATGGTGCTGCGAATGTAATTGGAAGACTCGGAGCACCCGATAAACCTGCAATAGCTATAGGCTCCCATACTGATTCTGTACCATGTGGTGGCATGTTTGACGGCACATTGGGAGTAGTGGCTGGGCTTGAATGTTGTAGGGTTATCAAAGAAAATGGTATCGAATTACACCATCCTATTGAAGTAATTTCCACAAGTGAAGAAGAGGGCAGGTTTGGAGGCATGTTTGGCGCCCAGGCGATGATTGGGGATATAACACCGAACTGGATTGAAAGTGCCAAATCTGCAGATTCAGAATTACTGTTAAACGCTTTAGCAAAGTACGACCTCAGTATTGAGGGAGTGATGCGGTCCAAACGCTCAAAGGATGACCTACTGTGCTACCTGGAACTACATGTTGAACAAGGGCCTGTTCTGGAAATGGAGAAGATCTCACTTGGTATTGTTGAAGGTATTTCTGGTGTGTTTAAATGGTTAGTGAAACTTATAGGTAAAGCGGATCATGCAGGTACTGCACCAATGCATATGAGAAGTGACGCTTTTATGGGTGTTGCAGATTTTGCCCATGAAATAGAGCGCATAATTAGTGAAGATGGCACTGACAAAAGCCGGCTCACTATTGGCAGGGTTGAGTTAAAACCAGGTTATGCACATACAATTCCAGGTGAAGTTGATTTCACCCTTGTTGGCCGGGATTTAGACGAAGAGGTAATGAATCAGTTAGCAACTAGCTGTCGCAAGGTCCTTTCGTCAATTGCCAGAAAACATCGGCTCATGTTTGAATATGAAGAGCGAAGTTGGCTTTCACCAGAATTATGCGACCAAAACGTAATAAGCTATTTTGAAAATTCAGCAAAGAACCTTGAATTGGACTACAAGTTCATGCCAAGTGGTGCAGGTCATGACGTTCAATTCTTTTCAAGAATAGTCCCATCAGGTCTTCTCTTTGTGCCCAGTGTAGGTGGGGTCAGTCATGCCCCAGACGAATGGACTCAGTGGGAGGATGTCAAAAATGGCGCAAATGTGCTGCTGAATGCTTTACTGGAGATTGGGCACCAAAAGAGCCCTTTTTAATCAGGAAAAAAGTGAGGAATGGTTACCGAACCAATACCTGACGCTATGTTTCCTCAGTATCTAAATTTTAAATCAACTACAGGTCAATATCTTTATACTGGAAATCGATCTTTAGGAACTAACCAACTCTTTTTTATGAGAATTTTTAATGTGTTCAGGCACTGGCACTAAATCCCAAATCAAGCCGAACCAACTCATTATTTTGAGCATATAAAAAGTAATATCAATTTCCCACCAAAAGAACCCTTGCCTTGTAGACGTCATGAAATGGTGGTGGTTATTGTGCCAGCCCTCACCTAATGTAATTAAGGCCAACACCAGGCTGTTTCTCGATTCATCTGTTGTATTATATCGCCTGCGGCCAATCATGTGCATCAGTGAATTGATAGAATAAGTGCCATGATAAAGTATGATTGTGGATAGCATAAAGCCAATCAACGCTGTTGAGGCCCCATACATTAAAAAATCATTCAAAGTACCATTACCAAGCACAAAGCCACCGTACAGAAATACTACAACCAGCAATGTCATCGGAGGAAGTAGGTGGTTCTTATTCAACCATCGTAATTCCTTAAACTTGGCAAAGTCGCCCATCACTTTAAACTTCGTTTCCTTATAGTTTGGGGACATGATCCAGCCCAAATGCGAGTAAATGAATCCAAATAGTTTATTGGAATGTGGATCTTCTTCATGATCGCTATGGCGATGATGAACCCTATGGTTTCCAGCCCACCATATAGCACCTTTTTGCATGGATGTCTGTGCAAGCCAGGCCATTACAAACTGAAACCAGCGGGATGTCTTAAAACTTCTATGGGCAAAATATCGGTGGTAAAATCCGGTTATGAAGAACATCCTGACGAAATATAAGCCACCGCATATTACCCATGCAGACCAATGGACATCTAACCAGAAAGCTGCAATGGGCAACAAGTGTAAGAATATGAATACTACGATGCTCTTAGTTAGATACTTCTCTCTCCCTAATCGGATCCTGTTTTCTTTCTTTGTTGTAGTGCTCATAACGTCAATTTAAGTAGCTGCAAAGGTAATATTCTATATGTTGATATTCAATTTGAAGAATACCACCAACACACATGCTAGATGGTGTAGTAATTGATTAAACGTAAAACTAAACCCGAATTCATCCAACCATTTCATCATACGCCCGAAGCAATTTTTTGTCAAGCGTCCATAGGGCCAGATTATTTTTTAAACATGCAGCCAATAGGTAAGAATCAATTAGACCTACTCCTTTGGCATATAACCGATATTTGTTAGATAAATTTCCTGCCTGAATAAAGCAATTTGATTCATTCGCCTTTGGTAGGCTCTCCCAAATCAATTCAATTATTTGACGCTCTCTTTTTGATTTTACGCCCTGTAATAATTCACCAACTATAGCACTAACTATAAAAACATCATCTCTTTTTAGGTATGACTTCAACATGCTTGAAACATCGGGATCAGTTTTTCTCAGGTATTCGATCCACACTGAAGTATCTGCGATTATCATAAATCCCTGTTTATTTTTCTGATCCCATAGGCAGTAAAATCTTCACGGAACTGTAAAGGCTCTTTCTCTACATTATCCATGAGCTCATCGAGGTTCTTGTGTTGTAAATAGTACTTTAATGCAATGGTGATACTCTCTGTAATATTTTTACCTCCACTAATCTTCTTGACCTTTTCTATCAATTCATCATCAATCAATGCTGTTACTTTCATAATCGTATCATTTATACGACAAATATACGATACTTAATCGTATTTTGATAAAAACCACGAATCTTTAGTCACTTAAATCTTTTGCTATCACTTGGAACTATCTCAATTAACACCCATTTCTTCATATATCACGGTATGAATATCCGGTCGAATGTTCATGTCATAGATCTTTCGGTTGTCCCTGGTTGGGTAGACTCTATTAGATAAGAATATATAAAGCAGATCGTATTCTGGGTCAGCCCAAACGAAGGTGCCGGTATACCCTGAATGACCAAAACTGGCATGTGAAGCCTGTTCAGCAACACTGCTTGCTGTTTTAGAATATTCGATCAACGGTTTATCAAAGCCCAATCCCCTCCTATTTCCTTCTTCACAATACTGACATGATGAGAATTCGGTAAGCGTTTGTTTTGTGATAAACTCCGCACCGCCGTATGATCCCATATTCAGGTACATCTGCCAAAGTTTCGCAAGGTCATTTGCTGTCCCGAAAAGGCCTGCGTTACCAGAATAACCACTCATCATGGCTGCACCTTCGTCATGCACTATTCCATGTAGTTGCACATTTCTGAAATAGGTATCGTTTTCTGTTGGGATAATTCTATCTGTTGAATAAAAGCGGGTAGGATTAAAAGTTAAAGTGTTGGCTCCGAGTGGGTTATAGAATGTAGTTTTAAGATAGTTCTCATAACTGATTCGAGATTTCGTTTCAATGATTTCAGGAAAAAGATAGAATGGTAGGCCAGAATAAACGTAGCCCTGATCAGGCTTAACATCAGATTTCCTGATCATTTTATAAATCTGCGGCTTATAGTCTTTATGTAAAAAAAGGCTGTCAGTCAGCCTTATTGAGTAATCCTTTGTTTGGGTAAAGCTTAAAGTTCTGGGCCTAAACCGTCCACTCTTTTTTTTTGTGGTTGTGTGATAAGGAATCCATGCTTCGAGGCCAGACTGGTGTGCAAGTACCTCCCTTGTGAGGAGCTTATTCTTTTTATTAAACCAGCCGAAATCCCAATATTCACCGAATGGTACGTCGAGATTGAATTTGCCTTCATCATGAAAACGCATCAGGGCCGCTAATGGGGCGCTAACCTTGGTTACTGAGGCCAAATCATAAATATTGTCCTCACTCACTTTTTGTTTGCGGTCATATGTGTGATGACCATAGGTTTTATGAAATATCACCTTTTGGTCTTTAGCAATAAAAACCTGGGCACCCGGATAGGCTTCAGCGTTTAACCCCTTTTGAATAATTAGGTCAATACGTTCCTCAAGCCTTTCTCCATTCATGCCAGTTTCAAGCGGAATGGTATACTTCAGCCTTATACCTCCTTCTGAGTCCAGGCCATCGACAACATTGTATTTATCCCCAATTTTTACCGGTAGCCTGCCTGTTGCACCAATTGCTCCAAATATTAGCTGTGCTGCTAATTCTTCATGTAGTTGGGTGTCTTCATAGGTTGTGATAAGGCCCTGAACAGTATTTATGGAAGCAATCCTATCCAACGAGTATGGATTTCTGAATGAAGTAATTAGGCCTTTTCCCGAACCGGCAATTTCATTCAAGAAACCATAGACATCATTTGAATAAATCTTTGAATTATATGGCCTTTTTCTGGTGTCATGTAAACCAATTATTACAAGGTTATAATTCGATAATTCAGCTTTTATTTTACTGATATCGGCTTGACTGGCTTTTGCCTCTAAATTAAAATGATCAATAAGGGTGTATTTTGAGAGCATCCTTTGGAAGTCAGTCCTTTCCGTTTTACCCACAGATATCGATGCAATCTTTAAACTGTCTAATTTCTTTAATGGGATTAAGTCTCCTTTATTCTCAAGAATGGTCAAGGATCCTTCTATAAGTTTTCGCAGCAATAGTTGGCCAGATGCATTGTTCAGGTTTTTAGAAAGTTGATCGACATCAATTGGTCGGTACTTGCTCAAACCTGTAAAGTACTTGGCCGACAGCACTTTACGGCACTTTTCATCAATTAATAATTCATCAATTTGGTTAGCATCAACGGCCTCATAAACAGCATTTATCGCTTTCAAAACATCCTCAGGATAAAGCAATACATCGTTGCCGGCCAGCAAAGCCTTAACAGCAATTTCTCCATTTTCGAAATGCTTGGTGACACCACTCATATTGAGCGCATCAGTAAACACTATTCCATTGAAACCCAGCTCTTCTTTGAGCAAACCTTGAATGGTGGGTTGGCTCAAAGTAGTTGGTAAGTTTGGAGTGTTATCCAATTGAGGAATGCTCATATGGGCAACCATCACACCAGAGAGGCCCTTATTGATCATTAACTTGAAGGGCACTAATTCTACTGAATCCAATCTGTATCTCTCAAAGTTGAGAATAGGTAAGTCATGATGGGAATCTGTACCTGTGTCTCCATGACCTGGAAAGTGCTTTGCTGTTACTATCAAACCCGCATCCTGCATCCCTTTCATGTATTGATATCCCTTTTCGCTTACATTTCGAATATCTTCACCAAATGATCTGAAACCAATCACAGGGTTATCCGGATTATTGTTAATGTCAACCACTGGGGCAAAATTTATCTGAACACCTAAAGCAGCCAGCTGACGGCCAATCTCAACACCCATTTGATAGATCAACTTGTTCTCTTGTATAGCGCCCAAACCCATTTGATAAGGAAAGCTGATGGTTGAATCCAGCCTCATACCCACACCCCATTCAGCATCCATCGCAATTAATAATGGCACTTTAGATTTTGCTTGCAATCTGTTGGTGATATGGGCCTGACGAATAGGGCCGCCTTGAAAAAAGATCAAGCCCCCAATGCCATATTTTTCAATCAGCAATTCAAGATCTTTTTCATGCTGTTGATTTTTGTTAGAAAAAGCTGCGACCATCAGCAGTTGACCGATCTTCTCTTTCAATGTCATTTCAGACATTAAAGAGTCGACCCAATCCTGTCCTTGATTGATGAAATACGGGTCAATTTTGGGCGGATACAAAAATGGCTGCGCCACGCATTCAACAGAAATCAGGAAAGAAAATGCGACTAGGTAATTCTTCAATTTAATAGGATTCGTTTGTGACACCTAAAATTATTACCTCAATCCATAATAAACTGAGATTCAGTGGAAATGTACCATGTTAACACAAACTTGAACCAGAATGGTACATTCCATTTGAGCCCCAGTTTATAAGTGACTGATTATAAAGCAGTTGATTGTGGCTTAATAATTGGCTCACTTCTTAATAAATTAAAGCCTGTGTTACGAAACTATTTTCTCCTCACAATCAGGACCCTATTACGGAACAAGACCGTTTCTTCGATCAACATATTCGGCCTGAGTTTAGGGCTCATCGGTTTCATTCTCATTTCGCTTTATGTTCATAATGAAAAGCAATTTGATCTACATCATCATGATGTTGATCGAATCTATAGACTCGCCCTCGGTAGGATTGACGGTCAATATAGCTATGCAATAACAGGTGCCGCGATGGCACCTCCACTCCAAAAGACTTACCCTGGTTTCAAGGCTTTTGCTAGATTCCGCAAATTTCCTTCATTGGTCTCTTATCAGGACAAAGCATTTTATGAAGATGAGTTCTATTTTACTGATTCGGCTGTTTTTGATGTATTTACACTTGATTTAATTGCCGGGGATGAAAAGGCACTTACCCAGCCCAATTCAATTGTCATTACAGAGCAGGCTGCAATGAAGTTTTTTGGCGGACTTAACAATGTTGTTGGACAAGTGCTTTCAATCGACAACCAGCTGAGCTATCAAGTGACGGGAATTGTCAAATCATGGCCGATAAATTCACATTTTCAATTCGATTATCTGGCTTCAATTGCCAGTATACCAACTCATCATAATGAACCCCTACGCACTTATCAGATGACGTCCTGGTATGCCCATTATTTCTACACTTATTTTAGGCTTGAACCTGGTATGGATGCCCATGCTTTAAGTGAACAGATTCGGGATTCGCCAAAACATCTTTCAAATCCAGAGTATTATGAGCTTTATGGTACTTCCATGGGATTGTTTCTTCAGCCGATGAGTGAAATACATCTTGATCCGTTAGGGGGCGAAATCGGACCTCAAGGGGATGAATCGATATTGTCAATACTCCAAAGTGTTTCAATCGTTATCCTGGCTTTAGGGGCTTTTAATTACATGAACTTGTCATTGGCTCAGTCTATCAAGAGGGCTAAAGAAGTTGGATTAAGGAAAACCCTTGGGGCTGAGCGAAAACAATTGGTGATGCAGTTTTTATTCGAATCAGTTCTACTAACACTATTATCTCTAGCCATAAGCCTCACCACTATTCAATTATCCCTCCCTTTTGTAAATCAAATGCTTGACACTGCGATGGCCTTATGGTCTGTTGACAATTTGTACTTATTAATTACCATTTTTAGCGCCGCTTTCATTACCGGGGTAATTGGTGGCTTCTATCCTGCCCTGGTGATTTCAGGGTTTAGGCCGTCCATAATTTTCCGCAATCATCATTCAGGCCGAAATAAAATTGGTTTGAGAAAACTCATAGTGCTTATTCAGGCGGTGGCTTCGATGATTTTGCTGGCCCTAACGATTCTGATGTTTCAACAAGTAGCGTTTATGAAGAATGCCGAACTTGGGATCACTACAGAACAGGTGTTGGTAATTCCAACAAATGGCAATCAGAGCATTCATTCGGAATACGAGGCATTTAAAAATTTGGTTAAGACCCTCCCCAGCGTTGAGGCGATCACTATTAATGAGCTAAGTCCGGGGGATAATTTCGGGGGCATCGTGGCAACATTCGAAGGAATGGAGGAAGGCGAAAGCTTCCCAACTACGGGGGTTGGCTTTGATTACCTGAAAACTTTCGGCTTGAATATCAAAGCAGGCAGAGATTTCAATCAGTCTATTGCTACGGATACAATAGAGCGGGTTATAATCAATGAAACCCTGTGCTCCGAACTTGGCTGGAGCCTAGAGGAAACTGTAGGTAAAACGTATGACTTTGGAGCAGATGGAATTACCCCGGGTCGGGTAATTGGTGTTGTTGAAGATTTTCACTTTGCTTCTTTGCGAAGATCAATTATACCTATCGCAATTACGATCAGGGAGGCATTCTACGACAAAATATCAATACGCTTAGCCACAGCAGACTATCAGGATGCTTTGGCTCAAATAGAAGAGCTTTGGTTAGAACAATATCCAGAGTGGCCTTTTGACTATTATTTCGCTGATGATCATTTTAACCGTCAATATCAATCTGAGGAAAAATTCGGAAAACTTTTTTTGGCCTTTGCTTTAATGGCTATCACAATAGGGATAATTGGCTTGGTTGGTATGGTAATAACAAGTACCGGTTATCGATTAAAAGAAATTGGCATTCGAAAAGCATTGGGAGCCAGAGCTTTTCATATAATTAAAATACTCTCAAAAGAATATTTGATTCTTATGGCAATAGCTCTTGCATTGAGTTTTCCCATCGCTATCTGGCTTTCTAAAGATTGGCTGGCGGATTTTGCATATCAACTGGAGAATTATATTGTTCCGGTTCTAATTGGTCCAGCCATTGTCATAGCCCTTGCCATTACAACGCTAACGCTCCAGTCCCTGAAGGCCTCTTTTATTAACCCTGTTGAGGTTTTGAGAAATGAGTAATTAGTCCGATTAACCTCATTCTTACCTATTTAACTTTTAATTAACCCTCTTGCTGAATTAAAATGCCTTCATTTGGATTGTAAAAAAAAGCACCATGAAAAAATATCAGGCATTCTTACCCATCTTGATTTTTATCACTAACCTGGCTTGTGCACAGAAGAAAGCTGAGCCCAATAAAATCCTTATTTTTCTTCATGAAGGAGTTGAAATATTGGATTTCGCAGGACCAATGGAGGTTTTCATTCAGGCGGGTTTCGATGTTTACACTGTTGGTTTGACTAAAGAACCACTAGTGGCCATGAACAACCTAACGGTGATCCCGGATTATTCAGTAGATGACTATCCAGATCCTGATATTGTAACTTTTTATGGAGGTGGAGGAGTGCAGCGTAAATCGAAAGGAGAACAGTATCAAAAAGCTGTAAAGGAAATGATTGCGAAGTCAGAAATCCAGTTTTCGGTTTGCACTGGTGCATTTTTTCTTGCCGAAAACGGAACGCTTGATGGCCTGAAAGCCACAACATTTCACACACTAATAAACGCTTTAGGTGCTAATTTCTCAAAAGTAGAAGTATTGGATGATGTCCGTTTTGTTGATAACGGTAACGTAATCACAACGGCCGGCATTTCAGCAGGAATCGACGGTGCCTTGCATTTGGTTGACAAGATCAAAGGCCCTGAAACCACGGAGAGCGTCACCTTCAATATGGAGTATGATAAATGGGTAAGAGGTGAAGGTTTAATTATTGAAAATGATGCCTTATCCGCAGCGAAAAAAGAAGGTTTCGCATCAGCCTTATCATCGGCTGGCATTAACGACCTATTTAAAGGTGAAATTCTAAGCCTGGCAAAGTTTTATGAGGAGCATGGTCGAGTAAATGAAGCTAAGGAGGCATTGGAATATGTAATTGAAAACTACTCGGTCTCGATAACTGAGTATAATTCATTGAGAGAGGTCAGATCAAAACTGGGTCTCTCCACCCCTATTTCTCAAAATGAATTTGTCGATATAATACAAAGTGACGGAATGGCTGCCGCGGAAAGAGCCTTTAAAAGCATACAAAAAGAATTCCCTGGTTGGGTACTTTTTTCTCCTATGACATTGAACCATCTGGGTTATAAATATTTAAACAGTGGTGAGGCAGCGACCGCCATAGAAGTATTTGCCTTCACCTTAAATGAATATCCAGACAGATGGTGGCTTTGGGACAGCCTTGGAGAGGCATATTATAAAAATGGTCAATTAGATAAGGCTGTGATCAATTATACTAAATCAGTTGAATTGCACAGTAGCAATCAAAACGGAAAAGATATGCTTGCTAAAATTAAAGCAGAGCAATCAGGTAGCGATTGATACTGCCCATTAACTTTTGATGAATCGGAGGCTATTCGCCCTTAAACTCAGGCTTCCTTTTCTCTAAAAAAGCAGCCACACCTTCGTTGTGATCATGCGTTTTTCCCGCAATTGCCTGTGTTTCATCTTCCTGGGTTAATTGAGTATTCAGGTCGTTTGAATAGCTCTGGTTTAAGAGTTTTTTAGTTAGCCCCAGTCCTTTGGTTGGCATACTGGCCAGTTTCACCGCTACTGCCCATGATTCATCTAAAAAACGATCATCTGGCAGGCATTTGTAGATCATTCCCATTTTTTCAGCTTCGACCGCAGCAATTTTATCACCAAGCATCATCAAGGCTGATGCTTTCTGGAATCCGATTAAGCGGGGTAAGAAGAAAGTGCCTCCACTATCGGGGATCAACCCAATTTTGCTGAATGCCTGAATGAATGCTGCGGATTCAGCCGCAATCACAACATCACATGCAAGGGCTAAATTAGCTCCAGCACCTGCTGCCACTCCATTAACAGCGGCAATCACAGGTTTTTCAATTTCCCTGATTTTCCTGACTATTGGATTATAATGCTCCGCTACTATTTTTTCAATTGGCAGGTTATCCTTTTGCTCAACTACCTCAGCTAAATCCTGGCCTGCGCAAAAAGCTTTTCCAGCTCCGATTATGTAAACTGCCCTGATGTCTTTATTCGTACCGCATTCATCTAAAGATTGCTGAACTGCCAAAGCTGTCTCCCTGTTCACACTATTGTAGACCTCAGGCCTATTAAGGATTATCTTGGCCACCTTATCGGCTATTTCAAACTTGATGTTCTCGCTCATTTTAATGGGAATAATGTATAAATCGCCAAGTTATACAATAATTGAAAAGCTGGGCTTGATGGATCTAAACAAACGCAAAATCATTGATGCTCCATACGCTGAACCCCGCCAAACCAATAGAGGAATAGTACCCGTGAATATCTATAAATAAAGGGAAGCAAAATGGTAGTTGTTCCAATTACCACAGCCATATACACCCACAAATCGGGGTTATTGAATAGGTTGAACAGTGTGATCGCCGTTACTACGATGATTCCAACAATGATGGCATAGCTGATATACATTGCCCCAATAAAGAAGCCCGGCTCTACTTGAAACCTCAATCCACAAGTGTCACAGGTGGCTTTCATTTTAGTAAAATCCCTCCAATGCACTGGCGGCGTTACGAACATTTTACTCTCCCTGCAACGAGGGCACCTTTCATCAACGATAGCTTTAAATCCGTTCATTAATTGATATTTAATTTTTTACGCCAAACACTGTCTGCAACACTATTTTTTGTCCAATAATCTGTCATTATTCTTATGTTAAGGGTAGCTGTGGTTTTTAATGTTTGAGCATTATCGCCATAACCACTTGTATACTCTTCTGACCAGGATATAATTTGATATGGAAAAGAGGGTGAAAATATAAACTCAACTTTTCGCTCAAAATCTTTGAAATTCAGGTTATAGATGGCTGAATCCCCTTTCTCTACTAAGCTCCCAGTAGCAGGTTCCATTTTTGCCTCTCTATGACCTAATCTCAGATACATCATTGAAGGCATGATTGTGATCTCACCAGTAGGCAGTTTACCCGGTCCCAGGCGGATCATGTTCCATATTTCATCCTCCATTAGACCAACCTCGATCGATTTATTATAGTCCCCTTCTGATTCGAAATAAGAGCGGGTTTGAAGATTTAATTGCCCTCCCACATTGTTCAGTTGGCTGAAAGTATGTCCGCACCATTCCTGCGAACTTGTGGTAACCTTCAAGGTTTCTCCCGGAACAGCATTCAATGGGGTGAAAATTGAAGACATCATTGAATAAGGATAAATGCCGGTATTGAACTTCTTGGTAAAATTCAATTTCATTACTTTTACCAAATCAGTACCAGCCTCATTTGGTCGATCTAGTTTTACATGTTTGCTGTTCGAAAAATCTTCTGTAACAAATATCAATACTGCCTCGCCATCATGTACCTCACCATATCTTGCCTGCTGCAGTTTGTAACTCGTGAGCTCAGCCTTTCCGGCAAACCAATAGTCAGAAAACTCCTCGCTCAAATTGAGTTCTCTGGATGGCTGATTGCTTTCTTGGCAGGAGGTGATCAAAAGCAAACCAATAATCAATACTTGCAAAAAACTCTTAACTTCTAATTTCATTTGGCTACAAAATTATGACTCTATGAATGTATACAGGCAAACCCTTATAATGTTTATGACCTTTGTCATTAGCGGGACGATAAATGCCCAGAAATATCCTGTTGCAGAATTCATAAGTGACAATCAGGAGAAGTGTTCTTTCTATCTTATTAAGGATGGGGAGCTCCATGGTGGATTTCATGAAATGAGGGCGTTTCCTATGGCCAGCCTGTCCAAAACATTAATAGCTATCGAATTTGCTTACCAGGCCAACGAGGGAACGATTGATCCTGAAGCGTTGGTTTCGATATCCGAAATGGATCGATTCGTAATTGACGATGACAACTACGCCTCATGGCTAAAAGAAATGAAGGATAAAAAGCTGATCAGGCCTGGATCTAGAATTCCTTTAAAGTTAATAGCCCAAGGCATGATTAAATACAGTGCCAATGCTTGCGCAGATTACATTATAACACTCCTTGGAATAGACAATGTAAACCAGCGTATTGAGACCCTGGATATGGGGCATCACCAGGAGATTTTCCCGTTTACTGCTTCACTGGCAGTAGCATTCAACGCTGATAACACTGACAAAACCAATCACATTAATGTGATGAAATCGCTCACGTTTGACCAATATCATACGCTTGTATTGCAGGAACACAAAAAGTTTGTTGAAGATGTTAACTATGCCAAAACGCTTGCTACAAATTTTAATAAGTCTAAATACAAAGATGAAGAGTATGACGACGTCTGGTCGGGAAACTTCTCAACTTCAACAGCTGTAGATTATGCTGAGCTCCTCGGAAAGATTAACTCCGGTGATTATTTCCCTGATGGCGTTCAAACTTATTTAAGATACTTATTTGAAGAATGGGCCATGGAGGCGCATCCAGAGCTTGCTGATGATTATGAGGCAGTAGCTTTTAAAGGTGCAGGCACCAATTCTATCGTGAATGCCTGGGTTTATACTCGAGATAAGTCAGGTAAAATGGCTGAATTTGTAGCGCTGTTTAATAACCTGGATGAGAAACAAAGGGATATGCTTGAAGAAAATATCTCCGATTTTGCCTTTAAAATGTGCACTGATCCCGATTACCTTAATAAGGTGATGGGGCATTTTGACAAATATCATTAGGCATCAAGCCATTTTTTTCCTGTGCGGTAAACCAGGCCTTTAAAAATAGCTACTTTTTCACCTTGCCTCGTTACGATAACACGGTAAACACCGGTTTTATTGGTGACTTCTTCCTCGGTAGCTTCTGCAATCAATTCATCGCCTTCATGCACAGCTTTCACATGGTTGATGGAAGTTTCAATTGACACCGATTTATTATTTCTAGAATTGGAGGCAAATGCAAAGGCACTATCCGCGAATGAAAATGTTATACCCCCGTGGGCGACCCCAAATCCATTGAGCATCTCTTTTGTTACTACCATTTTCAACTTGCAATATCCCAGGCGCACTTCCAGCATTTCAATTCCAAGCCATATGCTAAACCAATCACTGGCGTACATTTGGTCAAAAATGCTTTTTGATTGATCGCTCATCTCAAAATTTTACAACTAGTTTTCCAACCTGATTTCCTGCCTTCATTTTTTCAAATGCTGATATGGCTTCGGTAAAAGGCCTTACCGAATCTACTACAGGTTCCATTTTAACCCGCTCAACAAATTCTACCATCTCAGCAAACTCTTCATCATTGCCCATGGTACTTCCTATAATTGAAACTTGCATCCAAAAAATTCTGAAAACGTCCAGATTAGAAGGCATTCCAGTAGTGGCCCCATATATCACAATACGCCCTCCTGGCTTCATGAGCTTAATATATTGATTGATATTATCGCCACCAGAGCTGTCAATTATGGTATCAAAACCCCCAACCTCGCTAGCTTCTTTCGTCCAATTTTCATCATGGTAGTTGAATCCGGTCTTTGCTCCAATTGAAATGGCTTTCTGAATTTTTTCATCACTGCCAGATGTAACATATACCTGGGCATTGAGGGCGGTAGCGAATTGCAAAGCCTGTAAAGCTACGCCACCACCAATACCCGTGATTAATACATTTTGACCACTTTTCACTTCGGCTTTTCTTACTAGAGCCCGATAGGCCGTTAAGCCTGCCAATGGCAATGCCGCCGCTTTATCGTTATCCAGATGCCCTGGTTTTTCAATTAACCTATCAGCACTCACCAACATGTACTCAGCCAAAGTACCGTTGCCTGGCATACCTAAAACACTATAATCAGCCGATTGTACCTCCGGGTTCCCACCCCAATTTAAGTTTGGGTTAATGATCACATCTTTGCCAATCCAATCATTGGATACTCCCATACCAACAGATTCTACAACTCCACAACCATCGGAGCCCAGTGTGACCCCTTCTTTAATTCCCGGGTACTTTCCCTCTCTAATCCACTGATCTCTGTGGTTCAATGCGGCTGCATGCATTTTAATAAGCGCCATCCCATCTGATACCCCTGGCTTTACCTTATCCATAAAGGCAAGCGTATCATTAGTCCCTTGTTTAATTACAAGTGCTTTCATTTATTCAATAACGGAATTATTCAAACTGACTTTTCAATCAATTTACTACTTCATCTTCCTCAACACTAATCATCTTGATTCCTTTTTCTTCAATCATTCTGTTAAGCTGAGGAATTCGCTCTTCAAATAATTTATTCAATTTTGTGAGTTGTTCGTTCATCTGGTCAGTTAGTACTTGCTGAACTTCAAGGGCTTGATCTGTTGGAGGATAATCCCCACGTTGCTGATCCTGCATTAAAAAAGCTAATCTATTATTCAGTTTGATCCCGTAATTCAATGGGTCCTGGAAGCTCTTATTTTTAGTCATATGTATCTCATTTTCAATTACTCCCATATCCTTTCCAAATGTTTCAGTGAAGCTTTTTAGCTCTTCAAAATCAGCTTCATCCGGTAATTGTTCATTGAGGTAATTCAGGTTACCCTTAACTTTCGAAATTTCATTCATGGCGTCATGGGCTTCCGATACTTTATCCCTTACCTCAACTAAAAAATCGAATTGTTTCTTAAGCTCCTCGTCAGTCACTTTTAGGCGTGGATCTTTGAGTATACTAAAAGTCTGCTCAGTTACTTCAGTGCCGACTGTTAACCTGGCGCTATAGTTTCCTGGTAAAGCTTTAGGCCCACGGTTAGGAGATGAATAAAGTATCATTCCTGGAAATTCTGTGAACCCCGGATATCTCATATTCCAAACAAACCTGTTACCACCAACTTCTGGTTTTAGCAAATCCCGTCCATTTTCAGGCTTACTCGAAAATGTCCGAATAACTCCACCATCGTTCTCAAGAATTTCCAATTTTATCTCATTATCTTCTTCTAATTCTTTTATGAAATAATGGAATATGACCCCGTCAGGATGATTTTCACCTTCAAGTCTGGCATCTCTTCCTCCCCAACCACCTTGCGCCATTCTGTATGAATCCTTAGGCTGGTAGAGATGAGCATTTTTATCTTTGATTTGATCGTTTAATTGATGTAGGGGTGTTAAATCATCAATCATCCAAAAGCTCCGTCCATGGGTTGCAGCAATCAAATTATTATCCCGCACATGTAAATCTCTAATGGAGGTTACAGGCAGATTTAATTGGAAAGGTTGCCAACTTTGACCGTCATCGAATGACACATACATACCCCACTCAGTACCAGCGTACAGGAGGCCCTTTCTCATTGGATCAGCCCTAATTGCCCTTGTGTAATAATTCGGGTTAATACCTGAGGTAATCTTCGTCCAGGTTTGTCCGTAATCAGTAGTCTTCCAGAGGTATGGGGTATAGTCACCAAATTTGTAGGATGTAGCTGCCAAATAAGCCCCACCATTTACAAAAGGGTTCACATCTATACAATTCATCATGTTCAGCTCAGGGGAATCAGGAGGTGTGATGTTCTCCCAGTTTTTGCCACCATCCCTGGTAATATGTACAAGCCCATCATCAGAACCAACCCAAATCACCCCTGGCTCTTGAGGTGATTCCGCCATTGTGAAGATATTGGCATAAAATTCAGCGCCAGTATTGTCCTGGGTAATCGGTCCTCCCGATGACTCTATGGTTTCGGGTTTTGCCCTCGTTAAATCAGGACTGATTACCTCCCATGATTGGCCGGCATTTCTGGTGACATGTAATTGATTAGACCCTGCATATAGTTTATTGGGATCGTTTGGGCTAAACATTATTGGATAGTTCCAATTGAAGCGATACTTCATTACTTCAGCACCTGAACCGGCTGGGTTTATAGGCCATACATTGGTCGATCTTGTCTGACCCAATGAATGATCCACCATCATCATATAACCTTTATAAGTGCCTCCAAATACTATATCAGGATTTTTAGGATCCGGCGCCAGGTGGGCGCTCTCCCCTCCTGCTGTAGGCTCCCAATCCCGTTCAGTGATTGCATTCCCAGAAGTGCGGTGCGATATTCTAACCGTGGAATTATCCTGTTGTGCCCCGTAAATTCTATATGGGAAATAGTTGTCAGTTGTTACTCGATAAAATTGCGCTGTGGGCTGATTGAGATAAGTAGTCCAATTAGCCCCGCCATCATTTGATACCTGTGCGCCGCCGTCATCAGCAATTGCCATGCGTTGGTTGTTGTCAGGGTCAATCCAAAGATCATGATGATCACCATGGGGGGCATTGAATTCCTCAAAAGTTTCACCACCATTCTTTGATCTGTAGTAGCGTACGTTCATCACATACACAATATCTTCGTTTTGAGTATCGGCATAAATTCTGGAATAGTACCAGGCCCTTTGGCGCAGTCCCCTATCCTCATTGGTTTTTTTCCAAGTTTTGCCACCATTGTCCGACCTGAAAACACCACCATCGTTGGCTTCAAAAATTGCCCAAACCCTTTCAGAATTTACAGGGGATACGGTAACCCCAATAATGCCGATAGTGCCTTTTGGTAGTCCGGGGTTGTTTGTAATTTTTTCCCAATTTTTACCACCATCGGTACTTTTAAATAAGTGACTGTCAGGCCCTCCGCTATCCATTCGGTAACCATTTCTTTTCATTTGCCACGTGGTGGCATATATAATCCGTGGGTTATTAGGATCAAGGATCAAATCCCCCGCCCCGGCTTTATCACTCACATATAGAATCCTGTTCCAGGTAGCACCACCGTCGGTGCTTTCATATACCCCTCTTTCGGGGTTGGGCTTCCAGAGATTACCAATAACCGCAACATACACATGATCTGGATCTTGTGGGTGAATCCGAATTCTGGCAATATGCTCAGATTTAGGTAACCCCAGATAGTTCCAGGTTTTACCGGCATCAGTGCTACGCCAAATACCATGACCTGAAGAGACATTGCCTCTCAATGTCTGCTCACCTTCACCCACATAGATTACGTTTGGGTCGCTTGGGGCAACTGCAACAGCCCCAATAGAGCCTCCAAAATATCCATCAGAGATACATTCCCAGGTAGTGCCTGCATCTTTTGTCCTCCAAACACCCCCACCGGCTGTGCCCATATAGTAAAGATTGTCATTACCCTTTACTCCGGTTACAGTTCCTGCCCTACCTCCTCTAAAAGGCCCAACCAGCCTCCACTCCATGCCTTTATATAGTGTTTCATCAAAAGACACAGTGTTGGTAGTACTGGACTTTTTTCTTTGAGCAAACCCATCATTGGGTAAGCAAATAATTGATAGAACAAGTAAAGCAGTTGTGTAATTTCTAATGAATAAACCCATATTTTTCGATTGTTTGACTTGAAGCTTAAAGTTGATCAAAAGAGCGCTCATAGCAGAAGAATTTTACATGAATGAGTATTTCGGGGTATATTAAACGGATTTGTTTTGATCAAGCATCAGCCTTATGATTTTAGTTATCACCAAATTACGTTTGAAGTCGTTCTGGAAGATTTTCCAAATGGTCAGGCATGCCAATCTAATCAGGCAACAACACAATGAGGTCAATAGCACCGCTTTAAAGACCTATGGTTTTTGGTTAGATCACTACACCATGAGTCTTTGGCGCTCTGAGGAAGAAATGAAGACTTTTGCGCATTCAGGAGCTCATTTAAATGCCATGAAAGCAAGCAGCCAAATAGCCAAGGAAATTAAGACTGCTCAGGTGGAACGTCAGGATTTTGTTACATGGAAAGTGGCAAAGGATATTGTTACTAAAAAGGGAAGGAAGTTGAAGTAGCCGGCATATTAAAGTCTTGAGATCGTTAAATCGATTTCATTTTCAATTTAGGAGCTCCGGAGAAATTTCAAGAGAGTTTCAAGGCCTACTCAGTTCTCATCAAACTAATAGCAAACCCGCCACCGGGTTTCATGCTTATTTTGATACTTGAATTTGAATTCACTTCCATCTTCTCAATTTCATATGTCATCGGGTTGGTCTCAAAATGAGAGTCTTCCGCATCTCTATATATCGTTGCTACAAATTCCTGGTTCTTGGGGAGAAAGTTAAAATCCAAAGTGTAGTCCATCCCATTTTCATCTGCCAAGCCACCAACAAACCAGTTCCCAGTGCCTCGCTCTTCCCTTGCCATGACCACGTAATCCCCGATTTCGGCATCCAGCACATGGCTCTGCTCCCAATCGATCCCAACGTCCTTAATAAATTGAAACGCTGGATGGCCTTCATAATTTTCGGGTAAGTCTGAGGCCATTTGAACCGGACTGTAAATGATTACATAAGATGCCAATTGGTATGCCAGGGTTGTTGGCGCCTTCTTTTCCGATTGATTGTATTTGTCATACGTTAGTTGAAAAATCCCCGGAGTATAATCAATTGGCCCAGCTAGCATCCTCGCAAACGGCACCACAGTAAGGTGTTCTGGCGGGTTTTCACCGCCCCACGGAGAATTGTATTCGGATCCCCTTATACCCTCCCTCGACATCATATTAGGATAAGTTCGCCTCTCTCCGGTGGGTTTGATCGGCTCATGGGCCACAATGGAAATTTCATATTCAGCTGCTTTCTCTATGACCCTCCTATAATGGTTCACCATCATTTGCCCATGATGATACTCACCGGCCATCGGTTTCATTTTGCTCACATAACCAGTTTTTATTGCGGTAACCCCAAGTCTTTGATAATAGGCCATAGCACTATCAAGTTGCCTTTCGTAGTTTCCAATATCGCCTGATGTCTCGTGGTGGCCAATTAAGCTTACTCCCTTTGCTGCCCCGTAGTTCGTAACTTCCTCAATATCAAAATCATCATATGGCTGAGTGAAATCGAAAAAGTCAACTTTTTCCCAATCAGCCCAATACTCCCATCCAATGTTCCATCCTTCAATCAGTAAACCATCGAACCCATGTTCAGATGCAAAATCCAAATATTTCTTGGCATTTTCAGTAGTTGCACCATGGCTCTCACCCGGCCCCCAAGTCATAATGCCAAGATGCATGCCCCACCAGATACCCATATATTTCATTGGCTTAATCCAGCTGATATCCCCAAGTGTATTGTGATCATTGCAATTAATAATTATATCAGATAATAATAACTCTGCTGCATTGTTGGCAATTTGAACGGTACGCCAGGGTGAAGAAAACGGTAATGAAATATCCGCTCTATAGCCCTTTCCATTGGGCACTAATTCGCTTCTAAACCCCTGGTTATCATTTAGTTTGAGGGTCATACCTGGATAATCAATTAAGGCGGCCTCGTGAATTGATAAATGCAGCCCCGCGTTAGTTTTTAATGTGACGGGGGTATTGACAGCCCTGGTATTTTGAATCCCCCCAGGAAGCGGTTCATGCTTCCCTACCATAGATTCAGAATTAATTTCAGACACTCTGGAGTTAGTGTATAAATATTCATAAGAATCATAATCAGCTGGAATCCACCAGGCTTCATGGTCACCCGTCAAATTGAATTCGGTTAATTCCTCAGCTACTTTGAGACCTGTTATATTTTCCTGGGTTGGAATATCGTACTTAAAAGCTACGCCGTCATCGTACAGTCGGAATGTTATGCTGAACAACCTCATTAAACCAGTCTTCTCTTTCATATCCACCCTGATTTCCCTGAAGGTATTCAACACGATACGCCTCTCACCCCATGGTTGCTCCCACTCCCTTGTGAAGTTTGAAGGTGATAAATTGACAATTTTGAAATCATTGATTAAAGGTGGCTGCTCTACAAATTGGAGGCCCAGAAATGAGGTGTCGATTACTACGGTCTGTCCTTTTAAAATTTGATAGGCCGGCTGGCCATCAATCAACATAAAATTTAAGCTCAAAGCTTTTCTTGGAGAATGCTCAGTAAGATGGCTTGGTTTCTCAGTGGAGCATGAAAAGAGAGCCCACAGACTTAGGATTACTAATAATTTTGAAAATTTCATGAACTCAAATTTGTACTAAAATATATTTATTAAAAGGTCAACCTTAAAATTTAAGCTTAAATCTTAATTACAATAATGATTAGAAGAAATACCTAATAAGTAGTTAGTGGGATAATTAGACTTATGTTGTCTAAACAATAAGTGAACAAGCTTATAATCCTGATCGCAATTTTATTCATTACCCAGATGTGTTCCGCTCAGAATCGTTTTGAACCATTTATTAATACCGGGTTGGGAATGAATTTCAAAAACGAAAAAATTGGATATTTGATGGGAGTTGAGCTTGGCAAGGGCAACTCCGTTTATGGCTTAGGCTTTTATCTAATAGATGAGTACTCTTTTGAGTCCGAAAGAGAAAAGTTTAAGCAAGTCCATTTCTCATATGGCTATCGTCGAAGTAACAAACTATTTAGGATGACACTTTCATCTGGCATCGCTATAGGGCAATATGAGCCGGAGTTTACATCTAACAAATCAACCATTCTCAGTTTGCCAGTACTATTGAGGCTAGAGGTCACCCGTCTTAAGTTATTGGGAATAGGTATTCAGGCTTATGGCAACATTAACTCTGAGAACTCAGTGTATATACCGATGATAGTATTAACATTTGGTTGATCTAACACGAAGAAACATAAGGTATTGATATCATATTACTGTAATGAAGCATAAACCACAGCCAGCAATTCCTGAACCAATTCATGCCTGAGCAAAGGCCCATCTTCTGACCTACTCTGGTTATTCAGCATTGCAATGCTAACTCCATGAAAGGGATTGTAAAACATCGCTGCTCCATATCCCCGTACACCCCCGGTATGCCCCCACATAGTTTGTCCAGCATAAACATTTTTGCGGACACCAAGTCCATAACCTACAAAGATTGGATCTGGAATATCAAAATAGGAGAACAGCATTTTATCTTTTGACTCCTGGGTTAATGCATCTCCGCCATAAAGATGTGTTGCCCACATTGACATATCAGAAGCTGAACCAAAAAGACCCGCAGGCCCATAGAACACACTATTGTAAGCATTGCGGTATTCGTCAGTTATGTCCTCTAAAGTTCCATCACCGTTGCTGTCACGCCAGGCACCCGCCAACGGCTGTACATAGGTATCATGAGCACCGAAAAATATTGTATTTAACCCCAGCGGCTCCCAAAAGCGCTGACGCATAGCCTGACCTGTCGTTTGTTGAGTTACCTCCTCAATTATCAGCGACAAAAGCAGATAGTTGGCATTAGTATACTGGTAAGCCGCTCCTGGTGCAAATATTGGCTCCCCAATAAAACTCACTAAAAGATCGGTAGGTAAGGCCGCATCTAAATTACCCTCGGCGGTTGGCCATAAATCAGGATGGTTTAGATATTCATCTATGCCAGAGAAATGGGCCAGCAGATCAAAAATCGTGATTGAACCTGAAATATTCGGATTGTTGAAATCCACATAGTTTTCAATTGGATCATTGATATTAAGCTTTCCTTCTTCTTCTAATTTTAGTATCGTGGCTGCTATTGCTGTTTTGGTTATACTGCCCAGGCCAAAAGTCATATCCGGGGTGATTGGCTCCCCTGCTCTTGAGAGGCCGCCTGTTAAGCTCCATCGCTCTTCGCCGTTGACCCTTATGGAAACCGAAACCCCGACAAGTTTTTCGAAATCTGCCCCTACCTTTTCATCAATTATTGCCTGGAGCTGTTCTGCTATTAAATCATCTTCTGATGGACCTGCGTCGTCAGAGCAGCTAATAGACATTGAAAGTACCCCCAATAATGAGAGTGAAAAAAGGGACTTGTACCAATAAATGGTAGATGCTGTCTTGATAATAGATGTTGTCATTCTGAAAATTGCTTCTGGTTGAAAATTTATTTGTTATGTAATTAACAAACTAAAACATAAAATACCCTCAAAATCGGTACGCGTTTATGTTGTCAGAAGTTGCTTGAATTTAAAAGCTATTTCCTATTAACACCATCCCACATTAAGGTAGGCTCCGCTTCTATTATCAATAAGAGATAATTCCACTTCATGATTAATCACTGTACCGATCATGACTTTTTTGAAATTGCATTAATCCTTTGCATTTCAAGATTCATAGGATATGGAAATCAGATATAAAAGTGTGAACCAATTGGATCACATCGAATTTTTAGAGCTTCTTACGAATAGCACTTTGGCTGAACGAAGGCCTGTTCATGATGAGGCTAAAATTAGGGGTATGTGTGAGAATGCCAACCTGATAATCGAGGCGAGAGAAAATGGTCGACTGGTTGGTATAGCCAGATCAATTACTGATTTTCACTATTGCACTTATTTATCTGATTTAGCAGTAGATAGCTCCTTTCAAAAATCAGGTATAGGCAAAGAGCTTATCAATCGAACTAAAGCTGAAGCACCGGGGGCAATGTTGATCCTGCTTTCAGCGCCAACTGCCGTTGGATTTTATGAGAAGATTAAAATGAGGAGGTATGAGGGGTGTTTTGTTGAGGGACTTAGTCGATTTTTTGAGCATCCTTTAAACATATCCTTTAAACGTCATTGGAACAGAATAGCTACATATCTGATCTAAAATGCCATTCCTAATAAAGAGTTTAACATTGTTAGACATATTAAAAACGCGGTAAAGGTGAAAATCTCCTGATTTTTCCTTAGAAAAATCTAATTCATTTTTAGTGTAATAGAAAGGAGTTTCTTTACCCAACTTAGTTGACTTAACTTCTATGAATTTGTCTCCTCCCTCTCCATTTTTTGACAAAATATCAAAACCCGCTCCATCACCCTCTTCTTTAGAAATCCAGCGAACCTCTTTGGCCAATTTATTTTTGCCAATACTTTTTAAGAACCATTTTTCATATTCAAAGACTAGTTGCTCACCTTGCGTTCCTAAATGCCTATTATTTTGCTCCTTTTCTAGATAATTTACAGTTATTGGAGGTCTACCATAGCTTATTGTTGGTTCAGCGGCGATATTGGGTTGTGGTGCATCTACTAAGATATTGCCAAAATGGACTTCAGATATTTGTGTTTCAAATTCAATAAATTCTTGAAATAATCGATTTATTGAAACATTACTACGCAGGAATGTGATCACAGCTTCTTCTAATCTAGCTTGGTAATTATATCGAGGGAGGTAACCATTAATGTACGGTTGGCCCAAGTTTATAAGTACCGCACTGATATTCTGATGTTTGTATTCTATCGCACCATCAGATCTATTATTTAGTAAAGGCTTTAATTTCTTTCGAAAAGCCGTTTTGGAGTAGTTGATGGCACTTAATTCATTAGAGAGCATCTCGAAATAACTAGCAGTTATCAATTCATTCTCTAAATCAGACCATTCTATCAAAGCTTTGATTCAATCTAAGTTATCAATCATACGAATATAAAAATTGGCAAGTTCTTTCGGAGGGTTTCCACAATAATTATGGCTTTCGAGTCGAGGTATCTCAATTAGATTCCGGAAGTATTAAATATCAACACAATACTCTCTTCAACCCCTCTCACGATCCCCAATCCTACAATCAAGTGTGAAGCAAACCAATTACCTTAATGAAAAAAGCAATGAGTATACTTGATTCAATTATCGATTTCATAAAAGGTGGTGCTAAAAAGGAATCCGTTCCAGAGGGTGTTTGCCCCAACTGTTGGGGCCGACAGGAGTATAACGGAAAATTTTATGAAGCCATCCAGCATGAGCAAATCGACTTAAACAATGTAGACGACAAGCGTGGCTGGATACAGGGGTTCGTAGCTCAGAACCTTGAAGGTATTCAACTTTATGACCATCCTGAGTCAGGTGAGATGGTCTGCTCCAACTGCAATACTCATTATAAAGCGAAGTGATTGAGTAATAATGGATATTTCAAGAAAGGTTCGTGAGACACGAACCCTGGCGGGGGTGTTCATAATAAGGTGATTCCCAGGCATTAGGCATCAACCAGCCCCCTCATAAGCCTCCTTTATCCAATCGATCAATTCTGCATCGACTTCTTCAACTGAAGTGATCTGAACCCTATGGGTGCACATTGAGCCAAATGGACCTGAATTACCTAAGCGATCTGTTGTTGGTTTTCCTTTTAGTTTAAGCCCTAAGTCAATCCTGGTTTTGGTTGCAGGTTTAATTAACGTAAACTGCCTTTTTCTTATAATGCTGATGCTATCCTTTTTGGGTGTGATTGTGATATCATCTCCGAATTTCTGAACTTCAGAAATCAGCAAATCGCAGATTGGTTTGAGAACTTCCTTGCCCTTGTATTGATTTTGTACCAGATCGGCTTCTTCCTGTGAACCAGCATCTGATTTCCTGGCTTTAAGCGCCACAAAATTTGCGAAACCATGTGTGAAGTCATGCTCTGATTTGAGGTAGCTCACGATTTGTCCATGCTTCTCAATTCCTGATTTCTGAACCACCTCAACCCAATGTTCAAGTGGTTTTCCGGTTTTTTCTAATAATCCCTTTTCCATTTTTTCAATATTACATCAAGCCTAAAACAACTCCCATTACAGTAAACGACACCGTACAATATCCTGCGTTGATTAAAAATGCTTTCATCGATTGCATCTCAAACAAATAAAGGATCCCGAGAAAAGTAGATACCCAGGCTGCCCCGGTAAAAAAGCCGGCCGCTGATCCAAATGTCACATTAGCTTCGGGGCCAATGAACATTTCAAGAATTAAGGCTGCAATAAATGCCAGCACTAAAGAGAGCCCAAAAGTTCTTGGGACATTTCTCTTCTTTAGGTCTTCTTCAGTAAAGTTAAACGCGGCCATCCAGGCTTTGCCAAATAATGGGCCATACCAAAGGCCACCAACCAGAAAAGACGAGAGCGCAGCCAATAAAACTGAGAGCCAATTGATGTTCGAAAATGCTGTTGCTAAATCCATGCTTCTTATTTTTTGATGCAATGATCGCAGCGTGGATACAAGCATTCTTGTAAAAAATTAACCTTCCCTATCTAATGGGAAAAAATTACCCTGCTGGTTATGATCCATTTTGATGAACTCACAGGGATTGAAGCCAGAAAAGTGCTTGAACTCCTTGATAAAGTGGGGTTGATCTGAATAGCCGCATTCAAATGCTATTTGAGCCCAGGTGATCGTCTCTTTGTTTTGAATCCTCTTCAATAGATCATTAAAGCGAATGATGCGTTGGAAGACTTTGGGCGTTAAGCCCACATATTTTTTAAACTGCCGAATTAAGTGCTGCTGGGTATTTGGATAAGCCTCAATAATTGAATTTAAGTTGGCAACGGGCTCCGATTGCAATTTTGAAATTATTTGCAGGAGTTCATTGGAAGGTGCCCTGGACTTATCCAACCTCTGAAGCAGCCAGTCTTCCGCCAATTTGAATTTACTCTCTGGTGAACCTCCACTTAACAACTGCTCACGAAGGTTGATCAACTCATCACCAAACAACTCTTCGGTTTGAACAACCTTTCCATTCAAATTTTCAATTGGGAAATGAAAGAATGGATATGCCCCGCCTGGTTTAAATTGAACTACAAACATCTCAGAATTTTGATGGGCAGAAATGGAGATGTGCCTGGTTTTCATTCCTGCAATCCAAACCTTTGAATGGGTTCCATTAACAGCTAATGTTTCGCCATCATAGGTGTGCCTAACAAACCCATCTAATTCAAAAATAAGATGAACATGACCTGTCGGTACAACCCGCTCTTTTGAGTGATCAGGTTTAAATTGCTCATAGTGAAAAATCGACTCAATATGCTGAGCCAATGGTTGTGATATATCATGAGCTTTAAAAATCATATGGATTTGATATAGTATTTTGCCATAAATGTTTTGCTATCCCTGTCCAATCTCAAAAATGGAGTTAGAAGTAAATTTATAGATACGGTTTTAATTCAAAATGCAAAGGCCGATCCATCAGCCAATTATATCGGAATGAGTAAATTTATTAGCTAGTTCCATGAAAGACGACAACGTACGCCAACTTGCAGCCGTCATGTTCACCGACATTGTTGGTTATACTGCTATGATGCAGTCAGACGAGGCTGTGGCAATCAAGGTAAGGAAGCGCCATAGGGAAGTATTTCAACAACAGCATAATCTCCACCGGGGAGAAATCATCCAATATTATGGGGATGGTTCTTTGAGTATTTTCAAAAGCGCCATCGAAGCGGTGCAATGTGCCATCGCTATTCAAAAGCTCTTACAAGAAGGTGATCCGGTGCCTATCAGAATTGGCCTGCACATGGGCGACATAGTCTTCAACAAAACTGAAGTATTTGGAGATGGGGTCAATTTCGCCTCCCGGATAGAAAGCATGGGTGTGGCCGGTGCCATTCTGATATCTAACAAGCTCAACGATGAACTCAAGAATCATCCTGAAATAAGAACGTCCTCCATGGGGCAATTTGAATTGAAAAACATTGCCGAACCAGTTGAGGTGTTTGCTGTCACTAATGAGGGAATCAATGTGCCGGGTCCATCGGAACTCAAAGGCAAATCCAGACAAATTTCAACATCTAATGCTAAGGGCAAGCAATTGGGCATTCTTGCTGCTATTATGATGGTGATCGCAGTAATCCTAACGTTATATTTCATTAATGCTGATCCGACTAATCCCTCACGGGCTCAAAAATCCATAGCCGTTCTACCATTCAACAATATGAGCGGAGATGATGATGGCTACTTTGCAGCAGGCATTACAGAAGACATCCTTACTCAGATCTCCAACATCGGCGATCTTAGAGTGCTCTCAAGGTTTACGCTCAAAGAGTATAAAAGTGCTGGTAAAACACCTAAACAGATTGGCGAGGAACTGGGCGTCTCTAACCTGTTGGTTGGCAGCATCCGTCGGTCAGGTGATAAACTAAGGATCAGTTGCCAACTCATTGAAACAGATGAAGAAACAGAAACATGGGCCCAAATTTTTGATCGCAAAATTGACGACGTCTTCAAGATTCAAAGTGAAATAGCCCTTGAGGTTGCAGAAAATCTTAAATCGAAACTCACTGAAACAGAGCTAAATGCTATTAACACCAGTTCCACACAAAATATAGCTGCTTATGGTACTTACTTAAGAGGGCGGGGATTTTATGATACCCAAACCCCTGAAAGTAATGAGAGAGCTATCAGCCTTTTTAAGGAAGCCTTGAAGCTGGATAGCAATTACGGTCTGGCCTTAGCTGGCCTTGCTGATGCATATTCCCAGGGTGTCAGAAAGTTCCGCAACAGAACAATTGACTATCTTGACTCTGCCAGGTTAGTTGCCAAAAGGGCTACCGAGGTTCAGCCAGGCATACCTGAAGGATGGAAGGCATTAGGGGTCACATATAGTTCAATGGGAATGCTGGAAAAGGCAAAAGAAAATTACCTGGTGGCCCTGGACATCAACCCGAACCATGCTAATGCACTTAATAACTATGGTTTTGCCATTGATCGCCAAGGGGATGGTGTAGGAGCGCTTAGGTATTATCAAAAAAGTGCTACACTTCAGCCATTCTCCCCTACTCCTGTCACCAATCTGGCCAGGACCTACCTCCGGCTGAATATGCCTGACAGCGCTAAAAAATATGCCGAAATAATGTTTCCGCTAATGAATGATGAAGCTGACCTGGCATTTAGAAAACATCAATTCCTCTTCTTCCTATATGATGATGCCATGGAGGCCAGGGAATTTCTGATCAAAGCTGCAGAAATCGAACCTGATAATCCTAATACCTTAGCAAGGGTCGCCAATGAGTTGTTAGCCTACCATAATCCTGAATTAGCCAGGCCATATCTTGAAGTTCTTGCGAATATGGATGGATATGATCCGGAACAACAAATCGAGGCTCCTCTTAATATTTCATATCTGCTGATCAAGGACAATCAAAATGATAGCGCCCAGGTACTGCTCACAAAACAAATTGCCTACCTGAAAGCCCAGATAGCGACTGGTAACACCGGATTAATGTTACCGCTGCTTTTAGCTCAAACGTTGCTGGGTCCAACAGAAACTGCCTTGAATACAATCGCCACATTACTAGATAGCGGCGAATGGAACTATAGGCTCCTGGAAAAGGATGTACGGTTAGCGACGCTTCATGCTGAACCGGAGTACCAGCAAATGATCAATAATCTAAAAGAGAAGGTTACAACAATGCGAAGTGAGGTGTTGAGAGGTGTGAATAATTAGCCATAACGGCGGCAGCATATCGTTAAGTTTAAGGAATACCTGATAATTTGAAACTAATGTTCACTACACCTTCATTATCATTTAACAAGACATTTTCATTGAATACTAATCAGTCTAGATTTCGTTAATTTTACCTGAAACAAACCCCCTAATAAATCCAGCTTTGAGGAAAATTCTGATTATCTGCCTGCTAGCAATTTTGGCCGCTGGAAGTTATGCTTTTTATGAATTTTGGTATAAAAACGAGTCTCGAAGCTTATGGTCCGTCATACCTGAAAACGCATCTTTGGTTTATGAGGCCACAAATTTCGATGAACTACTGACCAGACACTCTGACCTACCAACCTGGCAAAATTTAAATAGAATTAGTGCAGTAAATGATGCCACCACTAACCTTGAATATTTAGATAGTTTAATTGGTGGAAACAAGGGACTAAATAAGATCCTATCCGACAATGATGTTTTAATAAGTCTACATGTTACGTCTAAAACTACATTCGATTTCCTTTTTGCCCTGGAAGTAAAAGACATTGAGGGCCATGCATTGATATCCCAGGGCCTGAAAAACCTGGAAGCGCAGAATCTCAGAATCAATAAGAGACAATATCTGGGCCATACCCTTTCTGAAATCGAGAATGGTGAAAATACATTCACTTTTATCTTTTACAAGAGCTACTTCATTGGAAGCTTCACTTCATTTTTAGTTGAAGATGTTATAAGAACTATCGAAGAAGATTCTGTTAGGCCCTTCAACCAGGAACACGCTTCACTGTTCTCCCTGGCAAAGCTGGTAAATGATGCAGGCAACATATATGTGAATGGGAGTCAAATTGGCGCTTTATTAGGGGTTTTTGTTAATGATGGAGTAATTAATACTGATTTTTTCAACACCCTCGGTGCATCAGGTTTTCTTGATTTTTCGCTGTCTGATCAGCACATTCTAATGAATGGTTTCACGCTTGGCAGTAAACCGCCATCTTTCTTATCAACATTTACATCAAATGCTGCCACACCATTTAACCTTTCACAATTAGTACCGCTAAGAACAGCCGTTTTGCATCATTTTACGGTAAGTGATCCTGTAGAATGGCAGCAACGGCTCAGAACTTATTACGGTGCTAACTCTGGAATTCCCAATCGCCATGATACGCTCAAATCAGCCCTGGATTTCGATATTATGCAACTCGTAAAAGGTGTGGATAGTGAAATGGCTGTAGCCACCATGGAAACGTCAGACCTCAGCAACCCATCAAAATTGATTTTGATTGAGCTCCGGGAGCCTAATGAATTTAAGAAAGAGCTTAGAAGGCTTACCCAATCCATTGCCTCTTCAGGTTCCGATAGCATATATGCGGAACAGTATGATGAAACAACAATCTCACAGCTTCCAGTATCAGAATTTCCAGAGTTGTTGCTGGGTTCATTCGCAGATCAATTTCCGTCAACTTTCTATCTATTTTATAATAATTACCTGGTTTTAGGAAACTCAATCAATGTATTAAGGGATTGGTACGATGACGTTCAGCAAGAAAATACCTGGGGCAAATCCGTCAGGGTAAGAAAGTTTTTAGAATCAACTCTGCAAGAAGCTAATTTCAGTATATATGTTAACCTTGTTCGATCCTGGGAATTGATCCAATCAGGGTTAAATGACGAGTGGAAGCAATTTGCAAGTGAAAATGCTTTTGCTGTCAGGCAATTTGAGATGGGAGCTTTTCAGTTTAGCTCTATTGATGATAAATTTTATACCAGTTTAGCATTGTACCAACCTGAGTCGAGTCAAAATGCATCCACAGGTTATGAAATGGTCAATTCCCTCGATTTCGCCTCCAGGATTACTTCGAAGCCTTTCGTTGTCCGCAACCACAATGATCGTGGATTTGAAAATATTGTGCAGGATTCACTTAACAATATTTATCTCATTTCAAGCGATGGCCGGGTTATATGGAATGATAGTCTAAGCGAACAAATTGTTACGAATATCCATCAAATAGATTTTTACAAAAACGGTAAACTGCAATATCTATTTGGCACAACTAACACACTCCATTTGCTAGATAGAAATGGTGATGTAGTGCCGCCCTACCCACTCAAACTATCAGCAAACATAGAAATTGATTACCTGAGCGTTATTGATTACGACAAAAGCCGAAATTATCGTTTTATGGTGGTTGATAAATCGGGTGATCTGTATTTGTATGATAAGAACGGTAACTCTCTTGACGGTTGGAACCCACGAAATATTGATCGCCCCCTCGCATTTCCAGGTTTTCATTTGAGAATTAGGGGTACAGACCGAATAATGGCAGTTCAACAAAATGGAATTGTCAACTCTTTTGCAAGAAGGGGCACACCAACAAAAGGGTTTCCGATTGATTTGAAGGGCAATACCTCAGGCCCTGGGTTTATCAGAATTGGATCTAGTTTCGAAAGTAGTAGCATGACCACCATTACCCTCGAAGGGGAGATTGTTCAATTCAATTTAAATGGTGAAATTTTAAAACGGGAGCAACTATACAAGCCCTCTAAAGAAACCCAATTCCACACACTCCCTGATGCTTCAGGTCAATCTTACTTGTTTATAAGGCAGGATGACAACCATTTGGCAGTGCTTGATCTTAACGGTCAGATTTTATTTGAAAAGGACTATATAGCTTCGGATAAACTCAGTTGGCAATACTACAATTTCGGTGGCGGCAAAGAGATTGTAATAATATTGGATGGCGAACAGGAATTTGGCTACATCTATAATAAGCAAGGGCAATTAATAAATTTTCAACCAATAGAAGCAAGTAATCCGGTAAGCGTTCTTTATTTCACCAAGACTGATAAATTCAGGTTATTCAAAACTTATCAAAACGAGTTCAGTGTCATAGAATTTGATTACCAATGAAATTAAGGTCATTAATTGTATCATTGTTCAAGAATTTAAAACCTAATCAGAAATGAAAAAATTAGCATTTATACCTTTTATTCTTGTTTTTGCATGCCAGCCTGCGGCACCCCCTTGCGAGTGTGGAATTACAGGTGATGATATTGTAGCAATTAGGGAGCAGGAACAAAATTTTGTTCAGGCCGTGTTTGCAGCTGATCAAAATAAGATTGCAGCCGTTGTCGCAGATAACATTGTAGCAATGCCCCCGAATTCACCAGAAATCCATGGCAAAAATGACTATGTCGTCGCCATGAGCAGCATTGGTACTATCCTGGAATTTGAATTTCTTGAAGTGGAAATCGAAGGCGGAAAAGACATGGCCTACGCAAAAGGCAATTATGTGATGGATTTTGAAATGGACGGAGTTGAGATCGGTGACGAAGGCAGCTTTGTTGAAATTTGGAAAAAGGAAGAAGACGGCATTTGGAGATTGTATAGAGATATCTGGAACTCGGGAACGCCTTTAGTTACTAATGATTCAACCCTGCTTGACAATTAGTAATCCCTAGAAAACAAAACTTAAAGGTGAAGTGAGAGCTTCACCTTTTTTGTTTCCCCAACTCTTTCTTTAACTCCGCCATATGCTCATGATAGTCAACCTCAACAGAATGCCGGGGCGTATTCATAAAATTCTTCCTGATCTTGTTGATATCCGCTTCAATTTGTTGGTGAATGTTTTCGGGTAGCTGATAATTGCCTTTTATAAACCTGGCAACTAACTGTGATTGGGCATCAGCCAGCGGCCAAATGCAGCCCAGCGGCTGAATTAACCCTACAAAAAACAGGTTAGGTATCTCTGGATGAAAGACTTTCTTGTAAAGCGGCACACTACCTTCACTGAAATCAATAAAGCTTTCATCAAAGAATGGGAAAGTTATTTTATAGCCTGTTGCAGCTATGATGGTATCAAAATCCTCTGTAGAGCCATTGGTGAAGTAAACGGTTTTACCATCAAACTTTTCAATATCAACCCTTGCCTCAATTTTGCCATGTTTGATAAAGTACAGCAGCTCAGAATTTACAACAGGATGTGCGCCCAATAATGGGTGATCTGGTTTCTGTAAGCCATAATCCTGATAACCACCAACTGACAGCTTAAGCAATATTTTAAAGCCCAGGTTTTTAACGGCTTTTGGCAACCACTCCATACCACCATTCAAAGTATCAACTGGTTTTCCCATGATAAACTTCGGGACAAAATAGTAACCACGGCGCATTGATATGCTTACATGATCAGCCACTCTACATGTTTCCACAGCTATATCGCATGCTGAGTTACCACCACCGATTACCAAAACCCGCTTTCCTTCAAAAGGCTTGTTGTTCTTAAAATCATGTGAGTGAATGTATTCCCCAGTGAATTTTCCCGGGTACTTCGGAAATCGAGGGTTCCAATGGTGGCCATTGCAAACAATCAAATGATCAAAGACCTCTGTTGTGCCATCAGATATGTCAAGCTTCCATTGATCGGTTCCTTGTAATTCTGCTTGAATCACCTCGGTATTGAACCTGATGATTCCTCTTAGATTAAAATGATCAGTGTAATCATTAAAGTATTGCCGCAGCTCTTCATGGGATGGATATTCAGCATAGGAATCTGGCATCGGGTAGTCCAGATATTGTGACAATGCCTTTGAGCTGATTATATGGGTTGTTTCGAACACGCTTGAGTGACCCGGCTCCTCAGAATACACCCAATTGCCACCAACCTGATCGGATTTTTCAAAAACCACAACATCCTGAATACCAGCTTGCAACATATTCTTTGCTGCAGTAATACCAGAAGGTCCTGCTCCTATTATTGCTATCCCTGGCATTCTTAAAAAACCAATGGCTTATAGCCCCTCATTTGGTAGGTTGTCATAACAGTGAGGGCAGAGATGCTTTTTACAATATCAGGATTGAGGTCTTCATTTGCTACCCCTCTTGCTACCATTGACTGGCCGCACACAAACAACTCAACCCCAGCGTCTTTTAATGCTTTGATCAATGGAATGTTTGGGTTATCCATTTCATATTTCTCCTGATATGCAGCATTTGTCAAAATAGAATGGGTTGCCATGTTATGGATGACACCCACCACTTTTATGTTGTCATTTTCCACCCCTCCTGCTCCATGCAGATTGAGCATTCTGGCAATGTTATTAAGGGCCGGGTTTACGGCTGAAGCGTCTGGGGTCCCTGATTTTAGGTCGATGACAATTTGATACTTAAGGGTTGGATCAGGGTTTTCGGCGGCATCAGGCAGAGCATAAATGGCACCAAAGCCCTTTACAATTGGAGATACCATTTCCTGGGTGAACGCTGTCACCGAAAAAGTATACAGGACAAGGAAAATAGGAGTTTTCATTTTTATGGTTTTGATCATAAAGGGAAGATAAAATGAATCAGGTTAAAATGAAATTTTACTACTTTACATAACTCCTTCAAACTCAAACCTAAATAAGGTATGTACAAGAATATTCTTATCCCCACAGATTTCTCCCAAGAGTCTCAAAACGCCCTCGCCACAGGTGTTGAATTCATTCAACGACACGGCGGAACAGTTCATTTACTGAATGTGGTTGAAGACCCCTATGCAAGCTCTGGTATGCGGAAGTTGCTGGACCTGCCGGAAGACCCAATGGCGGGTGAGATGGCCAAAAAATTGAAGGAAAATGCACTTAATCACCTTCAGGCTGAAAGTGATAAATATCCTGATACAGATATAGACCTGATTGTCAGAATGGGGAACCCTTTCAAGTCAATCAAAATAGCGGCTGATGATTTGGGTGTGGATCTCGTAATAATGGGCACTAACGGGGCAAGCGGCATGGAGGAAATAATGCTTGGCTCCACCACTGAAAAGATCGTCAGGAATGTGAAATGCCCTGTATTCAGCATTAAAGCAAAGGCTGACATTGTCAATGTAAAAAGTATCATCTACCCTACTGACATGAGGCCTGAACATGAGAAAATTGTAAACGACCTTAAAGAATTACAGAAATTCTATGGTGCCCACCTGCACCTCGTTAAGGTGTTTGATTCAAACATGGTTTTAAAACGGGAGATTGAAGAACGACTAAAGGAATTTGCTGAATATTTCAATTTGGAAAACTACAGCACCGCGGCCGTTCAGGATCCTGAGGAGGCAGAAACAATTATAAGGTTCGCTGAAGAAATGAAAGCTGATATGATTGCGATGGCCACACATTTCAAACGCGGTATTGAAGTGATCGTGACCAGCCAGATTTCCAGAAATGTGGTAAGCAATGCGAAGCGGCCAATTTGGACAAAGCGGGTGAATTGATATAGCAGATTCCTTGGCTATATTCTACTGGTAAACTTGCCTGTTAACGTAGGCTCTAAAACATGAAAGCACCACTAACATTTTCAATCATTATTTCTATTTGTTGCCTACTCTCTGTTGGTTGCCAACCAAATACGGAAAATCAAAGTCCTGTCAACACCATGAAGGCACTTCAAAAATCCGGTGATCTGGTTGTTCGCTTTGCCAAATTGGAAATAGACACATCGCGGTTAGATGAATGCATGGTATTTCTTAAAGAAGGCATTGAAACCTCTATCAATACAGAACCCGGGGTTTTGACGATGTATGCCGTTCAGGACGAGGATGCTCCGAATAAGATCACCATTTTGGAGGTTTATGCAAGTGACTCAGCCTATCAGTCGCATTTGAATACACCACACTTCCAGAAGTATAAAACCGGCACTATTGAAATGGTCAAATCCCTGGAATTAGTGGATGTGGAGCCGATTGTATTTGGGGTGCGGGAGTAGGTTTATGGATTATATCCCAAAACAGAAGGTCACACCGCCAACCAACGAATTGTCGGAATTCAGAGTAAAAAAGATGTCCTAAACGGAATTTCAAGCGATATTTAGTGCAAATGTTAGTGCGCTTTACAATGCCACAGGCAAGCGATATCACCCCCAGTTATTCTTTACGATTGTAAACCTGTGGGCTATCGTTCCCTCGAATCTATGCACAAAGCCAATGTGGCGAGGTGAGACCTATTGCTGACTCATGCTAAGATTTCTCAAACACACATTCCATCTGGTTTTTAAGGCAGCCAGTGCCAGCATGGTGTGCAAGGGCACCGGCACCGATTGTTCATAGAAACAATGTAAACTGGTTGCATACCTAAATGATTACATTTGCATAAATGAAGGGCATAACGTCTATATCCCTATCGCTGATTTTCATGGTGCAGATTTTTGCTCCAAACATGGATATCTGTTGCGAATTACAAAAGGTTCCTGCACTTTTCGAACACTTCAAGGAACATAAGACGATTGGAGGAGATTCTTTTTTTGAGTTTATAGTTGAAGACTATATTCACCATAATGATAACAATGAAGGTCACCACGACCATGACAAAGATGAAAATCTCCCGTTTCACGGGCAGCATCAGTGTAATCATGCACCTATTTATCTCAGCTATACTTTCTCAAACATCGAATTAGGAGATAAAACATTTTCTCTTCAGACTAAAGGTAGTTATTATCAGTTTTCAATTTCCTCAGAATACCTTGAGACATTGATCCAGCCACCTCAGGCCTAGTTTTTCACGACACTTTTGATTCTTTCAAATTAATCTGTGTGCTTTTTGCTCACACAGTGAATCGTGTCTACATGTTTGGCAAAAAGCCATCCTCAAATCATTCAGAATATTAAATCCAAATAAAAATGCTGGATAAAATCATTCACTTTTCAGTGAAAAATAAGTTGATCATTGGCCTACTTGCCCTTGGCCTGGTTCTTTGGGGAGGATATTCCCTCACCCAACTGCCGATTGATGCCGTCCCTGATATCACAAACAATCAGGTTCAGGTCATCACCTCTTCACCTTCTTTAGCTGCAGAGGAAGTAGAGCGTCTAATTACATTTCCTATCGAAATTACCATGGCAACAATTCCTGATATAGATGAAATCAGGTCATTTTCTCGCTTTGGATTGTCGGTTGTGACCATTGTCTTTAAGGAAAATGTTGACGTTTATTGGGGTCGGCAGCAGGTAAGTGAACGCTTGCCTGAAGTAAAATCACAAATTCCATCTGGAGTTGGAGCGCCTGGTATGGCTCCTATCACAACTGGTTTAGGAGAAATCTATCAGTATGTTGTTGGCACATCTCCGGGTTATGAGGAGCAGTATGATGCCCGAGAATTAAGAACAATACAGGATTGGATTGTAAGGAGACAATTACTGGGTACTCCTGGAGTAGCGGACGTGAGCAGTTTTGGAGGTTATCTAAAACAGTTCGAAATAGCGATCAAGCCGGATCGGTTAAAAGCGATGAATGTTTCCATTGCTGATATATTTCAGGCGCTACAGGAAAATAATCAGAATGCAGGTGGCGCCTATATTGAAAAAAATCTGAATGCCTACTTCATTAGAACAGAGGGACTTGTCGATAATCTTGACGATATCAGGGAGATCAATATTCGAACAAATGAGAGCGGTATTCCGGTATTAATTAAAGATGTGGCAACGGTGCAATTAGGGGATGCTGTTCGCTATGGTGCAACCACTCGAAATGGAGAAGGTGAAGTAGTCAGTGCAATTGTAATGATGCTAAAAGGAGAAAACTCCGCTGAAGTCATTGAAAATGTAAAAGAAAGAATTTCACAAATCAGAAAGACTTTACCTGAAGGGGTGACAATCGAACCATTTCTGGATCGTACCAAGCTGGTAAATACCGCGATAGGAACCGTGACTAAAAATCTGGCCGAAGGAGCACTGATTGTCATTTTTGTTTTGCTGTTACTACTAGGCAACTTCCGGGCGGGGCTGATCGTGGCTTCCGTCATTCCTCTGGCGCTCATTTTCGCCTTTGGAATGATGAGTTTCTTTGGGGTGTCGGGTAACCTTATGAGTCTGGGTGCAATTGATTTCGGATTAATTGTAGATGGGGCCGTGATCATCGTAGAGGCCACTTTACACCACATGGGTCTGCTAAGACTAGGCCGAAGATTAACACAGGATGAAATGGACATGGAGGTCTATAAATCCGCCAGTAAGATTCGAAACTCAGCAGCCTTTGGTGAGATCATTATTCTCATAGTATATCTGCCGATTCTGGCACTAGTGGGTACAGAAGGAAAAATGTTCAGGCCCATGGCACAAACTGTGAGTTTCGCCATCCTTGGTGCATTCATTTTGTCACTAACCTACGTTCCGATGATGTCTGCACTCTTTCTCAGTAAGAAGACGGAATACAAAAAGAACATTTCCGACCGATTTATGAATTTCTTTCATCGATTGTACGACCCTACAATTCGATGGGCGATGCACAAGAGATTGCCATTGCTGGGACTTGCCGTAGGACTTTTTTCAGGTGCCATGTGGCTTTTTGCAAACATGGGAGGTGAATTTATTCCTACACTCGAAGAAGGGGATTTTGCCGTTGAGACGCGGGTGATGACAGGAAGCTCATTGGAAAACACTATTCAAGCGACCACCCAGGCTGAGAAAATTCTACTCGATCAATTTCCGGAGGTAACGCAGGTAGTGTCAAAGATAGGAGCTGGTGAAATACCCACCGATCCTATGCCCATAGAAGCTGCCGACCTCATGATTATTCTGAAGAACAAGAGTGAGTGGGTTACTGCTACAAATCGGGAGAATTTGGCCAACAAAATGGCCGAGGCGCTTGAAGTTATTCCAGGCGTAACTTTTGGATTCCAGCAGCCCATTCAAATGCGCTTTAATGAATTGATGACTGGAGTGCGTCAAGATGTAGCTGTGAAAATTTATGGTGAAAACCTAAACGATCTGTCAGAATACGCCGATCAAATTGGGAACATTGCATCAGAGGTTGAAGGTGCTGTGGATCTGTACATTGAAGAAGTAACTGGAATCCCTCAGATAGTCATTACCTACAAGCGTGATCAGTTGTCTAAATACGGTCTGAGTATTCTGGATGTGAATCGATCTGTGCAGGCGGCATTTGCCGGAGTTTCCGCTGGTCTGGTCTATGAAAATGAACGACGGTTCGATCTGGTAGTGAGACTTGAAAAAGCTGATCGTAATGATGTGGAGTCGGTCAGAAACCTTTATATCTCGCGTAAGGATGGACATCAGATACCTCTGTATCAGGTGGCCAATGTGGAGATCAAAGACGGGCCATACCAGATTCAGCGGGATGATACTCGCCGTAGAATCCTGGTTGCCTTCAATGTTCGAAATAGGGATGTTGAAAGTGTGGTTACGGAGCTTAAGCAAAAAATTGAAGCGTCTGTGGTTATTGCTCCCGGTTATTCCATTGTCTATGGAGGTCAATTTGAAAACCTGATAGAAGCCCGACAAAGACTCGCTGTAGCTGTTCCATTAGCCCTTCTGCTCATCTTTGTATTGCTCTATTTTACATTCAAATCGGTAAAGCAGGGTGTTCTGATTTTCACAGCAATTCCCTTGTCAGCCATTGGCGGAATTTTGGCGCTTTATTTAAGAGGCATGCCCTTTAGTATTTCTGCCGGAGTTGGGTTTATTGCCCTGTTTGGGGTTGCTGTCCTTAATGGCATTGTGCTTATAGCAGAATTCAACCACTTAAAGCAAGAAGGAGTGACAGATGTTTTTGATCGCATCTATCAGGGAACAAAAACCCGATTGCGACCGGTGATCATGACAGCTTCTGTGGCCTCACTTGGCTTTTTACCCATGGCGCTATCACAATCCGGTGGAGCCGAGGTTCAAAGGCCCCTGGCTACTGTAGTGATTGGAGGGTTAATCACCGCTACATTTTTAACATTGATTGTACTCCCTATCCTATACTACTATTTTGAGAAGGGAGTGAGAGTTAAACCAGGTGCTGTATTACCAATCTTGTTGGTGGGAGCGCTTATGTTTCAAGTGAATGGAGTGCAAGCCCAAGAAAGGCAGTCATACACACTTGAGGAATCCATTGAGACTGCCATCAAGAACAACCCAAGCCTTCGTGCTGCAGACTTAAGAACGCAACAGGAAAAAGCACTGAAAGGAGCCAGCTGGAATCTCCCGAAAACTGATTTTAACCTGACGCATGGGCAATACAACAGTGTTTTTGATAATGACAATCAATTCAACGTGAGTCAGTCGATAGCATTCCCCACAGTTTACGCCAACCAGAGCAAGTTGGCCAATGCAAAAGTTGAATCTAGTGAATGGAGGGAAGCGATGACCAGAAATGAATTGGTTCAGCAGGTAAAATCGACCTGGTATAGGTTGCTTATGGAGAAAAACAAGAGAAAGTTATTGATTGAACAGGATAGTATCTATCGTAGTTTTTCGCGAGCAGCCAATCTTAGGTATGAGACGGGTGAAACGAACCTTCTCGAAAAGGCAACTGCCGAATCTCAGGTCGCAGAAATCAAAGTGATGATGGAGCAAAATAAAGCGGATATCGAGATTTATCAGACAGCCTTAAAAACCTTACTGAATACAGACGAGTTAATTGATCTGGCTGCAGATAGCCTGGTTGAAAGGGATGTAGCTGGCTTAATTGGTGACGCCAATGTTGATAGCAATCCTACATTGGCGTGGTTTAGGCAACAAATTGAGGTGGCAGAAAGAGAAAAATCGGTTGAAAAATCGAAGTTGATGCCGGATCTGATGATTGGTTATTTTAATCAGTCACTCATTGGTCCTAATCAAGATATCAATGGCAATCCAGTCAATTATAATTCGAGTGATCGATTTACTGGATTTCAGGTAGGCATTGCCATCCCTATTTTTGGGGCAAAATCGCAAGCTGCATCTATAAAGACAATCGAATTAAAGAAGCAGGAAAGCGAGGCGCTTGTTCAGTCAGTCAACAACGAATTGGAAGGACGATTACAAGCGCTACTTCAGCAATACTACAAATTTCAAAATAGCCTGAGTTATTACAGATCAACAGCTCTACCTCAAGCTTCACTTATTCTAAAGCAAGCGCAAGCAGGATTTCAAAGTGGAGACATAGGTTATGTGGAGTACACACAGGGGCTTAGCAGATCATTGGACGTACGATTCAATTATCTGGACATTCTCAATCAATACAATCAGACCATTATTCAAATCGAATTCATTTCCGGAATTCAATAAATACAAAGACAATGAACACTATATATCAATATATCATCAGCATATTTTCGATCAGCATATTGAGCATGATCGTAGCTTCATGCAGTTCAAAAACAGTAGATCAACCTGAAGAGCATCACGAGGATGAAAGTAGCATTGAGCTAACGCAAGCTCAGTTTGAACAGGCTAATATTCAGATTGGAGCAATTGGAAAGCGTGTCATGGGTTCGGAGCTGCGAGTGAGTGGAATCATTGACGTGCCTCCGCAAAGCAATATCTCAATCAACATGCCTTATGGAGGTTTTGTGAAATACACGGATATGCTTCCGGGAACTTCAGTGAAAAAAGGCCAACTATTGGTGACCATTGAAAATCCTGATTTCATCCAGTTTCAGCAGGATTACCTGGAAGGTCTGGCAAATCAGGAATATCTGAAAGCTGAATTTGAAAGACAACAGAAGCTGTACGACGAGAGGGTTGCCTCCGGAAAAAACTTCCAACAAGCCAAGAGCGCCTATTTCGCCAATGAAGCTAGAATAAACGCCATGGAAGCAAGGCTTAAAATGATAGGATTTAATCCCTCTAAAATAAGCGAAGGGACTGTGATTTCTTATGTCAGTATTTATGCGCCAGTGACTGGTCAGGTGAGAGAGGTTTACACCAATGTGGGCAAATACATCAACCCTCAGGATGTAATTATGGATCTGACTAGTACAGAAGACTTGCATGTAGAACTGACAGTTTATGAGAACGATATTCCTCTGATCAAAGAAGGTCAAAGAATTCGTTTTGCATTGGCCAATACTCCCGATCTATGGAGGGAAGCAGAGGTGTTTCTGGTAGGAAGTGGTGTTCGTGAAGATCGGTCAGTCACCGTACATGGTCATTTGAAAGAAAAGGATGATGATTTGATGCCTGGCATGTATGTGTCTGCAAAAATCGAAACAGGCAGCAATGAAACATGGGCAGTTCCTGAGGAATCAATCGTAAGATATGGAGGCAAGCATTACCTCTTCGCACTTAGCAATAAGCGAATGGAAAATGGAGAAACGATGTACGATTTTGAAATGGTTGAAGTAAACAAAGGGTTTAGTGAAGATGGTTTTACTCAGATAACATTGATCGATTCTTCCATCAATATTGCCTCTATCGAGTTGGTTACAAAGGGAGCATTCACTGTGCTGGCAAAAGCCAAAAACACTGAGGAAGAAGGGGGTCATGGACATTAAGCTCCTAAATAAAGCATACATTCTTAGCCTGATTACCATCTTCTACAATCTGGTAGAAGGTGGTGTGGCTACCTTTTATGGAGCACAAGATGAAACCCTGGCACTCTTTGGGTTTGGCCTTGACAGCTTTGTAGAAGTGCTATCTGGAGTAGGTATTGCCCACATGATTTGGAGGATGAAGAATCATGACATTTCCAAAAGAGATTCCTTCGAAAAAACAGCTCTTAAAATTACAGGTTCAGCTTTCTACCTGTTAACTGTAGGCTTGATTTTAGGCGCTGGAAATAGCATCTACTTTGGTTTGAAACCAGAGACTACATTGATCGGAATAGTACTTTCCATCTTGTCTATTCTTACCATGTATTTTCTGTATAAGGCAAAGTTAAATGTGGGCAATAAGCTGAAGTCAGCTCCTATCATTTCTGATGCAAATTGTACAAAGACTTGCTTCTATCTTTCTTTCATATTGTTAGGCTCAAGTGTAATTTATGAACTATTCAAAATTCCTTACATCGACGCTATTGGTAGTTTGGGTATTGCCTGGTATGCATTTATGGAAGGGAGAGAAGCTTTTGAGAAGGGTAAAAGTGGTAGTCTAAATTGTAATGATAACTGTTGTTGAAATGTCTCATAATCACGATCATTCACATAATCATTCAGAAGGCAATGTACAAGTTGCCTTCTTTCTCAATCTGGCATTTACCATCATTGAGGTCATCGGTGGGCTATATACCAATAGCTTAGCGATTCTATCAGATGCGCTACATGATTTGGGAGATAGCCTGAGTTTGGGTCTCTCTTGGTATTTTCAAAAGCTGTCAAAGAAAGGAAGAACAAAAAAATTCTCCTACGGATACAAACGATTTTCATTGTTGGGTGCCATCATGAACTCTATAGTTTTGGTAGGAGGATCAGTCTTTATTCTTACTAAAGCAATTCCACAACTATTCAACCCCGAGGAAACAAACGTTCAGGGAATGCTTTACCTGGCTATTCTGGGAATAGTAGTGAATGGAGCAGCGGTTCTCAAACTTCGAAAAGGGGATTCACTCAATGAAAAAGTCGTATCACTCCATTTGTTAGAGGATGTTTTAGGATGGGTAGCTGTGCTCATCGGCAGTATTATTATGATGTATGTGGATGCACCTTATATTGACCCATTACTTTCTGTGCTCATTTCAATATTTGTGCTTTACAACGTTTACAGAAATCTCAAAAAGAGTTTGTTAGTCATTCTTCAGGGCATACCTGAAGAAGTATCCATTAAGGAGATTAGAGAAAAAATAAGGACAATGTCCGAAGTGACTGATGTGCATGATTGTCATGCCTGGTCAATGGATGGGGAATATAATATTCTCACAATTCACCTAAGACTAGACAAGGACTACAAGCTATCTGAACAAGCAGAGCTCAAAGAATCAGTCCGGTCAAAACTAAAAGATGAGTCTATCAACCACATCACCATTGAGTTTGAAGGACGGGATGAAAATTGTAGGTTGGAGGATTGTTAACCAATTCCTTGGTGAAATTAATAGGACTGTTTAATTAGATTCTTTATGAACTGATACCGTTGCCAGAAAAATCCTAACTTATTGATAGTCAATGTTCTGCGATTATTACAGTACTTTTGAATTTAAGGCTACTTAATGCACCCGAATTTTCCTTTGAGGCGATCAGATACATGACTTGATATTCAGGTAACTGTGTTTTTTATCAAATCTATGCTCAGAGCTCATTTATCGCAGGATCAGAGGTATCTTGAATTGAATAAATGGTGGAGATTTCTTACTCCACAGTCCTGCGCCAATTTCGTATCAAAATGATTTCAATTTGAGGACACACCTCACTCACTAATTATCTCCTTCTCATTATGTGCATTGATAAAGAGCACATTTCCCAGGCCTTCATAGCCGTCGAATGTTCTTTCTGCCAGTTGCTTTACAAGTTCGGTTTTAAAGCCAATCAAAGTGAGATCGGCGTCACATGATTTCACCTTGATGATCTCCCTGATATTGGTGTCAAGGGAAACGGTGATCAGTTGGATGTTACTTGCTGATATTGGCAACCGACCTTCATTAATCAACTTCATCATCCGCTTCTGTTGTTCCTCCATATCTTCTTCTGGCATGGCAGCAAAAATTTTGATGGCTGCATCCCGCCATTCATGATGGCCCATAATCACATAGCCGAGAAGAATCATCAGGTTCGCATTTGCGAAGTCATTTTGAGTGATCCAGATGTGGATTTCGCTTTTGTAACCGAAGCCCTTATTCACAGTGGATAAAATGCAAATATCAAACTCACTGGCCCTTACAAGCGAGAGGTTATCGATAATCTCTTTCAAGGCCTCTGGCTCATTGCGGTGATGTTCAAACAGCATAAGGTTACTGTCTTTGCCAGAAACGCTGGGTAGCTGGATGGACTGGGCCACTGCCGTTGTGAATGAAGGTGATATCAGCGTATCGACAAAAACATTACTTTCACTGATATCAGCAAGCTTGATCAACCTGGAGAGCTCTTCTTTAGCTTGCTCATGGGTTTTAGTTGATATATAACCATCTATTAAGTGAAGATAAGTCCCGAAGCCATATCGTTGAGTGAAAAACCTCATTATATCGAAGGCCGAATGCCTTTTAAATGAGTCTCTGGTAATACAAATTACAGATGGCCTCCAGTTATCTGAATCTTTATCTGCCTTTTGTAAAAACACCTGTAGCTGACGGCTCAATTGGAAAATAACGCCCTGGAAAATCTTGGCCATCCCTTGCTTGTTATCCACGTAATTTGTAATGCCCAGATAAATCACCACCATAATGATCACCGCTGCAAAGGCGTACCCCGGGTTCATCCTGAACATAAGAAAAATACACATTACTGCACCTACCAGAGAGATGTACCACCTGGATCTAAAGGCAGGTCTGTAAGCGGGGTCAGCGGCAAAATGCTGCAAGAATGAGATCAGACAAATTGCTCCATAAGTCACCATAAAAAACATCGAAATGATTTCTGCAACGGCATTCACATCCCCCATGCTGACGAATATCAATGCTATTCCTAATGAAACATAGGTAGCATTTCTTGGTTCATTTTTCTTGGAAGTTCCTGCTGCGAGAAACTTATTGATGGATTGAATGGGGAAAATCTTGTCGGCTGCTATTGCCTGAATAGTTCGGGGCGCAACCATAACTGAACCAAGGGCTGATGAAATTGTAGCGGCAGCAAGGCCAATTGGAATTATTGGTCCCCACCAGGCAATCCTTCCCATTATAAACTGGTCGTTGGCCAAATCATTGGGAGTTGCCGAAATGGAAAGTTTGTAGGCTATGAAAACGTATGTCACCATACCTAAAATTGTTGCCGATAGAGTGCCCAATGGAATGGACCTCCGTGGTTCCTTTAAGTCACCCGAAAGGCCAACGCCAGCTGTCATGCCAGTAAATGCCGGAAATATGATCGCAAAAACATAAAAGAAACTGTCTGCATTTCTTGCTGTTTCATCCGCATCAAATGTTGAAACCTCAGCATGTGCGGTTGTTCCTCCAAAAAACATTATCAGCGAAACCAACAGAATGCCAACGACTACATATAAGGCTTTAACACCTAAATCAGCACCTTTTGTCAGCATTAAAATACTTAGCAGGCCGAGGGCAGGTAAGCTGACAAACCGCTTGTCATGCAGGTTTAAGCCGAATTCAGAATTGAGGAAGGTAAAGACTGGATCGAAGGCTTCTGCAAAAGCTATTACATAAAAAGCAACGCTGATGGCTTGTGACATGTACAAGGCCACGCCAATGGCTCCACCAATGTTTAAGCCAAATGACCGTGAAATGATGTAGTATTCACCCCCACCCTCCACTTTTTGGTTTGTGGCGATCTCAGCAATCGCCATTGCCGTTGGTACTGTTACCAAGTGCCCAATAGCAACAATAGCGAGAGTGCCCAAAAACCCTACACTTCCGACAGCATATCCAAACCTTAGAAACATGACTGCTCCCAGAATTGTAGAGATGGCTGTTAAGAAAACTGGTGCTGTTCCGAAATTGGCTTTATTGCTGACGAGTTTTGACATATAAAAGCAAGTTATATAATGCTTATTAACTGGTGTTCAGTGATGTGATTTATTTTCTGTCAGCGGCCTCTGGTCACTAAATTCAGACGGAAATCATGTACGACTTTTTTAGTAATTGTAACCCAAATAGGGCTGATAAATATTGTGATAGCTATGACAATGATAGTAAGTTGATATGTGTACTGGGCCAGTATACCACTGTGATAACCCAGCGATGCGAGTACAAAACTAAACTCCCCTACCTGGGCCAAATAAGAGCCACCGACAAGGCTATGACTCCAACGATTGCCTAAAACACGTAGTGCGATGGCATTAATTCCATGATTAGACACATAAACGCCTAAAACGATCAACGATATCTCCAACCAATTATGGTATATAAAATCGAGGTCAATCAGCATTCCGACAGAAATAAAGAAAACCGAAACAAGTAGTACCCGAAAAGAATGCAAGCTGCTATGAAGCCACTCTGTTGAATCTGACGCATGAACAACCATGCCTGCTACAAACGCCCCTAGACCCGCTGATAACCCAAAAAGCGACGTGACCAGGGCCACGCCAAAGCAGACAATCATGCTACCGAAAACCTGTAATTCGTGGTCATCAGCAATTTGATCATGAAATGGAAGGGTGATTTTTTTCTTGTACAAAACATACACAATTAGCGATGTTATTAATACGCCACCTATAAGCTGCATTGCAATTTCCCCAAAGCTGATAGAATCGCCTCCAAGCATACTTATTGTGATAATCATGGGTGCAATGAGGACATCCTGCATTAGCAAAATGCTCAAAACATTCTGGCTAATCTGCCCCCTTTTCTCAGTTTCTAAAAACTTAATAACGACTGCGGTACTGCTAAGGGAAATGATGAAACCCAATAAGATTACCCTTTTCAGGTCCCAACCTAAAAAAGCACCCAGTATCCATATTAAACCAGTACTGAAAATGATTTGAAAGCCAGTCCCTGCAAGGGCTATTCGCCATTTTTTAAGAAAATCAGGGAGGGATATTTCCATTCCGATAAAAAACATCAGTATGATAAGGCCGAACTCCCCTAAGGCTTCAGCTACGCTATAATCCTCAATAATGCCAATGCCATGAGGGCCAAGAACCACACCAGAAACGATATAAGCTAAAATATAGGGTTGGTTAATTTTCTTAAGAAACAAACCAATGGCCAATACCAGCCCTGATATAGCAAGCAGGATATTGAGCTCAGTTGATATGGCATTTGCCAGGATCATGGGGCTAAATTTTAATCATAATTTGCCCCATACTTCAGCAATGTAGTCGTAACCTGATCTCCATTTAAATGCAAAACATAGATCCGGTCAAATTGAGTTTGCTCATTTATTGGATCGCCGGCATCTCCACCAAGTAGGTTGACAAGTTCTGGAGTAGTGTTGCTGTGACCGGAAATTAATATCCGACCTGTTTTCAACTTTAATTCTTTGGCAAAAGCCTCCAAATCCCGGCCATCATAAGGGGCAATTTCAAGGCCTAATAAATCAGCTAGCGGCTTAGCTGTATTTATTGTGCGTTTTCTATCAGTGCTATAGACTTCTGTAATGCCTGCAGATTGAAGGGTTCTCTTTAAAAGTTCTGCCCTATCCCTTCCAGCAGCGTTCAAGTCCCTGTCGGGATCGTCTGAAAAAACTGTCTCAGCATGGCGTACTAGAAAAATAACCGAAGGCTCCTGCGACTTGGCAGTTGAACAGCTGATTAAAGCCAGAAAACAAATAAGTTGGAATGATTTCATAGAAGTAAAATTTAAATCTAAAGCTAAGCGATTCACTGAATGCCTGGTGACCTCCTAATGATTTATTTGGTGTAAATTTTAATTGAGTTTGCGAAGGTGCTTTAATGAATAGGCTTATCTATCAACAATTTTTAAATTAGCTCCTAACTAACTATTTAAAAGCCGCTGATTTGAAAAAGATATTTCCACCCCTCCTCTTTATACTATGCATAATTCTACCGTTATCATCATTTGCACAGCATCTGGATAAGCTGATCAAGCAGGCCGAGACTACGTTTTACGACGAACAATTTAAGGAAGCAATCCCCAAATATCAGGCAGTCCTTTTGGAAGATGCCAGTGACAATAATGCCAAGTATAAAATTGAACTTTGCTCATTATTGGTCAGAGATTATCGAGATCGCTCTCTGGATACCATTTTGGGTTATAAAAGCACTCAGGGTAGAAGAGATAAGTTCTATTACTATTGGTTGGGAAGAATACTAATGCTTCAATCCAAATTTGATGAGGCGGTAGCGGCATGGGAAACTTTCCTGGCGCTTAAGGTTTATAAGAGTAAGGTCATTCAACAGGAGACCAAGGCCTTCATTGAAATAGCCAAAAACGCACAAATTTTTTATCGCACACCTACTAAATACTCGGCCAACATTGCCTCAGGGGTAAACTCTTCACTGTCTGAACTTACCCCAGCCGTGGCGACTGACGGCAATATTTTATACGCAAGGAGAAACCCTGCTACTGATGAGCTTCAAATTTTGATAGCACATGGGACAGATGGCGAGTTTGATCGATCAGGCGATTTTAAAGGCTTTGGTGATGCTAAAGAAACGAATATCGACATAGATGTTTTTGCTGATGGCAGAGTTTTCTTCAAAAACGACAACAAGCATGTCTATTTTGGAAATTACACCAACGCAAGCGTTTCAGAATTTGACAATTATGAATACAAGCTACCAGGTGGAAGGCCCAAGTCACACTTTGCAATTACGATAAATGAAGACAGAATTGCATTTACTCAACTTAACAATAACAGCACTTTAGATATTTTCGAGTCAGTCAAGTCCGGCGATAAGTGGGGAGATGCAGCATTTGTGGACAACGTGAATTCTGAATTTAATGAGGACAGCCCTTTCTATTCTGAGGATGGACAACTATTATACTACTCTTCTGAAGGATTTGATGCTGTAGGTGGGTTGGATATTATGGTTTCAACATTTGACGGCAGCGGATGGTCAGAACCGGTAAATCTCGGCCACCCCATTAATTCTGTTGACAATGAATTGCATTTCAGTTCAAATACAGCTGGCACAAAAGGCTATTTTTCGTCAGACCGCGTGGGTGGCGAAGGTGGTTATGACATCTATTATTTCGAGGAAACCGGAATACAGGAGCCAGTTGCCGCGGTAGAACCTAAGCCAGCAGAGGAAGTAGTTGAAGTTGATGTTCCTGAGGAAGAAGAGGAGGAACAGTATACCGAAATAGATCAAATCGGAAGCAAGTTCCGCCCGGGAAATAAGGCCATACTCCGCAATGTTTATTTTAAGTTTAACAGCACCAGTATCACGGAGGACTCAAGGGATATTTTAAAAGACCTTATAGATGTATTAAATAAGAACTCCGACTTGAAAGTGGAGATTGGGGGGCATACTGATAACATTGGTAGTGAAAGTGTTAACCAAACTTTGAGTCAAAAAAGGGCTCAAGGTATTGTTGACCGTTTGGTGCAAGAAGGCATTGAGGAATCCAGATTGGTGGCCAAGGGGTATGGTGAGTCAGTACCTTTAGCCTCTAATTTGCATGAAAAAGAAGGCCGGGAACTTAACCGTCGAATTGAGGTTAAGGTCATCGAGTAGACCAGTATTATTTCAAAACGATATTAACCCAAACCAATGAACCGTACGATTATTAAAGGAGTGGGGCACTATGTGCCTGATAATGTCGTAACCAATAAAGATCTTGAAAAGGTTATGGAAACAACGGATGAATGGATTGTAGAACGAACAGGCATTCATGAAAGAAGGCACATCCCAAAAGATTCCGATGACAGCCCCTCTACCATGGGCACCAAAGCAGCCAGGGTTGCTTTGGAAAGAGCCGGCCTAACACCTGATGATGTTGACTTCATCATTTTTGCCACCCTCAGCCCAGATTATTATTTCCCTGGCCCCGGAGTGATGGTTCAGGAACAACTTGGAATAAAAAAAGTTGGTGCTTTAGATGTCCGAAATCAATGTTCCGGATTTGTATATTCACTTTCAGTGGCCGATCAGTTCATCAAAACCGGTATGTACAAAACGATACTGGTGATTGGTTCAGAAAACCATAGTGGTGGTTTGGACATGACTACAAGAGGCAGAAATGTCTCTGTGATTTTTGGCGATGGTGCGGGAGCAGTTGTGCTTCAGGCCAGCCCTGACGACAACCGAGGCATCCTTTCAACACACCTTCACTCAGAGGGCAAGCATGCGGAAGAACTGGCACTCATTGGGCCAAGCACCGGCAGGTGGGTCCCTGAAATAATCGAAGCAAATGATGAGGAAGACATCAGCTATTATCCCTATATGAATGGGAATTTTGTGTTCAAGCATGCCGTTACACGCTTCATGGAGGTAATTGGTGAAGCGTTGGCAACAAATGGCTATAAACCTGATGATATCGACCTCTTAATCCCACATCAGGCTAATTTGCGGATAAGCCAGTTTGTACAAAAGAAGATGGGCTTGAGGGATGATCAGGTGTTCAACAACATCATGAAATATGGGAACACCACTGCTGCTTCAATTCCGATTGCCATGAGTGAAGCCTGGGAAGAAGGAAAAATCAAGGAAGGTAGTTTGATTTGTCTTGCGGCATTTGGAAGTGGCTTCACGTGGGCATCTGCCCTCATGCGTTGGTAAATTTAAAAAGTGACATTCTCATCTAATGAACTTGAGTTAATAAGCAATAAGGATTTTTTGCTGGAAAAAATCAGGGTATTAAAGAATGTCTCAAGCACTTTGGCAGAGGTTGAATCTGGATTAAAGCCAGTTATTCATTTACAAGAAAAAATACTCCCGGCCGGAGCATTAACTAAAACCGGTAAAATTTCCCGTGGCGAAAACTACAAGGGCCTCCCCTATTTGGTGCTGGATTTTCCACGCTATTCAAGTGGCAATCAATTGTTTATTTACCGGACTATGTTTTGGTGGGGCAATTATTTTTTATGCTTACTGGTTACGCAGAACTGCGGCTTCAAATTAAAAAGCTTGGATAATGCAGATACCTTCAAGATGAATGTTGGCCCAACTCCCTGGAATTATGACTTTTCAGATAGTTGCTGGCAACCTCTCAACGATAAAATAGATCATAGCTTCATCGCCATTGGTAGGAAAATTTCGTTTGAAGATGCTGAAAATCTAGGTGCAATTAGCAGAACAACTTTTGAAGACCTGATGTCATTCTTAACCAAATAACTAAACTCGCACAGTAATTGCTGTAGCCAGCCAAAAATCTTGAATATGCCGAGGCTCTTGTTTATTGTCTTCTTCTTATCACTGACTTCATTTTACGTTCAAGCCCAAATAGAAGGGATCGTTTCCGAAATTGATTCTGCATACACTTTTAAAGGTGCAATTCAAGACAATAAAAAAGTTGGGGAATGGGAATATTACAGCGGCAGTAACGAACAGCTTATTGCTGAGGGTGTCTACCAAAATAACCTGGCCTCAGGCCCATGGATTTTTTATAAGGATCAGGAAAAACTTCTAGAAGTAAACTTTAATAATGGCAAACTCCATGGCCAGTTTAAAAGATTCCAGAACAGACGGGTTGTGGAAAAAGGCCAGTATGAAAACAGCTATAAATCTGGGCTATGGCAAGAGTATCAGGTTTTTGGCTATCTGGTCACAGAGGGTGAATATGCGTTAGGCAAAAAAGAAGGAACGTGGCGTTTCTTCCATAGTAATGGCCAATTAGCAGAGAGAGTGGATTTCTCAAATGATTTAAGGGAGGGTGAAAGCATCATTTATGACGAACAGGGTTATGTGATCTCTGTGGGCAATTACAAAGAGGGCATACAGCATGGTAAATGGCAAGAATACTATGAAACTGGACGTGAGGCGCTTACGGGTTATTATGACCTCGGTGAAAAAGACAGTATCTGGGTTGAATTTAATGAGTATGGGCGACAGACCTTTGAACAGAATTTTGTAAATGGCAAGCCACACGGAGAATGGAAGTATTACCATCCAAACGGACGCACAAGCATTGTTGAAAATTATCAATTTGGCGTAAAAAGTGGCGAATGGCGGGAGTACACATCCAACGGCACTTTGGTCAAGCGCATGTTTTATAAGAGCGATCTCGCAGACAGCGTCTATTTTGAGTTCCACCCATCAGGAACGAAAAGCGTCGAGGGCCATTATCAATATGGCCTCAAAACAAAAACCTGGTTAAACTTTTACGAATCCGGAGTGCTTTTCTCCATTGGTGATTACAGGAACGATTTGAAGGTTGGGTTGTGGAAATATTTTGACGAAAGAGGCATTTTAGCAGAAGAAGGAAAATATAAAAGTGGGCTGAAAGAAGGCCAATGGATCACGTATCATTCCAATGGTTCCATCGCTTCTGTTGGCAGCTATTTTAATGATTTGCAAGATGGGCTGTGGGGGCTATTTTACAATAATGAGCAGTTGAAGCAGGATGAGAACTGGAAAGCTGGACGCTTGCTTGATATAGGTGAATATTACTCCATTAAAGGTGAAACGCTGCCAAAAGGTACTTTAGAAAATGGCAATGGAACCCGTTTGTTCTATGCCGATGATGGCTATAAATTGGTCGAAGGACTCTATAAAGATGGATACGCCTCTGGCAAATGGACATACTTCCATGAGAATGGCGAAGTTGCGGCAGTAGGTGACTTTAAGCTTTCTAAGCGTGAGGGAAAATGGATTTACTACTATTCAAACGGAAACATAGAATCAACCGGAGCCTATGACGATGGTGAACAATCCGGCGAATGGCGCTTTTACAATAAGCGTGGTAAGCTGGATCGAACGGCTGATTTTGATGAGGAAGAATAACCCTTTGTAACGTCACTTTCACACCATTGTGAATGAAGTGCTAATTGGGACGTCTCCTCGGTCCGTCAATTCAAGAAGCCTTTTTCAAAGGTGTGAATGACGATGTGTCGACCTTGGCTTTAAGCATATTTAATAACTGATATAAACCGAAATAAGTCCGGTTAATATAGATACCATCTTTGGCACCTCTTGGGTGCTTAGATTTCCTCAGCTCTTCCATCTTTGAAAGCCGCTCCCCTACCTTGTATATCTCTTCGAAATAAATATCGTTTCCAAAATCGAAATGATCGGTATGAAATGGCTGACCGAGTAGGTTCATTGTTTCTTTGAACAAGGGAACGTAGAAATCAATCTCTTTTTTGTTATCATCAGGATATAAGAAATTCAGTTTATAGAAAATGCTCATAAGCTCATCCTGATCCAACATAGTTGAGTGAATCAATTTAAAATAATTATTGTAAAACTTGTCTGGGATTTCTTTGACACACCCAAAATCTATGATGCCCAGCCGCCCATCGGTGTTCATTAAAAAATTCCCCGGGTGAGGGTCGGCATGTACCATTTTCAGGTTATGAACCTGATGATGATAAAAGTCCCAAAGTGCTTGGCCAATCGTGTTTTTCACTTCCTGGCTAGGGTTCGTCTGCAAAAACTTATCAAGGTGTACACCTTCTAGCCAATCCATGGTAATTATCCTTTCAGCGGATAGTTCAGGGTAGTATTGAGCGAAATAGACATTGTTAATTTGACTGCATTGATTGGCTATGCTTTGTGACCGCTCCACTTCAAGTGCATAATCTGTCTCTTCCAATAGTTTCTGTTCAACCTCACTCAGGTAGTAGTCAAGGTCTACTTTGCTCAGGTTGAAAAGCCTTTGTGCAATTGGTTTCACCAGCTTTAAATCTGAACTAATACTATTGGCCACACCTGGGTATTGTACTTTAACAGCATAGGTTTTGTTACCAATTGTGGCTTTATGCACCTGTCCAATTGAAGCTGCATTGACAGCACTTTTAGTAAATGAATCGAAAATGTTTTCTGGTGAATCAGACAGGTAGGTTCTAAATGTTTTGACCACTAACGGGTAAGAAAGCGGAGGGGCACTGTACTGGGCCAATGCAAACTTATTCTGATAGGCCGTCGGTAGCATGTTTTTATCCATTGCCAGCATTTGGGCCACTTTAAGGGCGCTTCCTTTTAGCTCACTTAATGAGTCGTAAATATCTTCGGCATTATCCTGATCCAACTCCTCCCTGGTAGTTTCAGGATCAACCAGCTTTTTGCTGTAATGCTTAATGTAATTGCCGCCAATTTTGGCTCCGGTTTTAATAAATTTCGAAGCCCTCTGAACTTTGGAAACCGGGATTTCGCATTGTGATTTCATCTATCTCCGTTGTATCAGGAATTTTGCAAAATCAAAAACGTTGTCGACAATGTTCTTTCCCACAAGCTCAAATAAGAGATTCACTGACTTTTCGATGGCAGCATCCGTATCTTCAAAATTCTTACTGGTGTCCTTCACCCAAAAATCAAATAGAAAGATGAACTGACCCCACACCAATCTGTAGTAGTTATTTTGAATTGACTCAGGTCGCTTTGAAATTTCACCTGATTCGGCTCCCTGGTTAATTATGTCCTTAATGAAATTTGTATAGGCATCATAGAATGCGTCCATAAACTTAGGCCTTACAGGTAGCTTGTCCCTTTTTTGAAAACTCAGTATAAAAAAGCTTCGCTGAGTTTTCAAATCTTCAAACAATGTGTAGAAAAGGGCCAACAGTTTTTCCTGGGCACTATAGCCCTGAAACGTTTTATCGGCTAGCAGTTTGGCTTCTGTCGTTTTGAAAGTATCTAACCATATGCCGCTTTCGATATTTAAGAACGAGTTATAATGCTCATAAAACTGGCTTTCTTCAATCTTAAGGTTCTGTGTTGCAAATGAATAAATGGAAGTAGGGTCAGTGCCGTTTTCAAGGCGGTACTTCATGTATTCTCTTCTGATCTTTTGAGCCAGGTCAGATTTTCCGGTGGACTTCTTTTTTGCTGTTGCTGTAGCCATTGTTTCAATATTTGGATCAATTGCTTTAACTACATCCTTAAATAATTGTTCCTAAAAAAGGCTCAAATATTTGAGGTTTCTGTGTGTTCAAATTCTTATCAAATCCAAAAAACAAATTTTACGCCCATCGCAAGAAACCAATAACCCGAAACATCAAACCCCGTTCAACTAATCTTAATTTCTGACCGCCTCACAAATAATTTAGTGCCAACATTTTAATAGTTTGTAGTTTTAGCGCCAATGAATTTTTTATACCCCTCGTTCCTTTTTGGACTGTTTGCCCTGAGCATTCCTATCATAATCCATTTATTCAATTTCAGAAGAGCAAAGAAAATTTACTTCTCCAACGTCCAGTTTCTAGAGAACGTAAAACAGACCAGTAGTTCAAAACTGAAAGTCAAACACTTGCTTGTGTTGCTGTCGAGGTTGTTGTTCGTTTTTTTCCTTGTGTTGGCATTTGCCCAGCCTTTTATTCCAGGCAAGGAACAGGGTCTCAGCAACAAAGAAGTTTATCTCTACCTTGACAATAGCATGAGCATGAGCAACCAGGTGGATAGTGAAATCTCAGCTATTGACCAGGCTTATAATTATCTCAGTACTATCATTAATCTATACCCAAGGGACACAAAATTTAAGCTGCTGACAAATGACTTTGCCCCGTTCAGTAATACCCTCAAAACGAAGGAAGAAGTAACTGAACTCATTACTGAAATGAGTTTGTCAAACACTTCTAGAAATCTCACAGATGCCTTGAACCGTCTCAACTTAACAGCAGATAACTACGGGTCGGCCAGGGACACATATATTGTAAGTGACTTTCAAAAATCTACATTAGGGATAACAGATGATTATAAAGATTCGGTTAATAACTACTATGTAATTCCGGTCAAATATCCGCAAACTGGCAATGTCTTTATTGACTCAGTTTACCTCGAAGACCCTTTTTTGATTGGCGACCGCAACAACAAGTTGTCAGTCAAGCTGATCAACACAGGCCTTGATGATGTAAATGACCTTGTGGTTCAGTTTTTTATGGGTGACAATCAAATTGCTACTGCAAGTGTTGACATGCTACCAAATTCAACAAGTGAGATTTCCTTCGATTTAAATGTAGAGATTGATGGCATCAACAAGTGTAGGCTGAGCTTTCAGGAGTTTCCGGTATCGTTTGACAACGATTATTACTTCACTCTTAATCGGTCTGAACGCATAAACGTTTTGCAGATTAAAAGCTCTGAAGCCGAAGGGGCCATTACCAATGTATTTGCCAATGAAAATTTGTTTAACCTCACAACATTCGATGTTAACAACCTCGACTACTCGGTTATAAACACCGCTGATCTTATTGTTTTAAATGAGCTTGAAACATTCAATTCAACTTTGCTTCCAAGTTTCACTCAATTCCTAAATAGAAATGGTCATTTGTTTATTGTTCCCAGTGCGATGCCAGACTCTATTTCTTACCAATCGATAATCAACAGCGTTGTACTATCAAAATCCCAGGTAAATGAATTGGAGCAACTTGCTCCGATAAATGCCCGCAATCCCTTTTTTGAGGGAATGTTTGAGTCGCAGAATGAAAGTTTTGATATGCCGACAGCAATGCCTGCTATCGAGTGGCGAAATACCCCGGGAGATTTAATTAGCTTCAAAAATGGCGCACCTTATCTGTCTGTTTTTGATCAGTTAGGTACTATGCATTTAGCAGCTTCACCTTTTAGGGACGCTTTCACCAGCTTTCATCGTCATGCGCTCTTTGTTCCAATCCTTTACCGTATAGCCATTCAAAGCAAGCAATCCGCCAATCGACTTAGCTATACTATGGATGAGCAACTTATAACGCTACAGCTAGATTCATTGTCAAAAAATATCATTTATAAACTCTCAAGGGATGACGAAGAAATTATCCCCAACCAGCGAATAATTGGTGATCGCTTAATTCTAGACCTTCCAAAATACATCCTAAACAGTGGATTTTATGATCTGACTGATGGTAATACATTGGTTTCAGTGCTGGCATTTAACAGTTCAAAGGTGGAATCAAGGTTAGATCAATTTACCGAAAGTGATAATATAAAAAGTGTTTTTCCTCAGGTGGCCAATCTTGATATTTTTGAGTTCAGCAGTGCCGCTGACTTTTCACAGGCGATGAAAGAAAAGTACGAAGGTGTTAACTTATGGAAATATGCCTTAATTTTGGCCCTGGCTTTTTTATTAGCCGAAGTGCTGTTACTGAGATTCCTTTAAATGAACCTAACCTTCCGTTCAGCAACCCTACTCGATCCCAGATCAAAATTCCACAATAAGCAAGCCGATATTTCCATTAAAAATGGTGTCATAGACCAAATTGGCAAGAACGTCAAAACTATCGGTAAGGAAATAGACGCTAAAGGCCAGTATATATCGCCAGGTTGGTTTGACCTCAATTGCCTGTTTGGCGATCCGGGACATGAGCATAAAGAAGACAGAATTACTGGGGCTCAAGCTGCTGCTGCTGGCGGGTTCACAGGAATTGCCCATTTGCCCAACACTAACCCCGTAATCGAATCTAAAAATGACATCGCATATTTAAAGGCCTTCAATGGCAACCAAGTAACAGATATACATCCAATTGTAGCTGTCACCAAAGGCTGTTTGGGTGATGACCTGACTGAAATGATAGATCTTCATCAGGCTGGGGCGATAGCGTTTTCTGATGGTGTGGAAACCATCTGGAATTCAGACATCCTTTTGAAAACCCTGCAATATCTTCAAAAGTTTGACGGTCTTTTAATGAATCGCTCCGAAGACCGGACCTTGAACCAGTTTGGTACGATGAACGAAGGTGTTCAAAGCACAATTTTGGGCATGAAGGGAATGCCTAATCTTGCTGAAGAGCTTGCTATTGCAAGAGACCTCAGGATTTTAGCTTACACTGGGGGCAAAATACATTTTAGTACCATTTCTACAGCCGAGTCTGTCAAGTTGATTAGAAAAGCCAAAAAACAAGGTTTAAATGTAACCTGTGATGTGGCCGCCCATAATTTAATTCTCGATGATAGCCTTATTGAGGATTTCGATGCCAACTTAAAAGTTAATCCACCTCTTCGAACTAAAAAGGACATTGCTGCCTTAATCAAAGGTCTGGAAGATGAAACGATAGATGCAATTGTTTCGGCTCATAACCCTCAGGATGAAGAAGGTAAAAAATTAGAATTTGACCTGGCCGAATTTGGCCATATCGGCTTGCAGGCTGTCTTGCCCATTCTCGTCAGTATTTCGGACAAGTTGCCACTGGAGGTGACAATACCAAAGTTGACTTCATCTCCAAGACGCATTTTAAAACTTGAACCAGCAACCATTTCAGTTGGGCAGCCTGCCAACCTTACACTATTTGATCCAAAAGCCCAATGGATCCTGGATGATTCATCCAACAAGTCAAAATCCAGGAACTCCTGGTATTTTGGTAAACAATTGAAAGGCAAGGTTGTGGCTACAGTGAATGGAAAAAACACCTACTTCGCAGATCAATATTGATGCTCAAAAACCCTTTGTTCGGTGTACCCATTAAGTTTGGCACAATCGGTGGCGCCATGTTCATCTTAATGTTTTGCATCACTTATGGCATTGATAAAAACCCACTTATAGACCTAAAATTTTTCGATTTTATCCTCATTCCTATTTTTCTCTTTACAGCAATGAAGGAGTACAAAGACTATCGAAACAATGGCATTTTACATTTCTGGCAGGGCATGACTGTTGGCGTTGGCACATACCTTCTCATGGCAGCCGTTTCAGCATTCTTCGTTACCATATTCCTCACCCTAATTGATCCTGCAGTTATTGACCAGTATATATCAAGCAGACTTGAAATGTTGGAGGGTAAACAGGCTGAAATGGTAGAAATGATGGGTCAATCAACTTACACAAAAACCAGAGATGATTTGATCAACACATCAGCCGGAATTCTGGCACTGGATGATTTTTTAAAAAAGTGCTTGATTGGGCTTCTACTTACGATACCTATAGCGGTGATTTTAAGAAGAAGGGAGTTGTAATTCTTTGTTGATGTAATGTGCAAGTATCCGTAACTTCAAGAAATATGGAAGGTTCTGTTTCCAATTTACATGCTCTTGCAACCTTAAATTCCTTTGCCCGAAGTATGTATGAAGCCAACCCTGAAAATGAAGCAATTCGAATTATGGATATTACGAGTGATGATGTAAAATCATTTCTACTAGCTCTGAATACGCATAAGGTGAAATACATGCTGGTAGGCGGTGTTGCGACTACCTTTCATGGTTATGTAAGGACCACGCAGGATTTAGACTTGTGGGTGAGTGAGGAGCCAGAGAATAAAAAAAACCTGGTTGAAGCGTTGAAGACCGCTGAAGTAGCCGGTGCAGATAATTTTATTAATGTGCCATTGATTCCAGGCTGGAGTTCTTTGACCATTGGCAATCAGGGTTTTGAGGCTGATTTCATGGGATTTCTACAGGCATTCTCAAAAGAAGATTTTGATAATTGTTATAAAAATGCCGTAAGGGGTGAATTTGAAGGGATAGCAATTACAGTTATCCATTTGAACGATTTAATAACTGAGAAGAAAGCCTCAGGTAGGCCCAAAGATCTTGACGATGTCCAAAACCTGGAAAAGATTAAGAACCGTTCGAAAAAATAGGAGCTACTTGTAAAGCAGCTCCTGGCAAATCGTCAATGATCGTGATTCATTGCTATCTCAAAGCTTGATAATTTCTTACCCAGGAATTTTTCCATCTTGAATATCAGATCTTTTTCTTGCTCCTTGATCTTATTCGATTCTTCAATTCCCATTCTTACTACTAATAATCCATGTGGTCCTTGATCTAATAACATGGGAGCATCAGTATGCCATGAAAATTTCCCTAATCCCAGGTCTGATTTTTTAACATAAGAAGCATAGATCATATAATGAGGATAATACCATGCCGGTTTGCCAGTTGGGCTTGGTAGAATATTTAACGGAGATAGCATGTATGAAATCCCGGTTGTTTTTGGGATTCCATACTGGTTAGTTGCAAATTTTTCCCTCACCATTTCCTGAATTTCTTTCACCGACTTGCTTTCTTCCATCCATTTACCCTGATCAAAAATCCTGGGGATGTGCGTTTTTGTGCCTTCTTCATCAAAAGAAACGGGTGCGAAAGATGTTGGAAATCCAATTGGCCGTTCTACCAGAGCGGTAAAGCCATTGGTGCCATCTTTAACCTTGACATATCCTAGTTTTCTTTTAAAAACATAAACTGCAGCATCGGCCCTTAAATGAGCAGGAAGTGAGCTTAATGCCAATTCAATTTCAAGTTCTTCTGGGAAAATGATTGGCAGTTCTTTGTTCTGGGCTGTTAGTGTAATTGTAGCAGCCATCATCATAATAGTAAATAACTTCTTCATAGATTTTTTTCTTTAATGACGGATTGAATGGAAACTTTGGGCCACTAAAAAGGCGCTAAGAATATGAGCGGTATCAGAATAAAAAATGAAGCGTCGTAATTTGAGTAAATAAAAAAGGCCACCACTGGCAGCCTTTTTAGATTTAACCGATATGTTGTTATGGATTATTGCTTTAAAACCCTGAATTGAGAATGGGATTTATCGGCTTGCAGGTGCAAGATGTAAACACCTTGTGGCAAATGATCTGTGTTCCAATTGAAAGTACTAATGCCGTAGGTTTTTTCATTCAGGATCAAGTTTTCCATCAGCCTACCGTTTATGTCAAAAACCTTGAGTTGAGCGACTGATTGATTGGGCAAATAATATTCAATGGTGGTGATATTCCCCACTGGATTAGGATAAACATGGAAACTCAATTGATCGGCCAATACGTCTTCACTAAAGCCTAAAGCATCGTCATCCTGAATATTCAAATCATCCACAGCCCATCCCCAATGAGCTAACCCTGGATCAGAAAATAAGCGTAACCGCACAAATATTGTATCTCCGGGATTGAAACTGTCACTTAAGTTGATGCGGTGGTTGACGTACATTGACTCATTTCCGGCAACGTTGGGATTGGAGCTCAAAGCGTTGTTCCACACATTATCGAAACTTGCATCATACCCAGGTAAAAGGGGCTTCCAGTTTGAACCATCTGAAGTGCCTTCTAGAATCACAAAATCGAAAAAATTAGGATCTGTATAAGTAGTCGCTGGGCCGGTCTCAATCAATGCTACATCGCGGTAGCTAACAAAGCTATTTTCATCGGATACTTGAATAGCATCTTTTATCTGATAAATCAAATCTGTGGCCAATGGGTATGGATGCGTGGAATGCAATGCGCCGTTTGAGAACCCCGTAACAGAACTTGCACTAAATCCATTTCCGACGAATTCATCGTCAATGGCCGGATCACTAAAATTGGTACTAAAGCTTTGAACTGTTTCAACAGGGTAGATAAACACTTCCTTTGTTGCAGACTTGAATTCTTCACCATTTTTAAATGAAATTATTTGCGCCGTAGCAGTTCGTTCTGATTCGGGGGTTAATATAAGATCCTGGCTGTTGGCAGCTTCGTTTAAACCTAAAGATAGAGCCACTTCCCCATTAACTATAAGCTGCGTGGAATCATAAGATGACCTTAGGTCGACAGTCATTTTGAACTGATTTGTTGGGGTTAATGCGGCATTCAAGAGCCGTGGTGTAAGTGTCTCTGGAGTCGGAATCTCATAGTTGACAAGCTCAGGTAAATCAACTGACCAGATACCCCTACCCTGTGTCGCAACCACAATTTGTTGATCAACCAGATTAATTTGAAAAGTAGCCACCTTAGGGAACTCATCCATTAACTCCCACGACTCGCCGCCATCAGAAGTTGTTACAATACCTATTTCAGTTCCAGCCCACATGATATTTTCATCAAAGGGCATAACCAATAAATCAAACACACCGACGTCTGGGAAACCAATATCATTAAATCGGGAACTAGGGGTTTCACTGTAACCCGATAAGTCTTCAAAGGTCAATCCGAGGTCTGTAGTCCTTAAAATCTTAGTAGCTCCAGGAACCGAGAATAGAAAGTAAGCTGTATTCCGATCTGTCGGATGTGTTGCAAGGCCAGAAGCTTCCATTACATCTTCAGGAAAGTTTGCAGATATCTCCTCAAATGAAAGCCCCGAATCGGTTGAAACATGGATACCTCCTGGAACACCATCAGCGGGATTAGGATCAATGCGGGATGAAATCCACACAACCTGAGGGTTGGCAAGCGAAACTTCTACATTATCAAATGGCCGAAAACCCAACCAGCCGCCTTGAATTGATGTATTTGTCCAGCTAGCGCCAAAATCTTCAGATCTGCTCACACCCAATTGGCCAACGGCGAAAACCAGTTCCGGATCAGCCTTGGTAGTGGCAAGCTTGGTTATAAAAGGGCCAATTCCGTTATTCGGATCGTTAACGAGGGCCCATGTTAAACCACCATCGGTAGACCTATTTATAGTACCGTTTTGTGAAGTGCCCAAAACCAAGTTGCCATTGTTAGCATTAAACAGCGCCTCAAATCCATCTCCTCCCAAAACGAATGTCCATAATGAATTTGCGGTGGCATCGGCACCAGACATATAAGAACCGTTATCCTGCATTCCCCCGATGTATACATTCTCACCTGGCTTTTTATCAACACCATAAAATTGTGTGGTTTCCATGCCGCTAATCTGTGTCCATGTGGCGCCATCATCTGGTGAAATGGCCATTCCACCATCATTTGTTTCGAGTAAACGCCACGATTGCGTTTGCTCATCATCGATTACATAGGTAGAAAAATGATGGTCTGCGTGAGCAAATGGCAGGCCTTGATTATTATTCGTCCACCAGTTTACGGGGGTAGTTGAGCGGGTATCGTTAACATCATTAACATTGATTCGCCAGTAGCTTACGCCACCCACGAACACAATATTTTTATCAAAAGGATGAACTAATATGGTGTTATTAAACCACCCGGAGTTTCGATCATCCGCCCCAAAAGTTGCGAACCAATTCGGGTCGTTGCCAGTATCTGAAACATCAACCCAGGTTTCGCCAGCATCTTTTGACATGTACAGATCAGGTCGGGTTGGCACAGGTCGCTCCACTGCGGCATAAAGTCTATTGGCATCCGTTCTGGCAATAGCGAGTTCACTTCTCATGCTAATTCCAGATAAACCAAAGCCTCCACGTTGGGGAACGCCAACTACACCCGGAATTGTAAAATCAGATTTAACCTCCCATGTTTCTCCGGCATCAGTGGACTTGATCACCCCTACTTCATTAACCGAAGCATAGAGTGTATCGAAACTTGTTGGGCTTGTAATTATCTGTTGCACCCGGTTATCGGTTTCGGTCCCAATTTCTTCATCCGGATCAAACACCTGATTCCAAGAGTTTCCGCCATCGATTGATTTAAATATCCCTGATTTTCGATCTGCACCAAATGGCCCATTGACCAACGACCTCGGCCCTAAATGACTTGTAAGCCCATTACTACAGGCTAACAGAATATCTTCGTTTTCCGGATCAACAACAATCCGGTTAATAGCTGCCAAAAGCTCACCATTTGCAGTATTTTCTAGTTGAATCCAGGTTTCGCCATGGTCGGTTGATTTCCAAATGCCGCTCCCAACCAAATCAACTATACGGCCGTACCCCATACCAGTACCTACGTACATCACATCAGGGTTTGAAGGCGCAATTACAAGAGTAGTAGTTGTGAGGATTCCCAGGTCAGGGGTTTTATTTTCCCAATTAACCCCTGCATCAGATGTTTTCCATACCCCTCCTCCTATTGAGGCAACCCACCAGGTATTCCCAGTATCATCTGTCGGATCAACTACGATCGCCCTGCCCCGCCCACTGACATTTCCCGGGCCTCGTTCAATCCAGGGAAGCGGTTCCTGCTTAGTCCTTCTATTAGAATTCCTCAATTCGGCCTGCTTAAGTTCTTTAATCAAATAACCTGGTTGATAGGTTTCTCCATTCTTGGTTGTTTTTAAGAGCGCCATTGCATCCAGCATCGCCCCAGGGTCTTCATTGGGGGTAGCTCTCTTTTTAAGCTTGATGATTTCCTGGGTCAGGTGTTGCCTTTTTATGGGATCGTTTGTTTTGCGTACCTCAGTCAACAGATAACTATAAGTTGATGACCAACTAAGAGATTCGATATCAACCGGGGTACGATTAGGTTGACATGACATCAGGCAGCAAATCATAAAAATTGAGTGAATAGTGAGTCTAAGTGTTTTCATCGCATTTGGTTTCGATCAATAAACTGAGCCAAACTAAATGCTTCAATCGCCTTGAATCTGAAAATTCCATGAATTGACTGTGAATGTCATTTTAGTCTAAAAATTTGAGTAGATATCCTACTTTAAGTATTAGGCATACTACAGTCTTGATTGTTACTAGTTCAGATCAACCCAATACTTAAAATGGATCATTCAGCAATAAAAGTTGATAGATGGACTATCAGGCCAGATATCAACAGGATTGAATCTGAAAAAGGGACTCAAAATGTGGGCCCAAGGGTAATGGATTTACTCCTTGAGCTCATTAAAAAACCTGGCCAGGTTCATTCCAGGGAAGACTTGCTGAGAACTGTTTGGGGTGATGTGATTGTAAATGAAGAGTCATTAACCAAGTCCATCTCATTTTTGAGACAGTATTTTAACGATGACGATGAAGTAATTGAGACCATTAGGTCTGTTGGTTATAGATGGATAGGCCCAAGGCCAGAATATGTGGCATTAAATGGCAATGCTTACACACCCAAAAAAACAAAAGTCAAATCCAGAAGTGCCTTTAAAGTGGCGGCTTCTGCATCAGTGATCCTGGTTGTTGGGGCCATCGTTTATTTTACCAGTAGCTTCAAATCGGAAAAACCCAGCCCCGTAAATATTACCCATAATAAAGTGCAGGAAAGGGTTCCTCGAATCTCGCCTGACGGTAAGTCAATCCTATTTGCAAAAAATACCCCAACTGGCGGAGGTATGGATGTATACATTCAGGAAATTAAATCGGGTGAAACCAAGCGTATTACGACAAGCATGACATTGGAAACCGACCCGGTTTGGTCTCCAGATGGCAAAAAAGTAGCGTTTTATAAAAACAACGGGGAGGATGTATCCATAGAGGAGATTGATCTTGAAACCGGAGATCAAAGAAGGTTGGCAATTGTGCAAGAGATCCCTAACCTGTCTGCTATAAGCTGGTCACCAAATGGCGAAGTGGTGGCTTTCTGCGACCGGCCGGGATTTAATGACCTATGGTCCATTTACCTGGTGAACAATGAAACATTGGAAGTTGAGCGAATGACTTTCCCGCAAGCCTGTGCATATGGTGATGTATCGCCTAGGTTCTCACCAGATGGTAACAAGATTGCATTCATCAGAATTGATCGAAGCGGATTATTGTATAAACATTTGATACCAGGTATTGGGGATGCATATGTGCTGGATTTAGATACCAAAGAAACCCGGATGGTATCTAAGAGTGATTTTGAAATAAGCGGCATTGAGTGGCTGGATGACTCAGACAACCTGGCGATGCTTAAGGTCGACAACTTTTTCACTTTTGATTTAATGACCGTTAACCTCAAAACTGATCAGGTTAAAAAGCTTTATTCAACAGACAAAATGCTTCGAAACCTCAGTAAAACACCTAAACAGGATGAGTTTGTTTTTGAAGAATGGACGGAGCGATTTTCAATTTGGAAGGCCAATATTAAGGATGATGGCAGACTGGAATATTACCGGGCTTTCATGGATGTTGCAGATAAATCATGGCACCCACAGGTGAGCCACAATAGTGAACAATTAGCGTACATTTCTACCAAATCAGGCCATTCTCAAATCTGGTTGCATAACCTTAAAGAAAAAACAGATCAGCAACTAACCTCCTTTAAAACCGAATTTGTTCGCAATCCACGCTGGTCACCAGACGATTCTAAAATTCTTTTTGAGGTTTTCGAAAAAAGCAATTTTAACATTTACTCAGTTGATGTCTTAAATGGCTCCATATCAGATGTTGCAACTTCTGAAAGGCAAGAGAGAAATGCCGTTTGGTCTCCAGATGGCAACTCAATTTATTTAGCCTTGGAGCAAAATGGCCGCTTCGATATTTTCAAAAAATATATTGAAACAGGCGACCTTGAGCAGGTAACATTCGACGGTGCCTTTGCCGTTAGGGTAACTAACCAAGGCGTTTTCTACCTAAAATACATTGATGGGGATATTTATAAAATAGACGAAGGGGGTTATCATTCCGTTGTCGTAAATGACATTAACCCCCTCGATTGGTTTAATTGGGAGGTGATAGACGGCCATATGTATTACGTAAAGAGGTATAATGGATTTGTGCCTCACCTGTATCGTCAAAACCTTGCCACCAGTGAGCAGATTGATATGTCGTACACGAACCTCAACTTCTCCCATGTTTATCAGGGTTTCAGCATTGACGCCAATTCAGGGGTAGTGTATGCTACAGTGCATGATTTTCAACAATCTGACATCATGATGTTGGCCGGTTTGTAGAAATGCCAAGGGAGCATTTATCAACTTAGGGAGGTCAACCCGATTGCATTTGAAGGAATTTCACACACAATGAAGTGCTCTCTAAAAACGTTTAGAGATATTTGCACTTATTAGTTAATTGCCCCTTTCCTAATGATCAAAAGCTACATATTATCCACTCTTATGTGTTTGGTGGTTTATCAATCATATAGTCAATCAACAATCTGTGCTGATTTCGGTCAGTTGGTGAATGAAAATATCCCCTATGCTTTTGAAGGGTTTAACAGTGACCTCTGGGGAGTAAAGGAAATGGGTGATACCATCAATCATCAACGATATAATATCAAATTTGCGGGTGCGGACTACCTCTATTATCTCGAAACAGAGTTTAACAAATACATCAAAATTTACCCTTTCAAGAGCAATTCTAAAGATGAAGTGATTGATTTCTATGCCAAGTTGAAGAACCAACTAGATAAGTGCGACCATACGTATAATTCGTTTGCCAACAGCCCCAATGGAAACCTGGGCATTATATATTCGCACACAATTGGCATAGACCGCAGGTTTTATAATAGCACCATGAACCTATATGAACATACAGTTGATGACGAAAGTAACTACTGGATCGAGTTCATAATTGTGGCGCCTTTAGAAGAAGAACTGGACAAATAAAGTTCAGATTGTTAAACATCATTTTAACCCTGATTAGTTAATGAATATCGAAATACCTCAACGCAATGCTAGGGTATTCTTACCCGAAGAGTTTAATATCAGTTCGTGGGAAAAGATCCAGCCATATTTGGAAGAGCTTCTTAACAGAGAAATATCCAATGAAAAGCAGCTGAAAAAGTGGTTTAATGACAGAAGCGAGTTAGAAGCTGTTTTATCAGAAGACCTCGCTTGGAGGTATATCAAAATGACCTGCGATACAACAGACAAACAGCTGAAAGACAACTTCAACTTTTTCGTTTCTGAGATAGAACCCAAAATTGCTCCTTACAGCGATAAATTGAATAAGAAGGCCCTGGAGAGTCCTTATCTTGATGAAATTCAGGGACTTGGGTATCAAATTTTAATCAGGAACATGAAGAAATCTGTTGAGATTTTTCGTGAAGAGAATATTCCGATCAACGCAGAGCTCAGCCAAAAATCCCATGAATATGGCGGCATTTCGGGAGCTATGACCGTTGAGTGGGAAGGGCAAGAACTTACGCTGCAACAGGCAGCGGTTAAACTACAGGATACGGATAGAAGAATTCGGGAGAAAGTTTACCAACTTGTTGTAAACCGCAGGTTACAAGACAAGGAAAAGCTAGACGAACTATTTTCAGTACTAATAAAATTAAGGCATCAGTTAGCTCAAAATGCTGATTTTGATAACTATAGAGACTACATGTTTGCGGCAATGCACCGCTTTGATTATAAGCCACAAGATTGCTTTGATTTCCACGAGTCGGTGACTAAATGTGTAGTTCCCTTATTAAATGAACTTGCCAGCGAACGCAAGGAAAAATTAGGTGTTGATAGCCTGAGACCTTGGGACAAGGCAGTAGACGTAACCGGAAAAGCACCGCTTAAGCCATTTGATTCACCTAATGACCTGGTGGATAAAACAATCGAATGCTTCAGCAGGCTTGACCCATTTCTCGGTCAATGCCTGGCAATTATGAACGAAATGGGTCATTTGGATTTGGATTCTCGTAAGGGCAAAGCACCTGGAGGATACAATTATCCATTAATGGAAATAGGCGTCCCGTTCATTTTTATGAATGCGACTTCAACGCTGCGTGATTTAGTAACAATCGTTCATGAAGGTGGCCACGCTGTCCATTCCTTCCTTACCAGAGATTTAGAGCTCAGTGATTTTAAATCGACACCATCTGAAGTGGCTGAATTGGCTTCTATGTCAATGGAACTGCTCTCTATGGATCATTGGGATTTATTTTTTAACAATGAAGAAGATTTAAAGAGGGCCAAAAAGGAGCACCTTGAACAGATAATTGAAACATTACCCTGGGTGGCTACAATTGATAAATTCCAGCATTGGATTTATGAAAACCCAGAGCATTCTTTAGACCAAAGAAAAGAAGCTTGGAATGATATTTTTGATCAATTCAGTGATTCAATAACTGACTGGACAGGCCATGAGGAGAAGAAGGACTACCTCTGGCAAAAACAACTACACTTGTTCGAAGTACCATTTTATTATATTGAATATGGCATGGCACAATTAGGTGCAGTAGCTATTTGGAAAAACTATCAGCAAGACAAGCAAAAAGGCCTTCAAGGCTACATGGCGGCCCTCAAACTTGGAAACCTGAAAACTATCCCGGAAATCTACGAAGCTGCCAATATCAAATTCGACTTTAGTCCGGCCTACATTAGTGAGTTGATGGACTTTGTGAAAAGAGAATTGAATAACCTCTAAAATATAGCAACCAAGAGTGTCGTTGGTTTGTGATTGTGTAAATTAGAAGTGGTACTCGACTTATTTCAAAATGCTTAAAGAAGCTGAAAAGTACAATTGGTGGACACCGGCAACTGATAAAGGCAAAATCTCTATAGAGAGTAAGATTTTATACCTACTAGAACGGGGTAGTTTGGAGGAGTTGAGTAAAGCTGTGAAGCAGGTTGGAGGTGACAAAATATATAATGTTTGGAAGGCGCATTTAAAAGGCAAGGAATTACCTAAACGAAAATTAGTGATTGAGCATTTCGTAAAAACTCACAGAAATCGCTAATTATGGGCCTGGTTTTCAATGATAGCGCTGTAAAGGTTCTGACCCCTGAGCAGATTTCGCTAAAACCTCTTCTTGAAGAGTTTGCAAATACACATTTGCTTGTTGGGGGCACTGCTATTGCCCTTCAATTGGTTCACAGAAAAAGTATTGATTTTGAGTCAGCAAAGGACCACATTGCCAACTTGCATTGATTGACACAGTGGCACAAATCCCCAATCGAACAATACCGACCGCCAGCGGTCATTATGCCAATTCCTGGGTGTCTTAATAGTCGTATTTAGCCTTATTGTAGGGTGAAATCAACGGCATTGTAGTTGTATATTGAATTAGCTTAAACTGCCATTTATTATGTTTCGCAACTACTTGAAGGTCTCTTTCCGAAATCTACTCAACAGTAAGTCTTACACTTTAATTAACATCATCGGACTATCAGTTGGCATCGCTTGCTTCATCGTCACAGGAGTTTATGTAAACAATGAGCTGAGCTACGATCGATTTACTGAAAGAGCTGATGACGTTTATAGATACACCATCAACAGACCAGCAGAAATGAATGGTGGAAATCCTGTACACTGGGCCATTTCTCATACCCCAACCGGAGAGCTGCTCAAAGAAGTTTATCCGCAAGTTGAGCAGACTGGTAGGATATCAAACTTTTCAAATGGAGCGGCGGTTATTGAATATAAGGGCGAGTATCATAAGGAGCAGCTATCCTATTATGCTGATGGATCGATTGTGGATATGTTTGGATACCCTCAAATAGAAGGAAACGCCATAGCTAGCCTGAATGAGCTAAACACCGTCGTTTTAAGCATTCAATTGGCATCACGAATTTTTGGTGACAAAAGCCCAATAGGTGAAATCCTCAATATTGATGGCCGTAATTATCAGGTTGGTGCCATCCTTGATAACAAAATAAGTCAATCGCACTTTGCATTTGAGTTGCTGGTTTCCTACACCACATTTCTGACAAATCGTGACGAAGAAACTATATTGAATGAGTGGCGCTGGAGTCAATGCTGGACCTATCTTGAATTAGCCAAAGGGGCTGATCCATCAATTATCGAAGCTGATTTTCAGAGCCTCTACAAGAATTACATTCCTCAATGGAACCCAAACATTGACAGGGAACTTGTATTGCAGAGACTCCCAAACATTTATTTGACGTCTGATATTTCTTATGAGCTACAGCCGAATGGAAACATTTATTATTCCTATTTATTCGGGGCAATAGGAGTTTTCATCCTTCTTCTGGCAATTGTCAATTACATGAACCTGGCAACTGCGAGGTCATTAAAGAGAGCTAAAGAAATTGGTGTCAGAAAAACGTTGGGCTCTAAAAAATCGCAACTGATTGCTCAGTTTATTACAGAATCCACCTTACTGGTGGCTTTTGCAACTGTGGTAGGTCTTCTGCTTGTTGAGTTAACATTACCGACGATAAGTGTTGTTGTAGGTAAAACGCTTGAAATTACCATCTGGCAAATTCAGGTATTTGTATTTGCTGTACTGCTAATACTAATGGTAGGAATAATTTCCGGATCATACCCAGCTTTCTATTTATCAAATTTCTCTGCTTTGAAAGTTCTCAAAGGAGATCGCTCAAGTGGCAGAGGCTCAATGATCAGAAAACTACTGGTAGTTTTTCAATTTGGGGTGACAGTTATTCTGATATTGGCAACATTCTCAATCAATTCACAACTCAATTTTATGGTGAATCAGGAGCTTGGCTACGATAAAAATCAGGTAGCTATTCTTAGCGATAACATTAGCCACGAAGAAATTTCGGATAAGCTGGCTGTTGTGATGGATAGAATGGAACTAATCGATGGAGTAGAGACCATTACGGTCGCAACATCTCTGCCTGTAGGTACCACCTGGGAAAATGGAGTGCAGTATCAAGCGGACAATGGAGAATTTGATACTAAGGTTATGAAAACCATCTGGACAGATTACCAATATTTAAAAACCCTCGATATTGAATTAATAGAAGGCCGTAACTTCTCTGAAGATCTTACCACAGATATTGGGGGCAGCTTACTAATTAATGAAACGCTTGCAAAGGAGCTTAATTGGGAGAACCCCATTGGACGAAGGATGCGTCATGGAAGAAATCCCGATGGTAGCTATGACGTTGACGGAACAGTAATTGGAATCGTCAAAGACTTTCATTATGGTTCAGCACACAAGTCTATCGAACCTCTGGTCATTATGATGATGGACGATGGATACTTCGGCTATCTGATGGCTAGCCTTTCAACCAAAAACTTATCTAAAACTATAAATGAGCTGCAAGCAAATTGGGCCTCCGCTTACCCGGATATTCCATTTGATATGAGCTTTCTGGATGCCCATTTCAACAAACAGTATGAGAATGAAACAAATATGCTGTCGCTTTTTAGTTATCTGGCAGCTATTTCAATAATCATTGCCTGTCTTGGGCTTTTTGGTCTGGCTTCATTTATTGCTGAACAACGTACTAAAGAAATCGGGGTAAGGAAAGTAATCGGAGCGACCGTTTCTGACCTGGTGTATTTAATTTCTAAAGATTTCATACTTCTAATAGGTATTGCCTTCATCATTGGTACGCCGATTGGCTATCTCCTAATCTCTGGCTGGCTTGAGAACTTTGCCTACCACACAAATGTTGGTGTTATCACAATTGCTGTCAGCGGTCTCATTGTACTATTTATTGGTTTTGCAACGGTCGGATACAAAGCATACAAAGCGGCTATTTCTGATCCTGTGAAGTCACTTAGATACGAATAAACTAGGCAGTTCTTTGTCTGATAGCTTCAAACACCAGAACAGCAGCCGACGTGGATACATTCATGGAATCAGCTACACCCCGCATGGGGATGATAATGTTTTGAGTGCTATTCTTGAGCCAACTATCAGATAAACCAGTAGACTCGGTGCCCATCACTATAGCCGATGGTTTTTTAAAATCAACCTGATGATATGGTTTGGATGCAGTTAGCGCCGCTCCATAGATATTAATATCATGGTCTTGCAACCAATCAATAGCTGCCTGGCTTTCAACTACAAAGGTTGGAACAGTAAAAACACATCCAATGCTTGAACGGATCACGTTAGGGTTATAAATATCGGTTTTTGGATCACACACTATCAAACCGTCAATGCCTGCTGCATCAGATGTCCTGAGCAGTGCTCCCAGATTGCCGGGTTTTTCCACAGATTCAACCACAACGAAAAATGGGTTTTCCGAGGGGAGGAAATCATCTAATCCAGCTGATTTTGGTATTGCCGTTACAAGAATGCCGCCGCTATCTTCTCTATAAGCTATATGATTAAAAACCTTATTTGAAACTTCAAAAAGCTCCATTTTAGAAGCTTGACGACCAATCAGTTTATCAAGCGTTACCTCATCGATTAGTTCCAGGCAATAAAATGCCTGGCGCAGTTTAATGCCTGCATTGGTAGCCTTTTCAATCTCCTTCAGCCCTTCGATTACAAAAAGATTTTGCTGCTTTCGTTCTTTCGATTTTTGAAGCAGCTTTAAATTTTTGATTTTTGGATTGGATGTGCTGGTTATTGATGTCACCGACATCCAACGAAGATACATGTCACTTTTGTAATTGAACCAATCTTATGAGCAAGAAAAAAAATCAATGGAAGAACAGAGACGGTATCGTCTTTTCAACCGCTGATGATTTCGAATATCAAAGCAGCGATGACGATGAAGAGGACACATTGAAGCCTGCTCTTCAAAACCTTTATGTACAGCTTGACAAAAAACAACGTGGTGGTAAAAAGGTGACGTTGATAACCGGCTATAAGGGCAAAGAGGTTGACCTCCGTGAATTAGGCAAAACCTTGAAATCAAAATGCGGCGTAGGTGGCAGCGCCAAAAATGGTGAAATCCTAATTCAGGGAGATCATCGGGACAAAGTGATGAGTCTGCTGCAAAACATGGGTTACGGAGTTAAGAGAATTGGTGGATAGATGTCCCTCATTCAAGCCATCAAATCCGAAATAGACGATGCCAACATCTGGACAAAAGATCTCACGCTGAGCCGCAATGAGTTCCTTCAGGTAAAAGGTAGCAAAGACACCAACCTCTATTACATCGTAAATGGCAGCCTTCGCATTTTTGTAGTCGATGGCGTTGAAGAACACACCATCCGCTTTGGTTATCGGGAAAATATAATCACAGCTTTAGACACTTACCTTACTGGTAGGCCTTCTGAGCTTTACATTCAGGCCATTAAAAAAACAGTGCTTAAAGTGACAACTAAAGAACTGTTTACCAAACTGATCCAAAGCGGTCCTGATAACCTTCAGTTGTGGCAACAAGTCGTAGAAGGGTTGATGTTTCAACAAATGGAGCGGGAGATGGATATCCTTACCTCCTCCCCTGTTGAGCGCTACAACCGGGTGCAAAAGCGGAGCCCACAGCTTTTTCAGGAAATTCCTAATAAGTACATCGCCTCTTATCTCAGGATGACGCCTGAAACCCTTTCCAGAATTAAAAAGTCTTGATTTCGATCAATCTTTAAGAGGAGTGCATCCCCCACCTTTGAAGAAAAAAAAGATGAAAATCAAATCAGAAGAATTAATAGCTGACCTCATTGAACGGACAAAAGGATGTTTGAATGAAGCTGAAAAGCTGAAGCAATTGCCAGACACCCATCTTGCCCAAAGACCTGGCCCTGCCAAATGGAATGCCCTCGAGTGCCTGGAGCATTTGAATCTTTACGGGGACTTCTATTTAGATGAAATTGAGGATCGAATGACCAGCAGCAATCATCAAGCAAATGGCTCCTTTTCAAGCGGCTGGTTAGGTAATTATTTTGCCGAGTCAATGCTGCCTGGTGAACAAATGACCACTATGAATACCTTCAAAAGTATGAATACGCATGAGCGGAATATTGATATATCCGCTATTGACCGGTTCATTCATCAACAGCAGAGAATGCTTGACCTCTTAAGCCAGGCCAGAAGTGTTAACCTCACCAAAACGAAGACTGGAATTAGCATCACGAATCTGGTTAAATTAAGGCTTGGGGATACTTTCCGAGTTGTTATTTACCACAATCAACGGCACATTGAGCAGGCCAAGAGAGCAGTGGCTGTTTAGATATTAGATATTAGACAAAAGACAAAAGATTAAAGACCTGGTGGCTACTCAATATTAAGAGATGATTCATAAATCTTTTTGTTCACTTGTGCTGAAATATACACCATTTTCAGAGCGTAGCGATGAATCCGTTAACCGCCGCAAGTCTTTAGTCTTTTATCTAACATCTAAAAACATCTAAAAACTAATTAATCCCAGCAACCTGCATGATTGGCCGAATTTCAATTTTCCAGGGGTTGTCTTCAAACCGGGGATCTTTTTTAATGATTGCCACAACTTCATCGATACTTTTTGCTACCATGTGATAGTAGCCACCAATCACTTCCTTTGATTCGTTAAATGGGCCATCCTGAAATTCTCCATTGTGACCAGTAATAGTGATACCTTCCAATTCAAGGGGTTGGGCGCTTTTCATTGTTCCCTCGTCAACGAGGCCTTGAATGTACGCTCCCACTTTTTGCACATGTTTCTGCTGTTTCTCAGGCGACATCTCCGCCATGTGATCACCAACTGTGTAGATAAATAGCATGAATTCTTTCATAGTACTAAAATTATGTGTTTATGATTTTAGCCTCACTACAATCCAGTCAGCTAAACAAGGACACTTTTTTGAAATTATTTTTCTAACAATCCCAATTTTGACCGGAGATGCTGTACTTCCGCATTATTTGATGTCAGCTTTGAAGCTGTTTGCAGTTCAGTTTTGGCCTGATTTAATTTCCCCGTTTGTGTCAGTAAGTCGGCCTTTACCGTGTGATAGTGGTAATAGTTGACCAATCTATTGACGGGGATTGCTTCTAATTCCTGTAGTGCTCTTTCAGCTCCTTTAACCTTTGCCAATGCAATTACTCTGTTCACCTGCACCACAACTGAATTGTCAATCTTGATGAGCACATCATACAATTGCAAAATAGAAACCCAATCAGTTGAATCGTAGTCTATAGCGGTGCAATAATGCGCTGATATGGTCGCTAAGATGTGATAATGCGATAGTGTTTTTTCTTTAGTGATTTTTTCAAGATGCTCCAGCCCTGAGTTGATCAGCCGTTGATCCCATAGCTTTCGATCCTGATTTTCCATCCGAATCAATTGCCCATCTGAGGTAATCCTGGCCCTAAAACGGGAAGCATTCAAAAACATGAGTGCGATTAATGCATGCACCGTTGAGTTAGCTTTAAACAAGTCATGCCCTGCAATAAGCTTGGCCAGCCTGATCGCTTCACGACATAAATCATAGCGGATCAACTGGTCACCGCTTGAGGCATTGTAGCCCTCATTGAATAATAAATAAATTGAATGCAATACGGCGTCCAGCCTGTTAGACAGTTCACTATCGCTTGGTAGTTTCAATTCAATTTCAGCTTCCTTTAAGGTTTTTCTGGCTCTGACCAACCGCTTATTTATGGTTTCTGAATTACTTAAGTAAGCCGTGGCAATCTCATCAATTGTAAATCCGCAAAGTGTTTTTAAAATGAGCGCAGTTTGAGATTCTATTTTGATGGATGGATGACAACAGGCGAACATCATCCGTAGCATGTCATCTTGAATCTTGTTTTCATCAAACAAATCTTCAGTTGCTCCGGAATCATCAACTTTAGGCCACTCAGTGCTTTCAAATTTCGATTTCTTAATAGCGTTGATCGCTTTATTCTTTGCAACTTTATATAACCAGGCCTCCGGATTAGGCGGTATACCATTGTACTCCCAGTTCTTCATAGCCTCTAATAGAGTATCCTGAACAATGTCCTCCGCTAAGTCTAATTTGTTTAAACCAAAATAGCGGCTTATTACCGCCACCATTTTGGAATACTCATGGCGAAAGAAATGGTCTGTAAGAGCTTTAGGAGTGTTGGGCTTCTTCATTCCTCAATCGAGGTTTTAAAAACTACTTCTTCAAAGTGCTTATCTATTAAAATTATAAAGTTATACGGCTTACCTCATTCAAAAGGAATGAAGCAGTTATGAGGTGAGCATTGATGGATGCTTATTAATTACTTAGAACAAGTTATTTAAACAAATTCTAATAATTAATTTCGTATACCTATAGGATAGATATACGAAAAAGAAGTTCGCATATCCAAATGTTGGCAATCATGAGGAAGCAACTAGAAAGAGATCTTGGATACATGAAGGACAGTCAATTAGACCTGACTGACTTTAACACTATCGAACGCAACTTGAAATTTCATTTGCGGTTTGAACTGGGTGACCCATTTGAGAACGAAACTCCCGAACGAGTTGAACAGGCTACAAACAGAGCAACTGAACTCTTTGAAAATCACATCGAAGACTCTAAACTCTACATCCTAACTTATGATTTCGGAGATGACATGTTTGCAAGAACTCCATCATATTTATACGAACTATTGAACAAATCCGAACTCAAAAACGAGGAACACCAAGAAAGCCTGGCAACTCGATATTTCGTTGGTGAAGAGGTCGAACGAGAGAACGGACAACTGAACATTTACTACGGAAACAGAAGCTCATTTGATTACAAGTCTATATTTAACGGAATTGCGAACACAGAAATGGGATTCGATCCAACAATTCATCAACTGGTTTACTTTTTCCAGCCGAATACTAAACGATGGTTTTGGATGTACGATGATCGAGGCTGCCTAATGTTCTCGAACGAACCAACAGATTTGCTATACAACTATCGAATATTTGACAGTTGGATTGTCGAGGTTCAACGCCCGGAAATGGCCAAACAATTTGAATGAAACGATTGCCAACAAATGCTATGAATGGATGAATGAATGGGGTTTTATCGGTCAGGATATTTTTGTGTCGATCGGAAAGTCCGCCACAAGTTTTAAATTTAAAATAAGGCGTGGATATGTGCGAGAGGAAAGGTTAGTGCATTCTAATCCCCACTTATCATAGCTGTGCGTTAGGTGTAATTAAAAAAGATCAAGTATGGGGTTAATAGATCACAATATAAAAATGAAAAATTTCAGTTCATATCTAATAATCTTGTCGTGTATAGTAGCCTTTGCTTGTAATACGGATTTGCAAAAAAACTCAGAGTCTGAGGAAAAAGTTTATCTAAACTATACAGAGGCAGCAATTGATTCTGCGTATAATCAATCCTTCTGGGCACCTAACCGTCAATATATTTTCAGCCAATTGCAAGCTTTACGGGAATTATCACAATCCAAGATAGGTACGCCTGAACGTATACAATATGGTGATTCATCTATTGAGCAACTGGATTTATACAGTTCTAAACTAGCAAATGCCCCAATCCATATATTTATTCATGGGGGAGCCTGGCGGGCTGGCAATGGATCTGGAAATACAGCCTACAATGCCCGTAAATTTGTTGAATCAGGAATGCTTTATATAGCCCCTGATTACCAACTGGCCACGGATGCAAATGGCAGTTTATATCCGATGGTTGATCAATTGAGAAAGGTCGTTGTATGGACCTATCAGAATGCAGCGAGATTTGGAGGAAATCCAGACAGTATTTTTCTTTCCGGACACTCGGCGGGTGGACATCTGGGTGGGGTTCTTATCACTACAGACTGGACTGAATACGGCCTGCCTGCTGATGTGATAAAGGGCGCCTTTCTCAGCAGTGGAATGTATGATCTGTATCCTGTTAGTCTATCCTCAAGAAATGAATACGTGGAGTTTACAGACAAAATGGTGGAGGATCTTAGCCCGATTAATCATATAGCTAAAATTAGAACACCTGTTATATTAGCTTATGGAACGCAGGAAAGTCCTGAATTTAAAAGGCAATCACGGTTATTTGCTGAGGCTTTAAAAAAGCAATCGAAAGAGATACAATTGCATGTTTTAGAAGGATATAATCACTTCGAAATAATTATCGCCCTAGGAAACCCATATAATGTTCCAGGTGAACTCATGATTAAACAAATGAATATTGATTAATCAAGTTTCAGAAAAGATGGTTGTCAAATAAAAACAGATAACACTGTATAGCAAATAGGGCGTTCCGTGGTTAACGAAAATTCAGTGCTATTTACAAACACCTTCAACTAGTCTTAGCGTCCCGCTGAGACATATTCCAAACTAACCTCCCAAACAAATCTTTTCAAAGTAGTCCAAGCGAGACGCTTGTACTAGAAGCAGAGGCATATGACAAGCACTAGTGCTAGTGTTTTAATTTTTGCGTTACCCCTAAATTAAAGTTAAGCCCAGATGCCGTTGTTGGTGTTTTCACCGACAACTATCAAGCAAAATTATTATCTTCCAACTCAATAAGAATCGGAACCGCCAGATTTTATTAACAACCTGCTACAAGTGTATGAGATCACAAATCATTGTAAATGTTGTTGTTTGCATACTGCTGTTAAATACAAGCTGCCAACGGCATTATGGAACCCAACAAATCGATAAAGAACAATTAATTATGGAAGTGGAAAAGCAGGTTTGGGCGTTTCATGCTGCTGACACCTCAATGAATGCTGAGCAATTGATCAACTTACTATGGCCTGAATTTACAATGTTAGTAGACGGAAAATACATCGCCTATGAGGATGTTAAAATTGGATCGAAGGAATTTATGGCTTCCCTGGAGTCATTTCAATCAAAGTGGAATGATTTAAGAATTATTCCACTCGGTAATGACCATGCGATTTCGTCATACATATTCACGGACTCGATAGTTTCAAAAAATGGAGCAATTACCCAGTCAATGGGCCCCAACACTTTTGTATGGGAAAATCGTAATGGCCAATGGAAGGTGATTTATGCAGATGCCGATCACTACCCGGCAGAGTAAGGTAAAAACATCACCAAGTTCAAGCTATAACTAAGCGACCCCGCTCACAGTTCACATAATTCCTCTTCCCTTCTTACCAACCTTGGGCTATCTTAAACCCATGACAAACGACCGCCGAAATTTTATCCGTAAAATGGGGCTAGGGTTCGCAGCTACCACAGTTGCCGCCAAAGGCCTCGCCTCTTGTGCTGAAGCCGATGCCGCTTCCAATTCAGAAAACCTCTTTGTAACCGATCGCAACCATCCTGAGCCTGCATCCATGGGCTATGACCGGCTGCCTTTGGAGTGGTACAAGCAAACCGTTCAGCGATTGAAAGATAAACTCTCTGGCATAGATGCCATCCTGTTGGAGTCAGACAAAAACAAGGTCTATTTCAATGGCTGCTTTCGTGGCAGTGGCGAACGGACAACCTGGCTCTTGTTCCCAACCGCTAAGAAAGATACAGCCTACTGGTATGGCCCCGGTATTGACCGGGATTTGATCACTAGCTGGTGGTGTACTGAGTTTGAATACTACTTCTGCTATCCTCATGGCAAAGGAGGTTACCCAAACAAAGGACAAGTAGTAAACGGTGAGCAGGTTGACTTATTTGAGTGGATGCTTGAAGGCCTGACAAAGCGGGAAATGGATGGCAAAACTATCGGCACCGACTGGGAGATGTCGCCGGCGCAACTTGCCAAGGCAAAAAAGATATTGCCCAATGCCTCATTTGTAAATATTTCAAATGACTGCCTCCAAATGCGCATCATCAAGACACCCGAAGAGATTGCCTTGACACAAAGGGCTTATCGCTACTTTGACAAAATCCATGCTTTCTCAAGGGATTTCGTTTTGGAGCATGGCACCAACACCACTGATTTTGAAATCGGTCATGCCTTACAGGCTTATGGTATTCAGCTAATGATGGCTGATGTGAAATATGATGGTAAGCCACATTCTGCGGTTGGCATCGAATCTACATCACACTATGTGAGAGCTGGGGTTTCCACCGCCTACCCCCACCCAAACCAGTTTTTCTATAATCCGGTAAGAAAAGGTGAGCCATTGTACATCAATACCGACATTCGGTTGGGCGGAATGGGTGGCGAGGGCTATCGCAATTACCTGATCGACCCATGGACAGACCAGCAGGACAAGATTTGGCAGGTAGTGGCCGAAACTGTCCAGATCATGGTGGAAGAATGCAAACCCGGAGTGCCATGTTCTGAAGTGGCTGTGAAAATACATGAACACCAGGTAAAAAATGGCATGCAGGATTTCATTTATCACCGTCCAGCCCACGGCGCTGGTCAGCACATTGAAGGTCATCAGGCACCGTTCATTTCATTGGGTGACCACACCCCTATCGAAGCTGGCATGATGTTCAGCGTAGAGCCAGGGCTCTATGATGAGAAAAATGGCGTGGGCATCAACCCAAGTGATAGCTTGCTGATAACTGATGACGGTGCCGTTTTGATGAGCCGGATTCCGTTTTCAAAAGAGTGGAGCTATTTGAAGTTGTAAACCTATAATACACTCAAGTTACTCACCATGATAAGTGAATAACTTACTCATTACCTGCCACTTACCATCTACCTTATAAAGTGTCATGTAATCTGTGTATTTGAGCTTTCCTTCCTGGGAAATAAGGAGTTTTGTGGAGGCTGTGTATCCTGTTACATCGATGTATCCAAATTCCAGGCTATTGGATTTTTTGGGCATATTTGGATCTGCCTTATCTCGATTTTTTTGAAGTATGGCCATCCATTCATCTCTGGTGCGTTTGCTCAATTCACCGTCCCAATAAACATACATATGGAAGTCTTCACTGAAGCCTTCGGCTATAGCATTGATCGGTTTTCTCTCTGCGTTGGTATACATCACATTCCAGTAATATTCGGTAATATGATCTTTAATTTCCTCTTGTTCTGGAGTTAACTCTTGCGCCTGAGAAGAACATAATATCCCAAGTGTCCCTAAAATCAATAGTATGTTTTTCATCATTTTGAGGTTTAATTAAGATATGGGTCGTCAACAAACCTTGCATTGTATTCAACTCCTGATTTTATTGCATTTAACTTGAGTAAGCTTAAACCGTAGCCAGCTGCACCATAAAATATGCCAGTATAAATTGGGTCATCCTCTACACTCATAAAGCCATAATTATGAGATATCCAATAGAGAGAAGTGCTGTCATTCTGAGCGCCTACCAGCATTCGTTGATTTAACTTTTCTGCCATCTCTAAAGCTTCTTGGTTCTTTGTAACTTGATAGTGATACATTGAGAAATTAGCAGCCCCGACCAATCCAAATCGATAATCCAACGGAAATGGTTTGCTACCATAAACCGTCGTATCAACATCGATGTGCATCCCGGCAATCATACCCGCATAACATTGATCTACCCTTTCACTCCAATTTTCATCGCCAGTAATTTTATAGAGTTGCTGATAAAATCTCACAGTTCCGGAAACTCCATGTGCCCAGCTGACGTCAAATGGTCTTTCCCAATCGTCATTTGGAACGCCATATGGGAGCATAAATACGCCATTGTCAATTTTAGCGATAGATTCAAGATAAGTATTCACTTTAAGCGAAGCCTTATAAAACGTTGAATCCTGAGTATCTTCAAAGAGCCTGGCCAGAAAAAAGCCCATTCCAGAAGCTCCATGAGAAAAGTTGGGTAGGATAAATTGACGGTCATAACTCAACGTCCAGTTCAAAGTCGAATCCGTCTCAATGGCCCTTGAGAGGAGCGTTTTACCAGCTTTGATGGCAAGAGCCCTTGCATCAGCCAAATCATGGTTTTTAGCTGTGTACAATAAGTATAAACCAGTGCCAGATAAGCCACCTAGTACATCATTAAAGCTATCCCATGAAACAGAATCTATTGATTCAATTGCATGGGATTGGACAATATCAAAAATCTCAAGTGCTCCGGCTTTGTATTTCTGATCTGAAGTCTGTTTATAGACTTCTGTCAAAATATAGCCTGCGCCACACACGCTTCCGTAGGCACTAAATGCCCACAACTTGTTTTTCAAGGAATCGGATTGATCTGGCAAATGGCCCAAAATATAATCAGCCCCTCGAAGTGCTTCATTCAAGTGTTCCTGATAACCTGTTTGATTATACAGTTCCAGATAGAAAGCTACTTTGCCAGCAACGCCACCTGAATAGCTTAGTGTGACCGTAGAATCACCAATTTTGTCCGGCCAAATCTCGTAACTAAGCGAATCAACCATTAAGGACAATTCCAGCCAATTAGCAATTTTTAAAGAATTCTTTAGTTCAGAGCTTACAACCTTCTCTTCCTTTGGAGTACAGGCAAAACCAAACCCAATTAACAAGAGAGCTACAAACTGATGTCTATTCATCCTTTAAAATCCTTACTGGGTTAATGCTGACAGCTCTTAGTGCCTGATAGGCTACAGTAACAAAAGCGATTGTCAGAACAGTAATTGTAGCAATAACGAAAGGCATTATTTCAAGAGATACCCGATAGGCAAAACCATCCAGCCAGGAATTCACCAGGAAATAGGTGGCAGGAACTGTAATCAGAATAGCCAGTAAAATCAGTCGCATAAAGTCTTTCGATAGCAAGCCGATTATTTGCCCTCCTTTTATGCCTAATACTTTCCTTATTCCGATTTCCTTTGAGCGCTGTTCGGTTGTAAAAGTGGCTAATCCGAATAACCCCAAACATGCCACTAGAATGGCTAACCCTGCGAAAATTGCCGTTAAAAGGCTTAGTTTCTCTTCAGCTTTGTATGATTCTGCCAGCCTGCTATCAAGGAAAAAATACTGAAATGGTCGATCAGGGATGAAATCTTTCCAAACCCTTTCCAATTCACCTAAACTCTCATTAATATTTTGTCCCGAAACCCTGATGGCCATGTACTTAATAAATAATCTGAATGACGACGGACTTAACGATAAGTCCATCACCAGCGATGAAATAGGCTGGTGCTTCGAAGCATAATTGAAATCTTTCACCACTCCGACTACTTTCCCCCTTCGGTCTCTACTTCTTAAATGATATTTCCCAATAGCCTCTTCGTTCGTCCAGCCCATCTGCCTTGCAAGGGTTTCATTGATTAACAGCGCTTCTTCATCATCCGTTTCGAAATCTTCGGAATAGTTTCTTCCTGATATCAGCTCCATCCCAAATGTTTCAAGAAAATCATGGCGCATAGACAGTCGCGGAAATGGTTGACCAACTTCCATCCCTTCAAAGTGATACATCCCCACCTGATTTTTAGCACCAACAATTTCCTCAACTGCGGTTACGTATTGAATATCTTTTAATTTCAACATTTCCTGCCGGATGGTTTCGAAATTTTCTCCTATAGGGGTGCGCATAATTGGCACCATAATCACCTGTTCTTTGTCGAAGCCTAAATTGTTATCCTGAAGGAGATCCAGCTGCTTTACGGCCATTATTGTGCCTACAATTAATAAGATAGAGATGGCAAACTGTATTGTGACCAATACTTTTCTGAAGGAAAATCCTTTTGACTTAAGATGACCTCCTTTTAAAACTTTTACCGGATCAAAAGAGGACAAAACAAGTGCTGGATATATTCCAGAAATTAACCCAACAGATACCATAGTAACCAAGGCTGCAATGATGAATTGAATATCTAATAATGTAACCAGGGTAATGGCCTTCTCTGTAAATACATTGAAAAATGGAAGAATCAGCAATACCGCCAAAATAGCCAGCAGCATTGCCGAAAACGTATATAAAAGGGACTCGAAAATGAATTGCTTCACCAGTTGAGATTTCTTACTGCCCAGCGTCTTTCTAATGCCCACTTCCTTGGCCCTTTTGGTGGCTCTGGCTGTTGAAAGATTAATGAAATTGATTGAAGCAATAAACAGTACGAACAGCGCAATTGTGCTAAAGACATAAATGTTGCTGGCGCTTCCATTTGCTTGAATTTCATAGTCAAGGTTGGAGTGAAGGTGTATATCAAGTAGTGGCTGTAACTGTAAAGAAATGTGCTCCCGCTTGTCTTCTGGAAAATATTTGTCTTTGTACGGTATAAGCTGTGTTTCCAGTTCTGCTTTTAAGCTATTGTCATGCAATGTGATGTATGTCCAATTGGGGTTCCAATAAAACCTTGCCATCCAGGAAGCCGGAACGAAATGCTTTATTGTGGAATATGAAATCATGGCATCGAATTGAAAATGACTATTAAGCGGTGCATCAGCCATGATTCCATTTACAAGTAATGGCTGCTCACCTTGAAAAATTAGCTGCTTACCCAGGGGGTCGTCATCTCCAAAGTATTTGTAAGCTAGTGACTCAGTAAGAATGATGCTATTAGGCCCATCAAGAGCCGTTTCTTTGTTACCAACCAACATTTCGAAATCGAAAACATCGAATAAAGTAGAATCTGCCAGGAAAAGCCTCGATTCGTTGAATTCACGATTGTTTTCGGGGTTTTTTAAGGATAAAACGGGTGCCTGAAAATTAAAAAGGCGGACCATGCTTTCAATCAGATGCGGATAATCATTGATCAATGTTGGCCCTACACCAAAGGGATTACTGGCTGAGTGTTCCCCCACTCCATCACTCTCGAAAAGCTCCAACACCCGATATGTTCTATCCGCTTTTGAATGCATAGAATCGTAGCTAAGCTCATCCTGGACATATAAGTAAATGAGCAGAAAACAAGCTAGCCCAATTGCTAGCCCTGATATGTTGATAAGGCTGTAAATTTTTTGGCTCAGGAAATTTCGATAAGAGATTTTGAAGTAGTTTTTAAGCATAGCCCTATTGTTTGATGAATAAGATCTTTTTCGTTTAAAGGCAAAAGGTCGCATGAGGTCGAAAACGTCTTTTATAAATAATAACCTCGCTCTCAATGGGCCACTCTTTGCCAGCCGAAACTGGAATGTTTCATACAGGTCACCTTGTAGTATCTCAAGTTGGTCAGCACTACAAAACCATTCCAGAAACCGATTAGCCCATTTTGGCGGTTCTATTGCTTTGGTTGTCTTTGCCCCCATTATCCTAACCCAGTTTGTGTATTCATCCCTGGAATCAACTTTATGAGCCCAGACCTGAGTTCGTGGTTCTTTGACAATGCCGACTTACCCGCGGCGGTAATCTGATAAAATCGCTTACGCCTACCGCCACGTTCTTTTGTAGCCCCACCTTCATGAGAATTAATGAAACCTTTATTTTCAAGCCTGTTCAGTGCGGAATGCATGGCCCCGATGCTTGGGCTTCGGCCTGTTTGCTCCCTGAGTTCCTGCTGAATTGAGATACTGTAGGCATCATCATTTAATGCGCCTATCACCAGCAGGACTAGTTCTTCGAATTCCCCAAGATTTGTAACCTTCATAGTATCAGTTTAAAATGCTGATACGAAGCTACAAATTATTTGTTTCCTAATTGTAAGCGTAATAATTAAAACCCCTGATAGATCGCTTGAAGTAACAATTGAATGGTTTTGTAAAGTACTGAAAGATCGATTACTGGATTACTTCTTCATAACGGCTCATGAGCCGAATCAGGTCGTTCTCATTATTGTGCTGGATTTTGTTATCCCTAATGAAACGCTGCATCTCGTTAGCTTTGTTTCCAAATACATTGAGATGTTTTCTTTTTAAGCTTCTTAGCTCCGAGAACATACCATCCTGATAAACATAGTATCTCTTGATTACCTCAATTCTGCCGGCCCTATCGCCAACGTCAAGCGCCACATTGTAATTAGCCTCAACTATTTGGATTCTGGCCCTTGACAAAAGCTGGCTTTTTTCCCCTTTGAATAGTATCTCATAAAAACCTGGAGAAGCTTCCATTGGATTAAATGGATACCTTGCTGAATTTAGAAAATTGTATTTGCCCAGATCATCAGCGTAAGTGAAGGCTTGAACTAGTTTCCCGTCAAGTGAGTTTAAATCATTTCCACGCTGTACCACAAATACATTATTTTGAACATTGTATTTTGCACTTACCTGATATTGATCCTGCTCCGCAATAACCACTATCATATCCTCAAATTCCTTGTTCAGGTAGAAGTCACCCTTCATCTCTTCTGGCTTCAGCGGTATTGTTCGCATTCCGGTTGGTATTGTACTAATTGACCCGGCGCTGCCAAGCGACCTTTGAACATCTTTAACCCGCAAAGCGTCCTCCTGTGCAAAAAGATTTTGAAGTGTAGCGACAAACAAGATGGTTAGTGATATCCTTTTCATTATGGCTTACATTTTATGCAAAGTAGTGATTGATTGAAAAAATCAATAATATATAATATAGATTGTCGGTAATAAAAAGCGGGAGCCCCAAAATGAGATTCCCGCCTATAATATTTCTGTTTACACTATCCTTAATCGGCCTGAGAGTTATTGCCTGCTGCCGATTCAAGCATAAAGTCGTATCGTTTCACCAAATCAATCAAATCGTTTTCGTTGTTGGCACTTAAATTTTCATCACGAATATAATTCTGAACCTGAGTACTCAACTTGCCAAACATTGCTAAGTTTTTCTTCTTGAAATTTTTAATCTCTGAAAACATTCCTTTTTGATACAGGTAATATCTTTTGATTATCTCTATCCTTCCGGCCCTGTCCCCAACATCAAGGGCTACATTGTAATTAGCATCCACTATTTGAATTTTTGCCCTTGAAAGCAATTGAACATCTTCATCTGCATACAGAAGCTCATAAAATCCTGGAGATGCCTCCATTGGGTTGAAAGGGTATTTGCCAGAACTAATAAAGTTAAGGTCCTTTATGCCGTCATTATAGGTAAACTGCTCAACTAATTTTCCATCTAACGAACCTAAATCTTCACCTCTTTTTACAACAAATACATTGTTCTGCACATTGTATTTCGAGAGTAATTGATAGTTATCGTCATCAAGCACTTTCACTATCATTTCTTTGTATTCCTTATTCAGATAAAAATCGCCCTTCATGGCCTCCTCTTTTATTGGAAGCGACCTCATAGAGGTTGGAGTTGGCCCAACACCATAAGTACCGGCAGCACCTAATGATCTTTGTACATTGTTAACATCCATTGCATCATTCTGTGCATTGGTGAAAAAGGCTAAAAGCAGCCCACTTAATAGTAATATTAAATTCTTCATAATTGATATTTATAGTAATCCTAGTTGTTGAATTTCTTTGATGCTAATACAATAATTATATGATTCCCCCTAAAATGTGTTTTGATAAGCCCTCAGCACTATTGCAAGTCCGAAAGCGACTTAATTCATCACAAAGTTAATATCGGTTTCGGCTTCTGCAGTTATAACATCAATCCCTGATTTAAAAATCTTTAATTTCCCTTTACCTACCAGCTTGATTTGCCGCTCATTAACCTCAATCAAATTGCCTTCGGGTAGTCCCAAAACATAAACATTAGAGTTCAACTTAATAAACTCATTGATCCTGTCAGGCCTCGATTCACCTCCATGATTAGGTATGCGCCCTTCAGTATAATGCGGGTTTAGCTGAAAAGGTACTAAGTTGAGTGCATCGAACGATTCTGGCTCCACTATCGGCATGTCATTGGTTGTTTTGATGGATGGCCCCGCAATGTTGCTTCCGGCACTCCAACCCATATATGGTAAGCCTTCATTAACCCTTGTTCTAATCACCTCAATCAAATCATTTTTATAAAGCTGATTGAGCAATTCAAAAGTATTTCCACCGCCAACTGCTATAGCCTCTGCTTTTTCTATAGCCTCAACCGGATTCCCAAACTCATGAATCCCTTGTATGTCAAAACCCATCTTTTGAAATGCCTCCCTTGTTTTTGCAGTGTAGTCGTCATATGATATCGTTACTCCCGCATACGGAATGAATAAAACCCTCTTGATGTGATTGCCAAGAAAGTTTATAATCGATTTTTTGGGATACTCCAGGTACGGCTCACCAGGATTGGTTGAATTACTAAGCAGTAAAAGTCTTTTTGCCAAAACGATTATTTATTGTCAGTACTTTGAATAAAATCAGCGACATCTTCTTTGAACTTTACCAATGAAGGCTGATGGGTATACATCATATGTCCGGCCTCATAGTACTTCATTATAATGTTATCCTTGATTTCTTTCGTCAACCCCAGATGGTCAATGCTGTACTCAACCCCGTAGAAAACCGTAGCTATATCATAAATGCCATTAAGAATCAGAACTTTCATATTTGGATCCCTTGAAAGCGCCTGAGCCATATCTATTCCTGTATTTATGGCCGCTGTTGAGCCCCATCTTATATTACCCTGATGAGTCCAGTCCCATTTGAATCCATCCCTTTTTCCGGCAGAAGTCATATACATTAAATCCTTACTGACCCCGAGGTCATTGTGGAGGTAATTGAGAAAACCAGTTATATATGCCGGGGAGATAGCCAAACTTTGAGGGTCATGGCTACCATTCTGACTTAGCAGATCTTGATTAATGCCAGTATATCTGGAGTCAAGTCTGCCGACAAGTTCTCCATTTTCCCTCAGCATCTCAGCGAAAAACTCTCCATTTGTTACCCTAAGGTCAGCGTTCAGCCAATATTCCTGATCTGTCCCGGTATAGTTGGCAAGCTTAGTGGCCATAGATTTTTTGTCGGCCTCACTCAATTTATCACCTTTAAAAAGAGCCGGTGCATATTCATTTTCAGTAAAAGCTCTGATTTCATCAAGAAATGCATATAAGTCGGCATTCTTGTTTGGAATTTGGTCATGGTACCACGCAGTGGCTGCATATGTTGGGAAATGAACGATATAAGGCAAATCATCATTGGGAGGAAATAAAAGTGTTCTTAAGTCAAAAACCGCCGACACCATAATTACCCCGTTCATGGCGATACCATCATTCAATAAGCTGTTCATTACACCGGCATTCCTGAAGGTTCCATAGCTTTCACCAAGCAGATATTTTGGTGAATTCATCCTACCGTGGTTGATGAGATATTGAGTGATGAATTGGTTGATACTACGGATATCCTGGTCCACCCCCCAGAAATCTTCATACTTGGATTCACCAACCGGAACGCTTAAGCCAGTCCCGATTGGATCCATCATTACAAGATCCGCTACATCGAGAATTGAGTAGTCATTATTAACAATTTCATAAGGTGCAGCAGGTGTGGATTCAGGATCGTTAACGGCAATACGTTTTGGGCCTAAAACACCCATATGTAGCCAAAACGATGACGATCCCGGTCCACCGTTGTAAGCAAAAACAATCGGCCTGCTTTTATCAGCGCCGTCTTTTGTATAACTAGTATATCCGAAAAGCGCCACTGGCTCATTGCTATTGTCCCTGATATGCATTGTGCCAGCCACTGCAGTATAACTAATCTGCTGTCCGCCAATCCTTGCAGAATGTTTGGTAGTTGAGATTTCAGGTTTCGGATCAGGCTTCTTCTCTTCCTGATTCTGCGCATCAGCTTGAATGAATATAAATAGTGCAAATACAAATGGGATAAATCTTTTCATAGGTACATTGTTTGAGAGCGCCAATCTACCAAAAATGGTTGTACAGGAAAGCTAGTTTTTGATAAGTGAACTAATTCACTTTGCGCTTATATAAAACTGAAAAGAGAAAAGCGCATGCGATGGTACTTTAGCCTCAAGACCATGCAGCCAATGTATCTAAAATTCAAAGCACTTTGCTCACTCATTTTCGCAACAACTTTAGCGTTTGCCCAAACACAAAATATTCAAGAAAGGCCAGTTTCTGCCGCCACGGAAATAGAATCGGCCCCCATACTTGATGGCGACGTTTTGAATGATCAGCGATGGCAAAATATAGCTGCTATTACAGATTTAATTCAAGTGCGCCCCGACAATGGTCAACTGGCTTCTGAGAATACAGAAATTAGGGTTGCTTACACCGCCAGCACCCTCTATTTGGGCGTAGTTTGTTACGATACTGAACCCGATAAACTGGTTGTGGCCGATAATAGAAGGGATGCATCCTTAGATGGCACCGACAGCTTTCTATTTATTCTAGACACATTCCATGATGGCCAAAATGGGTTCCTGTTTGGCACCAATTCCCTTGGGGTAGAATATGACGGTCAGGTTGACAACGAGGGCCAGGGCAACTTTAACAATAACCGGCAACAAGGCGGTGTTATTGGAGGCTTTAACCTTAATTGGGATGCTTCATGGGAAGTAAGAACAGAAGTGGGAGACTATGGATGGAGTGCTGAATTTGCTATCCCATTTAGAACACTCAGGTTTAACTCAGGAGATAACCAGACCTGGGGTATTAACTTTCAAAGAAACATCCGTAAGAGAAATGAAATAGCCTACTGGGCACCACTACCTTATCAATTTGATATCAAGAGGTTATCTCTGGCCGGTAATCTTGAAGGCCTCACTTTGAGAAGTCCTGGCAATTTGAAAATTATTCCATATGTTCTGGGAAGGGCATCTAAAGATTTTCAAGAGGTTAACCCTGAAACTGACCTTAACGGGGATGCCGGTTTGGATGTAAAATACAGCATCACCCCTAGCCTGACCCTCGATGTAACTTATAATACTGATTTTGCCCAGGTAGAGGTTGATAATGAGCAAGTTAACCTCGACCGCTTCAACCTTTTTTTTCCTGAAAAGCGGCCCTTCTTTTTAGAGAATGCAGGGCAATTTAGCGTAGGTAGCCCTGGTGAGGTCGATCTGTTTTTCAGCCGTAGAATAGGTATAGCTGATGATGGTAGTGTTGTACCGATTATCGGAGGCGCCAGACTGTCTGGTAAGCTTAATGATACCTATGTGGGCATGCTCAGTATGTTTACTGAGGATGTAAGTGTTGCCTCTGATAGTTCAAGTGTGGAGCAAAATAACTTTACAGTAGCCAGGGTAAACCACCAATTCAAAGCAAGATCATTCATTGGGGCAGCCTTCATGAACCGCCAAAGCCTCGGAGGTCTTGATAGTGAGGCGCTACCCGGATCGCAGTTAGATTATAACAGAACTTTTGCCGTAGATGGCAGATGGGGATTAGGAAAGAAGGCCCAGCTTTCAGGATTCTACGCAAAAACATTTACCCCTGATGTCAGCGGCGATGACTACTCCTTTAAGTTCCAAAGCAACTACGAATGGAATGGCTTGAGATTGACAGCAGCTTACACCGAAGTAGCTGAAAATTTCAATCCAGAAATGGGATTTTTGTTTAGAACGGCCTTCAGGAAACCAGAATTCCTGATCTTTTACCAGGCCAGGGTTAAAAATGAAGATAACAAGTTTAAATTTTTGGAAAACCGCCCACATATCTCCTACCGTGGGTTTTGGAATTTTGAGGGATTTCAGGAAACAGGTTTCTTACACATCGATAACCATTGGGTTTGGCGCAGCGGTTTTGAGGTACACACCGGTATCAATTTTACTACTGAAGGGGTTGTGGAAGCCTTTGAGATTTCTGACAGTGTAGTTGTGGACGCCGGAACTTATGACCACGCCGAGGCACAGATCGTTTTCCAAACCAACCCAAGCAAAAATGTTTATGCAAACACCAGGCATGTACTTGGGGGCTCCTTCGGGGGAAACAGATACCTGAACTCAGGAACGATTGGTCTAAGAATTGGGGACAAATTCACGTCTGAGTACTCGTTGTCATTCAATAATTTCCGTCTGCCAAATGGGGACTTTGACGCCACAGTGCTTGGTGCAAGGCTTTCATACTCCTTTACGCCCCGAATTTTCTTGCAAAGCCTGGTTCAATACAACAGTGCTGCAGAAGTATACTCAGCTAATATTAGGTTCGGATGGCTACAAAAAGCCAACACTGGGCTGTTTGTGGTTTACAACCAATCTAATGGTCGCCGCCCCAGTGAAATTGGCGAAACTGATTTCCAATATCGTATCAATAACCGAAGCTTAACTATAAAATATACTCGGATGTTTGATGTGATTAAGTAGTCCATCTTTCACTAATAAACTTAGACTATTTACTAATATTATTTGTGTATACTATTTATTTTAGTATACACAAATAATTACCTTGTACCTAAATAATCATACATATTTCAGCTTACGCTATGGAACGCTATCAGGGAAAGAGCTCCTTGCAACAGCAAAAGCCAATAATATTAGTACGCTTCCAATTACAGACATTAATAACACTTCAGCGTGTCTGAATTTCGTGAGGTTGGCATCCGAATACGGCATCAGGCCAGTACTCGGAATAGATTTCAGAAATGGGGTACAACAGCAGTTTATAGGCCTGGCAAAAAACAATGAAGGGTTCTATCAGCTAAATAGATACCTCTCAAAGCACCTTCATGAGAATACCAACATCCCCCGCACAGCACCTGACCTTCCTAATACCATTTTCATTTATCCCTGGAGTACAATCAAGCCTCATGAAGTCAGAGAAAATGAGTTTGTAGGAATTAAGCCTGACCAGCTTACCCAGCTTCCGTTCTCCCAATGGGCAAAGCATCTAAATAAGCTGGTCATCCTGCACAGTGTCTCTTTTCATAAGCCCATAAAAGGAAAACCTAATGTTGATTTTAATATCCACCGGTTGCTGAGGGCAATCGACAACAATACACTTTTAAGTAAGCTACCTAAGTCAGAAGAAGCCTCCCCCGATGAATATATGATACCTATAGATCAGCTTAGGCTCATTTATAAAAGCTATCCAAAGATTATTGAGAACACCCAAAACGTTTTGGATAGCTGCGAAATCAATTTCGAGTTTGGAGATCAGCATCCACATAAAAACATCAGCACCTATACTGGCTCTGAAGTAAAGGATTACGCTTTGATCAGAAGTGAATGCCAGAAAAACCTGCAATATCGTTACGGCCCCAACCCAGGCAAGAACATAATTGACCGGATTGAAAAAGAACTCGATCTGATCAAGTCAAAAGGCTTTGTGTCTTACTTTCTGGTGAATTGGGATATCGTAAGTTATGCCAGGAGCAAGGGCTACTATTATGTGGGCCGTGGCAGCGGCGCCAATAGTATTATTGCATACCTCCTCCGGATCACTGATGTCGACCCCATCGACCTTGACCTTTATTTTGAGCGCTTTATCAACCTCTATCGAAAAAACCCACCAGACTTTGATATCGACTTTTCGTGGACAGACAGGGATGATGTAACCCGTTACATTTTTGAGAAATTTGGCACCGACGAAAATGGCCTAAAAGTGTCGCTTCTTGCCACTTACAGCACTTTTCAGTACAGAGCTGTGACCCGTGAGCTTGGAAAAGCGTTCGGTTTGCCTGCTCATGAAATCGAAGCTGTTCAGGCCAGCCCACCTGAGCGACTTGACCACATCGGTCGGCTCATCAGGCGGTACAGTGAACGCATTCAGGGCTTTCCCAGTCACTTAAGCATACATGCTGGCGGTGTGTTAATATCGGAGAAACCAATCCATTATTACACCGCCACATCACTGCCACCAAAGGGTTTTCCTATCACACATTTTGATATGATTATTGCTGAAGATGTTGGCCTTTACAAATTTGACATCCTGAGCCAACGGGGACTGAGCAAGATCAAAGAGGGTATTGAAATCGTGGCTAAAAACCAGCCAGAACTCCCTCCTATTGATATTCATGATTTTAAAAAATTCAAGGAGGACGAAAAGATCAAGCATCTGCTCCGCAATGCGCAGGCCATCGGATGCTTTTATGTGGAGTCTCCAGCTATGCGTATGCTGCTGAAAAAGCTCAAAGCAGATGAATATCTCGGTTTGGTGGCAGCCAGCTCCGTAATCAGGCCAGGTGTTGCCAAGTCAGGCATGATGCGACAATACATACTACGGTTCAGGCATCCTGAGAAGCGGGATGAGGCCCATCCTGTATTGCGGGATTTGATGCCAGAAACCTACGGGGTAATGGTGTATCAGGAAGATGTGATCAAAGTGGCCCATTATTTTGCCGGACTTGATTTGGGCGAGGCTGATGTGCTTCGCAGGGGCATGAGTGGCAAATACCGTTCACGGGATGAATTTCAAAAGGTGAAGCAGAAGTTTTTTGACAACTGCAATGCCAAAGGCTACACCTACGAACTGACCCACGATATCTGGCGGCAAATCGAAAGCTTTGCCGGGTATGCTTTTGCAAAAGGCCATTCAGCTTCATATGCTGTAGAGAGTTATCAAAGCCTGTACCTAAAAGCGTATTATCCGCTAGAATTTATGGTGGCTGTGATCAATAATTTTGGTGGTTTTTATCGCACTGAACTTTATGTGCATGAGGCCCGGATGGAGGGCGCTATTATTGAGGCTCCTTGTGTGAACCGTGGCGATCATCCAACTATCATTCATGGCTCTACTATCTATTTAGGGTTTATTTTGGTGAAAGACCTGGAAGACAAATTGACGGCAACATTCATAAAGGAACGGGAGAAAAATGGCCCCTACCATAGCTTACCAGACTTTATAGAACGCACCGGTGTCTCATTGGAATCACTGAAGTTGCTCATCAGGGTTGGAGCATTTCGGTTTACCGGAAAATCAAAGAAAGCGCTGCTTTGGGAAGCTCATTTTATTTTAGGTAAAACCAACAGAAAAGACACTGATCCAGAGCTTTTCAGAAGCCCAATAAAAACCTTTCAGCTCCCCTCCTTTTACCATGATCCACGGGAAGATGCCTTTGATGAAATGGAACTTTTAGGTTTTCCGCTATGCAATCCATTTTTATTAGTGGAAGAAATTCCCGGAGAACGGATTCTGGTAAAAGATATGGATAATTACCTGAACAAAAGAGTTACGATGGCTGGCTATATGATCGCAGTTAAAAATACCAGCACATCCAAAGGCCATGCGATGAACTTTGGCACTTTCATAGATGAGGAAGGGCTGTTTATAGATACGGTCCACTTCCCTCAATCAGCAGTTCAATATCCTTTCAGAGGACGGGGCATCTACCAACTCGAAGGGAAAATTGTGGAGGAATTTGATTTCTTCACAATGGAGGTAGAAAGAATGAACCGCCTCAATTGGGTGAATATGGAGGATGTAATGATGGGCGAGGTGCCGGTATTTAAAGAACTTACTGATAATATCCACTGATCATCCAGTAAACCAACACACCGCTAACAGCTACATAAAACCAAATCGGCCAGGTATACTTCACAATTGCTTTATGCTTATCAATTTTATTCGACAGCGCATAATAGAAAGCAAGTAGAATTAGTGGTACCACCACAACTGAGAGACCAATATGGGAAAGCAGAAGAATAATATATGTAGTTCTATATCCACCAACAGCCTGTAATTCCAATTCAGTTAGAACCCCATCACCATCAACGTCGCCGTATTTTACTGAACCAGCGGATGAATGATAAATAATATATGATATAAGAAAGAGTGCTCCCAGAATAAAAGCCGTGGACATAGCTGCTCTATGAGCCTGAATATTTCCCTGTTTAATCAAGACTAGACCAACGACAAGTACAACGGCGCAGGTTGAATTGAGAATTGCATGTAAATGTGGGAGAACCTTAACCCACTCACCTAATCCTGTCTTTTCAGGCGAGAAAAGTAAGTAAGCCACTAGCAATGGGACTATGACTGAAATTATAATTATAGTGCTATAACTCTTCTTCTCTAGCGACATTTCCTTCTTGCTTTAATATTGTCAACTCCAAAATCAACCTGTCAATTTCCTCACGATCGTTAGGTTCATAATAACCTCTTATCTTTCTATAACTATCAACCAATACCCAACGGTTTAGTTTTTTTGCACTATCCAGGCTTATCCTCATGGGTATATCCATTACCAAATCGCAACGCATGCGATTGACCAAATCAACTGATGAAAGGTAGTTTGATGAACAATTAGAAAGTGCATCCGGGCAATCCATTGGCTTATCAGTAATGAAATTAAAAGCTACCTCATCGTGTCTTTGCTGGATTCGCCTTAATTCATTCCAACTATCTGTGCAGTTTTCGCACCCGTCGGGTAGTGGTACAATCACAGTTGCAAATGAAGCCTCATCTATAAAAGCGACCGTGTGCGGAGCCCTTAAGATGGCACAGCCTTCTTTTTCAAGACGAACAGTTTCATCCTGATAGTAGACAGGTAATGCATAGTAATTTTGGCCAAAAAGCTTCAAGAACAGGTAGATTAAAACCGGAACAACAAATGCAACAGTCAGGATTAAATACTTTCGGAGTTTATCCATTAGGCAAAAAAAATCATGATCCAGAACAGATCATGATCTCTATTAAATACTTAATGTTCTATCAATATTTTGCAGTGAAGATTGCATCTCCTTGTATAATCAATGCAACAATCAACCATACCACAAAAACCAACGGCAACAATATTGACCAAATTAGCGACTTTTGTTCATGGCCCAAGTGCATGAATTCGGCCACGATGTAGAACGCTTTTACAATTGTTAGGACAACAAAAATCGAAACCTTCAATGGCCCAGTGCCCATGGTAAAAGCTATAAGGAATTCGAAGGCGGTAACAAGGCCTAAAATTCCTGCAATTTTCCAAAGCTTTTTGATTTTTTCCTTATCAGCAGGTATTACTTGAACATTTGAAGCTTCTTCCATATCTCTATATCAATATATTTTATACCAGGTAAAAGAATGTAAATACAAAGACCCATACGAGGTCAACAAAGTGCCAGTAAAGACCAACTTTTTCTACCATTTCATAATGGCCAACCCGCTCCAATTTGCCAACAACTGCCCAATAGAAAATCAGGAAGTTCAGCATTACCCCGCTAAATACGTGGAAACCATGAAAGCCTGTAATGAAGAAAAAGAAGTCTGCGAAAGCAGGTGGTCCATATTGGTTAATCGTAAGGTTGGCACCGAAAATTGTAGTACCATCAGCTAAAGTGCTACCCGAATCAGTTCCTACAATAAAGTGGCCCCACTCCCATGCCTGACAGCTCAAGAAAGCGATACCACCTAAGAGCGTCCAGAGCATCCATTTTACTACCGCATCTTTATCCATACGCTGACCAGCCTCCACTGCTAGCACCATTGTAACGCTACTCATGATAAGAATAAAAGTCATTATACCAACAAATACCAACGGCAACTCAACACCATGTAAGAACGGTACGGCCTCAAATACCTTCTCAGGTATTGGCCAGTAATCCTGGCTGAAAGAAAAGTTCTCAACAGTACCTTCGTAGGCTGGATTAGCGAACCGAATGGTTCCGTAAGCCACTAATAATGCTGAGAATGTTAAGGCATCAGAAAGTAAGAAAAACCACATCATGAGCTTGCCATAGCTGGCGCCCATAGGTGATACACCACCAGACCATATGTTTTTTCCTTCGTGACTTACAGCTGTAGCAGGTGCTGACATATTACGTTATTTATTGGTTCAGTTGTAGATCGATAAAAATACATATAAATAGACCCAAAGCCCACCCAAAAAATGCCAGTAAGTCGCACACATTTCGATCTGCAACATCTGGCGTGAATGAACTTTAAATTTCATGGCCGAAATTAATACGATTAATAAAAATATTATACCTGAAATGAGATGAAATGCATGTAGACCGGTAAGTACATAAATAAATGACCCCACTGCATTACCTACAAAATAGACGTCATTATCAACCAATTGAACCCAACTGAACCATTGGCCAGCTAAGAAGGTCAGTGACAAGATAAATGTAATCCCTAAGCCTATTTTGATATTGGTCAGCTCATCCTTTCTTGCTGACAAGTAAGACCAATGCATTGATAAACTACTCAAGGCTATGAGTATCGTAGTGTAAAAAAAGGCTTCAGGTAAATCAAAAATGATCAGCTCACCGGTTGAACCCAAATCTGCCCTTTTAACAATATAGGCACTAGTCATTGATATAAAAATCATGACAATCGAAACGATGAAAAGCCATAAAGTGAATTTCTTAGGATTAACCTTTAACATTTGAGTCTGACTAATAGTAGATGCCATTTTTTATAATTTATCCATTACGTAAGCAATCTGAACTATTGGTAGGTATAAAAATGATCCAAACATTATTTTCAATGCAGATTTTCGTGAGCAATCTTTCATCAACATGAAAGTTTGACTCAAGAAAAGCACCCCGCAAATAACAGAAATGTATGCCGAAGTCGTTCCGGTGATTCCGAACATTGAAGGCAGCAGTCCAAGGGGTATCAGAAAGAGTGTGTAAACCATGATCTGAATGGCTGTATTCAAATCTTTGCCACCACCAGATGGTAATAACTTAAACCCCGCTTTTTTATAATCTTCATCGGCTACCCAGGCTATAGCCCAGAAATGTGGAAACTGCCATATAAATTGTATCCCGAATAAAATCAACGCCTCGTGACTGATTGATCCGGTTGCTGCCACCCAGCCCAAAAGCGGTGGTAAAGCACCGGGTATTGCCCCCACAAAAACTGCGATTGGTCCTACCCTTTTCAGAGGAGTATATATAAAGCTGTAAAGTATGAGTGACAACAAGGAAAGAATAGCCGTGAAAGGGTTGGCGGCCAATGAAACTATCGACAGTCCTAAAAACCCAAGAATAATTGAATAATTAAGCGCCTCTTGTGGGCTAATGCGATTGGTTGGTATGGGTCGGCTTTTGGTACGTTCCATCATACCGTCATACTCACGTTCAATAATCTGATTAATAGTGACTGATGCGCCTGAAATTAAAAACCCACCAAGACAGAACCATAAAAATCCAGGCCAGCTAAATGAAGCTCCAGAACCCAGCGCATAGCCCATAGCTGATGAAAATGTTACTAAAAAAGATAACCGGAATTTCAGTAATTCGAAATATGCTTTTGCTTTGTTTAAAGCGAAAAAACTAATGGCTGCTGAAGGATTGGTTTCGGTGATCATTAAGAATGCGAAGTTACTAAATAAATGAGCTCTCTTAAACACCATTAGGTGTTTTTGAAAATCGGTATCACACTTTTTTGAGGTTTAAATTCAAGTAATAAGTAAAAATCAATTGCAAATATCATAGTGGCTAAAAGAAGGTGAATCGGTTGTAGAAATGGTGGGATTGCAAAGTAGGACATCCATGCCCCGGCTATAATTTCAAACATCATTAATGCCATCAGAAAATAAACCAACTGTCTTATAAATGGTTTAGTCAAAGACCTTAAAATCAAATAAGAAATATACCCATGAATTAAAAGGAGTAGCAATGAGTAGCTCCTGTGAAAGTAAAAAGTGAAGCCCAATTCTTCAATCCATTGGCCCCTCATCGATTCACCCATCAAGGCTGAAACCGTATCGATTGCCTCCCTAACCTGTGTGCCCAAACCAACCTGGATCAAAAACAGAATTACAGCCATTACTAACAACCAAAATATCTTTTTGTGGTTAGTAATTGATTCAAACTTTGTGTTTGCATTTTGAGTGAGCCAATAATTGTAAATCGCTACACCCAAAATGATCAATGCCAAGATCATGTGGAATGTAATGATGCCAGGAAGGAGGTTAGTAGATACTACCACAGAGCCAACCCAGCCTTGAAAACCAACCAGAACTAAATTTAGAATTGCCAGAAAAACGAATATTCGGTTATGCCTTCGATACTTGAATGCAAGAATCACATTGATAAATATTAAAAAGCCTGTAACAACTCCTAATAGCCGATTGACATATTCTATCCAGGTTTTATTGGCGTTGAAAGAAGCCTCAACAAGAATGGATTTATCATTTCTTAATTGATCAGCTAAATTGTTGAATCCCAGTAATTCGAAATATCTTGAAAGCTTTAAGTTCTTCTCCTGTCGTTTACTGGAATATGCTTCTTTATAGTTTGTGGGTAGTTCTGAAATATGTGTCGGAGGAATCCATGACCCGAAGCATTTAGGCCAATCAGGACAACCCATCCCGGAACCGCTACTACGCACTATTCCACCTGCCAGTATTAACAGGCAGATTGTTGCAATAAGTGCTAATAAGAAGTTCTTGTAAAACCGTAAATCAGGCTGCCTCATAATCTGGACTGCCTAAACAACCCTAGTGCTCTTCTTCCAGATTCGATTCTGGTGTTTCACTTAGCGGTATGTGCTGAGGAATATAATCCTCTTTAGCGCCAGGTTTGCTATAATCATACGGCCATCTATGCACTTCAGGAATGGCGCCAGGCCAGTTACCGTGTCCAGGCTCCACAGGAGTTGTCCACTCAAGCGTATTGGATCTCCATGGGTTTTCAGGTGCCCTGCGTCCCCTATACATACTCCAGAAGAAATTAAATACGAATATGAACTGGGCACTAAATGTGACAATAGCAGCTATGCTCACATACATGTTCAAGTCAGTAAAACCCTGGAAAGCATCAAAATTGGTAAATGAATAGTACCTCCTGGGGAAACCGGCTAAACCGATATAGTGTAATGGAAAAAACACAAAATATATACCTATAAATGACAGCCAGAAATGGATGTAGCCAAGCTTTTCATCCATCATTCTACCAAACATTTTTGGGAACCAATGATAGACACCAGCAAGCATACCAAAGAAAGATGCACTGCCCATCACAATGTGAAAATGAGCCACCACGAAATAAGTATCATGAACGTTAATGTCTATTGCAGAATTACCTAAAAAGATACCGGTAAGTCCTCCTGAAATAAAATAAGATACAAGCCCAATTGAGAACAGCATGGCCGGTGTAAATACTATATTACCACGCCACATGGTAGTGATGTAGTTAAACACCTTGACGGCGGATGGTACCGCAATAATCAATGTCAGGAACATAAATATAGATCCAAGGAACGGGTTCATACCTGTCACAAACATATGGTGTGCCCAAACAATGAAAGACAGAAATGCAATACCAAGAATTGAACCTATCATCGCTCTGTAGCCAAATATAGGCTTACGTGAGTTTGTGGAAATGATCTCTGAAGTTATCCCTAATGCTGGGAGTAATACAATGTACACTTCAGGGTGACCTAAGAACCAAAACAGGTGTTGAAAAAGAATTGGGCTTCCTCCAATGTTGGGTAAAGCCTCCCCTGCTATATAAATATCAGATAAATAGAAACTCGTTCCGAATGACCTGTCAAAAACTAAAAGCAAAGCTGCTGAAAACAATACAGGAAATGATAGTAGACCTAAAATTGCTGTTATTAAAAACGCCCATATAGTTAAAGGAAGCCTTGAGAAAGACATTCCTTCTGTCCTTAAGTTAATTACGGTGGTTATATAGTTAATGCCACCCAAAAGTGTTGAAGCAATGAACAATACCATGGATACCAACCAAAGTGTCATACCTAAACCGGAACCAGACATAGCTTCTGGTAAAGCGCTCAATGGTGGATATATAGTCCAGCCACCAGAAGCAGGGCCGGTTTCAATAAATAAAGAGATGAACATAACTACACTGGATGCAAAAAAGAACCAGTAAGAGAGCATGTTCATAAAACCGGATGCCATATCCCTGGCACCAATTTGAAGCGGGATGAGGAAATTACTGAACGTCCCACTCAGGCCTGCGGTTAGTACAAAGAACACCATGATGGTGCCATGCATAGTGACCAATGCCAGATAAAATTCAGAATCAAGCTTACCAGTTGGGGTTAACCATTTTCCAAGCAAAGGCTTTAAAAAGGTCAAATCCATATCTGGAAACCCCAATTGCAACCTGAAAAGAATTGAAAGACCACCCCCTATGATTGCCCAGAAAATACCAGTAATCAGGAATTGTTTGGCTATTGTCTTATGATCCTCAGAAAAGATGTATTTTGAAACAAAACTCTGATGGTGATGATCATGGTGGTCATCAGCATGAATTTCAGTTTCTGGATGTATCTGGGTGGTTGCCATTAGTTCAGTTCTTTTAATTCTTAACCAATTAATTAATCAGTTGTTCCTTCTATTCCGGCTGAAATTGCAGCGACTTCTCTTAATTCTTCAGGTACCTTTGAAAGGTAATCCGGATTTTGTTTCAACCATGGTTGCTGGTCCGCATACCATTTATCGTAATCCTCCGGTTCATCAACTACGATGATATATCTCATTGCAAAATGTCCCCTACCACATATCTTATTACAAACAAGTTCATAATTGAATTTTGAGTCGCCAAGCTCCTCTCGCATGTCTGTAGTACTTTTTGTAGGTGTAAACCAGAAACTAGTTGGCATGCCAGGCACAGCGTTCATTTGTAACCTAAAATGTGGGGCATAAACAGAATGGATTACATCGGTGGCCCTAATTTTAAATTCTACATTTCTTCCCTTAGGAACATGTATTTCTAGAGGTATGAAATCGTCATGGGCGCTCTTATCAGCGAAATCAATACCCATTCTGTTGTCAACATCAATTAGCCTAAAGTCCGCCTCACCGAGGGTCTTGTCACTTCCTCCATATCTCACTGCCCATGCAAACTGATATCCAAGAATCTCAATTTGTTCTGAATCTTCAGGAGCTTCGCTAGTTATATCCACCCAAGCCCTCCATCCTGAGAAAATAAGTCCGCTTAAAACTATGGCAGGAACGACTGTCCAGGCTAACTCCAATTTATTATTATGAGGAAAGTAAAAGGCCTTGTTGTCGTCTTTAAACCTGTAGATATATGGAAATGTAAAGAGTAATATTTGCGTTAGTACAAAGACGATACCTGTGATAATTGTAGTCCACCAAAAAAGGTTGTCAGTAACTGCACCATGTGCAGATGCAAGTGGCAAATGATAATCATCTACCGCAGTGATTGTATACCAAAAGAAGAGGCCCATCCCCACAATAAGGAAAAGGATAAAAATGATTGCATTAACAGTATTTGAACTACCAACCCTTTCTTTCCGCTCACCCTTGGCGATCCCTAATAAAGTTGTTACCCTGAAAATGGCTATAAGTATAGCCAGTACCAAGAATAAACCGAGACCGAGAACTAATCCTGACATATCAGTAGATTGAATTAATTATCAATTATTAAATATGATGGTGCAAACTTTCTTCCATCATTGGGTGGTTCTTGCCAACCAACGGGAATTTTGATAGCGCTGTCATTGTAACCATCAAGAACAATGAAAGAAATATCATGAGTACACCAATTTCCATAAAACCAAAACCACCATTCTCCTTTAATGTTCCGGGTGTAATCATCAAATAGAAATCGAACCAGTGACCAAATATGACAGCTGGACACGCCACCTTTAAAAAGGCTATATGACGCTTTGCATCCCGGGTCATAAGGAACAGAAATGGGAAAAAGAAATTTATAATCAAGTTAATAAAAAAGGCCATGCCGTAGTCATCACTTTGCCATCGCTCTACAAAATATATGGTCTCTTCCGGGATATTTGCATAGTAAATCAACAGGAATTGTGAAAACCAGATATATGTCCAGAAGATGCTGAAGGCCCACACAAACTTGCCCAGGTCATGAATATGATTGGCATTTACAACTTTTAGATAACCAGCTTCCTTTAGGATTACGGTAGTCAGCGTGATAAATGCTAACCCATTTACCCACCAACTGGCAAAAACATACCAGCCGAACATTGTGCTGAACCAGTGGGTATCAATTGACATTACCCAGTCCCATGCGGCGATTGAAGAGCTTACTGCGAAGAAAACGAGGAATATAGCTGAGAATTTTCGGGCTTTATACCAATGTTCAGTGCCCCCTTCAATGTCTTCAGCCAACATATGCTTCTTAATGATAGTGAACAGCCAGTACCAAATCCCGAAGAACACTACCATCCTTGAAACAAAGAATAGTGGGAATGACCCTTTCTCTAAAGGCCAATAAAAGAATCCGCCTTTACCCGCAATTATTGAATCATAACCATCACTTTCCGCGTCATACAAATCATGGTGTACCCAATGGAAAATGTCATGATTTACAACAAACCATGAAACAATCATGAGCACAGCGGCTATTGGCAACCAATGGCCCATTGCCAAACCAATCCTCTTAACTCCCACTGACCATCCGGCCTGGGCCGCATATTGAATTGCTACGAAGAATACCCCAATAATTCCTAATCCAGTAAAGTAAACATTGTTAATCCAAAGATTAGCAAATAGTCTCTTGGTCCAATGGAAAGCTTCATGTCCACCTACTGTGGACACTTCACCATGCGCACCATGTCCGCCACTGCTGGCCATAAATATGCCTAAAATCAACAGCACTATACCAACCACTCCTGTGATGAGGATTTTCTTCTTTGCAGAGCCGGTAAAATCAAATCTTTCTTCTGACATGCCTCTTTCTAATTACTGTTGAAGTTTTTTAACATACCTGGCGATTTTCCATCTTTCCTCAGGACTAATTTGAGATCCATGAGCGCCCATTAAGCCTTTGCCATGAGTGATAACATGAAAAATATGACCTTCAGTAATGTTTTGATATGCCAATCCGGTTAGGTTGGCTACACCTAAAAATTTCTCAGCTACTTTGCCATCAGCCTTACCTTGAGCACCATGGCAATGCTGACAGAACCTTTCATACAATACCTTCCCATGCTTCAAAACTTCTGTATCAGCAGAATCCAATGGACTAGGTATTGCTGCGGCTATTGTTAAACTATCTTTTTCAACCTTATATGGTAAATATCCTTTTTTATTTCGAGGGACGGTATTAGCAACCGGTTCCCTCATGTTCATTTCATTGGGATTGTTGGGGTTACTAGTGTAAAATTCGCCGGGGCCATCAATTGAAGTTATCATGTTACCGGCATCTTTATCCTTAACCTGAGCCAGTCCCTCATAAGGCACAGAGTGATACATCTGAGGTGCATACTCTACTCCGGGATAGTCTCCCTTGGCAGCACATGATGAAAGTGCATAAACAAGCACTCCGAATAAGGCAAGATTTGTTATCGTCTTCAATGTCATTGCGCTCAAATTAATCACGGCTCTTATTGTTCACTTCTGATGCCCCAGATTCCTGCATCACCCTTTTTATCTCGGCTTCGGCAACCTTGTTCGTATCCAAATCCACGGCTACAACATGTTTGTCATCCGTACTCCTGATATCTAATAAATTCGCTTTGCCCCATGGCTTCAGATTGCTGGCGACGAAAAAAGTGCCCACCATCCCAAATGCTGAAAGCAACACTGTCAACTCAAAAGTTACAGGAATGAACGATGGAAGTGGAAGAAAATCCTTACCACCAACGATCATCGGCCAGTCAACTGTCATCATTCCTATTTGCATTGTTAAGGCTAACGTTGTTCCGGTTAATCCAAAAAGGAAAGCAGCTATCGGGAGCCTTGATCTTTTATATCCTAGTACATCATCAATACCATGAACTGGAAAAGGGCTATAGACTTCCTGGATTTTGATTCCTGCCTCTCGGATTTTGGTTATTGCTCCAAGGAGCACATCCTCATCATCATAAATTCCAAGTACAAAATTCTTTCCGCCTGCCATAATTAAGCTTTTTCAGAAGATGATTTAACAATACTCTTTACCTCTGCCATGTTTATCACTGGGAAGAACTTCGCAAACAATAAGAAAGCAAAGAAGAAGAACCCAAATGTGAATAGATATAAACCAATGTCATAGAACGTTGGAGTAAACATGGCCCAACTTGAAGGGAGAAAATCCCTATGTAAGGAGGTCACAATAATAACGAATCGTTCAAACCACATACCGATATTCACTACAATGGACAGAATGAATGTGGCCGCCAGATTAGTCCGGATCTTTTTAAACCAAAACAACTGTGGAGATATCACATTACAAGTCATCATTGAGGCATATGCCCACCAATATGGTCCTGTAGCCCTATTAATAAATGCGTACTGTTCTGCCTCTACACCAGAATACCAAGCGATAAAGAATTCTGTGATATAAGCAATGCCTACAATCGAACCGGTAATGATGATAATGATATTCATCAACTCAATATGGTTGATGGTGATATAGTCTTCAAGTTTGTAAACCTTCCTTGTTACCAAAAGCAGGGTCAATACCATTGCAAATCCAGAGAATATCGCCCCAGCAACGAAATATGGTGGGAAAATAGTCGTGTGCCATCCGGGTATAACCGAGGTAGCAAAGTCAAACGATACAATGGTGTGAACTGAAAGTACCAGCGGTGTTGCAAGTCCGGCGAGAATCAATGCGACTGATTCGTAGCGTGACCAGGTTTTAGCCGCTCCGTCCCATCCAAAGCTCAAGGCTCCATAAACTGCCTTCGATACCTTATTAGTGGCCCTGTCCCTGATTGTTGCAAAGTCTGGAATCAAACCTATATACCAGAAAACAAGAGAAACCGAGAAGTATGTTGAGATTGCAAAAACGTCCCAAAGTAGCGGCGAATTAAAGTTCACCCATAAAGAACCATAAGTATTTGGAAGTGGTAGCGCCCAGAATGCGCCTAACCATGGCCTGCCCATGTGGAAAATAGGAAACATAGCAGCACAGATTACCGCAAAGATGGTCATCGCTTCCGCAGCTCTGTTAATGGACATTCTCCACTTCTGCCTAAACAATAACAAAATGGCTGAAATCAGTGTACCAGCGTGGCCAATACCAACCCACCACACGAAGTTTGTGATGTCCCAGGCCCAACCGACTGTTTTATTAAGTCCCCACATGCCGATGCCATGCCACAACAGCATGTAAATGGCATAGGCACCAATAGCAAGGAGACCAGATGAAATTGCCATGCCCATCAACCATGATTTCGTTGGCTTCTCCTCTACCCTGCTACAAATGTCCTGAGTTACGTCATGAACAGTTTTGCCATTGGTTATTAAAGCTTCCCGTACAGGTGCAGTTACTTGCATAAGTTCTGATTAAGCTTCTTGTTCTTTATTTCTAATCTTGGTTAAGTACCAAACATTTGGCTTAACCGCTAATTCTTCCAACACATGATAAGCCCTTGGTTCATTGACAGTTAGCTTACCATCCTTCTTTTCAAGTTTAAGTGTTTTTGACACCTGGCTTTCAGGGTTTAACAAATCCCCAAAAGTGATTGCTTCACTTGGGCATGCTTTTGCACAGGCGGTGTTCACATCAGCATCTGTCACCCTTCGCTTCTCTTTTTTCGCTTCAAGCTTACCGTATTGAATGCGTTGTACACATAATGTACATTTCTCCATTACACCCCTTGCCCTTACAGTTACATCTGGGTTCAATACCATCTTTCCAAGGTCATTGTTCATAGAAAGATTATCCATAAACTGACTGTTGTCATGGTATTTGAACCAGTTAAATCTTCTAACCTTATATGGGCAGTTATTAGCGCAATATCTTGTTCCGATACACCTGTTATAGGCCATTTGATTCAGGCCTTCAGTGCTGTGGTTTGTGGCAGCTACCGGACAAACAGTCTCACAAGGAGCGTTATTACAGTGCTGGCACATCATTGGTTGGAAGGTTACCTCCGGGTTCTCAGCAGCTTTTTCTAAGCCCTTTAAATCGCCATGTTCAGCATCTGAAGAATAATATCGATCAATTCTCAGCCAGGTCATCTCCCTCCTGTTCAATACTTCTTCCTTACCCACAACTGGCACATTGTTCTCCGCCTGGCATGCAATTGTACAAGATCCGCACCCAGTGCAAGAGTTCATGTCTATGACCATGCCCCAATGATGATTGGTATAGTTATGGCCTTCCCAAAGTGAAACCTCGTAAGCTGGCTTCTTGCCTTTATAAGTGCTGATCACGACATTGTGACGACCAGCAGCTTCATCTTCCTGATACTTGGAGAGCACTGACTCCTGAACCACAAAATGGCGATCCATGTGAGTGGAATGCGTTTGCGTATGTGCTACTTTATATGACTCACCAGTTGCTGTGATTGATACTCCGCTACTGATATTATAATTTCTAACGCCATTTACTATTTGAACCAGTGGGTTAGCGTCAATTCCGATTTCATTCGCAACTGGCCCAGATACTTTGCGGCCATAACCAAGAGCTAGACCAACTGTACCTTGAGCCTGACCCGGTTGTACAACTACAGGAACACTTACTGTTACTCCACCTACCGTCAAATCTACTTTTTGGGTCAACCCTTCTGACATTCTGATCCCCAACTCTTCAGCATGTTTTTGAGAGACTGTTACATAATTCTCCCAACAAGCTTTAGTTACGGGATCAGGCATTTCTTGTAACCATGGATTATTGGCCTGATTACCAGTTCCGATGGCAACTGTTTCATAGATAGCCAATTCTAATGCTGAATTCGAAGCAGAATAAGCACTGGAAATCGCTTGGCCAGCGGCACTAACATCGATTGGCGCTGCTTCTGTTGCTGCTGCTTCCTCGATTGTTCCAGACATTGCAACTCCATCGTGGAGCATCTTATCAAAATATTTATCAAAATCTGATTCCTCAGATTGAGCCGCAAATTGATTGGCTTGCCAATTCGCTTTAATGTAATCGTAGTATGTTGTTTGGTTACCTGACCACTTCAGGAATGACTCCTGAGCCTGACGGGTATTAAACAGTTTAGATATTGTTGGTTGAGATAGGCTGTAGTGCCCTGTCATCGCTTCAGCATCATTCCAAGACTCAAGGAAGTGATTATCCGGAGCCTGGTGTGTTGTTGCTGAAGAAGTTTCTTCAAGTCTATCTGAAGTAGAGATCGAAATTTCAGCTTTGTTAAGGTTTGAGGCTATTGCAGCACCTTTAGGATAATCGTAAACTGGATTACAGTTGTAGAAAATTACCCCTCCAATAGCACCCGCGGATAAATCTGCAACGAATTTCTCCATTGCCTCATCATTCCCACTTCTGAAATTAATGGATTTACTTGCGTCAATTGTTGCTCCATAGTTCCCAAGTAAGCTATTGATGACATTGATTACCGTCTGGATATTGGGGTCATTTGACCCGCTAACGACAAGCGAAGTACCTCTTGCACTCAACAACTCATTTGCAATTTTCTTCAGGTTCTCGTCCTCTACTCCACCCGCACTAATAGCTGCGCCACCCGCTGCTGGAGCGATCATATTGTAAAGTGAAGCCACGTATAAACCTTGCTGAGACGGCTTGATTGCCATTCTATAATCAGCGTTTGCACCTGTTAACGACATGTTCGACTCAAAAGAGTAGAGTCTTGACATGTCTTTTTTCTTGCTGTTAAGCTTCCTGGTTTTAGCAAACTGCCTGCTAAACAATGTTGGGTTAACCCAGGTCCCAAGGAAATCAGCATCAAAACTTACAACAGTTTTAGCTTTGCTGAAATCATAGGCCGGAACCATGGCACCACCATGAGTTGTCTCATGCGCTTTAGAGATACCGTAATTCGATCTTGGATCGTAAGTAACTACTTCGGTGCCAGGATACTTAGCTTTAAATTCTTCAAGGGCAGCTAGAGTGGATGGGCTATAGATTGAATTAGATACTATTCTTATTTGACCACCTTGAGTACTAATTGAATTTAGCTGCTCAGTAACTTCCTTATCTAACTCATCCCAGGTTAAGGGACTCCCGCCCTTAGTTGGGTTCTGAATTCTTTGCTTATCGTAAAGTGATAAAACGGAGGCTTCAACCTGAGCTGAAGTACCGCCTCCTGAAACTGCTGAAAGCTTATTGCCCTCAATTTTTATAGGTCGGCCTTCCCTTGTTTTTACAACTATGCTGCAGAAATCACTGCCATTCATGTAGGAGGAAGCATAATATAGAGGAACACCAGGATCAACTTCAACTGGTTTGTTCAGGTATGGAATTGCTTTCCTAACCGGAGCTTCACATGCAGCTAATGATGCAGCAGCCACACTAAAACCCATCATTTTCAAGAAATCCCTTCTGGAAGCACCAAACTCCTCATCCTTCATAGGAAGTTTCTGAGGAAACTCATTCATCTCCTTTTCAACAAAAGCTGGGTCATTGGTTAGTTGCTCCAGGCCTTTCCAGTATGTTTTTTTCGCTTTTTCCATATTTACATGAGCCTCGTCAAAAAGTTAGATTAGTAATGGCACCTTGCACATTCCAAACCGCCATTGTCCTCCACTTTCATCGGTTCTTTACTCACTTCAGAATGCAGTTCAACTAATTTATCGTAATAGGCATTGCCTTTTGTATTCAGATTTGTTTCACGGTGGCAATTGATACACCAGCCCATGGTCAATTCAGAATGTTGGCGAACAACCTCCATCTCTTCAATTGGCCCATGGCATGTTTCGCACTCAATTCCTCCAACCTCAACATGTTGCGCATGATTGAAATAGGCCAAGTCAGGAAGATTGTGAACCCTTACCCATTCAATCGGGGTATTATTCTCAACTGCGGCATATAGTTTTTGAATCTCAGGAGATTCTTTCTGTACCATGCTGTGGCAGTTCATACAAATATTTGTTGAAGGAATATTTGCGTTCTTACTCTTTCTAACACCTGTGTGGCAATAGTTACAATCAATCTCATATTGGCCTGCATGAATCTCGTGAGAGAATGCAATGGGTTGGGTTGGGGCATAACCTTGCTGAACACCAACAGTGAACAAGCCATCTATGGCCGATTTTAAAACTATCGCTGTAAAGAAGAAAGCGGCAAAACCTAAAAAGGCATTGCTCTTGACCATGGCCTGAATATCCATTCTCTGATCAACAACCTCCTTATCAGTTTCATCAAGTTCCTTTTCTTTAAGGAATCTGGTGAGAACATTAATTATTAAGAATAGGACTACTAATAGTATTACTAGAATGGCGATAAAGCCAATAATGATAGCGTTAAAGTACGCTTGAGAAATTCCAGCTGTATCATCCCTATCATCGTCATCGTCATCATCACCCGGAGGTGGTCCTTCCTCAATTGGTTTCTCAGATTCAGCCTTTATATACGAGATGATTGAAAGTATCTGATCATCATTAAATGGAAAGGCGGTCATTACTACCTGATACTCCTCGAAAAGCTCAGTGGCAATGGGATCGCCAGCATTGATCATCTTCTGAGGGTTTTTTACATAAGGAAGAATCCAGTCCAGGTCTCTTCTTATGTGAACATCCCGAAGAGCAGGGCCAACTAATCTTTCGTTTATTCTATGGCATGCCGTACAGTTCCCGTTAAAAAGCTCTTCGCCAGCCGCAATTACAGCCGGGTCATCAGAAAGTTCCTGTGCCTGAATTGATGAAGAAACGCCAAGGGCTATAGTGAGGAAAAGGAATGCTAAAAAACTCGCAATAGAGCTATTACCCTGACTATTGGTTATCTGCATTTCGGTTAGGTTCTCGTCCAGTTTCAAGTGAGGCAAAAATAGTTAGGGGTATAGTCATAGACAAGTGAACTTCAACCCCCCAAACCGTTAAAATCACCACCAATCAAAACACTTTGAGTAAATGTTTGAAAATCAAGATGGTAAAGTCAATTGAGGTGTTCGAAAATGACTTTATTTAGAATGATTCTAAATAATTTTGTTTTTGATTATGAACTTTCCGGTTCAACAAAACAGCGCATTATAAAGACCTTATTTCCTCTCCGGAAATCATTAGCGAAACAATCATTATTTTGCGGCCTTTAATTTTTCACAAACATGGCCCAACAAAAACAATCTGCAGTTTATCGTTTCTTAGCGATCATAGAAAAGGTCGGCAATATGCTGCCTCACCCAGCTACCTTATTTGCTGGCTTTGCCCTGCTTATAGTATTTCTATCCTGGGTATTCAGCTTAATGTCACTTGAGGCAGTCCATCCTGGTACCGGTGCTACAATATCCCCCTACAATCTGATTTCCATTGATGGCCTTGATCGAATACTATCTGGGATGGTAACAAATTTCACGGGTTTCGCCCCCTTGGGTACTGTGTTGGTTTCTTTATTAGGCATTGGCATTGCTGAAGGTTCCGGGCTAATAGGAACGGTGTTGAAGCAAATTGTGCTAAAAGCCCCTGATAAGCTCTTGACTTTTGTGATTGTTTTTGCAGGTGTGTTATCAAATACTGCCAGCGAGGTTGGTTACGTTTTACTAGTTCCACTTGGTGCAATCATCTTTTTAGCTGCAGGGAAGAATCCGTTAGCTGGTCTGGCAGCAGCATTTGCAGGCGTATCAGGTGGATACAGTGCTAATCTGCTTTTAGGTACTGTCGATCCATTGCTAGCCGGATTATCAACAGAAGCGGCCCATATCATTGATCCAAATTATGAAGTGAGCCCTGCGGCCAATTATTATTTCATGTTCGCTTCAACCTTCATTATTGCTGGCCTTGGAACCTGGGTGACTGAGAAGGTTGTTATCCCAAGATTAGGTGAGTACACGGGTGATGAAAAACCAGAGGAGCTAACACCGCTTTCTTCGGATGAGAAGAAGGGGCTGGTATATGCAACTGTAGCTGCATTAATCTTCACATTGATCCTGGTCTGGTCTATTCTGCCGATAGGCACAGTTGGGGGAACAGGTGGTTTCCTTAGAAACCAGGAGACGGGAGATTGGCTTCGCTCACCATTTATGAGCAGTATCGTGGCGTTTATTTTCCTTGGTGCAGGAGTAGCTGGGGTGGCTTTCGGTATAGGCGCCAAGACTTATAAAAATGATGAGGATGTAGTCAACGGCATGTCCAAATCAATGGAGACTTTAGGCTCTTATATTGTTCTGGTTTTCTTTGCTGCACAATTCGTGGCATATTTTAATTGGACAAACCTCGGTTTGATACTTGCAATCAATGGTGCGGATCTTTTAAAATCATCGGGTTTAGGCCCAATCCCGCTGATGATTGCCCTGATAACGATCTCCGCGATCATAAATCTATCTATGGGCAGTGCTTCAGCAAAGTGGGCCATCATGGCACCCGTATTCATTCCTATGTTTATGCTATTGGGATTTTCTCCTGAATTCACCCAGTTGGCCTATCGAATCGGCGATAGCGTTACTAACATTATCTCACCAATGATGTCATATTTCGCTTTGATTGTGGCCTTCATACAACGTTATGACAAGAAAGCCGGTATTGGCACTGTAATTTCGACTATGCTCCCTTACACTTTCGTATTCTACATCGGTTGGGTCATATTGATGATCATCTGGATTTTATTAGGCATGCCAATAGGACCTGGTTCACCCCTTGATTATGACATGGGAGCCATTACGCAATAGGCTCATCGTTATGAAATGTTAATAAGGAGTTTATCCAAAAGGTTCTTCCATTTTATGGGATTGAACCGCCCTGCAGCTACCATCCAGGAATTCAGGCGAAATCTATTACGGGGTTCCGGTCATTTCTCAACTGAGTTTCAATTAAGGGCAAACGTTACATTCATAATAGACAAAGCCGCAAGGCACCCTTTTATGATGTTTACAAAAAAGCACCCTGATATGATCGCGGAAATGGATGTTTTTATAGAATTGGTCGAGGGTAAGAAATGTCTGATAGACATTGGGGCACATTACGGGATATATTCGCTTGCCTTTACCTCTTTAAATCCCGAAAGCTCAGCTTACGCTATTGAGCCTTCTCCCAAATGTCAAAAAGTGCTTCAGCTTAATTCAAAGTACAACCCTGAGCTCAAGATAAAACCATATCAAACCGCCTTTGGCCATAATGCAGGAGAGCTTTGTATGCATTATGAGTGGGTCCATTTGATCGCTGATCACAGTCAAAACAACGGGGCTATCAACACACAACTCATCAGTTTATCTCAGTTTATAGAACAAGAGAAGATTGAACCTGATGTAATAAAAATAGATGTTGACGGGTATGAGGGCCCCGTAGTAGAGGGAAGTTTAGCATACCTGAAAGATCATGACCCGTTGATTTTTCTTGAGTTACATGGCGATTGGATTAGACGGTATAACTATAAGCCATTAGACATTGCAAAGATGCTATCTGAAGTTGGTTATAGCTTCTATAGCCCCAAACTACAATTGATAACAGATGTCGAAAGCGCTTTTGAAATTTTCGCTAATCGGTTAATATGCATGAAGGCTGGCAAAAAGTAGGGATTGACCTGCCTTTTGTTGTTTTTCAACATAGGACTACATGAATCCCTGACATTACAGACAACTGATGATTTTATGAAGTCTAACCATCAGGTTTTCAATTCATTAGTTATTAAATTGATAGTTAGTTAAAGCCAAACATTTTGATCATGAAAAAAATTTACTCCCTCACATTATTATCATTATTCAGCATTTCGTTGGTCGCACAAAATGATAATGATATTACCAATTTAAGGGTAAGACAAACCCTTGGACAAAAGGCTGTTACTCCACAAGCCGGCGGTATGCGTACATTGCCTCTCAAACCAGCAGAGACAGAAGGCGATCACTTCCTTATGGAAGACATGGTAACCACCAACTTCATCTTGCTAGGTGATGAAATTTACGAAGGTTATCAAGCCAGGTACAATTTGAAAGGAAACTTTTTTGCTGTTGAGTATGAAGATGAAGTAAAGTACCTGGAGGGTGACTTATTAAAAGCATTTACCTATGTTGATCCTAACAACGGTAAACAACGGGTTTTCATTAACCGAAAGGTTATGCCCAAATCGCCTGAACTTTTAAAGGGTTTTTGGGAAATCCATCACAATGGGGAAAAAATAAAGCTTGTCTCAAGAAAGGAGTCCCGGCTGATCGAGGCAAACTATAACGTGGCGCTTGATGTAGGTGAAAGGAACAATAGGATTAAATTAGACGAGTTCTATTACATTTTTGAGAACAACGAATACAAGCCGCTCAGAAAATTGAAGAAAAAAGATTTGGCGATTTTTGGTGAGAGGAAAGAAGATATGTCTGATTACATTAAGAAAAATAATGTGAATATTGAGAATGAAGATCAGCTGATCTCCCTCATTCAGCACTATGAGCAATTGGCATCTGGCTGAGGCACCGAAAAACTTTATTTAAACTTCAGCCCTGATGATTGTGCATTTTATACAATCTTTAGGGCTGAAGTTTTTTTATGAAAAAATCCATTGACTTTCTTTTTGAAGCACCTTATTACACATTTGGTAAACTTGATAACGACACAACAACCTTGTGGCTGGCATGTCATGGTCAGGGCCAGTTAGGTGAATATTTTGTAAAGAAATTTGAAAGGTTCGAATCTCAGAACCACTATGGAATTGTATTACAGGGCTTGAATAAGCATTATCTCGACCTTTACGGAAAACGGATTGGTGCTACCTGGATGACAAGGCATGATAGGTTAACTGATTTGCAAAATCAAAGGTCATACTTTACAAGAGTTTTTGAGACTGAATTAGCCTCGTTAAACCTGACCAGCTACAACATTAATTTAGTTGGTTTTAGTCAAGGTGTTTCGGCTATAGCGAGGCTGCTCTTTCATTTGAAAATACCTTTTAATAATCTCGTTCTTTGGGCTGGTGGCTTCCCGCCAGAGTTACCTGGCAGTGATAACACATTTATCCCAGCTGATGGTAAAGTGATTGTGGCGATTGGAGACAACGACCAATATTATAATGAAAAGAATTATCAGGATAACCTTGCTCTGATAGAACAGACCTTTCCCTTAAAACCTAAAGTCCATATCTACAATGGTGATCATCGTTTAGATCCGGATGTCCTGGAGGAATTGATTAATGAAGGAAAATCATAGTTCTATGGGCAAATATTCCAATCCCTTTACTGCAACCCTCGCCGGAATCGTCAATATTTTTAAAAGGAATGACCCTGTCGGTGACCTTCATGCCAATGATCGGATTGATGGAAAAACATGCCTTGTTACAGGTGCGAATTCAGGATTGGGTTTTGCAGTTGCATGTCAATTGGCAGAAAGAGGCGGAGAAGTAATAATGGCATGTAGAAGTGGCATCCCGGAAGCTGGTGAAAGGGCAAGAAAACTAACCGGGCTGGATAGATTTAAGATGATGAATATTGACCTCACCAATCGCGGGTCCATACATTCATTTATTGAGCGCCTCAAGTCAGACGGAACCACAATTGATATTTTGGTTTTCAATGCAGCTATGGTGCCTGGTGGGTCACGGAAAAACGCAGATGGTTTGGATGAGATGTTTATGGTGAATTACCTCTCAAAATTTATCTTGGTCAATGCCCTGATAGAAAATAAGCTCATTAATACTTCAGAAGAAACATTGCCACGAATCATATATGTTTCTTCCGAATCACACCGATCTGGTGAGGATTTAAATTTCAATGATTTTGGCAAATATGAAGAGTATACCATGGGAAAGGTCATAGCACTCTATGGATATTATAAACTTCATCTCAATACCCTTGCTTCAGAATTATCCAGAAAGCTGAATAAAGAAGGGGTCAGGTATTCGGTACATTCCCTTTGCCCTGGTGCTGTAAACTCCAACATAGCTAAAGAAGCTCCGAAATTCACCCAGCCGCTGTTGAAAGTTGTTTTCGGAATATTTTTTCAGGCACCTAAAAAGGCCGCATGGCCAGTCATTTATTTAGCCTGTTCTAAATCTATTGAAGGTCAAACAGGTCTGTATCTTCACATGAAAGCCCGTAAAAATCCGGACCCAAGAGCATTGGACCGGAATAATGGCGAATTACTCTGGAAAAAATCACAAGAGTTGCTGGATAGCCTTACTTCAGAATCTTTACAGCAGTGATCACTGGCTTGTTCTCCACCCCCGCCCTTTCGATGTGCTGTGCCAACTGAGGATTTATATAAGCTGTGGCCTCTTCTACATTATCAACTGCAAAATATAGGGTAACCATCTGCGGTTTATCCATTTCCCTGCCAAAACCAATACAATAGAGCCCGTTTTGTTCCCTTACTGTTTCCTCGCCCTCAAATTTTTCAAGCCACGATACATAATCACCAACCTCATGCCACACAAACAAACCATATTCCGTTTCAGGAACATTGTTACCCCTGAATTTCAAATCCAGATAGGTCATTTCATATGTCCGGTCGCTAAAAAAAGTGCGGGTGCTCTCAACATCATTAATATGGCCTGTTAAAACGACCATATTGGGGTTGTCAAAACCCTGATGGATGGTCAAATCATTAAAAATAGAATCAAAAACGGCTTTCTCAGCTGAATCGAAATCCTGTTTCCAGGTGTCAAAATCATCAACTTCAGTGGTTGCAATAAAAACCTGGCTTTCATCCACTCTATCAAAGAGTGTTGTATCTGCTGCGTTTTGAGCAAATTCTTCTGATTCTTCCTCCCCTGCTTGCTTTTGGCTGCCACCGCAGGCCCAAAAAAACAGCATAATAATGACTATAAAATATCGGGATAGGTAGTTCATTGTTTGAGGTAGTTTAGGAAGGCCAAATTACGCCCAATAACGCCATTGAACCAAACCATAAATCAATCAGGCAAATGAAACTGCAAATATCGTAGGAAGATAGTTGTTTAAGCTTTGCCATGAGTGCCCCCTATCGGCGGAATAAAACAGGTTGCCAGTATTAGTTCCGAACACCATTTCATCTTTGAAAATATCAAGACCATGACGTAGCACAATATCGAAGGCGCCGCCCTGAGGCAAACCCTTGTTCAACTGATGCCAGGAATTGCCTCCATCAGATGTATGACAAACATTTAATGAGAAATTTGGAGCTACTCTCATTTGATCACTTACTGCCGGGATTACCCAGGCTTCATTGGGGTTTTGCTGATCAATTGCCAGCGCAAAACCATAATGGGCCAATTGCTTCTTATCTGATAAATCTGTCCAATTTTTTCCAGCGTCGGTTGATCTAAAAATGCCGCAGTGATTTTGTTGCCAGATTATATCCGGATTTGACGTACAAATTCTTATTGCATGAGGGTCGTGGCCATATTGACCGTTAGGGTTCGGAAGGTAATCAGCTTTTAGTCCAGCGTTGGCAGAATTCCATGAGGCCCCGCTATCGAATGTTTCGAATACACCTGCACAGCTTATTCCAATATAAAAATGATCGCTGTCCCGGGGGTCAATGGCGATAGAGTGAATACCCGCGTTGTCCCTGCCACCTCCAAACCAATGATCTGGCCTTGAAGGATGTTGCCATAAGGGCTGGTTCAACACAAAGCTTTTACCATAATCTTCACTGAGGAACAGCCCACCCGGGTCGGTGCCAACCCATATTCTTTCTGGTTTGTTATCCCCTCCGCTGGCAATTGACCAAATGTATTTAAGCACAGCGGGTTTGCCAGGTGTGATCTCGGCCCCATCAGGGTACTTCGGTGTTGCCACTTCTTTCCATGTTGTTCCTTCATCAAGACTATAATGAAGCTTTTGTCCCCAATGTTTGTGTGCCAGGCTTACCCACCAGGCTCCATTTCTTGGGTCGATAAAAACCTGTGAAGCTGCCATGCCTAAAAAGTGGGTTTGCTCAAATTTCCAATGGGTATTTGAGCGTTGATAAACCACCACACCCTTAGCAGTGGCAAGTAGTATTTTGTTGGGCATTACTTTGAGCGATAAACCAACATTGATACGGACTTATGGAAGAGCGGTTCGGACTTTATTCTTTTTGGCGTTTTTGTACCACAGAAACGCAATAAGGCCAACCAATAAATACGGTGCTGCAAAAAGATAAATGATACCAAAATTCAAACCTTCGGCCAGACTTAGCGACTCACCGTTGCTCACATTGTTTACCACTGTTGATCGGCACATAGCACATTGAGCAACTGAACTGAGAGATGAGAAAATCACAATGGAGATGCTGAGTAAAACCGAAAGAAGTCTTTTATCCATGCGGGTTAAAATCTATTTTTCAAATATACGAATGTGAAAAGGCATGAAGATGATTTGAACAAAGAAATTACGCTATTACCACCATCAATCATTTAGCGTTGAGAATGGTGAATAGACTTAATTAGTTTAGGCCTGGATAGAAATCTAAAACATATGACCAAAATAATATCAGCCTTAAACTCAATGGGCTACAATTGTCAACCTGGAACTAAAACAACGGGATACATTGATGTCATCGGAACACCTGTTCGAATGCCATTCACGCTAATTAGCGGCGAAAAGACTGGCAAAGAATTGTTGGTTACCGGAGGTGTACATGGCGGAGAATACCCCTGCATCGAAACGGCTATCAGGCTTGCCAAAGAGCTTGAGCCCACGGACGTCAGTGGCACAATTCTAATTATACATCCGGTCAATACAGCCGCTTTTCTTGCCAGAATGCAGTATTATGGCCCTTATGACGGTAAAAACCTTAACAGGGTATTCCCGGGAAAGGCTAAAGGAACTGTGAGTGAAAGGATTGCTTACACTGTCAACCAACTGCAGCAGGCGGCTGATTTTTACATTGATTTACATGGTGGAGACATTCATGAGTCTTTGGTGCCATTTGTTATCTACTCCAAAGTCGGTGGAGAGGCTCTTGCAGAAGAGTCCCGTAAAGCTTCTGCATTATTGGGTTTTCCTTATGTCGTTGGTTCAGTTTCTGAGAATGGCTCCATTGGCGGGGCTGCGTCATCTGGCACACCTGGCTTTTTAGCGGAGCTTGGTCAATGTGGTCGTTGGAGTGAAGAAGAAGTAGCTCAATACATCCACGCTGTTAAAAACGTATTGCGGTCATTCGGATCAATTGCCGGTGAAGTCAAAAAGCATGACGTTACTTATTTGGATAAGATGATAGTGGCAACAGCTCAAAATGAGGGCTGCTGGTACCCATTAAAAAAACTTGAGGACAAGGTTACTAAGGGAGAAAAAGTTGGCGAGATACGGGACTTCTTTGGTGAAATAAAAAGCGAGTATTTTGCTGAAGGCGATGGAATTTTACTGTATCTGGTAACCTCATTGGCAATTACTGAAAATGATCCGCTGTTTGCGATTGGGGCTTGAAAAATAATTGCAGCGCTCAAATCAACTTTGCCAACTATTTATCGTTATGTGCTCAATTTCTCCAATTCATTAAAGGAGGGAAGACACTATTAACTATCTTAATGCTAAATGCATAAACACTATCTGGCCGTAATCTTCATGGCCGTTTCCATGGTTGTTGTGGCTCAAAAAAGTCCTCAACTACCAATTACTGATGCCGACCCGTTACCGCTGAGGAACAGGGTTGACCAGAAATTCCAATCCAAATTTGAAAACAAGCTCAATAGCAATCCCAAGTGGAAGAAACTGATCAGCCAGAAGAAGATGGCTGTGGGTCTTGTTGATTTGCGTAACCCAAATGATGTACGGTTTGCCAGGGTGAACAGCAACGTAATGATGTACGCTGCCAGCTTGCCTAAAATCGCCATTTTATTGGCTGCAATGGATGCAATAGAGAAAGACGAACTGCAAGAATCTGATGAGGTATTGAATGACATCAAGATCATGATCAGCAAGTCTGACAATGCCGCCTCTACTCGCATGATTGACCGCCTGGGTTATGAAAAAATTGAAAGGGTATTGACGGACCCCAAGTATGAATTTTATGATGAGGACTTCGGTGGTGGCCTTTGGGTTGGCAAGCGCTATGCTGCCTCGGGTGAAAAGAACCCTGATCCGATTTTAGGCTTGAGCCATGCTGCCACGGTTAGCCAGGTGTGCAGGTTTTATTACCTGATGGCTTATGGCCGGTTGGTAAGTGAGGAGCGCTCAAAGCAGATGCTTGATGTAATGGTGGACCCTGCTTTGCACCACAAGTTTGTTGGAGAGGTGGAGAAACTTGCCCCTCAAGCGAAAATGTACCGCAAGTCAGGCACCTGGAGAAACTTCCATAGCGATTCGATCCTCGTTTGGGGACCAAACCGCCGTTACATCCTCGTAGCCCTCCTGGAAGATGAAGACGGCTCAAATACGCTTAAACAATTGGTAAAAGTGGTAGATGACTTGTTGAAAAGTGAGAAAAAGTCCTAAGATTGGGGCTGACGCCTGAACATTGCTTTACATAACTAATTTCTTAAAATCTGCTTTCAACATTAGGGAGGGTGAGCTTAACAAAGCCCTCCTGATGCAGTTGAATATATTCCTCATTATCAGTACGCTACTGATAGTGAAGCCAACTGTCAATGCGCTCTTCCTGAACAAGTTTGGCATTGAAGGATTGCCTTTAGCATACATCCTGGTTGCAGTATTTGCCGGATTTGTGAGTGTTGGCTATTCCCGGCTGGTCATTGAGCGAAGCCTGAAAAAGGCAATGCTCCTGACCCTGCGTACCTCCATCCTGCTGCTGCTTGCTTTTGGTGTACTGCTGAGGCTCAACTATCTGGAGGGATGGGTGCTTTACTTTTTCTACATCTGGGTAGCAATATTCGCCGTCCTCACCACCTCACAATTCTGGATCCTTGGCAACATCGTTTTTAACTCCCGGGAAGCAAAACGGCTGTTTGGTTTTGTGGGTGCAGGAGCAATAGCGGGTGGCATTTTTGGTGGCTACCTCACTTCAGCTTTAGCCCCACTAATTGGCACTGAAAACCTGCTCTTTATCGGGGCTTTTTTCCTACTGATCAGTGCCCCGATTACCAGCCACATCTGGAAGAAATTTGTTTCGCAGTCGCAATCAAAATACCAGCAAAAGAAGCGGGTCAAGTCAGTTGCAGACCACCCGTTTAACCTGGTTAAAAGTTCCAAGCACCTCACCTACCTGGCCATTATTATTGGAGTGGGTGCATTGGTTGGCAAGTTGGTCGATTACCAGTTCAGTGCGGCAGCTTCCGCCAGCATTGAAGACCCTGACAGCCTTGCCTCATTTTTCGGGTTCTGGTACTCCACGCTCAATATTTTATCGCTGTTAGTCCAGTTATTCATCACCGCCAGGGTGGTGGGCGTTTATGGCGTTGGGTCATCCCTGTTTGTTTTACCGGGAGGCGTCTTTATCGGGGCGATGGCATTTTTGGTTTTCCCTGAACTGTGGGCTGCTATCGTCATAAAAATGTTTGATGGCACCCTGAAGCAAAGTGTGAACAAATCGGCGGTTGAGCTTCTTAGCTTACCGATTCCACTTCACATCAAAAGCCAGACTAAAACCTTTATCGATGTTTTCATCGACAGCCTCGCCACTGGCATTGGGGGTATGCTGCTCTTCTTTTTCACTACAGGTTTTGATATGCCAGTGCGATTTGTGAGCCTCCTTATTCTGGTTTGCATCGTTCTTTGGATTATTACCGGTCTGAAAATCCGAAGGGAATATTTCCGGCTTTTCAATGTAAAACTGAAGGAGGCCAACAAAGACAAGCCAGCTAAAGAACAGTTTGATTTTGGCAATAAGTCTGTGTTTGAGGGCATCCAAAAAGTGATCAAAACCGGCACTGAAGGGCAGATCATTTATATGCTCAAAAAGGTGCGGGAACTGGAAGAGCGCAGGCTGTACCCTGATGTCGTCACCCTGCTGAAGCACCCCTCCGCAGAGGTGATCGCTGAAGCTTTGCAGACGCTCTATTTCTACAAAGACCAAAACGCCATCGAGGCTGTCAAACCATTGACCCGGCACACTGATGACCAGGTTCGGATTGAGGCATTTGAGTACCTGATTGAGCATTCACCGACAGACCTCAATAAATTGATTGAGCAGTTTTTGAATGATCCCGACCCCGAGGTTAAAGGGGCCGCATTGGTGAGCCTGGCCACTGAAACCCGGGACAATCCCGAACTGCGTAACCTTTTCAATCTTGGTGAAAGAATTCAGGCCGAGATTGACCGCCTGAACAACCTCCACGAGGATGCTGAGACCATCAAGCTGATGTCGCTACTGCTGCAAGCTGCCGGAAAATCAAACATCAGCTTCTTCCATGGTTTCATTCAGTCGAAAATTAATGCGACAAATGAAGCCATCGCCAATCAGGCCATTACTGCTGCCGGGGCTTCACTCAACCGCATTTTCGTGGATGACATTTTGCAAAAACTGACCGCGGACTCCCATACTAAAACAGCTCAAAAGGCCCTCAGTAATTATGGCCCTTCCATTATTGATGACATCGAAGACAAATTGGAGGGCAATGGTCTAACTGAGGATACGCTTGCGGAAACCCCTTTTGTGGTGGGGCTGATCGATTCACAGAAGTCCGTTGATTTTCTCTTTCAACTACTTGACCACCAGAGCATCGCTATCAGGATCAATGCCCTCAGGGCTTTGAATAGCCTGCGGATCAACTACCCCCACCATAATTTTCACAAGTCGAAGGTGCTTGATAAAATTGTGGAGGAGGCGAGGATTTACCAGGACACCCTGGTGGCACTTTACGCCCAAAAGTCGATTGCTGAAACGGCCGAAACTAAAAACGAACAGGTGGTGACTGCCAGGAACAGCCTGATCAGCCTTCTGGAGCGCCGCCTTGATGGCAACATTGAGCGCATCTTCCGGCTGCTGGGCCTGCGCTACCCTCCCACTGATATTCTTGGTGCCTGGGATGGCATCCAGAGCAACAAACCCGACCTCCGCGAAAATGCAGTGGAGTTTATGGAGAATGTGCTGGAGCCGAACATCAAGCAGATGATCATCCCGATTATTGAAACCGCCCTGCTGGAACATGTGACCGAGGATGCCGTGAAGTCGCTGGACAAAAAAGTGCCCTCTGAGTTTGAGTGCATTGAAATGCTGATGGCCGGCCGCGATGTGAAGGTGAAGCAGGCAGTGCTTTTCCTGATCAGCCAGCTAAAAGATGGCCGCTACCGGAAACTGGTGGTTACACAAACCCGTTCCACTGATTCAAGAATTAGAGATTTTGCTGAGAAAGCGTTGGGGGCGATTAGGGAGTAGATTCATCTGAGAGATTACTCTTCGCTGTTGAATTACGAAATGCTTTTACTTCAAGAATTAAATTTTTCTTATTCTTAATCAATTCATTTAAATCGTTCAATTTAATTCCATTTTCATTTAAATATTTCATCTTTTTTTCTTCAACCATCTGCTTTACTATGTCAGAAAGACTCAAGTGTTTTCCTCTTAAAAAGAGATAGCTATACGACCCAATTGTTGTAATAGCACCTACAAAATAGACAATTGGTTCCATTGTATCCCATCCAAAAAGTATTGTTAGAATAACTAGAATAACTGTCGATGAAAGCCATAAAATGAAAATTGATCGGATAACTTGATGAACCTTAATTTTCGCCATTTGCTCTAAAGTTTTAATTCGTTCGGTAGTTCCATCAATTTGAGATTTTAAATCTTTAAGAGTTTTGAGTAACTGTGTGGCTTTTGAATGCTTAAGCCTTTTTATTTCACGTTTAGCCTCATCTCTCTCAGATTTCATCTGTAACATTTTAGAATTTGTTTCCTCATACTTGCCTACTTCCTCTTTCTTTATCTGGGCTATTAATTCATCGATAATCTCTTGTGTTGACTGTTCATTTAGTTCATCTGGATCCCCTAGTGTTTTGGATTCCAAGATATTGTATGCAGACCTGTGTGCTCTAAGCAAGTAAACCATTTCGTTAGAAATTGCTCCTTTTGCTTTCAATAAATCAATTTGTTCCACATACTTTTTGATCAATTTTTCACCAGGCTGCATTACTGACAGGCAATCCATTAATAGCTTCTTTTCACGTAGGTTTTGAATTTCTGCCGGTGATTGCAACCATATTAGTGTTCCTAAAAACACATCTGTAATTGCTACTGGAAGTGTGTGGTTGACCTTATATTCATTAACTTCATAACGTCTGCTAGCATATGCCAAAGAGCTATTTGTAGTTACAAAAATTGCATTACAGTCTTTAATTGTTGAAGGTTTTCGTCCGGCTCTAAATCTATACATTCCCGATAAAACCTTAACATCTCGTAAAATTGTATTGTTCCTTTTCTCACTTTTCTCCAACTTTTTCTTATTCTCTTCTTCTTCTTTTGAATTGGTGCTGATCACTTTTGCTTTTCTAGCTGAATAAACGTCCACAATTACATCATAGAGCTTGTCTTCATCAATTTGAAAATTTTTGTTTTCAACAAAATCAGGGACAATCTCAGCTTTTATTAAGAATGACCGCAGCCTTTCTTCAAAATTGACAACAATCTCATGTAAATCGGAATTAGTGATCGAATTTTGAAAGCACTGCTTAAAGGTCAGGTTAGATACGCGACTAGGATCAGTCTTACCATCATCCATAAGCTTTAAACACTCACTTAAATTGGCTTCTACTTCTCCTTGATTTGTTTGTAGTAAGAAAAGATTAACTCCCTGTCTATTTAAAATTTTTACTAATTCTGTGGCCAGTTTTTGTTTGAATTCTCCATCAATACCAAGTAAATCAAAAATAAAAGTCGTATCAAAATATACGTTTACTCCTTTCAACTTGCCTTGAAATGAGTTGAATTCTGAATAAAGAATAGTTCCTGTAATTGCATAACCAACTGTGATGTTGATTATGAATGAAAATACCTTATAATCTTTTTTATAGACATGTGAAATGAATTCTGCGATTAAATGATCAAGTTTCTTTGAACTTCTGGTCTTTGGCAAAAATGAATCATGATCAGCAGCAAAAAGAATGGCCTGGTCATTCTGTTTTAGAAAATGAGTTAAACCTGACTCCAATGCCTCAAATTCAAAGCTTAAATCTGCTCTCTCAATAATGTAGAGTTTTAATTCAGCAAGTACTTCTTCAAATTCAGTCTCGAATCTCTTTGATTTCTTCGTAACATCAAGCTTTCTTAGTTTTTCAATATTTGGCACATAATACCTCCCATTCCTTTGCAAAAAACCTTTTCTAGTTAAGCGTTTTAATAACTGCTGAATTGGGCTATAAGGGATGATTAAGCCATACTCTCTTTTGAAATCTTTTTTTAGGTCATCAAGATTTGCTAATTCAATTTTTGTAAGTTCTCTCTTTAATATCAAAGTTGCTATTAGGGGAACGAATGTCTCCAAATAATCCGATCTATTGTGTTCCCAATTTGATCTTATTAAAGCTAAACTTGTGATTGAGTTAGGCATATATTAATCATAAGTATTTACTCCTTTGCTAAGATAAGAAATGGCTATTTAGAAAGTTAATCTTCAGAATATTTTACGTCTTGTTACAAGAGTTTTTACCTTTAAGGACTCCGAACTTTAACTCTCACCCTCTCCCCGTTCATCGGTTAAACTCAAAACCTCAGAACCGAAATGCCACACCCATTAACCTACCTCCTTCTGCCCCTACTCCTATTTAGTTGCTCACAAAAACCCAAAAGTGAAAGCGAAGCAGTAGCGACCAAACCAAAAGCGCAATTAAGTGTCAGGAATGCACACTCCATGGCCTGGAATTCCAATGATGGCAGGGTGTACCTTTTTGGCGGTGCAAATGAAAAGCAGGTATTAGCAGACCTGTGGGTATATGAAAAAGGTAGCTGGCAATCGCTGGAAGTTGAACCCGGTCCACAGCCCCGCACTTTTGCAGCCTTCACTTATGATCCCAGCAATGACTGGTTCATCCTGTTTGGGGGCAGTAAGGTGCTCTTCGGTTCCGCTGCCAACGCTAACAACATGCTCAATGACACCTGGCAATTGAAGAATGGGAAATGGGAGCAAATCGAAACGACCAATGCACCTACACCAAGAGCGGAGGCCGTGGCAGTCTACAACCCCAAAAGTGAGCGAACTGTGCTTTTCGGGGGGTACACCATCCAGGGCGACCAGTACATCAAGCTGGGTGATACCTGGGAATTTTATGACAATGACTGGCACCTGGCCTCGGAATCAGGGCCTTCAGAGCGCCATGGGGTAGCCATGGCTTATGACCCTCAGCAGCAGGCGGTAGTATTGTTTGGCGGCAGCACAGTTGATAAACAATACGGTGAATCACAGGGTGAAACGTGGGTTTGGGGCAATGGTGCCTGGCAAAAACTGGACATTGAACAACCCCCAGGAGTGTTTAATGCCGCCATGGTCTACGATCTCAAGAATCGTGAACTCATACGGTTTGGGGGCTGGAACGGGGAAACAAGAATTGATGAGACATGGGTGTTTCAAGATGGTGGCTGGAAAATGCTGGAGTTGGAAACCAGACCTGCCGCCAGGAACCATGCTACTATGGTATATGATCGCAAGCGTCAGGTAGCGGTATTATTTGGTGGTCATGATGGCAAGCGGGTCTTTGGTGATATCTGGGAGTATGCAGATGGTAAGTGGGTGCAGGTTTCAGAGGTTGAGCCTTTGGAAAGGGTAAGGAATGGGCATTGAGGTAATTATTACACAGAGTTGCACTGAGGGAAATAGAGGAGCACCGAGAAATTAAAAAGATCGTAAGTCTGAGGTTTGGAGATCGATAGATCGAGAAACCGTGAAATCTTAGAATCGACAGCAGAAACCGAAGGAGACTTCTCCTCACTCCGTTCGTTCGAAATGACGGCATTTTATTGGCTACGATCAGCCCTTGGCAAGGGCTAGAGGTTCTCTTGTCAAGCAAGAGAATGATGGGGTTACGGGTGTAGTGTTCTACTTATAAATTCAACGTCATTCTGAGGTTTGGAGATCGATAGATCGAGAAACCGTGAGAATCTCATTATCGAGAGCAGTAAACCGAAGAAGATTTCTCCTCACTCCATTCGTTCGAAATGACGGCGTTTTAAAGGCAGCGATCAGCCCCCGGTAAGGGCTGGAGATTCCCTTGACAAGCAAGAGAATGACGGGGATAAGGGTGTGTGCTCAACATAAAAAATCTACGTCATTCTGAGGTTTTGAGATCGTCAGATCGAGAAACCGTGAGAATCTCTTTAAGGATAGCAGCAAACTGATGGGGATTTCTCCTCACTCCGTCGTTCGAAATAACAGCATTTTAAAGGCGGTGATCAGCCCCCGGTAAGGGCTGGAGATTCTCTTGTCAAAGCAAGAGAATGACGGGGTTAGGGGTGTATGGTTCAGCATAAATAAAGAGCGCCATACTTATTTCGAGATTGAGAATACTAAATCAAATCTTCCATATGAAGCTGTCATTTTAGCCATAACGTTGAATATGGACATTACCCTAAATGAGAGCCAATTTTTACGTTGTAAATATTAAATTTGACAAAAGTCATTTAAGATGGAGGAGAAAACCAGACTAAATCAACTCGAACAAATTGTGGCAGACCACGAGATAATGATCAGCCAAATGACCAAGCAAACTAATCAATTGGTAATTCAAACTAAGATCGGTTGGATTCTGGCGTTGGCTTCAATTATAGTTTCTGGAATGGCTTTTTATATAACTGTTAATCTTAGCCTTTCAATTTTTTAAACTTACTTCTTTATCAATCATGAGCCCTCGGTTGGGGCTGGAGATCATCTGGTCAAGCAAGAGAATGACGGGGTTAGGGGTGTGCTGTTCAGCATAAGAAATCTACGTCATTCTGAGGTTTTGAGATCGTCAGATCGAGAAACCATGAGAATCTCATTAATGATTAGTAACAGGAAACCAAATGGAGATTTCTCCGCACTTTAGTCCATCAAAAAGAACGCTACCTCTAATTACTCAACTTTTCTTACAGCTGAAATTTCACTGATTTTACCCCAAGTTCCATCAGCTTTTTTGATTTCATACTTCCAATCAAAAGCGTCTTTAGCGATATTAAAAAAACTCACCAACCAGGTCCCTCTACCATCATGCATCCTGATCTCTTTATCTACATAATCTAATTGAAACTTTGGTGATATTTTGTGGGGCCGGGAGTTTAGAATTACCGCCTCCCAAGATTTTGCATCCTTATTAAAAATGAATATGCCATTAGCGAAATATTCTAGGGTTGGGGCATTCAGGGAGTTGTCTTCCTGCCACCAATGATTCAATACTGCATGGCCACCAAGTGTGTATTCCCATTTCCAAAGCGCCTTATTTTCATACCATACAGAGTCTACTAAATCTTTTGAAACGCAATTCCATAGGCCAATTAGTTGCCCAATTTGTGCTGTTTCAGCAGGGGCATTAGTGTTCAAAGTGACGTTTTGAAAAATCGATGATTCTTGGGCTGTGCCTTGTGTAGATTCGTTAATAGTTTCATTGGGGTTTTGACAAGCAAAAACACACGTTAAAAAAATAATTACTGTTAGACGCATTTTTTAATCCGAAAGTACCTTTCTAAAAGGCCCACGCTATGTACCATGTAAGTGATATTTAGTAGCCCAGTAATAGATCATGGCCCACCAAAAAATCGACGTCATTCTGAGGTTTGGAGATCGGTAGATCGAGAAACCGTGAGAATCTCGTTAAGGATGGCAGTAAACCTAAGGAGATTTCTCCTCACTCTGTTCGTTCGAAATGACGACATTTTAAAGGCGGTGATCAGCCCTCGGTAAAGGGCTGGAGTTTCTCTTGTCAAGCAAGAGAATGACGGGGTTACCGGGTGTAGTGTTCTACTTAAAAATTCAACGTCATTCTGAGGTTTGGAGATCGGTAGATCGAAAAACCGTGAGAATCTCGTTAAGGATGGCTGCAAACCGATGGGGATTTCTCCTCTCTCCGTTCGTTCGAAATGACGTGGTCCTGGTGAAAGGTTCTCCTCACACCTTTTGTTCGAAATGACGTGGTTTGGTTTTACTTCCAAACAATCCTATCAATCTGACTAGCAAGCCCGTAATGGTCACTGCTGCTGTTCTTTTTTAAAACGTTTGACATCAGGGCCACTAAATAAGTGGTACCATCTGGGTGCTCTACGATGGCTACCGAGTTCATATAATTCTGTTTGTTTCCTTTGTATTTCTCGCAGATATAGCCTTCTTCGGGGGTGCAGCCATAAAGGCTACCGGATTTGAAATAAACGGCTGCATCTTTCAAAACAGCAGCTCCGGCGTACCTGATGCGGCGGTCGGTCATGTACATAAGGCGTTTGATTTCCAGGCTTGATGCGGTATCAACCAATTTGCCACGTTCAAGAGCCACCATAAATTTCAACATGCCCTGGGTTGTGGCAGTGCTGCCACCGGAGCCAGGTAAGAGCTTCTTAGCCTCAGACGTAAACAAACTGCCCAGACGCCATTCATCTTCAGTGATTCCGGCAGCCCTCAATGGGTCATTGACAACAGCCATTCCTATTTCTGTCAGTTTAGATTTTGGGGTGGTTTTGAAATACTCAGTAGCCACTTCCTCCGAAACAGGATAATCTTCTCCGAAAGCCCGCATTAAAACAGCCTCCCGCCAAACCACGCTTGCAGCCCCGTTGGAGCTTACTGATAGCATGTGATCCGCCCACTCATACAGACTAAAAACATCGCTTTCTTTCAAAATCCGCTTTTCAAATTTTCTGGTCTTAGGATCGAAAATCGGAACTGTATGTTCATTTGGAATGGCCCATCTGCCAGCCCTGATCATGGTTGTTTTCAAAAGTTCTTGCCGCTTCTCAAAGGAGTCAGGATATAGACTCTGCAACTCAGCAAACAAACCGCAGATTACGGCGAGTTTACCTACACTTCCCGGTTGGTAACCCCGTTTTGGCTGCAGTTGGGCTAACCTCATGGGCTTGCCTTCAGTGATTTCCAAAACCGATAGTGAGTAACTCTCATCCAAATTTGGAAAAATTGAGGTGATGGATTTTTGCATTGCTGCATCCGGCTTTGGCAAAGTTTCCAGACTGTCCCCTCTTGAATTGGTCAAATTAAGAGCAATATCCAGAATAGATTTCTGCGCACCCTTAATTGGTGCAGTTTCTTTAATGCTTCCATCCAAAACCAGTTGAAGCCTCAATAGCCGGCTGATACCAGTAGTCCAATATCCGTCGATTGGATATGGTGATGCCGGCATTGCTGTAACCAACATTAATGCAATAAGTATGAGCCTGTTTTTCATGATTAATTGAGAGGTAGCGTAATGTCGACTACTTTTTGATTATCGACGTCTGGTGAAATAGATTGAAGGTACTCAGTGGTAAGCGCATTCTTGTTTTCAACAAACGGCCTAACCTGAAATAGCCAAAGCTTATTGTCTTTAAAGCCCAATTCAATGTCAAATGGGCCTGATGTTTCAACACCTTCGGCATTCGGGAGAATTTCATTTACCTGTTGCGCTAACTCCCTAATCTCCCGGATGTTTTGCTCATTCATGATTGGCTGATTAAAACTTGTAATGCCCTTTTTAGTTCCACCAGCTTCAGGTAATCGGTTAAAAAAAGCTTCCCTGGCAGGGGATATCAACTCGGTTTCACCATTTGATTTTAAAAGATAGGACTCAGCCGACTGGCCATCAACAGCACCACCTGCACCCCTGCTGAAAGCAATCGTGAGATCGTCAGCATTACCGTTGATTACGCCCTTAGTAATTAACACACCTGAATAGTCTACATCCACACTCGGGATAATGAGAATTGACGGGTACACATTCTCAGGATTGAGCAGGTAACTCTGCCGCCATTTGTAACTGCGCTCAGTATAAGGCGAAGCCCAAACATCGAGAATCCCCTTAAGGATTTTTTCCTCTTCCCGAACATTAAAAAGTGTAAGGTTGAGGCCAGCTCCTGTGAATTCCTTCAGGTCTTCCATGTTGGTGTCGCTCCTTAAAAAAACCGGAACCTGACCGATTGGTGCCCCCAATATCTGTTGGAAGTCAGCCTTTAAATTGTTTATGAAATCCTCCCTGAACGGCATTTTTTTTATTTCATCCCTGAGCTTTGATAATTCGCCTAAAACGAATTTATCTACTTTAGGCTCTTCGGTCCCATCAGACCTCATCTCCACTGCTCTTTCAAACACACCGTTAAGGAACTCCCAATAAGTTTGATTTTTTCCAGGCATTGCCTGCTCCATGTGCTGCTTAAAAATGCTAAACGGGATCACCAATCCCTCTACCACCTTATCAGGAAACATGTAATTTAACTGCCCCAGGTTGGCGGCTTTTGGGCCGCATAAAATTCCTGAAGCATCTGCCTTGATCTTGCTCATATCGAGAATGGCTGGATTATCCAATTGCATTTTATCTACCTCAATGATCACCTTCTGGTTGCTTCGTTGCTTTACTGCAAAAAGTGTTTCTTCTTCAGGTGTCATTTCTGCAACTGGTTTCATAATAACAGTACCTTTTGGAGATACCGCATAGAAAATTTCCTGGCCTGAGAACAACTTTAAATCATCCAAATTTTGGTTGGATACCACTGCATTAGGAATCCCAAGGTTCCTGGCAAGCAACTGAACATGAGACACCAAATTGCCCTCTGTCACTGTCATGATTCCAGAAACGGGTTTCAGATCGGACGGCGGCCTTTGGAAAACGTAAATCTTATCACGGCTTACCTCAATGTCCTCAGGGGATTCTGAAATTACTACCAACTCCCCTTTGGCATAACCGGGGTTGATGCCGCGGATGTGGCCCTGATTACCGATAGTCAACACCTTATTTGTGAGTGATGATTCCCTGGAGATGAAGTCACTGATCTCCCCTACTGAGGTGCCCAAAGGCAAGAGTAATGATGAGCGGATCCGGTCATCAAAAAAGCCAGTTGACATAGGCTCAAAGCCTTCATAGAGATGGATCACCGGATCATAGGTAGCCCTTACAATACCTGAGCCCCATTCTACCACCTTGCGAATTTCAACGAGGTAATCGTTCAATTCCTGAATGGTCAATTCTGATTTTGCAGGTGGTGTGATGCCTGCATTGAGCTGTTCCCACTCCCACAACTCCAGGTGACCAGTGCCAACCAGAGCCTTAGAAAACTGATAATTTTTGGCGATTAAATCCGCTGGAGTCTCGGGAAACCAGTTGGCTGCTTCATTGAACATAAGGTTTTCGAGTTTTATGGACAAATCCATCAGGGCCAGTCTTTGGGGACTGCTGGCAGCTAATAGCTCTTGCCTGATCATGAAAATGAGATCGGCATATTTAGTCACCTTCACCTGAGAGGTAACACCAGTGGATAACCCTGACAGTTCCAATAAAGCGGACCTTACCGAATGATTGGCGGGTAAAGTTTGAACCAGCTTATTTAAAGATTCTAAATCTACAGGCTGATATACGAACTCCATATCCTTAATAAGCTCATCGAACTGCTTGTCAAGTGAAGCCTTAAGATTGCCTTTTCTGGCTGTTCTGAAATCCTTCACTTTCTGGATATCATTAACATCAGGCTGTCCATGAATTTTCACCCTCAGATCAAGAAAAGCCGGTATCGAATCGGAAAGCACTTTCGATACTGCTCTGATGTTTTGCATCCGGTTGTCATCACCACGGTGTGGAATGTCTTTCATGGCTTCCCTGATCATGAAAAACCACTGATTTACATTTTCATCGTTGCCTAGCACCCATGTCAGAAAGTTGATCCCCCAGGCCTCCTCATCTTCAGATTGCACCGATCCCCGGTAAAATTGTGCCCTTCGATTGATCCAGCCGTTATCTATTCCTTTGAGGTATTTCTCTAATTGATATTGCTTCATCCTGGAGAAATAATTCGGCTTATCCAGAAATTCTTCCTGTGGAGTAGATGCTAATATTTGTCCGAGATAGATTCCTCTGGCTTTTGCAAGCGCAACTACATCATCCTTGTACCTCGCCCTTTGGGGAGCGCCTATTTCAGGGCAGTTCTGGCCGGGAGGCAAAAATGTACCGTCCTTACAAAACCATCGGATGTCCTTATAGGGGCCTTTTGGGTCTTTTTTATAATTATCAATAAATTTTTTAATCTCTTGATTATCAAAACTTTGTGCCTGACTATTTAAGCTAAAACAAAAAGAAAAAATGAATATTAAATATGATCTGATCATTAGTGTTTAATAAAAACCAGCACTCTAACGAATTTACAGAATAAAGGGTGAATGATTAGATCAAATAATTTCACTGTCATAATTACCAGAAGCTTTTTACACAGTATACCACTAGAGCTTTTTCTTAAGATCACTTTAATTTTCAAACTAAAACCTCATCATGGCTCAATTTGATATCAATACAAGCCGGTCAATTCTAAGCGGTACGCCTGGGTTACTGAAGGCGATCTTAAGTTCAGTTCCTGAAGAATGGGCAAAAACCAATGAAGGAGAAGCTACCTGGAGTCCTTTTGATATAATTGGGCATCTAATTCATGGTGAAAAGACCGACTGGATACCGAGGACGAAATTAATCTTATCCAAGTCCACAGAGCCATTTACACCATTCGATCGATTTGCTCAGTTTGAAAATAGCAGGGGTAAATCTTTGTATGATCTATTAACAGAATTCACACACTTAAGAAATCAGAACCTCAATGAATTAGATACTCTTGAGATTAGTGAAGAGACATTACAGTTGACTGGAATTCACCCAGAATTTGGTAAGATAACCTTGAAACAACTCCTGGCTACGTGGACAGCCCACGATCTGGGGCATATTTATCAAATCTCAAGAGTTTTGGCTAAAAACTATAAAGAGGAAACCGGGCCCTGGGTTAAGTATTTAAGAGTTTTAACAGACTGATTAATCGACGGTATTGTTTTCCTTAATCAACACCCCGTTGGCAATGAATGTGTACTCCTCTATGGGTTCTGTAATAGCGGCAATCTCTGCATCGCTTTTACCGGCATCTTTGGCATAATGCTTTAATTCATCTACAGAAGTAATTGTTCTGTAAGCTGTTCCTTCAACCACTGCCTCATTTCCTTCCTGGCCTTGCTTCGGCACAAAAAAGCCGTAATCCTTGAAAGTTACCCTAACAGGTTCATTCGGTGTCTTTAGGGTCATCCAGCAGCCTTTCATTTTACAAGTCTTATCGATGGTGCCGGTTATTTTGAGTTCAACTGAGTCTGCGCCATTCATTGCAGAGGCCAAGGCTCCTATATCAACAACGTCATTTGGAGAGATTGAGTCCCCATAACTTGAGTATTCTATACTGGTTAAATTATTAGCCTTTTTTCTTCCTTGTTCACAGCCAATAACACCAAGAATGGTACACAGCACCGCAATTTTCAGGTAAGTTGATTTCATAAGGTAAAAATAACTCCTCAATTATAATTATTCATTTCTCAAAATCTGAGCTGGGTTCACCCTACTTGCTTTTAACACCTGCCCTGAAACTGTTATTACAATTGTAATCGCCATAATTAATATGGCAATTATAAAAGGCCATGCTCCTGGTTGTTGGGGGTCAGTATATATCTCATTTATCAACTGTTGAATCAATAAATAGCCAAATGGTGCCCCAATTATGAATGAAAGTGTTAAAATCCAGACGTATTCCTTATTGGCCAACCTAATGATATTCATTTTCCCTGCTCCCAGGGCCTTTCTAATGCCGAATTCTTTCAGCCTTTTCGTGATATTAAATGTCAGAAGTCCGAACAGCCCAATACTTGAAAGAATAATGGCAAAAACAGATACAGAACTGATTAAGATAATGTTGGATTCATTGTCATTATAAAACTGCAAAAAAGCATCATTTTGATGCAATCGGTTATAAGGGTCATTTGGTGAAATTTCAAGCCACGCTTCTTTTAGATAAGCATCCACATCCATTACGGTACCGGGAGCCGCCTGTATGGCGGCGTATTTGTAATCTGCTTCTGGCGCCATTGTAAAAAAAACAGGGTGGTTATCTGAATAAAAATCATTGTAGAAGAAGTCTTCTACAACACCAATTACCCTGTAATTCACACTATCGTATTTAATGGTTTCCCCGACAGGTTCGGTAAAGCCATATTTTTTAGCCAGGGCTTCAGATATTATCATTGATTCTGTTAAATCTGAAGGTTTAGATCGTTCAAAAAACCTTCCATTTTTTAGGCGGATATTCATCGTTTCCAGATAATCGAAACCAACCGCATAGCTCATAGCCGTGTATTGATTCTCAAGATGCTCCATGGTGGTTAGTCTACCAGACCTGGCAATATGACCTTCTGCCCCTGCTATCGACTCAATGTCAGCATTTTGTAATGCTTTATCCCTAAGCTTATTATAAACAGCGTTCTCTCCAACCGGAATTGATAATAGGTTCGCTTTTTCATAGCCCCAATCCCGCTCCTTAAGGTAAATGGCATTGTCAGTAAAAACGAAACTACCAATGACGGTAGTGAAGGCAATTATGAATTGAAATGTGAGCAGGATACGGCTGAATATGTTCTTTCCACCGAATTTTTGGCTTCCCCTGAAAATATGAACGGGTTGAAATTTAGAAATGTAAAAGGCGGGATATGCACCAGACGCTATTCCAATTACTAAAAGCAATGCCGCAAAAAACAAGAAAGCCACCTGAAAACTGGAAAAGGCAAATGGGATTACCACAGGTATGAGCATATTAAACCCAGGCATTAATAGGCTGTAACACAGCACCACACCGAGTATTAATGCAAATAAGCAGAGCACCACGTTCTCAATTAAAAACTGCTTTATAATCCCTGCTCTTGCACTTCCCAGTACTTTTCTAAGACCAATTTCCTTCAAACGCTTTGTCGCTGCGGCTACCGCAAGGTTCATATAATTAAAGCATGCTAAAGTCAACAGGAGGATGGCAATTACCGATAGTGCAATTCTGCCAGCGGGATGCCCCCCTCCTGATACTGCACCTGAAATTTCGTGGTTTCTAACGCTTAGATCAGCCAGGGGCCAGAGTTCAAAAGTTTCGATAGGCCATTTCGAATCTGTGGCGTTTTGCAGTTCGATATATGGGCGTAATGATGAAGCCACCGCGGTAGGGTCCTGATTAGGGTGTAGTTCTATGAAAGTGGCGTCAGCAAATTGTGACCAGTCGTAATTCTCCTTTAATTTCAGGTCTAAAAAATTTTGCATCGGTGCCATAATATTGAACCCGAAACTTATATTCACTGGAAATTCATCAAGAACAGCTCCTACGAAATATGATTGGATTACTCCATTGGAATATTTAACTGACATCCTTTTACCTACCGGATCCTCAGTTCCAAAGTACTTCACGGCATAATTATAGCTGATTACAATTTGCTCTTTCTGATCCATGGCAAACCTATCGCCATCGAGTAATGGAAAATCGAAAATCCGCATGTAGTCTGGATCAGTAAATACAACAGTTTCATTAAATACCTTATCGGCAAAACGCACATTACCACTTTGGTATTCAATCCTTGCCATTCGCTTTACTTCAGAATGGTTCTCTGTCATTAACGGCCCCAGCAAAAATGGCGAATCACCCCATTTTTGAACGTCCCCGTCTTGTTTTACATGATTGATAACCTGATAAATCCGATCATAATTACTATGGAATGTATCCATATTAAGCTGATGATCGATGAACATAAATACAGTGATGGCACAGCCAACAGCCAGTGCCAATCCTGAAACATTAATAGCTGATGTGACCCAGTTCTTTCTTAAATTCCTGAAGCCTACTTTGAGATAGTTCTTAAACATGGGAATCTGATTAGTTTGATATTTTGACTTTGACCTTTTAACATTCGACCATCTGAAGAACCGTATTACGTCCCAAATGAACCGCCGATCGGCACCAACCTTACCGTATATTTCTAACCGACGGTCATACAACTCGTAGGCGTCACCCTGGATGTCTTCCAGAAGTGCCGGATTACAAAACCAGCGCAGAAATTTATCCGCCCATTTGGGAGGCATAGGGTTCATGTTGATGAAAACTTGAAACTTAGGTCGGGTATGCTTTTATAAAGCTGCATGCGGAGTTCCATTGAATCGTCCAGTGCTTTTTTACCAGCCCTTGTAAGATGAAAATAGCGCTTACGCCTCCCTCCTCTTTCGGCTGTGGCGCCACCCATTTCAGATTTCACCAAACCCTTTTTTTCAAGGCGCTGTAACACAGCATGTACTGCGCTAATGTTCACACCTCTATTAGTTTGCTTAATGATCTCATCCATAATTGCCACGCCATAAGCCGCTTCATACAAAGACCCGACGGTGAGTAAAACCAATTCTTCAAATTCTCCTAAATGAGTTCCTTTCATTTTTGATAAATGATTTGATCTACAAACGTGAAATTAATACATATGTTTCACTTTTGTTTAACTAATAAAAATTACGTTTGACCTTAGCAAGATTCGGCTCTCATTTATGCAACTAATCTGGCTTTCTGATATAAAATCTCAGGATTGCGTCAGGGGATGGCTTAGCAGTATTTTGGCTGGAGGGATCCCAACTAAAGGTAGCATGTGCCTGCATATAATTTTCCATCATACCAATTTCCTGATAATTGGTATTTACTAAACTGTCAATCCAATCAAACATAAGCATGGGTGTGTGTTCATTCACCTGCCAGGATTCTTCATGTGTAACAATGATCATTTTCGGTTTTAAGCTATCAACCTGACTGATCATTCTTTGCTGCATTTCAACGTTCAATGACTGATTTTCGACTAGAGGATAAGTGTAAATAAATTCACTGGCTGAGCGCCGATCAGAATAAAAATAAAGTTGCGGTTCATTACCAAAAATGAATAGCCTATCGTCTTCAGATGTATTTTGTTTAATAAAATCACTGATCTGAGGGGATTCATAAAACGGGTCAATTCCGTAAGCAAACCTCATAATTTCAAAGTTGGAATGCGAATAGTTATAAAAGATTGATTTTGACCCTATTGCTAAAAATAGAACAACCAGAATTAATGAGAATCTTTTACTTGCAAAATCAATTGAATAAAGCACATAAATTGAAGTTATTGAAATAGCTGGGAGAGCAAATACAAAATAGTGAGGTCTGAAAAAAAATCCAGGCACCATACACAACAATGATCCAATCATAAAAAAAATTAGAACGTCATACTTTCTGAAGGTTTCACTCATCAAGGTAGTACCTAGTAAAGCGGTTAGCCATACTGGCCAAAAGACACCTATACTATTGTAGCATTTTTGTAGAAAATCCCACCAACTATTCCCATCTTGTTCTGTTGCAGCGTATTGGGGAGCGTAGACAAAAATCCATCTAACGAAATTATCGAAAGCACCTGATAAGAATATTGGTATCAGAATTACAATAAATGGTATTGCGACACCTATTGCCAAGCTTGATACCCGCTTAAAACTTTTTGTAAAATCTTTCCCGATAAGAGGTAAATAGATAATACCAGCCAGTAATGCTGGCTGCTTCACAATTATTGCTGCAGAAAACAAAACACCACTAATAATTAGCCATACATATTTTTTTTTGTCAAAAAAACAGATTAAAAAAAATACTGAACCAACTAAAAACGGTGCCAAAACCTGAGTCGCATGCATCGCAAAACCAAGAACAGCATGATGAGTTGCCATTATCAAATAAAGCACCGCAGCGAGTATTGTATACATTCTGGAATCCTCATAGGCTTTTTTAGCGATTAGATAGATAAAACACGCTGAAATGAAATTCGCAATTATCAACCCCATGTGAATTCCAGAAACTGATGAACCAAAAATGAAAATCATCAGAGCGAAATAATAGTATGCTCCTGGAAGCTTGAGATTACCTTCAAATGAATATGGTGTTACATCACTTAATATTAAGTTTCCAACGTAGGCAAACTCACCTTCGTCCCGTTCAAACGGCACATCGAGAATAGGTAGTCTGACAACAATGGCTACCGTGAGGATAATCATAAATGGCAAAAACCTCATTTCTTCTTGTATATGATTACATTTTGATTTTTTACGGGGTAAAATATACGTAAATCAGGTTCTTCTCTGTTTTCAAAAATATAATCAGGATATGGTATCTCAATTTTATTGTAATTGTTTAAATTGATTTGGTCACGGACAAATTCTTTTGAAATCTTTTCAACTTCACAACAAAACCCACTTCTCACAATAACCCAATCCGAAATTGCAGCAGGCATTAAACTTTCTCCAGTAAGACCTCCAAATGTTTTTAAACCCGTGTACCATTTTACAGGCATATCACCGTAAGTTATGAGTACTGTATCATCCTTATTGGCATGAGCCTTTAAATATTCTGTAATCCCTTCAATGGGGCCATCATAATCGTTGGTTAATTCATAAAGGTATTTCTCTACAGGTTGTATTACAGTTAAGGCCAAAGCCAGTGCATAGGGTAGCCAGCCATGGATGAGCTTTGGGATATAAACAACTTCCGCTACCAAGATCAGCGAAGGGATTATTAATACACTCAAATACCTATAAAAAGGGTGTGGGCTTACAATAGCAAGAAGTAAAAGATTTACTAAAATGAATATTGTAATGAAGAAAATATTCTTCGGAACCTGTATTCGTGGCTTTCTATATAAAACTGCAATAAAAGCAACAAACAAGGTGATAAGGATTAAATACCCCCCCAGCGTATGGTGATATAATAATTGCAAATTGAGTTGAATGCTACCAAATATTTCCCCCGAAGACAGGTTAGCGCTGTAACTATCGAAATATCTGAAGTTGCCAAACCAAATCAGCCAAGGAATATTGACAATAGCTGACAAACCAAGAGGCCACAGGGCTTTCATGAAATCACCTCTTCTAAAAAATATTAAGTATATCCCGATGGTTAAGAGCATTGTTGCATAATAGAAGTAATGGGAATGGAACAGCAAAATGAGGAAGACCGTCAGTAGCTCTTTGGCCCATACCTTATTGTTAATTAGTGCTTGTAAATAATAGAAAGTGCCAATCGTGAAGAAAATACTTGGACTGTACAACCTAGCTTGCCTTAATAATATCATCAAGCTGATATTTGATAACATTAAAATCAAAAGGATGAGTCTCTTCCTCTCATCTTTCCAATAAAGCCCGGATAATTTGTAAGCAAAATACAAACTACCAAGTCCGAATAGGGCAAAGGGCAACCTTGCTACGAAATTACTTTCACCAAATAAAAAGAAGAAAAGTGCCTGAGCGTAAAACGGCAACCAGGTATGCCATTTCCATATAAAGTCATCTCCAAACTCCGCACCCTGCTCTTGTGAGAATGAGTTTTTTCCATCTGAGCCCATGGGAATTCCATGCTCTAAAATTGTTTTTGAAATGAGGCTTGTTTGGGCTTCATCTTGCCACAAATACTGGTTTCCCAAATTGCCAAGTACCCAAAACAGACTGAAGATAGCCAGCAACCAATACACCCATTTCGGTGGTGATCCCATTGCTACAAATATATGTTTGCGGTTTTTATGGTCAGCCGTTTTTCCCAACCTCATCATAAGCCTTCCTGCCTGCTTCAATAAGCTCCTTGGCCCTAAAAAATTCAAAAGTTGAAGCTGCATCCCGCGAGAGTTGGATCAGCATATCTGGGTTGTGCTTCTCAAGTAGGGCATCTGTTAATTTGTCCTGCATGAGATCAATTGACCTGTTAATTAAATCGAAGAACCCCAGTTTTTTTGTGGGCTCTGATGTTCCGGGAAGAAGCTTTCCCCAATTATCAAAAAATTTCGAAATCTTTTGCTCATAAGATTCTTCTCCTTGTTTATCAACCTTCTCTGTTTTCTTAGGTTTTTCGTAGGCAATTGAGGCATTCACATTGGAGACCACTAAAATATCCCCTGAATGGCGTTTGACCCTATCAACGGGTACCGGGTTGGTTACACCCCCATCAACAAGTTCCATATCATTCACCTTAAGAGGCTTTAAAACTGTGGGGATGGCCGTAGAAGCCCTAATAGCCTGATACATACTTCCGCTATCAAAAACCACTTCTTTTTTATTTTTGGCATCTGAAGCAATGGCCGCAAATGGTATGGGCATATCTTCAATATCTATATCCTCAATTACCTTCTTCAATTCAGTAAAAACCTTCTCGCCACGAATGAACCCCTGAACACTAAAGGTGAAATCAAAAAGTTTAAAAACATCCATCCGATCCAATTCAATGGCCCACTTTTTATAGGCTTCTAGCTTTCCGCATGCATAAAAGGCGCCGACTAAGGCTCCAATAGAAGTTCCTGCGATAGAGCTAATTTCATATCCCTCCTCTTCCAACCGCTCTATTACACCAATATGTGCCAACCCTCTGGCCCCACCACTTGAAAGCACTAATGCTACCTTTTTTGTCATTGTATGTTATTTGTCAATCTGTTGACCGCCTCAAATATAGATTACCCGTAGCTTTACATTATATGAGGTTCTTATCTATAATTGTTTTGGGCTTGATGGTTTCATGCGTTCAAACTGAAGTTGAAGAATTTCTTGATGAAACTATTCGCATCGACAATTTCCCTCAGCAACTACAAGTGGGGCATACTTTTCAACTTCAGGCGTCTGTTTTCAATAAAGTTGGTCAGAAATCATCGTCAAATATTGAATGGACAAGTACCAATCCAGATGTTTTGATTGTTGATGAAAATGGTGTTGCCACAGGCCTAATGGATGGTGCTGCAGATGTGATTGCCATGGCCGATGGTATTTCTGATCGCATTGGCATTGTTGTAACCATCGATGAGGTTGTTGAAACTTTTGAGGAAAGAGTAGGTGAATTAAAGGGAAGGGGCGGTTATAATATCTCAGGACAAATAAGAATATACGAAGAAAATGGTGATCTATTCTTAGAAATCACTAACCCAAAAATTTCCGGCCCGGGGCCATTTTATTATTTAAGCAACCAGACCAACAGCGTTTCTGGGGGTGTTCAGGTAGATGAAAACAAAGCGGTAACCACAAGTGATGTGGTGACCTATGAGTTGCCCAAAACAGTAAACCTGAATACCTATGATTATCTAATCGTATGGTGCATGCCATTTAGTGTAACCCTTGGATATGGCGAATTTGAATAAGCTATTTACTAAAACCCTTTTTATTGTCATTTGCTTAATCTCCAGTGGGGTCGCTATTGCAGGGGGCGGATGGACGCTGGATAAGGGTAGTGGTTACCTCAAACTAGGGCAATCGGCCATATTTGCAGGATCATACTATACACCGGCAGGCCATATTATAGATCTTCCCGCCACCTTCAAATATTTTAGCACAAGCATCTACTTTGAATATGGGTTATCAGATAAAGTCGATGTGATGGGTTACGTACCCTTCCTGTCAAGAGGTGTTATTAACCAGCGGGAGTTTCCCGATGGCACATTGATAGAACGGGGTGATGATGTTACCAGCTTCGGGGATACCGATATTGGGCTCAAATACGGTCTTATTCGCAACCAACCTTATGTTTTATCGGCGACTCTAACGTTTGGCCTCCCCATCGGTAATCCGAAAGGTGGAGCCGGAGAATCCATCCAAACAGGAGACGGAGAGTTCAATCAAATGCTCACCTTCGACCTAAGCCATTCATTTGGTAAATACTACTACACCCTTACAACTGGTTTTAATAACCGCACCAATAATTTCTCTGATGAATTTCGGTACGGCTTTGAGATAGGTGCCAGCGTCAGTAAGTTTTTCTTTATCACAAAAATTTTAGGCGTTAAACCCATAAATAATGGAAATGCCACTGTTTCAGAAGAAGGTGGTTTTTTCAGTAATCGCATAGAATATTTGGCCATCACCCCGGAAATTGCCTATCAGGCTTCTAATAAGATTGGGTTCACAGCAAGTGCGGGTTTTGCTGCTTATGGCAAAAATGTATTGGCCTCACCTAATTTCTCAGTGGGTATTTATACGAAGTTCTAAGCGGGGGAAGGCATGGCCAACTCAACATAACCCGTTTGACAATACTCCCCTTAAGGAGTTCTTAAAGCATTCATAACCCCTACCTCAATTAAAGAATATCAGCATAAACTATTTTTATAGTTGAATAACTAATCATATAGTTTATATTTGATCTAAATTATTGCTAGATGAAAGAACTCACCAAAGCTGAGGAGCAAGTGATGCAGGTTTTATGGAAACTGCATAAAGGTTTTGTCCATGACTTTTTAGAACACTTCCCTGAACCCAAACCTGCATACAATACAATTTCCACCATCGTTAGAATTTTGGTTAAAAAGGGTTTTGTGGACTTTAAAGCCTATGGAAAAACCCACGAATACTTTCCTATTATTACCAAAAAGGAGTATTCAAATTTTTACCTGAAAAATTTTGTGGGCAATTATTTTGAGGGCTCATTCCAAAACCTGGTATCCTTCTTTGCTAAAGAGAATGACCTGAATGCCTCACAATTGGAAGAATTAATGGCCCATGTTGAAGGTGAACTAAAAGAGAAAGGGGAGAGCAATGATTAGCTATTTGATTGAATCATCCCTTGCGCTGGTAATGATTTATCTATACTATCATTACTTCCTTCGTAATGAAACTTGCCATAATTTTAAGCGCATTTTCCTTCTTATATCCCCAATTATTTCCTTAATAATCCCTCTGGTTAGCTTTGATTTTATCCCAGCACAATATGCCCAGCTTGTTGTGCTTCCGGAAATCAGTACAATGGTTGGGATCAGTGAAAGACTTATTTCTGAAACAGACTATTTCCAAATTGTCTATATCACAATAGCAACGGTTTTTTGCTTAAAGTTTTTGGTTGAACTTTTCATCCTTGCGAGAACTATTGTTAGATCAGAAAAAGACAATTTTGGACATTTAATCATTGCCAGAACGAATGGGAAAGTTAACCAGTCTTCATTTTTCAATGTTTTATTCCTCGATTGCAATAAGGACAGCATCAGTGAATCAGACCCGGTTATTAAACATGAAATCGCACATATCCGGGGGTTTCACTCTTTTGATATTGTGGTGATGGAATTGTTGCGAATTGTACTCTGGTTTAACCCCGTAATATATTTTTTAAAGAAAGAGGTTCAGTTGAACCATGAATACATCGCAGACTCAGTTGCATGTGAAGATATTACTCAATATCAATCAACATTAGCTGCCCATTCATTTAAAAACATGGGGTTGTCATTGGTCCATAATTTTAACACACCACCAATTATGAAGCGCTTAAAAATGTTAAAAAGAATGAATGAGAATCCATCACCATTTCGAATGTGGTCTTCTTTAACAGTGCTGCTCCTTGTAGCGCTTATCTTTTCATGCGAATCCACAATTCAACAATCAGTTGCCCAAACTACATCCTTAGAGCAATCTCAGGATGATATCTATGAGCATGTTGATGTGCTACCCATGCCAAAAGGTGGTTATGAGACCTTCTTCAATTTTGTCGGTGTCAATATGGAATACCCGGAAGAGGCGAGGAAAATTGGCATTGAAGGACGGGTGCTAGTACAGTTTATAGTGAGAAAAGATGGAACAGTCACTGATTATGAAGTGATTGAGGGCATTGGCCATGGCTGCGATAAAGCTGGTTTGGAAGCTGTGAAAAAATACACTGATTGGGAAGCTGGCATTCACAACAATCAAAAAGTGAGCGTCAGAATGGTGCTGCCGATTAATTTTAAGCTGGGTTGAGTATTCTTAAAAATGCACCCAACCTTGAGCTTTTACGGCAACTTTATTTCCGCTTTTAGTGACCAGGTTCACGCCGCTTCCTGTTTCATCAATGTGTCCAATAAAATGGATATCCGGGTGGTTTTTCAACTTCTCATGATCACTTTGCTTTATCGTAAATAGCAGCTCATAGTCCTCACCGCCATTTAAGACGCAAGTAATCGGATCTAACTTAAACTCAACTGCTGTATCGTATGTCTGTTTATCAATGGGTAATTGATCTTCATAAATCGTTGCCCCCTTTTTAGAATTATGACAAAGGTGCATTAGGTCAGAGGCCAAACCATCGCTTAGGTCAATCATAGAGGTTGGCACAACTTTCAAATCAGCCAACTCATGGATTATATCCATACGGGCTTCGGGTTTGAGTTGCCGCTTCACAATGTATTCATACTTATCAAGCTGAGGCTGCATGTCTTTATTTTCCAGGTAAACCTGCTTTTCCCTTTCAAGTACCTGTAAGCCAACATAGGCCCCACCAAGATCACCAGTTGCGCATAGAATGTCCCCTTTTCCTGCTCCAGACCGAAGGCAGACATGCTTTTCAAAAACAGTACCTATTGCGGTAATGCTCAGCACTAAACCTGATTGAGAGGAAGTTGTATCCCCCCCTACCAAATCAACCTTATAGGCATCACAAGCCGCAGAAATGCCCTCATAAATAGCAGATACCGCTTCAACTGAAAACCGGTTACTAAGGCCCACATTCACTGTAATTTGTTCCGGTACACCATTCATTGCAGCAATATCAGATACATTCACTGCTACTGCTTTGTAGCCCAAATGATGAAGTGGAACATAGGATAAATCAAAATGAACGGCTTCCAAAAGCATGTCAGTAGAGACCAGCTTCACCTTATCTCCGGACTTAATTATTGCGGCATCGTCCCCAATTCCCTTGATGGTTGATTCATTTACTAGTGACGCCTCCTTCTTAATTTTTTCGATCAATCCAAATTCACCCAACTCGCCAATCTCAGTACGCTTTATATCTCTATCGTCTCCCATTTTTAATTCTTAATTTCCTGACATAGTTCAACTAAAACCCCATTTGCTGATTTGGGATGTACAAAACAAACAAGCTTATTGTCAGCACCTTTTTTCGGTTCATCATTCAACAAAATGAATCCCTCTGCTCTCAATCTGTTCATTTCATCTGCAATGTCATCGACATCAAATGCGATGTGATGGATGCCCTCTCCCCTTTTCTCTATGAATTTTGATATGGCATTCCCTTCCGTAGTCCCTTCCAGTAATTCAATTTTTGATTCACCAGTTTTGAAAAATGATGTCACGACCCCTTCAGATTCTACAGCTTCAGCTTTATAAGGAGCTACATTGAGCAGCCGTTGGTAAAGCTTATTGCCTTCCTCAAGGTTTTTTACTGCAATCCCTATATGTTCGATTTTATTCATAGTAACCCGCTCAAAATCATGTCAAAATCAATTAATGGCTATCTTTGCAAAGATGTTGAAACTTTTGCTTGAACAAGACGGTTTCATGTCATAATCGCTAAAATGAGGGTTTGTAAATGATTGATGTAAGAAACGACCAACACACAGAGATAGCCAGGATCCAGAATGAAATTGAGAACTTTTTGGGCCTGAAAAGCAATCAGGTAATTTTTGAATATTCAAAAACCGATCGGGGCATGAAGGTTGACTTCATCACCATCAACCCGAGGCACAATCAATCTTTTCTGTTTAGGTCAGAGATGGGCCTGGATAAAATAGAAAGCCTGAACAAGCTGCTTGAATACGTTAAGGATTACAAAGAAAAGGAAGGTTCCTACACCATTCAGTGGTCTGTAAGGGGCGATAAAGAGTTGCATACCTCCTACTTCTGGGGTAGTAACATTTACGATGCCCTCGATAAATTATACTACGACAGGGATATTCATACGATCAATGTTTACAGCGTTACGTTAAACCCTATCACATAAATATTATTGAAAATGATTAGTGTTACAGATAGCGCAAAGAGCAAAATAGCAGAGCTTAGAGAGAAAGAAGGGAAAGACCCTAACTCAAATATTCGTGTGGCAGTAAAGGGCGGTGGGTGCTCCGGTTTGATGTATGACCTTGAGTTCGATACTGCGGTGCAAGACCATGACGAGGTTTTTGAAGACAAGGGAATTAAAATTCTTGTCGACAAAAAAAGCCTCCTTTACCTACTTGGCACCACCCTTGACTTCAGCGATGGGCTCAATGGCAAAGGCTTCCAATTTGTAAACCCCAATGCCAACAGAACCTGTGGGTGTGGGGAGAGTTTCGCCGTTTAGCACTGACTGTCATTTCATTGTGCAAGCAGAAGATTTCAAACCATTTTTTGATGCACACTATCCTGAGTTAGTTAGAAAAGCTTACATTATTTTAAAAGATGCGAATGCCGCTGAGGACATTGTTCAGGATGTCTTCTTAAAAGTTTGGCAAAAGCGACATGACCTGAAGATTACCCAAAGTATGAGGTCTTATTTGATGCGATCAGTCATCAATTCATCGCTCAATTATCTAGACAAGCACAAACGAATATCTACTCCCGAATTCCTGCCTGAACAGAGCCAATCAGAAACTGACAATCAGGTAGCTTTTAGCGAATTAAACGTTAAACTCTCTTCTGCTTTGGAGAAATTATCTCCTCAACGGCAAACTATTTTTTCATTAAGTCTATATGAAGGAATGAGTAATCAGGAAATTGCCGATGAAATGGGTTTGGCAAAGAAAACTGTGGACAATCAGTTAGGTACAGCGCTAAAGCAATTGAGGGAACACCTCTCCGATTACATCCAACTTTTAATTGATCTAACCATGCCGGCTGCGGCCATTTTAGTTTTTTTTCTTATCACCTTGGGATAAAACATTGACTTGTCTGTCTAAGCTCTTGTAACCCAAAACAAGGGCATGGAAAACGACCGAATTTTTGAATTAATTGCCAAAGAGCTAAAAAACGAGGCTTCTGATTTTGAGAAATCTGAACTGGCTGCTTGGAGAACAAAGAACGATTACAACCAGTCGATTTACGATGACGCAGCCAAAATTTGGGATAAATATGGTCACTTCCCCCTCAACCACAATTTTGATGCTGGCGAAGCCTGGCAGCGATTCAGCTCAGCATTAGCCAATCAACCTTCAGAAAATGAACAGCCTCATAGATGGCTCAAGATTGCCGCAAGCATCATATTGGTGACAGTAGCGGGGTATTTCATTTATTCCTTCCAGCAAAACCGAGATCAGGTGCATGTCGCAACAGGATCATCCAAATCAGAAATGATCCTTTTGGTTGATGGTTCTAAAGTTTGGCTTAACAAAAATTCGACGTTTGAATATCCTGAAAAATTTGATGCCGATACCAGAACTGTCTCTCTTGATGGTGAAGGATATTTTGAAGTTGCACCTAATAGCACTCAACCTTTTATCATCTTTTCAGAAGGCGGCGCCCGGGTTGAGGTAGTTGGCACCGCTTTCAATTATTTCACCAGTGCTGACTCATCCGCAATTGTTGTTACTGAAGGCAAGGTCGCTTTCGGAAATGCCATCAAGAATCAATTCGTCACTCCTGGTTTAACAGGAACCCTGACATCCGATTTATCAGTACAAGCAACCGAAGATCCTAATTTCGATGCCTGGAAAACTGGAGTTCTTAGCTTTAATGAGACTCCTCTAAATAAGGTAATATCCACATTGTCAAAGCATTATGATTCAAAAATTGTTTTAGAACTGGAAAGTGAGTCAGCCTGTCAGCTGAGCTCTCACTACGACAATATGGATCTGAACGACATACTAGAAGAACTTCAACTCCTCTACAATTTAGAAAGGTCAGATTCCCCGGAGGGTATCCTCTTGAACGGAACTTCCTGTGAATAAGAAAACTCAAAAACTCAAATAAAAAGGATCAATGAAACTCAAATTTTTACTCTTCCTCCTAACAACCACGATGGCCGGACAATTGATGGCCGATCAGGGTGTTTTGGATGAACCGATTGACCTTGATCTAAAACAAGGGACTCGAAAGGAATACCTCGATGAAATCGAATCAAGGACAGACCTTAATTTTTCATATAACCCTGAAACTGTCCAAATTGATAAAATCATACAATTGGACGTTAGAGCGCAGTCAATTAGAACTATCCTGACTGAAATGTTTGATGATCAGGAACTTGATTTCATCCTTAGGGGGAAACGGGTGCTGATCATCAAAAAGCAAAACAACCCTAACCAAAAAAGCACCTTAAGCGGCCATATCCTTGACATAGCAACTGGCGAAGTATTGATTGGTGCAACGATTGCTGCCAAACCCATTGAAAGTTCATCCGATTGGTTTGGTGTTGCTGCCAATACCTACGGATTTTACTCATTGACTTTGCCCAGTGGCACTTATGATTTGACGGTAACCTACATAGGTTACGATGCCTACACCACTACTCTTGACCTCTCTTCCAATCAAACAATCAATTTTGATTTGAACGAAGAATCAACCCAATTGGAAGAGGTAATTGTTGAAGCCAGTGCTTATGAAGACACCCCGGAAATGAATGTCACTTCTACTGACCTTGGCAAATCCACTCTAGATATACAGACCATACAAGAGATGCCAGCCCTTTTTGGGGAAGTTGATGTAATCAAAGCTGTGCAACTTTTGCCAGGCGTACAGGTACAGGGAGAAGGGTCAACCAATTTTTTCGTGAGAGGTGGCAATGCAGATCAAAACCTGATCCAATTAGACGAAGCCACGGTTTACAACGCCTCACATCTCATGGGGTTTTTCAGTGTTTTCAACCCTGACGCCATTAACTATATGCAGTTTTATCGGGGCCACCTTCCCGCACAATATGGCGGTAGGCTTTCCTCACTTCTGGATATTAGAATGAAGGATGGAAACGACCAGAAATTTGGAGTATCTGGTGGCATAGGGGTCACATCCAGTCGGTTAACAGTAGAAGGGCCAATTAAAAAGGAAAAAGCGTCTTTTATGCTTTCAGGCAGACGGACTTATGTCGATCAGTTTTTTCGTTTATCAAAAGATGAATCAACCAGGGACACCCGCATCTATTTTTTTGACTTGAATGCGAAGTTTAATTACAAGATAAATGACCGCAACCGCATTTATGCTTCAGGGTATTTTGGCCGCGATCTCAATAAAATCCAGGTACTCCAATATTTAATTGATTGGGGCAACTCAAATGGTTCGCTCCGATGGAACCACATTTTCAATGAAAAGCTATTCTCCAATACAACAGTGATTTATAGCAAGTACGACTTCCTCATTGATCTCTCAGATGAGGACACTCCATTCTATTGGAGCTCCAAAGTGGAAGACATCACCTTCAAAAATGATTTCAACTTTTTTCCAAACCCCAAAACCACCCTGGCTGCAGGTTTCATTGGAACAATACACCAATTTGAACCTGGGATGAGTCGGGATGAGCCGCAAAACGATGTGCCCACAAGTAAGTCATTTGAGGGGGCTATTTACTACAGTGCCGATCAGCAGGTTACCTCTAAACTTTCATTGAATTATGGTCTGCGCTATTCGTTTTTCAACCTTTTCGGATCAACCACACTCTTTAACTATGGTAATAATTTCGAGATCATTTCCGAAGAACAAACCTCTGGAGTTTATAAGACTTACTCTGGTTTAGAGCCCAGATTCAGTGCCAGGTATTTAGTGGGCAAGAGTGCTTCCATTAAAGCCAGCTACAACAAAAACCGGCAATACATGCAATTGCTGTCTAACCTATCATTGGGCATGAATGTGTTTGATGTGTGGTACCCTGCCAGCAAAAACATCAAACCCCAAATCGCAGACCAGTTGAGCCTGGGCTACTTTCAAAACCTTGCTGATAACGCTGTAGAAATCTCTCTGGAGGGTTATTACAAAAAGCTCAAAAACCAGGTTGACTATGTTGATCATTCTACATTGATCATGAACAGGGAACTGGAATCTGAGCTAAGAACCGGCACTGGTAGGGCTTACGGGGTTGAGTTTATGCTCAAGAAAAATGGTCGGCTCAACGGCTGGGTAAGTTATAGTTATGCAAGGGCTTTACGGGAAATTGAAGGCATCAACAACGGTGAGGAATATCCTGCACTTTATGATCAACCGCATAATATTTCGGTGGTCACTAATTACCGATTGAGCGATAGGTGGAGTGTCTCAACAAATTGGGTTTTTTCATCAGGAAGGCCGGTAACGCTACCCACTGAAAACTTCAGATATGACAAATATATCGTACCAATTTATGGCCCTAAAAATGCTGAAAGGATCCCCGATTACCATCGTTTGGATATTGGCTTTACATTATTGCCTAAACCCAAGCCTAACCGAAAAAACCATAGCAGCTGGAATTTCTCTATCTACAACGCTTACAACAGGGCCAATGCTGCTTCAGTTTTTGTGTCTTCTGAATTAAAAGATATTGACCTGGTCAAGGATCAGGATAAATCTGCTTTTCACAAACTGTCATTGTTCACCATTATCCCCAGTGTTACTTACAATTTCAAATTCTAAATCGATGAAAAAATTCATATACATTTTAGCGACACTAAGCCTGGCAAGTTGCCTTGAAACAATTGATTGGCCAGGCCAAAACACCTCCTCAGGAACGTTGGTTATAGAAGGTAACATTACCACTCAGCTAAAACAGCATCTTGTCAAGTTGACTTACACACAACCCGTAATTGTTGATGAATTTCCTGATGGTGCTACTGGAGCTGTAGTTACAATTTCTGATGGTGCCATTGAATTTCCATTGACAGAGATTGAACCAGGTTTGTACCTGACCGATTCCATAGTCGGCCAGGTAGGAAAAACCTATGTTTTAAGCATCGAATTAAATGGTCAGTTTTATGAAGCAACCGCACCTCTTGTTGCACTCAATGCCAATCCATCACCCATAGAATTAATCACAGCAATTGTTCATCCACCAAACAGGGAGCCATTTGAGGCTACCACATATACCTATCGCTCCAATTTTGGTCAGGGGTTTGCAGCCTTTTATCGCTTCGCAATTGTGCTTGATCAGGAGACTATTGAAAACGACGATGAGCTTCCGGAGCAATTCAAGGAAGCTGTTAGGGCAAACAACTATGTTGTGACTGATTCCGCTTACTACATGCACCCCAGTCTGGAGCCCCCAGGGTTTCTGGCTTACGGAGAAACAACTGAGTCACGGACAGCCTTATCAATTCCAGGAACAAAGGTCATAGAAGAATTCCATTCCATGACTGATGAACATTACAGCTTCGTAAGGGCCATGCTTTCAGAAACGGAGTGGCGGGGTTTAGGCCCTTTTGGTTACATTCCAGGTGAAGTTCAAAGCAATATCAGCAATGGGGCCTTTGGCTATTTCTCTGCATCAGAGGTGGTGGTAATTGAGCAGGTTCCCTTTGAGAAAAATTGAAATAACACTTGCTATTTCTTTCCAAATAGTGCCACCCATTTGAGACAATCTGTCCATAGCGGTTATCTTACATCAGATAACCGTTCAACAGATTTAAATGCGCTCAGAGCTAACAGAGTTAATAGACAAGATTCAATCATTTTTAAATAAGCACCTCAATCCTCTTGAGCTAGATTATTTATCAAGGGAATGGGCTGAAATCGTTCCACATCTGGATGATTTGAGGGAGAAAGCGAAATCTGAAGGCTTGTGGCTTCCGCAAATATCCAGGGAATACGGTGGTTTGGGTTTGTCACTCACGGAATTCGGTGAGGTTTGTGCAACCCTTGGTGGTAGTTTTTTTGGGTTTTATGTTTTGAACTGCCAGGCCCCTGATGCTGGTAATATGGAGTTGTTGATCGAGTTTGGCACCAATCACCAGAAAGAGAAGTTCTTAAAACCACTTCTGGCTGGTAGTATTAGGAGCTGCTTTGCAATGACTGAACCTGATCATGCTGGCTCCAACCCCACCATGATGAGCACTACTGCCATTAAAGATGGAAATGACTTCGTAATTAATGGCCATAAATGGTTTACCACTGGTGCCGATGGTGCATCGTTCTCAATTGTCATGGCGATCACCGATCCCGAAGGTGAAAATCCTTATAATAAAGCCACTCAGATAATTGTGCCAACAGATACTGATGGGTTTGAATTGGTCAGAAATATCCCCATTATGGGAGAGAAAGGATCGGGATGGCACAGCCATGCAGAGGTCAAATTTGAAAATGTAAGGGTTCCAGCTGAGAATGTGATTGGAGCAGTTGGGGAAGGTTTCGCTTTGGCACAAAAGAGACTTGGTCCAGGCCGTATCCATCATTGTATGCGCTGGATGGGTATTTGTGAGAGAGCATTACACATGATGTGCGAGAGGGCAGCTTCCAGAATAATTGCACCAGGAAAAACCTTAAGTGATAAACAAACTATTCAAAACTGGATTGCTGAAAGCAGGGCTGAAATCAACGCAGCCAAATTAATGGTCAGGGACGCTGCTGAAAAAATAGATACCATTGGGGCTTCCAAAGCCCGGGAAGAAATCTCCATCATTAAATTTTATTGTGCGAATGTTTTGCAAACCGTTTTAGACAAGGCGATACAAGTACACGGTGCTTTGGGTATATCAGATGATACCATGTTATCTCATTGGTTTAGGTTTGAAAGAGCTGCGAGAATTTATGACGGCGCCGATGAAGTACATAAAAGCAGGGTAGCCAAAGAGATATTGAAAAAGTATAAAACCTCATGAGCGCCGAATATCGGGACAATGCTGTTCCAACCCGCAAAGGGGAAGAGCTGAACTTGGAGAATCTCCGAAAGTGTTTGCTGGAAAATATACCTGAAGCAAATGGAGAATTGAGTGTAAGCCAATTTCCAGGTGGCTTTTCAAACCTCACCTACTTGCTAAAACTCAGTGATAAAGAACTGGTTCTCAGGCGACCACCTTTCGGGGCAAAAGTGAAATCAGGTCATGATATGGGCCGGGAATACAAAATTCTGTCCGGCTTAAATGCTCATTATAAGAAAGTTCCAAAACCGTACTACTTCACCGATGATGAATCTGTAATTGGTACACCTTTTTATGTGATGGAGCGGGTGAATGGCGTTATTCTGAGGCTTTCAATGCCAAAAGAGCATTTGCCAAATGCTGAAAAAATGAAAGGCATCTCAAGCTCCCTGATTGATACTTTTGCAGAACTCCATAACCTTGATTACGAAGTTGCTGGCCTGGCTCAGCTTGGCAGACCTGAAGGATACGTTCAAAGGCAGGTTGAAGGTTGGGGCAAGCGATATTATGCAGCAAGAACTGATGATATTCCTTCAATAGAGCATGCACTTAAATGGTTAGAAGGCAATCAGCCCACTCAAAGTTGCTCTACACTAATCCACAATGACTTCAAATATGATAACCTCATTCTTGATCCAGATGATTGGACCAATGTGCTGGCGGTGCTTGATTGGGAAATGGCCACAATTGGTGATCCTTTATTAGACCTTGGTACTTCCCTTGGTTACTGGGTTAATGCCAATGATCCTGATATGATAAAGGCACTTGGATTAAATGTGAGTCTGCTACCGGGTAATCCAAAAAGAGAAGAGCTGCTCCATCTTTACTCAATAAAAACCGGCCGATCAATTGATAACCCGGTATTCATCTATGTCTATGGCCTATTTAAAATTGCCGTTATCATTCAGCAGATATACTTACGTTATCAAAAAGGACTTACCAAAGACCCACGCTTTGCCAACCTCATCAACGGGGTTAAGGCCATTGGTGATATGGCTCAAAGAGCTATTGAAAAGAAGAAAATCGATGATTTGTATTAACTAATCGTTTTGGTCACTTACAATTCTCGGCAACCTTCGCCTTCGCTTTTTCATCGTATTGCGCCAATTGGCTCCATACCTCACATGCTTTCGATTTATTACCATAAGCTAAGTATGAATCAGCCAAATGGTAATGCATAGTCGACAGTTCACCATGCAATTCAGCGGCCTTTTCAAAATCCATAATTGCCTTTTGATGGTCCCCCTTAATCGCATACGCTTGTCCCCTATCAAATAAAGTCTCCTTATGGTCAGGGTTAAGTTCAAGGGCTTTGTTAAATGAGGCAATTGATTCATTCACCAGATTGATAATGAGCTCAGCTACCCCTTTTCTGCGGTAGACTTCAAAAGCCTGAGGATATTGTTTAATCACTAAGTCATATTGTGCAATTGCTTCTTTTTCCAATTGCATTTCCTGAAGAAGCTCTGCAAATTCAAGTCGAAGTTCTGCTTCATTCGGCATCATTTCGAAAAATTCTTGATACAACGCCTTAGCTTCTTCGGTACTACCCTTCTTCCAATAAGCATAAGCTTTGCTTACCCACGCCAATTTCGTGTCCCGATTATGCTTTCCGGCTGGGAACCCAATGGTTTGGTTCAAAATTGGGATCGCTTTATCATACTGACCACTTCTGGCCAGGCTAAGCCCAAGATTTGCAATTTCGTCATCATCTGCTGTGCCGCTTTCTTTGATTTTTTCAAATTGCATGGCTGCAGCTGCATAGTTTTTATACTTCATGTGAAACTCAGCATAAAGCCTTGTTACATAAAGTGAAGACTTGTCTGCTGGCTCTCCGTCGGATGCATTAAGAAGAAATTCGTTATCATTAATTTTTCCGATATAGTAATTTTTAGTTGCCTTTTTGAGTATCGGAAAAACCAAAGGCACTATAATATCATTGGTTCCATTAATAACTCCGGCTTTATACGCCCCAGATGCATCTAAAATTGTGACATTCGCCTGGTTGTTATCATTAAATTGACCGACAGAATAAAAGTCCATAGGAATTTTGAGTTGGAGATTTTTATCCATATAGCCGCATCGGTTTTGGTTATTCTGTTGCATGCAAAATGGAATAAGCCCCTCGCCAATCAAACCTAAACTTGAAAACATAAAATCAGACATTAATGCTCCATTGAGATCGCTTAGAGCGTATTTGGTCACTTGAGAACTTGGTTCAGCCTTACCAACTGAAATCATCCCATCTCCCACCCAAATGATCTCATCGTAGTCGCAAGGCACAGTTACTTTCCCTTCAAGATTCATTAGGCCCAGCTTCTCATCTCTGTTCTCCCTTACTTTTAAATAGTCTCCATCATTTGCGGTGAATTTCAGATCTACATGATCAATATCCATATTCCTGATGAACCCACTTGATTTTGACCACAGCCCAAAATCGAAAATTTTTGATTTTCCAAAACTGCCAGTAAACTCCGGTGTTACTTTATCAAGGATCATCAACAAAAACAGGTCATCCTTGAGCCATTTGATATCTTCATATTCAAACGGCACAGCAGGCTTGCCCTTGAGATCAATCACACCATATTTATCATCCTCCCTGGCTATAAAATAAGGCTTGCCTGAAATATCAATTGCGCCAGTCAATTCCTGATAAATTGGTTTTACAACTTCTTTACCACTTTTATCAATCACGCCATATTTTTTTTCATCACTGTTATTAATAAAAACTGCATACCCATTTTGATACGGTTTGATTTCATTACAATTCTTAGAAAAGAGCTGCTTACCTTGCCAGTCAAACACTTTATGTTCAGCACTCCATCCGCCGACTGCTGCCACATGGAGGTTATTTTTTGAATGAATTGATTCGTAAGACCCTTCAATGATTTGATTCCCGGAGTGATCGAAAAGCTTCCAATAACGATTTGGTGTATAGGCCTTTATATAATCATCACTTACAAAGGCGGATTTAAATTTTTCTTCGACCAGTGGCTTCAAAGTTGAAGGATCTATCAGCGTACCATTTAGGAGAAATGGTTTCTCTTGTGCGGATGATATAGTTATCAGAATAAAATTGAGTATTGTAACTAGTAGACTTCTCATGGCAATCTTTTGTTCAAATTACACAATAATGCAACTAGCACAAATCAGGGGTAGTGGGTATTTTATTTGCGTGAAACCCGCAATTTCGATGCTGTTTAATGAAGAATAAGAACTTCGGCCATAGATTAGGATTTAGATTACGCAGGAAAATCATTTATTTGCCCTCAAACAAAATAGCAAATGAAATTAGGAACCATCATAACCCTCTTACTACTAAGCTATCTTACTTTAATCGGTCAAAATTCAAACTCAAAAGACTACTATTATGAGATACCCGAAGCCCCTGATGAATACACCGAAACTAACGTGATCGCAAGATTAGTTGACGGTTTGGGCTTCAGGTTTTATTGGGCTTCTGAAGGATTAACCGACAAGGATCTTATGTTCAAATCAGTAGAGGGAGCAAGAACTGCGAGAGAAACACTTCATCATATTTATGGTTTATCCTTAACGCTGGTTGATGCGGTCACAGGTGATCCCAATTATGGCCCTGAAGAAGAATCAGGTGAATGGGTATATAGCGAATTGAGGTTGAAAACTTTGGCTAATATTCAGAGGGCCAGTGAATTAATGAAATCGGCCAAGCCGGGAGACATGGATAATTACAAAATCACATTTGTTAGGGGCGAGAATACTTCTGAGTTCCAATTTTGGAACATGATAAATGGCCCAATTGCGGACGCCATTTATCATACAGGCCAGGTTGTTACATTGCGTAGGGCCTCAGGTAATCCTATAAACCCAAACATTAGCGTATTAAATGGAAAAGTAAGGGACAATTGAAACCCTAATCCCTATCAACTACGCCTATTACCTGAAGCACAACGGCCCCAGTAAGGGTTAATAAATAGTAGCTTAAAAAGCGCCAACCTGTTATCAGTATGCCAATCAAATTTTCTGGGATAAAATTGATGAATAGATAGTAAAAGATACCCTCGGCCCCACCAGTTGCCCCAGGCGTAGGCGTAAATAGCATTGAAAACCAGATCAACCAGTGGAGAAAAAATATTTCAAATGGATCTACCAAAATGCCCATTGCTGAGGCAAGGACTATGGGAATGGCAAATCTTGAGGACCATTCCAAAATCATTATAGTGGAGCTTATCAGAAATCTCAACTTGCCTCTTGATAACACAAACTTCAGCGTCTCAATAAATTCACGAAACCCCAATTTGAGCTTGCTTTCTTTTGATGGTGCAGATTCATTGCGATAATTCTTGTATAATTTCTTAGCCAGAAAAATCAGCATTACTCCAATACTGACGATTGCAGCAATTAATAGCCAATGGCTTTTGATATCTTCATATATGCCCTTTACCAGTGTATTTTCAAAACCGCCCATTGCAATAAATGCTATAGGTAGGGATAAGTTCAGGAATACGAGGTCTTCCAAAAACTGAAGAGTTATCATAATTCCGGCATTGGCATGGCTGAAACCCTTTTTCACTAATAAGCCATATTTTATTGGAGTTCCGCCTATTACTGTGGGCGTTACTGCTCCGCCCAAATCCTGTGCAATGGCAATTCGCAGGCAATCTCTATTTGACAACGGATTTCCTATAAATGGACCCCATATTTTTAATCTTAAGATATGCCCCAGCCATGGAAGAAACGTGAGAAGAATACCCGCAAAAAAGTATGCTGAATTAAATCTTTGGATCACTTCCAGCAAATTCTCCCTGGATGAATAAGCGGTGAAAACCACGTTGCCTATAATGCCAAGAAGGACAACCGGAATCAATACTCTTAAAATTTTTTGAAGGCTAAATTTCACGGCACAAAAGTAGATTATTAGTCCGAGTACTAAAGTGAGACAATGCTTGTACCATCTTGAAACATTTTGCGGATTTTAAAGTGTTAGAAAACTCATAACTCGCTGATATTCAGAATATATTATTTTGGTATTTTAATGGCAGTAATTGGAAGCATGGTCAAGAACTATCTTAAAATCGCTTACCGTAATCTGTTAAGAAACAAACTTTACTCTGTTATTAACATCCTGGGGCTGGCAGTAGGTTTAGCGGCAACCATTCTCGTGGCCGTGTATGTGCTTGATGAAATTAGCTACGACCAATTTCACCAGAAAAAAGATAAGATTTACCGCCTATCATTTACTGAGCAAAGGCAAGACGACTTATTTAAGTACGCTAAAATACCCTTTCCTTCAAAGGAGGTGCTAATGGAGGGTATTCCAGAAATCAAGTCTTATACCCGATTTTACAACAACACAGTGGTCAGCGGTGCGGCGATGATCCATGTTGATGACGAGATTTATGCAGAAACCGGAATCTGGTTTGTTGATCCCAATCTGCTTGAGATATTCGACTTCAAATTGCTTCAAGGCAATCCTGAAACTATTCTTCAAGACAGGAACAGCGTAGTGCTCACTGAAGAAACTGCCATCAAGTATTTCGGCTCTACTGATGTCATTGGCAAGTCAATTAGCTATTACCAAAACAGTAACCTAACTGTTACAGGCATTATTCAAAAACCACCTTCTAACTCCCATATTCAATTTGATTTGTTGCTTCCTGTGGAGCGGCTCCGCCAATGGTGGGTAGAAAACTATGCTTATGACTTTGAAGTAGACTGGAAATGGGCCGGAAGTTACTCATACGTACTACTTGAAGACGGTGCTGACATTCAGGCAATTGAAGAAAAAGCCGCCCAAATTGTAAAGGATCATTTTCAGGAAATTGATGAGTCCTTCCAATTAGTATTTTTTCCAATGAATGACATCTACTTGAAGTCTGACTATTCAGGTGAAATGTCTGCTGTTGGAAGCCTTGACAAGCTTTACCTCTTTTCAGCAATCGCCGCAATCATATTACTGGTTGCAGCCATCAACTTTATGAACCTGGCAACGGCAAGGTCAATCAAGAGGGCCAGGGAAGTAGGTATAAGAAAAGTAATGGGGGCCAAAAAGGGTTTGCTTATCTCTCAGTTTCTTGGAGAGTCGTTGCTCATTGCGAGCATAGCCTTATTTCACAGTTTGCTCTTGGTAAACCTGACATTGCCTTTATTTAACCTCTTTACAGGTAAAGTATATTCATTTTCCGACACACTTTTTCAACCGGATATTTTAATTGCAGCTTTGGTAACAACATTCGTGGTGGGAATTGTTTCAGGATTGTACCCTGCTTTTTTCTTGTCATCGTTCAAGCCAGCTAAAACATTAAAAAATGACCTTAAGGTTAACGGGAATGTTTCAGTAAGAAAGGTCCTGGTGATTGCTCAGTTTGCTATAGCCATCACATTTATTGCTGCTGTTTTTATCATCAATGAACAACTCAGCTTTATTCATAACAAAGACCTGGGCTTCAATAAGGAACAAACCCTGATTATCAACAACAGAACCCTTGATCCAAAACAGTTTAATCTTTTGCAAAATGAATTACTAAAAAGTGCCAATATCAAAGATGTCTACCTCGGCCACATTCCTGGCAGGAGACCCTGGGGAAATACAATAATACCTGAAGGGAGAACAGCTGATGAAGCGATCAGCACAGACATACTTTATGCTGGTTACAAAATCGTTGATTTCTTTAATATCGAATTAGCTGACGGTCGTTCCTTTGATCCAAAAATCGACATAGACTCAATCAATGAACGTTCGTCATTCCTCATCAATGAGCGAATGGTAGATTTCCTCGGCTGGGAAAATGTGGCTCTTAACAAGGAATTTCATTGGATTGGTGGAAATAACAATAAGCAGCTTATTAAAGGCCGGGTTGTTGGTGTAATTAAAGATTTTCATCATGCTTCACTTTACAAAGAAATTAAGCCTCTGATAATCAGGCTTTCACAATGGGGAGAAGTAGCCATCAAGTTTAAGCCAAAAGAAACTGGGCCCGTTGTAAAGTTTGTAGAAGATAAATGGTTAGAACTTTTTCCAGATCAACGCTTCGAATATTCTTTCATGGACGAAGATCTAAAAGCTCAATATGAGAAGGAAGAGAACCTTGCCAGCCTGATTAATTACTTCACATTTTTAGCAATTTTCATTTCTTGCCTGGGATTATTTGGATTAGCCTCATTCATAGTAGAACAGAGGAAAAAAGAGTTTGCCATCAGGAAAACTTTAGGAGCTACGATCAGGCACATCTCTGTCCTCGTTACTTCAGATTTTGGAAAACTAATTTTTATAGCCGCGGTAATCGGGTGTCCAATTGCCTGGTACTATATGGACGACTGGTTAAATAGCTTTCAATACCGAATTGACATCTCCGCCTGGTATTTCGCCCTTGCGCTGTTTGCCGGATTAGCCGTTGCTTTCCTTACCATCTCCATGCAGGTGGTCAGAGCTGCTAAGACTAATCCCGTGGACTCTTTACGGAACGAATGAAAGCATGGAGCATAGTGCATTGAGCTAAGAGTTGATATTAAGTTTACTGTAAAATGATGACGTCTAAGTTTAGATTCCAAGATTTAATTATATGGCAAAGGTCTATTGACATAAGCGACCGATTGCTTGATATTGCTGATGCACTTGAAAAACAAAAATTGTATCGATTTGCTGAGCAACTAAGAGGTGCGATTCTTAGTATCTCTAACAATATTTCTGAAGGCTCTGGATCATCTTCCAATATAGATTTCAAAGATTTTCTCAACTATTCTCATAGATCAGTATTTGAGGTTGTCAACATTCTAATAATTCTTGAAAGAAGGAAACTAATCCCATCACAACAATTGAATTCACTATTAGATGAACTTGAAATATTAAGTAAACAGATATCAAGTTTTAAAAAGTCATTAAAGTAACTCTGAGCCCTGTGCTCAAAACTCCATGCTATATGCTCAAAAACTATTTTAAAGTCGCCATAAGAAACCTATTCAAGAATAAGGCTTTCTCAGTAATCAATATTGCTGGTTTGGCCATAGGTCTTACGGGCTTTACCCTCATTTATATGTATGTAACTTTTGAATTGAGTTACGACAAGTTCCATGATGATTCCGACCGGATATACCGAGTAGTAACTGATCAAGTGGTTGAGGCTGATGTGCTCACAAGGGATGCCATGTCATTTGCCCCTGAGGGAAGGGCATTGATGGATGAATTACCTGAAATTGAGGCATTTACCACCACTCAAAAAATGTGGGGCAATTTTAATCTCCGGGTTGGGGATCAGTTGTTCACAGAAAAAGCGGTAGTGGCTGCCGATACCAATTTCCTGAAGCTATTCAATTATCCGGTGATTAAGGGGGATGCAAGTGACCCACTCAGAGAACCAGACAAAATGATCCTAACTGAATCAACCGCAAGAAAGTACTTCGGTAATGAAAATCCTCTTGGCAAACTGGTTCATGTGTATAGCGGATTGGATAAATCGTTTCAAGTGGTTGGTATTATTGAGGACGTTCCACAAAACACCCATTACAAGTTTGACATGTTGATTTCCTTTGAATCAATTCGGGAAAGATGGGAAAATGATGCCTGGGGAGGTTACAATTATTACACTTTTATCAAGGTCGCTGAAGGAATTAATATCGATGCGTTAAGAGCAAAAATGTGGGCCCTGGCCCCGAAATACCTGAATGAAGAGACGACTCTTGTCTTCACCCCTCAAAAAATGGAGGACATTCATCTCTACTCCAACCTAACATTTGAGCCGGAAGTGCATGGCAACATGAGAACTGTCTATTTTTTGAGTATCATTTCCATTTTCATCATCATTATTGCCTGGGTCAATTACATTAACCTATCAACGGCTAAAGCAATGGACAGGGCCAAAGAGGTAGGGCTCCGGAAAGTTGTTGGCGCCCAAAAGTTTCAGTTGGTAAAGCAATTTCTAATAGAGTCCCTCCTATTGAACTTTGTTAGCGCAGTGTTAGCATTAACGGCAATTCAAATCTTAGCCCCATTTTTTAACACACTTGTTGAGAGGCAGATCATCTTAAATGTCTGGTCAGATGCAGCCTTGTTAATCACCATGTCTGTATTGTTCCTGGTGGGCACAATTCTTTCAGGGTTCTATCCAGCGATGGTCTTGTCCTCATTCAAGCCTGTAGCTGTATTGAGGGGAAAGTTACGGACTTCGTTCAAAGGGATAATGCTCAGAAAGGGCCTGGTTATTTTTCAGTTCTGTACTTCACTCGCATTGATTGCAGGCACCATGATAGTCTACCTTCAGCTTGACTATATGAGAAATAGGGATATCGGAATAAACATTGATCAGGTTGTCGCCGTTACAGAGCCCCGAATTGCACCTGACGATTCATTGGGTCTTCGGAAAATTGAGACATTTCAAAATCAGATCAGGCAACTCCCACCAGTTGCTAGCATTGGGGTAACCTCATCGATACCTGGTGGAGGAAGTTCTGATATCAGCTCTTTCAGTGGGGGCCTAAGGCTGGATGGTGAAGCCGAAAGTGATCGATCAACCTATTATGTAATTGTTACGGATGAAAAGTTTGCTGAAGTAGTTGACCTCAAACTTTTAGCCGGAAGAAATTTCATCAAAGGAATGGCCTCCGACACCTCGGCAGTAATTATTAATGAGACTGTGATGAAAAGATTGGGCTTTCAAAACCCAGAAGACGCAATCGATCATTATGTGCAGATCGGTAACAACGAAGATGCCGAAAGACAGCCGATAATTGGTGTGTTCTCCGACTTTAACAGGCAGACTTTAAGAAATGCAACCGAACCTATTTTGTTCTTTAGAAATACCTGGGGAACAGCTGGTTATCAAACCGCCAGGATCACCGGCAACATAAGGGAAACGATGGCCGAAATTGAAAATATTTGGTTCGATATTTTTCCAAACACCCCGTTTGAGTACATTTTCCTGGATGACAAATTTGACATAGCCTACAAATCTGACCGCACATTTGGTCAGATATTCAGCATCTTCGCCGTTCTCGCTATAGTGATTGCCTGCCTCGGTTTATTTGGCCTATCATCATTCATCGCAGTTCAGAAAACCAAGGAAATTGGTGTGCGAAAAGTCCTCGGTGCTACAGTGCCATCTATCCTATTTTTACTAAGCAGTGGATTTTTGCAGCTCATTGGATATGGCCTCATTATCGGAATTCCGCTGGTTTATTTTGGCATGAATCAATGGCTTGATAACTACGCCTTCAGGATTAATTTTCCCTGGTGGGTTTTTGCCCTGGCAGCTATTACGTTGGTAATCATTACCCTGATCACGGTGAGCTATCAAACACTTAAAGCAGCATTGGCCAATCCATCAAAAGCACTTAGATACGAATAATGAACAAGATACTTTTTAAGTCAGCAATAAGGGTATTATTAAAAGAAAAACAATCAACTTTATTGAGTATTGGAGGTTTGGGACTTGCTTTGTGCGCTTGCTTTTTAATGATGCAATTTGTTGCACAGGAGTATTCTTACGACGATCTAATCCCTGATGTTGACAATAAGTATCGGCTCAAATTAACTACAATCGATGAAGGGTCTTCCAAAAATACTTATGCCACCAATTTCTATCCGTTAGGGCCAGTTATAAAAGCCGAAGTACCGGAAGTCATAGATTACAACCGCTTTTATTATCTCGATCGACATGCCATTGTTTCGATTGGACAGGAGAATTTCTACCAGATGGATGTGTTATTCTCCGACATGAATTTTTTCGATTTTCATGGTTTTGAAGTTTTGGAATTTACCATAGAGCCAACTCAAAGTAATGGGGCATTTCTATCTGAAGAACTAGCAAAAAAGTATTTCGGGAACGAGAATCCTTTATCGAAGGAAATCCGGGTTACATCAGAAGATGGAGAGCATATTTTCCTTGTAGAAGGGATCTTCAAATCTGCTACGGCAAGGCACCACCTCAACCCGCAAATGGTGTTGCCCATAGCGAGGCTGGAAGCGCATCCCTCCTACCAGAGAAATAAATGGCTCTGGGAATTCTTTGGGACTTATCTTCAGTTAGATGAAGGGGTTCAACAATCAGTAATTACTGGAAAGCTGAATAACGTTTATCAAAAACACCACCCTGATACAGAATTTTTAAAAAATTCAGCCGTGGCACTGCAACCAGTTAATGACATCTACCTAGAATCGGGTTTGCTCTATGATTATGCCAAAACAGGCAGCCAGGTGATCACCGATTACATGCTTTATGCAGCCATCCTTATCCTAATTTTAGCGTACATCAATTACCTAAACATCTCAAATGTGCGTAACAGTTTACGCACTAAGGAAATTGGGATTAAAAAAATACTGGGTGCAGGGAAAAAGCAGGTAGTTGCCCAATTGACTATTGAATCACTTGTCCTAAATATTGTTGCTGTAGTTGTTGGAATGACGCTCAGCCAGACACTCACTCCAATTCTTAATGGCCTTGGTATCGTCAATCTGGAATCCAGTTTACTACAGCATCCGATATTTTGGCCAATGGTCGTTCTGTTGATAATCTCCGGTACCCTTCTGTCATCATTGCCACAGGCCATCTTGTTAATTAAGCAGAATACAAGAGAAGCCATAAAGGGTACTAAAAAGCCCAGAAGCACATCGCCACTAAGAAAGGCACTCGTAATCGTTCAGTTTGCCATTTCACTCGTCATGGTATCGGGTGTTATTGTAATGCAATCACAGCTCAATTATCTGGTTAAAAAAGATAAAGGGATTGATCTCAATGAAGTATTGGTGATCTATGGCCCAAGGGCATCTCAAATGACTGACGAAGGCCACCAGCAATTGATTAATTCGCTAGGTGCAATTCCTGGAGTGAGATCGGTTTCACCATCCAGCAGTGTTCCTGGAATCTGGATGGGCAAAACCGCAATCTCAAAGCCAGAGCACTCTGCAATTCAGGAGGTTGCTAAAGTTTATAGTGCGCACCATGATTTTCTGGAGTGCTATGAAATGCAGTTGGTTGCTGGCAGGAAATTCAACAAAAATGAACAAGGTCAATCGATATTGATTAATGAAATGGCCGTAAGAAATATGGGTTTCACGGATGCACAAGGAGCCATTGGTGCTTCTTTGATCATAAGGGGCAATACCTATTCAGTGGTTGGCGTGGTTGGTGACTATCACCATTTTAACCTGAAAGAACCAATAACGCCATTGGTTATAGCACCTCTTTCACGAAACCCCGAGTTTTACTCTTTACGGCTTTCTGGAAGCGGTGCAAGCATCAATGACAGGCTGGAGCAAATGGCGGCTCTTTGGCAAACAGCCTATCCAAGTGACCCATTTGAATATTTCTTCCAAACTGATCTTTTCAATCGAGAGCATGAATATCAATCAAAAGTGATCAGTGCATTTTCGATGTTTGCAGGCTTGGCTTTGCTGATTGCAACGATAGGCCTTATTGGTTTAGCTGCATTTCTGGCAAATCAAAAAATAAAAGAAATAGGCATAAGAAAAGTACTTGGGGCATCCGTGACCTCAATTTTGACTCTTTTCAGCTCAGGATTCTTAAAACTTGTGATTTTCGGAATACTTATAGGGTCGCCTGTTTTTTACTTAGGTATGAATGAGTGGCTCAACAATTATGCTTATCGCATAGAGTTCCCCTGGCTGGTAATTCCAGCTACCGGCTTCTTTCTCATAGTTATGACGATTACCGTAGTGACGTTTCAAACAATCAAAACGGCCAGGTTAAATCCGGTGGAGAGCTTGAAGTATGAATAAGTAGGTCAACTCCATATTTACCTCGAATCTGGAATTCTGCCATTCCTAATGTTATTTCTATTCCTTTCTTAAACTTCTATATTTGGTTAACACCTATTTAGAAGGACAATAACATGCTAGAATCCATTGGAATTTTTGTTGCTCAGCAACTAGCGGGGTATGGGCTTACGAAGGGTGAGGACAAAATTTTTAGTAAGGACGAAAAATTCGTCCAACGATTAGCCAAGATTATTGAAAGTTGTCGACAAGAGTTTGATAAAGAATTCCCTTTAGCACCCAGTGACAAATTATACTTTCATAATTCTCGAATAATAATGGAGGAACTATTAAAGTGGAGTTTCTTCAAAAATGAGAATGAGAATTTTGATCACAACCGAATTCAGGATGCGCTCAAGCAAAACCCTCAAATACTAGCTCCCGATGACAAACAACTCAACAGATTTTTGTCTTTGCTGGAAAATAAGCTTAAAGGCGATAAACAGTTAAAAGCTCTTGAAATACGGGAAGGTTACCCTAATGAGGTATTCAAGATATCTGAAAGAATTAAAAGCCTTGAAGAAAAAGTAACCCAGATTTTGGAGAGCAATGTTGCGAAGACGACTGGATACCCTAAAGAGCTATGCGCTGTAAACCGACGAGACGCAAATGCCATTATTGGCAGGAAAAATAATCTTGAGCGGATTAGGGCAAGTTTGCTTAACCAGCATACAACTGCACTACTCAATGGAATGGGAGGAATTGGTAAGACGACATTAGCAGAGGCCTATGTAGCCAAATTTTACAATGATTATAAGCATATCGCCTGGTTAACTGTAGAGAACGGCTTAAAAGAATCTTTACTTTCCAACTATGCACTTATAAAAAACCTTAAAATAGAAGTAACAGAGCCTGACCAACAATTTGAAGCTTGTTTGAATGCCCTCAGAACTCTTCAAGGTGAAGGCCCCTTTTTACTTGTTATTGATAATGCACAAGAAGAACTAGCTGCCTATTTCAACATTTTACCGAAACCACCAAAGTGGCATGTTCTCATCACCTCTCGAAGAAGGTACGATTTAGAAATAAAGACAATCGACGTTGACTTTTTATCCTCAGAACAAGCTGTCGACCTTTTCAAAAAATACTGTCAATCATTCACTAATAATCAGGTAGAAAGTATTGTCAAACAAGTCGAGTACCACACCCTTACAATTGAAGTTTTAGCAAAGTCAGCTTCAAAAAACAGATGGACATTTGAAGAAATAGAATCTGCACTTAGCAAGGATAAAAAGGCCAATGTTTCTACTTCGCATTCCTCAAATGAAAAGATTGACCGTGTAAGAAGCTACTTGGTTGAGCTATTTAAAATCAACCAATTACATGAGAGCGAACAGTGGATTTTAAAACAATTTGTAGCCTTGCCTTCTGCCTGGCAAGATTATGAGTTGGTACATCAATTACTTCAGGTAGACGAATTAGAATGGGGAGAAGAATTTTCTTCCCGACTAGAAAACCTCTACGAATTAGGGTTTTTATTAAAAAATACTGATGATCAGTATAAACTACACCAAATACTATCTGAAGCTATACAAAGTCAATTTGAACTAAAGGTTAATGATGTTGAAAGACTCCTTAATTCAGTCATTACACTCTTAAAAGTAGATCAAGCCAAGGACAACCCAGTAGAAAAATTTCCCTTCATTCCTTATGGGGATAAAATCATGGAGCTGTTTGATAGCTATAGTATAGAATTATCCGCGTTACAATCGAACCTCGCTTTAGTATATAAAGTTTTAGGCGATTATAACAGCGCCAGGGACTTATTAGAATTGGCTTTAAAATCAGATGAAAAAAACTTTGGTGCTGAACATCCTTCGGTGGCTATAAGCCAATCAAACCTGTCTTTAGTATATCGAAATTTGGGCGATTATGAAAGGGCAAGGGACTTATTAGAATTGGCTTTAAAATCTGGTGAAAAAAACTTTGGTGCTGAACATCCTTCGGTGGCTAGAATACGATCAAACCTGGCTTTAGTATATAAAGACTTGGGCGATTATGAAAGGGCAAGGGACTTATTAGAATTGGCTTTAAAATCAGATGAAAAAAACTTTGGTGCTGAACATCCTTCGGTGGCTATAAGACAATCGAATCTGGCTTTAGTATATCAAAATTTAGGTAATATTGACAAAGCCAAAATCATATGGAAAAGGGCTTACCTCACATTTAAAAACAAACTTGGAGAAGAACATTCAAAGACTCAAACAGTCCTGCGCTTTTTAAAAGGATTAGAAGAGAACGGTAACTAAAAGATGACAAGGTTTATTCTTGCGACTCTTTTCTCCAAAGAATTATAATACTGGCCAGGTGACAAAAAAGCACTACCGGAACAATAAAAGCAGGTAACAAAATGAAGGGAAAGTAAAACACCGCCATATTTGGCTGGTCAAATGCCTGAACCTGAAATGGATAGGGCATTGATAGAATGGCGTTGATTACAATATTCAACACTAGGCCCAACCCTAGAAAATTCCAAACTAAAACAGCTGATCTGCTTTTAACAATTCTGCCCAAGGCGAAATAAGCTATGAATGGCGCTGATATTCCGGCAAGTATGTCATAGTTCCGGCCTTCAAAGGTCATTAGCTCAGGCACTTGATTTTGCAGGAACAACCACCACAAAACAATTTCAACCGGAACCCGAATAAAGTGGAGGTAAGTCAATGAAGATACGGGTATATCCATTAAGTAATTTCGGGTTTGTGGCTTAATCAGAATAAAGGCTATTGCCAACAAGGGCGGAGCAACACCAAAAACCATTCTAGGGGGAGCTGATTCAAAATTGAGATAAAACCCACTGATTCCAAGCATTACCTGTAAGAATATCCAGGCACCCAATACCATCATTACGGCCATTGGTGTAATGCTTGGCTTATCCCGTTGTTTGGAAATAAGAATGAAATACACAAAGCCATAAGTGAGAAATGCGGTAATGATGAAAATGGCATTGACTTCCCTAGGCAAACCTTCAATCATAGTTCAATAATTGATGATTGAGGCAATTTAGCAATTATGTCCTGACTTTTATTCCTGCCCTTTCAATTAATTTGCGGCATGGAATTTTCCGCTTTGATTAAAGCTTTAGAGAGGAGACTGGTACTGCCATTGCCGGGTAAGAATGCACAGGTGAGAATGGCGCCCTACCACTCGGCAAATCAGAGGTTTAACAATGAATTAAGCGCTAAAGCCAGAAAGGGGGCAGTTTTGATTCTGCTGTATCCTGATGAAAACCGAATATGTTTCCCGCTTATTCAAAGGCCGAAATATGAAGGGGTACACAGTGGTCAAATTGCTCTGCCAGGCGGGAAATTTGAACCTGAGGATAAAAATCTTGTGCAAACTGCTTTAAGGGAAAGCTGGGAAGAAATTGGAATCGAAAGGGATCATGTTTCTGTGATCGGTGGCTTGAGCCAACTCTTTATTCCAGTCAGTGATTTTGTTGTACATCCGGTAATTGGTTATGTGAATGAAGTGCCAAGTTTAACCCCTGACCAAATAGAAGTAGAACATATTATAGAAGCGGACCTCAATGGTTTACTTGACCCCCAAAATAGCAGCGAGACTGATATTGAGATAAATGCTTCATTGAACATTAGGGCGCCTTATTTCCGTGTAAACGACAAAATAGTTTGGGGGGCAACAGCAATGATGCTGGCCGAACTGGTGGAAGTTATCAATGAGCTATAATATTGCGCCATCTTCCATGGGCCAAAAAATCCTTTTTATCATCAACCCTAATTCAGGGCCCTCAAGCAAGCCGTTTGACAAAAAACTTATTGAAAAATATTTGCCCAACAATTTTAATGGAGAAGTAAAAATATTGACGACCGAGAAGGCTGGTCACGCCAGGGAACTAACCGAAGCAAATAAATCAGACTATGATAAAATTGCAGCAGTTGGTGGTGATGGTACTATCAATGAAGTAGCTTCTGGTTTGGTAGGTTCCGACACCAGACTTGGAATAATTCCAAGAGGTTCCGGCAATGGTTTAGCGTTCTATTTGGGGATTCCTAAAAACCTAAAAAAATGTCTGTCAGTTATCCTCGATGACAATTTCCGGTCGATTGATACGGCAAAAATCAATAATCATTTCTTTATCAATATGGCCGGCATCGGATTTGACGCACACGTAGCTCATCTATTTGCCAATTTTGGTTCAAGAGGGCTATTGTCTTATTCTCGACTGGTTCTTAGAGAATATTCTGGGTATCCGGGGATTCAGGTCATTACAAGTGCAAATGGTCAACGACAAGATAACCACGCATTTCTAATGAGTTTTGCTAACTCATCACAGTACGGTAACAACGCACATATTGCGCCTCAGGCTGCAATCGACGATGGCTTGATAGATGTTTGCTTTATAAAAAAGCCAACCCTCCTAAGTTCACCTGTGCTTGTGAACCGATTGTTCAACAAATCAATCAATAAGTCCCGCCTATACAACACCATTCAAACCGACCGGATTGAAATCGAATCTGAAATCGATATGAAAGCCCATGTAGATGGTGAGCCAATAATGATCGGGAAGAAGGCTGCCATCAGCGTCAATAAGCAATCCATTAATGTTTTAGTTCCTACAAGTTAGCTGCGGCAGCTTCATCCATATACCACAATAGATCACCCTTTGGCCTGATGTGAGCAGCAGGGTAACTTTGAGCCCTCTCAGTTTGCTTCGTTATTTCATGTACCCTCTCGGCCTTCGATTTGCCAGTAACCAGAAATGCTACTGTCTCAGCATTATTGATCACTTTTCCAGTTAATGTAATTCGCTTCTGGCCTGATTGAGGGTGAGTTGCCACTTCACAAATTTTATCAGATTCTAACAAACTCATTTGGTTTGGAAATATTGATGCCGTATGACCATCTTCCCCTAACCCCAAGATTACCAAATCAAATTCCGGAAGGTCATTAACCAGATTTAACTTACTGATTATCAACTTGCTGTAATTTCTTGCTTCAACTTCAGGATCATTCTCACCTTCAATTCTGTGAACCGCCAATTTCCAAGCAATTTGTTTAAAAAGCCGTTCATTAGCTACCCCATAATTGCTTTCAGAGTGATCCGGAGGAACACAACGCTCATCTCCCCAAAAGAACCGGATATTCGGCCAGTTTATAGTCTCTTTAAAATCAGCAGCCAAAATATCAAATAACAATTTTGGGGTTGACCCGCCTGATAACGCTATACTAAAATTGGGTTTGTTGGCTGTTTCCCTTGCCAGGAATTTGGCAAAATTGAGTGCCGTTTCATCGGGATTTTTGAATATGTATGTTTCCATTCTACTCTTATTAAAAGTCGTCGATTAAAATTAGGCAATTCATCCTGTTCAACTGGTTGTTAATCCCGAATAAGCATCAAGTTGAATGAATCATCGTAAAATGTGACATGAATCAATTCCATATCGTTCTGATAACTCTAGTTGCTCTAAGTTGCAAAGAGGTCACAGGTCAGAAACCTCAAAGGGAACTACCCAGTTACCCTTTTTCGGCACTTAATGAAGACCTGTCTTTTTATAAAACCGAAATGGAAACGAACCACCCTGGCCTGTTTTGGTATCAAAGTAACGCTGCCTGGGATTCGACATTTATTGAGGCCCGAAAGCTAATAGAAAATGGTGCTGACATTTTTCATTTCAATTCAGTGCTTTCAAAAATCAATGCTCAAATCGGCTGTGGCCATACCTCAGTAAGATTAGGCAGGAGTAATTCTGATGAATGGACGGATAGCCTTCGAATAGTTCCATTTACGGTAAAATTGATTAATGACAAGCTTGTAATCAATGATCCTTTGATCAAGGATGCAGCAATAAATAAAGGCTCAACTATTAAGTCAATTAATGGCATTAGCACTGAAGACATTCTTAATGAAATCGCAGCTACAATCAGCATGGATGGGTTTAACCTAACTGGCAAACACCATTACATTGAACGACGTTTCCCAATCTATTTTGCCAAGTTCATTCAGCCTTTGGCCATAAAGTTCAGGATTGACATCGATGGCAAAATGATTGAGACAACAGGCGCCTCAACTGCTCAGTTCGAAAAACTAGCAAATAACGAAACACAACCACTACTAGAGCTAAAGCCACTTGAACCTAACAATACTTACTACATGCGGATCGCAACATTCTCATCTAACTATATGAATTCAAGGGGATTCAATTACTCCCAATTCTTGTCCAATAGTTTCGGAGAATTGAGTCGAACCAATGCGACCAATCTGGTGCTTGATTTGAGAGGCAACGGCGGAGGTGATGATGGAAACGGATCTCTTTTGATGTCTTATCTCGTAAATGATGAATTCGATTATTACCGATCTATTGAAGTAACTCCTGCGTATGACGGATGGGGTGATGTGAAACAATCCCCTGACGGCCGATATCTTTTAACGGCACATAACGATTTGTCATCGCATCAGCCAAAATCCGATAACTTCAACGGCAATGTTTACATTCTGATTGATGGAGGCAGTTTTTCAGCGACATCTGAGTTTGCGGCTCTTATTCACAATCGCAAAAGGGCCACTTTCATTGGAGTTGAGACTGGAGGCGGTTATTACGGAAACTCAAGTGGCAACCGAAAGCGCCTTGAGCTACCAAATACAAAGCTAGCTGTCAGTATACCTTATTGGCGTTATCAGGTGGCCATTGATGGTGACCAGTATTATGGCCGAGGAATCATTCCTGATTACCCCATCAAACCGACGATCGATAATCTTCTTAATGGTGAGGATTTAGCACTAAAAAAAGCAATTGAATTAATTGGAGCTGGTCAATAAATTTAACTACTCTTCTACTCAACTTTCTCAACAACCAAATTATGATTAGTGTAAATGCAGATGTCTGCTGCGATGTTGAGGCTTTCCCGGACCATTTCTTCGGCAGATAGCTTACCATGCTTTTTGAGGGCAAACGCAGCAGCTTGTGCATACATGCTACCAGAGCCAATGGCCGCTATTTCATTATCAGGTTCAAGTACATCACCGGTTCCTGAAACCACTAGGACTTCTTCTTTATTAGCAACAATCAGCATGGCTTCTAGCTTTCTGAGATAGCGGTCCATTCTCCAGTCTTTTGCAAGTTCAATTGCGGCTCTTTTCATGTTGCCTCCGTAGGTGTTCAGCTTTTCATCAAAGCGCTCTAACAGGGTGAAGGCATCGGCCGTAGAACCGGCAAAACCGGTCACAATTTTACCATCCTGGAGTTTTCTGATTTTCTTGACATTGCTTTTTGCAACGGTATTCCCCATCGTAGCCTGTCCATCTGCCCCTATTGCCACTTCTCCATTATGCCTGATAGCCAGTACAGTGGTTGATTTTATTTTGATCATTTATTTCAAATTTTGGGCGATTATGCCAAAGTTCATGCCCTAATGTGCTTCAATGTCACATTGGCAGGGGGTGAAACATACTAATCATTTCATTAGTTTTCAAAATATGATATGGCAAGGATCTTTACTTAATAAGAGCTAAATGGGTAATTTTTGAATATCGTTCAGTCATAATTATATAGTTAATCTGATATCCATCTATAACTAGGTCAGAGCGGCTATATAAAATTTCATTTTCATATGGAAAGATGTATTCAGTATAATTCAATGTAACGGCTACCGCTTCAATACTTCCATTTTCATTAGATGAAAATTCTTCCAGGTAAGACTCATTTTCATTAAAAAATCTTTTGGCCGGCTCACGGTTATGAATATAAATCCCAGTATCTAAATTATTCTCTAATATGAGGTTCTCTGAAAAAAGGATATTTGGATTAATTGTATCCAGTCGAATAAAATGAAAAAAGTTTGGGCTAAAATCAGAAAACCTAATGAGAATACCCCTAGCTTCCTTTTCGGTTTCCGAGTATTGAATTTCGTTAGATGTCTTACATCCATTTAATGCTAGAATGAAACTATAAATTGAACAAGCGAGAATTGCTCCTTTCATTTTATCAAATTCTGTTATTTTCAAGAATAATGTACCCTTTGACAATCACACCCTCTCATCCACCACCTGCTTACCCAAAATCTGCATAACCTCATTCACAATTTCCTGCTTGCCTAAACTCTCGGCGGCTTTCAGTTTGCCTTCAAAGGCCAGCTTTCGGCCAGGACCTTTTTTCAGTGATTTATCAAACTGGGCTAGTGCCTCTTCAAATCGTTGCTGCTCTAAAAGCCACTGCCCATACATTTCATAAGATGGAATGACTATTCCTGGTGGGCCAAACAGAAAAGACACCTTATCCTCTGTATCCACGGCTTCTTTCAACAAAGCTTCTACCCCGCCCTCGTTGTTTGCCATTGCTATGGCAGCTTGTAGCTCAAGTCGCAACACTTTTGAGGCATTTATATCATCTTCTGATGGTAACCTGGTTGCGAACGAATCCCCGCAGGTGGATACATCTTTCGTTAGCAGTGAATTAGAGGCCTTGTTGATTTCATCATCTATCTGTTTTAATGCGGCCTGCAACGCTTCATCATCACCGCGATCTAACGCTGAATACCCATCAATGAAATGCTGCAACACTTTCGATTGCACATTAAGCTCATCGGCATCAACCCTGAGTGTTGAAAATTCCCCATTCCAATCGCCGGTTTCGGCTGAGTATATGCCCAGCATATCAATTGCATAATATTTTACATATCTGCGATCACTATAATCTTCCGCATAACCCATCATGTTTTCCATAATGGTTTTTGCATTCAGGAAATCGCCCTTTTGCAAATAGCCATATAGCAGCCAATGATAGGCATGTAGGTTCCAGTTACGGGTTGAATCTTTATCAACCTTTTTCAATTTGGCTTCATACGACCGAATATTTGAGGCGATTACATCATCCCACATGCCCATGGCAATGTAAATGTGAGACGGCATGTGCAAGGCATGGCCGGCATCGGGGGCAACTTTAGAATAGTCATTTGCAGCAGCCAGTGCTAATGAGGCATGTTCCGGGTCATCATATGAATGGATCATATAATGCAATGCCCCTGGATGGTTGGGGTTTTCATTCAGGATACTCTGGGCAATTTTTGCCCCCTTGCCATAAACATCATAGTCCCGTCCACCTTCTACAGAACCCATTAGTGCTAGCGCATAAAACGCTGCTATTTCATGGTTTTTAGGGTATTTCTGGTTTAGTTCTCCGAGATATTCAGCGTAGGCATCATCCCTCTCAATTTTGGTTCCTTCACCATACAATATCTCCACAGCCTTAAACATGTCCTTTTCGAATTCTGTGGGGAGCTTAGCTAACCTGAGTGCCGTTGTTGTGTCCAGCTTGTTTAAGGTTTTCAGGGCTTTTTCCCGCTCTTGTTCTGCCCATAACGGGTGGTTATAGGTCATAGCTTCTCCCCAATAAGCCATACCAAAATCGGGATCGGCTTCCTGAGCTTTCTTGAAAGCCTCAGTCGATTCATAATACATGAAGGAATGTAAGAGCAAAACACCCTCTTCAAAGTATTTGATGGCTTCGGGAGTGCCTGTTACTTCGAAATCAATAGTGCCAAGATTTGATGCAGATTTTGTTTCTTGTTTTTGCTGGCAGCCTAAAGCGATCAATAGAAAGATGATAGTGAAGTATTTCATAGTGAGTGGTTTTCATCACTAATTTAAGGGTCTTTATACATTCAATTGGCTCAAGTGATTAAAATATGATCGTTGGTAGCCCTATTAATATTGAATGTCACAATTTAGATTTGCGATTTTTACCTTCGGGTCTGAATTTAGTGACACCCTAAACAATCAAATGCTATCTCGCTGGATAAAAGCCGCCAGACCACGAACGCTGCCCCTTTCGCTCTCCTGCATATTTATGGGTGGATTTTTGGCTGCAGATGCCGGAGAATTTGATTCGGCCATTTTTGGACTCTGTGTACTGACAACCATCTTTTTACAAATTCTCTCCAACCTCTCTAATGACTACGGCGACTCGGTTCACGGCGCTGATTCCATAGAGCGTGAAGGGCCTTCACGGGCGGTGCAATCTGGCGAAATTAGCCCCGCAGCTATGAAATCAGCGATGATCCTGTTCGCCTTACTCTCTCTGGTTGCTGGACTGATGCTTTTGTATGTAGCCTTCGGATTCGAAAGGCTTTTTTGGGTTTTCCTGGCTCTGGGTGCTTTAGCAATTGTGGCAGCCATTACCTACACCTCCGGTAAAAGGCCTTATGGATATGCAGGGTTAGGCGATATATCTGTACTCTTATTTTTCGGTTTCGTTGGTGTTGGTGGCACTTACTTTTTGTTTACTCAATCATTAACGACTGACGTTTTGCTCCCTGCATTGAGTTGCGGCCTCTTCTCCGTTGGCGTACTGAATGTCAATAACATTAGGGACATCGAATCTGATAGATTAGCAGGTAAAAAATCAATACCGGTTAGGATTGGAAAGGAAAATGCAGTGAAATACCACTGGCTTTTGCTGATGAGCGGGTTTATAAGTTCAGTGGTTTATGTCCTACTGAATTTTAGCACATACTATCAATTCCTGTTCATCGTAAGCCTGCCCTTGTTAATTGTAAACGGAATGGCGGTAAGCAATAAGACCACATCTGCTGAACTTGACCCTTACCTTAAACAACTTGCACTGACTACTTTGTTTTTTGTTTTGAGTTTTGGAGTGGGGATGATTTTGTGAGCCACCTCTCAAACCAAGACCTTATCACCAACTTGGTTTTGATGCAACTCCCCCTCCAACATATCGGCCCAACTTCTCATATAAAGTATCACATCAGGCTTGCTATTGGCTTTTAGATATTCCTTTCCTGTTCGGCGGATAATAGCAGCATCAGAAAGCTTTTCAAGGTTTTTCAAATCTGAAGTTGTGAGACCAACCGATAAAAGATCAGAAATTAGTAGGTCCATTGGGTAGCCGCTGGTTGGGCAAAAGTCCATTACCTGATCTATCCAGTCACCGTACTTTTGCATGGCATAGCGATGAATGTCTGCTTTTGACAGTTTAGTAATCTCCTGGGCGAGGTGGCCGCAATTGCAACTACCCATATGCCCCCATTGATATTCAGTACCACTTTCAATTTTCTTGGCCGCCATTCTAAACGCATCAATTAATTCTCTATTTGCTTTGGCCATATTTAAATATAAAAACTTTGAACCCCATAAATATCACTGTCCACAATTAACACTCCTCCATCCTTCTTGTTTAGCTGCCCAATTAATTCGCCGTTACTTTTCCAGGCTGCGGATTGTCCTGCTAACTCACCTTCAGCACAATGCCCAACGCTATTGGCCATCATAGTAAACCAGTTGTTTTTCCTGGCTAATTCAGATAATCTTTGGTGTGCCACCTTACTGCCTTCTGAGGTTTTCGCCACACTGGCTAAGAAACACCCGACACCACTTTTCAGCGCATCATTTGCGTGTTCAGTAATGGATATTTCATAGCAAATAGCCATGGCTACGTTCCGTTGGATTAAATTGGCTTGATCCGAACCTGGAACAAAATACGCTTGTTCATCCTGATGCAAAAACCGCTTGCAATAAAGCATAACTGACTTCTTTGGCTGGAAAGTTAAAGATCCGATTAATATTCCCTCTTTACCCAAAATGGGCAAGCCAAGGTTGATAGTAATCCCATGCTGATCAGCAGCCTTTTGAAAAACACCTAACCTTGGATCACCAATTGATGTTGCTAGTTCGTGAGCCAGTGCAGGCTCATAACCCGTCAAGGAGAGTTCAGGAAAATAGATAAGGTTGACATCTTGGGCTATCGCTAAATCAATTAGCTCAAGGTGATCAGTAATATTCGCTAATACATCCCCCTTAATTGGCCTCGTCTGAGCTGCAGCAATTTTCAATCTTCCAATTATTTGTCAGCACTACATTATTCCTCTTTTAAAGATAACACAGGATTCGCCGTTGCTGCCTGATAAGACTTAGTAGCTACCGTGATTATCGCTATCAGAAATGTGATTATTCCAGCCGCGATAAAAATAGATGGATCAAGTATGGTTCTGAATTCGAAATTATCCAGCCAACCTTGAGTGATATAATAACCAAATGGGATGGCCGCTATAAATGCCACTATCATCAGCCTAGAATAATCTTTGGTAAGCATTACAAGAATTTGAGGTACAGAGGCACCATGAACTTTTCTTACCCCAATTTCTTTTGAGCGCTGTTCAGCGGAATAGGATGCTAAACCTAAAAGCCCCAGGCATGAGATAAAGATTGATATGACGGCGAAAATGCTGGCCAACACCTTTACTGTTTGTTCATTTTCATAGCCTCTGGCATAGGCCTGATCAATAAACTCATAGTCGAACTCGAAGTTGGGGTTTAGTTGCATGGTTATGTCTTCTATGGCTTCCAAGGCACTATTAGTGTTGCCCTCTAATCGAATTAAAGCTACGTCAGACATGCCGGCTGGATCGATGCAGGTAACAATTAATGGTGCAATCGGCTCATACATATTAGCCATATGAAAGTTTTTCACTACACCAATAATCTGTCCGTTGATACCCCAAAAAGACAAATCTTTATTTAATGGATCGCTAAAGCCCATGAGCTCAGCAGCCACTTCATTAATGATGAAGTTCGTAGAATCTGTTAACTGTTCTGAAAAGCCACGGCCAGCAACAATCTCCATTTCCATAGTTTCAAAAAAATCCTCATCAGATATAATGACATTCACTTCATAACCCGCATTTGGATCCTTCCCTTCCCAACTGGCAGAGCTTGTTGATCTGACACCAGCAATCGGATTGCCTGATGCTACTGTTACTGATTTCACTTCAGGAATTCGGGAGAGCTCTGTTTTATAGGTCTCAAGTTTTCTTGATAGGTCGACCTCCATATCTACCATCACAAGATTATCTTTATTAATGCCGAGATCTTTATTCAAGACATAATCAAGTTGCTTATAAATTACAGTAGTACCGATTATCAATAACGTGGAAATTGCAAACTGGAACATGACCAACCCTTTCCGGAAATATGTCGCAAAAGATGTCTGTTTAATCCCTCCCCTAATTGATTGAATGATATTAAAGTTAGATAATAACAAAGCAGGATAAGTGCCTGACAATAAGCCCAATATGACAATTAAACCGACTAGATAATACCAGGTGTGACTGGCCGCAAAATCAATGATTAATGCCTTATTCACAAGCACATTAAAATAAGGGAGTATCAGCACTACAACCAACGCTGACAACGCTACAGAAATGCTTGTAAAAAGAATGGCTTCGAAGAAAAATTGAGTGCTGACTGAACCTTTGTTAGCACCCATAACTTTTCTCACCCCGATCTCCTTAGACCGCCTATTAGCCCTTGCCGTTGTCAAGTTCATAAAATTGATGCAAGCAACAATCAAAATAAATATTGCTACTACCGTCATTATGTTAACGTAGTCAATACGGCCCCCTGAGATCACACCATTGTCAAAATTAGAATACAGGTAAGTGTCCTTGAATTTATGTAACAGCAATAATTCATCACCAGCTTTGTTATTATCAGCTGTGTGCGCCATAATTTCATTTTCCAACCTCTCACCCACTGCTGCTACTTTGTTAGCATCAGGTATGGTAATATATATTCTAAAACTGCCATTGCCCCAATCATTTACCCAATCATTTATGGCAATAAACCCTTGCGCCGGGATTAGCCAATCAAAATCGATGCTTGAGTTTTCACCGATCGTCTTAAATACACCGGTAATGGTTACATCATATTGATCCTCTACCCTGAAACTTTTCCCTATAGCATTGCGCCATTTGTCACCAAAATATTTTTCAGCAACATCCTGCGATATAACTATTGATAGCATTTCATTTAGTGCCGTGGACTTATCTCCAGCTACCAATTCAAATGAGAACATGTTTATGAACTCCGGATTGCAGAACCGACCAATTTCTGCTGAATTTTCATCTCCAATCGCCAATTTAAATTCCATCGGCCAACTAAGAATAGCCACTTCATCTACCTCGGGGTATTCCTCAGCAATGAGATCAGCCGCGGGTTTGGGAATAGTCGCTGTTGTTGAAACCATACCATTCGACTGTTTCATGTTCCTGAAGACCTGATAAATTTTATCTCCATTCTTATGGAACTTATCGACACCCGTTTCATCACTTACCCATAGATAAATGAGCATACTTGAGGCGATACCTACTACAAGTCCAAGGAGGTTTAGCGTAGTGTAACCCTTGTATTTGATAGAGTTACGTATTGCGATTTTGAAATAATTTTTGAGCATAGCGTATTTGATTTGACCTATAATTGTTTCGAAGTTTTTGATTATTCCCGGACGAAAGAGCATTAGTACATCCAGCATATACAGTAGTTTAGCTTTGACCTTACTTTCGCTAAACCGCGTTGCAAAAATCTCTGAAAGATCGCCCTCCACATCTTCGATCAGATCAGGGTGGCAAAACCAGCGCAGTATCTGGAGTGGGATTTTGGGTGGTGATATTTCAGGGTTTGAACTCATGTAAATTTGAAATCAAAAGCGATTGGTGGAATGGCCTCCCATAATTTTTTGCGGGTCTCCATCACTTTTTCAAGGGCTTTTTTACCATGAGGCGTCACTTTGAAATAGCGCTTCCGCTTGCCACCTCTCACTGCTGTTGCCTCCCCAAATTCTGATTGCAGAAAACCTTTCTCCTCTAGACGGTTTAATGCCGTTCTCATGGCACCAACACTGACTTTCCTCTCCAACCGGTTTTCAATTTCTTCCTTGATAGAAATGCCATAGGCGCTTTCATAAAGTATGGCTACAGCGAGTAAGATTACCTCCTCAAACTCCCCTATTGAATACTTTCCCATAATCCGTTTTTTAGAGTTTATCAGCCATTTAAGGCTTATACTTTAATTAAAATCCTAAAAGTAATTAAAATATTTAAGTCCTAAACGCAATCTTTATTGGAAGGTTCACCTGATTTAAATCAAAAGGTTAGATCACTTCTAATTCCATTTTTCAGGTTTTTTTCATAAAAAGCAATTTTGGACAAATCCATTTTAGCCAAAAATGCATTATTGGTTGTAAGAAAAAACCAGTAATCAGGATGAAAAACCTCTGCCTAATATTACTTGCCTTTGTGTTCTTTAATTGTGGTGAATCTGAAGAAGAACCACGGACATTATTCAGGATTTCAATAGAAGCCTCTAATGGCGTTCGACTTGCGATTGGAGAATCAACAGTGTTAACTGCACTGGGCTTCGATCAACTCGGAGAACCCTTCAATATTGAATCTGTCAATTGGACTGCAAGCAACAGTACTGTTACTGTTGATGGAACAGGAAGGGTAACTGCTCAATCTGTGGGTGTATCAATTATTACTGCTGAATCTCAGGATGTACTGGAAACCATTGAGATCCGCGTATTTGACGATAAAGCCCCACGAACGGAAATTTATGTGAGTGATGCAGGAAGGCCGGTCGGTAATCCCCCTTTCCAAATATTGAAATATGATGAAAACGGCGAGAACCCCGAGGTTTTCATCAGCAATCAAAATGTAAATGGGCCTCAAGAAATTCTATTTTTAGAGGATCAGGGAGTAGTCTTGATTTCTAACATAGGTAGTGGCCGAATTGCCAGGCATGATGCAAATACTGGTGCTTTGATTGATAATTTTGCGAGTAATATCAATGGGCCAACACGGATCAAAATTGGCCCTGATGGTTTACTCTATGTACTTCAATGGAACGGCACTAATCCGGTGTTAAGGTATGAGCTTGACGGAACTTTTGTTGATGCATTCACATCAATTGGTATTAACCAAAGCATTGGCCTTGCCTGGGATACTGATGGTAATCTATACGTTTCATCATTCAATAATGGGTCAGGAGGGTTTGTAAGAAAGTTTGACATCGAAGGAAACGATCTTGGGCTTTTCGTGACTTCAAATAGTCTGCAGGGCCCTACCAATATCTGGTTTGATTTCTCTGGCGACTTATTCGTTCTTGATTGGCAAGCCGGCCTGGTTAAACAATTCGACTCAGAAGGTAAATTCATCGCCAATGTAATAACCGCACTGAGCCTGCCAGAAGGAGTAACGGCGTTACCAAATGGCAATATCCTCATCGGTAATGGTGGAAATGGGTCTGTAAAAATGTACAGCAGCACATTTACTTTTATTAAGGACCTGGTTGCTCCTGGAGCTGGAGGTTTGTTGACACCCAATGGAGTAACGGTAAGAACTGTCAATCAGTAAACTAAGAGCAGCATCAGGGGCATTGTAACCACGGCCACGATGGTTTCTATTGTGATGATGGTTGCCATCAGTTTTTGATCACCATGTAAATGGCCTGCCAAAATGTAAGCTGAAACTGCACATGGCACCGAAGCAAACAATACCGCAATTGAGGTTGTCAGCTCTTCTGAACCCATAAAAGTGAAAACAAAATAAGCTAAGATCGGCATCAGGATCAATTTAATCAGGGAGGTTATTCCTATCGGGATAAAATCTGAAAAGTTATCGATTTTTCTCAAGCCAGTTCCAACTGAGATCAAACCCATTGGCAAGGCAGCGGTTGAAACAATTTTGAAAATATCGTGGGTTACATATGGCAGGCCAAAAGTCGAGAGGTTCAACAAAATCCCGACCATGCAGGCTACTACAAGTGGATTGCTGACAACACTTTTTAAAATGCCCCCCACCCCTTTTGATTTACCCGGGACAAAATAGGCAAAAGCTAAAATGCAGAGAATATTAACCAGCGGAATAACACCAGCCAATCCGAGAGCTGTTAAGCCCAATCCTTCAGGTCCATAAAGTGCTACCGCAGCTGCTAAGGCTACATAAGTATTTGGCCTGATGCTCCCCTGAAACACTGAAGTAAAGGATGCGGCACTTACCGGGAGCAGTTTACGAATCAGCAGTGTAAAACAAGCGGTAGCGATAACAATTAGCATCAACAGGCCGGTAAGAGAATAAATATTGGCTGCCTCAAATTCTGTAGTCGCCAATTTTTCAATGATCAAAGCAGGTAAGAGCACATAGTATGTCAAGCGGTCTGCGGTGCGCCAAAAATCGCCGCTGGGGAATCGATACCGCCTGAAACCATACCCAAGTGCAATAAGTGAGAAAATGGGCAGAAGGGCTTCAATAATGGAATGCATGGTTAAAATTACAACCTAAAGAGTCAGCCATTTAACACCTTGTTATAAAGGCACTTTTAGGATCATTCTAATCTATTCTCACAGTTCCAACGAATACACCTTCCCATCGTAACATCCAAAAATGATTTGGTCATTTAGTTTGATAGGTGATGAGAAAACTGCATTTGGGGTTTCGAACTTTGTTATCTCTTCTCCGGTCATTCTGTTTAAAACATAGACAGCCCCGGGATCAGTCCATTTGTAGCCATTGCCAGCAGAGTAAATAATGTGCTGATCTGTCACAATCGGTCGAGTGTAAATATTTAACCCACCGTTGTGCTGCCATAAATAGCGGCCCCATTTTGGCCTGAAAGCATACATCGATAAATTATCTGATCCGCCGATATAGAGTGTATCATTATACACCACAGGATCACCAACCATCCATCCACCTTTGGGGTCAATGTATGTCCACTCTTTTTCGCCTGTCTCCGCATAAAGTACATTCATGATGTGGTTTCTGGCACCAAACAACAGTAAATCATTGTGCCTGACGAAAGAAGAAACCACACCGCCAAAGCTAGGGTAAGGTCGATCATATCGATAGGTTTTCTTTTTCCATTTTAATTCATCAGACTCCCGATTGTAGGCATAAACTACCCCGTTCCAATCTCCGAAATAGACTATGTTGCCATCAATTAGTGGGGTTGATCTTATTGGTGAATTATCATCACTTTGGTACTGCTTCACTACTATTCCTGAAGCTTGATCGAATACATAGAGGGTACCATTTCCAGAGCCAACATATATCAGATTACCATCAGCGACGCCAACTGATCTCTTATCATCCCAAAAATCAATTTTATAAGAATGTGTGACACCTTCATACTCAAAATTGAGAGGTGTCATTCCGGTATCAAACTTCCAAACCAGCTTACCTTCCATTTTATCCAGCGCATAAAAGATGTTCGCTGATTCAAAAAACACCAAACGCTCTGTTAGCAAAGCTGCTGCCTGAATGATACCACTGGTTTCGTACTTCCAGTGAAAGCTCCCATCTTTAGCATTCAAAGAGTAGAAATTTCCGTTTTGGCTTCCAACGTAAATGAAGGTATCATCAACTACAGGCGAAGCCAATACTTTATCGCCTGTGTCAAAAGTCCACGATTCAATGAGTGACTGGGCATCTACTGTTAGTAAATGCAAGTTTACCAGAAGCACTACAATTCCGTTTTTCATCTTGATTTACCTTGATTTTAAACCTTTAACCGCAATCGTACGAATTATTAGATTTGAGGAGTGCCTGCTAATTGTTTCAAAAGCTTGGCAAAACCTTTTCAATATTGAAACACAAGGAAATCATAGAAATATGTAAGTCCGATTTGATGGATAAATTCCATCTCGATGGCAACTTATCTGAAAGAGATTTTGAATTTCTTCATCAGAAAATATTTGAAGCTTCCAACACTGACATTAGCACTACTACGCTTAGGCGCATTTGGTCAAATAACCACCAAAATCTACCTCAAACCAAAACGCTTGATGCGCTTGCTATAACACTGGGTTTTAATGGTTGGCATGAATTCAAAATTGCCAAAAATGTAAATAGTGAAACCAAACCGCCAATTCGTGTTGGGTCACTTGTAATCATCACCATACCGATACTATTAATCTTAGCGACCTTTTTATCTTACTCAGCGCTAGAAAACAACCCACCACATGTAACATTAGTAGCTGAGAAAACAACCCACAATGGTGTGCCTGCTACCATAGGCTTTCATTACGATATCTCAGATGCAGATGATCCAATTCAAATCCAGCTGTCGTGGAACCCATATGAACAAACGACATTAGATCCTGCAAAGAGCTTCAACACAGGCACCTACTTTTACCCTGATTATCATGAAGCCAAATTACTGCTGGATACAATCATACTTGCCACTCAAAATGTGCACATAACCACCGATGACTGGCATGGACTCATTATGAAAAGTGGGTACGACACCAACCCTGTATACCTGGAACAGGATGATTTTATTAGTACTAAAAAAATGTCCGTAACCGACAGCCTGGCTAATGCCAGTAGTATTTCTCAACCCGAACCTTACTATCCGGTGTTTACACTTTCCAACGAAAATCTGGATTCACTTTCTGGCGACAATTTTCAACTGGCTTTTTCAACCAAACTGTTTGAAACATCCGTGAACATGAATTGCCGATCAGTTGATATTTTGGTTAAGGGGGAAACTGGTAAACTTAGAATTCCGATTATGCAATCTGGCTGTTATGGTGTAGCTAACATGACGATGGCTGAAAAAAATCTTTCTGGTAAGACCACTGATCTGTCCTCATTAACGGCCAATTTGAGTGAAAAAACGGATGTTCTAGTAATAAATTCAAACCAACAATTAAGCGTTTCAGTGGGGGAAAATGAGCCATTTATAATTGAATATAGTGAGGGTCTTGGGCCGATAAAGGTGATCAAATTTGTGCTGTTAGGACCAGGTGAGATCTCGGGTTTTGATGTGAGGAATAGGCCACTAAAAATTTAGGTTCATCAATTTTAAGCGAAATACTGGCTCTACTCTCCGATAAAATTTGGTCTGGCTAAATCTAAACCACAAGCCGCATTCAACTTTTTGATGAAGTAATCCGCAGTGATGGGCGTATGGGTCTCATCTTCCTGATGAGCATAGAAGTGAACTTCGGGTAGGCCTTGATCCAACCATGATTTTATCCGCTCTACCCATTGATCAAGGCGCTTATAATCAGATGGGTGTAAATCATAGCCATTAAATCGAATGAAAGCAGTTCCGTTTGTCAATCGCTGGTGGACGCAGTCCCTCCTACCCGCAACATCCGTGATTACCGCACCTTTGTTATTTTCTTCCAACATTGAAAATGTCTCGTCAAACACCGTTTTATCTCCAAACCAATCTTTATGCCTTAGCTCCACCGTTACCGGGAAATCGTTTGGCAGTTTTTCCATGTAGCTAGAGAAAACATCAAACTTTTTGGGTCCAAAATTTTCTGGTAACTGAAGAAAACATACACCCAGGTTATCACCAAACTGGCTCATTGTATCTATATAGTACTCTGTGTTTTCTTCTGCATTATTAAGCCTGCGGATGTGGGTAATCAACCTGCTGAATTTTGGACAGAATTTAAAACCCTCAGGAGCAGTTTCCGCCCAGGATTCTACATTGGCCCTTTTGGCGCTATAGAAAGTCCCATTAAGCTCAATGCTGTTGAAGTTCTTAACGTAATTAGCAAGGAAATCCTTGTCTTTAGTGCCTTCTGGGTAAATCTGGCCGACCCACTCTTTACGACCCCACTTGGCACAACCCACATAAACTCTTGGAGTCACATCAGTTTTATATTTTTTGATGATCTCCGTATTTTTTGAATGATCTGCCGGCAAAGTCAAGTCCAGACCATCCAACTCTTCATTTGGCAGCTTTCCGAATTTCATACATAAATATATCTAAAGTGATCTTCTATGAAGAACTGGTACTAGCGAATTACCTACTCAACCACCACTCTGGCATTTCCGCAGTGCTGTTCATAAAACCATTGGATAAGGCCCTGCAATCATCACTGAAAACATAATTATTCTGAGGTAGTTGAAAAGAAAATATAGGGTTGGAGAGTGGTGGAAATAATAGGCTACTCATGCCATCGCCATCTAAGTCAAGATCTTCTACATTAAAATAAAAGCCTTTACTACTTATATCTGAAGCGGTGAAGTAGCCTAAAACCAAATCGTCAGGGTTAGATTCATTAATGATATTTCCAGCAGCTTGCGCAGGTGTTTTATCAAATAGGCCACCGACCTGATCAATTTGTTGTGAAAGGCCATTAAAGTATATATAGGCATTTGGTGATAACGATGTCTGCTCCACCTCCACAAACATCCTATCCTGAAAATGGAAGTTATTGACGGGGATCCGGTCAAGGGTGATATCATAAGTACCTCCATCCTTGTTAAAATCTGAATCGGTATGTATTGATGGAAAATTGACAGATACCCAACAGTCACTGCAACACTGCTTGGGAAAACGAACATAGTTATCGCATGCAACAAATTGATCGCCTTGAAGCATAATTTGAAAACCCCTTAATGTGAACATCTCGGGGTAGGTTTGCACTTGAAATGTCAATTTGGTATTCCATCGATAATAGTTAAGTTGCCCTGGTAAATCAGTAGTAGCGGTATGAATTACAAGCTCATCAAGAGACGGTCGTGGGCTTATTAAAAACCCTCCCTCATGACCGGGTGCATCTACACTCGGCGGACAGCTCTGATAAACCAAATAAGATGGTCTTTCAAATAAATCAGGGGTAAGGTTTCTCAAATAAACAGATGGGTCTGGTGTTTCAAGTCCAATTCCCCTGCCTGTTCTTGGATGAAAATTGATAAGTGGCGGAGGGGACATAATAAATGGAATAAAGGGTAATGTTTGTTGCTGTTCCATTGTGTAAAAAACAGTATCAATTGAGGAAACGGGTTCAATTAGTTCTGGCGTTGAGGTGTAAATTCTGTTCTCATCAAGAACTATCCTTAATTGATAACTTCGTCCTACTTCACCTTTTAAACCGCCTATCTTTGTGACGTATTGGTCAGGGCGTCTTTGCTCCAAAATTTCACCATTACCGAGGTCATCAAAAATTGAAACAACTGCTGTGGTAATAGGCAAAAAAGTCGAATCGCTGAAAGGAGTATCAAATCGTTCTGTTTGGCTTAGTTTGATGGTGTACGGACCAGGTTTGGTGGTTATCCCCCCTTCAACAACTAACCTTTTTGGGCCTTCGGTAATTCCAGTGTTAAATTCTTCAATACATGATGAGAATGACAGCAGGATCATCACTAGCACCGAGAAATAATTTTTCATGCTAAAATTTGCTTATTAGAAAATCAGAAGTATCCATATTCATAACATTGGATTTGATTATCATCCTACTTAATGTATCACCTAAGTTGTTTAGCGTACTTTCATTGATTTAAGCGGTGGTATTCACAATTCGCTGGCTTATGTTATCTTTAGTAAAACACCCCCAGGACCGATGCATCACACCAATCCCAAAAGAAGAAGTTTTATCAAAAGAGCAGCCTTAGCTTCCTTTTCAATGTTTACACTTCAAGCGGTTGCAAAACCTGAAGGAATATTTGAAACTGAACAATTGCCTGCTTTTGATAACACAGAAGATTATTGGGAGATGATCAAGGCCCAATTTGCCATACCCGACAATTTGATAATGGCAAATTCAGCTAATTTATGTAGCGCCCCCTTCATGGTCAATGAGCGGGTTGAGTCATTCATTCGTGAAATGGATAGAAATGTGTCATTTCAAAATAGGGCTGTATTTGATGAGCTTAGACCTGTGGCTTTAGATATGCTGTCTAATTATCTGAATGTAAGCCGTGATGAGGTAGGAATAACAAGAAATACCACTGAAGGTAATTGCATCATCATTAATGGCCTTGAGCTAAAAAAAGGTGATGAGATAGTTCTATGGGACCAAAACCATCAGAGCAATCGGGAATCATGGGAAAATGCGGCTGTCAGATACGGGTTTACAGTTAATAAGATCACTGTTCCCGTCAACCCTCAATCAAAAGAAGACCTGATAATCCCTTTTCGGGAGGCAATTACAAAAAAGACCAGGCTAATAGCTTTTTCTCATGTTTCTAATGTTTCAGGTATTGCATTACCGGCAAAAGAAATATGCAAACTGGCATCTGAACACAATATATTGACTTTAGTAGATGGAGCCCAGGCAGCCGGGTTTCTCAATTTGGACCTAAAGGATTTAGGCTGTGATTTCTACACCGCAAGCACCCATAAGTGGATGTTAGGGCCATTGGAAAATGGCTATCTCTATATCAAAAAAAGTCAGATTATGAATATTTGGCCAGATCGTATTACGGTTAGGTGGACTCCTGAAAATGACACGGTTGATGGTCGGTTCTGCAAACTCGGTCAACGTAACGAAACAACACCCCCTGCAATTATTGAGATGCTTGCATTTCATAATAAAATTGGCAAGCAAGCTATAGAAGATCGTATCAGGGCCATGGCTACTTACTTGAAGAAAGGCCTGATGGAAAATGTACGTAATATTGAGTTTGTAACGCCTCTGCAACCTGAACTGAGCGGTGGTGTTACTATCGTAAAGCTACCAGGAAAAGAACCCCGCACTATATTCGAAAAACTCTATACTGATTTCGGCATAGCATGTGCCCCAACCGGTGGAATCAGGTTATCCCCAACTATTAGCGCTACTATGCGTGATATGGATAAAATCATTGATGCCATGAGAAAATTGGCTGCCTAATAAGCCTCTGGGCAACAAAATGACACACTTAAGACTTGTTTCTGGCGACTGCTGGTGTTAAAACAAATTTGAATGAACAGCCAGAAATGAGAATGAGGATTGACTATATTTAACGGCCAAATCAAAACCGATTCAATAGATGGATAGCCAGGATAAAAAAGGTCAAGTCGAAAATATTCTAACGGAACTAGGTAAGAAAATCGATGAGTTGATTGAAGATGCTAAAGATGCCAAAGATTCAATCAGGGACGACCTTGAAGTGAAAATTGAAAAGCTGAAGGCGAGGAAATCCAAAATAGAATCTGAGTTTAAAAATTACCAGGCCGATAAAGAAGATCGCTGGACAGGTGTGCGGGAGCATCTTGAAAAAGCCCTTTCTGAAATAAAGGCTGCTGCCAGCAGTGCATTTAAGTCTAAGGAGTAAGGGAATTATTCCATCAACTTTAAAGCTTCTCCAACACTCCCAACCGGGAGTTTGCAAGTTTTATTCATACAGACATACACCAATGTTTTGTCGGGCTTTGCATCTCTATTTTTGAGTAATGATAGGTTGCTTTTTGATGTGGTTCCGACAACAACCTTGTTTGGTTGATAATTTTCATTAATGCCCTTGAGATAATCAAAAGCTTGATCTCCAGAAATCACCACCTCATTGAATGGCTTCATGAAATGGGACATCAGTATAGCCCAATTAGAAAGATAGCTCACCTGCCTGGTGAGCACTTTGGCCACCTTACTGACCATTGAAATGGAGTGATTGATATAATCATCATTTGCCAATAGCTTACCCACAACAAAAAAATTGTTGGCCATTACAGAATTTGAAGCTGGTATCACATTGTCAAATAACTCCTTTTTTCTGGCTACCAATTTTTCAGATGAGTCATCTGTGTAGAAGAATAACTGCTCATCTTTGTCGTAAAAATGTGCGTGGCAATACTTTAATAATTGATCAGCCTTGTTTAACCAGGCTTCATCAAAAGTTACCTGATATAATGCAGAAAAAGCATCAATAATTGCTGCGTAATCATCGAGGTAAGCATCGATTTTCGCCTCACCATTCTTATAGCTTCTAAAAAGTTTATCCCCATCCATCAACTTGTCGCTTATGAAATTGGCGTTGTTCAAGGCGAGGGTTAAAAACTTACTTTCACCAAAAGCTCTATAAGCGTCTATCAACCCACGCAGCATAATACCATTCCAACCTGTAAGGATTTTGTCATCCAATCCCGGTGCGATCCTTTCATTTCTTTTTTCCAGCGCCTCATTTTTGAATTTTTCAATAATATCGTCCAATTCATTCACGGTTAGCTTGAATTGTTTTGCCAGCTCTTCGTCAGACTTTATCCTGTGCAGGAGGTTCCGGCCATCTTCCCAATTACCGGCTGCTGTTGTATTGTAATAAGCACTGATCACTGGAGCCTCATCTCCACATAGATCAACCAACTCATCTTGGGTCCAGGTGTAAAACCTTCCTTCAACCCCTTCGCTATCAGCATCTAAAGCTGCGTAAAACCCACCTTCCTCACTTATCATTTCCCGCTCAAGCCAATCAATAGTTTCATAAACAACCTGGCGGCACAATGAATCTTTTGTTGCCATGAAAGCCTCGCTGTAAAGGCTGACCAACTGCCCATTGTCATAAAGCATTTTTTCAAAGTGTGGGGCAAACCACCTGTCATCAACTGAGTATCTGGCAAATCCCCCTCCTATTTGGTCATAAATACCGCCATAAGCCATTTCCTTCAATGTGAGCTTTAAATGCTGAAGTGCGTAATGGTTTTTAGTTAAGAACCAGTACCTCAGTACAAAAAGCCAGTTGTTTGGCATGGGGAATTTTGGGGATTTTTTAACACCTCCCCGTTCTAAATCAAACTGACCTGAAAATTGTTGATAGGCGTCATCTAATTGAAGTATATCAAACTCAGCATTCTCGCCAGAAAGATTCATCCGTTCAGATTCTGACAGCGAGATTGTATCGGTGAATTTATCCGCGGAATTATCAATCTCATCTCTTTTATCTCTGAAGGCTACCTGCACATTCTGAAGCAATTGCTCCCAACCTTTAGGTGGAAAATATGTGCCGCCATAAAAAGGTTTTTGATCTGGAGTTAAAAAAACATTGAGCGGCCATCCGCCATGTGCACCCATGGCGTGAACAGCATCCATATAAACCTGGTCGACATCCGGCCGCTCTTCCCTGTCTACTTTAATGCAAACAAAGTGCTGGTTCATTATCTCAGCGATTGCTTCATTTTCAAAAGATTCACGCTCCATCACATGGCACCAATGGCATGCAGAGTAACCAATGCTTAATATGATGGGTTTGTCTTCTGCCTTGGCTTTTTTCAATGCCTCGGCACCCCATGGGTACCAGTCAACTGGGTTATTCGCATGCTGAAGAAGATATGGGCTTGATTCTTTGGAGAGTCTATTGTATTTCTGATGCTGCATACCGCAAAGCTAATTTTGTATCATCAGATAAAATTGCTTTCCAAAAAGTAGTAGAAAAGAATAGCCAGTTAGTTACTTATTATTTCGATAAACTGATCCAATAATACCGTTATATTCGGTATTTATGATTAGGGTCGCTAATAACGGTCGGGTAATGCCATCTTATTCGGTTTAACCATCATGAAATCGAGGTGTTTATACCAATTGTTCGCATCAGTAGCAAAACGCTTAAAAGTAACATTATTACTGAGCCTTGGTATTATTTCTGGTTGCATAGAGCCTTTTTCAGCTGAATTTTCTGAGGGGGCTAAGAGGTTGGTTATAGAAGGTGAAATCACTACTAAACCCGGCCCATATACTGTGAAACTAAACCAAACCGAATCCTTAACCTCTTTTTTTGCTGATACATCTCACTTCCCAGTTAGAAATGCCTCTGTTACTATTTCAGATGATAAAGGCAATGAAGAAAAACTCTTCGAGTTTAGACCTGGAGTCTACAAGACAGCTCTTGATGGATCGGGAATTAGAGGTACCGTAGGGCATAGCTATATTTTAACCGTTATTACGGAAGACGATAATATCTTCAGATCTGCTGAAGAATTAATAACAGAAGTGCCTGAAATTGATAACGTTGATTATAAGTTCGATTTGGCAACTCCCGCTCTATTGTTACCTACCATACTTCATCCGCCACCAAGAATTAATCTCATTCCGGACAGTTCCATTCATTGGATTAACCGATTAATAAACCCACTAGACTATAACTTTAGAGTTCCAGAAAACCTACGTCATTTTGATAGTTATTTGATTGCGGATGTAAGAGATATAATCAATCATGACCTCATATTGACCCCCGGCGATATTGATCGTAATTTCCCTTTGTTCTCTAACGATATCATTTCAATAAATGCAAGCGCTATTGATATAGCGGGCGCTAAGAATTATTACAAATGGACCACCAATTTGCATTTTATGGTAAAAACATACCCAGAAAACTATGCACTAAGAAGGTCTGAACCTATAGAGCCGGATACACTAAGAACTATAACCATAAGAATAGAAAAAGACTGTTGTTCTGAGTGTTGGGTATCAGTTAAATACCCAACTGTTGAAATTGCGACAGACTTATATAAGGACGGAGGATCTATAAACACAAGTCTAGCTTCAATCCCCATAAATAATTTCTTTTTTCAGGATCGAGTTTTTATCGAAGTTGAACTATCATCCTTGAGCTTTCCAGCATATAGCTTTTTCAGAGGGATAAAAAAGCAAGAAGATGATGTTGGAAGTTTGTTTGATTCAGCTCCAGAACTAATTGTTAGCAATATTACCAATACCGGCAACCCACATGAAGTTGTACTCGGATATTTTAATGCTTCAGACTCTAAGACTTCTGGCTTTTACATAAATGCAGAAGATATTCGACTGCATTTTGACCCTAATTTTCTATGGTGGGCAATTTTTGAACTTCCAAGAGGTCGGTATATCTATTCTGATGACTGCCGCACACTTACCAATGATTTCCTATACAGTGTAGCTCAAAAACCTGAATGGTGGATCGATTAAAAAACCAAATCCATGGTAGTTGAGATTGACAATTTGAACAAATTGGTGATTCTACTTTTTTACATCACCATTGGAAGTCTAGCCAGCAATTGTATAGAGCCTTACAATTCACAGTTTCCAGAAGGGCCAAAGAGATTGGTAATCGAAGGTGAGATTACAACAAAGCCAGGTCCTTATACGGTAAGATTGAGTCAGACTGAGGAATTCACTTCATTTTTTTCTGATTCAGCTCATTTTCCAATAGAAAATGCCTTAGTTACCATTTCAGATGACAACGGCAATGAAGAGAAACTCTTTGAGTTTAGACCTGGAGTTTACAAAACAGCTCTTGATGGTTCTGGATTAAGGGGTAAAGTGGGTAACTCTTACACACTAACGGTAGTGACACAGGAAAATCGTATTTATCAATCGACTCCAGAATTGATTGAAGAAGCACCTGATATAGAATCGATCAGTCATAAATTGGAAACTGTGTCAACTACCCCGATCCTGCCCCTGACATTGTTTCCGCCACCTCGTATCAATTTCGATCCAGAAAGTGAAATATTTTGGGACAATCGGGAAATTAATCCTGCAGAATGGGGATTTAATATACCTGAAGAATTCAGAAGATTTGATTCATTTCTTATCGCTGATTCCACGGAAATTATCAATCATAGAGTAGAGTTAATTCCACGTGGGGAAATAACCCAAAGAAATTACCCCATACCGTCAAATAACGTGATAAAAATTGAAGCAACTGCCAACGATATAGTTGGAAAGGAAAATTATTATAAATGGGTCACAAATGTAATTTTTAAGGCCAAATCATACCCTGAGCACTACGCATTGAGAAGATTTGAGCCGGTTTTTCCAGATAGTCTTCGATCAATAACCATTAGGGTTGAAAAAGATTGTTGCTCAGAATGCTGGGTATCTTTTAAATATCCTTCTGTACAAATTTCCAACGATTCATATAAAGATGGAGGAATCATTAGGACTGGTTTGAGCTTTATACCAATAAACAACTTCTTCTTCCAAGAAAGAGCTTTTATTGAGGTGGAGTTATCCTCCATTAGCTTTCATGCTTACAGCTTTTACAGAGGAATAAGAAAGCAAATCGATAACGTTGGTAGCTTATTTGATTTAGCCCCAGAATTACTTGTCAGCAATATTACCAATACCAATAATCCAGATGAAATAGTATTAGGATATTTTAATGCCTCAGACTCAAAATCAATGGGGTTCTATATTAATGCTACTGAAATCGATTTGAATTTTGGTATCAGTGGCGTAATACAGTTTAGATTACCAGAAAATGGCTTCATCTACTCAGACGACTGCCGTACACTTACCAATGATTTCCTATACAGTGTAGCTCAAAAACCTGAATGGTGGATCGATTAGTAAATTTCAAAAAGCCAATAACTTCTTAATCGCAGATTCTACTTTTTCTGCCGAAGGAATCATGGCACTCTCCAAAATCGAATTCAATGGTATAGCAGGTAAATTCTCGGATCCAATTGTCTTAACTGGTGCATCCAAATGTTCAAAGCAATTCTCCTGAATTCTTGCGGCCAGGCTTTGAGCAAAAGAATTATTTACAGATTCCTCAGTCACCACAAGACAGCGATGGTGTTTCCTTACAGATTGGTAGATTAAATCTGTATCAACCGGATGCAAAGTTCTTAAATCGACTATTTCCACTTTGCCCTTAAAATTTTTAGCAGCATTTAGGGCCCAATGTACGCCCATACCATAAGTAATGATTGAAACAGAATTGTCGTCTGATGGCTCCGCTTTTAATACAATTCTTCCCTTTCCAAAAGGTAGCGCATAGTCTTTTGAAGGTTCCTTACTCTTAGCGGCATCTGTGCCTTTCACTTTTGACCAATACAAACCCTTGTGTTCAAACATAACCACCGGGTTAAGATCGTAGTAGGCCGATTTCATCAAGCCTTTCATGTCTGCAGCATTACTTGGATAAGCAATTTTTACACCTCGAATATTCGCAACTACTGACTCTACACTTGAGCTATGGTAAGGACCACCGCTTCCGTATGCACCAATCGGCACCCTGATAATGCAGCTTACAGGCCATTTACCATTTGAAAGATAATATGACCTGCTTACCTCTGTAAAAAGCTGGTTCAACCCAGGCCAGATATAATCAGCAAATTGCACTTCAACTATTGGCTTAAGCCCTACGGCTGACATACCAACTGTACTCCCTATAATGTAAGCCTCTTGAATCGGTGTGTTAAACACCCGCTCCTTCCCAAATTTCCTAGCTAGTGTGGCAGCCTCACGGAACACACCCCCAAGGCGCAAACCAACGTCCTGACCGTAAAGCAGGCATTCTTTATTCTCAGTCATTAGTTCGTACACAGCATGTAATGCCGCATCAACCATGATCGTTACCTCACCTTTTTTTGGTTCCCTCTCCCCTTTTTCTTCAGTAATAGGTGTTGGTGCGTAATCGTAATTGAATAAATCCTCAGGTCCAGGATCTTTAGCCTCTGATGCCCTTTCGAAATCTTTATCCACCATTTTCGCAGCTTCTTTCTCAATCTTCGAAAGTTCCTTTTCCTTAACACCCTCATCCAGAAGTTGGCTTCTAAAAAAAGGATAAGGGTCAAACTCCTTGTGATGTTCGATATCATCCCGATACCATTCCAGCCTAACACCTGATGTGTGGTGACTTAAAAGAGGCACCTTGGCGTGTATCAATATTGGTTTTCTTGTCTTCCGTACTTTGTGAAAAGCCTCCTGAACAACAGGATAAGTTTTGTAAAAATTGGTACCATTGACTTTAATGCCTTCAATTTTGGTAAAGCCTTTGATGAACTCAGAAGAATCCATGGCCCTTACTTCAGAAGCATGAGCTGAAATATCCCACTCATTGTCTTGTACAAGAAAAATAATTGGTAACTCTTTAAGGGCAGCCATATGAAAAGCTTCCGAGACCTCTCCTTCAGTTACAGAACCATCACCAAGCGAACAAACCACCAAAGGGGCATCTGATGCTTTTTTATAGTTATCAAGTCCTATTTTTTCCCTGTACTGAAACCCCATGGCAATGCCTGTGGTTGGGATGGCCTGCATACCAGTTGCTGATGATTGGTGAATAATTTTAGGCTTATCGTCGTCCTTCAAGCTTGGGTGGGAATAGTATGAGCGACCACCTGAAAATGGATCATCTAATTTGGCCATGAGCTGCAGCATCAAATCATACGGTGTGCAACCAATGCCCAAAAGGATTGAGTCGTCGCGGTAGTAGGGTGAAACAAAATCTTGCGGTTTGAGCTGCATACCCACGGCTAATTGAATTGCCTCATGGCCTCTGGATGTCGCATGTACATATTTAGAGGTGAACTTGGCATTAGCCTCATATTTTTCAGACATGGTTTTGGCGGTTGCCATTAGCCTGAAGGCCTTCAATAAAATATCTTTCGATATCTGCACCTGATCGATAGTGGTTTTCATAATTGGGTTAAGCTTACAAATATAATTTGTCTGCTGACAGTCCTTAATGAGTCCACCGTTAATCAGTTTACAATCTCCCGTATTAACGGCTATAAATTTTTAGTCTTGTCTAAATATTTTATTTGACCTGTAAAATTATTTCATTCAACTTTGCTAAAAATTTATATTGTGCTGTGAGTCGTTTACCGGATAATTATCTATTCATCTTATTTGTGGGCTTCTTTATCGTCAGTTGTGATTCATTACTGCCTGAAGAACCTGCTGAAAGCGACTTGTTAGATGGCCCCGTTGAGGGACTTACGCCTGAGCAACAACGGATTTTTCTGGAAGGTGATATTGCATTCAGTGATGAAATCTTTACCCCGTCCAGTGGCTTGGGCCCAATATTCGTGGCAAGTTCTTGTGGCTCTTGTCACCCTGGTGATGGCAAGGGGCATCCCTCAAATGCACTATTCAGGTTTAGTAAAACTGAAAATGGGGTTATTGAAGACCGGCTTCTAGATAAAGGTGGCCCACAACTACAACATCGTTCCATACCAGGGTTTACGCCAGAAGAATTTCCCGCTGACGCAAATGGTCGGTCAAAGGTTGTAGCTCCAGCAGTGACAGGCCTTGGGTTTTTGGCTGCTGTACCGGACCAAACTTTACTTGACCTCGTAGAACAGCAGCGAAATGAAGGTTTGGTGAGTGGGGTTGTACAATGGGTTAATCCACCGGAATTTTTTCAGCCTGCGCCAGGACAAGTCAGTAATAATGGTCAGTATATTGGAAGATTTGGTAAAAAAGCAGGTGCTATCAACGTTCTTCAGCAGGTAGTGAACGCCTACAATCAAGACATGGGAATCACTACGGATTTCAGAATGGATGACCCCGTGAATTTTAGTGTTTCAAGTGATCAAATTGATGTGGCTGGAGACCCTGAATTGCCAGCAGCCACGGTTAACAGTGTGGCTTTCTATATCAGGACGTTAAAAGCGCCTATTCCGAGAAATACAGAAAATGCCGATGTGATCCGCGGTAAGGTATTATTTGAAGATATTAACTGTTCAGCTTGCCACTTGCCCACAATGACAACCGGCCTCTCTGATGTGCCAGTTTTTTCAGATCAGGAATTCCATCCCTACACCGATTTATTGCTTCATGATATGGGCCCAGGATTGGACGACCAACATGTTGATGGTAATGAATTTTCTTATGAATGGCGCACACCTCCTCTTTGGGGCATCGGCCTTTCAAAAGATGCCCAAGGTGGGCAGTATTTTTTGATGCATGATGGAAGGGCAAATAGCATCGAAGCTGCAATTTTAGCGCATGGTGGTGAAGCAGAACAAATGAAATTAGCATTTCAGGAACTTAGCAACCAGGAGCAATCGCAGCTGATAAAATTTTTAGAGAGCCTTTAAAAATGATTGTAAACCGAAGAACCTTTTTAAAAAAATCAAGCGCATCCACCTGTGCCTGCCTTGCAATTGGCGGGGCCGTTTCATCTTGTGCCACCGCCAGGTTTGTGCCCTACCAATTGAGTGAAAACCGGATTGCCGTTAAGAAATCTGATTTTGAAGATGATGATTATGTGCTGGTGAAAGTAGAACAATTAGCCGAAGCAATTTTCATCTATAAAAAAGACAATAGCTATAGCGCCGTTTTAACAAGATGTACCCACAAAGCCTGTGAAGTGCGCCCAGCCGGAACGACATTGAGGTGCCCTTGTCATGGAAGTGAATTTGATTTTGAGGGAATAGTTCTTGAGGGACCTGCCGAGGACAACCTTAACAAATTTGATGTTGAAACTGATGATGAAATTATTTATGTCAGTTAGGATAAGTTTGGTTTTGGCTCTTCTGCTGTCATTCGGGGCGTATGCCCAGGAGGCCGACAGCACCGTAAACAAGGATGCCATATTTGCAAGGCCTTTTATTGTAAATAGCAGCATTGGAAATAAAACATCGACGGCTATTGGCGGCTACCTTGAAGGCAACACCAATTATTTTGTCACCGATGGAATTGGTGATGGTTTTTCAATGGAGATGAGGCGATTTAATATCTTCCTTTTCTCCACAGTAGGCAACCGCATCAGGTTTTTATCAGAATTGGAGTTTGAACATGGCACCGAAGAAATTGCCATAGAAACGGCCGTGTTAGATTTCGAATTCCATCCGGCGCTGATATTAAGGGCCGGGATTATTTTGCCGCCAATCGGGTATTTCAACCAAAACCATGATGGGCCAAAGTGGGAATTTATTGATCGGCCGCTGGTTTCTACCAACCTCATCCCTTCAACACTATCAGAAATCGGATTTGGATTAAATGGAAATATAGCCGCTGCATCCGGCACATTCACTTATGAGGTGAACCTCACCAACGGCCTGAATGACAACATTATAGCAAATGCTGAAAATCGCACTTTTTTAGCAGCTGGAAAAGGAGGTGCTTTGTTTGAAGAAGACAACAATGGCACACCCAATTTATCCTCAAGGATCGCTTTCAAAAATTTGAGATTTGGTGAGGTAGGCCTCTCTTATTACGGCGGAGCTTATAACACTTTTGAAGCTGATGGCTTAACCTTAGACAACAAACGAGGACTTGATATTTACGCTATTGATATCAACCTTAACTACCGGAAACTAAAAATAATTGGTGAGGCAGCATTAATAAACATTGATATCCCACCATCTTTTGGCCAGCAATTTGGCAATCAGCAACTTGGCTACCATCTGGATTTGGTTTATCCATTGTTGAAATTTTCTATGCTAAATACGCAGAATGTGTTGCTCAACGGGAGTTTTAGAATAGAGCAAGTTGATTATAACAATGACACCTTTAATGAAACCGGGGATGATATCCATGACACCGTAACTGCAATCGTCCCGTCGTTGAGTTTACGTTTTTCCAAAAATACCCTGATAAAGGCCAATTACAGGTATGCCTGGGAGCGGGATATTTTTGGCAATCCTGCTGCTAAAACAGCGGGTTTTCAATTTGGGTTTGCTAGTTATTTTTGATTGATCTCTACAAACTACCTCGCTAAAACCAGCTGATCAGCGCCCATGAAATTAGCCATGTAAATATCGGTTTTACCATCACCGTTGAAATCACCTAATTGGTAATCGACTGTGTACACATCAACGGATGGCAGATAGTCTGCTGATTCATCTGAGAAATTCCCCGACTGATCATTGATCAGCACTTTCATTACATTTTGGTGCCAACGGTTACCAACTAAAACATCAAGAAAACCATCCCCATTAAAATCGAAGAAATCAGCATCTAAAGTGTTGAATTGGTTGGCTGGTATTCGGTCTGTGGCCTCAGTAAATACCCCGGTGCCATCGTTGATCAATAACCGGTTCTGAGGATTGCCGAAGCCACCAAAATCGACATTTGAAAAGAAGATGTCTAAATCACCATCGTTGTCGATATCCCCAAATTCCCCGTCACGGGTCTGGTCATTTACTGCTGGTAGCCTCGCCTCACTTTCATCGGTAAAAATGCCAGTACCGTCATTTATTAAAATCCGGTTAAAGGCTTCGTTTGTCTCAAGGATATCGGTATCACCGTCGCCATCAATATCTGCCAGTTCCACATCTTGTGTAGTAAATTGATTTTGCGGTAATCTGGTTGAAGTTTCATCTTCGAAACCGCTTCCATTATTGATGAGCAAGAAATTCTGGCCTGCATTGCCCAATAATAAATCTGGCAGCCCATCATTGTTAAAATCGAAAGTTTCAACAGCATTGGTGGTTCCAGCAACTGGCAAAACATCTAATCTTGTTTGGAACACCGCATTTCCGTCATTCTCGTAATATTCGTTGGTCTGGTCGTCTTCACTCACAAACACAATGTCCAAATCCCCGTCATCGTCAAAATCGGCAATTGCGATATCCTCTGAATCATGAATTACCCGTGGAAACCTTGTTGCACTTTCATCCCGAAATACACCCTCAGTATTAATTAAAATTATGTTTGCCCTGAACTCCATAGCTAAAATCAAATCTAAATCCCCATCAGCATCAATGTCCACAGCTTCCGCATCCATAGAATTGGCTGCCAATGATGGGCTAACCAGATTTGTGGCCGTCACCATTTCAAAGGGTAAGTCAACTGGTGGCGGAGTTGGAACACTATCCATCGGCACTTCCATATCGTCATCATCATCCATCGGATCTGGTGTCGGATCAGATGAGTCTGAGCAGCTGCAATAAAGCAATATTACTGAGACGAAAAACGCGGGAAACACCATTTTGGACTGCCAAATATTGAGCGACCTAATTTTCATAGAAGGTATTTTGAGACTAAATAATTCCCTTAAAGAATTATTCCGTTCAGACAAAAACCTGAATTAAACCTGAAAGTTTAATGTATTACAGATTTGTCACTCGTAGCGGAGGGCCCTCACCGGATTAGTTTTAGCAGTAATCAGTGTTTTGTATCCCACAGTGATAGCCGCTATCAAAATGACTGCAAACCCTGATAACAAATAGACGGGTATGCCAATATCGATACGGGTTGCAAAATTGTCAAGCCAGGTATTCATCACCAGATAGCTGACCGGCCAGGCAATTAGGTTTCCAATCAAAACCAATAATAAAAACTCCCTTGAAAGCAGAAATATGATGCTACTGATGTTGGCACCAATTGCTTTTCTAATCCCTATTTCTTTAGTGCGTTGTAACGCACTAAATGAAGACAGACCGAATAAACCAAGGCAGGCTACGATGATTGCAAAACCAGCAAACAAGGTGAATACTTTACTAAAAGTACGCTCATTGTTGTATTGCCGATTAAAATGATCATCCAGGAAAAAGTAATCGAATGGATTTCCCGGGAAAAACCTGGCATACTCTGTTTCGGCTTTGTCAAAAGCCTCCTGGTATGCCCCCATTTTCAACTTCAGGGTAAAGAATTGGGTAAAATTCTGTACAAGCTGAAACATGATGGGAGCGACCTCGGACTTTACAGACATCTGGTTGTAATCTTCAACCACCCCAACTATCGTCTTCATCCTGTCTCCATAATAAATACGGTTGTCCACAGCCTCTTCAGGCGATGAAAATCCCAACATTTTGATACCGGCCTTGTTTAAGATTACAGATCCTGTATCTGTAGTAAATGTTCTCCCGAAATTTCTTCCCGCTATAATGTCTATATCATAGGCTGGAAAATAATCGTAATCAACCGCAGCGATGTAGGATGTTTTTCGGGAATCATCGCCGCCGGTAGCTCTTCTTATTCCCCTGGTCCAGAAAATTTCAGTACCAGGAACTGTCGTTGCAGAAGTTAAAAACTCAATTTCCGGGTTTTTAATAATTTCATTTTTAAAGGCTTGCATTGTTGATTGATACAGTGAATCAGCCCCAAACACCTGGGGCCCTTTGATCACCAGGGTTTCAGTCATATCAAATCCCAGATCAATGCTGCTCATGTGATCCAACTGTTGATAAACTACCATAGTTCCGGCTATCAAAGTAACCGATGATGCAAACTGAAAAATAACCAGTACCCTTCTCAATTGATTACCTGCCCTATTCGTGGAGAGTTTTCCTTTCAAGACATCCGTTGGCTTGTAAGATGATAAAATGAAGGCTGGATAAATTCCTGAAAACAAAGAACCAACTAAATAGATCGCTCCTACCACCAGCCAAAATGTACCATTCAATAAAAATGAGAGGCTTAAAACTGAGCCTGTCAACTGGTTGAAATATTGAATACCCAGGACCACAATTAAGAGCCCCAGAATCAAGGCAATAAAATTGAGGATGAATGACTCAGCGAGAAATTGATAAACAAGCTGCTTTTTATAAGCACCCATGGTTTTTCTAACACCTACCTCTTTTGCTCTTTCAATTGACCTCGCGGTAGACAGGTTCACATAATTAATCCAGGCAATCAGCAGAATGAAAAAAGCAATGATCGTTAGGAAGAAAACTGCATCACCATCACCTTGTTCTTCAGGTTCAGATTCTTGTAAAAGGTTAGAATACAGGTGAATATCAGTAATCGGCTGTAATGGAAACTCATCCTTCATATTATACTGTTCCCTATCTTCCCTGCGCTCTTCAACAAGTAGTTCGCTGAAACGCTTGTCATATTCCTCGATATTCGCCCCCGATTCTAACAGCACATAACTGTTGTAGTCGTACCAACCCCAGCTTGTTTCAGATGGAACGTTTCCGTTTTCATCCCTTGTGCGATTGTTTAATGTTTCAAAAGAAATCAGGAAATCAAACTTGATATGGCTGTTATTGGGCACATCTTTGGCAACCCCAGTCACACCCAAAGAATGTTCTCCATCAAGGGAAATCATTTTTCCTATAGGGTCATCCTCTCCAAAGTATTTCCTGGCAGCAGTTTCTGAAATAACCACGGTATTTGGCTCTGTAAGGCAGGAATTAACATCCCCAGTTACTAATGGGAAAGTGAAAATTTTAAGGAATGATGGGTCAACTACATGAATCCTATCTTCCCTGAAGTTGATGTTGTTATAGGTGATTACACCAGATTGCGGATAAGCCCTGGCATAGTCAACCACCTCCTTCATATTTTCTTTCATGAATGGCCCCACTCTTGGCACTGCGGCGGCGCAATCAATATTCAGCTCACCATTCTGATGGACTTTATAAAGGATACGGTATAGGTTTTCGTGGTTTTCATGGAACTTATCATAACTGCGTTCATAAGAAACATATTGAAGGATGAACAAGCAGGCGGCTATTCCCAATGCCAAACCCATAATATTGAGGCCGGAGTAGACCTTATTCTTCGATAATGTTCTTAGGGTTATTTTGATGTAGTTCTTTAACATGGCAGTTGAGTTATTTTGAGTGACCTTATTCTTATATTTTAAATCGTAGTTCCTGATGGAAAGTGCTGCATCTATGAGGTAGTTGAAGCCGGCTAAAAATTTTCCTTCTGTTGCAATTCGATCCTGGTAAAGCTCATCTAAATCACCACTGATTTCATCAAACAGCTCTTGGCCGTAAATTTTACGGAGTAAGAAAGTTCCGAATTTTGGGGGGCTGGAATGAGCTTCCATTTTAGTAACTTTTTTATGCGAACAATCTGGTAAAAGATAGTTGTGGGATGTTTTTCCAAAGTTGCTCTTTCATCTCCTTTGCAGTTTTTAAAGTTTCTATACCTGCATTGGTGACTTTAAAGTAGCGCTTGCTTTTGCCGCCTCTTTTTTGTGTGGCTCCACCAAAATCTGAAGACAAAAAACCTTTGTCTTCTAATCTGTAAAGGGCAGAATGCACCGCACTGATGTTAATCTTTCGGCTTGCTATATTCCCAGCTTCTTCTTTTACAGAAACTGCGTAAGCCTCTGACCCCAAAGCAGCAACTGTTAACAAGATCAATTCTTCAAATTCACCCAGGTAAGTTCCCTTCATGTTTATGGATTTTCCTCATAAACGTAAACATTACCGTTTAGTTTTCCTCATAAATGTAAATGTTATAAGCCCACAACAACATTGTGCCGGGCAATACCAGTAACAATTACATTTGGGGTTTCAATTTCAGTTGAGCTCAACAAACCCTTCAGATGATTCAATTCAATATTAAAATTCTGGCATTAGCCACTCTCCTAATTCTTTTTGGATGCTCAGAAAAAGAGCTTGAAACGCTCTATGAATCTGATAACCTCAGGGTCAAACAAATAACCAAGAATACATTTCTTCACATCACTTATCTAAACACTGAGGATTATGGTAAGGTGGCCTGCAACGGAATGATAGTAATCAAAAACGAAGAAGCAATTGTTGTTGACACCCCTACTGACTCCATCGGTGCCCTTGAGCTCATTAATTGGATTCAATCGGATCGGAAAACTAAAATTATAGCTGTTGTTCCAACTCATTTCCATGTGGATTGCCTTGGAAGCCTGAACACATTTCATAAAAAAGGCATCCCGTCCTATGCAAATGAACAGACCATTAAATTAGCCAAAGCCTCGGGGTTTCAGATACCCCAAAATGGTTTTGATAATAGTCATCAAATTGATCTTGATGGTGCAGTTTTATCGAATAGTTACCCCGGTGAAGGCCACACCAAAGACAACATCGTAGTCTACTTTGAACCAGACAAAGTCTTGTTCGGTGGATGCCTCATAAAATCTGTTGGTGCAAGCAAAGGCAATCTAAATGATGCCAACCAGGAGGAATGGTCAACAACAGTTGAAAAGGTAAAATCCAATTTCGGCGAGGCGCAATTTGTCATTCCAGGACATGGGGAAGTGGGAGGACAGGAATTACTCGATTATACGATTGAATTGTTCAAATAACGACCATAAAAAAAACGGCCAATCCTTTCAGATGTGCCGTTTAATTGTGACTCCGACAGGATTCAAACCTGTAACCTCCTGATCCGTAGTCAGGTGCACTATTCAGTTATGCTACGGAGCCAAACAGGCGGCAAAGGTATTAATTCAACTTATAAAAGTTGAACCCAACTGGAAGATATTACCAGACTATAATTAATAATGGCTTAGCTCTGCAGACGTTCAAAAAGCTGCCAATTTCCTTATCAACAAAATTGTGGATAAACCCTGTGGATAAGTTGAATAAAAGCAGCCTGTTTTTAAAACCTCCTTATCAATAATTTAGAGCACTCATTTCTATGCTTGACCCGCAATACGGCCAGTCACGGGGCAATTCAGTAGATTCAAATTTTCTTTAAACCTAAAAATTTGCCAAGCACTAAATGCGCCTGAGCCCTGATACCATTGACGAAGTCCGAAACCGGGTAGATATAGAAGATGTTGTCTCTGATTATGTGAGCCTCAAGCGCAAAGGCAAAGACATGTGGGGGTGTTGCCCCTTTCATAATGAGAAGACCCCAAGTTTTCACATAAGGCCAGATCAGGGATTTTATAAATGCTTCGGCTGTGGCAAAGGCGGAGATGGCATCACCTTTATAATGGAGCTTGAAGGCCTCAGCTACGTAGATGCCATGAAGCACCTGGCGCAGCGCTATGGCATTGATATTCAGGAAGATGAACTAACACCTGAGCAAGAGGAGGCACAGTCTGAGCGGGAAAGCCTGTATATACTGCTCTACTTTGCCAAGGACTATTTCAGGGACCTTCTCTGGAAAAATGAAGAGGGAATGAAATTTGGCCTCTCCTATTTTCGTGAGCGGGGTTTCTCTGATGATACCATTAAAAACTTTGATCTTGGTTACAGCCTCGACCAATGGGACGCCTTCATTAAAGAAGCTAAAAAGAAAGGCTACAACACTGAATACATCGAGAAAGCAGGCCTCCAGGCTGAGAAAGATGGTAAGGTTTACGACCGCTTTCGGGGGAGGGTGATTTTCCCTATTCACAATACCATGGGCAAGGTGATTGCATTCACCGCCCGCACCCTAAAAACCCTTACAAAAGCACCAAAATACGTCAATTCCCCAGAGACAGAAGTTTTCCACAAAAGCAAGGTGCTCTATGGGCTTTTTCAAGCAAAACAGGCCATTCGGCAGGAGGACAACTGCTATCTGGTAGAGGGTCAGACGGACGTAATCAGCATGCATCAGGCCGGGGTACAAAATGTGGTGGCCTCCTCCGGCACCGCATTGACCGAAGATCAGATTAAGCTGATCAAGCGTTTCACTCCAAACATCACGGTGCTGTTTGATGGTGATGAAGCCGGCATGAAAGCATCCCTTCGGGGAATCGATATGATCCTTGAGGGTGACATGAATGTGAAGGTGGCAGTTTTCCCGGAAGGCCAGGATCCCGACAGCTATGCCAAGACGGTTGGGGCCACAGAGTTTGTCAAATTCATCAAGGCAAGGGCACAGGATTTCATCCAGTTCAAAGCTGAATTATTTACTGAAGAGGCAGCCAAAGATCCGCTTAAGAAAGCTGAGTCTATCAAAGAAATTGTGGCCAGCATTGCCAAAATACCAGACCCGGTTAAGCGGACCGTTTACATTAAAGAGTGCAGTAAAATGATGGACATCGGTGAGTCAGTTTTGATCACCGAATTGAACAAAATCATCTTAAAAGCTAATCGTCAAAAACTTCGTAAAGACAAGCCTGCTTTTTTACCTGAAGAAACTTTAGCCGAGACCGAAACCGAACCAGTCGTCAAACTCAACCTTGATGAGGTAATCCACCTACAGGAAAGGGAGAGTATCAGGCTTTTGCTAAACTATGCCGACCAAATGCTTGAAGGCACAGGCTACGATGTAAAAGTGATCGAGTACTTCTTCAGGGAGATTGACGACATCAATTTTACCCACCCTGTTTACAAACTGATCATTGAAGAATTTAGAACGGCGGTGGCCTCTGGTGCCACCCCGGATTCTAAACATTTTCTGCACCATGATAATGAGCAGATTAGGGAGCTGGCCATTGAACTGATGAGCCGCAAGTATGAGATCAGTGAAAACTGGGAAAAGAAGTATCAAATCCTGATAAGTGAAGAAAAAGAGCTCCTGAAGGATGTCTCATATACCAACATCCTCCGCCTGAAATTCCGCATTGTCCAAAAGCTAATCAAAGACAACCTCTCTGAAATGAAGTCCCTTGAAAACTCAGACGAGATGGAGAAATTCATGAAAAAACACCAACACTTTAAAAAGATAGAGATGGGCATTGCTAAGAGTCTGGGCAATGTGACAGTGTGATAGCTGATTCCCCTCACGGGAGGGATTAGGGGTGGGTCAACTTAATTGTCCGAATTTGGAATTACAGGATTAACGTTTAACTGGATGGAGGTTCGCAGCGACTATTCCTATTACAATAAAAACCCACCCCCAACCCCTCCGAGGAGGGGAGTTTGGTGCTGCAATCATCAAAGGTTGGTGATAATTATCAAAAGTGCTCCTTGCCGTCGTTTTTAAATCTCTTACTTGAGGTTATTAAGATCGTTTTCAAATGGCAGCGCCCCTATTCCCCTCCCTGGGAGGGGCAAGGGGTGGGTCAACTTAATTGTCTGAGTTTGGAATTACAGGATTAACGTTTAACTGGATGGAGCTAGGCAGCGACTAATACTATTACAATAAAAACCCACCCCCAACCCCTCCGAGGAGGGGAATAGAGTACTGCTATTATCAAGGGTTTGGTGATAAAATTAAAGTTCCCTTGCTTCGGTCGTTCTAAGGCAATTTACTTATCTGTTTTTTAAAAACCACTCCAAAATGGTAGCGCCTATTCCCCTCCGAGGAGGGGTTGGGGGTGGGTCAACTTAATTGTCTGAATTGGAAATACAGGATTAACAGTTTAACTGGATGGAGCTTCGCAGCGACTATTCCTATTATAGTAAATACCCACCCCCCACCCTTCCGAGGAGGGGAGTTGCGTACTGCTATTATTAAGGGTTTGTGATAAAGTTAAAACTCCCTTGTCTTCCGTCATTATAAAACCCATTTGCTTATCTATTTTTTAGAAACCTCCTCCAATTGGTAGCACCTCATTCCCCTCCTGGGAGGGGCAAGGGGTGGGTCAACTTAATTGTCTGAGTTTGGAATTACAGGATTAACAGTTTAACTGGATGGAGCTTCGCAGCGACTATTCCTATTATAGTAAATACCCACCCCCCACCCTTCCTTGGAGGGGAGTTGCGTACTGGTATTACTACGTGTTTGTGATAAAGTTAAAGCTCCCTTACCTCCAGCCATTCTAAGATTTTTGCTTATCTGTTTAACCAACCTCCTCCTATTGGTAGCGCCTATTCCCCTCCTTGGAGGGGTTGGGGGTGGGTTCAAAAGAATTATCCCTAAATTCCTATCCAATGCCAAAACGCAAAATTATTCCATACAATCCTAAATTGAGGGATCTTGCCAGGAAGCTACGCAAAGACATGACCCTAAGTGAGGTTCTACTCTGGACAGAGCTGCGAAATAAGCAACTGATGGGTTATGACTTTGACAGACAGAAACCAATAGACAATTATATTGTCGATTTCTATTGCAAAGAGTTGATGCTGGCGATTGAAATAGATGGTGACTCGCATGATGATGAGGAATCGGCAAGAAATGATCTCAAAAGGCAAGAAAGACTTGAAAGTCTCGATGTCAGGTTTCTGAGGTTTGATGATCTTGATGTAAAAAAACGGATGGGTTGGGTTTTAGATCAAATAGAGCATTGGATAAGGAAAAATGGTGGTCAGAGTAATTCTTAAGAGCTTCAAAACCCACCCCCAGCCCCTCCAAGGAGGGGAGTTAAGGAGCTGTGTAGTAAAATTTCCATTCAAAGCCTGAAACACCTCTCAAATCAGCGAACTGCTAGTCCATAACCCACTTCCTAAAAACACTCCACTGCTTTTTAATTTCCACTTTTGATGGCAGCATCTCTTTAATATAATTACTAGCCTGCGCAATACGGCCAGGTGGTTGGTATGCGGCTCTTCTTGCTTTGAGGTATTGCTCCAAGGCGCTTTGTTCTAAGTCATTTGAGGATATAGTCGGAAGGGGTGCATCCTTGTTAGCAATCACATCAAGGAGTTGATCCTGGGTCGCATTGATTTTAAACTTCAACGTTTCCAACTCTGGTTTAGGTGGCTTAATATTTCGCAGTTGTGTATAGTAAATGGTATCGCTAGATAGCCGATATTCCAACACATTTTTATCAACACTGAGTGCTTGTAGTCGCTCAAACATTTCATTCAACGCCAATTTCTGGAAAGTCTGCTCCAAATCAGCGATGTGTTTGAGTCTTGGGTTTGACTTTAACCAATCAAGAGCATTGTTAAAATCATTCACTGGGTCAGTCCGATGAGGCCAACGATCCACAGCCAGATTTCCTCCAGCATATCAGGCTGCTGAAAAAAGAGGACTGCCACAAGAGTGAATGCCGCAATGCCGACCAGAAAAAGAAAATGGCGCATTAACCGAATATCGGGAATTTGTTGAAATAATGAAATGTTAAGATGTTATTATTCGGATAATTCGACCCGTCCCTTTCGAGAGATCCCGACTCGCTCATCGCTCTCGGGGATGATGGAACTGAAATGGTAAGGAACGTTACTATCAATACTTTCCAAACAAACTCCCCAGCTTCATTTGAATCACACCAAGAAATGCTTCTTTGAAAATACCGGTTGACATTTTTGAAGTACCTCTTACCCTGTTCACAAAAATGATGGGCACTTCAATTAGTTTGAAACCATGTCTCCACGCCTTAAACTTCATCTCAATCTGGAAAGCGTAGCCAACAAACCGGATTTTATCGAGGTCAATTGTTTCAAGTACCTTCCTGTGATAACATTTAAAGCCAGCGGTAGCGTCTGCTACAGGTAAACCCGTTATCATACGAACATAAATGCTGGCCAGATATGACATCAAAACCCTACTCATGGGCCAATTGACAACATTGACACCTTTTATGTACCTGGAACCAATAGCCAAATCATGACCATCTACTTTACAAGCCTGCAATAGCGCTATCAGATCTCTGGGGTTATGGGAGAAATCAGCGTCCATTTCAAAAATGAATTCATAGCCATTTTTAAGAGCATACCGGAAACCCATGAGGTATGCAGTCCCCAGGCCCTGCTTTCCTTCCCTTTCAATCAAATGAAGCCTGTCACCGTTTGTTTCCTGTAAACCCTTAATAATATCTGCGGTACCATCTGGTGATCCATCATCTACTATCAAAATGTCGAATTCCTCGTCAAGGGCCAGCACAGCATGAACAATCGCCTTCGCATTTTCAGCTTCGTTGTAGGTAGGAATAATTACAAGGCAATCGCTCATTCTAAAAGGTTAAAGAAGCAATATTAAAGATCACTTTATTCTTTCCAATTCTTTGAAGAATTCTTCCCAAATCAATGTTACACACTTGATACGACCTGGGTGATCTTTTACCGGTGAAAACGGCTCTAAATCGGGAATATCTGGCTTGCCAGTATTTTGGATTATGGATTGAAAATCATTCCAAAATTTTGTGGATCCTTGCAAATCCAAACCTGACAACAACCTGACCGCAGTTGATCCGGAGGCTTTCGAAAGGGCACAACCATAACCATGGAAAGTCAGGTTTTCGATTTTCCCCTCTTTTAAATCGAAGAAAATTTCAAATTGATCCGCACAGACGGGATTGTAAGCTTCCACTATATATTGGGCATCAGGTCGCTTTTCAAAGCCGACAGGATTTTTGCTAAGTTCTAAAATAGCGGGGTGGTATAGATCGGCCATTAACTGAGTTTGTGTTGCGCTCTCTTTACTGATTGTACTAAACGGTTTACGTCATTCAAAGTATTGTAAATAGAAAAAGAGGCCCTCACCGTACCTTGCAATCCCAGGCTTTCCATTAATGGCATGGTACAGTGATGACCCGCCCTGACAGCTACGCCATCCTCGTCAAGTAAAGTAGCCATATCGTGGGGATGTATGCCTTCAACTATGAATGACACAATTGCTGCCCTTTCCTTTGGAGCGCCAACCACTTTGATACCCTCAACCTCACTGAGCTCATTCAGTGCCTTTTCTGTCAATTCACTGGTGTGAGCATTGATTTTATCCACCCCAATTTCATTGATATAATCAATTGCTGCAGCCAGGCCCACCGCACCGCCAATATCAGGGGTGCCAGCCTCAAATTTATGGGGTAGTTCTGCGAATGATGTTTTATTAAAAGTTACCTTTTTTATCATCTCACCTCCATAATGGTAGGGAGGTATGTTTTTAAGGATGCTTCTTTTACCATAAAGGACCCCAATACCAGTTGGAGCGAACATTTTGTGCCCGGAAAATGCATAAAAATCGCAATCTAAATCCTGGACATCAACCGACTGATGTGCCATTGCCTGTGCACCATCAACTAGCACTACGGTCTTATTTTCGTGGGCCAGCTCAACAATATTTTTCACAGGGTTGACGGTGCCAATGGAATTCGAAATATGGCAAAGGGCCAACAGTTTCACTTTTGGTGTAAGGAGTTTCTTAAACTTGTTTAAATCAAGGTCGCACTTTTTGTTTAAGGGTATAACCTTCAATTTTGCCTTTTTTTGAAAAGCTAATTGTTGCCACGGCACCAAATTAGAGTGGTGCTCCATAGCGGTAATCAGTATTTCGTCCCCCTCCCCAATTTGCTCTCCAAATGTTCCTGAAACAAGGTTAACAGCCTCACTTGTGCCACGGACAAAAATGATTTCATCTGAAGATTCTGCGTTGATAAACCTCCTTACTTTTTCCCTACAATCTTCATAAATTGAAGTAGCTTCTACCCCTAAAAAGTGGATGCCCCGATGAATATTGGCATTATGGTTTTTATAGAAATTAGAAACAGCTTCAATTACCTGAATTGGTTTTTGAGTTGTAGCGGCGTTGTCGAGGTACACAAGTGATTTGCCCTCTCTATTTTTTCTAGAGAGTATGGGGAAATCGTTATGCAGCAAATTCATCGATAGCATATAGCCCAACTAGCTCACCCTTAGTTTTTGAAGTTCCTCAGGTGTATTTACATTTTTCAATACTTCGTGATTCTCAATTTGGAGAACCTCACAGTCTGAGTTGATGAGCACTTTTCTTGGACAAGAATAACCCTGGCTTAAAAAGTTTAATAAAACCGCATAAGCCCTTGGTTCCCAAAGGGTTATTAGTGGTTCTGGGAAATTAGTTTCAGGGTTATGGTAACATGTTGCAACTTTTGATGTGCTCCTGTTTTGAATCAAAAAATTCAAATCTTCGCCTTTTAAAAATGGCTGGTCGCATGCCACCACCAGCCATGCAGAATTGGGGTCACTCCTGAATGCACTTAGTATGGCACCGTATGGGCCAAGCCCTTCAAAAGTGTCTTCCACGATCGGGTATTTATGCAATTCTTTGGCTTGCTCCGGTCTAATCGAAATAAAAGCTTCGCCACATATTTCATCTAATTGCTCCCACATGAAAATGCGCTGGTCTTTACCATGAAAATTTATCTTGCCTTTATCCTGCCCCATTCGGGTACTCCTACCCCCCGCTAAGACTAGCCCTTTGATTTTAGGTTCAGATTGTTGCATTTCAACCTGAATGAAATCTGCTATGGCCTCGTAATCAGATGCTTTGAATATTGGAATTTTTTGAATGTTAGGAAGATGATCTTTGAGGAATGTTGGAACCTCTGCATCACCTGTTAGCAGTATTATAGCTACATCATTGAGCTTGCCCAACTTCTTTTGCAAATCTTTACGTAGGTCAATAACCACAATCTGCTTGCGACCTTCAAAATGATTGCCATTTATCAATACTAAATCCTGGGAATTAAATTGTTGGCGCATTTGGAATTGGTTCAACGCACCGTCTACATCCACCCTGGAAAATGTGATCTTATCGGTGAATTCAAGGTTGCCACCATGAGCCAATATCGATTGATCATCCCTTCCCGTTTCAGCCTCATTATCCGCAGATTTATGGTCTGCATCTATATAAGCCACATTATATTCCTTTGACAACAATTGGCTTACCTCAAATGCTAGTTGCTTAATTGCCCCGCAAGGAGTACCTAATATCGCCCATTCATTCTTGTGATAGGTACCGATATCTGGCTTTTGTAAAAAAGCGTGTTTTTGGTGTCCCTTAATCCCGTTTGAAGTCATTCTTCCCTCCTGTTTTTTCCATTAGTTGTACTTCTTTAATCACGATATCATGTGACATCGCCTTACACATATCGTAAATGGTTAGCGCTGCCACACTTGCCCCAGTCAGCGCCTCCATCTCAATGCCTGTTTTAGCATTAATTCCTGCTGTGCAGTCAATGATTACGTCATTCCCATCCACATTGATTTCAAAATCACAACTTTCCAGGCCAAGCGGATGACAAAGTGGGATTAAATCACCTGTTTTTTTGGCTGCCATGGTGCCTGCAATAATGGCGGTTTGGAACACCGGTCCTTTTTTACTGCTGATTTCGCCATCAGACAACAGGCTAATAATCTCACTATTCAGTGAAATAATGGCTCTTGCCCTTGCCCTGCGTCCGGTTATTTTTTTGGCCGAAACATCCACCATGGATGGATTGTCAGACTCGTCAAGGTGGGTAAGTTTTTCGTTCAGCATCTTTTTCTTTGTGTCTCTCTGTAGAACTTTGTGTAACTCTGTGAAATAGCCGAAATACAAATTTAATTATTAATGATCACCGTAGCTGAAGCTGAAAAAATCATTCTTGAAAACACCCTTGATTTGGGTACAGAAACTATTCCGTTTGATAAAAGCATTGGCCGGGTATTGGCTGAGCCAATTTACGCCGATCGGGATTTTCCTCCTTTTGATCGGGTTACCATGGATGGCATAGCTATTAATTACGATTCTTTTACTGCTAATTCTAAGTCATTCAAAGTAGAGGGGGTGCATACTGCTGGTGCCCCGCAAACGAACCTGCAAAACCCTGCCAAATGCCTGGAAGTGATGACAGGGGCAATTTTACCAGAGGGATGTGATACAGTTATAAGGTATGAGGATGTCACAATTGCTGATGGGGTCGCTACCATCAATGTTGAAGAAATTAGAAAGGGTCAAAATATACATCGAAAGGGCAACGACCGAAAACAGGGTGCCCAATTGGCTGGCCCAGGTAGGTTGATAGATTCTGCTTTGATGGGAGTTTTGACAACAGTTGGAAAGAGCGAGGTTGTCGTTTCTAAAATCCCACGAGTGGCAATTATCTCAACCGGAGATGAACTGGTTGATGTTGATGAAGCGCCTCTCCCGCATCAAATCAGAAAATCGAATGTTTATAGTTTGAAAGCGGCCCTCTTGGGCCTAAACATAGATTCGAACCTCTTTCATATTGATGATGATAAAGCTATAACAGAACATGCCATAGTTGATATTCTGGATCAACATGATGTGCTGCTTCTAAGTGGTGGTGTTTCAAAGGGTAAGGCTGATTTTGTTCCAGATGCCCTGGCCAAAATTGGGGTTAAAAAGCTGTTCCACCGGGTTAAGCAGCGCCCAGGCAAGCCCTTTTGGTTTGGGACAACGAACGACAAAGTTGTCTTTGCTTTCCCCGGTAACCCTGTTTCTACATTTCTATGTTTTGTGAGGTATTGTAGACCGTGGTTAATTAAGGTTTTGGGGTTAGTTCAGCCTAAGCCCCATTACGCAGTTCTAAATGTCGACTTTAGTTTCAAACCAGAGCTCACTTATTTTTTGCAAGTACAAGTGACCTCCGATAAAGAAAGTGGTAGGCTATTGGCTATACCAGTTGAGGGAAAGGGTTCCGGTGATTTAGCTAATTTGTTAGAAAGTGATGGGTTTTTGGAGTTGGGGGCGGAAAAGACACGGTTTAAGAGGGGCGAGATTTTTAAGTTGTTTGAGTTTTAGGTAGATATTAGGAAATTTAAGTAATGGTTAGAAAGGTCTACATTGACACATCTGTTGTAGGCGGATTTTTTGATGATGAATTCAAGCTCTGGACAGAAATGTTTTTCAACTCTGTTAAGAAAGGGGAATTCATAATTGTAATATCGGAGCTCTTAACGGAAGAATTAAATTTAGCACCCAAGCAAATACAAAGGTTTTTGAATAAATTCTCTGATAATCAAAAGCATTACGTTGAAATGAGTCCAGAATCAGAGGAATTAGCAAATTACTATATCAAGAATAAGATAGTTGGCATTAAAAGTTTAACAGATTGTAGACATATTGCCCTTGCTACAGTAAATGAAATAGAGATATTAACAAGCTGGAATTTTAAACACATTGTTAATCTAAATAAAATTCAGCTATACAACGGAGTAAACCTTCAGCGAGGTTATAGAACTATTGAAATACGAACTCCACGAGAAATTGTCAATTATGAAAACTAGAATAGCAACCAAAAAACAATTTGACGCTGTGGAAATAATGCGTAAAATCAGGGATAAGATTGATAAGGAAACCGAGGGGTTGGATTTTGAACAGCTCCAACAATACTACCGAAGAAGTGCCGAGAAGAACAAGGTTCTTAATGACCCTAACATATAATAGCTCTTACACCAGCTTTTAAAGAAAGCGCAAGACTCCAAAAGATTTATTTTCAAAAACCAATAGGGTCTGGCTCTTTCTAAAAAGTCAATTTCAAATTGCTGTCGAAATCGAGGATTGGGCTAAAAAGGAGCAATATCTAATACCAAATGAAATTTAATTTAGTATGCTCCCCCTCAAATCGTTCCCAAAAGGCACTAGGCCCAAATAGGCCAGCTTGAGGTGCTGCCTGGCAAAGGGTATTCCAATAATTGTTATCGCAAATAAGAATGCCAGGATAAGATGCAGCATGGCAATCTCAATGCCTGCCACCATAATCCAAATGATGTTCATGATGATATAGAGGCACCCCCCAGAGTGTTGGCCGGGGTGTACTTCTTTGCCAAAAGGCAACAAAGCAAGTGAAGCCATCTTTAAAGTCTGTAGGCCAAATGGTATCCCAACAATTGTGATGCACAGCACCAGGCTACCGAACAGGTAAAACAAAAATATTAGCCAGCCGCCAAAAACTATCCAGATAATGTTGCCCAGTGCATTCATTAATATCCAAATTAGAACGCCGAAGTAATATTGTCAACTTTTTAAATATCTCTGGTATTAAGTATTACAAACATTTTCTGCCACTAGTGGTTGAGGCATTGAGTTTTTTTAGGGCGTATTCCTTTTGAGGCCTTTATGAATTCTTACCATGCATTAAATATTACTGATAATCATTATCCCAAAAGAAATAAGCATAAAGAAGGTAAGTATTGTTATGGTGATGGTACTTCTGCTTTCACTCTTGTGCTTGGCAGTTGGTATATTATCAGTCCTCATAAGCATGTTCAAAGGTAAAATCAATTATATAATAATTTCAATATTTAATTGAATAAAAACCACAGGAGGCCTGAGTTGCAATTATCAACGAATCTTGTAATCTGGTATTGTAGGTTCAGACAAATTTTTAAGTCTACCCCCCTATTCCATTCCTAAAAAATTCGTTTTCCATCCATGGGTGTTGGGTTACTTTTGAGCTGATCAAAAACTTATCATGAAAAATATTACGACAATCATTCTTGCCTTCCTGGTAGTATCTGTATTTGCCCAGGAGCGAAAATTACCTGCCGATACAACGATAGTTACAACACATCAAGTATCAATTAAAGGCCAGGCGATTCCATACAGAGCAACCACGGGGACGCAGCCAGTTTGGGATGATAATGGTGAAGTTGTGGCATCGCTATTCTACACCTATTATGAGCGTACCGATGTTAGTGACAACACCAAGCGACCGCTGTTGATTTCTTTCAATGGCGGCCCGGGATCGGCATCTGTTTGGATGCATGTAGCCTATACTGGCCCTAAAATCCTTAAGATTGACGATGAGGGTTTTCCTATTCAACCATATGGAATCAAAGACAATCCACATTCTGTTTTAGATGTTGCTGATATTGTGTTTGTTAACCCTGTTAATACCGGGTATTCAAGGATACTGGATGATGAGGTGGAACGTGAAAAGTTTTTTGGTGTAAATGCCGATATCGAATACCTAGCTGACTGGATTAATACTTTTGTAACCCGGGTAAACAGGTGGAGATCCCCGAAATATTTGATTGGTGAAAGCTACGGAACAACAAGGGTTTCAGGCCTTTCATTAGAGCTACAAAACAGACAGTGGATGTATTTAAATGGGGTGATACTGGTATCACCAACAGAATTGGGGATCGCTTCAGGGGGACGTCGTAGAGAAGGGCCGCTAGGGGCTGCACTTAGGTTACCATATTTTACTGCGGCTGCCTGGTATCATAAAAAGCTTCCATCCGATTTGCAAGCAAAAGACCTGGATGAAGTACTGCCTGAAGCTGAAGCTTACGCAATTGATGAGTTGATGCCTGTACTTGCCAAAGGGGGCTTTGTTGATGAGGCAGAAAGACAAGAAGCAGCCAAAACTATGGCCAGATATTCTGGTATTTCTGATCAGGTAATCTTGCAATACAATCTTGATGTTCCTACTCAATTTTACTGGAAAGAATTGATGCGCAATGAGGGTTTAACAATCGGCCGACTTGACTCAAGGTATAATGGGCTTGATAGAACAGCCGGTGGGGACAGCCCTGACTTTAATTCAGAATTGACTTCGTGGCTGCATTCATTTACCCCTGCGATTAATTATTATTTGCAGGAAATTCTAAAATTCAAGACAGACATCAAATACAATATGTTTGGTCCAGTTCATCCTTGGGATAGAACTGATGATGAAACAGGGGAAAACCTTCGGCAAGCAATGGCTCAAAATCCTTATCTCCATACCATGATTCAGTCAGGATATTTTGATGGTGCCACGAAGTATTTTGATGCCAAGTACACCATGTGGCAGATTGACCCAAGTGGCAAAATGAAAGACCGGTTGAGTTTTAAAGGCTATCGCTCAGGGCATATGATGTACCTCAGGGCAGAAGATTTACAAAAAGCCAATGACGATTTACGGGAGTTTATACAGAAAACAATCCCAGCCGAAGGAGCACCAGCGAAGTATTAGGCTAATGTTGTGGGTATCGATTTACAAAGTGCATTTGTGACATGATCCAAGTGAGCCCCACTAATTTTCTGGTTTAACTCAATTTCAATGCCGGCATATTCGCCAGGGTTGAAAACCGTTCTGAGGTATGTGGTAAATCCATCATCAACGCCTTTGTAGGGCTCATTAAAGTCAACCTGTAAGTCCGGTAGATGCGATCCTAATTTCGCAGCCAACGACTCACAGATTTTGGCCTCTATTTTTCTCTTCGGATCGAACAACAAGCCGATATCTGTTGGGCGTTCATGCCCTTCCCAAACAGGTGTAAAAGAGTGAATAGATAATTGGATTACCGGAGCATCACCTAACTGCTCTCTGATTGCCGCCTCAACGAGGCTACGGTGGGGATGGTAGAATTGCCTTTTGATACTTTCAAGCTTATCAATTGGCAGGTTCCGCGTAAACTCTGAAAACAATTGAGGGTGACCAATTGATCGATTTATTTCAACCAACAACCGGCTCACCTCGTGTAGGTACGGATTTATTCCAAGATATTTAGCCAGTTGAGTGGCTACTTCCTTTGTTCCGGGATCCCAACCACGGTGGGAATTACGCACTTCCTCAGCGCCCTTAAATAATTGCTGGTACCTGGCTGGAATTTGATTTCCGCAATGCTCAGCGGTAATTATGTATGTCAACTCCACGGAATAAAAGGCTTGTTACTTTCAAGATGAATGGCCAAATCCGAGTAAAGTTTCTTAACTGTTGATTTGCTGAAATCCCCTTTTAGAGAATCCAGAATTCTCGTAGACAGTGTGCCATGCTTTAAAATGGTTTTGATTTCCACTTCCCACGGGTCTAGTGTACCTGGTTTCCAGTCATTGATTTGATCAAACAGGTAAATCCAGAATTGCCTGGCAGTTAATTGTGGCCAATCTGCTAAACCAAATGATTTGAGGTAGTCTCTATTGGTGATTATCGCATTTTGCCCATCTTTTATTGTTGATTTCAGAATGTCATAAAGCGCTTTTGTTTCCCAGTTCATTTGATCATGAAGGCTGATATGCTGCTCACTTACCACCAGTTTGATCAGGTTGATAATTAAACTGGCAATGGCAATATCCATCGCAGGGCTTTCCTGAATATCGATTATGCGGATTTCGATGGTTCCGCGGTCAAACCTGGCCATGGCGCCACGGCTATTGACCCAAACAGGATCAAGTACTTTTAGGGTATCAAGTGGCTCAATTTCAGCCTTAATTTTCTCAATAACCATTTTATTGAAAGAGTGCCTTGAAAAAGCCCTCTCAGGTACAATTTTTCCAACAATTGATGGTATCCGTTTCTGGTTATTTTCATAGAAAACCATCCTTGTATCAAGGTAATCTGTTGTTTTTAAATCAAACATTGGAGAGGATGCCGACAATGCTGGAATTAGCGGCATAACCAATCTGCAAGCAGCATTCAACTTTGCAAATTCTTCGTCGTCATAAAACGGGAGGTTTATATGCACACTTTGAAGGTTTGACCAGCCATGGCCTTTACATCCGAAAATCCTGTCATATGTTTCGTAAACTTCTTTCTGCCCGTATGGCCAGAGCTTTGCCTCATTTTCAGGGTTCATCCAGGGATGTGCTGCAGTGGGTAGCAGCTTGGCATTAAACTGCTCCAATTGTCCATTGATGTATTTAATATTCTCTTCGAAAGCCTGTTGAAGCTTAAATAAATCAGCTGTTGGCTCAGAACATTTGAGCTCAATTACATGCATCACCAGCTCATTACTCCAGGTCACCTCACCCCTAACCACCTCATCACCAATTTCGCCCAATTCCCCTTTAATCAATTGATCGGCAATGGGTTTAACTTCCAGGGAATCTCTGTCTACTATCATGTATTCCAGTTCAATTCCATAAACCTGGAAAAGATGGAACCGTTTGGGTTTATCGCTCATATCCGCTTTTCCGAATTACGTTGCTCCAGCCTTCTTAAAAATGATTCCATGATGGTGTGGTAAAGCCCTTGCTTCAAATAGGCATCTTCAATCCCCTCATCAATGCTTGGGTTATCGTTCACTTCGATCACGTAGAATTTCCCATCACGCTCCTTAATATCAACACCATACAGACCGTCACCAATTAAATTTGCAGCTTTAAGTGCTGTTTCCACAAGCTCAACCGGCACCTGCCAAATTGGTACAGCCTCACTGTTGCCCTGACCAGCCTGTCCAGATTTTGACCAATCAACTATCTGCCAATGACCTCCAGCCATATAATATTTGCAGATGTATAAGGGCCTTCTATCAAGGATGCCAATGCGCCAATCAAAATCAGTTGGAAAAAATTCTTGTGCCACAACTAATTCTGATTTTTTGAAAAAGCTCTTCAGTTCTTCTTTGAGTGCTTTTTCGTCTTTCACTTTTTTCACTCCCTTCGAAAACGATCCGTCAGGTTCTTTTAAAATGAATGGAAATGAGAACTCTTTCAAAGCCTCATTCTTCTGATCTTTATAAAGGATAAGGGTTTTAGGCGTCGGGATTTTTGCCCTTTGCAGAAGTTCAAAAAGGTAGACTTTGTTAGTGCATTTTAAAATGGAATCAGGGTCGTCAATCACTACAAGGCCCTCTGATGCCGCCTTTTTTGCAAACCTAAAGGTATGTTGATCTACCCGGGTGGTTTCCCTGACAAAAAGCGCATCATATTGTATCAATTTACCGAAATCATTCTTGCCAATCAGGTCTACATTAAAGCCCAATTTCTCTGCAGCATTTACAAAATTCTGAATAGCCTTCTCATCAGAAGGAGGGTTGGGATCTTCAGCATTGACCAATATGGCGAGGTCAAACTTTTTCCTGGAAAATTTTTTCGAGAGTAGCTTTTTCCCAGATAAATAATGCTCTAATGGCTTGAGCATATTTTGTCTTTCGGACTCCTCTACATCATCAAGGTTTTCAGCCTTCAACTGCGATAATTCCCAGCTATCCTTTTTAATAAAGGTTGCTTGCAGAATTGGCGCCTGGAACAAGTTAAAAAGCAGCAAACCGATTGGCCGATATTTCTTTTCTTCAATAAATCCGAAGTAAATATTGAATGATATTCTATCAGCTTTGACATCCTCGAGGGCCGTTTGAATCAACTGCTCAAATCCGCTGGATTCATCTTTGACCATTCTCTGAAATCGAAAATCCTGCAATGTGGCCACATCAGGCAAAACCTTATGGCTCCTGGCCTCGGCCAATAGGCTCACGTAATATCCCTGACTTTGATATTGGTATGATCGACAGAGATTAACCACCTTCAAATCCCTGGCAGTTTGGTACTGGGTTGATGATAAATATTGCGAAGGCGCTACAACATCAACCCCTTCCAAATCTAACTTCCAGTTCTCTGGTTTTTCGGTTACTACAATTTTGGGCATTTTTTATTCAGGTTGAATGATTAATAGGTTGGCATCATAAGTTACGATGCCCAGCATAATTGCATTTATCAGGCGCTGTATATCTACATGATAGTACTGCTCTTTATCACTAATCGGGTTTGGATTGAGCGGATCGGCAATGAGTACCTCCTTATTGCTCTTGTCGTATCCCGAAACCACCACAAAGTGACCTGAAGGCTCACCTTTTATATCATCATAAGCATTAGTTTCACCGATTTCCCTGGCACTTTGGTAGAGATATGTGGCACTAAGGCCAGTCAAAATCGGGTAACCTTTCAACAGTGAGCTTCTTACCAGGGCGGGGGTAAGTTCATCGTGGGCAATGGTGCCTCCGATATTAAGAAAATGAAGGTATGCTTCAGTTGCTTCCTGCATTCGCTTTGTGGGCTTTTCTTCTAGTTGCTCTTTCAGCTTTTGCCTCATACTTTTTCGATCAAGGTTGAACCATGTCGGATCAAAAACCTGAAGGTTGTAAGTATAAATTTTGGCTTTATAGCCTTGTTCAATGGCATGAATACCAAGGTAAACAGCCAATGTACCACCGAGTTTTAGTTGTTTTACACCCTTCACAACTTCTTGCAATGTGATGTCATCGCCGTAATAATTGTATACAGCATGCAGGCAAGTTGGCCCACAGGTCACATCATTAGGCTGCGGCAAAATATCTACACTTAATCGCTTGCTCATTTTACAATTTAGATAAGAAAGTATCTACTACTTCAATTACTATTAAGATAATGATGACCCATTCCAGTCGGCTACTCTCTCTATGGTGATAGAGGTCACGGAAAACTTCCAGGTTGCTGTCAATAGTTTTGAAAGTCTGCTCTACTTCTCGAAATCGCTGCCTGAGTTCAAAAAAATCAACCAAACCCTGATTAATCTTATCGAGATATTCATCATTCCAAACACTTTCAGGGGCATCGAATATATAGAGGTTCTCTGTGATACTATTTTTCGTCCGCAGCGCCCTACCGATAAACTTTTGCATGTCCCTTCTGGATATACTCAAGCGGCCTTTTTCCTCCAGTTGATCTGTAAAAATTCTTATCTCCGCCAGCAACGATTCAGCGATACCGTTGTAATAATCGAGTGCAGCAGATTGAGCCACATGCAACATAGCAATGCGCACTGCATCAGTATTAAGCTGAGGTAAGCGTAATTCATTAAACGTAAAGCTCAAACCACCTTGTTCATCAGCAACAATTTGATATTCCTCATCCGTTTGTTGATGTTTTGGCAATAGTGAAGTGGCCATCTCAATTTTGGTTGAAATTGCCTGTTGCTCAGCATGGGTAAGATTACAGTAAACAACAACCCCATAGTTAAATATATAGAGGTACTTGTTGTGCTCAATCTCAAGAAATAGCTCCGAAGAACTGATGGCAAGTTGTTTGTAATTGAAGGCAGCCCTTAAGCTTTTAAAGTCCAGGGAATCGGCCATATAGACCGCCCTGATCAACCATTTCTTTTCCATTTTATTTGAAATAGAAATGGAAAACGCTATGTGTGGATTTCATTTAATTGTTTTCCGAAATATGATGCAAAATTGGAGCGTTAAACGGAATTTGCATCATAAAAGATCGATTCTAATGAAAATATATTTTCCAGTAATTTTTTATAAATCCATCCACCTTTTAAACCCCCCTACCCGGTCACGGCTTACAATTGGGTCTTCGTCGGTACGTGGATTTAGCTTTAATAACAAGCGACTGTTGAAGTAGCTATGAATCTGGTCAATCGCCTTTATGGATACAAGGGATTTTCTGTTAATCCTGAAAAACTCAAGCGGGTGGAGCATATTCTCCAAACTATCAAGCGTATGATCAATCGGGTACTTTTTCCCATCGGGGCAAAAAATATAAGTGAGCCCGCAATCATATTGAAAATAAGCAATTTGATCCACCTCTACTTTCTGATACTGCTCCCCTATTTTCACCAAAAAACGCCTTTTGAAGTCACCCGTTATTATTCGGTCAATGCTGCCGAAATCTGAAATTTCGGCGGGTTCTATCGACTCCATTGAATAGAATTTCTCAAGCGCCTTCTCTAACTCCTGTTGATTAAGCGGTTTCAATAAATAATCAACGCTATTAAACTTGAAAGCTTTGATTGCATATTGATCGTATGCGGTTGTAAAAATTATGGGTGGTTTTGCACTTATTTCGTTGAGCAGGTCAAACGCCGTACCATCACTGAGTTGAATGTCCAGGAACATTAAATCAGGAGGTGAATTCTCCTTGAACCAATCGCTTCCTGATTTTACGGAATCAATGATAGCCGCAACTTCTATATTGCCCTCACATTTCGAAATCATTCGTCTCAGCCTATCAGCTGAGGGTCGTTCATCTTCAACAATTACCACATCCATCAGGCAAACTGAATTGAGGAAAGTATTGGTAATTTAACAGTAAAGTGAGAGTCACTCTCCGCTATAATCACCCGACGCTCTGACTGGTAGTTATAGCGCTTCCTTATATTCTCCAAACCCACCTTTGTTGATTGAACTTCATTCTTTTTAGCTCTCAACTCATTTTCTACTACCAGATAATCATCACCTTCATTAAAAATTCTGATCGTGAGCGGGTTGGATTTAGAGAATTTATTGTGCTTGATTGCATTTTCAATCAACATTTGCAGGGACAATGTGGGCACATAAAATGCCTGCTGATCAAGTGATAACTTTATATTGATAGAGATGCCATTTTCATGCCTCGCCTTTAATAAAAAAATGTACGACTCCATGAACTCAACCTCTTTTTGAAGCGTCACCATCTGGTTGTCTTTATTATCAAGCATGTATCGGTACAATTTGGAGAGCTTATCCAAAAAGTCAGAAGCCAGGTCAGGATCTTGATGAATTAAGGAAGACAATACACTGAATGAATTAAACAGAAAATGAGGGTTCACCTGATTTTTCAAACTCTCATACTGAGATAACAACAGCTCTTTTTGCATTAGAGCGGCTTTATTTTCGGCGGCCTTTACATGTTTGAAATTCAACTTCACCAATTGTGAGGTTATCACCAACCATGCAATCAGTAGTGAAGACACTGAATCTTTCCAAAACGTCATCACCGGATCTACTGCAGGGCACTCCAGCCAAAGTTTTAAATGATAAACGGAAAAATAATTGACCGCCAGAATAAGTGGGATTAAAAGCAGTGTGTCAACCCAGAAGATTACAAAGAAATGTACTTTATGAACGGAGTAGCAGGTGCATAAATACCTCCGTTCGGCGAAGTCAATGATGCGGTCAGATATTTCCCATATTACCATCACCACGATAATGGTGAAATACAGATAGGCTTCATCTTCTATAGTCCAATCGAAAATATTTTCACCCTCATGTGCTGTGGTAATTTGAAAAAAAACGTAGATACCAAGGCTTGTGAGAAACCGAAGTCCATATTTGATGAGCGCATTTTTTAAAGAGGGAGACATGCTGTCAAATTTAAACTATTTCAACTTTGTTCAGTTCTCTGACTAAGTCAGAATATAAAAAGAGACTGCCCCAAGAGGCAGTCACTTAAAACTCCATATTGACTTAACTTTATTCTGATTTAGCGAGGTTGTCTTTGCCAACTATTGTCACCGATAACATTGTGCCTTTAACCTTGGTAGCGTATTTGCCATCGCCTTGAATTGTTAACGTGTATTTGCCATTAGGTACATTTTCGCCAGCTTCTATCGCCAAAACAAATGAATCTTTATTGACTTCATTTTGATTGATGACAACGGCAATACCATCGACATTATTCACCTTAATACCTCCAAATTTTGTTTTAGAATAAGCCCTGGCCCTTACCCTTGTAACTTCTATATTTTTTGATTCGCCAGCTTTTAGTTCAATGTTGTTTTCGACAATATTTAACTCTGCCCCTGATTGTGGCAATTGCTGAGCATTCAAATCTATGGCTACGATTGAGACCAAAATTCCGATAATTAGTGTTGCTGTTTTGTTCATGACTGTTTCTTTTAGTTGTACAAATAGAAACGATCATGAATGACGATGATTCACGATTTTAAGTGAGTTGTAGGATTCTCATAGTGAATCGTAGTACTGGAATTTTAATCTGCAATAAGCCGGAACACTTTTTTGAGCCGTGTTCGATGAAATGTCTGTTAAGGCCTGGCTTCAGAGAAAAAGACAAGAATCTTAAGATCTTCCTGAATGTCTGAAAATCGGTGTTCTTTTTTGGCAGCGACAAACAGAACATCCCCAGCCTCCACATCCATAGTATCACCATCTGCAAAAAACTTTGATCTTCCTTCAATGATATAGTAGACCTCATCCAGGTCATGCGGGGTTTGGCCGTCTACAGTCCCTTTAGGAAGCACATAAAGGCCAGTTTTAAGGGTTTCTCTATTAATGAAACTCAGGTATGGCCCTCCCTTTTGAATTCTTTCCTCATCAATGCTCCCAATTTTATGCTTGCTCCAAGTTTTAGTTTGCATAGTTTCAGCTCTGGATTTAAACGGCCAAATTAGAATTGACCCTAAGATACTGAGGGTGCCAGTTAGAAAATTTCTTTTGTCCATTATTGAATTTAACAAATTGAATAATTCAAATTAGGCACAACACATGGATATTCTAAATTTGCAAGCATTGTGTTAGATGAAAAGCGAAGTACATCCTTCCTTAATGCCGCTGTTCAGAAAGGGCTGATCCTTGGGCTTATCTCAATTCTTATTATTACGGTGCTATACATCGTTGATTATGCCTTACTGGCGAACCCAGCAACTAGCCTCGTGGTTTTGATCATTATTGCTACCATTTCAGTCTATTTCGGCAGATCATATCGAAGTGATATCGGAGGCTTTATATCCTATGGCAAAGCGTTTCAATTTCTATTTTTAATGCAGTTAATATCCAGTTTTATCCAATTACTATTTAACATTTTACTTTTTTCAATTATTGATCCAGACTTAACTCTAAATTTGACCAGGGAGGCGATTGCGCAACAAGAAAATATGATGCGTTTTATGAGTAAATCTCAAGATGAGATTCAGATTGAGTTGATCAAATTACAAAAAAGTGTACCACATCAATTCTCAGTTAATGGGCAAATTGAAGGTTCGCTTGGTCTCATTCTAGTTTCATCAATATTGGCCTCCATATTTGCTTTATTTGTTAAGAAGAACGAACCAATCATCAATGGCTGACCAACTTGTCTCAATTGTCATCCCCTTGTATAATGAGGTTGAATCGATAGGTGAGCTCACTGCATGGATTGATAAGTGCCTATCGGTAGATCAATTAGCATATGAAATCATAGTAGTTGATGATGGCAGTAATGATGGGTCATGGGATAAGATTCATTTACTTACAGCTGAAAACACCAGAATAAGAGCGCTTAAGTTTAAGCGTAATTATGGTAAAAGCGCTGCGTTACAATGCGGTTTTCAATCAGCCACAGGTGACGTAGTAATAACTATGGATGCCGACCTTCAGGATAGTCCGGAGGAAGTGCCTGAGTTAGTTAGGATGATCCGTGAAGATGGATTTGATTTAGTATCTGGCTGGAAGAAAAAAAGACATGATCCAATTACTAAAACAGTCCCTTCAAAGCTGTTTAATTGGGTAACAAGAAAGATATCTGGAATTAAACTTCACGACTTCAATTGTGGATTGAAGGCGTATCGTTCTGACGTAGTCAAAAGTATCGACATCTATGGCGAAATGCACCGGTACATACCCTACATAGCCAAATGGCATGGTTTCTATAAAATTGGAGAGAAAGTAGTGGCTCATCAAGCCAGAAAATATGGTACAACGAAATTCGGTATAGAGCGCTTCATCAATGGTTTTTTGGATTTAATGTCAATTACATTTGTCACCAAATTCAAAAAAAGACCTATGCATTTTTTTGGGTCATTTGGTCTTCTCACATTTTTTAGTGGCGGCATCATAACCACCTATCTGATTGCAGAAAAAGTTTATAAACAGTATTATAAACTGGCTGTTAGGGACATAGTTGACCAACCGCTTTTCTTCCTTGCACTTGTTGCTTTGATAGTTGGTGTGCAGCTCTTTTTGGCAGGTTTTATTGCCGAAATGATGACGCAAAACCAAAATAGGATCAACGATTATTTGATTACCGAGTCAATAGGAATTGACACCAATGCCTAAATACTCTATCATTATTCCGGTTTATAATAGGCCAGATGAACTAAATGAACTATTAATCAGCCTCACACAACAAGAGTTTAATGATTTTGAAGTAATTGTAGTTGAGGACGGATCCCTTGAATGCTCAGATGAAATTTGTGAGCGCTATAAAAAGCAATTAAACCTGGCTTATTTCTATAAGGAAAATTCAGGCCCTGGGCTATCCCGTAATTTTGGTGCGGAGAAATCCAGTTCTGATGTTTTGATTTTTCTTGATTCTGACTGTATGATCCCAAATGGTTATTTTGAGGCTATCGAGTCAGGATTTAAGAACGCAGATGCCTTTGGTGGACCCGATGCAGCCCATGATTCATTCTCCGTAATTCAAAAGGCCATTAACTATTCGATGACTTCATTCTTTTCTACGGGTGGCATCCGTGGATCCAAAAAGTCAATTGAAAATTTCAAACCAAGGAGTTTTAATATGGGCATCAAAAAGGGGGTTTTTGAGAAGCTTGCGGGGTTTGGTAAAATGAGGTTTGGAGAGGACATCGATCTCAGTATCCGTCTTGAAAAGATGGGGTTCGATGCCATTTTAATACCAGGTGCATTCGTATATCACAAGCGCAGAACCTCGCTAAGACAGTTCTATAAGCAGGTATTTAACTCCGGAATTGCAAGAGTAAACCTTGGTGTGTTGCACCCTGGTTCAGATGGCATAGTTCATGCCTTGCCTGCCCTTTTCGTTTTCGGTTCAATCGTTTCAATTATTGCTCTTTTAAACGGATTCTATATCCCTTTCATGGCATTAATTGGATATCTTGCTTTGATTTTGGTTCACGCTACTTACAAGAGTGGAAGCCCAATTGTTGGGTTAATCTCGTGTATTACGACACTCATTCAAATAAGTGGTTATGGCCTTGGATTTGTAAAAGCGTTTGTACGGGTTCGAATACTAAAAAAACCTCTGAAGTTTGGGTTTGAGAGATCATTCTATCAGTAGTCTTGAAATAATTCGAGTTGTGACGGTAATAATTGAAAGGTCATTCTATGAAGCGGCGTCACCCCCAATTTTTTAATCCCTTCTCTATGTTCATAAGTAGGATATCCAACATTCGTTTCCCATTTATACCCAGGATAATCCTGAGCATGACACTCCATTAAACGATCCCGATGGTTTTTTGCCAATACCGAGGCCGCTGCGATTGAATAAAATTTACCGTCCCCTTTCACTATGCATTCAAAAGGAACGTCTTTATAAGGCTTAAATCGGTTGCCATCAACCAATATAAATTCTGATTTTACAGCTAGTTGATCTAAAGCCCGGTGCATTGCTTCAAATGATGCATTTAAAATATTAATGTTGTCGATCTCCTGATTAGATACCTCGGCTACCGACCACGCTACTGCCTTCTTTTTAATTATCAGCTCCAATTTATCCCTTTGCTTTTTTGTTAGCTGCTTTGAATCATTCAGAACTTTATGCCGAAATGTTTTTGGGAGAATTACTGCAGCTGCTACGACTGGTCCAGCCAGGCACCCCCTACCCGCTTCATCACAACCAGCTTCTATCAGGTCTTTTTGAAAATATGCTTTAAGCCTTGCCATTAGTTAGTATCAAAAGTATTGTTCTCGAAACATGCACCAAATCATTAATTAGAGTTGAGCATGTATAACTTTGCCTTGAATGAGAAAATTGAATGTTCAGGATTTTTTGATCTCGGCGGAATTGAATACCATTATTGATGTCAGATCCCCAAAAGAGTTTGATGCTGGTCACATTCCTGGAGCAATCAACATCCCCTTATTTGATGATGCCGAAAGGGCGGAAATTGGAACCATCTACAAAAATGAAGGTAAACGAAAAGCTTTGTTGCGTGGCCTGGACATAGTTGGGCCTAAAATGTCTGGTTTTGTTAAACAAGCTGCCAATTTATCTACAAATGATAGGTTGCTTATTCACTGTTGGCGTGGAGGTATGAGATCAGAGAGCTTCGGTTGGCTCTTAAAAACAGCTGGGTTAGAGGTTGAATTTCTTCAAGGTGGCTACAAGGCATACAGAAGTCACATCCTAAAGACTTTATCACTTCCATTACAACTATTCTTGCTTACAGGTTCTACTGGGTCCGGTAAAACCGAAATCCTGCAGCACCTTAAAATGAAAGGTGAACAGGTAATAGACCTAGAAAAGCTGGCAAGTCACAAGGGGTCTGTCTTCGGAGGCATGGGTCAGCCTGATCAGCCAACGACCGAACAGTTCCAGAATTACCTTTTTACAACTGTGTCTAAACTAGAAGCTGCGGAAAGGATTTGGATTGAAGATGAATCAATAGCTATTGGCGAGGCATTCATACCAGAGGAGTTTTGGAATCAAATGAAAAATGGACGATTAATAAGAATCGAATTAGATAAAAGTGAAAGGGTGCAGCGCCTTGTATCTGAATATGGTTGTTCTTCAAAGGTTGATTTGAAAGATAAAATAATGAAAGTTCAGAAAAGATTAGGTGGTCAGTATGTTAAAGCCGCACTTGATCATTTGGAGGGAGGTAACCTTCATGCCGTGGCTGATATTGTACTTAAATACTACGATAAGGCATACAATAATTCTTTGGATAGAAAAAGCGATAAAATCCTGAAAACGTTAAAATTTTCAAGATTTGATCATGACCAGATGGTAAGCGAAATTCTATCAGCAGTAGAAAATGAGGAGTTAGTTCAGGCATGAGTACTAAAATAAAGTTAACTCAATACAGTCATGGTGCGGGGTGCGGATGTAAAATTTCCCCAAGTATTCTTGCAGAGATAATCGGATCGAAACACACACTATTAAATGATCCTAAATTGTTGGTTGGCAACTCTACAAGTGATGACGCCGCCGTTTATGACATCGGCAACAATCAGGCAATAATTAGTACCACTGACTTTTTCATGCCTATTGTCGATGATCCATTTGATTTTGGTGCAATTGCCGCAACTAATGCATTGAGCGATGTCTACGCAATGGCAGGAAGACCACTAATGGCAATTGCAATTCTGGGCTGGCCAATTGACAAGATTGACCCATCTGTAGCTAGTCAAGTGATGGATGGTGGAAGAAGCGCCTGTGAAAAAGCTGGAATACATCTTGCCGGAGGCCATAGCATCGATTGCCCTGAGCCAATTTTTGGGTTGGCTGTGACTGGAATAGTAGATAACTCCGAATTAAAACGTAATTCCACTGCCAGGTCTGGTTCCAAATTATTTCTAACAAAAAAATTGGGAGTGGGTATAATCGCAACAGCTCAAAAGAAAGGTTTGGCGAGTGGTGACCATATTGAATTGGCCATTTCTTCAATGAAAACTCTAAACGATTTCGGAGCGCAATTGGGAAAACTACCTTTTGTAAATGCACTCACAGATGTCACTGGCTTTGGTCTTTTAGGTCACTTAAATGAACTGTGCCAGGGAAGCGGACTCTCTGCATCGATCGATTTCAGCCACGTACCGAAATTCGATTTTCTAAGTCAATATATAAGCCAGGAAGCTATTCCAGGTGGAACAAAAAGAAATTGGGACAGCTACGGAAGTTTTGTTAAAAATATCAAAGCTGAACAATTGGCAATTTTAGCCGACCCACAAACAAGTGGTGGCTTACTAATATCTGTTGATGAAAATCATGAATCTGAATTCATACAATTCGGGAAGAAAAATGGTTTGAGTTTTAAATCGTTCGGAACGCTTGAAAGCTCATCAACCCCTCAAATTGAGGTTGTATAATTCATCTTCTGCTAGAGTCTCTTATAATCAACTCTGGCTTCAGCACTTCTTTTCTGGGCTTATGGTTCTCAGGATCCTTGATTTGCTCCAAAAACAACATTGCTGCCTTCTGGCCCATTTCAAAACCCGGTTGGGTTACACTTGACAAAGATGGATCAACTAGAGAGGATACTTGCCAATCGCTAAAACCAACCACAGCGATATCTTCAGGAATGCGAAGCTTACCTTTTTTTATCACCGACATCGCTGCAATGGCAGCAAGATCATTATTAGAAAATATACCGTCTGGGCGATCTTTTAATTTAAGCAAAGCGGCAGTATGTGCCTTAGCTTCTTCTAATGTTCCTTCGTAACAATCTTTAACCAGGCTCTCGTCAAAAGGTATCCCTCCATTTTTTAGGGCGTCTTTATAACCCCTTAACCGCTCTCTAAATATCGTTTGATTCAAAGGGCCTTGAAAATGGGCAATCCGTTTGCAGCCAATCGAAATAAGATGTTCAGTTGCTTTATAAGCCCCGAAGTAATCATCTATTACCACCTGGCTCACGTTTAGGTCATCAGAAACCCTGTCATAAACAACCAATGGGATACCTCTATTCACAATATCTTGAAAATGCGATACATCTGTGGTCTCTTTTGACATGGAAACTAGAAAGCCATCAACCCTACTGGCCAACAATGCTTTGGTATCGCTTACTTCACGGTCGAAAGATTCATTGGATTGACTGATGATGACATTATAACCTGAATTATATGCAACATCTTCAATACCACTGATAATAGTGCTAAAGAAGTAATGCACAATCTCTGGGATGATAATGCCGATAGTATTGGTCTTGCTCTTTCTTAAGCTGAGGGCGATGTAGTTTGGTTCATAGTTAAGCTCTTTGGCCAATTGCGTAACAGCCTTTTTGGTGCTTTTGCTAATATCAGGATGATCTTTCAAGGCCCTCGACACGGTGGAGGGTGAAATACTCAAGGCTTTAGCAATGTCCTTAATGGTAATTTGTGAACTCATCAAGTGTTTTTGAAAAATATAACTTATCTAATATTCATCACCTTTGGAGGGCTCTAAAGATAGATAAAATACACTCTGATTCGGCATGCATTCGATCTTAAAAATTAGCCTTTGCAATCGTTTGAAGTAAAACCATCTTTTTAGATACAGGTGTAAATATGAATATTCCAATAAAATAGTTTAAACCGCTTAAGTAACGTCATTTGGGGAGGATGTGAAATTCGCAATCGATTGCGGTGTCGATTTCGCCTTTCAAACTGCCTCTAAATCTCTCTTTTTGCATGGATTATTGCCTTTATTTTATTAACATTGGTTTAATGTGTCAATTGTAAAATGGCAAGAAACACAGATAAATTTTCTGGTTTAGTACGACTTAGTTCTTTGATTTCGAATAATCCAAAATTGTACATTTTATAGATAAATTATTTTATTAAAACATTAATGTTCTAATCCTAAATTAACCTTATATGAAACACAAAGTACTATTAAACACAATGGCATTGCTATTGAGTTTTACGTTCCTGTCATTTCAGGCGCTGGCTCAAAAGCAAGTTACCGGGAAGGTCACCGATGGGGACACCGGTGAAGCCGTTCCCGGAGCTTCCGTTATTGTTAAAGGAACTACTACGGGAACAATTACTGATTTTGATGGCAATTACACTTTGCAGGTAGAGGATGGTGCTACATTGGTTTTTTCATTTGTAGGCTATCAGCCATCGGAAGTAGCTGTTGGGAGCAGGTCAGTTGTTGATGTTGCCTTAGCTACAGACATCGTTTCTCTAGCAGAAATTGTGGTAGTAGGTTATGGTACACAATCGGTGAAAGATGCGACAGGCGCCGTTGCTGCTATTTCGAGTGAGGATTTCAATGGTGGCGTAATTTCTTCACCAGAACAATTGATCCAGGGCCGTACTGCTGGTGTGCAAATCACTTCTTCGAGTGGCGCACCAGGAGCTGGTGTTGAGCTTCGCATCAGGGGTACAAACTCTGTAAGATCAAACAACAACCCTCTCTTCGTTGTAGACGGTGTTCCATTGGCTGGTGATGAAACAGTAGCCGCTGCGGGCAACGTAGGTTTCGGCACAAGCTCATCAAGTAACCCTCTTAATTTCTTGAACCCTAATGACATTGAGAGTATTAGTATTCTTAAAGATGCATCTGCAGCTGCTATATATGGTTCTAGAGGTGCCAATGGGGTTGTTTTCATTACGACCAAAAAAGGCCGTGGAGCTGGCACATGGGAGTATTCTTCTTCTGCAAGTATCGCTTCTCCAGCTAACGAATACGATCTGCTTAACCGTGATGAGTTTTTAGCAGGTGTTGCTCAGTTTGGTGGTGATGCATCAGCTCAGGACTTTGGAAATGATGTTGACTGGCAAGATGAGATTACACGCACATCTTTTTCTCACAAGCAAAACTTGGCTTACTCAAAAGGTTATAAAAACGGTTCTGTAAGAGCAGGTTTGGGTTACGACAACCAGCAAGGTATCGTAGAGAACTCATGGCTTGAAAGGATCACAGGCAGGGTTAACCTCAATCATTCACTAATGGATGAGAAATTGAACTTTAACCTATCTACTACGATTTCTAGAGTTAATGATGAAAGCGCACCTATCGGTGGTAGTGCTGGTTTCCGTGGTGACCTTTTAGGTTCTGCATACTCAGCTAACCCAACTTGGCCAACTGATCCTGATGTCGATGGTGATATTATTGGTGGTCAGCTACACCCAACGAATATGTTAGCTAACTATCAGAACACCTCGCACACTAATAGATTCTTATTGAACTTTTCTGCTGACTACAAGCTAACTGACGATTTAACTGCTAAGCTTACGTATGGACTTGATAAGTCTTCATCAGAAAGGGTAGCGCTTTCAACAGCCGATGGCAGAAACTTTGACCGTGGTACTTTTGGAAACGGACGAAGTGCGCTAGGGGAAGTGGATGTAACTAACGACCTGTTCGAATTCACCCTAAACTATGACAAAGAAATGGGTAACTCTAAACTTGATATAGTTGCAGGTTATTCATTTCAGGACTTCACTCGTGAAGGCATGAATGCTGAAGGTTACGGTTTCACAACTACTGACTTTGGCGATATGGAAAGCGCTTTCACAAATGCAGTTGGCTCTTTAAATAGTGCTGCAAATGACGCGGTTGATGGGTTCTACCAGCAATTCGGACGTTCTTCTGACTTACGTGGCGGGGCTCAAACCTCAGGTTTTTTCGTTAATCAATTACTTCCAAATGTTAATACTCTTTTCCCATCAGAACCGGGCGGAATTGGTGTTCAATCAATCTTTGCTGATAGATTTAGCACAACTGACAAATTACAGTCATTCTTTGGAAGGGTTAACTATACAATCAATCAAAAGTATATCCTTACAGCTACTGTAAGGGCTGATGGTTCTTCAAGGTTTGGGGAGGATGAGAGAGTTGGTGTATTTCCATCAGGTGCATTTGCATGGCAAATTGGTGAAGAAGATTTCATGGGTGACGCTTTCTCCACTCTTAAGCTTCGTTTAGGTTACGGTGTTACTGGTAACCAGGATGGTTTAGGATATGGTGGTTATCTAAACAGGAGTCGCTATGACCCCAGGATCAACGCTGGAATCGGTGATGGTGGTGATGTAACTATACCTGGTACCAATACAGTTGCTCTACCAAACCCTAACTTAAAATGGGAAGAAACAACACAATTCAGTGCAGGTCTTGATTTTGGAGTATCTGATGAGCGATTTTCTGGTAGCATTGATTTCTACAGAAAAGAGACTACAGATATCATCTTAAGGTTAAATGCCGCTCAGCCATCTCCTAACGAATTCATTTTCCAGAATTTTGATGCTACAGTAGTTAACCAGGGTGTTGAAGTATCAATGAACTATGATATCGTTCAAGGTACGGACTTCACCTGGAGTGCTGGCTTCAATATAGCTGTCAATGACAATGAAATCCAGGACTTTGGAGGCCAAATTCCTGCTGGAACGATCCGTGGACAAGGTTTATCACAAGCTTTCTCACAGATTCTTGCAGAAGGTCAGCCACTGTTCTCATTCTTCCTAAGGGAGTTTGAAGGCTTTGATAACACTGGACAGCCTATTGGTGATAACCAGACATTTACCGATCAGAGTGCCTTACCAACAACAAATGTCGGTTTCTCATTAGATTTCGGATATAAAAATTGGAACATGAGGGCATTCTTTTCTGGTCAGTATGGACACTATGTATATAACAACACCAGAAATGCTTTCTTCACTGCTGGAGCCATTAACAACGCCAGGAATGTTACTCCTGATGTTTTAACAAGTGGTGAGTCAGGAACGGCGGAAGCTGCAGTATCAACAAGGTTTGTTGAGTCAGCAGATTTCTTAAGAATGCAAAACCTGGACATTGGGTACAACTTCCCGCTTCAGGATAGCTTCCTAAGAAACTTAAGGGTGTATTTCAATGCTCAGAACCTATTTATAATTACTGATTACAGCGGTCTTGACCCGGAAGTAAGTTCATCTCCTATTGTTGATGATCTGTTAAATAGATTACCTACAGCAGGTATAGATTACACAGCTTATCCAAGGCCACGAACATTTACAATTGGACTTAACGCAACTTTCTAAGAACATAGGTTGTAATCATTTCAAGTATTAAAAAAAGAAAAGATGATAAATAAATATTTAAACAAGACCTGGATGCTAGCACTTGGCTTTTCGGCATTGCTGGTGTCTTGTGACCTCGATATTGAGGAGACAGATTCTATCATTACAGAGGAGAGTTCGGGTACCTTCACAGGTGTACCTGATACTGAAGCAGCGGTAAATGATCTTTACAATTCATTAAGAGGACATTTAGAAGCGCAGGATAATTATTTTGCCCTTCAGGAAGTTTCAACAGATGAATTGTTAGTACCAACAAGAGGAACTGACTGGGGTGACAATGGTATATGGAGAACTCTTCATGCACATACATGGTCACCATCACATGCTTACGTACTTAATGTATGGAACCAATTCAACCAAAATATTTTCAGAGCTACTGAAATTATTGATTCAAGAAGTGGTGCCAGCCCCGAGGAAGCAGCTAACGCTAAGTTTGTTAGGGCATACAGTATGTGGATTATTCTTGACCTATATGGTCAGGTTCCTTTTAGAGAGCCAGATGAGGCAGCGGATGTAAACCCTACTGTGCTTACAAGAGCAGAAGCTTTAAGTAGAGTAATTACCGATTTGGATGAAGCGATTGCAGCTCTTCCAACAGCTGGTCCTGGTGCTGGATTAGACAGAGCATCAAAAGCGGCAGCTAATTTCCTGAAGGCAAGGGTTCTATTGAACGCCCATATTTATGATGGAACAGGAACACCTTCTCCAGCTAATATGACAGCTGTCGTGGCTGCTGTAGATGCAATTGAAGCCGACGGTTTTGCGCTTCAAGAAGGTTTCTTTGAATTATTTGAGGCTGATGAAGATGCTGAAACTATCTGGTGGGTTCCTGCTTCTACAGGTAACAACATGTGGAATGGTCTTCATTACAATCAAATTGTATCAGATAACACAGGCGGTGGTTGGAATGGTTTTAGCACTCTGGCTGAGTTCTACGACACGTTTGAAGGTAGCTCAAGTAGCAATGCCGCAGGCTCAGATCAGGAAGAAAGAAGAGGGTTTGTGCCTACTTTGGCAGATGCCGATCCTGAAACTAATTTAGGTATTGGTTTTGGATTCTTGGTTGGTCAGCAGGTAGGCCCAGCAGGATTTGATGATGATGGCAATCCAACCTCACTTGTTGAATTAAAAGACAGGCCAGGTAATCCTCTTGTATTTACTAAGGAACTTCCTGGTTTAGTTGGTAACAATGAAAGGACTGGTATTAGAGTTTTGAAATATCATCCATCTAACGGTGCGTTTGCTGGTCATAAAATAATCTTCCGTTACGCTGATGCTCACCTTATGAGAGCAGAAGCGATGATGAATGGTGCAGCTGGTGATGCTTTAGCTGAAGTAAATGAGCTAAGAGATCTTAGGGATGCTTCTGATCTAAGCTCCATTTCAGCTGCTGAAATGCTTAATGAGCGAGGCCGAGAGCTATATATGGAATATATCAGAAGAACTGATATGATCCGTTTTGGGCAGTATGGTAGAAACTGGCAGTTTAAAGATCCAGGTTCGGTAGATGTTGCCGAAAGAGCACTTTACCCAGTACCATCAAATGCTTTGCTTTCAAATCCTAATTTGGTTCAAAATCCAGGCTACTAAGGATTAGTAACATATTGTTTTAAAATTAAAAGAGGGCGTAACTGCCCTCTTTTAATTTATATCCTTATTGCTTTGTAGTTGAATACACAATTGCATGCTAAAGTCTTTTCGTTGCTGCTATTTTATATTGTTTTTATTATTCATCATCTCTGGATGTGATGATAAGACTAAGCTTTTCGTTAAGCATGATCCAAACCGATCAGGTATTTATTTTAATAATTCACTTACTCCTACAGTAGACATTAATATCCTCACTTATTTATATTATTACAACGGTGGTGGTGTTTCAGCTGCGGATTTCAACAATGACAGTCTCATTGATTTGTACTTCACTGGAAACCAGGTTCCTGATAAATTATTCATAAACGAAGGAGGTTTAAAATTCAAGGATATTTCACAACAATCCGGCATTAACAATAGTGATGGTTGGACCACCGGGGTGAGTCATGTTGACATCAACAATGATGGTCTTTTAGATATTTATGTCTGCAAAATTGGTAGATATCTAAGTATCAAGGGACATAACTTACTTTTTGTAAATGAAGGCGTCGATACAAATGGCTTTCCTGTTTTCACAGAATCCACCAGTAAGTATGGCCTGGATTTCGTTGGATTTTCAACCCACTCAGCATTTTTCGATTATGACCTTGACGGAGACTTAGACTTATTTCTACTCAATCATTCAGTCCATCCTAATCGGTCATATGGAAAAGGCTCAAAGCGTTTTGAATTTGATTCCCTATCAGGAGATAGACTTTATCGCAACGACGATGGTTACTTCACTGACGTTTCTGGTGATAGTGGTATCTATCAGGGTGGAATCGGTTATGGGTTAGGGCTCTCTGTTGGTGATGTTAATAGTGACGGCTATCCAGATATTTACATTGGCAATGATTTTTTTGAAAATGACTACCTCTATCTCAATCAAAAAGATGGCACTTTTGAAGAAGTAATTTCTAATGATCAATCCAGACTTGGTCACACTTCCCATTACTCAATGGGCAATTCGATTACAGACTTCAACAATGATGGCCTGCCTGACATTTTAAGCCTTGACATGCTTCCTGAGAATTTAAATACTTACAAAACCTCAGGAAATGAATACCCCTTCCCTACTTATTTCTACTACCTCAAAAATGGATATTCACCACAATACATGCAGAATAGCCTACATCTCAACAAGGGCAGTGCTATGTTCAGTGAGAGCGCTTTCTACTCTGGAATAGCGGCTACAGAGTGGTCTTGGGGTGCTCTGGCCGCCGATTTTGACTTAGATGGCCTTAAAGATCTTTACATAACCAACGGAATAAAGGGTGCAACCAACGACATGGATTTTATCAAATTCATCGCACAGGATGACATTCAAAGACTGTTAAACGAGGGCATGAAAGAAGAAGACATGAAATTTCTCGACCAACTTCCGGAGAAAAAGGTGGCTAACTATACTTTCAGAAACTTAGGAGGTGCAAAGTTTGAAGATGTTTCGTCGAAATGGTTTGATACAAAACCCTCTTTTAGTAATGGGGCGATTTATGCCGATCTGGACAATGATGGTGACCTCGATATTGTAGTAAATAATATCAATGAAAACGCTTATCTCTTCGAAAACACCTCGAATAAAACAGGTAGAAATTACTTAAAAGTAAAATTTAAGGGGCCAGATAAAAACCGATTTGGCATTGGTGCAAAAGTGAATTTATGGTGGGGCAACCAATCTCAATACGCTGAAAATTACACTACTTCATCCTACATGTCTTCCAAATCACCTGAATTGCTCTTTGGATTAGATACCAGTGAAGTTATTGATTCAATCCAAGTGGTTTGGCAAGATGGGAAAATTCAGAAGCTGATAGAAATTGAATCTAATCAAAGCTTAACACTTAATTATACCGATGCCACAATAGCTGGTGAACGACAGCCAATGGTGTTAAATCAGCTGCTTAGAACTGTAGACAGAATATTCAATTTCACACATTCCGAAGAAACAACTTTGGAGTTTGACCGAGAGCCATTAATACCTTTTGCCAAAAGCAACGAAGGGCCTTCAGTAACTGTAGGAGATGTGAATGGAGATAGTTTGTCTGATATTTTTATTGGTGGAGCTAAATGGCAAGCGGGTCGACTTCATATTCAAAAGTCAGATCATTCTTTCATTCCAAGCCAAACTGAGTTGTTTGAAAAGCATAGTAAATCAGAGGACGTTGACAACATTTTTTTTGATGCAGACAATGATGGCGATATGGATTTAATAGTTGTTTCAGGAGGCAATGAATTTAGGAACGGCGAACCGCTAGTGCCTCGGCTGTATCTAAATAGCAATGGTGTTTTTGCATTAAATGACAATGCTTTTGAAAATATCGAGATTAACGCTTCGGTAGTTAAAACGCTGGATTTGGAAAATGACGGTGATTTTGATCTGGTAATTGGTTCAAATGCCGTTCCCTGGCAATACGGCGTAACACCAGAAAACATTATTCTTCAAAATGATGGTCAGGGCAAATTCACCGATATCACCGCTGACATCTCATCAACACTTAAATCAGTTGGTTTGGTTGAAGCCATTGCAATTGCCGACATCGATAAGAATGGGTTTAATGATTTAATTATTGCAGGTAATTGGATGCCAATAACCATCTTCAAAAATGATGGCAAAAACCTGGTCGCATCAGAAATAGAAGTAACCAACGGATGGTGGAATAGCATCACTGCGGCAGACTTTGACAATGATGGAGATGTTGATCTTGTTGCAGGTAATTGGGGCTTAAATACACGGCTAAAGGCTTCATTTGAAGAGCCGATTAATTTGTACAGGGCTGATTTTGACGACAATGGATCGGCTGAAAGCGTTATCACTTATCATTATCAGGGTGTCGAAACCACTTTATCTTCAAAAGATGAGTTGGTTAAACAAATGCCCTTCTTAAATAAAAAATTCCTGACTTATGAAAGTTTTGCAAAAGCAACTCTGAGTGAACTATTCCCAAATAACAAAATGAGGCAGGCAATGAAAAAGCAGGTCAATGAATTGGCCAGTTGCTATTTTGAAAATGATGGAAACAATAATTTTGTGAAACACAAACTGCCAGCCGATGTACAGCTCTCAAGTGTGCATGATATCGCCGTGGATGATTTTAACTCAGATGGATTTCAGGATATGCTCCTGGTCGGCAACACTTATGAAATATCCACTCAACTAGGAAGGTTAGATGCCTCTCATGGTACTTTATTGCTAAATGATCAAAAAGGGTTTTTCAGAACCCAAAAACAACAACAATTTGACATCGCAGGCCCAGCAAGAGATATAGAACAAATCGAGATAAGCGATGAAGATTATATAATCGTGACAATAAATAATGACCAACCAGTTTTTTTGAAAAAATTGAAGAATACGAAATGAAGGGACTAGTAATAATCTTGTTATTCAGTATAATACTGCTCTCATGCTCTTCAGATGAAGACAACAAGGAGGCCTCAAGTCAGCTTTTTACATTGTTGAAGTCAGAGCAAACTGGTGTTGGTTTCATCAACGAAATCGAAAACCAGAAAGACTTAAATATTTTCAAGTACCGCAATTTCTACAACGGAGGCGGGGTTGCTTTGGGGGACGTAAACAACGATGGCCTTGCCGATATATACCTCACGGCCAACATGAAACCGAACAAACTTTATATTAATAAGGGTGATTTCAAATTTGAAGACATATCAGAATCAGCGGGTGTAACCGGTAACAAGCCATGGTCTACCGGGGTAGTAATGGTCGACATTAATCAAGATGGCTTTCTTGATATTTATGTCAGCAATGCCGGCAACATGGAAGGCAATAACCACGACAACGATCTATTTATCAATAATGGCGACTTGACTTTTACGGAGCAGGCCAATGATTATAACCTTGCCAAATCCGGATTTTCTACCCATGCCACATTCTTTGATTACGACCGGGACGGTGATCTTGATGCGTACATATTAAACAATAGCAACATTCCCGTAAGCAGTCTTAATCATGCTGATGACCGCGAAGTAAGAGCCCAGAATTGGGATGTACCAGAAATATTTAGAGGTGTTGGGGATTTACTCATGCGCAATGATGGAGGAACATTTATTGATGTAAGTGAAGAATCCGGAATTTATGGAAGTCTGATTGGGTTTGGCCTAGGTGTTTATGTTACAGACCTCAACAATGATCTGTGGCCTGATATTTATGTTTCTAATGATTTTTATGAGCGAGATTACCTCTACATAAATAATCAGGATGGCACATTTACCGAGGACATTAAGAATTGGACCTCCCACTTGTGTTTATCTGCAATGGGTGTAGATATGGCCGACATCAATAACGATGGCCTTAATGACATCTTTATTACAGACATGCTTCCTGAGGAGGATCAGCGCATTAAAAGTGTAATGGAATTTGAAGGTTACAATATCTTCAAACTGAAGCAAAGCCGGGATTTCTATCAGCAATACATTCAGAACACACTTCAGGTAAATAATGGCAATGGCACCTTTTCAGAAATAGCTTATTACAGCGGTGTAGCCAAAACGGATTGGAGTTGGGCTGGCCTTTTATTTGATATGGACAACGATGGCTTCAAAGATATTTATGTCACCAACGGTATAATTCATGACCTGACAGATATTGATTTTGTTGATTTTTTCGCCAATGAAGTGATCCAAAAACTCGTTTTAACTGGCAAGAAAGAAGAGATAAATGAGATTATTGATAAAATGCCAACAGTGGCTTTATCAAACTATGCTTATCAAAACAATCAGGATCTGACATTTGATGAAGCAACCCAAAAGTGGGGCCTGGAATACCCTAGTTTTTCGAATGGATGTGCTTATGCCGATTTAGATAACGACGGCGACCTTGATCTGATTGTGAACAACGTAAATATGGAGGCATTTATATTCAGGAATAATGCCGAGTCTTTAACCGATCACAACTTTATCAAGCTTCAATTTAAGGGCAGCGAAAACAATCGTTTTGCAATCGGCGCATCGGCCAAACTGTATTTCGGCGATCAGGTTATTTTTCAGGAATTGATGCCATCCAGGGGCTTTCAGTCTTCAATGGAACATGCTATGACAATTGGACTGGGCAACGTATCAGTTATAGATTCTATCAGAATTGTTTGGCCAGATGGAAAAACTAATTTGATGGAGAATATTCAAACGAATCAATCTCTGGTTCTGAACTATTCCTCTGATGATGAGCACTTTACCCCTAAAGACCCTAATACCAAAAAAACATTATTGCAAGAGCTACCCAATGGAAATCTGGTCGATCACCAGGACAACTACTTTAATGATTTCGATCATGAAGGGCTTATCCCAAAAAAGCTTTCACAAGAAGGCCCATCTTTGGCGATAGCCGATGTTAATGGTGACGGAAATGAAGATGTATTCGTTGGCGGTGCTAAAGGTCAACCCGGGCGCTTATATCTACATTCTGGAAATGGGGACCTCTCTCCTATTCCTCAAAGTGATATTGATTTAGATGAAGCCTATGAAGATACCGCCGCAGCTTTCTTTGATGCCGATGGTGACGGAGATCAGGATTTGGTAGTTGGTTCAGGTGGCAATGAAATAGCCGATAAGGAATATTATATTTCCAGATTATACCTCAATGATGGTAAAGGGGAGTTTAAACGCTCATCTCAAAATCTTCCTTCCACCCAAACAAATATTTCCGTTATCGCACCGCATGATTTTGATGGAGATGGTGATGTTGATTTATTTATAGGATCGAGGAGCGAACCTGGTGTTTACGGAATTGACCCTGAACATATATTCCTAATTAACGATGGAAACGGATCATTCAGTGACGGCACAGAGAGGTACGCCTACCCCACAAAAGATGCTGGTATGGTTACCGACGCACTTTGGGCTGATATGAATGCTGATGATGTGCCGGATTTAGTAACTGTATCAGAGTGGGGAACTGCTAATATTTATGAAAATAATGGTCGCAGGTTATCAAAAATGGAGGCTTCATTAGATAGTGTTCATGGCTGGTGGAACACCATTGAAGCATCAGATCTTGATAATGATGGGGATCTCGATTTGGTGATGGGTAACGCAGGTAGCAATACTTTATATAAGGCTTCATTTGAGCAACCAATGCGCCTTTGGATCAATGATTTTGATCAAAATGGTACTATTGAACAGATAACCACCACTTACTACGATGGTGGGGATTACCCCATCCATATGAGAAAAGAAATCACCCAACAGATAGTGGCTTTGAAGAAAGAGAACCTCAAAGCGTCTGATTATTCGAAAAGGACCATTGGTCAGCTTTTTTCAGCTGAAGTAGTTGAGCAAACGATTGTCAGGAAAGCCAACATCTCTGAAACTATTGTTGCTATAAATGAAGGCAACGGCCAATTCACCATTAAGAAACTACCTAGCAGGGTGCAGTTATCCTGCGTTTGCGGTATTTCTTGTACCGATGTAAACAATGATGGAAATATTGATCTCATCATGGCGGGGAACAACTTCGAATTCAAACCTCAATTTTCCCGTTTAGATGCCAATTATGGTAATGTGCTCCTCGGTGATGGCAAAATGGGATTTGAATGGCAGAACTATGATGAGAGTGGCTTTTTTGTGAGGGATGAGGTTAAGCATCTTAACACTTTTAAAGACCAGGATGGTAGACAATATGTTTTTGCGGCCATTAACGACAAAAAACCGAAAGTTTATAAGGTTAATCCTTGAGGCTTAACAAAATGAAAAAGCTCCATTTTTATATAGCCGTACTGCTACTATTTGGTTGCGGGCAGGATCAGAAATTATTTAAAAATGCATCTTCTGAGGAAACAGGGGTCGTTTTTCAAAATACGCTTACTGAAACGGATGACTTTAACATTCTTGACTACCTCTACTTCTATAATGGCGGAGGCACTGCTGTTGGTGATATAAATAATGACGGTCTGCCGGATATCTATTTATCCGGAAATCAGGTAAAAAATAAGCTCTATTTAAACAAGGGCAATCTTCAGTTTGAAGACATTACAGAAACCGCCGGGGTAAGCGGTGAAAGTGACTGGAATACCGGAGCAATAATGGGAGATATAAACGGTGATGGATGGCTTGATATATATGTCTGTGCGGTTGTTGGCCTTAGAGGGTTGGGCGGACATAATGAACTATTCCTCAATAATGGCGACAATACTTTTACTGAAAGTTCCAGGCAATTCGGGTTGGATTATGATACCTACAGTTCAACAGCGGCCCTGCTTGATTATGACCTGGATGGTGACCTGGACATGTACCTGTTGAATCATGCCGTCCATACTCAGGAGTCGTTTGGACATGCCAAACTGCGTTATGAAAGAAACTATGAAACCGGCGACAAATTACTCAGAAATGACGGCGGAAGATTCACCGATGTCAGTGAAGAAGCCGGCATCTTCGGGGGCATTAATGGTTACGGACTTGGTATTGCTGTCTCTGATTTCAACCAGGATGGCTTCCCTGACTTATACATTGGCAATGATTTCCATGAAGATGACTATTACTATGTGAACAATGGTGATGGTACTTTTTCCGATCAACTTCGCCAGAGGTTCGGTCATACAACTCGTTTTTCAATGGGCAATGATGTATCCGACATTAATAACGACGGACTCCCTGACCTCATCTCGCTTGATATGCTACCTGAAGATGAGCGAGTTCTAAAAAGCTCAGAGGGCGATGACACTCCAAACATCATGCGGTTGCGCACCGAGAGATACGGCTATCATTATCAATTTTCGAGGAATATGCTCCAGATCATGCAAAATGATGGCTCCTTTTCTGAATCTGCTTTGCTAAGCGGAGTGGCCGCCACTGACTGGAGTTGGAGTGCACTTTTTGCTGATTACAATAATGATGGAAAGCAGGACTTATTTATTTCCAACGGAATTCCCAGGCGGCCAAATGATTTGGACTACATACGCTTTGTCTCTGACGAACAGATCAGAAATAAAATCGATGCAACCAAACTCGTGGATCAGGAAGCATTGGAATTGATGCCTTCCGGAGCAATTAGAAATTATCTATTTACAGGAAATAACGATCTCCAGTTTGTGGATAGATCAGAGGAATGGGTTCCTGATGATGCGAATTTTTCAACAGCCACTGCACTATCAGACCTTGACAATGATGGTGATCTGGATTTGATTATAAACAACATCAACGCTGAAGCTAATATTTATGCAAACCAAACCCGTGATGCGGCTTATCTAAGATTGAAATTCAATTTTAGAGGGCCAAATACATTTGGAATTGGCACAAAGGTTTATTCATACCTAAACGGTCAATTACAGTTTAAGGAGTTATACACGGTACGGGGGTTTCAATCTTCATCTGAGCCTGTAATTCACTTTGGTTACGGACAGGCTTCAAAGGTTGACTCTATCCGTATAATCTGGCCTGACAAATCTTCGCAACTCCTAACCGATATACAGCTGAACCAAACATTAATAGTTTCTCCAGAAACTACCAGTAAAACTTTTCCTACTCAAGAAAACGAAAGTTCCAATCAGTTCACCTTAATAGAAGGAAACCTCGGTATCATTTTTATACATACGGAAGATCGCTATACGGATTTTGACAGGCAGAAACTTATCCCCTACCAAATTTCAGATCGTGGCCCTGCAACGGCAATCGGCGACCTTAACGATGATGGCCTTGATGACATTTTCTTCGGCGGTTCAAAATTCAAACCTTCACATATATATACCCAAAGCGATTCAGGTTTCACTAAGAGTTATTTCAGCCAGATAAGAACGGATTCAATTACTGAGGATATCTCAGCAATCATTGGGGATTTCAATCAGGATTCAAAAAACGACCTGTTAGTGGCAACTGGTGGTGGAGATTTTTATAATAAAATGAAACCATTGTTGGACAATTTATACACCCAGTCTGAAAACGGTTTTAACAAAAATTCCTTGCCAGAAATGTTCGAAAACGCATCCATTGTAGCACCTGCAGATTTCGACAATGATGGTGACCTTGATGTCTTCGTTGGGAATCACGCAATTACCAATGATTTCGGAAAAATACCCAACAGCTACCTGCTGCAAAACAACCAAACTTCATTTGAGATTGTACAAAATGAAAGCCTGCAACATGCTGGAATGCTCACAGATGCCATCTGGACAGATTTTGATGCAGATTCACGAGAAGATTTAATTCTTATTGGTGAATGGATGCCCCCGCGTTTTTTTAAGAACAATGCTGGTGAATTAATCGAAGTCAAATTGTTAAAACATCAAATCAATGGCCTTTGGCAAAGTATTGCTCCATTCGATATCGATAGTGATGGGGATTTAGATTACATCCTTGGAAATTGGGGAAAAAACTCCAAATTCATTGCAACAGACGAATATCCACTTAGGATGTATTACAATGACTTCGATAAAAATGGAAGTACAGAAACAGTACTAGCTACGGCAAAAAGTGGCAAATATTATCCGCTTTTAGGCTTGAATGAGTTGGCCTCGCAGATGGTGGAGCTACGAAAGAAATACACAGCTTATAAAGATTTTGCAGGGCAAACGATAGAGCAAATTTTTGAAGATAAACTTGATAATGCCATTTTATACGAGGTAAATACTTTGGAATCGGGATATCTAATAAATGAGAATGGTGAATTTAGCTTCACACCATTTCCTGCTAAAATGCAACTGGCCCCTATCATGACAATGTCAGTTTTTGATTTTGACAAAGATGGCCAAGGTGAGGTTTTAGCCGCTGGTAATTACTTCGGTTTAACACCTTTCCATGGTCGCTTAGGCAGCTTTCCAGGGGCATTAATTAATAGTGCCAATGACATTCAATATGGTGATGCATTAGGCCTGAAACTCATCAATAAATCTGCCAGGCACATCAATATCATCAGGCTTCAAGGTGATGATTATTTATTAGTGACCTTAAACAATGATGCCGCACAGGTTTATTCCATAAATTGATATGAAGAGAATAGTTGTCTTAGGGTTCACTATTGCTACGCTATTCTTGGGCTGGTATTTCTTAATCAAGCCCTATGAATATCGCATTAGATTTAAGGTTAAAACCACATCTGGTACTGTAATTCAAATGATAAAAACCTGGGGTGCTACACTCAATAACTCTTCATTATTCAAGCAGACGGAGACAAATTCCATTGAACAGGTTATTCAAATTGATGAGAAGTCGTACCAATACAATTGGACAACTGAAATTATTGACGACTCAACAACCCATGTGATAGTCTATATCTCGGAGCCAACAAACAGCACTTTAAATAAGCTCAAAATTCCTTTCACTGAAACAGCTATCGAATCTTCAGCTGAAAGAACAGTCAGGGATTTTTACAATAAAATGAAGGACCACCTGAGCAGGTTTCGGGTGACCAACGTGGAAGAAACAACTTTTGAAGGTACGTTCTGCATCTACATTCCCCTGGAGGCCTCACAGCTTGATAAGGCACAAGGAATGATGAGAAACTTCTCATTTTTGAGTTCGTTCATAGCGGAGAATGGGTTGGCTGATTCTGGCTTCCCGATGGTGCAGGTAACCGAATGGAATTTATTAGAGAGCACCCTAAAGTTTGACCTTTGCTATCCTATAGTTAGAATAGATTCATTGCCTGATCACCCACTCTTAAAATACAAGCAAATTGAGCGTTTCAAGGCGTTAAAAGCCGACTATTATGGCAATTACATAACCTCAGATAGAGCCTGGTACGAACTACTTAAAGAAGCAGATAAAAGAGGGCTGAAAACCACTGATACGCCGATAGAGGTTTTTCACAATAACCCTAACTTTGATACAAATGAAAGAAACTGGAAGGCTGAGGTATTCCTTCCAATCAAATAATTACGTGATATGAATAACAAATTAATAGGGCTACTTGCATTAATCTTATTAAATGCCTGCACTCCATCTACAGCTTACAAAGAGTCTGTTAATGATCCTGAGTATTTCCAGCGATCTGTAAAAGCACTCACCGATATCATCATCCATGATATCTTCTCACCACCAGTTGCCAGCCGTATTTATGCTTATCCAAGCATAGCTGCATATGAGGTGTTGGCCTCAGGTAATGACGAATTCAAATCATTGGCTGGTCAACTTAAAGGGTTCTCGATGCCCCCTCAATCAGATACTACTAAAGACATTAGTCTTGAGGTAGCTGCCCTCCAGGCATATACCCAGGTAGGTAAAGCCCTTATCTTTTCAGAAGAAAAAATGGAGAAATACCAAAAACAGTTATGGACGGAAATCGATAATACGGGTATTCCCTCTGATGTTTTTGATAGATCTAAAGCTTATGGACAAGAAGTTGCCGATCATGTGTTAGCGTGGGCAGATAAAGACAATTACAAGCAAACACGTACATTTCCAAAATATACTATTCTAGAAGATCAGGATGCCTGGAAACCCACCCCACCAGATTATATGGATGGTATTGAACCGCACTGGAATAAAATAAGGCCATTCGTAATTGACTCAGCAACTCAGTTTGTACCAGAGCCTCCCACCCCTTTTAACATGGACGAAAGCAGTCAATTTTATCAAGAGCTAATTGAGGTTTATGAAACTGGAAAAAACTTAACTGATGAAGAAGAGGAAATAGCAAAGTTTTGGGACTGCAACCCTTATGTTTCGCACCATGCGGGCCATGCCATGTTTGCGACAAAAAAAATTACTCCAGGTGGCCATTGGATGGGCATTACAGCCATTGCCACCAGAAAAGCGGAAAGCAGCTTCATGGAAACAACAGAAGCCTACGCTCTGACGTCAATTGCACTGTTTGATGCATTTATAAGCTGCTGGGACGAAAAATGGAGGAGCATACTCATCAGACCTGAAACCGTCATCAATGAATACCTTGATGAGAGTTGGGCCCCATTATTGCAAACCCCGCCATTCCCTGAATATACGAGTGGGCACAGCGTAATTTCAACCGCCGCCGCTTATACCCTAACTGATTTATTTGGTGAAAACTTTAGTTTTCTTGATACTACTGAGATGGAGTTTGGCCTTCCGGCCAGGTCGTTTAATTCATTTATTGATGCCTCTTCTGAAGCTGCTGTCAGCAGGCTATATGGTGGCATACATTACATGCCGGCTATCGACAATGGCGTAAGCCAGGGCAAAAATGTGGGTGAATTCATTCTTAAGAAGCTTGAAACACGCAATGAACCAGGTGCTAACAGGGTATCAATTAAAGAATAAGGCTTTTTTAAGTATTCATTTGATTCAAAAACCCTAGTCAAAGAATTCAGTTTATTCTGACACCTGGATTGTTGATTTTCCATAAAACTGGTCACCTGCATTGTTAAAACCGCTAACAACAATATCAAATTGTCCGGTTAAATCACCAGTGAAAAATTGAACCACCGATGATCCGTCAATGGTCGTATTTGCGTTCCAATAAACCTGCGGGTTGTAATCTGGCACCTTGGAATTTCTGGTGCCAGCTACTTCGTAATTAGGCCTTGCATGTCCAACCTTCTGGGCGATTCCATCATATGTAAACTCCTTTGTTGTTTCGGGGATCTCGATGTTTTCAAGAGCGCCCTCATAAGAGCGGAAACTCAGGATGCCATGATTGGCTGTAGACTGGTAATAATACTTTCTCGCAACCACATCCAACAATTCTATTTTCAGCGGATCTAAAGCCATCAATTCGGAAGTTGTGAAAAACGGTACACCATCAACAAGCATAAGGGGGTTTTCCTGAAAAATTATGTAGCGGTCGTCCACATTCCTGACCTTGAAAAGGTATCCGGTTTCATCCCGTCTTAAAAATACCAGGCCCACATACTCTCGTATCACTTCGTCCATTACCACAAATCGTGTGTAGTCATCCAATAAATGTGTCTTATCGGCTTTGCCAAAAAATGGCTCAAATTTCTTGTAAGGTGCAATACCTTTAATTATTTCTTTATAAGCAGAATGCACCCTGACATGCTCAACCTTGTTGGTGATGTACTCACGTTCTGCTGCGGTTATTATCAACGGTTTCGGTGCAAGCGCATTATGATTTTTTATATAGTCATTTTCCAGGCGGATGTCTACCTCCCCATCCAACGGCTCATGACTGATAAATATTTTTGAAGAGTTTACCTGTGTTGTAAAAAAGAACCTTCCTACAGAATCAGTTTCAGATGCATGGAAATCGAAATTTTTTTCCGCTGAAGTCAGGAAAATTTTGACGCCCTCCTTCGGTTGGCCGTCTAACGACAGGGTGCCTGTTATAAGGTCTCCGCGTATTTCAGGAACCAACAGTGATCCCACCGAGGTCATTAGGGAATCATTTCGATCAATACGAACAAACGAACAATCAGGTGCGGAGGGTCGTACTGAAATGGCAACATCCACCAAATCATCCGCACTCATTTTAAGCGTAATCCGCTCTCTCGTACTGTAATTCAGTCTGTCTGTTTCAATGGCTATTGCATTCCCAGTAGTTGGTGTACTTGCCGTATCCAGATTTGGATCAGCTAAATCTAACTGATCAATATCTTCATTTAGATTGATGATTTTCAATACCGAAGATGCAATTGCATCTATTCCGAAATTTTGCATCCATCTTGTGTAGGCTATTAAATTATAAGCACCGGTTTTAAAATCATTCGGTATTGAAAAAGCCCCTTCACCCCTTCCGCTGTTGAGCATAACCATGCTCCTATTTACTGACTGCCCCGATTCATTGACCAATTCAACCATGGCCAATTTGCTTATTTCAGAATAGCTCCCTCCTGAGAATGCTGATAATGAATACCTGAGTTCTTCTGCGCTGATTAACAATTTAGCATTGGGCTCTATAAAAATCGTTTCCGATGGTAGAGATCGGTTTTGGACCTGAGCTGTTGCTAAAAAAGCAGTGAAGACCATAAATAGCATCAACCACCTCATTCATCCCAAAATTCAGGTTCTTGATTAATTCCCCGGTTGGTGCAATCAGTACAAATCGTTGGAGCGACAGAAACACCATTCCCGATAATGTCTATTACCTCAAATGGGTTCATGGTATTGGTACGCTGCTCCATAAAAGGACCTAATTCAGTGAAGGTGAGCGTATCTAAATCGCAGTTGAGCGCATCAGTGGTTGGAATAAATCCCTGACCCACAAAATCCATGGGGGTGTAAAATTTTCGCTCTTCCTGCACTTGTGCAGCATCAAAATACCCAAGTACCACTTCATCCTGATTGTCAACAGAACGAATATTACCTACAACAGAAGCCGGCTGTATATCAAATAAACCACCAGGTGTTTCATTGAATGATTTTAGCTGATTCCAATATCTGAAGGATTCCTCACTCAGCGACATTTGACGAATAAGTATGCTATACCTCACCCGCATTGCCTCAGTAAATGATCTGAATGTATGAATAGTCTGGTTTTGTATTATATCCCTTTCCAGTCCTTCGGTCGACTTAATGATAATGTTATTGGATGTATCACTTGCCCAACACCTGTTTGTGGGGTTCAGCCTATCGTTGATTATTGGTCCTTCGATCCAAACAAAACGGGAAACCAGCGGTGTCTGTATTTCATAAGTTTCCTCCCACTCCCAGCGATAAAACCTGGTGAGGTTATCGGGGTCTTCTGTATCTACTGTGAATCTGAAAATGTTTCGATCAATGTCGTCATTCTGGGTGGCCAATAAAAAGTCAGCCTTGATTTCGGTCATTGGCGGGGTGCTCCGTAAGGTTACGGGATCGGATACATAGCTTGAGCCGTTGGATAGGATAACGATCAAGTTGTATGTGCGGCCAACTACACCACTTGCAAATGCCTCGGTTTCATAGATACCCGGGTTCGTTTCCGAGTAATTAATTCTTGCACCAGACCCATCTTCTACATAAACCTGAGCACCTGATTCTAATGTAAATTGATCAGCAGTCAGGTCTCCTGATCTTGACAGTTTTATTTTATGCCTCTTGGCCCGATCGCTTAAAAAGCCTTCAACCACGAGGAAATTAGTATCACCGACAGATTCTAACTCAAAAGGGTCAACACATGCCGCTGCCCACAGGAGTAACAATATTGCTGATATGACTGTGTTTAAGGCCCTCATCAGAATTCAAAATGGTAAGTAACAGTTGGTATCGGTGCACCAAAAATCGATAGCTGTTTAGCCTCAATTTGACCAGCATTTGTTTCAAAGAAAACCGAGTATACGTTCTTTCTCCCAATCACATTGTAAATTGAAATATTCCAGAAGCTATGGCTCAACTTATTACGCTTATGGTTCCCCTCGATGTTGAAACCAATATCAACCCTGAAATAATCTGGAATCCTGAATTCATTCCTTTTTGAAAAATGAATCTTCTCAGCTCCGCCAAAATCGAACTTGGCTATTGGAAAGGTTATTGGCCTGCCGGTACTATAAACAAGGTTTCCCGAAAAGCTATAGCGCCGGGTTAGCCTGTAATTAGTAACCGCATTAAAGCTGTGCGGCTTATCATAATTAGCCGGAAAGCGCTCCCCACCATTGATCTGCTCCTCAGGAAACTCGCCATTTAACCTTAAAAAGGTTCTTGAATAGGCATAACTCAACCAGCCATTAAATTTTCCTTTTTTCTTTTTGATAAAAAGCTCAACCCCAAAGGCCGTTCCATCCCCTTGTAGCACATCACTTTCAATATTTTGATTAAGGGATAGGTCAGCTCCATCCTTATAATCCAGGGCATTTATAAGCTTTTTATAATAGCCTTCTACTGATGCTTCAATCCCCTTATTGCCAAAATTCTTAAACAGCCCAATTGAATATTGATCACCTATTTGTGGTTTAATGTGAGCGTCTGAAAGCTTCCATGTATCTGTTGGGGCCACTGCAATAGTATTTGTGAGCCTATGAATGTACTGTCGGGTTCGGTTATAGCTAATCTTGAGTGATGCTTCGTTTCCTATAAAATACCTTGTACCCAGCCTTAACTCTGGGCCATGATATGTTTCTATCACATCATTGTCAGTAAAAAAGAGCGAGTCAATTACGGTTTCGTTTGAGCGGCTTGACTCGGAGGAGTAAACATTCACCGTACCCGGCCCTAATGCGTTAAATAGTGAATATCTCAGGCCGATGTATACCGAAAAATCCGGACTTAAATCGAGGTCATTAGAAAGGTACATCGAATGCTCATGGGCTTTCTCAGAGTCGATGGATGACGACTCGATCAATGACTCCAGCCCCACTGGTTTGATGGATCCGGGTCTAACCTGGTAAGTTTTGAATTGATATCCAAAATCAACCTTTTGCCTGTCATTAATAAAGTAGTTAAAATCTAAATTGATATTCTGATCTTTTACTTTATAGCCTGAATTGAAACTCTCTATAGGATTTTCATCAAAATCTATTTCGAAATCATATTCATTATACGCCGCCCTTAATTCACCAATCAACCTATTGTTAAAATTTCTTCGCCATAAAAAGGAGCCATTAGCATTGTAATAGGCAAAGGTTGAATCTGAGGACAATCTGAAGCGGTCTTTGCTGTAATAACCAGTAATTGAAATCGAATTATTAGGATCAATTTGATGGTCTATCTTTCCCACTAAATCAAAAAAGGATGCCTCGCTGTCCCTTATGTCCGATGATTTAGGTACAAGGTTTAAAACCCAGTCTGAATATGTTGTTCTGGCACCAAAAACGAAAGATGTTTTGTCTTTGGCAATTGGACCCTGCAAAGTGAGGCCTGCGGTTGCCACGCTAATAGTTCCGCTCCCTGAAAGTTCTTTCTTGTTCCCTTCAATCATGGTGAGATCAAAAACCGACGATAACCGCCCACCGTACTGCACTGGTAAGCTGCTTTTCAATAGATCCAGCTTCTTGATCACATTGCTATTGAGTACCGAAAAAAAGCCGAAAAAATGAGCGGGGTTGTAGATGGTGGCGCCATCTATCTGTATAAGGTTTTGATCAGCTGCCCCACCTCGTACGTTATAACCAGTTGCGGCCTCACCTACCGTTTGAACCCCAGGTAGGGTAGCTGCTACTTTCATTACATCTGGTTCACCCAATACAAGCGGAACGTTTTTGATTGACTTAACATCGATTCGGTTAAGCCCCAGCTGAACCCTGTTAATGTTTGCATCCCTTTCTGATTCAATTGTAATCTCTTTAAGTGCCACTATATCATCAGTCATCTCAAAATTGGCATCGCCATCAGACAGTAACTCAATTGGCTGAATTATTTCCTCTAAACCGACGTATTGTACATGAAGCGTGTGGCTGCCCTGCGGTAGTGACAAGGAATAAAACCCCTGGTTATCTGTGGTAGTTCCGATAAACGGATCATCGACAAAAACCAATGCACCAATGATCGGCTCTCCATTGGACAACTCGCTGACATACCCCGCAACCGATGAGTTACCTTCAGTATCCACATTGTTTTTACCAATAATCAAACCCGTTGAATTTATCGGAAACAAATCATTGCGTGTATCTGTCAGATGGATTATTGGTGTCAGATCAGCGTCTTTAACCTGATTAGCGGATGATTCGGGAAGATGAGAAAAAGGAAGTACTATAATATGTGAGCCACTAAGAATATAGCCTAAATCAAGTGGGTTCAACAATTGATTCAAAGCCACTTTCAAATCAACATCATTCCAATCTCCTTCAAACTTGTAGTCACGAAACCAATCCGTTGAGTAGTAAATCTTATAGCTGCTTTGTGCCTCTATTTCGTTCAAAATTTGAGTTACCGGCTTATCAACTAAACTCAGCGAAACATTTCCCTCCTGGGCAAAGAGCCCATGATTCAACACTATGAAAGCCACCACCAATCGTTTCATATATCAGATATGGTTTGAGCCTCACAGTATTTGAACAACTCAATGATATCCTGGTCATTGCCAAGGCTAACGTCATTGCTTCTTACATAATCCTTAATGGGTGTCTGAATTTCCGGATATAGCTCATAAAACTTTTTAAGGCTGTAAAAAGAGTGAAACCTGTTATCGACTTTCAGGTGGAAGAGCGGTGAGGGTTCAAGTTCGAACCTGTTGCTTTTGGTTACACGCACCTTGCGCCGCTGGGCAAATAGCATTTTTCCATTGGCAGATGCAATGAGCTCAAGATATAGCTCCTCACCATTTACATTGTGCCTGGTGAACGATCTAGATGCCAGCGTAAAGTGTTCAATTCTGGATTTTTCCAATACCGTCCAGATTGGGGCTTGGCCAGCATACCTATGTTCAAGGACAAGCAAATCACTATATATGTCATACATCAATCGCAGGCCCTCATAGTTCAAGCTATTAATGACTACAGCCCCTTGCCAGGCACTCCTTTGCTCAAAAAAAGGATGGGTATAGGTAGAAGGAGATATTAAGACATACTCCGGGCCATTAATTAAGGCCGTATTTTCAATGCCAACCACGGAATCATACCACTTATTAAGCTCTGGAATGCTGACATTATCCGCACTAACCTGACCTGCAACATCGGGAATAATGAGCACCAGCAAAATGATGCACTTGAAATTTATTAAGAAAAAGCAGCGGCAAACGGCCATCAACCTGTAAACAATTTTCAAACCTCAAAACAGCCATAATTGGCAGTTCAATAAAGCTACCGAAAGCATCTCTAAGTTGAGACCCAATTCTTAAAAATGGATCAAAAAAGACAAGTAAATGACCATCGTCAGAGTTTTAGGTGATGCACATGTTCATCGATGATGTCGATGCGTCGGGTGATCGTGGTAACATAGGCAGACAATTCCTCCTCAACAAGATTTCGTTCTTCCTCATACTCAGGACCTTCTTTCCCAAAACTGTTCTCCACCATATTGTAGTTGTTGCATTCCTGATGGATAAAGTTCTTAAAATTCAACGTGGTGTAATCAGCCTCTAAAGTGATAATATCATCAATCGTTGCCTTTGCTTCAGGATCTTGATCAGTTTCAAATTTCTTAGTTACCACAAAATAAAGCGTGGTGTCATAATGATGAATTTTATCGAGTAGTTCAATTAAATCGTATCGATAGTCCCTGTTTCTGCAAAGGTTTTTCAGGTTTTCATACTTCATTAACCCTTCAGCCTGAGCATCCCACCTTACAGTAAGTTGATCAATAATTTCGGCAATATCTTCATCCCCTGACTGACCCCAGGCAGGTACTGTGCAACAGATGGCAATGAGTAGTAACAAGGCTATACTTTTCATGAGGCAGGTTTAAAGTTTAATTAATCAAGATAACAATCCATTTTATAATGGACTATTTTATTAAGCGTTAATTGAAATTTTGCAAAGGTTTGGGCATAAAAAAAGCTGACTCAACATTGAGCCAGCTTCTTATATGATTCTTCTCTCTTTTTTTCTATCCCACTACTTTTACGTTAACTGCGTTCAAGCCTTTGCGACCTTGCTCAGTTTCGTATTCCACCTCATCGTTTTCTTTAATCTCATCGATCAAACCGCTTTGGTGCACAAAAATATCGTTACCACCATCTTCTGGTACGATAAACCCAAATCCCTTTGAGTTGTTGTAAAATTTTACTGTTCCTTTTTTCATTGTATTATTTATTACTTAAAAATTACTCACTTGAGTGTACTGGCAACGATTAAAACTTATGATAATTGGAATTCCTTCGAGTGGGCAACAACTATTCTTAAGTGCAAATCTTTGTAGTAACGGCGCAAATGTATGGATTTAATAAATTTATACCTACACAAGTAGCTATCCTTATTTTTTAATAATAGTTACTTAACAGCCACTAGCATCCATAAAATGTCATGCTTAATATCCCGTCTATCAATGAACGGATTTTCCTCATGAATTATTTTGAAACCCGCCTTCTGTAAATCACGGCATGCATATCTGATTGAAACCTCATGCTTGTCGGCCTGTCTTTTGCGGGACCAACTTTCCCTTTCTGGAGCAACCGGTTCAATTAAGACCAACCTACCGCCTGGCTTTAATGATGTCTTAACGTGAGATAATATCTCCATGTAGTCATCCATTTCATGGTAAGTATCCATTATCAAAACTGCGTCAAGTTCCCCAATTGGCAATTTCGGATTGTCTTCTTCCCCTTCAATAACTTCTACTTGTTCACTGAGACCTCGTTCTACTAATAAGTCCTCAAGCTTTTCAAGCTTCCAGCTATCAATATCAATGGCATAAATTTTACCAGAAGTGAGCTCCTCTGCCAGCTTTACAGTCATGTACCCTTGGTGACAGCCCAGATCTGCAACTACTGAGTTCGGAGAGATATCCATTGCCTCCAAAATCCGGGGTACTTCTTGCCATTCGTCCCTTTCTGCCCAGGCACTTTCTTTGTAGATATCTTTGTATTGTGAATTAGCTAGTAAGGGGATAACTAAGATTATAATAAGGTAAAAACGTTTCATTCAATTTTTTACGGAGTAAGAAGAGAAATGATGCTATGATTGTTGTTTATAGTATCCTCTTACTCACTCCTCAAGCTCTTCACCGGGTTTAACACAGCAATCTTGATTGAATAATAACTGATGGTGGCCCAAGCTAACACAAGCGTTAAAATTCCTGCAGCTAAAAGTGTAAGTGGGTCAACGCCAGTGCGGTATGCGAAATTGTTGAGCCACTCGTTCATTCCAAACCATACAATTGGAAGGGACAGTAGAAAGGCAAACCCGATCAGCTTGGTGAAATCTTTAGATAGCAGGAGGATGATCCCCCCAACCGATGCACCGAGTACTTTTCTAACCCCGATTTCTTTGGTTCGTTGTTGGGTTACGTAGGCTGCTAATCCGAATAGACCCACACATGCCATAATGATGGTAACGATTGTAAAAAGCGAGAAAATCTTTCCTGTTTGTAAATCAGCTTGATAAAGACGATCGAGGTTTTCATCCAAAAAGGCGTATGAAATTGGCCGTTCACTTTCAAATTGTACCCACAATTCTTCAATCTGATTTAGGACTGATAAAGTATTAGTAGTATTAATCTTGACGGCAAGGCTTGGTAAAGCTAATCTGGCGTTTGTATTGAAAAAGATCATTGGTGGGATTTCAGTATGCAATGACTGATGATGAAAATCCTTTACCACACCCACAATTGTGAATTCTGGTACCTGGTTTTGCTGAGGGCTTGGGTTCTTTAACTTCTTACCGATCGGATCAACATAACCGGTCAGTGCCGCCGTGGTTTCATTGATCAAAACGTTAAGTGAATCATTAAAACTCCGTTCGAAGTCACGGCCTGAAATTACCTCGAGGTTCAGGGCATTGATGTAGTAGTCATCAAACGTATTGGTGAATGTCCTGATCTGGGGTGTCTCAGGATCTTCGGTGTTCACAATTAAATTACCGATAAATTCTCCCGGCAGTGCGAAAGCAAAAGAAGCTTCATCCACGCCATCTATTTTGAGGAGTTCTTCCCTAAACACCCCGGCCTGGTCACCAATCACTTGGGTCTGCCTTATGGAAATGACGTTCTCTTTTTGAAAGCCCAGTTGTTTGTTCCGCATGTAATTCATTTGCTTGTTCAGCATCAGCGTACCGGAGATCATTGTGATAGAAATGAAAAATTGAAAAATGATCAGGCCATTCCTGAGCCAGACACCTTTGCTACTGGTTCTGTATTTCCCTTTTAAAACCAAAGCCGAATTAATGGAACTTATCACTAATGCGGGATATAATCCTGCAAGTGTTCCTACCAACAAAATGAAAGTCAGGATAGCAGCAATCACCGTTGGGTTTACCAATACACCGAGGCTCAACTCTTTTCCTACTAGGGCATTGAAGTAAGGCATCACCAACCAAACCAAGGCAATAGCAAGCACCAATGCGATCAGGGCAATCAGGTTTGATTCCGTTAAAAACTGCTTTACTAACAGTGAACGAGTGCTGCCCATTACCTTCCTCACTCCTACCTCCTTTGCTCTTTCGGCTGATCTAGCCGTGGCAAGATTGATGAAGTTGATGCAGGAAATAAGTAGGATGAACGCAACTACAGCAATCAACAGGTAGACATACATGATGTCACTATTGGCCTGCAACTCAACAGATAAATTGGATTTCAGGTGAATGTCTTCCAGGGGTTGCAGAAAGTAGTTAAACCCATGCCCTGAGTTCGGATAATCATCTGGGCTGATTTGCAATTGGCTTAAAATACTTGCGAGGCCATACGACTTGACCATTTCAGGTAGTTTGGCCTCAAAGGCTGCAGGATCGGCATCATTCCTCAATTTGACGTAGGTCATCAGCCAGGGGTTTATCCAGCTATTGGTTTCAGCAGCCTGCTCCAAAAATGGCAGTGAATGGATCGATCCTAAAATATCAAAGCTCATATGTGAGTTAACAGGCAAGTCTTCGATTACGGCTGAAATAATGTAGGTGGAGGTGTCAATGTTGTAGGTTTTACCCAAAGCTTGTTCCTCACCATAAAACCGCTGTGCTGTAGATTTAGTCAAAACGATTTTATTGGGACCGTCCAATGCTGAAGTGGCGTCACCTTCCAAATAATCAAAAGAGAAAACCTTAAAAAAGTTGTTATCAGCAAATAGATATTTCTTTTCAATGAATTGCCGGTCACCCAGATCCACCACAACTTCATTTTGAAAGAACAACTTATGAAGCCTGCCAGCCACCTCTACCTCGGGATAATTGTCTATTAATGTTGGGGCAAGATTGACGGGGGATGAACCGAAATAACGGGTATTTGTGGGGTAAACCCGCTCAAGGGCCACCCGGTAAATGCGGTCACTGTCATTGAAAAATTTGTCATACGACATCTCATCGTTCACATAGATGGAGATAAGCATGCAGCAAGCAATGCCTACCGTGAGACCAGAAATGTTGATGGCACTGTAAACTTTATTTGTCAAAAGATTCCTGTAAGCTGACTTAAGGTAGTTTTTGAGCATAATAGGAGTATTTCGGGTTTGCGATCTTCTTAAGATATGTGGCCGGAGCAAGAGTGCCACCTGCCAGTAATAATTGAGAACAGCCTTCCTTCGGCCAATGGATTTGACATCGTCAATAAATTCCTCTTCCAGGTCACCTAATAACTCATCCAGCCAGGCTTCATCACAAAACCAGCGTAAGAATTTCTGGGCCCTTTTTGGAGGCGAATTGGATGTCATGAGGCAGGTTGAAATTTGGCCCACATGGCCGTTCGGACATCCTGGAGATTTCTTAAAGTAGCCAACCCAGCCTGAGTTAAGGAGAAAAGCCTTTTGCTGCGGCCGCCTCTTTTTTCAGTGCTTCCGCCAAGCTCAGACTTTAACAAACCAGAATTTTCTAACCTATAAAGCACCGTATGGATCGAGGCCAGCGAAAGCGACTTGCCGGTTTGCTCCTTAATCTCCTTCCGGATGCCATATGCATAAGCTTCAGGGAACAAGACACCTACCGATAGCAGCACCAACTCATCTAGCTCATTTATAAATGATTTACCCATTAGTTTTTTATTTACAAAAGAAATATAAAGAGGTACGATGATGAAAACAAATTGGTTTTGATCTTGCTCAATTTTCAGCGTAACCCCTAGCCTATATTGCATTCGGTTTATTTGATAATACCCATAGCGGTATACTCTTCACCAACTTTCACAATTTTATACCAGTTCAGAATAATTTTAACACTTCTTACATAAACTCAAGTTGAAAATAACCTATCTCAAATCACCAAAGAACCTCTCATTATGCAACCGATTAACCTCAAGGGCATAACATTATTACTAACGGCAATTTCTTACCTCCTTACGACGAATGCCGCAATTGCTCAGAAATCATCATTCCCGTCCGAAGATTACGTAACTCAAAAAATGGATGCATTAATGGCAAATAGTGACCTTCCTGCATTGGTGGCTATTGCCATCAATTCTTCAGGTGAGAAAATAGCATACACTTACGGCCACGCTATCTGGGGTACAGATTCTCCAATTGAGACAAACAATATTTTCAGGATCGCATCTATGACAAAGCTGCTGACTAGTATAGCGGCCTTACAACTGGTTGAGCAAGATTTAATAGCATTGGATGAAGACCTTTCGAAGTTTGTGCCGGAAATGGCCGACATACCAATCTTGACCCGCGAGAAGGAATTGATTAATGGTGAAATACCAATTACCCTAAGGCACCTGCTCACCCACACTTCAGGATTTGGGTACTTTTTCACTGATTCACTATTGGCAACCCACAATCAGGCGGATTGGGAATATGAAGACTTACCCAGGAGGTTTGAGGCCGGAACACAATTTCTATACGGCACCAGTACCACCTGGGCTGGTAAATTGGTTGAAAGGATATCAGATATGAGCCTGGAAGAGTATTTTAGAAAACACCTCACAGGACCACTTGAGATGGAAAGAACGTGGTTTAATGTGCCTGATTCCTTAAAGGAGGAAATTGTTTCTTATGGCAGAAGAGGTGATGACGGCACAGAACAACTAGTTGAAATCCCAAATCGAATTCCTAAAAATAAGGTGAAGACTTTCAACGGAGGTGGCGGACTGTTTTCCTCTCCTGAGGACTATGCCAAACTATTGAGTTGCCTACTTAATGACGGGGAACATCAAAATGGTAGAATTTTGGAAAAGCAGACGATCGATGAAATGTTCAAGCCTCAACTCAAAGACATATCGATGGATATTAGTGATAATTATTATCTCAAAGGTATGTGCTGTGATTTCAGGGGATTGGTTAAACCAACAGCAAACTGGGGTTTAGCTGGTTTAATTGATACTGAAACCACTTCTTATGGAAGGGAAAAAGGCACTTTATTGTAGGGTGGCGTTTTCAATACCTACTGGTTCATCGATCGGAAATCGGGAATCGCTGTAAGTATTTATTCTCAGCATTTACCTTTTAATCATCCAGCAACTACTGAGATTCTTAATCAATTTTCGGAGTTGATTTATGAAAGAACTATTCAGAAATGATTGATTTAATTTAATCCGCAACATCAATCCTTGCCAAATGATCATGCCTCTCGGAATCAATACTCAATCGTTTGAAAAAAATGCAGATGAATAAATGAAAATAGCATTATTCCTTAATAAGGATATAGAATCGAACATTACCTATAATTTGCTGAAGAAGGAACTTTTAAATCACGAAGTTAAAATTTACTATTCTGGTGCTGTCGGAAACCCTAAAAAAAAGCCTTTTGAATTATTAAGACTTGAGCGCTTTGAAAAAGAGTTCTTCTTTAATGGATTGATAGATTTCATTCAGGAAAATAGAATTGAAACCGATTTTGAATTTTTAGACCAGAATTTTAAATCATTCACAATTGAGGAATGCGCTAATGTGAACTCAACAGAGTTTATAGCCAATATGAATGAATTTTGTCCGGATTTGTTTATTTCAATTCGGTTTGGAAAAATATTCAAAGATGATGTTATAAAAGTTCCAGGAAGAGGGTTGATTAATTTACATTCCGCCATTTTACCTGATTATAGGGGTATTATGGGCACTTTACATGCAATTAAGGAAAGAAATAATAAAATCGGATGTACACTTCACACAATTCCAAATGGCGGAATTGATACAGGAGAAATAATTGAAATTGCTAAATGTAATGCAGATTATGAAAGGTCTCTTTTTTGGAACATAATACAACTCTATCCATTAGGTGCGAATCTAATTATAAAGGCACTGAAAAATTTAGAGCAGAATATCAATGTCAAGACGATAAAACAGAATCCTGAAGAAGGTCGGTACTTTTCGGTACCTAATCAAAGTGATTTCGACCAAATTAAGAATTTGGGAATGAACGTTATTTCAGAAAAAGATTATCAGCAAGTTATCACTGACTTTGTATTAAAAGATTTATCTGAAAAAGAAAAACGCCACCTAACACTGTGTTTAAGTAATAGCGGTTTAAGTTAAGTGGTGGTAAGTATGAACAAAAAACACAGCGTAAAGTCTCACTTCTTCAACCAATACTTACCCAAATGCTCATTTCTTCTTGGGATCAAAATCCAATTAGTCTACCATGCTCCAGTTACGGGGTCTAGGTAGGCTTGCTCCTAACAGTCCGCTATATCTACTGTTTTTAAGTATTTACAAATAGTTCTAACCACTTGTTACAAATAAGATATAAATTAGGTAATATGCTTTAGTTGGGCATACACAATTGTTAGCTGCAATAACCCACCAATATGCACAAGTATGACCGAGAAAAAGTAGTTTTTCACTCAAAGGAGGATATGGCAGGTGGTATCAATTATCCAAAGGAGAAACTATCCTAAAAAGTGAGCTTACTGAACCTCCGACTGATATTAATGATCTGCTAGAATTGCACAATATCAAACTCTATATCGATAATGAGATTTATTTAAAAAACTGGTCTCAAAACGATATCGAAGCATTCAAACAAAAAGTACTTCAATACGGCAAATTCACTGGGGCATTCATGTCCAGAATAGATGATAACAACATTCTTCAATTCCATGAAGAATTGATCTTTGATTACGTCGAATCATTCTGGAGGTTAATGAATGATCAGAAGATATTCAAAAGGGTTTCTGCGTCAAAAATAGAACATATTTTGGCTCAAGAGCCATATCAAATAAGGACAATCCTGAAACACAAAGGATTGGTAGACAGGTATAATGATGTCCTTCGTGACTTTCTTCTATCTTATGAAGAAAGTGCCGAGATAATACTCACGATTCATGAGGTTAAAAAAGACTTCAATCAAGTCGATTTGTTCTTACCGAAGAGTCTAACTGTATCGGATAAGGAAACCATTATCTCTGAATACATTGATTCGGAAAATTGTAACATCAACTATTTGCCAATAATCCAGAATTCAAAAAAGACTAATGAATTTAGAGTATCAGACAAAATCAGATTAAAGGCTAAACGTAAACATCAGGAAGAAAATGCTAAGTTTTTTGATGAAAAGTCAAATGCTTCGTTCGTTAATTACGGGGTTTCAATTAGCTATCCAGAAAACGCCTCACAAATAAAGGAAGGTAAGGTCGAAAATCTTATAACTCATTATTCATACAGCATAGACTTCATCAAGAATAACACTCACCCTTATTTACTTTATTTGAATTTCAAACTGCTATTTGAGTATTTCGATCATGAAAATCGGATTAGTCTAATAAGTAAACCAAGTCAGTTGGATGTCCTAGAAAGAGTAATGGGTGTGCGCTCCAAAAATGAATACTTTGGAGGGATTTTATTTCAACACTCACAAATGGCATCTCAAGCGCAAATATTTACTTATTCCAACGTCTTGAGAACTTTGGATATTTCCATTGAAGAAATTCTGCCGTTCGTTTACACTACTTTTTTTCCTGAAAAATATGGGTATCCCGGTAATGCCAGTCTAACAATGCCCACCATGAGGGTTTCTGCTTTGGAAAAAGTAAGGACTATAGCACCAGAATTAGAATCAATTCTTAAACAGTACAAACTGTTTGTGGAGGATCAGAAGATTGATTACGAACTTCTACAAATGTCATCTAGCCCAAGCTCACTGAGCGATATTCCCAGTTTAAATGAAAATAAGTACATCTATCGAAATAATGATAATGAAGAAGCAAACGCATGTACTAACCTATTTTTCTCAGATCAAACTTTGTTGGCATATGTTGATCCGTTTAAAGAGAAACATTATAGTACCTTTTTTGACCTTCTGAAAAATGAATCCAACATCTACTTTAGCAACTATGAAGAACATCAAATCCCTCGTCTAAAGTACTTATTAGATAAAGAATACATTTTCGTGGATGATGACAATCGAATTCAAGTAACTAATCATAACAGGGTTTTTATATTAATGGATTTATATGAAAATGAAGTTGGTTCCTTTTTTCACTACCCCAAAGAAATTCAGAAAGAAGCAATAAAAATGTCAGAAGAAGGATTAATCTTTTTTAACAGTTCGCTGCTGTCCAAACCCGAACAAGACTACTTTAATTTTTACTTGAACAAAAGTGAGTTCACAAATGGTCTAGATTTGAGAAATAGCTATCTACATGGTACTCAGGCTAATCCTTCTGAAACTAGCCTTCACGAAAATTCTTACTTACTTTATTTAAAATTACTTATCCTAGTAATGTTTAAAATAGAAGATGATCTTTATATAAACCAAATAAGAAATGAGGCTAACAAACCCTAAAAATGAATGAGCAAACTGTGCCCTTTGAAAGATTAACATTAAACAGATATTTCAGTACTTCTGGCACAATCGGGATGCATACTCATTTTAGCTGGTCGTTAACCCATCAAAATCATCGTCTCACCAACTATGAGATAAGGAAATCAATGAACGGCTTTTGAGAACTCTCGAACTCTATCTTCAAATTCCCTCAATCCTCCTTCAACCAATACTTACCCAAATGACTATTCCTTCTTGGAATTAAAATCCATTCTTTCGCCCTGCCATCAATAAACCTTGGGCCGTCTTCGGTGTAGATGGCTTCCTCCTCCATGGCTATGCGGACTTTCTGATTGCCAAACTCCGCTACAGGCACCTTAGCATTTAACTCTATAGAATAGGCAGTGTTAGGATAAAGCGGCCATTCCGCTGAGCCTTTTATGAATTCCTGCTTTTCTGATAAACCGATTGTGGGCCCTGCCCCATGGCCATGGTACCCAATGGGGTGAGTGTATATAGTTCCGTCAATGCCTTCTGATTTCATTTGGTCAAGCGCCGCCAGGGTTATGTCATTACCAGTTTTGCCGGTTTCAAATTGTGAGACCAGGTTATCCTGCAGCCGATTGGTGACAGCTAAGGCTTTCTTGAGGTAATCCGGAACATCAGTTTCTCCAGGCCTCAGAACATAAGCGTTCTCCTGGGTATCGGTATTCAATCTCAAGTAGGTGATTCCGAAATCGCACCAAAGTAAGTCACCATACTGGATCACTTCTTCATCATTTCGATAGCTATTCACCACATTATTTTCAGGATCAAATCGCTGGATGGTTACTGACGGGAAAAACCACGCCGTGAGTTTTAGCTCCCTAATTCTTTCCCGCATCCACCAACGCACATCAGTAACTGTGGTCACACCAGGGGTAATAACTTTTTGAGAAAAGGCTTCGGCTATAATAGTGTGAGCAATATTACAGGTATGTTCATACAGATCGATTTCCCGTTCTGTCCTGGTTTCCAGCCATCTGACTGCCAGCCCCCCTCCTTCTACAATTCGATCTTGATATTTCTTTGGCAATCGCTTCATAAGGTTGCGATGGTCGGTAGTAGCCAGGCCATCAGCATGCTTAAAGTTTTCTGAAAGGTTGAGGGAAATATTCTGAGGGTCTTTGTCCTCAATAAAAGCCACTAAAGCATTCCACTGATCATCCTCGTACCATTTCGGTGGGTTTTCTTTGGGAGTCCAGGCCCGGGTATAACCAGGCAAACCATGTTTTTGCAGGTAGTACCTTTCAACAGGCTCCCCAGGAGAAGGTTGGTAAAAAGCAATAATGGTTCGTCTTCTGGCATTTATCCATGTTGATGGCCGCATTGACCAGAAAACAGGGTCTTCATTATATTCTCTGGTAATAATCAGCCACATGTCAACACCTTGTTCTTCCATCAATTGTGGCAATAAATTGGTTAACCTGTCTTCAAGGATTTCATCCATCACTACAGCCCTTTCTTTAAGCGGCAGTACATGGGGCATTTGTTGTTGAGCCGATGAAGTCAAAATCGAAACAGAAAGAAGAGCAGCTATCAAGATATGCTTTGTCATTTTTCGAGGTTTTGGTCAAGATGCTGTAGATCGGCCGATCGAACAACTGAACTTATACTAATGGGTGAAATACACCATTGCATAACCCAATGACTTGGCCTGTAAAATATTTAAATACATTTTTATGATTCTATCGCTTAATCAAGGTAATTGCCATCCTATTATTCTTAAAAAATGATTCAAGAATCTGGTTACACAGTTTGTCCGAACTGTCAAAATGAATTTGCAGGTGAATATTGTAGTCAATGCGGCCAGGAAAAAATTAGTGGCAGGCTTACTCTGAAGCAGGTATTTACTGATTTTATCCAGGCAGTTTTCCTGTTTGACTCCAGGTTATACAAAACGTTACTTGGTCTCCTTTTGAAACCGGGACGTCTCACCCGATCATACTTCAAAGGGGAAAGAGGTAAGCACCTCCCGCCGTTTCAGTTCTTTCTTTTATTAATGACTGCATATTTGCTAATACTAAGCTTTTTCGGAGAACCTTTCTTTGACTATATAAATCGTGGCCTGCAGCTTGAAGGTGATGGAACAAATAATGCGATGGTTATACAAAATCTTGTGAAGAGAAATTTGAACATATTGTATTTCATTTTAGCCCCAATCATAGCCTTGATAATCCGGATGATCTTTGGAAAAGAGAAATGCAATTTTGCTGAAGCCCTTATCTTTTCATTCTATATAATGGGGGTTTTCTTTTTTCTCTCATCAATCATCATACTCACAGGACAATTTAGTGAGGTGCTTTTTGCAATTAAACCACTGATCATTGTTGGCTACTTTCCATTTGCAATAGTTCAATTCACTCAATCAAGAAGTTTTGTTGGAGTTCTTAAATCAATCTTATCGATAATTCTAAGTTATTCGATTTTCGCTGTTGTGGTTGTGGCACTTGTGAGTTTATATGTTTTCGTTTTTGGGGCTGGTTGAGCCTGAAACGAAAAGACTATCATTGTTCTCTAATAAAAATCTGGTTATTTGTTTTTACCCGATTGGATAGTTAGTGGTTGCTGAACCACGTTCTTATTTCGGTAATTCATCTGTTCGGCTTCAGATATCCATTCATTAAGTGCGTCGTCGTCAGCCGGTTGGATTGATACCATAAAATCCTTAAGCACCTGATGGAATTTCTCAGGCTCATCTTCGAATGGCAAATGGCCGCAATTCTCCATCAAAACATGTTCGGCATTCGGGAATTGTTCAAAAAATAGTTTGGCTTTTTTATCTGAAAAAGCCAGGTCCCACTTGCCTTCAATAATTAGTGTTGGAATGGGGCATTCCATAAATACTCCTTTTAAATCATATTCGAAATAATCCTTAAACATGGCCCCGTAGTAGCCTTCATCCTGAACGAATTCGTACCTGGCGTACATGGCCATATCTTCTACCGTCCATTTTTTAATATGCCGCCTTTTCCAATCGCCGTTTGAGAAAGCATTGAACAACATCTCTCTTTGTTTGGCTGCACCGACTTTTTCTGACCGCACAGGCGGTGTCCTTACACCATCAATCTGATAAATTTCACCAATCCGGTTTCGCTCCTCCTCAGACAAATAATCGTACTGCCTGGATCCCATCCCAACGTCAATGGACATAGGTAAAGCAGAGCTCAAGTAGATCATCCCAAGCGTGTTATGAGGATATTTGACGGCATAAAGTTGAGCTACTATTCCACCAAATGAAAGGCCCAAAACTACCCATTTGTCAACACCAAGTTTTACCCGCAATCCTTCTAAATCGTCTACAGCCTGCTCCACATTATAACCACTTTCACCAGGGTTATAATCTGACAAGCCAACACCCCGCATGTCGTAATAGATTACCTGAGCATACTCGGCCTCAGGTTCCATATGTGGATGAAAATAGTGGTGGCTTGTGCCAGGACCGCCAGAAATTAGAACCAATGGTGTCCCTTCCCCTTCCACCTCCACCCATAGGTTGACATCGCCAACTGCTTCATACCTGCCCTTGATATTAAGCTTCTCTTCATATCTAGGCACAAAGGGGACTTCCAATATTTCTTTATTTATTGATGCCTTTCGATCAAAAATCGTTTCGACATCGCTTTCAATCTGGGCCTCGCTCAAAAATGATACAGTTAGGAATAGGATAAGGGTAATTGGTTTCATTGCATATTAAATCATGTAAGATAAAGGTAGAATCAAAAATCCATCGCCTACAACATGATGAACGAACAACATGAATTCACTGGTAGAAAGCGAATATTGGATACATTTAGCCAATATTGGTCAAAATCAGTTCGGTCAGAATTGACAAAAGACCACGGCTGTATACTTTTTATGCCCCGTACAAATCAGAACTGTATTGTACCTTTTTTTAGTAGAAAAGCTTTCACTTTTCATCCTGTATCCTGATCCATTCTTTCACCACAGCCTGTAAATTAGATTTGCAACTTTCGATTTCTTCAAGGCTAGCAAATTTTGCAGTTCTGGCTTCTTTCCCATCTCCTTGTAACAAACCGCTTGGATCATTGATCATCGCTCCTTTATGAAACATCAAACTCACATGCTTTTTGGAATTCATAAAGTAAGAGGCAATATTACCCTTGTACATGAATGTTGGACTTTGCCATTTAATGGTTTCCTCAACAGCTGGGTCAGTACTTAGAATAATTTCTCTAACACGTTGAATTTCATCATTCAGCGGGTGATTTTTCTCATTTAGGTAATCATCCACAATAGAATTCTTGTTCATCATGATATTGTTCCCATACTACGCCTTAAATAACCACTTCCTTCTTCTTCCCCTTCTTCAAAGCATCATTCACTTTGGGTAACTCATTTTTGATATGTCGATCAAGTGCGTCTAAGTATCCTTGAAGTTCTTCCTTCAATTCACCAAAAACCTTTTGTTGGCCTGCTGTTGGAGGGCCATCACCGCTTTCCAGGCTCTTTCTTAAATAAGCCAGACGGTTGTTGACCTTAATAGGAAAATTCAAAGGATCTTGTGGGCTTTGGTTTTGTACCTGATAAAGCTCCTGCTCAACCGCACTGATTTTTTCAAGGAAGTCATTTGCTGTTTTCATTAAGCTTTTACTGCCACCTTCAATCTGCTCATTGAGTTGTCCCTTGATCTCACGAATCTGGATTACCGCCTCATTGGCTCTCGTTGTTTCATTCCTGATTTGCATGGCCAGTTCAAACTGCTCCTGTACATCAGCCAACTCCACATCATTCTGCCTGGGGTCAAGTCTCACTTTAAACATTTGGGTTTGCACATCATCGCCAACTGTTAATCTCACCTGATAATTTCCCGGAGGTGCCCATGGCCCAAGTTGTGGCCTGGCCGACCAGATGATCATGCCCTCAAATTCGGTAGCTCCCGGATATCTCAGCTTCCACTCCCACTGGTTCAAGCCTTTGGCTGTAGTTGGATCTTTTGGCAATGCACCAAACCAACTGGCACCCGGATCATTCTTTTTATCCAATTCAGGTTCAGTACCAACGAATTCTTCGACCAGATTTCCAGCCTCATCAAGTATTTCGATTTTCACTTCATCAGCCTGATCAGCGAGATAATATTGGATCACGGCATCCTGAACTCTACGGACGGCATAATAAGGCTTGAAAAGATAAACCGATTTTGCAGCTACTTCGGCATTCATCTCTCTAATAGGTGCCAGATCATCCAGGATAAAAACAGAACGGCCATGCGTTCCAGCTACTAAATCCTTTTCCGTTACACTCAAATCAGTTACCTGGGTGTCAGGCATATTAATCTGCAGCGACTGCCAGTTGTCACCATTATCCCAGGAAACCCATGTCTGATGTTCACCACCGGCATAAAGTAAACCTGGCCTTGTGGGGTCTTCCCTAATCACATGCAGAAAATCATCTTCCCTGATGCCATCCACAATTTTAGTCCAGGTTTTGCCATAGTCAGCTGTTCTCCAGATGTACGGTTTGCGATCATCCATTTGATAACGCTTGGCCGCTATGTAAGCTACGCCGGGTGTGTGCTTGGAGGCCTCGATTATGCTCACCCTGGTATCTTTTACCATGTCCGGCGGGGTGATATTTTCCCAATTGGCCCCGTGGTCTCTGGTGATATGAACCAGGCCATCATCAGATCCAGCCCAAATTGTATTCACATCATGATAAGATGGCGCAAGTGCGAAAACTGTCGCATAAATCTCAGGGCCATTCATGTCCTTAGTGATTACACCTCCAGTTACTCCCAATGTCTCAGGGTCACCAATGGTTAGATCGGGGCTGATTTTTTCCCAGCTTTGGCCGCCATCAGTAGAGTACCAAACATGCTGTGAACAGGTGTACAGGCGATTATTATCTACTGGCGAAAACAAGATTGGGAATGTCCATTGCCAGCGTTCTGGCAGGTCGGCAGAAGGGTCTCCCGAGAAGAACCTGGGATAGACTTGTAAATCTCGTTTCTGACCATTACTTCGATCATATTTTGTAAGTAGGGCACCCTGGCTTCCGGCGTAGAAAACATCAAGGTTTTTGGGGTCTTGAGAAATGTAGCCACTCTCGCCTCCGCCCACTGCATAATAGTATTCATCGGATGGGCCCCTCGCCTGCATGAAACCCCAGCCTTCACTTGGGATGCACATGGTTGAATTATCCTGTTGCGCTCCACACACATGGTATGGAAAATCCATCGTGGTCATGATGTGGTAAAACTGTGACGTAGCGTATTGCTGACCCGTCCAGGTTTCACCTCCATTCACAGAAACCGATCCGCCACCGTCAGTGGCTACGATCATCCGCTGCGGATCATTGATGTCAATCCACATGTCATGGTGATCGCCATGTGGTGTAATGATCTCAATATCGAATGTTTTACCGCCATCGGTTGATTTCCAAAAATCTACATTGAGCACATAAACCACATCTTCATCCTGCGTGTCGGCATAAACCCGGCTGTAATAAAATGCCCTCTGCCGAAGCTTGCGTTCATCATTTACCCGCTCCCAGGTTTTTCCGGCATCATCTGATCGGAATAAACCCCCTTCATTTGCTTCCACCTGAGCAAAAACCCGATTGGAATTTACTGGGGAAACCGAAATACCAATCTTACCAATTGGGGCTTCCGGCATTCCTGGGTTTTTGGTTAATTCAGTCCAGGTGTCGCCGCCATCAGTTGACTTGTAAAGGCCACATTCAGGGCCACCTCCCCACATTTTATAGGCAGTTCTATACACCTGCCAGAAAGACGCATAGATCACATTCGGATTGTTCCTGTCAATCACCAGATCGATAGCTCCGGTGTCATCACTTACATACTTGATCTTTTGCCAGGTATTGCCACCATCCCTTGACCGGAAAACACCCCGCTCTTCATTCTTGCCGTAAGGATGGCCAAGGGCTGCTACATACACTATGTCCGGATTGGTGGGGTGCACTTTCACCTTGGCAATAGCCTGAGTTTCCTTCAAACCAACATTCCGCCAGGTTTCACCGCCATCCACTGATTTATATACGCCATCACCCTGCATAATATTTCCACGCAGCTCAGTTTCGCCCATGCCGATGTAAATGATATCAGGATTGGTTTCTGCAACCGCTACCGCCCCAACTGAAGAGCTTTGAAGCTGACCATCAGTGACCGGTTTCCAGGAAGTACCGCTATCAGTGGTTTTCCAAAGGCCACCGCCAACTGCCCCAAAATAGTATTCATTTCTGCGGCCGGGACTACCCGAAACCGCCAAGGAACGCCCTCCCCTTTTGGGGCCGATATTTCGCCATTCCATACCATTGAAATAGCTTTCATCAAATTGCTGGGCTTGAATATCAATTGAAATAAATGCTAGTAGAAATAAAAATCCTAAAAAGTGAGTGACTGGTTTCATCATCTTGAATCGAATTTGATTGAAGATTCAAGTTAGGGCTGGATAGAAGGAATTAAAAGCCGCTGGTGGAAATGGGAGTGGAACTAGTCAAATAGCATTGATAGGTGTTGAAATTCTCAATTGACTTGTATATTGAACGTCTAATTTTGGAAGACCTTTGGATAATACTGCCGCCCTTAATATTCATATTATTCCAAGCGAATAATAAAATCCACTTTATTTCTCTTAGAAAGAACTCAAAAAAGTTAAGAGCAAAAGTGGTTGAATACAGAAAGGAAAAAGTTCCTATCAGAAATGACTTCACGAGAATTGATTATCCTTTTGTAGTTATCTTATCTGAGACACAGCCTATAATTAGAAAATTGAGATATTCTAGCAGTTGGAGAAGACCCTTTAGAGTTGGAGATGAGATAGATGTTTTCTTCAATGGTAGCGATTTGCTCTACTGGAATGCTTTTGACAAAGGTCTTAATAAATTCCTACCATATTCTTGGAAAACCTGGAAATAAGGATGGATTTGACTTTTGAATGCTATAAATACTATAATCCTATAAATCCGTGATTCAGACAATTTTTACCAATCATCTTAAAGACGTCATTCCCGATAGCGCAACCGAGTCGGGAATCTCAACCGGGTTTCTACCAGGCTTAAGGGGATTCCCGCTTCCGCGGGAATGACGAGGGATATAGTAAGTATCTGGTTCTCCTCACGACATATCTATTAGGGGACAGCTTCACTTGAACAAAACATTTGTCTGAATCGGGATTATCGGATTTAAAGATTAGCAGGATGGATACTGGTGATTAAATCCTATAAATCCCAAAATCCTGCAAATCCTTGATTCAGACAATTTTTACAAATCATCTTAAAGACGTCATTCCCGAGACATTAGCGAGTCGGGAATCTCCATCGGGTTTCTGCTAGACTTGTGGGGATTCCCGCTTTCCGCGGGAATGACGGGAGTTATTGAAACTACCTAGCCCTTTCGCTTAAATGTTAAACCACTAGCTTATATCCCATTCGCGTTTGTAACGCGGATTTTAAAATACAAGCATTTGTAATGCGATAAACTTGTATGAATTGGTGGTATAACTAACTACCATTCCACAAAGAGATTCTTTCGTCAGTTACATCCTTCACGAAGTTCAGGATTTTAACCTCCTCAGAATGACGGCATGGGATAGAACCTTCCTAGCTGGTTAATTCAAAGACGTCATTCTCGAGAGTCCCGATACAAATCGGGACGAGTCGGGGATCTCAATCGGTTTGCTACCAAACTTATAGGGATTCCCGCCTCCGCGGGAATGACGTCGGTTTTTGGGCTTTTCTAAAACCAGCCACTAAGAGATTCGCCCTCTTTTTAAGCAAGTGTTAAGCGATGGCGTCGCTTCTGACGATCTAAAGAACTTCAACTATTTCAATTTTCAATAACTTATCGAGTTTCGGAAACTCTTCGTCAAGATGAGTATTTCCTTCTTCAATAATGAATTTCTGATTTCCTCTTCGTACCCCGCCACCGGCATTTTCACCGTAAACGGAATAAATCTTATCGACGATATCCATACCTTCAATCACCTCTCCAAAGGGGGCAAAACCAATGGAATCAAGTCGGATATTGTCGACAGTACTAATGTAAACCTGGGTGCTTCGTGTACCAGGATCGGTGAATGCAAAAGCAAGCCTGCCTCTTGTATTCGATGCCTTTACCGGATCATCACCGATCGTCTGATCAAGCCATTTTTCAGTGATTTGAGGGTCTCTTGCCAGGCCAAATTGTACAATGAAGCCCTTTACAACCCGATAAAACCTGGAGTCATCATAATAACCGAACCTTGCCAGGTTATAAAAGCGATCTGCACCAATTGGAGCCCATGATCTCACTATCCTCAACTTGAAATCACCTTTTGAGGTCGTAACAATTGCACCAAATTCCTCCGGGGCTGTTTTAGTCCATTCAGGATGTTCGGGATTAAGTAGAATTTCCCTGGCTGACGGCTTCGAACATGCCATTAACAGGGGAATAATGATCATCAAATAGCCGTATCGTTTCAATTGCATTGCTATCATCAGCTTACCAATTTGAGTTGCAACATAATTAATAATGCGATGCAATAAATATCCTGACCCAAAAGTCTTTATCGGTGAATATCTTTAGGTCAGAAATCAAAATCACCCATGAACAAACTTCCCATTGCGATCATATGTATCTTCCTTTTTACTGCCTGCTCTGAAAAAAAGACAGAACAGGCGAGGCAAGAAAACCCTCTTGAAGGACTTTGGTCACTTCACATTATGGAACAAAAAGATCCTGAAACAGGGGAATGGAGGCTTTGGAGAGATGGCATGCAGGGCTACCTGCTCTATGACGCCACTGAAAACATGGCGTTGCATTTAACAGTGGACGGCTATCAGGATACCGATTTGCAATTTCCCAATTTTAACGACTCAATTCCTGATGAAGCTTTGCGTCATTTAACCGGTTCTTACGTCTACTTTGCAAAGTATTCCGTGAATGAAAATGGGAACACTGTTCAGCATGCAAGGATTTCCCATTCCAATCCAGCTGAATGGAACGATGTGGTAATGAGAAGGTATTCCTTCAGCGGCGATACTTTAATCTTGCAACCAGCGGAAGATGCTAATTCCGGTTTAAGACTGAAATGGGTGAAACAATAGAATACTAACCGATACCGACATGTATAAATCAACCAACCCCTTTAATTTTTTATGTTTTTGGGCATTTGTCACTTTTAGTGCCTGTACACCAGAAGCTCAACAGCAGCAAGTCGAATATGGCAAAGCAACTCTGGAGCTCATCGAGTTACTTGAGCAAAATCCCGAAGTGAAAACCATGCTTGAAAAGTCGATTGCCATGGTTAAAACGATTAATCCTGATCGAAATACCAACCCTGCTCAATCGCTGGAAGCGTATTTTGAGTTTGTTTCTTGGGCTGAAAAAGCAATGCCCTGGGCGCTATTGAAGAAGGAAGAATACCCGGAAATCTATGACAACATCCTTCAAGGGATTTGTTATTTCTATTTCATCAATGATCAGCCACTTCCGGAATTAGCTGATATGGACTTGTTCAACAACTCTCTTCAATACGCCGAACCGTATGCCTCTTGGATCCGGTCTTTTAGCAAATCGTGGGGTGAATTCCTGGACTCGGAAGCTTCCTGGAACGAAGAATATTACCAAACAGCTTTGAATGACAAAAAATTCGGACTTCAAAACGACTGGTATGAAGATCCAGCCAACTGGAAAACTTTCAACCAGTTTTTTGCCAGACATTTGAAATCACCAGAGGTGAGGCCAATTGCCTCTCCTGATGATGATTCGATCGTAGCATCCTTTGCCGATTCACAGCCGATGGGCACCTGGGCCATAGATAGTAACTCCAACATTGTTCAAAAAGAAGGAGTACCTGTGAAATCGGCTACATTGAACTCAATTGAAAAATTGATCGGTGAAGACAATCAATTCAAAACGGCATTCGCTGGAGGAACATTCACCCATTCATTCTTGAATGTGAACGACTATCATCGTTACCATTTTCCGATGAGCGGAACTGTTAAAGAGGTCCGCATCATTGAAGGGATCAACCCATCAGGTGCCGTCGTTTATTGGGATGCCGAAAACAACCGTTATGCATTTGACCCATCATTGGTCGGCTGGCAAATGGTGGAAACACGAGGTTGCGTGATCATTGAAACTGAAGCTTACGGTTTAGTAGCACTCCTACCGATCGGGATGGCCACCGTCAATTCTGTCAATTTTGAAGACTATGTTCAGCCAGGATATGAAGCCAAAAAAGGTGACATGTTGGGATACTTCCTCTTTGGCGGCTCTGATTTTATCATGCTCTTTCAAGACGGTGTCAACTTCACAATTGATGTACCTCTTGAAGAGGGTGAGGACTTTCATCAGCATATTTTGATGGGTGAGCAGTTGGGGCATTTGGAATAATCTGATGTTGATCTTCATTTATCCAAATCATGAATTCAATCACCTTCTTGGCGTATGTGCTAAGCGAAGCATCACTTGTGCCTCACCCGCTCCGAGTCTCCCTAAGGGGACTCTGAGCCACATTCTGAAGTGCTCTAACATCAGAGTCCTTTTTGAGAGACTCTGATGGGGAACAGTTTTTAATTATCCTCTACTAACCCCGCTCCGAGTCTCCCGAAGGGGACTCTGAGCAACATCCTTAAGCATTAATATCAGCCCTCTTTGAGAGACTCTGATTGGAAAAAGTTTTTAATATCCGCAGAGCCCTTTACACAAATGCCTGAATCCCAGTAATCTCCTTGCCCAAAATCAATAGATGAATATCATGGGTGCCTTCATAGGTAATCACGGATTCAAGGTTCATCATGTGGCGCATAATTGGGTACTCACCAGTAATACCCATACCTCCATGAATCTGTCTTGCTTCCCTGGCAATCTTAAGAGCGGTATATACGCTATTACGTTTAGCCATTGAAATATGCGTTGTGTTAGACTTGCCTTCATTTAATAGTTGTCCCAGCCTCAGGTTCAGCAGTTGTGCTTTCGTGATTTCTGTCAGCATTTCGGCCAACTTCTTTTGTGTTAATTGAAAAGAAGCAATCGGCTTGTCAAATTGAATACGCTCAAGTGAATATTTCCTGGCTGATTCATAGCAATCCATAGCGGCTCCGATGGCGCCCCAAGCGATGCCATACCTAGCCGAGTCAAGGCACATCATTGGTGCTCCTAAGCCGCTCTTTCCTGGCAGTAAATTCTCCTTGGGTACTTTCACATTGTCAAAAACCAGCTCACCAGTACAGCTTGCCCTTAGCGACCATTTGCCGTGGGTCTCAGGTGCGGTGAATCCTTCCATGCCCCGCTCTACAATCAACCCATGAATGCGGTCTTCTTCGTTCTTTGCCCATACAACGGCAACATCAGCATAAGGTGAATTTGAAATCCACATTTTGGCACCATTTAGTAAATAATGGTCGCCCATATCTTTGAAGTTGGTCACCATACCACTTGGATTTGAGCCGAAATCTGGTTCAGTCAATCCAAAGCAACCTAGCCATTCACCGGAGGCTAGTTTGGGGAGGTATTTCATCCGTTGTTCCTCTGAACCGAACTTATAAATAGGGTACATCACCAAAGAACCTTGCACCGATGCAGTCGATCGCATACCGGAATCACCTCTTTCGATTTCCTGCATAATGAGGCCATAAGAAATGTAATCTAAGCCACCGCCACCGTAGGTTTCTGGTATGGTTGGCCCAAAGGCGCCGATCTCACCAAATTTTTTCACGATCTCCTGAGGAAAGTGGCAATCCTGTGCCCAATCTTCAATGAAAGGTGTGATTTCCTTTTTTACAAAATCCCGAATAGAGCTTCTAATTAGCTTGTGCTCCTCGGTGAGCATGTCATCCATTAGGTAAAAATCCGGGGACTGGAAATCATCATTATGTGCTTTCTTAGGGGGTGCCTCCTGCGTCAACGTCGACATAAGTATATTTTTTGTAGGGTTAATTATTTGGCCGCAAATTTACGGCTTTAACAACCAATAACCCCAATGGCATCAGACCCTAAAAACTTTGACCCGGAAATTATCAAACGGCTGGTAAAGCTTGAAGATAAGTACAACGCCATGGGCCAGGATTTGTCATCTTATCTGGATGGACTGCTGCATGCTGACTACCTCACCTACTGGGATTATGTGAACCTGGATACATTACTCTCACTTCAGCAACCCAAGACCCCATTTAAGGATGAAACGATTTTCATTACCTACCATCAGATTACAGAACTCTATTTCAAATTAATTCTGTGGGAAATCTCTCAAATGACAGGCGAAAAGAAATTGTCGGCTGAGCTTTTTCTAGAAAAACTGAAAAGGATCAATAATTACTTTGACCAGCTGACCAATTCGTTTGGTATTATGGTGGAGGGGCTTGACAAGCGACAATTTCTTAGCTTCAGAATGTCGTTACTTCCATCAAGTGGGTTTCAATCAGCACAATACAGATTTATTGAAATTGCCGGAACCGATGCAATCAATCTGGTCAGTATCAAGCACCGTGAAAAATTAACCAATGAGCAGGATACTAAAGTTTTGTACGATGCGATTTATTGGAAGGAAGGCGCTTCAGAATTGGCAACCGGCAAGAAAACCTTGACCCTCAAACAATTTGAAGAAAAGTATTCTGAAGAATTGATCAAAAGAATGCGGTTCCACACTAACAATAACCTGAACAGCATCTTTCATGCTAATTATGCTAATGGGGATGAACCCGATGAGATTATTAAGGAACTAAGAAAGTTAGATGTTAGTGCCAATATCAACTGGCCGCTATCGCATTACCGCTCTGCAGCCAAGCACCTCCAAAATGACCCTGATGTAATTGCAGCTACCGGAGGAACCAACTGGCAGAAATACCTTCCACCTAGATTTCAGAAGGTCTGTTTTTTTCCAAAGCTATGGTCTGCTGAGGAGATGGAAGATTGGGGTAAAAGTTGGGTGAATGAGGTATTAAATTCTTAACCAAGATTTAGTGTTAGCCCAATTCTTCCCAATCTCACGGTCAAAAAGCTAACTTTGTGGTAACCAGGCAGGTGTATAATTGTGCGGCTATCATTGAAAGTCTTATTGGTAATCCTATCCGCCAATGTTCAAGCTCAGAACATTGAGATCAAAACCTATTACGATGATGACGGGAAATTCCTGAAAGAAATCCTCCATGTAACAGACTCTCAGTCTCAGGTACTTCAAGGACCTTATGAGCTCTATTACCTTGATGGAGGCATACAAGCCAAAGGCCAATATCAGCAAAACATCCCATCAGGTACCTGGGAATATTATTTCGAAAGTGGAGGACTAAAAATGAAGGGAGAGCTTCGTGATAACACCAATTACGGCCCCTGGGTGTTTTACTATGAAAACGGGAAAAAAAGCCGGGAAGGCGAACTGTATAGAGGCAAACGCCAGGGAAAATGGACTTTTTATTATGAGAATGGTGAGGTCAAAAGTGAAGGCAACTACGTCGATTCTGTAACAGATGGTATCTGGAATTATTACTATGAAGAAGGAAAGCTAAAGGGCCAGGCTTTCTTCGAAAACGGTGCAGGGAATTACAAGGAATTCTACAGTTCTGGAAGTTTGAAGGTGGAGGGCAGAAACTTCAATGGCAAAAGTGATGGCCTTTGGAAATATTATTATGAAACCGGAGAACTGCAATCAGAGGGGCTTTATGTCGATGGTGTTAGGCAGGGTGAGTGGAAATTCTACTACCCGAATGGTAATACTTCCGCAATTGGTAATTACAATGCTGGTAAGCAGCAAGGCAAGTGGACATACTACTATGAAGATGGTCAGCTGAGTTCTGAAGGCACCCAATCAAGTGATCAGAAGGATGGCTATTGGAAGCTTTATTATGATACAGGTGAGTTGAAGGGAGAAGGTCAATATGAGGAAGGTGACGGGGAGTACAAAGAGTATTATCCGAATGGGAACCTGAAAATTACCGGTCAGGTAAAAAATGGACATAATCAGGGCAAATGGCGCTATTTCTACGAAGACGGCCGATTAGAAGGTGAAGCTGATTTCATGAGAGGTGAAGGTAGATATGTCGGTTATTACCCCAATGGGAACAAAAAAACTGAGGGTGAAATCAAAGATGACAGAAAGATTGGCGATTGGAAACTATATGATGAAGCAGGTCAATTGGCTGGCTTGTATAAGCCAATTTATGAAGATGCACCTCCAGTCTACAGAACCTCGCAATCTATTCAGGACGATATCGACAGGGTTAAATACGAAAAGCCTGAGTATCGTTTCAAAAACAAAAAAGTGCGGTACTTCTCCCCCGTCATCAACGAATATAAGGGTGGAATTATCGGTTTTAACCCGTTTTTTACACTGATTGGTGAATTACCAATCTCGATAGAATATTACAAGCAAGAGCGGCTAGGATATGAGTTTCAGGCTATCCTACACCGCAATCCCTTTTTCAAATCGGACAATTCAATCTCGCTCAATAAAAACTTCACAAGAGGAATACAGTTAAAATTCCGGCAGAAATTCTACCATGCTGAAGGCGGCTTAGGTGCTTTTTATTTTGCTCATGAAATCAGTTTTTCTGACCTCTCACACAAAGCCAATGTTATTGATAGCACTGGCGCCAATCCCACCGAAATTAGAATTGCCAGCTCAGAACAACGGTATGAATACGGTATCACTATCGGTACCAGATGGTTCAGAAATACCGGTGATGGCGGCCCAACCATCGATGCATACGTAGGCGTTGGAATTGGCTATCGTGATTACAAATCCAACCATCCAGAAACAGTAGAGTACAATGCAGTATTTGCTGATTTAAAAACCAGGAAAACTTCGATACCTGTCATTTTTGGAGTCAACTTTGGGTTAATGGGGCCAAAAAGGGAAAAGGGCAGAAAATGAAAAGAACAGTTATTGTTGGCGCTTCGCCAAATCAAAGTCGATACGCTTACATGGCTACGGTGAAACTCAAGAAGTTTGGACACGATATCATCCCTCTTGGAATTAGATCGGGAGAGATTGAGAACACGCCAATTACAGACCTCAGGCAAAAACCCGAATTTGGAAAAATTCATACACTTACTGTCTATCTGTCTCCAGCTCATCAGGATGAATGGAGGGACTATTTGCTCTCACTGAAACCTAAAAGGATCATCTTCAATCCGGGTGCCGAAAACCCGTCATTCGAGGCAGCAGCCAGGTCTGAAAATATTGAGGTAGTTCATGGTTGCACATTGGTGATGTTAAGCACAAATGAATTCTGAATTCAGGTATCTTATTCTGCATAATTATTGAAATCCGATAATTACATCTATATGACTGATTTTCAGGTTTTTAACTAACACAAACCAAAGGTCATTTTTCTTTAACTCAGGCGGGTAATTCAAGCCTTAATTGCGTATTTTTGCGCAACCGAAAATTGACATAATGAGCGACAAAAAAGGAGCCGACAAAAGCAACTATTCAGCAGGTAATATTCAGGTTTTAGAGGGGTTAGAAGCCGTAAGAAAAAGGCCGGCCATGTACATTGGTGATGTAAGCGCCAAAGGTCTTCATCACATGGTTTGGGAGGTAGTTGACAACTCCATTGATGAAGCGCTTGCAGGCCACTGTGATGACATCTTTGTGCAGATAAGAGAAGACAATTCTATCCTTGTTCAGGATAATGGCCGGGGCATCCCAACTGATCTACATAAAAAGGAAAAACGCTCAGCTCTCGAGGTGGTCATGACAGTGCTCCACGCTGGTGGAAAATTCGATAAAGACACCTATAAAGTTTCTGGTGGACTTCATGGTGTTGGCGTTTCATGTGTTAATGCATTGTCAAAACTTTTGAAGGCTACGGTACATAGGGATGGCAAAATTTACCAGCAGGAATATGAGCGTGGCAAACCGAAATATCCAGTTAAGGAAGTTGGCAAAACGGACATCACTGGAACAATTGTAGAGTTCTATCCTGATGACACAATCTTCACGGTTACCGAATACAAATATGAAACAGTAGCCACCCGTATGCGGGAGCTGGCATTCTTAAATGCCGGCATCAAATTGCGGCTTGAGGATTTACGGGAAAAGGACGAGAACGGTGAATTTAAGTCTGATACTTTCTTCTCAGAAGGAGGGCTAGTTGAGTTTGTTGATTATCTGGATTCCGGTAGGGAAAAGCTCATCCCAGAGCCGATCTATATTGATAATGACAAGGGCGAGACACCTGTTCAGGTGGCGCTTTCATACAACACCTCATATTCAGAAAATGTGGTATCGTATGTTAATAACATCAATACGATTGAAGGGGGTACACACCTTGCTGGTTTCAGAAGGGCACTGACCAGAACTTTGAAATCATACGCCGACAAAAGTGGCCATTTGGATAAGGTGAAGTTCGAAATCGCAGGTGACGATTTCCGTGAAGGCCTTGTTGCGGTCATTTCTGTAAAAGTGGCTGAGCCTCAGTTTGAAGGCCAAACCAAAACCAAGCTTGGTAATTCCGAAGTGATGGGTGCAGTTGATACAAGTGTGGGTGAAATGCTCAATAATTACCTTGAGGAGCATCCCAAAGAAGCCAAGCAGATTATTTCGAAAGTGATACTTGCTGCCCAGGCGAGGCATGCCGCCAGAAAAGCCAGGGAAATGGTTCAGCGGAAGAATGTTCTAAGTGGCACCGGTCTTCCGGGTAAACTTTCAGATTGCTCTAATACAGATCCCCAGGTATGTGAAATTTATCTGGTGGAGGGTGACTCGGCTGGTGGTTCCGCAAAACAAGGCAGGGACCGGAACTTCCAGGCAATTCTCCCACTTAGGGGTAAAATCCTGAATGTTGAAAAAGCCCAGGAGCACAAGATTTACGACAACGACGAAATCAAAAACATAATCACTGCTTTGGGTGTCTCATTTGGCACCGAAGAAGATGATAAAGCTTTGAACATGGAGAAACTCCGCTATCACAAGGTGATCATCATGACAGATGCCGACGTTGACGGAAGCCACATCAGAACCTTGATTTTGACTTTTTTCTTCAGGTATATGAAGGCCCTCATCGAAAATGGCTATCTCTATATAGCCCTTCCCCCACTCTACTTACTTAAAAAAGGCAAGCAGGAACGGTATTGTTGGGACGAAGCCCAGCGAGAATCCTTGATCAAAGAACTAGCCGGCGATGGTAAAGAAGAGTCAGTTAATATCCAGCGATACAAAGGCCTTGGTGAAATGAACCCTGACCAACTTTGGACCACCACCATGGATCCTGAATTCAGAAGTTTGAAGCAGGTAACAATTGATTCCGCTGCAGAAGCTGACCACCTGTTCTCAATGCTAATGGGCGATGAAGTAGCCCCTCGCAGGGACTTCATTGAGAAGAATGCCAAGTATGCGAATGTGGATATTTGATAGGACACTGATACCAGTCAGGATAAATTTAAATCAAGGCGTGGCTATGTGCGAGACGAAAGATTAATGCTTTCTAATCCTCGCTCATCATAGCTGGACATGAAGCAACTGCCAATAACTTTCTAATGGAGATTCAGCTATCTTGTTGACAAAAATGCTTCGCCAACTCAATCGCTTTAAACGAAACCTTCTCTCAGAGGGCAAAATTCGATCCTTCATCTTCTATACAGTAGGGGAAATCTTTCTTGTAGTTATGGGTATTCTGATTGCCTTACAGATTGACAATTGGAATCGTGAAAGGATAGTGCAAAAAGAGTTAAAAGAATACTTAACCAAAATTTCTGAAAACCTTTCAGAAGATTTGTTATTAGCCAACACTAACCTCGAAAGACGGAAAAAAGTAAAAGAAGCAAGTAAATCGACACTACTTAAGATCATTGGAAACGAGGTGATGCAATTAAAGGATGTTTATTACAGCAATGAGATTTTTGTTGACTTTCACTTTGTTTCTAAAAAAAGCGGAATGGAATCTTTAACAAACGCTGGGTTTGTTAATGAACTGGATCAATCCACTCTTGATAGCCTGCTCTTTGAATACTATCTGATTGTCGAAGATCTAATTCGAGAGGAAAGGAGCTTCAATGGGTTTATTGAACACATGGAAGCAACTGCTTATTCACAAAATCATTTTTTACCGCTTTACAATGAATTTTTAGGTGTCAAGCCGAATTCAGCCGATCTTCAATCAGCTGTTGAAGATTACTACAAGAGCAATTCAGTCAAGGGAGCGCTAATGAGAGGGTCTGGTCAACTGGCCATCTTGAGGACTTACGAAAAACTTATACAAACTGGACAACTTCTTAAAAAAGAGATTGATGAAGAAGTGTGTGTTCAATAGCTACAATCACAGGCAGCTATGCACTCCCTCCGATAGCAATCAGGTGTTTTGCTAAGCCAGACCAGACAATCAGTCAAAATCAAGACCAGCGAAGTATAGAAACCTTCCATCCTATTGACTGAGTAAAAACCCATAGTTATGGCTTATATTGAACTTTCAAAACAGTCATATCATGAAATCAAGCTTAGTTGTTCTCTAATAGCAATTCTGCTTTATTCCTGCTCCGCTCCCGAACCTTCCGATAGCCCCCCTGGCCTGACGCAAGTTTGCAACTTGTGCCACACATTAAAGTTTACTCAATCAACTTTACATTCGTCAACGATTTTATTTGCAATGTAGGATAATTCTTGGCGCTACTCCGCTTCACATGACAACACAATGCCCGATTCGACTGGAGATTGATCCCAGAATTTGGACCTAATATGCATTAAGGGATTATTCAACTTTCAACCCAAAATAAATAATTGTCAAAAGTGATGCTATCGCTTAACGCTGGCGCCAACGTGGAGGCCAAGTGGCTATACTCAATGCGGTTGCACCTTGCAATTAACTGATATTAAGTGCATTTTGCCTTTAATAAGGTGACTTACATCTATGTTGTAGAACATGAGTACACAAGAACCACCATCATTTGAGAAGACCATTCGAGAAATCCCAAACATTAGCCAGGAAGAAATTGATGTCATCCATTCTAAGTTTAACGCAAAACGATATTCAAAAAATAATTTCATAGGAAGAGAGGGAGAAACCTGCCGTTCTACTGGTTACGTAATGAAGGGGTGTGTTAGTAATTATCGAATTCTTCAAAATGGAAAAAAATCTATTAACCATTTTGCTTTTGAAGATTGGTGGGTAGGCGATCTTGATAGCTTTTTAAATCAGAGACCGTCTCAAACATACTGGTTGACCTTAGAAGATACTGACTTGATGATGATAACCAAGTCAGATTTCGATTTCATCATGCAAAACGTCCCTCCGTTCGAACGATTTTTTCTAAAAAAAACGCAAAGTGCTTTCCTTAAAGAAATGGAAAATGCTGATAAGGATAAATCCGAAAATGCCCTTGAAAAGTATCTCCGGGTGATGAAAGATTATCCTTTAATAATTCAAAGAGTACCTAATTACGATATTGCCGCCTACATCGGAATCGCTCCGGAATCTCTTAGCCGGATTAGAAAACAAGCAATGAAAGAAGCAAAATAGCTTCTTAACAAATGTTAAGGCATTTGGTCTCGTAAACCCATTGATTTGTGAATCATCAAATATTGAAATCATGAATCAAAAAACAATTTTTACGATAATCGCCTCCTTGCTTGTGCTACAAGGCCTAGGGATTTTTATTATGTCAGATCAAATTGTATCGGACTCATTTCCAGATTTATCGGAGAGTGGTATTTGGGCAGCAGCTCAAATGGCTACAGTAGTCGCAGTACTATACGTGTCTATCGGTATTATAACATTTTATGTTCGAGAACAGCCAAAAGTTTTGATTGCTTACGCCATGGGTTTCCTGCTCATCGTACTCAATACAAGCAAGCATATATTCATTTCAGAAATGAATGTACCCCTGCCACTTTATCTCATTCAGATATTATTTCTTCTGGCATTTATATTCCTAATGCTCAAATCGAAGAAACAGCAAGCTTAAAATTATAGACACATGAAAAAATTAATAGAAGAATATTACCAGAAAATGGATGCGCTTAAAGGAGATTATTCTAAGATGAAAGAAGTCTTCAATGATGACATGACTTTTCACTTCCCCGGTATCCCTACCCCTCTAAATGTAGAGCAGTTTCAAGGTCCAGCCCAGGGTATTTATGCCGGTTTTTCTGATTTCAATCATTCAATCGAGGATGTCATTGTTGATGGCAACAAGATCGCTTGTAGAGTGAATATAACGGGAACTCACAATGGAGATTTTCAGGGAATTCCAGCATCAAACAAATCAATAGCAGTAGGTGCGATTACTATTTTTCGTATTGAGAATGATCGATTATCTGAACATTGGATTTGTGTGGATTTACTAGGAATACTAACTCAAATTGGAGCAGTTCCAGCTAACAAATAACGTTGTACAACAAACACCATCATCTATAAGCCTAGCCGGCCGCACTAACTGAGCCATTTATAGAGTCTGGTGCGATAAAGATACGTTAGTATAGATGTTTTAAATGTCCAGCTTACGGGCGGTAGCAGATCGTTAGTATCGAACATTCAAATCCAAACACCACAATTCATTATGAAAATAATCCCACTCACTGAAACGTACGTTAGACGTACCTTCCATCCTATTGAATGAGTAAAAACCCATAGTTATGACCTATATTGAACTTTCAAAACAGTCATATCATGAAATCAAGCCTGCTTTGTTCCTTCATCGCAATTCTGCTTTACTCCTGCTCCACTCCAAAACCAACAAACTCACCCAATACTTCAGACTGCAGTTTTCTGGAAGGCATAGAAGACTATTCACGCCTTAAATGCGGGAGATTGGAAGTTCCCGAAAATCATGATAAGCCAAATGGCAAGAAGATAAGTATCGCCTACGTAGTGCTAAAAAGCGAAGACTCATTGACCACCCAATATCCTATGATTTACTTTACTGGTGGGCCTGGTGGGCCTGCATTGCGGAGTATTACTCAAAACTTAAATAACCCCATTTTAAAAACCAGGGATATTATCCGGTTCGATCAACGAGGCATCGGTTATTCGAGTCCACTGCCTGATTTAACCACCAGGATTTACGACCTTCTTGCTGAAGATTTGACTTCAGAACAGGAATATGAATCTATGAAACGTGTGATGGCAGACTTGAGGAATGAATGTGACGAAAAAAGTATTGAAATTGAAGCCTATAATACCTTTCAAAATGCCAATGATGTAGGCATGCTGATGGACCATCTTGGTTATGAAAAGTACAACCTTAGAGGTACATCCTATGGCACCCGAATCGCCAGGGTTGTTGCAGATAAATTTCCCGAAAAAATTCATTCAGCGATATATGACTCCCCTGCTCCGGTAAGAAGTGACTTCCTCACCAGCAGGTTAGATGATTATAGTCTAGCCTTAAGAAAGGTTTTTGATGCCTGTGAATCGTCTCCTTACTGCAATGAAAAATATCCTAACATTGAACAGACATACATGGAGGTTTTGGGGGAAGCAGAAGAGCAACCAATAGCAGCAACCTACCAGGGTGAGCCTTTTTATCTCAATCCGCAGGACTTAATTTTTATGGTGAGGAAAGAGCTGTATCGTAACGATTCCAGGGATCTGGTTCCCAGATATATTTATTCATTAAAGGAACGCGACATGGCGTCTATTAACCTCATTCTGGAGCAACGAGGGTCGACAACAGCCAATTATTCCATGTTTCTTGCTTGTGAAAGCTTTAGTCAATACGATACCAGCGTGACCGAGGAGGCACTTAAGCTCAAATATGACTCATTGGAGTTGATGCCCTATGAACTTGCCCTCTTTACTTCTCTATACCTGGCTTCCAGCAAATTTATGCAACGGTATGCCACGCCCGATATGCTGGAATTAAATGTTTCCTCAATTCCCTCATTGTTGTTGATTAACCAATTTGATCCGGTTACGCCACCGGAAAATGTTATCGAATTTGAATCAAAAATCACCTTTACACAATCATTCACTTTGGATGAAGGTGGCCATGGTGGTGGGGACATGGTTTGTAAAAGAGCCATTTATGATCAATTCATGACCAACCCAATGGGAGAACTTGATACAGATTGTTTGAAGTTATGGAACCCGATATAACACTAAAGTGAATGATATCAGACTACAAAAGTCTCGGAGACTTTTGTAGTCTGATAGTTTGTAACCAAACTACTCCAAACCTTAGCAGGTCAACGCTCTGTTAGGATTTCTATTTTTAGAAGGTCTGAACAAAATCAGAGGCACACAAAAAGAGTGTCTTTTATCTACCCGTTTTTAAAGATTACAATCATTTATAACTATTTACAAATAGTTAAAACCCTGTTGATATAATATTTTGACAGTTTTGATGATATATTAGGAATTTTATGGGTTACAGTTGTAAGGTAGGTCTACGTACCTTTATTACACATACATAATTATTGTGGATCAATAAATCACCAATCAATGGAGTTTGAAGATAGACAGTCAACATTTGAGAAGATTTTTAAGGAACACTTGAAAATCGAAACCTATTCTAAATCCATTGACAGTCTCTATAGTCCAAGGCTTAAGAACAAGATCGATTATAAGCCCTACTATCAAAGAAATTATGTATGGGATTACAATAAGGCAACTTATTTCATCGAGAGCATTTTGCTAGGTACCGAGATACCTCCTTTGATTTTCTTCGACAATAACGAGAACATCGAAATAATTGATGGCCGACAGAGATTTGAGACTATACTCAGATTTATGGAAAATAAGTTTTCATTGAAGCCAAAAGGCCTTAATCAGCTCAAGCAATTAAAGAATCACACTTATGATGGTTTGGCCAAAAATGACAGAGAAATAATTGACAATTTTCTTGATGCCAAACTTAGAGTTATTGAATTCAAATTAGTAAATGAACCACCGCTTGATAAGTTTTTAGAGGATCGTATCAAGAAAGAAATATTTTCTAGGTACAATTCTGGAATTACTCCTTTGAGAAAGGCAGAGATTGATAATGCGATTTATGACGAGGATCCATTATCAAATGAATTCAAGGACTTTCTTCAAGACGATTTACTGACAAGAAAAAATCTGTATAACACTTTCTTTAAGCCGGTCGGGAATAAACTGGATAATCCCCCCGTGGAGGATTTGATGACTTTCATCAGACGTCATTTGGTGCTTCCAATGATACCCATCTCATATTATGCAAGAGGAACGGGTAGAACAGATTTGCTTACGAAAATGTATGAAAAAATCTCCGACGATTCCGTAGATCATGAAACAGAAACAGTTTCAAATTTTATCACCAAATGTGAATTCATTGAATTGGTCAAAGGCATTGCTGTTGAACATGATTTTAGCACAAACAGACTTGCACTTGAATGCTTCTTGTGGGCACTTGGCATTCTCGAACAAGAGGAAATTGATGTCGACTATTCAGATAATCTTGCCATGGAAATGGCAACCTATATTCATGAAAACTTTGAGGATTTTACTGAAGTAGATTATGGTTTCAACAAGGAGGTGCTAACGCGGTACGGTACTACAGCCAAGTTTGTTAGTGAGAAATATCATCTTGACACCTCACTGTACATTTCACCAGATGATCTTAAAAAAGCAGAACTTAAAGAAATGAGCAAACCTGATGACACAACTACTAAATTATCGGAGTTGGAATCTTTAAGATTGAATAAGCCTGAACCTGCAAGAAATTCAATCGATGATGTTGTTAGGGTTATGCAGAGAAGAAGGTTTCTAGTTCGACCTTCCTATCAAAGGAAAGAGGTGATCAATCCTACCAAAGCGTCATCGATGATTGAGAGTGTATTGCTAGGCATTACACTTCCTGCAATATTTATATTCAAAAGAACGGACGGAGTAAGTGAAGTAATCGACGGTCAACAAAGAATCCTGACCCTTTTGGGCTATATCGGTTCTGAATACATTGATGAGAGAAACAGTACTCAAGTTTCAAAAAATCACAAATTCAATCTTCGCAAATTGAGAATATTGAAGGAGTTAGAAGGAACTAAGTTTTCTCAATTACCAGAAGAATTGCAAAACAAGATTTTCGATTTCCAACTTTATGTTGTTGAAATTGATCAGAATCAAAACCCAAATTTTGATCCTATTGATCTTTTCATTCGATTAAACGATAAACCATTTCCAATTCGAGAGAACTCTTTTGAAATGTGGAATTCATGGGTTGATGTTGAAGTTATTCAAAACATTAAAGTAATTGCTGAACAAAATAAACCATGGTTTTATGTCAAACAGCTACGAAAAGCAAATGATCGCGATCGAATGGAGAATGAAGAACTTATCACTTCATTGACTTTCTTTGAATATGCCGAATTAACAAATGACTCCAGAAATGCGCTTGATATTTATCAGAAAACAGAGAGACTGAACGCCAGAGTAAACAACAAAGCATACATATCTTCAATTTTACTAACAATCACCGAAACTCAAGGAAAGCAAAAAGACAGCTTTCTTGAGGCACTTAAAAATGTCAAAAGTTTCATTAAAAAGCTCAAATATGTTCTTTTAGATAAGGATTGTACAAAAGAGGAACTATCGGAGTATTTGGAAAGTGAGCTGAATGAAATCTATAAGGCAGGTAAGAGTCCGAAATACTTCAGACGAACAATGCAAGACATCTACATGACATGGTTCCTAATACACGATATCAATTTCGAAATGATCAAGCATCATAGAATAGCGATAAAGGAAGAAATCAAATCGATGTTCAGCTACTTCAAGAGTTTTCCTGAAGAGGATCAAGAAAACAATATAGGTTTTGAAAAATTCATGAACACCTTTTCCGAGTTTAGGAAAAAATACCAAGTGGCTGACAGGAAACTGGTTTTGAGTGAAAGTGAAAAACTGGCGCTAATCAGAAAACAGAATAACGAAAGCAACATTTCGGGTGCTCCAATTTTTCTGGGTGATGAAATTGAATTAGATCACGAATTTCCCTTATCAAAAGGTGGTGAGGATACAATAGACAACCTCAAGGTTGTTCACAAAGATGAGAATAGAGAAAAAGGAAGCAAAATGTAAAATCGATCTTTAACAAACACTAAATGAATATGCGAACTGAGCTCTTTTAAAGCACAATGCGAACCGGAAACACAAGTGCCTAAAGCAATTAGGGCGCATACTCATTTTACCTGGTCCTTGCACATACCTCCCGATGTGCCTATCGAACCTTTCCCAAACCAGGCTCAGTTTTTTTAATTAACTCAATTTCAATCAGTTACAAACGTTTAAGGGCAAAAAAAATCCCCGAATGATAATTCGAGGAGATGTACACCCGGAAGGATTCGAACCCTCAACCCCCAGAGCCGAAATCTGGTATTCTATCCAGTTGAACTACGGGTGCATTTTTTCAGGTTTGGAAGGTTTAGAAAGTTTGGTAGGTTTTCAAAGTTTTGCAAGTGTTGAAAACACAATCAAACAAACCCCAAACCTTCAAACTTTAGAACTTTTAAAACTTTAACACTTATTAAACTTACTAAACATAGAACCTACTAAACCTCAACACTTTCTAAACCTTCTAAACTTTTACGCCAATACTTCTCTTACTTTTTCGGCAGCATCTTTCAGCACAATTGCAGAAGACACCTTCAACCCTGACTCTTCTATAATCTTGGCGCCTTCTTCAGCATTAGTTCCCTGCAACCTAACAATGATTGGCACTTTAATCTCACCAATATTTTTATAAGCCTCAACTACACCATTTGCCACCCGGTCACACCTTACAATACCACCGAAAATATTGATAAGGATAGCCTCTACTTTTGGGTCTTTCAGAATAATCCTGAAACCAGCCTCTACGGTTTCTGCATTGGCCCCGCCCCCAACATCAAGGAAGTTAGCTGGCTCACCACCAGAAAGCTTGATCATGTCCATGGTAGCCATTGCAAGGCCAGCACCATTCACCATGCAACCGACGTTTCCGTCAAGGTTAACATAGTTCAGGTTATTTTCAGCAGCCTCTACTTCAGCAGGATCTTCTTCTGACAAATCCCTCAGCTCTGCGATGTCTTTATGCCTGAAAAGTGCGTTGTCATCAAGGTTAACCTTTGAATCAACAGCCAAAATCTTATCATCAGATGTCTTCAACACAGGATTGATTTCAAACATTGAAGAATCGGTGCTTACATATGCTTTATAAAGTGCAAAAATGAATTTTACCATTCCCTTAAAAGCATCTCCGCTTAATCCTAATGCAAAGGCCACTTTTCTAGCTTGAAATCCCTGCAAACCCACCTTGGGGTCAATCCATTCTTTTACAATTTTCTCTGGTGTTTCGGCCGCCACAGTTTCGATGTCCATGCCACCCTCGGTAGAAGCCATGATCACATTCCAACCAGTGCCACGGTCAAGCAAAATGCTCATGTAGTATTCCTTTGGCTCTGATGCACCGGGGTAATAAACATCCTGCGCAATCAACACTTTATTTACTTTCTTTCCATCAGGGCCTGTTTGGTGCGTTACCAGCGTTCCATCTAAGATGGCCCCTGCTTTTTCAGGCACTTCATCTAAACTTTTTGCCAGAACAACACCGTTCGATCCAGTTTCTTTTATTTTTCCTTTTCCCCTTCCACCTGCATGAATCTGGGCCTTAATGACATACCATTCGGTGCCGGTTTCCACATTGAGCTGTTTAGCGGCATCAAGGGCTTCTTCAGCCGTTCCAGCCACTATGCCTTCCTGAATGGTGACACCAAAACCTTTAAGAATTTCTTTAGCCTGATATTCGTGAATGTTCATGGATTATCTGTTAGTGAGGTTGTTCATTTTCAGAGATGCGAAGGTAAGTCAAATTGACTTTAATTGATAATTGTTATCTGTTAAGTTGAATCGAATTCTATCTTTGCCGCCACATGCTCCTCGCTGAAAATATCCATAAATCTTACGGTAATCTTCAAGTCTTAAAAGGGATTAACCTGGAAATTAAAAAAGGCGAAATTGTTTCAATTGTCGGGGCGTCCGGAGCTGGGAAAAGCACCCTGTTGCACATACTCGGAACATTGGACAAACCGGATTCAGGGCATCTTAAATTAAAAGGACAAGAGCTGTTCAATCTGAAGAAAGATCAACTTGCCCAGGTGAGGAATGCACAAATCGGTTTTGTATTCCAGTTCCATAATCTGCTGCCAGAATTCAGTGCTGTAGAAAACATCTCGATACCCGGGTTTATCGGCAAAAGGAACAACAAAGAACTGACAGACAGGGCAAATGAATTGCTCAGAATATTAGGGGTTGATGGAAGGGCGGATCATAAGCCGTCACAGCTATCTGGTGGTGAACAGCAAAGGGTTGCAGTTGCCAGGGCCCTAATCAATGATCCGGCAATTGTGTTTGCTGATGAGCCCAGCGGCAACCTTGATTCTAACAATGCCAAAGATTTACATTCACTGTTTTTCAAGCTAAGGGAAGAACTGGATCAGACTTTCGTGATCGTAACCCACAATGATGAGCTGGCGGCAATGGCTGACCGAACCCTTGAGATCAAAGACGGAAGGATTGTAGAATAATGAACATCTCTAAAGGTGTTTACTACATGCTTCTATCAACCTTCCTGTTTCAGTTGATGAATGTTTGTGTTAAGGTTATACCTCACATTCCAGCAGTTGAGATTATAGCCTTCAGGTGCCTTGTATCTCTCATTATTTGTGTGGTCAGCCTTAAAGCTCAAAAAGTCAATATATGGGGCAACAACAAGAAGTTGCTCATTTTCAGGGGTATAACAGGAGCAATTGCACTTATTCTTTATTTCAGGCTAATCCATCAGATTCCGCTGGCCAATGCAGTGATCCTTCAATACCTGGCGCCAGTGTTCGTAGCGATAATTGGGATTTTTATGGTGAAAGAACCTGTGAGGCACATCCAGTGGTTGTTCTTCCTGATTTCTTTTGTAGGGATTTTATTTGTGCAAGGGTTTGATGCCAGAATAGAATTAGAACATGTGATTATCGGGGTCACAGCCTCCTTTTTCATGGGACTGGCATATAACTCCATCAGAAAAATCAAGACCTCAGAACATCCATTGGTGATTATATTTTATTTCCCTTTAATCACTTTACCCATTGCCGGTACGTACTCGGCATTTAACTGGGTGCAACCATCTGGTTGGGATTGGCTGTTCTTATTGTTGGTAGGGCTTTTCACTCAGTTTGCCCAATTCTTTATGACTAAAGCTTTGCAAACAGAGGAGCTATCCAAGGTATCGATCATTCAGTATTTGGGAATAGTTTTCGCTCTTGGTTTTGGATTTGCCTTTGGGGAAACCTTCAACCTGCTGACTTACCTGGGCATGGCGCTAGTGATTTTGGGTGTCGCTTTTAATGTCATTTTTAAAGAGAAAGCTAAAGTCAACACATAGAAGGCCAGATCAGCCCTCTAACATTTCTAATTAAAGTGCAACATTATATTTGAATGTTTCATTTATAGCTACTATTATAGAAGCTCAAACAATCATCCAATCAAAATGGTAAATTTTAAAGATTTCGTACCTGAACGCATTAAGAAAGGCGGGTTCCTTTCCGATGCCAAATACCAGCAATTGGAAGACAAGGTGCAGGAGGCCAATAAGTGGGTTGAAGCTAATGGTTATACAATAATAAATGTTGAAACCGTAGTGCTGCCCAACATTTGGGAAACACATGAGGAAGGCAGTGTTGATGTTGATATTTCAACCAGCGGCACCAATGCATCTTCATGGCACCAGTTTATCAGGGTTTGGTATAAATAGTTTCCTCTCCGCCAGCTATCTGCCAAGACACTCGGACAATTATTTAATTCTTATCGCTTAATGACAAATCTGGACACAGATTGTACTTCATCGTGACTAAACATGAGAAGGTACAGGCCTTCATTCAACTGGCTCACATCAATCACTCCATCATATGATGTTTTGGCTTCAACAAACTTACCATTGACATCTGTTATGGTTATTGTTCCTGCTGACAATGGCAGGTCAACATTGAGATAAGAAGCTACAGGGTTTGGATAAACCCGTAAAATGCCTGATTGAATTGTCACGGCTCTGATGACTGAATATTCAAACTGACCATCAAAGTCAACTTGCTTTAATCTGTAATAAGATGTTCCAGCAAAAGGTGAGGTGTCACTGGCTGAATATTGTTGAATTTCAGTAGTGGTTCCCTTTCCATCAACCTTGGTCACTGTTTTCCATTCGACCCCATCCCTGGATTTCTGCACAAGGAAAAAATCGTTATTAATCTCAGAAGCTGTAGCCCAATCTAGAAGAACTTCTGAATTACTTCCTGGGATAGCTTCGAAACTTATTAATTCAACAGGCAATGGGTTTTCACCATCTGTTGAGCCTAATGTAAAGGGGCTAAAACCTGAAACTGAATTGACAGTTATAGTTCCTGAGCTAATATCTCCTGTGGTTGAGTTCTGCCCTAAATTGTCCCATTGCGCCCCATTCCAATGGGCAACTACAAGGGTTGACAGGTCGCCTACATCACTGGTTGAATTCCATGATAAAGTAACGTTAACAGTAGGTGTGCCATTTGTGATAGATAAATTCCAATATTCTATAGAGCTAACCCTATCTAATGAGCCATCAATTGCAGTACCAATTGCTACTTTAGGGTTAGTCAGCAAATAATTAGCCTCAATTTCATCAGTGGCTGTACCTGGGGCGGAAATCGAAATTGGCCTATAAACTGTGCCAGTTCCTACAGGAAAAGTAAAAGCATCTGTCCCAATTTTTCGTACTGTTCCGTTAAAATGGCTGCTATTAGAAGCAGAACTCACAGAGGTTCCATTTTGGAAGATCAGTACCTCTGATGCCTGTGGTGTCACTATTCCATCTTGAAAAGTCAATGTCCCTCCTGTACTTATGCTAATATCATCGTTTACTAGGATGCCTGCGGAATTATTCACCGTAAAGTTGTACATGTCGGGGGTGCCGCCTCCAAAATCGATTGTCTGAGCTGTTGACCCATTAACAGTAAATGTGCCTTGCTGAAAGATAATAGAACTACCAGAGGCAACAGTCAAATTACCCTGAAGCGTAATGTTGAAATTGCTTCCGGTAACATCCATTGTATTATCGGTGCCAATTGTTAAATCGCCCCTGACATCTATATTTCCATCCAAATCTTTGGTTCTTGAAACTCCTGATGTATTGGTCAGGGTCAAATTGCCATAGCTGGCATCCCCACCCCCGTTTAAATCTTTGATTGTTTGCGAATCATTTTGTCCTGATGCATAAACGATTGTTGAATTGGCATCTATGGTGAAAATGTCATAATTGGTAGGAAATTGAGTGGTAGTGGTTGCATTGCCAAGTGTTAGGGTGGTATTTGCTTGCATTATAACCTCTTGTCCTGCCGTACCAGTTATTTGAAAACCATTGTCGTCAAAATCATTAAATGACTGAATGGATAAAGTCCGGTTTACAGTTATAGGACCACCTTGCAGGGTTTTAGTTCGGGATGAAGAACCGCCACCATTAAGGAAAAGATTGCCGTAAGTAATGTTGCCCCGAATATCCTGATCCAACCTTGAATTATATTCTACCCGACCAGTGTTGTTCATATCGATATTGGCATCAGTGAAATTGGTCGGGAATGACGTTGACACAGTACTCGTTCCTAACCGAAGACGTTCCCCGTTATTTATGTTGAGTGTTCCAGTGGCATTACCTGTAATTTGAAAGCCGTCATCGTAAAATCTACCCTGGCTGATATTGAAATTATTAGATATAGTAATAACGGCATCTAAGCGCACTATCGAGGATCCATTACTACTCTGACGATCAACTGTTAAATTATAAAATGCACTGCCACCTGCATCAATATTTTGGTCGGTGCTTGAATTCTGACCATCAAAGGTTACGGTACCAGTACCGGCAGTAAAAGTGGCTCCAGACATTACTGTCCAGTCATTTTCGAGATTGATGTCGAAAGTCGCTGCATCTAGCGTACCGCTCTCTATCGTTAAATCTGAATTATCACCATCGATATCCAGATTATCGATTAAATCCCAGGTGCCGCCTGCGATATTCACATCACCACTAAAATTTCCATCGTTCATGTCGATGGTATTCGAACTCCCGTCGGTAAAAGTGGTAGGCCCAGTAAAGTTGTTGGTTACGTCAGAATCGAAAATAAAATTCCCATAAACGATTAACTCATTTGATACTGAACCTTCCCATGATACTGCGGTATTTATTGCCGACATATCCACGTTATCGACAAATGCCTGATCTAAATCCATCGTGAAAGTGGGGTTAGCCCCAGTGAATGAATTAGCATCAAAAATCACATCGTCTGATGGGCCGGGAACGCAAGATCCTGAACCTCCGCCTGAGCTTGTTGACCAGCTATTTGTATCAGACCAGTCTCCAGAATTTATCTGACGCCAATACAATGTTGTTGGTGCATGATTTGAATTGAAAGTGATGCCGCTATTGTTACCATCATTTAGGCCATCGTCGGCGTCAAAAGTGGCACCAGATACGCTTAAGTCCCTGATCAGGTTACCGGAAACAGTCTGGTTACCGCCGAAACTCAAATCGGCTTGATCGCCTGCGGTCGAAGACCGAAGAATACGCCAATCAGAACAGTCACCGTTTGAGGTGATATCTCCGCTGAATGTAGTGGTACTGTTAGCATTAAACTCTATGATATCAAATGCTCCAACGCTAAGATTGGCTATGCTCACAGCTCCACTTCCATTTTGGAATGTTAGTTCCACAGACCCTCCGCAATTGATATCGCCAAAACTAAAATCGTCGGTTGCAGTGGTAGCCCCAGCAATTACGGTCGCACTGCTATTTATTGTTGTGGTTCCGGTGATGCTAAAATCTGTATCTCCTGCGCTTGCGGTGGTCAAAATGTTGAGTTCCGCAAAGGCAGCCACAGTGAGGTCACCTGACACATCGGTTTCGTTATCAAATTCTAATGTTGTATTTCCATTGATGCTAATATTGTTACCTATCTGAACATCATTTGAGAATTCGTAGTGATTGCCTGAACTGCTTCCTATTGTAAAATTTGTGCCGGTAAATTCAGCCCTATGAGTCCAGCGGCATTCACCTGTATTGCCAAAGGTCAAGTCGCCTTGAAACTCCATGTACTGCCCCCTGAACTGACCATTCGGATCATCACCTGTAACAAAGTTTCCTGAGATAATCGTTCTGACAGCATCACCAAAGGAAGATGCATTGGGCCCTGAAATCTCGAAATTGCAATCATTTGGTAAAGTGATATTGCCAATAGTTTTGGCATTACTGCTGGCATCAGCACTTTCTAAATCGAATTCAACCCCATCTCCAGAAAGTGTGATATCACCGAAAGTGATCCTATCCGTTGTGTTGGCCACACTTCCAGTGTTAATTACAACATTCCCTGTAGCATTTGGAAATTCGAGGTCAGGAATGGTTTTTACTGCATCACCGACGTTCACTGTCACATCATTAGAGCCAGTTAGCGAAATGGTTCCCGTAAAAGAAATGCTTTGGGCTGCAATAAAAGTCAAATCCGCAGCCACAGTTAATGTTCTTGCGGCTGCACCTGCGAGGTCAGGTGAATTGGTAACGCCAGTAAAATCAAGATTTAGAGCGTTAGCGTCCACATCGATTGTTACAGTTTGACTGCCTGAGGAAAACGAATTGGCATCAAAAAAGACATCATCGCCAACAGTTGGAGCAGAGCCATGGAAAGAACTACCACCTGAAGAGGTGGCCCAATGGTTACTAAAATCACTCCAGTTTCCACCATCTCCAACCCAAAAATAATTAGCACCCTCTGAGATATAAGTCATCAATATCAGAAAGCCAGTAATAATCTGTCTTAACATCATAACCTTTTTTGAAATCAGCATCCTACACCTATAAAATTAGAGGGGATTCCATACAACCCGTTAAACTATTCGATGAATGCCTTAGATATCTCGATGAAAAATATGTTTCAAAGGGTACTCATTTTGCGATTTTTATAATTAGTACATCAACTGATAACCAATCTTAATGTTTTATGAGTCATTTCTATGCACACCATTAGCTTTGCTAAAAAACCAAGACAATGGATCGACTTTACATACAAATAGCCATTTCGATAGGTATAGCAGTGCTCTACCTGATTACCCGCAGAATTACCCGGCGGCTGATTATAAGGCATGGTATGAAACATGACCATGAGGAAACCCGAGTGCTTTATGTTCGGAAGCTAACAGGCTACCTCATTGCGTTGATTTTTTTGGTCTTCATAGCAATAGTTTGGGAGATATCGCTCCGTGGTCTTTCCATTTATTTTGCATCCTTCTTCACAATTGCAGGCATTGGTCTTTTCGCACAATGGTCCATCCTGAGCAATGTAACGTCATCTGTAATCCTGTTCTTCTACTTTCCTTTCAAGATAGGATCAACTGTAAGGATCATTGACGGGGACAATTCTGTCGAGGGCAAAGTGACAGATATAACTATTTTCTCAATTAAAATTAAAACAAGTGAAAATAAAATTGTGAGTTATCCTAATAACCTTGCCATTCAAAAGCCAATTGTTGAATTGTAAGGTCTTAATTTACTCATCTGATGACTTTGAGTGTGCCTACACTGATGGTGAGGATTTGGTTTCAGATTATAAGGCAGCTTAGTCTGCTAAGGCTGTTGGGGAATTGGTCAGTTGAATACTGCACTATGAGTTTTGTGTCAACCTATTCAGGACGAGACAGGGCAACAAAAAAGTCCCCGATTTCTCAGAGACTATTTCTTAAACTTGATTACGTTCCTAATAAGGAAGAGGCTTGATCAAGCATTACAATGCAAATATACGCCGTATTTTTACATTTTGTTACTGATTTACAGAAACTTGGAGTACAACAAACTAGAATATTTCCTTTCTCAACAAAGATTGCAACGTTTCCTTGTTGCTGCAGGAAATTCTAAAACAAAGGCTCAACAACTGTACAGAATTAACTTAAGAGTAAGCCAAGCTTTTTATCCTGTTCTTAATTTATTTGAAATTTTCCTTAGAAATTCAGTGAACTATCAAATAACGTCATATTTCACTAACCCCAACTGGATAATTGCGGAGAAAAGCGGATTCATGAATAACAACTCTCTGAGAGCATCAAGATTCTTTCTGAAAAATTCTGTCGATAAAGCTGAAAGAACAATAAGAAGAAAAGGGGGAGCTATCTCATCAGGTAAAGTTATTGCGGAACAGTCACTTGCGTTTTGGACTTCATTGTTCGAACCTCATCATTATAGATTAATCGGCGGTATTGTAATCCATTGTTTTCCGGAGAAACCTAGCAACGTAAATCGAAGTATAATTTCTCAGAAGTTAAATAGGATTAGAGAATTCAGAAACCGAGTCTACCACAACGAACCAATTTGTTTTGATGGTCAGAACATAGACTTTAGTGAAGCCGAAAACATCCGTGATGAAATATTTGAAATGTTAACTTGGATTGACTCGGATTTATCAACATATGCTGAGTACTTCAACGGAATTAATGCCAAAATTGATCAGGTCAACAACATCTAAAGCATCTAACATACACTATCATCCATAAGTTCTCTGAGCCTATTTTGCAAAGGCTAAAGTTATCCGGTACACTGATAGATATTGAACTGTTCGGTTTAGGAATGATAGCTGGTCACATCAACCTCAAATTACCCACCATTAAATAGTTTTGCATCACTCAGATGCACTTTCTCTACAACATAGCTCTTTACATTTATTATGCTTTCCTCAGTCTAATCTCACCGTTTAACAAAAGAGCCAGGCAATTCACACAGGGCCGTCGAGGTTTAATAAAAAATCTTCAATCAAAAGACAGTTCAGGGCAATGGATTTGGTTTCATTGTGCCTCCCTTGGTGAGTTTGAACAAGCTAGGCCATTGATAGAAAGTATCAAATCCCAAAGAACTAACTGCAAAGTCCTGCTTACTTTTTATTCGCCTTCGGGCTATGAAGTACGAAGGGATTATAAACAAGCTGATTTGGTCACATATCTACCCTTTGATACACCAAAAAATGCTCAAACTTTTATCCAGTTATTTGACATAAAGCTGGCTGGCTTTGTCAAATATGAATTTTGGCTGAATTATTTGACCGAACTTAATGAACGGCATATACCAGTAATCAGTGTATCGTCTATTTTTCGGAAGCACCAGCTATTTTTCAGGCCTTTCGGCGGATTCTATCGTGGTTTCTTGAAGCGCTTTAATTATTTAATGGTTCAGGATCAGGCGTCGGTTGAACTATTAAAATCTATCGGAATTACCAATGTTTCACTAACAAGTGATACCCGATTTGATCGGGTTTATCAGTTGGCTAAAAACCCTAAATCCATCAATCAGGTTCAGGAATTTAAGGGGAGCCAAAGCGTCATAGTTTTTGGAAGTGTATGGCCTTCAGATATGAGAATCATTGCCCCTATTCTTGATGACTTAATGAGCCTTGAACTGAGAGTGATAATTGCCCCACACCAGATTGAAGCAAGTTTTTTGAATGAGGTCATCCAATCTTTGTCAAATCCATATCAGCTACACAGCAATATGGTGACTGACCGAGACTCTCAGTCTATCCTAATAATTGATTCCATTGGGTTGCTTTCAAGCATTTATCAATACGCCAATATCGCCTATGTCGGTGGGGCGTTTAATGGAACGCTTCATAACATTTTGGAACCATCTACCTACGGGATCCCTGTGCTATTTGGCGATCATCCCACGAATCAAAAATTCAAAGAAGCTACTGATCTTTGCGAATTAGGCGGAGCTAAACCGATCAAGTCATCACAACAACTATTAGATGAAATTGAATTGTTGATGCAGAACACTAGCATTATGCAAAAGCGAGGAAATGTGTGTCGCAATTATGTTGAAGAAAATACAGGGGCAACGGATAAAATTATGGAGTTAATTTCGGCCTACTTATGATAGGTGTTGTAGTCAAATCGACTGGATCGTGGTACGACGTCCGCACTGAGGATGGTGAACATTTGTCTTGCCGGCTCAAGGGCAAATTCAAGTTAGATGATAAGAAAATTACCAATCCCATAGCTGTCGGCGATAAAGTGAAGATTGAAAAGGAGGCCACGGGTGATGGCACCTGGGTTATCGCCGGAATTGAGCCCCGTCAGAATTACATTGTTCGGAAAGCCATCAAAAAAACAGAGCACAGCCACATCCTCGCATCTAACATTGACCAGGCCGTTTTAATAGCAACACTCGCCCTACCTCGAACATCCCTGGGCTTTATTGACCGCTTTTTGGTAACCGCAGAAACCTATCGAATCCCGGCACTCCTCATTTGGAACAAGCAAGACCAGATGAAATCGAAGGATTTGAAAAAATTCGAAAGCTATAGGTCCACCTACGAATCGATTGGTTATCCCGTGGAATTGATTAGCGCACTCGATCAAACCCAGGTAAATAAGCTGAAACCCTTATTCGAAAACAAGACTTCGCTTATTGCCGGTCATAGCGGTGTTGGTAAATCAACATTATTGAATAACCTAATCCCTGACCTTAATCAAAAGACAGCGGAGGTTTCCAAATTCGCCAACAAAGGTGTGCACACTACCACCTTTGCTGAAATGTTTGCGATCAATGAAAAATCTTTCGTGATCGATACACCAGGCATTAAAGAACTTGGGCTGAGCGAAATTTACGACGAAGAGCTTGGGCACTATTTTCCAGAGATGCGTGAACTCTTAGGTGAATGTAAATTTCATAACTGCACCCATATTCATGAACCTTATTGTGCTGTGCATGAGGCAGTTAACAATGGTGACATTTCTGAGAGCAGGTATATCAGCTATTTGAGCATGTTCAAAGAGGAAGAATCTCACAGGTAATTCCAACCATATCTCTGCTTCCGCGGTCTTAGGTTTATATCCAATAAAACAAATGACACGAACTATCTCATTCTTAATTTGCCTGGCTGTTATAACAGCATGTGGCGATGATGAACTCCCCTTTGGGGACGACAACACTTCCATAATTGTTGATGACAATAATCAATTTGCCCCGGGAATCATCGACCCATCCGGCGATGGTTTTGAAATTGCTGATGTAGTGGTGGGCGATTCCACCGTAGATGTAACGGTTAGGTATAGCGGTGGGTGTGAAGCACACATTTTTGATTTTACTCACAGCATCAAGAAAGTGGGAACACAAGTTTTGGTCGAACTCAATTTGGTGCACTCCGGTAACGGTGACACATGTGAAGCTTATCCTACGACCACCGTACCTCTTGAAGTCGGCAAAGTAGCTGAGATCAAGCAGGCAATGACTGATGGCAACGTAATCTTTAGGGTGGTAAATGCTTACGATATGTCAAGTTGGGTGGCAGTTTATGGCATGCCAGCATTTCCAGAATCGCAAGACTGCATCTTTGAAATTGATGCCGAGGACGTAATTTGTGGCGATGGCCTTTTCGCTAATACCTGGTTCAAATATGCTGAAGTCGATGGTGGACCGGTTTATCTGCAACCAAGCTATCTCGGCAGTTTATCAATACTCAGCTCCAATGAATTGGAGGAAGGCAGGTATAAAGTGGGTGTTGGCTTATCAGAACCGTTTCAGTCCGATCCGAATATTGGTATTTGTCAGGCCTATCCCGGCCCATCACTTCCAGTAGTCATTTATTGCATCGAAAAAATTTAACCTAGTACTATCAATTTAGACTAAGCGGCCCTCAAAAATTGAGGGTCGCTTTTTTATTGCTTTTACTGAGGCGCAAAAAGCGTTTTTCACCAAGAATATCAACCGTTACCACATTGGACTGACTGTCAAATAACTCAGTTAAAAGCCCATGATCGATGTCTATAGAGCGAATAGGGTTCTCAAAAGGAACTTCCAGGTCAATCCAGGTAGCATCCCCGGTATTCTCGGCGCTTGTTACTTTTGGTAGTTGCTTTTCGTCATTGAGTTTTAGTTCAAATTTTGATTGTAAATAATTTTCGATTTCAGATAGATGTTTTCCTGGTTCCTGCGAAAGGTTCACTGATTTTTTAGAGAGATTGTAAATGCCATCTTCCAAATCATCTGTGAAAATTTTCATCTTTATTGCAAGCCCTTCGTTGACATCCGCCTGGCTCATTTCTGTTACACTTATATAAATGGCATGGTACCAGATTAGCAATAAACTCAAAAAAACAGCCATTTCACATCTTTAGAGAAATTGATACGCAACCTCTTATTTACTATTTACATCTGCAAACCTAAAGGTCATAAACTGTGTATTTAATCCGCCTGTTTGTATTGAGCATACTCGTTTTCAATTGCTCATTCCATTGCGTATATGCACAGCAAACGAGTGTTTCAGGGATAATTAAATCAACAGATGGTGAAGTGTTGCCGTTTGCAACGGTCTATATCCGTAACCTAAAAACAGGTGCGGCTTCTAATATTGAGGGGTTTTATGAACTGCGGCTAGGCCACGGAAAATATGATATCGTTTTTCAATACACAGGATTCGAAAGCCAGGTAAAGTTTGTTGAGGTGAAAAATGAGTTAATTGAACTGGACATCACCCTAAAACCTCAGGTAATAATCCTAAAAGAAATTGAGATTAGAGCAGGGCGGGAAGATCCGTCATATACGATTATGCGGAAAGCGATCGCCAAAGCCAAATACCACACTCAGCAATTGGATTCATATAAAGCAACAGTCTATGTAAAGGGGTCAGGCAGATTGATTGATTCGCCCTTTTTTCTAAGAAAACAGATAGCCAAAGAAGGGATTGACTCTACCATGTCGTTCACTTCTGAATCTGTAAGTGAATTGACATTTCAGCGCCCTGACAGGATAGAGCAGAAAGTCATTGCTGTGCATTCACAGGGAGAGGATAACGACAATGGAGCCGCTGAAATTATAACGGAGAGTTTTTATGAGCCCACGGTAAAAAATGCTATCTCCCCCCTATCCCCAAAGGCATTTGCCTACTACAGATTTGAATACCAGGGATATTTTATGGAGTCGGACTATTTGATCAACAAAATAAAAGTGACCCCAAGAAGCCGGGGTGAAAATGTATTTGATGGCTTCATTTATATAGTTGATGATTACTGGAGTATCCACAGCCTGAATTTGTCAACCACTGAGTTGGGCATACAATTTCAAATCAACCAGCGCTATCAACCCATTGATGGCGTGGCATGGCTTACAATAAGCCATAAAGTGGACGTAACTGGTACTTTTTTCGGTTTCGAATTTGAATACAACTACCTCGGCACTTTGCAAGATTATGAGATCACCTTAAACCCCGACCTGGAATTTGAGGTAACCGTGATCGATGAAAAAGTGGAAGAAGAACCAGTACCATCCATTACAAAAGAAAAAACCTCCACCGATGAAACTTTCGAAAAACTGGCTAATCAAAAAGAGGTTTCCAGAAAAGATCTGAGAAAGCTGATGAGGGAATACGAAAAAGCAGAATTGGAAGAGTTTGATGTTGAAGACATCACTTCAGATGTCACCATAATCTCTGATTCTACAACCGAATACCACAACGATTCACTGTTCTGGAATTCAATCCGTCCTGTACCCCTTACCTCTTATGAGCGGAAGGGCTATTTCACAATGGACAGCCTTACCAGGGTTGAGAAAATTGAGGTACAAAAAGATTCAACCAAAAATGCAAAGCGAAAGGGATTTCAATTCTACGATGTTATTGTGGGGGACAATTTTAAAATTTCAGATAAAACGAGGTTGCGCCTGAATGCACCGTTAGAAACCGTTCGCTACAACACAGTAGAAGGTTACAACTTTTATTATGACTTTCAATTCAGAAGTTCACTAGATTCCAATAGAAGGCTGGTTTATGGCCCAATGGTCCGCTACTCCTTTGCGAGGAAAAAGGTGATTGGCAGGTTTTACACAAACTATTTTTATGGTGACCGATTGAAGCGGAGTTTCGCAAAAATTGAAGGCGGCAAATATGTCTATCAGCTCAACGAAGAAGAGCCCATACATGAAATCGTCAATACCTTCACCGCCCTTTTGTTAGAAGAAAATTATGTGAAGCTTTATGAGAAAGATTATCTTAAAATCAGCCAATCAGAGAAGGTAACCGAAAAGTTCTTATTAGAATCCAGCATTGAGTGGGCCAACCGCAGAAGCCTTCAAAACAACTCCGATCATGTTTGGTTCAATGCCGAGGGAAAATCGTTTGAGGACAATAATCCATTTAACAATGAGCTGGCGGATACCCGTTTTGGTGAGCACCAGGCCGTCATTTTAAACCTAAATGTCGAATGGATTCCCTGGCAGAAGTATACTTTGAACAATGGCAGAAAAAACCCTGTAGAAGGCAGCAGCCCCACATTTATGCTCAATTATAAAAAAGGGATATCTGAGGTTCTCTCAAGTGACATTAGCTTTGATCAACTTGAGCTTGGCCTTCACCATCGCTTTAATTGGGGCATCAGAAACAAATTCGATGTGAAACTCAATGCAGGAAAATTTTTCAACAAAAGTGAAGTCTTCGTTGATTTCAAACATTTCCCTGGCAATCAAACACCATTTGCTACCACCGACCCAACAGCAAGCTTTCGACTGCTAGACTATTACCAATATAGCACAAGTGATGAGTACGTTACTATCTATTTACATGACCAGTTCAGGCAATTGCTGTTCACACAAATTCCTGCCCTCAGGTTAATAGGAATCAAGGAAAACCTCTTCATCAACTATCTGGGGACCCCATCTTCCAACAATTACACAGAGGCCGGCTATGGCCTGGATAACATATTTAAAGTCTTCCGCATTGAAGCAATTGCTTCTTTTGTAGATGGCAAATACAACGATTGGGGTATTAGGATTGGAATAGCCACCAATCTGGATGAGGTGTTTGATTAACCCCCTTCAAGTACTATTTGAAATATAAAGGCAATTAGCTCTTCATTAATTTCTTTAGGTCAAAGTTTGGCAGAATTTCGAGATTATCTTTATGGTTGCTTGATGACGTTAGTTTCCATCTAATCATAAATTGCCATTATGCATGAATACAAAAGTTTTGATCCTGAGAATATTAGTACTGGTTCCATGCACCAATATCTACTGGCTGCAGTTGCCCCACGACCGATTGCTTTTGCCAGCACAGTTGATTCAGAGGGAAACATTAATTTGAGCCCATTCAGTTTTTTCAATGCTTTTAGTGCAAATCCACCAATCCTTGTCTTTTCACCTGCCAGACGTGGCCGGGACAACACAACAAAACACACTTATGACAATGTAAAAGAAGTTCCGGAAGTAGTGATCAACATTGTGAACTATGCCATCGTGGAACAGATGTCATTATCGAGTACCGAATATGAAAAAGGGGTAAACGAATTTATAAAATCAGGTTTAACTGAAATTGGTTCTGATTTGGTAAAGCCACCCCGTGTCGCTGAATCTCCTGTGGCTTTTGAATGCAAGGTGGACCGGGTGATCGAACTCGGTAGCGAAGGTGGAGCTGGTAATCTGGTAATCTGCAAGATCGTCAAAGTGCATATCCAAGCTGGTTACCTGGATTCAAATTCGGGACTAGATACTACTAAACTTGATTTAGTTGGCAGAATGGGTGGCAGTTGGTATACAAGGGCTTCCGGAGAATCATTATTCGAAATACCTAAGCCCCTTACAACCAGGGGTATCGGAATAGATCAATTACCTGATGGCATTAGGCAAAGTACTGTGTTGACAGGCAATAATCTCGGAAGGTTGGGCAATTTGGAAGTTCTCCCAGAGCTTGAATCAATTCCTAACTCAATCCAAAATACCATTGACGAAATCAAATCTCTTAACACTGATCCCTTGAAATTTATCGACCATGCCCACCGGATTGCGAAAAAGCACCTGGACTCAGGCGATACTCAAACAGCAATTGAAATGTTGATTTATACAGAATCACAGCTATGAGCGAAATGAAAGCCTTGTGGACACCCAGTAATACCTTCATTAATAATTCAAACCTCAAAAAGTTTGAGAAATGGCTCTCCGTAGAAAAGGGTCTATCATTCAGTTCTTATGAAGATATCAGGAGCTGGTCAATCACAGATACATCAGCTTTCTGGGAAGCTGTCTGGCAATATTTCGACATCAAATGCCACAGCCCTTACTCCAAAATTATTGAAGGGAAAATGCCTGGAACGCAGTGGTTCACAGGTGCAACCCTCAACTACGCAGAACATATTTTTAGGCATAAGAGCAACAATCGGCCAGCGTTGATTTTCGCAACTGAAGCTAATGGCGTTTCCCAGATCAGTTGGGCTGCCCTTGAAAAAAAAGTTGCTGCATTTCAGCGCTATCTAGTTAAAATCGGGATAAAAAAAGGAGATTGTGTTGCGGCATACTTACCAAATATTCCTGAGGCAATAATTGCATTTCTCGCGGTTAACTCAATCGGCGCCGTTTGGTCATGTTGCTCCCCTGACTTCGGTGTAAATACTGTAATCGATAGGTTCCAACAGATCAAGCCTAAATTGCTAATTGCGACTGACGGCTATAATTATGGTGGCAAAACTTTTCAGCGGTTAGCTGAAGTTTCATCAATAAATGAAGCACTCCCTGAGGCTGAGCATGTTGTGATAGTACCGAATATCAGTACTGAAATGGACGCCGGTTATGACAATTGGGAGGAGATCATCAGTGACTTTAATGAGGTTAATGTTCAATTTACACCAGTTCCCTTCAATCATCCAATTTGGGTTTTGTATTCCTCAGGAACAACAGGAAAACCAAAAGCCATTACCCACTCACATGGTGGCGTATTGATAGAGCACTTAAAGTATATGGCCTTTCACAATGATGTGAAAGAGGGCGAAAACTTTTTTTGGTTCACAACTACAGGATGGATGATGTGGAATTTTCTTCAGGCCAGTATGCTGGTTGGCGCCACACCTGTTTTGTATGATGGAAGCCCGGGATACCCTGACCTCAATATTTTATGGAAATTGACGGCTGAGCTTCCGATTCATCATTTTGGTACGAGTGCCCCATATTTAGTGGCTTGTATGAAAAAAAATCTGGAGCCAGGAAAAGAACACAATCTTTTAAACCTTAGATCGATTGGTTCAACTGGGGCTCCGCTCCCGCCTGAAGCGTTCGACTGGGTTTACACCAAAATCTCCAAAAATATTTGGCTAACATCAATGAGTGGGGGCACCGATGTCTGTACCGCTTTTGTGGGAGGATGTCCGTACGAACCAGTTTATGAAGGCCAAATTCAGTGTAGGGCATTAGGATGTGATTTGGAGGCTTATAATGATGAAGGTGAGGCCACAACTGAAGCGCTGGGCGAGATGGTAATTAATCAGCCCATGCCCTCAATGCCAGTCTTCTTTTGGGATGACCCTGGAATGGAACGGTATAAATCCAGTTATTTTGATAAATATCCAGATAAATGGTGCCACGGAGACTGGATAGAAATTAAGAAAAATGGGTCTCTGATCATTTATGGCAGATCGGATGCAACTTTAAACAGAAAAGGTGTAAGAATCGGGACTGCGGAAATCTATAGTATTCTTGATGGTATTACTGAGCTATCGGATAGTCTCATACTTAATATTGAGAAATCAAACGGTGATGATGTGATGCCCCTGTTTGTTGTCACTAAAAAAGAAGGTCTGACTAATGAATTAACCACCAGAATAAAAAAAGAGCTTAAAGAACAGGGGTCACCCAGACATGTACCCGATTTCATTATGTCAGTGCCTGATATTCCGTATACCTTAAGTGGCAAAAAAATGGAGGTGCCAATAAAAAAAATCCTTATGGGCATGAACTCGGGGGTGAACAAGGATGCAATTCGCAACCCTGATGCCATCGAATATTTCTTAAATTACCGGGAAGAATTCAAACAAGCGTACTTATGAGCGAATCCAAACTTAACGGCATTTGGAATAAGGCTGATAAATCTTTTGCCTCCATTATTTTAACACATGGGGCCGGGGCTGGAATGGAACACCCTTTTATGACCAACCTTGCCGAACAATTGGCACTTTCTGGTATCAATGTTTTTAGGTTCAACTTCCCATATATCGAAAGAGGCAAAAGGGTGCCGGGCTCTCCAAAAGAAAACCAGCAAGCAATTATTGATGCAGTGAAAGAACTTGAAGGTTCCAATCAGCCACTCTTTGTTGGCGGAAAATCTTATGGCGGCCGAATGGCGTCTCATTGTGCTGCAGACAATGCAATCCAAACTGTGAAGGGTCTGGTGTTTTTCGGATTTCCGCTTCATGCCCCAGGCCGTGATTCAAAAGACAGAGCCTCACATTTGGCAGATGTGGGGATTCCAATGCTTTTTCTACAAGGTACTGGAGATAAGCTGGCCAATATCGATCTGATCTCTGAGGTGAATGATGAACTGGGATCGAAGGCCACACTCAAAACATTCCAGAGTGCTGATCACTCATTTAAAATGCCAAAAAAGTTAGGAATTGATCAACTCTCGATGACAAGACAGCTTGCTGATCAAACACAACTTTGGATGAAGAGTATATTATAATGCTATCCCCTACTGTTCTATAATCGACTTTAAATCCGCCGGAGAGTAATTGATTGATTTCATCGTCTTCATATCATCCCTACGATAAACAAGGTACTTACCGTCCTTCTCTTCATAAAAACATTCACTTCCATCTTTCTTCTTATAATGCTCAATTGTGGCCTCAGCATCTTCAACTGTATCACAAGCTTTGCTCATATTAGAGCGTTGCACTTCATCGAAAAGTGTACTAAACTTTTCGCCCATTCCAAACTCCAAAATGGCCCCTGAAAGTACGTATTGAATGTCGCATAGAGCGTCAGCGATCTCTACAATATCTTTATCGGCAATGGCTTCTTCTAGCTCTTTCAGTTCTTCAGCGATTAAATTGACCCTGAGCCTGCATCTTTGTTCAGATGGTATCTCGGGATTTTCCAGAATAGGGTGTTGAAAAGTTCTGTGGAACTTGGCCACATGGTTCAAAGGTTTAGCTTCTTGCATCGAGGGTTATTGATATTAACAAGACGGCAAATTATCAAAGTTGATGTGCATAACCAGTGAAAAACTTGGGTTTGTTTAATAATGGTTTTGGGGTACTTTTAAATACGTTGTTTATGTCCCAGCCTCCCATTTTGCAAGAACCACTTGCTGATTCAGTGACCCTCTTCAGCGAGATAATTTTTGGATTCGAAAACCCTGCACTTCAAAATTTAAACTGGAAGAGTAAGCCCAACTGGACGGTAGAAGAAATTGAGTTTAAAATAAAAGCTGCACTCGTAAATGATAGTTTCATTTTTCTAAAAATTAACGGTTCAGCAAGGTCAAATGCTGTTAAATCCATTGCAACAATATTGAGAGATGTTCTGGATGCTACCGACAATTTAGAGCTGCCGCTGGTAATTGATGCAAGCAATGCCAATAAGGCTTCCTGGAAAGCAAGAAGAGAAATCAGGATGCTTTATGAGGAACTAAAACCCAGGCTAGGCCACTTTTTCTATAAAATTAACCCCAGAATCAGAGGGTACTTTAAAATTTACCACACCTTTTTTCCTGAAAGAGCAAGACACACAACAATCGTTAATTCTATTGAAGATGCTTTTAATACCATTATCGAAGATAATCCTATAGCTAGCAGCGGAATGCTTGTTGAAAGAGTGAACGAATACCAGGGCCTTAACAGGGCTCAATTAATGCAAGTCTGCAAAAAATTGGAGTCACAATTGGTCATAAGGAAAGCCCACGAAGAAGAATTCAAAGAGAATTTATTTAAGGTGATAAGCCAAATCACCTGGGATGACGATTTTAAGCCTCAAGTAATAGAGAGCAAAGTAAAGGAGTATTCAGGCATATATTCGGCGCTCAACATTCTACAGGAGGATGTTTACGAGATTATCCAGAGACTGAAAAAGCCCAGGTAGTGATCCCAATCATTCTCTTAATGTGAAGGTGCCATTTTTAATCATGCGTAGGTCGTTAGTGGGGCCATTGTAAACATAAATCCAGCAATCAATTAACCCATTGGCCACATTCACCGAAACCCAGACCCTGTCATAACCTGCACCCTCATATTTATCAAGACTATAAAAAGTCCTTTCTGGATCGATTAGCTGAAAAACCTCTCCCGATATCCAACGGTCGCCTGAGTTTTCCAGCACTGCTCCCGGATAGTTTCCAAAATCAAATAACCTTCCAGGTACTTTTGCTTCCGCAATGAAAACGGCCGACTTATGCAACAATACGGCCGCCCTTCTATTGCCAAATTCCCGTTTTAGGGTTCCATAAACAAACAAGTATTGATCTTGGCTCACAGCTTTCAAAAATGAATGATCACAATTAGTTATCCCAATTATCAAAGTACTTTTGCGCTTTATTAATAATTGGGATGGAGAAATTTGATGTATTGATAATTGGCGCAGGGCCGATAGGTCTTGCCTGTGGAATTGAAGCTAAAAAAGCCGGATTGAATTATGCGATAGTTGACAAAGGATGCCTTGTTAATTCGCTCTACAACTATCCTTATAACATGACCTTCTTTTCAACTTCTGACCGGCTTGAAATTGGTGGCGTCCCGTTCATTAGTCATGGGCCCAAGCCAAATAGATCAGAGGCACTGGAGTACTACAGAAGGGTCGCATCATCTTGGGAACTGAAAACGAAACTGTATGAAAGTGTTGAGAGCGTTAATCGAAATGAATCCTTTTACGAAGTAAAGACTTCAAGAAATCGCTATAATTCTAAATCAATCATAATTGCCACCGGTTTTTACGACCTGCCATACTTGCTCAATGTGACAGGCGAAGAACTTGAGAAGGTCAGGCATTACTACGATGAACCTCACCCCTATTTCGGAATGAAGATAGCGGTAGTAGGTGCAGCCAACTCCGCAGTTGATGTTGCCCTTGAAACGTACCGAAAAGGAGCTGAAGTAACCATTGTGATTAGGGAGTCAGGGCTCAAGGAGAGTGTAAAATATTGGGTAAAACCTGATATTGAAAATAGGATCGCTGAAGGCTCAATTAAAGCACACTTCAATTCCCGAATAACTGAGATACGCCAATTTGAGATTGACGTTTCCACACCTGATGGTGATCTCACACTACCAAATGATTTTGTGCTGGCGATGACCGGATATCAGCCAAACTTCGAGTTTTTAAAGGATATTGGTATCAAAATCGGAACTGATCCCCTACTCACACCAGAGTACAATTCTGAAACCATGGAAACCAATATGCCACATGTTTACCTGGCTGGGGTAATCTGTGGTGGCCTTAAAACCAACAAATGGTTTATTGAAAACTCCCGGGTTCATGCTGATATGATCATCAAAGACATTCAAGCCAAGGTGCAGTCTAAATGACAGATGTCACAATCTCATGATAATTGTATTTGCAATTGTCCGTAAAAGCCGACCTTAGTCGTCACAATCACAAACGAAAACAATTATGAGAAAAACCCTAAACCCGATTATTTGCCTGGTATTTATGCTGGCAAGTACTGCCTCTTTTGCCCAAACACAATTAACTAAAGAGGAAAGGCAAAAAGCACAGGATCATTTAAAAATGACCCAAAAGGAACTTTTGGCAACTGTAAAAGGCCTTTCAGACGCTCAGTTGAATTACAAACCTGATGCTGAAAGCTGGTCAGTTGCCGAGTGTGTTGAGCACCTGACCATCTCAGAAAACAACATTTTTGGTATTGTTCAGATGACCCTTGAAAATGACCCCGACCCATCAATGAGGAGCGAGGTGGGCATGACCGATGACCAATTGGTTGGCATGATTACCAGTCGTGAGCAAAAAGTAAAAACCCGAGAGGAGTTTGAGCCTTCAGGTAAATTTGGCGACTATAATGCGACGTTGGCTGCCTTCAAAGAAAAGCGAAAGTCAAACCTTGACTTCGTAAAAAACACTGATCAGGATTTGAGAAACCGTTATTTCGATTTCCCATTTGGTAAAGTTGACGCCTACCAGGTGATCCTGTTTATGTCAGGTCATGTGACAAGGCATACCGACCAAATCAAAGAAGTGATGGCAAGTGATGGCTTTCCGAAGTCTTAACTTTCTACACCCGTAATTCACAAAAGCCGCTGATTTTCCAATTAGCGGTTTTTTTTTGTCTGAATTGAGATTTTAGGAAGAACAAGATTAATGTTCTCATATAAGGATATGAGTGATATCTGCTTAATTAGATAATAATTGACCTTGAAACGGTTTAAGATATTAGAGATTGTGCTTAAATCATCTTTGCCATTTAATGCCATGACATTTTTTGATTAGATCATGCAGAACTCAGAATTATATAGAAGAGGAATTGTAGTTCCGCTCACAGAAGCTTCACAGATGGCTTTAAAGAATAATGTTGTTGAAAGAGGCCTTGAAGTTGAGTTTTGTGAATTACCAAGTGAAGAAATCTTTCTGGGTTTATGGGACAAAGGACTGTTTGAAACAATCAATGCTCAATTGGGCTCAATGTTAGATGATTACGAAGAGGAAATCATTGAAAATAAAAAAGTCCCAATGTTAAGAACAATTTTAAAAAAATTCGAAAAATCGTCGGAGATAGATTTTATTGAAAGAAAGATTGTATTGGAAATAATCCGATTGTGTGATGTTGCAATAAAATTAAATAGATCTCTTTTTTTTATTCTTTAAAACCCGAATGTTATGCATATTTAAAATAGTCTGAGAAACTCCAAACCTTCCATTAAAATCAGCTTATTTCTTTTTCTTCAAAAGCACAGCCGAAGTGCTGCCATCAAATAGATTATTTTGTATTAGCAGTGTGTCTAATTTCAACACTTTTAGCTCTGGTAGATGGTAATCCCTGGTTAGAACCACTGTCGAGTTATTTTCTAACAAAACCCTATCCAAGTCACCCAAATCAATGTAAACGGGTATTCTATTTTTCAAATAAAAATTGAAGGCGGGATTGTAGATTTGGTAGGCAACAACCTTATCCTCTTCAGAATAATTACTGGCAAATTGACTCACAGGATTCAACTTATCTATTTCAGGAATGATGTTATAGAAAGCTACCTGAAGAGTTAAACCAAAACTTACCGTATTGACGATTAGCCAGCCCAGCAATAGCTTTTTCCAGGCGACGATTAAACCAATAACTGCACCTATTGGAATTAACCAAAACACTTTAAGTGCATTCAAATCAGCTATTGGCTGTAGGGCGATTTCAGAAGAAAGCCCTTTTTCGATTCCCCAAACCAGCATGAAGGACAGAACCAGGTAAGAAACAGCTATAGGAAGCAGGACATTTCTTGTTGGTGACAAATCAGCCAAATATCTTCCAATCAAAATGGCCCCAAAGGGCACCGCAGGTGATACATAATTTGGCAGTTTTGTAGCAGAAAACGAGAATATCAGTATTGTAAAACCGATAGTGATCAATGCCAATGCGTCAAATGAATCTTTTTTCCGATTAAAGGCCTCACTCAATGCAGGGAAAATAAAAAGGCCCAATGGCATTAAAAGGGCAAGAAAATAAAGTAGAATCAATAAAAAGAAACCTCCATGCCCTTCTTTGGGGCTCAGAAAACGATTGACATTGTGCTCTAAAAAGAACCCTTTTATCCAAGCCCAATCAGTTTCAAAGCCAACTGCAACGTACCAGGGCATTGCAATTGATAGAAATACCAGTGATGGTACTACCACAGCTTTCGGATTTTGTATTAAAGAGCTTGAGCTTGCTCTTTTATTGACAAAAAGAAAAGAAACTACAGCCGCCAAAGGCAATAAAAAACCAATTGGACCTTTAACAAGCGAGGCTAAGGCCATGCAGGCTGCTGATAATAAGTAGTACCTGTCGCTCCTGTTCTGAAAGCCTTTGAAGAAGGCCAATATGGAGGTCACAATGAAAAACACAAGGTAAGGGTCAGGCACAGCTAAGTGAAATTGAACGATGAACCCAATCGAGGAGAGCAAGGTCAATGTGGTGAAATTGGCGGTACGCTTATCATAGTTTTTGATACAAAACCTGTCTATCAGCAACACTGTTAGCACCCCAAACACGATTGAAAAAAACCTTGCAGCAAACGCATTTACACCAAAAATCGAGTATGCCAGCATCATAAAATAATAGTGTATTGGCGGTTTGTCTGTCCTTAATTCATAGTTAAAAGTTGGCACAATCCAATTGCCAGTTTCAAGCATTTCCCTGGCGCATTCTGCATTTTTAGCTTCATCCAGCAAATAGATAGAGTGCCCCCAAAAGTTTGCGGAGAGCACAACCCCGCTTAGAATAATAAGCCCTAAATATCTCCTCATGGATGGCATGTCTCGAAATTAATTGTAAACCAATTCATCGGTGCAAGTCCGCCATTAATTAAACCAAAAATGCCACTTATTTTTACTGCATGTCCAAAACACCCTGGTGGGTCCATCCAGCATTGCTTACCGCCGGATTGCTGTATGGTGCCAATTACAGCATAGCCAAATTAGCTATGGGCAATTACATAGAGCCATATGGACTCAACTTATTAAGGGTATCTATGGCCTTTTTGGTTTTTATGCTCTTGAGCGGTACCAAAGGTGAGAAGCTTGATAATTCAGATATCCCGCGAATAGTATTGTGCACACTGTGTGGTGCATCCCTCAACCTCACTATGTTTTTCAAGGGGCTTTCCATGACCACACCAGTGAATTCAGCCTTGATTTTAACCACATCGCCGATAGTAGTTTTGATTGCATCCTATTTGATTCTCAAAGAAAAAATTAGGGTAAGGCAAATTATTGGAGTTGGATTAGGATTATTCGGTGCTTTCATCCTCTTAAATACCAACGAATTGTCCCTTAATAGTGAGGGCCTAATCGGAGATGTTATTACGTTCGGAAATACTGTCCTTTATTCTGTCTATCTGGTAATTGTGAAGCCTTTGATGGTGAAATACCATCCTTTCACAATTTTAAAGTGGATTTTCGGATTGGGCTTGATCATTATTGCACCACTGGGGTTCAACCAATTCATAGATATTGAAATCGCACTCGCCGATTGGCCTGGTTTGTTAACCCTTGGTTATGTAGCAGTGGCAACTACAGTTTTCGCTTACTTTCTGAACATTTCGGCTATTAAACATGTGAGCTCAACCATTGTAGGGTACTACATCTATCTACAGCCTCTATTCGCTGGTTTTATCGAAATAATCTTTGGTCGCCAGGAGATCAGTTTGCAGCTAATCCTAAGTTCTGTATTCATATTTCTGGGTGTATTTTTGGTCAGTACGAAATCCAACCGGCCCTGAAACCCTTCATCACTTTAACGCTTCTCTTAATATTATCAAGGCCTGCCATTGCCCAATCTGATACAACGAAATCAAAGAAATCATTGGCTGTTTATCCGGCGGCCGGGTACCAGCCTGAAACCAGTTTTCAAATCGGTGCAATTGCTGTGGTAGTTGTTCCGTCTAATAATCAGTCCGGCTATGACAGGCCAACGTCCATCACACCATTCGTTTTATACACTTTCAAAAACCAGGTTTTAAGTGCGATTAATGCTGATATATTTTTTAAGAATGGTATTAATCTTGAAATCTCGCCGAGATACTTCAACTATCCGGACAATTATTATGGAATTGGCAATGACAATGATCCTGATGCATTTGAAAAGTATACCAACAGGTTTTGGCAGTTGGAGGGTAGGCTTTTTAAACCCTTGAATGACAAAACCTTCGTAGGGCTTTCTTTTGATCTTCAAAACAACAAACTCAAGGATCTTGAAGAAGGCGGCCGTCTTGACAGTGAGCTGATTAACGGTGTGGATGGCGGGAATAATATTGGAATAGGGCCTGCATTTAAGTATGATTCCCGTGACAATACACTATACCCGACCGACGGATATTTGATAAGCGCCCAAGTGAGAACCTCTCAATTAGGGGATTTCAGTTATACTAACTACCAATTGGATTTTAGAAAATATCTCAGTTTTGGCAGTGACAAGAACGTTCTGGCTTTCAATGTCAATACCAATTTTACAAGCGGGGATAATGTGCCGTTTTACAAGCTACCGCAACTAGGCGGGGACGAAAGACTACGTGGAATTGCAAATGCAAGCCTTTATCGTGACAAACAATCTTTTTACGCCCAAACTGAATATCGGCGCCATCTTTTCTGGAGAGTTGGTGTAGTCGCCTTTTTGGGTGTTGGGGATGTTGCTGAAATTGTCTCTGATTACAATTTCAATGAATTCAAATATGTGGCGGGTGTTGGTTATCGTTTTGCTGCAATTAAAGATCAAAAATTGAATTTGAGGTTTGATTTTGGCGTGTCACGTGGTGGTCAAACTGCCTTTTATCTCGGTATGCGTGAAGCTTTTTAACTGAAGTTTCACTGTAGATTCATATTCCATTCAGGTTACGACCCATCCTTAAATACATCTTAGCACCGTAAAATTTTGCCATTTATGGATGCTTTGCTTACCGTACCACTAGTAAGAACCAATCATTCTCCAATAGGGCCGCTTAAAAATGATGGTTATACAATTACCTGGTCCAATATCAACCCTATTAGTACTCAAGGGCAGAAATCAATAACCATCCGGTACGTTGCCAGTGGCAGAGAAAAAGTACGAATTGAGAATTGTTATTACCCTTTAGCAGCAAATCAATATCTCATTATTAATCCAAAAGTAGTCGTCAATATCGCAAACGATAACTCTTCATCGCAGGGGGTTTGGGTGCAGGTAAAGTTTCCAGACACCTCTGATCTTAGTTTTTTTCCTGGCCCTTACATAGCCTCAAAAAGTGAATTAGGCACCCTTCTCTCCTTCATCTATAGTTGCAGGGATAACTTTCCCCTCGATGAAAACTTGTTGGCTCAACAGGTTATTGATTCCACCCTGAAAAAAGAAAGGATCGTTCAAAAACGGGTTAACTCAATAAAAGCTTCAAAATATTCGACCAAATCAGAAATATTCAAGCGCCTTATTCTAGCAGAAAATTATATTGAGCTAAATCTTAAAAGAAAAATAACGTTACCTGAACTTTGTGAAGTAGCTGGACTGTCAAGGTTTCACTTTGTCAGGAAATTTCATGAAGCCTACGGGGCTTCTCCGCATCAATTTATCTTGAGAAAAAAAATATACCTCGCTCATAATTTGATTATGAATGAGAGAAAAACGATTTCTGAAATTGCTCATTTATGTGGTTTTGGGGATATACACATCTTCAGTAAAGTTTTCAGAAAAATTCAAGGCTATCCTCCGAGTATGCTCCGAACCGTTAGGGCCTGGAAAAATTCTTAAAATATTTATGTAGCTAAATGACTTCATGTATATTTGTAGTCAAATAGCTACATAATGAAATTAAGGAGAGACATCTTTCAAGCAATTTCTGACCCGACAAGACGAACTATATTGGTATTGCTCACTTCACAGGCAATGACAGCTGGTGCAATTGCATCAAATTTTGATGTGGCGAGACCGACAATATCCAAGCACATACAGATATTGAATGAGTGCAATCTCATTGAGGCAAATCAACAAGGTCGAGAAATATATTATCAGCTGAAAATCGAAAAAATGAAAGAAATCGATAATTGGCTGGAGCAATTCAGAAAGATTTGGGAAAATCGTTTTGGGCAACTGGACAATTTATTATCAACACTTAAAATCAAAAAAAATGAAAAGTAATTTGCAATTCGACTTCTTGGTAGACAGGGAAAACAACACCCTCACTATTATTCGTGAGTTCAACGCAGAAAGACAACTGGTTTGGGACTGCTACACCAAACAAGAATTGTTAAACCAATGGTTTGCACCAAAGCCATTTACCACTAAAACTAAATCGATGGATTTTAGAAATGGCGGACATTGGCACTACGCAATGATTGACCCAGAAGGAACAGAATATTGGGGTTACACGGAATATCATGATATAAACCCTATTGATTTCTATCGTACAAATGATGCGTTTTGTGATAGTGAAGGCAGAATCAATCAAGACCTACCAAGAGCAAAATGGTTGGTGACATTTAAAGACAATGGCGAAAATTCTACTGTAACAACAGTTGTAACTTACGACACCTTAAATGCCCTTGAGACAGTTATCAATATGGGAATGAAAGAAGGAATGGTTGCAACACTTGAGAAATTAGATGATTTATTGTCAACGTTAATAAAATAATAGCTTTGACTCTCATGCTGAAGATAATGTTGTTTACTAACAATCCGATTGAGCTCAAAATGATGTTTGGGTGAAAACAACACCAACATCAGCCTTAATAAAACTTCTATTTATTCAAAACCTTACGCTATGGTTAGCCATTTGCAACCATTGCCCCAATAATTTCATTTTTAAAGCAACCATTTATTTAGCCTCGCTAATTTCGCAGCGTGAATTGGATCAAGTCGGGATTTCTGGTTTTACTTTTAGTTGTTTCCATTGACGGTACAGCACAACTATTGGATGACTCTACCAAAGTGGTATATGGCGCTTTCTCTACTAAATACTTTCATGAATCAGACATTAAGTTCAATACTAAAAAGCAGTATTCATTAGATACGTCATTAGCTACTGTTCATAAGGTTGATTGGCGTAGGAAGAACAATTATCGCTACCAGGACCTCGGTAATTTTGCTTCAGCACTTTACCCCACATTTTATCAGTTTCCGACAACCATCGGTGCAACAGCCGGCTACAATGCCTACAACCTTTACGCACCTGAACCAAACGAAATCAGGTATTATGAAACCCGCTCTCCATTTATTGAACTGAACCTCATCTTTGCCAAGCAGGGCCGATCTATGGGTGATTTCACTTTTGCAAGAAACATAAAAGAAAAGTGGAATGTGGGTTTCAACTTTAGAAAAATTGAAGCTGATAAACAGATTGGCGCCCAATCACTGCGGGGTGATAGAAACATAAGAGGGCTTTATTATGATTTTTTCATGTCATACGGTAGCGCTAACGACCGTTACTATGCTCTCGGCTATGTTTCAAGATTTAGTCATAGTGTATTTGAAACCGGTGGAATAGCTGTTGGCGAGGCAGATACTTTAAGATCTGACCTGTTTCGTTATCGTGACAGTGATATCAACCTGCGGACGGCCAAGTCAAAAGATTTCAGGTTGAATTATCATCTGTATCATCAATATAAGATTGCAGAATTCAGCCAGATTTATCATTCAATAAGAAGAAGTAAACAAGAGAATAGCTTTTCAGATTTTAGGATCGGCTCAAATACAGATTTTTATCCAACACCACTTATTGATGTGGATTCAACCCAGGATAAGAGCAATTTCATTTACCTCGAAAATGAAATTGGCCTTAAAGGTAGGGTCGGTCCTTTGTTCTATCTGGGATATTTGAAGCGTCGGGACATTGACCATACCTACAGGTATTTTAAGGCGTTTGAGAAAACGAGTGAAACTTACTTTGGCTTCAATGCCAGATTTGATTTTTCTGAAACTGTAAAACTTGGCGGTGATGCTGAGTTTTTGCAAAATGGCAATTTCAAAGCCAATGCCTTCCTTGAGACACCTCTTGTTGAGGCCGGTTATCATGCCGCCCAATATGAGCCCTCCAATCTTCAAAAATCATTTCTAGGCAATCATTTTGAGTGGCATAACAGTTTTGACCCAACCGTTGCGTTCGAAATTTATGGCAACCTCAAGTATTCAAACGACTTTATTAGCATCAAACCAGGAGGGTCATTTACAACTATTGATAATTACATCTACTATGATACTCTGACTGTACCCAAACAGGTAGGCAGCGCCGCAAATATTACCGGAGTGAACCTAAATGTTGCCGCCAAGCTACCACTGCACTTTCATGTGAATGCTGATGCCAAATATTCGGAGGTTTTAGGAGATGGTGCCTTTGCTTTACGAATCCCGAAGATATTCGTGGTCGGCGGTGTTTTTTACGACAACTTCATCTTCAATAATTATATGCAGGTAAGAGTAGGAATTGATGTTTATTATCGGTCGGCACATTTTGCCAATGCCTACGACCCAATCAGTCAGCAATTCCATTTGCAAGATGAAATCGAACTGCAATCATATTATGCTGCAGATTTTTACTTCAATACTAAAATCAATAACCTGATGATTTTCTTGAAGTACAACCATATTAACATGCCCAATTTCGACGGCTACTTTGTAACACCAAACTATCCAGGGCTTCAAAGAATGTTGGATATTGGGTTTAAATGGAGGTGGTTTGACTAGTGCATTGATACAAGCATGATCCCCTATCGTATTGCCAACCTTAAATCCCCATAGCTTGATTCAACGGTGATTTTGCTTTGACCTCCAGCCCCAATTTTACCTTTATACTCACTGCTAGTGTTGTTTTTAACAACATAGTTCATGTCAATTTCCGTACCTCTCACATCCATATCCCCAAACCTAAATTTACCTTCAAATTCACCGCTACTCCCCTCTTGCAGATAAATGCTCATTGATGTAAACTGTGCATCCAAATAAATTTTAGTAAAGCCCTTTTTCACCTCATCTATCCTAAAACTTCCAACATGCTCCATTCTGAGATCGACAAATTCTGCTACTGATTCGATTTCGAAATCACTGAAATTAGCTGATCCATCTACACTTTTAACATCCCCTAGCTCAACCCCACCATATTTACTTTTTAGTTTAATAGATCCGGCTTGATCGATTTCAATGTCAGAAAAGCTTTGCTCCAAATCTAAATTACCGGCTTTTTGTAGCCATAATTTGGAGTATTTAAAGTCAAGGGTTGAATTGCCCAATAGGTCAATAGTGGCACTCCCAAATGATACTTCTATAGTAGATGGGCCAGTCAGGTTTCCGGCTTTCATTGAGCCATGTTTCAAATCAATCATCACCTCCCCTCCAAGGTCATCCACGAAAATATCCCCGAACTTATTTTCGATAGAGAGGGCATTAGTGCCAGGCATAGTGATGGTATAATCAATGCTAAAGCTGTCTCCCCTGCGGTTGTTGGTATTGCCATCAATGTCCGTCTCAAATGAGATTTGATTTGACGATTCGCTGATATCAATTTCAACCTGATCAACAAAATCCTGTGAACGGGATTCACTCCTAAATTCTGCCCTTACAACAACCTCAATATCAATTTGATTTTTACTCCAGGTGTTGACATGCACTTTGCCAAATTGATTATCTATCTCAAGCTCAGTATTGCCATTGACCTGATAGGTTTTATTAATTTTTCTGGTGCGCTCTTGTGCTGTCAAATTAGAAACACAGCACAAAATTGTCGCCACCGCAATAAGTGGAGCTCTATATCTGAAGGTCATTTTCATTTTTCTGCGTTTTTAATCTTTCCAAAATCATTAACTGTTGATTTAAAATTTCCATTTTGATCTGCAGGTTCTGAATGAGGGCATCTAATACTCGGTCATTTGTGCCGGTGGCTTTCATTTCTTTTTTAAGCGACAAGTACATGGAATCAAGGTTTGCCAAATCACTAAGAAACTCAGTCGTCACCTCTTCTGACTTGTAGCTTGCAAGCAACGATTTCTTTTCGTTGATCTGTCTGGTAAAAAACTCTTCGGCTTCTAAGAATTCCTGCATCTCAGGGTCTGCTGTGGCTAGCTGTTTCTGGTTAAAAAAGTATTTGTCAGTAAGCAGGTAAAATGTTGAAATGAAAAGTAAAACTGCTGCAGCCTTCCATATCCATCCAAAGCTAGTTGGCGTAGTGTCGTTCTCGTTCAATTCATGGCTTATGTTTTTCCAAACTTTATCAGATGGATTTTCAATATCGAAATCCTTATGATTATCCTCAATATATTTTTCCAGCTTATCCATAATTTATCTGGTCTTCTAATAGTGTTCTTAATCTTAACTTAGCCCTTAAATACTGTGATTTAGATGTGGACTCGGTAATGCCCAATACCTCGGCTATTTCCTTATGATCCAGACCTTCAAAAAGGTACATGGTGAGCACAGATCTAAAGCCATCGGGTAATTGCTTTACGCCCTCTTTTATCTTATTGATACTCATTGTCACCTCGCTATAATCAATCTGTTCCTCTTCAATCATCTCAGCTCCACGTTCATCCAAGGGCACCATTAACCCATGGTTTTTTTTAATAAATGTGATGCATTTATTAACAACGATCCGTTTTAACCAGGCCCCAAAAGACGCATCACCCCGATAACTTTTTAGGTTCCTGAACGCACTGATAAAAGCTTCTTGCAAAACGTCATCAGCATCATCGGCATCGTTTAGCATCCGCACACAAGTATTGTACATTGCCTTTGAATACAGCTTGTATAGCTCATATTGAGCATCTCTGCTGCCTCCAATGCACCTGTCAATAATATCCTGATGTAGGTTAACGACTTCGTTGCTCAAAATCAGATTTTAAAAGCATGGGAAAGACATGCCTAATTTATGAAGGTTGCAATATTGGTAAGTAGATTTAATCTACCTTAATAATCTCCTTTGGCTTTAGTAGTTTTTTCAAAGCGGTTTTATCACCTCCAGACTTTATCACTTTTTTCAATACTAATTCAAAAGGAAAGATCATCACGGCAATACTTGCGTCGATTGCAAAATCGATTACAGGTGATGTTTCAATACCCAACGATGAGCCAGCGATAGTTTGTAAAAATTCAATGGTAAGAATTATGGTGAAAAGCGTCAGGCCTTCAGTTAGTAAAGCATAGTTTCTTGCTGTGGCTTTATTTAATCTTACAGATCCATAAATCATACTGGCAAATACCAAAATTTGAACCGCATAAAACCATGGTCGCTGCCAATAGGGCGGTTGGATTGTAAACTGGAATTCTTCACTCACCTGAATTTCCCCAAAGGCATCCTTTGATCTGGCGACTAAAGAATATTCATTTGGTGGCAAATAGTTGAAATCAACGATGTTGTTAGATGACCATTCTGACCAATCTGTCATCAACCCAACCAACTGATATTGATATTCTACCTGAGCAATACCCAAATAGTCTGGTCTTGAAAGCTCAAAACGAATGGAGTTATTGTCGAAATTAAAAGTCAGGTTTCCCGATTTGCTGACCGGCCCATTTTTGCTCATTATCTCTCGAACAAACATCTTATTAGCATGCTTTATGTTGGTCTCCTCTTCAAGATTGAGCTTGTAGACATCGTTGAAATCATCAACGACCCATAGGTTACCTGCTATTTCATCTATGAATGACATATTTGGGAACAGGTCTGCCAACCTCATTTCGGTAATTGCGCCATCGGCCGAAATGCGATGCCAATTGCTGCCATCAAAAATCCATACCAGACCATTTGATTGTTGCAGATGCTTAATGGGCTGCCCCAAGCGGTTTAAAAGAGTCGAGTCAGCCTTCACCATTCCAGCGGACTCATCAATGAAAAAATACCCCAGATTATTGATTAGGTAAATTCTGTCATTAATCGATACTGTTCTTGGATGATCAATAAATTGATTAGGGATTTGGTACGATTCAACAATCGGCTGGTCGAAGCTTTCCAGATCAATTTGATGTATTTGATCATTGCTGATAAGCCAATTCCTACCAACGGCATCGGAAAAAGCTCCAACAATTATTTGGTTGTAAACAGGCAGCTCCGCAACTTCAATCCAAAGATCATCATCAAGCTCAAATTCCTTGACTGAATTATTATAGGTTCCAATAATCAATGTGCCGTTGCTTGTGGCGTTTACAAATCGAATGTGTTCATCTATAACCAAATGGGATGTTTCACCATCAATTTCGTAAAGGCCCGAATTACCAGATGCCAGTAGGTGCCCCTTATACTGAGTAAATTGTTTGATTTTCGATCCAATGCCATCAACTTTTTGGTAGACAAAATTCGTGGATATCAATTCGCGTTTGACATTTCGCTTGTATTTCACTTCATCTGACTTGCCCTTAATTGTTTTAACTTCTCCCGAAAAAGGCTGAGTTATTTTTTCCGCCAACCTGCCGAAAAAACCCTTTTTCTTTTTTTCTTCATCTTCATCCCCAGTTACTTCCTTTTCTTCTTTGTCATCATTTGAACCGGAGAACAATCCTTTTAGAAATCCCTTCTTCTTTCTTTTTTTATCTTCCGTAGGCTGCTCCTCTTCTTTGACAGAAAATTTGGGCGATGGCTTTGATTTCTTATTCTGGACTACTGTATAATAGACTGTATTTTGAAATACTTCCTCTTTATCAAGAAAGTAAACTCCATCGTTGGTTGACACATAGATTTTGTCATCCCACATACTGATTGCCAGGGGGTTTCCCTCGATACCCGTGTAATTGGAAAAACTTCTGACGGGAATTTTTGGTACAACCCTTGTCAATCCAAATTCATGAGCCACCCACAAACCCTCCTCATTATCAGATGCAATTGCCATTATCTCATTATCTGGCAAACCACTGCCCTGATCAACAGCACTCACAAGCGCTCCTGTAGCAGCATTGAAAATAAGGCAGCCAGCATCAATTGTACTTAAGGCCAATAAATCAGCTGTAATCCAAACCGCCTGGAAAACATAGGTATCGTTTTCACGGAGATATTTATTGATGCCCTCCACGGGTTGCATCTGTTCGCCATCGGCTAGATAAATATTGTTTAATGTCGACCCAATTAAGTACTGTTTAGATTCTTCATTTTGAGTAATGAACTCTATTTCACTATTATCAGGTAGCCGTAAATCACTTTGTATCAGTTCACCATTATCTATTATATACAAAGCCAAATCAGATTGTACAAAGAGCTGACCCCTCAGTTCAAAAACTGTCAAAAAATGATTGTTATCCGGAGCCTCGGCACTCAAAACAACACTGCCATCCTCGGAATAGGCTATAATGGTTTGTTGGCTCAAGAAAAAGGCTACATCGTCATGCCTAAAAGCCTGAAAGAATAAGCCTTGTTGGTCATTCGCATTGAGCGAAAAAAACTCGAACCCAGAATTGCCGAGTCCTATGTATCCATAATCATTAACCCCGCCAACATATAAACTGCCATCATTGCTAACTGTAATAGACAATGCTGCCATTGGGGTAGCTATAAATTGCCAGCTCTTACCATCAAATTGTAAAACCCCGGAACGATTAGCTATTGAAAGCATCCCGTTTTTGTCCACGATCATGTCATAATTAACATTATCCACTCCAACCACAGCTGGATCATAGTGGGTCAGCAGATAGTCGCCATTTTGAGCTCTGATATGGTGATTTAATAATATGCTGAGCAAAATCGGAATTAGCTTTTTCATAACCCAAAAGTAGATTTATTGTGTACTTATTGAAGTTTTAATAATGCTGTCGATGATTATTCTTCGATGAGTGAAGAGTCTGGACCCCACTAAATATTATTGTCAAATTCCACCGCTTTTTTTGTTCATACCCATTTCCCTATTTTTAGGGCACTCAAAATTAGGACATGTCAAAACGCAACATCCTGGGTTTTTCTTTGACCCTGGTTTCAATCGGCTTCTTATTTCCTGGCCTTACATTCCCCATGCTAACTCTTGAAATAGGAGCAGAGTTTCCAATTGTTGGTAAGGTGACCCTGTATGAGCAAACGCAAAGCATTTTACAAACGATAGAGACGTTGCACAATAACAATAATTCTATCGTCGCTTTTTTGATACTCTTTTTCAGTGTAATCGTCCCTTTTTTCAAGGCCATAATTTTGGTATTTGCCCTATTTACTAAAAACACAGACCTCAGGGTATCACTTCACAAATTCGTTTCGGCCATTGGCAAGTGGTCTATGGCTGATGTATTCGTTGTTGGAGTTTTTATAGCCTACTTATCCACAGCTTCCAACTCAGCCATAATTGCCACACTTCATGAAGGCTTTTGGTATTTTACCGGCTATTGCCTCATATCACTAACAGGGATTCAGGTGATGAAAATGGAGTTTCTCAAGCTTCAGAAGCTGGAGGCTAAGGGGTAATTTAATTCAGTTCATAGCAAATTTTATTAAACCCTTTCCATCACCAAACAAATCCTATTAGGTAAATAGACACTCAAAAAGTGTTCCCCTAATAGTTTTACTGTTGGATATTCCAGTGACGCATCAATCCGGTCAAAGCCACAGAACTGTTTTTCATCAGAATTGAGAATGATTTTATAAGTACCTGCATGAGGTACTCTAAATCTATAGTCAGGGATGCTATTGGCCCAGTGAAAATTAAAAATGAAGATCAGGTTTTTGCGTTCATAAATTAATGTGAGGTTATCCTGATCGTGGTTTAACGCTTCAGCGAAAGGTGCGTCAAGTAGCTCATATTTTGCAGCTAATTGAACCATCGCCTGATCAAAATTATTGAGGAATTGATAGCGTAAATCCTGGTTATCAACCAGCGACCACTGCCTTCTGGCATATTTGTAGCTCCAGTTATTTCCTTCCCGTGGGAAGTCAATCCACTCCGGATGTCCAAACTCGTTGCCTATAAAGTTGAGATACCCTTCGCCACCGCAGCTCATTGTGATACACCTGATCATTTTGTGGAATGCCATACCACGATCAACCACCATTGACTCGTGGTCTTTATGCATGTGGGTGTACATTTCCTTATCCATTAGCCAAAAAGCGATTGTTTTATCACCTACAATTGCCTGATCATGTGATTCAGCATAAGCTATGGTACGTTCACCATATCGCCTGTTGTTCATTGTACCCCAGAGTTCATGCACATTCCAATCTTCATCCCGCCTTTCTTTTAGAATTTTGATCCAATAATCTGGCAAGCCCATTGCCAACCGAAAATCAAAACCGATTCCTCCTTCCTTTTGTGGACGACATAGCCCCGGCATACCACTCATATCTTCAGCAATGGTGATAAAATATGGCTTTATTGAGTGCGCCAGCTCATTTGCCAATTGCAGGTAAGTGATCGTATCCCAATCAACCATCGACTTAAAATATTTGTCATAGTTGTCAAATGATACATCGCCATGGTGCATGTACAGCATGGATGTGACCCCATCAAACCGAAAACCATCGACATGGTATTCTTCAATCCAATAGCGGATATTGGATAGAAGAAATTGACGCACTTCCCACTTGCCATAATTGAAAAGTTTGCTGTCCCAGGCATTGTGGTAACCCCTGCCTCCCTCATGAAAATATTGGTCATCACTGCCATCAAATTGATTCAAACCTTCAGAGATGTTTTTAACTGCATGAGAATGGACTAAATCCATTATCACTGCTATCCCCATTTCATGGGCTTTATTCACGAGGTATTTAAAGTCGTCAGGAGTGCCGAATCGACTGGAGACCGCAAAGAAATTGCTGACATGGTATCCAAACGATCCGTAATACGGATGCTCTTGTATGGCCATGGATTGGATTGAGTTGTACCCCAATGCCTTAATTCTTGGCAGAATGTTATCAGCAAATTCACGATAAGTGCCAATGCTCTCCTCTTCAGTGGCCATGCCTATATGGCACTCGTAAATGAGCGGCATGTCGAACGATTTCTTTGGGGAATAATCCTTATCCGTCCATTTAAAAGCCTTGGCTGGGTTCCAGAACTTGCCTACAAAATCGATCTGGCCTTCAAGCTGCACCGCTCTTTCAATGTAGGCTGGGATGCGATCAGTTGCACCATTTGCAGCTACCACATGCACTTTTAGGCTGGAATCATGTGTGAGTTTTAATCTGTATTTAGAATCAGGTAAAAAGATTTCCCATACTCCACCCGCCTTTTTTTTCAGGGGGTTCGCATTCCTATCCCAACCATTAAAATCGCCTGTGAGGTAAAGTTTCGTTGCTTTTGGAGCCCATTCACGGTACCACCAGCCCTTCTTGCTTTTGTCATAATTAAAACCCAAAAATTTATGTCCCTGTGCAAATTTCTTAAGGCCTCCCGCTACATTCTTATAATTGTTAAGTTCTGCTTTAAATGAATCTATGCGTCTTTGAACTTCTTCGGAGTATGGCTCCAGCCAACCATCATTTTGAACGAGGATCGGAAGCTTTTTCTTAGCGGGTCTTTTGGTTTTTGCTTTAGTCATGATTGGCTCTGGGGCTGGCGTCGCTTTTAAACAAAAAAGTCAGGCATCAAGTTGCTACCTGGAACTACATTATATTGACCTAAGTCTTTTAAGCCTTCTTCTTTTAGAACTTCCTCATCAACGTAATAATTGCCGGTAGCTTCAGCGCTGTTCCTTTTGAGGACGTAGTAGGCAGCATCACCCATTATTTCCGGTTTTCTGGATTGCTTTATCAGCTCTTCACCACCCAATAAATTTTGTACCGCTGCTGTTGCTATAGTGGTTTTAGGCCAAAGTGCATTGACCGCAATCTTATGTTCCCGCAACTCCTCATGCATTCCTAACACACACAAACTCATACCAAACTTTGCGATTGAGTATGCCACATGGGGGGCAAACCACTTGGTTTCAAAGTTAAGTGGTGGTGACAAGTTTAAGATATGTGGGTTTTCTGATTTCATTAAATGCGGAATGCAGGTTTTTGAAACCAGAAAAGTACCTCTTGTGTTGATTTGGTGCATCAGGTCAAACCGCTTCATGTTGGTTTTAAGCGTTGGAGTTAAACTGATAGCGCTTGCATTGTTGATACAAATGTCAATACCACCAAAAGTTTCTACGGCTTTCTGAACCGCCTCTTCTACTAATTCTTCCTGCCTAATATCAACTACCACTGGTAGTGCCTTGCCGCCAGCAGCCTCTATTTCTTCAGCGGCTGTATATATAGTGCCGGGTAGCTTGGGGTGGGCTTCGGCTGTTTTCGCTGCAATCACTACGTTGGCCCCTGCTTGTGCCAAACGTTTACCTATTGCAAGGCCAATTCCTCGACTGGCCCCGCTTATAAATGCTGTTTTGTTTTCGAATTCCTTCATGGGAATGAATATAGGGAATCTGAGGATTAACTCTAAAATTCATGAACCAAGTGATGAATTAAATTTAACTGAGTGTTCAAAGCTTTTAATTTAATGTAGCATTTTGAAACGGCGCTGTCGTACAATGAAACAGTAGGTATGTCAGACATTGACGTAAGTAATTCTCTATCAGTCAATTACAATTCGGTATATAATTTGAGCCTAAATTGAAATGCTTTTGCATCAACTCATCTATGTTGTTCGAACCATTCAGCGGGATTTAAGCTTTAACCTCGTCAATATTCTAGGTTTAGGTTTGGGGCTTGTTGTTGCATCCATAGCCATAACGTATTTCCCATTTGAAACCAGCTTCGATCAATTTCATGAGAACTCCGATCGGATATTTAGAATCAATACCGATACCTATCAAAACAATGAACTGGTAGTCAGCAATGCCAGAACCTTTAATGCAGCAAAGCAGGCGCTTTCCGATGACATCAGTCAGATAGATGATATTACTCAAGTTTACATTCCGGACTGGCGCACAATTATAGAGTTTGGCAACGATAAACTGGAATGCAAGCCTATTTGGGTCGATCAGTCGTTTCTTAACATTTTCAGTTTTGAGTTAAAGTCAGGATCACCAAGTGCCTTTAATGATCCAACATCAATTTTCATTACCCAATCTCTCGCAACCAAACTATTTGGTACTCTAGAAGTATTGGGGCAACATGTTTCTTTCAATACCTGGGGTGATCAGGAGTTTGTCATTGCTGGTGTTCTGGCAAATCCACCAGATAATTCACATTTAAAATTTGAGGTGGTGATGCCATTGGCATTTGCAGAAAACAAGTGGAATTGGCCTATGTCATGGCGCTATAGGGAGTTTTATACTTATGCCCTATTAAGTTCCGATAAGGATGTCGAGATAGTCTCTAATCTTGCAAACACTATTGTTTCAAAACATCTACCATCAACTTCACAAGACAAACTTCACTTTCAAGCGATTGGTTCAATTCATCTTGACAAGCCTCGTTTATATGAACCAACCACAGCAGGTGATTTCTCCACCCTATATACTGTGCTAGTATTCGCCTTATCAATATTGATTATTTCAATAGTCAATTACATAAATTTTACTGTTGCTAAAACACTCCAAAGAAGGGACAGGCTGGAAATATTCCGAATTCTTGGGAGTGGTAGATCGCATATATTTTCGCTTTATCTAATCGATGCTTTTTTAATTTTTCTTTCAGCTTTCTTTTTAGGTGTCACCATTACTAGCATTCTATCGCCAGCGGTTAACCAGTTTTTTGATACTGAGCTAATCGGCCTTAGTAATCCGGATTTTGTACTAATAGTATTTGTTCTATGTGTATGTTGCGCAGCTGCAACTTCAATTATATGCTGGCTATTAAACTCAAGGGTTGTTGTATCACAATCGGGTAACTTCGTTTGGTCAGGATCGCAAGCATTTAAGAAAAGCCTCATTGCTTTTCAATTTGTATGCACCCTGGGATTAATTATCGGAACAGTAATTGGATACAGCCAATTGCGCTACATGCAGAACCAACCGCTTGGTTTTGACACAGCTAACGTAATGGCCATTTACAGCCCAGATCTTGATGTTGAAGACTCCACTCATTTACTCTTAAGAAAAAGGTTCAAAACGGCATTGATCAAATATCCCTTTGTAAAAAATATAGCAGTATCTAATGCTTTGCCAGGCAGTGGGCAAAAAGATCTTTATACAAGAACAGGTGAATTATCAGTAGACTCAAAATCAATAATCAGTCAACAGGAGTTCTACATGTTTGGCATTGATGAGGATTTCCTTGAAACAATTGGAGTTAAGCTATTGGCTGGAACAGATTTTCAAGAAGGTGATTCTACATGGGTAAGCGGCATTATCATTAACGAAACAGCTGCCAGGGCCCTGGGCTTTAGCGATCCAACTGAGGCATTGAATGAAACAATAAAATGGAGTTCTAACCGGCAGCTGAAAATTCGAGGGATTGTAGAAGATTACCATCACCATTCACTCCGAAACCCGGTTCCACCAATAGTGATGCGCATCACCCCACCATTTTTTTACAATTACTTTTTAGTAAAAATGGATTTAACAAATTGGGATCAGGTTGCGATAATAAAAGAGGAATATGAGAAACTGTTCCCTGGTCAAATGTTTTCCGAATTTTTTGTCGATGAAAAATTTGACGAACAATATAGAGCAGACCGCAAACTGATTACGATGCTCAGTACATTTTCAGGTTTGGCAATTTTGGTTGGTGCAATTGGGCTATTGGTTTTGAGCGCTTTATTAGCCTTGCAAATGACAAAAGAAATTGGGATCAGAAAAGTATTGGGAGCGTCCCTATTTAATATCATCGCCATTCTCAGTAAGGGTTTCATCCAACTTTACCTCATTGCTGTGATAATCGTCGTTCCCTCTGCAGTGATTTTAGGCAATAGTTGGCTTAATGAATTCCCGTACCGCACTGAATTTCATTACCATTTTGTGGTAATCCCAATCTTATTGCTCTTCATAGTGCTTTTCGCAGTTGTATTCATTCAGGTAATAAGGGCGGCGATGAGAAACCCGGTTCTATCATTAAAATATGAGTGATCTCAAGTTCCGCTTAATCCCCACAAAGTCCCAGTTCATCAGTTAATAGCTACACTATATCATTTTGGGTGATACCTCAACACGATTACAAGCGTATTTTTGTATAGTGATGAAAAACAATTCCCGACATCCTGTATTAATCACAATCATCGGCCTGCTAATAGGGTTGTTAATAATTGTAGAAGAAAGCCATGCCCAAGACCAGGGGTTCATTTATGGAAAAGTCACAACAATAGATGGTACCGTTTACACTGGACAGATCAGATGGGGAAAGGAAGAAACATTTTGGAGCGACCAGTTTGATGCGGAAAAAATTGGTGACAACAGAGGGCTGAAGAAAGAAATAGAACGTCGCATTCATGATGAGCGGGAAAACAGATGGGGAGATATTAATTGGAGGATATTAAGTATTTGGGAAGATTATAGTGGTTCATCTCATCAGTTTACCATTCAATTTGGTGATATAAAGTCTATTGAATATCATGGCCGGAACAGGATTCTTCTAACACTTAAAGATGGGTCTGAAATTCCACTCGAAGGCGAAGGCTATAATGATGTAGGCGCCAGGGTGCAGGTGATGGATTTCGAGTTAGGAGAGATAACAATAGATGGCAACCGAATTGATCGAGTTGATTTTGTAGAAACCCCCAGCACATTGCCTTCCAAATTCGGCAACCCTCTAAATGGTACTGTTTATACTTTCCGTAAAGGCGAGTTCAAAGGGTTAATTACCTGGGATCATGATGAAAATTTGCATTATGAAAAGCTGGATGGGGACTCAAGAGATGGCGAGGTATCGATCCCTTTCGGGAATATTAAATCGATAATTAGCGAAGGAAGGGGCAGCAAAGTTGTGCTTACCTCAGGCAGAGAAATGTACCTGAGGGGCAGCAATGATGTGAATGGCGATAATAATGGCATCTGGGTGAACATACCCGAACTCGGTCAAATCGATATAAAATGGCGGGACTTCGATCGGGTTGAGTTTGACCACACTAATAATGATACAGGCCCAGGCTATTCAACCTATAAGCGCCCGGTTAAACTACAGGGCACTGTAGTAACTGTGCGAAACGAACGCTTTAGTGGAAACCTCGTGTTCGACCTTGATGAAGAATATGATTTTGAAATGCTGGACGGCAGCGATGACTATGTGAAATTTGAAGTGCCTTTCAGGAATATCCGAAGGTTAAGGCCAAAAAACTACAATTACTCGTCAGTGGAATTAAAAAATGGTCAGGTGTTTTTGCTAGGCGATCATCGGGACGTTTCTGATGACAACGACGGGATTATTGTTTTATCTTCGGATAAGGATGAACATAACTATATCCCCTGGCAAGAAGTTGATGAAATCATTTTCAAGTAGCCTCATCTTTAAAAAGTGGCATTTACAGTTCGCCTTAATCTTCACTGGGTTGGTGATTATTGGTGGCTTTTTTTTATTCTTACCAGAAATCGATGCGGGTTCACTTATCTGGGTTACCGTGGGTTGGCTAACCCTGAATGTAGCGCTATTATGGATCGGTAATGCAGCAATCAACCAACTTCTGAACCGGGTATTTCCCTGGCTCACTTTCGGCACAACGCGGTTTTTCACTCAGCTCTTTGCAGTTTTATTCTATTCGCTGATTGTTATCAATGCTTTGTACTTCAGCTTTAAGGGCATTTTCACTTCTGAACCTCCCACTGATGACCAGGTGATTGTAATGAATGCTTATGGCACAGTTGTCATCGTTTTGGTGACCTCCATTTATTTTGGCATCAGCTTTCTGAAATCATGGAGAAGGTCAGAGTTGGAGGCGGAGAAAATGCAAAAAGAGCATGTGAAATCTCAGCTTAAAGCCCTGCAAAATCATCTGGATCCACATTTTCTATTTAACAACCTTAACATTCTATCCTCACTAATAGACAAGGATGCCAAGCAATCAAAAGAATTCCTTGATCGCTTTGCTGAAGTTTACCGCACCCTTTTGAAAAAAGAAATGGATGATCTGGTGCTGCTGTCAGACGAATTAGAATTCCTTGAAACTTATACTTATCTAATCAAAGTAAGATTTGAAGAGAACATTGCCATTAAACAGGAGATTCCGGAAACCGTGAAAGGGAAATTCTTACCACCTATGACGTTGCAAATGCTATTGGAAAACGCCATCAAGCACAACAAGATTACCGAAAGCAAGCCGCTTAATGTTGCTTTTACAATCAATGAAGAAAAAATGGAGTTAGTAGTCACAAACAATCTTCAGCCTAAGCAATCACAGGTTGAAAGTGAACGAACAGGATTAGATAATATTAAAAATCGCTACAAGCATTTTACTGATAGAAAAGTTGTGATTGAAGAATCGGAAGAGACATTTACTGTACGGTTGCCTTTGATTGAAGTACAGGGTTAAAAAGACTTTTGGCAATAAAATCAACCACTAGACCAACATCCAATGAATACATTGATAATTGAAGATGAATCCCTGGCAGCACAAAAACTGATCGGCCTGATTGAAGAAATTAAGCCTGAAATCCAGGTCGTTGATCAACTAAAATCAATTGAATCATCAGTGGAGTGGCTCAGCAACAACTCACAGCCAGATTTAATTTTCTGTGATATTGAGTTATTGGATGGTCAATGTTTCGAGATTTTCAAAAATGTGAAGGTGAAATGTCCGGTTATATTCACAACAGCCTACGATCAGTATGCCATCAAAGCCTTTGAGGTTAATAGCATTGATTATTTACTCAAACCAATAAAACCCGAAAAATTAAAGGCCAGCTTACATAAACTTGACAGCCTGAGGCCGGGAAGCACTGAAATAGATCTTAACCAATTAGCAGACCTTATTAAAGCAAAAGATGCGACTTATAAGTCAAGGTTCATGGTAAAAGTGGGCCAGAAAATCCGTTCGGTTTCAGTTGATGAAATCGCCTATTTCTTCACCAGGGAAAAACTAACAATGATGGTTACCACGACAGGTGATAAATACGTGGTAGATCAACCGCTTGATGAACTTGAACTGCTGCTTAATCCTGAGGTATTCTTTAGGGCCAATCGCCGATACCTTACAAGAATAGAGTCTATTTCAGAAATCCATCCTTACTTCAAAGGCCGGGTTAAAATCAACCTTAATCCATCAATTGATGATGACATCGTGATCAGTTCGGAAAAAACCCCGACTTTTAAAGCTTGGCTGGATAAATAGCTTAAGCTAATACGAACACTGAAGCCCCAGGTAGCTCATGGCCAGCCAGGCGTAATTTTCAGGGCTTCTTTTAACCTTCTGATTGCCACTCTGGGCTTCTCTGCTGGCAGTGAAACAATTGTGGATTCCCCTATGCCATAGCATGCCAGCCTCATGGCCCAGTTCATGGAGAATAATCTTTTCTTGTAAATGAGTGCTGTTGAAAAAGTTCTCGCATAAGCGAATCCGAATTTTGCCCAGCGGGATGGCCCATGCCCCAGTCCAGCGATTGCAAACTCCCCTATCTTCCCTGGAAGCTATCAGAATGATATTCCGTCTGAATTTCTTATGAATCCTTCTAATAACCCTTCTCACCATGGCTATTTTCACCGGCTCACCAAGCCAATAACTAAACTCCTCCTCCTTTTCCCAATTCAGCTTTCTAAGCTCTCTCTTCGATTGGCCCTTATCAGGGTTTACGTTCCAAATTCTATCAGCAACCTCAAGTAGGTTATGAGCGGCTTCATGTGCCCTATAGTACGACTCTGTAATTTGTGCTGAATCAGCCGCCGAGTATTCGCCTTTGAGTTTAAGTGCACCTGTGGACTGGCCCAGGCAGTTAATTGTACCTATTAAAGAAATTACAATAGTTAAATACTTAAACTTCACCTGTTTGCTTTACGACGCCTTGCAAACTTAAGTTAAGCGTTGTCATTTAAAACCGTGTAAACAGGTTCTTGTTGCATTATGTCATTTTTGGTTTTTCAACGTCTCATGTTGGTGGTGAAGCGCTAAAAACATATTGCAGGTTTTTCAAACCTAAATCAAAATGAAAGCTCTATCAATTACACTATGTTGTCGACTGCCATGTGGTTTAGTATCGAAACAGTGGAAAGGCAAGGCATAAAAAGAAAGTTTAAGAAGAAGCTAAAAAAGGCAAATTAATCTGCCGGCCCCCAAAAAACGTTCTTGAAACAAACCTCCAACTTTGTCCTAAACAATCCCAAATTGGTGAGGAATTCAGAATAAAGGTAAATTCGGGTTTGATGGAAAGGATTCAGGTAATTCAAGAGTTTTACTCAGCATTTCAAGCGGGAGATGCTGAAAAAATGGTTTCACATTATGCCGATAATGTCCAATTTGAGGATCCGGCTTTTGGCAGGCTCTCTGGCGAAGATGCAGCCAATATGTGGAGAATGCTTATCGAAAGAAGCAAAGGACAGCTGCAAATTGAATTTTCAGATATCAAGCAAAATGGTGACGAAGTAACAGCGCATTGGGAAGCCAAATATCCGTTCTCAAAAACAGGCCGTTTCGTTCATAACATTATAGAGGCAACGTTTGAGTTTAATGGTGACAAAATCATTAAGCACACAGATGATTTCAACTTTTGGAGGTGGAGCCATATGGCTTTGGGCCTGCCTGGAAAACTTCTTGGCTGGAGCCCTATACTACAGAACAAAGTGAAGAAGCAATGCCTTGATTTGCTGGATAAATACAAAAACACGTAAAATGGCTGAGTTAAAGACAAAACAAAACGATGCTGATGTAGGTGCTTTCATTGACTCAGTAGAGGGCGATGATAAAAAGGAATTTTGCAATTACTTGCTCAAGACGATGAGCAAGATTACAGGTGAAAAACCGAAAATGTGGGGCGGTTCAATTGTCGGATTTGGCAATTATCATTACAAGTATGACAGCGGCCGTGAGGGTGATTGGTTTGTAACGGGATTCTCGCCACGCAAGCAAAGCATGACGCTTTACATTATGAGTGGCTTTGGCCGCTACGAGGAGTTAATGCAGAAATTGGGTAAATACACCACTGGCGTATCATGCCTTTATGTAAAAAAGCAAGAACACGTTGATCTCGACATCCTGGAACAGTTGATCGATGGGTCAGTAAAGTACATGAACGATAAATACAATTCTTAAAAGCAGTTCAGTTGAAATCAGTTTCCTTACTTGTCATTATTGGTTTCTTCATTGGTTGCGCCACTTTAAAAATCTCTAGAACAGAAAGAGCGCTCAACAGACAAATTGATGACAATCCCTTGTTAAACAAGCATTTCACAGGTTTAACACTTTTTGACCCCCTGACCCAAGAGTGGCTTTACGAACGCAATGCTGACAGATATTTCACACCGGCCAGCAACACCAAATTGCTCACACTTTTTGCAGGGATCAAAATTCTTGGCGACTCAATTCCTGCTTTTAAATACGGTTACAGGCAGGATTCATTGTTTTTTTGGGGCACTGGTGATCCAACATTTCTACATCCAGATTTTATGGAACAGCCAGCTTATGATTTTTTAAAGCAGCATGAAGGGCCGCTGCTTTATGTGCCCAACGATATGCGAAGTCAGGCATTTGGCCCCGGTTGGAGCTGGGACGATTACGCTTATAGCTTTCAACCTGAACGTAGTGCTTTCCCAATCTATGGCAATGTGGTCAGGATTAACAACGGCCGCATTATTCCATCAATTTTCGAAGAATTCATGTTCCCTGATGAACTTGGTTCGAGGAGGCACCCAGAGATGAACTTATTTACATCACCACTTATTGGTTCGGTAGATGAAACCATCCCTTTCAAAGTTTATCCTGAATTAAGTGTTCAACTTTTGAGTGACACCTTAAAACGAAAAGTGCTGATTGCTAATAGGCCTGATGATTTCGAGGTTCTATATAGCAGGCCCACAAAGTCACTTTATGAAATCATGATGAAGCGCAGTGACAATTTTTATGCGGAGCAGATATTGTTACTGTGCTCTTCCCTACATTCTGACAACCTCTTTGCAGAAAACACGATGGCTTACATATCAAACAATTATTTTAATGACTCCAACCCGCCCAAGTGGGTTGATGGCTCCGGCCTGAGCCGATACAACCTCGTTACCCCCAGATTTATCGTTCAACTGCTTCACCAACTTCTGAATGAAAAAGGGCAGGATTGGCTTTTTGATGTTTTACCGGTAGGTGGGGTTTCAGGCACAATTAAAAACTGGTACCCCGGTATAAACCAGCCTTTCGTTTATGCCAAAACTGGCACCCTTCGCAACAACCACAATCTCTCCGGGTATTTGATCACCGATACAGGAAGGCTGCTCCTGTTCTCATTCATGAACAATAACTTTACTTTATCCAACAGTGAGATCAAGACCGGGATGCAACAGGTGTTGAATTTTATTAGGGTGAATTTTTAGTCAGATATAAGATTTTAGATAAAAGACAAAAGACTTTTTGTGATTCGTGTTGAGCAATCGTCTAATTGGATTATACCTCCTTGCAGATCTTTAATCTTTGTTCTTTGATCTTTTATCTTAAAACGAATCAGCTAATTATAGTACCGCTGGCTTCCAGAGGATGAAACTCCCCTGATTTCAGGGCCACTGGCCCTTCTGTCGATTAAACGGTCATCCGACCTTTTATCACCAACTCTAAGGCTTCCCGAACTAGCCGATAAATCGTATCTGAGTGAGTTGACATCGTTAACGAGTTCCATATCTATCGATCCAGATGAGCTCTTGAAATATGAATCGGCAGTTATTTCGATTTCTTCACCATTCAAAGAGCCGGAGGAAGATTCCAACTCCAGGCCGCCTTTTACATTGTCTAAAGAAATACCACCTGAGGTGGTAACGGCCTCTATATCACCCTCTATGTCAAAAAAACGAATGCGGCCTGAAGATGACTTGCCGTCAATATTCCCAACAACGTCAGTGATCCTTTGAGAACCTGAACTTGATTCAACCATTAAGTCCCCAACAAGGCCATCCAATTCAATACTACCAGATGAGGTTTCGATATATAAATCGCCATTAATATTTTCTGCTTCAATTTTGCCTGAGCTAGCTTCAAGCCTCGTTTCTGATGTTGAGAGGTTGTTTGCGAATACCGCTCCTGAGCTATTATCAACTACAACTAAGGTATTTTCGGGTACCCTTAGTTTAAGTTCTCCCCGAATGCTTCCACTCCAATTATTTCTTGGGGAATCCACCCAAATTTCCAGCGATGACCCGCTGCGATCATATTCAATGGTATAATCGCCTCTTGAGCTTCCGGTAATAGCCCCCTCGAAATAAGTGGTTGACCCTGAGTAACCTGTGACGCTAACTTCACAAAACCTGCCCTTAATTTCAACCTCATCAATTCCATCCATTTGGAACTTCTCCTCAGCCAGTGTTGACTGCGATTTGGAAACATAACTTATGAGTAGCAATGACAGTGTTAGAGCGATTGACCTTTTCATGTTTTTTTAAGTTTGGTGATTAGACTGACCCTAAATTCTTTTGGTTGCAAATTCTTAAAAAATATTTCTGACCTTCCACAAATAGCCGTTGTTAGAGCGGTGGCTTGGCCTTCTAAAAATGCTAATTTTGACCCTCATCCAAAAATGAAAAATTCTAATTAATAATGACAAAAATTAACTGCTGGGTAGACTATAACGAAACCTGTGATTTCACAATTTATAATCTTCCATTTGGTATTTTTTCCACCAATTCAGAAAAAAGAGTTGGTGTTGCAATTGGCGACAAAGTACTTGATCTGGAGGCTTTGAATCAGTCAGGTGGATTTAATGACTTTAATTTTGACGAATCTATATTCATCAGTGAATATTTAAATGATTTCATCGCTCTCGGCAAAGAAACCACTACCAGGATTAGGTTGGCTGTTCAAGCAATATTAGCTGATGAAACCAGTCAATTTAAAGATTCTGGAATTCTCCATGATCAGGACAAAGTGAAGATGCACCTACCCGTAAATGTGGGGGATTACACAGATTTTTATTCAAGCATTGAGCATGCTACGAATGTCGGCATGATGTTTCGTGATCCTGAGAACGCCCTGTTACCAAACTGGAGGCACATCCCTGTGGGTTATCACGGAAGGGCTTCCTCAATAGTCGAAAGCGGTGTTCCGGTTACCAGGCCTTATGGCCAGCTTAAACCCGAGGATTCACCTCCAGTTTATTCGCCCACAAAGCGTTTGGATTTTGAATTAGAAATGGCATTTATCATAGGAAAGCAAACCGCTCTAGGTCAAACCCTGACTACACAAACTGCCGAGGATTATATTTTCGGACAAGTGCTTTTTAATGATTGGTCAGCGAGGGATGTTCAGAAATGGGAATATGTACCACTTGGTCCATTTTTGGCAAAAAGTTTTGCATCTTCAATTTCGCCGTGGGTGGTCACAATGGATGCATTAGATTCCTTCAGGATAGATGGTCCAAAACAGCAACCAGAAGTACTCCCATATCTGAGGTATGAGGGGCCTAAGAATTTCGATATTGCTCTGGAAGTTGGAATAACTCCCGAAAATGGTGCCGAGACTGTGGTTTCTAAATCCAATTTCAAATACATGTATTGGAACATGGCTCAGCAACTGACACACCACACAATGAATGGTTGTCCTGTTAATATTGGTGACATGATGGCTTCCGGTACGATCAGCGGAAAAGATAAGGGTTCATATGGATCAATGCTGGAATTATCCTGGGCTGGTAAAAACCCTGTTCAGCTTAACGATGGGAGCACCAGAACCTTTATCAATGATCTCGATACAGTAACCATGCGAGGACACGCTGAAAAAGATGGGGTTCGGGTTGGTTTCGGATCAGTAGCTACTCAGGTATTACCAGCCACTGCCAACTGACATAAAGCTTCGATTGTTTATCCACTTCAACTTTATATTTGAAAAAACACCTCAAAAATGAAATTTAAAATTGCATCACTGGTCCTGTTGTATTCCTCATTCGCTTTTTCACAAGAGGCGGATAAAGATGAGCAGCCTATTCCCGAACCCAAATCATTCGTCACAACGCATCAGGGCACATTCGGTGGTAAAACAATCCGCTATCAGGCTACAGCCAAAGAGACCTACCTCAAGAATGATAAAGGTGAACCTGTTGCATCGCTTTGGTCAGTAGCCTATACGCAGGAAGGCTTGTCTGATCTCACCAAAAGACCGGTTACTTTTGTGTTTAATGGTGGGCCAGGTTCAGCATCAGTTTGGCTTCATATGGGGTTGTTTGGCCCTCAAATTGTAAGCGTGGATTCTGATGCGAAAAATGACGATGGAGCCGCTCCGTATGATTTGGGCACAAATCAATATGGGTTACTTGATCTCACGGATTTAGTCTTCGTTGATCCAATTGGCACTGGGTATAGCCGGGTGATTGGCAAGGGCAAAGTAGAAGATTATTGGGGCTTGAATGAAGATGCCAGTTCTGTATCTAAGTTCATCCGGCAATGGGTTACAGAGAATAAAAGGTGGTTCTCACCCAAGTATATCGCTGGGGAAAGCTACGGAACCACAAGGGCTGCTGCGGTTGCAGAATACCTGGAAGGTGGTGGTCAAAATATGGCACTTAATGGCTTAATCCTTATTTCTCAAGCATTGGACTATGACGGGTCCACTTCCATACATGATAATATCACCAGCTATTTAACGTACCTGCCAAGTATGGCTGCGACGGCCTGGTATCACAAAAAGGCCGGTCAGGATATGTCATTAATCGATTTCGTTGAGGAATCCCGTCAGTTCACTTACGACACCTATGCCCCCGCACTCTACCGGGGGTCGCTGCTGCCTGAGGATGCTAAAAATGAACTTGCAGAAAAACTCAGCTACTTTACTGGGCTAGACAAAGGATATATACTCCAATCAAATAACAGGGTGTTGATGCCAAGGTTCCAAAAGAAATTACTTGAAGCTGAAGGCCTCGCAATTGGCCGGCTGGATGGCCGGTTTATGGGTGATGAGGCTGATGATACTGCAGACAGACCTACACTGGGCGATCCTGCCAGCTATCAAATAGGAGCAGCATATACTGCTGCATTAAACCACTATTTTGCCTCAACTTTAAAAGTTGAAATGGAACGGCCTTATTTAACTTCGAACGGTGCGATTGGCAGCACATGGCGCTGGAGAACAGTACCTGATGGGCAATATTGGGAGCCAACACCGGTAAATACCTCTAGAAGCCTCGGTGACGCCATGCGACGGAATACTGACATAACTGTTTTAGTGGCAAGTGGATATTATGATTTGATTACCCCATTTTTTGACGCAGAATATACATTCTCAAGAAATGGCATTGTGATGGACAGGGTAACCATGACCTATTATGAGGGCGGTCACATGATGTACACACACCAGCCAGACTTAATAAAGTTATCCAATGATATAAGGGATTATCTGACAAAGTGAAACTGGTAAAGTGCACCATATCAGATGCTCAGGAAATCATCAATATTGGAAAAGAAACTTTTCAAACGGCATTTGGCCACCAAAATAATCCAGTTGATGTAGCCGAGTATTTGGGCCGTAGCTTTGACCCCGAAAAAATAAGTAATGAACTGGCATCAGAAGATATTTCCTACTATTTGGCAAAAATTGGAAATGAAGCCATTGGTTACATCAAGCTAAAAAAAGGCTTTGCCCAAAATGAATTCCAAAATGAAGGTGGAATTGAACTCGAACGCCTTTACGTTCATGCAAAAACACAAGGCAAAGGGTTTGGCAGCATATTATTAAATAGGGCTATTGCAATTTCAAAAGAGGCCGGTTTCCCATTTATATGGCTTGGTGTGTGGGAAAAAAATATTGATGCCATCCGGTTTTACAAACGTCATGGATTTGAAAGGATCGGCGAACACCAATTTTTATTAGGTAAAGATTTACAAACAGATTGGTTAATGAAACTACACCTGTAAGCCCAGCTATAAAAAGACGAAAATGAACAGCACTTCAACTCTTATCAAGGCCAAGGCTCATTCATATGACCAGGCGATCCGGTTTGAGAACATTCATACAGTCATCTTTGATCATAAACAGCAAGGTTCGAAGGCCGTGGCGAATGAAATTGCTGAGCTCATTAAAGCTAAAGCAGTCAGGGGTGAGCAATGTGTACTTGGTCTGGCGACAGGCTCCTCTCCTACTTCGGTTTATGATGAATTGGTAAGGATGCACAAAGAAGAAGGGCTCAGCTTTAAGAATGTGGTCACCTTCAACCTGGATGAATATTTTCCAATGCAGCCGGAGGCTTTGCAGAGCTATGTCCGGTTTATGAATGAATACCTGTTTGATCATATCGACATCCCAAAATCCAATATCCACATTCCCGATGGAACTTTAATTAGCGATGATATAGAAAACTTTTGCCAGGCTTATGAAAAGAAAATTGACGATTACGGTGGCATCGATCTTCAAATTCTAGGTATTGGCAGAACAGGTCATATTGGTTTTAACGAACCAGGTTCGGGACTTAATTCGCCAACCAGATTGATCACACTTGATTACCTGACCATGGTGGATGCTGCTAGTGACTTTTTTGGTCAGGAAAACGTTCCACGAAAAGCCATAACCATGGGTGTAGGCACAATTCTTAAATCCAGGAGAATTATTCTTATGGCCTGGGGTGAAGGTAAAGCCAGCATTATTAAAAAGACCATTGAAGATGAGGTGACTGATCTTGTTCCGGCGACATACCTGCAAGACCATGAAAATGTAACAATCGTTCTGGATACACCGGCATCTGATGAGCTTGCAAGGGTTAAAACCCCCTGGCTGGTAGGCACTTGCAAATGGAACCCCGAACTCACCAGAAAAGCTGTTATCTGGCTTTGCCAGAAATTACAAAAACCCATCCTGAAATTGACGGACAGGGATTACAACGACCATGGCATGAGTGATCTGGTAACTCAATATGGGGCTGCCTACGATATTAATATTGAAATTTTTAATCACCTTCAACATACTATAACCGGGTGGCCGGGTGGCAAACCCAATGCGGATGACACCCATCGGCCGGAGAGGGCCAAACCTGCTAAAAAAAGATGTATCATTTTTAGCCCCCACCCTGATGATGATGTGATTTCAATGGGGGGTACGTTTTCAAGGCTCCATGAACAGGGACATGAAGTCCATGTGGCCTATCAAACATCTGGAAACATTGCAGTTTTTGATGATGACGTTGTTCGCTATGCTGATTTTATCAAAGACTTTCACGACATCTATGACATGTCGAATGACAAAGGTTCCGATCTATATGCGGAAGTTGGAAAATCGATAAAATCTAAGGCTCCCGGTCAGCCGGATTCGGCAGAAGTTCAAGCCATTAAAGGATTAATCCGCAGAGGGGAAGCGAAGGCCGGATGCCGTTATATTGGCCTGCCGGATGACAGGGCACACTTTCTAAACCTGCCATTTTATGAAACTGGTAAAGTAAAAAAAATGCCCATTGGCGATGAAGACATTCAGATAACTATTGACTTTCTTCAAAAAATCAAACCTCATCAAATCTATGCAGCAGGGGATTTGTCTGATCCACATGGGACACACAGGGTTTGTCTTGATGCAATTTTTCAGGCATTGGAAAAATTGAAAAACGAAGGTTGGTTGAAAGACTGCTATGTTTGGCTCTATAGAGGTGCCTGGCAAGAATGGGATATAAATGACATCGACATGGCAGTGCCGATGAGCCCAGAGCAGTTGCTGAAAAAGCGAAGGGCAATTTTTAAGCATCAGTCGCAAAAAGATTCTGCATTGTTTCCCGGTTCTGATAGCCGTGAATTCTGGCAAAGGGCTGAAGATAGAAATAAGGCCACTGCCAGTTTATATGATCAATTAGGCCTGGCCGAATATGAAGCCATTGAGGCATTTAAACGCCATCATATTTGATGCTCAAAACCGCAAATTAACCCTATGACTTTTGAACTCTTAGATTGGCTCATCATCGCTGCATTTTTTTTGGTTTCACTTGTAATCGGAATCGTTGTATCTAAAAAAGCCGGAGAAAGTACTTCAGCATTTTTTCTTTCAGGTAGGAATATGCCCTGGTGGATGCTGGGTGTTTCAATGGTAGCTACCACATTCTCCGCAGACACACCTAACCTTGTTACAGGTCTTGTAAGAGAAAGTGGTGTCTCTGGAAATTGGGGTTGGTGGGCATTCCTCCTCACTGGAATGCTAACAGTCTTCGTTTATGCTAAGCTGTGGCGGCGATCAGCGGTTATGACTGATATCGAGTTTTATGAAATGAGGTATAGCGGTAAGGCAGCGGCATTTTTACGTGGGTTCAGGGCATTGTACCTCGGCCTTATTTTCAATGTCTTGGTGATGGGCACTGTATCCCTTGCAGCTATCAAATTTGGTGAAGTGATCCTGGGGTTGGAGGGCTGGCAAACATTACTTTTAGCTGGGTCAATCACGCTTATTTATAGCGCCTTGGGTGGCTTAAAAGCAGTTATCATTACCGACTTGGTGCAGTTTGCAATGGCTATGATCGGCTCAATTTGGGCTTGCGTTTACATTTTGAACATCCCGGAAATTGGTGGCCTCGGCAATCTATTGGAAAACGAAACGGTAATATCCAAAATGTCAATATTACCAGATATGAGTGACCCATCGGTTTGGGTTCCTGTTTTGATGGTACCACTCGCAGTTCAGTGGTGGGCATCTTACTATCCTGGTTCTGAGCCAGGTGGAGGTGGTTATATAGCACAAAGAATGCTCTCAGCTAAAAATGAAAGGAATGCCATGGGCGCAACACTACTTTTTAACGTAGCCCATTACGCCATCAGACCTTGGCCATGGATTTTAATAGCTCTTGCTTCCTTAATAGTTTTTCCGGGACTTGATGATTTACAAGCAGCCTTTCCAATGATATCTTCCGATAAACTGGGGCATGATGTGGCCTATCCAGCGATGCTTACGTTGTTGCCAACTGGTCTATTAGGATTGGTAGCGGCCTCGCTCATTGCCGCCTATATGTCTACAATGTCAACTCAGTTAAACCTCGGGGCGTCATATCTGGTGAACGACTTTTATAAGCGATTCATAAAACCCGATGCATCTGAATCTGAACTGGTTTGGGCAGGCCGAATCTCCACGATTGTCTCAATGATTTTAGGCACAGGTTTGGGTTTAATTCTTACTGATGCCAGCCAGGCATTCAATCTTTTGCTGCTTCTAGGTGCCGGCACAGGCTTAATTTATATTCTCAGATGGTTTTGGTGGCGCATCAATGCCTACACAGAGATAGTGGCAATGGTTTCCTCGCTAATCATTGCCGGATATTTAACATTTATCCATGACCGCCTTGCAATACTACCAATGGAAGGCTGGATGAAAACAGTTATTGGGGCACTAATCACCACTTTGATTTGGGTGGTAGCTACCTACCTCACGCCAAAAACATCGGATGTTACACTTAAATCATTTTACCAGAAAATTAAGCCAGCCGGGCCTGGTTGGTCCAAATTCTCTACTTTGGATAATACCAAGAGCCCTGATAATCTGCCATTGGAAATCATGGCAATGGTGATTGGATGTATCACAGTTTATAGTGCCTTGTTTGCTACAGGCAACTGGGTGTATGGCAACATAGCAATCGCCTCGATTTTATCCGTAACCTCAACTATAGGTGCATACGTACTCCTCAAAATTTGGAGGAAAATACACTCTAATTAGGAGGCCTCATCAATTGCATTCAGGATTCGGCTACAAGCCCATTCAATTTCACTTTCAGAAACAGTAAGAGGTGGTGCAATTCGCATTGAGTTATCACAAAATAAAAACCAGTCTGTTAATACCCCTTTTTCAATTGCCTTGTCAATAATCAGCTTGAGGGTTTCAAATGATTCGAGTTCAGCTGCCATCATTAACCCTTTGTTTCTCACTTCCTTGATTTTGGGATGATCCAGGTGCTTTTGAAACATGTCCGCCTTTTTTTCGACATCCCCTAACAGACCTTCTTTCCGAATGGCTTCGAGAGTCGCTAGTGAAGCAACCGCACTTACAGGATGCCCTCCAAATGTGGTGATGTGCCCAAGTACCGGATCGTTTTTAAACACTCCCATCAATTCATCATTAGCGATGAAAGCCCCAATTGGCATACCCCCTCCCATTCCTTTGGCACAAGTGATAATATCGGGTTCAATATCATAGTGTTCAAATGCCCAGAATTTCCCTGTTCTGCCAAAGCCGCATTGAATCTCATCTAATATCAACAACGCCCCATTTGCTGAACATTTGTTTCTCAAGGCTTTCCAATATTCTTCTGATGCGACCCTTACCCCAGCCTCCCCTTGTACAGTTTCAATTATTACAGCCGCAGTTTTAGTGGTAATTAAGTCAAGGTCATCAATTTGCCCAAACCTAAAGTGTTTTATCCCTGGTAATAGGGGCCTGAAAGCCTGCTTGAAATCCTCCGAACCAGTAACTGAAAGCGCACCATGACTGGAGCCATGATATGCATCAAAACAAGAAATTATCTCAAATCTTCCAGTAGATCTTTTGGCTAGCTTGAGTGCCCCTTCGTTTGCTTCAGAACCAGAATTAACGAGGTAAACATTATTGAGCTTGGGGGGCAAAGTTTTTACAAGTGCTTCAGCCAATTGCACCTGAGGCGATTGCACAAATTCACCATAAACCATCAAATGTAGGTGTTTATCCACCTGGGCTTTGATGGCATCCACCACTTTGGGATGCCGATGCCCCACACTACTAACCCCAATTCCGCTGATCAGGTCAATGTATTTTTTGCCATCGGCTCCTTGCATCCAAACCCCTTCAGCGGATTCTATTTCAAGACTGAGAGGGAAATCCGAAGTCTGTGCGAGGTGCTTTAAGAAAAGGTCACGATGAGTTGGCAAAACTAAATATCCAGCTCCTCCTTATGCTCTTTTAAAACTGAAATGATAAAATTGATATGGTCGTCAAGCTCTACTTCCAAAAGTTCGACACCCTTATAAACTTCATCCCGCTCAACCTTGGCTGCAAAGCTGGCAGTCTTTAATTTTTTCTTAACAGATTTGGCTGTCAGCGTAGATATTCCTTCAGGCCGAACATGGCAACATGCTACAATGAAACCAGTTAATTCGTCGCAGGCAAGCAGGGCTTTATCAAGTAAGGTATCATAGCTCACACCCCATTTGGTATAATGCGCTGAGATGGCATGGGCTATCTTTTCTTCACCCATCTCCCGAAGCTTGTTTACAATTATGTTCGGGTGCTCTTCAGGGTAAGCTTCATAATCAGCATCATGGAGCATCCCGGTAACTGCCCATTCTTCAGGGTCTTCGTCCAACTTCTTACCATAAGCTTCCATAACAAGCTCAACAGTTCTTGCATGACGCAACAAGCTATCACCTTTAGTAAGCCCATTCAATATTTCCTTTGCTTGATCTTTAGTCATTCTAAATCCTTTTATCTTAAATCAATACGTGGGCTAAATTCCAACATTTAAAGAAATCCTTCAAATAAGAATGAGAATACACTAGACTGGTTTGAGCAATTTGAAATAAATGATGCAACTATCAATTCAATAAGCATTCACCTTTGTATTAATTGATGGCGATATTTAAAGCTTTATGAATTTGATCAGGCTCATCTTCCTTTTCCCTCTTTCAATTATCTATGGGCAAATAACGGATTTCCGCAATTGGCTATTTGATCAAGGTATTTTAAGTGAAACCAAATTTGATATTCCAATAATTTCTGTAGGTAACCTGGCCGTCGGTGGTACTGGCAAAACACCATTTGTTGAGTTTCTGATAGAAACCTATCTCATCAGAGGAAAAAAAATCGCTATCGTTAGCCGAGGGTACAAACGAAAATCAAATGGAGTAACTATAGCCTCAGATGAATCCACACCCTCTACAATCGGTGATGAGGCCACAATGATTTATCAGAAATTTAAGGGTAAAGTAGTGATGATCGTATCTAAGAACAGGGTGACTGGTGTATCGGAAGTTTTGAAAATTCATCCTGAAACAGATTTAATAATTCTTGACGATGCCTTTCAACACCGATATTTAACCAGGGATTTGAATATTTTGTTAACTACTTATCAAAACCCCTTTTACAATAACGATGTTATGCCCCTGGGCAACTTGAGGGAAAAAAGAGTTTGTGCTTCGAGGGCTGATCTAATATTAATCACTAAATGTTCGGCCGAAGCGGACAGTCCAAAACAAATGGAGATCCGTCAAAAAACAGCTTCATACTCAGATGCACCAGTATTTTTCTCCACTATTGAGTACATGCAGTGCCAAAATTGTGAAGGCAGTGAGTTACCTCAAAATTCCCCCGTTTTGCTTGTAACGGGAATTGCGAATTCAACTCCGCTAAAAGATTTTATCAAAGTAGGTTATAACTTAAAAGAGCATTTGAATTTCGGCGATCATCACAATTATCAACAAAGAGATGTAAGGAAAATTTTAAATACGATGAAAATTATCGAGGCGAAATTCATCATCACTACAGAAAAGGATTGGGTCAAACTACGGTTATTTGATCAACTTAGGCCATTTTTATATCAACAAAAAATCAGGTGCACAATTAAGAATAGCGATAATTTAATGGGCGTCCTAGATGAAAAAATAGATGGCAAGCTCACATTTAAACATGTTCAATAAATCAGTGCCCCATTGAATTATGGCAACTTTGGGAATTTTATACCCGAATTCTTTATCTTTAATATTTCCCTAATTGCTATCATTGCATCAGAATGGTAAGTGAGATAACTAAAGGAGTTGAAGTTAGTGTCGAAACTGAATATCAGCCGGAATATTCAAGCCCCCGGCAATACCATTTTGTTTTCACCTATCGCATCACAATCACAAACAAAAGTGAATATACCATTCAGCTAATGCGCCGACATTGGCACATCCATGATGCTGGTTTCAAAAACAGACAAGTTGAGGGTGATGGTGTAGTTGGGCAACAACCTGTGTTGGAACCTGGTCAAACTCACCAATATGTGTCTGGTTGTAACCTAAAATCAGGCCTGGGCAAAATGTATGGCACTTACCTAATGGAAGTGGTTTTGAACGGTAAAAGGTTCGAGGTGAAAATTCCCGAATTTATAATGACTGCCCCCTATCGGTTGAATTAACCTTTGACCAGCCAACAAAAACATTACTATCTGGCATACTTCAAGCACTGGCTTCATTGTGTTGATGCCCATAGTTTACATTCTCCTTTTATCTACCAATTTTATGATCAGGTTATAAGACAGCCTGCTAAGAAATTTATAAATCCGGAAGCAGAGAATATTAGAGCTTCATTTTTGAATGATACTTCAACCATTGAAATCGAAGATTTAGGTGCTGGCTCTTTTAAAAGGACACTTAAGCGCAGGGTTGTAAAGGATATTGCTAATACATCTTCAAGCGCCAAATTTATAGGTGAGTTTTTGGCCAAATGCAGTAGGCATATCAGAGCCCGTAACATTATTGAGCTTGGAACCAACCTGGGAATCACTACGCGGTATCTGGCGAATAATGAGGCGCATGTTCATTCCGTTGAAGGCAGTAAAGCCCTGCATGAATTAGCAAAAAGACATTTAAATGAATTGCCAAATGTGACACTTTATCACAATAACATAGATCTGGTTTTACCCGAAATAATAGCAACCTTACCCCATATTGACATTGCTTATGTAGATGCTAACCACACCTACGAGGCCACTTTAAAATATGTATCGCTATTAGCCAAAAAAACCATTCCGTCAACAGTAATCGCAATCGGTGATATCCATTGGTCAGAAGGCATGGAAAAAGCCTGGAGCGAATTAGTGAATGACCCACAAATCCAATTAACTGTTGATCTCTTCCATTTGGGGCTTTTGTTCTACGCTCCGCTCAAGGAGAAGCAACATTATGTTTTGAGATTTTAAGGTCAAATTGTTAAAACAGATATTCGAATAAGCCGTTATGCCTCAGTAAATAATTGCATCAGAATGTCCATCAGGAACTTTGAATTGATTGAGGATCTACAACTGCAACTGAACGATCAACTGAGATTTTTCAAAACGGAAATTTCCAACATCCCGCTGAATTCGCTAAAGTTTAAGCCTGAGAAGAACAAATGGAGCGTATTAGATTGTATTGAGCATTTGAACATGGTTTTTGATGTTTACCTGCCCCGCATCAAAAAAGGTGTTAAAAAAGCCAATAAAAATCAATCTGAGAGCTATAAACCAGGCTTTTTTGGTGAGCGAATGGTACAGGCCATGTTGCCAAAAAAAAACACCGTAACTAACCCCATGCGGACCTTCAGCAATATGGACCCGCATAAAACGAGGCGGCCATTAACCCAGGCATTAACTGAGTTTGAGAGGAATATGCTTGAATTTCAGAGTTTAATTGATTCATCTGAAAAAATAGACCTCGGTAAAATCCGTATTAAATCGGCAATTGGAATAATCTTAAGATTTAAACTCGGCGATTGTTATCGTTTCTTATTAGCACATAATCAAAGGCACTTTGTTCAGATAAAAAAAACAATGCGGGTGCTTGCTACCTACCAATAATGTGCCCCTTCTTTTAAATCACAATAAATAGGTTAGTAATATTTTCGTCTGTTTAGGATTCACCCTATATTGGATTCATCACCAACAAACAGACTAATAATGAAGCCCTGGTATAAGTACTATCCAAACGGAAAAGCCCCTGAAATCAACTACTCAAGATATGCCAATCTCGGAGATGTGCTTTCCCAGGCAGCAACGCAATTCACAGATAATCCGGCTTGTGAAAATTTTGGGAAGCAGCTCACTTATAGGCAATTAGACCGACATTCGAGGGATTTTGCTGCATTTCTACAAAATCATGGATTGAAAAAAGGTGATAGGGTTGCAATTCAATTACCCAATCTACTTCAAAATATTGTCGCAATTTTTGGTGCTCTCAGGGCTGGAATGGTTGTAGTAAACACCAACCCGCTTTATACCCCGCGTGAAATGGAGCACCAATTCAAGGATTCTGGTGCAGTTGCCGTGGTCATACTCGCAAATTTTGCGCATAACCTTGAAAGTATCATCGATAAAACTGCTATAAAGACGGTGATCGTAACCGAAATCGGAGACATGGTAGGTGGCATGAAGGGATGGGTTATGAATACTGCCGTGAAACATTTTAAAAAAATGGTGCCTCCATTTAAGCTACGTGGTCATCTCAAATGGAACCGAATTTTGGCTGAAAGCCGCCTTCAGGATTTTGCAGCCCCTGAAATTTCACTCGATGACCTGGCATTCTTGCAATACACTGGTGGTACAACTGGGGTTTCAAAAGGTGCCATGCTCAGTCATCGCAACGTGACAGCAAATTTAATGCAAGTAGAAAGTCTGTTGGATCCGATACAAACCGGAGATATTACTATAACCCCATTGCCGCTTTATCACATTTTTGCCCTGACGAATTCTTTAGGATACATCAAGCTTGGGCTTAATAATGTGCTGATTACAAACCCTAAAGATTTACCTGGATTTATTAAAGAGCTCAAAAAGCAGGATTTTGCCATGCTTATCGGTGTGAATACGTTGTTTAACGCACTCCTCAACAATAAAGAATTTGAACATGTTAATTTCTCTCATTTGAAGTTGGCCGTTGGTGGTGGCATGGCTGTTCAACAATCAGTTTCCGAAGAATGGGAAAGGGTAACAGGCAAACCGCTTATTGAAGGATATGGTCTTACGGAAACGAGTCCGGTGCTGACTATCAACCCCATTGATGGCAAAAATCATCAAATTGGCAGTATTGGTGTTCCAATTCCCGGCACAGACATTCAAATTCTTGACGAAAACAACAGCCCAGTTAAAACTGGGGAAATTGGAGAAATATGTGCGCAAGGGCCTCAGGTAATGGTTGGCTATTGGCAAAGGCCGGAAGCCACTGATGAAGTAATGATCGATGGCTGGCTACATACCGGTGATATGGGAATAATTGACGAAAACGGTTTCATTAAAATCGTGGACCGTAAAAAAGAAATGATCCTGGTATCTGGCTTCAATGTTTACCCTAATGAAATTGAAAATGTTGTGGCTTCGCATCCAAAAGTTTTGGAGGTAGGTGCCATCGGGGTTCCGGATGACAAGTCAACAGAAGTGGTGAAAATATTCGTGGTGAGGAAAGATTTAAGCTTGACTGATGAAGAATTGAGCAGTTATTGTAGAGACAATTTGACGGCTTACAAGTGCCCAAAGTACATTGAATTCATTGATGAGCTTCCAAAATCCAATGTTGGAAAAGTATTGAGGCGTGTGCTAAAAGAAAATGATTCCGCACAAACTAATTAGGTCTTTTGTGTCATCCGTGGATGTTCCGTCCCGTTTTTCGTGAATTGTAAATAGCATACATTATTACAAAAATGAAGATCGGCAGAAATGAAACCTTATATCTCGATAATGTCCCCAAATTTGGGGTGGACAATGCAAAAAGTGTTGCTAAAATCATCGAATAAGCCAATGCTCCAATAGTGGCAGAATTTATTGAGTAAGAGCGCCAACCTCTCAGGCTATAAATGAAGAAGGCCAATAGTATTGTGTTTTCAATTGATACCCAGATTGAAACAACATTCCAACCCTCCCAAATAAGTGGCCTGAAAATACCGGTAAAAAGTGCTTTGGGTGAATGCCAAATGAAACTTGCAATTGTTGGCTCTAAGGTATCAAAATCCACCTTTTTACCTTGATCGAGGTGATTATAAGCTTCATAGTTTTCAACTATAACAGACAGTACACGCTCCAACTTTAGGTTATAGTGCATTTGGCTTAGAGCAATAATCAACAGGGCTACAAAGCCAAAACCAAGAAATGATCTTATGAGAACGGACAATCGTTGTAGCCATGATTTGAAAATTTCGAAGGTGCAAATACAAATCAATAGACCGGCACAGACTGCAAACAAGTAGTACTTAACCTTAAGAATTATAAACAAACCCAAAAGCCCAGCGGCCAACTCAATGGTATTGAATTTTTGCTTTGATGAAAATAATGGGATAATGGCAATTGCAACGGATGCCAGACAAATCAGCATTAATGTGTCCTTCAATAAACCAGAAGACCACAGAACCACGGAAGGAAACCCAAAGAAAGCGATTAATATCGGCCATTTATCAATACCAGACTTGATTAACCTCATCATTAGAGTCCAAAGTGTTATAAAACTTACGGTTGCGAAAAAAGCCGCTGTAATCCAATAATTTCCTAATGACAGCTTTACTACTATTGAAGTCAATCTTGCGAAAAAGGCATTCCCCGGATCATGAGTTGTGCTATAATTAATAGGTTCCGAAAGCTCCCCAAAGTACTCCGCCAAAGTTTCATTTCGATCATTAAACCTTAAACCCGCCTTATAGAAATTCCATGTGTCTCCACCTTCATAATAGCTGGAATAGATCAGCCCCAACCCTATTGCCGCTATAACTTTTACTACAAGAACAATCGCAAAAATGAGGTGAAGGTCAGGAGTAGTTTTGCGAAAAACCCTGAATAAACAAGATGCTAAAAATGTAATTGTTAGAATAAACAGTATCGTATCCATCTTTCAGCTTCGCATCAGAGATACTCCAATATTACAGCTCAAACACCGCTTCTTAGTGCAATAATTGTTGTGAAGCTGGATCAACGCCTGGGAATCAAATGCATTCGAGGCGTTCCAATTTGTTCCGGAGAACACCTTGGTGATCCTGTTTTTCTCTGCTGGTAATTCTTGCAAGAGCTTCTCAGCTCTGATTATATAACGGTCATCACCGATAGCTTTTGAGTATGCAGCCAAAACAGGTACCACGGTATTGATGATAACATTTTGAATGCTCTGTTGACCAAGGGCAGGCACTGCTCTAGCTGCTTTTACACCAAACCGATAGTGCTGTTGCCAATATGCAGATTGCCGCACTTTCAACACTTTATGGAGAGCCGCCACATTTTCCGTTTCTAAAATCCATGAAAAGAGATGCCTGACCTGATGGATCAATCCCGCAAATTGTGCGATTCTTACTGTTGGGAAATTTGCTGGGCGCATTCTCATGAATTTCCATTGGTGTGGTGACTTAATAGCGATTAATCCATGTTTATGTGAAATGAAGTTGTATTCATCTGCTAATTTCTGGCTATAACTTTCCTTTGTTTTTTGAGGGATCAACCCCGACTGTCCAAAAAACAGAGCCTCCAAACTTTCCAGATTGTCGGCACACTTTTGCGCAATATTTATTGGGGTAACGTTAGCCAGTTGCTCAAACTGATCACCATTTACTTTGAAACCAAAGTTTCTTGCCATCAATTTATAAGTAGCCTCTTCCCAGTTACCTTTAGTTTCTTCCACCACTTTGCTCACGGCTTGAGACTTTTCAATCAATCTTTCAGCCAGTGACTTATCTAGCTGAGAAAGCCGGGTGAGGTTATTTACTTTATTGAGTTCTGGTTGGCATGGAATTGTCCATGGGGACCGAACTAGGTTTTTGAATCGATCGTACAGGGCTGGCTCAATCAGCCCCTTCAAGGCGATGGTTGGGATTTTCGTTCCATCCGATCTCATAATTTGTCTATCATTTTCCCAAACGACATGTAAAATAGTGGAATCATATTTTCGGTCTTCTGAATGTTTGTGGGCATCCCAATCTGACGACTTCACATGGATTTCTACATGCCCACTCCATTCAATATCTCCAATTTTGATTTTTGCCTCTTCAAAATCAGGTCCGGCATCGCTATTTCTTGTTCCCGGTTTAAAAACAGTGACGTTCTGCTTGTCAATAGTTAATAATTGACCACCATCAAAGTATTGGTATTGCCATATAAAATGAAGGAATTGCTCTTCCACATTTACATGTATTTATCAATGCATGCTTTCATCTGCTGCTGAAGCTTTGCTGCCTCATCTCTGGCATTTTTTGCGAAATCTTTCCCATCACCCGCATATATTATGCCTCTTGAGGAATTTATAAGTAGCCCAAAATCACTATTAAGGCCATATTTGCAAACTTCTTCCAGATCGCCACCCTGGGCCCCGACCCCGGGAACAAGAAGGAAATGATCCGGAATAATTTCACGAATTTCCTTGAACTTATCAGCCTTAGTTGCTCCAACAACGTACATCAGCTCCTCAGTACTTGCCCATTGCTGACTTCGGGTCAACACCTCTTGATAGAGATGATTTCCGGCTCCTTCAATTTGAAGCATTTGAAAATCCTTGCTCCCGTTATTGGACGTCAGGCCAAGTAAAATCACCCACTTACCATCAAATCCCGTAAAGGGTTTCACGGAGTCCTCGCCCATATAAGGTGCCACAGTGATCGCATCAAAATCCATCGTTTCAAAAAATGCTTTGGCGTACAGATTAGATGTGTTACCAATGTCACCACGCTTGGCATCAGCTATTATAAATTGATTATTAGGGACGTAGTCCACAGTTTTCTCAAGTGACTCCCACCCTTTTGAACCAAGTGCTTCGTAAAAAGCAAGATTAGGCTTGTATCCCACGCAGAACTCAGCCGTGGCATCGATGATCTGCTTGTTAAACTCAAAAACCGGATCGCTCTCCTTCAACAAATGCTTTGGGATTTTATTCAGGTCTGTATCCAAACCCACACATAGCAAGGATTCTTTATTTGAAATTTGGTTGATGAGTTCTTCGCGGGTCATTTATTAAAAATTGAAAGCAAAGAAAGAATAAATTCTGTGGATGGGGCTATTAACTGAGATACTTCTTAAACATGCTCAATTAATTGTAGTTACATTGGAAATTTATATTGTCCAAAGATTCAAACGATGATCGATATCAACTTAGCAGGTAAATCAGTGGGAATTAATCAGTTTGCTAAAACTGTTTTGAAAGAATCCTTAAGAACTCAAATAATGTTAAAATCAACTCTGATTCGCTTAGAGCAAATAAAATTTTTACTACTAAAGGGTTACCTAAATAGAACTATTAGAATATATAATTGTATTTATCAAATTTAAACCAGACGCGAAATGATTGCACAACTGTTTATCCGGTTATTCGGGAATCAAGACAAAGACAACCTCCAGCAACTGATCAGGACGGCTTACAAAGAAGAGAAGATTACGCAAACTGATGTCGAGTACCTCTCTAAAACTCTAAATGAATTTGACATTGACCCTGAAGATATCTTCCATACTCAAGATGACTCAACGGCATTAAGAGCTTCACTTCCCTTCCAGAACTATCAAAAATTCAAATTGATTTATATTCTTACCAGGGAAATGATCTCGAATGGCGGATTAAGTGACCAAAAACTAGATATCATTTCTCAAGTTACTGCAGTCTTTTTACATGAAAGCAAAAGAGCAAAGGACTTAATAAATTCAGTGGTGAGCAATATCCACAATGGTAATTCAGTAAAAGATTCATATAGTCGCCTTGGGTATCTATTGAAACCACGTCAAATTAATTTCAACTAATCAACACAGGTGTTAAGGACCAACTAACCAAACGCTTGCAGCCTATTCAATGAAAGACGTTGCTTGCCAAAAAGACTGGGCATTATGCTCAGTCTTTTCTCATTATTTGAGCACTAAATACACTTGAAATAATCAAATGGCTCCAGGCAGTCCTTGCATTTATAGTGGGCCTTGCAAGCTGTTGAGCCAAACTGGCTTACCATTTTGGTAGCAGTTGATTTGCAGTTAGGACAGCGGACAATGGGTTCGTCTCCAAATAGCACTCTTTTGTTTTGTGAGCCCTCGGCCGGAGGGGCAATGCCAAATTCTTCCAGTTTTTTACGCCCATTTGCCGAAAGCCAATCTGTAGTCCAGGCCGGGGACAGTACTGTTTCAACGGTCACCTCATATCCTGATTGCTGAAGGGTCGACTTTATATCCTCCTCTATTACATTCATGGCAGGACATCCTGAATATGTTGGAGTGATAGTTACAATAACCTGTCCTGATTGCTCACTAATTTCCCGTACTACTCCGAGATCAACGACGGAGAGTACTGGTATTTCAGGATCCTTGACAGATTCAAGAATCTCCCACAACTTTTCTATCTGGACCTTTTCTTCAATCATGATTAAATTACAAATTACCAGCTGGCGCCTGGATAAGCTCTCTGTAGGAATTGCAAGTCAGCAAGAATATATCCTAGATGTTCAGTGTGCCGGCCATCCTTGCCCCCCTGATGCATCCAGCTGGCCTCAGGTTTTTCCAAGGTAGCTTCAGCAAGGGTATCACTCACCATTTTGTCCCATAGCGGCTTTATTTTAACCAAATCTATGCCTATACCCAACTTCAGCGCCTCCTCATCGGTTTGATTCGGAATGAACATTTCACCTGTATAAGGCCAGCGATCATTGACAGCAGCCTGAATCCTTTCATGGCTTTCGTCTGTTCCGTCACCTAATCTAATGATCCATTCGGAACTCCACTTTACATGATAAGAGACTTCTTTCAAAGATTTCACAGCAATGTTGACCAGCTGTTCATCATTGGAGTTAGCCGCTAATTCTTTATAGAAATGATAGTTAAATACATCAAAGAAAAATTGCCTTGCTACTGTATAACCAAAATCTTCATTTGGCTGTTCAACTAAAAGAAAGTTTCTAAACTGGAGCACATCCCGGAGATATGCCAGGTCGTCCTCTGATTTACCATCGCCTTGAATTTTGGCAGCATATTGATACAAACTTCTTGATTGACCAATCAGGTCAAGGGAAATATTGGTCATGGCGATATCCTGCTCTAAAACAGGGCCATGGCCGCACCATTCGCCAAGTCGCTGACCTAGGATCAAGCAATTATCGGCTTGCCTTATTAGATAATCAAAATGTACCTCCTTTGAAAGCATCTGTTAAAGCAAATTACAAATCACAAATATCAAATGACAACATTAAAGACTGTATCAACATTCGGTATTGTATTTTGGTTTTTGACATTTGGAATTTCTACTTCAAATGTGCTTTACCTCATCAGGCAAGTTGTAGAAAGTAGGATGTCGGTACACTTTATCATTGGCAGGCTCATACATCGCTTCTGCCTCGGACGGATCGGAAGCAGTAATTTTGACTGATTCGACCACCCAAATACTAACTCCTTCGTTTCTGCGGGTATATACGTCCCTGGCATTTTCGATTGCCATTTCGGCATCAGCAGCATGAAGGCTTCCAACATGTTTATGATGGAGGCCATTCCTGCTTCTGATAAACAATTCCCACAAAGGCCAACTTCGTTCACTCATTTTTGGGCCCCAATTTGTTTATCCGGAAGGGGTACTCCTTATCCTTATATGAATTATGCAACTTGTGCCAAACTTCGTTTTGCAGCTCTCTTTTTAGCATGTGCTGTAGCTGCGTCCCTCACCCATTGCCCATTTTCATAGGCCTTCTTCCTCGCCTCTATCCGCTCTTTATTGCAAGGGCCATTCCCTTTTATAACATTGTAAAACTCCTCCCAATTCGGCTCACCGAAATCATAGTGACCCGATTGTTCATTCCACTTCAGTTCGTCATCGGGTATTTTAATTCCAAGAAAATCTGCCTGGGGGGCAGTGATGTCCACAAACTTCTGTCTGAGTTCATCATTACTAAACCGTTTGATCTTCCATTTCATTGATTGCACCGAATTTGGCGAATCATCGTCGGTTGGGCCAAACATCATTAAAGCAGGCCACCACCATCTATTGAGCGCATCCTGGGCCATAATCTTTTGAGCCTCAGTGCCTTTGCAAAGGGTCAGCATTATCTCAAAACCTTGTCGCTGATGGAAACTCTCCTCCTTACAAACCCTCACCATTGCCCTTGCATAAGGTCCATAGGAGCATCTGCATAACGGCACCTGGTTCATGATTGCCGCACCATCAACTAACCAGCCAATCGCACCCATGTCCGCCCATGTTAATGAAGGATAATTAAAGATGCTTGAATATTTGGCTTTGCCAGAATGAAGGTCTTCGATGGTTTCATCTCTTTCAATTCCAAGGGTTTCAGTAGCACTATAGAGGTATAAACCATGTCCTGCCTCGTCCTGCACCTTGGCCAACAGCGCCAGCTTTCTTCTAAGTGTTGGTGCCCTGGTTATCCAGTTACCTTCAGGCAGCATTCCCACTATTTCAGAATGTGCATGTTGTGAGATTTGGCGTATAAGCGATTTCCTGTAACTATCAGGCATCCAGTCCTTTGGCTCAATGCGAATATCTGCATCAATCTTGTCCTGAAACCGCTTTTCTAGTTCTACTGTGCTCATAATTTCGCCTCTTTCAAAGTTAGATCGTTTATGTAAACTAACAAACGTTAGTTTTGGTAAGTTTCAACATGCATCCAACTGTTTTGTTTAAATTTTTAAATCTCAATGCCTACCCGATTACAACGAATATTAGACCGAATTGTATATCCTTGCTACTTTATGATTTCTACAGTCTATTTTTCTGAAACAATGGTGGCATCGGCCTAACGGCAAGTGATCTGATTCCGCAAGGAATCTTGAAGCACTTGTCCTAATCCTAGCTAACAGTCTATTGGGCCTTTCACATAGCGCTGAATAAGGCTCATTATCACATTATTTAACAATTCGCATTTCCCAATAGGGCATAGGTGCGTCTAATTCAAAAATTTTAGAAGAATGATCAGAAAATATCAAAAATCAGATTTATCAAGTGTTTATAATATATGGCTCAAAGCCTCTACTATCGCCCATCCTTTTCTTGAAAAGGCGTTCGTGGAAAAGGTGAAAGCCGACATGCTAAACATTTATATACCTAACTCAGACACATGGGTTTACGAAGTAAAAGGTGCAATTCTTGGCTTCATCGGGATGCATGGAAATGAAATCGGGGGGTTATTCGTTGATCCTCAGAGCCAATCACAAGGGATTGGCACACAGTTAGTCGATTATATTTCCCAATCCTATAATGAATTAGAAGTTGAGGTTTTTAAAAAGAATAGGATTGGAAGGCCTTTTTATGAAAAATACGGGTTCATTTTGATCAATGAATCAATGCATGAAGAGTCTAATCAGGTAGTCTTTAGAATGAAGTATCGTAAATAAAATTCCTGAAACGGTGTGGGCTAAGCCCACGCTGTTTTTTGTACCGAAAAATGAAGTATTCGATAGGGATAATCCCAGCTGTATCAACGATTATCACCTTTCACCTATTTTTGAGTTAATGAATGAAAACTTAAAAAAGAGAGCAAGGGAATCCCGCACTGCAATCGAAAAGATTTATGTAAACATGAGGCACCTCTTTAACCGGGGCAGCTACAAACCTAATGGCATATCTGGTTCCTCACTACGCTCTAACCTCATTCAGCTTAATCCGGAAATTTATGGTTCTATCAGCGACCCTGAAAAAGTTGAGCTTGATGGTCTGCTTTATGTGATCGACCGCTTACCACGGGGTATTGAAGAGTGTCGGTTTATCAAACTGATTGCGCAGGAAGGTTACGAGAAGTCGTCTTTCGAGGCCCTAATACCACCAAAAAGAAGGCGAAACTGTTATCGCATAGATGATAATAGCATGTACATCGAAATGACCCGTGGACGTAGCGATGTTTATGATATCCTGACGCACCTCACTTTCATTTATGTAGAGGCAGACAAAATTCGGAACCACGCCCTTGATAGTAAAAATCAACCCTCCCAGGATTGGCAGAAACTGAGTAGAGTGGTAAAACTTGAGGAGGCTGGTGAACCTTTTGATCAAAATAAGGCCCTCACCTACCTGAGTAATGTATTGGGCAGGACTTTCGAAGAAACAAAAGAAGCTGTCCTGAAATTCGAAGCCGGTAAAAATGGTAACAGCCTTTACCATATAGGTTATTGGTTAGGGCAAATAGCGATCGATGAGCTAAACAATTCAGGCGATAGGGAAATATCCATTTCTACTAAACTCCGTGACCACATTGGCCACCACATTTATGGTGACCGTTGGGCACAGGCAATCAAGCAGAGCCTTGAGGATCAAGGACTATTAAACCACAAGGTGCACATTATTAGCGCTAACCTGCACAGTGTTTTAAACACGCTTTATGGTAAAGCTGCACTGCCTAAATCTAAATCTTCAAGTCTGGATGATTTAGCCCAACAAACAAGCCAATCGAATAATAAGGCGCTGCAGGAAAAAATTAAAAAGTTTGCGTTAAAGAATGGGTTGGTTGAATTGACCGATACCGCCGGCACAAATCTTATTGTTCAGATTATAGACATCTCCAAAATTCCTGGGCTTAAAACCAAACATAAAACTGTCGTGATTGTAATGGATTACGCTTTTGGTGAGCAGGCTTTTGAATGCATGGATGAATTGCTTAAGCCTTATGAAAAGGAAGACCAGGAGTTAAAACTGGATGTGCAATCAATCTCGATAATGGGCAAAGCTGGAATTTTGCAAGGCGATAAAGGTGATATTATGATCCCGACGTCGCATGTTTTTGAGGGCACAACTGACAATTATCCTTTTAAGAATGAATTCACCAAAAAAGATTTTGAGGGGTTTGGATTGAAAGTATTTGAAGGTTCGATGATTACCGTTTTAGGCACTTCACTCCAGAATCGGGACATTCTTCAATATTTCAAAAACTCCACCTGGAATGCTATCGGCATTGAGATGGAAGGTGTTCATTATCAAAAGGCCATCCAAGCCGCTTCACTCATCAGGCGGAGCATACCGGAAAATGTAAAAGTAATGTACGCTTACTATGCCTCTGATAACCCATTGATCACAGGTAAAACACTGGCTTCAGGCAGCCTTGGCCCTGAGGGTGTAAAACCAACTTATTTGATTACTCAGAAGATTTTGGAGAAGATTCTTTGAGGTGTGTGAACTGATTTCTATTAAACTTTGATTCATCAATTTATTAATAAAGTCTGTGGATACTTAGGCTGGGTACAGTTTGCACCTAATGGCTTAAAAACCATAGATTAGAAGTACATAATGTAGGCATGTGTAATACACATACTCGCTTGTTGGCGCACATGCAAAAGGATGAACAATGTCACGACAGAGATTATTGACAATTAACGGATGGTTTCTTGTAATAGTAGGCTTTCTGCAAGCTATCATGACAATTATTGGACGCTTTACAGGCAATGGCATACTAAAACAACTCCATAATGACCCATTAGGAGCCATTGAAATGTTTGAAGGGTTCATGCTGGCAGGACTATTTGGAATCGTTTTCATCAGAATGGCCAAGACGGCTGACAAATTTAGATTTTGGAACTTACTTGCCTGTTTCATCCACTTGACACTTGGGACAGCCAATATTGTTTTCTGGACGGATACATTTGTAGCCATGGACGCTCAAATACCCGGGACAGTTGCAACAATACTTCATTTCGCATTTGCCCTGACAGAAGGACTTATGGGACTAAAAAAATAAAAAGCACAATGCGCCAACAAAGTGTATGAAATCAAAGCTGCCCTATGGGACGGCTATGCTTCATACACAAACCGTTATGAGTCATAACTGAGCAGTGGAACCGAAAAAGTCCAAAGCTTTCCGCCATGTTAGATGTTTAACCTGACACCTCCCACCCCATAAAACTTAACGTTGATTTCTCGCTGCTCACTTTCCGATTTTGTAAATTGAATTCAGAACCTAACCTCACATGGGCAAAGACAAGTCAGCCAAGCAATTAAAGGCAGCGAAAAAAGAAATCAAGGCGCTTTCATCTGAAATAAAATCGCTTTCAAAGAAGCTTGCATCAAACGAAAAAAAGCTCACAAAGCTTTCTGACAAGGTAGATCAAATTTCTCAGGGCAAACCTGAAAAGAAAGATAAGCCCAAGGGAAAGGTCAAAATCAAGAAGGAATCTAAGGCCAAAAAGAGCAAAGCCGAAAAGAAGCCTACAAAGCCTAAAAATGAAAAGGCCAAGAAATCCGCAGACATGCAATCAGCCGATCCTTTTAATGATAGCAGTACCAATTACAACGTCCGGGATGGCCTGGCCAAAATGCGGTCATTGACCAACCTGGCGGATGTCGATGCTTTCATCAAAAATGAAAAGCGTGTCTTTATCACCAGGGCGATTCCTGCAATGAGGAATCGATTTAAAAAATAAAGGCGTTTATTCCATATTCTGAAATGGCATAAACCCGGGCATTATGTTTACTTTTCGAGGTAATATCGAAACTACCATTGCCCTAAAAAGCAATGGATAAAATGATACCCTTCATCTTATTAATTACATGGAGTTTAATCGGTTGTGGCGATGATGAAACTACCACTCCACCAGCTGATGACAATACTCAAGCAGCTGTTAGGTTTCAACTATCTGGCCTTGCGTCAGCTCACGCACTACCAACCAACGGTAATAATTTCTCAGGTGTATTGACCAGCCCAACAAGCGTGATTTCACTGGATGGCAAATATTACCTTTTTTATAACGACAATGTTGGCGGGTGGCCTCCAAGTGACATCCGTATAGGCTACGCTGTATCTGACGACATGATAAAATGGGAGCGTAACGAAGAAATAACCTTTTCCGGTGAAGATGTTCCCTACCTAAATGGTGCATCTGACCATCCTTCCGTCAAAACTGTTTTGGTTGAGGCCGATGGCACCATTACCATGTATTTCGACATATTTCTCAATGGCGTCGGTGATGGAATGGGCAGGGCTACGGCACCATCAGTTGATGGCCCCTGGACTGTGCATCCAGAGCCAGTGATAAAATCAGAAAATGGCTTCTGGGATGAAATCGCCTTAACTGGCGGCTCAGTGATCCGGGATGGAAACGGGTACCGAATGTATTATGCAGTAATGCTTGAAGACCAGGTAAACCCAGACATGGCCATCGGCATGGCAACATCCACTGATGGTATCACCTGGACAAAGCACCCGGAGCCTGTTTTGAGTAAAGGACCGGACGGCGCCTGGGACGATTATAAGGTGGAGTCGCCGGTGGTTATAAAAACAGACAAGGGCTATGTGATGGCCTACCGCAGCGATGGCGGTGACCCAACCTGGGGCCAGGACTCTGGTTATGGCGTTGCCACGAGTCAAGATGGCATCAACTGGACAAGATTTCAAACTGCACCGGTTGCGCATGAGGCCAACCAGGCTGATTGGGCCAACCTCTGGGCGATGGCATTCTTTAAAAATGAGAACGGCTATTACCTGATTTTCGAGAATGATGGACGGGGTTCAATAAACCGAACTCGTGTAGCGGTTACCTCTTATGAGGGGGACTTTTTCGACTGATACCTTAAGGTCAAATACACCCTTAGGCCTCCAGGGACTTCAAGTAAGCCTTGGGGGTCTTCCCCGTGTATTTTCTAAAAATTCGATGAAATGAAGTGTTGCTGTTAAAGCCGAATTCATTGGCAATCGCCATCAGGGTGAAGTTACGATACTCTGGGTTGGCCATATTTTCTTTCACAGCGTTGATCCGGTAAGTGTTGATGTATTCAAAGAAATTCTGGCTCCTAACCTGATTTATGGCCGCAGAAATCTGATGAATGGGTATCCGGACAAGCTCAGCTACATCGCTTATTTTCAATTCAGGATTCGTGTATAGACGGTCAGCATTTACTTTTTCATCAACAATTTCCATTATCTCCTTAAGGCGGGTTATATCAGCAGAACTAATCTTCTCTAAATTCTTAGGAACATTCATGTACCATGATGGGGTAAGTGAAACCACAATCAGCATGATGCTTAGCAATAAGAAATTGATGAAATCGAACGGTGCCCAATAGCTGTAACTGTAATCCATAAGGAAAGACAGGCAAAACGCTAGCAAGCAATACCCCCCAAGGCCGGCCAATGTTAACTTCAGGTTGAAATTATTTAGCAAGGCAGCGTTAGATGTGACCTTTGAAATAATCCTGTCCTTAGCCACCATTTCCCTAAAACCCAGATACACATAAATGGAGAGGTGAAGCAGGTAAATGTATTGCAGTAAGTTAGGTTCATAGCTATCAGGATCGGATTGCTTTAAAAAGTATTCCAGCTTCATTTCCGCAGGTAAAAAATAGAATGGCATTACAAAGCCAAGCATTATAAGCGCTGGGAGCAGGTGAAGTAAATCCTTTACCAGAATGCTGCCTTTAACATGTACCAAAATCAATGGTCCAACTAAAAACCAAAGTGGTGCTTCCACATAAATTAAATGGGGTACAAATTCGTAATAGCCTTGATAGCCAAGCCAATATTGCAATTGGCAGTATGCCAAAATAATCAATGCCAGAGCCAGGGCATTGAACCTTTTTGCTAACAGCCCTTTCACTATCTGAACTGCCCCAAAAAGAAAGCCATTGAAAATGGCGACAATCAAGATTAATGACCAGATATCAAATTGCATTTTGCAAGGTTTGTTTCCTTAACAATTTAACAAGGACTTCCCGACCGATTTTTTATATCAATTTGTAAATGGGGATAAGGTTCTGAGGAAATTAATGTTGATGTGATGATTAGATTACCCACAAACATTATGGAAAAAATCTTCTAGATTGCCTATTTGAGCTTCTAGCATAGTCATGCGTTTTATCATACTAACCTTTCTTACCGTACTTATGAGTTGTTCGAACAGTCGAACTGATAACCAATCCGCAAACGAAGACGCAACAACTATGATTGCGGCGAATGATCCTATTGACTCTGTATCAACTGAACCTATTCCTCAAACAGAGTTTCGGGAACTCACAATTATCGATTCATTAAAACTAAGAGCAGACAGTTTGGACTTGCAATAAAATACTGGACATTAGGTTAAGCAGCATTTGCTAATTGACTTAAGTAAAATTGTTCTGGTGATTGATATCGTAGGTACGCATGTTTTCTTTTCCTGTTGTACCATATTTCAATAAATTCAAACACCTC
>JAVKCG010000008.1:0-805595 GCA_040222875.1 Cyclobacteriaceae bacterium | reverse complement strand
GTTTAAATCCCTGAGATAGTGTCAGATCGGTAATATTAAACAATGAGGTAATTGATGGTTCTGTTTCAAAATCACCAAAACAAAAATCCCACTCATAAAAATCTGAATTTACACTTGTATTAATCAGTGGTAAGTTTTCAGCTAAGCAAAAATTATCTCTGGGTAAAGTAAAATTAGAAGTTTGTGAATATGCATTAATCTCCAGAAGAGCGAAGAATATAATGAAAATGAGAGACTTCATTTTCAAATATAATTATTCATATAATTTATATAACATTTTTAAAATCCTAATTTCTCAAGTACTCTATTTTTTATTGACTTTGTTTGTTCTACCTGATACTTCTTGTTCCAATTTCGTTTGGGGAAAATTCGATTTTGCAAGTAATGATTACTCGAACTTTTATAATTACTTAACTCTTGTTCAATAAATACATTTATTTTATTTGTGTATTTGTATTCATTTTTCTCCAAGACCCAACTAATATTAAAATTTGCTTTCGCTGTTTCAGCAATAATTTCAGAATCAATTGTTATTTGGTTGAGATCACTCAATCTGCCAGCCAATGATCCCCAAAGAGCCATTCTATAATCCTGTTCAGATGCATTGGATGCCCAAAATTTTTCGACATCAACCATGTGCTTTTTGTGTTTAATATAGTGCAGAAAGCTTTTTTTAAATAAGTCACTGTAGAATTGCTCATAGTCATGGAGTCCAACGAGATCTCCGGTTTGATGCCAAGAGTATCCATTTTTAGCCATCCCCTTTATCATATCGCTTTCTGGCCGCAATGAATCGGCTATTAAGTTAAGAGCCTTGGTTGCGAGACTTAGTCTATAAATATGGTTTCCTGCTGGCCTCATAACCCCCAATAGTTTGTCAGCAATAAGACCCTGTATGGCGAATACATCCTCACCTGATTTCAATGCAAAAGACATTAAATCAAATAAGCCATCTCTGTTGATTAGAACATCTGCATCAATGCACAAAAGCCATTTTTTTCTACTTGCAATACCCATTCGAAGGCTTGTGTCAACTGCTTTTTTAAAAGGCTGTTCTTTGACAATGTCAATTTGGTGATTTGGTAAAGCATCCGCTAACAATTTGTAACATGCACTTTCAGTTCGTTCACCAATAGTTCGTATTGCTACTTTGAAATCAGTGAAATCAATCTCTTCCATTTGGTATAAGTTAGCCCCCAATTAAATCTTTTTGAGCTTATGACATTTTCAATTGCATGACATCCTATGTAATTCTCAAATCCATCATTGGCATTTATTGGATCAACATAATCAAACTTTCTTTCAATACTTTTCCATAAATGTGGATTACGAGTAGCTATGCAAAAAATATATACAGAAGCATTTGGTTCAGAGTTGAAACTTAAATAGAGTATTTCAAAATCATTTTCAGAAAACATCCTCCTTATTGTTAAAGGAGTAAATCTCCAATAATCCCCATAGTCGGCATGCATTTGTTGTAAGAATGGAACAACAATTATTACAATATCTTTACTCATACTGCAAAGGTTCCTAAACGCCAAGTGTACTTCATAAATATGCTCAAGAACTGTATGGTTAAATACGACATTGAATTTTCCTTTCAAATCATCAGGTAGCACTTCCGTTAAATCGAGAAAAATCTCTCCTTCCATTCCCTGAAACCCTCTTGCTTCTGATTTATAATTAGTTATTGTATAAGACTTGGCATTACTAAAATAATCTCTATAATAACTTCCTTCTTTGTCAGTATCTTTCCATCCACTTACGTTAGCTATATCACCATTGAACAAGTGCGCAAATTTACGGAGCTCTCCATTAGACCAAATTCTTGCCAATCGAAATTTCCTATCAATATCTTTATTCAATTTCATTATTTGGGTGCTTTTAAATATTGAATCATTCGATTAAAAAATCTGGCTTTAGGAGCTCCTATTGTTGGAGTTCTCTTATTTCGAAAATAGACTGAAGTGTTTTCGGGAGTTTCAATAGCTTCGCCATTTTTTATGTTGACGACTTCAAAGCCATTCTTATCAAGAAAATAGTGAAGAGTTTCAGGACTGAAGAAATTTAAATGATCCCAAACAATTAAGTCCTTATCAATGATGGTTTTATCATCAGCTTTTTTAATTAGCTCATTAATTCTGTCTTGATTGTAATTTGGCACAGATATATAACCTATAAAGTCATCATCTAGGTAAGGTTTTATAAGGTCAATATGAGCCTGAGGATTCTCTAAATGTTCAAAAACCTGATCTGAATGAAAAATATTGAATTTCGTGTTAGAGATCAATTCAATACTTTCAACAACATTTATTCCATTTTTTTTTGAATAAGCAATTTTATCGCTGTCAATTTCAATACCAATTGCATTTATTCCGTCTGAAGAAATTACAGATAAAAAGTCTCCCCACCCTGCACCGTAATCAATAACGTTTAGTTGAACATGGCCTTTTTTAGAGAGACTATAATGAGTAAACTCAAATGAGCGACGGTAAAACTCAATTCTTTTCTTAGGGTTATAAATTTTTTCCCTACTCTTAGAGGGGATAAAAACCTCTTTCCAAAATTTTTCTTGCCATTGGGCACTTAAAACCTTTTCGTTATAAACCAATGCGCAATTTTTGCATTGAAGTAACCAGATATTATCTAATGATAACAACCCGCTTGTTTCAAGCTTTTTTATATCTATTGTTGTATTGTTGGAAAGAAAATACTCTGGTAAAACTTCAAATAATCTTTTAGACACTTTGTAATTGCAAATGGGGCATTTACTTCTTGGTATTAGATCATATTTTTGCATTGCAGTTTAAGAACTAATATTTTATAACATATTTCTTATCTGGCTTTATTGAGCTCTTCTTGAGGTCAAAACCTTTGCCATTAAGCACTTCCATAAATGCTTTAGTTTCGCCAGGAAAATCTTTATGGTATAATTCGTCGAAAACCACAACACCGCCAGGTACTATGTGATCCCATAATTCTGTTAGTACCACTTTAGTAGATTCGTATAGGTCGCAATCAATATGCAACAAAGCAATTCCAATGTGGGGATGTTTTTCTTTGAAGTTTGGGATTGATTGATCAAACCACCCTTTAATTAAAAAAACGTTATTCTCTTTTTCTGAGAACCTTATCAAGTCATCATAAGCCAACGGATCGTAAAAACCACCTTCCTTCATTTCAAGATTTGTAACTAAATCGGACTTATCTTCCTGTGTCAATCTAGGTAAACCTTCAAAAGAATCAAATCCATATAGCTTTCTATATTCCTTGTGATCCAAGCCTCGCTCAAAAATGTTATTTAATCTTGCAAACGATATAAATGAGATACCACCCGAAACTCCGCACTCTATAATGTCGCCAGGAATACCTTGTATTTTTCCCATCATTTCATAGTAAAAAAGCAATTGTTTCCACTCTCTATCAGTTGCAGTCAATTGAAAGGTTCGCAAATTTTTAAAGACATCAGTGAGAGTTTTTGTCAGTTTTACATCTGACTGTCTAACTTTTTTCTGTAAGGTGTAACCAGTTAGCGTACCCAAAACGCCATTTATGTGTTTACTTAATCCCATTGATTATTCTGCGTGTATAGTAAAGGTTGAAATTCTTATTGATGAACCCTTCAACTCCAAAAAGTTTGATCGAGGACGTATGCCTTTTAAACTTCAAACTTCTTTTTGAAAAGTCTTGAAAAACGATTTTGAATGCCATTCTATTTTCTGAAGACTTATTAGCAAAAGCTGCATGCAAGAGTTTTGATTTAAAGAAAATACCATCACCCGAATTCATTTCAACTTTGGTTTCCTTAAATTTTAAGGAGACTTCTTCGAAGTCAGATACAGAGATAGTCAGCTCCTTACCATTAGCAATACTCTCGTGTGAGAGTAATTTATATTTATGAGATGCACTTAAAACTTTCAGGCAACCATTTGCCTCATTAACTGGGTGTAGTGGTATCCAGAGTGTAAACATTGTGTCATAAGGATCAAACTCTTTCCAGAATGAAGCGTCTTGATGCCAGGCAGTTGCGTGAGATCCTTTTTGTTTTATCAAAACTTTGGTATGCTCAACAAATGACTTTGAATGGTAAGAAGTTGTTAGCTGCCTGATTAATTTATGTCGTAACAATTTAGCAATAATCTTGGCGTTAAACGGATCAATAATATGATTCAGTGCTACTCTTTGATTCTTTATAGTTGCAAATGCGCTTCTTTCAATATTTAACTTTTTTAATGAGTCAGACAATTGGCTTACCCCGTGAATATCTAGAAGATTAGGTACGACAGCATATCCTTGCTTTTCAAGAGAGTTCATGATACTATTTAATTCCATACTTTCAACCACGAGTTAAGATTCCAAAGACTAAAAATTTGGTTAAAGTTAAGAGTACTCATAAATTCAGAGCTCTTTTCAACAATAATGCCGTTTTTCCTTAGCATACTATCTTGTGTCAGTAGCTGCTTAATAATTAGATTTTTGTGAAGAATAAGCTTTAACGGGGAACTGAATCCTTTTTTAGGTTTTGCGAAAGTTAGAGGAGGAGATTTTCCCTCTAGAATTTTAGAAAGTATATACTTTTTCCGTACTATCTTAAAATACTGCTTCTCAGGAATTGACAACATGAACTGAACCAATTCATGATCAAGAAATGGCACTCTGACTTCGACTGAATTGGCCATTGAACAAGTATCCGCTCTCATTAGAGCGGCTCTCAAGAAAATATGAATATCCAACCATTGTATGGCCTTAATTGGTGTTAAATCTGTTCTTAAATGTTTTCTATGAAGCCAATTCTTCGTTTTTTGACAATTAAGACTAAACACTTCACTATTTAATAACTTGTTGAAATCATAATTATCTGTATGCCACTTTGCATACCAGTTTAATATTCCAGTTGTTTCGTGTTTAGGTTTGAATATTCTTTCTACAATCGATTCAAAAGCGTTATTCTGTTTGTAGTACTCATTATGCCATCTATAGCCACTGAATACTTCATCACCCCCATCACCGGCCAAAGCAACTTTAAGTTCTGAATTAAAACTCGTTGCTAAATAGTAAGGTATTTTTGTACTATAGCTATATAAATCATCAAAATAATGGTTTAGATAATCTAAAATATCTAGAGAATCTTTTCCGATGATTTCTTCGCTATGTTCTAATCCATAATAATTCGCTATAGCTCTTGCATCTAAATGTTCGCTCTGGTCGAAGTTTTCAAAACCTATACAATGACTCTTAATCCTTAAGTTATTAGAGGAACACTTTTGTGCTATTAAAGTAGAATCCATTCCACCACTTAGTAGTAATCCGACATCTACATCTGCCTGCATATGGCTAATTACCGAATTGGTAAGAATCTCATCAGCCCTTTCTATTATGTCTCTTTCCTTAAGAGATACCTCATTTATCTCAAGTGCCCAATACTGTTTGGTCTCAGACATAATTTTATCTCCCAAGTAGATTTTCATGTAATTGCCAGGCTGTAGTTTTTTTACTCCCTGCCATACAGAATTATCCTCAGGAATATGTCGATAATATAAGTAGTCTAAAATAGATTGATAGTTAAGGTTTGGTTTACCAGTATAACTAATTATGGATTTGATTTCGGAACCAAAAACAAAACTATCTGCATCTTGTTTATAGCACAAAGGTTTGATCCCTAATCGGTCTCTTGCAACAATCAGGCACTTCTTATTGTTATCCCACAAGGCAAAAGCATACATTCCATTTAGCCGATTGAGCAGCCTTTCAATTCCCCACTCCTCATAACCGTGGATAATAACTTCGGAGTCAGTTTCTGACTTAAATAAATGACCAGCTTCTAAAAGCTCTCTTCTTAAGGTTAAGTAATTATAGACTTCTCCATTGTATGTAAGCCAAATGGTCGATTCTTCATTGGTCATCGGTTGATGGCCCTTATGGCTAAGGTCAATTATAGACAATCGACGATGCCCAAGAGCAACCTTACCTTTATTTAATAGCTCTGTGCCAAATCCATCTGGCCCTCTATGACTCAGTGTATCTCGTGATACGTTGAAAGAGTTTAGATCAATTGGTTTCAGGCTTAAAACCCCATTTATTCCGCACATTTAAGTTTTATTGATGTGGTATCCGAGTAAAAAACTTTGTTTTTCCCAATATTAAATAGTTGCTCTTCTTGGTAGATCATAATTAATTCGCCTGGTGATTCACCTAATGTTTGTAATTGATCAAAGTTTTGTTGATTCTGTCCTTGTGTAATATGCATCGGTGGATCTAAGTAACTTATCAATTTTCTGTCATTATCAAGCTTGTTGGTTATAAACTTGTTGAGAAACAGCTCAAACTTAGCAGCCTTGGTCACATCAAAATCATTCTTGCCATAAACATTCCTTAGAGAGTCAAAAAAGGGATTGGTCATGACCTCACTTTTATTAATCAATTCGACGGCTTCTTGATTAAAATTAGACCCATAAGTATTGGATAAATGATGCCTATCCGTATGGAAGAAGAATCTATTTTGAGCAAAAACCAGATCATATGGTGAAAAGAACGACGCATCTAGTTTGATAAGTTCATCGCTGCCACTTTTTAGATAAAATGAGTAATAATTTATTATCCCGCTATCTAACCAAGACAGCTTTAGATTAGAGTAAAAAAGTGGAGCAACTAGTAAGCAAATAACATATATCAGATAATTACGAAGAGTAAAGAAGTTATGTCTATAAGAAATAACAATTACTAGTATCAATACTATTTCTGTAATGATCCATTTCCAAAAAAATATTCCACTTGAAACGAATATTGAAATGTGAAAAAAAATGAAAATCACAAGTATTGCAATTGTCAGTTTCCTTTTGAGAATTAATAACAAAGGCAAAATTATCTCAACTAAATAAGTGCCATATGTTAAAATAGGGTCATACTTCACGGTAAAATTGTGGATTATGTCAACCAAGTTGTCAAAACCGGATAACCAGCCATGCCTAACAGAAGCAAGAAATAGCTTACTAAGATGATTATTAGAATGCCAGTCTATACCAAGTTTCCCAATCCCAGCTAATAGATACCAATTTCCAATAATGGCAAAAACGGTAATTGTAAATAAATGCCATGGTATTTTACTGATACGAAGTCTAAAAATTGTAAAGAGCCAAAATGTCAAAAGGATATCAAATATTATTTTTTTATCAGTATAAGAGTAGCTAAAACAATCAGGAAAGCTGAATTGATTAGAGATAATTGCGACTTCGAAAACAAAAAATATTACAAATATCGGATTAAGAATGCTAGCTAATCCAAATAATATGACTGCCATTCGATCAATGATATGCCATTGATCAAAGTAATAATTGTACTCGTAGAAGCTAAACGACCAGATCAATACAATTACTAGAACCTTAATTAACCATTGAATGGGTAGGGGGGTTGATTTCCACGAATTGGGACTGTTCCGGAAAAGAATCCCGACTAAGATGACGAGGAAGAAAATCAGTAAGCCATTTCGTAATCCAATCTTCGGATAATTAATCAGAAGGACTTCGTTCGAATAAAATTGCTCATTGAGCCCGAAAAAGAATGATGAAAACAGTTCCTTTTGGAAAAGAAAAATGCTCAGTAATGAGGAACCAATAAATAAATTGTGTTTCCCTTTTAGGATTGTTTCTGACATGACCAGTCACACATTTCTGGAGCATAATGACCATGCTGCCCAACATTTAGGTTAAAACCAGACCCAAATATATCTGACTCGTTAACGGACAAAATCGCAGCGTCTAAGATATAATCCAAGACTTGTTTCGATTCGGCGGCCCACAGATTAATTGAATACTGGTAAGGTAGTAATCTAAAATTCTCCAAGATTAGGGTAATTCTTCCTCGGCCAATTTTAGCCTCTAAGCTAAATCCTTGACTTAAATTGTCTAAAACCATTAGCCGATCATCCAAATTCTTGCAAAAAGTTATTGCAATATGTAGATTATTTATTTTTTGAAAGGTCTCATATTCAATTTCAATTCTTAATCTTGAACAAGTTCTTACAGGAAGACCTTCGTTAAAAACAACACTCAAAAATCTAAATGATCCATCGCCTGTACGATCAACTCTTTCATTTAATGGAATAATTTTTTTATCAATCAAACTCTGATAATAGGTAGAGATTGTTTGGTCGACAGTATCAATAGTTTCGATCATCCCTTTACGAAGAAGTATCCCCCTATTGCAAAGTGCTTCAACAGCGCCCATATTATGACTTACAAATAAGACTGTACGTCCTCTTTTACTTATATCCTTCATCTTTCCCAAACATTTCTTTTGGAACTCAGCATCACCTACTGCCAGAACCTCATCAATTATTAAAATTTCAGGTTCCAGATGTGCAGCCACCGCAAAAGCCAATCTGACTTTCATCCCAGATGAATAGAACTTAACAGGTGTATCTATATGTTTTTCAACACCAGAAAATGCAACTATTTCTTCAAACTTTGAGTCAATTTCACGTTTTCGCATCCCCAAAATTGTCCCATTCATATATATGTTATCACGACCAGTTAACTCAGGGTGAAAACCCGTTCCAACCTCCAATAAAGAAGATACTCTCCCAATAATCTTAATCTCACCTGACGTTGGCTCTGTAATACGACTAAGAATCTTGAGCAATGTGCTTTTACCTGCTCCATTAGGGCCAATTATTCCCAAAACCTCTCCTTCTTGAACATCAAAATTGATATCTCTTAATGCCCAAAAAACGCTATCATCATCATCTGTGAATCTTGTTAGACTGCTGATTTTTTTGAAATTTTTCAAGGGATAAAGTAGAGTATTATACGCTTGTTCAGCAAACGTTTCATATTTCTCTAATAATCCAATTCTGTAACGCTTGGAAATATTTTTGACTGATATTACTGGTTCCATTTTATATTAAGAGATATCAGCAAATACTTTTTCCATTCGACGGAAATAAAAAGTTCCGGTAATAAACATAATAACTGACACGAGTCCTCCAATTCCAATCAAATCCCAGGGCATTTCTTTGGTATTCAAAAGAGCCGCCCTCATACCTTCAATCACCCCAACCATTGGGTTTAGAGCATATATATATATATATGCCTCAGGTATTATGCTTATCGAATAAACCACAGGAGCACTATACATAATTACCCTTACCAAGAATGACATTGCATAGTTGACATCTCTATACTGAACAGCTAATGCTGACAGAAACATGCCTGTTCCTAAAGATGTCATTATTAGAATTATCATTAGTAATGGTACAAATAGAACTGATGGATTTGGGACAAAACCGTAGTAAACGAAAAAACCAATCATAATAATAAAGCCAATAGCAAGATCAAGCATTTTTGTAAATACCGCTGAAAGTGGCAATACAATTCGAGGAAAATAGACCTTGCTCAGCATGCCTTTATTTGATACTAAGCTATTGGCACTGTCAGTTAAAATACTACTAAAATAATTCCACGGTATCATCGCAACGAAACTAAAAAGTATATAGGGAACTCCATCTGAACTCAACTTTGCTAGGTTACCAAAGATTAGCGTAAATACCAGGGTTTGAACTAAAGGTTGAATTATTGCCCACCCAATACCTAATACAGATTGAGCATATTTAGCTTTAAAGCTCCTAAGAACTAAAAAATATAGTAAGTCTTTGTACTGAATTAGCTCTTTAATATTAAGCAAATGCCATCCCTTACTAGGTTTTATTATCGTGGTATGAACCATAAATAGCCATTAAAGTTAAATCCAATTATTGCGATCCTGAAATGATCCCATTCTTTGCTTATTAATTGTCCACTGTGCTTAACTTTTCACCACAAAAATCAATGATTGAACCCCTTCATTACATCGTCTACAAAGGACATTTCTAACTGGAAATCGCTGCTAAACTCTTAATATTTAGATTACAGAACTAAATTAATAGCCTTGTAAACTTCTAAGCTATAACTTATCGTTGATGAATTATAAGACTTAAATAATATTATCTTGTCAAAAAAATATGAACCACTCACTCTTAAGGAATTGAATGATTTTAGGCTAAAGCCCAAAATCATTGGGAGTATTGAGAGATATCGTAAAACGAATAATTTGAAGCCTGAAGAAATAAGAATATTAGATTGGGGTTGCGGCAGAGGACGATCTGTACTAAAACTATTACAGATGGGTTACGACGCATACGGCGTTGAGATCGATGCACAAGCAATGTCAAAAAGTTATGATCTATTCAACAATTTAGGGTACTCCCACAAGTCTCGATTGATGACTATCGAAGGAGCCCGTTTAGTCAAAGGGTTTATTTTTGACTTTATTTTTTCAGAACAAGTATTGGAACACGTTAGAAACCTAGAAGATGTTGTTAATCAAATGTCTGGAATGGCAAAAATTGACGCTGTTGGTATACATACTTTTCCTGGTTCAAGAGTGATTGTGGAACCACATGTATTTATCCCTTTTGTTCATTGGTTACCCAAAAATTGTTTTCGTAAGCTTTATTTATACATTTATCTCAAATTGTTCTTTAACAATTTGACCAATTGGCCGTCTTTACAAAGTGCTAGTTTGAGCGAAAAAGTAGATACTCTGAATGATTATCTAAACGAGAAAACTTACTATCGCGATGTTGATTCAATTGTGAACATTTTCGAAAAACACGGATTTATTAGCGATTACAATTGTCCATTTCTCGGAAGTAAGAGGTATCCTAATTTTCTTAAAAAGAATGCATTTCCTAAGGGTGATATTATACTGAGTACAAGAAAAGTTCAGTAAATGTTTTGAAAATAGCCTTTCAATTTTACGACAAAAAGAACTATTCCGGAGGCCCTGCTGTAAATGCTGTTCGTTTACTCACTGAATTTCAAAATAGAGGCCATGAGGTTCATGCATTGATTTCATATTCGGGAGATTATCCAAATGCAAGGCTGTTAATGGATGCAGGCATTCAATGTCATCTAACAGAGCTTCATAAATTCACAGAAGATGCCGTAATGTGGTTCATGAAAGAAATTGAAAAAGCACAACCCGACATTTTTGTAACCAATATTTCATGTCAGGCAGGATTTTCTGCAAAATGGATTATGAAGGCAGGGATTCCATGTATCATCGCTCATAGAAGTGATGATAAACGCAATTGGGGACTGGCTACCTATTTTGCGTCGACCAATTACGGTTTTAAGCACTCAGGTGTTATATGTGTAAATAATTACTTAAAATCAGTATTAGAACATCAAATCGGAGACCATCCTCCAATCAAGGTTATCCCTTCAGGTGTGGCGGAATCAAAATTTAAGACTGATCAAAAAAACTGGAAGCCCATAAAGTTTGTCTATTCTGGCAGGCTTCTGGAGGGTCAAAAAAGAGTCTCTGAAATGTTGGCCGCCTTTAAACTCATTTTAAAACATAACTTCCATGCTGAATTAACACTTATTGGCTCTGATAGTGATGAAACAACACGGTGTTACGAAAGAAAGACATTAAGCTTGGGAATTGAGGATTCAGTTAGAATTCTACCAAAAAAAACCAATGAAGATTACAAAAGGGAACTTTCCAAGAATCATATTCTGCTTTTAATGTCAGACTATGAGGGCCTCCCTGGATCTGTAATGGACGGAATGTCCTGTGGTTTAATTCCTGTGGTCTTAAAATTTAATGGGGTTGAAGATTTAATCATCAATGGTTACAATGGGATTGTCCTTACAGATCGATCGTATAGTTTTGTTGATGCCGTTGAGTTGCTTGAACAAAATTTAGAACTCAGAATTAAATTGAGCACTAACGCTGTTGCCACAATTGAAAATAACTTTACTACAAAGATTGCCGCTGATTTGTGGGAAAGCTTTATGAGAGATTGCATCACCCATTCAATTCCTAAAAGACATTTTAAAAAGCCCCAGATAATTGAATTGCCTCAAACAAACCCACTTTTGGTAGAAGACAAACGAAAACCAACTCTTCTGAAAAAAATCAAGAATCATTTTACTAATTGATGGGATACGATTCACAGTTTATCAACCCTAAAATAAACAGGAACAATCTAGATCGATATGTAATTAGAGATGGAATCTTTAAAGCTGTCTGTGAAGTTTTACCTCATTTCGGCAGTAAATTAATGGATGTTGGCTGTGGTAAAATGCCATACAAAGAATTCATACTCAAAAACTCTCTTGTTTCTGAGTATGTGGGCCTGGATATTGAAACATCTTTGAATTATGATGATAATATTAAACCCGATTTATTGTGGGATGGTAAAAAAATTCCATCCGATTCAAATTCTTTTGACACCATTATGGTCACTGAGGTATTAGAGCATTGTCCTGTTCCTGAAATAGTGATTGATGAATGTCACCGGGTTCTCAAATTGGAGGGGGTATTCTTTTTTACCGTCCCATTTATTTGGAACCTTCATGAAATACCACATGATGAGTTTAGGTATACTCCATTTGCGCTCAAAAGACTTCTTTCAAATGCAGGGTTTAAGAGTATTACAATTAAATCTCCAGGAGGATGGCATCGATCTATGGCCCAAATGTTAGGGCTATGGGTAAGACGAAGTGGATTGAATCGTTACCAGTATGCAGCGTTATCCAGATTAGTAAAACCAGTAATGAATTATCTCATAAATATAGATCAAGAAATCTCTGAATTCAAAGAAGGCCAAATGATCCCATCCCTATATGGTTGGGCTAAGAAATAATCATGACAGGCAATAGAAAATTAAATATTGCAATACTTACAAGCAACGAAAATGCTTATTCTGAGACTTTCATCCAGGCACATAGGGAACGGTTAGACGGAAATATTTACTTCTTCTACGGTGGAACAATACCAAATCAGATTGAAGGTAGCCCAATTAAAACCTCTCCAATATTTAGAGCTTTTTATAAGGCAATTGGTAACTACACCACCGATTTTCTTTTGTTTGAAAAGAAGGCTTTAGGGTTGGCTTTGAGAAAGCATCGAATTGACGTTGTTTTAGCTGAATATGGACCTATTGGTGCTCAGGCAACACCTATCTGCAAATCGCTCAACCTTCCATTGATTGTACATTTCCATGGTTATGATGCCACTCAATTGAAAATCCTAGAAACATATAGTTCCCGCTACAAGGCAATGTTTGAATATGTGGTCAAGGTCATTGCGGTATCAAGTGAAATGCTGCAACAACTTAAACTATTGGGGTGCCCTGAAAAGAAACTCTGCTTAAACCCTTATGGACCCCACGAAGATTTTGTTGACCTGGAACCAGCATTCAGTGAGCTATTGTTGCTGACTGTAGGGAGATTTACTAATAAAAAAGCTCCTTACTATGTGGTTCTTGCGTTTGCAAAAGCACTTAAAAACTACCCCGAGGCAAAATTAATAATGGCAGGGAATGGCCCACTCAAAGAAAGTTGTGAAAACCTTGTTCGGTATCTTGACATTCAATCGAACGTAACTTTCCCAGGAGTCATTTCACCCGAAGAATTTCGAAACTTTCTAAGTAAGTCAAGGGGTTTTATACAACATTCTATTCGTTCTAAAGATGGAGATATGGAAGGAACCCCGGTGGCGATTTTGGAAGCCAGTGGGGCCGGGTTACCTGTTATTTCAACAAAGCATGGGGGAATCATGGATGTGATAATTCATGAAGAAACAGGATACCTGGTTGATGAGCATGACGTAATTGGTATGACTGACTGCATCGTTAAAATTTTAGAGGACAGGACTCTTGCTGTGAAGTTAGGTGCAAATGGCAAAGAAAGAATTTCCCAAAAATTTTCCATGTCCCGACATATTGATGAGATCAACCGGATTATCAGGCATGCATCAAAATGAACCACTGGTTTCTATTGTTATCCCAACTTTCAACAGGGCTGATTTTCTGCCGGAAACTCTGGATTCTATATTAGTTCAAACCTACAGAAACTGGGAATGCATTGTTGTAGATGATGGTTCAACAGACTACACTAAAAAATTAGTAGAGACCAATTATTTATCGAAAGACTCCCGATTTCAATTCCATCACAGGCGACGTGAACCAAAAGGGGCGCCTACTTGCAGGAATATAGGATTTGAGCTTTCAAAAGGTGAATTGATTAATTGGTTCGATTCTGATGACATTATGCACCCGCAGATGCTTGAAAAGAAAGTTGAATTGATCCTTCAAAATCCAGACGCCTATTTTGCTGTATGCCGACTTTCAAATTTTAGTTCGGATCCGAATAATGTCGAAATACTGAATTACCAACTTCGAAGTGATCAGCCAGTCAAGGATTTTTTAAGTTTCAGACTGCGATTTTATACCCCCGGCCCTTTGTTCAAAAGAGCGTACCTTGAAAGCTTTGAAAGCTTATTTGATGAGCGTTTAATAAGACACCAGGAATCCGAATTCTACTTTAGAGTAATTCTCACAAGGCCAAAATATGCAATTATTGAAGAACAGCTGATACTTCGACGAATTCACGAAAATTCAATAGCCGCTGGACATAATCTAGAATTAGAAAACAACCTCTTAAAGAATGCATTCCTTATCTGCGAGAGCTACGTACACAGTGCAATAAAGGCAAATGATGTGAAAAACAATTACTCGACACTGTATCAGGTAATTCTTAAAAATATTTATTCAACTAAAAAGTTGAAGAGCGATTGGTTTGAAGAGAATTTGAAGTTGATCGAAATGCTCATTGATCACAACCATTCGGGTTTAATTAAATATTTACAATTAGGGGCTCTTCGGGCTAGATTATTACTTTCAAAATTTCGCCTCAGATGATTATCCGTAGCTATATTCATTGCAGATTAAGCCCAGATAACTATCTATTCTTTCTCTGCTTCGATACTCAAGACCCTCCTTTCTAATCTCATTTCTTCGTTGATCATTAGGAACGTCAAGAAGTTTTCTAATCCTCACTAAATTTTGCTCTAAATAAAACATGTTAAATTCATCCAAGACAACTCCCACTCCATCCTTCTCGGCAACTAAATCATCCTCACTCACCCCTCTGGCAGTAATATATGGCAACCCGCATAGCAGATATTCGGCCACTTTTGTTGGGGATCTAAACTTCTGTGAAGGCGTGGGAGGCACCCCACTTATCCCGATGTCAGCAGCTGAAATGTATTCTTTCACTTCTTCGTTGGTGAGATCAGAGGTGAGATAATAATTATCTGTGGAAATGCCTCTTTCTTCAAACCATAATCTTATTTCTTTATGGTCATATTTTGTAACTACGATAAAAAAAGCCTCCGGAATTGCTTGATTGATGCCTTTAAAGACATCAATGATCTCATGCCTATAATAGAGGTCACCAAATTTTCCTATATACAGCACTACCTTTCGATCATTAATTTTGAGTTGATTCCGAATACGTTTCCTCCCCTCAGGTCGAAAATAGAAATCATCAGGATCTACTGCCGTGGGTGCCCTAAATACCTTTGCGTTGCTACCAACTTTTAGCAACCGATCAACCATAAACTTTGTCCCTGTCATTATGTAGTCGGCATGCATTCCTGCCTGGTGTTCCAGCCAATTCAGGATTTTGAACTTTAGACTGCGTCGTGACCAAATACCTAATTCGGCCATGAATTCGCTATGTGGTTCATAGGAATAAATAATAAGCTTCATTCTAAACAGCTTGGCAAAAATGATCGAATAGGCTGCAGCCACATTCGCAAAAGCAAAAATGGCTTTTGTCTGATGCCTTAGTCTTATAGATAAAACCAAAAATATGGCATTAATTAAGTCGTAAAGTTTTTTCAGTAGGAGCAGCCTGCCTGTATGAAAAGAAAGCGGATACCAAATGATACCTTTTTTCTTTAGAAGGGATTTTATCTCTTCTTTTTTACTGGCCGGAATGTGGTATTCGGGTTGTTCAAAAGTAATCAGGTGAAATACGATAGAATGCTTTTCAGTTTGAGTTAAGATGTATTGATAAACCAGGTTCTGAAATAGGGGATCATTGAAGCTGTTGTAAATAAACACAATCATGTCACCTGTTTTTCCTCGTATTCAAACCTCGTAAATTTTTGCAGGTTACAATTCTGGCGCAACTTCAGGCCTGGCGAGAAGAGAATCAAGAAAAGTTGAATGATGCTTATTTCTTTATACTAACTCTACCTGTATAGTCAATGCGGCTCAAATAAATTGGGTCAGGTAAACTTCCAAAATATTGATCAACAGCTTTTTTACAACCACTCCAATGACCGTAATCATCAATTATTAATACACCATTCTTGACCACAAGAGGATAAAGGTGCGTTAATTCATGTAATGTTGATTCAAACCAATCCGTATCAAGTCGTAATAATGCAATGTTTCCGGCAGGCCTATTTTTTGGTATTGTATCTTCAACTTTACCTTTCATCAATTCAATTTGGCTAGATGAAATCCCTGTTAAAGCCATATTTGCTCTTACAGATTCCAAATCAGCATAACACCAGTTAGAACTGTCAATCCCTGTTTTGACAGCCTCAAACTTTATCTTTGCTTGTCTGCCATGTATATTGACATCATCCTGTGTTGGTTGACTCATACCTTCAAATGTATCGTAGAGATAAATTTTACGATTGGTTATCCCCATACTTACCAAGGTCTTAGCGATCACCATTGAACTTCCTCCTTTCCAAACACCACATTCAACAAAATCACCGGGAATCTCATAACGAATTACATAGTGGACAGCTGAATACAAACTATACATTCTTTCAATTGAAGTCATTGAGAAGGGCTCACAAAACTTAAATAGCTCCATGAATTCCTTGTTCTGTTCAATATCGGCTAATGGGGCATTTTGTTTTTTAATCAACCTATACCCAAGTTTATCTATTAAGCCTTTCCCCAGGCTTTTAATGAGAGGCACCATATTTTTAATTGAACTATTGAATCCGTTTTATGGCAAAGCTAGGAGGTATGGTATTTTCCATGGTCAAAAATATGAGTTCCCAGTTGTGATTGATGCAAAACTCATATACTGCTTCAATAACTCCATACCTGAAATTCTTTACATATCTGCTGGTAACAAAATCGTGTCCCGCGATTAGTCCTGATTTTTTGATTTTTGGGGCATATGCTTCTAATTCCCGTTTTGTTACCTCATAGGAATGATCAGTATCAATATATATCCAATCAAAATAATCATCTTCAAATTGATTGACAGCTGAGGTTGAGTAATCCCTGATTAATTCTACCTGACCTGAGTCTATCTCTTTGGAAAATCTCTGATTGATTTTTTCCATTAATCCTTCATGATACCTGTTGGTTTTCCAAACATCAATAAGGTATAGCTTACCTGGTTCGTTTCTGTCTAAGATCTTTTCAGAAAATTGTCCTTGATCTACTCCTAACTCAGCGGCAATGCCATAGTGAGGCATTTGTTCAATCAATACTTGTCGATCCTTGAGAATCTTAGTATTACATAGATGTTTTGCCTCAAGGTCATACTTTGGAATCGCATTTTCAATTCTAATTCTGGCTTTTACTTGCGACTCTATCACTTTTTCATATATATAGTCTTTAACAAAAGATGGGATTAGTTTTTTAATCATTTCAAATTATTCTAAAGACCATATCAATAGATTATTAACTTCTTAAGACTTTGAAAGCTCCTTCAACAGCTTTGAAAAGATCTTTTGCATCAAACAATTGACTCAAGAAAATTATTCGCATTAACCTTAACCTCAAAAAACGAATTTCTTTACTTGAAATGCCTGATAAAGATTGTACTTTTTTAAACAGCATTAAATAACCTTTTTGCAACCCCCCAATATTACGCATGGCAGAATTCATATTTTGACGGTAGTATAGAATGGTCTCTAGTGTAAAGTCGTAATTTTTACCGCAACTTATAGTCAAATAAAAAAATAAATCTTCTGCATGAGACATGTCGGTTTCAAATGAGTACTTAGCATTTGTATCTCTTTTAATCATCCAGGTATTTCCAAAAAGACATCGCTCATCAAGTCGAAGTAACATTGGAAATGGGTCACCAGTGTAAGACGGCGTATAGCATTTATTTAATGGCTTTAGGTTATCATCAACATATTGAACGGTACCATCAACAAAATCAAGATTGGGATTTCTGGCAAAAACTTTGAGCCTTGTTTCAAGTGAGTTAGTCGGATATACGTCGTCTGCGTCAAGGAAGCAAAAATAATCTCCGGTCATGTTTTTCAGAGCCAGATTCCTGGCTGCCCCGACCCCTTGGTTTTCTTGTTCAAAGTATATTATTCGCTCATCTTGAAATTCTTTAATGGCAGCGCCCGTTTGATCTGTACTGCCATCATTTACAATCAGCAACTCCCAGGCAAAATGACTTTGCTTAAGAACTGATTCAATCGCATCTGAAATATATCTATCAGCATTGAAGGCAGGCATGATGACAGAGACCAACTGACTCATAATGTATCGATGAGCTTAGCAATTCTTTCTATTTGTTTTTGATAGGTGTTATCAAGAGCAAAGTTCTTTCTTGCAGTGATGTACTCTTTTGAATTATGATAATCAATTTTATTCAGGACTTGATTAAACAATTCCGGGAAAGCAGAATTGTTTTCTGACATCAAAATTAGTTCCGGTCTGTCTTTGAAATCAGCAGTATAAGTCGCTACCACAACTTTTCCAGCTCCAAAGTATTGCATGAGTTTATGTGAATTTGTCTGTTGTTCATGGAAGTCTTCCTTAAATGAGATTAAAAGAATATCAGCCTGTTCAAGCCATTGGTGAATTTCTTCGCTGTTTACAGCACCAGTAAAATGAACATTATTTCCTTCTGTTTTGGAAAGGTAGTTTTGAGAGGACATCTCATTTGGGCCCAAATTACTTTTACCAGCAGGCCCAATAAACACGAAGTCTACATTTGGGCTGTTTTTAACAACTTGGTTAAGTATCTTCCAATCAATACTAAATCGGCTAAGGTTACCTAGCAAGAGTGCTTTAATATTATTCCGTCCGGGAAGTTTGACTTTATTTAATGTTTTTGACCTTGAAATGTGATAGCCATGATTGATTAGGTGTGTATTCGGGTTGAACTTCTTCAATTGCTCACAAATTCCATTTGTCACTCCCAAGCACAGATCGGATGTTGATGCCAAAGTCCCTCTCATTATATTCTGATTGAGATCGACGATATGTGCAATTCTAAATTTATTGATTAGTGATTTTAGATTAAAGAACCTTGAACTGTCAAAATTCCAAACGACATCAAATTTGGCTTGTACTCTTTTTTCCAGACGTAGTATTTGTTGTTTTGTTAGATAAGCTTGAAGAGCTGACGGTAAAAACCTAATGCCCTTAAACATCGGTTTGTAATCAATCACTTTAAGGTTTTTGACCGTTTCTGTGATTTTGATAAGATTACCTGGAGGGTTTAGAAAATAAACCTGATTTCTTTCAGCAAGACATAGAGCATAATGGTGTTTGGACACGTATAACTTACCCCAGGATTCCGGTGAAATGATTAGTATCACCTTACCAACCATTTTTAGATCGAATTTTGCTGTAAAAAAAGCTTATTCATACACTTATTTAATTTGGTTAATCCTGCCTGACTGGTAAATTTCTTTGCCTTCTCTCTTCCAAACTGACCCATCTTTTTCGCCAAACTTCTATTGTTATAGAGTTTCAACATAAAGTCTGAATAACTTTCAATATCCTTTTCCCTGGTTAAAAAGCCATTTACGCCATTGGATATAAACTCTGGTATTCCTCCATGATATGTTGCAATCACAGGTAAGCCGACTGCATTGGCTTCAAGAATAACATTGGGCAGACCTTCCATATCACCATTTTCCGCTAGGATAGAGTGATTTAATAATGCAAGTGATTTTGACATATAACTCTTGATTTCATCCTGTCCCAAAATACCATGGAATCTTATCTGCTCACTTAAATCAAGTTCGTTCACCAATTCAACTAAACTTCCTGCAGATCGGCCATCACCTATGATATGCAAAGTTGATTTCTTTAGATTGTCCCTCGCTATACCAAATGCCTTAATGATGTATTCAACACCTTTTTTTTGCTTAAATCTTCCAATGAAGATAAAGTCCTCCGACTCATCGTTGAATAAGCATTCATGGTAAACTTTTTCATTATATCCACTTGGAATTAGCTTAATTTTATTTCCGTCGCAACCTAAACTAACCAGTTGCTTTTTCATTAATTCTGATTTGACAATTACTAAAGGTGCATAATCAAAGAGCAACTGATATTCATTCTTATAGAATTCGATAGTTTTGGTAATAAAAGCATCAAACCCACGAAACTCAACCACAATGGGTGTCTGGGTCATTTTAGCAAACTTGCAGATTTCAGCTCCAACAGTACCATACTCAGCAAAAAGCACCTCAATTTTGAAAATTTTTACTTTTAGTTTCAAGAGCCAAAGCTTAAACCGATTCTTAAGGTAAAGATTCATTTTGCTTTTAACCCTTTGGTCCTTGATGAATGGGAATTCCCTAATTGAAAAGACTGTAGTCGCCAAATTTTCTATATGATATTGAATAAATGTCTCTGAATAATTTATTCTCGAAGATTTATTTGGTACAACGACAGCAATTCTCGGTTTCACGACTATGTAATATTTAGTCTGGTAAGTGGCTTTCGATTAGTTTTTCTAAAGTTTGTTTATCCAAATGCATGTCTAGTTCAGAATTAACTGATTCTATTACGTTAAATGAGTACGTATGCCCCAATAAATTGGCCAGTTGATAGATGATGCTTCTGTTGTACGTCCATCCAGAGGGGAAGAACTCAATGATGGATGCTTTAGTTGTAAACATCACGTTGGTAAGCCCTGCTCCATGTGGCGCAATGATCAATTTAGCATTTCCGAACATATTAATTTGATCCCTCAGACTAATGTCTTCAAGACAAACAGAAGTTATGTCGTACTTGATAAATATTTCATTCAATTCGTTTTCATTGACAATGTGTCTCCCATGAGCCTGCCTTCTGGAAATAAAGAACCGTTTAGGTGTGTCTTCCTTTTTGTCATCTAAGAGCAAACACTTACGTATCCAGTTAATGGCTTGAGGCGAAAGAATCTGCACAAGGTTCTTATCATTCTCCCAAATAAATAAATTGCGGTTAATGGGTAAGTGCAGTTTATCGACCTTAACCCGAATAGCATCCCAAAACTCAATGTTTTCCTCAAGCCCCATTAATTGAAGCGATTCAACCTGGAACCTCTTAGCATTCTTATTGAGCAAAATTTTGAAATTCTCCTTGACTTTGAGCTGGTCGTAAATTGGTTCTAAAAGAGGCAAAAAACTCGTAAACCAGAAAAAGTAGCTTGAGTCTAGTAAATCAACCAGAGATATGGCCTCTACGTAGTACCGCTCAACTGGCAGGTTATCTTTATTCATCAGATACTTTGCATCTCCGGTCTTATTGAGATAAAACATTGAGTTGTAGGTAGACTCCAGTATGATCTCATCCTGACAGTCAACAGCTACTGCCATTTGTCCAACAAGCTCAGCATTTTCCAGGGTTAAAGTAGCAGGTTTAGGAATGGTAAACTCCGCATTCAAAAATTCCAGAAATGATGGCGATTTAACCCCAGGTACCTCTGATTGAAAATGAATGCACTTTGAATTGCAGGTTACTACCTCATCTTGCCCATAATTTATCAGAGCGGACTCATTCCTTTTAATCAACCCTTGACGGTCCAGAATTTTCCTGCCTTGTCTTAGTCGTTTTCTCCATTTGTAGTACCTAACGGATAATAATAATTCCTTAATTGGTTTGGAGGCTATTTGAACTATTTTTCTCACTGACTGATTAGCAGAGTATAGATTGCATGTACTTTGTTCATTTCGATTTGTCTATTTGCTTTTTGCTCAATACAAGATTTTCCAAGTTTCATACGCTTTTCATCAATTGGGTTCGAGAGAAGTTGAACCATACAATTTGCCAGTTCAGCAGTGTCCCATCTCGTGAGTTTATAAGGTACTTGCCCAAATAAATCTTCATCATAATTTAATGGGGGTAAGATCAGCGGCCGACCAGCATACATGGCTTCCATCGCAGTAACTGGACTACCATCAGAAATTGGGGTCATCACAATGATTGCAGCTTTCTCGTAAAGTGAAAACAATAAGGATTGTGGAACCGAATTCATAAAAACAAAACTGTCTCTGCCAATATGGTTCATTTGCGCCTCAATTTGAGCCACGTATGCTTTATCACTGGAATCCTTGTTGACAAAAACAAATTTAAACCGCCTCAAATAGTCATTAGGTAGCTTAGAGATTGCTTCTAAACTGAATTCATGATTATAAATCGGTTTCATGTTTCTTGGAAAAAGCAGGTAGGGCTGGTCACCGATTTCATCGACTGAATGAAGAGTATTTTCTTGAAAAGCGTTAATATCCACCCCGGTTCTCACTACTTGGGGTTTAACACTGGACTCTAGCTTATTGATAACCACATTAACCTGCCTGGTTGAAGTGCATGTTATGGCATCTATTTTCGAGAATGCATGGAGGTAAAGGCGCTTTACTACTGAGTTTACAAGTGATCGATTATCAAAAAGTCTCGAGATGGTTACGAGTACATCAGTCCCTCTGGTGGTAACAATAAAGGGCTTTTCTAGGAACCCTCTTCCAATGGCCCAAAGAGAATTTGGTTCCGCAAATAGCACATGAATAATATCGATATCATGTTTTCTTAAAACATTTTTGATCTTCCTGAATTCTGCTAAGGTTACCCAAAACCGGGAAATAGAGAAGTTGGTAATTGAACCGATCAGTTGAACATCTATAGTCTCAAGGTTTTGTTCTGATTGACATCTTAACTGGTGCTTTAAACAGAGAAAGTAACATCTGTTGGAATTACTTTGACTGAAATATGAAATCCATTGCAAATCATGGAATGAATTGGGGTCGCCTAAATATAGAATATTCATCTAGCAGCGAGATAGGATGCCATTGTCAATTTTGCAATGCGTTCCCATGATAGTAATGTGTTGGCCTTTATCTTAGCATTTTTCCCCAACTCCACCCTGAATTTTTCATTTTCCATCAACCTTTCAATGGCTTTTATGAGCTGATCGGTATCCCGAGATCGTACAATCAAACCATCGACCTCATTCGAAACCACTTCCGGTAAAGACCCAACATTTGTTACAACCACTGGTTTTCCATAAGCGAATGCCACCGGAATAATACCACTTTGACTTGCATCAATATAAGGTAAGATTATTATAGAAGCTCTTTGAAAGAAAAGACCCGCATTCTCAATGGGTATCCTGTAATTGTGGATTTCAAATTGGTCTGGGTAAGATATCATCTTGCGATATTTCTCGAACTCTTCCCCCTCACCAGCGATAACGTATTTATACTTCTTTCCATTCTCTGCCAATACGTTAGCTGCTTCTATGAAATACTTTAGACCTTTATATTCCCATAATCTTCCAAAAAATAATATGGTACCAGGTTCTTCATAAGCCTGCTTATTTTGAAGTCTCTTGTAAATCCCAAAATGTCCATGTGGTATCACGTCAACGCATGACACATTTTTCAAGCTATAATGTTTAACCAACTCATTTTTGAGTTTCTTCCCGTGAACTATGTATCGTTTTGTAAACCTCTTTGCAATTCGCTTAGACCAATTGTCTCTGTTTTTTAACGAAAGTTGATCTCCTGTGTGGATATAGGGATCATGTATTGTATTGATAATAATGGGTTTTATCCTTAATGACCAGTATATAAATGCAAACCATTTGTGGCCATTGGCTTGTATGTGTAAAACATCTGGATTAAATGAATGGATAATTCTTCTTAAGGTCAAGCCCATTTTCAAATTATCCCTTATGCTTCTATGGAATACCACTTCGAAAGGAAAAAAAGTGACTTGATTTGATATCAGAGCAATATGTGAAGATGTCAACTTATGATTTGTAGGCAATACCAATGCTACATTGCACAATTTTGAAAGTCCATTTGCAAGTTCAATCATATACTCTGGCCAATTCGTACTGAAAAGGAGTACTCTATTTACACCTCCAGGCATATATCATTCCAATTGGTTCTACTTCTCCAAAAACCAAGCATTCAAAATATTTAGAACTCAATTTATTTAATAAGCGTTGCGGGCCTTCATAATGGAACTCTATCATAATGAAATCAATTCTTTCCAGAATTCTTGTTTCATGTAATCGATCAATGATGTTATATTCTCCCCCCTCACAATCAATTTTTAAAATAATCCTATGGTCGGTGTAAGAATCAAGTATGTCTGAAATAATAGGAGAACTGTCTTTAACAGTCATTTTTTCAAGATGACTAGAGGATCTGTCCATTTTCTGATTTGTTATGCCCACATTACCTTTCTTTTCATAAGAGTATAAAACGTCATATACAGTATCTTCTCTGGAGAGGCCAAAATTGTGCACATTAACTTTATTACTGAACGGCTTGTTTATGCCCATTACCTTCATTCCCTTTTCAAGGGTAGGTTGTAAAGGCTCATAGGCAAAAATTTTCTCCACGTTTGTATTGAGTGCAAAAAATAATGATGCAATTCCTATGTTAAATCCAACATCTATGATAATACTAGGACTTTGAATGTTAATGTTATAGATGTTAGAATGGAATACTTCCGAAAAAATGAATATCTCCTGTTTGGAATCAACAGGGATAGACAATCCTTTGTGCTTCAACGTTATTTTATTTTCTTTTTGATGCACTTCGATGCTTAATGACCCTTTTAGGTTTCTTAAAATGCTGTAAGAGCTCAATACAAAAAGAAGGTCTTGATGTACTAAGGTTATTCCTAGACTCCTAATTCGCGGTGATTTTGTTTGATGCACCCATTCAAGGTCATCGATTGAAATCCCATGAAATCTTAATTTTCTGTACCAAAAACTATCTCTGATGAGTATTTTATACCTTATGAAATCCCTGATTTTAGCTGTAAATCTCATTTGACATCCAGGTAGGGACCGTAATCTACTCTGTGTCCCGTCTCTCGTTGTAAAAAGTACCGAGGTGGTTCGTAATGGTTTTGCGCAGTAAATGGTGATTCGAATAACTCCAAATCCTCATCGTTCGAAACGAAAAATGCATTAGTTCCAGAAAAATCACAAGCTATCAAAGAGTAGTTTTTTTCTTTACCTAACTTTTCCAGTGCCTTCAAGCTTGCCCCAAAATAACTCCCGCCAGCCCATATATGATCGGAATCATAGGGCATTACCCAACTCAGATCAGATCTTAGAACTGCATTGTATTCGATCTGTACTACTCTTGGCCGAAAAGAGTTAATTTCTTTCCATATCCAATAATCGTTGCCGTCTATATCAATTGATAAAAAATCGAACTTGTTCGGAATATTTGATTGGGTAAATAGACTTTCAACATTTTTTTGTGTAACAAAGGCTTTAACTATCTTTAATTGATCCAGGTAGATTTCATTATGGAATTTCTTTTTTATATAAGAATACCCGCTTTTAGTGGCTTCAATCCATAATCCTTTCCATCCTTTATTTAACAATAAAGTGGTATTATTTTTTGAACCATGAACACCGAATTCAATGAAAATCTTATTACCTATCTTAATCCTATTGAAAATTTCTTCGATAATACCATCTTCACCATTTTGCGAATAGATATTATACTCGAATCTGTTGAGTCTTTTGGATTCAGTATATTTTATTGATGAATGCAAATGGTCATTCAAGTAATCTTCTATTAAGATATTTCTATGAGTATTGATGTATCTAGCGCTTCTATTGTCAAGATCTTTCAGTGGTGCCAGCCCTAGAAATGAGATGATTTTTTTGCTTACTGATCTAATAAAAATTCTATGATTGAACATTGCTGTTAATCTTGTTATTAAAAATCCCAGATATCTCTAGACTTAGATTTCTTACTTGATTCTCTCTGGAATGGTGTTTAATAAATTTAATATCTCTATCTATGAAGAGGTCTTCACCATTAGCCCATTTTCCGTATGCTGAAGACAGAAATTCAGTTACCTCGTTGGAAGTGTTCATAATTTGACCAGCTCTTGATTTGTGAATCTTTTCATCTACAACATCACAGTCTCCTGGTGAAACTAAAATTGGCCTTCCTGAAGCAAGATACTCATATAACTTAACGGAACACCAGCCTTTTATAGAATCAAAAGCTGGGAAGTAAAGCAAGTCAGAATTGTTTATAAGCTTCAAAGCCGTATGTTGATCCTTCGTTCCGGAAACTTGTACATATTGCTTCGGCACTACCGAGATTAGTCTTTCAAAATCTGGATGTATTCTATTCTTTATTCCAATAAATTCAAGCAATACTTTCGGTTTCCATTTTTTTAAAAAATTTCGGTAACCATTAATAAAAATCGATAAATCCTGTTCAGGGTAAATTGTTCCTACAGAACGTATCGTAAATTTCGCATTGGTTTTAAAAGGTGTTGTATTCAAATGGGAATAGCCGTTCTCAATAACATGGCCAGGCGTTTTGGTGATTTCAGCCATCTTTCTTCGCCAGGGTTCACTGGTAATCGAAAAAAAACTTGAGTTCGCCAGCCACTTGGAAAAGCTTCGCTTAATAAAATAATTACGAATACGCTTTGGAAAAGCTGGTTGATATGCAACATTCATGATCTTATTATCCCAAAGATCCCTAAAATCAAGTATATATGGCGTTTGATACTTTAACCCATATTTCGCTGCCAGCTTTAAACCAATTGAAGGTGAATATACCCCGATGATGACGTCGTATTTTGTAGATTTCAAATGTGAATTAAGAAATTCATCATACCTTGTTTCAAGATTTAAAATGTCTGGGCTATAAATTCCGAACGGTGTGAGCAACATATTAATCAGCACTTTTAATTTGGAATTTCGTGTGATAACATTATACAACCTTTGCCTTTTCGTTTTGATCAGCGGTACCCGATAAACCTCATATTCTGGCTTCGATTCATATTTCACAGGAGTACCTGTTTTATGAATTTTGAATTTCCACTTATCATTGCTTATGTACTCTTTCTCATGGAGAAAAGTCAGGATTGTCGGCTCAATGCCAAATTTTTTTAAATAAATCGCATAAGCGTATGATCTTCTTGCTGCAACTACATTATCAGGTGGAAAATGATGGGCAAGAATGAGTGCCTTGATCACCGTTTGGATTGTAAAATGAAGAGCCCTGAAAGATAAAAAGGCAACAATGGGATTTTATAGCGCATCAGGCTTCCGAAATTGTAAGTGCTCACCCCAACAGCAAAAGCAAAAACCAGGGCAAACGAAATACATAAGACGATCATCGGTTCTTTAGTGAGCCACTTCCACCCGGTTTTCTTTGAAAAAAGTAGTTTAAGTGTCAGGATTGTAACTAACAAACTTTCAATAGCTGCAAGCAACATTAGTGGATTACTCACTTCCCATAAAAATGGTCTGAACAAGCTCACTATTACAGCCTGAGGCGCCATTGATAACATGCTGGTCAAAGATCCATCTGGCTTGCCTAGGCTATAGTTTGATCCAGCGCCTTTACCAGTCCAGTAGCCAATATCATTCGCGGTCACACTTGCTGTATACACAATTCGGTCCAAAGAATACCTGGCATCATCTGCACTAATCGCCTGAAGAGAGAAATATCCCACAGTAAGAAAAACGACACCCATGAATGGGGCCAGTAATATTTTTAATACCGGATTATTGATTTTAGCAGAATAGTTAAACACGAACCAAATAGAAAATGCACCAACCAAACATAAAAGGATATAAATCTTGATAGAATAAAGTATCCAGGCATTTAAGAATAAAAGAATAAAGGATAAAAAGGCATTTCGCCTGATTAAAAAAATATTGATTAGAGCAAATGTCACCCAGCCTAATGCTCCAAATGTCAGGGTATCTTTTAGAATTCCAGAACCCCAAAAAACGACTGATGGTATAAACAAAATGGCTACTGCAAATTGGCGATTAAGTAGGGGATAAATTCGTTGAAATACAGAATACATTGCCCAAGAACCCGCAAAACTGAAAAAAGCAAAGAACAATGCTGTAGCTGAGTAAGTACCAAATGTGAATAGGTCGAAAAAAGCTGCAACTCGTACTACGAAATATGAAGGTGCATCACCAAATACCCATATTCCAAGATGATTATAAGTATTTTCAGTAGATAAAAATATTAATTTGAAAGCCATTAAAGGATCATCGAGAAAAGATGCCCAAATTCTCTTGCTTCCGTAGGTGTGATAAGTTAGCGTATCTCCGCCCCGGTAATAAAACTGATAGATTAACCCAAGGGTTATCGCACCTAGAAACTTAACCCACAAAGCGGGAAGAAAATATTTTCTGGTTTGAAGGTTTGTTACATATGGCCTGATAATGTAGGCCATTGTGGTCAAAATAATGAAGTAGATTGGTGTTATAAAAAAATCCTTCAGCTCCAAATCAAAATTGATTATCTTCTAAAATTAGCAGGTCTGATCTTAAACAATATAGCTAATCACAAGCCAGACGTTTACATGGTACTTTGCAGCTTTGATTCATGTAGTTCATATTCCTGAACCGTCCTTTTTATACCTTCTTCCAAATTAACCTTGTGCTTCCACCCCATCTCCTCAATTTTTGTAACGTCCATCAATTTTCTGGGAGTTCCGTCGGGTTTAGTAGAATCAAATTTTAGTTCACCCTTATATCCAACTTCCTTTTTAATCATTAAAGCCAGCTCCTTTATAGTCACATCTGAACCTGTACCTATATTTACAAACCCTGCCTCATTGTAATTCTTTATTAAAAAAAGGCAAGCATCGGCCAAATCATCTACATGCATGAATTCCCGCTTTGGTGAGCCAGTACCCCATACCTCGACTGATGCTGAGCCATTTTCTTTTGCTTCAACAAATTTTCTAATGAGAGCCGGAAGAACATGCGAATTATTCAAATCGTAGTTGTCATTAGGGCCATAGAGATTGGTTGGCATGGCAGAAATAAAGTTGCATCCATATTGTGAGCGATATGCATCACACATCTTAATACCAGCAATTTTGGCTATTGCATAAGGTTCATTAGTAGGTTCTAACTGGCCAGTTAGTAAATACTCTTCTTTCAGTGGCTGTGGCGCCATTTTAGGGTAAATACAAGATGAACCAAGAAATAAAAGCTTATGAACATTATGCACATAGGATTGGTGAATAATGTTGCTCTGGATCATCAGGTTATTATAAAGAAACTCTGCTCTGTAAGTATTGTTAGCTTTAATCCCACCGACTTTGGCAGCGGCCATAAAAACGTAATCGGGTCTTTCTCTTTCAAAAAATCCTTGTACATCATGCTGTTTTGTCAGGTCGAGATCCGAAGAACTTTTGTAAACTATATTGTCAAATCCTTCGAATTGAAGCTTCCTGACAATTGCGGAACCCACCATCCCTTTATGGCCTGCAACATATATCTTTGCCGATTTTTCCACTAACTAACTTTCATGATAGTTAAGAATTTTGTGACCCCCTTCTTTTAAATAAAGCTCCCTCTGAAAAAACTCTAAATCAGAAGAGACCATTTCATCAATTAATTGCCCCAAATCATACTTGGGCTGCCAGCCTAATTTTTCTTTGGCTTTTTTCGAATCACCAATAAGCAGGTCAACCTCGGTTGGTCGATAATATCGTTCATCCACCCTCACTACCACCTGGCTTACTTTGCATTCAAAATCAGGATTGGTGGTCGATGTAATTGTTCCAATCTCCTGATTTCCTTTACCGCTAAAGTCTAATTCAACCCCGATACACTTAAAAGCCATTTTAATCATCTCACGGATACTAGTTGTAACGCCGGTTGCTACTACAAAATCCTCTGGCTTTTCTTGTTGTAGCATTAACCACATGGCTTCCACATAGTCTTTGGCGTGGCCCCAATCTCGTTTTGCATCCATATTGCCTATAAATATTGAATCTTGAAGACCCAACGCAATTCTCGAAACTCCCCTTGTTATTTTTCTTGTGACAAAAGTTTCTCCCCGAATCGGGCTTTCATGGTTAAACAGAATACCATTACATGCATACATATTATATGCCTCACGGTAATTGACTGTAATCCAGAAGGCATAGAGTTTAGCTACCGCATAGGGCGATCTAGGGTAGAACGGTGTTGTTTCTTTCTGCGGAACCTCTTGCACTAACCCATATAATTCTGAAGTTGATGCCTGATAGAACTTTGTTTTCTTTTCTAAACCTAAAAGCCTGATGGCTTCTAATATTCGTAAAGCCCCAATACCATCTGCATTGGCGGTGTACTCAGGTGTCTCAAAACTGACCTTTACATGAGACATCGCACCAAGGTTGTAAATCTCATCTGGTTGCACCTCTTGAATGATACGAGTAATGTTTAACGAGTCATTTAAATCGCCATAATGGAGCACAAATTTGTAATTGCTTTCATGTGGGTCTTGATAGAGATGATCAATCCTATTTGTGTTAAGCATTGAGCTTCGTCGCTTAATACCATGCACCTCATATCCTTTTTTCAGCAATAGCTCCGCCAAGTAAGCCCCATCTTGGCCTGTTATTCCAGTTATTAATGCCTTCTTCACTATTTAATATTTAGATCATCAAATTTACATCATTGTGAAAGAAACAGTCATTTTTGCCCAGATAATAGGTTAGATGTGAAAATACTTTTTCTAATCCCATATCCTCTTCATTCTGCGGCCTCTCAAAGATTTCGTTTTGAGCAATATTTAGAATTTGTCAAAGAAGAAGGTCACGCAATTGAGATAAGGTCGTTTATTGAATTTGCAACCTGGGAGAAGCTTTACTCCGAAGGAAATGCACTTTTGAAAATTCTTGGAGTTTTAGGTGGTTATATAAAGCGATGTATTCACTTAAAACAAGCCATTTCATCTGACATCGTATTTATACATAGAGAAGCTGCCCCTTTGGGACCTCCAGTTTTTGAATGGATGATTTCCAAAATTCTTCAGAAGAAAATTATCTATGACTTTGATGATGCAATTTGGATTCCAAATACTTCTCTGGAGAATTCAAAAGTTTCCAAATTGAAATGGCATTCAAAAGTTGACTCTATTTGCAAATGGAGCTGGAGGATATCCTGCGGTAACACTTACCTGGCGGAATACGCAAAACAGTTTAATCGAAATGTTGTATTAAATCCAACTACTATAGATCAACGTTACCATGCCCCTGGAAAAACGAACGAAAGCAAACCCCTAACAATAGGTTGGACAGGGACCCACTCAACTTTAAAATACCTTGAGGCTGTCATTCCGATAATTAGTCAATTGGAAGGCAATTATGATTTTAAATTCCGTGTAATCTCAGATAAGGCTCCCGAATTCGAATTAGAATCAATGGAGTTTGTAAAATGGAGGCTGGAAAGTGAAATCGATGACCTCAATGATATCGATATTGGTTTAATGCCATTGCCAGATGATCCGTGGTCAAAAGGGAAGTGTGGATTCAAAGCCTTACAATATATGGCACTCGAAATCCCAGCCCTTGTCTCGCCAGTTGGTATTAATAAAGAAATAGTTGAAGACGCAATACAAGGCTACCATTGTTCAACCAGTCAGGATTGGAAAAATTCAATCGAAAAACTATTAGTCAGTGAACCTCTGAGAAAGAAAATGGGGCAAGCCGGAAGAAAAAAAGTGATTGAGGGATACTCTGTGAAATCAAATACTCAAAATTTTCTTTCCTTGTTTGATTAGCTCAGCTTCTCTAAAATATTCCAATGTTGGCTTCAAACCCTCCGCCCTTGAAAATTTAGGTTCCCATCCAAGTATTTTTCTTGCCTTTGTTATATCTGGACGCCGCTGTTTGGGATCGTCTTTTGGTAAAGGTTTGTAGATAATTTTCTGCTTCGAACCTGTCAGTTGAATGATTTCTTCAGCAAATTGATTTATGGTGATTTCGTCCGGATTGCCAACATTAACGGGTTGTTCGTGATCACTCATTAGCAATCTATAAATGCCTTCCACCAAATCATCAACGTAGCAGAATGAGCGTGTTTGGCTGCCATCTCCAAAAGCCGTTAAATCTTCACCTCTCAGGGCCTGTCCAATAAATGCTGGTAATACCCGGCCATCATCCAAACGCATTCGCGGTCCATACGTATTGAAAATCCTCACTATTCGCGTTTCCAGACCATGATATGTATGGTACGCCATTGTCATCGCTTCCTGAAACCGTTTGGCTTCATCATAAACTCCACGTGGACCAACTGGATTTACATTGCCCCAATAATCCTCTGTTTGAGGATGAACAAGTGGGTCCCCATAGACTTCTGATGTAGAGGCTATCAGTACTCTGGCTTTTTTATCCTTAGCCAAACCAAGGCAATTATGAATACCCAATGAACCAACTTTCAACGTTTGAATAGGCATTTTCAAGTAGTCAATTGGGCTGGCGGGTGAAGCAAAATGCAGGATATAATCAAGACTCCCGGAAACATGAATGTATTTGGATACATCACAATGATGAAACTCGAAATGCTTTTCAGGCATTAAGTGTTCAATGTTCTCCATTGACCCGGTTATTAGGTTGTCCATGGCTATAACATGATAACCCTCATTTAAAAACCTGTCACTCAAATGGGAGCCTAGGAATCCTGCTCCGCCGGTTATCAACACTTTTTTCTTACTCAAAATCTGGTAGGTTAGGGTTAAAGTCAGGCCAATTCTTATCCCGTTCTGAAAGAATTAAATTGTTTGGGTCAACCTTCCAATCAATGTTAAAAGCACTATCATTAAACTTTATACCTCTTTCATGAGCTGGCGAATAATGGTTATCAACACAATAAAAAAATTCTGCAGTCTCGCTCAATATTAGAAATCCATGTGCAAAACCTCTTGGCACATATAGCTGTTTTTTATTTTCTTCGGATAACATCACCGAGAAGTGCCTGCCAAAGCTAGGGCTGCTCTTCCTGATATCAACCGCAACATCAAGCACTTCACCTTGAAGTACCCTGACAATCTTAGCCTGGGCCTTATCTCCAGATTGGAAATGCAACCCTCTTAAAACATTTTTTTTAGATTTCGATTGATTCTCCTGGATTACATTTAATTCAATTCCCGTTTGTTTGTAAAATTTAGCTTTGTTGAAGCTCTCCATGAAATAACCCCGATGATCGCCAATAACCTTGGGCTCAATTAAGTAACAATCTTTAAGCGGCGTTTCAGTCAACTTCACTTCACAAGTAATTTAAGGTAGTTGCCGTAACCACTTTTTGTCAATGGTTCCGCTAAATTCAATAACTGATCACCATTAATAAATTTCATTTTGTATGCGACCTCTTCGATGCATCCAATTTTGAGCCCCTGCCGCTCTTCAATCGCCTGAACAAATGATCCCGCTTGCATCAACGATGGAAATGTGCCAGTATCTAGCCAGGCAGTTCCCCTACTTAAGACACTCACAGATAATTTCCCGCTTTCCAAATAAAACTTGTTGACATCAGTAATTTCTAGCTCCCCACGCGGACTTGGATTGAGGTTTTTTGATATTTCAACTACCCGATTGTCGTAATAATAGAGCCCTGGGACAGCATAATTAGATTTTGGATTGTCTGGCTTCTCCTCAATAGATAATGCTTTCATTTTTTTATCAAACTCAACCACCCCATATCGCTCCGGGTCAAGTACATGATAAGCATAAACTATACCTCCGTCGGGATCAACATTTGCCTGTAGTGTTTTAGCGAGTCCTGATCCGTAAAAAATGTTATCCCCTAAAACCAGAGCTACTTTGTCATTACCAATAAAATCTTCACCTAAAATAAACGCTTGTGCAAGCCCCTCCGGTTTCTCCTGTACTGCATATTGAAAATTACAACCCAGAGAAGATCCGTCGCCTAGGAGTTTTTCAAAAAGTGGCAAATCATGAGGAGTAGAAATAATGAGGATGTCCTTAATACCTGAAAGCATCAAAATTGACAAGGGGTAATAAATCATTGGCTTATCAAATACAGGGAGTAATTGCTTGCTTACCGCCAATGTCAAAGGGTGCAATCGGGTACCAGAACCTCCAGCTAAAACTATTCCTTTCATTTCGGGTGCAATACTAACTCCATCGCTGATTTTTGGCAATCCTCACAACCATTTGCACCTTTGAAGCATGTCATTAATGGCTCACATTAAAGCGAACATCAAAAAGGAGCTTCTTCAAGAGTGGCGAAATAAATCTGCAATAAATGGAGTATTGCTATATACGACTTCAACAATTTTTGTAGCGTACCTGGCATTTAGTATTCGGGGTTCTGGCATTAGTCCCATTGTTTGGAATACTCTTTTTTGGATCATTATTCTTTTCTCAGCAATTAATGCGATCGGTAAAAGTTTTCTTCAGGAAGGATCTGACAGGACGATTTATTACTACACCGTTAGTTCGCCGCAGGCCATCATTATATCAAAAATGATCTATGGCGTGTTGGTAATGCTGCTGGTTGCTTTTCTGGGGTTGGGCATTTATTCAGTTTTGCTTGGCAACCCAGTACAGGATCAGTTCACCTTCTTTCTCAATTTATTTATTGGCTCCGTTGGTCTTGCCACCGCACTTACCATGATATCAGGGATTGCGTCCAAAGCGGGTAATAACAGCATGCTAATGGCCATTTTAAGTTTTCCAGTGATCATTCCCATGCTTTTAATGATCATCAAAACATCGAAAAATGCAATGGATGGTATCGCCATGAGTGAGTCCCTTGATGAGATTTTGGTCATATTGGCGTTGAATGCAATCATTATCACTTTAGCTTTGCTGCTGTTCCCCTACCTCTGGAGAAACTAATGGCTTGGACGCGAAAAAAATGGTGGAAAGTGCTTACAGCTGTATTGCTTTTGTACACAGTGGTTGGTGGATTTTTATTGCCGGTACCCAGATTGCCCATCTTAAATGAAACAATAAGGGCCTTGCATTTTCATGTACCCATGTGGTTTGGAATGATTATCCTTTTTGGGATTTCTGTTTTTCACGCCATTCAATTTCTTTCTTCCGGAAAACTGGAGCAGGATAGCTTCAGTACGAATTATGCAAAAATTGGAACACTCCTGGGCATTTTAGGAATGTTGACCGGTATGGTCTGGGCAAAATTTACCTGGGGCGAAATGTGGAGCGGAGACCCGAAGCAAAATGCGTCAGCGATAGGGTTGTTGATATATTTCGCCTATTTCGTATTGCGTGGGGCAATTGACGATGAAAACCAAAAAGCCAAAATCAGTTCTGTTTATAACGTTTTTGCTTTTGCTACGCTGATACCCCTATTATTCATCTTGCCAAGACTAACAGATTCGTTACATCCGGGAAATGGTGGAAATCCCGGTTTCAATGCTTATGATCTAGACAACGATTTAAGGAAAGTATTTTATCTCGCTATTATTGGCTGGACACTATTGGGGGTATGGTTTGCGACTTTAAAAATTAGGATTGACCATATAAATGAGAAAATTGAAGATAAAGAAATGGCTCACGCTTAGTGCACTGATGCTTTTGGCGGAGGTAGTTTTTGCTGCATCAAAGCAGGCAGTTGAAATGGCTGATGAGTTGAGGGCCGATGGAAAAATTTATGTGGTTGTTGCAGTAGTGTTGGTGCTTGTTGGTGGTTTAATTTTTTATGCATTTCGAATTGACAAAAAGGTAACCTCACTTGAGGACAGGTTGAATGAATCAGATCATGATCAATAATTTTCGATTGGGCTAAACCCACTAAATTTGCTCAAGCTAAGCAGTAAGTTGAGTTAATGAAAAAATCATATATCCTTGGAATAGTTGTTATCGCTGTTGCGATTACTGTAATCATTTCCACAGCAGGGGATGCAAGTTCTTATGTGAATTTCGAGGAAGCCAAGGCGTTGGCCGCCTCTGGAAATGACAATAAAATTCATGTGGTAGGAGCCCTTAAAAAAGATGACGATGGATCTGTAGTTGGCATTGAAACCGGAGCTGATAAACAATCTTTTTCATTTCTCATGGTGGACCAAAATGATAAGGAGCAAAAAGTGGTTTTTCTAAATACCATGCCCCAGGATTTCCTTCGCTCAGAACAAGTTGTAGTTGTGGGGGCATATCATAACGACGCATTTCTCGCAGATAAAATCCTGATGAAATGCCCTTCTAAATATCAGGAGCAAACGATAGAGGCTTCGGCAGGCTCATAAATCAATGATCCATTACTTAGTAGGGAACCTCGGACATATTTCAGTAATCGTAGCTTTTGTAGCATCGCTGGTCGCTACCTATGGCTATTTCAAATCGGTTTATGCCGATGAAACTGCTAAACATGACTGGCTCAAGTTTGCAAGGACCGCTTTTTACGTTCATGGAGTTGCCGTAATCGGGATAGTGGTTTGCTTGTTCTTCATTATTAATAAGCATTTTTTTGAATACCATTATGCCTGGAGTTATTCATCTGCAACCCTTCCTCTTCATTATCAAATTTCAACTTTTTGGAATGGCCAGGAAGGTTCATTCCTTCTTTGGATTTTTTGGCATGTCGTTCTCGGTAGTGTAATCATCAACACCAACAAATTTTGGGAAGGGCCGGTGATGACAATCTTTGCGCTGGTTCAGGCTTTTCTGGTATCAATGATTTTGGGTGTTGTTCCTGGAATCGAACTCGGTGAATTTGCATTTAGCTCAGACATCAGGATTGGCAGTTCGCCTTTTATCCTGCTGCGTGAATCACTGGATGCACCAATTTTCAAAACCAACCCTGATTTTATTCCTGAGGATGGAACTGGATTAAACCCGCTGTTACAGAATTATTGGATGGTAATCCATCCACCAACTCTGTTTTTGGGCTTTGCAACCACAATTATACCGTTTGCCTATTGCCTGGCAGGGCTTTGGATTGGCAAGTACAAAGAGTGGGTGCGCCCAGCTTTGCCTTGGGCTTTATTCTCAGCCATGATCCTTGGTGTGGGAATTCTGATGGGGGCTTATTGGGCGTATGAAACACTCAATTTTGGTGGTTACTGGAATTGGGACCCGGTTGAAAATGCGGTGTATGTTCCCTGGTTGGTTTTGATTGCTGCCATTCACACAATGATCTCATTCAAAAAAAGTGAAACAGCGCTCAAGTCGTCCATTATTCTGGTTATCGCCACTTTCGTAATGATACTGTATTCAACTTTTCTTACAAGAAGTGGAATTTTAGGGGATTCATCGGTGCACTCATTCACCGACCTTGGTCTTTCAGGTCAGTTACTCATTTACTTGCTGGCATTCCTTTTTCTATCAGCCTTCCTCGCAATTAGAGTTTGGAAAAAATTACCTTCTACGGATGAAGAAGTCTCCGCTTACAGTCGGGAGTTCTGGATTTTTATCGGGGCTACCACACTAAGTTTGATGGCCTTTCAGATAATCATTCCAACATCAATTCCAGTTTGGAACGCCATAGTCGAACTTTTTGGTGGAATTTCGAACATCGCTCCCCCTATCGACCAGGTTGAATTTTATTCAAAATGGCAGCTTTGGTTTGCAATTATACTAGCCCTTTTGAGCGGTACTGGTCAATTCTTTTGGTGGAAAAAAATCGACCGCACTAAGCTAAAAGACGCCATGATGACCCCGGTGATACTGACGCTATTAATAGCCGGATTGGTTATCCTAATTTCGAATTGGGCACAAACAGGATACTTCAAAGCTGTTGGTGAATTACTGTTACTAACTGCTGGATTGTATTCACTTGTTGCAAACGCAACCATTTTCAAATCTGTGATCAAAACAAGCCCTAAACTTTCCGGTGGGGCAGTGGCCCATATTGGTATAGCACTGATGCTTTTAGGAATTCTCTTTTCATCCGGATATTCAAAGATTATCTCTCTCAATAGGACAGGCTTGGTTTGGAGTAACGAATTCCCGGAAGAGGTGAACCGTGATAACCTCTTAATTTTTCAGCATGAGCCTCGTCAGATGGAGGAGTACGAATTGCTCTATCTGGGAAAAAGAAGGGAGGTCCACGGATTTCCAGGTTTTATGAATGAATCAGACTTAAGGATTCTTCCCGATCCACAGTTTGCAGTAGCCAGAAAAGATATTTTTTATAAAGAGCAATTATTCTTTCAGGAAGGTGACACCGTTAAATTGGATGGGTTTGAAAACACTTATTTCGAAGTAAAGTATACCTCTAATGACGATGAGTTTACGCTTTTCCCAAGAATTCAGATGAACGAATCTATGGGCTCAGTCATGTCGCCAGATATTGACCGCCGATTGACCAAAGACCTTTATACGCATGTTCGAACATTCCCTGACCCTGAGGCTGATATCGAATGGTCACCTATGGATTCTGTTGAATTGCGACTTGGTGATACCCTTTATATCAATGACTTCGTAGCTGTTTTTGAGGATGTGATAAGAATTAGCGAACTGGATGGTGCCCCTTTAGATCCAACGGATGTTGCTGTCAAAGCTCAAATTAACATCCAGGGTTCTTTAGACCAGCAGTACCTCGCAGAGCCGATTTACCTGATCAGAAATCAGCTAGTTGGCCGGATACCTTCAGAAGTAGACGATGTTGCTGCAAAGATCACCCTGCTTAATATCTATCCAGAACAAGGCACTTTTGAATTCGGAATTGAGACCACACAAATGAACTGGATCATTTTAGAAGCGGTTGAGAAGCCTCTTATAAATGTCCTGTGGCTGGGAACATTTTTGGTAGTAGTTGGTTTCTTAATCGCCATCAACAGGCGTTATACCGAATTTGTTAAAATGCGAGATAAAGGAGTAGAAGCAGATTAAGCCTTCAATAATTGCACATCGTATTTCAGTATATGCTTGTCCCGAGTTATTAGGGTAAGCCCTTCACACAGAGCCTGTGTAATCATTATTCTATCAAAAGGATCACTATGGATTTCGGGTAAATCTCTCAATGCCCGAACATGATCCAAAGAAACTGGCATAATTTGAAAATTGTCTTGATCAAGAGCCTCTCCCAAATCTTCGGGAACACTAAGCCTACCCTTTTGCTGCTTTATTGTAATTTCCCAAAGTGCGGCGATACTGATATACACAGAACTATTTGAATCAAACAAAATATCTACAACATGCGCAGATAGCTTGGCACCTGACATCCACCAGATAAAAACATGAGAATCAATCAAATACTTCTTCATTCTCACCATCAAATGATTTCTGAATATCTTCAGGCCATTCCTCCCAATCCGGGCTTAACCAAACCTTTCCTTTCCATCTACCTCTTACTCTCCTCTGAGGTTTATTTTCAAGAGGCACCAGTTTTACTGTTGGCTTACCTGATTTGGCAATAATGATTTCTTCACCATCAACAGCTTTCTGAACCAACTTTGACAGCTTTGATTTTGCCTCATGCATGTTGACTACTTCCATAATTTGTGAGGTTAACTTAGCTAAGTTAGCTAAATAGGAAACAAGTTCTTATCCTGTTAGCAAAATCTTCATTGCACCGTCTTTCTTCTTGTCAAAGATATCATAGGCATTGGGTCCTTCAGAGAGTGGTAATTCATGCGAGATTATGGTAGAAAAATCATACTTGCCACTAAGAACAATTTTGGACAAACGATCCATATAATGCCTGGCTGGGCAGCGGCCTATTTTGAATGTGAGGTTTTTGTCATAAGCCTCAATAGGCGAGAATGAAAAGTTTGGAGAGGTATGAACCCCAACTGTGGAGATTGTTCCCCCAGGCCTGACCAAATCTATGGCCAGTCGCTGTGCATTTGGTCTACCGACAACTTCCATCACAGCATCAGCCCCTCTACCTGCAGTCATGGCCTTAATTGTTTCTACAGGCGACGATTGATTGAGGTTAATCGGGATTGCGCCAAAGCTGGCAGCTATGACTAACCTGTCTTCGACTGAATCGACCGCAAAAATATTTTCTGCACCTTGCTCTTTAGCTCCGGCAATGGCCATTAACCCAACAGGGCCACAACCTAAAACCACATATGTCTTTTTGGGATCGATCCCCGCTTGTTCAGCACAGTAAAAGCCTGTTGAGAAGATGTCGCCGATAAAAAGCATTTCCCTTCTGTTCGCACCCTCAGGAATTTTAAAAAGTGTTGAATCAGCCATCGGTACCCGAACATATTCCGCCTGTGCGCCATGAAGCCCATGTCCGTTTTCTACCCATCCATAAAGCTGGCCTTGGGTGCATCGGCAAGTAAGACCGATCTGGCAATAATAGCATTGTCCACAACTGGTAGTGAATGGACTTACGATATGATCTCCTTTATTAAAACCCTTAACCCATGAACCAGTTTCAACAATCTCACCTACAAATTCATGTCCCATTACAGTTCCCTGGTCAAGGCCTTTCTCATGCTCCCGATAAACATGCAAATCGGAGCCGCATATAGCAGACCACTCGACTCTTACAATTGCATCAGTAGGTTGAATTATCTCAGGATCAGGAGCTGATTCGAAACGGATGGATTCTTTGCCGTGGAAGGTGAGGGCTTTCATGAGGGAATTCCTTTATTCGGATAAAAAAATGATACATTACAACGTTATGATATTCTATATAACAATATGTGGTGCACAGGCATGATGTGGAAAATCATTTAGAAAAAAAGTACCACTGGTTTAAAGACTACAAGAGCTATTGGGTTGCCATCATAATTATGGGGTTCATCTATAGCTTTCTTGCTGCTTTGACCAGCACCAATCAATTTGGATTCATTCCATCAATTCTAATTGGTGCAATCCTTATCCCAATCTTTCTTTCGATCTTAAGTCTCCCTATTTTATTAATTATTTGGTTGATTAAAAGAAATTTAACTTTTGATCGCTTCACTAAGACTTTAGCAACATTATCATTTATTAATATCTTATTTAAGCTTATAAATTTGTTTGCAGGTTCTTAATTTTAATCTCAAAACTCCGCATTACCCGGCGTCCTTGGAAAAGGAATTACATCCCTGATATTGCCCATTCCTGTGACGAACTGAACCAACCGCTCAAACCCTAAACCAAAGCCGCTATGTGGGGCAGTACCAAATTTTCGAGTTTCTAAATACCACCAAACTGACTCCTCCTCAATGCCCATCTCCTTGATTTTAGCTTCCAGTACATCAAGTCGCTCTTCTCTCTGAGACCCACCAATAATTTCACCGATTCCAGGAAAGAGTACATCCATGGCAGCTACAGTTTTGCCATCATCATTCTGGCGCATGTAGAACGCTTTTATTGAAGCTGGGTAATCGAACAAAATCACTGGTTTTTTAAAATGCTTTTCTACTAAAAAACGCTCATGCTCTGATTGCAAATCAGCACCCCACTCTTCGATCAAGAATTGAAACTTCTTTTTCTTGTTGGGCTTTGAGTTTCTGAGGATGTCAATGGCTTCGGTGTAGGTTAACCTAACGAAATCATTGTCTGCAATAAACTGAAGTCGCTCTAAAAGCGTCATGTCACTGCGTTCTTCCTGCTTTTTATTCTTCTCTTCATCCAGGAGCCGCTTGTTCAGAAATTCCAAATCGTCTTTGCAGTTATCAAGGGCATACCCGACAAGATATTTGAGCATCTCTTCCGCCAGATCCATGTTGTCATTCTTGTCGTAAAATGCCATCTCTGGTTCCATCATCCAAAACTCGGCAAGGTGGCGGCTTGTATTAGAGTTCTCAGCCCTGAAGGTGGGGCCAAAAGTGTAGATTTCAGTTAGGGCTAAAGCAGCCAGCTCACCTTCCAATTGGCCCGAAACTGTAAGGTTAGTCTCCTTCTCGAAAAAGTCTTCCTTGTAGTTCACTTCCCCGCTCTCATCTAAAGGAGGGTTTTTAGGGTCAAGTGTAGTTACACGAAACATCTCTCCCGCACCTTCAGCATCTGATCCAGTTATAATCGGGGTGTGGATGTAGTAAAACCCCTTGTCGTTAAAGAATTTATGGATGGCGAAAGCCAATGCATGACGTACCCTGAAAATAGCCCCGAAAGTGTTTGTGCGAGGCCTTAAGTGAGCGATCTCCCTTAAAAATTCAAGTGAATGCTTCTTGGGTTGGAGTGGAAATTTTTCCGGATCGGCCGTTCCTAAAACCTCAATTTGATCGGCCAAGAGTTCTACATTTTGACCGCCACCCTGAGATTCACTCAAAGTGCCAATAACTGAAACAGAAGCACCCGTAGTTATTGACATCATCAGGTTTTCATCAAATTTGGAAGGGTCTGCCACAATCTGAAGATTGTTAATTGTAGAGCCATCATTAAGGTTGATAAAAGCAACATTTTTGCTTTCCCTTTTTGTCCGTACCCATCCTTTGGCACAAATCTTTGATCCAACTTCAGAACCGGACAGTGCCTGCTTTATTTTCGTTCGCTTTAATGTCTCCACAATATTTTTCTTTTAAAATAGCCGCAAAAAAACCGCTTTTGGATGGTTAATCCAAGTTCGGGTAATCAACAAACGATTACGGTACAAAATTTGCTAAGTCATCCACTTTTGTCCTAAATTTGATTTTAGTTCAAGGTCAAAAAAACCAGTTGCCACTTGCAAAAATTAGGACTCACCCAATCACTTTCGCAGAAGCTGTCGCCGCAGCAGATACAGTTTATCAAGTTGTTGCAGGTGCCCACGGCAGAACTTGAAACGAGGATTGAGGAGGAGCTTGAAATTAACCCCGCACTAGAAGAAGGCCCCGAAGAAAAGGAAGATAAAGACGAAGATTTTGATGAAGTAGAAGATTACGAATCAACAGATGATGACGACCTGAACGTTGAAGATTATTTACAGGATGATTACGCAGGTTACAAAATGCAGGGGGATGGCCCCAATCCTGACGATGATGATAAAGACATACCTTTTTCAGTATCAAGTACGCTAAATGAGCAACTTGAAGTACAGCTAGGATTTCTCAAACTTGGAGATCGTCAAGAGTTAATTGGCAAGCAGTTGATTGGTAGTATTGAAAGCGACGGCTACATCCGTAGGGATTTGGATGCCATTGTTAATGACCTCGCTTTCGCCCAAAATATCGACACGGATGTGGATGAGGTTGAAGACATCCTCATAAAAATTCAGCGATTTGACCCACCGGGGATCGCCGCCAGAAACCTACAGGAGTGTTTGCAAATACAGCTTGAACGCAAACTTGAAGACGGGGAAGATGTTGAAGTGGCCCATCGAATAGTCTGCAGTTGTTTTGATGAATTCACCAAGAAACATTTTGACAAAATCGCCAGGAAAACCGGTGTTGAAGATGAAGACTTATTAAAAGATGCAGTGCAGGCCATCACCAAATTAAACCCAAAACCGGGTGGGGTAAGCGGCGGTCTTGTCAAAACACAGTATGTCATCCCCGATTTTATTTTGGTAAAGAATGGAGACGATCTTGAAATCACGTTGAACTCCCGAAATGCGCCTGAGCTTAAAGTAAGCAGATCATATAATGATATGCTGCATGCTTATAGCAAGAGTGACAAGAAGGACAAAAAGTTAAAAGAGACTGCCACTTTTGTGAAACAAAAACTGGATTCTGCCAAGTGGTTTATCGATGCCATAAAGCAGCGTCAAAACACCTTACTCAATACCATGAGGGCCATTCTTGAATATCAATATGATTTCTTTTTGGAGGGGGATGAAAGCGAATTGAAGCCCATGATCCTGAAAGATATTGCCGATAGGATACAGATGGATATCAGCACTGTTTCGAGAGTGGCTAACAGTAAATCCATTCAAACGGATTTTGGCATTTTCCCATTGAAGTACTTCTTCTCCGAGGGCATCTCTACGGATTCAGGTGAAGACGTAAGTAGCCGTGAGGTCAAACATAAACTCAAAGAACTGATTGACAATGAAGACAAGAAGAAACCACTGTCAGACGACAAGATCGAAAAGTCGCTAAACGAAATGGGTTACAATATCGCCAGAAGGACGGTGGCGAAATACCGGGAACAGTTGAATATCCCTGTGGCCAGGCTAAGAAAAGAATTGTAGTTTGATTGGATTTATGAGGGCGATTTCGATTGTATGCAACCCGATGGTTATGCCCACGGCACTATTCGCCCTGATACTATTTTTTGCCCCTGAGGCTGCTAAACCAATTAACCTTGCTCAATCACCCTATATAATTTTATCCATCAGTCTTACCACTTTTTTCATCCCACTAATGAGCTTATCAATGCTGAAAGTAACTTCCACTATCAGTAGCATCTGGCTTGAGAATAGAAAGGAAAGAATATTGCCATTTTCATTTATGGTAGCATTTTATGGCATAACCACCTATATGTTCGTCAGCAGAATTCAGGTAAATGAGTTCTTGACGGTGTTGCTAATCGCCATGACCACAATTGTTATTACCCTCGCTGTTATTTCAATTTTCATTAAAGTAAGTGTTCACAGTGCAGCTATTTCAAGTCTGGTTGGTTTTATAATAGCAACAATAATAAAAGTACCTTCCAGTGAATTATTTTTTCCGCTGGTCATTTCCATTTTGGTTTCAGGTGCGCTGATGTCTGCCAGGTTGTCCCTCAACCGAAATACGCCTTTCGAAATTGTTCTTGGCACTTGCCTTGGTTTGATAATTGGTTTGAGTTCTATTTTATTATTTGCATAATTTTTAGTTCTGTAGAAGTAAATACATTTAGGCCAATGTATTTTTATCCCAATGCCCAAAATTGAATTTAGCGCTCTTGCGGAAATTACAGCCAGGTACGTCAATACTACGAACCACAACATTTTTCTGACCGGAAAAGCAGGCACTGGCAAAACCACATTTCTGAAATACATTGTTGACAACACTTTTAAAAATGTAGCCGTTGCGGCTCCCACCGGAATTGCCGCTATCAATGCTGATGGCGTCACACTTCACTCGTTGCTCCACCTGCCATTTGGCCCATTTATTCCTGAGAATATTTACTTCAATGATTCACATACTGGAGCTCAGTTAAACACTCCTGCCTCTGTTGTTAGAAATGCAAAGTTTAATGCAACAAAACGGGAATTGTTGAACGAATTGGAACTACTGATTATTGACGAGGTAAGCATGTTAAGGGCTGATTTACTGGATTGCATTGACGCCATGTTGCGGTTTGTCAGGCGCAATCGGTTTCAGCCTTTTGGGGGAGTTCAGATACTTTTTATTGGGGATTTACATCAGTTACCGCCAGTGGTTCAGGAGCGTGAATGGAAGTATCTGGAGAAATATTATTCAAGTAGTTATTTCTTCGATGCGAAAGTAATCCGGGACAGTCCACCGCTTTATGTGGAACTGGACAAGATCCATCGACAAAGCGATGACATTTTTATCGGAATCCTAAACAGGCTTCGAAATAATCGGCATTCAGCAGAAGATATCGCACTCCTCAACCAACACTATCAGCATGACTACACAACCAGATTAGGTGAGGGTTATATCCATATCACCACACACAATTACAAAGCTGATGAAACAAATAACCGGGAGTTAGCCAAAATTACTGAAGATCAATACCGTTACGGAGCAACCATCGATGGCGACTTCCCCGAAAATATGTATCCTGTTTCTCCTGATTTAAACTTCAAATTAGGCGCCCAGGTGATGTTCATCAAGAATGACATTGAAAACGAAAAGCGTTACTTCAACGGAAAAATTGGAAAGATCACCACTATTAAGGATGATTTTATAGGTGTGACCTGTGAGGACGGTTATGAAATTGAGGTGGATAGGCAGGAGTGGGAAAACAAGCGATATACGCTCAATAAAGAAACCAATCAGATTGAGGAAAAGATTATAGGCATCTTCAGGCAATACCCACTAAAACTTGCCTGGGCAATCACTGTGCATAAAAGCCAGGGTCTTACTTTCGAAAAGGCCATCCTTGATTTATCAGGGGCATTTGCGCCGGGACAGGTTTATGTGGCGTTGTCAAGATTGACTTCACTGGATGGGTTGGTTTTATCAACCAAAATCCCTGATTCTGGCCTGAATATTGAAAAGGCTGTAACAGATTTTGCTAACCTCAAAGCTCATCAAGAACAACTTGAAAATGCGCTATCAACCAACCGAAAAAGCTTCCTGCAAGATTACATCGGCAGGGCTTTCAACTTCGGTCCACTCATTACAGAGCTGAGTTATCATCTCAAAGGATTTGATAAAGAAGAAACCCGGTCAGCCAAGCAGCAATATCTTCAATGGACGAGGGAATTCATCAATGACGCAGCAAAACTGAAAGAAGTGGGCGATAAATTCATTAAGGAAGTTCACCGAATTTTGGCTGATCAAGACTATTTGCCCCTTTTGAAAGAGCGGGTAACAAAAGCGAGGGGCTACTTTGAAAATCAACTGAAGGAACTGTTGACCAAACTTGATGAGCATGAGCAGTTGGTTAAAACAAGAAAGAAAGTAAAAGGCTACTTAAAAGAATTGGGTGATTTAGAAGCCCATTTTAACCGCCAACAACAGCATATCATCAAAGTTGATTTGCTTCTGAAAGGGGCCGCCGAAAATAGGGTGATTTCAAAGAAGGAACTCGGTGAGGCCATGTCAATCAGGCCTAAAAAAACAAAAGAGAAGAAGGAAAAGACCCCAACCAGAGAAATAAGTTTTAACATGTACAAGCAAGCAATTTCTGTTGATGAGATTGCTCAACAACGGAACCTGGCAGTAAGCACAATTCAAGGCCATCTGGCACCTTATATCGAGTCAGGTGAATTACCTGTCACTGATTTCGTTGATCAGGAGCAGATTGATAAAATCATTGCAGCAGGCAAAAAGGTCGATAATCAAATGGGCCAGATCAAATCCAAGTTGGGGGACTCAGTAACTTATCCGGAGATCAAATTTGTGTTGGCGCATTTGAGGCAGAGAGGAAACTCATCGGATGACTCCAAGTCATCAAATGAATAATTCCCTAGAAATCACCCCCACAAAACCCCTCCAAGTCCATTCCAATTGGTGATCCATCCGGTGGTGACAGCGGCGAGTTGACTTCACTTTTGTTAGGGTCTTCCATAAACTTTTGAATTTGAAGTGAGCAATATTCGAAGTGCGCCTTCTCGTTTAAATTTCTAGTATTGGCTTTTCTATCCGCCAATTCTTTCAATTCCTGGAGTTTCAGAAGCGCAATTGCCCTGGCCTGCTCATTGGCCCCATTGCTTGATGCCAGCCTTATCAAGTGGTACATCACCAATTTATCAACCAACCGCTGAATTTCGGCATCGTAACCCGATAACCTGTTGGCTTTCCAGGTGCTTTCTAAAATATTATCAATCACTTCAACCAAACTTGGCTGGGCACTGTCCCGGGCGTTGTATTCAACCAGTCTTGATGCCCTTTGTGGATGCAAAATGAAACTAATTGAAATATTAGCTGCGGTTTCAGCCACACCCAATGCGTCAAATGTAAGCCCAGTTCTGACATTAAATGTTTCCCGGCTTCTTGGATAGCCATAGGCCCTTGGAGGGATTTTATCTAAAACGTTTTCTGGGATTCTTAATGCTCCTGGGGTGATCGTTCTTAACAAAGCATCAAGGGCTTTCATCTGGTCATCTCTCGACACCGGTGCTGTTACAGTTTGTCCATCACCTTTGACTGCATAAGAATAGCTTAGACCTCCTAGTATTTTGGCAGCGCCCTCAATCTGGTAGCGATGAAATAAATACATCGGAACGAAGGCCTCCTCAATTGATGACATAGTAGCACCATCCCGAATGTTTTTTTCTGAGAAATTATCGATGATCTTTCGGCGGATATCCATCATTCGGTTGAGTTCGTCTGCTGCATTGGTGCCGTTATCCCAGAGATGGGCCGTTGGGTGCGCCCCTCCCGGTGGTCTTGCATCCTGATCAGTGATGTAAACCAACCCTTTAGTGAAACTCTCCGTAATGATTTTTTCTAACTCCTCTTTTTCATTGGCACCGTCTGCGAAATCCGAATAGCCAAACTTCACCACTTGCTTGTCCCATTCGCCAATTCCGGTGGCATAGGCTTCTGAAAGGTTGATGTTTCCACCTTCATCCATTTTAACCAATGGATGCGGATAATCCATCACCGATGCCCTGTCGCTGATACTTGAAGAGAAGTTATGAGAAATGCCCAACGTGTGCCCTACTTCATGTGCCGAAAGTTGACGCAACCTTGCCAAAGCCATTTCAAGCATATCATCTGGTACTTCTTTCCCTTCTTCATAAGGGGCCAACAAGCCTTCAGCAATGAGAAAGTCTTGTCTTACCCTAAGTGAACCCAAAGTCACATGGCCTTTAATGATTTCACCAGTCCGTGGGTCGGTAACCGAAGAACCGTATGACCACCCCCTTGTTGACCGGTGCACCCACTGAATAAGGTTGTATCGAACATCCATCGGGTCAGCATCCTCTGGCATTATCTTCACCTGAAAAGCATTTGTGTAACCGGCTGCTTCAAAAGCCTGGTTCCACCAGGAAGCACCCTCAACTAAAGCTGATTTAATCGGCTCCGGAGCTCCTCTATCCACATAGTAGATAATCGGTTCAACAGCCTCGCTACTTGCAGCACCGGGGTCTTTCTTATTCAATCGATGTCTTCTTGTCAATTTTTTGACTATGGGCTGATCAATAGGAGTTGCGTAGTCCAAATAGGTGATTGAACCAAACCCCGACCTTGTATCGAATTCCCTGGGTTGATACTGAGAATCTGGCAGTTCGATAAATGAATGGTGCATTCTTACCGTGATCGCTTCCGGAGATGGTGTCACTGATCGAATCCAGGCATGATTATCTTTCCCTGTAAAAGTTACAGTTGCTTCAAACTCCGTATTCTGAGGGAAGTTTTTGGTCATTGGCAAATAGAGAGCCGATCTATCAGGGTCTAACCGATAATTACCTTGATTTGCGGATGCGAGGGCTCTAACAATGCCGTGGGCATCTCTTTGGAGAAAGTCGGTTATATCTACCAATGCTGTCCAATCCGATTGCGCTAAAACATAAAATCCCCCAATAATTGATTGTGCAAAAGCCTGTTCCACTGATTTTTTCTCAGCTTCATCTTCACTCTCTGCCCTGTAACCATAGTTGGGCTGTACCAGAAAAATTTTAGGGCCGCTCCTCACAAATTTTACAACCCTTGTATCACCCAACTGGCCCCTGTCCAGGCCAATATCATTTGATCCGATACCTGCCGGAAGGGAGTTGACGTATAAAAATTCAATGTTGAATTTATCCACTTCCAGATATATGCGCCCATCATTATCATCGTAATAGAAGTTGAAATATCCCTCAAACCTCTCCATGCCTGAGGTGAAATCGGCGATTGAGTTCGGTTCATTTTGGGATTCCGTGGTACTGCCTGATTCAGCTGCAGTTGGCGACTGAGCGGTAGAACAGGCAGCAAAAATTACGAATAGCAAAAAACTTGTGAAACGAGTCATATTCATTGAGTTTAAAGAGCCTAATATATCAAATCATTGATGTGCCTACCCCCTTAATTATTTTTATGGTCAAAAGTGCAGAGTGAGTAACACAGACATCCGTTCATTATATTTTATCGCCATTGTTTTTGATGGGGATTTAGGCAAGGGAATCACGGAGTTAAAGCAGCATTTTGCCGACAAGTACGGCTCCATAGCGGCTTTGAAGTCGCCACCTCACGTAACCCTTCTAATGCCCTTTAAGAAAAGCGTCAAGCATGAAGATGCTTTGCACCAGGCTCTTCAAAACATGGCTAATGGAATCTCTCCCTTTGAATTAAAGTTGAGTGGGTTTGGGCATTTTGGGCAACGGGTGATCTTTATCAACGTGGAAAGCAATGAAACATTTATTAATCTACATTCTGACGTCCACTCAGTGGCCAGGAGTGAGCTTAAGATTTTTGATAAAGCTGGAAAAGTACCTCGACCATTTCACCCACATTGCACCGTGGCATTCCGGGATCTGTCCAGAAGTAATTTTGATAAAGCCTGGTCGGAGTTCAGCGACCGATCCTTTGAGGCGTTAACAGAAATATCTTTTTTGTCATTGCTTAAACATAATGGCAAAATGTGGCAGGTATTAAATAATTTCAAAATGGGTGGAAAATAGTATTAATGCCACACTACTCAGACTCTACTCATTGCCTTTCTCCCCCTGCACACCTAATTTTGCCGCTCAATTTTTTAATCCCTCACCATGCAGAGAGACTCCAAAGTTTTTGACCTCATCCAGACAGAAAAAGAACGCCAGGAAGACGGTATTGAATTAATTGCTTCTGAAAATTTTGTATCCCCTCAGGTGATGGAGGCCATGGGTACATGCCTGACCAATAAATATGCAGAAGGCCTACCAGGTAAAAGATACTATGGCGGTTGCGAAGTGGTTGATGAAATTGAGCAATTGGCAATTGATAGGGCTTGTGAGTTATTTGGCGGTACTTGGGCCAATGTTCAGCCGCATTCTGGAGCACAGGCCAATGCCGCAGTGATGTTGGCTTGTCTAACGCCCGGAGATACCATTTTAGGTTTTGACCTGTCTCATGGTGGCCATTTAACGCATGGCTCTCCGGTAAATTTTAGCGGTAAATTATACCGACCTACTTTTTACGGAGTGGAGCAAGAAACAGGTGAAGTGGACTGGGATAAAATTGAAGCAACGGCTTTAAAGGAAAAACCTAAGTTGATTATAGCAGGGGCTTCAGCTTACAGCAGGGAGTGGAATTATGAAAAACTTCGAGAAGTTGCAGATCAGGTAGGCGCACTGTTAATGGCTGATATTGCACATCCTGCCGGACTGATTGCAAGAGGTCTATTAGATGATCCATTGGAACACTGCCATTGGATAACAACTACTACACACAAAACACTGCGTGGCCCAAGAGGGGGCATGATCGTAATGCGAGAAGATTTCGAAAATACTTTAGGCATCAAAACACCAAAAGGGGAGCTGAGAAAAATGTCCAGCCTTTTGGATAGTGGTGTTTTCCCTGGCACTCAGGGAGGCCCATTGGAGCATGTGATTGCAGCGAAAGCCATTGCTTTTGGCGAAGCACTCTCCGATGACTTTATGAAATACATGCTCCAGGTTCAAAAAAACGCTAAAGCGATGGCCGGGGGATTTACTGACCGTGGTTATAAAGTGATTTCCGGAGGAACCGATAACCATTTGATGTTGATCGACCTTCGCCTAAAAAACCTAACTGGTAAAGAGGCTGAAAACGCCTTGATCAAGGCAGACATTACCATCAATAAAAACATGGTGCCTTTTGATGACAAATCCCCGTTTGTTACTTCAGGTATGCGCCTGGGTACATCAGCAATAACAACCAGAGGGATGAAAGAGGGAGATATGGAGAAAATCGTTCAGCTAATTGATGACGTATTGATGAACCATGAAAACGATGCGAAGATTGCAGCAGTTAAAAGCGAAGTGAATTCATGGATGAAGGACTTTCCCCTGTACCAATAGAAGAACTTAAGGACAATGAGCCTGGTGAAAAGGAGATGTCATTTCTGGATCACCTGGAAGAATTGCGTTGGCACCTCATCCGTTCATTCAGTGCAATCGCCATTTTTGCGATTGCTGCCTTCGTTTCAAAGCAACTGGTATTTCATACCATAATATTAGGCCCATCCCGTACAGATTTCTGGACCTACCGAATGCTTTGCAAGCTTGGTGAAGCATTGGGCTCATCAGCGATTTGCATCGATGAGCTTTCCTTCATAATTCAAAGCCGTCAAATGACTGGTCAGTTTACTATGCACATCACTTCATCATTTGTAATTGGGTTGGTTTGTGCATTCCCTTATGCATTCTGGGAGATCTGGCGATTTGTGAAACCAGGCCTTTATCCCAAAGAACGCAGGGCTGCGAGGGGTGCAACTTTCTGGGTAAGTTTCCTATTCATCACGGGTGTCACATTCGGCTACTTCATCATGACACCCATTTCTGTAAACTTCCTGGCTTCTTATAGTCTTGATGACAGCATAGCCAATGAGTTCGACATCATTTCATACGTCTCCACAGTTGTGACTTTGGTGTTAGCCAGTGGAATTTTATTCCAAATGCCGATAGTTACCTATTTTTTCACCAAGGCCGGAATAATAACTCCTCAGTTAATGAAGACCTATCGCAAGCATGCGATTATTGTGATTTTGATTCTCGGTGCTATGCTCACTCCGCCAGACCCTTTTAGTCAAATCTTGATTGCATTACCTTTAATAGGGCTTTACCAGATTAGTATTGCCATTGCTAAAATGGTTACTAAAAAGGATGAACAGGCGCTGAGAGAGATTTAACATATGCCTGAGTTAAGCCGTTTTTTCGGAATTATTATTTACATGTATGGGCATGATCATAACCCACCACATTTTCATATTCTTTATGGCGAATACGAGGCTATCATGTATATCAATACCGGAACAGTTGAAGGCGACATACCTCCCAAGGTTACTAAAAAAGTTAAAGAATGGTTAAAGTTGCATAGTCAAGAACTGCTAAATGCATGGGATTTAGCACAAAAGGGTGAATCCCCAGGTAAGATTGAACCGTTGTAATGTTATGCTCAAGATAATTGATGTCGATTTCAAAAAAGATTTCCTATTGGAATTAAGTTTCAATAATGGAGAATCGCATCTATTAAATTTTAAACCACTGCTGAAAGGAAGCAGATACCAACCTCTGTCAGATCCAGCATTTTTCAAACAATTTGGTATAGTCAACGGGACTCTAGAGTGGGTGAACGGTGCAGACTTTGCCCCAGAATACCTGCATGAGCAGGCCTTACTGCAAAATCAAAAAGAATCGATTAAATGAAAATTGCCATTGGCGGCGACCACGCCGGATTCCATCATAAAGAAAAAATCAAGCAACACCTGAATGACCTAGGCCATGAAGTCAAAGATTATGGCACTTATTCAGAAGAATCCACCGATTACCCTGACTACGCACACCCATTGTCAAGCGCAGTCGAAAAGGGTGACCACGAATTTGGTGTTCTAGTATGCGGAAGCGGCAATGGCGTTTGTATGACTGCCAACAAGCACCAGGGTATCAGGGCTGCTTTGGTATGGAATGAAGATTTAGCCGCACTTGCAAGGCAACACAATAATGCCAATGTGATTTGCATCCCGGAAAGATTTGTTGCCGATGACCTTGCAATTAAAATGGTAGAGATTTTTGTTACGACTGACTTCGAAGGTGGCCGACATGAGCGCCGTGTGGGCAAAATCCATTGTTGAATAAGTATTTTCCCGCTTAAATCATCCTCTCAGCATTTCAGAAGGAGGTAGCTTATTTTTAAGAATTAAAGCTATCAGTATGAAAAAATTTGGCCTCCTCCTCACCCTTCTTCCCTTTCTGGTTCATTCTCAAGATCTTCCAAATTCTATCGATCCCAGAATGTACGATATCATCGGGGCTGTTTCTGCGGATCGGCTTCAAACTGATGTTCAAAAATTGGTCGATTTTGGCACTCGGCACACGCTTTCTGACACAGTTTCTCAAGCCAGGGGCATTGGTGCCGCAAGACGATGGATTAAATCGGAGTTTGAAAAAATCTCAAAAGATTGCAGTGGATGCCTTGATGTCTTTTACATCAAAGGATTAGTTGAAAAAGGGACAAATGCCAGGATAGTTCATGAGGTGGAAGTGGTAAATGTTGTCGCCGTACAGCGGGGAACAAGAAATCCAAATCGCTACATCATCATGTCCGGTGATATTGATTCCCGGGTTTCTGATCCAGCCAACTTTACAGATGACTCTCCCGGGGCTAACGACAATGCTACTGGCATGGCCGGAGCGATAGAAGCTGCAAGGGTACTTTCCAAATACAAGTTTCCCAATTCAATTGCTTACGTTGGACTTTCAGGGGAAGAGCAGGGCTTATTTGGAGGTAAAATCATGGCTGAGCAAGTGAAAGAAGATGGCTGGGAAATAGTCGGCATCATTAATAATGACATGATTGGAAATATCAAAGGCGTGGATGGCGTAATCGACAATCGGGATTTTCGGATTTTTTCAGAGCCAACTCCTGTTACAGAAACCGAGGATGAACGCAGCGCCAGGAGGTTCACGGGAGGTGAGGTTGACGGGGTTTCGAGGCAGTTGGCAAGATATGTTCATAAAATTACCAAAACATATATGCCAGACTTGAACCCCATGATGGTGTACAGGTTGGATCGGTTCGGCCGTGGTGGTCATCACAGGCCATTCAACGATGCTGGGTTTGCTGGCATCCGGATTATGGAGGCTCATGAAAACTACACCATGCAGCACCAGGACATTCGAACTGAGGACGGCATCAAATACGGTGATACCATTGACGGCGTCAACTTTGACTATTGCGGCGATATGACAGCAGTCAATGCTATTTCATTAGCAGGAATTGCCTCTGCACCACCGGAGCCCAAGAATGTAAAGATTGGTGGGGTGGTAGCACCACACGCCATTTTAGCCTGGGATGCAGTGAATGATCCCGATTTGGCTGGTTACAAAATCTACTGGCGGGAAACCACTTCACCTACCTGGGATAATTTCAAATTTGTTGGTAAAGACATAACCCAACACACCCTTGAAGGCATTGTAATCGACAACTTCTTTTTTGGGGTGGCAGCTGTTGGTAAGGGTGGCAATGAAAGTGTTGTGGTATTTCCGAGTGGGAGGATTGGGAGGTAATGGCATATGAAAAACCCGTTCTTTTATAGGCTAAAATTCTTTTTTATGAGCATACTCTTACTAACCATTGGTTGTCAAAATAAGTCATTGGAGAAAGCGATGGGTATTCCAATTGAACATGCCGAAGGATACTATACAACCGTTGAATCCTTCGAACTTTTTGATATCCATACATGGACACATGACACGTTGTTTAGATATTGTGGTCATGAAATATTAATTGTTCCAAAAGATTCACTTGACGTATTCGAAATTTCTACATCCGGTGCTTCTATTATTCCCTATCAAAATAATAGTAATCAATTTGTCTTGACTGCAACCGATTCTATTGTATTTCTAAATGTTAAAGTGAATAATAAGACAGTTACAAAGAGGTTTATATCTCCACGACTTCCTGCCCCTACACTCATCCGATCAACAATAGGTGATTCGGCTGTATTGACGTTACGGCAAGACAATAGCCGATTAAGAGATTTGTTACCAAAAGACTGTCGATACGGATTTGGACTGAGAGATCAGTTCGTTTACGAAGTGAAAGTGTCAAATTCAACTTTAGATAGTATCAAGTTTCCTATTGCAAGGAAGAATTACCTTAATAAATACTATCCAGTAAGCCTAAGCCAATAATACTTCCTCAAAACAAAAACAGCTTCTTCACAATCCTATTCCTCATTTTCAAATAAGCCTTTCTGAATTTCGGGTTAGCGGCTCTTAACCCTGTGTTGGAAACTATTGCTACTGTGATTTCCTGCTTGGGGAAGTAGTAAACATCGGCGGTACTACCAATTCCCCTGCCGGAATGGCCAACAGTGAATTTGTAGGGAAATGATTTATCAGGAAAGACGCCTTGTCCATAATCCGGGTCTTTTTCGTCATCCCAGGTCATCATCTGCTTGAGTGCATCCTCTCCAAGGATGTCTCCATTCCACAACCGTTCAAGAAACTGCCCCATTTCTTCAGCCGTGGCATAAATGCCATCGTCACCGATAAACCAATTCGTGGTTTCCAGTGTCTTGTCAGTAATGTCTTCCTGAACACCGTCCTGATCTAAGTCACCATAATATCTAATGCCATTTTGAGGTGGTGTTTCCCGATAATAGGTGTTTTCAAAACCCCAATTGGAGATCAAATCTCGAAGATATTGGGTGTGACCATCTTCAGTGAGTTCGTCCATGATCATAGCATTTAGCATATACCCTGTGCTGCTGTATCGATGCTTTTCTCCAGGTTCTCCATGCGGTTCTTTTCCGAAGACATACCTCTCGAGTGCTCCTACATGGCTCAAGGTATCCAGCTTCAGTTTACCGGATAAATAAAGTGCATTCAAAACAGAATCAGTTTCGTAATTGACCAATCCGGAGCTATGATTCAATAAATGCCTCACGGTTATTTCATCCCCATTAGGGAGGTTGTCAATTATGCTTTCAGAAAGGTATTTTTTGATCGGATGGTGAATACTGATCTTTCCTTTTTCCACTAAGGTGAACAGGGCCACAGCGTTGTAAGTCTTTCCAACGCTGGCTAAAGAGCTCATGTGGTCTTTATTAAAAAGCTCTTTCTTTTCTTTATCCGCATAACCAGCTGTGCCTTGCCATACTCCCGTCTTTGGGGTTTTAATATAAACCTGTACACCGCTGATCCCATCCTCTACAGCTTGATCCAGGTACTTTTGAATTTTTCTAAAATTGGCTTTTGACTGGCTTAATGACGGGTAATACAAACAACCGATTATGATGATCACAATAAATTTCTTCATGTCTATTTGAGTTTTTTGACGACCCAAATCAACGGGGTATGAAAAGAATTGAAGGCCGTTTTGAATTGTAAATTGACTGAAGTGCTATGAAAACGGGGCTGAAGTGCTATGCCATTTTTAGCCACTTTCTAAAGGCCGATGCTTGTTTCCGGCTAATGGTCAATTGATCAGAAAGAAATTGATTTTGCTTGAGGTTTAATTCGATTTTGCCATAGGAGGATGACTTTGTCTCATCAATTATTGATCTGGAAACGATTAATTGGCGGTTTGCCCTGAAGAAGTCTTTTTCCGGAAGTTTGAGAATTAATTCACCAAGCGACCGATTACTGGTGTAACGTTTTTCACCATCAACCAGAAAAGTAAGGCCATTTTCTACATAAATGAAAGCAATGGTGTCTGGCTTGATCCATTTGGTGCTGTTCAAATAACTGACTTCAATTGGCTTGTCTTTAACTTCATTTTGCGCCTTCGAACTCATCAATTGCTCAACCAAAACAATCAACGTAGTGAAACTGATCGTCAATAAATTGATAACAAAATATTCCTCCAGCGAATAAGTATCCCCATAAACATTCAGCATGTAAACAGTACCCACAACATCAAGAATCAGCATGACCAAAATGACATCAATTGCAAGGGTTTTTATAATTTGTATCAAACCAAATTCCTTGAATTTCAATCTCCGGTTTACATATCGTATCGTTTCAAGTACAATGCCAGCGGTAACAATGGCAGCCAGATATTCGCTGATTAGAAATGTATCTATTGGGCTTCTAAAATTGAAAAACCAATTGACCGTATAGTTTAACCCTATTCCTAAAAATAGGATGCTACCGAATCGCCAAAACACTTGCTTTGAATTCATACTTGATTAAGTGGAGTCAAATTTATCCACAGATGGTTTTGTGAGTTGTGATTACCTGCCCTAATTTGTTTCCTGATGCCAAACATCACAAAGCAACCCCGAAAGCATTAACAAATTTAGCTCCATGAATGTAACCCTCTCTAACCACTACATAACTGCCATTGTGGATTCTCAAGGAGCTGAATTGCAAAGCCTTAAAAAATCGGATTCCGATGTAGAATATATATGGAAAGCTGACCCCAACATTTGGGGTCGGCATGCACCAATTCTGTTTCCTATTGTTGGGAAACTAAAGGATAACACTTACCGCTATGAAGGCCAGGAGTACCATCTTTCGCAGCATGGCTTTGCCAGAAATATGAATTTCAAGAAACTCATTGAGGAAAAGGACATGGTGCTCATGGAAATGCAAGAATCAGATGAAACTTTAAGGGTTTATCCATTCCACTTTTCACTTCAGATCAGTTACTATCTGTGGAAGAACATCCTCTACAGCAAATTTCAGGTTCACAATACAGATTCTAAGCCGATTTATTTCTCAATAGGCGGTCATCCAGGGTTTAGTTGTCCCATTGATCCAAATCAAAGCAGGTCAGACCATTATCTTGAGTTTGAAAAAACAGAAAGTGCTGAATCACACATTCTTGAAAATGGCGTGATCTCTAAAAGAACAAAACCAGTTTTCAGAGGCAAAAAAATTCAATTGACCGACTCAATTTTTGATGAGGATGCATTGATACTTAAGAACCTTAGCTCAGAAAAAGTCGCTTTAAAAGATGGCAATGGTAGTTCTTTGCTTAATTTCCATTTCCCCAATTTTCCTTACCTCGGCATTTGGTCCCAGAAAGATGCGCCAGCTTATGTTTGCATTGAGCCATGGCATGGGCTTGCCGATAACGCTGATCATAGTGGTGATCTGACGACTAAAGAGGGCATTCAAAAATTAGAACCTGAGGGGGTGTTTACTTGTGAATATGGTATTGAAATTGAATAATATGAACAAAATAATCTTGATCCTGATTGCTGGCTTGGTATTATCCTGTGCCAAGAAGCAAGTTTCAGATAAAACCGGCGACATCACCCTGCTGATTAAATCACAAAACGTTTTTACTGGTGAAAATGATAACGGTGAGAACCTTTATATCGGCCTGAGCGGAGACAAGATTGCATACCTCGGAGCAAATAAGCCTGAAGTTTCTGACTCGGTGCCGATAGTCGACGCCACCAACCTCATTGTGGCCCCCGGCTTCATTGACCCACACACCCATGCACTCCAGGATTTAGACGACCCTGACCGAAGCCACAACCTACCTTTTTTGCACCAGGGAATTACGACAGTAGTAGTTGGCAGTGATGGCCGAAGCCCCATTCCGATCACCGACTCCTTCAAAAAATGGGAGGATCATGGTATTGGCACTAACGCACTGATGTTAGCAGGCCATGGTGCCTTACGGGGTAAAGTTGTTGGGGATGAAAACCGGGAACCGACATCTGATGAGTTGGAGGAAATGAAATCACTTGTCCGGCAGGCAATGGAAGACGGGGCATTTGGGCTTTCAACAGGGCTATACTACGCCCCTGGCTTTTTTGCCAGAACTGACGAAGTGATTGAGCTTTCAAAAGTCGCCGCCGGGTTTGGAGGCATTTATGATACCCATCAGCGGGATGAAAGTACTTACAACATTGGCCTCATAGCTTCTGTGGAGGAAGTGATCCAGATTGGAAGGGAGGCGAAAATTCCAGTGCATGTTTCTCATATTAAGGCCCTTGGGGTCGATGTTTGGGACAAAAGTGCTGAGGTAATTAAATTAGTCGAGAGAGCCCAGGCAGAAGGAATTGAAATAACCGCAAACCAATATCCTTATGTCGCTTCCGGAACAAGTATAGCAGCGGCTGTCTTTCCAAGGTGGGCTCAGGCAGGTGGAGAGGAAGAGATGATGAAGCGAATTAACGACCCAGCTCAAATAGGCAGAATCAAATCTGAAATGAAGGACAATATCAGAAAGCGAGGGGGCGCAAGCTCATTGCTGATGATTACCCCCGAAAACCCTGAATGGAAAAATAAGACGCTTGCTGGTCTTGCCAAATCCTGGGAATTATCACCTGTAGATGCAGCCTTAAAAATCTTAAAAGAAGGCGGATCAGGTGTTGCTTCCTTTAACATGAAGGAGGCAGACCTTATCAATTTTATGCAGCAAGATTGGGTAGTTACAGGATCTGATGGATCAAGCAACCATCCCAGGAAATATGGAACCTTCCCAAGAAAAATCAGCAAGTATGCATTACAGGATTCGGTGATTACAATGGGTCAGGCTATTGCGAACAGCTCATCGAAAACTGCCGAAATCTTTAGGATCCCCAATAGGGGGAAAATCAAAGAAGGGTATTACGCTGATTTGGTGATTTTTGACCCTGATGAAATCTCTGACAAGGCGTGGTTCTCAAACCCTGAAGAATTTTCTGACGGCATTAAATATGTGATCGTAAATGGCGTGGTGACTATTGATAATGGCAATTATCTGGGGAATAAGGCTGGAAGAATCTTAAAGAAAAATCAATAACTCACCACAACAGCAATCAATGTCTCATCTGGAGAGATTGCGATTCTGTTAAAACCTGAAATCCCTCCAATCTCGACTTTTGAAAATAGGTTCCACTCACCATTCTTTTCGATATAGAGATTTTCACCATCTCCCATCAAAAGTTGACCAGATCGGGTTGAGCAGTAGTCTTCGGTATCATTCAGCGGTCGGATGACTTGTTTGAGCTCCTCATTTTGAGGATTGTATGTTTTAATCCACCAGGTGTTAGGCTGGTCACCATTTTCTTTGTGCAAAAAATAGATCAGGCCATCTTTAGAATGAATAGAACGTCCAATGCTTGTTGTAACAATCTTTGATTGACCTGTGCTCATGTCTGCCACTTGAAATGTATTTGGAGCCCCAAGTACAAACATCCCCACCATATTTTCATCAGCCCAGGCGTGATAGCCAACTGGCTTTACATCTTCTAAAAGCAATTTTGGGGCATCACCATCCATTGGAAGCGACCAAAGTCTCTGGGTGGAATCTTTTTCAACCTGAATCACTGAAATCGCATCTCCTGACGGCATAACAGTTGGTGAGTATTCGCTTTCAGCGGTTTCTGCAAAATTTCTAACCTTCTTATCTTCTAGATCATAAAAATAAATGTCAGTTTGGCCTCCAACTTCTCTGGTAAAATAAAGCCGCTTGCCATCTGGACTGAAATGAGGTTGGTTGTCGTAACCCTGCTGGCGATTGGTGATATTAACCGATTCTGATAGAATGCCTTCCTCCAAATCAATTTTGAACAAATAAATATCGGTTGCCGGTTGGGCAAATGCGCCGAAAAAAGGCAGGAGTAAAAAAGGGGCGATTAGTTTCATTTCGAATTTAGTTCTCATCTAAAATTAGAACATCCAGAGAGACTTATTAAAACTATCGGTTAATCCAGAAAATTGCGACCGCCCTTGTTGGTGTTTTTCACCAACAAGCAACAAAACCAGCATAAATATTTAAACTTGGCAGGTGATAGCAAGTGAACATCCACAATTCATTACAATTACCGCTTACAACTGGAAGCATTTATTGAAACCAGATAAGAACAAGCAAGAAGTCATTAACAGTCTGTCTTTTTTGGTTAAGGAAAAACGGGTGAAAATTTATGCGTTCGTTATCCTCAACAACCATATGCACTTAATCTGGCAAATTTTAGAACCACATAACCGAAAGGATGTTCAAAGGGATTTGGTTGGGTTGTTGGTGAAAAACACCAACAACGGCGGGGAGAGAACATCCAGGGAGACTTATTAAAACTCTCGCTTAATCCAGAAAATTGACAACGAGTGTTTCAGCCTTCTTTAGGGCTGCATTCAGGTCATCATTAAGAAGCACCACATCAAATTGATCAGCGAAAGTTGCCTCAAATTCTGCCTTTTGTAGGCGTTTTTGGAGCTCTTGTTGTGATTCAGTTTTCCGGTTTGCCAGCCTCTCTTTGATGGCCTCCAAATTGGGTGCTTTTACAAAAACAGATAACGCATTTTCACCAAAGTGTTTTTTCAGGTTGATCCCACCTTTAACGTCAACATCGAAAATCACGGTGTCCCCATTTGCCCAGATTTTCTCAACTTCTGATTTCAAGGTGCCATAATAAACTCCATCATAAACCTCCTCCTTCTCAATAAATTCTCGTTTCAAGAAATCTTCCGATGATAGAAAATAATAATCAATGCCGTCAACTTCATTCCCGCGGGGCTTTCGGGTGGTGGCAGAAATTGAGAATTTTAGTTTGGGGTTTACCTTCAATAAATGTCGGACAATCGTGGTTTTACCAGAACCAGATGGAGCACTGAAAATCAACGCTTTTCCTTCCATTAGGCCACTTTAGCAATTTTGGTTTTAATTGAATCTATCAAATCCTGAGGCACTGCTTTGCGCTCAAGTTTTTCCCTCAGCGCCTGCTTGATTTCCTTTTCCACATTGAAATTGTCCAGGCATTGCATGCACATTTCAATATGGTCCTTTAGGTAATCCATCTGGGTATTTGAAGCTTCATCGTCCAATACCAGACGAATTATCTCGAGGCATTTTTCAGATTCCGGACAGCCGTTGTTAGACATGAACATATTTGTAGGTTGTAGGTGATGTCTTAATCTTTCTTCTTTTTACTTTCTTTGAATCCCATGCTTGCTCCGTAAGTCATTAACTTATTTTTGAGCAAATTTCTGGCCCTATGAAGCCGTGACCTCACAGTGCCGATCGGGATATCTAAAATCTTCGCCATTTCTTCATAAGTAAACCCTTCCAGGTCACATAAAATAATGACCGTCCTGAAATCAACAGCTAGCGAATTTAATGCGGTAGAAACCTCATCACCCATCATGTGCTGAAGTGTTTCCACTCTGAGGTCTGTGGTTATTGCTACATCAACATCATCGGAGTTATAAAAAGTTTCAACCTCCTGATAATCAACTTTGGCTGGCTCTTTACTTTTCTTGCGATAATCGTTAATGAAGCTGTTTTTAAGAATGCGAAAAAGCCAGGCCTTAGCATTCGTTCCTTTTTGAAAGGAATTTATAAACCTGTAAGCTTTTAAAAAGGTATCCTGAACTAAATCCTTTGAGTCGTCCTCATTATAGGTGAGCCGATAGGCAAAATTGTACATCGAATCAATATTAGGAAGAAACTCGTCATTAAATATCCGATCTTTTTCCTTCTGAGGGTATTTGTTCTTCTCTGCCGGAACTTCATCAATATTCTGATCTGCGCTGGTTTTTTCAGGATCAATCATGAATCTTGCAGAAATTGATTGCTGCGTTTAGATAGAAACAATAAATAATTAAAAAAAGGCTGCCTCAAACCTCAATAAGGTTTCAATAATTAGGCAGCCTTTTTAGCAAATTAATATCTATAATATTCAGGCTTGTATGGGCCTTCAACTGTCACACCAATGTAGCTAGCCTGATCTTCAGTTAAAGTTTCCAACTCAACCCCGATTTTCGCAAGGTGTAGCCTTGCAACCTCTTCATCAAGATGCTTTGGCAATGTATACACCTGATTTTCGTATTGATCAGTGTTATTCCAAAGCTCAAGCTGCGCCAACACCTGATTTGTAAATGAGTTCGACATTACAAATGACGGGTGACCTGTTGCACAACCAAGATTCACCAATCTGCCTTCGGCCAAAATGATAATGTCGTTTCCATCCACATTATAAAGATCCACCTGTGGCTTGATCTCTTCTTTGGTTGAGCCATAATTGTCATTCAACCAGGCCATATCAATTTCATTATCAAAGTGGCCGATGTTACAAACAATCGCTTTGTCTTTTAGGGCTTTGAAGTGCTCACCTTTTATGATGTCTTTGTTGCCAGTTGCAGTAACAACTATATCCACTTCTTTCACCGCATCTTCCATTTTCTTCACTTCGTAGCCGTCCATGGCTGCTTGTAAAGCACAAATTGGATCGATTTCCGTAACGATCACCCTTACACCAGCGCTTCTCAGTGATTGAGCAGAACCTTTGCCAACATCACCGTAACCGGCCACGACAGCAATTTTTCCTGCAAGCATCAAATCGGTCGCCCTTCTGATCGCATCTACTAATGATTCCCTGCAACCGTACTTGTTATCAAATTTTGACTTTGTTACAGAGTCATTCACATTAATGGCTGGCATTGGAAGTGTACCATTTTTCACTCTTTCATAAAGCCTGTGAACACCTGTAGTCGTTTCTTCTGAAAGACCCTTCACATGCTGAATTAATTCGGGGTAGTTATCAAGCACCATGTTGGTGAGGTCACCACCATCATCCAGGATCATATTAAGTGGCTGACGCTCTTCACCGAAGAACAAAGTCTGCTCAATTGCCCAGTTAAATTCCTCCTCATTCATCCCCTTCCAGGCATAAACCGGAATCCCGGCGGCAGCAATTGCTGCAGCTGCATGATCCTGAGTGGAGAAAATATTACAAGAAGACCAGGTAACATCCGCCCCGAGTTCGATGAGGGTTTCGATTAGAACGGCGGTTTGTATTGTCATATGAAGACATCCGGCTATCCTGGCACCTTTCAGAGGTTTTTCAGCTCCGTATTTTTCCCGGAGTGACATCAAGCCTGGCATTTCTGCTTCCGCAAGCTTGATTTCTTTACGGCCCCAATCAGCCAGTGAAATGTCTTTAACTTTGTATTTCAAATAAGTCTCAACCATTGAATTAAAAATTTTTGATTTCTGTTAAAACGAAGTGCAAAGGTACTTGTTTTCGATAAAATCAAATAGCCGCTTTCGAAGTGTGTAAAACAGAGCAAAAGGTTCAGGATCAGACAGTTGAAGATGCACAAAAGCCTTCACTCTTTTCGCGGATTTACATCCTGCCAATCCTGTTTTATAAGTACAGCATTTCGCCGCTCATTCCTCCATCTTGCCGATATGCTCCTACCTGCTCAACATATGCAGTCGAAGCCATTTTGAAACACGGGATTTTCAAAGGCACCTGGTTGGGTATTAAAAGAATTTCGAAGTGCCATCCCTGGGGTGGACAGGGTTACGATCCTGTACCTTAGGTTGTATGGAAAAAGAAATCCCAATAGCCGTTTGTTATTTAAACCATCAGGGGGATGACCGCAATAAGTGTGTATTAAATGACTCAACCTTAAGGATAATTAAAGATGGTCGCTTAACAACCTACCCCCTGGAGTCTGGGCTATCATTCAGCTTTTCGAGGAAAAAATGGATGTTTCCGTTGATTGGAGGGAGCATTTTGGGTTGCATGAGCGTACTTTTCATTTATAATAATCTTTTTCATCCATGGATTTCCCTAACTGCGATGGTGGTTTCAGCACTGGCCATTTATTTTGGCTACGAGGGCAGTTTGTTTTTAGTGGTAAGAATGGGAAAAGTGGAGAATATCTTTCCTGTCAAAAGACGAACCGATGATTTCCGGATGTTTATTGCAAGGGTGCAAAAACGAATAGTGGAGTTGGAGCAGAATACAGTTTCTTGACTCTGGCGATCCATATCATATCGACTCAGCATTCAATAAAGATCGAATATTGGGCAGTTTCATAATGATACTTTTGTTAATGCCCTCAGCTTGATAAACAATTTTCGAATTTTCAATAATCAGAAGAAGGTTGAAGTCTGAGCCTGAATCATGAATGAAAATTTTGTCATAATGTTGAACTGCCTGGCCGTCAAGCAAAGTCAATCCCTGTTTAAATCTTTGTCGTATCGTGGGTTCATCAACGGCATGTCCGCCATTCTTCACCCTTAAAGCGACTCGTTCAATACACGTAATCACATTATCTACCGCTAAGAAATATAGTGAGCATTTATATCCCTTTTCCCTGGCTTTAAGGGCTAAATCAAGATTGTGGATGGAGTGAAAATTGGTTTCATAAGCTAAAGGGCTCTCATTGGTAAAGGACTTTTCAATGTACTCATCAAATGCCTCATTGGTTCTATTTCGAATTCCCTGGATCAAAACCGGGTCAAAACCGAATTTTCTCCAGTTATCTTGAAATATCAGATCCCAGTCAAATGCTTTTATACCAAGAGGCATTAGAAGCTCGGAACTAATTGTTGATTTGCCTGCTCCATTAGGTCCAGCAATTACAATAAATTGAAGTTCAGATTTTTTGAGCAATTACTATTTTTTTTGGAATGATTGGCTCTTTTGAAGTATTAGATTTAGCTTTTTTTAAAGCTTTCTTCATTGCAATTTCAGCCCTAAGACCTTCTTTAATCGTATCACTCATATCTAAAGATAATCAATCGATTTTCACTAAACGAAATGGAAGTTTAAGTTTGACCCTTGATTGACTAAAATATGACCTGGAACGTAGTCTTTCTGATATTATGTAGCATAGGTGCAATTCAAAGTGCATTTATTGGGGCTTACTTCCTCAGTAGCACTAAAGGCAAGCGGATTTCGAATATTTTGTTGGGTTGTTTGTTACTGGCACTAGCGGTCAGGGTTGCCAAATCTACCCTGTGGCTCTATGACGACAATATTTCTGATCTGATCATCAACATCGGTTTTGCTGGTCACCTGGCAATTGTTCCATTGTTGTTACTTTATATCCAGTCACTTAAAACAACCTTCAAATGGCACTGGCTAAATCTCTTTCATTTTATTCCTGCCTCTATTGTTTTGGGGCTATCAACATACCTCAATGAATTCAACTTCTGGTATGTTGGTGGATACTCAGCACTGCTTTATCACTCCGTTATTTACCTGGTTTTGGCTGGCGCTCTCATTCAGAAAGATTGGAAGAGCACCTGGCGAACACACCATCTTTCTAAATGGATAATTATCCTTAGTGGTTTGGTTGCCCTCTTTTGCCTGGCCTATTTTATGAATTATGAAATGCGGCTCACTTCCTACATGACTGGCCCAGTGATTTATTCGGCCATTATTTATTTTATCAGCTTTTACATTTTAAAGAACCATTCGTTGTTTTTTAATGAACCGAAACAGAAGTATAGCAATATCCAGATCGGAAAGGATGAGTTAAAATCGTATCAAGGGAAGGTTGAAAACCTGGTACTTCATCAGGAATTTTATCTGAAACCAGATTTTACTTTGGGCATACTTTCAGCCGAAACCAAAATCCCAAAGCACATCCTTTCTCACGTTTTCAATATGCATCTGAACCAAAGTTTTACTGATTACACAAATGGTTTCAGGATAGATAGGGCAATAACCTTATTTGAAGACCCTGCCTCAAACAATTTGAAAATATCAGCTATTGCTTATGAATGTGGTTTCAATACGCTTTCAGCATTTAACTCGGCTTTTAAGAAAAAGACAGGGAAAACACCCTCCGAATACAAACGGGTGATGCTTCAAATAGATCTTGATTAAATGTGCCTGATTGTTTTTTCATGGAAGAACCACCCAGATTACGATCTGGTGATGGCAGCAAACAGGGATGAGTTTTATGCAAGGCCTACCAAAGCTGCTCACTTCTGGGAAGATGAACCGAACATCTTGGCAGGACGAGACCTGGAAGCAGGTGGCACATGGATGGGGGTAACTAAAGCAGGACGGTTTACCGCCATTACCAATTATCGGGATCCATCTATTCATAAGGATAATGCCCCTTCGAGGGGTCACTTGACAACTAATTTTTTAAAGTCCAATGTCGCTCCTGGTGAGTACCTAGAGGAGCTGAGCAAGTATGGCACTAATTATTATGGATTCAATTTGTTGGTCGGGACACCTGATGAGCTTTGGTATTACAGCAATATTTCTGGTGAGCCAGAGAAATTAGAGCCAGGTCTTTACGGGCTGAGCAATGCTTTTCTTGATACATCATGGCCTAAGTTGGATCAGGCGAAAAGTCAATTTTCAATGGCTTTGAACGGATCATTAAAACAGGAGGAGTTATTTGAGTTACTGACCGATCAATCAAAACCACGTGATGAAAAACTTCCTGAAACGGGTATCCCGTTGGAGTGGGAAAGAGCCATTAGTTCAGTTTTTATAAAAACAGAAGGTTATGGAACCTGCTGTTCTACTATTCTAAAAATAGGTACTGGAAAAATGGAGTTTGCAGAAAAGACTTATGAGGTTGGGGATCGGAAGACTGGATTGAGGGAATTTGCGATTGAACTCTACTAAATACTTCAGGTAGTAAGGAGATTCTTTCGTTGGTTTTTAACACAGTTCATTCCGAACCTTTAAAGATCGCCAGATCGAAAAGGTGTGGGAATCTCATAGATCCGTTGAATCCGATTCTATTCAACTTAACCTACCTATTCCCCTTACCCTCGGGCTTCAAAATATACTGAAAAGCAGTATCCGTTTTAACAGTAGTAGAATCTATAAATAACCGCTCCTCTTCTTCGGTAATTCCTGCTTTATTGTTATCTGCTGAGAATGCCGAAGGGTTGATGGCGTCCAAATCCGGCAGGTCTTTCTTTACCTTGCCTCCGTATTTTTTTCGCAATGCCTCCCTTACTTTGTCAAAAATGAAATTAAAGTAAACCGGCTGGGGGCCTGATAAATAGTGCCTCGCATTTTCAGATGCATCCATTACATCTTTATCGTAATTGGCAAATTTCAGCTGCTCTTTAAGGAGGTTGATATTTCGCAAGGCGTAGTCGTATTCCCTATCCTTAAGCTCCAGTGACAAGATGGCCTCCTTGAAGTCCTCTTCATTTTCAGGTAAGAAGAAAATTTCAGCCTCTTGAAGGTAAATGGTATCCCGGGCCATAATCACCTCCCTATACATTTTATCATCCTGCCAATTATCTGGTATGGTCAGAAAGAAATCTTTATAACCAACATATGAAATCCTTATGGTGTCGTTTCGCTCCAAAGGCGCTTTGAATACCCCGTCAACATTGGTTGTGGTTGCCCATTTGCTGCTCATCACGTGGGCAAACGGCAATGTATTGTGACCATCCTGCGCTATTACTTTTCCGGTAACTTCTACACTCCCATCTTGGGCAGTTGCAATTAATGCAACCAGGGAAGAGACAATGGGCAAGAAAACCGATTTGAAATTCATGGCATTAATTTGAGCCTGCAAAGGTAGGCTTCTTTTAATACAAACTGAATGGAGGTTACCCCTTCAGAATGGCACTTAACCTAATGCCAACGTGATACCCGGATATGCTTTTTTGAAATTTCTAGTAAACAGGATTTCAGGCCCAATTTTCAATTTGCCTAAAATGCTCCGGGTATAAAAAACCTTTAAGGCTGGCTTTTGAAGACTGTTATCGTTTGTGTGCATGATGTACTCAGCCCCTGTGCTCCAGCCAGAAAACTGCTTTCCTCCTGCCCTGTCCTGCTCATAGGCCGCTCTTAGGGCAAATGCAGTTGCTATATCAGAAGCAGCAGTATTTTCGGTTTGCTTTAATACCTGCATAAACTGAACGTTTGAACCGAGGTATATTCTCTTTTGGATGTTTTCTTTCTTAGCCAAGTCAATGGTAACACCTAAACCCAACTGTGATCCTGCGTACCTTCCATTTACACTCAGGCCTCCATTGAAGTTAACCGCAAATTTGGGTTTGTAATTCCTCTTTTGATCTTTCAACTGCTTATATATCAATTCAGCTTTCTTCAATTTTATCGGCTCTGTACTTCTTTTTAACACACTCAATTTCGTCGCTTTGTACTCAGGTGATGTTAGGTCAACCGACCTGGACCTGATAGGGATAACCATGCTATCAACCGGGAACGAGGTAAAAGCAACTTTTAAATCCTTCTTCGAATCATTCACTTCAAATTCAGTTGAAGGTTCTTCAGCAACTATTCTGTCTTCTTGAAATGGGTCGAATGAAAAATGCTTGAGGCTGACAGTGGTAGCAACCAGCAGGGAAACACTGGCAGCCATGGCAGTGGTCCAGGCAATCATTTTGGGGCCGGCACCGCTTTCTTCCAGCGCTTTCTGTATTTTCTTCCAAACACCTTCTTTGTCCCAGAACACATGAATGCCATTGTGTTTCTGCACATGCTTCACGTTGGTTTTAAATACCTGATCTAGTTTTTTACTATTCATTTTCGATCCCGTGTTTTTCTAACATTTTCCTTAAATGTGACCTTGCTTTACTCAATTGTGATTTCGAGGTGTTCTCGCTTACACCCAAGTGATCAGCAATTTCTTTGTGTGTATATCCATCGATCACATACATATTAAAAACAGTCCTGTATCCCTTGGGTAATTTTTTAACCAAACGATAAATGTCTTGTGCCAATAATTCGTTATCGCATTGAAAAGTGTCCTGAATTTGAATATCATCAGTGCCAATTGCATTATTAAGCGGGTTCTTCTTTCTCAAAAACATCAGGGCCTCATTTATCATGATCCGCTTGATCCAGCCGTTGAGGCTACCTTTATCGCGGTATTCAAACCGATTGATGTTTTGAAAAACTTTTACAAACCCAATGGCCAGTACGTCTTCAGTATCTTCTTCTTTCTTAATGTACCGGTAGCAAACCCTAAACATCATATCAGCATAGCGGTCATATAGCATGCGCTGTGCTTTGCCGTCATTTTGTTGACAGAGTTGGGTAAGCCTTTCCTCGCTCAAGTGATTACCGGTAATAGTGATCGTTCCTTCCATAAATGCAAACTGTTCAAAAGGGTTGCCCTACCCTAAACAATCAAAAGTAGGCTGGCACCCATGGGGGTTTTGTTAAAGGCCGGTTAAAAGATGTTAAGGGATGTTAAGGTGATCAATGGAACCCGGTTACCTTATGTTGATTTAACACATCGGCATTTTTATATTATTTTGGTGATCTGGCTTTGATTTTATCAAGGCATTAAACCAGACTTGATGCACTTAGTATTCATCGTATTTTCCGGACTCCTGGCCTACATAATAGGATCATTTCCGACCTCCGTTTGGTTGGGTAAACACTACTTCAAACTTGACCTGAGAGAACATGGAAGTGGTAACCCCGGAGCCACAAACACTTTTAGGGTTCTTGGCAAAAGGGCAGGCACAATTGTTCTTTTAGGTGATGTATTTAAAGGGGCATTGGCTACCACGTTAGCCGTATTGCTTTTAAAACTAGATTTCATTTATGCTGATGAGCTCATCCGGTTTAAACTTCTTTTTGGTGCATTGGCCGTATTAGGGCACATTTTTTCAATCTTTCTAAATTTTAAGGGAGGCAAAGGTGTTGCAACTTTATTAGGGATGACGATGGCCGTAGCCCCTGAAGGAGCCATTATTTCGATCATCGTTTTTATTGCTGTTGTATTGGTTTCAAAATATGTTTCACTTGGTTCAATGCTTGGTGCCCTTGCGTTTCCATTGACATTGATCGCACTCCCTGCCTTGAAGCCTGATGATCCCGTCCTGATAGTTTATGGATGTCTGATAACGGCTCTGGTGATCTGGACACACCGAAAAAACATTATGCGCCTGGTTAATGGTGATGAGAACAAAACCTACCTTTTACCACGTAAGTCTAATGACGACTGATACTTGGTATTCTTTATAAATCAGCTTTCAATCCATTTTTCATCTTTCTAATTTGCACCCCTAAAATTTTGAGATCATTAATATGAGTGCATTAACCCATTTTAAAGAAAATAAAGACCGCTTTCTTGACGAACTAATTGATTTGCTGAAAATTCCTTCGGTTTCGGCTGACAGCAAGTACAAAGCAGATGTAGCAAGTGCAGCGGAATACATTAAAACAAAACTTGAGCAAGCCGGAGCAGACGTTGCCGAAGTTTGCCCAACACCAGGCCATCCCATCGTTTACGGTGAAAAAATTATAGACCCTAATAAGCCAACTGTTGTGGTTTATGGCCATTATGATGTGCAGCCACCAGACCCATTGGATCTTTGGGATTCCCCTCCATTTGAGCCTGTTATCAAAAATGACAAAGTTTTTGCAAGAGGCGCATGCGATGATAAAGGCCAGATGTATATGCACATCAAAGCCTTTGAATGCTTGAACAAAAGTGGTGAACTGCCATGCAATATCAAGTTTATGATTGAAGGTGAGGAAGAGGTGGGTTCTGCCAATTTGGAAGTTTGGATTACTGAGAATAAAAAACGGTTGGCCGGTGACATTATCCTGATTTCCGACACCAGTATAATCGCCAACGAACATCCATCAATTACTGTGGGTTTGAGGGGGCTATCTTATGTTGAAGTTGAAGTGGTGGGGCCAAACAGGGATTTACATTCAGGCGTGTATGGCGGAGCCGTTGATAACCCACTCAATGTGCTTTGCAAAATGATTGCTTCTCTGAAGGATGAAAACGGTCATATCAGCATTCCAGGATTTTATGACAAAGTGGTGAATTTAAGCGATGACGATAGGAGCAAGATAAATGAAGCTCCTTTTGATCTCGATGAGTTTAAGGCCGATCTGGATATCAATGATGTTTTCGGTGAGAAGGGCTACACCTCATTAGAACGCAAAGGCATCAGGCCGACACTGGATGTTAACGGAATTTGGGGTGGCTATATCGGAGAGGGGGCAAAAACGGTGTTGCCTTCTAAGGCACAGGCTAAAATCTCAATGAGATTAGTGCCAAATCAAGACCCAGATGAGATCACAGAGCTGTTCACCCAGCATTTTGAAAGCATAGCACCTGCCTCAGTTAAGGTGAAGGTTACACCGCATCATGGTGGTAAGCCTGCCTCACTTTCTACTGACTCAGTCGGTTATCAGGCGGCTGCGAAAGCTATGGAAGAGGCGTGGGGCAAAACGCCGATACCTACAAAAGAAGGAGGAAGCATTCCAATTGTAGCCCTTTTTCAGGAGGTATTGGGTTTGGATTCTGTTTTGTTGGGAGTTGGGCTGGATTCAGATGCCATTCACTCACCAAATGAAAATTTTGGAATATACAATTACAATAAGGGCATCGAGACCATGATTGGCTTCCATAAGCACTTTGCTGAAATGAAAGGATAAATGTCAGGCATTTTACATGCCTTAAATTTGTGATGAACGATTTGATCTTCAAACCGTTAACACTGGTCTTAATTCTGAGCTTGATGAACCTTCGTAAACTCACATTCCTGTTTTCTTTCTTTCTGGTTCTAACCCACTTCTCTCACGGACAAATCTTAGAACCAGCCAGATGGTCGTACGACATTTCAAAATCTGACCCAAAAATTGGTGAGGAGATCGGCCTGATTTTTTATACAACAATTGATCAGGATTGGTACCTGTACTCTACTGACTTCGACCCTGAGTTGGGACCAATGGTCACAGAGTTTGACTTTGAGCCGAATAGCTCCTATGAATTGGTTGGAGAGATTAAGCCCATCGGAAGCAAGAAAAAATACGATGAAATCTGGGAAGGTGAGTACACTTATTTTAAGGAGAAGGCAGAGTTTAGGCAAACTGTCAAAATACTAGATGGCAACTGGGGAGTTAGAGGTTCATACCTTTATCAGGTATGCTCAGACATAGATGGAAAATGTATCCCGTTTGATGACGAGTTCACTTTCGGATCACCAGATTCGAATACTGAACCAACTTCTGAAGATAAAATTATTGGGGCTTTCGAGACTGCTCCTGAAGGCAACGAAATCTCTGCTGTAGATCTGGGTATTGAAATTGTTGAGGAGGATGGCGTAGAGGCAGAAGTCACAACTGAGCAGGGGGACAGGCCGCTCTTATTGCAACGCACTTCAAACGATCCTTATTCAATTCTTGCATTTATGCTTGTTGCTTTCCTTGCGGGGCTTGCTGCACTATTGACACCTTGTGTATTCCCCATGATCCCGATGACGGTAACTTTTTTTACCGGGAAAACTGGCGGTAAGGGCAAGGCTTTGTTTTACGGTTTTTCAATCATCCTGATTTATACGATAATCGGTAGTGTGATTGCCCCTTTTATGGGTCCTGAAGTTGCCAATGATTTGGCGACCGGGTGGCTGCCAAATATCATTTTCTTCACTGTGTTCGTGATTTTTGCACTTTCATTTTTTGGGCTTTTTGAATTAACCCTACCACATGGGCTGGTCAATAAAATGGACAGACAATCGGATAAAGGTGGTTTGATTGGAGTGTTCTTCATGGCCTTCACATTGGTGCTTGTTTCCTTTTCATGTACAGGGCCAATTGTTGGAAGTATTTTGGTAGAATCGGCCGGAGGAATGGTTTTGAAACCAATCCTGGGAATGCTTGCTTTCTCGCTGGCCTTCGCTATCCCATTCACCCTTTTTGCCATCTTCCCAAACTGGCTAAACACATTGCCCAAATCAGGCGGCTGGTTGAACTCCGTGAAGGTAGTGCTTGGATTTTTAGAACTGGCATTTGCATTCAAATTTTTAAGCATTGCCGACCAGGCATACCATTGGGGCATTCTGGATAGGGAAATCTACCTCGCAATCTGGATAGTGATATTTACACTAATGGGCTTTTACCTTTTGGGCAAAATCAGGTTGCCACATGATAGTGAGCTCAAAGTTATTAGCGTACCCAGGCTGATATTGGCTATCGCTACTTTTTCGTTTGTGATCTATCTGGTGCCTGGCATGTTTGGCGCACCGCTGAAAGCATTGGCTGGTTATCTCCCGCCCATGTCTACCCATGATTTCTATGTTCAAAATACAGCCATAAATGATCCTGATTATGAAATCTGTGATGAACCCAAGTACGCAGACCTGCTGCATTTTCCTCACGGCATCCGAGGGTATTTTGATTTCGACCAGGCAATTCAATGTGCAAGGGAACAGGGAAAGCCGCTATTTATTGATTTCACTGGCCATGGTTGTGTAAACTGCCGGGAGATGGAAGCAAGGGTATGGTCACATCCTGAGGTTTTAAAAAGGCTAAAAGAAGATTTTGTGATGGTAGCCCTTTACGTGGATGAAAAAACACAACTCCCCGAGAGCGACTGGTACACATCACAATATGACGGTAAGATTAAAAAGTCAATCGGAAAGCAAAATGCTGATTTCCAAATAACGCGGTTTAATAATAATGCCCAGCCATATTATGTAATACTCGGACACGATGAACAACCGCTTGTGCCGCCAAAAGCATATGACCTTGACCCGCAAAATTTCATTGAATTTCTTGATGCTTCTCTGGAAGCTCACCAAACCAGCCTGATCACTTTGAATAAATAGATTTTGGGTTTACCCAGGCGTCAACCCATTTCCCTACTGAGTGCAGGCATAATATGGTAATAAAAAGTGTTGCCCCCGGAAAAACCGCAAGCCACCATGCACTGGTAAATTTCTTAAAATCTGCCAGCAAACTGCCCCAGCTAACAACGTCGGCTGGTAAACCCAGCCCCAAAAAAGACAATGTTGATTCTACAACCATTATACCGGCCAAGCCAAAGGTGAATTCATAGGGCAATGGCCCAAGGGCGTTTGGTAGGGCATGAATAAAAAACAACCTGGTTCGGCTTACACCCAACGCCCTTGCTGAATCTATAAATTGTGAATTCCGAACTTTAATCATCTCGCCCCGCGTTAGCCTGGCAATTCTTATCCATGAGGTTAAACCAATTATTAGTGCGAAAACCGTCCAGCTTGGCACAACAAAAGCTATAACCGCAAGAATCAGAAAATATCTTGGTATTGAAGAATATACTTCAGTAAACTTAAGTGTGATAAAATCCAATGGCAGTCTTAATTGAGTCTTGCAAATTGAGGTTGCTTTCATAATTCCATAGAAAAGAATTATGATTACCAGACCCAGGCACATCCCTGGAATGTTGAAATGTAGATGGATCACGTTGTACCAAAAAACGAAAATGGATAGTGCTGCCGTAATTATCGAAGCTGACGATACCCTGAATTCACTGTCTCCATAGAACCCTGAAAGCCCTCCTATCAGGATTCCAAGAATTGCAGCAACTGTCATTGACAGAAGGGCAATGCCAAGAGATGTTCTTGATCCATGAATGATTCCTGCAAGAACGTCTCTGCCTACTTTGTCAGTGCCCAACAAGTGATTGACGCCATCAGAAAAAGCAGGTTGTAGTATGCTTTGGTAGTCCAGTGCCTTGTCTGATGGTATTTTGGTGAAAGCATCTTCATTAGCCAGGAAATCTGCAAACAGCCCAACCAATACGATAAAGATCAAGTATGCCAATGCCAGATGTATTGATTTGATCCTTTTCACCATTCAAAAATTAACAGTTGGATTAATGACCTTATAGCTCACATCCGTGAGTAGGTTAACGATTATTTTAATAGTTGAAATAACCAGCAACACTCCAAGAATCACTGGGAAATCCCTCATGCTCACAGAGTCATAAAGCAACTTGCCCATGCCTGGAATTGAAAAAATAATCTCGACTACTAATGACCCTGCAAATGCAGAAATAAAAAAGCCCGAAATAATTGTAATAATTGGGATTAGGCTATTTCTAAAAACATGTCGCCAAAGCACATCTTTTTCGGAGTAGCCCAAAGCTCTTGCGGAGAGTACATAAACCTTAGATTCTTCATCATTTATGGCTTTAGCAACCTGCATACTTACGTACCCAACGGCTGAAATTATTAATGCTAAAACTGGCAAAACGAGGTATTGTAGTGACAGTCCATCAGCGTTGACGGTGGTTAATCCGAAAGCCGGAAAGGCATTGATAAATTGATTGCTGGCCAAAAAGAGAATCAGTAGGAGTGAAATCCAAAATAGAGGAAGGGCGTCAAGCGCAAATAAAATAGTCGTGGATACTCTTCTTAAAATACCTTTCAACCTTGACAGCCAGATGCCGATTGGAATGCAAATAAGAAGGACACCTAACAACCCGGGAATGGTTATGTGCAATGTATTTATAAGGGCCGTCTTTATTTTTATAGAAACCTCTCTTTGATCAACTATTGATTTACCAAAATCTAACGATAATAGACCAGATAGCCACTGATGAAATTGGTTTGAGGGTCCAATCCACTTAAAAGCTGGAACAAGTGGGCTTACAGTACTTTTAAACTTGTTCATGGCTTTAAAAGATTCAACTATCGGGGTGTTCTGAATTGGCCCTAAAAACCCGGCAATTGCTTCAGGAGAGGTAATGCCAAATAATTGATTTCCCAATACCCTCGCTTCGAAATTCCCACTTCTCTGTAGCTCAAATACCTGAAGGACATAGTTCTCAGCATTTTCTCTATTTCCATACTCCAGCAGAATATCCCGGATAAAATCTGCTTTTTCAATTGGATAAATTTTATGCAAAGTATCCGGTAAAATTGACGACTGAATGGTAAAGTAGAAAAGTGGTAAGTCTAGCTGCAAATCCTTCCTTAATTCGAGGATTTCCTTCACTAAATCTTCCTGAGATAGTCCAGCTTGTTGCGTAACAGATTCCGTTAATGTCCTCTCTAAAAAATCATCAGGAATAAAGGCTTTGAAAGCGAATATTAGTAGGATGATCGCCAACAAGGTTGGTACAACTGTCAGTAACCGCAAAATTACATATCGGAGAAACACAGCATCAATTTAGATGCTTGATCTGATTTGACCTACTTCCAATAGATAACCAAACGTTCCAAAGTGGAATTAATGATTACAACGCAATAAGCCCTTCAATTTTATGGGCTTTCTGATAGATAGCAATTACATCATCACTTGTGCCCATCATTAGCTCCGCAGTAACGCTTATATAAGTGCCCTGCTTGGAAGCCCTGGAGGTGGTCTTCCCTTCAGGAAGGATATCCAATACTTCCTGCTCTGCTGAAGAAGGAACTATGAACTTGAACATGTAAACTTCTGGGAAAGCATGTTCCTCATCCAATTTCTTCTTGAAATCCTGGATTGATAGACTCATAAAGCCTGTGGTATTTCCTAAAAGAACCTAAACCTTTCGTCTTCGATATCAGCAGACTCTTTGATTGCTTCTCCTAAGCCATAGCTAATCCTCGACAGCCTTCTTTGTGCAAGTTGATTCTTGTAAGTGCTGAAGTCCTCAATAGCGGTGGGCACAGCAAAAGACTCAACCGAAACAACTAAAACACCATTATCTGCAACGATTGGTGCTGTTGTAGCTCCAGCTTCTGTACCGAAAATTATCCCAACAGCATTTGACGCCAAACCAACACTAGTAAGCGAGTTTGAGCTTAGTTTCAGGTTTGTCATGCTATTAACCTTAGCTGCTGGGCCATATGAAGAAGCGATGTCATCAACTGAACCTGAAAGTGAAGAAAGTTTAGATACAATTTCTTCTGCCTTTTTTTCATTGCGCACTTTACTCGTGATCCTTGCTTCAACAGCTGTAAGTTTTGCTTTGCCAGCTGGCTGATGACCAGTCATAATTGCTACCACATATTGGTCTTCAAGTTCGAATACGTCCTGATAAATATCACCTGTGCTTGCTGTATTGTATAGCCAGGTAACGATGCCTCTTGCGTTGGATAAGTTACTTACCCTTCGGTCATTTTTTCTCACCTTAGGAGCCGTTTGTAGCTGAAGCCCCTGCTCTTGAGCATTGCTCTGAAATTCTTCCCAATCAGAAGTTTGTGCCACAAACAAACTTGCTTCCCTGTAGGCGGCATCCCTTGTATCATCACTCGCTGTTACCTCACGCTCCACTGAAGCCAATTTGTAGGCTGTGGTAGTCATGACCTCTGTAACATCAATTATGTGAAACCCGAAATCTGTTTCAACCAAGTTGGGCAACAAACCTTTTCGTGTAGCATTGAATACGGCATCCTGAAAAGGCTTTACCATTCTTCCCTCTGAAAACCAACCTAAATCACCACCAGATTGAGCGGTTCCGTCCGTACCGTGAATCCTAGCCATCTCGGCAAAATCTGCCCCGCTTTTGATTTGCCTCAATACATCGTTTGCCCTTCGCCTTGCATCACTCTTAGAAGCATCGCTGTCGTCATCTGCTGTAAACAGAATATGGCTTGCCCTGGCTGAGGGCTGCTCACCACTCTCAATTCCAGAAAGTTTATAAACAACATATTTTCCATTGAAAAACTCAGGGCCAACTACATCACCTTCCGCAAGATCAGCAAGCTGATCCTGAACTGGTTGCGGAAGCAAATCTGCCCTGTAACTTAAAAACGGAGCGGTTCCATCGCTATTGGCTATCGCAAACAATGAATCGTTTTGTGCGTTTGCCAAACTGTTTTTCAGTTCTTGCATTTCATCCAAAACCGCAAGTGTATCATCTGCCGAAGGCTCTAGAGGAAATGCGATAAACGCCAGGCTACGGTATTCTTCCTCCTGATATTCCTTCTCATTATCGTCCAGATAATCTTCCATCATTCCTTTAGTGACGTTAATGGTTGAATCTGGAATTGAACTGAAAGGCACATAAACGTATTTCACAGAAGCCGTTTTTGAGGATTGATTGTACTCTTCCTGAGCTTCTGCTGTTGTTACATAATTAGCCTTCAAAAAGAGGTTATCAAATTTTGACTTCTTCCTGGTCTCATTAATGGTTTTTGACAACGTTAACCACTGAGCTTGAAACTGAGGGTTCATCTGGTCCCAATTTTGCAGAAACTCAACCACTCTGTCAGAATCAAAGGCTCCTGTATTTGGGTCTGCAAATGACCTTTGGATTAAAGGATCAACATTGCTGCCATAAGTAAGGTCAACTTCCTCGTCTTCTGATACTATTACCCCAAGGTCTTCATAATATGTATAGAAAGCTTTCTCATTAATCAAGGCATCCCAGGCTTGCTGACGAACAGTAAACATGGCATCACCGCTTGGCGACTGACCATATTGAATGGCATAATTCCTTGCCATTTCATCAATTTTGAACTGATATTCCTGAAGTGATATGGTTTGCCCATTTATTTCTCCAACATTGGTTTGATTCCCGCCTAATAAAACCGAGTTAGGCCCTAGTAAGTCACCAGCAATGAAAGCCAAGATTGAAAAAGCGATCACTGCGACCACTATCTTGCCCATCTTATTCCTCAAAGTATTGATTAATGCCATTATATCTATTTTAAAAGAGGCGCAAAAGTAGTTAGATGCGTTTTGAAAATCAAGGAGTTAAAGTCAATCGAACCGGAGCATTACACAGCGATTTCACCCGTGTCCATAATTGACAATTTTACCGAGTCGATGCGGGCATCAATTACAGAGTTAACTTTAAAAACGTAGTTGGTTACTTTGACAATTTCATCCTTCTCAGGAATGTTTTCATTGATGTTCAAGATTAATCCCCCAAGGGTATCATAATCCCCAAGTGGTAAATCCCAACCATATTTATCATTGAGGTAATCGATTTCATGCCTTCCGCTGAGCACATAGTTAAACTCATCGATTTTTTCCTCAATCAAATCCTCATCATCATGTTCATCCTGGATTTCCCCGAAGATTTCTTCGATGATATCTTCAATGCTCACAATGCCTGATGTACCACCAAATTCATCTACCACCAAAGCTAGGCTTTTGCGCTCACCGATAAATTTGATCATAAGCTCATTGGCCAGCATGGTTTCAGGAACAATCATAATCGGGGCCATAATGCTTTTAACGTCTGTTGGCTTTTTAAACATCTCCAAAGAATGGCAATAACCGATTATATCATCGATGGTTTCTTTGTAAATGATCACCTTGCTGTGGCCACTTCTGATAAAGGCCGCTTTCAATTCATCTATGCCGTCTTCAATATCCACTGCGATAATTTCTGTGCGTGGTATCATGCATTCCCTGACCTTGATGGTCTTAAACTCGAGTGCATTACTGAAGATTTTGGTATCTACTTCGCTATCATCTTCATTCTCGGCTTTTTGAATATTCTGAATGAAATTGTTCAAATCAGTCATCCCAAAAACCGGCTGATACTCCTCATACCTCAATCTCAACACATAAACTATCACCACCTTAATAAGGGCATTTAGCAAATATGAAATCGGAAAAAGGAGGTAGTAAAAAAACGCAATTGGGATTGCAAAAACCTTTAAGAGCCAATCAGGATTGATCATAAATATGCTCTTCGGTATAAACTCAGCAGTGATCAACACAATCATAGTAGCTATCACTGTGGAAATCAGTAATGCTGGCACATCACCATTTAGTGGCGGAATTAGCTTTTCTGCAAGTATCGGATCAAGTATGCTTGCCATAAAAATGCCATACACCACCAAGGCCGCCGTATTGCCTATTAACATGGTGCCAATGAACTGCGACTGCCTTTTTACGAAAGGGGATAAGAGGATTCCGGCTATTTGACCACGTTGCCGGGATAGCTCAATCCTGAGTTTATCAGACGAAATAAATGCAATCTCAATTCCAGAGAAGAAAGCAGAAAGAACTAGACTAACTATGATAATCAGCCAACTATCGGGGTCCATTTGGGGGATTACTTCTGTTTTTGGGATGAGCTGGTCTTGGAATCATTTTTCTTCCTAAGCTTATATAAAAGTAATAGACTTAGGCTCAACATAAAAATCCAGTAGGACTCAGCAATACCTACTGTAAATGCCTGATGAAAGCCAATAATGGTGAACCCAATGGCCAATGTAAATATGATAGTATCAAATAATTTCATTATGGCTCATCGATGGTTATTGTACCTGTTGGCTTTAAAATTTGATAGTTTTCAAAGTCCTGTGTCGCTTCAAGCCCTTCACCCTTATGCACCTCATCCAGGCTTCTAATCGTCACAAATTTATCAGTGTAAACCCGCTCTTCATTGGGGTTCCAGTATAATTCCTCAGTATTCAGGCGATCTTGAGTTTCGAGGTTTCTGACTACCACATTACCAACGGCTTTGTAATGTTTCTCTTCGGCAATATAGTAGGCTTTATCCGCTCTCAGGTTGCTGATTTCTTTGCCAGTTTCATCATAAAACTTCAACCTGACGCCTAAAGGGTATTCCTCATTGCCATTTTCAAAGTTGAGTTGCTTCGGCGCATTTATCCTGATCTTCACAATTGCCGAATCACTGTATAAGGTTTCAACACTATCCATCTCAACAGATGGGCCTTCATACATCGGTTGATTAATTAACTCCTTGTTTTCCTGGGTGCAGGATAAAATTGCTATCAGACTTAAGAAAATGAATGTCTTCATAACTAAAAAAGCGATCTGATTACTCAAATCGCTCTAAAGTTCATCTTTTTTTAGATCAATTGGCTGGACGCCTCTCCAACTGCACCGTTTCGCCAATCCAACAACCAGTGCTTATTGATTGTCCTTCTTCGTACCCTTCAGTAAAAATTTCATCAATTGATGGAAACTGTGCTTTGGCGTTGGCCATGCCACTACCATCACCAGCCTTCCTATACTGCTCATAGGCAGCTATAAATACGGCTCTGTCTTTTACTCGGCTCTCACCACCTGAGCAGGCCTCAAAACTGTTCATGTATAAATTGCCGATGATCGAGTAAGCCTCCTTTAAACCTAGGTCATTTTGAACGGCCTTGTAAGCATTGCTTCGAGACGCACTTTTCTGGCCCTGACTGGCATAAAGTCTTGCCAAGCTTAAATGGATTTCTCCTTTTTTTTCGCCGTCATCTGCGAGTTCAAGGGCTTGATTATAATATTCAATTGCCATTTCATAATTCCCTTCTGCTAGGTACTTAGATGCCAGAAATTTAGCGAGTGTAAAAGTTGGCTCTGCCTCATGCACAATTTCGGCTGATTTAACTGCAAGTGGGCTATCGGTACACTTACCTGTCAATAACAGCTGAAAGATCTTTTTTGCCAAATTCAGGTCAGACGGATCGTCAATTAATTTGGGTCCCAGATTATCTTCGACAAATCCACAATCTATATCAGGCATAACCATTGTTAACATTTTATCCAGGTTGTCCGCAATTGAATTTAACCGACCCTTATTGTCACCCTGAGCGACTTTCGCATCAACTGTTTCCATGAGCATAGAGTAGATATCGAGAACTTCATCTCCTTCTAAATGTCCGCCAGTAAGTTTTATTCTACGCAGCACATCGAAGTAAGCAAGTATGTTATTATCGTAAACGTCTGATCCGTTTAAATCGAAAACCTTCTTGAACATGTCTCGAAGTTCAGTATACTTTGCTTTTGTGCCCTTCCAGTATTTATAGGCCGTAAAAGCTTTTCTATTGAGTACCTCCGCTTCGTTGTTGAAGTACTCAATTCGCAGATCGTACATTTCAAGTGCCCTCTCCTGATACTTAAGTTGCTGCGCTTCATCTTCTTCTGCCTCAGCCAAAGCTTCGTAAATCTTGGCTCCATTAATATATAGGGCTGGGTTTAGATTGGGAGCTTCAGTAATCAGCCATTCAAGTGGCGCCACTGACTCCTGATAAAACTCAGATTTCATCGCATCTGTATAGAGCACATTTTTTTCTTCGGCCGTGGCCCTATCTTCAGGCCAATTCCAAATGTTGCTGGGATCCTGTCCGTATAAAACAAACATCGACAGGGTAACAATACCTGTTAGTGTTAGCTTTTTCATAATTCAATAGTTTTAGTCAAACCTTCTTCTTTGGAACCATCTGTCATTGATGGTTACACCAACCAGGGCCTTGAAGTAGCGCTCCCTAATGGGATTGATGTTCAGGTTGCCCCGCTGGCCGAAACGAAAGCCCATATCAAAACTGGAACCTCGTCCGACGGGTAGTGACCAGCCAAAATTGATGCCAAAGTCATCGACATTAGAGTTATTGGCTAAATAGGGGGATTGTTTGTAGCTAAATCCTACACGGTAGGAAATCCTTTCAAAATAAGTGTCTACGCTATTTACATCTGGAATCCACTCCAAACCTAAGGCAGCACCAAAGGAATCCCTAAAGCCATCTGTGCTGCCAGTGAAGTCTACCGCATTTGACCATTTTTCATAGGTTAAATCAACGCCGATCGTCAGCTTAAGGAGTTTTTCATATGCAAGGCCAATCCCAACTTTGGTAGGAAGTGAAAAGCTCCCCGGCCTTTCAACCTCCAAAGAGTCAAACCCTGGAACTACCACATTCCCCAGCGTTCTTCTGGACAGCCATGCAGTAGATTCACCCTTGATATTTGTTGAAGCGTCATAAGTAAGCCCAAAATTGAAAAATTGATCTTCACTTTTTTGGTAACGGTAATGTAACCCGGTGCCTATTGTAACATCACCATAAATTGTTTGTCGGGTTACGCTTGCTTTATACCTGGTGTTAAAAACCGTATCAGCATCTTCAATGAACTCGTTATCGCTCAATTGTGTGCCGGCAATTGTTGTAGCCACATCATCTATACTGCCGAAAATGTAAGAACCCCTTAATCCAACTGACAAGCCTTTGGCCAGAACAAACCCGTTCGCAAAATATGCATGAACCAGGCCGCCTTCCCCTTCAAACACTGATGTGGAAGGTATTGGAGTCCCTTCTACTGTTGATTTCACCGTAACATTATAATTGATATTGCTGTAGGGCATTAAGCCAAAACTCATTGTCCACTTATCCTGCATTACAGGAAAAGAAAAGACCAGATTGTTTAATAAGGCACCCCCACTTTTTTGTGTAAGAGTTTCGGTGCTGATAGATCGGTTGTCAAAGGCAACTCCCATATTGTAAGAAGTCAGTTTATTGTATGTCAAGAGGGCTGGGTTCATATTATTAATATGAAAAGGGGTCGGTGTTGAAAGTCCGATTTCAGCCATCCCAAAGTGACTCGGATTGGCGAGACTTCTAACATCGCCAATACCGTTTATTGAATAAGGAGATTGATCTACCTGTGCTTTCATGTTAAAGCAACTTGCACCAATCAAAACAAAAGTGAGAATTCTACGCAGTGCCGCCATTGTACTTTAAAATACTGTTCAAACCCGTCAGGACTAAATTTGGGGCTGCAAAGGTCGGGGTTTTTAATTTAGATTCAAACACATCTGCATCGCCACCAGTGAGTATTACATTCAACCCCTCTGATTGGGACATGAAATACTTAATAAATCCTTCAGCTTCATAAATGAGCCCATTAATACCCCCACTTTTCATCGACTCCAGGGTATTCCGGCCAAGAACAACATTATCATTGGCCTCTTCTATCATCGGAAGGTTTTTCGTGAATTGATGCATCGACCTAAACCTCATTTTTAATCCAGGTGAAATCACTCCGCCCATAAAAGATTCATTCTTTAAAAAATCATAGGTAATACAAGTACCACTATCAATTACCAGACAATCTTTACCCGGAAACATTTCATTGGCCCCACAAACAGCTGCTAACCTGTCCATCCCAAGGGTCTCAGGTGATTTATATTGATTGCCAATCGGAATTTTGGTCTCATGGGTCAATATCAATACCTCATTTTCAGGAGTAAGAATGTCCAGCAGCGTTTCATGGTTGCCTGTAACAGAACAGATACCTATATGATGATTTTTTATTTGCCGTAGATACTTAAGTGCTTCATCAACTGAATTCCAACGGGAGACTTTCTTTAGTTCATCCCCACTGAACAATGCGGCTTTAATCCGGGTATTGCCGATGTCAATGGCAAGGTTCATCAGGCATTTATCAATAGGTTTTACCAGGCGATTGCAGGCTCTTTAATCGCAGATTGAATTGCGGTGTAATCAGTCATTCCGGCATCCAGCAAAACAGCGGTTCCGTCTTCTCTATAAACTCTGACGAGATTGCCGGTGGGCTGTTCCACAAGCTGAACTAATGGAATAAGTGCTTTCTGTTTGCTTTTAAACCAGGTTTTGGTGTTTTCCTTATAAACCAGATTAAGTGTTACCTCTGCTTGATTTGTATTCTCTGTAATCGTAAACCCATCACTTGTTTTAACTATTAGATACTCATAATCTCCATCAGCCGACGTAATGAGTTTTTGCTCACCTTCGGCCATGCCACGCCACTTATCTTGAGACCAGAATTCGATCACATTTAACACAAACCCGTCAACTACAAATGTGATAGCATATGCGGGTATGAACAAGATGAAAGCAATAGAATTAGTCCACTTTGAACCCATGGTTTCGTTCCAGGCAAAAAGTGTATTTGTAAGCTTAAAGGGCCCGATACAACTTGTAAGGACAACTCCAGCTATTATCAAATATGCCATACCTTTTTTCAACCTGCTCATTCGTATTTCGTTTTACACCTAATTTTTTGAAGGTATGAATATAACAACGATTTAATCATTGTATTGCTTCCAACCAAATGAACCTCGTTGTTGTCTATGTTCAAATGAATATCGAAAATGAATACGTTTTCAAACAAAGGATTAGGTAATTGGATATTACCAGCCTTGATCGCAGTAGTGTTTGCACTTAGTGCATGTGGTGAAGATGACATTTACCCTGAAGGGCGCAATACCAGTAAGAGTGAAACAAAAACATCTAACCTTGGTGATACATTGTCAGTTGGCGTTAATGGAAGCGCCGTACTCAGTGGATTTGAATTTACATTGGATGCAATCACTGAGGATTCCAGATGTCCGACGAAAGCATTCATTCTATGTGTTTGGGCTGGTCAGGTAGCTTTTGACTTTACTGTTACCGTAGATGGTGTATCAGAAACTTTTAATCATGCAGTTAGCATTGACAAACCAGAAACTTTTGAGTTCAGCACTAAAGGGTACACAATTCATTTCGTGGAAATAACCCCGGAAAAAGAAGACGTTGATCCTATAGATGAATCGGAATACAGGATAAGCTTATATATTCTGAAATAAGTAAAACAAACCTTGGTGGGGTGAGTTTTCGTTCAAAGCGTTATTATTTAGCGCAATGATCAAAGACTTACCCCTTTTTCCGTTAAATCTGGTTTGTTTTCCAGGGGAACACTTAAATCTCCATGTGTTTGAACCCCGCTATAAGCAATTAGTTAATGAGTGTATTGAGGATAATTCAACCTTCGGAATACCAGCCTACATCAACAACAGGTTGGAACTGGGCACTGAGGTGGAGGTGAAAGAAGTAACAAAGCGGTATAAAGATGGTCGCCTCGATATTAAAACCCTCGGCATAGCCGTTTTTGAAGTTATTAGCTATCAAAACCCGGCTAAAGACAAGCTGTACAGTAACGGTACAGTTCGAATTAAAAAGATCGACCTTTCTCCTAATGAGGCCAAGCTGGATGAGATAAGGGAACTGATGGGACAATTTTATGAAACCATAAATGTTGAAAACCCTTTCCCACCTTCTACAGAACAAACATCATTCACATTTGCACATAAAATTGGTTTCTCTATTGACGAAGAATATTCTTTGCTTAAAATGAAGGGTGAAGATGAACGGCTTGATTTTATCATTGCCCACCTCACGAAGACCATTCCTCTCGTTGAGGAAATTGAGAATACAAAAACCAAGATTGCCATGAATGGGCATTTTAAGAAGCTGGGGCCAATAGATTTTTGATGTCATGGCGAAACGATAATTCTAGATTTTAATTCATATTTGACCAACCTAAAATTTTATTCATGTCAAAAGTATTAATAATTGGTGCCGGTGGAGTTGGCCGGGTAGTAGCATTTAAATGTGCCGAGGTATCAGAGGTTTTTTCAGGAATAATGTTGGCAAGTCGAACAAAATCAAAGTGTGATGAGATAGCAACAGACATTAAAAAGAAATTTAACAGGGAGATTGAAACAGCGAAAGTAGACGCAGACAATGTTCCTGAATTGGTGGCACTCATTAACCAATTTAAACCTGACCTGGTCTTAAATGTGGCGCTTCCTTATCAGGATTTAACAATTATGGATGCCTGCCTTGAAACGGGTGTGCATTATTTGGATACTGCTAACTATGAACCGAAGGATGAAGCAAAGTTTGAATACAAATGGCAGTGGGCTTATCAAGATAAATTTAAGGAAGCTGGGCTGATAGCCGTTTTAGGTTCCGGTTTCGACCCGGGAGTAACAAGTGTTTTCACCGCCTATGGAGCCAACCACCATTTCGATGAAATTCATTACTTAGATATTGTTGATTGTAATGCAGGTGATCACGGAAAAGCTTTTGCAACCAATTTTAACCCTGAGATTAATATCAGGGAAGTAACCCAAAAAGGAAAATATTACGAAAATGGCCAATGGGTTGAAACCGAACCACATGAAATAAAAAAGGCCCTAAACTATCCTAACATTGGCCCTAAAAACTCTTATGTAATTTATCATGAGGAACTTGAATCTTTGGTGAAAAACTACCCCACACTTAAAAGGGCCAGATTTTGGATGACTTTTGGGGATGAGTACCTGACCCACTTGAGGGTGATTCAAAATATCGGCATGGCTGGCATTGAACCAGTTTTGTTTGAGGGGAAAGAAATTGTTCCTCTCCAATTTTTAAAAGCAGTTCTGCCAGACCCCGGCGACCTTGGTGAAAATTACCAGGGTGAAACCTCAATTGGGTGCAGAATAAGAGGGCTCAAAAATGGGGCTCAAAAAACTTACTATATCTATAATAATTGCAAGCATCAGGATGCTTTCAGAGATACCGGGGCACAGGGAGTTTCGTATACAACGGGAGTACCTGCCATGATCGGGGCCAAAATGGTACTTACAGGTGAGTGGTCCGGCAAAGGCGTTTTTAATGTAGAACAATTCAACCCTGATCCTTTTTTAGCTGATCTTGCAAAATACGGTCTCCCATGGCATGAAATGCATGATGTAGATCTTGAGATGGACTAATGGCCATTGATTATTCAAAAATTCCATCGCCCTGCTATGTGCTTGATGAGGCCTTACTAAAGCGAAACCTCAACTCGATCAAAGATGTAGCTGAACAAGCAGAGGTCGAAATAATTCTGGCATTTAAAGGTTTTGCCATGTGGAGTGCTTTTCCTATTGTAAGGGAATATTTGAATGGTGCAACGGCCAGCTCTTTGAATGAAGCTAGATTGAGTTTTGAAGAAATGAAAAGTAAGGCACATGTTTATGCCCCCGCCTATACTGATGCTGAATTTGATGAACTCACCAAGTATTCAAGCCACATAACATTCAATTCAATTGCTCAATTCAAAAAGTTTAAATCAAAGGTTCCTAAAAATATTTCCTGCGGATTAAGGGTCAACCCTGAGTGGTCTGATGTAGAAACTGATCTTTACAATCCGGCATCGCCAAATTCGAGATTGGGGGTAACCTCTGAGCACTTGGCAGATGGCCTTCCTGAAGGAATCGAGGGACTGCATTTTCATGTGCTTTGTGAATCGAACTCCCATTCCTTGGAAAAAGTACTCCAGAATTTAGAGGAGAAATTTGGTCATCTTTTATCGCAGGTGAAATGGGTGAATATGGGTGGTGGTCATTTAATGACGAAAAAAGGCTACGACGTTGATCACCTCATCAAAATTCTGAAGGCCTTTAAATCCAAACATGATGTCCATGTAATATTAGAACCTGGCAGTGCCATTGCCTGGGAAACAGGTGATTTGGTGTCATCAATTCTGGATATTGTTGAAAGCAACGGGGTTAAAACTGCAATTTTAGACTGTTCCTTTACTTGCCACATGCCTGATTGCCTGGAGATGCCTTACAAACCTGCAGTTATAGGTGCTTCGAAAGACCCAATTCCAGGAAAGCCAACTTATCGCTTGGGTGGTATGAGTTGCCTGGCGGGAGATTTTATGTCTGAATATAGTTTTGACAAAGAACTTAAAATCGGTGATCCCATCATTTTCAAAGACATGATACACTATACCATGGTGAAAACTACCACATTCAATGGTGTAGCTCATCCTTCCATCGGGATTTGGAAAGAAAACGGAACGTTCGACCTGGTTAAAGAATTTGGTTATGATGACTACAAAAATCGGCTGAGTTGAACCCTTCCCAAATCGTCTGGAGTCGTTTTGACCAGTTATATCTATAGTCCACTATTGTTAAAACAATTAACTTGATAGTTCCTACCGATTGACCTTGATCTGAGATTAGACATTTTTGAACACGTCATGAATATACAGCGAAGGTTAACTTTATTTACGCTTTCCCTTTTGGGTATTTCGTGTTTAATAAATGCCCAAAAGATTGACAGCCTTCAAGTTCAATTATCAGTTGCTACTGACTCACTCGAAGTTGCTGATCTATGCTTTGAAATATATAGCAACTACACCTTCAATGAAGCGATTGTCTTTAAGCAAGCACCTGATTACCTGTTAAGGGCACTTCGAATTTATGAAGTCAATGAGAAGTTTGAAAAAGCTGCGGAAGTTTATAATGCGCTTGGTGGCTTATACTACAATAGAAATTTGCTTCAAGATGCCAGGCAGAATTGGGTAAAGAGTGGAGAGCTTTTCAATAAGGCAAATAAACAAAAGGGGGTGGCCAAAAGCTTGAACAATATTGCTGTCACCTATATAAACGATCCAAAACTCAAGCTTGAGTACCTCACTAAATCCATTTCACTAAGTAAGCAGATTGGCGATTCCTCTGGCCTGGCTATCAATTTCAACAACATGGGAAATCATTTCCTCGATATCAAAGATTTTGATACGGCAATTGAATACTACGACTCTGCCATTTTTCTGGCCGAAAGTCAAAATAATATGATCAGGCTTCAATCATCATATTATGGTTTAGGGCGGGTAAAGCAAGATCAGGGGTTGACCGGAAAGGCCATTGAATACATGGAGAAATCGCTAAACCTGAAAGCTAAAAGGGCCTCTGACCCCGATGTGATTGATGCCTACAGGGCCCTTACCGAAATGTACAATGCGCAGGGGCAACACAGCAAAGCTTTCGAATATCAGCAAAAGTGGATGTATTCAAAAGATACACTAAACGATCAGGCAATTAGCTTGAAACTCTGGCAGCTAACAACAGAATATGATGCTGAAAAAAAAGAACAGGAACTCAAACTAAAAGATGCTGAACTCAGGGCTTCTCAGGCACAAGTATCACAGAGCGAAACTCAGAGAAATGCGGTAATAGCCGTTGCAGTTCTTTTGATTGTGATTGTTGTCACAGTTGTCATAAACAGGAAAAAGATAGTTGTACAAAAGGATCAGATACTGGTTCAGCAAAGGGCGATTAATGAAGCAAATAAAAAGGAGCTGGAAGAACAAAGCCGGTCTCTCGTAAGCAACTCACTTTTACTTGCTCAAAAAAATCAGCTGCTGAATGACATAAAAGAACATGTCGAAAATGAGGTCTTACCACAGGCTAACGGTGCATCCAACTCAGTTCGCAAGCTACTTTCATCAATTAAAATGGGCATGTCGCTAGAAAGTGAATGGGAAGAATTCAGAATGCGATTCGAAAAAGTTCATCCTGAATTTTTTGACAAACTCCAGAGTAATTATCCTGAACTAACCAACAATGAGCAACGCCTCTTGGCTTTTTTGAAGCTTGATTTAACTCAAAAGCAAATCGCCTCACTCCTAAATGTCTCTGCAAAAGGAGTTGAAATGGCACAATATCGAATAAGAAAAAAGCTCAATTTGCCCTCAAGCGAAGGCTTACTTTCTGCTTTGAAAGTTTCTATTAATTCTTAAAATAATCCTTTAGAGGGTATTTGTAGGGGTGCAAAAGTTGCCACTGCACCCTATTTAGGTCTACTTCACACTGAGTACAAACCTGTACGCTTAACCAGTTTAAGGTTCTGCTTCAGAGCTAATTACCCCGCTATTAGAGCGTTCGGGTTTGAGCCAGTTTTTAAATTAAAAAAATAAGTAATGAAGACTCTATCCATCAATTTCTCTTCGAAACTCAGGGTTGCAATTTTAAGCACTTTGTTTTGTCTACTTTCATCTGAGCTTTCAGCCCAGATTACTTTTGACAGGACACTCCTTAACAGCTACTCCGAAGCCGGTTCAACAGTCAATGTTTATTACTACGAGAACTATTACTTCAACGGAGGCCTGCTTGCTGAGAATTTCCTTTCGGTAGAATTCAACACTGGAACCTACACATGTGGGCTGTCTACATGGACCCGGCCTTACGAGTTGAGGGTAGATGGTACGCTGGAGTCATCTGGAAGTAGAGATTTGAATGGAGGGGATAAAAACATTTCATGGACGTTACTAGACCCTGAACCAAACCGCGATTATGATATCAACTTAATTGTTACAAACTCAGGTTTGGGTACTTGTGGCGACACTAACAATACAGTAATAGATAGAACTGAGACAATTCAGGTATCTGGTATAAACAACCTTTCAGCTTCGTATAGCACAACAACCAACTCAGTAACTGCTACCTGGAATAAAGGCCTTATAAAAACTGACAAATACACAGCTATTTTAAGCGGTCAATCAATTGCTAACCCTGGTGATGGGTTTGAGCAGCTTGAAAGCTTAACCAATATTTCAGGAACCGCAACATCCCATGAGTTTACCAACCTTTACCCTGGTATAACTTATAAAATTGAGATCAGCCAAAATGTACCTGGTAGTCATATTGTAACCGATGACTATGAGTTTGACAGAACGCTCACTACCGCATCAAGGCTGAGCAATTTGAATGCTTCGGCTAATAGTAGCAATATTTCTGTTACATGGACAAATCCATCAGTAAGCCTCCCTTCTGCATCATACATTCAGGTTAATCGGCAACGATATGATATTGGTACATCAACAGTTTCTGAATCCACGAAAAAATTGTCGGATGTTGGTAAGAACACAACCAATCCATCATCTTACACAGATAATACAGAAGTATCATGTCACAATCACGAATACTCTTTAAATCTGGTTTTCAAAAAAGATGACTTTGAACAGGTAGTCCATTCTCTTGGTACAGCAGATGTGGATTTTCCTTCATCGTTAGATAACACACCCGATCTGCCCAGCTCATTTAGCGCAACATCTCTTTTCTTACCAACAGATTGCACCACCGATGTACAGCTCTCATGGTCATCAGTACCAAATGAGCATGATTGCCAAACTTATTGGTTTGAAATTGACAGGTACCAACTATCATCAGGTGGTAGCCGATTGAGTGCGACTAAAACGACAGTAGTAAGCAAAACAACTTCAGGAATAGGGTCAGGTCCTTACAGCTTTGAGGACTCGGGTTCTAAAATAGATGGAGAAACCTACGAATATGAATTAAAAACTGGTACCACCTGGCCGTCAAACCTTGGTGACTTCACCAGTTCATCCAGTTTAGCAAGGTCAGTAGTAGTTGGTGGTTCGATTGAACCATACATGGGAACCATAACTGCAACCATTGACCCTGCAGTATCACTTACAATCAGTTGGGATGACATTGGTAATGAAAGTGGCTACGTCATAAAAAGAAAAATAGGTGCCGATATAGATAAGGTTTTTGATGCCACTGCTGAGAATGCTACATCATTTACTGATGGGGTGATTGGTGACGAAAGTGCCGCCAGTTGCATCGATTATACCTATGAGTTATTCGCTGTAAATGACTGCCTGCCAGATGGCGTAAGTTTGGGTGAAATTGATATGGGCACCTCCACCGCCGGTATTGTGCCGCTTACCTTTACTGCAGATTTTTCAAGCACCTATAATAATGGAGCCCTATTAGCCTATAAGGGCTACGAGAGGGATTTCGTTTTTCTTGAATGGACAGTTGCTCAAAATGCAGGTAACCTCACAAGGCAACGACTTTATCGAAGAGAGATTTCAAATGTGGGCGACTCAATTTTAATTGCCACCCTTGATCCCGGTGCAAGAACTTATACCGACCTGGAAGCTGGGGCCAACTTGCTTTATAATTATTATCTCACCGCAGAAGCAGATTGCGGTGCAGTCGAATCCATCAGCAATACTATTCAAGACGTCGGTTTCCGAACGCCCTGGGGCCTTGTAAATGGTCATGTTGATTTCGTGGGAGGGGTAGATGTTGAAGGGGCACAAATTGCGGCTGAAAATCAGGCAGCACTCAACCTCAACAAATCCATGTTTTTCGATGGTGACAGGGATTATGCCATTTTGGTAGATGCCAATAATGACGCAAGTTTTAAAGCCTTTTTCCCAGAGGCCAGCTCCACAACATTTCCCTTCTTATTCGGCACAAGCTCAAGAACAATAGAATTTTGGGCAAGGCCTGAAACCTACAATGGTGGATCATTATTTTATATAGGTAATGCTGGAACTAACACACAATTTGGTCTACAAACCCCGTCAACACCAGCATCCAATAACTGGGTTATCGAATTGAGTTCAGAGCAAATAGCGGTTGATCTTACGGGTCTGGTTGCAGAGGGTGAATGGCACCATTTTGGCATAACTTATGATGGCGCAGACATCAGTCTTTACGTAGATGGTCAAAATCTTGATGCACTTGATCAGCCAATGACGTGGAGTCGTGTGTTAAATACTGCTTCTACTTCATTTGGTAAGCGTTTGGCTATAGGTGCAATTCACGAAGGATCAGGAATATTTGGCTCTTCTTACCACGGATACATAGATGAGTTTAGGGTTTGGGATTATGCCAGAACCCAGGCTGAAATTGAGAAGAACAAATCCGGTTTTCTTTTTGGTACAGAATCAGGTCTTGAGATTTATCTCAGGATGGATGAGAACGCCGGGGATTTCTTATATGATGCTTCCAATGAAAACGGCACTGATTTTCATCGTAGGCATTTTAGTCTATCACGGCGTCTTGTTAGTAACAATGTGACTTTTTCAGGCACTATTCCCGCTGCCGATCAATTAGGTTATAATGCCATTACTGATCAATTTGGTAACTATTCCATTCCATATATTCGGTATCGTGGTGCTGGTGAATTGTTCAATCTTGTTCCATTTATTTTTCAGCATTCATTCAAACCTTCAAACAGAAATTTATTTATAGGGCAATCAACACCCGTTCACAATGAGCAGGATTTTGAAGACATATCTGCTTTCAGGGTTACCGGAACAGTGTTTTACGGACGAGAAGAAGATAATGGTGGCGGCCCAGAAACGGTTCAATACTGTCCGGCTGCTGGTTTATTCATGGCCATCGATGGCACCATTGCACTGCGAGATGGACTGCCTGTGACTACTAATGAAGATGGCGAATTCGAACTTTCAGTGCCAATTGGAGAGCACTTTGTTTCAGTTGCCACATCGGGGCACACCTACCTGGTAGGTCGGTATCCGGCAGCAGGCACCCATGATTTTCAAGAAGAAGTACTGGGGCTTAAATTTGTAGATAACACCCAAATGAAAGTAGTGGGTAGTGTGGTAGGCGGCACTGTTGAAGCTGCTAAGCCATCTGGCTTTGGCAGAACAAAAAATAATATCGGGGTTGCAACTATTGTATTTGATGGAGGTTGCTTTTCCGAAACTGTATCTACAGATTCAGAAACCGGTGAGTACGAACTGAATGTCTTCCCGCTTGAGTATGTCGTATCAGGAGGTGCCAATCCTTTAGATCAAGAGCAGTTTGTTGCTTCTGACCCAACAGTAACGTTCCCGGCAGAGGTTGAAGATTTAACATTTCTGAACCCGCTATTGGAGGAGGCAGATACGCTATTTGCCGAAGATGGAAGCATTGTTGACATCAGGGAGCTGGAATATAATGTTCGAAAAAACTATGTTCATCGTGTGCCACACTCATTATTTGTTCTTGAAGAAGAAGGAGAAGATGAGTTTGAAATGGGTGAACCATTTATCACTGCGCTATCTGAAGGGGTTCAGGATACAATTCAAGCTGATCAATTCAACTTCCCGCTGTTTATTCAGGCAGAGCCATATAGTGCAAGAATCAAGCTTACAGAGGTCTATACCAACAGCGATAATCCGGCAGATATATTAACTGATATCGTTGGGGTTACAGACGCACAAATAACCATTGCTAATGCTATTGCTGATGAAAATTTGGCTTTTGAATTAAATACTTCCTCAGGAGACTCGCTCTACACCTTTTTTACAGGCAATCCCAATATTCTCATTGATGTAGATAATCCTGAAAACGGATTCTTAAAACGTCTAGAGATTACCTCAGCTATCGGCTCTACTTCCAACACCTGGATTCTCGATGGATATGTGCTGGGTAGCCGTCCTGATGGAACTAGTTTCGTCACGTCAGGTCCTGAAATTGTGGAGCATATTTTGCGTGACCCTCCTGGGTCGAATAGCTCTGCTTCAATTACAAAAGAAAGTGAATTTGTAAGCACCTACTCCTGGGATGCCGTAGGTACACTTGGGGCTCAGGCTGATTTTGTTGTGTCAACAGGAGCTCAGTTTTCAACAGGTGTTGGGGTAGCTGTTGATACCGACATCAAAGCTGCAACCATTTTAAGTGTTGAGGCAAGCGTTTCAATTGGAGGTGGCAGGGACTACACCGAAACGGTATCATTTTCAGAGGATCTCAGCACAAGTGACGATCCGTTATTTGTAGGGCCTGATGCCGACTTATTCATTGGCAAATCATACAACATGAATTTTGGTCTTGCTGATTATGTAAGGGCAATACCATCTGATGACTGCGGCGGTGATCAAGTATGTCAGGGCCTTGAAGCTACAGCGGATTCAGGCAAGAAATACCAGCTTGGCAGAGCATCATCGTTTACTATGAGTCCTGAAGGTTACGACACTTATTTCATTTACACTCAGAGGCATATTCGGGAACAATTAATACCTGATCTGGAAAGGTTAAGGAATGACATGCTTCTCAATAGCCTATCTTATAATAGTAAGTTGCTACCAACCCATCCTAATTTCGGGACAAATAATGATGACCTGGTTTGGGGAGATTTGGCATCATCGCCAACACCTTTAAAGCGGGAAGTTGCAGATTTTGATGGCCCTAGTTATGCATTTGTCAAAGATTTTGCCCCGGACGATGTTCAGGTTGATTCTGTGAGACAATTCAATGAGCAGATACGTATTTGGAAAGAGGCATTAGCACTGAATGAGCAGATGAAAGTTCAGGCGATCAATGGACAAAGCCTACCAAATGTGGGTTCCGTCGGCGAACTTATTGGAGATTCAAGGGATGTGAGCTCAGAAACAATTGAAAATTTACTTGTCCAGGAAACTGGCGCTTTAGAATCCAATGTGTCTTTCAGCTCAGGTGCAGCACTTACCAGGGAAGTGACCCTCTCAAACGATGTTGCTTACAGGTTTAGTTGGGAAGTGGGATTATCTACAACATTAGCAAATGTTGTGGAAGGTAAAGTCAACGGAACAGGCGTAGAGGTTAATCACTCCGTTACTTTAGGGGCAACTGTTGGTGGTGCATCATCTCGAGGTGAATCGCATAGCATTTCTTATGAGTTCACCTTACAGGATGATGATCTTGGGGATTTTTATTCAGTAGATATTTTAGACGGGGGCAATCAAAATGGCCCAATATTTAAAATTCAAGGTGGAGAAAGTGGTTGCCCATACGAAGGTGTAGCTGTTACTAATTTCTTCCAGCCAGGCACTGTGCTTAACCCTGCGACTGTGCAACATGAAAAGCCAGCAATTTCAATAACACCAGCTAATCAAGTGGGAATACCCTCAGATGAAGCAGCGGTTTATACATTAACATTAGGCAATCAGAATACTACTTTCGGCAACGAAATCGAGTACAATCTTTTTGTAGATCCTGCAAGCAATCCCAATGGGGCAATTTTAACTGTAGATGGTCAGAATATTAACAGAACTTATGAGTTGGGCCCTGGCCAGGTGATTAACAGACAAGTGGTGTTAAGAAAAAGCCCGCAACAAAATGAGTTTAAGGATATAGTTCTGGTTTTCGGATCAGTGTGTGATGAAAACATAAGAGAAGAAGTAACATTGAGTGCTTCCTTTATTCCAACCTGCTCAAATTCTTCAATCATTACTCCACTCAATCAGTGGGTCGTCAATAATGATTTTAACAATGTGCTACCAATAACAATTGGCGATTACGACATCAATTTTGCCGGCCTGGAGAAGGTTACTTTTAGGTACAAGCCATCAACCTCGGCGCAATGGATAGAGCGAGTTTCTCTTTTTAATAAAGAAGAGGCTGAAGGAAATGAGTTACTAATATCCAGAACTACCCCAACCACCACGTATGATTGGGACATTAGTAATCTCGCAGATGGCAATTACGACCTTCAAACTGTAGCGGTTTGTGCTAATGGCACAATCAGAGAATCAGAGATTGTATCTGGAATAATTGATCGGGTTAACCCACAGCTATTTGGAAGACCAACTCCAGCTGATGGTGTCCTTTCCCCAAATGATGAAATCAGCATCCGATTTAATGAAACCATTGACGCCGAACGCATCATCAAGAATTTAAATTTTGACGTAAGGGCTGTTCTGAATGGAATCCCTGTTCGGCACTTCACATCGGTTGGCTTTGATGGTGATGACAATGTAACCATTCCGAACCTCATCCTTAATGGCTCATTCACTACTGAAATGTGGTTTAAAAGATCTGGAACTGGCAGTGCAGAAAGCCTTTTTGATTATGGAGATATCTCAATTGGGATTAACGAATCAGACCAGGTTTTCATGACCGATGGCACCACAGTGCTTACTGGAGTTGCAGCAATACCGGCTGATGAATGGACACATCTTTCGGTGGCTTATGATGATGCGGGACAAGCTAACATCTACGTGAATGGCAGTACTGATATAGTGGGAGCGATGAATGCTGAAAGTGTAACTGCACAGGTGGAAATTGGAAATTCATTTACTGGAAACATTCATGAATTAAGAATTTGGAGCGACGTACGATTGCTAACAGAAATTCGCCTTTCATACCTGAACACGCTAAGTGGCAATGAAATAAATCTTGCAGGTTACTGGCCTATGGATGAAGGCGAAGGCTCTTTTGCTGCTGATAAAACAGGCCGCCGGCCAGCAATATTAAACGCAGCTTGGGCTTTTACACAGGAAGCCAGGGGCGTTGCCCTCACCGGCAACAATGACTACTTTGAAATTGATGGTTCCACTGTTGGTTTTGACCCTGAGGAAGATTTCACACTGTCGTTTTGGTATAAATCTGATAATGCTGAAAACGCCGGAATATTCTCAAACGGAAAAGTTGATGGAACCGAGTTTGACCCACAAGCGTGGGCACTATTTTCAGGTAGCACAGGCGATTTAGCACTCCATTCCAATGGAAATATTTATCCTGTAACTGGAGAATATTTGGACGGCACCTGGCACCATTTGGCACTTTCTGTCAATCGCATTGGCTTTGTTAGCCTTTATATTGATGGTGACGTGGTACTGTCAATACCCGCACAAGATTTCAGCAGCTTTGCTGGCAACAAAATTTACATTGGGGCTTATGGCCGCTTTGAAGGCACCGTCGAAAGAATAGATCATTACATGCAGGGTGCTATTGATGAGGTTAGGATTTGGAACTCAGCCAGGCAAGAAGACCAGATTAAGCGTGATATGAGATATCGGCAAAGCGGTGATGAGCTTGGGCTGTTTGCGTACTTCCCCTTCGAAGAGTACACAGAAGATGAGTTTGGTAGGCTCAATTTGACTGCCACTATTGAAGACCTTTCTGATAAGACGCTTTCTGGCCTGGACGAAGTATCAGCCGCACTTATTGGAGGTGCGGAGTTCACTCCTGAAACCACTGCCATCAACATTGAGCGACCTGTTCAGCAAATAAGTTTTAACTATTCTATAAATGATGATGCAATTATTATCACTCCTGCAGAAAATAATGGCAGCATTGAAAATGTAGCGATTGATATTACGGTTGCTGGCTTGTTCGATACCAATGGAAATACAATGCCGTCGCCAGTTACGTGGACAGCATTTGTTGACAAAAACCAGGTGCACTGGATGAACAGTAGACATGAGGCTGTCTTTTCTCCTGACGATGTGCATGAGTTCACTGCTACAATTGTGAACAGCGGTGGTGAAGCAAAAGACTATCAACTCAAAGACCTGCCAAGCTGGTTAACCGCCAGTCCATCCTCCGGTAGGATCGATCCACTTTCAACCGAGACGGTAAACTTTACAGTGCAAAAGGGTTTGAGCCTTGGTGAATACATTGAAAATATTTTGCTCTCAACTGATTTCGGGTTTGATGAAGTACTGCAATTGAAACTGAATGTGGCTGCTGATGCACCAGACTGGGCAGTAAATGCTGAGGATTATCAATACTCTATGAATATCGTTGGTCTGGTTTCAATTAATGGCGTGATCTCTAATGACACTAATGATATGGTGGCTGCTGTGATCGACGGCGAAATCAGGGGTGTGGCCAATGTGGATGACAAAGGGAACAATCGCTTCGTGACGTTTATAACTATTTATAGCAACAGCCTCGATTTACAGGATATCTCATTTAGGATTTGGGATGCAGATCGAGGCCTGGCAACGACCGCAAGTACTGCTCCTGCAATCACATTTGTGAACGAAGCTATTCACGGTAGCCTTAATCATCCGATCATCATATCATCTGACAATCGGGTGGTCTTGACATACGATTTCCCGGCAGGCTGGAACTGGCTCTCAATGCCGTTCTCTTTCGAAGACAATTCAATTCAATCAGTTTTGAATAATCTATTACCATCAACAGATGATGTACTAAAAGGTCAGGAGACATTTGCTCAGTATGATATAGAACTAGGTTGGGGTGGCTCACTTTCTGGAATCAGTGGTTTGGAAGGCTACAAAATATTCCTTGACAGCCCTTCTAAATTTGAAGTTTCTGGTGAGCCAATACCGGTTTCGCAGGCCATTCCGATAGATCAGGGATGGAATTGGGTTTCATATTTACCTGTTTCAAGTCAAACAATAAATGCAGCGTTGGCCGGATTTAATGTTAGTGATGGCGACATCATTAAAGACCGACAAAACTTCGCTATATATGATGGCCTCACTGACCGCTGGGTTGGTACACTCAACCTCCTGAAACCAGGCGGGGCATATCTGCTATTAGCTAACCAAAGTGGTGAATTATCTTATTCTAACAGCACTACAAATACCAGAGTAAAACAAAACGAAAGCGAGTTTATTGCGGCATCAACAAGGTTTCAAACCAATATGAATTTGATTGTTACATCAGAGATGGCAGCATCTGGTTATAAGCTGGCAGCTTATTCTAGTGGTGATTTAAGAGGCCGGGTAGCACCAATCGATGGCAAATATTACCTCACAGTTTATGGTAGTGATAGTGAGCAATTGGATTTTGTTTATGAATTGGGTGAAATCAATTTGCCAGCAAATCAGCAATTAACTTATGTGCCTGACGGGGTTATGTTCATAACACTTGATGCTAATGAGGTAACATCATTAGAAGATGAGTTGACCCTGAATCATTTCAATGTTTATCCGGTACCTTTTAACAATTACCTGAACGTGGCTTATTACGCTACCAAACCAGGCCGTTTGTCGGTTTCAATCTTCAGCATATTGGGGCAAAAGTTGGAATTCATTTTTGATGGTGAAATAGCTGAAGGTCTACACAGCCTTGATCATCAATCAAGTTTGGGCAAAGGTGTTTATCTGCTGATCCTTGAATTTGATGGAGAGCAACAAATCCAAAGAATTGTTAAATAAACAACCTGAGACCATGATGATTGAAAAACATAAAGGAATGAAACTTATTCGGATAATATCGCTCATAAGCTGTTTGCTGATTTCACAGTCACTTTTAAGCCAGGCTCCTGAGTGGAGTATAAAAGCAAGCGATTATCAATACAGCATGAACATTACAGGTTCTTATTTTAATAACTGCCTGTTTACTGGCGAGGTTGATGACATAGTTGGCGCATTTGTAGGTGATGAACTACGTGGGACAGCAATGGTTTCTGAAGAAGTAGAGGGTAAAGCACTTGCATACTTAACTGTATTCAGCAATGAAGCGGTTGGTGAAACAGTGACTTTTAAATATTATGATCAAACATCAGGTGTATTGATTGAATTAGCCGCAACAACCGAGTTTTTGGAAGGCAAAATACTGGGAGGGAGAATGGTTCCCTTCCAGTTTTTCGAAGATGAGCCAGCAAATGTGCCTGAATTATTTTTCGAAGATGGTACGATCCTGATCACAAATGAGGAAGATAATTATAGTTCATATCAGTGGTTCAGAAACGATCAGCTAATCCCAGGTGCTACCCAGGAGTTTCTAAATACTGCTCAGATTGGAACTTACTCGGTAGAAATAGTGACTGATGGTGGTTGCAAGGTGTCATCCCAAGATTTCCTAATTGAGAGTGGGGTGACCGGTATTGAGGATATGATTTTCGATTTGTCTGTCTACCCAAACCCAACAGCCGATCTTGTTACGATTAAATCCGATATCTTGAGTAGCCAAGTGTCGGAAGTTTCGCTTTTCAACCTTTCAGGTCAGTTTTTGCCAATTGTTTCCAGGAAGATCGCTTCAAATAAGATCCAGGTTGATCTCTCTCAACTAGAACCTGGAGCTTATTTTATTGTGCTTCAAGCAGAATCATTATTTCAGGAAAGGATTGTCTTGAAAAAGTAGGCTGAATGATATCTTCAGAATACAAAAGTCTTTAAGACTTTTGTATTCTTTCCATTGTCATCAATTACTAACCTTCTGCCCCTTCAATGGCATATGTTCTTCCATTAATTGGCCATCAATTTTGATATTGCTGAAATAAATAAATGCCCCGGTTGGCGACACCATATCTGGAATATTCTGCATCTGAAAGTGCAGGTGTGGTTCCGTTGAGTTACCTGAATTGCCACACTGTGCCAAAGGATCTCCTTGGTTGATTTTCTGGCTTTCTTTTACAACAATAGAATTTTTCATTAGATGGGCAAAAACAAGATATTCATCATTGGATGTCTTCATGAGCACTACATTTCCAAACCCTCTATCACTTGCTGTGGCCGCCATTTGTTATCTTCAATACCATCATTTACATAAAGAATTTCACCTCCTGTTGGGGCTATTATTTCTTTTCCATAAGCATAAAAATCTTCATTTCGCTGAGCGCCATCTTTGTGAGATTTCCCGTCGGTTCCCATCACCCAAAAATCATAAGCTCCTCGCATGCTTTTATGCGAATTATGGTAATTATCTGATGTTGATTCCCCACCCCAGAAGACATACCACTCGCCATTAAACGGAAGGGTAAGTTCAGAAACATTCCTATCCAGCTTTGGGGCATCCTTGTGATCGTAATTCGTGATGACCATTTCAGTCAATTGCCCAAAATCATCAAGAGTAAATACCACAGAAAGAGAGGCGATTTTGTGCCTGCTGTGGTACTCGTAAACTTTATTACTCTTTTTATCCAGGGTCATTTCCTGAATACCCCCGATTATGCCCCTCGTATTTTCAAAATTCCCCTTCAGTTTTGATGCGGGGTTTCGTTTCTTCATTACAGGATTGAACTTGCTTCTGAAGGCTTCCAAATTGCCGCCATTAAAAGCGATTACAAATGTGTTTTTAATGGCGATGGGTTCATCAGGGTCAGCGAGGTCGCAGCTTGCGAGTGTGCTAGAAATTGTAATTAAACATATCAATAAAACTTCTAACCTAAACACCATTTTCATGTGGTTGTTCTGAAGGATAAATGTATGGTGATCCACTAAGGAAAGTTGTTTTTTAAAAAACGGCTTACTAATTGGAAAGCACAACTTACTATAAAAGCATAAAAAAACGCCAAGTCCCTAAGCACCTGGCGTCATTAAGTTTGGGTGGAAATTCCTTATTCTAAGTGAATCGCATAGTACCTGATTCCATCAACCTGAAATAAGTAGTCTGCCTTTCTTAATAAGATCTCTAAAACGAAATCTTCGTCTGCTTCTTCGGCAGTGGCATCATAAATCAAATTGCCAAACTGATCCAAGATGACCTGATACTCTGCTTCATCTACTTTTACATCTGAGATTGTTTCGTTGTCCTCATCAACTACTACCTCAACCAACTCTAAACCGTCGACCTTTGACGTAGCGGCTGCTGTAAAACTTGTGAAACCAATTAGCATAATAGCTGCTAGAATTGAAAATCTGCTGTTAAGAATTGTGCTTGTTGTCCTTTTCATAATTATTTTGAGTTTTTTGACCTGCACCCTCTTTTACCATCACTGTGCCAAGTAGTATAACTTTCTGGTAATCAGATAATTAATTAAATACATCTGTTGATAAACGATGCATTTGTGTACGGTTTTGAACAAAGAACTAACCGTATTTGGTACAAATAACCTTTTTTAAATATGGTCGTAGGTGGCCTAATTCACTGATAACAGCATGCTTTCCATGGTGAGACCCGGCCCAAAAGCAAAACTTAATATTGAATCCCCTGAGTCTTTCCCGTTTAGATCTTCCATAATTGATTTTAAAACGAACAGTACACTTGGCGAAGACATGTTGCCGTAATTTCTTAATACGTCAAAGGAGTGGGAGTTTTTGCCACGTGGAATACCCAGTTTATCTTCAATCACTTCCAAAATCTTTTTTCCTCCAGGATGAATCGCAAAATGATCGATATCATTTACATTCAAATCAATCTTCTGCAGCAAATTGGTTGTAAGCAATTCAATTTTCTTCTCAATGAGTTCAGGTATCTGCTCAGATAGCCTCATTTCAAAACCGAAGTCACCAATACCCCAGGTCATTTCTTTTTTGCCATCTGGTTCGATATCGCAAAAGAATCCGTCTATTGACAGCCCACCTGGCGCTGCATTTGCCTCAATCAGCACAGCTGCGGCGCCATCACCAAATAGGGCATTCGCCAGAATTGTTTCTTCATCGGTGGTCTTTTGAAAATGAAGGCTGCATAATTCAACACAAACAACCAATACTTTGGCGTCAGGATCAAAATGAGTTATGCGTTGAGCTATTTTGAGTGCACTGAATGCTGCGTAACACCCCATAAAATTGACCGCAGTCCGCTCAACATTTGGCTTAAGTTTTAATTTCTCAACAAGTTCAATATCAAGCCCAGGGGCATACATGCCAGTACAGCTAACTGTAATAAGATGGGTTACTTCTTCAGGGTTTTTACAACAATCATTAATCGCCTCTACGGAGAGGTTCAGGGCGGACTCCCTAAAAGCATGCATACGCTGCTTCACGGTGGGGAAAGGCTCTAAACCCTTGGTTTTATTGTAAAATTGAAAGGGTTTGCCGTTCAAGCCGTAATCTGGAATAACCGAAAAGCGTTGACGGATTCCAGTGGCCCTGTAGAGTAATTTTAAACGGTTTTGTTGATGGTCTGTAAGTTCAAGACCATGTAGCATAAAATCAGCAATTTGTGATTGCGGAATTGCCTCGCCAGGATTTGCCGTACCGATGGATGTTATATATGATGGCATTAACCCAAAATCTTTTCTAATAAGCCCTTCTTGCGTACTGCTACTTCCATTTCTGGGAATTGTTTATTGAAAGCACCCTGAATGGCGCCCTCATGATGTGAGAAAAATTCCGGGTCAAAGTTGGCTTCTTCAAGGTGTTCAATCACGTAGTCCACCTTATTTTTTTTACTCAGCCAATCATCGCAAACCTCGTGGCGCAAGCGCATACCCAAGGCATTAAAGCCAAGAACGGATCTGTCTTTTGCGTCAAAAACAACCCTGAACCCAATTTTGCCTTCTTCATGTTCCCAATAAAAACTCTCTTCTCCCTCCTTCAACTCCGCCCAAACGTGACCATAAGTTTGATATTCGATATCGAAAAATTTGGCAGAATTAAACCAAATGCCGGGGTTATATACAGTTTTGCTTCCGCAAATTGTGTGGGCCAAAGTTTCACCCATCATTCTTCCGGTATACCAAACTTGTTCAATAGGTCTTCTGTTAGGAAGTGGTGATCTAAACTGGGCACAGTCACCAATAGCATAGATATGCTCAATATTGGTCTGGAGAAACTCATTAATCAATATGCCCTTGTCAGTTTCGATTTTAGAATCTTTCACGAAGTCAATATTTGGGCTCACACCAACTGTTAGGCCCACAAACTGGCAATCAATCTCATCGCCGTCTTTAGTCTTTACTGATTTCACCCTGCCGCTACCATCCGAGACTATTTCATCCAGTTCTGTTGCCAACCTTAAATCAACATGGTGCTCATTTATGTGTCGGTTGATCATTTGAGCTTCTTCGAGGGGCAAAACGATGTCCCAGAAGTTTTCTTCCCGTACAAGAAATGTCACATCGATTTGCCTGGAAAGTAGCATCTCAGCCATCTCAATTCCGATCAATCCTCCGCCGACTATTACAGACTTTGAAATATCCTTTGAATTTTCTTCCATTAATTCAAGGTCCTGATAATTGTAGAGCCCCTGCACCCCAATTAAATCCTGACCTGGCCAGCCAAACGTATTCGACTTCGACCCGGTTGCGAGAATGAGGTCATCAAAATCAATTTGACCACCATCATCAAAGTTTAATTTTCTGCTTTCAGCATCTATTGTGCTGACATGTTTTCTAACAAGGTTGATTTTGTTTTTTTCCCAAAACCAATCTTCGTAAGGCTTGATGTTTTCATACTTCATGTGCCCCATGTAGATGTACATGAGTGCCGTTCTGGAATAAAAATGATCGGTTTCTGAGGAGATAACAGTTATCTCGAAATCACTCAGTTTTCGAATATGCCTTGCAGCCGTGATCCCTGATATACCATTACCGATTATTACTACTTTTCGCATGCAATTTCTTAATGAAAATTTCTGGACAAAAGTTCGGGGTCTTCGTAGATCACATAAGTGCCAATTATTTTGTCATGCAAACCTTGTCCCTTTTTGCTGAAACCGATCATGATAAACCCAATATAGAAAATAAACAGTGAAACAATTTTTAGTAAAAATCTTCCAGTGGTTTTGGCCAATGACATCTCTTCATTAACTGTGCCTACTACCTTCAATTTTAGCAGCCGCTTGCCGGGTGTGGCCTGCCAATGTGAGCTTTCGAAGATAGCATGGTAAAAAACAGTAATTAGGAAACAAACTAGGTACATTAGTCGGTCAGTTGTCACAACTAAAGAAATAAGATAATAAACGGCCAACAGGATTACCAAATCAGTATTGTAAGCCCACATTCTTGGCCAATATCCGGCGTATTTATACTTTGCGCCCCCCATAAATTAAAGGTATGAATCCGGTAGACTATTTCTCAATAATTCATAAATACATACCTCCAAGCTCACCAGTTTATCAGTATTATATTACGCATGTCACCTTGGTTACAGCTAAGGCCCTGAACATAGCAAGGCAGTTGGAATTTTCTTCCAGTCAAATGCAGTTTATAGAGGAGGCAGCCATGTTGCATGACATCGGCATTATAAGGGTGAATGCCCCAGAAATTCACTGTAGGGGAAGCCTGCCATATGTGATGCATATAAAGGAGGGCAAAAAGATACTGGAATCAGAAGGGTTACCGCACCATGCAAGGGTTGCTGAAAACCACTTCGGTGTTGGCGGAATAACGAAGCAAGAAATTGAGGATTCTGGGTTAAAGCTACCGGCCGAAAATATTATCTGCCATGAAATAGAGGATAAGCTTATTAGCTATGCTGATCTTTTTTATTCGAAAAACCCTAAGAAGATTTTTCATGAAATTCGGCTCCCTGATTTACGAAATAAAGTAAAGGCCTACGGTCAAAGGCAGCAGCAAATTTTTGAATTGTGGCACAAAGAATTTAGTTCGAACGATGGCTAAGATCGCCTGGGCCACATGCGGAAAATTAGCCGGGTTGTCTCCACAAGAAAGCGGAGTTGTTCAGCTCTTAATTAAATGGGGTCATGAGGTTGAGCCTGCCATTTGGGACAGCAAATCAGTTAATTGGAAAAGCTTTGATGTTATAGTAATTAGAACAATCTGGGATTACCATGTTAAAGTTGAGCAATTTTTGGAGTGGCTTGATTTGTTGGAGTCATTGCAAGTAGATGTGTTCAACAGCACCAAAATTCTTAAATGGAATCATCATAAGTTTTATTTAGAGGAGATAGCTCAAAGGGGCATTCCGATAATTGAAACAGAATTTGTTAAAAAGGGGGCATCGATAGATTTTAATAAGATTGTCGAAAACCTCAAATCCCCTGAAATTATCATTAAGCCAGCTGTATCAGCCACTGCTCATAACTTGCTAAAGGTAGATGTAAAGAAAATAGACCATAAAAAAGCTGAGATCAATAAACTAATCAAGAGCTCAGATTTGTTAATTCAGCCCTTCATTAAAGAAATAGAATCTGGCGAATGGTCTTATATATTCTTCAATAAGAAGTTTTCTCATGCCGTAATTAAAAAGCCAACAGGGTCAGATTTCAGGGTACAAAATGATTTTGGAGGCACAAGCGAGATTCTTGAACCGCCAAAAGGTACTATCTCTCAGGCTCAAAAAGTTCTGGATGTGATCCCGGATGAACTGCTTTATGCTAGAGTAGATGGACTGGTCATCGATGGACGATTTTATTTAATGGAGTTGGAGCTTATAGAACCAGAACTTTTCTTATTGGATCAAACACTACAAGAAAAGTTTGCCAGAGCAATTATCGAAAAAATATAATCCTTGACTGTATTTTGTCGTTCGAGGGTAAAAAATAATACTAGCATGCGACACACCATCTTAATCCTGGCTTTCACATTCCCATATTTAATATTTGCCCAATCGTTTGCTGATTATAAAAAACTAAATGATGCAGAAACCCGATTGGTGGAATTTAAGGACAGCGATGAGATGCTTCGGTTGAAAGTGGCCCAACTTGAGATAATCAATGAAAGTAGAAGAAAATACAAGGCCAACCCAGTGGCACTCGACATCCATGCCAGCCGGGTGGCTAATAAACAAAGTAAAGAAGCTGCCGAAGGAGGTTTTAGGGGTCATTGGAATTTGCGTGGAGAAAAGCCTTACCACAGATATGCCTTCGCTGGAGGGACAGACCATGTTTCAGAAAACGCTGCCGCCACCTGGATTGAAGGGAACACCTTTGATGGAAAGCTAGAAACCCATGCAAAATTGATGGAAGATTTGCATGGTCAGTTTATGGCTGAAAGGACTCCAAATGATGGACACAAACAAACCGTGATTCAGAAAGACCACAACTTCGTGGGAATTGGCTGTCACATGACAAATACTGATTTTAGGTACTATGAAGAATTTATAGACCGATATGTTGAAGTGAGCGACGTCCCTGCATCAGTGAAACGCAATCAGGAAATTACGATTACCATAAAGCCGTTAAATAACCTCTTTCTGTATTATGGTGTGGCATATTTTGAAAAGGATTTAGACCCCATGACGGCCAAAGAAGTGATCCGTCAGGGTAGTTATAGTGATTACTCGAACGATACCGCCATTCAGTTTGCGCCCTGGGACCTGGCCGAATACAGAAACGAGTCGGGGCTTTATCAAATTCCTATCAGCTTTTCAAAAAGTGGACTTTATTACATCCAATTTATGGTGAATGAGAAAGACCCCTCAAACCTCTCATCTTACAACACTAAAGGCCAAACCGTGGCAACTGGTATAGTGGTGCGGGTAAGGTAAATTGGTTACCTTTTTGCATACTAACCGCAAATGGCATCATCAGAAAAAAAGGAATTAAGGGATATTGCAAGGGCCCATGTTGTAGAGTTGTTTTCAAAACATCTCCCTTCACAATGTATTTTTCATAACCTAAACTTTACAGAAGAAGTAGTTGAAGTGGCCCGGACGCTCTCTCAAAAGGCCAACTTTTCAGATGAGGAAACTGAAGATATTGAAATAGCCGGATGGTTTTTTGATGCATCCTATTTAGACCAACCGAGTTTTGATGTATCGGCTTCGATGAAGCGAATGCATCATTTTTTTAAGACAGAAAAACTTGATCAATCCAGGTTTGAAAAAATCAGTCAGATACTCAGGGATACAAATGATAGGAAGTTCGAAAATGAGGCTGCCCAAATATTACATGACGCCAGGATTTCATTCCTTGGGAGAAAACGGTTTTTTAGGCTAAAAGAACTACTTCAAACTGAAAGAAGTGCACTTAACAAACAGGATTACGATCCGGTTGAGTGGGAAGAGTTGATGTATCAATACCTGACCACCAATCATTTTCAAACATCGATTGCCAGAAAGGAATACAGCTCTCGCCGTGGAAAAAATATAGCCGATCAACGCAAAGCAATTGAAAAAGCCCGAAAAGTCTTTACCCGTGAAAACACCGGTAAAGATCTTGGTAGGGGCATCGACACCCTATACCGCAATAATTACCGGACCCACATTAATCTGAGTGCGATCGCTGATGGTAAGGCCAATATGATGATCAGTATCAACACAATTATTCTGTCGGTGATTATTACCCTTTCTGGTGCCAGTTTTACTTTTTCCGGTGATTTCATAGTAGATCACTACCGCTACACTGTTCCTATCTTTTTATTACTCCTTGGGGCCATGACTTCAGTGATCTTTGCTATTCTTTCAGCGAGGCCAAAGGTCACCGAAAAAGAGATTCAGGATGAAAAAATCTGTAACAATAAGATTAGTCTTTTGTATTTCGGCAATTTCCTGGATATCTCAATGGATGAGTTTTTAGAGCATTTGCGTTGGCTCAAAACTGATGAAACCAGACTTTACGACAGCATGTCCATCGATACTTATCACCTCGGGTTGGTACTAAAGAAGAAGTACAAATTGCTGATCATTTCGTATAATCTTTTCATGATTGGCCTGATATTATCCTTCATTTCATTTACAGGTATTTTCATTTACACCAATTTTTAATGAAAAATTCTCCACTCACCTGTAGAGCATCTTGCACACTCACCATTCTTAATTAGATACAGAAGGAGCCCATCACTCAAATAAGCTGGATTAGCCCAAAATTCGGCCCTCTGGTATGGTTCTTTCACCACTATGGGTGCCTGAAAACATCAGGCCTTTGAAATTCAAATCAAAATGGACAAGATGAAAAGATATAACATATTAGTACCGACAGACTTTTCGAGTGAATCAAAACATGCCTTTGAATTGGCCAAACAATTGGGTCACGATAGAGATGTCACCATTAATCTGGTTCACTTCTTAAAGTCACCTATGCCTGCTTCGTTTAACGTAACTGGAGAAGTTGGCCTTACAAGAGACACTTCAGCCACCCCCGCAGTAATAGGAGCAGTTCAGGAGACAGATAAAAAGTTAAGCTCATGGGCCAACGAAGCCCCCTCATTAGAAATTAAAAAAACAGTAGAAGATGATTTTTTCGACTCAGGCATAAAGTCCTTTGTTGACAAGAATGACATCGATCTCATATTAATGGGCACTACTGGTGAAACGGACTGGATGGACATTTTTAGAGGCAATCATGCAGAACAAGCCATTTCAATGGTGGGTTGTCCGGTGATCACCCTAAAATCTGATACGACGCTGGAGCAACTTCAAAATATTGCCTTAGCAGTAGATTTGGATAGTGACGCTTATGAGGGCAAAGTCATTTCTAAAATGATGAAAATGGTCGATTTGTTCCAGGCCAAGTTAAGATTGGTTTATGTAGATATTGGCAACAGAGACCTTGAAGAATTAACAGAAAGATTGAAGGATTTTGCTAACCGCAATAAGATCAACTATCACTCAATCAGTGCGATTAGAGGCATTTCAACTGAAGATGGAATTAAAGATTTCTGTTCTCAAATGAAGGCCGGACTGGTTGCGATCTTAACAAATTCTTCAGGTGGCTTTTTCCGTTGGTTTGAAGATAGCACTGCCGCTAACCTCTCTAAAGACGCAGAAATTCCTGTAATGTCGATCAACGAAGAAAACGCCTGAACCATCACATAATTCCAGGGCAAATTTTTTAAATCTTAAACACAAACAAAACAATATGCAGACAATAAAAAGAAGAAATAGCTTAAATAAAGTTCAAGACGGTTTTCAAAATGTAGATTTAATGGAAGACGTTCTGACAAGTTCAGACTCAAATATGACACCCACCATTAATGTGGCGGAAAATGACAGCCAGTTCACTATTGATATTGGGGTCTTTGGGATGACCAAAGAGAATTACAGCATTCAAATTCTTAACAATTCTCTGTTGGTAGAAGCCAAGAAAGGTGAAGATTTCTTCGCCAGGACTTTCACAATACCTGAGTGGGTAAACAATGATGAAATCGTTGCAAAAACAGAAAATGGTATGCTCACCATCGTTTTGCCGAAAGATGCAGATACGCTAAAACAATTTAGAAGAATTGACATTGTCTGATTTTGAATGATGATCAACTCAAGGTCAGTCACTTTAAGTGGCTGACCTTTTTTTAGTATCAGCAGATTGTGATCCGTGTGTAGATTCTCCACAACATATGGCAATTATCTACAAGCCACACCCGGATTTCAAACCTAAAAGTGCATTTAACCCTCCTTTTCGCATAAATTATTTGAGGCATGATATTTTCCACTACTGTTGGCAGAATGTCTTGAATAGTTCAAGATTTTAAAACAAAACAGAAATCAAAATGGATAATATTAAACTCTTAGGAACCTTTTTATTGGGTGCAACAGCAGGTGCAATGGCAGCATATTTAACTGCTCCTCAAAGCGGAGAAAAAACCCGCAAGCAGCTGACAAAAGAAACTAACAAGATGAAAAAATCTCTTGAAAAAAATGTTGACAAGAGGATTGACGATTTAAAATCAACCTACAACAAAACGGTAGATGGTCTTATCAAGACTGGAAAAGAGAAATTAGAGACAGCCAAAGATGCTGTATCAATGAACTAAGAAAAACCCGCCTGGGCTGGGGCCGCATTATCACGGCCCTTTTTCTTTTCACTCTAAACTTTTACAAAATGATTAGCAATATAGTAGTACCCATAGATTTTTCATTCGAATCAAGGTCAGCTCTCAAAACAGCAACTGACATCGCAAGAATTTGGAATGCTAAAATTCATTTGATAAAAGTTTGTGAAACAACCGAAATATTAAATTATCACCATGAAATACAGCGACAATTAGATGCTGATTTTGTCACTACCCAACAGGTTTACAGAACCATCAAAAAAGTAAATTCAGACAAACTCGAAGCAATGGCTTCTGCATATATTCATGAAGAAATTGAATGGGAGAGCCATGTTTTGACACCCGACCAGAAGAACGACATACATTCATACATGGACGGTCTCGATGCTCAATTGATTATCACCGGATCTGATTTTCAGGAGGAGTTCAGAAAAAATTATCTCCCCGGTGCATCAAACATTACAGTCGACGATTACGACCCTAATTTCCAAATGGAATTAACTGCCTGATTGAACTTTCAACCTCAATCAGTAGTAATCTCCTTTGCCGTGGTTTGCTGTATCTGAATGCGGTCTAACCTCGCAATCATTTCATCTCTCAGTTTATAATATTCAGGAGCAAATTCATCCCTGATTGGTTCCGATGGTGGTAATTCAACCTTCAAAGCGTCCACCTGCCGACCATTTTTCCAGAACCTAAAACATAAATGTGCACCAGTAGCTAAGCCGGTGCTGCCCACAAAACCTATTGTTTGCCCTTGTTCTACTTTAACACCCGGCCGTATTCCTGAAGCAATTTTAGACATATGAAGATACTGGGTTGAGTAGTTCCCGTTATGCCTGATTTTCACATAGTTTCCATTGTTTCTTTTGTAGGTGGCTTCAGTAACCACCCCATCCCCAACGGTTCTGATTGGTGTTCCTGTTGGGGCTGCATAATCAGTTCCCAAATGTGCCCGGTATGTTTTCAACACCGGATGAAACCGACGTGGGTTATATCTGGAGCTAATTCTTGTAAAATTTAAAGGTGCCTTCAAAAACTCCCGCCTGAGGCTATTTCCTTGTTCATCAAAATAATCTATGCCACTACCCTGATCAAAATGAATGGCGTAATAGGGGGTTTCATCATGTTCAAAATATGCTGCCTTAATGCCATCAATTCCAACTACAACATCATCCACTACCTGTTCTTCCAGAATTACTTTGAAATTATCTCCCTTCGTAATTCTAAAGAAATCAACTTGCCATGCAAATACATCTACCAGCGAGTTGGTTATAATCGGCCCAAAACCGGTTCCTTCTAGTGATTCATAAAGTGAAGAGGTTATTACGCCGCTAACTATCCTTTCCCTCAGCTTAATCTCTTTTTCATTCACGCTTATGTAAATGGAATCGACCAGATTATAAACCACATATTCAAGCTCATTCGGCTCATAAATAAATTGCCTCGCTGTTTTAGCTGAATCCCGATTACAAATCAAGGTGTATGGCCTATTAGACTTTAGCTTTCTAACATCAAAAACATCTTTTGATTTTCTGGCAACCTGATCGATTTGACCCATGCTAATATTGTAGTTCAGCAGGATCTCGGATAAATTTTGATGACGTTTAATAGTGCCTGCATAAACATCAAAAGAATCAATACCAAAGCCATAAAGTAAGGTGGGTTCCGGGGCATCGATCTGCAAGGTATCGACCTCGATTATTTGCTCTTTCAAGGCTTTTTCCTCTTTGGCAATCATACCAAACAAGTAAATACAAGAACCTATGATAGCCGCTAAAGAAATAAAAACTGTTCTCCTCATTGTCTATGTTCACTAAATCCGGCGCAATTTAGATCGATTTTCATAGAATATGAAGCCAGACGGCAATACTTAAGTTGAAATAGGATATTGGAAAGCACTGCTTCCAGGTTAAGACAGCGGAGTTGTCGGATACTTAATTTTTAACTCAACCAACTCATCAAAATTTGTGATCGCAGTTTGTTATTTGCGTATTCTGCAATGATCTTTATGCCATGAGAGAGGATTATCTCGATGCGGAAAATGAAAACTTGTCATCAGCTGAGCTAGAGTTTGAAAAGGCACTTAGACCACTTCAGTTTGGTGATTTTGCTGGTCAGGATAAAGTTGTTGATAATCTTAAAATCTTTGTTGAAGCAGCCAGGCAACGTAGTGAACCCTTAGACCATGTCTTGCTTCATGGCCCGCCAGGTCTTGGCAAGACTACACTTTCCCATATTATTGCTAACGAACTTCAAGCTGGCATTAAAGTGACATCAGGGCCTGTATTGGATAAACCAAGCGAATTGGCCGGTTTGCTCACAAATCTTGAATCTCATGATGTGCTTTTTATTGATGAAATACATCGGTTAAACCCGGTTGTGGAGGAGTATCTCTACTCTGCCATGGAAGATTTCAAGATCGATATCATGCTTGATTCTGGACCGAATGCCAGATCAGTTCAAATTAGTCTAAACCCCTTCACACTAATTGGGGCTACAACAAGATCAGGATTATTGACAGCCCCACTAAGAGCCAGATTCGGGATCAATTCGAGGTTGGAATATTATGACGCCGACATATTAGACTCCATAATCAAGAGGTCCGCATCCATTTTGAATACACCCGTTGACGATGAGGCTTCTTACGAAATTGCCAGGAGGAGCCGTGGCACCCCAAGGATTGCCAACAATTTGCTGCGCCGCACCCGGGATTTTGCACAAATAAAAGGTGAAGGGATAATCACACAGGCAATCGCTGAAATGGCATTAAAAGCCCTTGACGTAGATGAAAATGGATTAGACGAAATGGATAACCGCATACTTTCCGTAATTATTCAAAAGTTTAAAGGTGGCCCGGTGGGATTAACGACCATCGCCACGGCTTGTGGAGAGGAGTCGGAAACGATCGAAGAAGTTTATGAGCCCTTTTTGATTCAAGAAGGCTATTTAAAGCGAACCCCGAGAGGACGGGAAGCAACAGAGCTTGCATATAAACACCTAAACGTTCCTCCACCAGGCAAGACGCCTTCACTTTTTGAGTAGTAGAATGAAACCCTCTTCATTCAAAACAAATTCTGAAGCTGTTAAAAGAATTGCAAAAGACCTTGGCTTTGATTTCTGTGGAATTTCGAAGGCTGAATTTTTAGAGGAAGAAGCACCTAGATTAGAAAACTGGTTGAATCAGGGTATGCATGGGGAAATGGCTTACATGGCCAATCATTTCGACAAACGGCTTGATCCAACAAAGTTGGTGGCGGGTGCAAAGTCAGTCGTGTCTCTTCTTTACAACTATTATCCAAGAAAGGATCTTACAGAGAACAGGTCTTACAAAATTGCCAAATATGCTTATGGTGAAGATTATCATTTTGTAATAAAAAGAATACTTAAGGATTTTTTAGAGCTACTGAAAGATGAACTTGGGGATATCAATGGAAGGGTATTTGTGGATTCTGCACCAGTTCATGAGAGGGCGTGGGCTCAAAAAAGTGGAGTTGGCTGGGTTGGTAAAAACAGTTTGCTCTTAAATAAACAACAGGGTTCATTTTTCTTCTTGGCAGAATTAATTATTGACCTGGAAATGGAGTATGATAACCCTGTGGGCGACTATTGCGGCACCTGCACAAAATGCATGGATGCCTGCCCCACAGATGCTATCCCCAAACCATATGTAGTTGACGGGAGCAAATGCATCTCTTATTTCACAATTGAATTAAAAGAGGAGATTCCAGCCGAAGTCGAAGGTAAATTTGAGGATTGGATTTTTGGCTGTGACATCTGTCAGGATGTGTGCCCCTGGAACCGCTTTTCAAAACCACATGATCAGCCAGCGTTCGAACCACACCCTGACTTAGCTGGTCTCACAAAAAAAGATTGGCAAGAACTGACAGAAGAAGTCTTTCAAAAAGTTTTCAAGAAAAGTGCGGTAAAAAGAACGAAATTCAAGGGGTTGGCCAGGAATATAAAATTCGTGAAAGACCAATCTTAAATCGGCACATTGACATGCCGCTCAGCATGGTATGATGAGCGCACCAAAGGGCCAGATTCAACATACTTCAAGCCACGTTTTAGGCCTTCTTCCCTGTAAGCATCAAACTTATCAGGATGCACAAACTCAGCTACTTCCAGATGCATTTTTGTCGGTTGTAGATATTGACCTAGGGTCAGAATGTCTAGTCCATTTTCTACCAAATCGTCCATTGCTTTATGCACCTCATCCTGTGTCTCGCCCAAGCCTAGCATAATTCCGGACTTGGTCCGCTTTCCTGCCTCTTTAGTTTTTTTCGTCTGCTCAAGGCTGCGGAGATATTTGGCTTGTGGCCGAACTCTTCTGTAGAGCCGTTCAACTGTTTCCATATTATGAGAAACGACTTCTTGCCCCCCTTCGATCATTCGGTAGAGTGCATCCCAATTATTTTTTACATCAGGAATCAGGGTTTCGATAGTAGTCTCGGGAGATTCTCTCTTAACAGCAACCACGGTCTGATACCAAATTTCAGCACCTCTATCCTTTAATTCATCTCTATTAACTGATGTAATTACCGCATGCTTCACTCCCATTAATTTGATTGCCTCCGCTACTCTTTCAGGTTCTGCCTCATCGTATTCTGGTGGCCTACCAGTCGCTACAGCGCAAAAAGTGCAGCTTCTCGTACACACATTTCCAAGAATCATAAAAGTGGCAGTTCCTTCACCCCAACACTCACCCATGTTTGGGCAATTTCCACTTTCGCAAATGGTGTGTAACTTGTATTTATCTACCAGGCTGCGAACCTTTTTGTAATTCTCACCAATAGGCAGTTTAACCCTTAACCAATCTGGTTTGGTTTTTTTGGTCTTATTTTCAGAAACTACAGGGAGCTCAATCATCTAATAATCCGGATTAAGGGCAAAGTAAACATGCCTCTTTACCTTAACCAAAACTGAAGAAAAATGTTACCGACGGTTGCCGTAGAAAAGCGTAATGAAGGCAGAAGTAAATATTGACTGATTGTGCTCTACAGGTATCAGGCAAATTTCCCGAGGAAACGCTTCAAAGTTTAAGCCTACCTCAAAGCCAGTCACGTTGCTTTTGAAGGTGCCGAATTCAAAACTCATAGATGCTTTGGCATTCAGACCAGGTACAATATTCGATCGGAATAATCCTTGAAAAAGCCTTCCCGTACCAACAATTTTCCCAGAACTATGATCAGCATCGGCTTTGGTGGGATCATAGTGAACCCTTTCAATGCCATCTCCAGCACCATTTACTACTTCTACATAGTAAGGGGCCTCTAACCCAATCGTGGGGCCTATCGATGCTCCGTATAATATTTGAACTCCTTGTTGGGGGGCTTTCTTAAAAAGTATCCGCTCAAAGCCAGTTTGGAGCCTCACCGAATACAAATAGTAGCGCTTACCAAAAATATATGTATTACCAGATTGTGGGGACACCCTTTTGTCTTCTTTAGGGTGCTTCACATTCATTAGCTCCAAACCATAGGTTCGAAAGGTACGATCATTTATTGCCTTGCTCTTTTTGAATATAAAGCCACCAATTAGTCCTCCATTGGTGTTTTTTTGGACTCCCCAAATGAATTCTTTATTGTACTCATAGTTACCGTCATCCTGGGCTGATGCCAGCATACACATAAAGCTTGCTATGATGATAAGAAGTGTCTGTCTCAATTTTTTATTTCAAGCAAGTGAGCATTTAAAATTAAATATTTTTATCGAATAAATTTCGCAGATGGCAACTATTAACAGTAAGTACCTTGGGCAGTTAAGAACGGAGTTGTTACACCTCCAATCAAATAACAAAATCACGAATGATGCCCCTACTGATAACAATGGAAAAGGAGAGGCATTTTCTCCAACCGACACAGTTTCTGGGGCACTAAGCAGTTGCATGATGACAATCATGGGAATAATAGCAACCAGAAACGGATTCGACCTTGATGGCATGACTGCTGATGTGACTAAAGTAATGGCAAGTGATCCCAGACGCATAAGCGAAATTCATGTTAATTTTAAGTGGCCCAATGCTCCAGGTGATAAAGTAACGCTGGATAAACTTAAACGCGGAGCAAAAACTTGTCCGGTAGCATTAAGCTTACATCCTGATATCAAACAGGTCATTACATTTAACTTTTAGCTGGAAACGAACTCATCCAATCTTATACTTTAACACTTCGTAAGAAATGCTCAAATGAGAGGCATCATATACGCACTGTCCATCTTTAATTAGTAAAACTTGTGGAGATTGATGCCACACATCAAACTGATCAGCTATTTGATTAGAGACTTGCCTAAACGAAATCAAATCAAGGTAATAGGGCTTTACTTGTTTCATCTCCTCGCCATGCCATTTACGCTGTAGGCGATCTAAAGCCATAGCACTTGTGCCACATCTTGTACTATGTTTAAAAATTAGAACTGGTTGGCTTTTTGACTCAATTAGAATCTGACTGATTTGCTCAATGGTATCGAGTACTTCCCATTGGATGTCTTGTGCGTCCTGGGTTTGTTCACTTTTAAATAGATTCTCTAACATTAGTAACTCCAGATATCTTTTTCGTCTTTATCACTCTTAATCTTTACGTTTTCTTTAAGGCCATGAGGTTTTTCCTTTCCAGGATTTAACCTCACCCAAAAGATGTGAAGTTTGCGCCAACGCTCTTTCCAGTTATTGTTAGAAAATTTCTTTCCCTCTATGTACGCAACACTTGGATGAAGATGCTTATGACCAGGTTTCTTAATTTTTATTCCACCTTCATAATTAGCCATTGTTGAAGACCGCTGCTTCAAAAAAGCCTCTTTACCAAACTTACTCCAGCCAACAGAACGCCCTTTGTAGTTAGATTGTTCCCAGTTGCCAACTTTTTTGTAAATGTTATCGAAAAAAGGAGTGGGTACCTTTATATAACCCTGGTGTTGAGCTACTAGGTTAGAAGTTTGCTTGAGATACGTTCGTTTGCCAAACTTACTCCAACCAACCTGCCTTCCCTGATAATGAGATCGTTCCCATTGACCCATCCTTTTTAATACAATGGCAATGAATGGTTTAAACACCTTATTATCTCCTTGATAGGAAGACCCAATAGGTAGTGGCCTAAACTGATCAGCTAGCTTGTGCTTTTTAAATTGCATGCTACCAGTTATGGACAGCTTCTTACTGCTAAAATTTATATAAGGCAGTGCAAATTGTTTTTTGCCGTATAAAGGCCTCGCATCTGGAGTAGGAGCTGGCAAATTTTTAAGACGTTGTTGCAAGGCTATTCTTTTTGTAAAGAAATTCTCTTTGATAGGTTGGCTATACTTTGGCTTAATTTTATACTTATAATTAAATGGAGCTTTTGAATACTTGACTTTAATGTTCCGCTCCTTGGGGCTATAAATTACTGGCAGTGAATACTTTGCGTTAAAAAACCTTTCCTTTCTGCTATAAGTAACGGGCTGTGAGTATTTGGCATTAAATAATCGCTCTTTTTTGCTGTAAGTGACTGGAGTCGAGTATTTAGCATTGAAAAACCGCTCTTTATTACTGTAGTTTACAGGTTGTGAATACTTCACATTAACCCCCTCCTTCTTGATTCTTTTTTTATCCCCCGGTTTTCTTTTTTCAGTTTTCTTTTTGAAAAACAGAAACCCTGGCGAAGCTCTTTTTTCGGTTTTTAGCCGATTGTCATTATCCTCAAGTAGCTGAGCTTCGCTATCAACTGAGAACGCCAATGCTAGTATGGCAACCAGCAGACTGACTTTTGATGAAAAGCTATTTTTGAGAAAAGGCAACACCTGTTTATGAGAGAATTAGATTACCAAGGTAATAAAATCACCTTTGGTTTGACTTTTAATAACGAATTGATCAGGCTTTATTCTATCAGAAGTCCCTTAATTCCCTGATTTTCTCTTTCAATCTTTTCGTTGGCAAGAAGTTGTCTTCAAGGTTTTTAGCAAAAGGGACTGGAGTATCAAGACTTGCCACCCTCATCACTGGAGCATCAAGATGGGCAAAACAATGCTCACTAATCCAGGCAGATATTTCTGCTCCGATACCTCCGGTTAAGCAGTCTTCGTGAAGTATCAAAACCCGACCTGTTTTTTTAACGGTGGATTGAACCGCCTCCTGATCCCATGGAAGCAATGTCCTCAAATCGAGAAGATCAGCAGAAATATCCTCAGAATCTAATATGTTTTTGGCCCAGTGAACTCCCATTCCATAAGTAATGACGGAAAGGTCGTTGCCCTCAGCTGCTAATGATGCCCTACCAACCTCGGTTGTATAATATTCATCTGGTATGTCTTCTGCGAGAGATCTATAAAGAGCCTTGTGCTCAAAAAACAGGTAAGGGTTCGGATCTTCTATAGCGGCATTTAACAATCCCTTAGCATCATGGGGATTGGAGGGGTACACAATTTTCAACCCCGGAGTATGAAAAAACCAGGCTTCATTGGACTGAGAATGAAAAGGGCCGGCTTGAACTCCAGCGCCGGTCGGCATTCTTACAACCACATCTGCATTTTGCCCCCACCTGTAGTGTGACTTAGCCAGGTTGTTTACAATTTGATTGAAACCACAAGTAACGAAATCGGCGAATTGCATCTCAATCATCGCCTTCATCCCCCTTATTGATAGCCCCAGGCCTGCACCTATGATCGCAGATTCACAAAGTGGGGTATTTCTGACCCTATCTTTCCCAAATTGTTCTACAAAACCCTCCGTAATCTTAAAGACCCCCCCGTAATCTGCAATGTCCTGACCCATTAATACTAAATCAGGATGCTGTTCCATGGATTGGCGTAGCGCATCAGAAATAGCATCGACAAACCTTTTGCTGGTTTTCTTACCTTTTGGTGCTTTTACTTTCTGCGCATAATGCTGAAACAAATCAGTTGTTTCTTTTTGTGTTGACACAGAAATTGCTGGTTGTCCGTAAGCAAAATCAAGCCCCGCCTCTATCTCTTTCTTAATCTTATCCTTTATCTTTTTAACAAAGTCATCATTAATAATTCCTTCCGCCAATAGATAGTTTTCATAGTTGATTACAGGGTCTTTGGCACCCCAATGCTCCATCAATTTTTTGGGAACATATTTGGTCCCGGACGCCTCTTCATGGCCCCGCATCCTGAAAGTCATTGCTTCAACCAATATCGGTTTTTGCCCTTTTCTCACTTTTCTTACAACGTCACCAAGTCGAGAATAGACCTCAAGAATATCATTGCCCTCAATACTTATGGTTTCAATTCCGTAGCCAGGGCCTTTTTGAGTAAAGCTCTCAAATTTGAATTGCTCATTACTTGGTGTAGAAAGCCCATAACCGTTGTTTTCAATAACAAATACTACTGGCAGGTTCCAGACAGCTGCTACATTAACGGCCTCATGGAAGTCGCCCTCACTTGTGCCGCCATCACCAGAAAATACAAGAGTTGCTTTCTTTTCTTTCCTCAGTTTTCCCGCCAGGGCAATACCATCCGCCAATGCAAGTTGAGGCCCCAGGTGGGAAATCATACCTACAATGTTATGCTCTTTCACCCCAAAGTGAAATGAGCGGTCTCTACCATTTGTAAACCCAGCCTCCTTACCTTGAAACTGAGCAAATAAACGCCCAAAATCTACACCTCTGGTGGTAAATACACCGAGGTTTCTGTGCATTGGGAGAATATATTCATCAGCATCTAGGACCAGCGCCGCCCCAACTGATATAGCCTCCTGGCCGATGCCACTAAACCACTTGCTTATTTTTCCCTGACGGAGCAGTACCAGCATTTTCTCTTCAATCATGCGTGGCTTCAGAATGGCCTGATAAATCTCCTTTAGCTTTTTATCAGTGAGCTTGCCTCGTTTATAATCGAAGGCTAGTTGGGTAGTTGTTGCCATCTCGCAAAACTAACAGGGGCAGTTAGTCGGAAAAAGAAAAAGGTAGCGGTTTGTTAAATCTTCAATCAACTTCATAATCTTACTTTTGCACCCGATGATAAAGTATGACAAATTCGAATTGTCCAATGGGCTCAAAGTGATTGTCCACCAGGATAAATCAACAACGCTGGCTGCAATCAACATTCTGTATGATGTTGGCTCCAGGGATGAGCATGAAGACAAAACTGGCTTCGCCCACCTGTTTGAACACCTCATGTTTGGCGGTTCTAAAAATATTCCAAGTTATGATGAGCCACTGCAAAAAGTTGGCGGCGAAAACAATGCTTTTACCACACCAGATATCACCAACTATTATTTAACACTGCCGGCTGCTAATCTTGAGACTGGATTTTGGCTAGAATCTGATCGGATGATGAGTCTATCTTTTAACCCCGAGGTTTTAGAAGTTCAAAGAAAGGTGGTGATAGAGGAGTTTAAACAACGTTATCTCGATCAGCCGTACGGCGATGTCTGGTTGAAATTGAGACCACTTGCTTATAAGTCACATTCATATAGATGGGCCACGATTGGTAAGGAAATCTCGCATATTGAGCAAGCGACAATGGATGATGTGCGGGACTTCTTTTTCAGGTATTACAGACCAAACAATGCAATAATGGTAGTAGCAGGAAATGTTGAATTCGATGAGGTAAAAAGGTTGTCAGAAAAATATTTCGAACCAATACCGGCAGGTGAAAAAAATCAAAGGGATATTCCGAAGGAAACCAGCCAAACCGAAGAAAGAATAACAGAAACGGCATCTGATGTACCTTTAAATGCGATTCATAAAGTTTTTCATATGCCTGCCAGAGGTGCTGACAATTATCATTCAGCTGACCTGTTGAGCGACCTTTTGGGCAGGGGAAAATCTTCCCGGCTCTATGATCAATTGGTCAAAAAGCAACAGCTCTTCAACTCATTGAATGCCTATGTGATGGGTTCGTTGGATCCAGGGCTTTTGGTGATAGCTGGAAAATTGAATGGTGGTGTGGACCTGAGAACTGCTGATTCTGCAATATGGTCAGTGATCGAAGAAGTTAAGGCTAATTCCATCACTGAAAATGACCTTGAAAAGGTAAAGAACCAGGCAGAGACATCTGTCGTTTTTGGCGAGGTGGAGTTGCTGAACAGGGCAATGAACCTTGCACTTGCCACGCTACTGGGCGATACCGATTTTGTAAATACTGAAAAGGAAAAAATTAATCGGGTGACCTTGGACGATATTCATTCAATGGCTGGGGATATTCTGGTAAAGGAAAACTCCTCAACATTGTATTATAAGACAAAACGCAATGAGAATTAGGGTTGGAACGGGTTATGATGTGCACCAATTGGCTGAGGGTTATGACCTCTGGTTAGGCGGGATCAAAGTACCACATTCGAAAGGATCAGTTGGTCATTCTGATGCCGATGTATTGATCCACGTGATTTGCGATGCATTGCTTGGAGCCGCCAACCTTCGTGATATAGGCTATCATTTTCCAGATACTGACCCACAGTTTAAGGGAATTGACAGCAAAAAATTACTATCACGAGTTTGTGAATTGATCCGGCTAAAAGGCTTCGAGATTGGAAATATTGACTCTGTAATCTGTTTACAAAAACCTAAAGTGGGTCACCTGATTCCAAAAATGCAGCAATGTCTTTCAGATGTTATGAAAATTCCAATTGAAGATATTGCCATCAAAGCAACCACAACCGAAAAATTGGGTTTCGTGGGTAAAGAAGAAGGTATATCGGCACATGCCACGGTCTTGATTGAGAAATAGAGTGAAAATTAGATATCAGGAATGTCCTTCTTTGCTAGAGAATTTCGTCTAATCATGTTGTCGTTCTAATCTGAACGAGGGGTATTCTTCAATCAAATAATTTATAAATTGAACTCATGGCGTATTTCAGCAAAGAATTCCAGAAGTTTTTTAAAGAACTTGAAAAAAACAATGAGAAGGAATGGTTCCACGGGAATAAAAAAAGGTATGAGAAAGAGGTCAAAGAACCATTTATCACTTTTTTAACTGATTTAATTGACGCTGTTCAGGAAGTGGATGGGACAATCCCGCACACTGCGAAAGAAGGTATGATGCGCATCAATAAGGATATAAGGTTTAGCAAAGACAAGACCCCTTACAAAACACATATGGCTGCCATTATCTCATCTCATGGTAAAAAAGACATGCGGCTACCGGGCATGTACATTCAGCTCAGTAATGAAGATGTTAGAATGTATAGTGGGTGTCATTCAATGGAAAAAGATGACCTCATGAGCTTGAGACGCCATATTAAGAATAATGCTACCCAGTTTGACAAGCTCATTAATGACAAAAAATTTAAATCTGTCTTTGGAGAAGTACATGGCCAAAAAAATAAACGCCTTCCACCAGAGTTTCAGGAAGCTGCAGAAATGCAGCCTTTAATAGCCAATAAGGGTTTTTATTATTTCAAAAATTACTCACCGGATTTGATCCTGGATGATAAAATCATATCGAAACTGGTTAAAGATTATAGCGCAGGTAATGACCTTGGCCAGTTTTTAAAAACAGGGATAACCTCAGGTTAGTATCTTAATGTTAGTCCCATTACGAGTCATAAGGTGTTTGATCCGGTCTGACATCGAGGAGTACCAAAAGAACAGTTCCATCATTTGTTTTACAACAAAAAAGGCCCTCTCAGAATTGAGAGGGCCATAAAATATTTTATTCGATTGTTGCTACCAGCCTATCCCGTAAAAGGCCTCGTCTCCATTGGGGTAGATACCCTCAATCAGAGTTCCACCAGATTTATTGAGAAGCGCATTCCTTAAGTCCTGAACATTTCGGATCACCTGCTTATCTATACTAGTTACAATGAAGCCTTCGTCGATGCCAGCATCGCTCCATTTACCGTTTCCAACATCTGAAAGCTTAGCTCCGCCGTCTATGCCTAAAGCCTCTTGCTCTTCTGCTGAAATTTCCTCAAAGGTTGCACCCTCAATGACCACAGAATTTCTTGCTTCAACTATTTCAGTATTGCCCTGTGTGTTTTTCAGTGTGGTTAATACGGATTTCAAATCCCCGTCACGCACATATGTAATCTCTACTTTGTCACCCGGCCTTCTTCTCGCGATTTGCTCCTGAAGTTCAGCTACATTTTTTACATCTACATCCCCTACTTTCGTAATTACATCACCCTCCTGAATGCCCGCATCAAATGCAGCGCTGCCTTCATTCACTCGCATGATGAATATCCCTGTAAGTATTTCCAAACCCTGATCCTCAGCCAGTTGTGCATTAACATCCGTAATATTTACACCAAGCAAGGCTCTTTGAACCACCCCGAACTCAAGTAAGTCGTCCATGATTTTATTTACCAATGACGCAGGCACAGCAAAAGAATATCCCTCAAATGAACCCGTATGGGTGGCAATCGCAGTATTAATCCCAACTAATCTACCCTTGAGATCGACCAGTGCCCCACCGCTGTTACCAGGGTTAACCGCAGCATCAGTTTGGATAAATGCTTCAATCTGAAGACCGGATCGATCTCTCAGAATATTGATATTCCTTGCCTTCTGGCTCACGATACCGGCGGTTACTGTTGAGCGGAATTCAAATGGATTGCCAACTGCAAGCACCCATTCACCAATCCTCAAATCATCAGAATCGCCAAATGTTAGATAAGGCAAGTTTGATTCTTCAATTTTCAATAGGGCCAAATCTGTAGTTGGGTCAGTGCCTACAATCTTAGCTGCATATGTGCGATTATCATTTAAGAGAACTTCAATATCATCAGCATTGTCGATCACGTGATTGTTAGTAACGATATAGCCGTTCCCAGAAATTATGACACCAGAACCAGTTGAGCGGCCCCTTCTTTGTTGGCCTTCCCGTTCCCTGAACCTGTCGCCAAAATAATCTCGAAACATTTCGTCCAACGGGTTTCTTGAGGCCGTATGACCTGACCCATTAAACGTCGACCTTATATGAACTACTGATGGCATGGTCACCTCCGCTGCATGAACAAAATTCAACCCATCTGGTACGGCTATTGATGCTGTATCGAAATTGCTTGTGAATTTAACAGGCTGTACCTGATCAAAAGATTTAATGCCTTCTTCGGGCGTATAAACAAGATGGAACCCTCCTAGTGCTATGAGTCCACCAAAAAGTGATGCGAATATCAATCCAAATAAAAAATGCTTTCTTGAAATCATAGAAATGAGATTTTGTCCTTTTACTTAACCTATGAATTTAATCAAATTAAGTAATGTAACGAACCTGAGGTCATCAGGATTTCTTGATTAACAAAAATTAACCCACATACCTATTTCTAACCGACCAACTCTTTGTATTGCATTTTATGAAGTTGGGAATAATAGCCATCCAGTGCAAGCAGCGACTCGTGAGTGCCTTCTTCCTTAATTTCACCCTTGTCAAGCACCAATATTTTTTGTGCCTTTTGAATAGTTGATAACCTATGAGCAATTACAATGGCTGTTCGTCCGGTCATCATTTTATCAATTGCATTTTGAATCAGCTCTTCGGTTTCTGTATCAACCGATGAAGTTGCTTCATCCAATACAATTATTTTCGGGTTATAAACCATAGCCCTCACAAAGGAGATTAATTGACGCTGACCAACGGATAGTGTGGCCCCTCGTTCCATTACATTGTATGACAAGCCACCGGGGAGTTTTTCAATAAATTCCCAGGCTCCAACTAATTTGGCTGCATCCTCAATTTCATCACGCCTGATCGACTCGTTGCCAAGAGTGATATTTCTCTCAATCGTATCTGAAAATAGAAAAACATCCTGAAGCACTACACCGATATTTTGACGCAAGCAATAAAGATCAAATTCTGTTATATCATGGTCATCAATTGTAATCTGGCCTTTATTTATATCATAGAACCTGCTGAGGAGGTTGATAATTGAAGACTTCCCCGCACCAGTTGCACCAACCAAAGCCAGGGTTTCTCCGGGTGACACATTGAATGAAATATCTTTCAATACATAGTCTTCATCGTTGTATGCAAACCACACATTTTCGAAGGTCACATTGCCGTTTAATGTGTTGGTGGTGTAGGTTCCGTTATTAGAAATATGCTCTTTACTATCTAATAAGTTCATGATTCTACTGGAGCTGACAATTCCCATCTGTAGCGTGTTGAAACGATCCGCAATCATTCTAATAGGTCTGAAAAACATCATGATATACATGATAAAGGCGATCAAAATCCCGAGTGTGACTTCTTCAAAAATCACACCCCTCGCACCATACCAAACAACCAGCCCAATGCCAGCAGCTTGAATTACCTCAGCCACAGGATAGTATACGGAATAGTACATGACTGCTTTTAAGTTTGCCCTCAAATGCTGTTTGTTGATTGTCCGAAACTTCTCGTACTCTCTTTTTTCACTGTTGAAGATCTGGACGATGCTCATACCAGTAATGTGCTCCTGAACAAAGGAGTTGAGATTTGACACCGCATTACGAACATCATTAAAAGAAACTTTTACCTTTTCCTTAAAAATATAAGTACTGAAAAGTAAAATTGGCAGCGTTGAAAGGCTGACTAAAGTGAGCTTCCAATCTGTATAAAACATTACTCCAAGTATGACTATAATCTGCAGAATTTCTCCGGCCATAGCTGCAATACCATCACTGAATACATCAGCCAGTGTTTCTACGTCTGAAATATTTCGTGTAACCAATCTTCCTATTGGCGTTTTATCAAAAAATTTCAGCTTGAGGTGTTGAAGGTGGCGATAAAGCTTTATTCGGATATCCCTTATCACATATTGGCCCAACCACCCGGCCAAAAATGTATGAAAGTATTGAACAACTGCCTGGGACAACAATAAAACCACAAGAATGATAATCATAAAGGTGAGGCCTTGATAATCACCAAATGCTACCTCATTATCAATTGTGTATTGGATCAACAGCGGCCGTGAAGGAACCAAAACAGCCAGCAAAAAAGTGAGGAGAACTAAAACAATAAATTTTCCCCTATAAGGCTTAACAAAAGAGAAGAGCCGCTTTAAAACTTTAAAATCAACAATGTTGCCACTCTGTATGTTCTCTTTTTCCAATGCGTATTTTAATTATTTAATTTTCGAGGAAAATTCCTTCGGGGTATTCAACATTACTGAGATATAAACCTTGTGGCGGAACGGACCTCCCAGCCTGCTTACGATCAAGAGATTCAAGAATATGTTTGAATTCTTCATGGGTCATTCTGTCCAAGCCAACTTCAAGCATTGTTCCGACTAATGCCCTCACCATCCCCCTCAAAAATCTATTGGCAGTAACGTGAAAAGTGATCAGGCTGTTTTCGCATTTCCACTGCGTCTCTAATATGTCGCAAAGAAAGTGATTTACATCCGTTTTCACCTTTGAAAAACTTTTGTAATCATTCCAGTTCAAAAGAATTTCATTTAATCCATTCATAGCGTTTAAGTCAACCTTGTTTCTGAAGTAGTAAGCCTCTTCAGATAAAAATGGATTTTTCGTTTGAGTTATTCTGTAGACGTAGCTCCTGTTAATTGCATCAAACCTTGCATTGGCTGTTGGTTTAACCTGCTTCAGATTTGTTGCCGCTATGTCTTTTGGCAAATAAGAATTTAACTTGTAAATGAAGTCTTTTGACGAGAGGTGTTCTTGATGATCAAATTGAACAACCTGTTTCAAAGCATGCACTCCGGCATCTGTCCTTCCACTCCCGAGTGTTTCTGTTTTATCCTGAAGAATGGTTGAAATCCCCTCATTCAAGGTCTGTTGTACACTAGCTGCATTTTTTTGAATCTGCCAACCATGGTAATTGGTGCCTTTGTAAGAGATGAAAAGGAAGTACCGAGGCATATCATGAATATAGGGCTAACTGTCGACCTAACTCGGCCAGCCCCTCTTTAAAACTTCTGGGGTCATAGCCCAAAGTTTGCTTTGCCTTATCAAGGATAAATCCCGTTTTGGCCGGCCTTTTCGCGGGTTGTGTAAATGTAGTTGAGTCAGCCTTGGTTATTAGTGAAGCGTCAAGGCCAAAATGCTCTGCGGTCATTAAGGCCATATCATAAGGTGTCAGTAAATCCTTTCCGGAAATGTTGTAAACCCCTTCTGCAGATTTTTCAGCTATTAGTAAACAACCTATTGCCAGATCTTCAGCAAGAGTTGGGGTGCGCCATTGATCGTCAACGATCTTGAGATGTTTTTCATTCTCAAGACTTTCCTTTACCCAGAGGATAATGTTAGACCGGCTCATCTGCCTCACGATACCATAAACTAAAACTGTCCTGGCTATTGACCATTTGATATCACTTGACAATAAAACTTTTTCTCCATCTAACTTACTAGAGCCATAAAAGCTGAGAGGATTGGGTTGGGCATTCTCATCATAGGGCCCATCTTCACCATCAAATATAAAATCTGTGCTTAGATGAACAAGGTGAACATTATTCAAAGAGCATGCCTCAGCCAGATACGCTACTGCATCAACATTGAGCTTGGTACAAGCCTCTTTTTCACTTTCACACTGGTCAACGTTGGTCATTCCAGCAGTATTGATTATGACCTGGGGCTTGTGTTCTTCAATACAATTTAGTACCGCATCACGGTCAGTGATGTCAAGTTGTGCGTAGGTGTAATGGCCTTTTTGATTTCTGTTGGCGCCCTTTGAAGTTGCAATTAACACATGCCCATGATTTGGTATGAGCTCAACTAATTTTTGACCTAACAGTCCATTGGCGCCTGTTATTAAAATCTGCATCAACCTGGTTCAGGATATGTGTAACCATACTTCTCAGTAATTTCCTTTTTTGAAACCTCTTCCAATTCTACTGAAAAGACGATGTTTTTTATTGGCCTATCCTGTTCATCTACCCGCTGCGACGCTATCTTATCAATAATCTCAAGACCTTCGACCACCCTTCCAAAAACGGTATACATATCATCTAAATGATTGGCCCCACCAATAGTGGTGTAGGCTTCCAGCCGATCCTCTGGAAAGCTTTTGGAGAATGATGCCCCTAATGATTCTTCCATTTGAGGCCTCAGTTCATATAGTTTTTTCAGATATCCAGACTGATTAGTTTGGTAAAGGGCTATCAACTCATTCCTCAAAATGGTGTCTACAGTGCTTTCCAGATATTGACCAATACTTTGAGCCAATTTGTTGAGGTCTGTGGTGAGCTCTTCTACTGTTGATACTTTGCCCTGAACAACATAAAACTGACTTCCACTTGAGGCTTTTTCAGGATTTTGTTGATCACCCAATCTTGCAGCTGACAAGGCACCTTTATGATGAAATAATGATGGGTTAAATTCTGCTGGTATAGTGTAGCCTGGCCCACCTGAACCAATTGAAGTCCCACTCTCGGCATTTTTCGAATCAGGATCACCACCTTGAACCATGAAGTTTTCAATAACCCTGTGAAACAACAGACTGTCATAAAAACCTTCCTTTGCCAGTTTAATGAAGTTCTCTTTATGTTTCGGTGTTTCATTGTAGAGTATGGCTTTCATAGTGCCGTAGTCAGTTTTTATGTTGACTATATAATCGGTGTCGCTGTTACAGCTTACAAGACATGATGAGATTAAAACAATAGATAATATTCGATTCATTATTTACAATTTGGAACTGCCAAAATTAGTAAGGGATAAACAGATAGCAATTGTTGAAGAATGCTATTGCTATTCAATCATTTAATTGAGATATTTTTATCCCTAATAAAGTGCAAAAAAACCGGCTAAATGGAAGACTTCATCCTAAAACTTCAAAACTCAATTGAGGAGCTGACAATTTGGGGTACAGATGAAATAAAAACTTCTAACGCATCGCGGGAGTTAGAGTACCAATTGATTAGGGTATATCATCTATATTTTGAAGCCAGGCAGTTGAAAGAAACCATTGAAGTGGTGACATCGCCAGATTTCGATCAGACCAAAATCAGAAAGAGGGTAATGAACAACATTCCAGAGATAGGTACTTATCAGATAGTATCTAACATGGAAAAATCCATCGATGAAGTTGAAATAATCACAGCCGATGCAATTGATGATCTTTCAGTTATCATTTATGAATTACTGGTAATAAAATGGCACCTGAAAAACTCAAAACCTGGTGAGGTGCTCTGGCATTTCATTTTTTCGTTTGATCACCACATCAGGCAACATTTAACCGCTTTGATTTTTTATTTAACCCGCAAAGCATAATGGAGGCGTAAAGCATGAGTTTGCAATCCAAACCCATTATTGAAACCTCAATGGGACTTTTTCGCCTGACGCGGGTTCCCAACCTCATCATCCTGGCCATTACTCAATATTTGGTAGCTATCTTCCTTTTTGAGGACAAACATCTCACCAACGTTTTGCTTGATATTAAACTATTGCTGCTGATTTTGAGCACTAACATGATTGCCGCTGCCGGGTATATCATAAATGATTACTACGATACAAAAGTCGACTATGTAAACAGGCCGCGGAAAGTAGTGGTGGGCCGCATAATAGACCGACGCTTTGTAATCGCAATCCACACTGCGTTAAATGTGGTGGCTGTCTTTATCGGTTTATACATTTCGTCGAAAATCGCCCTTGTGCATTTTGTTTCTTCTTTTTTACTTTGGCTACACTCCAACCAATTAAAGAGGCTGCCGTTACTTGGCAACCTTGTGATCGGGATACTTGCTGGATTGTCAATCTGGATAATTAGCCTCTATTTTCAGGAAACGAACTTAATTGTACTCACTTATTCGCTTTTCGCTTTTTTTATTAATCTGATCAGGGAGATTCTTAAAGATTTGGAAGGACAGAAAGGTGAATCAAAGTTTGGTTCCAAAGCATTGCCATCCTGGCTGGGAATTAGAAGGACCAAAAGGCTGCTTTTTGTCGTTATTCTGGCTGCAACCTCCAGCCTAACTATATTTCTAATGACAATAAATAACTCAGTGTTAACCACTTACTTTGTCATTTTAGTCCCAATTTTTGGCTATTTCTGTTACAGGTTGTTTAAGGCTGATACAATAGAGAGATTTGCATTCTTAACCAATTTTGCGAATTTTATCTTGCTTACAGGGTTAATTAGTATCACCTTTTTCTAACCAGAACTAAATGCAGCGAGTTGCAATCTTTGCCTCGGGTAATGGAACAAACGCCGAAGTGCTGTTCAACTATTTCAAGGATCATGATGAGGTTGAGATTGCACTTGTCATGTGCAATAACACCAAAGCCCAAGTTATTGAAAGGGCCAAAAACCACAAAATTCCAGTTGTCACATTCGATCGAAATGATTTATATGAGACAAAAAAAGTACTGAATACTCTGCGTGTAGAAGATATTGACTGGCTTGCCCTCGCAGGTTTCATGTGGTTGCTTCCCTCTCACATTGTCCATAAATATCCCAATAAGATTGTCAATATTCACCCTTCGTTATTACCAAAATTTGGTGGCAAAGGGATGTATGGCAGCAAGGTACATCAGGCCGTTTTAGATTCAGGCGATAAGGAGACAGGCATCACCATCCACCTTGTGAATGAAGAGTACGATAAAGGCAAAATTATTTTTCAGGCAACATGCGAGGTTGCTGACAGCGATACCCCAGAAACACTGGCTGAGAAAATCCATAAGCTTGAACATGAGGCCTATCCTGATACCCTTGAAAATTTGATTTTAAGAACAGAGCGGCTGGTTTAAATCCACTTGCCCATCACTCCAATTCCAATAGCTTTGCACCCTTATTTTTTACCATGGAAAAGAAAATTCAATCAGCACTTATTTCTGTTTTTTATAAAGATGGTCTGGAACCGATTGTTCGCAAGCTTCATGAAAACGGGGTAAAAGTGTACTCAACGGGGGGCACTCTGAAGTTTATCAATGAACTCGGCATTGATGCGATTGCGGTTGAAGACCTCACAGGTTATCCATCCATTTTAGGCGGCAGGGTAAAAACACTGCACCCAAAAGTCTTCGGGGGAATTCTGCAGAGAAGTGAAAACTCAAAAGACCAGCAGGAAATAAAGGAATATGACATTCCTCCAATGGATTTGGTTATTGTTGATTTATACCCTTTCGAAGAAACTGTGGCTAGTGGGGGCAGTGATCAGGAAATTATTGAAAAGATTGATATTGGAGGCATTTCATTAATTAGAGCCGCTGCGAAAAATTTTAACGATGTGTTGATCGTTTCCTCAAGGGATCAATATCAGGAAGTTTTAGAGGTCCTTAACTCAAATAATTGTACTACAGACCTTCAAATCAGGAAGCACTTTGCAGCCCTTGCTTTTGATATTTCATCGCATTACGATACCGCCATTTTCAATTATTTCAATCAAGATGAAAAACTTGATCGGTTAAAGGTCAGTGAACAAAAGGGCACTGCTTTGAGGTATGGTGAAAACCCTCATCAAAAAGGGGTTTTCTTCGGAGATTTTGAAAAGATTTTTGAACAGCTCAACGGTAAAGCAGTTTCTTACAATAATCTGCTAGATATTGATGGGGCCGTTTCGCTGGTTCAGGAATTTGAAGGGCAGAATGTTTTTGTGATTTTAAAACACACTAATGCATGTGGTGTTGGTGTGGCATCCACTGTCGATGTAGCTTATGCCAAGGCGTTGGCTGGTGATCCTATTTCGGCATTTGGTGGAATTCTGGCTACAAACTTGCCTGTTGACCTTGCTGCCGCCCAAGAAATAAACAAGCTTTTCTTTGAAGTGCTTATCGCTCCCAGTTTCAATGATGATGCCCTCGAATTATTGAAATCCAAAAAGAACAGAATACTTCTGGTGCAAAAAGGACAGGTTGATGCCACAAAATCTAAGAGGAGTATGCTCAATGGGATGTTGGTACAAGACCGTGATTTGCAAATTGAATTTAAATCAGATTTAGAGATCAAAACAAAAAAAGAGCCATTAGCCGATGAGACCGAGGCAATGCTTTTTGCAAACAAAATTGTGAAACATACCAAATCCAATGCGATCGTTTTGGCAAAAAAGGATCAATTAATTTCGAGTGGTGTGGGCCAAACTTCACGGGTTGATGCATTGAAACAGGCCATTGAAAAAGCCCGAAATTTCAAATTTGATCTTAAAGGGGCTGTTATGGCCTCTGATGCTTTTTTCCCGTTCCCAGATTGCGTTGAGATTGCTCACAGCGAAGGAATTTCAGCAGTAATTCAACCAGGTGGATCAGTGAAGGATCAGGCATCAATTGACTTTTGTGATAACAATAACATGACCATGGTGTTTACTGGTTTTCGGCATTTCAAACATTAATTTTTTAAATTCCGCACTTAGTAAGCTGGAAGGCTTTAAATATTACTTTTGCACCTCATTTTAGGACACATTAATGGGATTATTCGATTTCTTTTCAAATGACATAGCCATCGATCTGGGAACAGCCAACACCTTGATTATCAGTAAGGAAAAAGTAGTTGTTGATGAGCCCTCGATAATTGCAATAGATAAGAATACAAACAGGGTTTTAGCAATTGGCAGACAAGCCATGCAAATGCATGAAAAAACCCACGATAATATTAAGACCATCAGGCCGCTAAAGGATGGTGTAATTGCTGACTTCCACGCTGCTGAACACATGATTCGTGGCATGATCAAAATGATTGATCAGGGGAACAAGCGGTTTTTACCTTCCTCACACCGCATGGTGATTTGTATTCCTTCCGGGATTACCGAAGTTGAAAAAAGGGCGGTTAGAGACTCCGCAGAACACGCAGGAGCCAAGGAAGTTTACATGGTGCATGAGCCTATAGCTGCAGCCATAGGTATTGGAATTGATATAGAGCAGCCGATTGGCTCAATGGTCGTTGATATCGGAGGTGGCACAACAGAAATTGCTGTCATAGCGCTTTCAGGAATAGTTTGCGACCAATCTATTAGGGTTGCAGGCGATACTTTCAATAAAGACATTCTTGACTATATGCGCCGACAGCACAATCTACTGATAGGTGAGAGGTCAGCTGAGAAAGTGAAAATTGAAGTTGGCTCTGCTCTGACGGAACTAGACGACGCTCCGGATGACTATGAAATCCGGGGTCGGGACTTAATGACTGGAATCCCAAAAGTGATCAAGATTTCTTATTCAGAAATTGCTTTCGCCATTGACAAATCTGTTTCGAAAATTGAAGAGGCTGTATTGAAAGCACTTGAAATTTCCCCTCCAGAATTATCGGCTGATATTTATGACAACGGAATCCACCTGACGGGTGGCGGAGCACTATTGCGTGGCTTGGATAAAAGACTCGGCATGAAAACCAAGCTCCCTATTCATATTGCGGATGATCCATTAAGAGCTGTTGTCAGAGGCACCGGGGTTGCCCTCAAAAATATTAATCACTATAAAGCCGTCCTGATGCAATAAAGAATGCGCCAGTTATTCCTATTTATCTATACCTATCGGGCATTCTTTGTTTTTCTGGTATTCGAAGGATTAAGCGGATTTCTGGTTATTCAAAACCAGAATTATCACAGTGCTGCTTTTTTCAATTCATCAGGAGCAGTAATTGGATCTATCAATAGCTCAGTTTCGAACACCAAAGAGTATTTCAATCTGAGGGAGCAAAACGAAGAGCTTTCGAGAGAAATAGCCAGGTTGAATGAACTTTTGCAGACCATGGAAACAACTGCAGAAGCACCCAATTTACCTGATGTTGAGCCCAACTATGATTTTATGTCGGCCAAAGTGGTAAATAATAGCTTTCGTCAGCTCAATAATTACCTGACTATTAATAAGGGAAAATCTGACAGCATAGAGGCAGATATGGGTGTGATTGGCCCCGATGGTATAGTCGGTAAGGTAAGGTCAGCAAGTGATCATTTTGCGATAGTGGTCTCCTTGCTTCATACTGATTTCATGGTGTCATCAAAACTTAAGCGATCCGGCGATTTATGTACCACCAACTGGGATGGTCGGGATCCTATGTTCTCAAATGTCCTATTTGTTCCGAAGCATGTTTTTGTAACCTTCGGGGACACGGTAGTCACCTCAGGGTACAATTCGATTTTCCCGGAGGGGCAACTGATCGGCGTGGTTGAAGAGGTTTTAACTCAGCCAAACGCCACCTTCCACGAAATTCGGATGCGGTTGTCAACCGATTTTTCCAATTTAAATTATGTCTCAGTAGTCAGTCATGTGCAAGCCGTTGAAAAAGACTCGCTGGAACAACAAGCAGAGATAATCAATTGACCAGGAACCTCACTTCACATATTGTCCGCTATTTGTTATTACTCGCTTTACAGGTGTTGGTGTTCAGGGATTTGATCCTTTATGATACCGCTTTTAATTTTATTTACATTATTGGGCTTATCTTACTACCAATCGAAATTGGCCCTCTCGTCTTAATCGCAGTCGGTTTTTTTTCAGGGTTAATAGTAGATATGTTCTACAATACCCAAGGGATTCAAGCTTCTGCAGCGGTGTTTATCATGTTCATCCGACCCTATTTTTTCCGGTTCACAACTCGGGGGTCGTACGATACCGGAACCGAACTAAATATCAGGGAAATGGGCTTCAATTGGTTTCTGGCTTTTTGCTTCCCTTTGATATTCCTGCATTGCCTCACCGTTTTTTATGTAGAATTCGGAAGCTTCAACCTATTCTTTTTTACTCTCTCTAAGGCCTTCTTTAGCGCAATTTATACATTTGTAACTGCCCTCATTTTACAATACCTTTTTACTAAGCCGCGGAGGAGAACATGAATGATGAGCGCAAATTCTTTATACGGGTAACAGTTATTTTGATTGCAGTAATATTTGCAATCAAATTATTTACCATTCAGGTGCTTGACAGCAATTACAAGCTGGCAGCCGAGAATAACATTGTCCAAAAGATTGTTGAATATCCCTTCAGGGGCTTGATGAACGATCGCAACGGCAACCTACTGGTTTACAATACCCCCATTTATGATTTGATGGTGGTTCCAAAAGAAGTCGTACTCACTGATACAACTACATTTTGTAAACTTCTAAGTATCGATAGTACGGAATTCATGGACAGGATGTCTGCAGCCAAGAAGTACTCCTCAATTCATCCTTCCAAATTTGTAGAACAACTAACCAATGAACAGTTTGCCAAATTTCAGGATAAATTAGTTGAATATCCAGGTTTCCATATCCGGGCGAGGACCGTTAGAAAATATCAGCACAACAGCCTGGCCAATGCGCTGGGTTATATCGGCGAAATTAGCCGGAGGCAGTTACAAAGAGATACTACAAATTTTTATAAACAAGGTGATCATATAGGTATAAGTGGCCTTGAAGAAGCTTATGAACAGGAACTACGAGGTTCTAGAGGAGTGAGCTACAAGATGGTAAATGTTCGAGGTATTGAACAGGGAACCTTCAAAAATGGCGAATATGATACGCTATCTAGACCAGGCAGAGATCTTGTTTTGACAATTGACCTTGACATGCAGACGTACGCTGAAGAATTAATGAAGGGCAAGATTGGCAGTGTGGTAGCCCTGGAGCCTTCAACTGGAGAAATTCTTGCATTTGTCTCGGCTCCATCTTATGACCCGAACATTTTAACAGGGAAAAATTTTGGAAGCAATTATTCTCAATTGCAGCAAGACACAATGAAGCCCCTTTTCAATCGGCCGCTAATGGCGATGTATCCTCCGGGCTCTATTTTTAAAACGGTAAATGGTTTGATTGCGATGCAAGAGGGGGTGGTTCGGCCAAATGAGCAAATTTATTGCGATGGCAGCTTGGTTGCTGACCATGCACCAAGTGGATATTATGATATGCATAATGGCATTAAATATTCATCAAACAATTATTTCTATCAGGTGATGGGACGCATAATCAGGCAAGGGCTTTCTGACAATAGGTATACCGATGCCAGGCTTGGGTTAGATAAATGGAAAGAATACGTTAATCGATTTGGCATTGGCACACCATTAGGTATTGATCTGCCAAATGAGAGGGGAGGTTTTGTGCCAGGCTCTGAATTCTACAACCGGATGCATGGTAATGGTCGGTGGCGATACCCACACATTTATTCGCTCAGTATTGGGCAGGGTGAGATTTTGATGAATCCTATACAAATGGCCAATCTTGGAGCAATCGTAGCAAATCGCGGGTTTTATTATCCGCCCCACATGATTAAAAATTACGATTTATCATCAAAATATAAGACGGCGATCCAAACTGGAATTGATTCAGCATATTATGATGTCGTGATAAAAGCGATGTCTGAAGCTTTAATGGGTACTGCTCCAAGAGCGTTGGTACCCGACTTAACAATTTGTGGTAAAACCGGAACGGCTCAAAATCCGCATGGTGAAGATCATTCGGTATTCATGGCCTTTGCACCTATGGAAGATCCTAAAATCGCCATTTCGGTTTATGTTGAAAATGCCGGTTGGGGCGGCAGGGCTGCTGGCTCAATTGCCAGCTTATTAATTGAGGATTTCCTCAAAGGCCAAAACAGCCGGCCGTGGTTAGAAACATATGTACTTAAAGGGGATTTTGCAGATTGAGAATTGATCGACAAGGCGGCGAATTAGATTGGACCATCATTTTCACTTATTTGACTTTGGTGCTTCTAGGGTGGTTAAATATTTATGCCGCCGTTTACGATGATGCGCTTCAGCAAGGAATATTTGATTTAGATTCAGATTCAGGAAAGCAACTGATTTTTATTGGTTCGGCTCTCCTCATCGCAGTTGGGGTGCTTATACTCGATTTCAAATTCTACGACTCATTTGCCTACCTGATATATGGGGTTTTTATTCTCCTATTGTTCCTTGTTCTGTTTTTCGGAAAAGAAGTAGCTGGTTCCAGGTCATGGTTTCAAGTAGGCGGGTTTGGGTTGCAACCCTCTGAATTTGCAAAATTTGCCACAGTACTCGCACTGGCAAAGTATCTCGGCGAGGGCAATCGACAACTAAATAAGCTAAACCATCAAATAATAGCTTTTGCCCTTTTCCTTACACCCATGCTCCTTACTATGCTACAGGGCGACACGGGTACGGCCATGGTATATGGAGCGTTGATAATTCTTCTTTACAGAGAGGGCATTTCACCTGTATACATCTTAACGGGTTTGTTGGTAGTAGCTACTTTGGTTTTGACTTTACTTGTAAACCAGACCATTCTGATAATTTCAGTAATCGTCCTGGGCCTACTTGTAATTGCCGTGAACCTTAAAAATATTAAGCGGTCGGCAGTCGTAGTGATGGTGACACTTTCAATCTTAGCCACAATTAAGAGTGTGGATTTTATGATGACAGAAGTGTTGAAGCCGCATCAGCAGAACCGGGTAATGTCAATGGTTAACCCTGATATTGATCCTTTGGGCATTGGCTGGAATGTGACCCAATCAAAGATTGCAATCGGGTCTGGAGGAATGTGGGGCAAAGGATATTTAGAGGGCACACAAACCAAATTTGATTTTGTGCCGGCCCAAAGCACAGATTTTATTTTCTGTACTGTTGGAGAAGAGCATGGTTACATTGGCAGCCTTGTTTTATTGGGACTGTTTTCATTTTTAGTCTTAAGGGTAATTTCTATTGCTGAACGTCAAAAATCAAGGTTTGCAAGGGTTTACGGGTACGGCGTTGCATCCATTCTTTTTTTCCACTTTGTGGTTAATATTGGGATGACAATTGGCCTCTTTCCTGTGATTGGTATACCCCTACCCTTCTTTAGCTATGGAGGCTCTTCCCTGATTTCATTCACCATTCTTCTGTTCATTCTGCTAAAACTTGATTCGCACAGAATGCAGGTGCTTGAGCGAAGTTAAACAACAGCGATTCTGTCGGGCGGTATTATATCTAGGCAATTCATTTTTAAGTATAGCTGGGCTGTAGCTATAACATCATTGGCGCAATATTCTGCTATTCGCCCAAGGCCGTTTTTATTGTAATAAACATCTGTTACCATGCTTCCATCAATATCTGACTTGCTTGAAGGAATGTCAAAAATAGCGGTAAGCAGATCTAACGAAGTAAAGCTTTTTCTGTCTCCAAATTTCCACATTTCCATGGTGTCTATATGGCTTACCTCCCATGGTTTTTTTGCTGATGTATCAAGAATTTCAGGAAGTTTCAATCCGTTTACAAGCATTCTTCTGCACAAATAAGGAAAATCGAATTCCTTGCCATTGTGTGCTACAAGAGAAAGGTTGTCTTGATCAAATTTGGTTTGCAACAGTGTTCTAAACTCCAAAAGAAGCTCCTTCTCATTATCAGACTTTAGTGACTTTACCCTGAGCGTTGGCGCTTCACCTTCTTTGTAGTTGAATACCCCAATTGATATTACTATTACTTTTCCAAATTCCGCATAAATGGCTGCCCTGTCCCAATAGAGCTCTGGTGATGGCAGCTGATCCTCATTTCGCAAAAAGCCGGCCTTCTTGTCCCAAAGAGGCTGCATTCTTTCAGGAAGTTCGTTGTAAGATTTGAATGCCGCAACAGTTTCGATGTCTAGAAATAGGAGATTTCGAAGGTCAGTCATTTAGTGTCATTTCAAAGATTTCAGCCAAATGGGATTTCAGTTTTTGTTTGACCTCATTCATGTCTACATTGAGGCCTAATTCCTTTTGAAGTGAAGTTACCGATTTATCCCTGATTCCGCAGGGAACAATATTATCGTAATATTTTAAGTCAGTATTGACATTAAAAGCAAACCCATGCATTGTTACCCAACGGCTGGTTTTAACTCCTAAAGCACAGATTTTTCTTGCATCATTGCTTTTTTCATCAAGCCAAACACCGGTAAGGCCCTGAATTCTACCAGCCTGCAACCCATAATCATTCAAAGTCCTGATTACGGCTTCCTCGAGAAACCTTAAATACTTATGTATATCAGTAAAAAATTGATCCAAATCCAGAATCGGATAACCCACAATTTGGCCAGGGCCATGATAAGTGATATCTCCACCTCTATTTATTTTGTAGTAATCAATTCCCTGCTTTTTTAGAATCTCTTCTTTCAGCAAAAGGTTACCAGCATCACCGCTTTTACCCAAAGTGTAAACATGCGGATGAGAACAAAAAATCAGGTGGTTTTGAACGGGTAACTGCTCATCATCAGGTCTTCTACGATTTGCGATTTTATGACTTACAGTCGTCTTAAAAATGTTTTCCTGATAATCCCAGGCCTGTTGATAGTCTATAAGTCCAAGATCAGTGAACTTCGTATTCCTAAGGGGGCTACTTATCATTATAGCTCAATATAGCATTCAAGCATTTTAAATTCTGGGGTCGGTTTTAAGTGCATATTTTTATAAGCTGCAGGTATTAACATGCACCGCCCAGCCCCAATGCTATAGGTGATTCCATCTGCGCTTATTTGACCTGCACCCTCCATACAGATATAGATTACGAATGAATCAATGTTAGTGTAATCCCTCACAACAGCCTTATTAAAATGAAGTTTATTGGTCGTGAAATGTTGGCACTTCACAAGGTTAACCACCTCATTTTTTAGCCTATCATATTCGGTTTTATAAGAATCTTGGTGACTATAATCGATCGCTTCAATCGCATCTTCGATATGCAGCTCCCTTTTTTTTCCCTGGCTGTCTACCCTTTCAAAATCATAAATCCGGTAGGTAACATCAGAGGTTTGTTGAATCTCTGCTAACAAAAGCCCTTTGCCGATTGTATGAACCCGCCCTGCTGGCAAGAAAAAAACATCGTCAGCCTTGGCTGATTCCTGATTAAGTATATCCATCAGCTTGCCGGAATTCACTTTCTCTTTAAAAATCTTGGAGTCAACTTTTTGATTGAAGCCACTAATGAGCTTTGACCCTTCATCAGCCTGAAAGATGTACCACATCTCAGTTTTCCCTTTTGAGTTATGGCGTTTCAGCGCCAGCTCATCATTTGGATGCACCTGAATTGACAAATCATCATTGGCATCAAGAAATTTTATCAATAAAGGGAACTCTTCACCAAACTCAGAAAAAACCCTTTCACCTAGTAATTCAGCGTCAAAATCTGTGATAATTTCATCCAGCCGCTTTCCCTTTAAATTGCCCTGCTCAACTACTGAAATATTGCCTTCAACTCCAGAGATTTCCCAACTTTCGCCACAATTGGGCAGATCACCAACATCCTTATTCAGGATGCCCTTTATTTTATTTCCACCCCAAATTTTGTCTTTGTAAATTGGTTTAAAACTAAGTGGATAAAGGCTTGATTCAGGCATTTTTGAGCTTTTTTCAGACAGTAAGTGGCCAAAGATAGATCATGTCTAAAAACAAAAAAATTGGTGATTGGGGAGAAGAAAAAGCGGCTGAATATCTTGTGGAACGAGGTTACAAAATAGTGGATCGGAATTATCGATACTCAAGGGGTGAAATTGATATAATTGCCCTTAAGGCAAATCTGCTGATCTTCATAGAGGTAAAAACCCGCAGCAACATTAGCTATGGATACCCGGAGGATTTTGTTGATGACAAAAAAGCCGAATGGGTGTATAAAGTCGCGGATCAATATGTACATGAAATTGACTGGCAGGGTGGGATAAGGTTTGATGTCATCTCCATTCTTAAAAACCCTAGTGTCGAGATTCGGCATTTCGAAGACGCATTCCATTGAAAATCAAATGTTTGCACCCTAGCTTAAGAATGCTACTTTTGTAATAGACGTACCAGGTATGAGCACTGAATTAGACTTGCTTAATGAGGTTTACCGCAACGAAGTTGGTGTTGTTTATCAATGTGATGAAACAAGCACAATTTGGATTGATTTTCAGGGTAAAATGACACCACTCAAATACTTCAGTTTTTTAGCGCTCAAAAGAAAAGTTGACCACATTGACGTCGTTTCCATGTTTAATGATACTGGTAAAGGTGGTGATTTGGAGATAATTAATGCAAGAGGCTGCGAACGTTGTTTCGTTGTTACATTAAAAGAGTTGATTGGCCTAAAAGACCTGCTAGAAGGCTCAAGGGTGATGCTTGATTTGAACAGCATTATTCATGAGAGGCTATTCAATGTGCTGATCTGATCAGTAATTTAGACTAATTCCATATTGTAATTACTGGAATGAAAACAACTGCCTGAAAGGTAACTTTGTAAGGCTTTAAAATTGATATTGACATGAAAGATATAGTTAGAATGAGGACCTCACTTTCAGAAGAAATTGAGGCATTATTAAACGAACAGGTAAAAAAAGAGGCGAAATCATCCTTTAACTATCTGGCCATGGCAGCATGGTGTGAAAGAAAGGGTTTTGCTAACAGCGCCAAATTCTTCGAAATACAATCTGACGAAGAACGCCAGCATATGAAGAAAATCTTTAACTATATCAGCAGTGTCGGTGGAGTTGCCATAACCCCGGATGTAGTTGACATTCAGCAGGAGTATGATTCTTTCAGATCTGTTTTTGACCTGGCATTAGAACAAGAAGTAGCCATTACACATTCTATAAGCAATATTGTCGATAAGTGTACCGCTACTAAAGATTATACAACCGCTAATTTTTTAAACTGGTTTTTAACTGAACAGGTGGAAGAAGAAGCTATTGCCAGGCGATGCCTAGAAATATTTGATATAGTTGATCAACAAGGCCTGGGCTTTTTAATGATCGATCGGGAAATTGCTTTGGTAAGGGAGCAGGCGCCTGGAGATGAGGGCTAATAATTTGCATTCTCGATGTACAATTCCTTTAATTGATAGCCGGGGTAAAATCGTGATTCTAATACTCCCGTAACTCTTTTATTTATTGCAATGCGGTCTTGCTCAAAGTAGAGAAATAACATCGTTTTTTCTTCATGCAAAAGTCTTTGAAATTCTTTGAGCGCTGAAATTTTAGAATCTTCAGTTTTAGCAATGTTGATAGCATTAATTACACTATCACTTGTTTCATCCCCGAAACCGGAATAATTCAGGCCCCCGATTGCGGCAGCCGCCGTACTGAAAATTCCCGAGAAATTATGGCTGAATGGGCTTCCGTTGAAATGTCTCAGTGCCAGGTCATATTCATGGCTTTTAAGCTTTTTTGTAAATAATGAAGCATCCACAGGGTTTAATGGTGCTTTTATGCCATTATTCTGCAGGGCATCTTGGAGTATTAATGCGATCGTTTCGTATTTAGTATCTCCTGCGGGGTAAGAAATAGATAAGGTTAGTTGATTCCCATTTTGGTCAAGTAGTTCATCTTTAACTAGACGATATCCAACTTCTTTTAATTTTTCCAGCGCTGAATTGGCATCTTGGTGATTCAACTCAATATCAAAGTTATAGTAAATGGAATCTATTGGGTTTATTGGGCCAACAGTTCTATTTCCATAACCAAACAAACCTATTTGTATTAATCGATCATATGGTACCATACTGGCTACAGATTCTCTTGTAGGTTTTGATAATTTCTTGAGCCTTGAATTCATTGTCAGGAATCCGAACCTGTAGAGAGTTGGTGTTACAAAGTGATAGTTATCCGTATCAATGTCATTACTTTTCAAATCGTTAAATGAACTCGGTGCAATACCAGCAAGTACATCGATGGCATTATTTTTCAAAGCAATCAATGCCGTCGCATCATCATTAATCACTATATACTCTAATGCATGAGGTTTCGATGCTAGATGACCTACGCCAGAATTGAAGCCCCACCATTCATCCTCTTTTTCATACCTAATGTATTGACCTGGATTGTTTGCTGTTATTCGATACCCTGCCGAAATGAGCTTGACGTTGCGTTTTAATTGTTCAGAATCGAAAAATTCTGAATACTTAATTAATTGGGGGTTATGTTTAATTTGCTCTTCGTTGTAAAGCAAATCATCAAAAGAAATCTCATCCAGCAGACCATCTGGATCATACAGATATTTGGGTAGGATAGGAAAAGAGCCCAGATGATATTTGAGATTCAAAAAAGACCCATTAACAGTTATTTCAACGTACTGTGGATTTTCTGATGAACAACTAACGGATAATATCCATTGTCTATTGACCCTTAAATTAAAATTATCAATTAAAGGTATTTTGAGAAGTTTTACAGATGTCTCAAAATCTTCACATGTAATCAAATCACCATTGTTCCAAACGGCCTGTTCATTTATCATGAGTTCATAAATGAGGAGGCTGTCGTTTTGATGGTATTCCAAGAGCTCCGCATTACCCGGAACAATTTCTCTTAAATCGATGTCATAAACAATGGGATAACTGTACCTCAATGAGCTTAGGTATGTCTCAAGTCGACTTGTACCCCTAACTGGATCAAAACTATCTGGGTAAGATTTAACCCTTATTCTGATAGCATCGTTGACCTCGTTTTCGACACATGAGCATAAAAAAAAACAAATGAAAATTACAAGCGGCCTACAATTCATGAACTAATATTAGTTCATAAATGAGAACTTAACCCCTAGATTTTATCATTCATCCCAGAGATCACTTCCACCGCCTTCACCTTCACGTTTTGTGATAGTGGTTTTTGCAGCATTAAACTTTAGCTGATACGAAGAGAAATTTTGTTGTTGAACGTAAGCCTTTGTATCAGTGAATGATCCATTCGAAGGCTGAGTAGTGAAACCGAAACTTGCAAGTAGAATGTAGAAGAATGTAATCATGACTTTAGTGTTTTGTTTCCGCTAAAGTCATCGGCTAAATCTGCTGATTTGTAGACAGATGGTATACGTTATTAACTATAACATTTCATAGATTACATTGGCTTATTTTTATTAGATTTGTTCTTCAGCAAGTGAATTCTCAAAAATTTTAAGAATGGTTGAATTAAATAAAATCACAAGACTCCTAACCGATCGTGTCAAGGACACCTTTACGGCAGTTGAGCTTCAAGTCCATGATGATAATCCAGGCAAGGAACAGCAATTATTAAATGGAATTCTTGAAGGAAGATTTAAGACTGATGACGAAGCAGCCAGTGGTATGTATGGTACCGATGGAACTGATCAACGGTTTCGTATGCTCAAAAGCCGATTGCGGCAGCGTTTGCTCAATATGTTATTTCTGGTCAATTACAATGACAGCAGAACTAAAATATCTCATCAATATGAGCAGGAAGCCCTGAATTACATCCTAAAGGCTAAGATACTTTTGAGAGAGGGAATTGAGGATATTGCCGAGAAAATGACCAACAAGGCGCTTATGATTAGCACCGAGGCTGAATTCACTTCAATTACGCTTGATGGCCTAAACCTTATGAGGCGTTTGGATTCTTTCAATTGCAAACCGGCGGATTTCTTTAGGAATGAAGAAGACTTGGAGAAGTATAGAAAGCTGTATGCCATAGAAGAAGAGGCGATGGATATTTACTTCAAATATCGAATGCTGATTCGTAAGTCGGTTAACTCCAGGAAAAAGAATATTGATGAAGCAAAAAAGGCTGCAGATAAACTTGAAGAATTATGGAAAAAAACCAGTTCGTTTAACATTTTCGAAAAGTATTACATCCTGAAAATGATGTGCTATGAGTCATTCGGCGAGTACGATGTCATTCTCAAGTTGACTGAACAAACCGAAAAGGAGGTATCAAAAGGTAAGCTCAACCCGCTCAGGTTTGATCAGAGATATAATGTATACATGCGAACCTATGCTTTCTTGAGAACGAATCAATTGAATAAAGGTCTTAAATATGCTGAAGGTGCCATTCAACATTTTGAGAGATCAACATCCAATTGGTTTGCTCATATGGAGAATTATTATTCCATCGCCATGCGCAAGCAAGACTATGATTTAGCTAAAGATATTTTGGAGCAGGTTTTCCGCAACCCACATATGGAAAATTTGAGACCTAAGATGGCTCAACGATGGAAATTACTCAGAGCTTATCTCTATTTAATCCATCCTAACCAAGAACTTCAATACATTGTCAACTTTGATGAGTTCTATCTTTCATTTAATGTTTTGAAAGAGGACAAGAACGGATTAAATGTGGCATTGTTGGTACTTGAATTCATGCATTACCTCAGCAGGAACAAGAAAGAAAAGCTTCTCGATAAAGTTGAACGATTGGAGAAATACCTGTATCGATATCTAAATGAGGCAGATGTAACACCAAGGGACAAAATTTTCTTCAAGATGCTTTTGGTAATTGTCGATACAGGTTTCAATGTTGAGCTTGCCAGAAAGAAAGGGAAGAAACTTCTTGAGAAACTCCAGAAGACGGAAGAGTCGAGTGATGCATATGCGGAAATGGAGATTATCCCTTACGAACATCTTTGGGAACATCTAATGAAGATGATGAAAAAAGAATTGGCCTACGCCTAATTCGGACTCAGACTGAATAGATTTTTGTAAACACCTTTGGTACCTATCAATTCTCGATGGGTACCTTTTTGTTTAATCAATCCTTCCTCAAGAACGACGACGTAATCTGCATCAATCGCAGACTGCACTTGATGAGAAATCACTATTGTAGTGCGGCCTTTCATTAAAGTGGCTAGTGCATCCGCTATCTTCTTCTCTGAAATTGCATCTAAAGAAGATGTGGCTTCATCCAAAATCAGAATAGGAGCATTTTTATAAATGGCCCTGGCAATAGCAATTCGCTGTTTTTCACCACCCGATAGTTTATTTCCACGGTTACCAATTATAGTGTCATATCCTTTTGGCAACTCAGTAATAAAATCATGTGCGTTTGCCCTTATGGCCGATTCTATAATCTTTTCCTTTTCAGAATTTTTTAAAAGTGAAATATTATTAGCAACCGTATCATTAAATAAAATTGGCTCTTGATTGACGATCGCAAACTCATCTCGAAGTGATTTTATGCCGTACTTTTTGATATTTATACCATCAAACAAAACCTCGCCTAAAGTGACATCATGAAACCTCGGTAATAGATCAACCAGAGTGGATTTGCCGGAACCTGAAGAGCCTACCAGTGCATATTTTTTACCTTTTTCAAAAGTGAGGTTTATGCCCTTCAAAATTTCAGTCTTGTCATAACTGAAATGCACATTTTTCAATTCGATCCTTTCGGTAAATTTTGTAACATGTATCGATTTCTTTTCCTCTATAATCCTATCGCTTTTATTTTCTAGTTCAAAAACCCTTTCGGCACTTGCAAGCCCCCTCTGCATCAAAGTATAAGCTTGGGAAATGGCCTTAGCTGGAGGTAATATTTGTGAGAAGATAATAAGGAAGACAAGGAATTGCGGTGCGGGTAAAAGATAATTTTCTTCTAGCACCATATTGCCTCCAATCAATAAAATACAAAGCACAGTGGTAACACCTAAAAACTCAGATAAAGGGCCTGCCAATTGAAATTTTTTACCGAAAGACCGATTAAATTCCGAGTATTTCTCTATCTCATTTGTCATTTGAGAACCAATAAAGCTTTGGGCATTAAATGCCTTTATGATTCTCATTCCCCAGATGGCTTCGTTCACAACTGATCCAATTTCACCCAAGGCCTCCTGAGTTTCATTGGCCTTCGATTTCAATCTTTTAGTCAAAGCCGATATGACCAATCCGGCAATTGGAAACAGAACTAAGGAATATAACGTCAACTCAACAGAAATTGAGAACAGCATCAATAGGAACCCCAAGATCATCAGCGGTTCTTTTAACATAATCTTCAGGGTATAAATGACTGAAGTCTCAACTTCTTGAATGTCAGTAGTAATTCTTGAAACCAGTTCTCCATGTTTTGAGTCCGAAAAAAATGATAATGGTAGATCAATCATCCGATTGAATAACCTTTTCCGCATATTTTCGATGATTTTTACCCTGAGTGAAACCAGCGAAAGCTCTGCGAGGTATCTAAAAATGTTGGCTAGAAGTACTGAGGCCAAAACAACTGCGCAAATAACCAATAACGCTTTGGGGGCTCCATTCTCAAACATTAAATCGTTGAAATAATAGTAATACCATTCCTTGGCGGCTCCAAAACCAGTGGATGTAGGAATCTGGGGTTCATTAGGTGAGCTACCGTTAAAAAGGACTTCTAAAATGGGTATGAGTGCTGAAAAGTTGATCAGGTTAAATAACACATACAGTATTGTGAAACATATGTAAGGAAAAATGAAACCCTTTAGTGGAGATGCTACAGATAGAATCTTGAAAAATGTTTTCATTTTAATTAAAACTCCAGAAGTCTTTGGGCAATGTTTAACCTTAAAGACAATGCAGTATAACTGCTATTGGTATCTCTAGAATCCACAGAACTATCCAGCTTTCTTATAACTTGTTTTAAGTCAATAAAAAGATTGTGTTTTAATTGGTAAGATGCTGTTAAATCAAGAAATGTAATTTTTGTGCTAACACCCTGCCCCAGTGTATTATCGAATTCATCAATGATCGTGAGATAAGAGCGTAATACATTACTTCCATAGTTCAACCCATTCTCGTCTCTTCCTTGATCGGCATAAATGACCTTTCCTGTAAAATTCAATCGTGGTATTGGCTGATATCTGGCTATGCCTATAAACTCAGAAAAGTTGGCCCCCAAAGGATGGGCCAGCGGCTGTCTGTAGTGGGTATAGCTGGTAAATAAGCTTTCATGGGTATAGGTATAAGGTCTGGCGAAATTTGATTCTAGTTGCAAGTCCAGGTTTGGTTGCCCAAAAGCATCGATGTACTTGACGCCTAATTGACCTGAAATTTTATTGCCCCACCATCCGGTCCCCTGCACCAAATCACTTACAATGAGCTCATCTAGCAGAAACTGACCATAAAAAGAGAGGTGACGCCCGGGGTTCCACTTAAAATCAATACCTAATAGTGCATTATCTGGGCTGCCGACTAATTGCTCAACCCCTCTGTAAAATATTACAGGGTTCAAGTAGTTAAATTCCAGACGACCACCTAATGTATCCGCCTTTGCAAAAATTGTTGCTTCAAAAATGCCAATATTAAGATTGTCAGTAATGTTGATACTCAGATGGTGAAGGGCCATATATTTTTTTGGAAACCTTCTTGTCCCCAATGACCCACCAATTCTATCAAATGGGGTAAAAGGTGCATCGGCAATTAGTTCAGCGAAAAGGTTGGTGTAATTGATTCTCCATACTTTGGTCTGAAACTTTAAGAAGAAGTAGCTACTGGAAAAATCAGATAATATCATTGATCTGTATCCGTTGCCAATAAAGTTTTTATCGTGACCAAATTGGATGTTGATATGCTTTGTAGCTTTAAAATCTATGTAACCTCTGGCCGTAAAAAAGTCAACGCCGTTCGTTCCTTCAATTTGCTTCCAAAAGCCCTCGCTTGGTATAGCACCAAATGATCGCAGATATTGCTGCCCATATTGAGGCATCACCATTTGGTTCTCTGCAATAAATGAATAAAAGGCTACTTTGTCATCAACCCTCCCTCTAAGCTGTAGCCCTCTTGTAAATATATAGGGCCGTGAGCCACTGTCTCCATCATTACCAAAGCCTAAATGAGCTACAGGGTTAACATGCAGATCAAAATGGTCAGTATCTACATGAATTGCATCGCTTTTCTTACGATATAATTTTTTGAACAACGGTTTTGATGAATCATTATTTGATGATGCGCTAAATTCCCAATTATCATTTCGCAGGTAGTCAATATTGAACTTGTCGGCATCCGATTCGCCATTTGATAAGCTGTCTAAAAATCTCCCGACAGAACGTCTTCGATAAGGTTTATATGAGGTGAAAAAATCGTCACTAAATTTTCCTGATTTTATTTCGTACCGATCTATAAGGTGGTAATAATCAGAATTGAGCGGAATCAATGGGCTTTGACCAAATGAGCTGTTTGCCCAAACAATAACTATAAAAATCGCCCCGCTACATTTCATTAACGCAAATTAAGTGGCTAAACCAGATTTACTAAACATTACTGAGGCGAGTTTTATTACATTGGTTTGTCAATGGATTATTTATAACTAATTTTGCCGTCCTTTTTGAAATATTGAGATTCTGATAAAATGAAAAAAGATTTACATCCAAAATATTCTGAGGTTATCTTCCATGATACTTCAAGTGACGTTTCTTTTTTGACTAAATCGACTATGTCTTCTGGTGAAAAAATGAAATGGGAAGACGGTAAAGAGTATCCGGTTATAAAAGTGGAAGTTAGCTCCGCCTCACATCCATTCTACACTGGCAAGAAACTATTCGTGGATACTGCTGGTAGAGTTGAGAAATTCAACAGACGGTACAAGAAAAAATAAACAGTTTATAAGAACTACATTAAAGTCCTTAGGAAGCAATCTTCTTAAGGACTTTTCTATTTTTGAGCCATGAAAATTGTCTTGGTAGACAAACCAAATTCCTGGCTAAACCTTCTCCCCTTTACATACACCCGATCAATTTCTGATATTCGATGTGGGATTCTAACGATCGCAGAAAAATGGGCCAAAATCTCAGGTTTAGAAGTTTATAAAGTTTCTGAAAGCCATCTGGCAACCAAATATCCGCAGGTAGATACATCAAACAGTTTGCTCATTGACAGTTGTATTTTGCCAGATTCAGATGTCTTGGAATCAATTTTGAACCTAAAGCCAGGTGAATGTTTAGCTAAAAAAGATATTGGTGTAATTGCTATCAACAATGACAAAAATTTAAGTGCAAGGGATTGCTTTGATTCAGCATGGTCAGAGATTGAGTATATAGGGGTTATCAATAAGCTTGAGTTTCTCTGGAACATTTTTCAGTTTAATGGAAATGAAATCATCAAGGACTACCGTCTTATAACTCAGGGGCGTAAATCCGCAGAGATCGCTGATCCCTATACTATAGTGTATGGGAAAACCCAGGTGTTTCTTGAGGAAGGTGTTTCAATAAAAGCAGCCATTTTAAATGCTGAGGACGGCCCTATCTATCTTGGTAAAAATGTTCAGGTGCAGGAAGGAGCGGTAATTCAAGGGCCATTTGCCATGGGTGATAATGGGGTCATTAATATTGGTGCAAAAATCCGAAAGGGCACTAGTGCAGGCCCTCATTGCAAAATTGGTGGTGAGGTAAATAATGCGGTGTTATTTGGTTATACTAATAAAGCCCACGATGGCTTTTTGGGGAATTCTGTAATTGGTGAATGGTGTAACATTGGAGCCGACACCAACACCTCGAATTTGAAGAATAATTACAGTGAGGTGAAAGTGTGGAATTATGTGAACGAACGCTTTATCGGAACAGGCAGTCAATTCTGTGGTCTAATGATGGGGGATCATGCAAAATGTGCCATTAATACTATGTTTAATACCGGTTCGGTAGTTGGTGTAGCTGCAAATATCTTCGGTTCAGGATTTCCGAGAAATTTCGTTCCTTCATTTAGCTGGGGCGGTCCTGGAGGACTAAAAACATTTCAAATTGACAAGGGGTTTGAGGTTGCAAATGCCATGATGGAACGAAGGGGCTTATCTCTTACTGAAGCGGATAAGGAGATTCTGACAAACGTATTCGAACGTTCCGCCAAATACAGAATTTGGGAGAAACAGGCATTAAAAGCATGAGATTCGCTGAAATACCAGGCCTGGATGACTTGAAAACTGACCTCGTAAGATCAGCCAACAGAAATCATCATGCCCAAATATTTTATGGCAAGCCTGGATCTGCAAACCTTGCTCTTGCCTTAGCTTACGCCACCTACATCAACTGCCAGGAACCGACAAAGACAGATTCATGTGGTGAGTGCCCTTCTTGCACCAAAATGGACAAATTGGTGCATCCTGATCTGCATCTCTTTTTTCCGGTCAGCGGAAATTCAGTGGTTAAAACGAAAGATGCCAACAGCGAAAAGTTCCTCCCTGACTGGCGCACTTTGTTGGCCACTAACAAATACCCAACATTGGAAGACTGGGTGAACCACTACGGAGCGGAAAACAAACAGGTGAATATTTCGAAAGAGGAAAGTCGTCAGATTATCCAAAAACTTAGCCTGAAAGCTTTTGAAGCCAGGTATAAAATAATGCTGATATGGCTACCAGAATGGATGCACCCAACTGCAGCAAATGGTATCTTGAAAATTCTTGAAGAGCCCTCAGATAGGACCATCTTTCTAATGGTTTCCAATGACTATCAAAAACTGCTAACCACTATTATTTCCAGGTGTCAGCTGTTTCATATTCGGTCTTTTAATGATGAAGAGATTGTATCGGAGCTGGTAACTCAGTATGATGTCGAAAGATCTACGGCTATCAAAAATGCGGCACAATGCGAGGGCAATATGAATGCCGCCATCAAGTTAATTGATGATCAATCAGATGAGATTCAGGAAAAGTTTTCGGAATGGATGCGGTTATGTTGGAAACAGGATTTTACCAGGTTGGTGTCATGGGCAGATGAGTACCAGGCTATGACCAAAGTAAATCAGAAGAATCTGCTTTTAAGCGGTATCAACTTATTGAGGGGGGCATTAATAGCCGGCTTGGGTGTAGCAGGATTGAATTCAGTGGCAGATACAGACGCTTTTGCAGCTAATTTCGGTCAGACAGTTTCACCTGATGCAATTGAAAAAATCACTCAAAATTTAAATGAGGCACACTTTCATATCGAAAGAAATGCCAGCGCCAAGCTCACATTTTTAGACGTCTCATTGACTGTTGCTCAAATTCTAAAAGCTTGAGATGAGCAGAATTATCACTATCGGTACACGGGGTAGCAAACTAGCCATGTGGCAAGCTGAATCTATTGCTGATCAACTGGAGCAAGCTGGAATGCAAACCAAAATCATCCCCATGGAAACCAGGGGAGACAAAGTTCTCGATGTTTCTATCTCTAAAATTGGAAGCAAGGGGGTTTTTACTGAAGAGCTGGAGGATAAACTAAGGGCCGGTGAAATCGATATTGCAGTTCATAGCGCAAAAGACCTTCAGTCTAATCTTGCTGATGACCTTGAAATTATCGCTTTTGGAAAAAGAGAGAAAGCGAACGATGTTTTGGTTAGTAATGTGAGTGGATTGACCCTTAATTCCGAGAAGATTAAGGTAGGAACTTCCTCAACCCGTAGAGTAGCAACATTACGCCACCACCATCCGCATGTTGAAGTAACTGATATGCGAGGCAACCTTCAAACCAGGGTTGCTAAAATGGAAAGAGGCGATTGCGACGCTTTAATCCTTGCCTTCGCCGGAGTCCATCGAATGGGGATGTCGCACCTCATTCAATCTGAACTAGCATTGCATGAGTTTGTACCTGCCGTGGGTCAGGGAAGTATTGCAATCGAGGCAGCTAAAAATCTGGTTGCATTAAAAAGAGATGCTATTAGAGATGCGATCAACGATACAGAAACGGAAATCTGCCTTACAGCAGAGCGCTCTTTTTTAAAGAAATTAGAAGGTGGCTGCAGCATACCGGTTTATGCCCACGCAATCCTTGAAGCTTCTCAAATCACAATGAAATGTGGTATAATCAGCCTGGATGGTCAGGATAAAATTGAGAAAACAGGCGCAGCTAATTCAGAAAAAGCCATTCAACTGGGTGAACAATTAGCATACGATATCCTTAACCAGGGTGGCGATAAAATTTTATACGAAATCCGAGAAGCTTTAGGTTAGATCAGATGAATCCCTTTTTATCTAACCACTAAGATAATTCCTTCAATAATTCTCTGTAACAACATCTACTTTCGCATCCAACGAAATCAATATGAAACATTTACTTTTTTCATTTATAATATTGGCGTTGTTTTCCTGCTCAGAAAACAAGGAGCCTCAATCATCAAAAGCTGATACGGCCGAAAAAGCTGAAATGACCATGTCTGAGGAATTCTCAACAGAGATTTCTGAGCTCAGTCAGCATCCCAAAATTCAGTCTGCATTTCAACACATTGAGGAAAACGACCCGAAAACAATCGAAGATCTTATCATGTTAACTGGTATTCCGGCGCCTCCGTTTAAGGAAGAGGTTCGTGGAGCAAAATACGCCGAAATGCTGGTTGCCGAAGGATTGGACTCCGTGTGGACGGATGAGATTGGAAATGTGATAGGACTGAGGAAAGGCCGAAAAGGCGACAAAGTTTTGGCGCTGGCAGCCCACCTCGATACAGTTTTCCCGGAAGGGACCCCTACAACGGTAACTCAACGAGGAGATACCCTATTTGCCCCTGGTGTTGCTGATGATACCCGAGGATTAGTGACCTTGTTGGCAGTGCTCAGGGCTATGAATGCCGCAAATATCCAGACAGAAGATGATATTCTTTTTATTGGCGATGTTGGTGAAGAGGGCCTTGGAGACCTAAGGGGAATGAAGCACCTTTTCAGGGATGGAGGGCCCAAGATTGACTATTTTATTTCTGTTGATGGAACCGACGCTAAAACAATGACGAATCAGGGGCTAGGGTCGCATAGATATCGAATAACATTTAAAGGCCCTGGTGGCCATAGCTGGGGGGCTTTTGGCTTGGCGAATCCACATCATGCCCTTGGTGCTGCGATAAAATATTTCGTCGATGAGGCTGATAAATACACCAAAGACGGTGCTAAGACAAGTTATAATGTCGGCCGCATAGGTGGTGGTACTTCAGTCAATTCCATTCCTTTCGAATCATGGATGGAGATTGACATGCGCTCTGAAAGCCCCGAACGACTGATCGAAATAGATAGTATCCTTCAAAAAGCGATAAGAAAGGGAGTGGCCGAACAGAATGATTTAAAAAGAAACGGAAGACCAATTGTTGCTGACATAAAAATGATTGGACAACGGCCATCTGGCAGCACAATAACTGAAGACCCATTGGTGCAAAGGGCCTGGGCATCAACTGAGCAGCTAAATCTTGAGCCAAAGCTTCGCATAGGGTCTACCGACTCTAATATCCCTATTTCCAAGGGCATTCCTTCCGTTACTCTGGGTGGTGGTGGAATAGGTAAAGGTGCACATTCACTCGGTGAGTATTTCGTTAATACAGACGGTCATGTTGGGATTCAACGGGTGCTGCTAATAGTAGCTGCTCAAACCCAAATAGCCGATGAAGTAAACTTAAATTAGGCTTTTCTCAGACTACTGATACTCCCCAGAACTCCCTAATAAGTGACGATTAATTTTGTTGGCAGTGCAAATCCCACTAAACTTGTAAGGTTATACCGGCTATAACATTTGTCATTTGCAGACATTTTAAGCTGATTTAAATATTAGGGTCATGAAGAAAGCAAAGCTGGTAATCCGCAGTATATTCCTATTATACATTGTACTTTCTATAGTCATTGGTATCAATGATGAAAAATTGATTAAAGAAGGTTTCGGATTTCTTTGGGATAAAGGAATTTTCAACTTCTATGAGAATATGAAGTTATGGGGACTTTTCGGTTTTGGAATTATCCTCATTGAGTTTGCCATAGAAAACATCCAAATCTTTAGATTGAAAAAAGAGCTCCATTCTAAAGAAACCGAAATAATCAAGCTCAAGGCTCAAATGTTTGACCTTCAAACTCCTCATGAAACACCTCAAATGAGTGCTAATGGTGAGGAGAATTCTGAAGAAGTTGTAGAAAAACAGCAGGCCAGTTAATCAGTCGGCACTTCCCGTATTTTTATTAATTCATAACTGGTTATTTCCCAGAAAGCCTGTATTATTATAGCTATGGATGAATGCTACCTATAAAGAGCATTCATAGAGCCGGATAATTCAGCCCCATAGTAACAGTATGTTAGCAAAAGCTTACGGCAGTGCAGTTTATGGCGTAGATGCCAACACTATCACCATTGAAGTGAATGTTGGTCAGGGCAATAAGTTCTTTATGGTTGGCTTACCTGACAGCGCCGTAAAAGAAAGCCAGCAGCGGGTTGAATCTGCCATTAAATACATCGGCCACCGCATGCCTCGTGAAAAGGTGATAGTAAACCTGGCCCCGGCCGATATTCGAAAGGAAGGCTCCTCGTATGACCTCCCGATTGCTTTGGGGATATTAAAGGCTTCCGGTCAGCTGGATGTGGAAACGCTTGACCAATACATCATTATGGGTGAGCTTTCCTTAGACGGCCTGCTCAGACCGATAAAGGGGGCTCTTCCAATTGCCATTGAAGCCCGAAAAGGAGGGTTTAAAGGCTTTATCCTTCCGAAGGAAAATGCATCTGAAGCTGCCATTGTAGACAAATTGGATGTGATCGGAGTGGAGAATTTGAGAGAGGCCGTTGATTTCTTAAAAGGCGATAAAGTAATCGAACCGCTAAAATCTGATACTCGGGATGTTTTTCAGAACACCCTTGATGCCTATCGGGATGATTTTGCTGATGTACAAGGACAGGAGAACATTAAAAGGGCTTTGGAAATTGCGGCTGCCGGTGGTCATAATGCCATCATGATTGGGCCGCCTGGAGCAGGCAAAACCATGCTGGCAAAAAGGCTTCCTTCAATTTTACCGCCTTTGAGTTTGCATGAGGCGCTGGAAACTACAAAAATCCATTCCGTAGCTGGCAGGTTAGGAGCTGATGCTTCCTTAATATCAACCAGACCATTCAGAGCACCTCACCATACAATTAGTGATGTTGCCTTAGTTGGGGGTGGAGGCATCCCTCAACCAGGAGAAATTAGTCTGGCGAATAATGGGGTGCTGTTTTTGGATGAGCTTCCGGAATTTCAACGCTCCGTTTTGGAGGTGATGCGTCAGCCTTTGGAAGAACGACGGGTGACCATTTCAAGAGCTAAAGTGACCATTGACTTCCCAGCCAATTTTATGCTGATTGCCAGCATGAACCCCTGCCCATGCGGTTTCTACAACCACCCCGAAAAGGAATGCGTTTGTGGGCCGGGGGTTGTGCAGCGCTATCTCAATAAGGTAAGCGGCCCATTGCTTGACCGCATCGATTTGCATGTAGAAGTAACCCCGGTTTCTTTTGATGAAATGACAGCTAACCGGGAAAGTGAAAATAGTGAAGTAATCAGGAAGCGGGTAATCGAGGCAAGGAAAGTGCAGGATGTTCGCTTCGAAAAGCAGGATGCTGTTTACAATAACGCCATGATGCCACCGCAAATGGTGAAAGACATTTGTGAAATCAATGAAGCTGGCAAAACCCTGCTTAAGAGGGCAATGGAAAAACTGGGTCTTTCTGCCAGGGCGTATGACCGCATCCTGAAAGTCTCTCGCACTATCGCTGACCTTTCGGGTTCAGATGAAATTGCTATTGAACATTTAGCAGAAGCGATTCAGTATAGAAGTTTGGATAGAGAGGGCTGGGCAGCTTGAGATCAATCACGAACGGTTAGGCTATGCGCAGTGTCCCGAAGGGCATTGCGTATAGGCTTTGATGGCAACTGGCTTTTTTTTTCAGTCATAGATTCTAATGATTTCTCCATTTCCTTTTCCATTTACACTTCTAACATATCCATTAACTACCTTTTTCATTGGTATCGGATTATGTCCTGGAAAATAATCTTTGTACTTTTCATAAGCATCTTCGACCATACCAGAAGAAACGACATTTACTCTAATTCCGTTTTCTGTTTCAAGTGCAACCGCTTTTACAAAACTATGAACTCCGCCATTTACCATTGCCGCACTTGTTGTTTTCACTACTGGGTCATCTGCTAAAATTCCCGTGGACAAAGTAACGGAACCATTTGGGTTTAGATAATTCTTACCGACACGCACAAGGTTTACTTGTCCCATTAATTTACTTTTCAAACCGATATAATAGTCGTTTTCGGTAAGTTCATTAAAATCTGCCCATTTGGCTTCTCCAGCGATACAAATTATAGCATCCACATTACCAATTATTTTCAAACATAGATTTTATTGAACTGCATTCAGCAATGTCAACAGTTACATCTCCATTGGTTCGTCCAGCTGTTATTATTTCGTTATTTTCTCTAAAGTGTGAAACATTGAGTTTTGTTACAGTTTTCTTTTTTGACTTGTAAATGGTTAAAGTTGCTATCACGCTCCAAAGTAAATTGGTTACAAATGGCGGAATAGCATTGTAGTAATAGCAATTTAGGGCTATTAAAAGTCCTCCAAGCAGGTTTAGATACTTACCATAGTCCAAATATTTTTTGTTTTCAACTAGGTTTAAAGCATAGGCAAGGATTATCAGTCCTGAACCTGTCCAACCTAAAATATCAATTAGTAATTTCATAGTTTGTTATATAGCGAAATGTCGATATGTATTGTCAAATTTTTTTATGTTATGAAGTCAGTAAACTGTTTAATTGTCTCTTCGTTCCTTTTTAGATAAGACCATTTTCCGTGTCTTGTTGATATTAACAGTCCACATTTTTCCATATTAGTTAGATAAATTGAAATAGTCGATTGTGATAATCCTGCTTTTTCTTGAATATAGGTAACACAAACACCATCATTAAAATGTTTTAAGGTCTCGTGTGGTGGGAAATGTTTCTCTGGTTCTTTCAGCCATTCCATAATCTGAAACCTTGTTTGATTAGATAAACATTTTCCTATTTCAGTTGCTGTTTTTAAATTCATATTGCAAATATATTGACATATCTCGATATATGAAAATGAATTGGTGTTTTTCTTTGAAGTTTGAAGTTTTTTAGCTTGTTGCCAACGATCAGATATGGCGAGTGGCCATACCCTTTGTAAGTACCTCTAAAGTAGTGAAACTGCCCAACCCCCGCAACAGTGTCCACAATGCACTGCGCAATGAAAGTCTAATTCCAGAAAGAAAAAAGTGGCTAGAAGCACAAGATCCAGCAGAATGGGCAGGTTCACGGTCGAATTGCACAGAAGTATCAGATAGGCAGTTTGGCCATTCGCTATATCGCTTGTTACAGGGCCGTTTCTATTACGTTCCAAAGGACAAATTCAGCCACCAAAGTTCCTATTATTAATAGAATGAATTTAACTCTTGTGTAATTACGATAGAGTTTCCAAGTTACAAAAGCAATAACTATCCAATATGTTAGGATATACAGGTTAGGCTTAGACAATGTCCAATGGAATGTTTCAGGGATAAAAGGACTTACACTGTTGAAGTAGTTGGCCAGGACTTCAAGGGTGTTTAGAAGGATGGAGTATCCAATGATAATCATCTGAATTCCTATCAGTAATTTATCAATTAAGGTTAGCTGTTTGCTGTTAATCATGTTAGAGTTAGTATTCAGATAAATCTGCGAGATGCAGTCTATGCCCTGTAACGACCACCTATGCTCTGTGGCGGCCGATAATAAATTATTGTTTCAGATACAAGCTAGGCAAAATCTCTGATTTTGGCGTAAAATTCCTCACCCAAACGCAAAAATCAGAGATTTTTGCCGTGTCTCCATAAGCTCTGCCGCTTCTTCCACTACTTCTCAGCCATAGAGTCATCAGGTATTGTTACCTAGCGTTTTCTCTTCGTTATTCCTTTGTTGCGATGTAGCTATGCCGATATCCTATTTCAATATCACCACTTGAGGGAGAAGGATGTGGAAAGATGATTCCAAAGCTAATTTCTCTTATATTCGGAAATTCCTTATAAACAAGTTTATCCGTTACAACTTCTTCATACATCAGAAAATGTCCATTTGGCGAGTCTACCAGTTCGCCATTTACTCGAAACACAGGGTTCGTCGGACGCTTTTTGCCTGTTCGGTCATATAAGAAGTAATATGAAGAATCAGATAAGTAGACTTTAGCTTTGAACTTATCACCAATTCGAACAGAATCTGCTTCAGTTTCAATAATGACGAAAGGAAATTCAGATTTCGGTACAGAAAGTTCTACGTTTTGCTTATTAGGTTGGCAGTTCGTAAAGGCTAGTAGTATGATTGCAAGTTGGATTATATACTTCATGAATGTCTCGTGATAGGTAACAATTGTATAAACGCACAAAAAATGTGCGTTTATTTTTTTGTGCGTTTATTTCTCTTATATCTAAACTACTGTTATTAAACAATAATAACGAACAGCCGAAGCGTTAACTTCAAACCACAATCTCAGGAAACATTAGCACTAAAGCCAGAAACACAATTTGTATTAGCACAAAAGGCAAAATACCTTTGTAAATCTGGCTGGTTGTAACACCTTCAGGGGCTACACCTTTCAGATAAAACAAAGCAAAGCCAAAGGGGGGTGTTAGAAATGACGTCTGGAGGTTAAGGGCAAGGAGAATCCCAATCCAGATGAGGTCAATGCCCAGTGCTGAGAAGATTGGAGCTACCACGGGAACGAAAATGAAGATGATCTCAATAAAGTCGATGAAAAAGCCAGCAATGAAAACAGCAACCATCACCATAATTAAAAAGTAGGCAGGTGTAAGGTTGGCTTCTTGTATAAGCTCAATGAGGTAGCGGTCACCGCCGAGGCCTCGGAATACCAATGAAAATGCCGTTGCTCCTATTAATATAATGAATACCATGCAGGTGAGGTACATGGTTTCTTTCATCACCTCTTTATGAACATTTTTGGTGAATTTACCTTGAATGATAGTAAGCATTGTAGCCCCCAATGCTCCTACTCCGGCAGCTTCAGTCGGCGAAGCGATACCAGCAAAAATGGAACCCAGCACTGCCAATATTAACACAAAAGGCAACAGGAATGCTTTGATTATTCTGCCAGCCATCCCCTTCTCCCTAAACTTTGCAATGGCTTCATCTGGCATGCATGGTGCTTTTTCCGGGTTCAATCTGGAGTAGATGATTATGTAAGCCAGATAGATCAGCACAAGTGCAAGCCCAGGTAGAATGGCTGCTTTGAATAAATCACCAACGGAAACATTCAAAACGCTGCCTAATAAAACCAGCACCACCGATGGCGGAATAATCTGACCCAATGTGCCAGCAGAGGCAATAGTTCCGGTAGCCAATTCGGCGCTGTAACCACGCTTCAACATTGTCGGCAAGCTGATCAGCCCCATAGTGATCACAGTAGCGCCAACTATACCTGTTGAAGCCGCCAGCATCGCACCCACAATGACCACCGAAATCGCAAGCCCACCTTTGAACTTTCCAAAAAGCAATGCCATAGTTTCAAGCAGGCTTTCAGCCAAGCCGGATTTCTCCAGCATTATACCCATATAAACAAAGAGGGGCACAGCAATCAAAACAAAGTTGCTCATGGTGCCCGATATCCGCAGCGACAGTAAGTAAAAGAAATCGACATCAAAAATGATTACGCCCATCAAAATGGAGAGTCCGCCGAGGGTAAATGCTACCGGGTATCCAAACAGGATCAGGACGAAAACCAGGGCAAAAAGAATGAGTGGCAGCGCTTCAAACATCTTTAAGCTGTTTTCCTTGAATAGTTAAAAGCGATGTTAGCATTAACGAAATACCCTGCAACATCAGCAGAAAGAACCCGATGGGAATCGCTGATTTGACTATAAATCTAAATGGCAACCCACCGGGATCTGGTGAACCTTCCATTATCTCATAGCTATTCATTACAAATGGAATAGATGATTTGATAACAACCCAGCATAGTGGCATCAGGAAGACCACAGTTCCTATCAGGTTGACCCAGGCTTTGCCTTTTTCTGAAAATTTGCTGTAGAATACGTCCACCCGCACATGTTTATCCGCCGTTAAGGTCGACGCTGCCCCCAACAGAAATAAGAGGGCGAACAAGTGCCACTCCAACTCAAACAGCCCACTCCAGCTTAGGTTGAAAAAATACCGCAACACTACATCAAGGCATATTACCCAAACTAAAATACTGGTGAGCCAGGAAATGGCGTTCCCAATTTTTTCGTTGAAATGATTTATGAATGAGGCTATCTTATGCACCTGACCAAGATAAACCTGAAATTCTTAATTGATAGTTATGTTTTCTACTTGCTCTGAGTCCCATTCGGGAGACTCCTTTCTCGCTCTCTTTCTCGCTCCGTGTCTCCTGAAAGGGACTGCGGAGCATCTGTAAAAAAAACCTTAGTTGCTCAGAGTCCCCTGCGGGAGACTCCGAGTGGAAGCGTGGGACACGGAGCGTCTTATCACGTTACCAATTTTTTTATTAATGAGGTTGATAAAGCTGACGATTCTGTGCATCAGTTACCCATGAATTTGATAACTCTCTCAATCTTGGTCTTGAGAATAGGGATATCCTCGATGATTATTTGCCAGATAATTTCGAAGTCAATTCCGAAATATTCATGAACTAAAATATTCCTCATCCCAACAATTTGAGACCATTCGACATCAGACAGTTGTGATTTAGTTGCTTCTGAAAGATGGTTTGCTGCCTCACCAATTATTTCAATTTGCTTTATGGCCGCAAATCTCATCATTGAGTGCCCCAGAAATTGCTCTAAGCCCGAGTCTTTTATATAAGAATCAATTTCGGATATTGCCTCAAGAATATGCGCTAACCGTTCTTGATCGGCAAGGTTACCTTTCATATATCAGTCGCTTATCCCCGTCGATATACTGTTTGATCCTTTCGGAAACACCTCTCGTGGTCACAAGGTCTACTTTACGATTCAACAGATTTTGAAGATCAAGATGATATTGAATAAACTTCAACCCAATGTGTTGGTTGTAATCCAAATCAACCAAAATGTCAATATCACTATTTTTATTAGCTTCATTTCTTGAGAATGAGCCGAATAAATAGGCTTTAAATATTGGCTTATCCTTAAAGTAGGCTCTAATTTTCTCGATATCACCTGGCTCCAGCATCATTTACCAAATTTAAACTAATCCTGAAAATAAGATCACTTGTAGAACAGGAGTTGATTTGGAAAATGAAATTGTTTTCTGCTTGCTCAGAGTCCCCTGCGGGAGACTCTGAGTGGGAGCAAGTGAGTATTTTTGGGTTGAAATGATTTATGAATCTTTCTCGCTCCGTGTCTCCTGAAAGGGACGCGGAGCATCTGTAAAAAAACTTTATTTGCTCAGAGTCCCCTGCGGGAGACTCTGAGTGGGAGTAAGAAGAGAGTAAAGTGATTACCATTCAAAAATCCGCTTACCGACAAGGACAGGAAGACCACAAAGGTTAAACCTCTGATTTCCACAAAACCCAAATTGCAAACCTTAAATAGCCAATAACGCAACAGCCAAATAGCCAACAAACTAAGTTACCTTTGCATTCTCGTGAACGACATCCGCAAAACTTCCCTCGATCAATTAACAGAATTTCTGATCCAGAAAGGTGAAAAGCCTTTCAAGGCCAAACAGATAAATGAATGGCTTTGGCAGAAATCTGCAAAGAGCTTTGATGAGATGACTAACCTATCTCTGAGTACCAGAGAGCTGCTCAAGAAGGAGTTTGTCATCAATGGAATATCGGTTAACAAAAAACAAGTCAGCAACGACCAAACCATCAAGTCGGCTTTTAAGCTTTATGATGGTCATTTAGTTGAAGGTGTGCTGATTCCGTCAGACAGTCGTATGACCGCTTGCGTTTCATCTCAGGTGGGCTGCTCACTAAGTTGTAAGTTTTGCGCCACCGGTTACATGGATCGAAAACGGAACCTTGATTCCGCTGAAATCTACGATCAGGTTGTAGAAATCAGTCGGCAGGCTGAAGAGCACTATAACCAGCCCTTGAGCAACATTGTATACATGGGCATGGGCGAACCATTGCTGAACTATGCTAATGTATTGCAATCCACAGAATACATCACCTCACCTAAAGGCCTTGGCATGTCGCCGAAACGAATCACTGTTTCGACGGCAGGCATTGCAAAAATGATCAAGAAGCTGGCGGATGATGAGGTGAAATTTAATTTGGCCCTATCGCTGCATGCGGCTAACGATAAGAAGCGTGATCAAATAATGCCCATCAATGAAACCAATTCATTGAAAAATCTCAAAGAGTCCCTTCAATATTTCTACAATAAAACGAAAAGCAGAATCACCTTTGAATACATCGTTTTTTACAATTTCAACGATTCCCTTGAAGATGCAGAGGAGCTTTTCAGGTTCACCAAACAAGTACCCTCAAAGGTGAACATCATAGAATATAACCCCATTTCAGAGGCAGATTTTAAGAACACCGAAGCTGATAAGCTAGACAAGTTTGCTGCTTATCTTGAAGACCGAGGCGTTATTGTGAATGTAAGGCGAAGCCGGGGCAAAGACATTGATGCCGCATGTGGACAGTTGGCGAATAGGGAGGAGTGATCTATAGAAATAAAGAGGTAATGGATATACTTTTTGAAAATAGTCTGGGATTCCAAAAGGGCGCATATTTGAGAATAACGCCTCCAATTAAACAAAGTGAAACTACAATGTTTCGAATTGGGAACATGCGAAACCTTGAAAGTGAACAAGCCTATCAAATGACTGAAAGAGAAATTCAAGAACTCATTGGGGCACTGACAAGATTAATCGGTGATGAGTGAAACTCAAAAATGAAATTTAGATAAAAGCTTAAGAAGAGATTCAATTCTCACACAGAATCATTTCATACTCTTCTTCCCTGAAAGCTTCTGACCGGATAGTTTCGCCCTTAGCATTCACATAAACCACTACATAAAAGTCCGCCTCTGGAACATGTTTTTCAGCAAAGTATAGTGGCTTTTCAGGAGTGCCAAGGTTGATTATATCATTGAAAGATGGTGCAAGGATTTCGCCTTTTGTATTACTGAACACCCCGAACCCGTCATCGGTGAGAAAATAAGCCAGCCGTTCGGCTTCAGTGTCTCTGATAAACTCAAATGATTGAATGCCAGATACCAGTTCTTCCTCAGCTCCAATGTTAAACAATGCCCACCGACTTCCGCTTTTGACCAGACTAATTTCATCAGTCCAATACTCCACCTCAGTAAAAATGAAATCAGAAACTTCTTCGCCGTGTCTATTTAAAAAACCATAGCCTTCATCTCCAAGCGCAAGCAAATAGTTGGAGCTGTACTTTTCAATCCGCTTTTTATACTTAGGTTTTATCAAGAGCTGTTTGCCCAGGTCAAATGCCCCAAACTCACCCCGTGAAAGAATGGCAGCGAGACTATCTTTAACATGACCAATACCTTCGTAGGCCGCTTTAACAACTATCTCACCCCGGTTATCAAGAATTCCCTTATACCTCCTGTCTTGATACGAGAAATAGTTATCTGTGAGATAATCAACGTCGGCGTAGCGGGTGCGGAACATTAATTCACCCTTTTCTGAATAGATGCGATTTAAGATCTTTCCTTTAATCGATAGATATTGAGAGCTGTCATGCTGCTGCTGAACCCCCAAAAGTTTAACCTGGTCATCACTGTCTAAATCTATTGCAGTACCTGGATAGAAGGCCAGCTTCGTGGTATCACCCTTTCCAAAGTAAACGATATAATTATTTAGGATTCTAACCGTGTCCAGGCCAAACCGGGGTTCGAACCCAAAGCCTTCACTCAGAAGCGTCCAGGTAGAATCCCTTTTCAATCCAAGCCACCCACGGCTAAAGGCGATATCCCTAAACGACTCTTCTAAAAATGCATTATTCACCTCTCGGTAATAAGAATACCCAGAATCCCTCTTCACCATCCAATCCTCCCCCATAGGAATTATAGTTTGGTCAGACTCATTAATAATGATATCCAAATCTGAATTAATCAATGATTCGCTATCTCCCGAAAAGCAAAGTAGGTGGTCGTTTTTAACCAACTCCACTTCGTCATATTTAAAATTCAAATCTACCTTACCTCCGTCTGCCAGTGGTTTTAGGGTTTTCAAACCCGTTACTGCCAGCAATCCGTCTTTCTCGAAAATCCAGAAATTATTTATTCTGGAAATCTCATCATATTCATGTGCCATGAGTGGCTGCCCCCATACAGAGAAAACGCCCCAAAGGCCATTGAGCTTCGCTTTTATCAAATTGTGACCTAGCAATTCCGCATCCTGATAAATGGCATCAAGAATATCTCCAGCTCCCTTGTGCCATACTCCAAAACGACCATTTTTTCTCAGCTTTACAAACCCAGCACCCAGATCAGTGGTTTGATCAAACCCCTGTGAATAAACTGATGCGCCAACGTAATTAATGAGTTTTAATTCCCGATTTTCTCTCACTTCGAGTAGGTCAGTTTTTATGTTACCGCACAGATACTCCTCTTTTATATAGTCATAATTGCTTTGAAGAATAACCTCACCAAATTCATTCATGAACCCATATTTCTGACGTTCATAAAATGGTATCAGTTCGTATTTATTTAAACTCACAGCAGCTTGAAGTGAGTCTTTAACATGTCTATTGTAGGCGTATTTATCAAAATAGCTGAGATTATTGAAGTCTTTGTCCAGGTGGAAGAAGCGCTTCATCACCTCATGTATTAATTGGGTTTTCGGGTATAAAGTCAGGAACTCGAGGTACTCTTCTGGTTGATTGAAGGCAGTCCGGATTTCCAGGATTTTACGTTCTGTTTCTGTTCTGTGTGGGCTATTTGGGTGATCTCTCAGAAACCGCTCAAGGTTGTGAAGTTTCCCGTCGTCTGTATAATCCAGATAAAGCAATCGTTCGTACTCTTTTTTAGCCTCCGGTATTTGAGCAGCACTCGGATAGTTTTCAATAAAGTCTTTGTAAGCTTGCCACATTCGAGTCTTCCGGACGTCGGCATATACAAGTTCGTTTCGGCGCTCAATCGCTTTTTGCAGCTGGCTTGCGGCGCTGTAATGATCAATGAAATAATTGAAATCCTGAAGGGTATTTCTTGCACTTGCCCTTTCAAAAGCCATTGACTCTACTTTTTCCTGTTGGGCCTTGAGGTCATTTTCAAAAATTTGGTTCTTTATGAGATCATCGATAATTTTTTCATCAGCGAATTGATAATCATTTCTGGCTTTTAGAATAAAGTAATAGGCAGAGTCGAGGTTGACACGGCTGAACCTGTTATCAATGTAGATTAAGGAATAAATATACTTGGCCCCGGGATTCAGTTGCTCTTTTTCAAGAGATTTTTGAAGATGCTCCTCAGCTTTTTCAAAATCACCTTTTTCCAGTGCCTTCAACGCCTGCTTATTCTTATCAGCCCAGAGGGGTGTAACAAGCATACATAAGAGGAATGCAAAGATTAGTCTCAAGTTCTATTTCCAATTTCAACCAATGGGCAAATTTGCAAAAATTAGACCCAACCGTATACAAACCGAGGTCTAAAACAATATTCCATTGATTACAGAGTGCAGCATTATAATGAGATGTTGGATTGACCAACTACATCACCAGAGGCAATGGAAACTATTTTGTTTACACCAACCATTGTCCATGCTGAATCATTACTTAAAGGTTCTGAAGAAATTAACACTGCTTTATGGGAGTCATCAGGGTCAATCATTTTACAAACCCCATTTTCACAAATGTACTTTCGGCCCTGGCTCAAATACATCGTGTCGGCATCCAGGTTGGGATCAGTGGTAAACCTTATTGCAATGGCGGCTTCCCCATTGGTCACTACCATGTTGAGATAATTGTACTCTCCTTTGCAGTGCCTTTCAGTTAACCGTGTAATCCTGCCGAGGGCTGTTAGCATTGCCTCAGCCATTCCATTAAGGCCCTGGTCAGGCTGCTTCATCATTTCATCCAGGAAAACTGCAAAGAAATGCTCCGAATCTGTTGATCCAAGGATGCTGTGATAGGCTTCGTCACTCAGGCTCTCAATTACCATCCTCTTTATATTGGCAAAGCCGCCTATATCACCATTGTGCATAAATGCAAACCGTCCATTTTTAAATGGGTGACAATTATTTTCTGCCACTGCTAGCCGCTGTGTGGCAGCCCTAACATGTGCCAAAAGGCATGGCGTTTCTAAAATATTGCACAGCTCAAACAGGTTTTTATTGCTCCAGGCCGGTGTTATAGATTTGAAAAGCCCAGGCTCCTCAGTCAGATTTGGCTTATACCACGCCAACCCGAAACCATCTCCATTCAGTGGCTCCTCCCGCTCTTTTGACTCAAAACTCTGATGAATGAGCGAATGTCGGGGTTCAGTGATGAGGGAATTAACCCTGATAGGACTGCCCATGTAAAATGTGAAGCGGCACATACCTGGAATTTTCCAGATAAGATAGCTTTTATTTAGGAGATTTGGGGCGCTACAGGTGCCTCAATTATCACCGCCAGCATCTCCGGATGTTGAACCAAAATATCTGTCAACAACAAGTCCCTGGTAATAAGATTCAAGTTTTTTGGCTTCCTCGGTCTTTCCGTTGATTATTGGAATGTAGTGATCATGCTCAGCTCTGTTCTTTCCTCTTGTCTCAATAATCAATTTAAAAGCAGGAGGATTCATCTCTTCGTCAATTTTAAATCCAACAAGCGATTGCATCATTTGATTAAACATTAAGAGCTTATTATGGACTACAATGGATTTTTCAGCAAAGTAGATGTTGACACCATCCAGTTTAACTTCTTTTTGATACCGCAGTTTTACGATCAACTTACCTATAAAACTTGCAATAAACCCTGACCCAAGGCCGATAACACCCCAAATTGCACTCCACATCCAACCGCCATCTGTATATCCAACAAAAGCCCCAATGCCACCGAGTACTAACCCAAAAATCCAGCCCATGCCAGAGGCAGATTCGAGATTCTTTTTCAATTTTTCGTCTGCAAAAACAAGCCACTCGGCTTTGGGGCAATACCAATGAGTAATGAGGCCGACTTTGTCTTTAACTATCGCATCAATTCTGGAATTTGTCCAGTTTCTATATGTTGATATTCCAAATTTTATGGATACGTAAGCCACTAGCAACCCCGAAAACAGAATTATTAATGCATTGCTGAGCTCTAATTGATTGGGGCCATCGATAAATAAAAACATGGTGCCGATCAATACCCCACTTCCTCCAAGAATGCCAGTAACTGTAAGTATGACAATCTTAACAAGATAACCTGTGTTAGATGGTTTTGACATGGCTTATCATTTTAATCAAATGTAGCCTCGAAGAATTTGGGTGAAAATCCCCAAAGAAGGGTAAAAAGAAGTCAGGGTAATTACTTATTCACCCAAGGTGGTAACGATCAATTTCCTTGATTCACCGTGATCTCGATGTTCACAAAGATAAATACCCTGCCATGTGCCAAGGTTTAATTTTCCATTAGTGATTGGTATTGAAACTGAAGATCCAAGTAGCGAACTTTTAATATGTGCTGGCATGTCATCAGGCCCCTCGAAGGTGTGTTTGTAGTAAGGGGCATTTTCTGGAACGAACTTATTGAAATGAGATTCAAAATCTAACCTTACGGTCGGGTCAGCATTTTCATTTATAGTAAGGCTGGCAGATGTATGCTTGATAAACACATGAAGGATACCTACCTGAACCTTTCGTATTTCAGGGATTGCATTTATTATTTCATCAGTGATCAAATGAAATCCCCGCGGGTACGGCTTGAGGGTAACTTCTTTTTGATAGCTCATTATTCGATAGGGTCAATTCTTTCAAATGCGCCAATATCGGGTCCTTCATCCCTTTTTAGCTTCCTGAAATCAAACTCAATCCCTAATGGAACTCCTGCGTCCCTTGCTGGGGATAAAGAATCAATACGATACTCCCGTTGGAAAGGGCTCACGAATCCCGGAAAGTTAGTTTCCTGGCTGAGCAAATTACCATTAGTGTCGAATTCTGTTGCTGTAGACCGTAAAATGTTGTTCTGAACCACCAAAGTGGAGTTAGTTCCGCCATCAACACTGATAAAAATTTCGTCTTGTAAATTGCCCCATACAATAGAGTTGATTAACTCAAGATTGAGGTCAGCTGCCAGTAATGAATTGTCTGCCAAAACCAGATTATCAGAGAATTGCACCGAAGACTCGTTGCGCCTGAAGTCGTTTGGATCATTTGTAAATGTGCAATGCCAGTATTGATAATTGCCACCAGCAAAGCCCCCTACCAGATAAGCTCCAGCATTATAGATTAATGTATTATAAGCGAAAACATCCGAAGTGAATGCAAGAATGCCAGCCTGCGACATATTTTCAATGATAGAATTAGAAATGGTAATGTCGGGGATGTCATTGTCATCAGGTGTCCCAACCCTCAGCCCAACCTGCGCATTGCTGATAATGGCATGATCAAACACATTGCCTTCACTGCCTTCCAAAATAAAAATACCATTCCATTGACCTGAGGTTGTTGCTAAAATGCCGTCGTTCCTGAGGCTCCGGAATTCGACCATTTGAGCAGTATCCCCTCGAACTTCAATCTGCCCTTGCACAAATAATGAAGCATTGTTGTCAAAAAATATCTTCGCTCCTTTCTCAACATTCAAGTGGCATAATGAATCGATAAGCACTGCTTCCATGATAATGTATGGTTTTTCGGCAATCCACGTTTCGTCACAATCAAGAATTACATTTCTAAGAAAGTTGGCATCTTGTCCCCATGCAACCAAATCAACATCTTGTTTAAATCCTTGCTGATCAAATAAAATTGAGTCTTTGACCAAAAATGGTAGGTTTTGACTCCCCGGATCAATAGTCACCTCAACCAATATCAGCAGGCTGTCTTTACCAAAAACTACCACGTCATCAAATGAGACGCCCTCATCACCATTGACTATGATGCTATATGGGGATTGAGCCCCACCTGCCAATTCAATATTAGAAATCGTGATGGCATTCCTATTAGGGTTAACAACCCGAAGTCTGCGAGTTGTACTACCTACCGATGTAAAGAGTGTGTCGAATAGAACTGTGTCGGCGTCGAAAGTCACAGGGTTTCCGGGGGAGTCCGAAATTATCTCCGCCTCAGGGGTACAAGCCAAAATACCTAAACCTAACAGCCCAATTACCCAACATCCTAATAACCTAAACCTCACTGCCTTCTTTCATTTTCTCAGCGTGTTCAGCTATGCGCAACTGCTCAACGAAGTCACCCAAATTACCATCCATTACGGTTGGCAAGTTGTGCGAAGAATACCCTATCCGATGATCGGTAACCCGGCTTTGTGGATAATTGTAAGTACGGATTTTATCCGATCGGTCGCCACTACCTACCATTGACCTTCGCTGGCCAGCAATTTCTGATTGCTGCTTTTTTAGCTCCATTTCATACAGCCTCGACCGCAAAACTTTTAAAGCCTGATCAAAATTGGCATGTTGTGATCGGCCATCCTGGCACTCAACCACTAAGCCTGAAGGGTTATGCGTCAAGCGTACAGCTGATTCAGTTTTGTTAACATGCTGGCCACCCGCCCCAGAGGACCGGAATGTGTCTTTCCTTACATCCTTCATATCAACTTCCACATCAACTTCTTCTGCTTCTGGTAAAACGGCTACTGTAGCTGCTGAAGTATGTACCCTGCCTTGAGATTCTGTTTTTGGTACTCGCTGCACCCGGTGAACCCCTGACTCAAATTTCAGTTTGGCATAAACGTCATCACCTGTCACTGAAGCCACGATTTCTTTATATCCTCCTGAAGTACCTTCGTTGATATTGAGTACTGAAATATTCCAACCCAGGGATTCTGCATATAGTTGGTACATTCTGTAGAGGTCACCGGCGAAAATTGCGGCTTCGTCCCCACCTGTTCCAGCCCTGATTTCAAGCACTACATCTTTGCTGTCATTGGGATCTTTTGGGATGAGAAGCTGCTTAAGATCCTCCTCTAATTCTTCAACTTTTGGCTCTAATTCGTCCAATTCCATTTTAGCCATTTCCCGAAGCTCAGCATCTTTTTCATTTGCTAATATTTCTTTGGAGCCTTCAATATCTGACTTGGCCTTGGTATACTCATCGTACTTCTTTACAATTTTTTCGAGGTCTTTGTATTCCTTATTGAGCTTCGAATACTTCTTCATATCCGTCATTGCTTCCGGTTGAACAATCAACTGGCTGACCTCTTCAAATCGATGCTTAATCTCTTCTAATTTCTCGATCATGACTTAAATTCAATGTGTAAAGGTAATGATGAGTTTGCGTGTACTTGATATTGATTTAGAATGGTAAGTTCTTCCAACTGTTGATTTTGATTCCCTGGGCTTTTTTATTTTCCAAGCCACCATAAATTAGGTGTGCATTATCCACAGGATTTTCACTTAGTGTATTAAAGTAGAGTAACCCTTTTAGGAATGAAGAATGAAGTGTTTGTCCTGATTTAATCTCAATCGGATGAATTTCAGTACCTCTTTCAACAATTACGTCCACCTCGTGATTTGCGTTATCTTTCCAAAAGTAAAATTCGGCTTTTTCGCCTTTATTAAAGCGATTCTTCATCATTTCTGCGATAATAAAATTTTCGAATAGTGCTCCTTTTGCATAATAAGTATCAATTTGATCTGAAGAATTAATTCCAATTAATGAGCAAGCCAGACCAGTATCATAGAAGTACAATTTGGGGGACTTTACCAATCTCTTATTAAAATTCTTATACCAGGGCGTCAATTGAAAGACCACATAAGATGACTCTAATACTGAAATCCACTCTTTTACAGTTTTATGGTCAATTCCGACAGCATTAGAGATTTGGGTTGTGTTTACAGTTTGCCCAATATGACCAGCGCAGGTCTTAAGGAATAGTTTAAACTGTGATAAGTTTTTGACATTCAAAATCTGCCTTACATCACGTTCTACATAGGTCTCAATATAATTTGGGTAAAGGTCATTGGGGGAGATTTCATCATCAAATATCCGAGGATAAAATCCGTAATAAATATGCTGTTGGTATGTCTTGAAATGTTTTGAGCTGTTCTGAAGTTCTCTCAATGAAAGTGGTAATAATTTTAAAATGGCTACCCTACCAGCCAAACTTTGTGAAATGCTTTCGGAGAGGTAAAAATTTTGAGAGCCTGTAATTATAAACTCCCCCTTCTTTTTATTGTTGTCAGCCATGAGTTGAATGTGGGAAAAAAGCTCCGGCACATATTGGGCTTCGTCAATTATGACGCCGTTTTCATGCTGAGTTAATAATGCAAGTGGGTCTTGTTCTGCTTGTTCTCTATTAAATGGATTCTCAAGGCTTATATAGGTGTAATCACTAAACAACCTTTTTACTAACGTAGTTTTACCGGATTGACGAGGACCTGTGATTGCCAAAACAGGAAAATTTTTAGCAAGCGCTTGAACTTTTGGCGTGATTTGTCTGGGGATGAACATAAGCTAATTTATACATATTGGGAGTTAATTCCCAATATGTATAAATCGCTGACCTTCAACACCGAAGAAGCCTAAATACAGAATTAAAAATTAACCTATCGAAGCATTCCCAGTAACTTGGTAAGCTTGGTTTTCAGGTTTCGTCGGTCGACGATAAAATCAAGGAAGCCATGTTCTAAAACGAACTCAGCGCTTTGGAAACCTTTGGGTAAGTCTTTACCAATTGTTTCTCGAATCACTCTTGGTCCTGCGAAACCAATTAAAGCTCCGGGCTCTGCGATGTTAAAGTCACCTAACATAGCATATGATGCAGTAACTCCACCGGTTGTAGGGTCAGTTAAAAGTGAGATATAAGGAATTTTAGCTTCGGAAAGTAACGCCAATTTCGCCGAAGTTTTGGCCATTTGCATTAGGGAAAACCCCGCTTCCATCATTCTGGCACCCCCGGACTTGGAAATCATTAAAAATGGGATTTTGTGCTTTAGCGAATAATCGATGGCCCTGGAGATTTTTTCCCCAACAACAGACCCCATTGATCCCCCGATGAACGAAAAATCCATACAGCCTACAACTAAATCTTCACCGTTCATCTTACCCACGGCAGTTCTCACAGCATCTTTCAGTTTAGTTTTCTTCTGTGAAGCAGTGATGCGTTCAGGATAGGGCTTGCTGTCTTTAAAATTTAATGGGTCGCCAGAGGTCAGGTTTTCGTCAAGCTCTTTAAACTTATTTGCATCAAAAAGAATTTCGAAGTACTCTTTCGACCCAATCCGAACATGATAATCATCTTCTGGGCTTACATAGCAATTGTTGCGTAGTTCACGCATATGTACAATAGCACCACTTGGTGTTTTGTACCATAAGCCATCAGGAGCCTCCTTTTTTTGATCAGTTGGCGTTTGTATTCCTTTATCTTTTCTTGTAAACCAGGCCATAAGTTTTGAAATGGGGTGTCAAAGATAATGACAAAAATTTGTGGGAAAGATAAAGCAGATTTTAATCTACTTCTTCGTAATCAACATATTCTCCACTATCAGGGCTCTTCTTACCTTGCCGGTTTTCAGGGACATGATCAATGTTTAGATTACTGCCTGGTGCCCTTTTTTTAGACGATTGATTATAAGATTGAGAATTGAAGTTTCCAGATTGTTGTTGGTTACCTAATGCCGAGAAAAGTACTTTGAAGAGAAAACCTCCTGCCCTCAGCAACACATAGCCAACCAAAAAAATGATTAATAATACTTTTAACATAAATACAAATTTCGGTAAATCTTACGAATTGTAATCAGACATGTTATCAGTAACGATTTGAAAGTGACTACCTGCTTAAGTACAAATTCCTTTCCGAGTAAATATCAAGGAAGTAGTCATCCATTAAGTCATCAATGAAATAGATAGACTCACCAGTTGATTTCATTTCAGGACCAAGCTCTTTATTTACATTAGGAAACTTATTGAATGAGAAAACAGGTTCTTTTATTGCGTATCCTTTTTTCACAGGTTTGAAGTCAAAATCTTTCACTTTGTTTTTGCCCAACATGATTTTAGTGGCAAAATTTATATACGGTTCCTGATAGGCTTTGCAAATGAATGGCACTGTCCTGGATGCCCTTGGGTTGGCTTCAATGATGTAGACCTTATCATCTTTTATAGCAAACTGAATATTAATTAAGCCAACTGTTTTCAATGCCAGCGCAATTCTTTTCGTGTAGTCTTCAATTTGACGCATCACGAAATCGCCCAAATTATACGGCGGCAATACAGCATATGAGTCGCCGGAGTGAATGCCGGCGGGTTCAATATGTTGCATGATACCGATAATGTAAACATCTTCTCCGTCGCAAATGGCATCTGCTTCGGCTTCGATAGCGCCTTCAAGGAAGTGATCCAACAGAATGCGGCCATCTGGTTTGTCTTTAGCAATATCAACCACATGTTGTTCCAGCTCCTGCTCATTAATCACAATTTTCATGCTTTGGCCACCCAACACATAAGACGGCCTTACAAGGAGTGGAAACCCGATTTCCTTTGAAAGTTCTACTGCTGATTCCGCATCATCAATGGTACCATACTGCGGATACGGGATGTCGTTTTCTTTCAGCAAATCTGAAAAACGGCCGCGGTCTTCAGCTAAATCAAGCGCTTCAAAGCTTGTTCCGATTATTTTGATGCCGTACCGGTTCATCTTTTCAGCCAGTTTTAGTGCTGTCTGCCCTCCAAGCTGAACGATTACACCCTCAGGTTTTTCGAGTTGAATGATGTCGTAAATATGCTCCCAGAATACTGGTTCGAAATAGAGCTTATCGGCAACATCAAAATCAGTAGAAACGGTTTCAGGGTTACAGTTGATCATTATTGTTTCGTAGCCACATTCTTTAGCGGCCAAAACCCCATGCACACATGAATAGTCAAATTCAATGCCTTGCCCTATTCTATTGGGGCCTGAACCTAAAACAACAATTTTCTTTTTGTCCGAAACTTCAGATTCGTTCTCTTCAGCAAAAGTCGAATAATAGTAGGGCGTTTGGGCTTCAAATTCAGCTGCACATGTATCAACCAATTTATAAACCCGCTTAATACCAAGGTCATTTCTTTTATTGTAAACTTCGCTCTCCAGGCACTTCAAAAGGTGGGCAATTTGCCTATCAGCGTAGCCCTTTTTTTTCGCCTCAGTCAAAAGTTCCTTATCTATAGAATCAATTGAGAATTCTGAAATCTTTTTCTCAAGCTCAATTAATTCTTCAATCTGATTCAAAAACCATGGGTCAATTTTGGTGAGCTTCTGAATGGTTTTAGGGGATATGCCCAATTTGAAAGCGTCGTAAATGTGAAAAAGACGATTCCAGCTTGGATGTTCCAGGCTTTCAAGAATAGCATCTTGATTGGTCAGTTCTCGGCCGTCTGCTCCTAATCCATTCCTTTTAATCTCTAATGACTGACAGGCTTTTTGCAAAGCTTCCTGGAAGTTTCTACCAATACCCATGGCCTCGCCCACAGACTTCATTTGAAGGCCAAGGCGACGGTCAGATCCTTTAAACTTATCGAAATTCCAACGCGGTACTTTTACAATAACGTAGTCTATCGCTGGTTCAAAAAACGCCGATGTGGTTTTGGTAATTTGATTGTTCAGCTCATCAAGGTTGTAACCAATGGCCAGCTTAGCGGCTATTTTGGCAATTGGGTACCCTGTTGCTTTTGAGGCCAAAGCTGAAGATCTCGAAACCCTTGGATTAATTTCAATACCAATAATATCATCTGTTTCAGGGTTAACTGCAAATTGAACATTACATCCACCCGCGAATTGACCAATGGCATTCATCATTCTTTTAGCCAGGTCCCGCATCTCCTGATAGACCGTATCTGGCAAGGTCATGGCTGGTGCTACAGTAATAGAATCACCAGTATGAACACCCATGGGGTCGAAATTTTCGATTGAGCAGATAATGATGATGTTACCCGCATTATCTCGAAGCAATTCCAGTTCGTACTCCTTCCACCCTAAAATGCTTTGTTCAACCAACACCTCATGAATAGGTGAGGCTTGAAGCCCGTTATTCAGCGCATTGTCAAATTCATTTGGGTCATTAACAAATCCGCCACCATAACCACCAAGTGTGAAGGATGGCCTGATAACCAAAGGAAAGCCAATTTCCTGTGCAATTTCTTTTCCTTTCAGAAATGACGTTGCGGTTTCCCCCCGACAAACCCCAACACCAATCTCCTGCATTTTTAACCTAAACTTTTCCCTATTCTCGGTTGTTTCGATTGCACCAATATCAACTCCAATTAGTTTAACGCCGTATTTTTCCCAAATCCCCGCTTGCTGACAATCAATAGCAAGGTTTAATGCTGTTTGGCCTCCCATTGTGGGTAACACCGCATCAATCTTATGCTTTTCCAGAATCTCCCTAACTGACTTCTTCGTCAGTGGCTTCAAGTAAATGTTATCTGCTGTCACCGGATCAGTCATAATCGTAGCAGGATTTGAATTGATCAATGTCACTTCAATTCCTTCTTCTCTTAACGATCTTGATGCCTGGCTTCCAGAATAATCGAACTCACAAGCCTGCCCAATGATGATAGGTCCACTTCCGATTATTAGAACGGATTTGATACTGTTGTCTCTTGGCATTTATGGGGGAAATTAGGTTAGCACAAATTGGCGCAAATTTAAATGCAAGTGACTTCAATCCACGGGATTAATTGGTAAGATTAGCGAAAATCCGAAACCAGGTCTTAACATTAAGATAATATTAAGCTACTCAGGTAATGACATTATAGCGCAATAGGGAATAGGCACCTATTTGCGTGGTTTAATTAGCGTTGAATATTAATTTAATGTTAACTTTATGTTACGCTAAGAATTAGAATTGTCAAGAATAGTCCTCATATTGATTATCTGCTTACTTCACTTCTCTCCCACGGCAAGGAGTGAATCTGGTGATTTAGAATCACTGAATTCATTTGAGAGCTTAATAGATGATGCTGATCAACGTGAAGGATTCGAAATATTTCTAAAGTCGCTGGAAAAAAAACGTGATCGCACTGATGATCGCTATTTTCTAAGGCATCTTTTTTATAAAGTACATAAGAAGTTCTTAAAGCATTATCGTCAATACGCCTCTGTAAATGAAACATTCAAGAACGGTGCTTATGACTGTGTTAGTGGTTCTGTATTATATGCCTATGCACTTGAATATTTCGGTTTCGAGTACTATGCCAATGAATCGGCTTTTCATGTGAACCTCCATGTAAAGCTTAATGATGGTGATGTGGTTTTCGAGGCAACTAACCCACTAAGCGGATTTTTAACCTCCTCCAAGGAAATTCTGAATTTAGAACAACAGATCAACCTTGAGAATGAATCACAGGGGTTTGACAATCGACAAATTGGTTTTAATGAATTAATTGGGTTACAACATCTTAATTTATCTATTCACTTATTTAATACAGGACGTTACATAGAAGCGGCCAAAGCCATCGGAATTGCCTACCATTATTATCCCTCTGATAGAATCAGAGATATGGCTATGCTTATCAACTCACAAAGAAGCGATCGCCGGATAGCTGTAGTAAATGGCGACGATTAATCAGGAAATCCAGAAGGATCGATATTCGGGATAACCTTCAGCGCATTTTTATAGTACAACTTCTTTAAAATTTCATCAGGCAGGTTTAATCCGTACATGCGCCAAAATGCATGGTATTTTTTATAGTAAGGAAAGTATTCATCCGCAGTTTCTAAAACTCTGAAATAGGTGTAATATTCTTCGGGATTATAGGCATCCTTACCGAATAGCACTCTGTCCTGGTATTGTTCAAAAAATTTATTCGCCATTCTTGGCTGCCTGCCTAATTCAGCAATAATGGCCCCGATTTCTACGTAGACATTGGGGTTCTCATCCAGGTGTTTACTAAGCTTTGCCAGATCATTGGCCATCCAGCCCATATGTGCATTAATAAATGTGGTATTTCTATGCCTTTTGAAAATGTTATGTTGTTCCTGAATAATCTGATCAAAAGGTGCCGGATTAGTCTCCGACCTTTTTCTACCGGGACGGGTTTTCAATTCAAGCCATCTTTCATTGTCTTCATCAAATGGTTCCCAAAATTGTTTTGGGTCTGCAGCGTGAATCAAAACTGGGATCCCCAATTCTCCGCATTTCGCCCAAGCGGCATCCAGCCTCGGATCATCAATGGCAATTCTATTTCCTTTACTATCAGTCCATCTTAACCCAAGGCTTTTGTATATCTTGAGCCCATTGGCCCCCATTTTTACATCAGCTTCAATTTGCTGGGCAAGCTTTTCAGAATAGCCTGGCTCATCAATCCCATCTGAAGAAATATTGGTGAAAACAATAAAGCGATTTGGATAATTTCCGTTGACATTTTTGATAGCGTTTCGAAGATGAGCTTCGTCCCCTCTGCCTCTGCCGCTCAGATTAACCAATACCTGCATATTTAGCTCATCCATTTCGGCAACCAGCGTGGATAGATCCATTTCAGGCATTCTAAACTGATGATTGTGGACATCAATGAACGGGAACTTTGCCCTTTTCACGGGGTTTTCAGGTACAACCAATGATGACGGCGGGTTGTAAGTCTCAAAATCCATTGTAGCCTCAGACATTTTCTCTTGCTCAGGAGTCAGTTGTCTATTTGGCTGAGCTTCGCAATTCCAAAAGAAAAATGATGTCAGTAATAATAGGCTTAGATGTCTCATTGGTCAAAATTTTCGACCAATGTAATAAGAACCCAATGAGTAGAGACTGAAGAGGTCAGTTTTTAGTTTGAATGGTGCTAAAACGAGTTGAATGTGCTATTCAACGGCCTTACCTTTTTCAATGGCCTCTAGCATTGACCTCTTTACCTCTGTTACCTTTTTAAGCTGGTCTTCGTAGTAAGACATCGCCTCTTCATGTGGAATATCTTCTCCCGGATCAGAGAACTCCCGCATCCAGTCCATCATTGATTCATTGGCTGCTTCAAGCTCCTGCGCTAAAACCTGTAGATCGTTTTGTGCGCTACCTGTTGAATCTTCTACCGAGATTAACTCCGCTTTGGCGAGAATATCTTTTTGCAATTTCCTAATTGTCCCCATTTCTGGCATCACCTCATCGTGGACAGCCATAACTTCATCAAACCTTGCTTGCCGTAAGGCCTTTTTGTCTTCGCCACAGGAAACAATGAGCAAAACAATCACTGGAAAGGCTAAATATTTCATGCTACTCCGCTTTTGGTTTGCTAAAATTAGAGATTACTTAATCATATTTTGGTTAAAGAAAGGTTAAACGAGATTTATTCAACCAACTTCGCTTCATCCAAAATGTACATCATTTGGTTATAGTCCGTTGCATTGAGCTTTAGTATCCCCTTAATCTGAACTATTTCATTCGTAAACTGAATAGGTTCATCTAAATAAACCTCTGCTACAGATTCAGGGCCACCTGACCCGCAGAAATAACAGGCCGCTGCTGGCAAAGAGGAGAGAAAAATATGCTTTGGCTGAAACATTCCCTCAAATGGCATTATGTAGCCTGGAAGTGTAATCTCTTTATTAGCCATTGCCTTGATCTCAGAGCTAAATGCAGGAATAAGAACTTCACCATATTCATCTTCACTTTTCTCATAATCAACGTTGGCAAGCTTTGACCAAATTGTGAAATCCATCTCCTGCGCATAGAGATTATTGACAAAAATTATAAAAATGATAGATACGAATAATTTTAAATTAACCATTAGCCAGAACTTCAGATATGTCAGTTTTATATGCCTCAACGGCGGGAATTATACTTACAAAGATACCTAACACTAAACTCATTAAAGCTACTAGCCACTCATTGGATAAAAATAACTGACCCGTAACAATATTTTGATTTGCGGTTGCCATCAATTGACCCAACAGTTCAACCACACCATGACCGAGTACAAAACCCATTATTCCGCCAATGGCCGTAATAATCATTCCTTCAATCAGGATTAGTGACATAATGCGAGTTCTCGAAGCACCCATTGAACGCATTATTGCAAGGTCATATTTTCTGTCCTTCAGTGAGTTATACAGCGCAATGAAAACACTCAGTCCGGCGATAACTATGATAAGGTAAGCGAACCCACGGATTATTTCGACACCAGCCCCGATCAAATTAAATAATCTGGCCGTCTCAAATGGCGGAGAGGCCGCTTGTAAAGAGCTGTTATTGTTTACCATCCTTGGAAACTGCATTGCAGCTCTGGGGCTGCGGTATTTAATGAGTAATGAGGTCAACTCTTTGTCCTCTCCCTGATCTCCTATTTTAATTCCAAAGATGTCTGGTTCAAGCTTATCTGAACCATGATGGTCCTCCGATCCTTCCTTTTCATGCATTACCCACACGCTTTCAACATTGGTCAGGATTAGGTTATCCAAAACGGAATTTGACTGCTTTAGAATGCCAACAATTTTATAATTGTGTTCATCGTGAGAATGGCCATTTGATGTCAAACCGTGTTCTCCCTGAAATTCATCGCCAATTTCAAATCCAAGAGTTTTCGCCACATTTGCGCCAATTGTTACCTCCAAATCATCCTGCCAAAATGCCCCACTTTCAATTTCGGCACTATACACATCGCGATATAATTGGTTGGTCCCAACAATTCTGAACTCACGATAACTGTCACCTAATGCTAAAGGGATGGCCTTTTCAACCATTCTTCTATTGGCGGCAATTTTCTGGGCCTCAATTAAGGGGATATTTCCAGTAGGAAAATCAATGTGGTAAATACTAGATAAGATTAACTGTAATGGGCTGCCCTTTGCGCCAACCACCAGGTCAATGCCTTTTGCATTTTTCTCAAGGTTGCTCTGCACCTGATGGCTCATTAACAGCAGCACTACAATAATTCCGATACCAAGAGAGAGAAGTAAAGTATTGAGAAAAGTATTGAGCGGCTTTTCTTTTATGTAACTCCAACTTATCGCAAATAAACTCATAGGGCTTCAAGTTTGATACCGTTGGCAATTTGATCTTTCACCCTCTGATCATGCGTAACTACTATAAGCGTAGCTCCATAAATATTGGCTTCCTTAATCATTAAATCTAAAACCTTGCTACAGTTCTCGTCATCAAGACTGGAGGTTGGTTCATCTGCCAAAATCACTTTTGGTTTGTTTATCACCGCCCTGGCAATTGCCACCCTTTGCGCTTCTCCCTGGCTTAATTGATTGGGTTTCGATGAAATTAATGCACTCAGATTCAATTCGTGTAAAACAGAATTGACCCTGCCAACGTCTCGTTTTTTGGAAGCCAAAAATTGTGCTGTTGATAAATTGTCTCTGACTGATAGAGACGTTAACAAATGCGGTTTTTGGAAAATCAGACCGATATTTTGTCCACGGAATTTGTCTAAGTCCACCCCTTTCATGTTTTGGATTCTTTGATCGCCAACGGTAACTGAGCCTTGTTGTATTTTTCTCAGGCCAGCTAATAAATGAAGCAAGGTGGTCTTGCCACAGCCGGAGTTACCGATGATCCAAAAATGTTGACTAGCTGACACTTCGAAATCAGGATAACTGATTTCCCTGGAGCCGAAAGCATGCATTAAATTTTCAACCCTGATCATCGATTGCCAATATATGGAATCGCTGTACTATTGATTAGTGAAATGTGATGAAGGATGAGCGATGCTACTAATTAGTCATCATGGGTCAGTATCTCCCTGACGTTTTTCTTGATCTTAACACAAAGTGTATCTGTGGGTAGATCGTTAATATCCCTTCCAAATGGATCTTCAATTTCTTCAGAAATAAGTTCAATGCTTACCAGAATATAGAAAGCGACGAAAACAACTCCGATAGTGTAGTACCCAAAAGCCTGAACAAGCGCCATAGGTAAAGTCATCGTGAAAATGAAGAGAAACTTCTTAATGTACATACTGAAGGAGTAGGGCAGCGGGGTTGTTTTAATCCTTTCGCATGCACCAATAACATCTACAAGGCCTTTAATTTCATGATCCAGAATGTAAAGTTCCTGACCGTTAATCTTGCCTTCCCTATGTTTTTTAAGTACCAATTCATACATCAAAGTGGTAATCATATTAGGACGATGATCACTTTTTATTACAAGTTTTTCATCTTTCTCAATATCAAAATCCAACTCCTCCATTAGCACACCCTCTCTTAGTTGTTCTTTCGTAGCGAAGCAAAAGTTTGGAATCATATCCCTGAAGTATTGCCAGGTTTCCGGGTCGTCTGGGAATATTGTGCGGATCTTCATGGCAAGTGCCCTGCAATCATTTACCAGCTTGCCCCATTGTTTGCGGCCTTCCCACCAACGGTCATAAGCGGTGTTCGTTCGCAGTACCAAAAATAAACCAAGCACAATACCAATAATTGAGTGAAACGCTCCTGTTCCGACCAATTCAACTTTAAAATAATCCAGCACCAAATAACAGAATAGTGCAGTGAATGTCACCATAAAGAAGAGCAATGGAAACAGCGATTTAATTACATATCGGCTGTAAACATCGAATATTAGGCCTAACCAGGATTTCGGATTATAATCAATCATTGTTGCGATTCATTCTAAAGATATCCGAAAAAAAGCAAAAGCATTGCCATTCACAAATAATGGCGACTTTAACTCTCGGTTTTTTGGTAAGTGGCTGGTCTAGAATTTCGGGCTTCGCCTTTCCAATAATGTATTATCATGCCATACTCCATTGAGTTGACCGATCTTTTCCCGGTAACCAATTCTTCGAAAACCGCATTTTTCATGCAATGCGATACTTTCTTCGTTATTTGAAAACGTGGCCGCCTGTAAAGTCCAGATTCCGTTATCCTCGGAAGAGTTGATCACTTTATTCATCAGAGCCTTCCCTATCCCTTGTCCCCTGAATTTTGAATTTACATATACACTGATTTCGGCAACCCCACCATAAACACATCTATCAGAAACAGGTGTTAGGGCCACCCAACCGGCCACTTGGCCATCAATAATGGCAACGTAACGGCTGTGTTTAGCATGAGATGAGTTCCATTTTTCCCAACCGGGACTTGTTGTCTCAAATGTGGCTTTTCCGGTGGCAATACCATCGAGGTAAATCTGTTCAACCTCCGGCCAATGAGAAGATTCCATTTCAATTAGTTCCATTTGACTTACTTATAGTGGAATACTATTTACTGATAATTTAAATTTTTAGTTTTAGTATTTCATTAAATATCATTCCATGAAACCATCCAATGCGCTCACACTTGAAAAACATAACAATGTTGGGGTAATCTGGCTTGATACACCTGATGAGGAGTGGAACAAAATTACAATTGAAACTGCCGATGAATTCTCAGCTGTGATGGATCAAATCGACAGTGATCCGCAGTTAAAAGGCATTGTATTGATTAGCAGAAAAAAGGGCTTTATGGCCGGTGCTGACATTGAGCGTTTCTTGCAGATGGATGAAAAAGAATCCAAGGAAGTCGGTTTGCAAGGCCATGCACTTCTAAATCGCATTGAAGACAGCGCAAAGCCATTTGTTGCGGCAATCCACGGTGCCTGCATGGGTGGTGGGCTTGAAATATCCCTGGCTTGTGCTGCAAGGGTTGTCTCTGATCATAAGAGTACAGTACTTGCTTTGCCTGAAGTGAAATTGGGTTTACTGCCTGGGCTGGGAGGTACAAGGCGATTGCCAAAAACGATCGGCATTCAAAAAGGGCTTGATGCCATCCTCACGGGGAAAAACCTGTATGCATATAAAGCCCACAAAATGGGCCTGGCGGATGAAATTGTTGATCAAACCAAGTTGTTAACCGCAGCAAAAAAGTTGGCTTTGAAGGTTGTTGACAGCAAGTTTAAAAGGAAAGACAAAAGATCATTTACTGAAAAATTTTTGGAGGGTAATCCCATAACACGAAACATAATTTTCAAAAAGGCCAGTCAAATAGCAACGGCCAAAAGCTATGGGAACTATCCTGCCATCCCAAAAATCATAGAGTCTATAAAATTTGGAGCGACCCATAACCGTGAGGAAAGCAGTCGGAAAGAAACCCAGCTGTTCTCTGAGCTCTTAAGCTCCCCAGAAGCATTTCAGTTGATTAACATTTTCTTCGGGATGAACGCTTTGAAGAAGAATCCGCTAAAGGATAAGGCCAGAAATGTTAAAGCAATTGGTGTATTAGGTGCTGGGTTAATGGGTGAAGGGATAGCAGAGGTTAGTGTGATGAACGGTATGGACATTTTGATGCGTGACATCAACGAGGAAATGCTTTCGAAAGCTAGAAAGAATATTTGGGGATCGCTTGAGAAGAAAATTAAGTATAAATCAATTATAAAGGCAGAGGCTGAAAAGGTGATCAATAAAGTTTCCGGACGATTAGATTACCGAGGTTTTGAGAAAGCTGATGTCGTTATCGAAGCCGTTTTCGAAGACCTGGATATTAAACATTCTGTCATCGCTGAATTGGAAGGGCACATTTCCAACAAGTGTGTTATCGCATCAAACACTTCGTCTCTGCCTATCACCAAGATTGCTGAGAAGTCCAAACATCCTGAAAATGTGATTGGCATGCACTATTTCTCACCGGTTCAGAAAATGCCCTTACTTGAAATCATTACAACTGAAAAAACTGCAGATTGGGTAACTGCAACAGCCCTTAAGGTAGGAGTAAAGCAAGGCAAGGTTTGCATTGTGGTAAACGATGGCCCGGGATTTTACACTACAAGAATACTAGCCCCATTTATGAACGAGGCGTTGCTACTTCTAGAGGAAGGCGGGGATATTCTTGAAATCGATAGGGCCATGAAAAAATTCGGATTTCCGGTTGGGCCATTTACGCTGATGGATGAAGTTGGTCTGGATGTAGGTGCACATATTACAAAAGGTGACCTCGGTAAAATGTTTGAACAGCGTGGTGGAGAAGCAAGCAATCTTATGGAAACTCTCTCTGAAGCAGGTTTTAATGGAAGAAAAAACAAGAAAGGTTTCCTGGCTTATGATGACTCAGGGAAGAAAATTAAAGGCAAAATCAATTCTGATATTAATCAATTTGTAAAAGCACATAGAAAAGAAATACCGGAAGAGGAAATTCAACAAAGAATAGCTTTAATGATGATCAACGAGGCAGTGCATTGTTTAAATGAGGGCATCATCCAATCCGCCAGAGATGGTGACATTGGAGCGGTGTTTGGATTGGGGTTCCCACCATTTAGAGGTGGGCCATTCCGATATATTGATGCTGAGGGAGCTGATAAAGTATTGAGCAAGATGAAATCACTGCAAGAATCAGTTGATACAAGATTTACACCATCCGGTATTATTGCTCATAAAGCTGAGACTGGAGAGAAGTTTTATCAATGATCAAGAGTATTATAAATGATCGAGTTATTGGCGTTTAGTAATTCTAAGAACTCTTTGAAGTCTTTTGCTAGTTCCATTAATAATGGTTTGTTGTGCCCTTAATTTCTCCAGCGCAGCTAACCTTTCTAGTGGTGTTTTTGATGCCCAATATTCAGTATCATAGCCGGCATCTTCTTTCGAGACAATTCTAATCCCACTTTTCATGATAAATAAAGATACTAAATCAATGACAGCCTGACCACCGTGATATCGTTTGAATAAGAGTCAGAAAATGTGCTAGAATATAACCTCAGCCGTCAGGAATAATTTCACTCATGCTGCCGCAAATACTGAATCGGTTTCTGGTTAAGTTGGCCGATCAATAAGATGCTAATTAGTATCACAGTTGCGGAGATCATACCTAATGAAGGCCAAATGAAAATGCCGAGATTCATATCTATACGATAGGCAAAATCTTCCAGCCACCGAAGCAAGCCCCAATATCCTAATAAAGCAACTATCACAGCACCAGCAAATGCAGCCGGAACCAGGCGCCGGAGAGTCTGCTTTAAAATATCAGAATTACTACCTCCAAGAACTTTTTTGATACTGAACTCGAACGCTTTTTCTTCTGCCAACAAAAGGGTATAGCCTATCAAACCAGAAAGTGCCACAATCATGGCAATAGGCACCATAAAGGCAAGCGATAACCTGACACCATTTTCAAACCAATAAAGTTCTTTGTTTTCTTCCGTGAGGAATTTGTATTCGATTGGGTAGTTAGGATAAATTGTTGACCAGGTTTCAGAAATTTGTTTGATCGTTTGTTCGCCGTAATCATGCCCTAACTTGACCGACAAAAACCGTAGCGTCGGCAAATAATTGTATATGATTACTGGCTCCACTGGCAAATGAAGTGAGTTGAGCTGAAAATCTTCAACAACCCCAACTACTGTACCTTTCACCTTACCAGTGACTGCGGCACCAATTGGCTCCCCTAATTGTAAAAGTTCAACCGCTGCCTGATTGATCATTATCTCATTGCCCTCGGCAGCGGCCTTGCCATCGGCATACCGGCCTGTGACAAGCTTCAAGTTGTAAAGGCTGGAATAATTTTCATCGCTGATGACGACCGACATTGGAGTTTCACCCCGGCCTCCTCCTTCAAAAGTAAAAGTGTACGTAAGGGCATTGTTGCTACCAGGGGTTGTTGAAGATAATGAGGCAGCTTCAACCCCTGGAATGCGCTTGAGCCTCTCTATTGTTGTTTGGTACTCAGCATTTTTAGATCGGTCTTTTATTGGGGTAACCAATACATTTCGGCCGTCGAAGCCAAGATGTGTATTGTACAGAAATTGAAGCTGATTATTCACGGCAAGGATTCCGATTATTAGTAAAGTCGAAATCGCTATTTGCACCATAATCATCGCATTGCGGCTAAACTTTCGTTGCGCAACCATTTTCTGTTTGGTCACAGTATTGACTGACGCCGCTAAATGAAGAGAGGGCAAAATGCCGGCAACTATCCCAACAAACCCACTCAGTGCAACGGCCGAAACAATAAACAGTGCCGGATCGCCAGGCCACAGGTTCTTGCCTACATTTTGGCTCAAACCAGGGATTAAAAACCAGCTCAAAGCCAGCGCCAGAAGCATTGCGAATAATGCCACCAACATTGATTCAGTGATTAAGCTCAAAATCAACTCAATTTTTGATGATCCCAAGACTTTCCTCATGGTGATCTCTTTTTGCCGCCTCAAGTAGGTGGCCATGCTTAGGTTGATGTGATTAACCAATGCCACTATCAAAATGAGGAGGGCAGCAGATATAAATATGGCCGAATACATTGGGTCACTGTTTATGCCCAGCTCACTATGGCGATCTGACCCTAAATGGATGGAGGCTATTGGTTGATAACCCAACGTCATTTTTTCAGGCACCCATTCCGGTGCGACTTGCTTCAAAAAGCCTTTTGATTTTTCAATCACCTCATTGAGGTCGGCGCTGCCATTGATTCTTGCGAAGGTATAAAGGTCGAATTGCCCCCAGTGGGTGCGCCGCCGCTCATTAAACATTTCTTGAAGCAGTGTAAACGAAAGCAAGCTGTTAAACAGCAGGTGTGAGTTTGTTGGCGGGTCTTGGGCGATTCCGGTGACAGTTAGCGAATACTTATTGTCATATTCGATCACTTTTCCGATCGGATTTTGAGCGCCAAAATATTTGGCCGCTGCCGACTCAGTCAACACCACAGAGTACTTGTCTTCAAGAACAGTCTGTAAGTCCCCGGTTTTTAATTTGAAGCCAAATACCTCAAAGAAGTTCGGTTCGACAATCAAAAGGTCTGGTTCGAAGAAATACTGCTCACCCACTTTTAGCAGGTCGGTGCCTGGATTTTTTCTGATCCGGGCAACTGCCTCAATTTCCGGCACATAAGCTTGAATTTGTTCACCAATCGGGTTACTTGACCTCGCCCAGTTACGGGTGACGCCATCACCATCCCAATTAACCACTATGCGATAAAGATTCTCAACATCAGGGTGAAAGCGGTCGTAGGACATTTCATCCCAGGTGTAAAGTGCGGTGATGAGAACGGTAAGGAAACCAGCCGTGAGGCCTCCAACATTAATTGTTGAGGTTAATCTGCTTTTGTTAAATAGGATTCTTAAAGCAAACTTTAATTGAAAAATTAATTGGTCAATCATAAATTTTTGAACTGCATTCTCTCAAGCCACGGTGACAGTTTATTTTGATGCGTTTCCGTCAGGTAATGATTCCATCAAACCTGAATTGCAGTGCTAGTCGAGGCCTTCTGCTACCTTTTTTAAGGCATGCACCACCTCATTGTCCTGAGAATAGTCCATCAGCGACAAACCCTGAAGATCTGCATCTTTAACGGCTTCATCATAAGGGACAACAGCTGTAATTTCAATATTGTTCTTAGTACAAAATTGCCTTATTGCTGCCTCCTCCATTTCATTACGAACTTTATTTGCAATTGCCGACACTTTATTAATGCCTAAATCTTTTGCCATTGCTGCGAACCTGCCTCCCGCTTCAAGCGATCTGTAGTAAGGCTCAACCACGCAGAACATCATGTCAACATATTTAGCAGTGCCCCGCTTCATGTGCTCCATTGAAGCCTCCATATCCAGAATCACCATTTGATCACTACTGTCAGATAGGGCAGAGTGGATTACTTCACGCACACAGGTATGAGAACCGCACATACAGCCGGATCCTGCAACCTCTGGTTTCCCAACCATCAACAAGGTGATATTGTCTGGTGCTTGTTGTCCGTACATTTCAAATAATTCCTGTGTTTCTACTTTCACTTCAATTCGGCGGGAACCATCTGCATCTTCTACTCGCTCTAATATATCAGTACTTAAAGCCATTGGTGCCGGTGCATTCGGATCAACACCCAACACACGGCTTAAATTGGGATTGGGGTCACCATCAATAGCTAAAACCTTTTTTCCTGATTGCGCCAAAATTCGACATAGTGTCCCACTGATGGTGGTTTTGCCAACCCCTCCTTTACCCGCTATTGCTATCTTCATGTCTGATTTCGGTAGATTTCTTCGTTAATTTTCAATTCGTCTAATTCGCCCATCCCCTCCAAGAAATTTAAAGTCCTGTTTGCTTCCTCCTCATCAACTGTGCTAATTGCTACACCAACATGCACTAGCACATAATCACCAATATTTGCTTCCGGAACTAAATCAAGGTTGATCTTTTTCTTAATACCACCAAAATCTACTTTCCCCATTTTCATAGTGTTAGCATCCGTAGGATCAATCTCAATCACTTTTCCGGGAACAGCGAGGCACATAAATTTTTGTTTAGACTAATGAAGTTAATATTTAGGGATTACGTTACCAATCCCGGGTAAATTATGATTTCAAATTCCGAGGTCCCAGCTTCCGTGAAAAATGGCTTCAATTGTTGCCAAATCATCTCTTTGAAAGCTCCCTCATGAAACTCCTGCTGATCAAGAATTTTCTTTTTCGACATCCAGAATGAGCAAATGAACCAGATCATTTCTGCTACCTTTTGGTATTGCCCTGGCTGATCCACTTTAATCAACAACCCCTTGATTACCGAACCTTCCAGCCAGCTCCTAAGGCGATCAATAAAAGAAAAAATATGCTTTTGTTGATTTTCATGAACCTCTGGGTACAATCTTTTGATTTCCAGAATATCCAGAAAATAAAAAGAGTATTTATCAAGCAAATAGTATGTGCGATTTAGGTGATTATCAAAGTCCATGAAACCCGGCATCCGGTTCCAACACTCTATAAGTTTCTCCATTTCTTCGGTTATCATCCTGTCTATTCTTTTAACAATTTGCCCCTTATCATGAAAATGATAAGCAAGGTTGCCAACACTAATTTGTGCGTTATCAGCAATTTGTTGTAAACGCACATTTTGGATGCCATTTTGATTAAATAGCTTGATCGACAACTCAATAACCTTATTTCTGGTATCTAAACCACTCATATTATTAAATATAAGAACTTTCGTGATCAGCCTATTTAGGCTACTTTGAATAGTCTAACCAGTTACGAAATGGTTAAAACCTGGAAAATTCTAATTGAAGGACGGGTACAAGGGGTTGGGTTCCGCCCATTTATCCATCGAGTTGCTTGTGAGCTTAGCTTAGAGGGTGTCGTTAAAAACGTATCCCAAGGTGTGGAGATTAGGGTTAATGTTACCCGGCCTTTTCTGGATCGGTTAATCGATAAAATCAGGAAAGATGCCCCTGAAATAGCTATTATTCGAAACATCAGTTTTTCAGAAATAGGAAATCAATTTTTCGAATCTTTCCAGATTTGTAAAAGTGAAAAATCAGTTAACCCTACACTCGAACTCAGCCCTGATTTTGCCATCTGTGATAATTGTAAAGATGATATAGTTACGGCGGATGGCCCTAAATATTCATACCCTTTTACAACATGTAGCTATTGCGGCCCACGTTACTCCATAATCAGCGGATTGCCCTATGACCGTAACAATACAAGCATGCTTGATTTCGAAATGTGCGAAAATTGTCTTTCAGAATACAAAACACCACAAAACAGAAGATTCCATTCTCAAACTAACTCGTGTGAGCGCTGCGGTATCACTATGCAGTTAATTAGAAATACGAAGACTGAGGGCTCAACAAAAAGTACAGAAATAATTGATGAGCTATCAAAAATTATTGCGAATGGAGGAGTAGTTGCAATCAAAGGTTTGGGTGGTTATTTACTCTGCTGTGATACAAGAAGCAGCAGCGGGATCAAGCGCTTGCGTGAAATCAAAAAACGACCAGAAAAGCCTTTTGCTATTATGTGCCCAAATGCAGATTTTGTAAAAACGGAATTTGACCTCAAGTCATCAGAATTAGAAATGTTGACTAGTGCAGTGTCACCCATTATGTTGCTAACTCCAAAAAACCCAAAGATTTGGGATATGGAGTCTTTAGCTCCCGGCTTAACAAAATTAGGTGTGATGATGCCATACACTCCATTTTTTCACTTGCTTATGGAGTTACATGATGCACCTGTAATCGCAACCAGTGCAAACATTACTAATTCGCCTATTGAATATGAAGATGGCAAGGCCGTTGAACATTTCCATCTATTAGCCGACGGCATTCTGACTTATAACCGCACTATACTGATGCCTCAAGATGATAGCGTTATGTTTTTTACAAAGAACAAGAACCAAAGTATTGTGCTCAGAAGGTCACGAGGTTTTGCGCCCTCAGGTATTGACCTCAAATTTCCAGGATTAAAAGGTAAAACATTGCTTGCTATGGGCGCCGATTTGAAAGGTAGTTTCGGTTATTTTAACGAGGGTCAAATTTATCTGAGCCAGTATTTTGGTGATCTTGTTAATTTCGATACGCTTCAGCGTTATAAAGCGGCTATTGAACACTTTATTACACTTTTTCAAAAACCTCCGGATATCATACTTGCTGACCTGCACCCCGGTTATCACTCCTCAAAAACAGGTCTGGCTATTGCCAAAGAAATTCAATCACCCATCAGATATTATCAACATCACCAGGCACACTTTGCAGCTGTTTTAGCAGAACATAAACTACTCTCAAATGATGAACGGGTTTTAGGTGTCTGCTGGGATGGTACTGGTTATGGGGATGATGGCATCATTTGGGGAGGCGAGTTTTTTTTGAAAGAGAATGAGCATCTTTCAAGAGTCGGCCATGTTGGATATTTCGATCACATAGCTGCAGATAAGATGCCCCAGGAGCCACGGTTGTCAGCCCTTAGCATTTGCAGAAATAATAATGAAGCTGAGCAAATTTTGCGCTTAAAATTCACAGAAATCGAATGGGGCATCTACCAGAAATTATTGGAAAAGAATACCTTGAAAACCTCTAGTGTGGGACGGCTGTTTGATGGGGTTGCCTCCCTATTAGGCCTATGCGACCATAGTAGCTACGAGGGCCAGGCCGCCATGCTTCTAGAGGAATCGGCCACCAAATTTGCGCAGGATGAGGGCCTGGATTATCATGAGCATTATAACATCATCCTAAACGAAGGCGGCACTATTAACATAAAAGCCATGCTATCGGGTTTACTAATTGATCAAAACAAAAAGACGATTACAGAAATCGCTTTTAAGTTTCATTTGACCCTGGTGAAATGCATAGAATTTATTGCTAAATCACATGCTGTACGGTCAATTGCATTTTCTGGTGGAGTTTTTCAAAACGGACTACTTACTGATTTAATAATCCACCGCCTCGAGGAGCATTACAAGCTATATTTCCACCAAAAGTTGAGTCCTAATGATGAAAATATTGCGCTGGGTCAGTTGGCATTACATTCTTTATCCATGCAATAAAGACCTGAATTTCATACATTTATATGATTGGGTTCAAGTAAATCGTTTATCATTTGAAACACCTTGCTGAATATAGAAATCCTGAATTGGTAGAGAAGTATCTCGCCGAAATAAAAAAAGTGGTCAGCAAGCCATGGTCTATTATGGAGGTTTGTGGAGGGCAAACCCACAGCCTGGTAAAGCATGGTATTGTGAGGTTGCTTCCCGATGAAATAAATATGATCCACGGTCCTGGGTGTCCAGTTTGTGTGACCCCGTTGAGCTTAATCGACAAAGCTGTCCATCTTGCACTAAATCACAACGTAACGCTGTGCTCTTTCGGCGATATGTTACGAGTACCGGGATCAACCAAAAGCTTGCTGCAAGCTAAAGCAGAGGGTGCCGACATCAGGATTCTCTATTCACCTTTGGAGGCCGTAACAATAGCCACGGAGAACCCAGATTTAGAAGTAGTGTTCTTTGCAGTTGGGTTCGAAACAACAGCCCCTGCAAATGCACTCTCAGTGATGAGGGCGGCTGAATTAGGACTCGACAACTACTCCATACTCACTTCACATGTATTGGTGCCCCCGGCAATGGAAGCAGTATTAAATGACCCTGATTGCCGGATAGATGCTTTTTTGGCGGCTGGCCATGTTTGCACCATTATGGGGATCAGTGAATACTACCCGATTATTGAAAAGTATCAGGTGCCTATTGTTGTCACTGGCTTTGAACCAGTTGACCTACTTCACGGTATTTTACTTGCGGTAAATCAGCTAGAAAGGGGTGAAGCTAAACTCGAAAATCAGTATACAAGAATTGTCAGACCAGAGGGAAATCTGAACGCTAAAAATGTCATTGAAAAAGCCTTCGAAATTCACGACAGGGAATGGCGGGGCATCGGTAACATTTCGCATAGTGGTTATGAGTTAAGGGATGCCTTCAGTAGTTACAATGCCAATATCAAATATCAGATAGATATTCCAAAAGCTGAAGAATCAAGTATTTGCATAGCTGGTGATGTTTTAAAAGGCATTAAAAAACCATACCAATGCAGTGCATTTGGAAAAGAATGTACACCGCAATCTCCTCAAGGGGCACCGATGGTTTCTTCCGAAGGGGCTTGTGCAGCTTACTATCATTTCTCCAATATTAATCAACCTGAACTATCTCAAGATTGATGTTGGCAAAAGACCAGAAAATTGAATTTCAGCTCCAGTGCCCTTTACCACAACTTGACTTTGAATACATTACGTTAGGGCATGGCAGCGGTGGCCTGCTAACTAATCAATTGCTCAATTCCGGTGTTTTTGAACTTTTAAGCAATCCGTATCTTGATAAACAACATGATGGGGCCATATTTAAGGCATCAGGCGAATTGGCCATAACAACGGATTCATTTGTGATTTCACCCATTTTCTTTCCAGGGGGCAATATTGGTGAATTAGCGGTGTTCGGTACGGTGAATGATCTAGCCATGTGTGGTGCCATCCCCAAATACCTCACCTTGAGTTTCATCCTTGAGGAAGGATTGGCAATAAAAGAATTTTGGGATGTAATGCTTGGTGTCAAATGGGCGGCAAACTTATGTGGAGTGCAGATAATTACCGGTGACACTAAAGTTGTTGATCGGGGCAAGGGCGATAAAATATTTATTAATACAACCGGTATTGGGGAATTGATCCCTGGAGCAAGTATTGATGCCAACCGTATTGAACCTGGCGATAAAATCATTGTAAGTGGGCAAATAGCTACTCATGGCATGGCCATTATGTCGGTGAGGGAGGGCCTTGAATTCGAAACAACAATTGAGAGCGATTCACAGCCACTTCATAAAATGGCGGAAAACTTAATCCGCGATTTCAAAGAAAAAGTCAAATTCCTGAGAGATCCAACACGAGGTGGATTAGGTACAACTTTAACCGAAATGGTCAAATCTCAACCTTTCGGTGCTAACATTTTTCAGGATCATTTACCAATCGATAATCAAGTAGCTAATGCTTGTGAACTTCTAGGCATTGATCCTCTTTATGTAGCCAATGAAGGAGTTTTCTTAACTGTGGTAAAGGCCGACATTGCAGACGCCGTTATTGAAAAATTGAAATCCATTGAGGGTGGGCATCAATCTGTAATAATCGGGGAAATCACCTCAGAACATCCGGGTCAGGCAATCCTGAATAGCGCCATAGGTGGAAAGAGGTTAATCAATATGCTGGTAGGCGAACAACTGCCTAGAATCTGCTAAGATGCCCTTATTAGAAAATCTTTTCTAATTAATCCCGATAAGAGCTTTCTGTCCGGCCCCATTAATTAGTAAATTCAACAGATGACGATCTAATCAGGTCGTCAAAATTGCAAAATTGCTCATTTGACAGGAGATAATATGGTTTCTACAAATGGATCTTTAATGCCAAACACAATTGAAGAAGTCCATGCCTTTTGGCTGGCTGGTGGAAGTTGTGACGGCTGCTCAATTGCTACTGTTGGTGCTACCTCTCCTTCGGCCGAAAACCTCTTGCAAGGCAATATCCCTGGTGTGCCTAAAGTAGTATTACATCATCCTGTTCTTGCCACCGTGGCAGGTGAGGCTTTTATGAAGCCATTTCGCCAAGCTGCAAACGGTGAATTGGATGCTCCGTATGTTGTGCTTTTTGAAGGTTCCATTCCTGACGAAACTTTAGCTAAAAAATTTGGTGGATATTGGTCAGGGCTGGGCGTTGAAGACGACGACGATGGCAACCCTCAGCCTGTTGCTACTGCCGATTGGTTGCAAAGGTTGGCTGAAGGTGCAGCAGCTGTCATTGCTGTTGGCACTTGCGCCACCTGGGGCGGTGTACCAGCTGCGGCAGGCAATCCCACTCAGGCCAGCGCAGTAATGGATCTTTTGGGTGAAGACTATAGAAGTGCGCTTGGTTTACCAGTGGTTAATATACCGGGCTGTGCACCTCAAGGTGATAATATTACGGAAACCATAGTTTCAGTACTGCTCTATCTTCATGGCCTGGGCCCTCTTCCTGAGTTTGATGAACTTGGCCGGCCGGCCTGGTTGTTTGAAGAAACGGTTCATAGGGGTTGTACAAGGGCCGGATATTATGAAGAAGGTGTGTTTGCTGAAAAACATGGCGACAAGGAATGTTTAGTAGAGGTTGGATGCTGGGGCCCTGTGGTTCAATGTAATATTAATCAGCGGGGTGCAGTAGGTAGCATGGGCGGCTGTATGAATGTTGGAGCTCCTTGTATAGGATGTACCATGCCTGGATTTCCAGATGCTTTTGCCCCGTTTTATCAGGCACCCCCTGGCACCAATGTTTCATCAAATATTTCGAGAACAACGGGTTTTCTGGTGAGGAATCTCAGAAGGATGACTCAAGCTTATCAGAACAAAACCGGGCGTTGGAAAGAGAAAAACCATGTGCCCTCTGGATGGGGCCATGTGCGCAAACCTAATTTGAGGGAGAAGGTCACTCATTATTTCTATGAGAAACTTCAATTTTCAAATTCGCCCAAACCGGGTAAAGGCAAAAGGAAATTAAAGAACCAAACTAAAGTAACTGCATAATGGGCGACGAAGCTTTACTACAATCATGGTATTTCTGGCTGGCTTTTGCTGGCATCCTAATAGTAGCAGTCGCAGCACTGCTTATTTTGGTGCTCCTGGCAGCCAAAAGAATCCTAAGGTTAGCCTTGGTTGCATTAGGTATTGTAGAGACAATAAAAGCCAATACTGCAAGTATTTGGGGCTTGCAACAAACTAATGAGGTGGCCTCTACGATCCTGGATGACGCTAAAAATATTGACTCCCACCTATCGTTGGTGTCAACCGCATTACATGAACTTGATAACAATAATTAGTATGGAATATTCAGAACAGGCAATACTAACAGTATGGGGCGGCAGCCTTATCATCGGTGTAGTAGTAATTATTGTTGTAGCGGTTCTACTCGGCATGATTGGTAAAACTGCTAAACAAATTGAGGGTGGAGCCTCCGCAATATGGACACAAGGCAAATTGGTGGCTAACAACACTATCCATATCCCAATTTTTTTATCAACTACCAATCGCGTTGCCAAGGCCATTCTTGGGACTGCTGTAAATATCTTAAATGGTTCCAAGGTGGTCCAAACACATATTGAGGGCTGCCCTGGTTGCCCTGATTGCTTACTTTCTAAATAAGAAATGATGCTGGTATTACTGATGACAATCACCATAATCGCTGTTGTTGCACTGGTATTGACCCTTGTGATCAATCTGCATAGAATTCACAAAACCCTAATGAAAATTGGTGGAGCTGGTGATAGCTACCTGGCTAAGCTACGATTAGGCTTAAGGGCCATCGAAAGTGAGACTGGACATTTACCAACAGAAGTAACTAAATTAAATGAGGGCCTTACACAAACAGCTGATGGCCTAAAGGGCGTTAATGATTCCCTCGCTCAATCAATAAACTCTGCTTTGAAACAGAAAAAATACAACTGATATGACAGCGGTATATGTTTTATGGATAATCCTCCTGATAGTGACAGTGCTAGTGTTGCCAATTGTAGTGCGGTATCTAAATAGCGTCTATTTAGCCGCCAGAAATATTGAACGCTACTTTCGTGAAATGAAAAATGCTGGAATTGGTATTGCTGGAAATACTGATCATATCAAAGCCCTAAACGATACAATTTCTGTAGCTAGCGGTATTTTGGATGTCGCTGGTGAAATAAACAATAATGCAGACACATTAAAAGGTGCATTGGCCGATAGGGCAGCTAAAAATAATTGACATGCATGAAATTTTAACACTTATAACACTTGTGATTGTAGCCGTGGTTGTACTGGTGCTGGTAGCCTATCTTATTTTGATAATAGTAGCCTTAAGGAGGGCAGGTTCACACCTTGAACAATTAGCGGGTGGTTTACAAAAGATAGCCGACGACACCGATCCATTATCAGGCCATTTAGGAACAATAAATGGCGCCTTGGGCAAACTTCATGGTGGGTTAACCTCGGTTGATGGCCATTTGGTGCAGATAGCAAAAGTTTTAAAACTGGTTTAGACAAAAAAATATGTGCTTCAAAAATTTACCAATCGAATTTGACGAAAAGGGAAATGCTTTTCTTAAGGAAGGTGTCAATAATCCCTATGAATACAAAGTTGTTGAATTGGACAAAGAGCAAGACAAACTCAAAGATTTGATGGTCAAGAATGGCTATATCAAAAATATTGACTACGATCCAGTTACCCGGGTTGCTGGTGCCCTTGCCTTCCACAGTGTTGTTGATTTACAGAAAAAAGAAGTGCTCTCGACCAACTCAATGGCAACGCTTTTCAGAGGTTACGAAATAATATTGAAGGGCAGGGATCCACGAGATGCTGCCTATATAAGTAGCAGGGCTTGCGGTGTTTGCGGAGGTGTGCATGCTACCACCAGCGCTCAGGCCATTGAAATGGCGTTAGGAATTAAGCCTCCTCCGTTGGGAATAGTTATGAGAAACATACTCCTGGCAATTGAATACCTCTATGATCATCCGTTGCACTTGTTTTTGTTGGCTGGGCCTGATTATTCAGAAGAATTGGTGAAGGAGACAAATCCAGAGTTAATATCAAAAGCAGAAACAACAGCCACCAAGTTTGAGAATGTCCACGGTTATAAAACGGTTCTTGACATAATGAAGGACCTCAATCCATTAAAGGGCCGTCTATACCTCGAAGCACTCGAAATGACAAGGGTGGCAAGGGAGGCATATGTGGTAATTGGTGGAAAATATCCTCACCCTCAAAGCGTGATTCCCGGTGGATTATCTGTTACGGTAAACATCACAACACTTAATGAAGTGTACCATCGCCTGATTAAGTTTTTTGATTATGGTCAAAAAGTTTGTGGCATCTGGGACGATGTGTTTGACTTCTTTCTGGAGCAAAATCCCGCCTATGCCAAGAGCGGAAGCCGACCAGCTACAATGGCTGATACAGGTGTTTGGGACAGGCCTGATGCCTACGATGCCACTTATGAAAATTGCGAAGCGTGGGGTGAAGCCCGCTGGGCAACCCCGGGTGTGCTGGTAGACGGGGAAGTGGTGACGACAAGCTTGCAGCGATTAAATGTTGGAATGGAAGAGTTTGTGGAGCACTCATACTATGAAAAATGGAATGGTCACCCCTACCCTAAAGATCCACTAGGGTCACCACTGAGCCCACACCATCCATGGAACAAAGAGACAATACCTAAGCCTGGCAAGCAAAGCTGGAAGGATCGTTACAGTTGGGACACATCTCCGACTTGGGACCGGCAACCTATGGAAGCAGGTGCTTATGCCAGGCTGTACTTAACAGCAAAAGCACAGAAATTGCCTGAAAGCAGGTTCCTTGAATCCACCGGAAGCAGTTTGAAAATCAGAATCCCGGCCCACAAACTTCCAGAAGCCGAAATGGAATGGAAGGTACCAGCTCAATGGAATACATTTGAAAGGAACAGGGCCAGAGCTTATTGTATTCCCTATTCTGCGGCGGTTGCGATGGAAAACTGGATGCTGGCCCAGCAGCTTATCCGTGAGGGCCAAACTGCAGTAAGTACCAAATACGAGATTCCGAAAAAAGGAACGTTCATTGGTTTTGGCGCATGGGGTGCTGGTAGAGGTTTCTTAACTCATCATTTGATCATAGAAAACGGAGTGATTGGTAATTATCAGATTATTACACCCTCAACACTTAATGCCGCTCCAAGAACACCATGGGGTGCACCAGGGCCATATGAGGAAGCAGTAATGAATACACCCTTACTCGAGAATTTCGATAAGCCGGAGGATTATAAAGGAATTGATATTTTAAGGGCAATCCGCAGCTTTGACCCATGCATGCCTTGTACTACACATATAATGTCAAAAAATGAGAAACACGTAGTAACCCGAGAAGTAACTACTTGTGCCTGTGGTGTGGAGTAAAGACGTATTAATCGGGACAATTGGTTATCACAATTTGTCAAACCACTCAATAGGGCCTATTCTCTTTGAGAAGATCAAGAATTTGCCATGGGCCAGCCATGTTCAGGTCGAAGAATTTAATTGGGGGCCAATTGCGATTGTTCAATGGTTTCAGGCTTTGGAAAAGACATTTGATAGACTTGTTATATTCACCGCTATCTCAAGGGAAATGCGAGAAATAGGCGAACTAACAATTTTCAAATGGGGTGGGGAAACCCCATCACCCCATGAAATTCAAGCCAGGATAGGTGACGCTGTAACCGGGGTGATTTCTCCAGAAAACCTTTTAATAATTGGCGAACATTTTAATATTTGGCCTGAGGAAGTTTACCTATTCGACATTGAGCCAGGGCCGGAAAAGGCAGGGCCGGATTTAACCATTGAAGTTGCTGAGAATGTAGTAGACTATCTAGATATTCTTCATAAAGTTTGTTTGCATGGTGAACAAAGTGAGGAGAATTTTCCAACTTTATATGGATACCAAATGCCGATCTCATGAGTAAAGAACGCTTAAATGATAAGGATCCAGAGCTAAATCATCTTTTTTGGAAAGATGAGATACTACAGGTGCTTTATTGGATGTTCGGCGAAGAGTTAGGTGATAAAGTGCCTTTGGAAAGGCTTGTTATACTTTTGAACTCACCAGAAGACAATCTATTTCAACATTTAAATCAATTGCTGTTAGATGGGTACATAGAACAACACGATGAGGATGGTTCAAAGAAATTCAAACTAACTGATTTTGGGCGTAAAGAAGCAGGTCAGCGGTTCGCTGGTGCATTCGAGGGAATGCAGAAAGTAGGACACGGAGAATGCGGACCGGACTGCGATTGTCAATGGGAGGGACATGATTCTTGCCAACATCATCTTCACAAACATTAACGGCTTATGAAGAAAATATATTATACCGATAAAGAGTGCGAGGAGATGCTTAGAACACTCGGTGAATTGACTGAAGAGCTTCATTCAATAAACAATCCAGAACTAAAAGATAAGATTACCAGTCTCATGGAGCATTTTGATGTTATTCATAGAGAGGGGCTATCCCGGTTGTGGACAATCCTCAAGAAAAAGCACCCTGAAACTTGTGAGCAGTTGAACAAAGATTACACAATCCATAATCTTCTTACTCTTTATGATCTTGAGATTTTTGAAGGGATTGAAAATGCGGTTGATCCCGTGACTTTCATACCAGATGATGAAGTAAAGATGCTATCTTAATAGGCAAATATTTCGAAAATATGAACCGATTTTCAACCGCCCTGCTATTGGCATTTGCCATCGTGGCTTGTCAAGAAAAACAAACACAAATGCAGAATCCTTCTGAAATCCCAATCGACTCAACCTTTCTGGCTTCATATGATAATCTCCCACAAAATGAATCTGGGGATATTGTTAGGGAGGCTATTGCGGGTGCAGGTGGGTGGGAAGCCTGGACTAGAAATCAAAGTCTCAGCTACAATAAAACAATTACTTTTTACGACACCTTAGGAAATGAAACCCGAACATTGACCCAACTGCATGAATACAATTTATTTCCATCCTTCAAAGCAAGGATAACCTGGAGTGAGAATGGCAATAACTATAAAATCATTAACAATGGCCAGCAAGCATGGAAATTTGAAAATGATATTCAGATGACAGATGAGCAGAATGTTAATTCTGCCTATAACTCGTCATATGGATCACATTACGTAATGTCGATGCCATTTAAGTTAGCTGACCCCGGTTGCCAACTGGAATATGAGGGCATGGATACTATACCAGACGGCACCACAGCCCATCGCATAAAAGTAACTTATGCTGAAGGGGCAGGTTCCTCTTGGAATTACCACACCTGGTGGTACTTTTTTGATCCTGACACAAAACAGTTGCTTGGCAACCAGTTTTACGGAGGAGGCTACAGCTTTACCCAATACGAAAACTTTCTGGATGTTGATGACCTGACCTTCAATGAGGTGCGTCATAGCCATCAGTCAGATTCTTTGCTGAACCTAAAATATATTTCTTCCAGTTATAGAAATACCGATGTCAAGTTGGGGCCTCTTTTCTCTGATGAATATTTTGAACCAGCCAAATGAAAAGGAGCAATCCCAAAATATTGATTGCTGGTGTTGGTAATGAATTAAAGCAAGACGATGCGTTTGGCATTTTAATGGTTCGTGAGCTTCTGGAGACTACCAATCCCCATGAGTTTATCAAATTTCAGGAAGTTGGAATTGGTGGCATCCATCTGGTTCAAGAGTTACATGAAAAGTATGACATATTGGTGATTTTAGATGCTGTGAACTGGGGTGGGGAGCCTGGACAGATTTATTTCAGATCAACAACAACAGCAGATTTGAAAGACATGCCAAAAGATGAACAGAGGGCATTTTTAGCTGATATGCACTATACCAACCCTGTGAGGGCCATGATGCTTGCCAAGGCTTTGAATGTGCTCCCGAATGAGGTTTTTATTCTTGGCTGCGAAGCTAAGAACCATAGTGACTTTGATATGGGCATAAGTGAGGAGGTAAAGATTGCTATACCCTTGGGAATCAATAAATTAAGATCATGGTTAAGTTCATACAATTACAGTTTGAATTGATACTTAAGATGATTAAATTATAATGGATTAAGTCACTTTTAAACTCATTGAAATGGCTGATAGCACCAAACAAAAAATCAACAGACAAAAGGAAGATGTAAAAACACCGCTGAGCTTTTTGCTGGAAGTTAAGGATTTAACTAATCCCATCACGATCAAAAGAATGCAGCTACTTAAAGCCGGGGCTTTACTGGTTACCGTTGCTGTTTGTAGCTACTTTGTTTGGGAGCATTACATGAGAGCTGCTACTGGTGAAGAATTGGTAGCTGAATGGGTAGATGCCGCCGGTGGAATGGAGGCCTGGAATAATATTGATCACGGCCAATATTTAAAGACACATAAATTATTTTCAGAAACAGGTGAGTTACTCAATGAGCGTTCAGAAAGGATATTTTTCGAAAAAGTAAATGGTAATGTGAAATTGATGGCCGATGTAGAAACCGATAAGGGGCTGCAGGTAATAATCGCCAAGGACGAGATGGGTTACTGGGCCGTTGAAAATAACAATCAGGTTGACCCCGGAGAAAAAGCCAGAGAGCTGGGGATGTCATGTGAAAACCACTGGTGCGAACCAGATTGTTCTATGAATATGGCATTTTATCGGTTTTCAATGCCGTTCAAACTTACCGATAATGGTGTTATTGCTGAAAATGGCGGAGAAAAAACACTAGACGGCAAGAAAGCCCAGGTTCTCAACATTTCTTATGAAGAAGGGGTCGGTAGGGATAAGTGGGTATTCATGGCTCATCCAAATGAGAAACTCATCAGAAAGATGGAATATCATCAAAACAATCAACATGGCGATGTGCTACCTGTTGAGTTTATTTGGTCTGACCACGCCAATGAAGGCGGTATCATGGTAAGTCACAGATGGACCCGGTATTGGAGCAATGGTAAGGTGCTTGAAGAATACGTTTATTCTGACTTTGACTTCCAAAGCCCTCTACCGCAAGAATTTTATTCACGCCCATCCCGACTAGCATCGGCATTCTAAGACTTACCAAAACCTTAAAAAACTCTAGTTACACCTTAACTATCCTTACTTCAGGCTGCTCTTTTCCTATCAAATCAGTCCAGGCAACATAAATTCCTTCTCCAATTATCTCCAACTGAGGGAATCCGCTCTTTCGTGAAGGATCGATTTCCCCAATGGTTTTTGTTGACAGAATATTCCCGTCAGAACTGATTTTTGAAACCCGCACTTCTGCTCCATTTTCTGTTGTTTCAACCCAGCTAACCAATGCGTTGTTTTCGTCAACCATGGCAACATCAACTCTGCCGGCTGGTTTGCCACCATCAATTTTGAATGATGGCCCAAAGGTCTCACCCCCATCTTTAGAAAATATCAGCTTCACCTCGGCATTGCCCTCGGCGGCACTAAACCATGCTACAGCCAGGCTGTTTTCAATAGCGGCTGCCCTGGGGCCATTCACCGGACATCCCGCTATTTTCCAGTTATCCTGAAAAACAGGTTGAGGTGCCGTCCAACTGCCATTAACCAGCCTTACTATTGACATATCCCTGATTTCTTCTTCTGACCTGTCACGATAAACTATAACCGGCCCAGTGGCCGTCACGGCACCACCGGTTTGGCAGCAGTCGCACACCCGATCGTCCAGTTGGCTCTCCATTTCAAGATTGCCTGACAGGTCTACAATGGCACTTCTGACCGTCATAGCCCCACGGTGCTCCATTTCAACATCCCCATGACCACCATCCCCAGTGTTGCGGCCATCCAGCCATGTGGTTAAAATCTTACCTTCAAACGGCAGCATCGTCACAAACCCATGTTCGGTTTCGGTGCCATCATCATGAACGACAAACGGCTCTGACCAAGCGTCGCCATTTTCAGATTGTGTCAAATTAACGTCGTAAGAATAAGCCCCTTCGCTACTCTTAGCCAGAAAATGTGCCATCATACCACTGTCTGTAACACTAATCATCGGGTAGTCGGCCCAGTTTACAAACCAGTCAGTTCCTGAGGCTATTTTTTTGGCTTCTGACCACTTGTCTTTTTCAAGGAATGCGTACTTCAGCATTGTTGAATCACCCGATTTTTCAACCCACGAGAGGTACAACCTATCTTTAGCCTTTGTGAGAAATGGCAATGAGCTGTTAGCACCAATTGGGGGTTGTAGTACTTCTAAAGGATCGGTTTCTACCGCTTCTTTTTGTGGTGCGGAACAACCAATCACAATACCAACTGACAGCAAAATTGCGGCCGTTGGTTTTAACCTGGAATTTAATGCTAATATTCTCATAGTGAAGTTAGTTTTTCAATCATCTCTGTTGTATCCCAATCCCGGGCTCCTACTTCGTTCAGTATAATTTTTCCTGAGCGATCATAGATAATTGTAGTTGGCAATGAATGTATGGCAAGGGTTGCAAAATCATCTTTCATTTGAATAAAATCGAACGAAAATTCATACTTGCCCATGAAACGTTCAATTTTTTCAATGCTTTCATCTGAGGCCGCCAAAAAAACCACCTCTTTGCCCTCAAGGGCTTTTTTTGCTCTATCAATTGAAGGCATTTCAGCGATACAAGGCTTGCACCAGGTGGCCCAAAAATTCAGGAAAACAACCTGGCCTTTGTAATCAGATATCTTGATCGGGTTACCCTTAAGGTCGGCCAATGAGACATCTTCAAGCGTTGGTTTAGTTTTACTTTCCCTTTGCTCTGATGCTTCACTCCTGTTGGAACTTTGGTCACACCCGACCAGCAGCAATATGGCGCTCAATAAAATAACTGGTTTCATAATCGTTTTATTCAAATGTTTTCAATTTCAAAACCAACGGCAACATCATCCCATGAAATGGTGATCATACCCATGGTTTCATCAATTTGCTCAACGGTGTAGGTTAGTGACTCAACTGTCTCTTCTGGTTTTTGAACGACTGAAGAAACCCTTACGAGGTCATCGGCCTGGTCATAATCATCAGCCAGATGCTGATCCCAATTTTTGTTGATGATGATCGTCCATTCTTCTTCACCCGGTATAGTGAACAAGGCGTATTTTCCAGCTGGAATGGTGGTGCCGCCAATTTTTACATCTGTACCAAAATTAATAGAGGTGGCTCTGTGGGCGCCTGTCACCCAGACCTCCCCAAAAGCAACCAGGCCTCCGAAAATCTGACGTCCTCGCTTACCAGGTGAGCTGTATTCGATATGTACATGGTTATCACCTACATTGGCCATGGCCATCTGCTTGGGGCTTTTAGCCTTCTTCTTTTCACCATCACCATCAGTTGAAGCCGCCTCATGATTGGCATGCTCTGAATGATCCATCTCTTCAGTTTTCTTTTCAGGCGATCCACATCCAATCAGGATCATTAGGGTAATTGTTAATAAGTTTTTCATATCTACGTTAGTTAGGGTTTAGAATTTAAATCTTAAAAATTGTGCGTTGATCGCACAAATAATTGTGCTTAGGCTCATTAAAGCAGCTCCGACAGCCGGATTGATCATTATGCCCTGGTTAAATAACAAGCCTGCAGCCAACGGAATGGCCACAATATTATAGCCAGAAGCCCATATAAGGTTTTGTACCATCTTATGATATGTGGCCCTTCCGAATAATATTAGATTGGCTATGTCAGCCGGACTGCTATCGGTAAGGATTATGTCGGCCGTTTCTGCAGCTACATCGGTGCCGGAACCTACCGCTATGCCGATATCAGCTTGGGCTAGTGCTGGGGCATCGTTTACGCCATCACCAGTCATAGCTACGAATTCGCCCTCAGCCTGAAGCTTTTGAATAAGCTCTGATTTTTCATGAGGCAAAACCTGGCTATAGTAGCCATCAAGACCTAGCTCTTCAGCAACCGATTTAGCAGTTTGGTCATTATCGCCTGTGGCCATTAGCACTTTTATACCTTTATCTTTCAGGGTACTGATGGCGTTTTTACTTTCGCTTCTGATTTGATCAGCAAGCGCTATAAAGCCAATTAGTTTTTCATTCTGAAGAATAAAAACTACGGTTTCAGCTTCATCAGAAAATGCCCCTTCGGGAATGGAAATCTCGTGATCTTTCAGATAGCCGGGGCTCACAATGTGATATTGTTTATCATCCACGGTAGCTCCAACACCCTTCCCCTTTTCAGCATTAAAATTTTGAACTTTAGGTAATTGCAAGTTTTTGTCTCTGGCCGATTGCACAATGCCCCTTGCTATAGGATGTTCCGAGTTTTGTTCTATTCCAGCAGCGATTGCCAACATGTCATCGTCGCTAATGGAGTCGTCTAGGCCTTTAATCCTTTTAACCCCAAAATTACCCTCGGTGAGTGTCCCGGTTTTATCGAAAACTATTGCTGAGATTTTGCGGCTGTTTTCAAATGCTGTCCTGTTTCGTATAAGCAATCCATTTTTAGCTGACAGGGTAGTGGAAATTGAAACTACCAGTGGAACAGCCAAGCCAAGGGCATGTGGGCATGTTATGATCATTACAGTCACCATTCGCTCCAGGGCAAAATCAACGCCTTGAGAAGTAAAAAATGCCCAAATTATAAAAGTGAGAACCCCGACTCCAATGGCTACATAGGCCAACCAACCTGCGGCTGTATTGGCCAGATTTTGAGTTTTAGATTTAGTCTTCTGGGCCTCTTCCACCATTTTGATCACCTTGTTGAGGTAACTGTCTTCCCCTGAAGATGAGACCTCTACATTTAAACTACCGTCACCATTTATGGCACCGCCAATCACCTCATCGTCTTTAGATTTTAATACGGGTTTGCTTTCTCCGGTCAGTGCGCTCTCATTCAACTCGCTTTCCCCATCGGTGATTTTACCATCTGCAGGTACTTTTTCACCAGGTTTGACAAGTATGATATCCCCTCTTTTTAGGTCTGCAATCGGCACATCTATCACTTCATCGTTCTCTACTTTGTGCGCCTCAGCTGGCATAAGCTCTGCAAGTTTTTGAAGGGCTTTTGATGCCCCCATAATTGACCTCATTTCTAGCCAATGACCCAGCAACATGATATCAATTAGAGTAACAAGCTCCCAATAGAAAACCTTGCCGTCAAGGCCCAAGACAACCGCAGTACTGTAAGCCCACGCCACACTTATTGCAATGGCAATTAAGGTCATCATGCCTGGGCCATCAGTGGTAATTTCATCTTTCAACCCTTTGAGAAATGGCCAACCACCATAGATAAATATTACAGTGGCTAAAACGGCTGCACCGTACTCCATTCCAGGAAAAGAAAAGGAGAGTCCTAAAAATCCCTGGATCATCTGTGAAAACGCCAAAACTGGTATTGAAAGAACCGTGTTGATGTAAAAACGCTTCTTAAAATCCTCAATCATGTGGGCATGGTGATCATGATGCCCTCCAGAGTGATCGTGGTCATTATGGCTGTGTTGATGATGCTGTTCTTTAGAATCTTCCATGGCTTAATCCCTAATTGAATCTTAGTTTGAGATGACGATCTGGTATGGCTTTACCTGTCACTCAATTGTCTCTTTCACAAAGCCGCATTTCAGCATCATGTTACCGAAATAAGGATTGAAGATTTCTTCTGAAGTACTTAACCAACTGGCGCCAGTATTATTGAAAGCCATTGGACAATGCTGAACATATACTGAATCATCGAGGTCACCATTTTTAAACGACTCGATCAGTTGGTCGGTAACGCTCTTAAAAGCTGTTCGCTGTGCTTTGAGATCATCTGTTGAAGCAATGGAGTTTGCAGCTGCTACGAGGTCGTTAGACATGTTAGCTCCAGCTAACTTTTGTCCGAGGCTTCTGGCAGAAGTTTTTGCAAGTGCAGGATTTGACTGCACAAGTGCATCTTTTAATTCAATGTAACTTGTCAACACATCTGATTGCGCTTTACAAGTGTTCGCCGAAACGAAGGTTATTGCCATAAAAGCAATCATTAAAATTTTAATTGAATTGTTCATCTTATTGTTTTTATGTTCATTAATCGTTTTCTAAAATCAAATCATTAAATCATCGCATTATTAAAGTATCATTTCAATTCTTCCTCCACATTACCGCAGGTGAGCATTACATCACCGAAATATGGGTTAAGAACTTTTTCAGAATCGCTTAGCCAAAATGCTCCCTTGTTATTAAAAGCCATTGGACAAAATTGTCTGTAACCTCCGGTTTCAACCTGGTATTTGGTCAATGTATGATAAAGTTGATCACTTAACGGCGACAGTGCAGAACGCTTGGCTTCTACATCAGGATTGTTGGCAATCATCTTTACCGTTGTAGTAAGTACGGCCAAATCAGCCATCCACGCATTGTGAGCTTCTCCTGTCACTAAAGACATATCTACATTATCTATTGCAGATAAAAGGGGTTCTGCAAATTGCTGAGCCTGCTGTGCATCAGTTGCGATTAGTGCATCTTTTACAGGCAGGTATAGCTCATATATTGATTTTAACTGTTCTTTAAAAGTGCCACTTACCTCAAATCTTTCATCCGTCATATTTACTTCTGGATGATTAGGTTGCTGATGCTGACTGTGGTCTTCTATTTCACCTTGCATCTCCATATTTCCGTGGTTGTGACCAGTTGAAATTTTACCGCCAGAGGGGTTCATCATGCTTGGTTTCCCTGCAAGCTGGGCAGCAGCATCGATGCTGAAAGTGCCATTTACGGCAATCTCCTCACCCGTTTCAAGGCCTTGCTCAACAACATAAGCATCTCCCAGGGCAGGCCCCAGTGTCACTTCACGCAATTTAAAATGCATGCCCTGATCACTTTGCAACTTGACATAAACAACTGATCGCTTCCCTGTCCACATAATCGCCGATTTGGGTACCGTTAACTGGTCTCCCTGTTTATCCAAGCTTGCCCTTATCTCACCTGAGGCAAACATTTCCGGTTTCAGTTGCATGTCCCGGTTTTTGAAAACAACCCTCGCCATGGTCACTCTGGTTTTTGGATTTATTACCGGATCGATATAGTCGATCTTCCCTTTAAAATTTTGACCAGGCAGAGAACTAATAGTGAACTTGACAGAATCGCCTTTTTTGATCCAGGTTAAGTCGTTCTCGTACACATCAAATTGCACCCAGACCCGTGAAAGGTTGGTGATCTCGTAAATCGTCTGGCCTCTATTGACATAGTCACCGAGGTTTACTTTCTTATTGAGGACGTATCCTGACTGATCGGCTAAAACTGGAAACTGGTTCTTTACTTTACCGGAGACCAGCACCTCATCGATTTGTTCTTCTGAAAGCTTCCAGTTTTTTAATTTTTCCCTTGCCGCCCTATACAAATTGGGCTGACTTTCACGGATTTTGTAAGCCTCAAAAAGTTCCTCCTGGGCGGTAACCATTTGAGGTGAATAGAGCATGGCTACTTTACTCCCTTTGCTCACATATTCACCAGTAAAATTCACTGAAAGCTCCTCTATCCTTCCGGTAAAATGAGTGGTCTGGCTAAAGATCAACCTTTCATCTTCCTGCACTTTTCCATTCAACCGAATTGTTTTTACAGCGGATTCTGCGCCAACCACAGCTGTAGAAACATTGGCCAGTTGCATGGCTGTGGGTGACATAGCAATAGCCATTGGATCAAGCCCGTCACTATTATCATTCTCCAGTTGGATAAGATCCATTCCACAAATTGGGCAGCTACCGGGTTCGTTTTGGCGAATCTGTGGGTGCATTGAGCAAGTGTATTCTGATGATTCGATATGTTGATGATTGGATGATTCGATTATAGGATGGTTTGATGGTTTGATTAGCCAACCAATTGCAAGGCCCGCGATAAGTATCGTAAGACCAAAGAACCATTTGTTTTCAAGAAGCTTTTTCATTGTTTCCTGTTTTTAATTGATGTGGAAATAATTTTTGATAAGAGTTTTTTGATGGAGCTGATTTGGGCCATCAACTCCCCCGGATCAGGATAATTTTTACTTTTTGAACATAGTAAAAGCCAGTACTCGGTTTCATCCGCTTCTTTCATAGCAATCACACATTTTGCTACAAAATCATTCCGGCTATGTGCATTTTGCGCTTCCCTTATATTCGCTCCAACAGAAGTGCCGGATTTAAGAAGCTGCCTGGCAATGACATATTTCCTCTTTTCTTCAAGGGTTTCAGAGAAATCAACAATTGCCAGTGCAAAATCAAAGCTCAACTCTAATATTTCGTTTCTTTTCTCCATCATTCCATTTTATTGTACCTCTCAATAATCAAATAATCACACCATCAAATAATCGAATCATTGAGCTTTAGCGGTTAAATAGTTGAGCATGGCTACTGCGGTTTGATAATTCATTAAGGCGGTAACTTTCATTTTTTTGTACTTCAAAAGCTGCTGCTGTGTACCTAAAACATCTTCGAATTCCTTACCTGAATTGCCATAGGAGGAAAGTAAGAGGTTAAGCACTTGCTGTGTTTCTGCAATTTGTTCATCAAAGAGATTTAATAGATCCATCTGTTTTTGTCTATCAAAATCTGCCATCTCAAAACCAGAAATTAGTTGGTTGATCCGGTCTTCCTTTTGAAGCGAATAGCTTTCCTGAATCAGTTGAGCCTCTTTCTTAGCAGCCTTGTATTTACCTCTAAATATTGGAAGTCCGACGGTAACCATTGGCATGAGAGCATTTTGGCCGTTGTCTGGTACGGCCATGTCTGTGCGCTCACTTACAATGACATAATCCAGACCAACACCCAGCTTCGGTAAACCTTGTTTTTCCGCCAGTATTTCTTGTCTCTTGCTGGCCTCCAATCGTATGTCGAGTTCATCCAGTACCGGATTGTTTGACAGTAGCGAATCCCTTGTTATGACAGATTCAGCGACTACAAATGAATCTGCAACAATTACTTCAGTACCTTCTTCCCGATTCAAAAGTTTGTTGAAGGTTACCCTCAACAGGAGCTTTTTATTTTGAAGAATTCCTAAATTGGTTTGCGCTTCTTTCAGCATCAGGTCAACTCTCAGCACATCTACCAATGTTCCCTCATTGTTCTCAAACTTTGAAGTGGCAATTGTCTTGTAAGACTCTAAAATTTCAATATTCTCCTGTTCCAACTCAAGCCATTTTTCCAACTCATAAATTGGGTAGTAGCTTGCGGCAATCTGATAGTAGAGTTTATTCTTTGCATCCAAGAATAACTGGTATTGTGCTTCGGCATTCAGAGCTGCAACATCACCACTTGCCTTAAGTGTGCCAAACCACGGGAACATTTGTGTCAGTGAGAATCTTGCTCTCTGTGGACCTACTCTTGTTTCCACCGGGGAAATAAAAAAGCCGAATGAAAAAGTCGGATCTGGCAAACTATTTACTTGCGGGATACGCTCCATTGCAGCCTCGAAAGCTTTATACTTCGCCTGAATTCCAGGGTTGTTCGCAGCGCCTATTTGAAAGTAGTCTTCCAAAGTTTGTGCGGATGCGCCCATTGAGAATAGTATGAAAATTGTTAACAGGTATTTCATTTCCCTGGTGTTAAAAGTTTAAATGTCCCATTCTTAATATCAATATCATCTACATGTCCCATTATCGATTTATCGGCGTTGATTACATGCATATGAAGGTTGCTATCATGATGTGTGTAAACCCCTTTGGCATTTTTAGAATAAAAACCAAGAATGGTGACAGGTTCGCTTTTAAATGATCCCGCGTAAGCACCGTCTTTATGTTGGGCCAAGTCTGTGGTTATAGGGTCAAAGTTGATTACATGATAATCCACAATAGCATCTCCAATCAACTGGAAAGCAAATGGTGTTGATAGGTCCCCGGTTTTTCCCAAAGCTGTTTCAAGGTCAGAAATTCCCGAAAATTCAAGGGTATCCCAGCTTATGACCTTAGAGTAAACAAATAATGTAGCTTTTGATGATTGGTCCCTTCGAGTGATCACCGAATTGTTCTCCACCTCTGATCTAAAAACTTCACCATCAATTACAAACAGTTCACCTGATAACGAGTCTAAAGCACCAACTCCGTAAGTGCCTTTTTTTACAAGTGTATCCAGCTTAACCCGGGCTTCAAATTGGCCCTGATGCATGATTTGTCTTAGTTCGCCAATGCTTGAAACGACAGGTAATTCCTGAGCATAAGTGCAGCTCAAGAATGAAACCGCAAGTAAGTGAAGGCACTTTCTCATTTCGATTCTGTTTTGATCTTACGTTCTTCCCTCCAGCAATAAATAACCGGAACAATAAAAATGCTCACCAACGCCACAGCCATTCCGCCAAAAGAGGGTATTGCCATTGGGATCATTATATCAGCTCCACGGCCGGTAGAGGTCAATACTGGAAGTAGTGCAATCATGGTGGTAGAAACAGTCATTAGGGCTGGTTTAATTCGTTTTAACCCTGCTTCAACAACTGCACCACGCACCTCATCGATGTCAGACGGCTTGTTCTTCCTGAAGCTTTGATCCAGGTATGTTGCTATCAATACCCCGTCATCTGTGGCAATACCAAATAAGGCTATAAAACCAACCCAAACTGCCACACTCAAGTTGATGGTTTTCATCTGAAATAAATCCCTCAGGTTTGTTTCGAATAGTGTGAAATCGCCGAACCAACCCTGACCATAAAGCCAAATCAAAATGAACCCTCCGCTAAAAGCCATGGCAATACCACTGAAAACCATAAGGGATGTTGAAACTGAATTGAATTGGAAATACAGGATTAGGAACACCAGGGCCAAGACAATCGGAACTATGATCATTAACCGTTTCTCCGCCCTCACCTGATTCTCATAACTTCCGGAAAATTTGTAGTTGATACCTGTAGGTACAATTAACTCACCTGACTTTATTTTATCTTGAATTGCCCTATTGGCATCGTTTACCACATCCACCTCAGCATAGCCATCACGCTTATCAAAAAGCACATAGCCGACTAAAAATGTCTCCTCACTTTTTATCGCCTGAGGCCCTCGCATATATTCGAAATCAACCAATTGACTAAGAGGAATTTGCGCTCCAGAAGGTGTGGGCACTAGAATTTTACCCAATGATTCGGGGTCATCCCGAAGCTCACGGGGATACCTGACCCTTACTGGAAACCGCTCACGTCCTTCTACAGTAGAGGTGATTTTCATGCCTCCTATCGCTGTTTCAATGGTCTGTTGCATGTCGTCAATAGAAAGGCCATAACGACTGATTTTGTCCCTGTCGATATTTAGATGGAGATAAGGCTTTCCAACTATTCTATCTGCAAAAACAGCCTCACTCTTTACTGATGGGACGGTCTTCAAAACATCCTCAAGCTTCAACCCAAAATCTTGAATTGTCTGCAGATCAGGGCCATAAACTTTAATCCCCATAGGAGCCCTCATCCCCGTTTGCAGCATCACCAACCTGGTTTCGATAGGCTGAAGTTTGGGTGCCGAGGTAACCCCGGGAATTTTAGTCGCTCCAACTATTTCGTCCCAGATGTCATCTGGTGTTTTTATAGCAGACCTCCAGTTTCTAAAATATCTGCCATCATCATCCGGGATTAATTGATCTATATCAATTCCCTTTACCAGTATTTCCTCATTGCTTAGTTTTTCACCTGATTCTAAAACAAAAAGGTCATCTTCAATTCTAAATCTCCGACGATGGCCTTTTTGGTCAATGGCATATTCAGATTTGTAGTTGATTACATTTTCGAACATTGAAATTGGTGCGGGATCAAGGGCTGACTCTACCCGGCCTAACTTGCCTACAGTCAAGTCCACTTCTGGAATATTGGTGAGCGACATATCTAGAAGCCCAAGAACCTGCCGATTGTAATCCACACCGGAATGCGGCATGGAAGTAGGCATAAGTAAAAAACTGCCTTCATCTAATGAGGGCATAAACTCTTCCCCGATTCCGGGGAAAGTATGTGCCAACTTTGACCATGTATTGTTGGTTTTAACGTTGATCCCTACGGAATCAAAAGCATCATCTATCAAACTGAAAACTGTGCTAAAGCCCAGCCAGATATTCAACCCAAACAGGATAAGGAGCGATGGGATGATGAGGAAAATCTTCTTATGGTTAAGGCACCAAATCAGAATCGGCTTATAGAAATATTCAAGGGCAGTGAAGATTCCCAAGATCAGCCCAACCAATAGTGAAACAAAAATAAAATTGACAAAAAGGGTCTTATCGGGGCCTAGGGGCAGCCAATATTTAGCCAGCAAATAAAGGGCTGCTACCAACGCTATTATTACGCTTCTATGTCTCCAGACTTTATTGATGATCCGATATTTTGATGGTTTGGTGGTTTGATTGTCAATTGTTTCTTCGGTTTGATTTTTCAACCTCCTCCTGATGAATTTTGGAAGAGTTAGCCTGAAACCGAAAAACCAATGCGCCAGTGTGGGCAGGATGAGTAATGAGACAATTAATGCAGCGGCGAGTGCGAAAGTTTTCGTGAAGGCCAAAGGGCCAAAGAGCTTTCCTTCAGCTGCTTGCAAGGTGAAAACCGGTATGAAGCTTATGATGGTTGTTGCTACGGCTGTGACGATCGCACTTGATACTTCAGCAGCACCTTCATACACTGATGATTTGATGGTTTGATAATATGATGGTTTGATGGTTTGATGGCTGGCCTCTAACCTCTCATCTCCATCGTCTACACTCTCTTTTGCTTCTTCTAACTTCTTTAAAATGTTTTCGGAGAGGATGATACCCAAATCAACCATAGTACCAATTGCGATGGCGATTCCTGATAGTGCCACTATGTTAGCATCCACACCAAACTGGCGCATGGCAATGAAGACAATCAGCACTGAAATAGGCAAGATACTTGAGATCAATAATGAAGCTCTCAGGTTAAAAACCATGACGATTACCACCAGAATCGAGATAAGTATTTCCAGAGATAGGGCTTCTTCAAGTGTGCCAAGCGTTTCGTGAATGAGTTGGGACCTGTCGTAAAAAGGGACAATGGTCAGTTGGCTCACCTTTCCGTTGACCAAGGTCTTTTTAGGAAGGCCTGAAGCTATCTCATCTATTTTTGCTTTAACAGCATTAATCACCTGAAGTGGGTTGGAGCCATACCTCGCAACCACAACCCCTCCGACCGCCTCGGCGCCATCTTTATCAAGTACTCCCCTGCGGGTGGCAGGGCCAAGGGTGACAACTGCCACATCTTTAATCCTAATGGGCACATTGTCATTCACGGTGACAACTGCTTTTTCAATATCTTCAACAGACTTGATGTAACCCAAACCCCTTACCAGATACTCTGCCTTGTTCAACTCAATAGTTTTCGCACCAACATCCCTGTTGGATTGCCTCACTGCATTCATCACCTGATGCAGCCCAACGTTGTAAGCTTTCAATGCATCTGGATTGACATCCACCTGGTACTCCTGTACAAACCCGCCAATGGATGCGACTTCTGATACACCTTCAACTGCGTTTAATCCATATTTCACATAAAAGTCCTGCACTGATCTGATTTCATGCAGATCCCAGCCACCAGTCGGATTTCCTTCTAAATCCCTACCCTCAATGGTGTACCAAAATACCTGGCCAAGAGCCGTGGCATCTGGCCCAAGGGTTGGTTGCACCCCCTCCGGTAAAAGCCCTGAAGGCAAGGAACTAAGTTTTTCGAGTATCCTCGATCTTGACCAATAGAATTCGATGTCTTCAGAAAAGATTACATAGATGCTGGAGAAGCCAAAAATTGATGAGCTGCGAATGGACTTAACTCCCGGTATGCCAAGCAGCGAAGTTGTGAGCGGATAGGTAATCTGGTCTTCGATATCCTGAGGCGACCGCCCCTGCCATTGAGTGAAAACTATCTGCTGGTTTTCACCAATGTCTGGGATGGCATCCACCGGCACCGGATCACTTGGTAAACTTCCCAAGTTCCATCCGAATGGTGCAGAAATAATGCCCCACACGACTAATCCCACCAACAGCAGAACCGTCACCAGCTTATTCTCCAGAAAGTATTTTATAACATTGTTAATCATCTGATTATTCGATTATATGATTGTCTGATTGAAAAATCGGACTAGCCACTTATGAGGGTTCGAATTGGGACACTGCCCTAATCGAATCATCACATCATCAAAAAATCAAATAATCATTACCTGAACGTCAGCTAAAATGTCACGCTCAATGAGGGGGGGGGAGTAATTGGAATAATGGGTAATTATATCGTTGCCATCTACAAGATCGATAGAATTGATAATGTACGAGGCAATTGCAACAAATTCTAATGTTGTTTGGGCGTTGAACTCAAAAGTGGTTTTGTTAAGGTCATCAACTTTCATTTCCTCCTCAACATCCTGGCAACATCCCATTGGGCAGTCATCATCAGTTGTCATGCCCATCATCTCCATGCAGGAATCTGCCTTTTCGAAAACTGCAATGGTCTTTAGCCTCTTCATACAGTAATGCTTATGCAAAGTGAACCCGGTAGTAGAAACCAGAATCAGCAAGGCTAAAAACACTGATGATATTTTGCTAAGTAGCTGCATTACAGGGATAAAGGTACGTTTTTTTATCAGATTTGGTTTGTTATTAACTATTGGTTAACCTCTTTAACTCTTAATCAAGCCTCCGTTAATACTTTAATTTTGGCTTGATCATGTTTCTTCAAATTATAGGCCTGAAGAAAGATCTCCTGTGCCACCTTGAAATGTTCGGACAACTTCCTGATAACTGGTTTTGACAGACCCTTTTTGTAATTCAGAATATCTGATACAAGGCCCTTACTCACCATCAAAATATCGGCTAATTCCTTTGGCTTTAGTTGCTGCTCCTTCATCAAAAATTTAAGAATAACTATGGGATCGTTACTATCAAATGAGATATTTTCTGAGTCATACTTTTCGATCAGAACAGTTAAAAGTGAAATTTCATCTTTAACATTCGATCCTTTGTTATCCATAAAAATCAAACCCTCAAGCATTTTGCAGTAATCATCATACTGCTTACGTGAACTAATGACTTTATATTTCAAAGTGTCCATATTCAATAATTGTTTACAGTGTACTGCTCATTATGATTGCACAGTTTGTCATATTGTGAACTTCACTTAATGGCAAGCTTGATTAAATTTTTTCAATCGCCAATAATTGTAAGGCAACGGGGTAATAAAGCCTACCAACAATGCCGGGATCAGCGCCAGCCAATAAACAGGATCGCTGAAAGCTGCTTCACCCCCGGTTATCATAAAATCTGTGGAGGTCATGGCTATTTCCATTGCCACCATAGAAATGAAAGACATGCCCAAGGCAGTTTTTAATGCAGCCCACCAACTGAACGATTCACGAAAGCGCATGATCAAGGTTTCCAGCAGTATCGACGTACATAATCCGGCTATTATGGCAAGCGTCATCTGTAACATCAAGCTTGTTTCTGGATGATATGCTTGCAAATAAAAGATCATGCCGAAATCGCCAATGGCGCACCCAATAAGGCAATTCAAAGTGTTGAAATTGGCCCTTTTCCATGCGCCCCTGTCACTCCAAAAACCCTTTGCTGATTTTTTTTCAACTTCACCCTCAATAACCGCATAGCCAGACTTGTTCAGTATCGAGTTTAAATACTCTGTGGTGATACCCTCACCGGTAGCTTCCAATGTTTTGATATCATCACTAAGGTCCACCTTCCAGCTTTTGATTTTATTGGCCTGATCAAAAGACTCAGATACATTTTCCACGCAATTCTGGCAGTGTAGATTAGTTTTTACTTTTAATGTTTCCATTCAATTAACTGGTTCAAATTCTGAGAAAATATTTTGGAATTCGCTGATATCAACAGGCTTTACAAAATCACAGACCTGACTGAATTCTTCCCACATCTTCAAAACTTTTGGGTTTGTGTGGGCTTTTTCAATGGCCTCTTTCGACTTCCATTCAAAAACTTCGATGATAGTGCCATCAGCTGCCTTCATCATTATTGACTTTCTCGCCGTTGCTAACCCTTCCGACCGAAGAATATCAATATGGGTCTTCATGAGTTCGTCAAGTTGTTGGTCTTTTCCGGCTTTTGGTCTATAGCATGAAATCACAATCCGTCCCATCGAGATATTTTCTTACAAAGAACGAGAAACCCTTTCTTGGCGGTTAATATAATTTCTGAAAAGATTTATAAGATTTTGGCAGACTTAAAATCCATCCAACGGCCTTCTATTTGGACTTTGTCCCTTTCGAAACTCTGACGGTGTCATTCCAGTGTTTTTCTTAAACTGGTTAGATAAATGCTGAACACTGCTGTAACCAAGCTGATAAGCTATTTGGCTTAAATCAAGTTCGTCATAAATGAGTAGCTCCTTAACTTTTTCAAGTTTCAGTTCAATTATGTAGCGTTCAATTGTTCTCCCTTCAACTGAAGAGAAAAGGTTGCTTAAATAGCTATAGTCTCTTCCGATAGATTCTGCGATGTAGGTAGAATAATTCGTTTTAACTGTCTTTCTATTTTGAATTGAGCTTACAACTAAATTCTTAATCTGCTCAATCAATTTGCTGCTTTTACTCTCTAGCAATTCGAATCCACGGTTTTTTAGTACCATTCCCAACTTCAAATTATTGTCTAAGTCGAGAGGTTTCGTCAAGATCACTTCCCCTAAACTGACATTAATAAAGGGTATCTCCAGCTTCCCTAGCTCTTGCTCCACCGCCTCAATGCAGCGGTTGCAAACCATGTTTTTGATGTGGAGTTTTTCTGACACACTATGAATTTAATAAAACTATAAGGATCAAATCCAACCTGCGCCCAATGCGATTGATATTATTATTAGCATAACTGCGACCAACCGCTGGATAAGTGTAAGCGTAATTTTCTTAAGAAGTTTATTACCAAAATAAGCACCAACCATTGCAGATACCGTAGCGCTGACCACAAGGGTCAAATTCTCATCTAAACCAGATTGACCAAATCGGGTGGCATAAACTGCTAAACGGGTAAAATCTATGAAACAGGCAATTACCACCCCTGTGCCTATAAATGCTGTTTTTGAAAGGCCTGCCTTAATAAGGAATGCACTTCGCAGCGCTCCCTGATGACCGGAAAGACCACCGAAGAAACCACTAAGCACCCCACCGAGAGGTAGTTTCTCTTTTCCGAATTCAATCCGGTCAAAAAATGGGATTAGCTCAATTACTGCAAAAGAAATCAGGAGCAAAGAAATTATCAGTTTGACAGGAGAAACCTCGAAAGTGCTTGACGCTATTGTGTAAGTAAACCATGGCTCCAGATCAGTAATGTTCAATAAAAGCCAGGCACCTAAAAAAGCAGCGATTATCGCCGGAATACCAAATCTTAACAGCACTTCCTTATTTGCATTTTTTCCAACCAACAGAAGTTTGAACACATTGTTGAAAAAATGAACTACACCAGTCAGGGCAATAGAAAGGTCTATAGGAAAAAACAATACGAAAACTGGAGTGAGTATGGTACCCAAGCCAAACCCCGAAAAGAAGGTAAGTACAGCAGCTACAAAAGCAACTAATGAAATTATGATGATTTCCATTTTATGAAAAATTCCTTATAATCAACTAAAGGACAACAATAAGGTTCTAAGATTACAAAAGTCTTAAAGACTTTTGTAATTCGAACTAAGTGCGTCGCTATTATCAACTAATGCTCCTATCAGTAGCCCTGATTGAAAATTTTCTACAACTCCAAAATCAACCCCCCATTAATAATCCTACCATCTGTCGGGGCCCAAATCTGAGGGAACTCAGGTTTAAAATGATCTTGTACATCAAAGTTCTCCAGCTTATGCTGCCGGGTATCTGTAAAATTCTCGAAGTTGATGTACAGGCTGACCTTACCAATTTTTCGCATTGCCATCAAGCCCATCGTCCAGAAATCATCAGTTTTAGTTCGATCAGCAAGGAATTGCTCTCCGGTAAAGTAAGACTCATAACCTATCCGCCATTTGTCATGAACTTCATAAACCAAAACTGCCCCGATACTATGTTTTGGGGTAAGCGGCTTCTGTTGATTGAGGTTGTCATACTTCAACAAAGTGTTAATGAACGCATAATTCGCAAACAGCTTGAAATCTTTATAAGTCAATTTCAAATTGGTTTCAAGGCCGCTACTTTGCACCGGCCCATTGGCGTTTTCATAGAAATACTGACCGTCTTCATTTTCCCTGAAAACAAGGGCATCATTTAAATGCGTAATGAAGAATAGTTGGTTCAAAGAAAGAGTCCAGTCATTACCAATGGCCTTTTTGAAATTGATGTCAAAATTGCCTCCAATAGATCGTTCGGCTTTCATCACTTCAATGTCGATTGGCAGGACGTTTTCGAAAGTGATGTTTTCTGCGTCCTCAGTAAAAATGGTTGGTAGTTTATAGCCCAAACCTCCTCCTAACCGTACATTCATTGACTTACTTAGATTGGTCAGGAATGAAACCCTGGGAAGGGCGAAAAACCCATAATCTTTGTCGAGGTCAAGGCGCAAGCCAGTTTCTGCGGAAAAATTCTCTGATATGCTCCAGGTGTTTTGGGTAAACCCACCTACGGTCATGTATTCATAATCCCTGGAAAGCCCACTTAACGGATTTTCTTCAAATTTGTCAGTATATAAATTGAGGCCTGTTATCCATTGACCGGATTCACCAAAATTGTAACTGGCCTCAGTAAAAGACGACCATTGTTTCCCCGAAAATTGAAAATTGGTCGATTCAATTTCCCGTTCAAAATAAGTCAGGCTGTTCTTGATGCTAATAGATCGATTATCATCAATCTGATTACCATATGACAACTGGTAAGACAGCCTGTCTGATTCGTTTTCCTCAGTGAATTGGTGAATACCACCGGGTTCATTCTCAATTACCTGTATGTCACCTCCCAAACGGTTTTCCAGTGTGGCATTCATCGTTAACCTTAGTTTTGATTGGTCACTGAAATAGTAAAAAAGTGAGGGGTTGAAGGTAAAACTCCTGATTTTTGGAATATCACTGAAATCATCTTCATTCGGATCGTAAGCCTCCTGTCTGTTGATGGATCCAAATAGTGTGACTCCGAATTTATTGAACTTCTTCCCATAAAAGGTATTGAAAGTTGTACCTCCAGCTGTGGTCTGGTCAAGCATTAGTTTGAGCTTGTCACCATCTGCAGGAGTATAGGTAACCAGGTTAACCAACCCGGCAATGGCACCACCACCATACAATGTGGAGTTACTACCCTTCACAATTTCAACCTGCTTCAAATCTAGAGGTGGTATTTGCATTATACTTAATCCACCTCCAAACCCTCCAAAAAGAGGAAAACCGTCTTTCAAAATTTGAGTGTATCGGCCATCAAGGCCTTGAATTCTGATACTCTGATTTCCGGAGCTGGCGGAGGTTTGCTGCATCTGAATGCCAGTACTCTCACGCAAAACCATTGCAATATTGGCTGATCGCATAATGGCCTTTTCCTGCATCTCTTCATTGCCAATTACTTCAACCCGGGTAGGGATTGCATCAATAGTGCGACCCGATCTTGTGGTGGAGATTATTATTTCTTCAAGTTCATGGCCGTCAACGAGAGAGATTGTCATGGATGAACTATCTTCTGGGAAGGATAGCGTTTCAATGTGCTTTTCATAACCAACAAAAGAAACGCTCAGTGTGAATTGGTCATTGGGTATATTATCGAATACTATTTCACCATTTATATCTGTAACCCCGCCAAGCGTTTCTGATAGCTGAACCGTAGCTCCGATCAATGGTTCATTTGATTCCTTATCGATAACTTTTAGTGTCAACGTATTTTGACTGTATGCTAATCCATTAATAACTATTAGCACACCAATTAGAATATGCTTCATTGTGTAGAATGTAAATGTTAATGACTTAAAATGAATGAATGTTGGTGTTCATTAACATTTTCGGGGAGGCTCCCAAATAGCAGAAAACTGGCTATCTGAAAGGTTTGAGTCATAGTTAATATTTAAGATGAGATTGACTCTTGAATTACCCAACTCACATCCTTTGATATAAGTTAAATGAGTTTGACAGCATTGGCATGTACAGAAGGGCGAACAATAATCGTGGTTGGAGTCCTCATTGCTATGGGTTTTCGCTATATCAGTACACTGAATTTGGCAATTGTCTTGTGATGTATCTTCACATGGGGCCAACAATACTGTTAGCATCAGAATTGACAACAAGAAACACAACCTACCCATTATTCAAAGATAAAACGTTCATAGATTAGTTTTAATCTTCTGAAAAAATAAGGTCACACCGACCTCAAATCATAAATTCATCTAAACATTACCCAGTTCATCTACCAGCTTCTGTAGGCTGCTTTTAGCATCACCAAAAAGCATTCTGGACTTTTCTCCGAAGAAGAGTTGGTTTTGAATACCAGCATAGCCAGCACTCATACTGCGCTTAAGGATGACCACACTTTTTGACTGCTCTACATCTAAAATGGGCATGCCGTATATAGGGCTTGAAGCGTCTTCTTTAGCAGCGGGATTTACTACATCATTTGCCCCGATTACCAGGACGACATCGGTAGAAGGGAAGTCTTTATTGGCATCATCAAGATCGATGAGCTTAGGATAAGGCACATTGGCTTCGGCCAATAAAACATTCATGTGGCCTGGCATTCTGCCAGCTACGGGATGAATAGCATACTTCACTGTCACCCCTTCTGCATCCAACAAATTATCCAGTTCGCTACATATATGCTGGGCCTGGGCAACTGCCAATCCATAGCCGGGAACGATATAAACTTTCTGCGAGTATTTCAATTGAATAGCCAGATCAGAAATGGCAGCCTCTTTAACTACTTCCTCGCGGGAAGAACCAGATGCCGCTCCTCCCCCTCCAAATCCACCGATGATTACATTCATTAGGCTTCTGTTCATTGCATCGCACATAAGAATGGTCAGTATTGTGCCTGAGGCACCAACAAGAATGCCACCCACCAACATTACCTGATTGCCATAAATCAAACCCGCCAGTGCAGCTCCTAACCCAGTAAATGAATTAAGTAATGAAATCACAACTGGCATGTCGCCACCACCGATTGGGGTCACAAATGTTACCCCATACACCAATGATAAAGCCAGAAGAATTAGCACCAGGTTGAAATCAAGCTCAGGCTGGATGAGCATAAATACACTCACTCCTACAGCAGCCGCCAACAAAATCATGTTGACCAATGTCGGGAATGGCAGCACCCATGAATCCCTTAAGAACCCCTGTAACTTGCCATATGCAATCAAGCTACCTGTGAAAGAAATACAACCGATAAATATGGCAAAGGCCGTTGTGATCATCTGGCCGTTTAGAAGGGGCGTTGCTGCGGGGTAATTGTAGAATTCAACGATAGCAATCAACATGGTAGCGGCCCCACCGAGACCATTAAACAGAGAGACCATTTCTGGCATTGCCGTCATCGCTACTTTTTTGGCCACGATGTAGCCTATCAGACCCCCTAACAATAATCCACCGCCTATCCAGCCATAATTGTTTGAGTAACCTTCCATTGGGTAGACCAGGGTAACAATTATTGCAAAGCCCATCCCGGATGCGGCAATGAGATTGCCGCTTCTGGCTGAATCAGCTGAGCTCAATTTTTTTAGCCCAACGATGAATAGAATGATGGCAATGAGATAAAGTGAATCAACTATAGTTATTACCATTATTCTGCTTTCTTTTTCTTTTTGAACATGTCAAGCATTCGATGGGTAACCGCATAACCACCAACCACATTGATAGTCGCCAGGGCTATCCCCAAAAACCCCAGTGTTAACACTAGATAATCAGTTGGTTGGGCCTGCCTTATTAGTATAATCGCTCCGATTACGACTACGCCACTAATGGCATTGGCTCCTGACATTAATGGAGTATGTAGTACTGTTGGCACCTTAGAAATCACCTCTGTACCCAGAAGAATCGCCAATACCAGGATGTAAATCATCAACAGGTTTTCACCTAGAAATTGTATGATGGTTTCCATTGAGGTTTAGTTTGATTGATAAATTACCTGACCATTATGAGTGAGGCATGATGACTTAAGGATTTCATGTTCCATATCTAATGTTAACTCTCCATCTTTAATCAATAGCTTTAAAAAATTGTAGATGTTTTTGCTGTATAGTTGGCTGGCATGAATCGGAGCTGTGGAGTGTAAGTCTGAGTTGCCAATAATGGTCACACCATATTCCTGAACCACCTTGCTGTCTTGTGTCAATTCACAGTTTCCTCCGGTGGATGAGGCAATATCCACAATAACTGACCCTTCCCGCATCTCGTTCACTGCCTCTTTTGTGATCAATATTGGAGCCTTCTTACCCCTAAGTTGTGCCGTAGTGATCACCACATCTGATTGAACTGCTCTTTCTTTAATCTTATCTGCTTGCTTCTTTTTATATTCTTCAGTCTGCTCCACAGCATACCCACCTGCACCTTTGTCATCCGCAGCACCCTCAACTTCCACGAATTTTGCCCCTAAACTTTGCACCTCTTCCTTAACGGCAGCTCTGGTGTCAAAAACTTCAACAATGGCACCCAAGCGTTTGGCTGTTGCAACAGCTTGGAGACCTGCAACACCGGCGCCTAACACTAAAACCTTTGCTGGTGGAATAGTACCAGCTGCTGTTGTTAACATCGGAAAATATCGGGGTAAGTATTTGGCAGCTTCAATCACTGCCTTATATCCAGCGATGGAGGCCATTGATGATAAAACATCCATTGACTGTGCCAGGGTAATCCTGGGGATCATGTCAAGGCTAAAGGTGGTGATGTCATATTTACCAAGAACATCTTTCACCATTCCGTTGCTTGAAAAGGGCTCAAACTGGGAAACTAATATTGAATTTTTTTTCAGCTGCTTCAGGTCTTCCTCTTTTAGAGGTCTTAGCGCAATAATTATATCTGAATCTTTTAAAACATTAGAGCGCTTGTCAATCCTGGCTTTTGCCTGTTTATAATGAATATCATGATAAAAAACCGAGTCGCCAGCCCCTTCTTCAACACACACTTCATTCTTCTCATCTTCAAGTTTTTGGATTACTTCTGGCACAAGGGCTACCCGAGGATCATCTTCCTTCAAAACACCTATTAACATTACTTTGAAATTTAGCCTACAATAATCACAACTAAACAGTCTGCACCCCTACCGGGAAGCGAAATATCTTGTATTTCATAATAATAGTGAACTTCAACAACTATAAATCCATGGATGGTTAAGAAATTGAGTATTCCTGGTGTAATCGACACCTGAATTACCCTTTTGGCCACAAAACCTTTGAATAAATTTAAAAAGTAGCTGCCATCAACAAATTCAAATCACGGTGCTTCATGTTAAACTTTCTGGCGATATGCTGATTTGTAAGGTTGCCCTTAAAGGTGTAAACCCCCTTCATAAACCAGCCATGGGCAAAAATCATATCTTGTATCCCTCCATGGTCGGCAACCTGCAATAAAATTGGGGTGAAAATATTGCTTAAGGCCACTGAGGCTGTTCTCGCAACGCGTGAGGCTATGTTCGGGACGCAATAATGGATCACATCATGCTTGCGAAAGACAGGATTCTTATGAGTGGTCATGTCAGAAGATTCAAAACAACCTCCCTGATCAATGCTCACATCTATCATTATTGAATCAGGCTTCATGTGTGCAACCATTTCATCAGTAACAACACAAATACTTTTACCTTTTTCAATTCTCAGCGCACCTATTACCACATCTGCATCTTTAAGGGCATTAGATAAAGTGGCGGAATCAATAGTTGAAGTATAAACCTGCTGCCCAAGTAGGTGCTTTATTCGTCTGAGCTTGTAAATGTGATTATCGAAAATTTCAATGTCAGCACCCAGGCCCAGAGCTGCCCTTGCCGCATGTTCGGCCACAGTTCCAGCACCCAAAATCACTACTTTAGAAGGCGGAACACCGGTAATGCCACCAGGCACTACCCCCATGCCGTTGCTCACACTGCTTAAATATTCAGCGGCAATGAGCATAACTGTGCTGCCAGCTATTTCACTCATAGCCCGAACAAGTGGCAACCCTCCTACCTTATCTTCTATGAATTCATAGGCCAATGCCGTTACCTTCTTATCTTTCAATTCATTGAGGTAATCAGGTGTTTGCTTACCACTTTGAAAAGCCGAAATCAGCGTAGACTCTGGCTTCATGTATTTTATTTCCTCAAGGGTAGGTGGCTCTACTTTCAATACGATCTGAGAACTAAAAACCTCTTTTGCAGAATAAAGAATCTGAGCTCCGGCTTCTGAGTACTCCTGATCATTGAACTTGGCGGTTTTACCTGCGCCACTTTCAACCACAACTTCATGGCCGTTGCCCACCAAAACTTTGACAGATTCCGGCTTAAGTGTTACACGGTTTTCTTGTAAGGATCTTTCTTTAGGAACACCAATTTGAAGTTTGGATTTATTCGATTTGACCTTGAGAAGTGACTCCTGTGGTGACAGGCTGGCTTTTGCTAATTGTTCAATCCCGGAGATCTTTTGGGCCATGTTTGGTCAGCTCTATTGTTCTCTTATCGCCTATAAATTTAATGCTTATTTCCAGGTATTGGTCAGGCAGCAGGTTTGGGATTTTTTCGGGCCATTCAATGAAGCAGTAATCACCGGAATCAAAATATTCCATAGTACCAATATTAAAGGCTTCTTTCTCAGTATCAATGCGATAAAAGTCGAAATGGTAAATGCACTCACCATTCATTGTCTGGTATTCATTCACCAACGAGAATGTAGGGCTACTGGTAGCATCAACTACACCCATTTCATTACAGATATACTTAATCAACGTTGTTTTTCCCGCACCCAGGTCACCTTTGAAAATCCATACGGTGTTATCTTCAGAATGCTTAATGATTTGTTTCGCAATAGCGTTCAGCTCATTCTCTAAAAGACATGAAAAAACCATGGGGCAAAATTAATTGATCCCCATGGTTAAAGTTTGGAAGTTTTATTGGCTAACGCTCTATCACAATCCTGAATGTTGCAACAGAGAAGAAGTTCTCATCTTTGTCAACAAAGTTCATTAGATAAATTCCTGGTTTCAATTCTGAAACGTCCATCTCAAATGCTTTTAAGCGTCCTTTTTCAAGATCGGTTTTCAGGAGCAATTGCCCTGATAGGTCAAGCAACTGAGCTTCAAGATTGGCGCTATTAAGTTTCTCATAAACAATGTTGAGAACATCAGTGGCCGGGTTCGGATAAAGTGTCAGGTTCTTGAAGTATCTCCTATAGAATCCGGTTACTTCCTCTTCGGTTACGGTAATGCCACTTGGAGTACCCAATGCCGAAACACTAATGCTTTGTCCCTCCATGTTCTCATCTATGGTATACTCAATAAATGAATCTGGATCCATCGGCAAACCAGGGAATTGAATATTCAATAAATAATCACCAGGTGGCACATTCGGGAACTGGAACTCACCATTGTCGTTGGTTTCGAAATAGGCTACTAACTCGATAACCACTTCCTGTTTTCCTCTTTGTTTCGCTCTTGCCCTATTGAGTGATACACCAGCTCTTCGAACCCTTCTGGCGGCCTTCACCCTACCACTTTCTTCATCGATTTTATCTTCTGGAATATCTACTTCGAAGAATCCACCTATGAAGGCATCGCTAAAATTCGGGTCATTAGGATCACTGATAAAAGGTGGTGGTATGGCGATCATGTCGATATCGATACCACTTACTACTTCTCTTAAGAATACCGTGTCTGCTTCTAGCCAGTCATTTGTTCCACCGCCATTCTCAACTTTTTTGTAATAAGTCTGCAGCACATCCTCCGCAAATTCTCCACCAGCCCTGCCAACCAGAATGTAATCCCCAAGCACTACATCATCCAAGAAATATTGACCACTGTTGCTTAACGTGACCGTATCAAATGGGAAGAATGCCTCACCTGGCTTAGAAATCTCGAAGGCTATAACATCCCCCTGGTTCATAATTGTTCCGGCTACCGGATCAATAAATGTGGTACCAAACATATCCGTAACAGCCAGAACCTGTTGGTTCCTGTTTCTGATTTTGAAATCAGGGAACTGCTGGGTAACCAAAGGGCTGGTAACTTCAACATAGAAAATGCCCATGTTATCGAAATCAATATTATCTACTACATACCGGTTTCTTGTTGCACCCGGAATTGGCGTTCCAGGCACATCCTCAGGGGTTCTTCTTGGTTTTCTAAACCACTGATACCGGTTATTATCACCCGTTATGTCAATTCTGAGTTCAAAGCTTTCACCAATCTGTAATCTGGATTCAGTAGTAACACCATACCTCCTTTGAGGGTCAAACTGGAAGCCAGGTACTGATAAGTTTAATTCTATTGATTTATAACCTAACCTGTTGCTAACAACATTTAATGAAGTCAGCGATGTTGATAAACTTCTCATATCCGGCAACCCTCTGAGCTCATTACCGGAGAGATCAATTGTTGTTACAGAACCAAGATCTTTTAGGTCAACAGGCATTTGATTCTGAAGGCCATTATTTGGAAGTGCCAATCCAGTAACGCGGTTATTGGTGACCGTTACTCCAAACCATGTCGTAACATCGGCACTTAACCAGTTGGCATCATTTACCCACAATCCTTCAGGACCACCAGTTGCATTGTAGATATTAGTTAGAGCTGCTATATCTCGCTCTAGTGATGACACTTTCACAACAAACTTTGTTGATCTAAGCACCAATCCTGCAACTATTGAGCTTGTTGCTTCTACTGAATACTCCCCTTCATCATCGAACCCGACATTTTCAATTGTCAAAATCGGATTTGTTTCGCCATCCAGCACCACGTCATCCTTGAACCAGGTATAGGTAACTGTACCTTCAGTACCTCTGATTTCTCTACCTATCTGAATTGCGTTATCCAGTTCAAATAGTGCATCCACCAATTCCAACACTTCTTTTTGAGGATTGAAATTGATATTGTTGATGCCCACATTCGGTTCGAGTGAAGCAAATTCCAACTTATTATTTGTAACATTAGCCGATGTCAAATTTGTAAGCGATGTTAAATCTGGTAACCCGATAATCTCATTGTCCGAAAGGTCGAGTGTCAGCAGGGCATCTAAAGGTGTCAACTCTGATCCTATACCTCCAATTAAATCATTCGATGCCAAATTGATACCCACAACCCGGTCTCTCTCAACCGTAATTCCGAACCAATCTTTGACCAGCAATTCACCGAAGCCCCAGCCAGTATTATTCACCCAGTTTTCACCATTAGTATTCTGGAAGAGTTGAATAAGGGCCAGAGAATCGCTCTCAACAACACCGTGAGGCCCTCGGAATCTTTCTAATGTATTCGAAACTATGTTTTGATTTCCAGCTCTGTCCGTCAAAACATCGGCAGCAATAAAGACACTAAACTCATCAAAGTCAATCTCATCGATGGTCGCACTCCATACCAGAGAATCATCATCTGTTGTCAACTCAGAAACTATAATACCACTTGACAAGGTGAAGTCTTCTGGTTCGAAATTTCTGATAGCTTCACTAGCTGTTATCTGTACTATTAATTGCGGACCTAAAATAATCTCGTCAGCTTCCGAAGTTATTTCAATTGTTGGTGCGGTATTATCAAGTTGAACTTGTTGCTCCACCTGGGTAGCTTGCTCAGGGGCGTTACCTGCCACATCGGTAATTTCCGTACCTATCGAAAGCATCAAACCGCCTTCACCAGCCACACCAACGATAGTAACTGTAAATGTTGTGCCATCACCAGAATCAACGATTTCAATGCTGCTAAATGTGATACCAGCTCCTTCAATGATAATGTCATCTGCTGTGAAGGAATCCGGATCAATCGGTTCGCTAAAGGTTATGGTATAAACCAGATTATCAGAAGAGGTGCCATCTGCGGAACCCGTATCAGGGTTCTGGAACTCGACAGTTGCTGTTGGTACAGAGCGGTCAAGTGTATACACAGCCTGATCTTCTGTTTCAGCATTGTAAGGGATATTGCCTATGGCTGGTGTGGTGCCTGCTGAATTAGCAACTTCAAGTATAAGTGTACCATCTCCAGTTCCAGTGGAGGCCGTAACCACATAGGACGTACCACTACCAGAAACTCCAACCACCGCACTTCCAGTAATTCCATTTTCAAGTACTGCAAAATTACCAGTTGTTAAGCCTACAATAGAGCCATCAAATTCGACAGTCCAATTAACAGCTGCAAGATTATTTGTAGCAGCGTCAATTAATGCAATAGAAGCCACATTTATGGCATTGGCAGTAATATTGAAGGTGCTGCCTGCTGCTATGTTCGTCAGGTCTTTATTAGAGACTGCAAAGCCAAAATCACTATCAACTGGCGTTTGCACACTAAAGCTATTGAAAGCCGCACCTGCTGCTATATCTGCTGTTAACCAGTAGAATTGGCTTGTTCCGGCGGTCACTGTATTACTAAACACAACTCCTGTTCTATTTCCGCCTTGATTGCCAAATGTGGCTGTTCCAACAGAAGTTGCTCCAACGAAATTGTCAGTATTGTTAGATAAAAGATCAAATCCATTTGTTTCAAAATCTGAAGCTTCCATCGTTCCCGTTAATTCAAAAACTGCACCTGTCCAATCTACATCGGCATTGGTCACATCTATCCTGAATTTATAAATGATGTTATCCGATGAGCCAACTGGAACATCACCTGGAGCAGGAACTGGTAAAGTGGTGAAGGTCACATCGCCAATAAATACAGTTGATGCATCTAACAAGGTTGGATTGGCCTGAAGGTTACCATCTAAGTCTTCAGCAACTATATAGATATCATAGTTTGTCGATTCGGTTAATGATCCTATTGTTGCTGTGAATGAAAAGTCAGGTTGTGTTCCGATTGTAGCGAATCCCAGGGCTGCTGGGTCACCATTTCCATCCTGACCAGCTTGAACTTGGGCAGAGCTGGGTGCCGGAATTACTCCATCTAGTAACACTACATAATGAACGTTAGCTGGTTCATCCAACTGACCGCTTATGTCAATTGATGTAGTTGTTTCACCTAACGCCTGAATTGATCCTGCCGTAGCAAGTGGTGCAAATACTTCGTTCACAAAAGCGTTGGAAGTGACCCAGTTGGAAGTGGGGCCATTTAATAAAAATCCACTTGCTCCACCATCGCCTGAGCCGTCTGCCAGTAGTCCATTATTAATATTTGGCGATATGTCATTTAATATGAGTTGTCCTGCGTTATTGCCATCAGGTATTCCGGTTTCGAAATCGTACGATGCTACTAAACCCGTTCCCGATGTTAAGGTGTTGTAGGCATTCTGCTTTATTTCTGCAGCGCTTCTAGCTACACTCCAAATGCGAAGTTCATCCATGTTACCTCCAAATTCCCTATCCCCTCCATTGCCACCTGCGACACCATCGCCATTACTTCCGATAAACAAGTTACTCGCATTAGTATAGTCTGGCACTCCGGTAGCTCCTATTAAACTTCCTTCTAATTGACCATTGATATACAAATAAATATTTGAATTAGCTCCTGCATTTTCAACAACTCCTGCAACATGATGCCATGTTCCTGCTGATAATGACTGAGTTGATATGACTAGTCTATTAGTGAAGGTATTATCCCTATATAGAATGACAATTGTTCCGTCAGTTTGTAAAGACATCTGGTAACCTGCCCCTGCGCTTCCGATAGCGTGGGTTGATACAATTACACCCTCACTAGTAATGTTCGTGTAGTCGGGATTAATCCAACCTTCAATTGTCAAGTTCGAATGACCATATAAGCTGCCATCGCTACCTGCATCTACAAAATCATTAATGCCGTCAAAGTTCAATGCGATATTCGGTATCTGAGTAGCCAGGGTGAAGAAGTCGCCATCTGCAAGATTTACTCCATTAAACTCTACAATGTCGGAGTTGAAATCATTGCCATCGATCACGACCGCATTACTGAAGTCGACACCATCATCATCAATCAACAGTGCATATTCCTGGCCAGATGTTGGCGTATAGCCAAAGCCAGTGATGTCAAACTGAACGGTAACATTGCCTACGTCTCCATTATTCTCTTCCACTTTCCAAACACGAGTCATTCGTTCTATGACCCCGGCAGGGATGTTAGAATTAGTCGCACTTGCTTGATCAGGGGCAGCGTTGTCATTGGCCCAACCCAAGAAACTCAAGTCTGTAGGGAAAGTTGCCGCATTGCTCTGATTATCTAATTCGATAGTGCCCAAGCCCATAGCCACAATCCAATCGGAATTAATGCTATGAGATTGCTTCTGATTAAGAGCAGAAGCATCATCACGACCGATGAAGGCGATATCATTATTATGCGATGAATTAACTGAAGCGTCCCATATAACTGTTCCGTCAGATACTACATAATCGCCTTCATGAATTCCATTTGCATTCGGTGCTTCAAACGTGGTTAGATCACCGTCATTATCTGGGAGCAAACTGATCCCGTACTTTATACCAAGATAGGAGTCCAATTTTTGTTGGTCTGCAAAATTTATGGAGGCATCGTAGACAATCACCTCGGCAATATCTCCATCTAAATCTTCCGGAGAAAATCCTATGTCACCTCCCAAAAACAGTTGGCCGGGTGCACTTACAAATGTATTATTAAGTGTCACATCCACTCCTTCAACATAAAATTGAGATGTTGAGCCAGTATTTACCGCACTAGCCATAACAGATAGTCCCTGTGAAACAGTTGGGCCTGAGCTGGTTACCCATCCATTTGCAAAATGGTTGTGCCCACCACTATATGGGCCAATAAGCCAATTGATGGATGCACTCTGAATAGCTCTTCGAGGGGTACTTACGCCATTAGTATTATAAACAATTGATACTGTATATGGCGCAGTATTTAATGTAGCCGCCATCACTAGACCTTCATTAAGAGCGAAATTCAATGCAGGATTGTAATTGATATGACCAGGTAATAATTCAGGTCCAACTGTTGATGGATCAACAGCACCGTTTCCATTTCCACTCTGATCATCCCAAGTGCTGACTGTAGTTGTACCTGTTACGCCAGCATCAGCTTTTAGCCATGATATCAGACCTGTTACAACACCTCCAGGTGCAGCCAATACATCAGCTGAAATATCAAATGTGAATGGACTCTCCGGGTCATCCGGATCGTTGTGTTGTATGTTAACCGTTGCCAAATACAAGTTGAATGGTATCGCACTGAAAGTGATATCAAAAGTCTCTGTAGCACCTGGTGCAATCACATTTCCTGGCTGACTTGTAACCGTAAACTCAGCATTATTGCCTGAAAGCGTTACATACTGACCCCCACCCTGATCTGTTAAAATCAAATTGGACAATCCGGTATTCCTGATAGTATAAGTTTTGACTATTGGTGCCCCGGGAATAGTTGCTCCAAAATCCGTGTCATCAGCTACATCTGGAGTATTGTCTCCACTGGTTATATCAGTGGCATTACCTTCTACAGCAATCTCAGGAACAGTAACAGCAAATGCTCCAGAAAGTACCCAGTTGGAGGTGGTGTTGCCATTCGTGAGATCGAATGGGCCATTTAACGAACCATCATTGCCAGACCCAGTAATATCGATGAGAGTGGTCACACCTGAGTTTGGTCCACCAGCAATACCATGATTAAAATCAAAGGATGCAACAAGCCCAGACTCTGTGGTCAAGGTCGTCGCTAAACTACTTTGAATCTCGCTTGCGTTTCTTTCTAGGTTCCATAGACGCATTTCATCAACCTGACCAACGAAGAAGTTTGATGGTGCGGCGTCTCTATTAAATGCACCTAAAGTGATTTCATCTATTGTTCCAGAATAACTGCCTAATGTATAGTTTTCATCGATATCCAAAACTCCATCGACATACACCTTCACATTTGGAGTCCCTGCAGAACCAAGGTCAACCCAGGCAATGTGGTGCCAGTTGTCGTCAAGTACGGTTGCAGTCGTAGTATGACTGTAAACTGGAATAGCTCCATCTTCTCTTTTAAATACCCTGATGTTCCCATTTACAGCTTCTAACCACATATGCGGTACTGTGGAACTTGCGGAATTGGCTTCCATATAGATATAGGTTGCTGATTGTGATACACCTTTGATCCACATTTCAATTGTAAAATCACTTGCCGCAGCTGAGTATAGAGGAAGACCACCTCCTGATGGGAACAACACATGATCATTTACACCATCAAATGCCAGCGCATTATCAGTTTGAGTGGCCCACTCAATAAAGGCTCCTCCATCATTTTCATTAGCAGGACCATTAACATCGCCACCCAGGGCTCCTGAAGAATTGAGGAATGTTACCACTCCACCGGAAAGCTTCGATACGTTATTCGTTGGCCCTGCATCAAACACTACATTTGAAATGGTGTAACCAGCTAATGCATTCGCCCCATCACTGATGTACTGGGTACCTGACCCCGCAGAGAAGGTGCCATTACTGAAATTATAGGTTGCACTTATGCCTCCCGCAAGAATGTCAATACCCTGCCCACCAAGATTGCTGAAAACGTACTCATCAACCTCCAATGTTCCTCCGCTTTGTGTGAATGTATAGGAGCCTGAACCTCCAATGACAGCAACAGTTGCCGGCAAACCGGATGATCCTACGGCGCTGAATACACCATTATTCACAACGATGCCACCAGTATTGGCCATGTTCAGATCGGCACTTGCATTAATTTCAAAACGGCCTCCATTGATACCTAAAGACCCACCCACTAAATCCATGGTTTGGCCATTTAGATTCATTGTACCATCTGTCAACGTAAACGAGGCACCAGATACATTAGTCAGATTATCAATTAAAGTATAGGTAGACCCTGGTGAATTTATACTTATGTTGTTGAAAGCTAAACCGCCAGAGGTGAATGCATAATTATTTACTGAAGTAGCATTCAAGCTAAGTGTTCCGTTTCCAAATCCACCTGGGAAAGTTCCCAGATTTGAGAAGTTGCCGCCAACGATAATATCGAAATCGGCAGTGTTTACCTGGGTGTCTGTTCCGATGGTTAAATCCCCATCAGCAATTAGAGTATTAGAAAATGTAATTACCTGTCCGGTATTACCTGAGAAGCTCAGACTTGGGAAAGGGCCTTCAATTGTTTGCGGTACATCACCCGTAAAGGCCACAGCTCCTGTGGGACCATATGTTAAGGTTATATCATCTGGAACATTCCAGTCGCCTTCCACCGAAACAATGGTGTTTCCGAAATCAACATCTGCAGCAATTGAAAAATTAACGTTACCCTCAACAGTGAGTAGAATACTGGTAACTGAAATAGCCCCAGTACTTCCGAATGTCACATTATAGAAAGGAAGGATCGTATTAACCGAACCAGGTCCGGTGAATGTAACCGTATTATTTCCGTGATTAAAGTTACTGCCAGTGTTGGCAACCCAATCCCCGGCAACTGTTATATCCGTACCACCGGTATTAACTGTTACACCCGTATTTACAGTAAAATCATTCACCGAAAACGATCCTCCAGATAAGCTCTTAAATCCTGATCCTGCAAACAACACATGATTTAAGACACTTGCTGAACTCACATTTTGGTTATCCCCGTCAAATGTGATAAGATCTGAAGCCCCAGTTGTTATTGTACCAGTGCCGGTAAAATCACCACTTATATTCAGGTTAAACCCTGTTGTCACTAAAGTTCCGTCAACCTGAAGGCCTGCAACATCGGGGCTCACATCAAGAGTTACCGTATGTGCCACATCGATGGTTACATCAGTTCCAGATCCAGGTACAAAACCAGTGTCCCAGGTATTTGGGTCACCCCAGTTGCCTGTTTGAACCGATACCGCAGAAAGCGATGCAAATGCTCCAGACTGAATCCAATTTGACGTAGTGTTAGTGTTTGTTAAGTCATACGGCCCATTCAAAGTACCATCAAATCCATTTGAGGTTAGATCAGTTAATGTTGTTTCAGTACTATTATCACCTTCAGGAATACCCAGGTCAAAATCATAATAAGCTACAAGATTAGGTTCAGAACCTGGGTCTACTTTTTGACCCATGAATGTAGTTATCTCAGATGGATCACGGACATCGTTCCATATCCGGACTTCGTCCATTTGACCAGTAAATACCCTACCCGGAATTGCGGTGCCATCCCAACCTCTGCCAAGCCTCCATTCTTCGACACCATTTGGTAAAACGTTGGATGTTTGGTCTTGTAGCCACTTCAGACCCATTTATGTAGAGTCGAATGTTCACCTGATCATAGGTGTAAGCAAGGTGTACCCATTGGTCAAGTGGCATAGTTGGTAGCGATGGAAAATCAGCCACAACCCAGCCTCCATTAAAGAAACCAGCATTAATTGTATGAGTTGCGCCTTCGAGATAAATTGAAGACCTCACAGCACCATCACCAAGAAATGCCTCTCCAATTAGCATCATACTATTGCTGCTTATTGCTGAACTCGGCATATAGAACCAGCCTTCAAGTGTGATATTGTTTGTTGTGATTTGTCCATTGATTCCTGATGGAAGTATTATGTGATCATCACCACCATCAAATGCCAGTGCATTATCAGAAGCCGTTGCAGCCACATCAAAGGTGTAAGTGCCTTCGTCGGCATCGTCACTGGTGATTGTGATGGTGGCATTGTCAGTACCCAGGCTTGTAGGATTGAAAGTGATACTGAAATTATTATTAGATGAACCATTGATCGCAAATGGTGTAGGGAGGCTTGAAATAACAAAGTTTGGATTGTCAGATGCGATGTCGGTAATATTCAAAACAGACTCACCTGTGTTTTCAATAGTGAAATCAACAAGTTTAGTATCTGATAAGCCGATTTTATCAAAATCTGTGTCATCGGCAATATCTGGTGAATTATCTCCAGAGGCAATTTGAACATTTGCTACTGTTCCTTTTACATTAATTTCGGCAGGCAGAGGCAACGGGTCACCGAAGGATGTTCCAATTACCCAATCGGTGTTTTCATCCATATTCGTCAGTGTGCCAACATTATTAAAGCCGGCCAAGTCCTGTGCAGTGGTAGACCCTGGTCCATCATTAAAATTGTAGTATGATGTTAATCCAGGCTCATTGCCAGTTAACTCAACAAACATGTAAGTGTTAATGTCGGTGAATGTCCTTGCATGATCCCAGAAGCGGACTTCATCTATAAAATTGACTGCTTCACCTACACCTGCCTTGAAACCAATTTGAATTGGTACTGCAGATTCATCGACCGGTAACATGGTGCTGATATTATCAACCTGGGTTCCATTGACATATAGCTGAGCATTGGTTCCATCGACCACAACAGCTACATGCGTCCAGGTATCATTAGCAATGGTGCCGCCGCTAAGTGCATTCCCTGTATTCTGGAATACTGTTCCACTTGTGTACTGGAAGAACAACTGGCCTCCAGAGTAGAAGAGCGAGTAGCCGTCATTGAAGCCATCATGTTGAGCAACGATACCCTGCTGACCTCCAATTCCATTTTCATTAATCCATGCTTCAATGGTAAAGTCTGTATCAATATTGAAATCTGGGTGGTCATTGATGCTTACAAATTGGTTCAACGCTTCGAACTCAAGGGCAAAATTAGGTTCAAGCTCATTGAGCATCACATCGAAAACAGGTGTGCCAATTGCATAGTTGGCAGTAACGATGTCTGTTTTACCATCGTTGTTAAAGTCACCTTCATCCAGGCTCATTAATTGACCTGAGCTTGCCGTGATTGTATTTACAGCCGTAAATGCGCCTGTACCATCGCCCTGCATAATCTTGAGATGTGTGGTGTTTGATCCAAAGGCTACATCTAAGTCACCATCACCATTAAAGTCTCCGGTTACACCAAAACCTGTATTATCAATTCCAGTAGCGTAACTAGTAATACTTCCCGTAAAATCGCCAGAGCCATTATTCAAATAAGACACAATATCAGAGCCAGTATTATTAACAATGGCTACGGCATCCATAAAGCCATCCGCATTAAAGTCGCCTGCCACCAGTCCTCTTTTGGTACCAGTTGAACTTGCAGAAACGACCGCACCGAATGTGCCATCTCCGTTTCCAGGTACATAACTGAAGTTGGTCAAATTGCTAACACCAATATCAAGAATGCCATCTCCCGTGAAATCTGCAACTGCCATTTGTTGGCCTGCTCCGCCTGCTGCGTAATCAACTCCTGCATTCATAACACCAGTGCCATCATTTAAGAGTATAGTCACATTACCTGAAGTTCTTGATAACGCCACATCAATGAATCCATCTCCATCGAAATCGCCGGTTCCTACATCATTATGACTTGGGTAGCCAGCATAGTTGGTGCCACTAAAATCGCCTGCACCATTGCCAAGCACTATTTCGAATGAATTATCCCTATCGCCCACTACAAAGTCGAGGTTACCATCATTATTGAAATCGGCAGCCTCAGCATGTTTAGTAAATATGCCACTGATGGTTATTGCAGTTTGGGTAAATCCACCAACTCCATCACCGGCCATAAACTGTAAGTTTTGGTTCACTCCATTTATGTCATGAACGGCAATGAAGTCAAGGTTGCCATCATTGTTAAAATCACCTACAACTGCATCCTGCCCACCGTTGAAACCAAGGTTGTACGGTGTTGTATTAAAGTCATTTTCAGTAAGATCACCACCAGGGAAAGTAACCTGATACGGATCATTGAATATAGTCTGGAGACCAGACTCAATATTAGTTACTGACACATTAGCATAGGATTTCATGGCAACGGGTAAGTCAACATTAATTTGAGTTGAACTAGCTGAGTTTATTGAAGCTTCATTTCCACCAACGAAAACTCGGTTATTTGCCATGTCACTTCCGAAGAAATTGCCATCTATGACAATTGTAGCACCGGAAGATCCACTGATTGGTGTAACCGAAGTGATTGTTGGTGCGAAAGGCTGCATTGCTCCAGATGTCACCCAGTTTGCCGATGTACCTGTCAAATCGAAAGTGCCCATTAAAGTACCTGCATTATCATTTAAGCTTCTATCAGGCAAGTTGTTAATAGGGAGAGTTAGATTGTCGCCACCTGCTACACCTTGATCAAAGCGATAATAAGCGGCCAGGTTACCATCAGTTCCAGGTATTGTTGATAATATCGACCCTTGTATTTGAGTTTGGTTTCTGGCCACATCCCAAATTCTAATTTCATCGAGTTCACCAATCCAGTGGTAGGCCCCACCAGTCCATGAGCGACCAATTTCGAATCCAGAATTCCAACCTATATTAGTACTGCCACTTGTAGTAATTTCTTCAACTCCATTGATATACATTCTAGACTCAACACCGTCGTAAGTCATTGCGACATGAGACCATGAGCCTTCGGGAATTGAATTAGTAGACAACTCTAAACCATCAGGATCATCACCGCCTACACTCCAGTATGAGGTCGCCAACCGGCCATCAGGCAGCACCGCCATATAGAAATCGCCAATTGCATCATCGTTGTGATTTCTAATAAAACCCTGACCAAAGGTTGGATCAGCTATACCCAAATTGGTAGGATTTATCCACGCTTCAATAGTAAAATCCCCTGTATATCCAACTCCCAATGGATTTTGGTCTATTGCTGCATAGCCACCACCATTGAATGCCAGCGCATTCCCTGGTTCAGCAACCGTACTTCCGAATTTCTCATTAGAAGGAGCCGAATTACCCTCAGCGTTATTGGCAATTACTCTGTAATAGTATTTTTCTTCAGCACCCAGGCCGGTATCCATATATGAGGTGACATTAGCACCAACTGTATTAAGAACTCCGAAACTGAAATTGTTATTAGTTGAGCGCTGAATAATGAATCCAGTTTCATTAAAGGACTTATCATCCCATGATAAATTTATTTGGGAAGATGAAAATTCTGTTGTTAGCAGATTGGCTGGGAATCCTGGGAGGCCATTAAGAGAACCTGATGTCACCCAGTTAGAGGTAGCACCAACTAAATTAAATGTTTGTAGCGCACCATCATTTCCATTTGCTGTGCGGTCAATCAAAGTATTCTCGGTGGGGTTACTACCACCAGGAATGCCCTGATCAAAATCATAATATGCCACCAGGCCAGCTTCATTACCCACAAGCTCTGTATGAATTGTACTTTGAATTTGGGCCTCCATTCTTTCTACATTCCACAAGCGAACTTCATCAACCTGACCATTTAGGAAATTAAAAGGGTTGCCAGTAAAATCGAAATTTGCACCAATCCTTAAAGGAATGTTAGTATCCGGTAGAGTGGTCTGAACATTATTGCCCTGTATAGGTGTAGAACAATCGACACCATTAACATAAATTTTGATGTTATTACCACCGAACCACGTTCCTGCAATGTGAGTCCAGACACCGACAGGTATATCAATGTCAGAATCGACATAAATCAAATCTGACCCGCCATCCCATTCGAGATAGAACCTTGCCTTTGAAGGAGCTGCGGTTGGGAATCCAAGGAAGTATTTGTCATCCGTTAGATTGGCATCATAAACACTGGCAATAATTCCGAGATTGCTGTTATTTCTGTAAACCCATGCCTCAAGTGTTATTGCGTTAAATCCATCCAAATTGGTATTCTGAGGAATTTCAACATAATCACTTGTGTTGCTGTCAAAATCCAAAGCATTGTTTAGAACACTTTGGTCAAGTGCACCTGATGGTACCCAGTTGGAAGTCGTACTATTTAGTGTAAAGCCAACAGCTAGAGTCCCGTCATTGTTATTCTGACTTCTATCAGGTAACAAATTAACTGCTGGAGTTGTGTTATCGCTATCAGCAATACCTTGATCGAAACGGTAATAAGCCAGTAGGTTGGAAATATTGGTGTGTGAGTTATCGACAGGCGATAGCATATCACCAATGATTTCTGATTGATTTCTAGCAATATCCCATATTCTGATTTCATCAATCAAGCCATCATAATCTTGTTCAGCACCATTATCGCTAAAACCAACATATAATGATTCAGGAACGTCAGAGATGGTTCCTCCTAAAGTACCTGATGAAGTGGCAACGAGGTCACCATTAATATAAAGTTCAACATTGCCTCCTGAAGACCAGACCATAGCGACATGATACCACTCGTCCGTATTAATATTTGGTGTGGGGTAAGAAGCCGTTTCAGTTCCAGCCCCTGTGCCAACCCTTGCGATCAAATCACCACCGCCATCTGTTCCCCGGAAGTAAATACCGAATGCGTTACTTCCAGCAAATTGCATGTTCCCTTTGGCAATGATCGAATAATGTTCATTTGAAGGTGTGAAGAATGGGCTTACTCTGGTATTGAACCAGCCTTCTACAGTAATTGCAGCCAATCCATCAGTATAAGTTACATCTCCAAAATCAACTAAATCTGCATCTCCATCAAAATCCAGAGCATTACCTGGTGCAGTAATAGTAGTGCCAGCTTTGATGTTGGTATAGTTCGATTCCGCACCACCATTTACTGCTTTTACTCTATAGAAATAAGCCGTTTCTGCTAATAAGGCCGCATCAGTATCAGAATATGTTGCCGTGGCCGTACCATTACTTCCGCCGAAATTAAAGGTCTGTAAATCAACTGTAAAGCCATAATCCCTAGCCCTCTCAATTGTAAAATCTGTTTCATCGGATGAGTTGTCATCCCAGGTCAAGTCAATTTGTGTTGGTGAAACCTCCGTAATTACAAGGTTGGTTGGATCATTAGGAATTGGTGTAGGTGAATTCTCGAACCAATAGTAATCGGCACCAGCTCCGGCTGCAATGGCGACATCAAGGTCTCCATCGTTATCAACATCACCAACCTTAATATCCACCACATCTACTCCAAGTGATATAATTATCTGCTCAGTGAAATTTTCTGAACCATCATTTTCAAACCATACCAGTCGATCATTACCTACAGACCCAGCAAGCAAGTCGATGTCACCATCACCGTCTAGGTCCCCGGCATGAATCGTTTGAGGTGCTGTTACGGTGGATGTGATCGTGGTGTAAGCATTCAAAGTAAATGAGCCTGCATTATTTTCAATCCAAACAACTCTATTATCTGTTTGTGAAACGCCAATTATATCAAGGTAACCGTCATCATTGATGTCAATAACATACACCTGTTCTGACTCCTGGAAGTTCGCACCATCATCCAGGATAGCCTGGCCAGTAAAATTCCCATAGCCGTCATTCTCATACCATCGGATATCATGAGTACCCACGGCTCCAACGATATCTAAGTCACCGTCATTGTCCATATCACCGGTAACAAATGACCTTGCATCCCCGACTGTAAGATTAACCGTCCTTTGAATCCATCCCGGTGTTGGGAAGTTTCCATCATTTTCAAACCAGAATAAGTCTCCAATATCATTGTGATTAGCGATAATGTCAATGTCTCCATCACTGTCAATATCACCTACAGCGATGCCATGTACCCGTATGCTTCCCTGAATGAGATTCTGGGTGAAATTCTCTAAGCCGTCATTCTGATACCAGTAAAGTCCATTGTTGCTACCGTTCCCGGACACAACATCCAGAATTCCGTCATTATTGATGTCTGCGGCAATTACCTCCTGAGCATCATTGATTGATGTACTGACAGGAGCTTTTGCGCCAAAAGTCTGGGCCCCATCGTTCGCTACCCATTCTACTACAGGACCAGCAGCAGTTATAAAATCGAGGTTAGTATTGGCATCAAGATCAGCCAGATACACGGAGCTAGGTGTAGTCCAATTTGGTGCAAGTCCGTTTGAAGTAAACGACGGAGCCGCTACAGGATCAGTTGCTGCTACAAACTGAAAATGATAAGGCCTTGCAATTTCCCCTCCGGTACCTAACGTACCTGGATTAATTGTCACAGTGACTACCTCACCAGGAATGAAATCAATCGTCGGATCGAATGTGATCGTTGTAGTTGCATCACCCGAGTAGATTCCGTTAATCAAACCTCGAAGGTTAGACGAAATCCTGATATTATCGTCTGTTGGGTCGCCAGGGGTACCGCCATCGATACTCGCCTGGTTTGCTGCAGCGTCAAATTCCATAATGACATTGGAAGTTCTAACCACATTGTTGGCATTTGCCAAAGGAGTGGATGACCCAGGTACGAAGTTGAAGAAGGTTAGACTGGCTTCTGATTCTATCCAAACTGGGCCATTTGTAACACCATCCGCTGGCGGCGTATTTGAAGGGCCGTTTTGCAATGTACCGTCTGTAGTTCCGATACTCCTGTCAACTGTGGCTACTCCATTGTTTTCATCAAATGGGAAATAAGCGATGAGATTAGGGTCTGAGAGAGTAGGCACTCCAAAGCGGTCAGAGAAATCTGCCTTTACATTGCTCCAAATTTTTACCTCATCGATGCTTGCGTTCACGTAAGCGGTATTGGTAAAGAAACCCCCGATGTACGCCTGTCCGCTTAACACCGTGTTTGTTGCAATACCTGAGGTATTGTCTGCCACACCATCTACCCACATCTGGTAAGTAGAACCGTTGTATGAAAGCGCAATATGATGCCATGCGCCATCATTGATCACAGCCGATGACGAGAAGTTCAGGCCGTTTTGAGTGTACAATACATTACCAGAAGCATTAATTCCTAATCCGAAAGTTTGATTAGGTGAAGAGGTGCCGTAAGTAAAGAAATATACATTTCCAGTGCTGGAAGTCGTATTGACCCACATCTCAACGGTCCTGTTTGATGTTCCGCTTGGCAGTGCCGCATCACTGAAGACCACCGCATCATCAACCCCATCAAACGCAAGTGCATATCTCGGGAAATTCTCAGTTGATCCAAACTCCACAGATGATTGGCTTGTTGCGTCTTCTGCCCCGTTTGTTGCTGTTACCCTGTAAAAGGTACTCGCATCAGTGCCAATTAAATGAACATATGAAGTAGCATCAGCAGCAACCGTGTTATCTACCGTTTGGAGGTTGATAGTGAAGGCATAGTCGTCAGCACTTTCAATCAGGAAGCCTGTTTCGTTCGATGCATTATCTGTCCACTGTAGAGTAACCTCAGTCGCTGAGCTTTGGAAAGCAATTAGATCCGTCGGAGCAGCCGGAGGTGTATGGTTCAGTGCAAGCGTGAAATAGTTCCCATCAATAAAATCAGCAGGGAAGGAAACGATATCAGTACCAACATCATAATTCGTAGCACCCTGAACGGCTGCATCGGTATAATCGGTTCCTTCGGAGTCGATCAATAAAACATAATCAGCAGCATTTGTACTTGGGTAGCTCAATCCGGTTAGGTCAAATTCTACCTCGACAGAACCGACCGTTCCAACTTCTCTCGCCCTCCAGATGGTTTGCATTCTGCCAGCCACACCACTTGGCATATTGGCTGTAGCCAGGTTACTAAAATCAGGGTTGCCGTCATCATGACCTATTGTTAAGAAGCTTTTATCAGCAGCAAAAGTGTTGCCATTGGCTGCATTATCTGCTGCCACAGTGCCGAGGCCTATTGCGGCAATTGAATTGAACTCCACGCTCTTTGACTGCTTTTGATTTAATTCAGATGCGTCATCTCTGCCGATTACGGTGATGTTGTTGGCATAAGCACTATTGTCTGTTGCATTCCAAATCACAGAGGCATCGGAAGCGACGTAGTTGGTTGGTGAAACCTGATCGAGTCTGATACCATATTTGATGGCCAAATAAGATTCGATTTGGTTACGCTCAGTAGTAGATTGCGCCCCGTTGTAGAAGATTACTTCAGCGATTTGACCGGTTAGACGGTCACCGCTGTTGAACCTGCCGCCAATACTGCCAGTTGTACCATCCGTCTGCGTTAATGTTGTTGTGTTTTGGTCAATACTGATAGATGCTCCATTAAAATAAAGTGCTTCTGCTACACCGTTTACATCTGCACTAAGAATGCCGATTTCTCCAATTGACCATTGCATATTATTTGATGACAACCTTCCAGCATTATCTAAAATATCAGGGCTATTTGGGAATACATTATAATGGCCAATTGACCATTCATCAGCATAACTGAATGCATATTGTGTATTATTGGTAGTACGGGATGCAATTACATAGACTGCCCTGTCGGCATTTCCTGTTGGGAAGGCCGCACCAGTTAAGTTGTATGCACTACTTCCGTCAAAATCTATTGCATCATTGAAGTTTAAAGTGCCATCGCTCAATGTTGGTGTGCCAACAGATGATACCACAATTCCGGAACCAGACTGATCCGTCCATGATGTGCCACCTGCATCTGCCTTAAGCCAAAGGTTCAAATTGGTTGCTACACCACCAGGTGCTACGATAGACTGTGTAGCAGAGAACTCAGATGTGTTACCTAAACCATCTGTTCTGGTTACTGTAATTTGATCGCCTGCATTAATTGTCTGGCTTAAAGAGCCAACAGTTGCTGTAATGCCACCAGAAACATCTGAACCAATAAACGTTTGACCTTGACCGTTTGCATCGGCTACGAATACTTCGATGATGTCACCGCTGGCAACTCCACCAACATTAACAGATGAACCTGTAAGGCCAGCGATATTTGGTGTTGATATGTTGTTGTTGCCGAGACCGTTTAGGTTGATACCAACTCCATTCGAATGAATGCTGTTCTCACGGATTGAGTTATTTACCTGGCCTGCATTCGTAAAAAATACAGCATCATTTGTATTATAAGCGATGATGTTACCCTCTCCTGGATTGCCGGTGCCAATAAAATTGGCATTCCCTGAAAAGCCGGTTTCAAACCTTATACCCTGGCCATTACCGAGACCTGTGGTTCCTGTTATATCTGTTCCGATCTTATTTGCAATTATGGTATTGGAAGCACTTGTGAATAATCTGATGCCTGCGTTGGTATTACCCGAAATGGTGTTGTTTTCAAGGGTATTGAACCCTGCGGTCATAGTAATGCCATTGCCATTAGCAATTGCAGCATCCCCATCTGCGTTGAGGCCGATAATGTTGGCTTCAATGATGTGCCCACCGCTGGTACCAATTGAAATTCCATCACCTACATGACCGGAGATCAAGTTGCCATCACCTGCTGAAGGCCCACCGATAATCATGTTATTCGCTCCACCAGAACCAATGCTGATGCCTTCGTATTGAGGGTTAGCAGCTGTACCCGCCATATTAGTCCCAAAGCGGTTGCCTCTGATTAATAGTCCAGATAGATTGGTAACTTGAAGACCGGCATCACCAGCCGTTGTGCCATTTCCTGCAAGAACGTTACCCTTGCCATTGTCACCAATCACGCCTCCAGAGCCACTAAAGCCAATATTGATACCGTCGTCATCAAAACCAGTAATGTGCAGGCCATAGATTTCAACGTTTTCATCTGTGATTGTGAGACCATTACCACCCAAAACCGAAGTACCATCGATTGTAACCATGTTACCGATATCCATATTCCAGCCTGTTCGTGTTGTGCCATCAATCACCATAGGTGCAGTAATTGTTGGCAGTGCGGTGGTTGGAAGAATTAAGTGGGCATCACCGTTTGATGCCTGGTCGGTAATTGTGCTAAAATCAATTATGGATGTAGTTGCTGAACCGTTTGCTGTAATGATGGCCTCACGAAGTGTTTCGAAGCCATCCGCCGCAATGTTATCCGCATTGCTGGTTACAAATATCCTTGTTGATGCCCCGAACTGAGAGATCCCATTAGTTAAATCAATTACATAGGCAGCATGTGTTTCATTCTGATTATAACCTCCTGAATTAATGCTCCATGAACCATCAGGCTGAACTATCGCCGATTCGATGAACGTTTTACCCTGATTGCCACTTGTTGTTACCCCATCAGTTGCCTGATAGACAAAGACACTAGAGCCAACTTCTGCATTCGAGAAACCAGAAATCTCAGCAGTACTTATTACGCTGATGGTAGGTGGGTCAACCGCAGGAGTTAAGCCGAAAATGATGCCGCCATTGGTGTTGCTGTATATCGAGTTAATTCCGATTGAATGAGTTGAGGCATTGTTAATGAGTGAGAAAAAGATTCCCCGTTCGCTGTGATTGGCAATTGTATTACGATCAGCAGGAGTAGATTCGGTAGGATCTCCAATTGTTATCCCGGTTGAAGCGTTGCTGATGTAAATGCCATCTTCAAAGTTTGGATGTGCGTCGTCATTGATATCGACACCTATGCTATTGCCTTGAATATTTATCCCCGAAGTGGCACCAATTATCCTGATACCTTCCACATCGAGTGCTCCACTGCCATTTCCAGAGATTATGTTATCGGAAATGTCGGCACTTCCTGTTATGGCATTCATTCTAATGCCTGCAGATGCATTACCGGGAACATCACCAGTACCTGTAGTTGTTCCGTCTGCGTAAACACCAATTCTGTTGTTTAATACCTGGAGGTCAGTACTTCCATTTCCTATATCAATGCCATAACCACCATTGCTGGCAATCACATTGCCTGAAATTGATGATCCTGAACCACCATCATTGGCCAATAAAATGCCATCAGAACCATTACCCATACCAATCTGGCCTAATTCCGATACGCCAATGTGGTTATTAGAAATGGTCATGCTTGTTGGCCCTGACCCGGCACTGGTACCATGCTGAATACCTCGCCCTGTATTGGCGCTAATTGTGTTACCAGTTATGTTGATAGTTGTACCAACAATATTTGAGAGGTTGATTCCATCGCCACCATTGCCAAGTGCTGTCTCGCCGCTTTCGGTCGTACCTATAAGGTTGTTGGTTATTGTAAGGTTGGCTGATGAACTGGTCACAACAATAGCAGTTGAACCATTATTTGATATGACATTATTGTCAACGAGGATTCCACTTGCCCCTGAGTTAAAGACAATACCTCTTGAGTTTACATCGTTAGCACCAATGCTGGTACCTGATACATTTAGGCCTCCTATGTAATTTCCAAGTATACTTCCTGTAACATTTTGTCCAACCTCTATAGCATCGGAGCTTGTTGTAGAATTATTGAACCCTGAAATAATGTTACGCTCTTGAACAGTTGGGCCACCAACTATCATACTGCCTGTATGACCAGCATTAATGCCACCTAATCCTACACCTATTTGAGTATTACCTGCGCCATTTACGCCAATCATATTACCCTTTATCTGAAGATTGCTGATGTTGCTAAAGGTGTTTATCGCATATCTGGTCGTTCCAGAACCTACTATAACGTTACCTTCTCCAGCATTTGCTCCACCAATGAATAAGCCGTCTATAGTACCTGAAGCATTCGCTATACCATGTTGGTTAGGCGAAGAAGCGTTGTCTGCTTCATTGATGCCAATGCGGTTACCCTGAATAACCGTCCCATCGGCATCAATCAAATAGATACCGGTCTGAGAGTTGTTATTGATCACATTGCCTTTCCCTGGCCCACCAATGATGTTATTATCAAAAGCGTCCCCATCAATGTAGATCATACCATTGGTTGAGTTACCCGAACCATTGCCAGTAAAGTGTAAGCCATACAGCTCTACATCAGAAGCCTCAATTCTGAAAGGATTTACAACATTCCCTGAGAGGGTGACCATGGTATTTTCTGTACCGAAAGTCCAGCCTGGTTGGGTATGGCCCGCTATCATGACATTATTGTCAGTCACCGCCAAGTTTGTGGCCAATGTAATCGTATAAGGTGCCTGACCAACAGGAATATTAAATGTGATAATATCACCAGTGGCTGCATCTAGTAATGCCTGCCTTAATGAACCAGCACCTGAATCGTTAGTATTGATTACTGTAATAATCGGCGCTACAAAAGCTCCCGATGCAATTCTTGTAGCCCCTATAATTGTCCCATCATTTGAACCAGCCAAATCGGTTGCTGTTGTGCCAGTTCCCTCATCGAAGCGATAATAGGCCACAAGATTTGGTGAAGCACCATCTATGGTACCATTTATCCCATTAAGAATCTCTCCCTCAGTAAGATCAGTGCCCCAGATTCGAACCTCATCAATTTCACCATCGAAGTAATCTTCATCACCAAAGCCTTCTCCGATAAGATCGAATGCGGTATTTGGCACATTGTACGGGATATTGCCTGTGCCATCTACCCTGCCATCCACATAGAGGGTGATATCTCCAGTAGTGCTATTGTGAGTGACAGCCACATGGTGCCAGCCACCCAATATCGATGTTGAACCTGTGATGTTCTGCCATGTGCCACTATGGTGGTGATAATCTACCATTCCACCTGTAATCCCGAAAGTAGCATTAGTCGCCACATTAGCATCTCCAATAATCGTCATTGCAGGGTTAACATTGGATCCATTTGAAGGTGTTGCATCTGCATTTGAAGTATTGATCCAGGCTGAAAATGTTAGGCCAGTCATCAAGTTAGTCCTGGTAACTTCTACCCGATCAGAATTAGTGGCGACGAAAGAAAGCGCCTCCCCTGAATCACCCCCTGCAGCAGTGATCGTTTGAACACCACCGGCCGCCACAGGATCAGTACCCTGCAAGCTTCCACCATTTACTGTAATTTGGTTAAATGGTGTTGATACAACATTCAGGGTTGTTCCCAGTGAGGCGCTGACACCTACGTTCATAGTCACGAAGAAAAACTCTGAGCCATCTACATTCTCTGGTGTGAAAGAATCAAATGTGAAGGTGTTGCCAGGGAAAGGAGCTGCTACGCCAGTTTGTAACGGCGTATCGCTGCCATCATCAAAAACATTATCTGTAGAGTGCCATAGGGTAAGATTGGTCACGTCAACATTATCGTATGTATTCCCGCCATCTGTACTGAGTGTAATTGCTGTGAAGTCAAGCGGACTTACGTTAGCGTTAAGTTCAAAGCCGTAGATAGGAATGTGAATATCACCCCGGGTTACATCTGCAGCAGCTATTGCTACAGGGTTAATGTCTATATTGGTTAATGCCATTGCTCCGGAAACACCCCAAATAGGACCGTTTGTTGTGCCGTCTGCGGGTGTTGTATTATCCCCATTTAAAAGCGTTCCATCAAAGCCACTTCCCGTTAAGTCTGGAAGGATGGTGCCAGCAAGCTCATCGAAGCTGTAATAAGCCACCAAATTAGTTTCATTCCCAACTAATGTGTTGAACATATTGTCAGCAATCTGCGGAGCTGTTCTTGCATCACTCCAAACTCTAACTTCATCAATATTTCCATCAAAGAACTGGGAAGTAAAAGCCCGGCCTATTCTGAAATTACTCGTTCCACCGAATGCTCCAATTTGGTCACCTCCAGCTGTTAAAGTTAAGGCCACCCCATCACGATAAAGTGTAACTGTTGAACCGCTCTTAGTTACGGCAATATGATGCCAATCTGTATCGCCAAAAGTACTTTGAGAGGTAACCGCGTCCCCTTGAAAATCCAGGCTTAATGCATCATTGCTAGCAAAGCCAAAGTGCAGATGGTTACCTGCGCCTCCGCCAATTTCACCATTGGATACAACCCAGTCTGTTTGGCCAGTCGCATCTCGCTTAACCCAAGCTTCAATAGTAAAGTTTGTATTAAAATCATGGATTGCGCCAACATCTACCCAATCACCAGTGGCTGCCGCACCCACTCCATCAAAAGCTAAACGCTGCCCCGGTTGCACCATAAACGAACCTGACTCTATATAGTCACTATTGCTACCAGGATGAACAGCTAAAGCTCTGTAGTAGTAAAGCGTACCAGCAGTTAATGAAATATTGACATTAAAGTCAGTGCCAGTACCTGCACTAATGCCTGTAGCCAATGGGCTGCTGAAATCAGCGTCATTATCAACGTCTATTAAAATGTCCGTCGCTCCACCGGGTGTAGTGAAATTAGCGGTGAAGCCGGCAGTTGTTACGTCAGTAGCGTTGAAGACGGATGGAGCTTCAGGGGTCATTGCTCCAGAAAGTGTCCATTCGGTCCCGGCCATATTGGTAAGTGTGCCATCGTTGTTTCCCGCAAGGTCAGGAAGGGTCATTCCCGAGGTTTCATCAAAGCGATAATAGGCGACAAGTCCGGTTTCAGAACCAGAAAGCGTAGAATAAAGATTACTCTGAATATCTCCAATTGACCGCTCAACGTTCCAAATCCTCACTTCGTCCACAGAGCCATCCAGTGTGCTGATCCCACTTTCAAAACCTCCTATTGCTGTTATTGCTGTTATGAATGGATTGTTGTCCGTCCCGGTGTCTTCCAATGCACCATCAACATAGAAATTCACATTTCCGATCGCATTCCGTGTAACCGCAACATGATGCCAGTTTCCATCATTTACACCTGTTACGGTCATGATTATTTCACCACTTCCACCTTTCCAGTAATTTAAATTCGCCCCATCAAAATACATTGCAAACCGATTGGTCAAAGATCCATTTCCATATTGACTTATAAGTACTTTGGTTCCTGCACTCACGTCCGCCGTATTGACCCACGTCTCTATTGTAAATGGCGCAGAAGAAGAAGTGCTGATCAGCGTATTTCCTAAATCGATGCGATCATTGTCACCATCAAATACCAATGCATGACCCGGCTGCACCATAAATGAATTTGGTGCTTCAACATAATCGCTATTGCCACCGGGATGAACTGCCAAAGCCCTGTAGTAGTATTGAGTGCCTGCTGTTAAAGAAACATTGACATTAAAGTCACTGCCTGTGCCTGCGCTAATAGCTGTGGCCAATGGGCTGCTGAAATCAGCGTCATTATCAACGTCAATTAGAATGTCAGTAGCACCACCTGGAGCTGTGAAATTGGCTGTAAAGCCAGCTGTTGTCACATCGGTGGCGTTAAAGAGGATCGGTGGTTCTGGCGCAGTTACAAAATTTAGGGTAGTATTATCACCAATACCCGGATAGAACAATGGAATCCCATCACTTATTGCTGTGCCGGGTATTTGTACTGCATAAGTTTCTTCAAACTCAAAATCGGTTGGGTCTATTGTTACTGTTGACCCACTTACAGAAACCGCCAAAGTTGTTACGTCAATTATTTGCGTATCAGAACCATTGCCTGTATCGACTATGATTATGTTCCCTGTTCCTTTTGATACATCCTCGGAGAAATTCAGATCAATATTACTAAAAGTTGACACCCCAATGTCGTCATCAGCAGGCGTTGAACTTATTAGCACTGGGACAGCGGCATCGGTAATCGTACCTGGATTGGCATTATTGGCTAGTTCGGCCGCACCAAGGTTGCCTACAATGTCAGAACCTGTTGCCGCTGTATAGGTTACCGTGAGCGCCGCAGGAGAGGTACCTGATATTTGGTCTCCAATGAAATTTAATGTTAGGGAATTAACGTCTGTAGTTGCGTAATTAAATGAATCAAAAGTGGTTGGGTCACTGATTGATATGCTACCGAAACCCCCGCCTCCGGCATCTGCATCTGTTATGTCTACCTGAGACGAGAAAGTAAGTACCATTCTATCCAGATCACCGTTGAGATCTTGATCTGAGAAGGTAGCATCTACGATAGTTGGTGGTGTAGGAGTTAAGGCTCCCGATGACACCCAGTTAGGTGTAGTCACTCCGCCGCCATTGCCATTCCAGGTACCATCGTTTTGGTTAATGCTCCTGTCTGGCAGTACAGTATCTGTAGTTTGAGACTGATCGAATTTGTAATATCCTACCAGCCCAGATTCGTTGCCTGTAAGTGAATTAAACATATTACTTGCAATAGCCGCCTGACCTCTTGCCTGATCCCATATTCTAATTTCATCCATCTGACCATCAAAATAATTTGCCAGTGAATGAGGTGCGCCAATATTTGGAGGGTTGCTTGCTGTATTTAATGTACTTGAAAAATTCCCCGTTACATCTTCAACACCATCAACATACAGACGGGTGTCAGGATTTCCAACCGGATCATAAACTACTGCGTAGTGATGCCAATTGCCATCATTTACTGTCAATGTGCCCTCAATGGCTTGATTTCCACTTTCTATTCTGACATTTCCAGAAGCAGTAATTATAAGGGTAAACCTATTCGGAGCTCCCCCGCCACTACCAAGTTGCAGAAGGGTCTGTTGACTGCTGTTCGTTGTATTAAACCATACCTCAATTGTCCTTGCAGCGTCGCCTGTAATGGGGTTGGTTGTTGTTGAGATATAGTCATCAGTACCATCAAAATCCAGTGCATTATATGGAGGGGTAAAAGTGCCACCAAATTCGATATTGGTATTTGCTGACTCATCGCCATTGCTGTTTGCAGCTCTTACTCGATAGTAATAGCCATTTTCTGCACTAACAGAGTTATCATTATACATTATGGCATCTGTTGCAGCCGAAAAACTCTGGACATTCTGAGTAAACGCATAATCACTTGCTCTTTCAACAATGAATTCCGATTCGTTGCTTGAATTATCTGTCCAGATTAATTGTAATTGGGTTTGTGAAATCTCTTCTACAAAAAGATCTGTTGGTGCAAATGGTGTAAAGGCTCCCGAAGCCACCCAATTTGGTGTTGTATTTGCTCCCCCGCCATTGCCAATCCATGTGCCGTCGTTTTGATTAAAACTCCTGTCCGGAAGGGTTGTGTCAGTAGAAAGGGACTGGTCAAATTTATAGTAAGAAATTAGGCCTGATTCATTACCAGCAAGAGTACTGAACATATTAGGCTGGATTTCTGAAACCAAATCCCGGTTTGAACTCCAAACACGCACCTCATCTATCTGGCCGTCAAAGTTTTGAGCAGCATTTTGGGCACCAATCTGAAATGGCGATCCGAACGTAGGGTCACTTTCATATGTGAAGTTGAGAACCTCCTGTCCATCCAGATACAGGAAAGAACCATCAGTCACGCCTGCCTGAAAACTAAACGCAACATGATGCCAGTTTCCATCTGCCACATTACTGACTGTAGCTATTGGTGCAGCAGGACCTGCCCCCCAGTCAAAGACTATAAGTATATCATCCTGCAACCCAAGGAAATATCTTTGGGGAAATGCCACTATTGACCGGAAACTTGACCCGGCTCCTGATGTGTTAAACCAGGCTTCGATAGTACCCGACGAAATAAACAGTGCGGGTATATTCCCAATGCTCATATAATCATCCGTACCATCAAAATCCAATGCATTAAATGGAGCGGCATAAGTGGTAGCAAATTCCAGATTGGACTCAAGTGACTCGTTACCGGAGCCATCCACTGCCTTCACTCGGTACCAATAACCAACGCCACCAACAACAGTATTATCCATGTAAGAGGCCGATGCTGTTGCATTAGCGCCAATCACAAATGATTGTTGATTTTGAGTAAAGTTGATATCGGTGGCTCTTTCTATCAAGAATTCTGTTTCATTGGAAGAGTTGTCATCCCATGTAAGGGTGATTTCTGAAGCAGAAACTTCTTGAGCGAAAAGGTTAGTTGGAGCGGGTGGTGTCATTGCCATTGAAGAAGCCCAAAACGGCCCATCTATTGATCCATCAGCGGGTGGGGTGTTGGTTGGGCCATTTAATAATGTACCATTATTCTGATTGAGGCTTCGATCGGGGAGTAAAGTAGTTCCATCCATTTGATCAAAGCGGTAGTAGGCTACCAACCCGGATTCATCTGGGTCGACAATGGAGAACCTATTGTTTTGTATTTCTCCTGCTGAACGTACTGCATTCCATACCCTTATTTCGTCCATTTCACCCCCAAAGTACCTTGTAGGTGAAGCGTTGTTGTCCCGCCCAATTCGAACTACCTCTGTAGAGTTTGCAATAGAGGCTATAGCGGTTGGTTGAGGAGAGCTTGCAACTCCATCTACATAAAAAATTACGTTAGAGCCATTGTAGGTAACAGCTACATGGTGCCAGTTGCCGTCGTTGACCGCACCTAAACCACTTTCTTCGGTTTCGAATGAAGATCCATCCGAGGCGAAAAAGCGCAACAATCCATCAGGATTGTCATCGGAGATTCTACCAATGACAAATGAAAATCCAGGATTGTTGGCGGTCGTTTCAAAGTTGTTGATGATCTCCCCGAGGCCATCGTTAGTATTTATCCAGGCTTCAATGGTTAGACTTGAGCCTAAGTTAAAATCCGATGAATTAGGAATTTCTACATAATCATCCGTTCCATCTAAGGTGATGGCATTGGTTGGTGGGAAATGCGTACTTCCAAATTTGATATTTGAGTATTCGCTATTTCCAGTGGCACTTGTTGCTCTTACTCGATAGTAGTAGCCTTCTCCATCTGACAAACCGCCATCAACGAAAGTGGTGACATCCGGGCCAACATTAAAAGTGGTGAAGCCTCCAAATGTTGGGTCGGTATCTCGTTGTATTTCAAAGCCTGTTTCGTTAGTTGAGTTATCATCCCAGAAAAGGGTTATCTGGTTGTTATTTTGCTCTGTTGTGTAGAGATCAGAGGGTGCAAAGGGCATCATTGCCATGGAGGTAACCCAATTGGATACATCCAAAGTTGTATTATCGTTTAAGGTGAAACCATTTAAGACTCCATCATTAGTGTTGGCACTCCTATCGGGAAGTGTAGTGAAAGCTGTGTTGATATCTGTATTGTCGATATCTGCGCCTTGATCAAAGCGGTAATAGGCAATTAACTCCGGCGATTCGGGAAAGAAAACATCAAACATTTCCTCGGCTATGTCGCTGGCATCTTTAGCCTCTGACCAAATAGAAAACTCATCCAAACGACCAACGAAATAGCCATCTGTTGATGATCGGTGCCTTGCGCCAAATGCGAAATGCCCAGTTGGGGGATCTCCGGTAAGGCTACCATTAAACCCATCAGGTTGTCCATTAATATAGAGTTGAATTTCTGTTGGAGTTCTGGTTGCAGCAACATGAGTCCATGTGTTTAATGGAATTGTTCCGGTACTTGTAGCAAATTCGTAGGTTCCATCATTTTCACCATAAATCAACTGACCTGAAGTATTGATATAGATTTCAGCACCTTCACCAGAACCAGTATTGCCCCTGTAATAAATCCAATGATCAGCCGATTGATCAGTATGATAAACCCATCCTGCAATTGTCAGGTTAGCCAAAGTGCCTTCAGTTTCATTCGCAACTACAAAATTGTCAATGCCATCGAAATCCAGTGCTTTTCTTGGGGCAGTGTCATCAGTTGTACCAAATTCAGGAGTTGATTCAGTTGTGCCAAAAGCATTCACTGCAACAACTTTATAGAAAAACTGATCTCCAGGAGTTAAACCTGTATGTAGGTATTCATCAGAGTTTGCGGGTAATGTGGCAATGGTGGTAAATAAGCCACCAAATGTTGTGGCTGTTTGGATTTCGAAAGAGCTTTCATTTGTAATATCACCTGACCAGTTTATTTCTATTTCTGTATCGGAAATTGTTCTTGTGGTTACACCAGTTGGAACATCATCAGGAATCACACCCGGGTTCATTGCGCCTGAAGTTCGCCAATTGCCTATGTCAAGTGTTGTATTGTCATTCAATGTGAAATTGTTCAATACGCCATCATTATTGTTTGTACTCCTGTCTGGTAGCGCTGTGAATGAGGTATTGTTATCAGTTGCACCTGCATCAAGACCCTGATCGAACTTATAATAGGCAACCAGGTTATCCTCATCCCCGACCAGCGTATTGAATCGATTGTCAGCGATTTCACTAACTGTTCGCACATCGTTCCAAATCCTGACTTCATCAATTTGGCCCCCCATAAGTTCACCTGATCTGGACGCAAGGTTACCTCCAATGGTAAGTTCCCCACCTAAAGTGCCAAACGTACCAGATTTGGCAGCGGTATTATCCTCAACTCCATTTACATACACCCGAATGGTTGTACCATCCCAGGTGCCGGCAATATGATACCAGGTGTCATCTGATAAAGTAGTTGCTCCAGAAGCGGCGGTGAAGGTTCCAGTATTTACAAAAAATTCTACCTGGTTATTTGTCAACCTAAGCAAAAAGTCCATGACTGAGGTATAATTCCCCACGACTGTGCTAAATGTTCTGGCACCTGTTGGGTAAACCCAAGCTTCAACCGTGATATCAGAGGTTCCGGCGAAAGCCAACGGAATTTCAGTACCAACAAATACTTCGTCGTTTGATGCATCAAAATGGAGCGCATTGCCTGGTGACGTTATCGTACTGCCAAACTTGCTGTTAGAGTAACCAGTGCTGATTGGTCCTTGTCTTTCAGCCTGCACCCGATAGAAAAATTGTGAGTTGGCAGCCACTACGTCCGTATGACTTGTAACGTTAGCACCCAAATTGATTGTAGATGGAGAACTAAAATCCGGGAATGCCGATTTCTGTATTACAAATCCTATCTCGTCATCGGTATTATCTGTCCAATCGAGTTGGATTTGAGTATCAGATACTTCAGTGATGAAAAGGTCAGAAGGGGCAATGGCTCCGGAGGTGACTGAATTGGCGTCAAAAGTGTGTCCTGTGCCTAGAAGGGTTCCATGATAGCCACCTGTTTGACTATGATCAGGTAGTAAAGTACCAGTTGTTTGATCAAAATTGTAGTAACCAAAGAGCCCACCTTCATTCCCACTCAGGCTTGAATTCATGTTTTCCCTTATTTCCTGTACAGACCTGTCAGTGTTCCAAATCCTTACCTCATCGATCTCTCCATTAAAATGACTGATTCCACCAGCCGAAAACGGATTGGCACCTATATAAGCATTAGTTGGTGAACCATAAACCAAGTCACCCGTCTGTGCTGTTGAGCCAATTAATACGCCATCCACATAAATTTTCATTTCTGCCCCATCATAAACGCCAGCTACATGCTTCCATTGATTTTGGAAGTCCTTGGTGAAGTCTACAACAGCATCAAGCTGAACAAAACCGCTTCCAGTGTTTGTGGCAAAAGAGAGAAAATTCGGCCCCTGGAAGAACAACCTCATATCTGGTAGTTGAGAAAATTCCTGCTGACCGTACATTGTGGTCAAGTTAGTGGAAGAGTTGATCCACATCTCGACAGTGAACTGATCAGTTGTTGGGACTTCGAATGTGGGGATATCTACATAGTCATCTGTGCCATCAAAATCAAGTGCTAATCCAGGATGGCTATAAGAGGAAGCATAGGCAAGATTGGAAAAAGCACTCTGGCTGCTTGGGTTAGTAGCCCTAACCTGATAGACATATGATTTGTCAGCCTCTACTGTGTTATCTGAAACATCATTAACATTACCCGCCACATTAAATATGGTAGTGAAGCTTCCTCCTACTTCAGCTCTTTGAATTTCAAAACCTGTTTCATCATTTGAATTATCATTCCAGGATAGGAAGTTACTATTCTGGCCTTCGTTAACTGCAGTAAGATTAGAAGGTGCAGCAGGTGGTGTTGTGATCCCTGCTGGAACATCTGTAGAATAAACTGCCTCAGTAATAGTTCCATTCAAAGGCACTGTGGTCTGATCATTGGCAGTAGTACCAGAGCCTTCATTCAAATTATAGTAAGAAACCAATCCTGCTTCTGTGCCTAATAGCTCCGTTTGAAAATCAGTTAAAATCTCGGCGCCTGATCTGGCGGTATTCCATATTCGAACATCATCTATTTTACCATCCCAAAATGCTGTTGAATTTCCTGCTGCCCCAATAGTTGTTGTTTGAGCTGCATTCGGAATAGTTGCGGGAATAGTGCCACCAAAACTTGCCATGGTTTGTTCCACACCATTTAGGTAGTACTTAAGTCGGTCGGCATTTGCACCACCTGAGCCATCATATACCATGGCTATGTGATACCATGTGCCTGGTGCCAAATTTGAAGGGCCAATACCAAAATTCGAACCACTTCCTATATAAAATATTGGAGTCCAATTACCAGTAGCTGTATGGGAATTCATTTGCCACTCTAATGTGGTGCCATTATTTCTTGCCCCAATTACCTGACTAATTGCATCAGTATCTTTATTAACCCATGCTGAAACAGTAAACTGATTAGTGAAGTCAAACCTTGTATCATCAACTATTGTCACAACATCGTTGTTACCATCGAATTCCAATGAATAATTGGTACCATTGAAATTTCCTTGCATTGCCTCGGATGCTACCCAATTAGCCGAAGGATCGGCCGGGAAGTTGGTTAGAGCTCCATCGCTTTGGTTTTGGCTGCGATCGGGTAATGTTGATTGATTGCCAGATTGATCGAAACGGTAATAGGCAACAAGATTGCCTTCATTGCCTTTCAGGGTATTGAATCGATTGTTGGCAATTTCAGAAGGTGTTAGCTCATCGCTCCAAACCCTTAATTCATCAATTTGACCGTCGAAATTGAAACTGGCCCCGGAATTTATAGTCCCGATTTCAACATTGGAAGCAGTATTCTCCATAGCTAAGTAAGTGCCAGAAGAACTCGAATTATTAGTTTGAGAAATACCATCGATATAAAGTGAAATACCAGAAGCCAAACTTGACCCGTCATAAGTAAAGGCTAAATGATACCATTGCCCTATGTTAAAAGTAAATCCAGAAGTTTCTCCAAAAAGGTTAGCACTTGCCGATTGATCAGCCAGTGTTATACTAAATTGTCCCCCTCCGCTAGTTGCCATATGCCATTCGTTTGCACCTGACCTTTTCGAAATTATTCCGGCGGAATTGATATTATCGAACTTGACCCATGCCTCAACGGAAAACGGCTGGTCAATTGATCCGTTTCCAAATGTTAGATTATCTGTATCAGTGATTGAAACATAATCCGTCCCCTCAAAATCCAATGCATTATGTGGCGGTGTAAAAGTTCCAGCAAATCTCTCATTGCTGTAGCCTGAGAAACCTGCTTCGTTTACTGCCCTTACACGGTACCAGTAGCCATTGCCGGCAGTTACTCCGTTGTCTTCGTATCCAAATGGATTCGCACCAATGGTTGCGATTTCAGTGTAGGTTGCACCACCATCATCTGAGCGTTCTATTTTGTAGGCTGTCTCTCTATCTGAGTTATCAATCCAATCAAGGTCAATTCTTGAATCGGAAATCTCCAAAGCGGATAGATTAGTTGGTGCAAGTGGTGCGCTATTGCCAAATGAAGATGGCACCCAGGCATCTGGCAATGTGAAGTTACTCAAGGTGCCATTTTCCGCTGTACCTGCAAGATCAGGCAAATTAGTTCCAGATGATTCATCGAATTTGTAGTAAGCGGTCAGACCCGATTCTGAACCAGTAAGGTTTGTCTCCGCATTGTCTGCAATCTCTGATTGTGTTCTCTCAACGGTCCAAACTCTCAACTCATCAAGCTGGCCTGAATATGCTGGAGTCGCTGTACCATTACCAATATAGAATCTATCGCCTGCTGCCCATAGGTTGCCCACAGCCTGGGCTGTACCTTCTTCAGTACCATTAATATATAGCCTCATAAAGCCGCTACTTTCAGCTGTAATAGCTACATGATACCAAGTATCGGTAGATAAGGGAGTGGTTCCAGTTACTGTTTTACCACCACCATCAAAAGTATAATGTTCAAAAAATTGACCTGTTGGATCAATTTCAAGTTGATGTGAAAAATCAGTTGTTTGGGCAATTCTGGTAAACCTAAGTATTACCTGATTCGGGGTTAATGAATTTAACTTAACCCATGTCTCTATTGTATAATTGGCAGGGCTGTTAATACTTGAAGAGACAACATCATCAACGCCATCAAACTCCAAAGCATTTCCTGCCACGGTTGTTGTTCCGTTAAACTCTAATGCTCCGATGTCAACAGCTCCACCTAGTACCCTGGCATTTCCAGCAAAATCGAAAGGGACATCTTCTCCGGTATCAGCATCATTATCCAAATCAGCAGCATCAACCGGCAATGCTGTATTATCACCAGCATTGATTGCCCCAGAACCGGATTGTAGGGTGAAATCGCCGTTGGCAGCATTTGTAAATAATGGGTCGCTGCTTGTGCCATTCATGCCCAATGCACCTGTGGAGATGAGGTTATAGTCTACAGTGGCATCCTGATTGATTCCGTTGTCTATATCAACCTCATCAGGGGAGCCACCTCCAGCGGTATTGTCCCAAACAATGTTGTTCACGAAAGTATGATCAGAATTCCCATCCAAAAACACACCCCCACCGCTATTCGTAGCATTGTTTCCGTAAATGGTATTATTGATTATTGCGGCCAATGAATTGGTTCCATTCATTTCAATACCACCACCAACATTTGTTGCTGAGTTGTTGGTAATAATGTTGTTGGTAACAATGGAACCTGTAATTACGATTCCAATTGAAAGGCCGCCACCTTCCTGTGCAGTATTATTTTCAAAAGTATTATTAAAAACCTTCGATCTACTTGCTGTGAAAAGGCCTCCACCGCGATTTCCAGCAAAGTTGTTATCAAATATGTTGTTTGCGATTATTGGTTGGAAATTGGATATCGTTCTAGCTCCACCTCCATTGGTGATTGCACTGTTTTTAGTGATGGTACAGTTCCAAACTTGCATATCGGTGTCATCGAGATAGATACCGCCACCATGGGCGTCAATACCACCACCATTGGCATTTCCTCCAGTGATTACAAAACCATCCAACAGGGTATTATTGTTGGTGGACATGTCAGCATAAACAACATGGTAGGAATTATCTGCTCTTGTAGGCCCAGTAGTCATGATATTGTTTGGATCGTCATCACTATTTAGATCACCACTTAAAATCGAAAAATTGTTATTGACATCCCGCTGGCCTAAGGCAGTTTCATTTCCCTGAAATCCGCCATAAAGTTGCACATCAGGCTTCATGACGAAAGAGGTTGATCGGTCATCCTGATGAGGCTTATAAGTGCCTTCAGCTACCCATATTTCGGTATTTGCTCCAGCTAACACCAACGCATCTTGCAAATCTGTAAAGGCATTGGCCCAAGAGCTGCCATCATTGGAACCGCCTGCATCATTATCTACATATATGGTGCCGCCGGAAACTATATTAACCTGTCCGATTGTATAAAAGCCATCGTCAAGCAAATCTGCTTCAACACTGAATTCGACTGCGTTACTATTTATCGTTGATTCAAAGGTGAGCACCTTGAATTGGATGCCGAGGTTGTCTCTTGATATAAGTGCATAAGTTCCTGAAGGGCTACCCAGCCCAAGGGCATCAAAGTCAAACGAGAAATCAACCAGACCGCTGTTATCGTTCACATCAGTCTTGGTTAGGAACCAATCACGCTCCCAACGACCAGAAATTACATTGGTGTTTACGCCAAGAGTACTTGAGCCTTCGGTTGATGTGGATTGTTGTTCGAAGGTTACAACGTCTCCGTTGTCCGTCAAGAAAGTATTATCCGTTAATGTAAGTCCACCTACTGCAGCAGTGGTGGTTGAACCACCAGCATCTTGACCAATAGCAGCAATATCTAAGATTGGTTGAGTAGATACAACCCAGTTAGAGATTGTGCCATCCAACGTAAAACCTGTCAGTGTTGCATCATTGTTTCCAGTTAAATCAGTAAGAATGGTTACTCCGCTATTGTTTGCACCGGGATCACCTAAATTAAAATCATAAGAAGCATCTAATCCGGTTCCTGATGATAATGTATTGTTGATATTTTCAACTATTTCCCGTTGAGTCCTTGCCACGCTCCATATTCTTACATTATCTATCTGACCATCAAAATAGCTGGTACCATGAGGCACAGAACGCCCGCCAATAAATATCTCATCAGTAAAGGTGTGGTTTACTACACCTCCTGCTGTGGTTTCCTCCACTAATATTCCATTTAAATACAGGTAATGATTTAGTCCATCTCTAACTGCCGCTACGTGGTACCAGGTATTTTGCTCAATAGTAGTCTGAAGGTTAGGCGATCCTAATTTGAACCTGAGCGTAGTGCCGTTTACAACATCCAGTGTGAGTTCAGGATCATTGCCTGACTGATCCTTGGCAATGATTTTTTTGGCACCTGTAGTCCCTTCAGATCTAAACCATGCCTCCCAGGTTAAGTTATTTGTTCCAATAGCAGCAGTGATTCCAGTGCGAACGTCATTATCAATACCATCAAAATCGAGGGCATTTTCTGGCGGGGGTATTACCTCTGCACTTGATCCTAAGTTCGGGGTTGCTGGAGTTGTCCAGGTTGTTCCGCAAATATCTTCAGTTGGAGTGCCTGAATTGGTACCCGCATCAATAGCATCACTAGGTTCATTAATTGGGTAATATCGCAAATTGCCACAGGTGTTGAAAGCAGCCAGGTTAGGATCGTTGGTTGACGCCCAAGCAGGGCAACCACCACCTCCGCAAGGGCCTTCCAATAAATTGTTTATGTTAGTTGCAATTGTGCCGTTATTTCTCAGATCGGTTGCATCTCCTGTATGGTCTGCAATAATTGTATTTGTAAGATTTAAAGTACCCCAGTTGAAAATTGCGTTCGCGTTAGATGACGTATTTTCAACCACCGTGGTATTTATAAGGGTTAGTGTAGCAGCATTAAAACTGTAAAGGCCTCCACCATTAGATGATGAGTTTCCAGCAACTACACAATTGGTTAATGTACTTAATGCCGATGCCGAATTGGCATTTAAAAGGCCGCCACCATTTACGGCACCGGAGTTATTCAGAATGTTGCAATTATTCATAGTCAAGGTGGCTCCATTATTCACTACGCCTCCGGTGCCATCCTGAATAATTAACCGATTCATATCGACGGTTCCGGAGGTCAGGGTAAACACCGCAAATGCACCACCTCCACCATCGATGATACTACCGTCGGCATGACCATTAAAAGTGATGTGATTAGTTATACTAGGAAGAACCCCTAAGAGGTCAACTTGCCCAGTAATATTGAAATTGATTGTGTGAGGATCACCTCCCGTAGCCCCTCCGTCAGCATTGGCATCAATAATGGCTTGTCTCAAAGAGCCTGCACCTGCATCACCAAGATTGGAGACAGTAAAGGTTGATGATTGGGCAAGAGCCGAAAATGAAAATCCAAAAAGTAAAGTAAGCAGGCCGAGGGTAGGTCGTAAAAATGTGTCCATAAGTGCTGTTTTCAATTAGTCTTCAGGGGCAACTGATATTCATGTGGATAAAAAGCTCCATAAGAATGGTTTTCGCCCGGGAAGATCAATTTTTAAAAATAAGCTGGTTGAGGATAGTAATAAACTATTTGTGCACCAATTCGATTAACTTTTAGTGGTCTTCGATTAGTACTTGGTAATCTTCGTTAAACTCAACTGCGGGTTACTACTGATTTTAAGTAGTTTTTGAGGCCGTACCCGTTTTCACATTGAAATTTATACAATAACTTTTTACTATCTTTAGTTTTTTATAGAACATTCGTTTCTGACCAGTCCTCACATCTTTTACGGTTTAATTTCATTTAGTATATTCAGCTAAATACACATTCGCAACCATGAAAAATATAATCATATCGGCAATTTCAGTGTTGTTTGCACTAAGTGCCAATGCTCAATATAACTTTGGAAATGATGAATTTGAACAGCTTTATTATGATCTGGAGCAAGCCTATCTAGATTACGATTATGACCTGATTCTTGATAGTGAGGAAGCTGCCATCAGTTACATAGGATCACGGCAGGATACTGTGGCTGCTAACATTTACAGCTATCTTGGCGAAACCTACTATTTCTACCTCGGTGATCGCCAACTTGGTTTAGAACATTATCAAAAAACCCTGGAGATTATTGATGCTATTGAAACAGAATCAGATCTCGGACGAAAAAATATTATTTACAACATCGCCGCCATCCAGGATGAACTGGGCCTCTATGCCGAATCAGAATCCCTTTATCAGGAATTACTTGATGGCGATAGGGAAGAATTTGGGCCGAAAAGTTTTGAATATTTGGAAACAGCGTTGGCTTTTGGTGTCCATTACAAGAACACCAGCCAATATCAAAAGGCCATTGATCTTTATAAAAAATCTATGCGGCCTTTAAAGAAAGATGATGAAATGTCCCCCGCTTTTTTATCTGAATTGGGTGCTAATTATTTATATCAGGGCAACTATCGGCTAGCAGAACAAAATTTAACCAATGCGCTTCAGAATTATGAAGAGCAAGGTGTATATGCTTCAACAGAAAATGTAGCCACGCTTGTAACCTATGCATTGCTTTATAGACAATTAGGAAAATATCCTGAAGCACTTGAAGTTTTGAATGAAGCCCAATCAATTCTGGAAAGACTTTCAGAAGAAAATGAGGAGGTGTTTGCCACGGTTTACAACAATGTGGCGGACGTAAACCACCGACTTGGCAATTATACCCAGGCGCTGGATATCTACAATCAGGTCAAAGATCTTGACGCAGAAATTTATGGGACAGAAGATCCCACCTATGCACTAACACTTAACAATATTGCCAATATTTATATTGAGCTTGGCGAGTATGAAAAAGCAACTGAACTATACCAACAGACATCAGAAATATTTGTTGAATTCTTCGGTGAGTCAAGCCTCGACTATGCCATTACTGTTAACCAATTAGCATTTATAAACCGCAAAACCGGCAATTACACAGAAGCCCTGGCACAACAGCAAAAGGTACTTCAGGTTTATGAAGAAATCTTTGGCAATGAGCATCCTGAATATGCCCACGTAATGCTAAACCTGGCAGATGTGTATGCTAATATGCAACAACTTGACGAAGCAGAGCCCCTTTATCAAACATCCATTAATGTAAGGAAAAAGGCCCTGGGTGAAGATCATCCTTTATATGCCAGGGCCATAAAGAAATATGCCATTCTAAAGTGGGCAAAAAAAGATCTTGAAGAAGCTGAAGAATTGTTTATCGAAACTTTTGACAATTACTTCAAACAGATTGAAGCCTATTTCCCGATCTTAAGTGAAGAAGAAAAAGCAAAATTCTATAGCAACAGATTAAAGCCGGCATTCGAACAATTCAACTCATTTGCATTTGAAGGAAGCCGTGAAAGTAAGCATTTAAACGGCCTGATGTATGATTATCAACTGGCTACTAAGGGATTAATCATGTATGCGACCAATAAAGTTAGAGAGGCCATCCTGAGTAGCGGTGACTCGGTACTCATTAATAAGTATTCGCAGTGGATTAATTACAAAGAACAGTTATCGCAATTATACAGCACATTGGAGCTTGAGCTGGATGAGCGTAACAGACGAATTGATTCATTGACCACAATTGCCAGTTCATTAGAAAAAGAATTGAGTGCATCCTCAAACGCATTTGCCAATACATATACATCAAAGAAAATTACCTGGAAGGATGTACAGGCGAAATTAAACCCAGGAGAAGCAGCCGTAGAAGTTCTTAGGTTTAGAAACTTCCGGCCAGATTCGGCAGGTTATTATACCAATGAAGCCTGGTATGCGGCTCTTATAGTAAGACATGATACCGAAGATTATCCCGAATTGGTGCTATTTAGAAATGGGAGTGAACTGGAAGGAAGATTCTTAACCTATTATCGAAATGCGATCAAGTTTAACATTGAAGATGAATACGCATATAACCTCTATTGGAGGCCAATATCAAACAGGTTAAATGGCATTGACAAGGTGTACTTTTCACCAGATGGCGTATTTAACCAAATCAGCATTTATACATTGCGAAATCCACGTAATGGACAATACTCAATTGATGAATTGGAAATTCAGGTGATGACCAATACAAAGGATTTAATTGCTTATGCTGATAATCCAAATTCTTTTCCAGGGGACAAAAAGGCTGTGCTATTTGGCTATCCTAATTATAATAAGGGCAGCTATCAGCAAGAATATCTGGCATCTCAAGCAGCAACTAATGGGGATGAAGAGCGGAGCGCATCCAGAAGTACCCGTGGCACAAGAGGCACCCGTGGATTAAGAGGTGGGATTTCAAGGGGATTAAGAGGCAACCTACAACGTTACATTAGCAGTAACGATCTGCTTGCTCTACTCCCTGGTACCAGAACAGAAGTTGAATTGATCTCGCAGCAATACAGCCAAAATGCATCTGATCCCGAAGTCTATCTGGAAGATCAGGCTATTGAGACGAATTTAAAAAATGTTCAGAGCCCTCATACACTGCACATTGCCACTCATGGTTTCTTTTTGGATGACAGTGAAGAGGATGCCGAAATAGCAGCTCTGGCTGATGATAATTATGTCCAAAACCCATTGTTAAAATCTGGTTTGATCTTCGCTGGAGCCAATAGCTTTTTAAGCTCAGGTCAGTTTCTCGATAAAGAAGATGAGGGCCAAGATGGTATTTTGACAGCATTTGAGGCTATGAACATGAACCTGGAGGGTACAGAGTTGGTGGTGATGTCAGCATGTGAAACAGGGCTTGGTGAAGTGACCAATGGCGAAGGGGTTTATGGACTGCAGAGGTCATTCCAAATTGCTGGCGCAAAAAGCATTATAATGTCAATGTGGACAGTTGATGACGATGCCACCCAAAAGTTAATGACCTACTTTTATGATGATTGGCTCAAAACCGGGAACAAGCCGGCCGCCTTCATAAATGCTCAGAAAAAACTGCGGGAGGAATATCCTCAACCATATTATTGGGGTGCGTTTGTGATGGTAGGGCAATAGTCATAGCTCTACTCTCACCGCTTTCTTAAAAATACCCTGGTAGTATCTTGACATCAGGTTCACTTCAATCACACCTTTGCTGGAAGAAGCGTGGATAAACCGGATGTCATTCTTGCTTCTAACATCGGTAACCAAGCCGGCATGAGTGAGTTTGCCCTTCCTCTTTCCAGCTGCGAAGAAAACAAGGTCACCTGGTTGAAGCTGATCTATTGAAACCTTCTTGCCAAACTTGCTCTGTTCAAGGGCTGTTCGAGGTATAGGATAATTGATGGATTCAAATGATTTCAATAGCAAACCAGAGCAATCCATTCCGCGGCTGGATGTACCGCCCCACTGGTATGGTACACCTGCGTAGCCTCTTGCAGTTTTAATGACTGTGTTGATTTTGGAATTCCTGGTTTCAAGTTTTTTGGATGTGCCACAACCTGAGATTATTAATGCTGAGAGGCCTATAAATACCAAAATTTTTAGATCGAAATTTGTTGATGGCATCCTTTTAAAATTTAGGGCTAAAATTACGGCTTCAAGAGAAGCTTATGTGCGGAATCACCGGTGTATTTGCATTTAATGAAGTTGGGCGGATCAACCAGATGTACCTGGCCAATGCAACTCAGGCCATCAGCAAACGAGGCCCCGACTTCCAGGATTTCTACATTGAGCAATTTATAGGCCTTGGGCACAGAAGGTTAGCCATCATTGATACCAGCGAAAAAGGGAATCAGCCGATGACCGATGAAACTGGTAGGTATGTGCTACTCTTTAACGGCGAGATTTATAATTACAAAGAGCTTCGGAAGAGATTAATAGATGTCGGTTATTCTTTCAATTCAGAAAGTGATACCGAAGTACTGCTCAAGCTGTACATACAGAAAGGGGAAGCCTGTTTGAAGGATTTAAATGGCTTTTTTGCGTTAGCGATTTTTGATAAAAAAAAGCAGGAGCTATTTCTGGCGAGGGACCGAATGGGCATCAAGCCTCTGCTTTATACGCATGACAATGATCGTTTCATTTTTGCTTCTGAAATGAAGTCAATCATGGCCTACGGGGTAAAAAAAGAGATCGACTACACTTCATTGTACACCTATCTCCAGCTTAACTATATTCCTAATCCTAAAACAATTTTTAAGGATGTCCTAAAATGCCCACCAGGACATTTTATCAAAGTTGCCAATGGCACTTTTGAGATTAAATCATTTTACGAAATCCCAGCCGACTCAAATATGGAAAAGAGTTTGAGTTATGAATCAGCTCAAAATCAGCTTGTCGCTTTGCTGGAAAAATCGGTACAACGTAGACTGGTTGCAGATGTGCCATTGGGTGCTTTTTTAAGCGGTGGTATTGATTCGTCATCAATTGTTGCCCTTGCTTCGAGACATGTAGAAAAGCTGAATACTTTTTCAATAGGCTATGCTGATGAGCCATTTTTTGATGAAACCAGTTATGCCGATGAGGTATCTAAAAAGTTCAATACCCATCACGAGGTTTTCAAGCTCACCAATCAAGATCTCTATCAGCACCTTGACGAGGTTGTAAATTATATCGATGAGCCATTTGCCGACTCTTCGGCCCTCCCGGTTTACATTTTGAGCAAGGAAACCAGAAATCACGTTACCGTAGCTCTCTCGGGTGATGGAGCCGACGAGATTTTTTCAGGGTACAACAAACACTATGCGCTGAGCAGAAGCTTGCAAGATGATTTGGCAGGTCAACTCGTTTCGGCTTTTGGCCCACTTTGGAAGCTACTGCCGAAATCAAGGGCTGGAAAAACTGGAAACCTGATTCGTCAATTGCATCGATTTTCGGTTGGTAAAAAACTGACTCCACAAGATCGATACTGGCTTTGGGCTGCATTTAATTCTGAAAATCAGGCTGCAGATTTTTTGTCAAGCGAAGCCAAGTCAAGAATCGGTCATGACGCATTTAGAAGTCTGAAATCAAGCTATTTGAACCATATTCCTGATAACCCTACCCTAACCGATTTCCTTTTAGCTGACACGAAATTGGTGCTAGCAAACGACATGCTGACCAAAGTTGATATGATGTCAATGGCCAATAGCCTGGAGGTTAGGGTACCATTTTTAGATCATGAAGTTGTGGAATTTGCATTCACATTACCTGATGAATATAAAATTGATGGAAAAATCAGAAAGCGGATTGTACAGGATGCATTCCGGGAAATACTACCACAAAGTCTTTACCGCAGGCCAAAACACGGCTTTGAAGTTCCTTTGCTGAAGTGGTTTAGAAATGAGTTGAAAGGCGACCTCGATCGAAACCTGTTCAATCAAAAATTGATTGAGGATCAAGGAATCTTCAATTGGCCAACAATTCGGAATTTAAGGGGTCAATTGCATTCACTCAATCCTAGTGATGCACATGCCAAAACCTGGGCTTTATATGTGTTTCAGAGATGGTTCAAAAATTACATGTAGTGTCCCAAAACTGATTTTTCTTTCATTTTACAATTAAAACCCTCAATTTTAGTTATTGAATTGGTGAAAATAAGTGGTGTTATGTTAAGGCTTAGGCTGATTTTGTTTGTTTGCTTTATTGGTTTTGGTGTTACCGAAAGTTTTGCCCAAAACTCTCGGGAAGTTGAAGTAAAACCGCAAACGAATCTTGCTCAAAACAATTTGCAAGAAGAAACCCTTAGCAAGCGGGAAAGAAAAAAACGACTAAAAAAGTCTTACTCCAACTACTTCAATCAAAAGATTGATGAGTTTGAAGAGCGCCGGGAAGCAATAACAAAACGTAACTTAAAAGCTGCCAGAAAGCTTGAAAAGCAAAGAAATAAAACGACTGCCAATCAGTACCTGGGCCATAAAAAAGCACCTAAGAAGCGCAAAATCGGGAAGCGCAAGCTCTGTAAAGAATGCCATATGTGGCATTAGTCATTCCTGCAACAACTCCTCCAAACAATGGTTGTAATTGCGGCTAAGGCGAAGCTCTTGCCCATTTCTAAGTGTCACCAGATAATCACCGTTTTGCTTTGGCTTAAGCTCCTTAACCAGGCGGGTATTGATAATGCTTGATTTATGGATACGCTTGAATAAACTTTCTGGCAGTCGCTTCTCCATGTTTTTCATGCTCTCCCTTACCAAATGATACCTGCCTTCAACGTGGATTTTGATATAGTAATCGTAGGCTTCCACCCACTCAATTTCGTCATAATCCAGGAGATGTATCTTACCCATCGACTTAACAACTAACCGACCATTTCGCTGTTCCGTTTCTTCATTTTCATCAATGATCCGGTCGTTTTTATCTATACCCTTTTCTTTCTTGTAGTCCGTAAGCAAGCGCTCCAACTTTTCATTGATTATGCGTTGGTCGATTTGATCCTTGGCATGGTTTAGCGCCGAAATCAGCCTGGCATTTGAAAATGGTTTCAATAAATAATCAATGGCATGATGCTCAAAAGCATCGAGAGCAAATTGGTCGTAGGCTGTTACGAATATTACTTCTGGTGTTGGCTCAAGGCTTAAATTATCCAGCACATCAAAGCCGTTAATTTCCGGCATTTGAATATCAAGTAGGATTAAATGTGGGGAGAGTTTGTTAATTGCCTCGATTGCTTCTACACCGTTTTTAGCAACCGCTACAATTTCATAATCATCGAGTTTATCAATCAGAAGTTTGAGCCCTTCCCTTGCCTCTTCCTCGTCATCAACGATGACCGTTCTGATTTTTTCCATTGGTTGCGGTTTTCAAAGGGAGTTTAACGGTAACTTTTACCCCTTCGTTACCTTCGTTGCACATTGTTAGCTTGGCTTCATCCTTGTACAACCGCTCTAACCTCGAAATTGTATTGGCCAGTCCGATACCTTTTTGGCTTTTGCAATCAAATTCATCTAGCAACAATTTACCTGTATTGAAAACCTCAACACCAAGGTTTCCATTATCCCTGAATGCCGAGATTCTTATCTCACTGTTTTTCAGGGAATCTGAAATCCCATGTTTTATGGCATTTTCGACAATTGGCTGAAGCAGCAGGTTTGGCACAGGCAGCTTTTTGCAATCTTCAGCTACGTCATATGAGACCTTAATTTTTTCCTTAAACCTTCCCTGTTCAATATCGAGGTACTTTTTAGCCAAATCAATTTCATCACTAAGCTTCACAAATTGGTCTTTCTCTCTTGAAAGCGTTTCCCTTAAAATCTCGCTCAATCCGGAAATCATTTCCACAGCTTGATCATCTTTATTGCGCCTGATCATCATGGAGATGGTGTTCATCGCATTAAATAGAAAATGGGGTTGTAACTGCATTTTCAAGGTCTGCAGTTGAGACTGGGTTAATTTCGACTCTAACTCAACATTTTGAATGTATTGATTGCGATAGCGGTTATAAAAATCCCAGCCAATCAGGATGATCAAAATCAGACAGTAAAAAGCCAAACCACCTATCATATCAGGAACCATATATCTTGTAAACCCACTGTAGATTTCCAGGAAAGGGCGCTCACCGTAATCCTGGTAATTAAGCATTTTTCGGCTTGCAATAAGTAAGGCGAACAAGACAACTATATGGATGGCTGCAAATAGAAACATTCCAAAAAAATGAAATATTGCAGCCCTTTTTATGCTCAGATGGTTGACTTTGAAATACAAATAATAAACCGCATAAGTGAGTAGCCAAAAGATAACATAATTAGGGATCAGATAGGTAAATCGATTGACCCAATTAATATCCTCACCCATAATTTGCCAACTATAAATTTCGAGTATTGACCTTCCTAATAGCACCGACCAGAAAATCAAGTTGACAATGTGCAGGTTTTTATTGGAGAATATATTCTGGGGATTTTTCACTCGCCTCATTAGTAAAGAAAAATTTAGTCGGCCATCAAAGACGACCGACTAAAATAGTCAAATTCGAAAACTATGATCAACCTTAAACTATGGTTTTGAGTTTTTAACTTCTTGCGGTTATTATTCCAATCGTTATGTCAATCTATCTTCGGATACCCGCTTTAATACGTTCAAATTCAAGGTAATAGCCATCAATACCGAATTCTTGCAGGGAGCAGATTAGCATTTGATGTCAAGTGGCTTTGGAGCAGTAAAATGTGGATAAATATTTCAAATTGTCTGATTGGATTACGCTTCCAAGCATGGTAAATTGACCATCAATTACTGTGAAAAAATAATATCAAAATGAGTGAGCAAAAAGAAAAACTGAAAGCGTTACAGCTAACGATAGATAAACTAGAAAAGACGTACGGTAAAGGAACCGTGATGAAGCTGAGCGATGAGAAGGTAGTTGACGTTCCTGTTATCCCAACAGGCTCACTGGGCTTAGATATCGCACTTGGGGTAGGCGGTTTACCAAAAGGACGGGTCATTGAAATTTATGGCCCGGAATCATCGGGTAAAACCACCCTTTCTATGCATTGCATTGCCGAAGCTCAAAAAGCTGGTGGCCTTGCCGCCTTTATTGATGCCGAACATGCCTTCGATAAAGTATACGCAGAGAAACTCGGAATAGACATCGATAACCTGCTTATTTCCCAGCCAGACAACGGTGAACAGGCTTTAGAAATTGCAGAGCACCTCATTCGTTCAGGTGCCATTGATATCATTGTGATTGACTCGGTTGCTGCCCTGGTGCCAAAAAGTGAGCTGGAAGGTGAAATGGGCGACAGCAAGATGGGCCTTCAAGCCAGGCTGATGTCCCAGGCCATGAGAAAGCTAACTGGCACACTTAACAAAACCGGTTGCGCTTGCATCTTTATTAATCAGCTTCGTGAAAAAATCGGTGTTATGTTTGGCAACCCAGAGACCACAACTGGTGGTAATGCCCTTAAATTTTATGCTTCTGTGAGGCTTGATATCCGTAGAATTGGACAGATAAAAGAAGCTGCTGATAACATCACTGGAAACCGAACAAGGGTAAAAGTGGTTAAGAACAAAGTTGCCCCTCCGTTTAAGGTGGTTGAGTTTGATATCATGTACGGCCAGGGCATTTCTAAAGTCGGCGAAATAATTGACCTCGGTGTAGAGCTCAATATTGTGGAAAAAGCTGGTTCATGGTTCTCGTATGACGGCAATAAACTTGGTCAGGGCCGGGACGCGGTGAAAAACCTGATACTGGACAATCCTGAATTGATGGAGGAGCTGGAACAAAAGATCAAAGCTAAGATTAGGGGGGAAGAGCCCAAGGAAGAAAAGGCTACCGCTTCTTAATCCATTCTAGAAACTTAGCAATCTCCCGGTGACTTTGTAAATCTTGGATTGTATTAAAATCCCTACCAAGCTCTTTCTCCGGAATGGTTTTATGGATTTTCAAGTGACAGTCTCTGCACAAGTTGCAGCCCCTTGTCTCCATTTCTTGCCTGGAAAAATTTTTCTTAAACCACTTATTCGAATGATTGGTTCTTGGAATTAAATGGTGAAATGAAAGTGGCTTCTCCCTATTACAAAGCTCACATGAACCATAACTGGATCTGGAAGAATTTATGCGTCCTCCCAATTGCCAAATAACCAATTACCGGGAGCTTCAGGGTCATCGCTTCGTAAAAATTCCCGAACAGCTGTTACTAATTCATCCCTACTTATGTAGCCGTCGTTATTGAGGTCCAGTTTTCGGAAGCATCTTGCAGCAAACCTAACCTCAATTCGAAATGATATGAAAAGGTCAAGGTACTCCATGTCTGAAATAAGGCCGTCGTTATTAGCATCAAATAAATCAAACAGGCCGTTTACTACTGAATTGATGTAATTGTCGTACCAGGCCTCATCGCTATTCACAATCTGCTCATCTGCAAAAGCCATCCACTCTTCAAAGGAGCATTTATCGTCACGATTAGTGTCGACATATTCTCTAATGTCCATCCAAAGCTTTTCACCTGCCTCCTCTATTTCCCTAAAAGCAATAGTGTCCAGTTCAATTCCCTGAATAATGCACAGATTCTCGGCTATAGATTGAAAGTCATTTTTTTCAATGAAACCATTCCTGTCAAAATCCAGGAGTTTAAAGTAAAGTCTTTGTTTCTTTTCCTGTACAGGGCTAAGCATAGTTGATCAATTTGGTTCCAAAGCCATTGGACCGTCCAAATTTCTCCAAAAAATTAATGATAAAAAACACATGCGTTTTTTATGAACCATTATGCGTCTATCACGACTTTAACATGTCGTTAACAAAAGTTGTGAAAAAAATAATGCAGCCAATATTTAAACCTTCGGATATTAGAGGGTGTCTTATCACACAAATAGCAAGTTGACATGAAGATCAATCTTACCAATACAATTACTTCTTATGGCTTAATCGCACTCGGATTAGTAGTCAGCCTGTTAATCTTTTTTGAGCATGAAGTGGCAGAATGTGTCAAGCATTTTGTGACAAGTTTATAATGCTTCAAGCTGAACCAAATGGTAGTAATCAAACTTTGAACTATCCCCTTTTGAGAGCTTATAGCAATCTCTTAGAAACTTAAAAACATGGTTCTCCGGCCCTCCGGAATGAATCAACCCCTTCCATAAAACCTTTCCCCGTAATTCAGCAGCCTTACTTAAAACAACTCCATCCTCGCCTTGAGGGATGCCCTTTGTTACTTTCTTCTCACTATAATAAGGCAGGTTGTCAAAAAAAGTATCTGGTGCATAAATTTTAGTCTTGGGATCAATTTTTTGAATTACCTGCCTTAATTCATTCCATGGCCTGTAATGCTCAACTTTTGACATTACACCTGTGAACATAATTGTCAATGCCACCAGCATCGATCCAAAATTTATTATTGCCAGCTTATCATTGATAGAAATTTTTAAGAACAAAAAAATAAATGGCAACGGAAGCAACAATAAAAACAATCCACTGAGTTCGAAAAGAATGATTAAGGCGGTAATGCCAGTAACACTAGCGAATAATGGAATCACCAGGCCGCTCACTGTAATACCCATATATCTTTTCTTCATAGGCTTGAGCAAGAATGACGCTGACAACAATGCCAGGGCAGGATAAGCCTGAAGCAAATACACCGGCAGCTTTCCAGAAGAAGCTGTAAAAACCAATAAAAAAGACATTAACCAACTCAGTATAAAACCGTGTTCCTTAACTTCATTTCGGTGGCGGAAAACATGGACAACAGCCGCCAGCAGGATAACCGAGAATGGGAAAAAGCCCCAGAGAATACTTAATGGGTAGAACAGCAGGTGATCAGAGAGTGACATCGGATTCGGATGCGAAACCACCCTGCCTATGGTTTCCGAAAAAAACATGGAAGTAAAAGTTTCACCGTGTTTTAGACTCATCCATATTGGCCAGCTAAGACCGATCAAACTGGTTAACACAAGGCCCGGAATGATATAAGAGCTTTTTATCCACTTGAAAATTCCCCGAAACCCATTCTTTAAAATCCGTTCAAAAATGATTATCAGGAAAAAAAGAAAAATATATGGAAAGCCTTTGGTTAAAGCAGCAAATCCGATAGCTATGAATGACAGGTATTTCCATCTCTTTTCTTTTCTCAAATAGCTGTAAAGGCCGAGGGTAAAAAAGAACGTAAGTGGAATTTCAGGAGAGGCATAGTTGCGAAGCCAGGCAAATTGAGCACTTACAGAAAAAATAAGCATCGCAAATAACCCTGTTTTGAAACCATACAGGAGCTCACCAATTTTGAAAACAAGAAAAACGCTCAACAAGCTTAAGATGACGATTGGCAATCTCAGTCCGAATTCACTGACCCCAAAAACCGAACTACCTGCATACATCAGCCAATAGGTCATCGGTGGCTTTTGAAAGCGGTGCTCCCCATTGAAATAAAACTCGGTTAGAATACCGGTTTCATGCATGGACCTAACCGCATCGGCATAGTAAGCTTCATGTGTCGACCAAATGGCATTTCCTGAAAAATTGAGGAAGTATACGGCCACAATCGCTGCATAAAAAATATAGAAATGCTTCTTCGACCAGGTCATTAGTCAAATTAAACTGATTGGAAGCAGATGGGGCTTATTTATTAGATGAGGACTTATTTTTTGCCTTTGGTTCAAGGATGATTCGATAGATAAAATCCCTGAACCCAACCGCTATACTGGAAATTAAGGAAATCAATATGGGTCTGCGTCGGGATCTCATTAGTCTCCAGCTAATTGATTTAGAATTTAGGCAAAAAAATTGATAAAGTAAATCATAACTTTTAAGTTCAGTTCAGTGTTATGAAAAGAGGTTTGAATTTGAAAATATGATTGGTCATCGGTTTACTGAATACATCCCAGAGAAGTCTCCTGAGCAGAGTGCCTTTGACAACCTGCTCAAAGTTTTTCTCCAGCTAATGGTGATCACAGCAGGCGACGTAGCGGAGGCATTGGCCTGGCTCACGAATCTCGACAAGCAGTATAAAATGACCTCCGAGGATTACGGGATTGGCGATTTCATTGATGACCTAAAAGCCAAAGGCTATATCACAGAAGAAAATCAGGATGGCAAGTTTAAGCTGACAGCTAAAAGTGAGCAATCCATCAGAAAAAGTGCGCTGGAAGAAATTTTTGGGAAACTACGAAAGGGGGGCAAGGGCGACCACCGCACTAACTTTTCAGGACAAGGTGATGAAATGGGTTCCGACCACCGGGCGTTTGAATTTGGCGATAGCATCGAGAATATCGCTATGACCGACTCCATCAGGAATGCACACATCAATCACGGGTTGGGTGACTTTACCCTGACCCAGGATGATCTTGAGGTTGTAGAATCTGAATACAAATCTCAAACCTCAACGGTGCTGATGATTGATATAAGCCACTCTATGATATTATATGGTGAGGATCGGATAACGCCAGCAAAAAAGGTGGCAATGGCTTTGGGCGAATTAATTACGAGGAAATATCCGAAGGACACACTGGACATCATAGTATTCGGCAACGATGCGTGGCAAATAAAAATGAAAGACTTACCCTACTTGCAAGTGGGCCCATATCATACCAACACAGTTGCTGGCCTCGAGTTGGCCATGGACATTTTAAGGCGCAGGAAAAATCGAAATAAGCAGATTTTCATGATAACAGATGGAAAGCCAACCTGCATGAAAGTTGGGATTAAGTATTATAAAAATGCATTTGGCCTGGACAGCAAGATCTTAAACAAAACACTTACCCTGGCAGCTCAATGCAAAAAACTAAATGTGCCAATTACTACGTTTATGATAGCTTCAGATCCTTACCTACGGGAGTTTGTTAGGGAGTTTACAGCAGTTAATAAGGGCAATGCTTATTACAGCAGCTTGCAGGGGTTGGGCAATCTTGTGTTTGAAGATTTCAAGCGCAACAAAAGAAAATCATTTTAACTTTTAAAAAGTATACTTAATGGATTTCAGTGAAATTCCAGCGAAGCAATTGCTTCAGATAAAAACTGTATCGGCACTAAAACAAGCTGGTTATAAAACACGCTCAATCAAGGATGAATTGAGGGATAACCTGATTATTGCTTTAAAATCTAAGAAGAATGTATTTGAGGGGATATGGGGTTATGAAGATACCGTAATCCCTGATTTGGAAAGGGCGATATTGTCTCAACATGACATCAACTTGCTAGGTCTGCGGGGACAGGCCAAAACCCGACTTGCCAGGTTGATGACAAACCTACTTAATGAATATATCCCAATAATTGAGGGCTCTGAATTAAATGACGATCCGCTGCAGCCAATTTCCAGGTTCGGAGTTGACCAACTAAAAGAACACGGTGATGAAACCCCGGTTTCATGGGTGCACAGAGATGATAGGTACACTGAAAAATTAGCCACACCAGATGTCTCAATCGCTGATTTGATAGGCGATGTTGACCCTATAAAAGCTGCTACATTAAAGTTGCCCTACTCCGATGAGCGGGTGATTCATTATGGCCTCATTCCGAGAACCAACCGGGCCATTTTTGTTATCAATGAATTGCCTGATTTGCAAGCCAGAATTCAGGTGGCCTTGTTCAACATTTTGCAAGAAGGTGACATCCAGATCAGAGGTTTCAAGTTAAGGTTACCGCTTGATATCCAATTTGTGTTTACAGCCAACCCTGAAGATTACACCAATCGGGGCAGCATCGTCACTCCGTTAAAAGATAGGATCGACAGCCAAATTATCACTCACTACCCCAAAACTATTGAGATTGGTAAGATGATCACTGAGCAGGAGGCAAAAGTGAAACCGGAACAAAAGCAATCTGTAAAAATGCATCAGCTGTGTCAGGACTTGATTGAGCAAATTGCTATTGAAGCCCGGGAGAGTGAATTTGTTGATGCCAAAAGCGGTGTTTCGGCAAGGCTGACCATTTCTGCATATGAAAACCTGATGAGTGCTGCCGAGAGAAGATCGCTGATAAATGGAGATAAAAACACCCATGTGCGGGTCAGCGATTTTATCGGGGTGCTGCCAGCCATTACCGGCAAGGTAGAGCTTGTTTACGAAGGTGAGCAGGAGGGCCCAGGCATTGTAGCAAACAACCTTGTGGGAAAAGCAATTCGAACATTATTTATCGAGTACTTCCCTAATCCTGATGATTTTAGGAAATACAAAGAAAAACCGAGTCCTTTCAAGAAAATAGTGGATTGGTTTGGTGACAGTAACATGGTGGATGTAGTGAATGACGATACTGATACTGATCACTTAAAAACTTTAAATGATATTCCCGGCCTGGCTGAATTGGTTGACAAATATCAAAAGGGTTTGGACAAAGGAGCCAAAGCTTTTCTGATGGAATTTGCTTTACATGGCCTGGCAGAATACAGCCTGTTGAGCAAACATCAGCTTGAGCGGGGAATGCAGTTCAAAGATCTTTTGAGTAGTATGTTGACTATGGATAAGTTTGGTGAAGAAGAGGATGGGGACGATTACGATTTAAAATAGTCCTAAGTACTGATTGATTTTTTAAGGCCCTGAAGTATGACTCTTGAACAGATAAAGCACCTTGTTGCAAAAGGCGAAGGGCAACACCTGGAGTTCAAAAAGAAGGTGGCGTTCCCGGAAAAAGTAGTCCGTGAATTGGTCGCATTTGCAAATACTTCTGGTGGCCATTTGCTGGTTGGTGTTGATGATGATGGTTCAATTAGCGGACTGCGCTATCCTGAAGAAGAACATTTTGCGCTCACCACTGCGATTCAGCAGCTTTGTGTCCCAAAGGTGAGGTACGAGTCAGAAACTATAGCCGTTAGCAAAAAGAAATCAGTTTTGTATTATCAAATAAAAGCTGCGAAACGAAAACCTCATTACGCAAAAGACCAGCCCATTGATAAATACGGCAAGGCGTATGTAAGAGTAGCTGATAAAACTGTGCAGGCAAGCCGGGAAATGACCCAAATTCTCAAGCGTGGCAACGGCATAAAGGATGTCCGGTTTACCTATGGCGACAAAGAGGGCATTCTGATGAAATACCTTGATGAATACCAATCCATCACAGTTGATCAATTTTCCAAAGCTGCAAATCTACCTCGAAGAGTAGCCTCTGGTACTTTGGTTAGGCTGGTACTAGCTCAGGTACTGAGGATTATTCCTAATGATGGTGAAGATTTGTTTGAATTGAGGGCATAGTTATTACCTGGCAAGAAACTCTTTAGCGCTAAGAACAGGTATCCTGGAACTTCTAAAATCACCCTTATTTCGTGTAATGATTACATCGACGTCATTTTCGAGTGCAGTATAATATTGAAGCCCATCTTCGAAATCTTTAAATGCATCATCCCCCAAGGCTAACTGCGTGATTTTATCATTGAGTGCTAAAACTGCCACCAAAACTTTAAATTTTTGCAATACTTTTTTCGCTTTAGCAGCACCAAGCTGCTTGCTTAAAATATAGTTAGTGTTAGCAAAGGTTAAAGCGGATGTAGTTAGTTCAACCTTATTCTTGTCGCCACGGGAAAATAGGATAGCCGCTTCACTGTAAAACTCTATCCTTTCGGCCAAAAGATCAATGACAATATTCGTGTCTATGAGCAATCTGCTCATTTGTACTTTTCAACTAAATATTCGGTATAGGAATCTTTCATCTCGGATCCATCATCAATTTTGATCACACCACTTAAACTTTTTACTAATGGTGTTATGTCTTCATTACTTTTCTGAGGTTCCCCTAATGATGAAAGGTATGACTCAATTAATCTCGACAGACTTACTTTATTCTTTTTAGCATATGATTTTGCCTGATCAATTACCTGGCTGTTTAGGCTTAACGTGAGCTTTGAATCCATACGTGTAATATTATTAAATTACTACGTAAAAATCCGATAGGGATACAAAATCCATCAAAACAAGAACCCAAAACGTATAAACGGTACCCCATCTTCATCCGGAATGGAGAGTGACTTGGTATAGTCGAAGGCAAGCACAAAAACCTTGAAAGGGGACAACCAAAAACCTCCTCCAACACTTTTATGCCACTCATCGCTTTCAACATTCCCTGGTAAATCTGTGGCCCAAACCCTTCCAAAATCAGCAATCAGGTTTATACCTACTGGGCCCACAAAAAGTTTGCTTCGGAAATCGAAAAGCTTAATTCTTATGTCATTGTTTTGGTAGACGACATTATTTCCTGCAAACCTCAACCTTCGGTGACCCCTGAAATTGTTCAATCCACCCATTCTGGCAGCATGATAAAACTCAAATTCACCGAAGGTGGCAATGCCGCCAAATCTGGATGCCAGCGTAACCCTTTCTGATTTACCAATAGTGAGATAAAATGAGAGATTTGAATTGACCTGCGAACTGTTCAATGAGTCCTCATCCGCCAATTGAGATACCAACTTGTTTGTAAAATTAAATTTCAATCCAGAGGTGGGAACAACGGGATCATTGGTGTTATCAAATGAATAGCTAAAGCGACTGCCGATAAAATGCCTGGCGTCATCTATTAATTGAAAGCCCTCCCCTTCCCTGAAATCAGCATATTGAAAAATGAACCGGTCATCACCTTCAAAATCGTTGTCTTCCTCCTCTACATTTATTCGTTGATAAAACCCACCTAATTCAAAAGAGTGTTTGTCATCATTCCAGCGCCGCCTTATTGTTGGTGAGACATTGATCATTGAATATCTGGCCCGATAATATTGCGAGTCATCTTCCCTGGCGTCGTCATTCACCACAGTGCCATTCCCGAACCCATAAAAGAAATCAGCAAATGAGGGCTCAGAAACATCAATCCTGGATACAAAATCCCATTTGCCAAATGCCTGATTGAACTCATTGGTCAAATGAAAGTTATATGACTGAGATTTTAGCGAGGCATCAAAAACAAAAGTGTGTTTTGCACTGAAAGGGTCTTTTCTAAAGCCATGCTTGGTAAAGGCAAAACCGCCACCGATTAAAATCGCATCATCAGGATTGAAGCCGCCGAAAATCTGTGGAGCCAATATATCATATTGAAACGCCCTGCGGTCATATTCATTTATTTCAGCATTTCTATCAGAGACTTTAATTTTCGTTTCCCCGGATTTTTGAATGGTAGTCCCTGATTGCCTGTCATAAAACACATTCATATTTGAAAGGCCAGCAACTCTTGAATTATCCACAATTTTATCCTCCCCATCTCCACCAATCATTCTAATTTTCGGGCCTTTATTTACACTCCCCTCAAGTTGAAACTCATCTTCATCCCCAAAACCAAACAAACGAATCTCACGGGTTTCATCGGTCAAAAATGTTCGTTCATAATATTTGCTCTTTACCTCACGGGTCTGATTTTTCACGCGGAATACAGAAACCTTTGTTTCGCTATCATTTAACCGCTCAACTTTGAAAAGATCCTCCTGATCGGTTCCCAGCACATTTACATCTTTCGCCAGAAATAAGTACAGGCTCCTCGCATATTTATGCAGGTCATCCCGGCGTTGTTTAAGCTTTGAGACAATTTCCTCACCCGATAGCGCATAAATTTCTTCAGGCCAGGTTTTGATTGCTTTTTCAATTACTTCATCAGTCAGGTTTTTTTGGATGTGTTCAGCCTGCTCCTCCCAAATAGACCACCCAGCTTCTGTGATAAAGTAGCGATCGAAATAGCGGGCATTAAATGCAAGGCCTTCCACATCCCTGATTTTGTGATGAAAGCCCTGAAATTTGGGCTGTCCCCATTTATGTGAGCCGAATTCGAGTAAGGCACCATCTCCCAGAAAAAACGCCTGGTCACGGTCACGGGGAATTGGCTCATAACTATCGATACCCTCGCCATATTTTTCAGCGTCCTCAAATTTAGCCCAGCGCCATTGGTCATCATGCCGGTCCCAATCGCCAATTACGATGTCAAAAAGCCGTGACTTAATTGTTTGGGCCTGATCCGGATAGTCATCGCCACTATCAACCATTTTTTCAATCACGGTGCTGGTGCTTTCTATTTCTTCTGCATTCCCAAAATTCTCAGCATCAGCCCAAAAATCATCATCAGCCCTTTCTTCATACAAGTAAAGCCCCTCTTTAAAATCATTCTGATAAATGCCTAATCTTGGGTCGTCCGGTAGGTACACAATCTCCGGATTAGAGTAGTAAACACCCACTGCTTTTGCCATTGGTGGTATCACAAATGCTCCATAAGGATGTGATGCCGATACCTGATCTGAAACGAAATCGTCGATATACGTCCCCCTCAGCTCCGGCGCAATTGCATTCTCAGGATACTTCCTGATTGAGCGCAGCACATATTGCCGGCCATTTTCAGCTTCTAATCTCAATGATCGGGTTTGCTGCCCACCTCCTTTTTTCACAATTTCCAGTCCCCCTCGTTCCCTCGCAAGATCAAATACCGGAATGCTATCGATTTCCACACTCCACTCTGCCCTATAATTTTTTCCCAGCAGCCCTGGCCGCTTCTTATTTCTATCAAGTTGTTTGGTTGCGTATGCCGTTACGGTTTGTCCAGAATAGTCTATACTTTTTGGATCGTCAGGAACCTCAGGTGGTTGCCAGTTGTATAATTTCTTGCGATAAACTTCTTCTGCACCGTCTTTAATTGTCCAAAATTCCAGCCAGGTGTCACCATTAGTATATTGGTTGATTTTAGTAAAACCACTTGATCCAAAGGTGAATTCCGAATCTCTTCCACCTCTAACAGCGGTTGGTTGATCAAGGGATCCAGTGACCACATTGTGGAAACCTTTTTTTTGAAAATATTGGAGTGACCTTTCTCCGGCACCTAAATAAACCAGGTTTTCATGCTTCTCGAATATCCGGGAAACCAGGGCCCTAAATATTCTATAACTCAGATTTGAGGCATCATCGGGATCTCCTATAAATCTTTTGTAAAATGCATGCAAAGTCCCGAATACCGGCGGGGCAACGTGTTTTGGCCATGGATAAAAGCCAGCCGAGGGACCATTTGTATACAACGGGTGATAACCAACTACAAAAATTTGCTTCTGATAATTTCGATCGATAGCATCGCCGAGAGCTCCTAAAAAATCAGCCTTCCCTGTTATCTCACAAACTGATCGTTCATCGGTAGTCTCTTCCTGAAACCACCATTGGGTATTGATTGCTAATAAGACAGTTTGGTCATTTAAATCAATTTCAATAGGGCCAGCACATCCGTCAGCCGGAAAAACAACTTGATCGCTTAATTGATTGTTCAAATTCTTTTCTAATCGATTGATTCTTTGAATGCCGTCTTTTCTACCATTTCCCCATTCGTAATATCCTGGTACAACGATTTTTTTTCCATTTGAATTGGCTAAAACTTCTAATGATTGCTGAAGTTTCTCATTAAAGAAAGTGCGCTTTGCCAAATGAGAACTGTCAGGCATCCCAAATTTTGGGCCCACGCCCCCGTTAATGATGAGTGTAGAATTCTCCCCGGCATTATCAATTTCTCGGTTGGCCAATGACCAAATTGACGGAGCTATATCTTTATGGCTACCCGTATTACTAACAATGATCGTAGTATGTAACAGCTCACTGTTTTGAGGATTGCTATCCCATACTGATTTTTCAAAATGGGGTTTAAAAGTGGCACATCCCAACAAAATAATGGGCCAAAAAATTAGTTGTTTGTGAGGTCGCATAAATGGGTTAACTAACTTAATACTTTTAAGATTAATTGGTCATTATGAAGGCAATCTCAGCACTTATACTTGCCGCCGGTGAATCCAAAAGGTTTGGTTCACCAAAACAGTTGCTGGAAATTGATGGAAGAACACTATTAAACAGGGTCATCAGCGTCGTTAATGAAGCCGATGTCCATGATGTAACAGTTGTATTGGGGGCTCATGCTGAGCTGATCATACCTACTATTTCAAATGAGGCAAGCATATTGCAAAACCCGCATTGGAAAGAAGGAATGGGTTCAACTTTGAGAATGGGGGTATCTCAAAAAATGGGCTCAAAAGGTATCATGGTTTTAGTTGCTGATCAGCCGAATTTAAAGCCCGATCACTTGAAAAACTTAATTGACACATTTGTCAGAGTCAATGATACCGTCTGTTCCAGATATAACAACATAAATGGCGTACCGGCTATTTTTCACCCATCTCAATTTAAAGCACTTACTCAGCTGAAAGGCGATCAGGGAGCAAGGAAATTACTTGAAGTTGAAAGTATTACCGCCATTAGATGTACAGAATGTGCTTTTGATATTGATACGTTGGAGGATTGGGAAACGATAGTAAAATAATTGCCAATCCTTCTTTTGTTATTTGATATGGGGATTAAGCTTAATTGAGCCAAACTCCTTTTGAATTCGAACATTAACTTTTACCTATGTGTTAACTCCAAATGAGCATGGATTTTTCGACCTTCAATAGACCACACTTTATTCAAAAAGCTGTTGGTTCACAATACGACTTATTGGTAATTGGGGGTGGCATAACCGGTGCCGGCATCGCTCTTGACGCTGCTTCCCGAGGTCTAAAAACTGCGCTTGTTGAGAAAAACGATTTCTCTTCCGGCACCAGCAGCAAATCAACCAAGCTGATACATGGCGGGTTGAGATATCTAAAGCAGTTTGAAGTTGCCTTAGTGCGGGAAGTTGGTCAGGAAAGGGCAATCGTACATAAACTGGCTCCACATCTGGTCACGGCTGAAAAAATGCTCCTGCCCCTCACTGAGGATGGCACATTCGGGAAATTAATGACATCTGTAGGCCTAATGGTTTATGATATTCTTGCCGGCGTTGAGAGTGCTGATCAGCGTATTATGCTTGATAAAAATGAGGCCCTGGAAAAAGAGCCCCTGCTGAATAAAGAGGAGGTAATTGGAGGTGGCCTTTATGCCGAGTATCGTACTGACGACTCCCGCCTGACTATGGAGGCAATAAAAACCGCGGTTAGCCATGGGGCAATTTGCCTGAATTACACCGAAGTTATAGATTTTAAATATGCGGATGGAAAAGTGAACAAGGCTATCTGTAAAGACTTACTAACCGATGAAGAAGTCATAATCTCGGCCAAGAAAATTGTGAGTGCGGCCGGCCCATGGGTGGATGAACTTCGTGATAAGGATGGTTCGCTGAAAGGTAAAAAGCTGCACCTCACCAAAGGGGTGCATTTGGTTTTCCCTCAAAACAAACTTCCTGTAAAACAAGCGATTTATTTTGATGTACCTGACGGCCGTATGATTTTCGCTATTCCAAGGGGAAAAATAACCTATGTAGGCACTACCGATACAGATTATTACGGAGATAAGAATAAAATTCTGACGGAAAAGGCTGATGCTCAATACCTTATCGATTCGATAAACAATATGTTTAATGACATTAACCTAACCATCGATGATGTGGCCTCCACTTGGGCAGGGGTTAGGCCATTGATCCATGAGGAAGGCAAGTCAGCCTCAGAGCTTTCCAGAAAGGACGAAATCTTTGAGTCTGGATCAGGATTATTATCAATTGCGGGTGGTAAGTTGACTGGCTACAGAAAAATGGCCGAGAAAATAGTTGACGTGGTGATGGAAAAATTGGAAGACAGCGAGGGATTGGAATTTGTAAAATGTAAAACAAAAACTATTGCTTTTAGTGGTGGGCCATTTGAGCATGCTGAGGCAGTTGCACAATACCGCGAGTCTATTGGAAAACGCTTGTCATCCCACAAACTAAATAAGTATCATGCCTGGTACCTGGTGGCAACTTACGGTAAACAAAGCGATCCGATTTTAGAAAAATTTAACGAATTAGAGAGTCAATTTAAAAGTGCAGAAGAAGCTCTTTTAGAAGCTGAAATTGAATACTGCCTAAAAAATGAGATGGTGGCCTCAGCACTTGATTTTATCATTAGGAGAACCGGCCGTCTTTTCTTCGATATTGACAGCATCGCCCAACACAAAGAATTCATTTTAAACAGTTTATCAAAGAAACTGAACTGGGGCATTGAGCGGGAAAACGCTCAACAGGAAGCAATAGACCTAGCGATTTTTGAAGCAAGCGAAATTTTCAAAGGTTAATCGTCGCTATGGGAGGTTCTAAGTTTATCAAGTAAGTCATTTAACTGGGTAGCTTCAGTAACTGTTAGACCCGTTAAGTTGTCCTCCCAAATCGCCATCGGTTCGTCTAGTTCTGCTAAAAGGTCAAGCCCCTTTTGAGTAATGATCACATCAACGGCCCTTCTGTCAAATTCACTTTGCGATCTCTTCACCAACCCCTTTTTCTCCAACTTGTCAACTATTCTTGACGCATTACTCATTCTGTCAAGCATCCTGCTAATTATAAGATTGATAGTGCAGGCATTAGGATATTGGCCCCGTAAAATTCTCAGCACATTATACTGCGGTTCTGTCAAACCATAATCCCTAAAAAGCCTTAGAAGGTGCTCATGTAGCCAGCTATTGGTATACAAAATGTTTATTAGGGCCTTGCTGTACTCCGATCTAAATTTCTTTTGTTTTATGTCTTCTGATAAACCCATCTTTGAATGCAAATTATAAAGGGAATGCCCTCGGTCTGGTTTTGTAAATATACAGTCGTATACGTTTATGGAAATTGTTAACTGAATAACCCCGTGATTGGAAAGTTTGTTCTCACATATTGCTTAATTCTTATTTCGATGCTTTCAAAGGCCCAAGCTGATGAGCAATGGGTATTAGAAAAGCAAAAAAAGGGCATTGCGGTTCATACCAGAATACCGGCTGGGGAGAGATTTAAAGAATTTAAGGCAACGGCAACCATCAATAGTTCTGTTGAAAGCATTGTCGCACTTTTACTGGATACTGAAGCAGCACCCCAATGGTACAACCATATAGAATCTGCAAAGATTATTCAACAAATTACTGATGCTGAAGGGATTGTCTACTTTCATCTAAACTTACCGTTTCCCGTAACTGACCGTGACATGGTGAGCTATGTAAAATATTCCTATGACTCAATAACAGGTGAAGTAAGGTCCATCGTTGAAAGTCGACATGATGCTATTCCCAGGCATAATAAAGTAATTAGGATTGAAAAAATCTATGGCAGTTGGTCGTTCAAACCTATCGAACCAGGGAAGACAGAATTAGTATACCAATATTTCACTGACCCAAAAGGCAACATTCCAGCGTGGGCCGTAAACATGTTTATTGTTGATGAGCCCTTTAAATCATTGGAAAACATGCGAGAATTTGTGCAACAGGAGAAATATCAGAAGGCGCAGGTGAGTTTTATGAGGTGATAGGTTAATAAAAAACCCTGATAATAAGTTATCAGCGTTAGGAGTGGGGTACCGTACTTCTTAATTCAGCCTTGGTAAAATTGAGGCGTTCACTTTGATTTAGACAACTAACCAGAATTATGATTTGATCGGTATTTTATAAGTGGCATTCAAGACTGATATCTTCGATTAAGTCTTCTTTTGGAAAGTCTTGTCCAAATACTGCTAGCATGTTCAACTTCTTCCTCGGTTAACCCATAATTCTTTTGCAATATCTTTTTGTTTGTTACTTCCAATATTTCCTCAATTGGCTTTTTGTTTCTAATTGAGTTATCTATTAGATCGAGGAGGTCGGAGTTATCTTCATGATAAGGAAGCAAAATTCTTTCCGTTTCATTTGGCATAAGTTCAAGCACACCCCCGCCATGACTTCTTCCAGAGACTTCTGCGAAAGCAAATGAAAGAGAATTATAATAACTAGCAGTAAATGCGTTGAGATCAGTCTCTGATTTCAGGAACACCCTGTGCATTGTATCTGTAGTGTAAGCATTTGCTTTGTTTATAATAAGCTTAGGATAAATGTTGTTTCTACGAATAAAGAGAGCGTCAGAGATTTTCAAAGATGGGACTACAAACCAATCATCTCGAATGCCACATTTATATCCTTTATGGATTTTAAGTTCCTCCCCATGTTTAATATACTTAATAGCTCCATTGGTCTTTTTAAGATTCTTGCCATTTGGAAAGACTAACAAATGAGCCTTGGCCTTTGAATATTTGTTTTTAAGCCAATCATCGTTATTGAAAATGACACTGTTTACTTGAACACTTCTTCCGACCATAGGTCTTGCATAGTGGCCAAGATCATATTCCTCAACAATGGAAAGAGGTACCGTGAAAAAATCATTCGATCCAGTTGTAATTCCAACTTCTACGTTAGCATAATTCCCGAGAGTGGATATTTTTCTATTCTCTGCAACATTTTCAAGGAAATCAATCTCTTTCTGATCTAAAAAATAAAATGTCCATTTATTTGATTTGAAATCAATTCGTTTTTTGGGGAACTTCAATCTATATAAGTCCAAATTTTTCAGTTCACCCAAGTCTCGAAGTTCAATGTGATCTATGTTGTGATCTTTGGATTTATCTTTTTCACAAAGTAGCAATACCACTTCCTGCTGAATGTCGGGAAAAACTAACTTCTCAAATGAAATGATGTTGATCTTGTTATAAAAATGAGCCAAGAAGGTTCTAAGCTGCTGGGCGTAAGAAACTTGAAGAATTTCAGCTGGAAGCACAAAACCAATTTTGCCACCAGATTCTTTAAGAAGCAAGGAAGATCCAACCACAAAAGACACCCAAGCATTCGTAAGTTTTGAATATTTGAGACCAGCTCTAATAAAAATGTCCTCAGCGGCTACTTGCTGATACTTATCAAAGTATTGATATCTGATGTAGGGTGGATTTCCGACAACAAGATCAAATCTCTTTTTGGTTGAGTTGCAAAAGGTGTGGAAATCCTCATTTATCACCTCGGTACCAGATAGTTCAATTGATTTAGCTTTAGCAGCTTCCAAAGGATCATATTCAATTGCAGTGACAGATTCATATGAGAATCCTTCTGACTTTAAGCTTTTTAAGAAGTTACCATCTCCACAGCTTGGTTCAAGAATATCATTATCCTTGCTGCCATTAATAGCCCATTTGAGGATGAAATCCGCAATAGGTTTTGGTGTGTAAAACCCGCCTCTTAATTTTTCTTTGGATGCATTCTCAATAAGCCTCATTTTTCAATCTTTTTCAGGTTTTGATTTAGCTCTATAAGCAACTTTTTGTTCAGCCACTTTTAAAATTTGCATAGCTTGTTGATTATATTTTTTAACAACATGATCCGCTATTTGATCACTTATCATACTTACACTAAGTTCTGATTCACTTACATTGAAAATCTGGGAGAGCTTGGAGATTATAGAAGGATTAGCTTGTCGAGTTCCTTTTTCAATTTTTCCTAGCATTGAAGTATCTATTCCAAGAAGAGTTGAGAGTTCCCTTAAGGTCATATTATTTAACTCTCTAAGGGTTTTCAGACGCTCACCAAAGGTTTGTTTCACCTTAATATTAATTTGGACTGAAGTTGTCCAAAAGTAAGCATACTATAGTTAGCATACAACAACTCTTTAAGAAATTTCAAGTGTAAAGAAGTTTTCAGAGTCTTGATTTTTGTAAAGTTTAGCAGATAATCCAATTAATTTTTTATTCTTAATAAATTTCTTAGCTGATCTCCAACTAACATTAGTCATGGGCTGATTTTGTTTATAGGATTTGGACTCCTTGTCTGTATTGTGATTTAATGTTAATTCGAAAACACCTAAATCTTCACCCAGAATATATAATTGGAAAAATGTAGATGCCCTTTCGATATGAGGACTTCTAGAATAGACCTTTTTTATCCACTTTAATTCATTAAAAACGCTATCCCTGAAATAGTGCCTTTGATCAATATCCTTCATTTTCCCTTTTTTAAATAGCATTGACCCGGTAGCGTTTGTATTTGCCCCAGTTGGAATATTCAAATCTCTCTCAGATAACGGACCGCTTTCCCAAATGAAAAGTCTGGGTAGTTTTCCTGTATCCTTTAAATTTCCAATTAGTTCTAACTCCTCTCGATCAGTTGGTTCCTCGGTAGTCGAATTGGATTTAAGCTTCAGTCTATCCCATGGTATTTTAGAGGAGTCTCTATGAGGAATTCCTATATTCCTCATTTCTCTCAAATTGGCAGAAACTATCTTTTTCCCATGTTGCTTTGATCGACTGATTTCACTTGGAACAACACCATCACCCACCAATGCGGAAACTAATTCTTCATTTAACTTAAATAGGTTAGGATCGTCAAGTTCGAAAAGAGACTTAAAGTAGCTCTTCAAATCCTTAAGAATTTCTAGGCCTTGCTGATCGTTATTTTTAAACTGAATCAAAATTGAGCTTTCGACATTGCTAAATAGACCTTTTCCTGTAAGATTTGACGATCCAACAATTAGGCAAGTATCATCCTTCCCTTCGAAGAGGTAAATTTTGGGGTGAAAGATCGGAGACTCTCGTTGGTAGAACACAAAGCTGTTCACATCAAGCTTTAGGATTTCTTCTAATGCCTCTTTGGATGTACCGCTCTGATCAACTCCAACAATCATATTAATTGTAGCATAAGATTTCTTAGCCTGTTCAAGTGAATCAAGCAATTTTATTCCTAATGGGCTGGCAAATGCAGAGATGCCATAAAAACTGTTAAATGCCTTATCAGCCAAATATTTATTGATGTGAACTCCAATGGAGTTTGGGGATTCTTCAGTGAACCCTTGTCCTAAAAAGGTGACTTTCATTGCTTCGAATCTTCAAGGTTTTTGAATAATTCTGAAATTGATAGCTTCAAGGCAGACGAAATTTTATCGATGTTTTCCAAGGAGATGTTTTTTTCACCTCGTTCGATCATTCCAATGTATGTTCGGTGTAAGCCAGCCTGATGAGCAAGTTCTTCTTGGGAGAGTTTCAGTTCCGTACGCCTGTTTCTTATCACTGTTCCAAAAGCTTTCGATAACTCGATGTTCATAATGAATACTATAGTTATCACAAAACTATTTGGGTGGGATTGCAAGACTACATACTATAGTTAGCATGTTCTTAACTAACTGACATCATTGGGGATTAGTCAATAAGATTTGCATCTTATTAGAAACAAAAAAACCCAATAGCTAGACTATTAGGTTTTAGTACCAGGAGTGGGACTTGAACCCACACGACCCAAGGGTCACAAGATTTTAAGTCTTGCGTGTCTACCAATTCCACCATCCCGGCAGCAGTGGCTGTAAAAAACAAATGTGAGCTGCTCACTCACATCTGTTCTTTCAATTTGAGCGGGAGACGAGATTCGAACTCGCGACCCCAACCTTGGCAAGGTTGTGCTCTACCAGCTGAGCTACTCTCGCTTATTTTATTTCAAGGGTTTCAGCTACACTCCGGTTGGGCTTCCAACCTTGGTCCGCCGGCTGGCGGATGCGCTTAAGCTGAGCTACTCTCGCTTGTTCCCTTACGGGGATGCAAAACTATTTAGACGGGACAAATTTTCAATGACTTAAATGATTTTTTACTTCCCTCTTAAAATCGAAAGCATTTCATTCAGCTTTAACAGCGCTTCTACTGGAGAGATAGTATTGATATCAATTTGATTCAGCTTTTTTCTGATTTCTTCAAACTTCGGGTCGGCTTCAAACATGCTAAGCTGAAAATTTGAAGCGGGTAGATCCTCAAGTGATTCAATATTCCCTTCTTTCAGCTTGTCTTTCTCCAAATGCAGCATAATTTCATTAGCCCTTATCACTATTTCATTGGGCATGCCGGCCATTTGTGCCACATGAATACCGAAGCTGTGTTCACTGCCGCCTTCTTTGAGTTTTCTCAGAAAGATCACTTTGTTGTTTAGCTCCTTAACAGAGACATTAAAATTTTTAACTCTCGGCAAATCGTTGGTTAACTGATTGAGCTCATGATAGTGGGTTGCAAACAGTGTTTTGGCCTTAAACTTTGAATTGTTATGAAGGTGCTCTACTATCGACCAGGCAATGGAGATACCATCATAAGTGCTGGTGCCACGACCGATTTCATCCATTAAAATCAAACTATTATCTGAAAGATTATTAAGGATGCTGGCTGTTTCAGTCATTTCAACCATAAAGGTGGACTCACCTCTAGACAAATTGTCGGATGCTCCAACCCGGGTAAACACCTTATCAATCAGCCCAACTTTGGCATATGCGGCAGGCACAAACCCACCAATCTGAGCCATCAAGACGATTAGAGCTGTTTGCCTCAATAAAGCAGACTTGCCAGCCATGTTTGGGCCGGTAATAATCATGATTTGCTGAGATTGATTATCTAAAAAAACGTCATTGGGCACATAAGCGTCACCTGCGGCCAGTTGACTTTCAATCACAGGATGGCGACCATCCTTGATGTCAATTTCTTGCTCATTATTTATAGTTGGGCGGACATAGTTATTCTTTAAGGCAATTTCAGCAAAAGAAAGAAGGCAATCTATTTTCGCAAGTATTTTGGCATTTTGCTGAATCAGCGATATGTATTTAGAGGCCTTTACTATCAAACCCTGGTAAATGCCCTGCTCTATCCCAACAATTTTTTCTTCGGCATTAAGAATTTTTTCTTCATAGGTTTTGAGTTCCTCAGTAATGTAGCGTTCAGCATTTACTAAGGTCTGCTTTCTAATCCACTCTGGTGGCACCTTATCTTTTTGGGCATTTGTTACCTCGAGATAGTATCCAAAAACCTTATTGTAGGCAATTTTTAGTGAGGCAATTCCCGTACGTTCAGTTTCCCTTTTCTGAATTTGGAGCAAATAGTCTTTCCCGGAAAAAGAGATTTTCCTTAGCTCATCCAATTCAGCATCAACACCATCATTCACAATATTGCCCTGATGGGTTAGCATAGGTGCATCTTCCTTCAGAGTGGCATGAATTGCTGTGTACAAAGCGTCACAGCTATTTATTTGATCGATTATCTCTTTCAGAGGCTTGTCATCAGAAGAATTCAGGGAATTGACAACTCCAGGAAGTTGGCCCAGTGCCTTTTTGAGTTGGTTCATTTCCCGCGGGTTGATGCGACCAACGGCCACTTTAGAAATCAGGCGTTCCAAATCACCAATCGGTTTCAATAGGGATATCAAGCCAGTACTTAATTCTTCATTACTAAAGAACTGTTCTACTATTTCCAGTCTCTCATCAATAAGGGCTTTCTCTTTAAGTGGCAAAACCAGCCACTTTTTGATCATTCTAGAACCCATAGGGGTGACCGTCTGATCGATCACATCAATTAATGAAACCCCATCCGGCTGCTGAGGGTGCAACAACTCCAGGTTGCGAATAGTGAATTTGTCCAGCCATACATACCTATCCTGATCAATGCGGCCCACACTTGATATATGGTTGATCTCCTTGTGCTCAGTATCTTCCAGATAAAATAAAATGGCCCCTGCAGCAACAACTGCCTGATTTAACTGATCAATTCCAAACCCTTTTAAATTTTTAGTCTGAAAGTGGTTGATCAGTTTTTCATGCCCATAGTCAAAAGAGTAGATCCATTCCTCCAAACAAAATGAGCTGAATTCGTTTTTGAACAATCGTTCAAATTTGTCCCTATATTTCTTACAATAAATTATCTCTGACGGAGCGAAACCCTGGATAAGCTTATCGATATAATCTTTTGACCCCTCTGCAACGAGGAACTCACCGGTAGATAAATCCAGCAGTGCGAGGCCAAGTTGATCCTCACTAAAATCAATTGACGCAAGAAAATTGTTCTGGCTTTTCTCAAGTACGTTATCGTTAAAGGTCAGCCCAGGAGTTACCAGCTCTGTCACCCCCCTTTTAACAATTCCTTTGACAGACTTGGGATCCTCAAGTTGATCGCAGATGGCCACCCTTTCTCCAGATCGAACCAGTTTGGGTAAATATGTATCAAGAGAATGGTGAGGGAATCCTGCTAACTCGATATGTGATGCAGATCCATTTGCTCTTTTAGTTAGAACAATGTCCAGAATTTTACTGGCCTTAACAGCATCCTCTCCAAAAGTCTCATAAAAGTCCCCAACCCGAAAGAGTAAAAGCGCCCCCGGATGCTTCACTTTGATAGCATTGTATTGCTTCATCAAAGGGGTTTCTTTAGGCGCCTTTTTTGAAGAACTTTTTCCCATTATGCGAACCTACTAACTTTCTGATTTCGGTGAAAGATGCAATGAAGATTGTTAGACTTGCCCCTTAATATTATGCTCAATCAATGAGAGAGAAAATAAAAAACGAAGACCTGGGTAGAATTACGATCGATGCCTTCAAAAAAGCAGAAAAGACACCCGTTGTTGTTATTCTGGATAATGTTAGAAGCCTGAATAACGTCGGGTCTGCATTCAGGACATGCGATGCTTTCTTAATCGAAAAATTATACCTCACCGGAATTACGGGAACTCCGCCACACCGGGACATCCACAAAACTGCACTGGGCGCTACTGATTCTGTTGAATGGGAATACGCTGAGAACACATTGGAAATAGTAACCAAACTAAAGAACGCTGGATATCAAATTCTTGCTGTAGAACAAGTCACTAAAAGTGTCTCCCTTGAAAAGTTTAAGCCTGAACCTGACACAAAATATGCGGTTGTTTTTGGCAACGAGGTATTCGGCGTTTCCGAGGAGGTAGTTACCGCTGCAGATGACTGTTTGGAGATACCTCAGTTTGGCACAAAACACTCGCTAAATGTTTCGGTTTCAATTGGAATTGTATTGTGGGATTTTCATCTCAAAATGAACACAAAAGCGAAACATTTACGGTGATCCGGCTTTTAAATATTTCTTAAATTCACACCAATTCAAACGGTTTGAAAAACTACCTTAAACAAACTGACCCAACTAATATCCCGACAGGCTCAACCAAGCTAATTGAGGAACATTTTGGTAATGCCAGCCTTAAATACGAACAATGCAGTATTGCCAGAATGGAGGCTCCACCGGGCTGGAAAGAGCCGTTTCAAAACCCTGAATTTGATGAGTTTACGCTGGTTGCCAAGGGGCAGATGTTGGTGAAAATTGATGGTCAGAAAGAAGTGGTAAAAGCAGGACAAACAATTTTAGTCAAAAGAGGTGCAAGGGTTCAATATTCAAATCCCTTTGACAGGCATTCAGAGTATTGGTCGGTTTGTTTGCCGCCATTTTCATTGGCAACGGTTCACAGAGAAAAATAGCATAACATGGAATATAGAATAGAAAAAGATACAATGGGTACTGTAGAAGTACCAGCCGATAGGTATTGGGGAGCTCAAACAGAACGCTCCCGTAATAACTTCAAAATATCCCCAGAAACAATGAAAATGCCCATTGAAATAATCAGGGCCTTTGCAATCCTCAAAAAGTCAGCTGCTGAAACCAATGCGGAATTAGGGGTGATGGACAAATCGAAATCTGACCTCATTGGAAAGGCTTGCGATGAAATTTCAGCCGGGGACCTTGATGATCATTTCCCATTGGTTGTATGGCAAACAGGCTCAGGCACTCAATCAAACATGAATGTAAACGAAGTTGTTTCTAACAGGTCGCATGTGATCAATGGCGGATCCCTGAGTGACGAAAAGAAAGTAATTCACCCAAACGATGATGTGAATAAATCGCAGTCGTCAAATGATACTTTCCCTACGGCTATGCATATTGCCGGCTACAAGGTGGTGGTCGAAAATACAATCCCAAAAGTCCAAGCATTGAGGGATGTATTGGCAAAGAAGTCCGAAAAATTTATGGAGGTGGTGAAAATTGGCCGTACTCACTTTATGGATGCCACACCGCTTACATTAGGCCAGGAGTTTTCGGGGTATGTTTCCCAGCTTGATCATGGATTGAAGGCACTAAAAAACACACTCCCTCATTTATCAGAATTGGCACTGGGAGGTACCGCAGTAGGCACAGGTCTCAACACACCTGAAGGCTATTCCGAGTTGGTTGCTAAAAAAATTGCCCAACATTCTGGCCATCCGTTCATTTCGGCTGAAAACAAATTTGAGTCATTGGCTGCACATGATGCAATGGTTGAAACTTCAGGTGCATTGAAACAATTGGCGGTGAGCCTGATGAAAATAGCTAATGATATCCGGATGCTTGCATCAGGCCCAAGGTCCGGAATTGGTGAAATCCTCATTCCCGAGAACGAACCCGGTTCATCAATAATGCCTGGTAAGGTAAATCCTACCCAATGTGAAGCACTTACAATGGTGTGTGCTCAGGTTATTGGAAATGATGTTGCTATATCAACTGGAGGCATGACTGGCCACTTTGAGTTGAATGTTTTCAAACCTATGATGATTTATAACTTGCTCAATTCAGCAAAGTTAATTGGGGATGCCTGTCAATCGTTCAATGAAAATTGTGCAGTTGGCATTGAACCGAACTACGGTGTGATTGAAGAAAAGCTGGAGAAGTCATTGATGCTTGTAACGGCGCTGAACACACATATAGGTTATGAAAATGCTGCTAAAATTGCTAAAAAAGCCCATAAAGAGGGTACTACCTTAAGGGAAGCGGCGATTGATCTTGGCTTGCTTACAAGTGAGCAATTTGATGAATGGGTAGTGCCAAAAAATATGATTGGCAGTCTTAAGTAAGTTGATGAAGCTAAATTTTTTGGCTTGAAGCAAGATATTTTTGTACATTCAGTATACATTTAAGGCCATAAACATAATTATTTAGAAATGAGACATTTAACAACCGCTTTACTTCTTGGATTTTTGGTAGTCTTCGCAGGCTTTGATGCCTCTGCGCAGATGTCAAAAAAAGAGAAGAAGGAATGGAAGAAAAGGATAAAGGCGCTTTCGCCAGAGCAGTATAAAAGCCTGCTTGACGAAAACAGCTCACTGAAGGATCAGATCAAAGGCTTACAAACGGAAGCTAATGGTGTTGAAGATAGGATTGCTGAAAAAGATGAACAGATTTCTGATTATCAGAGTCAATTAGCAAGCCTGAGGAGCGAACTTGAAAGCGCTAAGAGCCAAGCCGCCTCAGCACAGAGGAAGCCTTCTTCGGGGCCGGGAACAATCGATGATCAAAACGGCGTTGTGTTCAAAGTTCAAATCGGTGCATTTGAAAAGAAAGATTTAGCCCAGTACGATCAGGGTGGCGAATTTAAAGCTGAAGAAGCCGATGGATTAAAGAAATATACTTTAGGCGTTTTCAAAGATTATTGGGAAGCAGATACTTTTAAAAAGTATTTACGTGAGATGGGTGTGAAAGAAGCCTGGATTGTATCATACAAAGACGGACAAAGAGTTCCAATTAAAGACGTTCTTGAGGGCGTTATTTAATAAAGGGTTATTCCAAAATGGGAGCAGGGCTAAAACCCTGCTTTTTTTGTTTTTAATCAATTCATTTTAAAGACATTATCTTTGCGTTTTCTTAGAAAATTATTCCGAATGATCCCGTTAAAATCTGCTGAAGAAATAGAGTTGATAAGAGAGAGTGCTCAGCTTGTTTCAAGGACCCTAGGTGTAATTGCTGAAAAAATTGAGCCAGGTGTTTCTACCCTCGATTTAGATAAAATTGCCTTTGAGTTCATTAGTGATCACGGTGCCCATCCCGGTTTTTTGGGCCTATATGATTTTCCCAATTCATTATGCACCTCAGTGAATGAACAAATTGTTCATGGCATACCGAATAACAAGCCCCTCGAAGAAGGCGATATCGTTTCAGTTGATTGCGGGGTATTTATGAATGGGTTTTATGGTGATCATGCCTGGACATTTGAAATTGGCGAAATAGCGCCTGATGTTAAAAGATTATTGGATGTAACGAAAGAATGTCTTTATCTCGGCATTGAGCAGGTTCAGCTAAATAAAAGAATCGGTGATGTAAGCTATGCCATCCAGCAACATGCGGAAAAAAATGGTTACGGCGTTGTTAGGGAACTGGTAGGTCATGGTCTCGGCCGTGACATGCATGAGTCTCCGGAGGTGCCGAATTATGGCAAGCGAGGCAAAGGCCCAAAAATCAACAATGGCCTGGTAATCGCCATTGAACCTATGATTAACATGGGAACAAAAGATGTCAGGCAATTGAATGATGGCTGGACTATCATCACTGCCGACCATAAACCCTCTGGTCACTATGAACACAATGTGGCTGTGATCGATGGTAAGCCTCAAATACTTTCTACCTTCAAATACATTGAGGAGGCACTTGCGGCTAAAGAAGGAGTGGTAGCTTAATTAGGTCAACCAAAGGGCATGGAAAAGTATGTAGCGGCAGTAATTCAGGATGCACCCGTACTTTTTGACTTAGCCAAAACAATTGAAAAAACTGCCGATCTTGTCCATGAAGCAAGTTCGAATAATGCCAGGCTGATTTTATTCCCGGAGGCGTTCATTCCAGCTTATCCCAGGGGCTTATCATTTGGAACCAACGTCGGTAGCCGAAATGAAGCCGGTAGGGAATTGTGGAGATTGTATAATGAGAATTCCCTGAACCTGTCAGGCAAAGAGTTTAGCTCTTTGAGTAAGATGGCTAAATCAGCCAATGCTTTCCTTGTTATCGGAGTTATAGAAAAGGAGCCTATCAGCAGTGGTACACTTTATTGCACCACATTGTATTTTGGGCCTGATGGCAATTTGCTTGGTAAACACCGTAAACTCAAACCTACTGCATCTGAAAGAATAATTTGGGGTGAAGGCGATGGCTCAACCCTGGATGTTTTTGATACCAGTATTGGTAAGCTTGGCGGATTAATTTGTTGGGAGAACTATATGCCCCTTGCCAGAATGGCAATGTATCAACAGGGAGTTCAGGTTTACATGACCCCAACAGCAGACCAACGGGAGACATGGCAAACTTCAATGCGGCATATCGCCTGTGAGGGGCGGTGCTATGTGTTGTCTGCAAATCAATATGTTACAAAAAATATGTACCCTGAACATGTGCTGGCTTTAGAGCAATTGGAACCAGAATCTGATGTGCTTTGCCGAGGTGGCAGCGTAATTGTAGACCCCATGGGCAATGTTATTGCAGGGCCATTGTTTGATGAAAGTGGAATAATCTATTCAGAATTGAGCCTTAAAGCTGTAATAGCCAGCCGAATGGATTTTGATGTGTGTGGCCACTACTCAAGAAATGACATCTTTGAATTGAAGATCAATCGTACAGGTCACTAATACTTGATTTCATATCGGATTTTATTCCATTGATTGTAGTTGAGAGCTTGTTAAGATGGGCTGTTTTCACACCATTCTCTCCCATAGCAGCTTCCAATGATTGATCACTCAGCTTATCCAACTCTGCCATCCCAAAGAACGCACTAATAGTTTTGATTTTATGATTTGTGAAAGTCAACATCTCGAAGTCTTTATCAGCAACCCCATGTTGTGAATTAACCATAAACTCATCGAGATCGGCTAAACAAACACGTACTAAATCAATCATAAATTGCCTGTCGCCACGGGCGTATACTTCTAATTTCCTTCGAAAATTATCCATTAAGACTAACTAATCTTGATTCTAGCTAAAGGTGGTTCCTCAAAAGTAATTAAAGATGCAAATAGTGTGACTTTTATTGATTGGAGAGGTTTTAACCATCAAAACATCAATGAAAAAGACGCCGAAACAAATTGAAGTGAATACCGGATCTATGGCAGATATTGCCTTCTTGTTGTTGATTTTCTTTCTAGTATCAACTACCATTTTACAGCACAGGGGCGTCTCTATAAAACTTCCGCCAGACGCTAAAAATCAGCCTATCCATCAAGTTCATGATCGGAACCTTTTCAAAATTCTGATAAATGCCAATAATGAACTTTTAGTCGAGGATAAGGTATGGGATGATATTGCAGGGCTGAAAAAAGAGGTGAAGGCTTTTATCATGAATGTGAATGGTGACCTGAATTTGTCAGAAAGCCCAGAAGATGCCATTGTTTCATTAAAAACAAGCAGGGGGACTAATTACAAAACATTCATCGCTGTTCTCGATGAATTGAAAGCGGCGTATTATGAAATCTATGCGGAGAGAGTCAACTTGACTTCAAAAGAATTTCGCTCCCTTGATTTGGACAAAATTGAACAAAAAGAGGTCTATAATAGAGCAAGACGAGGTGTACCAATGAATATCTCACTTGCTGAGCCAACAATTTAGAAAGAATGAAAAGAGCTTATAATTCAATAAAAGTAGCAACTGTCATCAACACTTCATCACTGCCTGATATCGTATTTCTGATGTTGTTCTTTTTTATGGTGACCGCAGTCATCAAAGAGGATACTGAACACCTTGACGCCAAAATCCCAGAGGCAGTAAGTATTACGAAAGCACAACAAAAAGTATTAGTAAAAGAACTAATTATCGGCTATCCCAAGGACAAATTATTAGGTAAAGAACCCCGAATTTATAATGGAGAAAAAATTGTTTCAATAAATCAAATACCGCAATGGGTAGAGCAAAAAAGAAACGAATTAGCGGAACATCATCGAGATCAAATGATCGTTATGATAAGGGCAGATGAGGAAATTGAAATGGGGTTAATTTCTGATATTCAACAGGAATTAAGAAAAATGAATGCCCGGAAAATCCTTTACAAGTCAAAAGAAGAAACTACTTCTTCTTCTCATCTTCAATAATTGGTCTTCTGCCCACCATATTCTTTAGCATATAGTTAACTGTAAGCCCCTGGTACAGTATCGAAACCACTACAACTACGTAGGTAAGTGTAATCACAAGGTTTTTCCCTTCAAATTCGGGTAGTGTCAAGGACAGCGCCACAGGAATGCCTCCACGTAAACTACCCCATGCCATAATTGGGATCGTTTTCGGGTCAAATTTATGTTTATAAGAAAGTGCTTTGATTGGTACAAAAACCCCAAGCCATCTGGCGAACAATACAATTACAAACGCAAAAAACCCTGCACTGAAATAATTAAGATGCAGAGGTATTATCAGCATTTCCATGCCGATAAGCACATAGAGAATAGCATTGAAACTTTGCTCCATCAAATGCCAGAATTTGAAAACATAATCACTGGCAGCACCTACAAGTTTATCGGTCTTCCCTTCATTTCCAACTATCAAACCCATTACAACCGCAGCCTGCTTGCCTGAAACCTCAAGATGTTCCCAATGCGCAAGCTGTGTGGATGTCATCAAAAGTGCTACTGTTACCAGAATTTCTAACTCTGATTGGTCGTTATCTATAAATTCAAGAAGCTTGAAGCAGGTGTAACCTAATATCACCCCTATAATCACCCCTCCTGATATATCTTTTATGAATATCCAGACCAAATCCCGCATGTGAATAATATGGTCGATCTCCTCGGTTTCCAGTTCAAGTAGGGCAAGTGCAACAACAACCGCAATTCCGTCATTAAATAGTGACTCTCCGGCAATTCTAATTTCCATTTTTTCGGAAATATTGTACCTTTTGATTGTTGAGATAACTGCGATGGGATCAGTTGGGGCGATCAACGCACCAAAAACGAGGCAATAGATTAGGTCAAGATGAAGCCCTATCCAATTGAGGATATAATAAGTGCCAACACCTGTTACCACCGTTGAAATGATCACACCAAAAACAGCCAGTATTAGAACTGGGCCTTTTTCTTCCGCTAGTCGCTTAAAATCAATGTGTAGCGCACCTGCAAAAAGCTGAAACGTTAGTATGACTTCGAAAATTACTTCGCGGTATTCAAACTCTTCTAGTATTCGGAAAGTAGTCTCTTGAAAGCCTGGTATTAACAGACCACATCCGAGTATTGCCAAGGACAACGTCAAAGCCATTATCATCAAACCAATTGATGAGGGGAGCTTTAAAAAGTGGATATTAATGAAGAGAAAGAACCCTGCCAGAAAAATGAATAAGGTCAGGACATCGAGGGTTTCAAATGTCATTAGGCAGATGCTCTATAGGTTGATTTTTAGTGCCTTGGTTCTCATAACCAAAGCTAATATAATCCAATCAAACCTTCAAAAAGGATAACACAAGGGCTTTTTGTATGGGCTAAGTACAAGTTGTACTTTTAATGGCAATGAATATCAATCAAAAATTACTTGAAAAGTACAATCAACTGGAAAAGGATAATTTGGCAATTATCTCCAAAATTGAAAGCTTTCCGGTAGACCTTCATGACAAAAAGCCAACTACTGATTCATGGAATATTATCCAGGTGCTTAACCATGTAAAGGGAGCGGAAGAGGGTACATTGGGCTATATAAAGAAAAAGCTACATTTTGGAGGCATTCCAAAGGCTGACTTTACAGCACCATTGAGAGTACTGGCCATGAAAACATTACTTTACTCCCCAATTCGCTACAAAATGCCTGCTGTTTTAAAACAGCCTTCTGACCAAGGCTCTCTTGAATCGATTAAAACTGAATGGGACGAATTGAGACTTAAATGGCGTGAGCTCATCAACGAATTCCCCGAAGAAAATCAGAACCTTGCCGTTTTCAAGCATCCAATTTTTGGTCGGCTCAAACTCAATCAGGCTATCGATTCGATGATCGCCCACCAATCGCATCATGAAAAGCAGGTGAATAGGATTCTAAAAGCTGTTTCTTAAAATAGCACTCGCTCATTTTTATATTTGAAATAAAAAAGGGACATGAGTGCACAAAAACTTACGAGATCTCCAAATAAAGTCATTGCGGGTGTATGCGGTGGGCTTGCTGATTACTTCGGGTGGGATTATACATTGGTAAGACTGCTTTACTCATTATTAACAATCTTTACCGCATTTTCAGGGGTAATAGTTTATTTGATTTTGTGGGTTATTATGCCGCAACGCTAATTCTTTGGCTTTTTCAAATCGTCGATATCCTTTCTATTCTTCAATTTCTTGTCTTCCACATTCCGGTTGAGAAAAACATTTAATTCGTCCACATCAAATGATGTTTTTACTTCACCAAAAGAGTCAATTTTGATATTAAACCCTTCCAATTCAGCGTTCACCTTTGGCTTGTCATTTTTGTCACTCATTGTTTCTCTCTTTAAAAGAATGCTATTTAGGCCTGAACTAACTTTGCGTTCACTAGTTATTACAAAATAATCTAACAGGAAGTTCAAAATTGACTGTCAATGTCTCCAGAAGCCCTTCTCTATTTAATGGTCGGTATTGTTTCAATTGATTTTGTGATTGAAAGAATTTTATCATTTCTTAATTCGCAGAACAGACAAGAAACTATTCCGAAAGAACTGGAAGGTATTTATGATGAAGCGAAGTATGAAAAGTCTCAGCGATATCAAGCCGAAATAGAACGCTTTTCTATTCTTACATCAAGCTTCAGCTTTATAATTCTGTTGGTGATGCTATTGAGCGGGGGTTTTGGTTGGCTTGATGACTTCCTGCGGCAATATGCGGCATTCAACCCTCTCAGGACTTTGATGTTTTTTGGAGTGATCTTCATAGCCAGCGACATCATTTCCTTGCCGTTTCAAATTTATTCAACATTCGTGATTGAAGAAAAATACGGCTTCAACAAAACGACCGTCAAAACTTTTATTCTTGATAAACTGAAAGGGTACGCAATTACAGCATTAATTGGCGGCATTTTGCTTTCGGTTCTTATCTTTTTAGTAATGTTTTATGGTACGGGTTTTTGGGTATTTTTCTGGGTAATTATATCACTATTCATGATTGGGATGAATATGTTTTATACCTCACTAATCCTTCCGCTATTCAATAAACTCATACCGCTTGAAGATGGCGCATTGCGTCAGGCAATTCAGAGCTATGCCTCAAAAGTTAATTTCCCACTCACCAATATTTTCGTGATTGATGGATCAAAAAGGTCTGCTAAAGCCAATGCATTCTTTTCTGGTTTCGGAAAAAAGAAAAAAATAGTGTTGTATGATACCTTGATAGAAAACCATACACAGGAGGAATTAGTTGCAGTTTTGGCACATGAGGCAGGACACTACAAGAAAAACCATATCATCTACTCCATGATATTTTCAATTCTCCAAATCGGATTGCTGCTCTATCTGTTTTCTTTGATGATTAACAACAGTGAAGTTTCCTGGGCACTAGGTGGACAAACAACAGCTTTACACCTCAATATGCTTGCTTTCGGTATTTTATATTCCCCATTGAGTACAATAACAGGCTTGCTTCAAAACATCTTCAGCAGAAAAAATGAGTATGAAGCGGATGAATATGCCGTAAGAACCTATGCGAAGACACCTTTGCAAACGGCTTTGAAGAAATTAACCTCGGACAACCTGTCAAATCTAATGCCGCATCCGGCATACGTTTTTGTGCACTACTCGCACCCAACTTTATTACAGCGACTTAGGGCAATGGATGCTGTAGATGCCGAAGGAAACTAAATAATTTGTCGGGATGACTGGATTCGAACCAGCGGCCCCCACTACCCTAAAGTGGTGCGCTAACCGGACTGCGCCACATCCCGATAAAATGTGAGCTGTAAAATTATATTAATTCCCATTCAAAAAAATTCCTCAATGTGATTCAACAACTAACAACTCTAAATAAATGATAACTTTGTGCGTTTTTTGAAACTCAAACAGTCTTTAGATTTGAATCCACTCAAATTCGTTTCCATTTTTTTTCTGACCATAGTCCTTTTCAGTCACCCAGGTTCTATTTCAGCACAAACTCCCAGTCTGTCAGCAAATGACTTAAGTCAAATTAAAGTAGATGAATTAAGCGATGAACAAATCCAATCATTCGCCAGGCAAGCTGAAAATTCGGGGATGACCCAACAACAGTTTGAGGTAATAGCCAGGCAACGTGGCCTACCGCCCTCAGAAATTTCAAAGTTGCGACAAAGGATGCAAGAGTTAGGTAGTGAAACTGATTCAAGACAAAATGTAGATGATTTAAATACCAGTAATCTTGATCAAAGACCGCCAGATTTATCAATGTTTGATGACCTGCTATTACCAGATTCAGTTCAGAAAGCCCAATTGAAAATATTTGGCATGGATTTATTCAAAAATGCCAACCTTTCATTTGAGCCAAGTTTGAATTTGGCAACACCTAAAAATTATCAAATCGGCCCCGGAGATGAAGTCGTTATTGATGTTTGGGGTGCGTCTGAGCAAACTTACCAGGAAATATTAAGCCCGGATGGCTATATCCGAATTCCAAACCTGGGACCTCTGTATCTAAGCGGATTATCGGTAGAAGAAGCCACGAGTAGAGCTAAAAGCAGATTATCTAAAATATATGCCGGCCTGGTTAGCCGGGATGGCCAACCGCCAAATACTTATGTGCAACTCACCCTTGGAAATTTAAGGAGCATAAAGGTGAATGTAGTTGGAGAAGTGGTTAACCCAGGTTCGTACAATCTATCATCTCTTTCTACGATTTTTAATGCCTTGTATTTTACTGGAGGGCCGACAGAAAATGGCTCTCTCAGAAAAATCGACCTATATAGGAACGGTGTAAAAAAGTCAACCCTTGATGTATACGATTACATAGTTAACGGGGCCCAAGAGCAAAACATTATTTTGCAAGATCAGGATGTCATTATTGTCAAGCCATATCAAGAGCGGATAACTATAAAGGGAGAGGTGAAGAGGCCCGGTATTTTTGAATCGATCGGAGAAGAAAGCCTTGGTAAAATGATCGAATATGCTGGCGGTTTTTCTGAAAACGCTTACTATTCTTTTTTAAGCCTATCTCGAAATACCGGCTCCGGAAAGACCATTATTACTGTTAATAGCACTGATTACGATTCTTTCGACATGAGCTCAGGCGATTCTTTTGAGGTGCTACCAATCAATGATAGGTATCTTAATAGGGTGCAAATAAATGGTGCAGTTAATCGGGAGGGAGAATTTGAATTAACTGATGGGCTTACCTTAAAGGGTCTAATAGAAAAAGCTGACGGATTACGGGGCGATGCCTTTGCGGCCAGAGGGGTATTGGTTAGAATGAACAGTGATTTTACACTCACAAGTCAGGAATTCAATGCAAGCAATATTTTAAATGGAACTGAGGATGACATCCCACTGCAAAACGAAGATCTAGTTGAGATTAAATCCATCTTCGACCTGAGGGAAGATTTCATGCTGTATATTGACGGTGAAGTAAATAATCCTGGGGAATTCCCATTCGTTTCGGGCTTGGCAGTTGAGGACCTACTAATACTCGCAGGTGGCCTAAAACAATCTGCTAGTCAAGCAGAAATTGAAGTTTCAAGAAGAATTTTAGATGAGCAAGGTGTGGCCGTAAATACAGCGGAGATTTATAATTTCTCAATCAACAAAGATTTAAGTATTGGGCCAGAGGCTTCAAGTTTTGAATTGATGCCCTTCGATATGGTAATAATTCGGAAGTCTCCTTCATACGAAAAGCAACTCATCGTGGAGGTCGAAGGAGAGGTTCTTTACCCAGGCAAGTTTAGTCTCAGCAAGAAAAACGAAAGAATTTCGGATGTTATTAAAAGAGCCGGGGGTCTCACAAACTTTGCTTACGTGAACGGGGCTACACTTCAAAGGAGGACTGAGTTTTTCCTTGATGATGAAGAGCAAAATGACTTACTATTGAAGATTCGAAAGGCAAGGGAGGAACGAGAATACCAGAATGATACAGGCTCAGAGATTGATAGCCAAAATGAATCTCAAAATCAGCTATTAGCGGCTGAAGAGTTAAAGATAAATGACGACAATATTGACCTAATTCGAGAGCAGTTAGTCCAGGATTTGGCCAATTCAGATAGACGCTTTCAAGGAGTCGAACTAAAACCCCATGAGTCGGTTGGCATTGATTTGAACCAAATTTTAAGAAACCCAGGGTCAAAGTACGACCTGATAATGAATGAAGGTGATAGAATAGTGATACCGAAATTTTTGCAAACTGTAAAAATGAGAGGTGAACTGCAATATCCAATCACGGTCCGCTATGACAAGGCCTTTTCATTTAAAGATTATGTATCGCAGGCTGGTGGTTTTACTGAAACGGCCCGCAAAGGGAGATCATATATTGTAGAGGCCAATGGTTCGGCTAACAGAACAAGAAAGGTGCTATTTTTTAATAATTATCCTGACGTTACTCCAGGATCTGAAATAATAGTACCAAGCAGACCACAAAGAAGGCCATTATCTGTTGGTGAAGTGTTGGGATTATTGACTAGCCTCACAACTTTAATAATTTTGGTGAATAGTCAATTAATTCAATAAACAAACCAGGCATCTCTTGAAATCCTTTTGCCTATATTTGTCAGCTAAGATTTGAAAAACAATGAGTGCACTAATTCTAATTTTCGTCCTGTTTGGCTTAGCAATGATTTGCCCATTTATTTTACCAAACAACAAAGTAAGTGATCACGAGAGAGATCACGTTTAACTAAGTTGATTACTTTTCTTTTGAACCCTCTTTCGTCCTTCGGACATCTACCGCAAGCAGTGCGGAAACAAATGAAATAAGGCCAATAACGATGTAGACGAAAATGTCTACTCCACTGGTAACTGCAGGATTAAATATGTCCATTCGAGAATTGTTTAGATAGCGAAATTAATAACTATTGCTGTGCCTGGCATATAAAATTTAAGCATCATGCCAATGACCATGATCATAGCTCCATACCTTACCCGGTGGCGCTTGGCCTGGGGGTGGAGGGCCAGGTGTAAATCTGCCATTATCAACTTCGGCCTGTTGTGAATTCACATATGCCCCAAAAATTCCAATGATAAGGAGTAAGATTAATATACCTCCTATTATCAGGCTTTTGTTTTTTCCACCTTTATTCTGCTCAGCATTCATATGGCAATTTTTATACTTTTTGCCACTGCCACATGGGCAAGGTTCATTTCGACCTACTTTTTCCATTTCTATTAATTAATTCGCACCAATGAATTTAGTAATTAACACAGACTTCAGAAACTGATCTTATTCAACCAGATTTTATTGTGTTTGTCGGCGGAATAATTAAAATGGTCGAAAAGAAACAATCTGACTGCTATTTTGTTCATATAGTTTACATTTTTGCGGCTGAAACAATTATCTAAATCAAAGAAGAATGGAGATCCTAGAACAGTATTCTACTAAGATATGGGAGATGGCAATAGAATATCTTCCAAAAGTGGCCTTAGCGCTAATCACTTTAATCATTGGTATGATGATTATTGGGGCAGTAGTAAGAGCTTTGAAGAAAAATCTCAATAGGCGGGAGTCTGATTCAACACTCACCACTTTCTTATGCAGCCTTTTAGGAGTGATCTTAAAGGCGCTTCTGCTGATAAGTGTTGCAGGTATGGTAGGGATCGAAACGACATCATTTGTGGCGATACTTGGTGCGGCTGGTTTGGCGGTAGGATTGGCTTTACAAGGCAGTCTTGCAAATTTTGCTGGTGGTGTGTTGATATTATTATTTAAACCTTATAGAGTTGGGGATTTCATTGATGCTCAGGGGCACAAGGGAACAGTGAGGGAGATCCAGATATTTAACTCAGTATTGAAAACACCGGATAACAAAACCATTATTATCCCTAACGGATCACTTTCAAATGGCAGCATAACTAATTTCTCAACGGAACCTCAACGAAGGGTGGATATGACTTTTGGAATTGGTTATGGCGATGACATCGACAAGGCCAAGACCACCCTAATGGAGTTGATTGAAAAAGACGAAAGAATATTAAAAGATCCTGAACCATTTATTGCACTATCAGAATTAGCAGATAGCTCCGTAAATTTTGTTATGCGGGTGTGGTGTGAGGCATCTGATTACTGGGGTATTTATTTTGATATGCATGAAAATGTGAAAAAGACTTTCGATCAAAAAGGTATCTCTATACCATTTCCACAAACAGATGTTCATGTTCACAAATCTTAATCAAAACTAATTTTTCGATTAAATGAAATTTACAATTGCACTTATGAGTGCCTTAATGATGTCAGTCATTGTTAAAGCACAGGAGGCAGATACTACCCAAATTTGGGATACCGGATTACAAGGAACTTTTTCATTCAGTCAGGTTAGCTTAAGCAACTGGGCCGGAGGTGGTGACAATTCTGTTTCATTAAACAGTTTTGTTAAAATTCATGCTCACAGAGTAAAAAACAGATCAAACTGGGAGAATAATCTGGATTTGGCTTATGGCCTAACAAAAATTGGTAATAACAGTCTGAGAAAGAGTGATGATAAAATTGATTTCACATCAAAATATGGCTATCAGCTATCTCCAGATTCTAAAAAGCTATTTTGGAGTTCTGCGCTTGCATTCAGGTCACAACTTGCGAATGGTTTCGATTTTCCGAATGATTCAATTCGGATTTCAAAATTTCTTGCACCAGGATATTTATTCTTATCTACCGGTTTCGATTATAAACCTGCTCCATTTATGAGCATATATTTTTCTCCCGCCACTGGTAAATTCACGATAGTTAATGACCAAAGACTGGCAGATGCTGGAGCGTTTGGAGTTGACCCTGGCAGCAAAACAAGGTCAGAATTTGGTGCATACTTCAAATTGAATTTTAACAAAGAGATACTAACGAACGTAACCTTTGAGTCTAAACTTGATTTGTTTTCAAACTACGCCGATAATCCAGAGGATATTGATGTAAACTGGGAGAATGCCATTGTGATGAAGATCAATGATTATTTGTCAGCCAATCTATTAACACATCTTATTTATGACAAAGATGTCGTTTTTGAGAAAACTGAGAATGGAGTTGTTGTAGGAACAGAAGACAGGGTGCAGTTTAAACAAGTATTCGGACTGGGGCTAACTGTTAAAATCTAGCCTTCTAAAATAATCGAAGCTTTAACGCACTCCCCTCCAATTGAAGGGTTGAGCTTAGAAACCGTTACTTTAATCTGATTGAGGCCCTTAAAGTGCAATTTGAGGGCCTTAATTATTTTGTGACCCAAATGCTCCAAAAGATAATGAGATCCTGACATGGCATCAGCGACCACTGAATAAACCTCCTCATAATCTATAGTGTGATCAATATTATCAGTTTTGGCGGCCGCAGAAAAATCCGTAACTAGTTCAAGATCGATCAGAAATGAATTCCCATTTTTTCGCTCAACTTCATGAAGGCCATGATGAGCATGAAACCTGAGGCCTTCCAATAGGATTTTCCCCATTAACTCAATTCATCAAAGAACGACTTATCTGTATTAGGCTCTTTGCGTGTATCATCTTCAGAAGTAACGTTAGTCGCACCACTACCATTGCTTGAGGGTTTAGCCTCCTCATTTTCTTCATTTACTTTCTTTAAAGAAGCCTCCGGTGACCTCATAGGTCTGGAAATTTCAACCGGGGCATTAGATCTTCTTTCTTTTCTGGCAGCGGTGCTCTCAAAATCTTCCTCCATTTGCCTGGTAAATTCCCTTGATTTCTTCAATTGTTGATCAATCGAAATCTCCTTTCCCTTCTTTTCAAATTTTTCCGTTTTTTCTACGATATCATCCCCAAGGTTTTTAAGCTCAGTGAGAAGGTTCTCTTTTTGATTATCCAGAGTTTTAAAGCTCATCTCCAATTTCTTAACCTCATCTTCCATCTCCTCAATAATCTCCCTGGTCTCCAACTCGGCTTTTTCGACCATTCCCTTAGCCTTTGATTTGGCATCGTTCATGAGCGCTTCGGCGTTTATCTGCGCCTCCTTCAAATGAAGTTCAGCCGCCTTGTTCGCCTGGTCAATCATATTTGCTCCGGTATCTTCAGCAGTTTTTAAAGTTTTGAACAGTGAACTTTCAACCTCACGAAGCTTCTCTACCTCTTTTTGAGATGCCTCCAGCTTGATCCGAAGAGTTTTAGTTTCATCCAAAACCCTTTCCCACTCTTGCGATAATGAAGTGAGGAATGCGTTCACCTCATCCTTATCGTATCCCCTCAGTTTCTTTTCAAATTGTTTCTGGCGTATTTCTATTGGAGTTACTTTCATTTCTATAGATCAGAGTGTTAATGCAAAGTTAAGTTGGTAATGCCTGAATATCAGTGATTTGTGACCAATATTTCTCGTAGCTAAAGTATCTGTTATGAAAACTTCAAATCCCATGTTGATATTGTCCTGTCATCACTGCAGGATATCAATTGATTGTTATAAGTTGACCAGATTAGTTTATTGACAGATGTGCCATGGCCTGCATGCCGCGATTTATCAATCACTTTTAGAAGGCTAAAGGTGGAATAATCCCATACCTTGATGGATTTATCCATGCTACAAGTTACGAAATGTTTTCCATTTGGGCTGAAAACCAGGTCGTTGAGTGCAAACATGTGGGCCGCTATAGATTCTTTCAGTCTGTATTCGCCAGTCTCCCATACCTTCAAATGTGCATCTCTTGAGCCACTTAATAAGTTCTTACCATCCGGGGAATAACTCAGTGCAAACACAGAATTCTTATGAGCTTCTATCTCATTTTTAAGGGCAAGGTTTTGGCTATCAAAAATTCTGATGAAGTTGTCGCTGTAACCTACTGCAAACTCCTGGGTTTTAGGGTTAATGGCAATTTTTCTGGCGCTTTCGTGAGAATGACTTAATGTCTTCATTCTTTTGAGGTTGTCGATATTTAAAACATATACCAACCCATTCTTCATGCCAACCAATATATTATCACCAATAATTTCTATGCTAAACATAGAAACAGCATCTAATTTCACTGATCCCTTAACTTTTTTAGATGCCACATCAATCACCTGAAGCCCTTCGAAATTTTGCCCAATTATCAATAACCCCTCACAATCGACGTATTTTAAGCAGTATACTGATTTTGGAACCTGGGCAATTAACTCCCCTTTATCAGGATTATCAAGATCCCATCTAACTATCATTCCATCTCCCCCAGATGAAAAAAAATAGGATCCTGAAGACCCCGCAAGCGCATAAACGCAGTCACGATGGCCCTTAAAAGTATTTGATTTAGAAACTGTTATTTTGCTCATGTAAGCACTGCAAAGCTATGCCGATTATCATCGATAAAGAAGTTAACTCAAATTCACATCTTGTTGTTTGGCATATCACAGAAAGCCTTGATGAGTTAATATCAATGGTAAATACTGAAGATTTAAGGGCGATAAATGAAAGGTTTGTCAACAATAAGAAGCTTGAAACTTTAGCAACCAGATTGTGTGTGGCCCACCTATGTAATATCAGCCAGCAAGGCTATTATGGCATTAAAAAAGATGATTGGGGGAAGCCGCATTTAATCAAATCAAACGCCCACATTTCTATTGCTCATTCATTTCCATATGCTGTTGCAACTATCAACCTCAGCGAACCCACTGGAATAGATGTAGAACAGCGTCGTGAGCAGCTACTACGCATCAAGCACAAATTTTTATCCAATTCTGAATTGGAATTTTGTAAAGATGATCTGGATCTATTGACCCAGGCATGGTGTGCCAAAGAAGTACTTTATAAAATTCATGGTAGAAAAAAACTGAGTTTTAAATATGAGTTGCCTATTAAGATTTATAAGAACAAAGTTTTCGGAAGAATCCTTGAAGGCTCAAGTTTTGCTGACCATGAACTAAAAATCGACAGAATAGCAGATTATTGGTTGGTTTACAAAAGTTAGCTATCTAAAACTTATCAATGGTGGCCAGGCTTTGTTTTGAGCAGCGGTCATTTTAAGCTTCGATTTGCGGGTGTCGCTTGTCGATTTTAAACGATTCAAATCAGGCACTTTGAGAAATTTTAATATAGAGGGCAGGTAAATCTTTAATGTGTCCATTTTAAAATATTTAAGTAAGTCAAAATTATTTTTGACCCATGAATACCGAAACCCGTTAATTGCTGGTTTCATTTCAAATGGGTTTAACCTAAGACGGTGAACTCAGCTTTACGATGCATTTAATTGATGAATTATTATTGATGATATGTTGAAACTAGTTCATGTTCCGATACCACCATTACTCCAACTTTTTAAATTAAAATGAACCGCATTGATCGCTTAACTGCCCTATTGGTGCACCTTCAAAGCAAGTCTCAAGTGCCAATGACAGAATTGGAAGGTCGATTTGAGGTGAGTCGACGAACCCTTTTCAGAGATATTAGATCCCTGATTGAGGCCGGTGTACCAATTGGGGGAGATGCTGCTGTGGGGTACGGTATCGTAAAGGGCTACCACCTACCACCAGTTGTTTTTAATAAACAGGAGGCTGGTTCGATTTTGCTTGGAGCGAAAATGATAGAACAGACCGCTGATCAGGCAACATCAAAATCGTTTCAGGAAGCACTCTATAAAATCAAGGCAGTTTTGCGGTACGCTGACAGGGACTATCTGGAATCGTTGGAAAAAAACATTTCGATCATCCCAAATGCCCAGATTCGTGACCGTGGGTTCCCAGACTCCCACTTAACTGAGGTTCAGCAGGCCATTGTGGGAAAAAACATTTTAGAATTAGACTATTTTTCAAACTACAAAGAACAAGTCACATCGAGAAATGTTGAACCATTGGGCATTGTTTTTTACTCCAATCGATGGCACCTCATCGCTTATTGCCAGCTGAGGAAAGGTTTGCGGGATTTCAGAACAGACCGAATCAAAAAGATCAGAATCTCCAATGATATATTTGATCCCGCTTTGCACCCCAACTTTCAAAATTTTACCAGGGACATGATGCGTGGAACGGATGCCAAGGAAGTAATTCTAAAATTTAGAAAAGATGTGGCCAGGATTATTGGGGATCAGAAATACACCTATGGCTTTATTGAGGAAACTGAACTTGGTGGTGAGATCGAAATGAAATTTGCGGTGCCATTGTATGAATGGATTGGTCGCTGGCTTATGCAATTCGGAAATGCCGTAACTGTAGTTTATCCTGAAAAACTGAAAAACATCGTATCGAGTTACTCTAAAGAGCTTTTTATGCACCATAAAAAAAGTCAAAACCCAGTGACATAGGGTTGTCACTCAAGCAAATTTCTTTGCTCCCATCACTCAAAAAATACATGAAAATGGTAGCAGAAAAATTAGACTTATTTAAAGTGGATGCCAATTACTACAAAGTTGGTAAATCTCCTGAAATACGGAATTTAGAAACTTACAATTACCTGACAATTCATGGGCAAAGTGCACCTGAAAACCCAATGCTTTGGGTAGCTGTTGAAACCCTGTACCAGGTAGGTTTTGGCATCAAGTTTATCTCCAAAAGCGAAGATGAGGACTTTGTAATGCCCAAAATGGAAGGCTTTTGGTGGATTTCCGGCGGGGCAAAAGCCCAGGCTGAATTTGCTAACACACCAAAGGAAGATTGGTTTTGGAAATTTGTAATCAGAATGCCTGGCTTCATAAGGCAGGATCATTTTGACAGAGCCGTTGAAACGATAAAATTCAAGAAGAACCCGTCTAATTTGGGCAAGCTTAACTTTGAACAAATCAATGAGGGTAAATGCGCCCAGGTGCTCCACATAGGTTCATACGATGCTGAAGCTCCCACCATTGAAAAACTTCATGAGTTCATCAAATCAGAAGGCTACGAGATAGCAGGGTACCACCACGAAATCTACCTCAGTGATCCCAGAAGAACTGCTGAGAATAAATTGAGAACAATTATCCGATATGCTGTTCAATAATCCTTATTTACAAATTGGCACATTGGTAATTGGCCTTTTTGTAGGAGTTACAACATTAGTATTCAATCAACAAGATCAAATTAAAATGAAGACACAAGGGGAATTTAAAGGTTTAAGAACGACAATTTATTGTGTACCTGATTTGAAGCAAGCTCAAGAATGGTATTCTGATGTTTTTGAAACGGAGGCCTATTTTGTAAGTGAACAATATATAGGCTTCTCAATTGCTGGCTACGAATTGGGCTTATTGCATCACAAGGATAACAGAGAAAAAACTGACAATGTGCTGTCATATTGGGGCGTAGATGATATTAAATCTACTTTTCAAAAGCTGCTGGATAAGGGTGGAGTTGTACATGAAAAACCAACTGATGTTGGCGATGGCATTATGGTAGCCACTGTGCGAGATCCCTGGCAAAATGTTGTTGGAATTATTTACAATCCACATTTTAAGGCGGAATAGCATCTCTTAAACAATAAGCGCCTCAACACAACTCGCTTGATTGAGCCGCTTATTGTTGAATATCGGATTGAAGTTTTTTGATCTCCAATAATCCAATAACTACAATCAATAAAACCAACAGTACACCGCATATGAGCATTACAGTGTTGCCTATGGTATACGAAGCTGGTTCAAAGTTGAACTCAACTGTGTGCTTGCCTTCTGGAATTAACATCGCCCTTAGCACATAATTTGCCCTCAGTATTTCGGTGTTCACACCATCAATAGTGGCCGTCCATCCTTCAGGATAATAGATTTGAGAGAATAATGCGAATGATTCCCCTGCTGCATCTATTTCATAAACAATTTGATTGGGCTCATTTTTTACCACCTCAATTGTACCACCTGAGAAATAATCCTCCTTTTCAACCGGAAATTTTGAAACATCTACGATTGCAATTGTTTTGGTGTTGGCATTCCCAATCGCCTCAATTTCTTCATCAGCATTGTTTACCTTTTTGATTTTCGGAACAAACCAGGCAGGTCCATTCGCATATTCATTGGGGATGACATGCCCCTTATTTGGCCCAGCAATAAAGTATCTGGCATCCAACATGTTTATAACATCTTGCGAATAAAAACTGAAGTCTCGGGACTGAACCATTTGCATTATTTCTTGTTGCTCTACACTTAAGCAACGCTCAATAAGATCCTGGTAACGCTTCATTTTTGCGCCATGATAGCCACCTATTGATCGGTGGTGATACGACGTTCTGGCATCGTTAAAAGGATTGATCAGGTTGAAAACACGATAATTCGGATCGGTATCTTGCAAAATGGTGCGATCGGCTTCATTAGCCGAAAAGAATTGTCTCGCTGGGTTCCGTCTGAAGGCATCTTCCTTTAAATATCTTTTGTCGACAAAAAACATATCCGCCACAATAAGAAGAGCCAGCCCAAGAATTGCAAACTTCAAGGGAATGATGTTTTTTATTCCTAACCAAATGGCTGATGCGGCAAGCATGACAAACATGAACGACCTAAATGCATCGCCCCTGAGTAGGGCCTCCCGATCTAACCTTATGGCGTTTATATACCAGTCAGGTACTGAAGCGGCCAATTGCAAATCAACAGAGCCTTCATAACGACCCACCCCCGCAAAAATGGCTGCTATCAAGGCGAATCCTGCGGTTGTTCCAAGTGCAATTAATAGCTTTCTCTGATTTGGTTTGGTCAGCCCTTCACTCAGCAACTTATCAAGCCCCTGAAAGCCAAGCAGCCCCATACAAAAGATGGCTATAATGATTGAGAATGTGACTGACCTGAATTTGTTGTAACCGGGTAAATAGTCAAACAGAGCGTAGTTAAATGATGAAAAACTGCTACCCCAGCTCATCATGATAGAGAAAGTGATGAGGCCTAATAACCACCATTTCATCCGGCCTTCTAACAGAAGTAGACCAAGAGCGAATAGAAAAATCGTGATGGCACCGGCGTAATACGGCGCACTTAACCGTTGATCACCCCAATAGGTTGGAACTGAATCTAGATGCTGACCAATCTGCTGAGGCTGTAAGCCATTTCTAAGCAGGCTGTTGGCCAGGTTGGAATCCCGGTCAAGTTCTTGAAAAGATGAGCCTCCGAAGAAATTTGGGATGAACAGTACCATAGGTTCCATAATGCCATTGCTAAACTCGAAAGCGTAAGCCTTATCTAGGCCGGATTCACCTTGAGGCACATCCCCACCAGATAGTTCTGATTTACCACGAATGCTGTGTTGTGAATATTCATATATTCCCCATAATCTTCCAAAGTTCGTACCCACGGCGAGTATGGCGGCCAAAACTAGATAAGTCATTGGCTTAATTATCGATTTTATCTCACCACCTTTGGCCTTGTAAATAAGTTCGCTAAGCCCATAGCCCACGCAAATAATGAGTAAATAGTAAGTGATCTGCAAGTGATTTACCCGAATCTCCATGGCAAGCCCAAGGGCAGTAATTATAAAGCCAAGATTGAACTTGCCTTTGAACGCCAGATGAACACCGGCCAAAACGAGGGGCATTATGGCAATGGCGGCAGCCTTTGAATTATGTCCAGCACCAAGGCTAATAATTTGAAACGAAGTAAGGCCAAATGCAAGAGCTCCAGCCATGGCCACATAAGGCCGTACTCCGAATGAAAGCAGTAAAATGTAAAACGAAAGGAAGCTCATAAAGAGGATTCGCACCGGGTGGGGAAGCCATAACGAATAAGCACTTTGTAAATGGACAACTATGTCTCCGGAGTAGACCATCCCGACTAAATAGGCCGGCATGCCACTGAATATATTTTCTGCCCACAGGCCTTCTTCACCACTTTTAGACCGATATTCTTTAAGAGATTGAGCGGCTCCCTGCCCTTGCAGGATATCATGCTGAAAAATCTCTTTGTTCTCAAAAAATACAGGATGAAAAAATGCAACGGTTATAATTAGAAAAACCAGAATGGCAATAATATGGGGAACGGCTTTACCGAAATCAATCTTCATGGACTTGAAATTTGGAGGTGCAATCTAACAATGAACAACATTCAATGAGCAATTGACAATAATCAATTCATAATTAAGATGATAGTTTCACTAAACAAATTTGGTAGTGGGCTGGGGTGCTAACGAACCAAGATTGACCAAAACAATCAATGTGCTCCCTATTCTACCTGTTTGAGTATCAATACTGACCTCGCCCTTCATTAGGTTTGTTCTCGAAGCAATATTTTTCCACCCGTTGCTATTGCTGTTCTTAAATTTTTGGAGATCAAAGCCAGTACCATTATCCTCGATAATCAACTCTATTTCGTTTTTATCCTTAAATAGCTGAATGCTCAAATTTGAGGCATCACTGTATTTTAAACAGTTGTTGACCCATTCCTGGGTAATGCGGTAAAAAGAGATCTCCTGAATATCTTCCAGCCGTTCACCATCGAAGCCTTGAATATTTACATCTACACGCAATTGGCCGCTCCTGTTTACTTGAGATCCTAACTCTTTTAGGGCAGCATCAAGGCCATTTTGGATAAGTGTTTTGGGCATCAAATTGAAACAGATGTTTTTCAATTCATCATACATCTCCCCTAAAATTTCGGTGGACTGGTTAAACAGTGATGACCTTTTATCTATGTTAGGTTTCCCTGATTGAAGAGAGTCAACGTTGATTTTAAGGATTGAAATGAGCTGGCCAAAACCATCATGCAGGTCTTCAGAAAATCGTTTCCGTTCTCCCTCAATACTTCGGATAACGGCGTTCAATTGCTGCTCTTGTAGGTTTCGGCGTTCTTCAGCAATCTGAGATTTTTGTTTGAGCTTTAATCGGTTGCGCTGTAAAAACCCAAGGCTCACCAAACTTATCAGCACAAACCCCATCGATGCCTGTATTATCCTGTTTCTTTGAATTACCAACTCCTGCTCTGCTAGCTCAAGCTGCTGTATTTCAATCTCCTTCTCTTTTTGGGCTGTTTGAAACCTTATTTCCATTCCGGCAAATGACTTTGCCCTGTCTTGATTGTAGACTGAGTCCCGGATTGAATAAAACTTATTGAGGTAATCCATTGCAGCGTTTAAATCCCCCTTTTCCCGATGAAACTTGTACTGTTGATCGTAGATGTCCCTCAGTTTTTCCACGCTGGCACTTGAATCCGCATAACTTTCGGCTAAATCAAGGAAATATTTGGCAGAGTCATAATTGGCTTGGGCTAATTTTATGTTTCCCAAATTGGTCAAAGTCGTAGCCAACGGTTCATATTGGTTTTGGTGGCGAGAGTGAAACAATTTATTTAACTGATGTGCTTTACGGAGGTAGTTTCCAGCATTCAAATAATCCTTCAATTTCAAATAGCTGTTGCCAATGTTGTTGTAAGTCATTTTTAGTGATATGGTATCGACGTCTGGACGATCCAAATACTCAAACACTTTGTTGTGATAGAAAATGGCACTATCCATTTTACCCCAATCATCATAGTTGATCCCAACTGAATTGATGGCGGTCTGTAACTCAGCAAAGGTGGCTTTTGGGGTATTGACCAAATATGACAGCGCCCTTTTCCCGTATTCACTTCCTAACGCATACTCTTCGAAATCATGATTGGTAATTGCCTGTGAACTCAGGCCCTCGGCCATGATCAATGTATCCTGAACCTTCAACCCTAATTCGTACAACTTTTGACTTTGCTCCAATGCTTTCTCGTAAAGACCGATTCTGCGGTATTCAAATGTGAGGTTGTCATAGCCACTTCTGGCATACCACACGCTATCCAACTCTAGGGCCAAGCGCACTTTTTCTTCACCATGGTAGATGGCACTATCACTTCTACTATGCCAGTTGTGATAATAAAACATGAAGTGGTGATACCTCATCTGGTGGAAAGGCCCATTAATCATCGATTGAGCTTGGCTGAAGTAATGATCGGCCGAATCAGGGTTTTGGCGGCTTGCGAAACCTCTATTTAAAAACTCGTTGAAGTCTTGGCCTTGAAGTAAACTTATGCTGATGGAAAGGAAGCTTAGAGAAAGGAAGAAATTCTTCATACGCTTGATTTTAGATGTGTGGAATTGTAGAACTCCATATCTAAGATCAGCAATTGTACACTTGCAAAAAAGAAGAGAAATTCGGTTTTGGCTACCTGTGAAACCCCTCACTTACAAATTTGAGCACCTCAGGTAATGCCGTTCGCCAGTAAGTCCAGTTGTGGGCTCCATCCCGCACCCGGAACTCGTGGGGAATTTCCTTATCCAACATCATTTCATGGAGCTTCATGTTGCCCTTGATTAGGAAATCATCGTCGCCACAGTCAATATACCAACGAACTGATTTTAACGGTTCTGGGTCAACATCTTCCAGAAGGGTCAGGGCAAGGTTGTTTCGTAAATGCTCAGTGATCCTTGCCTCGCCACCTTTGCCCTCACCAAAAATAAAACCGAAATATTGGTCCCAGTCTTCCTGATTTTGTTCCAGTACATGGTCAATACCTCAAGCTGCTGCACTAAGTGGTACAGCCGCAGAGAACTTCTCTGGGTGCTTCAACGCATAAACTAAAGTACCATGGCCACCCATCGAAAGGCCAGCGACTGCCCTGTATTGTTTATCAACCCTGGCCCGGTAGGTTGCTTCAACAAATGGGATAAACTCCTGAAAAAAGAAATCCTCGTAATTGGTTTTACCATCATAGGAATTGATGTACCAGTCAACGCCTGCATCTGGCATTGCAATTATCATATCCGTCACTTCAGGATCATTAATCAAACCATCCGTAATCATTTTTACCTCGCCAAATTGTGTCCAGCCGGTTTCGTCGTCAGAGTAGCCATGTAACAAATAGAGGACAGGATATTTTCTGCTAGATTTTTCGTAATCATGAGGGAGGTAAATACTGTACTCTACCCTTTTCTTGAGGATTTTGCTGTCGAGGGAAAGCGACTCTTTTAATATGCCTTGGGAGAAAGTAGGAAACGATATTATGAACGCAACCAGTAGCGGGTAAATTTTCATAGTTTTAAAATTAACCAAAGATTTATTGAACCTGTGGCTAAAAGAAATGAACGGTTCACGGGAAATTATCCCTGTGTTTGAAGATTGTAGCAACCTTTATAACTACTCATCAAGTTCCCATAATGAAAGCAAATAGATTTTTAATCCTCGGTGCTTTCCTATTATTCATTCCTGAAGTTAGCGCACAAAGCGTAACAGTTAATTTTCTCACCAATCAGGGAATTCTGATTGAAGGTACACTGGGCAAAGTAATGATTGATGGTTTTACTATGGATGAATTTCAAAATTTAGGTGTGATGCCCACGACGGAAATTGAAAAAGCCGTGAATAGTGCTTCTCCCTATGATAATATCAAATGGATCTTGGCAACGCATTTTCATGGCGACCATTTCAATCCGGAACTGACAAGTACCTACTTAAAAAATAATCCGGATTGTCGATTAATAGCGACGGTTGAGGTTTTCGAAAAATTCGAGAGTCTTTTTGTAGAGGTAAGGGATCAGGTGTTGGCAAGAGAACTTGACTTGTTTGGATCGTCTATAATTATTGAGGATGGCTTCAAGATTAAAGTCATGAAAATGAAACACCTGGGAGTTTCACCATGGAAGGAGGCAGAGAATGTTGCTTTTCTCGTAGAGTACGATGGTAAGAAAATCCTTCATCTTGGAGATGCGGCCATTTCCAATGAAAACCTACAACCATTCAATCTTGTGGAACAAAATATTGATCTTGCCATAGTCCCTGTCTGGGGACTTGATCCTAACAATGTTAATTTGATCAAACTGCTTGGAGCTAAGAAAGTGATTGCTGCTCACATTCCGAATGAAACATCCCAAGAGTCCATTCAGCAATTTAAAGAGCTGTTCGGAATTGATGTTTTTGTAAATGCTTATGAGGATGTCCTTTATATAAACTGAGATGCTGGTCGCTTTTTACGCTCCTTTAATTATCTATACAAATAGCATATTTCGATGAATAAACATAACTTTATCAACTTATGAAGGGTTACAGATTCCTTTTTATTCTCATTGTGTTACCGTTAATCTCATGTCAGGATGAATTTAAGATTAATAAGGATCTAGAAGGATATGCACAAAAAGGACCATTTGCTGTTGGCGGCCGAATCACAATTGAAGAGTTAAATAAGAACTTTTCTCCCAAAGGGATCATTTACGAAACAATTACGGAAGATGATTTTGGAAGATATGTTTTGCCGGAAGGTATTAGTTCTAAGTTCTTAAAGCTTTCTGCTGAAGGGTTCTATTTTGATGAGAACAGAGGCCGCAAATCGAGTTTCCCTATTCTGCTTAGAAGCATATCAAATCTTGGTGATCAAGAAGGAACCAATATCAATATACTCACAACTTTAGCACATCAGCGGATTCTGCATTTAATACAGACTGAAGGGATGGGCTTTTCAGAAGCAAGTAATAAAGCAAAAAAGGAGATACTAAAAATATTCAACGTTACTAATTCAGAAATAGAAGATTTTGAGAATCTTAATATTAATAAGATTGGAGATGGGAATGCTTTTTTACTCGCTGCATCGACAGTCGTTTCTAAGGATAATTACTCGAGTGACCTTTCAGAAGTTATCAATGCCATTGCTTTTGACATTAAAGAAGATGGGGTATTAGATGACCCTGCTTTAAAAAACGAATTGTTCGATAATGCGGTTAAAGTCAAAGTTGAAGAGGTTCGTCAAAATATGCAGAATTTTTATAGTGAAGAAAGTTCAATGTCAAATTTCGAATTGTATACAAAGAGATTGATTGATCCTGAATTTTATGATTTGCCTGTAGATCTTAGTTCTAATTTGGTTTTTCATTTTAATCCAAACGGAGGTCAGCCAGATTTGAGTGGCAATGGATCAACAATCAAATTTGATGGAGTCACATTAACGGAAAACAGAAAAGGAGCTTCAGAAAGTGCGTATTTAGTTTCTAGACAGGCAAATTCTTTTATTGAATTGCCTTCTGATTTAGATTTATGGATTCCTGGTTGGACATATTCAGTATGGGTAATATTTAATGGAATGGATGATTGGGGGGAGGCAGTACTCTTTGGGAACCGACAAAAATATGATTACTTCCAAGATGTATATTTTCTGATTAATTCATTACAAAAATCAGGTGATGGAGAAAACTTCGCTAGTACGAGTATTTTCACGGATGAAGGTTTCAAACATTCTCACAATTACATAAACCAAAATATGTGGTATCAATTTACATTGACCTATAAAGAGGATGAAATCTATTTGTATATAAATGGTGAGTTATCTCAGGTTGCGAGATCAAATTTTTCATTGGAGCATCCATTGGGGTCTCCTTATGAAGTTGTTCAAGCAAGGGGCTCCAGTCGTAAATTTGACGGAGCTATTTCAGATATACGATTTTATCGCAGGGCACTTAATCTGGCAGAATGCAAGGCTCTTTATGAGGCTGACATCAACTAATCACCCCAAAAACTCATAAACCCCGGCAACTCCCTGACCACCACCTACACATGCGGTCACAATGCCATACTTCTGCTTTCTTCTTCGCATTTCATTGATTAGCTGGATCGAAAGTTTAGCTCCGGTGCATCCAAGCGGATGACCAAGCGCCACAGCACCACCGTTTACATTCACCTTTTCAGGGTCAAGTCCAGCTTGTTTGATGACGGCTAATGCTTGAGTAGCGAAAGCTTCATTCAATTCAATTTGATCGATGTCATCAAGCTTTAGATCAACCTGCTTGAGGGCTCTTGGGATCGCATCAACAGGACCAATACCCATGATACGAGGGTTAACACCAGCCGCAGAGTAGGCGATTAATTGCGCTTTTGGTTCAAGATTTAACTCTGTCACCATTTTCTCTGACATCACCATAACGAAAGCAGCACCATCAGACGTCTGGGATGAGTTTCCGGCTGTTACCATTCCGCCCATTCTAAAGGCTGGACGTAGTTTGGCAAGTACTTCTTTACTCGTATCAGCCCTTGGACCCTCATCCGTATCTACAGTGAATTTTCTGGTTTGCTTTTTACCATCCGACACAAAAGTCTCTTCAACTTCAACCGGTACTATTTCATCTTTGAATTTCCCGTCTTTGATTGCTGCAACAGCTTTTTGATGTGAGTTATAAGAGAACTCATCCGCTTCTTCTCTTGAGATGCCATAGTCTTTCGCAATTTCTTCAGCCGTCAAGCCCATTGAGAGATAGTACTCCGGATGCGATTCAGCAATGCGCCAGTTAAGAGCGGTTTTATAACCCAACATCGGCACTAATGACATCGATTCCGTACCGCCAGCAATGATGCAATCAGCCATGCCAGCCCTGATTTTGGCCGTTGCCATAGAGATCGTTTCAATCCCCGACCCACAATATCGGTTTACAATTAAGCCGGGAACTTCCAATGGCAATGACAATAATGAAATCATTCTTCCCATCTGCATGCCCTGCTCTGCCTCGGGAATGGCGTTACCTACGATTAAGTCGTCAATCCTTTTAGGGTCTAATTCCGGTACAGATTCAACCAAATGTTTGATCACATTCGCTGCTAAATCATCCGGGCGGGTGAATCTGAAACCACCTTTTTTTGATTTTCCTACTGCTGATCGGTATCCGGCTACTATGTATGCGTTCATTTTTTTAAGATTAAAGATTAAAGAGCAAAGAACATAGACTTTTTAAGTCGCATTCAATAAACTCTTTTCAAAACCATTTATCATTTTCTGTATTTCAACAAGTTCTTCTAAAAGAGCGTTCAATTTTTCCAGATTAACTAAGCCTAGTTCATTAGCGATGATTAATTGAGTCTCAAGCTCAAACGCCGAACCGATAGATATTCTTAAAAATCTATGAAAGTCTTTGTTTGATTTCCTGGAAGACCCTTCAGCAATGTTAGAAGGTATAGAGACTGAACACCTTCGAATTTGAGATGTCAAACCATACTGTTCATTTGAAGGAAACTCAGCTGTACACAAATAGACTTCCTTTACTAGTTTAATGGATTTCTGCCAGATTTGAAGCTCTCGAAAATTATGCACCTTACCAGTCTTTTGTCTTTGCTCTTTGTTCTTTTGTCTATTTTAATTCCTCAGCGGCTTCCCCTTAAACAAAATACTATGAATTCTCTCCAGTGTCTTCGGTTCTCCTGTCAGGGAAAGAAACACTTCTCTTTCAAGGTCAAGTAAATATTGCTCTGAGACCATAGTTGGTTGCGACAAATCGCCGCCTGCCATTACCCATCCCAACTTCCTGGCAATTTTAGCATCGTGTTCTGAAATGTAATGACCATAAGCCATTCCAGTGATACCAGCTTCAAACATCGCAAGGGCAGTTTTACCATGTACTTTGATATCTTCCCTCTGGACAGGTTGGGTATATCCCGAATCTGCCAAATCTAGGCAAGCAGCCTTGGCATCGGCCAATAATCTTTTTCGGTTTAGGGTGATCTCATCAGACTTTCGAATGATCCCTAACTGTCGACCTTCATGAGCTGAAGTAGCCACTTTAGCAGTAGCAATAGTCATGAAATATTCCTGGAGCCTGTTTAGTTCAGGGTCACCAGCGGCATATGAATCAGAAGCTCTTAACGTCAATTCTTTAGTGCCCCCTCCTCCGGGGATCAAACCAACTCCAAACTCAACAAGGCCAATGTAAGTTTCAGCATGGGCCTGGATGTGATCGGAATGCAGTGAAAGTTCACAACCTCCTCCGAGTGCCATTCCTGAGGTGGCAACAACAACCGGCACTGATGAATATCTGGCCCTCATCATTGTGTTTTGGAAATGCGAAATCATCATGTTGATCTCGTCGAACTCCTGCTCACCGGCATACATAAACAGCATTGCCAGGTTTGCCCCTGCTGAGAAATTCTGCCCTTCATTGCCAATTACGAGACCTTTAAACTCCTTCTCAGCTTTAGCAATTGATGTATTGATCCCTTCCAGAACTTCCTGCCCTAATGCATTCATTTTGGTGTGGAACTCCAGGTTGAGGATACCATCTCCGGTGTCATATAGAGTTGAACCTGCATTTTGCCAAACAACATTATTCTTAAGGTTATCTAATAAAATCAACCCTTCAGAACCTGGAATTACTTTGTATGATTTCGATGGGATGTCGTAATAATGCCTCTCCCCATTCTCTACCTTATAAAAATTCTCATTACCAGCCGCAAGCATTTCATCAACCCATGAGGCTAATTCCAGCCCAGCCTCTTTCATCTTTGCAACTGTCTCTTTCACACCGAGAATGTCCCAGGTTTCGAATGGGCCAAGTTCCCATGCAAATCCGCCAGCTACGGCCTGATCTATCCTGAATAGTTCATCAGCTATTTCCGGTATCCTAAATGAGCAATATTTGAAAAGGTCATAGTGGGTTTCTCTGTAAAACTCCCCGGCCTTGCTATCATCGTTTACCAAAATAGGAATACGCTCTTTGAGATCTTCAATGTCTTTCACTTTGCCCAAAACCTCATAATTGGCTTTAGTTCTGGGGCCATATTCGAAGGTTTTTAGGTTAAGCTCAAGGATTTCTTTTTTACCATCTTTATTCACTGATTTTTTACCGTATCCCTGACCAGTTTTGTCACCCAGCCATTTACGCTCATATAATTCAGAAACTATTTTTGGAAGCTTAAACTTCTCCCTTGATTCATCATGTGGCAGCGCCGCATATAGATTGTTCGCCACACTAACCGTGGTATCAAGACCCACGACATCCATGGTTCTGAAAGTTGCTGATTTGGCCCTACCAATTAATGGCCCGGTGAGCTTATCTACTTCACCAACAGTCAGCCCCATTTTTTCGATGGTGTGCATGCCAGATAGAATTGCGTAAATCCCGATACGGTTTGCTATGAAGGCAGGTGTGTCCTTGCAAAGAACAGTTTCTTTGCCAAGGAACAGGTCGCCATAGTGCATCAGAAAATCAACAACAGACTGATTGGTTTCTTTAGTTGGGATTATCTCGAGAAGCCTTAAATACCTTGGAGGGTTGAAGAAGTGGGTTCCACAAAAGTGCTTTTTAAAATCGTCTGAACGCCCATCAATCATTAGATGGATAGGAATTCCTGACGTGTTAGAAGTAATGAGTGTTCCCTGCTTTCTAATGGCATCAACTTTTTCAAACAGCGACTTTTTAATGTCAAGGTTTTCGATGATTGCTTCCAGCACCCAATCACATTCAGCAATTTTGGATAAGTCGTCATCAAAGTTGCCAAGCGTGATTCGCGTTGCAAATTTTGAATCATATAGTGATGCTGGTTTGCCCTTTAATGTTGCTTGAAAAGCATCATTTACAATTCGGTTTTTAACTGCCTTATCATCCAGTTTCAACCCTTTAGCCTTCTCAGCATCATTAAGTTCTTTTGGTGCGATGTCAAGAAGTAAAACCTCACAGCCAATATTGGCAAAATGACAGGCAATCCTTGATCCCATAATGCCGGAACCTAAAACCGCTACTTTTTTTATTACTCTCTTCATTAGTTGAACTCCTTTATTTTTTCCTGTATTAAATTTTTGTCTTCTACGATCTGTTGGATTGAATTAATCACTTCAAAAAATGTTTGCATTTTTCTGTTGGTGACCTTCGCCAGTATAGCTTCGTTTAATACAATCACAGCTTTTCTCGCAATTTCCCGTTTTACCCTTCCCTCTTCGGTCAATTTAATCCTTACCAACCTACCGTCATTTTCATCAGCTTGTCGATAAATAAGATTCCGCTCCTCAAGGTTTTTCAGCATCCGGGTGAGGCTTCTGGCTTCGAGTCCCAAAAGAGGTGCTATCTTAGTTGCTGGTGTTCCGCTATCGGTATCGATATTTAAAAGGACGAATCCCGTTGAAGATGTTAGATCAAACTCCTGACCATATTGGTTGTACATTCTGCTGATGGCATGCCATGCAGTCTTGATGTTATAATCTACAGTTTCCTCTCTTTTCATTTTGAAGCGATCCCAAAGATAATATAGTATGCATGCATACCAAATTTGAGTTTAAGAAATGGCCTGATTTCCTTTAGGGCTCTATGGATGATATGCCATGAAGAAACCTGATTTTATTGCTAAACTGAACTACAAAAGCACTAAGCAAGGTGGTAGGAGGACTCCTGCATTCTCAAATTACCGACCTCACATTCAATTCAGTCATATTCCGTTTTTCAAAACATCTGGGCAACAAGTATTCCTAGATAAAGAGGTTGTTCATCCTGGAGATTCAGTGACAGCAGAAATTACAGTGATTTCATATTTAGGCTTGTTTGGAAATTTAAATGTCGGAGACAAATTTGACTTTTGCGAAGCATCTAGAATTATTGGGAGTGGTGAAGTTATTGAGCTTCTTAATTTAATGTTGCTTAACACCCTTACGACTGAAGAACGTGATCTGCTAATCAAAAGACTAAACACAGCAATAGATTTCGCAAAAGAGGGTCAATTTCTTCATGTCAATGAGAAACTAATTCAATATTCAAGAGAAGAAGGTCTCTCTATTATTGGTTTTTCTAAATGGAAAAAGATTAATAGTCTATCAAAAAGCCGAGTCCACGAAGAAATTCAAGAACTCAAAAATGAATATGCCAATTGGCTAGGATTAACAACAAAGTTTCTTGAATTAGAAGGTTGGCAAAATCCGTCTTTTAATTTGAATTTACCTGACAGCAAAAATAGCATAGGAATATGCTCTGTACGAAACGATAAAATTAAATGGCTAATCGAACTCAACCAATGATTTATCAATCTCTAAAACCATACGTACATCACAATTTTCTGTACATGATTTTTGGTGTAGTAATCTCATGTACTCAAACCAATAATCAAATTCTAAGTTTAGGTGATCAAGTTCAAAAATCAGAAAGCATTTCGGGAAATGACGACTACACAGATTCACCCTATGTAACGGCCGGCGATCGAGTTTACATGGTAGGTCATCAAGATGGCACATTTCCTGATCGGGGGTGGCATGTGGATGGTGAAATGGGCGGTATTTGGGATCATCCCATTAAACTCATGGACGGATTTTATGCTCAAATAATTTCTGGAGAAGACACTATATGCCTTGATAAAGCGAATAAATTCATCAATTATCCTATTGCTAATCAACACCAATATTCTGTAAGAGATATTGACATCACTCGTACTCAATTTGTGCCGGATAGTTTAGAAGGCATGGTCATTGAGTACAGTTTTAAATCAAACTCTGCACAAAATATTGGCTTCGTTTTTACCGGAATGGTTGACCTAATGCCGACCTGGTTATCAGAAAGGTTGGAGATCACTGATGGGGCCGATGAAATCAGGTACAATCAAGACAATGAAGCAATGATTGCCAAAGACAAATTGAATAACTGGTTTGTTGCTTTTGGAGCAGACAAAAGGCCGGATTTTCATGGCACCAAACTTAATCATTGTGATATTTCGAGGAAGGGTAAAGGAACAAATGGATCATTGATGTTTGAGCTTATGCTTCGGCCCAATACGATTTCATCCATTAGGTTATTCATTTCCGGATCGGATAATTCTGTAGATGATGCCTGGCGAACTTTTAATCACTTAAAGTCAAACAGCGGTTCTTTATTCGACCAAAAAGCGGAACGCTACAATCAAATCAAATCAAAATCGGCACTCACAATTGGTGATAAAAAACTTGAGCAAGCATATCGTTGGGTAAAATATAACACCGACTGGCTAATGCGAGATGTACCTGAGATTGGACGAGGGCTTTCAGCGGGAATTGACGATTACCCCTGGTGGTTTGGTGCTGATAACGCCTATTCAATTCAAGGGATGCTAGCGATTGGTGCGCATGAAGATGCACTTTCTACAATCGACCTCATCATGAGCCTTTCAAGAGAGGTGAATAATAGCAATGGACGTATTATGCATGAGGCTTCGACCAACGGCGGTGTTTATAATCCTGGGAATCTGAATGAAACGCCGCATTTTATTTATACCCTTTGGAAAGCATACGAATGGACTGGTGACCAATCAATAATTGAAAAATATGCCGACGATGTTATAAAAGGAATCGAGTGGATCGAGGCTGAAGATAAAGACGGCAATGGCTACCCAGATGGCCCAGGCATGATGGAAATTCACGGATTGCACTCTGAGATGATTGATGTGGTAGTTTATCAGCAACAAGCTTATGAGGCCGCCTCGAAGTTTATAGCTGAGGTCGATCCAGAATTGGCTCAAGATTATGCACACAAAGCCGGAAAGCTTCGACGTAAGATCAATTCTGAGTGGTGGGTTGAAGAATTCAAGTCTTATGCTGATTTTAGGTCAACTCCACAACAAGCGATTGAATTGATTGATGCAGCCATCAGCAGGGCTGATACAATCAATATTTCTGAGCAGAGTAAAGAAAATGTGAAAGAAGAATTGCTCAGAACGAAATCAAAGATTCGTAATGATCAATCCGGAACCCAGGGGTATGTAGTTCATCACAATTGGGTGGTGAACACACCTATGGAGATGGGTGTGGCTGATCCAGAAAAAGCTCAAATCGCACTCGAAACGGCTAGAAATTACCGAAATCGTTTCGGTATGTTCGTTACCGGGATGGATCGAAACGAAGACCAGGAGCAAGCTGAAAAGTGGAAAGCATTTAGCTATGTGGGTGCGGTGATGACTTTGCCCACTGGAGTACAGGCCATTTCTGAAGCCCGGTATGGAAACCCCGATGAGTCGCTAAAATACCTGGAGATGCTTACCAATTCATTCAGTTATGCACTACCTGGATCAATGTATGAGGTTAGCCCAGATTATGGCATGATGGTACAGGCCTGGAATGTTTATGCCTTGGCAACCCCAATTGTGGAGCATTTCTTTGGTATAAAACCACAGGCTCATCAAAAGAGAATCCTGATCCAGCCTCAAATGCCAACTTCCTGGACCAATGTAAGCCTTGAAAATGTAAAGATTGGGGACAATGAAATTTCAATTGTGAAATCAACCGAGGAAGGAGTTGAAACTTATCAAATCACTCAGAAATTCAACTGGGAGATTGAGTTTGATGCAGGAGAGTTTGTTCGATTTAATGATAAATCAAAGAGCATAAGTATCGATAATATTTGATTTTACACTTTACAGTTAACTGTAAAGTGTAAAATCAAAATAAAAGGCCACTCATACTGGAGTGGCCTTCGATGTTAAAGATTATTGTGTCTAAGCTGCCGCCAATTTCTCCTGATTTTTTCTATCGAAATCAATCACGATTGGAGTTGCAATAAATACTGATGAATAAGTACCGATTAGGATACCGATAATCAGTGCAAACGAGAAGCCTTGAAGAGCCGGTCCACCAAACAAGAATAAGATCACAACCACAAACAAGGTAGTCAGAGAAGTGATCAAAGTTCGGCTGATGGTGCTGTTCAAAGATTCATTGAACACTGCCACTACATTACTTGATGATTTGATAGCAAGGGTTTCTCTGATCCTATCAAACACAACCACGGTATCGTTAATTGAGTAACCAATAATCATCAGCATGGCGCCCACAATTACCTGATCAAATTCATAAGCAACGCCTAACAGATTGGCGATGGCAAATGCTGAAATTGTGAACATGGTATCATGCGCAAGGGCTATGATGGCACCAAGGCTGAACTGCCATTTTCTAAACCTGATTAAGATATATAAGAAGATCACAACCAGTGCAAAAAATACAGAGAGGTAAGATGCACTCTTGATGTCATCCGCAATGGATGCACCCACTTTTGATGAGCTTGCTATCGTAAAAGTTGTGGCATCAACCTGTGTGTCATCCTCGATGTATTTCAGACCAGTGAAACCTTCCAATCCTAAGATCAACGTCTGTCTCACTTGTGAGTCAGCGGCATCAGATTCATCCTGTATAAGGTAAGAAGTTGTGACTTTCATGATGTTGTTGGCGCCATAAGTTTTCACTTCAGTACCTGCACCATCAAAAGCCTCTTGCAATGAAGCCTTCATTTCTGACGGCACCATTGGGTCATTAAAAGAGACAACATAAGATCGGCCGCCAGTGAAATCAACTCCCATGCTCAAACCGCCACCAACTACAAGCGCAATCACACCTGCCGTTATGAATGCCGCTGAGAAAACGTAAGCCTTCTTCCTCGCTTCAATGAATTTGAAGCTAAGGTTAGTTAGTGCATTCTTTGAAAATGGTAGTGAGAATGAAATTTTACTATCGTCGCCTTTCTTGGTCAGCCACTCAATAATTACCCTGGTAATAAAAACAGCGGAGAAGAATGAACAAGCAATACCTATCATTAAGGTGATGGCAAAGCCTTTCACTGGCCCCTGGCCTAGTGTGTAAAGGATAATCCCTGTCAAGAAAGTTGTCAGGTTGGCATCCACAATAGAGCTGTATGCCCTACGGTACCCATTTCCAATAGCCGCTTTTAATCCTGAACCTTTTCTGATTTCCTCTTTAATCCTTTCGAAAATCAGCACATTGGCGTCAATCGACATACCGATTGTTAATACAATACCAGCAATACCTGGTAAAGTAAGTGCTGCTCCAAGGTTTGCAAGGATTCCGAGTATAAAGAATACGTTGAACGCCAAGGCAACATTGGCCACCAAACCTCCACCTGAGTAATAGAAAACCATAAAGATGACCACTATGCCAAGTCCGGTGAGAATTGAAATAATACCTTGTTGCTGAGCCACTTTACCAAGTGTTGGGCCAATAACAACATCTTCAACAATTGTTGTTTTTGCGGGAAGTGTTCCAGCTTTTAATACGTTGGCCAAATCCTGAGCTTCTTCTAAAGTAAAGTTGCCACTAATTTGTGATCGCCCATTTGGAATCTCGCCCATAACATTCGGGGCCGAATAAACATAATCATCAAGTACAATAGCGATACTTCGCTGGACATTTGATGCAGTAAGCCTTCTCCAATCTTTGGCCCCTTGAGCGTTCATCTGCATGCCAATGGCTGGCCTGGCAGTTTCATCCAACTCCTGCCTTGCATCGGTAATTACTTCACCAGTCAAAGGTGCTTTATCATTTCTATTTGATTTGATCGGATACAACTGTAATGGCTCATCATCGCCCTGCACATTTTCGTGATCATAAGGCTTCACAGCCCACAAGAATTTGATATTTGACGGAATTAATGCCTGTACATCAGAACGCTCCAATAACCTGTTTACCTGGGCGGTGTCCCGTGTATCGTAAACAAATGCACCATACTGCTGCTGCATTAAAGCAAAAAGTGGTGAGCCCTGTGGCGTTGCAGTGAGGGAATCAAGATTAGAAGTTGAGTCACCTTCAAGCAGAGCGGCCAGATCATCCTCTTCCGTAGTGGCGGTATCTGTCTCATCTGTTGTCAGCAAGTCATTCAGATCATCAGAGGCGGGTACGTCAGCTGATTCTGTACTATCAGTTTCTGTCAGCTCAATAGCATTCTGCGTCGATTGTTCTTCCACAATCAATTGGTCAATCGCCTGCACCGTTCCGGCAATTTCATTCCATTCATGCACTTCCCAGAACTCCAACTTGGCAACTCCTTGTAAAAGTTTTCTTACCCTTTCAGGATTGTCCACCCCAGGAAGTTCAATCTGGATTCTTCCGGTGCCCTGAAGCCTTTGGATATTTGGCTGTGAAGTACCAAAACGGTCAACCCTTGTTCTCAGGATATTAAATGAACGGTCAATGGCTTCCTCCACATCCTGATCAATAATATCAAGGATTTCTTCGTCGGTATTTTGCAGGCCGATAGTGCCACGGTTAGCAGCGGTTGCAAAAAGTTCAGATAACTTTCTGTCAGGGGCGTTTTCTTGCCAGGCTTGATAAAACAAATCCACAAAGCTTGTCTGTGGGTTGGCATACTGTCTGTCTTTTGCCTTAAATAGTGCATCCAAAAATTGAGGATCGTCATTGTTTCCACTTCGCCCTTTGATGATGTCAATTGGCGAAACTTCAAGGGTTACATGCATACCACCCTGAAGGTCAAGGCCGAGGTTTAATTCGGTTTCTTTGATTTCCTGGTATGTGTAATCGACACCAAAAAGATCGTAAACCGGTGTCCTCCAAATGGAGTCGAGGTATTGCTGCCTTTTGGTATAATCTAAGGTGCCATCCTCAGTAGTGGCATATTGGGTTGCCTCCTTGTAGACATTTTTCGAGATCAGCGTGAACGACAAATAGTACACACAGAGCGCCGAAATGATGATTGTGAGCAGTATTACTCCTAATTTATTTTTCATGGAATTAAGTTTTAAAAAAGGTCTTAAGGTTGTAAAGTGTTAAGGTTTAAAGGTTACCTGCCCAAGCTTTAGCTAGGCAAGATCTCTAATCCTTAGGGTGCATTGGGGGAAATGATAACCCGGAAAAGTACCCGGAAAAATTGTGTGGTTGCAAGTTTGAAATGCGCTTGATACTCTCTGACTTGGTCTTCATCCAGTTCAAGAAATTCTACAATGGAAAAATCCGGTGTTTGAAGTGTCACCTGCACACTTTGTGCTACGACTTCAAAAGATTGAATGAAAGTATCTTCACTTTCCTGCTCATCCCTAGAAGATTGCTCCTGACGGGCAGCTTTTTCAAAGTTTGCCTGTTGCCACTCATTAATGCTGCCACAGGTTGCCACCAGTGCAAACGCAGCAATCACCATGTACTTAAATATGTTGAGTGGTTTTTCCATTTGGAAACAGCCCACAAAAGTAAGAATCATTGAGGAGAATACTTAAATCGTAGCAATTAATGCTAGAAGTGTTTCTAGTTCTACTAAATCTACCGACATTTCGATTCAATACATTCTAAGAACAGAACAAGACTTGTATTTAACTGTTTTCGATCCGTATTTAAGCCCTTCTTTATGGGTTTTGAAGCTTTTTGATAATGCCTACCATGATCATAAGCCTTAGCCAAGGGATCTATTGTATATCCAAGTTTACTTAGATAGCTGCTATTTAGTGTGTTTAAACAGTTAACAACTTTTGTTTTATGAGCTTTTCTAGTAGCATGAAAAGTAAGAATCCAACACTCAATAGACTCAATGGCAATCGCAAATAGTACTTTTTTTTCAATTTTTTTGAAGAATTCTGTGCCCACAGAATTCTTGATGATCTCAATTATTCGATTTCTTAAGGCGATATTTGCTTCTCGGTCTCCATCTGAAGCAGCCGGAATATTTTCATATGGCCATGATTCCTTAGCATCAGTATCCAATTGAATTATTACATAATCAAGCCAGTCAAAGGCATTTCGAAATTCTTTTGTTTTGCAGTAATCAAAAACCTTAGTCCATCCTCCCGAATCAATTTTATTTTTTGGCTGGAGCGGATTAATCTCAATATTAGAATCCTTTAGGTATGCACATATAATTTCTTCAATGACTACCTGATCAGTAACTCCTTCTGCAATTATTCCGAAATTCATTCAGAAGTTTTTAGGTAAACCACCAAAATACCCAAGCATCCATGCCTCTGATAGTTTAGTTTCACCGTTATTCGGCAATATTCTTTTTACCAAAGTTTGACCTTCTCTATTGCGCCTAACCACAAAAAGCCTTTGATCATCATCCTTTAAATCAAGACCGTCAAGAATAAAAGGATTGTGAGTAGACAACAACACTTGTTTACCTTGGGATTGAGAGAGTTCATTAAAAATTCTAATCAACTCGACACATAGTTTAGGGTTAAATGATGCTTCTACGTTATCAATTGCAAAAAATCTTGGAGTATCTTCGCTTAAAAATAAGGATAAATAAAATAAGAGGAATAAGAACCCCTCATTAGCATTATCTTGTTGGATTTGAATTTGGTTTTTAATAAAACGATCCCTTAGCTCAATGACCTTTTCGTTTTCGAATTGACTTGCACTTAAATTAAAATCTTCAAACCAGTCAATTATCCTCAAATATTTTTTCAAGGTGTCAAGAGTACTCTTATCTGTATTTTCTGTAAAAACCTTAATTAATTTAAACAGACCTTCGCCCTTAATACCCAGAGGTTGAATTTTCTCTTCATCTTCAAATTTCCTCAAAGATGAATTCTCTGGAGAATAGAGACGATATTCAGCTAACAGCTTATTATAGTTGTCTTTTTCGTAGAAATTTTCAATAAACTTAAGAAAGGGCTTGTTTGAAAAAATCCCCTCGACCTCTTCCTTAGGAATCAATGAAAACACCTGCTTTAACGTTTTTATACTCTGTTGGCCCTCCTCGTCAATTTGATCCAATAACTCTGACTTATCATTGAATATTAGTTCTGGTAGTTTTGTTCTAATCCCTTTAGTTATATCATCCTTTTCTTGATCGAACCAATCACTATATGCTTGATTATGATTTTGTAACCTGAAAGAAATTATTTGATTTGAGTTAATTAATTCATTCGGATCTTTAACAATCTCAAACTTTAGTAAGATTTCCTCTTTTATAGAATCTTTACTAAAACCCGATCTCATTAAATCAGGTCTTGATACTCGGATCCCTCGAGAAACTAATGATTCTTTTTTTAGCTGATTGGCGCTAGCGGCACCCCCAAAACCGATAGCCTCCAAAATGTTGCTTTTGCCACAACCATTTTCACCAATTAGAACATTAAGGCGACCTAAGTTGATCTCCAGATTATTCAACGACTTATAATTATCTATTTCGACTTTCCTTATCATTTTGTAAAAAGTATTAGCGAAATTAGGTAATACATAATACTTGAGGCTCAACAATGTAAATTCATTGATTCTGGATTGGAAAATCCATCTAACTCATATCCTCGGTCCTCTCCGGATAACAAGAAACTTGTACAAGGTCATCGCTTCATTCTTCTTTTTGGGTTAGAAAAGTTTTTATCCAACTGAAATCGGTTTCGAATGATGAGAGGAATTGCAGGAAATCCAGGCCTGATGGCTGCTGTTTTGGTTTAAGGCCAGCTAAAAGAATAACCGTCATCCTGAACGTAGTGAAAGATCCCCATTGGCCTTAAATTGATTTTCTTATTATCGGGTACGGATTCCTGCTCAAATAGGAATTCTGTTTATTGTATAGTCGGCCCCTTTCAAGGGTTAAGACTCCCCTTCCTGGAGGGGATACAGGGGTGGGTTTTAAAATTCAATACCTCATCCTTTTCTGTATTTCAAACCTGACCAGCATAAAAAGCTTTAAAACACCGGGTTTTATTAAAATCGCTGCAACCGGTTGAAATTCAACTAAAGTGCCTTTTTATTAGAAATCATCTAAAATTAAACTTAAAATCTATGTTAATTTTTAAAATATGGCCGACATTGCTAAACCCTATCTAATTACTTGCGTAATCTTGCACTTTAATTACGAACTATTATGAGCAAAACTAATTTAATGAACAGCGCAATTGTCCCCAATGTAGGCCTCGTCTACTTCTGGGATAAGGAGGGAAGGACAATCAAGGAAATTGTCCTTAGGAACTCATTTGCTTCGACCAACGATGTTTCGGCTATGACGCTAAATACCTATAAACTATCGGCTATTGATCAAAGTGGCCAGGAACATTTCGTGAAAGATTTTCCCGGACAGAAATCCCTGGAAGTTGAGGGCATGTCCGTTGGAAAGCACATTATTTCCAGAAGCCTGGTAAATCTTGAAAAGGGTATTTATAAAACCCTGAGGTTTTACTTGGATGATGACGGTGGTCACTTCACATACAGTGATCGAAGCAATATGACGATAAAAGGGTGTGAGTATCTTGATTTTGAGATCAAGAAAGGCCTGACAATCGGGGAAAATGAAGCCTCACATCTCATGATTAGGTTTGATTTACCATATTATCAGTTTTGGAGCTTTTTAAAGCCTCTTAAGCAGTTTTTCGGTAAAGCTTCCAATCGTGTTGGAGGTCTGGCGGGTGCCTGATCCTTCCTTTAAAAATTTTAACTGAACCATTAAAGGAGGCAATGCGTGTGTGTTGCCTCTATGTTTTTATTGGCGTTAATGCTCTCCATAAGTCTTTTCGCCAGCCTCAACTTTAATACCAATAGTGTTTTGTTCTGGTGGCAACGGACAAGTGGCAAATTCAGTGAAGGCACAGGGCGGATTGTATGCTTTGTTGAAGTCCACCACTACCTGGGCTGGGCCGTCAGGCATTTCAGCTTTGAGGTAGCGCCCTAACCCATAGGTTTCTTTTCCGGTCGTGGCATCTTTAAACCGGATGTGTAAGTCACCTTCGTCGATGTTTGGCTCCAAGGTGTATTGCTTACCCTTTAGCTCAAAAGTGAGCTTTCCGGGTATAGGTGCGTCATAGGTGATCCCCAACACATTGGTGGTCTGAATCATTTTTGGCGGATCATAGGGTTCATAATCTGCTATCACGCGGTATTCCGGGTTCAGGGGATAATATTCAATTGCTTCCATTGATGTGAGGTTGGGGTGTTCTAAATCCCTTAATCGTACCCCAATTTGGTCACCACGTTGAATTATAATCCATTGCAAGCTTCCTCTCGAAAAAACTTTAGGCTTTTCAGTCATAGAAGTGAAAGCCACAGCTTGACCAATTATCTTTTGATCATTCATAAACATGTTTGTATCAATGGCATTGATTACAATAGTGCTGTCTTGTTTAATAAATGAACCTAAATAGCTTGGCGTTTTCTCAGTTGGAAACACAATTCCATTATCCTCCGACCCTCCAAAGGTTGTTTCACCCTCCTGAAGCCAAAAAAGCCCAGCAAGGTTCACATAGCCGTTTTCAGCCTTTAGCGCTGTTAACCTCTTTTGTTTCCAATTATTAATTTCCGACTGATATTCTTCTGTTGGTTCGGTCTGTTGTTTTCCTGAACAAGCAAAAAGCACAATTAGGGGTAGCATATAATATTTCATAATGGCTGATTTAAGCTATTTATTCATAATAAGCGGTTACTTCTTCCAGCGGTTTTCTCTTGATGTTAGGAACGTAAACTTCATCTTCTGGATAACCTATGGGAAGAAGTAGATAAGGCCTCTCATTATCTGGTCTGTTCAAAATTTTCGTAAGGAAATTCATAGGACTTGGTGTATGTGTAAGCGTAACCAAACCGGCCTTATGCAAAGCAGTAAGGAAAAATCCGCAGGCAATACCAACCGATTCATTCACATAGTAATTGTTGTTTTTAATGCCGTTTTCATCCAATTCAAATACCCGTTTGAAAACAATCACCAACCACGGCGCCTTCTCCAAAAATGGTTTGTTCCAATCAGTACCCAAAGGCTCCAAATCCTTCTTCCATCGATCACTCATCCGTCCAGAATAGCTTTCAAACTCCTCTTTTTCGGCCTCTCTTCTTATCTCATTTTTAATTTTGGGATTTGAAACGAGGCAAAAAGTCCACGGCTGTTTATGTGCCCCCGAAGGAGCTGAAGAAGCAGCCATGACAAGGTTTTCTATGAGCGGTTTTGGCACAGGTTTGTCAGATATCTCCCTCACAGTACGTCGTGTATCCAACCAATTATAGAACTCCCTACTCCTTGTGGTAGCTTCTTCCGCTGAATAAGTATCCCGTTCATAGCGCACATGCTCATATCCTTTAATGTTCCTGGTTTCAACGCTCATCAGATTAATGTTTTCATTTGGGTGCAGCAAGTTTAACTTATCCTATCAAATCTTCTTAATATGAAATACTTAGCGCTACTCCTATTAGTTCCTATACTCACCTTAGTTCCTATACTCACCCAGGCCCAACCAGCTGCGGTTAAAGCAAGTCAAGAATGGATTGCCAAGGAAGGCCATAATATCCTGAAATCGTATGCTGAAGTTCTTCGCATCCCAAACCACGCTTCTGATTCAATTAATATCAGAAAGAATGCCGTTCTACTGGATGGTATGTTCCAAAAGCGTGGTTTCAATATGAGAGTGTTGCAATTGCCTGGCGCACCCCCGGTGGTTTATGGTGAAAAAAATGTACCTGGTGCCCAGCGAACCCTATGCTTTTATGTTCACTATGACGGCCAGCCTGTTGATCCGGAAAAATGGACGAATGACCCGTTTGATCCTGTTTTATATAATGAAGCACTGTTTAATGGCGGCAAGAGGATTGCTTATCCAAAAGCGGGGGATAAAATTGACCCCAATTGGCGGATCTATGCAAGGAGCACCAGCGATGATAAAGCACCCTTAATTTCATTGGCTGCGGCCCTGGATGCGCTTGATGCATCAGACATTGCTGTCACATCTAACATCAAGCTGTTTTTTGATGGGGAGGAAGAATCAAGCTCACCAAACCTGGTTGACTACCTCCAGACCTATTCGGAGTTATTCGATGATATTTCTGTTTGGCTCTTGTGCGATGGATCAGTATTTCAAACAGGCCAACCCCAGTTAAAATTTGGTGGCCGGGGAATTACCGGAATGGAGCTAACAGTTTATGGAGCAACCAGGCCATTGCATAGTGGGCATTATGGCAATTGGGCGCCAGTTCCCGGCCAAATGTTAGCAAGACTATTGACCTCAATGAAAGCCGATGATGGAACTGTATTAATTGAAGGTTTTTATGATTCTGTTGATCCTGTTTCTGACTTTGAAGCTGAACAAATAGCGAAAATCCCAAATATCGAGAGTTTTCTGCGCCAGGATTTGGGGCTACTGCAAACTGAGGGAATGGGTGAAACTGTATTCGAAAGATTACTAAAACCAACCCTAACAGTAAGGGGATTGGCCAGCGGAAATGTCGGTAAAAAAGCAAGAAACATCATCCCGACAACTGCCACCGCCACCTTGGGCATGAGGTTGGTTAAAGGGAATGACCCTGAAAAGATGCTGAATCTTGTAGAAGCGCACATACGAAAAGAGGGCTGGCACATAGTTTATGATGAACCAGACACGGAAACCCGACTTAGATATCCAAAAATAGTGAAGGTTGAGCGTGACCCTGATGGCTATCCCGCAGGGAAAGGTGCTATGGACGACCCCGCCATCTTGCCCATAATTAATGCGACCAGAAGCTATGTTGGTGATGATTTGGTGCTGCTGCCAAGTTCAGGTGGTTCAAACAAAATGTATTATGTCATTTACAACGTTCTGAACAAACCAGCGATCTCGGTGAACATTGCCAATTTCGACAATAATCAACATGCCGCCGACGAAAACATGAAAATTAGTAATCTGTGGTACGGAGTTGAGCTTTATTCTGTCTTTCTCACTATGCCTCCAGATGAGGAATTGATGATTGATCGATAGTATAAAAAAGGATAAATAGCCAAATTCTGGAATTACTATGGCCACGTTCAAGGTAACTATCCAAATTCAAAATATTATTCTTCAGTTATCAATATTTTCGTTATTTGAATGATATTGAATTCTTTAATTGCACTATTTGCAATATTTAATTCCGCTAATAAAATTATTGAAAGGGCGCTGAGGAAATTAATCCCTGAAATTACAATTATTTCAATATTTCTACTGTTAACAATAATTTCATCTAACAAATGAATCATTTACTTGAATAAACCGATAAAGATGGTAGAACTTTGCAAAGTCAATTGACGAATTATTAAGCAAACTATTAAGCAATTAAATCATGAAAAGAATGACGACAATTATCGCAGTGCTATTAACAGTTTTTAGCACAGCAACATTTGCTGGAAACAGCAACGGAAAATCAGAAGTAGCAGTAATTGACTATCAGGTCAATGACAAATACCGGCTGATTTATCAGGGGGAAACTCTTAATAAGGTCAGGGTTCAACTAATCGACAATGATGGAGAAGTGCTTGTGAGTAAAAACTATAAGCAACTTGATGGATTTCATGTCATAGTTGATTTCAAAAACCTGCCTTCTGGTGAGTACACCTTCTTAATTGATAACGGTGTAGAAGTGCTTACAAACAAGGTGACACATACACCAGTATCATAATTTTTATTTCTTATGGTTAAACTTTAACCCCCACTATTTAAGGGGATAAAAATTCATAATAAGGTTAATTTAGGATTAGAAAAGTCCGGTCATTAGACCGGATTTTTTTATGTCTGAACCAAAGTTCACCCGGTAGTCCGGTATATGATTAAATAAAGAAGTCATTATAATTGAAGTTCACTCGACAATATGATTAAGATAAAATACCACACCCTCGATGTTTTCACATCAAATCCTTTTGGTGGCAATCAGTTAGCTGTAGTTCCAGATGCTACAAACGTACCAAATCATTTATTACAAAAAATTGCAAATGAGTTCAATTTATCTGAGACAACTTTTGTGTACCCTGCAACAAGGGATGACTGCGATTTTAAGGTTAGGATTTTCACCCCCGGCCAGGAATTACCAATGGCTGGGCACCCCACATTAGGAACAGCTTATATTCTTGCCCTCAATCAGGACATCGGTTCAAAATCAAAACTCAAATTGGTTTTAGAGGAAGGTGTTGGTCCAATTCCGGTTGAAATCGAAATTGAAAATGAGCTGCCAGGTTTAATAACTATGAGTCAGCCAGTGCCTAAAATTTCAGAACCTTTTGATCACCGAAAGGCAATTGCCGAATTGCTATCGTTAAACGAATCAGACCTCATCGAAAACCTACCAGTTCAAGTGCTGGATTGTGGGGTGCCTTATATGATCATCCCGGTAAAATCTTTAAAAGCTGTGGAGTCTATTAAATATCGCCTCGACATATGGGATGAATTAAGATCTAAATACCAGATTCCATTTTCACTTGCTTATACACTCGAAACGGTGCATGCTGAAAATCAGGTGCACTGCCGTATGTTCGCTCCAGAGGCAGGGGTCTTGGAAGATCCGGCGACTGGCTCTGCCCATGGGCCGCTGGGTAGTTATTTAGCAATACATCAAGTTCTAGGGGAGGGTGATATCAAATTCAAAAGTGAGCAGGGCTATGAGTTAGCAAGGCCAAGCGAATTAATAGTTGAAATTAAAAAATCCGGAGGGACCATAACCAAAGTGCTGGTTGGAGGCCGTTGTGTTAAAATGGGCGAAGGGGAACTGTCCCTAAATTGAGGTATTTCTGAGGCTCACAAAGGGCTAATGCAGGATTTTAAATCCAGCAACATTGTCAGCGCCCAAAAATGTACTGTCCGAGGTGATATACCATTCACGCATTTTAGGAATCTTTATCTTTTCGATGGTCACTATATCTTTTAACAGAATGTATTCGCCATCGCCATCCGCCTGATGAAAACGGTATCCTTCCATAGCATAGGTTTTTGGGTCGATGTAGAAAAACCAATCGTCCGAACCAACTGTCTGGTCGTAGGTCACTTGTAATTCAAAATATTCCTTACCGTTAAACTCTACTGTTTTAACCTCTTCTATCACATTTGTTCCTGGGTCAGTTAATTTCATCGGGAGGCCATACAAATACAGATAATAGTTTCTAGTGCGCCTTACCCTATCATCCGACAGCCTGTATTTCTCTTCAAACTCAGCACTGAACTCCCTTGATCCATCAAAAGTCACATCACACGAATCAACGTAAACGCTCTTTACAATCGTGTGGCCGTCATCGGTATTGTCTATAATCTGAAAAAAGCCCATGTCATTTTTGAAGGTTACCTGTGATGCTCTGCCACCGCCATTCGGCCTTGTTTGGGCTAATTCTAATTCGGCCCATAAATAAGGCCAATTTCCTTGAGGGTCATGATAATCAATTGTTTTCTTGAGCAGTTCCGGGCCGGTAATTTCCTGAGTGAAACTGGTGAACGGGATTATTAAGAACAATAGAGCGGCAAATTTGTACATACATTGAATGTTTCCATCAAGATAGCCAAAAATTGAGAAGTTATCCTTCTATCAAAATTAAGGTTTTGTTCACTCGGTGAATTCTTATTTTTCATGATTAATTAAAATGCCAGGACAATGAAATATCCCTCAATTATCATCTCTCTGCTACTGTTTACATTGCCTGCACAGGCCCAAAAAAAGAAAGCGGAATTGCCTTTAAATCCAGATAGAAAAGTTCAGATATCTACTGACGAAGGCACCTGGATTTCATTGGATGTAAGCCCAGACGGTCAGACCATTGTTTTTGATTTTTTGGGCGATTTGTACACGATTCCAATAACAGGGGGAAAAGCTGAAAGATTGACGACTGGCCTCCCACTTGAAGCCCAGCCTCATTATTCTCCTGATGGTAGCGCTATCGTCTATACCAGCGATCGGGATGGAGGCGACAACCTTTGGGTTTATTCTTTCGAAACCGGGAAAGAGCGGCAATTGACCGAGGGGAAAGATTACCGTTATCAAGACCCGGAATGGACTCCAGACGGTGAATACATAGTGGCTTCAAGGGCTAATGTGAGAGGCAAAGTGCATAAACCATGGTTGTTTCATAAAGATGGTGGAAGTGGTGCGGCCTTGGTAAGTGAACCTGATGATCTCAAACTGATCGAAGCTGCTTTTGGTAATAATGGACGCTACATTTGGTTTTCAGAGCGCAATAGGGACTGGCAATACAACGCTGTTTTTCCCCAATATCAACTAACAGTTTATGATCGGGAAACCGGGGAAAGAGAAACCCAGACAAATAGATACGGTTCAGGAATTGCCCCAACACCTTCACCAGATGGTAAATGGCTGGTTTATGGTACCCGCCATGATGAGCACACCGGGTTAGTACTTAAAAATTTAGGTACGGGGGATGAAAAATGGCTGGCCTATCCTGTTCAGCATGATGACCAGGAGTCCAGGGCATCCAGGGGTACACTTCCTGGAATGAGCTTCACCCCTGACTCAAAAAACCTGGTTTTGAGTTATGACGGAAAAATTTGGACAATCTCCATTGATTCAGGAAACGCTACAAATATTCCATTTGAGATCGATGAGGAAATTGATCTCGGACCAGCCGTTGATTTTTCCTATCCCATCAGTGATGACCCTACTTTTATAGTCAAGCAAATAAGAGACCCCGTTCTTTCTCCCGATGGTTCTAAGCTGGCTTTTACAGCATTGGACAAACTTTATCTCATGGATTTTCCTGAAGGATCACCTGTTCGCCTTACTTCATCAAACGAAGTTGAGGCCCAACCAGCCTGGTCTCCTGATGGAAGCCAGTTAGCTTATGTTACCTGGACAAATGATGGCGGGAATATTTACAAAATTCCTATCAACAGCAGGCGGAGAAATCTGATCAAGATCAATAACCAATTAGGTATTTACAAAAACCCAGTATGGTCTAAAGGTGGCGACAGAATCGTTTGTGAAAAAGGTTCGGCACAGGCTTATAAAAATATCGATGGCCCCGGATCATTTGGAGCTAACAGTCAAATAGTTTGGTTTTCCGCAGAAGGTAGCAACTCTAATTTAATAACGAATTCAAATGGACGAGGCAATCCGCATTTTGGGCCAGAAAATGACCGGATCTATCTCCACAATTATGAAAAAGGACTGTCTTCAATCAAATGGGATGGCACCGATGAGAAATTTCATCTTGAAGTAGAAGGCGTTAAGGCCCCTGGATCAAAAAATCCAATTAAAGCCTCATTGATTAAAACCTCGCCAAATGGTAAAGAAGCGATGGCCCTTGTGTACAATGATGTTTACTGGATTACCATGCCTGTTGTAGGGGGAGAAACACCTTCGATCTCAGTTGCAAAACCAGAAAAGGCCGCTTTCCCGGCAAGAAGGCTCACTGACATTGGGGGCCAGTTCCCAACATGGAGCGCAGATGGCAATTCCATCAATTGGTCAATTGGAAAATCATTTTTTACATACTCGCTATCTGCGGCAAAAGATGTTGAAATAAGCGCTGACCTACTTGAAGAATCAGCCTTGGATTCATCGGATGTATCAACTCCTAAACCAAAATATTCCCCTGACTCCTTGATGGTTTCGATAGAAGCAACCAGGGCCATTCCCAATGGTGATGTGTTGCTAAGCGGGGCAAGGATTATCACGATGAATGGAGATGAAATTATCGAAAGTGGAGACATCCATATTAAAAATAACAGGATTGTTGCTGTTGGCAGGGCAGGATCACTGGAAGCTCCAGAGGGTATCCAATCATTTGATTTATCAGGGAAAACTGTCATTCCTGGTTTTGTCGATACACATGCACATTTGCGGCCAAACCGGGAAATCCACAAACGGGAAATCTGGTCGTATATGGCCAATCTTGCCTATGGTATCACCACCACCCGTGATCCACAAACCAGCACCACTGATGTTCTGACCTATGAGGATTTGGTGAGAACTGGGGAATTAATTGGCCCTCGAATTTACTCAACAGGCCCAGGTGTATTTTATAATGAGCAAATCCAGGATTTAGATCACGCCCGGGACGTAATGAGGCGGTATTCTATACACTATGATACCAAAACGATCAAAATGTATGTGGCGGGCAACAGGGAACAACGCCAGTGGATATTGATGGCTGCAAAAGAACAGGAGCTCATGCCTACCACTGAGGGTTCATTAAATATGAAGTTGAACCTGACCCAACTTCTTGATGGGTATCCCGGGCATGAACATACTTATCCGATCTTTCCAATCTATAAAGATGTAATTGAGCTGACCGCCAAAGCAAAAATGGCTTATACGCCAACCCTTCTCGTTTCATATGGGGGGCCATGGGCCGAAAATTATTTTTACGCAACGGAAACCGTTCATGATGATCAAAAACTAAGATATTTCTCCCCACATGAGGATATTGATGAAAAATCCCGACGAAGGGGCAATCGGGGATCAGGCTGGTTTATGGAAGAGGAGCATGTTTTCAAGGAACATGCCTCGTTTGTCAAAGACTTAGTAGATGCTGGCGGACTTGCAGGGGTTGGCAGCCACGGTCAGTTGCAGGGTTTAGGCTTTCATTGGGAGCTTTGGGCCACTCAATCTGGTGGGATGCCTGAACATGATGCACTAAAAGTAGCCACCATACTTGGTGCTGAAGCTATCGGTTTAGACGGTGATTTAGGTTCTATAGAATCTGGAAAGTTGGCTGACCTGGTGATTTTAGAAAAGAACCCACTGGATAATATCCGTAATAGCAATACTGTGGAAATGGTGATGATCAATGGTCGGCTTTATAATGCTGGCGATTTATCTGAAATATATCCTGATGAGAAAAGCCCTACAGAACTGTGGTGGCAGGGCGGTGAGCCAGGGGACAACCTACCAGGAGTGAAAGATGAGAATTAAGATTAACGGCGCTAGAATTCTGGCAAGTCTTCTTCTTTCATAGCCTCATTCCTGCCCATGTCGATAAACTCGCCATCAAGAAACTGATAACTTAAAATTGTAGCCTCCCCATCCTGGATATGGGCCACACGGATATCTTCTTCATCGTTTATGGAGAAGCGACTGCGTTCGCCATCGTAGGTGTAAGCAACCAGTAAGGAATCAACCTTATAACCCGTTGAATCAAAAGAGTACATTACAGCGCCCTCGCTATCTTCTAAACCATTATCCGTGACGATGATAATAGGGAAATTGTCATCTAATGGAACTGAATACCATGCTTTTCTTCGGCACAGGTCTTCGTAGAGATGACTGAATAAATAAGGCGGTAAGTCGAAGAAAATACTATCAACTTTTGCAGAGTCACTTAGGGCTACGGGAACTGGTAAGGGTTGTAGTCTTTGATAATACTCTTTGAAGGTAACTGGTTGGTATTGCTCAAGATGCCTGATGACAGATCTTAAAGAATCCTTTTCTTTTTTGAATTCCTCCCCTAGAGTTTTGAATTGATCCTGCATGTCAACAAATTTCTCATTCATGTCTTGAAATTGCTTTTGATATTCTGAATAGCCGCAAGAACTTAATCCAACTAATAATATTATGACTACCTGTTTCATAAGATTTGAAGATATAAATCTACTGCATTAATCGTTCTCTCATGAAGGCCTAAATTTGCCAGCCGAATGGATCAACAATCTAATATCACTGCTATAATTTTTGCTCAATATGGCTTTTCACTCCATAAGCTTTGGGGCATGACTTTAACTGAAAAATTGCTGAGGCAGCTTTCTTCAATTGGCATTGCAAAAGCTATCGTGGTGATGCCAGATCGTATGCAGTTCCAAGATCAATTGAGGGCAGACTTCAAAACGTGGCACTCAATTGAGGTTGAAACCAAGCCATTACTGGTCAGTGAATTAGAGACCCTTGAAAGCGTTAAGAACCAGAAGGATGGTTCTTTTATTGTACTTCAGGGTAATACCATTGTAGACGATCGAATACTAACTACTCTTAAGCAAAATGCCGTAAATGGTAATTTTTGTCGAATAGTATCTGGAGATACAGGTCCATTTGCTTTCAGCGTTCCTGCAGATAAAATAGTTAGTTCGAAATCTTCATTGAATGAGTTTTTAGCAGACTCCGAGGTAATTCAAACCTCGAGAATGGACTCCTACATCCTGAAAATGCGCCGTCGCATGGAGCCATTCATCTACAAGGTTGATTCAAAAGAAACTTTGAAAAAGGCTGAAAGGAAAGCATTTACCTCAATTTATAAGGGTGCCACTGACTTCATCACAAAATACGCCTGGCCAATGCCTACCAGGTGGATGTGCCATTTGCTTGGGCCAACTAATATCACCCCAAACCAAATTACTTATATCAGCATGGTGCTTTCGTTTGGGGCGATTCCGCTTTTCTTTATGGGCTGGTTCTGGACTGCCTGGGCAATGGGCATTATCATGAGCTTTCTTGATACGTTAGACGGCAAACTGGCAAGGCTCACTTTACGAACCAGTGAAGCTGGCCATTGGCTTGACAACGCCTCCGACACTATTTACCTCTGGCTTTGGTATCTCGGCATTGGGTGGTTCTTTTCTGATAACCTTCTTGATTTCAGCAATCTAAATACACAAGCAACTTGGGCGCTGGTAGGATTTTTTACTCTTGATAAGATTATCACCGGCCTCTTTAAGAAATTATTCGGGGCACAACTACATGATTTTGCACCTTTGGATTATCATGCAAGAGTTTACATAGCGAGACGCAATCCATTCCTCGTAGTGCTGCTAATCGGCTTGATTTTAGGGCAACCGGTATTTGGCCTTTACGCCATGGCAGTTTGGCAAACAGCTACTTTCGCTTTTCATATGATCCGGTTTATTTATTTACCCCTTACCGGCCAAAAACATCAAATGGTGAGGTAATTGATACCTGTAACTAATCAATATTCCATTTTGGAATAAATCTTGTTGCCTTCAAAATGTGACTTCCGGCAAAGCCGCCGGTTTATTTATTTAAAAAGAGCAGTACTTTGAGAATTAGCCATCATTATCAAATCGAAGTTACCAGCGATGAGATACTGATGGCCAAAAAAGACAAACTGTATTTTGAAAAAATTTACAATACTTATTTCGAGAGAATCTTTAGGTTTCTTTTTAGAAGGACAGATAATGAAGCCGATACCGCTGACCTAGCTTCAAGAACATTTGTTCGGGCTTTGAATGGTCTGCCAAAGTATGAAGACAGAGGGGTTCCGTTTTCGGCATGGCTTTATCGAATCGCCACAAATGAGCTTTATAAGTTTTATCGCAAGAAAAATAGCCATCAGATATTAAGCCTGGAGGAAGAATCAGTGAAAGAGGTTTTGGAGGACGACTCAGATGAAGCGGATGAAATAAAGCTCAGTCAATTGAAGGCGTTGATGGGCCAATTGAAAGATGAAGAACTGAACATACTGGAGTTAAGGTTTTTCGAGGGGTTGGAATTTCAGGAGATAGCCTTTGTACTTCAGAAAAAAGAAAGTGCCGTGAAAATGAGGGTTTACAGGTTACTTGAAAAGTTGAAGATCAGGTTTAATGAAAGCGCACCAAAATGAGAAGAAATGACATCAGGTTTAGGCGGGAATCGCTGGGACGCACCCGCATAGAGCAACACAAAGATTTTAGCAAAGTGACGCAAACACATCAGCAACAGCGCACCAAAATTTTTGTCAGAAATGTGCTGGCTTTATTAGCGGTGCTCTTGGTGATCGGCCTGATTGTTTACAGCAGCTTGCGATTAGATGCGAAAGAAATAAACCGTTGGGACAGGTCAACTGAGGTGCTGGTAGAGCATCCAATCAATTATCCCACCGGCGACTTAAGATAAGTGAGAATACTCCCGGGTTGTATTCCATGATTTTGAAAACTGATTGTTAACCAAAAAATCTGTAATCATGGAAATGAAGAAAAATCCAAAACTTGATTTGGAACGCCGTAGAGGCATGTTCCTGAATTTAGGGCTTGTGATAAGCCTTGCCCTTGTAGTGACGGCGTTTGAGTGGAGAACAGAAGTCGATCAAATTGATATTTTCCAATATGACTATTCTTTTGAGGATGCTCATACACTTATTCCTCCAACAGTTCAAAATCCACCTCCGAAACCACCTAAACCGAAGGCCGTCATTCTAACGGAGGCAGAAGAAGATGTTATTGAACCTGAGGTTTTAATTGAGGTTGAGTTCGATCCAGATGAAATTATTCCAGAAATTGAATTCGATGAACCTTTGCCGGTGGAGGTTGTTCCAGAGATAGTAGTTATTGCTGAAAAAATGCCAGATCCAAATGGAGGCATGAAGGCCTTTTACAAGTTCATCAGCAAGCATTTGAAGTACCCAAACCAGGCAAGAAAAATTGGAATTGATGGAAAAGTATTTGTGCAGTTTGTGGTCGATATTGACGGTAGTTTGACTGAAATCAAGACTGTAAAAGGCATCGGTGGTGGCTGCGATGAAGAAGCCGAAAGGGTACTTGGGTTGGCTCCAAAATGGAACCCAGGGAAACAGCGAGGAAAGCCTGTTAAGGTCAGAATGATTTTGCCAATTCAGTTTAAACTGAATTAAAATATTAGTGTACCCTAATTCCCCTCCCAGGAGGGGATTGGGGTGGATTTTGTTAGTGCCAATCCGCTTAAATTCAACCATTTTACGGTCGTTAATCAATTTTAATAAGCGGTCTTGCTTCGTATCTCAGTGCCGATTTATAGATTTTATACCTATGCCATTTTCGCCTTAAAACACACATGCAGAAGAAAATTATCCCGAAAAGACTTTTATTAAGCTGATAAGTCCATGGTTTATCAGCTCCAATTTCCTGTCCATAAGTCACCATATTTTTTGCAAAGAAAAACGCTTTGAAAGCAGGTGAGAAATCGATTATAGGATGATATAGGAAACTATTTTTCAATTTTTCATCGATTGATTTTTGTAAATCGTTGACCACACTTTTGGGGCACATATATATATTAAAGCCCGCCTCAATCAGGTGTTTTGAAAAATGAATGTCATCCATATAGGTGAAATATTCTTTTTGAGGGAGTATTCCTGATTCAAGCGAGGCCGTGGGAATTAGTAAACCTCCATAATAAGCTGCATTCATCTTTACCAAGGATTTATTAAATGAGGGGTACATATCATTTCTTAAAATTCTTTTGACCAAAATCGAAGGCAAACTCTCAAAGTGGAAAGCCATAAAACTTCCAGGGGTAGGACCAAGCTGAATTCCATCTTTTTTGATTACCATATGCTTATTGAAAAAAATATCTGGCCTATATGAGACCAAAATTGGGTTTAATTTATTTTTCTCTGCTCTTGCATAATTCTGTAATAAAATCCTTAAAGAATCAAATTCGGGTAAATTATCGTCATCCAAAAGCCATAGGTATTTTGCATTCAACTGAAGTGCCCTCTGAATACCCTGGAAAAATCCTCCAGATGAGCCACAATTACTTTCACTCCTAATGATTTTTATTCTGTTTTTAAAGGCAATTGAAAAGCCCTCTCCAACCTGGAGGTTTACTTCTCTTTTAGGATTATTATCAACATTGACAATGAACTCAACTCCCGTCTTAAATATGGCAGGCACAGTTTTTTGAATAAAATGCTCTCTGTCTCCATAGGTAACAATAACCGCAGCTACATTATAGTCAAACACCTTTGATGACTGTTTTAAGAATCAAAAGAAAACGTGGCATTTGCAGCCTAACTATTGAAACAACAAACAGGATAAATAAAAAGGCAACCCCATTAAAGCGATAACTCATCGTATGGCTAAACCCCAATTTATCACTGTAAATCATAAAACTTCTAACAAGGTGGTAGGCCTTAAAACTGCTCTTAATATTAAAAAGGGGATGGTTGTACAAACTAATTTTTTGAGCAGTGGAAGAATCGTCAATATCTTCAATTTTTGCCTGAGTAGCTAGTAAAATTTCACCGCCTGATTTAATTATTCTAGAAGTAAAATCTATATCGTCATAATATAAAAAGTAACGGGTGTCTGGCTCTTTAATGTATTTCAGGGTATCAACAGAAAAAAATAACCCTCCATAAACTGCGGCATTGCACTTTACAACTTGAGTCTCATTCTCCAAATAACTCGGTTTGATTAATCTGAATTTCTTGGTCAGGATAAGGAATGGGATTTTCCAATGAAAGCCCAGGAACGATCTGGGATAAGGTAAGAGTGTGAGGTGCCCTTCAGGAGTAAACACGAGATACTTGTATTTGTAGAACATCTGGCTTCTAAAAGAGGCCACCATCTGTTTATTTTGATTCTTTTTAAAGCCATCGTTCCAGGTTGAAATTAAATGTTCCAAACAGGTCTTTGACGGCTTATTATCGTCATCAAGAATCCAAATAAATCTGAAATCAGAATTTCTGATGTAATCCAAACCTGTCTTTATAATGTACGCGGAGCCCTTGTTTGTAGGGCTGTTAATAAGTCTTAAAGTGAGGTTAGGAAAATGATCCTTAAGTTTTTCTGACAGATGCAGTGTGTCATTGCTAACAATTAGAAAATGCTGCAACTCTTGCTCCATTAACAAGGAAATTACATTCGCAAGAAATTCAAATCTGTCCCCGTAGGTTGTGATTAATACACAGATATTATCTTTGTCAACTTTCATATAGCGATGAATAGCACTGTTCTTGGTAAGAAAATAATTTTCCTTCACCTACCCAAAACTGGGGGAACTACGGTTATATCAATCCTAAAAGGTCAGTTTCAAAATAGAGTGTTAAGAATTGAAAAGCCTGAGTTAAAAAATTTTAGATCTCAAGAATTTTTGAATAAATATTGGTATCGAGTTTTTGCTGGTCATGGCATATATGACTTGAAGCAAGTTTATAAAGATTCGTTTTTCTTTTCTTTTTTACGACATCCTGTAGACAGGAATATCTCTAATTATTATCACATTAGAAATGACCCACGGCATCACAAACATGATAAGTACTTCAAAAAGTATCCGACAATATTAGCATTTGTGGAAAAGGCATCCGATAAATTGTTAAATAAACAATTGGTGAACATTTCATGCGTTAAAGAAAATTTGAATCAAGATACAGTTGCAACCGCATTGGTAAACATTGAAAATGACTTCGATTTTATTGGGATAACAGAATTAATGGATAGCAGCATCACTCGATTATCCTCTTTAGTTAATAAGAAATCCCCTGATGTTATCCAATCACATAATATCAACTTTGGACAATATTGCGCCGATGATATTGATGAGGAAATACGATTAATACTTTTTGAAAGATGTAGGCTTGAAATTGAATTATATAATACTGTTTGCAAGAAAAGTTTTTAGCCTTAAGTTAAGCATCCTGATCAATATATCCCTGATAAAAGGAGCCAGCTAATTTAGAATTCCAAACCTTATGCTGTAATTGATCGTCTCCATTAATTTGTCGCTGACATTTCCAAACAATCCTCTTTAGGGATTCTCGAAGCGGCCTGTATTCAATTGGCACAAATGCATTCAGCTTCTCAAGGATTTTGGCAGACCTGCCTGCAAACTCCATAGACCTGGCCCTCTCTTCGAATGTTATCGGGTGATCGTGAATGGCCTGTGCGTTTTCTACCAACCTTGAAACTGAGCCTGACGATATTGATCTAATACCAAATTCATAATCTTCACAACAGGGAAAGGCAAATGCCTCATTAAATCCACCAACTTGCTCAAAAAAACTCTTCTTAATCGAACAATTTCCCATATAGAAATATCCTTCAGGGATTTTTACATTTTTTGTAAAGGATATGCCAAATAATTGACCTGAATCCTCTAACCATCTTAAGAATGCTGATGCCTCCCTTTGACTTTCAACTGAGATTGCCGTACCAACTCCGATAGTTTTATCATTGTGCATTTTGTGAAAGCTAACATGTGAACTGACCAGGGTTTCATCAGCAAAAAAATCATTCGCAAAAAAAAGTAACAAAGGTGCTTGAGCCTGTGATGCCCCGAAATTAGCCCTTACACTTCTGTGGTCACTTTCTATAATCTCATATCTAAGGTTGAAGCCCCTACTTTTTAGATCGTCAATGGCTTCGACCCAATCAGTCTTTTTTTCCGAATCCACAACAATGACTTCAAAATCAGCCTTATTGAAGTTCTGATTATCCCATGATTCAAGGTTGGATAGCAAAACTGGGTGATAGGCATCAATTGGTATAATGATACTGAGATTCATATTTGTGAACATCGTGTATGTGAAATTAAGATATCATTTTTCATTAAACTCCATTCGATCAGGGTTCCTAATATATAGTCTCTACATTTTTGACTGAAGCCCTTAACTTTTTCAACAGTCTCCTTTCCCCTAAACTTGCACTTCTAAATTTTCAGCAATAATGGAAGAAGGCAAATCCCTCAATTTTATTGAGCAGATCATTGAAGAAGACCTTAAATCAGGTAAGCATACGGAGATCACCACGAGGTTCCCACCAGAGCCCAATGGATACCTGCACTTGGGCCATGCCAAATCTATTTGTCTCAATTTTGGCCTAGCAAAAAAATACGGCGGAAAGACGAACCTCCGCTTTGATGACACCAACCCCGAGAAAGAAGAGACCGAGTATGTTGACTCCATAATGGCGGATGTGAAATGGCTTGGCTATGAGTGGGACAGTGAGCCAAAATACGCATCAGACTATTTTGAGCAGCTCTACGGATTTGCAGTTCAACTAATTGAAATGGGGAAGGCGTATGTCGACGATATTTCAGCGGAAGAAATGAGCGCTAACCGTGGTACCCCAACCCGTCCTGGAATTGAGAGCCCCTTCCGAAATAGAAGTTCTGAAGAGAATTTGAATCTGTTCAGGCAGATGCGTGATGGTAAATTTAAAAATGGTGAGCGGGTTTTGAGGGCCAAAATTGATATGGCATCACCAAATATGCACATGCGTGACCCGGTGCTCTACCGCATCAAACATGCTGCACACCACCGCACCGGAACAGATTGGTGCATTTACCCAACCTACGATTTTGCACATGGTCAATCAGATTCGATTGAAAATGTGACCCATTCGCTTTGCACCCTGGAGTTTGAGGTGCATCGCCCCCTTTACAATTGGTGCATTGAAACCCTCGGCATCTACCCATCAAGGCAGATTGAGTTTGCCAGGCTTAACCTTACCTACACCATTATGAGCAAACGTAAGCTGCTTGAATTGGTGCAAGGCGGCCATGTTTCCGGCTGGGATGACCCTCGAATGCCAACAATCACTGGAATAAGACGACGGGGCTACACACCTGAATCGATTAGAAAATTTGCTGATACTATTGGCGTGGCAAAGCGGGACAACCTGATTGATGTGGCCCTATTGGAACACCATGTAAGGGAAGACCTGAACAAAAAAGCTGAACGCCGATTAGGAATCCTCGACCCAATTAAACTCATTATTACCAACTTTCCAGAAGGGGAAACTGAAATGATGCAGGCCACCAACAACCCCGAAGATGAAGCCGCAGGCAAACGGGATATCCCATTTGGACGAGAGCTTTACATTGAGCGGGGCGATTTTATGGAAGATCCTCCTAAGAAGTTCTTCCGGTTAGGACCAGATAGGGAAGTGCGCTTAAAATATGCCTACATCATCAAGTGCGAGGACTATAAGAAAAACGCCGATGGTGAGATTGAGGAAATCTACTGCACCTACGACCCTGCCACCCGTAGTGGCCAGGACACCACAGGTAAAAAGGTAAAAGGAACCCTGGGCTGGGTGCATGCAGACAACGCTGTCGATGCAGAAATCAGGCTTTACGACCGCCTTTTCACCACCGAAGATCTTGGCGACATTGAGGATGATTTCAAAAACCACCTTAATCCTGATTCACTTGATATCATTTCCAATGCCAAAGTAGAACCTTCATTGGCGGGTGCGAAACCTGGCGATCAATTCCAGTTTGAGCGCCAGGGTTATTTTATAGTAGATAAGGAGTCTACTCCTGAAAAGGTCATTTTTAACAGGACTGTAACATTGAGAGATAGTTGGGGAAAGGGGAAGTAGTCATCTACGATTTGCTTCTTGTTTACAATTTCTATAATGAATGTCTCTAATGTTGGTTATCCTGCAAGGCTGATTGTTAAATTTTTCGGTTTAATCAATTAGGCAATAAATGTGTATACCTGTGAAAAAACATACACATGAGAACCAATATTGTTCTTGATGACCAACTCATTGCAAAAGCTCTTTCTTTCAGTGATCAGAAAACCAAAATAGGTGTGATTGAGGAGGCTCTAAAATTGATGGTCCGTATCAAAAGCCAGGAGCGGGTGAAAAAATTTCGAGGTAAGCTAAAGTGGGAAGGTGACCTCAATGAGCTGAGGAAATGATCCTGGTCGATTCATCGGTTTGGATTGACTTTTTCAATGGCAGGGTTACCCAGAAAACCGATCATTTGAACGCACTCCTTGGCATTTCCCAAATTGTAACTGGAGACATCATTTTGCTGGAAGTGCTTCACGGATTCAAATCTGATAGGGACTTTAAAACGGCCAATTCATTGATGGCTGAGTTTATTTGTTACGAGATGTTCAATAAAGAAATCGCTTTAAAAGCCATCTCAAACTATCGAAAACTTAGAAGGAGGGGTATTACTGTCAGGAAGACCATTGATTGCATTATTGCAACATTCTGCCTTGAACATAAATTAACACTGCTTCATGATGATCGTGATTTTGATGGGTTCGAAAAAAAACTAAAATTGATGGTTTACAACGAATAACCTCGAGACTTCTTTCTTGCTTATAGCTTCGGGAGACCCGGAGCGAACAGTTCTTAATTCTGTCTCTTTCAAAGACTTCTCACTCGTTTGAGTGAAGGTCATTTCTAAAACTTTACACTTATCCCTGGGGTAACAAACCTCGGGAAGTAGGCTACCTCATCCCTGAATACGGTGACTTCAAGGGTATTCCCGAAGGTCTCGCCATCGTAGGTGTAGTTCCTAATGTTCTGGCGATTGTAGAGGTTTACAATGTTGAGGTAAATGTTCAGGTCGAATTTTTTGAAAATCCAAAGCTTTTCAAGCTTCACATTTAGTGAATGGTAGGCTGGTAAACGACCTGTGTTTTTATCTTCTTCTATAAAGAATATTTGGCCATCGCCTTGAAATACTGTTTCACCTTCAACTGCGGCAGTTAATGGTGTGTAGGGTTGACCAGAGTTGAAATCCCATAGGGTGCTCAAAGTGAAATTTTTGCCAAACTTGAAGGTGTTGTTTAAAATGATGGAGTGCCTTCTATCGAAATCACGGTAAGTTTCAAAGCCTTGAGCATCCGTGATTCTGTCTTTGCTGTAGGCATAAGTAGCAGATATCAAATGTCTGCCGTTTAACAGCTTTCTATAAGTTAAGTCAAAGCCTCGGGAGGTGCCGCTAGCAGCATCAAACGGAACATCAGAAATGCCAACACCCGCAATTCGATTGACGAAATCAAGCCGGAAATCATCATAGAGCCGCTTATTATCCTTGTAGTAAATATTGAATGCAACATTGCTTGAACCAAGATTGTAATCAAGCGACCCTGTATAATGAATGCTCTTACTACTTTCTTCAAATGGTTCGGTTTGGCCGTTGTATGATCGGGTTTTCTGGACATTGTCTGGCTGATAAAAAATTCCATAACCAGCATTGGCCTTTAGATTGTTGGTGATGCTCCAACTGGCCGCAAACCTTGGCCCAAGATCTGTTTTTTCACCGTAGCTTTGTTTTGACGCCCTTAACCCACCCATTAAAATAAACTCTGGGGTCAACTTCCATGAGTTTTGCAAATAGACCGCTATTGTAGTTCCGTTAAATTGGGTATCTACATCAATTGAGTCGTTTACAATATTATTCAGGGAGGAGGCATTTCGGTTAGTCCTGATCTCCCGATAGCGGTATTCTGAATCAAAAGCCTTGAACTCTACCCCGAATTCCAGGCTGTGGTTTGGGTGAAAATCGAAAATTGAATTGTGGTTTATTATAAAAAGATCGGTATCCCGATCATCGATATTATCATCACTAATTGTCGATTCGAATTTGAAATCAGAGTCTTTATTCAACCACTGATGACCAAAAGTTGTGATTGAATAAAACTTTTCAGAGGGAAGCCATTTCCAGTTAACCCAATTATAAAAAGCCCTCCTTTTGCTATCGAATACATCATCCCGCAAAACGGCTTGCTCCCTCATTTCGAAGTCATCCTGAGAATACATCATGTTGTATGAAAACATGTGCTTTCGGTTAAGCTGAAAATTGTATTTGCCCCAGACATCGTAGAAGATTGGCTCTATTCCCAATTGGTCATCATCACCGTCAACCTGATTTAGCAAAAGATCTACATAACCCCGCCTTACACCAAAAAATGCACTTGACTTCTTGCTGATTTTTTGTTTTCTGATGATCGATGCGTTTATAATATCCAGTGAAATTTTAGTTTCATTTTCTGAAATGTTGTCCGGGGTTTTCACACTGATAATGCCAGAAATTTTATCGGTGTAGCGTGGAGAAAACCCACCTGTGAGCACTTTGGTTTCTTCTACAAAGTCCGTATTGATTACACTAAATACGCCATCAAATTCCTCCAAATGAAAGGGCTCATAAATTTCGAAATTGTCAAGATAAATAGCCGTTTCATCCGAATGCCCTCCCCTTATTCTGGCTTTTGATGAAAATTCTGTATTTGATACACCTGGCACCAAACTTAGCGTTCTATAGATATCCCTGGCAAAGTTTGGTGAGAATAAAATCTCCTCTTTCGAAAGTTGGTGAACCCTTGGTTCAGCAGTATGAATATTAAATGCTCCGGGGGTAATCTCAATCCCCTCAAGCTCAACGAAAGCTTCTTCCAACTCGATGTCAATGTCTGTTTGTTCAAATAAGTCAACATTTTTTTCCAGCCCCTTAAACCCAACCATCTGAACCAATAGCTTCACTCGTGGGTAGTCGATGTTTACAATCTCGAAGCGGCCATCCAGATCAGTTACTGCACCTTTGCCACTATCTGCGATGGCCACACTGGCAAAAGCAACTGGTTGAAAATTAAGGTTGTCCACAATTTTGCCGCTGAGCTTAAAACCACCTTGAGGAACCTTTTTTGATGGGCCTTTGGTGCCTGGAACAATTACAATGTTTTTTTGATCAATAAACTGATAATTGAGTGGCGTTGAAGCCAGCACTTCCTTGACCAAACTCTCAAGTTTAACTGACGAAAAATCACCAGATATATTGATCCCTTCTACCAAATCTGAGATGTAAGAGAACTTGACATCGAACTTCATCTCTATATCAGAAAGAACCTCTTTGAGTGGCTGATTATCATAAACTAGCTCAACAGATTGACCATTTTGAGCACTGACCAAAGTGCTCAGAAGAAACAAATAACTAAATAATTTGACCTTAAGAATTTCCATTTGAGTTTTTGAATTTACTAATCCTTGGTGTTCGGGTGTTAATACCCGCACTCAAATGATTACCCTGATAGGGCATGAAAATTTTACTCTACTTAGCCCAGTCAGGCACTGTCAAACTCAGGTCAAAAATTGGTTCAGCAATCGTGTACATTATCAAAGTAAGCAGCACCACTGATATCAAATTCAGCCAAAATCCACATTTGGCCATTTGAGGAATTGTCACTTTGCCACTTCCGAAAATTACGGCATTTGTTCCTGTGCCTGAGGGAAGCATGAAAGCAAACGAGGCTGCGAAAGTTGCCGGTACCATCAGCATCAACGGGTTGATACCTCCCGATACTGCCATCACTGCCAGCACCGGCAAAAAGATATTAGCAGTGGCTGTGTTAGAATTTATTTCCGTCAAAAAAATCATCAACAAAACGATGATGAGAATGATAGCTAGAACTGGAAGAGACCCAATGAAAGCCATCTGCTGACCTAACCAATCTGCAAGGCCAGTATGAGCGAAACCATCCGCAATGGCGTAGCCTCCACCCACTATAATGACTACACCCCAGGGTACGCTTTCGGCATCTTTCCAGTTCATTAAGCGTTTATGTTCGCTCTTTTTGTCACCCGTAGGGATTATAAAAAGCAGCACACAGGCAAATAATGCTACTGTTGAATCATGGGCGTATTCACCAACACCGATCAACGAAGACCACCCAGGAATTACACTTTCATCGAACACAAAATCCCGTCTGAATATCCAGCCAAGGGCTGTAAAAATGAAAAGCGCTAATACTCTTTTCTCGGCACTGGTCATGGGGCCAAGTTTCGCCCATTCTGATTCTACCACTTCTTTTCCCCCTTCAAAATCACCTTCAATTTTGAAGTATTTATTAATGTAAATCCAAATAATAGGCAGAAAGATGATTACCAGAGGAATACCCAATTGCATCCATTTAAAAAAGCTGATTTCAGGGGCGGTCGGGTATAGCTTCTGATAAATCCCAACGAAAGCCATGTTTGGTGGAGTGCCTATTAATGTACCGGTGCCGCCAATACTAGCGGCGTAGGCAATCGCCAACATGAGCGCCAAACCAAAGTTGGTCATCTCCCCTGATTCATTTTCTCTTGTTATTATCGCCAGACCAATGGGGAGCATTAAAAGGGTTACGGCCACATTGGCTATCCACATTGATAGCAGCGCAGTGGCTACCATGAAACTCAGAATTATGTATCGGCGGCTTGTGCCGATTACCTTCATAATGCCAAGGGCAATCCGCCGATGGAGCTGGTGGATTTCAATCGCCTTGGCGATAATGAATCCACCCAAAAGCATTAGCACATAATTGTGCCCATAATTTTCAGTAGTAGTGCCGGCATCAAGAATCCCTAAAAGAGGGTACAATGCAAGGGGCACAAAAGCCGTGGCTGCTATAGGAATGGCTTCAGAAACCCACCAAATGGTCATTAATAAAGCGACCCCCGCGGCTCTCATCGCCTCTGGTTGCATGCCCTCGGGAGGAGGTAAAATCATCATCAGGGCCAGAACTGCAATGCCTCCTAAAAGCCCCAGGGTCTTTCCATTTTTCATATTGGTTAGGTAAAAATTTATTGAATATAGTGTTTTGATCTTATTAAAAGCTTCCTGTTTATACTTTAGCCATTTATCAAGAACTTTGGGTCAGATTTTCAATCAATGGCGACATACACTACTGAAATTACATCTGATAAAATCACTTCTGATAACCCCATACACCAGCGGTTGTTAAAGGCTTATTACTTAGCCGAACCTTACATAAAGGGTGACTTACTGGAGCTTGGTTGCGGTGAAGGCAGAGGCGTTGAGTTACTTGCCCCTAAGAGCAAGAAATATTTAGGACTAGATAAAATTCAGGAAATCATTGATCGCCTGAATGCAACCTATCCTGATTTAAGGTTTGAGCAAGCAGTATTCCCTCCGTTTAAAGGTTTACAAGACAATTCTTTCGATTGCGTAGTGAGCTTTCAAGTGATTGAACACATCAAAAAAGACAGGCAATTTTTAGAAGAGATTTATAGGGTATTGAGGCCAGGCGGTCAAGCCATAATCACCACTCCTAATATCAAAAACAGTCTCTCAAGAAACCCCTGGCACATCAGGGAATATACGGCTGAAGAATTAACGAATTTAGCTGCTTCAATTTTTGATACGGTTGAAATGAAAGGGGTAACGGGAAGTGAACGACTTTGGGAATACCACGAACAAAACCGAAAATCAGTGCAAAAGATCATGCGGTTTGATGTGCTCAATTTACAATACAGGTTGCCTGCATCAATTCTGAGGATTCCTTACGAAATACTTAATAGAAAGAACCGCAACAAACTTCAGGATCAGGATAACGAATTAGTAAAGAGCATCAATCAGGATGATTATTTACTGAGTAATGACGCAGATTCCAGCTTGGACTTGTTTTGTGTAATGGGGAAGGCCTGATCCCACCAAGGCACAAAGAACACAAAGAATGACTGAAAATGAATTAGCCAAAATAGCAGTTGATATAGCTTACAAGCTCCATACTACCCTTGGCCCAGGGCTATTGGAAAGTGTTTACGAAGAGGCGTTTAGTTGCGAACTTAATAATAGAGGTGTTCAGTTTAGTCGGCAGCAAGGAATTGATGTGTTCTATATGGGACACAAACTTGGTATAGGCTTCAGAGCAGATCTGATTCTTGAGAACAAGCTTATCATTGAATTAAAATCTGTTGAAAGAGTTGAAAAAGTCCATCATAAAACAATTTTGACTTACATGAAGCTTACCGAAATCAAGCTAGGTTTGCTAATAAACTTCAATGTGAATCTTATAAAAGAGGGTATTCACCGAAAAATTCAAGGGCAACTGTTTTAAAAACTTTGTGTTCTTTGTGTCTCTGTGGGATCTTCTTTTAAGCTGGCTGCATTTCCATCACAGGAAACCTCAACATGAATTCAGTGCCTTCATTAACCACTGACTTCACCGTAATGCTTCCTTTATGCTTTCGCATTATTTGTTTTGAAAGGCTAAGCCCGATACCTGAACCACTTTTCTTAGTAGTGAAAAATGGGATGAAAATTTTCTTCAGTGCTTCTTCATCTATACCGGGGCCTGTGTCAGCGATTTTAATAAAGATGCCAGTTTTCTCATGATGCCCGGCGGTTATAGTAATCAGCTTGTTGCGGCCATCTTCATCATTTTCAGCCAACGCCTGTACAGCGTTTTTAATTAAGTTGATCAATACCTGCTCTATCTGCTCTTTATCAACATGTATATCAAGATTGTCTTCAATATCATACTTCAATTCAATATCATGTTTCTCCATATCATACTTAAGCAGAACAAGTATATGGTCAAACAAGTCTTTTACCTCCATCAATTCGAACTTCGGTATTGGGGTGCGGGTAAGGTTTCTAAAATCTGTGACAAATTTGATCAGGCCTTCGCTGCGATTGTGGATCGTTTTTACCGCCATGTGCATGTCTTCTACATCCTCTTGAGTGATTTTTTCCAGACTGCCCTCAGTCATTTGTAGCTCAAGTTCGTCTTCCACAGTGGCAGCAAGCGAAGAAATGGGAGTAACTGAGTTCATTATCTCATGAGTTAAAACCCTGATTAAGTTTTGCCACGCCTCCATTTCTTTTTCTTCCAGCTCTGATTGGATGTTTTGGATGGAGATTAGCTTAAATTCTTCACCACGGAGGCTCAACTCTATGGCATAAACGGCTAACTGTACATCATCTCCACCACGCTCAATCTTAATTAAATCCCGTCCTCCGGTCTTCAGCATCTTAAAAGTGTCAACTAATTGCGCACTCACAGATTTGAGTTGATTGATATTTTTTACCTGATCGATTCCAAGCTGGCTCTTAGCGGCTGCATTAATGATTTGTATCTCACCACTTTTATCAAAAGTGATTATTCCGATTCCTACATGCTGAACAATCGTTTTTAGATAGTGGTATTGTGCCTCTTTTTCTGCCCTGATTTCCCTGAACTTTTTTATCACCTTATTGAATTCCGCATAAAGTGAGTCAATTGATGTGCCTTCATTCTTGGTGTGATAGGTGTGGGTAAAATCGTCGTATTTAATGGAGTTTAAAAAGGCAACGAGTTCCCGATTGGTACGGTCAAGAAATTGAACAAGACTGTAAATCTGAAAAATTATTAAGCCGGCAACTAAAATTTCTGTTAGAACAAAAGAATCGGAATAGACCAGTTCAGTTATTAAAAATATGGACAGCACCAGCAGTCCAACCCTAAAAACGAGGTTTACCTTGAAGTTCTTAAATGCCATGTTTTTCTAACCGCCGATATAATGAGGCTCTTGTAAGACCCAACTCTTTGGCTGCTTTCGAAATATTGCCACCATGTTTGTTTATCGCTTTTTGAATCACACTTCGTTCAACTTCATCCAGATTGAAGGAATCCGCCAATGCTTCCTGGTCCCCATCCGGCCGCTGACTTAAAAAGAAAAAATCGTCCGGCTCAAGCGTATGGGCATCACTCATAATGATCGCTCTTTCAATGGCATGTTGCAGCTCCCTGATGTTGCCGGGCCAGTGATACTTCTCTAATTTTTTGATAGCCTGTGGCGATACTTTTTTTACCTGTTTTCTATACTTCGTAGAATAAGTCTGCACAAAATGGTCGGCCAACAAACTAATGTCATCCGCCCTATCCCTCAATGCCGGCAAATGCAACTCGACTGTGTTTATCCGGTAAACCAAATCTTGCCTGAAGGTATTCTCCTTCACCATATCATGAATCGGCATGTTGGTGGCGCAAACCAATCTGATATCAATTGGAATAGATTTATTAGCACCGATCCTTGTGACCTCCCTACTTTGCAAAGCAGTCAGAAGTTTGGATTGTAGCGGCATACTCAGGTTGCCGATTTCATCCAAAAACAAAGTGCCTTTGTTGGCAATTTCAAACCTTCCCGCCCTGTCCTCTTTAGCATCAGTAAATGAACCTTTCTTATGCCCAAAAAGCTCACTTTCAAAAAGTGTTTCTGTAATTGCGCCCATGTCTACTGAAACAAAAGCGTTGTCTTTACGCTGGGATTTTTGATGTATCGCTCTGGCAATCAATTCTTTGCCTGTTCCATTTTCTCCCAGTATCAAAATATTAGCGTCAGTTCCGGCTACTTTATCAATTATGCCGAACACTTCCTTTATCGCTGCACTCTCTCCAATTATATCCTTAAATGGCTGGCTAATATCTTCTTCCAGTCGTTTCTTGGCTTGTTTTAGCTGATCTACCTCATTATATGATCTCTTTAATTTGACTGCACTCGACAGTGTTGCAATCAATTTTTCATTTTGCCAAGGCTTTAAAACGAAGTCGGTGGCACCCTCTTTCAATGCCCTCACAGCCATCTCCACATCTCCGTAAGCTGTTATTAAAATCACGACTGCATTAGGATCTCTCTCCTTGATTTCATTAAGCCAGTAGAAACCTTCTTTACCACTCGTTATGTCCTTGCTGAAGTTCATATCCAGCAGAATCACATCATAAGTATCATTGTTAAGTAGGAATGGAATCTTCTTAGGGTTCTTTTCAATAATTACATTCTCAGCATGTTTTCTAAGCAGCATTTTCGCTGCTAACAATACGTCCTCATCGTCATCGATAATAAGGATTTTACCAAGCTCTTTTTCCACAGGTTAACTCATTTAAAGTTCAATACTTCATTTACTGTGCCAGTTCGCGGATAGCTCTAAATCTGGCAATAAGTCCTTGTTTTTGAGTAATCAAAATTTTCAATACACTTTTATCTGTCTCAAAAACGGACACAAGTTAGTTCACTTTTGATTAATATCTATTGATTGAATTTGGGTAGGTATTTGCAGTTGTGGCGACCAATGAAATTATCCAGTCAAGATTTTGATTAACACATTATTATTTTTTCAATAAACTAATTATATTCGTGTGTTGTTGTGGATTAAGATTTGATTAGTCCTTTTTATTTTGAGTTTTTGACCTTGGGGTTCAGCGAGTAGTTTCCTGGACCCTTTTTTTATGTCCAGCCGTCAAAATCATTGGTCAATAATGAACACTTACTGTTCCAAACTGTACACAGAATTTACTTTGATTTTTGCTCTGGTTTTTGTAAACTACTGATAATCATTGATTTAGTAATCATGGCATCTTAATTGGCAAATTGGCTGCCTGCGAACAAATACGAACTGATGGACCGACAAATAAAAAAGAAAAAATGGACCTTAAGCCGGATTCTCACCTTTGGTGGAGCAGGGGCATTTGTCCTTTTCATCCTTTACAGTTTCATTTTTGCTGATAAGGGATCTAAGCTTAATGTTTCAATTGATAAAATAAATATCTCTGAGGTGCATCAAGGTGAGTTTAGGGAATTCATACCTGTTGATGGAACAGTGATGCCGATAAAAACTATCAGACTTGATGCAATTGAAGGTGGTGTGGTTGAGAAAAAATTTACAGAAGGAGGTATTCAGGTTGGCAAGGGTGATACATTGTTAAAGCTGGCCAATACCAATTTGGTACAAAGCTTTATCAGGGAAGAAACTCAGGCATATATTCTGATCAACAATGTTGAAAATACAAGGTTGAGTTTGAAGCAAAATCAGTTCAATTTGAAGAGGCAATTGACAGAGCTTGACTTCCAAATTGACCAGGCCAAAGATTTATTTACCAGGTCAAAGCAACTTTTTGATGAAAAAGTCATCTCTGAACAAGAGTACTTAAATGCCAAGCGGGAATACGATCGCTTAAAGGCATCAAGGGAAATACAAATTGAATCTAACCGATTTGATTCATTGAATGCAGTAACTCAAATAAACCAGGCGGAAGCAACACTTTCCAGAACCAGTAATAACCTTGAATTAATTAAGGCCAGCCTTGATAATTTATATGTTAGGGCCCCAATTTCTGGTAGGCTGTCAAATATTAGTGTTGAAGTTGGAGAATCTGTGGCTCCTGGTCAAAATGTTGGGCAAATCGATGACTACAATGCCTTCAAAGTAAGGGCATCCATTGATGAGCACTACATCGCCAGAATCTACGATGGCCTGGATGGATCATTTGATTTTGCCGGTAACACGTTTGCATTAAAGATTACTAAAATATACCCTGAGGTCAACAACGGTTTGTTTGAAGTGGATCTGGCTTTCGAAGGAGATTTGCCAGAAGGAATAAGGCGGGGTCAGACACTTCAAATCAAATTGCAGTTGAGTGAAAATGTCCAGGCTGTTCAAATTCCACGTGGAAGCTTTTATCAAACAACAGGTGGAAACTGGATATTTGTTGTGGACGGATCAGGAGATTATGCAATAAGAAGAAGCATAAGGTTGGGCCGTCAGAACCCAAGGTATTATGAAGTACTTGAAGGCCTTCAGCCAGGAGAGCAAGTTGTTGTCTCAAGCTATGATGGTTATGAAGATAAAGATCGATTAGTTTTTAAAGAGTAACCATTTTAAATTAATTCAGTAACCATAATTAATAAATAGTAGTCTAAACACGAACCACCCATAATAAATAGTCAAAAATGGAAAACGCAGAAAACAAGAAATTAATTAAGACCACTGGTCTTAAGAAGTTCTATTACACCGATGAAATAGAAACAACCGCCCTGGCTGGTGTTGATATGGAAATCTCGCATGGCGAATTTGTTGCCATAATGGGTCCATCAGGTTGCGGTAAATCTACCTTATTAAATATCCTGGGTTTATTGGATAACCCATCAGAAGGTGACCTTCACTTTTTGGAGCAGGAAATCTCAGGACATTCAGAACGGCAAAGAGCCGACCTTAGAAAAAACAACATCGGTTTCGTTTTCCAGTCATTTAACCTGATCGATGAACTTACTGTTTATGAAAACATCGAATTGCCACTTATCTACTTAAAGCATAGCTCTTCAGAAAGGAAGAAGCGAGTGGAGGCAGTTATGGAGCAGATGAAAATTATGCACAGAAAGAACCACTTCCCTCAGCAGCTTTCAGGTGGTCAGCAGCAAAGAGTGGCGATTTCAAGAGCAGTAGTGGCCAACCCAAAACTTATCCTTGCGGATGAGCCGACTGGTAACCTTGACTCAGCAAACGGTCAAGAAGTAATGACACTTCTTACTGATCTGAATGAGCAGGGAACAACAGTAATCATGGTGACACACTCAGCCATTGATGCAGAATATGCTCATAGGATCATCCATTTATTTGATGGTCAGATCGTATCTGAAAACATAAATACAAAAGACAAAAGCTTAGTTTAAGGTCAACTCAGAATAGTAAAAGGGCCCCGGGACTTCCTGGGGCTTTTTTTGTGCCCTCCGCTCAAAAAACATCTTCAATGTGGCAACTCATTCAAGCCCCTATTCACTAAATTCGCACACTTGAAAATATAGGTAGTTAATATTTAACCATCCACATCATATGTCTAAAACTGCAAAAATCATCTATACCAAAACAGACGAGGCACCTGCTTTGGCCACTTATTCATTGTTGCCAATTATCAATGCTTATAGTAAATCTGCCGGTGTTGAAGTAGAAACCCGGGACATCTCATTGGCGGCAAGGGTTCTTGCACAATTTCCTGATTATTTAAAACCGGAACAAAAAGTAGATGATGCTTTGGCTGAGTTAGGGAGCCTTACGCAATACAAAGAAGCGAACATCATAAAGCTACCAAACATAAGCGCCTCGATTCCACAGCTTCAAGCTACCATTAAGGAGTTACAAAATAAGGGCTATGCATTACCCAATTATCCTGAAGACCCAAAAAGCGATCAGGAAAACGACATTAAATCTAAGTATGATAAAGTAAAAGGCAGCGCCGTAAACCCTGTGTTAAGAGAGGGCAATTCGGATAGAAGGGCACCAAAAGCAGTTAAGGAATACGCCAGAAAACATCCGCATTCTATGGGTGCGTGGTCTTCTGAATCGAAGTCACATGTTGCCAGTATGCAAAGCGGCGACTTTTATGGAAGCGAAAAGTCAGTTACTGTAGAACAGGCAACAGATGTGAAAATTGAGTTCGTTTCTGACACTGAAACGACACTGTTAAAAGACAAAGTTTCATTAAAAGCAGGTGAAATTATCGATGCATCTGTAATGAGCCAAAAAGCCTTGCGTAGTTTCATCAAAAAAGAAATTGAAGATGCCAGGAGTAAAGGGGTTTTGTTCTCACTTCATTTGAAAGCCACCATGATGAAGGTTTCTGATCCCATCATTTTTGGTATAGTGGTAACAGAATTTTACAACGAAGTTTTTGAAAGATATGCTGAGCTTTTCAATGAAATAGGCGTTGACCCAAACAATGGCCTGGGTGACGTTTATGTAAAAATTCAAGGGCTTCCTGAAGAGCAACGCCAGGAAATAGTTGCTTCTATCAATTCCATTTATGAGAATAGACCTGGCCTGGCCATGGTAAATTCAGATAAGGGTATAACCAACTTGCATGTACCAAGTGATGTTATTATAGATGCCTCAATGCCAGCGATGATTAGAACCTCTGGTCAAATGTGGAACACCGAAGGGGATCAGCAAGATACAAAAGCTGTTATTCCAGATCGGTCGTATGCTGGCGTTTATCATGAGGTAATCGAATTCTGTAAAAAGCATGGAGCCTTTGATCCATCAACTATGGGCAGCGTACCAAATGTTGGTTTGATGGCCCAGAAAGCTGAAGAGTATGGCTCACATGATAAGACTTTCCAGATGATTGAAGATGGAGTTGTTAAGGTTAGTGACTCAAATGGTAATGTACTAATTGAACAATCTGTTGAGCAAGGCGACATTTTTAGGATGTGCCAGACAAAGGATGAGCCAGTTCAGGATTGGGTGAAGCTAGCAGTGAGCAGAGCAAAGGCAACAGGTTCTCCAACAGTATTTTGGTTAGACAAAAACAGGGCTCATGATGCTCAGTTAATCGAGAAAGTAAATAGGTACCTGTCTGAACATGATACCGATGGTCTTGACATTCATATCATGGCACCTGTAGAAGCAACCAAGTTTTCACTGGAAAGGATTAAGGATGGTAAGGACACCATCTCTGTGACAGGTAACGTTTTAAGGGATTACTTGACTGACCTTTTCCCGATTCTCGAAGTAGGAACAAGCGCTAAAATGCTATCAATTGTCCCGCTGATGAAAGGTGGAGGTTTGTTTGAGACGGGAGCCGGGGGTTCAGCACCAAAGCATGTTCAGCAGTTTAATGAAGAAGGCCATCTACGCTGGGATTCATTGGGTGAATTTTTAGCATTGGCTGTTTCGCTTGAGCATTTAGCAAACACCTTTGATAACAAAAGAGCCAAGATTTTAGGCGAAACCCTAGATCTGGCTACAGGCAAATTCCTTGAAGAAAATAAGTCCCCTTCACGAAAAGTAAATGAGCTGGACAACCGTGGCAGCCATTTTTATCTGGCAATGTATTGGGCTGAGGCCTTAGCATCGCAGTCGGAAGACTCCGATCTAAAAACAACTTTTGAGAGGGTCTCAAAAGAGATGGCATCAAAAGAGTCCACGATTATCGATGAACTAAATAGTGCACAGGGTTCGCCGGTGGACATCGATGGTTACTACTATCCGGATGAAGACCTGGCCTCCAAGGCAATGCGCCCAAGTCAGACGCTTAACCAAATATTAGAATCGATTTAAGTTAAATGAGCCCCAAATTACCCGGGGCTTTTACTTATTTTCCTTCAAAGCCCAGCGACACTGAGTTGATACAGTACCTCAATCCTGTGGGCTGTGGTCCATCTTCAAATACATGGCCTAAATGACCATCACACCTAGCACAAACTACTTCGGTGCGTTTCATGCCATAAGAGTTATCTACCACTTCAACTAAGCTTGTATCAGTGGCATATGTATAGAAACTAGGCCAACCAGTGCCAGAATCAAACTTGGTATCAGATGCGAATAATGGGTTGCCACAAGCTGCACATGTAAATACGCCTTCTTTCTTAAAGTTATTGTACTTACCTGTGAAGGCTCTTTCTGTGCCTTTATTTCGGAGCACATAAAATTCCTGTTCTGTCAATTCTTGCTTCCATTCAGCCTCACTTTTAATAACTTTTTCATTGATCGGGGAGTTTGTCATTTCCTCTTGTGCCCGTGAAGCGCAGGATGCAACAATTAATATCATTATAGTGTGAATCAATTTCATTAGAATACGATTTAGTACCCTAATAAATACGCAAAGGATGTAACAAAAAGATCACAACTATGTGAAATTTTTATTGCTGTCAGGGTCTGAGCTATTGAATTACAACCTTCTCTCTAAGGATGCTCCCGTCAACTTTAAGAAGCAAAAAATAGGTGCCTGGGTTTAAATGGCTGATGTCAAATTGCTTCTGCTCCCGATTAAAGAATTGTAGAACATTTCTACCAAGAAGGTCGGTCAATACTGCTTCAGAAAAGTTACTTGTGCCAGAAATCTCCAGATAAGTAGATGCCGGGTTAGGATAAACTTGAATTTCCGGTTGCCGTGGCATGCCAGTAACAACCTTAACTGGGCAATCATCGCTGATAATGAAACCAAGTGTCTGAATACCACTGGTGTTAGCCACTTCTATCAACAATACATCAGATGAATTTTCTGATTCAAATTGTATGTCGTAAGATCTGTCATCACTCAGGTTTTCAAACTCCGCTGCCTCAAATAGCACTCCGTTAATGGTAGCTATTGAAGTGTTTCCAACCGGCTGTACTGAATAAGGAAGTGCTGAGGAAATATTAATCGAAACAGTATTCTGACTACTCACGCAAGTTTCGGATTCTAAAATTATTTTAGGCAGATTATCTGAACCTAAAACAGAAACAACGTATTCCAGCGATGTAGTTGAAATCAGGAAGTCAGTTCCATCAATTACCCTGAACTGCGATATATCTAAGGCTATTAAATATTGACCAACCGCTCCCGGAGCGTCCCAAATTACAGTCCCTGATATTTCATCCGCCAAAAACCTGGGCGAACCATTTTCATCTTGATTTCCAGAACTAAAATTGGTATAAAAATCAGGATTGTTTGGAAACAAGTAATTGCCAAGCCGTGAATCCGCTGCTGTCAGGGGAACGGTAGTTTTAACGGCTAAACTGTCCCTGGAATCAGAGGTAAAGCTTTGTAGCGCTGAATAATATGTTTTACCTATTTCGCCAAGCAAACCAGGTAGGTCTACCAGGATTGGAGTCGACACACTTCCTATAGCAGGGTCAATCGATAATTTCGTTTCAATGTAAAAAGGGGTTTCAGATGAATTTATGACGTTGCTGATATTGGTACCCCTGTTTTCTTCAGAATAAGAGATGGTGTAGAAACCCGGTGAGGCAAATTGATGCTGTATCTTAATTTGATTAACCGAAACCGACATGTTTCTTTCATCGGTTCTGGTAACCTCTAAAACTTCGAAATCTCTGTATTCAATAGATCCTACTCTCAGCGTACCCCCACCAAACAAAACATCATCTCCTACCTCTGTAACCCCTTCAACATTGATTTCATATAAAAAAGAATTTTGAGAAACCCGCTCTGCATAAATATATCCACCAATTAAATGGGTAGCATCTACCGCAAATTGGCAAATCAACATGAAAAACATTGAGGCAAAAGTGAGTGTCCTCAAGGGAGATCAGTTTGTAATTAGAACACATTGCAATGAAAAATGCCTAACTAATGCTACCCCAGTTCACTGCATTTTTTGCGTCCTCAAGCTTTTTAGCAATTGGTTTGTTTTCGGCCTTATCTAAAGATGGATCTTGATCCAAAAGGTTGATGGCGGCCTCCCTGGCTACCTGTAAGATTTTTCCATCCTGGGCCAGGTCTGCAATGCTAAGATCAAGCAGGCCACTTTGTTGCGTTCCTGTGATGTCTCCAGGACCTCTAAGATTTAAATCAACATCGGCAATCTCAAAGCCATTGTTGGTGCGTACCATGGTTTCAATCCTGACCCTGGCTTCCTTGCTGAGCTTATAATCAGTCATTAAAATACAGTGACTTTGCTCAGAACCCCGGCCAACCCTTCCACGAAGTTGGTGCAATTGAGCTAAGCCAAATCTTTCAGAGTTTTCAATCACCATTACAGAAGCATTGGGCACATCAACCCCAACTTCAATCACTGTGGTAGCCACCATGATCTTCGTTTTGCCTTCTACAAATTGCTTCATTTCGTACTCCTTATCTTCAGGCTTCATCCGCCCATGAAGTATACTCACCGGAAGCTCTGGGAACGATCTTTTAACGCTTTCATAGCCATCCATCAGGTCTTTATAATCACTTTTTTCTGACTCCTCAATTAGCGGATAGACGATATAAACTTGACGCCCCTTTGAGATTTCATCTTTTAGAAATCCAAAAACTTTTAACCTTCCGGAGTCATAAGTGTGACTGGTTTTGATCGGTTTACGGCCTTTTGGTAATTCGTCGATGACAGAAACTTCCAGGTCACCATAGAGGGTCATGGCCAGGGTTCTAGGAATAGGTGTTGCCGTCATTACCAACACATGCGGATAATGATTTTTATTTTTCTGCCATAACCTTGCCCTTTGAGCGACACCAAACCGGTGCTGCTCATCTATTACGGCCAGGCCCAGGTTTTTAAACTGAACCCTATCTTCTAATAAGGCATGAGTCCCGATAATCAGATCCAAGTCTCCATCCTTCAGCATTTGTAAAATAATTTTCCTTTCAGCGGTTTTGGTCGATCCGGTGAGCCTCCCAACCCGTAGCTTCATTTTTTTGCAATACCCGTTTAATCCTGTAAAATGTTGTTCAGCAAGAATTTCTGTTGGCGCCATTAAAGCGGCCTGTGTCCCACTCCCAATTGCGATCAGCATACATGCGAATGCAACAAAAGTCTTTCCGCTGCCTACATCACCTTGCAGCAAACGGTTCATTTGATTGCCACTTCTGAAGTCTTTATAAATTTCTTTGATTACTCGTTTTTGTGCATTGGTTAAATCAAATGGGAGATGATTATTATAGAATTCTGTAAGAAGTTTGGAGTCATCAAGTATCGCTCCTTTGAATTTTTCAGTCCTCAGGTTTTTTTGAAGTAGTAGCTGAATTTGAATGAAAAAAAGCTCTTCAAACTTGAGTCGAAACTTAGCTCTCTGCAATGACGCATGATCTTTCGGAAAATGGATATTTACCAGGGCCTCCTTTCTCAAGACTAATTTATTGCCTGTTATTATCAGCTCTGGCAAGGTTTCATATAAATGTTTGACAGCATTGAGTAGCACTTCTTTTTGAAGTTTTGCTATAGCCTTACTATCTAAAAATTTCTTTTTCAGTGATTCAGTCGTATTGTAAACAGGTCGGAGATACGCCGCTTTCGAATTATTCTCCGAAACAGGTTCGATCTCGGGATGAGCTATGTTGATGGACCGTCCGAACAAGTTGGGTTTCCCATAGAGAACATAGGGCACACCAACTTTCAATTTGTCTAAAACCCAGGAAGCCCCCCTGAACCAAACTAATTCAATGGCGCCAGTTTCATCTTCAAAAGTAGCCGTCAGCCTTGATTTTCTCTTGTAACCAACCTGCTTGAATCCTTTTATTGTCCCAATTAATTGAACCCCAGGATCATTGGGGTTAATATCTTTTATCTTGATGAATTTAGAGCGGTCCTCGTAGCGGAAGGGATAATAGTGGATCAAATCTTCATAGGTGAAGACATTTAATTCCTTATTCAGGAGCTCTGCTTTAGCAGGGCCCACTCCCTTTAGATAGTCAATTTTGGTTTTGAGGAAATCGGACATTCACAGGATGACTTGGGTTAAAGTTAAATCCAGAAGGGATGCCTTAAAAGTTCAATTTTCCCAGCTCAGAGAGTTGAGCATATGCATGATATCAACTTTCATGTAATCAATTACCGGCGCCAGCGAATCATTTTGGGTAGAAGTTTTAAAATAAAGTGCGCCCCTTAAAAAATGATTAACCGAGTCAGTTACGTAAAACTGGAATTGGCTTGGCACCTGGCCCTCCAATTCATTTATCACCGCGATATTACCATTTGGTAATACCACATTTGACTCCTCAATAGAGTATGCCTTAATCTGGTGCTTTGATGTAAGTTTATAAGAATCTTCCTGATACTCCTGGCGCAAGCTTTCCAATCCATCAATGGCCTTGTAGGTAACCTGAACATTTGCATCCATGTATGGATAGTAAACGTCAACCCAAAACCTCTCTGCCATCCATGAAGAGTCTTTTAAAATTTTGGCATGTTTCGAATATTCGAACGAATACGGAAAGGAATCCGGAAGAGCAATAAATTCATGAGCAGGTAAAATAATGCGATTATATCCTTTAGGCTTCGGGACAAAATCGACAGAACAACTGGATAAAACTAGGAATAGAAACGCAAAAATTCGATGAACCATAAAAGAACTACCTGGCAATTTGTACGCGGATTTTTTTAATTCTTCGTGGGTCAACAGAATTGATGGTAAATGTAAATTGTCCATACTTTAGCACCTCCCCGGCATTCGGCAATTGTGAGTTAATTTCAAGCAATAGACCACCCAATGACTCGCTTTCGCCCTTTACCTCATCAAACACATTTGCTTCTTCACCCACTATTTTACAGAAATCGTTAAGGGAGGTTTTACCTTCAAATACGAACGTTTGTTCATCTAATTTCTTGTATTCTATATCATCATTGTCGTCAAACTCATCATTAATTTCACCGACGATTTCCTCAATTACATCTTCGAGGGTTACAAGCCCTGATGTACCGCCATACTCATCAACAACTATGGCCATATGCACTCGCTTCTCCTGAAAATCTTTAAATAATGCATCGATCTTTTTGCTTTCTGGCACAAAAAAACCAGGCCTCAAAATCTCTTGCCACTTAAATTCATCACCTTGATCGATGTAAGGAAGGATGTCTTTTATATATAAAATGCCTTCAATCTTGTCAATTGTTTCAGTATATGCCGGAACCCTTGAAAATCCTGTTTTATTTATTTGATCCATTAAATCATGGAAGTCCATCTCAGTGTCAAAGGCGGTTATGTCCATTCTGGATTTCATAACCTGCTTTACTGTCAGCGTCCCAAAGTTGACAATCCCTTTTAAAATGTCTTTTTGATTATCATGTTCCTCATCCTTAGTTGTCAATTCAAGTGCATGATGCAGTTCGTCAACGGATACATTATAGGATTTAGTTCGCATTCTTTTTTCAATCACATTGCTTATTGATAATAATAGCCATGCTAATGGTTTAAGAATGGAACTTGAGAATTTGAGGAAAGGGGATGTAAACCTTGCAAATCCTAAATTATTGTGATTGGCAAACACTTTGGGCATAAACTCCCCAAATAGCAGTATTGAACCCGTAACTGTTACCGTCAATAACAAAACAATATTTCCACCTGTGGCCTTACTGCCAGTTGCAACCCATGAGATGTAAGTTGAAAAGGTGACGATGGCTATATTGACCAGGTTATTAAGTATCAGAATAGTTGCCAGTAGGTTCTGAGGTTTGGTCAGCAAGCTGATTACTTTTCTATCCTGCGTACTATTTGAGCTTTTACATTGATCAATGTCATTATGGGTCAATGAGAAAAAAGCTACTTCAGACCCCGATACCAAAGCGGATATAAATAGTAGCATAAGCAGTATTACTGCACTAATAGCGAAAAAAGAAAAGTGATTGGTAGCTACCTGAAGTAATATCCCCGGTAAGGGGTCGTCTGCGCTTATTTCCAAGAGTTAATTATTTCGTTTAAAATGGGAGGTCATCAGTATCGGCCTCCGGAGCAGGTGCATCCTGTTCCATATTAGCTGGTTCCTTCATTTGTTGTGAACCTGATCCCTGATCACCACCTCCAGCACCACCAAGCATTGTTAAATCCCTGCCAACAACCTCTGTTATATATCTTTTATTTCCTTCTTTATCGTCATAAGATCGATTGGTAATCTTACCTTCAATGTAGACTTGTGATCCCTTTTTCAAATACTTTTCTGCTATTTCTGCCAGCCCTCCCCAAAGAACAATATTGTGCCATTCAGTTTGGGTTACCCGCTCCCCTTCACGGTTTTTGTAGGTTTCGCTGGTGGCTAATGAAAAATTAGCTACGGCCCTGCCGCTTTCGAGATGCCTGATTTCAGGGTCTCTTCCTAAATTGCCTAAAAGAATTACTTTGTTTACTCCTGCCATTTTTTAGTGTGATTTGTTGATGTTATTAAAGTAAGTAATCCTTATGATCATTCAAATATTTATCAATCAATCTGGGTTTTGGCAGCGCCCCTAATTTATTGAAGGAATAGACCCTGCATCCAAATTTGTGCTGAAATTCTTCAGCAAATGTAGAATCTTTCAGTTCAAACAATATAAATCTTGCATAAATACGTTGATGGGTGAGGATGTGTTTATATTCATCGGACACCTTAATAATCTCAATATTTTTCAAATCCGAACTACGCAGAACATCCCTTACGGTCATCGATTTTGCGCTTTCAATTAGCGGAAAATCGTACAGTCCCCGCCAAATGTCACCCGCATTTCTTTTATGCAAATAGGTCTTGTTGTCATTTAAACCCACTAGATAATTAAAATACCGCTCCTTAATCTTTAATCGTTTGTTATTAACAGGTAACGTGGCCTGACAATTATTCTTAAAGGCATAGCAATATTGATTAACTGGGCAGTGATCACAATTTGGATTTGAAGGTTTGCATACCCTCGCCCCAAATTCCATTATGGCCTGGTTAAAAGTGGCGGGTTGATTTGAATCAATCATAGCGCTAGCCACACTTTCGAAAGTCTTTCGGCTTTTTGCAATTGCAATATTGTCATTTAAGCCAAACAATCGACTCAGTAATCGAAATACGTTGCCATCAATTACCGCCGCTGCCTCATTAAAGGCTATAGATGCAATAGCTGCCGCGGTATAAGGGCCGATGCCCGGCAGCGTTAAGAGTTCTGAATAAGTATCCGGAAAAGTTCCATAGTACTTATCGGATACAACCTGGGCACATTTATGAAGGTTCCTTGCTCTTGAGTAATATCCCAATCCCTGCCACAGCCTCAATATTTTATCTTCCTTTGCATTGGCAAGTTCCTCCACATTCTTAAATGTTGATACAAAGTTTTCATAATAAGGCAAACCCTGATCAATTCGGGTTTGCTGAAGAATGATCTCCGAAAGCCAGATTCTAAAGGGGTCTTTCGTATGCCTCCATGGCAAATCCCTTTTGTTGGCCTGATACCATTTCATCAATAATGCTGAGATCGGGTGATGATTGCTGGACAACTTCCTGTTAATCTTTTAGTTACGTTTGACTTAAAAATTGATTATTTAAGTTTTTTGTTTTTAAAGTTGGGGTCTGCTTTTAAATTTGCCGTCCGATTTACTGGCAATTATTTGTATTGCGAGTTTCAATTCTAAACAATTCTTAGCCGTGACCAAAGCAGATATTATTAACGAGATTTCAGATAAGACTGGTATTGACAAAACTGATGTACAAACAACAGTGGAGGCCTTTTTTACTGTTGTGAAAAACTCAATGGCTGATGGCCAAAACATTTACGTAAGAGGTTTCGGTAGTTTCATAAATAAAAAGAGGGCGAAGAAGATTGCGAGAAACATTTCAAAAAACACCGCAATCGTAATTGATGAGCATTATATCCCTTCTTTTAAGCCATCAAAGGTTTTTACCGAAAAGATCAAAAAAAGTAAGAAGATCAATTCCGTGGCTTAATTATGCCACGTCAACAAATCATAATTACAGTTATCGCAATATTGACAGTAGTTGGTTTATACCAGTTACCTAAATCAGTTGTTGATAACGACGAACAAACCCTTGCAACCGAAGCCGCTTCGGAAGTCCATACGCTTGAAATAAGTGGTACGGATCAGCAAATAATTAATGATTTAAGAACAAAACTTCTTGGTGGAGATTTGACCGAAAAAAGCATTACTTTTGCAGACTCTTTAGCGAGAACGTTCCTTGTTTACAGCGAGTTAGACAGTGCTTTTAAATATGCTGATTTAATGTTGGAAATAGACCAGTCTACAGCAACCAGTGAGAAAAGCGCTAATATCTACTATCAGGCATTTGGCTTTATTTCTGATCAGGAGAAGTTGGAAAAAATATCAGATAAGATCCGGCAGCTTTATGGAAGGGTTCTTGAAGTTGACGCCAGCAGAGATGATTTAGAAGCCAGAGTTGCGATGACGTATGTTTCTGGAGCTAATCCGATGGAAGGCATAATGAAGTTGAGGGAGTTAGTGGATCAAAATGAATCTAACATTGAGGCTCAATTTAACCTTGGATTGTTAAGCATTCAATCTGGTCAGTTTGACAGAGCAGTTGAGAGGTTCAGGAAAGTGCAGCAATTGGCTCCAAGTAACATGGAGGCAATTTTCTACCTCGGAGTAAGCTTATTTGAAAATGGCGAACAAGAAAAAGCTAAAGAGCTTTTAGAGCAAGTAATTAATGAAAGTAATAATGCTGCCATGATAGAAATGGCAGGCAATTACTTAGAAGATAAATAAAGTATTAAGAAATTTTAAAAGTTAGAAGTTATGCCTTGTGGTAAAAAAAGAAAAAGACACAAGATCGCTACTCACAAAAGGAAGAAAAGACTGAGGAAAAACAGGCACAAGAAGAAGTAAACCTGTGGTCATTAATTGATGACCAATTATTTGATCCAAAGTAAAATTAACCTTTAACCCAATCCTGTTTTGAGCAGTGAATTAATAATCAATTCAACTCAAAATGGATGTAGGATCGCCCTTTTAAAGGAGAAAAAATTAATCGAGTTCCACAATGAGGACAACACCAGCAAGTTTAATGTTGGCGATATTTACCTCGGAACAGTAAAGAAAGTAGTTCAAGGTTTAAATGCAGCGTTTGTTGATATAGGCTACGAAAAAGATGCCTTTCTGCACTACCTTGACCTAGGGCCTCAGGTTCAATCGCTTAACAAATTCGTTAGGTTGACCATGGCCAAAAAGAACATTAGTCCGCGGTTGGCTGGTTTTAAGAAAGAACCAGATATCAACAAGCTTGGGAAGATGTCCCAGGTACTGACCAGAAATAAACCGGTACTTGTTCAGGTTGTAAAAGAACCAATCTCCACTAAAGGCCCGAGACTCTCCTGTGAGTTGTCAATCGCTGGAAGGTACCTTGTGTTGGTACCCTTCTCTGACGCGGTCAATGTATCCAAAAAGATCTCCCGTAGCGAAGAACGCAAACGTCTTGTTCGCCTGGTGTCATCAATCCGCCCAGAAGGCTTTGGTGTTATTATCCGCACTGTAGCTGAAGATAAGGATGTAGCCCAATTAGATGCTGACCTTCGAAACCTTGTTAAAATTTGGGAAGCTGGAGCGAAAGCCTTGAGGCATGCCAAGCCAAATGACAAGGTGGTCGGGGAAATGGACCGGGCCTCCTCTATTTTAAGGGATGTCCTGAATGAGTCATTTGATAATATTATCACAGACGATCAAAGTCTTTACAATGAAGTAAAGTCTTACATCAAAAAGATAGCTCCGGACAAGGAGAAGATTGTCAAGATGTATAATGGGAAGGCCAAAATCTTCGAACATTTTAGCATTGAAAAGCAACTAAAAACTTCATTTGGACGGTCAATTAGTGTAGCTGGTGGAGGCTATCTAATTATTGAGCATACAGAAGCACTTCATGTAATCGATGTCAACAGCGGTAATAAATCAAATGCTGAAAGCAACCAGGAAGACACAGCCCTAAGGGTAAATATCGAGGCCTGTAGAGAAATAGCCAGGCAACTCAGGCTAAGGGATATGGGCGGAATCATCGTGATAGATTTCATCGATATGAAAAAGCGGGAAAACAAGAAGAAGCTTTTTGATCAGATGAAGCTTGAGATGAAGGAAGACCGGTCTAAGTTTACCATCCTTCCGTTATCAAAATTCGGTTTGATGCAAATTACCCGACAGCGGGTGAGACCTGAATTGAATATTGCTACCCGAGAAGAATGCCCAACATGCAACGGCACTGGCAAAATTGCAGCTTCTGTGCTTGTGGCAGACCAGATTGAGCAGAACATTGAGTACCTTCTTGGTAAACAAAACGAAAAGAATTTAACTGTAGTGCTGCATCCATACCTGTATGCTTATTTCAAAAATGGCTCCATTTCGAGAAGGATGAAATGGTTTATCCGCTATTTCAAATGGGTAAAGGTTGTTGAAGATTCATCCCTGGCATTAACTGAATATCATTTCATTAACTCAGCTGGCGAGATGGTTGAGGTTGGTTCTAATTAATTGCTAGATGCTCAACCATGGAGCTCTGGGTTAATGTTTTTGCCTCCTTACCAGTGTTGGTAATTACCTATTATTTCACGAGGTATTACCCTAAAGACATCAATGATTTGATTGGCTATCGAACACGTCGATCAAAATCCTCGAAAGAAGGGTGGCTATTGATTGGCCAATGAATATTCTGGTAAGATCATGTTTAAATACACAGTGATTGCGGTAGCAATTCAAATCCTGATCTATTATTTTTTCGGAGGTTTGGTTGCGGTGCTTGTTTTCTGTGGATTACTTTTTGCGGTGATTGCATTAACCATAGTACTAACAGAAAGAATGCTGAAGCAAAAAGGATTCTGATGCTTCTAAAACCTTACCCCCAACTCAATTCCAATTAAGTCGTTGTTTAGCCTGAGGTTAGCATCTGACCGGATGTCTTTGCTGACAGCATTAATAAGCCCTCTGTAGTAAGCGATTCCCCCATACATGCTGGTATCGGGCCCAAGGGAAAACTCTAAGCCAGCCCCCAAATTAAATGACGCATCAAGCGGTTGAAATTTATCTACAATAATGGGTTCCTTAAGGTTAGATTCTTCGAAAACTTTGATTTCCCCTGTGAAACCGGTGTTAAAAAATAGTTTCATTCCCGGGGTGATCTCATTTGTGATAAACCTTATTAAAAGTGGAATCTGTAAATATTGAAGCTTATAACTTTCAGTTCCCTGAAATTCACCTGACATACCTGAATACTCAATGGAGGCTTTTTTGGGTGCATAGCCTAGTCCACTTGAAAACATCACATTGTCCTTTATTGGAAGGTCGACAGTCAGGCCAAAGAGCGGCTTGATTGAAGTCGTTTCCTGATCAATATCTAAAGTGTCAGATTTAATATCAACCCGGGATGCTGAAACGGCTCCGCCAAAGCGGATGCCAATTTTGAACTGACCGAATGAAACTGAGGATATTACCAGGAGGGCGCTAATCGCCAATACTTTTTTCATGTCCCTAAAAATAAAAAAATAGTTTTGCCATTAATAAATAAAAAGAACTGCAGATGCTCCGATTCATTGTATTGCTAACTCTCATAATTGCTCTAATTGGTTGTAATGATGAAGATGGGTGCATTTCGACCCCAGATATTTCTAATGTTGACGTTGATGTAGATTTTGAGCGGCTTGAATTAGAGCTCTTTGAGCTAACCACGTTGGAAGAGGTCCTTAATTTTTTCAATGATTATCAGGCTTTTACCAATTTTTTCATTGATTCATATGAGTACCCAAGTGACACCATTCTTGCAAACCGAACTTTAAAAATGGTCTCTAATCCATATATAAGAGATACAATTTACGCTGAGACCCTGCAAACTTTTGGCGATCTGGATGAACTAAAAAATGAATTCAAAAAGTCATTTCAACTGATTAAGTACTATTATCCTGAATTTGAAGCTCCGAAAATTCAAACAGCAGTAACCGGTTTTTACAAAGATCTCTATTTGTCTGATTCGTTATTGATACTTGGGCTAGATCATTACCTGGGAAAAGAAGGCACCTTTCAACCGAGGGATATTCCGCAGTACATTTTAGACCGTTATGAGCCTGAAAACCTTGTGCCAATGGTGATTTATTTCCTTTCAGACAGGTTCAACAACGTTGGTAGGAAGGGTACACTTTTAAGCGACATGATAAGTTTCGGTAAGGCCTATTATTTCACAAAGCAGATGTCACCATGCTCTAGCGACGCCATGATTGTAGGTTATTCTGAAGATGTGATGAACGATGTAAACGCCAATCGGGAAATTATCTGGGCCAATTTCATTCAAAATGAATTGCTCTACGAAACCAATCATGAAATCAAAGTGAAGTTTATTGGTGAGAGACCTAAAATCCCGGAGATTGGAGAGCGCTGCCCAGGAAGAATAGCCGGGTGGCTTGGCTATGAAATAGTGAAGGCTTACATGGAGAACTCAGATGTAACCCTTCAAGAGCTTATGAAAGAAACCGATGCGGTTAAAATTTTTATGCAGTCAAAATATAAACCTCGGAATCGCTAAGATTAAGGTGATGTTCGTTATTTAACAGTAGCAGTAGCTTCTTTAGCTGCAACTCTTTGGAGTAAAACTGCTCTGCAATCTTTCTGGCATTATTTTGATACTCTCTGATTATGTGATTATCCCCAACAATACTTTCCAGTTTTTGAATAAAGTCTTCCGGGTATTGTGGGTTATAAGTGAAACCACATTTATGAGATTCAACAATATCCTTAAGCCATCCCTCAAAGTTTAAAATCATCAATTTGCCAGCAGCAAGTCCATCAAAAAATTTGTTCGGACTACCAGTATTGAGTACATCTACATCAGCAAATGACACATAAACTGCATCTGAATAATCAAGTAGCTTCTTAACTCCTGATTTATTTGAATAAGGTAGAAATTCCAGGTTTTGAATACCAGTTTGTTCGGCCAGGTGCCTGATTCTTGTTAGCTCTGAGCCATAGGCCATCACCTTAAAGTGCACTTGAGGTAGGTGTCCATGGCATAGCTTTGCGGCTTCCAATAAATACTCCAAACGATTAGCCCTGCCTGCAGCTCCGAAATAAGAGATAACAAACTTGCCCAGATGTTCTTTTTCAGAATTTGCAGGTTGAAAAAACTCAACATCCGACATATTGGGGATAACATAAACCTTCTTCCCGGGTGCAGTTTTTTCGATATAATTTCTTATTGATGATGAGAGGGCAATAATCTTATCGGCATTTTCATAAATGCGTTTTTCTACCCCATATAAAAAAGATTTAAGAAATCGATTATTAATAAAGCCCATTTGAATTGGTGCCTCTGGCCACAGGTCTCCCACTTCAAAATAATAAGGCACACCCAACTTCTTCTTTAACCTCAAGGCCAAATAACCAACACTCAGCGGTGTTGTCATGGCATAAATCAAATCAACTTTCTTAATTTTTCTGCCAACTTCATAGGCCAACTTCATAAATCGTATGAAAGCAAATATTCGGCTTAAGAAGCTAAGATGATTGTCGTAGAAAACGGGTAAGTAATGAACCCTGATCCCATCAACATCCTTGATCTCATACTTCTTGCCATTGTGTGAAGTGATCATTTCAACTTCATATCCATTGTCTACCAGGCCCTTTGCCAGGTAGTAAGATCGTATCGAACCGCCTTCTTCGGGTGTTTTGAAATATTGATGGATATAAAGGATCTTCATTTAAGCAGTGGGTCTAATTCAGCCAGTTCAAAACGGATTCTAAACCTAAATAAGATTGGTTACTTATTCACCTTTTTTCGATAAACCCTGTCAAAGTATCGGCAGAAATGTGTGATTTGACATTCGCCGCATTTGGGCTTCCTCGCCAGGCACACATAGCGGCCATGAAGGATGAGCCAGTGGTGGGCCTTGGGGATATGTTCCTCGGGAATGTTCTTTACAAGTTGCTTTTCGACCGCCAGCGGCGTAGTAGAATTTTGTGTTGCCAGTCCAAGCCTCTTTGAAACTCGGAAAACATGGGTATCAACAGGCATGGTAGGTTGATTATCAAGTGTTGACACTACAACATTGGCTGTTTTTCTACCTACTCCAGGAAGCTTTTGGAGTTCATCAACATCAAGTGGAATTTCTGAATTGAAATCCTCGACTAACATTTTCCCAAGCCCTAAGAGGTGCTTCGTTTTGTTGTTTGGGTAAGAGATAGACTTGATATATGGAAAAAGCTCATCAAAACTGGATGCAGCCAATGACTGCGGAGTCGGGAAATCTGCAAACAACTCTTTGGTCACGATGTTCACCCGCTTATCAGTGCACTGCGCACTGAGAACGACCGCCACCAACAATTCAAAGGGATTATTGAATTCTAATTCTGTTGTTGCTTCTGGTTGATGATGCGAGAAGTGATCAATGAAGGCTTGATAGCGCTCTTTTTTGGTCATGCTCTAAACTTAAGAAACAACCCCTTCATTTTAGCCTTTCAAGCTTCTTGTAAAAGGATGAATCTCCAAAATATGTAATTACTTCATTGACTCCGAATTCCTTTTCATAAAAACTTGCAGAATCATTTTCAATGATGTCATTGACAAGAGAGAGTACCACAGAATCTTTGCGTTTTGATAAAAACCTAAAAGTCCTACCGGTTAACGCATTGAATTCTAAATAATCATTGGTTACTTCATTTCTGGCATTTTCAATGTATCTCTTCAAATTCAAATTGATATTTCTCAACTTCTCATCGAATAGTGTATCCTGTTTAAAAAGTGATTCGAACAATTCGATTTGCTTATCATACTCGAGATCCAATCTTTGGAACTGGATTTCGTGTTCAATGCTGTAATTATCATGATTCGTATAGTGAAAGTATGCAAGAGCAGTATCAGAATTGTGACTCTTAGTAGCTGCGTTCAAAAGACTATCGAAATCCACAGTCATTTTTAGATCTGATCTATTGGTATGAATCGAATCCGTCTCAAGTTGATTCAGCGCATTTCCACCATTTTCTGATTGTTTTGTTTCACAGCAAACAAATATCGAAATGAGGATCAGTAGACAGGTAGACTTAAGGAGCACATTTTTGGCCATAGGTTATGAATCAAGATACAAATTAAGTGCATCTCAATTAACCGATGATCGAAACCCGATTAATGAACCACTTCCTTCATCCCAAAGCCTTTAGAAAAATCTAAAATCTTTGAAATGCTTCGTCGGGAAGGCTCTTCCTTAATTTTTTCTAAATCCTGCTTGAGTGCAATAAAGTCGTTAAACTCATCATTCGTTTCGCTCTCGCACAAAATGCCAGATTCAATCTCTTCTTTTTCTTGTTTGTTGGTTTCTCCGTATATGTAACGGATCAGGTCATCTGGGGTAGAGGTTCTGGTCATACGCAATGCTTGTTTTGTCCATCTTTTTACGAAGATTGATCAGTGCATAGCGCATTCGCCCCAATGCAGTGTTGATGCTCACATCCGTGGCATCAGCAATTTCCTGGAAGCTCATTTGCATGTAATGCCTCATGATCAATACTTCTTTTTGTGAATCAGGTAATTCCTGAATTAATTTCTTCAAAACTGCAACAGTGTCTTCCTTCACCTTTTGAGACTCAATTGAATCTTCAGCAAAGTCAAGTGTGTTAAACACCTTGCTACCATCTTCCATTATGATGGTTGGGTATCTTTTCTCCTTTCTAAAGTAGTCGATAGCTAAATTATGTGCTATGCGCTGTACCCAGGGTAAAAATTTCCCTTCCTCGTTGTACCTGCCGGACTTGATTGTTTTTACAGCTTTGATAAAGGTATCCTGAAGCAAATCTTCAGCGATGTAACGATCTTTAACGATCAAATAAATAGTTGTAAAAACCCGTGACTTGTGTCGATTGAGCAATTCCGCAAAGGCCTCTTCGTTTCCATTTTTGTATAGTGATATCAAATTGCTATCACTAATTGCTACATTATTCATAAAAAATACCTGTTTGTTTAACGTAGAGGTTTATGCCATATTGTCAAGTTAGTGGTTAAATGAAGAATTTATTTTTCAAGGTAAAAATCAAATGTATTTAAGACATATTATCGAACCAATAGTAACCTTTAATTTTTCTTAAAATCAGAATAATTCAATTAATTATCATAAAAACACAAAATTTTCTCGATCAATAGTTAGACAAACCAATTACCAGATACCCCCAAAACCAGAAAATATTTTCAACTGATCCATTTATTTCTGTGACGAATATCATGTTGTGGCCTGGAAACCATTAAGCTTTAAGGCTATTCAGAGTAACTCAATTAATTTCATCAAATCGTAGCTAATTTTGCGGCCGATTATGTCGGCTGTTGCAACACTTCCTGCCAAGAATATAGATGAACTCGATCCTAAAGAGTTCATAATTATTAAAAGTGCAAGAGTAAATAATCTTAAAAACCTTAGTGTCGCCATTCCAAGAAATAAACTTGTGGTGATCACAGGTTTGTCGGGTTCTGGAAAATCTTCGTTGGCATTTGATACATTGTTTGCAGAAGGTCAGCGGAAATATGTGGAAAGCTTAAGCTCTTATGCCAGACAGTTTCTTGGCCGTATGGAAAAACCAGAAGTCGACTACATAAAAGGTGTTTCTCCAGCGATATCAATTGAGCAGAAAGTCAACACTCGAAACCCAAGATCAACAGTAGGTACTTCAACAGAAATTTATGATTACCTCAAACTGCTCTTTGCAAGAATTGGAACAACACTCTCACCAAAAAGCGGCAAAGAAGTTACCAGAGACTCAGTTTCTTCGGTAGTTGATTGGGTATTCAGCTTTGGTGAAGGTCGAGTGATAATAACCTGTCCTTTTCACCCGAAAGAAGATCGAACTCTAAAACAAGAGCTGAATATTTTACTGAGCAAAGGTTACACCAGGGTGATTAAAAATGGAGAACTAGTCTTCATTGAAGAATTGCTGGAGTCTCTAAATGAAAAGGACAAAGGTGATTTTGAGATATTGATTGACAGATCATCAATAATTCCTGATGATGAAGATAATCAGTACCGGATTTCAGACTCCATTCAAACTGCATTTTTTGAAGGTGAGGGAATCTGCCATATAGAAGTGGTTGACCAAAAGAAAAAAGTCTTTTCTGATAAGTTTGAGCTTGACGGGATCATTTTTGAAGAGCCCAGTGTCAATCTTTTCACTTTCAATAACCCTTATGGCGCATGCAAAAGATGCGAAGGTTTTGGCAAAGTGTTGGGTATTGATGAAGACCTCGTTATCCCTGACAAAAGCCTGTCAGTCTTCGATGGTGCACTTGCCCCCTGGCGAAGTGAGGTGATGAGGGAATGGCTGGAACCGCTGCTGGACTTAGCCGATACTTTTGATTTCCCGCTTCATAGACCTTTTCGTGATTTGGACGATAACCATAAAAAATTTCTTTGGAAAGGCAACGGTCGCTTCAAGGGATTGGACAAGTTCTTTAATCACCTGGCAACAAAGACACATAAAATTCAGTACCGTGTTTTGCTTTCGAGGTACCGGGGAAAAACCATATGCCCCGAATGCAAGGGAACAAGACTTAGGGCCGATGCCGCTTTTGTGAAAATTGGAGGCAAGTCAATCACGGATTTGGTGCTGATGCCTGTAAGCGAAGTGGTTAAGTTTTTTGATAGCCTCCAACTTTCTGATCAGCACATTAAGATTGCCAGGCGTCTACTGAAGGAGATAAGGAACCGGATAGAATATTTAGACAAAGTCGGACTCGGTTACTTGAACCTAAACAGGTTGACAAGCTCCCTTTCTGGAGGCGAGTATCAGAGGATTAAACTGGCTACTTCACTGGGCAGTGCACTGGTTGGTTCAATGTACATTCTTGATGAGCCAAGCATCGGTTTGCATCCCCGTGATACCAAAAAACTAGTTTCAGTTTTGGAAACCTTGAAGAGGCTAGGAAATACCGTGATTGTGGTTGAACATGAGGAAGAGGTGATGAAAGCTGCCGATGAAATTATAGATATTGGCCCTGCTGCAGGTTCTCATGGTGGCGAATTAGTATTCCAGGGAAATTGGGATGACCTGGCAGAAGAAAAGGAGTCGATTACCGCCAAATATCTAAATGGAGATATGGTATTAAAAACTCCAGATATAAGGCGAAAATGGGATGAATCTGTTAAAATAATTGGCGCCCGGGAAAATAATCTCAAAGATCTGGATATAGATATTCCGATGGGAGTGATGACCTGTGTTACGGGAGTGAGTGGTTCTGGTAAATCAACATTGGTTCGAAAAATTCTTTATCCCGCAGTCGGCAAAATTTTGGGGACAGTAGGTGAGGCCACAGGTAAGTTTGATCAATTAGCCGGTGATTACCAAAACATCACCGCCATTGAAATGGTTGATCAAAACCCTATCGGGAAATCCTCAAGATCGAATCCGGTGACGTACGTAAAAGCCTACGATGCCATAAGGCAACTATATGCTGATCAAGCTTTAGCCAAACAGCGGGGTTACAAGCCCTCACATTTCTCCTTCAATATTGATGGTGGCCGATGCGAGAATTGCCAGGGTGAAGGTGAAGTGAAAATTGAGATGCAGTTCATGGCTGATATTCACCTTACCTGTGAAGCATGTAATGGAAAGCGATTCAAGCAAGATTTGCTTGACATCGAATACCTTGATAAAGACATTGCCGAAGTGCTGGACATGACCATTGATGAAAGCATTGAATTCTTTAGCGAAAAGAAAGTAATTATTAATCGGTTGAAGCCATTACAAGATGTTGGCTTAGGTTATGTGAGGCTAGGTCAATCTTCGAATACGCTCTCTGGTGGTGAGGCACAACGGGTAAAGCTGGCCTCATTTATAGGCAAGGGTAAGCCTTCAAAAGATGAACACACCCTTTTCATTTTTGATGAGCCTACTACTGGCCTGCATTTCCACGATATTAAAAAATTATTAGATGCCCTCAATGCGCTGGTTAACCTGGGCAACTCCGTTCTAATCATTGAACACAACATGGAAGTAATCAAATCCGCAGATTGGATTATTGACCTTGGCCCTGAGGGTGGCGAAGATGGTGGTCATATAGTTTTCGAGGGTCTGCCAGAAGAAATGGTGAAAACCAAACAGGGGTACACAGCCTCATTTTTGAAGCAGAAGCTGTAGCTATACCTCACTTCTTGTATATTGGTTTATAAAGGAAATTTAAAATACTCGAACCATGTGGACAGAAAAAGACAATAAGCTTTCTCAAACATTCAAATTCAAAGATTTTACTGAGGCATTCGGTTTTATGACCAAAGTGGCAATTATTGCAGAAAAAATGGATCACCACCCAAATTGGTCAAATGTTTACAATCAGGTGACCATTGAGCTGAACACGCATGATGCCGGTGACATTGTAACTGAGAAAGACCACAATCTCGCCGCAGCCATTGATAAGTTGGTTTGATGGATGAGGCCTCGCTTTTTCTTGTACCTACCCCAATTGGCAACCTTGGTGACGTTACAATAAGATCATTGGAGGTTTTGAAATCTGTTGATCTGATTCTTGCGGAGGACACCAGGACATCAGGAAAGCTTTTAAAGCATTACGAAATAAGCAAGCCACTGAAAAGCTTCCATATCCACAATGAACATAAGGCTGTACAAAGGGTGGTTGATCAGCTGAAATCCGGATCCGTTATCGCTTTGGTTTCAGATGCCGGCACACCTGGCATTTCCGACCCAGGGTTTTTGCTGGTACGGGAATGCTTAAAAAACGATCTTAAGATTGAATGCTTACCTGGGGCAACAGCACTAATTCCTGCTCTTGTCAATTCTGGTCTGCCAACTGACCGCTTTGTTTTTGAAGGTTTTCTGCCTCACAAAAAAGGCCGTCAAACCCGATTAAAAGAATTATCGAAGGAAAAACGGACGATGATTTTTTACGAATCTCCACATCGTCTTGTTAAAGCGCTAATACAATTCTCAGAAAATTTTGGGGCTGATCGACAAGCATCAGTTTCCAGGGAATTGACAAAAATTTATGAGGAGACAATCAATGATACGCTTGACCAGCTAATCGATTACTTTCAACAAAAGCCCGTAAAAGGGGAGCTTGTAATTGTGGTTGCTGGTAGCAATTAACCTGCTTCCAGCCCCAGATGTCTTTCAATCCAATCTTCAAAATCGAGGTAATCTAAAATTTGGGCTTTGTCCTCATCGGATGTCTTGAGGAACAAATTATCATTCAACCAAAGGAAATGGTCCCGCCAGGAGCTTTCTGGTGTGGTGCAAATTCTCCCAAGAAACTTGAGCAAAACCTTTTCAAAAGACTGCATCTGTCGGCTTTTTTGTAAGAAACGTCTTGTTGATACAATGGCATATTTCAGCACAATGATATTCTTCAATTGAAAATGTATCATCAGATAAAGCAACCTGGAGTATACAAGAATGTCCTTTCTCACCTCGCCAAAATTGCCGCTAATATTCTCATTTAAACTTTTTAACGACTTAGAATTATCCCCTGACATGAAGAAGATATAGGCAATCTGATAATTGAAGGTAACCTGATGTTCAGCGCTGATTTTATCCACATTTCCTGCAATGAAATCACTAATTTCATGTATTGACTGTATTCCTCTATCCCATTGTTTAGTATCACGATAGAGCTCCAACTCTACATTATAGGTGCTTAAAAACGTTTTGAGAGTGTAGTTTGTAGGCGGCATTTTGAACTTTTCAGGAACTTGCCGAATCTTCCTTAGAAGCCCCGGAACATCGTCTAACTTTCTTGCATGCAGTAAAGCACCAATTTTGTTATTCAATGCCGTGATGTAGCTCCTCGGATCTTCTTTAATCCGGTGTGGGGTGGCTTCTAGTAGTTCGATCAACTCCTGAATTGCTTCAAGGCCTTTTTCTTGCCTGTTACTGAATGAGAATGCAGCATATCGAATGTGCTGATAATAAATTTTTGACTGCAAACTCTTTCGTGAGCTGACCTTCATGATTGGTTGCTCCAAAATTTTGTTACCGTTTGCTGATAACTCAGGCTCCATAAAAGAGTAGCTTAGGTTTTGGAATTCATTAATATTTGCAAGTTCACCGATGGCTTGCTTCTCTGCCTCAAGAAGCTCTTTAATTTGAGCCCTTGCAGTTATTGTTCCCCTCGTTGATTGTATAATTTGTCTTTTGAGCTTGAAGGCTTCAATCAATAATTCAAGCCGGTCATATTTCTGGGCAACTCTAATGGCTTTTTTGATTGTAGTAGTGGCCAGATCGAATAGCTCCCTTTGTATCAGCAGCTCAGCCTCTTTTAGCAATTCCTTTACCTCAAAACTTTTTGATTTCGAATCATGACAGTTTCTCAAACTCTTCATGATCAACCTGGTCAGGTAATTTTTAATTACATGCAATTGATTGCAAAATTGTTCATCCTTAAAGTGCTTTTTGATCTCCGCATCGTTAGGCTCAGGCTGCTTTTCAATGAATTCGAAAATGCTCAGGTAAGCAGTTTCAGAATTATTATAGCCCTTTATGAATAATCTGAAGTACCGCTTTTCACTCCTTGAGAGGGACTTTACGAGGTAAAATAATTGCTCATTTTTCTTCATTGAAGACCAATATTAGTCATATTATCTTCAATTAAATGATAACGATAAATTGTTTCTAAGCGTAATCTGTCATTTTTTGAATACTACGTTTTCCCGTTTTCTGATGACACAGTAAACGGTTAGCCACATACATTTGAAATCAAATTTAAAACATGGCGTATTCGTCCAATGATAACTGAATGAGCCGTCATAAAATTGAATCTTGTTTTTCACTTTAAACTCAAATAATTATGGCAAATGCGATTAACTGGTTTGAGATTCCTGCCGCAAATCTCGAAAGGGCTTCTACATTTTATGGTAAAATGCTTGGGATTGAAATCCACAAACAAGAAGTAATGGGCATGCAAATGGGCTTTTTGCACAATGGGCAAGATGGTGGAGTAGGCGGAGCCCTCGTTCAAGCAGAAGGCTATGTTCCTACTGAGGAAGGTGCGTTGGTATACCTCAACGGCGGAGATGACTTAAGTGACCCATTGGGCAGAGTTGAAGGTGCTGGTGGCTCTGTAATTATGCCGAAGACGAAGATTTCTGACGAGATCGGATTCATGGCTGTCGTAAAAGATGTGGAGGGTAACCGAATTGCGTTACACTCACCTAACTAAAGTATTTCTTCACATTTTCCAGGAAGGCAAGGGAAACGCCTTTGTCTTTCTTTTTATTCTACTGCTGAACATTCTTAGTGTCCAACGGCTTATGTAGAGTCATCTTCACGCCACTTCTCTTCGGTTGGGTGATCTTTCTGGCTCATTCAACCGACCAAATAATTCTACCCCTTCTCATGTTCATTGTCCTTTGAAATCGAAGGTATTCGCAATAAGATAGTGAAGTCACAAAACTGGAAACTATCATGTTAAAATCTTCATTCATTGTTTTGTTGGGCTGGTTGGTAGCGTTATCAGGCGCCACACAAGCTCAAAGTTCTAAATATCAGGAAGCTCTCAAATCCTATAAATGGAGAGCCATTGGCCCAGCCAATATGGGTGGTCGGGTTACCGATATTGACGGTACTCCTGGAGACCCAAGTACTTTCTATGTATCTGGTGCCGATGGAGGCATTTTCAAAACCACGAACGGTGGTGTAAGTTTTAACAACATTTTTGAAGGCCAAAGGGCTTACTCTATAGGAGCGCTAACACTGGCACCATCTGATCCCAATGTGCTTTGGGTTGGAACAGGTGAGGGCGATCCTCGAAACAGTGTCGGTTATGGCTGGGGTGTTTACCGGTCAGTCGATGGTGGCAAAAACTGGAAGCATTTGGGCCTTAAAGAAACTGAACGGATTAAAAGAATAGTTGTCGATCCCACTAACCCTGATGTGGCTTGTGTCTGTGCCTTGGGCAAAGAATGGGGAGCAAATTCGGAACGAGGCGTTTTCAAAACTACGGATGGCGGTAAAAACTGGAAGAAGGTTTTATACATAGACGAGGACACTGGTTGTTCAGACATTGCTATGGAGCTAAGTAATCCACGGGTAATGTATGCAGGCATGTGGACATTTAGAAGAAGACCCTGGCGATTTGATGACGGTGGTAAAAACACTGCTATCTACCGCACAATGGATGGCGGTGATAGCTGGGAGAAAATCATGAATGGATTGCCGGAAACTGATATGGCCAGACCAGGAATCCATGTTGCTCAAAGTGAGCCTAACATTATTTATTTGATGACAGAATTTGAAGGCGGCGGCACAGCATTCAGATCAGAAGACAGAGGGGATAACTGGAAGATGGTCAACAACGATCCGAATATAAATTTCAGGCCATTCTATTATAGTGATGTCAGGGTTGACCCAAACCGACCGGATATTTTGTTTTCTATATCAGGCCGTTTGAGCAGATCGGTTGATGGTGGTAATAACTGGGAGCGAATAGCTACTACTGTCCATGGTGATCATCAGGCATTATGGATCGATCCTGAAAACTCCGATTATATCTTAAATGGCAGCGATGGAGGTTTCCAAAAATCATATGATGGGGGTGATTCGTGGGAGATCATCAATAATGTGGAGCTATCGCAGTTTTATCAAATCTTTATTGATAATAAAGACCCATACAATGTTTATGGTGGCCTTCAAGATAACGGCACCTGGGTTGGCCCAAGTAACTCATTAGTTGAGGCCGGTATTCTTAAGAGACATTGGAAAGGGCTTGCCTATGGCGATGGTTACTACGCCGTTCCGATCCCTGGAAGTGAGCATGAGGTTTACGCAAACCTTCAAGGAGGGGTCGTTTTCCATGTAGACTCAAGGTATGGCAATGTGCGGAATATCCATCCCTACCCAAAAATTATAGGATCTGCCGGTGATGCCATTGAAGACCACAAGTACCGCTTCAACTGGGATTCTCCTATTATGATTTCTCCTCACGATCCCAACACTGTCTACATTGGGGCCAATGTCGTTTTCAAATCAACGGACAGGGGTAATTCGTGGGAGGAAATCAGCCCCGATTTAACAACCAACGATAAAGAGAAGCAACGTACTTCCGGTGGAACAATCTACCAGGATAATACTGCTGCAGAGTTTCATTGCACTATTCTTTACCTGGACGAATCGCCCTTGCAAAAGGGAGTGATTTGGGCAGGTACCGATGACGGCAATCTCCAGTTAACCATGGATGATGGAAAAACCTGGACAAACGTAAAGGACCGGATTAAAGGGCTTCCTGAGTTTGCCTGGTTTGCAAAAGTCCATGCTTCAGAACATGATGCAGGCACTGCGTTCGTCACTGTTGATCAGCATAGAATGGATGACTTCAGGCCTTACATTTTTATGACCACAGATTTTGGAAAGACCTGGACAAAAATAACTGATGGCCTACCTCAAGAAGACTATGTGAAGGTTGTGAGACAAGACCCAATCAACCCAGACATGCTTTATGCTGGTATGGAGCATGGAATTTTTGCAAGCTGGGATAAAGGAAAATCATGGGCAAAAATCAATAATAACCTTCCGAATGTTTCTGTTAGGGATTTGAGGATTCAGCCGCGGGACAGGGACATAATAGTTGGGACCCACGGCCGCGGAGCATGGATTTTAGATGACATCCGCCCACTGCAGGAAATGGGTCAGGCTGATGGAAAAGACGTTCATCTGTTCCCGGTTCGCCAAGCCACACTTTGGCACATGTTCTGGCGAATTGAAAATTTAGGTGACCGCCACTACCGGGCCAAAAACCCAGAGTTTGGTGCCTTTATCAATTTCTACCTTTCTTCAGGAGAAAATGTACCTGTAACGGTTGACATAGTGGATGCAGGTGGAAATGTGATCCGAACCTTAACTGATTCAACCGCAAAGGCTGGTGTAAACAGAATAATTTGGGATTTGGGCCACAAAGAAGCTGAAGAGATGATCGGCGATACAGGTGGTGGTTTCTGGTCTGGTGGAATTAATCCTTATGTGGCACCAGGAACATATGTTGCCAGATTAAAAGCCAATGGTACTGAGTTGGAAACCCAAATCGAGGTTAGGGCAGACCCGCGTATAGAACTTGATCAGGAAGATTATGATTTGAGGACTAAAACCGTAATTGCTTTAAGGGAGCTGCTATCGCAATCTCACACTATGATCAATGATACAAAAACCTATCAGGAGCAGTTAATGGATTTGTCGAAAAAACTAAAGAAGAATGATGATCAGAACTTTGACAAATCAGTGTATGATGACATTGACGGGGCTACCAAGAAGCTATCAGACCTTGAGGATGATATCTTGAAAAGACCACCGCCATCAATGAATTATCGTCAGCGGCCACGAGTGAGAGAAGAGATTCGATCGTTAATGAGGGCTGTGAATAGTGCAACGAGTAAGCCGACTCAACCACAGTTAGAGCGACTTGATCAATTGAGAGGCGAAGTGGATGAGGCACAAGGACTATTAGACCAGATCATTGCGAATGACATTCAAAAAGTGAATGATAAAGTAAAAGATGTGCCCCAGATTAGTGTGGGCAAGAAGAGTATGTAGAGGTTGTTTCAAAAAGTCCTTTTTCAGAGCGTAGCGAAGAATCTATGACCCATTCAAGAAGAAGTTGAAAGATTCTTCGGTACCTCAGAAAGGAGTCGTTGGTGACATTTGAAACAACCTCTTTTGTCAAACTTTATTTCCCTTTCAAGGGTGAATCTGGTTCCTTGAGCATCATTTTGTAGGTCATGTTATCTAGTACTCCAGGAATCCATTTGTTGAGAAAGACAGCCATTTTACCCTGAGAAGTTAATACCAAATCCCGCTTCCGTTTTTTATGGGCTTTATAGGTTGCTGCTGCTACTTCTTCTGAAGTCATCATTTTGCCTTCATCCCTGGGTGACTCCCCCTGCGGTGTGCCATCAGCTGACAGCGCAATATTCCTTATGTTACTGGCGGTAAAGCCGGGGCTTACCACCAACACATGAACCCCTCGTTTGAATACCTCCGTTCGTAAAGCTTCAAAGAAACCATTCATGGCATACTTTGAGGCTGTATAGGCAGTCCTTGCCGGGGTACCCCTGTGGCCATTGATCGATGAAATCCCAATTATCGATCCCTTGGATTTTAAGAGGTGCGGTAAGGCATATTTTGTTGCGTATATCGTTCCATTGAAGTTTACATCCATCACTTTTTGAAAAACAGATAATTCCATGTCTTCAAACAGTGCCCGCATAGATATACCAGCATTGGCAATTAAACCGTCCAATTGCCCATATTTTGAAATCGCTTCCTCGACCATTTTTTTGTTGTCATCTTCTGAGCTGGCCTCAGCCAAAATTGGATGGTAATCTATTCCGGCTTTGGTCAGGTCCTTCGATAGATGATCGAGTTTTTCCTGATTGCGGCCTGTTACAACAACCCTACTGCCCTTTGATCCATATTCAAAAGCGAGTGCTTTACCAATACCTGAAGTAGCCCCCGTTATGATGATGACTTTTTCTTTCATTCGGCTAAAATATTACTGTTTTCACTTATTTATAATTTCTGATGATACCCGCAACCTTCAATCACCTTTTGCATTAGTACTTTTGAAATCAAATGATATTCAAAAAAATTTAATTTGAAATCAATCTTCCCTTTCATCAAACCACATTTCAGGAAATCAATTTTAATTGTCTTTCTAATCATTACTGCACCTAACATTTTATGTGCGGGGAAGGTCGGTGGAAGAATTACTGATCTGCTGGGCCAAGGTCTACCGTTTGCCACCTTGTATATCCAGGGGACTACAATAGGAACAACGAGTAACGCCAGGGGCTATTTTTCCCTTGATGTGCCAAATGGACAACATACTTTGGTTTTTCAGTATGTCGGTTACAAAACCCTTAACCGAAAAGTAGATGTAGGCGATGCAAGGATGAGTATCCAAATTGTGATGGAGCCCGAAACCATTCAGCTTCAGGAGGTGGTGGTGAATGCAAATGAAAATCCCGCTGAGAGAGTTATAAAGGAGACAATAAATAAAAGAAAGTTCCATTTAGAGCAGATCGAAGCATATTCCTGCGATGTTTATATCAAAGGGCTCCAGACCTTAGAAAAACGGCCGGATAAGATATTCGGGGTAACGGTCACCATTGATACTGGTATTGTTTATCTATCAGAGTCGGTGTCCAAATTCAGTTACAAGCGGCCTGATAAAATCAAAGAAACAATGATTTCCTCCAAGGTGAGTGGCTTCAATAGTGCATTCAGCTTTAATCAAGCCTCTGAGATGATGGTGAACATTTATGAAAACCTTTATCAGTATGAAGGACTGACCCAACGCGGCATTGTGAGCCCAATTGCCCAAAATGCTTTCCTCTTTTACGACTATGAAATGGTCGGCACAATAACCGAAGACAATCTCCTCATCAATAAAATCAGGGTGATTCCGAAACGCAAAAATGATCCGGTGGTTGCTGGATATATCTACATAATCGAGGATAGCTGGAAAGTGCATAGCCTGGATGTGATGCTGACTAAGGATAACCAAATTGAATTTCTTGATACATTAAGAATTAATCAGGTTTACGCTCCCGTTACCCAGGATATTTGGATGCTGCTATCACAAAAATTCACTTTTGACCTTAACATCTTTGGGTTTCAAGGCGAAGGGAGTTTTGTGAGCGTTTACTCTAATTATGAAGTTCAGCCCAACTTTAGCAACAAATATTTCAGCAAGGAGGTATTGGCGATCAAGGAAAACGCCAATGAGAGAGACTCCACCTACTGGGAATCAATACGGCCTATTCCGTTAACGGCACTGGAGCGAAACGACTATCAATTCAAAGACAGCCTTGCGGTCATTAGGGATTCCAAAGACTACAAAGACTCTGTAGACCGGGTAACCAACAAACTTACAGGTGGTAACATTCTAATGTCCGGCTATACCCATAGCAATAGTTTTAAAGAGAAATATTACCACATCAATTCGCTTACGGAGATGTTTCAATACAATACCGTAGAGGGTTTGGTAGTGAATATGAATATGAGCCATAGAAAAAATTTGAGCCGGGAGCGGTTTTATAGAATAAGGCCAACAATAAGATATGGTTTTGGAAATGAGAGGCTAAATGCATTATTGAATTTGCAGTATCACTTCAATCGTAAGCGATTTTCAGCTATAGAAACAACTTTTGGCCGATTTGTTGCGCAGTTTAATGAAGGCGCAATAAGCCCTTTGATCAACACCTTCGAAACGTTGGTTTTAGGTGACAACCACATGAAGCTTTATGGCCGAAATTTCTGGGAGGGTAAATACAGATCTGAACTTACAAATGGGGTCATGTTCACCGGAGATATTAGTTATTCCGATCGCACTTTATTAAGCAATACATCAGACTATTCGTTCAGGAATGAAGACAAAGTAGACTTCACATCAAATAATCCGGATAACCTATTTCTGACTGATACTTCTTTTCCTGATCACCAGGCGCTGAAAGCATCGCTACAGTTAAGGTTTGTTTTTGATCAGCGCTATATATCGAGGCCTGATCGCAAAATTATTTATGAAACAAAGTACCCGGTTATTCATACAAAATTTACCAGAGGATTTAATATGCTGGGTTCGGATGTGGAGTTTAATCAGTTGAAAGCATGGGTGACGCATGAATGGTTTCTGGGTTTATTGGGGGAATCAGACATGCATATTGAAAGTGGCTTTTTCTTCGGGCCTGATCAAACGGCTTTCCCAGATTATGAGCACTTTGATGGTAACCGAACCTACTTTGCCCAATTCGATATTAATAATTTCCAGTTGTTGGATTACTACCGATACAGCACTAACGATTCCTACTTTGCCGGACATTTTTCACATCATTTTAACGGCTTTATTTTTAACAAACTACCGCTATTAAGAAAGCTTAAACTGCAATCGGTTGCTTCAGCACATTATTTAAAAGTGCCTGGAGCTGATGGCTATCTGGAGCTTGGCTTTGGCATCGAACATATCTTCAAAATTGCCAGGATTGACTTTTTCACATCAGTGCTTGATGTTAAGCGAAGTGGGGTAAGGGTTGGTATTGGCTTTTGAGGTATGGCAGAGAAATACTCATCAATTAAAGATCGAGGGCGGCTGGGGGTCAGTATTAGAGGCTATTAACAAAATAGTTGAGGGGTAAGTTAGAATCATTTCAACTTTCTAAACCTGAACACCCGAAAACATTCCAGACCTTACTAACTTTCGGGGATGGAAAATTTCGTTGTATCAGCAAGGAAATATAGACCCCAGGGCTTTGAAGAAGTTGTAGGGCAAGAGCATATTACCACAACGCTGAACAACGCAATTGAGAATAACCAGTTAGCGCAGGCATTGCTTTTTTGTGGACCAAGAGGGGTGGGTAAAACCACTTGCGCAAGGATTCTTGCCAGGTTAATCAACGAATTTGAATCTAAGGGGCCACTAGAAAACCTATCTTCACTCAATATTTATGAGCTTGATGCTGCTTCAAATAATTCGGTTGAGGACATTCGCAACCTGATCGAACAGGTTCGCTACCCTCCTCAGCAAGGCAAATACAAGGTCTATATTATTGACGAGGTTCATATGCTTTCAAATCAGGCCTTTAATGCGTTTCTGAAAACCCTGGAGGAGCCACCATCCTATGCCATTTTTATTTTGGCGACCACTGAAAAGCATAAAGTGATCCCAACGATTCTATCCAGATGCCAGATTTATGATTTTAACAGGATTGAAATTTCTGATATTTCTGCGCAACTAAAAGAAATTGCTAAAAAAGAGAAGGTAGAATTTGAAGAAGAAGCCCTTCACATAATTGCCCAGAAGGCCGATGGCGCCATGCGTGATGCGCTCTCAATCTTTGACTTAATTGTGACTTTTTCATCAGGAAATAAAGTCACCTATCAGGATACTATAAAGAACCTCCACATCCTTGATCATGATTATTATTTTAAGGTAACCGATCATTTACTGGCAGAGGACATTTCAACTACCCTTTTACTTTTTGATGAAATCCTTAAAGATGGCTTTGACGGTCATAACTTTATCACGGGATTGAGTGAGCATTTTAGGGATTTGATGGTTTGCAAAGACAAAATCACTATCCCATTACTGAAAGTTGCTGATTCAGTAAAACAGAAATATCAGGAACAAGCCGCAAATACCCCTCTTTCGTTTCTACTAAACGGATTGAACATCCTCAACCTTTGTGATCTCAATTATAAAGCAAGCAAAAACCAGCGCCTTCACGTTGAGCTTGCATTAATGAAGCTTGCCCACATCAATTCAGCTGTAAGCCTTGCCAAAGCTTCTGCAAATGGAGAAGGGGCAAAAAAAAAAGTGAATTAAGCTCCCAGAAGAAGCAATCTTCAGTGAGTGTTGAAAAGAAGGTGGAGCCTGAAACCGAACAGGTGAATCCGCAGCCGTCTAATGTTGTAGCATCCTCAAAATCATCTGCCAAGAAACAAACCCCAAGCCTCTCACTTGATATGCCTGAAGAGGTAGAACAAGACGAGGGGGTCACAGAATTGCTGGACGAAAGCTTTAGCGAAGTGCAGCTCATTAAAATCTGGAATAAGTATTTCGAATTGAAAAAGGACAGTATTGCTTCATTCGAATCCAATGTCCTGAAAAAGAAGCCAGCGCTTAAAGATGGGCAGGTAATTGAATTAACCATCAAGAATGGAATTGAGATTAATGTGCTCAAAAAGCTGGAGGAAGATTTAACTGGTTATTTAAGGAAGGAACTAAAAAATCATAAGATTACCATTACGCATATTCAGGAAGAACAGCCGCAAGAAGAGCAGCTATATACTGACATGGACAAGTTCAATTACATGGCAAAAAAGAACCCGGATTTGCTGAAGCTTAAAGAGCGATTGGGCCTGGATCCTGAGTATTAGTTGTAGATGCTGTTTAATACAAACGCCAACCTGATTCCAGCTTGCAATAATCTTTGCTTCACTACATCAAGGTTTCGGTATTCGTATTCGTAATTGATCTTCGCATCTTTAGGAAGATCATAGACCTGATCCCTTAAAGCTTTTGATTCATTCGCCCATCCTATCACCTCGGCATTTTCCCATTCTTTAATCTCATCATCTGATGTGGTAGATAGCAACCAATCCGACCATTCTGAATAACTCAATTTCTGGTTTTCTATTATCCCGCTGTCCCACACCCGGTGAAGGTTAGAAGATTGCCAAAAGAATTCGGTTCTAATATCATTCCCCCCTCTATCCTCCCCATTACCTACATGTAAGGGCTGATGAATGTCCCCGATCAAGTGAACTAGTATTTTCAAAGCGAAAGCTTCATCGCTATCTGTAAATTGTTTCGATTGGAGTTCACTTATCACCCGATCAATTGTTTGGATAACATCACCCTCTTCAGGTGTGCCAGCCTGGTCATAACTCAAGCTATCTGGGATGGTGCAGTAATGCCACGGCCTCATGTGATCATAAGAGCTATCTGATTTTATGGCGTCCATATAATTGCCAACCATGGCGAGAGATTCCCCACGCAGTATTTCGTTAATTGCTCTCTGGGCGCTTTTTGATAGACGCCGATCAGCAATCTGGCCAACAACATAATGACCGGTTTTCCCCCAGGCAAAACTCTCCTGGCTGAGGGTTAAAAGAATGAGGCCTACGCTGAGAAACTTATGCATACCGGTTTTCTAGCGAAATTGGTTCATGCGGAAAATGTTAAAATAATATCGAGGTTATCGATTAGTTATTCTTTCGAAGCTTAAAATTCTTCATCTTTTTGGCCCTGTGTTTTTCAACCGTTTTCTTGTCTACATCTCCTCCACGCTTCCTGTGCTTAGAGTCATGATAGTGACGGCCATAACTTTCCCTATAGAAGATGTAGCCAAAATTGATGCCTACGATTCCGTTTGATCTTGCACTTTTGATTGTGGAAGAAATAGGTTGGTCGTAGGAGGCGCCAATAAAAAAGTTGTATTGATAAAACTCCAGAGACACTGTTGCAAGTCCATCAGTGTTATACCAGGCTCCCAGTTTAAACTCACGCAATAATTCTTCATCCAGTGGAAAGCCAACCCAGGTTCCAGCCCTTATGATGTTATTCTTTAAAAACCTCTGATATTGAATATTCGGGGTTATGTTCACATAGGCTCCATTAAGCACCCTAATTCCAGCAGACCCTTTATATGTAACAGGTAATCTGTCAGTGCTCCCATCAATAAATGATCTATTCGGCTGATTGTAATTAAAAATTGAACCTCCTACAAATGCCAGTTCATTGCCTAAATAATCCACTAACTGCCAGTATAAACCCGACGACAGAGCGAAGTAGCTGGTATTGTCATTAATTATGGTTTCGTTAGATGGAAATGCGCTGTTAAATGTGCCGTTTACATATTGGCTATCTGTGGTCAAATCAAAGCCAAGTGTATTTTTATAAAATCCTAACTGACTGCCAAAACCCAGCCGCATTTCTGGGTTCAACTTCAGTCTTAAAGCTGCTCCGATCGCACCGCCATTCGCATCCATAAAATCAGAGACACGGTCGTTCAAGGCTATCCCACCTACAACCAGTTTGTGCAATCCGATTTCAATTGGTACATATCCAGATACACTCGCGGTCCTGAATGATTGGTCGATCTCAACAGGCTGATTTATAAACCCGATTGCAACTTGTGTATAATCAATAGCCCCTATCCTTCCCGGGTTTGAGTAAAATGGATTTAAATGATATAAACTGGCATTTTGATCTTGGGCTGAAGCATGCAAAATGGTTATTACCAAGATTGATAAGCTGCCACAAACAATATGAATCGACTTTCTCATCTTAATAATCTTATTACACCGGTATTTCTTCCATTAACCAATATTCTTTGACCACCCCGTAGCTGACCTTCAACCACCCATATGTATGCCCCCGTCGGCAATTCTTTTCCATTTTGGGTTCCATCCCAACCGTTAACGGCCAGATCATCGGCGTCCGTAGTTTTATAAACTTCAGTGCCGTTTCTATCAATTATTCTAAAATCAATTGTTTCAATATCGGCACCAACACCCCTTAATATGAAAACTTCATTACGGCCATCACCATTTGGGGTAAATAGTGTTGGTAGAAACAATTGACCTAATGTTATCTGAAAAGTCTCCATGGCCGTTTCTGCATCTTGAAAGGCAGCATTGCCAGCTTGATTGGCAACTACAGTGACCGTTCCAGAGCCTACTATGGTAATTCTGCCATCCTGTAAAATTGCAACCTCACTTGATGGGTCTGTTTGCAAAGTGACCTCGACAGGGTTGCCGGATTCACCGCCAGTTACTGAAATATCAAAATCGTTTTGCCCCACCCGCTTATCACCAATTGGGGCAATGGTAATGGTTTGTGGTATTTTGATTACAGTAATGATAAAGTTTTGGGTTTCACTTCGATCAATTCCCCCGTTTTCAGTACCTCCAACATCTACCATAGTGATTGCCGCATTCACTACTCCCGTTACACTATCTACCAGGGTAAAGGATATTTGACCTGATGAGCTGACAGCTGGGGCAACTGAGAAGAAATCATCATTGTCAGTTGTAATTTCGAAATTGAAAAATTGAAATTCTTCAATTCCGGGGCCGGGGTTCATGCCGGTTGCCCAATCCAATATTCGTGTTGTACCTGAATTAACTTCTACCTCAAGATCTTCGCCCACTTGAAAACTTGGCCGATCATTTACTTGGGTTACTGTGATCGAAAATGTGACTAAAGTTGAGCTTGCACCCACATCATCTCTTAAAACCACCGAAACACTCGCCAAACCACTGGCGTCAGGCTTTGCATCAAATGTCAATGTACCATTTGTATCAATGGAAGGTTGGCTATTAAAAAGCGCTTCATTATTGTTTGTTACAACGAACGTCAATACCTGAGACGCCTCCTCCGCTGTTCCCGGACTAATTTCTGTTGCCCAATTTGTGAACGTTTGGGCTTCACTATCTTCCAGAATCTCGATGTCCGGCCCTTTTGCAAACGTCGGTGGGTCATTAAGGGCATCAACCAAAACGCCTGTTAGAGCGGGTACATTATTAAGGGTTAGATCAGCATCATTGGCTCCATCAGAAATTACTGCACTCAATAATTCAATGGCCCCTAGTTCAATGCCGTCGGTGTCTTTATCATTTTGGAATACTGTGTATCTAAATTTCAGTTTATCTGAGCCACTGCCCTCGATAAAATTTGCCACAACGTTTCCCAGACCTACTGTTATCCTGAGACCTGGTGATCCATTCACAGTAACAGCTTCAGACATGTTTAATGTAAAGTCCAGAATTTCGTCAAGTCCATAAGTATCATTGGTTGGAACACTCACAGAGGTGATTGTTGGAACAGAAGCATCGACCAGCACTCCTGTTGTTTCATCAACTTTATTTAAAGTTATATCCGCATCATTCCCAGAATCATCTTGAATTGTTGCATCTGTAATATCCAGATTTACCACTTCAATGCCGTCGCTGTCCTGGTCGCCATCACTGATTGTATATCTGAATGTCAGTGCAGTTGTGCCACTTCCGCTGATAAAGGCTGCATCAACAGTCGCTGCTCCCACAACTATTTTTAATACTGGATTACCTGTTACCGTTACTTCTTCATCCCAATTAATCCTGAACCCAAGAATTTCACCTAGTGTGTAAGTATCTTCTACGGGTACATCAACAGTAACTGTTTTCGGCCCTACAGCATCTACATCAACATTGCCAGTATTGGACACATTGTTTAGTGTGAGGTCTGCATTATTCCCTGCAGCATCTTGTATAGTAGCTGAGCCAAGGGTTAAATCAACTACTGCAACACCATTCAAATCCAAATCATCTGCTTGTACTGTATATCTAAATACTGAAGTTGATGCAGTCGATGAGCCTGCGTCATACACTGCTGCAACATTTCCTGAAGTTAACTCGATGTTCAGGCTAGGATTACCGGTAACGCTCACATTCTCTGACCAGTTGACGGTGAATTCTAAAACCTCGCCAGAAGCATAAGTTCCTCCAGAGGGTACATTTACTGATGAGACGGTTGGGGCTACGGCGTCAACCCTCACATCGTCGGTATTACCAACACTATTCAAGGTGACTGTTGCAGTATTGCCTGCACCATCTTTTATTGTTGCACTACCAATTGTAATTGATCCAACTGAAACCCCATCTGTATCCAACTCTCCTGTGGCTACTGTGTGTGAGAAACGGAGAGCAGAAGTATTGTTTGTCGCTACATCAAAAGCTGCCTGAATAGTTTGAGAGCCTATCGTAATCCCCAGTGTTGGTGAGCCTGTGACTGTAACATTCTCGCTCCAGTTGACTGTAAAATCGAGATCTTGACCTGCCAGGTAAGTATTGTCGGAAGGAACACCGACTGATTGAACTGTCGGTTTTACCGCATCAACCAAAATTCCTGATGGGTCGGCAATGCCGTTTAGTGTACGATTAGCTGGATCAGAGTCACTATCTTGTATGGTTCCATCTCCGGAAATGCTATTAACTAAAATCCCATCGGGGTCATTGTCGTTTGTTTGAACTGTATACCTGAAAAGCAACGCATTAGATCCAGAACCACTAAGATATGCGGCTGTTACTGCACCAGAATTAAAAGTAAGATTGAGCAACGGAGTGCCCGTTACAAATACTGCCTTTGACCAGTTTACACGAAAGAAGAGTTGGTCACCCGATTTATAAGTGCCAGCAGTAGGTACTTCAACAGTGGTAACTGATGGGGTATCAGCCTTTATAGTTTGAATGGAGACAAAACTTAGCAACAAGCTAAGTGCAATGATTTTAGAAGGGTTCACACACCTATAATTCAATCCGCTCATTGGTGATGAGAAGAGGTTTAACTTCTGTCTAACGTTGTCAAATATAAGTTATTTAGTAATGTAGCTATAAAAAGAAAGCAGGCCTCGTTTCCGAGAACCTGCTCCAATCACCAACCTAACCAATATTATCTTATAAAATGTGTTCTATCCTATTTTTTATTACTTCTGTTACATTCATATAACGCAATAACTGACCAAAAAGTTTTAATGGATTCAAAAAAATCCTGGCTTTACGAGTTTGAATGATGCCATATTACTTATACAACAAGAAATAGCTTGAAATACCCCTGTCTAAAGCGGTATAGGGCAAATGTTAAATAATGTGAAAAGCAGATGGCTACTTTTTACTGGCATTAAAAAGCTTCTGCTTTTCATCTGAAGAGAGACTTTCGTATCCTGATTCTGATATCTTATCCAGGATTACGTCGATTTCATCTTGCGAGGCATTCGTAGCCGATTTTGAGGAACTTCTGGAAGTTGATTTTTCTTTTCTGCTATATGTCACTTTGATTTTTGACCGTGGTACAAAGAAACTTTTTACCCAATTCATAAAGGAGATAATCCATGCACCTATGTCTCCGCCCTTATTGAGTGTGGCGATGTAGTAGTAACCAATTAAAGCACCACCAAGGTGGGCTACATTGCCACCTGAATTGCTGCCAACAGAACCAAGAAATGAAACGAAAATTGAGAAAGCAGCTATGTACTTGATTTTGACAGGGCCGAAGAAGAGCAGAAAAAAAGTGTGATTCGGCATTAACGTGGCAGCCGCTACAATAACTGCGTAAACAGCTGCAGAAGCACCAATCATTCCTGAGATTCTGGAGGCCTGCTCCTGATAAAATGGTAACAAATTAAATAGTAACAAATACAACGCCGCCCCTGCCAATGCACCCAAAACATATAGCTTAATCAAACGGTCACTGCCGAGGTAGTCAACGATTAATCGGCCGAACCAATAAAGCATCAACATGTTGAATAGAATATGAAAGATGCCTCTTAAATCATGAGCAAAAGCGTATGTCATGATTGTCCAGGGTTTCATCAGGAAATCTGAAAAAACCGGTGGAATGAAGAAAATTCCATGGAAGATGGCATCAACCATTCCCTCAAACCCTGCAATTGTGCCGACAACATAAATGATGGCCGTCACCACAAATACCGCCACATTAATGATAATTAGCTGTGGCAGCGCATTGTTAGGTTTGTCCCAGGCATTCTTAAAATCGTCGAGTATTCCTGTCATCTTTAGTAGAACCTCTTATTGTCTTTTTGCCAGATTTTTAAAACGATGTAAGATACTATCATACCACCCAAATGGGCAAAGTGTGCAGTATTGTCAGTGGCATCATTTTGAAAGCCAGAATAAATGGCAATTGCACCCAGGCCCAATACCAGATATTTGGCTTTAATAGGTATCGGTGGAAACAAAAGCATCAGTTCTGTATTCGGAAACAACAAACCGAAGGCCATCAAAATTCCATAAATGGCACCTGATGCACCAACCATCGGAATGTTCACCCTTAGCTGGTAAATCTGGTTTACAATGTCTTTGGCCTGTGCTTCAAGGGATGCATTGTTTGGGTTATCAAAATATTGCTCATAAACCCGGTTACTCATCCCAAAATTGTAGTGATCGTATTCCGCTATGTAGGTGTAAAAGCTATCCGGGTTTGGGGCTGCCATAAAATCATCTTTGGCGGTTTTCATTGGCCCAATCTGAAAAAAACTAATTGCCAGGTAGATAAATCCAGCACCTATACCTGTAACCAGATAAAAAGTCAGAAACCTTGTTGACCCCCAAAATTGCTCCAGCAAGGGCCCCAAAAATATGAGCCCAAACATGTTAAATAAGATATGCATGAAGCCCCCATGTAGAAACATGTAAGTGAAAAACTGGAAGGGATAGAAATAATTGGAATCAAAATAATAGAGGCCAAGTAGCCTGTTTATACCTTTTAATCCGAATAATTGCGGGATAATAAAAACGACAACATTGACAATAAGCAGGTTCTTGACCGTGGGTGTGAGTCTTAACATTATCTAAAAAGTCCTTCGAGTTTTGAGTGGTCTAATATAACAAATGTGGGTTGGCCTAATGGGCTGTAATTTGGATTTTCACATGCAAATAATTGGTCAATTAATCCGGTCATTTCTTCATCAGACAGCTTCTGGCCCTGCTTGGTTGCAGACTTCTTTGATAACGCTCTAATGAGGCTTTCCTTTTTATCAACAGACAAATCTTTTCGGTTTTCTTTAAACTGCTCAATTAACCCTTCAAACAGCACCTCTTCATCCAGCCCAATTGCATCTGTTGGAATACCATTCACCACGATTGAGTTGTTGCCAAAAAACTCAAAATCGAAACCCAAAGCCTTGATCTCTTCTTCCAACTCCTTTACAATAGAAAGATCAGAGGTGTTTAATTCAAGTTGCCTTGAAAATAAAAACCGCTGCGACGACCCGGTTTTGTTCTGCAGGTTTCGTTGGTGCTTTTCATAAAGCACCCTTTCATGCGCAAGATGCTGGTTCACCAACATCATTCCTGACTTAACCTGCTTAACAATATATGTGCGGTGCATCTGAAAAGGCGGATGGGATTCAGTTTTGATGCTATCACCAGATTGATTGATCGTACTTTCAACTGTGACACTACCAGCATCATCCCCGATTTCTTTTTGTAATTGTTGCTGATCGACTGAAGACTCATTTTGAGCTACTTCATATAGTTTTGACCAATGTTCCAAATTAGACTGCTCCCGGGGTGAACCTGTAGATTTGAACTGGCCGTATTCCCTATCTGCTTTCGAGGTTCTCTCCTGTCGGCTTAACTCTACAGCAGCTGAATCAAAATTTACATCATAACTGAAATCGATAGATGGGCTAACATTATGTGCACCCAGTGCCTGCTTCACCCCCGACTTGATGATGCCATAAAGCAAACGCTCATCATCAAATTTCACTTCTGTTTTGGTAGGGTGTACATTGATATCAACATGCTTCGGATCAATATCTATAAATAGGACATAAAAAGGAGTGTAGTCTTTAGGCAAGAGGCCTTCATATGCGTTTTGAACAGCATGGTTTAAATAGTTGTTTTTAATAAACCTGTTGTTAACAAAAAAGAATTGTTCTCCCCTGGTTTTCTTGGCCGACTCCGGCTTGCCAACATAGCCCTGGATTTTGACAAGTTCGGTTTCTTCGGTGCAAGGTATCAGTTGCTCTTTATAATTCTTCCCAAACAAACCAACTACACGATGGCTTAACTTACCTGCTGTCAGATTAAAAACTTCCAGGTCATTTTGGTGCATCGTTAGGGTTACCTCTGAATTGGCGAGTGCTACCCTTTGAAACTCATCAATGATATGACGCAGCTCTACGGGGTTTGATTTTAGGAAATTTCGCCTGGCCGGGACATTAAAGAAAAGGTTTTTGACAGAAATAGAAGTCCCATCGGGGGTTGCTACAGGCTCTTGCTTTTTTATAGTACTTGCTTCGATACATATATAATTTCCAAGTTCGGTATCAGCTTGTTTGGTTTTCAACTCTACCTGTGCAATCGCTGAAATGGACGGCAAAGCTTCACCTCTGAAACCCATGGTTTTGATCTTAAACAAATCATCAGCTGATGTGATTTTGGAAGTGGCGTGGCGCTCAAAACTCATTCTGGCATCCGTTCCGCTCATGCCCTTACCATCATCAATAACCTGAATGAGAGCTTTACCTGCATCTTTCACAATCAACTGAATCTTTAATGCCCCGGCATCAATGCTGTTCTCCAGAAGCTCTTTCACTACGGAAGCAGGCCTTTGTACCACCTCACCAGCGGCAATCTGGTTCGCAATGGAATCAGGTAAAAGATGAATAATGTCCAACGCCATCAGTAGGGCTTAGAAAAATTTCCTCAATCGGAAGACCAGATAGATTAAGCAAATGACAATTAAAATATGATAGAGGTATTGCCTGACATATGGCAACCACGAATCAGTGAAAAGCCAGGCTGTAAAACCACCAAGTAATAAGACGAAAATGATAAGTTGAATCAGCGCTGGCGCTGTCGTTTTGGTTTCGCCAGTTTTGAGATTGGCCCTGAAAGCGCCTGAAATATTTGACCGATAAGTAGTGGTCGGATCGTTTTTCAACTCAGCCTTGGCTTGAGCGATCCTGTTCTCAATATCCTCCTTTATAGGGTCATAATACCTGGGTTCAAAGCTGAACTCCCGGCTTTTGGGTAATCTTATAAGTGAGGGAAATTTTTTCAAATCGAAGACTGGTTTAATTTAATTCTCGTTATCACACTCATTCAAAATCATGGATAACTGGCTTTAATTGCTTATAATCGAACAAATTTAGCCATTATTCACTTTATGGTAAGGCGAAACGGACGAATGGAGAAAAAAGTTGTAGGGCTAATATTTGGGCTGATGCTTGCTATTTGCATTAGTGCCTTCTCTATCTCCGAAAAGCCAGCAGCCAATCCCAAATCTTTCTGGGTTGACAGTGTTTATTCAAAATTGACCCTTGACCAAAAGATCAAGAAGCTCTTATTCCCGGTTATCCATAATAAACACCAGGATTATTCATCATTCGGAGGGGTCATTGTAAGAGAACAATCATTGGGGGAAACACCAAAATTACTTCCCGAAATACAAGGGTACCTGCCAGTGAACCCACTTTTTCAAACTTTTCTCAAAGTAGACAAACAAATACTGTCATCAACAAATCATCAGGGTTTGGTGCGAAGGGCCACCGCCATGGCAACACAAAAGCTGGTATCATCTGGGTTCGAATTTATTTTGATGAACAAGATGCCGGTATTCTCTCAAAAAGAAATTATACAAGAAAGTCTGGAAGCTGGATATATAGATGGAATTCGAAATGATGGATTAATGATCTGGTCTAAGGCTGGTAATGATGCTGATTTAAAGTCATTTCAGCAGAACTTATCTTCTGTAGTAAATAAAACTGGTGAGCGACTCTCGGAGTTCTCCAAAAGAGACCTCAAAAAGTTGAAAAAGACACTTACAAGATCGGCCCAATTAATTTATCATTTGGCTGATTTTGAAGATCCTTTTCTGGATAAAGCCATCCAGCTAACGGATATTCTGATTATTGATGGGGACGAAGACCCATACATTCAACAATACCGCGAGGCCTACGAACAAAAAGACATAAAAAAGAAGGAGCTAGAGGCCAAGGTGAAGAAGGTACTGGGTTGGCAATATGAAGCCAGGCGGGTTATCCCAGTATTTGATCAGGATCCGATCGAAGAAAAAGTATTGATCAGGGAAATTCAGGAAAAGTCGATTGTAGTTGTTCAAAATGAGGAAGATATATTGCCTATCAGGCATTTGGATAATCAGCGCTTTGCATCTCTCTCGCTGGGTATTTTCGACAATGAAGAATTTCAGGAATATTTGGATAACTATACCTACTTCAGCCATTACGGGGAGGCTGATTTCATTACCAACAGAGCAACCTTACTTGATGAGTTATTGAGGTATGATCATATTGTAGTAAGGTTTTCATTCCCAGATTACGTTGATCTTACCAATCAGGAGGTTTTGGATAGGGTCGGCTTCCTAAATCAAATATCACATCTAACTGATATTACAGTGTCCGTTTTTGGTGACACAAAATGGTTGTCGCTCTTTGGGTTTACTGATGCGCTAATTCTTGCCCACAATCCGGAGTTGCATTATCAGCAAATTGTCCCTCAAATAATTTTCGGTGGTAGGTCAGCAACAGGAAAATTAACCAAAACCCTTAATGAAGATTTTAGTGCCGGGGCTGGTATTGAAACTAAAGATTTACGAAGATTGGCTTATACTATACCGGAACGGGTTGGCTTTGATCCGTTGGTGAAAGAAAAAATCGATTATTTGATCAACTCGGCAATAGCATCAGAAGCCACTCCTGGATGCCAGGTGTTGGTAGCCAGAAAAGGTGAAGTGATTATTAACAGCGGCTATGGCCATTTCACATACGATAGTACCCAGGCAGTGACACCCCGCACCATATATGACCTTGCCTCAGTAACTAAAGTGACTGGAACTTTACAGGCAACAATGTTTCTTGAGGGCAATCGATTGCTTGACCTTGATCAAAAAGCTTCTTTTTATCTGGAAGAACTCATTGGCACAAACAAAGAAGATTTACAGATTAGAAAAATTCTGACCCATCAGGCTGGGTTATGGCCTTACTTTCCTTTCTATAAAAAAACGCTGACCGGCGATCGGTTAAACCCTGTTTACTATCATTCAGAGGAGGATTATGACTACAACCAGTATGTGGCACCTGGTGTTTATGGGCATGATGCTATCGCTGACTCAGTATGGAACTGGACAATTACTTCTGACCTACGAACGCTCAGGGATTCAGTAAATGGGTTTGATTACAGATACAGCGACCTTGGTTTTCTTATCATGAAAGAACTCAACGAAAAGCTGATCAACCAGCCGATGGATGAGTTTCTTGATCAAAATTTTTATAGCCCGCTGGGAATGAGCACAACGGGATATCAGCCACTAAAGCGGTTTGGACAAAATGATATCGCCCCGACGGAGTTCGATGATACATTCAGAAAAGGATTAGTGTGGGGCACTGTGCATGATGAAAATGCCGCATTAAATGGTGGAGTTGATGGGCATGCAGGATTGTTTTCAACCGCAAATGACCTGGCAAAACTTCTCCAAATGAACCTTCAGGATGGTAAATACGGTGATCTGGAATACCTCCGATCAGGTTCGGTTAATAGGTTTTCAGCAAAACAGTTTGATAAAAACCGCCGTGGACTTGGATGGGACAAACCATCCCGTTCAGTTGACTACCAAAACGCCTCGAAATACAGCTCTGAACAATCGTATGGCCACCTTGGTTTTACTGGCACAGCTATTTGGGTTGATCCTGAATATGAGTTGATCTACATCTTTCTTTCAAATCGGGTTTATCCGAATAGAGAAAATACCAAACTCATGGCTGATAACATCCGTAGTAGAATCCATGACATCATTTATGAGTCAATGCCTGAATTCAGGGAAGGCTCTTAAACCCAGAACTGAATGAAAATCGGAATTGTATGCTACCCCACTTTTGGCGGTAGTGGAGTTGTTGCCACTGAATTGGGTAAGGCCCTGGCCAAAAAAGATTACAAAGTCCACTTTATTACCTACTCCCAGCCAACCCGCCTGGATTTCTTTAATCAAAACTTGTTTTATCATGAGGTTGATTTTAGAACCTATCCCTTATTTCAATATCCCCCATATGAGCTGGCACTTGCCAGTAAAATGGTAGAAGTGGTGCAGTTTGAGCAACTCGATTTACTCCATGTTCATTATGCAATCCCCCATGCCTCAGCAGCTTTTATGGCCAGGGAAATTTTAAAGACAAAAGGCGTCAACATTCCTGTAATAACCACACTACATGGTACTGACATCACACTTGTTGGTAAGGATCCATCATACGAACCGGTCGTAACTTTTTCAATCAATCAATCAGATGCAGTGACCTCAGTATCTGAAGACTTGAAAAAAGATACCTACGACCATTTTGATGTGACGAAGGACATCAAAGTGATTCCCAACTTCATTGATCTTGAGCGTTTTCAGAAATTAAGTAAGGACCATTTCAAAAAAGCAATATGTCCTGACGGCGAAAAATTAATTGTTCACACCTCCAATTTTAGAAAGGTGAAGAGGGTGGAGGACGCTGTTAAAATATTCGACCAGGTAAATGATGTGGTCAAGTGTAAATTACTCCTGGTTGGCGATGGCCCTGAAAGGACTAAAATTGAAGCACTTTGTAGGGAAAGCCCACATTGTAACGACGTTCGTTTTCTTGGTAAGCTGGAAGCTGTTGAGGAGGTCCTTTCTGTAGCAGATCTGTTCCTTCTACCATCTGAGAAAGAGAGTTTTGGATTGGCCGCCCTTGAAGCCATGGCCTGTGAGGTTCCCGTGGTTTCATCCAACGCCGGCGGTATTCCGGAGTTGAATCAGGATGGGCAATCAGGCTTTGTTTGCAAAGTGGGTGACGTTGATGATATGGCTAAAAAGTCGCTCCATATTTTAAGCGATGACAACCTCTCAAAATTTAAAGCTGGAGCCTTAGCCAGGGCCAAAGATTTTGATGTACATAAAGTAGTTCCTATGTATGAGGCTGTTTATAGCGAAGTGCTTGAGGCCAGGTCGAAAACTGTATCGATTTAAATCTTTTCGCTTAGACAGCCCGAAATTTAAAGCATCTCATTTGCCAGATTAGCCAGCTCCGAACGTTCACCTTTCTCAAGGGTAACATGGGCATAAAGCTCATGATTTTGAAGCCGATCTATTAAGTAAGACAAGCCGTTACTTTGTGAATCTAAGTAAGGCGTATCGATTTGATAAATATCACCAGTGAATACGATTTTGGTGTTCTCCCCTGCTCTGGTGATGATTGTTTTTACTTCATGTGGAGTTAAGTTCTGGGCCTCATCAACAATAAAAAAGATGTTAGACAAACTCCTACCTCTGATGTAAGCCAACGGCTGGATCAACAATTTCTCCTGGTTCACCATATCTGCAATTCGGAGGTAATCCTTGTCCGTTTCCTTGAATTGATTTTGGATGAATTTCAGATTGTCCCAAAGTGGTTCCATATAAGGGTTCAACTTGGATTTGATGTCGCCAGGTAGATAACCTATGTCTTTATTGCTAAGTGGCACAATTGGCCTCGCAAGAAATATTTGCTTGAAATTTCTCCGTTGCTCCAGAGCCCCGGCAAGTGCAAGCAATGTCTTGCCAGTGCCAGCAACACCGTTAATGGTCACCAGCTTTACTTCTGGGTTAAGAATTGCGTGTATTGCAAAGGTCTGTTCAGCATTTCGGGGCTTTACTCCATAAATGGGCTTTTTCTCAACCTTCTCAACAGTTTTGTTGGTGGTGTTTTCATAAGCAAGAATGGAGTTCTTCTCACTTTTGAAAATAAAGTAACCGTTGGCTTTGGTCTTCTTCCTTTTTAAGGCTTTTGACCTTATTACCTCATTTTTTTCATACAATTCATTGATAACATCGGAAGAAACGTCCTCACAGATGGTCTTGCCGGTGTAGAGTGAATTGATATTCTGAATCTTGCCAGTTTCATAATCTTCTGCAGCCAGGTCGAGGGATTTTGCTTTGAGGCGAAGGTTGATGTCTTTACTTACCAGGATTGTTTTTCGATCACGTTCCTCCTCTTTCAGGGCCAATGCTGCATTCAGGATTTTATGGTCTGGTTTGGCATCATCAAAAATCTTCTCAGCATCAATGGTCGGTGAAGGGTTCATTATAACCTTGAAACTGCCTCGCTGTTTACCATTATTTAAAGGTATCCACTCACTGAGCATGTGGCCTTTGGCAAGTGAGTCAATTAGCCGGATGAACTCCCTGGCTTCAAAATTCTTAATGTCATTACCTTTTTTGAAATTATCAAGTTCTTCCAAAACTGTAATTGGTATGCCCACATCATGCTCTTCAAAATTCATGATGGAATCGTGTGAATACAGAATTACAGAAGTATCCAACACGAAGATTTTGGAACCCTTCTTTGCTTTAGCCATTAAGTTTCTGATTTGTGCCTGATTTCCCTGAATGGTAGCTGTCTTGCCCTCTTGTCATCAAAAAGTTACAGTCATTTCTAGCAAAATAGTGTCTCAGGCCGAGACCTCAAAGGTAGTGGTGTTGTTACTATTTTTTGACAACTATCCTATTTTAAAAATTTCTTAGTGCTGATACCTGCTATGTGCCCAAACATCATCTTAACTCAGCCGGAAAGTTGGTTAAATCCACACCCCACAATACTGGAAGTAAGAAATATACGCTTAACAGAATTATAAGAATGGAAATGATATTCAGAACAAAGCCCACCCTGATCATGTCCCCAATTTTCAAATAGCCAGAACCAAAAACTACGGCATTTGGTGGTGTGGCCACCGGAAGCATAAATGCACACGATGCAGCCACAGCCGCACCGACCATCAGCGCATAAGGATGCACATTAATAGCCATTGCAAGTGCAGCCATCACTGGTAATATCATTGATGTAGTCGCCAGGTTTGAGGTAATTTCAGTGAGGAAATTAACCACCCCAATTACTGCCAATAAAATCAGGATTAGTGATACACCTTCCAGCAAAGTCATGCGGTTACCAATCCAGTCGGCTAATCCGCTATCAATAAAACCGGCTGCTATTGAAAGCCCACCTCCGAAAAGCAAAATCACCCCCCAGGGTATTTTAACTGCCGCCTCCCAATTAAGCAGTTTTTCACCGGGTTTATCACCACTAGGGATCATAAACAAAATTATTGCCCCGGCGATGGCAATTATAGTATCGTCAATACCGGGAAGTAATTTTGACAAAAGAAAAGATCTTGAAATCCATGAGAATGCAGTTAATGCAAAAACAATTAATACCAATTTCTCTTGTTTTGAAATCGCACCTAGTGCCTTTAATTGCTTTTGGATTTCTGCCCTTCCACCGGGAAATGATTGCCCCTTAAGCGGAAAAGCCATCCGGGTTAAATACATCCAGGCAATTGCCAATAAGGTGATTGAGATTGGGAACCCGAATAAAAACCACTCGGCAAAACCAATGTCAATTCCATAAAACTCCTGAACCATTGCGGCCAGCACAAGGTTGGGTGGAGTGCCTATCAAGGTTGCGATACCACCAATCGAAGCGGAATAGGCAATCGCAAGCATCAGCACTTTTCCGAAAGTATTCCCCTCAGATTCATGTGTTCCGCCCAACTGAACAACAATGGCCATTCCGATAGGAAGCATCATAACAGTTGTAGCAGTATTGGAAATCCACATAGATAGAAAAGCTGTTGCTACCATAAAGCCCAAGACCATTCTGCCCAAATCCACGCCTATTATAGAGATAATATTGAGGGCTATTCTTCGGTGCAGATTCCATTTTTCAATGGCAATGGCAATTATAAAACCACCGATGTACAGAAAGATAAGCCTATGACCAAAGGCTTCGGTGGTACTATTTAAATCAAGGCCTCCTGTTAATGGAAACAGAACAATTGGGAGCAAAGAGGTTGCAGCAATAGGAATAGCTTCGGAAATCCACCAAATGGCAACCCATGCCGTTGAAGCCAGCACAACCTTCGCCTGCGTTGACATTCCGGCTGGCGGGTCAATTAGCAGAATGATTGCAAAACTCAATGGGCCTAGAAGTAGGGAGAAAGTCTTCTTATAATTGATCATTTTGTCGCTTTCGGAAAGGCAATTTAGAGGAAACCAGACAGATAGGTTTCCCTAGTAGCAGGTTGAAATCTTAGATCAAATTATTCTCGTACCCAAACTTCATCAATCCGATAGTGGTATTGGTGCCGGCCTTTTTCATCATGTTACGTCGGTGGGTTTCTACAGTCCGCTCACTTATAAAAAGCTCTTCGGCGATTTGACGGCTGGAAAATTCCTCAGCGATCAGTTTAAGGATTTCCCGCTCACGGTCAGAGAACAACTTGGTTTCTTCCTGAAACTTAAGCGAATCAATCAGCATTGAGTTGATTTCAGTACTGAGGTAAACTTTGTCTTTCCTTACATGTTGCAAGGCAAGTAGCAATTCGTTTGTCGAATCGTTTTTAAGGATATATCCCGATACGCCTTCTTTCAGAATTTCCCTAACAAGATGGCTTTCCCGGTGCATACTCAGTACAATAATTTTGACATCGGGTTTAATCCGTTTTAAAATCCTCACAAGGGCAAGGCCGTCTACTTTAGGTAAAGAATAATCTGTTACAAGGATGTCGATGTCATTCTTTTTCAGGAATTCAAGGGCCTGTTCTCCATCATGTGCCTCACCAACTACCTCGTAGTCGTCCTCTTCTGCCAGCAATGCCTTTAACCCATCAATTAAAATCGTGTGATCATCAACCAGGAATACCCGTTGTTTTTCCAAAGCCTCTTTTTTCGAAAAGTTAAAAATATTTCCTGAGAACATGAGGTCTAATTTCGATTCTAAGCTATCAGAGCTTTCATTTTCAGGAAATACCCCGTTCTACGTAAATTTTACTGCGTACTAAAAAGGATTTCAATATCCTTTACAATAGTTGAACTAATAGCTTATATTTGATTTACAAATGTTGATAATATGCAGAATTTAGGGAACCTTGAAGAGATGATACTGTTGGTGGTCGCTTCATTAAATGAGCAAGCCTACGGCGTAAGTGTAACCGAGGAATACAACTGCATCAATCAGAGTTCTATCTCTTTGAGTGCTGTGCACACTGTATTGAGGAGACTGGAAGAAAAAAAGTTAATCAGCTCTAAAATGGGAGGGGCTTCTGCCGAAAGGGGTGGCCGCCGAAAACGACTGTATCAAATTTCACAGACAGGTTACGAGGCAGTCGAAGCAATTCAATTACAAAGGCAGCAGCTTTGGGCAAGGGTTCCAAAATTTGAATACTAAAAAATGACCCGGCCACCATTGTTTCCCAGATTAATGCTCAATTGGTTATGCGCATCAGAATTGATCGAAGAGATTGAGGGCGATCTTATGGAGTACTATGAACGAGACCTTAGGGATCGAACACGGATCATGGCCAACTTAAACTATGCATTGAATGCCATCCAATTCATAAAATCATCAAATATGAAAAGTGAAGAAGCAAGAAGTAGTGTGATGCTGATGAGCGGCATCAAAACAGGTTACCGGAATGCACTAAAACATAAATTTTTTTCACTGCTTAACTTATCGGGTCTTGTAATCGGTATTACAACCTCACTGTTTTTGTTGGTCTACATTTTGGATGAGCTCAGTTACGATACATTTCATGTCGATTCAGAACTTATCTACAGGGTCACCGACGAAATCGAACTCGAGAAAGATTTTACAAGAAGTGCTATCGTTCCATCAATGTGGGCAGACGGTTTCAGCACTGATATACCAGAAATAGAAAGTATCGCCAGGATACGACCAGTGAAGCGCTTTAATCCTGTGGTGAAATATAAAGACCGTGTTTTTACCGAAACCAGTTTTATTGATATTGATTCTACGCTGCTCAATGTTTTTACATATGACTTCGTTCATAAGGTGGCTGGTAATCCACTTTCCATACCTGATGCGGTAATTCTATCCGATAGAATGGCGATGAAGTATTTCGGAGATCTTAACCCTATCGGGGAGGTTATCGAAGTAAATGACCTCAAGATGACCGTGACCGGGATGTTTAGAAAAAGAGCCAACGACAGCTTCGCTTTTGATTTTGCAGGAATATTTGATGGGCCAGGAGATGAAGCCAGATGGGTTCATACCCTAATCAAGCTGAAACCAAACACCGATGCCGGGGTGCTTTCATCAAAACTGACAGAATATGTTCGGTCCAGCTACGAAAAAATTGAATGGCTTGACACTAAAATTGAGCTACAGCCCCTAATCAAAATTCATCATTACTCAGACTTAAAATTTGAGTATGGCCAGAATAGCAGCATCATTTATATCTACCTATTCTCGGTTGTAAGTGTGATGGTGCTACTTATTACTCTCATCAATTTCGTAAACCTGACCACTTCAAAAGCTACATCGCGGATGAAGGAAATTGGCATCAGAAAAGTGGCCGGGGCTACTAGGTTTCAAATATCCGTTCAGGTGCTGGCCGAAACTCTATTTTATGTTTTGACGGCGTCAATAATTGCGATCCTGTTGTTGTTTGCCTTAATGCCATATTTCAATGATTTTACCCAAAAAGAAATTAACCTACTAGAGGTATTGACACCAGCTTACTGGTCTATAATTTTTGCAACAATCGTTTTATTGAGCTTCTCAGCAGGCATATATCCCGCTGTGCTCTTGTCAACTTTGACCCTTAGAAGTCACGAATTAAAAGGGACGCAGGCATCAGGAAGCATAAGAAAGGCTTTAGTCGTTATCCAGTTCGCCCTTTCATCATTGATGATTATGGGGGCAATTGTGGTGACCCGACAACTAGAGCTTTTTCAAAATAACGAATTGGGTTTTGATAAAGCCTCTACCTTAATTCTTAGAGTAGCAGACGATAAGGTGAGGGAAGCTTTTCGGGAAATGAAAGGAGAACTAAACCAGATTAGTGGAATTAATAGTGTTTCATTCACACAAACTTTCCCAGGTGAAAGGGAGAAAATGGCGGTACTAGTTTTCAATGTGGAAGGCATGGAGGATGTCTCAACCTATCCAACATTTCTTACTGATTTTAGTTTTACCCAGGCTTTAGAAATTGAACTCCTTGCCGGCCGCCACTTTGACGAGACCAGGCCTGCTGATAAAAATGCAATACTTATAAATGAAAAGGCCGCCGCAGGCTTAGGCTGGACGCCAGAAGAAGCCATCGGTAAGAACTTTAAAGGGGTTCACCTGCCGATAGATGGCAACGTAATCGGCGTTACAACAAATTTTAATATCAACTCATTGCACAATGATCTGGAGGCAGTTGTGATTGCCCCTGTAACCTTCTTCCCCAGAGCTTTTAATGCTGCGATCATTAATTTCAATTCTAACCCGGAAGATATACTTCCGGCGATTGAGACGACGTGGCGAGGTTTTTCAGAAGTTGCCCCTTTTGACCACACTTTACTGGATGATAACCTACAGACACTTTACCGCCAGGATTTCACAAAGGGCAAGATTTTTAGAATGTTTGTTCTGCTCACAATTGTACTTTCTTGCATCGGTCTTTTCGGACTCACATTCTATACGCTGGATAAAAGAACCAAAGAAATAAGCATTAGAAAAGTGTTGGGAGCCAGTACTCAAAATATCACACTCCTGATGGGGTCAACATTTATCAAATTGGTTTTAATTGCCAATCTAATTGCCATACCACTTGCGTATTTGGCATCCAATCAATGGCTTCAGGAATTTTCATACAGGATTAATTTAACCGTGGATGTCTTTCTGATCGGAGCTTTTTTAAGCTTATTGATTTCAATCTCAACGATCGTTTATCTCACAATAAAGAAAGCACTGATAAATCCTGCGAAGCAGTTGAAGTGTGAGTAGTTTATCAATTACAGCCTAAATCCGCTTTAGAAACCTCATCTGCATTTGGAAAGCAGCTGTTGCTTAATACCTCATCGGGGATATATCGTGTTAGATTAGGGTCATATAATCCTTGTTTAAGGAAAGCAGTGAGATTTTCAACTTCGGATTGATCTAACCCCAGCGGTCGGAACAATGGATCGATAAATTCAGATGGAATATCGTTTTGAGGTATCGCCTCATTGAAGTACTTAACAATATCTTCCAGACTATAAATTGAAGAACCATGCCCTAAAAAGGGGGCATCCTTTAGATTATACAACTGTGGGATTTTAAACTTATAGTTGTCTTCAGTTCTTCCAGTAAATCCGCCCCTGCCGAGGGAGGTATTCACTGGATCGGCATTTATAATGTCAGTGCCGTCCAAATCAGCCATGCCAACTGCTGCAAAGTCCATTTTATTCAGGCCTGGACCGGTATGACAAGCCACACAATTGGCAGTGCCAAAAAATAGTATCGCCCCTCTTTTTTCCTGATCTGTCAAGGCTGCTGAATTTCCACGAAGCCATTTTTGAAAAGGTGCATCCGAACTGGTAATTGTTCTAACATAAGCAGCGATTGCCAGCCCCATGTAAGTTCGGCTTACCAAAGTATCATCTTCTACGCCTGGAAACGCTTCCCGTAGCATATCTATGTAACCGAATTCAGTCATCATATCCATACTGGCACTCATGCGATGAACCTCCAAACCCTTAATTGCCTGTGATTCTGCACCTTCGAACCCCAATCGATTAACCGCAGCATCACCGATCCATTTTGATTCAGTTCCCTCGTTTAAACCCGTAGCGCCAAACATTCCATTCCACAACACATTTTTTTGATAAGCCACATTTAATGTCGAGGGGGCCCTAATTGGTTGTACATCTACTGTTGTTTCATCATATTCGGGGTTCATTCCCCTGCCTTCACCAGACACCCCGAACCCCTCACCACCTTCAGCGATTCCTTGCCTTCTGCCAGATTGCATGGCCGACTTCGCATTATGACAGCTGGCACATGAGTATGTCCTTGCACCTTGAAGCCTCATTGATGCATTACCTAAAGCCGTTTCATGAAAAAGCATTTTACCCAAGGCTACTTTCTCAGAAGTAATTGGGTTTTTAGGATCTTGTGGCAATTGATCGTATTTATTATCCCCTGGAAGCAAAAAAGCGTCTCTACCTTCTGGATTTGCCTGAAGCAGTAAGCCATCTATTTCAGCATCAAGCGGTGAAACATCAAATTCGTTAGAATCGCTTTCGCATGAGGTAATAATCAAAACAAATAAAAGGTAAGAAGTTACCTTCAATAAGCCTGTCTCCATTTTGGTTTAGTCGGAAGAATATTAAATATAGTAACAGATTTACATTTGGGGAAGTCTCTTGAGACAGATCCTCAATCCTTTTCAATCAATTCCAACAGGTCTCTGGCTGAAAGGGTATAGGTCTTTTCATCCAGGTGGCCGTTTTTATTTAAACTGTCAAGTAGTATCACAAGATCGTTGATAATCACTTTTTCAGAAATTTTAGCTGAAGCAGCGGATGAAAGATCAACGGCATTTTGCAGATGAGTAATTGCGGTTCGTACCGATTTCGATGCTTGTTTGATGTCTCCCGATTCTGATAAATTTTGTGAAAACCTCAAATTGACCAGGGCAAGAGCATTTAGCGCATGAGCTGACGCCAATTCAAATTCTCGTGAATTGGATTCACCCCGTTCCATAGTGGCTTTCAATGTGTCAAGATGGGCGACGGCCTTCTGTAACATCGCACTGGTGTTTTCATCTGAAACCTTCACCACTGATTTCATAGCAAAAATGGCCTGTTCAATTTCCCGCTGGCTGGTATTAAGTGATTTCCGGTCATAAGCATTTTTGGCAAGTCTTAAATGGTTATCCGGTGATAGCGCCCACTGGGAGAGTAGTAGCTGATCAGACGTAGAACCTTCATCGTTCAAGCCTCCAACAATTAGATAAACTGAGGCGCCTGTGATAATTATGGCAATGGCAACTGCAATTAAAGTTTTCATAATACTCTGATTTTTAGTTAGTTAATGGGGTAAGTTTTACATCAAACCCTTAATAAATTTAATTCTTTTACATACAATTTTTGTGTGATCCATACAGTCGTTGAGTAGTGTCATGGATAATAATTACTTCCTATATTCTTAGTCATGTCGATTGAGTTTTTAAGTTTTATTTCCAGCCTCCACCAAGTGCTTTATAAACATTTACCCATGCATGTATTTGCAGCATCTTGGTTTCAATAAGTTCAAACCTCGATTCCAGTGCTTCCTCCTGAGTAAGCAATACCTCGATATAATCTGCCCTGGCTGATCTAAAAAGGCTACTGGAAATATCGACAGATGCAATAAGTGCATCCACTTGATCAGACTTCAGTTGATAACTGTTTTGGAGGTTATTAATATTTGCCAACTGGTTAGCCACCTCGATATAGGCATTCAATACTACCTGCTCATAGGTGATTACAGCCTGCTGTTGTTGCAAATTGGCATTGGCGTAAAATGCTTTAATCGCTTTTCGATTAACCAGGGGTCCAAATAAGTCTCCTGCCAGGTAATACAGCATTGATTCCGGTGTTTTCACTAAATCACCAGGGTTGAATGACTGCAACCCTAAACCTGCTGATATTCCAAAAACGGGATAGAAATTAGCCCTCGCAACATCTACATCCAGTTTTGCGGCTGCCAATTCCAATTCCGCCTGTCTTATATCTGGTCGGTTTTCAAGAAGTTGGACTGGAATGCCTGCATTCACAACCCCCGGCACAAAGGTGCTGAAAGTTGTACTGCTCCTTTGAATTGGCTGCGGAAACCTGCCAAGCAAAAAATTGATGCGGTTTTCAGTCTCCACAATATCCTGCCTAATGAGGTATTCGATGCTACGGGTATCAAGCAATTGCGCTTCAAACCTTTTCACAGCCAGCTCCGTCACCCTGGCCGACTGTTTCTGTAGTTTCACCAATTCCAGTGCGTCACTTTGTATTTGAATATTCTGCCTAACCAGTTCAAGCTCATTATCAAGTGCCAGCAATTCATAATAGGAATTGGCTATTTCAGCCACAAGATTGGTCACCATAAAATTCCTGCCATCTACGCTGGCGAGGTACCTTGTAAACGCCGATTTTTTAGCATTCCTAAGCTTTCGCCAAATGTCTACTTCCCAAGTGGCAAAAGCCCCCACAGTGAAATCGCTCAGGGGCTCTGGAAATTCCTTTTCCGGTTTGATATCAAGGCCCTCTTCCAGCGCCCCAAGCCGGGTATACCTCCCCACCTTATCAAGCCCCATACCGGCACCATACCCAACTGATGGCAGGTATTCACCCTTTCTGGCCTGTACTTCATTTCGCAGGATTTCCATTTCCTGCATGAAAATGTTTAGCTCCTGATTCCTGAAAAGGGCAGTGTCAATTAAAGCGATCAGGTGTTCGTCCTGAAAGTACGTTTTCCAATCCATACTGGCAGAATTCACGGTATCTGCACTTGCCGCATACTGAGCAGGTAAAGCTTTGCTTGCTTCCCGCACCGTTAGTTTTGGTGCACATGACCATGCAATGAGGCCCATCAAAAGAATTGATGAGCGCATATATTTAGTTTTTATCTTAATCCTTTTCATGTTACTCTTTGACTTCATTGGTTGAATCAGGTTTGGTGCTTTGCGGCTGATGCAACAACCGGTCTTTTTCCATTCCTGTGTGTATGTACTCTTCTGACAGCGGCTCTACATCTTCTTCAGCTATCAGGCTACGGCCTTCTGCCAGCTTACCGAATATGTAGTAGAGGCCGGGGATAATGATGACCCCGAAAATTGTCCCTATCAGCATCCCGCCAAGGGCAGAACCACCAATTGTTTTATTGCCCACGGCACCAGCACCATGTGAAACCACGAGGGGTATTAACCCTGCAATGAAGGCGAATGATGTCATTAAAATGGGCCTGAAGCGCACCTTTGCCCCCTCAATGGCGGCGTCCAAAACGGAAGCACCCTGCCTGTTTTTCTGGACAGCAAATTCCACGATCAATACGGCGTTCTTGCCCAACAGCCCCACCAACATGATCAAACCAACCTGGGCATAAACATCATTGGCAAGACCCATAATTTTCAGCATCAAAAAAGAACCGAACACACCCATAGGAAGGGAAAGAATAACGGCAAGGGGCAACAGAAAACTTTCGTACTGGGCTGCCAAAACCAGATACACGAAGATGATAACTATGATAAAAATGAATACTGCCTCGTTGCCTCGGCGTGATTCATCGTAGCTAAGGTCTTCAAAAGCAATGTCATACCCTCTTGGCAGCGTAGTGGCCGCTACTTCCCTGATAGCTGCTATTGCATCACCGGTAGTATACCCAGAGGCAGGAAGCCCCCTGATAGACGAAGAGTTGTAAAGATTAAACCGTGTGATTTCATTTGGCCCCTGTCGCTTTTTAACTGTCATAAAAGAGGAATAAGGCACCATGTCCCCATGTTCGTTTTTCACAAACAAATTAGCGAGGTCAGATGGGTACCGTCGAAATTCAGGGCCTGATTGCACATATACTTTGAAAAACCTCCCGAACCTGATAAAGCCCTGCTCATAGGTGCTACCAATCATAATGTTCAGGTTTTCCATGGCTGCACCTATCGAAACCCCCTTTTGCATGGCCGCTTTATTATCGATCATCAATTCATATTGGGGGTAGTTGGCTGCGAAAAATGTGAACAGGCCTGTAATCTCAGGTCTGCTCCGTAATGCATCCATGAATTGATCGTTGATCCGGCCGAATTCGTGGTAGTCAGTTTCGTCACTTTTGGTTTTATCCAGCATGCGCAATGAAAAACCGCCTGAAGTTCCGAATCCGGGCACTGCGGGTGGTTCAAAGTATTCAATGATTGCACCCAGGTTTTTGGTTTTCTCTTCAAGCTCTTCCATGATCTCATGAACAGAATGCTCCCGTTCTGACCAGTTTTTCAGGTTGATGAGGCAGGTGCCAGCATTGGAACCACGGCCTTCAGTCATAATCTCATAACCCGCCAGTGCAGAGACGGATTCTATACCATCAATTTCCTGACAGATTTTTTGAAGCTCCTTCGAAACCTGATTAGTTCGCTCTAGCGTGGCTCCAGGAGGTGTTTGAATAATGGCGTAAATGGTGCCCTGATCTTCATTTGGAATAAATCCTGATGGGAGCCAATTATTTTCAACATATACGCCAAAGGCAAACACAATCAAAACACCCCAGGTCACGACTTTACGGTTCACTATCAGTTTAAGCAAGCCAACATATTTACTGGTAACTGCTTCAAACCCACTGTTAAATGAACTGATTAGCTTATTGATCAATGATTTCTTCCTCGGCTTACCATGGTTGTTTTTCAATAACATGGCGCACAACACCGGGGTAAGTGTAAGGGCCACTATTGCCGAGAGTATAATGGAACTCGCCATTGTGATTGAAAACTGGCGATAGAATGTACCTACGGGGCCTGACATAAAAGTGATGGGCAGAAAAACCGATGTCATGACAAGTGTGATGGCGATAATGGCACCACTTAACTCGCCCATTACCAGCTTCACCGCATTGTAGGGTGAAATATTCTGTTCCTCCATTTTCGCATGAACCGCCTCTACCACCACGATGGCGTCATCTACCACAATGCCGATAGCCAACACCAATGCAAACAATGTGGTCAGGTTAATGGAGAGGCCAAACATTTGAATGACAAAAAATGCTCCGATCAGCGACACCGGTACGGCCAGGATCGGGATTAGCGTAGAGCGCCAGTCACCCAAAAAGATGAATACTACCAGGGCCACGAGGATGAAGGCATCCCGCAAAGTGTGCGTTACCTGCTCAATAGAGGCATCAAGAAAGCTGGATACATCATAACTGATCTTGTAATCCATTCCCGGAGGAAATTCCTCTTTAATTTCCTCCATTTTGGCTTTTACTTCTGCTATAACCTCCGAGGCATTGCTTCCTACATTCTGCTTCAAGACTATAGACGCCGATGGATAGCCATCAAGATTTGAATAGATGTCAAAGAATTCGCTGCCAAGTTCAACTTCGGCTATGTCCTTTAGATAAATAATTTCACCTTCTTCGTTAGCCCTAATTATGACATTTTCGTATTGTTCTGGCTTGTTGTACCTGTTCTGATATGCCAGCACATACTCAAGCGACTGGGCCTGCATCCCTGAGCTTTGACCCAACCGACCGGGCCTGGCCAGGATGCTCTGCTCAAGCAACGACTCCATTACCTCTTCGGCTGAAATGCTATAGGCCCTCATTCTATCGGGCTTTAGCCAAATCCTCATGGCATATTGCCGGCTGCCCAAAATTTGGGCCCTTGCTATGCCAGAAATCCGTTGGATCTCCTGGATCATGTGAACGTTGGCATAATTGTACAGGAACTTCTCATCAGCATCTGCATCAGTGCTGTAGAGGTTCACATACATCAACATACTAGGCTGAATAGGTGTAATTATGACGCCTTCCCGCTGAACGAGGGGCGGCAATAAAGGCATCACCTGGTCCACCCTCGTTTTTACCCTCACAACAGCCAGGTTTGGGTCAGTGCCCGGCTCAAAAATTACCCTGATGGTGGCCTCACCGGCGCTAGTGGCGTCAGAGGATATGTAGCGCATGTCCTGTACACCGTTTATGGATTGCTCAAGCGGGATGAGGGTGGAATTGACCAACACCTCGGCATTTGATCCGGGGTAGGCAATAAATATGTTCACCACCGTGGGTGCGATCTCCGGAAACTGGGAAATTGGTAATGTCTTTATGGCCAGTGAACCTGTGAAAAGGAGAACAACTGAAATGACTATTGCCAGTACCGGCCTGTGGATTATTCTGCTGAAAAACATGATTTCTTGTTTTTAGAAATAAATGACCTACTCGGCATGTAGTTCGAGGTTTGACAGTACTTCCTCAGGTTTCAGGAAATCGTAGGCGACCTTGTCACCTTCCCGTACTTTTCTCAGCCCTTCAAGCAGGATAACATCTGTTTCCTGAAGGCCAGACCTCACTTCATAGAGGTGCGGAAGTTCAGCCCCAATTGCAATGTGCCGGGTGCGGACAACATTCTCCTCATCGATCACAAAAACATATTTCTGATCAAGGATTTCGAAAGTGGCCTTCTGCGGAATGAGCAGGGCTTTCTTCAGCGGTTTTTCAACCAATATATTCCCAGTTTCCCCATGCCGAAGCAGACCTTTCGGGTTTGGAAAAGTTGATCGGAAGGCGATGTTGCCGGTTTCATTATTAAAGTCCGCCTCAATGGCCGTCACTTTTCCTTCATGTTGGAAGAGTTGGCCATTTGCCAGCATCAGTTTTGTAATGATGGTGCTGTCACCTTTTAAATTGCTTTGATAATCCAGATATTCAGCTTCCGGTACATTGAAGTACACCCACATCTTGCTGTTATCGGACAGGGAAGTCAGGAATTCGCCTTCTTCAACCAGGCTGCCAAGCCTCACATGAAAATGATCCATGAGGCCATCAAATGGTGCCCTCACCTGTGTGAAGTCAAGGTGCACCTGAGCCAGGGCAAGCTCCGCTTTGGCTTTATCCAGTTTTGCCTTTGCCAGGGCAAGTTCATTGGGGGCCACTATGTTGGTTTCGGCAAGCCTCCTGGTATTCTGGTATTCGATTTCAGCGAAACTGGCCTCAGCCGCTGCCTTTTGCAATTCAGCTTCATATAGCCTTGGCATAATTTGAAACATGAGCTGACCCTTTTTCAGCGATTGGCCTTCATCTACATAAATCTTTTCAAGATAGCCCTTCTCCAACGCCCTAATTTCGATATGCTGAATCGAACGGATCTGGCATACATAATCACGGGTGACCAGGGTGTCCATGCGGACTGGGCTTGTAACTAAATATTTGATTTCAGATTCATGGTGTTCTTTATGCGATTGACAACTTGTATGAAATATCAAAACATACAAACCCATGGGTATGAATAATTTGTTCATTATAGTCCTAAGTTTTGCGCTTAACTGTTTAAGTTGAGCGGCTTTTGAATAAGTTGGATTGAGTAATAATTGGAATTACGAGATGCCTATGACCTGATGAAGGCGATAGGATATCTCAGAATGAAGAACTGCCAAAAGGCAGGTGGATTAGCAGTGCAGCCGAAGCTGATGATATAAAATGTAGAGGCTTGGGGAATCCCCACTTATTGAAACTTCGAATGAGTTGCCACATTTTTGATAACCCGAGTGAAGATTTACGGTTACTTCCGATGATGATGGCTGGCAATCATTGTGAAAATCGAAATGTTTGGTTTTAGTTTCCTCACCTTCTTTTAATTCCTTTTTGTCATCTTCAAGGGTAAGTTCCGCAACAAATTGCTCATCATTAAGCAATCCCATCCATACATAATCCGCAGTTGCGAACGTGAGGAAAATGGATAATACTATGGTGAGAACGTTAAATCTCAAGGGTTCGGTGCTTTGAGGAAAACTTCTGCTATTTATATCATTTAATTTTAAATGGTAACCATTAAGAACAAATATTTTTAATGAACACTTGAGACCAACTCAAATAATTCAACTTTTGCTTAATTTAGATCACATTTCTGAAATACCTATTGACTAACCCCATTGACATGACCAGATTACTTTTAATATTCTCACTGTTTGTTTTTAGTTGTTCTCCTCAGAAAAAAGAAGATGTACAAGAACAAACAACAGAACCTGCAACTGAAACCGTTGTAGAACAACTTTCCAATCAATCAGATATTTTATTTGGTGAAGTTGAAGATTTGTTCGCTGCCGGTAATAATTCAGAAGCTGCTCAAAAATTATATGAAGCCGCAAATGCTTTGAAATCAGAGCTAGAGGTAACACCTGGAGTATCGGCAGATAGAATTGACTCAGTGACTTTTTTCTTAGATGAAATTGCCACGAAACTGGAAGATGAAACTGGCAGCGTTACTGAAGAAGCGCTTGTAACTGCTCTTTACAAATCTGAATTAATGGCGGCTCATGACTACCTGGTTTACTCTGCAACACATATTGAAAATGAAGAATTGGAGGATGCTCAGGAAAAAATTGTACACGCCACCAATAAAATGATGAGCAGTGCGAAGAAGGCTGCAACTGAAGAGCATCGAAGCAGGTTAAATGAACTTCAGGAAGAAACGGAACAGCTAATGAATAATTTAGAAACAGAGTTTCAAAAAGATGCTAGTGCTTTAAGGGCCAAGTTGGAGAAATTACGGTCAAGGATTAAAGAACTAGAGCGTCACATCCTTAATGAGTATTAATTGCAACAATGCAAAAGCATTAATAGAAACCTCACAATTCGTGAGGTTTTTTATTTATAGCAGCGGCTTAGGCCTGGGTAGACTCCCCTCAGAGATAAGAATCTAAACCCTCTGCCAGGTACTTAGACGTCTCATCGTCAAGTGCTGAATAATACCCCGGCGTTTTGTTGGCATCCAGGAGAATAACTGAACCGTTGTAAATTGTGAAGTCAAATTTGCCAAAGTCAAAATCAAATTTTTTTTGGTATTCAAAAATTTCAGGTGGTGGTGTGCAATCGTCTCGAATAACGGTATTACGACCTTTAATTATCTGACTTTTTGATCCTAATGTCGAACAAAGGCATCTATCCCCGAAAAACCGAAAACTTCTTAGATAGTAAAGTCCATCTTTATACTCAGGTAGGTATTTCTCGACTACGTATTTTGAGTTAGAAAAATACTTATCAGGAACGTCACCAATTGAGTCATAAATTTTGAACTGACTTTTCTCATCAAAGGATTTCGTGAGATAATGGATCGGCTTTAATACCAACCTGGTTATCCTTGATTTCATTTCATATTCTGGAAAGCCCAGATCATTCAAATCTGGCTTCACCAAAACCTTACCCTCATAATCAGAATTTTGGGACACCAGATTAGCACTAATTTTCTTTTTCGAAATATCGACTACGTTCCTGTTCAATACCAATTCATATGATGACATAAAATCTAAATACTCATCTGGCATAATTGTTAAATCCACATGATTGATAAGTAGGTCAACTACAGGTCTGTGCTTCAGTCCTCTAATTATTTCAATAGAATACTTGCGGTTCCACCACTTTACCTGATGATTAATCACATAATCAGATTGAATAAATCGGCGATCATTTTGATGGATTAAAATACCAATTTTCATTGCGATTCGCAGTTAGTTTCGACGGTGCGAAGGAGTACTAAGCTGTAAATATTATCCCGCAAGAAGAATCCCGACTTGCACCAGTAACAGATTTAAGGCAGTTGGTTTCCCCTCGCATTCTTAGAACTCCCATTAACCCAAACACAATGGCCTCTTTGAAAGAAATTAATTCGGGGGATGGTTTTATAATGTTAATGTTGGGTTTTAGCTTCTTTTTTAACAATTCAATCAAGAAAGTATTTTTAGCACCGCCACCGGTGATAATCATGTTAGATCCTGGTTTTGCATAGTGAGTCAGCGCCTTTTTTACCAGTTCAGCAATATGATGCACACTGGTGTGAAGTTTGTCTTTCACCGATGAAGTTGATGTGTCAACAATTGGCATGATTTCATCTACAAACCACTCATACCCAGTTGATTTGGGAAAAGTTAATCGGTGATAGTCCAAGTTATTTAAGGCTTCTAATAATTGTTGATCCAAACTGCCTGATTTAGCGATTTGACCCTCATCGTCAAAATCTAAATTGATTTGACTGCAAAGGTGATTTAAAAGCATATTCGCTACGCCGATGTCAAATGCCACTCTTTCGCCATCCAAAATGAATGACACATTAGAGATGCCTCCGAGATTAAGACAGAAGTCATATTCACTCAGAAGCAGGTGATCACCTATTGGTACCAATGGAGCGCCTTGACCGCCAAGAGCAACATCTAAAGAGCGGAAATCACAAACTGTAGTGATGCCGCATGTATTGCCAAGCTCCCAACCAGAGCCAATTTGCAGGGTGAACTTTTTATCAATCTGGTGAAAAACAGTATGACCATGGCTGGCTACAAAATCAGGATTTATTCGGTGATCATCTACAAACTTTTTCACCTGCTCACCAAGCCATCGGCCATATTCATTATTTAGTAATTGAAGCTCAAGGCCAGGTAAGTTGACGCTGTTTTTTAATCGTATCTTCATTTCAACACTGTAATCAACATTCCGGCTATTAATTAACTCATAGCTCCAATTACCATTTTCAATTGAATAATGGCTGAATGCAATATCAAGTCCATCAATGGATGTGCCTGACATTAAACCGATTACCTTATATTCAGATTTTGACATGTTTTTTGCAGTGTCACAAATAAAGTTCTAAAAGAGTGAATTGAATCACTTCACCACCTGATAACTTTGTACCCTATGAAGCGCATTTTCCATCAGTTAATAGTCAAAACCGCAAAAAAGTACTTCAGAAGCCATCCTGAAGAACATAGAAAAGGTAAAAGTTTTAAAGAATGGGTGAACGATCTTGAGGTAGTTCTAAAACATGAACTCTACGAGTTGCCTTATTTGCTCATTGGGGTTATGGCCGCCTGTTTCGGTTTAAATGGGTTTTTAATACCGAATTCCTTTATTGACGGCGGCATAGTGGGCATTTCATTAATCATTAAAGAACTCTTTGATTTCCCATTGTCAATATTGATTTTGACATTAAACCTGCCTTTTCTGATTTTAGCTTTCACCGCCATCAGTAAAAGGTTTGCAATCAAAAGTATAATTGGGATAACATTACTCTCAGTTGCAGTTCATTTCGTTTCAATTCCAGCAGTAACGAATGATCCTATTCTGGTGGCAGCTTTTGGCGGAATTTTTCTTGGACTTGGGATCGGTCTAGCGATTAGAGGTGGTGCTATTATCGATGGCACCGAGGTTTTGGCTATATATCTCAGCCGCAAAACAAGTATGACAGTTGGTAACGTCATTCTCATTTTCAATATCCTAATCTTCCTCACAGGTGGATATTTTCTGTCCGTTGAAATTGCCCTTTATGCAATGCTAACTTATTTCACAGCATCGCAAATGATCGATTTCGTAATTGATGGTGTAGAAGAATACATGTCGGTCACAATAATATCTGATTTAAGTAATGAAATCCGTGAAGGCATCACCAATTCACTTGGACGGGGTTGCACCATGTTTAAGGGCCAAAAAGGCTTTTCTAGAGATGGGGAACCATTAAAGGACACCAACATAGTTTACACAATTATCACCCGCCTTGAGATGTCGAAACTAAAAACAGAAATCGATAAAATTGATCCCAATGCATTTATCATAATGGCTTCAGTAAAAGATGCCAAAGGAGGCATGATCAAAAAGAAGCCGATAAAGAATATTCATTGAATTATCGTTTTTTCAAAGAATGAGATATCACCCCTTCGGGGTTTAAAACACCTTTAAACATTTTGCTATAATATTGTTATCCCTTCGGGATTAATGAGCTTTGGTCGGTCTGCTTGATTTGAATACGCGGGATTATGGAGTATTTCTTATCGGAAATTATGCCCAAAGAACCATAACGAACTTATGTCCTTTTGAAATCCCAAAGGGATGCTATTATTATAGATAATTTTCACAGATCAACAACCCCGAAGGGGTGATACAATGGCTGGTACATTTTCACAAATTTATGTTCAATGTGTTTTTGCAGTGAGCGGAAGGGGAAACCTTCTAGCAAGTGATTGGAGACCCGAAGTATTTAAATACATATCTGGCATTATCAAAAACAAAGGCCAAAAGCCGATAATCGTAAATGGGATGTCCGACCATGTCCATATACTCATTGGATTGAAGCCTTCAATCGCTTTGTCAGATTTATTGAGGGATGTTAAAAATAATTCCACAAGATTTATTAACGACAACAAATGGCTCCACGGTAAATTCTCATGGCAAGAGGGATATGGAGCGTTTTCCTATTCTCATTCACAGCTAGATCAAGTGTACAACTACATTCTAAATCAGGAAAAACACCATCGTAAGAAATCGTTCTAAGAAGAGTATGAGGAATTTCTTGAGAAGTTTGCTATCCCTCATGACAAAAGGTTTTTATTTGATTTCTGAGTTAGCCGAAACTTTTTGCTAAAGATTCAATAATCCCCCGATGCATTGAGCCTATAAACATTCCACAATTGGCTCAACAACATCAGTCAAATTTCGCATTTGTAGTATTTGTTAGCAATTCCTACATTTACGAAAATACTGATTGATGAAAGGAACAAACCTTGGAGAATTTGAAGAACTCCTAATGCTGGTGGTTGCCAGATTGTACCCTGAAGCATACGGCCTTGCCATTAGAGAAGAAATTAAAGAGAACGCCGGCAGGTCTGTAGCCATGGGTGCGGTTCATGCGGCACTCGGACGGCTGGAAGAAAAGGGATTTCTTCAATCTGACTTAGCAAGCGCCACACATGAGCGTGGCGGAAGGCGAAAACGTCTCTTTGCCATTACGGCTTCCGGCAAAAATTCACTTGAGATGAACCGCTCTTTGCGAAATAACCTTTGGGATGGTATCCCGGAGATAGCCTGGAAAAATATCTAATGTCCCGGAATGCAACAGCTCCCAAAATCTTTAGCAGGCTTCTACACTGGTTTTGCAATAGAAACCTGGTGGAAGAAATTGAAGGGGACCTTGATGAATATTATATGCTTTACCGAAAAAAATATCCGGTCTGGCTCACCAATATTTACCTCTTTTATCATTTGGTGAGTTTCATCCGGCCTTATACCATAAGACGTCAAAACTCAAAATTCTGGATTATGCTTAACAATTATTTCAAGTTTGCCCTACGATATCTTGTAAAGCACAAAATGAATGCTACCCTAACAATAGCAAGCCTATCAATTGGAATAGCATGTTTCTTATTCATCTTTATTTACCTCAAAGGTGAGATCAGTTATGACAAACATTTTACAGATTATGAACGAATCCATAGGGTACCGATAGACTTTGTTTTTGATGGAGACCGAATTCATGATGCTACCACGCCACCGGCATTAGCTCCAATGCTTAAAGAAAACCTCCCGGAGGTTGCAGCGGCTACCAGAATTTTTCCATCATGGGGAGGCAAATATTTGATTGGTCAAAATGAAGACCGAAGTTTTTATGAGGAAGGTGTTTATAGGGTCGATGAACACTTCTTGAAGGTTTTTGATTTTGAAGTTTTAGAGGGAAGGCCTGAAGAGTTTTTTACGGAGCCAAACAACATTGTACTCACCAAATCGATTGCCGAGAAGTACTTCGGTTCAGAAAGTGCGCTGGGTAAAGAACTCACATTGTTTAATGCTGATAACCTGAGGGTAACAGTAAAAGGGGTAATCGAAGATGTCCCGTTCAACACGCATTTCACATTTGATTTCCTCAGGCCAATGATCTTTTCAGGTGATGAGGATATAGATAGCAATTGGGGATGGTTTAACTACTACACTTATGTGAAGCTCAACAAGGGGGCTTCAATTGATGAGGTTAACCAAAAGCTTCAACCGCTTTATACTCAATTTCAAACTATCGAGGGCAATGAAAATTTTATGATTTACTCTCAGCCAGTTGAAGATATTCATTTAAAATCTGCTTTGAAATGGGAGTTGGGGACAAACAACAACATGAGCAATATTCAGATTTTCACTGCCATCGCGGTTTTCATTTTGCTCATCTCAATCATAAATTATTTGAACCTGACCATTGGTAGCCTGGTAAAACGAACAAAAGAAGTAGGTGTGAGGAAATCATTTGGCGCCAATACCGGCAATTTAATCATGCAATTTGTTGTTGAGTCAGTAACCATAATCCTCATCTCGCTGATAATCGGAAGCATACTTGCTCAAGTTGGATTCCGATTTTTAGATGATCTTTTCGGCAGGGAAATCAGCCTTCTTGAGATCGATAACCTGTTAACACTTCTCTACTTAGGTTTAGGCATAGTTACGATCGGCGTGTTGAGTGGGCTTTATCCTGCTACTCGGTTTTCTGTCCTCACAAGCTCAAACAAAGGCTCTGCGAAAAAAAGAGCTACTATTCTTGACCCTAAAAACATTTTACTTGTTGCCCAGTTTTCAATTTCAGTGATCATGATAATTGGAACTGTTACTGTATTTCAACAATTAAATTTTTTCAAGAATGCTGATAAAGGCTTCTCCATCGACCAGGTTCTCATCATAGAAAACACTGATGAGATAACAAACCGTCAGGCTTTGGTAGATCGTCTTAACCAAATTCCATCAATACAATCTGCCGGATATACCAATGGTGTAGTCGGAAAGCTCAACTGGACATATCAGGCAGGTTATCCTGATTCTTTTTTAATGAACTATGCTGTGATTTCACCTGAGTACTTAGATGCCATGGGCTTTGATTTGATCGCAGGTCGCAACTTCACCTTAAACAGCGAAGCTGATGAGGGACAAACAATGATCGTGAATGAGGCGGCAATGAAAGCACTTAAACTCAGTTATGAACAGGTGGGCCAAAATGTTCCGGTAGGCCAAAATGGAGATTCGTTGATTTATGGTAGAGTGATCGGGGTTATTAAAGATTTTCATTATTCAAATTTCAAATCAGAGATCAAACCATATGCCTTTTTCTACAGGGCGGACCGCAATTTCAATAACCTGGCGGTGAAACTTGGCACTACCAATTTGTCGCAAACACTTGCCCAAATAGAGGGCACCTGGTACAGTGTGGCCCCAAATCAACCATTGCAATCTTATTTTCTTGACCAAACATTTGCTGAACTACATGAAACAGAAACCAGGCTTTCTGAGGTAATGCTGAACCTAACATTCTTATCCATATTCATAGCCTTTATGGGCATGTTCGCTATTGCCAATATGGTCATAAAAAGCAGGCTCAAAGAAATTGCGATCAGAAAAGTGCTTGGAGCCACATTAGGCCAGGTTGTTAACCTTGTCACCCAAAATTTTGTGATTATGGTTGTAATTGCCAATGTGATTGGCCTACCTCTGGGTTATTTAATCATGAATAACTGGCTTGAAGATTTCAGTTATAGAATTGAAATTGAACTGCCAATTCTATTAGCAGCCTTCTTGTTCACACTGGCTATTGCTTATTTGTTGGTGGGCTTCAGATCAGTTAAGGCTGCCACTACCGATTTGATGAATCGGTTAAGGGATGAGTAGTACTTTATCCCTTGATTTAGAGTTAACTTTTTTTGGAAGTATCAGTCGTCACCAATGCGCTTCATGATCAAAGCGATCTGACCCATATGATTGGCTTGGTGCTCCATTACATGGTACCAGGCCCAATAATAATTGTATTCTGTATCGGGATTGTCAGGGTCTTCCCTTAGCTGGAGCAACCATTCGTCATTCTTGGTTTTTAGTACCTCCTTGGATTTAGCTCTCACCTCGGTCCATTTGTCGAGGTAAAAAGAAATGGGTTTGCCAACTAATTCTTCCCTCGCTTTATCGCCTAAATTCATTGGCATCAACCACGATTCATCATCTATCTCATCATACTCCTTATCATAAAAGGTCATTTCTTGCCATACAAATTCGGTTGCTGCCAAGTGGAGGATAAGAGCTCCAATACGATTGGCATCCTCATCCAACAAAAAATCTGTACCATCCTGGTCAAGGTTTTTGACCCTACTGGTGACCCTTGCCTTCAGGTCATCCATCATGCTAACGAGTGCCCCAAGTTGGGGTGTATAACCATCGAGGTTTTTGATAGCATATTGTGCATTTAAATCTGATTGAATGAATGCATATAAGATTACGGTCAGGAGTAAGTTTTTCATGAGATCATAGTTTTTTGAAATTGAATATATCAAAATTCTTAGTCAACTGTTTCAGCTTCCTTAGCACTTCAAGCAGCAAGGCATTCTTGATCTGGAGCAAAATTTACAATCATCCCTTGGTCAGGTATCACATATCATTCGGAATCAACTGTTTGTTTTGAAAAATTCGATTTACTGCCTGAGATACATAAATTTCGAAGATGTCAAAATTCTTCTATTTCATTTGTCTGTTCAGCTTTGAAATTTCCGCTCAAGATGTGGCCTGTTTAATGAATTCTTTAGAAGGGCAATTCGACTGGAAAATGTGGAACTACGACCAGACCACCTTGAAAAGGTCCGGTGAAAGGATCGCTCATTTTGGAGTGGATTCCCTGAATCTTTTGATTGAGGAAAGTTTTGATGATTCAACGATTCAAATGAATGGGCTGATTGGCTGGAATAATGTCGATTCTACATTTTATGCAGTGAGCGTTTTCAATGTTGATCCCGGGCCACATTTAATGACGGGAAGATTGATCTCTGATTTTGAGATCGAATTTTTGGAATCTAATTCCGGAAATATCCACTTGCTTACCGTCGTTGACAAAAACCAACATCACTGGACAAGTCAAACAAAATCAAAATCAGGCTCATACTCCCAAAATGATTTGAAAATCGTTTTTGTCAGAAAAAACTGAGCAATGCATCCAATTGAAAATGGTCTGTTACTTAATGATAATTGATTAATTAAATCAGCAGGGATTTCTATTCGTTGGTATTTGTTTGCTCCCAAATTCATGACAAAATGAAGAAGCCATTCCCCGTCACATTATTGATTTTGATGATGATCAGCTCTTACTCTGCTAAAACACAAACGATCAAAGATCTTGATTTTTTAATTGGTACCTGGGAAACTACTGAAACCATTTTTCCTGGCACTGATCGCACCTATCAAGAGGCCGGTGTAAGAACCTGCGAATACTATCTTGAGACATTTATTAAGTGCCAGGCAGAAACCACCGTTTTGAAAAACGGCCGGAAACGTCAGTATGCTTACTTCATAAACTACAATGACAGGGACAATCACTTTGCTGCCACCAGCATAGCCAGCGACTTTCCAATTCATGGCCAACATAGGTGGTTTCTGAATGAGGGAAAGGATACGATCACTTTCGTTTCTCCTAAAAATGTTAATGATGACCGGTTTTTTCGAGGAACCATTATCCATACCCCGGATGATCAACTTATATGGGAAGGCTGGAGTAGCAAGTTCACTGACAGCAAAGAGTGGCAACATCTAATTAGGGAAGTTGCCACAAGGAAAGAATAAAAGAGGCCTTAAGAGACCTCTGATTCTGTTTTTGCATATGACATAAGTCTAAGCAGGTTGACAAATTTGCCCAAACGCCATTGCATAACTGCAACAATACTGTGCATCCCCAGCAGGGTTCTGTTCATTGGTTGCTTTTCCTGGCTGAGATCACGAATCAGTTGTTTAGCTTCATCATACCCGGAAGATTCGTAAACCCCTAAAACATCAACTGCATATTCATCAGGTGTTATCTGCCTTGGTTTTGGCTTGTAGCCCATCTGTTGCACCATTGCCTCAACAGTCTCCCAGGTTGACCACGGGTTTTGACCTGTAATTAGGTTACCATCTTTAGCTACAGTTTCGAGGTACATAATGCCATCGTTGAACTGAGCACCCTTTTCAACTAATTTATCCTGCAGCAGGAAAGGAAAGATATCCGGTGCATCAGGTATTAAAAAGAGCTCTTCATTATTTGTAAAGCCACTAATTTCTTTACCATCAATCAGTGATTCTCCGTTTGAAAGCCTGACATTAACCAGAGCGGCTGGGCCATGGCACACAGCACCTACTACCCGATTTGATTCATAAAGCTCCTTAACTATTTGCTGTATTTTAATATTCTGAGGAAAATCGAACATGGCACCTTTGCCCCCTACAAAATAAATTGCCGAGTAATCCGATGAATTTATCTGCTCAATCGGAATTGTGTTCTTTGCCTTACTTTGAGCAACAGCGTCATTAAGAAAGGCGAAATCATAAGGCCCCATGTCTTCATCATCGATGATGACACTTGGCTCACCTCCTTTTGGGCTTGCAATGTCCACATTGAAGCCATTAGCTTGAAAAACATAATACGCCCTAGACAATTCTGTCAGTTCATAGCCGGTCTTTTTATCAGTGTTTCCCATTTTATCGGCACTGGTGACTACTGTCAAAACCTTGCCCCGTTGTGGGATCACGTTTTCACTTAAATATGGGATGTCCTTCACAGTTATTTGCTCAAGAGATTCTCTATCCACACCTTTTGGTATTAAGCTCATGAACCAATAGCCGAATGCGAATGTGATGGTAAGCAGACCGACCACTCCAATTAGTAACCACTTTAATATTGATTTTACTTTTGACATTGTTTTAAGAATTTTTTAGCAAATCAATGTCTGTCCGTTCTTTCAATCTTGTTAAATGATCATTTCGAAAGAGCGAAAGATCATTTAATCAATTCATTACGATAAGCTACCGGTGTTTTTGAGGTGATCTTCTTAAAAGCGGAATTAAAACTGGAAATGCTATTAAAGCCAACATCCATTGCAATGGAAGCGATCGTCCTGTTTTGGTAATCACTATCATTCAGTAGCATAATTGATTGCTCAACCCTGAATTTATTGATGAAATGATTGAAATTCATTCCACTCTTTAGGTTCACAACCTGAGATAGCACTTGTGTGCTTAATCCAAGTTTTGTACTCAGTGACTTCAGTGTCAAACCTGGATCCATGTATTTTTTTTCATCCTTAATCAATTGAAAGAGTTTATTGTAAATCTCAATCATTTGCTCATCTGACACAGGAGTCGATCTATATTTCTCATGATTAATCTTTTCCAAATAACCCTTTTTGATCACGATGAAACTAACTGTATATGCCACTATGGAATACAACACTGGGCCAACCACGTAAGGCACCAGATCGTCGAATAAATTGAGTACATAAGCAAACCAAATAATGAGGAGGCCAATAAAGAGAAGTTTAAAAAGCTTCCATGTCTCTCCAGGAACTGATCCCGACTTCCTCTTTCTGGTTATATGCATATAGCTCATTATGATGTAAATGAGGTAATGCGTGTAGTAACTCAAGAATAAAACAGCAAACAAAACCAGCGGCAATGTTTCTAAATGATGGTCTTGCAACCAGACGCCGAAGCTGATGCCAACCAAAGCAGGCACAAAATGAGCCAAGTACCTTTTCTTAAACCGAAATGATTTATCCGCAATACTGATTGTATAGAAATAGAATAGGGGGCCAATGATCATAAGTGTGCCCAAGCCACCGAAAATGATTTTGACGTCAAGATCTGTGGCGAACTCCAGTAAAACAGACTTGCCAACCCTAAATGACAATACAAATAAGAGAGTGCTTAAAATTCTATTGGAAGTAGAATTCCCTTTAGAATAGGACCACAAAAAGATTGCAAGAAACAGCCCATGGATTACACCAAGTCCGCTTACTATGATCAGAAAGATATCGGCCGGTGACACTTCGTAAAAGTATACAAAGTGTCGACGATTAAACACGTGAGATGTTTACATAAAGAATTGTGTTGTCAGGAATTCACAATGGTCATCATTTTATCAAATTATGAAAATACCGCGTGATCATGCCTTGGCCTTTTGTCATCAAGGTTGATGTTAGATTAGACAAAAGCCAGTTATAGAAGAGTCGAATGACTTCTTGCCGGATTTTCCCATGTTTGCGTCTATGAAAAAATCACCTGTTTACTTGATCTTTCTAGTTTGGCTGGGAACCGCTTGTGGTTCTGAAAAAGATGGTATTGGTAGCAGCCAATCCACAAATCTCGATAGTCTCTTTCAAGTATATCATGAATACAAATTGAGAATTAATCCTGTAGAGGCTACTAAGGCAGGTGAAAAAGAATACAACGATTACATCGCAAACTATCTTTCTGATGAGTATATCGAAGACTGCATTTCGAATTACCAGCGTTTTCTGGAAGCAATCAATAAGGTTGATACTACGATAATTTCATCAACCGATCATATCAGCCTAAAAGCCATGAAATGGGACTGCAGCATCAAACTAGAAGGGCTTCAAAATAAGATAGTAACAATTCCATCGCCAGTTTTTGATCTCCCACATTTTAAGTTGATGCCGCTTACACAGATATCTTCTTTTCAATTATACATAGGACAGATGGCTAGCGGGGCAAGCATTCAGCCATTCGATACTGTTGAGGATTATAAAAATTGGCTGAAACGGGTTGATGACTATTTGGATTGGCTTGAAACGGCACAACGAAATATGAAAACCGGAATTCAACAAGGTCTCGTCATCCCTAAGATTTTAATTGAAAGAACAATTGCTCAACTTGAACCATTTGCAAATGTACCTCTTGAAGAGCACATCTTTTATGGACCCGTAGCCAATTTCCCGCAAGGCTTCAGTGATGAAACCAAAACGTTTTGAAGGATGAATTCGCTGTCATGATTAATGACAAAATCAAACCGGCTCATGCGAAGTTGGTTCAATTCATGAAGGAAGAGTACCTACCAGCAGGCAAAGATTCCCATGGCATCGATGCGCTACCAAATGGTCCGGAGACTTATCAATATCTCATCAAATACCACACAACCACAAACCTCACACCTCGAGAAATTTTTGAGTTAGGAAAAAATGAAGTTGAAAGAATATCTGGTGAGATGGAAAAGGTGAAAGTGGAAGTTGGATTTGAAGGAACCCTTAAAGAGTTCTTTGATCGCGTGAGGAATGAGGCCGATTTACAGCCTTTCAAGGATCCAAATGAGGTGATTGAAAATTTCGATAAGATCAGAATGAAGATGGAGCCCAATATTTCCAACCTCTTTAAAGTGCAACCTAAGGCCAGTTTTGAGGTGAGGAGAACAGAGGCTTTCAGGGAAAAGTCTGCAAGTGCTGAGTATGTCCCCGGCTCAAAAGATGCTACGAGACCAGGTATATTTTATGTTCCCATACCTGATGTAAAAGCTTATAGCACCTTGCAGGATGAAGCCTTGTTTTTACATGAAGCAATTCCAGGCCATCATTATCAACTCTCACTGCAGCAGGAAAACACCGAATTACCGGAATTTTTACATGCTGAAGGAATGGGAGTTTATGTAGAAGGCTGGGCGCTTTATGCTGAGTCATTGGGCAAGGAGCTGGGTCTTTATGACAACCCATATCAATATTTTGGGATGCTAAGTATGGAAATGCACAGGGCCATCAGGCTTGTAGTGGATGCCGGCATTCACTCCCAAGGCTGAACCAGGGAACAAGCCATTCAATATTCTTTAGACCACGAAGCTGAATCAGAGGAATCAATTACCCGGGAAATTAAGCGATACATGGCTGTGCCTGCACAGGCTTTATCTTACAAGATGGGGCAATTAAAGATTCGTGAGCTTAGAGATATGGCGCAAATGGAGTTGGGCGATGCATTTGACATCAGAGAATTCCATAACCAGGTGCTTAGCACTGGAAGTTTACCCCTGGTGCTTTTGGAAGAGAAGATTAGGGGGTGGATTGAAAAAGAGAAGCAAAGCGGTTGAAACATTTAGGTACTTAACAATACTTAGCTTTTTCCTTTAATCGCTGTTCGATAGCTTTTGCAGCAGGGGTGGCCGCCAAACCACCCAGTCCTGTACATGTAAGCTCATGGGCCATCATTTCTCCAACCTGGTTCATGCTTTCAATAACTTCATCAAGCGGTATTAAGTGTTCATAATTAGCTAAGGCCATATTTGCACAACTCAAAGCATTTGAAGCTGCCATTACATTCTTTCCAAGGCAGGGTGCCTCTACACGGTTTGCAACTGGATCGCAAACAATGCCCAACGCATTTTGCAACGCAATTGAACTTGCCGCAACCGATTGAACTAAACTGCCATTCAACAAACTGACCAATCCCGCAGCAGCCATTGAGCCACCAGCCCCAGTCTCTGCCTGACAACCCGCAACTTCAGCGGCAAAAGTTGCATGTTGGGCTATAAAAACACCTATAATTCCTGAACATAACAAGGCTTTTACTATTTGATCCTCAGTTGCATTTAAATGATGGGCCGCTCCGAAAATCGCACCCGGCAAAGCCCCGCATGACCCGGCAGTAGGAGCAGCAACAAATACACCCATTGAACTTTTAATTTCCATCATGGCGCTGGTATACATGATAATCTTATTCAGCATGCCACCATCCAATAGTTCTTTTGAATCTAACTTTGATTTAAAGTTTGGTGATTGGGCAGGGAGGATTCGATCTTCATAGTAAGTTCCTGTCAACCCATTTTCAATTGCGCTAAACATTATACCAGCAATTGATTTCATCTTATTGAAAACCTCTTGTTCTGATGTATCCCCTCGCTCACTTTCGTAGAGTAGTGCCAGTTCCCAGAGTTCAAGTCCTTCACTTTGCCCAAGCTCAAGCATTTCAGTACATGTAGTGAAAGGAACAGTTAAGTCTTTCCTTGAGAGAACCGGTAGCACAGGTTTTAAATAACAAACGTCATTGGTATTTGTATTTGTCTTCAATGAAGAAATCAAAGCCTCCTCGAATGCATGTGTGCTCCTAATTTGTATGAATGATTTACCGACAATTATTTCTTCAGAATCGATTTTAGATAATTCCGATTTTAGAGCAAGGACATCATCGCCATAAACTAACAATTCGTGGTAGTCTCCATGAATTGAAACTTGTGTACCATCAATTTCCTGGACTTCAATCATACCGCCACCAGTGCTTATCGCAGACATTGTATGAGTTATGGATTCATTGGTAACGTTAATTCTGTAATTATTTGGGTGTTTGGCATTGTAACTCAGATAATTGACATGTACAGAAATACCTTCCCTCTTCAAATGATCTTGATAATCAGGCATTCTTGGGTCATCGGCCTGCCAACCCATTAGGCCACCATATAGCCCCATGTCAGTTCCTTGGCTTTCATGAGTAGTGACCAGTGAACCATTCGGATCGTAGTCAACAGATATGCTTTTGATATCACCATGCATCAGGTCTCGAAGCAGCAAGCCTATGCGGCAGGCGGCAGCACTGTGTGAGCTGGATGGTCCACGCATTACGGGGCCGATAACGTCATTTAAAATACTGGCGTAAGACATGGTTATACTTATTCCGAGAAATAAGTTACCGGCTTTTAGCTTGATTTCCTATGTAATTTGATTAATGCGAGATGAGAATTGACCAAGCCTCCTAATCATATCATTTTTCGTAAAGTATTCTCAGAGTCCCCTGCGGGAGACTCGGAGAGAGGAGTAAACATATCATTTCATAAAGTAACTATCTTCCCAACCTGATTAGGTTTTGCACTTAAATTTCAGGCGTATTGAGTTGACGCCATTTTTTCTGTTTTAGCCAATTCTACATTCAGCATCAAAGTTGATCCCTGTGATCCAACTCTTGTATCAAGCTCCAAACCTGCATTCACCAAGTTGGCCCTTGACTGGATATTTTTCCAACCATTGCCTTTGCCTTGCTCTAAAACCTGAGGGTCAAACCCGGGACCATTGTCTTCAATGGTTAGGCTGATTTCCTCATCATCTTTCAAAAGTTGAAGGGTGATTTGAGATGCTTGCCCGTACTTCAGAATGTTGTTCACCCACTCCTGACAAATTCTGTAAAACGAGATTTCCTGAACTTCGGTCAGGCGGTTGCTTTCATCAAAACCATGGGTGATGATATCGATTTTCACTTTCCCGGCCTGATTAATTTTTAAGCCGAACTCTTTCAAAGCGGCATCTATTCCATGCTGTACTAAGGTTTTCGGCATAAGGTTGAAGCAGATGTTTTTCAGCTCCACACCCATTTCTTTTAAGATATTTTCAGAGTGCTCAAATAACTTGACTCTTTCACCCATTGGCTGCTCTTTCTTCGACTGGATGCTATCGATGTTCATTCTTAAGATCGAGAGGTACTGACCAAAACCATCGTGGAGATCTTCAGAAAACCTTTTGCGTTCTTGTTCTATGCTCCTGATCACAGCATCAATTTGACTTGCCTGCATTTTGCGTTTTTCTTCCGCTATCAAAGCTTGCTCTTTATGTTTTTGGCGGCTACGTTGGAGAAAGGCCAGGCCAATCAAAGCAGCAATGAATACTCCCATTGCTGTTTGCATAAAGATGTTACGCTCAATAGTCAAATCCTTTTCCGCAAGCTGAAGTTGCTGAATCGCAATTTCCTGCTCTTTCTTCTCAGTCTCGTATTTCGTTTCAAGTTCGGCAATTGCCTTTGTACGCTCCTCATTGATCAGGCTATCCCCATAGGTCTTGGCGTTTTTTAAGTTTTGAAATGCTTCCCTGTAATTGCCGTTGGTTTCATAGATATCAGATTTAACCAGGTAAGACATTTCTAAATCTCGCTTGCTACCAGATTGTCTGCTCAAGGTCATGCTGCTGTCTAAATAGGCCTGTGCCAGGGGGTAATTTCCATTTTCAATCGCAACCCCGGCAATATTATTCATCACAGCGGCAAGCCCTTGTGTATCTTCCATTTGCTTATCAATCTGCAATGATTTTTGTAGGTAGATAATAGCACTATCTAAATCACCTCTCATTACTTTGAGCTCACCAAGGTTATTGTAGCCGGCGCTCATTCCTTTCAGGTTGTTGAGGTCTATTTCCAGGTTAAGCCCCTCTCTGAAATAGAGTTCTGAGGAGTCAATCTTATCGGTATATGCGAAAATGATAGCCATATTATTGAGTACATCAGAGAGGTTATCAAGGTCATTTAAGTCTGTGGACATTTGAGCAGTCTTTCTAAAATGTTCTAAAGCTCTATCATAATCACCCGATCGCATGTTCACTACTCCGAGGCTGTTTAGAACTACTGCTTGCTCCTTTTGTTGGCCAAGTTTTTCGTAAAGTGAAAGGGCCCTCAGGTTAGACCGAATGGCGGAATCATACTCCCCCAGATAGCGATAACTGACGCCTTTGTTGTGATTGGCTGCAGCTTGAAGGGATTCTTCCGGATTATTGCCTAATAACTGATCAGCTAATCGAATGGCAGTTTCAAAATCACTCTTATTTCGATAAGCAATGGATTGGAGGGCTATAGCAAAATTTCTTTCTGACTCATTGGATGATGAGTTGGCCAGAATTTCTTTTGTAATTGCAATCACCGAATCAGGGTATGAAAATGACAGTGACTTTAGGTCTTCATAGTCAAATGAGATGTCATCTTGGGCAAATAGAGAGTTAAAGACAAAAAACAGTAGGAGCGAATAGATAAACCTCATATCCTGGTTCATTTAATGTTAAGAGGGTGAAAATATTGATTTATTTTATATGTATGATACCGTGACAATGGTTTTTGGCATGATCACATGACCAGTTACCATGCGTCTTGAGGATTTAATTTATATACTCAAACCACCCTTTCGAAATAACCATATAGGTTAGTCGCCTCAAAAAATAGCAACCTGTCATGACAAGTAGATGCCTTTTTCAGTATTGAGGTTGTTGATGGTCACAAGAAAATAAATTCATGATTTGTACGCTCAGAATCCCCTACGGGAGACTCGGAGCGGGGAGTAAAAACTATTTAAGAAAGGCTGCCTTGATCTACAACAATACCTCCTTAAGATTCAAAATCTCAGCATTCACCATCAAAGTTGATCCCCTCACTCCAACTCTCGTATCTAACTCCAATTCCGCATTTATCAGGTTGGCCCTTGACTGAATGTTCTTCCAGCCATTGCCTTTGCCTTGCTCCAAAACCTGAGGTTCAAACCCGGGGCCATCATCTTCGATCGTCAGGCTGATTTCCGTCTCGTCTTTTAGAAGCTGCAAAGTGATTTGAGACGCCTGCCCATACTTCAAAATATTGTTCACCCACTCCTGGCTAATTCTGTAAAACGAGATTTCCTGAACTTCGGTCAGGCGGTTGCTTTCATCAAAGCCATGAGTGATGATATCGATTTTTACTTTTCCGGCTTGGTTAATTTTTAAGCCAAATTCTTTCAACGCAGCATCAATGCCATGCTGGATTAGCGTTTTAGGCATAAGGTTGAAGCAGATGTTTTTCAGCTCCACACCCATTTCTTTCAAAATATTTTCAGAGTGTTCAAACAGCTTGACTCTTTCATCCATTGGTTGCTCTTTCTTTGACTGGATACTATCGATGTTCATTCTTAAGATCGAGAGGTACTGACCAAAACCATCGTGGAGGTCTTCGGCAAACCGTTTTCTTTCTTTTTCAATACCCGCAAGAATTGCATCAATCTGCTGGGCTTGCATCTTGCGTTTTTCATCAGCTATGAGGTGCCTTTCTTTATGTTTTTGCCGGCTGCGTTGCAGAAATCCCAAACCGATAAGGCCAGCAATGAATACGCCCATCGCTGCCTGCATGTATACATTTCTTTCGATAGTCAAGTCTTTTTCGGCTAATTGAAGTTGTTGAATGGCAATCTCCTGCTCCTTTTTCTCAGTCTCGTATTTGGTTTGAAGGTCGAAAATGAGTTCTGTTTTGCTTTTTTCAAATAGGCTGTCTTTTCCGCTTAAATGAGCCATTAAATCATCAAATGCTTTTTGATAATTTCCTGATTTAGCTTCAGCCAAAGCTAAAACCTGAGATGCGCTTACCATGATTTCGTTAGCGTTGACTTTACCCGCCACAGTTAGTGCATTATCCGCAAATGTTGCCGCCCTGCGATAGTCATTCGTCTTCAGGTAACTTTTTGCCAGTGCCATAGAAGTCGCTGCCTCTTCAAAAGGGTTATTTAATAGCCGATGCTGATCCAGCGCATCTGAATAGTATTTTTTGGCAAGTTGATAATGATGAAGGCTATCCTCCGCCGCACCTAAATTGAATAGGATGTACGGAACATAGCGGTCATAACCCAGAGATTTATAGCCGGCCATAGCCTTGTTCGAAAAGTCTTTCGATTCTTCATAATTCTTCAGGTTGATCATCACTGATCCAATGTTTCCCTGGGTAACAGCAATTCCGAAATCTGAACCCAACTCTTCATAAATATTCAGAGCCTTTTCATAATAATCCAATACCAACCCGTATTGCTGTTGTTTTTTGTAAACAACTCCGATGTTGCCCAATACTTTAGCGATATCAAATGCATCATCCGAAGACTCTTCGTAATACTTCAGAGATTTAAAATAATTTGATAGTGCCAGGTCATATTGACCTTTTTGGTCATAAACAATTCCGAGGTTATTGTAGCTATCTGCAATCTTTAGTGAGTCGTGGTTTTGCAACTGAATTTCAAGGGCCGATTGAAGATAAACCTCCGCACTATCTAATTTTCCGAGAGCTTCATACGCACTGGCAATGCTGTTAAATGAGGCCGCCATTGCTGACGCATCATTGAGTTTGGTACTTTCTTTAAGCGCCAACTGCCCATAATAAAAGGCACTATCAACATTAATATTCTTCAGTTCCCAAGAAATTTCATTCAGAATAGGCACTCTTTCAAGTCCTTGGGATTTAGTCAATTCTATCTTCAGGGAATCAATTAATCGGGTTTGACCAAAACCCAGGTGGCATACAACAGCAACCAGGCATACAGAGATTAAATGCTTGCGCTCCATTTTTCTAAAGAATTCAATTTTGGAAATACTCCTCAAATATCATTAAGCTTCAACAAAGCTTGCTATTTCCTTCGCATCGTTCAAAATGAGGGCATTGATCATCAATGTTGACCCCTTTGATCCAACTCTGGTATCCAACTCCAATTCGGCATTGATCAAATTTGCTCTTGACTGTATGTTCTTCCAGCCATTGCCTTTGCTTTGCTCTAAAACTTGAGGGTCAAACCCGGGGCCATCATCTTCAATGGTCAGGCTGATTTCCTCTTCATCCTTTAAAAGCTGAAGTGTAATCTGGGAAGCCTGCCCATACTTCAGAATGTTATTGACCCACTCCTGGCTAATTCTGTAAAACGAGATTTCCTGCACCTCGGTCAGGCGATTGCTTTCATCAAAACCGTGGGTGATGATGTCGATTTTCACTTTTCCGGCCTGGTTAATTTTTAAGCCGAATTCTTTTAACGCCGCATCAATGCCATGCTGGATTAGTGTTTTAGGCATTAGGTTGAAGCAGATATTCTTAAGCTCCACGCCCATTTCGTGTAGGATGTTTTCTGAATGCTCAAACAGTTTCACCCGTTCATCCATTGGTTGCTCTTTTTTTGATTGGATACTATCGATGTTCATTCTTAAGATTGAGAGGTATTGACCGAAGCCGTCGTGGAGGTCTTCGGCAAACCGTTTTCGTTCTTTTTCAATACCGGCAAGAATTGCATCAATTTGCTGAGCTTGCATCTTGCGTTTTTCATCTGCAATCAGATGCTTTTCTTTATGTTTTTGTCGGCTGCGTTGTAAAAAGCCCAAGCCAATCAAGCCAGCAATGAATACGCCCATCGCTGCCTGCATGTATACATTTCTTTCAATGGTGAGGTCTTTTTCGGCTAATTGCAGGCTTTGAATCTCAAGTTCTTTAGCAGCTTTTTCTGTTTCGTATTTAGTCTGCATTTCTGCTATTTGCCGGTTTTTATTTGAATTGTTCAGGCTGTCTTTTACTTGGGTCAGTTTTTTGTTATAATCCAACGCACTATAAAAGTCTCCCAACATTTCGTAAGACAAGCTAATGGACTGATAACCGTATTGAAGTAGATTGTTGTTCTGTAATTCTTCAGCCAGCTTTATGCCTTTTTTCAATGATTCGACGGCGTTTCGATATTCGCCCATATTTTCATGTACCATTCCGATTACAATATCACCAAATGCGATTCCATTGATATCGTTAATCTCTCTTTTCAATTCAAGCCCCTTACGATAGCTCATCAATGCTTTTCGGCATAAGCTTAAAAAATGCGGTGCTTCCGGACTGACCACTTCCAGGCTATCACCCCATGCTGAGCCATTATTGTTGTAGGCTCTTGCCAGGTTGGCTTTATTCCCTAATTGTTCAGCAATTCCCAGAGATTTTTCTGAGAATAATAATGCTGGCTTGAATTCTTTTCTTTTTTGATATACCACCGATAAATTGTCGTAGGTGATCATCAGGCTTTTGGGATCGTCCTGTGTTTCGGCAATTTCTTTGGCTTTGAGTAAATAATCCAGCGCCTGATCAAAATCCTCCCTTCGGTTGTGCAGCAAACCCAGACTGCGATAAGTTTTAACTAAATAAGTGGGATCCCCCATTTCCTCTCGAATTTTAAGAGCGGCCAAATAGTGTTCCATAGCTTCAGGATACTCACCCCTGATTAAAAATACGCGACCGGCATAATCATGGCTTGCAGCAATTGAAATACGTTCCTCTATATTTTCAGCGATGGTTAGTGCTAACTGATGGTAATGCAGTGCTGAATCAAACTGCCCCAAATTGATGAAGAAAAAACCAATATTGTTGTAGTTAAAAGCAAGGAGGCTATCCAGGTCTGCTTTTCTTGAAATTTCAAGAGCTTTGCGGTTTATCGTTATGGCAGAGTCGATCTCCCCTTTTTCAAAAGTTATATCTGCAGCGTTGATCAATGCCCTTATCTCCATTTCTTCATTACCGGTTTCCTCAATCATGCTATAGGCGAGTGAATTCAAAACATTCGCAGAATCAGGATCAGTGGCTTTTAATTGCTCTGCCTTTTCTATTAGTATCTCAATTTCCTTTACCGATTGACCGAAAAGTGAACTTGATAGAGTTATGAAGAACAAAAGGATTATTGGATTGACGACGGATGGTCTAATGCATTTATGGTAATCCATTGTACTGGAATTAAATTATTTAACTCAATTATATAAACATTGTCCCCGATTTTTCGGGATAGAAGAAATTATTACGTAGTAACGCTTAGTAAGAATTACCAGCTTCAGGGGATTATTTTGAATACGTCTGACAAATAGCTTTGAGATGTCTGCAAAATTAAATCACCATGGATACCCTCTATCTCCTGCTTTCATTCATACTCGGAATTTTGTTTCTAATCGGTCTTATCTGGCCAAAAAAAGTGATCAAATGGGGGGGTAGCCCAACTCGTGGTAAAGTTTTTATATTTTACTTTATTCCATCAATGATCTTTTTTTATCTCTTCGGGAGCTCCTATGAATCTGACTTAGAAAAAGCCTTGAAGGATCCTGAGGCTGTTACAGAATTGAGTCTGAAAAATGATAAAATGAGCTCATTGCCTGAGGGCTTCAATAAGTTGGTAAATCTCGAAACCCTGGATCTAAGTGGAAATAACTTTACAGCTATTCCTGTTGAGATTTTAGATTTTAAAAAGCTGACTAAGTTAAACCTCAGTAATAATGGGTTGGAATCAATTGATGATAAGCTTCAGAGCCTGACTGCATTGGAGAATCTGACCCTGAGTAATAACCCAATAAGCGAAATTCCGGAATGGATTGCAGATATGCCAAACATGAAAGAATTGAACATAATAGCAACGGAGGTTTCTAAATTTTCGCAAGAGATTTATAACAAGAGTAATAGTGGTGCGATTGCAATAAATTATAAAAGCACACCTCTCTGGAAAGAGGAGAATCCCGATGCTGAAGAGGGAGATGATTCATCGGGTGATATTAAGGATCAGGATCATACAGAAAGCTTCAGTGAGTTTGCATTCAGAAGTTTACTGGGAAATGAATATGGTCATAAAAGGAAATTCGGTAAGGGTGAAATCTATTATGATCAACCCGTAACTAAAGAAGAAGCCGATGGTGTTGGTAACTATATGACTGATCTTGGCTTTTTCAATAATGAACGGGAGGTGTCAATGTTGCTTGATTTTGATGCTGAAGATTCCGTTCATGTTTTACGAATGGTCACCACACTGGAAGATGAAGGCCTTGATGATGAAACCAGAGAAAGCTTTCAACTGGTGGCCTTAATGACTTCAATGAATGCATTCGCAGGTGAGCCGGTTCATATACATCTCTGCGATGATGAATTTGAAACCCTGTGGGTTGTTAAATCTGGTGCTGAAGAATAACTTATAGTTCAAGAGAGTCTGATTGTTAAATGGTATCACCTCTTAGTGCCCGAAACCGTTTTCTTGCTTCAGCAACAAAGACACTGCCTGGGTAAGTTGTTAAAAACGCTTGATATAATTCCTGGGCCTTTTGCTTATCATTTAGATTCGTTTCGTAAATGTGAGCCAGGGTAAACATACTGTCATCACCGAGTATATCGGTGGTATTGTGCTGCTGAATCAACTCAAGATGTTTGATGGCTTCTTCAAACTCACCATTCTGCCTGTAAATTTTTGCCATTAAAAAGTTTATCTCATCAATTAAACTGTGGCTTGGATACTTTTTAGTCATGCCCTGTAATGAATCAAGTGCTTCCTGCCGTTTATTTTGAAAAAGCAATAATTCCACATGTGCATATTGTTGCATAATGGCATCGGTCGAATCCATGTAGGTGTTATCGTGAATCAAAAGGCTTAGGTCCATGGCATCGTTGGCAATCTCTCTGGTTGTTGCTTCTTTTAGCACATTCAGGTGTGCAGCGGCCAACTCAAAATCCCCCTTGAAGTAATTTAGTTTTGCATTTTTCAATTTTGCTTCATATCCGATCGGCTGTTCCTTGTGTGTTTTTTCAACCTGTGAATAGAGCAATGTCGATTCCCAGCTTTCTCCGGTTAGGATATAAATATCACCCAGATCCAACTTGCTTTTTGCCTTTAGTCTTGAACTGATCCGTTGCAGGTCAATTATTTTCTTCAAAATTGTAATTGCTGAATCTTTTTCATCTAAATAAAAAGCATGGAGTAGTGCTTTATTCTGCAAAGCCTCAACTGTGTTGGCATTCAGCCCTAATTCTTCTATTAAGTTTTCATAATCAGCGATTAACTGACGAATCTGGACGTCATCAATTGGGTAAGTTGTTTTTACAACCCCCTCCCTTGCCTGAATGACCAAGCGCCTGGCAGATGAATAATTATTCGATTTTTTATGGTTTTTAATAATGTAATTGAAGATCTCAACTGCATCTTCAAAGGCTTTATTTTCCAGGGCAATCATTCCGATGTCCAATACTCCGCTTCCATCCCCTCTACTTCGCTTATCCACCGCCCTGGCTTGAACAAAAGCTCCGTAAAAATTTTTCTGCTGCAGGTTTACCCAAATCAACAAATCCGAATAAATGCTTTCATTGGGATGTTGCTGTACCTTATCAATCAGTATATTCTCTAAACTAACTAAGTCTTCAGGTTCTGTAAGTAGGTTTTGCAGGATGTTCTGCACATAGCTAATGTTTGAAGGATTTTGGTTTACGTAGGTAAGATATTCCTGAACCATCAAATCTTTCTTGTTCATCAGCCGATGGATATTTGCGAGTTCTAAGGCGAAGGCAGCTTCGTTGTTGCTAGCTTTTCTTCCTCGCTGATACGCTGTTAATGCCCAATTACGTAGTTGTTTTTGAACGAAATACTGAGCGGTAATCCGCAACCTATATTGATCCTTCTTAATATTTTCGACAATTTCATTGAACTCTTTATTTGCTGCTTCCATTTCGCCTTGAGCCATCAATAAAATGCCGTAGTCGATTTGATAGTAGACGTTGCCCCTAAATTGTCTGGTAATTCTTTTTAAATACTTTTCAGCATCCTTGAATTGCTCAGCATTGATCAACAGGTCGAAATAATTACTGTGAATCAGCGGTATGTTCTTGGAATCGTTGGCCAGCTCACCGTAGATAGATAGTGCCTTCTCTAATTCTCCCTGAACGTAGTATTCATTAGCCAATTGAATATTATTCGCATCCTGTGAAAACAGACTGGTATTTATGAATATAAAGGATATTATAAGAATTCTTTGAAGCATGTTTACATCCTGTTTTAACCTGTTTACCAACACCCTATTTATATATTATATATTATTTAAAAGTATTATTATTTATTAGGTCTGTTGATATGTGAATAAATGAATAAAAAAATGTTTGGTTGATTCAATTGTTAATGATTTTTGAACTAGTTGATGATTATTCACAAGTAATGTGAAGATTAACTTATTGGTTATTAGGCAAGTAGTTAGTTATCCATAGAAAATTGAAAATTGTGAATAAAGGAACTTAATGCTTATACGGTTTTAATTAAAAGTTGATAAACACGATATGATCAACGTCGGTAAGGTGATGTTAATGGTATTGTAAGAAGTTCATTCGTTTCGATTACATGTTAACAACTTAACGGAGAGCTACTCACTCGTTATGCACAAGCGAATCGAGGTTGAGATCGATGTTATTCACTTCCCAGTTCTCCCGTAACTCAAAAAATTGTGGGGTGAATAAGACAGGTTCAGGTTCAATGCCCTCTTTCAAATTACCCGCAGACCATTCTCCGTCATTGTTGGCATCCAGCATTACCCGAATCTTGTATGAACCAGCTGGCACATAATTAAATCGGTAGTTGTTTTGATTCTTGCTCTTCTTTATGACCGCGAATTCTTTATTAATTAATTGAATTGTAAAGCTTTTATCAGAAGCGCTGATAGTACCTGATACAATGCCATAGTTCTCCGGATTCTTAAATACATATTTGTTTAATTGAAATTGCGAAGAATCATCTTCCAGAGAAATAAATGCTGCATCACCGATGTACAAGAAGACCTGATTGGGATTAATTATTTGTTCTTCTTTCAATGGTTGTAAGCGGCTAGTTGAATCCAACTCACCAATAGTTATTAAAGAATCGATTCTAAGACGATCCGCTTCTCTTTGAGCCTTCACTAAAGGACCCTCAGTTTGCAGAAACTGCTTGTCAAGTAAAGATTGGAATTGGAACTCAGTGCGGTTCCAGTTCCAGGTCACCGTAGCAACTGAATCTACTCTGTCAGTACGAAGCGTATCATATTTAATCAATAAACTATCAGGATTGAAAGACTTGATTGGTTTATTGAATTTAAAAGTGACATTTAATGAATCTACTATACCCGCATTATTGCCGGGTGAGGCAGACATAGATAATTCATCAGTTCTAATCTGTCTGTTTGTGAACTTAATGTAGGTTGTATCAATTAACTCATTTCCAACTAAGTCTTTGATTGTCAGGTAGTAACCGATACTATCACCCTCTGATAAGTCGGTGTTGTAAAATCTGATGACATCGTTATCATTAACAATATTGCTTGGATAAGTTTTAGAACCAGAATCGATAGGAACTAATTCATATTCATGTATCAACTTATTGACCCTTACATCAAAATGTGATCCATTTGATCGACGATTCACCAGTTTCAATTCCTGGACGTCTTGTTTTACAAGTTTAAATACTATCGAATCTTGAAAACTTGAGACGTCGAATGTATCCCTCAAAAAACCATGAGCCTCATCTTTTGATTCAAGAAGAAAATTACCATTTGCATCATTGAATGAATAAAGCCTGTAATGTCCTGATTTCATATTTTGAATACGAAAAGCTCCATATTCATCTGTAAATGCAAAATAATAGGGCTTACCAGTAAAGATATCGAGTGTGTCGTTTGCCTGATAGACGGAAATGGCTGCACCCTCAATTGGCTTATTAGTGTATAGGTCAACCACTTTACCATACATAAACAATGAATCAATTTTACCCCAGGTACTGAAGGCTATAGAGACATTCTTCGCAGGATTATTTTCAGTTACATCGGCAATGGCGTCAGCAAAGTTTAATGAGTAGGTGGTGCTGTCGTCAAATGGTTCTTCAAATGAAACCACCAACGTATTTTTTACTGCTTTTACTTTATACTGAGTTTCGGTAAATGGAGTAATTAAGAGTTTCCTCTTGAGTTGTTGCGCCTGAATTCTCTCATCAAAAATTAAGGTGATTTCAGTGTCATCGAAGTTTAACGACTGATCGGCGGGATTCGATGATATCATAATTGGTGGAATGGTATCTTTTTCCCCACCGGTTACTGGTGCCCTGTTTGCACAAGAGTTAAAAATTGCGGCAAGAAAAAGTGAGATTATTCCAGAGAATACTGTCCATCTTATTTTTTGGAAAGTATGTAAATCAGGCTTGAATAATTGTTCTGGTTTTTCCTGGCCCATCGGTTCGATTTCAGTCCGTTATTAATAGCTCTGAGGTAGTTGGTGGAGCCGTACTTGTATTTTTCGCTGAGCAAACTAACATAAAATGAATCAAGTTTCATAGGAAGCACCTGCTTCACCTTAAACTTTAATTCGTTAGCTAACTCCTTGATATTCAATTGATTAAAGTGATACAAATGCCTTGGTACATCATACGCTGCCCAAAATTCTTTATAATTATCAGCATCCCAACTATCACTATTGGGAACGGCAATCACTACGCTTCCATCTTTCTTTAAGAGCTTCCGCATCATCTTTAAACTACCTCTTAAATCATGCAAATGCTCAATCACATGCCATGCTGTAATTACATCAAATGTTTTCTTCAGCTCCAGGTTGTCCAATGATTCATAAATATGACCACGCACTATTTTTGAAGCTGACTCTCTGGCGTTATTATTCACTTCAACACCAGCTGTTTTCCATTTGCCTTTTTCACATGTATTGAGAAATAGTCCCGTACCACAACCAACATCTAAGAGTTTACCTGGCTCAGTAGCTAAACTATTAACAAGCTTGAGTTTTTTGTTGAGCGCAAAACCACGAACTGTTTTATAGGCTACATCCATTAAGCTGCGACTGGATTGTTGATGTGAAGCATAGTCTTCTGACTCGTAATACTTCCCAATATTTTCGGCATTCGGCCTGGGGCTTGTAACTTTTAAACCACAATTATCACATTTGACAATGGCAAACGCCTCATCACTCACTAAATGATCTGTACAAATAATGTGATTAGAAAACCCCTGATGACTACAAATTGGGCATTCCAGAACCTTTTCGTACATATTACTTTCCTAGATAAACCATTATGATTGAGACATCTGCTGGTGATACTCCGCTAATTCGGGAAGCCTGACCAATTGTCTCAGGTTTCACTTTGTTCAGCTTTTCCACTGCTTCAGCAGATAAGGCATTAACCTTTGAGTAGTCGAGATTGTTTGGAATCCGATGATTTTCTAAACCTGAAATTTTAGCAACAAGTTTTTCCTCTTTTTCAATATAAGTTTCGTATTTGATTTGAATTTCAGCTTGCTCTAAAATGTGATTGTCATATTTAGCCAAAACTTCTTTAAGGCCCTCGTTCATACTCTGAAGGGTTTCAATGCATATTTGAGGCCTTTTTAGCAACTTATAGGCAGTTATCTTCTCTGATATAGTCGCTGTGTTATTGTCTTCAAGGGCGTTGTTTATATCATCAGGACTCATTTTAAACTTCTTAATAATAGAAGTAACCTCTTTAGTTTCGAGTTTTTTATCAAGGGTAAGCTCCAATCTTTCATCAGAAGCTAAACCTAACTGGTGGCCAATTTCTGTTAGTCGAATATCTGCGTTGTCTTGCCTTAATAGAATTCTGAATTCAGCCCTGGAAGTAAACATGCGATAAGGCTCATCTGTACCTTTATTAATAAGATCATCAATCAATACCCCGATATATGCGTCAGACCTCTTAAGGATGAAAGGTTCTGTTTCCTTAATCTTTAAATGTGCATTGATTCCTGCCATCAGCCCCTGACAGGCCGCTTCCTCATACCCAGTAGTACCGTTTATTTGACCTGCGAAGTACAGGTTTTCAACCAACTTAGTTTCCAAAGTGAGTTTAAGCTGTGTTGGGGGGAAGTAATCGTATTCTATTGCATAACCAGGACGAAACATTTTCACATCCTCAAAACCTGGTATTAGCCTTAATGCTTTGATTTGAACATCTTCGGGTAATGACGTTGAAAATCCGTTTACATAAATCTCAATTGTGTTCCAGCCCTCTGGTTCCACAAATATTTGATGCCTGTCCCGTTCTGCAAACCTATTAATCTTGTCTTCTATTGAAGGGCAATAACGTGGCCCAATTCCCTTTATACGGCCTGTGAACATGGGAGATTGATCAAACCCGCTCTGTAATATTTCATGTACTTGAGTATTAGTATATGTAATATGACAGCTCCGTTGTTGCTTAAGAGGTTCAGTTTGCAAATACGAAAACTTACCTGGAACGTCATCTCCTGGCTGTTCTTCCATTTTATCAAAGTGCAGACTACGCCCATCAACTCTGGGAGGAGTACCGGTTTTCATTCTACCTGATTCAAAACCTAGCTCAACCAATTGTTCTGTTATTCCGGTTGCAGCTTTTTCACCAGAGCGCCCTCCACCAAACTTTTTTTCACCTATATGAATAAGACCATTTAGAAATGTGCCATTAGTTAAGACAACAGATTTGGAGAGAATTTCAAGGCCCATCCCTGTTTTAACACCACAAACCCTACCATCCTTTACAATTAGTCCAGACACCATCTCTTGCCAAAAATCCACATTTGGCATCCTTTCCAATGCCAAACGCCACTCTTCCGCAAACCGCATGCGATCATTCTGGCTTCGGGGGCTCCACATTGCAGGGCCTTTAGACCTATTGAGCATGCGGAACTGAATCATTGATTTATCAGTAACAACTCCAGAATAACCCCCTAACGCATCGATCTCCCTTACAATCTGGCCTTTGGCAATTCCACCCATTGCCGGATTGCAGCTCATTTGAGCTATGGTTTGCATGTTCATGGTAACCAAAAGCACTTTGGATCCCATATTAGCTGCCGCTGCAGCAGCTTCACAACCTGCATGACCAGCACCAACTACAATTACGTCGTATTTCTGAAACATATTTAAACAAACTGTTCCACGTGGAACATTATGAACTTTATCTCATTCAGAAAGTTCCACGTGGAACATTATTTCAGCAAAGATAGGCAAGCGTCTTCTTTTTCTCTCATCACCTTCTTATCCAAATCGGTTTTGTCCGCATAACCTAAAAGGTGCAATACTCCATGAATCATTACGCGGTTCAACTCAGTATTAAATGGAACAGAAAAGCTAGAGGCGTTTTCTTTAACCCGATCAACACTTATATATATATCTCCTGACAAATTGAGATCATTTTCAGAGTTATCAAATGTGATGATATCAGTATAGGTGTTGTGGTTGAGGTATTGCTGGTTCATTTTTAGCAGATAATCGTCGGTGCAAAAAATGTAGTTGAGCTCATTTAAAGATTTACGCTCTTGTTGAACCACTATTTTAATCCATTTCTGGACATCCCTCTTCGAGGGGACTTCGAAATCAATCCCCTCATTAAAAAAATTAATTTCAGGCATTAATCGAGATAAAAGCTGAGCTCTACGGTTTTACCGTCGTCTTTGAAGCTCACTTCGTCAGAGAGATGTTTCATTAAAAAAATGCCACGGCCATCAGGACGGCTCAGGTTTTCTGGGGAAGTCGGGTCTGGTAAGTTTTTATAATCGAATCCGGGCCCCTCATCTTCGACAACGAATTTTATTAATTTCTCTTGAAAAACTACGCTCAAGGAGACACTTTTAGCTTTATCACAAGAATTGCCATGCCTTATAGCATTGTTAACCGACTCTGTGACTGCCACCATGATATTGCCGTATACGTCATCTGTGAGCCTGTATTTATCTTTTGCGTTGTCGATGAAGCTTTCGACTATTCGTATGTTCTCAGTTAATGAGGGTATTTTAATATTTCTGATCCCTGCTGACATTTTTGTTAAGATCCTTATTGACTTCCGAGTCGCCTAAAGTAATCATTTACTTCTTTTTTATAGTAAGGATTAAGCTTCGGCGGAACAGTTTTCAACAATTCTATTTCCTTTTCTTTAGCTTTCAAATATTCTTCGATAGTTTGAGGTAAAATTTGATCATATGCCTCTGCTTGTTGACCTTCTCTCTCCTCATCCAATTCCCGTTCTCTTAACGCCTTTTCTGATTCTAATAGCCTGGTAAGAATATCCCTTTGGCGCCTGATCATATTATCTGTTAATTGCTTATTAACAAGGTCCAGTTCTGTCTGCTCCATCTTTTTAAGGATGTCACCAACATTGCCACCGGCACCGTCTTCTCCTTCTTCGCCATTTAATTCCTGTAATTTGCGCTCCATTTCTTCCAATGATTCCCTTATCATTTCTTGTTGGGCGGCTAACTTCGCCAATTCTTCAGATAATTCTCTTCCACTTTTACCGCTCTTCTTCAAATCTTCAATGCGATTGTTGAGCTCTTGTTGAAGTTGGCTCATCCCAGGCATGTTCTTTTTACCTTTCTTTTGGCCAGCTTTTGGGTTGCCCATAGCGTCTGCCATCATCTGCTGCATATTCTGCAACACATCATCTAACAGAAGTGCTAAATTATTCATAGAAGTCATGGCAAACTGCTGACTACTAACGGCTTGTGATTTGTTCCGGTCTTTAAGTGCAGCAACACTGGCATCCATATACTCGTTCATTGCATCGACTTCACGGGTAACAAATGATGCAATTTGAAATACCCTTCCAGCCAGAGACAATAGACTGTCCTCGATAATTTGTGCATCGTCTTTCAACTTTAACTGTTCCTGCGAAAGCTCTATAAACCGGGGGTCGCTCTGACTAATTTTTTTGAATTCGGTAAGTACTTCCTCCTGGTCAAAAGAAAGTGTAACAAGGTTGTCTACAATATCACGCAAATTGTCCAGGTTTTCCTGCATCATTTCCATTTCCATCCCAGCTTGCATTTGCTGCATTTGCTGCGACATCTTTTTCATTTGCTCAGCAGCTTTCTTCTGAGATTGATTGGATTTCTGCCGTTCATTTTGTTCTAAGCTCTCTTTACTGTCTTGCTGATTTTGCTCAATATCTTTTTGCTCCTCTGAATTGTCATCCATCGGTGCGGGATTTTCGAGATCCTGGTTGAGATCATTTAACTCTTCCATGTCTTCTTTAATATCGTCAAACTCTTCCATCAGTTGTTCTTGCTCCTGACCCAACTCTTCCGTGGGGTTATCTTCATCCATGGTTTCCTCAGCCAAATCTTCTTGTTTTTCTGCCAGTTCCTCAAGGTCGTTAATAACCTCTTCCATTTTATACTCCATCTTCATCCTTTTAAAGAGTTCCAAGGCTCTTTCCAGTTCTTTTTCAAGGTTTTCTTCTTTGCTTTTTATGTCGTCAAGGGCTTCTTGCACTTCATTGAGGCCCCGCTGCTCTTCAAGAAGTTTCTTTAATTCTTCATACAGTTTTTTGGTTTCCTCATCCAGTAGTTCATCCATTAGCTCCTGCAGCTGTGCAACTTTCTCGGAAATTTTTTCATTCTTTTCATTAAAGCGCTCACGCTGCTGAGTGTTGGCCTTATGTTGGTCCCTTAATTTTTGGAGTTCATCATTGAGGTCCTGCTTTTCTTTCATCAGTTCCTCTATCATTTTTTCATCCTGCCAGTCAAGCTCTTTTTTCGTTTTAAGCCGATCTTCTAAATCCTGCAGTTTTTCTTTCAGGTCTTCAGCTTTTTCTATCGACTCATCTATCTGATCCTGAGTGCCTTGCGCTTCTTTATCAAGCTTATCTTTGATTTCATTTTTTGTTGGGATGTTGAAACTGTAATAACCGGTTTTTGTAGACTTTCTTCCATTTACCCCATCGTTATCCCAGACCTGAATTGCATATTGCACCTGATCTCCCTCACCAAGTTCAAGGCTATCAATTCTCCATTGATGAAAAAAGCTCTGAGAGTTCCCAGACTGTAGTGGGATATTAAAATTCTTCTCTGGGGATTCATCTTTTCCACTTATGATCCTATAATTAACCTGAAGCTTAGTTAAGCCATAATCATCTGCGATAGAGCCCCCTAAAACAACATAACTGAAGAGTACAGTATCCTGAAATTGTTCAAGGTTTATGGTTGGATACTCATCTTTTTCCACCTCGATTTGATAGCTGATTTTTTCTTTGTTTTGACTGTGTGGATTTGATAGCGAGATACTGTAGTTATCTGTATCAAATACTGTTCTTTCAAATTCAAATAATTGATTATCAACTAGTTGCGCAGCATGCTGCTCTTCCGCCCCCTCAAAATTGAGAGTCATACTCTCAGTCTCACTAGTGCTCATTTGCCATTTAATTCCAGTGCCCTCAGGCACCTCAAGATTGCCAACATTACTTAAGTTTTCATTTACTTTACCTGTGTACTTTGGATACTCGAGATAAACGTTGAAGTTTTTAAGATTTGGTCTTGACACTAATTTGAGATCGTAATTTGAAGAGGAAAAACCTGCTGCTTCAAACGTAAAATCAGTTGCGCTTTGCAGCTTTCGAAATGTATGTGAGAAGGTTCTGCCACCAACATTTTTCATTTTTATCTTTCTGCCCTTCGTGTTTAAATAAGCCTGATTCGGGATGGCGCTCCCATCGAACCCTAATTCAACCGTAAAATCTTCATTCTTAAATCCAGTTAAGTCCTCATTCAACAAATTGAAAGAAAATGGTGCAACAGGTAAGAACTCATCGTCATACCTCAGAATTCTGGTTGTGCTTTCTGTCAGCATCTGAGGTACAAAGAGTAGCATTAAGAGCATCACAGCGGTCGGCACAGCCAGGTATTTTAGATATCTCTTATTGTAGCCCAGGTCGACTGCATCAGAAAACCGGACAATTCCAATTTGTTTGATTCTTTGCTCAATGCTTGCGAGAATTAAAGTGTTATCTTTTGATGAAATATTTTGTAACTGTATGGTATTCAGCAGTTTATCAGAAACCTCTGGAAAATATCTGCCAATTTCGATGGCCGCTTCCTCATCCGAGATTTGTCGATTATTGTTAAAAAGTTTGATGAGCGGATTAACGATCCAGAAATAAGTGACGGCCACTAAAGAAGCAACGAAAGTAAAGAATAGAAAGGCCCTGACAGGGGAGTTAAACCTAAGATTAAATTCAAGGGCACTGAAAATAAGCAGCAATGAAATTATGATGGCTGTTGAGAGGATTACACCCTTCAACAACTGGTTGAGGTAGTACTTTTTCTTGAACTTCCTAAGTTTCTCAATCATCAATCCGAATTCACCCATCTCATTAAAATTAATTGTAACCTGTTATTACGGAAAAAACGCTCAGAATATACTGAATCCAGCGAAAAATACTTTAACGGTTGTTGATTAAGCAGCCACAAGATGTGAATTGGCCATTAAACCCCAATTTGAAGCTCCTTTTCAAAGTATTCCAACACATGCATTTTTAGAAGTTTTTCTTGTTCAAGCAAATCGAAACGGGGTAACTTTTTCAAAGGCTTCCAATGTGGCCAGCCGTTTTCATCAAGTCCTTCCAATTCGTAAAACCCAGAAAGGCTTAAAACCTTGCAAATAGCAATGTGCATTAAGTCTTGCTTTTCCTCTTTGGTGAAATTTTGAGGCCCTCTTCCTAGTTCCTGAACTCCAATCAGAAACAGCACTCCATTTAAGTCAGCAGGTCGCTTTCCAATTGATTTTTGCAATTGCAACCGCAAGGCTTGCCATTTCCTTTCTAATTCCAGGTCTTTTTTAATCATTATAAGTTATTGATTACCGTCCAGCAATTTTCTCAACTCGAGGGTGCTCACCACACCTTTTCCCTGATTGTCTTTGCTCATCTTTTTCAAATAGAGTATTTCTTGTTCTTGCACTAAAGTTAGCAACTCGTAGTCGTTGGCTATTTCCATGAATTCCAGTGATGGATCCCAAAACTCGATGAACTCCTGAACCTCATTTTTTTCCAAAGAAGTGTTTTGCACCACATAATTGGTCGGTAATCTGGCTGCTATCAACTCAAGTTTTCTAAAATATGAGTATTCATCTTTCTTGATTTCCCGGAGTTTCTTTAGTTGTTTGTATTCTGAGTTAAACTGATTGGCTAGCAAAGTCAATAGGCCTGTAACACCGGCACCGCCTGGAGTGAGGCTAAAACCAGGTTTTTGAAACTTCTCTTCAAATGTCTTTTCAGTTTCAGGGTTGTACAGGCGGTTATGATCGTAAAAACCCTCCATTGGATTTCTTCCATAAATTGTTAACCCGGGTAGTTCATAAGTGACGTGGTTCAGGTATATTTTTCGCTCAACGCTGGTTAGCAGATAAATGATCATTTGTTTTCCCCTGAAACCGACAGATGAGAAATTGATCGTATCACCCTCATTTACTCTTAAACTGAACCTTCCCGAGGCACTTGAAGAAGTAAAATTTTCGAAATCGTTCGTATAAATGTTTACAAATGGAATAGGGATGGAGTCCTTAGCACTAAAAACTTGCCCCACAAATTCCTGAGAATGAGCATTCAGCATTAACCCGAAGGCTAATATGGACAGTATCGTTTTCAGTTTGGCCAAAAAGTACCAGTATTAAATGCAAAGAAAGCCAAAAAGTTCGCCTTTTATTTCAAGGCATGGCTCAGAAAAGGCTTTCGGCGAGTATAGCCAACACCGCGGCAAGCACACTTATGATGATTTTTTTGAGATTGAATTTATGTTCAGGGCTGCTTTCAAAAAATATAGTAGTAGATATTTTTAGAAAGCTACCCCCAACCAAAGCAAATAGCATAATAAATCCACTTTCAGAGATAACATTTTCATGACTTAGATAGTCACTGATTAACATGCCAATAGGTGAAGCAAGGGCAAAAATTGATAAGAATGTGATCTGTTTAATCTTAGATCCGAACTGACAGGTAACTAGTGACATCAAGGCAAATGCAGCTGGTATTTTATGCATTGAAATTCCAATCAATAGTGCATTTGAGGCATGATGCTCATGAATTGTTGTAGGATGAGCCAGGAGGGAGCCTTCAAGAAATGCATGAAAGCACAGTGCGATGAGCAACGAAACGGACGTTGAAACTGAATGCGAATGACCATTTTCATGTAAATGAACATGACCATGCTCTACACCTGAAGTAAAGTATTCTATTATCAGTTGAAGGAAGAACCCGACCAAAATCATGCTGCCCACCAATTCGGTTGAAAATGAGTTGTTGAATAGCTCCGGCAGTATATGGATCACCGTAATTCCGAATAAATAGGACCCCGAAAAGATCAAGGCAAGGTTAAATTGCTCTCCCTTCCATTTCGGTATCAAATAAACTGTTAGGCCAGCGGCCATCGTTACGATCAGTAGGGTGGAAAAATTAAGTAGCATTATTTTGAGATAAGGGAGTCAATTCCAGCAGTCGCTAAACTTTTTAATACCCCGTTTTGATCAGCATAAATAAAATATGCATCCAATGAATCCAATTGATTTACCATGGTAAGGGATTTTTCAAGGCCCATTACCATAAATGCCGTTGCAAATGCATCCGCAGTCATGCATGTGGGAGCGAATACGCTAGTGCTTAACAAAGAATGTTCAACAGGGTATCCAGTTTTGGGGTTGATAGTGTGTGCATATTTTTTTCCATCCTGTTCGTAAAAGTTTCGATAATTGCCTGATGTGGCCATCGCCATATCTTTCAATTTAACCGTGGCATGCAAACGTCTGTCTAGCTCATCGCCTTGTGGGTTTTCAATTCCTATCCGCCAGTTTTGGCCATCCGGGTTTAATCCTTTGCTCCTAACCTCCCCTCCAATTTCGACCATATAGTTATCAACGCCCCGGCCCTCCAAATACTGAGCTAAGACATCAACTGCATAACCTTTGGCCACTGCGCTGAAATCTATATATGCTCCAGTTAATTTGCCAACGGCTTTTTGATTGAAACGGACTTTTTCAAACCCAACCAAGGTTAAAAGTGAATCTATTTTCAGACTGTCAATTTCCTGCCTGGTTTCTGGCCCAAAACCCCATGCATTCACAATTGGGCCTATTGTTGGATCAAAAGCGCCTTTGGTAGCATCAAATATTTTTTTGCTTGCGGCGAGAACAGGGAAGAAGTATTCTGACTGAAAGGTCAGTGTATCTGACTTATTAAGTTGACTTATTTCTGAGTCGGGAATGTAAGTGGACATTGACTGGTTAAAGGCGACAAGAATTGAATCAACTTCTTTTTGATAATTCATGCCTTTATTATCCGCATATTTTAAATTGTAAACGATTGGGCCCATCGTTTTTCCAGATAAAGCCACATATTGAAGGGTTTTCTTGCTCTGGATATATGGGTAAATGACAAGGGCAATTACCAGTATGCCAAGGGGTATAAGTTTTCGTTTATCCATATAAGCTTTAAATGCCAGTGCAATTTACACAGCACACAACACCATTTAAATAATTCGAAGGGTACTGATTCCATCAATCTTTTTAAATTGAATGGAAACACCTTTAACATGAGAAATTATCGTAGCCTTTTCTTTGCACTGATAATTGGTGGAATATTGGGATTCTCATTAGCCGCAAATGAGGACCGTATTTCTGTCGTTGCTGTAAAGCATGCCCAGCGGTTAATCGGTTTTGAGTTTTCAGAAACCGCCATTGATACGATGGTCAATTACCTCAATCGTAACCTGAAGGGGTATGATACGATGCGATCCTATTCAAATAACCTGACAAACGATATTGCACCCCCGCTGTATTTTGATCCATTGCCTGACGATTTTGAATTTGAAAGCCAGCAAATAAAAATTGATTGGCAATTAACTGACAACGTGGAACTGTCAGATGATACAAACGAGTTGGCTTTTTATTCTATATCGCAACTTGCATCCTTGATCAAAAACCAAAAGATCACTTCTACCGAATTGACAAAGTTCTTCATTAAGCGCATTAAGAAATATGACCATCAACTATTCGCTGTTATCAGCCTCACTGAGGAACTGGCCCTTAAGCAAGCTGCTTTAGCCGATGAAGAAATTAAATCTGGCAAATACCGAGGGTCCTTACATGGCATACCGTACGGGATAAAAGATCTATTTGCGGTTGAAGGGTACAAGACTACCTGGGGAGCGGCTCCATACAAAAATCAAATTCTGGATTATAACGCAACTGTGGTTGAAAAACTTGAGGAAGCCGGTGCAGTATTAATTGCCAAATTGACTTCTGGCGCTTTGGCAAGAGGGGATGTTTGGTTTGGAGGAAAAACCCGTAATCCCTGGGATTTAGAGCAGGGCGCAAGTGGTTCTTCAGCGGGTTCAGGATCTGCTACGTCTGCGGGATTGGTGCCATTTTCTATTGGCACTGAAACACTCGGCTCAATTACTTCCCCTGCTACAAGAAATGGGGTTTCAGGATTACGCCCAACTTATGGAAGAGTGAGTAGGTATGGCTGCATGCCCTTATCGTGGACAATGGACAAACCCGGCCCGTTATGCAGAAATGTGACCGATTGCGCACTGGTTTTTGATGTGATTAGGGGCATTGACACCAAAGATCGAACAACTATAGAAGCTGCTTTTAACTATAACCCAAATCGTGATATTCAAAAAATGAAGATTGGTTATCTGAGAGATCAATTTGAGTCAGATACTACTAGCAACGGAGTTAATAATGAAGCGACGCTTGAAATTTTTCGATCATTAGGCGTTGAGCTAAAAGCGGTTGAAACACCCAAAAACATACCATATGATGTATTTGATATCATATTGAGAGCTGAAGCTGGTGCCTTCTTTGATGAGCTAGTACGTTCCCAAAGTGATAGCTTGATGGTGCAACAAGATGGCAGGTCAAGGGCGAACTCGCTACGGCAAAGCAGGTTTATCCCTGCTGTAGAATACTTACAGGCAAACCGACACAGATCAGTACTTATAAATGAGTTTAATAAAATCATGAAAGAGCTGGACGTCTTAATATCCCCAACATTTGGTGGCAAACAGTTGCTAATCACCAATCTAACGGGTCATCCTGCACTGGCCATTCCCAATGGGTTCGATAGGGAGAACCATCCTACGTCCATCACTTTAGTTGGTAATCTATACGATGAAGCCTCAATTTTAACTCTGGGTAAAGCTTTTCAAGAAGCAACAGATTTTGAAGAAAAGCACCCACCGGGTTTTTGATCATTTTCAAATGCCAATTATTCAATTAGATACTGAAATCAAAGCGCCGCTTGAGCGCTGTTTTGATCTTTCGAGAAGTATCGACCTTCATAAAATTTCTGTAAGCCATACGAAGGAAGAAGCGGTTGGAGGGGTAACCAGTGGTCTTATAGGGCTGAATGAAATAGTTACCTGGCAAGCCAAACACTTCGGAATAAAGCAGAAGTTGACAACAAAGATTACAGAGTTTAAGAGGCCGGATTATTTCGTGGATGAAATGGTTAAGGGCGCATTCAGTAGTTTCAGGCATGAACATTACTTTGAATGGATAGAAGATTCTACACTTATGCGTGATATTTTTTATTACACTGCACCATTCGGATTTATTGGGCGTTTATTCAACAGCATGGTATTGCAGGAATACATGAGGAATTTACTTTCAACCCGAAACAATGCTATAAAGGAGTTTGCCGAATCCGATAGGTGGAAGAAATTGTTAGCTAGCTAACCAAATTCCTTACCAAAATCTCTTGTACAGCCTCAATAATCCCGTCAACATCAAAGCCACATTCTTTGTGCAGTTCTTGTTGGGTGCCATGCTCTACTATCCGATCGGGTATTCCGAGTCTCTTAATTGTAGCATGGTACTGATGATCAGCTGCAAATTCTAGAACAGCACTGCCAAAACCACCCATAAGGCTTCCATCCTCAACGGTGATAACGTGGTCATATTTTGAAAACACCTCATGGAGAAGCGCTTCATCAAGTGGCTTTACAAAGCGCATATCATAATGCCCGGCATTGATTGCTGCATCTTCGAGGATTTCGCATGCCTCGATTGCATAATTGCCAATGTGGCCAATTGTTAAAATTGCGACGTCGTCACCTTCTTTGATTATCCTGCCCTTACCAATCTCAATTTCTTCAAATTCTGTTCTCCAATCAGGCATCACGCCTTGCCCCCTTGGATACCTGATTGTAAATGGGCCAGCATTCTTTGAGAGCTGACTGGTATACATGAGATTTCTTAATTCTGACTCGTCCATGGGCGCAGAAACAACCATGTTAGGCACACACCTCATGTAGGCCAAATCAAAGCAACCATGATGTGTTGGGCCATCTGCTCCTGCAAAACCAGCCCTATCCAGGCAGAAAACCACATGTAGGTTTTGAATGCAAACATCGTGGATCACCTGATCATAAGCCCTTTGCATAAAAGTGCTGTAGATGTTACAGAATGGCATTAAACCTTGAGTTGACAACCCGGCTGAAAAAGTTACGGCATGTTGCTCAGCAATACCTACGTCAAAGGCCCGGTCAGGCATTGCCTTCATCATAATGTTCATAGAAGATCCAGAAGGCATGGCAGGGGTTACACCCACAATTTTCTCATTCTTCTCTGCCAATTCAACCAAAGAGTGCCCGAAAACATCCTGGTATTTAGGTGGCTGCGGTGTTTCAGGAATTTTTTTATGAATCTGACCAGTGATTTTATCGAACTTACCTGGGGCATGCCACTTGGTTTGATCTTTTTCCGCTTCTGAGAAGCCTTTCCCTTTAACAGTGACGCAATGCAGGATTTTAGGACCTGGTATGTTCTGAAGATCCCTGAAAATTTCAACTAAATGATTGACATCATGGCCATCTACAGGGCCGAAATATCTTAAGTTCAAAGATTCGAATAGATTGCTTTGCTGTAGTAAAAATGTCTTTACGCTGTTTTCAACTTTCGAAACAATCTCCCTTGGATTTGGCCCAAACTTGCTGAACTTCCCTAAAAGGTGCCAGACTTCATCTTTTATTTTGTTGTAAGCCTTTGAAGTAGTAATGTCCGTGAGGTAATCCTTTAATGCACCCACGTTCGGATCGATTGACATGCAGTTGTCATTCAAGACAATCAACAGGTTGGAATTTGAAACCCCGGCATTGTTCATCCCTTCAAATGCCAGGCCACCGGTCATTGCACCGTCTCCAATTACGGCAATATGCTGGCGGTCATCATCCAGATATTTATTGGCTACCGCCATGCCAAGTGCTGCAGAAATAGAAGTACTGGAATGACCTACACCAAATGTGTCATAATCGCTCTCTTTTCTCTTCGGAAAGCCAGAAAGCCCTCCATAAAGCCTATTGGTATGAAAGTTTTCCCTACGGCCAGTTAAAATTTTATGACCATAAGCCTGATGTCCAACATCCCAAACCAACTGATCTGTTGGGGTATTAAAAGCATAATGAAGCGCAACTGATAACTCAACTACCCCAAGGCTTGCCCCGAAGTGGCCCCCATATACTGAAACTGTGTCGACAATAAACTGCCTTAATTCATCACAAATGGAGACTAATTCTGTTTCATCGAACTTCCTCAGATCATCGGGTAAATTGATCTTGGAAAGCTTTGGGCCTGGAGTGATCAACATATTGGGAATGTTACAAATAGTCTACTAACTGTCGGTTTGCAATTTTGTTTTATCGATCAATTTTGAAAAACAAAACGAGGACAAAAATAATTATTTTTTTGCCGATGAATGTTTAACGGCAAATTGTGCTAACTATCTTTGGATCAATGCATGCCACACAAGAAAAGTTTGAAGTCAAATTGCCACTTTTTGAAGGGCCTTTTGATCTCCTGCTTTTTTTTATAGAGAGGGATGAATTAGATATCCACGATATCCCGATAGCTAATATCACCAATGATTTTCTTCAATATGTTCATCATTTGGAACATATGAATATTGAAGTAGCAAGTGAGTTTATTCTTGTTGCGGCCAAGCTGATGCGCATCAAAGCCAAAATGTTGCTACCAAGACCACAATTGGATGAGGAGGGTAATGAAATTGACCCGAGAGAAGAATTGGTGAAACACTTGTTAGAATACAAGCGATACAAAGAGGTGGTCGGTCAAATTGCCGATATGGAGAAGGATCGGTTGGAGAAAGAAAAACGTGGCAATTTGATGAAAGAGATCAGGTCGCTATCAGAAGTGGTAAATGTAGAAGCCGAATTACAGAATCTCGATTTGTACAAACTGTTAAAAGTTTACCAGAAGGCGATTGACCGCTACGAGATTGAAAAGAACAAGCCTTCTCATAAGGTGGTGCAATATCCATTTACCATAAGTGATCAAAAAAGCTTTTTACTTGGCAAGCTCCAGGAAAAGAAAAAGGCATCATTCCAGGAGATTATGGAAGAGATGCCTTCAAAAGTTGCTGTTATTTTTAATTTCCTTGCCATTCTGGAACTGCTCCAAACAAAGGAAATCACCATTCACATCGGTCTCGGCTTCAACAATTTCTGGATTGAAACCCTGGAGCAGGGAATGGCCGCTTAATCCTGATAGTGCTTCTCCAATTCTGAGAAGAAAAAATTGCCTTCAATTAATGCGTTTTCATCAGAATCTGAACCATGAATTGCATTTGCTTCAATTGATGTTGCGAACATTTTTCTTATAGTTCCCTCAGCCGCATCAGCTGGGTTAGTGGCCCCGATTAACTTTCTGAAATCCTCAATAGCATTCTCTTTGTTTAAGATCATGGCTATAATGGGGCCTGAGCTCATGTATTTGCAAAGATCTCCATAAAATGGACGCTCTTTGTGCACTGCGTAGAATTGACCAGCCTTTCTTTCTGACAAACGGGTCAATTTCATCGCCTGGATTGTAAAGCCGTTCTCTTCAATAATTTTGGTAATTGCACCGGCGTTTCCTGCTCCAAAGGCATCCGGCTTAATCATAGTAAAGGTTATTTTTCCTGACATCGTGTTCAATTTGTGTTTGATTTAAGAGCTTAATTGTAAAGCGGCTGCAAAAATAGTCCATTCCCATCGGACTCGTAGGGGTTCATTAAAAGATTGAATTGTGCTCTTTTGTTAAACCTAATTAATGGTGACACCTTTGCGGTTTGTTTTTTTGCCAAACTTAGCTTGGCAACAGCTGAATGACGAATTTCAACGACTTCAAAGAACTATTAAGTTCACCTAAAAAGTGTGTAATTGTTATGCACACAAAGCCCGATGCAGATGCCCTGGGTTCTTCTTTGGGCATGGCACAATACCTGCAAAAGAAGGGACACGACACTAAAGTGATCTCTCCAACAGGTTATCCTGATTTCTTGAAATGGATGAAAGGCAATAGTGATGTGACAGTTTATTCTGATGACCATGAAAAAGGAAATCAGTTAGTAAATAATGCAGAAATAATCTTTTGTTTGGATTTCTCCAGCCTTAATCGAATAGATGATTTAGGGGAAGTAATAAGAAACGCAGGGGCCAAAAAGGTTTTGATAGATCATCACCTCAACCCTGAGGATTTCGCTGATTTCAGATCATGGTCAACAGCAGCTGCAGCAACAGCAGAGCTTGTTTACGACATGATTGTTGACTTCGGTGATGAACAACTGATTGATAAAGACATTGCTGAGTGCTTGTATGCCGGTATAATGACTGATACGGGCTCTTTCAGGCATTCATGCACCACTGCAAAAGTACATGAGACGGTGGCTGCTTTGATAAACAGTGGTGCCAATGTAACCCAGGTGAGCAGCATGGTCTATGACGCCTACACTTACAGTAGATTGAAGCTTATTGGTTATGCACTTTCCGAAAAACTCAAAGTAATACCGGAATACAAGGTGGCTTATTTTGTTCTTTCGTCTGATGATCTTAAAAAGTACAACTATCAAACAGGCGATTCAGAAGGCCTTGTCAATTATGGCTTATCAATAAAGGGAATTACTATGGCCGCAACTATTATTGAAAGGGAAGACGGCATAAAGATGTCATTTAGGTCAATCGGGGACTTTTCAGTGAACAACTTTGCTAAGGAGAATTTTTTAGGTGGGGGCCATAAAAATGCAGCAGGCGGTAAATCAGAGTCCTCTCTCAAGGAGACCGTAAAAAAATTTGAAGAATTATTACCTAAGTACAAAACAGAATTAAATAAGACTAGATGAAAAATTTGAATTGGAAATTGTGGGGGTTGGCTTTCGTTATTATGGCTTGCTCATCTGAAAACACGATTAAAACAGAGAGCGGTGTAGAAGTTACATACATTGAAGAAGGGGAAGGCATCACTCCAAATCATGGCGAGGTAATGCTGATAAACATGTATTATAACGACGATACTGGCAAAGACCTCTATAATACAGATTCTGTTGGAGGTGCTGTACCCATTAGGTTTGACACCGCAAATTGGAAAGAAGCAGGTATGCTTTATGAGGTGATCTCGCTTCTTCGTGAAGGCGATAGCATTCATTTCAATCTTCCCATTCTTGATTTATTTACCAAGTCATTCGGTCAGCCAGTGCCTGACTCTCTTGCTGATGCAAAGCAAGTCAGTTTTCGTGTGGGGCTTGAAGATGTAATGACGTTTGAAGCATTCATGGATTTCAGGTTGTCAAAACAGACCAGCATTGACGGCGAGATTATAGATGAATATCTCGAAGAAAATGATATTGACGCAGTGACAACCGACACCGGATTGAGGTATGCAGTCACACAAGAGGGAACTGGCGCAAAACCGGAAGTCGGCCAAACAGTGATTGTACACTACCACGGAACCCTGATGGATGGAACCAAGTTTGATTCTTCATACGACCGTGGTGACCCTTTCACTTTCCCACTTGGACAAGGACGGGTTATCCGTGGCTGGGATGAGGGCATTGCATTGTTGAATGTTGGCTCAAAAGCAACACTCTACATTCCTTCGGCATTAGGCTATGGAGAGCGTGGAAGCGGTGGGGTTATACCTCCAAACGCTGTTTTAAAGTTTGATGTTGAATTGGTTGGTATTGAGGAGAATTAACTAAAAAATGCGTTTAACAGTACTTATTGGAATAGTGGGGCTATTTGGTTTGTCATCACTTTGGAGTGGTTGTGAAGACCCAAACCCTGTAGAGATTTTTGAAGATAGTCTGACATTTGAAGCGAGGCTGGCGCTTGAAGAAGACTCGATCGATCAGTTCATATTAGAGCAAGGTTTCGATTCTGTTTTTATTACTGAAAATGGCCTTCGAATCGTCCCTTTTACTGAGGGAAGCGGCGAACCTCCCAATCCAGGAGATATTATTAGCATAGATTATACCGGCTCATTTTTATACGGAAGAGTATTCGATACCACCATAGAAGAAGATGCCAGGGCGGCAGAAATTTTTGTTGATGGCAACGACTATGTGCCGTTAGTTAGAAACCTCGGTGACCCATCGTTAATTCGAGGTTGGAATGAGGGGGTCAGTTATATGAGAGAGGGACAGCGGGCATTGCTTATTTTACCCTCACATCTCGCGTATGGCGAAGATGGCTTCGGCCAAATTATAGGCCCATTTAGAATTATCAAGTTTGAAATGGGCCTTTGGCGCATTAGGCGACAGTAAACAGTCGTTCATCACTTTTAAATAACATTCTGAATTATCAAAGAACCTTTATCAAGGAGGTTCGTTTTTGATAATTACTTTTACAAATGGGTAAATAATATCTGTTTATGAAAACTACAATTGGAGAGTTTGAGGAGATTGTGTTGCTGCTGGTGGCAGCACAGCATAATGAGGCTTATGGCCTGTCAATCACCAAAGCCATTGAGGAAAAACTGAAACGGTCTGTAACAATGAGTAGTGTACATACTGCACTCTACCGGTTGGAGGAAAAAGGTTTTGTTCAATCAAGGGTTGGCGGAGCGACAGCAGAACGAGGAGGAAGAAGAAAGCGCTTTTTTGTGATTACTGCTCTTGGAAAGGCTGCATTAAAAGAATCACGGGAAGCCAGGAACCAGTTGTGGAGTATGATTCCACAGTACGTTTTGGAAATAGGATGAGTGCTCAAAGCAACATCTTGCCGCCAAGGTTGGCTGATCGATTTTTCAGGTTTTATTGTAAAAATGATTTGGCCGAATCTATCCTGGGCGATCTCCATGAAAGGTTTTTTGATGATCTGGAAAAAAAAACAGCGTCAAAAGCCAAATTTAATTACTGGCTAAATGTTATTCGTTTTATCAACCGTCACACACTCAATAGAAATAATAACCCGAATTATCGTCGATCAAATAACTCCGCTATGCTCAGAAACTATCTCCTAATAACACTTAGAAGCCTGTTGAAAAACAAAGGCTATGCGTCTATCAATATTTTAGGCCTGGCAGTTGGTTTGGCAAGTTGCATGATCATTTTCTTCTATGTGACTAAGGAACTATCATTCGATCAGTTTCATACAAAGGGTGATAGGATTTATCGAGTGACCAATACATTCACCCGAACCTCTGGACCCATCTATTGGGCCAGGACTCCTCCGGCGCTTGCGCCAAGCATAAGGAGTGGCATTTCCGGAATCGAGAAATCGACCAGGTTGCGTTATGCAGATGATCATACCTACGCGGTTGGGGATCGGATTTTTAATCAGGGCAATGTTTTCTATGCAGATTCGGTTTTTCTTCAAATTTTCGATTTTGAGTTAAAAGCGGGAGATAAAAATACTGCCTTGAACAATCCCAATTCAGTAGTGATCACCGAGGCCATGGCCACCAAGTACTTCGGCGATGAGGATCCAATGGGAAAAGTGATTTCATTTGATGGCAGGCGATCTTTACAAGTCACTGGGGTTTTGAAACCGCTCCCAGCTAACTCTCACATCACTTTCGACATGCTCATTTCATTTGAAACTTATGTTGTACCTGATGGCTATTTAGCCGACTTAAACAGCTGGGGATGGGCTGGTTTTCACACCTATATACTCACCACCCCAAATGTAGATGTAGCTACAATTAATGATCAGATCATAAAACTGTATAACGAGAATTTTAACAGAGCCAATATTACTACAAGTACTGAATTGCAGCCTTTGCATTCAATCTATCTTGAATCAGGTAAGTATACTAACGTGGGGGAATCAATTCACACTGGAACTAAGTCTACCATCTATGGTTTGTCATTAGTTGCAGTTTTAATAATGGTAATTGCTGGCTTCAATTTTATGAACCTTTCAACGGCCTTATCACTCAGCCGGGGCAAGGAAATTGGTATAAGAAAGGTAATGGGTGCCGTGAAAGGCAGGATTGTTTTTCAATTTCTTACGGAATCAGTTGTTGTCAGCTTGATCAGCCTTACTGTTGCATTCGTTCTCATTCTGGCTAGTCAATCATATTTTAAAGAACAGCTTGACATTGCATTACCATCCTCCCTTTCTGAATATTTGACGCTTTTGCCTTTGTTTATCGCTGCGACCTTACTTGTAGGGGTTCTATCAGGCTCTTATCCATCTGCAGTACTTTCAGCCTTTAGCCCAATTGCAGCACTTGGTGGAAAGTTGAAAACTGGAAAGGCCGGAGCAGCTTTACGAAACGCACTCATGGTATTTCAATTCTTCATTTCGGTAATGCTAATTGCGGGGAGTATCGTAATTGTCTCCCAGATGAATTTTATTAGAAATAAATCGCTGGGTTTTGATAAAGAAAATGTAATTAAAGTACAGGTGTTGCGTGAGGATATGGCGAAGCATCACAATGCCCTAAAAAATAGATTTGAGCAACACTCACAGGTTTTGAAAGTTTCAATGTGCAGTCATGGTCTTGATGGTTCCAGTTCATCAGGTCCTGCCACTTTAGTTGGAGCACCTGAAGACGAAGCTTATCAGTTAGCCTATTACCAAACGGATGACGCCTTTTTAGAACTTACCGGGATTGAGTTGGTTGAAGGTCGATTTCTATCCAAAGATTTTCTAAGCGATTCAGCGGCCATGATACTAAATGAAACCGCAGTCGGTATCATGGAGTTGGAACAGCCCCTTGGAACCAAGATTAATTTTAACAGGATCGAAAGGACAGTCATCGGGGTGGTTAAGGATTTCCATTTCAATTCCCTCCATTCGGATATTGCCCCGCTGGCCATTGTGCGGCCTTTTACCAATACTGAGTTGTTACTCATAAAAATCGCTCCTGGGAATGTTGCCGAAACTTTGTCAATCCTGGAAAATGATTGGAAGTCGATTGTGGGTGCATCTCCGTTTGATGTGACTTTCATGGATGATGGCATACAGCAGATGTATGAGCAGGAAGAAAAGTTGGCCGGCCTCATCAATGTATTTTCTGGCCTTGCAGTGATACTTGCTTGTTTGGGCCTTTATGGTTTGGTGGCTTTTTCAGTTCAAGCCAAATTAAAAGAAGTAGGTATTAGAAAAGTACTCGGGGCCTCAGTTGAGAAACTGCTGCTTGTGCTATCTAAGAAGTTTATCCTGTTGATCATAATTGCCAATGTAATGGCATGGCCCATGATATATTATCTAGGCGATATGTGGTTGAATTCTTTTGCTTATCGAATAGAAATGCAATGGTGGATGTATGCCTCCGCTGGATTGGTGCTTTTGCTTATTGCCTTAATAACCATTAGTAATCAAACCATAAGGGCAGCCTTGACCAACCCGGTGAAGGTCTTGAGGAATGAATAAAGTCAAACCTCCAAAATCCGCCATCAGGTTCTTCAAATGGTATTGTAGAAATGAACTGAGGGAATCAATTCTGGGGGATTTGGAAGAGCGGTTTAATGATGAGTGTGAAGAGGTTGGAAATCTTAGGGCAAAATTCAAATATTGGATCAATGTCTTCAAGTTTATCAATAGGCATACACTTAAAAGCGAAACGCAAAGCAAGTACCAATCAAGTCATAGCGCCATGATAAAAAGCAACTTACTTACATCAATCAGATACCTCCTGAAACATAAAGGGTACACCTCTATTAACATTCTCGGTTTATCGCTTGGTCTGGGCAGTTGCTTATTAATCTTCTATTTCATTAACCATGAAGTGGGGTTTGACAAATTTCATGACAACCACGAAAACATTTACCGTATCATCAGCGACAACCCTGATAATACTGGTGCATACGTTACATTTTTGAACAGCCCACCAGCCCTGGCCCCGGGAATTCGAGACCTTATACCGGAGGTCAATAAGGCTACCCAGCTACGATATGCTCTGCGATCACTTTTCAGGAATGGCGATCGCAGCTTTTATGAAGACTTTGGGTTTTATGCGGATTCCGTATTTCTGGAAATCTTTTCCTTTAAACTGAAAAATGGGAATATCAACACAGCTCTTGATGAGCCGAATACTATTGTGATGACTGAAGCGATGGCCGCCAGGTATTTTGATGACGAAAATCCGGTTGGTCAACTAATTACAATGAATAATGACCTCACTTTAAGGGTGGCAGGTATCCTGGCCCCCATACCAAGCAATTCACACCTCCGTTTTGATTACTTAATTTCGTTTTCTACTTATCAAATCCCAGATGGCTATTTTTCTGATCTATCAAGTTGGCGGTGGTTGGGTTTCCTTACTTACGTTGAACTCCAAAACGGGTCAAACCCAGCTGATTTTAAGGCCAAGCTTGATGAGGTTTATACCTCTAAAACACAAGAGGGAAGAAAGCCCCTGGTTTCACAGGTTCAATCTCTAAAGGATATTTATCTGGGCTCAAATGGCATGATAGATGATCTTGCCAGCCATATGCGTAATGGAAATAATTTTTCAATCTATGCATTGGGCAGCATAGCACTGCTCATTTTACTGATTGCCGGCTTCAATTTTATGAACCTGACGGTTGCCTTTTCAATGAACCGCGGTAAAGAAATTGGCCTGAGAAAAGTGCTTGGGGCCAACAGGACGAAGCTGATATTTCAGCTGCTGACAGAATCAATAGTGGTATCTGTAATCAGTCTCGCCCTGGCCTATTCATTTGCAATTTTAAGTTTCCCCTATGTGAAAAGTCTGTTAGAGTGGGACCTGGCACTGGACTGGTCCCTGATTTTCAACACATTCCCAATTGTGATAGGCTTCAGCATTGTCCTGGGAATACTTGGCGGAATTTACCCCTCATTCTTGTTGGCTAGGTTCCAGACAATAGCTGCTTTAAAAGGTCAACTTAAAGTTGGGGGCGGAATGTCTGGTAAATTGAAAAATGTATTGGTAGTAATTCAATTCTGCATTTCTATCGGACTTATTGCCTCGACCATAGTTGTAACAAAACAAATAAATTTCTTAAGGGATCAGTCGCTAGGGTTTGATAAGGAAAATGTAATGGTAATCAAGCTGTTACCTACTGACATGTCGAGGTATTATGAAGTTTTCAAACAGAATATTTTACAGAGTTCTGAAATACTTAGTGTCAGCCGTGGTGAAAGAAAGATGGGTGATCCCTGGCCAGTTAACCCAATTTTGGTTGACGGTAAGGATCGATCTGAAGCCAGGCAGGTTGTCGGTAACCTGGTTGATTATGATTTTCTGAAAACCATGGGGATTAACCTGATATCAGGCAGATCATTTTCAAAAGAATTTGCCAACGATTCAACCCAATCAATCATCATTAGTGAAAGCACTGTTAGACAATTAGGCCTTGAAGACCCAATTGGAAAAAAACTACGATTTTTTACTATTGATGGCCCACGAACGGTAATCGGAGTTACAGAAGATTTTAATTTTTCATCACTTCACAATGCTACATCCCCAACAGTATTGATCATGCCATTTATAGGGATGGAACATTTATTCATTCGAACCAATGCGGGAAACCTGAGTGAAAAAGTCGCCCTGGTTGAAGAAGAATGGAATGAAGTAGCCCCAGGTATTCCTTTGGATATCCAGTTTATGGATGATGACCTAAATAACCTGTACAATAAAGAAGAGAAACTAGGTCTTTTAATTACCGGTTTCTCTGGTTTGGCTGTGATACTTGCCTGCCTGGGATTATATGGATTAGTCGCATTTATGGTCAATAACCGGATGAAAGAGATTGGAGTAAGAAAAGTGCTTGGAGCATCGCTTCCGTCATTGATGGTTTTGCTTTCCAGAAACTATCTTATCCTGATAGGAATCGCATCTGCAATTGTGATTCCTGGTTTGCACTATATCCTCAATTTGTGGCTGGATAATTTCGCCTATCGAATTAATGTTGAATGGTGGATTTATGGCCTGGCAGGGTTTACGCTACTCCTTATAGCACTCCTAACCATTAGTAATCAAACAATTAGGGCTGCATTGATGAATCCGGTGAAGGTGTTGCGGGATGAGTGATCGGTTTCTTTCGTAAGGAACAGCTAAGTCCCCATTCTGGTCAATGAGTTGTCAATCTTAAAATTTTCAAAAAATGAGACGAAAGATGATGACAATTGCATTGATAGTTTTGGGGGTTCTAATCGTGGGGATATTCATTTTCACGAGAGTTAAACAGGTAAATCCACTGGGTTGGAGTATCCATGATCCTGTACAGCAGAGTGCTGGTTTTGCAATCGGCGGATATGATCCGGTTGCTTACTTCAACAATGGCACCGCCCAGGAAGGCTCAGAAGAATATCAAACTAATTGGGGCGGTGCTAATTGGAAATTTGCTAATTCAGTAAACCTAGATGCTTTTAAGAGTTCACCAGAAAAGTATGCACCTCAATTTGGTGGTTATTGTGCTTTTGCTGTAAGCAAAGGTTTTACTGCCAAAGTAGACCCCAAAGCCTGGCATATACATGATGACAATCTGTATTTGTTTGCAGATCAAAAAGTAAAGCAAGACTGGATCGCACAGGTTGAAGAGGGTGTAATCCAAAAGTGTGAAAAGAACTGGAACTAGGATCGTTGCAGAGAGGCAATTTTGTTTTTTAAAAGCAATTCCTCCTTTGATGATGAGGTCAGAGATAAGGCTGTTTCAAAATTTGAAATCGCCTTATCCCTTTCATTTTTTTGGCTGTAGAACTCCCCAAGTGTGGCATAGAGCAAGTGGTATTTTTGAAGCTTAGATTCTTTGATAGCTAGCTTATTGAGCTGTTCGATACCAGAATCAATTCCACTAAGCTGGCTTTCAACAATTGCCAGGTTGAGTTGAATTATAGGTGAAGGTTTTATCTTATAAAGTCGCTCATAAAGTTTTTTGATAAAGAGCCAATTGGTTTTCTCATAGCTTGATGCATGACAATGAATGGCTGCAATACTAGCCTCGATGTGATAGGCATTTAGATCGTTGCCTACGGCAGAATTAGCCAGGTAGTAATCACCTTTTCTGATTAATTCCTCATTCCAGTTACTTCTGTTTTGATCCTTAAAAAGGACAATTGCCCCACTATTATCAATCCTTTCGTCAAACCTCGCAACATGAAAACACATAAGAGCCAATAGGGCATTGGCCGATGTATCATTGGGATACCGTTCCACTAGCAGTTTGGTCAAACGCATCGCCTCAAGGCACAGGTCTTTTCTAATCAAATCATCATGATGCGACGAATTATAACCTTCATTAAAAAGAAGATACATGCAGCTATAGGTGACATTTAACCTTGGGCTTAATTCATTACCTGTCAGCGATTCTGGGGAAAAATCGTTTTCCCGAAGTAGTTTTTTTGCTCTAAAAAGTCGCTTTTTGATAGCCTCCTCTTCATCCAAAAGTGCATTGGCAATTTCCTTTCTGCTAAACCCACAAAGTACGCTGAGTACGAGTATTATTTGACTTTTAGATGATATCGAGGGGTCACAGCAAGCAAGGATCATTCTTAGCATGCTGTCCTGAACTTCTTCTAAGAAGTTATGGTCATCTGAATGAGATTTTGAAGAGTGACCTTTGGCTCCATGAGCATATCGGGTTCTGACCTGCTCTTTTTTTAGAATGTTGAGTGCTTTGTTATTCGCCACCCGCCTAATCCAGCCCTCAGGATTGTCGGGAATACCATTGTAGCTCCAATTGTGAAACGCTGAGACAAGGGTGTCTTGAGCGATATCTTCGGCATCATCAATAAAATGGATGCCATAACTGTGAGTGAGAAAGGAGACCATCTTTCCAAACTCATTTCTGAAAAGATGGTCAACTAAATTATTAACGTTCGTTTTATCCGCCCTGGACATCAAACACAGGTCTGACCATTATTTCGCAATGATGCAGCAAGGGGCAATTCCTGGCCATTTCTGTGGCCTCATCAATATTCGTAGCTTTCAGGATGACATAGCCCCCAATGATTTCCTTGGGTTCTAAAAATGGGCCATCGGATAAAATGGTGTCTTTATTAGTGAGAAGTTTGCCAGTGGGCTGCAAAGGTTGTCCGGCCACAAATCGGTCTTCCTCCATCAACCCTTTGATCCAGGCCATGTAATCACCCATTCTCTTTTGCATTTCCTCAGGAGATGCTGTCTCAGAATCATCTCCTCTCATTAATAGCATAAATTCATTCATGGTTTTCAGTTTAATGTTAAAGCTTTGACAGCTCAATACATTAGAGGGGGACATGATGTAGAATAATGTGCCAGATTGATGCGTTCAATTTGCAATCTTATTGCATTAAAGTCTCATAGATCAACTTGAGGTTAGGGATTACTACATTAAAAACAATCGAATACTACTTATTGTCATTAAGCCCTTTTTTGATCTCGACCAATCTCTGAATTCCAGTTTGACCAATCGTTTTAATTGTTGCAGAGTATGTTTTACCAGAACCTGTTGTTGTTACTCTGACGGTACCTTTACTAGCAGATTGAAAATTAACTTTTTGCTTTCCCATTTTGCAGAATTTTTACTAAGGTATCTAAAGAATCGTATATCCCTTCACTTATTCCCGACAACAATTTATAACAAATATCAGAATCAAATGTTTCGATATCCGGACTATCTACACATAAATACCCAATGAAGGTTTCTGTTGAGGACGATTTCAAATCTATCGGAACTACAAGTGAACTTTTATATGGTAATGGCCATTGACGTTGCCTTTCGCTATCCACCATTTCGTCTGGAAGCCCTTTTTCTGTATAGTTGTTGCTATAATGAGGAAAACTCGTGTTCTTGTAACCTTTTAAAAGTGGTAAGTTGTTGCACAGAAACTTTTGACCGGTAGCTTTCCCCATATTTTCAAGAATTGAAATGAAATCGGTGTTCTTAATAACTTTATGTTTAAAATCATTATCAATCGATAAGTCTCGATCTGAATGAACTGAATCCCGACACAACGTAGTTACAGCAACATTAGTTGTACCACCCCTTTTCCTTGGTGGAGTAGAAAATATTTTTATACATACAGAACAATCACTTCCTGTATAAACTTTAAAAACTCCAGCTACCTGATTACATAAAGTATGGAATGAATTTAATATTGTCTCAGGGCTAGATTGATTTCGAGTCGTTGAATGAATTGCAGAAAAGGCTGTATTTAGATTATCCAAGGAATCTGCGATTTTAGCTTTCTTTCGAAGAGGTTCAATCTCCTGAAATTGATAGTAAATCTTACCTTTCAATAGTATGTTGTCAACTATTAAAAATAAACAGGCTAAGCCAATAAAAACCACTCCCATTAGGGCTGATTTGTCACTCAAAATACTTTGAAACAAAATGGCAAATAGACCAATTATTGAAGACGTCTCGGCTAATTTTGTCCATGTGGTAAGTTTTTTCCACCGGATATCTTCTTGAAACCAGAGCTTGATGTAATTCTTAGCTGTTTTTGGAAAATCTTTAATTAGCCTATTTTTTTCAGTACTTCACAATAATAGTGGAAATTTTTAATAAATGTCACATAAAAATCACATACCAATAAACACATGATTACTGGTGTTGCTTGCGATACTCCATCAAGGTACCCTCACCAATGCCCCATAAAACAGCGCATTCAAAAATAGTTTAGAAGTACCCAGCCATGTGCCTCGGAAGTTGGGGTTATCAGTAAACTGGATCACCCTGCCGTTACCATTTGGGCTTACCACAATAGAAGCTGAATTTTTAACCAATTCCAGATTATCGGCTGAAATATAGCCGCTCAACCAGGGGCTGGAGGTGTACTGACCAACTGTACTGAACTCATTTTGGCTGGGCTTTAGAAAAATTGTGCTGTTACGATAAACTGGTATTTGCTCCTTTTGATAGCCGAAACCTATAGGGTGGGTGATATCTAAGTCCAATTCATAAATGGAGCCGCCAATTCTTTGTGCACCTCTTGCATCCTGTGCAGTGGCATAGTTAAGCCGAGGTACATCTTCATTCTCTTCTTTGTTTTTCGTTTTAAACTCCGAAATGGAAAGTTCTTTGTTAATTGCCCAGGAGGTAGCTGATTTCTGAGTAATGAGCGTACCCCCGGAACCAACCCACCTTTTAAGATCCGCCACCCAACTGTCGGATAGGTCATTGTAATTACCATGAACCATGACAATCGTAGTGTAATCATTCAGGTTAACTCTTGGCAGGTCAATTTTATCAACCTTGGTAATCGGCATGCCGACTTTAGTATCCAGCAAATGCCATATTTCGCCTGCTTCATAAAGATAAACTCCTTCGCCTACTATCATCATGGCTTTTGGAGCATCAATTGGCCTGAAATTACCGGAACCCAAATCAATCCCAGAAACACTCATGCCGGTGCCCACCGGATCAAACTCCAGCCCTGAAAGTGCTGCTGCTTCCTTTACATACTGGTGTATTTCTTCTTGTGCTAAATCCTGATCCACAACCGAAACCACGAGACTGCCATAGCTGTAACTTTTGGTTTGGCCGCCGACGGTAGCTGCAAATGGCTTTAAACCAACATGTACATAAACCTCATTTTTCAAAAGATGATAAAGTGCCTTATGCACATTCAGATCTTTCGAATCCAACAAATAAGCATAAGTTGCCTGCTTTTGATCTATAGTGTTTGAAGGAACCTCATTGATCTGCTCCTCTAATTGGAATCTTGTTGTCTTGATCTCGGTATGATCAATGCCGTAAGCCAGTGCCATCGACCACGCCGATGCATCGTAAAAAACTGAATCATGGAATGACTTCACCTTTTCAAACATGGATTTCACCATGCGATATTGAGGTTGGTTAGTCGGGATAATGTATGATTTACCAGCTTGATAACTTAGTCCGCCCTGCTGCTGCGACTGAGAGGTACTGTATACTTTAATATTGTGTCGCAGTGCCAATTCCAGGAATGCATTTAATCGTGTTTGGTCATATTGCTCACCAAAAATGTAAGCCTTTACTGGATCAGCATTGGCATCGGAGATAGCAGACTCAAAGAATTCCCGCTGATGCTTCAAGAATACGTCTTTCTCTTTTACAGTACCCTCGATTGTCGCAAGGGCAGACCTCAAATGGTTGCGGATTGTAAACCTGAACTCAACCTGCCGGGTGCGGCTTTGCTGCAAGTGGCCTCGTGAACTAGCCTGTTCAAATACAAGCCCTAAACCACCATGGATGTCAGGATAAGTGGAACCGTATCCCGGATACGAATTGTCAAAGACTTCTTTGGTGAAATAAAGTGAGCCGATCTCGTCAAGATTTCTTGAGAAATACTTGGCCATGAGGTTGTTCAGCTTGTCATAGTTCGTTCGCGGCACCAGCGGATTCTCAGATCCGAACGGTTTGGTGGGCTCAAAGAAATAGGTGGAGTTGGTGCCCATTTCATGGAAATCAGTCACCATGTTTGGCAACCACTGATGATAAAAATCAATCCTGGCCTTGCTTTCAGGATGAACCAACGGAAGCCAGTCACGGTTGAGATCAAACCAATAATGGTTCACCCGGCCACTTGGCCAAACTTCATTGTGCTCCCTGTCCCATGGGTCGGCCACCTTAGGGTCACCACGGTGCATGTTGGCCCAGTTGGTGTGTCTGTCCCGGCCATCGGGGTTATAAACCGGATCGATAAAAATGACAGCATTTTTGCGGTACTCTTCCGCCTCTGGAGTATTTGAAGCCACGATGTAATAGGCGGTCAAAAGTGCAGCTTCACTTGATGAAGGCTCATTACCATGGACGTTGAAGCCCAGCGTCATGACCACTGGCATAGCTGAAACATCAGGTGAAGTTTGTGAGGGGTCAGAAATTTTTAAGTGTTCCTGCCGGATTGATTCCAGGTTGCCGTGGTTTTCGGGAGATGTAACCGTGAGCACAATTTGTGGCCGCTGTTCGTAGGTCTTGCCAATTACCTGAAGAGTTGCCTTGTCAGATTTCTCAGCCAGCATTTCAAAGTAGCTGACAATGCGGTCATGGCGGGTATGGAACTCCCCAATTGGATAGCCAAGGAACTCTTCCGGTGATGGTATATTAGGGTCAAAATTTTGACCAGATGGATAAAAGTAGTCGCTCTGGCCCAGGGCCAAATTTGATTGTGCAATCAGAAATAAAAGGATAATTAAGTTTCTCATGATAATCTTATTGGTACAGCTAAACTATAAGGTATCATGCGCTTAATGAACCTATTTGGTGTTTGGAGAGGATAAGTTATTTGGGTGGTTGTTAGCGAACCGATTTGACGATTAAGGCTTCTTTAATAAACCCTTTAACGGACTTAAGGAATGAGTAAATTTGTTTAATCTCATTTCAAATATTAGAAGATGAAAAAGATAGCCCTTTTAGTTTTATTTCTACCTTTTTTAATAAAGGCTCAGGACGCTGAGTATAATGTTAGCTCTTATATGAGTGAAGGTGTTAAGGCGCCAAACACACATCATATCGGTGAAGCATGGTTGAACTTTTTGCTTGAAGCAGACAACGCTTTCGATTATAATATCACACAGGCAACCTTTAGCGCTAACTCAACACTTGACTGGCACAAGCACACAACGGTTCAGGTTATCATTGTTGTCGATGGTGAGGGTTATTATCAGGAAAAGGGAAAAGAGCCAGCTTTGATCAAAAAAGGCGATGTCATTAAATGCGAAAAAAACACTGAGCATTGGCATTCGTCCTCAGCGAATAGTGACGTTTCATATATCGCTATTTACGGTGAGGAACCAACTATTTGGACCGATAAATTAACCCAAGAATACTATGATAGTGTAGCTCAAAAACTCAAGAGTGACTAAGTCACTATCAGGTCGGATTGTCTGTAGGGCACAGATTATGGCAATAGTCGTAGATCTTATCAAGAGGCTCATCGTTCCATTCCGATTATCATCGGAATACCACTCTGAGAAAGGAGTCGAAAAGAATGATATGATGACCTTTTTCATAGGGAGGACGTTAGGACGACAGATGAATCTTTAAGAGCAAAAAATGAAGTTCCAACAAGGTCTGTGGCACACAGACATCTTGTTAGTCAGGAGGAGTTACATCTAAATACTCTATCACCCCGATTATCATCGAAATTCCACACTGAGGAAGGTAGATATTTCATCCCTCAACCATTCTTCCTAACTTCTCAAAAAAATATCAAGATGAGACTTTTGTTAACACTTGGCCTTTTGTATTTCACATTTGGAATCAACGCCCAAACTCTCGATCAATTCCTTTCTTATTCTTTCCCCACCAACTTAACAGCCTCGCCAAGTGGTAGCAAACTGACCTGGGTTGAAAACAAAGAAGGTGTTCGCAACATCTGGTTTGCTGTTGCACCGGATTTCAAAGGGGTGCAATTGACAGATTACAAGCAAGACGACGGCCAGGAAATCTCCGATCTTCAATTTAATGCAGCAGAAGATAAGATCATTTTCGTTAGAGGAGCAAATGCTAATCGGCAGGGAGAGTTTCCTAATCCGGCAATTATTTCTGAAGGTGTTCAGCAGGAAATTCGGGTATTGGATATATCTTCTAAAGAAAATGGATTTGTCACGGAAGGTCGATCTCCAGCCATTTCTCCAACCAAGAACGAAATTGTTTATCTCTCCAAGGGGCAAGTTTGGTTCACGAATTTGGATGATGAATCAGAACCGTCCCAAATGATGACCACCCGCGGAAGTGCCTCACAGCTAAGGTGGTCACCAGATGGTAGCAAGCTTGCTTTTACAAGCGGCCGAGGTGATCATAGTTTTATTGGTGTCTTTGATTTTGCATCGAAAAATTTAACCTACCTAAGCCCATCAGTTGATCAAGATAGCGACCCGGCCTGGTCGGCGGATGGAACCCAGGTTGCCTTTATTAGGGTTCCCAACGAAAAAGATCAGCTGATTTTTGAACCCCACCGTGGTGGTTTATCCTGGTCTATCTGGGTCGCTGATGTTGAAACCGGTAAAGGCAAACAATTATGGAAAGCCGATGAGGGAGCAGGGAGTGTTTTTCGGGGTATCTCAGCCGCTAATCAGATTTTCTGGAGTGCGGATGGTTACATCGTTTTTCCCTGGGAAAAATATGGCTGGACAAATTTGTTTTCAGTTTCCATCGAAAACGGAAAAATAAACAGGTTGACCGAAGGAAACTTTGAAGTTCAATATGTTTCCATTTCAAAGGATAATAAGGAAGTAATCTACTCTTCCAATCAAGGGGACATAGATAGGCAGCACCTTTGGAAATCACTAGCTAAAGGAGGCAATTCCACGCAACTGACAAGTGGTGACGGAGTTGAATGGCTACCTGTCCCATTGGCAAATAGTGGCTTGGCATCATTAGCATCAACAGGTACTTCGCCGGCGGAGGCTGTGTGGTGGAGTAATGGAAAACCCAAAAATCTTTCAGGAACACTTGACAGCTACAATGTGAAAGCATCAGCTCCTGAACAGGTGATTTTCAAGTCACCCGATGGAATGGAAATACATGGACAGCTCTTTAAGCCTGACGACTATGATCCCAACAAAAAGTACCCCGGACTACTGTTTTTTCATGGAGGCTCCAGACGGCAAATGCTTTTGGGCTTTCATCACAGGTTGTACTATCACCATGCATTTGCTCTGAATCAATATTTGGCGAATCAGGGTTACATTATAATGTCAGTGAACTACCGGAGCGGCATTGGCTACGGCATGGAATTCCGGGAGGCTGAAAATTATGGAGCCACCGGTGCAAGCGAAGTACAGGATGTCGTTGGTGCAGGAAATTATTTGAAGTCAAGAACAGATATTGATGCAAAGCGGCTTGGTTTGTGGGGAGGTTCTTACGGCGGCTATCTCACCGCATGGGGTTTGGTGCGTGAGCCAGACATGTTTGCTGCCGGAGTTGACATCCATGGTGCCCATGATTGGAACGTCATCATCAACAATTTTATGCCTGGTTACAATGCAAATGATCGTCCTGAGTTTGCAAAATTGGCTTATGAGTCATCACCAATTGCTCATGTCGAAAATTGGAAGTCCCCTGTTTTATTGATCCATGGAGACGACGATCGCAATGTACCTTTCAGCGAATCAGTTGATTTAGCGGAAGCACTTCGCAAGCAAGGTGTTGAGTTTGAACAACTGGTCTTTCCCGATGAGGTACATGGCTTTTTGTTACACCGCAATTGGGTAGATGCTTATAAAGCGGCAGCGGATTTTTTTGAGAGGAAGTTGAAGTAAGAAGGGCTATTTCGCAGAGTTGCGCCGAGAATTACACTGAGGTTCACAGAGCATACCTCTCTGTGTAACTCGATTTGCCTCAGTGTGTCTCTGTGAAATAGCGCCCTATTTCTTCCTGAAAACCAACTTGATCGGCACCCCCTCGAAATCAAAATGTTCCCTGAGCTTATTAGTCAGATAGCGTTCATACGGCTCTTTGATGTATTGTGGCAGGTTACAGAAAAAAGCAAAAGTTGGTGTCTTGGTAGGTAGCTGGGTTATGTATTTGATTTTTATGTATTTGCCTTTAAGGGCAGGTGGTGGATACTTTTCAATCTCCTTGAGCATCACATCATTGAGGGCTGAAGTGGTGATGCGCCTTCCCCTGTTTTCGTATACCTTCATTGCCATTTCAATGGCCTGGAAGATTCGCTTTTTGGTGATGACGGAAGTAAAAATCACTGGGATGTAGCCCAAGGGGCCAAGTTTCGCATCTATTTCCTTCTTGATTTTGTCTGCCGTGGTGTGATCTTTTTCAACCAAATCCCATTTATTGACCATCATCATAATGCCCTTTTTGTACCGATGGGCAAGCGAGATGATGTTCATGTCCTGGGCTTCAAAACCTCGGGTAGCATCTACCATCACGATACAGACATCACTATCCTGTAGCGCCTGAATAGCCCTGAGTACTGAGTAAAATTCAATATCTTCTTTAACCTTCGCTTTTTTCCTGATCCCGGCCGTATCAACCAAAAGAAAATCTTTACCAAACATTTTGTAATGACTGTTGATGGCATCCCGGGTGGTGCCGGCCTGGTCCGTAACTATGCTTCTTTCATTGCCTAGCAGCGCATTTAAAAAAGATGATTTTCCTGCATTTGGGCGACCTAATATTGCCAATCTTGGCGTTTCATCTTCTGGCCTTTCGTCAACATCCTCTTCAAAATGAGTAACCACCTGATCGAGAAGCTCACCCGTTCCTGAACCAGTCATTGAAGAGACAGGGAAAATTTCAGAGGGCATCCCAAGGGCATAAAATTCGGCAGCCATCAATGCTTTTTCATTTGTGTCAGCCTTGTTGGCGGCAATAAAAACAGGCTTGTCTATTTCACGGAGCACATTGGCAAAATCTTTATCGAGACCTGACAATCCATCGTGGCAATCAACCATGAATATCACTGCAGTTGCCTCTTGAAGCGCCTGCTTTACCTGAACCCGGATGGCGCCCTCAAAAATATCGTCTGAACCCTCAACATACCCACCTGTGTCGATCACAGTAAAGTGCTTACCATTCCATTCGGCATAGCCGTAATGCCTGTCACGTGTCACTCCAGATTCATTGTCCATTATGGCCCTTTTCTTCTCAATAAGGCGATTAAAAAGGGTGGACTTGCCGACATTTGGTCGGCCTACGATGGCTACGATGTTTGACATTAGTAATGATACCTTAAGGAGTAAACTATAATTTGTTCGTTAACAATTTCATAAATGAGCCGATGTTCCTGGTCTATTCTTCTGCTCCATTTACCAGATAAACTGTGTTTTAATGGTTCTGGCTTGCCAACCCCTTCAAATGGGTTTTCTTTTATAGCAACAAGCAGAGCCGTTATTCGATTTTGAATTTTCTTTTGACCAGATTTTTTCCAGAATTGGAGATCCTCAAGGGCCTTCTGGGTGAATATTATTTCCACAAATCCTCAAGATCAACTTTCACTGTTTTGCCCTCATCAAACTGTTGAATGCTCTCTTCAAGATGTTTTCGATTGGCCTTGGAAGACAAAAGATAATCCGTTTCATCACCGGTTAATTGACGGTACTCATCAAGACTAATTAACACCACTTCACGGTTTTTAGACTTTACCAAAACAGCGCCTGCGTTTAAAGCCTTATTTATGTAGTCGCTTAATCTGCTTCTAAACTCCCTGAAATTAATTATCTCTGATACCATGATCTTAATTGCGTACGCAAGTTAGTACATTTTGTAATGCCTATTAGAAATTTAATCTTCTTTAGCTAATAGATTGTTCGAACCGAGTCTGCTACCTATAAAGAAAGAATTTTGGAAGTGATCCCACAGTATGCAATTTGATTAAGCTTGGTCAGTCCTTTTCCAGATTCAGTAGGCCCTCTAACCTTAAGATGGGATTAAAAATCTCTTTGTAATGTTCTATTTGGCCATCAACGACAGATACAGTGCAAATTAGATGCTGATTATAGATTTTGAAGGTTTCATTAAAAGTTTCTTTTGAATGGATTTCAGCAATCAACAAACCTGAAAGAGTAACTTGAAACTGAATAGGTTCAAGAAAAGTTGACTTAAATGGCTGTTTAATTAGGTGTTGAATGATTTTGTCTCTACCATTTAAGATTTTAGGTTTACCAGGGAGTGCATATGGAAATTCGAAAACTGCATTATGACTGATCAGCAACCTGAGTGACTCTGTTTTCTCTAAAGAAACTGCGTCTAAGTATTCCAGAACAACCTGCTGTTTATCGTTATAATCGCTCACCTCCTACTGCAATTAAAATCCGTTTTTCAGTCCTCTATGTATAAATATACAGACAAGATTACTGTGAAAACTGAGGCGATAAATAATAACGTTGCACCCCATGTATTTAATAACAGTCAATGTTATTAAATACCTAATTTTAGCCTGTACAATTAAAGACCAACCCTTCTATAACTAGGAGTTAAGAATGACGATCTTATGATACAGCTTAATTGGTATATCACTTTAAATATAAAACAATGGAAAGGTTAAAAATTCCCAGAGTCGCACATTGTTGTGACGGCTGCCAACTTATGTCCTTTGGTATGACGGCAAAACGCCCTTTTATAACATTGAAGTCAAATGAAAATCGGCGATAGTTAAGCAGCTATTTCCACTAACTTAAATTCCAGTGAGCCTCTTGGCTATGGATCTTTTGCACCATACAGTGTGCTCCTCGGTTATAGCCCTACTTTCTCTTCCTTGATGACCAGTGAATGGCTTTGATCTTCCATATACCATCTTCTTGAGCTAGCACCACAAGTTCAGCACCCTGTGAATTGATCTCGCGGTCTCCCATTCGCCCTTGAGTGATGTTGGTGGAGTGCGCCCAAGCAACATCTTTAACAATGCTGACTTTCATCCCCCCTCGCTTTCGTGGCACAGCTTGGGCAAAGCGCATGTCTCCAGCTAGGTGGCCGGAACGATAGTGCTCTTTGTTTTCAACTCCACCACTCTCAAGGATGGTCACGTCCTCGGCTAGATGACTCAAAGCAGTTGTTGAATCCCCTGATATGAGTGCTTGGTGAAAAGCATCAATTACAGCTACCACCTGATCCTCAGCATTCTGTTGACCCAATACACTTGAACAGCCAGCCAGAGCGACAAAGATGACAACTATAAGTGCGTGAATAGTTCCTTTGTTGATATTATTCATATTCTTGATTTTTGAGGCTTATTTTGGTTAAAATAGAATATATAATTTTTCCAATAGTAATGGCTTCCATTTAGCAAATTGCGCAAGAATACGTTCATTGTATTGACTGATGTCAACTTAGTCAAGGCATAACAGGCAACCTCATTAGTTAAATTCCTGCCGCTAACTTGTCTTGAAACAACTGAGCGATGCGCACCGTACTCTCATTATTATCAGATAACTCCGTCCAGGCAAAATAGAAATTATCATTAATAACTTCCATTTGTGGAAATCCACTTTTTCTGGATGGATCGATTTCGGCAATGGTAAATTCATTCTTTATCTGGCCATCACTTGTTACTAACGCTGCTTTGAATTCGGCATTTTCTATACTCTTATCTAACCAGCTAACAATTGCAGTGGTTTTATCTATCATGCTGACATCAACCCTTCCAATCGGAGAGGATTTATCGATAATAACAATGTTACCAAAAGTCCCGCCATTATCGTTGGAAAAAATCACTTTAACCTCTGATTCCTGATTAGCCGCAGAAAACCAAGCAACCGCGAGGCTTGAACCTATAGCGGAGGCACTTGGACCATTTACTGGGCAGCCGGCAATCTTCCAATCGTCTTTATAAATGACTTTTGGGTTCGTCCACTCTCCGTTTACATAACGGACAATAGACATATCTCGAATTTCATCTTCAGACCTGTCACGATATACTATTATGGGTCCGTTTTCAGTAATGGCTCCTCCGGTTTGGCAGCAATCGCAAATGCGATCATCCAGCAGCGCCTCGCCAGACAGTTCCCCTGAGGTTGAAACAAAGGCTCCCCGGATGGTCATCGCACCTCTTTCCTCATCATCATGATTTTCCCCTCCATGACTACCTCCGGTATTGCGACCGTCCAGCCATGCAGCGAAAAAGCGGTCTTCAAATGGTAGCAACGATACAAACCCATGTTCGGTGAGAGTGCCGTCTTTGTGTGGAATAAAGTCGGGTTGCCATTGTTGGCCGCCATTTCCAGATTGCGTCAGGTGAACATCATATGAAAATGTTTCAGGACTACTTTTAGCCAGAAAGTGGGAGATCATTTGATTTCCAGACCGGACAACGGATGGATAGTCAGCCCAATTGACGAACCAGTCAGTGCCGGAAGAAATAATATTTGGAGGTGACCACGACTTGCTGTCAAAAGTTGAGAATTTAAGAACCGCTGAATCTTCCAGTCGTTCAACCCAGGAAAGAATCAGGTTATTTTTGTCATCTTTTGACAAGAAAGGTAGTGAACTGTTTCCATCTGTCGGAGAGGATATAAGTTTTACTGGATTCTGTGCCTGAACTTTTTCGGACTTTTTTTCAGAATTACAGCTTGTTAAAATGAGAACTGCAATTAGTGGTAATGCGGAAGCCTTCATGATTCCCATTTAGACAACCTCAACCTCAAATGAAACTTTTAGCTTATCCCATGAAATTGATATTACTCCTTTGTTCCCTTCTGTAGCTTTCACTTCATAGGTCAGTTGTTCTTGTACTTCACCCAATTCTTCGGGATTTACAGTAAACCTCAACACGTCTTCTGTTTCATTGTATTCGTCTGCTAAATGTTGATCCCAATTCTTATTGATAATGATTGTCCATTGATCTTTTCCCGGAATCGTAAAAAGAGCATACTTTCCCTGTGGTACTATCTGGTTATCGATCTTCACATCACTGGGAAAGTTAATATTGGTTGCCTTATGAGCCCCAGTGACCCAGACCTGATCATAAGCTACAAGGCCTCCCCAAATTACTCTTCCCCTTACACTGGGTGCGGAGTAATCAATGTGGATATGGGCAGGACCTACATTGCTCATAGAAGCCTTTCTTGGGCTTCCGGTATTAGAGGGAGCAGAAGTTTCCGAAGCTTGATGCTCTCCGTGATCATGCTCACTTTCCTGATGTTCAGCGTCCTGCTGAACCGTTTCGTTTTTACGTTCTGCTGGTCCGCAAGCCATTAAACCGGCGATAAGCACAATGGTTAAAAGGTTTGATGTATTCATTGAATAGTATTTTTAAGATGATATATTCTAGGCTAATATAAGTCTATTCGAAAGGTTTTCAGAAAAAGTAACTCCGGCTAATTGATTAAAGATCTCTGGAGGTTTTGCTACCTCTTCCAAATGGTATAAGCCATGTGGAAATTTATCTTCCCTGAGCATTTTCGCAATGATAATCGCTACATCTGCAGTGCCCTGCGCTTCATTGATCCTGGTGGCAGAAAGAGATGAAACGAGCCGACCCTCCTGTTTTGATTCTATCCTAATGGCCCATTGATCAGATCCCATGGTAATTGCATTGAAAAGGGCAACATAAAGCAGCCCTATCTTGATTTCACTTGCAATACACATGTGCCTTATAAACCTGAACTAAACCCAGGGGAAAAACGGTGCTTAGTACCTTGTTCGAAACCATAGGCAATCTCAATAAGCTTTGGTTCTGACCAAGGTCGACCAAAGATAGAAATCCCCACCGGCAGGCCATCGATCTGCCCCATAGGTACCGTTATATTAGGGTACCCTGCTATCGCCGCGGGGGAACTGCTATAAATAGTGTAATGGTCTCCATTGGTAAGATCTGTTTTCCAGGCGGGGGAGCCGGTCGGGGCGATGATGGCATCTAATTGGTATTCATTCATTACCTTGTCGATACCTTCTGTCCTTGAAAGATCCCTGGCTTTTTGCAGCGCCTCAAGGTACTCTTCTTCCTGCAAATTACCTTTGTCCTGTGCCTGTTTAAGGAGCGCATGATCAAAATATCTCATCTCTAAAGAATCGTTCAAAGTACGGTCGATCAATTCTTCCAGATTCTTGATGGGTGAATTGTCCCCCAACTGTTGAAAATATCTATTAAGGCCATCCTTGAATTCATACAACATCAACTTAAATGAATGCGGCTCAGTATCTTTGTTCAGGAACTCATCCAATTCGATAATGGTTGCCCCTTTGGATTCAAAAAATGTTATTGCTTCTTGTATGACCTCAGTCAGGCGCTGATTATCGTTCAATCTACTTTTATAAAATCCCAATCTTTTGCCCGATATACCATTTTCATTGAGAAATGCGGTATAATCCTGGTAAGCCACACGATCCTGCGAAAGGGTTTTTCTATCAGCTGAATCAACAGCGGTCAAAGCTCCGAGGCAGATCACGGCATCGGTCAATGTACGTGCCATAGGACCACCCGTATCCTGGGTGAATGAAATGGGAATGATCCCGGTTCTGCTAACCAATCCGACAGTCGGTTTTATCCCAACGATTCCATTGCTGGTAGAAGGGCAGACAATAGAACCGTTTGTTTCGGTGCCAATGGCGATAACGCAGAGATTTGCTGAAACCGCAACCCCCGATCCAGCGCTTGATCCACAGGGATTGCGAGTAAGGTCATAAGGATTCTTGGTCTGTCCCCCAAGACTACTCCAACCACTTGATGAGTAGGTGGAGTGAAAATTTGCCCATTCACTGAGGTTGGTTTTACCTAGTATGACAGCACCAGCAGCCCTCAATTGGGCCGCCAGCGGGCTATCCTTTTGGGGATAAGCATCTTTCATAACAATAGACCCAGCGGTACAGGGCATTTCATCACCTGTATCAATATTATCTTTTAATAGCACTGGAATGCCATGAAGTGGTCCCCGTATATCACCATTTAGCATTTCTTGATCTAGAATAGCAGCAATGTTCATGGCTTCCGGGTTGATGGTTAACACAGAATTAAGCGCAATGCCATTCTGGTCAATATTTTGGATCCTCTTTAGGTAGAAATTAGTTACGTCCGTGATGGAATAGGTTCCGTTGTGATAGGCTTCTTGGATCTCGGCTATAGTAACTTCATCCGAAAGGTTGATGCTTTGCTGGTCTGAAGACTTTTCTTGCTGAGGACTACAGGCCAAGACTAAATGAATCAATGTTAAAGGAAGCACTTTCATCAAAGTGATAGCGAAGAAGCCTTTAATGTACTCAATATGTGGTGTTAGGCGCTTTTTCATAAATGTATTTTTAAAAGAAAATAGACTCGAGAGTTGAATAGTTCAAAAGTTGACTACTTAATCCAGTGGTATTCTCCGAGATGATAAAAGTTTTTCTAAAATGGGGTGGTGACATTCCGGTGATCTTGCGGAATTGGCTGGAGAGGTGTTGGACGCTGCTATAGTCCAAGTGATTGGCTATTTCGCTTAAAGTTATCTCATCATAGACCAACAGTTCTTTTGCTCGTTCAATTTTCTGCGAGATCAGGTATCTTTCTATGGTCATGTTCTCTACTGAAGAAAACAGCCGGCTAAGATAATTATAGTCCTTACCTAATTCCTTAACCAGGTAGGCAGAGAGCTTAAGGCTTAAGCGTACATCAGGGTTATGAACCAGATCAATGATAGTGGTTTTGATCTTCTCGATAATCTTGCGGCTGTTATCTTCCAACAGTTTAAGACCTCTCTGGTAAAGAATTGCCTCTACTTCTTTCATTTTTTCAGAAGACATGGCCTGGCGTTATTGACCTCACCGAGTTGAACATCGGTAACTTCCGCATTTAGTTTAGCCAGCTCTTTACTCACAACCTGAATGCATCGGTTACAAACCATATTTTTGATAAAATGGAATACGTGCTCATGTTATTAATGCCTAAAAGTTAACTTTCAAATTATAGATTATACTCCTTGAGTTGTTATGAAATTCCTATAATTATTTATAAAATTCTGTCTATTGTTTGATGACCCTGTTCTTGTTTCCAATGGTAATAATAGGCCTATTAATAAGGTGCCATTTTATAGAAGTCAGAAGCTGGAAATTGTTGACATCGAGATTATGATAAAAATGCCAGTTCATTCTTCTTGAATAAATGAATTTTCCGGATATTTCGTAGTTCTTTAGAAATCGAACGGCTTCCAACTCAAAGTTCCATTCCACGTCGTGCCTTGAAAAATCCCCGGTTGGTCCAAATTGCCTGAAGAAGAAATCATCGTTAAACCGAATGCGGTTAATGGAAAAACCGTACTTGCCTTTATTATTAAATCTATCCAGTTGTATGAATTGACTCTTGGAACCTGGGCCGATGGGTGCTCCCAACAGATTGCCCTTATTGGTAAATCCCTGAGTAACCACCGGGTGAGTGTAAAGGTCCTTGCTATTTTCCCGGGTCCTTGCAGCAGCGAGTGAAGTTTGCTCAATCCCCAATCGCCAGGTGGCATTATCGACTTGATGCAGTTTCTGAAAACCCAGGGTGTACAAAACATCTTGCGAATTCAGCCAGGCGTCATTTTGCACCCATTCGAAATAGAGCTCGACCCCGGACTCTTCTAAAAACCAACGTACATTTAAAGAGTTATATTGATCAGCCTCATTATAGATGATCTCCCCATTCTCGTCCTGTTCAAAGTTAGGGCCAATCTTCTTGAAACCTAGGAGCATATCGCCAGGAGAAATCCCGGTTACCGGCCACGCTTTATAGATGATCCTTCCAACACCGATAGAGATTCCTTTCAAATCTTCTGCAAAAGATGGACGATATCCGAATGACAATCCTGAGATCAGTCGCTTATCATTAAGGGGATTGTCATCAAAATATTGAGATTCCTTGAGTTGACCCCAGAACGCATATAGTTCAAAATCTCCAAATTTTGATTGTAAAGGTTTTTTAGTCCCCAAAGTGAGGTGGGGAAATCCAGGGGCGGTATTGCTTATCATGATCGGATTGAGGACAGCAGGACCCCACCACATATTTTCCGTACCAAATTTGACAGATGCCGGTCCAAGTTCCAGGGATATACTACTTTGCCCGAGATTAAAATCGGTGAAGGGATCATAACCAAAGATCTGCACCCAATCAATCTTATTAGAAAGCTGGTAATTCAGATCGTTCTGTCTGGGATTCAGCCCTGTCTTGCCGGGGGACTGTCGTTGAAAATGTTCGTTTTGAGCATAGTAAAAGTTAGGATAAAGGACACCAGTGATCGGACCCCATTTAACTTTAAACCCGGCATTCACTTCAATTGTCGATCCTTTGCCAGTCCACATCGGGCCATCGTTGTAGGGTCGGGAATATTTGGAGCTGAACACATAGCCAACTCTTGGACTAATGAGATAGACATTGAACCCTGAAAGATCAGGCGCGGAGTAATTATCCAATTTTTCATACCAGCGATTAAATGAGCGATTCTTTAAAGTGTCTATTACCCAAATTGAGTGTTGATTGTTGCTTATAATAATTGGATTTAGGATATTTTCTCCCTGAATCTCCAGGACTCGCGAGTAGTCACGGATGTAGTCATTAACAGAAATAAGCCCCTGGCTAAGGACAGGGCGAGAGAAGATTATCCATAAACAGGACATCAGTAATTTGCAATCTCCTTTTCTTTCATTCATTTGTACCCGACTCTAACATTTTGGTTCTCAACGTCTTTTTTGCGCGGTGCAACCTTGACATCACCGTTCCTTTCGGGGTATCGAGTATTCTCGCTATTTCGGCGTAATTGTAACCATATAACTCAGACAAAATCATGACAGTTTTATGTTTGGAATTAAGTGTATCAAATGCTTTAATCAGACTGTCTCCAAAACCTTTGGACTCAACATTTGATTCATAATAGGATCCACTTTTGGAGTAGTTAGACAATAAACCAAAGTTCTCGGCCACCTCATAATTCATCAAATCATCCTTGCCTCTGGATTTTGCTTTGCGGATATTATTCACTATAGTATTTTTCAAGATCGTGTGTATCCAAGCCAAACCATTGGTTCCCGGTTCGAATGAATCAATGTACTTGAACGCCAGGGTATATGCGTCTTGGAGAATATCTTTGGCTAAATCGGGGTCTTTGATTGATTTACACACATAGTAATAAAGGTTCCGATAATGCGGTAGTATTTCTTTTTCAAAAACTTCATAGTCCTGCTTACTCTCATTCCTTTCTTTCATCACAGGCAAACTATAACTAGAATGATAATTTTTCTTCCAAAAAATCTTCTTTAGCTGGTGGCAACTTGCTCATTAAGGTTTTTTTGGCGTAATAAATCCTTGATCTGACTGTTCCGACCGGTATGGCTAAAATGTGAGAAATCTCCACATAGTCATAGCCATGGAAATCATGTAAAGTGAGAACTGCTTTGAACTCGGCCTTAAGCTCATTGAAGGCAACAACAAAAAGATCATCCACAACTACTGAGTAGGACGCCGGATTTGCTGAAAACTTCAATAAACCAGCTTGTTCTGCCTCAGTGAAATCCATGCGAATTAGTCTTTGGCCTGCCTTTATTTTATGATACTCATAGATCAATCTGTTTCTTAAGATCTTGAACAACCAGGCTGATCCGTTAGTACCAGCTTCATACCTATCAATGTATTGAAAGGCTTGGGCGTAAACATCTTGGAGTATATCCTTTGCCATGTCTGTGTCTCGAAGTGATCTAACTGCGTAAGCATAGAGGTAGTCATAATGTGGGAGAAGCTCCCTTTCAAAAATTTCGTAAGTTGAGGGTTTTCTTTTGGGATGTGCTATTTCGATCGTTTGATCTCTCATAACGGTTTATTTAATGGTGGCACCTGACAAAAAATCGGGTGCCAAACCACGTATCTGTCCTAGTATCTCCTTCGCTTCATTTTCCCGGCCTTGATCGAGCAGATGATGATAAATGTAATACAGGAGGCCGGCCCTTACATATTTAATCTCATTAGATGGAAGCAGAGAAAGATACGGATCTCTTTGAGCAGGTAAGCCGCTAGACAAATCGATCAAAAGGCTCTCCAATTGCTTTCCGACCAAATAGGTTTCGTCACCTGCATTAGCCGTTTGAGTCCAAATAGGTACCATGTATTCAATAGTTCGTCTATTATCTGTATTGAGAGGTGCATGAACAAAGCGATCTCGAATGGTTTCAAAATTTCCCAGATAAAAAAGGCCTACCATGTGGTCTTTACTATTTTGTGATGGGTTAGCTGGGTCCAGAACATTAACAATATTTCTTTTGAGTGTAGCCTGATCAAGTTTGGTATCTTCTGTCTGACCAATAAGTGCAATACTGGGGCGAGAGCCGGAAAAATCGGCTCGCCAAAGGGTCACCTGGGGGAAAATAGAAGCGAACGTTGCTGCTATGGTTTCAAAGCTGCGAGGAGTAAGTTGATATAACGGCAGCCACTGAGCAAAAAGCCCGCCAGGAGTCAATTGGCCTTTCACTCTTTCAAAGTGTTCGGCAGAATATAGACTTCCCGTACCGGCATGCCATGGAGTAAAGAGGTCCCCTACAATAACATCAAATTTTTCTGACGTCCCTAGAAGGTAATTGCGGGCATCATCGGCAATGACTTCCACCCGCCTATCCTCAAAGAGCCCATTGAGCAGTGGCGAGAAATAACGCTGAGCAGCGGTTATGACATCTGAGACCAACTCCACCGTGACAACCCGACCCACATCATGACTAATGGAGGCCCCTGCGGTAATACCCGTTCCCATTCCAAGAAATAATACTTTTTTCGGATTGGGGTGGATCAAAAGCGGTATATGCCCTTGCATTTGCTCCACTAATGCGGACCGGGAATCACCTAGCACATAATAGTTATTCAATCTTATTTGGACATTTTCTCCGGATTGAACAACAGACACAATCCCATCCGAGGATTGCCAGGTTTCAAGGACTCTTTGACCGGGCTCCAATTTCACGCTTGAAGGCTCGGCGAGTGTAAGAATCGCAATAATTCCGGCTAAAGGTAAGGCTGCCCATTTTTTCTTTTTCAGTGGTTGATTAAAGGCTATGAGGAAAGCCATACCACCATAACCAAGAGCGATGACTTTAATACTGCCCCAAAGCCCTAGTAGATCTATTAGTACTAAACCGGCAATCAGTGGGCCTACTGTGCTCCCTAAAGAATTGAATAAAACCAGTTTACCAACGAACCTCCCGGACTTCTGATCTATGGATGGAGATAACTTCAATAAAAAAGGAAATATGGCGCCCAATACCAAGGTTGGTGGGAAGACCACCAAAAAGGCGAGCCAAAAAACCGATCTAATATACTGAGGCCATGATGCGGATGGTGAAAGGTAGGCCATTCCGTCAGTGGCAATGTTGAAAACAAAGGGCGTTAATCCTACGAAGATAGCAGCCATGGAGAGGAGTGCTAAAAGCGCAGGAATGACAGGTGCAGCTATACGCACGAGCCAGTGAGACAGTCCTCCACCGCATCCCAAAGCGATCAAAAAAACCACTATTATGGCTGAGAATGAATAAACAGAGTTTTGCAGAACCTGAGCAAACATGCGGGTCCATAGCATTTCCGCTGATAGGGCGAGAATTCCGGAGGAAAATGCCAGAATAACAAATAGTTTATAGTCAATCGCATCAGCGGAGCGAGGTTTGCTTTGATGATCATTTTTTCTCGAATGATCCCATTGACTGGAGGAACCCTTCAAATGGCTCCATATAGGTAGCCGGTCTATGATCACGGCAGCTAAACCGATGGCGGATGCAACAATGAGCGCATAAGCGTACGTCGCGTTGACACCAATGCTTGAAATGAGAAAAAAACCAGCGATAAAGGCACCAACAGCTGCACCAAGAGTGTTGAATGTATATAAAAGTGTGCCGCGCCTAGCCAGATGGCTGTTCTCTCCAATAAATTGCGCCAGCATGGGAAATGTACCACCCATAAGCATGGTCGGAAATATCAAAAGGGTGGTGCTAAAGAGAAATTTTGACAAGGTCAACAAAGTCCTGTCACTACTAAATAAGGCTGTGATCTCAGCATAGTTAGTTTCATAGAAATCCAAACCAGGATACAAGAAAAGAGCTGTAAGGGCGATGCCCATTTCCATTAGTCCATAAGCGGTAAGGGGTTTTTTCAAGCGAATGGACAACCGACCACTAAGCCAACCTCCCAGGGACAATCCCAGAAAAAAGGCGGCCAATGTAGCCGCCGTAGCATAAGCGGCATTTCCGAAAATGAGACCAAGACGGTACATCCATATCACCTGCAAAGTCAAACTGGTAGCACCGGAAAGAAAAAAGAGAAGAGATAATATGAAAAATCCCGGGAGAATATGGTCAAAATCAAACCGGGTTGCTTTCTGCGTTTTCAAATGTATTTTCTCTTTTGTAATCATAACTTTAAATGAGAAATAATAAGAGGGCCGGAGCCCCCCTATTATCCACTACTCAGTACAAACCTACCCTATGGGTTTAAATCCAGGCATCCCTGGAAATTTGGATTGTTGGCTTCAGATTGAGGTACCAGAAAAGCCAAATCTGATCCATACTGTCCTCCCTTGAAGTATTCTCCCGAAGGAAATACCTCTGTAATATTTCGGCCATATACTCTCACTAATCGTCGTAGGTCTCCATGGCGATGGGCAGTACTATAAAGCCAAAATGCACGCTCTGCAAAATGGTTAGTGATCAATTCTTCAGTACTCATCCCTGTGAAGTCCAGCGGAGCTAACCCTATATCAGCTCTCAAAGCATTGTGAATAGTAGCCACCTCGGCTGCGTTTCCAGCCTGGGCCGCGGCCTCAGCTCCAATCAGTCTTGCTTCGATTCCCGACGCAAGTACTACGGGTTCGCTCGGAGAAGCATACTTCAGTTGGTTATAATACAAGGTAATGTCGTCCTGACCGAACTCGGTACCTCCATCCCAAGGTGTTCTCGGATCCATAGAAGAACGATACATTAGACCGTTTCCGCCCTTACCATCAGCTATGGAAAACTGGCGGCGGACGGCAGTCATGGTGTAAATACCATTCTCCTGACGAAGGCTGTTGCTAGAATGCTCAATGTTGTAAACAAAATCGGTGGGCACCGAAGCTACCTCATCAGCTGCTTCACTAATTTGGCCTAATCCCAATAGTGCACGTGCCTTTCCAACAAGAGCGAGGTTGGTGAGGTCCGAATTTGGACTGTTCATGGCTATAGCCTGATCAAACCAGCCAATAGCAGATTGAAACATTTCCTGAGAAGTTAGAGGCATGCCAAACTCAAGATCTCCACCATCTGCGGGAGCTTTGCTAAAAGGGATGCCGGCGCAAAAAGTTTCTGCAAATAGTATATTAACAAATCCAGCGATGCTTTGCATTTCGCTTTCGATATCAGGCGCACCACCAAACTCTGAAGCCAAATCAATGGTCAATTCAGCAGTTCCACGAGCTCTATGTAGGTTTCCAAAGATCCTGTCAATATCACTGTTGGTATTTTGAAGGATTCGAGTATCTCCTTCACGACGTGTCGGAAATGTCCCTGAATAGTCATATTCATCAGACATAAGCCCACTCATAACAATCAGACCAGTCGTGGCACCATGGCCAGCCGAAGATCCACTCATAGCTACAGCTAAGTCGCCCAGTGAACCGGCTCTAAGCGTCTGCAGGCCCGCCTCACTTTCTAGAGCATCGGGCGTTACAATATCCGGATCCGTTACCTCCAGTATAGAGTCACAGGAAGTTATGGTTATTACTAAAATTGCAGTCAGATAAATAGTTCCAAACTCTCTTGACGATCTATTTATTGTCTTTATTAAGTTTTTCATAATGATTTTCGATTTAAAAACTTAGATAATTAGAATGACAGATTTAGTCGAGCCTTCCACATACGCACCGGCGGTTGACTGAGAAATTCTGCAGTATTGAAATTGTTTTGACCGGTAAAATCGCCCTGACCATCCGAACTGATCTCCGGATCTAATCCAGAATAATCTGTCCAGACGCCAAGGTTCTGCCCCGAGATTGTAAGGCTCAAACGACTTAAACCAAGAGATCCAAGTAATTTTTGTGGCACATTATAGGTGACCGAAATCTCTCTTAATCTCCAGAATGAGGCATCTTCGATATAACCTGCATTTGTGTTGAAGAACTTTGATGCAACAGCTCTTGCCTGACCCTCAAGAGATGCATTTGGGTCATTTAGCTCTTGAGTATTATTGTTTCCATTCCTCCAGGCAGCTGTGTTATTATAAAGTTCTTGACCACCACGGAAGCTCATGAGCCCCTTAACAACAATTTGATCATTAAAGAAACCTAACGTAGGTATGAAGGAAATATCAGTTGTAGCAAAAGGTGAGCCCAGGAAAACGATTTCACCTACTTGTAGTTCTTCCTGACTTATGAAACCATCGCCATTGTCGTCATTAAACGTATATTCTTCGTCCCAGTAACCCCCAAGTGGGTATCCCTCCACATGGCGTTGTACACCAAAAATAACCGGATCAACTCCTTCGCCAAGCTCTTTAAGCTCATTATCAAAAAATGTTCCAATGATATCAAGATCCATGGTTATCTGACCTGTCTGAAAGACCCTGGTATTGAGAGCGAGTTCCACACCTGAATTTTTAACAGATCCTAGATTTTCAAAACGACCGGTTCCAACGCCCAGTGATTGGGGTAGTTGCCTAAAGATCAAGGCGTCTTCTGTCTGTTTATTGAAGTAGGTTATTTCCATGCCTACTCGATCCGACAAGAAACTGGCATCTGCTCCAAATTCGATCTCTCGGGACCTTTCAGGTTTGAGATCAGCATTTCCCACTCCACTTACTACTTCATTCACCGTGCCAAAAGTCACACCCGTTACGTTTTGTCCACCATCGACAGTCGCGGCAATGGGATTAAAGAATCGTAAAGCGTCATTAGTACCAGGCTGTACTCCGGATGCGCCCCAAGCTCCACGCAATCTCAATGAACTCATCCAATCACCGCCTACATTAAAGAAGGATTCTTCCGAAAGCAGCCATGAAGCGCTTACTTTGGGATAAACCACTGCATCAAGCGCCGCACCAAATGAACTTCCCCGGTCAGAACGAATGGCTCCAGTGATGAAAAGTTTTTCATTAAAACCTATCTGTTCTTCGAAAAAAATACCTGCTGTTCGTTGTTCGGTTGTCTGCTCAGTACTGAAGGTGGTAGCAGCTCCTGCGATGGAACTAGTTCCGGAAACCAATTGTAGCCCGGTACTTAAAGTGCCTTCACTCAGGTTGCCCAGATATTGAAATCCTACAGAAGTGCGAGAACTGACTGTTTCAGAGATGGCTTTTTTGTAAGACCCCACTGCATCGAAGGTGTAGACTGCCTCATTGAATCGATTAGAAAACCGAGCTCCCCGATCATAATTAAGGAAGGCCGGGGCCTCGCCAGTTTTAAAGAATTGAGAGTCCCATCTCGAGGTATAATCAAGCCCACCCGATATACTAATTGTAATTTCCTCAGTTGGAGTCCACTCAGTTTTCAGTCCAGTGGTAAAACGATTAATATCCTGCCTTGTGTCAATGGTAAATAATTCTTCTGGCGTAAATTCACCCCAACCATCGTTTACTTCAGGTGTAGCGCTGCCATTGAGGCCTTGCCCCATAAGCCCAAGTGCAAAATTGTCATTTAATGGCAATTCTAACTTACTATTGGTAAAACCAGTGGTGAGGCTAACCTTTAGATTATCTGTTACTTGAGCACCAACGTTACCACGGAAGTTAAATCTCTTGATATTATTTACTGGCAAAACACCTTCATTGTCTGCGTAATTACCGGACAGGTAGTAGGTGAGTTTTTCAGAACCACCTGAAACACTTAATCCCATTCCATATGATTTTCCAGTACGAAAAGGAGACGTGCGGGAGTCGTTGAGTGGTTGGAAAGAATTGAGGGTACTAGGTACGAAATTTCCGTCGGCGGCATCAAAGTTGAAGCCAGGATTTCCTGCAGCATCTAGTGCCTGGTAATTGTCAGGGTAATCACCAACATCATTGACCACTCCACCTTCAGTAAATGCCGACCATTTAGGTTTACCACTCTGGCCTCTTTTTGTGGTAATCAAAATAACACCATTAGCTGCAATAGAACCGTATAATGTTGCGGCCGAAGGACCTTTGATCACCTCAATGGATTCAATATCCTCCGGGTTTATGTCATTCAGACGGGAGGGAGCCTGCCCCCCAGTCTCAAAAGATATTGAGTTAGCCTGATTATTAATGAGGACACCATCAACATAAATAACCGGTTCATTAGACAGTGATGCACTATTGGCACCACGGATGCGGATACGTGAGCCCATACCAGCAGACCCACCACTGCTAAAAATTTGAACCCCGGAAGCCTGGCCTTGAAGCAAATCAGATACATTGTTAATTGGTCTGACTTTTACATCTTCCGCCACATCAAGCCTGGCTATTGTATTCCCAATCTCCACCTTTCGACGAACACCGGTGGCAGTAATCACTACTTCATTAAGGCTGGTGACATCCTCCCTGAGAACTACCTCGAATGAGGTTTGATTGTTCACGGATATTTCTGTTGTTTTATAACCGATGTAACTAATAATAAGGACTCCGTTCTCATCAACATTCAGAGAGAATTTGCCATCAATATCGGTTACCGTTCCAGTTGATGTGCCCTTTATTAATATTGATACACCTGGAAGTGGGCTGCCTCCCCGATCCTTCACAGTACCAGTGACCGTAACGTCATCCATCAGATCAACAACTCTTTCTGTCTTTGATCTTTTTGAAATCCTGGACACATGAATATTGTCATTTATACGCCTAAAATTTAGGTTCTTTTTTTCTGAAATGATTGAAAGGATCTCATAAAGAGACCCATTTTTCACTGTAAAAGTGATGTCTGCATGAGGATCGATAACGGCATCATTATAAGTAAAAGTGAACCCCGTTCTTTTCGTCAGCAGTTCAAACACATTGATCACTTTCTCCTTGTGCACGTCTAATGATACTTGTGTTTCTTTCAGGCTTGCTTGCCCCTTTACGCCTTCAGCGTAAACTACCAGGCCAACAACGCAATTTATAGTCAGTGCTAAAAAGGTATTTCTCGACATAACTACTAATTGATTTAGTAATTTCTTCTTCATACTTTTAAATGTTAGGTAAAACTTTGGTTTTATCGATGGACAAGGAGCGAGCTTCAATAACTTTTATGAGTGTCGAAAACCTTAAAGTTATGAAGAGCACCTTGTTAGAAGTTGGTCACCTCTAAGATGGCCAACTTCATTTTTTTAACTTGTGTCGTTCATAGTCATTGTGTTATAAAAATTTTGTTATCATCAATTAAATATTTAAAACCGGAGGCATAGCTAATGCCGTCCAATACTATCTCAAGTGATTTATTGCTGTATTCTCCTGTATAGTCACCTGGAACGTGGAAGTTTTCTGCCAATTTTATGTCCACGTCATACCATTGTTCCAGTTTATCGACCACGATGTCAAAAGGATCATTGTCGAAAATGAGAATGCCGTCTTTCCACGCAACGAATCTTTTTAGATCACTGCACACTGATTTTTTAAGAGTGTTTCCATAGCGGTTATATTCCAACATCTCATGAGGATTGAGAATAATTGAGTTTCCGAAATTATCTGATACCGTAACTTCTCCACTAACTACTATAACCTGGGTATTACCTTCATCTTCAAATGCACGAACGTTAAATGAGGTACCAATCACGTGTGTCTCAATTCCTCCTGCCTTAATGACAAAGGGAAGATGGTCATCTGGCGTCACATCAAAGAATGCTTCACCTCTTAACTCAACGTTTCTTGTATCGATACCAAACTGAGAGTGGTAGGTAAGTGTACTCTCGGCATTCAGTTTGACTAAAGTCCCGTCAGGTAGTTTAGTCAGTGATTTCCTCCCTTTGGGGTTGTTTTTGACATTTACAGTAACCTCCATTTCGGGTTCGATATCTTTTGAATGACCTATGATGAAATACAAATAGTAAATAGAGGTTAGGATGATAAGAGATACGACCGCTGCATTCAGAAGTATCCTTGTATAGTTTCTTTGAATAAGTGGGGAGGTTTTTGGTTTCTCTTGTCGTAGTATGTTTTCAAACATTTCAGCATACTCCTCTCGCCTTAAAGGCTCATGGTCCTCATATTCCAAAGAAATAACGAATTTCCTGGCTCGATTAATTGTTCTTATTTGTTCAGGATTAGCCGTGATCCATTCTGTCCAAAAATTTTTGGTTTCCGAATCAGGGTTCTTTACCCACTCCACGAAGAAGTCATCCTTAATAAAATCCGTCACCTTATAATCCTTGTATTTCATTTACGCAATTGATTTAAAGAGTCACATTTAGTATGGCCCTTTACTATATAGTAGTGAGAAAAAATATTCAGAGTGTCCCATTAGACAGAAGAAATATTTTTTGTGGATGTTCTGGCCCTCCTGACCCCTTACGTCGTTGGGTTATTGTAAACCATGACCTCCGCATTGCCTATTCATTGAAATGTTCTTTTAAGCTATCAATAGCCCGGTATATGAGTTTTCTGACAGAGCTCTTATTTTTCAATCCCATAATGTCAGTTATCTCCTGATGTGTGAATCCTTCGAAATAGTATAATAGGATAGCCTGGCGTTGTTTTTCTGACAATTCATTCAGTGATTTATTCAGCCGCTTAGATTGCTCCTGATGGTGCTCTAGCTGGATTTGCATGACCTCATTCGATAGATTAATATTCCATTGCATTATGTCATGCTTATCTTCACGACTCATAAACTTCCTACTACGCTCAAGCTTTGTATAGATAATTCGATACAGCGCTTTATATAAGTAGGGGGCAATCCGATGAACGCCGTCTTTTGACTTTTTCTTATTTTTTAAATAGAGAAAAAGGTCCTGAATAGCATCTTTAACCAGTTCTCTGGGAGCGAACTGAAGACCAAAACTCAATAACCGACCAACATAATTAGTGTAGATGAAGATCAATGCATCATCGTTGCCGCTATTAAGAGATTGCCATATTTCAGCATCTGTTTTATTGGCATAATGATGAGTCTTTTTCGCTTCCATTTCAGTGTAGATAGAAGAAATATTTTGTCCAATGATCACTTTATCTTTTAAATTCATTTTGTTTGGAGAATATTCATCATATGATGCTGACATAATCGAATCAAAATCTTACTGAAAGCCCACCCCCTCCACCAAACCTGTTATCATAGCTGCCCATTAAAGAGAAGTTTCTTGATAGCATATATTCTGCACCTGCGTTCCACACTATTTCCTTACTAAATGTCTTATTTCCTTCAAGTGAGTTAACTACTCCGAAATCTGCCTGGTATTCATAATAACCAAATGCCGAAAATTTAGGGAAAAGCATGATAGAACGACCAATTCCGATTCTGGTGCGCATTTCGCTATCGATCCGCATGTCAAGATTGAATAAATAGGGCGTCAGAAACCGAAAACCAGCAACAGCTATTGTATTCATGTTGTCAAGATTGTTTTTGTTGGCGTTTTCAATATTTACACCCGCAAACAGTCTGAAATAATCGTAGAGATATCTTTCGTAAGTAACTTCTCCTTCGATGTTTTGATTGTAGCCAAATTCAACTCCAAGATTGAACTGATTTCGAATATTGGACGTGGTAAGATTCACAGCTGTCATATGAGCCGCTGCATCGATCAGGCCCCACGAATAGTACATATCTGTTTCATCCGTCAATTTACTTACTGGATACTCATCCATCCGTGGGTCGCGGGGTGTATCGTAGCTAAAAACCCTTGCCATACCGCCCATCATGTGATACAAAATGTGACAATGAAAAAACCAGTCTCCGGTTTCATTACCATAAAACTCAATGGTGATTTGCTGCATGGGCGGGACGTTCACCGTGTGCTTCAATGGGGAATACTCACCGTTTTCGTTGATTACTCTGAAAAAGTGTCCATGAAGGTGCATGGGATGATGCATCATGGTCAGGTTGTTGAATGTAATCCGAGTGACCTCACCTTGATTGATTTTTATCTTGTCGGTCTCTGACAAAGGAATTCCGTTCATGCTCCAAATGTATCTGGTCATGTTTCCTGTTAGATTTAACAGTATTTCCTTAATCGGTAGGTCTGCAGAGTAGGTGGTTTTATCTGGAGATTTCAGATAATCGTAATTGTATTCCGAAAACATATTCATGCCGCTCATTCCTTCCATTTCCATAGATAGATTTTCGGCCATTTCCATACCCGCCATTTTCTCTTCACTGGCCATGTTCATTCCTGCCATGTCCATTTCATCCATTTTTGGAGTCTCTTCATTAGAAATTGTGAGGGTATCGTTCATTTCCATGCCGGGCATCTTACTGTGATCCATCCCCTCTATATCATTGGGCTTCTTTTCAGGCATCTTCATGCCTTTCATTTGGTTGTGATCGGTTTCCGTTTTATCCATTTTCATTCCCCAGTTTTCCTTCATTCTTAAGGGGTCGTCTTTTTTGGGTTGGAATTTTAAAGCTGGAGCACCCATTCTCATCTTCATAGATGCCATCTGCATCATCATTCCTATTTTATCCGGACGCTGGAGAACAGGTGCTGATAAATCCATTCCTTTTCCGAGGAATATAGAACTGTAGCCTGAGCCGTCCTGAGCCATAGTGCGAAATTCTACCCGACCTTCGTCTGGAATGCTTACGATGAAATCATATGTTTCAGCCACACCTATAAATGTTTTATTCCGATAAACCGGAACCACATCGATTCCATCGGCCGAGATCAGCAGCGGATCTTCTCCTCCAAAAGTCATCCAAAAGGAAGTTGATGCAGCTCCATTAATTATTCTCAAACGAACCCTGTCTCCTGGCTCAAACTCAGGATATTCGGCCGTTTGATCGCCGTTAATAAGAAATCCATGATAATATATGTCAGCAATGTCTGCACCTTCCATTCGTTGTTTCCAGAAATTCATCTGGGCTCCAAACGCACCTCGGGCTATCACCCTGTTGAGAGGAGTGGCTGTTCCCTTTCTAATGCCATACCACTCATTACTTCTCTTTAAATTCCTTAAAATAACCATGGGTTTCTGATTAGTCCAATCCGACAGAACCAAGACCAATTCTTTGTTATATTCCAATGTTTTTTCTCTGGGTTCAATTACGAACGATCCGTACACGCCGCTTTGCTCTTGCAGCATGGTATGTGAGTGATACCAATAAGTACCTGATTGCACCAAGGGAAACTCATACTTCTGGGTGTGTCCCGGTTCTATTGGAGGTGTGGTGAGGTATGGTACACCATCATAGAAATTGGGAAGCAACAATCCATGCCAGTGAATAGATGTTTCAACATCCATTTCATTTTTCACATAAATGACCGCATACTCTCCTTCAATGAATCTAAGAGTGGGGCCGGGAATGCTACCGTCAATGGTCATTCCCATCACTTCCTTTCCTGCCTTTTTTACCATTTCATTTCTTATGGTGATGGTATAAACAGTGGTATCCATCTGAGCAAAAACTGCAAAATAGAAGATGATAAGAGCGATTGTTAAAAGAATTCTTGGTTGAATGAACATAGGTTTGTGTTCAAGGTTTTGAACCTTCGTAATAGCAGAAGGAACCAATTTTTGTATTTATAAAGCCTGTTTCTCCAGCGTATGTGAATCCCGCTTTCTCCAGGTAATTTGGGAGCAACCCATTAACGTTATCGTTGGTGGTTTTAAATCCGTCAAGAAGCTGCACAATATAGAAAGCAATCCTCATGGTTCTGGATTTGGCCTTTCCCCAATCGCCTATCAATAGTTTTCCTCCAGGCCTCATTACCCGGTGTATTTCTTTCAGGCAGTCAATTTTTGTTTGTCGGTCTAAATGATGAAATACCAGACAGCTATATACTTTATCGAACGAGTTAGCACTGAAAGGAAATGTGTATCCATCATATAACTCGAGGCGTATATCAAGCTGGCTCCGGCTTAATCTTCTTTCTGCTACCTCACGAATTTTCGGGTCGATGTCCAGCCCTACGAAGTGGCTTCCCGGGAACCTTGCAGCTGCAATGAGCAGGTTGGCGCCGCTGCCAAACCCAAACTCTAAAATATCCTCCCCATCCCCGGGATTCAGAAGATCCATCAGGCGATGCCTGAACTTTCGTTCAGGCATAGTGAGTTTGATGGTCAGATCATACCAACCACTCAACCAGTCAAATCCAAGGGCCGGAGTATATTCCTTTTTTTTCATTACTTCTTAGCCCTGGAAGAACTATGGGTTTTCAAAATTTTCCATTGACCATCTGTTTTTATTAACACTGAGGTTGCAACTCCTTTTCTCTCGACTACTTTACCATCTTCTGCCAATTCAATTCTGAAAAAGTAGGTCTCGGTGGTGAAGGCATAAGGAAGGTTCACAACTACTGAAATTTCATGATCACTGAACTTGAAAGAATTAAATTCCTTTAATTCAGGCCCCAGGTGATGATCGAGGTAGTGTTCGAAGGTTCCTTCGACACCACCTGATTCGAATACCTGCGACTCTTTCATGAACAGGTCAGACAGCCCTTCAGTACTCAATGCTTCAATACCTGCTTTGTATGATGCCAGGACTTTTTTTACGGAGGCTTCCTCAGTTTGCCCAAAGAGGTTGGCTGAGCATAGGAGGATTACTGTGGAGCACAAAATTTTTAATAATGCTTTCATGTTTATTGGATTTTTATTTATGAGATTTATTCTGCTTCCAGAGGGAAGACTTCAATTGATCCTATTTGTATTTTACCGGAGCCTTCGATCATTAAACCGACAAAGCCATTTTCCATTTGGTCTCCATGGCCATGCGTGACGGTTTCATCTCCGATGTACCCCTTAAAGTGGGTACCGGCAGCAGAGACCTTCAAGAGCATCTGCCCCGCATTGCTTGTGTCAAAATCGTTTTGGTCAAAAACCTTTTCCTTGCCATTTTTAACCCTTCCTAGTTTCATGGTCCCATCCGTAATGGCTACGAATTCATAATCGGACATATTCCGGGCATGATGAATTAGCTTCAGCGTACCTTTAAAATCAAGCCGACTAATGGATGCTGCAAGGCCAACGTTGCCGTATTTTTGGTGAAATACAAACGCCGCGGGTGTACCATCAGCAGTTAATTCCAATACATTGTTGCCACTTTTACCCTGAATGACTTCCGGCTTGATATTGTCCACATTTCCGGTGATAAAATGGAAATCAGATTTGATTAACTCGACACCGTTCCCGCTGGGAGACCAAGCTTTAGATCCATCGGAATCAACTGCGGAATCAGTATTGCTGTGTTGATGTTCATGACCGGCCTCTTCCCCGGTTTTATCATGTGCTTTGTCCATCGAGTCCTGATGGTCAGGCTCACGGGCTTCTTCATTGGTTTCTTGTTTTTTATCCTGATTACAAGAGTTAATCGTCAGGGTTCCCGATATGAAAAGTATAAGGACTAATAATAAATGTGGTTTGTTCATGATTTTATGTTGTTTAAAAATTTATTTTTTTATACCGACGCTGTATTTGTAAACCAGCTTACCTCCCAGGTCAGCGGTTTTAGCAATTAGACCCATTCCTACTAAACCAGTTAAGACAAGAATAATGGCTATGAGTTTTTGTCTGTCCCACTGTTTCGAAAACAAGAAGAGGCGAATGACAGCGTACAATCCGAAATAAAGAAGGGTATAGAGGCCCCAATCGGAATGGCTGCCTGCGGTTAACTCGCCCTGCATAGGAACGGACACGATATCTATTGCCTGTTTGCCACTGAAGTAGGCTGCGAGACTGCTAAGAGTACCTAACCCATAGAGAGTAATGGTCATATTCCTCAACCAACTTTTGGCAAGGAAAAGACTCAATGAATCAAAAAAGACAGCCACAATCCACAATACAATGGGAAAATGGATGATCAGCGGGTGTATGTTTGGCGCCCAATCCGGAAGTAATGTTTCCATTAGGATTTTGTAATAGGTAAAAAGAACTACTGTGCTATAGATATCCCCGGAAGCAAATGGATTCTTTGCTCAAGGGTTTCTCATTTCGGAAATTTTGATGGAGCGTCCAGATTGATTTAGGGTCTGGCCGACCATCACGTAAATAGTAGTCCGAAAAGTGAAGGGGGGAGTAAAAGAACTAATTCAGAAATGACTGTATGAAAATCCGTATGTCAGGGATCTTCGGCGGTGGAAGGTCATTTTGGATTATAATGCGGTTGATTCGTTGACTAACTTGTTGAATAGAATGCTTAAACTCAGTAAATAAACTTGAGTAAAGTGCATTATTAATAAATGAATATGTCGCAGGGTTATGTTTGGCTATGGAAGAAAATAAATTATCAGAGAGGTCTTCACAACATGGATCTTCCTGATCACCACTATTATGACCTTCATTCTCAACGTCATGATGGTGTCCATGATCAGAATGAGATCCGGTTGAAGCTTCCGTATGGTCATGATGATCAATGGTCGATACAACCTCCAGGTCACAAAGGATACTCCATCCAACAGCAATCAAAAATGCTGATAAGAGGAAGGAAGAAACCTCAAGTTTGTATCTGTTTAAAAATCTAATCATTCAAAAAAGGCATAGCCGTAATAATATAAATTTAAATGAAGAGATTGAGAAAAAAAATAATTGGTTTAATTATCTTAAAATATTGGATGTTTATGGTCCATTCTAATCTTTTAAAAGTAGGTGGACACTCCGAATTGTACACCACCAATTTTTGCCGGAGGGTTACCTAGGATATCACTCTGCTTCATGAACCTGTAGTTCAGCCGGATCACGGTTTGAGCAGTAGGTCTGAAACTTATGGCTGGAACAACAGCCCAGATATGATCACCAATATTATCACCAGTTTCTCTGAAGTTCCCTACATTCCAGTCAACATACTCCAATCTTAAAGCAAGATTGAATGTTGCCCTGTTAAATCCAAGCAACTGTCCCTGAAGTACAGGTTGTACTACATCAACAAACCCACCGTTTTGCTTACTTCCGAATTGTTGAGTGAACGTTACGGGAACATCTACACTCACCCAGGCCCATTCACCGACAATATAGGTCTGCAATAAAGGGAGTGTGGTATTGAAATCTACTGCGAAAACATCTAAGCGTCTTTTTTTGTCGAGTATGAGCCCATCCTCTTCATATGTGTTGTAAATGCCACCCATGTAGGAAAGCCCTAACTCTCCGATCTTATTTTTCCCAAAGGCGATCTTGGCGGTGATCAGAGGTTCTCCATTATTGCTTTCCTCAAAACGCTCACCACCCTCTTTAGAGGCAGGCAGGAAGGTTCTGTTCTCCCCATTATTAATAATTGAATCATCAAAGCCATTGGTTAAATAGGCTTCATAGCCGAAAACCCACTCCTCTATATATTGTTTTCCATAGAGTCCAAAACCGACATTACTCCAGGTTGCGGGAAGCATATTCGTCATGCCAATTGGACGGTCAATAAACTCCCATTTGGGGCCATCGTGGTTTTGGTTGAAAGCACCAATAGGATTCATCACTATACCCCCTCGGAGATTAACCAACGGGTGGAATGTTACATCCATTGCTGCAAATTCAATGGAGATATCCTTACCACCCTCTTCGAACTCTACTTCGGAGAGAAACTTGATCTTGCGGTGGATTGACGAGGCCACGAATAGGGTTACCCTGGGAACACGAAAAGTATGTCCTTCCGTGATTCCGTCTTCACCGATATACTGATAGTCGGCTTCAAGATATCCTCCAACGGAAACCGGTAGTTTCCCAACCTGCAAAAAAGGACGATTATATACTGCATCCATGTTCATACTTTGGAAACTGGTATCTATCGGGGCTCTTTTAAGTAACGTACTATCTATCTGAGCACTGGCGGAAAAAGACAAAAACAAGATGGCGAGTAAGGTTAAACTAATCTTCATGTCAAGTCGATCTTCAGGGTTTCTTTTTCAACAATTACAGGAAAGTTTCTCAACGGCATATCAGCGGGACCGTTTCTCACTGCCCCCTGGTTAGAGAACTCACTACCATGGGCCGGACATTGCAGACGATCCCCAAACACTTGTAGTTCGGTGCCCTGATGAGTACATCTCATCAGTAAAGCCACATAATTAGATTCTGAGAAGCGGTATACTGAAATGGGATATGATAATTCCGGGTGTTGAACTACCACATATTTTCGAAACTTTATTTCTTCTTTTTTTATCATTTCAAACGCTTTACGAGGTATCTCTACAAATGAACCTGAAAGCTGGCCATCAATAAATTTGGTTCCTGCGCAACTTCCCAGAAAAGCGTTTCCTCCAATAATCCCTAAACATCCGAAACCACAAGTCTTTAAAAATCGAGTCCGATCCATGAGCGAGTTAGCTATAGAGATTCCAGGAACTTTAACAAGGCTTGTTGGTCTGAGCTTGAGAGTTCCTGAAACGATTCTCGGCTGCTTTGCCCCTCCCCCCCGTGAAGCAAAATGGCTTCTTCAATACTTCGAGCCCTACCATCGTGCATCAAGAAAAATGACCCTCCCTGTGAATCAGGAGAGAGCCCCAATCCCCATAAAGGTGGGGTACGCCATTCAAATGTTTCAGCGGAGCCTTCAGTAACACCATCGTCAAGTCCGGGACCCATATCATGCAACAATAGATCAGTATAGGGATAGAAAGTCCGGTTTGCCAGGGCATTGATGTCAGATTCCGGGGTAGTCCATTCAGGTATATGACAGGATGCACATTGGATTGTGTTAAAGAGTTCCTGACCCCGAAGGATCTCACTATCATCAGGGTTCCTTTGTATAGGGGCTTTGAGGGTTCTCAAATAGAAAACCACATTAGCAACAGTTAGATCAGTCACCTCGGGATCGTTCACTAACCCTGTTGACGTATCCAATGGTTCAAATGTCGAAGTCACCCCCATGTCCTGATTGTATGCACCGACTGTTTGCTGTAAGAGATCAAGGGCTGAGGCTTTCTTGCCGAATCTCCCGATGTATTTTCCGTCTACCGACTGGTGAAACCATTGAGGTACGAAATATTCTGGTGCATCCACATAGTTTGGTACACCGGAGATACCATCGCCGTCAGCATCATCCGGGTCTGCATTACTTAGTATTTGTTCGTCAGTAATCGCTGCCAGGAAGCCTAAGCCAGTGACTGCCGGGGGTGTCAGTTGCATAGAAGGAGCACCCTGGGGGATTGTTTCCGGAAGATGGCCGGGTATGGCTCTATTTTGCAATTGCGGTCCACCAATGGACAGATCCGGAGGGACGTTGGGTTGGGTCTGTCCGAAGCGGGTGAGAGTGGTAAATGGGTGGCCTTTGCCATCACCGGCGTGGCAGCTACCGCAGGAAGTTGCAACAAACAATGGCCCTAACCCATTGCTAGCTGAGAAAACTTCGTCGTTGAAAGCAATGTCTCCTTCTAAAAAAAGTCCTTGTTCGGCATGTGAAAGTCCTTCCATCGGACCATCTAAAAGTTCGTTCTCTGAGGGAGCTTCGGTAATCACACTATCACAAGAAATCCCGAAACAGAAAAGGGTCAAAAAGACTACAATCAAGTATTTTATAGTCATCTTAAAATATTTTTATACAAACCTAAATATTATTATTTGATATACAAAAATTATATTTTTAACTGAGGGGTATTAATTTTGTTCGATGGCCACAACTGCTGAAGAAAACTACTTGAAGGCAATCTACCATCTCAACCAAGACAGGGAGGGAAAGAGTTTACGTACAAATGAGCTGGCAGACTATCTGGTAATAGCGCCTTCGACAGTAAGCAATATGCTCCTTAAACTGAGTGAAAAGGGATTGATCACTTACAAAAAATACGGAGCCATTGCCCTAAGCGACTCAGGGAATGAAATCGCACTTTCCGTACTGAGAAAGCATCGGTTGTGGGAAACCTTTCTTTACGAAAAGTTGGGATTCTCCTGGGATGAGATCCACGAAGTAGCAGAAGAGCTGGAGCATATCAATTCTCAAAAGCTGATTGACAAGTTGGACGAATTATTAGGCCTTCCCGAATATGATCCGCATGGCGATCCGATCCCTAAGCCCAATGGGGAACACAAAGATACTTTTAAGACGACCCTATCAATGGCCCGGGTAGGTAAAGCATACAAGATAGTAGCGGTAAAAAATAGTTCGGCAGCCTTTCTCCAATATGCCAGTCAAATTGGTATTGAGTTGGAGGCTAACATATCTGTAAACTCCAGACTTGACTTCGATGGATCAATGGAAATTGAACTCGATGGGATGACTAGAACCATCTCGCAAAAAATAGCTGAAAACGTGTATGTGGATTAACCTATTGACTTTTAAAAGTTTAAAAGAAGCTGTCTTATGAATTAATGTTTTTTATTAATGATATTATGATTTTATGGCCTGTTCTAGGTGTAGTGACCATTCCACCTAAGATAAGTACATGGATTTTACAGAAATTTATAATGGCCTTCGATGCACTAATGTGAAATAACAACTAAACTATAATGGATTTCGAATCCAAAATCAGCAGATGAGAAAGGTGATAATCATCTCATTAATAATTATTCAAATTATAGGGTCGTCGAATTCCCAGGGGCAAAATAGTGTTCTCCTATCGGATTCTTGGTATAAAATAGCTGTGACCAAACCAGGTATTTATCGCATTGATAGTGATTTATTCAGTGCTCTAGATGTGAACGTATCTTCATTTGACCCAAGAGAAATCGGAATTTACGGATATGGTGGGGGAATGCTTCCACAAGAAAATGATGCCCCACGGCCACAAGATTTACCAGAGAATGCAATATTCATCTCAGGGGAAGGTGACGGTCAATTTGAGAATGGTGATTATATTCTTTTTTACGCTCAAACACCTGACATGGCAGGTTATGATTCTGAGGGAGCGTTGCAATATTCAAAGAATCTGTATTCAGACACGACATTCTATTTCATTCGGATTGGTAGTAATCCCGGTAAGCGTTTGACAATAATATCGAATGAAGGTCTTGATCATCCCAAAATCAATTCTTTCAATGATTTTATGTATGATGAGAAGGATGAAATAAATATGCTCTCAACTGGGAGAGAGTGGTATGGAAAGGCGTTTAGCTCAACCTCAAGTGCATTCGAAATTGAATTTGAAGTAGAGGGAATTCTGCCAATAAGTAATATCAGGTTGAAATCAGCAGTCATGGCACAGTCTTTTGGTCAGGCAAGTTTCAATATATTGATTAATGGTTTTCAGGTCGGAAACCAGGTTATCACCCAGATACCAGACGGGACATATGATATCAAAGGATCAGATCAAGTAAATCAATTTTCAATACCTGTTTCTGATATAACATCACTGGAAAGCGGTTTAACTATTGGCTACGAATTTAATAGAGCTGCTTCAGGAACTTCAATTGGTTATCTTAATTACGTTTTGATTGAGATGCAAAGAGAATTGAAACTTTATGACAACCAAACAAGGTTCAGATCTGTCCAAAGTCTGGCGAATGAATTTTCCACCTATGAAATAAGTGCGATAGGTGATGATATTCAAGTCTGGGATGTTACTGATCCTCAAAATGTACTGAAACAGGAGTTTGATAAAAATGAAAGTGGGAAGGTCTTGTTCGGAGCGTCATCCAGATCTTTGAGGGAGTTTGTTATACTTAAGGGCAACAATTTTCCTAGTCCTATACCGATAGGTAAGGTGAACCAGCAAAACTTGCACGGTCTGGAGACACCGGATGGATTAATAATTACTCATCCTTACTTTCTTTCAGAAGCTAAGAGACTGGCAGATTTCAGGTCTTCAAATGATAATCTAACAGTTGAAGTCGTGACAGTAAACGAAATTTACAATGAGTTTTCCAGCGGGAGGCAAGATATTTCAGCGATCAGGGATTTTGTGAAATTCCTGTTTGAGAAAGGCGGTAATCTGCGATATGTTTTACTTTTTGGTGATGCTTCTTTCGATTATAAAAAAAGGACAATTATCGATAACAATTTTGTTCCTATTTATGAAGCCAGGAATTCGCTACATCCAATTTTTAGTTATAGTTCCGACGATTACTTCGCCATTCTGGATGATGACGAAGGTATTTGGGAAGAATCTGAAGCAGGGGACCATTTGCTTGATCTCGGTGTTGGCAGATTACCTGTCAAAACCTTAGAAGAGGCTATAACTGTGGTTGATAAATTGATTGATTATGCTACAAATGAATCATCACTAGGAAGTTGGCGGAATGAGGTGGTTTTTGTTGCCGATGATGGTGATTTCAATATTCATCAAAGGGATGCGGATAAACTAGCCACTTTTGTGGACCAGCAATTTTCGGCTTATAACCCAGTTAAGATTTACCTGGATGCCTATCCCCAGGCCCCAAAACCCAATGGAGGGCAAACAGCATTTGCGACAACGGAAGCATTAAATAATGCCGTCACCCAAGGATCTCTCATGATTAACTTTACTGGTCATGGCAATGAAAACCTTTGGTGTGAGGAGGAAATTCTGAATCATTCCATCATTTCCGGATGGTCAAACCGAGAAAAGTTGCCGTTGTTCATTACAGCAACATGTGAATTCGGTAGATATGATAACCCGAACAGATTATCGGGAGGTGAATTGCTTGTTCTCAGTGAAAGTGGTGGGGCTATTGCATTGCTGACTACCTCCAGGCCCGTATTTTCCAATACCAACTTTCTCCTAAATGAGGCATTTTACAATAATGTATTTAAAAAATTAGACGGGGAATTCCCAAGATTAGGAGACATTATCAAAGCCACCAAAAATGAAAGCCTCAGAGGGCCTGTAAACAGGGGATTTGCTTTATTGGGAGATCCAATGATGATGCTCGCTTATCCGAGATATGATATCAGCATTACTGAGTTAAATGGTGAACCATTGAGCAATGGGAACGATACAATTAAAGCCCAGATGCTCACTAAATTTAAAGGGAAAATAGTTGATGGGTTAGGCATACTACAGCCTTTCTTCAACGGGACGCTTTCAGCTACAGTTTTCGACAAGCCAACAGAGAAGATTACATTCGGGAATGAGAGTAGCCCGACGATTTTTGAAGACCGAAACAGTGTAATCTTTCGCGGAGATGTTTCCATTACTGATGGGAAATTTGAGTTGGATTTCGTGGTTCCCAAAAACATTTCCTATATCATCAAAGAAGGAAAGGTTAGCTTTTATGCAAAATCATCCGGATTGATTGATGCGAATGGGGCTAATATTGAATTGAAAATAGGTGGCAGTTCTGACAATGTTATCGAAGACGACACGCCTCCTGATATTGAAATTTACCTGAACAATGATTCATTTGTTTCCGGTGATGAAATTGGACCAGACCCTCTCTTAATTGCCGATTTTTTCGATGATAATGGAATTAATACATCGGAAGGGGGAATTGGTCAAAATATAAGTGCAACATTGGATAACGGCGATCCCATCAATCTGAATGCATTCTATAGAGCCGAATTGGACAATTATCAAAGAGGCACTGTAAGGTTTCCGTTAGGTGAATTAAAAGTAGGGCCTCATACATTAAGCGTAAAGGCATTTGATACTCATAATAATGGAACAGAAAAGACAATAGAATTTTTCGTCAGTTCCAGGGCCAAAAATAAAATTTCAAACGTTATTAATTTCCCGAACCCTGTTTCGGACCGGACAACTTTTTCGTTTTCGCATCAAAACATAGGAGAGAACCTGAAAATTGTTGTACGAATCTTTAATTTAAATGGGGACCTTGTAAGGATCCTTAGGGCCGAAGTATTTGATACCACCGGAACAATTAATACTATCGATTGGGATGGCACCGAGGAAAATGGAACCAGGGTAAATAATGGAATTTACATATACCAAATTGTCGTTGAGTCAATTGACGGCAACAAAGGTATTGCTCATCAAAAATTGATTGTTTTTGACTAATTGAAACCCGTCCTGCAATAATATCAAAAAAAGGAAATTTAATTATTTATCCCCTTTGCATTGGCCTATTCTTTCCACATTATATAACGGCATTTCGGGAATCCATCTCTCTTTCAAATACAGGAGCAAAGAGAGTTTAATGAAATTATGTTCTTATTTAATGATATTTTGACTTTCTGCTGTCGTGCTAGACAAATAAGTCACACCTACAATAGTGCTTGTAAACACAAACTAATAATATTGCGAAATTCGGTTTGTATTTAAGAGTTGAGAGCCCTATCGGAGCTTGAGAATTTAATAGAAGTAGAGATGAGATTTGAATATTTTTTTAGGAAAATAATGCTGTGCCTATTAACCACACTAATTTTTTACACAGGATTAGCTCGTCAAACAACGGAACATTCAGTTGCCCGAAAGTGGAATGAGGCTTTATTGGTGAGTATTCGGAATGACTTTGCCAGACCCACAGTACATGCCCGAAATTTATTCCACACCTCTATCGCCCTTTATGATGCTTGGGCTGTTTATGATGAGAAGGCAACTCCATTTTTATTAGGGCAGACAGTTGGTTCATTCAATTGCTCTTTTGAAGGTGTGGAAAAACCTGAGAATATTACGTCTGCCCGAGAAGAAGCCATGAGCTATGCTGCTAATCGCCTACTTCAGCACCGGTTTGAATTTTCGCCGGGTGCAGATGAATCGCTCTCAGTATATAATGATCTAATGGATGAACTTGGCCACGATATTTTATTCACATCACTTGATTACTCTAACGGATCTGCAGCAGCATTGGGGAACTACATCGCAAATTGTATAATCGACTTTGGTAAGCAAGATAATTCCAATGAATTTCTTGACTATCGGAATGAATTCTATGAACCGGTGAACCCGGCTATGGACCCTACGGTGCCTGGTAGTCAGGGTGCAACAGACCCCAATAGATGGCAGCCGTTGTCCTTCGACTTCTTCATTGATCAGTCGGGAAATCTGATATCCGGTAATACCCCTGATTTTCTAGGTCCGGAATGGGGCCGAGTTATCCCGTTTGCGTTAACTGCTAATGATCTAACTGTTTACGAAAGAGACGGAAACGAATATTGGGTTTATCATGATCCCGGAATGCCAGCCTATCTTGAATCAGATGGAAGTGGTATGAGTGCGGAATATCAATGGGGATACAGTCTTGTATCGATATGGTCCAGCCAACTTGATCCTTCAGACGGTGTGATGTGGGACATATCACCGGGATCAATTGGTAATATCCCCGATCTACCAACAACCATTAGCGGATACCGGGAATTCTATGACTTGTTTGAAGGCGGAGACATTAGCCTGGGGCACGATGTCAATCCTAAAACAGACGAACCATATCCTCCACAAATGGTCCCCAGAGGAGATTATGGGCGTGTTCTGGCTGAATTCTGGGCCGATGGTCCTGAATCAGAAACACCCCCCGGACACTGGTTTACAATTTTAAATAAAGTCAATGACAGTCCGGACCTGGAAAAAAGATTTAAGGGAGAGGGAGAAATCCTGGATGATCTTGAGTGGGATGTGAAGGCCTATTTTGTACTAGCGGGAACCATGCATGACGCTGCGGTAAGTTCCTGGGGGATTAAAGGGTGGTACGACTATGTAAGGCCAATCTCAGCAATCAGGTTTATGGCGGATCAAGGGCAGTCTTCAGATCCCAATTTGTCAAGTTATGCTCCTAATGGCATTCCTCTGGAAGAAGGCTTAATTGAATTAGTTGAAGAAGGTGACCCCCTTGCAGGGAATGATAACGAACATGTAGGGAAAATTAAATTATATGCATGGAAGGGCCCCGAATTTATCAGTGACCCAGAGGTGGACCAGGCGGGAGTTGGATGGATTTTAGCTGAAAATTGGTGGCCATACCAAAGGCCGACATTTGTGACACCTCCTTTTGCCGGATATATTTCAGGACACTCCACTTTTTCAAGGGCCGCGGCCGAAGTAATTACTATGCTTACCGGTGATGAATACTTTCCTGGCGGAGTCGGAGAATTTGTAGCTAAAAAGAATGAATTCCTAGTTTTCGAAGAAGGCCCAAGTGTAGATGTGGTTTTACAATGGGCAACCTATCGAGATGCGTCGGATCAAACCAGCCTTTCAAGGATCTGGGGTGGTATCCATCCGCCGGTTGATGATATCCCAGGTAGATTGATCGGCGTTGAAATTGGAAATGATGCTTTTGCTCTGGCAGAGCGTTATTTCAACGGTAATGTGGTGACCGCAATTGCGGATAATCAACTGGAGAGATCCGTTCAAGTATATCCAAACCCATCTTCCGTAGATTACCTGACAGTAAAATTGGGGCATAGATACCAATCTATTATCGAGTTGCAACTAATGAGTATGGAGGGTAAGCTATTACTGGAAAAGACTTTTCCACCGGTGGGAACGATCAATATTGATGTTCGTAACATACCTTCTGGCACTTATTTGATAAGTATTTCTGGTGACGAACTTTTTGAATCACGCCGAATCGTCATTGAGTAAGCTAGAAATGTGCCAGGTATTGAATGAAAAGAACCATAATTCTCATATCGGTTGTTTTGGCACTTGGATTCCTATTCACAAATCGAGCTATTAAGAAGGAATTATATCATTTGATCCTTGATTCACTGCTGTCACATTCGGTTCATACAATCAGTGTCCAAAAGAGTCAAGGTGAATCGAATGCCATATTTATCGATGCCAGGGAAAAAGGCGAATTTGAGGTGAGCAAAATCAGAGGATCAAAATGGGTCGGGTATAGTGATTTTGACCTGGCTAGATTCGATAGCCTCCCCAAAAACAGTCCTCTGATCGTATATTGTTCTGTGGGGTACAGGAGTGAAAAGGTAGCTGAAAAGCTTAGATCTGTCGGGTTTGATAATGTCTCAAACCTGTATGGCGGTATTTTCGAATGGGTCAATGAGGGATATGATATTGTTGATTCATCAAGTATGGTTACAAATAAAATCCATGGGTATGATCGGTTATGGTCTATATGGTTGGATGCAGAGGTTGAAAAAGTGTATGAATAGGTTAGCTTATCAACATCCTGCCAACTCGCAGTTTTCATCTTGCCCTTCAAACTCAATAGTAATGTGATTGAGGGATTCATTTTTCAGTTTTGTTCTTACCTTGTCTTTTTACGCGGCTTGGTGGGAGAGTTTGTAGTCTTTGTCCAGCCGAAGGTGAATAGTAAGAATATTGTATTCCCCATCCATTGACCATACGTGGCAGTCGTGAGTGATTATGATCATGTGCCATTTAACAACAGTTATCGGTGCAACCTAATTTTTTACTTTTTGCCTTGCCAAAGGCTTCCTTTCCTTCCTTCCAAGCATACCATGCAATACCCAAACTACCAATAGCGTCTACGTATGGTATTTGCCATAAGGTGTAAATCAGGCTCGAGGATAGCAGGATAAATGAAAGATAATAACAGGTCTTGGTGCAGTTGGCATCTGAAATGATCGCTTCGTTTGTCAATTTTTTCCCTACCGAGAGTTTCGCCTTGTAGAGAAAAAACATGGTTAATATTGAAATCGAGGATATGACAATTCCCGCCACTGTCGTTTCTGGTTGAGACTTATAAATGATCGAAAATGCAGCTCCCAAAATCAATCCAGCCACAAGAAGGTAAAATGATATTCCCGTGATTCTTAATGCAATAATTTCAAAGCGATCTCTTTCGTGGATTTCATGATCTTTCATTCTTAAAAGCATGTGGGTAATCCCAATGCCCGAAAGCACCTCAACGAAGCTATCAACCCCAAATCCAAAAAGGGCTAACGTGTCATCCTGTGATCCGAAATAAGTTGAAATTGATCCTTCGATCAGATTGTAGAGGATGGTGACAATACTAAGAGCAAGGGCTGTTTTATTTAACTTTTCCATAATAAAGAGAATAAGGACTCAGCAATACACTATTGCCGAGTCCATTTTGGTCTATTGGTTAATGATCATGAGAAGTCTGACCTTTCTGCATTTCTGATATTAGGTAGTACGCATTGTTCCAAGCCACTTTGGTGCCTTTAGGAAGGGGCTCCAACAACTTGATTTCTACCCATCCTTCATCAACTAAGCCGGTTCGAATTTCAATCGCTTTGAAACCCCATTCCATTTCATCACCCTCTTGATGAGGCGCTTTTGCAATAAAAATGTAAGGCTTACCATCTTCTTCAATGATTGCAGATTCAGGTAAAGCCAGTACGGGTTTTTCACCTGTATGAATTTTTCCATTGATGTACATTCCAGGGATTAGGAAATCCTCTTTCTTATCGATTTCGGCATGCACGTGTACAGCTTTCGGGTTTTGCTCAAACTGCTTACCTACTGAGTAAATTTTAGCCTTGAGGGTAGCGCCTGGGACGGATTCAACGGTGAAAAAAATATCTTGTCCTTTCTTCACTTTATACACGTCTTTTTCAAAGACCATCAAATCAGCATGAATGTGATCATTGTTAACAATCATAAACATCGTATTTTGAGGATCGACAAACTGTCCAATCTGAACTTCCACTTTCTCGATGTACCCATCTATTGGGCTAACTACAGGAACATTTTGATAGATGTCACCGCGCTGTATCTTTTCAACATTCAAACTGAGTTGACGCAACTGAGCTTCATAGCCTTTCACCTCACCCTTCATCGACAGATAATCTGCCTGTGTTTGTTGAAACGTTTTTCCTGATCCCACATTTTCTTCGTACAGCTTTTTCTGACGATCATGTTCCTTTTCAAGGAATTGCATCTGGTTATAGGCTCTCACGTAGTTGGTTTGCAATTGGGATAGATTTGGATGCGCAAGTGTTGCTAAGGTCTGACCCTTCTTTACTTTATCGCCTTCTATCACCACAATAGAGGTCACGTTTGCTCCCAATATGGCTGTGACTGTAGCTTCATGCTGGGGCGGTACTTCCAGCTGCCCATTGGCTTCCACTACACCCGATAATGGTCTTGTTGGTATTTCATCGACCTTAATACCAATGCTGTTAAACTTTAGCTGTGATAGATGAACTTCGCCCTCTCCTGCTTCTTCTTGGGCACTTACATCGTTACCTTCTTCTTCAACAGACTTATTACCACAGCCTGGAAAGAATGCTGCCATAAATGCTATGATTACTATATATATAATTTGCTTTTCCATTTCTCTATGTTTTCAAAAATTGAATTATTCTCCAATGAGGAATTCCAGATTGATTACAGCCTGGTTGTATCCGTTTAATGTATTGATGTAATTGAATTTGAGATTGAGCGCCTGATTGATATTTTGAAAATATTCTACGTAGTCTATGGCTCCATTTTCAAAGCTTTTTCTGGCATTGTTCAAAATTAAATTGGCTTGAGGAATGGCTTTTTCCCGATAATAATCAAGACTTCCCTGAAATTTGGTAATCTCTTCTAATTGCTGCTGATACTGTCCCTGAAGTGTAGTATAATAGTACTCTGAGCTGGTTTTTGCCATCTGTGAACGCAATTGAGCGGATTTAACGTTCGCCTTATATGAACCGTAAAATAATGGGATGGATATTCCAGCCTGTATTCCGCCAAATCTATCAGATGAAGTGGCGATTTCACCATCTGAAGTTTCTCCACCTATCAATGATTGATTAAAATAACCCACAAAAAGATCAGGCAATAGCTTGGCGGATTGAACGGATTTTTCAGCATCTGCAATGGCCACCTTTTGTTTAGTCAATCCAAGCAGCGGGTTATTCATAAACAGGGTATTGTCCCGAATGTTAGCTATATCCCTTTCTATAAGGTCGGATGGCTCAAAACGCAAACTAGTTGTGTCATTCAAAAGGATTTGTAACTGTTTTTCCTGAATGACAATGTCAGCCTCTAATAGTTTCAATTGGTTTTGCACCTCCATTACACCTGTTTCAGCAGAAGCCTTCTCCAGATAACTAGTTGCTTCCGTTTCGTACCGTATGGTGGCTGCATGAAGGAATCGCCCATAAATGGTGTCCTGATACTGGAGCAGCTTACGCCTTTCGTGCAAGTAGGATAGCTCGTACCAAGCTTGACGAATCTTCCATTTTAAGTTATTCTCTGTCACAGCCAACTGCTTTTTCCCACCAACTAACTGTTCGTTGGCCAATTGCTTTTGTTTGCCATACACGGTAGGAAACTCAAATGACTGACCTACAGTAAATGAGAAGTCATTCTCAAAACTGTTGTATTGACCGTAGGAGAAACCCACACCGGTTTTTCCTATGTTCAAAGCAGCCTTCTTTCCTTGTTCCTGAAGTGCTATATTGGTAACGGCTACTTGAACATTGCCATTATTGGCTAATCCAATGTGGTAATTGATTTTTGCAACTCTTGCGCCTTAGCATTGGAAGGAATTCCCAGAAGCGCACCACATACAGCGAGCGCTACAATTACATTGACCGAAGAGCCGGACTTTAATTTGACATTTATAGACTTACGCCCTTCAACGTATGAGTAGAGGACAGGCAGTACAATCAGCGTCAAAAGCGTTGCACTGATAAGACCGCCTATAACTACGGTTGCTAAAGGCCGCTGTACTTCAGCTCCCGCAGAAGCTGAAAATGCCATTGGTGTAAAGCCCATAATGGCAGCGGTAGCGGTTAGCAATATAGGTCTAAGACGTTCTTGGGTTCCTGTGAGAATTCGTTCTTTTAAATCTGTCATACCTTCGAGTTTTAGTGAATTGAAACGACTGATCAATACCAGTCCGTTAAGAACAGCCACACCGAAGAGAACGATGAATCCGACACCTGCAGATATGCTAAAAGGCATACCTCGCATGGACATGAAAAACACACCTCCGATGGCTGCCAATGGGATCGCCATGTAGATCATTACTGATTGTGAAAATGATTTTAAGGCGAAATAGAGCAGGATAAAAATAAGAAAGAGTGCAATCGGTACGACCACTGATAACCTTGCTTTGGCCCGCTGTAAATTTTCAAATTCTCCTCCATAGGTGATGTAGTAACCTGGAGGTAAGTCCAGCTCTGCATCCAGTTTTTGTTGAATATCTGTCACCACAGATTCTACATCTCTGCCTCGAACGTTTACCCCCACGTAAGTTCTTCGAAATGTATTGTCCCTGGATATCTGCATGGGGCCTGGGACATATTCAATATCAGCAACCTCCTTTATTGGTACTTGTGTGCCGTCAGGGAGATCTATGTAAAGGGTCCTCAAGTCTTCTATACTTTGCCGGTGTGATTCATCAAATCGAATAACCATTTCAAAACGTTTTTCACCCTCAAAAATGACCCCGGCAACACCTCCCGCAAAGGCGGCACTTACGTATTCATTCAGCTTTTGAACATCTAGTCCATATTGAGCCAATTTCTTGCGGTCATATCTTACTGTCATTTGTGGCAGCCCAGCAGTACGTTCGGCATTGACATCACCTGCTCCTGCTACCGTTTGAATGATGGCAGCCATTTCCTGTACTTTTTGGGTAAGAATATTTAAATCATCACCGTACAATTTCACAGCTACGTCTTCCCGCACACCTTCAAGCAGTTCATTGAATCTTAGCTCAACCGGTTGGGTAAAGACAAGATTAACACCGGGAAGGATGTCCAACTTCTCTTTAATCTGTTCGATCAGTTCTTCCTTAGAATCCGCTGAAACCCATTTTTCCTTATCCTTTTCCAGAATCAGGTACATATCTGCTATATCCAAAGGCATTGGATCTGTCGGGATATCTGCAACGCCAATTCTGGCTACCACCGTAGTGATTTCGGGAAAATTGTCCTTTAAAATGTTCTCGATTTTAACGGAAACGGCGATAGCTTCATTAAGCCCACTACCTGGTCTAATAAGAGCTTGCATTGCCAAATCGCCTTCATCCAATTGAGGTATAAACTCACCTCCCATTCTTGAGAAAATGAACCCTGCTCCAAAGAGTAGCGTCAAAGCAATACCTATAATCAGTAATCGTAATTTCAAGGCGCCAAGAATCAACGGATGATACACTTTGTTTAAGGCACTAATAATCTTCTCGCTGAACTTGTGAATTCCGTTTTCTAACTTTGCAAACCAATTTTTAGGATTATTAATCGGACGCATGAGTAATGCGGACATCATCGGTACGTAGGTTAGGCATAGAATAATTGCACCAAGAACAGCGTATCCAAATGTGTAGGCCATGGGAGTAAACATCTTGCCTTCAACACCTGTCAAGAAAAGAATGGGTGTGAATACAATAAGAATAATGAGCTGTCCGAAAAAAGCAGCATTCATCATGGTGCTGCCGGATTCATACGCTATTTCATCCATCTGAGCCTGATCAAACGTATTCTTGCCAGCCCTTATCCGCTTTTCAATTTCATGAACTGTGCCTTCAACAATAATCACCGCACCGTCTACGATGATTCCAAAATCAATGGCTCCCAGACTCATCAAATTCGCCCAAACCCCTGTGGCTTTCATGAGGATAAATGCAAAGAGTAGCGAGAGTGGAATTAAGGAAGCGGTTACGACACCACCTCTTAAACTTCCCAAAAGCACAACCAGGACAAAAATCACAATGAGTGCACCTTCAACTAGATTTTTGGTAACGGTGCTTGTGGTTCGTCCAATTAGAGAGCTCCTGTCTAAGTAGGCATTAAACTCAAGCCCTTCAGGAAGCGATTTTTCAATCTCTTCCATTCGCTCAATCACATTTTGAATGACCGCATTTGGGTTTGATCCTTTCAGCATCATGATGATTCCACCCACTGCCTCATGACCATCCTGAGTAAACGCACCATATCGAACCTGATGGCCGAAATGGACTTTTTCCGCAACATCTCTAATGAGTATTGGAATGCCATTTTCGTTGCGAATTGAGATATTTTCTATATCATCAATTGTGCGAACCAGGCCTTCACCTCGAATGAAATTGGCCATTTTGTTTTTCTCGATATAGGCGCCTCCGGTATTGACATTATTGCGGGCTAATGCTTCATAGACCTCCGAAATGCTAACACTAATAGCATTTAGTTTTTCCGGATTAATGGCCACTTCGTATTGTTTGATGTAGCCACCAAAGGAGTTGATCTCTACAACTCCTTCGAGTAGGGTTAGCTGCCGTTTAACAATCCAATCCTGAATAGTACGAAGTTCCATTGCGGAATAAACTGTATCATATCCTGCTTTGGGCTGAATAGTATATTCGTAAATCTGTCCTAATCCTGTGGATATGGGCCCCATTGATGGACTTCCAAATTCCTGAGGGATGGTCTCTTTTAGTTCATTGAGTTTTTCCTGAACTAATTGTCTGGGCAGGTAAGTACCCATATTATCTTTAAAGACGATGGTGACTACAGAAAGACCAAACCGAGAAATAGAGCGTATTTCATCCACTCCTGGCAGGTTGCCCATTGCTAACTCTACCGGATAAGTAACGAATTGCTCAATATCTTCTGTTGCAAGATTCTCCGATACAGTTATTACCTGTACCTGATTATTGGTTATATCTGGGACTGATCCCAGATTGATCGTGGACATGGAATAGATACCGACTCCAATCAATGTCAGTGTCAGCAAGCCCACGATGAATTTATTGTTAATAGAAAATGATATAATATGATTAATCATATTTTTTAGTTTATATGGAAAGAGAAATAGTGCCGTATCCTGGCAATCAAATGGAGTATGAGTATCATACTGATGATCACTCTACCGACCTGTGGCAATGTTTAAGGCAGGTCCAGTTTTTTCCCTTTCCTTTTTTTGTCACTATAAAAAATTTGAAGATTAGGGTTATTTAGAAACCCTTAAGAATGGGCAATGAGAGAACTGTTCCCTGAAAGCGATAGCGATCCCCTTAAGCCCGATTAAGCTACTTTTGGCGGTTGCCAAATAGAATGGGAAATACTTAATAAATGGTCTGAATAGTAAGAAGAGAGTTCCTGACAAAGTTCTATATGAGGAACGTATGACAAGAACCCTGGCGTTGTTATATGCGAATGACAACAGTGACAACTACAAAGAGGGGGGCAGAAATCAACATCTGCCTGATCACTATGGTCTCCGTCCGGAGTAATTACAATCCCCTGCTGACCGAAAGAGTCATTTTCAGCATCACTACAGGGAATAAATCCAGATCCCCCGATAATAATCACCAATATTATAGAGATTAATTTCATTTCAATATGCAAGCTTAACGAAAAAACAATGCAACCAGTTTGCAAAGTTTAGTCACAATTCGGGCATGTACCTTTATAAACTATGCTGGCGCTTGAGGCTTTGAACCCTGATGGTATCTGAGTTGGCGGTATCTTGGATTGTGTCAGACAGTAAGTTTCCCCGCACTTTACGCAATGAAAATGAATATGCTGATCCTGTGGCTCGCATTCACAGCCTTCTTCACAAAGTGCATATTTTACCGATCCGGTACCGTCATCAATGCTGTGAATAAGCTTTTTCTCTTCAAAAGTTTTGAGAGTTCGAAATAATGTGGCTTTGTCTGCATTTTCAAACTTCGCTTCCAGATCTTTGAGGCTTATTGCTAAATGGGTTTCTACTAGTTGCCTCAGTACCAACAAACGCATGGCCGTTGGTTTGATGTTTCTATGTTCAAGTTTTTCTTCGAGCATTCCTACTCAAAATTATAAATTTCAAAAATAGTATTTTAAATATCTAATTAGTTTGCCGAGCCCAAATATTCATCGTAATATTGCAATGATATATTGCGCACATGGGAGTCACTAAATCAGATTTATTTACAGTAGAACAAAATGACTTAGCACAGATGGCCAAAGCTATTGCTCATCCAGCCAGGGTTGCCATTATTCAACACTTGCTTAATGCCAACTCTTGCATTAATAGCGACCTGGTTCAGGAGTTGGGGTTAGCTCAGCCAACGATTAGTCAACACTTGAGAGAACTCAAAGATAGTGGAATAATAAAGGGAACAATCGAGGGAGTCTCTGTGAGCTATTGTATTGATCCGGTAAGATGGGCTGAAATCAAAGGACTTTTTAATATCATGTTCGATCAATACGAAGATCCTTCTCCCGGAGATTGCTGCTAAAAAAAATTTACTTCAATCAATCGTAATATTGCAATAAAATAGAATGTCATGAAAAATTCTGAAGAATTAAAAGAGATTGTAAAGGAAAAATATGGACAGATTGCCGAACAGGACAAGTCGATTAATGCCGCTTCATGCTGCGGTGCAACCACAGCTTCTAACGAGGTTTACAATATCATGATGGATGACTATTCTGACATAGAGGGGTACGAGGCGGATGCTGACCTGGGACTTGGCTGCGGTTTGCCGACACAATATGCCCAAATAGTCGAAGGTGATATGGTGATTGACTTAGGTTCAGGAGCAGGCAATGACTGCTTTGTTGCCAGACATGAAACGGGGGTAGAAGGAAAAGTAATCGGCATTGACTTCACACCTGCCATGATCAAAAAAGCCAGGGTAAATGCTGAGAAATTGGGATTCAATAATGTTGAATTTAGAGAGGGCGACATAGACGATATGCCTGTAACCGATGAAATGGCGGATGTAGTAGTTAGCAATTGTGTGCTGAACCTGGTGCCTGACAAGGAGAAAGTGATCAGGGAGATTTATCGGGTACTAAAGCCAGGTGGGCATTTTAGTATTTCAGATATAGTCTTAGTAGGGCAACTGCCTGATGCATTGAAGAAAGATGCCGAAATGTATGCAGGTTGTGTAGCAGGTGCCATTCAGAAAGTAGATTACCTAAACCACATTAAACAGGCAGGATTTGAGCGCATTCAAATCCAAAAGGAAAAGGTGATTGCCATCCCGGAAGACATACTTTCCAAATACTTATCTGAATCTGAAATCATTCAATTCAGTAAAGGCGAGACCGGCATTTTCAGTATTTCAGTATATGCTGAAAAACCAGGTCAAAAACTCGAAAAACCAAAGGTTAAACTCTCAGAATTACAGTCAAATAGCTGCGAACCCGGTTCCGATTGCTGTTAAAATTATGAAACAAAATAAACTGACGTTCTTTCCTAAGCTGGCAGCAACAGTCAAATCCTTACCAATTGATTCAATCTCCGGGGAGCGAAAAGACCTGCTTCAGGTGCTCATTCAATATATCAGGCAAAAGCTTGATGATGAAAAAGATGTAAAACTCAATTTTATATGCACCCATAATTCCAGGAGAAGTCAATTTGCTCAAATTTGGGCGCAAACGGCTGCTGATTATTATGGCATTGAGGTGAAATGCCATTCGGGTGGAGTTGAAGTAGCCTCTTTTAATGAAAGGGCTGTGGAAACAATTAAGGGGGCGGGTTTTATGGTCACTAAAAAAGGTAAAAGGAATCCGATCTACTCCATTTTTCACTCTCAGGACGCTGAACCAATCAGTGCTTTCTCGAAACTTTATGATGATCCCATTAACCCAACCTCAAAATTCTCCGCCATAATGACTTGTTCTCATGCTGATGAAAACTGTCCTTATATACCGGGAGTTGAAGCAAGAATTTCGCTTAACTATGAAGATCCGAAAGAGTACGACGGAACACCGAGGGAAAGAATAGAATATAATGAGCGATCAAAGCAGATTGCAACAGAAATGTTCTATGTGTTTTCAATGTTTGAAACTACAGTAAAAGCCACTTAGAAAGCTTATAAATGAATTATATCAATTACAAATCTGATCGGGATCAGATTTGTAATATCGTTACATAGCTATATTACGATTATTAAAATCTCAAGATCATGAAAACTTTTATAAGTTATGTAGTCCAGTACAATGGCGATCATTCCCACAATTCGGAAGTGATTGACATTAAGAGTCCGCCATACAGTTATTCAGCTGATCCTGTAGTAAGTGAGGTATTGAAATGGGCTGAGAAGAAGCAGACATCTTTGGGAAAAGATGAGAAATTGATCGTACTAAACATGTTTAAAATCTAAAATATATACTTAGCTAAACAATTACTAAAATGAAGAAACTCGGTTTTTTAGACCAATATCTCACACTTTGGATATTCCTGGCAATGGGCATAGGAGTTGGGCTTGGTTATTTTTTTCCTTCAAGCTCATCACTAATCGATTCCTTTACCAGTGGAAGTACAAACATCCCAATTGCCATAGGTTTAATTCTGATGATGTATCCGCCATTGGCGAAAGTGAATTATAAGCTATTACCACAAGTATTCAGAAACGTAAAAATCCTCTCGATCTCTTTGATATTGAATTGGGTGATTGGTCCGGTATTAATGTTTGTATTAGCCTTAATATTCCTCCAGGGTTATCCGGAATACATGGTTGGATTAATATTAATAGGTTTGGCAAGGTGTATTGCCATGGTATTGGTTTGGAATGACTTAGCTGAGGGAAGCAGCGAATATGGAGCAGGCTTGGTAGCGCTCAACAGTATCTTTCAAGTATTTGCCTATAGCTTTTATGCATGGCTATTCATTACCAAACTGCCTCCCTTATTTGGCTTTGAAGGAGCTATTGTTGATATATCAATTTTAACGATAGCCGAAAGTGTGGCAATTTATCTGGGCATCCCATTCCTTGCAGGACTATTGAGCAGAGTCATTTTAGTGAAGCGCTATAGTGAAAAATGGTACACAACAAAATTCATTCCTGCGGTTTCACCCATGACACTAATTGCATTACTCTTCACCATAGTAGTAATGTTTTCATTGAAAGGAGAGCTAATCGTTGAAATTCCATTGGATGTTGTCAGAATTGCAATTCCGCTATTAATTTATTTTTCCCTAATGTTTCTGATAGGCTTTTTCTTCAGCAAAGCTATGGGGGCAGAATACGAGAAGAACGCTTCAATATCTTTTACAGCAGCAGGTAACAATTTTGAATTGGCCATAGCCGTAGCAATCTCGGTTTTCGGCTTAAACTCCGGGCAGGCCTTCGCAGGTGTAGTTGGCCCACTGGTCGAAGTCCCAGCCTTGATTCTATTGGTTCGGGTAGCCTTTTGGCTTAAGAAAAAGTATTATCCCGCTAATATTGTGGATTAAATATTAATCATTCATATGCTCGAAGTGGACTCTGAGATGGATGACAACAAACTGAACTTACTACACAAGATTATCTTGAAATTCGGAACAATTACCAATACTTTGGCTAAAGTGGCAGACTTAAACGGAACCATACGTTACTTATAAGACATTTAAGTCAGTGGGATATTCGATGTGTTACTACTAAACATAGTTATCTTTTTTGCTTCAATTTTTTCGATTCAAGGCGGTAGAAGAATATCTTATTTCTCAAGGACGACTTGAATATCAATGGCGGTGATAGAATAGGGATTAATCAAGCGTATAAACCGAAACTGAATTTTCCCCATAGTTCGCCACATAGAATTTATCCGATGTTACCAGCACATCAGTTGGTTTATTAAATTGGCCTTCGAATATATCCAGCAATACCCCTTCAAAATCATAGACTAATACTCGGCCCCCATAATAGTCGGTAACAAAAATTTTATCGTCAAAAACATCTACACCTGTAGCCACCCGAATGTTCTCCTGCCAGCCGATCACTTTAATAAAATTGCCCTGCTGGTCAAACACCTGAATTCGATTATTATAGGCATCCGCTACCACAAGTTTATCTTTATAAAGCTTCACATCGGTTGGATAATACAATAAACCATCGGTACGTCCTTCCTGGCTGATCTGAAAAATCGTTCCATTCCTAAGAAGGAAAGTTCGGTGATTATAAAAATCTGCGAAGGCTATCAGATCATCGAGAACCGATACCGAAGCAGGCGCATCGAAAACCGCATCAACTGGCAATGGTCTAATGTTTTCATTTTGATAGACAGATATGGCATCATTGTAGAAATTGGGGATAAACAATTTGTCATCTGACCGATCAATATGCATGGGGCGGTAAACTTCAGTGATCTCTTCCAGGACGTCGCCGCCTTGGTCAATTCGTAGAATTTTATCGTTCTCCGGATCGGAGATCCATAGATCACCTTCACCCATTGCCATTCCCAAGGGCCGTGCGGTTTCAGGCAGGGCAATTTTATGGCTGAAGCTCCAATTCTTTTCCGACTGGCAGGAAAGGAGCAATACAGACAGTAGTAGTATAGTTCCTTTATTCATCGTCTGTCACCTCGGTTATTTCACGTGAGGTAAATCCTGCCTTCTTCACATTTTCACGAATGGCAGCTTCGGTGACCGTTTTCCCTTCTTCTATGGTTAACAGGGCAAAAGCATTTTCCACATCAATTTTAATTTCGGCCACCCCCTCCATTGTCTTTAATTTTTTTTCCAAACCATAGGCGCAAAATGGACATGAAAGGCCATCAACCTGTACTTTGATCTTGCCCTTAAGTGTTGTGTTTTGCTCTTGCGCGTAGCTTATGCCAACTAAACTAATCAGCGCCACTATAATGATTGATATCTGTTTCATTGATACTTTGTTTAAAATATTAAGATTCGTGTTCCCAGGGTATAAGTGTAATTAAACTTGTTGCTGCCATAGCCTGATTGGGTCAATGGCAATTGCACTCCGGTTTCCAGTAAGAATCGCTTACCCGTGATCAATTGTAGCCCCGGTGAGAAAAACAAGATGTTCTGATCGACTTCGGGGGTTGCATTGCCATTCAAATCAACAGATAAGTTGAGCTGAAACGGCGGATATTTTTGTGGAAGCAGGGGATAGCTAAAAGCAAAATTGTAGGCCAGGATATTTGGAGAACCATCAGAAACAATGTTGTAGCCAATTTCTCCATAAAACCCGTATTTGATGGTCACATAGCCGGTGACAAACCCAATACCTGTGGTATTCACGCCTGATCCTACTGCTGGTGTTTCAGAATCATTGCCGGTGGGAAAGGTTTCTGAAAGTTTGATCAATCCCCTGAAGGTCTTGCCTTTCCTGTCTTTTTGAAAAAGTTGGTATTTGGTAAAGACGTTCAAATCGCCAAATCCGGAATTGGTACTCGCACCATCAGATTCAGGGTTAAGTCTCCTGTAAGGCAGTATCGCTCCTATCTGCCATTTTGCATTGATGTTGTAGGGTATGGCTATAGGCTGTACGTACACTTTAACATTTTCTCGGCTAATATATCTGCCAAAAGTTCTAATCCCGCGCCCTTCCAAACCCAGCATGATGGGGGTATCGGTAAAAATGGGCGGCCCTTGGGCAAATCCCTGATTGGTGAAAAGCAGAGCCACTATCCCAACAATCAACCAGCATAAATGCTTTATCTTCATCATTACAGGTAGTTTATAAGAAACATCAGAACAACGGAAAGGGCCACCATCCATGTAAACCCTTTGGTATGCAGGAAATGGGTTTCCTTTTTCTGGCATGCCTGGCATTGATCATCGGTCCGCTTCGTTTTACTATTTGTTGGATGGTAGGCTTTATAGAAGCTGTACCCGACCAATACAAAAGAAATGGCGAACAGGTATGGCCGCATGGGATGTACCCAGGCCAGGTAACTGGCGCCGTTACTTAATGCGGCCATAGCTGAAGTCCAGCAACAAAACTTCGGAGCTACGATAGTAAGAAAAGAAGTCCCCGCCGCTGCTACATTTTCTACATAGGCTCGGCTCATATCGGCTGACCTATTCCTGCGTTTACTAAATCGGTTTGGGTGATTTCATTTGTGCAGCAATCAAGCAGTTTGCCGTTCACTGCGATGGATGGCACATTTTTAACCCCATAAGTCTTCACTTTTTCCAAGCATATTTTTTCTTCACATTGTTTGATTAAATCGTAAACTGTAATCTCACAATCGTCACAAGCCGTTTCCTTGACTAACTTTACTACCGGATCGCATACCCGGCAGCCTGCCGTAAAAATTTCTACTGTACGTTTCATAATCTTATTCATTTGAGTAATAAATTATTGATGAAACAAACCTACGGCGGGGGGTAGGGTGGTAAACAAGGAAAAAAAGGAAATTTTTATTTTGATCCGTTGAGTTCATCCAGGCGCTCCTTCATTCGAGCGATTTCCCTCATTTTTTCGGTGAGATCATCAAGGCCAATTTGAGGAAACTGCTTTCGGATAAACTCTATCTTATCCTCGTTACCGCAATTGCCCGGGCAGGCTTCCACCGTCTCCACAATTTTCATGGCCAGGGCCTTGCGGTAAACTTCATCCAACAGCCGGTAATGGGCTTTGTCCAGACCCTTTCTGGAAGCCTTGAATTGCACCAGGATTTTTTCGGGGTCCTGGTCTTCATCGAGCATTTTGATCAGGCCGTCAATTTGTCCCTTGATGCTTTTAAGCCGGGTGACAATATCTTTGGTTAAGTTTTGAGGCAACATATTATGTTTTCTTGATTCCATATCAATCCATAAAATTACCTAATTGTAAAACTTGCTTTCGCACCAGTCAATAGGTGAAAATAACAGACAGCAAAGATGTGTATGTTTTCCTGCAACCATTGCCGGAACGGACATAACCTCGCATCCGGGATCAGCTCGTATTGATGCCAAGATTAAAGAGACTGCAAGAAATGTCAACGCTCCCGTAGCAGCCGGACCACCATATCCTATAAAGAAAACTGAAAGGAAAGGCGCAAAGGCAAGGATGGAACCGACGAGCGGATGAATCCCGGACACAAATTTTACTGTCACAAGATGCATCAGCAAGTAAAACAATACTAAACCAATGGCCCAACTAACTCTTATTACCGCTCCTTGTGCTGTCACTTCCATATAAACAGGCCAAACTTCGGTGACAAAGAATACTCCTAAGAAAAAGCGTAACAACCGGCCAAGCAGGCGTGACTTAGATTGAGTATTTACTGTATCATTCATATTTTTTTTAAACCATCCGGAACCAATGGCAATTACATTCTCATCAGTTGCAACAACTGCCTTTGCCGCCTTCCTGGATGGGTGGACAGGGTACGGTTCCATAAGAGCAGTACACGCAACAATCTCCCTCTTTGGGCTTTAGTACTTTATGGCAGTTCTCACATTCATAGAAAAACTGGCAGGCATCGGTAGGCATGGTCTCTTCCTTACTGTGACCACATTTAGGGCAGGTTATGGTTGATTCTATAACTACTTCTTTTTCCATGATTGATTAATTATTAATTGATGTTGAACTGATTACCGGATCTAATGTGATCTCAGAAGGGTCTTTTTCAATGGCACCCACGACTTTATAACCGGTAGCGTCTATTGCCTCCGTAATCTTCTTCTCATCAAGCTGAGAAGCATCAAATTTCACAAAAGCATTAGCGCTTTCGTAGGATACCTGGGTTCCAATTATCCCTGGTAATTGGCTGACTTCATAAGTGACATGTTGTTCACAACCGGTGCAAGTCATGCCTTCTATTTCGAATTCGACCAACCTGACATTATCGGATTGGGCAAATCCGGAGCTCGCTACCTCTGGGTAAAAAATGTGAGAGTAGCTGGGAAATGCCAGCATGACGATGGCAAAAACAGTTACAATTCCGAGGAATTTCTTTGAATGAAGCAACTTCGTTTTGCCTGTCTCATCCTCACAATCACAATCAATTTCCTCTTTACTCGGTTTTAATTGCTGATACCAGGCAAAGCCGATTACCAGAACAGTTATTCCTATCAGGAATGGCCTAAACGGCTCTAGCCAACTAAATGTGGCGGCAATTCCGCCAATCCCTCCCACAAAAGCCAATACGGGAGTGATACAACAAAGAGATGCTACGATAGCAGCTAAAACACCGGCTCTTACGGTTTTAGTTTTTAAATTTTCGTTACTCATGATACTACCTCCTCAAGTTCGGTTTTTAAAGATTTTATTATTGGCAGGATAGGACTTACTGTTTCTTTATCTAATGAATAGAATATGGTTTGACCTACTTTGTTATCAATCACCATTCCGGCGTCCTTCAATTTCCTTAGGTGCTGTGAGATGGGCGATACATTCATTTGAAGTACATCACTCAAATCACAAGGACACATTTGTTCTTCACGATAAAGCAGATATAGAATATGTAGTCTTACTTCATTACCAGCCAAAGCCAATAGTCTGGTCAAAGGTTTAGTCTGTTCTTTAACTCTTTCTATTTCTTCTTTGCATTCCATGATCTGGTTGACATCAGCCAGGACTCGTATACAGGAGTTCTCCATGTTATATTATTTTAGTTATTGCTAAAACGTTAATATAATAAAAAAGTTTGTTTTATTTTCCCTGAGAAAAAAATGATAGGTAGGCAGTCTTAATTATAGTAGACAAGGTCAATAATTTTAATCGAATTGTGTGGAGTATCTGAGCTTTGAGTTGTTTCAGCTGGATATAGAGACCTTCTGGCTGCGCATCACAAAAGCATTCTCAAGCGCCTTTTTTAGCTTCAGAAGTAATACAGTTTGCTATACCATCAGATAATGACCTTTCAATGTTACAATCAAAGCACTTATTTGTTGTACCTATGTTGTACCCAAAAAAGAAAGGCCGTTAAAAAACGGCCTTTCTGAGTAGCGGGGACAGGACTTGAACCTGTGACCTTCGGGTTATGAGCCCGACGAGCTACCAACTGCTCCACCCCGCGATATAATCATCTGAACTATTTTCAAATGCTTTGCAAAGGTAGAACCCCGCATCTCAAAAACAAATACCTTTGTCCCTCAATTCAAGAGATAATTTCGATTTGTGACGGATCAAACCCAAAATAACGAAGATCATAAGGCCGGATTTGTTAGTATTATCGGCAAGCCCAATGTTGGCAAGTCTACATTGATGAATGCCCTACTTGGTCAGAAGCTCAGCATTACAACATCCAAAGCACAAACCACGAGGCATCGAATATTCGGGATTCTTTCAGGGGACAATTACCAGATTGTGTATTCTGATACTCCTGGGGTAATCGATCCGAAGTATAAACTTCAGGAATCGATGATGGGATTTGTTTCTGAATCACTTAGGGATGCGGATGTCATTTTATTGGTGGTTGATCCGTTCGATGAGCCAGAAGACAATATGATGCTGGACACTTTAAAGAAAACCAGCACCCCAAAAATTGTGGTTGTTAACAAGGTTGACCTTACCGATCAGGATGATCTCGAAAAAGTAACAGCTAAGTGGCAGACTGAATTTGAAGAGTCTCTGACCATTCCGGTTTCCGCAACAAACATTTTTAATATTGATCAACTGCTAACGGAAATTCTTGCACTGATACCAAATCATCCGCCCTACTACCCTGATGGGGATTTGTCTGACAGGACAGAACGGTTTTTTGCATCAGAGATTATTCGTGAAAAGATTTTCCTGAACTACAAAAAAGAAATTCCTTATAGCTGCGAGGTAGCAATTGATGCCTACCAGGATGAGCCTAATATCGATAGGATCAGGGCTATCATCTATGTTGAGAGAGATAGCCAAAAAGGAATCATCATTGGCAAGGGCGGAAGCTCCCTCAAAAAAGTAGGCACCGAGTCCCGTAAGGATTTGGAGGTTTTTTTACAGAAAAAGGTTTTCCTTGAACTGCATGTAAAAGTGGAGAAAGATTGGCGGAAAAAAGAGCTAAAGCTCAAGCGGTTTGGTTATTAGTTGAAACTAATTGCAACACCCACATTTTTCAAATGCTCCCAAAATCTCGGATAAGACTTTTTCACAACATCAGGCTCATTAATGGTAATTGGCGCTAATATGCTCAAAGGCGCAAAAGCCATGGCCATGCGATGATCTTCGTAAGTTTCAAAAATCGTATCTGGTTTTAAGTCGAATTTCTCAGATTTCAAATACCAGATATTTCCGTCTTCAATTAATTCGACATTCATTTTGGAAAGCTCATTCTGAAGGGCTGCGACTCTATCCGTTTCCTTGATTTTTAAACTTTCCAGGCCTGTCATTTTAAGGTTGATCTTTTGAGCTGCTGCCGAGACCATTACAGTTTGAGCCAGGTCAGGACACTCTCTGAAATCCAATTCCAAAGATTTCTTCGAATTTGATTTGTTAAGCCTGACAAAATCTGCTTCAAACTCACTTCTAACACCCATTTTTTCCATAATCCAGGCAATGGCCTGATCACCCTGAAATGAATTTTTTCTTAAGCCTAAAAGTTTGATGTCAGCTGCCTGTGATAGAGAAACAAAGCTGTACCAATAGCTGGCACCCGACCAATCTGACTCGATTGTGTACTCTGCAGCCTTGTATGGCTGAGGTTCAATTGAAATCTGATTTCTATTTCTTTGGTGCACAACTCCAAAGTGTTCCATTAAAGCCAGAGTCATGTTAATGTAAGGCTCACTATAAATTTCTCCAGTCAACTCCAGGTTTAAGCCCTTAGGTAAAATCGGGGCAATCATTAGCAATGCTGAAATATATTGACTGCTAATGTTAGCTGAAATTTTGAGTTGATTAGTGAGTTGGGTGTCCATTGGAGCAATCTCCAAAGGAGGATAGCCTTCATTTTTCAAGTACCGGATTTGAGCCCCAAGTTTTAACAACGCATCAACCAATATTTTGATCGGTCTTTGTTGCATCCTTACAGTTCCGGTTATCAGTCTGGAGTTTTTTTGAACGGCCAGATAAGCCGTTAAAAAACGCATGGTTGTTCCTGCATCCAGTACATCTAAAGTGTGATCTTTCGACCTCAACAAAAGACGCATTGTTTCTGTGTCCCTGGCATCTGATAGATTGTTTAACTCTCCTTTGTTACCCGCTAAAGCATTAATAATCAGAGCCCTGTTGCTTTCACTTTTTGATGACGAAAGCCTGACAGCAGCATTCTTCAAACTCCCATTAGACTTAAGGGATATGGCACTACTCATAATCTGGTATTTTGCATTTTATGACGAAAGAATTTCATTATCCAAGGCAACAAAATAAGGGCAAATACAGTTTAGGATGTTATAGTTATTGAAGGTTGGCACAGTTTGTGCCTTAATACAAACTCAAATTTAATTAAGATGAAAACGATAACTCTATCAACGATCATTGCTGGGCTCACAGCCGGGGTTGTCACCTTATGGTACTCAAATCCGGTTAAAAAATTGAAAGACAGGGCTCCGGTAAAAAAAGTTAGTCCTAAAAAAGAAAAACAAACTGCCGATTCATCCGATCACTTATTCATTTAATTGATCATAATAGAAAAGCGAATCTAAGACCTCACCAATGGATATTGGTATATTAATCACCCCGTCCCCAATACTTTTTAGTAGTGTGCAATTAATCACATTGCCCTGATTTTTTTTGTCTTGAGTGCATAATTCAGCAATCCGTTGATAATGCGCCTTTCCCAAGTCCATTTTACCAAAAATTTCAAACAGTTTACCTTCAACATCATTCAACTGTTCTTTTGGCAATTCCAATTTCTTAAAGGATAACCAGGCTTCGCAAATCATTCCAATAGCAATTGCCTCTCCATGGAGCAAATGTTTTTCCGAGTTCAAAAAAGTGGTCTCAATGGCATGTCCAATGGTGTGGCCAAAATTGAGAAGTTTACGTTTTCCCTTCTCGGTGGGGTCTTCAGCAACAATTGAGGCTTTTATGCCAACAGAATGTTGAATGACAGCTTCCCAATCCTGGTCATCCCATCGGTTTGAAACCACATCTTTCCAATGATCCTTATCAGCGATCAAGCAATGTTTCAAAACTTCTGCGAAGCCAGATCTCAATTCTGCTTTGGGCAGGGTTTTCAGAAATGGAGGGGCGATCAAAACCATTTCTGGCTCTTTGAAAAGCCCAATGTGGTTTTTTAATTCATTGAAATCAATGCCAAGTTTACCACCAACACTTGCGTCTACCTGAGATAGTAAGGTAGTAGGCAAATTAATAAAATCAATTCCCCGCTTATAAGTGGCCGCACAAAAACCTCCCATATCACCGATTACTCCACCGCCAAGGTTGATCAACAGTCCATGCCGATCAAATGATGCTTCCGTTAATGCTCCCCAAATCCGTTCGCATGTTTCAAGATTCTTGTTAACCTCTCCACTTTTGATTTGGATGAGCCAGTGCTCCGGAATCAAATCGTTTATGGCAGGAAGGCAATGTCGTTCGGTGTTTTCATCAACCAGCACTGCAACTTTAGAATACTTTCTATCAAAAAAGAACCTGCCCAGTTCGCTGGACAGGTCATTTGAAATTTTGATACTGTCAGGTATCATCAGGCTTCGGTTTGAGCGGGTGCATTAGACATTATTTCAGTCTGCCGCTTCACAGAAGCTATGTGAATGATTTTATAAAGCTCTTCAACAAAGTCACCTGTAAGGTTCATCGCATCGCCCCATTCTTTCCTTGATTTGAAGATGTCATTCATCCTGTTCACCTGGAAAATAGTAACGTCATTGGATTTCTTGTATTCACCAATTTTCTCAACAAGGCTCATTCTTCTGGCAACGGCTTCTAAAATCTCTCTGTCTGATTCATCAATTTGTTCCCTGAGTTCTTCAAGAATATTGATGAAATCAGAATTGTCCGACGTTGATGCTTTGATCTTCAATGATCCAAGGAGCTCCTTCAAAGCTTGTGGCGTTACCTGTTGAGCCGCATCACTCCATGCTTTGTCTGGGTCACGATGAGACTCAATCATCAAGCCATCATAATTGAGATCAAGTGCTTTTTGTGAAATATCAGCAAGCAATTCCCTGTTACCACAGATGTGGCTTGGATCACAGAAAATTGGCATTTCAGGAAACTTACTTTTTAGTTCAATTGGAATTCTCCACGCAGGAACATTTCTAAACTGTGTCTTTTGAAATGACCCGAAACCACGATGGATAGCACCAACCTTAGTAATACCTACAGCGTTGATCCTTTCTATCGCACCCAACCAAAGTGACAAGTCTGGATTTATAGGATTTTTTACCAAAACAGGAACATCGACACCCCTCAAAGCATCAGCAATTTCCTGAACTGTAAATGGATTTACGGTTGATCTTGCTCCAATCCAAAGAATATCAACGCCAGCTTTCAGGCATTCCTCTACATGATCTGGATTTGCTACCTCCACAGCAAACTTCACCCCAAGCTCTTTCTTGACGTTTGAAACCCATTTTAATGCTTTTGCACCCTGCCCCTCGAAATTGTTCGGCCTGGTTCGAGGCTTCCAAATACCAGCCCTCATGATTTCAATACCAATTTCTTTCAGCCCCTGGCAGGTCTCGAGTAATTGTTCTTCCGTTTCAGCACTGCATGGTCCCGAGATTACAATCGGCCTGTTTTTCACGGGAGACCAGCTTTCTAACTTTTCAATTTTTAAATCCACTTTTTCCTATTCTTAAGTAAATGATAGCTTAAATAATTCCTTTAGTTCTATCATTTTCGGGTTTGATATATTTGCCGCAATCCGCAAAAGTATAAGAATGAACAACAACCCTGAGCTTTCTTTTGAAAATACTGCCGTCGCATTTGCCTCAAAAAGTGATTCTGAACTAAGAAAAACCTATTTTCTGTTTGCGATGATGAACCAACCCTGGCTTGTTGGATTTGGTACTGCTTTCATCAACATAGCATTGAAATTACGCCTTCCGATTAAAGGCATGATCAGAAATACCATCTTCAAACATTTCTGTGGTGGTGTTTCAATTGCTGATGCCCAGAAAACTATGGACCTCTTAGCAGTGTATAACATCAATACTATTCTGGACTACTCTGCGGAGGGAGAAGAAAGCGAAAAGGAGTTTGAAAAGACTACCGAAGAGCAGCTTAAACTTGTTGACAGCGCTGCAAACTCAAAGTTTATTCCTTTTACGGTGATGAAAATCTCTGGTATCTCTTCTAATCGGCTGTTAGAGAAGCACCAGAAAAAGGAGACTCTTTCTGATTCAGAAAAAGAAGCGTGGAAGAGGGTGAGAAGTAGGTTTGAGAAAATATGCAAAAAGTCTCAAGAGCTGAATGTGAGGCTGATGATTGATGCGGAGGAGACCTGGATTCAGGATCCGATTGATGATTTAGTCTATGAGATGATGGAACGGTACAATCAGGAAAAACCACTAATTTGGAACACTTATCAAATGTACCGCCATGATATGCTGGCGAACTTGAAAAAGACCAATCAGCTGGCGACTGAAAATGGGTACTGGATAGGAGCAAAACTGGTCCGTGGTGCCTATATGGAAAAAGAACGGGATGAAGCGGAGGAATATGGGTACACCGATCCCATTCAGCCTGACAAAAAAGCCACCGACACGGATTACAATGCAGCCATTAAATTTTGCTTAGAACATAAAGATCGAATTGGTGTTTTTGCTGGAACACATAATGAACAATCAAGTCGGTATCTGGCTTCATTAATGGTAGAAAAAGGTATCAATTGCAACCATCCGAATTATTGGTTTGGCCAACTTTACGGGATGAGTGACCACATAACTTATGGTTTAGCACAAAAGGGTTACAATGTAGCTAAGTATGTGCCCTATGGCCCTATTGAAAAAGTAATGCCCTATTTGTTCAGAAGAGCGGAAGAAAACACTTCAGTCGCTGGACAAAGTGCGAGGGAGTATTTGATGGTAAAGGAGGAAATGAAAAGGAGGAAGAAGGCCTAATTCTTAACCCCAAATTCCAGTTTGGAAACAATCCTTTTAAGCCATGTGTAACGTTCAACTAGTTTATTCAAATCAAAAAAGAGCAAAAAAAGCAGTGGTGTTGCCCAAAAACCAACTGTCGCCATCACTTTGTTTAGAATGTGAAAAGCCGTAGCCCCTACTAAGAAGAGCCCTTTTATCCTTTGGTTTTTTTGAAATACAAAAATTGGGAACGTGAACTCAAAAGCGAGTGTAAATAAGACCGCCAGCCAGCACAATGTGGGGTGTTGTGCAAACCACTGTCCAATTATGAGGTCTTCAAAATCCCATCTTGCAGATTTGATCAAGAGTACACGCTGAACAGCGCTACCGTCAATTACCCAATTCAATCCAGAAACCCTCAATTTCGCTACCGCACTTATAAAATAAAAGGAGCTGACACAAACTTGCATCAGCCTGATAGGCCAATTTGCCTCCCAACCTTTAATGTTGCGAACAACCTTATTTGAAACTGCATAAATTAGATGGGATTTGCTGACGAATAGGATAAACAAAACATTCATCCACATTAAGTAGCGATGGTGATCATCACCCGCTGCGCTATCTCGGACACCTTTTAAATAGAATATCGAAAGCACCATTAATGCAATGGCCGTCCTGGTTTTAAAACCAAGCATTAAGGCAACAGTAGAAGCTTGGAGAAGTGCGAAAAAGAAATAATTAGTCCATGGGTAGGTATGCTCAATACCCAGTAGCTTGAAATACCACAACTGTTCTATGTAATAAAATTGTGGCCCGAAAATATCAACACCCAAAAGGTTAGTGAACTGGGAAAAGTTAAAGATGATCATACTGAACCCAACCCATATCCTTATAAGACCCAGATTTTTTGGGTCAAATTGGTCATCAAACCAAAAATTTTTCCATTTAAGACTTAACGATTTAAGCATGGCCGTTATTCAACTAACTCCTTTAGATAAGGCCGACTGGCTGCCGGATCAAAGTGAGGGTCATTAATTTTGATAGTAAGCGTATCTGTGATTGTGTGGTTTAACTGTGGGTTAGTTCTCGTTTCTTCAAAAAAGTGGAAATACTTAGTTGCGGTGATTTCTGTGATAAACTTTGGGTCATCCTCGCTATATCCCAGTGTTTTGTTTAAAGTATTGAACAACCGCTCATTCCAATTAACCTCAATAAGGTTATATGGCCCAAATTCGTTGATAGCAAACCGATGCACTTGTGGGCCAAATCCATAGGTTCTCTGAGAATAAATTTGCCAAAAACTTCTTAGCGGTACGTTTAAATCTTTGTAAGTCACATTGCTGCGAGATCCATCTCTGTGTTTAACTAAAAAGCCCTCGTTTCTGACTTTATCTCTATCCAGTGCGCTAATTACGTAATTGTCGCTTGCTACCACAGCGCTATACATGGGTGCCCAGGTCATAGGAAAATAATCCCATTTAAAAATTGCAGGCAAGATCAGATATATCAAATAAGCTGCAATAAAAAATGATACAACTTTCTTGTTCATTAGAATAAATAAGTCATCAAAAGTAGTTGTTGATCATGCCAATTATAAAAAGCAATTAAGTATTTTACTTCTAAATGAAACATGTATGCAAACCGATGAATTAAACCACCCCGGCGTTCTTTCTTTCCTTCCTATTCTATATGTAGCCTGGGCAGATGCGATTTTAACCCCCTCAGAGATTGAAATAATTACAAACAAGATTGATAGCGAGAATTGGCTTATCAATGTAGAAAAACAAATTATCAAAAAGTGGCTTGATCCGCAGAACCCACCAAGCCCTGAATTGATGAAAGCCTGGCTGCAACAAATTAAGGCGTCATCATCCAATTATTCGACAAGCAAGAAAACTACACTTGCTGAAGCTGGGGTTGAAATGGCCAGAATAGGTGCAAATGATGACTATACCAGATGCACTTCACCGGAGGCATGCAAGGCACTTTATGATGTGGAACAAGCTTTAGGTGTTCTTGGCAGTGAGTCTTATGAAGAAATTATCGGAGTTGAAAGACCTGCTGAAATTACTATTCAGCCTTCTTTTCAACCACATGAACTAACTACCATTTTAGATGGTGACCACGCCGATATCATTAACAAAATCAAAACAATTTTAGCAGACCCTAAATTCAAATATGTTAATGAATTAAATAAAGAAGACTACCGAGAGCAAGTATTGCAATGGTGCCAATACCTGGCTGACCAGGGTTTGGGAGCTTTGGGTTATCCCAAAGAATTTGATGGAGGTGGCGACTTAGGCAGATATTTCACTGCAATGGAAACCCTTAGTTACCACGACCTGTCGATGGTGATAAAATTTGGAGTGCAATTCGGATTATTTGGAATGAGCATTATGTTTTTGGGCACCAAAAAACACCATTCAAAATATTTGTCCAAAGCTGGTTCATTGGAGTTGCCTGGGTGTTTTGCCATGACGGAAACAGGCCATGGTTCGAACGTTCGGGATATTGAAACAACAGCCACTTTTGATCCTAAAAAGGGCGAATTTGTAATTGACACACCAAACGACAATGCAAGGAAGGATTATATCGGGAATGCAGCTGCCCATGGACAAATGGCCACTGTTTTCGCTCAATTAATTACTCATGGTAAAAATTTTGGGGTCCATGCCTTTCTGGTTCCAATCAGGAATAAAGAAGGGAAGACATTACAGAATATTAAAATTGAAGATTGTGGATTAAAGCTTGGATTAAATGGTGTGGATAATGGTCGGATATGGTTTGACCATATCCGTATTCCGGCAGAGAATATGCTGGACAAATTTGCTTCAGTGGATAAAGAAGGGGTCTACTCAAGCCCTATTTCAAGTGACTCCCGTAGGTTTTTTACTATGCTTGGCACCTTGGTTGGGGGGCGTATCGGTATACCTAGGGCCGGATTGAGTGCTACAAAGTCTGCCTTGACATTCGCTATCAAATATGGCGTAAAGCGTCGTCAATTCGGCGCAGCCGGCCAATCAGAAACCTTATTGCTTGACTACCGAACTCACCAGCGTAGATTGTTCCCATTGATTTCTAATACTTATGCTCTGCACTTCGCTTTACAATATTTGACCAATCGTTTTCTCAAGCGGACTGAAGAAGATGCCAGGGAAATTGAGGCTCTAGCAGCAGGTTTAAAAGCCTGGGCCACCTGGAACACAACTTCTACAATTCAGGAATGCAGGGAGGCTTGTGGGGGCAAAGGCTATTTGGCCGCCAACAGGTTTGCAGCATTAAAAGCGGACACAGACATTTTTACAACATTCGAAGGGGACAATACTGTTTTAATGCAACTGGTTGCAAAAAGCCGGCTGACTGATTTCAAACAGGAATTCCATGAAATCAATTTTTTTGGGATAGTAAAGTATATCGCAACGCAGGCGGCTGTTTCCATATTTGAAAAGAACCCTATTGCTACCAGAAGAACAGATGATGAGCATTTACAAGATCCAGAGTTTCATCTGTCAGCTTTTAAGTATCGTGAAAGAAGCATATTATCATCGGCGGCTAGAAGGCTGAAGCATCAACTTGATTCGGGAACAGACAGTTTTGAGGCCTTCAATAATTGTCAGTTTCATCTGGTAATGCTAGCCCATGCTTACATAGAGTTGGTGATTTTGGAACAATTTCAAAAAGGGATAGAATCTATAAGTAATTCGGATGTTAAAAAGGTGCTGACAAAGGTTTACAACCTCTTTGCCCTTACCCAAATGGAGAAAAACAAAGGCTGGTACCTTGAAGCTGATTATTTCGAAAGCAGTAAAACCAAAGCAATAAGAAGAATGATAAACCAACTTTGTAAGGAATTAAGACCTGATATAGTTGGTTTGGTTGATGCGTACAACATACCGGAGCAGTGTTTGGGTGCGGAAATTGTAACAAGCTAATTGTGCCGGTTGAAATATCAGCACTTAAAAAAACTTCATCACTATTAAAACATTAGCATTTCAACAACTGATAATTTTATATTTGTCAGAATGTCTGAACTCTCCCAACCAATGAAATACAAAAGAATCTTGCTTAAGTTAAGCGGTGAAGCCTTAATGGGCGATAATAAATACGGAATTGACGCAATAAGACTTGAGCAATATGCGAACGAAATTGCCAAGGTTAAAGAGCTTGGAATTGAAGTTGCGATCGTTATTGGGGGGGGTAATATTTTTCGTGGGGTTGACGCCGAAAGATCGGGCATTGATAGGGTTCAAGGCGATTATATGGGAATGCTTGCCACTGTTATCAACGGAATGGCATTACAAAGTGCCCTTGAGAAAATAGGGCTGTACACCAGGTTAATGTCGGGTATTAAAATGGAGCAGGTGTGCGAACCTTTTATCAAAAGAAGAGCAACCCGGCACCTCGAGAAAGGGCGGATTGTCATTTTTGGGGCAGGTATCGGCAACCCCTATTTCACTACAGACTCCACTGCAAGCTTAAGGGCCATTGAAGTTGGTGCGGAGGTTGTTTTGAAAGGAACCAGGGTTGATGGCGTTTATTCATCTGACCCCGAAAAGGATCCTGAAGCGGAGCGTTTTTCATCTATCACATTTCAGGAAGTGTATGAGAAGGGATTGAGCGTGATGGATATGACAGCTTTTACATTGTGTCATGAAAACAACCTACCAATAATTGTATTTGATATGAACAAACCCGGCAACCTAAATAAAATAGTTACCGGGGATAACGTTGGAACCTTGATCTCATAAAAACAATAGACCAATGGAAGAAATTGAACTATATCTAGAAGAAGCCAAAGAATTAATGGAAAAGGCGGTTAAACATACCATTGCTGAATTCATTAAAATAAGGGCTGGAAAAGCCCAGCCAAATATGCTTGATGGATTAATGGTGGATTACTACGGTTCGCCAACGCCCATAAATCAGGTTGCAACAGTCAGTACTCCAGATGCAAGAACACTCGCTGTCAAGCCCTGGGAGAAAAGCGTAATTCAGGATATAGAAAGGGCCATCATCAATAGCGATTTGGGCCTTAACCCTCAAAACGATGGTGAAACAGTCCGGATCAACATACCAAACCTCACCGAAGAGCGGCGAATGCAGTTGGTGAAACAAGCCAAAAATGAAGCCGAGAATGGCCGCATAAGCGTTCGTAATGACAGAAAACATGCAATGGACCAGCTAAAGGCACTTCTAAAAGATGGGGTTTCTGAAGATGCTGTTAAAGGAGCAGAAGATGAAGTTCAGCAGCTGACTGATCAATTTGTAAAGCAAATTGATGAGTTGCTGGATGAGAAAGAGAAGGAAATAATGACGGTCTAATCCTGCGGAGTATCTCTGAGTTTCAAATTAAATATGGGCCTTGGGCTTTGGTTGCTGGAGCTTCCGAGGGCTTGGGTGCTGCATTCGCTGAAGGCCTTGCTTCAAGAGGCCTCAATGTTGTTTTAATTGCCAGGCGAAATGAGGTGGTCAGCAAACTTGCAGATGACTTGAAAACTAAATACACTGTCGAAACAAAAGCCATCCCGGCAGATCTATCTTCTTCTCAGATTTTGTCAAGAATTAAAGAAGAAACGGATGAACTTGAAATTGGCCTGATGATTTACAATGTAGGCCTGTCACTCATTGGCACATTTCTTCACCGCAGCATCGAGGAGCATGAGCAGATTCTCAATACCAATGTTCGCACTCAATTGTTATTCACACATCATTTTGGTGGCTTGATGAAGACACGGAACAAAGGCGGAATTATCATTTTGTCCTCATTGGCAGGGTTTCAGGGTACGGCTATGGTTGCCCACTACGCAGCCACTAAAGCGTATAATCGGGTGTTGGCCGAAGGTTTATGGGACGAATTCAAAAAATATGGAATTGATGTGCTATCGGCTTGTGCTGGCGCAACCGCAACACCTAACTATATTAATAGTAAACCAAGAAAGCTAAACCCAATGTCCCCGCCTGTAATGCAAGCCGAGGCTGTAGTTGAAGAAAGCCTACAAGCACTTGGCAAAAAGCCAACCCACATCACTGGCTTCTGGAATAGGGTAGCTTCATTTATAATGCATAGGTTCTTTTCTCGAAAGGGTGCAGTCAAAACATTTTCCAATAGTACCCGGGATATGTATGCCGATGACTACCAATAGTGTACCTCAAGCAGCTTAGCCATAAGCCGTTCAAACTCATTAATTGTAATTAATTCTTTTCCGCACACGTTTGCTGAAATAAATATCTATGGTATTAAGTCCATTATCATTTAAATTGTACAGTTGATGTTGAATCCAAAAATTTAAAGGGAGGATGAACCTAAATCTGAAAGCAAAAAAACAAAATACCTATGATGCCATTGTGGTAGGCACCGGCATTAGTGGAGGTTGGGCAGCAAAAGAGCTTTGTGAGAAGGGGTTAAAGACACTCGTTCTTGAAAGAGGCCGTGATGTAAAGCATGGCGATTACCCAACAGCTACAAAACAAACCTGGGAACTGCCCTACGGGGATGAAGTGCCTCAAGAAGAAATTAATAAGCATTATCCCGTTCAAAGCAGAACAGGATATACGATCAAACAGTCATCAAAACACTGGTTTGTGAAAGACTCTGAGCATCCATATACCGAAGTCAAACGAATGGATTGGATGCGAGGCTATCATGTTGGTGGTAGATCAATTATGTGGGGACGACATAGCTATAGATGGAGTGAAATGGATTTTGAGGCCAATGCCAAAGATGGTATCGGTGTTGATTGGCCAATCAGATATAAGGATATTGAACCATGGTATGATTATGTAGAGCAGTTTGTGGGTATTCAGGGACAAAATGAAGGACTGGCTCAACTTCCGGATGGCAAATTCCTACCTCCTATGGAGCTTAACTGTGTCGAGAAGCATGTGAAGCAGAAAGTAGCTGAGAATTTTGGTGGGCGTATGATTACCGTAGGCCGAACAGCCAATTTATCACAATCACATTTAGGTAGGGGCCCCTGCCAGTACAGAAATAAGTGTATCAGGGGTTGCCCTTATGCAGGATACTTTAGCAGTAATTCAGCAACGTTGCCTGCGGCTGCAGAAACTGGCAATATGACTTTGCGTCCGAATTCAATAGTGACAGAGGTGATGTATGATGCTGATTCAAAAAAAGCAACGGGTGTCAGAATTTTGGATGCAGAGACCAGGGAAGTTATGGAGTTTAACAGCAGGATTGTTTTCCTCTGTGCTTCGGCATTCCCATCTACTCAAATATTAATGCAGTCTACATCTGACCGCTTCCCAACTGGTATGGGTAATGACAGCGATCAACTGGGACGAAATATTATGGACCACCATCTGGCTGCGGGAGCCGGTGGGGAAACAGACATGTTTGCTGATAAATATTATTCCGGCCGAAGACCAACCGGTGTTTATATTCCCCGATTCCGAAATTTGAAAGAGAAGCGTACGGATTACATTCGTGGCTTTGGCTACCAGGGTGGTGCTGACAGAGAAGGATGGCAAAGAAATATAGCTGAAACCGCAATAGGTAGGGATTTGAAAGAAAATTTAGGAACTCCGGGAAAATGGAAATTTGGTGTTATGGGATTTGGGGAAACGCTTCCAGACCCTACCAACCGATTTACTCTTAATAATGACCTAAGGGATATGTATGGGCAACCAACATTGACTTTTGATGCAGAATTGAAAGAAAATGAACTTGCCATGCGTAAAGACATGGCAGAGGCTGCAGCTGAAATGTTAGAGGCTGCCGGACTTAAGAATGTTAATACTTATGACCGCGGATCTTATCCGGGAATCGGAATCCATGAAATGGGTACTGCAAGAATGGGGCGTGACCCTAAAACGTCTGTTTTGAATAAAAACAATCAGGTGCATGGCGTTAAAAACGTATTCGTAACTGATGGAGCCGCTATGACATCTGCGGCATGTCAAAACCCATCCTTAACCTATATGGCATTAACTGCCAGGGCAGCAGATTTTGCAGTGAGGGAAATTAACAGGGGTAATCTTTAATTCTAAATTTGTAAACATGGAACGAAGAGAAGCATTAAGAAGAACAAGTATGATGATGGGTGGTGTTATTTCTGCCCCTACTTTAGCTGCGCTCTTAAATGGTTGTGGCCCAAGCCGGACTGCCGGATGGCAGCCTAGCCTATTTACACCTGAACAGGCGCTAATGGTTGAAGATATAGCGGACAGAATAATCCCAACAACTGATACTCCCGGGGCAAAGGCTGCCGGTGTTCCGAAGTTCATAGAATCCATTGTTCAGGAAGTTTATCTTCAAAAGGAACGGGACCGTTTTTTGGCTGGGTTAACAGAAGTTAACACCAAGTCGCAGGAGAAATTTAGCGATGACTTTACATCTCTTGAAAAAGAACAACAAAACGAAATTTTGAATGAATACAATGCTGGCTTGGCAGCAGAAAAACTGCCAGCCGGACATTATGACAACACAGTTAATGATTACAACCCGTCTTTCTTTAGAATGATCAAAGAACTGACGATTGAGGGTTACTATGAATCTGAGATTGGAGCAAAAGAAGAGTTAGCATTTTTAAGAATACCAGGATCATATAAAGCTTGCATGCCTTTGGAAGAACAGGGAAAAACCTGGGCTATTTAAACTTGAATCAACGGAATTACTACTTTGGGGATTGAATTATGATTAGAGCATGAATTCAATCCCCAACTTTTTTTCCCGCTCAGCGATTCTTGTAAGCCTGATAATCACATTCCAGGCCTGCAACCTGACTACTGAAACGTACCGGTTTGCTTATAAGGATGAGGGTGTCAACAAACAGATAATGACTGAGATGAAAGGAATTCTGGAAGATGAATTCCATAATGTAGTCATTGATTTAAAGGAAGTAAATCAGCCAATTGATGAACTAGAGGAATTGGCTAAAGGAGGAACTGATTTTCTGTTAATTGAAAATTATTCTACCGACAGTAAAGCCAATATTTCCACAGCATTCCTTGCCTACCCCAAATTCTTGCATGTCTTTTATCGGGATGTGGGTGCTATGCCTTCAAATTTTGGGGATCTAATTGCTGGTAAGAAAATTTACCTCGAACACCCCAACTCTGCTGAGATGGTCATTCTTCAGGATTTGGCTGTATTTTACAGAGCGGGTGGCTCATATGAGCTCACAGCCGATATGGCTGAAGCTGATGTGGTTTTAGATTTAAGTTCTTTTTTAACTGAAGATGATCTGACTAACCTATCTGGCTTCCAGCTTTTCTCTTTTGATGATGTCAGTAAGTTTGGACAGGGTTCTCAGGTTGAAGGTATTTCACTGAAACTTCATCGTCTGCAGCCATACATTATTCCTGAAGGTACCTACGGCAACCTTACGGAAAAGGCAAAACTCACATTGGAACTGGATATGGTAATGTTAGCCAACGAAGACATCGGCTTAATTGCAGTGAATGACCTGATTAAAACGGTACTGCGGCATAAGCAATCCTTCGTTTCTATTGATCCCATTCTATTTATTGGTTTAGATGAACAGTTTGATCGATCAAGGTTAAGCTATCCATTACACCCCGGTTCAAGGGCTTATCTTGACCGTGAAGAACCCGGGTTTTTTGAGCGCTATGCTGAACTGGCCGGTGTAATCCTCTCAATTTTGATTGCATCTATAAGTGGATTGATCAGCTTTAAAAAGTATCGCAAACAGCACAAAAAAGATTTGGTGGATGTTTTCTATCGGGAATTGATGGACATTAAAAATGAGCCCCCTAAGACCATCAAAGGTTGTGTTGAGACAATTCAACGAATTAAAGATTCACAGAATAAAGCCTTTGATATGTTGATAGATGAAAAGTTAGCTGCTGATGAAAGCTTTAGGATTTACATGGAGCTATGTAAGGAAACGATTACTGAGATCAGGCTCAGGATGAGGGCGCTGAAATCAGTTTCAGCTTAACTTACAAAACATTAGCCTCCCAAATCACCCAACCATAAACAGCAAACCTCAAAAACCTAAAAAGGGCAAATAATAAGAAACGCCTGAGTGGGTAGCGTAGGGAACCCATCAACATGGCTATACCTGAAAATGGAACCGGGGTAAGGGCAGCAACGATGACAATGAACCCCCCAAAATCGTTGATGTGCCGTTCATATTTTCCGAAGAAATTCTTCTTCAATAATCGATAAAACTTGCTTTGGTTTAAATAATGACCAATCCAATGGCCGACCAGTCCGGCGAGGTAAGAGATGCTGGCAAGTAAAATCACATTACCTACGTAATCAGCCACAACCTCATTTCTGGATGCCCAGATCATAAAGAGCTCTGGCGGAATTATGCCGATCAAAATTTCAGAGCCAAGAAAAATGGAATAAATGGCCAGCGGTTTTTCATAAACAGGTTCTAGCCATTTGATGTAGCTATCACCTAATTCGTTTTTGGCCCACACGAAAACGATTATTATCCCTGCCAGCCATAGAAATCCCCGGAGTAAATTCCTGATCAAAAACTTGGTTCGACCTTTAGATTGTTTGGGGTTTTCCAATGAATTTATGGTGTGTTAATGCTTCAACGAATTGGCGAAAATAATGGATTTGAAACGTATGGAAAATCTATGATAATTATTGGTTGCTTGTCGTTTGAAAAGCAATGCCCTTTTGTGAGAATAACCATTCCACTGTGATTTGGTTAATTTTATAATTAAAGGAATAAATCATGGCTAATATAATTTTTCCAAAACCCTGGGATGGGAAGCAATTAAAGGCAACCGACGAGACGGACTATATCAATAGGCGCAAGTTGCTGAAACAATTAGGTCTAACTACCGGTGCGTTAATGGCAGCCCCAATGATAGGTTTTGGTAATTCACGGCGGCAGGATAACTCCTTCAAATTTGCTGGACAGGATGATTTTTATCCAGCCAAACGCAACGAAAAGTACACAGTCGATCGGCCTATGACCGATGAATATGACGCCACCCACCATAACAATTTCTATGAGTTCATTCACCCGAAAGATGACAACATTTACAATGTTTACAAGTACGTAGATGATTTTGACAATCGGGATTGGCGGTTTGAAGTGTCTGGTTTGGCTAACAAAACCGGGGTTTATTTTTTGGAGGAAATGATTAAAGAATTTGGGCTTGAAGAGCGGGTTTATCGCTTCCGATGCGTTGAGCGATGGTCGATGGCAGTACCATGGACTGGTTTTCCTCTCAAGAAAATGATTGACTTTTTTGGGCCAATGAACAACGCCAATTATATCAAAATGACCACCTATGCAGATGCCAATGAAATGGTAGGTGTCAAAAACCAAAATTGGTATCCGTGGCCATATACCGAAGGTTTAAGAATGGATGAGGCCATGAATGAATTGGCGTTTATAGCTACAGGGCTTTACGGGAAACCAATTCCTAAGCAAAATGGGGCACCTATGCGGCTGGTAGTTCCATGGAAGTATGGCTACAAGAATACCAAGTCAATAGTGAAGTTTGAATTCATGGAGAAAGAGCCCAAGACATTTTGGAATGTCCTGAACCCGAATGAATATCCATTTATTTCTAACGTTGATCCCGAAGTGCCTCACCCAAGATGGTCTCAAAAAATTGAGCGGATGATCCCAGATGGGGAACCCCGCCCAACTTTGAAATATAATGGGTATGGGGAGTATGTAGCTGGGATGTATAAGGGTTAAATCGCCCTCAAAATAAATATTGCCGCTGACGTTTTCAAGGCTACTCTCTTTGTCCGCCGATTTAAAATGAAGTTTGGCATCCCGGCTGGGAAGATGAGGAGAAGAGAATGTTTGATAACTAATGATTAATTGGCAGGTAGTACTAGTCCGCCAATTTTCGTCGGCCCATTTTGTTGAATAACATGAAATTCGCCGCCCACTTTATTTTTAATAACAACATTGTCCTCACCATAATCCTGCCAGACCTCAAATTCAAATAGGGTATCTAAAGGAACGATAGAAAATACCCCGCTGATTGAGTCCGATTTTAAGATTCTAACCCCCTTTGGTTTTGATAGAAAAATAGGATAGCGCATAAATCCCGGGATTTTCAGTTGAAAAACATTCTGCTTATCTCGACTAAATCGAATGTGTTGACCGATTGTGTCAGTAATGTGAATTGTTAATTTCTTATACCATTGATTTGATTTAATATTGGAAGCATAAATGGTATCTGCTATTTCAATCAATTTATTTTCAGGTTTTTGAGTGCAAGCAACCAATGACACTATTAACAACATCAGTGAAACAAGTTTTTTCATTTTGCCATCACTTAAAAGGCAACCTTTTAAACTCCTTAGTCTCATCAAATAGCTTCCGATAAGTATTGTGGGTCTTGCCTACTTCAGCGCCAACCTGCTTCACCACAATGATCATTTTGCGGTTTACGTCCTGAATCCAATTCATTTCTAATACCGGGTAGCGGCGGTAGTCTTTTTGCACCATTTGGGCGGTGGCCATCACCAATGCCCCGTCCAATCCCTTACCCTGGTGTTCGGGTGCAACGCCAAACACCAGTCCCATCATTTTTTTGTTGGTCTTTCGCAGTTTATGGTAAAGAAAAATCAGCTTGCCTTTCCAGTCCAGCTTGCCATTTACATGCTTAAATATTTGGTTAACCTCAGGCAGGTTGATGTAGAATGCGACAGGGTCACCCTTGTAGTAGGCAAACCAAATGATTTTCTCATCAATAATAGGTTTCATCTTATTCATGATGGCAGCAGCCTGTTCACTGGTCAGTTCGGCGGTTCCTTCACGGCTGGCCCATGCATTGTTATAGGCTATCCTGAAATCCTCACCATATTTTTTGAGGTTTTTTAGTTTCAGGTGTTCAAAGTGGTAGTCTTCATCCTGGTTCAGGATTTCAGCTTTCTGCATCACCCGCGGATGAAACGGGTCGAACGTATTCCTAATGAATGTGAAGCCCTGATAGTAGACTTGAAAGCCATAATTCTCAAAAAGTTGCTGATAGTACTCATGGTTGTAGTTGCACTGGTAGTTCGGTTCTTTTTCAAAGCCATCCACCAACAACCCCCACCAGCGGTCCCGCTCTCCAAAATTGATGGGGCCATCCACGGCCTCCATTCCTTTTTGTTTCAACCATGAAATTGAGGTATCAAAAAGGAGATTAGCAGCATCCTGATCATTGGCGCATTCGAATAACCCGATGCCCCCGGTGGGCTGATCGTTGTCTTTGGTGGCAGTTTTTTCATTCACAAAAGCTGCAATCCGTCCAACCAACTTACCGGAATCACCTATTAAAATCCAACTGGTGCACTCTCCGTAATTAAATGTTTTATTGGTTTTAGGATTAAAAAAATCCGCAATGTCTTTGTTTAAAGGCCTGATCCAAACAGGATGATCCTGATATAATTCAACAGCTACCTGGATGAACGCCTTGCGATGTTTTTTATCCTTTACTTCAATTATTTGCATATTGCTGCAAGATAAGGGCAGTCGCCATAATTTTGATAGAAAGCCCAAACCTCAACACCACAATCCCTGTTTAAGATCAAATGCTAAAAACTGCTTTAGTCACCTTTTTACTTGCAATTGTTCAAACTGCCTGGACGCAAACAGTCATCACAATAACTGATTCGTCAAACGGAAGCCCTTTATCTGGAGCAAGCATTCAATTCGAAAATGGTGAAGTGAAAATTTCAGGTAACAAGGGACAAGTTGAGATAGATCAGGCATCCAATGTGACAATTTCCCATGTTGGGTACCAGTCAAAGCGAGTTGAAATTGGGGATGAGGCCATGACCATAAGCCTTGAAGCAGGCAACTTCAACCTCCAGGAAGTGACAATTACGGCTTATCATGCGAATAGAAAACTGTTGGATACACCAGGGCCTACTGCCGTAATCTCCAAAAAAGATTTAAACCGCAGCCAGGATTTAATTTTTACAGATGCCGTCAACCGCATACCTGGCGTATACATGCATTCAGGTGCTTTGAATACGAATCGCATCACTATCAGGGGCATAGGGTCAAGGTCAAGGTTTTCCACCAACCGCGTAAAAGGTTATATCAATGAGATCCCATTGACCACAGGCGATGGCGAAACCTCTCTGGAAGATATCGACATGAGCCTTATTGACAGGGTTGAAATTGTGAAAGGGCCTTCTTCCAGTGAATATGGAGCAGCTTTGGGGGGCACCATCCATCTAAAAACCGCTAGACCGGAATTTGGCATTAGCCGGATAACCACCGATACTCAAATTGGCAGCTTCGGCCTTTTTAGAAATAACAGCGCTTTTGACCTCGGTCTTGAAAATGGTGTTTTGAAATTCTGGGCTTCGAAGACCGAAAATGACGGCTTCAGACAAAACAATGAATATGATCGGGAATCGGGGGCGATTATTGGGCAGTTTGATTTGACTGAAAAAACATCGCTGTCATTTTTATTCAATTTCATTGATTTGAAAGCCTTCATTCCGAGTTCAATTGACAGCTCAACTTTTGCAGAAAATAGAAGAGCAGCTGCCACCAATTGGTTGAATGCCCAAGGCCATGAAGATTATGAAAAAGGGAATATTGGTTTTGCATTCAACCACAGGATTTCAGAGCGGTTCAATGTAGCTTACAGTGTCTTCACCAGTTTCAGAAATGCAAATGAAGTGCGGCCTTTTGACATTTTGAAAGAAAATAGCAATGCCTATGGAGTGAGGTTTAAATATCAATATAACCTCGGCGAATCTAAGGCGCTTCCCATCGTAACTTTTGGGACTGAAATGTTCAGCGACAAGCTGATTGCCAGTACCCATAACAACGACAGTATTCCCGATTTACCAGTATTTATTGAAAGCCATGATGATATAAAACGACAGTACCAGAATTACTTTTTGCAAGGCGATTGGCAGTTTAATGACCGATTGGCTGTTGTGGCTGGCGCTAACCTCAACAAAACCGAATACAGCTTTGAAGATTTGTTCAGGCAGGATGGCGATCAATCAGGCGAAGTGAAATATGATTGGATAGCCTCCCCTAGGTTGGGTGTCAACTACAAGCTGAACCAAAATGCCGCACTTCATTTCAGCATCAGTCACGGATTTGGCACCCCAACTTTTGAGGAAACAAGGGACTCCCGGGGTTTTATTAACCCTGACATTCAACCTGAAGCGGGGTATAATTATGAGATAGGAAGCCGGGGCAGTCTGTTGAATAGTCGGCTTTCTTATGACGTTAGCATTTACACCATGCGGATCAGAAATTTGCTGGTATCCCGAAGGATAGCTGAAGACCAATTGTTAGGTGTAAATGCTGGAAAAACCACCCAAAACGGACTAGAACTGGCATTTGGTTATAAGTTGATAGAAAGAGCAAAAGGGTTCATCAGAAATTTGAATGCCCATGTCAACTACTCTTTAGCTGACTATGAATTTAATTCGTTCATCGATGAAGGCAATGATTTTTCTGGTAACCAATTAACAGGAACGCCAAAAAACACATTCAACGGGATTCTGGATCTTACAACATCCGCAGGCCTCTATGGTAATCTCAATTATCGCTTTGTTGATGAAATTCCAATCCTGGATGACAATTCAGTTTTTTCGGAGGCTTTTCAGGTTGTTAATCTGAAACTTGGATATCAAAAATCAATTGGCAGGTTTGGTTTTGACTTTTATGGAGGTATCAACAATCTATTTGATGAGGCATACGCTTCACAAGTTCTCATTAATCCCAATTTCGGAAGGCGGTATTTTTATCCAGGCCAGGATAGGAATTGGTATTGGGGTTTGAGGTTTGATTATTATTTGAAATGAAAAAGAAGGACGTAATAATACTAACAGTCTCACTTGTTGTTGGAGGAGTTCTGACGATTATAACCATTCTCTTCGCCTTTGTTTTTAATGAAATTGATAGGGTAGAGACTGCAATGAAGAAAGAAAAAATTGAAGTTATTCGATCAAAACTCGATTCGTTAGAACAGATCGCAGTTACATATTATGATTCTAGCTTATATGATTCTGCTATGCTGGTTTGCAATGAAATGGTAAGATTAGATTCCACAGATCACTATTCTTTTCTCCTTAGAAGCTTGATAAAAGCTGAAATGAGTGACTCAACAGGAGCAATTGATGATGTAACAAAGGCTGTAGATTTAAGCCCACGAAGCTCCATACCATATTATATGCGAGGTAACTATAATCTAAAAAGAGGTGATGCTTCTGATGCTCTAGTTGATTTTGAATATGCAATAAAGTTCATGGAAGATACTGTTTTAGACTACTTCTATTTGAGAGGGTGTGCATTCATGGAAACTGAACAATTTAAATCAGCACTAAAGGATTTCGAATTGAGTGCGGATTTTGTAAACACCAGTGAAAGCTTTTATCATTTCGGTTTGAGTCAATACGCAGTTTCTCAATTTGATCCTGCATTAGTCAACCTAAGAAAGTCTATTGAATTGGATTCAACTTTTTCCTACCCATATTATTATAGAGGTTTATCTAATATAGAGCTTGGATTTATAGAACAGGGATGCAAAGATTTAAAGATGGCATTGGAGTTAGGTTATTCAGAAGTGCAGCAAGAATTAGACGCTTATTGTTTGTAATTTCTGCTCTTTCGAAAAAGCATTATTTCTATTTTTTGCTTTGCGCAAAGAGCATTTTAGATTGATCATCTTCTGTTAACCACTCAAATCATTAGACCGACAACCAGACCCATTTCCTTTTTCTAAACCCCATTTTAGCCTTAATTTCAGCTTTTGATATTAATCTAAAATGAGTGAAAGTATAAATACAGCTTTAATGCTGATGGGTGTTGGAATGATAACTGTGTTTGTTGTTTTAACTCTTGTTGTGGTAGTCGGTAATGGCCTTACAATCTTCGTGAACAAGTTTGTTCCTGAGAAAGTGGTTCAAGAGGTCAAGCGTACTACCTCTGGGGCCATCAACCCAAAGAAACTCGCCGCAATTACCTCCGCTGTTGAGATATTCACTCAGGGAAAAGGTAAAATCACCAGAATAGAAAAAATCGATTAAACAATCAGTAATGGGAAGAGATATAGGATTATGCCTGGTTTATCGTGACATGTGGCAGTCCTCCGGCAAGTATATGCCTCGGGTGGACCAACTCACAAGAGTAGCTGAGCCAATTGTGGACATGGGCTGCTTCACAAGGGTAGAAACCAACGGTGGAGGCTTTGAGCAAATCAACTTATTATATGGGGAGAACCCGAATAAATCTGTCAGGGAATGGACGCAACCGTTTAATGACGTTGGTATCCAAACTCAAATGCTTGAGCGTGGCCTGAATGCCCTGAGAATGTTCCCGGTGCCGAAGGATGTAAGGGAACTGATGTTTAAAGTGAAGAAAATTCAGGGCACTGATATTTCAAGGTCGTTTGATGGATTGAATGATACAAGAAACCTCAAACTTTCAATTGAATACGCCAAGAAAGGAGGCATGATATCGCAGGCTGCACTATGTATCACATATTCTGATATTCACACTGTAGACTACTTTGTGAATATGGCGGGTGAACTTATTGACATGGGTGCCCAGGAAATTGCCATAAAAGACATGGCAGGAATTGGCAGGCCTGTCTCAGTTGGTAAAATTGTGGAAGGAATTAAGGCTATCAATAAAGACATATTGGTGCAGTACCATGGTCATTCCGGGCCTGGCTTCTCTGTGACTTCATCATTAGAAGCAGTAAGAGCAGGAGCTGAAATCGTGGATGTTGCCATTGAGCCACTTTCATGGGGTACTGTGCATGCCGATCTTTTGACCATACATGCGATGCTTAAGGATGCAGGCTATTCAGTGCCTGATGTAAACATGAAGGCCTATATGCAAGCCAGGTCTCTAACACAAGAATTCATAGATGATTTCCTTGGTTATTATATCAATCCGAAAAACAGGATGATGAATTCTTTATTAATTGGCCCAGGCCTTCCAGGAGGTATGATGGGCAGCTTGATGGCCGATCTGGAGAACAATCTTGCCAGCCTCAATAAATGGATGGTAAAAAATAACAAACCAAAGGTTACCCAAGACGAACTTTTGGTTGCCCTTTTCAATGAAGTTGAAACCGTATGGCCGATGATGGGTAATCCACCATTGGTGACACCTTTTAGTCAGTATGTGAAAAATGCGGCCCTGGTGAATGTGATGCAGATGATGAAAGGCAAGGAGCGTTGGTCGTTGCTTGATGATAATACCTGGGACATGATGCTTGGCAAATCAGGCCGGGTTCCTGGTTCAATTTCAGAAGACCTTAAAAAACTGGCGGATACAGATGGTCGTGAATTCTTTGAAGGCGACCCACAGGATCTTTATCCCGATGTGCTTGATAAATACCGCAAGGAAATGGATGAGAAAGGCTGGGATCATGGTCAGGATGACGAAGAATTGTTGGAATATGCAATGCACACAGCCCAATATCTAGAGTATAAATCAGGCAAAGCCAAAGAGAAATTTGAGGCTGATTTAGCTAAGAAAAAAGCTGATAAGTCAAAGCCAGCACAAAGTTCATCAGCCTCTGCACCAAAAGATGGTTCGTATGCTCCAAAGTCATTAAACATAGATGTGAATGGCGAAACTTATCGAGTCTCCATTTCTTATGATGGCCAACCGGCTGAATCACCATCGGCCGAATTTGACAAACCTGCACCAGCTCCGGCCACAAATGGAGTTATGAAAGAATTGGTGGCACCACTGGAGGGCAAAGCCTATTTCACCAAAGAATCATCAGAAACTCCACTCAAGGTAGGGGATCAGGTGAAAGAAGGAGATGTCATTTGCTACATCGAAGCAATGAAAGTGATCAATGCCGTCAAAGCTGATCAAAGTGGAACTGTTGCGGAGGTTTGTTTCTCAGATGGTGAGGAAGTGTTAGATGATGATGTACTGTTTAAGTTGAATTAATAATTAGATAAAAGATTAAAGATCAAAGACAAAAGACTGGAATAGATAAAGTCTTTATTCTTTCATCTTTAATCTTTTGTCTATTCTAAAATGGAACTACTCGAAAGAATTTACCAAATGACCGCCATCGGCGATATTATCGCCAACCCGGAGTCATTGCTGATGTTGGCCATCGCTGGTGTAATGCTTTATTTGGGTATTGTTAAGCAGTATGAACCGTTGCTTTTGGTGCCAATTGCTTTTGGGATGCTTTTAGCAAATTTCCCCGGAGGCCAAATGGGGGTAGTGAAAGTTCCCGAAGAAATGGAGTTGCTTGAAATAGCCAGAAAGCATGGCATTATGAACTTCGTTTATTACGCCGTAATCAAAACTGGCTTCCTGCCCCCTATTATTTTCATGGGTGTAGGTGCACTAACTGACTTTGGGCCAATGCTCAGAAATCTTCGGTTGGCCTTTTTTGGTGCTGCAGCACAGATCGGGATTTTCTCAGTGCTGATCTCAGCCGTAGCCATTGGCTTTACCATGAAAGAAGCCGCTGCCCTCGGTATTATCGGAGGTGCTGATGGTCCAACTGCAATTTATACTACCATTAAACTTGCTCCGCACCTTCTAGGGCCTATAGCAATTGCAGCATACTCTTATATGGCCCTTGTACCAGTGATCATTCCTTTTGTTGTGCGGTTTACTATAACCAAAAAGGAACTTCAAATAAATATGAAAAAGCAGGATAAGTTATATCCTAGTTCCCGTCCAGTTAAGAATTTGCAAGCTTTGAAAATCATGTTTCCAATAGTGGTTGGTTCTGTGGTAGGCATTTTAGTGCCCTCGTCGGTGCCCCTATTGGGTATGCTCATGTTTGGTAATCTTGTTAAAGAAATTGGTGCCATCACTGGTCGGCTTTATGATGCCGCTTCAGGCGCAATTATGAATGCAGCCACTATTTTTCTTGGCCTCTCCGTTGGAGCAACCATGACCGCCTACGCCTTTCTGAATCAGGAAACCATCTTAATCATTGTAGGAGGATTTATTGCTTTTGCTATCTCCATAGCCGGCGGAATTTTTGCTGTAAAGCTTTATAACCTCTTTGCCAAAAAGAAAATCAACCCACTAATTGGTGCTACAGGTTTAAGTGCAGTGCCCATGGCTTCAAGGGTGGCAAATGAAATCGCCATCAAGCATGACCCCAGCAACCACCTGCTTCAATATGCCATGGCTAGCAACATTTCAGGGGTGATTGGTTCCGCTGTTGCCGCAGGGGTATTGATTTCTTTTTTGGGTTAAGGATTACTAAGGGCTTCGAGGAACTCCCTACTCCAGCCAACTCTTATAATACTTTCCATCATCAATTTTCATAGCATTCTGGGTGATCCTTAATGGCTTGAAGGTGTCGATCATTACCGCCAGCTCTTCGGTTTTAGTTTGACCAATACTGCGCTCATAAGCTCCGGGGTGTGGGCCATGAGGAATACCAGATGGGTGCAAAGTAATATGCCCTTTTTCGATGTTGTTGCGGCTCATAAAATCTCCGTCAACGTAATAGAGCATTTCATCGCTATCAATATTAGAATGATTATATGGTGCCGGGATGGACTTTGGATGGTAATCATAAAGCCGGGGACAAAAGGAACAGACGACAAAAGCCGAGGTTTCGAAAGTTTGGTGAACGGGAGGCGGCTGATGTACTCTTCCCGTTATTGGCTCAAAATTGTGAATTGAAAATCCGTAGGGGAAGTTGTAACCGTCCCACCCTACTACATCGAAGGGGTGCGTTTGATAAACAAGATGATGTAGCATCCCCTGTTTTTTGATCTTCATGACAAATTCCCCTTTTTCATCATGGGTCTCCAATTCCCGAGGAAGTTTGTAATCCCTTTCGCAATATGGCGAATGCTCCAAAAGTTGTCCAAACCAGTTTCGATATCTTTTGGGAGTATAAATGGGGTGGTAAGATTCAGAAATAAGTAATCTGTTGTCTTCGGTGTCAAACTCAATTTGATAGATCATACCTCTTGGAATCACCAAGTAGTCACCGTACTCAAAATCAATATTGCCAAGGAAAGTCTTCAATTTGCCTGATCCCTGATGGATAAAAATTAATTCGTCTGCATCGGCATTTTTGTAGAAATAGTCGGTGCTTGATTTTTTTGGGGCAGCAAGACAAATCTCAATATCGGCATTAACTAGAACCGCCTCCCGGCTATCGAGGTAATCATCTTTTGGGGTAACTTCAAATCCTTTCAGCAATCTGGCAGTGATATTTTTCTCTACTGCAATTTTGGGTTTTACATCAGTTGGTTTATCAATCTCAGAAACCATGGTTGGCCTGTTGATATGGTAAAGAAGAGATGACATTCCATCAAACCCAATAGTGCCAAAAAGCTGCTCATAGTACAGGCCGCCTTTAGGTTTTTCAAACTGCGTGTGTCTTTTGGGAGGAATTTTTCCAAGTGAATGATAGATGGGCATAATTTGAATTAATGTATTATATCAAAGTTAAATGATTCAAAATAGGTCTTCACAACACAACTTCATTTAATAACCAATGTTGTTAACCATAATTTAATTTGCCAGAATCGATTTCATCCTACCTTTGCCAATCTTAATATGACACCCCGCATAAACTCATACCACCTCCATCATCCTCTTTCGAGGATATAATCATTAGACCCCCGGCGGGATCAAACGATCCCTATTTTTCTTTTTTTATCAATTACAGATTACCTGCATGAAACCCATTTTACGAATAGCAATACAAAAATCTGGAAGGCTTAGTGAGTCGTCCCTTAGTTTAATTAAAGAATGTGGTATCCGCTTTTCAAATGGCGGAGGCAAATTGAAAGCAGCTGCACATAATTTCCCCATAGAATTCCTGTTTCTTAGGGATGATGACATACCTGGATATGTTGAAGACGGTGTCGCTGACATAGGCATTGTTGGTGAAAATGTAATGGCTGAGAAGCAAAAGGATGTGGAGCTGGTTAAAAAGTTGGGCTTTTCAAAGTGCCGGTTGAGCCTCGCTTTACCGAAATCCGAAGAATTTTCTGACGTCACTTATTTTGAGGGTAAAAGCATTGCAACCTCTTATCCTAACATTTTGAAATCCTTTCTTGACGATAAAAAAGTCAATGCTGATATCCACGAAATATCAGGCTCTGTTGAAATAGCCCCAGGAATTGGCTTGGCAGAAGCCGTCTGCGATATTGTGAGCAGCGGAAGCACATTGCTTTCTAATGGACTGAAAGAAGTTGAGGTGATTTTTAATTCTGAAGCAGTTTTGGTAGCCAACAGAACACTGGAATCTGCCAAAAAAGAATTATTGCAACACTTACTTTTTCGAATTGACAGCGTACAGGCTGGTAAGGACAATAAATATATTCTCTTAAATGCCCCAAATGATAAAATCAGTGAGATTGTGAATATTTTGCCAGGCATGAAGAGCCCAACAGTTTTACCATTGGCAATGAGTGGATGGAGCTCAATTCATTCTGTGATTACAGAAGATGAATTTTGGGACAGGATACAAAAACTAAAAGGGGCAGGGGCGCAAGGTATTTTGATTGTTCCGATTGAAAAAATGATTCTCTAAACTTGTCAAGATGGTTGCAGAAATGAATGATAAGCTGATGCAAATGGTGATCAGGCCGCCCAGGGAGGTTTGGGAATTACTGGCAAAACGGCCAACGCGGGATATTTCCAAAATTGAAAAAATCGTCAGGCCGATACTAGACAAGGTGAAGAGAAATGGCGATAAGGCACTGCATAAATTTATCTGGGAGTACGATCATGTAAAAATCGATGAGATTCTTGTGACCCCTTCGGAGCTTGAAAATGCCGCTGACAATGTGGATAAAGATTTGAGGGTGGCAATTCAAACGGCGAAAGAGAACATTGAAAAGTTTCACCGTCGCCAGGTTACTGAGAATTTCGAAATAGAGACAATGCCTGGCGTATTGTGCAGCAGGAAAAGTGTGCCCATAAAATCAATTGGCTTTTACATACCAGGGGGCACTGCTCCTTTGTTTTCAACAGTTTTAATGTTGGCAATCCCAGCCAGAATTGCGGGTTGTAAAAAAATTGTGCTGTGCACACCAACTAATTCTGATGGTAATATCAACCCTGTAATTTTATACACCGCCCATATGTTGGGCATTAAAACGGTAGTAAAAGTGGGTGGTGCACAAGCTATCGCAGCCATGGCTTATGGCACTGAGTCGGTACCACGGGTTGACAAAATATTTGGCCCCGGAAATCAATTTGTTACTGTCGCCAAGCAATTGGTGAGCAAGGATACTGTTGCGATAGATATGCCTGCTGGCCCCTCAGAGTTAATGGTAATTGCTGGCAATAAATCCAATCCGGCATTTGTGGCAGCTGACCTGTTGTCCCAGACTGAACACGGAGTTGATAGTCAGGTGGTGTTAATTGCATCGTCGGAAACCTTGATTGACAGGGTACAAAAAGAAATTGGTAAACAGCTAGAATCACTCCCCAGAAAAGATATAGCGATCAAAGCATTGAAAAATAGCAGGGCCATCCTATTTGATGGCAAGAAGGAGTCTGCCGATTTTGTGAACCACTATGCACCAGAACATCTCACTATTGCTACACAACATCCCGAGAAAATTATTGACAGAGTCTATAATGTAGGCTCTGTATTCATCGGCGATTATACCCCTGAATCAGCTGGGGACTACGCTTCGGGGACTAACCATACCCTGCCTACAAATGGATGGGCAAAGTCAATTGCGGGGGTGTCGGTCGACTCTTTCGTTAAGAAAATCACCTTTCAGCAGATTTCTAAAGATGGCCTGAAAAAATTAGGCCCCGTCATTGAAAAAATGGCTGCTGCCGAACAACTTGAGGCTCACAAAAATGCCGTTTCAATTAGATTAAAGCAGATTCTGGATGAGGCCGATTAAAGAGTTGGTTAGGCCCCATCTTTTGGATTTGAAGCCTTATTCTTCAGCCAGGGATGATTTTCAAGGTCAGGCCAGCGTTTATTTAGATGCTAATGAAAACCCGCTTGGGTCGGTTCCGACAGGAAATTTTAACCGCTACCCTGACCCACACCAAGTTGAGCTGAAAAACGCACTTGCTAAATTGAAGGGAGTTATCCAAGATCAAATATTTCTTGGCAATGGCAGTGATGAGCCAATTGATTTGTTAATCAGGGCATTTTGTGAACCTGGCGTAGATGAAGTTATCATCCTCCCCCCTACTTATGGTATGTACAAGGTAAGTGCTGCCATTAATAATGTCGAGATCAGGGAAGTGCCGCTTAACCCATCGTTTCAATTAGATGTGCCAGCTATTCTTGAAAATATCGGTGATCATACAAAGCTGATTTTCGTTTGCAGCCCGAACAATCCAAGCGGAAATTTAATGCGGGTGGAGGATGTTCTAAAGATCGCCCAACAGTTTGACGGGTTGGTAATAATTGACGAGGCTTATATTGATTTCGCTGCCTCAGAAAGCCTAATCAACAAAATGGATCAATACCCCAACCTCGTTATTTTACAAACCTTTAGTAAAGCCTGGGGCTTGGCAGCCATTAGATTGGGTGTGACCTATTCGAATGCTGAGGTTATTTCCATCCTTAATCAGATCAAACCTCCTTATAATATTGATTATGCTACACAGGAAGCCGGTCTTTTGGCGTTGCAGTCCAAAACAAAAAAAGACGAGTTCGTTGAAGACATTTTATCTGAGAAAAAGCGGCTCCTCTCGGAGCTGATTAATTTTCCTCAGGTAGTTGAGATTCTTCCCTCTGATGCAAATTTTTTACTGGTAAGATTCCAGGATGCCCAGAAAATAAATGCCTACTTGAGATCGCAGGGAATAATCGTCAGGGACAGGAGCAAAGAATTAAACTGTGCTGAATGTTTGAGGATAACAGTCGGAACTGCCATCGAAAATAATAGCCTGCTAGAAAGTTTGAGGAGGTATTCTTAATACTCTACTACCTTCCCACTGCTATTGGAATCCGCATACACTTGTTCTGGCTTCCCTCTGTATGTAACTCTGCCAGAGCTGCTTGCACTAGCATCGATTTTGTTGCTTACAGTCACCTCGGCTTTGCCAGAACTGTTGGCTTCAATTTTTGCTTCTCCTGATTCAAGGTCGTAACCATAATATTTGCCAGAACTGCTTACTGCCACCCGTTGATATTCAGCATTTCCTGTCAACTCTAGTTTGCCTGATGAAGAAACCTCAATGTCGAGATTCTTTACTTCAACATCAAGCTCAGCAAAACCTGAACTGTTTACCTCTATTTCAAGATCATCAGCGACAATTGTTGACTCAGAATAAAGATCGGCTGATGAGCTTACTTCTATTTCTTCCAGTGTTTGGTATTCTACATAAACGGTAGCGTCATAACTCCTCCAGCTACCTTCTTTCATATGAATTTTCAGGGTACTACCAACATTCTCAACTATTACCCGATCAGTTTTGTCACCGTCCGCTTCTACTATAACCTGCTTGCTTGAACCTTCCTTCAAATAAACAGTAATGGATTCGTCTACATCAATTTTTGTAAAAGGCTCAATATTCCTGACCTCTTGAGAAAAGCCAGAAAAAGTAACAGCGATTGCCAGTAGAACTGATAGATATCTCATCTCACATAATTTTAGCAATTAGACTCAATAAACGTAATTGGGTTGCACTACCTAGTCATCTTTTTCAAAAAATGGCTTCCACACTTCCTCCGGACTTGGTTTGGTGAGCAAACTGACTACAACCATACTCAAAACTGAGGCAAACAATGCAGGTATGGCAATGTAGTCCTCATCAAAAGGGAATGTCATACCAAGAAAACTTCCTTCCACCCCTGTTCGGTTTAAGATTGATATTAACAAAACCGAAACCATCCCTACGGCTATGGATGCAATGCCACCCTCCTTGGTAACCCGTTTCCAGAAGAAAGACGCTAATAGCACTGGCGCTAAACTTGCCCCGATCATCGTATATGAAATAAAGGCCATTTCCAATATTGTTGTGAATTGCGTCATCATGATATAAGCCAGCAATCCAATTACAATTATCAAAATGCGTTGCACCTTCACCATCTGATCAGGGGTAGCATTCTTATTAATCAATAGTTGATAGAAGTCCCTTGCTACATTAGTGGAAGTAACCATTAGAAAGGTGTTTCCTGTAGATAATATTATGGCAACCCCAGCTGCAAATAATAGTGATCCGACAAATATAGGAACCTGCTCATATCCAATTCTAAGAATAATTTCCTCAGTCATGGCCCTGTTAATTTCACCGGTTTCAAGAAAAAATCGGGGGTCGCTATTGTAGATTGCATAACCCACAACAGCCAGCGTACACATCAACCCTTCTATTAAAACAACACCAATAAACATCCCAATTACGGCCTTCTTTGCTGATGCTGAATCTTTAGCCGAAGAGAATTTTTGATAGATGCTGCTTTCACTCAACAGCAGGATGAGCGTTGGTAACATTATTCCGAAAGCCCACCAGGCGTCATGGCCTTCAGTCATCGACAGGTGTGAAGGATTGACCTCATTTATGGTGCTTACAACCTGATCCCAACCACCAAAATTGGAGATTGCTAAAGGAAGTGTCAGCATAATGGCCAGGATCATGATGGTACCATTGAAAATATCAATCGAAACGATCGAAACCATTCCCGCTAATGCTGTAAATGCTATTATCACCAGTGCAGAAATGAGTGTTCCGGTTTCATGATCAATTGACCCTTCGGTAAGAATATTTATGAACCGGCCACCACCTTTAAATTGATATCCAGCAATTACCATATAGGCAATAATCACGGTAATTGTACCAAGGATCCTCGCTGGACGGCCGTATCGTTGCTCCAACAAATCGGTAAGTGTAAACTGTGAGATTTTCCGCACTCTGGCAGCGATAAAATACACTACTATAATGCCTATCCATGCTCCCATAGAAAACCACAATTCCGAAAACCCTGTTCGAAATGATAGCCCCGCCGTTCCAAATAAGCTTCCTGAGCCAATCCAGGTACACACAAGAGTACCCACCAATAAGTATATCGGTACGTTTCTTCCGGCAACTACAAAATCCTCCTGGGTCTTAACAAATCGGCTTTTGTAAATGATGATACCCACAAGAATGAGCAAGTAAAGTATGGTAATGGTTAAGTACATGTTGGGCTAATTTTTCAGGTGATGGTAAAACTAATTAATTCTTGATTAAAGAGTTTTTCAACAGCATTTGGATTCGTTTAATCCTGTGGCGATGGGGTGTGTAGTTGTAAATGCAACCTGATGCCAAATGCTGGCCTAAAATTTAAATTGATATTTATAGATTGCAGGATCTAATCTCTCGCTTATGAATGAGGAAGAATTCGAATTGATCGGTGGCGATGGCCTGGAGTTATTCGGCCGGAGTTGGTTGCCAGAAAATAGTGCCCCTGATGCCATTATTTGCCTTGTTCATGGGCTGAGCGAACACTCAGGCAGATACAAAGCCTTTGCAGAGTTCTTCACATCAAACAAAATCGGGATTTTTACATTCGACATTCGAGGTCATGGCCAAACCAAGGGTAAAAGAGGACATGCAAAATATGATCTGTTGCTTGAAGATGTTGAAAACCTTTTAAAGGAAGCAAGAAAAGAATTTAATGAAACCCCACTTTTCTTGTTCGGTCAGAGCCTTGGCGGAAACATCGTTTCAAGCTATCTACTCAGGAAAAATACATCTGAAGTCGCCGGGGCCATCTTGTCTGCAGCCTGGCTAAAACTCGCATTTGAACCTCCGGCTTTCAAGGTAAAATTAGCTGGTATTGTGAGGCATATTTTCCCATCTTATCTGGAGAATAGTCAGATTAACGCTGCAGCTTTGATAAAAGATCCGGCAGTAATAGCTGCCTATAACAATGACCCGTTGGTTCATGATAAAATTTCCGCAAGCCTATTTTTTGGGGCTGTTACATCCGGCGAATCAAATATTGAGAACGCATTCAAATTGACGGTTCCTACGCTTGTAATTCATGGCAAGGCAGATAAGCTAACTTCATGGCAGGCGAGTGAAGAGTTTGCAAAAAATGCTGGTAAGTTAGCCGAAATTCAACTTTTTGATGAACAAATGCATGAGCCTCATAACGATTTTGAGAAAGAGGAAATCCTTAATTCCATGTTAGGATGGATTGTGAGGCAGATTGAAGTAACCACAGTCATTTAAACTCTATGAAAAACAATTTTGCTGTCATCTTTGATATGGACGGAGTGCTAGTTGATAACAACCACGTTCATATCGAAGCCTGGAAAATATTTGCGGATAAATTAGGATTTGAGTTAACCCCAGAAAAAATCAAAAATGACATTTTTGGTCGCACTAATTCTGATGCGTTCAAACGACTTTACGATCCTAATTTAACCAACGAAGAGCTCAAAAAATTGAGCCAGGAAAAAGAGGCATTATACCGAGAGATATACAGGCCTCAAATCAAACCCGTCAAAGGGCTAATTGAGTTTCTTAATGAACTCAAGAGGCACAGTATTCCGATGGCAATAGCTACATCAGCAATTGAAGAGAATGTGGAATTTGTTACATCCGAATTAGGAATCTCCAGCTATTTTAAAGTCGTTATCAACGAATCTCATGTTACGAAGGGCAAACCAGACCCCCAGGTTTATTTGATGGCAGCAAGCCAGCTTGGTTTCGAACCCGCTGATTGCATCGTTATTGAGGATTCTTTAAGCGGGGTGCAAGCCGGACTAAATGCAGGTTGCAAGGTTATTGGCCTTACTACGTCTCATTCTTCAGGCGAATTGGCTTCAACGCAATTAGTATCTGACGACTTTTCACCGTTGACTTTTGAAAAGGTTAGCCATCTTTCTTGACCGTTTAGTTTTTTTTCATTTGATTCGATAGTTCCTCAAATAAATCACCATGAATAGAAGAGATTTTGTAAAGCAAGGCAGTGCTTTTGCCGCCGGGTCCATCATTCCCATTTCGTGTTCAGGCCCTAAGAAAGAACAAGCAATGACAGAACCAGTTGTTGAAAAACCAGCAAAGGGTTTAACAAATTTTGGACTCCAGCTCTATACGCTGAGGAATGAGCTGCCAAACGGAAAAGATGAAGTCTTGCAGAAAGTCTCGGAAATTGGTTTCCAGCAGCTTGAAATGTACATGTTTGAAGGTCAACACCACTTGGGCTGGCCTGTTAATGAGTTCAAGCAGAAATTAGATGACTTGGGTTTAAAGGTCATCAGCACACATGTCCCAACCGGTAATGGTGCTCCGGATACGCCGGGTACTTTCATTAATGGATTCGATAAAGTGATTGAAGAAGCGAACATCTTAGGCCAGAAATATCTTGTTTGCCCATACCTCACCGATTCTGAGCGGACTTCTTTAGATGACTATAAAAAGATTTTGGAAATGCTTAATAATGCTGGTGAAAAATGTAATGCTGCTGGCATCCAGCTTTGTTATCATAACCATGACTTTGAATTTGAAGAGATGGAGGGAGAAGTGCCACTTTTAATGATGCTTGAGAATTCGGATAAGGCAACTTTACAATTTGAGTTGGACATTTATTGGAGCACCCGCGGTGGTTTTGATGCACTGGAACTTTTCAATAAATATCCAGGCCGTTTTCCATTGTGGCATGTGAAAGATATGAGCAAGACCGACCCAATGGAAACTACCTATGTTGGCGCTGGTTCTATTGATTTTGCCAATATTCTCAAAAACTCAGGAAATTCAGGGCTGGATATACCTATAGTGGAGCAAGAACACTATCCGATACCCGTTTATGAAGGACTCGAAAAGAGCCATGAGTTCATGAGAACGGTTGAGATATAGCACTCATTTCATAAATGATCCACTGTTTTTCGTGAATCGACAGTAAACTCAATTTATTTGTTGAATAAATTCATTGGTTTACATTTGCGCCATTATGAAGTTTTCTACTCTCATTCTCGCTGATCTGGTATTTAAGGCCACCTTCATTTAAGAAGGTTTCCTCAGGCCAAACAGATCATATTCATAATCGTTTTATTTACTCTTGACTTTTTACAGAATGAGAAATCGTTTTTACCATACATACAGGTCTATTATTGCTAATTTTCGAAGCGCTGTTAGAGGCGGCGAACAGGACTTTACGTCTGGCAGTATCAATAAGGCCATTTTTATGCTTTCAGTACCCATGATCCTAGAGATGGTCATGGAGTCACTTTTTGCAGTAGTTGATGTTTTTTTTGTTAGCAAGGTCAGCGTTAATGCTGTAGCTACAGTAGGGCTTACCGAATCAGTCTTAATGATCGTGTATTCAATTGCTGTTGGGCTCAGTATGGCAACCACAGCGTTAGTAGCAAGAAGGATTGGCGAGAAAAAACCTAAAGATGCGGCAGTAGTAGCTTTTCAAGCCATAGTACTGGCTTTAAGCCTTTCAGTTATAATAGGAATTGGAGGTGGAATTTTTGCCCCAGATATTTTAAGGTTAATGGGTGGTGAAGAATCACTTGTGGCCGAAGGATACGGCTACACCCGGATCATCTTTTTTGGAAATGCCACCGTTATGTTGATTTTTCTGATCAATGCAGTTTTCCGGGGTGCTGGTGATGCTTCGATTGCCATGCGATCATTGTGGTTAGCCAACATTCTAAACATGGTGCTTGATCCTATCTTTATTTTCGGGTTAGGGCCAATTCCGGCATTTGGGGTTGAAGGTGCGGCAATCGCCACAACTATCGGCAGAGGCACAGGAGTAATATATCAGCTATACTCTTTGTTCTCGGGAAAAGGTGTCATCAAGCTTGGATTTGACGCCATGAAGGTTGACATAGCGGTGATAACAAATTTGATCAAGGTATCAATTGGTGGCATTTTACAGTTTTTAATTGAAACCGCAAGCTGGATATTTCTGGTTAGGATTATCGCTGAGTTTGGAAGTGCAGCATTAGCTGGTTATCAAATTGCTTTTCGAATCATCGTATTTACCCTGTTGCCATCATGGGGCATGTCCAATGCTGCTGCTACACTGGTTGGTCAAAACCTTGGGGCGAAAAAGCCAGATAGAGCCGAAAAATCTGTTTGGAAAACAGCCTACTACAATGTTGTTTTTCTGGCTTTTGTTGGAATGGTCTTTTTTGCATTCGCCAATCAATTCGTTGGAATATTTACCCAGGAGCCCGAAGTAATGGGGCATGGGATTTTGGCCTTACAGGTAATCTGTTTTGGCTATGTATTCTTTGCATACGGTATGGTGATGGTACAGGCCTTCAATGGAGCTGGTGATACCAAAACGCCGACTATTATGAATGTGTTTATCTTTTGGGTTTTTCAAATCCCATTTGCTTATTGGATGGCAATAACTTTAGACTTGGGGCCTTTAGGGGTTTTTTGGGCAATTGCCATAGCACATTCGATAGTGGCAGTTGTAGGGATTGTGCTGTTTAAGCGAGGCAAATGGAAACTTGTGCAGGTTTAGCAGTCTACCTTAAAAAGCAAAAAAGCCTGTTCAACAATTGAACAGGCTTTTTCTTTTGTGCAGTTTCAATCAAATGGCATCAACCAACTGACGCGAACTGTAAAGAACCTTTCTTGCATTGGCTTCTTTAAGTTCTTGTTGAACGTCAGTCACAATTCCCATTTTGGTATCAATATCAACCTTCATTGACATTGTTATTTGATCACGTTCAACTTCATTTAATTTGTCCTTTTCCTGGTTAACAAACCTCACAATGTCATTCGGTTCAATAAAAACATCATTCACCTGAATTTTAGGTTCGGTACCAAAAAGATCGGACTTCTTAGGTGCACCTATATAGATATAGCTAACTAACGATTTTCTCTCAATTTTTTGTAGCTGCTCAGCCATGGGTAGATTTTGTTCTACCATCAATTCAACTTCACTGAGCACTGTGGTCACCATGAAGAAGAACAGCAACATAAAAATGATATCCGGCAATGCTGCCGTGGGTATATCTTGAGAGGTATTAGATTTTTTCCCAAATTTTGGCATGTTATCCTCCTATTTTAGTTGGTTCTGCAATTGAAATCGCCCTTGGAATTCCTTCCCTTGCTTCCTTGTATTTCTGGTCTTCCTCTGGGTTTTTCCTATCCAGAGCAAGGAATTCTGAAGCAGTGATGCCTACTCTTTCTCCATAAATCTCATTATAGGCACCGTTAATTTGGTCAAGAACCACAATATAGAGTTCGTAGCTTGTGCCCCTGTCTGCTTTAAAGGAGACCACCGCCTCACCAGGGCCATCTGATGAATCAGGCCTCTTGCCCCTTGAGTTTACAAAACTCTTAAGAGTAGAGGGCAGGCTATTGTACAAATTCGCATCATCCATATCAGGATTGCCGAAATTGAGCACAAACTCCTTCACCATATCCTTGATCTCGGTGGGATCTTGCAAAGGCTCATCCTCAACCAATAACCTATCTTGTGAATTAGCCAATATCTTAAAGATATTCCTGTCGTTCTTAGTGACTTCAGGTGGTGGCTCATTCGGATCTGGCTTTGGTGGCAATAGCATGGCTATACCCTTATCATTGGCGATCGTAGTAGTAACCAAAAAGAAAATCAATAACAGGAAGGCAATATCGGCCATTGACCCTGAATTGACCTCCGTTGCTGGTCTGTTCTTTTTATTCGCCATTATTTAAAGATTTTAGTTATCTCAGTATATACGATTCCGACGATTGCAATAAGTGCAAGTAAATACATCATGGTAAGGCTGCCTCCAACAAATTTTGACAACCCGCTATCTACTCCGTAGTTGGTGTAGGAAGGTAAAACTTCTCCGCCAGCGATTGCCCATGAAATAAGGAAAACAACGACTAACGCTCCTAAACCAATTCCGGATTTTACTAATGCAGATGGATCACCTAGTGCATTTATCAAAGGCAAAACAATTGCCGCTGCTGCACATACTATGATCAATCCATATCCCAAATACAACAAAACATCTACAAACATGAGCTTTCGGTTTTATTTGGAACAATTATTTAGAAACATTGTGCTTCACTAGAATATCAACTAGTGATATGGAAGCATCTTCCATTGAATTAACTAAAGAATCAATTTTTGATATCAGATAGTTGTAGAAAAGCTGAAGTATAACTGCCACGATCAAACCACCTACAGTAGTAAGAAGGGCCACTTTAATACCGTTGGCCACAAGTGATGGAGATACGTCACCTGCTGCTGCAATTGCATCAAAAGCGTCGATCATACCAATTACCGTACCCATGAAACCAAGCATTGGTGCAAGACTAATGAATAGAGAAATCCAAACCATTCCTCTTTCTAGCTTACCCATTTCTACTGATCCATAAGAAATAATTGACTTCTCAACCATTTCGATTCCTTCTGACATTCTCATTAATCCTTGAGTAAAGATCGATGCAACTGGGCCTTTCGTATTCTTGCACAATTCTTTAGCGGCATCTACACCACCTGAAGAAAGCGCATCCTCAACTCCGGCTAGTAATTTCTTAGTGTTAGTAGTGGCGAGGTTCAATGTGATAATCCTCTCGATAGCAATTGCCAGACCAAGGATTAAGCATAATAGAACGATACTCATGAACTGCCATCCACCTGCGATAAACTGCTCTTTTACCACCTGGTGGAAAGATCTTTCAGGTGCTGGAGCTGGTAGTGGTTCTGGTTCTGGCTCTGGATCAGGTGTGACCTGTACCGGCTCTTCAACCACGGCATTGGTCGTATCTGATTGTGTGGTATCTGCATCCTGCGCACTAATGGTTAGGAAGCTGAATGCAAGAAAACCGGTCAACATCAAAGTAGTTAGCTTTTTCATAATTCAACTTTTGTTATTCTTCTAATTAGTTTGTTGGCTATTAAGTAATCAATTTAAAGATTCATAAACAAGTAAGCTTATAAAGATAAGGCATTTCCCCTTTTAGCGGAGAGACCGGGATTCGAACCCGGGGTACCCTTGAGGGGTACACTTACTTTCCAGGCAAGCACCTTCAACCACTCGGTCACCTCTCCAGGGTCAAAAACCCAATTTTCTACAAGCAAACAAATAAATTAATAAAATATCCTTTATCCAAATTTTGGCATTTTCACCCAGACATTTCGCCGCAAGATGGTATTACAATCTTTTCTCTAACCCAATCTATGTTTTTATCCTGACCTAACAAGAACATCAGTTTGGTAATGGCAGCCTCTGTGGTCATGTCTCCCCCGCTCAGCACTCCAGAGTCATTCAATTTTTTGCTTGTTTCATATCGCCCATGGATCACCTTGCCACCATTGCACTGTGAAACATTTAGTATCACTATACCCCTATCAGTCGCTTGCTTTAGATTGTTCAAAAACCATGGATAATTAGGGGTGTTCCCTGAACCATAAGATTCCATAACCACGCCCTTTAATTGTGGCATATTGAAAAAGCTCTCTAAAACATATTCCTGAATATTTGGAAAAATTTTGAAGAGCGCCACGTTAGCATCAAAATGATCATTATAGTTGAGCTTCGTTGACGGTTCTAAAATTGAAAGCCGATTGTATTCAATGAACACTCCCGATACTGCCAGGTTCGGATAATTTTCCGATTCAAACGCTGCGAAGTGGCTGCTTCTAACCTTCTGGGCCCTATTGCCCCTCAGCAATTGATGGTTGAAATAAATGCATACTTCAGGGATGATTGACTTGCCATTTTCTTTTGCAGATGCAATCTCGATCGCTGTTAGAAAATTATCCCTGGCATCAGACCTCGCCGAACCAATCGGTATTTGAGCCCCCGTTAATATAATTGGCTTTGATAAACCCTGCAGCATAAAGCTAAGGGCAGAAGCGCTATAGGCCATTGTGTCAGTGCCATGCAACACAACAAACCCATCATATAGGTCATAGTTCTCCTTTATAAAATTGCCGATAGCTTTCCAATGATGGATATGAATATTAGAAGAATCAACCGGTTGGCTAAAAGAGATTACCGTAATTTTTAAATCAAGGCTTTTTAGCTCAGGAATTTTATCAATAACATGGTTGAAGTTGAAAGGCGCCAATGACCCAGATTCATTGTAGGCCATTCCAAATGTGCCACCAGTATAGATAACAAGCAACGATGCTTTCGGATTCGAAGCTTTGGACGTAACCAAATCAACAACTTCGTAGCTAATCATTTTTAGTTAATGAGTTAAAAATTTGGAGGGTGTTTTTAGTTGTTAACTCTGCCACTTCGGCCAAGTCACATTTTTTCAAATCAGCTACCCGCTTACCAATTATTGGGATATATGATGGCTCATTTCTTTTGCCTCTGTGAGGAACAGGCGAGAGGTATGGGCTATCGGTTTCAAGCACCATGTGTGCCAAATCAATTTCAGGGATCACTTCATCTAGCCCCCCGTTCTTAAAAGTGGAAACGCCACCGATGCCGAGTAAAAACCCATACTCAATTATCTGATTGGCCTGGTCAATTGTTCCAGTGAAACAGTGAAAAATCCCCCGGTAATTATCTGACTTTAGCCCTGCTACCAGTTCAATTGTTTCATCAATTGTTTCCCTGCAATGGATTACAATTGGCAGGTCAAATTCTTTTGCCCACTCACTTTGTATTCGGAATGCCTCTTTTTGCTCTGCCCAAAATGTTTTGTCCCAATATAGATCAGTGCCCATTTCCCCTACAGCAACAAACTTTCTTTTGTTAAGCCACTCTTCAACTATATAAAGTTCTTTTTCAAAATCTTTTTTTACAGAGCAAGGATGCAAACCCATCATTGGAATGCATACCTCAGGAAATTTCATTTCCAGCTCTAGCATATCATCGATTGAAGTGTGATCGATATTAGGCATGTAGATTTTAGTGACGCCAGCTTCGATGCTACGCTGAATGGTATCCTCAATATCGGATTTAAACTTTGGAGAATAAATGTGGGCGTGGCTGTCTATAAATTGCATAATAAAATAGAGTCAAAAGTAAATCATGTTTAGATGGCTTCTTAAGCTAAGTTTATGGCCTTCATTGTAAGCCCTTTCTTAGATATAGTCTGCAGATAAATTGGAAGTATCTTTTGAAGCTTTCCAAAGGCTTTTAGGCTATCATGAAATAAAACAATTGAGCCGGGCCTGATTTGATTAAGAGCCCTTTTTAAGCATTGATCAGCACTAAGACCTGCATCAAAATCACCAACTAAATAATCCCACATTACAATTTTTTTCTTTTCTGCCAATGGCCTCGCCTGTGAGGGTTTCATCCGGCCATAAGGTGGTCGGAATAATCGGGTATTTATACAATTACTTTGTAGCATCAGATCACATCGGTCTACATTGTTGATGTAATCAGTTGAGCTTGTATTCCACCCATTAAGGTGATTAAAAGTGTGATTGCCTATTGTATGTCCTTTACTGACAGTCTTTTTAAAGAGGTCTGGAAATTTTTCCACATTTCCGCCTACAACAAAAAATGTTGCCCTTGCATTAAACTGCTCTAACATTTCGAGAATGTAATCAGTCACTTCAGGTTTTGGGCCGTCATCGAATGTCAAAAAGATGGAATTTGATTCTTGTTTGAAATCCCAAATCCTGTTCGGATATAGTTTTTTTATAAGATGCGGTGTGCGGTGGGTATAAAACTTCAATCTATTTACCTTTTACCCTGCATGACATAAAAGTTACGTCGTCATTATGCGGGGTGTTTTTGCGGAAGTCGTTAAGATTCGAAATCAAGTTATTCTGTAAATCCAACAATTCCAGATCACAGTGATTGCGTATAATGTCAATTAACCGTTCCGATCCGAATTCCTCTTTGAGATCATTAAAAGTTTCTGTGACCCCATCGGTATAGCAAAAGAGCAGGAAGTCACTGACATCTTTAACAACCCCTTCGTCAATGAATGGAAGTGGTTCAAATACCCCCAGGATTGTAGAACCTGTTTTGAGTTCTTCGCAGCTATTTTTAGTAACTAACAATGCGGGATTATGTCCTGAATTGATGTAATGGATTTCTTTTGAATCGAAATCATAACTTGCTATAAAAAATGTGATAAACATATCACGATTGCCACTGCCTTTTACATTGTAATTCAGCTCCTTCACGATGTATTCGAGGTTGTCTGATTGCCGAATCAATGTCCTCAAGGCTGCCTGAAAATTGGACATCCAAATGGCAGCAGGGACCCCCTTGCCTGACACATCTGCAATACAGACAATAAATTTATTCTCGCTGATCGGTATGTAATCGTAATAATCCCCGCTCACGTCATGGTGAGGCTGATAAAATGCCTTGATTTCAAGCTTTTTATCATGAGGCAATTCCTTAGGAAAAAGAAGTTGTTGCACTTCTTTGGCTATTTCTAATTCTTTTCGGTAAATCTCTTGCTCTAATTGCTGCCTGGCCAATTTCTTATTTTCAATGGCCACCATAATAATATTGGTGAGCGCCTTAAGGAAAGTAGTGTTTGTCTCAACCGACTCCTCCATATCACTGATTTCGCCAATGAAAACCACGGCCAGCGTTCGTTCCTTATGCATTATTGGAAAAACCATGTCGAACTCATCGAATGCATCATCAGAATAACCTATCAGGTGTGTTTCATAGATATCATGATAGTCTTCCGGTAATGCTATTTCTGTCATGTCTTCCGGCACCCCATAATAAACCTTGCAATCCCAATCAGTTTCTTTTACATACAGGGCAAGCTTTTTCACTTTGAGGTTAGCCAACAAGGTGAAACGATAGATTCTATAGAGGGCCTCTTCCGGAAGGTTATTGTTAATAGCCTGCGTTATTTCAAGTAAGGCATTTAACTCTAATTCCTTAAGATCAGATTTCGGTATGGTCGCTATCTGGTTCAAATTAATTTGGTAATCGAATGTAAAGTTACTGGGTATTATGTGCCTGAAGAGCAGCCTTGGATGCGAGGTAGAAATATTTCAGATAATTCAACTCCAAATCAACCTCTTCCTGAGGCACTTCTTCGGATGGTTCCAAATAGCACCTCAACCACCCCTTTTCAAACATCTTGGTCAATACTGGCCTTAATTCTTTTGGTTCCAATTGGGTTGTCTCTACCAGTTCATCCATCGATTTGATAAAATAAAGCTCATCCAACACATCAAATTCCAGATCACTCATGGTATGTCCTGCCTTTCCAATTGAAGGTGCCGAAGTTGGTAAACAATCCGAATAAAACTATATAAAAAGGGTGAATAAACTGAAGCATCAAGAACTCAGGCCAATGAATTTTTCGCTTGAAAAAGTTCAATATTGCGTTTAAATAATAAGCTTCTGTTATGAATTTGATACACAGCAAACCGAGGCAAACGCCCCAGTTAAAATAGCCCATAACGCTCAAAACTACAGTGCTCAACAGAGCGAAATTCACAACAAAAATCCATAAGGGAAGTAGTTTAATATGCCACTGTTTGTGATGTTTCAGTTTACTGGTCCAGCGTTTTCTCTGATGATAAAACTCTTTTAGATTAGGTTTTGCATTTGTGGTAACTACGGCCTCATCATTCTTTAAAAACCTGATTCCGTCTTTAAATTTTGATGAGAACTTTTGAAGCAGGAATTCGTCATCACCGGATGCTAAATGGCCATTGCCGTTATATCCTTGAAGCTTTTGGAATGCACTTTTTTTAAACGCAAGATTGGCGCCGTTACAAATATTGGGGTAACCTAATTCCATCGATGATGCCCCAACACCTATCAAACTGGCAAACTCCATCATTTGCAGTTTTTCAAAGGGCTTCTGTTCTTCCTTAAATGCCACCGGCCCAGATACAAATTGAGTGCCATTTACAAACTGCGAGGAAATAGACTGTAGCCAATTCGGTTTTACACTGCAGTCCCCATCGGTTGTTACAATAATCTCGCCCCTGGAAGCACCTATGCCAGCATTCAGCGCTCTCTTTTTAGGTGTGAAGTGAGGAGTGCCATTCTTTAACTTAACCAGGCTAAAATTGGGTTTGCCATATATGAACTGTTCAACCAACTGGGGTGTATCATCCTGTGAATCGTCATCCACAACGATCACCTCAAAGTCCCCATTGGTCAATTTTTGAGATGCCAGGTCCATCAATAAATTACTAATGTTCAGAGACTCATTTCTAACCGGAAGAATAACTGATATAAGCCTTTTATTGAGCCCATTATAAAGGTTAGGCTTAGATTCGATCCGTTTCCATGAAACGGTGAAAACCCAAATCAGCAGGCAATAACTTACTATTAAAATGATTGCTATTACTTCCATAAATCAACCAGAACGGCAATTCTTAACCCTTTAGATATCCTGACCATATCACTAAATTGCAAGCATGCCAACTGGAAAACAATTACCCAAAGAAAAAATTATTCTGGGTATTGATCCGGGTACTTCAATAATGGGATATGGTTTAGTGTTGGTGAAAGGACAAACGCTCAAATTAGTTCAATACGGGGTTATTCATCTTTCTAAATACAACAACCACGAAACAAAACTTAAGAAAATCTTCGAACGGATGTTGGGTGTGATAGATGAATTTCATCCTGACGAAGTAGCCCTTGAGGCCCCTTTTTATGGTAAGAACATTCAGTCAATGCTAAAACTGGGAAGAGCACAGGGTGTAGCGATGTCTGCCGCACTTTATCGTGAAATCCCCATAACGGAGTATGCCCCGAAAAAAGTAAAGCAATCAGTTACTGGTAATGGTAATGCTTCAAAAGAACAAGTGGCTGCGATGCTGCAAACCTTGCTGAAATTCAACCAAACCAATAAACTGCTTGATGCAACTGATGCCCTGGCCGTTGCGGTATGCCATCATTTTCAAAACGGTCGATCATCTTCAGGCACTAAAAGTTGGAAATCATTCGTGAGTGAAAATCCCAAAAGGATAAAGTAATAAGCTTTGATTGATAAATTATTTCTGTATTATCACGGATTAATTATCAACTAATTAGCTTCTTAGCTTGTCATTTTATTCCATTTCAATCTAACCAATAATGTCAGTAGAGAAATACTACTCCTATTTTAAGAATATTTACATAGAGCTTCAGGACTATACTTTTGAACACAATCCATCTGATCATAAGCAAACTACATCTCGGTTTATTGGCCGAAAGAAGCTAATTGAAAGGATTAAAAATGTATTAAATAGTAGTTCCACACGATCGGGGGCATACCTTGTAACTGGGTTCAGAGGGATTGGAAAATCAAGCTTGCTGAACAAGGTAATATCTGATCTTGAACCAGAATTTCCACCAAGAAAATTTAGAAATCGAACTTATAGGTTGGTTTTCTTTTCAGTTGTTATGGCGACATTAACACATTGGCTGTATTCCAATGATTTAATAAAACCGGAATTCATAAATAACTCATCCTATCTCTGGATTGCCATTGCAATTATTTGGTTAAGAAATTTGGCCAACGTCTACAATTCAATTGCCAGATTTCTTAAGATTAAACACAGGCAAGCCAGAAAAAACTGGGGCTTGAATTCGGTCTGCACATCTATTTGGATTCTCATTTTAACGTTGCCCTTGTGGATCATTGACCTACCAGACTTTAACAGCGGCAGTCCTTGGGTCGCATATTTCCTTACTGCAATTGCAACTCTTATATTCCTAAGTGTTTATAACTCCACACAAAAAAACGAAAATCTCAATCTATCAAATAATACGAGTGTTCAATGGCATACTTTAAGATTAATAAAGGTACTTTCTGCTTTCAATGTCAAACGAGAAAAATATACAAAAGCAAGTTCCTTTTATTTGAAGCAAGACTTATTAGTTACGATAGTGGTTACTGCTTTGATAAATTTCCTTTCCAACCATCCTTACACTAAAGAACTCCTGCCCCTAACTCAGTCATTAAGCCATTCAATTTTGATTTTTTTCATAGGTGGGGTCGCCATCATTTTCTCTACTAAAATCTTAATATTAGTTATTCGACCTTGTGTCAATACTCTCCACTTAATAGAAAAAAAGTGCCATCAATGCCGATCATTTTGGGAATTGATTGTTTCTGTATTCTACCTGCTAAGTAGATTATTGAGAACGTCATTTCAAGAATTTCTGAAAACAATTTTCAGAATTGTAAAGACACCTAAACCCATACAACGATTTTTCACATATATAAAGAACCGACATACTTATTCAAGAAGATTTCATAACCGCATTAACCTAGGTCATGATGAACTTACTGAGATTGATATTTTAAAGGCGATAGCCCGATCCATTCAATCATCATACAAAAACATTAATTCACTATTCTGGGCGTTTCCGTATGGGTTACTCATTCGAGTTACTCGTCTCGCTATCCTGCTCTTTGTTCTAAGCTCCTTGTACCTTATCAAAAATGTTAAAACTGCCACCGATAATTTTAAGGTTGAAGTCGGCTATTACAATGCTTTTCCGAGTCAACTGGATACAACTTTAAGACGTGATTCAGTGCTCAGAATTCAATCAGAGTTGATATTGGAAAGTTCGAGACACCAGATTGCCATAAACAGTGTGATTTCAAATGATAATGGGACTTTAACTCAATTCTGGAGTTCGATTTCAAGCAACCTCCTTAGGGCAACTGTATATGCGGATCAAGTATTTAAATCAATCTATTGTGAATTTATTAAACAGTTCCCCATCGTATGGATTAGGACTTTTGAGAAAAAGAAAAATTTTAGTCAATTCCGATTATTTCCAGAGACACCAGATTACTTATTCATTTTCATTTACGTCATAACATTTTGGTTGTCAAAGAGAATTTTCAGAACTCAGCCTTTCGGACTTATAACCCACTCTGGGATCATAGCCAGGCTAAGTACTTTAAACGATCGAATTAATGCCCACGTCCACAAGGAATCGGTTAGCGGGTTAGGCTTTTTCCAATCTTATCTTAATATTTTCAAAAAGAACAGTAAAGTTTATCCGATAGCAGATGCAAGAGAAATTGAAACCGAATTGATTGACATTCTAAAGGATATTGAAAAAATACCGCCAATACTCAGCAAACCCGAATTCGTTTTCATTTTTGATGAACTTGATAAGATAGAAATACACCATAACTCATCAATAATTGATAAAGAAGAAGAGCTTTCAAAGCTTAACGAATCTCCTCGTGATCGAAGGATGGCTATTCTCAAAATTTTGGCCAATCTAAAACACTTCTTTACGACAGCTGATGCCAAATTTATCTTTATTGCTGGGCGAGAGATGTACGATGCCCACCTTGCGGATATATCAGACCGAAACTATTTCTTAGGAAGCATCTTCCATGATGTGATTTATGTTCCTAGCTTTTTAACAGATTCTTCAGAACAAACCCCTGATTCTGCAAAGAGTCCAGACCACATGTCATATCACACCAATTTGGTTGAAGAATTTGTATGTCAAAAAATTATTCCGAGAGACTATAGCAGAGATGGAAAAAGCTGGTCGCTAAAAACCTTCAATAAATACCTTCAGGATGAATTCTTGCCACCTGAAAAACTTATTAAAAATAGTAACAAGCGAGAGGAGTATGAAGAAAACATTGAATTTATCCGTCATCAAATCGACCAGACAATTCTAACCCTTAGAAATTTCATTAACTATTTGCAATACCGAAGTAGTGGCGCACCAAAAAAGATGAGTTTTCTTCTTGAAAGCTACATTTACTCATTCGACGAAGAAAAAATTTACAACCGTGAGGTGATAAGAGATGAGACTGCCATCCTCTTTGGAAAACGGAGAGAGAACTTCTATCTCAGGTTTACCTACTTTGATTGCTACTCTTTTAGTTTGAATAACTATTTAACCACTCCATTTCTTCACAACATAAGCCGGCAAATCAATGATTACAGCGATAAACTCATGGTTTCCACAACCTATATTCTTGATCACATCTACAAGTTTCATTCATCTGGTTTTTCATGGCGCAATCTCGAAGTGACACCGGAAATAATTGACATCAATAAAGCGCCAAGCCTTCGAAAGTTAATCTCGGATATCATTACCTTCTTATTATACTATCATTTAGAACATGTAGTTAGTGGACTCTATGACTTTAAATTCAATAGCCGCCTCTCCATAGAACTGGACTACTTCTCAAAAATTAATGAGCGGGAATCAGCGGCCTACAATTTTACATTGGATGAGTCTCTTGAGATTAAAAAACATTACAGAAGGAAGCTAAAAGAGATCGCCTCAAGATACAAAGGTAACAATGACATTAACCCCATTAATTCAGAAACACCATACATACACTCCCTTGGTTTTATACATGGGAATATTGGTGACCTACACTTTTATGATCAGGAATATGATGATGCAATTGTAGAGTTTAAAGAGGCAGTGCAATTACTTCGACAAAAAAGAGGTGATGAGGAGCTTACTATTGACCAATTAGTTGTTTTAACCAGGCTGTTTCTTAAACTCACGATTTCTTTTGAAAAGAAAAAATCATATGCCAGTGCTTACTTGACCTGCGAAAACCTCATAGAGTTAATTTATCAATACGCGTTTTGCACAAAGACAAAAAATGATCAGAAAGATATTGCCGAATTAAGGCGGCTCAGTCGAGAATCCGTTTTTACTACAGTTGGTATGCTTTTCCAACCCTTTATCGCAATGATGCACATTAAGGAGAAAGAAAAGTCTATTGGCTTGAGCCAAAGTGATATTGAGACCATCGAAGATCAGCTTGAACAATTTACTATTAAGCATCTCTTAATAAGAAAACCGGAGCTTCATGTTTTTAGGGCTGAATACAAAAACAAACTAGGCGACCTACTCTATTACAAGAATTATCCGGCATATGCTTTGAACAAACATAAAGTGACTATTTATACGACTGGCCTGTATAAGTATTATGCAGAGACTCTTGAGTCGTTTCTAGAATTGGAAGAGCGTGGATTTACAATATCAAGGGCTTCAAATTTGGCTGAAGAAACTGAATATTGGGATAACATTCTCAACAACTCTTGCTGGATTTACCAACGACTCTTGTCTCGAAAGAAATTGAACACCCCACTTAAACTGGTCGCAAATAATATAAGCGATATCGGAGATATGCTTTTTGCCATTTGCAGCAAGAAATGCAGTAGTGATTTGATTAGAAGAGCTATTGGGAAGACTCCCTGCATACCAAGTAATGTTGTCGATGTCCTCGACAACCAGTTAGGTAACGTTATAAATTTATACAGATATGCCGCTGCGGTTTACGAATTAAACGATGACCCCAAAAAAGCTAGCTTTCAATATCTCAAAATCTTATATGTGATAGAAAAATGGGACCCCGGGTCGAGTGAGTCAAATAAATTGATATACCCAATATTTAAAAACGTTTTGGGCTATTCAATAAAATTAATCCTGAATTCTTATAGCTCTTCAAGTTTAACTGAAGCAATGCGAATTCGAAGTATTTTCAAAAAAAAGAATTTCGAGTTGTTCACCGATGGTTCGATTTTTAGAAAGTCTTTTGGGCACATTCCCGCTTTCACCGAAATGCAGGATTTTCTCTCAGTTTTTTATATGATTTGCTTAAAAAACAAGTCCGCCAATTTATCTCAAAAGAATGCCGAATTTTTTGATAACCTGACTGATGAACGGCTAGAGAAATATCAAAGGAAAGCATATAAATTTATCAATTTGAATATGGGTAGCATGCTGAGTCGGATCATTAAACTTCAATTTAAAAGCAAGCTAAATGAGTACCAATTAAGATTGTTATTTAGAAGCCGACGTAGTTTAAGTTCAGCTAATCTGAATGATGTCGAAGACATTTCTCCGAAGTGGATGAGTCTTTATAAATATCTAATAGCAGATTCTATATACTGTCAGTCAACTATCATCAGAATACTTAAAACATGTGGCCCATCGTACCTGACGAGTCACTCATTATTCGCAGAAGCCTTTTACAAGAAGGGGCAATGGTGTAGACATTTGGAGTTCTATCAAAAGGTTTATGAAAAAAATAAGACCCTTCGTATCGAGGATCGAATAATAGAGAAGGTAAAAAAACTAATTCGCTCAAGAGCCCTTGACACTGTCTACCCTGAGTATAATTTCCAAAAAGCACTGAAACATTTCACATTGATGGAAGAGATGCATAATCAGGGATTTGCGTATCATCGAATAATTGAAAACATGTATTATCTAAACGATGACTTTGATGATGACAATTTCCATTTCTATGCGGCATTTGATCGACACCTCATTAATAATGAGTTGGTCTCAAACCAAAAGAATCGAATTAACGACTATTTGGAAGAGTTATCCACTGAGGAATCACGATTCAATTCAAGAATCTTTGTTTAATTATTATTATTTACCCCAAAAGGATAAAGCAGTAATTTGAACTGCCGTCGTATAAATTTTTACTTTTGTGTGCCAGGTCCTCAGTAGATTTTTAACTGAACAATATTCGTAATGCGTTTTTCAGCTATTGGAATAATATTCCTGGTGTCCTCACATTTGTGCTTTGCCCAAAGCACATTAGATGAACTCAAGAAATTTGGTAAAAAAGATGATCGCAATGCCGAATTTATTTTTGAATTGGCGGAGGTTTTTAAGCATGTAAGAGAGCAAAAAGGTTATGATTTAACCGATAGGGACACGCTTTACATAGCCAGAGGATCAAGCATTAGAAGCCACACTTCGCATGGCCGAATTTGGAACAACAAACTAAAAGTATTCTACAGGTCGAAGCCAATCGAAGAAAATGGAAAAGAGCGGTTAGAGGTCATTTTGTCTGACCACTACTACGAGGACAAGCTTTATAAATTCGATAAAATTCTTGATGCTATTGAAAATTATGATGAAAATGTGGTGGAGCAATATGCCAAAGACAGAGATGTCTTTAATGCCATCTACTGGACTATCTTCACTTTAGAAGAGAAAAAAAACGGGAAGCATAAAGTTCAATTCTACACAATCAATGATTTTTTTGTTCCGAAAGAAGACCCCGATTCTTTAAAGCTGGAAGAACCACCTAAGCATTAACCTTTCATTTTTATCCCTCTAATATTCTATAACTTTGCGCCTCTAAATTTAGTAGGTGCATGGAGGCAGTAAAAGAAAATCCACAATTAAAGAAGGAAATTGAAAGAAGGCGAACCTTTGGCATCATCAGTCACCCTGATGCAGGCAAAACTACCCTTACGGAAAAACTCCTTTTATTCGGTGGTGCCATTCAAAAAGCCGGTGCTGTAAAATCCTCAAAAATCGACAGGCATGCAACGTCTGACTGGATGGAAATCGAAAAACAGCGTGGTATCTCCGTGGCTACCTCTGTGATGGGTTTTGATTATAGAGGAGTGAAAATCAACCTGCTGGACACCCCTGGACACCAGGATTTTGCCGAGGATACCTACCGGACATTGACCGCCGTTGACAGCGTAGTTATGGTGATAGATTGCGTGAAAGGAGTGGAAATGCAAACTGAAAAGTTGATGGAGGTCTGCCGCATGAGAAGTACACCCGTAATCTGCTTTATCAATAAACTTGACCGTGAAGGGCAAGACCCGTATGACCTGCTTGATGAAGTTGAGGCTAAACTGGACATTAAAGTTCATCCGCTTAGCTGGCCAATTGGCATGGGCAAAGAGTTTCGAGGGGTGTATTCGCTTTACGAAAAGAAACTACTTTTCTTTTCTCCAAGCAAGCAATCACTTGATGACAAGTTTGTGGAAATCGATGATATAAATGGACCTGAAATTGAGCAACACATTTCCAAGAGAGAAGCAGATCAACTTAGAGAGGATATTGAACTAATAGAGGGAGTTTATGGGGATTTTGATATCGAGAAATATCAGAATGGCGAAGTAGCCCCAGTCTTTTTTGGCAGTGCTGTCAACAACTTTGGTGTAAAAGAGCTCCTGGATTGTTTCCTTGACATTGCCCCGTTTCCTAAGCCCAGATATACGGAGGAGCGGGAAGTCTCGCCACTCGAAAAGAAATTCTCCGGGTTCATTTTTAAGGTTCATGCGAACATGGATCCACGGCACCGCAACAGGATTGCATTTGTAAGGGTGTGTTCCGGAAAATTTGAGCGGGGGTCAAACTATCATCATGTACGGTTGGACAAAAAGTTTAGGTTTTCAAATGCCACGGCCTTTATGGCGCAGGATAAAGAAACTGTAGATGAAGCCTTTCCAGGTGATATTGTTGGCCTCTATGATACCGGAAACCTCAAAATTGGCGACACACTTAATGAGGGTGAAAAAGCGCATTATAAGGGGATACCAAGCTTCTCTCCTGAAATTTTCAGGGAAGTTATCAACCTGGATGCGATGAAGTCGAAGCAATTGGAAAAAGGGCTAAACCAATTGATGGATGAGGGTGTAGCTCAACTTTTCACCTATGAAATGGGCTCTCGAAAAGTGGTTGGTACGGTAGGCCAATTACAATTTGAAGTGATTCAATATAGATTGAAACATGAGTATGGCGCCACATGTAAGTTTGAAGGCACCAACCTCTTCAAAGCTTGCTGGTTTGACAGCACCGACGATAAAAAGCTAAAAGAGTTTATTGACTCAAAATATCGGCATATTGCTAAAGATAAGGATGGGCAGTATGTTTTTATGGCCGAAACAAGGGCCTGGCTACAGATGGTCCAAGACAACTTTCCAGAAATTGATTTTCACTTTACCAGTGAGTTTTAAGCAGACATCACTGCATTAAAAAAACTGGCTCTTCTTATCCATTTTTAAATCCTGAAGAATGGATGACCTTACCTTAATCTCCACCAGAAAACTTTGGTATCGCCCTGCTGGCACCCAGTTAAAATTTAGCACCCAACAGTGCAGATCCCGGCTGGCTGTAATCCTGGTTGAGGTGATCTCTTTTTGCTTCAAATCATAACCGGAAGAAAAACTAATTTTCATTTTTTGGGTAATACTGACATCTCCACTAAACCGCATTGTCTGAGTGATCTCAGATTTTTCAAACCCCCGCTTTCTGTAATTCATGTTATAGCCAAACCTAAAAGTCCATGGCACATTCCAATCAACGTACAAATCAGGATTACTTCTGATGAATTCCAACTCTTCAGGCTCCCCGATAGGTGTTTCGTTTAATGTTAAAGACCTGTCTTGAGTCGGCTGGTTTTCTCTGGTTTTCTTCTTTGCAAATGATGCTGGCCTAAGATTAATATCAGCTGATAGGGTGCCACTATTTAGTTGACCAAGCCCCTGGCCACGGTTCCAGGCAAACTCATTAATCCTACGTTGGAAAATCCTATCGCCGGTAGCCGTTTCAGTGATGCTATCCAATACATAAACGTAAGGGTCAATGCTTCCGGTAGCACTCACACTCAGCAAATTTTGGAATAGGCTGGCCCTTGTGGCAATTCTCATATTTGAGAGGTTGAATGAATCTGCCAAAAAATTATAGCCAGTTGAAAAAGAGAGGTTATCAAGAAGTTTCACTTTTTTAGTTGTCCCGGCGCTGTCCCCCTTTGTTTTCACTTTCATTTCAAAATTATTTTGAAGGCTAAAACTCATACTTGCCGCTTCATTTCGGGGGGGTGCCCCAAATGCAAAACCTTCATATTTTGAGAGAAACCTAGTAGTGCCATTTTCTGATATCTGAACTTCCTGATAGTTGCCATCAGTAAAATCTGGAGTATAACCAAAGCTCACCGAGGGCGTCATAACATGTCGGATGGCCTGAATCTTTTTACCATTGATGAAATACATCCCGTAAAGCCGGGTAGAGGTTCCGGTGCTAAAGCTGTATGAACCGGCTCTTGAAAAACGGTTTAAAGTATCAATTCTTACGGCTGCATTTTCTTCCTCCCAGGTATAGCGCAACTCCCGGGGGTACCATAGTTCGGTATAGTTAAATGATGGGGTTACCGTCAAATATTTTAGAACCGGAAATGACGTGGCTATAGGAATTGAATGTCGACCACCTATTTGAGCCCTATCTAGTAAAATGCCAAAGTTTTTTGGTGTAAAAGATACAAGGCTGTCGTCTCTCGAACTCCTGTTACTAACTGGGAACGAAGGCCTTCTGGCTGCCGCATTATCGAGTTCATTTTTAAAATTAAAGTTGTGTGACAGGCTTATTTTCTGAAAAACATTGCTGCCAGAACTATTCTTTCCCTTAAATGGGAAAATTCGGTTCATATTAAAGGCCAGCTCTGGCAACGATAGCCTAACCTGTTCAGTTTGCACATTTTGATTGTGGCGCATACTTGCCGTCATATTAAACGGAGTGCCAGGAAAAGATTTTGAATACGAAACATTTGAACTGAACTGGGCCGTTTGGTTTACCCTGATGTCCCCATTGGTTCTGTTCGAATTGAAGGAAGAAGTACCAGCATTCACCGATGCAGATATCCGACTGTTTTTCCCTTTTGAATCTGGCGTATGCGACCATCTCACCCAAAAATCTTTTGACTTCAAAGAGTCTTCTTCATTACCCGATGTAAACTGGTTGTAGGTGATGTTTACATTGCCGTTGTACTCATAGCGTTTCTTATACTGGCTATTCAATTGTAGGCCAAACCCACCTTTTGAATAAATATCACCCGTGGCTTCCAGGTCTATATAATCACTTATTGCAAAATAATAGCCACCATTTCTCAGAAAAAAGCCCCTGCGCCTTTCTTCGCCATAAGCAGGAAAAATGATACCTGACGCTTTCTTTTTTGGCTCAGGAAACATCCCAAACATAAAACCAATGGGCGTTGGTATATCCTTAAAATGTAGATTAAAGGGTCCGGTTACCACTTTATTACCAGGTATTGCTTTCAGCTTGCTGGAGGCAATATGAAAATGAGGATCAGCCAGGTTGCAAGTGGTGTACTTCGCCTGCCTGATGAACATCTCATTTTTTTCGTTCCTTTTCACTTTGTTTCCATGCATGAAAGCCTCGCCTTGTTGCGTAACCACGCCACTAATTACGGCTTTCCTCGATACGAAATTGTAGGTCATATCCTGAGCTTCGTACGACTCACTGCCCTGAGTAAATATGGGCACTCCTATTTTTTTGCCTGTAGTGTCGGTTGTATAATTCGCTTTGAGCAAATCAGTTTTCCAGTCAATATCCACCCTGTCTGCTTCAAGTTGAATATCCCCGTAATCAATTTTTGATTGCCCATACAAAAACACTTTCTGGTCAACCACATCAAAGTAGATTGAATCCCGGGATTCGTAGTAGATCGTTGTTTTAATGTCGCTGTTGGGTGTTTTTTGAATTAAAGAATCCAACGTGTTCACTGTGCTGTCAAGGGCGATTAGCGCTGTTGAATCAATAAGATCAGGGGGTAATTCTTCAACGAATGGGATACCAACGGAGTCGGTTGTTATATACGATTCAACTTCAACTTTTACGGAATCTCGGGGTGGAATTGGGGGAATGGGTACATTAGTGGTATCACTTTTGATCTGACCGGAAGCTTTACTTAGAGTAAAAAGCACTAAAATAAGCCATCCAGCGTATCTTAATTTGACCACTAGTTTTTTCAGTTTCTATGAAATTTTGCAATTTTTGCGGTAAAGTTATCCCATTACCCCTTAGAAACTGTAATGCTGTGAGAAATATTATAGTTGCTCTAGGTACGACAATTATCCTGATTTTAGCCTCTTTTACTGAGGTTGAAAAGAGGGATTACAGCATCAGAAAATTGGTGATTGACGCAGGGCATGGGGGCCGGGACCCAGGTACATCAGGCACTAAATCACGGGAAAAAGATGTGGCCCTGGACATTGCCCTGGAGCTTGGAGGCATCATAAATAAGTACATGCCGGATGTGGAGGTGGTTTATACACGGAACGATGACAGCTTTCCCAGCCTTGACGAAAGAGCAGACATCGCAAACAAATCAGGCGCTGACCTGTTTATATCCATTCATTGTAATGCATCATTGAATAAAAACGTTAGAGGAACTGAAACTTACGTGATGGGCCTGCACAAAACAGATGACAACTTACAGGTTGCCATGCGTGAAAACTCCGTCATCAACCTTGAAGAGAACGCCGAAGATGTGTACGATGGTTTTGATCCGAATTCACCTGAATCGTATATTTTATTTTCGCTTGCACAAAACGCTTACCTTAACAACAGCCTGATGCTTGCCGAAAGGGTTGAAAAGCAATTTGAAGAAAGGGCAGGTCGTAGAAGCCGCGGGGTAAAGAGTGCCGGCTTTATAGTTTTATGGCGAACCTCTATGCCAAGCATATTAGTGGAAACAGGCTATCTTAGCAACGAACGGGAAGAACGGGAATTGAATGACGATTTGATTCAAACTTACCTCGCTTCTGGTATCTACAGGGCATTCCGTGATTATAAGAACGAAATAGAATCAATGAACTAAAATCTGGTAAGGGTGTCCAAAGAATTTAAAGTGGGATTACTTACCGTAGTTAGTGGCTTAGTGCTTTACTACGGTTTCAACTTTCTTAAAGGGGTTGATTTTTTCTCAACCACAAATAAGTATTACGCTGTTTATGATAACATAGATGGTTTGCAGGTTTCAAACCCGGTGATCCTTAATGGACTGGCAATTGGCAGGGTTAGCAAACTGGAATTCCTTAGTGGGAAGCAAAATGAGATTTTGGTTGAGTTGAATGTGGATGAGGTGGTAGAACTGGGTGATTCAGCCGTAGCTATGCTCTACAATGTTGACTTTCTCGGAAGCAAGGGAATCCAGATTAATAACAAGAAAGTAAAGGGCAACCTGGTAACAGGCGATACCCTGTTCTCAGCTAAAGAGCAGGGCCTTGAAAAAATATTGACAAGTTCAGAAACCCAGATTGCCAATTTGGGTGTGACCATTAAAAGGGTCAACGACATTTTGCTGGGTATGGAAGGAAGTGGTGAAGAAATAAAGGCAAGTATTATAGCACTCAGAGGAACTTTAGAGCGGATAAATGCTGCCGTTGATCAAAATGAAAACAAAATGCGTGGGGCCATTGATGATTTCGGATCGTTGGTTACAAGCCTGAAAGAAACCGGCAACAAGGTTGAAGAATTTCTTGACAATGCGAACGGGACTGTGGCAAAAATAAATGCACTTGAAATTGAGGAAACACTCGATCGCTTTCAGGAGCTAGCCGGAACTTTAAATACCACTCTTGAGAACTTTAATGAGGGAGAGGGCACAATCCACCAGCTCATTAACGACAAAGAGCTATATACCAACCTCAACAAAACCCTGGTGAGTATGGATAGCCTTTTAGATCACATGAACCACTATCCAAAAGATTTTTTCGGCCCTTTAGGAAGAAGCCACAAGAAGGTGATGAAAAGCCTCGAAGGCGGAAATTAGAACCTCATCACGAAATCAAAAGTGATATAGTAGTGGTTTTCAGCTTTTCTGGTTTCCCTCCCGGAATTGTTTGCTGAAAGTGCAAAATCCCATCGGTACCAACTCCACATCCAGCCATATTTTACGTTGTAGGTCCAGTTGACCAGGGGTTCGGTATGGATGCTTTTAGCTCCGATAATGTTTCCCTGAACAGTAGCGTCATAGAATCGATACCCGGCCAGGGCTGTTAAGAAAAAGAAGGATTCATATTTGGTTTTGTCTTTTTCAGATTTATCCACTACACCCAATTTGGCTTGCTGAAAAGCTGAATTTTCCAATGGAAGAAAGTTGCCAATGCGCATTGTTACCCCCTGCATAACTTGATTGAAAACCGTACCGACTTTGAAGCTGCTTGCAGAGTAAACTTCTAGCCGGTTATTGGTTTTTAATGGCATGATGAGCTTGCCACCCAGCTGGATCAAAGGCGTATCCTCAATTTGATAGCGCCAGGCTTGTGGGGTTTTGGCCCCGATAATATTGTGGTACCAGTCTTGAAGCTCAGCCATTTTAGTTGATGGCCCTAACAAGCCGGCCTCAAGATCGAACTGCAGCATTTTGTTTTTCCTCAAAAAAACCTGCTGACCATAGCCCAATGAAATATACCCCGCATAAGGCCGGTCCAGTTGATCCAACGTCCTGAACTTAATATCACGGGGAGTATAGAAAGCATGTGAGAATTGAAATGATCTTATTGCCTTTACTGACTTAGGCAATAGCCTTCTGACAACCGAGGAGTCTTTGGACAAGTGGCGGTATTGAAAAAATATCCCGCTGCTGTAGTACCGATCTACAGCCTGAAATAGAAAGGCATCATTATCAACCTTTAAAAAAAAATCCTGATTGAAGGTTTGGTTTTGGGCATGAGCAATTAGGGCGGCCAGCCAGAGTGTGAGGGAAAAGATGGTTTTCACAGGGCAAAGATGGGTGGTTGAGGGAAAATAAGTGCATTTAAAGTGAGAGCTTACTTTGCATTAAGAACTGAAGTGACGTTATGGCTCATGACTTTACCAGAAAAGGTATGCTGATTAATTCTATATTTGGGTACTTAATAAATTTTCCTTTACGAAAGAATATAGCGTACCTATGTTGAGCGTTACAGAAGCAGCTGTTAAACTTAATCTTTCCCCTCAACAAGTTCGGAATCTATGCAGAGATTCAAAGTTGAAGTCAGAAAAAATTGGTAGTACATGGATAGTAAATGAAAAATCTATTGAGGAATTAATCAGTTCGTCTCACTGTGGAGTTGCAGAGGATCAGACGATCTATGGGTTTACGGAAAGAGATCAAAACAGACCAGTTACGCTAAGTTTTTTTAGTGGTGCTATGGGTATGGATTTGGGCCTGGAAAGAGCGGGGTTCCAAACCCTGTTTGCTAGCGAAATTGACAAGGCCTGTCGTAAAACCATCTTGAAGAACAAGCCAAATATTGCTTTGGTTGGGGATATTAGAGAATACTCTGATAGAGAGGTTCGATTTATATCAGGTTTGGATGGTGATGAGGAAATAGATTTGGTCGTTGGTGGCCCACCATGTCAGGCATTTAGTACGGCAGGTAAAAGAAAGGCATTTGAAGATGAGAGAGGCAATGTCTTTTTGACCTTTATCGAAATGATCATTAATCTCAATCCAAGGTTTGCTGTCATAGAAAATGTAAGGGGATTACTCTCAGCACCATTAAAGCACCGACCTCATAATGAAAGGGGAAAAGAGTTTGAAGAACTTTCAATTGAGGAATTACCAGGCGGTGCGCTGAATCATATTATTAACAAGCTTGAAAATGCGGGATATAGCGTGAGTTTCAACTTGTATAATGCTGCAAATTTTGGGACACCACAAAAGAGGGAAAGAGTAATTCTAATGTGTTCTAGGGATACTGGGAAGCTACCATATTTAGAACCGACTCACTCAGAAAAGGGGGATCATGGACTTCCTAAATGGAGGACATTTCGTGATGCCGTAATAGAATTGAATGGTATTGAACACGATCACCTCAACTTTCCAGAAAAGAGGTTGGAGTATTATCGACTGTTAGAAGCGGGGCAAAATTGGAGGAGTTTGAACAAAGATCTTCAAAAAGAAGCAATGGGAGCGTCTTTTTATTCTGGGGGAGGGAAAACTGGATTTCTTCGAAGACTTGGTTGGGATGTACCGAGTCCAACATTAGTTACTCATCCTGCTATGCCAGCAACTGATCTTTGTCATCCAACTGAAAATCGACCTTTAAGTATCCAAGAATATATGAAAATTCAGCAGTTTCCTGATGATTGGGAAATACAGGGAAGCTTGCTAGATAAGTATAAGCAAATTGGAAACGCTGTTCCTATTGGATTGGGTTATGCTGTTGGACAGTTACTGATGCAAGTCATGAGGAATGAAGAGATTCAAATTATTGAAGAATTTCAATATTCGAGGTATAAGAAAACTTCTGAGGAAGAGTGGAGGAAAGAATTCGAAAAATTAATTCGTAATCATAATAAAATGTTATTTACGAATTGATAAGTTCTAATTGTTAAGATGATTAACTAGTAGTGGTTCCTTTAGAATTGAATTCCAGAAGCTTATCCCAATCGATTTCACCGTTATCTTTGAAAAAGTCGTTGGCAAGCTCTTTCGTGAAGATGTTTATCTTTTTAGAATATGATTTTAAATACTCATCATTATTTTCTTGAGCTAAATGACCTAATGGCTCAATAATTTCTTTGTACAACTGATGATCTCCCGAAATAAATTCCCAAAAAACTTGGCCACAAAATTTGTAATAGTCCCCGTTTTGTTTGTAGTTATTTTTTGGAGTTGTTCTGCCATAACAGCAACCATTAACAGCTTGAACATTTACTTTTGAGCCTGAAGTTCGAAGGACTTTCCTTGCTGAATTAAAATTATCGACCATCTTTTTTATTTGGCTATCGTTACCCCAATCAGGCCCAGATTTTACAGATACAATATACCTGATATTGTCTTTAGTGAATTCAAGATCAACACCGGGTATGCCAGATTTTTCGCCTCCATAAACCTTACTATTGACGTAAATAGCTAATCCTTCAAGCCAATTCCCAAATATTCCTTCTTCACTTGAGGAAATATATGCATCAACAATAGCTTGGATCAACTCTTGGGCCGTTAATATATTTTTGGCTTTAAATAAGTATGGGTTTTTTCTTCGTAAGATAGTTTTGAGTTTAAGTCCCCCTAGCTTCTCAACTCTCTTAGCATGAAAATCACCGATGTTTTCTTCTACATACTTTCTTACTTCACCTAGATCTAATCTGTTCATATATTTAATATAATTGCCAAAATAATCGCTTATAACAACCAATCTAACTCATTTCTCACCCACTTAAAACTCACCTCTCCCAGCTACCTTAGCTACATGGCAATATCCAAGGGGTCAGGAAAGCAAAAGTTCATCCTCCCCATCATCATCTTTTCTCAATTCGCAGGAACCTCCTTGTGGTTTGCTGGTAATGCGGTTTTGCCAGACCTTATTGATACCTATGGCTTCAGTCCTGAAGACCTTGGTGCAATTACTTCGGCGGTGCAGTTCGGCTTTATACTTGGCACTTTGATTTTTGCGTTGTTGATGGTGGCCGATAGTTACAGTCCTTCCAAAGTATTTTTTGCCTGCTCAGCTTTGGGAAGCTTTATAAATCTGGTGCCCCTATTTGTTCCTATTACTCTTGAATTGATGCTGCCACAAAGGGCGTTTGTGGGCTTTTTGCTGGCCGGCATCTATCCTGTGGGGATGAAGATCGCTGCCGACTGGCACCAAAAATCGCTGGGCAAGGCACTTGGTTTTTTGGTGGGGGCCTTGGTATTGGGCACTGGCTTCCCTCACTTGATTAAATACTTGGGTGCAGGGCTGCAATTTGAAAAAGTGCTTGTGGCCATTTCAATATTGTCATTCATTGGTGGGCTGCTCATTTTGGTGTTCGTTCCCAACGGCCCCTATCGAAAGCAGGGAAGTAAGTTTAAAATTAATGCTATCAAGGTCCTTTTTAACAACAAGAAACTCAAATGGGCAGCCATGGGGTATTTCGGCCACATGTGGGAGCTGTATACTTTTTGGGCCTTAGTGCCACTGATTATTTCGATCTACTCAGAAATGGAACTTGGCAACCCAACAGTCTCATTAATTTCCTTCTGTGCCATAAGCGTTGGTTTTTTGGGGTGTGCCGTTGGTGGTTTACTTGCGCTAAAAAAGGGATCAGGCAAAGTGGCCTTTTCCCAGCTTCTGGGTTCGGCCATTTGCATTTGTCTCACACCCGCCATCATGTGGATGCCTGAAGTCATTTTTTATCCTTACCTGTTGATTTGGGGTGTGCTGGTAATCGGAGATTCGCCGCAGTTTTCAACCCTGGCAGCAAAGTCAGCTCCACCGGAGTTGGTTGGTTCAGCATTAACCCTAATGAACAGCATCGGTTTTGCGCTTACCATACCAAGCATTTTGTTACTCAATTATTTGTTTGCAACGTACAACCATCCGGCAGTTTTATTGGCATTGTTGCCTGGGCCAATAATTGGGTTGGTAAATACGAGGCAGCTACTTCTTCGCAGACCATCGTAGTAGCGGAATCACCTCTTCTTTCCCAGAGCTTTCAATCAATTGTTCCAGCCTTCTAACACGGGTAGCTTCCTGCTTGGCGCTCATCACCCACCAAATGCACTGCTTTTTATAAGAAGGTGCCTTAGCATCGAAATACCCCCAGGCTTTTTTATCAGCTTTTAGCTTACTTAAATATTCTGGGGCAAGCTTCACATTTTTTTGCTCATATGAAGCTTTGGCTGTTCTTGATTCTTTTCTCTTGGCGTAAGCCGCAAGTCCAGATTTTTCCATCAAACCCTCCTTTTTAAGCTCTTTTACCCGCTTGAGGTTTACCACGCTCCAATGGCTGTTTGGCTTCCTTGGAGTAAACCTGATCATGTAGGCTTCCTCATCAATTTTTTTACGCAGTCCATCAATCCATCCAAAACAAAGAGCAACATCCACTGATTCTGGCCAGGTGATGCTGGGCTTTTTTGTAGCCTTTTTATAGTAGCCGATCCATTGTTCGTCTAGCTTGTCAAAATTCTTTGAAAGCCATTTTCTAAAATCCTTACCTGTTGCAAAAAACTTAGGTTCCATATCTTTGGGTTAGTTCAACAGAAATCGATCTCTATAAAAATATGGCCTTAAGTTCATCGTTGAAATGAAAATGAGCATCTTAAATAAGATATTTTTTATTGCAGCCTTCATTTGTGCATTTAACGCCATGGCCCAGGAGCGAGGCGATGACCCAAATGCTGTAGACGTTGACAGGCTTTTTGAGGTGAACTATGAATCACCACTCACGATCGATCTTGGCGAAGAGGACGAAGATGATCAACCAGCTGAACTTAAATTCAAAAAGCGCAAAAAGAATGTCTTCTACGGGATTAAAACTAAAAAAAGCTTTACCAGAACTGGATTTGGTCAGAATGTGGTTGTTGAACTTTTTTATTATCTGAAAGAATATGAAGAGCCAGACCAATACGTGAGGGACATTTATTGGTACGATTTCAAAAAAAGGAAAATTACCAATTCAAGGAGAATCGATAAAAAGTATGCAGGCATCCTGCATGGCCCCTATGTGAAAATGATAGGTGATCAGATTATTGAGGAGGGTATTTTTTATAAAGGCACCAAGCATGGTCGTTGGATGCGGTATAACAAATACGACATTCTTCAGGAAAAGAAGAAGTGGTACAAAGGATGGCCAAAAGAGGCGCAAGTTGCATATTATAAAGAAACCGAACCCAAGCGAATTCGGGAAGTAATACCTGTCCACTATGGAGAGAAGGACGGGGAATATTTTGCTTTTCATAAGAACGGCCGAATAGCTGTGATCGGCCAATTCAAGTTCGACCAAAAGGTAGGTCTCTGGCGGGAATATTACACAGAACGAAACAGGCGAAAGCGAGAGATTCAATACCCAGAAGACCCATTTGACGACGACTTCACCCCCTTTATTACTAAAGAGTGGGATACCAGTGGCCAGGTGATTTACGACCGTGAAAAAGAAGTCAAAAAATGGGGTCCACAGTAAGAGGCCGTTAACCAACGCTTGCACCTCTGCCAAAAAGGTTGAATATTGCGCATCAACCTTAGCCAGATGAACCAAAAGAAAGTGATCAATGCCTGGTGTATGTACGACTGGGCCAACTCTGTCTATTCGCTAACAATAACCACAGCAATTTTTCCGATCTACTATGAGGCAGTAACCCGCGAGGCCTTCGGCTCTGATCTGGTAACGTTTTTCGGTTTTCAGTTGCCAAATACAGTATTGTACAGCTATTCTTTATCGGTATCCTTTCTGGTTGTGGCTGCCATTTTACCCTTGCTTACAGGTATCGCAGATTATGGGGGTATGAAGAAATTCTTCCTAAAAGTGTTTGCAACACTTGGTTCAATTGCTTGTATGATGCTGTTCTTTTTTGATGGGCCGAATATAGAATTTGGAATAGCCTGTGCAGTATTTGCTAGCATTGGCTACTCTGGCAGCCTGGTTTTTTATGATGCCTTCCTCCCTGAAATTGTCACAAAAGACAGGTATGACGTAGTGAGCGCTAAGGGCTATTCGTTCGGCTATATCGGCAGCGTGATCTTACTGGTTATTAACCTCGCCATGATCCAAATGCCGGAGTTTTTTGGCTTGGAGCAGGGAACACTGCCCTCCAAGATTTCCTTTCTGATGGTGGGCCTATGGTGGATTGGCTTTGCCCAAATTCCTTTTAAGGTGCTGCCAAACCAGGAAAGAAACCGCATTGATTCTACAATACTCGTTCAGGGCTATCGGGAAATAAGAAAAGTTTGGTTCAGCTTAACTGATTCCCCAGTGCTGAAAAAATACTTGTTCTCGTTTTTCTTCTATACTATGGGTGTGCAAACGGTGATGTACCTGGCACCGCTATACGGAACCAAAGTGCTCCAATTGGCTACCGATAAACTGATAATAACTGTTTTGCTTATTCAGATTATTGCCATCCCGGGGTCGTATGGATTTGCTAAACTTTCCCAGTTTAAGGGGAACAAATTCTCGCTGATGGTGATGCTGGTAATCTGGATCGGCGTGTGCTACTTCGCTTATAATGTAACCCAGGAGATTGAGTTTTACATTTTGGCTTCTGTTGTAGGCTTGATTATGGGTGGCATTCAGGCACTTTCAAGGGCCACCTATTCAAAACTTATCCCCCAAAACACGATTGATACAGCATCTTATTTTAGCTTTTTTGATGTGACCTACAATCTTGGCGTAGTGGGCGGTACGTTTGCTTATGGCCTAATTGAGCACCTTACAGGCAGCATGCGAAATAGCACCATTGCTTTGGCGGTGTTCTTTATTCTTGGGATAGTGTTCTTATCAATGGTGAATACGCCATTGTTATCACCAAGAGGCTCTAAGCCTGAAGATTAATAGGCGTATAGGTCAAATTCTCCGAGGATCAGGCTTTTAGTAACTACAGGGTTGCCTTTCAGATAGATGTTCGACTCACCGAAACAGCTTACTTTTAAATGGTCTTTGGTGGCGATTGTCAGGTCGCCCTCACCAAATACCCTCACTTTTGTTTCAGTCGAATTTACACCAGATGTACGTACTGTATTTTCCCCAAACATCTTATAGAGCTGAAAATCAACCGCACCGGACTTAATGCTGATTTCATTATCGCCAAAACTCGTTAGCTTAAATCGATGAGCATCAATTGAGGCTATGTGGACATCCACATCACCATAAAGCTTGATTTTTAGTTTATTTGACCCTAGACGATCATTACAAGTTAAATGACCCTCACCTCTGAGTTGGACATGTTTCAATTCCACATAGGTGATGGTTGCTTTAACCCTCACATTTTCATAAGGGCTTCGATGGTAAAGACTGTTCGGCTCTGACGGATCCACAACCTTTTCTGTTCTGGTGGCTATTCTGGCATGATCAAGAAAAATTCTAAGCGTCTTGCCTTTCACTTTTACATTCAGCTTTTTGGGGTCAAGGTTTTGAGCTGAAATGTGTACCGTTTCTTTTTCACCCTTTACCAATTCCACATCAATAAATGGGCTGACTACTACTTTGTGAAAATCTTTGGTTTCAATATTTTGATCAATTTGTGAGTAGGAATTTGAGGAAAATAAGAAAGTGATTAGTCCTATTAGGATCGAATTTTGGATGAGTTTCATTGCCTTTTATTTTGACGATAGATGTCCCATCGACCTAAAAGGTTGCATCACTCATAAATAGAACTTTTCCTCGGTTGGTGCTGATCATTGAGCAAATCGTTGACCTGTTTCACTGGATTGAATGTCATTTTAGGTACTTCCACGAAAAGGGTAATCCAATCGCTCATGGCACCATTCCAAAGACCTGGTAATTCCTGGGCTTTCAATTCCCGGCCGTCTTTTGATTTTTCCGTTATAAAGCCAGTTTGAGGGTCTACAAACTTTGTAAGGTCGAATTTTTCACCTTGATAATTCTTAATACCGCACACCAGGTCTACCGGATTAAAGTGAGAAGAGGCCTCAAAAATTCTTTTTTGATCAGGGTTATTCAAATCTATTTGGGCAGTTTCAACAATTTGAAGCGAAACTGACCCATCACTGTTTTGTGCCCAAAAGGGGCCGCCGCCAGGGTCACCTACATTGGGCACCATGCCACAAACCCTTATGGGCCTGTTAAGTTTATCTATCAGTATTTGTTTTCGTTCTTCATCAGCTTTAGAAGCAAAATCATGTGGAATGGTGCAGTTCAATTCTTGCTGCAAAAATTCAATCAGCATTGATTCCATAGAGGGCATCCATGAACTTTCAATTTTTTCGAGGTAGTCAAAAACTTTATCCTGAATGGCAATCAACACAGCCGCTATCACTTTTTTATAAGTAATCGTGGTTCCTCTTAAGTGATCCGGCACTACGTTATCGATGTTTTTTACAAACACTATATCAGCCTCAACTTCATTCAAGTTTTCAATCAAGGCGCCATGACCGGCAGGCCGGAAAAGAAGCGATCCATCATCATTTCGAAACGGCTCATTTGCCATATCAACGGCGATGGTATCTGTAGATGATTTTTGTTCAGAATAGGAGACTTCGTACCTCACATTAAATGATTGCTCAAATTTTCCCTTCTCATCATTTATATGGTTTTCAAACTTCGATCTATGTTCTGGTGAAACCGTAAAGTGAAGTTTCACATTTCCCTGGCCATCTTTAGCGTATACAGCACCTTCCGCTAGATGCTCTTCCGCTGGCGTTCTTGATGTGTCGCCATAGCGGTGAAATTGCAATAGACCTTTTGGGAGCTGACCATAACCCAAACCTTCATCGTTCAACAGCACTTTTAATATATCCGTATAGCGTTTTTTTACATGCGCTTCTTCAAGGGTATCGCCATCTAAATTGTAGATTTCTTTTAAATCCCGATAAAAGGCAAAGTTTTCAATCTCCCTAAAAAATTGCCACACACTTTTATGGGCTTCCCCCTGGCTGAAATTCTTGTAGGCTTCTTCGCTCCCGTCATAATCATCCAAAAACGTAAACAGACTTTTGAACATTCTGCTTGCCGCACCCGATGCTGGTACAAATTTCAAAATTGACTTTTGAGCGGAAGCGTTATCGAATGACTTCAGGTAATTAATTTGCTCAACCTGGTTGATTTTTTTAATACCATCTCCGTCGGTTGCTGGCTTTTCCAATTTCATCGCCGGAAAACCATTTTTGAAATTTTCGATTTGTTGCCCTACAGTTTCAAGGTTTGAACCTCTCTCTGATATTTGAGCTTTATCGGCATCTGTAAACATGCTTTTTTTGTTAGGTGTAGGTTTAATAATTCGGTTGAAACACTAATATTCAGACTGATTGTGTGAGCCTTGGATAATCAGTTTGCTAACCGTTTATAATTATATTTCATATACTTGACATATAAAAATTGAGAAATGGAATCCTATAACGAATTACTGCAGATGGCCCCCTCATTTTTCGGAATGAGCATGATACCAGAAGATAGATGGAAAGAATATGGTTACGCATTACTTACAATCGCTGGTTCTGATGGGGAAGTATCGGAAGAAGAAATGGATTGGCTTATTATTGATGCCGCTATTGCCATTGAAGTTGAAGAAGAAGTAATTGATGCATGGCGTGACTTTGATTATGCTCATGGTGATCTTCAGGCCATTTTTTCAGATATTAATACAAGCGGGGCAGTTAATTATAACAAATTACTTATCTACGATGCCATCAGAATGTCATCTGCGGATCACGATTATTCTGATGATGAAAGGGAAAAAGTATCTGAGGCGGCATCTATCTTAAAAGTTAGACAGGAAGAACTAATTTCCATTGAGGCACTTGTAGAAATGGAAATGGCTTTGGACAAGATGAGGCTTATAATTTTCTAGATCATGTCAGACAGGGTTACTATTCGACTTACATCCATTCAGTGCACCATCACAGATGAGCTTGATGGCGATGAGATTTTTTTGAAATATCTCGGTAAGAAAATTTGGCCCAGAGGGCTTTACGCCGGAATGAAAGCAGGAAATAAAGACATCGGAGTAGACATAAAGGATGTGCCTGTTTCTGAGCCGCTGGTCATTGAATTATGGGATTATGATTTTTTGAGCAAGAATGATTTGCTAGGCAAATTCACCATGACATTAGATGATTTACATGGCACTTATCAGACTATGCTTGTACCAACCCATATGGGAGATGTAGCCAGTTACACGCTTGTTTGGGAAATCTTATAGCCCAATATCACTCAACCACTTCAGAGAGGCGCCAATAATCTAGTACAGTTTTGATCACTTTCTGGAAATCTTCCATGATAATCGGCTTTATCATATAACCGCAAACACCTAGTTCGTATGCCTTGGATTTGTCGATGTCTGCATCTGAAGTAGATAGAATTACCACAGGAAAATTCTGCCATTCGGGCCGGTTCTTTCTTTCTTCTAAAAACTCAAGGCCGTTCATTCGGGGCATATTGATGTCAAGCAGAATGAGAAATGGTCTTCCCCCGTCTTCTAAATAACGAATGGCATCCTCACCATTTGTTACATATTTGATCGGATTAGACAACTCCAAAGGCGCAATAGACCGTTGCATCATCAAGATGACAGATTCGTCATCCTCTGCTATAAGAATAGGTCTTTTCGATTTCATTATTGATCTAACTCCAGAATGTAACCTGCCCAGTTAAATGCTAAATAACCTAATCACTGCGAATTGTAACCATTAAATAACAAAATTAAGAAAATCACTTAGGTGATTTTAAATGCATTACCTATGTAAATGGCCCAAGAATCAGAAAAAGCCCACTATTACCAAAATTTCTGTTAGAACATCACATGAAAATGACATCCACAATTACGTTCTCAGAAAACTCCTTGTTGAGCAGCTCAATAACTTTGGATTTTGAATGGTCGAGTTCGCTACGCAGCGGTGCTGAGCTGAGGTAGACGAATAACTTTTTGTCTTTAATAAACAATTTCTCCGTTCGCTGAGCGATAGGTTTACCCATAAGCCTTCCCCAGGACGCCAACAGGTTCTTCTCCATGAACTTGTCTTTGATTCGATAATCTTTGAGCAGTTCATCAAAGGCAGACTTTATGGAAGACGTTTCAGCTTTCCTGCCAGATTTATCTTTCATCTTTAGTCATTAATTGTCCATTCTCAATCTCAAATATCTGAAGTTCTTCTTCTAAATTTTGTGTAAGTAGTTGAGTGCGCTCTGGCCTGGCATCAGTTAAAAAAATCTGACCAAAATTCTTACTGCTTATCAGCAGATTTAGGTTTAGAATTCGAACATCATCTAGTTTGTCAAAAATGTCATCTAAAAGAAGAATCGGATTAAACCCTTTGGTTTCTTTAATCATCATGTACTCGGCCAACCTCAAAGCTATCACAAAAGACTTTTGTTGACCTTGCGATCCAATCTTCTTAAGTGGTTTGCCATTCATCAGAAATTCGAAATCGTCTCTGTGGACACCAAAATTGGTGCGCTGAGTCACTATATCTTTTCTCAAAGAATTGGCAAGTCCTGCAGCTGGGTTTTTTGTTTCAAAATCAGATTTATAAGCTATTTCAATACTTTCATGTGATGCCAGGTCCGCATAGGCTTTCTTAATATTCGGAACAAAATTGGTTAAATAGTAAGCCCTCTTGTCAAAAATCAACTTCCCATTCTGAACCAGCTCCGCATCATATACTTTAATCAAATCGTGGTTCAATTTATTTCGATCCACGATGCTTTTAAGCACAGAGTTTCGCTGCTTTAAGAAGTGGTTGTACCTAATTAGAGCATCAAGATATTCCCTATCAATTTGAGAGATCAAAACATCAAAAAACTTACGCCTGTGCTCACTGTAGTCCCTAACCAGGTCGGTATCATTCGGACTAATAAGCACTACTGGAAATTCCCCAATGTGATTGCTCAATTTATCATATTTTGACCCGTTAACTTCAATATTCTTTTTTGAGCCCTGTTGGTAAGAGCAGTTCAGTTTCTCTGGCTTGTTTTTTCGTTCGAATTGACCAATAATTGAAAAGAAATTTTCCCCGTGGGTGATGTTCTGTTGATCACTGAGATTAACGGCACTTTTAGTCAGTGATAGATAATGAATACTATCCAGAAGATTGGTTTTGCCCATACCATTTCTTCCGGTTATCGAAATTATCCTGGCCTCAAACTCCAACTGTAGGTTGCTGTAATTTTTAAAATTGATCAGTCTGAGGTTTTTCAGGTACATATGGTTTCTATCAACACATGGTTGCAGGCTTCAAGGTCTCTTGCTAATTTCGCAATCCCCTCAAGGGGGAATTACATTCGAAAAAATCGAAATCTAGAAAAGATGGCAAGTACCAAAACGAAATCAGGAAGCAAAGCTAAAAGCAAGGGTAGTTTTCCAAAAGAAACCTACATGTTCTGGTATGAAAGTATGCTTTTAGTGAGGAGGTTTGAAGAAAAAGCCGGCCAGTTATACGGTCAACAAAAAATCAGGGGTTTTTGTCATCTCTATATAGGCCAGGAGGCGGTCGCTTCTGGATCTGTTTCAGCATTAAAAAAGGGGGACAAGTATATAACAGCTTACAGGGATCATGGTCACCCGTTGGTTCTTGGCTCTGACCCAGGAGCGGTGATGGCTGAGCTGTATGGAAAGGTAACCGGCATATCAAAAGGAAAAGGTGGTTCAATGCACATGTTTGATAAAGAAAAAGGTTTCTTTGGTGGACATGGTATTGTAGGCGGCCAAATACCGCTAGGAGCAGGTATAGCCTTCGCGGAGCAATACAAAGGCACAGACAATGTTTGTATTTGTTACATGGGTGACGGTGCAGTAAGACAAGGAGCCTTTCATGAAACTTTGAATATGGCCATGACCATGAAAATGCCAGTAATCTTCGCTATTGAAAATAACGGCTATGCAATGGGCACCTCAGTAGGGAGAACTTCCAACGTAACCGAACTTTATCAATTAGGGGAGTCGTATGACATACCATCATCTCCTGTTGACGCCATGTCTGTCGAGGCAGTGCATGAAGCTGTTTCAGAAGCTGCTGCAAGGGCAAGAAAAGGGGAGGGACCTACTTTGCTTGAATTAAGAACATATCGCTACAAAGGGCATTCAATGTCTGACCCTGCAAAATACCGTACCCGTGATGAGGTAGATGAATATCGGAAAAAGGATCCCATTGAGCAGGTAAAATCAAAAATCTTAAAGGAAAAAATAAGCACCGAAAAAGAGCTCAAAGCGATTGAAGATAAAATAAAGAAATCTGTGGAAGATGCTGTGAAGTTTGCTGAAGACTCACCCTGGCCAGATCCTTCCGATGCTTTCAATGACGTTTATGCTGAAAAAGATTATCCGTTTACAATAGACTAATTCAGCCGGCATCCTGGGGTTTTGCAACCTTTCAGTCGCAGGAAGACATCCGAAGGAGCGAAGATGCAATTGATCAAGAGTGATACTTTTGATTACTAACTAATCCATTTAAATTTGCGTCCCAAAATTTTGACCAATGGCAAAAACAAAAAAGGCAGCTCAAGGAAGTGAATTATTGGAGAGCCCCGAAGCATTAGCTGAGCAGCTGTCGAAAACAGAAGAATTTCTTGAGAAAAACCGCAATATGGTTTTTTTAATTGGCGGATTGATTGCCGTTGCAATTGTCGGTTTTTTCGGATATAGATATTATTTATCAAATCAGAATGAACTGGCGCAGCGGGATCTTTTTCAGGCACAATTTTATTTTGAAGCTGACAGTTTAGGTAAGGCCCTAAATGGAGACGGCCTCAACTATGGCTTTCTTGATGTAATAAGTGAGTACCCCGGAACCAAGGCGGCCAACCTGTCAAATTATTACGCAGGCGTTACCTACATGCAACTTGGCGACTATGAAGCGGCTTTAAGGTATCTGGAAGATTTTGATGGCGATGGGTTTTTATTAGAAGCGCAGGCTACTTCATTGATTGGCGATGCCTATATGGAACTGGAGCAATATGAAACGGCGGCTGGATATTATAAACAGGCAGCTAATACAAATCAGGATGATAATTTTTCACCTATTTTTCTTCAAAAAGCTGCAGTAGCGTATGAAAAAATAAACAGGTTGAACGATGCACATGAGGCTTATTCAACAATTGTAAACGATTTTTCAACGTCAACAATGTTTCAGGATGCAAAGAAACATGTGGCTAGACTGGAAAAACTAACAAAGGGTTAGTACTTAAAGAAATTTGGCCGAAAGGGACAGAGCCAAATGCTTTGTCCCTTTTTTTTATTTTATAGAAATGGCAAGTAAACAGAAGAACTTAAGCAGCTATTCCAACATTAACATGGCCTCAGTTGCTAATAAGAGGTTTGCACTACTGGTTTCAGAATGGAATGAGGAGGTGACAGAATCACTATATGCAGGAGCTTTCCAAACCCTGATTGAACATGGTGTGGACAAAGGCAACATTATTAAACAATACGTTCCAGGAAGTTTTGAATTGAGCCTTGGGGCACAGTTGATGGCCCAGGATAAAAAGATTGATGCTGTGATTTGTCTTGGTTGTGTGATTCAAGGTGAAACCCGGCATTTCGATTTCATTTGTGATGCAGTGGCCAATGGCTTAACAAGTGTTGCGTTAAAATTTAACAAGCCTGTAATTTTTGGGGTACTCACTACCGGAAACCAAAAGCAGGCACTTGACAGGGCTGGTGGAAAACATGGCAACAAAGGCGATGAAGCGGCAGTAACAGCTATTAAAATGTTAAGTCTGTGTCAATCCTAAACCAACCAAACCTTTACTTGAGTTAATAAAAGATGCAGGTTTATAAGTTTGGAGGAACATCGGTAGGCAGTCCCGCCAGGATGAAGCAGGTTGCTTCATTAATTACGCATTCAAAGGACAGAAAAATTGTTGTTCTCTCAGCTGTTTCAGGCACTACAAACAATCTCGTTTCAATATCTGAATTTTATAAACTTGGTAAGATTGAAGAAGCGCTTACTGTTATAAACCAAATGAGGGAGCAGTACAATTTGTTCGTTAAAGAACTGCTTACCTCAGAGTTTGGTTTAAACAAAGGCCAATTTGTGGTGGCCGATTCTTTGAATCAAATTGAGCGGCTTGTTAATCAACCACTGTATAAGAAAGCCGATAAATTCATATTGGCTCAGGGGGAGATAATGAGCACACATCTCTTTCAATGCTATCTTGATGAACAAGGTATAAGCAGTGTTCTGATCAATGCGCTAGACTTCATGCTAATTGATGACAAAGAAGAGCCTGCCCTCAAACGAATTGAAAATAAGCTTACGCCAATTCTTGAGGGCCATGCTGAAAAGCAGTTATTGATTACACAGGGATATATATGCCGAAATCATACTGGCAGTATTGACAACTTGAAACGCGGGGGAAGTGATTATACAGCCACGCTTATTGGGGCCGCTATTCAGGCTGAAGAAGTCCAGATCTGGACCGATATTGACGGCGTACATAATAACGATCCGAGGATTGTTGAGGATACAATGCCAATAGCCCAACTCTCATTCGAGGAAGCCGGTGAGTTGGCATATTTTGGTGCAAAAATTTTACACCCTTCATGTATTATACCGGCACAACAGCGTAATGTGCCTGTCAGAATAAAAAACACAATGGATCCGGCAGCTGCCGGTACTTTGATTACAGCCCATAAAAATCCGGACAAAATCAAAGCTATTGCTGTTAAAGATGGTATAACGGCTATTAAAATCAAGTCGACCAGAATGGTGAATGCCTATGGTTTTCTAAGGAAGATTTTTGAGGTATTCGAGAAATATCGAACTCCCATCGACATGATAACGACATCCGAAATCGCTGTTTCATTGTCAATTGATGACCCTTCCAGGTTAGAAGAAATAATTTCTGAATTACGTCCATTTGGGATTATCGAGATAGATAAAGAGCAATCCATAATTTGTATTGTGGGTGATTTTGTAGCACAGCGAAAGGGCATAGGCAAAGAGATTTTCATTGCACTTGAAAATATCCCTGTTCGAATGATTTCTTATGGCGGAAGTAAAAACAACATATCCTTGCTCATAGATAGTGGCTATAAAAATGAAGCGTTGAAAACGCTTAATCAGTTTTTATTTAAGCCACTAATTAAAATTTAGTTGGCTGGGATTAACGAAGTGTCCATTTTGGCCACATCTTTAATTTACACACGGTAATGTTCGGATTATTCAAAAAGAAAAAGAAGGAAAAGCCGCTACCCCCAATTGTAGACATGGATCAAAACCCTTTGAAGGTGGGCGATATGGTCATGTCGCACAGATACGATCTAGGACTTTGTCAGGTAATTGAAAACGAGACCGGAATAGCTTATCAGGCAATAGAATCAGGTAAAGTTGAACCCTGGACCAGAATGATCGATGCCTCTACTGAATTTCAAAAAGTTAAGAAAGTGGACGGCGAAAGTGATCAACCCCAGGACGAGGCTGATCGTCCGTAAAGTAATCAGTGACTTGTCCGTTTACGTACATTATTTCAGGGATATATCCGAAATTGTTTACTGTAACATACTGACTATCAGTATGTAATGGTTTTTGGCATAACCATTGTCTAACTGAATGGCAACATGCTAACCCACCCAAAATCCAATAATCACCATGGTCGTTATCGTACATTCATTGTAATTGTGGGGATCATAGTTGCCGTGGTTATTGGGTTTAGTGTTTCAGCATCAGACAAATCGTTTAATGATTTCCACGAAAGCAATCAAAGCAATGTTGAAGCGCCTCAAATTATGTCAAGCCTTGTAAAGGGCAGCCTATTAGTTAAATCCTTATTCCTGTATTAAGAAATTCAATTTTAAAACTGTCTTCTGCTAATTGTTAAGAATTACCAGGCGTAGTGCCATCATTACCTATTGAATCATTAAATTTTAGGTTCAAACTGAACCGAAATACTGAGATATGCTACGCTTGAAAAAAATACTTGTTTGCCTTGATCTTACAGCTATGGATGAAAATGTCATCAAATATGCTGGGTTGATGGCTACAACGATGCAAAGTGAGTCTGTGGTTTTCATGCACATAAATGAGCCACTGGATGTTCCCGCTAGTGTTAGAAAAAATTTCCCCGAATTATACGGTGCACCCGAGGGCGATTTCAAGGACAAAATGTTGAATTCGGTAAAACAATATTTCCCGGGCCACGCTAATCATAACAGCGAGTTTGTGATTAATGAAGGGAGCCCATCTCAGCAGATTTTACGATGGCCAGGTATGAATGATGTTGATTTGATTATAATGGGAAAAAAATCGCATCTTAAAGGAAAAGGAGTAAACCCAAGCAAAATTGCCAATGTATCTCATTGTTCAGTTTTGTTCGTTCCTGAGAAATGTGAGATATCAATAGATAAGCTTTTTGTACCAATAGATTTCTCATTGAGATCAAAAACCGCCATTGATCAAGCTTTGGAAATTAGAAGAAATGGCAAGTCTGAAATCACACTTCAGCATGTTTACTATGTTCCACAGGGGTATCACTACACCGGCAAAACTTACGAGGAGTTTACAACTATCATGAGAGAAAACTCCGAGAAGGCATATTTCCAGTTTTTAAAACAGAATGGATATGATGCTAGTGCTTTCAAGGATGTATACACACTTGATGATGACGATGCACCAGCGGATAAAATTTATCTGGAAGCATTAAGGCAAAATGCAAATTTGATTATTCTGGCATCAAGGGGCAGGACCAAGGCTGCTTCATTGTTGCTTGGGAGTGTTGCCCTTGAACTAATAAAATATGACCAGAGAATCCCGTATATGGTGATTAAAGACAAACGGGAAAACATGAGCTTTTTTGCCGCTCTTATGAAAGTTTAGTCTCTTATGAAACTGATAGTTGATGCCGGTGGATCAAAAACAGAGTGGCGGACAATTGACGCTAACCATCAAATTAGCCAGGGCAAACTATCTGGTTTTAACCCATTGATTCAACCTAAATCAGATTGCGATTTATTGGTAGATGAGCTTATTAATCAGCTTAAAGGGGCTGTAAAAGAAGTCCATTATTATGGTGCAGGAATAATCAATGATGAGATTAAGGGGTTAGTTAAAAGCTCATTTGAAACCCATTTGAAAGATTGTGAGGTGTTTGTAAATAACGACCTTTTAGGTGCTGCGAGGGCGGTTTGTGGGCGAGAGCATGGTATTGCTTGTATTCTGGGCACCGGATCCAATTCATGCTATTTTGATGGTCAATCAATTGTTGAACATGTTCCGCCGCTTGGCTATTTACTTGGTGATGAAGGCAGCGGCATGGCTCTGGGCAAAGCCATTGTTACTGCCTATTTAAGAGATCAGTTGCCTAAAGATTTAAAAACCAGGTTTGTGAAGCGATTTGATGATTCATCATCAGAATTACTTAATCGCCTCTATCAAGAGGCAAGGCCCAATACCTTCCTTGCTGGTTTTACAAAGTTCATTCTTCAAAACATTCAGCACCCATATATATATCAAATGGTGGCTGGCTCTTTCAGAGGTTTTTTTGAAAATGTTCTATTGCTATATAAAAAGCCTGCAGAGCAAAGGGTTCATTTTAGTGGGTCAATCGCCTTCTACTTTTCAGATGTTTTGAGAGCGGTGGCAAGTGAGTACAACATTAGAATTCATAACATCGTGGAAAGCCCGATTGCCGGGTTGGTTTTGTTTCACTCCAGTGTTGATATTTAATCACTTTAGCGTTAGTATTCATCAATGAGCACTACAGAGTCATCAAGTCTTTACGACAAGTTAGAAAGCATGCCAGTAGGTGAGTTGTTGAAAAATATAAACAATGAAGATCAAAAAGTAGCGACAGTCGTCGCAGGTGTATTACCGGAAGTTGAGCGTTTGGTTAATGGTATAGTGCCAAGAATGCAAAAAGGGGGAAGACTGTTTTACATAGGGGCAGGCACCAGTGGTCGACTAGGAATTCTGGATGCATCCGAATGCCCACCAACATTCGGAGTGCCCCACGGTATGGTTGTAGGGTTGATTGCCGGAGGTGACAAAGCCATACGGAAAGCAGCAGAATTTGCCGAGGATGATGAGAATCAAGCGTGGCTGGATTTGCAGGAACATGAGATTAATGAGTCGGATTGTGTAGTTGGTATCGCCGCCTCTGGTCGGACTCCCTACGTGATTGGCGGAATAAGAGAGGCCAGAAAACAGGGCCTATTTACAGGGTGTATCACATGTAACAAAGGTTCTGCGCTAGCAAAGGCCGCGGAATATCCAATTGAAGTAATTGTGGGGCCTGAGTTTGTGACAGGCAGCACAAGAATGAAGGCCGGGACTGCCCAAAAAATGGTTTTGAACATGATTTCTACTGCCACTATGATCCGGTTAGGACGAGTGAAGGGCAATAAAATGGTAGATATGCAACTGAGCAATAACAAATTAATTCAACGCGGGGTAAACATGCTAATGGAAGAACTGGGGATTAATAAACAGGAAGCCCAGAGCCTTTTAGCCCAGCATGGTTCAGTTAGAAAAGTGATTGATAGCCTACGGGATGCATGAGATACAACCCTTTCATCGCTGGCTAAATTATTATGACCCGGCGGCAGATGACGCATCTCCTTTTTATGGTAAAGAGTACAACTACGATCTCTACTCTGACACCATTTATGGCTATTACATTGACCCCGCCTGGGACTTTATGGGATCCGAAACGTTGTACTTAAAGGTGCTTTATGCAGACTATGATAATGGCTATCTCATAATAGAATTTATTGGGGAGTGGAACGATGCGATTAATAATGACATAATGCACCTTAAAAGAAACATTATAGAATATTATTCCATCAATGGCATCAACAAGTTTATTTTGATAGGTGAGAATGTGCTAGACTTTCATGGATCGGATGATAGCTATTATGAAGATTGGTTTGACGATGTGGAAGAGGGCTGGATAGCTGCAATTAACTTCAGGGAGCATGTGATTGATGAATGGAAACAGTTTGGTATTGATTCTTACTTCAATTATGGAGGCAGTTTAGAAATCAATAATTGGAGGACCATGAAGCCCCCACAATTCTTTCTTCGTGTGGATAGTCAAATCCAAAAACGATTAGCTTAATTAGATTTTTTACATGGATGAAATCCATAAAGCATAATCTATGGATACATTTATAGATATTTTATGTTTTGATCTTACCAGCCAGCATAAAAAAGAAAGTGGGATTGAATCGCCTCGTTCAATTCACGCTACTCGCAGTTTTATTAAGCGTAGCGACAGCCGCTTATGGTCAAAACGCAGATATTAAATTTGACCGTATATCTCTGAAAGAAGGCCTGAGCCAAAGTACCGTGTGGGATATGGCTCAGGATCACGAAGGTTTTATGTGGTTTGGCACTCAAAATGGGCTGAACAAGTATAATGGGTATGATTTCACAGTTTATAAGAATCAGGCCGATACCAATTCAATAAGCTATAATTTCATTAGGTCTCTCTCAGTTGATGCTCATGGAAACCTTTGGATTGGAACAGACAATGGCCTCAATAAACTCAATACCAGCACAAACACAATAAAGAATTTCTTTCAGGCCGACGGTATTTTAAGTAATAATATCTGGTGCATCCAGCAATATGATGAGTCATCCATATTAGTGGGGTCAAACAAAGGGATCGATATTATCGATCCTGGCACTGACTCAATCAAACATTCAATTTTGAAAGGCACCCATGTCTATTCAATCAGTAAATCTTCTGACAATACACTTTGGATTGGTACAGATAATGGGCTGGTGGCATATGATGTTAAAGCAGATAAGGAAATAACCCTCGGCAATTTGGAACTCTCCAATATCCAGATTGTGGATCTGATTGAAGATAAAGATGGTAATATTTGGCTTGGTACAGCTAATAATGGAATCATCCTCGTTCGACCTGATTTAAAATCAACGATTCATTTTCGATATCAACCAACGGATGAAAGCAGCCTCAGTAATAATCAAGTAAGTGCTGTTTTCCAGGATTCAATGGGCTGTATTTGGATAGGGACAAGAAATGGGTTGAATTTATATAACCCAATTGATCAAAGCTTTCAGAGATATTACCAAACATCAAATAACAGGAGCTTAAGTTATGACTACGTCAAGTCAATTTTTGAAGATAGATCGGGGGCATTGTGGTTTGGTACTGATGGCGGCGGATTAAGTATTTACTTCAAAAATAAAAATCAATTCAGGCACCTAACCCATGAACCGAATAATGAGAACAGCCTGATAGATAACATGATTTCATCTTTGATTGAAGCTCAGGATGGCAAAGTTTGGGTGGGAACATGGGGCAAGGGTGTTTCAGTGCTAGATCCTGAAAAAAGCACATATTCACATTATACCTACCAGATTGACAGTCAAAATGGACTGAGTAACAACATCATAGGTTCGATGTATCAGAGTGATTCCAATACAATTTGGATTGGTACGTCTTCTGGCGTTAATCGGCGGGATATATCCAACGACAGTTTCAAATTATTTAAACATAACCCCGACGATCCGAAGAGTTTGAGCAATGATTTAGTTGAAATTATTGTACCTCAAAATGACCGATCGCTTTGGGTGGGTACTGCAAATGGCCTTAACCTATTTGACATCGCTTCAGGGCAATTCCAATCATTTTATCATGATCCAGGTGATACACTTAGTTTAAGTGGAAACAGTATCCGCTCAATTTATGTGGATTCTGACAGTATTGTCTGGGTTGGCACTTTTGATAGCGGTTTAAATCGATTTGATCTCAAAAGCGGTATCAATTTGAGGTTTTCCAATGATCGTTCAAACAAGAAAAGTTTGAGTAATAATTACGTCAGTAGCATCAGAAGGGACAGCTATGGCATTTTGTGGGTTGGTACCGACGATGGGTTAAATGAGGTGATTGAGGACGATGGAAAGGTAATTCGCTTTGAGCGCTACAATATATCTGATGGTTTGGCTAATGAAGTCATTTACGGCATGCTTGAAGACAATCAGCAGAATTTTTGGATTAGCACCAATAATGGCCTCTCTAAATTCAATTTGAGACAAAGGATTTTTCAAAATTTTGATGAGAACGATGGGCTTCAGAGCAATGAATTTAACCGAGGTGCATACCACAAGGGTAAATCTGGCTACTTCTACTTTGGAGGGATCAATGGTTTAACAATCTTCCATCCTGATAGCGTAATGATAAGTGAGCGTATGCCTCCTGTGGTTTTCACAAGCTTTAGAAAACATAATGTTGAAGTCAACCTTGATAGTGCTATAAATGCCTTGGGTTTGATTGAGTTAAATCATGATGATCATATGTTTTCAGTTGAGTTTGCAGCCCTTGATTATTCAGCACCTGAAAAAATCCAATATGCTTATAAATTAGAAGATTTTGATCAGGATTGGATTTACTCGGGTACCAAGAGAATTGCGACATACACTGAAATCGATCCAGGGAATTACCTTTTAAGGGTTAAGAGCACAAATAGTGACGGAATCTGGAATTCCGAAGAATCGTCCATCATAATAAAAATTATACCCCCCATTTGGAGTACCCCCTGGTTCAGGGTACTCATAATTCTTTCAATAGTAGGTTTGATTTTAGGGGTTCACCTGTACCGATTAAGGCAAATTAGATTGCACAATCAGGAGTTGGAAAACGTGGTTACACAACGCACCCTGGAGCTTGAATCATTGAACAAGGAACTCGAATCTTTTTCATATTCCGTTTCCCACGACTTAAGGGCACCTCTCAGGTGGATTGATGGCCTTTCGCATATGCTGGAAGAGGACTACCGGGATAAGGTGGACGAGAAGGGAAAAGATTATCTCAAAAGAATTAGAAGCGGAGTGCATCAAATGGACGATTTGATAAAAAGCCTATTAACCTTGTCTAGAATTGGGCGCTTGTCCATCAATAAATCTCATGTTGATTTAAGCGCATTAGTTGATCAAAGCTTCAAAGAATTAAAGGAGCAACAACCAGAAACATCCGTTGAATTCGAGATAGAACGAAATTTGAATGCTTTTTGCGATGGCCATTTGATGAAGGTTGCAATTGATAATTTGGTGACCAATGCAATGAAATTCAGCTCTAAACGAGAAACCCCAAAAATTGTCTTTGGTAAAGCCATCAACAACAGAACACCATATTTTTTCATTAAGGATAATGGGGCAGGCTTCGATATGAAATTAGCTGAAAAGTTATTTGGGCCGTTTCAAAGATTACATAGCGACAAAGAATTTCCCGGCACTGGCATTGGTTTGGCTACCGTTCACCGAATAATCAGCAAGCATGGAGGGCGCATTTGGGCCGATGCTGAACTGAACAAGGGGGCAACTTTTTACTTCACACTTTAAGGCCGGGGTCGCACTTATAAGTTTCAATGAAATATCAGCCTAACTTAATGGTATTAATAAATTGAATCTCTTCAGTTCTTCTTAGCTTGGATTTTAAGATTTAGACAAGTAATACTATGCCACGATTTTTTAGAAAAAGCGCAGCTAAAGCCGGGACACCTCCAGGAACATTAGTTTACGCCGGTGATTTCAAGGAAGAAACAGTGAGTCTCAATTTAATTGACTACAATCCTGATAAGCTGGAAGAAAAGGAGTTGTCTAATATTGACGAGGTAATTGAATACCGTGATAAGGATACCGTGACCTGGCTAAATGTTGACGGCCTTCATAATGTAAATCTCATCAAGAAAGTAGGGGCTACCTTCAACCTTAACGATCTATTGCTAGAAGATATTCTGGCCCAACAACGACCCAAGATTGAAGAATATGACAATTGTGTGTTTGTAGTACTGAAAATGCTCCGGTATGATCCGGAAGAGGATAAAATCATTTCAGAGCAAATCAGTATAGTTTACTCTGAAAAGTTTTTAATAACATTTCAAGAAAAGAAAGGTGACGTTTTAGACCCGGTCAGGAACAGAATCAGGAAAAAGAGAAAGCGTATTAGGGGCTCAAAACCCGATTTTTTGGCCTACTCAATTGTCGATACCATCGTTGACAACTATCTGGATATCATTGAAGATTTTGGTGATGATATTGAAACCAATGAAACGAAGGTTTTGAAAGATCCTGACCCTGATATGGTTGAGATCATCAATTATTACAAACAAGAGGTACAGTTTCTAAGAAAGTCAATAAAACCAACAAAAGAACTGATTTTCAAATGGACGAAGTTAGAAACTGACCACATTGAAAAATCGACTTACCAATACCTTGATGATTTGCATGATCACATTACGGTTGTGAGTGAAGCACTTGACATGTACCGCGAAATGTTAAGTGATCAACTGACTATTTACCACACAACAATCAGTGGTAAAATGAATGATATTATGCGGGTGCTCACAATTTTCTCAGCGGTTTTTATTCCCCTCACTTTCATAGCAGGTATATATGGCACCAACTTCGTGAACCTACCAGAAACCCAGTGGAAGTATGGATATTTTGTTTTTTGGGGGGTTCTTGTAGTTGTGGCAGCTTTTATGCTCAGGTACTTCCGTAAAAAGAAATGGCTCTAGCCTACGCCAGATCATAGATTTTGTAAATCAATTCTTTCATCGCAGAATTCATATTCCTTCATGATGTTTGAAGAAATGATACAAAGTTTGTTCTTGCAGGCTTGCTGAACCTGCTCAGTATACCATTTAATCCCATCCGCATCGAGGTTGGTGGTGGGTTCATCCAGGATCATCAGATCACAATTTGAGTAAAAAACCAGGCCAAGCTTCAACCGTTGCTTCATCCCTGATGAAAAATTTTTGACCTGCTTACCCGATGATTTTTCTAAGTACGTTTTCTTTTTGAAATCAGAAATTGACAAATCGTCTATGATCTCTTTAAAGGTGAAATGGTAGCTGATCATTTCATCTAAAGTGAAGTCTTCGATTAATTGCATATAAGGGGAAGCAAAACCCAGGTGCTTAAAAATGTCTTCGACTTCAACTTTCTTGCCATTGAGAACAAAACTTACCTTGCCACTGCTTGGTGTTAGGTAACCCATTAAAATTTGAGCAAGAGTGGACTTACCACTTCCGTTAGGGCCTGTGATTGCATACGATCTGCCGCTTTCAAATTGGTAGTTAAAATTTTTGAAGATCCATTGTTTAATGAACCTTTTGCCGATGTCATCGCACTTAATTTTCAGCATATATCAGTGACTGGTAACCCTTCATTATTCCGCGGTCTGAATTCTTGATAAAATTCATTATCTCATCTTTGGCAGAAGACGGCGGCAGGTTTATGTTAATCATATCAAGCGCTTTGGAGTTGTTCCAGCCTTTTAGATATAGGTATCGGTATATCTCCTGTATTTCATTGATCTTAGCGTTATCAAAACCACGCCTTCTAAGACCGATCGAATTGATGCCACAATACGATAAAGGGTCTCTTCCTGCCAGGGTGTATGGAGGCACATCTTTACGCACCAGTGACCCACCAGACACCATGGCATGGCTACCAATTTTTACGAATTGATGAACTGCAGATAAGCCACCAACAATGGCATGATCCCCAACGTCAACATGACCCGCCACTTGAACAGAGTTGGCCAGAATACAATGGTTGCCAATTGTGCAATCATGGGCTATGTGCACATATGCCATCAGAAGGCAGTTCGCCCCGATGGCAGTTTTTAATTTATCAGAGGTGCCCCGGCTAATAGTAACATTTTCCCTAATTACGGTATTGTCCCCAATTTCTGTTATGGTTTGCTCACCGTTAAATTTCAAATCTTGCGGCACTCCACTAATTACTGCCCCGGGATGAATGCTAACATTTTTCCCGATTATCGCTCCCTCATTAACTACAACGTTTGAACCTATCCATGAACCTTCCTTAATTTCTACGTTTTTGCTAATCACAGCAAAAGGTTCGATTACAACGTTTGTAGCAATTTTTGCCTCAGGATGAATAAAGGCAAGCGGCTGGTTCATTTTTGTTCTTTAGGTTGAATGCTGGCTAGCATCACTCCTTCAGCAACCAGGCTATTTCCAACCCAGGCATAGCCCTTCATCTTGGCTAATCCACGTCGGATCGGGGCTAACAATTCACATTTTATGATCATCTGATCACCTGGGCCAACCATTTTCCTAAACTTGATACCATCAAGGCCGAGGAAGAAAGTCAAATAATTTTCAGGGTCTTCGTATGTATTCATCACTAGAATACCGCCTACCTGAGCAATTGCCTCAACAATTAAAACACCTGGCATTACAGGCTTACCCGGGAAGTGGCCCTGGAAAAATGGCTCATTGATTGAGACATTTTTTACACCACAAACCGTTTCTGAATCGAGGTGAAAGATTTTATCGACCATTAAAAATGGATAGCGATGGGGTAGCATATCCATAATGCCCATTACATCATAAAGTGGTGGAACTTTTGGGTCATAAACGGGGATCGCTTCTTTATTCGCCGCTTCAAGGGCCCTTTTTAGTTTTTTAGTAAAAGCTATATTGGATGCATGCCCAGGCCTGGCTGCCAAAATCTGAGCCTTTATAGGCCTACCTAAAAGGGCAAGGTCACCCATTAAGTCAAGAAGTTTGTGCCTTGCTGGTTCATTTTTATACCTAAGTTCAACGTTGTTTAATATGCCGGTACCATTAACCTCCACCTTCGGTTGGTTAAAAAGCTTTGCAAGGTTTTGAAGCTCACTTTCGTCCACTTCTTTATCTACAACAACGATTGCATTATTAAGGTCACCCCCTTTGATCAAGCCTTGCTTAAAAAGCGCCTCTAGTTCATGCAGAAAGCAAAAAGTCCGGCTATCTGCAATTTCATTTTGAAACTTTGTGATGTCATTTAATGAAGCATGCTGGCTTCCTAAAACTGGCGACTTGTAGTCAACCATTACGGTCAACCTGAAATCATCCAGGGGCATCGCTGCAATTTCGACATCGTTATTGTTGTCCCTATGAAAAATGCCCTCCGGCACTTCAAAGAAATTACGCTGAACACCCTGCTCTTCAAGCCCCTGAGAGTTCAATGCGTCAATAAACATTTGAGCGCTTCCATCCATAATTGGAGGTTCAGGGCCATCCAACTCAATTAATATGTTGTCCACCTCCAGACCAGCAAGCGCTGCCATGGTGTGTTCTACCGTATTAATCCTGGCTCCCCCTTGTTCTAATGTGGTACCCCTTGAGAGGTCGACAACATTGTCAACATCGGCATCTACTATAGGCTGGCCATCCAGATCTATCCGCTGAAATTTAATGCCATGGTTCGCCTTTGCAGGTTTAAAAGTCATATTGACTTTTTGACCGGTATGCAGGCCAACACCGGAAATAGTAACCGGAGCCTTAATTGTTTGCTGTTTTATATTCATTCAGGTGATTGCTTAGCGTGGGCTCAATAGTTAAGAACCGCCAAAGTTAAGCACTTTTTCACCTAAGTCATTGAACTGACAAAAAGTTGAAATTGATCTCAGGGGGCCAGCAAATGAAATATTTTCTCACATTCTTCTGCATGGCCTGAATGTTTGGCAAATCCGTTGCATCAGTAATATCAACCACCGAACCCCCTTTTGTAAGAATCTTAATATGCCCCTCTGCGAGGTAAGCTGAATTGCTCACTGAACCGCTTGCAATCATGAAGGTTGTCTCTGACTCATCCAGAGAAAATTTTGATGCAATCATCTTTTTCAATTGATTTAAATCCGCCTGGGGTATTGAATCTTTTAAAAAAGTTGTTTTGAAGAGGTTTCTATTCAGTAAAGCATTGCACAATCTGCTCAACACCTTATCCTTACATGCACTCCATTTTTTTAAGGCAGACCAAATGTCGAAATCGTCTAAAGAACAATATTGATTTAAAAGTTCAATACTTGTAAAGTCATTGAGACGAAAATCCTTATCAAGAAAAATTTGCAAGGAATTGTCGATTGTTAGCTCATTATTCTTACAAAGATATCGGGCCCTCTCTATGACTTTTATCAGCATTTTCTCAGCACACACGGTAGTCTTGTGCAGATAAACTTGCCAATACATGAGTCTTCTTGCATTCAGAAAATTCTCAATACTGTAAATTCCTTTTTCTTCTATCACCAGCTCATCATCAACTATATTCATCATTTTGATGATCCGTTCAGAGCCAATTGTACCTTCCTGAACCCCGGTGAAAAAGCTATCCCTCCTTAAATAGTCAAGTCGGTCAATATCCAATTGACTGGAAACCAGTTGATTTAGGAATTTACGAGGGTACTTATTTTGAAAAACCTGTAAGGCAAAATCCAGCTTCCCTTGAAATTGCCTGTTCAACTCCTTTATTATCTCAATCGACAATTCCTCATGACGTACCCCCTTGAGCAATGTAGATTCAAGAGTATGAGAAAATGGGCCATGACCGATGTCATGAAGAAGAATTGCTATGAGTGTGGCTTCATATTCTGTGTCATAAATGAAATGACCTTTCGCCCTGAGCGTATCGAGTGCAGATTTCATCAGGTGCAATGACCCCAAGGCATGGTGAAACCTGGTATGAATAGCACCGGGATACACAAGTTCAGTAAGCCCAAGCTGTTTTATCCGCCGCATCCGCTGAAAAAACGGGTGCTGGATAATTTCAAAAATTAGATCACTCGGAATGGAAATAAAGCCATAAACAGGGTCGTTAATTATTTTCCGCTTGTTCGATGACATGGCTGTAAATTAATCAGAGACAGTTGATTCTAAGTGCTTAATTCCGTAATCAAGAACAACCTTTGAAAGCTTTTCTCATTTTAGGTGGAACGAACGATGTTTATCAGGTACTTTAAATGCTAATATGGTAAAAACGAAAATTCTCTGGGCTGACGATGAAATTGATCTTTTGAAGCCACACATACTTTTCTTGAATAACAAAGGGTATGAGGTTACTCCGGTCAACAGTGGCGCAGATGCCCTCGATCAGATTGATCACGACTATTTTGACATCGTTTTTCTTGATGAAAATATGCCGGGAATGACCGGTCTTGAAACCTTGAATTACATTAAAGGAACCCATCCTAACATTCCTGTGGTGATGATCACCAAGAATGAGGAGGAGCAGATCATGGAGGAGGCCATTGGCTCTAAAATTGCCGACTATTTGATTAAGCCATTAAACCCTAACCAAATTCTGCTTTCAGTGAAGAGAATACTTGACAATCGCAGACTGGTTAGTGAAAAAACCAACCTCAGTTATCAGCAAGATTTCCGAAATATCAGCATGGCATTTAATGATGACATGGATCATAATGAGTGGGTGGAGGTATATAAAAAGCTTGTTTATTGGGAATTGGAAATTGACAATACCGAAGACAAAAGCATGGCTGAAGTGTTGGAGAATCAGAAGGAAGAGGCCAATGCTAACTTCATGCGTTTTATCACAGACAACTATGAAAGCTGGCTAAACGATCCCAATATTAACCGACCACTACTTTCACATCAGCTAATGAAAACCAAAGTCCTTCCCGAAATAAATGATGAAGGGCCAGTCTTTTTTGTAGTTATCGACAATCTGAGGTACGATCAATGGAAAGTCATTGAGCCCACCGTTCTGGAACTTTTTAACCTGCTTGAGGAGGACACCTATTTCAGCATTTTACCTACTACAACTGCTTATTCAAGGAATGCGATTTTTTCTGGTATGATGCCTCTTGAAATGTCCCGAAAGCACCCTGATTTGTGGGTAGGAGAGGATGATGATGACAAGAAAAATAATAACGAGGCAGAATTTATAAAACGGCAACTATCCCGCAATAGAATTGATTGCAAGAGTACTTACCACAAAATAATTCATGTAAACCAGGGCAAGCAGTTAGTTGATAACTTCAACAACCTCAGGTCGCAAGACTTGAATGTTGTAGTCTTCAATTTCGTCGATATGCTTTCCCATGCCCGGACCGATCTGCAAATGATACGGGAATTGGCCCCCGATGAATCTGCTTATAGATCAATTACCAAAAGTTGGTTTGAGCACTCCTTATTGCTTGAGTTCTTGAAAAAAGCCTCGAATATAGGCGCTAAGGTGATTATTACTACAGATCATGGCACCATCAGGGTAAGAAAACCATTTAAAATTATCGGTGATAAAAACACCAACACCAACCTAAGGTATAAGCAAGGAAAAAATCTAGGCTATTCAGGCAACAAGGTTTTTGAAGTTAAAAGGCCAGAGAACATTCATTTGCCAAAGGTCAATGTTTCAACCTCATATGTTTTTGCCATAGAAGACTACTTTTTCGCTTATCCCAACAACTATAATTACTACGTCAATTATTATAAAGATACCTTCCAGCATGGTGGCATTTCTCTTGAGGAAGTGATTGTGCCTGTGGTAACATTAGGTGCAAAGGGAGGATAATCAAGCTAATCCAAGGTGAAACATTTAGGGGCATTTCTCAGTTAGGAATTGTGTCATAAATTCCCTATTTTATGTAAAGCTTTAAATTAATAGTACCTTTGTAAGTACTTATAAATAAGATATTTATATGAAAGATGTACCTATAATACCAATAGTAATGTGGACGGCCTTCGTGGTGATAATTTTCAATAGCCATCGGGTTGGTCAGAAATCTCAGGTGAAAGTAGAGCATAGTATGGCAGCGGGCGTTGATGCTCACATGTCTAATGCAAGAGAGGCTTTTATAAAATCTGAAAGAATACCTTTTCTGAATGAAGTGGAAGAGGTAACCAAATTACTTACTAAAGAGGCCTATTGCGATGACTGTATTGATAGCAAAGTAGCCAAAGAAAACCTCCCCAGGATGATTGATCTAAGGAATGCATATTATAATAACGACCTAAGGATTGAAACAATTGATAAGGTTTTTGGCTCAATTGTGAAAGCGCTGGCAAAAAACCACCTACTATATACCCTGGAGCATATCGGAGAGATAAAAGATGAATTTTATCTTGAAGATGCCATAAGGCACCTCAAATATTCAATGGAATATGCCCCTGAAGAATTAAGGGAGAAAGAGGCGATCGCAAAGGCTACTCTTGAGGAGGCACTCCTAAACCACAATTTAGATTCTGCAGATGCTAGAGAGGCTTTGGAAGCGGTGGTGACCGAACTGTAATTTTTTGTTTTGCTATTGGGCTTTGCCCTGCTTTTTAGCAGTTTCGATTAATGAAACGCACCGGGCATGCTGATTTCCCTAAATAGCCTTCAGGTCAAAAAACTCAAAAAATGAAGGTCATAATAATCGAAGATGAAATTCCGGCGGCGGAGAAGCTGGAGCGGCTGCTTAAAGAAATTCAGCCTGAAACAGAAATTGTTGGCAAGGCAGGCAGTGTGAAAAAAGCCGTAGAGCTTTTTCAAAATAGCCAAGATTTTGATGTCGTCTTTATGGATATCCAACTGACGGACGGCAAAAGCTTTGAAATTTTCAATCAGGTAGAAATCAATAAGCCCATCATTTTCCTTACTGCTTTTGATCAGTTTGCAATTGATGCCTTTAAGGTGAACGGCGTTGATTACCTCCTCAAACCTCTCACTTATGATGCCCTTGAAGCCAGCCTCCAAAAACTGGAAAGATTCAGGGGGCAATTTGAAAGTGGTGGATCAGACATGGCGCAGTTGTCCGAAATGCTTGCTAAAATTTCAGGGAGCGGGGCTTCTTACAAAACCCGCTTTATGGTGAAGGTCGGAGAGCATATCCGCTCCATTCAGACCAGTGATACCGCACTTTTTTACGCAGATGGCCGCACAGCATACCTTATCACAAATAATAAAGACAAGTATGTGGTCGATTATAAACTTGAAAGCCTCGAAGAAATCCTTGACCCTAAAGAATTCCTCAGGGTAAACCGCACCTTCATCATCAACATCAATGCGATAAAAGATGTACTTATTTATTCAAACAGCAGGTTACGAATTACGCCTATAGTGGATTTAGATAAAGAAATCATAGTGAGCCGCGAAAAGGTAAGCACTTTCAAAGATTGGTATGGCGGGGAGTGATTTGATTGTTAATTTCAACCATTGTTCTAATCCAAACCACAAATGGGTAAAAAGTTTCTAAGTCTGACCAATTTAAATTTTTTAATGAAGGATGTCCACAAGTTGGGGGACATCCTCAAGCACCACTACTATCGGCACAACGACATGGAATCGATAGATATGATGGTGAACAGTGCCATGAAAATTGCTGAGAAACATCTCTATCCATATATGCGAGAGATGGATCAAGCCCCTCCGGAAATTGTGGATGGTGAAGTGGTCAGTCACAAAGAGATAAAGAAGATTATCAAGGCGATGGGAGATGGAGGCTGGTACTCCGCAAATGCGCCCCTTAGTGACAATGGTATGCAGATTCCACATATTGTTGATTCCGCAGCAAGCTTCATTTTTCAGGCGGCCAACAATGGTGCTTATGGCTTTGTTGGTTTGAACCCCGGAGTTGCCAATCTTATATTAAATTTTGCAACTGATGAGTTGAAGGAGCAATTTGTGCCAAATCTCCACTCTGGAAAATGGCAGGGCACAATGGCATTAACTGAGCCAGATGCAGGCAGCTCATTGGGGGATATAAAAACAAGCGCACAGCGCACCGGTACTGCCGGGGTGTATGCGATCAGGGGTCAGAAAATATTTATTTCAGGAGGCGATTTTGAGCATACGGAAAATATTGTTCACATGGTTTTAGCCAGGATTGATGGGGAACCAGAGGGCACAAAAGGCATCTCATTATTTATCGTTCCGAAACTTACCCAGGAAAAAGGGCGGTTGGTTTCCAATGATGTAAAGACTGCCGGTTTATTTCATAAAATGGGGCAGAAAGGTACCCCAACAGCCCACCTGATTTTTGGCGAGGGCAAAAAATGTTTAGGCTATCTGGTAGGTGAACCGAATAGAGGCCTTGAATACATGTTCCATATGATGAACGAAGCCCGTATTGCAGTTGGAATAAACGCAGCGGGTACGGCCTCAACAGCTTATTATGCCGCATTGGCCTATGCGAATGAGCGACCCCAGGGAAGGATTAAAGATGGAAAATCAACCAGTGATGATCAGGTAATGATTATTGAGCATGCTGATGTGAAAAGGATGCTATTGAAACAGAAAGCCATCATTGAAGGCTCATTGAGCCTGATAATGCAGTGTGCGCACTATGCTGACAAAGCCCAGACCACCGAAGGCGACATGAAAGAGCACAACCAATTGTTGCTTGATCTGCTCACCCCGGTGGCCAAATCATATCCAGCTGAGGAGGGCCTTAAATCAGTAAGTGATGCATTGCAATGCCTCGGTGGATATGGCTACTGTGAAGATTTTGAACTAGAACAACTTTACCGTGACATCAGGATTGCCCCAATATATGAAGGCACCACAGGCATCCAGGCCCTTGATCTTTTGGGAAGAAAAGTGCTTCTTCAAAATGGAAAGCCAATGCAACTTTTGGCCAAAGAGTTTGAGTTCACAATCAGGGATGCTAGGTATCACCAGGATTTAGCTGAGTTTATACCATTATTTGAAGAAGGAGCTAAGGAGTTGAAAAAAGTAACCCAGCATTTGCTTGCTTTTGCAATGCACAATCGGGTTGATCGCTATACATCAGATGCAACGGTTTACATGGAAATGTTTGGGTTGGTTTGCATGGGCTGGCAATGGTTGAAGCAGGGAATTGAAATTCAGGATCAGTGCTACAAAAATGTGGAGAACCTCGAAAATCCCTTTCATCTTGGCAAAATGCAGACCTGGAAATATTTCTTCCACTATGAGTTTCCGAAAGTTCATAGTTTGTCTAACACTTTAATGGCCAATCAGGATGTAACCCTTTCGATGAAAAAGGAGTGGTTTGAGTAATCATTTCAGCACTGAAAAATTACAAAAACACGGTCTGATTTAATTTTAACTTTGCATCCAATTTTTCCTGTTCAGGATAATGTCAGTCGTCACCAGTAAAAAATCCACAGAAAAGTCTGTAACTAAATTATCATTCAGCCTCAAAGTTGGCCTCGATGATGACAGGCCTGTTTATCTCTCGGGGAATTTTAATAATTGGGATTTGAAGGATGAGCAATTTCGCTTGACCAAAAAAGGGGAGAACACCTACACCTTTGAATGGCCTGAGAGAATAAGCATTCCCGCAAAGATCGAATATAAGTATCTGAAAGGCGGCTGGGAATCTGTGGAGATTGACAGGTATGGCAATAGAATAGAGAACAGGGTTTTAGAATCACCAAAAGGTGAAATCTGTGATTTTGTTCCGAGATGGCGCATACAGGGGTTAGCCTACAATCCGAATTTCTTGCCAATAATTGAGGTGATTAAGGATGACTACGAAATTCCTCAGTTGGGCAAGAGAAGAAGAATTTGCGTGTTGCTGCCGCATGATTATGAGGAGAGTGACAAGCATTATCCTGTGCTTTATATGAATGATGGTCAAAACCTTTTTGGCGACCGGGCCCCATTTGGCATCTGGGGGGTTGATGAAAAAATGGCAATCCTGGCGGAGAATGGGTTCAAAGACCTGATCCTCGTCACCATTGATCATGGTGAGAAAGACCGAATTGCAGAATATTCACCATACTTCAGTTGGAGATTTGGCCGGGGTGATGGCAAAAAATACCTCCAATTTGTTACCGAGACCTTGAAGCCCTATATCGATAGCCATTACCGAACTAAACCTGAGAGAATGACTACAGGAATTGGTGGCAGTTCAATGGGCGGATTGATTTCACTTTATGCCGGTCTCAGGTTTGCCCAATACTTCGGAAAGCTATTGGTCTTTTCGCCATCACTGTGGTTAACACACAAGATTTTTATAAAGGCCATCAACGCCGGGAGGGAGCTTATGATGGACATTTTTCTATATGCTGGGGGCTCTGAAAGCGCAACAATGCTTGCTCATGTTGACAAATTGAAGGCCACGCTAAAGCGGCACCCAGAGATCGACATAAGGGTTTCAATTGACCCAATTGGGCAGCATAATGAATTCAAATGGGGGCAGGAATTCCCGAAGGCAGTTGAGTGGTTGTTTTTTAACAAAGAGAAAGCAAATGGAAATTAAAATATTGACTGAATCGAATACAGCTGACACTTTTCTGATACCGGTGTTCAATGACGAGAACATTGAAAAAGATCTTATCAAGATTTGCCGGAAATATCGCCTCGATCAGATTCGGATTACGGATGAATTTGAGGGCAAGAAGGGAGAAATTGTTTCAAGCTATTTCACAAAGTCTGGCAATACTTCAAAGGTCGTATTGATTGGTTTGGGAGAAAGTGATTTCGGAGTAAACCAAAAAACATTGAAGGGCTTTTTTACGAAGCAGAAGAAGTTGAGTGGTGAGGTGATGGTTGATATGAACCACCTAAAAAAAGTTCACCAGTTAATGCTATCACAAGCTTTTGTTGGTGGTTCAATTTTAGGAACCTACAACCTTGGTCTGTACAAAACAGAGCAAAATACGAGGCCGTCTTTCAAGTTAAATATCCAGAGCACAAAACACGTATCTGACATCCAACGGCTAATTACTGAGGCACAGCACATCGCTGAAACACAGCGCAGTATTATGGATCTTGTCAATGCCCCGGCGAATAAAAAGACACCACAGGATTTGGGTAACTGGGCTGCTAATTCTGGTAAAAAATATGGCTATCAGGTCGATGTTTTTGACAAGAAAAAAATTACGGAGATTGGCTTGAATGCTTTATTGGCGGTAGGTCAGGGCAGTCATGTACCGCCAATATTTATTGTATGTGAATACAAAGGTGAGGGGGCAAATAAAACGGTTGGCCTGGTGGGCAAAGGTGTGACTTTTGATACAGGAGGACTTTCGATTAAGCCCTCCAGCAAAATGCACTATATGAAAAGTGACATGGGTGGTGCCGCCGCAGTACTTGGAACAATTGAAGCCGCAGCTAAATTGAGATTACCTATACACCTGATTGCCATGATTCCATCCACTGAGAATTCCGTAGATGCCAACTCTGTAAAACCCGGAGATATTATTCACTCTTATTCCGGAAAAACAATCGAAGTGATCGACACCGACGCAGAAGGAAGGTTGATTTTGGCTGATGCCCTGGCTTACATGACTAAAAACTATAAGGTTGATACTTTGATAGATTTTGCGACACTTACAGGCAGCGTTATCCGGGCGTTGGGTTATCATGCAGCCGGGATCATGTCGAACAATGATGCCCTTCAATCGGCAATTGCCCAAGCCGGGGATTCAATCGGTGAAAGGGTTTGGCCACTGCCAATTTGGAAAGATTATGAAGATGCGCTGGATTCCGATGTCGCGGATGTAAAAAACTTAAGTGATCTGCCCCTTGCCGGTGCAATTACAGCTGCCAAGTTTTTAGAGGTTTTCATCAACGACCATCCAAACTGGGCGCATATAGATATTGCAGGAACTGCCTTCGCTGATTCAGAATTGGGCAAGCAAAAACATGCCACCGGATATGGTGTAAGGTTAATGATTGAGGCGCTTAAGGCTAGATTCTGATTAATACTACAACACAAACAAGGTACTAAATTTCTCTAAGTTCATTTTGAATTATTTCGGTTAGCAGATCAGATTGAAAACGCTGGGATTCCTCCAGCCATGAGTTTAGAAGACCTTCGGCAAAGGCAATTCTGCCATTCACTCTAAAAAGTTTGGCTTTGGTTATGGCAGCAAGGCATCTGGTTTCAAAAGCTATGTAATTGTGCCTGGGTGATTCAATTACCTCAATTTGCTCTTGAGCATTTTCAAATCGCCCTTCATCGAAATAATAGCTGGCAAGCAGCATTCTGGCATGCATTTCATAAAATACTTCGCTTGTTTCCAGAAACCCGATTGCTTTTTCAAGCAAATTGATGGCTTGTTTTCTTTCACCTTTTTGCCACAGAAACTGCGAGTAGTAAACATCAAATACGTAGCCGTCCCGATCATTTTCATCTCCCCGCCATTTCAATCCTGTGAGGTAGTATCCCTCTGCTTCTCCTAACCTATTTGATGCAACAAGCGACTCGGCAAGCTGAAAACTGGCTTCAACGACGGCATGCCTGTCATCATCCTTTATTGCTTGTGCAAAGGATAATTGTCCATACTCTACCGATTTTTCCAGTTGATTTGCCAACCGGTGCTGCCAGGTGAGGTTCATTAGTGAATACCATCTACCCTTATTCTTTTCTCTCTCAGCCCAGTCATTATTAGCAATTAAAGAGACATTGATTATGCTATCGAGTGAAGCTAAACCAGATACCGTAAGGTTGTAGCCCAGATTGTTAAATACCAATGCCCTGTGACTTTTTATGTCAAGTAAGCTCACTAATTCCGCCTGACGTTTTTCCAATTGCCCCACTTTATTGAAGTCTACCTCATTCATGAAATATGTCCAGTTGAGAAGGTTATTAATGGAGAACTCCAGCCTTTGGTTGTTAATTTTTTTGGCCATATAGAGTGCCTTAGTTGCTACCTCCTGTGCCCTATCAAATTTTCCTTTGAAAGCGCTAATGCGACCAATCAGATACAGTGATTGGGCCAGCTCTTCCTGGTAATAAATATCATGGCTAATCTTTAGTGCCTTGCTGAGCGTTTTTTCAGCCGAGTCCAGTTGATCGGATTTTATTAGTAGGTCACCATTCAGGCGTAAAGCGGTAGCCTGGATTTTCGGGTTTTCAGATTGCAGAAGCCCTAACAATTTTTCAGAAGCACCCGAATTATCACCATTGTCAATTAAGCGCTGAACTTCGGTAATCGTTGATTCTTTATTGTTTTGAGCATAACAAGGCACCTGAATGATCATTATCAGCCATAAAAAGAATATCCTTAATCTCATCACTTTAGATTTTGTTTTTAGGAATAGTTAAAGCCACCAAACTGCCGCATTGCGGTTGGCTTTTACTACTAATTTGTAAATCAAGAATAAAAATTGAGAGCCGCTAAAATTCTTTAATTTCTACTTTGGCGGAATTCTTTTGGGGTCATTTTGGTGATCTTCTTAAACGTTGAATAGAAAGCTGAAATGGTTGTGAAGCCAGATTCAAAAGCTATCGACTTGATATTCATCTCTTGTTCTTCCGCTGTAAGCAGTTTTTTGGCATGTTCAATTCTGTATTCTGACACCAATTCAGGTAATGATTTTCCGTAAGAAGCATTGATTGCCTGAGAAACGAGGTATGGCTGTAGGTTCAACTTATCAGCAATAACGTCAATGGTTATTGACTCTTGCAAGTGGGCGTTTGTAGCGGTGAATAGATTTTCGATTTTAACCGCAACCGACATCAAACGGTGATCGTTTAGCGGCTTCGCTTTAATAATTGAGAGGTGGCGCTTTTTGGTCATTGTATAAATGGCCATGGCAAACATGATAGCGGTAGCCAATAAAGTAGCTGTCAGATAGGCAGAATAAGTTTCAAAGGTCAACTGACCGATAAGGCTCATCCAAATGGCAAAAACAGCCAATAAGAAATAACCTCCCCATTCCTTTTTGTCCTTATTGTTGGCGGTGTGTTTACAATACTGCCACCAAACCCATGTTGCCAGCATTCCATACCCAAACATCAGGGCCACTGAAATGAGGTACAGTTGATAAACAAGGTTCTCATTTTTAAAAGCAAAAAGTAATATTAATGAAATGGCACCTGCCGGGATAAAATGCAAATTCAACAGTTTATTGTTGACGGAGTTATTACTGAAGGATGATCTAAAAAACAGGTAGAGTGCCGGACCGATCACATACATGGCTACAATTCCAATTGCGGTCAAAACATCCATATGATCAGGGGCCATTAAGGTGACCACCGATTTACCAACCCTAATGGCAAGTGCCAGAAGAAAAACACCCAGTAAATTCAATGAAATTTGATCCCTGGAGCGGGAATAAAAGCAGTAAGTAGCAAATAGGATACAATTGCCAATCATAAAAGCGCTAATTGCCAAAAGCCAATCGATGTGGTTCATACAGTTAGAAATTCTATGGCAGGGAGTAGTTTTCCGTTTTCAATATACGGGATGTTCTGAAAGGTCAGTTGTCTGTTTAATGCCGTTAACAATTTATTAAGACTTAAATTTTAACTACGTCTAACCAGCTAACATCTCATTTAGCCAAAAAGCTCATTTACATTTGCAGCCATGTTTAAAAAACTGATAATATCTTTTTTCTTGGCCTTGTTGTCAGGTTTTGGCTGGAGTCAAACTCTTTCTGAGAAAGCAGAAATCAGCGTTTATACCATGGGACCCTTGCAGACGGAATTATACTCCGCCTTTGGCCATTCGGCATTCCGCGTTCTGGATCCTGATAGTGGCTGGGATTTGATATACAACTATGGTGTTTTTGATTTCGATCAGCCAAATTTCTACTTGAATTTTGCAAAGGGAACACCTTACTACAAACTTGGGGTCCATGATTACAAGCGTTTTTATAATGTTTACTTAAGAGATGACCGAAGGATAGTACAACAGGTGCTAAACCTCAATAAGGAAGAAAAACAACGGCTCTTTGATTTTCTTCAATGGAACGCCTTACCTGAAAATCAAAATTATTATTACAACTATATCTATGACAATTGTGCCACTAAAATCAGGGATGTCATGGACAGTGTGTTCAACAATACAATCGAATACGATTATTCATATGTCAATCAGTCGTTGAGCTTCCGTGACCTTATGGATATGTACTTAGGGGAACAGCCGTGGGGAGATTTAGGTATTGATATCTGCTTGGGTACGGGCATTGACAAAGAAGCTTCGGGGTATCACTATATGTATCTACCAGATTACGTTGAAAAGGCATTTAATGGAGCCACCACCCCAACTGACAGTACCCGTAAACCACTCATAAAAACTACTAACGTTCTCAATGAGGGCAACCCGATTTCTCCACCCGAAAGCTTTTTAACTCCGAATGTTGTCTTTATCGGAATTTTTCTGTTCTTCGGTTTCATTTCTTTTAAAGATTTTAAAAGAGGCCAACGCTCTAATTGGGTGGATATCTTACTTTTTAGCATTGCAGGAATAGTTGGCTGGTTGCTGGCTTTCTTATGGTTTTTTACCGATCATATTTCTTCGAACAATTTCAATATGATCTGGGCAATGCCAGCGCACATGGTAGTTGTTCCCTTCCTTTTACAGAAAAACCATCCTTATTGGCTTAGAAAATATTTTTTGGGGCAGATTGTAATTCTGGGTCTGCTAATTGCCCTGTGGGGATTTTGGCCTCAAAATTTACATGACAGCCTAATACCTTTTGCGTTGATATTACTAATAAGATCGATCCTGATAGTCCGGTTTGGTTCTATTCGATCAAAAATTTCTGGGTAAATGCATTGCTACCATTTGAAGCCTTTACAAAATACATTCCCGGTTCAAAGCTCCTCGTCTCCAGCTTAACCCTAAGTATGTTATTGAAGTCTGTATAAGTTTTCGAGAACACCACAGAACCTTTGAAGTCGAATATCTCAATTTGAGATTTACTCCCAGGCTTCATTAACTCAATTGTCACAAAGTTTGATGAAACGGGGTTCGGATAAACTTTCAACGACGAGACTCCAGGTTGGAGGTTCTTTTCAATTGAAGTCACCACAGATCCAAACAAACCTTCGGCCTTAGCGAAAGATTGAAGGGCTATTTTTTCACCAATTATCCTACCTGGTATATCATCGGCCGGGGGGTGAATACCACCCCAAATTCTTGATAAACTTGTCTGATCTGACGCATCTTGATAGGTTGCCCATTGCAAAACCACATCCACGCTGGGGCCCTCCTCAAACACTAAAAATTCATTTTTTGGAGCAATAAATTCACCTACACCACCCGGGAAATAGTTATCGCCTGTCAAAAAGGTCATTACATCTGCTGCAGCTCTTGAGTAGGTAGAATGCCCGGATACATATCCTGCGAATGGTGGGGTCACAAATGTTGGTCGCTGATATGGCCACCAATTTTCAGCCAAAATCCAGTCTACACCGGCTACGTCAGTTTCTGGATCATCAATGAAATCCGGTCCTTTCCACGCCTTGAACTTTATCTTACCAACATGCTCATCATCATCTCCGGCAAGTGGGTCTCCAACTTCAACCAACTCAATAAAACCTTCGGTTAATGGAATCCCCTCTAATGAATAACTCGGTAAATCTGGATCTGAGCTTTGGCCTTGATCAGCCATGTACCGAATGGCGCTAATTGGCCTGATATAGTCGTACCAGCCTTTTATGCCCCACGAAGAAATGGCCACGTCATGCATGGTGCCACCTAAGATCATATAGGATAAAACATCCCATTCAAGATCATCAAGAACTCTTCCCTGGCCCTTAAATTTTTTAACTAGATCAGGATTATCATTCACGAAATTTAATATTGTGAACCAGTGCCCTGGAGGTGTTTCCGAATCGGGGCCATCCGCCCAAAATTCTGCTAACACCCTGGCATAATCGCCCCTTGGAACTAGATTTGGTGGGTATGGTTCACCAGTATGTGGGTTTACCGAGTGACCCTCGCTTGGGTCGCCACCTTCTTCGAAATCGTAATAATCCCGATATGATTCAATTGAAGATGGAAATGTATTGATGTTTCCCAATGCCCCGGGAGAAATATCAATCATAACCCCGTCTGATGGATCAAGGTGGGATGACCATGCCGCCACAAGGGAGAAGCCCCACTGGTACTCGGCAGATAACCCACTACCGTCTTCCTCAAGATATGGAGGATCACCTGGATCATGGTATACCCAATATTCATCTCCGTCCCGGTCATAAATGGTCAAGTCGTCTGGTGTGAGTGAAAACGGTGTCACTACTCCCCATTCAGGGCTTAGAAAATCAGGAATATCGCCTGGGATTGGATTTCCTGCCTGATCAATGAACAGTGAAAAAGCCAATGGCTGCCACTTATTGGGATCAATTAATAATGGATTGCCCGGAAGTGTTGGTGAAAGCGGAGGGTTCGATTCAAAGTAAAATTTGTTGATATAACCATTTGCCTCATTTGCTCCGTCCTGCAAGCCAAAATCTATAACGCATTTAGCAATGTAATTTCCCAGTGCCGCTGGACCATCGTTTTCAAAATCAACAGTGGTGATAAACTCATTGTAGCCCAGGTCAAGCAACAACTTGTCAGCCTGTGCTGCAATAAAGTCTTTGCCTGGTGAGTTTGCAAAGCGATGCCTGATCAACCTATAGGCTGCATAACTTATTGCCTCTTCCCTTGCTACCTGAATATCATCAGGGATTGGGACCGAGGTAAAGTCACAAGTGAAACCATCGATGGTTTGCCCAAGGAAATAAGAATTTGCCCTGTCATCATAAACTGCCCATGCATCGTACATGGCAGCGGAAATATGAAATAAGTTTCTGGCATGCACTGTAGGCCTTGCAAAATCATTCCTGATGCCTTGCAATAAAACTTCGTTCCATTGCCTGGCTACGGAATGCTCTTGTGCCTGAATGAGTGTTGAACAAAAAGTGAAGGTTAATAAAAGGGCCTTGCCCAATATCTTTCGGGTAATCATGCTGTTCCGGTTTGGCTTTAAATGCCCAAATTGACATTTAAGCGCAAATTAAATAAGGTTTCAGCAAATTTTGGATTGACTAACGTCACATATCGTGAATGGTAAAAGAATCAGCGTCCAAAAAGAACCCGAATTTCTTACGGAAATCGGTCAGCGCTGAATAATCTAAAGTTGCTGTTTCTATTACTTCTTCCCCCTCATTATAAAAGGTTTTTTTTCCTCCGAAATCATAAACGGCAGAGTGGCCCAGGTATTGATGACCCTTTTCATCTTTGCCAACCCTGTTTACACCCACACAGTAACTCATATTTTCAATGGCCCTGGCAGCAAGTAATGTATCCCAGGCGTTCACCCTTGGGGCAGGCCAATTTGCCACATATATCAAGATATCATATTCCAGCTCACCTTTTGAATAGACATTTCTTGACCAAACCGGAAACCGGAGATCGTAACATATCATTGGACATATTTTCCATCCATTCAAATTGAAAACAACTTTTTCTTTTCCACCTGTATAAGTTTTGTCCTCTTCAGCTAAACTGAATGGATGCCGTTTGTCATATTGATGAAAAGACCCATCCGGCTTCATTGCGATCATTCTGTTATAAAATTTGCCTCCATCATTAGCAATAAAACTGCCCATTATCATGGCTTTCTTTTGGCTGGCCATTTGCTCCAGCCAACGCATGGTTTTGAGCCCTTTTACTTCTGCCAGCTTCCTGGCATTCATTGAAAAGCCAGTGGTGAACATTTCCGGAAGAATTATCAAATCAGTCGGGTCATTAAATTGCCACAGCTTTTCCTCAAACATTCCGAGGTTGCCGTCTATATCTTCCCAATGTTGGATCGACTGAACCAACGTAACCTTTAAATCCTCAATTGCTTTCATATGACAAGTTAATTCATTGCAAAAATCTTAAATCCATGGTCAATCACTTAACTTTTTGAATTCACTCCCAATAAAAGTGCTTTATTCCAGTAATCATTATTACATCATTTGATTATTCAATTGATTTGCAACTCAGAAAATATATGAGCATGAGACAACAAATAGTTGCTGGCAATTGGAAAATGAACAATAGCCTTCTGGAATCGCAAACACTTGCCTCAGAGGTGGTTAATATGGTAGCCGATGAATACTCTGGGGAAGCTAAAGTAGTGTTATGCCCAACATTCACATTTTTGTCCCATGTGCTGTCTCTAACAAAAAACAGCGACAAGGTCGATGTTGGTGCACAAAATTGTCATGAGAATGATTCAGGTGCCTTTACTGGCGAAGTCTCAGCCAACATGCTAAAATCCCTGGGGGTAAATTATGTAATAATTGGCCATAGTGAACGCCGGGAATATTTTGGGGAAAGTGATGGTTTGCTAGGGGAAAAAGTTTCAAAGGTTTTTGAAAACGGCCTAATTCCGATTTTTTGTTGCGGTGAATCACTTGAGGTGCGGGAGTCCGGTAAGCACATTGAGCATGTGAAGGATCAGCTTTCAAACAGCTTGTTCCACCTTTCAGAAAAAAATTTTCAGAAGCTGGTAATTGCTTATGAACCTATTTGGGCAATTGGAACCGGCAAAACAGCCTCTTCAGATCAGGCCCAGGAAATGCACAAGGAGTTACGTCAACATCTCATGTCTAAATTTGGGGAATTAGCTTATGAGGTGCCAATACTTTACGGCGGAAGTGTAAAACCAGCGAATGCGAAAGAAATTTTCGGCCAGCCGGATGTTGATGGTGGTTTAGTAGGAGGTGCCTCTTTAAAATCCCGCGATTTTGTTGATATTGTAAAAGCAATCTAATCGATGAAAAAGGTGCTCATGTTTGGATGGGAGTATCCCCCTGAGATATCAGGGGGCTTGGGTATTGCCACCCATGGGCTTTTGCTTGGGCTTGCAAAACAAAAGACCGATGTCACATTTGTGCTGCCTTCGATCAATAAAAAGCCGAAAACATCCTGGGAAATTATCAATGCAAGCGATGTTGGAATTAAGGCGGGTGAAATAATAGAGGAAGAGTATTGGGAGAGCATTTCTTTTATTGAAATAGGTACAGCCCTGATGCCATATGTATCAACAAATGATTACCGAAAACTAGTTGAGAAGAAAAAATCTGGCATCACCAAAAAAATTAAAATCCTTAAGGAGACATTAGAATTAAACGGGGGCTATGGCGAAAACCTTATGACGGAGGTCTCACGATTTGCCATGGTTGCCACGGAGTTAGTCTCTAAAAAAAATTATGATCTCGTCCATGGCCATGACTGGATGACTTTTCCGGCTGCTTTGGCGGCCGGAGCAAAGGCCAACTTACCAGTAGTGCTCCATGTTCATTCAACAGAAATAGAACGTTCGTACCCCGACCTGAATCAGTCCATTTACGAACTGGAGCATAAGAGCCTTGCAAAAGCTGACCATATCGTTGCTGTTAGCCAATTGACCAAAAATGTGCTGATCGAACATTATGGTATAAGTGAGGAATCAATAACCGTGGTTCACAATTCGTTTTCTCCAGAGTTTAAGAAGCCTTTAACAAAACGGGTTTATCCATCAGCTAAGCCCACGGTAACTTTCCTTGGCAGGTTTGCAAAACAAAAAGCGCCTTCACTCTTCGTGGATGTTGCAAGCACTCTGAGTGATCGAAATCCCGATTACAGATTTGTTATGGCTGGCGATGGTTATTTGCTTCCTGAAATAAAAGATAAAGTGAAGCGGATGAACTTAAATTCAAAATTTAAGTTCCCAGGGTTTATTTCTGCCTCAAAGGTTAAGAGGCTTTTCGAGGGGTCAGATGTTTTTTTAATGCCTTCTGGAATGGAGCCATTTGGTATGGTGGCCTTGGAGGCAGCGTATTGCGGGGTACCAGTAATCCTTTCTAATCAAACCGGAGCAAAAGAGGTATTAAAAAGTGCAATTACGCAGAACTGCTGGGAAACTTACAATTTGGCAAACGCAGTCGAAAACCTGGTTAATAATCCGGACAGCACTAAGGCTTACATTAAACAACTTAAGAAAGAAGCCTCTCGCAGTTGGGACACAGCTGCCAAAGAAACCCTCAAAATCTACAAGAAACTTTAGAGAGCTCTTAGTTTGAAAAAGCAGGAATTTGCAGGTCGAAAGCGGTTCCATTTCGCTTTTCACTCCTGATTTTCATTGACGCATTGTTCTTGCTCAGCATTTCCATACATAAGCTTAAGCCTAGCCCAGAACCGGATTCACCATTGGTGCCAGGTTTGGTTTGGTGGGTTAAACCTGTCATTACACCTTCAATGTTTTCATCGTCCATGCCAACACCTGAATCAGCTATGGTCAGTTGCACCGAACCATTTTGGCTCAGTGAGCTGATGTCTACAACTCCTCCTGAGGGGGTAAATTTCAATGCATTATGAACCAAATTCCTAACCACCAACTTCATATGATTTTCATCAGCATAGATTAGGGAATTTTCCCCAATATCAACCATTATCCTGATCTTCTTCTTTTGGGCTAAATCTTGATAAATCTTGATCGTTTCCTTAATAATCGCTTTTAGTTCAACACTTGTTGGGTTAGCAGTAATGCCCCCTAATTGTGATTTTGCCCAGGTCAATAAATTATCTAATAAATGGTTGAGTGAGTGCAGCCGCTTCTTTAAAACATTTCTGTAGTTATTGAACTCTTCCTTTCCAACAATGTCCTCATCAGCCATATTCAACACACTTTCAAATAAAGCAATCGGCGACCGCAGGTCATGGGCAATTACAGTGAACATCTTGTCTTTTGTCCGGTTGATTTCAAGAAGTTGACCTTCCTTCATTTTGAGGGTATTATTCAATCTTTGGGCCCTTGTAAGTGCATTTATTAACTGCGTTTTATAAAAGCTGACAAAAAAGTAAATCCCAGTAAAAATGATGAGCATGTTGACACACAGCAGAAAAAACTCATTGCCAATTTCCCACCCCTGTGCGGTATACTTATAATACTTTATGAAAAGTAGAATTACGACATTTGAAAGGAATGTGACTACATGAACCCTTTTGTCAAGCAATATTACAATCGGAACCGAAAAAGCTATGAGCAGGTTTTCTATCTCAGAGTTTCTGCCATCTTTAACGGCAAAAATGGCTCCGATTGACACGATTGAAATTGTTCCCATTATAAAGAGCAACCTGGCCAGCCTATACTGGTGGATTTTATTTAAATAGAAAACAGGAAGAAAAATTAACCCAATAGCAATTAAGTCAATGATTAGCCCTGAATACGCCTCAAAAATCGCATTAGTAATTAGCAGGGCGACCGCGAGAGAAAGGCTCAGAAAGGTAAGCTTGTTCACTAACAACGTTCTCCTGAACTCATATGTTGATAGTTCAGCAGAAAGCCCCGTACTGAGGAAACTCTTGATTATTTTCTCTGACAGCTTGATCAGATTGCGAATCATAGCGATGGTTAACCCTTAGGCCGACTTTTCAATATTGCCTATGCATTTTTCAATGGCCTCATGGAGCTGTTCAGAACTTTTCAGCGGTTTTTGGATAAACGCTGTATACTCAATGTTATAATCGTTCATGATATCAGGTGGATGGCTTGAAATAACTATTGTCTCTGGTTGATAATCAATCAAATGAAGCATTTCAGGGCCTTCCAGTCCATGAATGTTAATATCTAAAAAGATGATTTCTGGCTTAACCCTCAGCACATTCATAGCTGAAGATACTGTATCTGAGTAACTGCCGACCAGTTTTAAATCGGGAATCCTATTAACCACTTTAGCCAGTAACTTGGCAAAAACGGGATCGTCCTCAATTATTACACAGGAATAGGTTTTAGACTCGCTCAACTGGTGGTTCTATGTTGGTTGAAAAAGGAAACGCAAATTACGACATTTTATGATTTTTCGATGCGTGGAAGTTTCTACGTATCATTGAAGCAACGCAACTTTTGAATCAAAATTTCTGATAATGCTCAGCTACTGGGAAAAAACATCTTTTCAGCACTATGATATAGCCGTAATCGGTGGTGGCATTACGGGGTTGTCAACTGCCATATCTATTAAAGAGAATATGCGGGAAGCCAATGTAGTGGTGATCGAAAGAGGAATATTGCCTACAGGCGCCAGCACTAAAAATGCAGGTTTTGCCTGCTTCGGAAGCCCATCAGAATTATTGTCGGATATTGGAAATTTTGGTGAAGACGAAGCACTCAACCTTGTGACTAAAAGATGGACCGGACTTAAGAAATTGAGGGAACGGTTAGGAGACACAAGAATTGGCCTTGAAATTAAAGGGGGGTATGAGCTACTGGGGAAGAAAGAATTGAAAACCCTGGAAGGAATTGATTATCTCAACGATTGGCTTTGGCCACTTTTTGAAAGCAATGTGTTTGAAGCTAAAACAGGTTTCGTTTCACAAGCGAATTTGAACCCAAACAGTTTTGAAGCGGCTATTTATAACCCATTTGAAGGCCAGTTGGACACTGGAAAATTAATGAAGGCCCTTCAAAATTACGCTCAAATGTTAGGCATCACATTGCTGACGGGAACCGAGGTATTAGATTTAATGGAGGATGATCATGAGGTGGCACTTCGTTTAAAGTCTGATGAGTGTAAAGTTGAAATATTAGCAAATCAGGTAGCAATCTGCACAAATGCTTTCAGTAAAAAATTTGTAGACAATATCGACATGCAACCCGGCCGCGGAACTGTGATAGTTACTGAACCAATCGAAGACCTGAAACTCTCAGGAACTTTTCATTATGACGAAGGTTACTACTACTTCAGGGATGTGGATGGCCGCATGCTTTTAGGTGGTGGTCGCAATCAGGATTTCGAAACGGAACAAACGACAGAAATAGAAATTAACAAAATGATTGAAGCGCATCTTAAAGAATTTCTGTTCGAAAAGATACTTCAAAAAGAAGTGAAGATTGAGATGGCCTGGAGTGGAATAATGGCTTTTGGCCCCTCCAAATCACCCGTGATTAAACGTACTTCACCGGGAGTTGTAATTGGAGCAAGACTTGGGGGCATGGGTTTAGCCCTGGGAACATTGGTAGGTGAAGAGGTGGCAGCATTGCTACTGAATAAATGAGATTTTAGTATCTTCAACGGTTTTTGATCAAATAGTGGTTTTCATTTAGTAGCAACCCAAAAATGAGTGAAATTTCAATTGACAATCATAAGGAACCCTCTCTCCTTCAAGCCCTCATACCAGTAAGTTTCTTAACCATCCTCCTTTTCATTAATGTCTGGATTTTCGGATCAGATTCACTCGATGGGTCTAATCAAATGGTGCTATTGCTGGCATCGGCTGTTGCCGGAATTGTGGCCATCAGGTTGGGGGTTAGCTGGTCAAGAATAGAAAAAAAGATGGTCGGTAGCATTAGTTCAGCGATGCCCTCCATTATAATTCTATTATTAATAGGCAGCCTTTCCGGCACCTGGATGCTCAGCGGAATTGTTCCGACAATGATTTATTATGGACTTCAGATTTTAAACCCAACCATATTTCTGTTTGCAGCTGTGGTCATATGTGCAGTTGTGTCCATAGCTACAGGAAGTTCATGGTCCACAATAGCAACAATAGGCATTGCCCTTTTAGGTATAGGCAGGGCCCTTGGGATGTCTGATGGGATTATTGCCGGTGCTATAATTTCAGGCGCTTATTTCGGCGATAAAATGAGCCCCCTTTCTGACACCACTAACCTGGCTCCAGCAATGGCTGGAACAGACTTATTTACCCATATCAGATATATGGCTTATACAACCGGGCCTTCCATTATTTTAACCCTGATTATTTTTCTGGTTATCGGCTTTACCGGTGGCGCTGAAGGGCAGGTTCAGGAAATTGCTCCTGTTTTGGCCGCACTTGACGGAACATTCAACATCTCAGTGTGGCTCTTTTTAGTACCTGTTGTGATAATTGTAATGATTGCAAAAAAAGTACCGGCAACCCCAGCTCTGTTAATAGGCACCTTGTTGGGGGCAATATTTGCCCTTGTTTTCCAGGGCCATTTGGTATCTGAGCTTGGCAAAAATTTGTTCAGTCCCGGTGAGTCATTCAACTTTCCATTTTCAGAAAAATTTACAACCATCATGATGGCCATGTATGGAGACATCTCCATTACCACAGCAAATGAGCCTGTCAATGAGTTGCTCTCTACCTCTGGGATGGCAGGAATGTTACACACCATTTGGTTGATTTTATCGGCCATGATTTTTGGCGGAGTGATGGAATCAGCAGGATTGCTAAAAAGGATTGCCAAAGCAGTCATTTCACTTGTAAATAGTACAGGTTCTTTAATTGCTGCTACTACAGGTACTTGTGTTTTCTTTAACCTCACTGCCTCTGACCAATATCTGGCCATTGTTGTGCCTGGCAGGATGTACGCCGATATTTATCAGAAAAGAGGCTTAATGCCTGAAAATCTAAGCCGTACTGTTGAAGATTCCGGAACGGTCACTTCAGTGCTCATTCCATGGAATACATGTGGTGCAACACAGTCATCGGTACTTGGGGTTGCCACTTTTACCTATGCCCCCTATTGTTTCTTCAACATCATCAGCCCATTTATGACCTTACTTTTTGGCTACATGGGCTGGAAAATAAGAAAGATCAAAGAGGAGAAAGCCGTTGAAAAAGCACAAGCAGCTTAGTATGGAGTTATCCATAACAAAAGAGGTTCTTCAACAGCTGCCGCTACTGCAATTCGAAGGTCGAATTGTGGTCATTAACACTTCCCATGCTTTGGATTCCGTAGTTGATGAATTGAGAAAACACCGTGTGGTTGGTATCGATACAGAAGCAAGGCCGTCATTCAGAAAAGGCGAGTATCATCCAACATCGTTGGTGCAAATTTCAATTGACTCAAAATGCTTTCTAATAAGACTGCAATCGACTGGTTTTACAGATAAGCTTATTGAATATTTTGAAGATGATTCTTTTAAGAAGATTGGCATTGCATTGCATGACGACCTGATCGATTTAAAGCGCATTAAAAAATTTAAGCCAGCAGGTTTTATTGATCTTAATAAAAGGGCAACTGCAATGGGCATGGATGACATTGGTGCCAAGAAATTGTCGGGGATTTTCTTAAATGGAAGGATTTCAAAAACACAGCAAACGTCTAATTGGGAAAATAAAATTTTAACACCCGCTCAAAAAACATACGCCGCAACGGACGCATGGATTTGCCTGAAAATATATGAAGTGATGCAAGAAGAAGGTATGGTTTAAGAAATAAGAACAAAGAATTTCCAACCCTCCGGAAGTAGTCTGGGTCTCATGGTTTGAAAAAACTTAAATGAAGATGTTCAGATTATTTCCGCTTTTAGCAATAATTGTATTATACAGTTGTGATGCTGATTTAGATTACCCAGAAGGCCTTAATGACAGCGATACTTTATTCAGCAATAATGCTTTATTGCGTTACACAGGTTCCATTGCAGTCGACGGATGTGAATTTTTCATTGACATCGATGAGGTAACTTATAAGCCAATTAATGAAGAAATAATTCCTGAAGGATTAAAGCAAAGCGAGGTTGTTGTTAATGTCTCCTACAAGTTAGCTGGTGATATTGATTACCAATGTGGGCTTAACCCTAAACCAACTAATTACCCAGCCATAGAGCTGGTAAGTATTAAGAAGGGCTAGCTATAATTTTCAGAATTAGGATCAACAATTCAAACCTTAATAAGCTCCGCTGTACTTTCTGATGAACCACTCAACAGAAATTAAGAGGAGTAACAAAAAGAAGGGCCATTTAAGGTTAATCAGTGGGAGAAAGCTTTCGGAGGTATAAATCACTCCCTGGGCTTCCATACCTAAAAGATCACTTTGGAGATCATCCATTTGACCGATGGTGGCAAAACTCCCATCGGTATCTCTTGACAACCTTTTTAGCAATTGATGATTAGCTGTCAGGTTTATTGATTCGATCTGCAACTCTTTGACTAAAAACTCACCAGAAGCGGTTTCCTTTTTTCCATTCAAGAGGGTTGAAGCCGAAAAACTATAGATGCCATTAGCCAGGCCGCTTACCTTAAACTGAGAATTAGCATTGCTGGTGACATATGAAAATTCCTGAGCCTCACCAGATTCATTACTAATGGTTAGTTGAATTTCCTGGCCGTAAATTGGCTCATAGATGTCATTATAAGCTTCAGTCTCAAATACCACCTCTTCGGAATCAAAGTATTCATCATCTTTTGTGTAAACCCTAAATTTCCGCTTGTCTTCTTTAGCACTAAGAAACTGAACCATTTTGGAGATCATTTCGTCAAAGACCTCCTGCTTTCCGGTCTTGGCAAACTCCATAGTGCGCCATTGCCAAAATCCTTCCCCCATCATAACAGCCGTTTTGCTACCAGCATTATCAAAAACAGCTATTAAAGGTTTATCAGTAACAATACTGCCCACCTGTTGGTAGAGAAAAACTTCAGCCCCTTGCAGCAACTCAGTTTTGCCAAATGGAACAACTGCTGGTGGATAATTTGAAATAAGCCCAGTCGCATTTTCTGTTTCAACCTTGAAGCGGTTAAAGCTTCTGTTAAATGCAGGCCTCACCAAATCCTTTTGGTTTCGTGAAACTGTCAATTGAACCAGACCATTCAACTCATTGAAATTGTTATAATTGGTTTGGTTGCCAACTATCAGCCAAAGTGGGGTTCCCTCATCCCTAAACTTCTTGATCAAAGCGGTTGTGCGGTTATAGCGATCAAAGGCCTGGTGTACAATTACAAGATCATACTTATCTTCTTTAAAATCATCAATCCGTGGGAGATGGGTTACGATCTCGTAATTAGGGTTTGTTTCTAATGAAGACACAATGGCCTTCATGTCAGGATGCGGGGCCTGACCAATTATTAGTATCTTTTCCCGGCCTTCAATCACTTCCAGATACGCATCTTTAAAATTATTGACCAAGGTAGTTTCACCCTCAAGAGGCAAAACTTCTACCCGGTAATGCTGAATGCCATTCAAATCTGCATCAAGCAAAAAACTCACCTGGCGCAGTTGATTATCAGAAGTAAAGCGCACCCCTTGCCTGGCTATCTCACTGCCTTTTTTGGAAACCCTCACAATCACCTCCCGCTCACCAAAACCGCTGTTGCTCACTTCAGCGACCAGTGGAAAGCGATTGCCCTGGTAGGCAATTTTATTATAAAACACGTTTTTCAAGCTGATGTCTTTTTTGGGAATGGTGTCACCCAAGCCAAGCGTGTGAATTTTGAAATTGTAATTCGAAAAAGTTGGTGATAGACCCTGATTATAGATGCCATCTGAAACCAATAAAACACCTCCCAGGTTTCTGCCCTCATAGTCTGACTGAATTGATCTGAACAGGTCATTTAAATTGGTCGATTTTTGATCAATCGAAACATCATTTAAAGAAAGCAGGGTTTTGTCGCTCAGTGTTTGGTAGACTACTTCATAATCATTCTCTTCTAATTGCTGACCCATTACAGAAAGCTTACCCAGGTGAGCTTTGAAAGCAGTAGTATCCATTCCTTCCAATACAGAGGTGGAATTATCCACAGCTACAATGAAAGTGGGGTTTTCAGTTGTATTAAATATCTGCTTGAGAAATGGCCCTAACAGCAAAACACAAAGTACACTCACAACAATCAACCTGAGCCCGGTCAAAACTTTATTAGCCAATGCTCCCCAGGGGCCTTTTTTCGAGTATAGAAGAAAAGCATAACCGGCACCCATTAAAATGCACACAAAAATGTACCAGGGAGAAAGTTCAAAAAGCAGATTAGGGCTTGTCATAAAATTTCGAGGTTAAAACATTATTTCTGTGTTCTTAGTAATCGAAGAAATAAGGTAAAGGTTATGTGGTTGATGGTAACGGGTTAAATGATGATTTAAGAGGTTGTTTAATCACTATAGATATTTCTCTTTAATGATATTAACATGATGCATTTCATGCCCAATGATTGATTTCAAAAAGTCAGCTAATGTAATTTGATGCTGCCTGGCCGAACCCTTCATCGCCAGCTGATTTTCTGATAATGTGTTGATAAAACTGAGAGATGCTTCCCTTACTGCTTTTAAGTCATTAATCAATTGGTGCATATGAAGCTCATCAAAACGGCTGTTTTCAACAAGAAAATTCTGGTCGTAACCCCAAAGCTCCACCGCATTTGTTCGGCTCAATTGAAAAGCCCGGAAAGTTTTTATTTTTTCATGATCTGTTATGTGCCCAACAACTTGCTTGATACTCCACTTATCAGGGGCATAGCGCTTTGAAGCTGTTTCCTCATTGATTGAATTCAAGAAAGTGAATGTTGACTGTGATGAATAAAGTTCATACAAACCTCTATCTTTTACAAGATCAAAATAGTAAGGAAAGCCGTCTTCGGGTTTATACACTTCAAAAACCAGTTTAATTGGAGAAATCTTGTTGGGTGTAACCAACTGATAATTTAGCACATATGAATTCTCTTTACACAAAAAAAGGGAAGCTATAACCTCCCTATACTGCTCATTTTGAAACCCTGAATTACTTCAGGTGCTTCTGCACTTTTTTCTTCAGCCGCTCTCTGTCTCCGGTTATTGAAGGGTCGGCATAAATGCTTTTTGACAATTCACCAATTACCTTTCTGTTGAAACCTAGTTTTTCGGCCATATCCTCACAGTAATGAATTTCACTTAGAAAAACCTCGTGGTCTATTTTCATTAGCTGAACAATATTAAAGAGGTACTCAAATTTTTGGTCAAATGATAAAGTTTCAAGATTATCCAGGGGATGGGGATTTTCAACAAGCTGATCTATATCTGCTTCTGTCATACCATTGGCTTTCCCAATCATATAGATCATTGTCTTTTCTTTTTCATCAAAATCTTCATCGATCGTGGCAAGATCAATTAACATACTTAGATGCGTTTGAATGCTCATAAGCTTTCTGTTTTTGGTTGTATCAATTCTTAAATTTCATTACCGTATTTTTCAACCTTTCCCGATTGCTGGTTATGGCTGGGTCGCTATAAATCTGCTTTGAAAGCCGCCCTATCACGTTCTTCTTAAAGCCGAGTTTCACAGCGATGTCCTCACAAAAACTGATTTCGCTCAGGTAGACTTTGCTGTCAATTTTCATCAGTTGGACAATGTTATATAAATATTCGAATTTCTCATCGTCTGAAAGCGTTGGAAATGAAATCGGTTCATCGCCTTTATTAAGTAACGCATCCTGGATCATCCCATTGATTTCCTCTTCAGGTACTCCGTTTGCCTTCCCTACCATTTTTATCAAAGCCCTCTCCTGATCGTCAAACTTCTCATCAACCAAGGCTAACTTCAACAATGTATTTAGATGATTTTTAATGTCCATGTCGATTGAGATTTTGATAGAAACATGCTGAAATTACGCTAAAATTCATTGTTTGTCAAAAAACACCAAAATTTCATTTCAGCCTCAATCCGTATCTTTATGAGTTGCATCAAATCAACCTCAAATGACTGAAAAACAATGGGTGGTTTTTTCACACCTGGGCACATTACTTGGGTATGTGGTGGCTTTCGGCAGCTTTGTAATCCCGCTTGTTATCTGGCTTTCTAAAAAGGAGGAATCAAAACTGATTGAAGAGCACTCAAAAGAGTCCCTGAATTTTCAAATCTCGATGGCAATTTATACCGGGATTGCAGGAATATTCTCCATTTTACTAATCGGTTTACCTTTTTTGTTTGCGTTAATCGTAGTCAACATAATTTGCGTAGTAATTGCAACCGTAAAAGCGGATAAGGGTGAATTTTACAGGTATCCCGCAACCATAAGATTTATCCAATGAGAAGGCCACGCAGAAATAGAAAATCCAAAGCCATTCGGGCTTTAGTAAGGGAAACGTCACTTTCAACAGACGACTTTATTTTTCCGCTTTTCCTTCTTGAGGGAAAAAATAAATCTGTTGAAGTTGAATCCATGCCGGGGATATACAGGCTCACACTCGACAAGATGTTGAGTGAGATTGAAGTTTGCCTTACCCTGGGGATAAAGGCGTTCGACATATTCCCTGTTGTTGAAGAGCACCATAAAAATAAAATGGCTACAAAAAGCCATGATCCCAATTTCTTCTATTTAAGATCATTGAAAGAAATCAAAAAACGATTTCCTGAAGCCTGCATAATGACCGATGTTGCAATGGACCCATACAACTCAGACGGCCACGACGGTATAGTGAGTGATGGAAAAATCTTAAATGATGAAACACTTGAAGTTTTAGGTAAAATGGCCTTAGCCCAGGCAGAAACTGGCATTGACATATTGGGCCCATCCGATATGATGGATGGCCGTGTAGGATATATCAGGGAGTTGCTTGATGAAAACGGTTTTACCGATACCTCAATTATGTCTTACACTGCAAAATATGCCAGTGCTTATTATGGGCCATTCCGCGATGCCCTCGACTCAGCCCCGAAGTCAGGCGATAAGAAAACCTATCAAATGGATCCCGCCAATCAGGGTGAGGCGTTAATTGAATCTGAGTTAGACGACTTGGAAGGTGCTGATTTCTTAATGGTGAAGCCAGCTTTGGCCTACCTTGATGTTATCAAGTTATTGAGTGATAACTCAAGCCTGCCTATAGCAGCCTACAATGTTAGCGGAGAATATTCCATGATTAAAGCTGCCGGTATGAAAGGCTGGCTTGATGCTGATCAGGTGATGCTGGAAAGTCTTCTGAGCATCAAAAGGGCGGGGGCAAAAATTATATTGAGCTACTTTGCCAAGGAATACGCAGAAATGAGAGCCAAGAATCTAGATATCTAGATGAAAGAATTTTGTGTCTTGGCTCTTGGTTCTCATAATCTATTAATCTGAAAAATTATGTCTAAATCAATTTTCGATCTCTCTGGAAAAGTAGCTGTAATTACTGGTGCCAGTAAAGGTATTGGGGAATCAATCGCCCACGGACTGGCTGCATTTGGTGCTAAAGTAATTGCAAGCAGCCGAAAACAGGAAGCAGTTGATGAAGTAGCTGCTGCTATAAAATCGAATGGTTTTGAAGCTACGGCTATCGCTTGCCATGTGGGGGACGAAGACCAGCTCAAAAATCTGGTTGAGAAAACTATTGAAATTTATGGAAGGATAGATATACTGATAAATAACGCTGCAACTAATCCCGTTTTTGGCCCCATTGAAAACTCTGAAGCTGCCGTTTTTGATAAAATAATGCAGGTCAATGTGAGGGCCCCCTTCATTTTGACAAACCTGGTTCACCCAATTATGAAAGCGAATGGCGGCGGTTCCATCATCAATATAAGTTCTGTTGAAGGTTTGAAGCCCTCTTTTGGGTTGGGGCTTTACAGCGTATCCAAAGCCGCCTTGCTTATGATGACAAAAAACCAGGCGAAAGAATGGGGCAAAGATGGAATCAGGGTGAACAACATTTGCCCTGGATTGGTAAAAACGAAGTTCAGCTCAGCTATTTGGCAAAATGAGGGTTTATTAAAACAATTCGAACAACACCTTCCGCTGCATAGAATGGCAGCGCCTGATGAGATGACTGGCCTGGCAATATTCCTCGCCTCCGAAGCATCCAGCTATTGCACCGGTGGGGAATTTGTTGCTGATGGTGGGCATATGCTGATATAACCAGATTTTAACCATAGTCATCAAAAAGAACCAAAATGACTTTCCATCCACTTAGCTTCTACCACATTTACAATCGAGGGAATAATTCTCAGCAGATATTTTTTAAGGATGAAAATTATTCTTACTTCTTAAAAAAAATCAGAAAACATTTAAGACCGCACTGCCAAATTTTGGCTTGGTGCTTAATGCCTAATCACTTTCATCTGTTGATCTACACCGATTCACACAATTCCTCGGAAGTCAATTCTTCCGAAATTCAGATGGCAATTGCGACTATATTAAGGTCTTACACAAGGGCCATAAATAATCAAGAAAATAGAACCGGTTCGCTGTTTCAGCAAAAAACGAAATCTAAAGAAATAAAAGATGTTACGACTTGCTTTCATTATATCCATCAAAATCCGGTGAGATCGAAATTGGTCAATAGCATGGATCAGTGGTCATTTTCGTCATATTTAGATTATTGTGGAAAAAGAAAAGGCAGCTTGATAAATAGGGCAATGGCACACAAGTATCTTGATATTGCAAGGAGTCCATCGGAGTTTGAAGATGAATCCAAGAAAGTGATTCAAGACTCAGCAAAGGATAAATTCTTTTAACTGATATACCTGTTTTTATCTGTAGGAGTCATCGGATGACTCAAAGTCATCCGATGACTATAAATACATTAATTTGCAATAAACCGTACTTCCCATGCTTGATCAACGAAAAAGGGTAATTGGCGAAGAAGCCAAACCATCACCATTAAACGAATTCCATACCAGTCGAAGAGTATTAATGGGCCCTGGCCCAAGTGAAGTGCACCCCCGGGTTTTGCAGGCTATGTCCACACCTCTGGTTGGTCATATGGATCCAGAATTTGTTGACATAATGGATGATATCAAATTGATGGTTCAGCGATGTTTCCAAACTCAAAATGAGTTAACGTTCGTGGTTTCAGCTCCTGGTAGTGCTGGTATGGAAACCTGCCTTGTCAACTTGCTGGAGCCAGGCGATGAAGCTGTAATCTGCATCAACGGGGTATTCGGTAATCGAATGGCCGATATAGTTGAGCGGTGTGGGGCTAAACTGATTAAGGTAGAAGCACCGTGGGGAGAGCCTATCGATGCCGAACAGGTGAAGCAGGCGCTGGAGAAATCTTCGCCAAAGTTGGTTGCTATTGTACATGCTGAAACCTCAACAGGTGTGTTACAACCGCTTGAAGAAATTTCAAAAATGGTCCATGATGCAGGTGCGCTTTTCATGGTAGATGCGGTCACATCATTTTGCGGCATTCAGCTAAAAGTGGATGAATGGGGCATAGATGCGATTTATTCAGGTTCCCAAAAATGCCTGAGTGCACCACCTGGCATGTCACCGGTTTCATTTAGTGACAGAGCTGTTGAAGTGATGGAGCAACGAAAATCTAAAGTCCAGAGTTGGTTTCTTGATCTTTCAATGGTAAGAAACTACTGGAGCGGCCAAAAAAGGGCCTATCATCATACTGCCCCCGTCTCGGCAATGTTTGCCATGCGAGAAGCGTTAAGGATTGTGTTGGAAGAAGGTCTTACCAAGCGCTTTGAGCGTCACCTTCAAAATCACGAATTGCTGAAGAATGGTTTGGAGGATTTAGGAATTAAGATGTTAGTAAAAGATGGCTTCAGGTTGCCAATGCTCAACTCCGTGAAAATCCCATCAGGTGTTGATGAAGCGGCAGTTAGAAGCCGTTTGCTCAATGAGTTTAACATTGAGATCGGCGCTGGGTTGGGTACCTTGGCAGGTAAAATATGGCGTATTGGTCTGATGGGGGAAAGCTCAACGCCGAACCATGTGAATATGCTGACATCAGCACTCAAAAAAATTCTTTAAATGGAAAAAACGTTATTGCTTCTTGCCTTCGGATTGATTTTACTCATCACTTCCGGAAGTGATTTTAAAGCTGATGATCAAACAAGGTTTTGCTACGTATATGGTTCCATAGCTGTGGTTGATGACCCCAGAAGGGCGCACTTCAGTGTTTATGTAGAAGAAAGCGAAGGTCTGGCAGATATTCTGGTTTGGGAAGAGGAAATCAGGCTTTATGCTGACCGAAAGGGTATCTGGCATTTCACAGAAAATCCCGGCCTCGCTGACTATGTCATCTACTTCGAAGAAAATAAATACCTGGCAGATTTCAGCATTTACTACATCGATATTGAGTCCTTCGCAGGCTGTCAATAATGGATTATACCGAAATAAAATTTACACTTCAAGAAGAGTTTAGGGACATCATTATTGCTGAACTATCGGAAGCCGGTTTTGATACATTCCTCGAAACTGAAGCTGGTTTTAACACCTACAAAGACCATCCTGAATTAGACCTCTCATCAATTGAGGAAGTAATTCAGAAATACAGCAGTACTTGCTCAATCTCTTACGAGACTACCACTTTTCCGGATAAAAACTGGAATGAGGAATGGGAAAAGAATTTCGAACCAATTGTTGTTGAAGACAAGTGTCTTGTCAGGGCACCTTTCCATAAAATTGAAAAAGAATATCCACTTGAGGTTCTAATTGATCCTAAAATGGCATTCGGCACTGGTCACCATGCCACTACCTACCTCATGCTCCAGGAAATGATGAAAATTGATATCAAAGGAAAAGATTTAATCGATCTCGGGAGCGGAACAGGAATTCTTGCAATCGGAGCGGTGAAGTTGGGTGCCTCAAAGGTTTGGGCGACTGATATCAACGAATGGAGCATCAATAACAGCAAAGACAACTTTGCTCTTAACGGCTGTTCTAAGATTAACCTTTTATGTGGGCAAATTGCTGAGTTAAACATCGAACAAAAATTTGATGTTGTTTTAGCCAACATCAACCGTAATGTCTTGTTGGAAGAAATACCGCAATACATACCTCTTATGAGGCCAGATGCGATTATGATTTTGTCTGGATTCTTTGAAGAAGACGAACACCTGATCATTCGCAAAGCGGATGAATCTGGTTTATCAATGATTTCTAAAGCACATAGAAATAATTGGAGTGTGCTGGTCTGCAAAGTATATAACCAGTGACACCATATAGCGTTTGAGCTATTGTGTCGATCTAAAATAAAAAACCCCTAAAACAGTTATATAGAGGTAATTTCTCTAATTTTGTTAAGGGTCGAAAAACTCTGTTTCCAATGAAACACTTCCGCAGCTTGTTATTAATTTCTCTCATTTGCGGGAGCTTCGTTTCCAAAGCCCAGTATTTTGAAATTGACTATGATCCAGCCATGTTCGGCAACGATGTCGCCAAGGGGATGGAGCTTATTGGCACTGAGTCATCAAAAAAGCTGGCTTACGATTTAAAAGGTCTTTGGCAAGGCAGCCGCATTTCAAATGCACAGAAAGACACTATCATCCTGATTACCCAAAAAATGCGGGAGCGGAGGCTCAGCACCCGGCCATACTTTGAATATTTCTTCACTTACATCGTTTACGCTATCAACAATACTGGGCTTCCATCCAGGGATTACAGTAAGCTTTTAGAGGCCAGTCTAGCCGCAGCCAGTACTTACAAAAACAGAGATCTCGCCGAATTCTACCTGACACTCAACCATATTTTTGCCAGGGGCAAGTTGTATTCCTCCAATTACTACAATGTAGATATAGTTGAAGGAAGCATCAGCTTTGATTACGTTCCTCCGGCTAAATTGCCAGCACTTGGCGACCCAATAGCTTATGAAGATGAAATACCTGAGGAAGAAGATGAGTACCTCGATGAAGAAGATTTCTATCAGGAAGAGGAAGACGACTGGGGCAATGACGACAACTGGGGAGACGACACATGGGCTCAGGATGATACCTGGGCACAGGATGACTGGGGCAATGACGATTCATGGGAGGACAATAACGATGACTGGGGGAGCTGGGACGATAACGATGATTGGGGAAATGACGACAACTGGAACTCCTGGGACGACCAAGATGATGGCTGGGGCAATGAACCAATTGAAGAAGAGCCTGTAAGACAAAGTTTTGCTGCACTCACGGTAAGCCGGGAAATAACCTACAACCCTCCTCCTGTCGATGGGCCCATAATAAAATTTGAGAATGCGACTTTTAGAATGGTTACGCCATATGACTCAGTTGCAATTGAAGGGACTACCGGTCAATTAGGAGTTAACAAAAAGTTGTTCGTGGGAGAAGGAGGAACATTTGCCTGGCCAAAAGGTATCGAAAAAACCGAAGAAGCCTCAGTTGAGTTGGCGGGGTACGATTTCAAAATCGATGAACCTTACGTTCATGCCACCAAAACCAAACTAAGCTATCCATCACTTTTGAGCACCGAAGTTGAAGGCGATTTTGTATTCAAAAGCATTCGAAGAACACCAGCTGATTCAAGGCACTATCCTCAATTTAAGTCTTATGCAGATAGCTTAATTGTAGAATTGCCAGCCGAAGATTTAAATTATCGAGGGGGCTTTTCAATTGTTGGCACTGAGCTCTTTGGGGCCAATTATTGGGAGGATTATTCAACAATTACAGTTCGGGACCAAAATGGCCGTTCCTTCAAAGCACAGTCAACCCGATTTGCCTTCATGGATTCACTAATAAGGTCTAAAAGAACGCAAATGGCGGTGTATCACGGCACCGATTCAATCTCTCATCCCTATGTTCGTTTTGATTACGATTTCAATGAAAAGAAGCTTACACTGTTAAAAGATGAGGGTGGTTACAAGCACACCCAATATTTCTCCAGCTTCTTCGGCATGAATTTCAATGCAGACATGCTCCATTGGGATTTGAATGCCGATAGTATCGATGTTGCTGTTTTGATGGCGAGGCACCGTGTACCGGCTGTCTTTGAGTCAGTTGAGTATTTCAATGAAGAGCGATATGGCAAATTTTCAGGGCTTTATGGCTTTCATCCTATTACCACAGTTGTCAATTTGGCAAGAAAGTTTAGATCATCAGAAATGAACATTGGTGAGTTGGTCACCGAATATGAGCTTGACTACAAATTAGCCTTCGATGCCATGGTGTTCCTTGAGCAAAACGGGTTCATAGAGTTTGACGAAAAGAATGGTCAGCTTAAAGTTTTACTGAAGGCCTATCACTATAACCTGGCTAATTGGAAAAAGAAAGACTATGACTACTTGCTTGTCTCCTCCACCTCTCCAGAAGCCCTAAATGCTACTTTCAAACTGGACAGTGGGGAGATGTACGTTAGGGGAGTAGAGAAAATCTATCTAACCCCAGATTTGGATATTACAATAGCACCAGACAGTGGCTATTTAAAACTTCAGCAAAACAGGAACATAGAATTTGACGGAGCCGTCAATGCCGGTGATTTCTTATATAAAGGGAAAGATTTCCACTTCAGCTACCAGGATTTTCTGATCGAAATGCCAACCATCGATTCGATAAGGCTACAGGTGCCATTACATGACGATTCTACCAATGTTGAAGATGATGCGAAAACTACGCTGAGTAACCATATCACTGAGACATCAGGGACGTTATACATTAATTCCCCTGACAATAAAGCTGGGCTGAAAGAAAATACCCAATATCCGTATTTTGTTTCCGACTCAGAGGCTATAGTTTATTTTGATGGCTCAGATATTCTGGATGGCGCATACGATAAGTCTATCCGTTTTATTATTCCGCCGGTAGAAGTAGACAGCCTGGCCAGGGATGACTATACAAAAATTATTTTCCCTGGCACATTTGATGCCGGGGGAATCCTGCCACCATTTCAAGATACGTTGCACATTTTGCCTGACAAGTCTCTTGGGTTTGAACACACCACACCACCAGATGGGTACGCCCTTTACAAAGGCAGTGGTCGGCTATATGATGATATAAGCATGAGCAGTAAAGGCTTAAGGGCAGACGGCCGGGTTGAGTACATATCGACAACAGTTAACTCAGAAGACTTCATCTTTTATATGGATTCGGTTACAGCTGTTGGAGATGAGGGCAAAATTGAGCCAGGCACATTTGGGGATGGCTCTTATCCACAGGCTACACTGAAAGGTTATCGGATGAAGTGGCTGCCACAAAAGGACAGTATGTACATCGCCAATACAGGGGACCCTTTCCAGTTTTACAACGAAACAGCACAACTTGACGGTGAAGCCAATATTACTGCCCACGGCATGTTCGGGAGTGGGCTTCTTAGTACTCGGGGATCTGAGTCCATTTCTAAAGAGCTCACCTTTAGGGAAAACGACTTTTCCGCAAGACATGCCACCTTCAAAATTCTAACGGATCAACCTGAAAAACCAGCGATGCAAGGTGATGATATCAGCTTAAATTTCGACTTGATCGCCAACGTTGCAGATGTGCATCCAGAGGAAGCCGGAGTTGCTGCAATTAGCTTCCCATATGCCCAAATGAAGACTTCTATCACAAATGCCGTTTGGGATTTGAATGCTGATAAAATCACAATGACGAAGCCAGAATCTGTACCGATCGACGATTCTTATTTCTACACTACCCGTAAGGAACTGGATTCGCTGGCATTTAATGCAGAAGAAGCAACTTACGACATCATAGCCCAAACATTGGACATCCGGGGCATCCCTTACATAATTGTCGCCGACGCTAAAATCATCCCCGAAGGGCACCAAACAACAATTTTGGAAAACTCTGAGCTTCAGCCATTCGAAAATGCTGAAATCGTCATTGACACTTTGAATGAATATCACTACTTGAATGAAGGCCAGATTACAATTCTCTCCAGAAATCAATTTGAGGGTAGTGCGAAATACCTCGTTCCCATAAATAATGATACCACCGCAATTTACTTTGACAGTTTTGAGCTTAGGGACGTTCCATTAGAACCAGATGGCCCTAAAGGGTTGCCTTTCAAGAGAAATCAAACTGCTACCAGACGCATGACAGTTTCCGGTGGTGATGTGCCTGAAGATGAACCCATCTTGATTTCACCAGGAATTCTCTATAAAGGTGGAGTCACCATGTTTGCAAATAAACCAACACTTGAATTGCATGGTTTTGTTAAAATGGATTTCAAGAAAACCCCACATTACAATTATTGGATAAAACATGACCACGACCCTGAGGCCGATGAGGTAGCGATCGATTTTGCCACCAGTCAAACTGAAATATTTGAACCGTTGGTAGCAGGTATGTTTTATGAGAATGAGCTCAGGGAACTTTACCCCGTTTTTCTAAATGATAAACGCTCTCAACCTGACGACCTGTTTTTTGAGCCCAAAGGTGTTATCAAGTATGACACCCTCTTAAATGCATTTAAGATTGAAGAGCCTCTGAAAGAGAGTGGTGAAACCTATGCAGGCAGGTCTTTCTATTATGATGAAACCAATCAAACCGTAATTTTCGAAGGGCCGTTGAATTTTATGCATACTGAAAATGAGAATGTGAGCATGACTGCCGCAGGCTTGGGCACTGGAAACATTGACTCTGCCAAATATAATCTTGATGCCATGATGATTTTTGATTTTAAGATCAATCCGGCAATTGTGGCCGCCATGACCTACGACGTGGTGGATATTATAGACAGGTTGGGTGCACTTGAAGCTCATAATATTGAACTGGAAATGATAACAAACCTGGCAAACCTCACAAATGATGCGACCGCCAGGGGTTATGAAAGTGCTTCCTTAAAAGACTATGTGCCGTTGGTAAATGCTGCCCCTCAATTGTTGGCCAAAACCCTGGCACTCTCAAATGTGAAAATGAGTTGGTCAAACGATTTTAACTCCTGGTACAATACTTCCAAGCTTGGTTTGTCAAACATTGGGGCTACTGATATTAATGCAAAGTTGGATGGCTTTGTAGAAATCCGTAATAACCCGGAGACTGGAGAGGAAATCAGAATGTTTATCATGGTGGCACCGGCTACCTGGTATTACTTCGGTTTCGCTGAGAACCAACTCACTATGTTCAGTTCCAACCCTGACTTTAACGATGCAGTCCAGGCTAACTCTAATATTGATAAAGCTGGCTTTGGGCAATTTGCAACCCTTATTGGTGAGGAAGTTGAGACCCTTACATTTATCAACGATTTCCGCCAAAAATACTTCGGCATCAAAGAGCCTTTTGACCTACAAATGCCAGTGGATACCTTCCTTGAAGATGAAGAATTTGATACCATCGATGAAGAAGATGATGATGGGTTTTAGTCACGTTTTGATGAACTCAGGTTTTTATAGAGTTATTCTTATTACGACTCCTTTAGTCAGAGCGATTATGCTCCAAAAACTACCAATTACAATACAATTTGTCGTATAGAATTCTGTTCATACAGAACATTCTTGATGGAATTGAGTTTAGCCTATCATGTTAATGGACTCCGATTTGATTAATTAAATCATACGGAAGAACTTTAGAATTCATTTTGCTTGTCTATTATGGCACAGGGATACACTAAGCATCACATTGCACCTGATTTCAGGGAATTACTCTCCATAGGACGATATAAGGGTTCGCTGTATTTAGTCAAATTTTTCACAATTGCAATCATACTACTTGGATGTGATGCAGATGACTATTCAGAGCAATCTTCAGATTTTAGTGATATCCAAAGTGATGCTCAGTATGCGATCCCATCAATTAGGGCAATTGAAATTATTGAAATTACAAGATCAACCATGGCAGCACAATTCCTGATAGAGGATACTGGGGGGACTTCAATAATATCCTACGGAATATGCTGGTCAACGTCTTCCGAACCGCAAATCGATGAAAATTTTAAGTTATCCACGACCTTATCAGAAATATTGACAATAGAAGAGCTGGAACCGAATACTACCTACTATATAAGAGGCTTTGCCAGCAATGATACGGGGTTGGCCTATAGCAATGAACTTGAATTTAAGACTGAGATGTAAACCCTACACTCTCTGTAAACTTCCTTCCTTTTCAATATTGTTTGATGTCAAAGGATAAGAAATCTCGTTAAAATTGAGATTTCTCAACCTTTTCATTTACAACTATTTATAGCTAGTATTAGTGGAGCCGGCGGGAATCGAACCCGCGTCCAGAAAGGGGAACAATGGACCCTCTACATGCTTAGTTATCACTTAGGGTCTCGACAAACAGACCGGTGGATAACAACCTATCTGTAAGTCCAGTTACTTAAATCTCGCCGTTGGTTAGCAACTTCACCTCAGGCCAGCCTCGTTAGTCGACACCTCAAATTCCCGCTGACGAGACACAGCAAGTGAGATGTGGCCGGGTCCCGGTCTTACCGTGGTCCCATTAAGCCGCAATCTTATCCTATCGGATCAAGATTAGGCAGCCATGGCGTAATTAGATTCGCCAAGTAGAATTTAAGCGCATTGATTAAGGATGTACACTCACCACCCTGCATGCAAGCACATCATTCGCACCCACTGTCGAAGCCAGTCGGCCCCAAATGATATAAGTGCAAAGCTAACGGAAAATGTTGGTGTAAAGTTCCATTTTTGGGGGTGTGTAAATAATTTCAACTACTTTCAACCCCGTCACTCTGAATAAGTCCGACCGTAAGGAAGGACGACTGAAGAGTCTGTTAAATTTGCTGCATGGTGACATTTGGGCAGCGGCCGGGCTTTCGCCTTTACTCCTCGCACCACGCTCAATGCCCACCCTACTGCGGGGTATCGGCTCTATCCCTGCTGCGAGGACGCAGACCTCACAGACCCCGTCACTCTGAGCGTAGCGAAGAGTCTGCGGTGCTGTAAACCTGACAGGTCTGGAAAATGACTAAATTGAAGTATGTTCCGAAATCTGGTTTTTCGAATACTAACACTCAGCTGGGCATTCATTCAATGCACCGATGAAAAAGCAGATTTGACAGGACCGGACAGAGTTGACCCAGAAACAGAAAATACTGAAACAGGAACCCCGGCAAGAAAATTTGCCAATGTTATCCTGCTTGCCCCCTCTCAGGATAATAACAGCAAAAGTTTTTACGCTACCTCCAATGGGGAAATTTACACTTCTAACGAAGTAGCGGCTTCAGCGCAAATCCCAGCAACAGTTGATTTCGGTTACTTCTGGGGCAGTGTAGGCGAAGCCCAACTTGCGTCACCAGATCTTTTCAGAAGTGTGCAGGGTTTTGATTTCAGGATTGAATCCTGGGCGACGGTTAACAATGGCATTTTCAGTACTACCAATTTACAATTTGATGATTTTGAACTGCTCCAAACCTGGGAAGACATTGACTCCGTTTTCAATAACTCAGCTACGCTGTTTGCCTCAAGCGTACTCCGTGAAATTCAAATCAATCAGGTGCTGGTTTTTGTATCCGATGCTAACAAAATCGGCGGCTCAAAAAGGGGTTTGATTGCCATACGGGATGTGGTGCCTGGTTTATACCCAACTGGTAGAATTGAGTTTGATGTATTGGTTCAGGAGATTCCCTGATCATCCGAACAATTCTGCATAGACGTCCTTAAGACTGGTGAACGGCTTAATCGCAATATTGTACTTGTTGTGGTCCAACCCTTTGAGGTTGTATTTGGAAATGAATATCTGCTTGAAACCCAATTTTTCAGCTTCACTAATGCGGTTTTCAACTTTTGTGATCCCTCGTATCTCGCCTCCAAGGCCAATTTCTGCTGCAAAGCATTTGGTGCTGTCAATAGAAATATCCTGAAAGCCGGAAAGCAGGGAGCAAGCCACCGCTAAATCAAGGGCTGGGTCTTCTACCTTGATGCCACCAGCAATATTTAAAAAAACATCCTGGTTGCTCAGATTGAGCCCACCACGTTTCTCCAAAACTGCCAAAAGCATGCTAAGCCGCTTGCCGTCAAAACCCGTGGTACTGCGCTGAGGTGTGCCGTAAGTAGCGGGACTTACCAAAGTTTGGGTCTCAATTAGCAATGGTCGGTTACCCTCCATTGTGGCACCAATAGCTACCCCGCTTTGGTTGGACTCCCGGTGGCTCAGCAGTATTTCTGATGGGTTGGATACCTCCCTTAACCCGTTACCGGCCATTTCATAAATACCTAATTCTGATGTTGAGCCAAAACGGTTTTTTACTGTCCTTATGATGCGGTAGGTCAAATGGCGATCGCCTTCAAATTGCAAGACTGTATCGACCATGTGCTCCAGAACTTTTGGTCCGGCCAACATGCCGTCTTTAGTAATGTGACCGATGAGGAAAACTGGTGTATTGGTCTCTTTAGCAAATCGCTGTAACTCGGCGGTGCACTGCTTCACTTGTGAAACGCTACCAGTCGATGACTCCACCTGATCTGAATACAATGTTTGGATCGAATCAATTACCAGGAGATCAGGTTGTACTTCTTTTACCTCGTTGAAAATATGAGACAGTGAAGTTTCGGCCAGCACAAAACAGCCTTCTTCGCTGATGCCAATCCGCTCTGCTCTCATTTTAATCTGTTGCTCACTTTCTTCCCCTGAAACATAGAGGGTCTTTTTTGTGAGGCCCAAAGCCAATTGTAACATCAGAGTCGACTTGCCAATACCGGGTTCACCGCCCAGCAGCACTAATGACCCTGGAATAATACCCCCACCCAATACCCTGTTAAACTCAGCATCACCTGTAACTGCCCTCTCCTGATCATTCTTGACAATCTGCTTGATTGGAGTGGCTTTCTTTTTTGATGTTTTATCTTCCGCCGCTTTCCAGCTTGATTTTGGGGCTTTTTCAAGGACTTCTTCTACATAAGTGTTCCACTCCCCGCAGGCAGGGCATTTACCCACCCATTTGGCAGAGTTGGTACCACAGTTTTGGCAGGTGTAGACGGTTTTGGTTTTGGGCATTGAGGTAAAGGTAGTAACGTGTTTTCTGCTTACAGAATTTAATAGACATCAGTCTTTAAGAGAAGCTATAATTCTGATTCATAGAGAAAAACCCTAGATTGAGCTCAGTTAGTTTAAAAAATTAATGCTGGTTAGCAGTTTAAATCAATCCATAAACATTGTTTAGGAAGACGCTTTCAGAATTAACAGAAGTTGACAATAAACTGATAAGGACTTTTTTGACCTTGGCAATTGTTCCCAAAAATGTTATCAATGACAATGACCATCGTTTTACCTCTCCAGTTAAATATTTGGTTACAACGACTGGTGGGCTCTGGCTACTTGAAGCATTACTATCAAATGTTTTGGATGACAGATACCCTGATATCACTACAGACTGGACAGTAAGCTCAAGGTTCTTAGACTTCCTACAAACTTTTGATAATATTCAGGATGAGTTCACATTCCTGATAGCGGCACTAGCCATATTTCCACTTACCTGGCTATCTACCAAACTGCTTTTTTTTAAGCATGGTACATGGGACTATTTTCTACGTCTTGCGATTTTCCTGACTGCACAGCTATCCACATTTTTTGCCATTCAATTAATTATGTCTCTTTTTCCCGCAGTTAGTTTGTGGTTGAATGATATTTGGGGAAGTTACTTGACTGGTTTTTTGCTTATAGGCTATCTGCTTCACTTCTTTCTGAATTTAAAATTTAGCCGATGGTACTTGACTTTGCCAAAAACAATTTTAGTGTTGTTTACAACTCTTTATGGCATCCCTTTTTTGTTGACTTATTTACAGATGATTCCAGTTTCCTTTTTACTCAAAACTGATATTGTCTATCCGTTGGAAGAAGTCGACATACCAATTAAAACCACTTCAATTTTATCAGGTGAAACCTTCCTGGGAATGTCTAAGGATGAAGATCATGTCTTTTTTATTGATCAGTATGGAGTTGGTAAAATTGAAAATGAGGAATCCCGATATTTTCTCTTTTCGGATAATGCAGAAAGAAAGCTTATTCCAGAGAGTGATCTAATTCTAGTCTCTTGTGACTCAACGACAATCTCTGGTACTTCAGATGTCATAAAACTCTTTGATTACAGTGGAAGCCTCGTTTTTGAGCAAATCTTTGATCACGATTTACCGAATGAAGAATTTGAGTTGCTTAGTTCAGAGGAAAATAGATTTGAGATATTAATTCCTGATAGCGATCGAGGCAATAGTAATACAAATTGGGATACCAAGATGGCTTTTTTTAGAACTGAGAATGGCTGGTCAAGTGAGTCTGTTCCTACCAAGTTACCAGAATTACTTCTGAGGAAAGTTCAAGAAATTGGTAAGGGTTCAATTGGCCTTATTGCTATCAAACCAGGCAGTCATTGGGCCAACGTTTCTCTCTCAAAATTTGATAGTGCTAATCGAATCTTGTGGAAAACAGAGCTCTATGACAAAACAGACGTTTACGACCTTAAGTATCTACCTCGATTCGAAATCTTGAAGGATCGGGAAGAAATCATTGCCGAGTATTCAATCCCGAACGATACTGCCGTAGCAATGAGGCTCTTTTGCCTCAATTTTCTAAGTGGTGAGGTTAAGTGGGAGACGCAAAAAATATTACCTGTTGATGATATGGACATCGCTCAAGGCGGGTTACTGATTGACCAAGAACATATTTATCTGATTGGTAATGCAGATATGTCAATTCGGAAAAAGTTCTGGGATTTAGGTAGTAAACCGATTTATATGGCGAAGTTTTCCTTACCCAATGGTGAATTCTTAAGTCAGAAGTTTCTGGGGAGGCTTAATAATTTCAACTTCACATATGTCTACAATAGTGAATTGAAGAATGATGAAATTCATTTGTTGGTTGAGTCTTTTTATACGGATTTCTTATCAATTGGAGGGCAATTTGAGCTGGCGCAATGGCAAATCTCAACCAGTGATATTTAAGGGAAGCTCTAAAGAGCTCTTGCAAAATATCACTCTTATAAAGTATTCACACTCAACTTCTCAATCACTTCATTTTTGTAATTCCTGCCAATGGGCACATACTTTTTATTGATCTCGACCTCTGTGGCTGAGAAGGCATCGATCTTGTCAATTGCAACGATGAAGGAACGGTGGATGCGTAGGAATTTGTCTTCAGGCAACTTGTGCTCCAGGTAGCTGATCTGTTGGTGGGTCACGATTTCTTTTTCGGCGGTTTTCACTTTCACATAATCTTTGATGCTTTCAATCACCAAAATGTCATTCAGCCTGATTTTCACCATCCGTTTATCTACTTTGAAATAAACGAAAGCCTCATCATCCGTAGATGTTATACTGAAAGAATTGGTCTTGTTTTCCTCATGGGAAATCTCAAACACCCGGGAAACGGCTTTTAGAAATCGTTCAAACGCAATGGGCTTTAGCAGATAGTCCACAACTTCAAGCTCAAACCCCTCAAGTGCATAATCCCGGTAGGCAGTTGTAAAAATCACCTTTGGTGGATTAGATAAAGTTTTTAAAAACTCGATCCCGGTAAGTTTCGGCATCTGGATATCGAGAAAAATCAGGTCTACCTCATTTTGTTGAATGAAGTCGAATGCTTTAATGGCATTTCTGAAACTCCCTACATGTTCCAGGTTATCAACCTTGTTGACATGCGACTCAATCACCTCAATGGCCAGCGGCTCATCGTCAATTATGATGCACTTTATGTTCATGTGAAATCTTTAAATCGGTATCTTCAACGTGATCAGGAAACTTCCGGTTTCTTCCAGCACTTTGAGCTCATATTGATCAGGGTAAAGCAGATCCAATCGCCGCTTAACATTTTTGAGGCCAATGCCCTTGTCTTTGCCATTGCCGGTTTCTACTTCGGCTTCACGGTTATTTTCTACCTTAAAACTTAATTCCCGCTCTTTGATTTCCAGATTTATAGTTACCCAGGCTTTATCAAGCTGGCTGTTGGCACCATGTTTAAATGCATTTTCCAAAAAGGGCAGGAAGATGAGCGGCGCAATAGATTTCCCTTCATGGTTTCCCTGAATGCTCAGGTTCAACTCAAGCAAATCGCCATAGCGCATCTGCTCAATTTCGAGGTAATCATGTAAGAACTTGACTTCTTTTGAAAGCGGCACCTTGTCAGTATTGCACTCATAAAGCATGTAATTCATCAGGTCTGATAGTTTCAAAACCATCTCCGGTGCCTGATCAGATTTTTTTAGCGTGAGGGCGTACAGGTTGTTAAGTGTGTTAAAAAGAAAATGTGGATGAATCTGCGTCTTTAGAAACTTGAGCTCTGACGCTAGTTTTTCCTGGACTAAAACCTGACGGTCTTCTTTTCCTCGGTACCAAATTCGGAGCAGTTTGATTGCCGCTGCCAGCCCTATTACTGGGTAAATTCCCACAAACTCTTTAAGAATTTTATGAGGTAACAGCAAAGGATAATTTTGGCCACTGGGTGCCCAAATCGGATAATAGACATAATATGTAACAAACCGCTGAAGCAGGCAGGAAACAACTACCAATAAAATGACCCATAAGCCAAATTGCACATATTTACCTTGCAGTATGAACTTGGGAAGAAGGTAGTACAAAGTGAAATAGGTTGCCAGCATTTTCACTGGCAGGAATACTAACTCACTACCAAAAGACTGCTCATAATTTTCATTATAGGCCCCATACAGGGTGCCAAAAAATAAAATATACCCAACCCAGAAAATGATATGGTTGGTTATTCGCCCACGAAAGATTTTTTCAAGATTTAGTTCAAAAGACATTGAACTGCAAATTTAAATGATACCTGTGCATTTGGCCTTTGAGCATAACAGATGGCACTTTCCACCTACTCAACAGCCGATTTATTGTTGCCCTACTAATTTCAATATCATTTATCCAGCTTCTTATTTTTTATTCATCTTGTCCACTTTTGATATTTCTCCTCACGGAACTTGATACATAGACCAGCGCCTCATTCTTAGCCACTTTACTTAATTTCGCAACCTGTTTTTGATCTTGCCCCATGTGCGGAATAACCGGAATAATTAACCTTCAAAGCTCTACAGCAGTACCAGATTCGGTACTTGAGAGAATGACCACCGCATTGGCGCATCGTGGCCCAGATGGACATGGTTATTACTCTAATGATAAAGTTGCCTTCGGCCATAGACGTTTGAGCATCATTGACCTTTCCGATGCAGGTAAGCAGCCGATGATTGATCCTTATGGAAATTGGGTGCTATCATTCAATGGCGAGGTCTACAATTATGCAGAAATCAAGCAATCATTGGGTAGTAGTTATGATTACCATTCTTTAACAGATACAGAGGTGATCCTGCATGCTTTCAATGAGAAAGGAATCGATTGCCTGCAGGATTTCATTGGGATGTTTGCTTTTGCCATGCATGAAAACAAGTCTGGCAAAACATACATCATCCGTGATAGGATCGGCATCAAGCCGATGTATTATGCTGAGTTTGACGGTAAGCTGATTTTTGGTTCAGAAGTCAAAGCAATCCTTGAGTATCCAGGGTTTAAAACTGATTACTCCCTTTCTGGAATTTCCAGCTATTTGAGCTATCGCTATCCCATTGGTGATCAAACATTATATAGCAATATCAAATCCCTTCCTCCAGGTCATTATCTTGAAATGAGCGGTGATCAGGTTGAATTACGACAATACTATGAGCTGCCAATCATCTCAGAAAAAGAGGATTTAGGCGAGGATTATTACATCGAAAAGCTGCGGGAGTTACTGACTTCTGCAGTGAAATACCGCATGATTTCGGATGTGCCTTTTGGGGCTTACCTCAGTGGTGGGTTGGACTCCAGTATTGTGGTGGCTCTCATGGCCAAGATTGCCAAAGAGCCCATCAAAACATTTACCATCGGTTTTGAGGAAGAAGGTTACAACGAATTTGGGTATGCCCGGGAAGTAGCTGACCTCTACCAAACCGATCATCATGAAATCTTACTGTCATCTGGTAACTACATTGATGAAATGGAGCGGTTGATTGGTTTCAAAGATGCACCGTTGAGTGTGCCCAATGAGCCGGCGCTCCATGTAATGTCAGCGGAGCTCAAAAAATACATTACAGTAGTTTTATCCGGTGAGGGTGCTGATGAAATTTTTGGTGGATATGGCCGCATTTTCCGCAGCCCATATGACTATGAGCGTTTGAAAAACCCAGAAGTTAAATCAGACTCGCTCAAAACCAATTTAGCTGCCAAATACGGCAACAGGGCATTTGATAATGAGTTGGATCATTTCCTTTTTCAGTATCAATATATCAACTGGGATCAGAAACAGCAGTTTTTGTCTTCCGACACAATGGCCAGCTTAAGCGGTGACAACCACAATTTTGAATTAATGCGCAGTCAATATTCCAAACTTGATGAGCTGAGCCACTACGATAAGCTTCTCTGGATTTTTGAAAAATTTCACATTGTTGGGTTGTTGCACCGACTTGATATGTCCACCATGGCAACTTCAGTAGAAGGCAGGGTGCCCTTCGTTGATCATCGGTTAGTAGAGTTTGCTATGAGCATGCCTTTTAAGTACAAAATCAAATGGAAATCGATGGTTGAGGCAGCAACACTTAACTCAGATCAAATCAGTGAGGTGCATGATATCCCCAAATACATTCTTAAGAAGTCTTTCGAAAAAGAGCTTACTGAAAAGATCACCTGGAGGAAAAAAGTGGGCTTTCCTGTACCAATACATAAATGGTTGGGTGGCGGCTTTCATCAACTAGCCAGTGACCTTCTTTTGGATAAAACTGCCAAATCGAGGGGTTTGTACAATTCAAAATCACTTGAAAAGCTCCTTGGTAATAAAGACCTTTTTAAAGAACACAAATTCGGCCTTAAAGTGTGGATGTTGGTAAATTTAGAAATGTGGCTAAGGAGGTATTTTTAGGGATTTAGATAATCAAGACCTTCACCTCAAGATCAAAGCTTAAATTATTAACTTTGAATTGTGGGTTCCGCGGAGCAAAAAATATTGAATAACTATTTCGGACTTTTGGAGAAACTTACTCCAAAAATGAAACTTAGCTTAATTGAAAGGCTTAAAGAATCTGCTTTAAAGTCAAAAGTTCGAAAATCGAACATAAATAAAGCCTTTGGTGCCTGGAGCTCAGCTGAAACTGCCGAAGAGCTTATTACCACGATTAGATCCAACAGAATTGTAAATCGTGAACTTGAAGAATTTTGAAATACCTGCTTGATACTAATGTATGTATCTACTTCATGAAGGGAAAATTTAACCTTGATGAGAAGTTTGACTCCCTTGATCCTGACTCCCTTTATATTTCTGAAATAACCCTTGCGGAATTGAAATTCGGTGTGGCAAACAGCCAAGCTCCCGAAAAAAATGCAAATGCTCTTGAGAAGTTCATAAAAGGGGTGAATATTCTTCCCATACTCGATGCTTTGGATATTTATGCCTCAGAAAAGACCCGCCTGAAAAAATCAGGCCAACCGATCGATGATTTTGATTTACTTATTGGTGCATCAGCAATTGCTAATGAACTTGTGCTGGTGACCAATAACGAAAAACATTTCAAGAGACTTGGTCAAATCCAAATCCAAAATTGGGTTAAATAAGTCGAGGCCAACTAACACCGAAAATTCAGCATAAAACTGAATAATGCTACATTAGAAGGTAGTTAAAGATGATTTTAGAAAAGCGCATACGAGAACTGATTGGCAAAAAACAAACAAATCTGACGTCGCTTGTGACAATTTTTGAATTTGGGTTACTAACTAATTTTAAGGCACCTGTAGCTCATGAATTCCTCAAAAGAGAATTTTTTAAAAGTAGTTGAGAAACACAAAGGAATAATACTGAGCCTTTGCAATGTCTACTATGACTCACTTGATGATCAACTTGATACCCGCCAAGACGTAATCCTTCAACTCTGGAAATCTTTCGCTTCTTTTCGTGGTGATTCACAAATAAGCACATGGGTTTATAAGGTGAGCTTGAACACCATTTTATCTAAGATTAAAAAAGAGCGGAGGGAGCCCTTTAAAGAATCAATTAATACCAATCATGAGAACAAACTCACTAAGATCAATTCTGATGATGACATACAGCTTTTACATCAAATAATTAGATCTCTAAAAGAATTGGATAAAGCGTTGATCATTCTCCACCTGGAGGGGTATAAAAACTGGGAGATTGGTGAAATTTTGAACCTCTCCCCGAGTAACGTAAGCACCCGAATGAATAGAATAAAAATGCACTTGAAATCAAAATTTAGCTCATACGTCCATGAACATAGATAATCTTAGGCCGGCCTGGCAACAATTTAAAATCCAGCACTCACTCAGTGAGCTTAGCCAGGATGAAATCCTCGAAATGGTAATGGCTAAAGAAGAGCAGGTATCGAATAAATTTCAAAAGCTCTATAACCACTTTGCGTGGCTCTTGATTCTTTTGATTTGCCAGGGGGGATAACAACCATTGAATATCCTATCATACATCATCTGGAATGTCGATCCACGCATAATCCCAGGCTTGGAATACTTTCGTTGGTATGGTCTTTTTTGGGCCTTAGGTATTGTGAGTGCCTATCAGGTTATGCTCACTTTTTACAAAAAAGAAGGTTTGTTACAGGCCGATCTTGATAGGTTGACTACCTATTTAATTATCGGGATTCTTGTCGGGGCAAGGTTGGGTCATATATTATTTTATGATCCTGTTTATTATTGGGAAAACCCCATGGAAATCCTTCCATTTAGGATCAATCCCTCTTTCGAATTTACCGGGTTAGCAGGTTTGGCCAGCCATGGCGGGGTTTTGGGAGCGTTTCTGGCTTTGTTCCTATACATCAAAAAGTATAAAATAAGTTTATTGTGGGCTCTTGATAGGTTGGCAATCGCAGCATCTTTGCTTGGCAGCTTTATCAGGTTTGGTAATTTGATGAATTCTGAGATTATTGGCGTTCAATCATCTGTGCCATGGGCATTTGTTTTTACCAGGGTTGATCAAGTCCCTCGCCACCCGGCCCAGTTGTATGAAGCTTTATTTTATTTTTTGATCTTCATTTTATTGCTCTTCTTCAAAAGATCAGAAGTAGCCCAAAATCATAAGGGGCTCTTATTTGGGGCAGGCTTTACATTGATTTTTGTCCAAAGGTTTCTTGTTGAATTTTTTAAGGAGGATCAGGTTGCCTTCGAAGCAGGCCTGATTTTGAACATGGGCCAGCTGTTAAGTATACCGTTGATAATTATTGGTACTATAATATTCTCCAGGAGTTTAATGCGCCCATCTGAAACCGATGCAGAGTATGATACCAGTACTCTGAATTGAACCGATGCACTATTTGAAGAGCATTAGGAGATCATTTAATGACCTACACTCATCGCTCAAGCCAAGCCACCTTGAAAACCCTCCATAAATCTTTGCATTGCCATCAGATTTCATGATTAATTCCTTCACCGGTTGTGCTTTTTGAGTTTTAGAAAGTTTCTGATTTTTATCGGTTAACAGCTTATGATGATGGAATTTAGCTTGCTCAAATTGTTGTTGACCTAAGATTTTAGCCAGATAAAGCTGAGAAAATGTTGAGGTCAATAAGTCCTCACCGCGAACTATGTAATTAATACCAAAGTGGAGGTCATCCACCAGGGAAGCTAGCTGGTAAGCGGGATAACCATCCTTTTTCCTTATTATAAAATATGGGTTTATTTTAGCAACATTGGCCCTTCGAGTACCCAACCCTTCATCCTGAAAAACAACCTCACGCTCTGAAGTTATTAATCTTGAAGCAGTTTGGTTTAGAGTATAGGGAAGCCCTTTTTCTAAGCAAGTGCCTGGGTAGTTGCCATCATCTGACTGCTCCTGGATGCTTTTTCTGGAACAATCACAGTTGAAGAGCAGGCATTCACTTTCAAGTATCTTTATATTATCGTTATACAGATCAACCCTTTTAGTTTGGGAATATTCTGATTCAAATTCGGATATCGTCAATGGGCCTTCATCATAATCCAGGCCTAACTTATCCAGCGTTATAAAAATATCTTCGACATACTCCAACCGATACCTTGCCTTGTCCAGATCGTCAATCCGCAGTAAAATTTTACCGTCGTTCTTTCTGGCAACCAGCCAGGTGAGTATAAAGGAATAAACATTTCCGAGATGTACATAACCACTCGGGGTGGGTGCAAAGCGTGTTTTTAACTGGCCTGTTTTTCCGTCCATCATTTAACCTGCCTGCCAGTCTAAATCCATATTGCAAAACAAACACTTATCTGCTTTATTCATTTTTAGATAATCAGAAAAACTATGACACCAGGAAATTTAAAGGCAATTGTGGGTTTGGCATTGATCACCTCATTTTTAGTTGTGCCATTATCAGCCCAAAAAAAGTATTCAAAAAAGCAAATGGCTGCACTCAAAACTGAGGCGGAACAAAAAGTACAGGCTGATGCTAAACAGACCCAGGTAATGGTCGACAAAGTTTTCAGCTTCGCAGAGCTTGGCTTTCAGGAGGTTGAAACATCTAAGTACTTGACTGGTATTTTAGAGGAGAACGGCTTTGAAATTGAGCGAGGCATTTCTGGGGTGCCAACAGCCTGGATGGCCAGGTGGGGATCAGGTAAGCCTGTGATCGCTTTGGGCAGCGATATTGACTGCATTCCGAAAGCATCTCAAAAGCCAGGAGTGGCCTATCATGACCCATTGGTTGAAGGCGCACCCGGTCATGGAGAAGGCCATAATAGTGGTGTTCCCGTAAATGTGACTGCAGCTTTAGCTGTTAAAGAAATTATGGAAAGGGAGGGTATGTCTGGTACGCTAATTCTGTGGCCAGGGGTTGCTGAAGAACTTGTGGCAACCAAGGCTTTTTATACGCGAGACGGCTATTTTGATGATGTTGATATCTCCATTTTTACCCATGTCAGCAATAACCTAAGTGTTTCATACGGCCAGGCTAGGGGCACTGGGCTTATCTCAGTAGAGTACACATTTGAAGGCGAGGCAGCCCATGCCGCTGGTAGCCCCTGGAGAGGCAGAAGTGCTGCTGACGCAGTTGAGTTGATGAACATCGGCTGGAATTATTTACGTGAGCACCTACACCCACTTCAGCGATCACACTCTGTAATTACCAATGGCGGTGACCAACCAAACGTAGTACCTTCTAAAGCTTCTATTTGGTATTATTTCAGAAATATTCGGTACCCTGAAATAATGGAGATGTATGAGAAGGCCAACAGGATAGCAGATGGCGCAGCTCTTATGACCAATACATCAGTAACTCGTAAAGTTTTGGGCAGCGCATGGCCCCGTCACTTTAACAAGGTGATCGCCGAAACGATGTATGAAAATATTAAAGGGGTGGGTTTACCACAATGGGATGAAAATGACCAAACTTTAGCAAAAGCATTGCAAAAAGAAGTTAACTCAAGAGATGAGGATGGACTTGCAACTGAGCTTTCAGAGCTTGGATTGCCAGTAACGAATCCTATCAGCGGTGGTTCAGATGATATTGGTGACATCTCGTGGAAGCTGCCTACAGTAACCCTGCGTTTTCCATCAAACATACCAGGATTGCAAGGGCACCATTGGTCAAACGCCGTGGCTATGGCAACACCGATTGCTCACAAAGGCGCAACAGCTGGCTCTAAAGTTGTGGCGATGACACTGATGGATTTCTTAATGAAACCAGAGCTTGTGACACAGGCGTGGGACTATTTTAGAAATGTCCAGGGTATGGAACTTGAATATCAGCCTATGATTTCAGAAGATGAAGAGCCGGCAATTTACCTGAATACAGAAATCATGAACGAGTTCAAGCCTGAATTGGAGAAGTACTATTATGATGAATCTAAGTATGGAACTTATTTGGAGCAGTTGGGAATAACCTATCCAACTATTAAAACTGAGGAATAAAAAAACTCCAGGTTAGCTGATTGAAATAAGCCGGATTGCTAGATTCCAATTCCTGGAGAATTTTAGTAAAGAAAAGCGGGGGGTGCCATGGACAGAATCCATTGCCCAAATGCAAAAACCAGACCTCAAAAAAAGCATTTAGATATCCCCCGGATTCTTTTCTTCAATACGTTTAAATAATCCCCTTTTGGGCTTATTGATATTACTAAGGTAATGGCCGGAACTATTCGATTTTTAGAATTTCGATGAACACTATGATCTATTAGGTGAGTGCCTGAATATTTTAGTTTAATGCTTGTATGTAGCTACAGAGGCTTTTTTAGGTCATCGATGAATCCCTTAATATCTTCGATGAATGAGTGTGAAATTATTTGAGTCGATGCAGCAAGCCCTGACTACAGTGCGCCCCCGGCAGCCATATCAGATTAAAATTGATGACAATCGCATCTGCCTTGTAAATCATAATGATCAACTTTTTGCTATTCAAAATAGTTGCCCTCATTTGGGAGAGTCACTTTCAAAGGGCAGCGTTAATTACCTTGGTGAAATTGTTTGTCCCTGGCATTCTTATCGGTTTAACCTGAAAACGGGTGAAGAATGTGAGCGAAGATGTAGTGATGCAGACACCTTCACAATAACAGAAAAACCAGATGGTGTTTACCTTAATGTTTGATTTGAACGCAACAGCATTGCCTTAACAACAGTTATAAATAAGAAATTCCTTTTGTCTGGCACAAAATGGTCAACTATTACCACATTTTAGGAATCCATGAAAATGCATCTGATGCTGAAATCAAAGCTGCATTTAAACAAAAAGCATTACAGCATCATCCGGATAAAAATCCTGGAGACAGACAAAGTGAAGAAATCTTTAAGGAAATAAACGAGGCCCATCAAACACTGTCCAATTCATATGAAAGAGCCCGATATGACCTCAAGTTGAAATTTGGTGAGCAGTCTGTTGAGTACCCAACTTCGCCACCGCCCCAATATCGGCCGCAACCCAGACCATATAGAAGACCCCGTTATACAGGCCGGCCAATTGATCATAAGACAAACGATAAAGCAACGGCATGGGCTTTTGGAATCTCACTGGCAGTGGCCACATTGGTGATGGCAGGGATTCAGGTTTTTGATATGTACCAGGCATATCAAAAGGATATACTCCTTGGCGAAAGAAGAAAAGTGTATAATCAGGCTAGAAATTATTACACGACAGGAAACGTAATGATGTCTTTAACGATGCTGGACCAATTAGGTACTTACCATGAAGAAGAAAAGGACATCCGGAATTTTGAGGAGGATGTTTTGGCAAATTTGCTGCAAAGCGGAACCGGTAAATTTTATAGGGGTCAATACGAGAATGCACTTGAAGATTTGACCATTTTTGAAAGCTATACCCCAAATACCCGGTTGAGTTTTCAGTTGCTGATAGCAGAATGCTTTATGAAAGCTGGCAATTATGCGGAGGCTATCAGCAGATATAATAAAATTATCATTTTGGGCAATGAAACAATTGATAATTATTTAAAGCTTGCCTGGATATACCGGGAAGGTCTCAATGATTATGAAAGGGCGCTAGCATATTATGAATTGGCCAGCAAAATGGCCATTAATGAATATAAAGCTGTTTTTGGGCTGGCGTATGTGCTGGTGTTAAATCCACACAATGTACCGCCAAACCATTTTGAAGTTTTTCATGGGCTTGCGCAAACCTTGTATCATGTTGGCAATTATGAGAGGGCGCTCAAAGCCATCAAATGGAATGTTGCAATGTGGCCTGACTTCCCCGATCATCATATTTTGAAAGGCCAAATTTTTGAGCAACAGGGAAAACACAGGGCAGCATGCCTGGAATTTAACGTGGCCATAGATAAGGGTTGGGAAGAAGAAGTCAGATGTACGGGATAACCCCTATTTTTACTTTTGTACCTTTCCTAAACCCTTTTTTCGTCCCATCACTGACTCCAAATAAACCTACACTGATTCATGCGCTCAGTCATCCACACTGACTCAATCTCTAAAAAGTATTTAATGGGCAGTGAGACAATTCATGCCCTTAAATCTATTTCCATTAATATTGATCGAGGGGAGTATGTGGCATTCATGGGCCCTTCTGGTTCGGGTAAATCAACCCTGATGAACATCATTGGCTGCCTTGACTCACCTACCTCAGGAAAATACATCCTTAATGAAAATGATGTCAGCGACCTCACAGAAAATGAACTCGCTGAAATCAGAAACAAAGAGATTGGCTTTGTTTTCCAAACATTCAATTTATTGCCGAGGGCCTCTGCGTTGGAGAATGTGGCATTACCACTGGTTTATGCAGGTTATTCAAAATCAGATCGTGAAAACAAAGCAATGGAGACTTTAAGGGGTGTAAGCCTTGATGACAGGGCGTCCCATAAGCCAAATGAGCTTTCGGGAGGCCAGCGACAGCGTGTAGCAATCGCCAGGGCCCTGGTCAATAACCCGAGTATTATCCTTGCCGATGAGCCAACCGGAAACCTTGACTCCAAAACTTCATACAGCATCATGGACTTGTTCCAGGAGATACACAATCAAGGCAATACAGTGATTATGGTGACGCATGAAGAAGATATTGCTCAATATGCCCATCGGATCATACGATTGAAGGATGGATTAATTGAATCGGATGAGAAGAATAAAAATATCAGGAAAGTAGAAGTTCAGGGAGCCCTAGAATGATTTAAGCTTATTTGAGATTTGCGAAAAGACATAGAACATTTCTGAAGCTATCTGCATGGACCGTTCATGATATTTTGCTACTTCTTGTGCTGTTCCGTCAAACTCCTTGGGATCGTCATAATTTAAGCTGATCCGTTTTTCCGTCCCGGCAACAAAAGGACAATTTTCCTCTGCATGTGAACAAGTCATAACAGCCGCAAATCCCGATGTCGGATTGGTTGCATCATCATAAACTTTTGAGAACATACCTACTGGTGCTACATCTTCTGAGTAAAAAACATCATAGAGCGGATTTTCATCACCTTTCATCGCTATTTTAAAACCAGCATTTTTCAGGGTTGATACTGCTTTCTCGTTGAAAGCTGTAATCTCGGTGCCCCCTGAATAACATTTAGCTTCGATACCATTGTAGTAAGCTGCTACCTGAGCCCATATTTGACCGAATTGACTTCTCCTGGAATTATGGGTACAGATAAAATTCAATTTTATTTCTTGTCCATTTGCATATTTTTCACTGATGTAATTAATCAAAACCTGCAACTGGACTTTTCTTTCCTCAGTAATCTGACCAGTCGACAAGCTCTCGATGGTCTTTGTCAGCGGTTTAAAGAATGATTTGGTTTGTTCAGTCATTACTCACTTGCTTTAACAACATCCCGACCCTGGAGTACAGCCACCATCTACTGATTCCAATTGAGACAACCTGATTTTTGGTTTGACTTTATCAATACCACATTTGTCTGGTGCCAAGCAGTTTGTAAACTTACTCGTTAGGGCAAACTGCTCATCTTCAAAATCTAGCCCATATTTTCCAATCGTATCGGCCTGATATTCAACCTCAATTTCTAGGTCTTCCATATTTAATACTTTTTCGGAAAGTTCGATAATGCCTAGTAATTTTTGAGGAGCTAATCTATGATCGTGATCTTGAGCCTGCCACAACTGAAAACTCGCAGCTTTCTCATTTCTCACGGTACCACCGCAGTCTATGAAATTTTTGGTAACAACTCCAACTTCGGTTACATGAAAGTGCTTTGGAACGATTGAACCATCAGGCAACCTAAATTCAAGATTCGATAATGATGGCAATAATTTCTTTACTTCGGATAATCTCATATTTATAATATTTTTTCTAAATCAGAATGGTCATTTAACAACACTCGCTGACCGAGGGATTTTCATAACCGTCAAACATTTCAGAGAATAGACCTTTAACTTCTGCCCATCTTTCAGGATCAATACAATAGCTCACCGAAACACCTTCAATGGTTCCTTGTATTATTCCGATGTCTTTTAGCTCTCTTAAATGTTGACTGACTGTAGGTTGAGCTAAACCCAATTCCTTAACCAGATCATTATTGATACATGAATTAGCCTTAAGTAAGTGTTCAATAATAGCTATTCTAGCAGGATGTGCGAAGGCTTTTGCCATCTGGGCCAAAAGGTTTTGTTCTGTAGTAAAAAGGTCTACTTTCGTAATTCCCATATTTCATTTAATTATTGCAATATTACGATAAATATCTGTGTTAAATTAATGTTGCAATTAATTTTATGTGATTATGATTCGTTTTCTTTAGCAAGCATCACCATTAAAAACTTTATGGCTTCGCAACAAAATCTATTGAAATTCTTATACTGGTTCCTTTTTGTTTCAACAATTGTAACCTTTTGGATTAGTCTGCGATCTGATTCCCATGCCCTGGAATATTCACTTGCTGCTTTAGCACTTTGGGCTAGTACATATGGGCTTCACAGAGTAATAAAATCAAAATCTTCCGCCCGGGATTGAATCTTTATTTTGGGTTTTTGGTTATCTTGAATGTCATGATGGTGACAAACCTAAATTGCCCTTAAATTATGAGTGATAAGTCAGGACTGTGGTACCTCGAAAAAGTTGATTTGTATGACTTGATGTGCCCAACCAAGTCTCCGGATCTTGAAGATAAACATGCCCCCAATCTTTTTAAGAAAGATGATTTCATCTATTTCCCAGATGAGCCATCGAACCATGTTTATCTTATTGCCAATGGAAGGGTAAAAATTGGTTCTTATTCAGATAGCGGCAAAGAGGTAATTAAAGCCATATTAGGTGAGGGGGAAATATTCGGAGAGCTGGCCTTAACCGGGGAGGGCACCCGATCTGATTTTGCACAAGTTCTGGACAACGATACTCGAATTTGTCAGATGTCAATTGAAGACATGAGGAACATGATGAGGGACAATGAAACCATGAACCTTAAAATATTCAAGCTTATTGGCCTCCGGATGAAAAAAATTGAGCGACGTCTGGAATCGCTGGTTTTTAAAGATGCCAGGACCCGGGTTGTAGATTTTTTAATGGAACTGGCTGAAGAGCGGGGCCAAAAAGTTGGCTTTGAAACCATGGTAAAAAGCCACTTCACCCACAAAGACATCGCCAGCCTCACTGGCACTTCAAGGCAGACGGTTACTACGATTATGAATGAGCTGAAAGAAAAAAATTTAATCAATTTTGACCGCAGGCGCATTTTAATCCGTGACCTTGAAAAACTCGAAGCTGAAGCTGTTTAAGAACAAGTTTGTAATTTTGTTCACTAAATGATTGAGCCATGAAAGCATCCCAAATTGTACCTCTCGTTTTGATCTTAACCCTGGCTGGGGTAATTGCTTATTACATGATGGATTTTGATGAGCCCAAAGTCAAAATCATTACTGATTTGGAGGATGAAGAGCTAGTGGAAGTAAAGCGTGAGGTAAGATCAGCAATAAAAGATGCCCTCCGCGAGGTTGAAGGGGCAATGGATGAGGTAGATGATGCAATGGACGAAGTTGACAGGGCAATGATAGACATCGATATAGAGGTAGACGAGATCGAAAGAGCACTCAGTGAGGTGGATATTGAACTTGACGAGATTGGCGACCAAATTGATGAAGTAATGGAAGACATTGAAGCTGAGATTGAATCTGAGCACATCAGGATAAGGCGTGAAATGAGCAAAGAAGAGGTATTGGAAACCCGCAGAAGAATCAAAGAAATCGTCAAAGATGTGATAAGGAGAGCCATTGACCGGGACGATAAGTAGGTTGGATTCGAAAGAGCTTTTTAAAAAATACGTACCAACCCCCGCTATAGATTATTGCTATGATCTCTGGCAACATCATGGATTTCAGCTAAAGATCACTAAAAGCCGAAGCTCTAAACTTGGCGATTATAGGTATGTTCATAAAGAACGCAGGCACTACATTACTGTTAATCATGACCTGAACCATTATCAATTTTTAATGACTTATCTGCATGAAGTTGCGCACCTGATAACTTTTGAACAGTACCAAAGCGCCGTTATGCCTCATGGTAAAGAATGGAAATCGATATTCAAAAATCTGTTGATTCCGATGATGAGACAGGGTGCATTTCCTAAAGATTTAACTCCAGTTATTTACAAGTTTCTGTCAAAACCTAAAGCTTCCAGTTGTGCCGATCCCGACTTATTCAAGGCATTATCAAAATATGATGGTGAAATCCAGGCCACATTCCTTTCCGACATTGAGATAGGCCAGGTGTTTCAGCTGGATAAAAGGATTTTTCAAAAAGAGGAAAAAAAGAGAACCCGCTCTGTTTGCCTGGATATTAATACAGGTAGAAAGTATCTGATCTCTGAGGTGGCCAGGGTTAAGCCCAGAGTTAAATCGGCAGAGGGGAGCAACCCTTAATCTGATTTTATTTTTATAAATTCAACAGCTGAATCCAATTTCCAAAAAACTGGAATTCACCCTCTTCTTCAAAGCCAAGATTTTGAGTGTACCATTCAATACTTGCTTCCAAATCTATGACCATAAAGCCACCATTTTAGGCTCAAAGATATCTGCAGATCTAGCTTCTGGAATTGAATTGAAAAGTTGCCAACAATATCAGAGCAACTCAAAAATTCATGGTGTTGAATATCTTACCATACCAAACAAAATCCAATGCTGCCCAAGATAAAGTGATTATTAATAGTCAAACGGCTTTTTCAATTTAGTTATCATAATTCATGAGCAGCTTAATTCGATGATTTAAACTCAGAAAATACTCAACAGTAGGTATTGTAAGTACAACTATTGGTTCACTATCTTGAATACATTAAATGGAATTATTTAAAAAATTAGCCAAGGTATGAGTAACTCCGATCAACCTGTAAAAGTGGCCGTTACGTTTAAAGGGGCTAAAAATGGGATTGGACTTACCAAGTATGCGGGTAGATTAAACTCTAAAATGATCGAAGATTTTATACCAGATCCTAATGATATCGCACTTGGCATACAAAGATTGGAGGAAAAGGGGTTTGTTGTTTCTTCACAAAATGATTTGCTAATTACTGTACGTGGAAAAAAAGTAGACTACGAAAAATCGTTTAAAACGGAATTAACGCCTCATTCAATCAAACCATATATTGAGTACGAAGGCCTTATACCATTTTTATATCCTCTTGATACAACCTGGGAGGCAGATCCTCTGATAGATGAAGTAATTGACAGTGCCTATATACAATGGCCCTCTATATACACTGATAGGCCTTCTTCAGAAAACGAACCTTCCAAAAATCCTCCAAATATTGCTTCATATCACTTGCGTGTTCCGTCTGATGTAGCCAGAATCCTCAATGCAACAGAAGTTCACAGTCAGGGTGTCACTGGTAAAGGTATCAGAGTTGCCATGATTGATAGCGGCTTTTACTTTAACCACCCCTATTTCCAGGAGAGTAGTTACAATACTGATGTCACCTTGGCCGCCGGTGCAACCCAACTACAGCATGATGGGGATGGTCATGGCACAGCGATGGCCGCCAACTTATTGGCGGTTTCTCCTGGAGTAGACTTCATTGGAATAAAATTAACCAATGAAGAAAATGATGAGTTGAGTGCGACATTGTTGGAAGGTATTAACGAGGCCTTAAAGCATGAACCAGATATAATTTCAATAAGCTTGTCAAGTGATCTTGTTAGAACGGTACGTGGTTCAAGGGTTGGTAACGTTCATAGAACGACGTTACCCTGCTCTCTGAAGGCTCTGGAGGGCACACTTCTTATGGCAATCAATGAAGGCATTACCGTTGTATGTGCCAGCGGTAATGGTGAGGTGGGATTTCCAGCAATGATGCCTGAAGTAATTGGAGCTGGTGGGGTTTATGTGGATGAAGACGGGAGAATGGAGGCATCAAATTATGCCAGTGCCTTCGAGAGTAAAATATATATAGGAAGAAATGTTCCAGATTTTTGTGGTCTGACTGGTATGGCTGAAAACTATGGAAAATATATTTTACTTCCGCTTCAGGTAGGATCAAGACTAGACCGGTTGATTGACCCTACAAGTGGCAGAGATGGCTGGGGCCTGCTTAGTGGTACTTCTTCAGCCACCGCCCAAATTGCCGGGGTTTGTGCCCTTTTGCTTGAAAAAAATGGTAGTTTAAGTCCTGAGGATTTAAAAAGTGTGATTAAATCAAATTGTAAGGATGTGATTCATGGGTCATCAAACCCTGCGAGTAATCAAGGAGTGGCATTATTGGCTGGTTTGGGTGAAGATGTAGCAACAGGTTCTGGTTTAGTTGATGCTTTTGCAGCCTTTAACCAGGTATGAAATTAAGGAGGTGAGCAGAAAAAAGAATTACACAGGAGAAATTCAAGGAAGAAAAAAATGTCTAATTAAAAATAGAAATTATGAGCGATTTTATTCATTACATCAACCTAAGAGACAATGATAATTATCAAGTGGCCTACTCGAGTCAGGTTTACGGCACTTTTTTCAGCGTTTACGCCAGGTTTAATAAAGATGAGAATGTAAATGAGGACGATTTGGAAGAAGGACAATTTGCAATTGCAAGTATTGATTTTAAGGTGATTAACTATCGGGGGCTTTTGGATGTGGGTATAACAGCAATCAAGGGTCCGGGTGTATTTGCAGCAGCACTTAATGATGACCATGTTAAACTGTTTAATATCGAAGTCCAAGCTGGCCTTAGTAATGAAAAGCATGAATACAATTTACCCACTGACGGGTTATTGATGAAAAAAGGAGAGATTATGTTCATCCAACGTACACTAAAGAGACTCCATGACCGGCCTGACCGTGATGATAGGCCACTTTCTGCGGGAATTTTTGATAGTGAATATTTCTATAGAGAAGGTATAAATGAACAAGGCGACTATGAAGAGGCAGGACCTAAACCATTGGGCGAAATGCCGTCTGACTTATCGGAATTTGAATTTGGACCCAGAAGTGGGACACATTGCCCAAAGGCTAAGATTATTTTGATGTGACAAAAAGACTGGCTTTGTTTCTTGTCGCATTGCAATTTCATTTTACTGCTAAGGCAAAATATGAACAGGAAAGGGATAATTTCTTTTTAGCGTTGAAAAATCTCAATCATCAAGTTGCAAGCGATTTAGCAAGACAAATTCCTGATAATGCATTAGGTGAAGCGATGGTTCAATTATCAATGTTATTACATAATGCTGGCCAAGTGGTCATTACGCCTTCAGATACTGTCAAATACCAGCTGTTAAATAGGAGCTTTCCTCAGGGCCATTACGGCAGAATTATAACAAAACTCCTGTTAGGCTATTCTTACTTTTTTACTGACCCATATACAGAAAAGCCTATCAAGAATTTTAGTGAAGCGTATTTGTTGGCCAATGATGTGGGCACCAATGAAGAGATAAAATATGCACTTTATTCAATCATAAAAATGTACAATTGGGAACTATCTCAGTCAAATGATGACTTGATTGATTATTTGAGTTTATATGAGAAATACGTTTCTGATTCAGCCGATAGGTACCATTTTTTAATGAATAAATTCAAGTTTGAGTTAAGAAATATATTCTTGAATGTAGATCTAAATGACCAATTCTTTACCAGCATGAGCCTTTTGATGCCTTCTTTCTCGAAGGATCACCACTTTTGGACTGAGTACTATATCACCTTAGGGATTTACAAGAAGTATATAAAAAAATATGAGGAGGCAATTGATCTTCATACAATGGCACTCAAACGGATTGGTGATGAACCTTACTTGCGGTATTTAAAATTTAGTTCATATATACAGTTGGCAGAAATAGCCAGATATCAAGGCGAGTATGAAGAAGCCATACTTTTTATTGATAGCGCCAGAAAAAGCAGCTACGTAAATGATCCGGTAAGAGCTGAATACTACCTTAACTACTATTTGGCCCCTAACCTTTTCGGGCTAGGTGATGCTAATGAAGCCTATTTTACCCTAAGCCGATCGGATACATTTAAAAATCAACTTGACTACGATAGAAATTCATTGTCCATAGCTCAGTATAAATGGAAATTTCAGACTGAAGAAACAAAAGCTGCTCTAATCATTGAAACAGCGCAAAGGGAAATCGCTGAGAAGCGGAATTTATATATTCTGGTGATTGCCATATTATTTATTCTTTTTATCTCAACCGTATATTACCTGATTCAGAAAAACACCAATCGTAAACAACAATTGGCTGTTCAGGAAAAGAATATTGAAAAGCAAAAAGTTGCAACCTTATTGAAAGAGCAGGAACTAGCTACGATTGATGCCATGATAATAGGGCAGGAGAAGGAGAGGCAACGTATAGCCAATGATTTGCATGATGATCTCGGGAGTTTAATGGCTTCAATCAAGTTACACTTCGATTCGATCAAAACTAATTCAACTAAAGGCCTGACTGAACTCCACTCAAAGACCGATGCTCTAATTGATGAGGCATACAATAAAATAAGGGCAATAGCCCATGCCAAGAACTCTGGGATGGTGGCAAAAGAAGGCTTGTTGAAGTCGGTCAAAGAAATGGCAAATAAAGTGTCCGTAGCCAACAATCTTACGCTGACTGTAAGCGATCATGGGTTGGATAAAAGAATGGAGAATAGCCTTGAACTCACGTTGTTCAGGATTATTCAGGAGCTTATCACTAATGTGGTCAAGCATGCAGATGCATCTGAAGCCAATATTCATCTAACGCGGCACTCTGATTGTCTAAATATTATGATCGAAGATAATGGGGGAGGTTTTGATACCAGTGTTGTGGTAAAAACAGATAAAGGAATGGGTTTGAGAAGCATCGACAAGCGAATTTCTCATTTAGGCGGAACAGTGAATATCGATTCTGAAATTGGCAAAGGAACAACCATAATAATTGAAGTGCCGATATGATACGACTAGCAATTGCGGAAGATCATCAAGCATTGATTGATGGGCTGGAATTACATTTTCAATCAGATGAAAATATTAACGTGGTTGGAACTGCTAATGATGGTGAACTCCTTTTGGAGATCGTGGATAGGGAATCTCCTGATGTGATTATTACGGATATTAGAATGCCTAAAATTGATGGTATAGCAGCAACTAAACTTATAAAAAAAGAGCACCCTGAAATTAAAATTCTGGCCTTTACAATGTATGATCAGGAGGAGGCTGTAAGTCAGATGATAAATGCTGGAGCTTCAGGCTATGTATTAAAAAACTCATCACTAAACGATGTCCGTAAAGCTATAGACATAGTATCGAACGGAGGCACCTACTATGATCCTAACATTTATTTTAGCATAAAAAACCAGGACTCAGCACCTAAGAAAAGCACTCTAACAAAACGGCAGAAGGAAATTTTAGAGCTTGTTGGGCAAGGTAAAACTTCAAGAGAGATAGCAGATATGCTCTTTACCAGCACCTACACCGTAGAAACCCACCGCAGAAACATGATCAAGATCCTGGGCCTGAAAGGGAATGGCGAACTTTTAAGATATGCTGTGGAAAAGAAATATGACTTCTGAAGATTTAGTCAAGATTTTTATCTGAATGACTGTTTAAATTTTATCATTCTTGCACTTGCATCAGATAATAATTACTTAGAACTGAGTATTGTAATGTATATGCTAAGTTTAGAGCTTAGCAAGACATATCATACCAGAATGAAACAAAGGCTTCTAATCATATTGCTAATTATACAGATCTCTGATCATGCAGCATTTAGTCAATTCACAACTAATCCACCACGTCAAACAAACAACTTCACATTTGAACAAGGTCTCTTTGATAGCATCCTGTATAAAGAGTTTACAACGTTAGTAAATGCTGGAAACGATGGTTCTTTAGGAAATTTTGTGAGTGTTGATACGGATGAAAAAACAATCAAAGCAGGTGCTATCCTAACCAGACCATCTACAAACGGCACAACAAGAAACAGTGTATTGTCCGTCAATATAGAAGGTGGTAATTCTAAAGGTATTCTTCCCATCCTTAGTAGTGGTTCAACATCTAATAAGTTTGGGGCAGAATTAGTATTAAACAAGCTGTTGGGTAATGCAACGTTGGACTACAGTTTGGACAGTATAAATAAGTACACAAAAAAGTGGGATAAATTTCAGTCTGAGTATGAAAAGATTAGGGCAGAAAATATGGATGCGACATTCAGGTCTCGCATGGATTATAAAGTGAAACAAGTAGACTCAATGATTACCGTGAACGAGGCGAAAATGGCCGAAAACGATGAAAAAATTAAGAAGGTCAAGGACGGAACTATTGAACATAGTGGTCTTATTGTGCAGAAGGATAAATACTATCTAGAAAACCTCAAGTTGTCAGCCGAAAAAGCAGTTTACCAAGACAGTTTATCAAATGCCGTGACGTACTCAGCATTTAAAAGAAATTTAGCGGATAATAATAGAATTACTAGGCAGAGTAACATCGGGTGGCCAGCTAATTTATACAGTATTAGCTGGTTAACGTTGACTGGAGGTTTTAAAGGAAATGTTTTCAGTTATATTAACCAGAAGGATACTCTCTTACGTGGAGTTGATAAAAAAAATTATGTTGCTCCATCAATAAGACTGGCGTATAACAATTTTAAGGGATCTGTCATTACTGGTATTCACTTTTTCTCAATATCAATGGAAGTAAAGGCAATGGATAATTTTTCTTCCTTATCAACTTCAAAGTTTAAAACTACGACAAGGGTAGGAGCAAAAACACTTGAGATTGAAAAGAATGTATTTACTGGTGAATACAAAAAAAATATTTGGCAAGGGAGTTGGAAGATGGACTACTATAGGTTTATTCACAACCAATCTAAATTAGGCTATCACTTCTATCCTGAATTTTGGGTTAGAGATACAGGTGAAGCAAGCCTAAACTTTGGTATTGGTGTTTTAATAACCTTCAAAGACAAGAAAAAAGAGAAGAGCATAATAAATGCGGAATTATTCGCAAATGCCCTTGATATTGCCAACGAAAACGACTTAGATGACAATATCTTCAGACGAACTGAACTCGGTATAAGAATTGATTTTCCTATAACATTTAAAAAGTATTAGCATGCCTACTCAACACTATTTTGTTTGTATTGATCATCCTGAAGAGGGGCCCTTAAGGGATACCGTTCAAGAGGCACAAAGAGACCTGGATAACCATAAAGCTAATTTTCCCAATCACCGTTGCGGCCTGAGAACCCGACAATCTGTTGATCAGAATGAAGCATTGAAAGATCACTCAGAAGATTGAAGAGAGAAAATTGAGTTCTTTGAACGCCGTCAGTTTCTCGCATTTGACTTTTTGGGACTTTTTCTAAAAGCTAAAGGCCGTAACAATGCCCATCACCCTGATGGTCACTACTGTTGACCAGAAATTCATTTACAAATGACGGCTAATATCCACATCCCGATTGCGGTTATTTGACTCAGCAACGGCTTCAAGCATTTCTTCAATTTTATCTTTATTAATAGTAAATCTATCAAAAAACACTCTCTCAATATCCCGGGTATTCTTAATATTTTCTAAAGGATTGGCAGACAGCAGAATTAAATCGGCTTCTTTACCAACTTGTATTCTTCCGGTATTTTCATTCATAAAATCTGCTGCAGCAGCCGTCGCTGCATAAAGAACCTCCTCGTTTAACAGCCCAACCTTGACCAAAGATTCAAGCTCATCATGAAGGGAAAATCCTGGAACGGTACAAGCAACATTGGCATCAGTACCGGCTAAAATTGTGACCCCGTTTTTTGCGAGAGCCCGAGTCATAATACGAATGGCCTCAACGTAGGTTTTCCAAAATCGCTCAGAATTGGGCCGGCGTTCGGGATCATTCTTGATTTCGAGGTTTTCATATTGATTGTTACCAGGAAGCCAGCCTTTGTTAAATTCAGAGCCTTCAACAATTCCCAGGTTCGCATATTCCAATTCGATTGTTTTAATAAAATTGTCCAGATCAAATTTTTGCTTCGGCAGGCTTTCCATCAACCAGATGGTAGTGGATACTGAAATATCGTTTTCAGCGAGATTGATAGCAATGCTGTCTGCTTTAGATTTTAGATACTGCAGGTATTCTTCCGTATTGTCATACTCAAGACCCCCAAAAGCTGACATCGTATTTTTGGTGATTTCTTCTACATGGGCCAACTCAGATTGCCCGGATCCATATAAGTTTTCCAGGCCTATTTCCTCAGCTAAATGTCCGATAACCGGTATCCCAAGCTTATTTGCCTCATCGATGATCGCATTGTAAATATCAAGCCGAAGAAAGCTGCTGAGTTTGATTGCATCATAACCCTGATCCTTAAAAATCTTCACACCAATTGCCGCCGCTTCTTCAGTGTTGAAGTGAGTCGCACCGCCATAGTATTTGGTCATATTGGCATTAAACCCACTGAGGCTGCCAACCTTGGGTGAGGAGACATAGAGATGAGGGCTGATGGCCCCTTGACGTTTTTCCTGCTTCCAGGTTAAATGCTGTTCTGTACCAAACATTTCACATACGGAGGTAACTCCATTAGCCAGATACAGGTACAAATCATTTTTGCTCTCAGCCAGGTGGACATGAGTATCAATCAAGCCTGGTATGAGGTACTTCCCAGTTCCGTCAATGTATTCAACCTCAGTATTCTCAGCAGTTGGATCGTCTATCGAGTGGATCAGCCCATTTTTCAAAACAACATTCCGTACAGTAAAATATACACTGTCGGCATTAAGGACCTTCACATTTTTAATTCCAATGATTTCATAACTATTAACAAATCTGTTGGGGTTGATAATTTCAGTATATGCTCCTGTTTGTGCTTTTATCTGGTTAGTAGACCACCAGTATTCTGCAATAGCAGCAATCAATATAAGGGCAACAAGGCCTACTAATATTCTCTTGATTTGTTTTTTCATGGTTTCTATGAAAGAATTGTGACAAGTTAATGGGATTTTTAAATCACCATCAAATTCAGTTCTAATCAAAACCTTATCATATGCTTGTCATTGATAGGTTTGAATAAAGATAGGATGTGCTTGTAAGGTGGTGGTTCTCAATGTAATTGCCGTTTTTAATTAGATTTCTCCTTGCACTGTATGCGGAAGTTGTCTGGTTCACAGCGGTCTAATAACTAAATCGCCAAATCCCCTTTAAATGACTTACCAACAGGAATCATTGTTTTATTGATCTCAACACTTTCAGGGTCATATGATTGAATCCGGTCTTTATTTATCACATAGCTTTTATGGATTCGAATAAAGTTATCAGGAAGCTCATTGACGGCATCCCTCAAAGTGGTATAACTGATTAACTTCTGATCTGAAGTGTGGTAGATTACGTAATTGCCCAGACCTTCAACAAATAGGATATCATTGGCAGTAATCCTAAAAGTTCGCTTATCAGATTTGATCTTGATAATGTTGCTGCCCTCATCTAATTGCTCAGTTAGCCGTTGATTTTTCTGTCGCTCAATTTGCCAAAGCTGAATCACTTTTATAGCAGACACAAAAAGTACGGTTGAGTTTATCAAAATTACGGCTCTCAATAGCAATGCAGGATCAAAAAATACTGTTGTTTGCTGCGTAATGAAACTCTCGAAAAACAGGTAGATGAATACCCGTTGCAAGAGCCCTGCAGCTATCAGCATCCCAATATATGTCGTAACAAATTGCCAATATTTTTCAGGTGCAAGCAGCTTAGGGATAAGCACATAAATCGTCACATAAACTGCCATCATCCTTATGGGCAGAAGAATAAACTCTAAATAAAATGATGCATAATAGTCACCTCTATTGGCCCATATTAGACTGAAAACCAGATAATATGTAACCCAAAAAATCAAGTGGGTGAGTATTCTTGAATCAAGTAGGTAAAACTTCTTCATCCAGTTAGCATACGTAAATCTTCAATCAGGTATTCAAATCAGTTGAAATAAAATTGCCACTCATTGGCATAAAGCAAGTAAATTCTAAACACTAACTTTTTAAAATTGGGGAATGAGAATTATTGCAACTTTAGTACTTGTCTGTTTTGTTATTTCGGCTGAATCCCAGGAAACCACGCCAGATGAACAAGCAGTTATTAAAGCTGACCAAATGTTTGAAGCAATCGGTGGTAAGAAAAAGTGGGCAAGCCTGAAATCACTTTATATCAAGGCCGTTCATACTCAGCCTAATTTAACTGAACCTTATACAAGCGAGATCTGGCGATCCATTGATGGCTTCAAAATAAGAATTGAGCAAAAGAGTGATGAATTTCATAAAGTTGGGATGTTCAGTGATGAGGGTGTTTGGATCAGGGATTTGAAAGCGGGAACCGTAAAACAACTTGATGAGGATCGATTGACAGACGAAAAGCGGCAAAATGAGCTGAACGTTTACGTTTTGTTGAACAGGATTGCCAGGAACGAAAGTTATAAACCTAAATTAAATGGTCAACGGCTGGAGTTTTATCTTAATGAGGAGTTCCAAACTGCTTTCATTTTAGATGAGTATAGCAGACCATCAATTTTTATAACTAAGAGTAAAGATGGTTTAAAGGAATTCGTTTCATTTTTTAATAAATGGGGCACTACGAATGGGTTTATTCATTCTGCTGGTGGCGGCCCTGTAGATGGCAACTTTTTTTATTCAACTGAAATTTGGCAACCAAGTGAGTTGATCTTTGAAGAGGCCTTCGATGTAGCATTTAGTACAGACACAGAATGAACACCTTCATTGTTGCCTTATTATTTAATTTACAACTACAGGTTGGTTATCAAATAACTGACCATGAAATCCAATTTGAATTTCCATCGATGAATCCCAATTTAACCGTTTTTGTCAGTGGAAATTTTAACGGCTGGGTGAAAGATGAGGATAGTTGGAAAATGACCTACAATGACAAATTCAAAGCCTACCAATTAACTAAATCGTTGGGTGATATCAAGAAGAAAAATCAATCATTCTACGAATTCACATTCAGGGTTGATGGCGAATTAATAGACGCAGACCCCACTTCACCAAATGTCATAAATTGCCCTGGATATGGTCATCGCTACATAGTCAAAGGAATGAGATAAATTATTTCCCTCCACCATTTACACCGGCATAACTGATGTTTGTCAGTAAGTACATCTCATGGTTGAAGGTAGAAAGGTCCTCCTGCGAGAATTTTGATAAACTATCATGCCCAACTGCCCTGGCAATAACCTTCATTAAATCAGTAGCTGCCCCAAAGAAATTCATTAATCGTTCAGCTGATTTATCGATTAACAACCTAGACCTTAAATTCTCTTTTTGGGTGGCAATGCCCACAGGACAATTGTTAGTATGACAAGCTCTCATGCCCAGGCAGCCTATCGCTTGCAATGCCGAGTTTGAAACAGCCACTGCATCGGCTCCCATGGCTAAAGCTTTAGCGAAATCAGACGGCACCCGAAGTCCGCCTGTTATGATGAGACTAATACCATTGGCCCCAACCTTATTGAGGTGTTTCCTTGCCCTGGCCAGGGCGGGTATTGTTGGAACGTTTATGTGATTTCTAAGAACAATTGGTGCTGCCCCGGTACCACCACCGCGGCCATCGAGAATGATGTAGTCAACACCAGCCTCCAACGCAAAATCAATGTCTTCCTCAATTCGGGAAGCAGCTATCTTAAAGCCAATTGGCACTCCACCAGTTTCTTCTCTTACAGTATCGGCGAAAGCACCAAATTCTGATGATGTTCGTAAATCAGTGAACGTAGCAGGGCTTATGGCAGAGTTACCTGGTTTTATCCCACGAACTTCCGCAATTTCTCCTACTACTTTGTGTCCGGGTAAATGTCCTCCTGTACCAGTTTTAGCCCCCTGTCCACCCTTGAAATGAAAAGCCTGAACCTTTTTTAACTTGTCCCAGGAAAATCCAAACTTCCCTGAGGCCAATTCATACAAATATCTGGAGTTATTGGCTTGTTCATCTGGCAGCATTCCACCTTCGCCTGAACATATCCCAGTACCGGCCATTTCAGCGCCTTTGGCTAAGGCAATTTTAGCTTCCCTGCTCAAAGCGCCGAATGACATATCAGAAACAAAAAGAGGAATATCAAGTTTCAAAGGCTTTTTGGCATTAGGACCAATAACTACCGATGTATCTACTTTTTCTTCATCTAATAGTGGTTTACGGCTTAACTGAGCAGGTAAAAATTGGATGTCATTCCACTTAGGGAGCTCATCCCTTTCAACACCCATGGCTGTGGTTTGTCCATGATGGCCAAACTGGGTCAGTCCATCTTTAGCCAAAGACTGTATATAGCTTGTGTATGGTTCAGGGGCTTCAGGATGGGTATCCTGATATTTGCCCAGGTACTCGTTTTCATTAAAAGGCGGTGGGATTTCTTTGTCTTCAAATTCTTTTATCTCCTCTTCATCCACAAAAACCCCATCGCCATCTATTACATGCTTGAATTTGTGGAGCTTTTCATCCGGTGCATAAGCACTCACTCCGGTATCATACCTATAATCCCAATTATGCAAGCCACAGATCAGGTTTTGGCCGTCGATATAACCATCAGATAAAAGAGCTCCTCTGTGTAAACACCTGCCATAGAGCACTGACACAGAATCTCCATATTTGATGACTACAAGGTCAGTTCCAAGGACCTGAGCATGTGCAGGTTCTTTTTCATTGAGGTCAGAAATTAATTTTATTTGAACAGGACTTATTAAATCTTTGAGTGATAACATAAGTGGGTTTTATCTAACTAAATAGTTAAGTCTGAAGGCTGTGATCTAAATCAACACAACTCTAGGCCCAGTGAATAGCCCCTCAAGTTCAGGCGACGGCCCCAAAAATTTCTCGGAGAAGCCATCTAGTTCATCTAAGGTTTTTGCCGACAGCATTTCGCTAATCTTATCAATGGCCTGACCACTAACCATATAAGGCATTGGGCCAAACATAAATTTATCCCCACGGCACTCACCGAAAATCTGATATTCATCTACATCTGATTTTGATGCACCCGTCAGGATGCATTCGTTAACAAAATCTTCAACTTGTGGGTTCTCGTGGTTCAATCTTTTTTGCTGTTTATTCATGTCGACATTTTGCATGAAATAGGTTTCTATGCGATGCATCGAATCTTTCGATAATTCGTTTCTGAAGGAACCGGCGCAATTCACACAGATAGCATACTCAAACACCACATCCCATGCCTTATATCCTGTATATTTTTTGATAGCTTTTTCTATCACATAGTGCGATGAAGGCCCGGTTAAGTCCCGATCACACATTTTACAATTCCTGAAAGGTTCTCCACTTTCGAATGAATAAAACTCTTTGGGAATATTGGTGTAGTGCATTGTTGGAGATTTATACCAAATTACCTGAACAGCTTTTTATAAACAATGCGCACTGATCTTCTAACTTTGAAGGGTGCCTATTCATATTCCTGAATTTAAGCCCACAGTAAAGGCTATAGATGGTAAAACCCATATATGGGATGATATCCGAAAAAAATATTTAGTGCTCACTCCGGAAGAGCTGGTTCGTCAGAGCCTGATTAATCATTTAATAAAAGACCTCAATTATCCTAAATCATTAATTTCAGTAGAGAAGGGGGTTCGATTAGGCAAAAAGATTAACAGGAGCGACATACATGTTTTGAGCAAAGAGGGGAAATGCTTTTTGCTCATTGAATGTAAGTCATTCAAAGAAAAAATTGATGTTAATACAATGCATCAGGTCGCTAAATATAATGCTACGTTAAAGGCCGACTTCATAGCAGTATCTAACGGCCTAAATACCTACTGCTTTAAAATCAACCAAAACACCAATAGCCTTGAAGATTATGAGAAGTTACCAGATTATCCGAGAGGGACTAACAATTAAAGGTATCCCTCAACGTCGTTCATTGGCAAACCAAAAGCATCTGCTACACCCTGATAAACAACATCTCCGCCAATAATATTCAATCCAAGTTTTAATTCCTGGTTTTCCTTGCATGCCTTTTTCCAACCTTTGTTAGCCAATTGAATGGCGTATGGCAAAGTGGCGTTTGTGAGCGCCAATGTGGATGTATACGGCACAGCGCCTGGCATATTGGCCACACTGTAGTGCACTACGTCATCAATGATATACACCGGGTCTTGATGTGTGGTTGGTTTTGAAGTCTCAAAACAGCCACCCTGATCAATGGCTACATCAACTAGCACAGTGCCTGGTTGCATGAGTTTGAGCATATCCCTGGTGATTAGCTTTGGTGCTTTGGCTCCCGGAATCAAAACTGCCCCAATTATTAGGTCATGGCTGGGTAGTAGTTCTTTAATGTTCAGCTCACTTGACATAAATGTGTTGACATTCGCTGGCATTGTGTCCGCCAGGTATCGTAGCCTGGGAAGGCTCAGATCCATTATTGTAACGTCTGCACCAAGGCCAGCTGCCATTTTAGCTGCCTCAGTGCCAACTACACCTCCACCGATGACCAATACTTTGGCTGGCCTTACACCGGGTACGCCACCTAAAAGAATACCCCTGCCCTTCATTGGTTTTTCAAGCCATTTTGCACCCTGCTGAACTGACATTCTTCCGGCAACTTCAGACATCGGAACCAGCAAAGGCAAACTTCTATCGCTTTTTTCAACCGTTTCATAAGCAAGGCACACAGACCCACTTTCAATCATTGCTTTGGTCAGTGGTTCATATGAGGCAAAGTGAAAATAAGTGAAAACCAATTGATCCTTCTTAATCAGTTTATACTCTGGCTCAATCGGCTCTTTCACTTTAACGATCATCTCGGCAATGCCATAAACCTCTTCAATAGTTGGTAAAATTTGAGCACCCACATCGGAGTATTGTTCATCACTAAAACCACTACCTAAGCCGGCAGTTGCCTGTATGTAAACAGTGTGGTTTCGTTTCTTGAGCTCAGAGACGCCGCTGGGTGTTAGGGCCACCCTGTTCTCATTATTTTTAATCTCCTTAGGTACACCAATTATCATGATTTTGGGTTTTGGTTTTCAAATGGTTGGCAAATATAAATTATGGCAAATTAAATAGTTCAGAAGCGTATTAAATCACATGTAATCCAAACAAAAGCCACCCTTTTTCAGGAAAATCAGAAAAAAATTATTCTAAACTGTAATATTCGAAATAAAAAATTAATCGTAATCGGAAATAACCATCTTCCAAATTATCTTTTGAGGATATAGAACCAACACGAAATACAAACGTTTGAAACACTATTTAGCGAAGGTTAGCCTCTTGGAAGCAACCCTTGTTTTGGCTAATTTTGGTTACTTCGTTCTTTCGATTTTTCCACTATAAAACGCAAACTGTGAGAGAAGCAAAAGCCCTTGCCCAGCCATTTTTACCTGTGAAAGAAATACTTCGGGATTACCTATTAGCGTGTGAAAGCAGGGAGGCCAGTTTGCTAGGAAGAAAAGAAGTTTTCAAAGGCAAAGCTAAGTTTGGGATTTTTGGCGATGGCAAGGAGGTAGCACAAATTGCAATGGCCAAGGCATTTCAAAAAGGTGACTTTAGATCTGGCTATTATCGTGATCAGACATTCATGATGGCCATTGGTGGCCTAACCTTAAAGCAATATTTTGCCCAGCTTTATGCCCATACAGATATAGTTGCAGAACCCGCATCGGCCGGCCGCATGATGAACAGCCATTTTGGCAATCGGTTAATCGATGAAAACGGAGAGTGGAAAGATCAAACCCAGATGAAAAACAGCAGTTCTGACATTTCATGCACTGCCGGACAAATGCCTCGTTTAGTTGGGTTGGGTTATGCATCAAAACTTTATAGAAATAATCCCGAACTGAAAAAATTCACGAAGTTTTCTAAAAACGGGAATGAGGTTGCTTTCGGCACCATTGGAAATGCCTCAACATCTGAAGGCCAGTTTTTTGAATCGATGAATGCAATTGGTGTGCTACAGATTCCTGTAGTAATGTCTGTTTGGGATGATGATTATGGAATTTCAGTACCTAAAGAATATCACACTACGAAAGAAAGTATTTCCAAAGCCCTGGAAGGGTTGCAGCGTACGGATGTAGAAAAGGGATTCGACATATTTACCGTGAAGGGCTGGAATTATGAGAGATTGTGTAGGATGTACAAGGGCGCCGCAAAACTGGCCAGAGAAGAGCATGTGCCGGTATTGGTACACGTGACAGAAATGACCCAACCACAAGGGCATTCTACCTCAGGAAGTCATGAGCGGTATAAATCAAAAGACCGGCTAGAATGGGAAAAAGAATTTGACTGTATAAAGCAGTTCAAGCTTTGGATTTTAAAGCATGAGCTGGCATCAGAAGATCATCTTAATCAGCTGGAGACTGATGCTAAAGCCAACGTAAAGCAGGCAATGGCCGAAGCGTGGAAGGAATTCATGGCTCCAATTGAAGATGACAGGTCTGCGGCATTGCAATTATTAGAGCAGGCTATCAATCAAAATTCTGATGCAAGTGAATTGAAAACGATTCACTCTGACCTGAAATCTGCAATGAATCCATTGAAAATGGATATTCATAAAGCACTCAGGCGTTCATTGAGGCATTTATTGAGCAGAAAGACCCAAGCCAGAGACAACATAATACAATTTCTTAAAGAGAAGAAAGGTGACGCATTTGATCAATACAGTTCACATTTATACAATGAGTCTTCATCCTGTGCTTTGAAACAGGAGGGTACACCAGCAAAATATTCTGATGATTCCAAAATAGTAGATGCCAGGGAAGTGCTTCAGGCATGCTTTGAAGCAGCTTTTAAACGTGACCCAAGATTTTTCACTATTGGTGAAGATGTGGGGAACATCGGTGATGTAAACCAGGGCATGGCTGGAATGCAGGAAAAGTTTGGGGAAATACGGGTGACAGATACTGGAATTAGGGAAACTTCAATTGTGGGGCAAGGTATAGGTGCCGCAATCAGGGGGCTACGGCCCATAGCAGAAGTTCAATATCTTGATTATTTGATTTTCGCTCTTCAAACCCTTTCTGATGACCTCGCAACAATTCAATACAGGACAAAAGGAGGTCAGAAAGCACCAGTAATTATTAGAACTAGAGGCCATCGATTGGAAGGCATTTGGCATTCAGGCTCACCTATGCAGATGATTCTCGGAAGCCTGAGGGGATTGCACATTTTAGTACCCAGAAATATGACTCAAGCCGCAGGGTTGTATAATACTATTTTCGCTTCAGATGATGCCGCTCTTATGATAGAGAGCCTGAATGGGTATCGATTAAAAGAGCGCATTCCGGATAATATTGGTGATTTTAAAGTGCCTCTAGGTATACCAGAAATATTGAAAGAAGGTTCTGATTTAACCATTGTTACATATGGTTCAATGTGTAGGTTAGTACTGGAAGCGGCAAATCAACTAGAAGCGAATGGCATTTCTGTTGAAGTAATTGATGTTCAGACCCTTATTCCGTTTGATCGTCAGAATGTAATTATCGAGTCTCTGAAAAAGACCAACAAGGTCATATTTGCAGATGAGGATGTTCCTGGTGGAGGATCAGCATATATGATGCAAAAAGTGCTTGAGGATCAAAATGCATATGCTTTCCTTGATGCCAAACCAAGAACATTATCTGCTAAAGCACATCGACCTGCCTATGGGTCTGATGGCGACTATTTTTCAAAGCCGGGTGTAGAAGATGTATTTGAGGCTGCTTACGAGATAATGAGCGACTATAACCCTTTACAGTTTCCTGCTCTTTATTAATTCAGTTATTGACGAATCTGGCTGAGCGTTAAATCAGGGGATTCAACAGTATTGCTGACATTTAGGTTTCTATCAATTATGTTGGCCCTGATTTTGAATGTGTCGTTCCCAAAAAGTATTCCGAAACCATTGGAGAGCATATCATACCTGAGCGTACCCTCAACCGCTTTCCCGATTTTTTCAGGCAGAAATATAGGAAACCGTGAGTCGAAATCGATCCCACAGCCGTTGGCATCTTGACCAAACTCTGAATTTAGATCAATTAGAGTATACTCCCCCCGTGATTTTCTCAAGAAATCAACATGGATGTTTTTATTAAAAGTATTCTCCTGAATTAAAAAAGTATCCAGAAATACTTCTTCTCCATCTTTAATGGGTGCGAACAAATTGAATCTGTCAGGCAGTGGAGAACCATTAATGTCTTCACCGTTTACTTCTATTGTAAAGGGATAATTTTCATTGGCGTAAACCGTATTCACCTTATATAATTGGCAATTAAAATCTAAAGTTCTGATGTCCTCATCCAGTCTTTCAGTAAACTCAAATAAAATTGAGTCTCGTAAGAATGCTCCATTTTGGTCAAACACCCTTACCGGGATTACAATGCCCACAAAAAATGGTAGTTTAAATTCTCCCCTAATCGTCACAAACCTGCCAGCCGAATCAATTATAAAATTTAAATCATGGTATGGTGCAAAAGACTCTTCAGATGTGAGGCCGATGTCACCATCGCCATCCTGAAAATCCAGAAATAAACTGAGTGAGTCTTGAACGTTATTAGGTTCGGTTACGATAAATCTCAGATCATTATATGTTATTCTTGGCTCATCTGGAAAATCTTCCGGTCTGAAACATGAATAAAGTAGAATTGAAGTTATTATTAAATAAGCCGCTAACTTGATACTTTTCATTCCTTGCCCTCTTAATTTAGCTTGCCATTAATGCAGTTAGAAAACAGCATAATTAAGTTAATCCCTAAAATAAACGATAAAAACTTCAAAAGGTATGCACTTGAAATTTTCAAATTTCAGGCATTAGAGAATCAAGTCTATTCATCCTATTTGAAACACCTCAATTTAAAGATTGAAAGCGTTCAGGAAATAGACCAAATACCGTTTTTACCAATTGATTTTTATAAAGAACACACCATTAAGTCTGGAAGTTGGAATGAGGACTTAATTTTTAAGAGTAGTGGAACATCAGGGCAACAAAGGAGCCACCAATTTGTACACTCACTTTCTGATTATCATTGGATCACAGCCACCATTTTTGAATCGGTTTATGGGCCTCTCTCTGATTTTGTGATTGCCGCCTTACTCCCATCATATCTTGAGCAAGGTGATTCCTCATTAATTTCAATGGTTGATCACTTTATTGGTAAAACAAACGACGATTTGTCAGGATATGTAGAAATAGATGCAAAGGGCATCCTTGAAAAATACCGACAGAGTCAAGACCATGGTCGCAAATTTCTACTGATAGGAGTTTCGTATGCTTTGATGGATTTGACAGCTTCTCCGATTTCAATTCCTAATGCGCTGCTAATGGAGACGGGTGGGATGAAGGGTAGAGGAAAAGAATTGACCCGTCGAGAATTGCATGCGATTTACAAGAAGGCATTTGGAGTAAAGTGCGTCCATTCTGAATATGGCATGTCTGAATTGAATTCACAGGCTTATTCTGTTCATGACGGCATTTTTTTAAAACCGCCGTGGATGCATATTAAGATCCGGGATATTAATGACCCTTTTACCTATAAACTACAGGGCCAGAGCGGAGCGCTAAACATTATCGATTTAGCCAATTTGCATACTTGCTCATTTCTGGAAACCAAAGATTTGGGCAGGCTAAATGCTGATCAATCCTTCGAAATTCTTGGGAGAATGGATAATTCAGATATTAGAGGTTGCAACTTGTTAATGGCATAATTTTTTAGAAAAATGACCCAATAAGATGGAAATATTACCGTTAATTCTTCCAAAATCACAATTTCTTTGTTCTTACCTATATATTATGATATATTCGAAGAACGAATCTTTGGACATAATTGAATCGTTATGAAAAGTAAGGTACTTCTACTCGCAATTTTCCTAATGTCTCTTGGTGCTTGTACACAGAAAATGTGTCCTACTTACGCCAAAGATGATGTGAAGCAAGAAACTAAAGCTCAAGACGAAAGAATGTAAGTTTTCGTTGATTTAAAGATATAGCGGATGCCCAAAAGGTATCCGCCTTTTTGTTTTAGGCCGATAAATACCTACCATGAGTTAAGCTAATGAGGGTCTGTGAAAGAGGGGTTTTCATTAAACCAACTGCAATCTCTGATGTTAAAGCTCCACCAAATAGTCTTTGAAATGCCCTCCCCATCATTAATCGGTTTTTATAAGTTGAGTTCCAAAACTGTTGATATTGGTGCTCTATCCTCCACTTTGCAGGCTCATCTAACGATTTTTCCCTAAGAATATATTCAGATAATACTTTGGCCGAGTGTATGGCCATGGCCATTCCATTACCACACAGGGGGGTGATCATGCCAGCCGCATCGCCGCACATAATTAGACCATCTTTTATCAAAGGTTTTTTAGTAAAGCTGATTTGGTTTATCGTAACTGGTTTTTCGAAGAGAAAATCAGAGTTTAAAAAAATATGTTTGAGATGAGGGTTTTTGTACAATACATTCTCTTCGACTGCTTCGATAGTTTTATGTTTCTTAATATTCGAAACATGGCTCATATAGCATAAGTTGAAATGTTGGCCCTCAACTTTACTCAAGCCACAATAGCCATTCTTAAAATTGTGAAGTGCGATGAGGTCGTCTGGAAAATCAGTGTTGATATGATATTTGACGGCATAATATGGCGAACTAGTGGAATCGTTACCCTCATTTCTGCCGAGATTAGATCGCTTGCCAAAGCTTCCAATGACCAAATTTGTTTGATGTATACTGCCGTCCATTAAATTCACCTGTAAATGATCCACCTGTTTTTTAACAGATTCTACAGCTATCCCTGTTTGCAAGTTACAGCCAGCAGCAACTGCCTTTTGCGCCAGAAAATGATCTAATTTGAAGCGGCTTATCCCAAAACCGCCCATTTTCAAAGGAACATCAACTTTATTACCTGAAGTTGAGGTTAGTAGAAGGTTATTGATTTTAGAAGGCTTAAGCTCATCTGGATAGAGACTTTCCCTGATCAAAAACCCCTTAACCTCATTAGAAATATATTCGCCACAAACCCGATGAAAAGGATAAGTTTTCTTTTCAAAAACCGCAACGTTTAAGCCATTTTTTGCCAGTAGTGCAGCACTTATAAGTCCAGCTAGCCCACCTCCAATTATGGCTACATCGCTATGCATTCATTAAGAATACTGCTTTTTGTAGTATTCCTGATACTCACCAGATACGATATTTTGAAGCCAGGCCTCGTTGGTAAGGTACCAATCCACTGTTTTTTCTAAGCCCTTTTCAAAAGAGACTTCCGGTTTCCATCCTAGTTCTCTTTCGAGTTTTGATGCATCGATGGCATACCGTAGATCGTGACCAGCCCTGTCTTTTACAAAGGTGATTAACTCTTCAGATGTTCCAGGTTTGCGACCCAACTTAACATCCATAATGCGGCAAAGCTGACGAACTACATCAATATTCTTCCACTCATTCAGCCCTCCAATGTTATAAGTTTCACCAATTTTCCCCTTATGGAAAATGAGGTCGATTGCTCTGGCATGATCTTCCACATATAGCCAATCACGCACATTTTCGCCTTTACCGTAAACAGGTAGCGGATTAGAGTTTTTGATATTGTTTATACAAAGCGGGATCAACTTTTCTGGAAAGTGATTTGGGCCATAATTGTTAGAACAATTAGATATTAGTGTGGGCAACCCGAATGTGTTATTATAAGCCCTCACGAAATGATCTGAACTAGCCTTTGATGCAGAGTAAGGTGATTTCGGGTCGTACGGTGTCGATTCGGTAAAAAATCCTTCGTCAACAGAACCATAAACTTCGTCTGTGGAAATATGGTAGAAACACTTTTCAACAAAATCGGCACTCCATTTTTCCCGGGCTACATTGAGAAGGTTTACTGATCCAAGAACATTAGTCAGTATAAACTCATTGGGGTTTGAAATTGATCTGTCTACATGAGATTCAGCCGCTAGGTGAATGACTCCATTAATGCCATATTGATCGAAAACATCGCTGACTTTATTAGCATCATTAATGTCTCCTTTTACAAAAAAGTAATTTTGTGCATTTTCAATATCAACCAAATTTTGAGGGTTACCGGCATATGTAAGCGCATCGAAATTGACGATTTTGTAATCGGGATATTTCGTGACCAATAACCTTACAACATGCGATCCAATAAAGCCTGCACCACCCGTAATTAAAATAGATCGATTTTTCATTATGAAATCTTTTTCTGCCAGTCCCAGGCATCTTCTAGTGCCTGCTCAAGTGTTAGCTGGGTTTCCCACTGAAGAAGTTTGTTGGCTTTTGATGTATCTGCATAAATAGCTTCGACGTCACCTGGACGGCGAGGGCCCACTCGATATTTCAGCTGTTGATTAGTCACTTCCTCAAAGGCCTTTATCACCTCCATTACTGAATTTCCCTTGCCTGTCCCGCAATTGATTACTTGATAATTCTCTTTGGCTTTTTTAAGGAATTCCAGTGCTTTCACATGAGCATTTCCAAGATCAACCACATGAATGTAATCCCTAATACAAAAGCCGTCTGGTGTGCTATAATCATTACCAAACACGGTAACCTCATCTCGAATTCCAGCGGCAGTTTGGGTAATAAATGGGACTAAATTGCTTGGAACCCCATTTGGTAGCTCACCAATATGTGAGGTTGGATGAGCACCTACGGGATTAAAGTAACGCAATGAGATTGCCCTAAAATTGGGATTCGATTTTGCGACATCTTTGATGATTTCCTCACTTACTTGTTTCGTAAAACCGTAAGGCGACTCAGCCGGGAGTATAGGGCTTTCTTCAGTAACCGGGAGGTTCGTAGCCTGGCCATATACAGTGCAAGAGGAAGAGAAAACCATCTTGTTCACTTTAGATTTATCCATCACTTTCATTAAAGTGATCAATGAACCTAGGTTGTTATCATAATATTTGAGTGGATCAGCAACAGATTCCCCCACCGCCTTTGAGGCAGCGAAATGTATTACCCCCTCGATATTTTTTTCAAGAATGAATATCTTTTCTAAATATTCACGATCACGACAATCACATTCATACCATTTTACCTCAGTGCCAATAATGCGACCAATACCCTGGATAACCTTACGATCTGAATTGCTAAAGTCATCCAAAATAATTGGGGTATATCCTGCTTCATGTAGCTGAACGACTGTATGCGATCCAATATAACCGGCACCTCCAGTAACTAGAATTTTCTTACTTTCCATTAATAGCCCTTCTACCAATACTATAATAACTAAAGCCAAGTTCTTCCATCATCTGGGGGTCGTAAAGGTTTCTTCCATCTAAAATAATTTTTGATTTGAGCAGATTGCCAATTTGCTCAAAATTGGGAGTTCTGAAGATTGGCCATTCTGTCATAATCATTAGAGCATCTGCTCCATTAAGCGCATCGTATTCATCTAAAGAATAATAAATTGAATCTCCGAAAACTGATTCTGTATTATTCATCGCTTCGGGGTCGTAGGCTCTTACGTTTACCCCCTTATCCACTAAAAACTTGATGTTTTCGAAAGCCGGCGCTTCTCTAATATCATCAGTATATGGTTTGAATGCCAGCCCCCAAACTGCCACGGTTTTATTTCGAAAGTCTCCTCCAAAAACGTGATCTAATTTGTCAATCAATTTCAATTTTTGGGTATCGTTGGTTGCCATAACGGCATTTAGGATTTTAAAATCATAATCCACTGCTTGGGATGACTTGGCCAGTGCCTTAACATCTTTTGGGAAACAGCTTCCACCATAACCAATTCCTGCAAATAGGAATCGCCTGCCAATTCTGCTGTCAGTACCAACCCCTTTTCTTATGTCATCTACATTAGCGCCCAATTTCTCGCATAAATTTGCGATTTCGTTCATGAATGTGATTTTGGTAGCAAGGAAAGAATTCGCCGCGTACTTAGTCAATTCCGCAGATTTTTCATCCATAAAAATAATCGGATTGCCCTGCCTAACTAATGGGGAGTACATGCTCTCCATTATTTTTTTTGCCTTATCAGAGCTGGCGCCAACAACAACACGATCCGGTTTCATGAAATCGTCGACAGCAACACCCTCCCGCAGAAATTCTGGGTTTGATACAACATCAAATTCAACTTTGGAGCCCTTCGAAATCTCCTTTTTTACCAACTCTGCAGTGCCAACTGGAACTGTACTTTTGTCAATTATAACAGCATAATCTTTAAGGAGAGGGCCTAAGTCACTCGCAACTTTTAGTATGTACTTTAAGTCAGCTGAGCCGTTTTCATCAGGGGGAGTGGGCAATGCAAGAAAAATTGCTTTTGCTCCTTCTATGCCCTCACTCAGACTCGTAGTAAACTTCAATCTGTTTTGACGAATATTCCTTTCGAATAAAGCCTCAAGCCCAGGTTCGTAAATGGTTATCTTGCCACTTTTTAGCTGATCTACCTTTTTCTCGTCAATATCAATGCAGGTTACATGATTTCCCGTTTCCGCAAAACATGTTCCGGTAACCAATCCCACATAGCCTGTTCCTACAACAGCAATATTCATCTCACCTGAATTTTTAAAGGTGCAAAAGTAACAATCTCATCAGCAAAAATTATAAGTGCCCCTACTTTCCTTTTCGTGATCAATTGCTAGTGAAATTTTAAGTTCTTACTTTAGCGAACATTTTAACAATTCGTTCCATTAGTATCTGAAAATCAAGGGAATATGAGCACAATAATTAGCGAAAATTCACAACAAGTGAAGGAAAATCAGGAGATGATATCTCAAATGATAAGAGATTTCGGTGAGAAAGAAATGAGACCTAAGATGATGGAGTGGGACGAATCGCAGGAATTTCCGGTTCCATTGTTCAAGAAATTGGGAGACCTTGGGTTAATGGGGGTACTAGTCCCTCAGGAGTATGGTGGATCTGGGTTTGGTTATCCAGAATACGTAACTGTTGTTTCGGAGATTTCTAAAATAGACGGCTCAATTGGTTTGTCAGTGGCGGCACATAACTCGCTATGTACTGGACACATTTTACAATTTGGCAATGAAAGTCAAAAATACCAGTGGTTACCTAAATTGGCTACTGCGGAATGGATCGGAGCCTGGGGCTTAACTGAACCCAACACAGGATCTGATGCCGGAAATATGAAAACAACCGCTGTAAAAGATGGTGACGAATGGGTCATCAATGGCACCAAAAATTTTATTACTCATGGCAAGTCTGGTGATATTGCCGTGGTAATAGCGAGAACTGGTGAAATTGGTGACTCACATGGAATGACCGCTTTTGTCGTAGAGAGAGGCACTCCGGGTTTTAGAGGAGGAAGAAAAGAAGATAAGCTGGGCATGCGGGCTTCTGAGACCTCAGAGATGATTTTTGAGGATTGTCGGGTGCCAAATGAAAATATTTTAGGAGAAGTTGGCGATGGGTTTGTTCAAAGCTTGAAAGTACTTGATGGAGGTAGAATCTCCATTGCTGCATTGTCTGTTGGTATTGCTCACGGGGCACTTGACGCTGCCGTACAGTATTCTAAAGAACGACATCAATTCAATCAACCGATTTCTAAATTTCAAGGCATTTCGTTCAAATTAGCTGAAATGGCAACAAAAGTAGAAGCGGCATATAGACTAACCTATTCAGCAGCTGAACTGAAGCAGGAGGGGAAAAAGTGCACTAAAGAATGTGCCATGGCTAAGTATTACGCATCTGAGATATCTGTTGATGTTGCCAATGAGGCAGTACAGGTCTTCGGTGGTTACGGCTATATGAAGGATTATCCTGCTGAAAAATTCTATCGAGATGCCAAACTCTGTACGATTGGAGAAGGGACATCTGAAATTCAAAAACTTGTGATTTCAAGAGAGATTCTCAAATAGGTATTGAGAATATTTAAGTAGCTCCTTATATTTGCAGACCTTTATTAAGCAAGCATGATAATAATTAACGTTAAGGAAAACGAATCCATTGATAAGGCCCTTAAAAGGTTCAAAAAGAAGTTTGAGAAAACAGGTACCCTAAGGGAGCTACGTTCGCGAACGCATTTTGAAAAACCATCTATAACAAGGCGTCAAGAGGTTCTTAAGGCGAAGTATCGTCAAAAGATGTACGCCCAGGAAAATTACTAAATCTTTCCACTCATTTTGGTTAAGTTAGTATCCTGCCAGAGGATACTATGCTTGACAGTTTCTTGCGATTTCTTGAACATGAAAAAAGGTTTAGTAACCACACCTTAGTTTCATACAAGAACGACCTTTTACAATTCAGCCAATTTCTTACTTCTGTTGATTCAAACGTCAACCTGAATCAGGTTCAATATTTACACATCAGGGCCTGGATAGTTTCTTTAGTGGAGGATGACATCGCACCGAAGTCCATCAATCGTAAAATAGCTTCTTTAAGGTCTTTCTATAAATTTTTGCAAAAAAGAGAATTCATAGATGAGAATCCCATGCAAAAAGTGAAGGCTTTAAAAACTGCCAAAACGCTTCCCCATTTTGTGAAAGAACCGGAAATGGTTCAGCTCCTTGACCAAATACAATTTCCCGAAGGGTTTCAGGGTCTGCGTGACAAACTAATATTTGAATTACTTTATGGCACAGGAATGCGGCTATCTGAGCTAATAAGTCTAACCCCAGAATCATTCAACAATTTTGAAAAAACTGTTAAGGTTCTTGGAAAGAGAAACAAGGAACGTATTATCCCCATTCCTGATCAGGTTTTTGAAATCATTAAACTTTATAATTCATCAAAACAAGATCATTTTACAGGGAAATTTAGTAACTTCTTAATCGTTACAGATAAAGGCAAAAAAGCTTATCCTGTGATGATCTATCGAATAGTAAAACAGTATTTGAATTTGGTTACGACAACTTCTAAAAAAAGTCCCCACGTATTAAGGCACACCTTTGCCACTCATTTATTAAACAAGGGGGCAGATTTGAATGCTGTCAAAGAACTTTTGGGTCATGCTAACTTAGCTGCAACCCAGATTTATACGCATAATTCGATGGAGAAACTTAAAGCGGCCTTTGATCAGGCACATCCGAAAGCTTAAATTTTAACCTTAAAACTAGATAGATATGAAGTTGCAGATGCATTCAATTCACTTCGACGCTGATGGTAAACTCACTGATTTCGTTCAGAAAAGAACCAACAAACTCGAAAAACTATATGACCGCATCATTGATGGTGAGGTGTTCCTAAGAGTGGACAGACCTGAGTCCCCAAACAATAAGATCGTTGAAATCAAATTGAACATCCCTGGAAACCAGCTGTTTGCAAAAGAACAGAGCCACACCTTTGAAGCCGCCACTGATGAAGCCGTAGAAGCGCTTCGGAGGCAGCTAAAGAAATTTAAGGAAAAACAAATGGCACATTAAATCGAAAAAGCCGGCATTGACCGGCTTTTTTTATCATTTTATCCAACCCTGAAAGTTCCACTCAATTCAATTTTCCCAAAGCCGCTGCAATTCTGTTGATTGCCTCCTTGAGCTGTTCTTCACTTGCCGCATATGAAATTCTAATAGCCTCCGGGGCTCCAAATGCATCACCAGTTACAACTGAAACATTGGCATTCTCAAGTAAGTATAGCGATAAGTCGCTGGCGTTATTAATAGTCGTTGATCCATTGGATTTACCGAAGTAATCGCTGATGTCAGGGAAGATATAGAAAGCTCCAGATGGTGTGTAAGTCTTGACACCCGGAATTTCTGCCAGCCAGCCAAGCATAAGGTCCCGTCTTCTTAAATACTCCTTTTTCATATCTTCCGTAGGCCCTTTATCTGCCTTGATTGCCGCTAAAGAAGCCCTCTGGGCAATTGAATTTGCTCCGGAAGTAATTTGACCCTGAACCTTTTCACAGGCCTTTGCAATCGTTACGGGTGCGGAGATATAGCCGATTCTCCATCCCGTCATGGCGAAGCCCTTTGAGTAGCCATTTACTGTAATCGTTCTGTCTTTTACTGCATCAAATGACCCAATACTCACATGTTTTCCCGAAAAATTGATGTACTCATAAATTTCATCTGAAATAATCATGACTTCAGGGTGACCTGCCAGCACATCAACCATTGACTGAATTTCATCTCGGGTAAAAACTGACCCGGTTGGGTTGCTAGGAGATGAAAACAGAATGGCTTTGGTTTTAGGGGTGATTGCCGCTTTGAGTTGATCAGCCGTTGCTTTAAAATCATTATCGATTGAGCCTTTGACAAATACAGGCTTCGCTCCGGCAAAAAGGGCTATGTCACTGTAACTCACCCAATAAGGGGCCAGTATAATGATCTCATCACCGGGATTTGAAATAGAAATTAGAACGTTAGCTATGGACTGCTTTGCTCCAGTAGAAACTACAATATTCTCTGCTTTTGATGGGATATTATTTTCCGTCACCAGTTTATTAGCGATTGCTTCCCTTAAATCCTGATACCCTGCAACTGGCGGGTAGCCAAAATATTTACCCTCATCGATAGCCGCCTTTGCTGCCTCCTGAATGTGCTTGGGGGTCTTAAAATCTGGCTCTCCTATACTCAAACTGATGATGTCAATTCCTTGAGCTTTGATTTCCCTGGCTTTGCGAGCCATGGCAAGGGTTGCAGATTCCTGCATATTTAAAATCCTATCTGATAAGAGGGCATTAAAATCGGTCATAGTAATGAAGTTTGAGACGAAATTAGGGATTCTAAAAATGGCTTCCTATTGCATTGAAAGCATTGTAGATAGGCCGCACATTTATTAAGAAATGATCAAACCCATCATTTGCTGGGCGGGTCAATTGCATTATCCTCAAAATCAAAATTCGAAACTTGTGCTTTAAGGCAGACCATTTCAATTTATAATGGCCCTCACCATTTCAAATTTTCCCGGAGGGCCGGGGAGTTTTTCCACCGTCATGTCTAACTCTCTTAAGTTTCTCCTGAACTGGCCTTGTGAACAGTAGGTTACTAAAACGCCATTCTTTAGCATTGATTCAGAAACCTTCTTCAAAGTAGCTGGTTGCCACATTTCTGGCTGCTTAGTTGGTGAAAAAGCATCGAAATAAATAAGTTGAAAATGACTTTTAGGCAGCTCAATCTCATTAATGTCACCTTGTATTTTCTTCATTTTAAACGTTGCACCTATAGAATGTTCGTCCCCCCAGGGAATATCGTGAAGATTAAGGAAATCTCTGTCCTTGGTTCTAAGTTCCTGAGGATAATTCAGCTTTGAATAAACGTCTCTTGGAACTGGATTTTTTTCTATGGCGTGATATTCAATTTTGACTTTCTGGGGGTGAAGCATCGTAAGAAGTGCATTCAATCCAGTACCAAACCCTACTTCAAGTATACTGACGGACTTAAGCTTTCTTGCCAAAACGAATTCAAGTCCTGCCTTGATAAAAACGTGTCTTGACTCCTCAATCGCCCCTCGGGAGGAGTGATAAGTTTCATCTAATGCCAGGTTGCGAAGGGTGTGAGACCCATCTTCTGTTTGGATGATCCTGAGGTTCTCCACAAAGTTTTAAAAAATTGAAATGCCAGTTTTAGTAGTCAGCAATTCTAAGGCTTTCATACCAATTACAGAATTCCCTTTTTCATTCAATCTTGGGCTCCAGGTTGCAACGGCATAGTGCAATGGGTGGATAGCTGCAATGCCTCCGCCAACGCCACTTTTACCAGGCAGCCCCACACTGAACGCAAACTCTCCTGACTCATCATAAAACCCACAAGAAAGCATGATCGCATTGATCCGCTTTAACTCGCTTTTAGTCAAAACCACCTCACCGTTTATCTCACAATTTTGATTTGCAAATGGTAGAAATGATTGGGCAAGTTGCAAGCAGGTCATTTCAATAGAGCATTGATGAACGTAGAAATCCAGCACCTCATCAATTGTATTTTTCAGGTTGCCATGGGATTTGAGCATATTGGCCAATGCGGCATTCTTCCAACCGCAGTCAAATTCTGACTGAGCCACTTTTTCGTTAAAATCAATGCTATTATCCCCACAAAAAGACCTGACAAACTCCAAAAATTCTTTTTTGGGATGGTCGTAGCTTGAAACCAGGATATCAGCAGTTACAAGAGCACCAGCGTTCACGAAAGGATTACGTGGAATGCCCTTTTCATATTCCAATTGCACAATGGAATTGAAAGGGTTACCTGATGGCTCAACTCCAACTCGTCTCCATAGTTTTTCGCCCTGAATTGAGAAGGCAAGGGCAAGGCTAAATACCTTCGAAATACTTTGAATCGAGAATTTCTGATGAGTTTGACCTACGTTATGATTCTCACCATTCAAAAGAATTAGGCTGATACCAAAATGATCCTGGCTAACATTAGCCAGCTCTGGTATGTAAGCCGCCACATTACCTACACCCTTCAGGTAATTTACCTCGCTTTCTATTTCTGATAGAATTGATTGATAATTTAACATTAATGCGTTTAAGCGAACCCGATAAAAGTATTACATGTATTGCAAAATGAGCAGCAGCCAAAGTATTCACTTGTTATTGATTACAATTTGCCACCTAAAGGCCCATTTCCATTTCAAATCAAAATTGGTCATTCCGCATCTATCAAGGATCTGTAATAGGTCATTCTTTTTGAATCCCCTGGCAACTGATAATGGGGCGTCAAATTTTACCATCTTTGATTTTGATAATAAAGAGGTGACGAGTTTTATCGAATAGTAGGCCAACCAATGTCGGTGTAAATCATTGATTACAATCCCTATTCTTGCCTGCTTTTTAAAGTTTGTAAAAAGGTGAACCAACTCTTCCTGGGTAAAATGATGCAAAAAAAGACTGCAATGAATTACATCAAATTTCTGCCTGGTAAATTCCCTTGACAGAATATTTTGGGTTTTAAAGGCAGTATTCTGAACACCCTTCAAATTTTGCCTCGCATATTCAATAATGTATGCATTGGCATCAATTCCAACACACTCAAGATGCTTGTTGTTTCTGTCGGCCCAATTTGTAAAAAGCTTCAACATTTCGCCGCTGCCACACCCAAGATCAGCGACCTTAATTACCTCACCATTTACGTTTTTTAGCAAACTTTCAAGGCCTTGCACACTCAGGTGATTTCCGCCTAGGCGCTTGTTTATTTCATCAATTTCCCTGAGCGTTTGGCCGACAACCTCCCCCTGACATTCCAGGTCATCCATTATCTCCAACTGGCTACTTCTCTTACTTAAGTCTGGCATTGTGCGAAGATAATTTGCATATCAATTGTCTACGAAACTGAGCCAAATAGTTTTGTTAAGATGAACGACATAAAGATCAAAATTGCTTCAAATGGCCCCGAATTTTCAAGGGTTGTAGCCGGTGTTTGGAAATGGGGCGAGTGGGGGCATAAGCTCAAACCTCAAGAAGTGCTTGAATTGATTGAAAGCTGTGTTGATTTTGGTGTCACCACTTTTGACCACGCTGACATATACGGAGGCTATACCGATGAAGGACTATTTGGGGCAGCAATTAAAAGAAATTGGGGGATAAGGGAAAAGGTTCAAATTGTCACTAAATGTGGGATTAAAATGGTGAACCCTAACAGACCATCCCATAAGGTTAAGCACTATGATACAAGTGCTGCTCATATAATATGGTCCGTTGAAAATTCTTTGAAGCAGCTGCAAACTGACTGGATTGACCTGCTTTTAATCCACCGCCCTGACCCGTTGATGGACCCCGATGAAATAGCAGAAGCCTTTCAGCAATTGAAGTCAGAGGGTAAAGTCAGGCATTTTGGTGTTTCAAATTTTACACCATCCCAATTTGAAATGCTCAATTCACGGGTTGCGCTTTGCACCAATCAGGTGCAGGCATCTTTAATCCATGTCGATCCCTTATTTGATGGCACATTTGATCAATGCATCCAAAAAGAGGTAAGGCCCATGGCGTGGTCGCCATTAGGCAGTGGGGATTTATTTGGTGATTCAGATGATGAACGAATCTCGAGAATCCAGGCAGCCCTGAAAAAATTTGAGAAGAAATACGAAGCTACTGCCGATCAGCTATTATTGGCCTGGCTCTTGAATCACCCAGCCCAAATTCTGCCTGTACTGGGCACAGCCAAACCAAAACGAATAGAGGCAGCTGTTAATGCGCTAAAGATTGATCTGGAAAGAGAAGATTGGTTTGAGATGTTGGAGGTGTCGAGGGGGAAAGCTGTGGCGTAATGAACTGTGGTAATTAATAATTTTGTCTGGATCGTAGATTTTCAAGATTTTAAGTTGACGAGTTTAAATCAGTAATCGAAACCCGTTTACCAATAATTTTTGCAAATTTGAATTCTGACAAAAGGTCTAGCTATTAATCAGGTCATTTTCCTAGAGATCCAAGATCTCGCCACAATTAATGGCCCCCGAAAGAGACTTGAATCACGTTGGGGGCTTTACTCAGTTTTCAACGAGTTAGTTAACAAATTAGGATTTTACTTTCTGAATGAACGAGTTGACCGTGTTTGAGTGGTGGTAGATCTTTTTTTAACCATCATCTTATTGGTATTATCACCGACTTCAAACGAGTCAATGTCTGGGTCTCTCCTCAAATCATTTAACAGCTTTTTATCACTTGTATATTTATACAATTTCCAACCCAAATGAGCTAAGGAAATAATTAGTAATGCCGCCGCTAAACCTACTTCCGAGAGTTGGTCGGTCAGAGTATCAAGCTTACTTAAGAAGTATTTGAGGATTTCAGACATACTACCAGCAAAAATTTAAAAATTGTAGTATGCCAATTATTTAAGGCGGTCGCCTGAAATATAATGAAAATATAGGACATTGTGTAGGACAGTCATTCAGGCCAAGGCAAGCGGTTGAATATCAGCTATTTGAAAGGGTTTTCCGGTGATTTACCAGGTGAACTCCCCATAAACATCCTAACTTGATAAAACAAGGTCAGCCTGATACTCAATGTCATTATAGAAAAAGTTGTCGTATGAACATGCTACTTTTCGCTGTTATAATCGGGGATATAGAAATCTGCAAGTCTCGACTAGCAGTATCAACAACATTCCTTTATCTGATATTTCCAGAATTTTGCTTTGTGTTTCATTCCAATCAATATTACGGTAATCTGATAGGCTCAGCTTAACTCTGTTAATCAATTCCTATACCTTAAGTATGGATTTAAAAAGAACGCCGTTATAAAAACAAAAAAGCACTTACATCCCCGTAAGTGCTTGATAATCAGGTGGAGCCAATCGGAGTCGAACCGACGACCTCTTGACTGCCAGTCAAGCGCTCTAGCCAGCTGAGCTATGGCCCCATTTTGAAGTGGGCAAATATATCAAAATAATTTGCTGATGAGACAAGTCCTTTTATTTGTTACCACCCTGCTTTACTTCAATCACCTCAATCTTAAATTTAGGGCCTTCTTCTTTTTTCTCCTCTTTGGGCCGGTAGTAGTAAACCACATCGCCAATTAAGGGACGCTCATCGTCCCTCCATCTGAAACCTTCAAGGTGTTTTTTATCTTCCACTAGTTCATGGGTTGGGGTAAAGGTCGCATCGGGATTGGTGTAAAAGCTAATATTGTTCAATTCGCTGTTCACGAATCTTAAAACTATGTTGCTGCACAAAATATGGTTTAAACCCATGATGCCTGTGAGGTCTTCAAGTAAGTAGTAATAATTGCTTTCACCATTGCCATTTACATCAATTTTAGTGATCTCCCTTCCTTCAAATTGGGCCAGCATATTACGGCCTTTCACCTGGTTAAAATTGCCGAGGGTGTCCTGCGAAATCACAAAAGCACTCTGGTTCAAATACATTTTGTCCATCAGATTTTTAACTAGTAAAACATTGATGGAGTCTGCCAAAAGTTGGTTGCCTTCGTTCCAAATCACCGGATCATCATATAGATGGATCATGGAATCAAGAATGTGATAAGATGCCGAATCAGACCTGCCTTGTAAATTCGATTTGAACAGTTTTACATTATTATACGCCAACACCCGGTCCAGGGAATCGAACTCACTTTCAATGGAGACTAGCGTATCAGCAGAAATGTACATGGTGTCTTCATCGTCCATGAGCTTTTTCATCAAAGCGTTGCCCCAAACTTTTGTCAACCCAATCTCATTATAATACTGACCTTGCCTGCCCAAAATCCAGGAATCTTCATGCTTTGCCGTAAGCTTCACATGCCCAATTGCCTCATAAAATCCATTAAGGTCATCAAAGAATAATTTGTCAGCATCCAGGATATAATCCTCAGTCGTAATTTGACCATCAGCAAAAATTTCCTGCTTAATAACGGTATAGTACTCGCCTCCATCTGCCACTAAAACCGAACTGTCGCTGCCTACGATTGTAGTAGGGCCATATGTATAAGCCACCTTGTTGTGTGTGATATACTTCATCGTATCTGCATACAATGTGTACTGCTCATTAATTAGCTCAACGTCATCATAAAAGAAGACTTCTTCATTTAATTCATAATACAGTCCTCTTTTACTGTTCAGGGTATTTTCAACGTCCACCAAACGGCCTTTTTGATAGAATGCAGCCACTTTTGTTTCGAGATTGTAATCCAGAATATCAGTATACAAGGTTCTTGTGCCATTGGTGTACACAACATTATTTCTAAGCTTGGCCATGCGGCCATTACCGTCATAGATTAGCTTTCGGCTGGTTACAGTTGCTGAATCATCTACAATCTTAACTCTGCCATACGCCTCCATCAGGTTATCCTTCGGATAAAAAAATGAAGAGTCGCAATAGACGGTAGTTCCTTTTTGTTTGAAGACAACGTTTTTGATAAGTTTTCTGTAGCGGCCACGTTCATTGCGGCCATTTTTAAGGGTATCAGCCTGGTATTGGATGCGCTCTTTTTTTTGGGCTATGGATGTCGTGATCTCTCCTAAGAGGAACCATGCCAGAAGTCCAAACCAAACTAACCACATCTTCATTGTGCAAAGTTAATGAAATAGACAGGCCATGGTTGCCTGACTATGAAGAACTTAAATGGTCGATTTGATGGGGTTCATTCAATTTTCGAATGCAGATTATCGGAAGGTTTAATGTTTATATTTGCTCCTTTAATTTCACCTTAGGCGGATGCGGATTATCATAGCAGGTGCAGGAGATGTAGGATTTCATCTCGCCAAATTATTAGCCATTGAAGAGCATGATATTGTTTTAATCGACCTTGACCAAGAGCGGTTACGTTATGCCTCTAACCATCTTGACGTTGGTACTTTAAAGGGAAGCTCAACCTCCTATCAAATTTTGAAGGAGGCTAAAGTGGCCAAGGCTGATTTACTGATTTCTGTTACCGAATCTGAGGCCACAAATATTGCAACTACAGTAATTGCTAAAAATTTAGGAGTAAAAAGAACTGTTGCAAGGGTTAGCAATCCTGAGTTTTTATTGGATAAAGAAAGCCTTGATTTGAAGTCAATTGGCATTGATGAGATCATCTCCCCAGAAACACTGGCCGCTAAAGAGATAAAGCGTTTGCTCAGCCACACATCGGTTACAGATTCTTTCGAGTTCGAAGACGGCAAGTTGACATTAGTTGGGATAGTTATAGATGAAGAAAGTGAACTTGCAGGCAAAACATTAACTGAAACGGCTTATCTAAATCCAGATTACAATTTTACCACTGTTGCAATTCTTCGGGACAATGAAACCATTATTCCGCATGGTGAGAATAAGTTTTGCATAAATGATCACGCCTATTTTATTGCTCAACCAGATGGCGTAAACCGCGTACTTGAGCTTGCCAAAAAACCTCATGTTGCAGTAAAAAGTTTGATGATTTTAGGAGGGAGCCGAGTGGGGATCCATACTGCCAGGAAGCTCAGCAAAACTTATAAAATCAAGCTTATCGAGAAAGATAAAGACAAGTGTTTTGAGCTGGCCGATATATTACCAGACACTTTAATCATAAATGGCGATGGCCGAGATGTAGACTTATTAATAGAGGAAGGGCTTAAAGAGATGGATGCGTTTCTAGCCCTCACCGGGGACTCTGAAACCAATATGATTTCTTCTTTGGTTGCTAAAAACAACAATGTAAGCAAAACCATTGCTTTAGTTGAGAACATCGATTACATCCACCTTTCGCAGAATATTGGGGTAGATACACTGATCAACAAAAAATTGATTGCTGCCAATTTCATTTTTAGATATATAAGACAGGGCGAAGTGCTTCATATAACCAGTTTACATGGTGTGGATGCTGAGGTACTTGAGTTTGAAGTCAAGTCAGATTCTAAAATTTTAAGACATGCGCTCAGAAACCTCAATTTACCTCAGACAGCTGTCGTTGGCGGTGTGATTAGAAACGGCACTGGTTACACTGTTGGCGGCAATTTCAATTTTAAACCTAAAGACCGAGTGGTGGTGCTCTCCCGGCCAGAATGCATCCATACCATTGAGGACTTCTTCAAATGAGGTTCAACTACCCAGTTATAGCAAGTTTTTTTGGGTATTTACTCTTGCTCAACGGCTTCTTCATGTTAACCTGCCTACCATTTTCATTTTATTATGGAGACGGTGACCATGAAGCTATCATCTGGTCGGCTACGATCAATTCAATTATTGGCGCTCTTTTGGTGTTTTTTACAAGAAACCCTGATTCAAAAGAACTTAGCAAACGGGATGGGTATCTAATTGTAAGCCTGGGTTGGCTCATCATTTCATTTTTCGGAACCCTGCCATATCTTTTTAGTGGAGCTATTCCTTCAATGGCCGATGCTTTTTTCGAAACAGTTTCAGGGTATTCTACAACGGGAGCAACTATACTCAATGATATAGAATCCATCCATCGGGGCATTTTATTTTGGCGGAGCCTGACCCAATGGATAGGAGGTATGGGCATTATTGTACTAACCATTGCCATTTTGCCACTTCTTGGCATTGGGGGTATGCAGCTTTTTGTTGCAGAGGCACCCGGTATTTCGCCTGATAAACTCCAACCAAGAATTAAGGAAACTGCAAAACGGCTTTGGTTTATTTATATAGGCCTCACAGGAATTGAACTTGTTCTGCTTCTTTTTGGCGGTTTGGACTTTTTCGATGCCATCACGCATTCATTTACCACTGCGGCTTCAGGCGGGTTTTCCCCAAAAAACGCAAGTATTGCGTATTATTCAAGCCCTTATGTTCAATACGTGATCATTATTTTCATGTTCCTGGCAGGAACCAATTTTACCATTATATACTTTGCTCTGCATGGCGATTTTAAGAAATCATTTACCAACGAAGAGTTCAAATTCTACGCTGGGTTTTGCCTTGGCATCGGTGTGCTGATCGCAGTTGGCATAATGATGATCTCGAATACACCTGTAGAAAAAGCGTTTAGAACGAGTTTGTTTCAGGTTATTTCCATCATCACAACTACAGGTTACGTAACCGCTGATTATACAGCGTGGTCTCCATTTATTACAGTAATATTTTTTGTGTTAATGTTTTTTGGAGGGTCGGCCGGGTCAACTGCCGGTGGTGTTAAGATAGTGAGGCATGTAGTGCTCATTAAAAATGGACTTTTGGAGTTTAAACGACAAATTCACCCAACAGCAGTGCTACCCGTAAGGCTAAATAAGAAAGCTGTAAGTCAGGATATAACATTTACTGTTCTAGCTTTTATAATGATCTACATCTCGATTTTCGCCATCGGCTCAATCATCATGGCTTCGATGGGTGTAGATTTTGAAACGGCTTTGGGGGCTGTTGCTGCTTGTTTAGGTAATGTGGGGCCAGCAATTGGAAAAGTTGGGCCTCTTTACAGTTACTCCGAAATTCCAGATGCAGGTAAATGGTTTTTATCAGGTTTGATGCTTTTAGGCCGCTTGGAATTGTTTACAGTATTAATTCTTTTTACGCCCTATTTTTGGAGGCGTCAATAACCCACAAACCAACATTTAAAAATCATGGATTATCTAAGTTTCATCATCTGGAGCGCAGATCCGGACATCTTTGTTATTCCCGGATTGAACCACCCTGTGCGTTGGTATGGGCTATTATTTGCAATGGGGTTCATCTTGAGTCAGCAAGTCATGTTTTATGTTTTCAAAAAAGATGGCCGGGATGAAAAAGAAGTGGAAACGCTAACAATGTACATGGTTGTGGCTGTAATCGTCGGTGCCCGATTGGGTCATTGCCTGTTTTATGACCCGGTGATGTACCTCACCAATCCACATAAAATATTATTCATATGGGAAGGTGGACTTGCCAGCCATGGTGGAGCCATCGGTATATTAACAGCACTCTATCTTTTTGCCAGAAAAATGAAAGGCATGACCTATTTCTGGATGCTGGACAGAATTGTGATAGTGGTTTGCCTTACTGGTGCTATGATAAGAACGGGTAATTTCATGAACTCTGAAATGATCGGAATTCAAACAGATTTTCCACTTGGTGTAGTATACACAAATAACCTCGAATCAGGGCTTTCATATGTTTATCGTAAGCAGATTGAAGATATAGATTTCACATCAAATGATGATCTGGAATCAACTCCCGAGGGTTTAAAACCTATATCTGCAATAATCACATTTCAACGCGGTGCATCAACCTCGATTGATGCCAACCAAGTGAAAATGATTTATCAACGTGATGAATACTATTCCAACTTTGTCGCTGTTGATCAACCAATTACTTACTCAACGTTTCAAGAGGGCAATAAAACCTATGGCAAGCTGGATTTCTACGGAATTCCCCGGCATCCTGCACAGCTCTATGAGGCTTTCTATTGTTTAATGCTATTTTTCTTACTTGCCCACCTTTGGTATTGGCATCGTCACAAATTGAATGAGGGAGTCATTTTCGGGATTTTTCTGGTTACACTATGGTCGCTTCGTTTTTTTGATGAATACCTGAAACTAAGCCAGGAACCATGGGAGGATGGTTTGCCTCTAAATATGGGTCAAATTTTGAGTATCCCTCTGGTAATTGCCGGAATCGTAATCCTGATAAAAAAGAGTGGTAAAAAGCAAACAGCTTAAATGGTTCAGGCATTAAGCCTGAAATGCTGCGTTTACACTATCAATCAAAGCCAGAATTTCATCTCGCCCCTGCACCTTAGTTGCAGAAGTGCTGATAATGGTTGGAAGCGTTTCCCAATTCTCTCCTAATTTCTTTTTTAAAGCCGTCAAGTTTTCAGCTGCCTTAACCTTCGATAATTTCTTATCGCACTTTGTTAGAATTAAGGTTAATGGAATGCCTTGTTCACCAGACCACCGAATAAAATCTACATCAATTGGCTGCGGCTCTAGCCTGGAATCAATCAAAACGAAAAGGCAACATAAGTTCTTTCTATTCAGAAGATAGTTTCTGATCATTCCCTCCCATTTCGCTTTTTCGGTTTTACTCACCTTTGCCCAGCCGTATCCGGGTAAGTCAACGAGATACCAGCTATCGTTAATAATGAAATGATTTACAAGCTGAGTTTTACCAGGAACGGATGAAGTTTTTGCCAAACTTTTCCTGTTGGTCAGCATATTAATCAATGAAGACTTACCAACATTTGACCTGCCAATAAAAGCGTATTCGGGGATATCAGGCTTCGGGCATTTTTTAAAGTCGCTATTGCTGATAACAAATTCGGCTGTTTTGATGTTCATGATTTGGTCGACGCTTATTTGTCCACTGATTGCAGTCATGGATCGATCCATCGGCTGCTAATAAAACAATGCCGTTGACAGTGGACTGATTAACCGTCGACATTATTATACTTGCACTCCCTTTCTGAAATGACAGTATTACCCTACAAAGAAAAGCAAACCAGCAAAAAGGAGCAGGTCGCTGAAATGTTTAACAACATAAGCGGCAAATATGACTTCCTGAACCATTTTTTGAGCCTTGGTATTGACATTAAATGGCGAAAAAAAGCCATAAGTATGTTAAAGGAGGATCAGCCAAAAGTGATTCTGGATGTTGCAACCGGAACTGGCGACCTCGCAATCGAAGCCTTGAGCCTTCATCCTGATAAAGTAATTGGGGTGGATATATCAAAAGGAATGCTTGAGGTAGGACGGAAAAAAATGAGGCAAAAGGGGTTGGAGGATGTAATCTCCCTTGAGCTTGGCGACTCAGAAGGTCTGAATTATCCTGACAATAACTTTGATGCGGTTATCGTTGCATTTGGAGTACGGAATTTTGAGCATTTAAAAAACGGTCTGGCCGATATGTTTAGGGTACTAAAGCCAGGAGGTAAAGTAGTGATATTGGAGTTTTCGAAACCAACTGCCTTTCCATTTAAACAACTCTATAATTTTTATTTTAAGGCGATATTACCTATCATAGGCAAGTTGGTTTCAAAAGATAACTCAGCATATACCTATTTACCTGCCTCCGTAAACGAATTTCCATTTGGAAATGATTTTCTCAAAATTCTGACTGAAATTGGCTTTAAGAAATCTGCATGCAAACCATTGACATTCGGCATAAGTTCAGTTTATACGGCAGTAAAATAATCCTGCTTGCTATACTTGGCATTGGCCTGGGAAACAAGACATTTTCTCAGGGGCTGAATTTTGCAAAACTCAATCTCTCAAGCTACGATGAGCGAAAGCTGCATTACGGTTTTTTGATGGGCATTCACCTATCCAACTATCGAATAGAATACAACGAAACTTTTACAACTCCATCTTTTGACTCCCTTCACTCTGTTCTGCCAAGCATAACCGGCGGGTTCAAATTGGGTTTTGTGGTGGACTATAGGTTGCTACAGTTTTTATCATTGAGGGCATCTCCATCAGTTGGGTTTTATGAAAATGACCTTACCTACAGGTTCACTGATGCCACCAAATTGACGGAGGCCAAGGAAGCTACACTCGTTGAACTTCCGATATTATTAAAATATCATTCGGTCAGAAGAAAAAATAGTCGGATGTATTTATTGGTGGGGGCCAGCCCCGTTATTGAGGCATCAGGCAGTCGAGATGAAGATGATATCAGGGAGCGTTTGGAAACCCGTAATTTCAATGTAAACCTTGAATTGGGTGTGGGGATGGACCTCTTCTATCAGTTTTTCAAATTCGCTGTTGAGCTAAAATATTCAAGGGGGCTGAGAAACTTACTGGCCAAAGACGTAAATGAATTCAATGCTCCACTAAGAAAACTAACCCTGCATAATGTGGGTCTATTTATCACTTTTGAGGGAGGCCCCAACTAACCATGAAAAAGATTGCACTCGTTACTGGCGCCACATCTGGCATTGGTGAGGCTACCGCCAGAATTCTTGCGTCAGAATATTACCTCATAATTTGTGGTAGAAGGCAGGATAGGTTAGATAACCTGAAGAAAGAGCTGTCTGTGACAACCGATGTTGAAACACTGAATTTTGATGTGCGGGATAAGAACGGTGTTTTTGAGGCCATTGAAAGCCTCCCAAAAAATTGGCAGCAGATAGATGTGCTCATTAATAATGCCGGCAACGCCCATGGTTTATCGCCGATTCATGAAGGCGATATAGATGATTGGGATGCCATGATCGATATTAACGTGAAGGGGCTACTTTATCTGAGCAAAGCTGTTGTACCAGGTATGGTGGAAAGAAAGACAGGTCACATCGTCAATGTAGGCTCCATTGCGGGTAAAGAGGTTTATCCAAATGGGAATGTTTACTGTGCTTCCAAATTTGCTGTCGATGCTATCAATAACGGAATGCGTCTTGATCTCAATAAACATGGAATCAAGGTATCGCAGGTCAGCCCCGGGTTAGTTGAAACCGAGTTTTCAATGGTGAGGTTTAAGGGAGATGAAAAACGATCAGAAAAAGTTTATGAAGGCTTCGACCCTTTAACTGGCCATGATGTAGCAGAGACCATTCAATACATTCTTTCCCGTCCACCACATGTCTTGCTCAGTGATATTGTAATGTTCCCGACGGCCCAGGCAAGTTCAACTATCGTCAACCGACAAGGTTAATGCTGCGGTCGACGCTACTCCATCTCAGGTTTCCATTTTCTTTTTTTTTGCTCCCCGTTTTCTTATTTGCATTGGCTGTAAGCGAGGAAATTATATGGCAAAGGGCAATTGCTGTTGGTCTGATCCTTCATTTAATGTTATACCCAGCCAGCAATGGTTTCAACTCTTATTTTGATAAAGATGAAGGGAGTATCGGCGGTTTAAAAGAACCTCCAAAAGTGGCCATTCAACTCTATTATGCTTCATTGTTACTGGACTTTTTGGGGCTGGCGCTGGCATTAATTTTTATCGGGTGGGAGTTTACCATGATGCTATTTGCATATGGCTTGGCTTCAAAAGCTTACAGTCATCCAGCCATTCGATTAAAGAAATATCCGGTTATTGGCTGGCTCACGATTTTTTTCTTCCAGGGCCATTTTACTTTTTTGATGGTTTTGGTTGGTCTGGGATCAGATCAGCTTTTCTCCGCCCAATTTCAAATTCCAGCTGTGTTGTCATCTCTTTTATTAGGAGGCTCCTACCCCATGACCCAAATTTATCAGCATAAAGAAGATGCCGGAAGAGGTGATTTGACCTTGAGTAGAATGCTGGGGATAAAGGGGACTTTTCACTTCACAGCCATCTTTTTTTTAATAGCAAACAGTGGGTTTGCCTATTATTTCATCCACTACCTCAACCTTTACATCTTTCTAATATTTCAAGCCTTTTTAGCACCCTCATTTATCTTTTTTTTATGGTGGTATTGGCGGGTTACCAATGATAGTAATCAAGCCAATTACGAATACACAATGAATCTTAACCTTGTTTCTTCTTCGTTGCTCAATTTGTTTTTCCTGGGATTGATCGTTCTAAAGTGACGATTTAACGACCAGTACACTTTGATTAGATCACTGCAATTGGTCGGCCGTTAATATTACTACCTTTGCAACCCTAATTTTTGAAGGCATTGGAATTAAGGGAATTTTTACAACCGTTTAAAGGAGACGGCTTCATTCAGAGCATCGCTGAAACAATGAAGCCAAATGAGGGGCAGCATGTTCAGGTCAAGGGGCTTGTGGGCAGTTTGGATGCCGTACTGGGTTCGACTGTGCAATTTCTCAATCATCAATTTCAGGTTTTCATATTGCCTGATAAAGAGGAGGCTGCTTACTTTTTCAACGACCTTCAAAATCTAAATCCCGGTAAGGAAATATTGTTCTTCCCTACCTCGTATAAGCGGCCCTATCAATTTGAAGAAATTGAAAATGCAAATATCCTGCTGCGATCTGAGTTGCTGAATAAGATCAATCAGCGGTCGTCAAGTGGGGAAATGATAGTGACCTATCCTGATGCCCTTACTGAGAAGGTCATTAATAAGCGGTCGCTGACCAAAAACACATTTACACTTAAGATATCTGAGAATTTAGATATAGAATTCTTAACAGAACTCCTGATTGGATACGATTTTGAAAAAACTGATTTCGTTTATGAACCCGGTCAATTTGCAGTTAGAGGGGGTATTGTTGACATTTTTTCTTTTTCGACAGACCTTCCCTACCGGATTGAATTTTTTGGTGATGAGGTAGAAAGCATCCGGTCATTTGATCCAAATACCCAGCTTTCAATTGAAAACAAAAAGAGCCTCAGCCTGATACCAAATGTGCAAACGAAGCTGCTGGAGGAAGAGCGTCAATCGTTTTTGGAATACATCCCCTCAAATAGTAAAATTTGGATGAAGGATGTTCAGCAGGCCATTGATATTATAGATAACTATTTCCAGAAGGCAACTGACGAATTCGATAAGATTCTCGATAATTCTGCTCAAACCCACACAGTCCTCAAGCCACAAGAATTATTCGATAGCAGTGAGTCTTTCAGAAAAAAACTTAAGGATCACACCACAATTGAATTTGGAAACCGGTTTGTTCTGAAAACAACAAACATCTTTCAGTTCAATGCAGAAGCACAACCTGCTTTCAATAAAAATTTCGATCTTATTGCTAAGGATTTTGACAAATGGCAGGATGCAAATCATTCAAATATAATCAGCGCCGAAAATCATACTCAGCTTCAGCGGTTGCAGGATATTTTTATCGAGATAGACCCACTCATGAAATTCAATGGGCTGGTAACCGGCCTTAGGAGCGGGTTTATAGAAAAGGATTTAAAAATTACCTGCTACACAGATCATCAATTATTTGAGCGCTTTCACAGATATAAGACAAAAGACAAATCATCGAAGTCTAAAGCACTCACGCTTAAAGAGCTCAAAACGCTGCAAGCCGGTGATTTTGTCACTCATATAGACTACGGTGTTGGGCGTTTTGCAGGCTTAGATAAAGTGGACGTGGGTGGCAATCAACAGGAAGCCATTCGATTAATTTTTAAAGATGATGACCTGCTTTATGTAGGCATTCACTCAATTCATAAAATTTCGAAATTCTCAGGGAAAGAGGGGACGCCGCCATCAATTAGCAAGCTTGGTAGTCCAGAATGGGAAAACAAAAAGAAAAAAGTAAAGCGTCAGGTCAAAGATATCGCGAAAGACCTGATTCAACTTTATGCAAAAAGAAAGGCTGCCCCTGGTTTTGCATATCCGAAAGATGACTACATGCAAATTGAGTTGGAGTCATCTTTTATTTATGAAGACACCCCAGACCAAGCCACGGCCACTGAAGATGCCAAAAAGGATATGGAACTGGCCCATCCGATGGATAGATTGGTTTGCGGTGATGTAGGTTTTGGAAAAACAGAAGTTGCAATCAGAGCAGCCTTTAAGGCTGTAAATAATGGTAAACAAGTGGCGGTTTTGGTGCCAACTACTATTCTGGCCATGCAGCACAATCGCACCTTCAGGGAAAGATTGTCAAACTTCCCGATAGATATTGACTACATCAACCGGTTCAAAACAACTGCTCAGGTAAAAGAAACAGTTCAAAAAGTAAAAGAGGGTAAAATTGACATTCTCATTGGTACACATAGGATAGTCAGCAAGGATTTATCCTTTAAAGATCTTGGTCTTTTAATAATAGATGAAGAGCAAAAATTCGGTGTCAAGGTCAAAGAGAAGCTAAAAGAACTGAGAGTGAACGTGGATGTCTTAACCTTAACCGCGACGCCCATTCCACGAACACTTCATTTTTCCCTGATGGGTGCTAGGGACTTAAGCGTAATTTCAACCCCTCCCCCGAACCGACAACCGGTAACTACTGAACTACATTTTTTTGATGAAAGCACTATTAGAGATGCCATCAGTTTTGAATTAAGAAGAGGCGGACAAGTGTTTTTTGTTCATAACAGGGTAAATGACATAGAGGAAGTTGCCAACATAATCTTGAGATTAGTCCCTGATGCACAAATAGGGGTAGCACACGGTCAAATGGAAGGCTCACGGCTTGAAAAAGTAATGATGCGTTTCATTGAGGGCGAATATGACGTACTGATTTCTACGAATATTATTGAATCCGGTCTCGACATACCGAACGCCAACACTATCATAATCAATCATGCACACATGTTTGGTATGTCAGATCTTCATCAAATGAGGGGCAGGGTGGGCCGATCAAACAAAAAAGCTTTCTGCTATTTATTATCTCCACCTACGTCTGTTCTCACATCTGAAGCTAGAAAAAGACTTCAAGCAATGGAGGAATTCTCTGAATTAGGGGATGGGTTTAAAGTTGCGATGCGAGATCTTGACATAAGGGGTGCTGGCAACCTTTTGGGTCAGGAGCAGAGTGGGTTTATCAGCGACCTGGGATTCGATATGTACCATAAAATTCTTGACGAGGCCATTCAAGAACTAAAGGAGACTGATTTTAAAGATTTGTTTAAAGATGACCTTAAAAAAATAGCAAAGGCGTTAGTACAGGATTGCAACCTTGAAACAGACCTGGAATTGATCATTCCCGAAGACTATGTGACAAATATTTCTGAGCGACTGAGTTTATACTCACAATTGGATAACCTGAAAAATGAAGAGGAACTAAATACATTCACAAAATCCCTTGAAGACCGCTTTGGACCAATTCCTGAACCAACCAGAGAATTGATCAAAAGCATGCGATTGAGATGGCTGGCTATAAGTCTGGGATTTGAGAAACTTAGCTTGAAAAATGGCGCAATGAGATGCTATTTCCCCCATCAGGAAAATGAGGCGTATTATAAATCAGAGGTTTTCGGCAAGTTGATGTCGTACATTCAACTTCATCCGGACATTTTCCAACTAAAAGAACGCAAAGAAAAGCTCATTTTGGTGGCTTCAAATGTGTCTAATATTGATGCTGCCTTTGAGAAACTCAACTCAATGGATGCTGCTCCCGGTGATAAAAAAACAGCCCTAAACACAATATCTTGACATTTTTTCTATTATAATTAGGACGGAATTGACCGATGTCGGCAATGTGATTGCCATTTTCGGAAACGAGTTATCTTTGTATATTAGAATCTTGAATAAATTTATACAGGTTATGAAAAATTTTGTGTTCTGTTTCCTGTCCATTTCATGTGCCATTTTCTTGAGTTCATGCGGAGGACTAAACCTGCCTTTTTTAGGTGGCAGTGGAGCTCCAACAAGTTCAACGCCGGGTGTATCAAGTACTTCTACCGGATTGGAGTACAATGAAGATGGTGGATTTCAGGTAAACGAGTTTCAGGGTCAACCTGAAGGTCCGAACCTGGTTTTCATTGAAGGTGGACGAACAATCCTTGGTTCATTTGAAGAAGATATTATGAACCGTCGGGATAACATCGAAAGAACTGTAACTGTCGCTTCATTTTATATGGATGAAACAGAAGTTGCTAACATTCACTGGTTAGAATACCTACACTATGTGAAGCAAGACAGCTCAAGGCAATTCTTTGAGTCTGCCCTTCCAGATACTACGGTATGGGCGAGAGATTTAGCATTCAACGACCCTTATGTAGACCATTACTTGAGATATCCTGGTTTCAGGTTTTTCCCTGTTGTAGGAGTGAACTGGAGACAAGCTCAGGACTACTGTAAGTGGCGAACCATAGTTGTAAACCAGAAACTGGCTGAGGATGCTGGCCTTGATTTACCCGCCGAGTCTGGAAGTCAAAGAATACCACTTGAAACGGGTGTTGTGCTTCCAGATTACAGGTTACCAACAGAAGCCGAGTGGGAATATGCAGCTCAAGCTTTAATTGGTACACAATGGCTTGATGAGCAGCAAACACATGCCAGACTATACCCTTGGGATGGTCATGCATTGAGAAATCCATATGGAAAGAAAATGGGTTATTTCTTAGCGAACTTCAAAAGAGGTCGTGGTGACTACGCTGGTATTGCTGGCAAGTTGAATGACGGTGCAATGATCACTACCTACATATATGACTATCCACCAAATGACTTTGGCTTGTATAATATGGCTGGTAATGTGAACGAATGGGTATGGGATGTATACCGTCCGCTGTCATTCCAGGAATTTGAAGATCTGAACCCTGTAAGAAGAGATGGTTTCCTTGACCCTGAAGATGGATACGATGTACAAGGATACAACTCACTGATTTCAGATAGAGTGAGAGTATTTAAAGGAGGCTCATGGAAAGACGTTGCCTACTGGATGTCACCAGGAACCAGAAGATATTTAGAAGAAGATTCATCGACTTCAGATGTTGGCTTCCGTTGTGCTATGATCAGAGCAGGAACTAACTACTAAATCTGAAAAAAGACATAATTAAAAAGCCTCCCATATGGGAGGCTTTTTTTGTGGTGCTGAGTGGATTCGAACCACCGACTCACGGATTTTCAGTCCGATGCTCTACCAACTGAGCTACAGCACCAGCCGATTTTGAGGATGCAAATGTAGTAATCTGTATCTAACTCAAAAATTAAAAATTGTTTGATTATCCGGCAAGCCAAATCAATTCTTGATTTGTTCAACTCTCAGTCTCAAATTTCAGTTGAATTCGCTATATTAAATTGCCGCATCCAGCTGTCAGAACTAAATAATAACTGACTAACGTGGTAGAGAAATTTAAATGCATCATTGTTGAAGACAATCCCGCTCACGCTTCAATCCTCGAATACTATGTAGAAAAAGTAAGTTATCTGGAGCTCATCGGCACTTACTCAGATTCTGTAATGGCCGCACTTGAGATTACCAGAAAAAGGCCCAACCTCGTATTTCTTGATATAGAAATAAAAGGATTGAGTGGTATGGAGATGATGGAGGCGCTGGATAAAAGGATCAAGACCATTGTCGTGACCAGTCATACTAAAGAAAAGGTTGAACAATTTGCTCAAGAATTTGATGTGATTATTGATGGCTACATACAAAAGCCGATTGACGACTATGAGGCTTTTAAAAAAGTGCTGACCAAAAGTTTGGAGCATGACCATCTCTAAATTTGTAAGCCCTTGAGAATTAAATCGAGTTCTCAATCGCATATAATCGACACTCATTCATTACCTTAATTCCATGGAATTAAAAAAGTACATTCCAAGGGATATTAGTTGGCTTTCTTTTAATTACAGGGTACTGCTGGAAGCAAAAAACCCCAAAGTTCCAATCCTTGAAAGACTAAGGTTCATCGCAATATATTCATCAAACCTGGATGAGTTTGTCCGTGTTAGGGTGGCGGAAATCAGAAGCTTAATACGAATTGATAAGAAGAAAATTAATAAGAGCATTGCCATTAAGCCAAATAGGGTTCTGAAGGCAGTAAAAAGTGAGATAGACAGACAGTTAACGCAGTATGGGAGTATCCTGAGAGGCGATATTTTGCCCTCATTAGCAAAAGAAGGCATTATCTTCAAAAATGGCGATGATCTGACTCCAAATGAGCAATTATTCGTAGATGATTATTTCAGAACAACAATCAGTGCTTATTTGCATCCATATGTGGATGGAGATTCGGGAAGAGAACCGTTTCTGCGAAATCAGGCACTTTATTTCGGAATTCGACTAAAATCAGATAACGATTCCAAGATCAAATTTGGGTATGTAAGCATACCGTCCGAAAAGCTGCCTCGGTTTACTAGATTACCTACTATTGATGAGGTTCATCCATTCATATTACTTGACGAAATAGTCAAACGAAACCTCCACAGAGTATTTGTTGGTTATGAAGTAATCGAATGGAAAGCCATTAAAATGAATCGGGATGCTGATTTAAATATTGAAGATGAATATGATGGGGATTTAGTTGAAAAGATCAGAAAACAAATAGATAAGCGGGATTTAGGTGTTCCAGCAAGGTTTCTATATGATGACACCATGTCGACTGAGTTGCTCAGTTGGTTTATGGAAATATTTGGTTTGGACGAAGATGACCTGACACCTGGTGGGTCGGTGCATAACCTCAGTGATTATTTTCAGGTTCCCAATCCAATTGGCCCTGAATTGGAGTATGATAAACATCCTCCAATTTCAATTGATAGGTTCGATAAAGCAACCTCCATTTTATCAGAAATTGAGCAAGAAGATACCCTGCTTCATTTCCCCTACCAACGCTATGATTATGTATTGCAATTTTTTAACGAAGCTGCCATTCATCCTGAAGTAACCTCTATTAAAGTGGCTTTTTACAGAATGGCAGCTACTTCCCTTATAGGTGAAGCCTTGATTAGTGCCGCTAAAAATGGAAAAGAGGTCCTCGTTTTTATGGAGGTAAAGGCAAGGTTTGACGAAGAAAACAATCTTAAGTGGGCCAATAGGTTCAAGGAGGTAGGTGTAAAAGTTATTTATTCAATCCCAGGTCTAAAAGTTCATGCTAAAATCGCACTCATAACAAAAAAAGAGAATGACGGCACCAGCAAGAATTTTGCGTTTTTTGGTACTGGCAATCTCAATGAGAAGACAGCCAAAATCTATGCGGACTATGGGTTGTTGACTTCCAAAAAGCCTTTGGTAACTGAACTTGACAGCATCTTTCAATTCCTGCATCAACGAACTGAGCCAAAACCGTTTAAAAAACTGCTGGTCAGTCAATTCAACATTATGGAGCGATTCATAGCAATGATTGACAATGAGATTGCATTGGCAAAAGAGGGCAAGGAGGCTTCGATGGTTATCAAGCTGAATAACCTGGAAGAAAAGACGATGGTCGATAAACTTTATGAGGCTAGTTCGGCTGGGGTTAAAATTCGAATGATTATTAGGGGAATTTGTGCATTGCGCCCCGGAGTTGATGGGCTGAGTGAAAATATCAGCATTCACAGGATTGTGGATAGGTATCTCGAACACGCCAGGGTATTTATTTTTTATAATGGTGGAAATGAGCTCATTTATCTGGGATCAGCAGATTGGATGAACCGAAACCTACATAGCCGCATTGAGGTAGTTTTTCCAATCATCAATCCGAATTTAAAAGATGAAATAAAGCATGTAATCCAGTTACAGCTAAATGATAATGTGAGTGCCGTAAATCTAGATGCCGACCTGAATAACGTTGCAATCGCAAATGAGAAAGCTAAGGTGAGATCTCAAATAGATACTTACAATTGGCTCAAAGAAAAGAAATAAAAAAGGAGAGCCGGAGCCCTCCTTTTCATCAACCAACCGTAAACTATTTTACCTATTACAATTTGTTGGGTTATTACCCCCTTATAATGACAAATCTGAAGATTCTGTTTCTACTAGTAAGCTTTAAGATTAGCCACAATTTATTTTGAGTAATTGACCAATTGTTTTTAAGTCAAAATCATGCCAATATGCCTAACATGCTGATAACCAGGAGAGAGTGGCAATTAATCAGGTACTGAATTGTTCGTGATTGAACAATTGGTATTCATTATCATACATCTTTGCGCAATTAAGCCAAGAGTGTAGCTTTCAAACAATTTGATGAAACTGATCGATTTTTGAGAGTTTTTTCGGTTCAACCCAAATCAACAGCGGACCGCGTTACGATGCTACGGCCCAGTGTTATTTCATCAGCATATTCTAATTCGCCGCCCACCGGGACACCTTTAGCAATGGTGCTTACCTTTTTCCCGGAGGCCTTTAGCTTTTTGGATAAATAGAAGGCAGTTGTGTCACCTTCCATTGTAGCACTTAATGCCAGGATTACCTCCTCCACCTCATTGTCAGCGGCTCTGTTCACCAATGATTCTATGTTAAGATCATCTGGGCCAACTCCATTTATCGGAGAGATAATCCCTCCTAAAACATGGTATAAACCATTATACTGAGAGGTATTCTCAATGGCTAAAACATCTCTTGTATCCTCAACAACGCAGATCAGTGATCTGTTGCGGCGGTGGCTGGTGCATATTGCGCAGGTGTCATCATCGGAAATGTTGCCACAAGACTTGCAGTATCGGATATTGTTCCTAAGGTTGGTTAAAGAGCTGGCTAGAAATTCGGTAACAGCTCCATCTTGTTTTAAGAGGTGCAGGACTAACCTTAGCGCTGTCTTTTTACCAATTCCAGGAAGCTTGGAGACTTCATTAACAGCATCCTCAATCAGCTTAGAGGGGTATTCCATTTACTTAATGGCAGCTTTTATGCCTGCTTCGCAAATGCCATCTTTCATGGGTTTCAATTCGTTGAAGCTTCCCCGCTTAACTGAACATTTGCCTTTATAGTGAACCAGGTAAGTGCATTGTTCGGCTTGGTGCTGCTCATGTTTGCAAACCTTAATAAGGGTTGCTATCACATGTTCGAAAGTGTTAAAATCATCATTATAAACCATCAGGTCCCGAAGGTCTTCCGATTCATCAATTAACTGATCAAGAACTTCTTCTTGAAATTTTGTTGACATAATTTGGCTTGTTTAAAGCACTGCAAAGATAAGAAATCACTCTCGAACAGAACCGGATATGAAGTGCTTTTGTAATTTGCGGCGAATTCCTGCTCACCTATGTCTCCATCATTAATATTAACAGTACTTGGCTCTTATTTCGTAGTACTTTATGCCATATCGTACTACACCTCCCGAAAGGCTGATTCAAATACATTTTTTACAGGTGATCGTCAGTCTCCCTGGTTTCTGGTTGCTTATGGCATGATAGGGGCATCCCTCTCTGGGGTCACTTTCATTTCTGTACCTGGTGAAGTAGGCAATACAAACCTCTCATACTTTCAAGTTGTACTGGGCTATCTGCTAGGCTATTTGGTAATAGCCACTGTGTTGATGCCGCTATATTATCGGCTCAATCTGGTTTCAATTTATACTTATCTACAAGGCAGGTTTGGCTTTTGGAGCTATAAAAGTGGGGCTTTGTTCTTCTTGCTGTCCAGAACGATACAAGCCTCATTCAGGCTGTTTTTAGTGGCAGGCGTATTGCAATTAGTATTTTTTGAACCACTGGGGGTGCCCTTTTGGGGATCTGTTTTTGTGACCATAGGCCTAATATGGCTTTATACTTTTAAAGGAGGTATAAAGACGGTTGTTTGGACCGATACCCTTCAAACTACGTTCATGATTGTCGCTGTTGTAGTTACAATATCCGTGATATCATCGGATTTATCACTTGGGTTAGGGGACTTGGCCGCAATTGTTACCAACAGTGAACTCTCGCAAATTTTTGTTTGGGATTGGCAACCCGGAACGAATTTCTTCAAACAGTTCTTTTCAGGTGCCTTTATCGCCATTGTTATGACAGGACTTGACCAGGATATGATGCAGAAAAACCTGACCTGTAAGAATATCGGCGACGCTCAAAAAAATATGTTCTGGTTTTCGGTGATTTTGGTGATTGTCAACTTAATGTTTTTGACCCTTGGCATTTTGTTATATCACTATGCTGAGGTTTCAGGTATTCAGATCCCCGAAAGAAGCGATGACCTGTTCCCGTTTTTGGCAGTCAACCATTTTACATTGGTTGTAGGGATTACGTTTTTATTGGGCATTGTTGCTGCGGCCTACTCCAGTGCGGATTCGGCCCTTACTGCACTTACCACTTCGTTCTGTATTGACTTCTTAGGGTTTAACAAAGTAGGAAGCTCTGCAAAAACTTCTACCAGAACATTGGTGCACCTTGGGTTTTCGTTTTTGTTATTCATAATAATTCTCATTTTTAATGCCATCAATGACCGGAGTGTGATTACGGCGATATTTATTGCTGCCGGTTACACTTACGGCCCAATTCTAGGTTTATTTTCATTTGGGATTTTAACAAAATGGAACATCAAAGATCAATGGGCATTGCCGGTTTGTATTCTTTCGCCAATTGTAGCCTATTTTATCAATATCAACTCTGATTGGCTCTTGGGTGGATATAAATTTGGCTTCGAAATTTTAATACTGAACGGGTTATTGACCTTCATTGGATTGTTAATTATCAGAAAGCGGGAATAGTGGACCCTCTATTACGAATCCTGATGTTTAATCAATCGTATCTGATAGCTATGCAGAAAGGTTCTCTGTCAATATTGCTGATTTTTCAGACAGTGTTATTATTTGCACAAGAGACTGATTACAGCCCTGAAAAGGCGCTCTGGTATCAGGGGAAGGTTACGTTTAAAAATGGCAACTCATTCACTGGGCTCATTTCTTACAATCAGGATTTTGATGCTGTTTATTACGAATTTGAGGGAGAGGTAAAAACACTGACTCCAAAAATGCTACAGGGCTTCTCATTTGTTAACCCGCAAAACCAGATGAGGCATGTGTTTGCATCCTACCCGGACAGGACAGTTTCAGGATATACCCGGGATCGATTTTTTGAGCAAATTGTTACGGGGTATTGCGACATTATCCGCATTAATAATTTCGTTTACATACTAACACTTGATAACCAGGTGCAGAGACTCAAGACGCAGGACGAATCCGAGTATTATTTTTTTGTTGATGACCGTTTGATTGAAATAGAGAAATTTCAACGCCAAATTTTTGATATATACCCCCTCTCAAAAAAAGAAATCTCAGAATACATTGAAAATGAAGGGCTGGACTTAAAAAAACGGGATGACCAGGTTTTGTTAGTCGTTTACCTAAATGAACTAATGGAAGAAAGCGCTAATTGAGAAAAAAACTCACAGTTCACGAATTATTGCTGCAGCCTTCTCAAGCGTTTCATCAGTTTTGGCAAAGCAAAACCGAAGCACCTTATTATCCTCCTTATCGTCATAAAATGCTGAAACAGGGATACTTGCTATCCCCGACTCCTTCGTAAGTTTCGAGGCCAAATCGAAATCACCCAGTGTAGAAATGGATTCGTAGGACATCAACTGAAAATAGGTGCCAGAGCATTTAAGGGGCCTTAGGTTTGAACCTTTCGTCAGCTGCTGAAAAAGATCCCGCTTCTTTTTGTACATCGGAGAAACCTCCAAATAATGATCAGGATCCTTTAGATAATCGGCCATGGCCCATTGTATGGGCGTATTCACTGTAAAGTTTACCCATTGATGAATTCTACGGATTTCTTCTGTGACCTCTCTGGGGGCGACGGTATAGCCCATTTTCCAACCTGTAGCATGAAATGTTTTACCAAATGAAAATGCTGCGATTCCCCGCTCAGTAAGCGCAGGATGTTTGAGCATACTTTCATGGCCGGCTTCATCAAAAACAATGTGCTCATAAGCTTCATCGCACAGCACAAAAGCCGAAGAGGCTGCAACAATGCCTTCCAGTTGCTGCATGTCAGAGCTGGTTAGAACGGTTCCCGTTGGGTTATGCGGGGTGTTGATAATGATGAGCCTGGTTTTATCATTCACCTTCTCTCTAACCTCATCCCATGGAATTTGATAGTCAGGAAATTGCATTTTGATCCGCACTGTTTTTCCACCACAGAGGTGAATTGTCGGATCATATAAATCATAGGCTGGCTCAAAAATGATCACCTCATCACCGGGATGGACCAGGGCCGTTATTGTGGCGTAAATCCCTTCAGTCGCCCCCGTGGTAATTGTTATTTCCGAATCAGGGTCGGTGTTTCTCGCATAAAGCTTTTCAATTTTAGATGCAATCTGCTCCCTCAGTGCTGGCACACCAGGCATTGGCGGATATTGATTGCGACCAGCCTTCATGTGATGATGAACCATGTCAATCAACTCAGGGGCGATCTCAAAATCTGGAAACCCTTGAGAGAGGTTGATTGCATCATGCTCAGCAGCCATTTTTGACATGATGGTGAAAATGGTGGTGCCGGTATGGGGGAGTTTGGATTGCATACTTATAAAGTTAAGGGTGAGGCATGTTATATTTTTCTAAAGTTTATACTTTCGGAAAATGCGAGAAGCGGCCTTCGTAAAAAGTTACGGTAAAGATTGGGAGCGATTCGAAGAAAATCTGAATGACCCCAAATACACCAACCCTGATGAACTGGCGGATCTTTTCACTAAACTGACTAACGACCTGGCCTATGCCCAAACCCGCTATCCAGATAGTCAGACATCAAAGTATTTAAATGCACTGGCATCAAAGGCACACCATGCCATTTACCGGAATAAAAAAGAAAAGGGCCGCAGGTTTATTACTTTTTGGCGGGATGAGCTGCCGTTGGTTTTAAAGGAGTCGCATAAAAACCTGCTATATGCCTTTTTAATTTTTACTGTTGCGGCAAGCATCGGTGCATTCTCAGCGGCCCACGACGATACTTTTGTAAGGCTGATTTTAGGTGATGGCTATGTGAACATGACCCTTAACAACATAGAAAATGGTGACCCAATGGCAGTGTATAAGTCGATGCGAGGTTCGGATATGATTGCGTACATCACTTTTAACAATATAAGGGTGTCGTTTTATGCTTTCATTGCTGGTGTTATTTTTTCAATGGGCACAGGCATGCTGCTTTTTTATAACGGAGTAATGTTGGGTTCCTTTCAATATTTCTTTTTTCAAAAGGGCCTGTTTCTTGAATCGGCATCCGCCATTTGGATACATGGCACATTAGAAATATCGGCAATCATAATTGCTGGGGGAGCAGGATTAACCATGGGCAATAGTTTTCTATTTCCTGGAACCTATTCCAGACTGGCCTCGCTAAAAAAGGGGGCTAAACAAGGGCTGAAAATAGTCGTTGGCCTCGTACCAATATTTATCGTAGCAGGTTTTCTTGAGGCCTTTGTAACCCGGCTAACCGAAATTCATTGGGGTTTTAAATTGAGCATCATTTTAACATCCCTACTGTTTATAATTTACTATTTTGTCATCTATCCGATTAGAAAATCCAATGACATCGGCGAAGGTTAAATTTATGGAGCCGAGAGACTTCGGTGGTGTAATCAATGCTACATTTCAATTTATAATTCAGGAAATGGGAGGGTTGATTTTGGCCGTTACAGCCATAGCAGGACCGTTATTATTCGTTGAAGCTATCTTAGCTGATGGTTCCCCAAAGGAAATTTTAGATTACATATTTAGAAGTTCAGACTACTTCTGGATTTTCTCAAGTGCGGCTTTACCGGCGGTGGTTTATGATTACATCATAATATATAATCAGTGCGATGGCTCTCCAGTGACTATTCCAAAGATTTTCCAAAGATTTAAGAAAGATGTCTTTCTGGTTATTCTAATCCATGTGCTCTCTTTCATATCCATGTTAGTGGGATTCTTTTTATTAATCGTTCCGGGCATCTTATTAACAGTTTATTTGTCAATATGGGCAATAACTTATCTAAATGAAGATGTCTCTTTCTCAGAATCAATAAGTAGATGTTTTTACCTGATAAAGCAGAACTGGTGGGAAACCCTTGGTGTGATATTCATTAGTGTTCTTATTCAGTATGGTTTAAGCTTTATAATTCAATCTCCTTTAATGATATGGGCATATCTGCAAGATTTCTTCAGTGTAACCGATGATTCAATAGGTGAAGAAATCACCTTTATCCAAACAATAATTATGGCTGTTGGAGGTATCATAAATCAAATGGTTTCTATTATTTCAACAGTAGCAATCACTTTTCAATATTTTAGCCTTAAAGAACAAAAAGACGCCACTGGTCTACTCAAGAAAATTGATTCTTTTGGCACTAATACTGATGAAGTAGCAGAAGAATATTAATAAATCATATATGGCGGAAAAAAAAGTTGAGTTTAGACAAATCAGGGATTTTGGCCAGGTTATAGGCAGCACCTTTGAGTTTCTAAAAGGTCAATACAAGCCACTAATTGCGGCTATTTTTAAAAATACACTTCTCTTGTTGTGCCTCACTATGGTTGCTCTGGGAGCTCTCATTTATCTTATATATACGATCTCAAGTTTTCCGGGCACTTCAGAAGAATATATTATTCCGGCATTCGCTATTGGGACAGTTGCCTTCGTTGTTCTAATGGTTTTTGGTGTGCAGTACAACTCTACCGTTTTTGAGTTTATAAAGGCCTATGTAGAGGGTGAGGAAGAAATAGGGAACAAAGTATCAGAGGCCGTTAAATCAAATTTTTGGAGAAACTTAGGAACACATGTAGGACTGGTTTTAGTAGCGATAGTCGTATTTCTAATTCCGTATTTCATAATGCTGGGTTTAATATTTGCGGCCAGTAATAGCCCTGTTGCAATTTTTCTCACAGCCATCATTTTTATTGGAATTATTTTCTATCTCATGGTGCCAATAAGTTTATACCTGCCTGTGAGGTATTTTGAAGATGTGGATATAGCCACGGCAGCAAAGAGGTGCTTCTACCTGATTAGAGAAAAATGGTGGCTCACATTTGGTGTCATTTTCGTGATTCAAATAATACAGTCAGGCATCACATACATTTTTATTTTGCCAATTTATGTGGTATTCATCGCAAGCACTTTTTTAAATTTCGATAACCCTGAAAACCTTGAAGCAGCTTCTGAAAGCATGGTGATATTTATGGTGGTCATATATTCACTTATGCTCATAATTATGCTTTTTACTTATGTGCTCATCCAAACTGGGGTGGCAATGCAATACTTCAATTTGAAAGAACACAAAGAGTCAACAGGATTGCTGGGTAGAATAGAAAACATGGGCAGTACAACGCAAGAAGAAGATGAGGAAACTTATTAGGAACTGGTGCTGCCTCATAGTGATTTTACCGGCTATTGCAATGGGTCAAGACCCCGGTCGTCACCTCGATAGAAGCAAAATTGTTGAATTGTCAAAAGAGGAGGCCTTCAACTATAACCGGGGTGAAATGGAGACCCCCGGGTTCATAGAAAGATTTTTGCAAGCCCTCGGTGACGCTTTAAGTGCTATGACCGGTAGTCAGGAGGTTGGGGGTTTCCTAGAAGTAATCCTTTACATCGTAGCATTTATTTTGATGATGTATGCGATAATCAAGATCCTTGGAATAAATATTCGGGGCATCGTTTATCGTGAGCAGGCCAATGAACCATTAATTTTTGGGCTGTCAGAAGAAATTGAACAAATCAATTTTGAAAGTAGGATTAAAGAAGGTCAGGCCAAAGGTGATTTAAGTGAGGTGGTGAGGTTGTATTATTTGTGGAGCCTACAAATACTCAATGCCAGAAACATTATAAATTGGAAATCAGGCAAAACGAACCACGAGTACCAGAACGAAATAACAAATAGTTCCCTACTCAAGGCTTTTCAATCGCTGACATACTATTTCGAGTACTCATTTTACGGACATTTTGAAGTTGGGCAAAATATGGTTCAATCTACCGAAACCGCATTCAGTAGTTTGAGAAAAGAGGTTGGTGAATGAAGAAGAACCTCAAATACATTTCAATCTTCCTGATTTCTTTTGGGATTTTTGTGGCGTTTCAATACCTCAAGCCTACACCGCTTGACTGGCGGGTTTCGTTAGACTCCAGGGATAAAATTCCTTATGGCACTTTTGTTCTCGACCAAACTATTGAGAGTTTTTTCAATGGCAGCATCACAAAAACCAGGGAAACCCTCTATGAGACACTCACAAACAGTGATTCGACAAGCCTGACAAATTACTTGATCATAGCCCAGGGGTTTCATCCTGATAAGCCTGAAGTTGGCGAGATGCTTCAGAAAGTTAAGAGCGGTTCAAACTTTTTAATTACAGCCAATCGCCTTGGAGATGAATTGCTTGACACCCTTGGCATTCGAATTAACTACCCTGAAGATTATATTGAAAGCTTTTGGCTTGATCTATCCGACAAACGGGATTCCACCAAAATCATAATGAAATCATCGGATCAATCCTTTTATTATGCGGCACCTTTCGTGGGTTTCGAGTTTAAGCCCAATGATTCAATTGACTTCAATGTAATTGCAGAAAATGAGTTCGGAAACCCTGTGGCAATCCGGCTACCTTACGGAGATGGATCCCTGGTTTTCTGCGGTATACCAATGGCATTCTCGAACTATTACTTAATGAAACCGGAAAATATATCATTTGCAGAAGCAATGCTTAGCACACTACCAGCTACAGACCTCATGTGGTCTGAATATTACCAACTCGGCAGGGCCGAATCACAATCCCCAATGCGTGTGGTTTTGTCAAATATCAGCCTAAGATGGGCATGGTTTATAACCATAGGTAGCCTTTTGCTCTTTATGTTTTTCGAAGCAAAGCGACGGCAACGGATAATTCCGATAATTCGACCGCCAAGGAACTCATCTGTGGAGTTTGCCGAAACGGTTGGTCAGCTTTATTATCAAAAATCAGATCATAAAAACCTGGCCAATAAGATGTTGCTCCACTTAAAAGAGCGAATTAGGGAACAACATTTTGTAACCCTGGAATTAAACGAAGATACCAGAAAAACACTGGTGACTAAATGTGGCTTTGAGCTCAACGCAGTTGACAAATTGATTGAGCTGTCTGGTAAAATTCAATCGGCTAATCAGATAGATCACGATACATTAAATGAATTGAATAACACAATTGATAATCTCAAATAATGTCAGAACAGGATTTTAAAAGCAGAATAGACCTTGAACCCATAAAGGAAAATGTTGAGAAGGTTAGAAATGAAGTAGGGAAGGTAATAGTTGGTCAACATGAAATGATCAATTTATTGATGGTTGCATTGCTGGCCGATGGACATGTTTTACTAGAAGGAGTGCCAGGTGTCGCCAAAACCATGACTGCCAAAACCTTGGCAAGAACAATCGGCCTCGAATTCTCCCGAATCCAATTCACCCCTGATTTAATGCCTTCAGATGTACTCGGCACATCAGTTTTCAACATGAAGAACGCCGTTTTCGAATTCCGTCAAGGGCCGATTTTCGCTAACATTATATTGATAGATGAGATTAACCGGGCACCAGCCAAAACACAGGCCGCCTTGTTCGAGGTAATGGAGGAGGTCCAGGTAACCATTGACGGGGAAACCTATCCTATGAGCACCCCTTTTCTGGTAATGGCTACACAAAATCCAGTTGAGCAGGAAGGCACTTATCGCTTGCCAGAGGCCCAGCTAGACCGCTTCTTGTTTAAAATAAAAGTGGACTATCCAACTCTGGAAAATGAGATTGATATCTTAAAATCGATACACGAAAGCCGAAATATCCTAAATCTTGAGGTTGTTGAAAAGGTGCTTGGTGGTGATGAAATAAACAAGCTCAGACAAATTACGGCTGAAGTTTTCGTTGAGGAGCACCTGTTTGATTACATCACAAAAATCGTTTATGAAACTCGAAACCACCCTTCACTTTACTTAGGAGCTTCTCCAAGGGCTTCTATTTCACTGCTCAAAGGTGCAAAAGCACTGGCGGTCATCAATGGGCGGGATTTTGTGACACCTGAAGATATTCAGCAACTTACGGGGCCAGTAATGGAGCACAGGCTAATTCTCACACCTGAAAAAGAGATGGAAGGCATAACGGCTGGAGAGGTTGTCAAGGCCATCGTGGAAAAAATTGAAGTACCACGTTGAAGATCCTGAAGGCAACATACCTAACGAATAGGTTTTTCGGCATTGCAATATTTATTGTCGTGGTTTTCATTTTGTCTTTTTTGATTTCGCCACTACTGGCAGTCGGTCAATTGTTGTTCGGCCTTGCCCTTTTCTTTTCCATTACTGATTTATGGATGCTTTTTGGAAATGATGCAGTATCTGCCCATCGATTATTGCCTGAGAAGTTGTCAAATGGAGATGAGAACCTGGTCAAAATTTATCTTTCAAATAAGTACCCTTTTCAGGCTTATTTTATCCTGATCGATGAGCTTCCGGAGCAATTTCAAAAGCGGGACTTTGGGCTTCGCAGACGGTTAAAAAAAGGAGAACGCTCAGAACTTCATTATTCCCTAAAGCCTGTAAAGCGGGGGAGGTACAAATTTGGTGCATTGAATGTGTTTGCCTCCACGCAAATAGGATTTGTAAAAAGGCGATATCAGTTTAATGAAGATGCTGAGTTGCCGGTTTACCCGTCATTTATTCAGATGAAGAAATTCGAATTTTTAGCTATATCAAATTACCTCACAGAATATGGCATAAAAAAAATCCGACGGCTGGGTCATAACATGGAGTTTGAACAAATCAAAGATTATGTTCAAGGCGACGATTATAGAACTGTGAACTGGCAAGCTACAGCCAGAAAATCGCAGCTGATGGTTAACTCATTTCAAGATGAACGTTCGCAGCAAGTGTATTGTGTAATTGATAAGGGCAGGGTCATGCAACTGCCTTTTGAAGGAATGTCACTTTTGGATTACAGCATAAATGCCGCTTTAGCACTTTCTAATATTGCCCTGAAAAAAAGTGACAAAGCTGGTTTAATCACTTACCAACATAAAATTGGAACGATTGTACCAGCGAGTAGCCGTCCTCGGCAAATGCACCTAATTTCAGAAGCACTTTATTCCCAGAAAACTGCCTGGAAGGAATCCAATTATGGGATGCTTTTTTCATTCATAAGGCACAAGATTAATCAACGGAGTTTAATGCTGCTTTTTACAAATTTTGAATCAATTGCTGCAGTAAAAAGGCAGCTGCCATTTTTATTGAAGATGGCTGCAAACCATTTGCTGGTTTGTGTCATTTTTAAGAATACGGAACTTTCGGAGTTGGCTTCAGAAAAAGTAGAAACTATCGAAGGCATCTATGTTAAAACAATTGCGGAGAAGTTCGAATTTGAGAAAAAGCAAATAGTTAAAGAACTTAAGAATTACGGAATCCAGTCACTATTGACCACACCACAGGATCTGACTGTAAATAGCATTAATAAATACCTGGAACTTAAGGCAAGGGGGTTGGTGTAACATTTTGTCAATCCCAAATAAGTCGAAGTTCTTCAATGGGCAAGATAGTACCGTTCATCTATGGATTAGTGCTTGTTTGTCGAAAAGCAATCCAGTAAAGCTAGTGAAGTCGTATATTTATTTGTTATAGAACTTATTTAGGGTTTTTTAGAATTATTAGGGGTCTTTAAGTCGAATCATATGCGAATACTCATGTATGTTATATACATGTTCGCGGCCAGCTATTCGGTATTCTCGCAAGATAGATCGGTGGGTATCAATACATCCACTCCGAACAACCATGCCGTATTGGAATTGGTTGCTCCAGACAATAACCAGGGTTTTTTGGTTCCCCGCCTTACTACTGAACAACGTTTAGCCTTATCTCTGACAACCAATGAGAATGGCCTGTTAGTTTTTGATAATGAACTTACAGGTTTCTATTATTGGTCAACTAGCGAGTGGCGACCTCTACTGAGTGAGGTTTCCAACCCCCAATTGAGTTACGATTCTTTTGTTCTGTCAATTAGTGATGGAAATTCGATTGACTTAAGTAACCTCAACCAAACACTGGTAAGAACAAATGATATACTTAGCTTATCAAATGGCAATTCCATCGACATTGGTGATCTAAGGACTGTTGAAGTTGATGGAGATAGTACAAATGAAATTCAGTCGTTGGTTTTTGTGGATGGTATAATTAGCCTGAGTGGGGATCCAATTAATAGCGTAATTGACCTTGGTAGTTATGACAACAATGTCGAAGATGATTTTGATGGAGACTTTAGTAGCCTTACGGGAGTACCAGACGATATTGACCTCAGTATAACCAATGAAATTCAGGACATCAGCACTTCAGGTACAGCTGGAAATATTGCCATATCCGATGGCTCAACACTTAACCTCAATGTAGACGATGCCGATGCCGACCCCACAAATGAGAACCAGACCGTAAGTGCTGGTACTGGCATTTCAGTCAACCAGACAGGGCAAGACTTTCAGGTCACCAATAGTTCGCCAGACCAAACAGTTTCATTAGCTGATGGCGGGGCTGGAAATGTAGATATAGGTGGAACTTATCCCAGCTTTACCATCGATGTAGCCAGCCTCGACGATGCCGATGCCGACCCTACCAATGAGAACCAAACTGTAAGTGCCGGAGCTGGCATTTCAGTCAACCAGACAGGACAGGACTTTCAGGTCACCAATAGTTCTCCAGACCAAACAGTGTCATTGGCTGATGGTGGTGCCGGCAATGTAGATATAGGCGGAACTTACCCCAGCTTTACCATCGATGTGGCCAGCCTCGACGATGCCGATGCAGACCCTACCAATGAAAACCAAACCGTAAGTGCTGGTACTGGCATATCAGTCAACCAGACAGGGCAGGACTTTCAGGTCACCAATAGTTCGCCAGACCAAACAGTTTCATTAGCTGATGGCGGTGCTGGCAATGTAGATATCGGTGGAACTTATCCCAGCTTTACCATCGATGTGGCCAGCCTTGACGACGCCGATTCAGACCCCACAAATGAAAACCAAACCGTAAGTGCTGGTACTGGCATATCCGTCAACCAGACAGGACAGGACTTTCAGGTAACCAATAGTTCGCCAGATCAAACAGTTTCATTAGCTGATGGCGGTGCCGGCAATGTAGATATCGGTGGAACTTATCCCAGCTTTACCATCGATGTGGCCAGCCTTGACGATGCCGATGCAGACCCCACTAATGAGAACCAAACGGTAAGTGCCGGAACTGGCATATCAGTAAACCAGACAGGGCAGGACTTTCAGGTCACCAATAGTTCGCCAGACCAAACAGTTTCATTGGCTGATGGCGGAGCTGGCAATGTAGATATAGGTGGAACTTATCCCAGCTTTACCATAGATGTGGCCAGCCTTGACGATGCCGATGCCGACCCTAATAATGAAATCGAATTGCCAGATCAAGCTGGAAACAGCGGTTCTTTTTTAACAACCAATGGAACTGCGGCTTCCTGGGCAGCTCTTGGGGCATTAGCATTATTAGATAATGTCACTACTACTCAAATTTCTAATGGTACAATCACTGCAGACGATCTGAATGTATCTGTCGCCGGGGATGGAATAACTGGCGGTGCAGGAAGCGCATTGGATATTGACCTGGCAGCAAGCTCAGGTCTGGAGACATCAGGAGGACAATTACAAATGACTGACGTCACATCTGGAACAACTTACAATATCGTTATAGGTGGAAGCGTGACTTATAATAATCGTGGGCAAATCACTGCAACTGGACTAAGCGATGAGAGGTTAAAGCGAGACACTATTCCGCTGGCCAATATTCTTGAAAAACTATTGCCAGTGAAAGGTTATACGTACTATTGGAAAGATGAAAACCAGCCAGGAATTCAATATGGGTTCATTGCACAACAACTGGAAGAGTACTTTCCTGATCTAGTAATTACACAGCCTAATGGGGTGAAATCTGTAAACTACAACGGCATGATACCTGTATTGCTCCAGGCCTTGAAAGAACAACAGAATCGCATTGATTTTTATGGATCAGAACTGGGAAAACAGGTAATAATTAATAGCGAACAAGCTGTCCAGATAACGATGCTTCAGGAGCAACTGCAATCAATTTTATTGCTGATTAATAAATCAAAAGCATTCGGTGATCAATGAGGTGGACTTTTTTCATACTGCCCCTCATTCTCTTCCATAGCGTTTCGGGTCAGGAGTTTACTATAGATCGCCTAAGTACAATTTACATCGGAAGTTCAGCAGGCATTTCAGTAGGTATGGATGCCACTATCTACGGTAACGTTCAGAATGGGGGTCTACTGAGCCTAAAAGGCGACGTAAACGTTCAGTCAAATACACCACTAGGTAACGTAGAGTTCAAGGGGGAAAGGTTTCAAGTTTTAAATGGAGAAGTTGTTGATCTGGACAGATTAATAATCAATAATGCCCGTGGTGTACAGTTACAAACAGATTCGCTGATTGCAAACAGTCTGTTTCTGGATGACGGCGTACTTTTTACTACTGGTTCCGCTTTATTGGTTGAGGAGGAAACCTTAGGTGGTAATGATTTCTCGCATATTGAAGGTGGGTTATGGCAAAAAAGTAAGGGCTCAAGGCTTGAGTTTCCAATGGGTATAGAAGGCTCATTTAATGCATTAAGCATGAATAATGTACCTAATGAAGGCTTCATAAAGGTGGAAATTCACAAGCCACTAGAACAAGATTTAACTCCAGGGGATTCATTAACTGGACTGGCTACTAAAGCATGTTGGAGAATTGACTATTTGGGCTCTGTAGCATCCTCCAAGTTATCGATTGATTTTAGCGGATTTGATTTACAAAACCTGAGCAATGCCCAGCCCATTAGAGCTTTCAGGTATTCACCGGTGATCGCTTTCAAGGATGGCATCAGTTATCGGCCTTTGGGCACACAAGAAATTTTGTCCACGGATTCCGTGTCATTCGGAAACATTACAAGCAGCAAAACAATATTGCTTGAACCTGGCAAAACCAATGAGCTGGCCCTTGGCATTATGCCAATCAGTACCGGACTAAGGTTCTACGTTCCAAACGTCTTTTCGCCAAATTCTAATTTGTCAGAAAACAGAACATTCAGGCCATTTCTGAAAGGCATTGAAATTGATTTTATAGAAATGACAATTTGGGACAACTTCAACAGTCAAGTTTATCATATATCACAGGCCTCACCAGATCTGGATATGATTGGCTGGGACGGCAATAATGGCTCATCTAAGTCACCACAGGGCATCTACTTTTATAAAGTATTTGTTCACACTATCTCTGGAAGCTTTGATGAATCAGGTTCCTTTCTGCTGCTGCCATGAAACTGGTAATGACAATTATATTGTCCCTCTCTTCTTGGGCAGTTTTTTCTCAAAACACTCAATTCTCACAATACTATGCATCCCCAATTTTTTTAAACCCGGCATTCGCGGGGATTATAGCGGAGCCTACTTTGAGTATAAATCATAAAAACTCAGGAAAGATAAATGACGGCTCATTCAGCGACTTATCACAGCTCACATTATCAATGCCCTACCTTACCACAACTACCAAAACTTTACAATCTGGTGGGGCTGCCCTATCTGTCTTTCGTGAAAAACGGGGGTTTAACGGCATCTATGTAACTCATAAGGTACTAGGTGCGGGTGCATACTCACTTAGATTAGACAGGTTACGACCCCAATATCTAACCTTTGGTTTACAGGGTGGCATTGTAATTAATTCACTTGATACTGGTCCACTTCGTTGGGGATCTCAATACAATCCCTATATCGGATTCGACGACTCATTACCTCAAGAAGATGTTACCGCAAATAGTGACGCTTATCCGGTTTTTAATTTTGGGATGATCTATGCGGTTCATAACCACGATAATATTTATGTCAGGGATAAGAGCGTGGTGGTTGGCATTGCTATTGATAACCTGAATGTACCAAAAACCAATAGCGGTTTTGGTACAACAAGAGAATCGCCGGTAATTAGGTTGCATGCGGCAAGCGAATCAGAAATTAATCCGAAAACCTCAGTACATCCCACCCTTTTATTACTCTACCAATCTGGTTCTTATCAAGCTAACGTGGGCATTTACTGGTCAAGGTTGGTGAGTAACACCCTTTCCAAAAAAAGTGTGCTTTTGCAGGTTGGCGGATGGTATAGACTTAATGATTCTGTTATCGGAACTATTGGGCTTGAGGTTGAATCATTAAGAGTTGGATTTAGCTACGACCTCAATACGCGGACTTTTAATAATAATGATGTCACAGCCCAAAATAACGGTGCCCTGGAAGTGTCAATCTCCTATCGCCTTCAAAAGTCACGAAGCATCACTAAGATCTCAAATCCTTTATTTTGAAAAAGGTCTTCATCATGTTTTTCGCTCTCACAATATTGTCATTTCATGGCAGCAGCCAATCTGTTGTTAAACTCAAAAGGCTTGCTGAGGAATATGCGGATCTTGGACGCTTTAAAGAAGCTGCTGAATACTATCAGGAGGCCGTGAGTATTAGCCCTCAAGATGAGATATTGAGGTTTAATCTCGGGTTAGTTTTATATCGAAGTCTTCAATATCAAAAAGCCGAGAACCAGTTTGAACATTTGGCTGCATCGAGTAAGACTAACAAGTTATCAGCACAGTACTGGATGGGTTTGATGGTGAAACTAACAGGACAATATGGTGAGGCTGATTCTATATTTAATGTACTGCTAGCCAATCATGAAACCCCACCGGCTTTGGCCAAGTTAGCCCATGAGGAAAAAGAAGGGTGCCAATTGGCGCTTAAGCAACAGACAAGGCAAGATAAATACGAGATAAAGGGGCTTGACGCATTTAATTCCGATTACCATGACTTCGGACCAGTTGTTGACCCCAAAACCGGAAATTTGATCATTGTTACAGCCAGGGAGGTAAACAGAAAACAATTCACGGATGACAAATATGGTGGGTTTTTACCCGATTTACTTTCCTTCAAAAACAATTTTGCAGGTGGCTGGGCGAACGAAACTGATCCGTCAATTGATATATTAAATTCAAGTTATGCCGAAGGTTCCGGATCATTTACGAAAGATGGGAACAAGTTTTATTTCACTTCTTGCAAAGCAAAAAACGGAAGTCAGTGCAATATCTTTTTATCAGAAAGAAATAATGGAAGTTGGTCAAACCCTGTTTCATTAGATGATAAAGTGAACTACCCAAATTCTCAAGTGCAACATCCATATATCACACAAAATGGAGATACACTGTTTTTCGCTTCTGACAGACCGGGTGGTGAGGGTGGCATGGATTTATGGATGAGTATTAAAGGTTTCGGGGAAACATGGTCACCTGCGATAAATCTTGGGGAAGCGATCAATACATCTGAAGATGAAATTGCCCCCTACTTCTCTTCAACTTTAAGAGCATTGGTTTTCGCTTCCAAGGGTCATATTGGTTATGGTGGTTACGACTTTCACATAGCCAAAGGCATATCATTTTTTGAACCACAGATTTACAATCTTGGGCCTCCATTCAATTCAAGCCTGGACGACGTTTACCTCAATATTCATGGTTCTATTGGGTTTTTTGCAAGTAACAGAACAGAATCACGGACAATGAACATTTACAAATTCTCAATTGAGAACGAAAAGGTCTTCTTTGATGGGTTAATGAGTGCCGATGATCTCTCGGACAGAAGATTGATTGTTGCAAGGTATCGTCAAATGCGGTCACTAGCACTTCACACCTATCGAACCGATGATTTTATTGGTTATGAGATATATCAGCCGCAAGTTCAAAAATCTGAGAAACTGGTTGATGATAGTCAATTCGCTAATATTCATGGGGAACTTGACAAACCATTGGCATCGGTGAAATTGGTTATCAATGATAGCCTGGAGATTCTGACAAAAGCTGATCAGTATGGAAAGTTCGCTTTTAAATTATTGGTAGATAGTGTTCACAATCTCAATGATAACTATCGCTTTCAATCACCAGCAAGTTTGTTAACTCATACAATTGCTGATACATCCGGTCTCTTTCATGAACGACTTTATGAAAATATCTACTTTGACTTCGGAGACTCAAAGCTTAGAGAGGAGGGTAAGGCCGCCCTATCAGAACTTGTGACAGACTTTGACCCGAGGAACATAGTTCTGATAAATATTGAAACACATACTGATGAGAGGGGAGATCATGCATTTAACTTTCGGTTAAGTGAAGAAAGGGGCTTGACAATCGTTGATTTTTTGGCAGGTTTAGGAGTAATACCTCAAAAAATACGGGTAGTGGCGCATGGTGAAACCAGGCCTTCAAATAACAATGACACCTGGTACGGAAGACTATTTAATAGAAGAGCAGAAATCACCATTTATACAAGGGAAATAGTGAACTATGTAAAGCCTGAGATATTTCTGGTGAGAAAAGATTTAGCAATTGAAAAGGCTTCGGAACTATTGGGCGTGGAAATTGATCATTTAACAAAACATAATGGTGCAGGCCAATCAGTATTCGCTAAAGGCACCGTTGTAAGGGCATTAAAACCGCAATATTTCTCAATCAATATGCGGTACCTCCTCGAAGAAAAGGATGTTCGGAAAAACTTTAAATCTTATGTTGTAAGCCAAGGTGAAAACCTGAATCAAATTGGTAATAAGTTAAATTTACCGGTGGAATTGATTATGGAAATGAATCAACTGAAAGAGGTGAACCCCGGTGATGAAATCATAGTTATTCAACCTGATAGAAGTATGAAAGCTCCCCAATTGTAGGGGCTGGCCCCAAGTTTTCTAAAATCGTCTCTCGCTTGGTAAAAGGCATCTTCAATCGAATTTCCTAATATAATTTGATTGTAGAAAAGCCCCATGAATTCCCGTGTTGCTTTGTCTTCAACTTTAACCAGCGATATGATCAAATTATCAGCGCCAGCCACTAAGAAGGCCCTCTGCAAACCGAAAACACCCTCACCATTCTTTATTTCACCAAGTCCGGTTTCACAAGCTGACAAAACTACCAGATTGGTTTCATCTAATGTCAAATTCATTGCTTCATAAGCCGATAGTATACCATCATTTTCATCAGCTTGGGATTTAGCCAAATAGAGCCCCGAACTAAACAATACGTTGCCAACATCCATTGATTGGTCAAAGTACCCGTGGGTTGCGATGTGCAGTATTCCGGGATTTTTAGTTTCCTTAAGAACCTGTTCGGTAGCTTCTACAAAGTACCGTGTTTCTATTTGCCAATCCGTTTCACCTAATAAGGCGGTTATTTCTGCTGCCTCTCGTTCTGCTTCGGGTAATTGTTCTAAACTTGAACCAATATTCAAACTGCCATAATCCGGATTGCCTATAATTACTGCACTTTTCTCTAATTCTCGTTCTGTAATTTCAAGCACATCCCTGCTACTTGTTATATTAATGATGCGATAATCATCACCAACATAAGTCCCTGTTTGGTGATCTTTCAGTAGCGACGGATTGATCTTATGGAAGATTCCGTCGGAGGCAAATAATATCTTCTTTGTGTTGTTTAAATGTGGGGTTAAAGGCTTCCAAAAAACGTTAAATGAGGATGTATCTTCAATATTGAATTGAATTGAATTTCGATAAAAAGTGTAAAATCTTTCGAGGTCCGCTTCATCAGACCACCTGGCCACATTCATTATTTCGGAATCCGATCTTATAATAAAAGCGACATAGTTTGCCTTATCCTCAAATCCCTGGTTCAAACCTGTTGAATCATTTGACACCGAAAACTTCCGATAATGCATTATTTCAACAAGGGCGCTGCTATCTTTCAAAGAAGCCCGGATATCCTCCCAGGTATGGAAATCATCCAGTGATTGTGAAAAAGCTTGAATAGATTGGGCCAGTGACTTTTCAAGATCTGACGCCTCATTTTCAAGCTTTTCAATAGATAAACCCCTTGTTTTTAGCTCTTCCAATGAAAGCAAATAGGCTTGTGCCAGCTTGTATTTCAAATCACGCCACTGCTGATACTGCATCTGAAGTTCAAGATCATCACTTAGCTGAACGGCTTTCCTCATTTTATCAGAAGCATAAAACAATATAGATTTTGTATTGATATAATAATTGAATGCATTCTCTGCCCACTGAGGTTGGCTTTCAATTTCGATCATTGCTAACGCCGCAAAACGCTCAATATCACCTTTAACTTGCTCAAAAAACCGTTCTCGTTGGACATTGGTTAATACTGGGAAAACCTCGTTGAGGTGTTTTATTTGAAACCCAAGAGCCTCGTCAAAAGCTTTAATGGCATACTCAGTCTCGCCTTTCAAGAGGTGATAAATACCAAGATCATTTAGGGCTTTGGAATAAGCCGGATGTCTTTTGCCTAAAACTTTCTCTCTTATGTTTAAAGTTTCCCTGATTAACCTGCCAGCATGATCATATTGGCCAAGTTCTAAATATATCATGGCCAGATTGTTCAAGGTTGTGGCATATTGTGGATGATCGGTGCCAATAAGTGCCCTATCCAGATCAAGAACTTTCATGTATAGATCAAAGGCCTTATCGAGATTACCCTGTTCATTTTCTACGGCAGCCAGGTTGTTTAAGGCAGTGGCGTATTCTGGATGAATTGGGCCATATATATCTCGAAATAAATTTGAGCTTTCTTCAAACATTGCCCTTGCCTGTTCTAGCTTTCCCTTTCTCCAATAAATGGCCCCAATGTTATTGATAGAACTGGCTTTTAGTACATCCTGATTTCCACTCAAACTAACAGCTTCAGTAAAGTAGCGTTCCGAAGTGACCAAATCGTTTAATTTAAGATAGAGCACTCCCAGATTGTTTAGGGTTTCAAGCATTGATAATGTGTCGTTATCATATCGCTCTTTTCTAGTTTTAAGGTTATTAAGCAAATCACTTTCAGACACCACAAACTCACCCTGTTCCAATCGCAATGCTGATAATCTATCAACAGCTTGGAGTTTAAGTATTTCATTACCTCCCACGATTCTAAGAGCTTGGGTTAAATACCTCCGACTTAAGCCATAATCCCCTTTAAGTTTATGAGCGGTACCTATTTCGATCAAAATTTGGGCATAAAGTGAATCGTTTCGAAGTTCTTCGGTCTCTGTAATGGAGGCAGCATCTAGAAAGAAGTTAAGTCCCTTATCATATTCTCCCCGGTTGAGGTAAAAAATACCAGAACGGTACAGGAGTTCAAGGTTTTCCTTGCTGTTAAAACCATAATTGTGATTGACTGCTTTATTGGCACTTTGCAAAAACCCTTCAGCTGAAGAATAATTGCCATTTTGTTCATTGATACTATACAAATTGAGGTATATCGGGATAGTAGCGGATGAAAGAGAATCCTTTACATCTAAAAAGCTGAGTGCAGCTTCCAGTGACATCGATGCCTTTTGAAGTTTGCCTAAATCCCAATATGAAAGGCCCAGGTTGTTATAAATTTCAATAACGGAGCTGTCTTCAGCGCATTTGCCTAATTGCATAGCACTGAAAAGAGAGTCTGCTTTGATTTCCGCCTTATATAGGTTAGAGGGGATGTAGTAGTCGATACTGTCTAGCTGGGTGATACAATCCTGCCCATAAGACCGGACTGTGAATAATACGATAATACTGTGCAGTATAAATATCTGTATCAGTACCCTCACTGAATAAATGTGTTCCCAATGATCCAAAGCAATTGTCTTACATGTAGGTGTAAGCCCAAAATAAAATTACTTCAAAAATTACGAGAACAGCGGAATAGGATTAAAATAATTGTCGAACATCTCCGCCGTAAAACCAATCTATCATTATGGTCTCTAAATGAAATCAGTAGCCTCGACAGGAATTTGTAATCAATTGATAAACAGCTACTTGCGTATAAACTGTAAAAAATGTTATTGACTTCTAATCTTGATCAAATCAAAATACATTAGCCTTGTCTTCAGTGTGTCTTCTGATTTCAGATTGTAGTATTCTTTTTCTTGATCTTCTGAACTAAACATTTCAACAAATCCGTTGCTCTTGTAATAATCAATCACGTATTTGTCGATGTATGCATCTACGACTACAAACCGACAGCCAGTCTTGTTATCAGGATCAATGAACCACGCTTTAATAAAGTCCATGAGATCACTGCCAATATTTTTCTTGCCAAACCCTCTATCAACTCCTAAACGACCAATTAGTACTGCCGGATAATGCCTCATATATTTTTCATGAGGAATTTCTCTTACAAGTTTCTTCTTTCTACTGTTTGGAAGTGTGTTCGCTTTAATACTTTCATTCGATACTGTAAACAGGCAAACCACCTTCGAAGGATCACTATCAAGGGTGAAACAGTATGTTTTGCCGAGTAATTGATCAGAGTACTTTAGGCAATCTTCCCTAAAGAATTCATCTAAATCAGGTTTACCACAATTGAACTTTTTACAAGAGTCAAGAAGCGATGCATCTAGGCTTCGAAAAGTGCATTGATTTAATAGGAAGGACAATAGTAGTTACCTTTTGGCCGCTTTGGAAAGAATTTTTGAAGCGATTTTGACCTCTTTGCTAAAGTCAATAGCCCCTTTTTCCTGGGAATATGTTTGCTCCGCTTTATTAACAAAAGCTGTAGCTTCATTACCTCGGAGCACTGGAATGCTTTTGATTGTTATGGCCATAAGTCTTTAAAATAGAATGATCTAATTGTGATCAATTTGTTCACAATTATGGAACAAAATTATACAAAATAGTTGTATTTAAGCAACGATAAAGCAATCCGGATGTTCACTACAATGATCATGCTAATTACACAAATGGCTGATATTCAGGAAGATTGATCAATCTTTAAACCTATATTGATCGAATGCTTCGACTTCTGGAAGGCTAACTGAAAATAACGAAATTGTGCACTAAATGACCGAAGAGCAGCAAATCAAGAAGATAATGCAAGTCTTGAATGTTGATCGTTCAGCTGCTAAACAAGTTCTTCGTGGAATCGACATGCACTGTGATATATTGTATCGCATATGGAAAAAGAATGAATTAATGAACAATTCAAAGAATGACCCCACTTGAAGAGAAACAGCGATGAAGACTATTTTACTTTGCCCGGTACTCTGGATATGAGATTGGCAAAATGATCCAGGAGAATAATCGACAGATTGACTACTTTGTCCTCAAAAACTATGACCATTAATGTTGTTACTCCAGAGGAGATTGAAGTATCTATGCAAAAAATATTGAGTCTGATTTCAGCAAGAGCTCAGCCGGGAGTTGTCCCAATTAGGTTCAAAAAGTCCGATGCTTGCCGGTACCTAGGCTGTGGTGAACCAAAACTCAGGAAGTACATAGCACATGGGAAAATCACACCATTCTATGACGATTTTGATATTCAAGATGGCGATCCGAAATTTAATGCACAACAGTGGTTTTATAGAGATGAATTGGATGCATTGATCCCTGAAGAAATAAGGTTAAAAGTCAGGATTAAGAGCTATAGGTGATCCTGAAATCAACAAAAAAACGGCCAACTGGATGGCTGTTGTTGCTCACCCATTGGCCGTACCAAACAACTTTGAAAAGGTGTTAAAAACCATTCATGGGTTCATCGTTTTTCCTAATACCTTCAACAATCATCACGGTTGCTCCGATTACCACCAACCCTATTGCTCCGATCACAAGAGGTTGATGTGACCGGGTTGGCATTGGGGTTACTTCTTGAACTACTTCAATTTCGGCAGGAGCGATTGATTGTTTAGAACTCAATTCTTGAATTGACGCTGCTTGAAGTTCGGTGTTCACCGGATTGAACTGATTTTGTAGAGCTGAGCCAATCAATTCTTGCCCCTTGACATCATTAACAATAGGAGGCTCTGAGGAGCTCTCTTGCTTAACCGGTTGTTGCCCGGGTGTTTTGTAGCTCCTTCCCTCCATCTGTCCAAACTCCATAAAATGTGTATATCCATTCGGAAAATCGCCTCGCAATACTGCTATTGCCACATCTGGATTATTTGATAGATATTGATTCTCATCAAACCACCCCGGAATTGCTCCGGCTCTTGGTAGGTAAGTCCGGCCTTCATTTTTACCAAACTCTTCATAGTGACGATATCCAGTAACAAAATCACCACTTTTAACCGCTGCTGCAACATCAGGGTAATTAGCCAGATATTGCTGTTCATTGAACCATGCAGGAATTTCAATTGCTTTTGCCTTATCAAGAATAGAAGAGAAGAAACCACTTCCTTCTGATGTTCCAGTTCGCTTCTTTGTTAAAAAACCTTCCATGATCTTAAGAGTTTTGAGTTTGACATTCTTCCAATACTTTTTGCCATTCAGGTTCCAGTTGCAAAGTTTTGGAGCCAAATAGTGAGTTCTCAATTTTTTTGGACATCCTCGTAAGATCTTTCAAGATCCCAGTCAAAATAAACACTTCGTCATTCATTTCTTTTTGGAAACCATACTCGGTAATGAATGCCCTGGTGTCAAGCGCTTCTCCCCGTAATTTGTCAATATCATCTGAATCCATCGGGTCATCAGAGAATTCCAAATAATCTGAAATTAATTCAGACACGTACATTTTTGCTTTAGAGCGATTGTAGTCATCAAGATCAAGAACTTCGTTGAAATCAGTGACTTCTAAAATTTTCTGGATCTCATTCTTCCTAAACTCTGTGAATTGGAAAATAACCGCAAAGTCATCCCCCATATTAAACCCATCATTCAAAATGTCTTCATAGATCAATAAGTAGGTATGAAGAGCATTGCTACGGTATCTGGAAGGAACGTCATCAAAACTTTTTTCTATGTCATCTTTCAAATCCTCAATTGCTTCTAGGGTTTTGCGAAGATCTTTGCGTGTCCAGGTGGCACCATTGCTGTTCTCCAATATTTCCCTAAAGATTTTCTTAAACCCCTTTAAGATTGACTTTTGATCCCGGACTGAAACCGGAACTCCTTCATCTTCATCGAAGTCGTCATCAATGAGCTGGCCTAAACCCTCATCTTCATAATCTTCATCTAAGTCATCTTCAATTGCTTCATTGAATTGATCTCGTTCTATTCCACTGAGACTTTCATCAATGTCTTCGTGGCCATCATCGCCATTTAGAGTTTTGAACTCGTTGCACCATCTATAGACAGTTGATAACGAAATGTCTTCAAGCTGATCTTTGATGGCTGAAGGGTGCATTCCTTGGTCAAACATTTCTTTGACCTCTTTTTTTACCTCTAATGTTTTCATTGTTGTTATGAATTTTGATTAGAAAGTAAAGATGGCAAGCCTTGAAAAACTGGTTGATGACAACTCATAGCAACTCACGAATTGTCATTGATAGTGATGAATTATCACGAAATATTATTCTTCAAAAGGATCTCCGAACTCGGGGTTTTTCCTAATTCTCTTAAGTTGGCCGGGTAAAATAAATTTCTTCCCCTTCAGGGTTTTTGCTAATTCGGGATCGGAGTCCTGCAATCGCTTTTTAAAAGGATTAAGAGTAATCCCATACTCCATTGCAACTTCAGTTTGTGTTTTAGACTTGTGTGCGGGCATGATTTCTTGCTTTTAATAGTTCATTGAAATCTTTATATCCGGCATAAATCCCGGAGTAATCTCGGATATTTCTCTGGTTTGATTGGATTATTGCCCCGGCTTGTTGTCCGGCTTTATCCCGGTCTAGGAATAGGTTAACCTGGTCGTATTTCTTTATTATTTCAACTGCTTTTGCGGTAAGAGCTGTGGAATTGAGAACAATGGTATCATAGTCTGGCTGGTCCTTACCGCTGTAACTGAGGGCTGAAAGGAAATCAAAGAATCCCTCAGTAATGTTGATTATTGCCCCGGATGTTACCCCGGCAATTGTTGTAATTGATTTTGGGGCAATGCAACCTTTAAAATTCGTATTGCTGAGTTCAAACCCGCCTTTATCATTCTCAAAACCTATAGAAAAGAACGTTTTACCTCCAGAATGGCGGTAGTGGATCTCTTTCAAATACTTGTTGGCCAGTACAATTGGAATGCAACGGCTTTCAATATACCGGAGCAAGGCCGGGTGTTGTAACCGGCCGGCCGAAATAACCTCTGTCTTAAGTTTGGGTTTAGAGCTCTTTTGCCGTCTGAAAAGAAAATCATTTGTTGCTGCAGTACCGCCGAAAAGTTCATCCAGCTTGGTAAGGGCTCCGGATATATCGGTATTATAAACGGTAATGGCCAGATCGAGAGCATTCCCGCCTTTACCAGTTGCATGATCATACCATTCATTAGTTTCAGTGTTAACGGATAGGCTTGCTGTCCTTTGAGACCGACCAGGTATGAAGTAATAAGCTTCATTGCCTCGGATGGATTGCGGGATCCCACCGATTCTTTTGAAGAACCCTTCAATTGATAATTGCTTGGCCTGGGCACAATTCATTTTTATTCGATTAGTACATTTTTCTTTTTCAGATAGCAGCCTTACACATTCTGAGTTTTTTAAAAATGCCGTTGAACGTTGAATATTTTATTTAACCTTTTGATATACAGTTTATTAACCTATCAACAACCTGTCAACGAAGTGTCAACAACGTCTGATGGATGTTGAACTTTTTGGTTTAGATAATTTTGATGTTGACAGCTTGTTGATACCAACGTTGATTGCTTGTTGACACTTAATAACTTGATTATTAATCATTTAACTACTTTTTTTCGAGAATCAACGGTATCAACAGCCATTTTAGAAGCATCATAATTTGCTTGGCCGTTTTTTTCGTTTTTATTTGAGCCGATTTCTTGGAATAGTTCAATTGGTATAGTGTAAAACCTACGCTTACGGGTTGATGAATGCTTGTACATATCTCCGTTGCCATTATCAATCCAGGAATAGTATGGATAGCTTGAGTTTTTACTCTCAAGCCCCCAATTTTCTCTCAAAATGGTTTCGATCTGATGTCGGTTAATTCCACGGATCGATGAGCCTTTGAGCATTGAAATCAAGTCATACGAGGATAGCTTGGCCGCATCAAGTTCAAAGCCCTCTATATACTCTTTGATCACATTCTCTAATTCCAGCTCCAAGAGTCCTTTGCTCCGGTACTTCAGGCTTTTCAGTGCATCGGTTTCTAATTCTTTAGCATCAAACCACATCCGTGTTTTGCACTTGGTGGATAATGGTCTATCAATCAGGAATTGTAAAAAAGCCGGGATTTCTTTGATCAGCTTGCTCAGAAAATTATCCGTTTTACTATCACTTGGGATCGAAGGCACTTTCCTTACCCAATACCTGGTTTCCTCTTTATCGATTCGGATAAACGAGTTCTCATTGTTACTGCACATGATGAACTTGCCAAAAAACTCAGTTTCCTTTTTGTCCTTATTCTTGGCCTCTAATTTGAATCTCTTGGCTGTACTCAGGTGCTTAAGTTTTTCACCGATTTCCTTTTTCTCCAGAAAAGTTTCATCAATCCCGATAATTAGCTTAGTGGCCCAATCACTATTGAAAGTTGACTCAAAGTCTTGATTTGAATTGATGGTCATATTATCACAATAAATGGCTTTGAGCCAGTCCAGGAAGGTGGTTTTTCCCGTTTCTCGATCTTTACTTACCAGACAAAGAATCGGTAATATCTGTTCGGGCTTTTCCAGTATTAATTTGAGGTAATCGAGGCCGTAATCAATTTGCTCATTAAAAATGTGCTTAAGGAACTGTATAGTTAAGTCACATTGCCCCGGTTTTGATTTATGATTGAACGGTTCATAAGAATTGTAAAAGCCGTCAATTTCTCGTTGATATTCCAGGTGATTTGGCCGTATACAAAATCCATCGAATTTGGGAATCGTTTTCAGAAAATCCCTAATCTCAGACTGTGAAGCCTTTGCATCCAATTCATCAATGATGATAGCATCCTTGTTCCAAGGAACTATGCGTCTGATAGTGTCCTTAGATAGGGGCTGATTGATGATCTTGTAATACTGAATACCAATGCGGAGATATGGTGTATTTGCTTTCACTTATTTAATAGAAAAAAAGGGGCATTAAGCCCCTGTTTTCGAATTTTCCAATGTTTTCCTTAATTCATCAAATAGGTAGATGACTGATATTTTATGATGGTTCAATCGATTATATACGTTCGTCAAATCTTCGATTCTTTCCCTTGCAACTATGCTGGCTAGAGAATCTGTAATCTCTTCAACCTCATCAACAATGGTTTTTCCATTTCCTGTTTTCTGTTGTTTACTTTTAAGCCTTTCTTTTACAACTTCACTTTCACATATTCTGGGATCGACTTTTAAGTTTCTGAGCCGAATAACCAGTTGACATAAATTGAGATATGCATCATAGTGCTCACTGGCAAATTCCAGATCCAGAAATCGGGTTCTTAAATAGCTTTGCCAGCACATTTCCAGCATGTTAAGGATATCATTATCCTCTTCTCCATGCCAGTACAAAAAATCTTGAACTGTTTTGTTGAGACTAACATTGTTCTCAGGATTGGCCGGGTTGTGAATGGCGGCCAAGTTGAATAGATTTGTATTCATAATTATATAGTTGTTTTTGTTTACAAAAAGACATTTAACCCTTGAATGGCCGTTCGAGGGTTTTTTATTGCTCTATAGTTCGTTGTTGAAGTATCTGTTAATTTCTGACAGATGCACATAAAGTTTTCTCCCGATTTTTTAGTGCGCAATGCACTCTTCATTCCTTCAAATCGAGTTCTTTTAATGTTGATGGCTTCCATATACTCTTTGGGAGACAACCATTCTTTGGTTATGGATTGACCTTCTCTATTCATATTATTAATTTTTTCTAGTATGCAATCCTGCTTGAATAAAAGGTTTTCAAACGTCTCTTTAGGGACTTCAATAACTTGTTTGACGATTGCTTCCATATGAGTAAATAGATTTTAATAGTTGCCGCACAATAATAACAAAAGTTTTGTTTATTGGCAACTCAAAAATGTTCAGATGATGTTTTTTGATAACTCGAAACCGATATTCATTTTGGTTCTATACCTTTAAAGCATGGAAGAAATTATCAGCAGAATAGTTAAGTCAAGGAAATCCAGGGGGCTGAGTCAAGAAAATGTGGCTACTGCTTTAGGGATCACTAAGGGTAATTATAATCGTCTGGAAAAGGGGCATACTTCATTGACTTACGAAAGATTAATGGAACTATGCAAAATTTTTGATTGCCCGATTACTTACTTGTTGGCTATTGATGCAGATCCTAATGAGTTGCATGCCCTAAAAGATCGACTGAAATCTCTTTCCATTGAAAATGAAAAACTTAAAAAAATGAGTGATCGGTTAGACAAATTGGTCTACGATAAAAGTGTTATTGCAAGTACATATGCATTCCAACTTCAAAATTTGATAGGGGTACAAGAATGGTGTATTCAAATTCTAAAAAAATTCTATAACCACGGTGATTGTGAATTAATAATCAAGAGTGAATTCAAAAAACTTTGGGACGAATCTTATGAAAAGGGGAAGGCCTGGCGAAAGGAAATGAAAATGAAACCTGAGGACAGGAAATTTATAGAAGATCATGAAGAGAAGGAATATAGAAGTACGGATTTTTGGATGTGGCTTAACAGTGCAATTAAAAAGGTCGAGTTTCTTAAAAGTGAACATTTTTTAAAGGGCGATGAGATGTTCTCCAGTGATTTGCATATATCAAATGCTCCGTTTACTTCAACAACGGTATCGGGAACAAAATTTAAAGAGCAGCTCCAGCACAAAAATGAAAATAAGGGTAAGAGTGATTAAGCTAATAAAGGAGAGCTCTCGGCATAATTAAGAATATGATTTGGGTGCAAATCATAGTAGTGTTTTGCGGTTTCCTGCTTACTCCAGCCAAGCATTTTTTGAACCATTGCATGAGGCCAGCCGTGAGAAATCAAATAATCAGTGAATGAATGTCGGCCCACTTTGTTAGACAAACTATAGTTCCAACCTAAAATTATTTCGATCTCTTTTAATTTAATATTGAATTTTTGCTCACTCAAGTACTTCGGGAAAAACGAATCTTCAGCTTCCTGTTGATATTTCTGAATCATGGCCATCACCGATGGTAATATCGGAATGATAAACCGCTCTTCATTTTTACCCCTATTCCCCTCGATATACATTTTGCCGTTGTCAGCTGTGTGTAAGCACTCAGATTTAATCAAACCAACCAGGTCATTGTAGTACAATCCGGTATATAGGAGAAATGTAAACTGATCCCTGTAAAGTTCTAATTCTGGAGGTACTACAGCCATTACCCATTCTTCCATTTCTTTTTCAGATAGCGCTTTTCGCTTGGGCTTCTCAACCTTGATTGTAAGGTCGGAGAACAAGTACTCATTTTTAGGAATTTGAAGCTGCTTGCACCCATCTTTATATACCACCTCAAACTTATCAAAGTACTTTTTGCGGGCTGCACCCTTTAGATTCTTGTTAAGAAGGGAAGTATTGAATTGATCTATCAATGCCGGTGTTAGATCCGACCAATTGGTTTTAGGGTTGAATTCATTCAGGTGCTTAAGAAATGTTTTGTAAACCTGGATTGTTCGGTATGCTAGTTTCTTAGGGTTTCTCCGAATGTATCGGACTGCATATTCATTGAAAGTGAGATCGAATTTTGATTTGGAATAATAGGCCTCTTTTATTTCAGCCAGGGTTACCGATCTATTATGATTTGCCTTTTGTTTTGTAATGAAGCTCCAAATCTTATTTATCTCATCACGTAAAAGTTTGTTGATCTCAAAACCACTGGGATGAAATTCTGCAATCCAGTTATTAGTTTGTCCTGTCCAATATCTAGTTGAGAATTTTTGAGGAATCGCATCTTCCATAACTTTTAAGTACATCGATTCCCTGCCTTGAGTAACCCGTATATGGAGTAAGTACTCACCGGACGGGTGCCGGGTCTTACGCCAATTATGTACTATGTTTATGTGATATGCTGGCAACTTCCGAACTTATTAGGGTTCAAAGAAGTGTAAAGCAGAGTGTAAAACATGAAGCGGTATTATTTGGTATTTGGTGGTATATCCAAAAACAACAAAACCCTGTAAATCAGGGTTTTATGCGTTCATTTAGTGCCGTTAAATACCTTTATCGTAGCCTCGACAGGAATCGAACCTGTATCTAGAGTTTAGGAAACTCCTATTCTATCCATTGAACTACGAGGCCAAATTTCAAAAGGTGCAAAGCTACTTAGAAGGCCTCCTTTTTCAAATAATTAGGATAAATAGTCATGTGCCTTTTTACGACTTCATTATGCAGTGTGGACTTCAGCCTGTCGATATTTTCCTTTTTTGTTGCTGATATTAAAATTGCCTGACGTCCGGGAAATAAATTTGCATTGAGGTTTGATCTATCAACTTTGTCCACTTTGTCAATTTTGTTAAAAACTACTAGAGTTGGTTTATTGGTAGCACCAATTTCGTCAAGAGTCATTTCCACCGTTTGCATATGATCCTCATACTGTGGGTGAGAAACATCGACTAAATGAATCAAAATATCTGCTTCCCTCACCTCATCAAGCGTCGATTTAAATGATTCAATCAAGCTATGAGGTAATTTTCGAATAAAGCCAACTGTATCTGATATTAAGAAGGGCACATCATTGATCACAATCTTGCGAACTGTTGAATCAACTGTTGCAAAAAGCTTGTCTTCGGCTAAAACTTTTGTATTCGTGAGCAGATTCATAAGAGTTGATTTTCCAACATTAGTGTAGCCAACCAAAGCCACCCGGACTATATTACCACGGCTTTTTCTCTGGGTAGCGCCCTGTTTTTCAATTTTAGCCAGTCGATCTTTTAATAATTTTATTTGACCTCTAATAACCCTTTTATCTGTCTCGATTTCTTTTTCTCCAGCACCTCCTCTGGTAGAAGTGCCACCTCTCTGTCTTTCCAGATGAGTCCACATTCTTGTCAAGCGAGGCAGCAAATACTCATACCTTGCTAGTTCCACCTGTACTTTCGCTTGAGCGGTTTGCGCCCTTTTCAGAAAAATGTCAAGTATCAGCAAACTTCTGTCATAAATTTTGCCCTTGAGTTCCCTTTCAAGATTTCGTAATTGTGATGGGGTTAAGTCATCATCAAAAATGAACGTCTCAATATTTCGAGACTTGGCAAAATCTTTAATCTCTTGAACTTTACCTTTACCAATGAAAAATTTGGTGTCTGGCTTTTGAAGCCCTTGAGTGAAATGCTTTTTTACTGATATTCGCATCGTCTCGGCTAGAAACTCAAGTTCGTCCAAATGTTCCCGGACTTCTTCAATATTTTGAGATCCTAATTTTAATGCTACACTAACGGCCTGCTCCATTTCGTCAATTATTATTTACAAATCTCCTCTAAATGAAGGATTAATTAAATTTTACCAGACTGAACTGGCTTTTATTCCATTAAAGTTGTTTGAAATTTAAATATTCCGTTATTTTATTGTGTTTATCAAATTTGCTTTTGGTTTTGAGGGTCGCAATAGTACTTAATACTTCATGGAATATCTATAACTTCAGAATGGGTCTGATAAAGGCTTTACTGAAGATGGGGCATGAAGTTATAGCCATAGCACCGACTGATCAATATACAGATCGAATCAAGGAGGTTGGCTGCAAATTTGAGAATCTTACAATGGACAGCAGGGGAGTAAATCCGATAAAGGATATAGCCCTCTTTTTTGAGCTTAGGCGTCTTTATAAAAAAACCAATCCTGACATAATCCTTCACTTCACAATTAAGCCCAACATCTACGGGACACTGGCAGCGCATTTTCTAAAAATTCCTGTTATAAATAATGTGAGCGGACTTGGTACCGTCTTTTTATGGGATACTCTCGCTACCAAATTTGCCGTTTGGATGTACAAAGTTGCTTTTACCAAAGCCAACCATGTATTCTTTCAAAATGCTGATGACCAAACTCATTTTATAAATAGGGTTGGTATAAAGAACATGAAGTCCACAGTTATCCCTGGTTCAGGCGTTGATGTTGATAGGTTTTCACCGAATGGTATCAAACCATCAGGGCAATTTACTTTTCTTGTAATTGCCAGATTGCTTATAGATAAGGGAATCAAAGAATACATTGAGGCAATTCGAATATTGAAGGAAGCGAACATTGATGCTAACTTTCAACTGCTTGGTGCCATTGACCCAAAACATAAAAGGGGCATTTCAAAAGATCAATTACAAGAATGGATAGATCAAGGCTTTGTTAATTATCTCGGTCAGTCTGACGATGTCTCAACTTATATTGCTAAAGCCAATTGCATTGTGTTACCCTCTTATCGTGAGGGAACACCACGAACATTGCTGGAGGGGGGATCAATGGCCAAACCACTATTAGCCAGTGCCGTTCCAGGGTGCAAAGGCGTAGTTCTTGATGGCAAGAATGGTTTCCTTTTTAAGGTTAGAGATCCAAAAGATTTAGCTGCTAACATGAAAAAGATGCTTAGGCTTACTTCAAATGATCGAATTGAGATGGGTGAAATGAGTCGTAAACATATTGTATCACAATACAACGAATCAATCATTGTAGATCATTATATAAAGGTAATTAAGGAAGTTCTCCCAGCGTTCAAGCCAATTTCATTAGAGCGTGAAGGGAGATTAGAAAATGGGCCACATCAATTGTCTAATACTCCATTAGAAGCTGCCCAAACTGTGGCTTGATTTCAACTCTTTTTGGTACATTGGGCACTCACGATTCAAAATCAAAACATTGAAGTACTGTATTCTATTAGGGGTATTTATAATAATATTAGCAGGATGCAAATCATATAAGCAGGACTTTATGTTTAAGCTAGATGAGGAGTTTGGAGCGGATGATTTATCCCAGGCCGTAAGAGAAGCAGAAAAAAATTATGTGATACAAATAAATGATTATGTTCAAATAAATGTCTTCACAAACAATGGTGAAAGAATAATTGACCCCAATAATCAGTTCAATAATAACCAGGGGAATCAACAAAACTTGAGAAATAATCAAAGGCAATTTGAATATCTAGTTCAGGTCGATGGTAGAGTGAAAGTGCCCATTTTAGGACTTGTCAAGCTGGAAGGCATGACAATTCAAGAAGCTGAAACCTATCTTGAGCAGCTATTTGATGAATATTATAAAGATTCATTCGTTAGATTACAATATATTAATAAGAGGGTGATTTTGCTGGGAGCGACTGGAGGTAGTGTCATAACTCTGCAAAACGAAAATATTTCTCTTGTTGAAATAATTGCGATGGCTGGTGGCATAAGTCAGGGAGCGAAGTCAAGTACAGTTAAGTTAATTCGAGGTGATTTAACCAACCCAGAAGTATTTAGTGTGGATTTAAGGACGATCTCTGGCATGAAGGCATCAATCTTGAACGTTGAACCCGGAGACATCATTTACGTTGAGCCCAGAAGACGTGTATTCTTTGAGGCAATTCGAGATGTCGGTCCAATTATGGGTTTGATTTCAAGTCTGCTAACTTTGGCATTTATTATTGAAAACGTCTCCAATAGGTAGTGAAATTCGAGGGTAACGAGTTAAATGCATTACCCGAACAAAATACGGGAAACCAAGACGATCTGCTTGAAAGTATCGACTTCGATAAGCTCTTGGTCGTTTTTAAAAAGAGTATTCCATGGATGCTACTTCTTATCACTGCCTTTAGCGTTTCCGCTTACCTCTATGTGCGCTATACTAAGCCGCTTTATGAATCCCGATCCATAATAAAGCTTGCGGTTCAAAACGAGGCTAGCTTGATTGGCATCGGAAATCCTTTTGAAGCCATGAGCAATGGCATGTCATCTGAAATTGAGCTGATTAAATCAGATCTTTTTTTTACCAGAGTAGCCAGGACTATAAATTATGATGTTTCTTACTATTACTATGGTAAAATACTTACTGAAGAACGCTACAAGAATTCTCCTTTCAGGGTTAGCTATAAAATCAAAAATGAGTACTTTCTAGATTATCCCATTGATTTAGAAATTCTAAATCATGATGAATTCAATATTGAGTATAACCATAATGGTGAAAGAGTTATATCTCGTCACAATTTTGGTGATGAAATATCAACTCCTCAGTGGAATCTACTGATTGAAAAATCTAATGCGTTCAATGAAGGTAACGGTGTTGGTAAATACTATTTTACCATAAATAGTGAAAAAGCCGTGGTGCGATACCTCCATAGAAACGTAAAAGTTGAGCCCCTTAACCTCAACGCCAGGACTATTGGTATTTACCTGAAGGATCACAATCGACTAAAGGCAAAAGAGTTTTTGACGGCGATAGACACTTTATATCTGGATTATACAACTGAGGCAAAAAACCAAACGATTGAGCAAAAGGTACAATTTCTTGATAATCAGCTAGAGCATACTAATGAAATACTAGAAGAGTATGAAGCTTATTTTGAAAACTTTACACTCACTAACAGAACAACGAGTGTTGAGTCTGACATAGGTTCTGCCATAAAATCCCTTGAATCCCTCGATACATTATATGCTCAATTGAAAACAGAGCTTGCTGAGCTCAAGCTTATTATTAAACAAGTAGAAAACGGAGAAATCCTGATCATAAGCCCATTCACATTAAGTTCATTACCCGAAATTCTGACATCAAGGCTACAGAACTATAACAGCCTTATATCTGAAAGAAACCTGAAACTGCAGTCTTATAACGAGAATACTTACATCATCCAAAGAATTGATGAGCAACTAAAAAATACAGAAAGTGGTACCATCGACTTGTTTAGAGAATACGAGTCTATCCTTGAAGAGCGGATTGAACAAATCAATGATAGAAGACGGTGGGTAGAATCCAATTTTGTGGAGTTGCCCTCGATGGGTACTGAATACAGAAAAAATAAAAGATTCTATGGCATGTTTGAACAAACCTACTTTGGGATGTTCGGCCGTAAATCAGAATTGGAGATAGCGAGAGCAGGAACAGTGACTAACTTTGTCATCCTTTCTCCGCCATCTTATCCAACTGATCCAATAGCCCCGCAAAAACTTTTGATTTACGGTATTGGTGGAGGTGTAGGATTAGTTCTGAGCATCCTATTTGTACTGATTAGGTACTTATTACACAATAAAATCAATACTGTAAAAGAACTTGAAAAGCTAATTTCGGTTCCAATACTTGGATCACTTCCGTATTCTGAATCCGTGAGTGGCCCAGACGCCAGACTGGTTATTGATAAGAACCCTAAATCAGGTTTAAGTGAAGCTTTGAGGGCTATTCGAACCAATATGGACTTTTTGAATCCAGATAAGTCAAAGAGAATTATATCTGTTACATCAACTGTCAGTGGAGAGGGTAAAACCTTCTTCTCAATAAACCTGGGAGCCATTCTATCACTTTCCAAGAATAGAGTCATAATTGTTGATTTAGATATGAGAAAGCCTAAAGTTCATTTGGCTTTTGAAAACGATGGTTCTATTGGTGGAGTGAGCACCGTCCTTATAGGTAAAGATGACCTTAAGCAAAGTATCAAAGAGACAGGAATTGATAATTTCCACTATTTGCCTGCAGGTACCACACCTCCAAACCCCTCAGAGCTTTTATTGGGTGAGTCATTCGACCGGATGCTTAGCGACCTTAAAAAAGAGTTTGACATAATCATTCTAGATACTCCGCCAGTAGGTTTGGTTACAGATGGTATCCTGGCGATGCACAGAGCTGACTTACCTATATACGTGTTTAGATCAGATTATTCTAAAAGATCGTTTGTTCAAACTTTGACAAATCTTGTTAAAATGAAAAGGTTTAAAAACCTCTCTGTCGTTTTGAATTCTGTGAAGTTTAATCAAGGGTACGGTTATGGATACGGCGGATACGGTTATGGAAAATATGGAAATGGTTATTATGTCGAAAACTCGAATGGCCATAGTTCATTACTCGATAAAGCTAAATCAATAGCAGGCAAGTAATCTTGGATCAAGTATTAAAATTCTATATTTTCATACAGCTAAAAACACAGAATGGCAGAAGACTTTAAGAGGGACAAACCAAATGAATTGATTGCAAAGTTTGAAGCTCACCTCAATAATCAACAAAGCCACTTTTTTGAGTCAGATTCATTCGAAGAAATAATTAATCATTATTTAAATAAAGGTAGAATTAAGGATGCTTTAGTTGCTGCCGAAATGGCCGTAGATCAGTATGCATTTAGTAGTGAATTACTCCTCTTGAAGGCGCAAATTCTGATTGACTTAGGTAAATTAAATGAGGCCCTCGATGTAGCTGAAACATTAAGAAATTTCCAACCAAATGACCCTGATGTGCTTAGTCTGCTTGGCAACATCTACCTCGATATGGAAAATCATCAAGAGGCGATTGCACATTTTGAGCAGGCATTATCATTATCCCCAGATGATGAAGAAATAATATACAGCCTTGGTTTTGGCTATCAATTGAAGGGAGACTTGCGAAAAGCTGTAGAACAATACAAAACTGCCATTGAAATTAATATCCATCATGACAGTGCCCTGTATGAATTGGCTTTTTGCCTTGAAGCGCTTGGCGAACTGGACAGCAGTTTATCATACTACCAAAAGTTCATCGATGAAGACCCTTATTCAGAGTATGCCTGGTACAACTTGGGTATCGTTTTAAGCAAATTAGAGCGGTTTGATGAAGCCGTAGATGCATATGAATATGCTGTTGCAATAGATGAAGAGTTTTCCTCAGCTCATTTTAACATGGCCAATGCCTTAATGAGCCTGGAGAGATATAACGAGGCAATTGAATCATATAAAATAACCATTAAGCAAGAAGGGCCTAGTGCAGAGACCTACTACTGTGTGGGTGAGGCTTACGAAAAAATCGATCAACATGAGCTAGCTATTAGGTATTTCAGGAAAGCCGTTAAGATAGAACCATTTTATAGTGATGCATGGTTTGGTATTGGGAATAGCCTGTACCAACAAGATAAATGGCATGAAGCCATACACTTCTTTAACAAGGCACTAAAATTTAATGTTGAAAATTCTGATTATTGGCTGGCATTAGCCTGTGCTGAATTTAAAGTGGGCAATATTGTTTCAAGTACCCAAGCTTTTGAAGAAACCAGCTTACTTAATCCTAAAAATGCTGAAACATGGCTCAGTTGGTCATTCATGTGTTATGAGCAAGGCGACTATGCCAAGGCCATTGAGATATTGCTAACCGGAATCGATGAAATCCCTGAGGATTCCAACCTCTATTACAGAATGGTTGCTTATTTAATTGCAGCAGGAAAATATAAACAGGCCTTCACTGTTTTGGAAAATGCTTTAGTTTTGAACTTTGAAAATCACACTTCACTTTTTGAGTTCTTTCCTAAGTTGACAACTCAAAAAGCACTTTTCAAAATCATTGATCAGTATAGAAACGAAAAATCCTAAATGAATTATACGCTTAATAGTTTGCCTGTCAGGCCACCAAAACCCCGACAGGCAGGTTTTACTATGGCAATGGACAAAGGGCTCAGCCTAAGGGAAGTTGAGGACTGCCTATCTGTAGCCAGTGAATACATTGATATCATCAAACTTGGTTGGGCAACTTCATATGTAACACCAAAGTTGAGTGAAAAAATTGAATTGTATAGATCTGCTGGAATTCCGGTTTACTTCGGAGGAACTTTATTCGAGGCTTTCATAATCAGAAAGCAGTTCGATGATTTCCGTAAAATTTTGGAAAAATATTCCTTGGAATATGCGGAGGTTTCGGATGGGTCAATTGAAATTCCTCATGAAGAGAAGCTGGAATATATAGTTGCTCTCAAAGATCAGGTGACAGTATTGTCTGAGGTGGGCTCCAAAGATGCTGAGAAGATAATTCCGCCTTATCAATGGATTGAATTAATGAAAACCGAACTTGAAGCAGGAGCCTGGAAAGTAATTGGTGAAGCGAGGGAATCCGGAAATGTAGGCCTGTTCCGGTCTACTGGTGAAGTGCGATCGGGTCTGGTCGATGAGATTTTAACGCAAATACCTTCGGAGAAAATTATTTGGGAGGCACCACAGAAATCTCAGCAGGTTTGGTTTATTAAACTGATTGGCGCCAACGTAAACCTCGGCAACATTTCACCAAACGACGTAATACCACTGGAGACAATAAGATTAGGACTTCGTGGGGATACATTTCATCAATTCTTAAAATTGGATGGTAATCCATGAAAGGATCCAAAGACTACATCCTATTATATCTGAAGGGAATTGGAATGGGGGGTGCTGATGTGGTTCCAGGGGTTTCAGGTGGGACTATAGCCTTTATTACCGGTATTTATGAAGAGTTGATAAACTCAATTAAATCGCTGGATTTGAATGCTTTTAAACTCTTGTTTTCGTTAAGGTTAAATGAGTTTTGGAAGCACATTAACGGACCTTTCTTAATCACACTTTTCCTTGGAATTGTAACCAGCATATTATCTCTGGCAAAATTAATTACATATCTGCTTGAGCACTTTCCTATCCAACTCTGGTCATTCTTTTTTGGATTAATTGTGATATCAGCTTTGTCAGTTGGAAGCCAAATAAAGAACAAAAATTTCGTCAGTGGATTGTTTGGAGTGGCCGGAATTGTGATAGCTTATTTGATTACTTCAGCCACCCCTGCCACCACACCAGACGCCCTGTGGTTCATTTTTTTGAGCGGGATGGTTGCTATTTGCGCTATGATTTTACCTGGTATTTCAGGGAGTTTTATTTTGCTGATTTTCGGGAAATATCAATACGTTCTTGAATCGCTAAAAGACGTAAATGTTGCAGTGATCGTGGTTTTTGTAGCAGGCTGTGTTGTGGGTATCCTGTCCTTCTCCAGAGTTGTAAGTTGGTTTTTACAACGCCATCATGACTCCACCGTTGCTGTATTAGCCGGGTTCATGGTTGGATCGCTTTACAAAATCTGGCCTTGGAAAAATACGCTGTCATATCGAGTAAATAGTGCCGGCGAACAAGTCCCTTTTTTACAGGATAATGTTTTGCCTACCGAGTATCTGGAGTTAACTGGAAATGAGCCATTATTGCTTTATGCTGTCTTATTTATGGCATTTGGGTTTTTCATAGTTGTAATTTTAGAAAAAATTGCACTGTCTGTTAGAAAGCCCAGATAATGGCAAGGTTATACGGTTTAATTGGTAAAAAGCTAGCCCATTCTTTTTCTAAAAAGTATTTCACATCAAAATTCAAAAAGGAAAAAATTGAAGAATGTTCTTATGAGTTGTTTGAGTTAGAAAGCATAAACCAACTCAAGCGGCTAATAAGTGACAATCCTCATTTGGCCGGCCTTAATGTTACCCTTCCATTTAAAAGTGATGTAATTGCATTACTGGACGAGGTTGATCCGGCTGCAAAAGAAATTGGCGCCGTTAATGTCATCAAGATAAAACAGGGTCGCTTGATTGGGTATAATTCGGATTACTACGGTTTCAAGCAGTCCTTGGGAAACTGGATTGAACAAGGGGCTAATTTTAAGGCTTTGGTACTAGGTACAGGAGGAAGTTCAAGAGCTGTAAAAGTTGCTCTCGACGATTTGAACATTGAATATCTATGCGTTTCAAGAAACGCAACCCGCTCCGAAATTGCCTACGAACAAGTAAATGAGGCTCTCCTAAGTACACATCGTTTGGTTATTAATACCACTCCTCTCGGGATGTATCCTAATGTTGATGTAGCCCCAGAAATCCCATATAGCGGCATAACTCCAGAAAACTGGCTGTATGATCTGGTATATAACCCTGAAGAGACACTGTTTATGGCGAAAGGCAAAATCAGCGGTGCGAGAGTTAAAAATGGTTTGGAGATGTTACAAGTGCAGGCAGAAAAATCCTGGGAGATTTGGAATAGCTGAGTCGACCAACTTGATTCAGCTATATTCGTAATCCTTAGGAATTGATAAATCTATGGGGTTCAAAATACAATCTGATTTCATTCCGACTGGAGACCAACCTAAGGCTATTGCACAATTGGTCGAAGGCATCAATAACCATGAACCCGCACAGGTATTACTTGGAGTGACAGGATCTGGGAAGACGTTCTCCATCGCTAATGTCATTGAGCAAGTTCAGAAACCGACACTCGTTTTAAGTCATAATAAAACTTTGGCGGCCCAGCTTTATGGGGAGTTCAAGCAGTTTTTCCCGCAGAATGCCGTAGAATATTTTATCTCATATTATGACTACTACCAGCCGGAGGCCTTCATGCCTACTACTAATCTTTATATAGAAAAAGACCTTTCGATAAACGAGGAAATTGAAAAGCTAAGACTTAGCGCAACATCCTCTCTGTTAACAGGTCGTCGGGATGTCATCGTAGTTGCTTCAGTAAGCTGTATTTATGGTATTGGAAACCCCGAGGAGTTCGGAAAAAACGTCATTAAACTTCAGCAGGGAGATGTTATCTCAAGAAATCAACTGCTTTTCCAACTTGTTGATATTCTTTATAGCAGAACGGAAGCCGAGTTCAAAAGGGGTAACTTCAGGGTAAAAGGCGATACAGTTGATATTTATATCGCCTATGATGATTTTGCTTATCGCCTGTATTTTTTTGGTGACGAAATTGAGGCAATCCATCGTATTGACCCACCCACAGGAAAGAAAATAGGTGAAGAAATAGTTATCACGATTTTCCCGGCCAACCTATTCGTGACAGGTAAAGAGGTTGCCCAGATGGCGATCAAGGAGATTCAAAATGACCTCGTAAACCAAATCTCTTTTTTCCAGAATGATATGCGCCATCTGGAGGCTAAACGTATCAAGGAGCGCACAGAGTTCGATATGGAAATGATCCGTGAATTAGGCTATTGTTCTGGAGTTGAGAACTATTCCAGATACTTTGATCGCCGAAATCCCGGTGCAAGGCCGTTCTGTCTGTTGGATTATTTCCCTGAAGACTATCTCATGATAATTGATGAGAGCCACGTAACCGTACCTCAAGTTAGGGCTATGTGGGGTGGGGACCGCTCACGCAAAGTGAATCTTGTGGATTACGGTTTCAGGTTACCATCAGCACTTGACAACAGACCACTCACTTTTAACGAATTTGAGGGCATGCTTAATCAGGTTGTTTTTGTGAGTGCCACACCAAGTGAATACGAACTCCGAAAATCTGAAGGGATTGTAGTTGAGCAGCTAATTCGACCGACAGGTTTATTAGACCCTTTAATTGAGGTCAGGCCGAGTCTTAATCAGATTGATGATTTAATGAATGAGATTGATCTCAGGGTTCAAAAAGAGGAAAGGGTGCTGGTTACCACGCTCACCAAAAGAATGGCTGAGGAGCTTACCAAATACCTCGAGAACGTTGGCGTTAAGTGCAGGTATATTCATTCGGAGGTAAAAACATTGGATAGGGTTGAGATTCTTCGGGAATTGCGTTTAGGGGTTTTTGATGTTTTGGTCGGGGTTAATTTGTTAAGAGAAGGGCTTGATCTTCCAGAGGTTTCATTGGTTGCAATATTAGATGCTGATAAGGAAGGCTTTTTAAGGAACGAACGTTCATTAGTACAAACTATAGGTAGGGCTGCAAGAAATGAAAACGGCATGGTATTGATGTATGCAGATACCGTAACCAAATCAATGCAGGTAGCAATTGACGAAACAAACAGAAGGCGTGGAATCCAAATTTTGTACAATGAGGAGCATGGCATAACCCCTACAACAGTGAAAAAATCAAAAGACGCAATTCTTGATCAAACGCAAGTTGCCGACTCTAAAAAAGGGCAGACAAAATATTATGCTGGCACCGAGGGCCCCAGCATTGCGGCCGATCCGGTTGTCTCATATATGAAGTCGGGTGAATTAGAAAAACTGATTGCAAAAACCCAGAAGGCCATGGAAAAAGCCGCAAAAGATCTCGATTTTATTGAAGCCGCAAGATTGCGGGATGAAATGTTAGAATTAAAAGGTCTTCAAAAAAAGAGGGTATAAGCTCAATTTTGTGTTACGGAACAAAATGTCATAAAGTTTAAACTCATGAAATATCAAGCTGCTGTCACATTATTAATAGTTATGTTCTTGGGTGCTTGTGGTAATGATGGAAATGACCCAGCTCCTGATCCTCTACCATCCGAACAGCCGGTTCTACCCCCTGTTTCAACCATGGTGATGGATTTCACGGACTTTGTTGAGGGCGCAGAAGATCCAGAAGGTGGAAGAACCAAAGCAAAAGTCAACTTTGGTGTGGCTGCCGTCAATGTTTTGGTTTGGAACACAATCACATTGGCCCATGTGCTAGTGCCTGTTGCAGCATTTAGAGCCACCATTAATGAAGAGCCAAAATTTAACATCGATTCAGGCAAATGGATTTGGCAAAAAGAGTTCCTAATTGGAAATACGACACACTCATCTATGCTCACTGCTGAAGTTGTTGGGGTAAATGTTAACTGGGCGATGTACATATCCAAGGATGGGGAATATTCAGATTTCCAGTGGTACACAGGTCAGTCCAATTTAGTTGGCACACGTGGTTCGTGGTCATTACAGTTTAAACCTTCTGCACCCACTAAATTGTTAGACATTAATTGGAATAGAAACATCGATGGTTCTGAAGCTGATATCGAATATATTTATTCAGTTGCTGGAGCGCAGTTAAATGGTGCCACGATTTATTTTGAACGTACAAGCGATGATTTGCTCAATAGGTTCTACGAAATAGCAATCCCAAGTTCTGAAACAGTTCAAATACTCTGGACTGAGGAATCAAAAGCAGGCATGATTAAAGACCCAAATTTTTATGAGGATGAAGAGTTCCACTGTTGGAACGAAGACCTTGAAGATGAGGATTGCTAATCCTGTTTTAATTGTTCTGTAACATATGCAATAATTTGATGCTGATTATTCGGATCGAACCATTTAACACTCTTATCTTTTTTGAACCACGTCATTTGCCGTTTTGCATATCTTCTTGAGTTCCTTTTTAACAGCCTAATTGCTTCCTCATAATCGTAATCTCCATCCAGATAAGAAAATATTTCTGTGTAACCTACAGTTTGTAATGCGTACCTATCCCTATAACCTTTTAATGACGCTGCTTCCTCAAACAAGCCATTTTTGATCATTTCATCAAGTCTTATGTTAATCCTATTGTAAATCTCTTCACGCTCCAGTTCAAGGCCTATTTTAACAAGATTAAAGTTCCGGTTTTGAGGCTTCGAGTTTTTCAAAAAAAATGAAAACGGCTTTTTAGTCGATTCAATTACCTCCAACGCCCGCACTACTCTTTGATGGTTATTCAAATCGACGAGGTCGTAGTAATCAGAATCCAACTTTTTCAGACGTTCGGTTAATACCCCAAGGCCTTTTTCTTTAAGTTCATAATTGAGTCTTTTTCGGATGTCCTCCGAAATTGCTGGCATATCATCAAAACCCTCACAAACTGCTTTTATATACATTCCTGAACCTCCAACCATTACAATTTGATCATGCCATTTAAAAACTTCATCTAAAAGTATGATCGCATCTTTCTCAAAATGACCTGCCGAATATTTATCCTGAATGGATAAGTTATCAACGAAATGGTGCTTAACTGCCCTCAGTTGCGTAGAACTAGGTTTGGCCGTACCCACATTGAGTTCTTTGTAAAATTGCCTTGAATCAGCTGAGATGATTTCCGTTTTAAACTTATTTGCCACCTGAATAGCAACATCGGTTTTACCAACAGCAGTTGGGCCAACTATTACAATCAAAGTTTTAGTGTGCCTCATTGACTAAGCTATGATAATGCCCATTTTGTTAACTTTATAGAGGCTTGTAAAGTAAGTCAGTAGCGGATCAATCGGAAAAAAGTCCGATCAAATAGATATAATGAACCAGACAAAAGACCTCGCCCAGCTTAAAGAGCTCTTTGACAATTCATATGACCTTGTCCAGATATTTAGATTGGATGGTGAGCTCATATTTGCCAATCAGGCCTGGAAGAATAAACTCGGGTATGATGACAAAGACCTTAAGAAACTCACCTTAAAAGATGTCATTTTAGATGAGTCTTGGAAGACAACCGCCAGTCGACTGGCTGAAGTAGGCGTAGGGGAAACGATTGAAAAGTTTGAAACGGTTTTTGTTTCAAAATATGGCAAAAACATTTTTGTTTCAGGCCGGGTTTATTGTACAAAAGAAGACGACACCCCTGAGTTTAGAGGTATTTTTTACGACACAACCGAACGGATCAGAGCAGAGAAAGTCCAAAGCCTATTCTACAAAATAGCCAATCTCACCACTACCAGTTACAACCTTGACATACTATACGCTAGCATATACCTACAGCTTAACAGCATTCTAAAAGTTCAAAATTTTTCTGTAAGCCTGAAAGAAGGCAATCAATTCAAGTTCCCTTATTTTATCAATGAGCCTTCTGTTCAAGATCACATAAAAGAGCAAAAGGAACTTGGAAAATTTTTGGCACAGTACACTTTTGAGCGGGGTAAGCCTTTAATGATTTATGAAGATGGAATAAGAAAAATAATTCAGGGTAAGCGCCTCAAATTTGATGGCCCACTTCCATTTATTTGGTTGGGTGTTCAGCTTTCGATAGAGGGTCAACCGAAAGGTGTTATTTCATTTCACTCTTACAAAGATCAACCTTCCTATAACCACAAAGACCTCGAACTCCTCGATTTCATCTCAAATCAAATGGCAATGGCCATTGAGAGAAAATTGCAGGAAATTCAGATTAAAAATCAAAATGCCCGGATCAAAGCCATTTTTGAAAGTAGCACTCACGAAATCTGGTCAATTGACAAAGAGTACAACATAACCTCGTTTAACCAAAATTATGCGGATACACTAGACAGCTATTATGACCTTAAAATAGAAGATCAGCTTTGGGGGCAATCTTCAGAGAAGCACGAAGAAAAGTTTGGCAAAGAGTGGGCCGATAAATATGATCAGGCTTTTAGGGGCAAGGTTCTGAACTTCCAAACTGAGCTTGAAGACTCAAAAGGTAACCGAATATGGCGTGATGTCTTCATTAACCCCATTCAAAACTCTGATGGAAGCGTAGATGAAGTTTCTGTTATCGCAAATGACATAACGGAAAAGAAGCTGTCAGAATTGGCAGTATCAGAAAGTGAGGAAAAGTTCAGAACAATTTTCGAGTCAATACAAGACATTTATTTCAGGTGCGACCTTGAGGGCAATTTGATGATGATCAGCCCTTCTGTCAGTGAGATGTTGGATTATTCACAGGAAGAGTTGCTAAAATCTAACATCAGTAAATTCTACAACAGCGATAAATCTCAATCAGAGCTTTTTGAAGAACTGAATGCGAAGAAAAAAATTAAAAACCTTGAAGCCACGCTCACCACAAAAAATGGAGCTGAGCTACAGTGCCTTTGTAATGTGAGGATGATATATCAGAAGAATACACCTGTTCAAGTTGAAGGTGTGGCCAGGGATATTTCTCAGTTGAGAACAGCTTATAAGGAGTTAGAATCTGCCAAGGATTTAGCTGAGAAATCATTGAAGGTTAAAGAGCGGTTTCTTGCGAATATGAGCCACGAAATCAGGACTCCAATGAATGGCATCATTGGCATGATCGATTTAATAGCCAGCACCAAACTTGATAAAGAACAGCAAGATTATGTGAAGACGATAAAAAAATCTTCGGAAACTTTATTGCACATTTTAAATGATATTCTTGATCTCTCTAAAATTGAGGCTGGAAAAATGGAATTGCGCCGATCAGTCGTAAATCTGGAAGCAACTTTTGAAAAGCTCTATGATCTGTTTTCAAGGCAAGCTGACCTAAACAACACAAGTCTCTATTATCACCTGGCCGATAATCTGCCCAAAAACATAATTATTGATGAAACGAGGCTACTTCAGGTATTATCAAACCTGACATCAAATGCAATCAAGTTTTCGAAGAGCCGCGGTACTATACACATTAGCGTAAAACAAAATGAGGTTAAGGGTGATACTGCCGTTATCAGGGTACAAATCAAAGATTCAGGAATAGGTATAGCTAAAGATGACCTTGAAAAACTTTTCACCAGTTTTATGCAAGTTGACAACTCAAGTACGAAAAGCTACGGCGGTACAGGGTTAGGTCTGGCAATTTCCAAAGAGCTCACAAAATCGATGAATGGAGAGATAGGTGTTCATTCAACCCCTGGTTTGGGCAGTACTTTTTGGTTCACATTTAAAGCCGATATAGCTACCGAGGAGCAGCGGCCATTTGAGGTGACTCCAGGTGATAATTTAATTAAAGAAGCATTTGAAAACCGTAAGCCGAAAATTCTTGTAGTTGATGACAATTCCGTTAATCGCAAGGTAGCAGGACAAATTTTGAAAAAAGCCGGATGTAAAGTGGATATGGCCGATAGCGGAATGGAGGCAATTGAAAAAGCTAAAGGAAATACTTATGATCTCATTTTTATGGATATTCAAATGCCAACCATGGATGGCATCAGGGCAACCAGACAAATCAAGAGATTAGGTTTGGAAACAGTACCGCCCATAATTGCTATGACAGCGTATTCGATGGAAGAAGACCGTGAGCGATTTTTAAACCAGGGGCTAGACGACTATTTACCTAAGCCCATTCAGGCATCTTCAATAATTGCGAAAGTTAAAGATTGGCTTAAATTTGAACCGATTAGAATTGAACCCGTAATCTTTGACACTTCTGATACTGACGAAGGTTTGATCATCAACCAAAAAACGCTTAGTAACATAAGCAAACATGGGGGGAAAGAATTGTTGCAATCAGTCTTGGAGGATTTTGAAACTGAGACTAAAGAGCAATTGGCTAATTGTTTCGATGCCCTCACCAAAGGTAATTTTGAGGACATACGATTGGAGCTTCACACAATGAAAGGATCGGCCGGAACCTTGGGGATTGAAAAAGTAGCCAGGCAAGCCGAGTCGCTTGAAGCTGAATTAAAAAAGGGTAAACCTGCCGATTTGAATGAAAAATTATTGCTACTTGAGTCTCGATTTAATGAGTTCCGGGAAAACCTTGAAAAGATTTTTGATGACTCCACCTTAGTGTAAACTGACCTCAGATGAAAAAAATAATTGTAGCGGAAGACAGCTCTGTAATCCAGAATCTAACTAAGAAAATTCTTCAAATTCAGAATTACGAAATCATTGGCGTAAAGAACGGTGAGCAAGTGCTTGAAAAGTTGGCCAGCGACAACTACGACCTTATTTTGATGGACATTAATATGCCGATAATGAATGGGATGGACTGCTCAGCAAGCATTAGGAAATTGGATGACAAGGCTAAATCGCAAATTCCGATTATTGCAATTACAGGCAATGCTGCTAACTACACAATTGAAGATTTTAAGAGCGTAGGAATAAACGACTATCTTCCTAAACCGCTCAATTTTGATAACTTGGTGGAAACGGTAAAAAAGTATTTGGACGAAGATGCCAATTAAATACACAAACAACTTCCTGAATAAGTTAGAAGATATCTTTTCAGAAACTGATTATATTTTGAGATATGAAAAAGGAAATTTTCAATCTGGTTACTGCTTGTTGAATGACTCCAAAATTGCCATCGTGAACAAATACTTCCCACTTGATGGCCGTATCAGCATTTTAATTGAAATTCTTAGATCAATAGATATAAATAAAGCACAGTTAAGCGAAAAGAACCGCAAATTGTATGCTGAGCTTGCACAAACTCAACTCCAGGTGTGACAGTTACTTTTCTCGGAACTGGCACCTCTCAGGGCGTTCCCGTAATTGCATGCGATTGCGATGTATGCAGATCAATTGATTTTAAGGATAAAAGACTCCGGACCTCTGTATTAATCGAAACTGATGATCAACAAATCGTCATTGATACGGGTCCCGACTTCAGGCAACAAATGCTACTGAACAGGGTACAAAACCTAACCGCGGCAGTATATACTCATCAGCATAAAGACCATACTGCGGGTATGGATGATATCCGGTCTTTCAATTTTAAACAAGGCCATAAAATTCCCATTTATGCAAGACGGGATGTAATGGAGCAATTGGTTCAGGAGTACTCATATGTATTCGCAGAACATAAGTATCCCGGGATACCGAAAATTGAGGCTATTGAAATAGAAAACAATCCCTTTAAAATAGGATCCACAGAAATTATCCCCATCGAAGTCTGGCACCACAAACTCTCCGTTTTTGGTTTCAGAATTAAGGATTTTACTTACATCACAGACGCCAATCGAATTTCAGAAGTTGAAATGAAAAAAGCCGTTGGCTCCAAAGTGCTGGTGCTGAATGCATTAAGAAAAGAGAGCCACATCTCACATTTTACTTTGGATGAAGCCGTAGAGGTGGCTCAAGAAATCGGTGCGGAAATGACCTATCTCACACATATCAGTCATGGATTAGGTAAGCACCGTGATGTGACAGGCGAATTACCAGAAAACATTCGATTGGCCTACGACGGCCTTAAAATTCGCCTGAATTAACTAGGCAACGAGAACTTTTTCACCCTTACTTTCTGCCTGATCAGGGACGTACTTCTTATCCTGAGTTACTTTAATCTTACCCCTGTTTGCTCTAATTACCCGAGAATACAGCGACACTTTATCACTGAATAGAAAGAAGAAGAACAGCTTGGTCCAGCTATTGTGCGACTTCAATGTATCGTAATATTCTGATGCTAAATTTTTAAGGGAAGGCAGTTTATTCCAAGGTACTGACGGGAAGTCATGATGCTCATTGTGATAGCCCACATTCATAGCAATTTTATTCCATCCTCCGTAGTAGCTGTAGGTTTCTTGACCTGGATCCAGGGTAAGATAGTGTTCCTGAATCCATCTTGCACCAAGTGGATGCAAACCGATGGAGAAGAACAAACTTGCGATCAAATAAACGAGGGATTGCGCACCCCATAAATAAACGACCACAGCTACAGTTGCTATTTGCACCAACCAATTGAAAACAATCCAGCCGTCAACCATTTTAATTTCCTTAAGCCTCATCGTTCGGCTGATCTGCACAAAAGGATAAAAAAGGAGCCAAAGAGCTTTCTTGAACGTAGAATTATGAACAATCCAGGCCTCGTAGTTTCCTGGTAAATCAGCATCAAGTTCATGGACACCCTGAAAAGCATGGTGTTTCAAATGATACTTCTGGAAAGAAACTGAACTAGGAAAAATTTGAGGGATGTTCGAGATTATCCCAGCAAGAGTATTTGCCCACGGCTTTTTAAATAGCAAATTATGAGCACACTCATGAATCATTACGAACATGGCGTGATCAAAAAATGCCCCAACAAAATACGCCGCTAAGAAAACCAGCCACCAGGGTTGACCTGCCAGAAACCCCGCAATTGTCATTTGTCCAATTACCAAAAACAAGATAATCCAAATGGTATGGGGGTTTTTCCCAATAAGTTTTTTTACTTCGGGATGTTCTTTCAAAATGGCCCTCGTTCGACCTATATGAGGCTCAACCTCATCTGAAAAAACAAACTCTTTTTTGAATTCAGCCATTCAGGTATTCAACTAATTTTAACAAGTGTGCAAAGTTAGCCTAACATGCAGTAAGCCGCAACTAATCGCTTGAAAGCAACTGGTTATCAAGAGTTTCCCGATAAATAAGAACTCAATGTATCTTTGACATTTTAAACTTTATTTATGGCTTTAATCAAATCAATTTCCGGAATAAGAGGCACTATTGGTGGCGCTGCAGGGCATAGCCTCACACCTCCGGATATAGTGAAATATGCATCAGCTTTCGCCCAATGGGTGAGAAAGCATTCTACTTCTAAAAAAATTGTGATTGGCCGGGATGCCAGAATTTCCGGTAAGATGGTTTCGAACCTCGTCACCTCAACATTACAAAGCCTGGGTATTGAAGTCATCGACCTTGGCCTATCAACTACCCCTACCGTGGAGATGGCAGTGCCCAAAGAAAAGGCTGGTGGAGGCATCATATTAACCGCAAGCCATAACCCCAAGCAGTGGAATGCCTTAAAGCTGTTGAATGAAAAGGGTGAGTTTCTATCAGCAAGTGACGGAGATCAAATTCTCAAAATTGCTGAATTATCTGAGTTGAGTTTTGCCATGATTGATGATCTGGGTGACTACATTAAAAAAAGAGAGTACATTGATTATCACATAAATGAAATCCTGAAATTGCCTCTGGTGGATAAGGAATTGATCCAGTCGAAGAATTTTAAGGTGATAGTGGATGGGGTCAATTCGACAGGAGGGATTGCAGTACCAGCACTCCTTGAGAAATTAGGGGTGAGCCAGATTGAGAAATTGTTTTGTGAACCGACGGGGGAATTTCCACATAACCCAGAACCACTTCCTGAAAACCTGACTGAGATTTCATCAAAAATGAGATCGGGTGCTTTTGACCTGGGTATCGTTGTTGACCCTGACGTTGACCGCCTGGCTTTTTTGAATGAAGATGGGTCACTTTTTGGTGAAGAGTACACATTAGTAGCCGTTGCTGATTATATCCTGAAAAACAAAAAAGGCCCGGCAGTTTCTAATTTGTCATCAACAAGGGCACTTAGAGATGTTTGTACCAAGCATGGTGTTGAATATCATGCCTCAGCAGTAGGTGAAGTGAACGTTGTTGAAAAAATGAAAGCAATTAATGCTGTAATAGGAGGTGAAGGCAATGGTGGCATTATCTACCCTGACCTACATTATGGAAGGGATGCCTTAGTAGGCATCGCACTTTTTCTCACCCATCTGGCACAGTCTGGTAAAAATATGACTGAGTTGAAGGCTGGTTATCCACCCTATCACATTTCAAAAAACAAAATTGAGCTCACGCCAGCCATTGATGTAGATGATCTTCTGATCAAAATAAAGTCAGTATATAAAGAGGAGGATATCAATGATATTGATGGGGTGAAAATAGATTTTGATCACGGTTGGGTACACCTGAGAAAATCAAATACTGAACCAATCATTAGAATATATTCTGAAGCAAAAGACGAATCAAGTGCCAATCAATTAGCCGAGGAAATGAAAGGTGCAATTGGAAGAATACTGGGTTAGACGCTTTTTAAGCCTAATGCTTAGATTTGGTTTTGATAGCAATAAATTTGCATTACCTAACCTGATTAAATGATGAGAGTATATTTAGACAACGCTGCCACTACAAAAGTAGACCCTGCGGTATTTGAAGCCATGACACCCTACCTGATGGACAATTATGGTAATCCCTCAAGTATTCATCAGCATGGCCGTGAAGCGAAGGCTGCGCTTGAAACTTCAAGGCGGAAAATAGCTTCCTACTTAAATGCCGCCCCATCTGAAATTTTTTTCACATCAGGCGGAACAGAGGCCGATAATATGGCCCTTGTGTGTTCAATCGATACAAAAGGGATCAAACATGCCTATACATCCAAAGTTGAGCACCATGCTGTTTTACACACATTGGAAACTCAGAAAAAAGCTGGAAAAATAGAATTAACCTTCGCGGAATTGGACGAACTAGGCCATGTAAACCTCGATCACTTGGAAGAATGGCTAAAGAGCCATCCGAATGCTTTAGTAAGCTTGATGCATGCCAATAATGAAATTGGCAATTTGCTGGATATTGACAGAGTGGGGGCAATGTGCCAGGAGTACGGGGCCGTTTTTCACTCAGATACCGTTCAAGCAGTGGGCCATTATAAGCATGATTTGCAGCAGTTGAAGGTTAATAGCCTTTGTGGTGCAGCCCATAAGTTTCATGGTCCAAAAGGCTCAGGTTTCCTTTACCTCAATTCTGATCATAAAATACATCCGTTGATTCATGGTGGTGCACAAGAGCGGAATATGCGAGGCGGTACTGAGAATATTGCTGGAATAGTAGGCCTTGCTAAAGCTCTTGAGCTGGCATATGAGCATATGGATGAGCACAGAACGCACATTGAGAAGCTCAAGGCAAGAATGATTCAAAAGTTAAAGGAGCAGGTGGATGAAATTGCCTTTAATGGTGATTCGGCGAACATGGCTACCAGCCTTTATACGGTCCTAAATGTTTGCCTTCCGCCTTCAGATGAAAATGAAATGCTCATATTCAATTTGGACATTAATAAAGTGTCGGCCTCCGGTGGCAGTGCTTGTTCAAGTGGGTCACAGGTTGGATCGCATGTATTGGCAGCCTTAAAAGACCGTGACCCGAAACGAGGAGCAATCAGGTTTTCATTTAGCAAGTTCAATACTACTGAGGATATAGATTATGCGGTAGGAAAATTAGCTGAGATAGTGAATGAGGCTCAGATGGCTTAGGGTTGCGTAACATCACCAATTGGACTGGATTAAGCTTGTTGAGAATATTAAAGGTTTTGCAAAGTCTTATGACCTTGACATTATCGAGTCTAACTCGACTTTTATTGGTGGTCAAGTAACAACCTATCTCTTGATCGAAAATAATAGCGTTTACTACGAGATTAAGCATTCAAAGCCAATCACGGAATATGGAAGTAAGATTTGTATTTATTCCGAAGTTAAAGGGGAAATCACAATCAAATCGAAATCACGCTTTTTCAAGGAACCTTCAATAAAAATTATTGGTGAGATTCCGAATAATATTCAAGAACATATCTCAGAACTCGCCTCAATAATTGGTTCATTTAGCTGGAGTATTGAATCTGATAAGTATGGTTGGCCACTGCAATTGAGGGTTGTGGAGAGATTAAAATTTGAATGCTCATTGATGAATATTTCTGTTTCGCAATTGGATAGAATTCGGCTCATTCACATGGAAATAGTCAATCATATTTCAAATAAATCAATCACAAATTCAACCAATAAGTCATTTTGAAAACCAGTGCCCTGTTCCTCACTTCCAGGAATGGCGATGCAAAGTAGTTATCAGTATAAACAAGGTAGAAATCCGAGACCGGTTTGTATCGCCATTGAAATCTCACATTCAGGTTGATATTGTCTAATTGGCTATTATACTGAGCCAACCCGGTCAGGAATAGCTTCCTGGTAAAAGTGAAATCCAGCTTTGGGCCTATCAAGAATAAATTAGCATCGCCATGTGGTTCCGGTAAGCGAATGCGGTTGTAGTTGTAATCCACAGAAAAGATGGCCAGGGGTTGTAACCTGTAACTCACGCTACCATCAACACCTACAATCTTTCCATTGAAAAACTGACCCACTGAGCCGTTCAACTCAAAAAACACCTCTTTGCGCTGGTTAGAGCCAAACCTCCATAAAAATCTGGTGTAAGTGTAATCGGTTAGTTCGGCCAATGGCTCAGAATCATCTTCATCAGATGGGTCAAAGTCTTCTTGAAGCAGTGTATAATCAACGGTTACTTCCGCGGAAAACCTCATCTGGTTCACAAAGTCAAATTCGTAGCCAAAGCTGCCAAACTGATCAGTTGTGGTAAATTCGGTATTCTTAAACCAATGGGCGTACTCCAGTGATGGGCCATGGCTGCTGATAAAACCTGAAGATGGATAAATATTGTATTCGGCACTGGTAAATGATCGTCGGAAATTTTTTCGGGGCACAAACCCCACTTCAGCAGTAAAGTTGTCACCAACCTCACGATAGAGGTTGAATATTTCAAATTTCCTTTTTTGATAATTAATGAAGTAACCAGCCGAATGTTGACCATTTGAAGAAAGGTCATGAGTGAAAGATTTATGGAAAAAACCCGAAGAACGCCACTGTCCGTTGGCAGATCTAAAGTTGTATTCAGCGCCAGCTACCCGGTTATAATGATCCAGGTCAACGGCATACTCTTCATCATCATCGCTAAACAAATCCTGTTTATTAACGATGAAAGCTGATACTGTTGAGTTGGAAAGTACTTTCCGTTGAATTACTGCCATTCCGTAGTTAAAAGACGGCTGCCCATTTTTGTCATTCGCAGCAGCCTGCATGCTAAGAAGACCAATACGCCAGTTCTCATCAAGTTTCCCGTTCAATCTTAAGCCGCCTCTTATTTTATTCTGAATTGTAAGATCCGTTGCTGTGTCTGTCAAAATTCCAATCCGGCGGGAAAAGAATGGCCGGGTTGACATCCCTCCGAAATCACTAAATAGGTCAGCGTTTTCCAGAAAAAATTGCCTTCGCTCAGGGAAAAAGAGCTCAAACCTGGTAATATTCGTTTGTTGACGATCAACTTCGACCTGAGAAAAATCCGGGTTAATTGTCAGATCAAGGTTAAGCCCTGGCGTCAACCCAATTTTAGCATCCCCACCGATGTCAAACGTGGCATCATTGCCTGTATTTTCTTCAAAGTTGTTAGTCACCCCGCCGGCTGTGTAGGGTATCAGCGCCACGTTGGCACCTGGTTTCTTGAGTGGTTTATCAAAAATCAGCTCACCATCAAATGCCAACGAGGCCAATGAGAAGTTCTGAGGGACCGGGCTCCACGCCACACGTTCGTTGGCGTTACCATCAAGCCTGAAAGAATTAAACCCCCATTTCTGAACACCTTCTTTATACCTGATGGTTTTAAACGGAATAGCCATTTCTGCTATCCAATAGCCATCATATTGTCTTACTTCTGAAAACCATTTGTTGTCCCATGAAACGTCTATCCTTCCATTTCCTCCATTCGTAATCTGCCCTTCACGTTGCACACCCAGGGGGTTTACAGCAAAATTCACAGCATTGGTTTGATCAAAGAATGTGTCAAAATTTACATGGAAGCCATCTATTTCCGGGCCCTGGAAGTCACGGCGAAGTGTTTTGATGATATAGGGCTCATCATTGAAGCTGTACATTTTGGCCCCGACGTAGATGAACTTGTCGTCATAAGTGATTTTAACTTCAGTTTTAGCTTTGGCCCTCAAAGAATCCGTTGGCCAGATTTGCCAAAATTCAGTTCCTATTTCTGCTAGTTTCCAGGAGCGTTCGTTAAGCTTACCATCCAAAATGATTTCATCATTTGCTTCTTTTACCAACAGCGTTTTTGTGGGCCGCTCTTCGTCCCATTGCGAAGAAGCATTATGGGCAATTGAGTTAACTACAATTAAAACTATGATAATTCTGAAATTCAACCTCACCGTATTTAAGGGCGAATGTCGACCCTAAAAGAGAGTTCTATGGTGGCTTTTACACTCACGGTGAAAACACTTTGCCGAAGGGCTAACTGTTAACTTTTTGCTTTTTGGAGGATTTAAACATGGTGCCCATCACATGGTCCCACAGAGTGGAGCTCACACCATACCCATGGTCAGGGTCCACATAATGATGCCTCATATGGTGCTCTTTTAAAATCGCCCAAATCTTATTGTCGATCTTAAAATGATGTATTGCGTAGTGGCTGATGTCGTAGAATAAATAACCTAGCACAAACCCCGCAAATAAAGGAAAAACAAAAACAGGCCCCATTATGGCCTTAAAGAGAAAATAGAATAAGAATGCCAACGGAATACTAACGCTAGGTGGCATAACCAACCTCAGTGAATCGTTGGGATAATCATGATGAACACCATGCATAACGAAGTGAAGCCGTTGACCCCATTTTGAAGTGGGGTGATAATGGAAAACGAACCTATGTAAGAAATATTCGGTTGCTGACCAGACTGCAATCCCCAGAATAAAGTAGCCGATAATCGAGAAAGCGCTTATTTCGTGAATAGCAATTGACTGGTATAATAGGTATGCTATTAATGGTATATAAAGAATCAAAGGGATCGAAAAATGCACTTTTGAGAACATCTCCATGAACCCACTTTTGAACATTCGAACACACTCGTCTTTATCTGATACAAAGTGTTTGGCCATTGTTAATCCTTAGGTTTGAATTTTTCGTAAACTGGCTTTCCTGTAGCAAGGTCTTCACCGAATAACTCAATTGTTTTAATTGTCGGAATCCAACCTCCCTCGATCATATCAATAAAGATACTCTTGAACTTGACCATTTGTCCATTGATCTTGATTTTTGCAATCACTTCGCCATTTGATTTTTGATGAACAAGTATTGGCCTTTCATCATATGCAACCATCTTCACTTGATAGGCACTTTCACTTAAACGCTTGGTTTTCACACCGTATGCCATTTTCCTTTCCATCCATTTAAGGTCCCGCTTTTCACCAGTAGTGTTGTAGCGCAACCAATATACTTCAACGGGGTCATCTTCATCAATTTTCCCTTCGCTGTCCAGGTTGATGTCATATTGAATGGTGTTTGAGTTTTGTGAGCGTTGCAAATAAAATAGGCTTTTTTCACTCTCTGGAGGGGTGGGAAACTTATAGGAGGCCTTGATTGACACCGATCCATTTTGGGAATTGATGGGATGACAATTAAGGAGGCTTATAACAAGTATTGTAAACAAAAACCGCATTGGATAATGTGATTAGGCAAATTCCTTTTTCTCCATTTTCTTAAACTCCTGCCAAGAGTGTACCAATCTTCTATAAGCAGTGATGTTTGCCATAATTGCGACAAAGGCGAGTGGCATGATAAAAATGAATATGGGTTCAAAAACGGGATAGCTAAAAGTTTCAGAATAGATCTGGTAGCCACCTCCCAGAATTGCGGCAGTCACTCCGGTAAGAATGGCTGAAATCCCGATTATAATTACTCGCTCAGGTCTTTGCATAAACCCAACGCTACAACTTACCCCCAAAGCTTCTGCTCTGGCCCTGGTGTAGCTTACCATTATCGATCCAATTAAGGCTAGAAAAGAAAACATTGAGCTGAAAAAATAATCATGGGCAATCAGGTAGTAATTGATGCCAAAGAACATGATTAGCTCACTGTAGCGGTCAAGTACTGAATCATAAAAAGCTCCGAATTTCGAACTCAAACCTCCAACCCTTGCCAAACGGCCATCAATCATGTCAAAAAGGCCACCAAATAAAATGAGCCCTCCTCCCCAACCAACATAATTTAATTCAGTTCTCTCAGCAAACTCGGCCCCGATGATAAATACCACAGTTGCCAGAATGTTAATAACAAATCCTATTGTAGTAATGGTATTCGGACTAACCCTATGTTTTACCAGCCAATTAATGAGCGGGTTAATAATATTATAAACTAATTGTTGGCCTTTGTCTTTCCACATAATGTGATCGATATGAATGCAAAATTAGGAAACTTTAATTTTTTGACCCTCAATAAGTTAAGGTGATAATTTTTGCGGGATCATGTTTAAAGTGAAGACCAGTTAAATATGTGATGCCCCTAAAATTGACGGCATTTATTTTGTGCGTTCAATTGTAAACTGAACCATATCAATGAGAGAAGTCTTGAATGGAGATTCATCAAAATCATTTAAGATTTCGATTGCATCCTGATGATATTTCTGCATCACATCAGTAGTGTACTCAATGCCACCTGAATTTTTCACGAAGTCAATTACTTCCTTCACCTTTTTGGGTTTATCGCCATCTTTCTTGACGATTTTCATAATTCGTTTTCTGTCACTCCAGGAAGCATTTTTTAAAGAATGAATCAACGGCAGGGTCATTTTTTTTTCCCTAATGTCAATTCCTAAGGGCTTCCCTATTTCATCTGCTCCATAATCAAAAAGGTCATCTTTAATTTGAAAAGCAATACCAACTTTCTCACCGAAAAGCCCCATTCTGTCAATTGCTGATTGATCCGCACCTGAAGATGCTGCACCCACCCGGCAACATGAGGCAATTAGCCCCGCGGTTTTTTGACGTATAATTTCAAGATAAACCTCCTCAGTAATATCAAGTTTTTTGGCTTTCTCCATTTGAAGAAGTTCTCCCTCACTCATTTCTTTCACTGCGTTGGAAACTATTTCTAGCAAGTGGTAATCTCCAAATTCAACTGATAACAATAGCCCCTTTGAAAGCAGATAGTCACCTACAAGTACTGCAATTTTATTTTTCCAAAGGGCATTTATAGAGAAAAACCCGCGGCGATAGTTGGCATCGTCAACTACATCGTCATGAACGAGGGAAGCTGTGTGCAACAGTTCAATTAATGACGCTCCCCTGTAAGTTTCATCCTTAATTTCTCCAGATAGCCCAGCACTCAAAAAAACAAACATTGGCCTCATTTGCTTGCCCTTGCGCTTGACTATGTAGGTCATGATCTTATCAAGCAACAGCACTTTACTTTTCATCGACTCACGGAATTTGCCTTCAAATTCCTTCATCTCTGTAGCAATTGGTGCTTGTATATCCTTTAGCTTAAGTGCCATTGAGTTGCAATGATAACAGCAATGCCTGCTATGGCAAAGCAGCAGGTTTTAGCTCATTTCTGGGTTCAATTCTTTTAGAAGCAACAGAAGCAATCTAAATATTGTATAATCCCGATATTTAGTTCTTATTTGTTGTACTGAGATGATTTTAAATAATACTTTTCGTAGTTTCATCCATCTACTATTAATTTTTGAAAAACATATTTTATGGTATTTTTACTTTAACCAAAGTTGTAAACATGAAACTTAAAGGGTTACTAACTATTTGCTGTGCTTTGTTTGTTTATTTGGCTGCCGATGCCCAGGAAGTTGGGACGATGACAGATTCAAGAGACGGCAAAGAATATAAAACTGTTCAATTATTAATTAAGATGGAAGCTGGTATCACAAAGAAACGTACCTGGCTTGGACAAAATTTGGATTATGCATCACCTAGCTCAAGTTGCTACAAGGATGAACCAGCGTTTTGTGAGGCTTTCGGAAGGTTATACCCTTGGGAAGACGCAATTACGGTGTGCCCTGAAGGCTGGCATTTACCATCTGAAAAAGAGTGGACGGAAGTTATTGATTCCTACGGAGGCAGAAATTCAGCAGGGGCTGCTCTTCGCAAAGGAGGGGAAGCGCAGGTTGATTTAGTAATGGGCGGCTTTGGAAATGGACTTATTTACACAGGTGTAGGTAAAACTGGCAGCTATTGGGACGGCGCAGGGGCTAACTCTGGCAACAGCGATGTAGTGCCAAGAACAGCTGGTCTCATTTCAATTGATTCGAATAATGATGATGTTTTTCATGTACAGATAGGTAAGGAGCATCTCCTTTCAGTCAGGTGTATTGAAAACTACTAGGAGATAATCATTTAAGGTTTAAGCCCCAGTTCAAAGAAGCTGGGGTTTTTTATTGCTTAAATACTCAGCACTTCCACCAATTTCATCATCTCCGGGTTTAATGGCTTTGCTTTCGAAATCGCCAATTTAAAATTGGTGTATTTTAATTCATTATTGATAATGCCAACCATACTGTTCTTTTGACCATTCAATAACCCTTCGACAGCGGCAATTCCTAATCTGCTTGCTAAAATTCTATCAAATGACGTTGGTGCCCCACCTCTTTGAATATGCCCTAAGGTTGATACCCTAATGTCAAGTTCGGGAACCTGCTTTGCTACTTTGGCGGCGATATCATGTGCTGTTCCCTGCTCCTCACCTTCTGCTACGATAATTATGGAAGAAGTCTTTTCTCTGTCCCTGCCAGCTTTTAAGGTTTTCAATACATCATCTATGGTGGTTGAGAGCTCAGGTACCATGGCCATTTCAGCCCCACCGCCAATTGCTGTATTAATTGCAATATATCCGGAATGCCGCCCCATAACTTCTACAAAAAACACCCTGTCATGTGAGTTGGCTGTATCTCTGATCTTATCGATGGCCTCAAGGGCGGTATTTACAGCGGTATCAAATCCTATTGTATAATCCGAACCATATAGGTCGTTATCAATGGTGCCGGGTGCGCCAACCATCGGAATACCGTACTCTTCGTAAAATATGTTACCTCCAGTAAATGTTCCATCCCCGCCAATCGCTACTATACCTTCAATTCCTTTGTCCGCTATCTGTTTATATGCTTTTTCCCTGCCTTCCTTAGTGAAAAAATCCTTGCTTCTTGCTGATTTTAAAATTGTTCCACCGCGTTGCAAAATGTTGCTAACAGAATATGACTTGAGTTTGAAAATATCACCTTCAATCAAACCGTTGTACCCATAGCGGGCACCATAGATTTCTATTCCATGATAAATGGCACTTCGAACAACAGATCTTATGCATGCATTCATCCCTGGGGCATCACCGCCCGAAGTAAATACAGCTATTTTTTTCATTATTTAAACCTCCCGATAATTATAAATACAATGCAAAACACTTTCTTTGGCAGCGCCAAAAAACTAAAAAATCATTTCTGGGATGAGAAAAGTGTTGATCATCACTTACTACTGGCCCCCTAGTGGAGGAGTTGGAGTGCAAAGGTGGTTAAAATTTTCTAAATACCTTCCTGAAAATGGCTGGCAGCCGATCGTCTATACTCCCGAAAATCCTGATTTCGATTTAGTTGATAACTCACTTATCAATGAGGTTGCACCAGAAGTAATTGTCATAAAGAAAAACATCGTTGAGCCATTTTCAGTATATAAAAATCTATTCGGGAAAAGGGGTGCATCAACACGGCAGGGTTTGGTTGCCGAACAGCATAAAACTTCCTTGTTGCAAAGATTGACCATCTGGATAAGGGGTAACTTATTTATTCCAGACCCAAGGATAACCTGGGTAAAACCCTCTATCAATTTCTTAAAGGCTTATCTCAAAAAAAATCCCGTTGATTTGGTCGTTACAACCGGGCCCCCACACAGTATGCACCTCATTGGTCTTGGAATAAAAGAATTCAGTAATGTTAAGTGGGTTGCTGATTTCAGGGATCCCTGGAGCGATTGGGATGTGCTACCACGATTAAAAGTTTCGGCATGGGCACTGAAAAAACATCGTAGACTTGAACAAAGTGTTTTTGAGGCTTGTGATCTTTTATTAACCGTGAGTCCGCGGTTAGCCGCTAAGTATCAGGCCAAAACCAGCTTAGCGAGATTTGTGACTAACGGATATGATGGGGCATCATCGATAAATATAAACACACTCCCAGCTAAATTCAGAATAAGTCATGTTGGGCTGTTAAATGAAACCCGCAATGCTGAAAATTTATGGAAAGCACTGAATGAGCTTGTCGGTGAAATTCCAGGTTTTTTAGAAGACCTCGAAATAGTGCTAGCCGGAAGTGTAAGCCAGTTTATTGTCGATTCTCTGAAGCAGATGTCAATTGGTAATTGTTTAATTAATAAGGATTACATCCCTCATGGGGAAGTATTCAAATTGTACGAAAAATCTTATTTGCTTTTACTTCTATTGAATAAAACTGACAACTCAAGTTGGATTTTACCCGGGAAGCTCTTTGAGTATCTACAAACCGGCAAAACGATATTGGCGATTGGTGAGCCTGATGGTGACGCAAATGATCTATTACAAGAACAAGAAAGGGATACTTTTGTGGCGTTTGACGATTTTGAAGGAATAAAACAGCAAGTAGCTGCTGCTTATAGTGCTTTCAAAAAAGGTGAGGTGCCACAGCCCTCAAGTAAAAGTGAAAAATACAGCCGAAAAAAATTAACCAAAAAGCTCAGTATTATTTTGGAAGAATTAATGGGAAAAGATGATTGAAGTTGGAATAGTTGGTTTAGGGAATATAGGGAGGCGCCACGCTGCATATATTAACGGTTTAGAGGGGATCAATATCAAGGCACTTTGTGAAACAAAAAACCAGGCCCTTGAAACAACATCAAGCTTATATCCAAATGCTATTACCGCAAACATGTTTGATGAAATGTTAGCTATTGATGGCTTCAACCTGATCGATATTTGTACACCTCATCATCTGCACAAGGAAATGGCCATCGAAGCCGCAGAAAGGGGCTATAACGTATTGGTAGAAAAGCCAATGGCACTTACATCTGTAGATTGTAAGGAGATGATTTCAGCGGCATCAAAGAACAAGGTGAAGCTGTATGTTATGAAGCAAAATAGATTCAATGTGCCAGTGGCCCTTGTTGATAAAGTGATTAATGATGGTGTGTTAGGTAAAATTTATCAGACCCATTGCAACGTATTTTGGAATAGAAATATTGAATATTATTCTATGTCGGATTGGCGGGGGCGGAAATCTACAGAAGGTGGTGCCTTATTCACACAGGCCAGTCATTTTATTGACCTTATGATTTGGTGGTTTGGGGATGTTGTGGAATCTAAAACTTTCCTGAAAAATTATTTCCAACCGATAGAGTTTGAGGATTCTGGCTTATCGTTACTTCAATTTAGTGATGGTGTTGAAGGGACTTTAAACTGGACTACCTGTGTATACAATAAAAACTATGAGGGTAGCATTACGATTATTGGAGAAAATGGGACCATCAAAATTGGGGGCCCTTATCTTAATAAAATTGAGTTTTGGGACGTAAAATCATACCCACTACCTACCAATATCAACTTTGCGGACACGCCTAACAGTTACGGTAAATACCAGGGAACAAGCTCAAATCATGACAAGGTTTTCTGCGAAATAATCAAGGACTTAAACGGTCAGGCAGGGTTGGTAGTAGAGGGTTTTGAGGGGATCCGATCCGTAGAGGCCATTGAAAAAATCTATGCCAGTGCAAAATCCTAAAATATTGCAATCCCAGGTTGTTGGTGTCTCTTTCGGAGAAAATGTATCGTATGTAGAACCTGTCAACCTATATGGCTGCAAAATTGGTTCTAACACATTTATAGGTCCCTTTGTTGAAATTCAGATGAAAGTTTCAATAGGTGAAAATTGTAAAATCCAATCGCATTCCTTTATATGCGAATTAGTTGAAATTGGGAACAATTGTTTTATTGGTCACGGGGTAATGTTTATTAACGATTTGTTTGAAGGAGGCAAACCAGCTGGTGGAAATAAGCAACTTTGGAAGTCAACTAAAGTTGGCAGCAACGTTTCCATTGGATCAAATGCTACGATTTTGCCTGTTCAGATTTGTGATGGAGCGGTAATTGGGGCAGGATCTGTTGTGACGAAAGATATCGTAGAAAAAGGAATATACGTAGGCAACCCAGCCAGAAAAATCAGATCACTTTAATGAAAGTCCCATTTGTAGATCTCAAAGTCCAGTACCTCTCAATTAAGAATGAAATCGATGAGGCACTTGAGCAAGTAATGACCAATACCCAATTTATTGGGGGACGATTAGTGGCAGAATTTGAAGAACAATTTGCAGCCTTTATTGGCGTCCAACATTGTGTTGGATGTGCAAATGGTACGGATGCCATTGAAATCGCACTTCAATCTTTAGGAATCGGTAAGGGTGACGAGGTAATAGTGCCAGCAATGAGCTGGATTGCCACCTCAGAGGCGGTTTCAACAGTTGGGGCGAAACCGATTTTTGTTGATACCCAGAGTGATTATCACACCCTTAATCCAGCTTTAATCGGAGATAAGATCACCCCTCAAACAAAAGCGATTATTCCTGTGCATTTATATGGGCAGCCTTGTGACATGGACAAAATTATGGCCATTGCCAGAGACAATAATTTAGCCGTAATTGAAGATTGTGCACAGGCTCACGGGGCCATGTTCAATGGTAAGAAAGTTGGAAGTTATGGTGACGTGGCGACTTTCAGTTTTTATCCGGGCAAAAACCTCGGGGCATATGGCGATGCAGGAGCCATTGTCACAAATGATAATCAAATTGCTGAAAAATGTAGAATGATTGGGAATCATGGCCAAAAAGGAAAACACAATCACATTATGGAAGGCCGAAATTCTAGACTAGACACTTTACAGGCAGCTATCCTGACTAAGAAGTTGAAACATATTGATCATTGGAATGATCGCAGAAAATGGGTTGCAGATCAATATTCAAAGTTGTTGGATCAATCGCCAGTCATACTGCCGTTAACGCAACCAAATTCAGATCGGGTTTACCACGTTTTTTCAATTTTGGTTGATAAAAGAGATGAAATAAAACAGTTGCTAGAAGCAAAGGGAGTGATGACACAGGTGCATTATCCACATGCGATGCCAATGATGCCTGCTTACAGTCACCTTAGTTTTACCTCCAAAGATTTCCCAGCGGCGTTTCAGTTATCCCAAAAACAGCTTTCACTACCTATGTATCCTGAGCTCTCTCTAGAACAAATAGAATATGTCAGTGACAGCCTTGTTGATATTACTTAATCCTGATGCCTGTATAATTTTCGATCACTCCGTTGATTTCAGGGGATATTTTCAAAAATAAAATAGGTGCCATAAACAGCACTGTCGTTAATACTGATCTAATCAATAAATCAAGCAGGAGAGTTTGCTCTGGAATGGCTCCGACTAAAAAATATGTAGCCACGGCCAGTGCCAGCACATAAAAATTTTTAATCGAAAGCGGCCATAAATCAAGTTTCATTTTTAGGAATATCAATTTCACCAAATTGAATAAAATCAAACTCAGTGCAGTGGCAATAGCGGCACCATCCAGGCCGTACCACTTTATAAAAAACCAATTAGATACTATTGTTACAAATGCTAAGACCACAGAGAAAAACACATTATATCTATAGAATTTAGATAGCACTATAATTTCACCATTCAAGCTGAAAGCCATTTCTGCCAGTTTCGCAATGCCAATTATATACACCACATTAAACCCAGCAATAAATTTTTCATTGTTAGGGATGAGATCGAAAATAGAACGTAGGTTAACAAGAATTCCCAGGAGAAGTAAGGATCCTACTACCATTTGATTGATTGAGACTTGCTTATAAAGCTTATCTATAGCCTTCAGGTCATTCTCTTCGAATGACTTGCTTACTATTGGCACACTTATTTGCGACAAAGACCTCCTCGGGAACTCTATAACTACTGCAATAAAGAAAGCGGTAGTATAAATTCCATTACTGGTAAGACCTAATTGATTAGTCAGCATCAGTTGGTCAATTTGTAGGATGATGAAATTGCCGCTTGCTCCCAAAAGTGTAAAAATGCTGTAACTAAAGAATTCTTTTATCGCCGAACTGTTGATGTGCTTAAACCTGATTGTAAGTTGGAAAACGCCAATTTTGATTATGTACCCTAAGACACATAGTAAGGCAACCAAATAAATTACAACTAACCCATTTATAACTTGATCGATTTTAATTATTTCGAAATAATAAAGGGCAACCAGACAGGAGTTCATCAATCTGATCAGTACATCATTGACAAACCTTGGCCAAACAATTTTCAGCATTGAAGTGGCAAAAGATCCGAATATTGAAGTAAAAGAAATGAGTAATAAAAGAGCTACTGAAACATGAAAGTAATTATTGACCAAATTCGAGTTTTTGGAAAAAAACTGAATGATAGTTGGTTCAAAAATTTTGATCAAAATCAGAGAGGCTCCGAAACCCACAAAATTGAAAAATGTCATGAATGACATCATTTCTGCAATGCCTCCCTTGAGTTTTTCGTATCGCGGAAAAAACCTAAGTACGGTCTGTGACAGGCCAAGCTGACAAAAAGGGACTAACAAGAAAGCAATGCCAGGCAGTATTCTTATTAATCCGATTTCTTCGGCTGAAAGTACGGCAGGGAAAATCCATAAAACATTGATATAGCCAACAACCGCACCTAAATAGGAGCCAACTGTGGTAACGGTGCCTTGTTTGAAAACTACCCCCATTATTTTCGTACCGCTTCTACTATAAAGTAGCGTGGAGTTATTAATCTGAAGATCGGCCGTATCCCGGGAATATAGGATGGATTTGTCCATTTTTCACTCCGCACAATTTTCCATCCCGACTTTTCTAAAAGCCACTCAAACTGCCAATCTTCAAACTCGTGGAAATGGCGATCCCATGGGTCAGTTTTACTCCTGTAAGCCTTACTAAACCACAGGGTCAAAGGTACACTGGCATATAAGCGAGGAGCTTTTATCACTTTTAAAGCGCTCATGGGATTCACACAGTGTTCGAGGATTTCAAAAGAGGTTACTGCATCAAATCCCTCGGAAGACAATGCTTCAGGATTTAGATCAAGGTCTTCACCTGAGGTGTTGGTTACGATGTACCCTTTGTCAATTAAGAAATCTGATAGGTCATTTGGTGTGCCCATATCAAATATCTTAGCAGGAGATGGTAATGTTTTTGAAACAAATTGGTAAGTTTTGTCAAACCGCCTTTGGGTAAGCTTTTTCTTTTCGAATTGTTTAAGGCGGGATATCATAGTTTTGAATTCGTCGCAAAAATAGACCTCAAAAGAAGATAAACTCTTTTCAATGAAGAAAATCGCAATGTTTCTGGAAAGAGACTTTCCACCAGACCCTCGAGTGGAGAATGAAGCACTTTCTTTAATTGAAGCTGGTCATAATGTTTATCTGTTCTGCATTACATATGACAATGAACACCTCTTGGTTGAGGAGTATAAGAATATTAAAGTATACAGATACTCGGGAAACAAATTAATTTATAAACTATCTGCCCTTGCCTATACTTTCCCGTTTTATCGATGGCTCATTTCTTCTAAAATAAAGCATTTCATAGGAGCAATCCAGCCTGATGTACTGCATGTTCACGATATGGTTTTGGCTGAAGCAGTAATGAGAGTAAACAAAAAGCGACTACCCGTTTTATTAGATCTCCATGAAAATAGACCGGCCATAATGGAGTATTACAATCACACTAAAAAATTTCCCGGTAATATCTTAATTAACCTTAAAAAATGGCATTCAAAGCAATTGGAGCTTATTTATAACTCGGATAAGGTGATAGTGGTCACGCAAGAAGCTGCTGATCATTATGTGTCACTAACTAATATGAATCTTGGCGATTTCATTGTTGTTCCAAATACTGTGAATCTGGAATCTTTTAGGGGCTTCCCAATTGATAGGAGCATCCTTGAAAGGTTTAATGCGGGATTTAATTTGGTTTATGTAGGTGATACCGGATTGAGACGTGGCACTCTGACCGCGATCGAGGCAGTTTATCGATTAAAAGATGCCATACCAAATATCCAATTGATTTTGGTTGGCAAGAGTTCTCAAGACTACATTCTTAAAGGCAGAGTAAAAGAACTTGGAATTGAAAAACATGTTTTTTTTGAAGGTTGGCAGGATTTATCACTTTTCCCAAGCTACATTAAAGCTGCTGACATCTGTTTATCACCAATTCTTAGAAATCTGCACCATGACACAACCTATGCCAATAAAATTTTTCAATATATGGCTATGGAAAAACCGGTAATTGTGAGTGATTGTCCTCCACAGGTTCGGGTCATTGAAGAGTCCAATTGTGGATTGGTATTTAAAGCTGATGACGAAGATGATCTTACTTCTAAGATTCTCTATTTGAACAGAAACCCTGAGGAAAGACTAACAATGGGGAAAAGCGGATTTGAAACTGGGCGACAGAAGTGGAACTGGGCAAAGTCCCAGAAGGATCTGGTTCATTTTTATAAACAATGAATAGTAATTATTATTGACAGATGAATTTGAGTAAACTTTACTTCCTAACCTCTATTTGCATATCATTTTTTGTTTCAAGCCTTAAAGCACAGTTTCATGAAAACAGTTCACTAAACCAAAATCTACTTATATACTATCCATTTTCTTGTAACTCGGTTGATTTGAGCGGTAACACATTCGACGGAATCGTAAATGCCCCCTTGACTTCTGATAGATTTAGTAATCCAGACAACGCATATCAATTCGATGGAATTGATGACTACATTAATTTACCAAATGAGAGTGCATTAAAACCTGCTCTACCTGTAACTGTTGCCTTTTGGATGAATATGAACTCAACTTCATTAAGCATCCTGACTACTGATTTTGGTGTCGACGTCCATTCAGGTGTGTGGTTTTCATTAACAGAGGCTGATGGCAAATTAGGTGTTAGCTTCGGAGATGGCTTAAATACAACTCCAGGAAACCGTAGGACGCGATTGAGCCCAAACCCAATTGATCTTAATACATGGTATTTTGTTACGGCTGTTGTTTCAGATGCTGATAACATTGATTTATATCTTAATTATAAACTTGAAAATGGAGATTTCACAGGTTCGTTAAGTGATATTGGCTATACAGATCAACCAGGGAGTTTAGGGCGAAAAGACGGTAATAACATCAACCCGCCAATTTACTTTGACGGTACTCTTGATGAATTCTATTATTGGGATAGGGCATTAACGTCTACAGAATTAGAGGAGCTTTTCGATTTGCAAAAGTACCCCATTCAAGGACCGGAGGTTATTTGTGGCCCCGGTCAAGCGGAATACTTAATAATTGGGCATAATAATGCTGGTTACAGTTGGGAAGTTGTTGGTGGAGAAATTCTCTCTGGAGCCACTACTTCCGGTGTTACAGTACTATGGTCTGATGAATCGGAGCTCGGAACAATAAGTGTAACAGTTATTGATAATGTTACTAACTGTGAAAGGACTTATTCTAGGACAATTTCAATCGGAGAAAATCCCCGCATACAGATAGTAGGTCCCACTTTTGCTTGTATCAGTTCAGAATATTCTGTGAACAGTTTAGAGAATGCCACATATTCATGGTCAATTAATGGTGGAGAATTTATTGCAGAAACAAACACGCAGGAAGTATCAGTCATGTGGGATGAAGACGCGGAGTCGCATTCTGTTACTTCTACTATTCAAGTAGGAGAATGCGTTTATTCAGACCAATTGAGTGTCACCTTAAACACCCATCCAGAACCCAACATACTAGGAAACACGTCTGCCTGTGAATTGGAGTCGTATTTGGTTGAATTACAGGAGGGCGATAGTTATAGCTGGGAGATTAGCGGGGGTACAATATTGAGTGGATCTGGGA
>JAVKCG010000007.1:0-4088 GCA_040222875.1 Cyclobacteriaceae bacterium | reverse complement strand
CATCACAAAGCGCTGAGGCCGATGCGGTTGTCACTGGATTAATTGATGACCTAAAAACTTCTTTGAAGGTGTATCCCAACCCAACCGTCTCCTATTTGAAATTAGAACTCCACAACACACAACAACAACCATTTAATGTTGAGCTAATTGACCTGGCTGGCCATATAGTGGATGTCAAAATGGTCAACAGCTTAGGCAGTTATGAAGAAGTGGTTTTTGATGTTTCCGCCTTAAAAAGTGGAATTTATATCTATAGAATTTTTGATAGCAGTTCTCAGTTTACCGGCAGGTTTATCAAGAACTAAAGATCAAACTGGTTGGTTAAACAAAGGGTCTTCAAATTTTGAAGGCCTTTTTTTGTGATCTTATTTCAATATAATTGCACAATTTATTAAAAGATATATTATGTTGTATAACCTCAGGGCCGCGAGTTTTATTGCAAAAATTTATTTTTCATTTCTCCTTTTGTTCCAGTTCAGTTTATTCAGTCAAGATATTGAATTTGATGGTGTTGTGACCCATAAAGTAGGTAGCTTACCGTATTACTCGGTTCTGGAAGATTTTAATGAGGATGGTGAGTTGGATATTGCCGTCGCAAATACAAACTCAAGCAACATAAGCATTTTATTAGGAAATGGGAGCGGCGGGTTTGATCCGTCCAATAATTATCAGGTTGAAGGTGGCCCTGCAGGAATTTCACTGCAAGATTTTAATAATGATAATAAATGGGATTTGGTATGTGCCAATGCATTTTCCGCCAGCATAAGCATATTATTTGGTAATGGTGACGGGAGTTTTTCATCTGCTACTAATTATTCCGTCGGTCTCACACCATTTGATGTTAAGGTATTAAAAGTTAATTCAGATGAATATTGGGACTTGGTGGTATCCAATTCAAGTGCAAACAGCCTTTCAATCCTCTTAGGAAATAGTGATGGCACTTTTAATAGTGCAGCATTTTATGAGGTTGGTAACAGCCCTAATGATATGAGTTTATTTGATTTGGATGGAAATGAATATTTGGATCTAGCAGTTCCTTTATTGAGTGACAATCAAGTTAAGATTATTAAAAATGATGGATCGGGTAATTTCGTTCAACATTCGACCTACGATGTAGGAGTAAAGCCTGGTTCAGTTTTTAGCGAGGACTTCAATAATGACGACTTACCAGATTTATTGGTCACGCATTTAGAGTCAACATTTATATCCATTTTGCTTAATAACGGTGAAGGTGAATTTGTTAAAACTGACATCAATACAGAACAGAAATCCAGACATGCAAACTTCACACAATTAAATGATGATGAGAATATAGATTTTATTCTTACAACAAGTAACGGACTTAGTAACCATAGGATTGAATTTTATTTTGGTGATGGAGAAGGGGATTTTACCTGGCAATTTAATCTCGAGAGCGGAAGCCCTTTAAGTACACAACTAGGCAATTTTGATGGAGATGATATGTTGGATTTAATTCTAGTGAATAACAATGAAAATGATATCAGTTTTCACAAAGGATTGAGCAACAATAATTTTAAAACAACTCCAGTCTTTGGGGGTGAAACATTTAATTCAAACGACCTAATTTCTGAAGATTTTAATCTAGATGGTTTTGCCGATTTAGTAATTTCTCATTCTACGGGTCTTGGGGTTAGTTATGGAGATGGCAATGGAAACTTCAGTGATGTCACTAACTACGATGTTAATGGCAGAAAAACAGATATAGGATTGTTGAATGGCGATGAGTTCGTGGATATCGCTCTTGCAAATCAGGGAGCTGATGCTGTCACTATACTCTTGGGAAGCTCTTCAGGTGAATTTAACAATATCGTTAATTATCCTGTTGGAGACGGCCCTTGGGATGTAGCAATTGGGAAGATAAATCAGGATGATTTTAATGACATTGTGACTGCTAATCTAAGCTCCGATGATGTTACAGTCTATTATGGCACCAGTGAAGGAACGTTTGCCAACAAGATTGACTTTGATGTGGGAGATCAACCTATAGCAGTCTCACTCGGAGATTTGAATGGAGACAACCGGCTAGACATAGTCACGGCAAATTTAGGATCAAATTCGATAAGTATCTTGTATGCTGACACTGACGGTTCTTTCGAAGAGAAGATAGACCTAGGTGTAGGGGTAAAACCAAATGACATTCAGATATATAATTTTAACGATGACAGCTTTCAAGATATTATTGTAACCCATTCCAACTCAGATTTCATTTCAATACTTTACGGCAACCTGGATGGTGATTTTGATGCCTCAAATACGTTAATTGGAGATGGTCAGTCTGATTTACACATAGCTGATCTAAATAATGATGGGTTCAATGATCTGACGCTCTTGAGTGAAGGTAGAGCAAAAATTCTTCAGAACAATAATGGTATTTTCGATTTAAATTCCTCACCATATGCTATGGGACAGACGGCTAAGAATATAGTTTTATCAGATTTTAATGAAGATGATAAGATAGACATAGTTGGCATTAATTCACGTGGGGGAGCTAGTTTCAGCCGCTTATTAAATATCACTAATCTGGATTCGGATAATGATGGGGTTAATGATGAAGACGATCTTTGTCCCGGCTTTGATGATAGCATTAATAATGATGGAGATGCATATCCACAAGGGTGTGACTGCGATGATGAGGATGCGGATGTTTTTCCAGGTGCCCCCGCTAAAGCTGATGGAAAAGACAATGACTGCGACGGTAATATTGATAAGGGGGATCAGACCATTACTTTCGATCTGGCGGCTACCGCCACTTTTGGTGCTGAACCTATAGCGCTAACTGCGTCAAGCACCAGTGAGTTGACCGTAAGCCTTACTGTTACCTCTGGTCCCGGTACATTATCTGAAGGAAACTTAACGATAACCGGAGCAGGAACAATCGTAGTCACAGCCAGCCAGGCCGGCGACGATTTATGGAATGCTGCTGAAAATGTGGTCAGGGAATTGGTGGTTGCCAAAGCCTCACAAACGATCACATTTGAACTTCAGGCTACGGCAACATTCGGATCAGATCCAATTACATTATCAGCTACATCATCAGTGAGCACCTTAGCTGTAGAATACACTGTCGATGGCCCGGGAAAAATTGAGGAAGGAAAATTGGTAATAACCGGCGCCGGAACAATTACAGTAACAGCAAGCCAGCCTGGGAATGACAATTACAGTGCTGCTGAAAGCGTAGTTCGCACTGTAACAGTTCCTAAAGTTGAGCAAACACTGACATTTGAACTTATCTCAGAAGCTATGTTTGGAGCGGCTCCTATTCCGTTGACAGCCACGTCATCACAGGATACTATAAAGGTAATATTGACGGTAGCTGGCCCAGCAACGATAACTGATGGCGTTTTAACGATAACAGGTGCTGGTACTATTACAGTCACTGCCAGCCATCCTGGTAACGATATTATAGCAGCAGCTGAAAGTATAGTGAGGACATTGGTGGTGGCTAAAGCAAGCCAGTCGATCACATTCGCTGCAATTAATGATGTGATTTTTGGCGATGCTGTTATCAGCCTTTCAGCTACATCAACATCTGAGTTGGCCATTGAATATGCCGTAACCGGACCTGCTGAGCTGGCTGGGGGCAATCTGACATTTACAGGGCCAGGTACCGTTACAGTTACTGCTTCGCAAGGTGGAGATGATAACTATGCTGCCGCAGAGAGTGTAACGAATACATTCTGTGTAAATCCTGAAATGCCCACGATAACCAACACCAACAATGTATTGAGTACAGGTGTTACCGGAACTCATACCTGGTTTAAAGATGGTAACCTGATTGATGGTGAGGTGTCAAATTCCTTAGCGGTCACAGAATCAGGAACGTATAGTGTAACAGTCACCATTGGAGGGTGTACATCACAAAGCGCTGAGGCCGATGCGGTTGTCACCGGATTATTTGATGACCTAAAAACTTCTTTGAAGGTGTTTCCCAACCCAACCGTCTCCTATTTGAAATTAGAACTCCACAACACACAACAACAACCATTTAATGTTGCGCTAATTGACCTGGCAGGCCATATAGTGGATGTCAAAATGGTCAACAGCTTAGGCAGTTATGAAGAAGTGGT
>JAVKCG010000006.1:0-8233 GCA_040222875.1 Cyclobacteriaceae bacterium | reverse complement strand
GTCGTTACCCCAAGCCAAGCAAGTGGCAAGGTTGTCAGAGGTGACTCTGGAACTGAAGTAATCGGACCGCCGAGCGGCCAGACTGCGGTGTCTGTACTGACGACCATTCCATGGCGGACAGCAACTACATACCGAGGCTATTAGGTCGGGGCGACCCCGTCGGATGAGGTACCACATGCTGCCGAAGTCCAGCTCCTCCAGAGAGGCCAGTACCGAAATAGTAGATGTAGCAGCGATAGGCACAAGCCGACGCGGCGCGGGATATTCATCTTACCAAGGGAGGCCTCATTTATCATCCATAACAGATAAATGAGGAGTCAGCAGAGGCCATAGTACGCAGGGGAAATGAGCAGTCACCGTAAGGATAAAGGCTGAGGTCTCACAGAACTGAGGAAGGGCTAGGCGCCCCCGGCTGAACGTATAGTGAAGCGAAAATTCGATAAGGAGCCTTAGGTAGCCTTATCTTAAAAGTAGTGAAAAGAGATTGTCGGTGTAAAGAGCGACGATTTTATGCTGTGCGAACCGCCCGGTACGAGACCCGTACGCCGGGTGGTGTGAGAGGTGCACTGGCGGTCATTCCGATCGTCAGCCACCTACTCGATTATACCCAGTTTTTTATCTTTTCTTTCGCCTCATCTAATTTATTAGAATCAAATCCCCGACGAGGTTCTGTTCTTATCCAGTACTTCTTTTTTTCCAATTCCAATCCATGTAGGGATGTATCATCATCAATGATCAAGAAGTTTGTGAATGATTCATTTTCCAAGAAATTAGTTATCTCAATCTTCCTTCGTATTCCTAGTTCATTGCCAGGTAGAAATCCAGTCAAATTACCGTCTATTCCCCGATTATGAAATATGGTCTCAAACTCATCCATTGTTTTTCCTATTCTCCGGCTTGAGCTTAACCATAATTCAGCCGAAATCTCTTTTAACAATAAATTGAAGTTATTTACAGCATGCCGATCAAAATCTGAATACCCATCAGCGTGAATTGCGTCCGCTTTCCAACTCGGAGTAGTGATTAAAACTCCATCCAGATCAAGTATGATCGCATTCCTCATTTAAATTGGGTATAACGGCCACTTGTATGAGTAGTAGCGGTTTGCGTGCTACAAACTTATCAAATTTTGATGAAGTTTGAGCGGCTTACCGAACTTAATATTAAGCACTTTTGCCGCTATTGCTTATACAAAATGTTGTGTGTAGTTTTTCTTAATTCTCCCAATTCACTTTCTGTTTTATCATAAATTTTTTCACATGCATCTAAATAATTATCATGTACTTGATTCTTTTCCAATCCAAATATATCAATCGCTTTAATCAACTTATCATCTGATTTAGTTCCGCCCTTATGAGAATCCAATTGCCTTAAGTTATTAATTGCGTTTAATTGTTTGGTCAACTCCATTTCAACTAATTCACTCTCTAGTCGATTATTAATCTCAGCCGAGTCTTGATTAAGGTTTAAACCAGTTTCTTCAGTTATCCGAATGTAGTTCAATATGATATTTAAAAGTTTTATACTACGGATAACTTCATCTGGTTTTCTCTTAAACTTGTTTAAATCAATTTCAAAAATATCAGATGCAATATATCTAAGTTTTCTTTCAACTAAATTTTCAACTAAGAAATGATGTAGTTTCTTTATACGAAACAAAAAGTCTTGCTTGGTTAAATTATGACTTAGATGATGTGTTATCGGTTTAATAGTTTCTTCCGTGTACCATCCATTATATTCAAGCTTTTCCTTATCTAACCTAATTATCTCTTCTGTTTTTAGGTATGTTCCGAAATAATTAAAAATTAGTTGGGATAAGCATTCGGCAAAATCTATGTATGTGAAAACTAATCTTTGAGCTTTATCAACAATATTTTCTTTATCAAAATCAACTGTCGATTTTTTAACTGCAAATTTATTCCAATAAGCAATTACATCTGTCGGAGTACCCTCATATAGCTTAAATAATTCAAGTTGAATATGGTTCCTTCCTACTCGTGAAGCTCTAGAAACTGACCATTGATTCATATATCCAACCCCACCTGATGGATAAACTTCATATTTATCGTCTTTCTCATAAATATCTAAAACTTCATCTGATACAAATACATAGTCAAAGTGCTTAGCATTTTTTCTTGAGATAGGCTCTGTATATTCTGGCCACTTAAAGATTTTTTCTTTTTTATCCCATTTACTAAATGGAACTTTGTCGCCAAGATTTATCTGCCTAAATCCCGTTACCTCTGTAAATATTTTATTCTCTGATATTTTGTTTATTCTAAAATGGTTATACTTTGTAGTCCTTTCAAAAAATCTATTTTCCCCTAATAATTCTTCGAGTTCTTGATTACATTTTAAAATCCTAGTCTCACAGTAAACCTGTATCAAGGATTTCTTGGTTAATTTTAAATAATCCTGTAAATAATCCTTTCTAATCTGAACATAGCTTTTCGAATAATTTGGAAAATCATAAACAGATTTAGGAATTAATGTAACAATATCCATTAAGGGTTTACTAAGGTCATCCCAGTGTATTGTTTTCTCAGTCAATCTTGGTGTTAATCCATATGTTTGAAGAAACATTGGGTCTGGTTGAAAAGTAATATTATTAGCCGATTCCCAAGAAAAGACAAACGGGCTGACCTTTTCTAAACCTTGATGATTAGAAATGAAAACGGATGACCTTCCTGTATATTCGTAATCCTCATCATATATCGGATGTACAGAACTATCTGTTGCATGATTAATTTCCTTCGGATTTATAAATTTGATTAACTCAGGATTTATTAATAAGCTTTGATAATCTCTTGAAGATTGAATTCCACCTTTTAATTCATGAGTTACAAGTTCACTTACAAATAAATAATCTCCCTTTACAGGACTAAAATCCTTTACATCTTCAAATATTTTAGGATACCAATTTTCCATATAAAAGTTACTCTGTTTTAGGGCTTGGTTAAATTACACACAACTACTGTATATCGGCTATAGTAGCCATTATTGGTGCTTTATTCATTAGGCGGTTTACATCTAGCAATACCAAAAGGTAGTATGTTGAATGCTTATCCGCAACTTCTGCATAATGGCTTATAGCGCTAATACACATCCCAAGTTACTCTTTTTTTGTGCGATCAGTGTTCCGGGGATATTCCTTCCCTCAAGTCATCGGGCGCCAACCGTTCAAAGAAAGCCTCGAAGAGAATTTATCCTTTTGCAAGTTCATATTCCTGTTTTTTACCTGCTGCCATCCATAGATCAATAATATGCTGTCAGATACAGTCTATTCGTTATAAAATGGTAATACAAGTTGAACCTTAACCGGAGATCCATTAAGAATTCCGGGTTTCCATTTAGGTGCGCTTCTCAATATATTTATTAAAGCAGTTTCAATTTCTTCGTTAGTTGTTCGGACAGATTTAAGGCTATTAATTGAACCATCTGGTTCAACGACAAGCTGGATGAAAAATTTACCTGCACCTTTATATTCAGAGATGCCTGCTTTTTCCATTTCTGAGTCCACAAAATCAAGTAGTTCAGGAAATCCTCCAGGATATTCAGGCATTGTATCGGCATAAATATAACCACCTTCTGTGTCCTTATGGTACTCTTCGATGATCTGCGTTCGGTAAGGTTTGTATTCTTTCAGTGCTTCTTTTCGAGTTCGTTTAAGAAAATTCTCTCCATACTTTGATTCAACAAGTTTTAGCATCTTATCTTCATAGCACATCAGCGCATCCCAAATGATACATCCACCATTTCCATATTCGACCTGATATTTCTCTAGTAAGTATTTGGAATAAAATTCTTCAAAGTAGTAATCTGTAGAAATGATGAGTCCGTAAGAAGTGATTTGCATCTTATCATTTTCAAAGTCATTAGATGCCCGACTCTCTGCCTGTTCGCATGTTTCTTCCATGTCGAAATCCTGAGATGTTCCAAAAAACGAAATGCCCAATAAAAGTGTCAATAGGGTAATTCTACGTCTCACATTACGCTTATACAATTGTTGGCAGCACGGGCTTTTGTCGGTCATTGTTTATCGTCTTTCAGTTAAATGATTGTCTGAACTTTAAAGGTGAAAGTTGAGTCTTGGCTTTGAAAAGCTTGCTGAATGATTGCGGATGCTCAAATCCAAGTGCATAAGCGATTTCACTGACCGATAAATTGGTCGTAGAAAGTTTTTCTTTGGCTTTTTCAATCATCACATTCTGAATGTATTGTTGTGTATTCAGTCCGGTTAATGATTTTAGCATATCACTCAAATACCGTTGAGACAACTGCAATTGCCCACTAATATTTTGCACCGATGGCAAACCACTTGTCAGCCCGATATTTTCATTGAAGTAGTTGTCCAATAATTGGTCCAACGAAGTAATGAGCTCGTGATTGACGGCTTTTCTCGTGAGAAACTGGCGATTGTAAAAACGGTTGCTGTAATTCAACAACAACTCGATTTGCGACACCAAAACATCCTGACTGAAACGATCAATATTGTTATCCAATTCGCTGGCTATCGAGTTGAATAAATTCGTTATAATTTCTTTTTCTTTGGCTGATAAAAAGAGTGCTTCGGAAACATCGTAAGAAAAAAAACCATACCGGGTTATCGAGCTTGCCAACTGATAATTTCGGATGAAATCGGGATGGAAGTACAATGCAAAACCTATATAACTATTCGCATCTTCAGGGGTAAAAACAATTTGTTTAGGCTTCAGAAAGGCCAATCCACCTTCTTCAAAATCGTAATAATCTTGTCCGTATTTTGTATGCCCCCGGAACTGTGGCTTAAAAGAAATTTTGTAAAAATCAATGCTGGTCTTTCGCCCTTTTTCAAGCATTTCAACTGAAACATTATCGTAATCCACCAATGCAATCAATGGGTGTGATAGGGCAGGGATTCCGAGTTCCCGCATCAGTTGTGAAATACTTTCAATATGGTGTATGTCAGATTTTTGCTGCATCTTTTCTTTACAATAGAATCAACTTTGTTTCGCAGGACGAATGACAATATCGCCAATTTCTACATCTTTTGGCTGACTGATGGCATAAATTACGGCGTTGGCTACGGCTTCAGGACCTATTGCCATTTGTTCTACAGCCTTGTGGGCGGCTGATTTCATTGCTTCTGTTTTTACGCTTTTTGCAGCAAAATCTGTTTTTATATATCCGGGCGAAATTCCCGTTATGCGGATATTGCCATCTGATTCTTGCCGGAATGCTTCTGCAATGGTACGAATAGCATTTTTGGTTCCTGCATATACGCCTTGGGTCGGAACAATTTTAATGCCTGCCGTAGAAATTATATTCACGATATGCCCTGATTGCTGTTCCTTAAATACAGGAATTGCCGCTGCCATTCCATACAAAACTCCTTTTACATTGATGTCAATCATTTTATTCCAACCATCAATATCCAAATCATCAATTCTGCTGATTTGGGCGACACCAGCATTATTTACGATAACGTCTAACTTTCCGTATTTTTCAACGGCTAAAGATATTAATTGAATCAAGTCGGCTTTATTGCTTACATCGGTTTTTATGAAAACAGCTTCGCCACCGTTTCTGCTGATTTCTTCAACAATGCTTTCTAATTGCTCAGTTCTTCTTGCACCTAAAACAACCTTTACACCGTGTTTTGCCAATTCAATTGCCAGGGCTTTACCAATGCCACTGCTTGCTCCTGTAATAGCGACTACTTTTCCTTTAATATTTTGCATAATCTTTCTTTTTGTTACTGCAAATTATTGATTACGGAATCACGAAATGTAGCCGAATTGGTATTTATTGTAGTTGAAATTGTCTTTTGCTTGCCAGGTAATGCGGTCGCTCAGCCTTGATGCTAACTACTGTAATGTGCTTGGTAGGGGCCATATCTTCCTGGAGGCAGTACTTGCAGACAGTATAGTGCCATCAGAGCTAAGTGAGAAACAAAATTAGAATAGCACGGAATTTTGCCCTATTTTTTCAGGTAGACAAAAGGTAAACATGCTTTTTTGGGTAAGTATACGTCAGGTCAACAATATCTCCGCAATGGCCTATGGTAAGCGATTTACATAGACATATTGCTTATGCTATGCTTCCGGCTGGTAATGTAATGGTACACTAAAAATATTTTAATATGATCACTTTTAAATTATCCTAAATCCACTAAATTTGGAAAGATTTCAGGGTTTGTACATGTTGGTTTGGGCAAGAAATTCTATGCTATTGATGTTGGTGATCTCACCAGGGATCGGCATTAATTGCTATTGCTTTATCGGAAATATATACATAACATAACTTAACCGTAACCCAGGATGCGCACTAAACTAACTACTCTTTTTACGCTGTTTGCTCTGATTGCCATGACAAGCTGCCACGAGCTATTTGACCTATTAGATGAAATTCATCCTCAGGAAACAAAAGTGACTGAATATGCTTCGGGTCTCTCGACTCCCTTTGGTCTGGAAGTAGATGCCAAAGGGAATGTGTGGGTGGCTGAAGCGGGTACGGGTAACAACGATGGCCGTATTTCCGTCATCACATCTCAAGGTGAAGTTTACCCTGTCATCGAAGGGTTTGTTTCAGTGTTTCCTCCTGAGGAACCTAATGCTCTGGGCGTCTACCATTTGATTCTGAAAGATCATACCCTCTGGGTTTTAAACGGCGTAGAAGGAAAGCTGTATTGGGCAGACCTTTCTTCTTACCATCCTGGTGATACTCCATTGCAACCCGGCGACCTGGCATCGCAGGACATCGCTCCCTTTGTGCTTGACTATGATTTTGGAGATGCCGATACCGGAGAATCCAACCCTTATAACCTTACCATGGGGCCGGACGGAGATATTTACATTACCGATGCAGCGGCTAATGCCATTATCCGGAGAGAAGCCGCCTCCGGCGATTTGAGTGTCTTTGCTATGCTGCCGAATATTCCCAATCCAACCCAAGTCGGACCGCCCACCATTGATCCCGTGCCTACCGGGATTGTCTATGATGGTGAAAAATTTTTGGTGTCCACTTTAACCGGGTTCCCTTTTCTGGAAAACGAATCCCTCATCTATGAAATTGACCTGGATGGCAATGTATCCGTCTATCAGGAGGGATTTACCTCTTTAGTAGATATAACCCTGGGCCCCGACAAAAGGCCCGTCGTATTACAATATGCTGTATTTGGACAGGGATTTGGCCCCATGACCGGACGTATTACCCATGCCAAAGGGCCGGAAGAGGAGGTTATTCTGGATAAGATCAACTACCCGCTGGGTATTGCAAGAAAGGGATTAGGAACATACTATGTGACCAATTCCTTAGATGGTATTGTACAGAAAATCACGCTCTATTAGACCTTGACATTATGAAAACTTGCCCCGATGTTCAGGGTAATAAGGCATGCATGAAAAGCCTTTTTGGAGCACTCGAATGAATATACTAATCCGACACTCGGTAACTGAGTGTCGGATCACCCATATCATCTTCCCTGAGATCTCAATCTCTAGAAAGAGCAGAGAATATCTACGCCCTGACTTGGCATTACCTATCTGGATAATAAGCTTAAATACATAACGAAATTACCCGCTGTTATTTAGATTGGGGGTTCTGGGAAAGCGCATCATACTACTAATACTAAATTTTAACCATGACGGTCTTAGTGATTATTCGCTTTATTGATACGCTAATGGCCGGACTGATGGCTGGAGCCCTTTGGGTTATCTGGATCGGTTATAACCCTAAAAGCTTGTCAGCTACCGCTTATGTAGAGCAGCAGCAGAGTGTAATTAAAGCGTTAAATACCTTAATGCCACTTCTCGGTCTAATGGTCATTTTACTAACCCTGGCTTTGGCATATCTCCAAAAAGAAGACAGATCCGTTTTTCTGATACTATTGACGGCCGCTATTTTTTTAGGTATTGTTAAATAATTATACATTTTGTATATTGTTAGGATGAAATGTATAAAATGTAACTCTAAAGAAAGGGTAAAACGTGGGATTATCAAGAATAGGCAGCGTTATACGTGCAAAAACTGTGGGTACAATTACACGGTTGAGCAAAAGTCTACCGCCTACTCGCATCGGGTTAAGCGGCAGGCCCTCCAATTGTACCTGGAAGGCTTAGGATTTCGTTCGATTGGCCGTTATTTAGGCGTAAGCCATGTGGCTGTATATCACTGGATCAAGTCTTTTGGGGAAAAAGTGGATGAAATCAAAAGTGAAACCACCGTTCAGGTGGTGGAAATAGATGAAATGCAC
>JAVKCG010000005.1:0-397912 GCA_040222875.1 Cyclobacteriaceae bacterium | reverse complement strand
CGAGGGTGTCCACCTCTTCCCATTCCGAACAGAGAAGTTAAGCCCCTCAGCGCCGATGGTACTGCTGTAACAGGTGGGAGAGTAGGTCGTCGCCAGCTTATTACTTTTTCTTAAAGCCCCACATCGGGGCTTTTTTCGTTATAGGCTAACTCGTGGGGAGTTAGGATTGATTCAATTATGATTAAAGGGGTCTAAACTGCATCCAACTATTGACTACAAGGTGCCAGGAGTGTAATTGTAAATACTCCTCCAGATTCTTTTGACAAGAAATCGACGAGGATTACATTTAGATATCATTCAACCTGCTTGATTTTCAGCATGTTGGTTTTGCCTTTCCAATGAAGTGGCATGGCGCCGGTGCTGACATATACATCGCCTTTCTCGAGGTGCCCAGCTTCAATCAAAATTTGCTCTACTTGATCTAAAGTATCATCAATGCTATCTTTTTCATCAAAATAAAACCCACGGATTCCCCAAAAAAGATTCATTTGTGTAAGTAGCCTTTTATTCCGAGTAAAAATGAAAATATCTGACATTGGCCGATTCATTGCCAAACTCACGCCTGTATAACCAGATTGGCTCAAGCCAACAATTGCTTTAGCATTAACTGCATTGCTCAATCGACAGGCTGCTCTAACTAATTTGTCATGAATGAAGCTTACTGACTCATCCGGAATCTTTCTGAATTTATTGTAAATGGATTCAGAGGCAGCCTCAACCGATTTTATTGTTTTTGCCATGCTCTTTACTGATTCGACTGGGTATTTTCCTGAGGCTGATTCAGCAGAGAGCATCAAAGCATCGGCGCCGTCCATTACAGCATTAGCGATGTCATTCGTTTCTGCCCTTGTAGGACGAGGGTTCTCAATCATGCTCTCCATCATTTGTGTAGCTATAATAACCGGAATGCCCTTTTCATTGCATTTCCGTACTAATAATTTTTGTACAATAGGCACATCTTCCATTGGTATTTCAACGCCCAAATCTCCCCTCGCCACCATTACTGCATCCGTCGCTTCAATAATTGCATCCATATTCTCAAGTGCTTCCGGCTTTTCAATTTTTGCAACGATTTTGGTATCCCTTCCAGCGGCATCAATGCGATTGCGAAGGGTAATAATGTCCTCTGCTTTTCTTACAAAAGACAAGGCAACCCACTCAACATTATTTGCTAAACCAAACTCAAGATCTTCTTCATCTTTTGGCGTTAGAGAAGGTGCAGAAACTTTTGACATAGGTAGATTAATACCTTTTCGAGATTTCAATGATCCCCCATAAACGATTGTTGTTTCTACGGTATCATCACTAACACTGTCTACCTTCAACTCGATTTTTCCGTCGTCGATTAAAATCATATCACCGACCGTAACATCAGATGTTAGCCCTTGATAGGTAGTACCAATAATTTGATTATTTCCAGTTATATCTTGGGTTGTAATACTTAGTTTGTCTCCACTTTTTATTTCAACCTCACCATTTTCTATAAGTGTAGTCCTGATTTTTGGTCCCTGCAGATCTTGGAGTAAACAAATATGTGTGCCAATCTCATCATTCAATTCCCTTACCATTTCTATTACTTTTCGATGGTCTTCATGTGTGCCATGTGAAAAGTTTAATCTAAAAACGTCTGCACCCGCTCTTAATAAAGCCTCTAACACTTTCTTATTATTACTTGCCGGCCCAACGGTGGCTACGATTTTTGATCTATTGAACAAAATGGTGTTTCTCATTATTAGAAAATTAGATTGTCTTTATTTTTTAATTTAAGCGCATCGATTAATGCAGCGTAATCAACTACAATTATCTGGCGTATTTTATTTAGTAACTGTTGGTCATTGACTGTTTCGGATTCATCCTTCATTGTGATGAAATGGGTGAAATTCGGTAATTCTGGTAACAACAGGCTCTTTGCATCTTGATTACCGCCTATGGATCTGTTGCCTAAAAGCCTAAGGGCACTATTTTCAGTTTCGAATAACAAATTGCTTATCCTAAGATGATTTTGATTGGACATGGAGATTACCACGTCCTCTTGTTTAATCAGATTTACTTGGAGGGTTTTATTCAAATGCCAGGCAAGCGTATACTCTTTTGATGAGCTAACAAGCCCAACAAAAATGAAGTCAAAATCATACTCAACCTGTAATTTTGTTTTCTTCAAATCCTTCCCTAAAAGACAAAATAACCAAATGCCGTATTAGGATAAAAGCGCAATCTAATAATTGATACTCGGGGTTAATATAATGCTGTTACGATAAGTTCAAATTTGCCGCTTTTGACAACGTAATCTAATGATTTTTAAGGAGTTATGTAAGCTTCAAAAATTTTTTGACTATCTTGTCCATTATCTCTTTCTTTGCACAGATTTTTAACTAACGGTTTAAAAAATGTCAGAAATTGCACAAAAAGTAAAGAGCATCATTATCGATAAGTTGGGTGTTGAAGATTCAGAAGTTACTCCCGAAGCTAGCTTCACAAACGATCTTGGCGCTGATTCTCTAGATACTGTTGAGCTCATCATGGAATTCGAAAAAGAATTCAATCTTTCCATTCCTGACGATCAGGCCGAAAATATTGCAACAGTAGGTCAGGCCATCTCATATTTAGAAGAAAACGTAAAGTAATATTCTAAGCCGCTAAAATCCTTTATGGAATTAAAACGTGTCGTAGTCACCGGATTAGGTGCCCTTACCCCAATCGGCAACAATGTCGAAGAATATTGGAAGGGTCTCTCCAATGGTGTTAGCGGTGCGGCTCCAATCACCCGATTTGACCCTGAAAAATTCAGGACCAAGTTTGCCTGTGAAGTAAAGAATTACGATCCCCTCAATCACTTTGATAGAAAGGAATCCAGGAAAATGGATCCTTTTGCTCAGTTCGCTTTAATAGCAAGTGATGAGGCTATTGTTGATTCTGGTCTTAATCTTGAAAAGATTGATTTAGGAAGGGCAGGCGTTATTTGGGGATCAGGAATTGGCGGTTTAAAAAATTTCCAAGACGAAGTTTCAGATTTCGCCAAAGGTGACGGTACTCCGAGGTTCAATCCGTTTTTTATTCCTAAAATGATCGGGGATATTGCAGCAGGTTGGATTTCGATCAAATACGGTTTCAGAGGGCCAAATTTTGTAACTACATCGGCATGTGCGTCAGCTACTAATGCCTTAATTGACTCCTTTAACTACATCAGGCTTGGAATGACTGATATAGTGATTTCAGGTGGATCAGAGCATGCTATTACTGAAGCTGGCATGGGTGGCTTCAATTCTATGAAGGCGCTTTCAGAAAGGAATGACAGCCCTGAAACAGCCTCAAGGCCTTTTGATAAAGACCGTGATGGGTTTGTTTTAGGCGACGGGGCTGGAGCTATTATTCTGGAGGAGTATGAGCATGCCAAAGCAAGAGGTGCAAAAATATATGCAGAGGTAATCGGAGGGGGCATGTCAGCGGACGCATATCACCTTACCGCACCACATCCCGACGGCATTGGTATTACCGCTGTGATGAAGAATGCACTGGCCGATGCAAAGATTGAAACAACTGCAATCGACTATATTAATGTTCATGGTACTTCCACACCACTGGGAGATGTTGGTGAATGTAAAGCCATAGAAAACGTATTTGGTGAACATGCATTTAAGCTTAATATAAGTTCAACAAAATCAATGACCGGCCATTTATTAGGTGCTGCTGGAGCCATTGAGGGCATCGCATGCATAATGGCCATGAAGCATAATTTAGTACCCCCTACAATCAACCATTTTACCGACGACGAAAATATCAACTCTAATCTTAACCTAACTTTTAACAAAGCCCAACAACGGGAAGTCAACGTAGCCTTAAGCAACACATTTGGTTTTGGAGGTCATAATACCTCGATTATCTTCCGAAAAGTGGCTTAATGACAGGTATAGTAAGCAAGTGGTTAACTAAAATATTACATTTTTATTCACGGAGTGACCGCAATCTTGCGGACAGCCTTTACACCATCACTGGTAATTGGCCTGGCAACCTGCAGTTATACAAATTGGCAATGAGGCACACGTCGGTTGCTGAAGAGAATGACAAAGGCATTAAGGAATCGAATGAACGGCTTGAATATCTTGGTGATGCTATTTTAGGCGCTGTGGTGGCCGAATATTTATTTTGCAAATACCCTTACAAAAGTGAAGGGTTTCTTACAGAAATCAGATCGAGGTTGGTAAATAGAGAAACTATGAACCGGCTATCTAAAAAAATTGGACTCGCTTCAATGGTTCAATATGACAACTCATCAAGAGGCTCAATTTCGCCAAAATCGTTGTTTGGAGATACACTTGAGGCTTTGATTGGTGCAGTATTTTTAGACAAGAATTTTAAGACCTGCCGTAAGTTCATCATTAAAAAATTGATCATCCCGCATTTTGATATTGAGGAGATAATAGAGAACAATCCCAACTTCAAAAGTAAAATTATCGAGTGGGCCCAAAAATCTAATCGGGACCTACGGTTTGAAATCGTTGGTATAAAAGAAGAAAACAATACAAAGAGGTTCACTGCCCAAGTGATGCTTGAAGAAGAGCCATTAGGTACAGGGTATGGCTTGAGTAAGAAAAAAGCCGAACAAGATGCGGCCCAGAAATCGTGTGAATTATTAAATCTTAACTGATCCTAAGCATTTCGGTTCTCCTTTTCGATTTTTGCCGCTATAAATCAAAAACTTAAATTGAAACTAGCCGGCGCATCCTTAAATCAGATTCCGTTAGACTGGAAGGGAAACAAGTCACGCATTGTCGAAGCCATAGCGAAAGCCAAACTTGATGATGTAGATATTTTATGCCTCCCTGAATTGTGTATTACAGGGTATGGGTGTGAAGACATGTTTTTAAGTGACTGGGTGCCTGAAAAATCCCTGGACATCCTAAAGCAGATAATTCCAAAGTCAGATTCTATTTGCGTTGTAATAGGCTTGCCTTTTGCGTTTGAAAATGCAATTTACAACTGCTGTGCTATCATCAAAGATTGTCGGATAATTGGGATTTATGCTAAAAGACACCTTGCCAAGGAAGGCGTTCATTATGAGCCAAGGTGGTTTGAAAGTTGGCCAAAAGATAGGGTTGAGTTCTTCTCACTAAACAATGATAAATTCCCATTTGGTCATATTGACCTTGATATTAATGGAATAAAAGTGGGTTTTGAGATTTGTGAGGATGCCTGGAGGATGGAGCGACCGGCAGATAAATATGTAGACAAATCAGTTGACTTAATCCTAAACCCAAGTGCCAGTCATTTTGCCTTCGGGAAGGCAGCATTTAGGGAACATCTTGTTAAAGAAAGCTCCAAAAAATTCTATTGTTATTATCTCTACACCAATCTATTGGGGAATGAATCAGGTCGGATGATTTTTGATGGGGACATTATTTTGGCTGGGCATGGTGAGCTTATTCAAAGAAATAGGCGGTTGTCGTTTGAAGATATTAATCTTGTATCGGTTGATATCGACTTTAACACAAGGTCACATGCTGAATCCTTATTAACATCTGACTTTGATTCTCAAAATGAAGAATTTACCGCAGCGGCATCGCTGGCACTTTTCGATTATCTGCGTAAATCCCGTTCCAACGGATTTGTATTATCATTAAGTGGTGGAGCTGACTCATCTACATGCGCTGTTTTGGTTGCAGAAATGGTTCGGCGATGCATTGAACAATTGGGGATTGAAGTGTTTTTAATAAAATCAGGCCTGAAATCAGTGTTCAAAGATGCAGCCTTAACTGAAAAGCAAATTGTCAACCGAATCTTGTTTACTGCTTATCAAGGAACCACTAACTCCTCTGAGGCAACATTTAACTCAGCCCAAAACCTGGCGAGTTCTCTCAATGCCAAATTTTACAATTGGAACATAGATGATGAGGTGAACACTTACTCAGCCAAAATAGCTACAGCATTAGGTAAGGAACTTAATTGGGAAACTGACGACATAACCCTTCAAAATATTCAAGCAAGGGCGAGATCGCCGATAATCTGGATGATTGCCAACATCAAAAATTGCCTACTCTTAACCACCTCCAACCGTAGTGAAGGCGATGTTGGCTATGCCACAATGGATGGTGATACTTCGGGAAGCTTGGCACCAATTGCAGCGGTTGACAAACCCTTTATTTTACAATGGTTAAAGTGGGCCGAAACCGAATTAGGTTATTCTGGATTGCGAGAAGTGAACTCATTGCAACCCACTGCAGAACTGAGGCCCCCGGGAACATCGCAGACCGATGAGAAAGATCTGATGCCGTATGAAATATTATTGAAAATTGAAAGATTGGCAATAAGGGATAAACTTTCTCCTAAACAGGTTTATGTTAAACTTGCGAAAGATTCTCCGAATGATCAACTCAGTGGCTGGATCAAGAAATTCTTCAGACTTTGGAGTAGAAACCAATGGAAAAGAGAGCGAATAGCCCCATCTTTTCACTTTGATGACTTCAATGTAGACCCACGCTCCTGGATGCGATTCCCGATACTTAGCTCTGGATTTGAAGAAGAGCTCCGGCAGTTGGATGAAGAATAACTGTTTCAAAACTCAACCAATTTTTCAACCTGCTCTTCAAGTAATTGCTGGTAGAGATCTGTAAGCACTAATTCTGACATGTCCATATTCTCTTCGATCCGGGCCAATTTAGGCTTGAAAGCGAGGACATTCATTCCGCAATAGTTGAATATATCTGTTAGATGGCTCAAGGCAAGGCCTGCACCCTGAACACCTGAGGACAGGCCAACCAACGCACATTTTTTATTTGTAAAAGTTTCAGGGAATTGTAACCCGTCAATGAAAGCTTTGAGAACCCCGGGAAAAGATCCATTATACTCTGGGACAATAAAAATGTACTTTTGGGCTTTCAGCATCAGATTCCTATAAGCATTAAAATCATGGTTCTTACCGCTGTTTTCATAAAGTGCGGAAGCTAAATAGTCATGGGGCAATTTATGCAGATCGATAGTTTCAACTTCTAGTCCACGCTTGGATAAAAGCCGTTTATAAATTAAGCATAGTTTCCAGGTGACAGCATGCCTTCTGTTAGTGCTACTAATAATTATGTACATGGATGTGAAAATATAAAATTCCTATTTTAGCGTATGACCTTTCTCAGGAGGCTGTACTCTATTTATTGCCTCTCAATTTTTGGTGGCCTTTTCCTTTTATTATCCCCATTCTTTCTGCTTTTAATTCAACGGAAATCATGGCACAAGGCCGGAGTCTGGTTAAATCACTTGTGGGCTCGGATGTTTTTCTTTTTGTGCTTTGTGCCAGTTAAAAGGGAATTCCGATCAAAGTTAGACCCCAAAAACACTTATATATTCTGTGCCAATCACTTTTCTTATATGGACATTCCGCTGGTTGGTCTTACTCCAATTCCCTTCAAGTTTGTTGGGAAGTCGTCCATGTCAAAAGTTCCATTTTTTGGCTACATGTATAAAAAATTGCACATTTTGGTTGACCGGGGAAAGTTGAAAAGCAGGTATCAAACCTACCTTTTGTCTCGAGAAACTTTAGAAATGGGATTGAGTTTAATGATCTTCCCGGAAGGAGGCATAATTACGACTGATGCGCCTAATATGGTGGCATTCAAACCGGGTGCATTCAAAACGGCTATTGAGTGCAAGGTGCCAATTGTGCCTGTAACCATGCCGTACAACTTTCATTTTCTTGAAGACGACGGCCGGCTACTTCCGAGTTATCGATCTTTAAAGATCATTTATCATGAGCCCATAGAAACTTCTGCGTATACAATTGAGACGATGGATCAATTAAGCCAACAGGTTTTTGATATTATTGCAGACGAATTGCAGAAGCATCACCCAAATGCAAATAACAAAGGAGACATTACAGAAGATCGCACATTTAGCAAGGTTGGAGGTTAAGCCTGAGAAGCAAGAGTCTTTATTAAAAGATTTAAGTGATATCCTAACCTGGGTTGAGCGCTTGGATGAGATTGATACTGATGGAGTTGAGCCGCTCACGCATATGTCTGCAGAAATAAACAACATCAGAGAGGATAAGGCCACAAATTCGCTCACGAAGGCTGATGCCCTCAAATTAGCGCCTAATCATGACCAGAATTTCTTTTTGGTTCCTAAAGTGATCAAGACAAGGACTAAATGATCAATAATTTACTGGAAGATTGGTATCCGCAGCAGCGAAAACTTTATTATGTTCTGCTTGGGCTCTTAAGTATCGTTTTTATAAGCAGTGCAATATTCATTTTCAGGGCAGAAAACAATGTGCTTGACTGGCTTGTTACAAGCTCCCTGGAAACTGTTCAGGTGCCTTTTAGGTCAGTAAATGTAGGCCTGTTTCAGTTTGATCTAACGGCTGAAAACTATCTCATTAATCAATTTTATGAGGGCAGCGGTCATCAAATTACGCCGCTAAGCGGATATATATTCTTGGCAGTTTTCACTGTTGGTCTTGTTTTTTTGTTAGCGCTTTCCACGTATTTCTCAAGAGTCTGGTATTTAGTAGTAATGACTGGTCTGTGCTTTGTTTTTGTGAGTTTCAGATTTGAACAATTGGCAATTTTTGGTTGGATTGACAATACATTTTTAATAATCGTTTTAGGCCTGATCTTGCCACTTAGTTATTATTTCCACGCTATTAAGACTTATCTCAGCCTTGGGTTTAGACTGTTAAGTTTTGCCCTTGCACTTAGTCTGATTGCTTTGGTGATTGCCCTATTTTCTAATGTCTACAACCCCTTCTATTTCTTAATTAGTTACGGGTTTGTTGCCCCAGTTGTGATCAGTATTATTTTCATCCTCATAGTTTCGCATGAGGTAGTTTACTTTATTCTTTATCTGGCATCAGGTTCGGCAATTCAAAGAGGCAAAAATGGCCTAACCCATTTTATCGTTTTGAGCCTAATCTACCTGGCTAACGTCATTTTGGTATACCTAAGAAATGCCTCTGTTATTGATTGGGATATCTTGTATGTTGAAGCCTTCATTTTGCTCCCAATTTCAGCAATAATTGGGCTGTGGGGATTCCAAAAAAGGGAGATTTTGTACGGCAACATTTTCACTTTCAGGCCGATAGGTGGTTATCTCTATCTGGTTTTGGGTGTTATCTGTTTCGCCACAATAGGATACAATGCATACACAGCCAATGATCCCACAATGGAAGCTTTTGAAGATGTTATCATCTTTAGCCACGTTGGTTTCGGCGTTCTGTTTTTTCTTTATGTGATTTCCAATTTTATCACTCCTCTGAGCCAAGGGCTTGCGGTATTTAAAATAGCTTATCGTGAGGCCAACATGCCTTACATATCTGCCAACATTGGTGGCCTTGTGGCTGCAGCGGCACTTTATTTTTTAAGTAACCAGGCGGCCTTGAATCAGGCAATTGCCGGCTATTACAACGGGTTAGGCAACACATATACGAACGAGGCTAATTTCTTTCTTGCTAAAGAGTACTACAGAAGAGGTTCAATATTTGGGTACAATAATCACAGATCGAACTATAGTATGGCCGAATTAGCTATACAGGATAATGATCTGGATGGGGCTATTTCCAGATTTAAAAATGCTACCCTCAAAAACCCCTCTGAATTTGCCTTTATCAACCTTGCAAACGCCCAAAATGAGGATCACCTGTTCTTTGATGCGCTTTTTACGCTCCAGGAAGGTGTAAAAAGATTTCCCAACAGCGATAAAATTTACAATAACCTGGGATTGCATTATAAGGGTACAAACTTTCTCGATTCTGCAGTTTACTATATGGAGCTGGGTGATAATACAGAATCTGGGCGAAGGACTAACAACACCAATATTGTTGATGTTCTTACGAGGAATAAAATTGATTTGGATCGGGATAGCCTCATTCTGGCTTATCGAAATGCCAGTTTTGTACCAATCAAGGCCAACCTATTGGCCTACAGTAACAATACAGGTTTTTGGCTTCAGGAACCCTTAGAGGGCCCTGTGAGCGGTGCTCTCGATTTACATTCATTTGCATTTATTTATAATCAGGGCTTTGCTCATTTAAGGTATCCACGGCAGAAAACCATTGACGCCATAGACAGTTATCGGAAAAATCAGGCGAATGGGAATTTTTCGTCATCACTGGCTTTTCTAAAATCTATACTCCAGTACAGCCAAGGCAATGTGAATGGGGCATTTAGAGGTTTGGATGTACTGCAAGACGATCCACAAAAGTCTGGCTATTACAATCATTTATTGGGGGTATTGGCATTGGAGCAAGACGCTTCAATGTTGGCCGTTGATTTTTTCAGAAGAGCGTTGTCAGAAAATTATCCAGATGCCAGGGTAAACCTGGCGATTGCTTTAGCAGAAGCTGGTGAAATTTCAGGATCATTGAAAATTTGGGAAGATATTTATTCTTCTGATTCATCAGACGTCAGTAAAGACATGATGCTTGCACTTAATGGCCCTTTTATAGAATTATTATCTGGAAGTGACCTTAATAAATATCAGGCAATAAGATATCGGCCACAATCTTTTGTAGGGGAATCCTTGAATATTCTCTTCGAATCGATTTCAGACCAACAGATCGCATTGGCTGCACTATCCACGTTAATAGATATATCGATCAAACAGGGGAATTATTCAGATGCTAAAGGGCTCATTGAGCAATTATCTGAAGACACAAGAAATGAGGGTTTATGGAGAGCAACTTCTAATAAGTTGGCGCTATATCAAATCGCAGACGATGTTTTGCCAATCACTACCCTAAACGATTCTATTGATATTAAAGTCAATTGGGATGCACAAAATCAAAAATCTGATGCGTACTTTTTAAATCTCGGGATGAATAATCCGTTCGAGGGGGCACAGGTTATTATTGCCAGCAAGTATTTCAAAGAAATTCGAAATGATGATGACAAGGCCTATCAAATCTTATTGAGTGCTATTGAAGTAAACCCTTACTCCTCCAGATTGACTAAAGCATACATTCTTCAATCGATAAATGTGGGGCTTTCAAATTATGCTAGGGAGGAGCTGGTGAGATTGTTTGATTTAGTTCCCGAACAAGAATTCAGGCAATTTGAAAAGCTCTTGGAGGATGAAATAAAAAAATTCGAGAATTTCGAATTCCCAGTAATTGATGAAGAATGAGAATAGCCGTAACCGGGGCTAGTGGTCACATTGGATACAACCTTTGCGAAATGCTTTTGGCGCAAGGCCATGAAGTCAGGGTATTGCAACATTCTAAGAAAAGTACACTTAATGAAAATTTAGAGGTTATAAATGGCAGTGTTACTGACCAAAATGACACAGATAAACTCTGTAGGGGTATTGATGCTATTTTTCACCTGGCTGCATTTATCTCAATAGATAGCTTGAGACATCAGTCAAAACTCAGGGAAGTTAATGTTCAGGGAACCCAAAACATCATTAACTCATGTTTAAAAAATGGAGTCTCTAAATTGATTCATTTTAGTTCGATTGATGCTTTCAATCCCTGGCCTCAAAGCGAAAAACTTGATGAGAACAGGGACTTACACAGCCTGATTCCTTTTACATATGGTGCATCAAAAGCAGAGTCACAACAGTTAGTTTTAGAAGCCAACTCACCGGATTTACAAACAATTGTGCTGTGTCCGACGGCTGTTATCGGCCCGGAAGATCATGGGCCCTCACTGACCGGCCAAATGGTGCAGCGCTATGCCAGAAATCAAATTCCGGCCTTAATCCCAGGTGGTTTTAATTGGGTCGATGTCAGGGACGTTGTTCAAGGTGCCATTGGAGCATTAATTAAGGGCAGGGCAGGTGAGGCTTACATCTTGTCTGGACATTATGCAACCAACAAGCAGATTGCCCAACTTATCTCTGAAAATACCGAATCTAAAATTCCCAGGGTCACCACTCCATTTTGGATGGCTGGTTTAGGTGTTCCATTCGTGAGGTTTCAAGCCTGGATGACACAAAATCAGCCCCTTTACACTCAAGAAAGCCTTGATATCATTAAAAATTGCAATCCTAATATCAGTTTTGATAAGGCAATTCAAGATTTAGCTTATACTGTGAGACCGTTGGAAAAAACCATTTTCGATACTGTTAATTGGTTTGGATTACTGCCATCCTCTTAAACAACGGCCTCCAAAACTGTTCTAAAGGCCACATGCTTGTCTTTGTATTTATCAAGATGCTCTTGTACCAGGGCCGGAGCGAACTCAGCAAAATAATGGTTCAGCTCATTTAATGACTTTGCAAAATATTGAATAGAATATGTTGTTCCACCCCCCTCTTCTTCATTCAGCAATTTGAAAATTTTATAGTCTAGGAACTGTCCAGTGGCCATTACTTTCGGAATGTGGGAATTCTTCATCCAGTCCATCCATTCAGATTCTACATCAGCTTCAATATTTACAGTAACATTATATAAAATCATTTCTTCAGGTCAATTTTTTTAAGGTAATCAATATTTAAGCTCAAATCATATTATGCAGTTGGTCGGTAATTTGTAAAAAGCTATTGAAAAATCTATCTTTGTAGCCACAGAATAATTAAATAATTCAAAACTTACACGAGACGGTTTCATCCCTGAGGCCGTTATTTTATTTTTTATACCACTGATAATTAGAGCATTAGAGAGATGGCAATATCGTACTACACCAAAGAGGGATTGCAAAAGTTAAAAGATGACCTTCATGAAATGAAGACCAAAGGAAGGGCTGATATGGCCAAGCAAATTGCCGAAGCCCGGGATAAAGGCGACTTGAGTGAAAACGCAGAATATGATGCTGCCAAAGACGCACAGGGTTTGATGGAAATGAAGATTGCCAAATTGGAAGAGGTTGTTGGCAACGCCAGGATTTTAGATGAAAGCAAGGTTGACACTTCAAAGGTTTCTATATTATCAACAGTGAAAATTAAGAATAAGAAGAATGGAATGACAGTGAGTTATTCAATTGTATCAGAAGAAGAGGCTGACTTGAAGACTGGTAAAATCTCGGTTAAATCACCCATTGGGAAAGGATTACTTGGTAAAAAAGTGGGCGAAATAGCTGAGGTTGTGGCACCAGCTGGCAAAATAGAATTTGAGGTTTTAGAGATTGGGCTATAAAATGGCATCGATATTTACAAAAATTGTCAACAGGGAAATACCCGCTCATATCGTCGCTGAAAATGACGACTTCTTAGCCTTTTTGGACATCAATCCATTGGCAAAAGGGCACACACTTGTGATCCCGAAAAAAGAGGTGGATTACATCTATGACCTTGATGATCAAACTATCTCGGATATCAATGTTTTTTCCAAAAAGGTTGCTAGGGCAATTGAGGAAGTTATCCCTTGTTTGAGAATCGGAGTGGCCATCATCGGGCTTGAAGTTCCTCATGCCCATATTCATCTTGTCCCATTAAATAGCATGGGGGATATAAATTTCAGTAACCCGAAATTGAAATTACCCCAGGAGGAACTCAGCAGTATTTCAAAAGCCATCGCTGACAAGGTAGAGTTAGCCTAGAGTAGAGGCTGACAACGGCCAACAGCATCATGTCAATATTTGGGCTTCACTATAAAAATGGCCGCACTTCTGACATTATGTCATTTTAAAATCCCATTTTATTGTGTTGGCACAACCATTGAGTTCCTGGCATCACAACTTAATTTAAGAACCAAAAGGGCAGCCAATGACAGGGCCGGCCCGAAATAAAAATAGAAAAAGAATTATGGGAAAAATTATTGGAATAGACTTGGGTACAACCAACTCCTGCGTAGCAGTAATGGAGGGTAATGAGCCTGTTGTAATTCCCAATAGCGAGGGAAGAAGGACAACCCCTTCAATTGTTGCGTTTTTGGACGAAGGTAAGGGAGAAAGAAAAGTAGGCGATCCTGCAAAACGTCAGGCTATCACCAATCCTAAGAACACAGTTTCATCCGTTAAGAGGTTCATGGGTAAGAAATACAAAGACGTCTCTGAGGAGATGAAGAATATTTCTTATGGTATAGAATCAGGCAATAATGATACTGTAAGGGTAAAAATTGGTGATCGAAAATATACACCACAGGAAATTTCGGCGATGATTCTTCAGAAGATGAAGTCGACAGCTGAAGATTATTTAGGTACAGAAATTAAGGAAGCAGTTATTACTGTTCCTGCATACTTTAATGATGCTGAAAGGCAGGCTACCAAAGAAGCAGGTACTGTAGCTGGCCTTGATGTGAAAAGAATTATAAATGAGCCTACGGCCGCTGCCCTGGCCTATGGGTTAGATAAGAAAAATCAGGATATGAAAATTGCTGTGTACGACCTTGGTGGAGGTACATTCGATATTTCTGTTCTTGAGCTTGGTGATGGTGTTTTCGAAGTAAAATCAACTAACGGAGATGTTCATCTGGGTGGAGATGATTTTGACGCTGTAATCATTAACTGGTTAGCTGATGAGTTCAAAGCTGATGAAGGTATTGACTTGAGAAAAGACCCAATGGCTTTACAACGTTTGAAAGAGGCAGCTGAGAAAGCCAAAATTGAACTTTCAAGTTCTACAAGCACTGAAATCAATTTGCCATACATAATGCCAGTTGATGGTGTGCCAAAGCACCTGGTAAGAAGTTTGTCGAGATCTAAGTTTGAGCAATTAGCGGATAAGCTTGTTCAGCGTTCAATGAATCCTGTAAAGAAAGCTTTACAAGATGCTGATATGAACCCTTCTGATATTGATGAGGTGATTTTAGTTGGTGGATCAACCAGAATCCCTAAGATTCAGGAAGAGGTAGAAAAATTCTTCGGCAAAAAGCCATCGAAGGGTGTAAACCCTGACGAAGTGGTTGCGATTGGAGCGGCTATTCAAGGTGGTGTGTTAACGGGAGAGGTAAAAGATGTACTTCTTCTTGATGTAACCCCACTTTCATTGGGTATCGAAACTTTAGGTGGTGTGTTCACTAAGTTGATAGAATCGAATACCACGATTCCTACCAAGAAAAGTGAGACATTCTCTACAGCTGCTGAAAATCAGCCGTCTGTTGAAATCCATGTGTTACAGGGTGAGCGCCCAATGGCTAAGGATAACCGAACAATTGGCCGGTTTCATTTGAGTGATATTCCACCAGCACCAAGAGGTGTTCCACAAATTGAAGTAACATTCGATATTGATGCCAATGGTATCATGAATGTTTCAGCAAAAGATAAAGGAACTGGCAAAGAGCAAAAAATTCGGATTGAGGCTTCTTCAGGGCTTACTGAAGAAGAAATAGAAAAGATGAAGAATGAAGCTAAGGCAAATGCTGATTCTGATAAGGAAGAAAAAGAGAAGATTGATAAGCTGAATTCTGCTGATTCAATGATCTTCCAGACTGAAAAACAACTTTCAGAGTATGGAGATAAGCTTTCTGCTGAAAACAAGGATAAAATCCAGAATGCCTTGACTCAATTGAAAGAGGCTCATGCAAGCCAGGATTTGGCTAAAATAGAGCCGGCTTTGGAAGCGTTGAACCAGGCTTGGTCTGGTGCTTCACAGGAAATCTACAATGCAACACAAGGCGCTGAAGGCGCTGCCCCTGGAGCCGATGCAGAAGGTGGCCCAACAGCTGATGGTGGTGCAAATGGCCAGGAAAGTGATGTCGCTGATGTAGAGTATGAAGAAGTAGATGACAAAAAATAAAGTCAGAAAATAAGCGTCTGGGCTAATATTTACCCGGATTAGGAAATACATCGAAAGCCTGTGGAAATATTCACAGGCTTTTTCTTTTTGGGTGGATGATGTAGAGCTATTCTACCTCGTAGAATAATTAGGCGCTTCCCTGGTCACCTGAATATCATGGGGATGGCTCTCCCTGACACCAGCACCGGTGATCTTAACAAATTTGGCCTCTTTTAAATCTTCGATTGTTGCAGCACCGCAATAACCCATGCCGGCTTTTAGGCCTCCAGTTAATTGGTAGAGCACTTCAGATACCAGGCCTTTAAATGGTACCCGGCCTACGATGCCCTCAGGAACCAACTTTTTAATGTCGTCCTCTGCATCCTGGAAATAGCGGTCTTTTGAGCCGTCTTCCATCGCTTCGATGGAGCCCATGCCCCGGTAAGTCTTAAACTTCCGGCCTTCATAGATAATTACTTCACCTGGAGCCTCATCAGTGCCACCTAAAAGAGAGCCAATCATAATTGCATTGGCACCAGCGGCAATGGCTTTCACCAAATCGCCAGAAAAGCGAATACCGCCATCTGCGATAGTAGGAATCCCTTTTTTCTTCAAGGCCTTTGAGGCTTCGTAAACAGCTGAAAGTTGTGGCATGCCTACACCGGCGATGACCCTGGTGGTGCAGATGCTTCCAGGCCCAACACCAACTTTCACACAATCAACACCTGCATCTGCAAGTGCGATTGCACCTTCAGCAGTAGCAATATTGCCAGCAACTACATCAAGGTCTTTGTATTTCTTTTTCACAGCCTTACAAGCATCCAAAACACCTTTGGAATGGCCATGGGCGGTATCTAAACCTATTACGTCAACTCCGGCTTTTATCAGCAACTCTATCCGATCAGTAATATCAGCAGTGACGCCAACAGCAGCACCAACCCTTAATCTCCCAAATTCATCTTTGCAGGCATTTGGGCGGTCTTTGTTTTTCAGGATGTCTTTATAAGTGATCAGGCCGCTTAGTTTGCCGGCCTTATCTACTATCGGTAGCTTTTCAATTTTGTGTTCCTGAAGGATTTCTTCAGCTTCCTCCAACGTGATTCCCGGCGTTGCAGTGATCAGGTTCTCGCTGGTCATCACTTTGTTTACAGGTTTATTAGGGTCTTTCTCAAAGCGCAAATCCCTATTAGTAAGAATGCCAATGAGCTCTTTTCCTCCATTTACAATAGGAATACCACCAATTTTGTTTTCTCGCATGATACCCTTCGCATCCGATACTTTCGAATCTACATCAAGCGTAATCGGATCGAGGATCATACCGCTTTGAGATCGCTTCACTTTACGAACGGCCAATGCTTGCTGCTCAATGGCCATGTTTTTATGTATGAACCCCAATCCACCTTCTAAAGCCATAGCAATGGCCAAATCTGCTTCCGTCACGGTGTCCATAGCCGCAGAGACCAATGGAATATTTAGCTTGATATTGGGTGTTAGTTGTGTTGTGGTGTCAGTATCGCGGGGCAATACTTCGGAATAACTTGGCAGCAGAAGCACATCGTCGTAAGTGAGGGCTTCAAACAGAAACTTAGAAGTGTCAAGGCTCATTTTGCAAATAATAAAGTGATGGTATTATTTGCGGCACAAAATTAAGTAGAGGTGCCGGGATTAATTTGCTTTGCAGATAAAATATTTTCAAAAGCCATTTTAGGCTGAAATAAATGAGATGTTAGAAACATTGGCCGAGGGATTTCTGGAAGGTATTGCCAACATGACCTGGATGGAGGGCATTGCGTTTGTTTTTGGTGTTATCAGCGTATGGTTTGAGAAGCAGGAAAATATCCTTGTTTTTCCGACTGGCCTGGTGAATGTTTTTTTATCTATTTATGTGTGCTTCACCGTGGGTTTGTATGCCGATATGGGCATCAATGCTTATTATTTCGCCGTCAGTATTTACGGGTGGATTAACTGGAGCCGGACAAAAAATGGCGACAATGTCCTTCAAATAACTTACAGTTCCCTCTCAGAGCATCTGAAAAGTGCCACACTTACAGCGTTATCTTTTGTGGTGATCTATTTCTTGCTAAACAATCTAACCAACAGTGATGTGCCGCTTTGGGATGCCCTGACCACTTCGCTATTTATTACCGCAATGTGGCTAGTGGCTCATAAGAAAATTGAAAATTGGCACTACTGGATTGCTGGAAACCTGATTTCAATCCCACTTTATTTTTCAAAAGGGTTAATGTTGTTTAGCGCCCAGTATGTGATCTTTTTTGGGCTGGCAATTTGGGGTTTGGTTAGTTGGAGGGGGAGGGTTGGGACGACATTTTGCAAGTAGAATAACTGGATTTAGGATTTCATCACTCTTCTAACTCAATTAGTAATTTGTGTCATTTGAGATATAATCCGATTGCTAAACCAATACTAATTGCTAGCACAACAAACAAAAGGATTTTCAATGTATTCAACTGCTTTATTTGTCCTTCAAACTGCTCTTTAAGCTTTGTCTCCATGTTGTTGAAGCTAGAAGTCAATGTGTTCTCAAAGGCTCTTTGTATTTGTGTTCCTTCATTTCGTATTTCAACTTGAATGTCCGATTTGTTCTTTTCAAGTCGGCTATTTATTGAGGAATCTAGTTCCTTCTGAAAATTTTTGTTGTCCTGATACAGTTCTTGAATCTTTTTTAACAGTTCGGATTCCATGTTTTCAAGCTGCTTTTTGGAGTGTTCCAATCTTTCTTTAATGCTTGTTGACACAGACTCAAAGCTTTCATTGTTTTCTCTGAGGAGTTTTAAATTTTCGGAAATATCTGATTTTAGTTTTCCGATTTCAGAATACACTTTATTGAAGTCTTTAAGGTCATTCGACTGCTCTTCAAGTTCCTTGATAGCGTTATCCAACTTTGCTAAATCCGCCATATATTTTCTTGTTTATTGTCCTAAGTTTTTCTGTTGAAATTTCAACAATGGTCGCCATTGAGAATTGATCTCCGAGTGCATTCGATATTAGCATTAAGTATTCATAGGAATTAAAATGCTTGTAAAGAGATTCAGCAAGAAGGTTTTTGTTCTTCATATTTAACTCATTTCCAATTTTCAATATTTGATCCAATATGAAATCAATGTCTTGCTGTTCAAAATTCGAGATTTGAGATAAAGAACTCTCTAGTCGCTTTCTTCCGTCCGTATTTTCATAATCGTCAAGTAGTAATCTTAGAAAACCACTTATTAGATCCAATCCCGTGTTTTGCATATAGCTTTCAAGAAATCTTTTCAGGTTTCCTAACAGTTCATTAAGTTGCTTTCTGGTTAAAAAGGCTGAAAATCCATTGTCTTCCTGCTGATAGAATACACCAAACCATTTTTCAAAATCCCTTGGATTTTCTGCAATATGCTGAAGCAAATATGATTCATCTGTGAACTTGAAATAATTTTCCAATTCAACCTTGAATGATTGACTGTCTAATATTCCTTCTGAAAACTTGCAGCAGTTTTCATATATGTGCTTTAAAGATTGCCGTCTATTGTAGGCGAAATTGTCATACGACCATTGGAGCAAAATCAGAATATGTTTATCTGTATCGGAATAGGCTTGGGGTGCATTGAGAATTTTTTTGTAAACTAAATATTTCTCTTCTGATAGCGCAGATTCAAGTGTAAACTCGTTATCATATTTTCGAATTGTATTTAGCAGAGCTCCTTTGATAGAATCATTTGAATAATTGCCAAAATCAACTTCGAAAGTACCACCACCAAAAAAGTTGCTAATTGTCCAATCTTCAATTACTCCTAGCTGACTAAGCCTATAAATTGCTTTTTCAGCTCTAAACTTATGAGCTTTCTTGCATTTTGAGTCGCATTCAGAATTTTCACAAAGATCATTGCCAAAGACCTTAATATCCTTGGATTGTGGTATGGCATAGGTTTCAAGCAATTTTTTAATTACTCCAAATTCGAAAGGAATGACATCAAGCCCTATTGTAAAGAGAAATAGATTTGTATTGATATCTCCATTTACTTGGTTTAGCAATTCATTAATCTTCGAAAGTGGAGTACTTCGATCCCATATTGAATTCAATACATTCTGATTTCTAGATTTGGATAGCAAAACAAAACATTGAGCTTTACTTTCTTTAAACTTGGTCTTATCCCGACCTGCTCTTCCTGCTTCTTGGTAAAGCGATTCCATTGAACCTGGAATTCCGTAATGAAAGGTGTAGTGAATATTACCCTTATTTACTCCCATCCCAAAAGCTTTAGTTGCTGTCAATAATGAGAATTCATTCTTTTTGAACTCGTTCTGAACATGCTTTTTGTAGTCGTCAAACTGGGTGTTTGTCCATTCTAATCCATTGGGGATTGATCCTGAATAAAATCTAATTTCTGTTCCAAAATGCTCACTCAATCTTTGAGATAAGGGATAACAACCGTTTCTTCCGTTGACAGTTGGAGTGAAAATGATACCACACTTTGTATCCGATCCTTTTACCTGCAAGGCTTCAATTGAGTCTTTGAGTTCATCTAGTTTGGAGTTGATTGCTTTGGGCTTGTTGTTTTCATCATCAAGTACAATGAATTCTAGTTCTTTGCGAGTGTAGTCAACAGGAGTTTTTACATTTTCTTGCTTAATCCCGAACTCAATTTGAATATCCTTTAAAACATTGATTGAAGCTGTGGCAGTTAAACCGAGGAAATTGAAGTTTGAACAAAGCCTTTGAATGGTGTTTGATAAGTTCAAATAGGAAGTTCTAAAATCATGACCCCATTCCGATAAACAGTGAACTTCATCAATAACTGCATAGGCAATGTTAAATTCTTGATTTACAGAACTAAAATATTGCCTGAATGTCTTAAGCTGAAATCTTTCGGGCGAGATAAAAATGAAGAAATACTTACATAATCCAAACTGCTTTTGAATCTGCTCCTTATCTTCTCCGTCATCATCACTTGTAATGTGATTTACACGAGTAAAATAAGCACTATCTAAATCTGCTTTTTGGTCATACATCAGAGATTTAATAGGGCAGACGACAAAACTTATTGCGGGTTGTAAAATGGCTGAAAGTTGATAGCAAACGGACTTTCCACTACCCGTAGGAAGAAGGCCTATGGTGTCGTTACGTGATAATGCGTTGGCAATTATTGGAAGTTGCCCTTCTCTAAATTTTAAGCTCTCATATTCGAGACTAGAATCGTTTTGTAGAAAAATATTCCAAAGAAGAAAGCGAAGAGGTTGTTCATCAGAATTCTTCCCACCAAACTTTAGTTTATATTTTATTGGTTCGGTTGAAGATATTTTGAAATAGTCATAAGGTTCGAATCGGCTAAATACAAGTTTGTCCCTAGAATCTCCTTTCTTGAAATACCGATACTCATCTAGATAATCAGTTCTGACATAAATTACGTCTGGATTGGTTTGAAACTCATCAGTATATCGTTTGGCTAAGCTAAAATCAATTTTTAGACTATCGTTGCTCCTGAATTCATTGCTTGTTGTGGTTTGAATGGAAAATTGAGGCTTATTGAATTTGATTTTATGCAGCTTGAAAATATTTTCGAACCAAATCAAAATGTCGTCAATGGCTAGTAGGGCAAAGTCTTTTATATCTCTTTCAAGTATTTCAAAATTCCAAGATTTATCAAAGCTCAGTTGACCATTTTCTAGTAATTCCAAAATCAATAACTGAAATCGAATAATGGCAGTAGCCTTTAAATTGGGGGACTTAAAGTCAACTCTATTTTCAAAGGCCGTTTTGTAGTCTTTAAGGCTTATATAAGTTGGTTCTTTCTCTTTTCTTTCTTGCTGCCTCGAAACAACCTTTTCGATTCTGTCCTTTATTTTTTCTAGGGCAGAATGAAATGTATCGTTTTCAGCTTCTAAATCTGCGGTGTTGATACGAATAGTTTCAATTCCGTACTTTTTGGTGTGATTGTCTCTTATTCGGTCTTTTTCAGAATTTAATTTGTGTTGAGAGCCATCAATTTCAATTATCAGATATGCTTGAGGTAAATAAAAATCTACTTGCTCATTTGCAAATTCATCTACATCCACCTGAGTAATTTCATTGATTGGTATTTCTGGAATGATAAGTTGTTGAATGAACTTGAATTCGGATAGGTGTTTCGGAATAAGCTCTTCAAAGAATTTTTTTGCTGGATAGTAGTTCCCCTTTTCATCGCCCCTAATTATCCTATGCCATTTATTAGGTGTACTGTCTATAAGTGCAATGGAATTTTGAAAGCTTTTTTCTCTATGAATTGATCCCAAGTGTTCTTGGAGATAACTTGACATTAAGGTTGGTTTACCCCGTTGAAGTATATTTTTTAGAATACAGATTGCTGGCAAATATTCATTACTGATTCTTTCTCCATTCAGGTTTTGAATCACGAAATTGTGATTGCTATATGAATAATTTGCCGTGTATTTTTTCATTTGATATTGATAGATACAAGGGTATCTCAAATATTATATCCCAGTCTTCCAAATTCAGACCACTTCCTGTTTTCAAACAGAGATTTTCAAACAAATTCAAGTAGAAGATCTTCTCGAAGCAACCACCTCAAGCATGGTTTTAACTAGCTCCGGTTTATCTTTCCAAATTCCAGCAAGATTCTTTAAATTTCTTATCCGTTCCTCTTGGTTAACCCTTTTCCCGTTGATTGTTTCCCATTTGTCGTCGTCATATTCTTTCTCAAGACATCTTAAGATTTCATCGTTAAGTGTACGATGCTCTTCTCTGGCTTTATCCTTTATTTTTTCAAGCAAAGTGTCCGGTATGTTTCTTAGGGTTAAAGATTTCATTGCAACCAATTTTGATTTTTACATTTATTGACCTCGCTTAAAGCTTAATCGACAACTCAACCTGACCATCCAAACCCAGTTCTACAATTTTCTTTAGAGTTGACAAGCGGGTTTCTTTAAGGTTATTCTCAATTTTAGAAATATATGATTTGGTAGTTCCAGATTTTTCAGCCAATTGAGCTTGAGTAAGGCCTTTTTCTAACCTGGCCTCATGTATCAAGGCACCTAATTTAAAATCCTTAAACCCTGCCTCCAACTCATCCCGATTTGGAGTGCCAATCTTACCAAAATGCTCATCCTTAAATTGATCAAGTGTTTTTGTGTTATTTCTTTTTTTGCTCAAACTCATTCTTGATTTTTAAGATTATAACAAAAGTATCACTTTCACTAAGTGAAACCTTTAAAACTGTAATGCCCCATAAAATCGCCATAGTAGGACCAGAATCCAGCGGTAAATCTGTTTTAGCCGAACAGCTATCCAGTCATTTTTCGGATTCAATTCTTGTAAAAGAATATGCCAGGAAATTCCTTGAAAACCTGGGTAGGCCTTATGCTAAAGAGGATTTAATCGCTATAGCAGACGGTCAGTTAATTGCAGAAGAAGAGGCAATTAATCAAAATCCAGAATTAATTATTTGTGATACTGACATCCTGGAAATCAAAGTATGGAGTGATTACAAATATGGCTCATGTGATGAACGCATCAATGTGCAGATCATGAAATTCGCTTCTGATTTTTACTTATTGGCAAAACCTGACCTGCCCTGGGAGCCTGACCCGCTACGGGAAAATCCTGAAGACAGAGATGAGCTTTTTGATTTCTACATAAAGTCACTTGAAAGACTTGGTTTGCCGTATGGGGTGGTTTCCGGCGAAGGTGAGGCAAGACTTCAATGTGCCATCAATGCGCTCTCCAGATTTGGAATTACTTAGCATAGCAATAACTTTGAGCTCAATAAGGGGTGCCTTTTTCCCGCTGAGGCAGGAATTAAAGACAGGCTGAGATTACACCCATTGAACCTGATACGGGTAATGCCGGCGCAGGGAATATGACAGCAAAGCAGAAACACAGAAGTTTACCCCTTGGGCTTTTGTTTTGTTGAATTTAAAATAGTTGTTCAGATGAAAATTTTATTGTTAACAATCACATCTATTATGATGTGTTTTGCATTATTTGCCCAAACACAACAGGAGCAAGATTCTATGAAGGTGATCAACCTTGAAGAGGTGATTGTCTCAACAACAAGGGCTGGGGATAAAACCCCGGTTGCTTATCAAAACCTCGATAAAAGCAAGATCGAAGAACTTAATTTGGGGCAAGACATGCCTTATATGCTAAGGATGACTCCTTCTTTGGTTACCACTTCAGATGCCGGTGCCGGGGTAGGCTATACTGGCCTCAGGATCAGGGGTAGCGACGCCACCAGGGTGAACATTACCATCAATGGCATCCCGTATAATGACGCGGAATCGCAGGGAACTTTTTGGGTGAATATGCCAGATTTTGCCAGCGCCGTCAACTCGATACAGGTGCAGCGAGGCCTGGGCACTTCGACCAACGGAGCCGGTGCCTTCGGTGCAACGGTTAATATTGAAACTAACAAGCCCTCATTAGAGCCATTTGCGGAGGTGAACAATTCTGTAGGCTCTTTTGGCACAAGGCGGCACAACTTAATCGTCAATTCAGGCCTGATTGATAACAAGTGGGCGTTTGAAGGCAAGCTGGCTAAAATTGCCTCAGACGGTTATATCGACAGGGCCTCATCCGACCTCCAATCTTATTTTATGTCGGGGTCGTACATCGGGAACAAAACAACCATTAAAGCATTGGTTTTTGGTGGTAAAGAGGTGACCTATCAATCATGGTATGGCACACCACAGGCTGTCCTTGAAAATGATGCTGACGGCATTGAGGAGGTAATTGGCAACAATGGTTTGAATGATTTAGAAGCCGAAAACATTCGCAATTCAGGCCGCACTTTTAATTGGTATACTTATGAAAACGAGGTTGATAATTACAACCAGGACCATTATCAGTTGCACTTCAATCATGCGATAAACACTAATTGGTCTTTTAATCTTAGTGGTCATTACACTTATGGGCGAGGCTATTTTGAGCAATTTCGAGACGATGATGATCTGAGTGATTACGGCTTGCAGCCGGTAACCATCGGTTCTGAAACCGTGGAGGAATCTGACATTATCAGGCGAAGGTGGCTTGACAATGACTTTTATGGCTTCACTTACGGAGTAAATTATGGTACCCGAAAAGTGAATGCGATTTTGGGAGGCGGCTATCACTATTATTCTGGCGATCATTTTGGAGAAATAATTTGGGCTGAATTTGCATCTGATAGCGAAATCAGGGACAGATATTATGACAACGTGGGCACCAAAAAAGACTTCAATACTTTCTTTAAAATCAATGTTGATGTGAGCGAAAAGTTCAATTTATTTGGTGATTTGCAATTGCGAACTGTTGATTACTTCACTGAAGGGGTAGATAGCGATTTGAGGAATATTGCTGTTGGTGATGATTACGCTTTCTTCAATCCGAAAATTGGGGCCACATATACCATGAATGCCAACTCATCCATTTATGCATCATTTGGAGTTGGCAACCGAGAACCCGACCGCAACGATTTTGTTGACTCGCCAACTTTGCCGAAAAGTGAGCAGTTACAAGACCTGGAAGTTGGCTACCGCTATACGGGTCAAAACTTTACTTTCAATGCCAATTTTTATCACATGGCTTACAATGACCAACTAGTGTTGACCGGAGCTTTAAACGATGTAGGTTCAAACATCCGGACTAATGTGGATAGGAGCCACCGCACAGGCATTGAGTTGGTCGGTGGTGTGCAACTTACCGACAAGCTTAATTGGGAAGGCAACGTCACTTTTAGCCAGAATAAGATTGACAGCTTTACCGAAGTCCTTTATGATTACGGCGAAGCATTTGATGATTTCATCATTATCGAAAATCAGTTTAACAGCCCTGATATTTCTTTTTCACCCAATGTGATTGCTGCTTCAAATTGGTCATTTAATCCTGCAAAAGCCTTAAGAATCTCTTTGCTTTCTAAATATGTTGGGGAGCAGTTTCTTGACAATACGTCAAGCGACAACCGAAAAATTGATGGCTATTTTGTTAATGATTTGCAGTTTGAACTTAACCTCAAAACCAAGCTAATCAGCGAAATCAGTTTCAATCTGTTGATCAACAATGTGCTGGATCATGAGTACGAATCAAACGGTTACACGTTCGGGTATTTTGGTGGCAGTTATACTGTCAGAGAGAATTACTATTACCCACAAGCAGGGCGCAATTTCCTCTTAGGCATGAAATTGAAGTTTTAAAGGGGTTTAACATTAACCCTCGAAAGTTGATATTTGGGGTAATGCTTTTATTATGAGGATTACCCTAATAGGCACCGGCAATGTAGCAAGCCACCTTGCTCCAATTTTGGAGCAGGCTGGCCATTCCATTGGTGAAGTCTATGGTCGCTCTATTGAAAAGGCCGAGGCGATTTGCAACAACCTTTATGATCCCAGGTTTGCTGAAACATTGGATTTCAATGATAGCAAGTCAGATGTATTTATAATAGCGGTATCGGATAACGCTATCGAGTCTATTTGCTCAGACATCGTTTTACCGGATGAGGCTATTTTGGTACATACTTCGGGTTCAGTAGCCATGGAAGTTTTGGAATTATCAGCTGCCGAAACAATTGGGGTGTTCTATCCCTTGCAGACTTTTACCAAGGGGCGACAGTTGAATTTGGCAGAGGTTCCCCTTCTAATTGAATCCAATTCTGACGAAGGAATGAATGTATTGTCAGCATTGGGATCGTCACTATCTGAAAATGTACATCAAGCTGAATCAGAAATCAGATCGAAAATTCATGTAGCCGCAGTCATGGTCAATAATTTTACAAATCATATTTTGGTAGCCACCCAGGACTATGCGGGGCAGCAGGGTGTTGAGTTCGATTTATTGGTGCCCCTTTTGAAAGAAACAATCACCAAGGCACTGAACATTGGCCCAATAAACTCACAGACCGGCCCTGCCACTAGGGAAGATTACCAAACTATTGAAAAACACATATCCCTTCTTGAAAACAATGAGGAATTACAGAAGTTGTATAAGATGCTAACTCAAAGTATCATTGATTATAAATACAAGTAACCATGTCAAAAGGAGAAATTGCGGCCACTAAACCAATAGTGGATGAGTATGAAGCTGGCACATATTACTGGTGTGCCTGTGGCAAGAGTGAAAACCAGCCCTTTTGTGACGGCTCTCATAAAGGGTCATCTTTTGAGCCATTAAAAGTAGAACTGGATGAAGACCGCAGGCGATCATGGTGCACTTGCAAGCAAACAGAAAATGCACCGTTCTGCGATGGTAGCCATAAAGGGCTATTAGACTAAGAACCAGATTTTATCCAATCCAAATAGTTATAAAATACAAAGTAAGGGTAATTTCTATTTAGAATAGAATACAAAGTAAGGGTTAATAATCAAAAGTAAGGGTGAATAATTCACCTATCCCCTGGATCCGCGATTGCTGGCCGATAGATTTCAAACTCTACTCGTCGGTTCAATGCCTGGTCATCTGCATTATTTTCTGGCACAAGGGGCTTACTGCTTCCGAAGCCATCAGCTGTAACTCGGTAGGCCTCTACATCACCAAAAAGCACAATGTAATCCCTGATGTTTTTAGCCCTTTGCTTTGACAATTGAACATTAAAATTTTCATTGCCTGATGAATCTGTGTGGCCGGAAATCCTCAATAGAAAATCAGGATTGTCATACATAAAATTGACAATCTTATTGAGATCACCGAACATCTCTGGGCGCAAATCAGCTTTACCATTTTCAAACTGGATTGATTCAAATTTTACCCGGCTTGAGATCGGGTCGGTGACTTTATGAAATTGAGTTGGCCCCTGGAGGTAAAACATTTCTTCAATCCTAAAAAAGTCATCACCCTGGATCACAAGAAGATAGTTTTTGTTGTTTATGAGGTCAAACTCAAAGCTCCCATCTGATTTAAGGTATTTTGGGGCTACCTCCACACCATCATCCACATCTATAATTGAAACAATTCCACTAAATGGTTTTCCGGTGAGCGAATCAGTTAATGAACCACTAATTCTAGTGAGGGCACCTGGTTTGGCCTCCATCGGCATAGGGAAAGAGTACAAGTCCATTTTATCCAAATCACGGGTGGCTGTTCTGGCATAAAAAAGGTGGTCTGATTCTGAGTCGATAGTAAAATAGAACTCACTACCAATGCCGTTGACAAGAGGGCCGATGTTCTTAGGCTCTGTCCAGGTGTCTTTGTATTTGTAGGTTTTATAGATGTCATATTCCCCAAAAACATAAAGCTGCCCATTGGAGCTGAAATACATCATATCATGTATTGGATGATAAAAAGGGCTGACTTCATTATGCCGGGTGTTCATTACAGGGCCAATGTTTTGTGCATTTGCCCAAGTCCCGTCTTTTAGTTTGTAGGTGAAATAGATGTCAGATAACCCGAAGCCACCAATACGGTCAGAAGCAAAATACAGTGTATCCTCCGTATGGGATAATGACGGATGTGAGTCCCAGGCGATGCTGTTAACATTTAAACCCAGGTTTTTAACATTGCCCCATGTGCTGTCCTCCTGCATCTCAGCCATAAATAGATCGCAATCCCCGTATGAATCAGGTGAATCGCACCTTGAAAAGAACAATGTGTTACCATCTCTACTTAGGTGGGCACTGCCCTCGTTAAATGGGGTATTGATCCCTTCCATTTCCTCACTCAAAGTCCAAAACTGACCGTCTTTCTTGCTAAAGAATAAGTCTTCGTTTTTGAATGTTTCCATGTGGCGGGTGCGCTCATTTCTTTTAGATGTAAAGATCAGGGTGTTGTCATTAACACTGAGGGAAGGCCCATAATCTGCTTTACGTGAATTGATATTCCCACCCATATTGAGCAAAACCCCGCGGGGTGGCTGCAGCGTATCGATGGCCTTTCGATATTCAACTAATTCGTAGTAATAATCAATTGGCACATATAACTCAATTTCCTGGGTGTTTAATGAGTCATAGTAAAGCTCAATCTCCTGAAGGTCGATGCCTTGTTGATGATGCTTCAAAACCAGTCGATACAATGATTTAGCTTCTTCCTGATCACCGAAAAGTTCCGTCAATTTTGCCAGCTTCCAAATGAGATAGGTGTCCGTATAAAAATTCTTGATACCGAAACTGCTCACATATGCCTTCAATTCTTTATACAGCGGTTCCCACTGTTCAGCCTGATCTAGCTTAAAAATTCTGGCAAGTTTAGAGTCATTTTCATAGTACGGTATTTTGTTGATGTTTTTGAAATCAAATAAGTTGAACTGTTCGTTTATTAACGTTGAATCAATTTCAATTGGCTGGGTTCTTTTTTGACCGAATGCCAAGGGGGACGTCGCAACCATAATCATTAACGCCAACACCGTAAATGCTAACGATTTTGAATTAAGGGAATTAAGCTGTATGATGGAACAATAGTTCACTTTGTAGTTCAATAATGACGTTGAGAACTGAACGGTTATTTTGGCATACCTATTGCAATTTAGACAAGCCTTCTAAAATTAACCATTAAATAGACACTCGGCGTGTCATAATGGCAGTGAAAAGACCATATGAATAGAGAGAGAAAATCTTATATAAATCCACTACTTGTTGAAATGGCTTCTGACGATGGTGAACTGATAACCATGATCAACCCGAATATGGAGGAGGATTTTGGTGATGATGATATGCCAAAAGAGTTGCCAATTCTACCAATTAAGAATACAGTTTTATTTCCGGGGGTCGTGATCCCTATAACGGTTGGTCGGCAAAAGTCAATCAAGCTTGTAAAAAAGGCCTATAGAGGTGATCGGACTATTGGGGTTACAGCTCAGAAAAATAATGCGGAAGATGCCAAAGCAAAAGACATTTTCCCAATAGGAACTGTAGCCAAAATTTTAAAAATGTTGGTGCTGCCAGATGGCAATACCACTATAATTATCCAGGGGAAAAAGCGGTTTTTGATTGAAGAGGTAACACAGGAAGATCCATACATTACTGCTCAGGTTAAATTGATCAATGAAGAATTTCCTGACCCAAAGAAGCGTGAGGTAAAAGCTGTTGTTCAGTCGTTGAAAGATTCGGCTAAAAAAATCTTGAAACTCAACCCTGAAATTCCTCAGGATGCCCAGATAGCTCTAGATAATATTGAAAGCAGTAGTTTCTTAACCCATTTTCTTTCTTCAAATGTGAATGTTGAAGTGAAAGAAAAGCAGAAACTTCTTGAGATCAACAATGGGATGGATAGGGCTCAATTGCTTTTAGAGTACATGCTTAAGGATATCCAAATGTTGGAGCTTAAGCATGAGATTCAAAGCAAAGTACACACCGACATTGATCAACAACAGAGAGATTATTACTTGCGCCAGCAAATGAAAGTGCTTCAGGATGAATTGGGCAATGAAGGGCCGGATGCAGAAGTTGAAGACTTAAGGGCAAGAGGTAATAAAAAAGATTGGCCAACCGAGGTGTCTGTTCACTTTAATAAGGAACTTGATAAAATACTTCGAATGAACCCTGCATCAGCCGAATATCCGGTAACAATGAATTATGCAGAGTTGCTGGTCGATCTCCCATGGAATGAATTCACAGTTGACAATTTTGATCTAAAGAGGGCTAAAAACATCCTCGATAAAGATCACTATGGGCTGGAAAAAGTTAAAGATCGGATAATAGAATATTTGGCAGTATTAAAACTGAAAAATGACTTAAAAGGGCCTATTCTATGCTTGTACGGCCCTCCGGGAGTTGGAAAAACTTCCCTTGGTAAATCAGTGGCCAAAGCTTTGGGCCGGAAGTATGTCAGGATGTCACTGGGTGGAGTGCATGATGAAGCTGAAATCCGGGGGCATCGAAAAACTTACATTGGCTCTATGCCGGGTAAGATTATCCAGAATATTAAGAAGGTCAATCATTCAAATCCGGTTTTTGTCCTTGACGAAATTGATAAAGTAAGCTCAGATTTCAGGGGTGATCCATCATCGGCCTTGCTTGAGGTGCTTGACCCTGAGCAGAATAGCGCATTTAAAGACAACTACTTAGAGGTTGATTATGACCTTTCTAAAGTGTTATTTATAGCGACTGCCAATACACTTGATACCATTCATCCGGCACTCAGGGATAGAATGGAGATTATAGAGATCAATGGCTATACAATGGAGGAGAAGGTCGAAATTGCCAAAAAACATTTGATCCCAAAACAGCGAACTGAACACGGTTTGAAAGCCTCCGATTTCAATATAAGTAAGGCGGCCATTATAAAAACAATCGAAGGCTATACAAGGGAGTCTGGCGTGAGGAACCTTGAAAGACGCATAGGTTCATTAATCCGTAATGTGGCGAAATCAATCGCCATGGAGGAAGAATACACTAAAAAAATTACTGATAAAGAAGTTGTAGAAATTCTTGGAACCGAAGTTTTCGATAAAGAACTGTATCAAGACAATGGGATGCCTGGGGTTGTTACAGGGCTTGCCTGGACACCGGTTGGTGGCGATATCCTGTTTATTGAATCCAGCTTAAGCAGAGGTAAAGGGAAACTCACACTTTCTGGTCAGCTGGGGGATGTGATGAAAGAGTCGGCTGTTGCTGCGCTTTCATATTTAAGATCAAACGCTGATTCATTGGGCATACATTATAAGGTCTTTGATAATTACGATCTTCATATTCATGTGCCGGCCGGAGCAGTGCCAAAAGATGGCCCATCTGCTGGAATTACAATTTTCACTTCACTGGTTTCACTGTTTACACAGCGCAAAGTGAAAAGTAAAATTGCTATGACTGGAGAGATCACCCTTCGAGGCAAGGTTTTACCAGTTGGTGGAATCAGGGAAAAAATATTGGCCGCCAGAAGAGCTGGAATCAAAGAAATCATACTTTGTGAGCGGAACAGAAAGGATGTGGATGATATTCCAGAGAACTATATTTCTAACTTAAAAATTCATTATGTTGAGGCCGTTGATCAGGTAATTGGCCTTGCTTTGGATAAGAAAAAAGTGAAAGGCGCTATCGAATTTGTCACTGATGATGAAAGTAATAAGTAAGTAATCAAATTTTGTGAACCGACAATACCTCATCCTGCTATTGCTGCTGCCGATTTCGCTTCAAGCGCAGGTTGGAGGTCAGCGTTCATTTGAGTTTATCAACCTGCCATCAAATGCCAGGACAGCAGCCCTGGGTGGAGTTAACGTTTCTCATTTTGGTAGAAATGTTGATAGCTTTTTAAATAATCCAGCCTTGCTGGACTCAGTTCAATCAGGCAGCGTAGCAATTACACACCTTGGCTTCGTAGCTGATGTCAAACTGACCAACCTCACCTATGCTCATAATTTTTCGAAACTTGGCACATTTGGTTTTGGCCTTCAATACATGGGTTTCGGCGAGTTTCAAGGATTTGATCCTGCTGGTTTCGAAGAGGGTACTTTCACTGCTAATGAGTTTTCATTTATTGTGGGGTATAGTCATCGTGTAGGGCCATTTGCGCTAGGTGGCAACATTAAATTTGCCAGTTCTGGAATCGATAGTTTTCGATCATCAGCGCTAATGCTTGATTTGGGAGGAGTGTTTAAACACCCAACCAGCGATTTTGCAGTAGGGCTAACTTTTAAGAATCTTGGGGTTGTCCTGAGCGACTATTCCGCATCAGGCAACACGGACCTGCCATTTGATGTTCAACTGGGGATGACTTTCAAGCCGGAATACATGCCAGTTAGGTTTTCCATCGCCAGCTATAATTTATACCAGGGAGACCTGACTGTTTTCGAACCAGATGATGAGTCGTCGGTGGTTAATGGTGAGGCTGGAACTTTTGACAAGGTATTCCGGCACTTTAATTTTGGCACTGAATTCCTCATTAGTAGAAATTTTAACCTAAGGGCAGGTTATAACCATCTGATCAGAAAAGAGTTAAGGTTAGATGCCAAATCTGGCGGAGCAGGGTTTTCGTTCGGTTTTCTGGTAAAAATCAAAAAATTCGAATTTGCCTATACCAGGGCAATTTATCATGTAGCGGGGGGTAGCAATTATTTTACACTGGCCACCAATCTGAATTCAATTGTTAAAAAAAGAAGTAAAGCATAAAGTGATGTTAGAAGAAAATAAATATTTGACTCCAAGGCAGATTGTTGCGGAGCTTGATAAATATATCATTGGTCAAAAAGATGCTAAAAGAAATGTTGCTATCGCTTTGAGGAACAGATGGCGGCGCATGAACGTGGTATCCGACATTAAAGAAGAGATCATCCCAAATAATATTTTGATGATCGGGGCGACTGGTGTTGGAAAAACTGAGATTGCAAGGCGGCTAGCCAAAATAGCAGATGCACCATTTACAAAGGTAGAGGCCAGCAAGTTTACTGAAGTGGGCTATGTAGGCCGGGATGTTGAGAGTATGGTGCGGGACCTCGTGGAGCAATCAGTGGGCATGGTTAAGACTGCTAAAAAGGAGGAGGTCAAAGAAAAAGCATCCGAAATTGTAGAAAGCCTGATTCTTGATACTTTGATTCCACCGATGAAAACAACCCAAAGGAAGGCCGTTGCTGCCGGAGATGAAGATGAACCACAAAACGATGCCGAATTAAATGAGCGAACCCGTGAAAGGTTTAGGGAAAAGCTTCGCAATGGTGAACTTGACGATCGTAAGATTGAGATAAATGTGAAGCAGCCGGGGGGTAACGGTGTTGGCATGATCGGTGGCGGAATGATTGATGAGGCTTCTATGATCAACCTTCAGGAGATGGTGAGTAACATGATGCCAAAAAAGAACAAAAAACGAAAGGTGACCATCGGGGAAGCGAGGAAAATTTTATTGGATGAAGAGTCCGCCAAGCTGATCGATATGGACGAGGTGAAGGAAGAGGCGATTAAGAAAGCGGAAAACACCGGTATAATTTTTATCGATGAGGTGGATAAAATAGCCGGCGGCTCAAAGCGGCAGGGAGGAGGCCCAGATGTAAGCAGGGAAGGAGTTCAGCGGGATTTATTGCCAGTGGTTGAAGGCAGTGCAGTCAACACCAAATATGGTATTGTGAATACTGATCACATTTTATTTATTGCTGCTGGCGCATTTCATTTTGCAAAACCATCAGATTTAATCCCTGAGTTGCAGGGACGCTTCCCAATCAGGGTTGAACTTCAAAATCTTACTAAAGATGACTTTTTGAGAATTTTAAAAGAGCCTAAAAATGCCTTGACCAAGCAATATACAGCACTCTTTGAATCAGAAGAAGTAAGCCTTGACTTTCAAGATGACGCATTGGAGGAGATAGCCGAGATAGCTTTTAATATCAACAGTGACGTAGAAAATATTGGAGCCAGAAGGTTGCATACAGTCATGAGCCATTTGCTTAATGATTTTCTATACGATGTGCCAGATGAAATTGGGCCGAATGCGAAGATTGCTGTGTCGAAAAAAATGGTAGGTGATAGGCTACGTGAACTGGTGAAAGACAAAGATTTAAGTCAATACATTTTGTAATAATTTGGTTGGGTAAGCGGTTATGTAGTTGTTTTAACCAAACAAAATAATTCCAAGGATGCATAGCGGCACTTCTAAAATTGTTATAGCAGTTACCTCACTCCTGATCTTTGCGTGTGCCGAAGAAGACGACCCATTATCATTAAATGATGTGGCGAATGATGTAGACCTCGAACTCAGGCAATACATTGAGACTTTTGTAGATGAAGGTGCTGAAAGAGGGCATTTCTTCGATTTCGACATGTTTTCTGGATCGTTTACCACCGATGACATTGATGAAAATGGGGACATATGTGGTCAGGCCTCCGCATTCAGTGACAGGAAAAACACAATCCTGATCAAACGGGACGACCGCTGCTGGATACAGCAACCGAATGCATCCCGTGAAGCATTGGTGTTCCATGAACTCGGCCATGCTTTACTTGATCGCCCCCACAGGGATGACCGTTTTGATAATGGCCAGGTCAAGAGCATCATGGAAACTGGCACCCTCGGTCCTTACAATCAATTCACCCCTCTGCTGCGCCAATACCTTTTTAATGAAATGTTTGACGAAAGTACCCCTGATCCTGAGTGGATTAAGAACAGGACTGCGGAACTTATTTTTGATATCAATTCTGATTTTGAAGAAGGGGACACAGGCTGGCAGTTTTTCGCAGTAGAAGACCCCTTTAATGAGGGGGGTAGAACAGGTGAAGCCTCTTCTGAATTTGCTTCAAGCGGATCAAATTCGTTGAAGATGCAAGTCAACAACAGCCACACAGGATCATCATTTTATCGGCTCCAGTTGGGCGGCGTAACAGGTATTCCTGAAACCGCAGACATCGAAATTTCAGTTGATATCAGAATGCAAAGTATCTCCGGTGATGGAGTTGCATTTGCCGGTGGCATTGAAAAAAGCGGTGATATATTGTCATTCACCACAAGCGAAGTTGATTTGGAATTAACAGGCACTACAGATTTCGAGACTCATACCATCACAGTTCCATACTGGCCCAGCACTTCGGCCAATTTCACTATTGTCCTTGCCATTTTGCCTAATACGGTTGGCGTGGTTTATTTCGACAACTTGAGGGTGGTAGCAAAATATAATCCGGATTTTGGTTGAGCCTCTTGATCAAAATTAAATAGGTGTTACGACATTTAGATTACTCAACCAACTCAATCTTGATAAAAAATTTCATTTTTCTTATCCTTTTTTTTAATGCCAAAGACCTTATTAGTCAAAAGCAAACCCCTGCGTTTTTACTCCAAAACGGACATACAAGAAGTGTCAAGACCATAGCGTTTTCACCCGACGGTAAGACCTTTGCATCTGGCGGTGGACTTAATGTCAAGTTGTGGGATTACCCTTCTGGTATGCTCATAATGGACATAAAAGGGCACAAAAATGACGTCAGTTCAGTCGCATTTTCACCAGATGGCAAAATTCTTGTATCTGGTTCGAATAAAAGCATCAAATTATGGAATGCGACTTCTGGTCAACTTATTAGGACTATAACGGGAAGCGGTTATGGAGTAATTTTTGCTCTAGACGGTAAAATATTGGCTTCATATGACTATTATGGATGTGTTAAATTATGGGATACCACTTCTGGGGAATTGATTAACACATTAAGTGGAAATCGTCGTACATTTTTGAGGGCACTGGCTTCTTCACCAGATGGCAACACCCTGGCCTCAGGTGGTATGGATAAAACGATCAAACTTTGGAATGTTGTTTCTGGCGAGTTGAACAAAACCTTAACCGGACATACAGGAAGCGTCAATGCCATAACTTTTTCACCAGATGGCAAAACCCTTGCTTCAGGTAGTCGGGACAAAACAATCAAATTATGGGATATTGCCACCAATCGGTTAATTAATACTTTAACCGCACACACAGGCGGTATCCAAACCTTAGCCTTTTCACCGGATGGTAGTACTCTTGTGTCTAGTGGTTCGGATAAGACCATTAAATTTTGGGATATCACTTCCAGTCAAATGATTAAGGATTTAATCGGTGACACGATTAATCAGGTAAATGCAGTATCATTTTCATTGGACGGTAAGACATTGATCTCAGGAGGTTTGGATAGAACTATCAAGTTATGGGATACTGCTTCAGGTAACCTAGTTTCTGCTCTAACGAGTCATGCCAACGATATAGAGGCTGTTGCATTTTCACCAGACGGAAAAACTGTAACATCAGGTGGTGTGGATACAAACATCAGATTGTGGGATGCCTCAGTTGGTCAACTTGAGACGATATTCACAGGACATAAGGGTAGTGTTGAGACATTGACATTTTCTCCAAATGGTAAAATATTAGCTTCTGGTGGTGGCAATTTTGACGGATCAGTCAAATTATGGGATATTACTTCCGGTAAACTGATCAACACTTTAAGCGGACATGCCTACGCAGTCTATGCATTGGCATTTTCCCCAGACGGTAAAATACTGGCTTCAGGAAGCGGAGATAATAAAATCAATTTATGGGATGTAGCTTCAGGGGAACTCATCAAACCGATAGTTACTGGATTTGTGTGGGGAGTAGCAACTGTGGCATTTTCTCCTGACGGTAAATCGTTAGCCTCTGGTGATTGGAAAAAAGTTAAAATATGGGATGTCTCTTCGGGAAAACTACTTCAAAAAATAAGAACTGATGTGGACATACTGGCATATGCCCCTGACGGTAAGACGCTTGCGACAGGAGGTAATGATGCGATTGTTAAATTGTGGGATACCTCATCTGGCGAATTAAAAAAAACCTTTTTAGGCCATACCGAGGGTCTCTTTGACATTTCATTTTCTCCAGATGGTAATACTATAGCCTCTGGAAGTTGGGATAGGAGCATTAAGTTATGGGATGTTACTTCAGGACAGCTTATCCATACGTTGGAAGGACATACTCGACGGGTTAAAGCTGTCGCCTTTTCCTCAGATGGCAAAACTTTGGTTTCTGGGAGCCATGACAAAAGCATTCGGTATTGGGATGTTTCTAAAGGAAAGCTCAAAACAATATCTTACGGCTTTGATGAGACCGATTATATAACATACACATTGTCAGGATTTTATGTATCATCAAAGGAAGGTGAAAATTTGGCCTCATGGCGCATCAATAATTCGGTTTATGCTTTTCATCAGTACTCAGTGCACCTTAACCAACCTGATGCTGTAGTAAATATTATTTCAGGTGAAACTGTTAAAGCCCCTAACATTAATTTATTAAAAGATTTACCGCCAAATCTTTATTGGTCAAATAGGACGACGGCCACGAACCAACAACATTATGAGCTCATTTTAGATTATGATGGATCTTCCGAAATTGAAGGTCTTGTCATTATTCATAACGACGATACACTTGTTTTAGATAAGTCAATCAAAAAGGGCAAGAGTATCGAAATACCGATTGCTTTAACTTTATCTGAGGTTGATAACATCTTCTTGGTTCAAGCAATTGATAAAAACCGTTTAAAGTCCAATTGGCTCCGAGTCCAACTCGAATTCACTGGGGGGAAAAAGGAAACAGAATAGCAAAATTGATAGTCATACATCCAAACATCTCAGGCGTAGTCTACTTCGATAACTTGAAAGTAGTGGCGAAATACAATCCTGATTTTGGTTGAGGTTAATCGGTGACAATAGTCTTGGATTGTGTTCATGTAATCCGATCATTTTTACGCATTTTTGAAATTCAATCCAGTTCTTGAAAGCGTATTTGTACGTTTCTTTTACCTCCAAATGCGTATTACTTTCTTAGTTGCTTTTTATCTGTCAGTTACTATGGCCATGAGTCAAAAGGATCGAATTCGATTTCGACACCTGTCTCTTGTACATGGCCTGTCACATGTTACGGTAGATGCAATTGCTCAAGATAAAAATGGATTGATTTGGTTTGGTACAACTGATGGCCTCAACCGGTATGACGGTTATAAGGTCGAGATTTTCAGAAACATTCCTAACGACAGAAGCACCATTCCCAGCAATGTAATTAAAGCCTTGTACCTCGATTCAACTGGTGATTTTTGGATTGGCACATACAACGGCCTTGCCCTATACAACCAGGCTTTAGGATGCTTTCAACATTTCTGGGGCCAAGGCACCAACCAGGTTAAGGTTTATTCGATTACCGAAGACAACTCAGGAAGATTATTTCTGGGAACAAGTAATGGAGTGCAGATAATTGATAAAGCCAGGAATCAAGTTGTACCGCTATCTGAAAACAAAGTGAATGGCGATGTTTTCAGAATTCTAATTGATAGTCATCAAAATCTCTGGATTGGTACATTATCACAGGGATTAATGCGGTACTCGCTAGCTGAAAATAAAGTTGTAAAATATGATGCCGCTGATTTTCCAAACCAAAATGTAAGTGCTTTACTGGAAGTTGGAAGCAACAACATTTTGATTGGCTCAAATGGTGGTGGTCTTTGGCAATACAACTTCGAGAGCGACAGGTTCACTCAAATGAAAAATTGGGGAAAGAATTCGTTGAACTCAGATCGAATTATTTCGCTGCATCAAAATAGGAGCGGAGATATTTTGATGGGAACAGATGACATGGGTTTGATTAAAACAAGCGGTCAGGAAAAACTTTTAAGCTATAAGTTTTCTGAAACTGACCTTGATGGTATCTCAAGTACCTCCGTAAGATGGATTTATGAAGATGGGGAAGGTCAAATTTGGCTTGGCACATGGGGCGGGGGCATCAGCATTCATAACCCTCTGCTAAAACAATTTACTACCTATCGCCATGACCCGGCATCTGTGCATTCCCTCGGTCACAATTTTGTCCATGCAATTTTCCAGGAAAATGATAAACTATGGGTGGGTACCAGGAATGGCTTGAATTTAATGGACATTCAAAATGAAACGTTCAAAAGATATTACCATGATCCTTTAAATACCTCAAGCATTTCAAACAACTATATAAAGTCAATTTATAAGGACAGCTTTGGGATACTTTGGATTGGTACTCAAGACGGCCTTAATTATGGTTTAAACGATACCTTTCAAACTTTTAGAACTGACCCTTCAAACAATGAATCAATTTCATGGAACGACATCACTTTCATATTTGAAGATTCAGATAAAGATCTTTGGATAGGTACATGGAATGGGCTGAATAGATTTAACCGTGGAACTCAAGACTTTGAACGTTTTCTGTTTGATCCTAACTCCACTCCAGATCATCATCAGGTGCTGACCATGGTTGAGGACGATAACGGTCTTTTATGGATAGGTACCTACGATGGCGGACTGCTCAAGTTTGATAAAAGAACCGGCAGCTATGACACATTTCGCAACGACCCTAACGATATCAACAGTTTATCTCATAACCGCATATGGACTTTACATAAGGATAAAACCGGCCAGATATGGGCGGGTACATTTGGCGGCGGACTCAATAAGTTAGTAGAAGGAGAGGTAACAAAATTTAAAGTTTACGGAGAAAACGATGGGCTATCTAGTAATTCAATTATCGGCATTATGAGTGATTCTAATAATCAGCTTTGGATTAGTGGGAACAATGGCATTTCACATATTAATCCAACAGACGAAACATTCACAAACTTTGATGAGAGTGACGGATTGCAGGGCAATCATTTCAATGTAGCTTATCATCGCAATGACGATGGTTTTATGTTTTTTGGAGGTAGTAATGGTTTTAATGTATTTCATCCTGACAGTATAGTAACCAACTCCATCGCACCAGTTGCTGTTCTAACTACATTTGAACTTTTTAATAAACCCGTTGTAGTGGATCATGAAGGGGTTCTTCGTCGACCCCTTGCTGAAAAACCTATCATTAATTTATCACATGAGCATTCGGTATTCACTTTGGGGTTTTCAGCAACTAGTTATGTAAATCCTGATAAGAATGAATTTGCTTACCAATTAGCAGGTTTTGATCAGCAATGGTTTTATACAAATAATGAGCGGAGATATGCAACCTACACCAATATACCTCCTGGGGAATATAGGTTTTTGGTTAAGGCCTCCAATAATGCCGGAATTTGGGGAGAACCCGCAGAGATCAAGCTAATCATACATCCGCCTTGGTGGAGCACAATATGGTTTAGATCGGTGCTTATCATTTCAATAGTGATGGGACTTGTGGGCTTTTACAACTACCGGTTGAGGTCTATTGAAAAACAGAAAAAGGTTCTCGAGGTTTTGGTTGAAGAGAGGACTGTGGAACTGGAAAATCAGAAGAGCCAGGCAATAAAAGATAAAAACGTTATCGAGAAACAAGCGAATCAGTTAAAAGAGTTGGACAAAGTAAAGACCCGGTTTTTCGCCAACATTTCCCATGAGTTGCGAACGCCACTAACCCTGATGACATCTCCAGTCGATCCCTTGATTGAAGGCAAATATGGCCCTTTACCTGATAAGGTGATTGATCGGCTTGAGATGATTAAACGAAGCGGAAAGGATCTATTAGGTTTGGTTGAGGAAATACTGGATTTAGCTAAGCTTGAAGCCGGTAAAATGGAGCTGACAAAAAACCCAGTCAGAATCCATTCATTTCTATCGGAGGTGCTGGAGAATTTTCAAAGCAAGGCAGAACAGCAGCAGATAAAGCTTGAGTTTGACAGCGGTGTTCGAGAAGAAATTTCATTGCTTTTGGATGAAGGCAAGGTCAGTAAAGTAATCAACAACTTACTCTCCAACGCCTTGAAATTTACTCCGGCTGGCGGTAGCATCTCAGTTAGCCTAAGTGATGAAAATGGACAGTATAAATTGTCTGTTAAAGACACTGGGAGAGGGATTTATCCCGATGACCTGCCATTTATTTTTGACCGTTTCTATCAGTCATCTAAGGCCAATGTCGATGCCGAAGGAGGGACAGGTATAGGGCTGGCCCTATCTGTTGAATTAGCAACTCTAATGGAAGGGAGTCTCACTGCCACCAGCACATTAGGTGAAGGTTCGGAATTTGTTTTTACGTTTTCGGCTAAAATAGTTGAGAGTACAGCGGTACCTGTAGCGGAGGGGCTATCAACCAATGAAATTGAAGAGGCCCTCGAAAGTGCTGTAAGAAAATACTCGTCGGAATTTGACATTGATAAGCCCAACATGATGCTGGCAGAAGATCACCCTGAAATGCGGGCTTTTGTTGCACAAATCATGGAGCCTTATTTCAATATTTATCAGGCTCAAGATGGTTTAGAGGGCTTACAAGTACTGAAAGAGCAAAAGATCGATATTGGTATATCTGATGTGATGATGCCACACATGGACGGCTTTGAACTGTTAACAAAAGCCAAAGAAGATGATCAGCTCAGGAAAATTTCAATGGTTATGCTGACAGCCAGATCAGCCGAAGAAGATAAGCTAACCGCATTAACACTTGGGGTTGACGATTACATCACTAAGCCATTCAGTAGTGCAGAATTATTGGCAAGGGTGAAAAACATTCTTGAAAACCGTATCAATCGTAAGCTGAGCGCTAGTGAAGATGAACTTTCCGGTTCATCTATTGACGGCGAAGTTATTCATAGGTTGAAAGGCCTGGTAGAAAACCATTTGAACGACAGCCTGCTCACTGTACCTTTTATGGCTTCGGAAGTAGCGCTGAGTGAGCGGCAGCTTCAGCGTAAACTCAAACAAATTACAGGATTCAGCCCTAACCTCTTCATCCGGGAAATCAGGTTGACCAGGGCTAAAAGGTTGCTTGAAAGCAGACAGGTAAATACTGTTGCTGAGGCAGCCAACAAAGTAGGCTTTGACAAACCTGATTACTTCTCTACCCAATTTTCTAATCGATTTGGCAAGCTACCCTCTGAATATTTAAAGACAGCCTAACTGTCAAATGTCCAATCACCCTCGTTAATCGCCAAAAGCCAGGGTTACAGAAATCCAAAACCCATTCCTAAAAACCTAAAACCCATTACCTAAGCTCCCAATTTTCCCTTTTTCAGAGCTCTTGAGATTGAAGATCGAAAGGTGAAGAATCTCACTATTAGCATTTCAAATTCCCAACTGGCTCCACCTACCTTGAAAGGCAAGGCAGGCTCTTGGGAATGAAGACACGATGGGTACCCAAACCTTCAAACCTTCAAAACCTAAACACATTAAACTTAAATGTCGGAAATAGGGGGGAAGGTTGTCGCATTTGGGTGGTATACCTCCGGCTACATTTATCCCAACTAAAAACCAGAGTTGTATCACTTTTTAATAAAAATGGAACATGAGACTTCTTTACAATCAACTACTTTCAATAACCCATAACTTCAAGCCGTTAGTTATGGTGTGGCTTTGCTTTTCGCCATTTGTTTCAATAGGACAAATTAATTCAACATTTACAGCCACCGGTGCTACTGGCCTAACACCTGTATCAGAAACGGTGGATGGAATTACTGTGACAATTTCATCAGACTTCAACGCCAGAAGCAACTCTCTGGTGGATAGCAATGACAAGATTTTTGAAGCGAGAGGAAATACGGTTACAGTTACGTTTTCTTCGCCTGTTGACCTGAATGGTCTTGATATGTTTTCAAACAACTCATTATTGAGGATAGAAGCAGATTTCATTCCCGGGCAGGGGCCTAATAGTGCAGTAAACAACATTGAGTGCGACCCAACTACCACTTTTAGCCCAGTTCCTGTTAGTCTTAACTGGACTCACATCAGCTCATTTAGCATTAACGTTAGAGGATTCGGTGCTTTTAACGGAAACCCAGCTACTGGTCAGATTCAATTAGATGATCTAAGCATAATAACCCCTGCTACCAACGCAGCACCTGTTGCTTCAGGGCTCAATATTTCAGGAACGTTCACAGTGGGACAGACGCTGATGGCAGATTACACCTTTACAGATTCAGATGAGGATACTGAGGCTGGGTCAACGATTCAGTGGTATCGATCTGACGATAATGCCGGAACAAACAAAACAAGTATCTCTGGCGCCACTTTCAGTACCTATAAATTGGCTTTAGGCGATCTAAATAAATACATCAGTTTTATAGTGACACCAAACGATGGTATTGAGTTTGGCAGCGCTGTGGAAAGTTCATTTGATGGTCCAGTTGCTCCAGATGTCACTCCTCCTACAGTTCTAAGTTTAGCAAGCGAGGAAACAGGTCCTACTAATTTGGCCTCGCTCAATTATACACTCACATTTGATGAGGGAGCTGCCAATGTAACAACGACCGATTTTATGGTCAGCACTGTTTCAGGCGATGCTGCTGGTAATGTTTCAACAGTCATTGTCGATCCTAATAATGGCGAGATATGGACGATAGGTTTAACTGGTTTGACCGGTGCTGGTGAAATAAGGTTAGACGTTATTAGTGCCAATGGAATTACTGATGAGAGTGGCAATGGAGGAGGCACAAATGGCACCGTTGCTGCTTTTCAGGGAGAAGTTTTGGCTATAGATAGAGTTGCTCCGTCTGTGACTATCTCTTCTACAGAAAATGACCCCACCGTCAGTTCCCCAATTCAGTTTACAGCTACTTTCAATGAAGAAATTGATGATGAAAGTTTCATTTCAGATGATATAACAGTTTCTAACGGTACTGTAACCGATTTTACCACCACTGACTATATTATCTACTCCATTACAGTAACACCTACTTCAGCTGGAATTGTGGAGGTAAGTATTTTGGAGAATGCAGTAACGGATATTGTAGGGAATGGAAACACCGCTTCTAATAATTTTGAGATTGATTTTGATATTCCTGCGATTAGTTACGGTGCTACTTTTGACTTAACTAATGGAATCACGGTAGTTGGAAGCCCATTCCCAAACCCTGAGCAGTTGGCGGTAAGTACCGTTGAATTTTCTACCGATGGCAGCCGTATGTTTACTGCGGGCACAGTTAGACCCGAAGTAAACAGGTTTAATTTGTCCACACCATTTGAGATCTCTACCGCATCATTTGGAGGTACATCGCAGGATTTAGGCACCTTTAATCAGCAAAGAACACCAACCGATGTAGAATTTTCTACTGATGGTTCGAGGTTGTTTGTTGCAGGGTTTAACCCCAATGTGACTATACAGCAATACAACTTATCGGCTTTCAACATTCATAGTGCAAGTGCTGGCTTTGCATTGAATGTAAACTCACAAGATACAAGGCCAACGGGAATTGCATTTTCAAGTGATGGCATGAAGATGTTCATATCTGGACAGACCAGTGGCTTAGTGCATCAATATGGGTTGACAAACGCCTACGAATTATCGACAGCAACTTATAGTAACATTTCGTTCGATGTCTCAGATAATTCACCGCAAGACATCGTTTTTTCCTCAAACGGGTTAAAGATGTTCATATTGGGTGGTCAAGGTGATAACATAAAGCAGTTTGGTCTAACCGCAGCTTTTGATATCAGCGCACCTACTTTGGAGAATAGTGTCGGTATCGGATCACAAGAAAGTAGCCCAACCGGACTTGCTTTTTCTACTGATGGCACAAAGGTGTATGTAACAGGATCATCCGGTGATGATGTAAATCAATATGCTGTCAATTTAGGTGGATTTACCGAAGCTACCGCCGATGATGGATTCCTCGAGGGTTCATTGGTCATGTCAATAACTGATGACACTTTTGCCAACGCGGGTGGAACGTTGACTTTTAATTCAGACTACTCTATTTCAAATCTTCCAGATGGTTTAACACCAATATTAACTGTAAGTGTAGATGGTTCTTCAGCTGTTTTAACACTGACTGGCAACGCTTCAGGCAATAACAATTCAAATGATGTCTCTGCTCTTCAATTCACTTTCGAAAACTCAGCATTTACAAACGCATCAGCTTCTCAGGTGACAAATGCAATAAATGCAAGTAGTGATATCGGCATCGATTTCATTCAATTCCCAACTGTGGAGATTCAGAATGCACCTACCAATACCAATACAGCCTTTACAGCCACTTTTCAGTTTGATGAAGATGTAACCGGCTTTGAGCTTAGCGATATAATAGTTGGAAATGGTACGCCAAGCGCATTTGAAATAGTTGATGCAAACACCTATACGGCGTTGATTACCCCAACAGCAGAAGGAGCTGTAACTATTGACGTGGTACAAGCAGCGGCCATTAACTCAGAAAATAATGAAAGTGAGGCTGCCGTTCAGGTTTCTGTCAATTTCGATACAACCAATCCTATTGTTACAATTCAGAACGCACCAGCAAATACTAACATGGCCTTTACAGCTTCATTTGAATTCAGTGAAGATGTAATTGGTTTCGATTTAAATGATCTCATAGTTGCTAATGGCTCTGCAAGTGTTTTCGAGACAATTGATGCCATGACTTATTCAGCGCTGATTACCCCAATAGCTGAAGGAAATGTAACCATTGATATTAATGCCGGAGCAGCAACTGATGATGAAACCAATGGGAGTTTGGCTGCTACTCAAACCGTAACAAATTATGATACAACTACACCAACGGTCGAATTTCTTAATGTTCCATCAAGTACCAACGGGGCCTTTACGGCTACCATCGAATTCAGTGAAGATGTGCAGGGGTTTGAAGTTGGTAATATTACGATTGGTAACGCCGCTACAAGTGACTTTGCAGCAACCGATGGTAGCACCTATACGGTCTTGATTACACCTTCAGGTAGTGATGCTGTTACTTTAAGTATTGCTGAATCTGTTGCCACCGATTTAGCCGGCAATGGCAACTCAGCTTCGGCAGAAACATCAACTTCAATTGACACCACGGCCCCGACCGTCGAGTTGCAGGGTATTCCCGAGAATACAAACGGTCCATTCACAGTGACCGTTGAGTTTTCTGAAAATGTAAGCGGTTTTGAGCTGGCCGATATTGAAGTTGCCAACGGCACAGCCAGTGAATTCACTGCTATAGATGGCAAAACGTTCACTGCCGTAATTACTGGTACAGCCGATGGTTTGGTGACTCTTGATATTAAATCGGGGGCTGCAACTGATGCTGCCTCAAATGGAAACTCTGCAGCAGTTCAGGTATCATCAAATTTTGACACTATTGCACCAACAGTTGAGATTTCAGAAGTTCCAGGAAATACCAATGCCCCCTTCACTGCTAAAATTGAATTCAGCGAAGATGTGACTGGTTTTGAATTAGTTGACATTTCAGTTGGTAATGGTATAGCAAGTGACTTCGTTACCACGGAAGCAAACTCCTATACTGTGTTAATCACACCAACAGAGGAAGGTCAGGTTACTTTGGACATAGGTGATGCTGTAGCAACAGATTTAAGCACAAATGAAAATGAGGCATCGATACAATCGGTTGCCAATTATGACCCAACAGCACCAACAATAACGCTAACGGCACCAGAAAGTGTGGCCGAGGCATTCAGTATAACTATTGAATTTAGTGAAGATGTAACCGGTTTTGAGTTGACGGATATCGTTGTTGGAAATGGAGTTGCCTCTGATTTTGTAGAGGTTGATGCCAAAAATTATACAGCCTTGATTACTCCCGATGGCGAAGGAACGGTAACTCTCGATGTTGAAATGGGCAGTGCAATAGACATAGCTGATAATGGAAATGATGCGCTGCCTCAGGTTTCTGTGCTGTTTGATACAACTCCATCATTTACGCTATCAGGTTCGGTTGTCGATGTTGAGGGAACCCCCATCAATGATGCAACTATTAAATTGAAGCAAAAGATAAATGGTGCATTTCAGGATGTTGCGGAGGTAATACTAAACTCTGTAAACACATTTGTCTTTCCACAACTGGAACAAGGAGATTATGCTGTTGAAGTCATACCAGGGGCGACCATTAACACCACCTATTTTGTAACATATTCCGGTGATGTTTTGTCTCTCGCTGAAGCAACAATTACACAACTTGATAGTGATAAGACGATAACCGTCACATTAATTGACCAACCACCGGCTCAAGGTAATGGAGGAGATGAAGAGATAAACGGAACTCTCTCCGATCCTAATAATACTGGGCGCCAACTGCAAAGCGGTGCCTTGGTTGGAGTTGATGTATTTCTCCTTGATGCTGATGGCAATATTGTTGGCTTTGATACAACAGATGAGAATGGAGAATTCACCTTCATTAACCTATTGCCTGGAGACTATACGTTGTCAGTGGATTATGAAGGTCTTCCGGTAGAGGGTGCAGCTATCACCGTGAATGAAGGTGAACCTACGGTTGTCGAAGTTGAAGTTACTGAAACTGGCATCGTAACCCGTGTAGCTGAGGTTACCTCCTTGAATGATGAGGTGTTTGCCAGGTTTATCTCAACCTACCCCAATCCGTTCTCCAGCCATCTAACTATCTCTATGACAAATGAGGAGTTTGGCTTGGTAGACCTGAAAATCTTCGATCAAAAAGGGGTATTACTTAGGCATGCAGAATTTGATAAAACGTCAGTCTCATTCGATTATAATTTGAATTTATCCAACATTAATCATGGGTTGATGTTCCTCCAAATCAAGCAGGGGAGCCAATATGTGATTAAAAAGCTAATTAGGAATTAACAGTCCACAACGGTTAAACCTAGGGCCACCTGAGAAGGTGGCCTTTTTTGTAATCTGAAGTTTTCAATTTGAAAACTAGTGCATAAGTAACCTTCACTTCAATAGAACATAGCAGCTAGAGAATTTTTGTTTACATCCCTTCCACCCACATCTTTGTATATTTAATTGCCTCACACAGCAAAATCAATTTTCTATTATTGAAAAATAAGCTTATGATATTTAGAGTGATATCGGTGTTGCTGATGCTCTTTGTTGTGCAACCTGCATTCGGTCAATCGCCTGAAAGGGATAGCCTTCGAAGGGTGATCGAGAAGAATGAATCAAATATGAGTGTGCTAAAAGCCACATTCGAATTGGTTCACTCCTATCACAGTGGCTATCAATTTGATTCTGCAGCCATTTTCAACCAAAGAGCCTATGACTTAATGCTTCAGATGGGCGATACCACCTCAATGTATGTCTCGTATGCACATAGTCAGATTTTGGTTTATGCTGGCATTGGAAAGTTGAAGGAGTCAGTGGCGGTAGCTAACATTTTGCAACCCATAATAGATCAATACTATGAGGATTTCATTACAAATCCTCCCACCAAAAGCGTATCACAAGACAGCCTCTTGATATCTTATTCCTATTCGGCTATAGGTGAAACCTATCGAAAATTAGGGGTTTATGAAAAGGCACTCTCTAATTATTTAAAGGCGTTGCAAGTCGATGAGTATTATGATAATCAGCTAGGGCTGGCCAACAATTATAACAACCTGGGAATTTTATATGATTATCAGGATAAGCCTGAAAAGGCCATTGAAAACTATAAAAGGGCCTTAAAGATTAATCAGCAAATTAACACTGGAGATAGTGAGGCTGGTAATCGTAGGAATTTTCCTATTGCGTCAAACTATAATAATATCGGCATTATTTATAAAAATCAGAAGCAGTATGACAGCGCAGAGTACCAGTATCAGAAGGCTCTTGAAATAATGCTGATGATAAAAAGTAAGTATGGTGAGGCTGTTTTATACAACAATCTGGGTAGGTTGAATTTTGAGAGGGGAGATTATAAAGAAGCGATTGAGTTTCAAGAAAAGGCTGGGATAATTCAACGGGAGAACAATTATATGGAGCAACTCTCTATTTCCCTTGCTGATTTAATGGAGGTTTACGTGGCCCAGGAAAGGTATAGAGAGGCCATCGAAGTAGGTCAGGAAGCTTATGATTTGGCCTTTGAATTTGAGTCGTACAACAACATTGGCGTTGCAAGTGAAGGCCTGGCGATAAGCTACGAAGAGCTCAATGATGACTCGAAAGCGCTTGAATTTTATAAAATCTTCAAACAATATAGTGACAGTATCACTGATCAATCCAGGAATGAAATGATTGAGCAGATGCAGGCCAAATATGAAACTGAGCAAACTGAAAAAGAAAATCTGGTTCTTCGAAAAAACAACGAAATAAATGCTGCAACGATAGAATTTCAACAATACCTTATTTATGGGGCCATTGTGATTGCGATATTAGTGCTGTTAATAGCTATCAACTTTTACAGGACCATGCAGGTAAGGAAAAAACTTACCCGGGAAATCCTGACACAAAAGGATCAAATTGAAAGACAATCGGACCGCTTGCGAGAGCTTGACAAATTCAAGTCCAGATTTTTTGCCAATGTATCCCACGACCTTCGCACACCACTTACACTTATAAAAGGGCGGATTGATCAATTGAAGGGTGATGAGAACTCTTATTTGTCTGAAAAAGGGGAATCCATTCTCAGCAAGCTTGAAAGGGATAATCAGCAATTGTTGGCTTTTGCAGATGAGATCAGGCAGCTGATATCTTTAGAAGAGGGCAAACTTTCACTGAAATTTCAATCAGTTTCTGTAAATAATTTTTTTAGAACTATAGTCAAACTTTTTAGCTCTTATGCTGAGCTAAGGGAAGTTAAACTCACTTTTAAATCTGCATATCCGGATGACTTCAAACTGAATTTTGACCCGGCCAATATGCAAAAAGTGATGTATAACCTGTTGTCGAATGCTTTCAAATTTACTGATGCCGGAGACAGCGTTAACGTGGCCATAAAGCAAGTTGATACCGGCTTGCTACTAATTGTGGAGGATACCGGAGCTGGGATTTCTTCTGAAAAGAAAGAAAAAGTATTCGAGAGGTTTTATCAGGAAACTGATGATGAGCATCAGACCAGGGAAGGGCTGGGAATTGGCTTGTCTTTGGTGAAAGAAATCGTTCATCTTCACGAGGGCTCTATCCAGCTTGATAGCAAAAAAGGCTTGTGGACAAAGTTCACAATACAGCTTCCCTCCAATGAGGACAAAGCAATTGAGGATTCAGATTTTGGTTTTGATTTTATCGAACAAAAACAGAAACAGCTAATTGATGAACCTAATTTGTCAACTGAAAAAGCGGCTATTTTGGATGTTACAGCTGACAAAGACCATCTTCCAGCAGTACTAATTGTTGATGATCATCAGGAGGTGAGGGAATATATTAAAGAGGTGATCGAATCAGATTATAACGTGATTCAAGCAAAAAACGGCAAGCATGCCCTGGAAGTGCTGGATCAATATAATGTTGATGTAGTGCTTACAGACCTAATGATGCCCTGGCTTGATGGATTTGGTTTGTTAGAAGCCCTGCGGCAAGATGCCAGACTGTCAAAAATACCCGTCCTCGTGGTTTCTGCCAGGGTAAGTAACGATGATAAAGAGAGGGTCTTGAAGGAAGGTGTTAACGACTTCATTTCTAAGCCATTTGACGCTGAAGAATTAAAACTAAGGATTAAAAATATGGTTGGTATGGCCGGCAAGCCATCCGGTGACACTTTTGCAACCGTTGACTTTAATGGTCTTAAAGACATGGAAAAATCGATCTTGAATCGATTAAATACCTTCCTAATAAGTAATATCAATAAACCCAAAATCACAGCCGATGAATTGGCATCTGAAATGTATACGAGTGAAAGAAACTTGTATCGGTTGGTGAAAGACCTGACAGGCAAAACCCCACTTGAGTACAACAAAGATTTACGATTTAATTATGTGTCAGAGCAAATTAGAAATCGTAGGGTCTCTTCTTTGACAGAGGCTGCGAGTATTGTAGGGATTAAAAATCAGACCCAGTTCAAAAAAGAATACATCGCCAGGTTTAAGCAAGATCCCCGTGAACTAATTGACGCCTAAAGTAGGATAATCGTGGATGTTAGAGCAGTGCCCAAAATTTCAATCGGCTGATAGAGTGCTATAAGTTGGTGATTACACTAATCAAATCATCTTCTTCGGTGAGTCCCATTTTCTTCTTAAGCCGATACCTCGCCATCTTTATACTATTTGTATCAATTACTAAAATTTCAGCCGATTCTTTCATCGATAGGCCCATTTTTAGTAGCGCACAATGCTTCAAATCTTTTGTCGACAAATTCGGATGAAGTTCTTTCACCCTTGAGAAAAAATCATGATGAACGTTGCCGAAATATCGGCTAAAGTCTTCCCATTGGTCGTTAGAGCTTTTACTGGTCCTGACAATTTTTGAGAGTTTGTTCACCACAGTGCCGGCCTCCATATCGGCGCTATTAGCGTTAGAATCTTTAACTAAGTTTTCAAGATCAGTAAGGAGGCGGTTTCGCTGCAACATTCTAAAAGTAAAGTCGGCTAACTCTTTTTCCCTTGATTTCAACTCTTCTGCCAACACGGTTTTTTCTTCCGCACTTCTTTTGAGCTTAACTTCTTTATTAATAGCATCTTTTTGGTAAAATGAAAATACCCTTGTTATAGCGATTGTTTGAATAAACATGAACGCCACTACACCAGTGTTTACGAGGTTTGGCCCTTGATGAAAAAAGCGAATCAAACCTGAGTTAATCAGAATCTCAATGAATACAAAAACAAAGGCTATTAAAAATCCTAGTGCTAGTAATCTGGCACCGATTTTTTTGTGTTTAATACCCCGGTACATATATGTGAACTGAAGCCCAAATGATATCACCATTGCAACATGATAGATGTTAAGTGTTTGTAGATAAATGTGAAGTGGCGTTATTACCACAATTGCCATCAGTATCAGGCAAAACACTCCCAGGATTTTAACATACAATTTGAAATGGTAGTCCCGAAAAAGGGATTGCATGAACAGCAGAGGAAGCACAGGGGTAGAATAGACCGTGAAAAATTCTAACTTCTTGCCCAATTGAAAGGATGCGCTGGGAAAAAGGGAGAAAAAGAAAAGAGAACCATCAAATACAACAACCGCCCTAATTAATACAACAAAGCAAAGTGCCGACAGATAGAAGTAAGCTTTTTCTTTGAAATTGTAATAGAGGAACAAATTGTAAAACGCCAATAACAAAAGGCAGCCTATTTGAATCATTTCCACATTCGACCTAAGCTGCTCTTTGGCGAGAAGTTTATTTTCAAGGCCGATAACCGGAGATCTCAAAATTCCGCTTTGAGGGAGTAAATCATTATTAACTAAAATTTTAAGCCTTATAGTATCGCTATTTGGAAGCCGGATCAATTCCCGTTTGCGATCTGGTACCAGATCAGGATCATCTGAAAATTTCTTACTAACTGCTAATTGCTCATCATTTGCAAATACTTTATAGTGAAATGAAGGGCTATAGAATAGCAGGTACAGCCCCTGTAGCCTATCAGGGTTAAATAGTGTGATTTCATAAATGCCTGTCCCCAACCTATCAAGGTTTCTCCCATCGATTTCGAGTGTAGTCCAGGACTTAGGTACTTTGATAAGGGTCTGAACTGTGTCGATGGGGTTGCTAGTAGACCAGTAGGTAAACCTCCACTCTGTATTGAGTAAAAGGCCTGTAGTTGTCTCTAATTCCGCTTTGTCTAACCTAAATGTGCCCTGCTCCACTGCCTGGGCAAAGACTTGCAAATTGAGCAATGTCAGAATAAAAAGGGTGTTTAGGCTGTTTTTAGACATGGTGTCACAATTGACCCAAGTTAAAACAGCGCTTAAAAGAGCGCAAGTTTCATCAGATATAAGTCAGGTTTGATTTTAAATTTTAAAGTGGCCAATTCAATCTGCATTCATAGATAAGTATTTGTGATTTCGTCCCATTTTTGCACCTGTGAAATTCTCAACTCAGGTTCTGCATGAGGACAATCATCTTTTGATTGTAAACAAGCCAGCTGGAATGCTTGTGCAGGGCGATAAAACTGGTGACATTCCACTCGTTGAGTTCTACAAATCATATGTCAAAGAAAAATATAATAAACCTGGGGCCGTATTTCTGGGTCTTGTTCATAGATTGGACAGGCCGGTGAGTGGTGCAGTTGTGTTAGGCAGAACCTCAAAAGCGCTTGAGCGAATGTCTAAAATTTTTCATGACAGAAAGGTCCAAAAAACATATTGGGCAATAGTGAAAAAAAGGCCAAAAAATAAAGCAGATAAATTGACGCATTGGCTCATCAAAGATGAAAAAACGAATACTGTTCGGGCTTTTGATGAACAGGTTCCGGATTCTCAAAAAGCGCAGTTGTCATATAGAATTTTGGGGAAGCTGAATGATCATCACCTTTTGGAGGTGACGCCGCTTACAGGTAGGCCACATCAGATCAGGGTACAATTGGCTTCAATAGGATGCCCCATCAGGGGTGATGTGAAGTACGGATTTCGTAAACCCAATGAAGATGGAAATATAAACTTGCATGCATACAAGTTGTTCTTTGAACACCCAGTTAAGAAAGAGCCACTTAATATTTTTGCACCCCTACCAGAAAACAAATTCTGGGAGCAGTTTTTGGTATTTCGAGAGGAAGAATTAAGAAAAAATCAACCTAAATGAGCTACTTCGAACGGCTGAAGGCTAAATGGGGCATTACCAGTAACCGTCAATTAATCATCATCTTAATTGTGTTTGCTGCTACAGGTTCATCAGTACTTTTTCTTAAGAAACCCATTGTTGCTTACTTTTCAGAAGATGGTGAACAGAGCCTTTGGTTCAGTATCACATATTGGATTCTGATTTTACCTATCTATAACACCATACTGTTGTTCTATGGATTCGTGTTCGGACAATTCCAGTTTTTCTGGGAATATGAAAAACGCAGTTTCAATCGCATATTTCGGCGAAGGGCACAAAAAAAGGCCGATGATCAACCGGCCTGACTTTTAAAATTTTTAGAATCGATTTATTGTTCTACCGCTTCGGCTAGCACTGTAATCCGGTTGTTCAAAACTTCAACCACGCCTCCCTCAACACTCCAAATAATCTCATTGTCCTTGTGGTCCTTTTTCTTGATAAACCTGAGTTCACCCTTGCCCAGGGTTGAAATCATCGGAGCATGAAGATTAAGAATTTGAAATGATCCATCACTTCCCGGGAAGGTAGCCTGATCGACTTCACCCTGAAAATGTGTCTTATCTGGAGTTACGATTTCTAAATACATAATTAAGCGTTTGCTTCGGCCATCATTTTCTCACCTTTTGCAACAGCATCATCAATGCTTCCTACCAGGTTGAAGGCCATTTCAGGAAGATGATCAAACTCTCCATCCATGATCTGGTTGAATCCTTTGATGGTATCTTTAATATCAACAAGAACACCGGTAAGACCAGTAAACTGCTCAGCCACGTGGAAAGGTTGGCTTAAGAAACGCTGTACCCGCCTCGCCCTATGAACAACCTGCTTATCTTCATCACTTAATTCATCCATACCAAGAATGGCAATGATGTCTTGAAGTTCTTTATATCTCTGAAGTAGCTCTTTAACCCGCTGTGCGCAACCATAGTGCTCATCGCCCAAAACCTCAGGGCTGAGAATCCTTGATGTAGAATCAAGTGGATCCACTGCAGGATAAATACCTAATTCTGCAATTTTTCTTGAAAGGACCGTGGTAGCATCAAGGTGGGCGAAGGTTGTTGCAGGAGCAGGGTCAGTCAAGTCATCCGCAGGCACATAAACAGCCTGCACCGAAGTAATTGATCCACGCTTGGTAGATGTAATTCGTTCCTGCATGGCACCCATCTCGGTTGCCAAGGTTGGCTGGTAACCAACAGCTGATGGCATTCTACCTAAGAGGGCTGATACCTCAGAACCCGCCTGGGTGAAACGGAAAATATTGTCAATAAAGAATAGGATATCTTTTCCAGCGCCTTCACCATCACCGTCACGGAAATATTCAGCAACTGTCAAACCGGAGAGTGCTACCCTTGCCCTTGCCCCTGGAGGCTCATTCATTTGACCAAATACCAAAGTAGCCTGTGACTTTGCCAATTCGTCATAGTCTACAGCATCTAGGTCCCAATCGCCTTCTTCCATTTTCTTTTTGAAGTCCTCGCCATACCTGATCACATTGGATTCTATCATCTCACGAAGAAGGTCATTTCCTTCCCTTGTCCGCTCACCAACTCCGGCAAATACTGAAAGACCAGCATATGCCTTTGCGATGTTGTTGATCAACTCCATGATCAATACCGTCTTACCAACACCAGCACCGCCGAAAAGACCAATTTTACCACCTTTAGCATAAGGTTCTAACAGGTCAATTACTTTAATACCTGTATAAAGAACCTCTGAAGAGGTTGACAAATCTTCAAATCTTGGTGCTGATCGGTGTATTGGTAGGCTTCCTGTGCTTTCCGGAGCAGGCATGCCGTCAATCGCTTCACCAACCACGTTGAATAACCTGCCTTTAATTTTATCGCCAGTTGGCATCTGGATAGGGCTGCCTGTATCAGTAACAACTGTTCCTCTTGTGAGGCCTTCAGTGCCGTCCATTGCGATGGTTCTTACCCGATCCTCACCGAGGTGTTGTTGACACTCCATAACTACCACCTGACCGTTGTCTTTAGTAACAGTTAATGCATCTAAAATATTTGGAAGTTTAGCACCTTCCCCATCGAATGCAACGTCAACAACGTTTCCGATGATCTGGGAGATTTTTCCTTGATTTGCCATAGGATTTGCTGAAAAATTTGAGCTTTATAATGCTTGTTTAAAGAGAGTGCGAAATTACCGCATAATACCATTAATCCAAAAGCTAAAGGTACCATTACTTACTTCCCTTATCCCTGAGAACAATCCTAAAAGTGGTGCCTTTATTTAGCTCTGAAGATTTCACGAAAATCTTTCCTGAATGGTACTTCTCAATGATTCTTTTAACAAGGGTCAGACCAAGCCCCCAGCCCCGTTTTTTGGTTGTGTAGCCTGGTTGAAATACACTTGATAATTTTGATTTTGAAATCCCTTTTCCGGTGTCGCTGATATCCACATAAACCCGACCTTCATTGGCTTTCAGTATTTTGATGGTGATACTGCCAACACCCTCCATGGCATCTACGGCATTTTTGCAGATATTTTCAATTACCCAGTCAAACAGAGGCTTATTGATACCTGCTTCAATCTCAGTATTTGGAAATGCCGTGACTTCTAATTTTACTTTGGTTGATATCCGGTTTTGCAGATAGTTAATTGTTTCATTTACTGCGTCAAAAATGTTTTCTGTCTGTAATTGGGGTACTGAACCAATATTAGAAAACCTCGAAGTAATCATTTCAAGGCGTTTTATATCCTTATCGAGTTCATTTACAATTTCTTGATCCTTGAGTTTTTCATCAGCCTTGAAATATTCAACCCAAGCCATTAAAGATGATAGCGGCGTCCCTAATTGATGAGCAGTCTCTTTAGCTAGCCCCACCCATACCCGGTTTTGCTCAGCAGATTTGGAATAATTAAAAGCGATGAAGGCAATTATTCCAAAAAGGGCGATCACTGATAATTGAATGTAAGGGTAATATTGAAGCTGTGTAAGTAATTCGGAGTTTTCGTAATAGACATAATTAAAGCCTAAAACCTTTTCATCAGCATCTCTTAAGGTAATGAGGATTGGGTCATAGATTTCTTCCATCTTTTTAATCTCCTCTTCCAACTGATGGATTTTTCGACGCCCCGATAACCCATCAACCGACGGCACATTTTTCGACTCTATCGGAACACCTAACTCGTCAGTTACAACAACAGGAATTGAGTTATTTGGGATGATTATTTCCTGAACGATAAACGAGACATTGGAATTATTGCTTTCAGAGCCAGCAAATTCAAGGCTTTTAGCATATAGATCAATGAGGCGCTGTTCCCGGTTTTTTAACTTATTTACGAGGTCGTTGGTATATAGAATCGATGCGCCTCCAATTAAAACTGAGACAACTAGAACTGTCCAGCCCAGGGCAGATTTGTTGCGATAGATATCAAGTACGGGGTCTTTTAGGGGATTGGCCATAAGGCGAATTTATCTCAGGCCATTTCAGAATAACTTAGAGTTGCTTCGCAAGCTTGCCCAAAACATCACCTAGTAACAATATGCTGGACATTGAGAGTGCAGCATCTAAAAGTTGCTCCACATTCTCGCCATTTTGAAAATCCTCAAACTGGTCACTTGTAATAGCATCTTCATTCAGGAGAATCATTAGTAATTCTATTGTCTCATCCGAAGTTGCAGTTTTCTCTCTCAACTTATTTGTAAGCTGTCGCAATCTTGAAAAATCAAGTGTCTCGTTCTCGGCGATCATAGTGTAATTTAATTCTTATTAATCTTTTTCTCAATGTCCTCAATTTTATCAAACACCCGGCCACTTAACATATCTGAAATCTGTTTTTGTAAGGTTATCTGCCCTTTTAAACGCTCATTTTCCACTTTAAGATGTGATAGATCTTTATTTATCTCATCTATTCTGTCTCTTATATAATCCTTTAAATTGTGTTTGGTCGTAAAGAAAGTGACGATTGCGGTGATTATGATTGAAACTATTGTTGCAATGTCTTTAATGCTGAATTCCATCAATCTAAAGTAGTTATTAATCGTGGATTTTCAGCTTGGCAAATGCCAGCAAAAGGGTCTTCTCACCTACCTCGCCAAAATTCACTTTTGCCTTCCGTTGGGACCCTTGTACGTCCAGCTGTGTCACTGTTCCAAAACCGAATTTAGGATGCTCTACCTTCATTCCTTCGGCCAAATTTGATGTGTCACTCGGTTTAAAGTTGGTAGATGGCTGATAATTGGTTTTGGCCACAAAATTCCTTTTGCGCTGTTGATCAATTCCGCTAACAAGGGATTTAGCGTAATTGCTATTGGACGCAACTGTTTCTTTTGAGCTGGCTGTACGGTTAACCCGTATATATTGGGGGTCAATCTCTTCCAGAAATCGACTGGGCTCACACGTTTTTAATCTTCCGAATCGATAGCGGTTTAAAGCATAACTCAGGTAAACCCTTTTTTCTGCCCTGGTTAGTGCCACATAAAACAACCGACGTTCTTCCTCCAAATCGGCCCTACTGCTTAGCATCATTTGAGATGGGAAGAGGTCTTCTTCCATTCCAACGATGTATACATACTTAAACTCGAGACCTTTTGCCGAATGTATGGTCATAAGGGTGACTGCATCCTGATCTGCCTTTTTACCGTCATCGGCATCAGTAACAAGGGCAATTTCCTGTAAAAAAGCACCGAGGCTTTTATCGGTTACCTCAGGATTGTCTACATATTCCTTGATGGCGTTTAATAGCTCCTGCACATTCTCATATCGGTTCAGCCCCTCAACCGTCTTATCATCATAAAGCTCTTTGAGTAGACCTGAATTTTTAGCAATGTGTGAAGCGGCTTCAAAAGCATCTTTCCTTTCAGCTGAAACCATGAAACTCCGGATCATTGTTCCGAAATCTTTGATCGCATTTGAAATTCTTCCACCGAGGAAACTTTCAATATTTAGGATCACATCCCATAAAGTCATGTCATGATCAAAAGCAGCCACCACTATTTTATCAATGGTGCCTGGGCCTATTCCCCGTTTTGGCAAATTGATGATGCGACGCAGGGCCTGCTCATCATTTTGGTTGATCACAAACCGGAGATATGCAATTATGTCTTTGATTTCTCGGCGCTGATAAAAAGAAAGGCCACCGTACACTTTATAGCGGATATTCATTCTGCGAAGTGCTTCTTCGATAGCCCTTGATTGACTGTTTGTTCGATAAAGTATTGCAAATTCAGAATGGGCAAGCTGGTTGTTCATTTTTTCCTCAAAAATTGACGAGGCAACCAGTTTTCCTTCCTCGTTATCAGACAAGGCCTTTAGAAGTTCTACCTGATGCCCACTTTCATTGGCTGTCCAGATGTTTTTTCTTAATTGTGCTTTATTGTGATTAATGATGGAATTTGCGGCATTTACAATGTTTTGAGTGCTTCTATAATTCTGCTCCAACTTGATCACCCTTAAGTCAGGATAGTCTTTCTCGAAATTCAGGATGTTCTGAATATCTGCCCCGCGGAAGGCATAAATACTTTGTGCGTCATCTCCTACTACGCAGATATTTTGCCTTACGGCTGCAAGTTTTCTTGTGATGAGGTACTGCGAAATATTGGTGTCCTGAAACTCATCAACCATAAAATAGTGGAATCGCTGCTGATATTTATTCAATACCTCGGGATGATCCCTAAACAACACATTTGTATTGAACAGCAAATCATCAAAGTCCATAGCATCAGATTTAAAACATCTTTCTGCATATACTTTATAAACCTTGGCTAAATCCGGCTTACCATTCTCGTTATCATCGGCCTGATAAACGGGATTCTTCATGTATTCCTGCCAGGAAATCAGCCGGTTTTTGGCCCCTGAAATCCGGTTGTGAACAACATTGGCTTTATAGACCTTGTCATCAAGCCCCATCTCTTTCACGATGGTTTTGATGAGCGATCTTGAATCTTCAGTATCGTAAATTGTAAAGTTGCTGGGGTAGCCAAGTTTACCAGCCTCGGCTCTCAGCATTCTGGCAAACACAGAGTGGAATGTCCCCATCCAAAGATTTCTTGCATCAGGCCCAACAACCGCTTCAATCCTTTTACGCATTTCCCTTGCCGCCTTATTAGTAAAAGTGAGGGCCATGATATTAAATGGATCTACATCATGATGCTGAATGAGGTGGGCAATTCGATAGGTTAGCACTTTGGTCTTCCCGGAGCCTGCACCAGCTATTATCATGCAGGGGCCTTCCGTATTGATTACCCCTTCTCTTTGCGGAGGATTAAGTTCCTGAAGATAGTCTTCTCCAATGTTGGAATTCATGACTGCAAGTTAATACTATGGTTGACTCTGATTAGATAAGAATATTAAAGAAATAGCAGGTAAACATAAGTACATAAATTTCAGTTGTAAATTAGATGCCGATGTGGAATAGAGATAAGAACAAGACTAAAAAAGATCAGCCAAAAACCGTTGATGAGATACTCGAAGAACAAATAGCTGCCAGCCTTCATGAGCATAAAAGATCAAATGTTGCGCTATTAATCTCGGCCTTTGGAGGTGGAATGGAGGTGGGCTTTAGTATCTTTTTAATGGGCACCATAACCACCTTGTTTTACTCTAGTCTTTCCAGCGAGGCCCTGCATGTAATACTCTCCTTCTGTTATTCGGTTGGGTTCATCTTTGTAATTATTGGGAGATCAGAACTTTTCACGGAGCATACTGCATTAGCTGTGCTACCTGTTCTGAATAGATCGGTAACAGTAGGAAGCCTCTTTATCTTATGGGGCATAGTTTACCTCGGCAATTTATTGGGGGGGTATGTATTTGGAATAATTATCACTGAACTTGGTGACAAACTTGAAATCATAGATCATAATTCATTTATCTATCTCGGCAAGAAGATGACCGGACATAGCTGGTCTACAATCTTGTTTAGTGGTATGATGGCCGGATGGTTAATGGGCCTGTTGGGTTGGCTGGTTACTTCTTCGCAGGAAACAATCAGCAGGATTATCGTAGTGATTTTAGTCACAACAACTATTGGGTTCGGAGGGCTGCATCATTGCATTGTCGGATCAATTGAAGTATTTGCTAGTTTGCTGACTGACGGAGGAGCAACATTTAATGAATATTTGAAATTTCAATCAGCTTCCACATTAGGAAACATAGTTGGTGGAGTAGTATTCGTTGCATTGCTCAAGTTCAGCCACATTCGAATCAACTAGTGTAATAGAATTTTAACGCATTCTGTTGTATTTGCACTTGAACCCGGCTAGTGCATACAGGAAAAGTATCCTACGCTCAATTGGTGGGTTTACTTCAATAAAGGCCACATCAAAGCTTCTCATTAAATTTCTTGATGACTCTAAATCCAGATACTTGCCTTTCTGATCCAGGAATAAGCGGTCTCTTTTAGCAATATTTCTGAGAAGCTTCGATTTATAAGATGATGCTCCTTTTAGGTCGTTGATCAGCCGTTTAATCACACTTTTGGAATGGCCGACATAAACTGGTTTTTGCTCATTTAGCAAGACAAATACACCTTTAAAATCGGTCAGCCTACCAAGATTATCTAAAATACTGACCTCTCCTTCTCCAGTTTTAAACAGTTCTTTTACACTGTAAGGCGATTTCATCAGCCGTATTAACGCACTTAATTTGCCAGGAACAATTGATGTAATGTAGACGGAAAGTTTCGTGTTCGTAAGTCTCATGAATTGGATATAGCGCTACAACATGAAAATTTTATGCCATGAGCCTGGTGAAATCAAACCGATTAACTCACCAATTGGCCTGTAGACAAATTTCCCCAACTTGTGTCCAACCTACACTTTGTGAACTCTTGAAAAAGTTAGAAATTGAGCCACAGGTTTGATATTTAAATCATGCATAGCGATGCATGAATTTTGCGTATAACGATTAACGAATTGGCCGGGACAGGCAATTTTGTAGAGAATGAAATTCAACAAAAATTGTGCAGAACAAAGAAGTTTTAATTGTGGATGATGAGCAGGAGATTTGCATGCTGCTTTCAAATATTGTGAAAAAGGCCGGAAGAGAACCTCTTTCTGTTAACAGCATTGCTGAAGCAAAATCTCAAATAAAAAAGCATATACCCGATACCGTATTCCTCGATGTTAACTTGCCTGATGGGGTGGGGCTGGACTTGATCCCAGTTATCAAAACCAAAAAGCCAAAAGCAAAAATTATTGTAATAAGTGCTCACGATGGTGTGGAGGAACAGCAAGAGGCCCTTAATATCGGGGCAGATCAATTTATTGGCAAACCTTTTACCTCTCAGCAGGTTCTTCATTCATTAAGTTAATTTCACAAAATGGCTAGAATTTTAATTATCGATGACGACAAGGACATCTGCCTGCTTCTTGAAAAATTTCTTACCAAGAAAGGGTTTGATGTAAAGTCAGCTCAAGATGGTAATTCTGGTGAGAAGCTGCTTAAAAAAGAATCTTTTGATGTTGTCTTATGCGATTACAAGCTCCCTGATTATTCTGGTCTTGATGTCCTCAAGAAGATTAAGATCATCAATCATGCCACACAGGTTATAATTATAACTGGTTATTCTGATATAAAAACAGCAGTCGAAACCCTTCGGATGGGGGCGTTTGATTACGTTACCAAACCGCTTTATCCCGAAGAAATCCTCAATACAATCCAAACTGCGCTTGCTACTGATGTCAAACCAAAGCAAGTTGTGAAGGCTTCCTCAACGACCAATCAGGCGGGGGTTTTAGTTGAAGATTATATAGTGGGCGATAGCCAGCAGGCTTTAACAGCTGAAAAACATATTGACCTGATTGCGCCAACGGATATGTCGGTAATTATCAGTGGAGAAACAGGCACCGGTAAGGAGTATGTGGCAAAACGGATTCACCAGAAGAGCAAAAGGGCCGGCAGGCCTTTTGTAGCCATTGATTGCGGCGCCTTACCAAAGGAACTAGCCGGGAGCGAACTTTTTGGCCATGTAAAAGGTGCTTTCACCGGAGCCATAAATGAAAAGAAAGGATGCTTTGAAACAGCAAATGGCGGAACGCTTTTCTTGGATGAAATTGGAAACCTCACTTATGAAAACCAGATAAAACTCCTGAGGGTGTTACAAGAGCGCAAAATCAAGAAAATTGGAGGAAATAAAGACATACCTGTTGATGTTAGAGTGTTGGTGGCTACCAACGAAGAGTTGAAGAAGATGGTGAATGAAGGCAAATTCCGAGAAGATATCTTCCATCGGCTAAACGAATTCAGAATCGAACTGGCACCCCTTCGTGAGCGAACTAGCGATATTTCTAAGTATGCTGCGCAGTTTCTGAAAGAAGCAAATCAACAGTTGGAGAAGTCAGTAACTGGGCTAGATGACGAAGCAGTTGCTATTATGGAGAGCTATGCATGGCATGGCAATCTGAGGGAACTCAAAAATGTGATAAAGAGGGCGGTTCTTTTGAGCACTGATCAAACTATCACCGCTAGCCAATTGCCTGATGAGATTAGCCATCCGGAGCTCTATCAAAATGCAGCCAACAACAATAATGTTTTTGATGAATCTGGTTCATTCGAGTTGAAATTAGTGGCCGAAAAAGCCGAACGAATTGCGATTCTTGAAGTGCTGAAGAAAACCAGGAATAACAAATCAAAAGCAGCTGACTTATTAAAAATTGATCGCAAAACCCTTTATAACAAACTTAGTGCTTACGATATCGACGTATAATGGCGGGGAAGAAACAAGGTGATCGACTTAAAGCTGCCCATGAGCGGCTAAAAAGAGCAAACCGCCGTATCGACGAGAACCAAAAAAAGTATCAGGAGCTTTTTGATAAATCCATAGATGCAATTTTTGTCACCACACCAGAACTGCTTTTTACGGACATCAATAAGTCGATGGCCACGCTCTTTGGCTTTGACCAAAATGAGCTACTAACCCTAAACCTTAAAAACTTATTTAAAGATGGAAGAAGGTTTAGTGAACTCAACAAACGCATCACTAAAAATGGCAGCCTGATTGATTTCGAAGCCGTACTTAAGACTAAATCGGGTCTTGAAATCAACTGCGTGATTAACATGGCTGAATTAGATGTGGGAGATGGAAGCAACTTTTACATTTATCAGGGCATCATTCATGACGTTACTGCCAGAAAGAGAGCGGAACGGGAAATGATAATGGCAGAGAAAATTGCCATGACAGGTAAAATTGCCAGAAGCATAGCGCATGAAGTGAGAAACCCGCTAACCAATCTTAATCTGGCATTAGAGCAGCTTTCTGATGAAATCCCGGAGAGTGATGACTCAACCCTGTATGTTGACATCATTAAGCGAAATGCCGACAGGATCGGTCAACTGATCACTGAATTATTGGAGTCTTCCAAACCCAAATCACTGGAGCTTTTAAGTCAACCTATATATCCCGTCTTAGATGAAGCTTTAAAACTGACCAAAGATCGACTTAAGCTCAGGGAGATGAAGCTGAAAGAGAGTTTCGAAAAGGATTTACCAGATGTAAGGGTGGACAAGGCTCAGCTAAAAACGGCGCTCTTAAATATTTTCATTAATGCAACCGAGGCAATGAAAACTGGTGTGGGGGTTTTACTGGTTGAGGCCAAAAGAACCAGTGACGAAATAGTTATCAAGATTTCTGATAATGGTAAAGGAATTGAGAAGAAGAACCTGACCGAATTATTTGATCCATACTTTACTGCAAAAAAGAGCGGAATGGGGCTTGGGTTGACCGCGGTACGAAATATAATAAATGGACATAACGGATCAATTGAAGTTGACAGTGAAATCAAAAAAGGCACTTCGTTCACCATTCAGTTACCAATTGCCCCTATTTCGTAGAGTGGTTTACTCACCCGTGTAGTCGCTATTACCCGAAAATGGGGAAGCCAGCATATAATTATCGCCGTAGCATCCCTTTAAAGCTATTGGCACATGTTTCGCACAATTGACAGCAGAAACAAAAATTAACAAAGCAATATGAACGATATAGCCGAAAAGAATAAGACCCTCACCAAAGAAAGATCATTCAACAAATTAGGATATACGAAACTGGAAACAGCTGAATTAGTGGATGGCCTGAACAATCTACTGGCCAATTATGCGGTTCACTATCAAAAATTAAGAAACTTTCACTGGAACGTGAAGGGTCCGGATTTCTTTGAATTGCATGAAAAATTTGAAGAACAGTACAATGATGCAAAGGTTGCAGTTGATGAGGTTGCAGAGCGCATCAGGGTATTTGGTCAAACACCTTTTAGCACCATGCGAGAATTTTTAGATAACTCCGAAATCAAAGAATCAAGCACTGACCTATCATCCTTTGAAATGGTTCAGGAAATCCTTAACGACTATCTGGTGCTTTTGGAATACATGTTCAAAGTAGTTGAGATAGCAATCGAAAACGGTGATTCTGGCTCAGAAGACATGGTGAAATCCTACATTAAAGGAATTGAAAAGAATCATTGGATGTTCACAGCATTTAGCAGAAAGAACTAAGGAATCAGCCAGTTAATTGTCCAAAGCCTCGCCCTCTAATAAGGACGAGGCTTTTTTAATTCGAGAAATAAAAAAGCCATCCTTCAACACAGGATGGCTTCAGTTTTATAGTAGAAGGCTCTTCTTAAGCGTTAGACGTCTCCTTCAATTGAGCGATTTTAAATGATTTACGCTCTTTGTGTCCACAATATCCGCAAGAGAAATATTTCATTAGCTCTCCCTCCTCTGTGGTTGAAGCCTCTCTAATAATTTCTTCTTTATTCACTTTCAACGTTTGATAGTTGCATTCTGAGCATTTCAGAGCATGTAATCTACCGTTGTACTTCTCAATTTTTGTATATCCGGTTGATTCATCAATCCAGACATCATAATCAACAGAAAAAGCATCTTCCTCAGCTTGCATACCTTCATCCAGGTAAACATCTTCTTCTTCTTCACTCAATAGCTTCATTTCTTTGCCATTGTTAGGGTTTTTTCTGGGAGTATACCTTAAGAATTTCAACCTTTTCTCTATGTAAAAAGGGTAATAAAATTTGAGTATTTGCTGAATAACAACCCCAACTATACCGGCCATCATTGCACTTACTCCAATCCAAATAATAAAAATTACCACGGTGGACTCATTCCGTAATGTGTTAGTGTAAATGGCTCCACCGATTATCAATAATAATGCACTGTACCAAAGCAGGTTGATCTCATGCATATTTATGTAATCATACTTTGATTTAAAGTCGCTGAGCGTCATTAATTTGAACAAATGGGTTAGCAATATTAACAGACCGACTCCCGCGATAGCATAGGCTGCTAATTCACCATAAGTGTTCCAGCTGTTCAACAGATCCGGAGAAATTTTTTGCATGACTTTATCCTTTAGTGGTTATGATGATCGATTTTGTCCTCAAAAGCTGGTATTACAAATATACCTAAATGTCATTTCAAAACATTTAGTGATAGGAAATTTAAGAATGTTCTACTCAATGCCCAAAACATATAATAAAACGGCCATTTCCCGTTGATCACGGTATGGTTATTGTATTCATCGGTGCTCAACTTAAGTAACAATTTTAACGTACACTAACATTCAAATAATCTAATTACTTCTAATTATAGTATAATTTTACTTTTCTAATTAAAACTTAATACAATGACAAAACTGAACACGTATTTAATGCGATTTTTAGCTGTGGCAGTAATCCTTATGGCTTACAGCTGCGGCACTGATGACGACGATGATGACGACGACACAACACCAGTTGCTCCAACAATTTCGGTTAGTTCATCTGATTTTGATGACCTAACATTAACAGCCACCGGAAAGCCTGGGGATGTCGTAACTGCTACGATTAACATAACAGCGGCTGCCGGTTTCAACACAATGACTATTGAAAAAGTTGGCGGAGAGACCAGTGCACTTTTCCCCATAACAGAAAGCCGTAGTGCCGGAGCCACCCAAACTACTTTTAGTTACAGTTTTTCATATACGCTATTAGAAGCAGAGGTTGATGAAACGGTCTCTTTTGGTATTACTGCTGTGGACGATCAAAATCAAACTGCTTCTGAAACTTTGACTTTAATTACTGAAGCTATTCCTGAAACACCAGCCAGGGCCTATTCTGCTGTTTTACTTGCAGCACCGCTTGGGGATTTTTCATCTAAAACTTTCTTTTCAACCAGTACCGGTGAAACCTATTCAGCTAGCGATGTAACAGGTACTTCAGATCCAATTTCGGCAACAATTGATTTTGGCTTCTACTTTGGCACTAGCACCGGGAGTCATTTGGCTTCTCCAGCTTCATTTGAAGGAAGCAGTAATGCAGGTTTGAATAATCAGGTGGACAGCTGGGGTACATTAAACTCAATGATCTTCAAAACAACGGCAATTACTTCTTCTGAATTTATAGAGTTGACCTCATTTGAAGACATTGATGCAGCTTTTGATGCCGGAACGGATATATCTGATCCTGACAATATTGATCAATTGGCTGTAGGTGATGTAGTGGCGTTTGAAACTGATAGTGACAAAGATGGTGGCGCTAAAAAAGGTTTGGCATTGGTCGTTTCACTGGTGGAAGCTAATGATGCGACAGGTCAAATTGAACTTGAAATTCTAGTTCAGGAAGAGCCTAATTAATAATTACTTTTTTATATTAGATAGGCTGTCAGTATCTCCTGACAGCCTATTTTATTTTTAATTGTTTGATTACCTCACTTCATTGGCGCAGCCTGCCAGTTTTGAATCATTCCCAAAACGATTTTAATCAAAACTGAAACCTAAACCCGGTATTAATTATCAAGCCATTAGAATAAATTGGGTTTGTAGGGATTTTATCAGCTGTTGCTCCACTACCCACCCCACCAATTTCTATGAAGTAATTGGCCTTTTCATACATATAAAATTCAAAGCCGAACAAGCCATACCCACCTAAATTGGAGTTTTCGTTTGAGAAATTATCAGAGGGTTGGATCAATATGATGCCGCTTTCTCCGTAAAGCCTGATGAAATCCTCGATTTCGCCAACCAACACTATCATTCCAATGGATAAGTTGGTATAATCGGACCACGTCATTTCAAGATTACTATCGAGGTGTTCATTCCACATAACATTACCTTTTATCCTTAGTGCTATCTGGTCATTGACGAAATAAGGGGTTTTAACGTTTAAGCCGATGCCAAAATCCCTTTGATATTGGCCAAGTTGAAACCCAAGGCCCCAACCTTTTCCTATTGCATCTTGTGCGAAACTAGAAGTTTGAAAGAGCACCACTACCGAGATCATCAAAATAGATTTTTTCATGATGGTGAAACTTTTTTTAGTCAAATATTGAATCTTAGGCCAGCTTTTCCTTGAAGAAATCAATAGTTCTTGACCAGGCCAACTTAGCTGCCTCTGGGTCAAACCTGCCAGTGGTATCATTGTGAAAACCGTGGTTAGTATTAGGGTAAATGTGTGCGGTATAATCTTTATTATTTGCTTTTAAGGCTTCTTCATAGGCTGGCCATCCTGCATTCACTCGGGTATCAAGTTCAGCATATTGAAGCAAAAGCGACGCATTAATTTTTGGAACATCCTCAGCATCTGGCTGGCCTCCATAAAATGGCACTGATGCCGCCAAATCAGGTACATTGACTGCCATCATGTTAGAAATCCAGCCACCAAAACAAAAGCCTACAACACCTATTTTGCCAGTACAGCCCTCATGGTTTTTAAGGTAATTGAAAGCAGCAATAAAATCCTCAAGCATTTCATCACGGTCACGTTTTCTCTGCATTTCCCGGCCCTCGTCATCCGTTCCTGGGTAACCTCCAAGAGGAGTCAAGGCATCTGGAGAAACAGAAATGAAGCCAGCTAGTGCTGCTCTTCGACCGACGTCAGCAATGTGCGGATTTAAGCCACGGTTTTCATGCACCACCACAATTCCTGGCAGCTTCCCGGAGGTATCAACTGGCCTTGAAAGCTGCGCCTTGATTAAACCTCCCCCCTTAGGTGAGTCGTAATTGATAAATTCTGTTTCAAGCCGTGAATCATTTTCTGGCACCTGAATCTTATCCTGATAATTGGGCATAATAAAATTCATTAGTGAAGCCATTGTGATCCCTCCAACAGCGTAGGTGGAGAGTTTTTCCATAAACTCCCGGCGTTCGAGGCGATTATGGGCATAGTCATCATAGAGGTCGAATACTTCCTGACTGATGTTTTCTTTGCGGATATCTTTCATAGGATGGGGGTTTACATTATAAATTTAACAACCAATCTGTTATCAATATACTGAACGCTACAGCAATCAATTTCAAAGTATCTGTAAACAACCAATTCGATCTGATTAACAACTGGTTTTTTGCAACTGCCAGATATAACAGGTATCAAGCTGTTGTTGACCTGCTAGTTACGGTCGATCAACTATTATCTGCTTAAGTGCGACTTTGATTATTTAATATTGGAAAGTGAAACCTACAAACCACTCTGTTTCATATTCCCGTTGGGAAGTGCTATTTCAAGTAGTGCTGTTTCTAATCGTATTTCTTTTCTACTCATTTGACAGGCGTAATCCGGGTATACAAGAAGTGCAGGTAGTTTTTTTCTTGAATTTTGTACTTGCTGTTTTAATCATCAATTATGTGCTTTTGCCCCGGTTTTTTTACAAGAAGCGCTACATGATTTTCTTCCTCTATTTTTCCATGATTGTGGCCCTGACAATAATAATTGAGGAATTAGTGCTGGAGAAAATCTATTATCCAGACTCACGGGGCCAGCGGTTTCCAGGTGTGGTATTTAGTCTATTGGATGTGCTGCCTGTCATCACTATCCTATCCGGGTTCAAGTTTGCCTGGGATATAATTACAAAACAACAGGAGGTTGAAAGGTTGCGGGAGTTAATGGAAGAAAGCGAATTGCGTTTTTTAAAATCCCAGCTTAACCCCCATTTTTTATTTAATAATTTGAATAACCTCTATTCTTACGCTCTTGAAAACTCACCTAAAACGCCAAAGATTATTCTTGAGATGGCATCTGTTTTAAGGTATATGTTGTATGAATGCAAAGAGAAATATGTGCCATTGAAAAATGAATTGAAGCAGCTTGGAAATTTTGTGAAACTAAATGAGTTGCAGGTTGAAGAACGTGGGGATATAAAATTTTCTGCACCTGAAGCGGGGTTGAATGATTACAAAATAGCCCCATTGATTTTGATGGTTTTCGTTGAAAACGCTTTCAAGCATAGTATAGGAAGTCAGGCAGAAGATATCTCGATTAATATTGAGATTGATCTGTCAAAAGATGGCCAACTCACATTTAAATGCGACAATTCCTTTAGCGCTGAAAACAATAGCGAAAGCCTTACAAAAGGTATTGGACTTGAAAATGTTAAGAAGCGCTTAGAGTTGCTTTATCCCGGAGCTTACAATCTAAAAATTCATTCTGATAAAGATTTCTTCAAAGTGCAGTTAACCTTGGATTTAACCTGATAGAATGAATTGCATCATTATTGAAGATCAGCCACCAGCTCAGCGAATCCTCAAAAAATACATTGAAGATATCGGAACGTTACATCTCAAGGGGACTTTTAACAACGCTACGCAGGCCATTGAATTTCTTAGCTCCAATGAGGTGAACCTGATTTTTCTCGACATTCATCTACCTAAAATCTCGGGGCTGGATTTTCTAAAAATATTGCCGAAAAGGCCTCAGGTTATTCTCACAACGGCCTTTTCAGAATATGCACTTGAGGGATACGAGTTAAATGTAGTCGACTATTTATTAAAGCCCTTTTCGTTTCAGCGATTTGTGCAAGCCGTGACCAAAGCTGCTCAAATAGGGAAAATTGGAGATGACACAAGCAAGCCAACTAACCGGAATGAGGTTTTTATTAAATCTGGCTACGAACACATTAGAGTAGATGTAAGGGATATAATTTATATCCAGGCCGATGCTGATTACACTGAAATTTTTTTGGGTAAAGAAAAGCACATTTCATCTGAGCCGCTCCGTTTCTGGGTTGAATATCTGGATCGGAATCAGTTTGTACGAATACATAAATCATTCATAATAAATATCTCAAAGGTCACTAAAGTGGCTGGCAATCAGGTCCATATTTCTGAGGAGAAAATACTACCAATTGGCAGGGCTTTCAAGGATGATTTTATCCAACGGTTTTTAAAATAATTGGCAACCTATGTCGGTTGGCCTGCTCCATTGGTCGTTCAAAGATTTTAACCAACAATGGTAACGTGTGTACGTTTTTTTGCACCATCGGGAATAGAATAATTCAATGATTCAAAGACTATTATTAGCTACACTAGGGTTACTGCTTTCCGTTTCGCTTCAAGCGCAAACAGGTAAGCTGTCAGGGACAGTAATCGACATAGAAGATGGAAGCCCTCTGCAATTCGTGAGCGTGGGCCTTTTTGACCAATCAGATTCTTCTTTAGTTACGGGGGGGGTCACCGATGTAGCGGGTCAATTTTCAATCAATCTTAAAGACGGTCTTTATTATGCCCAAATCGAATTTTTATCTTATGAAGATGAGGTTGTAAAAAATATTAAGGTTACAAATGGACAGGCTGTCGATCTGAATACAATACAACTCAAAATTGCCTCAAGTTACCTGGAAGAGATCACTGTGAAGGGGGAGCGAACGCAAATGGAGCTTGCCCTTGACAAGAAGATTTACAACATTGGCACAGACCTAAGTAATCTTGGAGGCACTGCAACCGATATTCTTGATAATCTCCCATCGGTTCAGGTAGATGTAGAGGGCAACGTCAGTCTCCGTGGCAGCGAAAATGTGAGGATTTTAATAGATGGCAAACCCTCTGGATTGGTTGGCCTTTCAAGCAATGATGCACTTAGGCAGTTAAATGGCAACATGGTTGAGCGGGTTGAAATAGTGACAAACCCTTCAGCAAGGTATGATGCCGAAGGTGAAGCCGGCATTATCAACATTGTTTTAAAGAAAGAAAAAGCGAAGGGGATAAATGGAAGCTTTGTAGTAAACACTGGCTGGCCCCACAATCACGGGGGCTCTATGAACCTCAACCTTCGAAGAGAGAAGTTTAATTTTTTCACTAATCTGGGGGCATCATATAGAAAAAACCCGGGTGGTGGCGGTGGCAGGCAGGAATTTGGCGAACCAATAGAGAAGGTTACCATAATAGACCGCGATCGGGAAAGAGGTGGCATTAATTATACTGCCAGGTTTGGATCAGACATCTTCTTGAATGATTACAACACGCTTACACTGGCATTTCTCTATAGATTTTCTGATGAAAACAATGATTTTAATACTTTCTATTCTGACCATTATCCGCAGGATAACCTTGACTCATTAACTGAAAGATTGGGTGTTGAAACTGAGGGCGATGAAAATCTGGAATACTCGATCAATTACACCAGGACTTTCGAAAAAAAGGATCAGAAGCTTTCATTCGATTTTCAATATCAGAACAACAATGAGTTGGAGGATGGTAGCCTGGTAGAGAATTCAGGTGTTACAGGAAACCTGATGACCAATCAAGTGCAGCAATCAATCAATGATGAAATAGAGGAACGGTGGATGACCCAGGGCGAATATCTGCACCCTTTTCAGGATGAGGGATTATTTGAAACTGGTTTCAGGTTTACAGACAGGCTTGTCGGCAATGATTATGTGGTGGAAGACCAAAGTGAGCAGGGGGTCTTTGTTGTAGATTCAGCTTTCACCAATGATTTTGAGTACCGCGAAAAAGTATTTGCGGCCTACTCAATCATCGGAAATAAACTAAACAGGATGTCATGGCAATTGGGTCTACGTTATGAGATGACAGACCTGACCACTGTACTCAAAACCACTGATGAGCGTAACCATCAGAATTATCACAACTTATTTCCGAGTGCATTTGTCACCTATAACCTTACTGATCAGCAGTCTTTACAAGCAAGCTATAGCCGCAGGATTAGGCGGCCCAGGGGTCGGTTTCTAAACCCTTTTGCACAAATTTTTGATAATCGAAATTTCCGGGTAGGTAACCCAAATCTAAGGCCTGTGTACACCGATTCTTATGAGCTGGGCTATTTACTTAACCTAAATAATTCTTCAATTTATGGAGGCGTTTATTACCGCCATGCCAATGGCGTTTATCAACGCATTCGCATTGTCACGGGAGAAATCACATTTCAGCGCCCATATAACATCACAGAGCAGAATGACGTCGGTGCCGAGTTAAATTTTTCCCATGAATTTGCCACGTGGTACAACCTTAATGGTAATATGAATTTGTTCCATTCAATCACCAATGCTGGTTCGGTTATGTTTGATGAACAATTGATTGAATTTGATAAGGTGTCAGCCACCAGTTTTAGTGGGAGGTTGAACAACAATTTCAAGATAGCAAAATCTATTAGCGCCCAGGTTAATGTTTCATACAGGGCACCAAGGAACACTGTTCAGGGCAAGCGGTTTTCGATGACCTCTGTAGACCTTGGTTTCTCAAGAGATGTAATGAAAGGGAATGGCACCTTGTCACTGAGTATCAGAGACCTTTTTAACTCCCGAAAATACCGGGGAGAAGTTTTTAGCGATGGCTACTATGAGCGGAGTGATTTCCAATGGAGGCGTCGCAGTGGTCAGCTTACTTTTACTTACAGGTTGAACCAGAAAAAGCAGCGCTCAAGAAATGGCAGGGGTGATGATGATTTTGGCGATGATGAGTTTTAGGGTTTCATCGTACATCAGCATTTAACGAACCTTTACTAACTTAAGTGGCTTAAAAAATTTTTAAGCCATGCCTACACCAAATCCCTTTCTTTTGATGATTGGCTGCTTTGCCATTGTTGGTTGCTCCCAATCAGTGAAGACGCAGGAAAGTTCTACAGAAAAATCCTCTTATTACACCGAGAAATACCGCCCCCAATATCATTTCACACCGGAGGCCAATTGGATGAACGACCCTAATGGGATGGTGAATTATGAAGGTGAGTACCATCTGTTCTATCAATATTACCCCGACAGTACTGTTTGGGGGCCGATGCATTGGGGCCACGCCGTCAGTACAGATTTGGTTAGCTGGGAGCATTTGCCCATTGCACTTTATCCTGACAGCTTGGGACTCATTTTCTCTGGCAGCGCTGTTATTGACTGGAACAACACTTCGGGTTTCGGAACTGATGAAGAACCACCGATGATCGCCATTTTCACACACCATTTAATGGAGGGTGAAAAAGCTGGGCGGACTGATTTTCAGTATCAAAGCATTGCGTATAGCCTTGACAAAGGTCGCAATTGGACCAAATATGAAGGCAATCCTGTTCTGCCAAACCAGGGTATTAAAGATTTCCGTGATCCTAAAGTGTTTTGGCATGAGCCAACCCAAAAATGGATCATGACGCTAGCGGTATTTGATCATGTTGAGTTTTATTCATCGGCAGATTTTAAATCCTGGGATAAGCTGAGCGACTTTGGGTTGAACGAGGGAAGGAGGGAAGTGCTTTGGGAGTGCCCCGATCTTTTTCCGATGCAGTTTGATGGTAAAACTAAATGGGTGCTTTTGGTGAGCGTAAATCCCGGTGGACCTAATGGCGGTTCATCTACACAATACTTTATCGGGGATTTTGATGGTACAGATTTCAAGAATGATAATTCCCCTGAAACTATCTTGTGGTTGGACTATGGCACAGATAATTATGCTGGGGTAACCTGGTCCGATATTCCTGAGGAAGATGGCCGAAGATTATTCATTGGTTGGATGAGCAATTGGCTTTACGCCCAGATAGTGCCAACTGAAAAATGGCGAAGCGCCATGACAATACCACGGGAACTCTCACTCTCAAACACCGCTGATGGTTACATCATAAAATCTAAGCCAATTTTGGAACTTAACCAGCTGAGAAGCAAGACCATGAGTTTGGAGCAAACGGCTGTTGAAAGGTCGCTAAAAATAGAGACGGATTCACTTGACATTAACAAAGCTGAGCTTGCAGTAACTTTTTCAGGGATTAACTCAGATGAGTTTGGAATACGGTTATCAAACGGCAGCGAAAATGTGACAATCGGATTTGATGCGATCCGCAATAAATATTTCATTGATCGCACACAAGCTGGCAATAGTGGATTTCATCAAGAATTTGCCCAGAGGCAATGGGGAAATAGGTTAGTTGATGATACTGTCGAACTACGAATTTTTGTTGATGCGTCATCAATCGAACTTTTTGCCGATGATGGGGCAACCGTCTTGACGGTTAATATATTCCCTTTAGAACCATATAGGTTATTGGAGGTTTTGGCTAAAAACGGTTCCGTTAATTTGGACGAATTCATCCTTTGGGAGTTAAATAGTATTTGGAGATAACCCAAAATTCAGCGCTAAAAGATCAACTCATTATGCGAAAACTAATTATTGGATTTTTGGTCCTTACCCCACTTCTGAGCTCTGCCCAATCAACGGCACCGGATGATTTAAAAGCCTCTTTTTCAGCGGTGATTGTTAGGGACATCGACGCTTCCAAAATTTGGTACGTAGATTTTTTAGGATTTGAAGTTGTGAATGAGGTTGGCTCTGACGAGAGAGGTTTTAAAATCGTCAACCTCAAAAATAGCACATCTGCCATTGAGTTAATTGAACTGAACAAAGCGTTAAATCCAGCAGATGTAATTCCGAACTATACCGATAAAACCCGCCTTTTGGGCTTATTTAAAATTGGGTTTATAGTGAAGGACTTTGATGGTTGGATCGATCATCTAACTAATCTTGGTATGGACGTTTCTAAAGATGTTGTCGAAGACAGTCTAACGGGAAAACGAATGGCGGTCATTAGCGATCCTGATGGCAACCGGATCCAAATCTTTGAGAAGTAATCTAACAGGACTAATATTATAATTATGAAGGTTTTAGCATTCGGCGAAGTATTGTGGGACATTATTAATGACGATGATCATTTAGGCGGTGCCCCCTTAAATTTTGCTGCTCACTTTGTTAAATGCGGTGGCGATGCCGCCATCATGTCTAAATTAGGTAAAGACCAGCGGGGCGAGACCGCCTACGAAAGAATCAACAAACTGGGTGTAGATGCTTCTTATGTCCAATGGGATGATCAACATCCTACAGGTACTGTTCCCATAAAATTAGTGAATGGACAGCCAGAGTATTTTATAGTGCCTGGTGTCGCTTATGATTTTATCGATTTTGATGCTGCAAAAGATCAGCTAGATCAGGATCATTTCGATGTGCTTTATTTCGGAACGGTAGCCCAACGAGGGGCTTCGGGAGAAACTTTAAAAAAGGTTATTGAAAACCATTCATTCAAGCATCGGTTTTATGATGTCAACCTCCGTAAAGACTGCTACAATGAGGCAATTATCCGCTTCTCATTGGCCAACACTGATATTTTTAAAGTAAGTGAAGAAGAAATAAATGAAATCTCATTAATGCTTTTTGAAACCAAATTGCAACAGGCAGATTTCATTAGAAGACTCATCAAGCTCTACCCGAATATCAAACATGTGATAATTACCGCCGGGGGTGATGGTTGCTATGTTTACGACAAACTAGCGCTGCACCACATTAAAAGTGAGCCGGTGCATGTTGTAGATGCCATTGGTGCCGGTGATTCTTTCAGCGCAGCCTTTATGTACACTTATGTGAATACTGCTGATGCCATCAAGTCAGCTACCATTGCTAATAAAATCGGTGGATTCGTGGCTGCGTCTTCCGGTGCGATACCGGAGTATAGCGAGGAAATTAAGGGATTATTTAGTTAGTGAACCTGAATTGATTTACGCCTTTTTTTGCTCTCAAAGTTCATTTTTATCCCTCCACCAGGTAGCAAGAGATGAACCTGAAATGTTCATCAAAGGGCCGAATATTGCAGGCGCCAAACCCACCGTCGCAACTTTGCCCATTTCTAGTGCAATACCTGATGCCAATCCTGAATTTTGCATACCTACTTCAAGGGCGATAGTTCTACAATCTTGTTCCGGAAACCCAAATAATTTGCAAGCCCAGTAGCCCAAGAAATAACCGGAGAAATTGTGAATGATGGAGGCGGTAACTAACAGCAAGCCAATAGAAAGGAGGCTTTCATGACCAGCCGCGGTAATAATTGTAATTATGAAGGCAATACCTCCCATTGATATAAGTGGCATAGCTTTATCCAGCCACTTCAGTTTACCGTGAAAAAAGTGATTGAACGTTAGGCCTGCAATAATCGGGATAATTACAATTTTGGTAATGCTCCATACCATGGCAAGAAAATCAATCGGAACAAACTGACCCGCCAGCATTTCCATTAGAAAAGGGGTAAGAATAGGTGCAAGCATTGTGGAGCATGCGGTTAGGGTTACTGATAGGGCCAGGTTAGCTTTTGCTAGGTATGACATCACGTTGGATGCCAGGCCGCTTGGGGATGAACCGACTAACACAATACCGGCTGCAATTTCTGGCGGTAGGGCAAAAATGATAGCTAACGAAGTGCCCACTATCGGCATTATTGTAAACTGACATATTAATCCCACTCCAACCGCTTTGGGCATTTTAATAACACCGACAAAGTCTTTAAGGCTCATGGCCGTTCCCATTCCGAACATGATGATCTGGAGCAACGGCACAATCAATAATTTGAGATCAAATGTGCCCCACGTGGTAAATAGCGAAGGATAAAGGAGCGATGCTACTACAGCGGCAAGAATTAGGATGGAAAAAGAATATCCCTTTAAATGCGGTTTGCGTCTGAATATCAAAGCCAGGATCAACAATCCTGTAATGAGCAATATTCCATGTAGGCTATTGTATTCCATTTAAAGCAAATAGACCTCAATTCTAATGGAATAAATAAAAAAAGCTGCCAATAAATTGACAGCTTTTGTGGCTCCCCCTCTTGGACTTGAACCAAGGACCTACTGATTAACAGTCAGCCGCTCTAACCAGCTGAGCTAAGGGGGAAAATACCGCTCCGAAAAACGGAGTGCAATATTAGCAGGCTGTTCGAAATTCTGCAAGCAGCTAACAGAATTTTATTGCCAACACGGGTGTTAATTTGATGGTATGGATTTATCATCGTTATTGTCAGGATTCTTACAGAACTTGCGATAGCGCAACCCGTTTGTAATGCACCCACCCTAAACGATCTGATCAATGAAATATTCGATATTCTTTTTACTGACGATAATTTTCATAAGCTCTTGCAAATCTGATTTAACCGATCCGCAAATAATTGTTGATAAATCGATTGAAGCCCATGGAGGTAAGAATTATGAAAATGTTTTGATTGAATTCGATTTCCGGGATCGGCATTATTCATTAGAGCGGAAAGGGGGGAGGTTTGTATACACACGGGAAACCCAGGATACCCTCGGCGTTTTGCGTGATGTGCTTATTAATGCCTCGAATTTCAAAAGATATTTAAATGAAACTCAGGTGGTTATTTCTGAAGAACGAAAAACTGCCTTTACCAGCTCAGTTAATTCGGTTCTTTACTTTGTTCAACTGCCATACCCACTTAACGATGGTGCAGTGAATAAAGAATTCTTGGGGCAAACTGAGTTAGAGGGAAATGAATACTATAAGATTAAGGTGACTTTTGATCAGACTGGTGGAGGTGAAGATTATGAAGATATTTTTTGCTATTGGATCAACAAAAACGGTTTCACGGTAGATTATATCGCTTATAGCTATGCAGAAAGCGAAGGAATTGGCTCACGGCTAAGAAAGGCCTACAACCGTCAGGAGATCGGTGGAATTATTTTTCAGGATTACATCAACTATAAACCTAAGAAAGAGCTTGGAATCCAGCCTGTGGAAATACATGACCAACTTTTATCAGAGGGCAAACTTGAGGAACTCAGCCGTATAGAAAATGAAAATATTGAGGTTAGACAGTTGAATTAAAAAATCCTAATTGAAGCAAGTGAAAAGTTAGGCCTTCCGGTGAACTAGGGTTCAAACTTAACGCCACCTTTCATCACCATTTTCACATTCCTCAGGGCTAAAATGTCCCTAGAAGGGTCTCCTTCTACGGCAATAAGATCGGCGAATAATCCTTCCTTGATCGTACCGACCTTGTCCGACAGATGAAATATCCCGGCATTTCCAGAAGTAGCAGATTTCAAGACATCCAGTGTTTCCATTCCATAGTCCACCATCATTTCCAGCTCACGTACATTGTCTCCATGGGGATAAACGCCAACATCGCCACCGAAACAAATTTTCACCCCTGACTCCAGCGCCAGCTTAAATGATTTCCTTTTGTTCACAATTCGCTCCGGATCAGGCTCAACCCCCTTTTTCCATCCTCTGTACTGCATAATAGCGTCACCGGCTGCCAGTGTTGGGCAAAAGGCGACATTCTTTTGGCGCATCAGCTCAAAGATTTCTTTTGTGCCCCCGTCACCATGTTCTATAGTTTCAACCCCGGCGAGTGTGGCTCTTCGCATGCCCTCCTCGGTGGCAGCATGAGCAACAGCATAACGCCCACTGCTCTCAGCAATTTTCACAATTAAGGCGATCTCATCTTGAGTAAAAGTTGGCCTTGCCTCACCATTTGGCCCCCAGCGATAATCTGCATACACTTTGATGAAATCTGCCCCTTTGCCAATTTGATCCCTAACCACTTTTATCAGGTTATCCTGCCCATCAGCCACCTCAGCTCCTAATGGCACCTGAACACCATCATGAAACCCCTTGGGCCCATAACTACCTGTTGCAACAATGGCTGGCCCTGCAACCAATAGCCTTGGCCCTGGAATTACCCCTTTTTCAACTGCCTGCTTTAGTCCTATATCAATATATCCGGCTCCTTCAGCCCCAAGGTCACGCATGGTTGTTACGCCGGCTTCCAGTGAGGCTCTCAAATGATTGGCTCCCCTTACTGCTCTTTCAGCATGAGATTCTTTCAGAACCTGATCATTCCAACTTGTTTCGTTGTAAGGGTGCAATGTGATGTGTGAATGACCCTCGATCATTCCTGGCATCAGGGTGGTTCCGGAAAGATCGATTACGGTAGCAGATGTTGATTTCATGCCTGACAAAGGGCCAGCATAAGAAATCAACTCATCTTCCACTAATACTACCCAGCCTGTTTTCACCTCATTTCCATCAAATATCCGATCTGGTTTAAGCAGATATTGGGCTTGAAGTGTTACACAAGTGAAGGTTAGGATAACGGCAAATAGCGCTTTCATTTGATTGAGGTTTTCAATCCGAAGTTAATGATAGATTTGAAGATTGGATTTTCTAATTTCAAAGTTTGTTAATCACCATTGTCAAGATGAAGAAAGCGTTTTTAATCGTCACAACCTTTTTAAGTGTTCAGCTTTTTGCCCAGCAAGATGAATTGAAGGTAGGTATCATTCAGTATAAATCGGCTGAAAAGGTGAACGAGACTTTTATCCCTCTCATGGATTACCTCGGATCCCAATTGGGCAGAAAAGTAAACGTTGAGATTGTAGCTGACGAAAATCTTGGTTTTTTGCTTAGTCGGGGTGATTATGACTTGGGAATTTTCACAACCTTCCCATACCTCAAAGCCAAAGTCGATTTTCCTGAACTCTCAGTTTTCGGTTCTCACCTGGTGGACCGCGAAGACCATTATAAGGGTTATATTTTGGCCAAAGCTGGGATCAAGAATTTTGGTGACTTGAAAGAGAAAGAGATTTTATTCGTGAAAGAATCCTCTACATCAGGATATAAAATCCCTAAAGGAGTGCTTACTGAGTTTAACATCGACCTTGAATCTGAGGTTGTCAATTATCGGTTTTCAGGTGATCATACCGCTTCGCTTTGGGCATTGGACAGCGGAAAAGTGGATGCAATAGCCGTTGATGATAAAAGGTTCAACGATTTTGATGGGCCAAACAAGTCGAAATTTTCTGTGCTTTCTGAGTTTGAAGTGCCATATCATGCCTATGTTTTCTCCCCAGACCTCGATCAGGATTTAGCAGGCCAAATCAGGAACCTGCTATTCAATGCACATAAAGACCCTGAAGCCAGGGATTTGTTCAACAACTCCCTTGAAGTGACCCAGATCGTACCAAAGGATGATAATTATTATAACGACCTGCGGCGCTATATGCGGATAGTTAGAGTGAAGCCGAATGTTGTGGTTTCAATCAATCCAACAGCGAACACTTTAGAAGCTTTAGGGGCACAAAAAGACCTTATTCCATTGATTGAGGGCAGAATTCAACAGGAACTTCAGAACAGCCATCGTTTTGGTGAGGTGTTCATAAAGGATGGGAATGCCAGCCTTGTTTGCAGCCTGGATCTCTTTTCAACAGAAGAAGGGATTTTCAATTACCAGATAAAAGTGAACAACAAGTTTATTGGGGATGGTGAATTGTCGCAATCAGAATTACGGAATCAATTGCCGATCCAGTTTGCTCAATGGCTCTTGAAATCCCAACCTCTTGAAACCCAACTGCTCTTTAATGGCGAAGATTGGTTCATCACATTTGGTATAGATGATGGCGTAACTTCTGAAGATTACAGTTTTGTAGTATCAAGAGAGAATGGGAAAACGATTTCATTGAATGAAAAGCACATCGAATCAATGTCTCCTTTAAACATTGTTTTCAAGGAGAATGAAGATTTCAAGCAGGGACAATTGGTTTCACTCACTTACGACACCCCAATAGGGGACAAAGTTTTGCTGCATTATGAAGATTCAGAAATCAGCACATGGAACATTTTCAGTAGTGATTTTTGGGCATCAGGTTTTTGGGATAAACTGGGTTTGATCGGTGGTGTTTTAATAGCCCTCATATCTGCCATTGTGGGTCGATTGTTGGCCAATCGCAAAAAAAGGAGATTCAAGAACATCTTGTATCAGACAAATGATCTGATTAAAGAATATGTAGAGGGGCACTATAAGCTGGAAACCAAACTGATAGAACAAAAAGATTTTATCAGCAAAGCTTTGGAAGAAGGGCACATCAACGAAAATCAATTCCTGATATTAAAGCATCGCATTGAAGATATGCAGTCTATTGTGGAAGCACATCAAAAAAGAGGCGACATCATTCTAAAAGATGACCAAACACAGGAAATTAAGGACATTGTAAAAGACGGAAAGATTACCGAACGAGAGTTTTCAAGGATAATGACCATCATAAAAAAGGGTGCTACTCGGGAAGTGAAGCCTGATGAGAATTAGCCCTACTCAGTTACTTTCATCCTATCAAAATACTCCTTAGCCGCCTGCTTCACTTTTGGTGCCAGCAGCACCGCTGAAATCACAGTTGGTATAGCCATAAGAGCGTATGCAAAATCGATAAAACTAAAAACAGCTTGTAAGCTGAGGACCGATCCCAATACAACAAGCCCCATGTAGTAAAGATTAAATGGCGTATCAAAGCCTGTTCCGAACATGAATGAAAAACATTTTTTGCTATAGTAGGCCAGACCAAAAATGGTTGTGATAGCAAAAATGGTCACACAGATCATTAATAGTAATGGCCCGATACCCGGCATAGCCAATTCAAACGCTTTCGAGGTAAGCGTTATCCCGTTGGCATCCGGATCTTTCCAGGCACCAGTAACTATAATTGACATTCCGGTTAAAGTGCACACCACCATTGTGTCTATAAAAGGCTCCATCATTGCAACAAGGCCTTCACGGACTGGTTCTTTTGTCTGAGCAGCCCCATGCATCATTGGCGAAGTGCCAATACCAGCCTCATTCGAAAACGCGGCCCTTCTTACACCCGTCATGATGATGGCTCCAACAGCCCCGCCTAAGGCAGCATTTGCAGTAAAAGCATCTTCCAGAATCAACATGAAACTAGGGATTACATTATCGTAGTACTTAGCCATAATGAAAAGCACACATGCCCCATAGAGCAGCACCATTGATGGTACCAATCTTGAAGCAACATTTGCAATCCTTTTGATGCCCCCGAAGATCACAAACCCAACTATGGCTGTAATAATTACCCCCACAAGAATATTGGAAGTCTGGCTGTCAGCTGAGGCCATAGCTGTTGGGTATAATACAGCTTCATGGATTACCTGTATCAGCTGATTGGCCTGAAAAATCGGTGTTGCCCCAAAGAAACCTGCTACACAAAAGAAGATTGCCAGGGGTTTCCAATTTTGCCCCAAACCTTCAGTAATTACATACATCGGCCCACCCTGAATATTTCCATCAGAATCTTTGCCGCGGTACATTACTGCCAGGGTACAGGTAAAAAATTTAGTTGACATTCCTATAGCCGCACTCACCATCATCCAGAAGACGGCACCTGGCCCTCCTGTTGCTATGGCCACCGCCACACCACTAATATTGCCCATACCCACAGTTGCTGCCAGTGCACCTGATAGCGCCTGAAACTGGCTAATTTCTCCCGGGTCTGCGTCGTCATGGTATTTGCCTCGAAGAATGGCAATAGCATGTGTAAAATATTTATAAGGCAGGAACCGCGAATAGATCATAAAGAATAAACCACCACCCATTAAAAGAATGAGCAGGGGTGTTCCCCAAATAAAATTTGCGGCATTAATAGCCAACTGTTCAAGAAATGACATGAATTATGATTTTGCGGTTTCTTCTTTTTTAGGTTTTTCCTTCTCCTCGGTCTCTTTCGTTGATGGCTCTTTTTTGGGAGGCTTTTCCCCAATCCAGACTATCCAGCATGGATTAATCAGGTCAGAGAATTTGACATGGTACTCATTAAAAAGTGTCTTGGCCATAAAATCCTGGCGTAGGGTTGCCTCGAATTTTATTTGTGGGTGATTGGCAGGATGTTCCAATAAAAATTTAATGACCGGATAAATGTTTTTCCTGAACTTGCCCAAAATGCGGGTCAACTTGGTTTCTTCATTTTCAGCTTTTACCAGAGCTTCGTTTGTTTCGGCCTCCATTTTTTCGATTAGAAGGCCATAGAACTTTGAAATCTCTGATTTCTTGCTTTTATAGGCAGCAGCTTGTGACTCGCATTGGTGCTTTAAAATGTTAAGACCTGCCAGGCAATCTTTATGGGAGGCGTACTCATTTGGCTGCCAGGTGATTTCACTGGTGGTGAAAAGGTCAGGCAGCAGTTCCGTATCGTAGTCCGTTCCTTTCCTTATTTCTTTAATTACCTGATAAGAAACATCAGCGATTTCATGTTTGCCCAACCATAAGTCAACCTGCTTGATTTTTTCATCTCCAGCCAGTTCAACGAAATCCCATATTTCTGCAAGGGCAACCCTCATAAGCCAAAAATAACCTCATTTTGGGATTTGAGTGAATTTGATGGGTTTAGACTCACATCGAATATTGGTCTGTCGACCAATCAGCCTCTGTAAGGCTGAAGATTCCCGGGTCTAAAGCCCGAGAATGACGGGTTAGGAGCTCATATTTTAGCTATTGATTACGATTCAATCAACACCAACCTACCCGCCAATCGTACTCATCGATTCACTTACCTCGGGGTTTAGTTGCCTTCGATTTTCAGCCTCGAATCCATCTTTTGCCCTGGAGTTGAAAGCTCTTAAAAATGCCGTTCGGATTTCTTCGTCAGTTGCTCCGGACCTCAACAATGCTTTGATATCCAATACTCCATCATCGTAAAGGCAGGTTTTGAGCTGACCTTGTGCGGTTAACCTGATACGGTTGCAAGAGCCACAGAAAGTCCTGCTGAAAGCAGCTATGATCCCAAATTGACCCACTGCTCCCGGAACTTTATAACCATATGAGGTGGAGTTTTCAGGGTCAGTCAGTCGCTCTAAATCTGGAAATTGGGTCTTGATATGGTCGATGATCCTTTGGTGGTTCCATATAAGTTTTGGATAGTGCATGCCTTCACCATTAAAAGGCATCTCCTCAATAAAACGGACATCAATTGGATATTTCTGGCTCAGTTTTACCAAGGGGATAATATCTTCAATATTCTGGCCTTCCATCACCACTGCGTTGATTTTGGTTTTGATTCCATTATCAAGCAGCATGTGGAATGATCCAATCACTTTATCAAACTCATCCCGTCGAGTGATTTTGTAAAACCGCTCTTTATCAAATGTATCAAGGCTGAGGTTGACCGATTTTATCCCAACGGATTTAAAGTCCGGTATGTATTTGTGGGTCAATACGCCATTGGTAGTGATATGAATATTGTCAATTCCTTCTATTTGATTCAAGCGATCTATGAAACCCATTAAATCAGTCCTTACAAACGGTTCCCCGCCAGTTAGCCTGATTTTATTTACACCCATCCCTGCAAGAATAGATGCAATACGCAGCATTTCTTCATAAGTAAGTAATGCTTGCTTGGGCAGATATTTGATGCCCTCCTCAGGCATGCAGTAGAAACACCTCAAATTGCACCGATCGGTTACGGCAAGCCGCAGGTAGTTCATTGGGCGGCCATGATTATCCAGAATGGGCGTTGGTTTGTTCAATTCATGTTTATTCAGAAGCCTTCAAAAAAGGCTAATCTCAAAGATAGATTAATAACGGGGAACAAGTGGTCAGGTTAGTATTACTCGTACTTGTAACCACCCGGAATTTCTTCCAAAGCTACACCCAAACCAAGCACAATCCGGTTTACAAAATTGAAGTAGCCAATAACCAACGTGGCATCGAGGATGGAGCGGTCGTCAAGCCCTGCTGCTTTTAATGGTTTTGTGAGGTCTGATTGATTAGTGATACCAGGGTTCTTGGTTAATTCCCAGGCGAAATCACACAGCGCCGTATCCGTAGCACTTAAATCAGCAGTTTTGTAGTCCAGCCTAAGTTTGGCTGCCCTCTCATCATCTTTCCAAAAATTGTTCACTGCCTCGATATGATGAACCTGGCAGTATTCGCAATCATTGGCGTTCGATACGACCACCCCTATCATTTCACGCTGCACCCGCTTCAGCGGTGATTTCCCGAACATGATGGTCATGTAGAGGTTCATGTGATCGGTGATGGTTTTAGGGTTAAGGCTTTGAATTTTATGCACTTCGGCAATTTTACCCCTCGACTTAATCAGGCCATCATAAATTTCTTTTAGCTCCCCGGCAGCATTTTCTGGTTGTATCACATCAATATGAGGCATGAATCAAAAATTAAAATTCAAGGGATCAGGTCCAATCCGGCGATTCTGGTCCAAATTATCTATTGCGGTCATTTCTTCGTCGGATAGCTCAAAATCGAAAATATCAGCATTTTCCTGAATGCGGTGCTGTTTCACAGATTTCGGAATTGTTACAATACCTTTTTGAATTTCCCATTTCAAGGCGATTTGCGCAGGTGATTTGTTATGGCTATTACCAATTTGTTTAAGCTCCTCTACATCAGTGACTTGCCCTTGCATTATTGGGCTCCAAGCCTCCAGTTGAATTTTGTTTTTCTTGCAATATTCCTGTAGTTCTGGCTGTTGCAGATGTGGGTGGAATTCAACCTGATTTACAGCTGGGGTCACATCACATGATGGTAGAAAATCTGTCAATTGACTCACCATGAAGTTGCTCACTCCGATGGCCTTTACTTTACCTGTGGCATAAATCTCTTCGAAGGCCTTCCAGGTCTGATTGGATAATTCACCCTTTGGCCAGTGAATCAAATACAAGTCGATGTAGCCTGTGCCAAGTTTGGAGAGACTACGCTCAAATGCCTGGTGTGCGGTCTTATAGCCCTGATCTGCATTCCAAAGTTTAGTTGTTACAAAGAGGTCATCTCTTGAAACTCCTGAATCCCGGATGGCTTTACCAACACTTGTTTCATTCTGATAAAAAGCAGCAGTGTCAATGTGCCTGTATCCGGTTTCTATTGCCCACCGTACGGCGTTCTCAGTTTCATCTCCCGATTTACTTTGCCAAACACCTAAGCCAAAAATTGGCATTTGAACAGAATTGTTCAATGTGACGAATTGATCCATAGAATAAATTTAATGAAAGGAAAATTGAGATTGAATTTAGCCTATCAACCGATCCAGCATTTCACCCTGAATCGCCACAACAGCTGATCTGGGTAAAGTATCGCCTCCTTCAGGCCAATGACTGGTAAAGCTATTCATGCCTTCGCTTTCTGAGCCTGGATGCTGCACACAAACAAAAAGTGTTTTGTAGTCTGGAGAAAAAGTTGGGCCGGTGATTTCGCAATCGTGGGGTCCACTGGCAATCTGGAAAGCCTTACCAGCGTTTTCACCAGCTGTTGGTATAAAATAGAGCCCATTGTTTTTGAAAGGAGCATATTCACCTTTGTTCATTTTTGAGCCGGAAATATCGCAGGCCAGCCAAATGTTGCCGTTCTTATCGAAGGCTAAATTATCTGGGCATGAGAAACCGATTTCCTCACCACCCACAGCGAAAACTTCGGCAGCAAACTCAAGAGATCGCTTATCACCATTTTTTTCAACAATTTTTAAGATGGAGCCATGGAAATTTCCTTCTGCTACATTATTAGTTAGAGTCACAAATGTGTTGCCTGATATCGGATCGATTTCCACGTCTTCTGGGCGATCCAGAGGAGTTGCTCCAACGAGTTTGGCAGCATCTCTGACTCTTACTAATACATCAGTCTGGTCTTTAAAATTTTGCTGAAGTATTGGCTGCTCATTTATATCAAGTGAAAGCCACTTGCCATTTTCTGTATCGGCAACATATAATGTCCCTCGGGTCAGACTGTTTGCTTCAGCACCAATAAATTTATAGAGGTGCTCCCCTTCTTTATCATCTCCGGTGTAAACCACGCAAATACCGTCATCTTCCTGGTGAACGGCCGCAGCCTCATGTTCACAACGGCCAAGGCCGACTAACTTCTTGGCATCACCGGTTTTTAAATCAACCTCAACTACCCAGCCATAATGCTCAGGTGGATGGTCATAATATTTTTCCCACCCATGAACACTTTGCCTGGTTCTTGGCCCTTCCTGAAGGTCTCTTAGCCCAAAGAAATTATGATAATTTTCCTCACAGGTAAGAATTGTACCCCAGGGCGTTAAGCCTCCAGCACAATTGGCAAGTGTCCCAATGGCCTCAGCAGAACCCGCGATTGGCTGATCCCATTCAAATGGAATTTTTGTATTGGCCGTCAGCCTCCTATTGTAGGGGTCGTTTTCAACCATTTCCCATTTTCCAGTATCAGTCTTTTTTATTCTGATTATGCTGCCGCCAACATGCTGCATTTCAATATCTACCTGTTCTTTAGTTTTCTCGCCCCCAGTATATCCTGATATCAGCCAGGGGTTAATATTTTCATGATTCACCCAGAGTAATCCATCAGTTGACTTGTCATTCAATGGTAGGAAGGCTGTGTAATCGTTGTTGTCCCCATAGGTCTCACTATCATTAATCTTATCACCGAGTTTGGTAATTACGTGATAGTTAAACCCCTCTGCCAATACCAAGTCATCTGACTTTGTAGGCTGAATAGGCGTCAATGGAAAGGAACTTGAAGCCGATTCGCCTTCTTTGGATTCAGGAACACATCCTGGCAAAACTGAGAGTCCTGCTATTGCGATACCAGACCGACCAAAAAACTTGATGAATTCCCTTCTGTTTGCATGTATCACTTTCATATTCTCACATTTAAAATCTGAAAATTAAATCATTGAACGTTCAATGAGATACTCAGCATTATGAAAGTGTTAAATGGTAATATTTAAGTAAATAAGGGTAAATGGTATTAGAAAGAAAATGAGGAGCAGATATAAAAACCCGACCAAGCGATATTTTAATGCTTGTATGCTAAACCATTTCGAAAAATTTACAATACCGTTTCTCAACAGTGGAAAGGGCATAAAAAGAAGCACCCCAAAAATATTAATAAGCAAATGAGCAATTGCGATTACAATTGCCGTCTGTGATGTAAATATTGCAGCAATAAAAGCGGTAACGGTAGTACCTATATTGGCCCCAAGGATAAAAGGGAAAATATCTTTGAGTGAAATCTTGCCGGTAGCCGCAACTGGTATCGCAAATGAAGTTGTAATCGAAGATGATTGAATGCCGGCTGTAACTAAAAACCCAAAAGAGAACGATTTATACGGATTTTTAAAGGCATTCTTAAAATCAGAACTCCTACTTGCAACCAATATCTGGTAAATCTGCTTAGCCAGAAGCTTGATTGACACCACAAGTAAAGCAAATGAAATAATGAGAGTGATTATGTCATTGCCAATCAGCGTAAAAATTGGGTCTATTAATGATCCGTTGTTTGGTTCCGACATCAATAAGGCTCCTGAGGATACGTTGAAAAGACCAGAAATAAAGACAGAGGTTCTGGTCAATAGGCCATACTGATATTCCAGTGGGAAGAGGATGATAACGACTATTACATTAAAAAAATTATGGCTCAGGGCAACTGAGATAGCCTTTCTTAACTTTCTTTTTTGACCCAGGAATGCCAGGGATACCAATGCGGCAGTGACAGTGGTGCCAATATTGGCTCCAAGAATTATTGGAATGGCGGTGGAAAAGTCAATTGCTCCGGTTCCAACAAGGGCTACTGCCGTTGATGTTGTAGTGGAACTACTTTGTATGATGGCAGTCGCCAACAATCCGATAAAAAGACCAATGAAGGGATTATTCGCACCAGTTATGAAAGATTGAACCGTATCAGTGCCCATTGCATTTAATGAGGCACCCATCAATTTCAATGACACAAAAAACAATAGTACCGTGGCAATTATTGCTACGACCCTAAATATCTTTTGACTATTGATTGATGCTTTCTTCACGCCTTAATGGTAAACAAAATTGATGATGACTAATATCAATTTAGCGTTAAGGGCATTATCCTTTTGTTAAAATGAGACTTCCATTTGCAAGCGATACCTGAATTCGTCGTCTCCTTCAGCAAAATCGGAATACGAAAAATCCGTTTGAACTTTCAGGTTATGCCCTGAAAAGTATCTCGAAAAGCCCAATGTATATTCTGTTTGATTACTTAGCGCTGAAAAGCGGTTATCGGCTTCAATTACAGTATATCGAAACGCTGGTTCGAAGTTGCTGTTGAATAGATAACCAGCCTGAGCCACAAATCCAGAGCCTGTTCGAAATCCCTGAACATTATCACCACCTTTTGACGCAAATTCAGACGCAAACGAAAATCCTTTGTACTTGAAAATGGCGTCTACAAAAATTGCACTCAGGTCACTTTGCAACTGATTACCCTCGGTGTCAACCACGAAACCACCTAATTGACCTCCACGTCTGACGGCCCCATCATTGTAATCTCCGGTAATGCCGATTGACAATTTTGGTTTTTCTTCACGCTCAAGATCTGAAGCAAAATAATCGCCTTTATTGCTAAACTCACCAAAAGGCAGAAGTTCTATACGGCCCGTGTAGTCGTAGCCGCCGGGGTTTCTAGATGTGATATCCCTTCCCTCGCCTACGGCGATTGAGCCAATCAACTTCAGGCCAACATTTCCTAATTTGAGGCTGCGGCGCAATTGTAGCCCTAAGTCACGGTCAATATTAAACCTCGAGTTCACAAGGCTTCGGTCTACAAATTGTAATTTTTGTGATGAAATTACCCGCTCACGGTTGCCTGGCAACTTGGTTTGCCCAAACCATAATTCCCAACCCTTGGCAAACTTGTATTTAATAACTGCATCTAAAATGATGTTTGATGTGCCGCTATGCTGAGGAAGACCCCCTGTGCTTGAATTTCTGGTATCCCTGTTCGAAATCCCCAATTCAATTTTATAGACGAGTTTTTCAGAAAAGGCAAACCCATCAAATTTTAACCTTGCCCTTCTAATCAGCATTTGATCGGAGTAGTTATTAGTCTCAAGGTTCAATTCTCCCAGATAAAGCGTCTGAAACCTCGTACTGAACTTCATTTCGAATGAACCGTCTTCGGCTTTAACTTTAAGTCCCTTTCCAAAAGAGTAATTGCTTAGCCCCTGTGCTTTGATAGACATAGGGATAACCATAATTACCAATGCCAGGGGCAATAGTAACTTCTTTTTCATCACAAGAAGATTAAGTTGAATAATGTGAGTAACCGCGAATAAAGTTAACTTAATGCTATGTACTTAACATAGCGATAATGAAAAGGTAATTTGGGCTTAACATTAAGGTAATATTGCGGGAACGGCAAACTGCTAAGTTTGTGTTGTAATCCCAACACCAATTTTTATAAATTGTAAGGCAATATCTAACCCACACTGATCATATCTAAAACCCAACTCCCACATCCCAATGAATTTCGGACTTAACGAATTCCTCCAACTTTTTGGAGCACTTGGCTTTTTTATCTACGGCATGAAGGTAATGAGCGAAGGCATTCAAAAGGTAGCCGGTGCTAAAATGAGGCAAATTTTAAGCGCCATGACCTCTAACAGATATAAAGGGGTTTTCACAGGCTTTACCTTAACCGGTTTAGTGCAGTCATCTTCGGCTACTACGGTTTTAGTAGTAAGCTTTGTCAATGCCGGATTGCTGTCTTTGACCGAATCCATTGGAGTTATAATGGGTGCGAATATTGGTACCACTATAACAGCCTGGCTAATCTCAATAGTCGGCTTCAAAGTAAAGATTGCCAGCTATGCACTGCCAATAATTGCTTTTGGGTTTCCCATGCTATTTTTTAGTAGGAGTAAGATTAAGTCGTGGGGTGAAGTTTTGATTGGCTTTTCACTCTTATTCCTGGGGTTGTCTTACTTAAAAGATGCGGTTCCGGATTTGAAATCCAATCCTGAAATTCTCTCATTTCTTTCTCAATACACTGATTTAGGATTTTTATCTATAATTATTTTTATAGGTATAGGAACACTGCTTACTGTAACTGTACAGTCATCAAGTGCTGCGATGGCGCTTACCCTTGTAATGGCTAATAATGGCTGGATACCGTTTGATATGGCAGCTGCTATGGTGCTGGGTGAAAATATTGGCACTACCATAACAGCTAATCTTGCGGCATTAATTGGGAATGTGCATGCTAAAAGGGCAGCTGCTGCTCACTTTTTGTTTAATGTTTTTGGGGTGCTCTGGATCATTTTTCTTATGCCAGTTTTCCTCAACGTAATTGACGGCTACCTTTCTTCAGATGGGTTATCACCTTATAACAATCCGGAGAGCATTCCGATTGCCCTGTCAATTTTCCACACAAGTTTCAACATCATTAACACCCTGTTGTTGATCAACTTTGTTGATTTTATTGCTAAAACTGTAATAAAGATGGTCTCATCCAAAGGTGATGACGAGGAGTTTAAACTTGAATACATCGGCACTGGAATGATGGATACCGCCGAACTGTCACTAGAAGAAGCCGCAAAAGAAACCGCCAAATTCGGTCTGATAACTTCAAAAATGTCTGGATTCCTGAGAGACTTAATTGATGCTAAAAAATCTAAAAAGCAGAATAAGTTGTTAGCGAAGATTAGAAAATATGAAGAGATAACTGACCGGATGGAAGAGGAAGTAACCAGCTATTTGATGAAAGTATCTCAAGGTCAGTTGAGTAATGATGCCTCGCTAAGAGTGGCTAGTTTACTAAGCATAAACAACGATCTTGAACGAGTTGGCGATATCATTTTCCAGATGTCAAAGGATATCGGACGAAAAATTGAAAATGAGATTGAGTTTAATGATGAACAACTCAAGGGCATTCATAAGATATTGGATTCAATTGATGCCGCCTTCAATGTGATGAATACCAATCTCCAGAAAATAAACGGGGACATTTCAATTACTGACGCCTTCGAAAAAGAGAGCGCTGTCAACCTCGTCCGTGATAAGCTCAGGAAACAGCACCTGAAAAGAATGGAGGATAAGGGCTACGATGCGAAGAGTGGAACAATCTACAAAGATTTCATATTCTCATGTGAGAAGGCAGGTGACCACATAATGAATGTCTCGGAAGCTATTACAGGTGAGAAAGAGAAAGAAGTTAAGCAGCAGAGGCAATTAGTTGACTAATCGCAATCCATGCCATTAACCCAGCGCCAATTTCCATAGCTGGCTCATCAATATTGAAAGTTGGGGTGTGAACACCTGATGTAATTCCTTTGGCTTCATTTTGGGTGCCTAACCTGTAAAAACATGCATCTACTTTTTGTGAATACCATGCAAAGTCTTCCGCTCCCATCCAAATGTCAAGATCCAGCACATTGTTTTCACCCAAATAAGAGATAGCCGCATTTTTGGCATCAGAGGTAACCTGTTCATGGTTCATCAGAAACGGGTAACCCACTTTAATTTCAACCTCACATTTCCCACCCATACCTTCAGCAACTGAGCTTGCAATTGTCTTGATTTTTTGATGAGCTGCCATCCTCCATTCCTCATTTAAAGTTCTGAAAGTTCCCTCAATTTTAACCTCATCCGGAATCACGTTGGTGGCACCGTCAGCATGCATTTTGCCGAATGACAAGACAGACGGAATTTTTGGAGAGGCATTTCTTGAAACAACCTGCTGTAAGGCCAGAATTATATGACTGCTGATCAAAACCGGATCAATGTTCATTTCTGGCATTGCAGCGTGACCGCCTTTACCTTTTACAGTCAGATAAATTTCATCGGCACTAGCCATGTACATCCCTGAACGGAAACCAACTTTCCCAGATGGTATTAATGGCATTACATGCTGTCCAATTATGCTTTTCGGCATCGGGTTTTCCAGAACACCTTCTTTGATCAAGAGTGAGGCTCCCCCGGGTAATTTCTCCTCTCCTGGTTGAAAGATTAATTTAACAGACCCTTCAAATTGGCTTTTGTGACTATTTAGTATTTCGGCAGCGCCTAACAAACAAGTTGTATGTACGTCATGCCCACAAGCATGCATTACTCCCTCGTTTTGGGATTTATACGGCACATTATTTTTCTCTAGTATAGGCAGTGCATCAATATCGCCCCTGAGAGCTATTGTTTGCGAATCAGGGTTTTCACCTTTTATCAACCCAATTACACCGGTATTTGCCATGACCTTATATTCGATGCCGATCCTATCCAACTCACTTTGAATAAATTTTGAAGTCTTATGTTCCTGAAAAGACAACTCTGGATTTGAATGCAAATGATGCCTGATACGGAGCAGATCAGGGTAAATGCCTTTGGCCTGAGCTTTAATGGAATCAATCATTCTCAAGGCGGATTCTATCCGGAAGCACCAATGCCTGAGGGAAATCGTTTTTCAATACGCCATAATCTTTTTCAGCCTGAAGCCGGGAAAAGTACTGACCAACTTTTACCCTAAACATTGGTTGATCATAGTAAACATCTGCATCAACCTCTTCCAAAACTTCGAAAGCCTTTAGCTTAGCGTTGTTGGCTTCCTCTCTGCTTCTGCCTGAATAAATCTGGATGGTATACCCCTGTACAAAACCAACTTCGAGGTTTTTAGCCGCTTTGATAGCCAAAACACTATCAAGCTCAGCGTTAATATGGTTCGTTGGTTTCACAAATGGGACTTGATCTGAATCACTATTTTCTTCGCTAGGTTTTGTGATTTCAGCTGGCTTTACTTTTGGTCTGTATTGAGAGAGGTCTTCGTTATAGGCAACGGATGAAGTCTGTATGGTAGCATTGGGGCTACATCCGATGATTATACTTAATGCCAAAAAAATGAAAACCTTACCCATTTTAATCGCCTATGATTACACATTTATTATTCTTGATATCGTCCTCAACCACTTTAAACTTAACATCTTTTTTTACTGAACCATCTGCATATTGTACATCAACCCGCTCATTACGACCTCTAACTTTTGCAGTTTTAATAGGGTCAGGTTTTTGAATTGGTGGCCTTGATCCTTGTGGTTGACCTCCTGATAAGAGTGATTTTGATTCTGCTTTACTTTCAGAATAATTCCTGGATGATTTTGCCCTTTTGGCTTCACTTACCTGATCAGGCTGTTGCACTGGAATCGTTGCTTTGGTGAGGAAAGAAACTGTTTCTTCATTTACCTTAGCAATGAACCGCTTGAACATTTCAAATGATTCGAACTTGTAGATAAGAAGGGGATCTTTTTGCTCATAAGATGCTGTTTGAACAGATTGTTTCAAATCGTCCATGTCCCGCAGGTGTTCTTTCCACGTCTGATCGATGATGTTTAAGGCGGTGAACTTCTCCATCTCTTTCACCATCTGCCTGGCTTCAGAATCAACCGCTTTCTGAAGCCCAACTGCAACACCGATTTGTTTTTTGCCATCAGTGAAGGGCACCAGCACATTTTCAATGGTCGCACCGCGGTTTTTCTGAATATCAAGAAGAATAGGAAGTGCCCTTTTCGCTAATTCATCATTCTTATCGCCATAATGGTTCAAACCTTCCTGATAAACCCGATCAATAAGTTCTTCATTAGAAATTTTGAGGAATTCCTCTCTTTCTATTTGAAAATCAAGCCCCAATAGGCTCAAACAATTGAGCTTGAAGCTGTCATAGTCTTCTGAAGCCTTGGAATTGATAACTGTGTCCTCAGCTATTTCATAGAACATGTTGAGGATGTCAATCTGTAGCCTTTCGCCAAATAGTGCATTGCGACGACGCTTGTAGATAACGTCCCGTTGATTGTTCATTACATCATCATACTCAAGCAACCGCTTTCGCATGGCGAAGTTGTTTTCTTCGACTTTGCGCTGGGCTCTTTCAATGGATTTGGTAATCATTGAATGTTGAATAACCTCACCATCTTGCAACCCGATTTTGTCCATTACTTTGGCCACCCGGTCAGACATGAACATACGCATAAGGTTGTCTTCCAGCGAAACATAAAATTGTGACGAACCTGGGTCACCCTGACGGCCGGACCTACCTCTTAGCTGCCTGTCAACCCTTCGGGACTCATGCCTTTCTGTTCCAATGATGGCAAGGCCGCCTGCTGCTTTTGATTCCGGCGTCAACTTAATGTCAGTACCTCTACCAGCCATGTTTGTAGCAATTGTTACTGTACCGGGTTCTCCGGCATGGGCCACTACATCAGCCTCACGCTGGTGTTGCTTAGCGTTCAACACCTGGTGATCAATGCCTTTTAGTTTGAGTGTACGGCTAATTAGCTCAGAAATTTCAACCGATGTGGTGCCTACCAACACGGGGCGACCTTTTTTGGTCAGATCTACAATTTCATCGGCAACAGCATTAAATTTTTCCCTGACTGTTTTGTAAACTTTGTCCTCCTCGTCTTTTCTGGCAATTGATCGGTTTGTTGGTATCACTACCACATCAAGCTTGTAGATTTCCCAAAATTCGCCGGCTTCAGTTTCGGCTGTACCGGTCATGCCTGCCAGCTTGTGGTACATCCTGAAGTAGTTCTGAAGGGTGACAGTTGCGTAAGTCTGTGTAGCATCTTCTACCTTCACATTCTCCTTGGCTTCAATGGCCTGATGCAATCCATCGGAATATCTTCGGCCGTCCATCACACGGCCAGTCTGCTCATCCACAATCTTTACCTTACCCTCGACCACGATATATTCTGTGTCTTTCTCAAATAAACAATATGCTTTAAGCAACTGATTAACTGAGTGAATACGTTGAGCTTTTATAGTGTAATCCTGAATCAACTGTTCTTTTTGCTTGAGGATTTCAGAGTCCTCAAATCCCGGCTGATTTTCAATCTTGGTGATTTCAACCGCAATATCCGGCATGATGAAAAAGTTATCGTCCTCACCTTCACCTGTAATGAGATCGATCCCCTTTTCGGTTAGTTCTATGCTGTTGTGCTTTTCATCAATGGTAAAGTAGAGCTCTTTATCTGCCTCAGGCATCATTTTTTGGTTGTCCTGAAGATAAAAGTTCTCTGTTTTTTGAAGTGTTTGACGGATGCCAGTTTCACTTAAAAACTTAATTAAGGGTTTGTATTTTGGCAAACCGCGGAACGACCTGAAAAGCGGAAGGCCGCCCTCTTCGTCCCCATCAGCAATTTTCTTTTTGGCTTCATTCAAAAACTGCTGCACAAGCTTTCGTTGTGCATCTACAAGTTTAGAAATGCGTGGCTTGAGATCGTAAAACTCATGCTCATCACCTTTAGGGATTGGCCCTGAAATAATCAGTGGCGTTCTGGCTTCATCAACTAACACGGAATCTACCTCATCCACCATTGCGTAATGATGCTTGCGTTGAACAAGCTCTTCTGGGCTTCGGGACATATTATCCCTTAAATAATCAAAGCCGAACTCGTTATTTGTACCGTATGTAATGTCAGCTAAGTAGGCTTCTCTTCTATCTGGAGAATGTGGCTGATATTTATCGATGCAATCGATTTTCATGCCATGGAACTCGAAAATTGGCGCATTCCATTCGGCATCTCTTTTGGCTAGATAATCATTAACCGTTACAACATGTACACCCCTTTCTGCAAGTGCATTTAGATATGCTGGCAAAGTTGCGACAAGCGTTTTGCCCTCACCAGTAGCCATTTCTGCAATCTTACCCTGATGTAAAACGATGCCACCAATAAGCTGAACATCATAGTGGATCATGTTCCAGACTACCTCTGTACCTGCAGCCGTCCACTTGTTTTTCCATATTGCGGTTTCTCCAGTGATTTCTACATAGTCTTTTTGAGCAGCTATTTCTTTGTCCCTCAAAGTAGCTGAGACTTCCAGGCGCTCATTTTCCGAAAGCCTTCTTGCTGTTTCTTTTACTACTGCAAAAGCTTGGGGCAATATCTTCATTAATGAATCCTCAAGGGCTTCATTTCGGGTTTCATTCAGCTTGTCAATTTTAGCGAACAGTTCTTCTTTTTCGCTGACATCCATGTCTGGGTTATCATCAACCTGCTTTTGGTAACCATCAATTTCTGCATCGATGCTTTTGAGTTCCTCCTTTAAAAAATCTTTAAACTCTTGTGTTTTTGCCCTTAACTGGTCATCTGAGATTGACGAAAGTTTACTAAACTCGTCATTAATCTCTTTCACGTGTGGTACCAGGAGCTTTATATCCTTATCTGATTTCGTTCCAAACAGCTTGGCAAACCCCTTCGTAATCGAACCTATCATTATATTTTTTTATTCCTTTCTAAAATCACTTTATCCCCTTACGGAATAAGCCTGCAAAGGTAATATCATTTGTAGATTTTGGGCAGACTTGGCATTTAGTGAACAATGCACATTTAAAGGTATTTGATGCTTTTATCGTGTGTAAATCTGATCAAGGCAGGTTTATTTCCCCGATAAAAACAGGGGTTGCGGGACCAGTCAAATAAATATCTTGATATGTACCTGAGGCTGTTTTGGTGAAAGAGATATTAAGTGTGCCACCTAAAGTTTCAATCTTTATTGGTGAACCTAATCCTTTAAGATTAGCTGCGATGGCCGCCGCTGTTACTCCAGTGCCACAGGAGAGCGTTTCTGCTTCCACTCCTCTTTCATAAGTACGAACGAAAATGCCGTCACTTTCAAGTGATACGAAATTTACATTGGTGCCATCGGGGCTAAATTGTTCGCTATAGCGAATTGCTTTACCCGTTTCGAAAACATCGCATGACTCAATGTTATCAACGAACCTAATAAAGTGAGGCGATCCAGTATTTATGAAATAATCTTCGTTGAGCTTCTGAATCTCATCCACATCAAATAACTGGAAACTAATGGCGTCTTCTTTAACGGAGCCTTTATGAATGCCATCAGTAGTAAGAAACGTTGTACTATCACCTATTATATTGATTGATTTGGCAAAATGAATGGCACACCTGCTACCATTTCCACATAAACTTTTGCTTCCATCAGAATTATAATAGACCATTTCAAAATCTACATCTGAGTGGCTTTGAATCAACATCAGGCCATCAGCCCCGACACCAAATTTACGATCGCAGATATTTTTCACTTCAGTAGTTGTTGGTAACCAACTCAAAGATCGATTATCAACGATAACGAAGTCATTACCAGTGCCTTGGTACTTGTGAAAATGCAGTTTCATAATGAATCAAAGGTAACATTGCCACCCTTTTATATTACCCATTGTTCATTTACTTTAGCGCAAATTTTCCATGCTGGAAGAGCGTTTCATTTCATTTAAACGGAAGGAGAAGATATGGCAAAGCAAGAAAAAACCAGGTATTCAGATGCAGAATTGAAAGAGTTTGAAGACTTAATCAATGAAAAATTAGATAAGGCCAGAAATGAATTGAAGTACATTAAAGAGTCATTGAGCAAAAATCAGGATGACTATGGCCCTGATTCTGAAAGCTACAACGTCAGGGTTTTAGAAGATGGCGCTGACACTGCTGAGAAAGAAAATCTAAGTCAGCTAGCGGCCAGGCAACAGAAGTTCATGACTCAGTTGGAAAACGCACTTGTGAGGATTAAAAATGGGACCTATGGTATTTGCATTGATACCGGAAAGTTGATCCAAAAGGAAAGGTTAAGAGCCGTTCCTCACACAATGCATTCTATTGAGGCCAAGCTTAATAAAAGCCAGTAATTGAGGCATTCTTGGATTACTTAAGGCATCATATTGAGGCGTTGGTTTTTTGTTCACCATCACCCATTTCTGAAAAAGAAATTGGGGCATGTCTTACAGAAATGTTTGATGCTGATGTGCCTCAGCAGGACATAGTGGATTGTCTTCAGCAGATTGAAGAAAAGTATGAGAATGAGGATTTCGCTTTTCAGATTTATAAAATAGGAGGGGGTTATCAATTTCTGACAAAGCCGGCTTATCAGGCCAGTATTGGAATTTTGCTAAAACAGCAGTCAAAGAGAAGGCTGTCAAATTCTTCTTTAGAAACGCTTTCGATAATTGCCTATAAGCAGCCAGTAACCAAAAGTGAGGTTGAGCAAATCCGGGGAGTTAATTGCGATTATGCGGTGCAGAAGCTACTGGAGAAAGAACTTGTTGAGATTAAGGGCAAATCAGATGGTGTAGGCAGGCCATTGATCTACGGCACAAGCGATAAGTTTATGGATTACTTTGGGATTAACGACCTCTCTGAATTGCCAACATTAAAAGATTTTGCTTCACCTGAAAATGAAATTGGGGTGGAGAATGACGGGGATGATACATCCGATGACCAGAACATTGACAACACCTCGGATTAAGTTTATCCATTCAATTTTAGCTTTTGCCTAATTGCTTTCTCCGGAATTTGGGTAACCTCACCAGGCTGCAAAGGATATAACTGCAAATTTTCAATCGCAGATCGTACCAGTCTCAACGTTGGGTGCCCGACTGCCGCAGTCATTTTTCTTACCTGTCTATTCTTGCCCTCAGTGAGAATGAGTTCTAACCAGCTTCTTATTGGGTGCTTTTTATAGTTAACTGGAGGATTGCGTTCGGCAAGATTTGGTGCATCCATTATTTTACAAAGTGCCGGCTTTGTCACATATCTCTTTGGCTTGAGATTAATTTCAACGCCATCTTCCAATTTTTTAATTGCTGTCGCATCTGGGGTGCCCTCAACCTCAACCCAATACACCCGATTGTGTGCATTTTTAGGGTTTAACAGCTCATTATTTAACTTTTTATCATTTGTTAAAACGAGTAGCCCCTCACTATCGAGGTCGAGGCGACCAACAGGGTAAACGTCTTTAGGTAAGTTGAAAATTGATCCTAGCCCGGGATTGCCGCCTTCATCGCTAAACTGTGATAAAACCTTGTAAGGTTTATAGATAATATAATAAAGCTTCTTCCAGCCCATTCAAATGCAAATCTACTTCATAGCTTTGCACACGATAAAATGTGATGAGAAAACAAAGCCCAAAAAAGTTTCAGAAGAAAGCGCCAGAAAAACCCCAAGATCCTGTTCGGCTTAACAAATTCATAGCTAATGCCGGAATTTGCTCAAGAAGAGAAGCGGATAAACTCATTGAGCAAGGAAAAATTAAAGTGAACGGAAAAGTGGTTACTACATTGGGGGTGAAAGTAGGGCCAAAGGATAAAGTGCTTTTTCAGGGCAAGCCACTTACCCCAGAAAAACCTATCTATGTTCTTCTCAATAAGCCAAAAGATTTTATCACCACAACTGATGATCCGCAAGGAAGAAGGACTGTGATGGAATTAGTAAAAACAGCTGGTCATCAGCGGATTTATCCTGTAGGAAGATTAGATAGAATGACAACCGGGTTGCTTCTTTTAACAAATGATGGTGATTTGGCCAAAAAGCTAAGTCATCCATCTGGCGAAGTGAAAAAACTTTATGAAGTGGTATTGGACAAGCCTATCACCGATGATGATTATTTAAAAGTTGAGGATGGTATAAAGCTTGAAGATGGCATTGCAAAACCGGATGAAATAGCAATTGTCTCTCAAGATAGAAAGCACCTTGGAATTCAAATTCATATTGGTTGGAATAGAGTCATCAGGAGGATTTTTGAATCCATTGGATATGAGGTAACCAAACTAGACAGAGTAATGTATGCCAATCTTACAAAGCATGACCTGCCAAGGGGTAAATGGCGCTACCTTTCAGAAAAGGAGGTCATTAAGTTGAAATATCTTAATTTTTAAATTTTCAGGTTCAGAGTGAATTCCTTGAATTTGATATATTAGGAGCTTAAAGCAACGAATTTGGGGACATTTGGAAATCATCAACAGTTCAACCGGTTTATAGGCTATGAAAAGGTTGAGGTTCATGGCACTCGTCTCTTGGTATCTGAACCCTCTAAATCGAAAAGCAAATTTTTCCATATAACAAAGAGAGGAATTGATATCGGAGTTTCATCCGTTCTCATCATCTTTTTATTTCCAATCCTTCTTCTAATTATCGGTACTGGTATCAAATTAACATCCAATGGCTCAATTTTTTTCCGCCAGCCAAGAACTGGATTAAAAGGTGTAGAGTTTGAGATACTCAAGTTTAGATCAATGATTTTGAATGCAGATTGCAACACGAAATCAGCTGAGAAAAATGATTCACGGGTTACAAAATTTGGACAATTATTGAGATTGACAAATTTGGATGAAATCCCTCAAATAATAAATGTTTTCAAAGGCGAAATGTCTTTGGTTGGCCCACGGCCGTACATGATATCAGAGACCAAATTATATACTCAAAGGTTCACTAATTATTCAGAGCGATTATTGGTAAAACCAGGAATCACCGGTCTGGCTCAGATGAAAGGTCATCACAGTGGACCAACTAATCAGACCAAACTTTCAGAAAGAATGAGTTGTGATTTGTATTATGTCAGAAATCAAACATTATCTCTTGATTTAATCATACTAATCGGGACAGTGAGGAATTTTATCACCAATTTCTGGATAACATTGAGCTCAAAAAAAAAGCCGTAATTATCAACTTCTCTTATATTCTAGTATTTATTACTGGCTGTGCCCTATCTCAGAAAAGCTCATTGCTTGGTTTTGAACATGGATCCATAGATCCATGGGAAATTGTAAGCCCACCTTATGGAGAAAGTAGAATTTCAATTCTTGACAGCAATACAAGGGATATTAATTCCAAGTTTTCAGCTATGTTTGAAATATCAACCTCTGGAGAATCTCTCGACTCATGCAGGTTGAAGAGAGGAGTTTTCAGGAATTCTTGTCGCCATCTTGAAATCAAAATTGATGCGCCCAGAGCGCATACTCAACAGGGTATTACAACTGAATATAAATGGAGTTTCCAGTTTCAACAGCTGCCAATGAACAGAGCAGAATTTACAATTATGCAATTCCATACTAAACACAGCCACGGTGGAAGCCCAGTGTTACAGCTGAAACTTAAAAAGGATTTTTCATTGGCCGTTTCTTCAAAAAAATGGGTGTTGGATGAATCCATACAAAGAGTTAAAGCGAGAAAAAAGAATAAATATGAGGTTTTAACTGAACAGTATGGACGAACTGCCTCTCGAATATTAGAGAATAAATGGTATGATGTGATTCTTGATGTAAAATGGGAACTATGGAATAGCGAATCACACGATGGATTTGTTAAATTGAAGATCAAGGATGAGGATGGTCATTATGTACCTTTTAATATCGGAGATAGCTTATATGTCAATGATGTAGCTACAATGAATACCGTCGATCAAGACTTTAGACTTGGTGCTTATTGGGGCAACAAGTTTCCATCTGAAACTATACTTCTTATTGATGAAGTCTCAATAGAGGTTAAAAACAATTTGTCTGAAGGACATTATTGAGGCGTTTCCCTACTTTATCCCAATAATAGTTCGCCACAGTAGCCATACCTCTTTTTGATAGTTGATTTCTAAGTGGTTGTTCCCTATAAACACGCAACAACTGTTTCACAAAAGTATTTGGGTCATCAGCGATAATAAAAGGTGGGCTGCCATCATAACATATACCTTCTGCTCCGATTTTCGTTGTTATTATCGGTACTCCGCATTTCATCGCTTCAAAAAGTTTAGTTTGAACTCCTGTTCCAGATAACAAGGGTGACACAAAAACATGGTTGGTGGATATTGACATTTCGAGATCCTCAACGAAACCCATTAACCTCACATTCTTAGTGTTTTCACATTTATTTAGCAGTTGGGTAGAATTGCATTTACCATAAATATTAAAGATCGCACTAGGCTCCTCTTCTAAAACCATTGGAAAAATCTCGTTTAAAAAATGAATGACACCTTCTTGATTATGTGGTACATCAAGCACCCCTAAGAAGGCTATGTGCAGACAGGCTGTTGGATGAGGTAGATCCCGATCTGAGGGTTTATTGGTACCGTTTGGTACCCATGAGATTTTATCACATTTAGAAAGAGTTTTTAGCTGCTCAACCTCAACTGGAGAAACCAATGTGGTCAAATCATATATGTGTGGGATGACTTTCTCAAAATTTGCGACTAGTTTCGCCTCCATTCTGAGAATGCATGATTTCAAGCCGGAATGGTTCAATAAGCTCTCAATTAACCCATTGTTAAATCTATATTGACCTTGAATTTTGATATGTGAAATGGATTGAAGCTGATTCTCATATCGTTTTGAGAACAGGTCTGCCAGATCACAAACCGTGTAGTGCTGACCTGTGATACAGTAGTTGGCTGTTCGAATTAGTTCCGTGAATAGGATATCAGGATTAAATGCATGGATAATCTCAGAAATCTTTTTCTTGTTTCTTTTAGAAAAATAAAGCATACACTGGATTGGGTACTTCCGCAGTGTTATAGAATATATTAAGGCGTTAGCTATCTGATTGAAGAGAGATGGTTGCTTTAAACCTAAAAAATAGTCTATGAAACTGGGTAAATCCTTCGGGTTGTGCTCCTCATTTGTAATACAAATCAAAAAAACTGAATAGTTGTAATTTGTTGCTAGTTGATGTAAGTAGTTCCTAATTACCCGTGATCTGGCTTCTTCATTTTTAAATGGATACTTAGGTGAAATGAAAAGTAGCCTTGTTTTCGAAGAGCTAGATTTCATAAAGAGCAATCCTTTTTTTTCCCGAAATGGATTCTGGAACATGGAGCTTCTTTGTTTCAACTATTGCATCAAAACTGTAGTTGTCTATTGATGAAATAAGTTTACTTTCAAAATCTGGTATTTTCTGGAATATAAAGGCCTGGTTTTGACCATGTAACTTTTCTCGATTGACCTCCGGATCAAAAATAAACACCGTATGTCCATGGCTTTCAAACTTATTTATTAAATAAACAACTGGACTTTCTCTCATATCATCAGTACCTGATTTGAATGAGATTCCAGCGACTAGAATTTTGGAATTCTCTTCTAGTTGGCTCATTGTGTAATTCGATAAATATTCGATGTGTGCATAATTGGAATCAAGAATGTTTTCGATGAGCCTACAATTTAATCCATGCTTATCGGCAAGAACATCAAGCGCTCTTACATCTTTTGGTAGACAAGAACCCCCAAAAGCAGTTCCAGGTTTTAAATAGGCCTTAGAGATATTGAGCTTTGTATCATTCAGAAAAATCTCAAAAACCTCTTTAGTATTAATTTTCTGTGCTGCGCATATCCTTCCAATTTCATTGGCATATGCCACTTTAAGTGCATGAAAAGAATTATCGATGAATTTCGTGATTTCAGACTCTTTGAATGTAACATAATACTTCGGACAATTAACGAAGCCATAAACTTCGTCTAAACATTTACTTCTTATAGACGGCTCTCTGCTTCCAATTACAATTTTGGGGGGGTTGAAAAAATCATCAATCGCTGAAGACTCCCTCAAAAACTCCGGATTATAGAATAAGTTGTAATTTTCCTTCGGTTTCGCCTCTTGAAGTTTTTTGAAGATTGAGTTGTGGAGCCCCTCTGACGTACCTGGTCTAAATGTGCTCCTAAAAACAATCTCATGATAAAAAGATGAATCTAATTTAGAGCACTTATCAATTGCATCCGCAATTTGTTGGGATACATTTAAAACAAACGACATGTTATGGTCACCTGATTGACTACTTGGTGTGCCCACACAAACGAACGAAAAGCTGGAATTTTCAACTGCAAAATTTGAATCTGAAGTTAATATAAGTTTATCTTGATCAACCCCCACTTCCAACAATTCACTCACTCCCTGCTCCTCAATTGGGCATATCTTATCCCGCAGCATCCTTAATTTCCGCTCACTTACATCAACTCCAATTATTGTATGCCCTTGCTTGAGTAAACATGCTGCACTCGCAAGCCCAACATAGCCTAATCCAAAAATTGCAATGTTCATTTTCGATTAATTGATAATACTTCTCTATATGATCTAATCATCTGTTCGACTGTTAGTTCCTCCGAGTAATTGTTTTGAACAAACGATCGGCCATTCTTACCAAGTTCAGCTCTCAGTTTTTCATTATTGATGAGCATAACAGATTTCTCTACAATTTCATCGATGTTTTCTTCACTGATTATGTAACCTGTTTCCTCATTTCTTACTACTTCTGGCAGACCACCCTTGTTAGATGTAATTACTGGCACTTGGCATGCAGATGCTTCTAAAATTGCCACACCAAATGACTCACTATCCGACCTACTAAGTGCAAAGTAAACATCTAATTGTCTCAAATAATGGGGTACCATTGAGTGGGGTATATGATTAATAAATTGCACACTGTCTTCAATCTTTAATCTCTTTGACAGCCTCAATAACTTCCCTTTTTTACTACCTGAACCTACAATCAGCAATTTGATGGGCTTTATCTTGACGACTGGATCATTCGATTCCAACAGCTTCTTAAAGGCTTTTAGCAATAAGTCAATTCCATATTTCGATTCCAATTTCTTGACAGTTCCCAAAGTTATTTCTTGCTTGGCAATAATATCTCCTGGGTGGAAGGTGTCAAGATCAACACCAAAGGGTGTAACCCAAATTTTTGAACTATAGTTGAAAAAGGACTTTACATGGTCAGCCATTGAATTACTTGTTGAAAAGACAGCTTCTGCATGTTTCAAATTTTTAGAGATCAGATGATGATGCCATTTAGATTTAGAAGGGAACTCATACACATCGCTGCCCCACATAGATAAAATATTTGGGCTGAAATTGGTGAGTCTATTTAATGTTCCATAACCACTTGCATAATGCGCATGTAGTAAATCTGGATTTATTTTCCTGAGCAATCGTTTTACTTGGAATACATTGAGATAATATCCCACCGGCGCTGGTATTATCAGCTTGTGGAATTTAACGGACTTGTTAAATTGATCAGCCCCACAATGCATTGAAAGTACATGAATATCATGCCCCAGATTATCGAGAGTATTGGCCCAATTTACAGTATGAACCCATTTCCGGTTGGCTAAAAGGACGATTTTCAAATTAAGCTATCCTTTAAAACCTGATAATTGCAATTTTCTGGTTCTATTTAAAGCCAATCCGATAAAATACCAGAAATATATGGCTTGCTCCATTTTGTTCTGAGTGAGTGAAACGACAAAAATTTGTTGTGCAAGAATACTGATTATTGCAGAGGCCAGTAATCTAATTACATTGTCGTCGGGAAATTTTCTGAACTCATTCCAAGCATAAATTATGAACATAATTAAGCAACTTAACCCAACAAATCCTGTTTGAAGTATAATCTGTAGGTAATAGTTATGAGATGACCAGCCTGTATTTAGGAAATCTGATGGCATATAACCCGGCCCATGACCCAGCCAAGGTCTAAGATTAATTTGATACAATATATCGGGCCAGAGTTGCTCTCGGCCTGAATATAGGCTACCCCCTGTGTAGAGCCTGAAAAACGTATTGATCAATTTTTCGTCAGGAAAAAGAAAGCCCAAATCCCCAACCATTAGTAAAATGAAAAACACTGCTAAAAATACGATTGAAGCAAGGAGACCGAAATAGAGTAATTTATATTTTGTCAATATTGGCCAAAAATGAAAGGTGGCTCCAAAAAAAAGAACTGCCCCATATACAGATCGTGAATTTGCCAGATAAATCATTAGAAGGAGAATACCTACTAGTATTTTTTTTGGAATGATTTGGTTGTGTAAACAGTAAAGGCAATAGAATATCATCATGTAAAATGATGCAGATGCCAGCGAAGTACGAAACCCAAAAAGTCCACCTGGGTTTCCCGGTATGACAATATTCCCTCCTGTTTCGACAATTACAACAAAAAAATTCACACTAGCGAGGCAACCAAGGAGTACAATAAATAAGTGCGTCGGATAGAGCAAATGTCCGTTATATGCAATGAGTACAAAAAATGAAATAATGAAAAATAATTCGGCTGTAATATAGAAGTCAATTCCTCTACTGGAATTACTTAGTCCATATAGATAAATGGCAAACCAAACAATCAATGGTGCTGTTGTCCAAAAAGTCATTTTTCGGATTAAAAATATATTTTGGGCATAACGTAAATGCTGAAGGTTCAATAAAAGACCTAGTACCAAAACAGAAGCCACGGAGAATTTACCAAGTAATGAAACCGGAAACATCCGAATGTCAATTAACATGGTACCAAATATCATTAACAGAAAAACTTGAATACTGATAGAACGATTGTCAATATTTCCAGTCATCAAGTTTTAGGTTTAAAATAGCTTCTGTTTTCTCGATATCCTTTATGAAAGTTTCTTGCAGCTTGTTTCGAACCGACTCTGACAATTCATAGGACTCGGCTTTCCGAGAATTTAGCTGCTTAAGCAAATTATGCATTTGCCGTCTAATAATTATAGGGAATAGTTTGGTTAATCGCTTATTTTTTTTTTGAATCATTTTATGGATAAAATGATTCCGAATTTTTTTTCGAGAGTTCGATATACCTACCTGAAATTGAAATTTAGAATCGACTCCTAAAAATTCACATACATCTACCATTATTTTATGAGGCATGTTAATGAACTCCTCAAAAATGATCACCAAAATTTGACTAGATTTAAAATTCGCCGCGAACCTTGATATTTGCTGAGAATATTTATAAGCCTCTGTGTAGTGTAACGCTTCTGTGCGGTGGGCACAAACAGGAATAGCCTTTCCCTTTAACCTTAATTCCTCTACATTTAAGGCGTCATCAAAATTCGATAGCACCTCATTCCGTGAAAATAATGCCTGAGAATGAAGGGAAAATGCCGCATTCACCGGATTTCTTAACATTATTATTATTTTCATTTGAGGGTTGTACGCCCGGATCTCAGAGGCCGCCGTTTTAGAATATAAGTACCAAGTTGAAGCTTCGCCAACAACCTTTTTGTCAGTCTTACCAAAGAGATCGGCATACTTGTTTGCTTTCTGCCTAAATTCGGAATAAGACAAGTCGCTTCCGAAGAAATGCGGTTCTTTTATCGGTGATAAGAATATATCAGGATGTTTTAAAAGATTTGAATAGAGCGTGGTAGTCCCGCATTTAGGTGCCCCAACAATTAAGAAGTTTGGCTTAATCACGCTTCATTAAATTGATGTTCCAGTCTAATTCGATAGTAATAAATGATACCACGGATTCCTTTAGTTTTTATGAAATACTTAATCATTTGAATTAAATCATAAAGTTTCATAAAAAGCCCGTAGATCATTTTTACCTCATATGTCTGAGTGATCACAAAATTGTTTTTGTAACCTAAATCAGATAATAATGGATGCGTTATCCGTTCAATCAAGTAGAGCTTTTCCTTGTCCAAACTGGAGTATTTATTAAAGTTGTTTTTAACAATGTTTTTTGCCCCTTTGGTTGAAGTAGAAACTTCATATGATTTTTTTAATGAGAGCATTCCAGTAGAGTATTGAACCGAGAGGAAATTGCAAATCGCAATTAGATTTAATTGAGGCTTAGATAATATATCTTCGTAGCGGACCTCGAGATAATCGCTATTGAATTTATGCACTTGATTTCTAATTAATCCAATACTTTTCTTCCATTCATATGCTGCTCTGATCTCACTTTTATTCCACATTTTCTTTACTGATACGGCTACATCACGAGGATCCCGAATAATATGAAGGAATTTGGAATCGGGGAAGTGCCGTTTTAAGAACGAAACCTTTTTTAAGTAACTCGGGGACTTATCACCCCATATTATAAAGTCGCCCTTCTTTATAAAGAGTGATAGAAGAGATTTACAAAAGGATGACCAACATTGATAATCTAAAGATTCGAGATCTTGAAACTTCATCTTCATGCCATCTTTGACCATATTCTGATAAAACGAAGTTCTTTGAAAGAACTTAAAAAATTCTCGTTGTCTTGTCAGAATTTCGCCTGGGTGATTAAATTTTGAAATCATCAGTGGTATAAAATGTGTCTCAACAGTTGGTATGGCAATGAAGTCGTTGTTGTTAAGTAGTTCACGTAAAAGTTTAGTACCACTTCGGGGAAGACCTATAATAAAAAGAGGGCCTTCAAATTCTAATTCTTCATGTAGCGCCATTGATTACCTTTTAACAAAGGTCCAATGATTTTCTGAAAATAGGCCTTTTTCATGGTCTAACTCGTTAAATCTTGCCTCTAAATCCTGAAAACCATTGAAATGTAAATCTTTAAAATTGTCCCACTTAGTATAGAGCTGATCAATTTTCTTGGATGAACAATAATAGAGGGTTTTTTTAATTCCCAGTGCGATTCCCTTAAAAATCATCGCATGAGATTCTTGGGGATTTAACAATCTGATAAATTTCCAAAGAAGTCGTTTAACACTTCTAAGAAGCAATAAATTTTTCGGAATATGTAGGGTTATAAATGTTATGTTTCCATATCCAGCAAGTTGCGGTGATCTTAATATCTGAACGGACTCGACACTATGAAAAAATAAATCATAATGTATAATTAAGTTATCTATTCTAGCTTCAATTTCTTTTAAGTCACTTAATCCGATAACAACTGGTTCATGTGTTTTCGTGAAATTTAAATATTGAGCCAAACTGGGAGCCCTACTATTTACCAAATAGTTTATTAATGTTGTTTTACCAACACATGAAGGGCCAGCTACAATAGTTAGAGACGACATAGTAGTTGTCAAGAATGAGTGTTTTTTTGAAAAATTATGAAAAATCAAAATCAGAACTAGTCAGTTCAACCAGATCCCTATTGGGTTTTCTGTAGTATTCATCAAGAATATGTTTGCAGCTTGGACTCATTGAGCTGTAATCGCCAGTATTTATAGGTTTAAAGTCAAACTTAGTAAACCTATCTATACCGAGGAAATCGCATACGGAATTAAGGGTATTCTGAGGATTACTGAAAAAAATTGTGCTATTGATAAGTATGAAATGCCTTCTTTCAAAGATTCGAAACCAGTTTGTAAGCTGTTGAGCGTAAAGACCACGTAGTAAGAGGCTTTTAAATTTAATTGACTTATTATTCCAATCTTGTTTTTTGGGTTGGTAATTGATCAATTCTTTCACCCAATCCTCAAAAGAAACTTCTATCTTATTACTTCTAACATACATTTGATATTCTGAATATGCTCTATCGATTGGGTTCCTTAAACAAACTATTATTTTAATTTTTTTGTCGAAATCCCAAACTCTGTTCGGCGCATACCTGTGCAGTAAGTAAAATGGTGTTGCTTCTCCCGTGATGGTATCATTTGTATTTTTTTTGATTGGAAAATGCCTCAAGTACCACTGTTCTCCTTTACCATATTTAAAGTCGAAATAGTGTATTTCTTTTTTAATAGGACTATCAAATTGTGGATGTTGTGATAGATAGTGAAACAAGGAACTAGTGCCGCATTTCTGAGCACCAATTATAAGAAAAGATGGTTTCAGTCGCTCCCTTAAATCGAGAGATCGAAATCTGTCAATCAGCGAGTACCTCGCTTTTCTCGTTATTGCATGAACCGGCCGCATTGAGTTATTTCTTGGTTAGATAAAAAAAACTTAATAAAATTCGGATTAGAGCCACGGTTATCAGCTTGAATGCTTTTAAATTGGTTATGTCATAACTCAAAGATGAAGCACCGTTTATTAAACTTGCCATATAGCTCCCATTTCTCAAATGATATGATCCTAACCATCGCTCCAGCTTCGATTTCCTGATTTTCATTGCCGATCTCAGTGACGGATTGTTATCGATAAACATTTCCATAGCCAGCTTAATGTATTTTACTTTTTCAGGTCGATTAGAACCAAGGCTATTTATTAATTTGACTTTATAGGTCAATGCCGAATCAATGTAGTGAATTGGCATTTCTGAGCAGATTCTTAACCAATATTCTGCATCTTGGGCTACTGGGAATTTCTTATTAAACAAGCCCACTTTATTCCTGCATTTGTTGGTGATTACAGCAGTTGAAGGAATAATAGGTCCTCCTTTAGCCAAAAAATGATAGAGTTGATTTTTATCACCTACACTGAATTGGTTTGGTTTTACTAATCGACGACTTTCCCCAACAATTTCATAATAACTTGAATAATACAAGCCGGCCTCGGGATGGAGTGCAATTTCATCAACAAATGTTTCTAATTTTTTCTCATCCCAATAATCGTCGCCATCTAAAAAAGCAATAAGGTCACTATCAATCAAATTAAGAGCAACATTTCTTGCTGCTGCTAAGCCGCTATTTTCCTGATATATATAGGATATTTTTTTTTCTTTTCTGGCTAGCTCTTTTATCACCTCATGGGAATTATCCGTTGAGCCATCGTCAACAATGTATATTTTATGTATTTCGTCATATGATGTCTGTTTTGTTATACTATTTATTGCTCTACCGATTGTCTTTTCTTCATTAAAGCATGTGGTAACAGTTGATATGCTTAACATTTTGCTGGTTTAGTTAACAATGATGCATGGAATTTTCTCTACAATACTGAGTTATATTATTATTCCTTTGTGAACATAACGTCTAGCTACTCGCTTTATGAAGTTTGACAAGTAACTTATGAAGCTCTTTTCTTTAGGTCGAAGTTGGTACAAAAACTTTATCATTAATACCGCCTCCTTATATTTCCTCTTACCTAGATAATACATAAAAACAGACTTCTGAAGCTTGAATTCTCTCAATTTTTTCGATTTTTCTAACTCTGGCCTATCTTGTACCAGATCGTCCATGGCCCGTTGAATATACATTACTTTTTCTGGTCGGTTTGAACCCAAACTGTCAGTCAGGCTGACCTTATATGTTAATGGATAATCTATATAATGTAGAGGTAATTTCGCACAGGTTCTTAACCAATATTCAGTATCCTCCGCATTCAAAAATTCCTTATTGAAGTAGCCAACTTCATTCAGGCATTCCTGAGTAATCACAACAGTTGATGGAACTATAGGCCCCCCATTTGCTAAGAATTTGTCGAGTTGGTTAGTGTCATTTACATGGTACTTAATCGGTTGAACCAGTTCTTCTCGACCTTTGATAACTTTCATATAATTGGAATAATATATGCCAGCACCTGGGTTGAGCTTTATTTCCTTAAAAAAAATCTCTATTTTTTTCGGATGCCAGTAATCATCACCATCTAAAAATGCGATATATTCTGAATCAATCAGCTTTAGTGCCGTATTTCTTGCAGAGGGCAGGCCCGCGTTGTCCTGATAAACATAACGGATCTTAGGTTCCTTCTTAGCTAAATCTTCAATTACAGTTCGAGAATTGTCCTTTGAGCCATCATCAACGACGTATATTTTATCAATTAAATCGTATGCAGTTTGATTACTAATGCTCTTAACGGCTTTAGTAATAATGTCCTCTTCATTGAAACATGTGGTAACCGTGGAGAATTGAGACATCTTGTATTTCTCAAACTGACTTGTCAAAAACAATTTTAACTAAAATTGAAGGTTTTTCTGTAAAGATCAGATATCAGATGTATCAAGGTTGATGAAGACTGTTCATTTTATAAATAATCGTGAAGACGTTAGCCGCCAAAAAACCATTATTTGTTATATAAAAAATGCAACAGTAGCTTACTGTACAGCCCTTTGTCGATAGTCCAAGCTTCTCCTTGCTTTAAAAGGCATATCAAACCTTGGAAGTAGTGTCTACAACAGCTTGCGTTTTGTTTTTAAGAATTCATTCTCAATGAAATAATAGGTTTTATTCAAGAAGTTCAATTTGTAATTGAAGTTTCTAGATACAGTTTCATAGCCAAAACATCTCATGAAATTCCAAAGCCGTTTTTCTATATAGCTAACTTCGAAATTGTTAAGTTCTTTATTCCAGCCTGTGATTCGGCTTTTATTTAATTTACTACCAACTAAAGCATGTTGAGATTTAGTAAATTCTGGTAAAAAAGAGGCATCACCATCGAGTGACTCCTTATTAAATGGAACGTCTATCTTATTGCAAATACGCTGAATTACTATTGGGCTGTCCTCAACCAAATCTTCATACCTAACTTGAAAAACCTTGTGAGAATGACAGTTGTGAGCTGTTAAGGCATCAATCATATATCCGTACCACCAGTTTATAGCAGTGTAAACGTTATTGGGGCCCCATGTCAATTTTTTAACCGAAGCTATAACCGCCCTTGGGTCGCGAATGATATTAATAAATGAAGCCTCCGGGAATAATTTGATTAAGTGTGAAAATATTTTAAAATTTTCTGGTGTGTGGTCTATCCAGATAAATCTGTCATCACCAATTTTCTTCTTTTGCTTATAGCGTTGAATAATTTCTTCAACAATATATTTGGTATCCTTCATGCCACCAGTCCCCTCGATTTGACCAACATCCCACGCTTTAAATTTGACAGTATTATTTATTTTTTTTATCACGCGGTTATTAATATTTCCATTCTTAACTATTTGATTTTTGAAAGTAGATTCTGGAGTAGTAAAACAATTTGGCATGTTACCTAAAATGCTACCTAGAATCGTAGTACCACTTCTGGGAACACCTCCAATAAAAATTGGTCGAGGCCTTTTCATTTTTTTAGTATTGTCTAGTCAGTAGTAAGCTCAATTAATACTGTTAGATGTCTTTCAACGAACACCCTTACTTACTCATCCAAGCCTTTTTACTTTTTTAAAGAAACATTTTAAGAGATCTTGCTATTGCACATCTAATAAAGCGACAATTAATACTCTTTGGCTTTGCTAGCTCTTTATAGTATACTTGGAAGTTCGTGGAAAATAAATCTATAGTAGTATTTATTTTTCATTTCAGGCCTTTCATTCTTTTAAATAATGCTGCAACGTTTGTATATAGAAACCTATAGCCCTCATTTTTTATTAAATAATTAAATGTAAGAAAAAATAGAATGTATGAAATAGCGAATCCTATTCTCACAAATATGTGAGAATAGGAAATATCCAGGGTTATGTAACAATATACCCATACAGTTAGAGGTATGAGCCCATGAATAATAGCACCAATATTGATATGCATAGGTATATCAATATAGCGCTTTAAGGTGATTATATTTAAGGCAGCTATACAAAATTTAACTGCTAATAGCCATAAAAGATAATCGAGTATATTGCCATTAATAAGTGTAACCAAGGGTAATAATTTGAGGTATTTTTTAACCAGTCCAATCTTAAAATTTTGTTTTGATAAGCCCATACTTAAAAAAACTTTATTGCTCAATGTATTAATTGGGCTAAATGAAATTGAAAGGGCTAAAACTTGTAACATGTCAACGGAGTCAATCCATTTTTCGCCAAATAGCAGCATAATAACATCAGAGCTTAGGATATAAATTATACCTGCAGCAAGCATCGAAAGAAATGTTGTTACTGAGATCAGTTTCGAGTAGACTCTTAAAAATTGCTTTTGATCTGAACGTACCTCTGACAATAGTGGGTACATTACATTCATATAACTTGAAACCGTATAGACGTTTACAGTATTGTTGACTTTACGGGCAGTGGTAAGTAGCCCTAAAGCGGCAGGAGAAACCCACTTCCCAATTACAAATACATCTAGTTTATTGGATAATTGATTGGTTAAATTGTCTAGAAACACATATAAACTAAAACCAGATAACTTCTTAATTTCTTTAACAGAAAAATTGAAGTCAGGCCTCCAACCTGAGGCAGACCACAGAACTATCGTAGAGGCTACAGAAGAAGCTAAGCTCTGACTGACTAAACTATAAACCCCATAACCCATGAATGCAGATGTGACACCAACTATGCCCCCGAATAAATGAGCTACATTAGTACGTACAGAGATTTTTTTGAAGTCGAGGCGTTTTTTGAGAATTGTTTGTTGAACCGAATTTGCAGCGTTAAACAGAAACAAAGCTGATAACCATTTAAATATTTCAGACACTTGTGGTAATCCATATATCCGTCCTAGCATATCTGCCGAAAAATAAAATATTAATGTAAAGGCCAATCCTAGCGTTAAGTTAAAATAGAAAACAGAGCTATATGTTAAATCAGTGTTATTCTGATTTTGAATAATGGCTGAACTAAAACCCACATCAATAAACACTCTTGAAAGGGCTATTAAGAACATAGCCATGGCCATTAGTCCAAAATCACTTGGCTCCAACAGTCTGGCTAATAAAATAGTAAAAGCAAAATTGATAGTCTGGTCAGTGATTGACCCAAAAAGCTGCCACGAGACTGCTTTTGCAGCCCTACTCTTCAGCGACATCATGGTTAGCGACCATTATACTGTCCAATCTATTTTGGTGATCAAAGTTCTGAGATATGACGCAAGTATCACAATTGATGCGCCAATTGCACCAGAAACTAAAATAATGAACAGGCGGTTTGGGCTGTCCTTGTCAACTGGTATAATAGTGGGTTCGATAATCGTAAAGACCGGAGTTTTCTCATTCACATTGTATTTCGCCTGCTCCAATTGACCCGCAAGACTCCTGTAAACCTCCAAAGAGACGTTAGCATTATTATGCAAATGTTGAAGCTCTACTTTGAAAGCGTTTGTATTAATGTTCCTATTACCATCAATAAAGTCCGCCAGGAGTTGCTGCTCTGCCAGATACTTCTTCTCAGCAACAATATGCTGTTCTTGAATAAAATTTAGATTCTGTCTTGCTTTCTCAATTTTAAAGGATGTAATTTCAGCTGTCAGATAATCAACAAGTGTCTCGGTCAAATATGCACTTGCGTGGGGGTCAGGCATTTGACAAGTAAAGCTGACAATGTTAGTCTGGTCATCGAATATTACTTCGAATCTTTTACGAAACTTTTCTACTAAAATCAGTTCTCTCTTTGAAATAACAAATTTTGAAGTGTCCGTCTTCTCCCAGTTACCTACTCCTCTAACCAAAGCCATTAATCTACCTGGTAAGCCAATAGTGTATCTCTTAATCACTTCAAGTGCATCTGGTCTTATAAAATTCATTAAATAAACCTTAGATGTAATAGTTGAATCAATATCGCTAAAGAAAATAGGTGCCTCTAGCAATTTTCTTTGAAATGGTAGGCTTGTAATTATCTGAGGGTACAGCCTAGATGATACAGCATTACTCGCACCAACCGAAAAATTAATTCCGGCTAACCCGGCCAAACCACCCAACTTACCTAGGGGATTTTTAGAGTTTCCGACATCTTCTATCAGCAATTTGCATGATGCCTTGTATTCTGGGCGAATACCGAGACCTATCAACATCCCGATAACACTGAAAATTACAGTGGAATAAAATATTGAGCGGCGCATTCTCCATAAATCCATCAAAATTTTGATGAGATCAATATTATCATCGTGGTTGATATTCTGCTGATTCATTACCTACTAACTCTATCCACAATGAGCGCAATTGTTGCCAAGCTTCCAATAATTGCGATTATTTCTCTGATATCTACTTTGGTACGTAGTGGTTTTCTTGGAACAATTATTTCAGCGCCTGGTTTTACCTCAGGATAATTTTTTATCCAGAAGAATGTGCTTGTGGCACCTACTTTACCACTTGGGTGGATTGTATATACTTTCTTTCTATGAGCATCGGCAGTAAATCCACCAGTTTGATTTACGTAATCCTTAAAATTCCATTGATCGTTCATAAATACACTTCTGGGATAGAGCACTTCACCCCTAATTCTCACTGTTTGTAACCGTGAAGGTAAACTGATTATATCTCCATTTTGGAGAATAATGTCACTCTTAATATTCCCTCCATTCAAAATGTTGGCTAACTCGATACCAACTTCTTCAAATTCAGGAAACGGATTGACTACTGCGCTATCCATTTCATATAATGTAGATAGCTGATCTTTTTTGAAATCCAAAAAGCTATCATTTTTATTGTAGTATTCTGTTCTTCGTAACAATGTGGCTCCATCCGGATATGCGGTACTTTTAATCCCTCCTGCTCTTACTATAACCGATGATAACGGTTCATCAATTTGTAAAAGAGCATATTTACCAGGATAAGTAAATTCACCTTCCAATTCAACGATTCTTTGTTTCCTAAACAATGGGCTCTTCCTGACACTGACCAGGTCTAATGGCTGAAGATCAAAATTTGACGCACTTTCACCTAATATTAAATCATCTGAAATAGAAAAAACGAAGCTGTTAACCTTATTCGTCGTGGAATCACTTAGAATTCTTCTTGACACTTCGATATTCGACTTAGAGGCCGATTGTTTAAAACCACCAGCTAAAAAAAGCAAATCCTCGATGGTCAAATTGTCCGTATAAGGATATTCTCCTGGAAATAGAACCTCGCCCTCAATTTGAACATTAAGTTCTTCAGACATATCAAATATTGACTTGATTATTATCAAATCGTCATTCATCAGATTGTAATCCAAATGAACGCTATCCTCCAAATCAATAGAGATATTGACATAGGTCTGATCAGGATTCTTTCTTAGTAGTAAAGCTCTGTTCTTATAGGCGTCTTTTCTCAAGCCAGCCACAAGAGCTATTAAATCACCAAGAGTCATATTAGCCTCAAGTGCATATTCACCGGGAAAAGTAACAGCTCCATCGACAACCACCCGATTAGAGAATTGATTTACAATCTTCTTGACGTAGATTCTGTCTCCATTTACCAAATAAACTTCGTCAAAGACATCTTTTTCAATGGTCAGCAATTCGTAATTAGTTTTACCAACACGTTTAACATTTATCTTGTCAAGATATGCTTCTTCTGTTGGGCCACCGCAGAATCTCATAAGATCTTCAATGGTCTCACCGTCTTTCATTTCGAATACTCCTGTTCGTAACACTTCACCTGTGAGGTGTACCCGCTTTTTATAAAAGGGAATGAGTATGATATCCTGATCTTGTATTTGAGTAACTGGCAATACACCATTAGAAACTAATGAATAGATGTCCAAAGAGTCAATCAACTTGTTTCTTCTAAAGATTTGAATATTCCTGAGAGACCCCTGTTCATTAGGCCCCCCTGCCAATTGCAAAGCATTAATCACATTGCCAAAAGAGGAAATACTATATGTACCAGGATTAAGCGCCTCACCGATCACATGAAACCGTACAGATCGTATTTTCCCTAAAGAAACATCGGCATAAGTAGATTCATCTAATGAGCTGTAAATTTTCTTGAGGCTTGACTTGATTCTCTTCTTAACTTGTGATACTTTATAACCATTTAAGTAAACTGGCCCAATGTCAGGTATCCTAATTGAGCCTTCCGGGGAAACAGTAAGATTATAAATTTGCTCCGCTGCCCCCCATATATCAATAATTATTTCATCCCCCGGACCAACAATGTAGTCCTCTGGAGTAGGTGAGTTAAGACTCGGCTGGAAGGTGAGCTTACTATTTCTGAAAAAGCTTAAACCAAAGATTTCATTTGACTTATTTCCATCCCCATCCTGAAAATTCGTTTTGAGATCAGGATTAATGATGTTGGGACTATTTAGGACTTCACGTAACCTGCCTTCAGAATTAGGAGGTGTTCCGTCTCTATTCTGAGCGCTTAATGAACCAATTCGACTTTTAAGATTGGAAATTTGAATTTCATTCAGACCCTTTAGCCTGGCAATTTCAATAAGTTGGTTTTCTGAATACCCGCTTCTTTTGGCCTGTTCAAAGTACAATCGAATATTCTCATCTGTAAGGTCTTCGAAATTCACTTTTTCAATGTCGAAGCTATTCTGAGCTAATATTATTGAGGAGAGGCAGGTGATAAGAACCACTCCGATGAGTCTAAGCGTCATATTAAACTTTTAGCAAATCTATTCCTATATGCAGAGATATTACAACTCATCCTTAATTCAAACACCAATCTATAGACCGACAGAAAATAAGGTGAGACAATTGGTTCGAGATGCAAGAGCAACTTTAATGACTATGATGAAGTAATAGGTATTTTAATCTACCTATGCCAGTACACTGGTGAAAGCAAAATGGGGGAAAACATATTCTATCTTGTCATATGTGCATATCATAACTGTAATTAATTGGTCATGTATAAATAGATGTGTTGTCTAAACCAAACCGTTATAAAGGTTATTGAAGCGTTGATTATGAAAAAAAATATATTAATTATTGGACTATTGAGCATTTTAAGTTCATGCATCAATGACATCGCCAGGCTTGATGTGACTTATACCAGGGCCACTGCTATCTATGCCGATTTAGATGAAATTCGTAATACACCCCTGGTCAGCACATCCAAAGAGATTTCCAATCCTGGAAAAATCTTTGTTTCCGAAACTTTGCTTCTCGTTGGAGAAGAAGGGGAGGGAATCCATATAATCGATAATACGGATCCAGAATTGCCACGGCCAAAATTCTTTATCAATGTACCGGGGAACAGAGAGTTTTTTGTTTCTGAAGGAAAACTATTTGCCGAGAGTTATTATGACATGCTGATGATTGACATCACCAATATTGATCAGCCGGTTTTGTTGAGTAGGGTGCAAGAGGCATTTGGCCCCGAATTAAAAAATAATTTGGGAGAGTCGATAATCGGATTTGAAACCAGAGAGGTAACAGAAAGCCTTTCAAAAGATGATGACCTTTATGACATTGTTCATTCTGCCAATACTCTTTATTACGATTTTGAAAACCGCCTTATTCCAGAATCAGCAGTGCCGGCATCCTTTGCTGGCTCATCTGATACAGCCATAGGAACGGTAAACCGGATAGCGGCTAATGATGGACATGTTTATGTTGTGAGCAAACATATCCTGACAACATTCAGGATTGATGACGGCCTTGAATTGGTTAATAGCCAACAAATTGGGTGGAATATGGAAACCGTTTTTCCACACAATGGCAACCTGTTCGTTGGCACCCAAAATTCGATGGAAGTTTTGAGTTTGGCTAACCCTGAACAACCTTCACATTTGACCTCATTTTTCCATGCCAACTCATGCGATCCCGTCTACCCGGTAGAAAATACCGCCTACGTTACTTTAAGGACTGGCGATATTGGGCAATGCCCAGGCGACATTAATGCGTTACTTGTGTTGGATATCTCAACCATTGCAAACCCTGTCCAAATGCAGGAGTTGCCTATGGAAAGCGCATTTGGGATGACCATGATCGGCAATCTATTGTTCGTAGGTGAAGGCGCACATGGTTTGAAGGTATTTGATGCAACTAATCGCCATAATCTTTTATTGGAAAAATGGGATGAAACGATTTCGGCCTATGATATTATTCCACATCCTACAAGGCAAGACATCGTTTTGATTGCGGGCCCTGATGGCCTGAGCCAATACGGGTTGGGAACTGATACAGCTCTTTCACATTTAAGTACTGTATTCTTCTAAGATGAGGATCGCCGTTCTAACCCTTTGTTTTGTGCTGGCTTCATTTTATTTGAGTGCCCAGGATTTCATGGAGTTTGATAGGATTGTAACTTACAGTGACGGCTCAACTTTCAGGGGTAAAATTGTAAGAAGTGACGGTTTACAAATCCTATTGCTGGCCACCACAGGGGATACCCTGCACCTTCAAACCGAAGAAATAAAACGGATCAAAACTGTTGACAAAAACGTTGTTTTGAGCCAACGAGGGAAATTTCGCTATAACCAGGGCCTGTTCGCATTAATGGACTTGGGCGTAACTTTTAATTACTCTGAAGGCACTATACTTTGGGATGCCTTAGTTGGTTATCATTTGAATGAAAAATATTCCGTAGGTATTGGGACTGGCTTCCATATTAACAATATGGATACACGTAGTGTCTACTTCGACCATGATTTTGTACCCGTTTATGCTTACGGTCAAAAGTTTTTTTCAAACAGCAATTGGGCGCCGTTCATATTTAGCAAAATAGGTTATGGAATAGCCACCCCTCCGGCATGGCTTCGAGATGATTATTCGGGAGGCTTCTATTTTCAACCTGGCTTCGGTTTGCAACTTGCATCAAGGAGTAAGTTTAGACTGGTACTGACTTTGAGCAACTACCTTCAGCACACAACTGGTACCGAGCTTCGAGATAATTTTTTTACCGACAGCTACAGTGTTGACTACTCAGTGTGGTACTCAAGGTTGATTTTCAAAGTTGGGTTAGAGTTTAAGTAGGGGAGGAATCTTACTTAAAAACGAAAAAGCGACTTAATGTATAATTATAGCCAACACCAACCAATATAGCTGAGATGGTTTTCGAAATAATGTATTGAAACTCAACTATGTCTGTAAAAAAATAAACTCCCAGACTGTTTAATACGACACTCCCGCTTGCGACCAAAAAATATCTGAAGGCTTGATGGTAATACTTGCTTTCGGTTGAAACAAATACCCAGTATCGGCCAAGAACAAATGCGGTTATAGCTCCAGCAATGGCAGCTAAAACAGTTGAAGCGAGATACCACAGTCCAGCAATTTCTGTAAGAACAATCAGGACGATGAAATCAATTCCTGTGGCTAGAATAGCCACAAGGTTGTACCTGAAAAAAGACGTTACCGTATTTGGTCGCTTTGAAGTCGTATGCCCTTCCACAGAATAAAACTATAAAGGAAGGCGCACAATCACCTGCAACACCAGATTGGCGTAAATCCCTGCCAGCACATCATCAAGCATTACGCCCCATCCGCCATCAATTTTTTCCAGTTTCCGAATTCCAAGGGGTTTGGCTATATCAAAGAACCTGAAAAGAAAAAACCCTATGATTAGGTTAGTCAAAGTTTGAGGAACAAAAAGCACTGCAATCCACATTCCGACTATTTCATCGATTACTACCCTTGAAGGATCTTTGCCCCAGAGCGGCTCAACTTTATTGGTAACAAAAACCCCTATAAAATTGAAGATGATTGTGACTACGATTAGGGGAATGAAGTTATGCGCCTCTTGATAGCCAACCGGTGTAATTTGCTGCCAACCAAGTAGCATCAAAATACCAACAAAAGCCCCTGCGGTTCCAGGAGCTATTGGTGAATATCCAGAACCAAATCCGGTGGCTAAAAATTTATATAGTTTGAGCATGCGCCCTAATCTTCCTCGTAATAATCAAGGCCGAGGTTAGTGATCAAATCCTCGCCCATCATATACCTGAGGGTATTCTCGAGTTTCTTGAGTTGCACAAACAAATCATGTTGCGGTGGCAGGCCAGGCAAAGTTTGTGGTGATTTTAAATAGAATGACAACCACTCCTGAATGCCTTTCATCTCCGCTCTTTTAGCGAGGTCAAGGAACAAGGCTAAATCCAGCACAATGGGCGCCGCAAGAATCGAGTCTTTACAAAGGAAATCTATCTTGATTTGCATGGGATAACCCATCCAGCCGAAAATGTCAATATTGTCCCAGCCCTCTTTATTATCACCTCGCGGAGGATAGTAGTTAATCCGTACTTTGTGATAGAGATCTTTATATAATTCCGGGTGCTTTTTTGGTTCTAAAATTTGCTCTAACACCCCAAGTTTTGATACCTCTTTGGTTTTGAAATTTTCAGGGTCATCAAGAACTTCGCCATCCCTGTTACCTAAAATGTTAGTCGAAAACCAACCACTGATGCCCAGATATCTTGCTTTTAAACCCGGTGCAATGATGGTTTTAATCAAGGTTTGACCAGTTTTGAAATCTTTTCCAGCAATTGGCGTTTGTGTTTGCTTTGCTAGTTCTACTAATGCTGGCACATCACATGATAAGTTTGGTGCACCATTGGCATAGGGCACACCCATTTTAATAGCGGCGTAAGCATAAATCATGCTTGGAGCGATGTCCTTATGATTGTTCCTTAGCCCTTCTTCAAGCTTCTCAACTGTTGAGTGAACATCAGATTCCTGAATGTAAATTTCAGTTGATCCGCACCATACCATCACCACCCTGTCACAACCATTCTTGGCCTTGAAGTCTTCGATGTCCTTCATTACGGCTTCAGCCAGGTCCATTTTGGATGCACCTGATTTCACATGCTTGCCATCAAGTTTCTTTACGTATTCTTTATCGAAAACTGCAGGCATGGGCTTTATTTCTTCTAACTCATCTTTGAGCTGATTCAGCATGTCTTTATCAATTACCTGTGCTTTCATTGCAGCTTCATAGGCGTTATCATCAAAAGGGTCCCAGCCACCAAAAACAACCTCGTCGAGGCCAGCAATTGGCACAAAATCTTTTATGAGTGGATTTCGGTTTTCAGTTCGTTTTCCCAGCCTAATAGTGCCCATTTGTGTTAATGAGCCAATAGGTTTAGATAAGCCTTTTCTGATTGCAAGTACACCGGCTATAAAGGTTGTGGCCACTGCTCCCATTCCCGGGGTCAATATCCCCAATTTACCTTCTGCCGCTTTTACATTAATATTTGATGCCATTGTTGATTTGAAAGTTTAAATCCAATTATTTTTTTTATACCATTCGGCAGTTTCTGCTACTGCCGTTTGAAGATCGTATTTAGGTGTAAAGTTGATGTCGTTGAAAAATGGCTCCATATCACATACCCAGTTTTTACTGGTTAGTTCGGCCATCTTTTCAGAATTAAGGGCAGGCACCTTGCCAATCACCCCTAAAAGTTTTTCAAGTAAAAATGCTGCTACTGCTACAAGGCCAACCGGAACTTTGAATTTCAGCGTACGCTTGCTTAATGCTGCCTTTATTTGGGCAACATATTCCTTTATCAAATACCTTTTTCCATCACTGATATAGTATGTTTTATTCACTTGTGGTGATTCCATAGCTGTCAAGACCGCCTCAGTAAGGTCTTCTACATAAATGAAGGAGAGGTTTTGTTCATCAGTACCGATGTAGAGTTCAAAACCTTTATTGACCACCTGAAAAAGTGATAGCAGTTCCGTATCTCTTGGGCCGAAAACTGCAGTTGGCCTCAAAATCAAATAGGGTAGACCTTGCAATGTTTTAAGGTATTCCTCGGCAGCCAACTTGCTTTCACCATAAGCGGTCACAGGATGAGGGTTCTGATCAATTGCTATCGGCTTTAAATTATCCTCATTACCTGGTCCTGCGGCAGCAAGGCTGCTGATAAAGATGAATTTTTTATCAACTAACTCAGTTTCCTTCACAGCATCGGCGAGGTTGTTTGTTATTTGTGTATTAACATCGAAAAATTGTTGTCTTTTATTGGCTTTCGTGATTCCCGCATTATGGATCACATAATCAAATAACCCATGGTCGTCTTTTAGGGCTTTTAGTTCACTAGTCAACTTTCCTTTATCGTAAAGCGAAAGTTCAAGAAACTTAATGGTGGGATTTTGGAGAAACTGCTTACTGCTACTTTTTCTAACGACTGCGAATACTTCATAGCCCCTGGATATCGCCTTCTCTACAATGAAACCCCCAATAAATCCACTAGCCCCAGTAATCAGTATTTTTTTCATAGGAAAGCTGCCGGATTAATCCAGGGCATTGGGCTGGTTGGTCAAATTAATTTATTGAAGATTAAGCCATTCTCCCGTTAAGGGAAACTTCAACTGGCTCCATTGGGAAACCAAATTTCTTTCTTGCCAACTCAATCTTGTCAATTGCAAAATCGATCTGCTCAGTAGTATGTGTTGCCATTAATGAGAACCTGATCAATGAACAATCACTCTTTACAGCAGGTGAAATTACGGGGTTCACAAATACCCCCTCATCTAGCAAGAACCTGGTAACTTTAAAAGTAGTTAAGTCGTCACGAATGTAAACTGGAATGATTGGGGACTCAGCATCGCCAATATCGAAATCCATACTGCGAAGGGCATCCATTGCGTAGCGGGCATTGTACCAAAGCTTTTCGATTCGCTCAGGTTCGTTCTTCATAATTTCCAATGAAGCCAAGGCGCTGGCTGCCGAAGCTGGCGGAATACTCGCACTGAAGATCAGCGATCTAGCATGATGCTTGAGATACTCAATCATTTCCCAATCGGCGGCCACAAAGCCACCAAGTGATGCCAATGATTTGCTAAAAGTGCCGACTATGAAATCAACATCATCAGTCATCCCGAAATGGGCGGCCGTTCCTTCACCATGTTTTCCTAAAACACCAATTGCATGAGCATCATCTACAACAATGTTGGCATTGTATTTTTTAGCAAGTTCTACAAGCTCTGGAAGTTTTACGATGTCGCCTTCCATACTGAAAATGCCATCAACAACAATCATTTTCACACATTCAGAGTCGGCATTTGCAAGCTGTCTTTCTAAAGAATGCATGTCATTATGACGAAACTTCAACACTCTGCTTAGAGCAAGCCTGCTGCCATCGATAATGGATGCATGATCAAGCTCATCTATCAAAATGATGTCATTTCGGCCGGTCATTGTGGCTATGACACCTAAATTCGTTTGAAAACCTGTGCTAAATACCAACGCAGCTTCCTTCCCGCAGAAGTCAGCTAATTTCTCTTCAAGTTCAATATGGAGATCAAGGGTTCCGTTTAGAAAGCGAGAACCTGCGCATCCGGTACCGTATTTCTCGAGAGCATTTTTTGCAGCCTCTTTTACCTTAGGATGGATCGTAAGGCCGAGGTAACTATTGGATCCAAACATTACAACTTCCTTGCCGTCCATGATCACCTTGGTGTCTTGATCAGACTGGATTTCCCGGAAGTATGGGTAGATTCCTGCCTTTCTGGTTTCGATCGCCCTGGTGTATCTGGAAGCTCTCTCTTTGAGTAAATTCATATGGACACGCTTATTCTAATTAAAGACAAAACTTTTTCAAACCACCCCTAAACTCAAATCGAAAAATTTTGCCTTAAAAATTTTCTACCTAAAACGTCCTTGACGTCAAATAAACCGCAAATATCTGAAAAAAAAGTGTACTTGTTCACCAATGAGTATAGCTTTTATTTTACCGATTGCAATGAGTTTAGAATAATTTTATTTATGCTTCACATAAGTTCGAAATCAATTCTTAGTGCATGGTGGTTCGTTGTTGCCTCATTCTTATCATAATCACGCCGTTATTAGGTAGGACGCAAGATGTGATTCTGAAAACTGACATAACTTATACAGTTGCCGCTAAAGTATCCGGTAAGCTTGATACCTTGAAATTTGATATTGCTTACATGAACCAATCAACAAATGCGAACCCCGCTATACTTTTATTTCATGGTGGCGCATTTAAGCATGGAGATAAAAGCTCATTCCAAGAAGAGTTAGTTGCATTAGCTTTGGCCGGATATACTGTAATTTCTGCTAATTACAGGCTTGGCTGGAAGAAAGGTGATGTATGTGTAGGCGTAACCAACTCATTTTTATACGCTTTATACCGATCAGTTCAGGATGGGTACTCCTTAATAGATTTTTTGAGCCGAAATAGTCAAGAATTCAGAGTGGATTTGAACAAATTGGTTCTAGGAGGGAGTAGTGCTGGCTCCATACTCGCACAAACTATGGTTTACAATAGTCAGAAAGATTTTGATGGTTTAGATATTTCGTTAAGCCAAAACTTAGGAGCTTTATATCCTGCCAGCTTGACAATCTTTCACCCAAAAGCAATGATTAACATGTGGGGTGCAATCAGTTCTAATATCAATATAGATCATAAAGGATTGTTACCAACAATTTCATTTCAATCAATAGACGATACTGTTTTAGATTATGATGTTGGAAATATTGGAGAGTGTGTTGACTTCAAAATATTTGTTGGTGCAAAGCGAATTTCACAATTGATCCACGATACAGGTGGGTGTTATGAAACAAATGTGACAACTGAACCAGGTCATAGAGTATTTAGTGTTGATTATCGAATATTCCGAATCACCAAGTTTCTGGAGAGTTTGTGGAACTCTCAATGTGATCAGACAATTTTAGAAAATGAGGTTCTGGTTAGTTCAATTCGTCCCAGTGATTTAAAGGTTGAGGTAGGTGAAAATATTAGCTTGAGCTGGATCGACAACTCTTTTAATGAGACTGGCTTTTTGATTAAGCGGATAGGGTTATCCCAAAGCCAGTTTTTTGCAAGTACTGACGAACTCGAATTCATTGATAGGTCTACAATTCCTGATCGCCGACTACTTTATACTGTTTCCAGTATATCTCCTAACGGTTTTTCAAAGAGCGACACAACTGAGATAGTCATCACTAATATTAAAGATCAACCAGATGACAGGGTATTCATCTCGCCCAACCCCGTACAATCTTATTTTGATCTTCATATTCCTAATTTAGGCTTCAGATATGCGGCCATTAAAATGACCTCACCTACAGGTAGCCTAATCTTAGATCAAGTAGTAAATGAAAATATCCGTGTGGATGTAACTCCATACAAAAGTGGCGTTTATACGTTGTCAATTGAGCTGAAGGACGAAATAATTTATCGAAAAATAATTATCAACTAAATTGTTTAAGACCTTTATACTCGAATGCTGATACTTATATTACTAACTTTTTCTAACCAATCATATTTGTAGCACACCTATGCTATTTCATTCCATTGAATTTGGAGTATTCTTTTTAGCTTTTTTTATATTTTATTGGTGGATTAGCAGCCACAAAATTCAAAATGTTGCAATTCTTATAGCCAGCTATATTTTCTACGCATTTTGGGATTGGCGTTTCTTAGCCCTAATAATCATTAGCTCAGCTACCGATTTTTTTGCAGGTATTCTCATTTACCACGCTAAAAACTCTCGCATAAAAAAGGGGTTTCTTCTGTTGAGCTTAGTCATCAACTTAGGACTACTCGGGTTTTTTAAGTATTACAACTTTTTCATTGAGTCATTCATAAATCTCTTCTCGCTCATTTCAATAGATCTCAATTGGTCAACACTCAATCTCATTCTTCCTCTTGGAATTAGCTTTTATACTTTTCAAACCATTAGTTACACAATAGATATTTACAGGGGTGAGTTTGTACCGACAAAAAATCCGTTTGAATTTTTTGCTTTTGTGAGCTTCTTTCCACAACTCATAGCAGGTCCTATTGAAAGGGCCAAGGGACTGTTACCCCAGTTTCAAAGAGAGCGAGTATTTGATTACCAACAATCTAGAGATGGTCTTAAACAAATTCTGTATGGTTTGTTTAAGAAGTTATTAATTGCCGACACATTAGGTGCCGAGGTAGATTTCGTATTCACAAATTATTCGGATTTTAGTTCTCCAAAATTGATACTTACCTCAATATACTTTGTTGGACAAATTTATTGCGACTTTTCTGCATATTCAGATATTGCGATTGGTCTGGGTAAGACTTTAGGATTTAAACTCACTAAGAATTTTGACTATCCCCTTTATAGTACAGATTTTTCGCAGCTCTGGAGAAAATGGCATATAACATTGATGGATTGGTTTAGAGATTACATCTATATCCCTTTAGGTGGTAATAAGGTTTCTAAAACCAGATGGTATTTCAATGTTTTGATTGTTTTTGCTCTAAGTGGTATATGGCATGGTGCTGATGTCACTTTTATTATCTGGGGTTTGCTAAACGGTATCCTAGTATTCCCATTTTTTCGAAGCAATCACAAATTTGAGGAATCTCCGGTCATATCCACTTTACAGATGGTTCTAGTAACAGTTGTTTTTGGGTTTTTACTGATATTATTTAGATCACCAACTCTAATGGACGCATTGGGTTACTATCAAAATATTGCAACAAATTTTAATATCAGTTACTCTGATGTTGGAGGATGGGCCCTAATTGCATTGGTGTTCCTATTATCGTTTGAGTGGATTAACCGAAAAACTTCAATACCACTGAGGTTTAATAACTTAAAACTTCCATTTAAATGGGCATTGTATATGATAATTTGCCTTCTAATAATACTCATGTCAACTAAAGAGCAAGAGCCCTTTATTTACTTTCAATTTTGAAACTTGAATGAAGTGAATTCTCAACCAGTTAGAAGATTTTTAAAACGATTTTTACGATTCATTTGCCTTTTTTTTGGGTGCTTGTTTGTTATTACAAATATCTGTTATAACATCATTCCGAACCAGATGGAATTTATGGAATCTGATCTGGTGAAAGAAAAATTTGATGATTATAAGGCTTCCATCCAAGAATATGACGCTGTTGTAATCGGAAGCAGTAAAGTATATCGGCATATCTCTCCCAAGATAATTGGTGATAAGACAGGTTTAAACTTATTTAATTTCGGAATTCCGCATTTGCTGGTTCCGAGATCAATTGAACTAGCCAAAAAATTAGTCATTGAAAATCCTTCTCTAAAGATTCTAGTATTTGAGTTGTCTACTCCAATCCTTGCTAATAGAGGTCTTTCAGAATCCATTTACTCAATTGATCATAATGATACCTATAAACTTTTAAAGCATTACCTCACAATTGATTATTCTTTGGATTTTAAGAGAAAGAATATTCGACGTGTAGTAAATCATTGGGGATTCAAGTATTTTGGTTTCGGGTTAAGTACCACGGCTAATAGATACTTTGATACTCAAATGAGTACCATGGAAGTTCCAAAGTCTAATGGTTATATATCCCTTGAGCATGAACTGAAAATTACTAATGATCCGATGTTGAAAAAACGGAAAAACTCAGTGCTTTCAGAAATAGAGTTAGAGAATATCAAAAAAATTAATAGTTCACAAATTTTTGATATTTGGGAGTTAGACCCGCTAAGCAATGATGTATTGCAACTCATTGAATTTTGTGAGTCGAATAATGTTAAATTGATTTATCTAATCTCTCCCTTATGGTTTACAAGGGATCAAATAAAGTATATTCAGTCATTAAAGGGGGAGCTGGGTGAAAAGTACATCATTGATTTGTCGATTGCTGACAAATATCCTGAATTTTATATGAGAAAGCATCTATTTGATAAAGGCCACTTGAATGATTCAGGGAGCGAGATATTTTCAAAGCTGTTAGCTGAATTAATAGCTAATAAACTCAGTGGTACCAGACTCTCACACTAAAAATCCATTCTGTAAAGCCGATACTTTTTGTATAACTCACCATTGATGTTGACAATGGCCCTATTCATCATTTCATTGGTCTCAAGTACCCATGAAGCTTCGCCGTACGTGATGCCTTTTTTGATTGCTTCTTCGTACGCTTTAAAATAGAAATAGGCGTCGATTCCCAGTTTTCGGTATTGCTCCAAAATGCCCAGAGTGATTATTCTGATGCCCTTAATCTTATTTTTATTCAACAGGATTTTAAAGATGCCAGTGGGTAATAGCCGGCCCCGTTTCACTTTAATCAGCACTTCATTGAAGTTGGGTAGGGTTAATGAGTAGCCAATTGGTTCTCCATCTTTTTCAGCAATAAGCAGAAAATCGGGGTCTACAATTTGTTTCAGGTCTTTAGCCGCATGAACAAATTCTTCATCGGTCATCGGTACAAAACCCCAGTTTTTTTCCCAGGCAGAGTTGTAAATGAGTTTGAGTTTTTCCACCTCTTCATCCATCTTTTTCATGTTGAATTTCCGGATGGTGATGGCATTACGCTCTAACCTTTGCCTTACTAATTCAGCACCCCTTTTTAGTCGATCTGTGAACCCGCTTTGAATGAACTTATAAGCCAAAAGATCCATTTCTTTTTTGAAACCGAATGCTTCAATATGCTCAGGATAGTAGGGTTTATTATAGGTCATCATGACCTGAGGTGGGATGTTAAAACCTTCAATCAAGGCGCCGCAGGTTTCATTGGTGGAATAAGACTCTGGCCCCATAATCCCCTCAAGGCCTTCGGCTTTTACCCAGTCACAGGCTTTACGTAAAAGTGCGGAAGACACAGACTCGTCGTCAATAGTGTCAAAAAACCCAAAGAAGCCGATGTTCTTTCCGGTATATTCAATGTAGTTGTTGTTGCGAATAGCGGTTATACGTCCTACAATTTTTTCTTCCTTTTTTGCCAGGAAGAGATCAGCCTTTGAGTGTAAAAAAAATGGATGCTTTGGACTGAGTAAATCTTTTTGAGCGATGAACAGCTCAGGAACATAGTTAGGATCATTTTTGTAGAGATCGTGGGGGAAGTCGATAAATCGCTTCAAATCATTTTTGGTTTCAACCTTCCTGATCTCTAACATATTTCCAGCCTGGGTTATTAGCGCAATTATAAAGTGAAATGAACTTTAATTCATTAAATAGTCATAAGGTTAACAAACACTACTAGTCAACGTTAGGGGATTGCATATTTTTGCGGCTTCCAAACCCTCATGGATTTATACAGAAAAGATTTTGAGCGTTTTAATTTCCGCTATCTAAGAAATACAACCGTAATAAGCGCATGCTATTTTTTATGGTTTGGATTTACTACTGGTTTACGCATTGATCATTTTTCGTTTTATTTCATCCTACTAGTTGGGTTTTATGCACACCCGATTTCCCGGCGATTGATCATGGGGCTTTCGGTCTTTGCATTTTATAGCTTTCTGTACGATTCGCACAAAGTTTTTCCAAATTATCTCTACAACACCGTACATGTGTCTGAACCTTATTTTATGGAAAAAGCTTTGTTTGGATTTATGCACAATGGGGTGATGGTTACGCCGAATGAGTATTTTTCTTCCAACAATATTCCATTGATAGACTTTCTCAGTGGCTTCTTTTATTTGTGTTGGATGCCTGTTCCGGTGATCCTGGCGATTTACTTGATCTGGACAGATAGGCCGATGGCACTGCGATTTTCTCTTGCCTTTTTATTTGTGAACCTTGTGGGTTGGATTATTTATTATGGTTATCCCGCTGCGGCGCCATGGTATGTCGAGAAATATGGGTTTACCGAAAATTTCACCTTGATGGGAGATGCAGCAGGTCTCACACGTTTTGATGATGTAATCAACTATCCTCTTTTTGAAAAAATGTATACCAAGGCATCAAATGTTTTTGCAGCCTTGCCCTCTATGCACAGTGCCTATCCGGTGGTGGCTTTCGCCTATAGCCTAAGGGCAAAACTGGGTTGGATCAACATTTTGTTTGCAATTGTAATGGGTGGTATCTGGTTTGCCGCAGTTTATACCAATCACCATTACATCATTGATGTACTGTTGGGAATTTTAGTAGCGGTTGTGGGGATTTGGCTCTTTGAGCTGATTTATAGAAAGACGATACTCAAAGACTTAGTTGCTAAATGGGCGCAACGATTTTAATAATTCAATAGCTCTTTCGCATTTTCAAAAGCGGCATCCGTCGGTCGATCTCCACCAATCATTTTTGCAATTTCTAAAATGCGTTCATCGCTCTCCAATTTTTTTATTCTGCTTACTGATCGGTCGGAACGTGTGTCTTTGTAAACGAAATAGTGGGCATCTCCCTGAGCAGCAAATTGAGGCAAATGACTAATAGATATCACTTGATGGTTCTTAGCCATTTTCCTCATCATTTTCACCATTTTTAGGGCGATTTCCCCGGATACGCCAGTATCAATTTCATCAAAAATGATAGTAGGAAGTTGGGTTTTATCGGCTAAAGTGTATTTGATGCAGAACATTAGCCTTGAAAATTCACCACCACTGGCCACACTCTTTATAGGTTGAGGGGCAATGCCTTTATTCGCACTAAAAAGAATCTCTATTTGGTCGATGCCGTTGATCGTAGGTTCAGTTTCTGAACGCTCAATCTGAATGACCGCTTCTGGCATACCAACATCCTTCAACAGATATTCAAGTTCGGCCCGAAGTTTTTCGAAGCAGCTAAGTCGTTCTTGGCTGAGTTCATTTGCTAATTTGTTTACTTCTTCGAACTGCTTCTTAAGAGCCTTTTCAACTTGTTCAATTTGATGATCAATACTGCTAGCATCTGCCACTTTTTTGTCGAGTTGTTCCTGTAGCTGTAGCAGCTCTTCTACAGAATTCACCTGATGCTTTTGTTGGAGCCGATAAATTTCACTCAGTTTACCCTGAACCTCCTCAGTTCTTGCCGGGTCATGCTCAATTTTCGACTCAATTAATCCTATTTCCTGTGTGATGTCTTTTATCTCCAAAAAACTGCTCTCCATTCTTGAAGCCAGGCTTTCGTATTCTTTTGAAAATTTTCGCAAGCCGATGAGAATGTTCTGGGCATGCCCCAGTGTAGTATTAACGGCAAACTCTGAATCATCGAGGAGGCCATGCAACTCAACCAATTTTGATTTTATCTCTTCTGAATTTTCAAGGACTTTTATCTCACTTTCTAGTTCTTCCTGATGGCAACTTTTAAGATCGGCATCAATTAATTCTTTGAGGATGAAGTTGTTGTAATCAGATTCCTTGGTGAAGTCAGCTTTGGCTTTTTGTAGGTCTTCTAACTCTTTTTTAGTCTCGGTGTACGCCTTAAATTTCGTTTTATATTGATGAAGGATTGTCACAGTAGAAGCGAATAAATCAACAAGTCTTAGCTGAAACTTATGGTTGCCCAAGTTGAGGTTTTCATTTTGCGAATGGATATCCATTAAATAGAAACCCAGCTTTTTGAGCACATCTAAATTAACTGGGGTGTCATTCACAAATGCCCTTGATTTGCCGGAAGGCGTGATTTCCCGTCTAATGATGGTTTCCGTTTCATAGTCAAGCTCTGCCCACTCAAATACCATCTTCAAATTGTTGTATCCTGAAATGTCAAAGGTGGCTTCTACAATACACTTGGAACTTGTATCTAAAAGGGCTTTTGTATCAACCCGATTGCCAAGCAGTAAACCCACTGCCCCCAACATGATTGATTTACCTGCACCGGTTTCTCCAGTCACAATATTTAGCATTGATGACGGCATCATTTCTAACTCATCAATGAGGGCATAATTTCGTATGGAGAGGTTTTTTAACATTTCTTAGTGAAGGCCAAAAATATCCAAAATTATGTTTCGCATTTGCATATTATCGTGGCTTACAAGTATGGAGAATTTTCATGCCCCTCACTAATACCGAAAAAAAGAAACAGACAATCAGTGAATAATGTTTTTTTGTTACTGCTGACAGAATTAACATTATTTGTTGTGCTTAATTAAGGTAGATGAAAATTTACATCAACGACATTCCGGTCTTGATTGTGAGCCCGGAAAATATAGAGCCAAAAAATTACGATGTTGTAATTGATGGTGAATTGAAAAAGGTAAAACCCAAAAGCCTGATTGATGATGTTTTAGTCAAAAATGCTTCGAAAGAAGATATCGACCATTTGCTAAAATTAATGACCGACAAACGGTTTGTGAACCTCGATGCTGTCACCTTTTCATCAAGCAACAAGATAGAGACAGTGGAGTACATAAAGGAAAAGTTCAAAGTAATAAAGGCAGGTGGGGGTGTGGTCGCTAAAGACGATAGGATACTTCTGATCTTCCGAAAAAAGAAATGGGATTTACCAAAAGGCAAATTGAAAAAGAAGGAAGGGAAAAAGGCAGGTGCCTTACGGGAAGTCGAAGAAGAATGCGGTGTTAAAGTTTCAATCGAAAATAAAATTTGTACCACCTGGCATACCTATCTTTTAAATGGTAAGTATATTCTAAAAAAAACGTATTGGTATCACATGAGCTGCCTGGATGAGCGCCATTTAGCACCTCAGCTTGAAGAAGGAATAGAGGAGGTGCGTTGGATGGATTTTGATCAAACAAAACAAGCACTCTATAATTCTTATAGAACAATTAGGCATGTTGTGAAACGATTCTATGCCCTCACCAATACGACTCCGGCTTAGCTATTGAGTTTGTATGGTAAAAAAGGAGTAACGTCACCACCATATTTATGAACCTCCCTAATAATTGATGAACTTATTTGGGCCAGCATCGGTGAAGTAATCATGAAAACTGTTTCAATATCGGCGTTAAGGTGCCTGTTTACTTGAGCGATTGCGTTTTCGTATTCAAAATCAGTGGTGTTTCTCAGCCCTCTGACTAGAAATTGTGCTTTATATTTTTTCGCTAATTCGGCGGTAAGTTCATCATAAAGAATTACTGAAACACGGTCGTTATTTTTAAAAGCCTGATTAATGTAACCCAGCATTTCGTCAATATCGAAATACCGTTTTTTTTGAGAATTGTGCCCTACCGCCACTATCACTTTATCAAAAAGCTGAAGGCTTCTCAACACAATATCTTCATGACCACTTGTAAAAGGATCGAAAGAGCCAGGGAAGATGGCCGTCTTTTCCATTACTCACAAAGGAAAATGCTCATCACCTCAAAGTATTGGTGATCGGAGATGTCATCAAAATGGAAGCTATAATTAAGGAAGGTTGGTTTGCCTCCAAATGAAATATTTCTGATGTACTTTTTGAGCTGTTGAACATGACCTGAGTCTTGCGTAATCTCACCCCAGATAATCAGTTTGCTGGTTTTCTGGCTTAATCCCATCTCTTTAAACACAAGCATGATATACCTAATGAAATCCTCACTGGATTTTACTGCAAATTGATTGTAGTAATGTAAATCACGATCCTGGCTTACCAGCAGATGCAACACTCCCCGATCAATGAGGCAATACATTGCTTTCTCGTGGGAGTGGTCGTCATATCTGTTTACACCTTCAATTATCGCACTGCCCTGATGAAGAATTTGAATTTCTTTTTGCTTATAAACCGACCTAAGCCAAGCCACCAACTTTTTATCTCCAGTAAATATATTTACCGCATTAGAGCCGATATGCTTATATGTGAATACATCCTCGGTTTTATCCCTTACTTCACAATTCACATTCAGATAGTCCTTGGCTGCTTCAATTAAAAAATGATCAGAAGGCACTAATGTGAATTTGTGTGACTTCAACGAAATTTTTATTGAATGCCAAAAACCAGCCATTAATAGATGGTGGTTTTCGAATAGTTTCTGAACTACAACGAGACGTGTATTAATAGTCTTTACACCCTCGAAGATGAAGTCTTCAACTATGAGGCATTTATTATTTGTGGTATCAGTAACACAAATCTGAAGATCGCGGATACCTATTTGAACTGACAGGCAATAGTTTTGAAGGCTGTCAACGTCAAATGCATCATCTTTAACCTTCTTATGAAGCTTATAGTTTGCAGTGATTGTTTCCAAATTACTATTCCCAGTTTCCTGAGGTTGTCACTTGGGTTTTAGATCCGAACCTAAGTGGTTTTCTATCATTCCTATCTGAATCCTCTGATCTGATGGGATTAACTGGTGCAATGTTCTTGACCTCAACAACATCAACCATCACACCACTTTTCTCAATTTTATCGGCCCACATTTCAAATTGCTTGCCGTCTGAACCTGGAATGAACATTAAAGTTGGTAAGTCAAAATTAGGCCACTTGTCCCTTGTAAAAAGTGAGTCTTGAACCAGAATAGTACCAAGCGTATCTATTTCAACGTAGATACTATCTGCACCATAAGAAAGCGGAATGATAACTTCAGTTCTTTCTGTGATGTAAAAGCTACCGGTATCTAGAAATGAGGTCAGTTCATCCCAACTATTAGTGTACCTATTATTTACTGCTTGAAAAGCTATTTGCGCCTCTCGAATCATTTTAAGTTTCTCGATTACCCTTGCTTCCATCAAGGCGATCCGCTCTTCTTCAGCAATTTTCGAACTGATGCTGTTGAAGAGGAAGTACCCTAATCCGAGGGCAACAACAAAGAAGACGTAGGTTAGTATTTTGGTGGTGTTCATTTCAGCCTATTTTGTGCAATTATAAATATTTTGGGAGGCAAAACATAATGCCAAACCAACTCCTATTTTAGGTAAAATCATTAGAATTAAAAAATCCTTTTGAGCTCCATAACCTGTCAAAAGATTGCAAGTCACGGAATCTTACATGAATATTTTCAGGATTCATTTTTTTCAATTGATTCAGAGAATGAAACTGAATATCGTCAATTATTTGGTCATTAGTTTCAAATTCTGGATCAAAACCAAGATTTAATTTTCCATCCACTTTTTCTACTAAAAAAAACAACTCCATAGCATGGAGCGGTTGGTCAATAAATTCATTAATAAATAGGAAGCTTTTTACTGAGATGTCAAGGCCTGTTTCCTCCTTGAATTCTCTAGTAAGAGCTTCATTGACAGATTCACCAAATTCAACGCCTCCACCGGGTGGTATCCATAAATGACCAGCTTTTCCAAAACCCTGATGCCGAACCATCAGCAGTTTGTTAGCTTCTATCAAAATGCCACACACCCGTACCCTGATTTTAGAGGCATAGGATGATCCTTTGTGTTGCATTATCTAAAATGGTTTATAAATAGCATTTTTGAGCAATGCCGCTACCGTCTACAATAATCGAAAACAAATTCCCATTTGAGCCGACATCGGGACAAAAAATTCTCTTCAAACAATTTGACAAATTACTGGATGACAAAAGCGAAGGCAATATCTGCTTGTTAGTGAAGGGGTATGCAGGCACTGGGAAAACAACAGTAATCAGCACTTTGGTAAACGTATTGCCAAGCTTCAATTTTAAGCAGGTGCTTATGGCACCGACTGGCAGAGCCGCCAAGGTGATGGGCAGATATTCCAAGAAAGTATCCTTCACAATTCACAATAAAATTTACCACCAAAAGGGCGATCCAGGCAAGGGGGTTTTCGATTTCCATCTGCAAAAAAACTACTCGAAAAACACCATTTTCATAGTGGATGAGGCTTCTATGCTTTACGACGAGAATGAGTTGGGCAAGAAAGGTTTGCTTTCAGATCTGATCCGTTACGTTTTTCAGAACAGTTCTAATAGGCTCATGCTTGTAGGTGATGATGCACAATTGCCACCTGTTGGTCAGTCAACCAGTCCGGCACTGGAGGCCTCCATTTTGTTCTCAAAGTTCAACCTGCAAATCTTCCAGGCTGAGTTGAAGGAAGTAATGAGACAGGAGCAGCAATCTGGTATATTGTTTAATGCGACCAGGTTGAGATCAACACTCGCTGATAAAGAACCTAGAATCCAGTTTCAAACCAGTGCCTTTAAGGACATTTTTAAAATGAGCAGCGACAGAATGGAAGATGGCATCCGATATTGCTACGATAAGTATCAGATTGAGAACACAATCGTGGTTTGCCGATCGAATAAGCAAGCTGTTCAATACAATCATTTTATTAGAAGACAGATTTTATTTAGGGAAGAAGAGCTTGAGGTTGGCGATATCATTATGAATGTTCGCAACAACTATTATTACGCCCCCACCTACTCCCCAGCAGGTTTTATCGCAAATGGGGATTTTATGGAGGTGATGAAAATTATTGATTTTGAAGAGATGTATGATTTGCGTTTTGCAAGGTTAGAATTACGCCTGTTGGACTATGATTTCGATGAAACATTTGAGGCTAGAGTAATTTTGGATACGTTGCATGCGCCCTCACCAAGTATGTCATCCGGTGACCATTCGGCCCTTTATCACAAAGTTGCTGAAGATTATAAATCGACAACTGAAAAGTCAGAACTACAGGATTATGTCAAAAACGACCCCTTCTATAATGCACTCCAGATTAAATATGCCTACGCTCTTACCTGCCATAAATCACAGGGTGGTCAATGGGGTGCCGTTTTTGTTGATCAGGGCTACTTGAAAGAGGATATGATTAACAAGGAATATGTAAGGTGGCTATACACAGCCATCACCAGGGCTTCAAAAGAGCTTTTTCTGGTGAATTTTAATCCGATATTTTTTGACGGATAGCTTTCTGGTAAAACTGGTATCTGCTTTACCCCAGATCAAAGCTCAACCCGGAGATATTTCAGGCCACATTGATTTTTGAATCTTTGAAAATGTCAGAAAATTCTTCGACCAATTGATTGAAATCATGAGTGGTTTCAGGAGTTATTTCCAGGGTCAATATTTTAAATTTTCTTCCTTCGGTAACTATATAAACATTCTTGAATTTTTGGATTGCCCTGTCGGTAAAGGGGTTGGGTTCGTTGTAGAATTCATGTTCGGAGGTTTCAATGTCTTCTATTTTATCGTAGAAAATTCTAATTGTCGCAAAGGGCCATGATCTAGCAATCACGACTACTTTATTCAGCTGATCAAAGGATAAAAAACTAAACTCATCTCGACTTTGCCAAACCTGAATGATCGGATATCCAATCAAAGGAATTATGAGCAACAAAATCTCCCAGTACATTGGAATTACCGTGGCGGAAAAAAGAATTAAGCTGATACCAATGGAAAACAATACTACTTGGAGAAGAATATTCGACTTTCTGGTTGGCCGCAATTCGAAAAAGGATTCATAGTCGTTTACTTGGTATCCCCTTGTTCCTAAATACTCTATTGAGCTTTGGGCAATCATAATTTTACTCCAATACTGCTAAATCTGCGAGTATATCATCCAGATACTCTCGGTTATTTGCCAATCTTGGCACTTTGTTTTGTCCACCCAATTTGCCCCGTTTTTTCAGCCAATTATAAAAAGTGCCTTCTTCAACAGAATGAACAATGGGCATTTCTAGAGCCAGGCTTTTGTACCGCTTTGCCTCATAATCAGAATTGAGCTTTTTTAATTCCTCATCCAATATTTCAGTAAATCGGTGAAGATCAACTGGTGCTTTTTCAAACTCTATTATCCACTCGTGGCCACCTTTTTTTCCTGCCTCCAAATAGCGGGGAGCAGCAGTAAAGTTGCTTACCACAGAATTGGTTTGATTGCAGGCTTCTGTTATTGCCGCTTCGGCATTTTCAATGATTAGCTCTTCGCCAAATGCATTGATAAAATGCTTCGTTCTTCCGGTGATCTTTACCCTAAATGGGCTGAGGGAAGTAAACTTGACTGTATCCCCGATTTTATATCGCCACAAGCCTGCATTGGTGCTGATGACCACCGCATAATTTTTATTTAGTTCTACCTGATCAAGGCCAATGGTTTTTGGGTTCTCTTGATCAAGCTGATCAAAAGGGATGAACTCATAATATATGCCGTAATCCAGCATCAATAGCATATCTTTTGAATCAGTTTGGTCCTGGATTCCAAAGAAACCTTCCGATGCGTTGTAGGTTTCAAGATATCGCATATTTGCTGACGGGATCAACTGATCAAAAAGTGCCTGATAGGGTGTAAAAGCAACAGCACCATGGACAAACAATTCCAGGTTGGGCCATATTTCTAAAATATCTTTTTTGCCTTCCATCTCAAGAATGCGCTGCAGCAGCACTACCGTCCATGTGGGTACTCCGCTTATGCTGGTGACATTCTCTTCGAGTGTGGCCTTTGCAATTTTTTCAATTTTCTCCTCCCATTCCTCCATCAAGGCAAGTTCCATACTTGGTGTGCGTACAAATTGAGCCCATAATGGTAAATTTTTTATGATAACTGCCGAGACATCCCCGTAGTAAGAATTGGAGTTTTTATCGAATTGGTTGATTTGATTACTACCCCCGATTGTGAGGCCTTTTCCGGTAAACAGTTTGGTTTCTGGATAGTTATTGACGTAAATCGATATCAGGTCTTTACCACCCTTAAAATGGCAGTCTTCCAATGCCTCTGGCGAAACCGGGATAAACTTACTTTTTGAGTTTGTAGTACCGGATGACTTTGCAAACCAATTAATTTCAGAAGGCCATAAAACTTTTTGTTCCCCTTCCATTAAACGCTTTATATAAGGGTAAAGGCCTTCGTAATTCACCACTGGAACATTAGCTGCAAACTGCTCCCGATTTTGAATTTCTGAAAACCCGAATTTTTTACCATATTCCGTTTTTTCGCCCTGGTTCAGCAACTTACGGAGCAACTCCTCCTGTACATCATGAGGATATTTAATGAAAAGCTCAATGTCATGAATACGCTTTTTCATTACCCATGTAAGTATGGAATTGAGTATCTCCATTAATTGATAAGGTTAAGTTGTTTTAAATTTTACAGCAAAAACTAAGATAAGTGCTTTGGGCGAAAAAGACGATAGTTAATTGTAATCGATCTACAGCCTGGAGGTTGATAACTTTGGTACACTAAAAAGACATACTTGTCGGATTCTGGAAAGCATTCCAAAAGCTTAATAACTCGATGCTTCCTGGGCTTACTTTGTAATATAAAATTATTTGTTTTGTAACAGGTGCCTTTCTAATATCCTTAAATTCTTTGTATGTGGGATACATAAGGGGATGTTCAGAGATCAAATTTATGGTATGATCAACCCGATCAAGAAAATTATTAATCACTTTTAAGTTCCAATTTGACTCCAGGTATTGAAGGTTTTGGTCTAAAGTTTTCTCAGCTTCAGCTGTCCATACAACTTGTATCACTCTGGTTTGTACTTGGATCTGTAGGCAGTCATTACTTCCTTATGAGGTTTTGTATTTCCTGAACTCACATCATGAATGCCTCTTCGAACCGATTCAAACAGATTCACATCCTCATCAAACTCCAAAAGTCGTTTAATTGTAGAAATTAATTCTTCATCATCAGTTGATCTCAATGAATCAATTATTCGCTCCTTTTCAAGTGCTATGTCCATGCAATAAATTTAACGATTTTCGAGATTATGCCTATTGTGATATGAGCGTAGTTATACTGTTAAGGTCATTATCTGATCTTTCTAAATTATTCCCTCTTCACCAGATCCTTACGTTTCAATTCAAAATTGCGACCGAGGTATACCCGCCTAACTTGCTCATCAGCTGCTAGTTCTTCAGCAGTGCCGGCTTTGAGCAACCGGCCCTCAAACATAAGGTAAGCCCTATCGGTGATAGAAAGAGTTTCATTCACATTATGGTCTGTAATTAGGATGCCGATGTTGCGATTTTTGAGCTGGGCGACGATTGTTTGAATTTCCTCTACTGCAATTGGGTCAACACCCGCGAACGGTTCATCCAACAGTACAAATTTGGGATCAACTGCCAAAGCCCTTGCGATTTCGGTTCGCCTACGCTCACCACCCGAGAGCACCATGCCTAAATTTTTACGAACATGCGTAAGGCTGAATTCCTCCAAAAGCGATTCTGTTTTTTCACGTTGCTCTGCTTTAGAGAGTTTGGTCATTTCAAGAACTGCCTGGAGGTTTTCTTCAACAGTTAGTTTTCTAAAAACTGATGCTTCCTGAGCCAAATAGCCAATGCCACGCTTGGCCCTGCGGTACATCGGCAGATGCGTTATGTTCTCTTTATCCAAAAATATTTGGCCCTCATTTGGTTTGATCAACCCAACGATCATGTAGAAGGAAGTAGTTTTTCCTGCACCATTGGGCCCAAGCAGACCAACGATCTCACCTTGCTCAACCTCAACTGAGATATCATTAACAACCTTGCGGCCTTTGTATTTTTTAACGAGATGTTCTGCTTTTAGAAGCATGGAGGTGAAGTTAGTTGGCTAAATGTTTAGTTACTTCATTTTTTAAAATCCCCAAATCTCTAACCACAATTGACCATATTATTTCTTCGGAAACGGAATCGTAGCCATGAATAATCCTGTTCCTGGTATCAACAATTTTTCTAGCCTTTGAGATCGAAAATTGTGGGTCAACACTAAGTATTCGATTTACCGCTTCTCCGATTATCTCAATATTTCTTTCGATCGCTTTTCTAGTCTTTAAGTCATTTTGAAACTCAAAGAAGTTTTTATGCTCTGGTAAAAACTCTTCGATCTCTTCTATTGCCTGAAGGATATCATTCAACCAAACAACGATCTCATCCCTCATAAATTTGGATTTTTGAAGAATCAATCTTCTCTTTTAGTAAAGGGTTTCTTATCGCTTTGAATTCGAGTAAATCTATTGGCCGCTTTAAAATTTCCTCTAACTTGAATTTTAAATTGAAGTATTTATCTGAATATGCTAAGGGGTCTTTATCCTCAATTTCAACCACCAGGTCAACATCACTGCTGTTGTTGAACTTGTTCGTGGTTACTGAGCCGAAAGCGAATAAGGATTTAACCCCATTATCTGAGCAAATTACTTTTATTTGATCAATATAAGGGCTTAGAGTTTCCATCAACTGCAAATTTAATCTACTCAATTTTGATTGTCATTTAGCGTTCCGCACAAATATCTTTAACCATAAGCTGTAATGAGCTATTGCCCATATAAGTTGTTTTTTGAAGATGATATGCCAGCTTAATGGATTCGCTTTTTATGAGTTCATCTTTCATATCCGCCATGCCAAACGCCAGTGCCTCATAGCTCTGCTTACCATCTTTATGGCGAACATAAAATTTCATATGTACATCTTTCATGATTTTCGGCTGACCAACCAATACTAATTCTGAGGATGAGAATATCGGCTCCATATTGCCAGGCCCAAATGGCCCAAGTTGATTGAGAATATTGAAAAATTTGAAGTCTACCTTTTCAATAGGCAGATCACAATCGACATTGATTTTTGGGGTTAGGATATCTTCAGTGATCACTTTTGTTACTTCCTCCTCAAATTTTTGCTGAAACGCTTCGATATTATCTATTGACATGGTAAGACCTGCGGCAAACTTGTGCCCTCCATACTGTTCCAAAAGTTCAGAACAGGATGCAATGGCCTCATAAATGTCAAAACCCTCTACTGATCTTGCAGATCCGGTGGCTTTCCCATTTGACTGTGTAAGGATAATAGTGGGGCGATAATATTTTTCAATGCACCGGGAAGCCACTATGCCTATCACCCCTTTGTGCCAATCAGCATTATACAGAACAGTTGATTTTCTGGATTTCAATTCCTCACTTTCATCTATCGAAATCAAAGCTTCAAGTGTGATGTCTTTGTCAAAATCTTTCCTTACAGTATTGTTCTTGTTGACTTTTGCTGCTATGGCTTTTGCTTCTTCTTGATCATTTGCGACCAGCAACCTAACAGCATCTCTCGCATGGTCAATCCTGCCAGCGGCATTTATTCTTGGTCCAATGCCAAATACAATCCCCTGGATATCAACGTCATTTTTTAGGCCACTAATCCCTTTTAATGCATTAAGGCCTTGCGAGGGTGATTTAGATAGCTTTTGAAGCCCGTAGTAAGTCAGGATACGGTTTTCATCAACAATTGGTACGAGGTCAGATGCAATGCTAACCGCAACTAAATCGAGGTATGCATAAAGTTCATTTTGGTCAATGGTATTTTGCTCACAAAAAGCCTGAAGAAATTTGAAGCCAACCCCACATCCGCAGAGCCCATCAAAGGGATAAGTACAATCTTCTCTTTTAGGGTCAAGTATGGCGAAGGCATCAGGCAATTCATCACCAGGTAAATGGTGATCGCATATGATTAAATCAATGCCTAAATCTTTAGCTAATGTTGCATTTTTAAATGCCTTTATGCCACAGTCTAAGGCTATTACCAGCGTGAAATTATTTTCATGCGCCCACTTGATTCCAATTTCTGAAATGCCATACCCTTCATCATAGCGATCTGGCACATAATAGCTAACAGATTCATGATTGTGATCTTTTAGAAAGCGGTACATCAGCGAAACTGCAGTGGTGCCGTCAACATCATAATCCCCATAAATCAGCACCTTTTCTTTGTTGAAAAGAGCGTTATTCAACCGATCTACCGCTTTGGCCATATCAGCCATCAAAAATGGATCGTGGAGTTTCTTTAAAGAAGGCCTGAAAAATGCCTTTGCCTCATCAAAAGTAGAGATACCCCGCTGCACCAGAATCTGGCCGAGGTATTGATTTACATTAATTGCTGCAGCTAAATTATCAACCAATTGTTGATCTGGTTGATCAGGATAAACCCACTTTTTTTTCATAATGAAAGACGTTAATTGTTTTCGCCTTCCAAAGCCTCAATGAAATTATTGAGATGGTTGACCAATGCTTCCTCCCAGGTGAGGTCAGCATCCCATTGTGTGCCCAGGTAAACCTCTTTGTTCACCAGGTGCTTCATATAGTACTTGTAAACTGGAGTATTGATTGAGTATTGTTCCAAAGTTGTTACCCCGTCCAAAATAGTTTTAAGTGTTATGTAGTCTGTTTCTGAGGGATCGATCTCATAATTCAAAAAGCGCCTGATATTTATGCCTGTTGAATGAAGATGCATTAAAACATGTGAAAACTCTAATCGGTATAGGTGCTCTTCTCCGACGGAGTAATCCACTAGTTCATACTTGTAGGGGTATTTCTCTAAAATTTCAGCTAATTTCTGATTGGCTCTTGCAATTTGTTGATTGTATAGACTAATGGCATTTAGCTTATTGGCAGTCAGCTGTGTTGAATCGAAACCGTCTGGAAATTTATAAACAGAAAACTTTGGCACTGCTAATTTTCCAATTCTTAAATCACGGGTAAAAGTTTCATATCTACGCCCATTGAGCACATTGGTGTCTGTGAAGAATTCTGGCCTGTCAGGAACCATAAAATTTTGGTTGATGAGTTTGGCCTGGTACAAATCCCTGGCAAATTGGAGGGCAATTTGAGCAAAATCTGACCCGGTAATTCTGTACGCTTTCTGGTTAGGGCGAAGTAAAACATCATCGGCGGAATTAGCAGTCAGAATTAATTCAATTTCGATACCAAGTGCATTTTCCTTTTGCCTAACAAAAATGAGGTTCTCGATTTCCCGATAGGCCAATGGAGCTTTAAATCCATCGGTGGCATCAATGCCAGCATAGAAATCATTTAGATGATAGTAGGCGATTGCGTCAATCCCCAATCTTCGCAACTCAGTGTGGATTTTTTCTGCAAATTGCTTCCAATTACCTCTGATTACTGTTTCCCCTTTGATATCAGGAAAATCGATGAATACAGCGGTTCTCGTTCGCAGGAGCTCTGGAGGAATTGTGTTTTCAAATTGCAATAATGAGAAAACTGGAGGAACCTTTAACTCTGGCTGACTATATCCAGAGAAAGGAACCGAAAATATCAGAAAAAGCTTGAGGAATAGTTTACACATGCCCACCTAACGGCAAATATGCGAAAATCATGTGGTAACACTGATTTACCCGACAGGGTTTGATCATCGAAATTTTGTTTTTGGGTTAATCCAGGTTTTCGTTCAACGATATTCCCGAACAGGAAGTAGACAGTGTCGTAATGATGACCTAAACCATTTAATATGAGATATTTATTCTTTCTGCTTGGAAGCATTTCAACTTTGGCTTGTATTGCACAACCCGCCAATATTTTGGCGAATAATCCGAAAATTGCTTTTGAAGAAGTTGTTAGTGGGCTGCGAAACCCGTGGGGCATGGCTTTCTTGCCAAATGGGGACATTCTAGTTACTGAAATAAGTGGCGAAGTTAGGGTAGTAAGAAATGGGGAGCTGCTCAATGAAAAAATTGGTGGTGTTCCAGAGGTTTATGTAAGAGGTCAAGGGGGATTGTTAGACATTGAATTGCATCCTGATTTTGAAACAAACAATTGGGTGTACTTAACATTTTCCAGCACATTAGGTTCAGGCTCTGGTGGCAATACCACGCTTGCAAGGTACAGATTGATTGAGAACCAATTGACCCAAAAAGAAATTTTGTATAAAGGAGTGCCGAATACCAATAAAGGCGCACATTTTGGAAGCAGAATTGTTTTTGACAACAAAGGGTATGTTTATTTCTCAATTGGTGACAGACATAATAGGGATGTAAACCCACAATCACTCAATTTAGATGGTGGCAAAATTTACCGATTAAACGAGGATGGCAGTATACCGCAAGACAATCCTTTTGTAAATACCTCAGATGCAAAACCGGCAATTTATTCTTATGGTCACCGTAATCCCCAAGGCATGGCTGTTCACCCCGAAACTGGTGAAATTTGGGCACATGAACATGGCCCAAGGGGTGGAGATGAGCTCAACCTGATTTTGACAAGGCAAAAATTACGGCTGGCCTGTTATCAGTTATGGGATCAACTATAACGGAACTGAATTTGCCGAGGCAACTGCCAAAGCCGGGATGGAGCAACCAAAAACATATTGGGTGCCTTCTATTGCTCCCTGCGGAATGACTTTTGTTACCTCTGACAAATATCCCGGCTGGGAAAATGATCTAATTGTTGGTTCGCTCAAGTTTGGATACCTCGTTCATTTAGTCATCCGAGATAACAAAGTAGTAAAGCAAGAAAAGATAGCAGAAGGCATTGGCAGGGTTCGCAACGTTAAGCAAGGCCCTGACGGCTATTTGTATGTGGGAGTAGAGGGAAAGGGACTCTACAAACTCACAATGACAAATTGACTATTAGCGATTAGGGATAGGTGCTGGGCCTTCAGGTAAAATCGCTTCGTAAACATAATCCCCTTTGCGCTCTTTAAATTCTAGCTTGATTGAGTCGACCAACTTTGGGTCTTTGTAAAGATCAGCCATTGTCATGGCCAATGCTTTTGAAGCTTGCATCATGCCCTTATGACCAATTGACATGCCCCCACAAGCCACTACTGCCCATGAATGCCAGGGCGTATCAACCGGTGCCGTGGTTACACCTAAACGGATTTCCGGAACCAGCCAACTTACGTCGCCCACATCTGTTGAGCCTCCCCCGGGATGTTCCAGGGTTTCCCTTAAGGGTCTGATTTTAGAATCGAGGCCAACTTGCTCCTTTTCAGTAACCTCCTGAATTTTTTTGGCAAATGCAATTTCATCTTCCGTATAGGTAATTGGGCCTAAGAGTTCCAGGTTCTTTTGCATCACAGCCCCACCAGTTCTATTTACGAGTACCTCATGAAGCCCGGAGATTAGTTTGATTTCATATTCAACATTGGCCATAATCGCTGCACCTCTGGCAATCTCTTCCACTCTTTTCCAGACTTTAACCATGTCATCCTTTTTGGTGTCCCTAACACGAACCCAAATTTTGGCATAGTCTGGTACCACGTTAACGACATCCCCAGCGTCCATCATGAAATAATGGATCCTGACCGACGGCCTTATGTGTTCCCGGTAATAATTAATTCCTGTGGTAAATAGCTCCATGCCGTCACTCGCACTTCTTCCATTCCAGGGGTCTCCCGACGCATGCGAAGCCTGACCTGTAAATTCAACAGTAAAGTCTACCAGTGAAAGACCTGATTGTACGTCTGCTTCTGTTTCAGCACTCGGATGCCAGTCAACACAAACATCTAAACCTTCAAAAATGCCTTCTCTAGCCATAAACAGCTTACCGAAAAATTTTTCCTCAGCCGGTGTGCCGAAAAACTTAATAGTTCCTTTTAAATCACCAGCCTCAATTTGCTCTTTAATGGCAACTGCTGCTGCCAGGCTCCCGACGCCAAAAAGATTGTGACCACAACCATGACCTGCCGCCCCAATATTGAGTGGATTTTTGGTAGGTTCGGCTTTTTGGGATAGTCCTGGTAATGCATCAAATTCACCAAGAATACCGATTACGGGTTTACCAGAACCATAAGTTGCTACAAATGCAGTTGGAAGATCTGCTACCCCACGTTCAACTGTGAAACCTTTTTCTTCGGCATAGTCAGCTAAAATTTGGGAGGATTGATCTTCCTCAAATGCTTCTTCTGCTAAAGCCCAAATTTTATCACTCATGGCAACTAACTCACTTTTTTTGGCATCAAGCGAGTTGATTATTGCCTGATTATCTTTTGAAATTTTCTTTGATTGACCATAAGCAATTAATGCAGACAAAATGAGCAGGAATGTTAGCGATGATGTTCTCATAGTGTTAGAGGTTTTAAGTGGTATACAGAGCTAAATCTCAGTGAAGTTATTCGGTTACTTCGACTCCTCGCCAAAAAGCAACATGATCTTTTATGTTTTTGGCCAGTTCACTTGGTGTCGGATAAAACCAGGCAGCATCCTTGTTCTGTTCGCCCCCAACATTCAGGGTATAGTAGCTGGCTGTTCCTTTCCAGGGGCAAACAGTATGGGTTTCACTTTCTTTGAAGAAATCCTTTTTCAAGGATTCAGAAGGAAAATAATGATTGTTTTCAACAACGACCGTATCCTCACTTTCGGCGATCACCTCGCCATTCCAAATTGCTTTCATTTTTCAGTTATTTTTAATTTGTCAATGATAACCAAATAACCAGCGACATCTTTATGATGTTTTATGAAAGCACAATTGTGTCAATGAAACGACTGTAATCAATTGTGGATGACTGATGATCGTTCGATAGAAGAGTGATGCAAAACATAAAATTTGGTTTTGGCAGGAGTGCTTATATCTTAGTACGTCAGGCGTTAATGCAACTTAACCGAACCAATATTGACCCTGTAGCTGGTTTATGATTTCTAGAAGGCCTTGGATTTATAGATTGTTGATTATCCTCATTTTTGGGGTACTTTGTGTATCAACAGAATCTTTTGCTGAATCGGTATCCAGTTCAGAAGAGGTTGAATCCATTATTGAAACAGTGGCGTCAGATGATGGTGGTCATGGTGATAGTATCAAGCCAGCCGCCTGGAGTGTACTTCCCTTTGTTATTCTATTATTGATGATCGCAACGGGACCACTTTTTTATGAGCACTTCTGGCATAAAAGCTACCCTATAATTGCAATTCTTCTTGCGGTGATCGTGGTGGTTTACTACATCTTCGTATTGCATAATGTAAGTACACCTATACATCATCTTGCTGAGTATGTCCAGTTCATAGCTTTATTGGCTGGCCTCTACATCGCTTCTGGTGGTATTATGATCGATGTTGACAAAGAAGCAAAACCCATAACTAACGTGGGTATTTTAATAGTCGGGTCGATCATAGCCAATGTGATTGGAACCACAGGTGCTTCAATGCTATTGATCCGTCCTTTCATCAGGCTAAACAGGAATAGGATTAAATCCTACCATATCATTTTCTTCATATTTATGGTAAGTAATATCGGAGGATCGTTAACCCCGATCGGTGACCCGCCATTATTTCTTGGGTTTTTAAAAGGGGTGCCATTTTTCTGGACGCTTACCCACAACCTTGTCCCATGGGCTTTTGCCATTGTTATCCTGGCCATAATGTTTTATTTCTTTGATAAAGGAAATAAGGCCGATTATAGTTTTGGGGAAGACAATCCAGATTACACCGATAAGATTACGATCACCGGGAAGAAAAATTTCGGTTGGTTGTTCGTTGTAGTTTGTGCTGTGTTCCTGGATCCTAACGTTTTGGACTGGGTGCCTGCTATCGAATATCATGGTCAGAAATTCTCATACCTAAGGGAAATAATCATGTTGACCTGTGCCTATTTCAGTCACAAGTTTGCCAGTGTTGATGCATTGAAAGGGAATGATTTCAATTTTGAGCCAATTCGAGAGGTGGCTTTCATATTTATTGGCATTTTTGGCACCATGATGCCGGCGCTGGAGCTTGTCGCTAATTATGCGGCTTCGCCGGAAGGTACCGAAATGATTACCCACAACACCCTTTATTGGGGCACCGGATTGTTATCGGGTTTCCTTGATAATGCACCTACATATATTAACTTTTTAACTGCCGCTATGGCTGCCAAGGGTGGGTCAATTAGCAATATTGAAGAAGTAATAGCCTTCAGTGAAGGCGGTTATCCTGACTCAATACTTTATCTCAAGGCTATTTCAGTGGCTGCGGTTTTCTTTGGCTCAATGACCTATATCGGCAATGGCCCCAACTTTATGGTTAAATCAATTGCAGAACAGGTGGGTATCAAAATGCCATCATTCTTTGGCTACATTATCAGGTACTCCATTCCGATCCTGCTGCCGTTGTTTGTAATTGTATGGCTGATCTTTTTCTACTTTGCCAGGTAGTTCTGAGAGTTTTGTACAACCCACACAATATTCCAGATTCGGATTACAGGTTATTGATTGACCTCATGGGATTTAACGAAGCTAATCAATACATCGAAAAAGTTGATGGTAATTACGGCTCAGTAGTGAGGAAAATCTATCGGATTCAATTAATCAATTTGTATAAAAAGCATCCAATAAAATTCATTTTGATTGCATCTCTGATACTGAGCTACACAGCCCACTATTTTTGGAAATCCATCAATTTCTAATCTTTCTCAAATTCCCTAACTGACTTCTCTATAATATCGCAGCACTCATGAATTTGCTCCTCTGTTATAACTAATGGTGGGGCAAATCGGATAATATTTCCATGTGTTGGCTTAGCTAACAAACCATTCTCTTTCATGGCAAGGCAAATATTCCAGGCTGTGGAGCTTTCAGGAGAATCATTGATAACCATGGCATTTAGTAGCCCTTTACCTCTGACCAGGGTAATGAGTTCAGATTTTTCAATAAAGGCATTCATGCGCTCCCGGAACACAGAACCAAGCTTCATTGCATTATCGGCAAGGTTTTCATCTTTTACTACCTCAAGGGAGGCAATTGCTACTTTACATCCTAATGGATTACCGCCATACGTGGAACCGTGTTGTCCTGGTTTAATCACTTCCATAATGTGGTCATCTGCTAAAACAGCTGCCACTGGATAAACGCCTCCGGCAAGGGCCTTACCCAAGATTAAAATGTCAGGTCTGGCATCTTCGTAATCAGTTGCCAGCATTTTGCCTGTTCTGGCGATACCAGTTTGGATTTCATCACCTATGAACAATACATTATTATCGTTGCAAAGCTTTTTAGTAGCCGCCAAAAAACCATCATCCGGCACAAAAACACCTGCTTCACCCTGAATCGGCTCCGCTAAAACGCCGGCTATATTCTGCCCCTTAATGGCATTCGATAAAGCCTCTACATCATTATATGGAATACGTATAAAACCTGGAGTATAAGGGCCGAAATTATCATAAGCATCAGCATCATTGGAAAAGCTTATGATGGTGGTAGTTCGACCATGGAAGTTGCCATCAAACACAATAATTTGAGCCTGGTGTTCTGCAATCCCTTTTTTCTCATAAGCCCATTTGCGACAAAGCTTAATAGCAGTTTCCACACCCTCAGCACCCGTATTCATCGGTAAAACCTTTCCGTAACCAAAAAATTTGGTTACATACTCTTCATAAGCACCAAGTACATCACTGTGAAAAGCCCTTGAAGTAAGTGTAAGTGTTTCAGCCTGATCTTTGAGGGCTTGCACTATCCTTGGGTGACAATGCCCTTGATTAACAGCAGAATACGCTGACAAAAAATCATAGTAATGCTTACCCTCTACATCCCAAACATGTACACCTTCTCCTCGTGACAAGACAACTGGCAACGGATGATAGTTATGTGCTCCATATTTTTTCTCAAGGGTAATGGCATCATTTGTGGTCAAAACAGTGTTCATATAAAGGGCTTTTTTGAGTTGATTAAACAATTATCATCTTTTGCGGGTTCAAAGGTAGTAATTTGGAAAAGGACGAAGTAGTGCGGCAAAAAAAATCACAATCTACCAAAATGGATTCTTTGGAGGAGGAGGATTTCTACTATGATGATAGGGGTTTTATAGTTTTCACGAAGCAATATCATTTAAAGCGTGGATACTGCTGTAAAAGTGGATGCCGACATTGCCCATATGACTTCAAAAGAGGTGGTAAACCTGATGACCAGGGGATTAGTGATTAGTGCACTCTTTATTTGCAACGCCCTTTTGATATTAAAATGATTCTTGAGATATTTGCACTCCTTTTTTCGAAGAGGCTTAAAAGCGTTTAAAAATGTCAAAAGTTTGTCAAGTAACCGGTAAGAGGCCATTGTCAGGAAACAATGTTTCTCACTCTCACAGTAAGACTAAAAGAAAGTTCTACCCAAACCTTCAGAAGAAGAGATTCTACATCCCAGGAGAAGACAGGTGGATCACCCTTAAGGTTTCAACTTCAGGTATGAGGACCATTAATAAAAATGGTATTACTTCTGTTTTGAAAAAAGCAGTAGCAAACGGGTACGTTGTAGTTTAAATCATAGAAAAAGATGGCTAAGAAAGGAAACAGGGTACAGGTTATTATGGAATGTACAGAGCACAAAAACTCTGGCATGCCTGGCACTTCCCGGTATATCACTACCAAGAATCGAAAAAATACTCCTGACAGGTTAGAGCTAAAGAAGTACAATCCTGTCATGAAGAAATATACTGTTCATAAAGAAATTAAGTAACCATGGCTAAGAAAGTAGTTGCAACCCTTAAGAAAGCCGACGCCAAAGCATATGCCAAGGTGATCAAGGCAGTGAAATCTGAGAAAACAGGCGCCTACACTTTTAAAGAAGAAATGGTACCTGTTGATATGGTAAATGATGTGTTGAAAGGTTAATCTTCACACCATTTTTGAAAAGATAATAGTCCCTTTTAGAGGGACTTTTTTATTATATTCTGATTTATAATACCTACTGATGGCACTCTTCGGATTATTCTCAAAAGAAAAGAAGGAATCTCTTGATAAAGGCCTCGAAAAATCAAAAGACAGTTTTTTTTCTAAACTGGGCAGAGTAGTTGTAGGTAAATCCAAAGTTGATGATGAGGTTCTTGATGAGCTGGAGGAAGTACTCATTACTTCAGACGTTGGGGTAGCCACAACGGTAAAGGTTATAGAGCGCATCGAAAGTAGGGTTGCTAAGGACAAATACCTAAATGCTGAAGAGCTTGACCGAATCCTGAAAGAAGAAATTGCAGGCTTGCTCAGTGAGAATAACACTCCGGATTATGAGGATTTTCAGTTACCGCAGGAGAAGAAGCCCTATGTCATTTTGGTTGTAGGGGTGAATGGAGTTGGTAAAACTACTACTATCGGCAAACTGGCGAACAAGTTTAAAACATCTGGCCAAAGTGTCGTTTTGGGTGCAGCGGATACCTTCAGAGCGGCAGCCGTTGATCAACTAATTCTTTGGGGTGAAAGGGTAGGGGTTCCGGTAATTTCTCATGGTATGAACACTGACCCGGCCTCTGTAGCATTTGATGCTGTAAAACAAGGAGTTGAAACAGGCGCTGATGTGGTAATTATAGACACCGCCGGCAGGCTTCACACTAAAGTCAACCTGATGAATGAGCTTTCGAAAATCAAAAAGGTAGTTCAGAAGTTTATTGACGATGCCCCCCACGAAGTTCTGCTTGTTCTGGATGGTAGCACCGGACAAAATGCATTTATTCAAGCACAGGAATTTACCAAAGCTACAGATGTTACCTCACTGGCTATAACTAAACTTGATGGAACAGCTAAAGGAGGCGTTGTAATTGGTATTTCAGATCAATTTCAGATACCTGTTAAATATATTGGGGTAGGTGAAAAAATGGATGACCTTCAGGTTTTTAATAAAATAGAGTTTGTCGATTCGTTTTTCAAAAATCAGTAACAGATCAAAAGGCATTTTTAAGTTCATCAGAGTGTGTTTCCATCATCTGGTTTCTCCCGTTCCTTTCTGAACCTTAATTTATAGTACGCATAAAAGCTAAAGCCAAAGTTGGTGCTTTTTCTCGCCCTGCCATACCCAGGTAAATCGTAAGGAGCCAGTGTATCGCCGCCGGTTATTGTTGGGGTCAACTTGAATCGGGTGGTGTACCCTAGCATCAGGTTTTTGGCAACATTTACTTTCAAGCCAAAAGTGATTTCCCACCAGCGCCCCCTCATATTTTTGTTCGACCACGATAATTGAGGGTTACCATACGGTTCTGATTGGAATCTCGCATCCAAACTATTTTTAAAAGTGGCCCTTCCGTGGCGCAAACCAAAAAAAATGACATCTCCACGCGGATTCTTAGGATTCAAAGCCAGGTCAATGCCGCCCCTCCAATAAGAGCCATTGGTTTTAAAAGTATAGAGGCTATCCCTACGATTAATGTCCTCAAAGCCGTACTCAAACGCAAGATGGTGACTTAAGACATTAATTGCCGCCTGCAACTCGCCAACATTCCGTTTGCTGAACAAGAAACTTCTTGCGATACTGGGAACCTCCACACCCACCATCAGGGTATGGGGCACAAACTTCTTTTGAGCGGCAACACCAAACGTAGCCGTCAAAAGTAGGCTACTAACGAAAAACCTGATAGTTGACGACATCAAGTAAAAGTTCATCTGTTAAAAGCGTATCATCCCGAAAAGTATGCTCTAAAATTTCGACGTCAGAAAACCTCAATATTGGACCGCATAATTCTGATCTGAATAATTGATTCTGCTTGTATTTTATGCTGAAAGTGTCCATCTCGTCCTGTACTTTAAGGATAAACGTTGTGACCGAATCTAAAGGGTTCACTGTTAGGCCGATTTGGCTCACCGTATCCTGATCTACCAAAACAACGCCATTTTCCTCTACCCACAGCGAATCTATAATGGTCACGATAGGGCTTGTTTTTAGTGAATCGACAAACTGAACAACAAATTCAGCAGTATTCGGATCATCGCAATCAGGGATGTTGTTGCAGCAGGTCAAACCTGAGACCATTAGCGATACAAAACAAATTTGGGCGGTCCGCATTTTCTTGAAGTCGGCAAAGTTATATGAATTCGTCTTACGGAGTGTTGGTTGTTTCAACCCAACCTCAGTACTTAAAATTCCCCATATGGCCTCTACCTGAAAGAGCAGGATTATCTCAGAGGTTCAAAGAGATTGTTGTAGTTTCGGTTAATATCGTTTAATGAAAATGGAGTTTAGTACCGAGAGTATCACTCAATTATTGGCAATTTTCACCTTTCTTTTTGGGCTGATATTTTTCTTTTTCTCATTGCAAGAGGACAAGCGGGAACATTCTTTACGGATCGGATCTGTTTTGATCTTAACAACCATAGCTTTAGTTGCAAATGATATGTGGACATACTTTGCCACTGTTTTTATTATTGCAACTGCAGTTACCAAACTAGACTTCTTACAGAATTTAGCTGCAATAATTAGAGGAGATAATGAGCATTACTTTGGTTATAAAATACGGACTCTTACTCAAGAAGAGGTAATTGAATCAAAAAAGGAGGACTTGGAGTCTTCGGAGTATTCGACATTAGAAAATAGCATTGACGAAATTTCAAACCCTGGGATTAGTAAATCACATGATTTTATTCGTGGAGTTGGGCAATCCTTAAACGAGATGTTGTACATCCATGATCTTTACTTCCAGTTCGTTGGGAATAAATGGAAAAATATTTGGAGGAATCAGGAAATCACCGACCCACTTGGTGGTTATAAGTATGAATTTGATGCGATAGCCGTCGCGGGTAATAAGGAGATTGTCATCGAGGCTTCTTCTCAATCGAAATCCGATCTTACTGGTCGTAAGTTGATGGAAAAAGTAAAGAACTTTGTGAAAAAGGGTAACGATTACTCCAAATTATCGCACCGCAAAGTTCGAATGTTGTTTGCCATTTTGACACAGAATGAAATTCCAGATAACACCAAAAGAGCTTTGAGGAATTCAATTCAAAAATTAAGTGGTCTGATTCAGGTAGAGTTCCATACTTGGGGACAAATTGGATATGAGGAATTTCAACCACCCGAAAAATCTGCAAAGTAAAACTCGAAATCATATGTTCTAAGAATAGAAAATATTGGCAACCTTTTCTTATTAGGAGCATTATTTGATTTTATCCGGTGGTCTTTTCAATGATGGCCATTGACCATTAATTACTAATTTCGCCGATTAACCTTTTCGCATCGAATGATCAATTACCAGAAAACAAATAACATTACCGGTTGGGTTGTTTTTTTAATCGCAACAACCGTTTACACCTTAACGGTAGAGCCAACCGCCAGCTACTGGGATTGCGGTGAATTTATAGCGACATCATACAAATTGGAGGTTTCACATCCCCCTGGGGCCCCTTTTTTCATGTTGGTGGGCAGGATGTTTTCTTTTTTGGCTGGCCCTGATGCTATCCAAGGCTTACCCAGTGAATCAGTCGCTTATTGGATCAATATGTTGAGTGTGCTTTGTAGCGGATTCACCATTTTATTTCTTTTCTGGACAATCACTCATTTAGGTAGAAAATTCTATGGGATTGATCCTGGCAGCGAGACTAAAGATCAAACAATACTGTTGATGGGTGCAGGTGTCATAGGTGCGCTGGTTTATACTTTTTCTGATTCATTCTGGTTTTCGGCTGTAGAAGCCGAGGTTTATGCTATGTCCTCGTTTTTTACAGCGTTCGTTTTTTGGGCCATTTTGAAATGGGAGCTCATTCCTGATGAGGCTAGTAGAAATAGGTGGTTGCTTTTAATCGCTTACATGGTGGGGTTGTCAATAGGTGCGCACATGCTTAATCTGGTTACGATTCCTGCAATGGCCTTAATCGTTTATTTCAGGCGGCACCCTAATCCCACATCATGGGGAATCATCAAATATCTAATCGGAAGTGGAGCAATAATTATTGCTATCATGGCGGGTGTCATCACCGGTATCGCCAGCATGGTTGGGTCTCTTGAAATTCTGCTTGTTAACAATTTTGGTTTGCCATTTAATTCAGGGGTTGTCTTTTTCATTTTAATTCTTGTTTCTGCGTTGACATTCGGAATACACTATTCAATTAAAACCAGAAATGGCACTCTTAACACTGCGTTGGTCAGTTTTGCCTTTATCCTAATTGGCTACTCATCTTATACCATCATTATAATCAGGTCTAACTACGATCCGCCAATTAATGAAAATGCGCCAGATGACGTTATGAGTTTCGTGTCTTATCTAAAAAGGGAACAGTATGGGGACAGGCCACTTTTTTATGGTCAGTACTTTACCGCCGAATTAGTCGACCAGCAACGGGGTGCGCCTGTTTACACTAAAGGTGAGGAAGAATATGAGGTCACCGATTACAAATTTGTTCAGGTATATGACCCTCGGGAAAAAACACTGTTGCCAAGGGCATATAGTTCATCACCAAACCATGTAAGGCGCTACCGGGAGGTAATGGGGCTTCGGCAAAACGAAAAGCCTGATTTTATCGACAACATGATTTTTATGTTCAAGCATCAGTTGGGGCATATGTATATGCGTTACTTCATGTGGAATTTTGCCGGGAGGGAAAGCGATAATCAAGATGCTGATTGGATGAGTATCTCAGATACTTTTAATGAAGTGCCTGAAGAACTTGCTACGAATAAAGCGAGGAATAATTATTTTATGATTCCGCTATTATTGGGTTTGATAGGCTTATTTTTCCATGCAAACCGCGATCCTAAAAACTTTGCGGTTGTTGCTTCGCTATTCTTTCTAACCGGGGCGGCCCTGGTGTTATACCTCAATTCACCCCCTGTAGAGCCACGGGAGCGGGATTATATCTATGCTGGTTCATATTATGCTTATGCTATTTGGGTGGCGTTTGGTGTTTTTGCTATTTATTCCGTTTTGAGTAAAGCTCTTAGTAAAGGAATTCCTGCAATAGCCATATCCATACTTATTGCTGCAAGTGCGCCAGCAATCATGGCCCAGCAAAATTGGGATGACCATGACAGGTCTGACCGCTATTTTTCTGTTGATTCAGCCAAAAACTTTTTAGCATCATGCGAACCAAATGCCATACTGTTCACTGGTGGTGACAACGATACATTCCCGTTGTGGTATGTTCAGGAAGTTGAAGGATTTAGAACAGACGTTAGGGTAATTGTATTGAGCTATTTCAATACAGATTGGTATATCAATCAAATGCGAAGGCCAAGTTATGAGTCTGAACCGCTTCCGTTTTCTTTTGAAAATAAGCATTATGTGCAGGGTGGCCTCAATGATTATTTACCGATTGTTGAAAATCCCAGTGTTAAAGGGGCAATCAACCTTAGGCAATTTTTGAAATTGATAAGAGATGAACACCCGGCACTTCAAATACCCACTAGCATCAGTTCTTACAACACAGTGCCGGCAAGGCAGATGTACATGAATGTCGACACCTCATTGGTGCTCTCCAAGGGCTTAATACCTGAATCAATGAAACCACTGATGGTAGATAAAATGGATTGGTCAATGAAGGGTGGTGGCTTGGAGAAAAAGGATTTGATGATATTGGATCTGATGGCTACCAATAATTGGGAAAGGCCGATGTATTTCAACAACACATCGCTGGCCAGTGTGAACATGAATTTGAGGCCTTATGTGGTTCAGGAGGGCAATGCCTATAGACTCTTGCCAGTTAAAAATCCTGATCCTCAAGATTTATTGGTAAACACCGAAGCCATGTATGAAAACATGGTCAACAACTTCCATTGGCGTGGACTTGATAATCCTGATGTCTATTTGTCAAAAGATTACCGAGATTTTGCCTTGAACCACAGGGCCAGCTTTTTTCATTTGGCCGAAGCGCTTTACTATGAGGGTAAGTTTGAGAAAGCAAAAAATACCTTATTGAAATCACTGGAGGTGATGCCGGATGAGGCCATCGCATACGATCATTTTACTGTTCAATACGTCAGCCTTCTTTTAAGATTAGATGAAACGGACGTGGCGAATGACATAGCTGAGAAAAGCAGTGTGAGAGCAGATAATATGCTGGCCTATCAATTGGAGAAAGGGTTTACTGATCAATATGAAATCCAGAGAAACCTGCTTACATTAAGCGAACTGGCCAGGGCTTATAAAGCCAATAGAATGAACGATCTGGCTGACAAATACGAACAAATGTTCAGAAGGCATTACGGTGAGATTTAGTCAGGCTTTTTTAATTAATAAACCTGAACCCTAAATTGACTGTATTTCCAGCACCGTCATTTCTTGATGCGAAAAAAGTGGAATAAGAAAGCTCAATACCCAATTTGTCAGTAAGTTGATATTTCGTTCCAAGCCCCCATTGACTAAACCACCTTAATTGCCCACGAAAAGTTCTTTCGCCTTGCACTATTTTGCCAAATGCTGGGCTATGCTGAAAAAGCGTATAAAAAGTTACCCTCGAACTGGGGAAATAGCTCAGGAACACGCTTGCCGGGGTTCGAAAAAAATTCTCCTGAAATTCTTGACGCTTAAACCGATATAGGAGATCAAGCTCAAAAAATGCCTGGAAGTGCTGACCAATTGATTTATCATAAAATATTTGAGTCCACCAATTATATCGATCGTGTGCCACAAAACGTGGCGTCTCGAGGTTTTTCGCTACTGGAACCGAAATTGAAGATTGAATAGCCAGGCGGGGCAACGCCGCAATTGGCGCAAATTTGAGCCTGGCAGCAATAGACCCAAGCGCCGTCCGTGATGAAATTGCCCCGTTGCTGAAAATACCCAGGGGATTGTCATCAGAGTTAAAATATGCTGCCCTGTTTAAATTAAAGTCCAGTCCGATATTAAACTTTGACGAAGTTGAGACACCATAGGTAAACATAAAAGCACTGTTCAAAAAGATTTGCCTCTGATTTAGTTCAAACTCCGATCCGCTGGCATCTCTGATGGAATTTTGCGTATAGAGGTTGTTGAAATTCTGTATCTCGAATTGACCCTTGCCCAGAAGGGCAGATGGCGTAAACCTTGTAAGGTTTGATTGGCCGAAACTGACCAATATGATTGAAAAAAAGGCGAGTATAGTGCTGAATAATCTCATGAGTGTTTTGGAGCGTATCAGTTAGAAGTGTAAACAGCATTTAACTCAAGGCCTTGATAGCCACCCCTTAGCCTTATCTGATCATTGCTAATTCCTAACAGATCAGCTTGATGGGTTAAGTTACCTTCTTTGAAAATCAGGGTACTCAAGTCATCTGATATGCTCCATGTGCCTTCTTTGATGCGGGTATCGTCTTCAGCACCACACAAAGAATTACCTCCGTCATAGATATAAGTGCCATCATTGAAAAGCGTCATACTATCATCTAACCGACAGTTTAAAAAGCCGCTCATACCTAAGATAGTGAAGCCTTCGGCCTGCCATATTTTGTTCACATCTCCATGTAATAAGTGCATTACACTGTCCCTTTCTGAGGGCACCTCCTGCGGCCCATCTATTAAACTGTTGGTTTCATCTTCAACGTCCTGCTCAAGTTCAATTACCTGACAAGAGATCAAAGGCATTATTAATAAAACTAGTGTTAAAAGTCGCATGTCAATTTGTTAAAATTATTTATCGTTTAAGGTCCAATCATATTCGTAAAAAGTAGTCTTAGCATCGATTGGTAATGGTTCATCGCGGTATTGATTAATGAAATCAATAAGTCCTGAACCTTTAGACTCAAAGTCTTTTTTATACCAGTTAAAAATTTGAGAGAGCTCAATCTTCTTACCTGTTTGCTTAATGAAATCGTTCCGGTTTAGCGTATATCTTGTTCGTTCGGTTAATAGGTTTTCTACATTTTCAGGCGTGAAGGCGCCTTCGTAAATGGTAGGGCAACCAACCGCCGCACAAACTACAGCGAAGTGTATCCGGGCATCAGGAAACTCTTTTAACAGCGTTCCTTTCTCTAATTGATCAAGGGTCATTTTCTTGCCACCTACTTCATGCTTGATGCCATTGAAGAAGTTGGGTACTGACAATGGGCCAGGAATGGGATACAAATCCACCACCTGCTTAATCACCAATAGGTTGTATGTATTGATTAGGAATGCTTTGACCGTTTGTGGCTCTTGATCCTTCAAATCAAAAGCAGCAATCTGATCTACCAATAACTTTAATTCATCCTGGTTGCTTTTAATTCTGCCATAATCTACTCTGCCATTTGCGACATTTTCGTTTAAGAATTCATCAGCATTCTTGAAAAATGATACCTGGGCTACTGAAGGGTAACTAAAAAGGATGAGGAAGGTGATAATTGTCAGTCTCATATAGCATAAATACGGATGAGATGTCACCAAAACATCACAGGATGTTAAAGAAATCATGCGCCTTTGGTCAGAATCTAACTGTCTATTGCTGATTTCAACCAAAAACTATTATAGCTTTGCATCCTGAATACAGCTTATACATTAACCCCAATCTTACATCTTGAAATCTTATGGGATATAAAGAACCCGCTCCGATAAAGGACAAGGAGAATCCTTTTGAGTCGATGATGTCCAGGTTCAACGTTGCAGCCGAAATACTCGGCTTGGATGAGCAAACCTATAACGTACTCAAGTCGCCGGTAAAGCAGGTGATAGTGAATCTCCCGATTACACTTGATAATGGTAAAATCGAGGTGTTTGAGGGCTACAGGGTGATCCACTCAAATATTCTTGGTCCTTCAAAAGGTGGCATAAGGTATGATATGAATGTAAACCTTGACGAGGTGAAAGCATTAGCTGCCTGGATGACCTGGAAATGTGCAGTAGTGGATATTCCCTACGGTGGTGCCAAAGGTGGTATAAAATGTAATCCACGAGAAATGAGCAGGGGTGAGGTTGAGCGTTTAACGAGGTCATACACTCAGGCGATGCACCACATTCTTGGTCCGGACACTGATATCCCGGCTCCGGATATGGGTACCGGCCCTCAGGAAATGGCCTGGTTAATGGATGAATACTCCCGATCAAAAGGCATGACGGTCAATGCCGTTGTTACTGGGAAGCCACTGGTTTTGGGTGGTTCATTAGGCAGGACGGAAGCAACCGGTAGAGGGGTAATGATAACAGCTCTGGCAGCTATGGAGCGCTTGAAAATCAATCCTTTTCAGGCGAAATGTGCTATTCAGGGATTTGGCAATGTAGGATCGTGGGCTGCAAGTTTATTAGAAGAAAGAGGGGTTACGGTTGTTGCGATAAGTGATATATCAGGAGCCTATTACAATGACAAAGGGATTAACATCAAAAAAGCCAGCGAATATCGAATGAGCAACAAGGGCACTTTGGAGGGCTTCTCTGGTGCTGAAAAAATTGCAGGTGATGACTTGCTTACTTTGGATGTGGATGTGCTGGTCCCGGCCGCTCTTGAAGATGTTATTACATCGAGGAACGCTGACAATGTAAAAGCCAAATTGATTGTTGAAGGGGCCAATGGGCCAACTTCTGCCAAAGCAGATAATATTTTGGTGGATAAAGGGGTTATGGCCGTTCCCGATATTCTTGCGAATGCAGGTGGTGTAACGGTTTCTTATTTTGAGTGGGTTCAGAACAGGTTAGGTTATAAATGGACAGGTGAGCGGGTAAATAGGCGAAGTGACAGGATTATGAAAGACGCCTTCAACCATGTTTATAATACCGCTCAAAAACATGATGTATCACTCAGGATTGCCGCCTACATTGTAGCAATTGATAAAGTGGCAAGGACCTACACATTCCGCGGAGGGTTCTAATGAACATACACAAGGAAGGCAGAAGACTTTTAGTAGTAATGTTGTTGCTCCTTACGGGAGTCAACTATCTTCTGTACTACACCTTTACAATCAACGCAACAGTATTCAACATAATACTCATCGGCAGCATTTTGGTGTTTCTGCTGGTTCTTCAATTTTTCAGAGACCCAAAAGTATTATCTGATGTTAATGACAAGCATGTAATTGCCCCCGCTGATGGCAAAGTAGTAGCCATTGAAGATGTGGTGGAGGAGGAGTACTTCAACGACACTCGCACCCAGATTTCCATTTTCATGTCGCCGGTTAATGTTCATGTAAATAGAAACCCTGTCTCCGGCGTTGTAAGCTATTTCAAATATCACCCTGGTAAATATTTAGTTGCCTGGCATCCGAAATCAAGCACTGAAAATGAGCGAACCACTGTGGTTGTTAAAATCAAAGATGACCTGGAGGTGCTCTTTAGGCAAATAGCCGGGGCTGTTGCCAGAAGAATTAAGTGCTACGTAGACCAGGGAGACCCTGTGGTTCAGGGTTCCGAATTCGGCTTCATAAAATTCGGCTCCAGAGTAGATGTTATCCTTCCTACCAATGCAGAAATCAAAGTACAGATTGGTGAGAAAACCAAGGGTGGAAAAACGGTTCTTGCCAAGTTAAATTGAACAATTATGAAGCTAGAGTATCTCAAAATTGCAACTCAAATTGCTTCTACAATTATTATTCCTATAGTTATTGCTTGGGTTGGTCATCAATATTCATTGACATTGAAGCAAATAGACATTGCTAACCACAATATTGAAATTGCCACCAACATTTTGAGTCAAAAACCAGAAGATCACAATATTGAACTGAGGGGATGGGCGGTTAAAATAATCAACAAATATTCTGAAATTGAGTTACCAACCTCAGCCGCTGAAAACTTAATTCTTAAGTCCTATTATAACTTTCTGTTAGATGGCAACCAAGGTTTGGATAACAATCCTATTGGCCCTACCGATGGAGGACCTAGGTAATTTAAGTCAAGAAGAGAAGTGAAGAAGTAGTATTTAATTATTACTACGGGTAATCCCTTACCTCAAAATACCATCATCATTGGATGGTAAGCCTCTATAGCTCTATCTACTTTTAAAGAAAAAAGCCATGGTACGCCTAATTGCAGTCACATTCATTTTTGTCTTCTCATCCACCTTCATAGTTGAAGCACAGGAAGAAGAAAAGAAGAAGAAATTCGGAATTGGAAAGAACAAGGAGAAGAATCAGGATGATGATGGGGAGAAGAAAGAAAAGAAAATGTTTCGTCTTGGAGTTGGTGACAAGATTGGCAAACTGGCCGGCAAGCTGATGACCAAAAGCACAGATGACTTGTCAAAAGCTTCAGCTTCCGCGAGGTATGTTGTGGATATGTACACAGAAAACGCCAGCTTGAGCAGTGACAGTTTTATGCCAGAAGGCTGGAAAGAAGGCGATGACATGGTAGCCATCAACTTTCTGAATATGGATGGTTTAGGGATGCTTTCAATAGATGGTGAAGTAACCTATGACGGCAAACCAATGGAATACAGCTCTATGGGCGTTTACGTGGCCATCGTTGACGACAATCCAAAGCCAAAAGAAATCCTGGTGAAAACCACTTCTGGTGATAGGGCATTTTTTGTTGTTGAGCCGACTGCTCCAATCAAGATCTTATCTGTAAATGGCCAGACCGATAATGTCAAAATTGACTTGGGAGAGGATCTCGAGATTGATATTGAAAACGGAGAAGGTCATGAGGGCACTTTGGTGAAAGTGGCAATGCTCACCGATGTAATGGGTGCAAGGGCCTGGAATTATTTTGCAGAATTCAGATCAAAAGATAAAGTGATCATACCAGAACAAGCTTTTAGCAATCTGGAGATTTCGGGGAGTGTAAATGGTGTCGGTCATTTAAAGCAAGGTTCCAGCTATCTGCTCATAGAGCGGTATGTAGTTACAGAAACTGACGGTCAGGACCTGGCCTCTGCTGAAATTTATTCTCATTCTTATTCTTCTATACCCATAACGGTAGATGGCAAGCCTGACACCAAAAATTATGGAGACATCACAGCTAAAGGAAAATATCAGGCGGTCAATGGTGAGATGCAGTATAATGCATCAAAGCCCAATGCGAGATTTGGCATTCCGTTTCCTCAAGGAAGCAAATTTGGTTTGGCATCACTAAGTGTCAGGGGCACTCTTTTCCATCAGGAAACCAATACCTCAGAAAGCGATTATGGTTCCTTTAAAGTGGTTACAACCACAACCACTACGCAGCAATTCCCACAATTACCTGATGTTTTTTGGGAGCAGCTAATGGAGAATATCTATCAGGATGTAGTTGCATTTTTCAAAGAAGATTATGGAATTGATTTTGTTAATGTAGAAGCTGTCACTTCATCGCCGCATTATGAGAATTTTTATGAGGCTGACCAGGAGAATACGAATGTCCACATAAAGAAATCATACAAGAACACGAAAAACTTACTGCCAAGTTCGGCAGGGGCTATTTTAAGTAGCATAAGCTCAAATACCACATCAGATAAACCAACAATTAATTTAATGCGTGACTCCGAGACTGACGGATTGGTCTCAATTACAGTTGACCTACAAATCGCATCTAACAGTGATGACAACATCGTTCTGGTTCCACGAATGAATATGTCAATTATTGGCAGGGAGGAAAAGTACACAAATGTTGAGGGCAGATATTGCAACGTACAAGTTCAGGCTTTTGACGGGATGCCATTTTCAGAATCAGAATTTGATGACATAAATGCATTGAACCGCATTACCCGCAAAGACGAAATGATGAGCGCCTTGCGCCACTCAGTAAGCGAATTGAGAAAAGAAGAGGTTGAGCGAGGCTATGACAAAATCTGGGCACTGAAGGAATAGCTTTTCTGTTTATTTCGGATCAATGATGGTCTCTGTATTGAGTTGACAATATTTTGAAAGTTTTTCCTGTTAATTTCACGAGAGATTAATTGATATGGACGCTTTCATTGAATTCTTAAAACTCATAATTCCTGCGGCTGCTGTTTTATATGGCATGTTTCTGACGGTCCGTCTTTTCATTAATAGGGACCATGAAAAGCGAATTTTAGATATGCGGGAGAAAATGCAGGAAACAGCTATGCCGCTTAGGTTGCAGGCCTATGAGCGTCTCTGTTTATTTCTGGAGCGCACCTCACCCAATAATCTCATCATTCGATTAAATCAGGGAAACCTGACAGCCAAGGAGCTACAGTCTGTTTTACTTCATGAGATAAGGGAGGAATTTAACCACAATTTATCCCAACAGCTTTATATGTCCGACGAGGCCTGGAACCTTGCGAAAAAAGCAATGGAAGAGATTGTTTCCACCATTAACACATCAGCTTCAGAAATGGTGGATGATGCCAAAGGAATAGATTTGGCAAAGCGCATTTTTGAAAAAATGCTGGAGAAGGAAACTGATCCGGTACAGAATGCGCTAACTTTTCTGAAAGATGAAATCAGACAATTTTATTAAATTTTAGAACAGATTTAGAAGGGATCAATATGACTGATGGAAAAAAGAACAGATTGTTGGATAAGCTCATGAAAAGGGCTGTGCAGATGGCTGAGGACAATGCTCAGCTCAAAGCATTGGTCGAAACTGTAAAGCGCAAATTGGAAGAAATTGGGGCTAATGAAAAGCTACAAAACCTCATAAATACCGTGAAACTTTTCATCAAAATGATCAAGAGCTATGTCAGTGGGGATTATAACGACCTTCCCAAAAAATCTTTGATACTTATCTTACTTGCATTGATTTATTTTATTTTCCCAATGGATATCATCCCCGACTTTATTCCTGTATCGGGTTTTATTGATGATGTTTCTGTGCTTCTCTGGGTGTATAATAGCATTCAAGATGATATTGCCGCCTTTGAAGAATGGCAAAATGATCAGACCACAACTATTAATATTGATTAGGCTGATGGTTTTTGGGTGTTAAATTCGCAAATCCATTATTAAGCCTTTAAACTTTTGACTATGTCTAATAATCTACTAGCTAATAAGCGGGGCATCATTTTCGGGGCCCTGGATCAAAATTCAATTGCCTGGAAGGTCGCTCTCAAAGCCCATGAACAGGGTGCTAAGTTTACTTTAACAAATGCTCCTATTGCTTTGAGGATGGGCGCCATTAATGAGTTGGCAGAACAGACAGGTTCAGAAGTGATCCCTGCTGATGCCACATCAGTTGAAGAGTTGCAGAACCTTTTCACTAAGTCTGTGGAAGTGCTGGGTGGTAAATTGGACTTTGTGCTTCATTCTATTGGCATGAGCCCCAATGTTCGAAAGAAAAAAGAGTATGGCGACCTCAATTACGACTGGTTTCTCAAAACCCTTGATATTTCTGCACTGTCATTCCACAAAGTAATGCAGGTTGCTGAAAAGCAAGATGCCATGAATGAATGGGGTTCAATTTTAGCCTTGACCTACATTGCAGCCCAACGATCTTATCCGGATTATTCTGATATGGCACAGGCAAAGGCAGCGCTTGAGTCGATTGCCAGAAGCTATGGTCAGCGTTTTGGGGATCTCAAAAAAGTTAGGGTTAATACCATTTCTCAGTCGCCCACAATGACAACCGCCGGAGCTGGCATCACTGGTTTTGATGTATTTTATTCTTATGCAGATAAACTGTCTCCTCTTGGTAATGCTTCTGCAGAAGATTGCGCCAATTATTGCGTAGCAATGTTTTCTGACCTAACCAGGATGGTTACAATGCAGAATTTGATGCATGATGGTGGCTTTTCAACTTCTGGGATTACTCAGGAGATAGTAGAGCAGATGCAGAAATAGTATCGCCAGCTAACTTAAGAAGCGATGTAAGTGTTATGATTTCTTTCCCAAATGCTAAGATCAATATTGGCCTGCAAGTTTTGGGTAAGCGACCAGATGGCTATCATAACATTCAAAGTGTCTTTTATCCCATACCGTTTTGTGATGCACTTGAAATTGTAGAGTCAAAGGAATTTAATTTTCAGTCATCAGGGCTAAAGATTCCTGGTGGCCTGGATTCCAATCTATGTATCAAGGCCTATAAATTACTTCAAAGTGCATTCGGAATTGGTTCTGTTAATATGCACCTGCATAAGGTCATTCCAATGGGCGCAGGTTTAGGCGGAGGTTCTTCTGATGGGGCATTTACCCTAAAAATGTTGAATGAGCTTTTCAAATTAGACTTAACTGATGACCAACTTCATGAATTAGCGGCTGAAATTGGAAGCGATTGCCCTTTCTTCATCCGAAACCAACCGGTTCTTGCCACAGGAACTGGAACTGACTTTACCTCGCTGAACGTAAATCTTAAGGGGAAATACATAGCCCTTTCAAATCCTGAAATTCATATAGGAACGGCCGAAGCTTATAAAGGCGTTGATTTCTCCGAAAAAATAGATCTTAAAAATTTAATTGAATCTGAGCCGATTGAAGGTTGGGATCGGTTTGCCATAAATGACTTTGAGCATCATCTCTTCCGTTTGCATCCTGAAATTAAAACTATAAAGAAGCAGATGTACAGTGACGGGGCATTGTTTGCTTCAATGACAGGCTCAGGGTCTACTGTTTATGGCGTTTTTGATGAAAAGCCGGATTATCCCATTGCCTATCAACTTGAAGATTATCAGAATCAGCATTAAACAATTGACGCATATTTTGATTTACAGTTAAGAACAATTTTATTTAGAAGTTAAATCGAAATAAAAAATCCAAATGACAGCACAGGAAGTAATTCAAAGATTAAAAGAAGGAAACGCAAGATTCAAAACAGATTCTCTGGAGCACAAGCTTCAAGACCAGCCAAGAAGGGATGAGCTAAAAGATGGCCAAAAACCATGGGCGATAATTTTGAGCTGCGCCGATAGCCGCGTTGCACCCGAACTAACTTTTGATACAGGGTTAGGGGAGTTATTTATTTGCCGGGTTGCAGGTAACATTGCCAATACTTCATCGATTGCAAGTATTGAGTATGCCGTTGCACATTTAGGAACGCCGGTAATTGTGGTTCTTGGCCACGAAAGCTGTGGAGCAGTAGGTGCAGCAATGGCTGGCGGAGACAATGGTTACAATCTAAACCATCTTTTAGCCCATGTAACACCAGCTTTGGCGGCTGCCGGCGATGGAGCCTCAACCGAAAAAGTTGTAAAAGAGAATGCAAAGCTCAATGCCGAAGAGTTAAAAACCCGTTCTTCAATTATTAGCGGTGCAGTATCGGCCGGTAAAGTGAAAATTGTATCAGCTTATTATAAACTTGACGGAGAAGTAGAATTCATCGACTAAATCAAAAATGCTACTAGTGAATCGTAGTGCAACGCTATGTACAATAGCGTTGCCAGGTTCACAAATGATATCAGCGGTATTAGCCATAACAAAACCACCAATCCAGATTGCTGATGTGCATAGATCAGCAGTATAAATAAGGTCAGGCCAATGTAAAGGTCAATTCCGATTTGACGGCCCCAATACATGCCACTCATTGTTTTCATCGTCTTGAAGAGGTTTTCATGTAGGCTACAGTGATAGCTAAAGGCAGTAAATGCCAGAAATGCAGCCCAAGCTAAATATTTCCCAAAAGAGTATGGTCCGTAACTCACGAAGGGGCTTTCATCACCATTGAGAGCAATGGCAGCTACAACGAATATCAGATAAATCAACCAAAAGAGATGCTTTTTCATCTTACGGGATTTTAACTTCCTAAGCCTTCAATTACACTTGTCTTTGCTGCTAATATTGCTGGCCGCACCGACGCAAGGAATGTAATCAGCACAATGGTCAATCCCGTATAAATCAAGTCAAGTAATTTAATTTTTACAGGATATGCAATCATGACTGATGTTTGAAGGCCCATGGATATAAAACCAAATTCCTGTTGAATTAGAACTATTGTCAACCCTAAAAATAGACCTGCGGCCGCTCCTCCTAATGCGATAATTGCCCCTTCACTCAAGAATATTCTCCTAATCAGGTTTTCTGATGCACCCATGGATGATAAAACAGCAATATCTTTTTTCTTGTCAATTGCCAGCATAGTCAGGCTAAAAAAGATATTGAACGAAGCAATTGCCAGAATAATCGAGAATATTATGAACACAAATAATTTCTCAATTCGCATTAGTTTATAAATATCACTATGCTGCTGTTCGTCATTTTTGATTGTAAAGTCAGCTCCAAGAAGTTTGATTAAAGCTGTCTGTACAGCCTCAACATCAGCTTCCTCTTTCACTTTAATTTCTAGACCTGTTCGCCGTTGCCCATAATCCAACAACTCTTGTGCAAATGAGAGCGGCACAATCACATAATTTTCGTCATACTCTTTTTCAATTGCAAAGACCCCGCTTAGCAATGCTGTTTTGCGGGTAAGCATTTTTGTAGGGTCAGGAGAAATGCGCTTGGAGCTTTTGGGATAAAAAAATTGCAGTGGATACAGATCGGTGGAAGGGTTGAGAGCAAGCGCATATTGCACCCCCCGCCCAATTATGGTAAATGGCATATTACCATCCCTGAGTGCAAATTCGCCATAAACCATCGCTCTGTTTAGTCGGTCTTGTTCGGTGAAATTATCCGCAACGCCCTTCAATTTCACTACCACCTGGTTGTCTTTGTATTTGACTACAGCATTGTCCTCAATCACCTCAGTGACAACCTCAACCCCGGAAGTGTTTTTGATATCTATTAGAAATCTGTCTGTAGCTTCAAATGATTTACCATAAGCTGCTTCTATTTTTATTTCAGGATCAAAAGTGCCCAATAATGAGCGCATCAAATCCTCCATTCCATTGAAGACAGAAAGTACAATGACCAGGACCATTGTGCCAAGGGCAACCCCAACTATTGAAATAATTGAAATCACATTGATGAACGTCTTCTTTTTAGAGGAAAAGAAGTACCGCCTGGCAATGAAAAAGGGTAAATCCATTAATTACCTGCTTGGATTAATTTCTTAATATCAGCGTCTCTCTAACCGAATGCTGATTCTGGGAATCCAGAACAGGTATAATTCGATTAGTGTTCCGCTTTAGAAAAATCAAACTCCTGTAGGAATTTACTTGCCTGCCGTTCATTCTGAAACTCATAGTTTTTCACTTCGCCATTGCTTCCATGAATCTCAACTTTCACAAGCGTAACTGAAACGCCGGAAAGCGGATCAACAAAAGTAGGCTGGTCAGGGATCTCAACCGATGAACCTTTTTTAGCAATGGTCTTCGAATTTCTTTTAATCCTGTTACAATATGAGCATTTGAAATGCTGCACCAACTCACCCTCTTCAGTTTCAGTTGGCTCTTTCACCATTTCTTCTTGTTCCATCTTTAAGGTATGGAAGCCGCAGCGGTCGCACTTTTCTGCTGCCAAATGCCCAACGTATTTTTGAATAAGCGTATCACCAGTCGCTTCATCAATCCAGACATCATAATCAATTGAAAAGGCATCTTCTTCAGCCTGTTGGCCTTCATCAAGGTAAACATCCTCCTCATCTTCACTGAGGAGCTTCATTTTATTGCCGGTTTTCGAATTGACCCTTGGCGTATATCTAAGCTTTTTAAGCTTCTCCCCAAGCTTTGTAGGGTAGTAAAACTTCATCACTAGATTGGCCACATAACCATAAATTGTTGCAGCGATAATCGCCAGGGCCAACCTTATAAAAAACAAAACAAATCCCTGATCTATTAATTCGGGTTCAAGCGTATTTAAGAACATGCCTAGCGCAATTGCAAAAAAGACATGCATTCTGTTATGTGCTGCTATTTCATTTTTGCTAGCATAATCATACTTGTCCTTCAGATCATTTTTGCCGCCATAACTAACATAGTAGGCCACCAAAACTATAAATCCCACTATTAAAGAGACAATAGAACCATAAAGCATAATCATGTGGAACAGGTCCACAAATCCTTGCAAAGACTCACTCATTTTTCAAAAATTTAATTGTTGATGATTTTGTAAGATCTGTTTTGAATAGCTGGAGAGCCACTAAAATAAGGCTATATTAATGAACAATCCAATGACCCTGTACCCTTTAGAAAACCTAACTTTGAATGTGATATTGCGCTAAAGTTTAAATATGAACACTTTTTCTCCAGGATCAGGTCATCCGAACGCTCAATCAACAAGCTCAAAAATCGAATTACCTCAGGGCAGTAAAATAGTGGTTGTTGGGGCGGGAGCTTTTGGAGGCTGGGCGGCTTTGCAGCTATTAAGAAAGGGGTATCAGGTTACGCTGGTAGATCAATGGGGAGCAGGGAATTCACTGTCAAGTTCTGGTGGTGAAACAAGGCTAATAAGATGCATTTACGGCACCAACCCATTTTACACATCGTTGGCCCACAGGGCCTACGGTTTATGGTTGGAAAATGAAGTGCATTTTGAGAGGAAGATCCTGTATCCGACAGGCTGTTTATGGTTTGTTGATAATGAAGCCGATGATATTGTAGAAAAAGCACTTCCAATTATTCAAAGAGAGGGGTTGGCTTTTGATAAATTGACCAAAGAGGAAACCTCATTGAAATACCCACTGATCAACTCTACTGGGTTAAGATATGTCGTTCATGAAAAGAAAACCGGGTATTTAATGGCAAGGGAAGGTTGCCAGGAAGTGCGTAAATTATTCATAAAACGGGGTGGCAACTATTTACAGGACCAAGCAACTTTTAAAGAAAAAACCAGCACTTTGAATCTTGCTGATCATGGTGACATTAGTGGGGACCTCATCATTTTTGCTTGTGGGCCATGGCTTAAAGAAATGTTCAGGGATGTGATGGGTGAGAAATTGAAGATTACGAGGCAAGAGGTTTTTTATTTCGGACTTCCACCAGATAAAGCCAAACATTTTGAGGCCATGCCAACGTGGATTGACCACAGTCCTCCCAATTTTTATTATGGCATTCCAGGGGGTATAAATCGAGGGTTTAAAATTGCATTTGATAGAAGGGGGCCGGCTATTGATCCATCAAGTCAGGAACGAAATGCTACCAGGGATGAAATAGAAAGAGCAAGGGAATATATTGGGCGGCGATTCAATCATTTAAACAAAGCACCACTGATTGAATCCAGGGTCTGTCAATACTCAGACACCTTGGATGGCAATTTTGTGTTCGATTTTTTACCAGGTTATAATAATGTTATGCTGCTTGGAGGTGGTTCAGGTCATGGCTATAAACATGGCCCCGCATTAGGAGAACTTGTTGCCAATGCTATTGCCGGGGAGAGTAGACTAATCCCAGAATTGATGTTGGATTAGACCGAATTATTGATTGAAGTAAAATTTCCCCGTGAAATTGACACCCGAAGTTGTGAGGTCCACATTGCCCCAACCGATTCCAGCAGTTGGGATTTTCAGGTAGGGTTCAATTTCAATACCTAGTCTTGGAGTGAGCTGTTTTTCTAAGCCAATTGATAAATTGACCACGCTAAATAAATGTTTATTTCCAGATTTTAACGATACTCCATCAGTTGGTCTTTCAGCATAAAATCTATAGCCATAATAGTAGTTCTCAGCCAACATAAAGTAAGATGAAACCCCAGAACTAATGAAGAAAGTGGAAGCGGAATAGCTAAAAACGTTGTACCGCAGATTTATAGGTATATCCAAAACAGTGCAATTGGCTTCTATCTTTTCAGGCGTTTCATAAATAGCCCAGTAGCCAAAATAAGGTTGATAGTGTTCAGCTAGAGTATTGTAAACTTTTTTGCTAAAGTTTATTCCGGTCTGGATTTGAAACTTTTTTGAAATCTTGTAGCCGAAAGAAGCCCCTCCAGCAATTCCAGGCTTATTGCCACTAAACTGAACGCCGCTAAAGTCTGATGCAATGCTGAGACCAATGTAGAGTTTACCCGTTTTCCGTTGAGAGAGAAAGGGGTAATCCTTCGTTTTGGTAATCAAAATTGGCTCTGGTTCTTTAAAATTCATCTTGCCGTAGCTTGAGGTAAGAATACTGTTGGAAGCTAAAATTGGTTTCAATGATAAAACATCCGGTTTGGTTAGTTCGGTAAGAGGGTCAACTCTCAATACCCTTTCAGGATTATTGAGATCATCGGATATAACAGTTGTTGCGACTTTAGTTTTTATCGGGATGCCATCTACTGGCTTCTTCTTCAATTGGTTGCTATCACCGGATTTTTGCGTTTCAGCATCGGCCATTGGCAAACCAGATTCAGGCTCTGTGATGTTGTCGTTGGCCAATTCCTCAACGATCACAAATTCTTCGTTGTAGTTCTCACCTTTCAATAAATCGTAGCCTAAATAACCTATCAAGACCAATACCACCAAAACTCCAACTTTGAGAGCATTGTTTAATGCCTGTGCAGAAGCCAACTTTGAATTGAGTGCTGCCCAATTGGAGTCATCATATTTGAACTCGGCCTGACTGGCAGCCTCTTTCAATAGCTCTTCTATATGTTTATCCTCCCACGGCTGCATACCTGATAGTTTCTAAATCCCCTAACATTTGCTGTAGCCTACCCCTGGCCCTGGAAAGATTAGACTTGGAGGCACCAATGGAGATGCCAAGTCTCTCTGAAATTTCTTCATGTGTATAGCCATCTATTACGAATAGGCTAAATACAGTTCGGTAAGCCGGACTGAGTTTTTGAACCAGGCCCAGCAACTCTTTATACCCCATATCACTCAGCGCATTTTGTCTGAGTGAAATTGACCTTGCCTCATCTATATCATCGTGATGAGCATGTTTCAAATATTTTTTGTATTGATTGATTGCAGTATTTATCACAAGTGTCCTAAGCCAAGCCTTGAAGGGTCGATCCTCCTTATATTTCTTGATGTGCTTAAAAACCTTCATAAAGCTGTCGTTGAGAATTTCATTGGCTTCATCCTGATTACTGGCGTATCTAAAGGCTATTGCCATGGCAAATCCGAAGTATTGCTTATAAAGCAATTCCTGACTCTTTCGGTCCTTTTTTATACAGCCCCGAATGAGTAGCTGCAATTTCTCGTCATTTTGCAGGTGCACTGTGATCTGAGGTAAATACAGAAGTTACAACAAATTAGTTGCTTCCCCTGTCGTTAAATTGACTATTGTGACCTAGAGCCCCTTAATAATTTCTTTTTTACTTAATCTAATGCTCCACATGCCATGAAATTTATTGAGTGTGTTGTTTGCCGTGGTATCATCTAAAATTAATGATTTTATACCCTCGTGGTTTTCTGGAAGGTGATTTACAGAAATGCTTCCATGACATTCTCGACACACGTTGGTTTCAAAGAGCATTGGTTTGGTATAAAGCAAAACTTCATCTGAGACCTCCTGCAGGTTAGGTTGAATTTCAATTTTATTAGAAAGAGCAAATTTATAAGCTTGGAGTATTTCTAATTCAAGGCTGTCAGCCTGGTTTTGGGATGCCAAACCCACTCTTTTTATTTCGGCATGATAGGCCTTTGAAAGCGAATCTAATGATGGTATTGCGGAGGCCCATTCGTCGAATGATGACTTTATGCCACCACTGGCAATTGCTTGTGATAGCTTGGCAACCAGTGTTTTTTTAGCCTCAATTGAGATAGAATCACCCACTTTCATAGCAGCTTCAACAATATCAATTTTACTAACTCTCTTTATTTTACGACTCTCAATTTCTTTTTTCAGCACCTCCTGGTTTCCAATGGGCTTGGGATCGCAGGAGGCCACTGTTAAAATTGTTATTAGATAAATTAATGATCGAAACACTTAATGAAGTTTAATCTGCCAACAGTTAATTGTAATTAAGCAACTTTAACCAATACTTTGCCATGGCTTTGGCGTGATTCAATAAAGGAATGCGCCTGGGCCATTTCATCAAAATTATAAACAGCGCCCACAATTGGCCTGATGTCATGTTTTAAAACGAATTCCTTCATTTCATTCCAATTTTGGTGTACCACTTCCCTGTTTTCAATTAGATACCCGATGTGGCTTGCAAGAATTCCGTAGCTACCCTGGGCCATTTTCATAATATTCACTTTGGGGGCATGTTTCCACGTAAGCCACCAGGTCCACGGGTTCCATCTTACTAGTGGAATACTCGCATATCCTGTAACAATCAAGCGACCAAAAGGATTTAGCAGCTCAATGCTTTTTTTAAACACATCACCACCTACAACTTCTAACACAATGTCCACACCACCCTCTTTTTCTTTGAGGATTTTATAAAAATCAGCGGAGCGATAATTGATTGCCAGGTCGATACCAAGATCATCAAGGAGTTTTAATTTTTCGTCGTTACCCGCGGTACCGAATACTTTGCAGCCATATTTTTTAGCAATTTGAACAGCGGCAGTTCCAACCCCTCCCGCAGCCGCCTGAATAAGAACTTTATCAGATGGCTTCATTCTGCACATATTTATCAAACTGATCCAGGCGGTCATGAAATTCACGAGATATGCAGCATTTTCTTCATCGGAGAACTCAGCAATTTTTTTGAACGCCATATATTCAGGAACGCTAACATATTCGGCGTATGCTCCGAATTGAGTTCCGAAAATTACCTCGTCGCCAACTTTTACTGATTGCACACCATCCCCAATTTCAATGATCTCTCCAAAACCTTCCATTCCAGGGACATAGGGCTTTTTTGGTGCCCAGTTATACTGTCCTTTTCGGGATAAAATTTCGGCATAATTAAGGCCTAATATCTTAACTTTTATTTTCACATGGCCCTTCTTTACCCGCGGTTCTTCAACTTCAGTAATCTTTAGGCTCTCTGGTTTTCCATGTGATTTGAGAAGATAGGCTTTCATGGGTTTATTTGCTTTGCACTAAGATAGGCTTACATGTTCCAAAACATTCAAGATACACTTCAACATTTCAAAAAGCTCAAGGTTTTGGTATTGGGGGATGCCATGATTGACACATACATCAAGGGTGAAGTATTAAGAAAATCACCAGAGGCACCTGTTCCAATTTTATCAAATGTTCAAAGTGAAAAGCGCTTGGGTGGGGCTGCTAATGTTGCTCAAAACTTGAGAAACTTTGAAGTGGAAACTTCGATCAGTTGCATAATCGGAAACGATGATAATGGCAGGTTATTAAACCAGATGTTAGTTGATATTGAAGTGAATTGTTCGGGACTAATAGTTGATAATTCACGACCAACAACCAACAAAACCCGGTTTTTAAAAGGAACAGAGCACCTTTTGCGAGTAGATGAAGAATCGCAATTAGAGATTAGTGAAACAGATGAAAATAAAGTTTTAGAGAGTGTCCGTTCGTTAATTAAGGATTTAGATTTGGTAATTTTCCAGGATTACGATAAGGGGGTTTTGTCAAAATCCCTCATCAAAGAAGTCATCAAACTATGTGAGGAACATGCTGTACATATTGCAGTTGATCCGAAAAAAGATCACTTCTGGAATTATCATAATGTCTCTCTTTTCAAACCTAATTTGCGGGAGGTAACTGAGGCCTTAAACCGCAAGATTGATCCAACCTCTCCAGTTGATCTGAAAAACGTTCATGCTGATTTACAAAATGAATTGAATTACCAGACACTGCTGTTGACCCTCTCAGAATATGGCGTTTTTATCGCCAATAAAAATGACTCAATTCTTTTGCCAGCAACTGAGAGAAGGGTAATTGACGTATCCGGTGCTGGAGACGCCGTTGTCACAATTGCTTCATTAGGCACTGTACTTGGCCTTGGGTTACAAGAAATCGCTCACCTTGCGAACATTGTTGGAGGCCAGGCCTGTGAAGTATCAGGGGTTATGCCGATAAACCCTCAGAAGTTCATTGCTGAGTGCCTGCAAGTATCTGCCTAGAGCCTGTGATTATCGATCATGTCGTAAGTACCGCCGAAAAGCACATCTTTTACTCCCTCAGAATTAAGAAAATCATGTGGGAACCCAAGTTGTATTTCACTTACCTTATCCAGGCGCTCCATATACATATCTGGCAATTCAAACCTGAGACATTTAAGTGAGTCTTGTAGTTGAGACAACTTTCTGGCTCCGATTATAGGTATGCTCAAAAAATCTTTTTGCATGGTCCAGCGAAGGGCAACCTGGGCTGGTGTAACATTTAACTCTTCGGCAACTGTCACAACCTCCTCGGCAATCTCTGTATTTCTTGAGTTTCGTCGATCACTTGATGCGGATACCCGGCCATCTGCTTCGTCATCATTCAAGTATTTTCCAGTGAGCACACCACCCGCCAGTGGTGCCCATGGAGTAATTGCTAAATCAAACGCTTTCGACATAGGAATATACTCACGCTCAGCTGACCTCTGAACGAGGCTGTACTCAACCTGCAATGCTACAAACCGGCTCCAACCTCGAATTTCCGCCATGGTGTTAGCTTGTGAAACCACCCACGCTGGTGTGTCAGAAATTCCAAGATAGAGTACTTTGCCTGCTCTCACCAAATCGTCCAAACCCCTCATTACTTCATCAACGGGAGTTGTTGAGTCCCAAGCATGAAGCCACAACAAATCAATATAATCTGTATTTAATCTTTTTAGGCTTGCTTCAACTGACTGAACAAGGTTTTTGCGATGGTTACCTCCAGCATTCGGATCTTCTCTTTGGTTATAAAGGCTGTATTTGGTAGCAACAACCAGGCTCTCCCGGCTTTCGGCAATGAATTCACCTACATATTTTTCGCTTGTTCCTTCGGTATACCTATTGGCTGTATCGATAAAATTTCCTCCGGCATCCAGATAATCCTCAAAGATTTTCCGGCTTTCTTCCTTGCCGGCTCCCCAGCCCCAATCTTCCCCAAATGTCATTGTGCCGAGACAAATTTCTGACACCCTTAAACCACTTCTACCTAATAGCTTATACCTCATGATTACGAATTAATTGAATCAACGAAAGTACTGAAGGTGAAGCATTTCGCAAATGAGATTTTGTCAATAAAAGGACGGCATTTGCAAGCTGATCAGCATTCAAACCAACTAAAAAGATCTAATTTTCTTTAAAAACGCGGCCGATTCAAACTTTTTCTTTCAACCTCCGCTCAACCAAATAAACAGCTACCAACAACAAGCTAACTGAAATTAAAATCGAAATTAACCGACTAGTTCCGTTTGGTGTTTGATGGAAAAGTGCCACACCACTAGCAATTGATAAAATTCCAACCACCAAAAAATACCGCCCAGCCAATTTTTGTGCCAGCACCCAATGCTCTTTTGAGTGCCTTGCAGCCTTAGTATTGTATCCGTACTTGTTCATTTTCTTTTCAGGGGGAAAGAAAGTGAGCACAAAGCCTACTAAAAATATTACCATTCCGGTGATGGTGTAGTCAATCATTGTCAGATAAAAGATGAAAGATCAAAGACAAAAGACCAAAGATAAATGGATACAATCACTTGAGTTTTACCTCATAATCCAAAAGTCCCTCAGGATTTTGTTTGTTAAAAATCCAGAATTCAAGCCAGGTCTCCCCATCAGCATAAAAGTTGATGCGGCTAAAGCCATTTTCAGCTTTGGCATACTTTGCCAGCTTCTTCTCCTTTACAAATTCGGTTTTTGAGCCGGAGCCACTAACAATGTAGTTTACATTATTAGAAACAATGTGTTCCAGGGCATGCTCATGGCCTGCAACGTGAATTGCATTTGGATGGTTTTCCAGTACCTCCCTCAGCGGGTTCATAACAGCCTTATTTTTCTTCCCGGTTACATCTTGCACATTGCCATTGGCCTTGCGCATAATCGGATATATAGAGCCTAAAATTGGCAGGGGCAGCAAATAAAAAACGGGACTGATTTCAGCTAACGGGAAAATATGGGCGGTTAAAGGGAGAATGCCTGCATGGCTGCCATAAGTGTAAATAGGGTGGTGGGCGGCCACTATGAGTGTTTTGTCTCGATTAGCGGTCGCTATTTCCTTCAAGGCGTTCAGAGAATGCTCCCAGGTTCTATTTTCGCAGCCAGTTGTGGTCTTTTCAAATTTGTGTAACGGCCATTGGGAGTCTATTAAAGCTAAAATTACTTGATCAGAAAGGATGAACTTAACTGGTCCGGGGCAGCCATTTTTAGGATAGAAAGCATCAACAGAGCCAACATATTCTTTTGTAAAGGCTTCCTGGCGGTTGACCGCTTCAAGCCCTTTTTCTTTGGCGGCATCCCAGTCATGGTTTCCGGGCACAATAAACCCACGTCCGGAGGCATTTTTGATCACATCTAATTGAGGGGTCAGCTTCCCCTCCATATAGTTTCGCTCAGGGTGGGTTTCTGAGGGTAAACCTTTTTTGTAAATATTATCCCCCAGAAAAATCACAGCCGAATGTTCACCTGCATCCCGTAGTTGGGCAGCAGCAACGCTTAATACTTTATCCCTGTTTTTTTTGTATTCACCAGCATCCCCGATTAAAAATACAGAGTATTCAAGTGAAGATTTTGCTGGCTGTTGGGCATTAACGGAAAAACATAAACCCAGCAGCAATAAACATAAAGTCAATCTCATTCTTTCATCGAATATTTTAAGATGTAGCCGCGATCGCCATCACCTTCGCTTGCAATGTACATGGTACCGTCAGGGGCAAAACAAATACCTTCTGGTTGACCTAAAATACCTGGTTTTATCGGATGCGATGCTTTAATGCTTCCATCAGGTGACAAAACCATCAGGAGCTTGCCAACCGAGGCAAGAACATAATAGTCGCCATCAATGGGGTGAACAGCGATACCAGAGGGTTTAAACAACAGCCTTTTGTCATCGTACCTATTTTCAGGGTTATTACTTTTGAAAAACTCTTCCCTTTCTTTTCTTGTGATTATAAACAGGGCATCCTTATCAAGTTTCATCTTATCTAAGTAAAAAGCATAGACACCTTTAGAATCTCTATCTTTCTCATCATCAATACCTGCATCATCTTTAGTAACAAGTAGTAGCGCATTAAGTTTTGGGTCAAACCCCAACCCTTCAATGTCATTTTTGGATTTAAACTTCGTCTTAATTCTTTCCGCCTGTCTTTTTTCCGTCCTAAAATCCAGTGGTGTAACGAACAGGTCGCCATCACTTTTTACAATGAACACTTTATCGTTTACAATCTCAATTCCCTCATAGTCACCACCATATTCAAAAGTGGAGGTATGTACCATCTCCTCATTAGCAAGATTATAGAAGTAAATTTTCCCGCTTTCATCCTGAATACAAGCAACGATATCATTCTTGTAATAAGACAACCCCGAGATTTCTTCCAACACATAAGGTAGAAAGTATTTCTTGTCGGGTTGATGAAGGTTGTACATTGGTTTCGCACCTCTGGCAACAAGGTACAGGCTGTCTGCGGCAGACGTATTACCCCGGGGCACACACCCAGAAATCCAAATGGGCAGTTGGAGGGTAAATAAGATTAAAATCTGAACCAACTTTAAATGCATTCTGAACGTGGTCGTTATAACGTTGTTTGTTAGATCAAATGATTGATATTCCGCTAGATACTAAATGAATTTTAATTTACTAATTTCACTTTGCAGTAAAGGGTTTTAATGGGAAAAGAACGAGAAATAATAGTAGAAGCCAAGCAGTTTGCCGAAGAGGTTTTGACACACAAAATGCCTGAGAAGCTGACCTACCATAATCTGGAACATACCTATGACGTTGTTGGGGCCATATCGGTTATAGGGGCCAACGAAAATCTGACTGCCGAAGAGCTTGAAATTGTTCAACTAGCGGGTTGGTTTCATGACCTCGGCCATAGTGTCGGGTGCGAAAACCATGAAGCGCATAGTGTAAAAATTGCAAAGGAATTTTTAGGGGAACATGATTATCCTTCAGGTAAAATTGAGATGGTCGAGGGTTGTATTAACGCCACCAAAATGCCCCAAAAGCCCACTAATAAGCTTGAAGAAGTGATTTGCGATGCTGATTTATATCACCTTTCTACAATTGAATACTTTACCAAAGCGGCCTTGCTAAAAGAGGAGTGGGAGAATGTGAGTGGGGAAAGGATGAGTGAGAAACAATGGCTTAGAACTAACCAGGGGTTTCTGGAAAATCATCAATATTTCACTGATTACGCCAGGAGCAACTTTTCTGAGGGGATTAAATCCAACCTGGAAAAAATTGAAGAAAAACTGACCATGAATAAAGATTCAAAAGAAATAAAAAAGCTAGAAAAGCAAATAGCAAAGCTTGAAGCAAAAAATAAAGAAATAAAGGAACTGAGCCCAGTGAGGGGCAAAGAAACGATGTTCAGGATCACCTCAAAAAATCACCTTGAATTGAGCGCAATGGCTGACAACAAGGCCAACATTATGATTTCGGTGAATTCAATAATCCTATCAATTTTAGTTACTGTTCTTTTCAGAAAACTTGAGGAATATCCACACATGGTTATTCCTACTATTATCTTGACGCTGGCCTGTCTGGTCACAATAGTATTGGCCATATTAGCCACCCGGCCTAATGTATCAAAAGGCAAATTCACCAGGGATGATATCAATAGTAAAAAGACCAATCTGCTCTTTTTCGGGAACTTCCACAGCATGGATCTTGCTGAATACACCTGGGCTATGAATGAACTGATTAAGGATGGCGAATACCTATACAATAGCATGATCAAAGACATCTATTTTTTGGGCAATGTACTGGGGCAAAAATACCGCTACCTCAGGCTGTCCTATACTGTATTTATGTACGGCTTTGTAATCTCGGTAATCTCATTTATTGTAGCCGAATTGTTTTTTAAACAGTCTCTTTTTTAGTGATTATTAGCTTGCTCTAACAAATTAAATTCTGCGAAAAGGGCGAATTGATAGTATAAATAGCCTTTATCTATCATTTCAATCGTTTGCACCTAAGTTAATTCTAAACTATTTTCTGAAACATTAGCTGGATTGGATAAGCTGAATTATTTTTGGCAAAAGGTATGCATGCATACCTAATTAGAATTTATTGATACGGTTATATATTCATTTATCGGGTAATTCTTTGCACTCACCGAAAATCCCCAAATCGGCACTTTTTGAAAAGTAGTTTTGGTCTTGAATAAATACCATAGTCGGTAATAACATAACGGCGAAAGATCAAAATATAACATGAAGAAGCTTTTTCTGAGATTAACCTTTTTACTGCTAACAATAAGCCCATTTTTAGCCTCTGCCCAGCTGGACAACGTTCATTACATCCCGCCAATGTATGGCCGAGAGGATGTGGCCACTGGTAATGGTGAAGATATTTATCTTCTATTAAGCACACCACAGTCCGATCCTTTTGAAGTAACGATAACAGATGGAGCCGGTAATTCACTTTATACCGGAATTACCATAGACAGAAATAACCCTCGTAGGTTGGCACTAAGTGACGCAACTGGTGCTTCCAAAGGAGAAGGAACACCCTTTTTAGTTAATCAGTCTAACCTGTCGACAGTCCAAACAGACGAAGGTTTGATACTGACTGCAAACAAGGCCTTTTTCGCCAGTATTAGGGTTGACGAAGGCGCCCAGGCGGCCTCTCTTACATCAAAAGGCACCGCAGGTTTTGGGACTGAATTTCGCTCTGGTCATATATGGAATGTTACTGGCAATCCTGGTAGTGTTGATGTCCGCAAGGCACACATCATCAGTTTTATGGCCACTGAAGATAATACAACAGTGAATGTGAGTGATTTTGGAGCAGTTGATTTCCAAAATGTAAGCGAAGGTGGAGGTACAATTACTGTTGATCTTGATCAAGGTGAATCGTATGTATTGGCAGCTTTTGCAAATGTAGCCGCGGCCAATTTGAACGATGTTCATGGTACAAGAATTTCGTCTGATAAAAACATTGTTGTGAATTCAGGTTCGTGGTTAGGCGGCTCTCCATCTGATGGTAATCAGCAAGGAAGGGATATCGGTATTGATCAAATTGCATCGCTTGAAGAAACTGGTTTTGAGTACATTCTGGTAAAAGGCCAAGGCACTGCCAGTGAGAATGTTATTGTAGTTGCAGCGGTGGATGGTACAAATATTTTCCTTAATGGGGATACTGACCCAGTCAATTCAACACCATTGGATGCTGGAGATTACTACAGGCTGGTTGCATCAGATTACACTGCGAATGAAAATATGCACCTCAGTAGCAATCAACCTGTTTATGTTTATCAGGGCTTGAATGGGGCCATTAGTTCCAATGAGCGACAATTGGGTCTCAATTTTATTCCTCCAATTGTTTGTCTGGGTGGCACTAATGTTGATATTTCAGAAATCGATCAACTTGGTAATGCTACAATCCAGATAATTGCCGAAGCAGGCGAGGAAGTAAAGATATTTCATGGAACTAATTTTGGAACTGAAACAGACATTACGGCTAATTATAGTACGGTTCAAGGCAATAGCAATTATGTAACATTTAAAGAGAGCGGCTATACAGGAGATATAAGGGTGGTAAGCCCCCGGCCATTAAGAGTGGCCTTGGCCGTAGAAAGTAACAATGTTGGGGCAGCCGGGTTCTTTTCTGGATTTACCCTTGCCCCGGTTGTCGAGAGCCCTGTAGGATACAATGCGGCAGTATGTATACCTGATAACCTGCCGGTAGAGTTAACGGCCGCTGGATTTGATAGCTATCAGTGGTATCGTGATGGCATCGTACTCCCGGGTGAAACCAATGCAACCATCAATGTAGAAAGCCCAGGTGAGTACACAGCAGCTGGTGTATTATCTGGATGCCAACCATCAGTTCAATCATTTCAGTTGGAAATTGCTTTATGCCCCGGTGATGTTGGGATAGCAAAAGATGTGGTAAGTACTACAAATGTATCAGGTTCGATATTTGACGTAGTTTACGATTTAGTAGTAACCAACTATAGTTCAGACAACTCTTCTCCAAACCTTCAAATCATAGATGATATTACAGACGGCTTACCTTCAGGGGCAACGGCATCTGTTCAAGTAGCCCCGGTAATTCAAAGCGGTAGCTTTGTTACAGGGGGGGTAAGCAGTTTGTACGATGGCACTTCGGATTTGGCCATGCTACAAACATCTGCAAATGGGGCCAATACAGAATTAGCAATAGGAGCATCAGTTACCATTCGTTTTACTGTTAGGGTCGATATGTCAATGGCATCAACACCGGCATATCAAAACCAGGCAATCGTATCTACATCAGATACAGGGCCTAATGACGGGATTAATGGGACACTTACCAATCAGGATTTCTCAGATTCAGGCAGTGATCCTGACCCCAATGGTAATAACGATCCCACCGATTCAGGTGAAAATGATGTAACACAGATTTGTTTATCAAATACCACAATTAAGTACGATTCACCAGTTTATTACACTACGGGAACAGATCCAACACCTACTGTGATTGGGCTTGGCGGCGGTAGCTTCGAGGCTCCAAGTAGTGTAACAATCGACCCTACAACCGGATCAATTGATCTGTCTGCTTCAATAGTTGGAACCTACACTATAACTTATTCTTATGGTGGTTTGTGCCCAACCACTACAAGCGTTACGATAGACTTAAATCCACCTTCAGAGCCAACAGTGGTTAGCCAAATAGCAAATACTTCGCTACCTACCATTACCGGTTCCGCGGTATTGGAAGCTGGTGAAACCTTGACTGTCTCTGTGGATGGAGAAACTTACACTTTGGGTGATGGTAATCTGTCAATTTCCGGTACTACCTGGACTTTGAACATCCCTACCGGCAATGAAATTACCGATGGCACTTACAGTGTTTTGGCAGTAATTGATGACGGCATGGGCGGGATGACCGCAGACTTGACAGCTAACGAGTTAGTAGTAGACACCGACCCACCTACAGTTGTTATCCAAAATGCACCTGCAATTGTAAGCAACACCAATACATATGTTGTCACACTTCAATTTAGTGAAAGCATTATAGGTCTGGATATTTCGGATATCAATACCACCAATGGCACCGGTGCAAATCTGGTAGCAATTGATGGAGATACATACACCTTGGAAATTACACCGAACGGTGCCGGGAACATTGAAATTTCAGTTCCAGGTTCGGTAGTTGTTGATGACGCAGGCAATGGGAACACTTTAGCCACTCCGGTTACCACAATTTTTGACAACACTCCTCCGGTAGCACCAACTGTAACATCTTTAACAACTTACGAACAATCCCCAACTATCATGGGTACTGCAGAAGCTGGCTCATCAGTAACTGTTGTTGTTGGAACCGCAACATTTGAAGTTACCGCTAATAGTTCAGGAATGTGGAGTGTCAATACTGGTGATACCCCTGACATGGGAACATTCACCCCTACATTGGATACCCCCATGGAGGTTCAGGTAACAAGTACGGATGCCGCTGGAAATTCAACGGTTGACACCTCCAATAATGAGTTGCTCATTCAAACCAGGCCAACGATCACTTTGGGTGCAAATCCCGAAATTTGTCAGGGTTCAACCCCAGCAAACCTTACCTATTCGGCCACTACCAAATCACCTGACAGATATAGCATCGATTTTGATGATGCGGCAAATACAGCAGGGTTTGTGGATATAACAGATGCTGTCTTACCATCCAGTCCTATCCAAATAGTTGTACCTGGTGGTGCAACTCCAGCAATTTACAATGCATCAATTTCGGTTAAGCTAAATGCCGATAACAGCGAAAGCACTCCTCAAGACATTACAGTAACGGTTAAAGCTGTACCAACAATAAGTGTCACAAGCACCACAAACCCAACAAGTTGCAGCGGTAATGGTAGTATTGAGCTAGGCTTTACAAATGTTCCTGATGGAACTTATACCATAACTTACGCCACTGGTTCATTTACTGGAGTTACTATATCAAGCAATTCAGCTACCATAGTTGCTCCAGCGGGTAATTACAACGATTTGGAGATAACCATTAATGGTTGTACATCCACCAACGACCCTGATGCGGCATTAACCGACCCAGTTGCACCAACAATAGCACATAGTTCGTCAAACAACCCAACTAATTGTGAGGGAAGCAACGGAAGTATTGTCTTGAGCGGTTTAGCAGCAAGTACTACCTATACCATAGATTATTCAGACGATGGCTCCGCCTCAAGTGCCACTGCAATGTCAAATGGCAGTGGTCTGCTTACCTTGGGTGGCTTGAATGCGGGTAGTTATACCAATATCAGTGTTACAGGAAGCAACTGCACCACCAATAATTTAGCGGGGCCTTTCACTTTAACTGACCCAACACCTGTAACAATTGCGACAGGAACAATCACTGACCCAAGTACTTGCCCAGGCACCAACGGGAGTATTCAATTAACCGGACTGGCAAATAGCACAACTTATACGGTTGATTATAATTACAATGGCACACCGGTCAATACTTCCATTATGTCTGATGGCAGTGGCAACCTTTTAATAGGAACCTTGGATGATGGTAATTATACAGACATTAGCGTAACTGCAAACAATTGCGATTCGAATACAATTACAGGCCCGGTTGTTCTTGACGACCCAGGTTCGCCCTCAATAACTTTTGATTCAAAAAATGACCCCTCAACCTGTTTGGCTACTGATGGAGATATTCAAATCAGCGGACTTGGGAACATGGTTACCTATGATATTAACTATGATTTCAACGGCACCGCAGTTGGAACACGTAGCATTCAAAGTAATGGTAGTGGAGTTTTATTGATAGACATGCTGTCTGCAGGAAGCTATACAAATATTACTGCCACATTAGCAGGGTGTGTTTCTAATCCCATTGCCAATGTCGTATTAAACCCTCCTAATATCAATTTTGGCACTAATACTGGCCCAACAACCTGCTCAGGATCAGAGGGAATAATAGAATTAGTAGGCCTTGATTTTAATCAATCTTATACGGTGGACTATACTGATGATGGTACACCCACAAGTGCCTCGATTATGTCAAATGGTTCAGGTAGCTTGTTTATCACTGGGTTAGATGCCGGTACCTATACCAATATTAGCGTTACACTAGGACTATGCACATCCAACGTTCTTGGAAGCGCTACATTGACCGATCCGGCTGTTCCAACCATGTCCCAGGGTACAGTTACAGATCCAACAAGTTGTTTAGGTTCAGAAGGAAGTATTCAGCTAACAGGCTTAGATGCCAGTACATTGTATACAGTTAATTATAATGATGACGGAAATCCGGTATCGGTCAATCTTGCATCAAATGGCGATGGTAACCTCGTTATCAGTGATTTAAATGCTGGCACTTATACTAATATCAATGTTACCGCATCAAATAATTGTACTTCAGCGTCAATTGCCTCTATAGTATTAAATGATCCAACCGCTCCAACAATTGCGCAAGGAACTGTAACTAATGAAAGCACTTGTGGCGATATGGATGGTAGTATTCAGATCACAGGCTTAGCTAATTCCACTACATATACATTAAACTATACTGATGATGGTAATGCAGTGAGCACATCCATTACATCTGATGGCTCCGGAAATGCCCTTATTGACAACCTTGATGCCGGAGCGTATACCAATATCAGCCTGACTGCGAGTAATTGTACTACGAATGCCATAACCGGTCCGATCAATATCACATGCGATGTGGAATCGACCTATACAATTGAAGCGGCTCAAAATATTGATACTTATGCTGACAATGACGTTCTAGGAAATGTTACTGACCCCGATGGTGGTGGGGTAACTAATGCAGTTTTGGCCAATAGCACTACGTTACCTCCCGGAGTTGCACTTAATTCAACAACAGGGCAAATAACAGTAAGCGATGCAAGTTTATTGGTTGCCAATACCTATATGTTCGACGTTACCACTACTGATGGCAACGGAGGTACTACTACTCAAACTGTTACTATAGTTATTGATCCAGATACTGAATCGGTATATGCGCTAGATGCCACTCAGAATGTAGATAGTTATGTCGACAATGAGCAAATCGCAAGTGTTACTGATGCTGAAGGCGATATTACCTCAGCAGTAATTTCAAGTGGTACTTTACCTCCCGGAACAACCCTCAACGCCACTACAGGCCAAATTACAGTTAGTGATGCCGATGCCCTTGTGGCCGGAACAACAATGGTTGATATAACCACAACAGACGAAACTGGGGGATTAACAACGCAAACCGTAACGATTGTTATTGATCCCGATAGTGAATCAACTTATACAGTTAGTGCTGCTCAAAATATAGAAACCTATTCCAATGGACAGTCATTAGCAACAGTTGCCGACACTGATGGGACAGGAGTAACCAGTGCCACACTTGCAAATGGTTCAACACTGCCTTCGGGAATGACCCTTAATGCGTCCACAGGAGAAATTACTGTGAGTGATGCCAATGATTTGGTAGCTGGAACGTACGATTTCGATATAACTACTACTGATAGCGATGGCGGGGTAAGTACGCAAACTGTTACGATAGTTATCGACCCTGACAATGAAGCAGATTACACGGTTACTCCGAGTATGAATATTGATACTTACTCTGATAATGATGTACTCGCTTCGGTCACAGATGATGATGGAAATATCACCAACGCAGTTTTGGCTAACGGTACAATGCTCCCCATGGGTGTGGCTCTTGATCCAACCACAGGTGAAGTTACTGTAACCGATGCCTCACAGCTGGCAGCAGGTACATATACCTTTGATGTAACCACAACAGATAGCACAGGTGGCACTACAACAACCACCATATCATTCACCATTTTTCCAGATGCTGAATCAGTTTATTCGGTACAAGCAGCACAGAATGTCGACAGCTATGTAAATAATGAAACATTAGCAACCGTCACTGACAGTAACGGCATTGGGGTGGCAGACGCAGTATTAGCCAATGGTACTTCCTTACCCGCTGGGGTTCAATTGGATCCTGTTACTGGTGAAGTCTTTGTCAGTGACGCAGCACAACTAGTTGCGAATACATATATGTTTGATGTAACTACCACTGATAGTCAAGGTGGAACAACAACCCAAACAGTTACAATAGTCATTAACCCTGATAGCGAGGCAACATACACAGTAGAGGCAGCCCAGAACATAGACACCTATGTAGATAATGAAGTATTGGCCTCGGTGGCAGATACAGACGGCACAGGTGTAACAAGTGCTGTTTTGGCCAATAGCACCACCCTGCCAGCAGGAATGGCATTGAATGCAACTACTGGTCAGGTGACAGTAAGTGATGCCAGCCTATTGACAGCTGGCTCTCACAGCTTTGACATTACCACAACAGATAGTACCGGCGGTGTAACTACTCAAACAGTTACGATAGTTATCAACGCAGACAATGAGGCAACCTACACAGTAGAGGCAGCCCAGAACATAGACACCTATGTAGACAATGAAGTACTGACCTCAGTGGCAGATACAGACGGCACAGGTGTAACAAGTGCTGTTTTGGCCAATAGCACCACCTTACCCCCAGGAATGGCATTGAACGCATCCACTGGTCAGGTGACCGTAAGCGACGCCAGCCTATTAACTGCTGGTTCACACAGCTTTGATGTAACCACAACAGATAGCACTGGTGGTGTCACTACTCAAACAGTTACGATAGTTATCAACGCAGACAATGAGGCCACCTACACAGTAGAGGCGGCGCAGAACATAGACACTTATGTAGACAACGAAGTATTGGCCTCAGTGGCAGATACAGACGGCTCAGGTGTAACGAGTGCTGTTTTGGCCAATAGCACCACCTTACCAGCAGGAATGGCATTGAACGCATCCACTGGTCAGGTGACCGTAAGCAACGCCAGCTTATTAACAGCCGGTTCTCACAGCTTTGACGTTACCACAACAGATAGTACCGGCGGTGTAACTACTCAAACAGTTACGATAGTTATTAACCCTGATAATGAGGCCACCTACACGGTTGAGGCAGCCCAGAATATAGACACTTACGTTGACAATGAAGTTTTAGCAACAATTACCGATTCAGATGGCACTGGTGTAACAAGTGCTGTTTTGGCCAATAGCACCACCTTACCTGCCGGCGTTGCGCTTAATGCCTCTACTGGTGAGATAACAGTAAGCGATGCCAGTCAATTAACCCCTGGCTCTCACACATTCGATGTTACCACCACAGATAGTACCGGCGGTATCACTACTCAAACAGTGACAATTGTAATTGATCCGGATAATGAGGCAGTTTATTCAGTTAATGCACCACTTCCCACAGATTCATACAGCGATGGCGAAACGGTAGCAAGTGTTTCAGATGCAGACGGTGCAATAACTTCAGCCACCGTTACCAATGGCACTTTGCCTCCGGGCACTGTAATTGACCCGGTTACAGGTTTGATCACAGTTGATGATGAAACTGCATTGGTAGCTGGTGTTTACAATTTTGAAGTAACAACCATTGATGCTGATGGCGGCGAAACAGTACATTCATTAACGGTTGAATTCACCGCTCCGGGGACTGACATTGAGGCTATTTATGATGTTGAGGCTGCACAGCCGGTCGATTCATATTCTGATGGCAATACGTTAGCGACTGTTTCTGATGCAGATGGTGCAATAACTAATGCCGTTTTAGCAAGTGGAACATTGCCTCCAGGTACTTCACTCGATCCGGTAACAGGAGAAATCACCGTAACGGATGCCTCCGCATTAGTAGATGGTAGTTACACCTTCGACATCACTACTACTGACGTAAACGGAGAAACAACAACTCAAACCGTCACTATTGATCTCAACCCAGCGGGTAGTGATATTGAAGCGGTTTATACAAGCAATGACCCAAGGGCTACTGACACTTATAGCAATGGCGAGAGTGTTGCAACTGTAACAGACGGAGATGGAGCAATCACAAACGCGGTTGTATCATCTGGCAGCTTACCTGCCGGAATGGTAATAGATCCAGTTACGGGAGAAATCACCGTAGCTGATGCTACCCAGCTAGTACAAGGCAGCTACACTTTTGATGTCACAACTACGGATGTGAATGGTGAAACAACAGTTAACACAATTACAATTGACTTATTGGCTCCAGGCACTGACACAGAGGCGATCTATTCTATCAACGACCCGATCACAATTGACAATCATACCAATGGCACAAGCCTTGGTACAGTTTCAGATATTGATGGTGCATTGACATCTGCAGTGGTTACTGCAGGTAGTTTACCTCCTGGGGTCTCCATTGATCCAGTAACTGGAGAATTTACAACTTCAGACGTGACCCAATTAGCACCTGGTAGCTATACTTTCGATGTTACTACTACAGACGCCGATGGAGGAATGACCGTTCACAGTGTTACCCTAGTCATTCTTCCAATCGCCGGTGACGATGATGACAATGATGGAATAACCAACTCTGATGAAGATATTGACAATGACGGTAATCCACATAATGACGACACTGATGGCGACGGAATTCCAAATTTCATGGATACAGACGATGATGGAGACGGAATACCAACAGAAGATGAGGACATTAACAACGATGATGACCCCACGAATGACGACACAGATGGGGACAACATTCCTAATTACTTAGATACTGATGATGATGGCGATGGTGTGCCGACTGAAGAAGAGGACATCAACAACGACAATGACCCAACGAATGATGACACAGATGGTGACAACATTCCAAACTATTTAGATACAGACGATGACGGAGATGGAGTGCCAACAGCAGACGAGGACATCAACAATGACGATGATCCATCTAATGATGACACAGATGGGGACAACATTCCTAACTACTTAGATACAGACGATGATGGAGATGGAGTACCTACGGCAGACGAGGACGTCAACAATGATGATGACCCAACGAATGATGACACAGATGGGGACAACATTCCAAATTATTTAGATCCGGATGATGATGGTGACGGTGTGCCCACAGCGGACGAGGACGTAAATAATGACGATGACCCATCTAATGATGATACCGATGGCGACGACATTCCAAACTATTTAGATACAGACGATGACGGTGATGGTGTACCTACTACAGATGAGGATGTTAATAATGACGATGATCTTACGAATGATGATACTGATGAAGACGACATTCCAAACTACCTAGACCCTGACGATGATGGTGACGGTGTAAACACTGCGGACGAAGACATCAACAATGACAATGATCCAACAAACGATGATACCGATGGAGATGACATTCCCGACTATCTGGATCCTGATGATGACGGTGACGGGGTTCCTTCAGTAGACGAGGACATCAATAATGATGGTGATCCAACCAATGATGACTCAGACGGTGATGATATTCCAAACTATTTGGATACAGATGATGACAATGACGGTATACCAACTGTGGATGAAGATGCCAACGGCGATGGTGATCCAACCAACGATGATTGTGATGGTGATGATGTGCCAAATTACCTTGACATCAACCCATGCCCTGGTGTAGATACTGATGGTGACGGTGTGGATGATATTGACGAAGATCTTGATGGCGATGGTGACCCAACTAATGATGACACCGACGGCGATGGCATACCTAATCATCTGGATACCGATGATGACGGCGACGGCATCCCAACATCTGAAGAAGATGTAAACAATGATGGCGACCCATCAAATGATGACTGCGACAACAACGGGACACCTGACTATTTAGACGCCAATCCTTGCCCGGTAAATAATGATACTGACGGCGATGGAGTAAGCGATGAGGACGAAGACCTAGATGGTGATGGTGACCCTACCAATGATGACAGCGATGGCGACGGCATTCCAAACTTTGAAGACACAGATGATGACGGCGATGGCATCCCTACATCAGAGGAAGATGATAACAACGACGGTGACCCAACCAACGATGACTGCGATAATGATGGAACACCCAACTATCTGGATACCGATGTTTGCCTTGCAGACAGCGATGGCGATGGTATCCCTGATGCCGTGGAAGATACAGATGGTGATGGCGACCCAACAAATGACGACGCAGATGGCGACGGTATACCAAACTTTGAAGATACCGACAGCGATGGCGATGGCATTCCAGATGCTGAGGAGGCCGGTGACGATCCCGCCAATCCAGTTGATACCGATAATGATGGCTCACCTGATTACATAGACGAAGACAGTGATGAAGATGGTATAGATGATGGCGAGGAGGCAGGTGACGACCCTTCAAATCCAGTTGATACCGATTTTGATGGCATCCCTAATTACATAGATGATGACAGTGATGATGATGGCAAGACCGATACTGATGAAGGTACCGATGACTGTGATGGTGATGGTCTTGCTAACTACATAGATGCTAATGAAGAAGACTGTGAGGACCTAATGATACCAACAGGGTTCTCGCCTGACGGCGATGGCATCAATGATTTCTGGATGATCCCGGGCATTGAAAACTTCCCGAACAATACGGTGAAAATATACAACCGATGGGGCAACTTGATTTTCGATACAAAAGGTTACGACAATCAATCAAATGTGTGGGATAGCCGAAGTAACGGCAGCCTTACAATAGGAACAGAAAATTTACCTGATGGAACATATTTCTATGTGATTAATCTTGGTGAAGATGGTGAAAAAATACGATCTGGATATGTAACTATCCACAGAAGATAATTTGTCTGGTAGCGCTATGAAAGGGGCCAGAATATCGGCTCCTTTCTTTTTTAAAGCGTTTTTGAGATAATGAGTGTTTTTGATTATCGGCTTTTTTCTTCATTCATCAAGCAGTTCATAGGGGTTATCGAAAATAAAAAAATGAAGCATGCTCACATTATAAGTTTGAACCATGAATTTTACTGCACACACACACTTCAAACAAATCATAAGGCTTGCAATTGCTTTTAGCCTCGTGGTGGTTTTGAAACCTACAGAAACCCAGGCTCAGCAGCAAGTAATGTTTACCCAATACATGTTCAATGCATTGGCAATCAACCCTGCTTATGCCGGCACACACGATGCCATCAGCATAACAGCACTTGGCCGTAAACAATGGGTGGGCCTTGATGGTGCCCCTTCAACCCAAACGCTCTCATTGCACAGTCCGGTTACAAAAAAGAACATCTCCCTTGGGTTAGTTTTATTGAACGATAAAATAGGGATATTCCGACAAACAGGAATTTTTACGTCATATGCTTATCGGGTCCAAATGGGCGAGGGGAAATACCTTTCGATGGGGCTGCAATTCGGGTTAACGAGGTTGAAAGCGGAGTTTACCGAATTAACCACAGTTCAGCAGGGTGATCCGAATTTTTTCTTTAACGATTTTCAAAAATTCAAACCAAACTTTGGCGCAGGGCTTTACTATTACTCTGACCGCTTCTACGCCGGGGTTTCAGCACCCTTGCTCCTAAATAATTTTATTGCAGATAAGGTTGACAATGGGGGTGCTATTAAAGAACGAAGGCATTTTTTCGCAATGACTGGCTATGTATTTGACCTATCACATTCATTAAAGCTTAAACCACACGCATTGCTTAAAATGGTGGAAGGTGCACCAGTTGAGTTTGACCTGAATGCCAATCTTATCATTAATGATGTGCTATGGATAGGTGCTTCTTATAGGTCGCTGGCTTCAATAAATGCTTTGTTAGAAATACAGTTAAATGATCAGCTAAGGTTCGGGTATGCGTACGATTTTACCACCACCGATCTCGCAAAAGTGAATTCAGGAAGCCATGAAATTATGCTCAACTACCGCTTGAGCTTTAGCAAAGGAAAAATTATAACGCCAAGATATTTTTAACATGAGAAGGTTTTACGCAATATTGATTACCTCATTTTGCTTAGCAGGAGCTGATGCCCAGAACCTTGCGTTTGTTAAAGGTTTATCGTCAGTTGAAAACAGGGCTGACAAGGCATTTGGCCAATTTTCATATCACAATGCTGCCCTGTTATTTGAGCAGGCCTATGAGGTGGAGGGCAATCATGAACTCCTATGGAAGGCAGGAGAAAGTTATTACAAACTGAATGACCCATTTCAGGCTGAACTGAAATTCAGGCAGGCGATTAATGTAAGCGATAGTCTTCCACCACATTATCAATTGATCTATGCCCAGGTTCTTACATCTAACCAAAAATATGATGAGGCCCTCGTTTGGTTTAATTCTTATAGTGGTAGCAACCAGTCTGATGCCAGGGCCCAGAACAGAATATCCGGATTAGAGGAACTAAATGATCTTTATGAAGATAGCGCCTTCTATGTTTTAAAAAGGTTGAATATCAACTCAAGATCAAAAGATTTCAGCCCAGCATTTACTCAAAATGGCATAGCATTTATATCCTCAAGAAGGTCAAATGACTTTGTTAAGTCTGTTTTTAACTGGGATCAGTCATCATACCTGGATATTTATTCGTCAAATGTCAGAGAAGATGGTTCAATGGGTCAGCCTCAAATGTTAACCGGTAAGGTTAACAGCAAATTGCATGAAGGCCCCTTGTCATTTTATGATGGCGGAAGAAAGATGGTATTTACCCGGAACAATTTTTATAAAGGGAAAAGCCGTAGAAGCAGCGATGGGATTAATCGACTTCAGTTGTTTTTTGGCGAATATGACTCAGCTGGTTACACCTGGAAAAATGTGGTGCCCTTTGAATATAATTCAAAGGAGTATTCAACTGGGCACCCGGCGATTACAGAAGATGGCAATAAAATGTACTTCACATCAGATATGGATGGCGGAGTTGGTGGAACTGATATTTATGTTACTGAATTCATCGATGGCAAATGGCAAGTGCCCACCAATGTTGAATCAGTGAACACCGAGGGCAATGAAATGTTCCCTTACTTATCTGTTGACGGTACCCTCTACTTTTCGTCGGATGGCCATCACGGTTTGGGTGGTCTTGATATTTATAAGATGAGCCCTGGCAATGAAGAAATTAAAAACCTCGGTGCACCCATCAATTCCAGCTACGATGATTTTGGTTTAATTGCTACAGCGGGTGCTAAGAGTGGATATTTTTCATCAAATCGCCTTTCGAAAAGTGCTGATGACGACCTCTTTAAATTTAGCCGACTGATGAGAGGTATTGAAGTTATTGTGAAAGATGCAAGTACTGATAAGGTGATTGTAAATGCGGAAATATCACTTTTCGATCAATATGATAATTTAAAATCAACTACTAAATCATCGGCCTTGCCGGCAGGCTTTGAGTTATCTGAGCCTGGAGAGATTACAATATTAGCCAAGCGCCAGGGCTATGAATCCAGGCGGTTGGTTATCAATAATTCAGATATTAAACCAGGGTACATAGGTCAGGCAGAAATGTTGTTGCAACCTACTAGCCCATTGCCCTCGCATGGGGAATTAATTGTAAATGGCGATAAAGGATTTATAGGGGTGCAAGGTGAAATGCTTGAATTTAAGTGGAATAAAGACAAATGCTACCTACTGAAGGGAACTGAAAAAATATGGCTGCCGAATTGCAGTATTGATTCTGACAAGCCTCTTGAATTTACGATAAAAGAAAACCTCGTGGACAACGGGATTAATTTGCTTGAGACTCCAGAAGACTTAGTTTTTAAAAATATTTATTACGACTACGATGAAGCTCTGGTCCGAATTGATGCAAGTCCTGAATTACAAAAGCTGGCTCTTATTATGAACAAATATGGTGACAGTAAAGTAATGCTCCGGTCATTTACAGATTCAAGGGGGTCATTTGAATACAACAAAAATTTAAGTTCAGAGAGATCAAAAGCCGCTGTGGAATTTTTAAGGAATCAGGGTATCTCAGAAGATAGAATAGCACCCGCTCATTTTGGTGAGCTTTTTCCGGTAGTTGAATGCCCGGAAGAGGATGATTGCACAGAAGATGAGCATCAGCTAAACAGAAGAACTGAAATTGTCTTAGACCTCAAATAATGCCAATCGAAAAAAAATTGTAATGCACAGATATTTACTACTAACTATTTCAATTCTGATGGCCAAAAATGGCTTGGTCATCTCTGCACCTGACCAAAATTACGCATGGTTGGATGATGCGGGGTATCGTTCAGAGATCAGTTCAGAGAATTGTATCTCGCTTGATTTAACTGCTGATAGCCATAAGGATGCGAATGAATTTTTTTATATCTGGAATTTCGGTGACGACTCACGGGATATGGGTCAGAAAGTCAATCATTGTTACCAGCGTCCTGGTGACTACCACATCAGTCTCGATCTGATAGATCCAGAAACGGGGGTCACACTTGAAAATGATTACGAAACTGACGTTCAAATTCTTCCATCATTTTCTCTAGGCATAAAGTTTACCGGCAATTCCAATCAAGTAGCAGAACCAAATTTATACACCGAAGCAGTTGATTATAAGGTGAAGTATTTCTGGAAAGTGAACGACGAGTATCTTCAAAAAGAGCGTATTGATCTTAATAACTTTCAAGATAATGAGGTAACGCTTGGGGCTGAAATATTACATGCTGGTAATTCCTATCGCTTAAAAACGATGGAGCTTAAGCCTGCATCAACTGGCCTCGAACTGATTGGGGAGCGTTTTGTTGCTGATTATCGCCAGGGGATTAATTTAATGACACCCGAAGGGAATAGCTTTTATGCGTGGGCCGGTAATACATTATTCTATGCCCCCAATGTTAACTCTGAGGAACAAAATGAAAAGTTGACAGAAGAGCAGGTAGCTGAGCTTATTAGCTCAACAAGTAGCATCACAGAAATATCCCTGGAGCCTATATTCCACAAAATGGATGAATACAATACCACTCCTGAAATTGAAGGCCAGCTATTGCAAATTGCTGAAGCGTTGAAAAGGCATCAGGGAGTTCAGGTTACAATTGGAAGTTATACGCATACTGGTGGATTATTTGAACCAAATAGGGTTCTTTCTTTGAAGCGAAGCAATGGAATGAAACAATTTCTGGTTAATCAGGGCATTGAAAGCACACGTTTGCAAGTTGCCGATCCAAAAACAACCAAAGCATTGGTAAATAGCTGTGAGCATTACATTGAATGTAAGCAGGCTGATGAGCGCTACAACTTAAAAACCGAATTTAAGATTACGGGAGTTAAACAACTGTCTTATGAAAACTAGAAACCTACTGCTGATCTTATTGATGTTCGCTGGTTGGAACCTATTGGGTCAAAGAATCCCTTCAGAATTTGAACATATCGAATATCTGGTAACCTTTGGCCCCAAAAGCCATCCGGCCTGGGGAGATGACGACCATGTTCAGACCTTCTTTTTTATTGTACCTGAAACTTTTACCGAACCAATTTATTTGCGGGTATTCGACCCCGACGTGGGCGGAACCCTTGACGAATCAAACAGAGGGTTCAACACTAAAACAAGTTTTTCTATATACGGGGGTGAGGGTGCCCATTTAAACCCCGATGCCCAGGATATTGACCCGATTGGTGACTATAAAAGTGGTCAGTTGCTTGCCACAAAAACATTTGGCCTCGATAGTAAATTTGATGGCAAGTGGTACAATTTTGGCCCATTTAACCCCCTTGAAGGGGAATTATCCCACACCCTGAATGGCTACGTTTTTAAGGTAATTGCTGAAGGGATTGAAGGCAACGATGGCAATTTGTACAGATATTTTTTGAGTGTATCCCCTAATACGAACCGAGAGGTTGAAGGGGCCAACGCATTTACTTACGAATACTCATTTAGGTTACCGGAAGACAAGAGAATTGTTACCCATCTTTATCCATTTCTTGATGACAAGGTGATCTCCATAACGCAGCACAATTTTGATTACGATAATGAAGGAAAAATCCTGCTCTATTCAGTAGCAAAAAACAGGCATATCGCTGCTACATCACCAAATATTGAATGGGCGTCAAGTACCCATAAAATCTCTGAGGAGGAAAGGAACACTACCATTGATTTGCAGATTCTAAAATCAAAAAACTCCCGGAATGACATGGTTCTTTATGTTAAAAACCAATATGGAGAAGCCATTCCGTTCTTTACGGTGCCAATCGGAGGGCCACCAAAATTCAAATATAAAGTTGATTTAAACGTAGGAGAGTGAGAATAATTTCAACAGTTATCCTGATGATAAGCATCTTATCATCAGGATATTTTGGTTTCGCAGGAATTGATGATTACGAATGGAAAGTGTACAACAAAGACCAGGATTTTCTTGGTGTGTACATCTATACAATTAATCAGGATGAAGACGGTTTTTTGTGGATTGGATCTGATGAAGGATTGTATAGGTTTGATGGCAAGAAGCTACTCAATTTAAATGAGGCCGATAGTGCTATAGAAAACCTCGTTACGGCTTCTTTCTTTCCCGAAGAAGGTGGTTTGTTCTTTGGCTACTTTAAGGGAGGGGTCAGCCGATTTAAACATAGCAGGTACAGAAAAATATTTCCGCATTTTGATTTGCCAGGCAGGATCAGTGATATAAAGCAAGATCATCTGGGGCATGTATGGGCTTTAAATAGAAACAAAGGGCTCATTCTGGTGAAAGAAGACTCTTTTTTACTTGAAGATCAAAAACCCTTTGAAGGAAAGCTCAGCTACTGCCTCGAAACTTTAGAGGATAAGCTTTTTGTCGGCACTAATAATGGGCTGTTGAGTTTTAAGGTTATTGGTGAAGATCAGATTGAGCTTGAGGGTGTAGTAGAGGGCACTCAGGGCGTTGGCATTTTATCTCTATTTAAAGATAAAAAAGCAGGCTCAAACCGCATTTGGATAGGGACCGAAGAACATGGTGTATTAACCATGGACTATGACCCTGATAATTTAAATCTCAAATCCCTCAGGGCAGACCACACAACGATTATTAATCACGAATCAATTCTTGATATAGCTGAAGATTTGGATAATAACCTTTGGGTAGCAACCCGATTAAATGGCTTGATAAAAATCAGTCTAAATGAGGATAACGACCGCGATTGGCAATACACACATTTCAACAAAGGCTCTGGCTTTGAAAGCAATAATATTAGCTCAATATATGTGGACAGAGAGAATGAAATATGGGTAGGCACATTTGGAAAAGGGTTGGTACAACTTAAAAGAAAAGAAATTTCACACTATGACCTAAACAGCCATTTTAACATAAATGAATCTAATTCCATTAAACAATTAAGTGATTTAAGCCTATTAATAGGTACTGATGAAGGGTTGTTAAGAGCTTATAATAAAGGCTCTGAAGATAGCTTGATTTTCGAAACAGTTCCAGCATTAGGCACCCTGGAAGTAAAATCTATAGATATTGATAAAGAGGGGAAAATATGGGTCGGTTCTTTAAATGGCCTGTTTATCCTTTCAGATGACCTTAAAACAGCAGCAGAGATTCCACTAAAAGATGTACGTGGCACTGCAACCACCATCAGATATCTAACTACAGAAAACGACAGAGTTTGGGCCTCTGTGGTAGCCAATGGGGTTTTTGAGCTTGACCTTGACGGAAATTTGATTAACCACTACGCCACCACATACGGCTTTTATCATAATGAAATCAATCATATTCTCGTGGATACCCAGGAGAGGGTTTGGTTTGGAGCTTCTTCTGCTGGCTTAGCAGTAAAAGTTGGAGAGGATATTCGTCTCTTAACCCGGGATAAAGATTTTCCTGGCAGGGATGTTAATTCAATAATTGAAGACCCGAGGGGAAATATTTGGATTGCCACCGCAGGATTGGGTGTATTTAAGTACGACAACCATGAATTCTCACAATATGGACGTAACAGCCACAACCTGCTTTCGAACTACTGTAATTCCCTTATTTCTGACAACGGTGGTAATATATGGGTTTCACACAGGCAAGGGCTTAGCAGAATTGATCACATAACGGATAAAGTATCGGTCTATACGCATACTACTGAGCTTGCTGAGACTGAAGTAGTGATGAACAGTGCTACTCTAGATGATCTTGGAAATATCTGGTTTGGTAACCCTTTGGGCATTACCGAAATAGACCGACCTGAGCGTAGCTTTAATCCAAAAACACTGAATACGGTGATTACTGATCTAAGGCTTTTTTATGAAAATGTTGATCTGGAAAAATTTTCTGAAAAAGGCTATGATGAAATGCTAATACCAGAGGAGTTGGTTTTTCCATACGATCAAAATGACCTGACATTTGATTATATGGCTGTTCACTTAAAAAATCCAGATCATATTTATTATCAATTTCAACTTGTAGGACATGACGACATGTGGTCTCCTGCTACACAAGACAACCATGCGACTTACACCAACTTACCTCCTGGTGATTATATTTTTAAGGTCAGGGAGTCAGACAATGGTCAATATTGGTCTGAAGATATTTATAGTGAGTTTGAATTTAGGGTTTTACAGCCCTACTGGGAACGTTGGTGGTTTTATGCAATTGAGATAGTGTTTATTCTCATTGTGATTGCGATTGCCATTATTGTATCTAAATACGTCCAAAACAAGCTTTTTTTAAAGCTGTCTTTATATATATGTATTTTCATAGCCTTCGAATTTGTCCATACATTACTCGAACCTTATGTTGAGTCATTTGTGGGCGGGGTTCCGATTTTTCAGGTACTGCTACATCTCATGCTAGCGCTGGCTTTATTCCAGATTGAGAATTACATCACTGAATATTTTAAGAAAAGGGACTATCAGAAAGTCGAAGTTGAGGCATAATACACGGTTGGAAGATGTGGTAGCTCTATTGAACATGGGTTCAAATGGGCTGCCCATTTTCATTTTTACTTATGGTAGTCGGCCTAAATTTTATTTAACCTCCAAATCATTGTGTTCATCGAAAAAGGGCGTTTATTCATCGATGGCACCCTATTTTAGTCCTGTAAATCAAATCAGATCACCCAATTGGTAGCGGGTAATGGGCTCACCAGCATAAAATGGTTTAATGGAAATAGTAGTGAATCATGAATTTAGTTGATAGGGCAAAATTTCGGGTAATACTTGCCGATGACGACTTTATTACCGCGAAATATTTAAAGATGTTTCTGGAACGGGAAGCTATTGAAGTAGACTGCACCACGAACGGACTGGAGCTGGTTTCAAAATTAAAGCAACAGGCATATGACTTGGTCATCACCGATTGGTTAATGCCTGAGTTGGATGGTCTTGGTGCAGCCAATGTTATCCGCAATCAAATAGGGATGACTGACATACCAATTATCTTGTATTCTACACGATTGGTTGGTTCAGCTGAAAATGAGCAAATTAGAAATTTGAATATCAGCCATGTCTTAAGAAAACCTTTGGATGCACCCCGTATGTTGCGGCTGATAAAATCAACATTAAGCGCTGTTAATGTCTGAGTTTTTTAGATTTGTTGTTGCAATCTAGACTTAATCAGCATGAAACTTACTCAGATACTGATCCTTATCAGTGTATTCCCTTACATGGCTATAAGCCAAGATCACCCCAAAAAGCACTTTATTGATAGTGAAGGAAAACTGTTTTGGAATAAGGATATGCCAGTTTATTTGATGGCTAGCAGTTCGCCTGATGATAAAGGGGTACTGCTAAAAAGCGAAAATCAATCAAGGTACACTAATCCACTTTTTTTAGATACTGAAGGGGTTAATTACATTCGGACGAATTGGGCTGTAGATCAGGAAACGAAACAGCAAGTTCAGCCCAAGGTGGAAGTAACCTGGGAAATTTATGCTGATGGCGCAGCTCCTAACTGTGCGTTGGCTTTTAAGGATGCCCCCAGACATTCAGCCGGTGGAATTAACTACTATGGCCAAAACCTAAAACTTGAACTCACAGCCATCGACAGGTATTCTGGTGTGAATAAAATATTGACATCGGGAGCAAAGCAGGGTGCATTTAGTGATTACAGCAAGCCGCTTGATTACAAAACCGAAGGGGAGTTTGATTTCAGATATTATGCTGTAGATAATGTGGGCAACGCCGCAGACCCAAAGACATCAAGCTTTGTGGTGGATCTTACACCCCCCGAAAGTTTTCATAATGTAAACGGTATCACCGAAGACCAAATAATCGCCACAAGTTCTACTATCTATTTAAGTGTAAATGATGCCCTCTCAGGCAATAAAGTCACCTATGTAAAATTTGATGATGAAGAATTTAGGGAATACAATGGCCGTGGGATCACATTCGATTACTTAGAAGATGGCACCCATATTTTGAGCTATTATTCTATAGATAATGTTGATAATGAGGAGTCAGTTAAAACCTTTGAGTTTTATTATGACAAGACCGCTCCGATTATGGCGGCCGACGTATTAGGAGATAGGTTTATTGTAGATGATAAAGTTTATTTCTCTGGCCGTACCAAGCTAAAGTTGACAGCAGTTGATAACAAATCGGGAGTAAAGGAAATCTTATACTCCATCGATGAGGCTGATTATGAAACTTATACCGAACCGTTTTACTTACCAAGTGTTGCCGGCAATCATTCGGTGAGATACTATTCACTCGATGAGTTGGAAAATCAGTACCAAAGTGCAACTGGCAATGCTGGGTTTGAAGAATTCAAACATAATGTGAGTAAGGTTTATGTTGATTTAACCGGACCACTCTTGTCACACAACATTACCGGTCCCTCGTACCTTTTCAGGGATACGATATTTGTTAATAGTAAAACAAAGATTCAGCTAAGGGCCAATGATGGTGAATCAGGTCTGCAAAAAATTACCTACAGTATTGATGGCGAAATTGAGGAAACAGATTACCAGTCACCATTTAGTGTAACAGGATCAGGTTTACATAGAATCGAATATTTCGGATATGACAATGTGAATAATAGGAATATCGGCAATTTTTCTTTGATCTCAGATGACACTGCGCCTGATATTTTTATCCACTATAGCATCAACCCAATTGGGCAAAAAGAGGGGCTGGATGTATATCCGTCAAACGTTAATTTATTCTTATCGGCCACAGACCTAAAAACGGGCGCCGACAAAATATTTTATACAATAAACGGAGGTTCTGAGCGCCTTTCTGATGGTAGGGTTGAAAATCTTGCAGCCAATAAAAAATTTGAATTCAACATTAGGGCGTTGGATAAACTCGGAAATGAAAGCTCAAAAACAATTACATTTTTTACCGCAGAATAAACCCAAGCCTGAATAGAAACTGAATGGAAACTAAAAAAAGACTGATTGTTGCCGATGATGACTTCATCAACTCGAGAATGGTAAAACTTTACCTTGAAAAAGAAGATTATCAGGTGGACGTGGTAACGAACGGTGTTGAGTTAATTGAAAAGTTAAAACATGAGGCATACGACATCATTCTTTTGGATTGGCTGATGCCAAAAATGAATGGATTTGATGCCGCCAAGTCCATAAGGTTTGATTTGAACGATTCAGACACGCCAATCATTGTTTTGACTAACAACAGGGGCAGTTTAGTAAATGAGCCGGGGTTTGCTGATTTACGGATAAGCAAAATTTTGACAAAACCGGTTTCACCGCCATACTTATTTAAGTCAATAAAAGAACTGATAAGAGTAGAAGTCAATTGATTTGAGAGCTTCGAATTACATATTGCCAAATCTTCTAAAAAAGCCAAAGTTATTTGGGGCTTTAAAATTCTGTGGATCAATTCTCCTAATTGGATTAATAACAACTCCAATTCATGGCCAAAAACAACCGCTCTCAAGACAAGATTCTGCCCTGATTTCAAAATACCTCGATTTATCAAAGCAGGCCGAATCAAAAGATGATGCTGTAAACGCAAGTCATTATTTAAACGAGACTGCTTTCATTTACTGGAACCATAATTTTTATGAGCAGGCTATAAAATATTACGAAGAGTCCCTGACTTTCAATCAGAAAGTGGCCAATGAAAATGGACTTGCCATGCTCTATAACAATTTGGGGATGCTTTATGCTGATGTAAAAGAGTATGAAAAGTCGACGGAGGCTTTCCAGAAAACCCTGGCATCAAGAAGGGCCAATGATCAAAAATTCGGGACAATATCTGCGCTTGTGAACCTATCTGTGGTGAGGAACAACCTTGGCCGCTACGATGAATCTATTAAAGGTTTGGAAGAAGCATTAACACTGAGCCGCGAGTTAAATGATGTAAAGCAGATGAGGAGTGTTTACGGGATGCTCTCGGAGACTTATCAGAAAGCAGGTAACCCTGAAAAGTCATTTCACTACTTCGAACTCTACAGGACTTTCCATGAAATGATTACTAAAGAGGAGGTGGATCAGATTGAAGCCTCACTTGAAGAGCAAAAAATTAAGCAGCAGATCGCCGAAGCCCGGGAAAAAATTAAGAATCAAGAGTTTGATGCCCAACGCCGTCAACTTAGGCGCATTGAAGGGGAACTATCGAAATTTGACTCAATCAATAACCAGCTTTTTGAAACATTGTCGAAGCGGGAATTGCAACTTGAGATAGCCAAGCAGGATGCAGAGATTAGGGATTTAGAAGCGAGGGAACAAAAAGCACAAAGTGAGGCGCAGATTACCGAGGCCAATAATTTGAGGAACCTTGGTTTAGTGGTGGCAGGGTTTCTTTTAATGCTGGTTATAGTTATTGTGCGCAATTACCGTCATGAGCGCAAGTCGAAACGTGAGCTTGTTAAACTAAACCGTTTAAAGGATAAACTATTTTCAATAATAGCACATGATTTGAGAAGCCCTTTGGCAGCCCTTAAGAATACACTTTACATGATCGAAGATGGCAGCCTTACAAACGAAGAGGTGAGCATTTTTATGGATGAAATACACAAGCAGGCCAACTACAATACGGACTTACTTGACAATTTACTTTATTGGGCCAAGTCGCAGATGGAGGGGATTAAAGTGTCGCCAGAAGAAATTCATCTATTTGAAATTGTTGATGACAACTTGAACTTGTTTAGCACAAATGCCGAACAAAAGGAGATCAAATTGATCAATAGGGTGCCAAAAGATGTGCTGGTAAGAGGCGACTATGACATGGTAAAGTTGGTATTGCGTAACCTAATTTCAAACTCACTTAAGTTCACTGACCAGGGTGGAGAAATTGAAATAATGGCCGAGAAAATGGGTATATGCTATCAAATCTCTGTTTCAGACAATGGAATTGGAATGGATTTGGCCACAACTGGTAAGCTATTCAACAGCGATTGGAATGAGTCTACAATTGGAACCGGAAATGAAAAGGGAACGGGATTAGGATTGATGCTGTGCAAAGAATTTATTACGATTAACAATGGTACTATTAAAGCTACTAGCCAAAAGGGCAAAGGAACAACGATAACCTTTACTTTGCCAGCAGTTAACGCATTGGCCAATGACGATAGTAAGCAAGACACCACCGCCTCGCCAACATACCAATCAGCCTAATTTAAGGGCCTTCGGATTGTCCAACACAAACTTCATCTCATTGAGCGCCTCAGCATAAATTTCTTTCGATTTTTCGAATTCTATTACGAACCGATCCCGATTAAAGTCAGCTTCAGGCAATTCTTCCCAAAAGTCCAACACATCATCTATTTCGGTGATCTTAAACAATGCAGCACTTGACTTTAGTGTATGAATATTGCGGATAAATATATCCCGGTTTCCATCGATATGCTCTTCTACTGCCAAAATCAATCGAGGGATTTCCTCATAATATGTTTGGATCATACTGATCACGAAATCAGGGCCCATTTCATAGGCCACGAGGTTGTCTAACCGGATTACCTTTAAATTCACCTGGCGTTGATTCAGCGTTCCCAAATATGGAGCTCTTTTTTGATTGTTAAATAGGTCACAGAACCCCACTTTTGTAAATAACTGACATAAATATGAGGAAGATTAGTTGTATTACCATTGATGACGACAAGGCATTTATGCAGATTCTGGTGGCACTGATTGAGCAGGTTAACTATCTGGAGTTAATTGGAAAGTATAACGACCCTTTGGACGGATTCAATGCAATTACAGAGCTAAAGCCTGAGATTATTTTTTTGGATGTGGAAATGCCCAATATGACAGGCATCGAACTGTTGGGAACTTTGGAAGATCAACCTGAAATCATCTTGATCACCTCAAAAAAGAATTATGCCATTGATGCATTCAGCTTTAACGTCACTGATTATCTGTTAAAACCCGTCCAGCGTCCCCGGTTTCTGCAAGCTGTAAATAGGGCCAAAGAGAATATTGAGAAGAACTCATTGAGCCATGCCGATGATAAAAACATTTTTGTAAAAGTAGACTCCCAATTGCTGCGCCTGGAGCTTGATAAGTTATTGTACATCGAGGCTTTTGGAGATTACGTAAAGCTTTTTATCAGCAATGATAAATTTCATACTGTATACTCTACGCTTAAGCAGGTTGAAGCATTGCTGCCCCCAAATGATTTTGCTAAAGTGCACCGATCATTTATAGTGCGCATTGACAAAATCGAGAATATTGAGCAAACCAATTTGCAATTGGGCACTCGAATCATCCCCGTAAGTTACCAACAGCGAAAAATATTGTTGACAAAGATCCGGTCACTATAAGCCAGATCTAGAGCAGCTCTTCAATAATCTTATCTACAGTTATTCCCTCGGCCTCAGCTTTGAAGTTTCTCACAATCCTGTGCCTCAAAATTGGCTTAGCAACAGCTTTGATGTCTTCAATATCTGGGGAGTACTTCCCATCCAAAAGGGCGTTGCACTTTGCGCCTATCACCAGATATTGAGATGCTCTGGGGCCTGCGCCCCACTCCAGGTAATCGTTTGCCTGCTGGGAAGCTTTTTCTGTATTTGGCCGGGTTTTTTGCACCAGGCCAACAGCATACTCCACTACGTTATCGGCAATTGGTACTTGCCTCACCAAATGTTGAAATTGAACGATTTCTTCAGCATCCAACACATGCTTTATTTCAGGTGTGCTATCGGTAGTTGTCGATTTTACAATGTCTAATTCCGCCTCGTAGCCAGGGTAATCCAACCAGATATTAAACATAAACCTATCCAATTGAGCTTCGGGAAGAGGATAAGTGCCTTCTTGCTCAATAGGGTTTTGAGTTGCCAATACAAAGAATGGTTTCTCCAGTTCATATTTCTTTCCGGCCACTGTCACCGCATATTCCTGCATTGCCTCTAACAAGGCTGCTTGAGTTTTTGGCGGGGTCCGGTTAATTTCATCAGCTAGAATAATATTGGAAAAAATAGGGCCGAGAATGAATTTAAAATTTCTGTCTTTATCTAAAGTTTCAGCTCCAAGGATGTCTGATGGCATTAAGTCTGGAGTGAATTGAATGCGGTTAAATTTGAGGTTGAGCGCAGATGAAATGGTTTGTATAAGTAATGTTTTAGCCAAACCTGGTACACCAACCAAAAGCGAGTGCCCCTGACAAAATATGGCTGTAAGAACCAAACGGACAACCTCATCCTGACCAATAATTACTTTAGATATTTCGCCTTTAAGATCAGTGTAGGCCTTGTTCAAGGCATCGGCTGCCTGCACTTCTGTTTCAAATTTCTCCATTAATTTGGGTGTGTTCAGTTTTACAATTAGTCTTTGTACGGTAACTGGCTAAATACGATTCATAATATTGCAATAGCCATATTCATCGTCGACTTCAATATACACATCATCCCTTGCTCTCAGGAACCACTTTTCCATGATCCGGCCTTTTTTGGCATTTAAGGCAGCATTGTAAATTTTTTGGTAGTCATCTTTTAAGTTGGCCTGATGTGGCGCTAATTTTTTCTCGTAGAATAGAATTCTTGCTGCTTCTTTGCCATCGTCCATGCGGTACCTGATAGGCTTGGTAATATTACCTACTTGCATGGTATCAACCGTAAAGAAAATTACCGGGTCAAGTTGATCTACAGATACCCTGTTGGCGCCATCTTCATCTTGAAAAAAACCACCATTTGAGGATGTGAAGTTGTCGTCTGAGTATTCTTTAGCGGCCTTTGCAAACTCAATACTATCTGCAAGAATAATTGTACGCAGGCTGTCAAGATAATCAACTGTCCTTTGGATATCGCTTTCTAGAGGCTGCGGGCTCAATAGGATGTGCCTTGAGTTAAAGGTGTTTCCCCTACGCTCAAGTAACTGTAAAATATGAAAGCCAAAGTCGGTTTCAAATGGTTCTGAAATTTGGCCAGGTTTAATTTTGAAACCCATCGCCTCAAACTCAGGTGCCAAAACACCGCGGCGTTGGAAACCCAATTCACCTCCATTTTGTACCACACTTGGGTCCATCGAGAAGTCTTTTGCCAGTTGATTGAAATCCTCGCCATCTAAAATTCGCTGTCGAATCTCTCTCAATTTAGCCCTTACCTGATCTTTCTGAGATTTGCTGACCTCTGGTATTTTTACGATCTGTCCAACCTTTACTTCTGTTGAGAAAAAGGGTAGACTGTCCTGCGGTATTTCCTTAAAGAATTTCCTCACATCTGCCGGTGATACTTCAAGCCCATCTGTGATTTCTGACTCCATTCGCTGAGCCGTCAATTGTTCTTTTATGCTCTCAGCAAGTTCTTCCTTAAACTGCTCAAGTGTTTTGCCATAATATTGTTCTATAGCTTCTTCAGAGCCCACCTGATTTATGAAAAATTGTAGCCTTCTGTTAAGGTTGCTCTCAACTTCTTCATCAGACACAATTACGGAGTCTATTTCTGCTTTGGCCACTAACATTTTACTGATGAGCAGACTTTCAATTACATTACATCTATCCGCTGGCTGGCCTTGTGAAATTATGTCGAGATAGGTCTTCTCAAGATCAGATTTCAAGACAATGTAATTGTCGACTTTGGCAATAATTTTATCAACAACCTGTGCATTTGAAATTGAACTGACCAATAGCAGCCCAATCAATACACTATTCAATATTGTACTTTTCAAATTCATTTCTTTCCTCAGCTTCTTTCATTGTTTGAGCTTCTAAATTTCTTGTTAGCTCAATTTTTCTCTTATTTATAATAATGTTGATGATATTATCCCTAACGTAATCAAGTGGGGATATTTCATCAGATATCTTGTACTCTAAAATCTTTAACAGGTAAACAAATTCATCATCTGATGTTTCTACAAAATTGTTAGACCTCAAATATTGCACCTTGTTAGGAATGCTGGCTAGCGGGGTGTTTTTTATGATCTCATTGAAATTGACCCAAAGCGAATCATCAAGGTGACTAAGTTTAGCGAATTGATAGCAATATGACCGCATTTCCTCCAAATTTGCATTTGGGTAAGACCTCACCTGGTTCCTGATGTTGGTAATCCGGGGTGCCTCCTTTGGAAGCTTAACAAACAATCCGCGAATAATATTCTGCTTCAAGATGAAGTTGTCCTGCTTGTCATTGTAATATTCCAGAATTTCCTCCTCTGTTACCTGGGTCTCCAACATCTGGTTAACGGCAATTTTCTCATATTCATGAACGATCAGTGCATATCGATAGTCGAGTACTTTGCGCTCCAGCTCAGATTCATTTAATTGAATACTAGTTGAAGCCTTGTCGATCATCAGTTGTTTTTTGATCCAGCTATCAATGTACTGGTTCACAATCTGAATGCTGTCAGCAATGGAAATGTTGTCTGGAACTATACCCACAAGGTCACTTTGATTGAGATAGGTATTTTTTACCCTGGCAACTGCCTTACTTTCCTGATCGTCGCCCTGATCTTGCTTGAACTGGATTAGATCGCAGGATGACAATAAAAGCAGAAAGATTAATACCCTGTTCATCAGTGAAAATTGAGGCGCAAAATTAGCTGAAATGGGGGACTTTGGTAATGTGTGTTAGGAGTGCAATTTCTTGCACATAAAGCAAACCGTTTTTTTGTTCTTTTTTCTGAACTCAATAGAATCCATAATCTTTTGAACAAGCATTAACCCCAGGCCACCTTTTTTCTTTGTTTTAATTATTTCCTGGAGATCAGGTTCTGAATATCCTTTAAGGGCGAAAGCAAGGCCATCATCGATTATTTCAAATGTGATTTCCTCATCTTCATTGTAATTGATTTTTACCTCGAACGTTTCTTTTTCATTACATTGATGAGAATGGATGATCAAATTGGCGCAGATTTCGTCAACGGCCAAAATGATCTGATATGCCTCAATATCAGGCATTTTGTGAGATTTCAGGACCTTCTCTACAAAAGTCCTTATTTCACGCAGATGCTTTTTACTACAATGTGATTTAAGCGTATGTTCCATTCAAATACGAGACCGCTTCCTCTTCGGTCTTCATTATCTTAATCAAATTTTCTAGTCCAATTAGTTCAAAAACGTGGTTTACTTTTTCCTGTAATCCATAGATCGCAAACGACACATTTTTCTCTTTCAAATCTTCCAGATATGACATAAAAACACCCAAGCCGGCGGATGATATATAGTTTAATTCCCTGCAATCAACCAGTATCTTGCTTTCATCTTTTTCGATCGCCTCTTTAAGTGCGTTGTCAAGATGAATGGATGAGCTGGCATCGACATCACCATTTACACCAATCTTATAAATACCGTCTTCAGATGTAGTTGTTATTTCTACCATATCAATTTTTAAATTTTACTATCACCAATGAGTAATCGTCATTCAGCAACTCTTCGTCGGCGAATTTGTACAGGTCTTTAACTATTCCTTTTTGGATAAGTTCCGGAGGCTGGGTGGTCAGTCCTTCAAGCGACTTTTTCAATCTATCATAGCCATATTCTTCTCTATTGGCGTTGGTCGCTTCGGTAACTCCATCTGTGTAGAGTACCATAATATCTTTTGGGTTGTATTCAAACTGGTGCACTTCAACGTATTTATGGAACTCAGTGTTTCTAAGAATGCCCAGACCCATGCCTTTATTTTTAAAATAATATGTCTTTCCAGTTGCAGAATCGTAATAAAGTGTGGGGCAATGACCAGCTCTGCAGTATTCTACTTTTTTTGTTGCAGGATCAATTATATACAACGCCAATGTGATAAATGATGAGCGCTCCAGGCACCGACTAAGGGCATTGTTAGCGTTGATCATGAACTCTTTTGGGGATTGGCTCACCTGCACCAGGCTATGAAAAATGCCCTTCATTTGTGACATGTTGAAAGCTGCGGAAGTACCCTTACCAGAAACATCTCCTATGACCAGTGCCACTTTGCCGTCTTCGTAGTTGAAAACGTCATAATAATCTCCTCCAACTTCATCGGCAGCTTGTGAAAAAGCCGTAATCTCAATTTGCCCATTGCAGTTTAATTGATCCGGGAGCAAACTTTGCTGAACTCGGTTTGCAATTTTCAGCTCTTCTTTGTACCGCTCATTTTTTATGGCTTCATTTAGCAACCGGAAATTCTCAATGGAGATATTCGCCTGGTTCACAAAAGTCTCAATGATGTTCACCATCTCCTTGTCAAAGGCATCATTGACTTCTTTTAACAAAACAAGCGTTGCAACATGTTTTGATTTAGCTGTTACAGGGTATGCTAAAATCGATTTGAAAGACGCTCCCTTAATCGTACCAAGCACTTTCCCTGAGAGGTTTTCTGCCTCAAAATGCGATTCTAAAATTTCTTTAACCGTATCAGTTTTTACACCAGCTTTTATCGATGCAATTTTATCATGGTCGAGATTGTTAGTTAGGGTCTTAGTTACAACACCTTTGCTGTTTAGGATTTCAATCCATGCACCGTCAGCAAAGACGGCACTCACTGAGCTATCCAGTAAAATTTCATAAACCTGGTCCTCATTTTTACCAGAGGGAATAGATTGGCTAAGGCGTTGAAAACTGACTACCTCCTCCAGCTTTTTCTCAAATACTGAGGATGTGGGAAGGTTGAAAAGGATAACCAGAACCGCAATAACAGAATAGATGAATATGAAAGTAAAAAGGGCCAGAATGTAGACATCATTAAAGAGGTCTATTGCCAGCTGATTTTCATCAGAATAACGGACAAGGTTAAGGAAGAAATAGCTTAGGTAAATGATTACCAGAATTATGAAAAGTATGCTTTTCCACTTTTGCTTGAAGTTTAAATAGGCCACCCATTTGAGATTAAATGAATGGATCAAACCCAGAACAATCAGGATGCTGAACGCCAGGTTAAAAGGTATTTCGAACATTCCATATCCAAGCAAATTGAAGAACATTCCACCAACCAGGGCATATTCAAAAATTTTCCAGGTAGTGATTAAAATTTTAGATTTTTGGTAAAGAATGAGCCGCTTCCAGGCAACGAAAGTTGACACCAGAAACGCCACAACCAGGCCAATATTCAGATGGTAAAAGATGTTAATTACCATCACATTTTTAGCCAGGGCTGTTGACCCTAGGATGGTAAAAACAAACCTGATTATAAGTGATAATATTGTTGTGAGCAGGCCGGTAACAAATACTTTCCAGAGTAAATCCAAAAAGTTGACGCTCTCCGCCTTGATGATAGTGTATCTGTAATAGATCAGCAGGTTGAAGATGAATAGGATGAGCATCACCTTCGGCAAGAACTGCGGTATGCCAAAATTCAGATTGTGCGATTGAGAAAATAGAATGAGCAGATCAATGACAACCAGCAGGGCCCAAAAAATGAACCCGAAAACTATGCTTAATCTGATTATGCTCTTATTGGAAATTCTCAAGGGAGAACCGGCTTAATGATAAATGGCGAATTTAAGAAAAAAGGGCTTGTGGCCCCCTTCAAAAGATTTTCAACTACAAACCCACCTTTACGGAAAATGCTTTAGTCGGTTGACTTTGCTGGCGCTGGGGCACTGGCATGGAATTCGTCCCTGATCTTAACGGCATATTTATCAAGTAGCTCCAAAATCCGCTTCCGGCTCTTTGCCTTAATGATGAGACCAATATGATGGTCTTTTTTCAATCGCCAAACTATCTCTTTGTCGTCAAAGGTTGAATCATCAGGATGTTGGAACCTACTTAATGACACTATAATTCCCGCATAACCTTTCCTTGATTTCGGAGCTTTGTATTTCTTGCCAGAGGCTTTTGCTGTTTCTACTCTTGCCCACTCAGCCCATAAATTAATATCAGAAGCCACTTCAACCATTTCTGCCAAATGTGCACCACCAACTCTGGAGCTGGTCTCTAAAAAATAAAACCTGCAATCATCCTTGCACTTTATAAATTCAGTATGGCTGGCACTGAATTGCATCCCAAAAGATTTCAACACCTCTTCATTGAGCTTTCGCAAGGCTTTGTCATCATCACTGTCGTATTCAACTGTGTGCGATTGAAATATGCCTCCGCCGTGGGCAACATCAAAGGGCGGATTGAGATATTGGGAAACCTGGCAGAATATTACTTTGCCATCAACTGTAATTGTATCAACATGGTAAACATCACCTGGCCTAAATTGCTCTACGAGGCAATTATGACGTTCGTCACCGGTTTGATGAATTGCCGCCCACAGTTCATCTTTTGAGTTAACTTTCTTAATACCCGTAGCAGAGGCTTCAAATCGTGGTTTCAATACCCAGGGGGCTTTTGTTTTGGCCACATAATTATTGACCTCCTCATCATTAAAAATCGAAGTGAATGCCGGCACATCGATGCCGGATTCCTGCGCCTTCATCCGCATGGCCAACTTGTCCCGAAAATACCTCGAAGTAGTTTGACCCATACCAGGAAATCTAAAGTGCTCTCTTAAAAATGAAGCCTTTTCTACATCAAAATCATCCAGGGCAACAATGCGGTCAATTTTGGTTGATTTCATAAAATGGGCAAGCCCATTTTTCACATCTTCCATATCCCAAATCCCGCGTTGTTTTTCCTCTACAAAAAAGACATCATCAATGAATTCACGCTTCCATTTATCATCAAGACATTTCGCAGTTAATAAAAATACCTTGTTGCCTTCTTGCTTGCATGACTTGAGAAAATCTTCCCCTTTATGATAGCTTGAAATGCAAAGGAATGTGAGTTTAGTTGGCATGTTTTCGAAATTAGGCCAACAAAGCTAAGAGTGAAAATTTACAATATGGGGAGGTTCAATAAAGTTTATATCTAATGTGAGCAGTATTCCATGAATAATTCTTCTGCCTCAGGATTGCCATATTGTGAAGACTCTTGGAGATATTTACAAGCGTCTTTATTCTGGTTCATTTTTATTAAAGCAACACCGGCCTTATGAAGTACTTTAGGATCTAATGGATTGTAAAATAGGACTCCTTTAAATTCCTTTAGAGCTTTTTTGAATTCATTTTGAGAAAAGAATGAGTCACCATCAAGAATAAATTGTTCCATTGTTTTCTTTTTTTTTGACCCCTTATACACATACACCCACATGGTCATTTGGTCGGGTATTCTTTCATCACCTTTTTTACCTGGAACCCACATGCCGCTAGTTTGGGATAAGATATCCTTGAAAACATTGTCATATGTCTGTCCCAAGCTACTTCGCACAACGATGGTGTCAATCTGCCCTGATTCATTGACGATGAAATCGAGTTTACTACTTTACCATTTGGTTGTCCAGCTCTAAAAATGTCACTCGCAAATTTTGAAAAATGTGCTTTAATTAATTGATTATTACCAGCAAATCTTGCCCTTGATTCATCACCTGAATAGTCCCAATTTCCTTCAAGGTTTACATAAAAAAGTCGTTCTTGAGCAGACAACTGATTAAAAGCAAGTAGTAAAATTAAAGTTGACAAGTATCTCATCTTAAAAAATAAATGGCACCGGACACCTCAACCGTTGCACATCTTTTGGCGGTCGTGGTTTGCCAACCCTAAAAGTGTAGATCAATGAAATCTCGTGGGCCCCGCCGGTATCAAGACCAAGTTTGGAAATTGTAAGGTCGTAACTATAGCCGAAAGTTGCCCTACCTTTTGTTAGGCCAAAGTGCGTGATTATAGACTCATTATTGGCGAAACCATCAACTGATTTGATTGGGATGCCCCTATACCACAAACCGACAACTATTGGCTGTAATGTGAAAAATACCCCAAGATCAAGTTGATCAAATTTACCTTGAGAGCGATAATTGAAAGTAGGTGTGACACTGCGTTCCATACCATCTGCACTCCTGCCAATATTTCTACCAACCCTCAATGGTAGTCTGTAGCCACCATGAACTGAATATCTTCTGGGCAATGGGCTACTTGCTCCATCGCCATCAATTAATGATTGATCTGGCTCAAAAACATTGTGCATTGAAACACCAACCCAAATGCGCTGCGAATAGAAAATACCGCCAAAGGCAGCATCGAGATAATTGTTTTTTAACCCACTATTCAAGCCTTCGGCAGAATTATTATTAACGAGGCCTGTATTATCAAATTGGTCACCAAAAGTCAGGGAGGTAAAATTGAGATCACGGGTTGTATAAGACAATTGAACTCCCGGCCTGAAAACCCAATTGTAGCTCAATTCAACTTCGTAGGCATATAAGGCCCCAACTGAGGTCGAATTTAGTCCCGCAAAACCTTCCGAATCTCTGGTTACTATAAAGCCTACACTGCTGTTGTGCTCCTGAATATTATAATCTACCCATGCGGAGAAAGTTTCAAAATTAGCATTAAGAGCAGGCCATTGGTTCCGGTAGTTGACCCCAATTCGGCCTTCACCTTGAATACCCGTAAGCCCCGGGTTCATGTACAGAGGAGCGGCGTAATACTGCGAAAATTGAGGGTCTTGACCGAAAACGTTGTTATCTAAACATGCCAAAAGCAGGACAAGAATCGCGGAAATAAGTTGTTTCATAAACCTGTTTTTGTGGCATAACCCTCGCCACTCAAGAGCTTTGCAAAATAGGTAATTATATATCAATTTGGAAAATGTGTTGCCTTTAACCATCGCCTACATAATGATGTCTTCAATTACATCGTTACTAAATAACTTTAGTTTTGATACTAAAAACTTCATTTTTGGTCAAATATTTTAACAAAGTCAAACAGGTGCAGAATATCCATCCTATTAATGTGTTGTGCAGGGGCTTGCTATTGTCAATTAGTGTCATTGTAACCTTCTTATTTCCAAATACCCTAAACGCCCAGGTTGTGAATGGCAACAACTGGTATTTCGGAAATTCCAATCAGGCAATATTATTTAATAAGTCAGATAATGAAGCCGTAATTGAGGAAATTCAGGCGACTCCCTATGGCCGTGGTGGTGGAGTTGTGGTGTCAGATGAGTTCGATGGGAATACACTCTTTTACAGCGATGGAGTAAATATTTATGATGCAACGCACTCACTGTTACCTAATGGCGCAGGCTTATCAGGTGATTCAACAATCAACCAGAGCGCAGTTGCTGCCCCGATCTCCGGAGGGTTGAACCTGGCTTGGTTCATTTTTACAAATTCTGGCAATCAAGGTGTAAATGAAATACAGTATACAAGGGTAAATATTGAGTTACCGGGGAATGCCAATCAGGCAAATCAGCCTGACCTTGGTGATGTTGGCCCTGAAAAAAATGCTTCAACAGGTTTAACCAATCCATCGCCAGGGATGCTGATGATCAGGAAAAGAAACAGGGTTCATTCATGGTTATTATCTCAAGATCAAAGCTCTGGCGTTTATAGGGTATTAGAAGTTTTAGGAGGAGCCTTGGGCACCACTCAAACCTTTGATTTAAGTGCAGAAGCCCCTCAAATAATAGCTGAAAACTTTGCAGGGATTGTCGTGAATGACTCAACAGTTAGAATCGCAGTCAGTCCAAAAAATGCAAACAGAAATATCCAAATATTGAGGCTTAACACTGAGACAGGGGCCCTGACTTTTGATCAGCAAATAACTAATACCGGAAACACTGACACACCAACTGCCATTTATGATACAGAATGGTCAGCCGATAGTACAAAACTCTATATTTCCAGGCATGGCGCTGCTGGATTAACCGGCAACCTATTTCAGTTTGATTTCCTTGACACTCTGGGGAATGTAAATTCGCTATTACCGAACCCTGTTTTTAGAAGTTTCGGCCTTAAGCTGGCGCCAGATGGTCAGATTTATCATCTCTATCAGGAAACCAACACATCACCTATTTCAATTGGTGCAATCACTCAACCTGATTTTGCGTTTGACAGCCTGATTTATGAGCCGGCACCGTTTACCGATGCCGCCTTTAATGGCTTTCAATTTCCAGAGCAGGCTGAGCCCGCAACCAATATGTTTCAGCAGGCGGTCTTCACCTACGTAGATTCATGCCTGACACTTACAACGAAATTTACACCTAACGTTGATCCACCGCCATCTTTCTATTTCTGGGATTTTGGAGATGGTAATACATCATTTGATCACAGCCCCATCCACGAATATGAAGCGGCCGGAATGTTCAGCGTCACCATGACAGTATTTCACAATGGAGCTCTTGAAACGTTCACTAATACGGTTAACATCCTTGATACACAACTGGAAGTTGATTTAGGCGCTGACACAGTAATTTGTCGAGGCGAGATTTTATTGCTTGATGCAGGTACCGGAGGATTATCATATGCCTGGAATACAGGTGAGAGTACACAAACAATTGAAGTTGATTCGGCCGGCACTTATTGGGTAGCAGTGGAGGCACCAAATCCTAATAACCCCGGTGTATCAAGTGGCTGTTTACTTTTTGATGATATCGCTGTTGAAGTTTATGGTGAAACTGAAACGATATCTAACCAATGGTATTTTGGGGAAATGGCGGGGATAGATTTTAATGAGACCCCACCAGTACCCTTGGTGGATGAAAACCAGATGAATTCACCTGAGGCAGCAGCAACAATTTCAGACATTAATGGAGACCTGCTTTTCTATACCAATGGCGCATCGGTTTATCACAAAGATCATGGACGGATGGTCGGTGGGTTTGACATTGGTGGAGATAGCACTTCCGCCCAGGGGGCTTTGATTGTCCCTGTTCCTATGGATGCAACCACCTTCTACATATTTACGACTGATCCCGCCTGGGGCGATCAAACATTTGATGTTCGTTATTCTGTAGTTGATTTAAAGGAGGATAGTGCAAGAGGGGCCGTTGTTTTGAAAGATCGGCCATTGTTTTATAAAGCGACAGAGCGCATGACAGCTTCAAGCCCTGGAGGCAACCTAACATGGCTGGTGACTCATGAGTTTGGCAATAACACTTTTAGGTCTTATCCAATTACAGAAGATGGAATTGGTTCGGCCACATTTTCTACTGCCGGAACCATTTTATCACCTGCCACTGAAGGGAATAGCCGCAATTCCATGAAACTCTCAGCTGATGTTTCGAGGCTTGCAATGACAATTGCCGGGGATGAAAATTTTGTAGAAATTTATAATTATGCTGATACCACAGGTGAGGTAAGTGATCCCGTATTGATCAATATAGAGGAGCCTGCTCCAGCCGAGATTTATGGGGTTGAATTTTCTTCTAATACACAAAAACTCTATGTAACCACCCGAGGTGGAGGTTCTTCAAAATTGATACAATATGACTTAGATACGTTGCAAGCTGATTCCATTGCGATGTCAAAGTTCGTAATTGCTGAGGATGCCCAGGAGTTTGGTCAATTACAAACCGGACCTAATGGGGTTATTTACATGGCCATAAATGGCAGCCCAGACCTCGGAACAATAAACAACCCAAATGGCGATGATGATCAGGCCGGGTTTGTTATCAACGGGTTTAACCTGGGCGGGAGAATTAGTACGCTGGGCCTTCCAAACTTTGTACAGAATACTTCACAGCCGCCCCAATCTCCGTCAATCGGTGCCTCTGATGGCTGCATTGGTCAAGAGTCACAATTTACAGGTAACGGTACTTCCAGCATTGACGAGTATTTCTGGACATTTGGTGATGGAGGATCATCTATGGAGCAAAGCCCGGTTTATACCTATAATGCCATAGGCTCTTATACCGTTAGTCTCAACATCACAAACAGATGCGGCCTCGACACCACATTGACACAACAAATTTCAATAAATCCACTTCCTACAAGGCCTACAACACCCGGGGCAACGGCAATCTGCCAGGATACTCTTGTTCTTGAAGCACTTCCCGCTGATGATCCGGCATTCGCTTACAATTGGTCAACGGGTGATACAACAAGACAAATCACTGTATCACAGCCTGGGATTTTTGACATCTTCATAACTGATAGGGCAACGGGTTGTACATCTGACACTGTTCAGGTTTTGGTTGCAGATGGCCGACCCATCATCGATTTGGGGCCACCAAGAACTGTTTGTACGGGTGAACAAATCGCCGATTTGGATGCTGAGAACCCGGGAGCATCGTATGCCTGGACTTTGAATGGAAATAACCTGGCTAATGTTGGCCGCTTTCAAACTGTGAACACTAATGCTACAGGTGACTTTGAATATGCCGTTTCGGTTGTCGATCCCATAACTGGGTGCATTGGCAGGGATACGTTACAGCTAACCGTTAATGGCCCACCAGATATTACACTGAATGCAACAGCAACAACCAATTGTGGCCAGCTAGATGGTCAAATTGATATTGTTTTTAACGAGACAGGAAATTTCGATTATCAAATAATCTCAGGTGGAACAAGTGTTGCTTCTGGTAACATTGATGGCCCTGTGACTGTGCCTGTCACCGGAATTGGGGCAGGGAGTTACTCAGTCACAACTACCAACACTGTTTCTAATTGTTCAGGTACAACCAGCACCAACATCGCAGATAGCAACACCAATTTCCAAGTAGCACTCACTGCCGTTCCAGATTGCGGAACAAACGGCGCTATTGATATGACGGTGACCAATACGGTCGATCCTTTAGTTGCGATTGCATATAATTATACCCTCTCGTTTAGTGATGGTACCGTAGTGTCCACAGGCTCTGATATTGCTACTACACTTAGGTTTAACCCTCCCCCTTTAGATACCGGCACTTACAATGTGGTGGTTGTAAGAACTGATGTCACTCCAAACTGTACAGAAACAGCCCAGGTAAACCTAGGTGAAAATCCACCGGCCAATATTCTTATAGATCCAGTTTATAATTTTTGTGGCGGGTCAGGAACCATCAATCCATCCGTTGACGGAGGTGGGACATTAACCTGGACATTGCCAGATGGCAGCGTGACCGCAGGTAACCCGTTGAATGTAACCCAATCTGGCACCTATTCCGTCACTTCTTCAGCAGCAGGCTTCTGTCCACAAACCGAAACTACCGAAGTAATTATTAGTCAGGATCCGGTGGTGTCAATTGACGTCTCAGGGGATCAATGTGATGGTCAGTTAACACTCACGGCAGTGACTGACAATCAGAATGGGAATAATTCATTCGTATGGGGATCAAATGATGCAAACAATGGCTCTAATTCGCCAGTTATCAATGTTTTCGAATCTGGCACTTATACGGTTACAGCAAGAAACCAGAACACGGGATGTCAAACAAACACCTCCGTGGATGTGAATGTGGAGCCTTTATTGGAGCTCTTCATCACATCCGAACCAGATTGTGATGACAACAGTCAAATATTTTTGATAGCAGAGTCAAACATTACAGCTGATGTTACATTTGAGTGGATAGGGCCCTCAGGAGAATTATTGCCAGATACTACTGCAATAATTGCGGTAAATCAAAGCGGCTTATACACAGCCAGGGTAATTCGAACAAACAGTTTATGCGATGCCTCGGCAAATTTTGATGCACTCTTAGAACCGATACTTGAAGAGGACTTGATTCTACCATCCAGGGCGGTTATTTGCCCAGAGGATCCCGCCACCTCCACGGCATCCCTGGATGCCGGTACCTTTAGCACTTTCGAATGGCGTTTGGTGCCAGATGAAACAATTTTGGCAACCACGCAGACCTATGATATTACAGTTCCAGGCAGGTATGAAGTGACAATTAGTAATGGCCTGACATGTATTAAGGATTTTGTGGAGGTAGTTGAAGATTGCACCCCCAGAATTTTTGCACCAACCGCTTTTACACCTAACGGGGATGGGTTAAACGATTCGTTTGCTATTTTTAATAACCCGTTCGTATCAGATTTCAACATCTTTATTTACAACAGATGGGGTGAATTAGTATTTACCGCTAATAATCTGGATTTCCGATGGGATGGCCTTTTTCGAGGGGAACTAGCACCAATTGGAACTTATGCTTTTGTAGCCAAATTTAGAAGTTCAATTGATCCTGATGTTGGTGAAATTGAGCAACACGGAAGCGTTACGCTGATTCGCTAAATTTTCCTATTTAGACCTACATATCGTTGCGATATGTTTAATTTCAAACATCTTTAAGTGATAAAAGTTATGAAAAGAGTACTATTTACGGTTAGCATGATTTGCATCATGATAATGTTATCAAATTCAGTTCAATCACAATTGTTACCAACAAACTTACAGGTTACTGTTTTAGATGATTTAGGCAACGTTGTGGAAGGCGCCACTGTAATAATTTTTGAGAATGAAGAGGACTACAGGTTTGAAAATAATCCGGCCTTTGGGCCAGAACTTACAGACAAAAAGGGACGTGTCACTTTTAAGAAAATCCCGGCCAAATCTTATTATGTTTTTGTGTCAAAAGGTGATAAGAACAATGACGGGAAAGGGGTTAAAACATCGAGGCTTGAGCCAGGCAAAAAGAATCAAATTAATGTGGTAATTCTATAATATGGCTGATTCGGATCTATTGATATACGGTGCTAACGGCTATACTGGCAAGTTAATTACGGATTTGGCAGTCAGCCGTGGACTTAATCCTGTAGTAGCAGGCCGTAATGGATCAGCAATAACAGAACTGGCTAAAAAACACAGTATCGATCAAAAGATTTTTGATTTAGGTGACCATGAACTAATTGTCAAAAATATTGAAGGTTTTAAAGTTGTGCTGCATTGTGCAGGCCCATTTCACAAAACAGCTAAGCCCATGATCAAAGCCTGCCTGGAGGCTCAGGTCAACTACTTAGATATCACCGGTGAAATGGAAATTTTCGAATACGCTGCATCACTTTCAGAAAAAGCAAAAAAATCTGGAATCCTGTTAATGCCAGGTGTTGGATTTGATGTTGTGCCTACCGATTGTCTTGCAGCACATTTACATTCGTTGCTTCCAGATGCCACTCATCTGGAGTTGGCCTTCAAAGGGTCGGGTGGCATTTCAAAAGGCACAGCAAACACTATGTTGGATAATTTTCACAGGGGTGGTGCCATCCGGGAGAATGGAAAAATCAAGAAAGTGCCTTCAGCTTATGAAGTCAGAAAAATAAAATTTGGAAATAAAGAGTACACGGCCGCAACCATTCCATGGGGCGATGTGTCAACAGCATATCATAGCACCGCTATACCAAACATTAAGGTGTTTACCACTGTCAAGCCAAAAGGCGTTAAAATGATGAAGTTGTCCAATACATTTGGAGGACTGCTACAGATCGGTTTTGTGAAGGCTTTTTTAAAGAAAAAAGTTGATAAAATTGAAGGCCCTTCAGCAAACCATAGAGCGAAGGCTTCTAGTTTAATATGGGGTCTGGTTTCTGACGCTAATGGAAATGTTAAAGAGGCTGAACTAACAACCCCTGAAGGTTATCAGTTAACTGCAATGACAGCAGTAGAAATCGCTGATAGGGTTTTGAACCGATCCATTTTCCCGGGATTTAAGACACCCTCCGGAGCTTTTGGGGCAGATTTTATTTTACAGTTTGAAGGTGTAGAAAGAAAGGATTTATAATGATAAGAAGGGTTGGATTAGTGCTAATGTTACCGATTATCATTTCTGCACTTTTATACTTCTTTCCACAAAAGGATACGGAATTTGATAACACCAGATTAATGATCCCTGATCGTTACAATTTCGTTCATGATATGTCGGCGGTAGGAGATGAAGATGACCCTGATGCAAGGTACAACTACGAAGTAAGCCTTCAGGCAGATCCAGAAACAGGACAAATCCCTTGGGGTATTTACCAGCGTGAAATAGAATTCACTAAAAACATACCGGAACGCATTCATAGGGGCAGTACATTTCTAAGAACAAAACAAGAAGAATGGACTGAGCTGGGGCCTGTTAATTTAGGAGGAAGAACAAGAGCATTTGCCATCGATGTCACCAGCCCACGTACATTAATTGCCGGCAGTGTATCCGGTAGTATGTGGAGGTCTGAAAGCTCAGGGGCCAGCTGGGAGCAAACTTCTACTTCCAGTCAACTGATTGGTGCAACTGTCGTAGTCCAGGATACAAGAAAAGATAAGGGTGACGTTTGGTATTATGGTACTGGTGAGATTAGGGGGAATTCTGCGAGGGCACCTGGAGCTCCCTACAGAGGGGACGGGATTTTTAAATCAACTGATGGTGCCAGATCGTGGTTTCAATTAGAGTCAACTGCTGTTTCGGTCAGAAGTATTTTCAACAGTCAATTCAATTATGTTTTTGACATAAAACTTAACCACACCAGAGCAGATATAGACGAAGTTTATGCAGCCGTTTATGGTGGTATTTTAAGATCACCGGATGGTGGAGAATCCTGGCAAGCTGTGCTTGGTGATGATTTACACAACTTACAAGACACTACGGATTTGAATAATGCTTCAAGCCCATTTTTCACCGAAATTGAAATAAGCGAACAAGGCATTTTTTACGCATATCTCAGTGACTTGACCTCAAGCGATTATCAAGAAGTGGGAGGAGTTTTCAGAAGTGAAGATGGAGTAAATTGGGCAGATATAACCCCCCCGAACTTGGCTGATAGCAGTAATCGGGGTGTGATAGCAATTGCACCTTCGAATGAAAATGCCGTTTATTTACTTGTGGAGCATGGTACTGAAGGTGATAAACACAGCATTTGGAAATATAACCACAATGGTGGTGAGGCATCAAACCCTCAAGGCACTTGGGATGATCTATCAGATAATGTGCCGGCATTTGGAGGTGACTTTGGTGATTATGAGTCTCAGAACTCGTACAATATGGTCATGTCTGTTCATCCTTCAGATGAGGATATTGTTTTTATTGGTGGTACTAACCTATACAGAACAACAGACGGTTTTAGATCTCAGGACGAAATGCTTTGGATAGCTGGATACGATACGGCTAATAACGGGGCTCAGTGGGATGATCATCATGCAGACCAACATGGGTTGGTTTTCTCGAATATCTCAAAAGAGAAACTATTTTCGACCCATGACGGTGGCCTTTCATTTACAAATCAAAGTTCAACACTTGAATATCCGGTTTGGACATCTATCAATTTGTTCTATATCACTTCTCAATTTTATACCGTAGCTCAACAAATGAATGAAGCCAACTCATTTATTACCGGAGGAGCTCAAGACAATGGAACTTGGTTAGGTGTAGGTAACGCACTAAGCGCCTGGACAAAAGTATTAGGCGGAGATGGTGCATATACAGCCATAACTGATAAGTTTTGGATTTTCTCCTCGCAACGTTCTCGGATATTTAGATTAATATTTGATCCAGCAGAGGGGCAAGTGACTGGCTTTGCAAGGATTGACCCATTTGGAGCAGGAGAAAAACCAGGTCAGGAGTATCTGTTTATTAACCCATTTGAGATAGACCCCAATAACGATGATAGAATGTATTTGGCTGGTGGTGATGCCGTTTGGAGAAATCACAATATCAGTCAGATACCTGATGGAACCAGGGATAAAGTAAGGGAAGGTTGGGAAATAATGGAATCAACGAAGTTGGATACAGGCAGGGTTTCAGCCATTACAGCATCTTTAAACCCATCGAATGTTATGTATTACGGTACTTCTATTGGAGAACTATACAGGGTCGATGAAGCACACCGCGGCTCAGGTATTTTAACAAACATTACTGCCGGTAATTTTCCTCCTGGCAATGTATCGTGTGTTGCGGTTGATCCATTAAATGCCGATCACCTTTTAGCAGTATTTTCGAATTATAATACACCTAGCATATTTCATTCAGTTGACGGTGGTAATTCATTTAGTGATATTGGCGGGAATCTAGAGGAGAATTTAGATGGAAGTGGGAATGGGCCAAGTGCAAGATGGGCAGAGATTGTACCAATGGCTGATGGCACTTATCGCTATTACGTTGGTACCAGCACAGGGCTTTACTCCACCGTACAATTAAAAGCTTTCCAAACGGAATGGCTGCGGGAGGCCAATAATGAAATAGGCCAGTCTGTGGTAACGATGGTGAACTACAGGCCATTGGATGGCCGTTTGATTGCAGCAAGCCACGGCAGTGGTGTTTTTAGCACACAGATCATCGGTTTTGATGAAGTCAGTGTTCCTGGAGATCCACAAAATGCGTTTTCTATTTCAAACCCATACCCCAATCCTTTTTTGTCCAATGTTACAGTGCAGTTTAATATCCCAGAAGATGACATCGTTTTGGCGCAAATATTTGATGTAAATGGTAGGTGGGTGCGTACTCCACTTTGGGCTTCGCAATCTTCAGGTATCAACTACATAACCTGGGATGGAAGGGATGTAAATGGCTCCCCGGTTGAAGATGGTATATATGTTATTCGCATATTATTTAAGGGTGAATCAAAAGCGGCCAAGGTGCTTTTACAGCATTAGTTTATACAAGGTTGGTTATTGGAATGATTATGAGCTGTTTAGCTATTGGTCATAGTAAATATTATGGATGGCAAAATACCATCTTATATGGCATGACATTTAATTGCGTGTAATTAGGAATTAGATATATTTGCACCGCTATAAATTATGAATGACAATAATTTGCCGTTATTCGCCAATAGTAATTTTGGAACCTTAAACGTAGATTAAGGTTATTTTTTTATCGAAAGATTTGCATTGTTTAAATACAATACCTTAATATTGAGGTTCTTGTTTTGAATGTTTCTTAAAATAATTGAATTCATAAATCAAAAAGTCATATGAACTACCGTGTACCATTACCTAACCTGCTGGGAGCACTAAGTTTCTTCGCAGCAAGTCTGTTGATGACACCACTATCGGCACAGGACGATAGCTCCGGGGATGACTCTGGAAACTTTGGATCAGCCAGTACTATAAAGCTAGGTCTGAAGACTGGTGTTAACTTCAACTCTTTTATTCAGCCTGGAATGACTGTTGGGCCAAACTTTGGTGCAACAGCCAGATTCAGTCTTCCTTTTACCGACATCTTTGATGCCCAGGTAGAGTTGTTCTATAACTCGCAAGGAGGTGGAAGGGAAGATTTGTCGAGAACAGTTGAAGGTGCGATTTCGCAACTTACCTATATTAATAGGGCTGTTGTTTTCCATAATCTCGAACTTCCCGTAATATTAAATTTCGGTCTGCCGGAATTAAATGGCGAAAGAATGGAGCCAAGATTTCTCATTGGCCTTTCGTATGGATACATGATGGGGGCTTTCGAAATTAGTGATCAGGTGTTTACACCGACAGACCCTGATTTGGCCGCTGTTGGTGGTGGAGTTACGGTTAATGCCCAGAATGTAAGGGCTACAGCTGACTACGAGAGACATCAATTCGGTTTTCTCACTGGAATTGCCCTTGACAACAAGCTGGATAACGGCAAAACGTTCACTACCGAATTAAGGTACAGGGTAGGGCTCAATAATGTTAATAACTTTCCGTTTACAGGGGAATTATACACCCAGACGGTAAGTCTATCTTTCGCATATACCATATTTTCAATTTTATAAACAAGAATCAAAAGTTAAACCTAAATGCTATTTGACATGAAAATTACACACTTAGCAAGATTATTTCTGATGGCTGTTGCAGTGATAGTTACTGTGACGGCATGCCAGGATGACTTCGATGAAGAAGACTTTCTGCAACTACAGGCCGATTTGGCTGAACAAAAAGCGGCTGCTGATGCAACCCGCGAAATTGCAAGAATTCAGGCTGCTGAATTGGCTGCTCAAGACAGGCAAATTGCCATCAACGAAGCTCTTGAAAGACTTCAGGAAGAGCTTGCGGATGAAGACATCGCTGAAGCTCTTGAGCTCTTTAGGCAGGCTGGCCTCGTAAGCCAGGTTGATCTATTATTTGAGAATGACGGCGCCCCTGTTGTTGGTGCTACCGTTTCAATTAGAGAACCAAATGAAGTTGCTGCTGCAGCAAACAGGGTTCAGGCGGATGCAACCACAGGTGATGACGGTGTTGCTTCATTCTTTGATCTTTCTCAAGGTAGCCACATTGCATCTGTAAGTGCACCAGGGTTCTTCCCTGCGACATTTATTATTACTATTAGCGATTTGTCTAATCAGAATGGTAATAATGCCGGCACCACTAGTGTTCCAACTAATACCCAGAAAATTCTATCTGGAATTATCGAATTATTTTCTGATGACACTGGTGCTGGTGCTTCTGCTACGGTAAATGGTGTTGTTACTTATCAAGGTGACGTTACGAACGGCACCCGAGAAGTTCCTCAGGACATAATGGTTAAAGTAGATTTCTCTAGTATAGCTGCTACAATTCAGGATGCCGCTGATGATCAGGCAAACCAGTTATCTATTAGCAACTATACATTTGATGGGGCTAACGTTATTGGCAGTGCCGCTGTTGATAACACCACTGGTGAGTACAGCTTAACTGTTCCAGCAAGATCAGAAGGAATTTCTATTGACCTGATTTTCCCAACATTTGAAACAGATCAGACAATGGCTGCTACTTCTGTAGACGGTGCAGCATCAGCTGATCTAATAACAACTGTGAGAAAAAGGTTCTCAGAAACCGGATCGACTTCGGCAATTCCTTTTGTAAATGGTACTGTTGGGTCTATTGATGATCCAATGGTAGATGATGTAACTGGTTTTGCTTTAGCATTAACAGCTAGAACAAGGTCAATAAATGCCACTGTTGAAGATGACGTAGTAGGAAGCAGCGAATTTAACAACGCCTTCTGGACTTTCTCAAGAGGAAGTGGAATGACATCGGCTCCAACAATCGATACTGGAACTGATAATGTGGACGTTGAGACTTGGTTAAGGGGTACACTAGGTGCGGTTTCAGTTACAACACAAGGTAATGGTTATCATCCTAATAGAGCGGGTACTGCAACTGTGCGATTGGTAAATAACCTGGGAACCACCAATGAAACAGTACTTCAGACAATTGGTACGTTTGGAATTACCACCGGTGATGACCCAAGTGCAACCGATGGAAATGGAAGTACAGCTGGTGTTCAAATCAGAGCAACGGAAGATTTCGATAATGTTGATGATCAGGTAACTGTTGGCCCTGACTGGGATGGCGGTGTTGATTACGATCTGGCTTTCAGTGGTGCTACAAACGCTGTTACAGTGGCGGCGGCTTTCGCTCCTACTACAGTAGGTATGGAGGTTGATCGTTTTGAGATTACAAGCGCAGATAAGTTTGATAACTCATCGTTCCCAACATTTACTTTCACTCAGACACCTGCTACAGCTACAGCACCCTCTCTAGCTATTAATACATTCCCGACACAGTGGTTTGTAAATCCAGATAATAGTGGTAATACTGGGGATTATCCTGTAAGACCATCCGAAATTCGGATGTTTTTTACAGCAAGCGACGGGTTGATATCTGAGAATAATAACACCAATAATGGAGCGATACTTTCGTTATTCACTATTGTTGATGGAGACGTTGTATTTAACTCAGTTGATGCAACAGCTACCACTAACTGGACTTCAGCATTCTCAACTTCAGAACCCGAAGTAGTCATTAGTGACCCAGAAGGAGTTAACCCTGGTGTAACCATCGTTATTGACGGTGGAGAGGTTGACGATGCTTGTTACAATCAAACAAGTGATGGTTATGATTTCTTGCCAACTGTTACTGTTAGCAACAGGCTTGAAACCGGCACCGGTGCTGGTGCAGATGTAAGGGCAGTAGCCTCATTATCTGCAGGTGAATTTCAGATGGATAAATTCAATGGAGGAAGACAGAAATTAACCGTACGCACAAAAGGTTCTGGTTACACAGATAATATCAACAGAACTTCTGATAATGCCAGAGAAATTACGGGTTCTGGTAGCAGTACCACAATTAATGTCACACCAGGTGAAGAATACATATTGAACTTCTTTTATGGTTCTGGGTCTAATGTAGAAACTCCAGGCGGTGAAGATGAAGCAACATGTAACTAAGTGAGTAGTTACTAAGTAATAAATTATTGTGATAAAAAATCCCCGGTTTACCGGGGATTTTTTATTGTATGATTTTATAAATAATGGAAGCAATAGAAAATCACAATAAGTTTGAGCAGTTTGCTAGTAATCAAAAGTCGATTAAGGCATTTTGCTATGTTTTCGCTTTTATTCTATATGGCTATACCATCTCATTTGAGTATGCCCTTGATGACCATGTGGTTCTTGATTCCAATAATTTTGTTTTATCTGGTATCTCCGGAATTCCCGATATACTTACTAAAGACACATTTAAGGGGTATTCAAATAAATGGGTACATGATGCAGTAGATGGAGGTAGATATAGACCGCTGTCTTTGGTAACTTATGCTGTAGAAGTTGAGCTTTTTGGCCTCAATCCACACATTAGCCACCTGATTAATATTCTGTTCTATGGCTTAACTGCATTTGTGTTTTTTGAAATAATCCTGATCTTATTCGAAAATAAAAATGGCAGAAACATAATTGGTTTTACCGCAATTTTACTATTCCTTATACATCCCTTACATACTGAAGTGGTAGCCAATATTAAAGGCCGTGATGAGATATTTGTGCTTTTATTTTCATTGCTTTCCTGGAAATATGCTTTACAAAACAAAGTAGCTCAAACGGCTTTTTGGTTCGGATTCGCAATCCTTTCAAAAGAAAATGCCTTAATGATAATTCCTATAATAGGCATGAGCTACTACATTCTGAATACTTATCCACGAAGCTATCAGATAAAATCACTTGCAGTTATTTGTATGGTAGCACTAATATATCTTTATATAAGATTCCTCATTATAGGAAGTTCCTTCGATAATCAAGCGACTACTAACCTTCTGAATAACCCTTTCTTAGAGGCTACAATGCAACAACGGTATGGAACGATTCTTTATACTTTATTGCTGTATATAAAGTTGATTTTTGTTCCTTATCCACTTACCATTGATTATTATCCATATCACATTAAACTTATCAATATATGGGAATGGCAGGCAATAATGTCTTTCGTATTAAATATTATTTTATTAGCCCTTGGACTAAAATTGCTGATCAAGAGAAATATTTACGGATTTGCAATTATTATACATTTCTTAGGACTTTTTCTTGTATGTAATTTAATTTTTAATGTAGGCGTTTTCATGGCGGAGAGGTTCATGTATTATGGGTCAATTGGATTCTGCTTAATTGGAGGAATGGCTTTTTATGAACTGCTATACAAGAGAAGTAATGTATTAAAGTGGGCACCATTATTACTATTGACAATTGTATTCAGCGTTTTGACTATTAATAGAAGTTTAGCTTGGAAAAACGGGACTACCTTGTTTAACGAAGATGTAATTACATCAGATGGTAGTATAAAGAGTCACTTAGTAATTGCCAGTCGTTATATGACTATAGCCGAAGGGTATAAAAATATGAATCAATTGCAAAAAGCGAAAGATTATACAGATAGCGCATTGTACCACTTAAAGAGAACTGAAGAAGTAACAGACTATGTGCCTATATTATTAAGAACTGCTGACCTTTATATGACAATACTTAATGATTCAGTCAATGCAGCAAAATATTATGAAAAGGTAATTGATAAAGAGCCCACAAACCCATATGCAATCGCAAATCTAGGTCTTCTGTATTTTGAGTATTTTAAAGATTATGAAAGGGCTATTATTTATTATAAGGAGAATATTAAGAGGTTTGAAAACGTTTATTTATCCCAAAAAAATCTTGGGGCAGCCTACTTGAGAAATGAACAATTTCAAGAAAGTCTAGTCCACTTAGTAAAGGCCTTTGAAATTAGGAAAGATGATCCTGAACTATACATGTTCTTAAGTTTAGCATATTTAGGTGTTGGAGACATAAGACAGTCCAAACAAGCATTTCTAATGTATAGTGAAATGACACAAACGCCTGAAAAACAGGAGACTAATGAATAATATTAATGTGTCGTCTAAAGCTTGTACCCAGGGCCGGAGTCGAACCGGCACAGTATTGCTACTATTGGTGTTTGAGACCAACGCGTCTACCAATTCCGCCACCTGGGCATTTGGGCTTGCAAACATAAATTAGGGACTGGAGATAAGCAACTCTAATTAAACTCCCTCAATGGTCTTTCCTTTAGTATGAATGTGATAGGACTGAGCAACTGGTTTTTGAATAAATAGAGGCTTTGTTTTTGACCAAGTAGCTTTAAATAACTCGGAATTACGATAAGACTCTAATGACTGATGATCTTTCCATAAACTTAATGTGGTAAAGACATTTGGATTTGAATGATCATGCAATAAGTCGACTTTAAAGCATCCATCAAATGATTCAATTTGTTTATGAGCAGATTTAAAGACATCCAAAAAGGCCTTTGTCTTATTTGGTTCGAAATACATTCGAACTATTCTTACTAACATAATTATTGATTAAAGTTAAGTGTGATTGGGCTGTCAAACTGAATGCCTAAGAGGTTAGATGCATTACCTGAATTAATACCTATTTCTAAAAGACCATTGTCGTTAAAGATGCAGAAACATTCTCCTGGATCAACGGAATGATAAGTGCTGTGGATCGTGTTGATTCGTTCGCGACCCAATGTGATTTGAAACCCATTGTTTTTATTTAATAAAGAGATTGTATCAAATTCTGATTTAGGAATATTGGTTATTAGGTTACCATAATGATCTATTCTGATTACATGGCCTGAGATAAGGGCTTTGGTCGTCTTGATTTTTCTGTTGAGTAATTGAGTCCAATTTTCTTGCGGTGGCCCCAGCTCATGTAAGTCTTTACCAGAAGCGATATTTGCAGCGATATTTGCATAAAGATTTTTAGCTGGAAAAATGCTTCTAGTCGGATTGAGCTGATTTATATTAATTACAGGTTTGGGTGTCTGTTCACTAAGCAAACTGAGGATGCCATTATCAGGTGCCACGAAATAATGCTCCTCTAACTTCATAGCTATTGCACCCCACTTAGGCGTATATGTGTCAAGGGCCACTACATGAACTGATCCTTTAGGAAATTCACGAAATACTGATCTTAAGACATAAGCACCATGGGATATATTGAAAGGCTCAATGTCGTGGCTAATGTCCACAATTTTAATATTAGGATTTGTGTTAAGTATCCCCGCTTTCAGTGCCGCAACATAATGGTCTTTATTTCCAAAGTCGGATGTTAAGGTAACCAATAACATTGAAGCTATTATTTCTATTTTTGTTTTTGCAAAAGTACTATTTTCGAATAGAGGCTAAGAATTTTGAACCTTTAGAATAACTTCATTTGGTAGAAAAAGTATTTACACTTGATAATGTTTCACTCCTGGATTTTCTTGGAGTGGATAACAAGAACATTAATGAACTTTCGGAAGCTTTTCCTGAAAGTAAAATAATAGCAAGGGGCAATGAAATAACAATCAGAGGAGCCTCTCCTGAAATCATAGAAATTAATGACATTCTAAATTCGTTACTTACTCATTATCATAAGTATGGTTCGATTAGCCGCGATCAGGTGAAAGGATTAATTCAAAAAGATGATGTTGATCTGGTGACTGATGGAAAAGACAATGTCTTGATATATGGTACCAGAGGTATCAAAATCATTGCTAAAACCGCCAACCAAAAGAAGTTGGTTGAGGCTGTTTCAAAAGATGATTTGGTATTTGCAATAGGACCCGCTGGAACAGGTAAAACCTACATATCTGTTGCATTAGCGGTTAAAGCGCTTAAAAATAAAGCTGTACGAAAAATAATTATTACAAGGCCAGCTGTAGAAGCAGGTGAAAACCTCGGATTTTTACCCGGAGATTTGAAAGAGAAAATAGACCCTTACCTGCGACCAATATATGATGCATTAAGCGAAATGATTCCTGGTGAAAAACTCAAATATTATCAGGAAAATTCGGTGATTGAGATTGCACCATTGGCGTACATGCGGGGCCGCACTTTAAATAATGCTTTTGTGTTACTTGATGAAGCTCAAAACACATCTCCGATGCAGATGAAAATGTTCCTGACTAGAATGGGGCCTAATTCTAAAGTCATAATAAATGGGGACAAGTCGCAGATTGATTTACCAGCAAAACAGAAATCAGGACTTTTAGATGCAGTTGAAGTGCTTAAAAATGTTTCGGGGGTTTCATTTATCAACTTAGACACCAGAGATGTAGTCAGGCATAGACTAGTTAAGGACATTGTGAAAGCTTATGATAATAAGAAGGCCTAATCAAGACAGTTATTTATTTAACAAATGCTTAAATTGATTGAACAATCAATTGATGCATGCACTTTTGGTCCGCGTTTCCATTCGTAAGAATAACATTGGCGTTTGCCATTGGAATTGTTGTAGCTACGTACAGCAGTTTTGAGCTAAGGGGCGATGGGTTTTTGGTTGAAATTGTTTTACTGGGCTTTGGTGTCGGCCTCCTTTTATTTAAAAGATTATTAAAATTCTCTGATAACATATTGGGCTACCTTTCAATCATTCTGGTGGTGATCGGGGCTTTTTATTTCACATCTAACACCAAAGAGCATGAGCAGGAATACAATCCTGATATTGTGGGCTATAAGGGCAATGTTGCAGCCTTACCGGAACAAAAGGGAGATTTTGTCAGAGCTGAATTGAGTTTACAATATCTGTTATTTGACAACTCAATTGAACCAGCAGATGGTAAAGTGCTGATTTATGTTAAACGGGATACCCTTCATAAAAAGCCTTTAAAATACGGCGATGACTTAATTGTTAGGAGCACACCTAATGGTATAAATGGGCCTACAAATCCGGGGGAGTTCAACTTCGCTTCTTACTGGGGCCAAAAGGGCATTTATTTGCAAGATTTTATCGAATTTGATGAGATAACAATTCTTGGCAATTCACCTCAGTTTTTGGTTCTAGCTAAAGCCTACGACATTCGACAATACTGTAAAGAAACAATTACGGAGTCGATTGATGGGCAGCATGAAGAGGCCATTGTGCTGGCTCTTGTCTTGGGGATTAAAGAAGGATTAGATAATACAATTAAGGAAGCATATGCAGCTGCCGGAGCTATGCATGTTTTGGCAGTATCGGGATTGCATGTTGGTATCCTCTACCTATTTATTCTATATCTCTTCAGGCCAATTCGAAATTACAGGTTTGGTAATTTAATTACCGGCCTTGTTTCACTGCTCATTCTCTGGACATACGCTTTAGTCACGGGGTTTTCTCCTTCGGTTCAAAGAGCGGTCGTGATGTTCAGTATTTTCATTATTGGTAGATTGATCAAAAGACAGCGCAATATTTATAATTCGCTGGCTTTCTCCGCTTTTATACTGCTTTTGATCAACCCATTGATGCTTTTTGAGGTTGGTTTTCAGCTGTCTTATTTAGCTGTATTTGGGATAGTTTTTTTACAGCCCAAGCTTTATAGATTATGGTCACCCAGGTATTGGATTATTAATAAAGGTTGGGAAATTACTTGTGTTTCAATTGCCGCTCAATTAGCGACTTTTCCACTTGGGCTTTATTACTTCCATCAGTTCCCAACACTTTTTTTGCTATCAAATCTTGCCGTCATACCAACAGCATTTTTCATACTCATTTTAGGACTGACCATAATCCTGACAGCATCGATTGGGTTGGAATTCATACAAGGAATTATTGGAAACTCTCTTGAATGGGTGGTATGGCTCCTCAATCGATTTGTAATTGTTATAGACAGTTTCGAATACAGTCTAATTGAAGCGGTTAATTTAAATGAATTGCAGATCGTCATTATATATGTTGCGCTTCTCTTAATATGGGCACTTTTCACATATCGTAAATTACGGTTTTTGATAGTTGCGACCGTCTTTTTGTCAGTTGTTTCGGGAATTGAAATTGCCGAATCTGCCACCAGAGCAAGCAGAAAGGAAATAGTTTTTTACAATATCAATAAACTTTTGGCTATTGATTTTAGAGACGGCCACGATGTCTCACTTTACATCAGTGATAGCAGTGAAAGTGATGACCTAATTAGATTTAACATAAAGCCTGATAGAATCAAGAATGGGCTTCGAAGTAATCAGATAGGATATGAAACGTTCGATAAATGGGACTCCGTTGGATCAGGAATTCAAGTGAAAATCTGGAACAGCAGGAGATTATTAAGACTCACTACCAAGGAAATATCCAAAATCAGCGTACAGAAAAAACTAGATGTAGACTACCTCATTTTGTCAAACAACTGTTGTTATGATTTAAGTGATGTTCTCAAAATAATCCAACCCCAGTTAATTATTGTTGACGGGAGTAATTCTTATTGGATGGCCAATAAACTTGTCGAAGACTCCCCAAATTTCGAGATCCCTCTGCACAATATGAAAGAGTATGGTGCTTTAACTGTTGAGTGGTGATGGGCAACCCGGTTGATGTCTTGCAGAAGTACTGGGGCTACAATTCCTTCAGGCCGCTTCAGGAAGATATTATTAATTCGGTTTTAGATGGTAGGGACACTCTAGCGCTTTTGCCAACTGGGGGTGGTAAGTCAATTTGCTTTCAGGTTCCCGGTATGTGTGTTGACGGCCTATGTATAGTAGTCTCACCTCTTATTGCACTCATGAAAGATCAGGTAAACCAGCTGGTTAAACGTGGTATCAAGGCAACCTCAATCCATTCAGGAATGCGATATAGGGAAATTGATTTGGTATTGGATAATTGCATTAATGGCGGTACCAAATTCCTCTACCTCTCACCTGAGCGTTTAAAAACTGAGGTTATTCTTGAAAGAATAGATCGGATGAATGTTTCGCTGCTGGCTGTTGATGAAGCACATTGCATTTCACAATGGGGTTATGATTTCAGACCTCCTTACCTCGAGATTAACGTATTTAAGAAGCTCATACCTGAATCAAAACTAATTGCCCTTACTGCGACCGCTACCAAAAATGTAAAGCAGGACATTATAGAAAAACTTGAAATGCAAAATGAACGGGTTTTTCAAAAAAGCTTTCGACGAGACAACCTCTCTTATTCTGTTTTCAGGAAGGAAAATAAGGATCATAAGCTAATTGAAATTCTCACAAAAGTGCCAGGAAGCTCCGTGGTCTATGCCAGAAACAGAAAAAAGACCAAGTCGATTGCTGAGGTATTGAATAAACATAAAATCTCTGCTGATTATTATCATGCCGGCCTACCAAATGAGCTACGCAATAAGAAACAGGAGCAGTGGATCAGCAATAAAACAAGGGTGATGGTAGCCACAAACGCCTTCGGGATGGGTATTGACAAGCCTGATGTTCGAACGGTCATTCACATGGATGTTCCGGATTCACTTGAGAATTATTATCAAGAAGCTGGAAGGGCAGGTAGAGATGAAAAAAAGGCGTATGCTGTGTTATTGTACAATCAAGGCGACTTAAAAGAGTTAAAAGACCACCTTGAAATGTCATTCCCACCTGTCAATGAAATTAAAAGGATGTATCAGGCACTTGCCAATTTTTTTAAAGTGGCTGTTGGCAGTAATGAGCTTGAATCCTATGATTTTGATATAGAGACTTTTTGCAAAGCCATGAATTACAAACCATTCGATGCATTTAATCTCATTAAGAAGCTAGAGGATGAAGGCTTGCTTCAGTTGAATCAAAGCTTCTTTCAACCTTCAACGATTCACATCCCAATTAATAAAAGTGACCTTTATAAATATGAGGTTGAGAATGCAAGGTTTGAACCTATTTTGAAAGTGCTGCTCCGCTTACACGGTGGTGATTTATTTTCGGGGTTTGTCAATATCCATGAAAATCAAGTAGCAAGATTAGTTAAGCAGCCACAAAATCAGATTGAAAAAAGCCTGACGTTTATGGACAAAGAAGGGGTGCTTCATTACACCCCAAAGAAAGATTCTCCACAGATTATGTTCTTAACTCCCAGGCAGGATGCTGGAAAAATTTCTATTGATACAGAACAAATATCTGCAAGAAAAAAAGTTAAGTCAGAACAGATTAGTGCGATTACATTTTACAGCCTTTCCCTGAGTGGATGTAGAACCAGGATTTTTCAAGAATATTTCGATGAAGAGACATATGAGAATTGTGGAGTTTGTGATTTTTGTGTTCGCCAAAAGCAAGTAACTACTGGCAATAACAGCTTAATTGAAAAAGCAATATTGGCCGAGGTTAAAAAGAGTGATATCGCAATTGATGAATTAACCCTGAAAGTGAATTCTCATAAAGAAGAAGATGTTATTGAAGCGGTTCGTCGTTTATTGGATGACGGCATTCTTAAATATTCTGAATTCGGAAAATTAGAAAATGGCTAATTCACACATCACAAATTTGCACTGCTTCTTTTAATGATGTCACTGGGTCGGCCTTTGGAATAAATTCCTGAGCCAGAACACCTTGAAAGCCAGTTTCAAGAATGGCCCTTACGATGGCAGGGTAATACAGTTCCTGGGTTTCATCAATTTCGTTTCTGCCTGGCACACCACCGGTATGATAATGCCCGATGTATTTATTGTACTTTTTTATTGTTGCGATTACATCGCCCTCCATTATTTGCATGTGGTAGATATCATACAATAATTGGAAGTTTGGTGAGCCGATTTTCTCACAAAGCGCAACGCCCCATGGAGTTTTGTCACACATATAATCTTGATGATCAACTTTGCTGTTTAACAGCTCCATCATAATTTGAATATCATGCTGTTCGGCTAATTTTACCAATGGATCAAGTCCCACGGCACAATTCTCAAGTCCGGTTTCTAAATCCAATCCCTTGGAATTTCCTGAAAAACAGATGATGTTTTTCAAACCTAGATCAGCCGCAATGGGGATAATTTCAGCATATGTTTCCTGAAGTTGTTCATGAATGGAAGGATCATTGAATCCATCGGTCAAACTGAATTCTTCTGGGTTTCCCATTGTACAGCGGAGGCCTTCGTCCACCACCGTTTTCCATTCTGATGGCTTTAAAAGGTCGATACCCACCAAACCGATTTCCGTAGCTATTTCACAAAATTGGTCAAGTGAAATGCTATCATAGCACCATTTACATGCAGAGTGGTTTACGTTACCCATTAGCCCTTGATCTTCTGCTGACTCATCCTTTTTTTCAGCAGGTCCACAACCTGAGTTTGCCATTATACCTATACCGACAGCGCTGGTGGTCATTAATTGAATTGCTTGTTTTCTTTTCATCGGAATGGTTTCGTAAAGTAATCAAAGTACAATTTAACAGAGTTAGTTCTGAATTTTTCCAAATAACCATTAGGTGCTACATTAAGCCCCCCCTTCAATATTTCAAGTTAAAGGATGTCAATTACCTACATAGCCGTTATTGTAATACTTGGAGTTGCTTTGCTGCTGGTTGCGGTTTTGAAGTATAAACTCAATGCCTTCATTGCACTTCTTATTGTCTCAATTTTTGTAGGAATACTAGCCGGAATGCCGCTTCAGGGCATCTTGACAAGCATTCAGAAAGGAATGGGGAATACGCTTGGTTTTGTGGCCGTGGTGGTTGGTCTTGGTGCAATCTTCGGCCAAATGCTTGAAAGTTCCGGAGGGGCCAACGCACTTGCCGAAAATCTTTTGACCTGGTTTGGTAAGTCCAGGGCGTCGTGGGCTTTGGTGATTACAGGTTTCATCGTCGCAATACCGGTTTTTCTGGATGTGGGATTAATAATTCTTGTACCCATGGTTTATGCGCTTGCCAGGGAAAGTGGTAAATCCTTACTTTTTTATGGCATACCATTGTTAGCTGGCCTGGCCGTTACCCACGCATTTATACCCCCAACGCCAGGTCCGATTGCAGTTGCAGATATCCTTGGAGCCGATCTTGGTTGGGTGATTTTCTTTGGGATAACCCTGGGATTGCCAACAGCTGTGATTGCTGGACCAATTTTTGGCACATACATCGCCAATAGAATTCATATCTCGGCTCCGAATGATTTAGTGAGTGAAACATCCGTGAGCTCAAGTTCTGATCAGCCATCTTTTAGATTAGTTGCTTTCATTATTGCCACACCACTTATATTGATTTTATCGGGAACGTTAACCGCAGTTTTGACCGAACGCTCTTTAATTGCCAGCTCTAAATTCACTGAGGTTGCTTCTTTCCTAGGCCATCCATTCAGTGCATTAATTATCGCTACCCTTATGTCCATTTACTTTTTGTGTTCAAAAAGGGGCATACCTAAGGAACAGATTTTAGAATTGAGTACTAAGGCGCTTGGGCCTGCCGGAATTATTATTCTAGTAACGGGCGCTGGAGGCGTATTGAAGCAAGTTTTGATTGACAGTGGCATCGGTCAAATCATAGCCGACGTTATTGCGGATGCTGCCATGCCTGCAATTTTGTTAGCATGGATATTGGCTGGAGCAGTCCGTGTAACCCAGGGATCTGCAACGGTGGCAATGATAACTGCCGCCGGTATCATGGCGCCAATTCTTCCAGTTTTGAATTTGTCGGCACCTCATATAGCTCTTGTGGTTATAGCAATTGCATCGGGAGGTACAATTTTATCGCATGTTAACGATAGTGGATTTTGGTTGGTAAGCCGATATTTTGGTATGAATGAAAAACAAACTCTGCAAAGCTGGACAGTGATGGAGACTCTTGTTGGGGTTTGTGGGTTGGTGTTTGCGTTGATAGCTAGCTTACTCATTTGAGTTGCTCACCGTATTTCATGTTGTTCGGCTCAGAATTCAAGTGTTATTTTTGAATAGTTATTTCTAATAAGAATCTTTTATCTGATATGGATGATTCATTGATATACAAGATTGATACAGTTGTAATAACAAGGGTTGATACAGTTGTTATTAGCAAGTTAGATACCCTCATAATCTATGATGTGCCTCAAAGGATGCTTAATCCATACATCGAAATTCTTGAAAAGACTAATGAGCAATTGAGTTTATGGAGTAACCCATATACTTGGACCATTGCTACTTTGGCTATACTTTTTACGCTACTTACTATAATAGCGGCAATATTCATATGGAATCAAAGCGAAGAGTTCAAAAAACTTGTTAATCGGACAATAAACAAATATGAAACTATCTTCAGTAATTTACTGGACCAGAAAAAAAATCAACTTTTGAAATTAGAGAAGACCTATGAAGTTCAAATTCAGGAGGCCAAGGAGAAACTTGAAAAGGAGACAACTCAAAATAAAAAGGAATTGCAACAAGCAATTGCAGATTTGGAAAAACGAAAGGACGCAATCAAAGAGGAAATAAAAGCACCAAGTATCAACCCTTTAGGAGAATTCTTTATTTGCCCCAACTGTGGTAACCCATTTTTTGAAACCGAATCGGAGCAGTCATTTTCAATGTTAGTTCTTAACAAAGATATCAAATGTCCAAAATGTAGCCACGAATTTGTGAAGCCCTAACAATGGTGTTCAAACTCATTAACTCTACAATTAAATTTGTGATTGATTAGAGAAGTAATTGATTCAAATAATTTTTGATCACCTTTTGTCATACTCTTTCCCCATATAAACACCAACTGCCGCCCACACAGCCGCAATAACGGCACCAATTGCACCAACCATTGCGAAACCCAAACCAAGGCCCTCAGTGAGGCCAGTAAAGAGCCAGGCAGTAATTGAATCACCGCCACGGTATACTACAACGTCGATTACTGGTTTGGCTTTGTATCGGGTTTCCCGGTCAACCTCAGTGAATAACATTTCCCTTGCTGGCCTTGTAACGGCGTAATTTCCAGCCCTTCTTACAACTTGTAATGCCAATAAAACTGTAATGATCGGTGCAAAGGCTAAAATCAAGATTCCGGCACACATCAAAAACGGCATGGAGGAGAGCGTAATGCTCATTCCGAATTTTTTGACCAGTCTTCCAGTTGCAAAAAATGCTATCCCAAATGTTAAAACGCTGACTATCCAATCGATGCTACCTAGAATCTGCGTTCGGGTGGCCCTATCATAATCTGCGAGTAGGTTTTTTTGTTCGAAGTACACAAAAGAGCCTACCATTGTATACAGCAAGATAAAAACCCCAATCGCCAGAAGATAAGGGTCAGAAACGAAAGATTTAAAACCTGCAAATGGATTACCACCGATTTTGATCGCACTTAGATCCACTGAGACATCTTCATTCTGCAATTCAGTCGTTTTTAACTTTGCCAAATAAACGATAATGGGTATTGGAATAATCAGCATTATAGAGGCAATCAAGATCAAATTATCGGTACCTGTGAAGTTTACAAAAAGTGTTGGTATCAGTGGGCCAACCAATGCACCAGCGCTGGCCCCAGCTGCTATTATGGCAAACAGCCGCTTTGCTTGCTCTTTATTAAACAGGTCTGACATGTAACTCCAAAATACTGAGAGATGGAACATGCTGAATACACTAAGCCAGACATAAAAAGACTTATCAATAAGCTTTCTATCCTCAAAAAGGAATACTGAAATGAAAAAGAATACAAAGCTGGCAGCAAAGAATGTATAGATGGACGGAACAAGGCGACTAAACCTGATTTTGGCAACAATGAATCCGTAAAGGGCTACCAAGGCTGCACTAATAAAAAAATTAAGCGTCCATAATTGGCTTACTTCAGCGTCTGACCAGTCGCTTGCCATGGCATCCCTTACCGGCCGAAGGATGTAATACGCTGCCATGAGAACAAAGACAAATAGAAATGAAAATGCTGTAGCTTTTACCTCATTGGCCTCAATATCAGCAACTTTTTGTAGGATACCCTTTATCATAATTGGGTGAATGAACTAGAAAGATAGATTTCCTGAATGAATTTATTTAACCGCTCATAAAGCAAAGATGTGCTAAACGTAAATGAGCTAAGAATAATCTGTTATTTTCGATTTTTTGAATAAGATGATGTGTTTGGATTTGGCTGCTAAGGTGAGATGGCGCAAGTTTTTTGATAAGAAGAATCAGTACGTCTTATTGCAAGATAAATTGGCTGTCAAAGGTTATGCGCAATCCAGGGGTGTAAAAACCGCCAAAACCTTGTTTTCAACCCAAAACCCTTCATCAATTCCATTCGATGACCTCCCAAATACGTACTTTATTAAAGCCAATCACGGTTGGAGCCAGAATATCGTTTGTTTAAATTCCAAATTTTATAATTATGGTCGGGGCATCGAACACTACTCACCCGATGGAACAGAACGGCCCCCTTCCTTATTAAGTAAAAATGAAATCAGTAGGCAAGAGGTAATAGCATTGTGTGAAACATGGTTAAATAAGCGCCATTCCAATCATGAATGGGCATATCATCAAATCTCTCCTCAAATTATTATTGAAGAAAGGTTGGAATCACTTGATGGTAATGAGCTATTTGACTACCGGTTTTATGCGTTTGAGGGTCAGGTAAAGGCTATAAATGTGGATTCCCCATCATTCAAAAAAGCTGGTAAGAATGCATTTTTTGATATTAATTGGAACCCGTTTGAGCTGACCAGTTATAAAGAGGCGTTTCCAGTCCCACCCCCCAACAAACCGGAGAACCTTGATGCTATGTTAAGTGCTGCATCTCAATTAAGTAAGGACATTAGCTTTGTCAGGGTCGATTTATATAACTGTAAAAGCGGAATTATTCTGGGAGAAATGACGATTTATCCTGAAAGTGGAGAGATAAATTCTCCAACCTCATGCAAAAAATTCAACAAATGGCTTGGTGACCACTGGAGGTTGAACAGGTTCCAACATTTAGTAGCCTTAATCTTGAATTTAATTTATCAACTAAAAATGTCTCGGATTTATAAAAGCACTTAATTACTATATTCAGTTATTTCCACTTGCCCAGGCATCCAACACTTCCTTTTCTCTTTCCCTCGATAAACCGGCTCTTCGGTTGTTGCGTTCCTCCTCTGGTCGGTTTAAATCCCAGGCTAAAGTATCTGCTGCTGTTTGTGCCAAAGGCCTGAATCTTAAACCAGCCTCAATTGATTTCTGATTTGTGCAAAACATTAATGGGTCACCGGGAATCCAGGATGGCATGTCTTGCCAGGCTCCGACCCCTTGCTCTTCAAGGAACTGTTCATCAACCCAGGTGAATGTAGCATCACCGCCAACACCACCCCAAATGGCTCCAAGCATTTGACCCATCGACATTCTTGACGCAGGTCCAACTCCATTAAAGTTGCCCATGGCGCCATTTTCAGCAAGTCTTACAATCCACTCTGTCAAATCACGTTGGTCAATTACCTGGTTAGCATGTTGCGGATTACCAGGAGCCAACACTTCCCCTCCTTCAGCAATGCGTACAGGCCAGTAAGTCCAGCGGTCGGTTTTGTCACCAGGCCCAATAATCAATCCAGGCCGTACTACGGTGGTTCTACCAGGAAATGCCTCGTGGGCTATGTTTTCACAGATTGCTTTCATTAAGCCATAGGGAGCTTCATCCCCATCTTTCCAGTTCGGTCCCGTTTTAAAACGGTTATAATTTTCATCTACAATTTGGTCATAGACAGGTTTGTCAGAACGGCTCTCCTCTGGTAGATCGTAAGCTGATATTGAGCTTACAAAAATGTAGTGGTCTACTGCATCTTTTAATTTCTCAGTACTCAATTGCACCCATTTATAGTCGTAGGTGTTGTTGTCCATCACAACATCCCACTTTCGACCTTCCAGCGCACTGAGGTCATTGTTCCTATCACCAATTAAATGCTCAACGCCGTCCACTTCGCTCTCTCGATTTCCTCTGGAAAAAATAGTGACTTCATGACCCCTTTCCTTCGCATATTTCACCATGTTAGGCCCAATAAATCCTGTGCCACCTAGAATGAGTATTTTTTTTGGTTTGGGTTGCTGCAGAGCAGATGCACTTATCTTTTCTGAATTTTTTGCTTCATCAGCACATGCCGCTGTTGGTATTAGCGAAGCACCAGCGCCAATAAGGGTGGCCGACTTAATGAAGCCTCGTCGATTCGATTTAATTGTTGCCATTAGTTTTATTTTGATGCGATTTACGCATGCAGCGAATCTTAGGATAGTTAAATTCTTTAAAAGGTAGCTATATTCTTCAATTGTGCGAGATATGGCTGGTATTAGGTTCAATTCAATCCATTAGCACATACTGTTACGTATATTGCTATCAATTTGTCACTTTAATGCTAATGGGCTTCATTAAGGGCAAGTTGATGAATTGAATAAATGAACATTAGAAGTTAGATTAGAAGGTTTCCAGCCTGCATAAAAACTAAATTGGTCTATTAACCCTTAAACAACTATGGAAAAAATTAAAGCTAAAGATGACGTCTTATGGAGACAGCTATGGAGTCTGGGAGCATTGTATGCCTCTGTCGTCATTGGTTGGATAGCATACTATAACTATCAGCCCCAACTACTACACGCTTATAATTTCAACGATTTAACACTATTCTTATTTATATCTCAGGGAATAATTTTAGCGATTGTGCCCCTTTTTGCAGGTAAATTAGGTGACAAGTTCCGGCAAAGTGCTGGTCAAAGGTTGCCAATTATCAGTGCTGGTATCAGCTTTGCAGCCATGACATTTATGGCCGTGGCATTCACACTAGTGCTTGAACCAGGCGCCATCATGCGATGGATAATACCTGTTCTTGTTGTGCTGTGGCTTGCATCTATGGCCTTGTTTACCAGCCCCGCTATTTCAACCGTTGAATTGTTTGCGCCGTCAGATAAGCTACCCAAGGCGATGGCAATCTTAACAATCGTATATGGGTTGATTTATGCCTTAGAACCCATTGTGGTTGATTTGGTTGAGTTCTTAGGTGCACCATTAACCTTCGTAACTGGCGGTGTTTTGGTAACTGTTTCTGGTTTGCTTCTTAAAAAGAATACTGGTAAAGTAATCGATGTGGTAAAGGAAGCCGTCGATTATAAGGGTAAGATGAAATCTGACTACAGTTATTCGCTATTCCTTGGCCTCGCATTCGGTATTATCACAACTGTTTTATTCAATCTATTTCCTGATTGGATTGAGGGTAAAATTGGTTCAGATATTCATGGTGATTTAGTTGTTTCAATAGTATTGGCATCTGCGGCCCTGGTGTCCATTCCAGTAAGTAATGTTGTTCAAAAGCAAGGACTTTACCTGCCGGTACTCATGAGTATAGCACTGTGCTTTATTATTTTATTTGGGGTATACTATTTTAACAATGCTGTGATGATTGTTGGATTGCTGATAGTTTTTGCAATATTCTACTCTATGGCATCTGTCAGTTTATTACCTCTGGCACTATCAGTAATCAACCATAAGAACAAGGTATTCGGAGTTGGCGTTTTTTATTGTGGCTTCGAAATCCCGAACGGAATCGTTGAAGCATTTATTGTAGCACAATTTGGAGGGCTGTAGAGTTAAACCCCTACAGCCTCGACAGCTTTAACTTCAGGTAACATTCTTTTAAGCAGGTTCTCTATACCTGCTTTTAAGGTTAATGTGGATGATGGGCAACCACTACATGAGCCTTGAAGTAATACAGTTACAACACCATCTTCATAAGAATCAAAAGTTATTGCACCGCCATCTTGCTCAACTGCTGGCCGAACATATTCGTCAAGAATGGATTTAATTTTTTGATGGATCTCAGGGTCATCAGCAACTTTTTCATCTTCAACTACACTTCTTTGATAGTTATCTGTTAATAGTGGTTTTTCAGCCTCAAGATAATCCTGAATCAGGCTTTTCAATTCAGCCTGTATCTCAATCCACTCTTTATCTTCAGTTTTGGTGACTGTTACAAAGTTGCTCATATAAAAAACCCGCTTCACAAAATCATGCTTGAACAATTCTTGAGCTAAAGGTGCTTCAGCTGCACTTTCAACATCAGGGAAATCAAAATTCTCCCCTTCAGGTACAAGAAGCCTATTGGCCACAAACTTGAGCGAGTTTGGGTTTGGGTTGGTTTCTAAATATATAGTTATCGGCTTCTTTTCGGCAGTTTCCATCTTCAATTGTTTTTTCTTTTCAACTATAATATTTTAATAAAGTTCCACAAAACTACTTGAAAATAAACAATGGTTAATTTGGCGGGATAAGCCAAAATTACTTGCTTAGTGCATTAGTAAGTTTAAGGATTCACCCGTTTGAAAATTTCTGAACCGGCACTGATAGAACTCCTAAAAAATGGAGACGAGAAAGGATTCGAGTACCTCTATGAGAGCTATTCTGCAGCCTTATACGGCATTGTATTCAGAATTGTAAAAACTGAAGAAGTAGCAAATGAGGTGTTGCAGGATGCCTTTCTTAAAATTTACAATAACATCAATAGCTATGACAGCAAAAAAGGTAAGTTGTTTACCTGGATGCTGAACCTGACAAGGAATCTTTCCATTGACAAAACACGGTCTAAGGAAATGAGCCAGGCAAGGCAATCTGATAATGTTGGTGATAACGTATATATGCTAGATCACGAATCAACTGATATCAAAGTTGATGACATTGGAGTGAAAGAGCTTTTAAATAAATTGGATAAGGATCAGCAGGATGTGGTTGAATTGGTTTACTTCGGAGGCTACACGCAATCAGAAGCAGCCAAAGAATTAAGTCTGCCTTTGGGTACGGTGAAGACAAGGATTAGGGCCTCGCTGAAATTATTAAGAAAAGTATTGAGTGTAAATTGAATATCTCAGAATACATATCGTCAGGCATTTTAGAAGCCTATGTTTTGGGTGACCTTACTGCAGGTGAGCGAAAGGATGTGGAGGATATGATTGATAAGCATCCTGAAATTCGTAATGAGTTAGCAGAGATAGAGTCAACAATCGAAGAGCTTGCCTTAAAAACAGCGATTAGCCCTGATGATGCTTTAAAGAAGAAAATCAAAGATCAGATCAACTTCAAGGAAGAAGCAAAAGAAATAGTTCTAGTAAATAAACCTGTTGTCACAAATACTATAAAATATGCAGTTGCTGCCTCACTTACTATCGCACTAGTTACCTCTTATCTGGCATTTGACTTCTGGAGTAAATGGCAGTCTACCAAATCAAGATTGGATAACCTTATTGCCCAAAACCAGAGGATTGCCGATGACTACAATTTTGTGAATCAAGAGTTGCAGGATATCGAGGCTGATCTGGAAATTTTGGCTAACCCCGATTTCAATAGAATTTTAATGAGAGGTACAGAAAATTCACCAAATGCCTTGGCCAGTATTTATTGGAACAAAAGGAGTGAGGAAGTGTATCTTAAAATTCAAAACCTGCAACAGCTTTCAGACGAAAATCAATATCAATTGTGGGCTATTGTTGATGGTGTACCTGTTGACCTCGGAGTCTTTGATTTATCAAACGATGTTATGCCAATGACACAAATTGCTGATGCCGCTGCATTTGCAGTAACGATTGAACCCAGAGGAGGGAGTGTTAACCCAAGCCTTGAAACCATGCAGGTTGTGGGGAATTCTGGGGATTAAGGAATTCATATCTTGTTATAATAATGTTTTCATTTACAAGAATGTTTGCTTAGTGCAATCCGAACGACTATCTTTTCCCGTAAATTATTTATGTCTTTTTTGATCAGATAGTGTGTCTGGTTATAGAAATCCGGCTTTGGAATAATCAATCACTTAAAGTTAATATGATGACTAAAATCAAAGTTGGAGATTTGTTACCAACATTTTCCCTTCCCGATGAAAATAACATGTTGGTAGACATTAAAGAAGAGTTAAAGCAAAACCATCTCATTATTTATTTCTACCCCAAAGACAACACAATGGGCTGCACTGTAGAGGCCTCAAAATTTAGGGATAGCTACAGCGAATTTTTGGATAAAGGAGCCCGCGTCATTGGCATTAGCGCCGACCCTCCTGAGAGCCACAGGCAGTTTAAGGAGAAGTGTGCCATTCCTTACACTTTACTAAGCGATACAAGTAAGGAGGTTAGGGACATGTTCGGTATTAAGCCTAGTTTATTTGGATTACTGGCTGGGAGAGTGACTTATGTTGTGGATAAAACCGGCGAAATCAAACACGTTTTTGACTCTCAATGGCAGCCTGAAAAGCACATTGAAGAGGCCCTGGAAGCGTTGGAAACTATTTAATTTAGTTGAAAATAAAAGGGGTGAAATAGCAACTTCACCCCCTTCATTTTAATCCCTATCATCTTTAAATTTCTGAAACCTCGAAGGGAGTTCAACCCTCGGGAAGATGTTGTCATCAACATAGGTGTCAGATGTCTGTTGATCAGGGTCGAGAACGATGTTCATGACCTCTTTGTCTTTAGCGAATACTTTAGTCACCTCCTGCTCATTTCTTCGCCAGATTTCAGCTGGAATTTTTTGAACCTCTTTTGTGCCATCAGTAAAAGTCCATTCTACAATTACTGGCATCACCAGGCCGCCCTTGTTTTTAAAAGTGATTTCATAGAAATTCTTTGACGCATTTTTTTGCTTGATTTGGTTGTCATCAAGCCTGTTCATGAATTCCCGATATTCACTGTTATCAGTATCAGTGAATTCGAATGTGTCAGCAGCTTCTTGAAAATTACCTGGTAGCTCCCCACTTTCAGGGTTGGCAATTTCACCCGTAACCTGGTTTTCAACGCCCTCTTCGTTAATTGCCATTTTATACCACTTCACATTATCGATTGACATATCGACATGATCGGTGGTGTAAAACCAGCCCTTCCAGAACCAATCAAGATCCACTGCGGAAGCATCTTCCATAGTCCTGAAAAAATCACCTGGCGAAGGATGCTTAAAAGCCCACCTCCTTGAATACTCCTTAAAGGCATAATCAAAAAGCTCAGGCCCCATAATGGTTTCTCTTAAAATCCATAAAGCAGCCGCCGGTTTTCCATAGGCGTTATTTCCGAATTGGAGTATTTGCTCAGAATTAGTCATGATTGGCCTTTGAAGGTTTTTATCCCCTTTCATATAGTCAATCATGCTTGTTGCAGTGCCACGCCGAAGGGGGGAATCTGGATAATATTCTCGTTGACATAGAGATTGTACAAATGAGTTAAGCCCCTCATCCATCCATGTCCACTGGCGTTCGTCTGAATTAATAATCATAGGGAAGAAATTGTGGCCAACTTCATGGATTATTACCCCAATCATCCGCCATTTAGTAGCATCTGAATATGTGCCATCGGCATTTGGTCTTCCAAAGTTGAAGCAGATCATGGGGTACTCCATGCCAATAGAGGCCGCATGCACCGAAATAGCCACGGGGTATGGATAATCGATGGTGTGCTTGGAATATGTTTTAAGCGTATTTGCAACAGCAATTGTCGATTCTTTCTCCCACAGAGGATTGCCTTCTTTTGGATAGTATGACATGGCTAATGGGGTCTTATCGCCAACCTTAACAGCCATTGCATCCCATATAAATTTTCTCGAAGTTGCAAAAGCTACATCCCTTACATTTTCAGCTTTAAATTTCCAGGTACTTTTTGATTTTGCTTTTGACTTCTCTTTTTTTCTGGCCTCTTTTTCAGATACAATTATTACTGGTTTATCATAGGTATTTTGAGCCTCCTGAAATTTTGACAACGCATTGTCGCTCAATACCTCTTCGGGATTTTGGAGATCTCCGGTTCCACCTAATATGTGGTCAGATGGAACAGTGATGTCCATTTCATAATTGCCAAAAACAAGAGCAAACTCACCTCTTCCTAAAAACTGCTTGTGCTGCCAGCCTTCGAGGTCATCGTAAACCGCCATTCGAGGAAAAAATTGAGCGATTGTATAAACATAATTACCGTCGGCTGGGAAATATTCATAACCACTACGGCCACCGTCTTTCATCCGGTCATTTATGTTGTACCACCATTCTACATCAAAGGAGAATTGCTCACCAGAGCCCAGTGGCTCTGGTAAATCAACCCTCATCATGGTTTGATTAATGGTGTGCTTTAGATCGGCTCCATTAGTTTGGGCAACCTTGGTGATATTAAATCCCCCCAGATAATCCCAATCATCGATCATATCTACCAACTGCCTTCCAGAAACTTTATTGGACATAGTGGTAGTGGTTACAAGAGGGGTGTTTGACTCCTTCGACCTCATGTTCTGGTCCAACTGAAGCCAGAGGTAACGCAATTCATCAGGCGAATTATTGAAGTATGTAATTCGCTCTTTACCACTTAGTTTTTGGTTCTCATCATCTAACTCAACAGACATTTTATAATCTGCCCTCTGCTGCCAATAGTCTTTACCAGGCGCACCAGAGGCAGTTCTGTATGAATTTGGGGTTGGTAATTCTGTTCCCAATTGCTCAAACTTCCTGTCCCAGTTGCTTTGTGATATAGACGCATGTGCTAAAAACATCAGGCATCCAATTGCTATTTTAATCTTCATCATATGTTTTTTATAAGTATTCACTTTCTAAAATCATTGTTAATGCTATGCCAGCAATAGCCGACGAAATTATCAAATTCCAATCCCTTCTTGTAACCCCAAGCAGGGTCACGAATAAAAATGTTGCAACCAGAAAAGTCAAAACTATGACCAACTGGCCAATCTCAATACCAATATTGAAGGCAAACAATTCAACAATAATTGATGAGCTACTACCTAACAAACTTTTCAAGTAATTCGAAAATCCCATTCCGTGGATAAGGCCAAAAAATGAAGCAAAGACATAGTTCACCGGAAGTTTACCTTGCGCTTCGCCTGGTTGCATAAATAGGTTGGCTATTGCCGTTATAACTATTGTTACTGGAATTAAGAACTCAATTAGAGTTGTATCTATCGTGATTACATCCAGAGTTGCTAAGGCCAGTGTTATGCTGTGACCGATTGTAAAGGCTGTTACTAGCACCAATATTCGTCTCCAGTCTCTTAGAAGGTAGATGGAGCATAACGAGATTATGAACAAGATGTGATCATAGCCATTTACGTCTAAAATGTGCTCCAATCCAAGTTGGAAATACAATTCAAATTTTGACATTGACCTCTTTAACCAAGGCACAAAAATTGTAATTAACCAGTACTTTTGATAACCAATTATCAAATAGATGGTATTTCTGAATGTTCTTGTTGGGATAAATTTTCTTATAACGGCTCATCTGCATCCATTCCATGCAAGTGTTGCTGATATTGAATACCATCAGGACAATAAATCTCTGGAAATTTCTTACCGGATGTTTATAGATGATCTTGAACAAACACTTAACCGAAGGTTTGAGGGCAATCTTAATTTATTAGACCCCGCTCAAAAGTCGAATGTTGATGATCTGGTCAATAAGTACCTCGGGGAGAATTTGAGATTTTGGGTGAACGGCAGAGAAGTAGAGTTTGTTTATTGGGGAAGTGAAATGGAAAATAACGCTATATGGACTTATATCGAGATAACTGGAATCACTTCTTTAGAAAAACTTGAAATTGAAAATTCAGTAATGCTGGAAATTTTTGATGATCAAATTCAGCTAATGCATGTAAATAATGGCGATGAAGTGAAGAGCATGAAACTCTATAAGGATCACGCTTATGGCACCCTGGATTTCGAATGAAAATTACTACTTCTCAAGTAGCATGGCGCCATAGCTGTAACCGCCACCAAAAACAGTAACAACAATTACATCATCAGCCTTGAATTCGTTCCAGTGTTCGGCTAAGGCAATGCCAGAACCAGCACAGCCGGTATTGCCCAGATACTGAATATTTGATAATGCATTCTTCTCTTCAAGACCAAGGTTCTGCGCCACATTTTTGGTTATTCTCAGATTAGCCTGATGAGGCACCAAATAGTTCAAGTCTGCTATTGTATGATTATTCCGTTCAAGAATGTCTTTGGTGACATTAGACATATATTGGATTGCATTAATGAATACATCTTTGCCATGAGGCATCTGAATACCTCCGTTGGTTGGCTTCAATTGCACTCCTTCAATTCCTTTACCAACATTCGCAGCCCCCCTTGTAATTATCTCAACAATTTTCACATCATTGTCAGCTTGGCGCTCTTTTGTAACTAAAAAAGCAACTGAGCCATCACCCCATAAATGCCCAGCTTTTTCATCTTTCTCATTATTATACGCGGTATTGTGCTCAGATAAAACGAGAATGGCTTTTGAAGCCTTTTTTGAAGCGAAGTAGCCTTCGACTATTTCCATTGAGTTAAGAAAGGTAGAACAGGCTGATGAAACCGAAACAGCAGGTACATCTCCTAATCCCAAGTGGTTTTGAACGATATGTGCAAGAGTTACCACAGTATCATAAGGAGAGTAAGTGCCCCCAACAATTAAATCAACATCGTTTAAATCACTACCAGAATTTTTCTGAAGTATTTTCACTGCTTCAACCGCCATTGTGTTGGTGTTCTCTCCTGCAGCTGCCTTACGACGCTCCTGAATACCTGTTCGTTCAACTATCCAGTCATTTGAAAGACCGTTTAGCTCCTCAAAATACTCATTTGGGATTTTGGTAGTTGGGTAATAAAAACCCGAGTGGCTAATGTACATTCTGGTGGTATTGGAAAATCTTGTGCAAAGAAAAGGAATCTAACCTTAAAAATATGTCACATGTCATTCTTTTGATCCGATAGTGCTAACGGTTTGGGGGCATTTCACAGTCAGTATATTGCCTTGTGTCGGTTAATTGAAAGATTTTCCAGCCTTTTTCAGATTTAAAAAGTAAGAAAGTGTCGACACCACAATGACTGAATTTATCACCTACGAAGAGTGCATATTTCGTCCATACCTGCGCCAGATTACCATCAATCCTGATCTCAGTATCCCAAATAGGTTCATCCCACACGTCATCATGGGGTGTTCCCACGGCCGTTGCAAACCTATCAACCGAACCATTTCTCAAAATCGGTTGGCCACCTTTCTCAATCACAGTTTTTAATGATGCCTCCACATGAAAAACGTCCCTAACCATAGTGCTGTCACCCGCCCTCATGCCCTCAAATAGCTGGTTTATGACGCCCAAAATTTTGTCCTCGTCGCTTTGTGCAAAAAGGACATGACTCATGGCTATTAATGCGACAATGAGAGTTACCCGCATTATTTCATTTTAGGCATTTCCAATTCCTTCTTAGCATATCCTGATGGTACGGCAAATTTTGAGGCCGATACATCACCAGTTGTTATGCTATCAACTCTGTTCTCACCATCAACATTGCCATCGATGTAGCTAATTGATTTTACGGCAATGCCCTCAGAAAAGGCAGGGTTTTGGTCAAGATTTGAGGCCATGCTCTGCACAGACGCCCCTAAAGGCAGCACTGCTACAAATTCGGCTATCGTTTGGCTGAAAACCTGGCTCATAACTTCGAAGGTTTTGAAGTCATCTTTGGAAACACCAGCGGCACTATGAGAGGCTATGTACATTTCTGCCACTTTGGCGTCACCTTGTGTGGCATTGTATTGATCAGTTGACCATTTGCCCACTTTTACCCCTGACTTTGACTTAGCAAAATTTGTAACCGGCTGGCTATCAGCATTCAGATATTTATCCAATGATTTAGTGATGGCTTCCTGTTGCTCAGGGGGCATGCTTTTCATGAAAGCCTTGGTTACCTGAACCAATTGTCTCAATTGCCCAATGAATCGCTTTAGCTCTGTTTCGGTAGCCTGGTAGTACTCTTTTCTCTTATGATCGATGAAAGTAAATTGCTTATTTGCCGCATTAAATATCAGCGTGTTGTTATCAGTTTTATACTGATTTTCTATCATCAATTGATCTCCTTTGAAATAGAAGTTTGTAAGACCAACCTCGACATCATTTTTATAATTCTTGCTTTGTATCGTAACGTCAGCAGCGATTGAACAAATAGAGATCATCGTTGCCAGTACTATTCCAATTATTCTCATAAGTTGTTTCTTTTTTTAAAGATGATCGGGTCTGCGAAAATCAGACCAATCTATATATTGACAGGCGAAAAGTCAGTAAAAAAAGTTTCAGGGAAAGACTCGTAGACTTTAATTTCTGTTATTTGACGTTCGCCACGATCGCCGGAAAGCTTAACACCCTTAAAGTCTTTATAGCTTTTCCAGGGCATGGTGAACCGCGGAGTATCATTCTCAATGCTCTGATAATAAGCCCATTGCGAGATTAGCTTAGATTCAGAATCGACCCAAATTTCATAGTAGTTGTCTGGGGTCACACCTACATCCTTGAATTTCAAACTCAAAAGGTAGGCATCCTTGCCATCCATGGTGGTATCTGAATCGATAAACTGAAGTGTTACACCAGAATCCTTCAATTTAAACGGCATTACCAGCCAGTATGCGTCGTTAATCCATGCAGATTTTGCCTGATCCAAGTACTTCGCAAGGGAATCAGGGTTGCTCACCTCTGCGCCATTCATCAAAACCTTACCCTCACCTGAGTTGATATTGACAATCGCTTCTCTGTCTTCTTTGAGATACTCAACCCTTACGTTTCCCGTCCATTTGTCCCAGTACAGTTTGCGGTAATCGAAGAAATTCCAACTAATTCCTCTTAGGTTATCCCAGGCTTTACGGCCGCCCATGGCTGTCATCACATCATCTGCAATTTTGATAGCCTGCGGATCAGAGCCTTCGATGTTAAAGCCCTCAGCTGGCGGATTGTCTTCAATTTCAATCGCCTCGCTAGAGGTGTCAACAGCCGTTTCTTTTTGTGGAGAGCAGCTAGTTACAATTAGAAAGCTGAGGATTAGTGGAGTTAGTTTTTGCATGGTTTTTACTTTGGAAGGGACAAAGATATTGAGTTAACCATATCAAAGAAACTTGAGAGATCGTTCGATGCAATTTTCACCCCCAATACCTGTTTGTTGCAATTGACTTCATTACTTTGATGGTTGGCTTCAAACAGCTTTAACACTACCGTCTTCCACAGGAGTTTTGTACCTGTCAAAAAACCATCCGTCCGTCGGTCGGCTGACGGGTCAAAATAAAAAGGAAGATGAAAAAGAATTTTAAAATGGTTGCATTGTTAGTATTTCTAATGAACGTCAACATGATTTGGACGCTTTATGCCCGTCAGGTTGTTTCAAAGGAGGAATACAAGAGTAGAAAAGAGTACAGGACTGATCACACCGTTGAGATCAAGTTTTTTGGTACGCTTCAGAGCCTTGATGTTAAATCAAGAGGAAAAATTTCTGTTACCGATGATGATGGGGATATCAAAGCCATTTCACCAGGTGGTTACTTAAGAATCAGGAAAACAACTTTTGGCAACAAAAAAGAAATTCTGATTGAGAGCGACCAACAAGGCAATCTCACCAAGCTCTATTATGACAATAGAAATGAGCTGCCTTTTGAGCCAGAAGGCAGAAGGTGGCTCAGGGATATTTTGCTGGATGTGATTCGTTCAACAGGCATTGCAGTTGAAGACCGGGTGAATAGGATTTATAAAAATGAAGGTGTGAACGGTGTCTTTGAGGAAATCGAAGAATTATCCAGCAGCACTACCAAAGGATTATATTTTGGCCATTTGCTTGATCGCAACGGCCTAACAGGGAGTGAAATTGGCAGGATTGCCAGGGAAATCAGCTACGAAATCTCGTCAAGCAGTCAACAGGGGGATATTTATAGAAAATACAGCCATAAGTTTTTAGCAAGTAATGAAAGCGCTGACGAATATTTCAGAGGTGTTAGCAAAATCTCATCTAGTTCGGAACAAGGCTATACACTCAGGTCTGTTTTGGAAAAAGGACAGCTGACTGCTCAAATGAAAGCGAGGTTATTGGAAGCAACCGAGAGTATTTCCTCAAGTTCAGAAATTGGCTCAGTTCTTAGAAGCTTTACTGATCGCTTTGATGAAGATCAGGTAGTGGTTTCAGCATATTTTGATGCTCTTGATCATATTTCAAGTAGCTCAGAAAAAGGGTCAGTCCTCAGGGACCTGTTGAATTCCCATGACTTATCAGAGGATGTGATGGATCACTTGTTTAGAAGTGTTGCCCATATTTCAAGCAGCTCAGAACAAGGTGCCGTTTTGAGAGTGGCAATAAAGCAAATTGATGGAAAGGAGAGGGCCTATCATGAGTTTTTCGAATCTGTAAGCCGGATTTCAAGCAGTTCAGAAATTGGTAGTGTGTTAAGGGATATTCTTGAGGAGGCAACCCTTCGAGATAAATATTTAATGGAACTTTTCGATGTGGTGGATAGAATTTCATCTTCCTCTGAGCGGGGAGCTGTTTTAAGAAGAGTAATCCCTCATTTGAGTGGACAACCAAATGCTATCGGCCGGTTCCTTAAATCAGTTTCCAAAATTAGTAGCAGCACCGAGATGGGCTCAGTACTTAGGGATGTGGTCAGGGAAGGCGATACTACCAATCAATTGCTGATAGGTGTATTGGAGACCTCAGAGTCAATTTCATCAAGCTCTGAGCGGGTGGAGGTAATGCTTACGGTTGCTGAAGTAATGGGCGATGACAATCAACCGGTGTTGGATGTTTACAAAGATGTAGCTAAGTCTATCGAGTCTACCTCTGGCTATAGGACAGTAATGGAGAGGGTATTTTAATTACTAGATAAAAGATGAAAGAGCAAAGACAAAGACCATCGGTTACGGTACTGTTGGATCAAAAACCTAGCAATTGTAAAGTCTTTAATCTTTTGATCTTTTGTCTTTTATCTGATCAAAAATGCGTTTCATCATCAGGATTCTTATTAGTGCTTTGATCGGGGTTGGGGCCTTTACTTACCTCTACTACGGTGAAAATGGCCAATTGCCCCAATTAAATGAGAGTGGCCTCACTGCACTTTGGAGTGCATTAATTGCCGTAGAATGTGCATGGGCTATTTTTTGGGTGAGCAATAACCTCAACAGATTTCTTCCCTGGAAAAAATATTTCACCATCAGGTTTATCGGGTCATTGGTAATCAATGCCCTGATTTGTGTGTTTATCGTTTCGCTTTTCGGATGGCTCTACCTCATAATACCTGACAGCACCTTTGAAGCCACCAATTACATTGCAGAGCATACAGATTCAATTTTGAAACTTGCCGTTTTGTCATTCTGTGCCCTTTTCGTTTATAACATTACCGACTTCGCCTTTTACTCTTACAACGAGTACGCCAGGGGGCAGATAGAGTCAGTTAAGCTGGAAAGGGAGCATCTGGAATTGCAATTTGAAGCGTTGAAAACCCAGTTGAGCCCACATTACCTATTTAACTGCCTCAACACTATTTCCTCTCTTGTTGACCAAAATGCTGAATATGCCGAGACATTTATCCGAAGATTGGTACAGACCTATCAATATATTCTGGATTCTAAAGACAAAAGGCTCACTTCCGTTTCTGAGGAAATCGAATTTGTAAAGGCTTACCAATTTTTACTAAAAGTTCGGTTTGGTGACGCCATGCGGATTGAGTTCGATTTGAAAGATGAGATTTTCAAAACTTTGATCCCACCACTTACTATTCAAATCTTGATTGAGAATGCTGTGAAACACAATGAAATTTCTGAAGAGGATCCAATGGAAATCGTCATTAAGGCTGACCCTAATGGGTTCATAATTGTAAGTAATCATAAATCAGAAATAGTGACTGAAAGGGATGTAGAGTCTTTCAAAATTGGCCTTGACAACATCAGGAAGCGCTACAGTTATTTCACTGATCGTCCGATTACAGTAGTTGATAACCATGTATTTGAAGTCAAACTGCCTTTGATCCCTGCTGCATGAAAAAGGCATTTGTCCATAATATCATATTCAGGATTGTTTGGCCTGCCTTCTATGGGGCCATGATTTACCCGATAATCCTGATGGTTTTTGATAGCATCGGTCAGTTAACTGAGAACTATTTCAACCAGGAGATGTGGGTGTGCATTTTGTTGTCATACCTATTTTTTGAAGCAGTCAGGCTGGAGATCGGAATGCTGGAAAAAATTGAAAGGCTTCAACAAAAAGTGTGGGCATGGGTAGGTGTGCAGCTGCTAAGCTCACTCTTCTTATCTATCGTTCTGATTTCAGGTGCTATTTCTATTTACTTTATTGAGTTTGTAGGCTACAGTTTCGGCACTTTTGATACAGAACTCATCACCTTCAATGTGATTTTCGGTGTGACGGCCTTGCTTTACAATATGACTTATTTTGGCATGTATTTCCTTAATGCCAGGAATGAGGTGCTTTTATCGCGGGAGACAACTTTGAGGAAAAACCTTGAACTACAGATTCAGGCTTTCAACAATGACATCAATCCTAAGTTCCTTTATTCATGCCTTGAAACGCTTATAACCTTGCTTTACAAGAAGGGGCGGGAATCTGAGAAATTCGTTTTTCACTTATCATCTATCTACAGATACATCTTGAATAACAAGCACAATGAGCTATCTCCGCTTGAAGCCGAACTCAATTCTGTGGAGGACTTAATTTATTTGTTCAATTGCCGCCACAATGAGCGTATCACTTTCAAAAACAGTGTCAAAAAAGAAACATCAGATAGTCATCTGGTAACCGGTACCCTCTCTGTGCTGATTGAAGATATCATCAACAATACAATCATTTCAGAGCATCAGCCACTCAAGATAACTTGTGAGTATGATGAAGATGAAAACTATCTGATCTTAAAGAGCCGCATCAATGACAAACTTATGATTGATGAATCGACTCGCAAAAGGAGCGACCGCTTGCAAGAAGCTTATAGTTATTTTACCAGTCAGCCATTCTTTAAAGTAAAAGCCCACGAAGAGAGCTTTGTAAAAGTGCCGGTGATTGCGGTTTGATTAGAGTTAATTGCTTTTTCTTTAAAATCCAGCCCGAGACTACAACCCAGACTACAAAAGTCTTTGAGACTTTTGTAGTCTATTCTTCTAGTCTGGCAAGCATCAGTCTATCGACTGATCAGCCTTTGTAAGGCTGGGGATTCCCGGGAGTAAACCCCGAGAATGACGATAGGGGAGGGAAAGTAGCGAGTTTTCAGAGGCGTCACCTCGAACCGACGTTAGGAGGGAGAGGTCTCCCTCTGGTTGAGTAGAATTTCCATTTAGGGGACTTCTCGTCGTTCTCATCCGTCTATTGACGGATTTAAGAACTCCATCGAAGTGACGCTGGTTTAATGGAAGTTCTGCCTCGTCGACCCGTCTCTCTGAGTAAGTCTGACGATAGGAGGACGACCGAAGAGTCTAATGTGTAGATGAGCCTGGAGATTAGACAAATAGCAGTCTAGCGACTGATCAGCCTTTGTAAGGCTGGGGATTCCCGGGAGTAAACCCCGAGAATGACGGTGGGGAGGTTATGCAATGAGTTTTAATGGTACGCCATCATCTGGCGTTGACCAGATAATCTGGAGCCTCAACAGAGGTGTTTTCTACAAGTAGTCATTTTACGTAGCCGTCAGTGACAGATAGGATTCAAAACGTTGTCTTTCTACACAGGTTTAGTCAGAAATCCAAATATTGAGATTAAGCCCAAAAGTATCAATGTTCCAATTGGGAAGTAGTTCAAATAACACATTAGCCCACCCACTATGAGATAAATAAAGACAATTTGGTGCCGTTCTTTGTCGAAATTTTTGTTTCCTTCAATTCGCAGAACTGCGAAAAGAATTGACATTATTAGAAAGAATCCACCAAATCCAAGGGTCAATTCTGGAGTATATCTTTTTGGATTTTGCAGATGAAAGAGTTCAATTGAATCTAGATTCAGAAAGTTATTCGGATAGTTGGTTAGATAAATTAAAACTTGAGAGATGACTAAAAAGAAATTTAATGTCATCAAGACATAGTTGTAAAAATCTTGAGTAGTGCGAAGCATTAAAAAGTTAAATCTTTCAGATATAAGCTATGTGTTAACATCAAACTAGTATTTGAAGCCGCACAGTTGCTACCAAAATAATCAAAACCAAAGCAAAAGTTCTGGAAAACAGATCAAGAACTCACTAATGCGCCACTAACCAATTCTCGCCAACTCCTACACCAATATCCATTGGCACTTCTAATGGGTGGGCGTTTTTCATAAACTCGATAATTGGGGCTTTGATCTCTTCTAATTCTGATTTGTGAATGTCGAAAACCAGCTCATCATGCACTTGCATAATCATGCGGCTTTTGAAATCGTTTTCCTTCATCCATTGATGGATGTCAATCATAGCGATTTTGATGATGTCGGCTGCACTGCCTTGAATCGGAGCATTGATGGCATTTCGCTCAGCAAAACCACGCATGGTCATGTTGCGGCTATTGATGTCCGGTAGGTAGCGGCGACGGCCCAGGATAGTTTCTACGTATTCCTGTTCCCTTGCCAGGTTGATGGCACTATCCATATACTCTTTAACAGCCGGGAATTCCCTGAAGTATGATTTGATGAACTCCGATGCCTCTGACCGCGGGATGTTTAGGTTGTTCGCAAGACCAAATGCAGAGATGCCGTAAATAATCCCAAAGTTGGCAGATTTGGCCATACGACGTTGGTTGTCATCAACTTCTTCCAATGGGATGTCAAAAATCTTAGCAGCGGTTGTAGCGTGGATGTCCCGACCATTTCTAAATGCCTCAATCATGCTTTCATCCTTCGAAAAGGAAGCCATTATACGAAGCTCAATTTGAGAGTAGTCCGCGGACATAAGGGTAAATTCCTTACTTCGAGGCACAAAAGCCTTCCTGATCTCCCGGCCTTTTTCAGTCCTTATGGGGATGTTCTGAAGGTTGGGGTTATTTGAGCTTAACCTGCCAGTAGCCGCCACAGTTTGGCGGTAATCTGTATGAATGCGGTTATCAAAACTGCTGATCATTTTGGGCAGCGCATCCACATAGGTGGATTTTAGCTTTTGGTATTCCCTGAACTCTAAAATCATTCTGGCGACATCATGTTCATTTGCCAGCTTGTTCATTACATCCTCATTGGTGGAGTATTGACCGGTTTTCGTTTTCTTAGGTTTCTCTACCAGTTTGAGCTTATCGAATAAAATTTCGCCTAACTGTTTGGGCGAACCGATGTTGAATTCTTCACCAGCAATTTCAAAAATCTGCTTTTGGAGCTTCAGGCTGTCATTCTCCAGATCTTCAGACATGCCATCTAAAGTGGACGGATCAACTGAAACACCTTCAAATTCCACATCCGCCAATACCCTAATAAGAGGGGTCTCTACTTCATTCATCAACTTATCAAGAACATCTTTCTTGATGTTGGCTTCAAGCTTTTGCTTCAGTCGAAGGTTTAGATCGGCAAATTCGCAGCCCAAATCTCGGATGTCAACCAAATCGGCATCAGCCAGCTCAACTTTTTTCCCAATGAAATCTGCTTGCTTAAGCGGTGTGTAATTCAAATAATTCTCTGAAATGATTTCCAGGTCATGCCGCATTTCAGGGTCGATGAGATAATGCGCCAGCATGGTGTCAAAAATTTCTCCCTTCAGCTCAATACCAAACCGCTTCAACACCTGAATGCCAAACTTGAGATTATGACCAATCTTAAGAATTTTTTCATCCTCAAAAATCTCTTTAAACTCCAGCAGCTCTTTGCCTTCCGTTCCGACTGGCACAAAAAGGCCATCACCTTCAACATAGGAGAAGGCCACACCTAATACTTTTGCTTCAACTGCTACCAGCTCTGAAGACACCAAATGGATTGCAACCCGCTCCTGCAACTTCAAATATTCAAGTAAATCTTTCCGAAGTTCAGGGGTATCAATCAGGTCGTAATGATGTGTAGTGGAATAGAAATCGTCTTTGGCAGTTTCTACTTCCGCAATTTCTTCGACTGGTGCATTTCCCTGCTGATCAAAGAATGATAGCTGATTACCGCCTTTCTTTTTGTCTTTTGGTGTCGCCACTTCCTGGCCAAAAACCCGATTGATCAAAGTCCGAAACTCAAGCTCTTCAAAAAGTGGTTTCAGTTCCTTTTCATTTGGTCCAGTATACACCAGCGCATCTTCATCAAACTCCAGCGGAACATCAATTTTGATGGTAGCTAGTTGCTTCGATAAAATACCCTGCTCACCAAATTCTGTAACCACTTCTTTTTGCTTGCCCTTCAGTTTATCGGCATTCTTTACCAATTCCTCAACTGTGCCATATTCCTTGATGTATTTAGACGCGGTTTTTGGCCCCACCCCAGGTATGCCGGGTATATTGTCGACCGAATCCCCCTGAAGGCCTAGCAGGTCACGCACCTGATCGACTTTGTCAATATTATATTTTTCGATGACCTCTTTTGGCCCAAGAATCTCCACTGAATTCCCCATGTAAGCAGGTTTATAGAGATATATATGTTCCTCAACAAGCTGCGAAAAATCCTTATCCGGGGTCATCATAAAAACCTCAAACCCTTTTTTGGCGGCTTGCTTGGCAAATGTTCCAATGATGTCATCAGCCTCGAAACCATCAAGCACCAGCACTGGCACATTAAAACCCTTGATGATTTTTTTAATCCAGGGAATCATATCCTTAATATCCTCGGGCTGCTTCTGTCGGGTAGCCTTATATTCTTTGAATTCCTCATGCCTGAAAGTAGGGGCAGAAGTATCAAAAGCTACCGCAAGGTGACTTGGCTTTTCCTTAGTGATGATTTCAACCAATGAGTTGGTAAACCCCAAGGCAGAACCAGTATTTAACCCACTGGAGGTAATTCGAGGGTTTTTAGAAAATGCAAAATGTGCCCTGTATATGAGGGCCATTGCGTCGAGTAGGAAGAGTTTTTTTTCGGGTTTTGACATTTTTTAGTCGACGGTCAACGGTTAATTGGTCTACAGTACCAAGATGCTGATTTCCGTGGACTGTGGACTAAAGAACCGTAGACTATTTCAAAATCTAATTAAATCCTGGCCAATATCTTTTCGATAATTGATATCCTTCCAATTGATTTTCTCTATTTGATGATAAGCCTTATCAAGAGCCTCTTGAATGTTGTTTCCTCTGCCAGTCACAGCTAGAACCCGGCCACCATTTGAAAGTATTTTTCCGTTCTCAGATTTTGTTCCCGCATGGAACACGATGCAGTCGTCGGCACTACCTAAACCAGAAATCTCATGGCCTTTTTGGTAAGAGTTGGGATACCCTCCAGCAACCATCACAACTGTTGTCGCATAATCAGGATCTATCTCCAGATTGATATTGTTAAGATTTCCCTCCCAAGTAGCCATTAATAAATCAACCAGATCAGAATTGATTCTTGGGAAAACTGCCTGGGTTTCTGGGTCACCCATGCGGACATTGTATTCAATCACATAGGGCTCACCCCCCATGTTCATGAGGCCGATAAAGATGAAACCTTTGTAGGGAATGTTATCTTTTTTCAGACCATTGATGGTTGGTTTCACCACCTTTTCTTCAACTTTCATCAAAAAATCAGGATGGGCAAAATGAACCGGGGAGACAGCTCCCATGCCACCTGTGTTGGGGCCGGTATCACCCTCACCAATCCGTTTGTAATCTTTTGCCTCTGGCAGGATTTTATAATTGACTCCATCGGTTAAAACGAAAACTGATAACTCAATTCCTTTCAAGAATTCTTCGATAACCACCTTGCTACTGGCTTCACCAAACTTACCATCCAACATTGATTTTAATTCCGATTTGGCTTCTTCGAGACTGTTCAAAATCAATACGCCTTTACCAGCGGCTAAACCATCAGCTTTTAAAACATAAGGTACGCTCAACGTTTCCAGATGCGCTAAGCCATCTTCAAGATTTTCAGAAGTGACTGTTTTTGATTTGGCGGTTGGTACTCCATGCTTTATCATGAATTCTTTCGAGAAGTCCTTGCTGCCTTCAAGGGTTGCTCCCAACTTTCCTGGGCCGATGATCGGAGTGTTTTTTAACTTTTCCGATGCCTGGAAAAAATCTACAATACCATCTACTAATGGTGCCTCCGGCCCAACCACAACTAATCCAATATTTTCATCGACCACAAATTTTCCAATGGCCTTAAAATCGGAAATATTGAGTGGAATATTTTGAGCGATTGCTTCTGTACCAGCATTCCCGGGGGCAACAAAGAGCTGGTCACATTTTTGGCTTTGCTTGATCTTCCAGGCAAATGCATGTTCTCGGCCACCTGAGCCAATGATGAGGATATTCATAATTTAAGGGTCTTTTAAAGGATGGCAAAAGTAGGGGAAATGGTGTTGCTTATTTAATTCCATAATGTTGATAAAGCGTTATGATTATCCGCTGATTTAGCAATGTTATTCATGTATATTTTTTACTATTGGTGTTTTGGAATGGCTAATTATCCAGAAGTGCCTAAATAGGTGGTTAACACATATACTTAACATGAGATATATAGGATATTTGATTCTTGCTCTTGCTACACTAATGCCTTTGGCTGCTTGTGAAGATGAAGAATCCGGAAATGGTACTAAGATCAATCATAAGTACGATTTGATCTTAGGCTTTTTGGTGCCTGATGAAGACAGGTTATCACCGACTGAAGTCTTTGTAGGTTATTTAAAACCGTTTAATCCTGGGTCATACCTAGTGGCAGTAGCAGAGGATTCGTTTCTAAGGGAACAAATATTTGAATATGTTGACGTATACAGGGCCGATGCTATCGGATATGAAGATGCGGAAATATCTATATCATCCGAAACCCAAACCATCAATCTTGAAAATGTAGGAAGTGGAATATATCGTGATGTTAGAAATGAACTTAGAGTAAGCACTGGTGCTACTTACTCACTAAGAATTGAACGTCCTAAAGATCTCGTTTACACTGATCAGGTGACTGTACCTGGAGATGTCTTAATAACTAATATAAGTGCTAATGATACTGTAATAGTTTATCCACAGAAACCTGATCCGTCACAAATTATTTGCCATCAGAACTATCCTGTGATAGTTAATAAACCGACTAATGCATATTTGTTTGAGGCTAGGCAATCCAACAACGGGGCAGGTATAGACCCCTCTTATGTAGCAAAATATATGAGTTTTGATCCATCTGTTTTCGGAGCACCAGCTATCTACTACTCTGATGCTGAAGAAGATGATTTCGTTAATTTTAATTTCAGTGTGATTGCTATGGATTCAACTGCTGCCATAGCATACAACCCGTTCGGGACGTTTGCCGGAAACGATGCGGAAGCTCAACATCTAGACTTTTGGAGGTTTTTTAAAAATATTCACTTAAGAAATGGTGTTCAAATCAACAAGAACCGGCGGGTGATTGGGAATTTTGGAGCTTACAATACATTCCAATTGCGCTTTACGGCAATGGCTAAAAGAGATTCATGTGGTTAGGCCACCAATTCTTTTAGCTAATTAAAATTAATTTGCCCCCACACAACCTTTTCGCCCCTTTGCATCACTAATGGTAAATTGAGTGCATGCCCTCAGCATTTGATCTGATCAATGAGTTTTTAGAAACCAGGAGCGAACAAGTTTTTCGCTTGATCTATCGTGAGCTTACACCTCAGCTTTACCGGATGGCCCTTAGGCTTTCTGGGGATGAGGCAGAGGCTCAGGATGCGGTTCAGGAGACATGGCTGAGGGCAGTTAGTCAACTGGACACGTTCAAGGGAAAATCACAATTCAAAAGCTGGTTGGTTGGCATCCTGATTAATTGTTGCCGGGAGAAATTCCGGCAGCAACGGGATGTAAGTGACATAGATGATGTCATCGAGATTCGGTCGGTTGAAACAAAAATTGATTCAATCGACCTTGAAAATGCACTCAATAAAATGCCTTACGGCTATAAGGAAGTTTTGCTTTTGCATGACCTGGAAGGTTACAAGCACCATGAAATTGGTGAAATGCTTGGTATCGCCGAAGGAACGAGTAAAAGCCAACTTTTCAACGCCAGAAAGGCAATGAGAAAACTCTTATTGGAGAAAGTATGAATGATTTCAGTAAAGAGAATGAATTAACCCCTCAAGAGCAGTCAGCTTTTGAGAACTTGAGGCAGGTTTCTGTGCCACCAGAGCTTGAAGGAAAGGTGGTGGATGGTTTGAAACAGGCCGATTTATTAAATGTTGAACCTAAAAAAATTGTAACCATGAAAAATTGGATATATACAGCAGCAGCTTCAATCGCATTTTTTGTGATTGGCTATTACGTGGCTGGAATGCAAAATACAACCCAGCCAGAACCAGCAATGGAGGAACCAATGATGACCACAGCTGATAATCAAACTAAATATGTTGTTTTGCTTTGGGAAGATGACGCCTTTAAGGGCGACGACCAGGAATTAATTGGTGAGTACTCAAATTGGGGCCAGGATTGGGGCCAGAAAGGCAAAGTAGTTGGCGGTGAAAAGTTAGCTTATGATTACAGGTGGTTCGGAGAATCATTTGAAGAAGCAGCTTCACCGGGGATACTTTCAGGATTTTTCGTAATTGCTGCAAACAGTTATGACGAGGCTATCGATATTACCGAAACACATCCACATACCAAATACGGTGGACGCATTGAACTCCGGGAAATTGAGAAATTGTAATCTCTCAGATGAAAGATTTTAGATGTTAGATATTAGACTTAAATAATAGACAATGAAAAAGCACTCAATTACAGTCCTACTAATATTATTGACAACATCATTGACCTTTGGCCAGGATAAAGTCTCGATTGAAGACTTTGCCTGGCTGTCGGGTCATTGGATTGGCGACGGCTTTGGTGGCGTTTCCGAAGAAATTTGGGGTGAGCCTATGGCTGGAACAATGGTTGGTCTTTTCAGGCACTTGAATGATGGCAAGCCAAATTTTGCAGAGTTTTTTCAGATAAATGAAGAAGGCGATTCCATCAGGTTTAGGTTGAAGCATTTCAATCCCGATATGACTGGCTGGGAAACCAAAGAAGATTATGTGGAGTTTCCTTTTATTTCAGTTGAACCTGGGAAAGCGGTTTTTAAGGGCCTAACCTATGAGCTGGTTAGCGAAAATCAGATGGTGGTGACCTTGAAACTTCGAAATAAAGAAAGGCAGTGGGAAGAGGTTTTTACTTTTAATAGGAGTGAGCCTTTTCCGAAGGCTAGTGGGGATTAATCGACAAACGTTCAATCATCAAAATGCTCATCATCAAACACATCGTTGATTAGCAGATTGTCATCTTGATTGTCATGCATTTCCTCGAATGCAATACCCCATCCTTCTCTTGGTTTTTTTATTGGTCTGATGATGATATGGTCAGACTCAAGAGTGAGTTCTACCTTATCTTTTAAAGCGTACCGATCCAGAAGTTCCTTTGGCAGAGGAAGCCGAACAGAATTTATTTTACGTATCAGTTTAACCACCATTCTAATTGAGTTTACTCCGGATTATGCACCACTCGAATATATTTCTTGGTGTCTAAGTACTGCTTAGCTACCCGCTGAATATTCTCAGCATTAATACTCTCTACCCGCTCCTTTAAATTGTAGAAGTCATCGAACTCAAGGTTATACAAAGTGTAACGGCGCAAAACGCTGCTCCACCAACCATTCTTTTTATATCCTTCTTCCACATCACGACGGTACTGCTCCCGTACTTTAGCCAAATCCTCCTCAAGAGGACCCTCATCTTGAACTTTCTTAACTTCAGAAAGTGCAGCTTCAGTTAATGATTCTACATTATCAGGACCGCAAGGAAACTGGATTTGGAAATTAAAATACTCATAAGGCCATCGATTAAAACTGCCGCTTGCTCCTACTCCATAAACACCGCTTTCGTCTTCCCGAAGTTTTTCGACCAACTTGATGTCCATTAAGTCAGCCAGTTTATCAAAAAGGAAGGCATCTTTTCGGTCATATTCTATTCCGTTAGTGAACCGGAGAATGACTGTACTTTTTGGATCAGCACCCCGCTTAATTTCTTTTTCGATCTTACCAGATGGCGGCCTGATGCCGACATCTTTCCAGGTTTCTTCTCTGTTTGATGATGGTAAGCTGGCCAAATAAGTTTTAGACAATTCCTTGATTTGATCAACTTCAAAATTTCCAGTAAAAATGAATGTGAAGTCACTGGCATCACCGAACCTCTCGTTATAAACTTCTAATACTTCATCAAGTTTGATTTCATCAAATTCCTCTACTGTAGGAATGCCGCCACCACGTGGATGGTCCTGGCTCATAAACCTCGCCATTTTATCCTGGAAGTAGTATTGAGGGTTGGCCATTACATTAGCAAGCACAGCCTTATTCCTATTGACAAATGAGTTGAAGGCCTCTTCGTCTCTTCGAGGTGCTGTGAAATACAGATGGATTAACTGAAACATCGTCTCAAGGTCAGCGGGGGTTGAGCCACCGGTCATTCCTTCGGTCAACTCCCGAACATATGGCGAAACACTGACCGACTTTCCAGCCAGGGCCTTTTGCAAATCCACATTTGAAAATTCCCCAACTCCACTCAAATTGATGATTGAGGAAATATTCGATGCCGAAATGTATTTTTCATCGCTTACCAAAGAGTGCCCACCCAAACTGTAGGCTGTCATGATTATTTCGTCATTCTTAAAATCGGTAGGCTTGAGATAAACCTGCACCCCGTTTGAAAGGGTCAATTTTGTTACTTCGATGTTTTCAATAATTTCCTCTTCTGAAATAGATCCAGCTTCTGGTAGTTCGGAAATTAACTCAGATGAAATTTCCTCGTCTTCGTAAGGATCTATTTCTGTTTGTTCCAAGTCATTGATGATTTTTAGAACAGCTTCTTCGGTTGGTAATACAACACCTTCTTTTTCTGGTGCCATCACCACTACCACCCGGTTTTCATCAGTCAACCATTTATTTGATAATGCATTGATTTCATCGATCGAGATACCATCAAGATGTTGTTTTACAAAACCGTATTCGAACTCAATCCCAGGAATTGGTTCTTGGGTAAGGAAATGGTTGACATATTCATTCGCAAATCCAGCCGATTCAGACTTGTCCCGCTCATTGTAGGCAATCTCATAACTACGTAACATGTCTTTTTTATACCGCTCAAATTCCCCTTTGGTAAACCCATGCCTTGCAACCCTTTCATTTTCAGTTTGTAATGCAGTCAGGCCTTTTTCTATGTCGGTCTCTTTTACTGCTGCGAATGTCTGAAAGGCATGCTTGTTTCTAACGAAAGAATCACCAGCGGAAGTGCTTGCGAAGATGAATGGCGGGTCTGATTGCTGCACTAATTCTGACAACCGGATGTTTAGCATGCCGGTATAAATCTGGGCCATTAGATACCCCCTGAAATCATTCAATGTTATAAATGGCTCCGGATCATACTTATTTATGATCATCACATTAGTGAATGGTGCTTCCTTATCACTAACAATCGCCACTTCGGTATTGTCATGATCAGGTACGGGATGAAACTTTTTCTCTCTAAGGGTTTCAGGGTTTTCAATGTCCGAAAAGTGGTCTTTGATCTTTTGTTCCATTGCATCCAGATCGATATCACCCACAACAATCACTGACATCAAATTTGGCCTGTACCAGTCGTTATAAAACCGCTTGATTACATCGTATTTAAAATTTTCGAGTATTTCTTTAGTGCCGATGGGTAATCGCTCAGCATACTTGGAACCCTTCAGCAATACTGGTAGCCATTGGTCCAGCATTCTGCGCTGAGCACCCTGGCCAAGCCTCCATTCTTCAATCACAACTCCCCGCTCCTTATCAATTTCCTCATGTTCGAAGCTCAAGCCGTCAGCCCAATCTTCAAGTATTAAAAAAGCATTCTCAAGAATTTCGGCTGAGTCTGATGCGATCGGAAGCATATAAACCGTCTCATCAAAAGAGGTGTAAGCGTTGATGTGTGCTCCAAATTTTACCCCAACCGATTGCACATAATCCAGCAATTCATTTTTCTCGAAATGCTCTGAACCATTGAAGGCCATGTGCTCAGTGAAATGTGCAAGGCCAAGCTGATCGTCATCTTCCATTAAAGATCCTGCATTCACTGCCAGGCGTAACTCAACCTTATTTTCTGGTTTTTGATTGTACCTGATGTAGTAGGTCAAACCATTTTCAAGCTGACCAACCCGCACTTTTGGGTCAACAGGTATTTCTTTAGTAAGATCGTTAATATTCAGCTCCTGGGCTGAAACCGATGTGACAATGAAAAGGAGGGGAAGAAATAATTTGTAATGGAACTTCATATTTTGAGTTTTATTGAATTGTAAGGCTAACAAAGAATGCAAATAATACCATAAAGTTGGATTCTGGAAAGTAAACTGTTGTTACTAAACAGATAATCAATTTGAAATGATATAATCAACTATAACTGTTGAGTCAGTAAAAAGATTCAGGCATTTTTGAGGCCATGAACTGGGAAAATATAAGACAAAATTATCCGGTGGTTGCAGATAACACCTATCTGGATACCGCCAGAACGGGTGCAGTTTCAGTTAACACTATCAACAAGGTGAAGGCCTTTCTTGATGACCAGTTGCAAAATGCAGCGCTACACAGGGAACATTGGATAGACACTATGGAAAAGGCCAGGGAAAAAACAGCCCAATTGCTAGGTGTACATAAAAAAGACGTGGGGTTTCAGAATGATACGTCTACAGTAATATCAATTATTGCAGGAGCCATAGAACCAAATAAGAAGGTAGTACTCGTAGAAAATGACTTTCCATCGGTTGGGCTTCCTTGGGTGAAACAAGGTTATGAAGTGCTCTGGGTCAAAAGGGGAGCTGATTTCAGCATTGATATTAACAAGATTGAGGATGCTTTAAAACAAGGTGGCGAAATTGTGGCAATTAGCTGGGTGCAGTACAATTCCGGCTTTAAGATCGACATTGAGAAGCTGGGTGAACTCTGTGAAAAATATGGAGCCAAGTTGATCGTGGACGGTACGCAGGGTATTTGTGTTTTCCCAATTAATCCAGAAAAGTTGAAAATCCATGCTTTCATAGCCAGTGGCTTCAAGTGGATGACGGCAGGCTATGGTATCACAGTGGTTTACTTAAATGATGGCTTTAGAAAAAAACTAAAAACCAATGTAGCTGGCTGGAACAGCCTGATTGATTTTTTCGGAAACTATGACGACGAAAATATAAAAGCTTCAACTTCAGCTATGGAATTGGGCCACCCAAAATATCATGTCATCACATGTCTCGACAGCGCACTCGATGAGTTAAATCAAATCGGTCTGGAAAAAATCCAGGAGAGGACTACTGAATTATCTACTTATTTAAGAAAATCAATTGAGCAATCAGGCATTCAACAGCTTTCAAACTTTAGCAAGGAAAACCAATCCCATATACAGCTGGTTGAAGGCAGCCAGGATCAGTTTAAAAAATTAGCAGCTAACAATATAAGGGTAACACACCGTGAAAATTATTTTAGGGTTTCCCCTTATTTCTACAACAATGAGAGTGATATTGATCGATTGATTGAAATGCTGAAATAGCCTTTCTGGAGCATCATAGGTTTTTACTCATCAGATGACTCCAAGTCATCAGATGAGTTTATGGCTTGTCGGGGAAAAGAGAAAACCTGATAGTACATTGATTTGCAGGCGTTTTACGGTCTCCTTATAAAATTGACAAGTCTGAGGAGGAGGAAGATCAGTAGGAAAGTAATTGGAAAAACGAAGAAAGGGTTGAGCTTAGCGTAGGCCGGCTCATAGAAGATATTGATGAGCGCCACCACAATAGTTATTGCAATCGCTAAATTCAACTCCTTCTTCAATTTCATTTGGCAAAATTCTTTGATTAATAATTCTAAATTCGAATTAAGCAGTGTACATCTTTTTTAATTCTTTCCAATGTATTTTGAAATTAAAACCAAAAAAGAACCTCATTCCTAACCCTTTTCTTCGTATCCCATGGATTACCACAATAGCTAGCATCCATAGAAAAAGAATGGGCGTCATTTCATTGTTTGAAAACAAAGAACTATTTAACAAATACTTCCATGTGGGAATAAGACCTCCGATTGAAATCATTGATAATAAGTAAAATGTCAATTTATTCATCTTGTTACCTATCCAAGTAGATATCTTCTTGAGATTATTGTGTTTGCTTGAAGGGCATCTATAATTATGGCCGATTCTGGCAAATAGCTAAATGTTCCTCCTCCACTTGCATAAATACCACAACCAATAGCCAAACCAGCAGCCATATATTGCGAGTAACCTGAAGCTAAGCCAACTAGTGAATACTTCAGCCACGCTCTGCTGGTCTTAGAAACTTTGGCAATTTAAAATCACTGAATCGCCTTGAGGTAGTTCGAAAAAAGTCTAGACTCCGGTCAATTGCCACGACTTTCAAGTCGTGGTTATTTTCCTACTCCATTGACAAAATTGTAAACTCCACCCGTCTGTTTTGACGCCTGCCGGCATCAGTTTCATTGGTCACTAATGGTTTTGCTTCCCCATAACCCTTAAATGAAATTCTTTCCGTAGGAAAATAGGGGAGGAGGTAGTTGTAAACCTCTTTAGCCCTTGATTCTGATAACTGCTGATTAAATGTGTCAGATCCATCGCTGTCCGTATGTCCGGCAATTTCTATAACCATTTCCTGATGGTCATTCATCAATTGAATGAGCCTATTGAGTTCATGATAAGATTCAGATCTCAGATTGTATTTACCTGTTTCAAAAAATATGTTGTTCAAACGGATCGTAGACCCTTTGACAATGGGGCCAAGGTGCAGGTTCCGCTCAATTTCGGTGTACTCAGAAATTTGTAAGGCATCAATATTCTCACCGATTGGGTAGAATCCCGCTTTCTCCGCCAAAAAGCTGTAACTCTCCCCAGCGGGTAATACTATTCTGTAGCTGCCTGAAGAGGGATCAGAATGCGCCTCACCAAGGAAACGGCCATCAAAGAGATCGTAGTAGGTAATCAGGGCGCCCTCACCTTTTTGAGTCATGCTGTTGATTACTTTACCCCGAACAAGCACTACTGGTTTAGGCCGTAAGCTTTCATGAAGTTTGATCCTAAAGATGTCTATATCGCCGATTGAATTTTGGTTAGAAGTCAGGTAAGCATAATCACCTTTTGCAGGGATGGATAAGTTGGCATCCCAACTTTTAGTGTTGATATCAGGCCCCAAATTCTGCGGATCAGACCACAGCTGCCAGGAGCTGTCAAGTCTTCTTGCCACAAATAGATCAGCACTGCCATATCCCGCGTGGCCGAATGAGGCGAAATAGAGTGTTGAGTTATCAGCAGCTACAAAAGGTGTAAAATCGTTGGCAAATGTATTGATGTCATTTCCTAGGTTGACTGGTTCACTCCATTGTTCCCTTTCCTTAAATGAAGCAAATAAATCCATGCCGCCGTTGGTATTGCCATTATCGATCGACATTACCAAAACTTGTCCGTCAGGTGTCAGGCAGAAATCGACGAAGCGGCTGTCATTTCTGAAATTATTGATTTCAATTTTTTTAGGGACTTCCCATCCAGTGTTTGATTTCCTGGTGATAGACAGGCCAGGGCCGCCAACTGCTCCATCTTCCTTATAAGTATTTGCCACCAATAGGGTGTTGCCATCAGGAGCCACTGAAATTACAAAGTTGCTGCCTCTATTGTTGAGCGGGGCATCCAGCCTATTGAGCCTTGACCAATTTCCTTCAGGATCAAGAAAGCTCACCCAGATGTCATCCTTCTTCATTTGCCCCATATTACCCGGATGGCCGTTCCGTACGACATACATTGTGCTACCATCCGGAGAAAGCATCACCCCATTTTCTGCGAATAATGAGTTAACCTGATGACCAATATTTTCTTTAATAAACCCCGAATAATCTGTTGCGAGATTTATTGTAACAGGAGGTTGATTTACCCTGATGTAATCAACTGCGGCTGTTGTTCCGGGGTCAATGCTGAAGCCAATTTCAGAACCGTAAAAATTGGAAAACATTGTCGTTTCCAGCAATCGGCCGTTTATTTCAAAGCTCACTTCGATTCCGCGTTTAATAATTTTAAGAATACTAGGAGTGCCTGCCTCAAAGCCTCCTAAGGGCAGTTTTTGCTTTTGGATCACCTGGAAAAAGTTCCCATTCTTATTATTGACAACATTGAAAGTGCTATCTGCAAACACATTTAATCCATGAAAGGAAACGTTGCCCATTGCGCCCCACACCACGCCAATTTTGCCTTTTGGGGATAAAATTTTGATGGATGCCGAAATTGTAAAATCGACATTCGGATCAATGAAGTGATCAATTAAACTGAGCAGGCTTTTTTTGGAAGAATTCTTAAGAGTTAACTCTCCAGATTCAATTTTGACTTGCCCTCGGGGATTATCGAAAACTGTCCAGCCATTTTCATTACCATCAAATGGATCTTCAAATTCGAGAGGTTGAGAGATAAGCTCTACTTTTAGGCTTAGTAGAAAAGTGCTTATTAGAATAAATACTTTGTAAAGTCTCACAACTGCACAAAACTAATTCAAAATGAAGTCCATCAAATTGATTGTAATTGTTGTTTTGCTCAGCTCCTGTCAGCAACAGGATGAATCACTGATTGGTGCCTGGCAACCTCAGAGATATATACTTCAAAATGGTTCAACAGTGGATGTTGACGGCCATATTTTTTTCAGTCAATCTGAGTGGTCTGTTGTGTTTTTTACCGTTGATGAAAATGGGGACGTCTTAAATGGTTCTGCTGAGGGCGGTGATTATGCCCTGGACGGAAATAGGCTCACTTTTCGGCATAAGTATAACATGTCTGACATTGATAAGGGTAATTCAACTCAATTGCGTAAAGAGCTCAAAAAATCTTCTGGTGAGTACACCGAAGAAACTTGCAAAATCGAAATTAAAGAGGGTGTACTTGCTATTTATTTCCCAAGCGGGAATGCAATGATTTTCGCAAAACGAGATTGAAAGGATTGGATTAATTGATGCCTTGGTAAGCGTCACAGAGTAATCGAAAGTGGTGAGATTTCTTTTCTTAAACCAAAGCTTTAATCCACAAAAAAAATCCTCTATATTATTCCTTCTTTAAAAAGTTGATAGAACCATTATGGCGGAAGCTTCGAAACTCACAGCTCAAAAAAATAAGCTAACTCAGAAGGAAATTAACAATTCATTGCTGATTGAAGTTGCCTGGGAGGTAGTGAACCAGGTAGGTGGTATTTATACTGTAATCCGTTCAAAATCACCCTTTACAGTAAAAAATTGGGGCGATAATTATTGTTTACTGGGCCCCTACATGGCTGATAAAGCCTCTGTTGAGTATGACCTAATAGAGGATGAAGTAGACGATCCTTACTACCAGACCGTGTTGAAAATGCGAGAGATGGGCCTGGGGGTAATGTATGGCCGTTGGTTAGTCACAGGTAGACCCAAAGCCATTCTCTTCGACTTAGGCACTGTTAATCACAAGTTGGGTGAAATAAAATACTCACTTTGGAAAGATCACGGTATTAGCACTCCGGACAGTGATTATTTGGTCAATGGCGTGGTAATGTTTGGAGAAATGGTGAGGGTTTTTCTGACGATCCTGAGTGAAGACTTTGGAAGTCAAAAAAATATAATTGCTCACTTTCATGAGTGGATGGCTGGCAGTTGTATACCAGCCATTGGTAGGCAGAAACTCAAGTTGAAATCTGTATTTACAACTCATGCTACAATATTGGGTCGTTACCTAGCCATGAATGACCCTGTATTTTATGACCATTTGCCATTTTTTGATTGGGCAAAAGAGGCGAAGCATTTCAATATAGAGCCAACGGCGCAAATTGAAAGGGCCGCTGCTCATGGCGCAACAGTATTTACAACAGTTTCGGAAGTTACTGCACATGAGTGCCGGTATTTGCTGGGCCGTGACCCTGATTACATATTGCCAAATGGAATAAACAATGAGCGTTTTGAGGCGCTTCATGAATTTCAAAACCTACATTTAAAATTCAAGCGGGTCATTCAGGATTTCACAATGACCCACTTTTTTCATAGCTACAGTTTTGACTTAGACAAAACGCTTTTCTTTTTCACATCTGGACGATATGAATATTTAAACAAGGGCTATGATCTCAGCCTTGAGGCTTTAGCAAGGCTCAACCATAGGCTAAAGAGTGAAGGGTCTGACATGACAGTCATTATGTTTTTTGTGACTAAAAAGCCTTTTTCTTCAATTAATGCTGGCATTCTTCAATCAAAGGCGGTTCTTGATGAACTGAAAGAAACAATTGATGCACTGACCGATCAGGTGCAGGGCAGATTGTTCCGCTCTGCTGCAGTAACACAAAAAGACCATCGGTTGCCACAGCTCAACGATTTTGTTGATGATTATTGGAGGCTGAGGTATCGCAGAACGCTGCAATCATGGAAATCGAATAGGTTGCCATCTGTGGTAACCCACGACTTATTGGATGACGGTCGGGATGAAATATTAAATTTCCTCAGATCCTCTAACCTGATCAACAAGCCAGAAGACCGCGTTAAAATTGTTTATCATCCAGACTTTATTAATGCTACAAACCCACTTTGGGGCATCGAGTATAGCCAGTTTGTAAGGGGTTGCCATCTGGGCGTTTTTCCAAGCTACTATGAGCCATGGGGATATACACCGCTTGAATGTATTGCCAGTGGGGTTCCAACCATCACAAGTGACCTGGCCGGCTTCGGTGATTATGTGGCCAAAACCATTAAAGACCACGATAAATTTGGAATCAATGTAGTTAACAGATACCATAAATCTTTTGGTCAGGCGGCCGATCAAATGGCAGACCAGATGTATGCATTTACTCAGTTAAACCGACGTGAACGCATCGATTTGAGGAACAGCACCGAAAGCTCTTCCGTTCTTTTTGATTGGGAGAATCTAGGGAGTTACTACAATTCAGCCTACAAATCTGCGCTGGAGGCTTAATAAGAAAGCCCATCCGTTTTACGGACAGGCTTTACCTCAACCAGCTATGAATTCAAGACTAATATTAGTCTCTCAGCAAATATTGATTGATGAGGTGAATAGCTCTCGGGTGAAAACACCCTTTTTATGACGGTATTTTTCCCTAATATTTGTGACTAATAAATACCAGCAATTGAACAATCAGCCAATCCAAGTATCAATAATCGATGATCATAGCCTTTTCAGAAAAGGGGTAGTAGCATTAATAAGGGAAATTCCGGGGTTTAACGTTTTGAGTGATTTCTCCAATGGTCAGGAATTCATCGATCAACTGACGGAAAACCTTCCTGATATCATTTTGATGGATATAGATATGCCTGTTAAGAATGGGTTCCAAACTACACAATGGCTTAAAGAGAATCATCCCGAGGTAAAAGTTCTGGCCCTTTCAATGTATCATGATGAGCTGTCAATTATTAAGATGCTGAAATCGGGGGCGAAGGGTTATTTGCTTAAAGATGTTGACCCAGAAAATCTAAGGATTTCATTAGAGGAACTGATGGAGCATGGCTATACGTATTCAGAACTGGTTACGAAAACGGTGGTCCATAACCTTCAGTTTTCTAACCCAGAGCTTAATGAGACGGAAGAGGCGTTCATCCGGCTGTGTTGCTCAGAAATGACCTACAAAGAAATTGCTGATAAAATGAATATTTCACCCCGAACAGTTGATGGATATCGGGAATCTTTGTTTGAGAAGTTGTCAATTAAGAACCGTATTGGCCTGGTAATTTACGGCATTAAAAATGGGATACATCGTATTTAAATAAGGCGATTATTTGAGTGTAAGGTCGGCAAGAATTGCTGCCAGTGTAGGTGCTTTTAAAGCTTGAAGCTTTTTGATCAGAGTTGCTTTATCGGTTATAGCGTTTAACTCATTAAGCTGATTACCGCTCAAATGATTGCTAAGAATTTTTTGAAGCTGATTGGTTTTTTCAGGTGTTGACATTTCCAATTCTTCAATTGATAACTCAATCAAATCTTGAGCCTTACGCTTGCAAGTAGTCACAGGATCGTATTTAGAAGAGGCATCCCTTAATGCCCAACTTCCATAATCAATCTTTAAATCATTTATGGCTTTGATCCTTTCATCATCGGCACCGAAAATTTTAGAAAGCAGGGTAATGGAAGTTACCTTCCAGGCTTCCAGATCAAATGAATCACCGTTAACTTTCTGGAGCTGTTTTTTTAGCAGTTTAATTTGGGCCGACTTATCCATTTAATTATCGTTTAAAGTAAAAATAAGATTTTCGAATGCCATTTAAAGATCATTTTTCAACAGTTTCAGATAGCTATGCTAAATACCGTCCAACCTACCCCGATGAACTTTATCAGTTTATTTTGAAACACGTAGAAGATAGAGATCATGCCTGGGATTGCGCAACCGGAAACGGTCAGGCTGCAGTTGTGTTGGCGAATTATTTCAACAGGGTTACTGCTACCGATGCCAGTGCCGCACAGATAGAAAAGGCATCTGAACATCCGAAAGTAAACTACCAGATTGCGTCGGCCGAAAATTCGGGATTACCTGAAAACAGTATTGATCTTATCACAGTGGCCCAAGCCATGCATTGGTTCGATTTTGATAAATTTTTCAGGGAAGTGAGAAGGGTAGGCAGGGTGAATTCAAAAATTGCTGTTTGGACTTATGGACTTGTAAAATTTGATGATGATTCTATTGACTCTTTGATAACTAATTTCTATGAGGCTAAAGTGGGCCAATATTGGCCTCCTGAAAGATCATTTATCCAAGAGGAATACCGCACTATCCTATTCCCTTTTGATGAGTTTGAAGCCCCGGAATTTCATGTTGAAATAAATCATAATCTCGATTCACTGATTAATTATTTCAGCACTTGGTCGGCTGTTAAATACTTTATTAGGGAAAATGGATATAGCCCTTTGGATGAATTGAAAGATAAATTGAAGGAAGTATGGGGTAATTCTGAGACAATATTAAAATCAAGGACCCCTATTTATTTACGATTAGGAAAGGTTCATTAAATGCAATCAAAAAAACATCTGATCTACACTAATGGAAATATCGAAAGACATTCAGAGAAACGTACCGATACTGACTTCGTAAAAGAAAAAGCTGGGTCTGGCCTTGTTTTGCCAATTTGGAAAAACTTAAACCTTATTGAGCGGGTCAATGGCAGATTAAGGTTGCAGTTTTTACCTTCCAATGTTTTACAAAACATTACAACTGGTCATAGCAGTTATTTGGGTGAATGGCAGGGAAACTCCATTCAAGCCACTGAAGTGATTGAAGAAAAGGAGCTAACCGAATTCATTAGTGAGTATTGTGAGTTCGCCGATATTAGGACGATTTCGAAGCAGCTTGACAATGAAGCAGCTTCAATAGGAGCTTTTGCGAGGGGTATTATTTATTGGCATCAAACACATCAGTATTGCCATAGATGTGGCACTTTCTCTCAAAGTATAGAGGCGGGTCACGCAAGAAAGTGCTCTAACTCAGAATGCGGCCATATATACTATCCCAGAATTTCCCCAGCAGTTATTGTGCTAATTGAACATCGCCCAAAAAATGGAGAGCCAATTTGTTTGCTGGGAAAGGCTGGTCATTATCCTGATAAGATGAGATCAACTTTGGCAGGATTCGTTGAAATAGGTGAAAGCCTGGAAGAAGCAGTTGTTCGTGAAATGAAGGAAGAGTCGGGTTTGGAGGTGGAAAATGTAAGGTACATCGCCTCACAACCATGGCCGTTTCCGTCTTCACTTATGGTGGGTTTTTTTGCCGAAAGCAAAACGACTCAATTGCAGCTGGCCCCTAATGAGGTCTCAGATGCTCAGTGGTACACACGGGATGAAATAAAAGAGCTGGTCAGTCAGGGTGAACTTATTTTGTCCAAAGAGGACTCGATTGCCAGGTTTCTTATTGAAATGTGGGTAAACGCTACACCATAAAAAAAGGCCTCCACACGAGAGGCCTTGCAAGCAAAGAGTAAAAGAATATTCTATCGAACCCAGAAGCCTAAGCCAACGGTAAGTGTGTTGTACTCCTGAATTGTATATGCACCATGCAGCGTCAGAATGAATAATTTAAGCCTGGCGCCAAATGTTATTCTTGGCCCTGAGCTGGAAAAATCTAAATCTATTGGGTCAATAATATCGTAAGAAGAATCCACTGTTTCAGTACCATTACTAGTAGTAACTTCAGTAGTACCTTCAATTACATAAGTGCCCTTCATGGCCAGATTTGAGCTTGTCGAGTTAAAGCCTAAACCACTGTAAAGGGTCAAGACAGATAACTTCTTTGACACGAGTGCCTGCATAGTAAAAGAGTTCACATTGTACTCAGCTACCTGATCCGTCCCATCAAGCCCAACACCGCTTAGGTCGTTTTCTGCTTTCAACTTGGTATATCCTAAAAACACTGATAGATCAATTGGGATATGCTTTATCCCTGGAATCCATTGTTTGATACCGTGTTTAACACCCAGGCCCCACATGTTCATTTCGAAATCGTCTGTTGAGATTTTTGGGATTAAGCGAAGGTTCAAATCAGTTTGCTTCACAAGACCAACGCCAAGTTGTACCATCGGAACAGGAACAAATGAGGATCCAACTTCTTCCTCCAGGTCAAGCCCATCAGGTGCATCAAATTGACCCGTGATTGTGGCGTTTTCCATCACAGTTTGACCGGATTCAGGGTCTGTATAGGTGACTTGCTGCGTAGTGCTAAAATTCATTGTGCTATTTGCGTCAGGGCCGAAAACCGTTGGTAAATCGCCGCTTCCACTGACAGTAAGCGTATTAAATGTTGCATTAAAAAAAAGATCATTATCTGGCACATAAGCCAAATTGCCTGTGATTGTTAAATCAACTCCGAATTTTTTATGAGTTTCAGCAGTGTTGTACCATCCGTTTGTCAAGCCATACCCAAACCCTTTCATGAAAGGATTGATGTAACCATTAAGGTAGATTTCAGCATCCTCTGTTCCACCACTCAGTACACTTGAAAAATCCAGGTCCTGGGCTTTAATATTTGATGAAGACAACAGAAACAAAATGATCGATACGATCGAAAGTAAGCCATTTTTCATATCAGATATGTTTAAATCAATTTGAGATTAATCAAATATAGGAACTTTTATTCCTCTAAAAAGCTACCAAATAGCACTTATTTTGAAAATACCGACGCTTCCTTACTAGTATTTCAGCAGCCTTACCTGTGTTTGCCTCTTTGGTGATTCTACCTGTAGAAGGTATGTGCCAACGGGTAACACGGCATCAGTGTCAAACTCAATTATTTTCTCGGATGGTACATTTTGATAACTCCCTTGAGTCAACAAATTCCCGGCAAGATCATATAAACTGATAGTGAGGCCGTTCTCCGTAAAGCGACTGTTTAAGTCGATATAGATTTTAGTTCCTCTAAATGGGTTTGGGTAAACTTTAATCCGTTCTTTCAGAATGTCATCAACCGAAAGCACTTGCTCTTGAGTAGCAGAAATAAAATCAGGCACACCGTAGCCGAATGAGTTGTCAGGGGCCGATGCCCGACTGGCCGTCATTCTTATAATATCAATGAGCTCCAGGTTGGTCAATTCGGGTTTTGCCTGCCATATGCCAGCTGCCAGCCCTGCAACCAGTGGGGCTGAAAAACTTGTTCCGTTGGAAGTGATAATGCTACCACTGCTACCGATTAATGAGACACCAGAACCAAGGGCCACAACGTCTGGTTTAATGCGATCGTCAGCTGTTGGGCCAAGGGAACTAAAACTGCTCAAATCACCAGAGCTGGTTACACTACCCACAGTCAAAACAAATTCTGAATCAGCGGGTGGGGTTAATGTGCCCCAGGAATTGTTTCCCTCATTTCCGGCACTTACTACCAGCAAGATGCCTTTTTCTGCAGCCATGTTTGCTGCTTGAGTAATTACCGCCGTTTGACCATCCAGATCATCATGTTCGTAATCCATGGTGCGGTCATCGAAAATGTTATATCCCAGGGAGGTGCTAATAATATCTACACCAAGGCTGTCGGCGTACTCTGCCGCAAAAAGCCAGTTATATTCTTCGATCTTAAATTCAGTACCAACGTCTTCTGTCACGCATAAAACAAAATTTGCATCAGGGGCCGTACCCGTAAAGCTGTCCTCAAAAAAACCCGATATTGCGGAGAACACTCTCGTTCCGTGGTCGTCATAGCGATAGACGTTGGAAGAGTTGGTAACGAAATCATAAGTAGCAACCATGCGGTTTTCAGAGAAAATGTGCTCAAAATAGGAGATTTCATTCACCTTTTGGAAGCCACCATCAAAAACGGCAATGGTGATATTGTCACCATCAAAGCCAAGCTCATGCATCTCATCTACTGAAAGCAGCTCATTTTGTGCGGCAGTACTTTTTGAGTTTCTTGGCCGCTTGTTAAACTGAGTATCCGATTCTTCATTCTCTGCGTTCTTTAGAAGCTTTTCGTTTGGAGCTACATATTGTACCTTCTTAACAAATGACAGTGCCGATATGTCGCTAATCACAGCTTCATCTACTTGCACTAAAACAGCATTCATCCATTTTGATGAATGAAATACATCGGCTTCAAGATCAGCCAACTGAGTGATGTAAGATGAATTGACTGGTAAATCTGATTCGGTTATTAGCAACCCCTGGCGCTCTCTTCTTTGAATAGCTTTGGTAGATAAAAATTCCTCAGGTCGGTTAACAGAAAATTCAGAATTTGCTTTATCAATAAAGAAGACAATGTATCGATTTACCCCGGCCTCAAGCTGAAAGCTTATCGCTAAAAATAAGATTACAATTAACCTACTCCGTTCCATTTTCAATGAGGTCCATCTTTAGAATTATACCTGAATCAATGATGCCCTGACCTAGGCAATCTTGTCTTGCACAAAAATTTAAAACGACGAAATCTTTATGAATCAATCCCACATCTTCGGCATAAATTTCAATTCGTTCATCCCTTAAAATCAGGTTATCAGAAATTTCACTTTGCACTACCGTAACAGTATTGTTGAACACTGTCCCTAATATTTCACCAGGAGCGAAAACATTCCGATAAGTATAGATGTCTTCGTCATTAGAATTGAAGATGTTGCCGTCCCATTCTGAATCTTCAATAATAGGGAAAACCAGTTTCACTAAAGGCACATTGTTCTCATTCAGTATTGCCACGGATTCAGTAACTCTTGCAGTCCAAATTGAGTCAATCACCCATGGAGCACCGGCATCAGGCCTTGTTGACCGCTCAACGACGTAGGATATGCTGCCGGCGTCGTTATCAAATGCTTCGGTGATTCTTTCTCTGAGCTGAAAGGAACTAGTATCGCTTTCAAGTAAGGTAAATTCAATCCTGCTTACATCATAAATTCGAAAAGCCCCTTCCTCAAGGGGAAAATACCTAATGCCGAAATTTTCCAGCTCACCCGGCAAGGTCTCCTCTGAGCAGGAAGCCAGAGCGAATACCACGGCAATTAATGAGTATTTAATCTTTTGCACCTTACTTAAATCAATGCTAAATTTTTAAAGCAGCAAAGTCAAAGTTAAGGGTTGGCTCAATTACAAGAAAGCATATTTGGCAATGGAATAATTCAAGACCATATAACATCGTCTTAGTAGAAAGTGTCTTCTATCTCAAATTCTTCTTTTGAAGAATCATGTAATTGATTTTTAGAACATTTGAGAATCCTGGCGGGGTATTTTTTCAGAAAAGAATAATTGTGAGTTGCCATTAAAATAGCGGTGCCGCTATTATTGATTTCCAGAAAAAGTTTAAATATGCCATCAGAGACCTCCGGATCGAGGTTACCTGTTGGCTCATCAGCAATTAGGATTTGGGGCTCATTGATGAGTGCCCTCGCAATAACTACTCTTTGTTGTTCTCCACCAGAAAGCTGGTGTGGCATTTTGCCTGCAACTGTACCTAAGCCAACCCTCATCAGCACTTCGGCCATGCGGTTTTTCATCTTTGACCGCTCTTTCCAACCAGTTGCTTTCATCACAAACTGTAGATTTTCTGCTACAGTTCTATCATTAAACAATTGAAAATCCTGAAAAACAATTCCGATTTTACGCCTTAAAAAAGGAACTTCTTTTCTTTTGATTCCCCTTATTTGATAACCAGAAACGGCAATGTTGCCCAATCTAAGGGGCAGATCTGCATAGAGGGTTTTTAAAAGTGATGTTTTTCCACTTCCTGTTTTACCGATTAGATAGACAAACTCCCCTTTTTCAATCTGAAAAGTTATTTCATTTAGTACAGTGTCATTTTCCTGAAAGATGGAGGCCTCATTAACATTAACTACCGGATCAGTTGAAAAAGACATCAGAGCTCTAACTTTTGAAGTTTACCAAAAGGCAAGGTGCTGATTAATGATTTAAGTGCCTCTTCTTTCCCTTCAAGGCCATATTTGTCCAACTTTTTAGGTTCCCGATCTGCCCTGAAGTAGGCTATCAAAATGAAGTCATCATCACGCAATTGAATATAATCTGGGATCTTTGATTTACCCTTTACCTTAATTATGTACACTAAGAGTTGCCTTTTTTGTAATCAGCAAGAAATTTTTCCAGGCCACTATCGGTTAACGGGTGTTTTAACAATCCGGTAATTACAGAAAGAGGACAGGTTGCAACATCGGCACCCATTTCAGCACAATGTATCAGATGCATGTTATGCCTTATTGAGGCAGCAAGGATTTCCGTTTCAAAACCATAATTGTCAAAAATTTGAACAATCTGGCCGATAAGCGCCAGTCCATCAGAAGATATGTCGTCCAAACGACCAAGGAATGGAGAAATATAGCTTGCCCCAGCTTTTGCTGCCAAAATGGCCTGACCAGCATTAAAAATTAGTGTGCAGTTTGTCCTTATTCCGTCATTGCTAAAAGCTTTTATCGCCTTAACACCATCTTTAATCATGGGTACTTTTACAACAATTTTATCATCGATCTTGGCAAGTTCCCGCCCTTCTTTCATAATGCCATTAAAATCAGTTGATATTACTTCAGCACTTACATTGCCGTCAACAATGTCGCATATTGCTTTGTAATGGCTTCTTATATTTTCTTGACCAGTTATGCCTTCTTTTGCCATTAAAGAAGGGTTAGTGGTTACACCATCCAGCACACCCAAATCATAGGCTTCCTGAATTTCTGATAGGCTTGCGGTATCAATGAAAAACTGCATACAGTAGGGATTAATAGATAAAATTGATTGAACCAGCCAAAGTTAGGCAGATTGAGGAGATGTTGGCTGCAATAAATAAAAAAATGGCAAATCAAGCATCGCACCGCTACGACCACCTACCCTTGCTACCTTCCGGTCCTGGGGGATTCAGCAGGAGCTGGTCGTACTGATTTGCCGATGCAAAGCTATAAGATTGATTTGGGAATGGAAATAAGCAGCGGCGTTATTTCTAATTTTTCGGGATGTTAATTAAGAGGTTGTTTAAGTATATGCGAAACAGAATTGTTTCGTGAAATTGGGCGAATGCAAAGAATAATTCTAAAGACATTCAAACACATAAGTTGATTTTGGCCCGAATGTTGAAAGGTAACAAATTAACTATTGTGAATATTTTTAGGTTTTAAGATATTTGCAGTTGTCTTTTTTCAGAAAATTTAGAATTTGAACCTTAAACTACAGTTTTATATGAAAAGGATTTCAATGTTTGCCATCGCAGCGCTCTTCTCAGCAGGAGTTGTTGTGGCACAAGATTCAGCCAGTGATGATGTTTTTTATTTCGATTTTATGGAAGACAAACTCGATGAGAGCAGTGTCGACATGTCAATCGTCGGAAAGCATTATTTAGGTGACGGTATCGCTAAGAAACTTCAACTCCTTCAGGAGTCATACACCTGGGAAGAAGCAGGTACGCCTTCAAGTCCTGGCACCAAAACGATCGTCGAAAAACCTTCAATTTATTACGCTCTTAAAAAATTGAGTTCTGGATATAAGAAGAAGGTGAAGAAGGGTGAGATGTCAGAAGAGGAAGCTCTGGACGAACTAACTAAGGCTTTGGACATCGGGTTGTTCATCAGGTACCAAAACACTGAGGAATTCGAAGCAAAACTTAAAGAATTAAAGTCACCGGAGGAGATTGCATACTTATTTACCAAAAAGGTACAGTTGCAATATTGATCAAGACTTTAAATGAATTGAGAAAGGCTATCCTTAATTTGGATAGCCTTTTTTTGTTTTTAACATATGCAAAAGCGCATTTTAGTATTTAGGGAAGATTCTTTCGAACAGGGGGATAAATTCAGGGAAAAAGTTTTTGAAGTAGCTAATTTACTTGCAGATGCCCCCGAAGTGACGAAGCTCAAAATTGTAATTTCAGAAGACCGCCCCCTTAAATTTTCAATAATTCCCTTCTCAAATAAGAAGGTTGCAGTTGTTTCTGTTCATTCTGATGCAAACGTTGAAATGGAAAGCATAGCGGGTCAACATTTTTCCGCTAGCGAAGCAATTCCGGTTTCTTACCATAAATCTTGGCCTGATGGAGAACCAACACCCGGTGTTTGCTTGCTCACATTTTTTAAGAAGAAGAAAGATTTAGATTATGATGAGTTTATAAGCAGGTGGCACAATGGGCATACACCCTTGTCATTGAAAATCCATCCACTGTGGAATTATAACAGAAACGTCGTGAGAAGGCTCTCTAACGAATTTGAAGACTATGACGGCATTGTGGAAGAACAAATGGCTTCAAAAAAAGATTTACTGAACCCCTTTAGGTTTTTTGGAAATCCGTTGGTTATAATACCAAACATGATGCGGGTGTATTTTGACATAAAAGGGTTTATTGATTACCCCAGCATCGAGACTTATTTGGCAACTGAGTATTGGCTTAAATCGTAATATGTCGGCCGTTATAGATTACATATCATTACAAACTGGTACCCAACATGAAATCCTTAAATTTCTTTATGATTATTTGAGTGCCTTTGAGGGGATGTCTGCCAAGATTAAATATAAAATCCCATTCTATTATAATAAGAGCTGGATATGCTATACAAATCCTGTTAAGAAAGACGGAATTGAACTGGCCTTTGTCAGGGCCAACGAGTTTACTACGGACTTCCCGGAATTAGATTTTCGAGGAAGAAAGCAGGTAGGTGGAATTATTATCCATGACCTTGAAGATTTAACCGATGAAATAGAAATGATTGTGACACATGCAATTGAAATTGACCGCGACAAACCATATGGATCAAAACGGGTAAAATGAACTTTTACAAATAGTTTCAGTTCTTATAAAAAAGTGAAGATTGGCGTTCAAAATTAATGAGCGTAATTTTGTCGTAACAATCCCAAAAGTCGATGAGCGACCCCATTAAACATGAGTGTGGCATTGCCCTCATTCGCCTTCGTAAGCCCCTTTCTTACTACATAGATAAGTATGGCTACCCAGGTTACGGTATGTCCAAATTGTATATCCTGATGGAAAAGCAACATAACAGGGGGCAGGATGGAGCAGGTGTTGCCAATATTAAATTGAACATTGAACCTGGTTATAAATTTTTCAGCAGATTAAGATCAGCGGAATCAACTGCGATCAAGGATATTTTTGAAAAAATAGGCAAGAAATACCGCAAAGCTAAAAAGGAGGGAGGCAACGATTTTTATAATGCTGATTGGCTCAAAAAGAACTGTGAGTTTACAGGCGAAATGTGGCTTGGACATTTACGATATGGCACACATGGCAAAAATAATGTCGACATGTGCCACCCGATGTCCCGACAGAATAACTGGCGTAGCCGTAACCTCGTAATTGCAGGTAATTTCAACATGACCAATGTTGATGAGCTTTTCAACATGCTTATTGACATAGGCCAAAATCCGCGGGAGAAGACTGACACTGTGACGGTTATGGAGAAAATAGGCCACTTTCTTGACGAAGAAAATCAGGCCATTTTCGATGAATACAAAGACAAGCTGGCCAACAGGGAGATTACTGAAATAATTGAAAACCAACTTAACCTTCAGAAAGTGCTTCAAAGAGCCTGCAAGGACTTTGATGGCGGTTATACCATGGCTGGGGTAATTGGTCATGGGGCATCATTTGTAGCCAGGGATCCCGCAGGTATAAGACCGGCATATTGGTATGCTGATGATGAAGTTGTGGTAGTGGCATCAGAGAAGCCTGCAATCAAAACCGCATTCGATGTTGAGTACAGTCAGATAAAAGAAATTAAGCCTGCACATGCACTGATAATTGATAAAGAGGGAAATTATGCTGAGAAGCCTTTCATTGACCCGATCGAGAAGAAATCATGTAGTTTCGAAAGGATATATTTCTCAAGGCCATCCGATCCTGACATCTACCAGGAGCGGCGTAATCTTGGAAACTACCTTTTGCCTCAGGTGCTCAAATCTTGCAATTCAGATTTAAAGAATACTGTCTTCTCTTACATTCCAAACTCTGCTGAAACTGCATTCTTAGGAATGATGAGTGGATTAGAAGAATACCTGGTAAGCAAGAGGAAGGAAGTAATCCTGGAGGGCAAGCCATCGATGACCTCAATGGAAGAGCTTTTGTCATTTAGGCCCAGAGTTGAAAAACTAGTGATCAAAGATGCTAAGCTTCGGACATTTATCACCGATGATGATCACAGGGATGAGATGGTTTCTAATGTGTATGATACCACATACGAAGTAATTAACAAGAAGCAAGATACAGTGGTGGTGATTGATGACTCCATTGTAAGAGGTACTACTCTTGAAAAGAGCATTTTAAGAACACTTAACAGGTTGGAGCCCAAGAAAATTGTGATTGTAAGCTCTGCACCGCAAATTCGGTTCCCTGATTGTTATGGCATCGATATGTCGAGAATGAAGGAGTTTGTAGCATTTAGGGCCGCCCTCGAACTTTTGAAGGAGACGGATCAGGAACATATAATGGAGGAGGTATTTGAGAAATGCCTGTCAGCTAAAGATAATAGGAAAGCACCGAATTATGTTAAAGAAATCTATCGGCCATTCCCATATGAAGAAATCTCAAGGAAGATTGCTGAAATAGTTCGGCCACCTGAAATGAAGTGTGACTTAGAAATTGTATATCAAACAGTTGAAAATCTCCACAAAGCATGCCCTAATCACTTGGGAGACTGGTATTTTACTGGAGACTATCCGACGGCTGGTGGCAATAAAGTAGCTAATACAGCTTTCGTCAATTTTATGCAGGGAGTAAGTGTAAGAGCCTATTAAGAATCGTTGCTTGCTTGTGAGTTTTTGGCTTTAGCTGCAGCATTCTCCTTATTCATCCGATTAATGATGCCCAAGATATCTTTATCAAGATTTGAGGCGGTAATTGCGTAAGCGTATTTCTTTTTTATGCCAGGACTAATGCTGATGACAGCGCCTTTTTCATTTTTACATCCCATATCGTCAGCCGTCACCTGAAGATGCAAATGAGGGCTTGCACCTCTATTGAACAGTGTGCTTACTGAAACGGCATCATTCATGGCGCTTACTTTTCCAACCTCTTTATGCCTGTCAGTAAAGGCAACAGATATTTCAGTTACAAATACCTCTGTGCAACTTCCCTGCAACTCATTATATAAGGTCATCATATGAATGTTTTGGGTGTCTCCCTGAATGCCTCTTTGCGGATTAATAGTGACGTTATCCGCATAAACCGCTATATAGGGGTAAGTATTCTGGGCAATAGGAAGGCCAATCAAATCATAATATTTTATCTGACCAGTGGCCTCATCTGTCTGAGTAACTAACAAATAAATGAGACTTTCATTAGTAACATTTACTGACAGCTCCGTTCCTGAAAAAGCGGCCGAACCATTAAGTGCTGTGATGTTCAAGTCAAACAGGTCAATTCCATCCATAGATTCCACCTGAAATGTCGCTGTTTGATTTTTAGCGATCAGCCCTTTAGAAGTTCTTAGCTGAATTTTCCCCTCCTTGGATGGAAAAATAAACTCATGGTTTGCAAAGACAGTAACCGCTGGCAGGGCCAATAAAATCACTATTAATAAGGTCTTCATGATCGTTGGAAAGATCAAATATAATTATTTAACTACGAACTTAGATTTTTCTAAGCCCCGATAAAGTTGAGCATGTCAAAATGAGATAGAACAGTTTTACACTTTTAAATTTTATAAATTGAGCCCTCTCAACTTAAATTCCATGCCTGATCAACTAACCTGTATTTGCATTGATGATGATCCACTTTTATTGCGAAAGTTGGAAACGTACATCGAAGACATCCCATGGTTAACATTTTTAGAAGCGTTTAATAAACCCATTAAAGGTGCAAGTGCTATTGTTTCGGAGAAACCTGACCTCGTTTTTCTGGATATCGAAATGCCAATGGTAGATGGTAACTATGTAGCAGACTGGATTGGGCCCAAACTTGAGTTAATGGAGAAACCTCCGAAGATTATCATTGTTTCATCCTTAACGATAGCCAGGGAAAATCAGCTTCCTCAGGTAACTGGCTATATCAATAAGGCAAATGTTACAAGCCCTGAAGCGCTTGAAAGAATGGTAAAAGAGATTTTGGGGTTAACTGATTAAGCTGGCTTCGGTAAAGTAACTGAAAAAGTAGTTCCCTTTCCGGGAGTGCTATCAACGTTAAGTTCGCCCTTGTTGAGTTTTGTAAACTCACTGACTAACTGCAACCCTAAGCCAACACCCTTTTCGCCTTTGGTGCCATACGTACTTGATGCATCTGTCAGTTTGAATAAATCCTTCATTTTATCTTCTGGTATGCCAATGCCAGTATCTGAAACTTTTATTGTAATTGAGTCATTAGAACCATCTGCAGTTATTTCGATGGTGCCATTGTCTTCTGTGAACTTCAATGCATTATTTATGAGATTTCGGAAAATAGTAACTGTACTGTTTAAGTCGGCCCATATTACTATACCAGGTTCTACTTTATTTGACAGGGTAATTGATTTGGATATAGCCGATGAATGTAAAACCCGGAACAAACTTTCAACCATCTCATTTACATCTATTTCAACCGGATTGTACGGAATAGCACTCATCTCCTGAGATGCCCAATTGAGAAGATTATCGAGTAGCCCGGAAAGTTGAGCGGTGGCCTGCTCCACCTCTGAGATCATTTTTTCCAACTCATCATACTTTCCTTTTTTAATATACATCGCTATGATGTCACTGAGCCCCTGAAAGGAGCTCACCGGCCCCCTGAGGTCATGCGAGATTATCGCAAAAAACCGATCTTTTAACTTCTTTTGAGCATTAATCTCTTTGAGGTAAATCTTTAAGGTGTCGTTCTCTCTAAGGGTTTCCGCACTTTGCTTCAGTTCAAGCACATGCTTGATAGTTTTGGTCATAGTGACCTCCAAATCGTGGAAATCAATGGGCTTGGTTATGAAGTCAAAAGCCCCAAGGTTCATGGCTGTCCTGATGTTGTCCATATCCCCATAAGCCGATACAATTACGGTTTTTAGGAAATTATCTCTTTCGTTCAGCTTTGTTAGAAGTGTGAGGCCGTCCATTTCTGGCATATTGATGTCTGTGAGCACAAGATCAACATCCTCATTGTCATTAAGCTTTTCAAGTGCCTGACGGCCATTTTCGGCAAATACGAAACTGTATTGACTATTTCGGATGCTTTTGCGGAACTTCTGTTGGATCAGGCCTTCTAAATCCGGCTCATCATCCACAACAAGGATTTTTGTCATGTTCCTATCTCTTTAAGTTTCTCTTTCAAAATGGGAAAGTCAATGGGCTTAGTAAGAAAGCCATCTGCTCCCAGGTTTTTGGCAGAATTGCGGTTTTCTTCATCGCCATAAGCCGTTACCATCATTACAACTGGCGGTGGCTTTTTATAGCTTTTTTTGATTTTCTCAAGCAACTCGAGTCCACTCATTCCTGGCATGTTGATGTCAGAAAGAATCAGAACACCATCATGAGCGTGACTTTGTAAGTACTGCAAGGCTTCTTCACCTGAAAAGGCGAAGGCAAATTCAAATTCCTGGGTTCGAATTTCCCTTCGAAACCTTTGCTGAAAAAGAAGCTTAATATCCTGTTCATCATCTACTACTAGAATTTTCATCTTTTTGGTTAGGGTTTAATTGGAATTGAAATAATGAATTCAGAGCCCTCTCCCGCTTTGCTGGAGACCTCCAGTTTGCCGCCATGCCCCTTGGTTATGATTTCATAACTCAGTGATAGGCCTAAACCGGTGCCTTCTCCAGTTCCTTTGGTTGAGAAGAAAGGTTGGAATATTTTTTCTTTTATGTTATCAGGGATACCATTCCCATTATCCCTGATATAAATTCTTATTTGATCATTTAGTTTTTGCGTACTTAAATAGAGGGTTGGCTGATACCCATTTTCTGATTGGTTTTTCTTTTCTGTTAAAGTGTGAAAACCGTTTGTTATCAGATTGAGGATGACCCTACCAATATCTTGAGGTACAACATTTACTTTCTCCAACGACTCATCAAATTCAGTGTCCAAATTCACATTAAAAGATTTGTCCTTTGCCCTCATGCCATGAAAAGCAAGTCTTAAATATTCATCTGCAAGCGCATTAATATCAGTGGGTTCAATCTGACCATCGCCACCCCTTGAATGCTGCAGCATACTCTTCACAATGCCTTCCGCCCTCTTGCCATGGTGTGCAATTTTCTTTTCGTTTTCTATGATGTCGTGGGTAATTTCAATGGCCTCATCATAATTTCCGTTTTTGATTTCTTCCTCAAGCTCTTCAGCCAGCTCTGTATTCACTTCAGAAAAATTGTTCACAAAATTTAAGGGGTTCTGTATTTCATGCGCAATACCAGCAGTCAACTCTCCTAATGATGCCATCTTCTCAGAATGGATCAACTGGTTCTGTGTAGATTTCAGGTTTTCATAAGCTTTTTCTATTTCCTTAGCATGAGCCAATTCTTTTTCCCTGCTTCGTTCACGCTCCCTGGCAATCATTCTCCTACTTTGAAATTTCACAAGTATATAAATGAGTATGGCAAAAAGGCCTGCATAAATTATATAAGCCCATAATGTGGCATACCATGGCGGCAAAATTGTGAAAGTATAAGTCGCTTCATTGCTTAGGGTATTGTAGATGTTTTTGGCCCTTGCATGAAATGTGTAGGTACCTGAAGACAGGTTTGTGTATTCCTTATAGGAGTTCCTGTCCCAATCAGACCAATCTTCATCAAAACCTTCCAGATAAGTCTGATATAATGTGCGGTGCTCCTGTTCATAAAATTGGGCAGCATACTGAAATCTTAACGAATTATTGTCACTGCTTAACTGAGATAGGGGGCCAGCAGATTCTTGCCTGATGTGGCTGAGGGTATCTTCCCGGGTAGTTATTTTCCTCAGCAGAACGGAGAATTCTTTTGTTTGCTCTGCCTTTACATTCATGTCAAAGCGAACGAGGCCTTCACCACTGCCTATCCAAACAATGCCATTCTCTTCCGGAAAGATGCAAGAGACACTCTGCCACGGATATGCATTAAACAAGTCTTCTTCCAGTTTATAACCACCATCAGATTGGGGTGTTGCCAGCCGAATTTTATTTCTAATCGGTATCCAAACCCTGCCTGAGGCATCTTCCTGAAGAAAGAAATTTTCAGACAAATCGAGGTCATTCGGGATTTCCCCAAAAGTGTTGTCAGTTATTATTTGCTTGTTTTCGGCATCGTACTTCAAAATATCACCAAATGCAGGGATATATATTTCGCCATTAACCGCATAGATCAAACCTGGCGCATTGATTATTCCATTTTCTGAATTGAATTCTTCAACTGTATAGGCAGCAGGGTCAGGAATACCAATCTCATTAAAAGACGGTAATAGACGATACGTTACATTGTTTTGTGTTCCGGCCCAAATTCCTCCTTCCTTATCTTCAGCTAAAGACCATATCGTTAATGGTCCAAGCTCAATTGCACCCAATCGCTTCCAATTGGCATTTTCACGGAAATAAATATTAACTCCATCTTCTCCAGCGGCATAAAGAACATTATTGTCCCTCTTAGAAATCATTATATCCTGACCAGTAAAAGATTGATCAATCGGAGTTGAAACTATCTTGCCATTCCTAATAATTGAAAGCTTGGATCCCGGTACCAATAAATCATCACCGTCCTTTCTTAATTGCCAGATTTGCGTTTGACTAACCTTTGGGATCGGTTTGAACTGTTTTTCGGCAGCGTTGAATTCATATAACCCAATTGGTGTAGTGATATAAAGAATGCCACCAGACCTATTAATAGCAAGTACGGTTGATGGAATTCCTGATTGTTTTGAAAAACTACTTATCTGTGAATTCAATTCGATTTTAGAGATTCCATTGTCTAAACCTGTCCAAACTATACCAGTGTTGTCAACAAAAACTGAATAAATAGAAGGGTCTTGGAGGCCAGCCTCAGAGGAAATTGTGTTGACGATTTTACCATCTCTATCAAGAACGACCAAACCGATGCCAATTACTGAAAGGGCATAGTTACCATTAGAAAGCTGGACACTCTTATAGAGCAAATTATTGGTGAGGTATTGGTTGATTTCGCTTTCAAAAAGCACAAATTTGTCACCATCGAAGAGATAGAGATCGTTGTAAAACATACCTGCCAAAAACTGATTTTTCCCCGTGTCAGGGTTTGGATCGTATGGAAGTAATGTGAAAAGCCGATTACCAGTAAAAAAATCCCCTCCTGGCAATAGCTCTAATTTACCATCAACCATTTTGAGGATACCTTCACTGGTATCGTGAATGAAATAGTTTCCTTGCAGAATAAAACCCTGGGAAAAAGTGCCTTTTGGCTCATACACTTCGATCCGTTTTTCTGAAATACTCAAGTCGGCATTCACCTTGAAAAGGTATTCCCTTGCTTGAAAATAGATGTATTCGCCGTCAAATTGGACTGACCAAATTTGCTCAAACTCCAGATATTCTTTTGGGATTAATTCCTTTAAAGAATAGCAAGTCTGGTTACCTAATTCATTTCGTTTTACATAACCAAAATCCCCTGTGTTGCCATAAAAGATTACCCCCTTATCATTCATTGCCATGCCACGCACTGCCGCGGCGTTATAGCTGTCAGATGTTCGAATTTGCCGCCAATTAATCCCATCAAATTCCATGATTTCAGAAGATGTGCCGAAATACATGATACCATCATTATCCTGAATGATTGACCATACCTGTCCATTTCCATTATATACAGTGGTTGGATAATTTGTGATTAAAGGCAGGCCAATTTCGGGATTGTTCTGCGCTGTTAAGTCTGGAAGGGTCCGAAAAGAAAACAGGAGCCAGATGCCATATATCCAGATCAGTTTTTTACGGTTGAGTTTCATATGAACAGTTTAGGTTGATCAAATAGTTGTTTAAAGTCGAATCGTAAATTCTGTACCCTTTTTCAGTGAGCTTTCCACAAACAGCTCACCTCCATGAGCCTTGACGATGTCATAGCTCAGGCTCAATCCGAGACCGGTACCTTCGCCAGTTGGTTTAGTTGTAAAAAATGGCTGAAAAATCTTCTCCTTAATGGCATCAGGAATTCCAGTGCCATTGTCCTTCACCTTGATTTCAACTCCGTGTCCATTCTTTTTTGTTGTCACCATAACTTTCGGTTTGTCAACTGTCTTTACGGCTTGAAATGCATTGTTGATGAGGTTTAAGAACACCCTGCCGATGTCTTGTTGAACTAAATTTAGTTTGGGCAGGCCCTCATCCAACTCACATTTGAAATCAGCATTGAACGACTTGTCTTTGGCCCTGAAGCCGTGATAAGCAAGCCTCAAGTATTCATCAGCTAATACATTGATATCTGTCGGTTCTTTCTCACCCGCACTTGACCGAGAATGCTGTAGCATACTCTTCACAATACCTTCTGCCCTTTTTCCATGGTGGCTTATTTTCTCTTCGTTGCCTAAAAGGTCCTGAACAATAATTTTCACTTCTTCAAGATCCCCCTTTTCGATTTCTTCATTGAGCTCTTCGATCAGCTCTTTATTGATCTCTGAAAAGTTGTTTACAAAGTTTAGTGGGTTCTGTATTTCATGAGCGATGCCTGCCGTTAACTCACCCAGGGAAGCCATCTTTTCAGACTGGACCAACTGCTGCTGGGCAGCCTTTAGGTCGGTTAGTGCTGCCTGCAATTTGTGGTAGGCCTCAGCATTTTGAATGGCGACCCCCAAATTGGCAGCGATGGTACTTAACAGTCGTTGGTCATACTCATTAAATCGGTTTTCCAGTTCTGTACTTTGAACACTGATCACACCAATTGCCTCTGAGCCAGCAACTATCGGCACACCCAAATAAGACTGCACTTTTACCCCCAATACTTCGGCCTTAATTTTAGTGTAGGCCTCATCCATGTTTTGATTAATAAGAAGGGGTTTTTTATTCAGGATAATCTTTTCTGTAATGCCATTGCCAAATGGCCTTGGCTTACTCGTTTCTCCATGTAGGTAGGGGAAATTTAACATGTTCGTTTCACGGTCATGAAGGGCGAGGTAGACGATATCTGCTTTAAAAGTTTCCTTCATTTGCTCACCTACAAGCTTGATTAAGGCATCAAACTCCAATTGTGAAACCATGGCCTTGCTGATATTATTTACAGTTTGAAGTTCAGTGGCCAACTGCTCCGTTTCTGAGAGCAATCTGCTGGTTTCATCGAAAAGCCTGGCATTTTCGAGGGCCACACTCATGCTGTTGGTTAGCGTGGTAAGCAATCGCACATCTGATTCTGTAAATGCATTTTCGATCTCTACATTCTGTAGGCTAATGGAGCCTTTTACGGTGGTACCCACCATCATCGGAACAAAGATTGCAGATTTTGGGGGTAGTCCTTTACTTACACCTTTGGCACCATACTTTTGAGCTGTTTGGAGGTATTTTTCATTGATCAACAGCGGCTCTTTAGTCTTTGTTAAATACTTATTGGCCCAGATAATCGGCCTTGGTTCACTGTAAAGCCTTTCACCATTTTCAATAACATATTCCCAGGTTTCTATCTTTTGAGCCTCATCAAATGTTCTGATAATCAGCGTTTGCGTGTTGGTTACATCGCTTATCCTATTACCTACCAGGGTATAAATAGCTTCCATGTCCATCTCACGCACCAGTCCCTCCTGAACACTATTGATTACACCTAATTCGGCATTCCGCTGTTCTGTTTCGTTGAATAACCTGGCATTTTCGAGTGCTACGCTCATACTATTGGCCAAAGTGCTAAGAAGCCTCACATCTGATTTGCTAAAGGCATTCTCACGGTCGAGATTTTGCAGGCTTACGTAGCCCCGGACCTCATTGCCAACAATCATAGGCACATACAGCGCACTTTGAGCCATGCGTGTGCCAGGTACCGGCTTGAAAGGCTTGCCATTAATCTCGGACATCCTTTCAGCAGCATTTTCACTAATTAGTAGCGGGATTCGTTCATTAATTATCTTCTCCCGCATTTTATCATAGGGCCGACTTTCGGGATAAATGCGCTCCCCATCTTCATAGATGTATTTGAAATGTTCGACCTTTTCTTCAAGGTCGACAGTTACAATACCGGTCACCTGGGCATCAAATAGCTCAGTGATTTTGTCGCCAACCAGATTGTAAATACCATGCATATCCATTTCAGCAACAAGCCCTTCCTGAACACTGTTGATCACTGCCAATTCTGCGTTTCGCTGCTCAGACTCATTAAATAACTTAGCATTTTCCAAGGCAACGCTCATACTATTTGTGAGTGTTCCGATCAATTGAATGTCAGAATCACTGAAGGCGTTTTCCCGCTCCACATTTTGTAGGCTGATGTAACCTTGCACTTCGTCACCAAGGATCATAGGAACATAAAGTGCTGATTTGGTCAGTTTGGTGCCTGGTAATACTGTTGGTACTTCACCCGTTATTTCAGTCCAGGCTTCATCCACATTTTCATTCAAACAAATAAGCTCTTTGGTAGCTATGATGTGCTGACGAAATTTGTCAATAGGCCTCGGTTCCATTTGGAATTTTTCTCCATCTTCGAAGATGTAGTGGAATTCTTCGGTATTTGATTCCAGATTGAAACTGGCGATTGCGGCAACGTCAGCATCAAAAAGGCTTTTAATCCTGTCGCCTACCAAATCATAAATGCCCTGCATGTCCAACTTGGCAGCCAAACCCTCCTGAACACTGTTAATTACTGCCAGTTCTGCGTTCCTTTGTTCAAGAAGTAAAAGTGCTTCGGCTATATCTTGAGGTTGCTTGTTAAGAGCAACATCTCTTTTAGGTTTTTGGGTTGGTTGAGATTTCATACGATGCAATCGTTGCCTTATAAAAGGGTCATCTCCAATTTAGTGTGATTTTGAATATGTTCCCTTTTTTATATGATCCATGGTATTGCTTTATTGGGTTGTTCTTTTTCGGATTATCCGGTCCTTATGAAACTGGGAGTTCAATTGTGAACTCAGTACCTGATCCGTTTTTGCTGTCAGCCCTGATTGTACCACCATGCCCTGAGGTTACAATGTCATAACTCATGCTCAAACCCAAACCAGTACCCTCACCTGTTGGCTTTGTGGTGAAGAATGGCTGGAAAATCTTCGCTTTAATGTCATCGGGAATACCGGGGCCATTGTCCTTCACCTTAATAGTAACTACGCCATTATTTCGACAGGTAGAAACAATAACCAGTGATTTTTCCACGCCTTTAACTGCCTGGAATGCATTGTTGATCAAATTGAGCAAAACCCTTCCGATGTCTTGAGGCACCACATTGACCCTAGGCAATTTTTCATCAAACTCAGTTTTAAAGTCTGCATTAAACGACTTGTCTTTAGCCCTGAAGCCGTGGAAAGCAAGTCGAATGTATTCGTCTGCCAGGGCATTCAAATCTGTAGGTTCTTTTGAGCCTTCTTTGCCTCGGGAGTGCTGGAGCATGCTCTTTACAATTGACTCCGCCCTGTGGCCATGTTGCATTATCTTTTCTTCATTAGCCAGTACATCTCTTGCCAGTGATTTCGCTTCTTCCAAATCACCTTTATCCAACTCTTCCAATTGCTCCTCGATCAACTCTTTGTTGACTTCTGAAAAGTTGTTCACAAAATTCAATGGGTTTTGGATCTCATGGGCAATGCCTGCTGTGAGTTCACCCAATGATGCCATTTTCTCTGAATAAATCAGCTGGTTTTGGGCGTTTTTCAGATCTCTGTATGTATCCGCATTCTCGAGGGCAAGCGCAGCATAAGTTGCGATGTTTCGCAGTATATCGAGGTGAAAATCGTTATAGGCGTTCTTTTTAAAACTCTGTGCTGTAAGCACTCCGATCTCTTTATCCTTGTTGATGAGTGGCAGATAGATTATTGACTCTGAGTTATCTCCTTCTACCGCAGAAGTAATTGCCTCAATATATTGATGATGTTCCCTTTCGAAATCGTTCATGAAGATTTCCTTCTTATTATTGAAACACCAGCTAGCCAGACGGTTCTCATCCCTGAGATCGTAATAGTAATAAGGGAGAACTTCCCCCTTTTCCTTGGTGGCTGGAAAATCCAGGAAACCTGTCTCTTTGTTGTGGATACCAACGCCGAATACGGAGGCATCCATTAGCTTATTTACATGCTCATATACCGTATGGATGATACGTTCTATGGATAATGAGCTGGTAATATCCCTTCCAATTTCACCGATCAGCTCAACATTGCGACGCTTTTCATTTTCTGCCTGCGCCTTTAGGTTGGCCTCCCTTATTTGAGCCCTTTGGCGTTCTTTTATTTTAATCCTATAGTGCTGCCATTTTCCGATAGCGAGTGCCAGTCCTAAGAAAAACAAAGTGTAAGTAGAGAAGGCCCACCAGGTTTGCCACCACGGGGGCAGGATGGTAAAACTGAATTGTGCTTCCAGGGCTGGGTCATCGCTTGAATCACGGGTCCTGGCTCTAAAGCGATAATTACCGCTTGGCAAATTGGTGTACTCTTTTTCACTATTTGTACTCCAAGAAGACCATCCGTTATCAAAGCCTTCAAGTGTTGTTTGAAATTGTAATCGAACTGTTTCGTCATGGCTGGGGACTGAGTAAGAGAAACTCAAATTATTGAGTGTGTAATTGAGCATTGGATTACTTTTGAGCACCTCCAGACCAGCACCCCCGTAGATTAGTGAATCGTCTCCGGCAGTTACCTTTCTGAGTAGCGTTCTGTATTGGGATCTATTCGATGTCACCAATTTAGAATCGTAGCGCACCAATTTATCAGCACTCCCAAACCATACAACGCCATCTTTATCAGGGTAAATTGAAAAGTATCCATCACCGGTGAAGCGGCGAAATGGTGATTTAACCCAATTATAGCTACCATCGTCATTTAGAACCCTTTGAGCAATTCCATCCCCAATAACCCAGTGATTTCCTAATTCATCTTCATCAAGGGTCCAACTATAGCCGGAAGGCATCTCCATGAATGTACTGTCAACTTCAAAATATTCATCACTTTTATTAAAGCGATAGATGGCATCAATTCCTGTAAAATAGGGGACATTATTAATATTATAGGCGTATTTGATACCGACAGATAGACCATGATTTTCATTAAAGTGCTGGAGCTCTACATCACTTAAATCAGTACCTTTTATTTGATTTATATTAAAGCTGAAAACCCCTTTTGCCTGGGTGCCAATCCAAATGGTTCCGTCATCCAATTCAATCAGAGAAGATACATATATCTGAACTCCATCAATTCTACCTAAATCTTGCCAGTTGCCATTTTCCAATCTTAAGATGGCAATCCCATCAGTAAGACCAACCACCATTAGTTTGTCATTCGTTTTAGAATGAATCAATCTTACAGACTTAAAATCATAATTATTTGAGACCCTGACCGGTCTGGTAACGTTGCCCTCAATGGCATACACCCCATCTGCGGTAGCTGTTAATAATTGATTATTTGCCGCAATAAGATCCCAAGCTTGAGTAACAGGAAGTTTAACAGGTAGAAATAATCCGGTTGATTCATCTAAATATGAAACCCCACTGAAAGAAGTAGTGTATAGTAAATTATGATGCCGCATCATTTTTTCGACACCAGTTTCGATTCCTCTATCGGCATCAAAAAAACTGAAGTTACCACCTGCCTCAACCCGGGCTATACCATTTTGAAGTGCCAGCCATAGAGTTCCTGAACTTGATGGATCCTGATAAACATAATTAACGCCTTCGTCAGGCAGACCGTTTGCCCTGTTAATCTCTTGTAGTAAATTACCATTGCTGTCAATTACAACAGCTCCTCCGTTATTGGTATTTAGCAACAGGCGATTGTCACTCAAAACGACCCCAGGAAGGTAAAGACTGTTTTTTAGTAAGTATTCATCCACCTCCGTTTTAAATGGCTTAAAATCTTGGCCGTCGTATATGAACAAACCTTTGGATCGGGTTCCAACTAAAATTTCCTCTGATTTTCCATTATTACTCTCCGCAGAATGATTAATTGGAAGCATAACATAAATGCGCTCACTAGCGAATTTTTCTCCATTGGGAACAAGCTTGAGCGAATCATCTTGCATTTTTAACAAACCTTTTCCCCATTCCCTCATGTACAAATTATTGTTTACAACAAATCCCACATGAAAGGCATTATCGGGTTCCCAAACTTTTATTTCACCGCTTAATATTGAATTTTGCTCATTTGAGGGTAACCATTTAAAAAGATATTCAGTAGTTCTGAAATAAATTTCGTTACCAACCAATGATATCTGCCATACATCTGAAAAGTCACCAACCCCTTCAGGGAGGTATTCTAACATTGAAACAAACCCTATTTGACCTAAACTATCTGATGCCAGATATCCAAAGTTTCCATTACCACCAACATAAATGCGGCCACTATTATCTTTAGCAAGCGATCGACAAATGCCCTTATTTGGAAGTTGTATTAGTCTCCACGAGTCACCATCGTATTCTAGTATACCGAGGTTGTTACCAAAATACATGACCCCGCGGTCATCTTGAACTATGTCCCAATTTTGAGAATCACCCCCATGTTCTTTTGGTTTCCAGGAGGTAATAAATGGTTTGCCTATTTCTCCAGTAGATGTTTGCTGGGCCTTAACTATGAGCATTGGGTAGATATAAACAGCCAATGCTACGAGAGCTAATCTTGACATTTTGGTTTAAGGTTGGTGGTTGAGAACGGTTGTACTACTGTAATTTAAGTAATTATGGCTTTTAAATCGATTGTATTTGTTGAATGGCCAGAGTGGTTAAGAAGATTTGCAAACCAGTTCTTTTCAAATCTCTTACTGCATTGGCAGCTCAACAATAAACCTGGTTCCTTCACTTTGAGCACTTTCGACTTTTAATTCTCCTCCATGTCCCTTGGTCACAATATCATAGCTCATGCTGAGGCCGAGGCCAGTGCCTTCTCCGGTGGGTTTAGTCGTAAAAAAGGGCTGGAAAATTTTGTCTTTGATGTCTTCTGGAATGCCTGAGCCGTTGTCGGTGACGGTGATACGGATACCTTCCTTTGATTTTTTAGTAGCTACGATGACTTTTGGGGACTCTTCGCTGCGCTCTGAATGACGAGGAGAGGAGACGGCCTGAAAAGCATTGTTTATCAGATTTAGCAGCACTCGGCCAATGTCCTGGGGAACAACTTTGATTTTGGGCAAATCAGGATCAAGCTCAGCTTTGTAATCGGCGTTAAAAGATTTGTCTTTTGCCCTGAAACCGTGGTATGCCAATCGGAGATATTCATCGCAAAGGGCATTAATATCTGTGAGTTCCTTTTGTCCTGAGCCGATGCGGGAATGCTGCAGCATGCTTTTTACAATTCCTTCTGCTCTTTTGCCGTGATGGGATACTTTTTCTTCGTTATCAGTTAAATCATCAAAGATGGCTTTTACCTCCTCTTGATCATTTTTGGCAACTGCTTCCTTCAATTCATCAATCAGTTCTTTGTTGATTTCTGAGAAGTTGTTGACGAAGTTGAGGGGGTTCTGAATTTCATGGGCGATGCCTGCGGTTAGTTCTCCCAATGAGGCCATCTTTTCAGAATGGATTAGGTGGGCTTGTGTCTCTTTCAATTCATTCAAAGCGTGTTCTAATGCCTCCTTTTGCTGGGTAATTTCAGCAGTTCGCTCCTGCACTTGTACCTCCAGATCAGCCTTCAGCTCTGCCATTATTTTGCGTTGCCTTTCCTCCTCCTCTGCCTTCTTCTTTTCTTTGGCCAGAGCCTTGTTTTGTTTATTCGTAATGCTCAGCATTACAATCATCCAAATAATTGAAAATGCTCCTCCTGCTGCAAAATAGCTTTCCCAGGCATTATAGAATTCTTCATTTACAAGCTCAACGATAGTTTTCAGAAAGGACACGGCCATAAAGGGAATCACTGCAACAAGAAACGGTTTCGCACTACGAAATTCATCCCGGTAATAGATCAGATAGACAATCAATAGCATGAATAAATAGGCTATCCAGGAGGCAATCAATTCAATGGTATCAGATGCTGCCCCCGCCAGGACAAGTGCTACGGAGGCAACCATACCACCCAGCAGGATTGGATTCCATTTTGGGAGTAGGGGTGAATCCTTTATGGATTTACGCAAAAACCGAAATGCAAAAAACGTTAGTATGAAGTCTCCAATCATTATTTTGTGGAATTCACTTTTAGCTTAATTAAAAACTCGCTCCCCGCTCCTTTATTTGTTCTTACTTCCAGGCTTCCTGCATGCCCCTTGGTCACAATATCATAACTCATACTTAAGCCAAGTCCCGTTCCTTCACCCGTGGGTTTGGTGGTGAAGAATGGCTGGAAGATTTTGTCTTTGATGTCTTCGGGGATGCCTGGGCCGTTGTCGGTTATGGTGATGTTTACCTCCCCCTTGCTCCCTCCAGAGGTGGACATGTGTTTCGTTTGAATTGTGACCAGGGGTTTGTAGTCTCCGTCCGCCTTCGCCGAGGCTACGGCGGACACGGCCTGAAAGGCATTATTTATCAGGTTTAATAAAACCCTTCCAATATCCTGTGGCACCACATTGATCTTGGGTAAATCAGGATCAAGTTCAGTATTAATGTCAGCATTGAACGATTTGTCTTTAGCCCTGAAACCGTGATATGCCAGTCTCAAATATTCATCGCAAAGCGCATTGATATCTGTGGGCTCTTTTTCTCCTGAACCCGTTCGGGAGTGTTGGAGCATGCTTTTAACAATTCCTTCAGCCCTTTTGCCGTGGTGGGCAACTTTCTCTTCGTTGTCACGGAGATCCTTAAATATCTCCTTTATTTCCACTTTATCTCCCTTTTTCATTTCCTCCTCAAGCTCTTCAATCAGCTCCTTATTGATCTCGGAGAAGTTGTTGACGAAATTTAAGGGGTTCTGGATTTCATGGGCGATACCAGCAGTGAGCTCTCCAAGGGAGGCCATTTTCTCAGAGTGGATAAGTTGGGTTTGGGTGGATTTCAGATTTTCTAAGGATTCAGAAAGTTCCTCGGTTCGTTTCTTTATGAGCTTTTCTAGTTCGAGATTTTTCTTTCTAACCGCTTGTATCGGTAGCGCTTCTCCTTCGGAAATATTTGAATCGGGTGTAGATGCGTGGAAATGACTCAAAACCCATTTCTTATCAAGAAATTCAAACAGAGTACTCATCCGCATTAAAAATGAATAGTCCTCCGCTACTATTTTAATGGTAATCTCCTCTACAAATAGATGGGTATTACCCCCTGCAAGTGATTGATTCACCAACATTTTCCTATTATGTTCAAGCTCAACACCCTTCATTTCGTCTACCTGGGTATTAATCATTGCAAGTAGGTCTGAATGCCCTCTGATAATTTCATGTTCAGCCGTTCCATAGGCCATCAAATTCCCTGAGATCATATTTTCAAGGCTGTCGGTTGGCTTGAAGTAGAGAAACATTGCAATTAAGTCCTCATAAGTCTTGAGAACTTCCGATGTAGATTTCAAAACTCTTCTGGTTTAAGTACACTCATTTTATCATTACTATTGGGGAAGTCCTTGGTATTTCTGGTAATGAACCTGTCACAATTGTTGGATACAGCTGTAAAATATAGAATGGCATCTGCCAAATCACTTAAATCAGATGATACGGCTTTGATTATGTCCGACTCAGACGTATTTGCTAATGTTACCAGATCGTTGATTTTCATAATCGAGTTTCTTACTACATCCTGGGTACAACCAGTCTTATTCATTACATAAATAACTGTTTGTAAGCATGAAACGGATGTAATCAATTGGGCTTTCCGATCAATGCATTCGGAAAAGAACTCTGAAGCAAAAACCCCATAATTTTTTCTGTTTAAAAGCAGGTCAAGAAACACGTTGGTGTCAACAAAAATTCTACTTTCCATGCTTTTCGTAGGCTGCATCACGGATCATTTCTTTCCAGTTGGTTTCCTCGGGAACACTCCCCGCTATGCCATGTAGTTCATTAATTATCTTTTTCTTTTTTTTTGAATCCTTTTCAATAACTTCATTTAAAAGGTCTTCTACAATTGCTGACAAGCTCCGCTGTTCTCGTTTAGCCATCCTTCTGCCTTTTTCAATGGTAGCCTTATCAATATTTAGAGTAAGTTTTGTTTTCATATTACGTATAATATTATTTATACGTATAAATATAATTATTTACGCCTTTTTATTGTCTTTTCAGTGATTTCACTGAGCTTCAATTTATTCTCCATATAATTTGTGCCATCCTTAAATCCATACAACAGTGATTCAGATATCTTTTTAAACCGACAGTTCGACTATGAACTCTGTCCCCAAACCATACTCGCTCTTCACATTAATTTTACCGCCGTGGCCCTTGGTAATGATGTCATAACTCATACTCAAGCCTAATCCGGTGCCCTCACCAGTAGGTTTGGTTGTGAAAAATGGCTGGAAGATTTTTTCCTGTATGTCTTCGGGTATGCCGTTGCCGTTGTCCTTTACTGAAACCAGCATTGCATCCCCTCCTGATTTTGAATTGGAAAGTTTTGTACTAATTGTTACAGTGGGCTGATAGTGGTTGCTTACCATTTTTTGCCTATCTGATACCGCATGAAATGCGTTGTTGATCAGGTTGAGTAGCACCCGACCTATATCCTGGGCAACAACATTCACTTTAGGAAGATTATCATCCAATTCTGCTTTAAAATCTGCATTGAACGATTTGTCTTTAGCTCTTAAACCATGATATGCTAATCGAAGATATTCATCGGCCAGGGCATTGATGTCAGTCGGCTCTTTTACGTTTGATGTGGTGCGGCTGTGTGCAAGCATACTTTTTACTATACCCTCGGCTCTTTTGCCATGATGGGAAACTTTTTGTTCATTGTCTGATAAATCTTTTAGAATTGCTTCTACTTCTTGCTGATCGTTTTGTGCAACCGCATCTTTCAGTTCTTCAATCAGTTCCTTGTTGATTTCTGAGAAGTTGTTGACAAAGTTCAGTGGGTTCTGAATCTCATGGGCGATGCCGGCAGTTAACTCACCGAGAGAGGCCATCTTTTCGGAGTGGATTAGCTGCGTTTGGGCGGACTTCAAATCGCTTAATGTATTCTCCACTGCCTTCTTGGCCTCCTCCAGCTTCACGAAGTCTTCATAGCGGGAATAAGCTACGGAGAAGGCATTAGCCAGAGACTGAACCAGCTCAATTTGCTCATCATTTAGCGGTTCAGAGTTGCCGATATACAGCATGCCTTGCTTAAAAGGTACTTGATGGAGGTGTAGGTCTTCTGGCGCTCTTTCGCCCTGTTGATATTTCTTCTGGTTCTTGATTAAACCTCTTTTGACCAGCTTCTTAGTGAATCCAGCAAATTTCTTTTGAGACCAGTGAGCCTTGTGAACGGTTTGTGTTCTCCAATGACTGAGGGCTTCTGCCACTAAGGGTATGTCCTTTTCATCAAAATCAAGATTGAGCGCAGCCAAAGGTTTACCATCCGGGGTGCTCAGGTACATATTCACTTGCTCCGTATTTTCATCAATAATGAATACCCCGCATCTGAAGAATGGTACCCCAAGCGCTTTTAGTTCCCGCCAGATCAGCGGGGTGATTCTATCTAAGTCAGAGGTGGAGCGCATGGAAGCAATCTCAGCCCTGACCCTGTCCAATGAGGAAGTTTTTACGGCATCCAGTGCTCTTTTTTCGGCAGCTATTAGGTCAAGATACCGGCGGTAGGTTAGTGCGAACACTTTAGCAAACCGCTGAAAAATTCCGTCATCTTCTTTTGAGAACTCATTCTTAGAAAATGCAAAAAGACAACCTTCTTCGAAGATAAAGGTTTTACCATAATGCCTTTCAGTCAATACGTGACTCATTGGCAATTTGTAGTCAGATTGCTTCGATGCGCTATTAGACTCCAATGCTTTATAATACTTCAAGGCACTCTTACCTTGAAGTCTAAAGGAAAATGTACTTTCCTTTTCCTTCCAGTTTTTGAAGAGCCCCTTGAACACTGGGTGAATAGTCATATCGATATCACCAGAAGTGTTTAACACCCTGTCTTCAGTGTCGTTGGATGCCGTCCAGGCTTGCATGACCTTTTCTTCCCTGATTATGGAGACCCCACACCTTAATGTTTCAACTCCAAGATTCTCTAACTCACTGAAAAGTATAGCCGTAGCTTCTTCAACATCGGTACTATTATGCATAGCCATAGCACTCGCCCTTACTCGTTCTAAAGAAGCTTCAATCTGGGCCTCTCTGGCTTGCTCTTCTGCTCTTTTAAGATCGAGGAAGCGGGTATAGTTTTGTTCAAAGACCTGACTGAAGCGCAGGAGGATTTCCTGATTCTCATCGGACAATGGATTGGGGCTGGCCGTCTGAATTACTCCATATTTATTGAATGATCCAGATAGAATAACCCGATCCAAGTCTTTCATGGCTTTTTTGACCTTACTGGGAAGACTTTTGAAATAGTCATAAACTAGTACTTTATCCCAGCGATCTTTTATATTTCCCTTGAGGTCATACTCCCATTTTTCACGGCGGGTTTGCCATCCTTTCAGAAGGCTCCTATATGCCGGGTTATCATGATAAGGAACATGATAACTGTCAGCCTGATTGGGGTCTTCGGAATTGGCCATCCAGGTAGTTGCTGACTTGTCTTTTGCATTAAAGATCCAAAGCAGACATCGGGTCAGCTCCATATCCAGTTTTTGCAGCTCCTGAAAAATAGTGACTATCAAGTCAGCCAGTTCATCTGATGACCGCATAGCCATGGCACTTGCCCTTACCCGTTCTAAAGAAGTTTCAATTTGCGCTTCTCTAGCTTGCTCTTCAGCTTTTTTGAGGTCGAGGAATCGGGTGTAAGTCTGTTCAAAAACTTTCCCAAACCGACGTAGTAATACGTTTTCGGCATCGTTGAATGGTTTGTCCAGATACCGTTCTATAACAATGCCTAATTTTCCGATTCTGTATATAGATCTGCATATGGCCTTAGCTCTTAAAACATAGTCTTTTTGTTCATTGTTGTAATCGATAGTTGAATTTTTGAAAAGGTGTCTAACCAGTTCATTTTTCTTTTTACCAGCAATCCGTTCGGTGTAGAAAGTCGTCTCTTCTTTTATCGATTTGGCCAAGTTGGATATCGCCGGATTGTTGATATAAGGGATATGGAATTCTGAGGAATATTTTTGACCCCTCGCTGCGATGTGCAACTTGAGTCCGTCTTTAATATTCTCATTAAATGATGCAATCAATGCGCTACTAATTCCAACACCATGGCTTAGTAACTGATCAAAAAGCAAGTTGATCACTTCCTGCAACTCATTACTGTCATACATAGCCATACTTCTGGCCCGGACTCTTTCCAATGCCGCTTCAATTTGTGCTTCCCTGGCTTGTTCTTCAGCCTTTTGCAAGTCCAGGAACCGGGTATAAGCTTGCTCAAATACTTTGGAAAACCTTCTCAGGATTTGATTTTCGCTATCTGTAAACTGGACGCCATGATAGTTGGTCATCACAAGAAAAATGTTGGGCATTAAAGCAACAGATCTTGCAACAGGCCGGTTCAGCATCCTCGACCTGTCCTCTTTTTTTAGCCCCTCGAATTTATTGTGTTTTAATACAAACCTGATCCACTCCGTATGCTCTTTTTTTGTTTGTGTGTCAGCAAAAAAATCAAGTTTTTTCTTTTTAGCATCCATTAACCTTTGAAACATGGGATGATCAAAGTAAGGAACATTCATGGTGACCGGTTCTGGGTTTTTGGAGGCTGAAAACCAAAAATGGTAATCATCATTATTGTCAAGCTGACCGAAACTTACGTTGGTGAATTTTATGCCAAGGCCGACCAACTGTTTGGAAATTACTTTAATAACCTTGAGCAAATGATCACTAGAATGCATTGCCATTGTTTCAGCCCTTACCCGCTCAAGTGCTAATTCTATCTCGGTTTCTCGGGTCTGGTTTTCGGCTTTTCGGAGGTCTTCAAACCGACGATAGGCGAGGTCAAATACTTTGGCAAAACGAACCAGTGTATCCAAAGCATCTTTAGGTGGATTAGGAACCTCACCGGGAAGACTATAGCCTATCTCACCATGTGTGGTTCTGGCCATAATGAAGGTGATACCACCAATAGCTTTGATGTCATCCGGTCCTGGGGCATTTGGGTCAATTTCCTCAAACCGACCCGTCTTGATCATTTTATCAACATAGTCGATAGCTCCATCAACGTCGTATGGGAAAACCGCTACAGGTTTTTTGTTCTTCTCCCACCTGATCATTGCAGGGTTTTCATGAAAATGCCGTGGCAATTCCATCACCATACCGATGCGGGAACCATCACCAGAAGTCATTGCTTTTTCATAGGTGTCTTTGAGCCACCGCATGTGCCAGAAGTAGCCAGCTTCATGACCAAGCGATGTAAACTCCTTGCGCATTGTAACTACGATATCAAGCAGATCACTTGATTTCCGCATAGCCATTGCCTGTGATCTTACTCTTTCCAGTAACGCTTCGACTTCAAGCAGCCGCTCAAGCTTTTTTATTTTGTTGGTTGAGTCCCTTTGCATCGTTCTTGAGAGATTAATTTAAGGGTTCTCAACCAATAAATACGGGAAAGGATTATATACTTGAATGTCTGGTATAATCCAACAAAAGATTTTTGCTGCTTTAAAAAGTTAACCGCTGATACTTGTATCGATAGACGATGAGCTTATTTTTTTATTCAAAGAATCGCTCAATCCGGTTGAGCAGATGGATTTTACGGTCAGCTGTAAGATGGGGATCCACATCAATCAAATTTTTAGTCTCGATCAATTTGGCTTTTCCAGCCTCTTCATTCCCGGTTAATGCTTCTAGCCTGGCCAGCCGGTACATGGCTTCGGCTGATTTAGGGAAGCTTTCAAGATAATAGTTGAACCAAATGATTTCATCAGCTATTTGATTGTACCTGTGAAGCATCAATCCGAAGTCAAAGAATGTGGCAGGTGAAAATGGCTGAGGGTTTTTTGCTTTTTGCTTCTCATAAATTGATTTAACAGCGTCAAACCCTTGCTCCTGATTAATTGCCAGGAGATCTGATGCCGAATAAGTCTCGTTCAGTCCTTCTACAAAATTTGCCTCTATCAGGCCTTCAGGCACTCCATTTTTTGTGGGATCGTTTTTAAGAAATGCCAGGTGGGTTGAATCACTTGTAACCCCTTTGATAAAGTTCAATACATATTGAGTAACCCAATGAAACCCCTCAGATGAATTTTTAGTTTCCCTCTCAACCAAAGTAAAACCAAACAGATCAGTCATGCCTTGAAAATGGTAATCAGAGTGCCTCAACCCATTCATTTTGATCCTGTATTGGTTTGAGTTTTTCATCCTGTCCATCAAAATGTAATTCGAACTCCAACTAAATCCACTGTGAAGATGAAGAATAGGTGTGTCAAAAAGTTGATAATCGAAATACGGTGTTTTTGTTAATAATTCTCCTTCATTTAAATCAGCAATTATGCCATCCAAACTGATTACGCCTTTTACATTTCGGTTCCTTGTAGCCAAAGCTGTGGCTGTCAGGCTTCCGTAACTGCTTCCCGCAGTCACAATTGATTTTGTATCGATAAACTCAAATTCAGCGACTTGTGAGATTGCAAACTCCATGTCCCTAACCTGAGTTTCAAGGCCAGAGAGGCCGATTTCGTGGCGCTTTTGAAAAGTACCAGCATTTGGCACACCAATAACTGCAATGCCATGTGAGGCCAGGAATTCCCCCCAAATCCACCACCTGTCAATGTCACCATGGTTGAACGTAACTACCGGAAATTTGCCATTGGCCGGGGAGGCTTTCTTAACTGCCATAGTGGTGATCTTCAATTGAAAGTATTGATCAATTATTGAATCCGATAGATTAGTATAATATTCTTCAAAATTCTCCCTTGCCAGTTTGGGAATTTCAGATCTATCAATCTCGAAGTTCAATCCAAATGCCCATTCATGCAGATAATTATTGAAAGTCATAGTGCCATCATTCTGGCTTGCCGGATACCAAAAATAAATCGGAATAGCCCTGCCTATTTGCTGGTTTTCAGGAAGCCTGAGTTGCTCTTTCAGCGGTGACCTCGCCTTGTCGTATGCTTTGATAAGTTGATAGCCTACCTTATAATCACCAAATTCAAGCTGGTTGAATAAAGGGTTGGAGTTTTGGGCGTAGGCGGTCGTAGCTGCAATTAAGAGAAATGAGAGTATCCTTAGCATTTCGAGTGTTTTAATGGATCACCAAAAAAGTCCAGTGTACGTTATAAGGCTACTGTTTTAATTAATCCGAGAGTGAATTTTTGGATTAAGCGGCTTTGATAACCACCAGGAGCACACTTGTTATAGACGGTTCATGCCATATTCCTATCTGAAATAGTACGGAAAGTACACCCTTCGTCCTTGTTTGGTAATACCCTCTATAATCACCCGGCCTTTGATTCGATCAAGGATTTTGGAAAGCTCTTCGGGGCTTTCAATGATGGTACTATTGATATGAGTCACAATGAAACCTTCTGGAATATCGAGTTGTGCAAATGTGCCCCGATAAATTTTAGTTACCCGAATGCCGGATTTAATGCCTAATAAATCACGCTCAACTTTAGGAACTGATTCGAACTCCGCACCCAGTTCTTCAGAAAGATAAATCTCCCTTTTGATGAGCGAAGTAGTGCCTTCAATGTTTGTCAGCACCAGGGTTTTGTCAAGCAGTTTGTTGCCACGCCTAACTTTCAACTGAAGTTCATCACCAGGATATCTATAGGCAAGCAACTCTTCCAATCTGGTCCTGTTGTTCACAAACACACCGTTCAAAGAAATGATGACATCCCCCTGATCAAGCCCAGCTTGGTCAGCCGCCCCCTCACTTTGCACTCTTGTAATAATTACTCCGTCCAGCTCAGTGATATCCAGCTTTACTGCAATTTCACTATCAAGATCATGGAATTCTGCCCCAAAAAATGCTTTCTGCACTTCTCCGTACTCGATCAGGTCATTGACTACTTTTTTCACAATGTCAATAGGTACTGCGAAACCATAGCCAGCGTAAGATCCAGTACGAGAAAGAATTGCAGTATTGATACCAATGAGTTCGCCTTCCATATTCACAAGCGCACCGCCGCTGTTGCCAGGATTGATAGCGGCATCAGTTTGGATGAATGACTCAATCGGGAATTTATCCTGAAGCAGGTTAATATTTCTGCCTTTTGCACTGACAATGCCAGCGGTAACGGTCGAGTTCAGGTTGAAAGGATTACCAATTGCCAATACCCACTCACCAACATTCACACTTTCAGAGGAACCTATTTTAACATTAGGTAAGCTGGTGTCATCTATTTTGATTACCGCCAAATCTGTAGATGGATCAGTACCAATTAATGTCGCTTCATAAGTTTTCTTGCCAAAAATTACCTGAATGATATCCGCCTCATCGATCACATGGTTGTTCGTTACAATATAACCGTCATTAGAGAAAATTACTCCAGATCCACTACCTACCTGCCGCTGCCCCGATCGCCCTTCAAAAAACCAATCTAACCAACCACCATTTCTATAGGCTACCTCATTTTGAGTTCTTATAAAAACTACGCTTTGTTTGCTTTGGTCGGCTGCAAAAACAAAGTCTGTTGCATTGTTTTTGGCACCATTCACTTCTGAATCAGCAGGAATAAACGAGTCCGAAGATTCGTAATTCATTACCTGCCTCGAAGAGAAGTCTTGATCTTTTAAGACCGACTGATTAGAGAAATGGACTTGAAACAGATAAGAGCCAAAAAAACCTGAAGCAACAGATAAGACAATTATGGCGATATTTTTCATAACTAATACTTTCGATGTCAATACTTGAACAATGCAGATTGGTTATCAAAATCTGTGCGTAAAGGGTTTATTTAACAATTATTAACCCTGAAATGACAGTGTGACAGTTATTGCTTTAATTTGTTATAAATGGAAGAAACTAAAGACTATCTAACTCTCGACTCCCTTAAGTCAAGGGCTTTATTAATTGTTTATGCAGTTATTGTTCTGACACTTCCAGTTATTCTAACTTCTTATTCATGGTATGATTTCACTGAAACTGGTCAAATAGGTGATACAATCGGTGGGATTACAGCACCCTTCATTGGCCTAATTAGTGCATTTCTTATTTACAAGGCTTTTGAGGAACAACGCAAAGCGAATGAATACCAAATAACGTTGATCAAGGCCCAGCAACATGATAGAGAGTTTACAATTTATTTCAAGTTAATTGATGAGTTGAAGGAAACTACCAATATTATTCAAGTTGGCGATCGAAGTCTAAAGGAGTTTTCTGATATCATAATGAGTGTCGGTTTCAGCAACCCCGACAATCCTCTTTTATTGCAGTCAGATCCACCAACCAGATTCAGTCTCAAAAATTTATTAGAAATAGAACCTTTAGCTAGTAAAATGCATTTTGTAACAAACTTTATTGTAGAATCTTCTGTGGAAGAAAGGTTCTTTGAACAAAAATTTACGATCGACTTTAAACGGGAAATTGATCTGTTAGTACAAATTCATCGTCACATTACTGAAAATGTTCAACTCCATTCATCAGAAGTCAATTCTCCAATTTTTGAACAGATTGATGGAATAGTTAAATTTAAAATAGATATTGAGCGGAAATGATAGCAATTAAAAGTTTTAGAAGGGTAAATTCCACATCTAATCCAAAGACGTACTTTTTAGAGGTGTTCCCTGGGATGACCTCAAATGACATAAAGTTTGATAAAACTCTTGAAAGCTTGACTGAGGGGCAGGAGGAGTTTGAATTAGAGGAAATAGACAATGAGTCTAATAGCTACCTTTTAAAAACATACACTATAAAAAAAGAAGAATTACCTTCTTCAGCAACTGCTTAACAACTAATCATTTAAATAAGAACTTCAAAGGTTATTTTTGCGGACTCATTACATCCCATGGGTATCCGGTCAACTTTAGCCAAACCTTTTGCTGCCTTAATTGATAAACAAACCTGGAAATGGGCCGCCAAGCCTGTTGAGGTACAGGAAAAAACACTCCAAAATATCGTCAAAAAAGCAGCCAGCACCGCTTTTGGCAAAGACCATGATTTTACTTCAATCAAAAATTATGAAGATTTCAAGAAACAAGTCCCAATTCGGGACTATGAGGAACTATCACCCTATGTTGATAGAATTTTAAAAGGAGAGTTCAACGTTCTTTGGCCTGGTAAGCCTGCCTACTTTGCCAAAACATCAGGCACCACTTCAGGCACAAAATACATCCCCATCACTAAAGACTCCATTCCGAACCATATTAATAGTGCCAGGAATGCACTATTTCAATATACACATCAAACCGGAAATTCTAAAGTTTTCGATGGCAAGCTGATTTTTTTATCAGGAAGTCCGGTGTTAGATAAAAAAGCTGGCATCAACACTGGCCGGTTGTCTGGATTGGTCAATCATCATATTCCAGCGTGGCTCCGATCTAATCAAATGCCAACTTACAACACCAATTGTATAGAAGATTGGGAAGAAAAAATTGATCAGATAGTTGCAGAAACTATCGATCAGGATATGTCGCTTATTTCAGGGATTCCACCCTGGGTGCAGATGTATTTTGACCGATTAACGGAAAAATCAGGAAAGAAGATAAAGGAACTCTTCCCGAATTTCTCACTTTTTGTTTACGGAGGAGTGAACTTCGAACCTTATCGAAACAAGCTTTTCGAAAGTATTGGTGAGCAGGTCGATTCCATAGAAACATATCCGGCATCCGAAGGTTTTATCGCCTATCAGGACACCCAAACCGAGGAAGGTTTGCTTTTATTGCTAAACAGTGGAATCTTTTTTGAATTCATTCCGGCAGATGAATTTCATAACGAAAGCCCAACCCGATTGAGCATTGGCGACGTCAAAACTGGGGTTAATTATGCGCTTATCATTAATAGTAATGCTGGTTTATGGGGTTATTCAATTGGAGATACGGTGAAGTTTGTTTCTACTGATCCATATCGATTAATCGTGACTGGGAGGATAAAGCATTTCATTTCAGCTTTTGGTGAGCATGTTATAGGTGAGGAAGTTGAGAAAGCTATACAACTAGCTCAGAAAAAATTTCCTGAAGTAAAGCTGACTGAATTTACCGTAGCTCCTCAGGTTAACCCTCAAGCTGGGCTGCCTCACCATGAGTGGCTTGTGGAATTCAACAGTCCACCGAATGATATTGTAGCATTTTCACAGGATGTTGACAATAACTTGAAAGGTTTAAATTCTTATTACGACGACCTGATAACCGGCAACATTTTATCAACCCTGAAAGTCACTCCGCTTAAGCAGAATGCCTTCATCGATTACATGAAATCGAAAGGTAAATTGGGTGGTCAAAATAAAGTGCCGAGATTGTCGAACGACCGCACAATAGCAGATGCCTTACAAAACTTTAAACAATAACTATTGAGTTCAAACAAACGAAATATTGCCATACTAGGCTCCACGGGTTCGATAGGAACACAAGCCCTCGATGTCATATCAAGACATCCTGAAAAATTTGAGGCAGAGGTTTTAACTGCTAACAACAATGTTGACCTTTTAATAAGGCAGGCCAGGAAGTTCAAACCCAATGTGGTGGTGATCCAAAATGAATCTCATTATGACAAATTGTTCGATGCCCTCAATCCCTTAGATATCAAAGTCTACGCTGGAGAAAATGCTTTAGCCAGCGTTGTGGAGATGGATTCTATCGATATAGTACTCACGGCTTTAGTTGGTTACTCAGGCTTAAAGCCAACTATCAATGCGATAGAATCGGGAAAGAGCATTGCCTTGGCAAACAAGGAAACATTAGTCGTCGCAGGTGATCTGGTAACAAGATTGGCTAGAGAAAAAGCCATCAATATTTATCCTGTAGATTCAGAGCACTCGGCAATTTTTCAATGCCTGGTTGGGGAATTCCAAAATTCGATTGAAAAAATTATTCTAACTGCTTCAGGTGGGCCGTTTAGGGGCAAAGACAAAGGCTTTCTGGCTTCTGTCAAGAAAGAGCAAGCACTTAAACACCCGAATTGGGACATGGGTGCAAAAATTACTATTGACTCAGCAAGCTTGATGAACAAGGGCCTGGAAGTAATTGAAGCGAAGTGGCTTTTTGGGGTTGGCCTGGACAAGATCGAAGTGGTTGTTCATCCGCAGTCAATAATTCACTCCATGGTGCAATTCGAAGACGGCTCAATGAAAGCGCAAATGGGGTTGCCGGACATGAGGGTTCCCATCCAATTTGCGCTTTCATACCCTGATAGGTTGCAGGCCGACTTCCCAAGGTTTAATTTCGCGGATTACCCGGAACTCACATTTGAAAAACCTGACCCCCAAACATTCCGTAACTTGGGGTTAGCCTATGAAGCAATGAGAACTGGCGGTAACGGACCGTGTATTTTAAATGCCGCCAACGAAATTGCAGTCTCGGAATTTTTAAAAGACAAAGTGAGCTTTTTAGGGATGTCTGATGTAGTTGAGTCATGCTTGGCCAAAGTGCCACACATTGCAAAACCAACTTTGGATGACTACGTGAGTACGGATAAAGAAACAAGAATTAGGGCAAAAGAATTAATTAGTTAATGGAAGGATTGATAATGACTGCTCAGCTATTGCTGGGCTTATCTATATTGGTTGGGCTTCATGAGTTTGGTCACCTGATAGCAGCCAAGATGTTTGGGATGAAAGTGGAGAAATACTCCATCGGTTTCCCTCCAAAAATCTGGGGTTTCCAATACGGCGAAACTGAGTACTCAATCGGTGCAATACCATTGGGTGGGTTTGTGAAAATTTCAGGTATGATCGATGAATCACTTGACACTAAATCATTAAATGCCGAACCTGAACCTTGGGAGTTTCGGGCCAAACCCGCCTGGCAACGATTAGTAGTAATGATGGGTGGTATTGTGGTGAATGTGATTACTGGAGTGATAATTTATGTAGCTCTTGTGTATAGTCAGGGAGAAAGCTACATATCGAAGGATGAGTTCAATAAACATGGAATATTTGCCCATGATCTCGCTCAAGAAATTGGGCTTCAAACTGGCGACAAAATAATCAAGATTAATGGCAAGGATTTCGATAGATTTTCCGACATCCGTAGTGGAAATGTGCTTCTTGGCGACAACAGTTATTATACCGTATTACGCAACGGTGAAACTATAGACATCCAAATACCAAATGATTTTCTGAATCACCTAACGGATAAGAATCAAACTGTTCCTTTTGTTGATATTAGATTTCCTTTCAAAGTCGACAGACTGGCACCTGGCGCTGAAGCTGAGACAGCAGGACTTAAACCGAACGATATATTCAAAACTGTTGATGAACATGTAATTAAATATTTTGATGAATTTAGGGATGTCCTGAATAAAAATTCCGGAAAAGAGATAACTGCAGTTGTAGATAGAGACGGCACAGAAAAGGAATTAACATTTAATGTTTCCGATGAAGGAACTATTGGATTTTTCCCAGAAATGCTGATTGACATAACCCGTATAGAATTCTCATTTGGAGAATCACTTTCAAGGGGTAGTGAGCAGGCTTTTGCGGCAGTCTGGTTGAATGTTAAAGGAATTGGCAAGATGTTTAAGGGTGATGTAGACCCAAGAAAAGGCCTTTCAGGGCCAATGGGTATTGCCCAAATGTTTGGTGGAACCTGGAATTGGCTAAGATTCTGGACATTGACAGGGTTACTTTCAATGGTATTAGCTTTCATGAATTTCCTACCTATTCCAGCCCTTGACGGAGGCCATGTGATGTTCCTTACTTATGAAATGGTTTCAGGCCGCAAGCCATCAGATAAGTTTCTGGAAGGTGCTCAAAAGGTTGGTATGGTTATTCTTCTCGCATTAATGGTATTTGTTATCGGAAATGACTTCTTTAAAATTTTAAGCTAATTCTCAAATTTTTGATTTCTTAATTCAACACAATAAACCCTTATCTATTTGGTTTATTAGCAAAACACGCTATAATAAGGGTATCATAATCGGCTAACTTAAATAGCTAAAGTTTAGTTTGATATATGCGATTAAAATTTATTTTTGCAGCCAATTTTAAAAGGCTATCATAATAGTTAAAATATGTATTGGACATTAGAACTTGCATCTTATCTGGAAGACGCCCCTTGGCCAGCTTCAAAGGACGAATTAATTGATTACTCTATCAGGTCAGGTGCTCCTTTGGAAGTAGTAGAAAATCTGCAGGAATTAGAAGACGACGGTCAGCCTTATGAAAATATCGAGGAAATATGGCCGGATTATCCGACCAAAGAAGATTTCTTCTTTAATGAAGACGAGTATTAGCGACTTACTGACTTATAGATAAGAAATCCGAAGTACGCTACTTCGGATTTTTTTGTTCCTCTACATTAGAATTGTGCACTCTTTTTTTCCTATAGAGCTGAACAAGGTTGTTTTCAGAAGCAAATGTCATTTCATAATTTGCTGATAACTGCTCCAAAATATTGACAGTATATTCATGCGACATGTATTGCTCATCCAGACACCAGAGAATAACATAGTCAATATCACTCCCTGTTTTATTTTGGTAGTTGTCTATATCAACACTTGGCGGTTGAAACTCAAGTCCTTCATTTGAACTAAGATGCCTGAACGGGTTCATCTCTGGCTTCCAGTCAATCGGGAAATAGCCAGTGTTGCCTTCATAGTTTCCCAGTAAGATTGAGGGCTTTATTGCACCGAGATAATCCGAAACATGCATAAACAACCAGATACGTTTGGTTATCAATTCTCCCTCCGGCGTTTTTCCATTATGAGAGAAACTTAGAGGTAGCACCGTCGAATGCGCTTCGATATGTTCGGCAACTTCTAAGTATTCTTCAACGGCATCTGAAGCCAGAGCGGTTTGTGGTTGTCTAATCCAAATGAAGGCTGTTGCGATCACCAGAGTAGTCGCCAAAATGACTTTCTTAAATAGTTGTGGAAAGTCGATACTTGAAAACCACAACAAGAGAGTTAGGTATGGAATAAATTGCAGCCTGATACTCAGGACACCAGCTCCCGTAAAGGTACTTGGGTGAAGAAAATAGACTAGAAAGGTGATTATGAACACGAGAAAAAAGCCATCTCCAGACTTAATATGGAAATTCTTGACATGGGAAATAATGGAGTACACCAACATTATTCCGAATAAAACAGCTAATAAGATCGCCCAAAACTCCTCCGAAGAATTGAGGTTGACTAATGATGTAAGTTCTATGAATTCTTGAAAGAGCCTGGTGAAACGAACTTCGTTCAAGGCTGTACTAGTGCCTTGTTTTTGAAGATATGCCACCAATAAGAGAAGTCCCGGAAAGAAGCTAAAGAGAGGTTTGAAAAATATTTGAATCTTTGATGGGAGGCTCTTATGGGGAGATTCATATAGTGGAGCCAGACACAAAACATTGATTGTATTAACAATCCCAACTACTAAAACTGAAAGTAAAAAGCCAATCGGATGCGTGAAATACAAAACTGTATTGATAAGCAAATAAATGACGAAATGATAAAACTGAAACTTCTGGTGATACTTGAGCCAAAACCAAATACTCAGAAAACAGAATGCGAAGCTTAGAGAGTAATTGTAAAAGCCCATTCTAAACGTAAACTGGTAAATGAACGGCATCCCAAGTACTATCAAAAAACCATTTTCAGGATTGATTTCTTTAATCAAAGCCCGCAATGAAAATGAAAACAGCAGTACGTATAGGGTAATGAAAACTTTTTCAGCCAAATAATAAGGGAAAATATAAAGTAGGCCTGCCAGGATTATATGACCTGACCAATTAGGATCCAGATCCCGATTTATCGAGTAGTATTCCCTATAAAATTCTACATTACTCGATGTAACAAAGTCGAGAAGGACTTTTGAATTATATAAATGGGATGGGCCATCCCCGGTAATGAAATATTTGTTGAGCCAGATTGAGCTGAGCGAGGCTAACAAAATAAAGTAGAACGAGGCTTCTACTAATTTCTCAAAAGTCAAATTCCTGCTCACAGCTAAAGTTATTTAATCGGGGATTCAACCTTACAAAAAGGCTTCAGCGACCACCAGGTCATCTTTGGTGGTCACCTTCAAATTCCGATAACTGCCCTCAACCAAATTGATTTTTTGGCCTGCCGCTTCAGCAACTGATGCGTCATCTGTGAACTGATCAATGTATTCCCTGTCGAATGCTTCTTTTATCAGTTTAACTTGAAATGTCTGAGGTGTTTGGATCAATTGATATTCTGATCGATCAAGCGCTTCATTTCCACCTTTTTTCAAATGCCTTATGGATTCTTTCAAATCGACAGATGCAATACCATTTCCAGATTTTTCTGCCGATTTAAAACATCTGTCAATGGTGCCTTCGTCAATTAACGGCCTTACTCCATCATGTATGGCTACTAGGCCATCTCCTTCGATTGAATCGAGGCCATTTTTCACTGAATGAAACCGCTCTGAACCGCCTGCAACCAACCGATGCGGTACATCAAAATCATATTGTAAAGATAGGTTCGTCCAGGTGCTAAAATGGCTGGTTGGTAAAACAAGTATGATTTCCATCTGATGTTCATACTTGTAAAATCTGGTTAGAGTGTGCATTAAAATTGGCAACCCCGCAACAGGAATGAATTGTTTTGGCGTATCAACAGCCATACGGGTTCCAACTCCTCCAGCAACAATCAGGGCGTACTTTTTCATGATAGGAATTTATTTAAATAGCCCATCAATCCGAAACTCAAGTCAAGTTCTGATTAAATGATCAGCATTGCATCGCCATAGCTGAAGAATCGGTACTTCTCTTTCATGGCTATTTTGTAGGCCTCAAAGATCAGGTCATAACCACCAAAAGCACAAGCCATCATCAGCAGAGTGCTTTCCGGCATATGGAAATTGGTTACCAACGCATTACAAATTTTGAATTCATAAGGAGGAAAAATGAATTTGTCAGTCCATCCTTCATTCTCCTTTAATCTGTTGTTTGCTGAAACCGAAGTTTCCAAGGTTCTCATAACGGTAGTACCGATGGCGCAGATTTTCTTTTTCTCATCAAGACAGTTATTGACAAGATTAACCGTTGGAGTATCCACCTTGAAGTTCTCTGAATCCATTTTGTGCTTCGTGAGATCTTCAACATCCACAGGCCTGAAAGTTCCAAGGCCAATATGCATGGTGATTGCACCAACATCAATGCCTTTTAGTTCAAGTCTTTTTAAAAGCTGCTTTGTGAAATGAAGTCCACCGGTTGGTGCAGCAACTGCGCCAACATGCTTAGCAAAAATGGTCTGAAAGCGCTCCCGATCTTCTGGCTCAGCTTTCCTTTTGATGTATTTGGGTAGTGGTGTTTCACCTAGCGTATCGATCAATCGATCGAACTCTTCATCAGGGCCATCATACAAAAATCGGATGGTTCTTCCCCTTGAGGTGGTGTTGTCGATCACTTCTGCTACGAGTTCCCCTTCACCAAAATAGAGTTTGTTGCCTACCCTGATTTTCCTCGCAGGATCAACCAACACATCCCAAAGATGCATCTCTCTATTTAGCTCCCTTAAGAGGAAAACTTCAATTTTTGCACCGGTCTTCTCCTTGTTGCCATATAGCCTTGCAGGAAAAACCTTGGTGTCATTTACAATGAAACTATCCCCCTCATCAAAGTAGTCAACTATGTCTTTGAAAACTTTATGTTCAATTTCTCCGGTGTCTTTGTGAACAACCATTAGCCTTGAATCGTCTCTATTCTCGGCGGGGTAAAGTGCGACAAGCCCAGGTGGCAAATCGAACTTAAATTCTGATAATTTCATTCCCATTTAATCTTACGGCATTAAATTGTTAGAAGAAGGTTTTATTAAGAGGGCGCAAAGTTAAATAAATTGATCAATTTAGAGCCCCCGCATGTGAATTTATGAGAAAGACTTTCACAATACTTGTAAGGCAGATATGGGAAAGCTTTGGTTTCGCCTGGTCAGCCCTAAGAATGAACCTGTTACGAACAGTACTATCACTGCTTGGTGTAACCATTGGCATCTTTGCCATTATAGCAGTTTTCACGGTAGTAGATTCGCTTGAAAAGAGCATCAAGGATAGTCTTGATTTTTTAGGCTCTGATAATATAGCTGTAGAAAAATGGCCCTACATATTTGGTGGGCCCTATCCGTGGTGGAAATATTTTCAACGACCAAACCCGGATTACAGCGAATATGAGTTTTTGCTGGAAAACGTCGAAAACATGCAGGGCATCACCATTTATGCTGTACGAAATGGTGCCCCTATGAAATATGGAAACAACAGCACCAACGGAAATAATCTTGTTGGCGTGGCTTTTGGTCATAAAGATGTTTATGAGATTCCTTTGGATGAAGGGCGCTATTTCACCAGGCAGGAAATCGAAAGTGCAAGAAATGTAGCCATCATCGGCTATAAAGTGAAAGAAGAACTTTTTCCGTTTGAACAAGCCATCGGAAAAGAGATCAAGGTTAAGGGGCAAGACTTTTACGTCATAGCAACTTTAAAGGAGGAAGGTGAAAGCTTTCTTGGCGCACCTACCAATGATGATGCAGTTTATGTTCCTTACAAATCGTTCACGAAGCTCTACTATACGGGAAGGTTTAGAGGAATTGGAAGTAGTATAACTGTAAAGGGTTATCCGGATGATTACGACCTTTTGAATCTTGAGTCAGAATTAACCGGACTTATGCGTAAAAAACGTCATTTGAAACCAAGGGAGGAAGATGATTTTGCTTTAAATCGACCAGAAGCCATCTCCAATTTTATTGGGGCAACATTTGATGCGCTTTGGCTTGGAGGTTGGGTTATTGGTGGGTTTTCAATTTTGATCGGGGGGTTCGGTATTGCCAATATCATGTTCGTTTCTGTTAAAGAGCGAACTCCAATAATTGGCATCCAAAAGTCGCTGGGGGCTAAGAATTACTTTATCCTATCTCAATTTTTATTTGAATCGATTTTTTTGAGTGTGCTGGGAGGGGCAATCGGTATTTTCTTGGTATTCCTCCTGAGTTTTATAGACCTCGGCACTTTGGAAATAGCTCTCAGTTTTAAAAATGTGATGATAGGCCTGGGCGTTTCTGCAATTGTTGGAATATTATCTGGGATAATACCTGCCTCATCGGCTGCTAAAATGGATCCTGTTGTGGCGATCAGGACGCAGTGATGTTGGTCTAACAACAATGAGGATTAGACTACAAAAGTCTTTGAGACTTTTGTAGTCTAAAACAACCAAGGTTACAAGAAATTACAATCTAAAAATCAAACTTAATCCCCTGCGCTAACGGCAACTCAGTACCATAATTAATGGTGTTGGTCTGACGTCTCATGTAGGCCTTCCAGGCATCAGAGCCTGACTCCCGGCCACCGCCAGTTTCTTTTTCGCCACCGAAAGCACCACCAATTTCAGCCCCTGATGTGCCGATGTTCACATTGGCAATGCCGCAATCAGAGCCGGCATGTGACAAGAACAATTCTGACTCCCTCAGGTTGTTGGTCATGATGGCTGAAGACAAGCCTTGAGGTACAGCATTCTGCATCTCTATGGCCTCCTCTATGTTTTTGTATTTGATCAGGTATAAAATAGGAGCGAAAGTTTCGTGGCAAACAATCTCATAGTCGTTGCTGACTTCATAAATCGCAGGTTTTACATAGCAACCTGATCCGTAACCTTCCCCTGAAAGTGCTTCACCTTCAATTACTGCGGTGCCACCTTCCTCGATGATTTTACCTAATGCACTTTTGTAGCTCTCTACAGCCTGGTGATCAATTAGTGGCCCAACATGATTGGATTCATCCAAAGGATTTCCTATTCTCAACTGAGAATAGGCGCTCTTGAGTTTAGATTTCACCTCATCATAAACATCTTCATGAATAATCAGCCTTCTGGTAGATGTACACCGCTGGCCTGCTGTACCAACTGCTCCGAATACCGCACCGATTATGGTCATCTCCAAATCAGCATGCTTGGAGATAATGATTGCATTGTTGCCTCCAAGTTCTAACAACGCCTTACCCAGTCTTTTGCCAACCGCTTCTCCAACTGCTTTGCCCATTCTGGTGGAGCCAGTAGCAGATACCAATGGCAAGCGGCCATCGTTTGACATCAATTGACCGATTTCATAATTGCCAACAATGAGGCTGGAAATTCCTTCTGGCAGGTTGTGTTTTTTAAAAACTTCGACGGCAATTTTCTGACAAGCAATTGCTGACAGAGGGGTCTTTTCTGAAGGCTTCCAAATGCAAACATCTCCACAAACCCAGGCGACAAATGAATTCCATGACCACACAGCCACTGGAAAGTTAAATGCTGAAATTATTCCCACAGGCCCAACCGGGTGCCACTGTTCAAACAGACGGTGGTTTGGCCGCTCTGATGGCATGGTAAGCCCATAAAGCTGCCTTGATAATCCCACCGCAAAATCAGCTATATCGATCATCTCCTGTACCTCGCCCAGGCCTTCCTGGTAAGACTTACCCATTTCATAAGAAACAAGCCTACCCAGGTCGGCTTTCTTTTCCCTCAGAGCCTCACCAATTTGCCTGACAATTTCTCCCCGCTGCGGAGCTGGCATTAATCTCCATGTTTTGAATGCTGCCTGAGCTGTATCTAATATTGTGTTGTAGTCATCCGAAGTTGCTCCATTTACTGAACCAATTATTTCTCCATCTACCGGGGATTTTATTTCATAAGTTTGGCCTGTGGTTTTTATCCAATTTGAACCAGTGGAAGCGCCATCATTTGTGTTGTCTATACCTAAGTTTTTTAAGGTTTGGCTAATGCCGTATTGCTCTCTAACTGTCATGCTTTTGTTTATTTGGGCTGCAAAGTTAGGTAGCCTTCAGGTAGGAAAAAATCAAAAGGGATTCTTCATAGGCTGAGAAAATAAGGCATCTTTGAGACCTTCAAGGTGAGTTCAGAAATATGAATAACTTTCTAAGTAAACTGGGGCCGGGAATTTTATTTGCCAGTACCTGCATTGGTGTTTCACACCTTGTCCAATCAACCAGGGCTGGTGCTCTCTTCGGATTTGAACTAGTGCTTTTCGTAATCCTGGCCAACTTGTTTAAATACCCTTTTTTTGAATATGGAACCCGGTTTGCAGCTGCAACTGGCAAAAGCATCCTTGTTGGTTATTTCAATGAGGCCAGATGGATGTTGTTACTGTTTCTAATTATCAGCTTTGGAACGATGTTCACCGTAACTGCCGGGGTAACCATTGTGGCAGCAGGAACACTCGGTAATCTGATCTCCTCAGACTTAAGCATTCCGATTCTTGCCGCCATTACGATGATAGCTTGTTTTGGTGTCTTATTTCGGGGCAAGTACAGCACCCTGGAAACTGTAATAAAATTTGTTGCTGGTCTCCTCGTGATTTCAACAATAGTTGCAACCATTCTGGCATTAACTGGAATTGAGGCGCCGAAGGTCAAACTACTGAACATCGAGTTACTGTTAGAAGATAGCAGCTTTATCTTCATCGTGGCACTGATGGGTTGGATGCCGTCTGCACTGGATTTAGCAGCAATGAACAGTGCCTGGACTGTGCAGAAAGCTAAAATCGATCAGTCAATAACATTCAAAAACCTGATTTCAGATTTCAATATTGGGTATTTGATTACAGCCCTGCTTGCTCTATGCTTTCTTACCATGGGCGCCACATTGTTATATGATCAAGGCGTTGAGCTCTCCAATAATTCTGTGCTTTTTGCAGGCCAATTGACTGGCATGTTTACCAAAACTTTTGGTGACTGGATGTTTTTTGTGATAGCAATTGCAGCTTTCAGTACCATGTTCAGCACAACTCTTACTGTGCTGGATGGCTATCCCAGAGTGGTGGAGGAATCGATCAATTTACTTACCGGCAAAAGCTATTATATCTACAAACCGATCATGATAGTAGTTATGTTAATCGGTTGGATAATAATCGTTTATTTTTCTAATAAACTAGGTGCCTTAATTGATTTGGCAACTGTGCTTTCATTTGTCGTAGCACCTATCATCGCAATCATCAATTATAAAGTTGTTACTGGAAAGCAGGTTTTAGCTGAACATCAACCGAAGCCCTGGCTAAAGAACCTATCGTATGCGGGAATTTTATTTTTGGTTGGTTTTACCATTATTTATTTGACCACCCGTTTCTAACAATTTTATTTCAATTCATACCATTCCTCCACCACCAACGGTATTCTTCTACCAGTGCTTTGCGGTGCGAAATTTTTAGCTAGATAAGCAACAATAGCTTCTTCATTTTGGCCAAGTGGCCACAATCCCTGGGTTTCCTGCATCCAAACAATCATTGATTGCCATCCTTCTCCGGTTGCCTGGTTTTGTGTAATAAGTAGGTGAGAATGACAATGGACGCAATTGTTGATGACCAACTCTTTGGCTTCACCATCAGGAAGCACTTGCCTTGCTTCATTTTTGAATTCTGAAATCTGTTTTTCGGGGATAGGGGATGGCTTATCTGGTTGAGTAGAACAAGCACTTACAATCAGCATAGAAACAAAATATATCGAAGCCAGGATTCTGTAACTCAACTTCATGCCCCAACCACCTTAATAGCTATCCGATGACAGGCATTGTTAAGATAACCTTTTGGGTTCCAGCCGGGCACCACCATTGGTTGTGATTCACCATTTTCATCAGTGGCTTTTACCCAAACTTCATAATAGCCCTTTTGAGGAAAGTTGATGATATTGTTCCAGCGTTGCCAGGCCAATCGGTTAGCAGGATTACTCAACTGGGCACTCTGCCAGGTAGCGCCAAAATCTATTGAGGTTTGAACCTGAGTTACTTTGTTATCGCCGGCCCAGGCATGACCCCTGACTTCGAGGAGTTGTCCCTCCTTGATCATAGCACCAGACTTTGGATAGGTCACCAAAGACTTTACCGGCATTGATTCTATGATGCACATATCTCCATCAGCTACTTTGGAGCCAGGCGCAACAGCTTCGCAAGGTACCCGATATGAGTCGCCGCCCATTTTGGGCCCATCATGAATTTGGTTCCTCACGGAAATGCGATTAAGCCATTTGCCAGAAACGGACCCAGGCCAGCCACCCATTACTAATCTGAGCGGATAACCATGCAAAATCGGAATATCTTCATCATTCATCGCCCAGGCTATTAGAGTTTCATCTTCAAAGGCCTTTTTCATTGGTACACCCCGGCTTATAACTACTTTATTGGGGTCTTTGCTTAAATGGGTATCAGCCCCGTAGTAACCGATATAAACGGCATCATCTTTTATTCCACCATCTCTCAACACATCCTTCAACCGCACTCCGGTCCATTTGGCACACGCCACTGCCCCAATTGTCCACTGGTTGCCTTTGGCTGGTGGGTTGAACTCACTGCGGCCATTACCGCCACACTCGATGACCAGTTGGTAACTATAGGTCTCATACCGGGACTTTAATTCATCGATACTGTAAGATTTAGGCGCTTTAACCGATTCTCCATCAATTGTTAATCTCCACTTTGATGCATCTATATTTTCAGGCATCAGGCCATTGTTCCGCACAAAGAATTTGTCTGCAGGGGTAATAGGGTCGTCCAGTAAATGCGCTTTGGCCTCAATATTCCATGGCAGATCATTCAGGAGGGTCATCCCATTGTGCTTACCATCTGGTAGGTCACCTTGCAGAGGTAGTAATTCCATGCCTGACGGAATATTGCTAGCAAAAACGACAGGTAAACCACCTACTGTTAAAGCGCCAACCATACCGGTTTTCTTGATAAACTCTCTTCGGTTGTACATTGAGTTTCCAATATAAAAAGTTCATGAGTGCCTATTATAAATCTGCTGCAAAACCTTTGTTGGTTGTCTTCGTTTATTACCTTGCTAAACACAGTACTAAACAATGCCCTTAACCGCCCTCGTATGAAAGTGATCCACGATAAAACCCCGCATCAACGAACAATTGGTTACATTTTTGTTATTCTTGGCACCCTGTCGCTGGCCTTCGGATTTATTTCCTTCAATACATTCTATTTTATAAAAGAAATATTTGGGGATACAATTCCTACTGAAATCGACCTGGGTTTCATCACCTTTCATGATCCTTTTAGGCTCCTTATAATATTTCCAGCAATTTATATGAGCATCGCCCTACTGAAACTTGTAACTGGCATTGGTATATTGAGAAAACAACGATGGGCGCAATACTTTGCTTTGATCGGTGCATTCTTTTTCTTTTTCAGCTTTCCATTTGGCACCATCTTTTCAATCTATATTTTGTATGCCTTCTTAAATGATCAAACCATGAAGGGATTCGGCTTTAATGGCAATTCCACAAGTTCGGTTGAAAAATAGTGGATAAACCATCCATGGATTTTGGTCAAATTGATGCCTGAAGTCACATCTTCGTATTATTTTGCCTCTTTTTTCTGTAGGGCAATAAGCTCATATGAAGGTATCACCAAACCAACCATTTCAACTCATATATTCCCTCTATAACCATGAATATCTTGGTTATTTAATAGAGTCATATGTAGTTCAATTGGATGATCAAGACCGACTAACATATACGCATCAAAACATTTCAACTAAGAATGCCCCTGAGTTCTCAACTGGCCTTGATGAGAATGACTATGAAATGATCAAACTGACTGACTCAATGGCGCAGGAGGTGATCATAAATCATTTCAGTAAGAAAAAAATGAAGCCTGCGGATTTTTTCCTGAAGGTTTATGACAAGGAAAATGGCAACAAGCCCCTACAGGATGAAATAAGGAGTTATTTAGAACGACGGCGTAGCAAGATAATGTCATTGATTTCGGGTAAGATGCTGTTCGAGATGGGGCGGGATGGCGAACCTGCCTGGAAACAAATCCACATACAGGACGAACCGGCTTCGATCTTATTTCATTTCAGGAAAAACGAAGAAAACACTCACTATTTCCCGACTATCAAGCATAACGATCAGAAGCTTGAGTTTCAGTACAAAGGGTCATACATCATTTGTTCAAAGCCAGGTTGGCTGGTGGTAGATGATAAAGTTTATCACTTCAAAAAATCGGTAGATGGCAACAAGCTGAGACCATTTCTAAATAAGAAATTTATTGCGGTTCCTAAATCAATGGAAGATGAGTACTACAGAAAATTCATCGCTCCGCTAATTGAATCATTTGATGTGTTTGCCAAAGGCTTCGATATCGTAACCGACCGGTTTGATCCAAAGCCTTCTATTACGATTACTGAAATAGCTTCGCTGCAAAAAAACCTTGACCTCTTTAATGAAAATAAAGAAGATCAGGAAAATGCCTCCAATGTGTTGTTAGAGTTAAATTTCAATTATGGGGATTTTAAGTTCAAGGCAGATCAATTGAACCCGATTAGTGTAGAGGTTGAGAAAAATGATGATCACTACACATTTCACAGGGTGAAAAAGAACCTCGATTTTGAGAAAGAGGTGGTGAATGAAATGAGGGCAACCGGCTTGCCTATTAAATCAAGCAGGATTACCCTTTCCGCACCCCAGGCGTTTCAATGGATTAAAGATAATTCTGAGCTGATCGCTGATTTTGGGATTAAGATCAAACAAAGCAATACCAACAAAAAACGCTACTTCCTCGGCCGGTCTGAACTATCATTAGAAGTGAATGAAAGTATTGACTGGTTTGATATTAATGCCATTGTTAGGTTCGGAGATTTTGAGATCCCTTTCAAAACGCTAAGACAATACATACTTGCAAAAAAGACTGAAATCCCCCTCCCCAACGGTGAGGTTGCTGTGATTCCGGAGGCCTGGTTTACTGAATATTCTGAGCTTTTTGCCTTTATGGAGGACGACCCCAAAGGCGATTTTGCCTTGAAAAAGCATCACATTGCCTTGGTAAAGGATTTGGAGAATAATAACCTGGCCAAAGTTACCCTCGATAGAAAGTTAAACCGCTTGCGGGAATTTGAAGAAATTGAAGATTATCCCATTCCTTCGGGGTTCAAAGGCACCTTGAGGCCATACCAAAAAGCTGGTTTCAACTGGCTGCAGTTTCTAAATAAATACAACTTTGGTGGATGCCTTGCTGATGACATGGGCCTGGGTAAAACTGTTCAGACATTGGCGATGCTACAGGGCCAAAAGGAAAACAGCCCCGAATTGACATCGCTTTTGGTGATGCCGACTTCGCTCATTTACAACTGGGAAATGGAGGCTAAGCGATTTACACCGAAGCTAAAAGTGTTGGTTTATGCCGGAACAAACCGTGTTAAAGATGTTAGCCTTTTCCAAAAGTATGATGTGGTGTTGACCTCTTATGGTATAGTCAGGCTTGATATTGACCTACTGTGCAAGTTCTATTTCAATTATATCATTTTGGATGAATCCCAGGCGATTAAGAATCCTGAGTCGATTATATCGAAGTCTGTAAGAAAGTTGAAATCGAAATCCCGATTGATACTTACAGGTACACCGATTGAAAACAGCACCCTGGATTTATGGTCGCAGATGTCTTTCATCAATCCCGGCCTGTTGGGCAACCAACGTTTTTTTAAAGACCAGTTCTTATTTCCGATTGAGAAAAAGCAGGATGAACAGAAATCGACAAGGCTTCATAGCATTATCAAACCCTTCATTTTAAGAAGGGACAAAACGCAGGTGGCTAAGGACCTTCCTGAAAAGGTGGAAAACATCAAATACGTCACTATGACGGCGATGCAAGAGGAGATGTATGAGGAGACCAAATCTCTTTTCCGAAACAAAATAATGGAGGAAATTGAGGCGAAAGGGGTGAATAAGTCCCAGATGGTTTTGCTTCAGGGACTGACCAAACTTCGGCAGATAGCGAATCATCCACTTTTGGTTGATCCCGAATATGCTGGGGATTCGGGTAAACTGAATGATGTGACCCATATGATTCATTCAGCGCTGGTGAAGGGGCACAAAATGCTGATTTTTAGTCAGTTTGTGAAGCATTTAAAAATCATTTCTGATTACCTTTTCCAAAACAAATTACAGTTTGCTTATTTGGATGGCTCCACGAAAGACAGACAGGAACAGGTGGAGCGTTTCCAAAGCCAGAGCGATTTGCAGATTTTTCTCATTTCACTTAAAGCTGGTGGTCTTGGCCTCAACCTCACTAAAGCAGATTACGTCTTCCTACTTGATCCCTGGTGGAACCCCGCCGTTGAGGCACAAGCCATTGATAGGGCTCATCGTATCGGTCAGGAGAATAAAGTATTCACCTACAAATTCATCACAAAAAACACCGTAGAGGAAAAAATACTACAGCTACAGGAGAAGAAACTTCGATTGGTATCTGACCTCATCAATGTTGAAGAAGGCATCATGAAGAACCTGACTAAAGATGATGTTCATAATCTTTTGGTGTAGGCCGTCCTAACTGCTTCACTTATCCTTCTCTCTGAATAGGTCCTATTAGCAAATTGGACGACTGAAGAGTCTATTTTCTACTGATTAAGAGATGCTTCAATTTTTCGATCTATCAATCGCCAAAATTTCAGAATGACGAAGCAGTTGAAGGACATTGCTCTTCAGACTCTTCATTTCATCCTGATTCCAAATTGTTATTTGTTATATTGATGATCCGATTAAAATTGATTCAAATGGGACTGGAACAGAAAAAAATTAAAAAAGAATATTCAAACGGTGAAGTGACTGTAGTTTGGCAACCACACATCTGCATTCATTCTGAAATGTGTTTCCATGGTCTAAAGGAAGTATTCAACCCCAATCAAAAACCCTGGGTGAATGTGGAAGCGGCCTCAACTGAAACCATTGTGAACCAAATAAAGCAATGTCCATCTGGCGCACTCTCTTATTACATGAATGCTGACGGCCCCTCAAAGCCTAATGACCAAAAAGTTTTTACTGATAAAACAGTTCCCGCTGTGATGGAGCTACAAGCTGATAAAAAATACGCCTGGTGCAGTTGCGGTCTATCTGAAAAGCAACCCTTCTGTGACGGTTCCCACAAAATGACCAATCAACAGCCTCATGTTTTCTCACTGGAAGAAGCCGGCACTAAAGCTATGTGTATGTGTAAAAAAACCGACAACCAGCCATTTTGTGATGGAAGTCATAATGGGTGAGGAAATTGCGATTTAATAGAATTGGTTGGGATATTAAAAGGAAGAATGGTAATTCTTTCTGTATTTTTCTTTTTATACTCGGCGATTTCAGGAGTTAGGAGTAACTATAATTCCAGCTTAATTATGTTGGTATTAGGACTGGTGACAATAGCGTTATACCGATTTTTAGAAAGTAAGTCTAAAAATAAATTTCAATAGTGTTTGTTAGTCTGATAACTTGTGTCAAACAGGTTACCTCCAAAAACAATCTCACTCTTCCAAATTCTCAGCTTTCCACTCCATTGACATCCTTACCCGATCATAACCGCTGGGATGGTCAAAAAACAGAAACCGCTCTACGGATCCTGGGCTAATTTTCCTATAAGTAGAGAGCTTCATTGAAACTGACGCAAAGCCTTCAGGCTCATTGGCTGCATTGAGTCCATAAATATCTGCTTCTGTTTCATTTACCCTAATAATGGTATTGGTGATTGGGGTTGCAAAAAAGAAGTAGATAGAAAATAAAACCATGAACAGCGGTAAACCGGCAATGTCACTTAATCCATCAATGCCCCAGTTTTGACCCCACTTTTTTAGCGCTCTTTCAAAGCCCCAGTTGATGAACGCAAACCCGAATAAAAAAACCAGGCCAAACATCAGCAAGCTTTCATAGCCATGATTGAGCACATAGTGCCCTAGCTCATGCCCCATCACTGCTTTGATTTCCTCTTCAGTGCATGTATTCATCAAGTTATCGTTCATCGAAATCCGAATAGTGCTCCCGATACCGCTAACATTTGCACTGATTCGGTCGCTTTGTTTGGAAGCATCAAACATATAAACATTTTCCACTGGCACCCCATTGGCTTTGGCCATTGAAAGAATCGATTCTTTCACTTCTCCTTCTGGTAAAGGTGTATACTCATTGAAGAGTGGGCTGATAAAAACAGGTGAGATAAAAAGAATTAGAACTAAAAAAATCATTGTAATCCCTGAGGCCCAAATCCACCAGGTATTTCTAACCTTTCTTATTGCTACATATAGTAGGGTAAGCAAAAGCCCCAAAAAAACAGTTACCAGGGTGAGACTAATGATTTCTTCACCAAACCATTCACCAAAAGATTGATTCAGCAGATTATACTTCTTCTCCCTGAAATAATCAGCATAGATCGTCCATGGTAAAACGATTAAGTAGGTGACCACTGAATAGATGCATAAATACAGGAAATTAGTGAGATTGACTTTAGTAGAAATCTTCTCAGCAATTGATTTTATTTTTTTACTTAACCCTTTGGCCAGTAGCAGCCATGCCACAAATAATTCAACTATTAATCCCCATAATAAAAGCCAGTACCCTCCCTCAAAATATGCATCGGATTGCTCTTTTTGCTCACCAGTAAGGGTATCAATATACTTTTGTGTTTCCGCGTCAATGTCAAAATTCTCAATTCGATTTTGATTTAAATCCAGCGTTTCATTTGCCAGGGCTGGAACAGTAAAATAAAAAAAGGAAGTTAAAATTATTAGCAGGTATTTCATTGGTTTAGGTCTTATTGGGCGCCCAATTTACACAAATTGAAAACAAACAATTCCAATTGAAAGTATAGCTTAATTGAAGAGGTGTTCCTACTTTTGCCTTCCTTTTTAGACGGTGGTTGTAGTTCAGTTGGTTAGAACGCCTGATTGTGGTTCAGGAGGTCGTCGGTTCAAGTCCGATCTTCCACCCTCGTTTTCAAGCAGTTGCATTAATTTGTAACTGCTTTTTTTGTTTAAAAGGAGGTTACTAATCCTTCGAAAGTTTCTAAATCAACAGGTTAATAGTCTTCGAATAGCCCCATCCCCGATTCACTTTGTATATATAAGTGTGATCAAAGCTTTTCCTCCTTATAATGCCTTCGGTTGACATAGAAAACCGCCACCATTTGATTGAATATCTGTTGAACCACAATTTTTTGACAAGGGATCAAAAAGTAAGAATGGAGATTCTTAAAGGCGGTGTATCAAACAAAACCGTTTTGTTACAATTCACCGATCAATCTGACTGGGTATTAAAACAAGCACTTGAAAAACTGAGGGTACCGGGAGACTGGTATAGTAAACCTGAGCGGGTTCACCGCGAAGCGGAAGCTATGAAGTGGTTTGAAAAGTATGCGCCACCAAACACTGTCCCGAAATTGATTTTTGAAGACCAGCAACACCATCTTTTGGGCATGGAGGCAATCGATCCGCCTTTTCAAAACCTGAAAGATCTTTTATTAGCCGAAGAACCACATAAAGATTACTTTGTGCAGGCAGGAACACTGTTAGGAAGTATTCATCGAAGTGCATTGGAAAATCAGCAAGAATTGCCAGAACTCTTCCAAGACGATCACTTTTTTCATACGTTGAGAATCGAACCTTATTATGTGGAGTGTGTGAAGGCCGTACCCAAATCTGCTACTTTCTTCAAGGAACTGATTAAAGAAACTAAAGAAGGCAAATTCACCCTTGTCCACGGCGATTTTAGCCCAAAGAATTTGCTGGTAAAAGACGATAAATTGATCCTTCTTGACCATGAAGTCATCCACTTTGGAGATGGAACTTTTGATCTGGGATTTTTCATAACTCATTTGCTCAGCAAAGCCCATCATATCCCGAATCATCGGGATTCTTTCTTGATAGCAGCGCTTGATTTTTATCGCAGTTATGCCACAAAAGTTCAGCTAACCTTAACACAACAAAAACGAGTGGTTCGGCACACCATTGGTTGCTGTCTCGCCAGGGTTTGTGGGCTATCGCAACTGGAATATCTAACAGCTGATGAGCGTGAAAAACAAAAGATCATCTGCTTAAGCTTGATACAAGATGAACCGGACTCCGTGGAAAATCTATTAACAGCTTTTAAAGAATTAATTAATGAGTGAAATAAAAAAAATATGGGCCCTTGAGATACTCGATAGCCGTGGTAGGCCAACTGTAAAAGCGTACTGTCAACTAAGGTCGGGGCAAACAGGCGTTGCATCGGTGCCATCAGGGGCTTCGACCGGAAAAGCCGAAGCCAATGAACTAAGGGACGGTGACAGCAGATTTAATGGTTTGGGTTGTCTCAAAGCAGTGCAGAATGTCAATTCAGCAATAAATCGGCACCTCACCGGTAAGGTAGTTTATTCTCAACAAGAGTTAGATGAGGCCCTAATAGCACTGGATGGCACTATTAACAAGTCACGGCTAGGGGCAAACGCCATCCTGGCTGTTTCGCTGGCTTATGCAAGGGCAAAAGCGCAGATGAAAGGGCAGGAATTGCATCAATATTTTGCACAGCTGGCAGAGGTATCAACCCAATATATGCCGCGGCCAACTATCAATTTGTTCAGCGGCGGGAAGCATGCTGGTGGACAAGTAGCCATCCAGGATTTGTTGATAGTGCCGACTCAGCAAACTACTATCGAAGTGATGGACTGCGCCTACAGGGTTTATCAATCAGCCGCAGATATTTGTGATCAAAAGTACGGAGTGAGGGCGCTTAGCGCTGATGAAGGTGGATTGGCACCACCATTCACTAATATAGAAGATATGTTCGAAGATGCCATCAAGGCAATCGAAATGGCTGGTTTTGTTCCTGGCGAGGATGTTATGCTAGCACTGGACGTAGCCTCAAGTCATTTTTATAATAATGGCAGATACAAACTTGACAGCGCTGAACTAACTCCGGCAGAAATGATTGATGTATTGTCCCGTTGGGTATCCAAATACCCTATAGTAAGCCTCGAAGACGGGTTGGCTGAAGACGATTGGGAAAACTGGCCGGTATTAAAATCGAGGATAGAAGGTAGTAGCTTAGTGTTGGGCGATGATTTCTTGTGTACCAATCCAGAAAGAATCCATAGGGCGATTGACGAAGATTCGGCCAATTCATTACTACTTAAAGTTAACCAGATTGGAACGCTGACGGAGGCTCTTCAAGCTTTTAAGCTAGCCAGGAAGGCAGGGTGGAACGTAACAGTAAGCGCCAGAAGCGGTGAAACAGAAGACGATTGGCTGGCTGATTTGGCAGTCGGTTGGCAGGGTGACCAGATCAAGATCGGTTCTATCACTCAATCTGAAAGGTTGGCGAAATACAATCGGCTTCTGGAAATAGAAAGGGAGATCGGCTGTTCTATAAATAAGTGGCCCAATAATAGAGAGAACTAATCTAGATTCTTCAAAGAATCAATTAGGGAAGGGATAAACGAATCAATGTCTTTATACTTTGATCGGTTATTTTCATAGATTCTAAGTTGCTGGACGAAATGACTTATGTAAGGCCAATCTTTATGACTATCCATTAACTGTTCGACCCTCACCGAATCTCCGATTAAATCTGCGGCTCTCACTTCAAATGCGACAGCCAAATGTTCAGCAAACATTGAGGCCCAATTGGCTATTTGGGGACTTCCTTTGATCGGTTGGAAGAGATAACCATACGTATCCAATTTCTCAACATTCTCAGGTTGAAATAGGGGTGGATTGAAAAAGTTATGCGCATATTCATGAGTTACCCATTCAAGAATTTCCTGGGGGCTATCATAACCGACATAAACTACCTGATTGTTACTATCTAATTTGGCCGGCTCAAATGACGAAACGAGGCAATAGCTATCTGATCCATGATTCGCTGGAAATGCCATCCCAAATTCAGATTTGAAAAATGGCAAAATGAGGAAGTTGTAACTCTTAAATTTATGTCCAAAATATGATTCCATAAATGGAATGAAATCAGGGCCCGGAAGGTTTTTGGTAACTTCATCTATTGCTTTATTGTAGACATACTGGTTCCTTTCATAGAAAGCTTCGAAATTCGATTCCATATAAAAAACTGAGATTTCTTGCATCAGCTTTTCTATCTCAAATAAAGCTGAATCTGTGTCCTGATTGATATCTTTTAAAATCCGATCGGGAATCTCTTTTATTCGTTTTACCTTGGGGAACTCGTCATAAAAAAACGCCAGTAAAAAGAAATCCGTACCACTTCTTCCTAATATTTTCTCGGTTAGTTCAATTGCCTTATGATCATTAAACTCAACAAATTCTTGATGATTTTGCTGCATTAGCTTGCTGTGTTCAAGCATGCGATTCGAAACATTTGGGTCCAGGAATGGGGTCCAAATTTGATTGTAAACAGTAAAGAGGACTTCAAGATTTTTGTCCGACCTAACTATTATTTCCCTTTTCGATTCTTCTGTAGGTCTACAAGAAAGCATAAAGGGAATTATCAAAACAGCTAAAATTGGAATTGTTCTCATTTTACTGTGTTGGCACCGTAATAGATTCTGTCTCAGAATCAATAATTAGCTGATTATGTGGATTGCTCCAAACCATACAAACTGGTTTTTCGCTCATCATTCCGTTGAATTCAGAGGAAGTTGAGTACTCATACCGACCAGCTATTATAAATTCGTAAAGTGGTACAACATCCTTGCTGTACTTCGGCCACCAGGTTTCATTGTAGATCAAAGCCTCCCAGTCCCCTTGAAAATTGTTTTGCAAGGATTTCCAACGACCATTTATCTTTCCCTGATTCACTTTGCCAAACAGTTGGTAACGTTGATTATAAACCTCCAATTCAAAACTCACTGAATCCATTTCAATTTTTGAGTTCGATATCTCAAAATCATCATGTAATGATTGGAGCATAATTGTTTGACCGCTGTGACCTGATTTTAGCTTAAAAAAGTACTCAAAGAATTCAAACCCTTTGAGCTCATTGTACCATTCACCAAGGAATCTCTCGGAATCATCCCATTGAAGCGGTAATGCATAAAACAAAGGGCTTCCTGAATTTGTAGTTGTCAGGCGCCCCTCTTGATTTTTATAAAAGGCAACCAGCTCTTTAGAGTCTTTATCAGGTGGATACGCATAGAAATCCACTTTTTCAACTGAATTCCACACATCCCTTTCTCTGATTTCATCACCGAAAGACCATCCCTCGTTAGACCTATAGATCGGTTCAGGCAGCCAAACTTCAGGGCGATCAAGTTGTAGTTTGTACATCATTTGGTTGTAATGATAGTATGGAATAATGGAGCCGTTTTCCCCCCAACCTTTTGTGTAGGTCCCTTCAAAAAAAATCACCCTGCCATCCTCTTTATCAAAAAAATTATGCTGTTTGGGGTTGTAGAATGCGTTAATGTGATCGGCAACTTTAGTGGCGTAAACCCATGGCCCCACCGGAGTATCTGCCTCAGCATACCAAACCTCTCCCAGAGGTTCACCACTGGCGATCATTATCCATTTCTTTCGATATTCATTCCAAAAAAATGAACCACGATTGATGATTTCCCTTTCTCCTGAGATGACATCACGTATTTGAATCCAGCCTTCGTCTTCACGGATAATACCGTTGCTGATTAGTTCCTGCTGACGCTTGTAATCAATGGCAGCAGTGGCTTTTTTCCAGCCATATATCAGGTTTCCATCAGCATCTCTCTCGATTTGTGGATTATCCGGATCATATTCTGTGCCCTCCTTCAGAAATGTAAATGATTCATAATTTTCCGGACTTAGTATGTTCTGGTATGAGCGCTTTACTCTTGAAAATCTGAATTCCGAAGTGGTATAGTGGTATTCCGTTCCGTCAATTACTCCCTTGAATGGATGTCCCATGGTGGTAAACTCGTCCTTCCATTGGGGTGTTTCAGCAACCCGCTCAAAAACTTCCTTCTCATCATTGAACACTGCGATGCCACGTTCCAGGTTTTGCCAATAGGCGTTTACCCTGCCAAATTTCGCCAGTAATTTTTCCTTTCCACCATGATCTACGGTCATTAACCAATCAAACCAGACATAGCCTGGCCCTAACGGATCGATCATGGGTTTTGAGTTGCCAACACTGTCTGTGAAGTAGGTATAATTGATTCCAAATTCAGGGTCAAGGCCTCCGTTTTCCTGATAATCTGAAGTGGCTGCAGAAACAGCAAAATTGCCAATGTACCTCGGCGGCAGAAAGGTATCTCCCCAAATCCAGATGTATTTACCATTGTAGGGCACACCCAACTGCGAATCCTGACCTAAAACCCCCGCATTGATATTTGGATGATTTACTGGGGTCTCTAACCCAAGCAGTTTGCTGTCTTTATAAATTCCCAGCCCCGTTAGCCTGTACAACCTTTCTGCGGGTTGGGTACGCGTCATTTCTATGATCGCTGACCCTCCTCTTTCAGTTTTTAGAACCACATTTCTTCTCCCATCAAACGAGGCCGGATACTCATAACCATCACTTTCGATTGTGAAGTAAACATCACGATCCATCATACCCGGTTCATTAAAAGCAATCATTCCGCGGCTGTCCGTCCAATAAGTATTTCGAGACATGATAATCAATTTGACCAGTGGGATTCCCCGGCCAGTTTCCTGATCAACCACCTGAATAGAGAAAGCCTTTTCCGATCCGACATCATCACAACTAATATTGACCATCAGCAATGCAACAAAACCCAGGATTGCAGATCGTGTGTAATTATAGTAGTTCACTGATGGCACTTATTTGTATAGTTTATGAATACCAAAATTCTTTCTACAAATACAATTCAAGCCCATGAAGGACTTATTTCTCCGGATATTTATTATCCTACCATTATTCCATTTTTTATCATCATGCACTCAGAAAATAACCGAATTGGAAGATCCGTGGCCGGTGAATGGCGAAGGACACTACCAGGGTTTTGCCAAAGTTGTTTCAGGCACTGAGTTGGACTTTTTTCCATTTCTTGATGATGGTAACATCTCTCTTTATGTAGGCGAAAACGGGAAATATCCATTTTTTGAAATGGAAACCGAGATTATTCCGGAGGATTACGATCAGGAGTATATCACCTTCATTTGGAATTGTGCTTTATCAAAGAGCACCGGATCGAAGCAGTCCGAATATCGAATGTCAATAAACGGTGCCGAATTAGTGGTATTTAATTCACACTCGAACAATGCTCCTTCTAGTTGGGAGCACACCTCTGATAATGGAACCCAGGTTGCTTTTGTCAATACCCTTGTAGCTAAAGCCAATGGTGATCTTTTCGGATATATGATCCTTAACCTTCCGGTCGCTAATTATGAGAAGGGCAAGGCAGTTTCCTTGAAATTTGAAGAAGTCCAATCAAACCCGACTGATTACTACATGGCCATCCAAAATCCGGCAATCGAATCGTTGGATATCATGGCTGAACCAGCCATCCTTAAAAGTGAAGGCGGCCCTAAACAAAGCATCAAGGTTGATCTAACACATATGGGAGACCCCACAACAGCAGAGTTTTCGCTGGATCAAACTTTGTTAACTGAATCTGATATATCAGCTGGCCTTAACGAGGTTTATGTGCTTTTTGAACCCGTTACAGAAACAAAGGTAGTTACCCTTGATATCGAAGTTGCTGGAAAGGATAAAGTGAGCAAAGAAGTTGAACTCAACCCGGTTAGGGAATTCGAGGTTTATTTTCTCCCTCATTCCCATGTTGACATTGGGTTTACCCATAAGCAACAAGAAGTGGCCGAATTGCAATGGAAAAACCTTGATCTGGCAATTGACCTGGCCGAAAAAACAAAAGATTATCCGGAGCGGTCACGCTACAAATGGAATGCTGAGATTAGTTGGGTGCTTGATGGTTATCTGAAGCAGGCTAGTGCAGAAAGAAAGAAGAAATTTATCCAGGCTTATGAAGATGGGGTGATCGGTATTGACGCACTTTATGGCAGTGTTTTGACCGGCATCCAAAAAGAAGAGGAGATGTTTAAGAACACCGAGTTTGCCTCACAATTGGCAAAAGAATACGGATTTGACATCCAGTCGGCTATGATCACTGATGTGCCTGGCTACACCTGGGGGTTGGTACCAGGCATGGCCCAAATGGGTATGCGCTACTTATCTGTGGGCCCTAACCATATGCCTCAATTGGCCAATGGAGGCTACCAGGTTGGCCATACTTTCAGGGCCTGGGGAGACGTTCCTTTTTACTGGAAGTCACCCTCCGGCAAAGAGAAAATCTTATTCTGGATGAGCTCACATGGCTACAGTTGGTTTCATTCATGGTCGATTGGCAATATTAGCTGGCGAGGAGGAACCCCAATACTCAATTTCCTCACTGAACTTGAAGATCAAAAATACCCTTATGACATAGTACAACTGCGCTATAACATCGGCAATGACAATGGCCCTCCTGATGAGGATATGCCAGATTTCTTCAAAGAATGGAATGAAAAATATGAATGGCCCAAATTCCGGATTGCTACCACAATGGAAATGATGACAGATTTTGAAGAAAAGTATGCCGATCAAATTCCGGAGGCAAGTGGCGATTTTACCCCCTACTGGGAAGACGGGGTTGCTTCTTCAGCCGAAGAAACCGCCATTAACCGAATTACAGCAGATCGCCTTATTCAGGCGGAAACCTTGTGGTCAATGTTGAATCCGGATGGATTCCCAAAGAATATATTTGATGAAGCCTGGAAAAACATTGTTCTATTTTCAGAACACACATGGGGAGCGAATATCAGCAAATCCGACCCTGACAGTGAGTTCACCAAAAGCCTCTGGGATGTAAAAAAAGGCTTTACACTTGATGCTCAAGCCGCCGCTAATGAGATGATCTCATCTGCGTTAGCTGAGGTTAGCTCTGATAGAGTTGTTGAGGCTTTTCAAATTATAAATTCGCTTTCGTGGCCAAGAACCGGCTTGATCAAATTGCCAGCTGAGTGGCAAAAAGCTGGCAATACCATAACTGATAGGGATGGCAACGAAATCAACAGCCAGCTTTTAAGCAGTGGAGGGCTGGCTTTTGTAGCCCGGGATGTTCCGCCGTTTGGATCTAAAATGTATGTGCTGAAAGAAGGGGATTCCGAAGCTAAAGGTTCCGTTGAAGCTACGGCTATCTCTATCAGCAATGATCAAATAACCATAAAACTTGATGAAGAAACGGGTGCGATCGCTTCCTTAAAAAAAGTAGGCGTTAGCAGTGATTTTGTAGATGCATCAGATACTGTAGGCTTCAACACCTATTGGTATAGTGGTTTAATAAAGTCTAACCTTAGCCAAAATCACAGTCCTAAATTTACTGTGAAGGAAAACGGCCCCTTGCTATCAACCATTGAGGTGGTAACATCAGGTGCTGGTGCAAATGGCATCACTCAGGAGATCGAATTGGTAGATGGCCTTGACCGCGTGGGCATCACAAATGTGGTTGATAAAATCAGGGTGGTTGATGATGAGAATGTTCGCTTTTCATTTCCCTTTTCGGTACCGAATGGGGATGTCAGGATTGACATACCATGGGCTGTATTGGAGCCTGGAAAAAATCAACTTAATGGTGCGAATTTCAACTTTTTCTCAGTCCAGCGGTTCATCGACATTTCCAATGAAAGCTATGGTATTACGCTAACAACACCGGATGCTCCGGTTTGGGAAATAGGTGATATGAATGGTCAGTTTTGGATGAAAGACATGAAAAACCGGCCATGGCTAAAAGAGTATGAGCCCTCGCAGCGTTTATTTTCGTGGGTGATGAACAATGCCTGGTTCGTGAATTATAAAGCTTACCAGGAGGGCATGATAAAATTCAGGTATGCTTTAAGGCCACATGGCCAGTATTCGGTTGCCGAAGCTAAAAGGTCCGGGATTGAAGAGTCGACCCCAATGCTTGCAGTTGCAACCCATAAAGACTCTCAACCCATCGCTTCTGCTTTTACATTATCAGGCAGCGATGATGTAATAGTGACTTCTTTCAAACCCAGTGCAGAAGGTAATGCCTGGATGATCAGATTTTTCAACAGCAGCGATTCTCCCAGCAGTATAAAAGTTAATTGGGGATCAAAGAAACCAACCAATGTTTACCTGAGCAGCCCACTAGAGGAAATTGGTAGCGAAGTGAACAATTCCCTGGACTTAGTTCCGTGGGAAATAGTTACAATAAGGGCTGAGTTCAAATGATCCGATGGATCTATTGTGCTTTATCGTTACTTCCCTGGCTGAGTAGTGCTCATCCGGTTTCGCTGACCTGGGCCAATGCCAGGATCAGTGAGGACGAGATACAGGTTACTTTTAAAGTGCTAGCGGAGGATTTGGTGTATTTTCATCACCCTGAGCCAGATGGGTTCTACAATTATCGGGTGGATCAATTGCAAGACCTGGCTCAGAAACATTCGGAGGTAATACTTGAATATTTCTATATCACGAACGAGAGTGTAAGGTTGCCTTCTCAACTCATCTCAACCACTGACAACTGGCCAGAATCTTCTCAGATAAATGTGATGGACTTGATGAAATACTATATCCAGTTGAGACTGAAATTTAAATTGAAAGATAAAGATTGGAACAAGCTGGTGGTACATCAGGAATTCGGTAGCCACGGCATTGGCATACCTTCGGTCACGTTTTTCTCAGCCTATAAAAATGGCAATACCCTCATCGAAAATGTCGAGGTATCTCCTGGCAATCCTTTGGTTTTGAGGCCAATCCAAAATCAAGAAAAGAGCAATCCTTCGGAGCTGACCAGTTCATTTTTCACAATTTCAAATGCAGGCATAAGGCATGAACTGACACTACCGGCGACAGTTTTTAATGGGCTGGTTCAAACTGGCGTCTCAAATACCTCATCGGCCCAATTGGCAACTCAATACTTCGAATCAACTAATCCCATTTTTGCTAATGGTCGAAAGCTTGTTCCAAGAATACAGCTTTTGCAATCTTTGGATAAACTGGATGAAGAGTCGTTGGTCTCCATTGAAGGTTTTGTCTATCTGGATATTTTTTATCCGACCAAAGGCAGCTTCAATGAATCCTTAATTTCCTGGACAGATTATACCTGGAAGTTTCGATGGTTTGAATCAGAAATTATGTCAATTGATAGTTCATATCAGCATACCTTCAGTCGCTTTCAACAAGAGTTTCGATGGAAAAGCGGGTTTAACCCTGAAAAGGTTGAAGATTAGTCTCGTTTGCTACCCCCGACTACAATGCCCAATCCGCCATCAATTCGAATGGCTTGCCCTGTCATAAAAGAGGCCTTATCCTGGGCGAGAAAGTAAATTAGCTCTGCAACTTCTTCCGGGGTGCCAATACGCTTTGTCAGGTGCATATCAACGCACTCGTCATAGACCTCTTGTGGGTCTGGCGACTCGGCAATTGATGACCTGAACATGGGTGTATCCACTGTGCCTGGACATATAGCGACACTCCTTACTTCAGGGCCATAATCGACAGCAATACTCCTAGTTAAACCGAGGATGGCTGTTTTAGAAGTGGTATATGGAGCCACGTTGTTTTGAGAAATAAAGGCCTGAACACTTGAGACAAGTGCCACTAAACCGGAACCGCTTTTTTGAATAGAAGGAATGGCGTATTTGGAACAAAGGAAGGCCGACTTTAGGTTAACATTCATTACCAAATCCCACTCTTCCTCAGTAGTTTCAGTTACTGTAGAATATCGTTGGATTCCTGCACAGTGTACCAGGGCGCTTATTTCGCCAAATGCGTTGATAATTTTATTAAACGCATCTTTTACTTGTTGCTCTTTTGAAACATCGCATTGGATAAACATGGCGCTTCCGCCCAACTCTTTAGCGAGTTGCGATCCCTTTTCATCCAGATCAAGTATCCCCACTTTCCAGCCGTTTTCATGAAAAAGTCGACTGCAAGCTCCCCCCATGCCCTTGGCTCCCCCAGTGATAACAACTACCTTATCCTTGCTGCTCATGACTCATTATTTATGGCTTACCAACGGTAAGCCTTTAATCCCAGCATCGATTTTGGTAATGTGCCATCGACCTAAATTTGCTGTAAACATCTGGTCAAGGTTATCTCCCCCAAAAGCGATGTTAGTTGGATTTGAAAGTGTGTGAGCTTCCCAATCATCAATAAAAATAGAAGCTGTTCTGTCCGAGGCAATTTTATAAATCTTGTTAGGAGCATAGCAGGATACATACAGGTTGCCATCGGCGTCAAACGCACAGCCATCAGGCACAGATTCCGGTAGTGTACAATATACCTCCCGCTCACCTGCTGACCCATCAGCATTTATGGCAATTCTTTCTATTCCTGGCATAAAAGAGACTACCACATATATGTGAGTTTCATTTGGCCCCAATGCACAGCCATTCGTAAAATTGAAGGATCCATCATGCCAAATTGTGCCATTACCCTCGGTGTCATACTTCAGGATTTTGCCTGTAACCTGCCGAAAGTCCCCACTTTCAGTAACATAATAGTTACCCGCGGAATCAAAAACACCATAATTAGGAATGTTGAATTGATGCCCATCTGCCCCATCAGAAAACATCTCTAATTTCATAGATGCCAAATCGAGTTTCCACAGACATTTTTTACCTAAATCGCATATTGCCAGCCATTGTGCCCCGGGACTAAAAGCTATCCCCAAAATAAAACCGCCGGTGTTGGCTACCTCTTCCACGTTGCTTCCATCCTGTGATATTCGATAGATTTGACCCCCTTCACCACCAGCCCAAACGGAGCCGTCAGGATGTATTGCCACACACTCTGGGTGGTCAAGTCCTTCAGTGAAAACAACTGCTTTGTCAAGTAATGGGTGCATATAATTTTATTGTTAAAGTTTTAAAGATCAGGTTTAGCTGTAATTATACCAGCGTTCATCTTGCTCAGTTTTTCCTGGCCAGCACTCAACTTAAGCCATTCTCCATTGGCGATGGCTTTTTCAGGGTCGTTCGTCCATTTTGAAGTCCAGGGCTCAAGGCCCACGGCATAGGCCGAACCCCACCAGGGTGCATCTTGTGTGGCGTATCGCTCTTGCCAATACCAGAGGTGTGAAAAAACGCTGGCATCCCAATGAGCGGTGAACCCCAATTCTTCATTTGCATTCCACAAGCCGTAAAAAGCTTTATCAGGAAAACCGGATAAATATGCCAATTCGCTGTATGCGGCGCCACTCTCCGCAGGGATAAGGCTGGCATCATCTTCTTCACCGTTAATATTTTTGACCAATGGCCAGCTTCCCTTGTAATCCCCTTTAAACCTGCGGTGATCTGGCATTGCAGGCTCAGCTTCAAAATTTGTGGCGTTGGTAATTACCTCACCACCTTGCTTCAAGAAAGGAAGCCCAAAAGCAATATGATGCCCCCACATGATATCCAGGTCGGTTTTTGACTCATTCACCAATCGCTCTTCGATAAATAGGGTGGCATTGTCATTATTTATTGACAGGGTTTTTTCTAAATACACCGGCACCCTGAGTGGCCTAACCCATAATTTAACAGCTACTTTCGAAGGGCTATTTTCCACAATTGCATGCTTCCACGGCACCAGCGACACTTCCCCATGCTGCCCTAAAGATGCCCCCCGATAATTAAAGGTTGGGCTGTTTGGCAGTGCCTCTTGCCAGCCGCCATAGTAGTAGTCCTCAAGTTGATTTGGTGTATCCCTAATTTGGGAAAAATCCCTGTTCGGGTTTCGGATGCCTTTGTTTAGACGAAGCATCAAATCAATCCCCCTGGGCTTATAGCTGAATTCGAAAATATCACTTCCGCGTCCGACTAAAATCCCAATCTTAATGAAATCATTTTCCATGTAAACAACTGGCATCTCTTTGTAAGCCCAGTCATCGGATATGCGGCATTTATTTGTTGGAAATGAAATTTTATCCATCATGGTTTAATGTATTCATCGCCCCTTTCATAAAACCCAAAGCGTAAGCCATTCCTGCATGCCATGGAGCCCCGCAGGTCATTTCAGGAGTGTGATCTGGTATCAAAACGCCATCGTAATTGTTCTTTTGCAAAATTTTGAGTGCTTTCACCATGTCGATATCACCTTCATCTACAAACACCTCTCGGTAATGAGGAACCTTGCCCTTTACATTTCTAAAATGAATGTACCCGATTTTATCGGCTTTTGAATATTTGTCCAAAAGCTGATAAACGTCACTATCCTTCATCTCCTGAACTGTACCCATGCAGAATTCAAATCCACTTGCAGGGCTTGGGTTCACATGCAATAGTTTTTCGTACTCAGATGGAGAATAAAATAACCTCGCTGTCTTCCTCATTTCTGGCAATGGCGGGTCGTCAGGATGGGCCACAAGCTTAACATTGTTTTCTTCGGCCACCGGTAGGACTCGCTCAAGAAAATACTCCAACCGCTGCCAAATTTCTTCCCGGCTCACTGGCTCAATTTCCCCCTCAGGGGCACTTGTATCGTAGGTCATGTTCCAAACCATCCCTTTCGGAATGGGTGTCTCTGTATCAACCAATGATTGATCGAATTCTATCGATTTGGCCCCTGCTCTGCCGGTTGGTTTTCCAGTCCACCCCCATACACCTGCCAGGCTGAAATAATAACCCATCACAGGAACGCCAAGCTTACCTAAGTTTGCGATTGTGCGCTTAATATTTTCTAACTGTTGATCTTTTTTCGGCCCATCCAAAAGCACATCATACCAGTGTGAAGGATCAAAATTTTCGATTGCCTCCCAGACCAACCCATGGCTTTCGATTTGCTTTTTTAGAGCCTTGAGATCATCGTATTCCCACGGCTTATTTTCATTTTCTGTAACGCCCCAGCCGCCCAGGTAATTCTGGGTAAGCGACGGGTTGTCCCCACCTTTTATATAATCTACCAATTGAACAACAATGTGTGATGCTCCAGCCTGCTTCGCAAACCGGAAGTTGTCATCTGAAAGAATTGATTTATAAAGGCCTAATCCCAATTTCATATGCGAGGTAATCAGTTAAGTTAACTTGTTATTAAAATACAAGCGAATGGGGTGAAAGAATTATCAACAAACGGCAATATCAATCATACCATAGCAAAAGCCGATTGTATTGTAAGTGAATGAAAACACTGCTATACAACCTGCTACTAACCTGTTCGATCGGCCTGTTTTTCTTCGCTTGCCTTGAAGATGAGACGGATGATTTCACCTCAGAGAGATTTTATCCAGAATTTGAGGAAGAAGACACAATGAGCGTTGTTGTAGAAGAGCCGACAACCCCCCCAGAGGATACCATGGCAACGGCACCACCGCAGCCCTGCTGGGACTCAACTTTAGTCGTTATACGCAGTGAGCCATTCATATCGCTATTCACCCGGTTTGGTGGTGGATGGACTGGTGGCGATGCCACCTATTCTATTGAATTGCCTGATAACCGGACGCTTTGGATGTTTGGAGATACCTTTTTAGGTGAAGTGAACCCTGACAGATCAAGATCAGGCTCTCCATTCGCCAGAAACAGTTTTGTCATCCAGGAGGGAAACGACCTCACAACTTTTGTTCAAAGCGATGGATCGGCATTCGTATCTCCATCAACCGAAGGCTGGTGGTATTGGCCAACTGATGGCACCGTTCATAATGACACACTGCAGGTTCTTCTTTCGGCTTTCCGATCAACTGGAGAGGGCGGTATATTCTCATTCGAGTATGCAAGCATCGATCTTGCTTTATTCACTTTGCCGGATCTCGAATTAATCTCAATAGAGCAAAGGATAATTGATCCAACAATAGCCTTTGGTTCTTGCGTGGTGGAAGATGAGGATTACATCTACATATATGGAGCTGAACGAAGTGGTTTGAACAAATTTGCCAATGTAGCCAGAGCGGCTGACGGAGATATTAGGAATGAGTGGGAATACTTTAATGGCTCTGAATGGGTCTCAGATATATCGGAAAGCCTTGGCGTTGTCAACGATGTTTCGGAGCAGTTTGCTGTTTTCAAAGAAGGGGAAAAGTTCTATCTGGTAACCCATCATCATATATTCGGAAAGGAAATTTTTATGTGGGACGCCCCAAGTCCTGAAGGCCCCTGGGGAAATCAACGAACAATTTACTGCACTCCTGAATCTGAAGGAGATAGATGGACATACAACTCATTCGTACATCCTCAATTCACTGAAAACGGCGAAATACTTATCTCATACAACATCAACAGTTTCAATTTCGGTGATTTGTTTAGGAACGCCGACTACTATAGGCCCTACTTTATAAGAGTAGGGAACTGGCAATAAAAAATAGCTTATGCAAAAAATCTACATTTTCATTCTGGTGTTGACCCTGGCAAGCTGCGGGGGCAAAACACAAGAACAGGTGACAGAGGAATCACCAAAAGACCCTTACTATTTTGAGTATACAACTGAAGCGGCCCCCAAATGGACCAATCTGTTCTATAGGAAATCGGGTTGGTTTGCAGCAGACGGCATTTTTTCTATTCCTCTAGACGGCCTTGACAAGCATGCGAGTAATGCCGGCAAAAAGACTTTGTTGATCTTCAGTGACACTTATATAGGTGAGGTCGAGAACAATAAGCCACTGCCGGGGAATGTAATGGTGAACAATACGGTCGCCTATTTTAAGGGGCTCACCCCAAGTGAAGACAGCATTTCCTTTCATTACAAAAAAAGTGCAGACGGTTCTCCCGAGACTTTCTTTGTACCAGATAACCCCAATGCCAAGCCTGACCAGTATTTCTGGTTGGGGGACGGGTTTATCAATAAAGCACTTGATAATCGGTTGTATGTGTTCGCCTATCATGTGGCGATGACTGGCCCCAATGTTTTCGATTTTGAATTGTCAAATGTCACCCTTCTGGCCATCGATAACCCCGAAAGCCCACCATTTGATGGTTACAGGCAGATTGTGACACCATTGAACATTGAAAGTGATAGTCTTGGAAATGGGGAATTAGGCTCAGGCGTTTTTGTGAATACAGATTGGGGCGGGGCTTCAAACCCAGACGGCTACATTTATGTTTATGGTGCCATAGGGCAAGATAAAAACCTGGTGGCAGCCAGGGTAAAACCCGAAGATTTCGAGGATTTTGATCGCTGGACATATTGGACTGGAAATTCATGGAGTAGTAATATTCAGGAGCTTGGAGGCATTACCAACGGTGTTTCTAACGAACTGAGCGTAACTCCATTGAAAGATGGACGCTACCTTTTGATTTATCAGATAATGGGCATTTCGGATAAAGTGGGGCTTCAGGTAGGGCAGAGCCCAGTAGGGCCTTTTGGGCCAATAAATGAAATCTGGACAACTCCTGAAGTGAATGAGCCACCAGGCATTTTGCCATATAATGCCAAGGCCCACCCGAATATTTCAAGTCCAGGTGAATTACTTATTTCTTATAACACTATCACCCATGATTTCTGGAATGACATTCAGGAAAATGCACACATTTACAGGCCAAGGTTCATCAAGTTGAAATCTGAAATGCTCAAATGATGGAAAACATTTTTAGTCTCGAAGGGAAAACTGCCGTCATTACCGGTGGTGCCAGTGGTATTGGTAAAAGCATTTCTTCTCTTTTTGCAGAAAGGGGCGCAGTAATAACGCTAATCGATGTAAATGATGAGGCTGGTAAAGAGACTTTGGCAGAAATTAGTGGTAAAGGCGGGGCAGCTACTTACCACTCTTGCGACATTACAAAACAACAAAATGTGCAAGACGTTTTCGAGTCGATTTACTCCAATACCGGCTCAATAGACATCCTCGTGAATAATGCTGGTTTGGCTTTCGTAGGCACCATTGAACAGACCACAGAGGAGGATTTGGATCGCTTGTATGAAGTGAATATAAAGGGTGCTTATAATTGTGCCCTGGCAGCAATTCAAAGGATGAAACGCGGAAAGGGAGGTGCAATCTTAAATTTAGCATCAGCCGCCTCTTTGGTTGGGCTTCAAGATCGATTTGCCTACTCGATGACCAAAGGGGCCATCCTAACTATGACTTATTCCATAGCCAAAGATTACGTTGCCCAAGGGATAAGATGCAATAGCATAGCACCCGGCAGGGTTCATACACCGCTTGTTGATGGTTACCTTGCCAAAAATTATCCGGGTAAAGAAAAGGAAATGTTTGAGAAACTTTCAAAAACGCAGCCCATTGGAAGGATGGGAAAACCTATTGAAATGGCCTATCTCGCCCTCTACCTTTGCTCCAATGAAGCTTCATTTGTAACTGGCAGCAACTATAGCATAGACGGCGGATTTGTAACACTGAACACTTGAATTATGAAACTGATAAGATTTGGAGAATTTGGGGCTGAAAAACCAGGCATCCAAAAAGGCGATGGTATCAGACTAGATCTGAGTGAACATATCTCTGATTTTAATCCTGAATTTCTGGATAATAATGGCTTAAATCGGCTTAATGAAATTGTTGAGCTTCACCAAAATGATCTGCCTGAAGTCAGCAAGGAAACAAGACTTGGTACACCTATCGCCAATCCGGGGAAAATAATCTGTGTTGGCCTTAATTATAGAGATCACGCAATAGAAGCGGGGATGGATATTCCTACGGAGCCAATACTTTTTTTTAAAGCCACCACTTCTATTTGTGGGCCAAATGATCATGTGATTATCCCAAAGGGAAGTAAAAAAACTGACTGGGAAGTAGAGTTAAATGTTGTGATTGGAAAAAAGGCTCAATATGTCAGCCGGGAAGATGCTAATGATTATATCGCCGGATACACATTGATCAATGATTACAGCGAAAGGGAGTTCCAACTTGAGAAGGGCGGTCAATGGGTGAAGGGCAAGAGTTGTGATACATTTTCGCCAATCGGTCCGTTTATGGCCACTAAAGATGAAATAGCTGACCCTAATAATTTAGATCTGTGGCTTAAGGTAAATGGTGACATGAAACAGCAAAGCAACACTTGTAATTTTGTTTTTAAAGTAGATGAGGTCGTCAGCTACATCTCACAATTTATGACATTGATGCCTGGGGATATGATTTCAACGGGAACACCTCCTGGAGTTGGGATGGGTCAAAAACCACCGCAGTTTCTTAAGCCTGGCGATGTGGTTGAATTAGGAATTGAGGGGCTTGGAAGTTCATGTCAGCAGGCTGTAGCCTACTAGAAGTTGAGATTGCTTAGCGACTACTTAAGAAGGATTCTAAACGTTTGAGAATTTTGAAGGAAAGACGACAACTGGATGAGATAAACCCCACTTTTCAAATTTCCCAGGTCGAGTTTATAAGTTCCAGAAAATCTGGTGATCAACAGCGTTTTTCCAGTCAGATCAGATAGATGTAATTGATATTCGCTTTCCTGATCACCCTCATTACTGATGAACAAATGGTCGGTCACAGGGTTTGGAAAAATTGATATCTTTGGTTGAGTTGGGTTCATGATTGTGGTAATTACCCCATCGCAATTGCCGCCATCAACATTAGCGTTTATGTCAAACTCTTCAGATTCCTGACTGAGGCACCCTTCCAAAGGAATAAAACATCCAAAGTTGACTGTGGCTTCTTGGTCATGGTTTTCTGCCGATGTATCCATGCAGCCAGCAATCAAATAATTATCCGCTCCTTCCTCCACCATCAACGTTCGGTTAGTTTCAACCTCTTCAAACTTTTGCATTGCTCCACCAGGCCATATGACGATCAGGGAATCAAGAGTAGAAACTTGCCCTAATCCAAAATGAGCGATGGTAGAATTGTGCGAAGCATGTGATGATCCGCCATCTATTTCATGCAGCCAAACTACCCCGGCCTTATAAGCTTTTATTTTAGCCCCATAGCCTAAGATATTGGCATCGGTACCCTTCAAGATCACTTTTAACCAGTGATTAGCTTCCTGCTGTTGATTCTCATAAATCAAAACATTACCAGCATCATTTGATTCACCAACTATAGCAACAACCAGATCTAAATCGCCATCATTATCGAGATCACCAACAGCCATCCCCCGGGCGATATCCGTATTGTCTATTCCTGCCAAAGTTGACACATCCTCAAAAGTGCCATCGCCTAAATTTCGATAAAGCTTGTTGGGGTCTTCCTCTCCAGCACTAATAAAATCAGCCGCCCTTACGTAACCATTGCTTACAAAAAGGTCTTCATGGCCGTCATGGTCGTAGTCAAAAAAAACAGTGCCCCAGCTGGTAGCTAATTTTTCTCCGGCATGGGTATTCAGCACCCCGCTGGCCTCTGCTTCTTCAACAAAAGCACCATTCCCAATATTTCTATACAATAAGTTGGAGCCCAGGTTTGATACATAATAGTCTAACAAGCCGTCTCTATTGTAATCCCCAACAGCTATGCCCATACCGTAAATGCCAGCATCTAACCCAGCATCACTACTTAAATTGGTAAAACCCTGAGCTGGATAATTATTTACCAGGCAGGTATTAGGCACCACCCAGGCACCAAAATCATTTGCAATGTAAATGTCAGGGATGTGGTCATTGTTCATATCAGTGACCGCAACAGCCAGTCCGCATCCATCATTGTCTGCATTGGCGTTGGAGCTCACCTCATCGAAACCCAGGGTGCCATTGTTGATGTACAATTGATTGGGATAACAGTCATGATCGAACCCCGTCACTTCCCCGTTTTCATCAACAAAAGCTTTGTGGCTGAGTACATAATTGATCACATAAAGGTCAATCTCCCCATCAACATTAAAATCACCAAAGCTGGCACCCATAGCCCACATGGTTTCTGTGAAACCAATTTCTTCACCTATTTCAGAAAAGGTGCCGTCGCCCTCATTTTTAAAAAATAGGTTCCGTCGTCCATGGTCAGTGCCTACGAAAATATCTTTAAAGCCGTCGTTGTTTATGTCACCTACTGCAACTGAGGTGGTGTTGATGTTGGATGTGGCAGAAAAGCCACTATAGTCGCTTACCCGGGTAAAAGTTTTGTTACCGTTATTCTTAAATAGCTCATCTTGAAAGGCACCACCGGTTAAATAAATATCTTCAAAGCCGTCGTTGTTGAAATCGAAAATAGCAACGCCACCGCCCATTAGCCCTCGATGATGGTGCTCTATGCCCCATAAAGCTGCTGATTCTTTAAATACAGCCTGCCCATTGGCCCATGTTATGTGCATACCAAAAGCAACAAAAAAGGAAAGCGAGTATTTTCTAAACATCTTTAAAAGGGAAAGGGCAGCACTATGGCCACCCTTTCTAATCCTTTACCTTATAAAAAACTAGTTCTTAGCCTGCGCTTCAAATCCCCAGCCGAATACTCCAAACAAGTTGGTTTCATCTGCAGTCCACCCTGACTGATCAAAGGTCTTAATAGCGAATACCGTTGTATCTTGAGCTGCTCCCGAGAAAGCGTTACCACGGAAAATCCTTAGAGTATCCGAAGCACTATTCATTGCCCAGCCGTCATAAGTCAACAAACCGTCTGAGTCGCAAGATCCTCCTCCAGAGCCAGTTAAGGCACCAAAGTCAAGACTAACTGATCCATCGGCTTCAAAACTCCAAACGTTATCAGCTTCACAGTCTTGAAGCGTAGCCGCACCTTCAAACTCCTGAGATGCCCATCTCCAGTCAAAAGAAACTAAGAGCTGCTCTCTTGAAGCATTTGTTGTAATGATAAGGTCAGCTGAGCCAGTCAAATCATTGTCATCGATTACTTCAAAGTTAAAGCGAATCGGCTCTGTCAATCCGTCTAATCCCAAAGTGTAATTAAATGTGTAAGGCAGGCCAGTTGTCACCTGCATAGATCCTCCTGTACCATAGCTGGCATCAAGGGTTGTACCAATGAATTTTGATACGGTTAGAGACACAAATTCTCCATCTAACATTCCGCTTATATTGGCGGTTACTTCGTCGCCAATATCCCCGCTAAAAGTTCCGTTATCGATGCTGATGATCGGTGCTATCGGATCCGGATCATCGCCGCAAGAGGTGAAGAACAGCAGAGAAGAAGCTGCCATAATGTTCAACGCCCAAAGCAAAGTTCTTTTCATTTTCATAATTATTTCAAATTTGGATTCATTTAGGTTTCTTAACATAAGCTATACAATTGTGGCAATAGGAGGGATTACCTCGAAACGGAGATTTCGAGTCGATTCTAAAATATCTCGAAAACCTTGATTTCTCCGTCACTAAATCCGGCGATCAGCATTTTGTTTTCCCCAATCTTAATATTGACCATGGATACAATAGCGCCTGAATGATGAAAAAACTCCTTGACCTTAAATTCTGTGTCGGCTGATTTTGTAAGATTAATTAGTGAATTACTCATCCCGTAGCTTTTGCCGTCTGGCTCAGCCTCGGGATAGCCCCCGGCTAAAATCAAAGACAAGGTATTATTGATATTTTTATCGATGATCTGAGTGGTAATTGGATAAAATTGTGCCGAGGGTGGTAGTTTGGTTACTTTAAAAGCTTGTCCTCCTTTATTTTCCAGCCAGGCTGACGCCAGGAATGTACTTTTTAAAACATTGATCGTTCCGATCTCCTCTTGAGGCACAATATCTTTTACCCTAGCCTTGGCATAGCTAAGATGATTAGGGAAAATCCTATTTAAAAAAGGTTGCTGACGCAAGAGAGGTTCCCGCGATGGATGAAGGGTAGTTTCATCATTCACAAAATAAGTCATGAGTGGGTCTAGAATCCCATCTTTGTTGATATCCGCCTGATAAAGCTCCATGGGTTTATCGGCTGTAGCACTATAACCCGAGTTCAAACCGATGTTGCCACATAGAAAATCGATATCGCCATCGAAGTCGATATCAGTAGATAAAATTGATTGCCATTGACCGCTATAATTTTGCAATCCAAGGGTCTCTGTCTTGTCCTCGAAACTTCCACCCCCATTTTCGAATACTTTTATTGGCATCCAATCACCTGCTAAAATGAGATCGACCTGATCGTCATTGTTGTAATCGGCCCAAACGGCATCTCTGATCATTCCTGGATAGAGCAAGTCGGGTGCAAAATCATTAGTAACATCAGTAAATTTTTCACCGTCATTCCTCAAGAGGTAGCTTCTTGTCTTTTCAGGGTAATTTCCTGGCTCAGTGTATCCACCCACAAAAAGATCAAGGTCGCCATCGTTGTCATAGTCGGCAGATGCCACACAAGAAGCGCTGGTGGTCACCGCCTCTAGCCAAGTCTTACTTTCCAAAAGGTTTCCGGATGAGTTTCCCAGAAATAACCTATCCTGGTAAATATTTTGGAGGTGATACTTGCCTTCACAAGCCAGAAAAAGGTCATCAATACCATCTCCGTTGATGTCACTGGCGAGGGCATCGGCCACCCAACAATCTCCTTTTATGCCAATATTTTTCTTGAGGAAAGTGGCGTCAGTTTCCTGGAAAAAGATACTGCCTAAACCATTACTACCACTCACAAATAAATCGTCACTACCATTGCCATCAAAGTCACCTACTGCAAGCTTTACACCGTCATTTGAGAACCTATAGGGGAGTAGCGGATTGGTCTTGAATACAGATAACTTATCTTGAGAGCGCCATGAATCGAAATCGAAAAGACCTTCAACTTCTTTCATTCGAGGGTTGGTTTTAGATGCTAATTCTTGATTTTGTCTTGCATCAGCATAGTCAACTACAATTCGCTGGTTGGCCTTTATATTTTTAAGAATTTGAGATTTTCCATCCGGCCAGGTTATTTCAACAGAATCTACCTGATTTTTTGGCAGACCAAAATGTACTATGTCATCAACTGAAGACATAAAACCACGGTAGACTGACTGTTCAATGATTTGATTAACGTTGCCATGTTTAATCTGCACTTTGGTCCCCATTCCACGGAGGTTCTGACCAGGGCCTCTTAACTTAATTTGGAGAAAATTTTGCGTTGAATCAGTGTCATTTCTTAGAATAAAAGCCGGGTCATTGATATTGTTAACGACCAAATCTAGATCACCATCATTATCAAGGTCAGCATAAGCCGCACCATTTGAGAAGGAGGGATGGTACATTCCCCACCCTTGGGTAAAATCTGCAAAAGTCAAATCCCCATTATTTTGAAAAGCGTAATTTGAAAGTTTTACACCTTTGAGTTTTTCAATATTGAGCAGCGCTTCTTTATCGGATTCTTCCTTAGACTTAAAAAGTGTGAGGTTGTAATTATAATCGATGAAATCTTTGTCGGTAATGTCTTTCAGATACCCATTCGTTATGTACAGGTCTTTCCAACCATCGTTGTCAAAATCAGCAAACAAAGGCGCCCAGCTCCAGTCGGTGCGGTGAATTCCCGCATATCGGCCGATCTCAGTGAAATTCATCCCTCCCTGACCAAGCTGCAGGGTGTTTCTTACAAATTGCGGTTCATATCCTGCTGATTGTATAGCCCTGTACTTATCCGCTGTCATTGAACCTGCCATGGTTTTTTCCCTCACAGGATTTGGTGGAAGCATATCCACAACCATCACATCCGGCAATCCGTCGTTGTTAAAATCGGCTATATCGTTGCCCATGCCATTATAGGTTTGCTCTGAAATGGCATCGGAAATTGAATTGGAAAATGTTCCGTCAGTATTGTTGATATAGAGCAAGTCATTGGTAATAAAATCATTGGATACATAAATGTCTGACCAGCCATCATGGTTCAAATCGCTAACCGAAACACCTAATCCATAGCCCTCTATAGAAATTCCTGAGTCTCGTGAAACATCTGTAAAATGTCCACCATCGTTTCTAAATAGTTTATCAGTACTCGCCCCCTCACCATGTACCTTTTTTGGCAATGGGGTATTTAATGCCTCCCTTTCGTTTGCATGGTTTAGTAGATAGAGGTCCAGATCGCCATCAAGGTCGTAATCAAAAAATGCCGAATGTGTAGAGTAAGCTGTATCGGCCAATCCATATGCTGATGCAGCTTCGGTAAAAGTCAAATCTCCATTATTGAGAAATAAAAGATTTGCCCTTTCAGAAGCATCTTGGTGGCCAGCCACCCCCAAATAAATATCAAGTAAGCCGTCTGCATTAATATCAACCATACTCACACCGGTGCACCACTTTTCTGTAGTCACGCCAGCAGCGGCTGTAATATCTTTGAACCGGAGGTCCCCAAGGTTCAGATAGAGCTTGCTTGAAACCTGATTGCCTGCAAAATAAAGATCTTGCAGCCCATCGTTGTTGATATCTCCAACACCAACCCCACCACCATTATAGAAATAGATGTAACTCAGAATATTTAAGGAATCAGTAGATGCAATGGTATTGTTGAAATCGACTCCGCTTTCGGAGACAGGAACCAAAGAAAAGCGGTGATTTTTTTCCTCTAGCTGATTGCAAGATGCTAGGTACAGCAAACAAATGCTGAAGGATTTAACGATCCATATTGGTTTTGAAAAACTCAAAGTAAGACCTGATTGATTTTTTCCAGTAGTCGCTGTCATGTTTACCTGGTTGACTGATAAAGGTAACAGGTACTTTTTCCTGAAGGCAGAGCTCATAGAAATCTTTATTCCATCGATAGAATGGATCTTCTGTACCGCAATCAAAAATTATTTCTTTGCCTGCTTTTTTAAAGCTATCGATATTTCCAACAGCAGAAAAAGCCAGCCATCGATCATTGTTCTCTTCATACTTTCCGAAGTGCTCTGCTAATTCAAACAGGCCTTTTGATCCTCTGATGTCCATCACTCCGCTTGTGCTACCTGCGCTACGAAACATTTCAGGGTTTTCTGTAAAAAGGTGAAATGCACCGTGTCCGCCCATGCTTAAACCAGTGATGAACCTATTGCCTTGATTTATTTTGTAGCTACTTTCAACTTTTGGGATAAGCGTTTCAAAAAAGAAATCTGCATACTGGCTTTCGGTTTTTAATGGACTATTGATGTACCATGAATTGTAGAAACCATCGGGGCACACCACAACCATGTTATAGTTGTTGGCATATTGCTGGGCATCAATCATATCATGCCACTGCCGATAATTTCCACTGTAGCCATGCAGTAAATAGACAATCGGCAGGGCCACGTTTTCTGAATACGATTCAGGCGTAAATACCCAAACTGTATCGGTTGCTGGAATGCGATTATCGTTGATAAGAATTTGATCTTGTGATAAAAGATCAGACCCAATCAAGGTCAAAAAGCCAAAAAGAAGTACTCTTCTCATGAATGTTTTATCACTAACGTGGTGCTCTACTGAGGTCATTTCCCCAGTTCTGATTAGGCTCCGGCCCTAATTCAATCTCCAGTCTTCCGCCATCTTCTAGCTGCTCATGTAAAAACCAAGGGCCATCTAATTGATTGCCATCCAATGAAGCATTCTGGATGTACATGTTCTCGGCAGAATTGTTTTTAGTGATGATCTCAAATTGTTTACCAGAATAATATTGATTATCAAGATGAATCACGACCCTATCGAAGACCGGACTTGTGATTTCATAAACCGGATTAGTTGATGTATTCCCCTTCAGGCTAAAAAGCCCAATAGACATCAAAGCACTCACCCCGCCCATTTGGCCCTGATCTTCATCATGACCACCGTAGCCGGCATCAGGTGAAGTGGCCCCATAGGCCTGTTCGTTTACCTTTCGCACCCAATATTGCGACAGCCATGGCTTACCTAAATAATTAAAAACATGTGCATTGGAGCATCCCGGTTGATTAGCGTAACTCACATAACCGCTTCCATAACCAAAAACGAAGTCATCTTTTTCAGCCTGTTCAAAAGCAAAATTCAGCATTTCACTTGTCTGGTCATTACCTCCAATCATCTCAGAAAGGTCTGAAATTTGATGCGATAGTGACCAGGTTCCCTGCCATGCATTAGCTTCTATCCAGCCAGCACCACTGAGCTCATCTTTATGCAGCCAATCTCCATTCTCCTTTTTGGGAAAAACGAGTTTCGTTTCATTGTCAAAGAGATTTTTCCAGCCCTCAGCTCTTCGTGAGAACTCATTGTAGTCTCGCTTTTTTCCTAATTTTTGTGCCATCTGCGCCAATGCCCAATCCTGGAAAGCCCATTCGATGGTCTTGCCTGCATTACCGGGGCACCATCCATTTTCGATATAAAATTGTAGTTCATCAGCCGTGTCACCCATCATCCCCCCGGGAAGGTGGTTCCTCTTCATTACATCAAATGCATGTTTGGGATCAGTTTTAGTTAGCATTCCCTTCATGTATGCACTGACCAGCATATTGGTAGCGGGGTTTCCAGTCATGATATAGGAATATCCGCCAGCACATGCACCCCTCGGCAACAAGCCGCCATTATCGGCATATTGCACCATTGAGGCTGAAAAGTCGTCCAGAATTCCGGGCCAACATAAACCCCACAAAACGTTGAGATTCCACTGTGTTAGCCACAAGGCATCAGAATTGTACATGTTAAACTTCACGGAACCATCTGCATTTTTAGGGAGGGTTCTCACTTTTAGCTGGGCATCTGTAAACTTCCAGTCCCGCTCACCCTTGGTATAATCTGGATAGTCCCCAGAAACATCATTAAGTCGGTGCCTGCCCAACAATACATGCCAGAGATCGGTATAAAATTTTGTTTTTTGTTGGGCTGTGCCCCCAAAAACCTCAATTTTTCCCAGCCATTGATTCCAGGTTTGCTGGGCATCAGTTCTAACTTTATCAAAATTCCAGTGATCAAGTTCTGACTCCATATTTTGCCAGGCATTCTCAGTACTCGTGTACGAGATGGCAATTTTCATTTGAAGTATATCTCCAGCTTTGAAATTGTATTTCGCTGAAATACCAGCCCCCGGTGCATCATAGTAGCTTTGAACGATATCTCCATAAACAGCTGAATCACGCCGCTGCATCTCTTTTGACCCCTCCAACTTGTTCACATTGGCGAGGAGCTCTGTATCGCTCCATCCATCCAGTTGTTCAAATGCCTGGTCAAATTTTGCTGCAAAAAATACCTTCACTTCTTTAGGTCCGCCCCAAAGGCGGCCTGCCGAAATAAATGAGCCTTCTAATCCATTTTCTCCAACTTTGGTCACCTGTGCACCCATCATTGTAGAATTGCCCAAATAGCCACCGAGGTTAATCAAAATCGCGGATTCCATTTCTTTAGTAAACCTGAACCGATACAAACTAACCCGCTCAGTGGCGGAGTATTCTGTCCATATTTTCGAATCCCGCAGAAATATTCGCTGGTAGCCAGGCTGGGCAATTTCATCATCATGACTGAAGCTGGATTTCCAGCCCTGCTCACCTTTTGTTGGATCAATATCTGCTGATGTCGGCATGATAGAAATCCCCGATAGCATCCAGCCGTGTATCTGACCAAAGCCCAATATTTCGGTGGTATTATAATTATAACCACCGCCCCACTGATTTTTATTTCGGGTATGTGGAGCTGCAGCTACCATTCCAAATGGCAGGCTCCCAGGTGTGAAATAAAAATATCTGCCCCTCGTAGTCTCAATAAATGGGTCTACCCAGGAAACAAAGTCTGTGTACCCTTCTGGAGATGAAAAAACTTCTATTTCTGATAATCCGAGGTTTTTGCCATCACCATCTGTTGCCAGAAATTTTACCCACCTGGTTTTTTTACTGGGGAACTCCACCACTTTAGCTAAGCCATTGTTGGTGATGGCATTAACCCTAATTTCGGAGCCATCACTGAAACTCAAAATTCCGCCGGCGAGGTGTTCAGTGAGGGTGCTTCTGTCATAGATAATCACCTTATTGATACTCTCTTCTTCAGGCCATTCTAATTTTACCCAGGGGTATTCGATATATCCCCAAAACAAGGTCTCTCCTTTGCAAGCCCATTCACCCATGCCATCTACCCCTATAATCCCATCGGTTAAATTCTGATGATTGAATTCGTCTGAGAGCGTTGAAGAACTGGTGATTTGTGCCTTAGAGGCGATGTTATATGAGTTAGCAACCGCACCATTGACCACGCATATCAGAGATAGAACTGGCAATAGCTGTTTTATAAACTTTGGGCTCATGGTTGTAAAATCTAAATTCCTTCTTTCCAGCTTCTTTCTATTTCTTCCAGTGTTTTACCTTTTGTTTCCGGCACAATTCTCCAAACAAAAATTAGTAAGATCACGGCATTGATCATGAATAGCCAAAAAGTATAAGCGCCACCTATTGATTCGAGTAAAATCGGGAAAAACTGGGTTACCAGATAAACTGCGATCCACAGAATTAAAACGGCCATTGACATAGCCACTCCCCTTGTTTTTGTAGGGAATATTTCTGAAATCATGACCCAGGGGATAGGCCCCAGTGAGGCTGCAAAACTTGCTATGTAACCTAGAATGAAAATTAGTACCCAAGGGCCATCGGTCCAGTTCATCTGAAAAACTAAACCAATGCAGAAAAGACAAATCGCCATGCCAGTAACACCATAAAGCAATAACGTTTTTCTTCCGGCCTTATCAATCAACCAAATTGCAACAAACGTAAATATTACATTAAATGAACCGATGATTACAGTTTGTAATAACGCTGATTCGGTGCCAAAACCAACACTCTTGAATATCTCAGGGGCATAATACATAATCGCATTGATTCCTGTGACCTGTGAAAAAATGGCAAGAAACACCCCAACCAGCACCGCCATTCTAAGGCCAGGTGCAAACAACTCACTGAGGGTACCCTCTTCTTCCTTCAAGGTCTCAGTAATTTCTTTTTGTATTTCAGCCGCCCTGGCGGAGCCGTTTACTTTATTCAGGATGGCCAATGACTCCTCCTCTCGACCATTTTTAGAAAGCCAACGAGGACTTTCGGGCACAATAAAGAGGAGTACAAGGAATAGAATTGCGGGGATCGCCTCAGAACCCAACATATACCTCCAACCCATTTCTGTATTCCATGCCTCATCTCCGAAACCTGAAATCTTGAGATTAACGAAATAGATCAGTTGGATGCCAATCACTATGGCCAGTTGATAAGTCGTTACCAGGGTGCCCCTAATCTTAGCGGGGGCAATTTCAGAAATGTACAACGGTGAGAGCATGGAGGCGGCACCAACGCCCAGGCCACCTATAAATCTAGCAATTGCAAATTGCGTTAGGTTGTCGGGAATTGCAGAGCCGATTGCTGAAATAGCAAAAAGAACGGCTGTTGCAAGTAAGGTACGCTTTCTACCAAAAATGTCACTTATTTTGCCAGCAACCATTGCACCGAAAACACTGCCAATTATTGCACTTGAAGCTGCCCAGCCCATCATTGCGGCTGATAGATCAAACTTTGTTCTTAACAGGCCAATTGCCCCGGCTATGACGGCCGTGTCATAACCAAACAGTAATCCACCCAGAGCTGCTACTGATGATATAAGATAAATGTATTTGTAATTGATGTTGTCTTGCATAATCGGTTAGTTGCTTACAATTGGCTTGGCTGAGCTTTCACTCGTGGCAGCGGTTTTAAAGTGCTTTTTAGGCATCATCCATAAATCCCGGCCTATGGCCTTTAGTTTTTCAGGCCTAACATAAGCCTTGATAGTGGCGCACTCTTTGCCCTCACTCTCGCCAAAAGGCCTAATTGTATATGCTCCTACAGAAGCTGGTATAATGAATGTTTCAACATAGTGAACGACAAATGGATCAAATGCCCCGTCGGGGCTCTCAACAATTACTTCTCGTCCTTCAACCAGATTGAGCACATTTACCTGGCCATTGGTGTTGTGTTCAACTTTACCAGAGAACCAATGCCGTCTGGTTTCGATGAATTGCAATTCATGCAGCCCTGTTATTTCTTCCCTCCAATCCTCATGCTGCTCAATTTCTTTTACGCGGTTTACAATATTGGCTTTGGTCCATGATGTCGTTCGATCCCACTCAATCACCTTCTTTCCATGTTCAATATTGATTGGGCGGGGTTTGCCATCTAAGCCCATACGGCCCCAATCCCATAGCTTGAAAGTGAAAATGTACGGGGTTGCACTTATTTCGAGAACCATGCTGTTTTTCCCAGAACAATGAACAGTGCCGGCCGGTATTAAAACATGATCATGTTTTTTAACCTTCCATGTTTCAACATATTTTTCTGCCTCAAAAGGGCCACCTCCATTTTGGGCATCCTTCAGCCTGCCTATCATCTCGTCAGGATCAATGCCTTCCTTTAATCCGAGATAAACCAAAGCATCATCATCAGCATCAAGCAAATAATAGCTTTCGTCTTGGGTGTAAGTGATGCCAAATTGCTCTCTAATGTACTTAACAGAAGGGTGCACCTGGAGGCTCAAATTTCCGCCATCCATCGTGTCGAGAAAATCAAACCGGATGGGGAATTCTGGGCCTAAGCACTCATAGATTTCATTTCCAAGGACATTTTCTGGTTGATTGAAAATCAGGTTCATGGATGGTATTTCTACTGTATTATCCCCAAAACCCAAGAGCAAGCTATTTTCTTCTGGAACGCAGTCAAAACACCAGGCGAAATTGTCGGTTTCCCTGTCAAGGTCGCAGACCTCTTTCATCCATTGGCCACCCCATGGCCCCGGGTCAAAGAATGGCACTACCCGAAAGGGGCGCTGGCTTACCTGTTGCAAAGCGGCAGTAAGCGCAGCTCCTGTAATCATTTTTGGAAAGTCGGGAGAATTGGTGTCGAGGAGGTAGTCAACCTTATCTAACAGACCTGCCTTTAGTCGATCACAGATTCGCCAATCAACGAAAAAGGCCCGTTTGTACTGATTTGCGAAAGAGTCATCCTTGTTCTCTACACCCAGATTGTTTACCTGATTCGCCCTCATCCGTTGTTGAATTTCCCACCTGGCGAGATCAGCATAAATCAAGATATCGGGTTCTGATATTGTCAGGGAAGCCCCTGTGCCATAAACCAAACTAGGCGCATTATTGGCAATTTTTTCTTTTAGTTCTGCTAACAACCCCTGATCGAAAAAATCAGTCATTGAGAGTTCTGTTAACTTCCCGAAAACAGGATCGTCAGTTACATCAGGGTATGTAATTGCAGCTATATCTTCTGGTTTTTTGTAAGCGGCAGATACATCTGTGATTTGGATTCCTGGTATTGTTTTTAGGTTTTTTTTCAATTCTTCATCGAAAAAACCCTGATAACACTCCATTACAATGGTTAAGCCAGGTTTAGTAGAGCAGGATTTTTTAATCTCATCTATAATTTCATTCCACCCGCTAAAGCATTGATGGTCAAATCCACTAATGGGGATGACTGGATATTTGTCGTAGTTGGATTCCAAGTTTTTAATTCACGTTTTGTTTTACCAAATAATCGAGTCCTAAAAGTGCAGCTTTGTTTCCATTTTTAGCGGCGATGATCTCCACTGTTCCTGGTGGAAGCCAGGTGTGTTTGTCGACCATTTTCTGGATTTGAGGAAGTATTTGCAATTTGCTCTGCATAATTCCCCCTCCGATGATTATTGCCTGGGGGTCAAAAGAGTGAACCAGATTAATCGCTCCAAACCCCCATGCATTCACACAGTCATCTCTGATGATGGTTGCCAACGGGTCGTTTTCAGCGGCTAACTTAAAAACTACTTCAAAGTCAATTATTTCCGCATTACTAAGTCGACTCTCTTTAAATAATTGATGGCTACTAACCTTAGTAGGCAGTGCCCAGGTAGAAGCCACAGTTTCAAGGCACCCGATATTGCCGCAATTGCATTCATCCCCGTCGTAATTGACCGTAACATGACCGCCTAAATTGCCAGCTAGAAAATGTTTGCCCCTTAAAACTTTCCCATCAATAAGCACAGCCGAACCAACGCCAGTTCCAATAGTCATCTGAACAAGATCAGTTTTGCCAATGCCTGCACCGTATTGCCATTCACCAACTAATGCTGCCCTGGCGTCATTTTCAAAAAGCAGTGGAATGCCCCATAACTTTTTTGACCAGCTTTGAAGTGAAAGGTCATTTACGTCAGCGTATTTCACATATTCTGACAATATTTTACCCGCTTTGTTATCAACGATCGACGGAAAAGCCATGCCTATTCCTTCAAACTGACTTGATGCAATGCCATTCTTGCTTGCCAAGTCAGAAATGCTTTGTTCAATAGTTGTTAGTATCGGTTCTAATCGGGTATTATCATTTACTGGAATATTGCTGGACTCGATAATCCCGCCTTCTTTTACTAAAGCCAGTTTAATGGAGGTTCCGCCTAAATCCAGGGCAATTGTGATTGGCATCTTTTAGGTGATGATTTAATATCCTGGATTTTGTGGCAGCAGGTTTGGATTTAAATCAACCTCTCTTTGCGGAATTGGGAAGAGATTGTGAGTTGCTGCGGGTACCACGCCTGATTTTGCCAGGGGAACCAACTCTTGAAGTCTTCCTGTTCTCACTAAGTCAAACCACCGATGGCCCTCTGCCACCAGCTCTTTTCTTCTCTCAAGCAAAATGGCATCTTGAAATTCCTGATAAGTCAGACCAGATAAGTCAGGTAGTACATTCTGGTCTTGAGTGCCGTCAAACCTGGCTCTGCGTCGTACTTGATTAATGGCATCGTAAGCATCACCGTTAGGGCCGTTGTTCAATTCGTTGAGGGCTTCTGCATACATAAGTAACACATCAGAATACCTGAGATAAATAAAATCAGCATCTGTATTACCACCTTGCGGTTCACCGATTTCGTCCCAATATTTTCTGATGAAAGGATCATCCAAAGCATCTCCAGCAACATCTGTCATTAAGGTTACTGATCGTCGACGGTCATTGGCATCATACGCATCAAATAAGTCCTGGGTAGCTACTTGCCATCCCTGAGCGTTTATGCCAGGAACTGCCAGGCTAAGCTCTCGGGGCAGCAGCCTTACATTAAATTGGCCTACCTCCCAAAATGTAATGGCACCACCGCCATCACCAAAACCGATCCCAAATACAGTCTCTTGTCCATTTTCATTAGCTATTCTAAATGCATCTGCAAAATCAGGCCAGAGGTTGTAGTTTCCGGAGTTTATCACATTCAATGCATTGTCAATTGATTGCTGCCACTCCCCACGTGTCAGATGCACCTTGGCAAGTGCTCCACTGGCTGCCCCAGTGGTAGCTCTTCCCAACCCATCACCAGCAGAATAGCTGGCTGGTAGTGAAGTGACGGCTAAATTTAAGTCTGCTATAATTTGGGTATAAACCTCATCAATCGAGTTTTTGGGTGGCCTTAGTTCGTCATTATCTTCCAGAACAAGTGGTATTTCTCCAAACATTCTTACAAGGTCAAAATATAAGATTCCACGTAAGAAACTGGCTTCACCGATAAGGCGAGTTCTCAGGGTTTCGTCTATCGGTGAATTGGTTATTCCGCCAATGGCAAAGTTGGCATTATTGATCGCCTTATAAGTGGTGCTCCAAACATCAAAAAGGTTGGCATTTGCTGAATTGAATGTGAATGTTTCAAGCTGATCATTTTGAGGAGCACCTGCCTGGCGGTTATTCATTTCGTCAGAGGCCAAACCCTGAATGACCCAATAGGTACTGTGATAAACCCCACCAAATGTGGGTGCGGTACTAGTTGAGTTGAGAGCTGCATAGATTGAATTGACCGCCCCAATAGCATCGTTCTCACTTTGGAAAAAGTTACTGACGAAAATCTGATCTTGAGGGTCTTCATCTAAAATTCCATCACATGAAAGAACAAATAGAAAAGCAAGCCCGATATAAAAAGTATGGTATTTATTGATTCTCATTGTGCAGTAATTCATGTTCAAATCCCAATTTGTATTCCAGCAATAAATGTTTTTGCCAGTGGATATCCCCCATAATCAATCCCTAACAGGAGTGCATTTTGCCCAAAGGCATTCACCTCAGGGTCGTAGCCTGAGTAGTTCGTAAATGTGTGCAGATTGTTCACACTTACATAGGCCCTCAATTTGCTCAATTTCAGGTTGTCAAGAATTTTCTGCGGAAAGGCATAACCAAGGTTTATGTTTTTAATCCTTATAAAGGAACCATCTTCTACCTGGGCAGAAGAAAAAGTATTGCGGTCTGAAGGATCAATCTTTCTATGCTTGGAGGATGGGTTGGAATCCGTCCAACGGTCTACAAAAGCATCTCGAAACACATTTGTCTCACCTGTCAAAGTTTCCAACTCAAATCGATAGGCATTTACTATGTCATTTCCTTGAGAAGCTTGAATGAAAACAGAGAGGTCAAAGCCTTTATAGCTAAAATTATTAATCAGATTCCATGTGAATTTAGGTTGGGCCTGACCGATAATGACCCTGTCATCACTATTAATTACGCCGTCTGGCTGTCCCGTTAGATTTCCGTCTGCATCCCGGCCATTCACATCCCGGTACCTTCTTTCGCCAGCCACGGCATCCTGACCAATTAGGAGAGGACTATTCTCAGCTTCTGAGTCACTTTGAAAAATCCCATCAGAGATCAACCCATGGAATGAGCCAAGAGGTTCACCGACCCTTACAACATTCCATCCGTCAGGAACTACCAATACACCGGGTGCCGGGATGTCATTGCCGTCAGATAGTTTTTTGATTTCATTCCTGTTTGATGATATGTTGAATGTAGAGTTCCATGTTAGGGGGCCTTTATCAAGTATGGCCGCATCAATGGCTAACTCAATTCCGGTGTTTTGAAGCTCACCTATGTTGGCAAAAAAGCTGCTAAACCCAGAGGTAGTTGGGATTGGTGTATTCAATAATAAATCTGTGGTATTCTGAATGTAAAAATCTGTCGTTACTAGCAACCTGGCATCCATGAAGGCCATATCAAGACCCGCATTGAATTGCCCTGTGCGTTCCCATTGTAGGCCAGCGTTCGGACGTCTTAGTGGTTCAACACCGATGTAGGGCTCATTGTTGTTAAATGTACCTTCACCAAATGGGCCTACTGTAGCTAAAGAATTGAAAGAAGAGATATCTGAGTTTCCGATTACCCCGTAGCTTGTTCTTAATTTTAATGATTCGAATATACCTGAAGTGCTAAGGAAATCTTCTTCTGTAATATTCCATGCTAAAGCAACAGAAGGAAAGAACCCGTATTTACTGTCTTCGCCAAACCGCGATGAACCATCCACACGGGCGTTAGCTGTCAGTAGGTATTTGCTCTTATGGTTGAAGTTAATTCTGGCCAAATAACTCACAATTCCCCATTGGTTTTCGCTGCTTGAGGGTGGCTGTGGATTTAATCCGGCTGCCAGATTGTGATAACCGATATTATTGTCGGTGAAATCGAGGGTGAAAGCAAAGAGGCGTTCAGATGTGAAACCTTGTCTCGTAAAACCTAGAAGCGCATCTATGGAGTTATCATCGTCAATCTCCTTATTATAGTTTAAAGTAAATTCTGTTAACCATGAGAGACCATCAATGGTGGCAATAGTGGCCTCACCATTGTTCGGTTCAGTTCTTTTTAAAAAATTGGGAACGAAACGATTTTCTTTTACTGAAAAGGCATCGATACCCACATTAGTCCTGAAATTCAGGTTATCCATTAATTCAAGTTCACCAAACACACTGGCAACAATTCTGGTATTCTGGGAGATATTATCTGTTTCTCTGGCGTCTGCCACAGGGTTGGGAAGCCCCCGACCGCGGTCATCTTCAAAAGTGTATCCACCTGGCTCATTTTCGTCTAGTACAGGCAAAGTCGGTGTGAACAATAACGCTGAGCTTACACTACCCGGCAAAAGAACGCCAGTGCCTGGATTAACGGCACCCGTAAGCACCCCCTTTGATACAATCCTACTTAAATTCACCCGTGTGCCCATCTTGAAAATCTCATTGACTTTCTGATCAAGATTGGTGCGGAATGTTGCCCTTTCAAAATCAGAATTTAAGATGATGCCGTCCTGTAAAAAATACCCCCCCGAGACCGAGTATTGGGTATCCTTATTGCCGCCAGAAACAGTAAGTTGATGACTTTGCATGGCGGCTCTTCGAAAAATTGCTTCCTGCCAGTCAGTGCCCTCGCCAAAATTGGCTGGCACTAAATATCTTACATCAGCTGGCAACTGGCGTTCGTTGGTGAGCGCATTCATGTAATTGGCAAATTCTTCACCATTTAATAAATCAAGCGTGTTTGAGACATCCTGCACTCCATAATAAGAATCAACGGAAATGCTGGTTCTGCCTTCTTGCCCACGCTTTGTTGTAATTAAAACAACTCCATTAGCTCCTCTTGAACCATATAATGCAGTTGCAGATGCATCTTTGAGTATTTCGATAGATTCAATGTCTGCAGGGTTTATAGTTGAGAGAGCATTCAACGATGACCCGGATGCCCCACCAGCATTTAAATCAGAACTGCTGCTTGTCATTAACATGCCGTCAACCACATACAGCGGCTCATTGCCTGCGTTTACCGAACTGCTGCCCCTGATGCGTATGGAAGTTTCACCACCCGGCCGACCTGAAACCTGGGTTACTTGCACACCAGCTGCCCTACCTTGCAAAGCCTGATCAAATGAAGTGGTTGCTACTTTTGACATCTCATCACCCTTTACTGATGAAACCGAACCAGTTAGGTCTTTCTTCTTCACCTCGCCATAAGCCACAACAACTACTTCTTCTAACGCTCCGATATTTGACTGCAACTCCACATCAATCTGTGTGCGGTTGTTAACTGTTACTTCCATTGTTTCAAACCCTACATAAGAAAAAACAAGCACTGCATCTGATGGAGCATTTACCTGGTATACACCGTCTAAATCTGTGATTGTTCCAGAAGAAGTGCCTTTAACCACCACATTAACTCCGGGAACACTCTCACCGTCGTCAGATGTAACCCTGCCACTTATTGCTTGACCATATACTGCTACTGCTGCAAGGTTTAAAAGGAGAGTAGAAATTAAAAAAGAAGATGTCTTCATTGTGTGCTGTTAGCTTAATGTTGAGATTAATTAGGCTACTTTTTCTAGTAAACCTTTATAATGTGACCAGCTAAAAATTGATTCTTTGCATTTTTCTTCAAAGAGCTCATCACCCAATTCAGAAACCACATTTTTGAATATCCTTTTGGATTTTTGGTTGGATAATTTGTCTTGATTTAGGGACATCCAATATTCCATGAACTGATCAAGATTATCCTCATTTTGCAGATAATCGATGTATTCGGAATAGTCGATTTCATCGCTATTCATAAAATCGTCCAGTGTGCGCTCTAATTTCATTTTGTCTAACACTAATGCTAGAATGAATACAATCACTTCGTCCTTTTGGATTATTGCTTTCAACAATAAACTCTCAAATGCTTATTGCAGGCATCAGTTATTGGATATTAAGATGAAAATGTGATTGAATTAAAATGCCAGATCGGCATGTACAACCAAATAGCTTCGGATGGATTTAGTGGCTTTTACTAATTGACTTTTAACAGTGTTTTTCGAAATGCCCATTTCAGAAGCAATCTCATCATGGCTCACTCCCTTTGTTCTGCTAAGATTGAAAATGTATTTCCGCTTTGGAGGAAGCAAGTCGATGGCTCTATCCATTAGGTTCGAATACTCCTTATAAATGACTTTGTCTTCCGTGTCATTTGTATAAACAATAGAGGATTTCGTTATACGCTCCTTAACTACTTTTTCGTAGGTATTTCTTTTGAGAATGTTGATGGCATGGTTATGTGTAACCCGAAAAACGAAAGATGAAAAAGAGTAGGCCAGATCGATTTTAGAGCGATTTGACCATAATTTCACAAATACATCCTGGGTAATTTCTTCAGCCAAATCATCAGAACGGGTTAGCTTAAGGGCGTAGTAGTAAACCCGATCTTTGTAGGCTTCATACACTTTTTGAAAGCAACATCTGTCGCCATTGATTAAGCCAGAAATTTCTGATGATGTCAATTCAATCTGATTTTTCATTGCCGTTTGATATCAATTGAGTAGGTGAACTTTTCTGCCCGGTAAAATCCGAGGTTATATTCTATTGGCCTGCCACCAGGATCGTAAACCCGCCGTTTTCGGAACAAAACAGGGCTTCCAGTATTGACCTGGAGTTTATCAGCCAAAAAGTCATCGGCATTAATTGCCTGAATTTCTTCTTTTGACAATGATGGCACCGTAGAGTAATCCGATTCGATAATTTCATATAAATGGCGAGTGAAATCTTCTTCGCCACTGAGCCCAACCCTGGGATGAAAGTATGACACGAAGTAGACCGTTGGCTCTTTTTCAACTCCCCTTAATCTTTCCAATTTGAGCACCTTTTCATGGTGGGGCAATTCAAGTGCCTTGGAAATTTCATCATCAGTAACTACCCACGATGTTTTAATTTCAAAATTGATCATGGAAAGTCCATGCTCATGCATTTCATCACTGAAGCTGTACCAACTTGAAAGATTAGTAGTGACGTTGTTTGTCGCCACCCGTGTGCCAATTCCTTTTTTCCTGATAAGGAGTTTTTCGTGAGTTAATTTATTGGTGGCCTGCCTCACTGTGTTTCTTGAAATCCCCAATCTTTTGGCCAGGTCAACTTCCTTTGGTAAGAGCTTTCCAGATTGGTAATCAGGATCTTTGATTAGCTCCCTCAATAGGTTCTCAACCTGAAGGTGAAGAGGAATTGGGCTACTATGATCAATCTGAATGTTCATATGTATGAACATATGAAAGTAGAGTTTTAATTTCTTTTATCCAAATATGTGGTTACCGCCTGCGTAAATTGCTTTTAAGCGGGTACTCCAGGAGGGTTATTCAGAACTGATGAGGGCTGTTGACATATACTTTTCCTGCTGTCTTTAAGGGCCAGTTGTCGGTTCTAAAAGGCAAAACGGGTAGCCCCTCAGATGAATAAAGATCAAGCGGACCAGGGTTATCAGCCCAAGCGTATCTTACTGCTACTGGGTTTTTCACTTTCTTACTGCTCACGACCACTGTATTTTCTTTCAATTCTGCTTTTGCCCAATAAAATTTCTGATCAGCTCCAGCAATTTGAAAGCCTCTGATATATGCAAATTTGTCATCTGTTATTAATCCATTGCCGACCTGTTTGAACTCTAAGATGACCTCATTATTATTTACAATCATTTGGTCATATGCTGGGCTTTGAGCAGCGATATCTCGACCATAGGCAAACTTGAGAGCACCCAATCCAAGCCTTCGGCCAACCTCTTCTTTGTTTTTTGGGTGGATATCGTCGGCCTCACCTATATCTATGGCTGTTGCCAAGAAAACATTAGGTTCAATCAATGCCTCATGTTGTGCTTGTCTTAACTCAGCCCAGTCACTTCCTACTGGTGTCTTGGATTCCATGCCATAGTTAGCCAATTGAACAATAAGGAACGGAAAATTATATCCCCATTCAGTTCGCCAATTCCTGATCATGGCTGGCAGTAATTTTGAATACTCCTCCGCTCTGGAAGCATTAGATTCCCCTTGATACCAGATTGCACCCTTGATAGCAAATGAAGTGACAGGTGCGATATTCCCATTGTAAAGCAATGATGGATAGCTGAATATGCTGCCATTGGGCACATCAGGTATTGGAAATGTTGCAGTATCTATTTTTAATCCGGCCTTATATTTCCATTCTCCAAGCAAAATTGGATTACCCCAGAACGCCGATGTATGAAGGCCACCCAGACCGCCAATATCAAAAACCCGCACCACCAAATCATTATCAGTTGGTTTCAGAATATTAGTTGGGACACTATAATTGCGCCAGTTGCGATTACCAAAAGTTTCTCCCACCTTAACACCGTTCACCCAGGTAATATCGTAATCGTCTATTTGGTTCAGATTGATCTGAAATGAATCTGCTTTATAATTTGGAGGTAAGTCAAATTTCTTTCTGAACCACACCGCACCATCATGATCTAAGCCTTCATATTCCCAAAAGTTAGGGATAGTGATTGACTTCCAGTCTGTGGTATCAGTTTGAGGTAAGAACCATTTTTGATCAAAACCAGGGCCTTTCATGTAATAGGCTTCGTCCCAGGATTCACGGAAAGTTTGAAGCTCCTTATCCAGCTGTTCAAAATTCTTATTTCTGTTTTCGATTTCGTCAACCAGTTCCTTGAATTGAGGAAAGGGTTTAAGAGACCTTGTACTCATCCATGTTTCGATAGATGTAGCACCCAGATTTATACTTACTAATCCAATTGGCACTTTCAGGCTGTCATACAAATACTTACCGAAGAAAAATGCTGTTGCAGAAAAATCGGGAACAGTCTGAGTGGTTGCCATCCTCCAGTATCCACTCTTCAAATCTTTCTTTGGCAAATAGTCGAGGTCGAGTTCAGGTTGAAAAAGCCGAATCTGATCATTATTAACGCCCTCAATGGCAGCCACATTTTTTCCCAACATCCGAAGCGTAAACTGCATATTGGATTGTCCGCCGCAAAGCCACACCTCACCGAAAAGCACCCCGTTCAATTTTATCTCATTTTTCCCTTTAACCGTCAACTCATAGGGCCCACCTGCTTGAAAAGGCCCAATTTTAATTGTCCAGCTACCATCTTTTTCAGCTTTGGCCTTGTATTGATTTACACCAATAGAAATTTTAATTTTTTCATTTGGGTCAGCCCATCCCCACAAGGTCACAACCGTATCTCTTTGAAGGACCATGTTATCGCCAAAAATTTTGGCAAGTGTTACATCAGCTTGAGCAGGTTGGCTTAACAACAGCGCTAATGATAAAACAATTAATTGCTGATAGATAATTTTCATAAAGAGGTTCAAATAATCATCCAGAGGGACTGGTATTTTGTACTAATACAATAAGACAAGATCGCCGAATGATTTTCAGGCGAAACACATTATGCTGAATGTAAGAACTCAAATTTTATTCACGTTATTCTTCCTTGTAAGTTTTTACCCACAGAGTCAATCCCTATTAGGGCCTCGAGTAGAAAATGCCCCTGAATGGGATCAACTGTTCATAAGGAACAATGGATGGTTTGGCGGGGATGGCATCTTTGCGATCCCGCTTGATGGTAAGGAGCATATTCCTGCTAAAGATGATACAGAAACACTCTTCATTTTCAGTGATACGATGATCGGCAAATTTGAAGGACAAAACTTGCAAAGAGATGAGTTCAGCATGATACATAATTCTGTTGCCTTGCTTCAAGGCAGCAATCCGGTGAATGAAAAAATAAAGTTTTATTGGCCTCAAAAAGATAATGGGGCGGCTCAATCAATTTTCGTCCCGAATACACCAAATGCTGGTTCTGATGATTATTATTGGCTGGGTGATGGCTTCGTGAATATTGATCATGATAGTACCCTGTACATTTTCGCATACCGGATTATTGATTTGCATGATGGAGTTTATCCATTTCAGCAAGTGGGGGTGTCCCTAATCGCCATACCAAAAGGTGATCAGCCGCCATTTAAGGAGCAGCGCCAATTAGATACACCATTCTTCACTCAAACAGAATTAAATGGTGCCCAAACTTCTTTTGGGGCAGCTATTTACGTCAATACCGCTTCGGCCGGGGCACCAAATCCTGATGGCTACATCTATGTTTATGCCATCAGGGGTGTGGAAAAGGAATTATTGGTTGCCAGAATACAGCCTCAAAACTTTACCAAGTTTGAGCAATGGCGATTCTGGAATGGTCAAAGGTGGGATGAAAGTATTGCGTCTGCGGCTCCGATCACTAAATATGTTTCTAATGAGATGAGCGTTTCATCGTTGCCAGATGGACGGTTAATTCTTGCATATCAGTTTATGACCGCAAACCCTGAAATTGCAGTTCAGCAAGGGGCATCACCCATAGGCCCTTTTCATCCAATGAAAAAAATATGGCGTACGCAGGAAGCAGGTGTAGATCTGGATTTTTTTACTTACAATGCCAAAGCGCATCCGCATCTTTCTCCCCCTGGCTCATTGCTTATTAGTTACAACGTCAACTCATTCGATTTTTGGAACGATATACTTAACAAGCCAAACCTATACAGACCAAGATTCATCCAACTTAAACTTGATTAATTCTTATGAAACCAGTCCTTTTTGTTGCACTTCTGTTTTTAATGGCCTGCTCATCTCAACCTCAATATGAGCTGAATGATGAGACACTCGCATCATTAGGTAGAAAATTCGAAAAAGGCTATTCGCAATCAGCCGCAGAATTCAGGGGTATGATAGAGCAAGATTCAATTAATGTTGAAGCCCTAATAGGCCTGGCAGAGTCCAACATCATCAATTTCATTTTTGGTTTTACCTCAAGGGAGGAAACTATACCTGAGGCAAAAATGGCATTACAAAGAGCCTGGCAAATAGATTCATTGAGCTCAAGGGTAAATGCAACAGCTGCTAAATTGAGTTTCCTTGATTGGGAATGGGAGCAAGCAAAGATTGGCTTTGAGAAAGCCATCCAATTAGACCCCAAAAATCTGGATGCCAGGCATTGGTACTCACTTTGGTTTATTTCGATGAAGCAATTTGACAAAGCGATGCTTCACTCAGACACCCTCATGACAATGGACCCCGAGAAAAATTACTTAATAGGGCGAGGGTCGTTGGTATATTTTCAACATCAGTTTAAAGAACTTAAAGATTTGATGCTGGAAGCCACTGGTAAAAACCCTCAGGATCCCTGGGGGCATGACTGGCTGGGTATGGCATATAATGGTTTGGCTGATCACGAAAATGCACTTTCAACCTACTTCAAAGCCTTTGAGCTCTCTGATGGTACAGTTGAAGTTGGCGGCGGTCTCGGTCATGCTCTCGGCGAAGCAGGAGAGGTTGAGTTGGCAAAAAAGATGACAGCGTACTACGAGAAGGCATCACAAGACAATTACCTCCCGCCAGTTCAGCGGGCTTTTATCCATATTGGAATTAAAGAATACGATAAAGCTCTGGAACTTTTAGAGCAGGCATACAATGAAAAGTCATGGTTCATTATTTTCATGCAGATTGAGCCATGGTTAGACCCGCTGAGAAATGACGAAAGATTTACTGCTATTATGGAGCGGATGCAGTTTCCAGATTAAATAGGCCAAATCATTTAATTGGGTTGAAATGCTTGGTTGCCGGGGTGCTCTACTAACCCTCCAAGGCGGCAACTCCTGGAAGCACCTTACCCTCCATATACTCAAGTAAAGCCCCGCCACCAGTTGATACGTAACTGACCTTATCACCATAGCCAAGCTGATTGACTGCAGCTGCCGAGTCACCGCCACCAATTAATGAAAAGCCACCGTTTTCAGTTGCTTTTACGACTGCTTTGGCAATTGCATTGGTACCTTTTGAGAAGTTCTCCATCTCAAACACACCCATTGGCCCATTCCAGAGAATTGTTTTGGAGTTTTCGATGATCCTGGAAAAAACCTCGGTCGATTCTGGCCCAATATCCAGCCCCATCCAACCATCTTCAATTTGAAGGTTGTTAGCAGTTTTTGTGTTAGCGCTGTTGTTAAAGTCATCAGCCACAATGGAGTCGATAGGTAGTTGTAGATTCACGCCCTTGTACTTGGCTTTTTGGATTAACTCTTTAGCCAAAGGGAGTTTATCTTCTTCAACCAATGAATTTCCAATATTACCTCCCAGCGCTTTGAAAAAAGTATAGCTCATTCCGCCACCAATGATGAGATTGTCAACTCTATCAAGCAGCTTTTCGATTATCAGGATTTTATCCGAGATTTTGGCGCCACCCATTATAGCGGTATAAGGTTTTTGTGCATTATCCAAAACTCTTTGTGCATTGTCTAATTCAGCCTGCATTACATATCCGCATACCTTTTCAGCAAAGAATTTAGCTACAATAGTAGTGGAGGCATGTGCCCTGTGCGCTGTCCCAAAGGCGTCATTCACATAAACATCTCCGTGTTTTGACAGTTTTTCTGCAAATGCTTCATCACCCTTGGTTTCCTCTGTATAGAATCTCAAATTGTTTAGCAATAATATTTCACCTGAAGCCAAATTACCAGATAGGATAAAACTGTGGTCACTGATACAGTCTTCAGCAAATTTTACCTCAACTCCAATTTTTTCAGTCAATGTTTTTACCAGATGAATCAATGAAAACTTGTGTTCAGGGCCTGTTTTAGGCCTGCCCAAATGGCTCATTAAAACGCAGCTTCCACCATCATTCAGAATCTTTTTAATTGTAGGCAGTGCAGCATTAATCCGTGTGTCATCGGTGACTTCAAAATCGGCATTTAACGGCACATTAAAATCTACCCTGATGAGGGCTCTTTTACCGGCAAAATTGTAACTTTCAACTGTTTTCATCATGAGATATTTGAAGCTTGCGAAGGTATTAAAATTCTGCCATCAATTTTTGAATGAGGCTCTCTCTAACCTATCGTTTATTGCCCTCCCGAGGCCTTTATCTGGCATTCGTTCTGCAATAATCAACTCAACATCAGTTGCTTTAAATTTCCTCAAAGCTGAAAATAAATTAGATGCGGCCTCAACAAGGTCTCCTTTATGAGACAGTTGAATTTGATGTGTTACCGCCGGGTGGTTCAATTCTCTTGATAAACTTAAAAGCCCAATTTTTTTTGAGTGATATTTCATTGTAAGCTCATCAAAATCTCCAATAATCAATGGGATTTGAGGAGAATAATGGCTTTGCAGCATTCCAGGAGCCCTTGGGTTCGATGCCTGATTAACTTTTACTTCAACCGTTCCGATTGTCGCTTCAATTTCTTCCTGGCTAATCCCTCCGAGTCTATAGATAGTGGGAATATTTCCGTGAAAGCCAACAATTGTTGACTCAAGGCCAACTTTACACAACCCGCCATCCAAAATATATGAAATTTTAGCCCCGAGTTGATCTTGTACATGTTGTGCTGAAGTAGGGCTTACATAGCCAAATGGGTTTGCACTTGGTGCTGCTATAGGGAAATCGATTCTCTCAAGAAGCTCAAGCGCCGATTTGTGGTCAGGAACCCTGATCGCTACAGTATTTAATCCTGAGGTAACAAGGTCTGGAATGGAATCACTCTTCGGCAGAACAAGCGTCAATGGACCAGGCCAAAAGTTTCTCGCCAATTGTAAAGCTGCTTCTGGTATGTCACTTATAAATGGATTAAGTTTCTCTAGTGAATTTGAGTGAACTATCAACGGATCAAAAGAAGGCCGATTCTTAACTTCAAAAACCTTTGCAACTGCCGTAGCATTGGTTGCATTTGCTGCCAGGCCATATACGGTCTCGGTCGGAAGACCAATGATGTCGCCGTTTTGTAAAAAACTAATGGCTTTAGAAATATCAAAACCTATTTCAGCCATTACCGAAAATGCTAATTGACAACTTAACCCAATGCTTTGGCCATGGTTTCACCAATATCAGCGGGTGACTGAACCACATGAATACCACATTCACCCATAATTTTCATCTTGGCGGCAGCGGTATCATCAGCACCTCCGATAATGGCCCCTGCATGACCCATTCTTTTGCCTTTTGGAGCTGTTTGCCCAGCAATGAAACCAACCACTGGCTTTGGATTGCCTTGGGCCTTGATCCACTTGGCGGCATCGGCTTCATATTGACCACCTATCTCACCAATCATTACAATGCCCTCGGTATCAGGGTCATTCATCAATAATTCTACGGCTTCTTTGGTAGATGTACCAATAATTGGATCTCCACCAATTCCAATAGCAGTTGAGATTCCCATTCCGGCTTTAACTACCTGATCAGCAGCTTCGTAAGTAAGCGTCCCTGATTTTGACACAACTCCAATCTTTCCTGGCTTGAAAACAAAACCCGGCATGATGCCAACTTTAGCTTCACCTGGAGTAATTACACCAGGGCAATTGGGGCCTACTAATCGTACATTACGTTGCTTGATGTACTCTTTAGCAATCATCATGTCCTTTACGGGAATGCCTTCTGTGATTGCAACAATCACTTTGATACCTGCGTCTGCTGCCTCCATAATGGCATCTGCTGCAAATGCTGGTGGCACAAAAATAATTGACACATCGGCACCAGTCTTTTCAACAGCATCGGTTACAGTATTAAAAACAGGCTTATCAAGATGTTTTTGTCCGCCTTTACCGGGAGTAACACCACCAACAACATTTGTTCCATACTCGATCATTTGGGTGGCATGAAAAGTACCCTCCGAACCGGTGAAACCTTGTACAATTATTTTAGAATTCTTGTTTACGAGTACGCTCATTGTGGATTTTTTTGGGGTCACAAAAATAGGACAAAGGATGGCAACCGCAAACGTAGATGGCTCAGCCTAATACGATAAAATGCGGATTTAACAGATTCTCTTTATTGTACTGAAATGGCTGACGATTTGGCTCTTTAAAAACCTCGCCTCCAGCTGCCCTGACCACAGCATGAGCCGCACCGGTGTCCCATTCCATAGTTGGTGCATAGCGTGGATAAATATGGGCTTTGCCCTCTGCGACTAATAAAAATTTAAGTGAACTGCCCATCGATACAATTTCTGGTTCAACCAGAGATGCCAGAAATTCTTCTGTTTCCTGATTCAGATGAGACCTTGAAGCTACTACTTTTAACCCTGGTGTTTTTAGATCGACATTTTCTGATTGTATTTCAATGATCTCGTTGTTAGCCTGTTTGAAAGCCCCCTCTTCAGAACCCCAATAGAGCCAATCTAAAACCGGAGCGTAGACTACTCCCATTACGGGTTGACCATTTTTTATTAGAGCAATATTTACTGTGAACTCGCCATTTCTTTTGATAAACTCCTTAGTACCATCCAGAGGATCAACCAGCCAGAATTCTTTCCAGTCTTTTCGCTGTTCGAATGGGATGCCTTTTCCCTCTTCGCTTAGAATGGGTATCCGAGTTGACTCCAAATGCTGACAGATAATTTCATGAGCCTTTTGGTCAGCTATTGTTAAAGGAGAATCATCGCCCTTTAATTCAATGTTGAAATCATCTGTTCCGTAGATTTCAAGAATTTTAGCACCAGCTTCAAGAGCGGCTTTTTTAGCGGTTTCTAGTTTTTCAATCATTTTTCACCTGCCTAACAGTTGTGGGAAATCCAGTCATAGAATTGTTCTCTTGAAACTGACAAGGTGTCAAGGTTAGTTTTGATATGCATAAATGGGATTTCCTTTTTTGAACCACGAAAAATAATTGGTCGGAAGCACTTAGGGCACTTCCAAATATGATGTGACCCTTTAGTTCGTTTGAAATTGCAGTTTCTTGAAAGAAGAAATTTCTCCCAGCATTTTACCGAAACTGGATGGTTTACACCCACTTAAACAGCAATTTGCGACTCGGAGATTTCAGTCTCGGCAGGCAAATTAAAATTCTGGAGGATGCCCTCCTTGTCCACATAAGAATTGTTGAAATACCGCTTTCTAAATAACTTCTCTCTTTCCCAACCATACTTTGATAATTCTTTTTGCATTTCGCTATCACTCAAATCAAAGAATGCATCAAGATACTCTTCAAGACATACCTGCATCATTTCTTCTAGTTCCTCCTTGGTATCGCCATATGCCGATAAATTAAGTGAAGGAATATATTTCACGTAGTGATCATGATCATTGATTATGAATGTATGTAGAAGCCCACTCAAACGTTTTTTTGAGGGATTAATTTTGAGGAATTGTCTATCCTGTTTTGGTGTTTCTAGATACTTAAGCATATAACTTTATATGATTAAAAATAACACTTTGGAATTAGATAACCATCCCGGCAGCAACAGTTTCATTGGTTGCATCATCAACTAAAATGATACTGCCAGTCGATCTGTTGCGATTGTATGAATCGATTAATAATGGCCTGGTGGTACGTAGTTTAACCCTTGCTATGTCATTCATCATAATCTCCCTGTCTTCTTCATTTCTGTGAAGAGAATTGACATCAAGCTTATAAACGACATCTTTGATAATGGTTTTAGCTTCGTTGCTTGTGTGCCTGATTGTATACTTTGCCCTTGGTTTGGGGCCATCATTGTTAAGCCAACAAAGCATCACATCCAAATCCTGGGTGGATTTAGGTTGATTGTTGGTCCGGACTATCATGTCACCTCGGCTGATGTCAATATCATCATCAAGTGTAATGGTTACTGACATAGGTGCGAATGCTTCATCAATGATTCCATCAGGCCCATTAATTTCTTTGATTTTTGAGGCGAACCCGGATGGTAGTACCATTACATCATCACCTGGTTTAAAAATTCCGCTGGCAATTCGACCTGCATAGCCACGATAATCATGGTATTCATCAGAATGAGGTCTAATTACCGTTTGCACAGGAAACCGGCAGTCGATGTGATTTTGGTCGCTTCCGATATGAATATTCTCAAGTGTGTGCAGTAACGTTGGGCCTTCATACCATTCAGTATTCTTTGATCTATTTACGACATTATCACCCTTCAGAGCACTGATTGGAATAAAGTGCACATCTTTTACATCAAGTTTAGCCGCAAATTTTCTGAATTCTGAAACGATGCTATCAAAAGCCTCCTTATTGTAATCGACTAAATCCATCTTATTTACACATACCAGTAAATGTGGAATTTGTAAAAGAGAAGCGATTATTGAATGCCTGTGGGTTTGCTCAATTACGCCTTTTCTTGCATCTATCAGTATGAGTGCAAGATTGGCTGTAGATGCCCCTGTTACCATGTTCCTGGTATACTGGATATGGCCAGGGGTATCGGCAATTATGAACTTTCGTTTGGGTGTGGCAAAATATCTGTAAGCCACATCGATTGTAATGCCCTGCTCACGCTCATCTTTCAAGCCGTCAGTCAAGAGGGCTAGCTCCATATGATCGAGACCCTTTCGCTCACTGGATTTCTTTACGGCATCCATCTGGTCTTCAAAGATTGATTTGCAATCGTAAAGGATGCGGCCTATTAATGTACTTTTGCCATCATCAACGCTTCCAGCGGTTGTAAACCGCAATAATTCAGTTTCCTGGTTCATCTCAAATAATTTTTAGAAATAGCCCTCTCGTTTTCTGTCTTCCATAGAGGTCTCCGAACGTTTGTCATCTTCCCTGTTCCCTCTTTCTGTTTGTCTTGCAGCGGCCACTTCGCTGATGACTTTTTCGATTGTATCTGCGTCAGACTCAATACCACCAGTAATGGTTATATCACCAAGTGTTCTAAAGCGGATTCTTTTAGTGATATATTCTTCACCACCTTTTAACTGCAAAAACTCCGATTTAGGGATGAAAGCCCCATTTCTGGGGACAACCTCCCGATTGTGTGCTATATACAAAGAAGGGATTTCTATTTTCTCATCGAGGATATATTGCCATACATCCATTTCAGTCCAGTTGCTAATGGGGAAGACCCTGAAATGTTCGCCCATATTGTGTTTACCGTTGAAGAGGTTCCACAGCTCTGGCCTTTGATTTTTAGGGTCCCACTGGCCAAAATCATCTCTATGCGAAAAAAACCTTTCTTTGGCCCGGGCTTTTTCTTCATCTCTTCTGGCACCGCCAATGCAGGCATCTAATTGATGTTCTTCTATTGCATCGAGTAATGTGGTCGTTTGCAGTGCATTTCTGCTGGCATTTGCCCCTTTTTCCTCTGCAACCCTTCCTTCATCAATAGATTTCTGTACAGAACCGATAATTAACCTTGCGCCCAGCTTTTGCACCAGGTCATCTCGGAATTGCATCGTCTCAGGGAAGTTATGCCCTGTATCAACATGCAATAGCGGAAAAGGAATTTTGGCGGGGGCAAAAGCTTTTTTTGCCAAATGGGTTACCACCAAAGAATCTTTACCGCCTGAAAACAAAATTGCAGGCCGCTCAAATTGAGCATAGACTTCACGGAGAACATAAATGGCCTCGGCTTCAAGTTCTTTTAAATGCGATAAATAATAACTGTGCATTTTATAATGCGATTTTAGGCTTTATGAAATTCAGTACTTTTTCAACACACTCCTCCAGATTCATTTCATGAGTGTTGACATAAACATCAGGATTCTTGGGTTTTTCAAATGGGGAATCTATCCCAGTAAAATTCTTGATTTCGCCCTTCTTCGCTTTGGCATAAAGCCCTTTTACATCTCGTTGCTCACATACTTCTAAGGGGCAATCAACAAAAATCTCGACAAAGGTAGTTGCACCAACGAGATTTAGAACTGTTTTGCGGTCTTCTTCAAACGGGGAAATAAAAGCTGTTGAAACAACCATGCCAGCATCAATAAATAGCTTTGAGACTTCGCCTATCCTCCGTATGTTTTCTTTTCGGCTGATTTCTGAAAAATCCAAATCCGAGTTTAAACCGCTCCGGATGTTATCTCCATCAAGGATGTACGTGGCGATTCCATCATTAAATAGATGTTCCTCCACCTTCCCGGCTAAGGTCGACTTTCCTGATCCAGACAGCCCGGTGTACCAAAGTAATAATGGCTTGAAGCCGTACTGCTTTGACCGTGTCTGTTTGGTGATTTTATGCTGATGAGGTATAATGTTAGTATTAGCCATTGTCATCATCTGATCGGTTCGGAAGCCCCAGGTCGATTTTGTACCAGGCTCTTTCATGTAAATAATAAAAAAGCATTTTTAGTATGGATTCTGCGATGGCAACACTGGTAGCTTTTTCCGTTGCGGATGGATCATCCCTGAAAAAGAAGAGCGCCAACAAAAAGGTTGTTAATGAGGCTATTATTCTCCATGTTACAGCTTTGGCAATGTGCCTTGTCCTTGATCCTATTTGCATGATTTTAAAGTCTGTCTGTGTAAACGGATTTTGGTAGAAAACCCTTTACGTCGAAAATGACGGCCTGTTCAGTTTTCAGTTTATTCCAATCTAATTTTTTGAACTCATTATGGGATACTGCTAATATTACAGCTTTGTAATTGTCGTTTATTTCCTCGTTCAAATCTATTCCGTATTCGGCCTTCACTTCTTTCGGATCAGCCAGAGGGTCATAAACATCCACAGAGAGTTGATATTCTTTCAGTTCATCTATTATGTCAATCACTTTTGAGTTACGGATATCAGGACAATTCTCTTTGAATGTTATTCCTAGTACCAATACTTTGGATTTTGCAATTGAGCCTCCTTTGCCAATTAAACTTTTGATAACCCTTGAAGCCACATATGCCCCCATATCGTCGTTAATTCTTCTTCCCGAAAGAATTATTTCTGGGTTATGACCAAGGCTTTGAGCTTTGTGAGTGAGGTAATATGGATCTACGCCAATGCAGTGACCACCAACAAGTCCTGGTTTGAATGGAAGGAAATTCCACTTGGTACCAGCTGCCTCAAGCACTTCAAGTGTGTCGATGCCCATTTTGCTGAAAATTAGCGCTAACTCATTAACGAAAGCAATATTTATGTCTCTTTGAGTATTCTCTATAACCTTTGAGGCCTCGGCAATTTTGATCGAAGAAGCTTTATGTGTGCCAGCCGGTATTATTGAAAGATAGAACTCATCGATTGTTTTTGAAATTTCAACTGTACTGCCACTAGTGACTTTTTTGATGTCTTTGATCCGTCGGTCTTTATCACCTGGATTAATTCGTTCTGGTGAATAGCCGCAATAAAAATCCTGGTTGAACTTTAGCCCACTGGTTGTTTCCAAAATAGGCACACAAACCTCCTCAGTACATCCTGGGTAAACTGTTGACTCATAAACAACGACATCACCTTTTTTCAAAACTTGCCCTACTGATGTACTAGCAGATGTTAGTGGGGTTAGATCTGGTTGTTTGTACTGATCGATAGGTGTTGGGACCGTGACTATATAGAAATTGCATTGCCCAAGTTCATTCAAATCTGTTGAGAACGAGAGTTGTGTTGCTTCAAGTAGTTCCTGACCAGTCACTTCCCTGGTTCTGTCTTTGGCCTGTTTGAGTTCTTCTATTCGCTCTTGGCTAATATCAAATCCAACAGTCGGGTACTTCTTACCCGCCTCCACCGCCAATGGCAATCCAACATAACCCAAGCCAATAATTCCGATTTTAGGCTTCATGAAATGATTTCTTTAAAAAAGATCGCAAATATAGAGATTGAAAAATATGAACAGCCGAATAAGGAGTTGGGCTATTTCTGTATGGTTACTTCGTTCAAAGAGTTTTTTAGTTCTGAGAGGAGCTGCCGCTTTACTACCACTTTCCGTTTTTGATTGAGCAACTTATTATTCATCACTTTATCGAACTTCTGACCGCGATTGAAGCGTTCCATGTTATTCATAAAAGATTGCAGGTCTTTTTCATCCCTTTTCAACAGGTCTTTTAAGATTATGATTTTGAAACGGGTTTTTTCACGGTTGTTTTTTGTTGAATAGGCCTCGTCTTTGTTTTGTGCAAGTTGTTCTAGAAAACGCTTTTCCAGTGCCTTTTCAATCAATGTCTTAAATTCTTCGGTGAGTTCTTTATAATGTTCTTTTGGAATTAAGCCAACACCTTGCCAGTTCTCCTGTAAACTTTGCAACTTGTGGAAGGCCTCTTCAGTCTCATCATGTTCAAGCAAACGTACTTTTTCGAGGATATCTTTCTTCTTCGCAAGATTAACAGCTAGTTCTTCAGGCGAAACATTCGCAGGAGTGAGGTTTGGTCGCTGACGTTGCAAGTCTTTTAGCTTCCAATTGAATTCGCGGTCAAGATCTGATTTCTTCATGCGGGGCACATGGCCCACATCTCTCCATTGCTTTTTAAAATCCCAGGCAAGCTGACGATGATTCGCCTTAGGATTCCTGAGAGCTTGTTTCATCTCCTCGATGATACCTCGCATCTTTCCCAGTCGGATTTCGATGAGTTTCTGCTTCTCTTCGTTGTATTCTCTTTTTCGATCAAAAAAAGATTGCATCAGTTCGGCAAATTGTGACTCCAATTCGTCATTCTGAGGTTGCTCAGCCGTTCCCGTTTTTAACCATCTGTTTTTTATGTCTAAAACCGTCTCCGTAGCATTTCGCCAATTGGTGACTTGTTTAAACTGGTCAAACTCGGTAAGCAATGCCCTTTTAATCTCCTCATTTCTTACTCTGTTAACAGCGATCAACTCTTTCAGAGATGCCTCTATTTTATCCAGTCGCTCAAAAAGTGGAGCATAGTCACCAAGGCCATCATGTTTGCGGATTTTATCTCTTAGATGAACAAGCTTCATCAGATAAGAGCCCTTATTTTCAGCTTCTGCTACATCTTTTTCAAGTTGTCCTACTTTTTCATTGATAACTGAAAAGCGATCCTCGAAATATTTTATGGACTCTTCTTCACTTTCTTTTACCTCACCTATCTTTCGATCAGGTAAGTCAAGGTAGGCTGCTAAATAAATGTCTTTATCTGCAATAAAGCCGAAAGGGATTTCTTTCTTTTTCAAACCAGTAGTATTTAAAACAGTAAGAGGCCAATTAGCCAGTCAATGTTCGATTTCGATTGATTTTATTTATTGATTGATATTAAAACAAATACGAAGTTAAAAAATAAGGGTTAAAGGGTATTAAAATTTAAGCTTTATCCTGAAGATTCATTTATGATTCCATATTGGTTTTAAAATTAAATACTTCTATTTTTGTGACCCTTTTTCAGGGGGGTCTGATCAGGGCCAATTTTAAACCTTATATAATAGAGTGAATACTTTAAGTTATAAAACAGTTTCTGCAAACAAGGCAACAGTCCAGAAGGAATGGTTTGTAGTTGACGCTGAAGATCAAGTTTTAGGAAGACTTGCTTCGCAAATTGCTATGGTCATCAGAGGCAAGCATAAGCCAAGTTATACACCACATGTTGACTGCGGGGATAACATAATAGTTGTCAATGCCGACAAGATTAAACTGACCGGTAAGAAAATGACTGACAAGGTTTATGTCCGACATACAGGATACCCTGGAGGACAGCGGTTTACAACACCGCGAGAGTTACTGGCAAAGCACCCAAACCGAGTAGTGGAGGGTGCCGTGAGAGGTATGCTACCAAAAAACAGACTCGGCAGGGCATTATTTAAAAACCTTTTTGTTTACGCAGGCACTGAGCATCCACATGAGGCTCAACAGCCGAAAGACCTTAAATTTTAATATTCCAGATGGAAGCAATCAATACAATAGGAAGAAGGAAAACATCAATAGCAAGGCTTTATTTAAAGCCAGGCAAAGGTGTTATTACCGTTAACAAAAGAGAGTTTGGCAATTATTTCCCATCAGAGATAATGCAGACAATCGTAAAGCAACCGTTGGTGCTTGTTGAAGAAGAAGGTAAAAATGATCTGGACATAAATGTCACTGGTGGTGGCATGAAAGGTCAGGCTGAGGCAATCAGGCTAGCTATTTCACGGGCCTTGTGTGAAGTAAACGAGGATTTCCGTAGCCCTTTAAAGCATGAGGGTTTTCTAACCAGAGATCCCAGGATGGTTGAAAGAAAGAAATACGGTAGAAGAAAAGCAAGGAAGAGATTCCAGTTCAGTAAAAGATAAAATCGAGGGATTAATTAGATGGCTAATATCAAACATAAAGACTTATTGGATGCTGGTGTTCACTTCGGGCACCTTACCAGGAAATGGGACCCGAAAATGGCCCCGTACATTTTCATGGAGAAAAATGGCATTCATATAATTGATCTGCATAAAACTATTGATTGTCTGGACCAGGCTTGTCATGGACTCAAGAATATTGTGAGGTCAGGTAGGAAGGTAATGTTCGTTGCTACAAAGAAGCAAGCAAGAAACGTTGTTACTTCTGAAGCGCAGCGGTTAAATATGCCATACGTTACAGAAAGATGGCTTGGTGGTATGCTTACGAATTTCGCAACAATCAGGAAATCCTTAAAGAAGATGTCATCAATTGACAAGCTCATGAAAGACGAGGCTTATAATAACCTTGCAAAGCGTGAGCGTTTGATGATAACAAGGGAAAGGCAAAAGCTTGAAAAAGTGCTTGGCGGAATTGCTGACTTGACAAGGCTGCCAGCAGCGTTGTTCGTAGTGGATATCAAGAGAGAACATATCGCTGTAACTGAAGCACAAAAATTAAATATCCCGGTATTCGGTATGGTTGATACCAACTCAAACCCAGAGTCAATCGATTATGCGATACCTGCTAACGATGATGCTTTCAAATCAATAGATATTATTGTTAGGGAAGTTGGCAAAGCACTGGAAGAAGGTTTATCAGCAAGAAGGAAAGAAAAAGAGGATGCTAAGTTGAAGGAGGAAGAAGAGGCGAAAAAGCAAATGGACGAAGCCGCAGTAGAAGAATAGAGATTAAAATACTATTGTCTAAGATAAAATTGAACATGTCTTCTGACATGTTCAATTTTTGTTTATAGGATTTAAAAATTAGAAAGGATAAAAAATGGCTATTACCGCACAAGATGTTAACAAATTACGGCAAATGACAGGTGCCGGAATGATGGACTGCAAAAAAGCTTTGGTTGAAGCTGAGGGAGACTTCGATAAAGCAATTGAAATATTAAGAAAGAAGGGACAAAAAGTATCGGCTTCAAGAGCTGACCGGGAAACCACTGAGGGCTCTGTTTTTATTAAAACGAGTGATGATGGAAAGGAAGCCGTATTGGTTTCATTTACATGCGAAACTGATTTTGTTGCAAAGAATGAAGAATTTCAAGGGCTTGGTCAGGATATATTAGAAGTCGCTTTCACTGAGAAGCCTGCAAATATCGAAGCCCTTAAATCATTGAAATTGGGCGATCTTACAATTGCTGAGAAAATTGTTGAAATGATCGGCAAAATTGGTGAGAAGCTTGACGTTTCTGATTACGAAACTTTATCAGGCGAAGCGGTCGTTCCTTACATCCATGCAGGAAGTAAGTTGGGTGTTTTGGTATCTCTTAAAGGGGCTAACGGTACGGATGTAACAGATGCTGGAAAAGACGTGGCCATGCAGATTGCTGCAATGAACCCTGTAGCTGTAGATAAGGATGGAGTTGACCAAAACGTGATTGAAAAGGAAATGGAGATTGGTAAAGAGCAGGCAATTGCTGAAGGAAAACCAGAGAACATTGTTGAAAAAATTGCAATGGGCAAGGTGAATAAGTTTTTGAAGGACAACACTTTGTTGAGCCAGCCTTTTGTGAAAGACAATTCAAAAACCATCGCTCAATATCTTGATGGTGTACAGTCAGGCTTGACTGTTGACAATTTCAAAAGAATTTCAATTGGATAGCTAAGTTGATACGATATATATTAAGCCGAAGATGTCATTCTTCGGCTTTTTTCGTTTATAGCAAAATGGGGTAGGTTTTAAAATCAGCCTATATTTGACGCCCTTTTCCAACTACGAATTCTATTAATTAACAATGTACGTCAATCTTTCAGGTCTTAATGTTTTAGTAACCGGAGCCAGCCGGGGTATAGGTAAAGCCATCGCTTCAAAATTGGCAGAAGCAGGGGCAACCGTAGCTGTGCACTATAATAAAAATGTGCGTGAGGCTGAAAACCTTGCCCACGTTTTAGGGAATGATTCACAACCATTTCAGGCAGATTTGGCTAAACCTGACGATGTAAATTCTTTGTTTGATAGGGTGGTAGGCGAGTTTGGTAGCATCGAGATTCTGATCAACAATGCCGGCATCGCAATTGATTCTCCAATTGGGGAGAATGATAAGAAGTGGTTGGAAACCTGGAACCGTACCATGATGGTTAACTTAAATGCCGCAGGCATACTGTGCTTTAGGGCAGTAAACCATTTTTTGCAAAGGAAAAGCCTAGGTCGTATTATTAATATTACATCTAGAGCGGCATTTCGTGGGGATCAATCAGAATACCTTGCTTATGCTGCTTCAAAAGGTGGGCTTGTGGCTCTCACTGCATCTATTGCCAGGGCCTATGGCAAGCAAGGAATCAAGGCGTTTAACATTGCCCCTGGCTTTGTAAAAACAGATATGGCGCAAGACTTTATTGAAAAGTATGGTGCTGATTACGCCAATGGCGACATTTCATTAGAAAGATTAACCGAACCGAAAGACATCGCTCCAATGGTCACATTCATCGCCTCAGGTATGGCTGACCACGCAACAGGCTGCACCATCGACATGAACGCTGGCAGCTACGTCCATTGATAAATGACACCCATTAACACCTTCGCTGAGTTTCCGAAGGGTAAAAAAATTTATTTTGCCAGCGATTTTCATCTTGGCGCACCAGATTTCGATACCAGCCTTCAAAGGGAGAAGAAAATTATCCGCTGGCTTGATCAAATATCAAATGATGCGCTAGCAGTTTTTCTCGTTGGCGACATATTCGATTTCTGGTTTGAATACAAGCATTCAATTCCCAAAGGTCATATCAGAATTCAGGGAAAACTGGCCGAATTAAGTGATAAGGGCATCTCGATTGTGATTTTTACTGGCAATCATGATATGTGGATGTTTGATTATTTCAAGCAACAATTTGGAGCAGTAATCCACAGGAATCCACAATGCTATAATCTGGGTGGTAGGCGGGTGTTGATTGGTCATGGTGACGGCTTGGGCCCAGGTGATTCAGCCTATAAAATTTACAAAAAGGTTTTTCAAAGCCCAATTTGTCAGTGGCTCTTCAAGTGGCTACACCCCGATGTTGGGATGTCAATTGCAAAATATTGGTCAGCAAAAAGCCGGATGAATAATAGCGCTGATATTGAACATGAAGCAGAATGGTTAATTGAACATTGCAATGACATTGAAGACATTGATCATCATGATTTTTATGTTTTCGGCCATCGTCACTTAGCCACCAAACTCCAGCTTAATGAAAATAGCATTTACATCAATCTTGGTGAATGGATTGAGAAATGTACCTATGCTGTTTTTGATGGGAATTCTTTTGAATTAAATGCTTTTGATAAATGAAAGCTTGGATTGTGTTCATTGCATTTTTGGTAATACCAAAAGACGGTCGTTCTCAGGCAATTGAAAAGTTAAAAGAGATAAAAATCAATGAGCCGATATCAGTTTCATCTGACAGAAACGGAAATATCTTTTTATCCGATAGATATGGCAATTTGAATAAATACTCTTCCGAAGGGGAGCTGGAATTAACCTATTCCACCCCTCAACGTGGCGGTGCAACACTTTTAGAGGCCTGGCCAACGCTGAATGTGCTATTGTTTTATCAAGATTTTCAAAGCATTACTGTATTAAATAGATTTCTTGCCCCAATCCAGGAATTGAACCTAAATGACCTCGTTGGGTTTGCCAGACTGGCAACGTTTAACTTTCAATCAAATATCTGGCTGATCGATGATTCAGACTTTATGCTAAAACTTTATGATCGCCAACTTGGTCAAATTACAATTAGCACCCCTCTCAATTTAATCCTTGATCAGAATGATTCTGATATTTCATTCATTCGAGAGTATCAAAATCAACTGTTTATTGCAGATCGAAATAATGGAATCCTGATATTTGACAATCTTGGCAACTACCTTAAAAAACTACCATACACAGGAGTAAATAGTTTCACCTTTCTAGGGAATGAGATGCATTTCCTAATGGGTAAAAAACTCCTTATATACAATATCTACTCCCAAAAAGAGCAATCAGTGGAGGTGCCAACGTCAAATTTTGTTCTTTCTATTGATGGTAAACTATATCTCTTTCAGAAAGATAAATTCTTGATTTACTCTAATAGTTATTAAAGCCCTTTATAAATGTCGAGTATCATCTTTCTAAAAATGATACTGTATTTGGCAGTAACTAGCTGAATTTCAGCAGCATTCTTATTGTTTAGGTTTTGCAAGTAGCTAAAAAAATCAGTGCTACCTGCATTGTATCTGGTTACAGAAAACTCGAATGATTGGGTTAATGCCGTCAGGTTTTCTTGAGCAGCCCTAAACGTTTCTTGGGCAGCAAGTAGATTTTGATAAGCAAGCTGCAAATTATTTGAGGTTGTTTGCTTCGCCTGATCCAAATCGAGTTCACTGTTTAAGAGTGCAATCTTTGAATTCTGGATATTATTTATTGTTCTAAACCGGTTGAAAAGGGGCACATTTAGCCCAAAACCCAGGGCGTTCTGCCTTCTATCGTCAAGTTGTTGAAAATAATCAGTACCCGATGTTGAGAAGAATTGAGAACTCACTGAAGCTCCGGCTGTCAAAGTAGGGTATAAACCAGCTTTAGCAATTTGAAGCCCTTTCTGAGTTGCTTTTAAGTTGAATTCACTGCTTTTTATTAATGGCGAATAATTAAATGCCTCTTGCTTCAATGCTGAATATGGCTCAATAGGGTCTGAAGCGTCAGCATCGCTTATTTCTATAGGTTCAATCTCATAATCACCATCTGATTCTAATAGCAGTGCTTGCAACAGTTGTAGCTTGAACCGGTCATAATTATTTTTCAGGGTAATATAATTTAAGTTTTCAGTGGCAATCTGTGATTTAAAATTGAAAACTTGATCTTGCGTACTTACTCCAACTTCAAGGCGCTTTTCTTCCCTGGTTAATTGCTGATTCAATAAGTCCAATCTGGCTTGGGAAATTTTCATGTTTTCCTCAGCTAACAATACTTGAAGGTACAGGCCCATGACTGCAACTTTTGTAAAGTCTTTCTGATTCTGAAAATTTTGCTGAGCGGCTTCATGTAATAACTTGTTTTGACTGTAGGTATTGATATTGGTCAATCCATTGAATAAAACAAAGTTGGCATTAAGGCTTGGAAAAGAAACCTGTGAACTACCGTTAATGGGGTCACCATCTGCATTTAAACCCGAAAACCCGCCACGCCATTGATAATTGGTGTTGGCGTTGAGTGATGGTAGAAACTCAAATTTGCTTTGGTTTTGGTTGTTCCGGGCCATTATTACTCCGTTCTGAGCCCTTTTGAGTCCTATATTATTTTCAAGGGCAATCTCAATAGCGGTTTCCAATGTCAAGCTCTGCTGGGCATTTGTGATATGGGTCAGTAGTAGGATAGCTACTAAAACGCCCAAAATAGTTACGGTATACCTTTTCATATATAAGTTAGTTCAAATCGCAGTCTGAAGTTTTCAAGATGTATGCCAAGGATTGTAAATAGCTGTATATCAGCAATATATAAGTGCCAACCCTATTTTGAGTGTTCGGAAACATGACACTTGTGTTCACATATGAACCTTGCTCAAATTGACCATTCAAATGTGTTTTTCAGGCTTCTATCTAAAGGTTTTTCCCTTTCAGTGTGTGCGTGTATAATTTGGGCATATCATCTAAAAACTAGATTCAATATGAAAGGCACTTTCACCACAAAGATTCTAATTGTCGCAATGCTGTCCCTCTTTTTGTTGGACACCAATGCACAGAGAAGAAGATCAAACTCAACCGCCCCCTCGAAGTCATTCGATGAGAGCCTCTATAATGCGATCCAATGGCGATCCATTGGGCCATTCAGAGGTGGTAGGGCCAGCGGGGCAGCCGGAGTACCAGGGAAACCCAATGTATTTTATATGGCAGCTACTGGTGGTGGTGTTTGGAAAACCACTGACGGAGGTCAGAGTTGGTTCAATATATCTGATGGATATTTTGGAGGCTCAATTGGTGAAATTGCTGTTGCCGAATCTAATCCAAATGTGCTATATGTAGGAACTGGTGAAAAAACATTACGTGGTAATGTTTCACCAGGCTATGGCGGCATGTTCAAATCATATGATGGAGGTAAGACATGGGAAAGTATAGGCCTTCCCAATTCGTATCAAATTGGAAATATCGTTATTCACCCTAAAGATCCGGACGTAGTATTTGTTGCTGTTATTGGTAATCTGTTTGCAGATTCCCCTGATCGTGGAGTTTACAAGACTACCGATGGAGGTAAGTCTTGGAATAAGGTGCTGTATGCTAATCCAAGCACAGGTGCAGCCGACATAACTTTCGAACCAGGTAATCCCAGGATTTTGTATGCAACAACCTGGAATGTCCGGCGAACACCTTACAGTCTTTCCAGCGGCGGCGAAGGTTCAGCTTTATGGAAAAGTACCGATATGGGGGAGACCTGGAAAAACATTTCAGGAAATGAGGGGTTGCCTGAAGGAATATGGGGCATAACAGGAGTCTCCGTTTCACCTGTTAATCCCGATAGGGTTTACGCTCTAATTGAAAATGAAGAGGGCGGCCTTTTCAGATCTGATGATGCCGGTAAAACTTGGCAGTTTATGACCGGGGATAGAAATCTTAGACAGAGGGCGTGGTACTACACCCGGGTTTTTGCAGATACCCAGCAAGAAGACAGGGTTTATATTATGAATGTTCAATTCTGGAGGTCTGATGATGGGGGCAGAAATTTTAAATCTTTTAACACACCACATGGCGATCATCATGATCTTTGGATAGCTCCAGAAGATAATAACCGACTAGTGGTTGCTGATGATGGTGGTGCTCAGGTCAGCTATGATGCTGGTGAAAATTGGTCAACTTATTTAAACCAACCGACTGCTCAATACTATAGGGTAACGGTGGATAATGATTTTCCTTACAGGATTTTAGTCGCTCAGCAAGATAACTCAACACAGCGTGTCCGTCATCGCTCAGATGATCGGGGCATTACGGAACGCGATTGGGATGAGAGTGCTGGCGGAGAAAGTGCCCACCTGGCCGTTGATCCCGATGACAACAATATAGTATATGGTGGCAGTTATGGCGGTTTGCTTCAAAGAATGGATCATTCCACTAATCAAACAAGAACGATTAATGTCTGGCCAGATAATCCGATGGGTCATGGGGTCGAAGACATGAAGTACAGGTTTCAGTGGAACTTCCCGATTTTCTTTTCACCGCATAACAATGACAAACTCTATACAACATCTCAGCATCTTCATGTGAGCTATAATGAAGGTCAAACCTGGGAAATAATTAGCCCGGATTTAACCAGGGCAGAGCCCGAAAAAATGGGCACCTCAGGTGGCCCAATTACAAAAGACAATACTGCCGTAGAATATTACTCTACCATATTCGCAGCTGTAGAGTCGAGTGACGAAGAGGGTCTGATTTGGGCTGGTTCTGATGATGGGTTATTGCATGTCACACAGGACGGAGGCAAAAATTGGACTAACGTAACCCCACCCGATGCACCTAAATATCTAATGTACAATAGTGTGGATGTCGATCCTTTCACAAAGGGAGGGCTCTATGTTGCTGGTACACTATATAAGGCTGGCGACTTTAAACCTTATTTATACAAAACCAAAGATTACGGTCAAACTTGGACGAAAATTGTAGGTGGTATCCCAAATAACCACTTTACAAGGGTATTGAGGGCAGACCCTAAAAGACAAGGGCTACTGTATGCCGGAACAGAAGCAGGCATGTATATTTCTTTTGATGATGGCGCTAGCTGGAAACCTATGCAATTGAATTTGCCTCAAGTCCCAATAACTGATGCTGTGCTTAAAAATGATAACCTTATTGTGGCCACTCAAGGTCGAAGCATATGGTTAATCGATGATCTCACACCCTTTCATCAGTTATCAGATGCAATAGCTAGCTCTCAAATCCACCTTTTTAAACCGATTGATAGTTATAGAATGGGTAGCGGTGGAGGATTTGGTAGCATTCCATCAAATTGGGGTGAGAATCACCACAATGGGGTAAGGTTCTTTTTCAATCTTCAGAATGAGCTATCAGAGGAGGATAAACTTTCATTCGAAATAATGGAATCAGATGGTACTTCAATAAAAACTTTCTCTAATATGGCCGACGACGACAAGGAAAAGTTGAAGGCGGACAAGGGCAGTAACGGCTTTACCTGGGATATGCGTTATGGCGACGCAGAGGGTTTTGATAACTTGATTATGTGGGCTGCAGGTTTGACTGGGCCTAAGGCCGTACCAGGTAACTACAAAGCAAAACTTACTTTAAACGATCAGTCAGTTGAAACCGGTTTCACAATACTTAAAGACCCAAGGGCTGCGGCTTCACAAGCCGATCTTCAAGCTCAATTCGACTATTTGATCGAAGTTCGAAACAAGCTCTCAGATGCGCATAATTCCATCAAGGATATCCGACTGGTCAGGGAGCAAATGATCTCGCTTCAAGAAAAATTAGATGGAAAAGACGAGTTCACCGATATCGTTGATAAGTCAAAAGACATCGATTCAAAAATGACTGATGTTGAAGAACAGCTCTATCAAACTAAAAATCAAAGTCGGCAAGATCCGTTAAATTTCCCGATTCGCCTAAATAACAAGCTAGCCCATCTCAGCCGTGTAGTTGGCAATGGTGATTATCCTCCCACCGATCAGGCTGTGGAGGTCAAAAATGAAATGACCCAAAAAATTGATACGGAGTTGGGTAAGTGGCAAAAAATCCTTGCGGAAGACATTCAGGAGCTCAATCAGATGGTCAAAGAAAAAGCTGTGGATGCCATAATTATAGAAAAGAAAGACCCGGCAATACCATAATTATTACTAATGGCGTGACCTGTAGGATAAACACATGGGGTGTGTTTATCCTACAGGTCGGGCTGTTTGCTATTACTCCTCGCCGCTTCGCTCAAGAAAAGGCCACGCAGGCTGTGGGGTAGCCGCTTCCATCCCTCACGCAAAAGAGCGCTACCGAGCTAACACCTAACACCCCAATCCCCAACGACCCAATAACCCAATCCCCAACAACCCAACAACCTAACGACCCCCATCCCCAACAACCCCAATCCCCAATACCCATCCCCAACGACCCAATCCTCAATACCCAATAACCCAACAGCCAACAGCCCAAAAGGTAGTTGAAAAGGTAAAAAACGTTTAGTTTTGAAGCCCTCAAAATGTAGTAGTGTTGGAGAAAGGATAAAAGGGGGTTTGAGGGTTAAAAAAACTTTTGTCGATAGGTTGTTTAGTAAAAACTGATCGTCTACTTTTGCGGTCGCTTTTAGGGGAATGAGAGAG
>JAVKCG010000004.1:0-769629 GCA_040222875.1 Cyclobacteriaceae bacterium | reverse complement strand
CGAGGGTGTCCACCTCTTCCCATTCCGAACAGAGAAGTTAAGCCCCTCAGCGCCGATGGTACTGCTGTAACAGGTGGGAGAGTAGGTCGTCGCCAGCTTATTACTTTTTCTTAAAGCCCCACATCGGGGCTTTTTTCGTTAATGGGCTCTCGTGTGGAGTGATTTTAATACTAAAAACGACACAAAAAAAGTCCTGAGAAACTCTCAGGACTTTCATTCTATTTAGGAATTAATCTGCTTAATTCTGCGACAAAGACTTCTCTAAATCAGCAATAAACTTTTTAGAGACCAAGCGAGGCTTTTGGCTTTTGAAATCAACCAAAGCTGTCAAAGCTTTGTTGCCAATTTCGTATAAGCCTTCCGGATTCTTGTCGTAATTGTAGCTACCAATTACCCAAGCTAATTCAGCTTGAATTTTCTCTTCAATACCAAGTTTTTCTAATTTAGTTTTTGCTTCTTCGCAAGCTTTTTCTGCTGGAAATTTTAGTTCGTTCATAATTTTTTGTAATTAAAATAAATATTTAAATAACTATAAATCAGGTAGTTAATGTTGCGATTATGTTTGAAGCCGCAAAGTTAATTGAATGGTAAAGTTTTTCAAACGGTTAGTGAATAAAGTATTTAGGACTTTTTAACCTGATACAATAGTCAACTGACATTTATTTTCTACTGTTGAAATTTGCATAACCAATTGCAAGGTCTGCGAAAGTTCCTGGGGGGCGATAATATACGGTGATATCATATTCATTTTTGGCTTCAAAGAATGCTCCTTCCAATAGGTAAGGATTCGGTTCACCTTCGGATACAAAGTACAAGTAATTATAAAAGCCTTGCTTCAGTGTCATGGTAGTACTATACATCTGGCGATCGGAATTAAAATGCATAACTGAGCTTGGGTTTTTCCTCCAATTATTGAAACCGCCCAATATGTAAATGGACGGCTGAATGTTTGGATGATCAAGCCAAAAGCTGACGTTGATATAATCTTCCTCCAAATATTGAGCACCTGGATCGTTATTCTCAACTACAAACTGCCCATTAATATCATTATATTGGCTGTATACCAGGTTTTGGCGTGATTTATCAATGCCTGCCGTGACTTTGATGAAATCAGCTGACTTATCTATTGACGCAACATTTTGACCTCTAAAGGTGGTTGATCGCAAATCAATGAACCTAAACTCATTCATACTTACGAATGTATTTTCCCTTGTAAAATGCCTGTATTGAAGAAGTGCTTTATCTTCTTTTACTTGGGTCGGTTTGAGCTCTTTAATTGAATTGTCCCATCGTTGATTTTGCCTCACCACAACACTGATATCATTATAGGGATTAGTAAGACGCAGTCCGTTATACTCTATTTCAAACTCTATCTGGTGGTTTTGAAAGCTGCCAACGGCGCCTGTCATAACGTTTAAATCAGGTTTTATCCGAACTCTTTGGTCAAAAACAATAAATCGCCTGGTGAGCACAATATCGTCGTAATTTCTTCCTCTAAATACCATAAGCAGATAGTTGCCCGGAAGCTTAACCTTGGGCACTTCAAATGTGTAATGCGTGTATGGTGTGAGGGTATTTCTTGAATAGTCGAAAGTTCGAATAGGGAATTCATTGAAGTCTTCAGTGAACTCCATATCCGGTACAGTTGATTTAGTCCAATCAACATTGCAATGAAACAACTTAACGCTATAGTCTTGATAATCAGCCTGTAGCTCATCAAATTCAAGAATGAGTTGTGTTTCACCAGACAACGGAATGACAGCCGGTTCAATTACATCTTGACGAAACCCTCTGTTCGGATACAATAGGTCCGTTTTAATATTTTCTTCATACCGAAAATCTTCAAAGAGTAATTTTTTTTGCTGGGTATTTGATGAAGCAGTGCTTGATGTAGATTGCTCCAGAGGTACACATCCTCCCAAAGAAAGAAGAACGACGGCGCAACTCACGAATTCTAAAAGTGCTGTTAAATCTTGAATATCCTTCACCCTGTAATGTTTAGGTCTTTGTCTCCATAATATTTCATGTCGACATCCTTAATTAGCTTGGTAAACCATGTAATTTGACCGACGTGGTAGGAAAAATGTTCAACTACATGCATTAGGATACCAAATCCGCTATAGTTCATACCCTGTACGGTAATTTGCTGGGTCAGGATTTTAGGTTCAAGTTTATCCAGCACCAGTGATACATCATCCATTAAATGGTCAAGTTTATCATATAGTTCAATTTTGCTTAGCTGTTCATTAAAATCAAACTCCTCTTGTCTTTTCCTATTGTCTGGTAGCCCACCTAATCCAAACAATATGTATTGGCTGACATTACCACACAGGTGCAAAATTAGATTCCCCACACTGACGAGGTTGCTATTTGGGCGTTTCCAGATTTCATCAAGCGTGAGCTGATCACAGCACTTTTTTATCCTGGGCACAAATTCATCTTTTAGTTTGAATTTGGTTTCATGCGTTATGGTTTGAAGGATTTTTATTTCCATATCAAGTTTAGATATTTCATTAAGTGAATAGATATAATGGTATAGCTTTACTTAAATATTAGTGGCTTGATTGATATCAATAATATACAAATGAAAGACAAATTTATCCTCATCACATTAATGCTGTTTGCCTTAGGCAGCTATCAAGCACATTCCCAATTTGGGGTCAGTTTCCATCATTCAAATCTTCCTTTTATTGGTATTAATTATGAAGGTCAGAAGTTTATGCCTGAATTTCGGATTGGTCTGGATAACCACATAGAAGACGTTAGCTACGAATTGGTTCTGAACCACTTCTTCAAAAGAAATGGTAATTATGACATTTATGGTGGTTTGGGTGGCCGCATCAATTCCTTTGAAGGAGTGGTTTTACCAATTGGCCTGAATATTTATCCTTTTGATGACAAAAATTTCGGTTTTCATATTGAGCTGGCTGGTTTATTACAACTTCCCGGAGACCTCGATGCTGTTCTCAGGGGTAGCTGGGGTATTCGTTACAGGTTCAAGAAAGAATAATCGGGCCACAGCCTTGAAGTAGACGCCAAAACCATAAAAAGGCATTTTGACTTTTTAGAATAGGCGTTTATGATTCATTAAATCAGGCCTTGCCATGCTAAAACAAAAAAAAGAGGTTGCTAAAAGCCCCAAGGGTAAATTTTTGAGATGCAGGCCTGCTCCATCATTTAGTGGGCGTTTACGGAATGGTAGCGTTGATAGGCATCCCAAAAAAATGGGCAAATCATGGAAGGGTTTCGTAATATTAATAGTAGCCTAAAAATTGATTCGAAAGAGTTCCCAGCCAATTTCAGAGTAGGTAAGTTATCACTGAAATTAGGATACATAATGGCACAACCTAAGTCTTAATCAGGACTGTAAATATCGAAACTGAGTTTCTGCTTCGGAATCCGCTAGCCGTTCATTTTTGCCTCATCAATTCCCGTTTTGATTTCCTACCCCAAAACCTATCTTTGCAGCCTCAATTTTTAACCTAACATTTAAACGATGCATAATCTGGTTTTTTTAGTTCCAATTCTTGGTGTGGTTGGTTTGTTTGTAATGTGGATGAAATCTTCGTGGGTGTCAAAGCAAGATGCTGGTGATGACAAGATGAAGGAACTCTCTGGCTATATAGCAGAAGGCGCAATGGCATTCTTAAAAGCTGAATGGAAAGTATTAAGCTATTTTGCAATTATCACCGCCATTCTGCTGGCTTATTCAGGTACTCTCGTACCGCAATCGAGTCCTATAATTGCAGTCTCATTTTTAATAGGAGCAGTTTTCTCTGCAGTGGCCGGCTATTTCGGAATGAACATTGCCACAAAGGCGAATGTAAGAACTACCCAGGCGGCCAGAACCAGTCTTTCCAAAGCCTTGAATGTTTCATTTACAGGGGGAACTGTGATGGGCTTGGGTGTAGCAGGATTGGCTGTATTCGGATTAGGGTCATTGTTCATTGTTTTCTATCAGTTGTATGTATTGAATACCGGTGGCGATGTTAATGGCCTGGAAATGGAAAAAGCGCTTGAGGTGCTGGCAGGCTTTTCCTTAGGAGCGGAGTCGATCGCATTGTTTGCAAGAGTTGGAGGTGGTATTTATACCAAAGCTGCTGATGTTGGTGCTGACCTTGTTGGTAAAGTGGAAGCCGGAATACCAGAGGATGATGTTCGTAACCCTGCAACAATAGCTGATAATGTTGGTGACAACGTAGGTGATGTGGCAGGGATGGGTGCTGATTTATTCGGGTCTTATGTCGCAACCATTTTAGCAAGTATGGTGCTGGGCCGAGAGATACAATCCGCGGATGCTTTTGGAGGAATTGCACCCGTTTTGCTACCCATGGTCATTGCCGGAATTGGTTTGATGTTCTCAATTGTGGGCACTTTTTTCGTAAAAATATCCAGTGAAACTGCCAGCGTTCAAAAGGCTCTAAATCTTGGAAACTGGTCTTCGATTATTTTAACGGGCATTGCTTCTTACTTTTTGGTGACCTATATGTTACCAGATAGCATGACCATAAGAGGTTCTGAGACATTTAGTCCAATGGATGTATTTCTTGCGATCGTATTAGGTTTAGTGGTTGGTGCTTTGATGAGCATCATTACTGAGTATTATACTGCTATGGGCAAGCGGCCGGTAAACTCAATCGTTAACCAATCTTCAACTGGTCATGCAACCAATATTATAGGAGGCCTTTCAGTAGGTATGGAATCTACTTTGCTTCCCATAATTGTATTGGCTGCTGGTATCTATGGTTCATTTGAATTGGCAGGGCTGTATGGCGTTGCTATTGCTGCTTCGGGTATGATGGCAACCACAGCAATGCAACTAGCAATTGATGCATTTGGCCCTATTGCTGATAATGCTGGTGGAATTGCTGAGATGAGTGGCCTTCCTGAAGAAGTAAGAGAAAGAACGGATAACCTGGATGCTGTCGGGAACACAACGGCTGCTGCTGGTAAGGGCTTCGCCATTGCCTCTGCAGCCTTAACTGCTTTGGCATTGTTTGCGGCATTTGTAGGAGTTGCTGGAATTGATTCAATCGATATTTACAAGGCCAATGTGCTTGCCGGACTTTTCATTGGAGGCATGATTCCTTTCATTTTTTCATCATTGGCGATTGCCGCAGTTGGCAGGGCTGCCATGGACATGGTGAATGAGGTAAGAAGGCAGTTCAAAGAGATACCAGGCATAATGGAATATAAGGCAAAGCCTGAATATGAAAAATGTGTGGAGATAAGCACAAAGGCGTCAATTAGGGAAATGATCAGGCCGGGTGCGATTGCTCTAATCACTCCAGTGTTTGTTGGGTTTGTATTTGGCCCGGAAGTATTGGGTGGGATGCTAGCAGGTATTACCGTTTCAGGTGTGCTGATGGGTATTTTTCAGAATAATGCTGGTGGCGCATGGGATAACGCTAAAAAGTCATTTGAAAAGGGCGTGGAGATTGATGGTAAAATGGAATACAAGGGAAGCGAAGCTCATAAGGCGTCAGTTACGGGAGATACTGTGGGGGATCCATTTAAAGATACTTCGGGGCCTTCAATGAACATTCTAATCAAGCTTACATCTATTGTTGCTTTAATCATTGCACCACATATTTCAGAAAAAGGCCATTCAATGACCGACGCCCAATTGTTAGACGGCATGGATGCGGTTGAGGAAACAGTCAAAGAGACTGAAGAAGACAAGCCTAAATCTGACCTTTTTATGAATGTGAAAAAGAAGAACGAAAAATAGAAAAATTCTTTACTGAGGAGAGCCATGTCGTCAATCGATATGGCTTTTTTTATGACTTCACCTCTGATAAAGTAGAGTAATTATATACCAAATTGAATAGTTCATTGGGCTTAAATGGTTTTGAAATAAAATCATCCATGCCTGCCGCCACTATTTTATTATAAATATTTTGAGCAGAATCTGCTGAAATAGCAATTATAGGGATTGAAAGCAATCGCTCACTTTTCATACTCCTGATTTTTTGGGCAACCTCAAACCCGTCCATCTCTGGCATTTGAAGATCTAACAATATTAAATCAAACGCTTCTTCTTCAATTATTTCCAAAGCCTTTCTGCCGCTTTCTACACCGGTACATTTAACTCCCCACTTTTCAAGAAAACGAATTACCATGATGCGATTCACTAAATTGTCATCAATGATAATCACCCTATAATCCTTTATTTGCAGGGCTTTTTCATCGATTATACCCGCTTTGTCAACATTCGATTTCTGGGCCAATTCCATCTCTATTTCAAATGAGAAAATGGATCCTTTCCCAATTTCACTTTGAACTTTGATTTCTGACCCAAACAGATCAAGGAGCTTTTTAGTGATTGCTAACCCCAATCCTGTGCCACCAAACTTTCTACTCGCATCATAATTTGCCTGGCTGAAGGACTCAAAAATCAAATCCAATTTTTCAGGTTCAACACCAATACCCGTATCCTCGATTACAAAACGAAGTGAAACGCTTAACTCGCTTAATTTAGATAGGTGAATTGACAAAGCCACCCGACCTTCGCTTGTAAACTTGATGGCGTTACCAATGAGGTTGTTTAGTACCTGAGTTAATCTGGCAGGGTCACCCTTCAAAGATATTGGCACATCTTGATCCAGTAGAATGCTGAATTGAATGCCTTTTGATTTAGCCTGTGGCTGAAACATATACCTCAACCCTTTGACTATTTCAGATAACCTAAATTCGATTTTTTCAAGGGCAATTTTACCAGAATCCATTCGGCTGTAATCCAAGATATCATTAATCAAAATCAACAGGCTTTCAGCTGAAAATTTCAACGTCTTCAAATTATCTATTTGTTCAGGCTTTGGCTTTTCTTCCAACAAAAGATGAGTCATGCCTATCACCGCATTCATCGGTGTTCGAATTTCGTGACTCATCACTGAGAGAAATTCAGATTTGGCCTTAGCCGCTTCTTCAGCTTTGTTTTTAGCCGACCTTAACTCATCATTGTTCTTTTCAAGCTCCGCGGTTCTTTCCAGAATTTTAGATTCAAGCTCTTCTTGCTTCTGGTTTGCCAAATCTTCATTTATCTGCAATTGATTGATTAACTCAAGCTGTGCTGTCTGCTTTTCCCGCTCAATTATTTTCACCCTACGCCCCAAACCAACCGAGAAGAATAGTATCTCACCTAATAAACCAAATCTCGCTAATGACGCATCAGAACTACTCGGGTTCCAGAAAGTCGCATCAAAAAATACTGCAATTAGAAAGATGGCGGTTCCGGCGATGAAATATTTAGCCACCTTGTTATCGGTTTTTAACAATACAAAAATTGAAATAAGGGCTACAATCGTATTTATAACAACAACAGATTGGGTAAGTCGGGAAGTTATCGAAATGTCATTCGTTATTGAGTAAAAGGTGGCAATTGCTACGCCAGCAAAGAGATCTACTACAAGCAGGGATCTCAATATTTTGTCCCACTTTGGGATGTGCTCATGGGTATTTAAAAAAGTTCTAAAAAAACCGTAATAAGCAGCGTTTGCAAAAATTACTGAAACCATGGCATAGGGTGTGAATTGAGGGCTTTCAGCAATAATATGTTCACGAAGCAGTCCGGTAATAAATAGATAAAAAATACCAGTTGCGATTAAATAGAGGCTGTAATAGAGGTTGGGTTTGTCCCAAGAATTAAAATATACCAGCAAATTATAAATGGCCATCATCCAAAAGATTCCCTGAAAGAGAAGGTCGATCCAAATACGGCTGAAAGCGCTATCGGCCCAGTCTATTGTTCTTGTTAGGGATAAGTCAAATTCAGGATTTGAATGAATTTCTTCCCGTATCCTTATATAAACGTTTCTACCCTGACCTGGAGGAATAGATATGGGCACCTCATAAGAAGCTGTTGCGAGGGTCCTTGCCGAGGCTGGAACGAGATAGCCGGTTTGATGATGTTCTACATCATACAAATCGACGGGTACGTACACATCAATGAAGTCATTTTTACCGACATAAAGCAGCCAGTTGGTAGTTGATTCTGAAAAGTTTTCTAAACTGACTTTGCCCCAATAAATATTCCCAGGGATAAACTCAAGATCATCAGAATATGGTTTGAAATAGCCGCTCTCAGGCATGTTTTTGACAACATCAATCGAGTAGTTCTGGTATTTATCATCAAGAATTAACAATGCCTCATTCAGGGAAGGTATTTCGGTAGTGCCCTCCTCAATAATGATTTTATAAACCCGGTCATCAGAGGGTGCCACTAATGAAGTCAGTAGTAGAACAAAAGAAAAAATCACGGTCTGGGATTAAAAGATTAAGTCCAATTTAAGAATTATATGGGTTATTGCTTTTTACAGCCAAATGACCTAACTATAGCCTTCAAAAAATTTTTATGTTGTGACCCCTCGGTTCTGGTGTTTAATAATCGTTCTGATGCCCCTTGTAGCGAATAGCCAAAATGGCAGCTACACTTTAGGGGCAAGATCTACCGCGATGGGGTCGGCTTCGTTGACAATTCAAGATGAATGGGCTGTATTTAATAATGCCGCCGGCCTGGCTGATGTAGAGGCCTCGGCTGGACTAATTTCTTATCAAAACAGATACAACATAAGTGCGCTAAATGTTTTAGGGGCAGGTTACGTTCACAATTTGCCTTTTGGTACTGCTGGTATCAGTGCATTTCGTTTTGGCGATGATTTGTTCAATGAGCAAAAGTTGGGCCTGTCATTCGGCAATAAATTAGGGATAGTTTCATTAGGTGCGACGCTAAACTATGCACAGATAAACATTGAAGGTTTTGGCAGGCGGGGGTTCGCATTCTTCGATTTTGGAGGCATCGTGGAATTTAGCAAAGCACTTTTTTTCTCTGCTAACATTTCAAACATTAATCAGGCGAGGGTATCAAAAGCTGAAAATGACAGGCAGCCAACAGTAATGCGGGCTGGGATTTCATATAGGCCAATTGATGGGCTCATGTTGAATGGAGAAATTGAAAAAGATCTCGATTTTAAAGAAGTATTTAAAGCCGGGTTTGAGTACCAATTTTATAGGCAATTTTTGGTCAGGACAGGATTTAAAACAGAACCCTTTAATGCATCATTTGGCCTGGGATTTAGACCTGGGAAATTTGACGTAGGATATGCTTATTCCAATGACCCAAATATTGGAAGCTCCCATGAGTTATCGGTGGCGCTTATTTTCAACCAGACAGAATGAAAAAAGCAGTTATTATACTGTTGGTTTCCTTCATCTGCCTACAAGCTAATGCACAGGTGCAAAGGCCTGAGATTGATGTTCAATCTTTTGCAGAAGAGATTTTTGAATTTCAAGACGAGGATATCAATTATGAAGATTTATATGAATCCCTATTGTTGCTTTATACCAACCCGATCAATTTAAATTCTGCAACCAGGGATGACTTAATTTCTTTATATGCACTTGAGCCCATTCAAATTGAAAATTTCTTCGACTACAAGGAATCAAATGGGCCACTTTTATCAATTTATGAGCTTCAGGCCGTTCCCGGGTTTGACGTAACAACTATACAAAAAATCCTTCCATTTGTAAGCCTTGAAGAAAGACCGTCGGACACCAGAAGTTTGTGGCAGAGAATTAAGGAAGAGGAGAACAATTATTTGCTCTACCGAATGGAGCGCACCCTTGAAAAGCAAAAGGGATATTCTGAACCAGAATTGAATTCATCGGGTGAGCCGGAAACGAGGTACAATGGGGGCAGAAACAAGCATTATTTAAGGTACAGAGTAAGCAGATCAAAAGACTTCAGTTTTGGTTTCACCATGGAGAAGGATGCGGGTGAGCAATTTCAGTTTGATAAGAGTTCAAACACTTACGGCGTCGACTTTTTATCCTTTCATGCAATGCTTGAAAACAAAGGACGGCTCAAGTCAATAGTTATTGGAGATTATCAATTGCAATTTGGTCAGGGCCTTCTACTTGGAGCCGGATTCAATCCTGGGAAGGGCTCTGAAACAATTACAACCATAAGAAGAAGTAGCACCGGGGTCAGGGCTTATTCATCCGTTTTGGAAACTGGTTTTTACAGAGGCATAGCCGCCACTTATAATTTGAATAGCATCGATATCACCGGATTCTATTCCAACCATCTGCAAGATGCAAACATTAGGAACGACAGTACATTCACAGAATTCGACGAGTTTGTATCATCTATTCAGGGTTCTGGCTTTCACAGGACTGATTCAGAAATCCGCAATAAAGATCAGGTTAGGGAGCAGGCTGTTGGTGTCAATGTGACATACCGATCTCCAAACCGCCAGTTTCAGTCAGGTATCACCTTTATGAATACCGCCTATGATGTAGCCTTATTCAAAACACCAAATACCTATAACCAATTCGAATTTCAAGGTAGGAGCAATTACAATGTTGGTTTATTCGGTAATTATGTTTGGCAGAACCTTAATTTTTTTGGTGAAACCGCTATTTCAAAATCTGGCGGAATCGGATCAGTTGGGGGCGTTGTTGCGAGTTTATCAAGCCAGCTTTCTATGAGTGTTGTACTTCGCAACTATCAGAAAGATTTTCATTCCTTTTATGGCAACGCTTTTGGCGAAGGCTCCAGAAATATTAATGAACGGGGCATTTATTGGGGGCTGAAATTTGCCCCGATCAGACGCATAATAGTCACTGCTTATTACGATTATTTTCGGTTTCCATGGCTGAGATTTGGTGTGGAGGGGCCAAGTGAGGGGAACGAATATTTGATAAGGGCCACCTATAAGCCCACCCGAAAGCTTGTTTTATATGGGCAATTGCGAAAGGAGACAAAAGAAAGAAACCTGTTATCTGAAGGGAATTTGCAATTGTTAGCTGAGGGGGTGAAATACAATTACTTGTTGAACCTGGATTATGATGCAACCAAAGTTTTTTCAATGAAATCGCGGTTGCAGTGGAGTTCCTTTGAGTTTGATTCAGAACTGACCAGGGGGTTCGCCATTATTCAGGATTTCAATTTCGATTTTGGTAAAATCAGGTTGAGTACGCGGTTTGCCCTTTTCGACACAGATGATTTTGATAATCGTCAGTTTGCCTACGAAAAGGATGTTTTGTATGCATTTTCAATCCCAGCTTACAACGGTGTTGGGATAAGAAACTATTTCCTTATTCAGTACAAACCAACCAGAAAAATTACGGTTTGGGCCAGGCTTGCAAGAAGCGTTCGCAATGATGTAGACACTTTCGGTTCTGGCTTGAACGAAATCAATGCTGACCATCGGACTGATTTAAAATTGCAGGTTCGATTTATGTTTTAACCTCGGCCATCAAATGATTGGCAGTTTGAGTTTACGCCCATATCTTTACAGTTATTTAGAACGAATCTAAATAAGATGCCGAAACCAATTTCAGTTTTAATTGCAGATTCACAAGACCTTACGAGGTTTGGGATGAAGCATTTAATCGAAACTGAAAAAAGTTTTGACCTAAGTGGAGAAGCCACCAATATGGCCGATTTATTCGAAGCATTTAAAACGGCCACTCCTGACGTCTTAATTCTGGATTACAAGAAAACAGACGATTTCGATTTAGAAAATATTGATAGGATAAAAGAGGCATGCCCAAAAGCGAGATTGTTGGTGGTTTCATCAGATGAAGACAAATCAATGATCCACGATGTATTAGAGCGTGGTGTTAATAGCTTCCTTACCAAGGAATGCAATCAAACAGAGATTAAAAACGCCATTTATGCCACGGCCAAAGGTGAGAAGTTCTTCTGTGGCAAAATCCTCGATATCATTTTTGAGAAGCACTATTCTAAAAATGAAGCTACAGCTTGTGAGCCAACTGAATTAACCACTCGGGAATTAGAGATTGTGAGGTTGATCACGCAGGGTAAGTCGACAAAAGTAATTGCAGATCAGCTATGCCTCAGCCATCACACTATCTATACACACAAGAAAAATGTGATGAAGAAACTGCAAATCAAATCTACCTCGGAGTTGATTTTGTATGCAGTAGATGCTGGCCTTACAACTAAATAGCCCTTTTGAATAAAGTTGGGATGCAATACTAAGCAGCCTCTTTTTTGGAGGCTGCCTTAACATTGTCATCAGGGTTGCGATCTATAAGTTTTATTAGTGGATCAATGCCTGCTTTGCTGGGTTCCTCTTCTACTTCTATCATGAAAGTTTTTTCATGCTGATCCATCTTATGTTTCTTGAGATAGAGCAATTTGTCATCGCCATCTTCGTTTTCACCATAAACTCCAATATCAACCCAATCAATCAGAGGTAGCTCATAAGTGTTGCCAAGACTATCGGCTTCAAATTTCTTGGTGCTTACCGTTAATTCGATCTCGTATTTCCCATTATCTTTCTCTTCGTATAGGGCATCCTCCGCTTTATTTTCAAACAGCACAATTTTTTCAAACATATCATCAATTAGGTATGCCAGGCTATCCGATGTTACCTCCCTAAAGTAGCCCAAAAGATCTTCAGTGGTGGAATAGCGACCATTTTTGTCAAAGTCACTCCAATCCCTAACGTATCTTCTCAGGGCGGCATTTACGCTATCCTCACCAATGTAGTCCTGCAAGGCATACATAATTACAGCTCCCTTGCCATAACGGATGTATTGCTGATTTTCGACCTTTGCCAGCGGGTTTTCCCTCTTGTCTTCCCTTGACCGACCTCTTAAATATCGATTGAGTTCTTCCTTCAGGAATTCTTGCATGTGCTCTTGAGGATATTCTTGCTTCATAACCATAAGCGCAGAATATTGGGACAGTGATTCAACAATCATTGTGCTGCCTTGTACATTGGCTGACATCACCTGATGCGCCCACCACTGATGAGCAAGTTCATGAGAGGTGACATAGTAAGCGATATCAACATCCTTTTCGTCCTCAATTTTTAGCATGAAGCCAATCGCTTCTGAAAAAGGGACTGTATTGGCAAATGACTGAGCGAATGAAGCATACCGTGGAAATTCTAAAATCCGCATTTGATCATATTGATATGGGCTAAAGTTTTTGCTGAAGTATTCGAATGAATGTTTCATCGATTTCATCATGCTTTCAAGATTATACTCATGCCCCTTATGATAATAAATCTCAAGATCGATCTCTTTTTCAAGGGTATCATTTTTAATGATCATCACATCTCTTTCCACTTCATATCTGGCTGAAATAATATTGTAGAAGTTTTCAATTGGGATATCCATTTTGTAGTGATAATACTTTCTATTATTCTCTTCCCATTCTCTTTGGATGTATCCTGGCGCAATCGCAATTTGATCTGGCTCTGTGCTAATCACAATTTCGAAATTGATGCCTCTGGAGTCATCACCGAGAGCACCAATTACCAAACCTCTTGGGTCATCCCGCTCCATCTGGCGAACCTTGGGCTCAAGTCCATTGTCCTTTCTGTCATCGTCATCCTGCAACTCAAGAGGTTTTGCATACCCAATTGTGGGGAAATCAAAACTATTAAAGAAAGTGCCGTTGAAAACAACTCCAGTGCTGCCCCCGCCCTCAACAATGCCATTTGTTGTAAACATTGTTTTGAATTCTATTTTCATTTCTTCACCTGGATTTAATGGCTTCTTCAGGTCATAAACGACATACCTGAATTCTTCAAGATTTTCTTGGATGGTTGCGTCTCTATCGAACCTGACATATTCATAATCGAATTGCTTGTCTGGATTTAGTTGAATATGAACTTCTTCAATTGGCTTTTCATGTGGATTTTCAACGACATAGAAACCTTCGGCCACGTAGTCCCGCTGAGATGGATAGATGTCAACCTTCATATTTACGGCAACAATCATGGGCTGGGGCAAAAATTCGTACTGCTTTAACGATTTTTCATATTTTGCTAAATGTGCATTGGCGTCATCAGAATTGTTGTAGTCATTTATAACCGTTGTATTGTAATAGATGTAGAACCCTGAAAAAAGGAATACCGTGAATGCAGAAATTGCAAATATCGCAAGAGGTCTTGTGAGCCTTAACTGACCTACCTTCCATCTGATTTTCATAACTGCCTCGCTGCCCCTCACTGAAAATATGACCGCAGCTGCAAACAGCAATGTTGCAAACCCAAACCAATAGAGGCTGTACCAACTGAAACCAGGGACGAAATGGCCATATCCATTCATGTCAGAATATGGGCCCAATTCAGCGCTGCCAAACTGGAAAAGATTGTGTTCAACCCCCCACTGTTCTAACACAATACTGAATAAGAAAAAGACCACCATAAGGGCATGACCTAAAAATTTGTGATTTACCATAACCTGGATGAAAAATGCCAGGATTGTGAATAGCACCAAAAACGTCAGAGTTTCTGAAAAGAGATGAGAGAAATACAGTCCTATCTCATAGTTGTAATAGCCCTTAAATGTTTGAATCGCTACGCCAAGCACTATTAACGAAACCAAAAGCGTAACATAAGTGAGCAGTAATCCGAAAAATTTACTAATGAGGTTAATGAAATCCAGAAGGGGCATGGCATCATAAATCAAATCGATTTTGGCATCCCGTTCTTTCCAAACCAGTTCACCGGCATAGGAAACCAAAATGATTAGAAAAAAGAGGTTGAAACCTTGTATTTCTTCGATCATCAAATAGGTGGTTGGGTAGGTATAAATGCCAAAGACCCTACCCATGAAATAAGAGTTTAATATGAGAATGCTGAAACCGCACAGCACCATGGCTTGAAATGGCACCGATTTAAATATCTGCTTGAAATAAAAAATTGTCTGGGTAGCAATTTGAGTCACATAGGTGCTCAACCCATATTTTGTAGAGGCTTTGGGTACATCTATTGAGGTATTGACAAGCTTGGTTTCCTTAATGGTCTTACTCTTGAACCAACTTGACCTTACAACATTAAAACTGAATGAAAAATAACCGCCAATCATGATCACCAAGCCCACAATCAACCAAATGATGCGGTTTTGTAGCACCAGGCCTTCGAGACCCACCACTTGAGAGTTTTGCTCAGCTACAGTCCAGTATTGGGTAGCAAAATTCATTGTAGTTATCGCAAACGGGTCAATCAAAGCAGCAATCGCCTGATTGTCTATTTCCCTTGTTAGGATCAAAGCAACCTGATAAAATATGAAAATGAAAATCCAGGAACTGTATACAACAACCATCTTTCTGCTTAGTGCACCGATCATGAAAAAGATAGCCCCTGTGAACAGTAGATTAGGGATTACAAAAACAATGAACGGCTGCCAGTAATTCCAGAAATTAAAAGCTAACAACTTGTCGGCATCTCTCCATGGCATGAATTCGCCAAGAATAAAGCCGAAGAACATCCCGCTGAAAACAAAAAGTAATACAATGAATGATCCGGCAAATCGACCTATTAGGTATTCAAACTTGGATATAGGATTCACAAACATCATGGAATCAGTATTGTGTTCGAAATCCCTTAAGACTGCAACACCCATGATAGCCGATGTAATCATCATGAAAAATGCCGACATGATGCCCATCATCGTAGCAATCGTGGCGGGTGCATTTTCTTTTACCAATCCTGCACCTCCCCCAATTTGTACCGCATCAGTGGAAATAGCGAGGAACGACAGAAGGAATAAAATGGCAAAGTAGATGTATGTTGCCGGCCTTGCCTTCCGGTAGTGAAGTTCAAACTTGAATATTTGATACCACATTTTTTTAGGGTTTGGGTTGATGATCAGGCCAATACAGGCTCTTGGGATGGAGTTGCTGTGCCAATGATATAACTGAAATACACATCTTCAAGATCTGCTTCTACGCTTTCAAAAGTGGAGTCAGGAGATGCATCAGCTAAAACATGAATTTCTGGTTTGCCTGCCAGCAAGCGCTCAGAAATAACGCTGAACTTCTGTTTGTAATCCTCCAGCTCAGCTTTCTCAATGGACTTTTTCCAAACTTTACCCTGAATGGCATCAATAGCGGCCTGTGGGTTTCCCTGATGCACCACTTGGCCTTTATTGATAATTGCCATTTTGGTGCACAGCTCTTTCACATCATCAACTATGTGGGTAGATAGAATGACTACAGTATTTTCCCCAAGTTCACTCAACAAATTCAAAAAGCGGTTTCTTTCTGCCGGATCAAGACCAGCGGTAGGTTCATCCACAATAATCAACTTTGGGTTAGCAAGCAGTGCTTGAGCTATACCAAATCGTTGTTTCATGCCACCAGAATAACCACCTAGATTTTTCTTTCGGGCGTCATATAAGTTGGTTTTATGCAGTAATGCTTCAACCAACTCTTTTCTCTCTTTATTATTTGTTATCCCTTTCAAAACGGCCAGATGGCTTAAAAGTACCTCCGCACTGACCTTAGGGTATACTCCAAATTCTTGAGGTAAATAGCCAAGCACCCTTCTTACTTCATCTTTTTGGGTTAAAACATTGATGTCGCCCAATTGAATGGTACCAGTATCTGGTTCTTGAAGGGTTGCCAGTGTTCGCATAAGGCTGGATTTGCCAGCACCGTTGGGGCCTAATAAGCCGAACATACCAGTCCCTATTGTTAGTTCTATGTCTTTCAAAGCCTGAACACCGTTGGAATAGGTCTTTGAGAGGTTGGTAATTATTAATTCCATTTATCGCTATTTATGTATCTGTTAATGCAAGGTACTATGTATAATTCCACAGTACGGACGATTTGATCAAAAAGTTTACCTATTAGTCGAGTAGCGGCGAGTTTTATTACAGGCATCCCTTATTTTTTTTACGGAGACCATATTTTTATTTGAGACAATACCGTACAAGTATGTCTACTGATGTGTGAGGGAAGATATGGGCAATAAAAAACCGGAGACCCTTTTGGCCCCCGGCCTTCTCAACCAGCTATGGAACATCTACAAAGTAGAGTTACTTTAAATGCATTATAATATCAGCCTAACTTATTCAAGCCCTGAAACCAGTTCTCGCTTTTTAGTATACATGATAAAAGAATGAAGCGATTGCTGTTCTGACTTCCCTTCTTCAATTCCACAAATCTCTCACGGCGACCAGTTTGGTATTCGTTTAAATCAGGATTGTACCAAAGGAAAGACATTTGATTAGTCAGCTTTTAAGATGCGTAAATAGACTATATACATTGGTATATAAATTGTCAATAGTGTTTACATTCCTGCCATATTACCGATAAAATTTGCCCTTGGTTGCGTTAAAGTAACATTTGGGCTGTGTCAACTCATGGGCTAAATATTTTACTGAACATCATGCAACTTTTAATAAACAATTGCATTATGAAGGGGAAAATAAAAAATATCTGGGCTAAAGGGGTTACTCATTTGAGTTGTAAAGGATTAATAATCCTAACCAGTTTATATTTTTTGGCTTAATGTTTGCAAAGCGATTTATGTATCCAAAAAGTGAAAAACTACTTCACCATATTACTGATTACCCTGACCACTGTAGCAATAGCACAGGAGTATGCCACCATTGAGACTGGTAATGACGAGTTTTATAAATCAGTAAACATTGAAGTTCAAAATGTCTACCCCAATCCAGCCACTAGCATAGCCATCATTAATTATAACTTAAGAGCTGAAAGTGATGCAAAAATTGTTTTGCATGATTTAGTAGGATCAACTACGACAGACTTCAAACTTAACACTTCAGAACAATCACTAAAGATCGACCTTCAAAACATGAAGGAAGGAGTCTATTTCTACACATTGCATGTTGATGGAGAAAATAAGGTTACCAAGAAATTGATTGTCAAGAAGTAAACCATTCCAGAGATTTCTGCATTATAGAATCGATGCTAACGAGTTGATTATCAATGATTGTTGTTAGGCATTCTAATAAGCTCTAAATTTGCGGCCCTATGTCAAAAGCTCAGTTTTTAAGGTGTTTGATCTACCTTTTAATAGTTTCAGCTGCAATCTCTTGTAGCAAGCTTCGTCGCTTGCAAAAAAGCGATGACTGGGAGAAGAAGTACCAGGGGGCAATGAATTATTATGAGGAAAAGGATTACTATAGGGCCAGTATCCTCTTTGAGGAGGTCTTACCAATTATCAGGGGGACTAAGCAAGCCGAACTGGCACAGTTTTATAATGCGTATTCTTACTATTATCAGAAGCAGTACATTTTAAGTGCTCACTATTTTGAGAATTTCTCTAAGATTTATGGCCGGAGTAAACATGCAATGGAAGCTACTTTCATGCATGCTTATTCATTATACCTGCAATCTCCTGAGTATAACCTTGATCAGACACCTACATATAAGGCCATTACGGCCATGCAGAACTTCATTAATAAATATCCCTACAGCGAGTTTAAAGAACGGTCAACTGAAATAATTGATATTCTACAGACTAAGTTAGAGTTGAAGGGTTATGAAAATGCCAAGCAATATGAAAAGCTTAGACTCTATGAAGCTGCGATTATAGCATTTGAGAATTTTAGCGAAGACTTTCCAGATTCTGATTACAATGAAGAATTGAAGTTCAGAAAAATCAGAACGCAATTTGAGTTTGCAAGAAATAGCACCAAGCGAAGGCAGGAAGAAAGGTATCAGGCGGTTATAGATGAGTATTATGAGTTTATCGACGAATACGCTGAGAGTAAATACCTCACTGAGGCCGAAGATCTTTTTGGTAAGGCGGTCGACAGGCTAGAAAAAGTAAAAGAAATAGCAAATCTTAATTAAAAATATAATGGCTACACAACCATCAATCATTACAAGGGATACGGATAAATTATCTGAGCCAACTGGTAATATCTACGAATCTGTTTCAATAGTTTCTAAAAGGGCGAGACAGATTTCTACCAACATCAAGGAGGAACTCAATAACAAATTAGCTGAATTTGCCTCTTCAGTAGATAATTTGGAGGAGGTTTTTGAAAACCGGGAGCAAATTGAAATCTCAAAATTTTATGAGAGAATGCCTAAGCCTACGCTTATTGCTACAGAAGAGTTTTTAGAAGATAAAGTGATGTTCAGGTATCCCGAAGAGGCTGAGGAAGGCCAATCAGAAGCTGAACAATAGATCACTACCTCAAGATGTTGAGGGGTAAACGGATTATTTTAGGAGTTTGTGGCAGCATTGCGGCTTATAAATCTGCGATGCTTACCCGGCTTTTAGTTAAAAAGGGAGCTGAAGTAAAGGTCGTAATGACCCAGGCTGCTCACGATTTCATCACCCCTCTAACCCTTTCCACGGTCTCAAAAAATCCCACACTCACGGAGTTTAGCAGCGATGCTAATGGTGGTTGGAATAATCATGTAGAGCTTGGACTATGGGCTGATCTTATGCTCATTGCCCCCATTAGCGCTAATACAATAGCAAAGTTTGCAAATGGGCTCTGCGATAACTTATTATCCGCAATTTATCTTTCTGCCAGGTGCCCAGTGATGGTCGCCCCAGCTATGGATTTGGACATGTTTCGGCATCCTGCCACCAAATCAAACCTGGATAAGTTGATAGCCTATGGCAACCAAATAATTGATTCAGAACACGGTGAGCTTGCCAGTGGGTTGATTGGTAAGGGCAGAATGGCAGAACCTGAGCATATTGTCAACATTTTAGAAGAGTATTTTCAAGAAAACAGCCCCCTTAAGAATAAGAAGGTACTTATTACCGCTGGCCCAACATATGAAGCTATTGATCCCGTTAGGTTTATTGGTAACCATTCATCTGGAAAAATGGGTTACGCTTTAGCCGAAAATGCCGCCAATATGGGAGCCGAAGTAACTTTGATTAGTGGTCCAAGCAATCAAAAAATCAATCACCCGTTGATAAAATTGATCAATGTGAATTCAGCAGATGAAATGCTGGAAAGTTGCACAAAGCATTTTGAATTGAGCAATATAAACATAATGGCAGCTGCCGTTGCTGATTATAAACCTAAGCGTGTAGCCACTCAAAAAATCAAAAAATCAGAAGGTAGTATGAACCTTGATCTTGTGCGCAATCCAGATATTGCTCTGGAATTGGGTAAAATGAAAAAAGAAGATCAGTTTAATGTTGGTTTTGCATTGGAAACCGAGAATGAAAAGTCAAACGCTCAGGAAAAGCTAAAGAAAAAGAACTTCGACATGATTGTGCTGAACTCCCTTAATGACCAGGGGGCTGGCTTTTCTACAGACACCAATAAAATTTCGATAATCGATAAGAATAATATAGTTACTGATTTTGAGTTGAAAGACAAAAATGAGGTTGCAAGAGATATTTTAAAGGCCATCATTTCGAGATATGTCAATTAGGATTTTATTTCTGCTAATCTTTCCAGTTTCACTGTTGGCTCAGGAGCTGAATTGTTCGGTGTTCGTTAATGCTGACCGGGTTGAAACTACAGAAAGAGATGTGTTTAAAGAGATGGAGGTGGCTTTTTCTCAATTCCTCAACAACCGCAAGTGGACCAATGATTTCTACACAGTTGATGAAAAAATCAACTGTAACCTCGTCATTAACATTCAGGAAATGCCATCGGTAGGGGTTTTTAATGCGACAGTTCAAATTGTTTCTGCCAGGCCAATTTACGGAACTGACTATGAAAGTATCATGTTCAATTTTGCTGATAGAGATTGGAATTTTGAATACAATGAGTCGCAACCACTGCAGTTTGATGACAATGTTTTTACCAACAATATCACTTCGTTGCTGGGCTATTATGCATACATCATAATTGGGTTAGACTATGATTCTTTCGGCAAGTTAGGAGGCGATCAATATTTTCAAAAAGCCTGGAATGTGGTGAATGTGGCGCAACAATCCAATCGCCAGGGATGGGATCAATTCAACAGTAACCGAAACCGCTATTGGTTGGCTGAAAATTTAATCAACAGTCAAATGAGACCAATCAGGGAAGGATTATATGACTACCACCGACTGGGGATGGACAAGTTCAATGAAGAGCCTGATGAAGCCAGAAAGAAAATTTCTGATGTCCTCGCAAGCATTCAGAATGTAAATAGGTCCAGACCGAACTCTATTCTCACCATTTCATTTATGGATGCAAAAGCGGATGAGATCACCCAAATTTTTTCAGAAGGCAACCCAGCCATTAGAAGGGAAACTTACAATACTGTTACCAAATTAGACCCCAGCAATACTGATAAGTACCAACCAATGATTAAGAATTAACCAGATTCTAGTTGTACAAATGATTTTCTTCTGGTTGCTGTCAAAATTACCACTCTGGATTCTATACAGATTTTCAGATTTCATCTATCTTCTTATCAGGTACATAATCAAGTACCGAATTGAAATAATCAGAAGTAATATCACCAATTCCTTTCCAACAAGTAGTCCTCAAGCAGTGAGTACCTTGATCAATAGGTTTTACCGGAACTTCAGCGACCAGATTACCGAAACAATTAAAATGTATTCAATATCTGCCTCTGAGCTGGATAGGAGGGTGATTGTCAAAAATAAAGAGCTAATTCTTCAATATCTGGATCATGGTCAGTCAACGCTTGTGGTGGCTCCACACATGTTCAATTGGGAGTGGATGGTTACTGTAGCAAGGCTAAAAACCCCTTACCCTTATCATCCAGCTTATCGACCTCTAAAGAATAAGTTCTTCGATCAATTGCTGATCAGAATGAGATCACGATTTGGTGGTAAACCAACTGTTGGTAAAGAATTGGTTGAAATGATGAAAACGGAACCATCTCCAATAGGATACAGCCTGATGATCGACTTCGTGGCGGCTAAACCAGAGCTATGGATGAATTTCTTAAACCAGGAAACAGTTTTTGATTTATCAATAGAAAAGCTGGCTGCCGAGACAGGTTTTCCGGTCATCTATCCCAAGATGACCAAACCAAAACGGGGCCATTATGTTCTTGAACTAATTGAAATTTCAAAGCCGGGATATGATGGTTCATGGCCGCTCATGAAAAAGTTTGTAGGTGAGATCGAAAAAACGATCAATGAACAACCCGAGACATTTCTCTGGTCGCACCGAAGGTGGAAGTATAAAAAACCTTTACCTGTAATTTAATTTTCTCCTTAAACGCTGTATCAATTTATACACAACCCATAAAAGCACTACAGTAATGATTGTTGTCATCAGTAGTCCGATTTTAACAATTTTTGAAAATCCATTATCAATCTCAAAGTTGACTGGGAATGAGGTTTGAGTAAAGTTTACCTCACCAAAATCATAGTAATTTGTTATGCCTTCAATTACCGTTTTCTTATAAAGAAGATCGGCTACGTGGCCCAATCCGTTAAAAATTACAAGTTTGCTATTAGGCAAATACCGGATAAGCTCATCTTCAATCACTTCATGTGGAGTTGAAAAATCAAGAGAGCCATTTAATACAAGAGTTTGGACATCACTGGTGTCCAGTTTAGAAAAACCTACCACAGGTTGTTTAGTTGGCCAATCTTCACCTACATCCATCATTAATTCTGAAAGTGGGGAACCCAGTGTGTATTCAGAGTTGCTAAACTCATTTCTATAATCTTTAGTGGGATTATAGTCTATCATACCTTTTGAAAAAAACTCCCCCCATACCATCAAATCAGGCATAATGAAATTATATGCCATCGATAATGCCGCAATCCCACTGTAGTCGCCTTTCTCTGCTGTTATATAAGCGTCAATAACCTGTAGGGCTGAATGATTGTGATACATCATTGCAAATGTTACAACTCTTACCTTGCCCTTATCAATAGGAAATATGAGCCATCTATCCGGAAGATTATCTAAAACTGAATTAAATGTGTTTATAATACTTTTTGTTTGAGATTGGCAATAACTATCATTTTGACAGTGCTCATCATAATCTCTTATTTTTTCTTCTATTAATTCTGGCTCCCATACGAAGCGACCTGGTACGTTAGTACCTATCATAACCACCCTATGTACTCTCTCAGTATAGAACTTTGAATATAATTGTGCTAACCGGGTTCCGTAGCTACCACTCAATATATTCACTTTATCATATCCGAGGTACCTGATGACAGTGTCAATATCTAATAGGATCTGTTCCATTGTAAATCCATTTAGATCAATGTTTTCGGAAATCAAGCGTTTTGAACAAGCATTCGCTTTTTGGATTACATTCCTAACAGATTCCTCGGATAAAAGATCTTTTCCGATACCTTTTAAAGCTTCAGAGACTTCCTCGCAGTCTAATTTTAAAGGGCCATCTACCCCTCTATAGCCAACCAAAACCACATCATGATTAGCTAACAATGCTTTAGGTGGTTCATAATCGAGATTGGTCATGCCTGGTCCACCAGAGAACCAAAGTATTGGTGCACCGGGATTGAGATTGATGGATTTGTAAATCTTTACAGGTATGCTGATGACTCGGCCAGCCTGCGATTTCCAATTTTCAGGAAGTAAAAAATGGATAGTGTTTGAAGTAATTCGCTCTTTTTCCCTGGCTCCTGATTCATGCTGCTCTAATGAGATTAGGATTAAAATAGAAAAGATAATTTTATAAAGAATTGACATTTAACAAAGATGCCAAACTGTATGTTTGAAAAAATTAGCAATTGTTAATAAATGACCAATACTTTAGATTCCTTTATAAAGCAGTTCACATTTTCAGAAAGTTTGTCAGCTCAAACGAACTCAGGTCTTGCTTCAATATGTAATAGAAGAAAAATTAAAAAAGGGGCTGCTATAATTGAAGCAGGTGAACTCTGTGGTGATGAAATATACGTGGTAAGCGGTGTGTTAAGGGCGTATATCAATGCTGATTTAAAAGAATATACCTCTACTTTTTATAAAGATGGGCAGTTTGTGACGCCCTGGTTCGCAAGGCAGATGAATGGAGAAAGTCTGATTAGTTTACAGACACTCGAAAATTCTGATCTGATGTTGTTTGATGAGAAGAAATTCACAAACCTTAGAAGATCTAATGAAGACTTATTGGCTTTAGGTAATAAAGTTGTTGAAAAAGAGCTGTTGTTAAAATCTAAAAAAGAATTAATTCTTGCGACAGGTAAATTGAGAGAGCTCTATTGCTTTTTTCAGGAGGTATTTCCTGGATTAGAGAACCGAATTGCTCAAAGATATGTAGCTACATATTTAGGTGTTGACCCCGTTTCACTCAGCCGGATTAGGAAGGAAATACAGGAAGAAACCAAGAAGAGTTAAGCCACTGATTCATAGCTTTTAATTGTCTCCACAAAGCACTTTACCTTTTCTGGGTCAGTATCTGGATAGACGCCATGACCAAGATTCGCAATGTGCCGATGGCCACCGAAGTCAGTTAGCATCTTTTTTGTTGCCAATTCTATTTCTGAAAATGATCCATACAAAGCACATGGGTCTAAATTTCCTTGAAGAGTTTTGTTTGGCAACAGATTTCTGGTTTGAGAAATATCCATATTCCAATCAAGTCCCACAACCTCACAATTAAGCGCTGACATAGACTCTAATGCGAAATATGCCCCTTTGGCGAACACCGTTACCGGTACTTCATCTATTGCATCACATATTCTTGAGATGTGCATCATTGAGAATTTCTGGTAGTGATCTGGCGGTAGCACCCCAGCCCATGAATCGAAAAGCTGCACAAGATCGGCACCAGCATTTATCTGTGCTTTCAAATATTCAATTGTGCTGTCAGTTATTTTTTCAAGGAGTGACTCCGCAAGCTCAGGGTTAGTGTAAAGCATTCCGCGGGCTTTTGAAAAAGTTTTACTCCCGCTTCCTTCAATCATATATGAAAAGATGGTCCAGGGTGCCCCGGCGAAGCCGATTAGTGGAACCCTTCCATCAAGTTCTTTTTTTGTGATTTTAATCGCATCCAACACATAATGGAGATCTTCAGTTGGATTTGCAATTTTTAGTCGGTTAATATCATCTTGGGTATGGATTGTTTTAGGAAAGTAAGGCCCTTTGCCCTCTTTCATTTGATAAGGCAACCCCATCGCCTCGGGTATCACAAGTATATCAGAGAAAATAATTGCCGCATCTACCCCGAGAATATCAACTGGTTGAATTGTTACCTCAGCCGCTCTCTCAGGGGTTTCAACTAGCTCTTTGAAGTCCCGAAGCGAATTTCTCACAGCTCTGTATTCTGGTAAAATCCTACCTGCTTGCCGCATTAGCCATACTGGTGGCCGTTCCGTTTTTTCACCTTTGGCCGCCCTAATTAAAAGGTCATTTTTCAAATTCATGGGCGCAAATGTAATTTGTTCTCAGCCCTTGATGGTTAGTTTTGCCTTGAACTTTACTCGGTTCAATGATTCAAGAACGCTGGAAAGAAAAAGCTACAAAATGGAGAAAAATATTAGCAGTGCTCATTGCTCTGCTTCTTGTCTTGAGCCTCGCAAATCTTAGTATCGGATCAGTCAATATTTCTTTTATTGACATCTTAAAAGTGCTGGGTGGCAGCGAACTAAATGAAGCAACTACTGCCATTATATGGAGCTTTCGTATCCCCAAAGTGCTAACAGCCATTGCCGTTGGAGTTGGGCTTGGAATCAGCGGCTTGCAAATGCAAACTTTATTTAGAAATGCATTGGCTGGCCCTTTTGTGTTGGGCATTAGTTCTGGGGCCAGCCTGGGCGTTGCCCTCTTAGTGATGGGGGCGGCTTACTTGCCATTTCAAGTTAGCGGAGTGAGCTCCGTTTTGGCGGCTTGTATTGGTGCATTTGCTGTTTTTGGGGCTGTGATCTCCATGGCCTCAAAAATACGGGACATCACTTCCCTGTTGATTGTGGGACTGATGTTTGGCAGTGCTGTTGGTGCAGTTGTAAGTGTGCTCCAATATTTTGGTGATCCCAACCAGATACAAAGTTATTTGGTCTGGACATTCGGCAGCCTGTCAGGGGTAACGTGGGTCGAATTAAGAATTCTAATTCCCATAATTGTTTTAGGAAGCCTCACCGTTTTTTTGCTTTCTGACCAATTGAATATGCTCTTATTGGGAGATGAATATGCTATGAGTGCCGGTCTCAATTTAAGGTTTGTTAGAATAATTATTATCTCAGTGACCAGTATTTTGGCTGGCACCATAACAGCCTTTTGTGGGCCCATTGCCTTTATAGGCATTGCAGTCCCTCACATATCGCGGCTACTTTTTAACACTTCAAATCACCGATTGCTTCAACCATTAGTTTGTTTTGTCGGGGCATCAGTTATGTTGATTTGTGACATAATATCTCAACTGCCGGGTCAGGTTGCCACGCTTCCGATTAATGCTGTTACATCATTGGTAGGAGCACCATTGATCATTTGGCTGATCATTAAACGAAAAAGTTTAGTTGCTTTCTGATGAACGACTTGACGGCCATATTAGAAATAATCGACCTGACAATTGGATATGATGGTAAAGAGATTCAAACTATTGACAAACTAACCCTTAATCCAGGGGAGTTAGTTTGCCTTTTGGGTCAGAATGGTGTTGGAAAGACGACACTCATTAAAACGCTATCTGGATATCAATCGAGATTGAATGGGTCAATTAAAGTTTCTGAGAAGGATTTGGGGGAATATTCAAAAGAAGCAATTGCCAGGAAAATCAGCATAGTTACTACCGATAAAATTAGTGCTGCTGGTTTAACGGTTATGGAGGTTTTGATGTCTGGCAGATATCCTTATCAGAGATGGTTATCTCAACCAAAAACAGAAGATTTTGAGGCTATTGAAAAAGCAGCCACTCTTACCAAGATCAACTACTTATTGGATAAAAGCCTCACACAACTTAGTGATGGACAGCGGCAAAAAGTAATGATTGCCAGAGCGTTGGTTCAGAATGGGGATATAATGCTTTTGGATGAGCCGACGGCTCATTTAGATCTCACCAATCGCATTGAAATAATGACGTTGCTCCGCAAGATTTGTGTTGATCAGCAAAAAACAATGCTTGTTACGACACATGAGTTAAATCTTGCTCTCCAGTTTGCTGATAAGATATGCCTGATGGATTTCGGTAGGAAATTGATTGAAGGAACACCTGAAGACCTTGCATTATCTGGTGAAATCCAGAAAATCTTCCATGGTGAGGATTATGAAATTGAACTTATGACAGGCAGGGTGAAACACAATAAGGGTCAAAACTTGAGCATTGAAGCAACTAGTGAACTCAGGTTTTGGATGGAAAATGCTCTGGATCGAAACGATTTAGGCCAGTTTTCTGATGATATCCAGTTGGGCCTGGAGAATGAAAAGAAAGTGCTCAAATGGGTAATCAAGAGAGGAATTTCAACGTATAAGAAGGGTGAGAAAATGTCAGAATTATTAAGCACATTGAAAGCACTCCAGAATGAACCTACCAAAAACTAATAAGCCTAGAATCGTAATCATTGGTGGCGGTTTTGCAGGGATGAACCTCGCCAAAAACCTGAAGTCAGTTAATGCCCAGGTTGTCTTGGTTGATAAAAACAACTTCCACACTTTCCAGCCACTTTTGTATCAGGTAGCAACGGCTGGGCTTGAGCCGGACTCCGTTACCTATCCACTCCGGAAAATCTTTAACAATTACGATGATTTTTACTTCCGAGTAGCAGAAGCGCAGGAGGTGGATACCGAAAGGGAAGTGTTGATTACCAACAGGGGAGAGATAGAATATGACTATCTGGTATTATCCACTGGTGCTGAAACCAACTTTTTTGGTAATGAAAATGTAGCCAGATATTCAATGCCAATGAAGTCAATCAGTGAAGCGCTTGATTTGAGAAGCTTGATTTTGCAAAATTTTGAAGAGGCTTTACTTACCAATGATGTCTCAGAAAGAGAAAAATTTATGAATCTGGTGATAGTGGGAGGTGGCCCTACAGGTGTTGAGCTTGCCGGTGCTTTGGCAGAGCTCAAAAAATTAGTGCTTCCCAAAGATTACCCTGACCTCGATTTTCGACGAATGCAGGTTCACCTAATTGAAGGAACTTCAGCATTACTTAATACGATGTCAAGTAATGCCTCAGAAGGAGCCCTGGATTTTCTGGAGAACATGGGCGTTCAGGTTTGGCTTGATTCAATGGTTAAGGATTATGACGGAGAAGAAGTTCAAATTGGGAACAAAACGTTGCCTTCCAAAACATTGATTTGGGCAGCTGGAGTAAAAGGCGCACCACCAAAGGGGATAAAAGCTGGCAAAAGTGGCCGATTGACAACCGATGAGTTTTTGATGGTGGATGGGTATCCCAATATCTTTTCAATCGGAGATTTGGCTTCAATTGAATCTGAGGAAAAACCCAATGGTCATCCAATGCTGGCCTCTGTCGCTGTTCAGCAAGGTGAACATCTTGCAAGGAATTTTAAATTGTTACTATCCGGCAAGGCGCTCAAACCATTTGAATACAATGATAAAGGAACCATGGCCACGGTTGGCCGAAATAAGGCCGTTGTTGATTTGCCGCATTACAAATTTCAGGGCAGGATGGCCTGGTATGTTTGGATGTTCGTTCACCTGCTATTATTGGTAGGATTCAGAAACAAACTAGTTGCATTGCTCAATTGGATTTGGAGTTATGTTAATTACGATAAAGGAATCCGCTTGATTATAAGACCATTTAAGCGAAAGCAGAAAAGAGAATTGGTTAAATAATTAAACCTTGCAGCTGGGTTCAATCCAGTTTGCTACAATCACTTCCTGTAGCTCTTTCTGCACCGGTCCGCCGGCGATTAGTTCCCTGCCAAAGATGAAATCATCCTGGCCTCTAAAATCCGTAACTGTTCCGCCAGCTTCCTGCACAATTAGCGTTCCTGCTGCTACGTCCCAGGGGTTAAGGTTGTATTCAAAAAAAGCATCGGCCCTTCCGCAGGCTACATAGCAAAGATCAACAGCAGCACTGCCCATTCTTCTGAGGCCATGGCAACTCTGAACCAGTTGATCCAAAATTCTCAAATATGCTTTTAAGTTGTTGAAATTGAAAATTGGAAAACCCGTCGCCACCAAACTTTCCTTCAGAATTGAGGCTTTCGAAACATGGATTTTAGACCCATTAAGGGAAGCTCCACCTCCCAATGATGCGGAGAAGCATTCGTCCCGATTTACTTCATACACAACTGCAATAATTGGATTTTTGCCTTTCATAAGTGCAATGCAAACTGCGTAAATGGGGATGCCGTGAATAAAGTTTGTAGTGCCATCCAAAGGATCAATTACCCAGGTAAATTCGTTTGATTCCTGTGCCACCGTCCCTTCTTCAGTGAGATAACCCGCCTCGGGTAAGAGTTTCGTCAAATCCTTAACAATGAGCTTTTCAGATTCTTTGTCAACATAAGAGACCAGGTCATTTAACCCTTTGTATTCGGCTTTATCAATTGTGAATTTTTCACTTTCAATACGGATGAACTCCCCGGCTTTTCTGGCTGTTTCAATTACTTGTGGCAGCAGGTCTTTCTCCAAATTCATCTCATAAGCTTTAAAATGAAGGTAGGACTTATCCCCGATTTCATCAAGGAAATAACCTATGCCATTACTATTTCACGATTAATTGAGGAAGGACTGAATCCTATCTTTAAGGGCCGCTTTATCGGCGCTTACATTCGGGTCGCTATAAATTTTGAGTATCAACTCGAAAAGCACATCTTCTTTATAGCCCAATTTTGAAACCATTTTGGCGCAAAATTTTATCTCTTCTTCATACAGGCGGCCATCAATTTTCATCAATTGAACAATGCCATAGATGTACTCATATTTTTCATCATCCGGCAAATGGCTGAGGTCATCGATGTCGCTGGGATCGTCAAAGCTTTCCATAATTTCAGCTTCACTGAGCCCATGGGCTTTACCTATTTGATTAATGAGGTCGATTTCTTCCTGAACTACTATACCATCAACTCTGGCCAATTGTACAAGTATGTTGAGATATGTGCGGGTTGAAGACATTTAATATGCTGATCGGTTCGGTTTGTTGCTGCAAACCAAAAGTAACAATTTAAGTTATATTTAATTTTCATAAGTATCAATAGCCTCTTAAGCAGCAATCAATCATTTGAATTTCCTGGCCCATTTATATCTCTCCGGTGACAACGAACAACTGCAGCTGGGCAATTTTATTGGAGATTTTGTGAAAGGAAATCAGGTAGAAAGTTTCAATAAGGAAATTAAAGAGGGGATCAAGCTACATAGGAAGATTGATGATTTTACAGATACGAATGAAATCGTTCTTAGAAGCAAGGTTCGCTTACGTCCGAAATATCGACATTATTCACCTGTGATAGTTGATATGTACTACGACCATTTTCTCGCTGCAAACTGGACGGAATACGCAGAGATTGACCTAAAGAAATTCACTACTGACTTTTATCAACTAGCGGATAAACACAAGGAGGCACTACCGCATAAGGTAAACGAAATGTTAGGTCATATGTCAGCCACTGACTGGCTCTACAATTACCAATTTATTGAAGGACTTGACAGGGCTTTGTCAGGCATGGCCAGGAGAACCAGGTTTGATTCTGGCATGGACAGGGCTTCTCGGGACTTGCAGGATCAATATGGTGCATTCAAGAAAGAGTTTACAGAGTTCTTCCCTCTACTTATCGAGTTTGTTAACCAAGAAATTAACGACTTATCCTAATGAATATGCTAAAACCTTTACTACTCATCGGAATTGGAGGATTTTTCGGTAGCATATGCCGATTTCTAGTAAACGATTTTTTTCAAAAAAATTACCCGAATGACTATCCATGGGGAACTTTTGCTGCTAATATGTTAGGCTGTTTTCTGATTGGGTTGATTCTCGGAGCAGCTTCCAGTGGCAACATCCCGAAAGCCCTGATTTGGCTATTTGCAACTGGGTTTTGCGGTGCTTTCACGACGTTTTCAACATTCTCTTTTGAAAGCTATTCTTTGCTGAATGATTCAAAGATGGTGTTGGCAATTATGTATGTTGGGGTAAGTGTGGTCGTTGGACTACTTTGTACCTGGGTCGGTATAGGCTTATCAAAAGCTGTGATTTAGTGGTCAAATCCTAATACTAAGCTGGCAGAATTATTTCAAAATGAAATTAATGGCCTGCACCACCCGGCATATTGGTTCCAAGAATGTCTTTATTTAGATAAAATGATAACATAATTGATTCTTTAGGTAATAAAGATACGTTTTTAGCAACTTCTATGTTACTTTTTGAATTTAACAATTTTCCGCCTGCTTTAAGGTTATCGGATAATTCATAGTTTAATCTGATGTCTTGATCGAGGTCATTTTGTACCATAAAATTTCCACGATCGGTATAAGTATTTTGAACATGCCAAAGCTGATGATCTTCAGTAATGGACTCCTCTTCTTGAATCAGTTTTACCCACAAGTAGTATTGAAAGTCCATTATCAACTCCCCATTTCTGGGAACCTCTTCGTCAACGTTCATTTTCCATTTTGAATTTGGCTTCAATTCAACTACCTCCCCACTTATGTAAATCGAAGGTTCATTCGTTTCTTTAGCTTTAAAGCTAAGTGAAGTGATCTCACCTGAGCTATTGTCAAATTCTGATCCGCTTTCAACAGTAAAGGCATCAACAACTTTGAATTCAAGATCTTTATAAAGATTTGCAATTGTTCCAGTATACTTAATATGAACCTTAACGGCTTCATTGTTAGTTGATAATTTTTTAAGAGTAAATACCACCTCAGAATTTTTGTTGAAAGACATTTTTGTTGTGACATCACGAAAATGCTTATAGGCATTATCAGTTAAATTCTTTCCATTAAAGAGGGACTTCAATCTACTATCAATTGGTTCATCAGCAGGGTTTCTTGATGTAAGGATAAATGCAGCTAAGCCAATAATACCGAAGAAAATCAAATCTTCAACAAATGACGCATGTAAGGATTCAAAGAATGAGGGATTAAGAATACCATCAAATAATTTGATGATCCAAGTAGAATTGAAAGCTATTAAAATGTAACAAATAGCGAAGGTTATATATATGAGAACTATCCAGGAGAATCTTGATTTAGTTTTGAATATTCCCATTTGATAAGTCTAGTGCGCATGAGAGGATTCGAACCTCCACGGACTTGCGTCCACCAGCCCCTCAAGCTGGCGTGTATACCAGTTTCACCACATGCGCATTAAGAAGGAGGGCAAATTTAGTTAGACAAAAGATTAAAGATCAAAGATTAAAGACAAAAGAACCAACACAGCGGACAATCGCTCAAAACATGATGTAAACCGCTAAAGCCTAACCTTTGGCTAAATCAAGTTTAATGGAGAGTTCTTTCAATTGATCAGCAGACACTTTCGAGGGAGAATCAATCATTACATCCCTGCCTGAAGTGTTTTTTGGAAAGGCGATAAAATCACGGATTGATTCCTGGCCTGAAAAGACTGCACAGAGGCGGTCAAACCCAAAGGCAATGCCACCATGTGGTGGTGCGCCAAATTCAAAGGCATCCAACAAGAAGCCAAATTGAGCCTTAGCTTCTTCTTCACTAAACCCAAGGGCAGTGAACATCTGCTGTTGTGTCTCCCGCTCATGAATCCTGATGGAGCCACCGCCAATTTCCACTCCGTTTATCACCATATCATAGGCATTTGCCCTCACTTTACCGGGGTCTGTTTTGAGTAGGTGCAGATCTTCAGGATTTGGTGAGGTGAAGGGATGGTGCATTGCATGATACCGTTGTGACTCTTCATCCCATTCAACCAAAGGAAAATCTACCACCCAAAGCGGTTTGAATTCACCTTTCTTACGAAGCCCAAGTTCATTGCCCATATGCAAGCGAAGATCATTAAGGGCTTTTCTCGTTTTGTCTCTGTCACCTGCAAGGATCAATAATAAATCACCGGCTTTGGCTTCAAATGCATTGGCCCATTCCGATAAATCATCCTGCGAGTAGAATTTATCAACGGATGATTTGAATGATCCATCTGCGTTGCACTTTACATATACCAGCCCTTTAGCCCCAACTTGAGGTTTCCGGACAAAATCCGTTAGGCCGTCTAATTGTTTCCGTGTGTATTCAGCACATCCTTCCGCATTTATTCCGACAACTAATTCAGCTTGATCAAAAACGTTGAACCCCTTGTTTTGAGCCAAGTTATTGAGCTCTGTGAACTTCATACCAAACCTTGTGTCAGGCTTGTCGGATCCGTAAAATTTCATTGCATCCTGATAATCCATTACAGGAAACTTATCAGCCTCGAAACCAATCATTTCTTTGAATAGGTGCCGCACCATTCCCTCGAACGTATCTAGAACGTCTTGCCTTTCAACAAAGGATAGTTCACAATCTATTTGAGTGAATTCTGGTTGACGATCGGCCCTTAAATCTTCATCCCTGAAGCATTTTACCAACTGGAAATATTTGTCAAATCCAGAAACCATTAAGAGCTGCTTAAAGGTTTGTGGCGATTGAGGTAGGGCATAAAATTCACCAGGATTCATCCTTGAGGGGACAACGAAATCCCTTGCACCTTCTGGAGTGGATTTTATGAGAACCGGTGTCTCAACTTCGATAAACCCCTGATCATCAAGATATGACCTGGTCTGCTGCATCATTTTGTGGCGAAACTCGAGGCTTTTTCTCACGGGGTTTCTTCTGAGATCGAGGTAGCGATATTTCATCCTGAGGTCTTCTCCGCCATCCGTTTCATCTTCAATTAAGAAAGGCGGTAGTTTGGCCTTATTTAGCGTTTTAAGTGCTGAAACCCTTATTTCAATATCGCCTGTATCTATTTTGTCATTTGAGGTGATTCGCTCAGCCACATCTCCGGTTGCACTCAATACATCCTCCCGACCAACTTTTTTGGCAGCGTCAATCAATTCTTGCGCTGTTACTCCTTCTTCAAAAACTAATTGCGTGATTCCATACCTATCGCGGAGGTCAATCCATACCACCCCGCCCTTGTCTCGCAACCGCTGGACCCAGCCACAGAGGGTGACTTTTTTTCCAACATTAGCTTTTCTTAATTCACCGCAAGTATTACTTCTGAGCATTATCAAAATATTTTTGAGGCCGCAAAGTTAAAAGGGTATGCGTAAATCAGAATTTAGATTGAAGTCATTTCTGGTCTAATACCTGGTTAGTTTAATTTTACAGTTCAACCATCAATAATATGCAGCTATACATAGTTCTGGTTCTTTCCGTTTTACAAGGAATGAACCTGGTGAGAGTTAAGCCCATTGATGAAATTTCACTCAAGGTTCCAGAGAGTTTTTTCTCAGTTCCTGAAGAAGAAATGCGGTATAGAAATATCAATTTTCGAAGACCGATAGCGCTTTATACCGATGCTAACGGCGATTTTGATTTAACAATTAATCAGAACCCATCCCGCTGGAGAGAAACCGATATCGAAATTCTCAAAGACTTTTATAAGTCCAATATTTTGAGCCTTTACGACGATGTTGTTTTCACAAAAGAAGAGGTAGCTGAAATAAGAGGTAGGAAATATGCTGTTTTTGAGTTCATTTCTACCACAGCGGGAGATGAGAGCTCTTTTCGTAATAAGGGTTCAGTTCGGAAGTACACTTATATTCAATATACAGTGTATAACGGTACCACTTTGATTTTTAATTTCACCTCATCTGCAAGAGCGAAAAATCAGTGGTCAAGTGTAGTTCCTGAGATAATGGAAAGTGTGGCTTTGAAGTGATTGTTTGTCATTAATGAACCTAACTTCCAATTCTTCGTTAGAGAATTCAGGTGCTTCTACCGATATTAAAGCACACCCTCGAAGACTTCATTTCTGAGGTAGCAGAAATGAAGTACACCTTCAGATTTCAATATACATAACATGATTTATCTAGAATGTAAATCATTGAAGGTTAAGGTTACTAAACCAAAAATCAAGCTTAAAATTGGGTGGATTCTTTTTTTTCTTTATCTCATTGATAAAGTGATTTAACTATTCATCGATTTGTCAGGTCAGTGGACTTTTCGTTTTGGTCCACCGACCTTTTTGTTGATGGGATTGATAAACGCATCAAATCAAACTCCGCGTCACAAAAGTTGATTTCATTTCCCTACCATCTTTTTTCCAAATAATCTCAACGCTATTGCCAGGATAGTTGAAAATGTCGTAAAGCTCATCTCTGGTAAAATCGATTACTTTCTTGCCATTGACTTCAATGATTTCATCACCACTTCCCATACCAATTTCTGATCCTGGCGAATTATCATATACCTCCAAGAGCTGAATAGTATTGTTATCTGTGAATGAAAAATTATATCGCAGACCCGAACAATTGGTTGGCAAGGGGCTTCCAAAATTACTGTTAGGCTCCAAAATCATTCTTGAGTTATTGTAATCAAGGATGATATTAAACTGGCGCATTATAGGGTTTCCGATTAGGCCCAAATAGTTTGGGTTGGAGAGGGGTCCGCTAGTAAGGGTGCTCATAGAAGTGGGCACCTGCTTGAATTCCAAACCACCAAACTTAATCCCAGCAATTCTTGCTTCATAGATTGTGAATTCGCCTGTTCCTCCAAAAGCCTTTCTGGCAATTTTCTTTTCAGTTTTTTCAATCAGATTGTTCTCTTCAACAGTCGGTGTATTAATGTTAGCTGCCATAGCCGCACCAGTATCAATAAGTGCTCTTCCCCTCACTTCCTTACCATCATTTAATACGTAGGTAACATCTATTGAGGGGATTCCGATCTCAAGCCCAATATCAATTACCTCTCCATCGCCGGTGTAGTTGTATGAGTCTGGATCGTAAAATCGCAGTTTCTGGCTATCATAATCGATCTCAACTACGTACTGATTTATCTGTTGTTGGCCTAAAACGCCATCATCAATTGACCCCATGGCTTTGAATTGAGAAAAATCAGATAAGATGAAATCGTTGCCTTGAAACTCAAGGCCACCAATTAGTAAATTATTAGCGGTGCTTTGTTTTAAGGTAATGGTTTGACCGCCGGCCCCCACAACCTGTTGCTCTGAGTTAACCTTAAGGTTAATTTCTTCTGCAACTTGCTGATCAATCATAGCTGCCATTGCACCTGTGTCAAAAATAAATTTGAGGTTTTTTGAACCTTCAAGTGAGCCCTCCACAATGATGTGACCTCTCACATATTGGAAGTCAACTTCTGCTAAAGGATCACTTAAGGCCTTTTGAGAACAACTAAAGAGCAACGTGAAACTTAAAATTGTAATAAGATTTTTCATTTTGAGTGATTTTGGTTCGAAGCAATAGTAGTCAGGTGGACGGCGAATGATTGTTAACTGCGGTTAAAGCTTGTTAACGAAAGTTAGGGGGCGGTGATAGGATGTAATAATGATGCATACGCCTACATTTGATACTTTCTTTACAGGCTATGAAACTCACGATTCACACTGATGAACATTATATGAAAGAAGCCCTGAAGCTGGCCAATGAGGCCAGAGAAGAAGGTGAAATACCAGTGGGGGCAGTGGTGGTAAGCGAAAACCGCATTATTGGGAAAGGTTATAACCAAACAGAGCGGTTAAGGGATGTAACAGCTCACGCTGAAATTTTAGCAATAACGGCAGCTCAGAATTATCTCGGTGCAAAATTTCTGAAACAATGTACGATGTTTGTTACCCTTGAACCATGCGTAATGTGTGCGGGGGCACTATACTGGACACAACTCGAAAGGCTGGTATTTGGGGCAACCGACGAAGAGCGGGGGTTTCAGCGTATCAAGCAAAGTATTGTTCACCCAAAGACGAAAATTGAAACAGGCTTGATGGCAGGGGAATGCGGTCAACTTGTTTCAGATTTTTTCAAATCTTTAAGAAAGTAGCCTGCCAGAATTTATTCCAATTATTGATTCATAGTTAGCTTTACTTTTCTTGCTTTTCAGCAACAAATTGCGTAAACTATTAGTTGATAGAATGAATGTTTAACTAAAAAATCAGATAAAATAATGGCTTTCGAATTACCACAATTACCATATGCGCACAATGCATTAGAACCCCATATTGATTCAAGAACCATGGAAATCCATCATGGTAAGCATCATAATGGGTATGTAACAAATTTAAACAATGCTGTAGCGGGCACTGATCTTGAGGGGAAATCATTAGAGGATATCCTTAAAAATGTAGATCAGCACTCTGCAGCAGTCAGAAACAATGGTGGAGGTCACTTTAACCACTCGCTTTTCTGGACTGTAATGTCGCCTGACGGTGGTGGAGCTCCTTCAGGAGAGGTTGGTGATGCTATTAACAGTGCCTTTAGTTCCTATGATGGATTTAAAGACACGTTTTCAAAAGCGGCTGCAACAAGGTTCGGCTCAGGTTGGGCCTGGCTGTGTGTTCATCCGGGAGGGAAACTGGAAGTCTGTTCTTCTCCAAATCAAGATAACCCATTGATGCCAAGTGTTGGATGCGGAGGCACTCCAATTTTAGGCCTTGATGTTTGGGAGCATGCTTACTACTTAAATTATCAAAACAGAAGACCAGATTACATCTCAGCTTTCTTTAATGTTATTAACTGGGATGAGGTATCGAAGAGGTTTGCAGACAACAAATAAGATTAAGGGGCGCAGGCCCCTTTTTATTTCCACTTGATGTTGCACCCCATACTTGGCCATTGTTGAGAGGGTGAGGGTTGCCCATCAAGTAAGCTGTTGAGCGCACCTCTTAGGTCTTCGCCTGTCACAGGTTGTTCATTATTTGGCCTTGAGCCATCAATCCTGCCCCGGTAATACAGTGACAAATCTGCTGTAAAGACATAAAAGTCCGGGGTACAAGCGGCATCGTAGGCTTTGGCTACATTTTGTGTTTCGTCGTATAGATAGGGGAAAGTAAACTCATTTTTAATTGCATGCTCCTTCATTTTCTCTGGTCCATCTTGTGGATAGCCATTAACATCATTGGAGCTAATGGCAACAAATGAGAAACCTTTCGACTGATACTCGGATGCAATTTTCACCATCTCTTCCTGAACATGAATTACATAGGGGCAGTGGTTGCAAATGAACATGACCACTAGTCCGGCTTTGGCTCTTAGTTCATCCAAACTTAGTGTGTTGCCTGACACTGTATCAGGTAATATAAAATTTGGGGCCTTTGTTCCCAACGGGAGCATGTTTGATGGTGTCTCTGCCATTGAAATGTTTGTTTATCTGCCATCCAAAGGTAGCATTCATCCACTGAACACAACAGATAGGAAGGTTGTCATTATTTGATTAGTTTGCTAAAACGACCCATTACCATGAAAAGCATAAAAAAATATCAATTGCTGTTGCTTAGCCTTTTGTTGGCCTGCCAGCCTAAAGATCAAACCTTATCGATCGAACCACAGGAGGTTGTGCTTTATGACAATCCGTCGTCTTCGATTCTAAGGGGATTTGAACTGCCAGCTGACAAGAAGTTGTTTATAACAAGTGGGCTTGTAAGCCTTGCTAATGATACTACCAGGGAGGAAAAAACGCTTGAAAGATACGGTGATACTTATACCCAAAGCATCGGCTGTCTAAAAAGAATAGAAGGATTATTAAAAGAGGCAGGTTTGAAAATGAGCGATGTGGTATTTTTGAGGGTGTATGTGGCCCCTGATCCCAATAACGAAGACCAGCATGATTTTCAGGGGTGGTTTGACGCATACGGAAAATTTTTTAACAATGACCAAAACCCATCAAAGGTGGCCAGGTCAACTATTGGTGTTGCCGCACTAGCAAGACCCTATCTTTTAGTGGAAGTTGAGGCGGTAGCTGTCTATAAATAAAATGAGGTCGGTTAAATTAAAATCAAATTTTATTGCTGTTCGTATTGTAGGAGTTGCTTTTATACTTGCTGTATGCTGGTCTTGCGTGGAAACTGGCAAAACTTCTTCTGAGCAAGAGGCTGAGATATCCTCAATCATAACAGCTCCAAAAGACACCACCATTACGGATGATGGTTTTGAAGCCATCTCCCTGCTGGGCACTAAATTATACCCTCCTGAAATACCATCACGGACCCAACGATTGCTTGAAGCGAACCTGCAGGAGGCACTCAATGATTTTAATCAGAATCCTGATAGCCTTGAGAACATAATTTGGTATGGTCGTAGACTGGCCTATCTCTACCGGCTCAAGGAGTCGATAAAAGTTTATAGCGATGGGCTTGCTCAATTTCCAGATTCATACAGGCTATTACGACACAGAGGCCATCGCTATATTTCGTTACGGGATTTTGACAGGGCAACACAGGATTTGGAGCAGGCCGCTTTCCTGATTCGTGGGTTGGATTCTTTAATGATAGAGCCAGATGGTGCGCCAAACAAGTTAAATAGACCACTTTCGAATACTCAATTTAATATTTGGTATCACCTTGGTTTAGCCTACTATCTAAAAGGTAATTATGACAAAGCTATCTCAGCTTATAAAAAATGCATGGAAGTCAGTAATAACGATGACCTGGTGCTGGCCACAACTGATTGGCTCTATATGACCTATCGCAAAACGGGTAATGTAGAAGCTGCAAAAGCACTGATTGAACCCATTAAAAAAAGGATGAACGTTATCGAAAATGACGCATACCACAAGCGCATTTTAATGTATAAGGGAGACATAGACCCAACCGAATTAATCGATTTAAGACGAACAAATGATCCCGGCGTTAGTCTGAAAATTGCTACACAGGGCTACGGGGTTGCCAATTGGTACTTATACAATGGTGAGGTAAACAAGGCCCGGCAACTATTTGAAAAAATTGTTGAGGGCACAAGTTGGACGGCCTTTGGTTATATAGCGGCCGAAGTTGACCTGGCAAACCTTAATGCCGGGGGTCTTTAGTATATTTCGATGACAAGGAGGATCAATCTGATTTCTTGCCCCAGAAATTTATCCACTGCTTTAATGTATTCATTCGCCCAGAGGGCGGATACCCAGGTGCTTGATGAACCACTTTATGGGAGCTATCTGGAACGTACCGGTATCGATCATCCAGGCAGACAAGAGATAATTGATTCAATGGAAACGGATACTGGCAAAATCATCGAGATGCTACTATCGGATAGGTGGTCGAAAGACAACCTATTTATCAAGAACATGTCCCATCACCTGATTGACCTCAATTGGGAATTTATTTTAGGGATGATAAATATCATTTATATAAGAAATCCGAAGCAGATAATTGCATCATTTTCAAAAGTTATCAAGTCGCCCACGGTTCAGGACGTTGGTGTTAAGATGCAATTGGAACTCTATGAATATCTGGACAAGCAAAACAAGCCGGCCATAATCCTGAACTCTAATGACTTATTAAAGAATCCAAAGAAGTTACTTACAGCACTTTGTGAAAAGATTGAAATCGATTTTGAGGATTCAATGTTGAAATGGCAACCTGGCCCTCGAATTGAGGATGGAGTTTGGGCAAAATATTGGTACAGAAATGTGCATCAATCTACCGGCTTTTCGAAGCAACAATCCAGTAATGATCCCTTACCGGTTAATTTAATTCCATTGTACGATGAGTGCCTAGAATACTATAATCATCTCAATAAATTAGCAATTAAAGCTTAATCATGCTCCAGAAATTCAACCCAAAAAATGAAGGCATATTAATTCATGTTGGAGGCAAATTGCTCCCTCGAAATGAAGCCAAAGTCTCAGTTTTTGATAGTTCTGTACAAGGGGGAGACACAGTTTGGGAGGGACTTCGTGTTTATAAAGGCGGCATTTTTTGCCTGGACAAGCACATAACGAGATTAGAGCATTCGGCAAAAGCACTGGCATTCGCACACATTCCTGATAGGGCAGCAATCAAACAAGCAATTTTTGAGACACTGCAGGCCAACGGTATGAGAGATGAAGCTCACATTCGCCTAACCCTTACCCGGGGGGAGAAAGTGACTTCAGGAATGGATCCCAGATTGAATCAAAAAGGAAGTTGCCTGATAGTATTGGCTGAATGGAAGCCGCTTGTATATGACAATGAATCTGGTATCAAGGTGATTACTTCCTCTCAACGACGCAATGGACCACAATTCCTGGATTCGAAAATTCATCACGGCAATTTGCTCAATAACATTATTGCAAAAATCCAGGCCAATGTGGCAGGGGTTGATGCAGCAATTATGTTGGACGATTCAGGTTTTGTATCTGAGCTGAACGACACTAATTTATTTATGGTAAAAGAAGGAGAGCTATTTACCCCTCACGCTGATGCATGCCTACCCGGAATAACCAGGGGTTTGGTAATTGACTGCGCTAAGGCCCTGAAAATCCCTATACAAGAAAAGAATTTATCACTAACTGAATTTTACACGGCCGACGAGGTTTTTGCCACAGGCACCATGGGCGAATTAACCCCGGTAACTGAAATTGATGGACGCATAATTGAGCATTCGATCAAGGGTAAAATTACAGCTCAATTAAGGGAAGAATTTCATAGCTTGATTCCGACGTTTTCTGAAAGTTTGCCTTTCTGATCAATACCCCTTCACAAACGAAATTTGATTTGGATCTTGGCTGATATCTTTGATTAATCGGCTTGCTGTATCCGTAATTTCTTTGTGGCTTGTGCTAAAGGCTATGTGTGTGTAGGTCTGCACCAAATATTTAAGTGGGGCTTCAATTTTTGTGACAATGTCTTTATTCAACTTATGGGTGGAGCCAACCAATAAGCTCAGGCTTCGACCAAAAGAGATCAACCTCTCGAAGATGTCAAAATCATAGTTGTTTAAACCTTTTACAGCATGCCGTAGTGTTTTTTTTAGTTGAACACTTGTGCCCGGTAGGGATAAGTAGTCAATAATTTGATCTGAATATGTTTCAAGATCACCAATAAGATGGCCCAACCTTTTTTCAAGATCGTTTTGATATAAACCAGTTTTGCCAGATATGGATTTTATTACTCGCATTTCGAATCACCTGCTATTAATTAAGACAATCTTACGGCAGGATACACCTAAAGTTAACCAGATATTTATCAGCGATAAAGCATCCTACCCCGATCAGACCCCCATTCTTTATAAATGGTTTGAAATGACGCTAATATGACATCAGCATTTAGTGGCAAGCATCCTTTTGAATTATCTTTAATTTTTAAAACCAAAAAAATATTGATCATGAAAAAATTGATTTTACCCGTTTTATTGTTGGTCGCATTAATGATTAGCGATGCCGCAATGGCCCAAAAATTCTCAGGTGTTGATAAGAGCCCAGCTGATATTGCGTGGCTTCCTGGTAATAGAAAGCCAGCACCTATAGCAAAGGTTGTATACAGTCGGCCGATGTTGAAAGGCCGTGAGCTGGCATCATTAACGCCGTACGGTAAAATGTGGAGAACCGGTGCAAATGAGACCACCGAAATTACATTTTTACAGGATGTGAAATTTGCTGGAAACGATGTAAAAGCAGGCACTTATGCACTTTACACTATTCCAGGGGAAAGTAATTGGACCGTGATACTCAACTCAAAGCTTAATACCTGGGGCCATTACCAATATGACGAAACCCAGGATGTTGCGAAAGCTGAAGTTTCGTCAAGAAAATATGATGGAGATAGCATTGAGGCTTTTACCATAGCATTCGAAGACCCTAAAGATAGCATGAGCACAATGTACCTGGCTTGGGGCGATACCGTTGTTGAAGTACCAATCGGATTGTAAAAATTAGTTAAGGGGGGCTTGCTCCCCTTTTTTATTCATCACCATTCAATCTTCACCTGTCAGGCACAACATTTTGAATAATGTTTTGTCGTTGCTTACCAATTGGTGAACTTTATATCCCATTAACGGATTACTCAAAATCCCCTTAATGGAACTGATTAACGATAAAATTCAGGAGTACGCAGAGTTACACACAAGTCCTGAAAGCCCACTTCTTCAAAAGATAAATCGAGAAACACAGGCGAATTTTCTCTATCCAAGGATGCTCTCTGGCCATTTACAGGGGCGGGTGCTCTCAATGATCTCCAAAATGATCCGTCCGGATAGAATTCTTGAGGTTGGTACTTATACTGGCTATTCAGCATTATGCCTGGCAGAAGGAATGAAGAAAGGTGGAAAACTAGTAACAATTGATATTAACGAAGAGCTAAAAAACAAGGTCACCGCTTTTTTTGAAAAGTCAGCATATCATGAGAGCATTGATTTTAGAATTGGGAATGCTCTCGAAATTATCCCGACGTTACAAGAAGAGTTTGATCTCGTTTTTATTGATGCCGATAAAGAAAATTATATTAACTACTATGAAGTAGTGTTGACCATACTCAGAATTGGGGGCTACATAGTTGCGGACAATGTTTTGTGGAGTGGTAAGGTTTTAACAGTACCTGAAAAGAAAGATGTGGAGACGGAAAAACTCAGGGAATTTAATGATCTGGTGCAAAATGATTCCAGGGTTGAGAACGTTTTGATGCCCGTAAGGGATGGCTTAATGATGATTAGAAAGATTTCATGAAAAGGACGACATTATCATTTTTACTGATGGGGTTAATAGCCTTTTGTTTTGCACAAAGCGCTCCTCAGGTACCTTCTAACCTTGAGTTTGGAGGCATGAAACTGAAAATTACTGATGGGGCAAGAAAGGAAATCCAGAAAGACGTAGATGCCTTAAGGGCAAGCCCAAAATACTTTCAGATCAAGGTTGACAGAATGAACCTCTACTTTCCAATCGTGGAGAGGATTTTTAAAGAAGAGCGAATTCCGGAGGAGTTTAAATTTTTAGCAATTCAGGAGAGTGCCCTGATTTCAGATGCAGTTTCTTCAGCAAATGCTGTTGGTTTTTGGCAGTTTAAGGAACCGGCTGCCCGGGAGGTGGGCCTTAGAATCGATAGATATGTTGATGAGCGTTTGAACATAGCCGCAGCTTCGAGGGGAGCAGCTAAATACCTCAAACGGATGAATTTCTATTTCAATAATTGGGTGTATGCCTGCCTGGCCTATAATCGTGGCCCCGGTGGTGCCAAGAAGTATGTTGATGAGTCACAATTCGGAGTGAAGAAAATGACCATTGACAAAAACACTTTTTGGTATGTGAAAAAATTCTTCGCTCACTACATAGCTTTCAAAGATGAAGTTGGCAAGCCGCATTCTGAAGGCCTGTCGTTGATTGAATACCTCGATGGAGCAAACAAGAGCCTTTCTGAAATTGCAAGAAAACTGAAGGCAGACGCAGAGCTTGTTGATCAGTATAATAAGTGGCTGAAACGAGGGAATGTGCCTGCTGAGAAACCGTATACTGTAATCGTTCCTTTCAAGGGTAAAAAGGGAATCATTATCGCCAGCAAAAAGGAAGACTCAAAAAAAGAAGAACCAAAAATTGAAATCTATGCTGATATAAAGTCAGATGCAGCGCAAAACCTCTTGGTTAAAGTGAACAACATTAAAGCAATCGTTGCTTCTGGCGGTGACAACATCGATTCCCTTGCCAAGAAGGGTGGTATTCAGGTGCATCACTTTTTGAAGTTCAACGACCTTAACCCTACTGATAAAATTGAAACTGGGGAAATCTACTACCTCAGAAATAAAAAGAACAAATCGTCTATTTACTATCATACAGTGCAAGAGGGGGAATCTATGAGGGATATTTCACAGAAATATGGAATTAAGATCAAACATCTTGCAAAGAAAAACAGGATGGAAAGTGGAGAGGAACCTAAAGTTGGCCGCATTATGTGGCTAAAAAAGAAGCGACCAAAAGATGCCCCAATTGAGTACAAGAGAAGTCAGGAGGCTCCTTTAATAGCTGAATCACAAGCGGAATTGCCTCCGAAGGAGACTGAGGAGGAAGTGGTAATTGTTGAAGAGCCAGCGCCGATAGAAGAACCTGAAGAGAGCTTTACTTTGAATGAAATCCCGAATGATTTCTCATTGGACGAAGACAGTGAAACTCAAGTGGATAATATTGTTGAACACCTGGTCTTGAAAGGGCAAACCCTCTATGCTATTTCAAAATTATATGATGTGGCTGTAAAAGACATCCAAGAATGGAACGGCCTGGAATCCACTGATCTTAAGCCAGGACAGGTCATTCAAGTAATTAATCCGGGTCAGGTGCCCGAAAAGGAAATTCAGTCTACCCCAGAAAGTCAGGAAATAATTGAAGAAGAGCCAGTTGAAGAAGCTGAAGTTTTGTTCCATGAAGTAGCTCCGGGAGAGACTCTTTACAGTATTGCCAGAAAGTACAACTTAACCGTACAGGACATTCTGGAAATCAATACAATTGATAGTGCTGACACACTTGCTATCGGTCAAAAGCTTCAACTTAAAAAAGTAGAGGATCCAGAGTTCATGGAGAGATCACCGCAGCCGGCAATGACTCAAAACACCTATACAGTCTTGGCAGGCGATACCATGTATAGCATCGCAAAGAAATTTAACCTGTCCGTTAAAGATCTTATGGAATTAAACGGGAAAAATGATACAAATTTATCCGTGGGTGAGATGCTAAAGGTGTCGAATTAAAGTTCCTCCACCCCTCTTAAAATTGTCCAACCATAAAAATAGCATTACTAAAAACCATTTTACCATTATACCAAAACGCCCTAAATAGTGGGTTGTCAACCAGGTAAACAATTTCACCACGCCCCATGCTTTCAGTGCCAAATAGTAATGAGCCGTGTGTTTTGTCGATAACATCCGATCCTGCGAACCCACTTACTGGTTCACCATTTTTTATAGCCGAGACATTCCAACCCTCTTCAAGTAGGCCATAAGTCTTTTCACGGGTTTTTAAAGTATAATAGTGGGATGGATAGCCAAAACCTAACGGGTGAGTGTTATCGATGGTTGATTTAAAAATGGCCCCAGGCACAAACCCGCTCATCGCCTCTCTTCGGCGATCACCAAATTTGATTTCCTCATTGTCCACCTCCGGGGTTTTTGTTTTGAGTCCGAAGCCTTCTTTGTCAGCCACAAGGTCAACGCCTCCCTGAACTAATACTAACCTCCCACCGGCCTGGATCCAACCTTTGATTTTTTCAAGATCAGTTTCACCTACATTATTATATCTTCCATTCTGGACAATAAGCACATCATATTCCGAGAGGTCAACATTTTCGAAATAATCGGTGCCCAAAACCGTCACGGGGTAGTCTATTTGCCTTTCGAAATAATGCCAGGTTTCCCCGAATGCGAGTGATGAAACCGCATCTCCTTGTAGTAGCGCTACTTTCGGGGCCCTCAAATACTGTACCTGGTTAGAGCCTAAATCCACCCCGCTGTCCACAAATCCGGTGCTTGCGGTGGTAATGGATTTTTCAAGCTCAACTGCTGCCTGCCTAATCTCATTATCAAACTGATCGCCTAGGTTTTCATTACCTCTTCGAGTGATCACCAGAGTGCCAGGGTTGTATTGTCTTCCATCTAACGAGAAAGCTTTTTCTGAGAATCTCACTTTAATGCCTGCCCTCAAAATTCTGGTTAGGAACCTTACATCAAGCAAGTTGTCCCAGCCAGAAATGTAAGCGTATGGCTTACCATCAATTGATGGTGGCACATAACCTGACCCCTCCTGTATTTCCTCAACATCAACTTTTGAAGTGGTGGCGTAAGCCTCTAAATCATAAGCGTATGGCATTGACCACGCGGTGATGTCATAAGTGAGTGAATCCTGAAGTTTTGTTTTCGGCTCAAAAAGAATCTGAGCCAATACCGATTTAGGCTGATAAGCACTAATTACCAGATCATTACTGCTAACAGTAAATGAGGTATTGGCTCCAGTTCTATATTCAAATCCTTTAAGTGTTTTTGAGGCTGTTGAACCGTATTTAATACCATGTGTATCTAGCCATGATTTAAGGTCTTTTAGCTTTTGATGGTGATTTGAACCTTTAATAATAAATGCTTTATAAGCCCCTGTAGGGTTGTTGATGGATCGATCAAAATAACCTGAATATTCCGAGAGTAACCTATCAGAGTTATTAACTGCAACTTCAATGGTTGATAGCCCTGTGGTGTAGTGATGGGCAATCCGGTCTTTCAGGGTAAGCGTATCACCAATTTCAGTAATTACGCCAAGGCCGGCCCTACCCGAACCACCTTGTTCATATGTCATTCCGATAGCCCCATTGTAAGTAGGGTAGGTGTCACCATAGCTTGGATAGAGTAAGTCAAAAACCTCTTTTGTGAAGTACAGCCAACTGTTCTCATCAAAATACTTTGCATGGTTCTTACCAATCGTTTGTTGGAACTCCCGTTGCCAATTTGTGATCAATTCATGATATGGCTTTGCCGCAGGCGCAAAATAATAGGGGCTATTGACGCCTTGCTCATGGAAATCGACATGCACCTGTGGTAGCCATTGGTTATAAAGTTTGATGCGCCCCTGGCTTTCAATTTGAGACTGCCACGCCCAATCACGGTTTAAATCAAAAAGATAGTGATTGGCCCTTCCTCTTGGCCATGGCTCAACATGCTCTTTAGAGTTGGGGTCAGGGTTGTAGTCTTTGTTTCCATATTGATTGTAGAAGTTTACGTATCTCTCACGGCCATCAGGGTTGATGCAGGGGTCTATTGCGACTACAACTTTGTCAAGCCATGCTGCTTTATCGCTATCAGGCTTTAATAATTCATAAATAGTGGCCATTGAAGCCTCAGTTGAGACAGATTCATTGCCATGAACATTGTAGCTCAGCCACACAATGGGTATGGAGGTTGAGGGACTTCCACTTTCAGATTTTGCCCTTCGTAGATTATCCATCCTGATTTGTTCAAGATTATCGATGTTTGCCTGACTTGAGATGAAATTGACAATGAGCGGCCTATGTTCATAAGTTTCCCCGTAAGACACCCTCTTCACGTTGCTAAGCTCACTAGTTATATGTTGGTAGTAATCTATCACGCGGTGATGAGGGGTAAACCGGGTGCCTAACTCATAACCTAAAAACTGATCAGGGCTTTGTATCTGGCCTAATGAAGCTGTAGAAAAAACTACACTGATAATAAAAGAATTGATTATTTTCATAATTGAACTTGATTGGAGGCTCAAAAATCTTTAGCAGACCTCACATTATTGAGCCTTTTTACATGAATGATTTTGAACTACGTGGTTTCCCTTAGTGCAAAATACCATTCAATGCCGATCATTTAGCATTTCTTAATAATTGATATTTGGTAGAAGAATAATTTCTATCAGATGTTCGAAACTTTAACCAATAGAGAGCAACAAATCCTTGACATGATCTTGAAAGAATTTACAAGCTCAGAAATTGCTAAAGAATTGGGAATTAGCCTGCGTACAGTTGAAACTCACCGGAAAAACATAAATCATAAGACCGGTACCAAGAGTTTGGTTGGGTTGGTAAAGAAAGCCATGATGCACAGGCTCATGGAACAAGGAATAAGCATATAAATCAATAGAATAACTATAACCATTGGAAACTAAAAAATTGTCAATTATGAAACTGAACAGATTAATGGCTTTGGCGGTGTCATTTCTAATGATATCGGTGTCGGCTAAATCGCAAGATTTTTTGGCTGCAGAACAGGTTACTGACCTTAGCAAAAAAGCCGCTAAGGATTTTCCAAGTAACATTATTGTAGATGATCAAAAGCAACAAATTGATCTTATCTACACTACTAAGGCAAAATCGAAAAAGATCAAATTTGATGTGCTTCAATTCGATTATGATCTCAACCTGATCAATGAGTTTTCTGATGAGCAAGAGATCGAAAACGCAAGGAATAAATACAGCTGGTTTGGGAAAAAGTATCGTGGTGAGGAATACACAGTAGAGCAGGTTACTGCTGAACCTAATCTGACAGGCAAACTGGTTTTGAAAAAGCAGAGCATTCGCTACTACTATTCCTGGTTTTCAGGCAAATACAAAACAGATGTTAAGAACCTTGATAAACTAAAATTCAAAGCACCAAGCGGAAGAAAACTAACCTACAGAGGTCACTATAACCATCCTGAGACAGGTGAACTTACAGTATTGGGTGGTGAGCCGGACAAATTCTTTATAGAGAGAACGTACTCATTGATGAAGATCGACACAGACTTGAATGTGGTGAGTGAAGAAAAGATCGATATGATGTACCCACAGGCGATTATCTACAACAACCTTTTGGATATCGGGACTGATGACGAGTCAATTCCGAAAGATTGGATTTTAGTGATGGCAGCTGCTGGTGGCAAAGGTGTAAAAAGTAAAGATGCTGACCCTAATAACAGGCACTACACCTACATCAGGATATCTCCAGCCGGAACTGTAAAGGAAAGAATTGATTTTGATACTAAAGCACACGATTGGGCTGTAACTGGGGCAGTTGAACGAGACGGAGCCGTTTATTTGTATGGTGCGGCTAACGCCAAAGGTGTTGAAGATAAATACCAAACCATGTATGTGTACCCACAGAAATCGTACGATGCATTTCAACTGGTAAAGATTTCAGGAGGTAAAGCTAGCTTCGTTTCAGCACCCACTAATGATGACATTGCAAAAGTGAACACAAAACCGAAAGGCCAGAAGAAAATATCTGACTATAATGGAAAGAAAGTCCAGATTAGAGGTATAAGCACAGGTACTGGCACTGGAGATGTATTTATTACCGCACAAGATTTTTCAACTACCCAAGATGCGACCGTGTTCAAAGATGTTTACATGTTCCATTTCACTAAAGATGGTGTATTGAAGAGGTTCTATGGACTTTCACCAGATCAGGATAAAGGTGGACTAGCTGGCAAATTCAATAAAAACAACGATGCCAGAACATATCCAACAAACGGGTCTGTAATTGAGGGTTCTGGAGATAAGGCATTTTGGCTGATGGAAGTAGTAGCGGATATCTACACATATAAAACCCAGGATTCAAACTGGAATCTTGACGGTAGTATTACAACAACCACAACGACTTATTACATTCCAAGAAGAAACCTACAAGTGGCGACAATAGACACAAAGGATGGCGCATTAGATGATTTCACAACACTGGGTGGAGGGGAGTTTTTCCTCTACAATGAGACACCATTTGTGAGCATAAATGGAGGAAAGCAAGTCGTTTACCTTGGTTGGGGTGGAGATAAAGGCCGTCAACTTTGGATGGGCAAGTTTGACCCTGCTACGCTGTAAACAAGTTGATTTGAGAAGATTGATAAAGAATCTGCATCACATTAGCCTTGATGCAGATTCTTTACTGCCTCATATTTCGATCTCTCCGTGGTACCCCTGAATTCAAATACCTTATACTACTGATTTAGGCTGTATTCGAAATACGGAACTTTGTACAGGAATTAATCAAAGAATTATGAAAAAGCTAACTTTTATAATTATTGTTTTTTGTGTTAGTAGTCTAACAGCCCAAGACTTTGACATATTGAAACTTGAGGGTGAACCTGAAAATCTTGGTCCAGGTGTCAATTCTGGAGTTAGTGATATTAGCCCACGGATTACCCCTGATGGTAAAACATTGTTTTTTGATAGAAAATACCACCCTCAAAATACCGACGGAACTGATGATGGTGACGAAATTTGGTTTTCAAACATTCAAGATGATGGCACTTGGGGTGAGGCTCAACGTTTAGGACAGCCGCTTAATAACGACGGGAACAATTGGATTGAGTCAATTACCCCCGATGGTAATTCAATTTTTTTGGCAAACGTCTACAACTACTTTGATGGCAGTATGTCTCCAGGAGCTTCTATTAGCTATAGGGAAAGAGGTGGATGGTCATTCCCTAAGAAACAAGACATTGATGATTATGAAAACATCAATGACTATGTGGGTTTCTATCTTTCAAATGATAGCAAAGTACTTTTAATGAGTGTTCAACGAAAGAAGAAAAAGGAAAACATTGGTGAAAAAGATATTTATGTATCATTCCGTACGGGTGAAAATGAATGGACAAAACCCAAAAACCTCGGTACTACAATAAATACAGAAGGTGAAGAAATTGGCCCTTTTTTAGCTGCAGACGGAGTCACATTATTCTATAGCACTAATGGACTTGAGGGTTTTGGTGACAATGATATCTACATGTCAAAAAGGTTGGATGACACATGGACCAATTGGTCAAAACCGCTCAATGTAGGCCCTGTAATAAACAGCGATGATTGGGAAACTGGTTTTACAATACCGGCATCGGGTGAATATGCGTATTTTGTTTCAGCTAAGAGCGGCTATGGTAAATCCGACATCTTTAGGATTAAACTGCCACAGGAAGCAAAGCCAGACCCCGTAGTGCTTGTTTATGGCAGGGTGCTCAATTCAGCAACAAAAGAGCCGCTTAAAGCCAATATCTTTTATGAAACCCTTCCTGAAGGCAAGGAGGTTGGCTTGGCAAGGTCTGAGCCTGAAAATGGCACCTACAAAATTGTATTGCCATTTGGCAAACAGTACGGTTTTCTTGCAAAGGCTAAAGACTTCTACGCAGTCAGTGAAAACCTTGACCTAACTGATTTAAAGGAGTACACAGAGATCGAGAAGGACTTATACCTTTCACCAATTGAAGTGGGCGAGGTTGTAAGGCTGAACAACATATTTTTCGAGTTCGGAAAAGCCGAGTTGAAACCAGAATCATACCCCGAACTCGATCGAGTAGCCAAGTTGTTAGATGAAAATTCGGGAATTAAAATTGAACTTTCAGGGCACACAGATAATGTTGGTGATGATGCCAGCAATATGTCGTTATCATCAGCAAGGGCACAGAGTGTAGTAGAGTATTTAACTTCAAAAGGAGTGAGCAAGGGTAGGCTTACTTCAAAAGGTTACGGCGAAACCTCCCCCGTGGCAACAAACGAAACAGAGGAGGGCCGGGCTTTCAATAGAAGAGTGGAGTTCAAAATACTAGGTAAGTAAATAGGCTTGGTCTTATAAGCATGGCCGCACTGGTCATGCTTATTTTTTTGTTGATGGCAAATCAAGGCATTTGCAGAGCAAAATCATCATGTGGGTGAATCCGATAATGTTTCAACCAGAGATTTAATTGGCAATATCAAAGCACCTGAAAAATAGGGGTTAAGCTAATATTTAACAGATTTCCTAATATTTTAATTTGTACCTATATTTGGATTGATGCGCCTCCATGATCTCCTAACCAAAAGTCAACCGCATACCATTTCTGGTGATGTTGAAAACAGGAAACACTATACCAGGTTGGGCATTAGGATTGCGGTCGCACTAATCTTCTATTTTATTTTAATCAGCCTCTTAATTTGGTATGAAAAAGATAGCCATCAATCCGCTATCACTGATTACACTCAGGCAATTTGGTACTCGGTGGTAACGCTAACTACCGTTGGCTATGGTGACCTATACCCGATGACTGTTTACGGCAGGGTAATAGGCTTCATATTCGTTATAGTCAGCCTGGGCTTATACGGCATTATGATTAGTCAATTTGGCAACATCATGGCAACAATTAGGGAAAATAAGAAAAGAGGCTATAATGGCACTACTATGAAAAACCATGCTGTAATAATTGGATGGAATGATTTCGGTAAGGCGGTTACAGAGCAACTTCTTGGAGTTGGAAAATCTGTGGCAATCGTTACCGACCAGAACAATGACCTGGAAATTATCAAAGGACTTTTTTCGGAGAAAGACCTTTTTGTATTGTTTTCTGATTTTGAAAATTATGACCTGCTGAACAAGGCTAATATTCACGAATCATCCATGGTTTTTGTAAACCTAGCAAATGATACAGAAAAATTGGTCTACATCTTAAACATGAAAAAACGGTATGACGACCTTAAATATATAGTTACGCTTGATAACAGCGATTTGAAGCACACCTTCGTAACTGCGGGAGTCACTCATGCCATTTCTAAAAATGAGTTGGCTTCTAAATTATTGGCCAGCTACATTTTCGAACCTGATGTTGCCGCATATAGCGAGGATATCCTTTCCTATGCCAATTCAGATGATGATTATGACATCAAGGAGTTCATGATCACCAATGAGAACCCTTATAAAGAAAAGTCTTACGAAACCGCCTTTCTTGATTTAAAAAAGCGGTTTAATGCTATTTTAATCGGTATCAGTAAGAAAAATGACAACGGCCAAACACAGTTGATAAAAAACCCGGTAGCTGATGTTAAGATAAGCGTGGGAGACCACCTGGTTATTATCATGAATGGAAAGGCTTTTGGTTCGATTAAGAAAATCTTCAAGATTGAAGAAGGAGTAGTTAGATAATATTGACATGAAGCGTATGAGATATCTTGTCTTTTTAATCGTTACCGTAGTCTCACTTTCAAATTGCGGGCCTAACCGTGAGGTCAGTGTTGATCAGGGCCCAGGAGTTAGGGAAATCCACGATAGCATTGAGCTCCATTTTGATGAAGTAACCGTCAATGGGGTTGAATATTTAATTTTGGAAAAAGATAGGAACAATCCCGATGAAGGGTTCGGTTTTATGGCCCTGAAAGGTAATCTTCTCGTGAACCATACAGATTCAGCCATTGCCTATTTGAGGACTATGCTTCAAACCCAAACCAGAATTTTGGCGAAACTTGAAAATATCCCTGAAAGCCAGGTGGCAGATGAAATCAATCTTTTGTTGAAAGAAAATATGGCTAAAGCCCTGGCCAATAAACCAGACTCAACATCATTAACCGGAAGGAGAAAAGCCGTTAACCCTAACGTTTCACAGTGACGAAAAATGGGTGCTCAGCTTGGTAAAGGTTGCAGCTAAATTGGCGTCAACTGCATTCCGGGCTTTATCCTTAGCTACTTTCACTGCATCAATTTCATCGTCCTTCTTCTTGAATACTTCACCTAACAGGTTGTTGTAATGAATCATTGTCATGAGTACAACCCAGGCAGGTGTAGGTTTGGCATTCTTCATTACAATTTTGTATAGGGAGTCCCGGATTTCTTGTTCGAAGGCGTAATTGGCATTACCCATTCTCTCACTTACTGGAATCCAAAGGAGTTTGGTTGCTTCTTTTCTAATAATGCCACGAGTAACTAATAATTGAGTTACATCATTTTGAATTTCATCCAGTTCATCTACAATCCGCTTCACCACATCAATAATATCCCCGCCTTCACCAACTAGTGAAAGAACGGAATCCAACACCTTGTTTCCAGTGCCAGAAGTATTTTTGACTACGACCAGGGTTCCTTCCAAGGCCAGTCGCCCTGTTACTACAAGTTCAAGCAAGGCGGCTGCTACTAAACCGTGATCAATGGTTCTTTCGGCTGAGGCTAATAAACGCCCCTCTTCATCGTCTAATGCAATTAAATAAAGGCCTTCTGCTAAACTAAGTCTCATTTGTTTGGTATTCTGTAGGTGATACTTCGTGTTAAAATTGAGAGCGCAAAAGTAATATTTTCTCTTTAGTTCTTAATCAATTTACTAATGGTTAAACCCTGAACCATAATAGAGAATAGTACGACTGAATAGGTCGTCACAACAATCAAATCTTTAAACTCTCCAAGCAGTTCATCTGGTAACGATAACGCCATAGCCACGGACAGACCTCCCCTCAGTCCACCCCACGTTAATATGGCAATGGTGCCTTTTTCAAATTTTCGTGTTCGGCTCATTATGCCAATTGGTATGGATACACCAATTAACCTGGCAAATAAAACAACGGCTATAGCTATTATTCCAATGAACAAGTATTCAAGTTTATAACCTTGCGAGATTACTATCATCTCAAGGCCAATCAGGATGAAAAGTATTGCGTTTAGCGCTTCATCTAATAGATGCCAGAATTTATAAACATATTCTCCGGTAGCCTGGGCTAACTTATCACTACGTCCTTCATTACCAATGAATAACCCCATTGTCACCATTGCTAATGGACCCGATACATGTATCAGTTCGGCAATTCGGTTTCCGCCCATAACTAGTGAAAGTGTCACCAATACCTCTAACTCAACATGGTCATTTTCGATATAATCCAGGAGCTTGAATCCAATAAAACCAAGGATGGCCCCCATACCAAGTCCACCGATGACTTCTGTTCCAAATAAAACACCTATGTCCACAACACTGATATTGTCGGTGCCTTGCTTAGCAACTCCCAAAATTGTAAGGAATACCACAACACCGATTCCGTCGTTGAACAATGATTCGCCAGCGATTTTAATCTCGAGGTTCTTGGAAAGATTGGCCTTCTTAATCAATGCCAAAACTGCAATCGGGTCAGTTGGTGAAATAAGTGCACCGAACAACAAGCAAAACGTCAGAGGAACGGGATACCCAACCCATTGAAAAACCTCAAACATTAAGAATCCAACAATAAATGTTGAAACAATTACTCCAAAGGTGGCTAAGGCCAGGATTGGAAGCCGCTCTTCTACCAATTTACTAAGATCGATAGACAACGCTCCTGCAAACAGCAGGAAACTTAGCATCACATGCAGGAGAACCTGTTCAAAATCAAAGTCCTCCATTATGTGCACCGCGACGTCCGTTAGGTGCGGGAAAATAATTCCTGATACCAATATGACTACCGACATTCCCAGTGCTATGAACATCAGTCCGATAGTAGAGGGAAGCTTAATGAGAGTGATATTAATCAGGGTAAACGTAGCTGCGAGGAAAATCAGTAAGGTTATCAGATCGAGAATTTCCAGCTCCATAATTTTAGGTTTGGTGAGATATTACTCAGATGGTTTAACTGCTTTCACATTTCACTTAAAGCAATCCTGTCAAAATAAACACAAAATCCCTATAAATAAAAAGGTTATGAGTCAATTTAATGGTAATTAGATGTTTAATAGATTTAACCAGATAAAAATTAGAGTATGGAGAAGTTTATCTTGGCTATTGACCAGGGCACTACTAGTTCGAGAGCTATAATTTTTGATTCTATAGGCCAAATTGTTGAAGTAGCCCAACAGGAATTCACTCAGGTATTTCCGAAACCAGGTTGGGTTGAGCATGATGCTGAAGAAATTTGGGAAACACAATCTGCCGTAATTAATGATGTCCTTAAAAAAGGTCAAATATCAGCTCAGCAAATTGCAGGAATAGGAATCACCAATCAAAGGGAAACAACGGTTGTTTGGAATAGAACCACCGGTAAGCCTATTTATAATGCGATAGTCTGGCAAGATCGTCGTACGGCTTCAATTTGTGAGGATTTAAAAAATGCTGGCCTTGAGCCATATATCCGTGAAAACACAGGTTTAGTTGCGGATGCCTACTTCTCAGGAACCAAAATCAAGTGGATATTGGACAATGTAGATGAAGCCAGAAATTTGGCTGAGAAAGGGGATCTAATCTTCGGAACAATAGATTCGTGGCTTGTATGGAAAATGACTGACGGCAAAAAGCATGTTACTGATTATACTAATGCATCCAGAACTCTTATATATAATATAAAGCACCTGAAGTGGGATGAAAAAATGCTTGCTGAATTAGACATTCCACCTTTAATGTTACCTGAAGTACTTCCCTCTTGCAGTCATTTTGGTGATTTTGAAATTGACGGCATCAAAGTACCAATTGGAGGGATTTTAGGTGATCAGCAGGCAGCATTATTTGGGCAAGCTTGCTTTGAGCCAGGAATGGCAAAAAACACCTATGGAACCGGATGTTTTATGCTGATGAACACTGGTGAAGAGCCAAAAATTTCCGAATCGGGCCTATTAACAACCATTGCGTGGGGTTTGGATGGAAGAGTTGAATACGCTTTGGAAGGGAGTATTTTTATAGCTGGGGCTGCAATTCAATGGCTGCGAGATGGGTTGGGTATCATCGATTCAGCACCTGAATCTGAGAAATTGGCCGAAGCGGCAAATGAGGGTGAAGATGTTTACGTCGTTCCTGCTTTTGCAGGATTAGGCACACCTTATTGGGACATGTATGCCAGAGGGGCAATTTTTGGCCTCACAAGAGATACGGGAAGAAACGAGATAATCAAGGCTACATTACACTCTTTGGCATACCAAACAAAAGATGTGCTTCAGGCCATGGAGAAAGATTCAGGGCTTTCACTTAAAACCCTTAAAGTTGATGGTGGCGCAGTAACCAATAATTGGTTGATGCAGTTTCAATCGGATATTCTTCAGGCAGCAGTAGAAAGGCCTGAGGTGGTTGAATCAACCGCACAGGGAGCTGCTTATATTGCTGGTATTCATTGTGGAATATGGAAAAAGGCAGATATAGTAAATAATAGAAAAATAGAACGGGTGTTTGATCCTGCTCTGGAAAGGGAAACTGCAGAGCGATACTATTCTGGTTGGAAAAAAGCAATTGAAAGAACGATGGGCTGGTTAAAATAACTGGCATTAGAACTTATGGAGAAGACAGAAATTAAAAACCATTAAATGAAACAACCCAACCTTGTGCAACGGATGTTTCAATCATTCTTTTATTCTTTTCCGGCCCAACTATTGTTACTACATCTCAAGAAGAACCAGATACTAATTGGTTGTTGGCTTTTTATTATTCTAATAGTCAACCAAAAGTTTGGTAAGCTTCTAGGCATCCCATATCTATTCTTGGAGCCAGAATATTTAAACAAGGTCAACTTCTGGAGCTTTTTTATTGTCGGTATCACCCTGGGAGGGTTCGTGGTTGCCTTTCACATTACATGCTATATTCTTGATGGACACAAGTATAATTTCCTTGGAATTTTACAGCGTCCTTTTGCCAAATTTCTCTTGAACAATAGTGTAATCCCCACGATTGGGTTGCTATTTTATCTCGGTGCTGTCATAAACTTTCAGGTTGACAATGACGTGGCGTTCAGTATCGCTTCTTCTCGAATTCTGGGATTGATCGTGGGCACAGCCCTAATGATGACAGTGTTGTTGCTTTACTTCAGGCTAACCAATAAGGACATTTTTAAGTTTTTGACAGGCAGCGTTGATGAAGTATTAAAAAGTGTAAAAGTGAGCCGCCAAACCGTAATGAACCGACTAAGGGAGGCAAGAAAAGGCGGTTATAGAGTAGACAATTACTTGAATCTCAAATTTAAGCCATGCTCAACGGCTGGCCTCCACGATTTTTATGATAAAGAAACGGTATTGAGAATTTTTGATCAGAACCATTTCAATTCTGTGATAATTGAGCTATTCATTTTATTGCTGATTTTGGTTTTGGGATGGTTTGTTGATGTTGCCGTCTTTCAAATCCCTGCGGCCGCCAGTGTCATCCTTATACTGACTATAGTGGTCATGATTTACGGTTTGATCTCGTACTGGACTCGGGAATGGTCAGTAACTGTTGTGTTGGCTTTGTTTCTTGCACTAAATGGTCTTTGGCAAGCCGGAGCATTAAAGAGAGAAAATGAGGCCTACGGTTTAAATTATAATACGACAAGCTCCTCCTATAATAGAGAGACGCTGGCGGAATTTAGCTCAGTAGAGAGATATGGCACTGATAAGCTGGCAGCGCTTGATATTCTTGAAAATTGGAAAGCGAAACAGCCCTCAAATAACCCAGCGGCCATTTTTGCATGTGTAAGTGGAGGAGGCCAAAGGGCAGCTCTTTGGACTTTCAATGCCATGCAACGGTTGGACAGCTTGCTTGACGGAAAGCTCATGACTCATACCGTCTTAATCACCGGGGCTTCAGGCGGTATGGTTGGGGCAGCATATTTCCGTGAACTCTACTTGCGAAGCACTAAAGGTGAAATAACTGACCTCTTGAGCCCGGAGTATAGGCAGAATATCTCAACGGATAATTTGAACCCAATCATATTCAGTTTATTAGTAAACGACATTTTTTTAAGAAAACAGCCTTTTCAATATGGGGGTTATGAGTATTCTAAAAACAGGGGCTACGCATTCGAAAATCAACTTAATAAAAATACGAAGGGGGTTCTGGAAAAGAGATTGATCGATTATTTAGAGCCAGAACAAAAGGCAGATATACCAATGATGATACTTTCGCCCACAATTGTGAATGATGGTAGAAAGTTATACATATCTCCACATGGCATTTCTTATATGACACTGGCTAATGAGGCAATTGACGGAGGCAATGTATTTCAGGTCACAGGTGTAGATTTCAATGGTCTATTTAAAGAACAAAACTCTCCTAACCTTAGGTTTTTGACCGCTTTAAGAATGAGTGCAACATTTCCGTACGTCACACCAAATATTAAGCTGCCAAGTGAGCCTCAAATTGAATTGATGGATGCTGGTATTTCTGATAATTACGGCATTTCTGATGCTATTAGGTTTTTATATGTATTCCGGAATTGGTTTAGTGAGAACACATCAGATGTCATCTTTTTATCCATTCGCGATACGGAAAAGGATCCAAACATTGATTTACCTTCAACTCCCTCTATCATTCAAAAGATCGGCGCACCAATTAGTAGTGTTTATAATAATTTAGGCAACATTCAGGATCTAAAGAATGATCAAAACCTGGAATTTGCCACCACTTGGTTTGATGGGGATATTCATGTGATCGAGATAGAATACAATACGAACTCAATTTTCGACGAAACTAATGGGGAACCAGACAATGAAAGGTTAAGGCTTAAAGAGACTGAAAGGGCTTCATTGAGCTGGCATTTAACTGAAAAGGAGAAAAGGAATATTGTAGATAAAATCAATATTCCGGTCAATGAACAAGCAATTAGCCATTTGGTGGAAATAGTGAAGCCAGACTAAATAAGTTCAATTTGTATAATAAACATTTAGTCTTTGTTCGAAAGTACTATTTTTGAAGTCTTAGTTATTAAATTGTGTCTGGGCTAATTGTGGTTGTATAGCGGATTGACCATTCACTAAATTCTACTGTTTTAATTTTAAAACAGTTAAAAATGTATTAAAATTGGATTGTCTTCAAATCGTTTAAAAACATCTTAAATATGAAACTCAACCTATACCAGACTTTAAATGCGCTTGTACTTGGGTTATCAGTCCTTTTATGGTCATGTGGTGGCGGATCAGAATCCTCTGATAGTGGTGAAGGATCTGAATCCAGTGAATTTGATTCAGCACAAGATCAGGTGAATCAAGAAATTGATAGAGTAGTACACGAATTACCACCTCCCACAGAGGTTCCGTTATTGTTGCAACAGGTTGGTGCTGATTTTAATAGCAAAGTTGCTAACGATATTGATAAGGTTGATGGATATCAGAGTAATGATAAAGCCGCTCTAAACCTTGGTGTTTATGCGACAGACGTTGGATACTTTGCTTCATATGAGCAAGTGCAGGATGCACTAAAGTACATGGACGGGTGTCAGAAACTGGCTGATTATTTAGGCATTGCCTCGGCATTTGATGTAAGTCTGCTACGAAGATTTGAGCAAAACATTGGTAACAGGGATTCGCTTGCAGTTTTGGTGAACCAGGCAATGGTTCAGGCTGAGGAACAATTAGAGAGCAATTCAAGGACTAAAATTGCTGCCTTGGCACTTGCTGGCAGTTATATCGAAGGGCTTTATATCTCTACACAGGTTATTAAAAATTACCCGACAGATCTTCCGCCAGAAGCAAGAAATTTAGTATTAGAGCCACTTATTAGGCTTGTCGCCGATCAGCAAAAGCCCCTATTAGATTTAATCGGTGTGCTTAAAAACATCGAACAGGATGAAATTGTTGAAAATATGGAAGTTGAAATGGGTGTTTTGCGATTTTACTACGATGAAATAGGTGACATTGAGAAAAAGATAAGTGAAGATGCCGCACATGTAGTGCTTGATGAAGGGCTACTAAAAGATATAACTAATGAGATTGCAAGGATAAGGGAACAAATAATCAGCTAATCTCAGATTGAGATAAATTGAAAGGCATTGGATCAACATTCAATGCCTTTTTTTATATTTAGTGGTAAATGTTTTTAAGAGCCAACCAGCATAACCAATTAATCCCTAAACTATGAGTGAAGAGTTGTTAAAAGCGATTATCCAGTTATTGGCCATTGTTGCAAAGGAGGATCAGGTAACTGACGATGAGAGGGAAACCATAGAAATATTTCTGAGTCAAAACCTGAGCAAGGAGGATACGGCTAAATATCTTCAACTTTTTGATAAGCTCACGGCTGGTGTTCCAAACAGCCCGGATGATAATATTGATGAAAAAGCTGAGATAATTAATATCACCAAAAATGTAAACCAGGAGTTTACTACACAGCAAAAAGTAGTGGTGATGTTGGTGCTGATGCAGCTAATTATGGCTGACGGTGTGATTACAGAAAGAGAGGATGAACTCCTGTTTTTTATTGGGGATGCCTTTAATGTACCAAAAGATGAAATTGAGCAAATCAAGTCTTATGTGGTTCATTCAGACAAAGCCAACTTGTCTTCACCCAACATCCTAATCATTGATAATGGCGAGAATGATAAACCCTTCAAAAGCAAACATTACGTCAGCAAACATCTGGATGGGTTCGTCGCTATTTTAAGAATAAAGTCAGCTGAAATTTACTTTATGAAGTACATCGGTACTTCAGCCCTAACACTCAATGGAATAGCGTTAAAAAGAAACCAGAATATCAGTATCCTCTCTCAGGGCAGTGCTATAAGAGGCACAAAAATTAAGCCCATGTATTTCAGCGATATTATTAGTTCGTTTAGAGAAGAGGCCAGGGAAACGTCGCTAAGTTTCGTAGCAGAGAAGGTTCATTTTAAGTTTAAGAATGGGGGTATTGGGCTTAGGAACATCAATATAGCTGAGTCTGGCGGTAAGTTAATCGGATTGATGGGTGGTAGTGGTGCCGGTAAATCAACGTTACTTAATGTTCTAAACGGCAATGAAACACCATCAGAAGGTTCTGTTAGAATTAATGGCAAGGATATTCATAAAGAAAAAGATGAATTAGAGGGTGTAATCGGTTATGTGCCGCAAGATGACCTTTTAATGGATGATCTGACTGTTTACCAGAATTTGTACTTTGCTACAAAGCTTTGCTTCAGTTCATTGGATGATGAAGGCATTGACAAGTTGGTGAACCAAACGTTGGCAAGTTTAGGCCTTTCTGAAACCAGGGATTTAAGAGTGGGGTCACCGCTTGATAAAACAATTAGTGGTGGTCAACGAAAGCGTTTGAATATCGGGCTTGAGCTCTTAAGGGAGCCTGCTGTTTTATTTGTGGATGAACCAACCAGTGGCTTATCGTCAAGGGATTCTGAAAACATAATGGATTTGCTTAAAGAGCTTTCGCTTAAAGGCAAGATGATTTTTGTTGTAATCCATCAGCCCTCAAGCGATATCTATAAGATGTTTGATAAAATGGTCATCCTGGATTTGGGTGGATACCAGATCTACTATGGCAACCCAGTGGATGCCGTGACCTATTTTAAAACAATTGTGAACATGATCGACAGGGAGGTGGGTTCATGCATTGAGTGTGGAAACGTTAACCCCGAACAGATTTTCAACATCATTGAAACCAAGGTGGTCAATGAGTATGGAAAGTTTACAGATCAACGAAAGATATCCCCCGAAACCTGGTATGAGTATTTTCAAAAGAAAATCAAGATCAGGGAAGTCAAAGAATTTGAGGAAAAACCTAAGGCCACTTTAGATATACCAAACAAAATAAAGCAAGCGGTAATTTTCACACTGCGAGACGTCAAGTCTAAACTTAGCAACAAGCAGTATCTCGTAATCAACCTGGCAGAAGCACCAGTGCTAGCGCTATTGCTGGCTTACATTGTTAGATATTATCCTTCTGACGAATCTCAGTATTGGTTTGGCTTAAATGAAAATATACCAGCCTTCTTTTTCATGAGCGTAATAGTGGCGCTTTTCATGGGCCTTACGGTTTCTGCAGAAGAAATAATTAAGGACCGGAAAATCTTGAAAAGAGAGTCTTTTTTGAACTTAAGTAGGTTAAGCTACCTGTTTTCCAAGATGCTGATATTGTTTACGTTATCAGCAATTCAAACGCTCATGTTTGTTTTGATTGGCGATTTGGTTTTGGGTATTGAAAGCATGACGATTACATACTGGATTATCCTATTTTCTGTTTCATGCTTTGCAAATACCCTAGGGTTAAATGTGTCATCCGCCTTTAATTCGGCCGTAACAATTTATATTCTAATTCCATTGCTACTAATCCCGCAGCTCATATTGAGTGGTGTCGTGGTCAATTTTGACAAGCTGAACCCCCAAATTACATCTGAAGATAAAGTGCCATTTATTGGTGAAATGATGGCTTCGAGATGGGCGTTTGAAGCCTTAATGGTTACGTCATTTAAGGACAATCCTTATGAGGAAAAAGTCTTTGAGATAGACAAAGCTATGGCCAACAACGAATACCTAACCACCTACTATATTCCAAGGTTAGAAATTGACTTGGATTATGCACATCAAAATTATACTTCATCAGACGATGAAATTCAAAACGAAGTAAATGAAAGGTTGATGGTTGTCAAGAACGAAATTGAAAAGCAGTTGGCACATGTGGGGCGGGATAAATTTCCGGAAGCCGATCAGATCACAACCAACTTCAATTCTGAAGTATTTAATAAGGCAAAGGAGTTTTTGGCCACTTTAAGAAAGGTATATGCCAATAGATACAATGATGCTTCAAAGCAGCGTGATGTATTAATTGCCTCATTAAACCCTGAAGAGAAGGAATCATTTGAAACCGCCCAGAAAAAATGGGCCAATGAACAGATCAAATTTTTAGTGCGCAATTCTGCCGCTGAAAAAAGGGTGATAGAAACTGAAGGCCATCTTGTCAGGAAGATATATCCTGTTTACATGGATCCGCAACCAACAAGTCCGATAGACTTTCGAGAGCAATTTTATTTCTCACAGAAGCATTTCTTAGGAGTCAATTACGACACAAAAGTGTTTAACGTCATTATGATTTGGTTCATGACAGTTACGCTTATGATTACCCTTTATTTCGATGTGTTCAGAAAAGTAATTGATGGGTTTAGCTTCAAAGGGAAAAAATAGCAGCAGTACGGTAGTTATATTCTAAGTATTCTTAATATATTTAGAAGGTTAGTGTCATCGCTATGGACTCTACTGATAAACTCAACGATCCTCCTGAGAGTAGGGGGAATGCAGATTTAATTAAACTGGAGAACCGGCTCCGGAATGCGCTTAGCGGTGCAAAAATGGCACTTTGGGAGTTTGATTTAACAAATAACACAGTCAGGTCTACAGGAAAGGTCAGTGATTATTTCGACGAATTTTCGAGATCATTCGATGGCACAGTCGATTCTTATTATGAACTGGTTCACCCAGATGATAAGCCTGAAGTAAATCATTTTATTCAAAATTCAATTCTAAAAGGTAAATCATTCTTTAATCATCACAGGGTAAAATGGCCAGACGGCACCTTCCATTGGATTGAAGGCACCGGCGACGTTATCAAATCAGATGGTTCTGTAGTTATGACTGGTACGATCCAAGACATAACTGAAAAAAAAGAGCTTGAACTGGAGAGGGAAGATTGGAAAACCAAATATGAATTGGTGGCACAATCAGCAGGGGCAATAATCTACGACTATGATATACCCAGCGGAAAAATAATATGGAGTGGGGATATTGTGACTGTTTTGGGGTATACATCAGGTGAGATGGGAGACATAGATACCTGGGGAGATCTTATACACCCTGATGATAAGGAAATGGCTTTTGAGTTACTTGATAAAGCACAAGAATCTCTTAAATCATATGATGTCCAGTATCGATTTCGGAGAAAAGACCAAACATTCTGCTACATCCACGACCGCGGTTTCTTTACAAATTTAGACGGTAAAGCCAAGCGCATGATTGGTATGATGAACGACATCACAAAAAGGATGGAAGATCAAAATGCCCTGGCCGAAAGTGAAAATCGTTTCAAGGAAGTGATTAAGAACCTGAACGTGGGGGTGGCCATGTTTGATCTTAAGGGTAAGCCATTTTTATACAATGCTGCCGCATATGAATTATTCGGCCTTACAATAGAACAATGGCAGGGCACTTCACATTTGCCAGATTCGTGGAACGTAATTCATGAAGATGGCAAATTATATCAAGTAGAAGAATATCCCATTGTTCGCACTTTATATACAGGCAATGCCGTAAGTGATGAGTTAATGGGAGTATTGCCAGAAGAGAACCGTGAAAGAGTCTGGATACTGGTCAATTCTATCCCAATTTTTAACAATTCTGGAGATCTGCTTTATGGCTTGTGTACTTACACCGATATTTCCAGAAGTCAAAGGGCTCAGGAAAAATTGACTGAAAAGAACAATCAGCTTGTTCAGCTAACGAATGAATTGAAACTAAGGAATGATCAACTGCTGGAATTTGCCCAGATTGTTTCACACAACCTTCGGTCGCCAATGAGCAATCTTAGCTCACTTCTTGATATTCATAAAAATATCCCAAATGCTGAAAAGGAAGAAGTGGTTAGTCAGATGGAAGAAACCGTTAATAGCGCCTTGCAAACAGTATCTGATTTAAACGATATCCTGAAAATAAGGCAGGGGGAAAAGCTGCAATTCCAGCGGATACTTTTTAAAGAAACATTAAGCAAAGTGAAAATTCAGTTGAGCAGAACACTCATTGAAAAGCAGGCCAACATTACAGAAGATTTTACGGTAGATAAAATTGTTGTCCCCCGAGTTTATCTGGAAAGTATTCTCTTAAACCTGCTGAGCAATTCCCTAAAATATAGCAAGCCGAATAAGCCTGTTTCTATTAAAACTTCAACCCATATCGATGAGAACCGAACCATTTTGAAATTCAAAGACAATGGAATAGGAATTGATTTAAAAAAGCATGGAAACAAACTGTTTAAGTATGGAAAGACTTTTCATTCTAATAAAGAAAAGCGTGGTGTGGGGTTGTTTTTAATCAAAAATCAAATTGAAATTATCGGAGGAGAAATTGAAGTGAAAAGCAAGCCCGAAAAAGGAACGACATTTATAATTAAATTCCCTCTAAAGCAGGAAGATGCATAAAAAAACAATTGCCATAGTAGATGATGACCAATTGTTTCATTGGATTGTCAAGAAGTACTTAGGTTCAATGGAAATCAATGATAATGTATTGTCATTTTTCAATGGCGATGAAGCATATAATTACCTGGGTAGAACTGCCAGCGAAATTCCAGATATAATCATGTTAGATTTAAACATGCCAATTGCTGATGGATGGATGTTTTTGGATGCGTTTGATAAAATCAAGAACGATCTTGAAAAGAGCGTAAAGATTTTCATAGTCACTTCCTCAATCGATGAAGAAGACCGGAATAGAGCTAGGGAATATGAAGATGTGGCAGACTTTATATCGAAACCCATTACTCAGCAGATTCTTCAAAATAAACTGCTTGCATAATGCGCATTGGCTTTGATGCCAAAAGGGCTTTCTATAATTCAAGGGGTCTTGGGAATTATTCCAGAAATCTAATTACAGGGCTAACCAAATTTTTCCCAGATAACCTTTACGTTGGTTATTCACCCAAACTTAAATCTGGCTTAGTTAGTGCGAACGATGCCAGTCAATTCAATCAGGTTAGACATGATCGGCATTTTTTACCAGCTTGGTGGAGAAGTGTCGGTATCAGCAATGAGATAACTCATGACAGGTTGGATATATATCATGGTTTGTCTGGTGAATTACCACTGCAAAATGGTGGTAATGCCAAAATGGTCGTCACCATCCACGATTTTAACTGGCATGTGGTCCCTCAAAATTACCCCTTCATTGATAGAAAAATCTATCAGTGGAAGGCTCTACAAGCGATTAAAAGAGCTGATCGGGTCATTGCGGTTTCCGAATGGACCAAAAGGAGCTTGTTGGCTTTTTATCCACCGGCTAAAGAAAAGACAACGGTAATTAGTCCCTCAATAAGTGAGGAATGGTTCGAGAATTCATCTATTGAACTGAAACTTAAGGTGAAAGAAAAGTTTCAACTTCCTGATCACTTTATGCTTTATGTGGGGGCGCTTGAAAAATATAAAAACATCCAGCTGATTATAAATTCATTAAAAGATAGTGAGGTTTCCCTGGTAATTGTCGGGACAGGCACATACGAAGTTGAGCTCAAAAAACAAACTGCAGAGGCAAAGCTGAGTGACAGGATCCTTTTTATCAACGAGATCGATAACCCATCGGCAGAAGAAATCCGCTGTATTTACAGCCTGGCGATGGCCACCATTTTGCCATCCTTAAGCGAAGGTTTTGGAATTCCTGTAATTGAATCCCTGGCATGTAAAACACCAGCTCTTGTTGCAAATACAACCTCTCTGCCTGAGGTGGTGGGCCCTGGAGGGCTCCTCTTTGAGGTAAACAATGTGCAAAGTTTGACTAATTGCATTAACCAGATCGTTTCTGATTCAGTCTTAAGGGATGATCTTTCAAAAAGAGGTTATGAACATGCTAAAAATTACTCTTCTGAAACAGCCTCAGGTAAATTGATTGAATTATACAAGGAATGCGTTGAATCTAAGATCTCAACTTAATTTTCTAATTTCATGTTAACCAAATTTATCCTCAATCGTCACCCTTCTGAAAATGACATTAGAGGCCTTTAAAAACGAGGTTCTTCCAGGAAAGAACAAGTATTTCCGGTTTGCTTATAGCATCACTAATCATCGTGAATTAGCCGAAGATGTTGTGCAAGAAGTATTGCTAAAAATGTGGGACCACCGGATTGACCTTGTTGACGTCAAGAATTTAGAGGCGTGGTGCATGCGGATGATCCGAAACCTTTCTATTGACAAATTGAGGGTAAAGGCCAATCAAAATGAATCAATTGAAAAGGCATCTGGCCATTTTCATTTTGACCCAAGTCCATTAGAGTATACCATCAGCAATGAAATCCAAAACATGATAGGAAACCTTATTTCTGAGTTACCCGCAAAGCAGCAGGAGGTTGTGAAGCTTCGTGATGTGATGGGATATAGCTATCAGGAGATGGCTGAAATTCTTGAGATGGACATAAATACAGTAAAAGTGACCCTGTTTAGGGCAAGAAAGAAATTACGTGAGCAGTTAATTGACCTTAACATTCATGGAGCAGAAAGAGCTTAAATATCTATTAGAAAAATACTGGAAGGCAGAAACAACTCTTGAAGAAGAGCGGTTTCTAAAGGATTTTTTTGCAAGCAACTTAAGTCAGGGGTTTGAAAAGGAATCAGAACTTTTTAAATATTTCAACAAAACCAGCAATGATTTTTTGAATAAAAGTTTTGATGAAAAAATTCTTTCCCGGATTGAGAAAAAAGACGTCAAGGTTATTTCACTACAAAGGTTTTTAGTGAGTTGGAAAGCTGCAGCCGTTGTGTCTGGCATTATAGTAGCGACACTTGTACTCAAAAATCCATTCGGGTCGTCTAATGCTGAAATGGCTGACACCTTTGATAACCCAAAGGATGCATATGAGGCCACAAAAGAAGCTTTAATGATTATCTCAACAAAAATGAATAGGGGCCGGGAGGCTACAATGAAATTGGGACAATTCAGTGAGGCACAAGAAAAAGTAGCTGATGTTGATTTCGAAACCGCGGATACAAACAACTGAGGCATCATTAAACATTAACAAGAATCAAAATGAAAAAGATAGGATTAATCATAATTACATTACTTGCTGGCCTCGGGGCCAATGCTCAGGAAGATGCTGTTTCAAAATACTTTAGCAGCTACCTGGATGACGAAAACTTTACCAAAGTGAGCGTAACAAGCCGAATGTTCAGTCTGTTCACTGACATAGAAACTGGCGATGAAAACGAGGAGGAATTCCTTGAAGCCATTAGTAAATTAAAGGGATTGAAGGTAATATCTGGTGACAGCATCACAGGGGGAATGGCGAAGTACAGAAGTGCCCTTTCAACAGTAAAAGGTAAAGGCTATGAAGAATTGATGTCCGTTCGTGACGGCAATGACAATTTCGAGTTTATGATCAAGGAGAAGGATAAAATCATAACTGAACTTCTGATGATAGCCGGTGCTGATGATTCATTTCATGTGATGACACTTTATGGTGAAATCGACTTAAAAAAGATTACGAGTTTGGCATCCAAAATGAAGATTGATGCACTTGATCATCTGCGCAAGCTGGATGGGCACAAAGAAGATGGAAATTAAATTGTATTTAATATAAGGGTCTCTGGCTTAACAGTGACCCTTTTTATAACTCAAAATGAAAATCTCAATCATCACAATACTCATAGGGGCTTTACTAACCCCAATGCAATCCCAAGGTCAAAGTGATTTATTTAACTCAATTAAAAAGGACAATATTCTTGATGCTGAACTTTATTTTTATGCAAGCACATTAAGGATGATCAACATTAAAAGAAACCCAGGTTTTGATGAACTGGTGAATGGCATTGATAAGCTGAAATTTTTTAAAGTAGCAGATTTAGATAGGAAGGAAATACGGGAGTTGGCAAATAAATTTTACACTGAAGAAGGTTATGAAGAGATGGTTGTGATCGATGGCAAAGAGGAGGTGGTGCATGTAATGGCCCGGGAAGATGATGAATATATAGCCCTTATGGCTGATGAAAGAGGAATGATAGCAGTCGAACTGATTGGTAATATTGGGGTGCATAAAATCCCCGAATTGATTAACACTTTAAACGAGGGCGACCTACTGGATGTATTTGAGGTCGGCCGGGAAGAACGATTAGAACACGCAAGGGAATCGAAGGACAATTAGTGGAAAACATATTATCAATTGAAGGCCTCACCAAAAAATACCGGAGGCTCAAAGCTGTCAACGACCTATCCCTGGAAATTAATAAAGGGCAGGTATTTGGTCTTCTAGGACCAAATGGAAGCGGGAAAACCACCACACTGGGGGTTATTCTGGATGTCATTCAGCCAACCTCTGGCTCATATAAATGGTTTGGCCAGGCTCCGTCAAATGAAAGCCGACGGAAGATCGGTAGCATATTGGAAACACCATGCTTCTACCCTTATCTATCTGCAGGGAAAAACCTCAAGATAATTGCACAGATTAAAGATTGTGGTTATTCCAGAATTGATGAAGTGCTTGATTGGGTAGGGTTGCTGGAACGAAAAAACGATGCCTTCAAAACCTACTCACTGGGAATGAAGCAGCGGCTTGCCATCGCTTCAGCTTTGTTGGCTGATCCACCGGTAATGATTTTGGATGAACCCACCAACGGACTTGATCCGTCTGGTATTGCTGAGATCAGGGAACTAATTATACAAATTGCTGAAAAAGGCAAAACGATAATTTTAGCAAGTCACTTGTTAGATGAAGTGCAGAAAGTGTGCACTCATTTTGCCATATTAAGAAAGGGCAAACAAATTTATTCTGGTGAAGTAGAGGAGGTTCTTAATTCTAAAAATTCAATTGAGGTAGCCAGTGATAACCGGGATTTGCTGAAATCAGCTTTAGCAGACTGGCCAAAAAAATTGACGCTTGAAGATAATAAGTCAGGTTTTGTGGTTGGTATAAACGGAGACGTTACAAGTGCCGAACTGAATAGGTATCTGGTTGAAAAGGATATAATAGTATCACACCTCGCTCAAAAGAGGAGTAATCTTGAACAGGAGTTTCTCAAAATTTTGTCTGATCATGATGGGTAGGTTATTTCAGGTTGAGTGGCTTAAACTCAAAAACTACAAAGTGTTTTGGGTGCTGATCGTGATGTATTTCACGGGAGTCGTTATTGTCGCCTCAGGTGTTCAGTTTTTCCTGGAGTTTCTAAAAAGCCGTGGAGCAGAGTTTGATGGCCTTGACCCAACCATCATCCCGTTTTACGATTTTCCGGATGTGTGGCACAACATTATTTACATGGCCACCTTTTTCAAGGTGATACTTTCTTTTATCGTAATCATTTCTATCACCAATGAAATCAGTTATAAAACCCTTCGACAAAATGTAATTGACGGCTTAAGTAAGAAGGAATTTTTAATTTCAAAATTCAACTTCATCATTATTCTATCACTAATTGCAACATTAGTGCTTTTGGTGATCGGTTTAGTAACCGGCATGCTTTGGTCTCATGTTCAAGGCACCAGATACATGTTTGGTTCACTTGAGTTTGTGGCCGTCTACTTCATCGAGACTGTTACTTTTCTCACGTTTGCCTTTCTTGTTGCCCTTCTGCTGAAGAAAGCAGGTTTTGCCATAGTTACCGTGTTTATGTACACGCTCATTTTTGAGCCTGTGCTGATTGTGAATTTTGAACACAATCCATTTATCCCTGGCTGGCTGGCTTCAACAGCACCCTATTGGCCCATTAAAGCCATTAACAACCTCATCAGGTTTCCCTACCAGAGATATGTATTTATGGAAGTACAGGATACAGTGGCAATAAAAGACCTGGCCATTGTTCTCGCATGGTTAGGTATTTATCTTACCTTGATTTACAGGGTGTTAACCAGAAAAGATTTGTAGGTCTTAACTACTCTTCCGTCGGCATTTCATCAATCATTGCTCCCTCTGGCATTTCAAACAATGATGGGTCTGGTGTTGATGTGGCAACACTGACGTTTTCAAAAACCTGACTTCCCCTGATTTCGCCTATTGTGTCATTCTCCCAGCGATAGTGCGTCCAGTTTTTGGGCATTAAGAGACCGTCAATTTCTTGCCATTCATCATAGACTAACGCATTGTATTTCTCAGGATTTGAGTCATCAAAGTAGGTAACAGAGTAGTTGATAAAATCCAATTTTTTCGATTCTGCATCACACCAGAGAATATATTGATCCTCAGGGCTGTCTCCTACATTTTCCCCATAGGTTATCTTAATCTTATCATAAGTTTTCCCATTGAATTCTATTTGTCCGAGATATTCCTGGTTAGTGCCTGGATCAGCTACAACATACGGAAAAGCAAAAAAGTAAAAGTAAAGATTGTGGAAAAACCTTGCATTCTTTTTAGCGTCCTTGTCAGGGGTTATCCAGACGTTCTCTCCATCAAAGCCAATTGTATATAGGGAGTCATTTTTAACCAGATCCTTTCGTGACTTCAAATCAATAACCTGATGGTCACCGCCGCTAGATGTTAGCCGGTCGTATTCCAATGTTCCAAGTGATCGCCACTTCTCAAGCCCACCGTGGGCTTCCAGATTGGCCTTCAGCTCAGGAATGACATTGGCGTAAACATCCGGTCTTTCGTTCTCAACCTTTTCCTGGACATTCTTTTTTTCAGCGCAGCTGATTGTAAATAAGATAAGAGATAAAACAATTAAAGTTCTCATAGTATTCGTTTCTGATTTTGAACAAAGATGGTCAATTAGAAGATCAGCGGCAGTAAGCCATTTGACAATAGGGGCAAATGTGTATTTAGCGGTGTAAAAAGGTGGTGTAACGTGTGTAAAACATTGGCAGAAGTCTGTGTAAAGCTTGTGGGAAACAAAGCTTGGGATTTCTTGAACCGATCAATGCGCCGCAATACATTTGATTTATCAAGTGAGGGATAAAGTGCTAATCCGAAAGGGTTGATCTCAACAAAGAAAACTTAGCTGGATACGTTCGGAAAAAGAGCTTTGGAGGGGTTTTCAGACTTAAAGTTTAGTTTCTGGCCGAACGGAGTCAATTGAAAGTGCTTAACAGTAGCTTGGCATTGAATGGGGATCACGGTTTCCATTTAATGAGAAGGGGTAGGAATCGAAAGATTCCTGCCCCTTTTGTGTTTAAACACAGCCTATAAAAACCTGGATTCAATGAAGGCCCAAAAAGCGAAACCAGCCTGGGAGGACTGGTTTTTATATCGCTTGAACTAAATTGGGCTTTGGAATGAATTTAAATGTCGCTTACATTCAAATCCGTTCTGGTCTTTAATGAATCATTAGTATTGTAAATGAACCTAATTTAGAGCTCCAATTAATTGCCAGATACCGCATAATGATAACATTGTTAATTTGAATGTTGTTTGATGTTATGTCTGCATTTGATCGTATTACACAGTAAGAGTGGTTTTTTTATTTGAATAAAAATAATAATAATAACATTTGTTGATTGCCTTGCTCAAAAACACTAATTAAGGCTCACTTTTGAGCTGATTTCCTGATACAATTCCTCCGGCCTAAACGGCTTCATCACAAACCCATTCATGCCAGAAGTCATGATCTTTTGCTTCACATCCAACATTGCTGAGGCTGTAAGGGCAATAATCGGAATTTGAATCCCCATTTTTCTAATCTCCTCTACTGCCTGATACCCATCCATTATCGGCATTTGCAAATCCATTAAGATGAGATCATATTGATGATTTTGTAGCCTTTCAACCGCAAGTTTTCCATTTTCAACATGATCTACTTTGATGCCCCATTTAGTAAGGAATTTCATAGCCACCATAACGTTTATCATGCTATCCTCTACTAAGAGTATCCGTAGATCTTCCAGATTAAAAAGCCCTCTTTCTACTTCGGCGATACTACCGTCAAACTCCTCTTTGCTACAGATGTCAAAAGTTTGTCGATAAAAGAATCTGGAACCTTTACCAAACGTACTATCAACCAGCAACTGCGTATCCTGAAGGTCAAGAAGCTTTTTGCAAATTGCTAGCCCCAGCCCCGTTCCACCAAATTTCCGAGTGGTGCTTGAACTAGCCTGGGTAAATTGATCAAATATCAACTGAATCTTGTTTTCAGGTATACCTATACCTGTATCTTCAACTGTAAAACTGATTTCTACCTGATGGTTGATCTTTTGGATCATTTCAAGTGTAACTCCAATTGAACCGGAATGTGTAAATTTTATAGCATTACTCAATAGATTAAGGAGCACCTGAGTTGTTCTGGTGCTGTCACAATAGATGTAATTTGGTAAATCAGGATCAATTAGTGTTTTGTAAGTCAGCCCTTTTTGGATGGCTTTCGGCGCCATTGAATTTTCAATATTGCCCATCAAGTCCCTTATATCTACAGGTATCTTTTCGAAAATAATTTTACCTGCATCTATCTTATTGTAATCAAGTATATCATTGATGATCACCAATAAATTCTCAGCCGAGAACTTTAAAGTATTCAATGATTCAACGTGGTCCTTTTTGGGGTTATCTTCTAAAATAAAATTAGTCAGCCCAATAACTGCATTCATTGGGGTTCTGATTTCATGGCTCATGGTGCTGAGAAATTCGGATTTAATCCGTGAGGATTCTTCGGCACTGCTAATGGCTTTTTTTAGTGAGTTAGAGAATCGAAAAATGAGTATTAATGATTGAAAAAAGAAGAAACCGACATAACCAAAAAAAGTAAGTAGTTGCTCATCTGCTGCTATATTGAAGTAGACCAAAATCCTATAGACAAAAACCGCTAAAACAATATCAGTACTGATGGAAGCATATATGGCCCCATCCCTTTTTTTAAAGACGGCCATTGAATAAACGTAGGCTGCATAGCCTATATAAATAAGCAGAATTAAAAAGAAGGGCTCTACCAGATGTGTGAAAATGGATGGTGGAAATATCACTGATATTGCCAAACACACAAGCGAGACGACGCTGAGGAGGTTTATCAATGTTTTATTAGCCTCTTGAGGGTAAAGAGCGAGTGTATAACAACCGAAAAAGAAGGCACTCAGGAAAAGGGTTACGTACTCAAGCCTGATGGTAACGAACCAATCAAGTAAGGGAAAAAGTGAGTGGAGCGCATAAATATCCGTTCCGATAATTCTGTAGCTGTAGGTTAAGCAAAACAGAGAAAAGTAAAGAATCGATGTGTCATGCCTGCCGAATAGATATAATCCTAAAAAGAACAAACCGCCCATTATTAAGGCTCCAGTTAAGGTTAGAACATAGAAGAGTTCGGCCTCCCGGCTTCCCAACAAGTTTTCATAAGTACCAAATATTAGGGGCTCCATAGCCCCTCCTTTGCTATGATGGAAGTTTGATACATGCAATACAATTGTGGTTGTATCGGTAAGGTTATCTAACGGTACTGTTTTAGGTAACCATTTAGGCACAGTACTTTCTTTGGTTGTGCCTGGCATACCATTTTGGGCTACAACATCACCATTCACAAACACCTTAATTGAGGTGTAAGCCTCATTTAAAGAAATGGCCATTGGAGGCAGCTCAGCTGGGTTAACTAAAACCTTTAACCGGTAGGTAGCATAGCCCACATTGCTTAATTGACTGTCATTTATTTTGGTGCCCCTCCATAGAGAAGGAAAATGAAAATACGCCTCTGTGCTTTCCGGAAAATGCCCGGGTGTGATGAGTTGATTCCAGTAAAAATCCCACTCTCCATCAAGGTTTATAGAAGATCCGCCTGAAAAATCATGGCTTCTGAGATCAATAACACCTTTGACAATCGATGTTTGGGGTTGGGCGTATGTGCATACTGCCAGCGATAAAAGAATGCCGGTTGAAAGCAATCGCATACAACGAAAATACTCAATTAATACCTGATATTCTGCCAGCTAATTTGATTACTTCTTGGCGAGACGTTCAGCTTTATCGAATTGCTTCAAAGCAGCCTGTAGAATTTCGTGGGTTTCATTGAAAATAGGGTAGAAGCCTTCATTGTCCCACACACGCCTTGCAATTTGAGCTTTCAAATGGAGTTTTATCAATTCTTTAGAAGTGCTGTATTGCGCTTCGTTAAACTTCAGTTTATTGCTCTCTGCCAAATCAATCAGTTCTGTAAGCATGATTTCAGTCACTTCAAAATTAGCCCTGTAATTTTCATAGGCTGTTTTTTCAAGCTTTTCCTGATTTTGATTGTAATAATTCAGCACATACTCACCTATTGTGTTACTGGTAAAAAGCCTGGTGAGGTATCTGGAATTCCCTAATGTGTCCAGTGGTACAAAAACATCCGGCACAATTCCACCGCCGCCATAAACTGTTCTTCCTTTTGATGTTGAAAATTTAAGCGATTCATCTACCTTGATGCTATCGGCGTAAAAAGCTTCTCCATTTTCATATCTTGTAAAGATGTCTTCATCATAATCATCATTTTCATCGCCATAAGATTTTTGGATCGATCTGCCACTTGGCGTATAGTAACGTGAAATTGTGAGCCTCAATTCCGAACCATCCCTCAATGTGATTGGCATTTGAACTAGCCCTTTTCCGAATGAACGCCTACCTACGATAAGTCCGCGGTCATTGTCTTGAATTGCGCCAGCAACAATTTCTGAAGCCGACGCACTTCCCTGATCAATCAATACAATTAAAGCCCCTTTTTCAAAATCACCGTCACGATATGCTTTGTGCTCTGAGTTGTACCTCGTTTCACGGCCATTGGTATAAACAATCATTTTCTGACCGTTAATGAATTCATCGGCCATATTTACTGCCCTGTCCATATAGCCTCCAGGGTTGCCAGTGAGGTCGAGTATGAGCTTTTGCATGCCTTGCTCATTAAGGCCTACAAGTGCTTTTTTGAATTCATCATAAGTTGTAGCTGAAAACCGGCTCACCTTAATGTAGCCGATCGCATTGTCAATCATGTACGAAACATCCACTGATGACTGTGGAATTTTATCACGGATTATTTCAAAAGGGATCAATTCATCATCTCCACTTCGCAGAATATCAACCATTACTTTAGTGCCTTTAGGCCCTCTGAGGTTATCAAATACATCGCGGCTGGTAACACCGACACCGGCAAGTGTCTTCCCATCCACATTGATAATCTTATCCCCTGAAAGCAAGCCAACTTTCTCAGAAGGCCCTCCACTTAAGGGAGCTACAACATAGATAGTATCCTTAAAGATGTTGAACTCAATTCCTATTCCATCAAAATTTCCTTCAAGCTGGGATCTGGATAATTCGCTGTCCTCAGTTGGGATATATACCGTATGTGGATCTAATTTCTCCAGCATATTTGTGATGGCTGTTTCGACAAGCTCTTCCGTGTCAACATCATCCACATAATTCCTCTCCACATAGCTCATTATCTCCCTAAACTTATCGATGCCACTGAAAAGGCTTTTGTTTTCAGGATTTTCAATCATTGTAGCACCAATCAGGATTCCTGTGGCTACAGCAATTGCTAGCAAAAATGGAAGTCGAACTACGTGTTTAGGATTATTGATCTTGTTCACAATTCAAGGATTAAATTCAAAAAGTCCACATTGGGTATCGATAAAAATACGGTAAAAATTGGTTTAGGGTCATGTATGTGTGTGATTTGTTAACGTTATTTAGTATAACAGTGGGAAACATATCAAGCCATCTGAACTTAATATCAAAACTTGGTCCGGCCAAGGCTGCAAATGCATTGAAAGTTTTGAGTAGCTACTATTGGAGTCGGTTTTCACATCAACCCAGAGCCAGCGGCCTCCCATTCAGTATGAGCATTGAACCCACCACTTCATGCAACCTACGTTGTCCAGAATGCCCAAGCGGGTTGCGGTCATTTACCCGAAATACTGGAATGATCGACCTGGAACTTTACCGAGAAACAATAGATCAAGTGAAAGATCATTTGATTTACCTTTTGTTGTATTTTCAGGGTGAACCTTATCTCCACAAAAACTTTTTTGACCTTGTTGAATACGCATCATCAAAAAAGATTTTTACATCAACTTCTACAAATGCCCATTACTTAAATGATGCTAATGCCAGGGCTACTATTGAATCTGGCCTGGATCGCTTAATTATTTCGATAGACGGAACCTCACAGGACACATATGAGCAGTACAGGGTAGGTGGGTTACTGCAAAAGGTGATTGACGGAACTGAAAATCTCGTTTATTGGAAAAGGAAATTGAAATCAGAAACACCACATTTGATGTTTCAATATTTGGTGGTGAAACCAAATGAACATCAGTTAAATGATGTTGAAGTGTTAGCAAAGAAATTGGGCGTAGATGAGGTGCGATTTAAGACTGCACAGATTTACGATTATGAGAACGGCTCACCCCTAATCCCAGATAACCCCAAATATTCGAGGTACAGGAAAAATTCAGATGGCACATTTTCAATAAAAAATACCCTCGACAATCATTGTTGGAAGATGTGGCATTCATGCGTGATCACATGGGATGGCCAGGTAATACCTTGCTGTTTTGACAAAGATGCTAGCCATACAATGGGTGATTTGAAAAAATCGTCATTTAAGGAGATTTGGCAAGGCAAGAAATATCAACAATTTAGATCGGCAGTCTTAAGGTCGAGATCGGAGATTGAGATATGTAAGAATTGCTCAGAGGGGACTAAGGTTTGGGCGTAGCTCATTAAGACTATTAGATTTTTAGAATCAAGATCCAAGACTATTAGAACAGCTTATTTGGTAGCCGTTGCTATCCTTGCTTTGCCATTTAAGTCGTCGATGATGCGGATTTGCTCAAAGCTATATTCTGCTAATAATTGCTCCATTTCCGGGCCATAACCTTCATTGATTTCAAAGTATAGTTTCCCGTCCCTTTTTAGCTTGGTTTGGGCCCACTCACTCACTTTATGATAGAAAATCAATGGGGAATTATCTGAGATAAACAAAGCGAGATGAGGTTCAAAATCAATCACATTTTTTTGAATGTCAACCATTTCAGCTGCGCTGATATAGGGAGGGTTGCAAACGATGATGTCCAACTCATCTACTTCAGGAAAATTTTTAAGAATGTCGCCTTGATGGAAATTCAAATCTACTTGATGGGTTTTAGCATTTTGTTTGGCAACGCCAAGAGCACCTTCGCTTACATCCGACGCATGAACATCCGCCTCATTCATCATAAGAGCGAGGCTTATTCCAATACATCCTGACCCTGTGCCGATGTCCAAAATTTTCAATCCTGGTTCAAGGTTTTCATCAGCAACGAGGTGAACAAGTTCTTCCGTTTCCTGTCTCGGGATTAAGACCTCCCTATTAACGATGTATTTCCTATCAACAAACCATGCATACCCCAGAATGTGTTGAATCGGCTCTTCATTTTGAAGCTTCGAAATTATTGAATCCAGGTTTTGGGTTTGATCAACAGTAAAATTTATGGGTTTATTGAGTAGCAGCGTGTTGCGATCAAATCCGAAATCCTCCAGCACCATTTTAGCTATTTGATCAGCCTCGACTTTTTCATATATGAGTGCAATTGAAGATGAGATTTTGCTAACTAAAGTCCTATAATTCACGGTTTGTTGATGTTGCTCAATAATTCAGAATAATTTGACTGAACAACCTGCAAGTTAGTGTGGTTGATGGCTAATTTTGGAATTCGATGTCTGATCAAAATCGATTTATGTTGCGGGCTTTGGAGCTTGCGGAATTAGGTGCTGGCTCTGTAAGTCCTAATCCAATGGTGGGCTGTGTGATTGTTAAAAACAACCAGATTATTGGGGAGGGATATCATCAAAATTTTGGAGGCCCCCATGCTGAGGTAAATGCCGTAAATTCTGTTTTAGATCAGGCTCAAATCCGAGGTAGCAAAGTCTATGTGAGCCTTGAACCATGCGCTCACTTTGGTAAAACTCCGCCGTGTGCTGACTTACTTGTTCAAAAAGGTGTAAAAGAAGTGGTCATTTGTAATGATGACCCAAATCCTTTAGTGAATGGTGGTGGAATTAAAAAGCTTCGTGATGCAGGCATTTCAGTGACAAGAGCTGTAATGAAAGAGGAGGGAGCCTGGCTCAATCGAAGGTTTTTTACTTCAATGGAGCTGCAGAGGCCTTACATCATTTTGAAGTGGGCTGAAACTAAAGATGGCTTTGTGGCAGAAAAGAATTTTAACTCAAAATGGATCAGCAATGAGCAGTCGAGAAAGCTGGTGCATAAATGGAGGGTAGAAGAAGATGCCATTTTGGTGGGACGAATTACCGCTCATTTTGACAATCCAAAACTCACGGTCAGGGATTGGCCTGGCAAAAAGAACCCGATACGAGTCGTAATTGATCGCCACCTCAAACTAAGTCCTGATCTAAATTTGTTTGCAGATAAGTACCCGACGCTTTGCTATAATCTCATCCGATCTGAAAAGGTGGCGGAGGCACAATATATCCAGTTGGATTCAAACTCATTCCTTAAAGAGTTGCTCTCTGATTTAAATAGTAGGAATATCCAATCTGTGATAATTGAAGGAGGAGCGGCTACTTTGAACGCTTTCATTGATAAAGGGCTTTGGGATGAAGCCAGGGTTTTTACTGGTGAGAAAAGATTCACTGAGGGCATAGCTGCCCCAAAAATTGGAGGTAAATTGATTAGCCAAACCAAGATAAACCACGACACGTTATCGGTTTTTGTAAACACTCAAGAGCATGGCTGAAGAACTCACCATTTCCACCTCAACAGATAAAGAGGGTAAGTACCAATCGCTAATCCCCCAGATCAAGGCACTTATTTCCGGCGAGACTGATTTAGTGGCTAACCTTGCCAATATATCAGCAGCCCTCAAGCATGGAATGGGCTTTTTCTGGGTAGGCTTCTATCTTGTAAAAGAGGATGAGTTGGTGTTAGGGCCTTTCCAGGGGCCGATTGCCTGCACCCGCATTAAAAAAGGCAAAGGTGTTTGTGGCACTGCATGGGCTGAGAGCAAAACTTTGATAGTTGATGACGTAGATCAATTCCCGGGGCACATCGCATGCAGCGGTGACTCTAAATCAGAAATCGTTGTTCCGATTTTTATTGACAATGAAGTGATTGGCGTACTTGATGTGGACAGTGATCATTTGGCTGATTTTGATGAGGTGGATAGAAAGTGGTTAGAGGAGTTGTTAGGGATATTGATAGGCTAAATAAAGGGCATCTTCTACAGGCAAAATGTTCTTTTGAGTAGATCACAGAAGGCAGTTAATTGCCACGCAATTCAGGTTAAACAAAAAATGCCAGGCATTGCTACCTGGCATTAAATATCTACTCTGGTAAATTTTTACTTACCAAGCTTAAATAGCCGATAACCTACTGATACCTGAAATGTCCTGTTTTTGATTGAATCACCAGCACCATCGTTAATATCACTCACTCCCAATAAATAGCGAACATTGGCTTGAAGGCCGAAAGGTGCATCCCAACCAAGACCCAAGGCCGCACTTACATCGGCTCCTTTGAGGTTGTCCTTTACATCTTCACCTGCAGATTCAGCTGATGTTAGAATGCCAAACTGAGGGCCTGCTTGAAGGTTTATCCCAGCAGCCAGGTATAATTTCACCATTATTGGAATGTCCAGATAGACATTTTTTTGCTCTAAATCTCCAATGCCAAAATCAACATCATTTTTTCTCGGTGAGTAAAGAATTTCGGGTTGAATACCAATTTTGGCAACCTTAATTAGGGTGTAAATACCGCCGTGGAATGTATTCTTAGCTTGTGATTCAATGTCCGAATCTTCAAAGCTTAAAGTTGATGAATTGAGCCCCGCCTTAAGGCCAATTTCAACTTTTGCCTGACTGTAAGCCATCATCACTATAAGTGAGAATGATAAGGTTAATAGTAATTTCTTCATGTCTTTTTTGATTTGAGTTAAAAAGTAATCAGTGTGATAACTGTTACCAAATTAGTGGATTGTTGGTAATTCAGAATGACAAATTGAGCCTGTTGCTGTAAAGAATATCGCTTACCTGCCTTTCTTCATGCCCATCTCCCAACTCATAAGCATGTACCTCCGCACCTCCTCAGTTACGTCTTCTTTTTCCTGAATTCTTACGTAGTGGTTCCACAAGTCGCCACCGGGTATACCGGCCACCTTATGAAAGCAGAGGGTTTCTTCATGAGGTTCCCTGAGCTGCAATACTACATCCACATAATCTTTGCCCAACCTATGGATGTATCCAAACCGAATAATTGCGGCAAACCCAATGTGTGACTTTCTGGGGTGCAGTTTGAAATCACACATTTTCTGGTATTCATCAATGAAGTAATGATAAAGCTCAATGGTCTTGTCTGACTTGTTTGCAAGGAAATCCCCAACAGTTCTGTCATTGCATGAGTGCCTAACATTTTGGTTAACAAATTCTTGTCCACATTGAGGGCATGTCCACATGAATTCAAATTAGTAAATTGTTTCTTACATTCAGATCACAAACCTCCTTAAAATGAAAAATTACCTGATAATATTGGTGCTGATATTTTGTGCCTGTGAGCCAAAACCGAAAGACACTGATGCAGTAAATGAAACTAGTCCTGAGCCAACTCAACCTTATATTGAGAGGTTAGCCCCTGCCCTTGATTGCATCATAGCTCCTGACACTCAAATAGAAATTTTAGCGGATGGTTTTGAATGGTCAGAAGGCCCTTTATGGGTAGAAAGTGAAGGTTTTTTAATCTTTTCAGATGTACCCGAAAACCGAATTTATAAGTGGAGTGAAACTGCCGGAATAAGCGTCTATCTAGAGCAATCAGGTTATACAAGTACTGAGCCTAAAGGTGGGGAAAATGGCTCAAATGGGTTGTTAATAAATAATGAGGGAAAGCTGGTTTTGTGCCAACATGGGGATAGGCGAATGGCAGAAATGAATGCCCCGCTTGATTCTCCAAGAGCTGAGTTTACGACACTGGCAGATTCATATGACGGTATGAGGTTTAACAGCCCCAATGATGCTGCGTTCCATCCTGATCATGGCCTTTATTTTACAGATCCGCCGTATGGCCTGGTAGAATATGGGAATGACCCAACCAAAGAAATCCCTTTTCAGGGTGTGTATAGAGTGGACAATTCCGGAGAGGTTGAATTGCTTACTGATTCGCTTACCCGACCCAACGGAATTGCCTTTTCACCTGACGGCTCAAAGGTTTATGTGGCTAATTCTGATCTTGAAAAGGCCATATGGGTGGTATATGATTTAACTGCTGATGGAGGAATTACCAACGGTCAGGTTTTTCATGATGCCACGGACAAAGTGGCAACTGATTACGGTTTGCCTGATGGATTGAAGGTTAGGTCAGACGGGATAATTTTTGCTGCCGGCCCTGGCGGGGTATATATTTTTAATGCTGAGGGAGAAGTGCTGGGTAAGATCAGGACAGGACAGGCTACTTCAAATTGTGCACTGAATGCTGATGAATCCTATCTCTACATTACTGCGGATATGTATTTAATGCGGGTGAAACTGAACACTAGTACTGATGGAGCTTAAATACTAGCCCCCACAGCCTATCACTTTCTTAATGTCAATTTCAGGAATGCCTATCTTATTCTCAGCATCCACTTTGGTGAGATTCTTATTATCCGCCCTTTGTTGTTGCTCATTTTTAACCTTGTCCGATTGCTTATTTTCCTTTTTCGAATTCATCCTATAAAGATAAAGTATACCCTACATCTGTTCATTCGTAGATAGTTTATTTGCACCATGGTTCAAGACCCATTAGCATTTTTTAATTCACAAATCCCAAAGCATCAGCAAGAATTCAATCGGCTTGATCAAAAATATCAGCTTATCTCGTGGCTTAGAGTTATTGTTTTTATTGGGTTTGCGGCCGTGGTTGGCTATCTCTTTTATTTCAGAGAGTTTACATGGAGTGCCCTATCTGTTGCGCTGGGGATTTTTCTGTTTGGGGCGATTGTCAATCGGCACAAAAAACTAGGATTTCAGCGAAATATTGAGGAGATCTTGGTAAAAGTAAATAAGGACGAAATCAGGAGGCTAAATCATGAATTGGAGGAAATAGAAAATGGTGAACACTTCAAAGATGAAAAACATCCTTACTCTGGGGATATGGATGTTTTTGGCAAGAATTCGCTTTTTCAACAACTGAACCGGTCTTCTTCGCCAACAGGTCAGTTGAAGCTATCTGAATGGCTGAGAAATTTAACGGGTAAGGAAGGGATTGAAAGAAGGCAAGAGGCTATTGCCGAATTAAAACCATTGGTCGAATGGCGCCAACGAATAGAGGCTCTTTCAAGATATGGAAAAAGACCAGATAGCTTTGAAAAGATGGAGCTGATGAACAACTGGTTGTCAGAAAAGCCAATCATTTCAAAACCCCATATAAAATTAATAATAGCCATAGCCGTTGGTGTGTTTAACGGGGTGTTTTCACTAATTGTAATTGTCAACCAACTACCATTGAGCTTTCTGTTGATACCCGCCTTAATAGGTTTAGGCTTAGTTGGTGGCATCCAAAATTCGATGATCAAAGTTACTGATGTGGCAAAAAATGGCTTGTCCCTTTTAGAAAACCAGCTGTTGTTAATCAAACAATACAAGCGTGTATCTTTAAAATCTCAATTTTTCAGAAACTGTGACAGTGCCCTTCTGGAAGGCAGTCCAGCCGAGGAACAAATAAATGATTTGGCCAGGTTGCTAAACCATCTTAACAACCGAGGCAATTTTATTTACTGGATATTCAACACCATTTTTTTGCTTGACATTTACCTGATCATTTCCATAGAGAAATGGAAAAAACGGAATGCCGATCATTTGCCCAATTGGATTGATGCCATTAGTGATATCGAAGCAATCAACAGCCTGGCTGGTTTCGCTTTTGCTCACCCTGCTTATGTGTTGCCAGAAATCAGTCAGGGGCTAAGTCTAAGGGCTACTGATCTTGGGCATCCTCTGATCAAACATGAAAATCGGGTTTCTAATGATTTCGAAATTGGGAACGCCAAAATCGGGGTAGTAACAGGATCAAATATGTCTGGTAAGAGTACGTTTCTGAGAACGGTCGGCGTCAATTTGGTGCTGGCCCAGATTGGTGCGGTGGTTTGTGCCAAATCTTTCTCGTTTTCTCCGATACTTGTCTACTCCAGTATGCGGACCTCAGATAATTTGGAGGAGAGCGTTTCCTCATTTTATGCTGAACTCCAACGTATTGAAGGGCTATTGCGCCTCTTAAAAGAAGGCCGGAAAGTTTTCTTCCTTTTAGATGAAATTCTAAAAGGCACCAACACCCATGATCGGCAGCTTGGGGCAAAATCTTTGATATTGCAACTCATTGAACATAATTGCGTTGGCTTGGTTTCTACCCACGACATCGCATTAGGGGAGTTGGCACAAAAACACCAGGAGATTCGTAACCTTCATTTTTCAAGTGAGATAAAAAATGACAAATTATTTTTTGATTACACCTTAAAACCCGGCATCTGCCAAAGCTTTAATGCAAGCGAATTGATGGAGCAGATCGGTATAAAGCTAGTGGGGTAAAATGGCTTGGGAGGACTAGCTGCATTATATATTTTTCCGAATTTAAATACTGAATTAACACAATGAAGAAATTAATTGTCCTTTTAATGCTTGTTTCTCTTTTCATATCATCAAAAGCACAGGAGGTTGATGATGATCAATTAGGTGCATGGTATATGTATTTCTTCAATAAAAAGTTTGGTGATAGCAAATTCGGTATTCAGGGAGATTATCAATTCAGGTTTTGGAATGCAGGCAGTGATCTGGAGCAGATCCTGCTCAGAACAGGTGTAACTTATAGGCCAGAGAACGCCAATATTCTCTTCACCTTGGGGTATGGAAATATTACAACCGGCCAGTTTGGCGATAGTGATGCCACTACCAGCGAAAGCAGGATTTATCAGGAGGCCCTGATTCCGCATAAAGTGGGAAACCGGTTTCTGTTAACTCATCGATACAGGTTTGAGCAGCGCTGGGTAGAAGGCCAGGATTTCAGGACACGTTTCCGTTACAACATATTTATGAATGTGCCTTTCAATGATACCTCATTGGGCAAGGGGGTGGTTTATCTGGCCCTTTACAATGAAATTTTCTTGAATGGACAAAGGGATATTGGCGATGGTCGTTCGGTGCAATATTTTGATCGCAACCGTACCTATCTTGGGTTAGGCTTTGGTATTCTGGATAATTTACGAACCCAGCTTGGCTGGATGAAACAAACCACCGTGAATTGGAGCAAAGGCCAGGCGCAAATTAGCCTGCACCATAGTTTTTAAGCAGATGGGTTTCTAACTTCTCTAAGAGGACCTCTTTCTCAAATAGTGGTGCTGAACAAGCTGATCCACATAAACTTTTGATTCAACGAGTTCGAATTCGAGTTCCTCAGGAAGTTTGGAAAACAGTGAGGGGCCGCCTCCCAACAATACAGGAAATACGGTTATGATCATTTGGTCAATCAAATCTTCATTCAAAAAACTTTGAATTGCACCCCCTCCATCTATGTAAAGGTTGTTGTGCCCTTCGTAATGGATTTGATCCAAGACATCGGTCAAGTTACTCTGGGCTAAAAAGGCTTTTTCTTTATGGGTTTCGGGAATCTCGGTCAAACTGTTGCTCAATACGAAAACTGGCTTTTTATATGGCCACTCAACATCGAACCCCAACACAGTTTCAAAAGTGACTCTTCCCATCACAAGTGCATCAATGGTCTCGAAGAATTTGTAATATCCCATGTCTTGATCTTCTGGGATGCTGATTGAATCCAACCAATCAATGCCGCCGTTTCTATCAGCTATATGACCATCTAAACTCGTCGCTATATAAACACTGTTCTTCTTTTCCATTGTTGAATCTGTTTCCTTCTCAATGAGCGATGGTGAATCCGGTTATTTCAAAACATATATAAAGGCTTCAACCTCATTTCCTGTTACTTCAAGTGTTGATTTGGTTTTCACCCTCTTGTAAGCCTCACCTTCAAATTCATCAAGTTCTTTCCAATGATCTTTTAGGTTTTCAGAAATAAATAAGTGCCCATTGACCATTCCGCTATCCTCAGCAAGTCTTATTCCCGGGGAGCCCATTTTAGCACCCCAACCTTCCTCGAATAATTTCCCTCTCACATAGGCTTTTTCCCAGTTTCCGCCAATTTGATTTAAAATATTTTCATTGGGTTTGCCAGGGCCTAATGTTCCGTATATAAATAGTCTGTCCACCTTTTGATTTAAAGCCAATTAGTTGGCTATATTCTTAGGATAACTAAATGAGAAGGTGTGAACTTAGGTTTTCACTTTCTTCAAAAGCTCTTTCTCGACTTCCCAATCTTTGGCCAAGTTGAGCATCGCAGTTGCTTCCATTTCAGTGAGGTAGCCTTTCTTGTTGTTGTCTTCCCACACTATTATGAGGTAGTCAATTCTTTTCTGCTTATCCAGCTTGCCAATAATTTTATTTAGATACTCCCTGGAGCGGTCAAAAGCTGACATATAATCCTGGGCTATAAAAGCATTTGCCCAAACCAATTCTTCATGGGCATCCAATTCATCCGCGGTGATATTGAGTATTCGCTCCTCATCTTCATCCAGTCCGTGGTAATGAAAGATTAAAGATTTTAGAAGGATAAATGCTTTTTTCTCTTCAGGAGACATTGCGTGTCAATTTACAGATTTTCAATTTTAAACGAAATGATTTTAATCAGTTACCATTAATTGACTTGTGAGTTCGTCTGCCAACAATTGCCCCTTCAAAGTCAAGATCGCTTTGTTGCCAGTTACCGTCAGCAAACACCGTTTTTCAAACCCATACAATTTTCTCAAAACGTCATCAAAATTGGTATTATCAAACCTCGATTTGACTATATCAAGATCTACCCCCCACTTTGTTCTCAACGATGTCATTAAGTATTCATTGATTTTATCGATCTCCGAAAGTTGTTCTATTTCAAAAGGCACTATCCCTTCGCATATAGCCTTTATATACTTAGGGTTATTGCTCACGTTGAACTGCCTTGAGCCGCCATTGTAAGAATGGGCCCCAGGCCCTATGCCCAAATAGTGATTGCCGCTCCAGTAGGCGGTATTGTGTTTAGAATAATGCCCCGGCTTACAAAAATTGGAAATCTCATAATGTTCATACCCCGCTTTCGACAAGTGATTATGACCCATCTCAAAGTGCCTGGCACCAGTATCATCTGGTACTTCATCCATTTTCCCTTTTGATACCCATTTACCAAATACTGTTTTTTGTTCAATGGTCAGACAATAAGCTGAAATGTGTTCAGGGTTTAAATCGATGGCCTTATTTAAATCATTAAGCCATTTTTGGTCATCCTGATCTGTGGCATATATTAGATCGATGCTGATACTTTCAAAACCAACCTTGCGGGCATACTGAAAAGAGTCAATGGCGGAGGTGCTGTCGTGGTTTCTATTCAGTTTTCGCAATGTAATGTCATCAAAACTTTGGATGCCAACGCTCAATCTGTTAATCCCAAGAGATCTTAAAAATTGAAGATATCCAGTGTCGAGGTTCTCAGGATTTGCTTCGAGTGTAATTTCTGCATCGATAGCCACAGAAAAGGTATTGCTCACTTGATTGAGAATTGAACTGAGTTCATTCTGAGTAAGAAGAGAAGGTGTTCCTCCGCCGAAGTAGATTGTTTTGATACTCGAATTTCCAAGGTAATCTTTTTGCAATGCCAACTCTTTAACAAGGGCATCGCACAATTGACGTTTAAGTTTGAGGTTAGTAGAAAAATGAAAATCGCAGTAATGACATGCCTGCTGGCAAAAAGGAATATGAATGTAAATGCCTGCCAAAACGTTTTTTATTGTGTGAAATTAGCGGTTTGTAAACTAGGCAATTGAGAGCTTTAGGAATCCTGTTTATTTTGTTATTGACCGGTTTGTGGTTTTGCAATTGCACTTATGGGCAAAATCTGAAATTGGCAGCAGTTTCAGTTGATTCTGCAAATCAAAAAATATTGGGTAAGTATCATTTGCCTAAAGGCGCTGCGGACAGCCTTACAGCTAGCCTTCATTTAATTCAGCTAAGCAACTCTTTAATTGCAGACGGATATCTAACTGCCAGTCTTGATTCGGTATCGATAGACAGCACAACGGCAAGCGGTCACTACTATGTTGGGCCTGAATATAAGTGGGGAAACGTTTCAATTAATACTGGGCAAGGCGAATTCAACTATCTAAAACCAAACCAAAAAATTGATTATCAAACTCGCTTTAGAGGGATCATTCAAAAACTCAATAATGAAGGGTATCCTTTTGCAAGGGTCGGTTTTGATTCTGTCAATATTGTTGCTGGTAAGATCAACGGTGTTATGACTTTGGAGCGTGGACCTTTAATCAATTTCGATACTATTCAGGTTACTCCACAATCGCCGGCCAGAACAAAATTTCTTGCTAAGTATCTCAGGATTGAGGCTGGAAGATACTACAATGAAAGATTGCTACGTCAAATCCCAAAACGGATTAGCAACTTGAGTTACTATGAACTAGCAAGTCCTATTAGCCTGCTTTTTCATAATAACCATGCACAGGTGAGTTTTGAAGTAGAGAAAATACGAGTAAATCGGTTCGACGGAATAATTGGCGTATTACCCAACGCGGGTTCGGCTGGAAAAACGCTGGTAACTGGTGAGGTAGATTTATCCCTTCAAAATTTATTTGAGGCAGGCTACGGTTTTGATATCAACTGGCGTAAGATGAGGGAAGAATCACAATCCCTTAATTTGAATATGCTGTTGCCAAAAGTGTTCAATTCCCCGATAGATATTATAGGGAGCTTCCATCAATTGAAAGAGGACACCACATTTGTTAACCGTGATGCGAGGGTTTCGGGTAGGGTTGAGCTTGCACCGGGGATCAATTTTAATGTTTTTGTGAATTTTAAGAACGGTGGACTTTTAGGGGAGACACAAGAACTCAATGAGAGTCTATCGCCATTTAATGCAGATTTCAACTTAAATACTTATGGAATCGGCCTTAGTGTTGATGAACTGAATCAGACCGACCTATTCAATTCAGGGTTTTATGTGAGAGGGGAGTTTTCCCTTGGAAATAAAAAAATCAATAGAAATCCGGTTTTTGATGATGAGGTTTATGAGTCACTGGAATTGGAATCTGCGCAATACCAATTTGAAGGCGAATTTGTCGGTAGAAAAGTTATCGGGAAAAAGCTTCAATTCTTCGAACGCTTCACTATTGGCGCCATTATCAATGATAACATCTTCAAAAACGACATGTTCAGGCTGGGTGGCGCACAGAGCCTTCGGGGCTTTAATGAGAATTTTTTCTTCGCCACTAATTATGCTCTGTCCAGAAGTGAGCTAAGGTTTTTTTACGAAGAGAGCTCTTTCTTCTTCTCATTTTTTGACCAGGCCTGGGTTGCTTTCAAGCAAGACAACCTTGTAGCAAATGATTTTCCATTTGGATTCGGTGCCGGAGTTCAATTTGGTACACCCACAGGCGATTTCGTATTCAGCTACGCTTTAGGTGTCTCTGATGATGTCAGCTTACAGTTCAATCAATCTAAAATTCATTTTGGTATAGTAAGTAGGTTTTAAAGTGTAGGTTAATTTTGCATCTGAGCATGGTCAAAGCTTTAAAAATCTTCTTCTCTTTATTACTATTTCCCGGTGTTTACCAATCAAACGGCCAGGAAATTGAGTTTTTCAAAAAAGATTACAATGAGCATTTTATTGTAAAAGAAAAGTCTGGTGATTTCATTCCACTCCTTGGAGATCAAAAAAATCATCAGGTTCTCCATTTTTATATCAACCCTAAGAATAACAGCAGTAATCTATTTGAAATATGTACCGACGACTTTATTACAGTTTTGGTAGATAACTCAATTCGGGACCAATTAAGGGAGAATGAATGCCGCCTAATTCCTATCGACAGCCTTTTAGCGTTGAACTCATCATCAGATTCAGTTTTGTTAACCATTTACAAAGACAAAACATCAGAGGTTCGAACCAGCCTCTTACACAGAGCACTTAATTATGCACCACCTACAATCACTGCGAAAACACGTGATCAGGATAACGAGGCAGACTCGTTCTTAATTTTCATTTTCGTCATCTTTATTGCTATCATATTACTTCGTGAAATTAATCCCAAGTTCAGTGAAGAGTTCGCCAGCATTCAAAAAACAGTCAGTTTAAGGGTCAGGCAATCAACCTTATATAAATCAAAGTTTTACTCTCGGGAGGTAACCCTTATTCTGGTTATTCAAAGCATGATTTTGGCAACAATTTATGAGGTGCTTACTATTAGCTATCCGGAGCTGTCATTAAAGCTTTTTGACTCGCATGGGTTTTGGGTGGAATTCTCAGAATGGTTAATAATGGCATCGGTTTTTTATGTCTTTGCAATCGCTCATTTAAGCATATTGTGGTTGGTCAATTTGTTTTTCCGACAGAAGGAATGCCTTCCCATACAGTTCATTGATAGTTTGCGATTGAATAATATCAATTTCCTGTTCATTTTTCTAATCCTATTTGGGAGCTTTATCATTTCGCCAAACCTTTTTAAGTCTGTTATTTCAACTGTCTGGATTGGGTTTGCAATTTTTTATGCCATTAAATTATTCATTATTTATTTCAAACTTTCTGGGGTCACCAGCTTTCGAAAAATTCATTTATTTAGCTACTTTTGCGCCACTGAAATCCTGCCTGCGCTACTGGTGGTGAAAATAGTCTTCTTATAAACTTAAAAGATTGGATTTAAACCTGATTGACGAATGAGTGTTGCAACGATGAAATCTAATGAAGATCGCTTAGTGATGGATGCGGATAGGCTAAACAAAGTGAACAGTATTCTGGTATCACAGCCTAAACCCGCCGATGAAAATGCACCGTATTTTAAGCTTGCTGAGAAATACAAATTAAAGGTCGATTTTAGACCATTTATTGGGATAGAGCCAGTTGAACTTAAAGAGTTTAGAAAGCAGAAAGTGGATTTTTTAAAACATACTGCTGTAATCTTAACCAGCCGTAATGCAGTAGATCATTTTTTTAGATTGGCCACGGAGAGTAAGGTAGAAATTCCTACAGACATGAAGTACTTCTGTATTTCTGAGCAAACCGCTAACTACCTACAGAAATACATAGTCATTAGAAAGCGTAAAATTTTCACAGGTCAACGTACCGCTCAAGACTTATTAGAAGTGCTCAAAAAGCATAAAGACGAAAAATACATTTTTCCTTGCTCTGATATCAGGAAGAGTGACATTCCGGATTTCCTAAAAGAAAACGACTACGAGTATACCGAAGCTACTATTTACAAAACAGTGGCGACTGACCTCAGCGATTTGTCAGATATAAAATACGACATAATTGCTTTTTTTAGCCCATCAGGAATCAATTCTCTATTTGTGAATTTTCCAGATTTCAAACAAAACAACACGAGAATAGCGGCCTTTGGTCCTACAACTGCGAAGGCGGTTAGAGATGCAGGATTGATTCTGGACATCGAAGCCCCCTTGCCAAATGCACCTTCAATGACTGGAGCTATCGAAGTGTATGTGAAGAAGGCAAACGGACTGAATTAATTACGACCAAACATCTCCACTTTAGCCTTAGGGGAGTTCGGCTTGTAGGTGTATATTTAAGTTACAAATACTCTTACTCATGAGGCCAGACGTCCGTGTACTTACAACACTTATATTCATCACATCATTGTCATTAAAGGCTCAGCAAGATGCGCTGTTTAGTCAATATATGTTCAATGAAATTTTTTACAATCCAGCGGTCGCTGGGCTTGATAATACCACTTACCTTGCTGCCGCTCACAGATCGCAATGGGCAGGGTATTCGTCATCATTCGATGGTAATAATGGTGCTCCGTCCACGCAGCTATTGAGTTTCGTGATGCCACTAACAAAAGGCATTAATGGTGTTGGCCTAAACCTGGTAAGAGATAAGCTTGGAGCTGTTTCAAATTTTGAAGCCCAAATTTCAGTATCATATAAAAAAGATTTACCATTTGGAAGTTTGAGTTTCGGCCTTCGCCCATCAATTTTCAACCATTCGATTGATTTCAACCAATTCAGGGCAGTTGATGATGGTGACCCACTCCTAACTTCATCAAGTAAAGAATCACAAATTCAACCTGATTTAGGTGCTGGTGTTTTCTTAAGCGCCAAGAATTTTTTTGGTGGTATTAGCGTAAATCATTTGTTAAACCCCGGTTTTGACTTCGGGATAGATGGATTGCAGAATAAACTTGAAACTAGTCTTAATGCATATGCCGGCTACAATTATTCTGCAAATAATGATTTAATCCTCACGCCATCAGTATTTGTGCGATCGGAGTTTAATACCCTCTCTTTTGATCTAAGTCTGCTTGGCACCTATAAGGAGATAATGTGGGGTGGGCTTTCATACAGGCAAGAGGAGGCAATTGTAATGATGATAGGGTATAGTTTTCTTGAGGACAAATCTCTCAGGGCAGTATACTCATTTGATTTGGTGGTACAATCGCAGGAAGCAAAACAGCCGACCTCACATGAAATAAGTGTTCGCAAAATTTTATCATTCAGCCCTCCCGGACCACCGAAAGCAGTAAGAACTCCCCGCTTTAGATTCGATTAGATTAGAGATTTGGCTTTTGTATAGTTTTATTTGTGTAAGTCCAATAAAATGCTGAATTTGACGATTTGGAAATCATGAGCAAGATTCTAATTGGGTAAATTTTGTTATATTTCGGCTCACTTTTATGCAGTCAATAATTAATCAGTTAGTTGTTACAATATTATAGTGATCAAACGTGTTATTAATGCACAGGTATTTTTTAAACAAGGTGTTATGAATAAATCTCGTGTTTTAAAAAATTCCGTCCTTTTACTGTCTGGTTTTACATTCATATTTCAAGGTTGCGGCCTCTTCGGTGGTTTATTCGGTGGCGGCGGTTTTGATGACAGTGGAGAACTAGTTGGTGTTCCAGGACGAGAAGGTTGGGAAATGACCATACCATATGGAATGGTGTCGATACCCTCGGGTACTTTCCACATGGGGCAAGCGGATGAAGATGTTCCCGCTACCCAAATTAATTTCAACAAACAAGTGACAATTGGTGGGTTCTACATGGACGACACCGAGATTACGAACAACGAGTATCGTCAGTTCGTAGTTGACATCACTGAAGGCTCAGAGGCTGATTTGCCTTCTGGCTACACCATTGATGACCTTATGCCCGACACAACTGTTTGGGTTAAAGATTTTACTCATCACATGGGAGATCCTCTAATGGAGTATTATTGGTCGCATCCAGCATTTGACAATTATCCTGTTGTCGGCGTTGACTGGGAGGCAGCCAAATATTTCTGTGATTGGAGAACAGAGCATATTAATAACTGGAGAGCTGACCGCGGTTTGTTCCCGATGCCTAATTTCAGGCTACCCTCAGAAGCTGAGTGGGAATACGCAGCAAGAGGCGGTAGGGACATGAACAAGTATCCATGGGGAGGTCCTTATGTAAGAAACACAAAGGGTTGTCTCCTTGCCAATTTCAAGCCTGGCAGGGGTAACTATTATGACGATGGTCATGCCTATACTTCACCGGTTGGGTTCTTCTTTGCCAATGATTATGGACTCTACGATATGTCGGGAAATATAGCTGAATGGTGTGAAGATGCGTTTGACGTAGCTTCTTATCCTTTGGTTTGGGATTTGAACCCCACATATTTTGATGAAGAAGAATCGAGGAAAGTAATTAGGGGCGGGTCATGGAAAGACATCGCTTACTTTCTTGAAACAGGAACAAGAACTTACGAATACAAAGATTCAACCAGAGCTTCAATCGGTTTCCGATGCGCCATGACGCACATCGGGAGATCTAGATATTCTGGATTTTAATGGACACAAAATTTAACTTGAATAAAAATTTAATAACCTAAAACCTAAACAAAATGAGCGATAATAAAGGTGGATTCATGGAGCTTCTCTATACTGCCATCATGCCTAAAGTCTATGGACTGGGTGCAGCAGTTGTAATTGTTGGGGCTATGTTCAAAATCCTTCACTTACCGGGTGCGGGTATTTTTCTAGCAGTTGGCCTTACAACAGAAGCAGTAATATTCTTTTTAAGTGCTTTTGAACCTATTCATAAGGAAACTGATTGGTCTAAAGTTTATCCTGAATTAGCAGATGATTATGATGGTCCTCCTGCAGCCAGAAGGCAAGTTTCAAGTGGTGGTGGGCAAGAAGGTTCGGTAACGAAGAAATTAGATCATATGCTTGAAAGTGCTAAAATTGGACCAGAGCTCATTGAAAATTTAGGTAAGGGTATGAAGAGTATGGCTGAATCGGCAGGTAAAATGGCCAATTTGAGCAACGCTGCTGTGGCTACCAATGAGTATGCTACTAATGTGCAAAGTGCGTCCAAAGCTCTTCAGGAAATGAATAAGTCTTATGCTTCCACTGTAACAGCTATGGCGGATATGGCTAATGCGTCTAAAGACGCTAAGGAGTATCATGGTCAGGTGCAAAGTGTTACTAAAAATTTGAGCGCTTTGAACGCCGTTTATGAAATGGAATTGCAAGATGCCAATTCACATGTTAAGGCGATGAACAAGTTCTATTCTCATCTAACCGGTGCTATGGAAAAAATGGCAGAAGCTGGTAAAGACACTGAGCAGTTCCAGTCTCAGTTATCTAAGCTTACAGGTAATGTTACCTCATTGAACACTGTATATGGTAACATGCTTGCTGCAATGCGAGGATCAGGTGGAAGTGCTGGCGGTGGACAAGCTGCAGCTCCAAGAGCCTAATTGAGGGTTTTGACCCAAAAAGTAGATTTTGAAATTAGAATTTAAATAGAACGATATGTCAGGTGGAAAAGAAACCCCACGTCAAAAGATGATAGGTATGATGTACCTCGTACTGACTGCACTTTTGGCATTGAATGTAAGTAGCACCGTAATTGATAAGTTCGTTTTCCTTAATATCAGCTTGGAACATGCAGTAAGCGAATCTGATAAAAGAAACTCTCAGACTTTAACTGGAATTCAAAAACAAGTTAACGATACTGGTAATAGGGAGAAAGATTTGGTAGTGTTGAAAACCGCCCAAGAAATAAGAGCAGAAACAAGGGCTATCCTTACAGAACTAGATACTTTGAAAAAGTATTTTGTTGAAGTAACTGGTGGCGAAGATGAGAATGGTGAATTGATTGGTAAGACCGATTATGATAGGGTAGGACATGAGATGATGGTTGATGGTAATAATTATGGGGAGCCATTGCAGGCAAGATTGAATGGTTATGCTGCTTTTATGGCGGAGAAAGTAGGTGAGGAGTTTGAACCACTGGCCCTAGATGCTGATGAGGATCCTTACTGGAGAGATCAGGTCAATCAGCAAGGCAAGGATTTTGCACAATTATATTTCGAGAGTACGCCAACCCCTGCTGGGATGGCTCAAATAAGTGAATTCCAATCAAGGATTACCCAGTACGAAACGCGGGCTTTAGATATTTTGGCTGGAAAAGTCGGTGCTGGTGACATAAGCTTTGATCAGATCAAACTTATGGTCAAGCCAGAGTCGAATAAAGTTGCAGCTGGTACCCATTACAAAGCAGAGCTTTTTTTAACTGCTTCCGCTTCGGGTATTACCCCAACAATGACAAAGGATGCAGAAGAATTGACAGTTGATGGTAATGGAATGGGGCTCATCGATTTTGTAGCAACACCTGGTAATTATGATGCTAATGGTGAAGCCAGAAAAAGCTTCATTGGAACAATATCATTTACTATGCCTGGAGGAAACGATACTACCTTCGTTGACACCATCGAGTATTATGTAGTTAGGCCAGTTATGCAGATACAGTCTGCATCGGTGCAGGCACTATACTTGAATTGTGGTAATGAACTCACTGTTCAGGTACCAGCATTAGGAACAAATTATAACCCGGCATTTTCTGCATCTGGGGCTTCAACTATTCCCGGAGCCAAGAAGGGCTTAGTTACGATTGTACCAAGTGCTGCTGAAGTTACTCTAAGGGTTTCAAGTAACGGTAGCCCAGTAGGTAATCAGGTTTTCAAAGTTAGAAGAATACCAAAGCCTGAAATCAAGGCATATGATAGAGGTAGGGAGATAGACTTGAAACGCGGTATTAAAGGAGCACCACGAACATTGCAACTTAGGGCTGTTGCTGACGAGAGTTTTCAGCAATTTTTACCTAAAGATGCAAGGTTCCAGGTAGCTCAGTCTGAAATTACATTGGTACGTGGTGGTAGAGCGGTTGGTAGTGTGAGAGGAAACGGACCTGATGTAAACCTTGGTGCAATTGCTGGACAAGCGAGGCCTGGGGATAATATTGTAGTTGAAATTAAGAAAGTACAAAGAGCGAATTTTAGAAATCAAGTGGAGGATTTCAATAACTATGGGCCTAAGATTATTACTATTCCCATTAGTGGTTAATTAAAACAGGTGTTATGAAGAAATTAAGTTATGTACTTGGGTTAACACTTTTCTTGTCAGGCGGTTATTTAGCTTCTGCGCAGGAAACAGTAATTAATGGTTATAACCCCAACTCAGTAAGGCCGGTTCATGAGTCCAAGAAGATGTTTAAAAAAATCTTGTGGTGGCGAATGGATCTAAAGGAAAAGCAAAATCTGCCATTCTTTTCAAGAAATGGTGAAATCACTAAACTGATTATTGAAGCAGTAAAGTCTGATTTACTGATTCCTTATGTCGATGATTCCCTAAATAAGAGGATGTCGAAAGAGGTTTTTCTTGAGAATTTGAAAATCCCTGATGAAGGTGGTGACGCATTGACCCCTGAAGAAATCGCAGCTGGTTTTGGTCAGCAGCAGGAGGATGATCCTTTCGGTAATCCTTTTGGAGGAGGAGGCACAGAGGAAGAAGTGGCTGTGGTTGATGAGTTTGGTGCTAGGGATTATACAATCCTGGAGATCAAAGAGGAGATGTTTTTTGATAAGTTACGGTCTCGAATGTACCATGACATCCAGGCAATAAACATCTGGCTGCCAGCTGATAAGAACCCAGCTGGTTTTGAAAAGCAATTATCATCTTTTAAGTACAAAGATTTGGTAGAGCTTTTCAGAAAGATGCCTGAGGAAGCTCTTTGGTATAATACTCAAAACTTCACAGAGCATAAGAATTTCGCAGATGCTTTTCAGTTGAGGTTATTTAGCGCTAACCTGATTAAATATGCGAACCCAAAAGATCAATTAATAGTTGATATTTATGGAAGCAATAAGAGGTCGGTTATTGAATCTCAAAAGTTGGAATACGAACTCATTGAATTTGAGAATGAGTTGTGGGAATTCTAAAAGTATAAAAGCTTAAAAATTTTCAAAGCACTTCAACTTGAAGTGCTTTTTTTATTTCTAAAATATTTATGAACCAACTGAGCCCTGTTCTTGCCAATTGAGTTAGTAAGTGTCGCTAAATCTAGGGAGCTTATATTCTTTACACTCTTAAATTCTGAGAGCAGTTTTTCAATCGTTGATTTCCCAATGCCATCAATTTCTTCTAATGCCGAATGAATAGCTGCATTACTCCTTTTAGTCCGATGAAATGTGATTGCAAACCTGTGTGCTTCATCCCTTAATCTTTGTATCAATTTAAGGGACTCCGATTTTTTGCTTAAGTGAATAGGAAAAAGATCCTCTGGGAAATAAATTTCTTCCAGTTTTTTAGCAACACCTATAATAGGAATCTTTCCATAAATATTTAGCTCTTTAAGCGCTTCCCTGGCTGCATTTAATTGACCTTTCCCTCCATCAATCACGACTAGTTGAGGTAGATCGGATCCTTCAATTATCAACCTGTTATATCTCCTGAAGACGATTTCCTTCATTGATTTGAAATCATCAGGGCCTGAAACTGATTTAATATTAAAATGTCGATAATCCTTTTTGGAGGGTTTTGCATTCTTAAAACAGACCATAGATGCAACCGGGTTAGAACCTTGAATATTAGAGTTATCGAAACATTCAATGTGTATTGGTAGCGTCTTAAGTCTCAGATCATTCTTGAGTGTCTGAAGAACTCTGTTTTCTGAAGTTTGAGGTTGTTTTTTTGTAGTCTGCTCTTTCTTATAGTAAAGTGCATTTTTGATTGAAAGTTCAACGAGTTTCTTTTTATCACCACGTATGGGAATCGTCACATCCATCCCTTCCCATAGATTGCAATTAATATTTGATAAGATTGTATTGTTCAAATCGCCATACTTCCAGCGGGTATTTTCGATAATAAGCTGAAGAATTTCCTCATTCGATTCATCCAACTTTTTCTTGACCTGAACAGTGTCAGTTACTTTAATGGCCCCATTTACAATCCGCATGAAGTTTATCGTTGCTAACTTCTCATCTGAAACTATTGTGAAAATGTCGATGTCTGTTAGCTTTTGATTAACCACGACTGACCTGGCCTGGAATTTCTCGAGTTTCTCAAATTTCAACTTATAGCGCTGCGCCATCTCAAATTGCAGGTTATCAGCAGCTTGGGCCATCTTCGATTTAAAATGACTCTTTACTATTCCAAGATTTCCTTTCAGGATTTCCTTGGAATGTTCAATCTCTTCGAGATAACTGCTATGATCCTGTAGATTTTCGCAGGGCCCTAAACAATTGCCGATGTGATATTCCAGGCAAACCTTAAACTTCTTTTTATCAATATTTTCCTCTGACAGATTGAGTTTACATGTCCTTATTGTATATAGCTTATGTATTAAGTCCAGGACACTTTTCATGGCCTTGACATTTGTATAAGGCCCGAAATATTCACCATTAATTTTCTTATAACGCCTGGTTGATATTATTCTGGGAAACCGCTCATTTGTGATACAGATAAATGGAAATGACTTGTCATCTTTCAGGTTAATATTATACTTGGGTTGTTGCTCCTTAATCAGGTTGTTTTCCAGCAATAAGGCATCAAATTCAGAATCAACTAGTGTTACCTCTATCCCCTTAACTTCCCTTACCATACGCAAGGTTTTGCGGTCAATGATATGAGATTTCGTAAAATAACTTGATACCCTCTTTTTAAGGTTTTTGGCCTTTCCTACATAAATGATTTTGTTCTCCTTGTTATAGAATTTATAAACCCCCGGAGAATGCGGTAGTTTTAGCAGTTCATCTGGTTGAAGCAGGGTATTCATCGACGTATCACCTTAAAAGATGTCGTCCTCATTAATCTCATCAATCGTATTCATTAGTGAGTCCGGTTCATTTAAAACTGAACCATAAATTTCGCAATCAATTTCAATTGAGAGTCTGTTAGGGGGTTTTGGGAAAGGGCCTTTTTCGTAATCCAGTAGCGGATCTTTATAAACGTCAATCATGTAGTTTTGCCAAATAGGCATAGCAGTTCTGGCACCTTGCCCCATCGTCCATGATTTAAAGTGGATGCTGCGGTCATCTCCCCCGACCCAGGCACCACTTACCAAATCTTTGGTGATACCCATGAACCAACCATCTGATGCATTTTGGGTAGTGCCGGTTTTACCGCCAATTTCATTCTCATTTCTCAGATCCCAATTAAGGCCCCTGGCGGTTCCACCTTCTTCCTCTGTAGCCCCTTTTAACATGTGCACCATGAGGTACGCTGTTTCTTCGCTGAGTGCTTCACGGGTTTGAGGGACAAATTCTTCAATTATAGCGCCATTCTTGTCCTCAATTCTGGTGATATATATGGGCTCAGTCCAGGTGCCAGAATTTACAAACGTGGAATATGCTCCAACCATCTCATACAATGAGATGTCCCCACCAGCACCCAGGCACAGTGCTGGGACAGCCGCTAACGGACTTACTATACCGAGACTTCTCGCCTGCTCAACCACTCTTTGAGGGGTTAATTTTTTAATAATCCATGCAGTTATTGAATTAACAGAATTAGCCATGGCCTTCCTAATGGTCATTGTTTCTCCACTCCATTTGCCTTCAGCATTATCTGGGGTCCAGGTTGGCGGATCTCCGGATACCTCGAAAGTGATTGGGGCATCTAACACCGGAAAGCAAGGTGAAAATCCATCTGCAATTGCAGCTGAGTAAACTATCGGCTTTATCGTTGATCCTGGTTGCCTTCTTCCTTGCTTCACATGATCAAATTTGAAGTATTTATGATCGATACCACCCACCCAGGCTTTAATATGACCAGTATGAGGATCCATGGACATAAACCCTGCTTGAAGAAACTGTTTGTAATATGCCAGGGAGTCATAAGCACTAAAAACGGTGTCAATCTCACCTTCATATGAGAAAATGCGCATTGGTTTTTTCTCATTTAGCTTGATTTCAATTGAATCATGATCAACTCCATATTTGTTCCTGAGCAGCCGATAATACTCGGTGCGTTTGATGGAGTTTTCAAGAAAATTCTCGATTTCAAACCCATCCTCATCCCGCCATGGTACCTCACCTTCCCAATGTTCATCAAACGTGGCCTGTAACTTGGCCATATGGCTGTAAAGTGCCTTCTCCGCATACTCTTGCATACGGCTGTCAATGGTCGTATAGATTTTTAGTCCGTCATCAAAAAGGTCGTAGCCATTCTCTTTGGCCCAGTTTACCAAATAGTTTCTAACTATGGTTCTAAAGTATGTCGCGGGGCCTAGATTTTGATTTTGAACTTTATACTGCAATCCCAAGGGTTGAGTTTTCAATGAATCATAAGCCAGTCGGTCAATATGCTCATATTTATGCAGATTGTAAAGTACCTCAGTCCGTTTATTCAGGGCATTTTCCGGGTTCAAAATTGGGCTGTATCTGGTAGGTGCATTTACCATTCCCACCAACAGCGCTGATTCTGAATAGGTTAATTCTGAAGGGAGCTTATTAAAGAATGTAGCAGCAGCAGATTGAATGCCGTAAGTATTGCTGCCAAATTCTGCGATGTTCAAATACATAGCAAGGATTTCCTCTTTGGTATAGGAAACTTCCAGTTGCACCGCCACAATCCATTCTTTTAGTTTTATCACAACTAAGTTTAGCAGAGGCACATTATTTAAAAGGCCGTCATTAAGTTCTGATCTGGTTTTGAACAGGATTTTAGCCAATTGCTGAGAAAGTGTACTACCTCCACCGGCATCCCTTTGCAAAATGATGGAATAAATTAAAACGCGGCCCAACCCCCGAAGATCAATTCCGGAGTGATCATAAAACCTGATATCTTCAGTAACAAGAAGAGTATTGACAAGTTCAGGCGACAGCTCTTCAAAATCAACCGGGGTGCGATTGTGCCTGAAGTATTTACCGAGAATGACACCATCAGCCGAGTATAATTCTGATGACAAATCCGGGTCAGGGTTTTCCAGGCGCTTAAGCCCGGGAAGCGGTCCATAGAGCCCAAACGCATTTATTTTAATGGAGTAAATGAACGCAGGAATGAACAAAACGATGAGTATGAACAAAATCCATATCAGCCTAAGTCTTTTTCGGTTCATGTTCTCCTAATAGTTTTCCTTAAAGAACTTAAGATAGCCCTCAAGCTCTTTGGTTTCATAAAAAATCTTGAAGTTGTCTTTAGTAATTATAAAGGGTGAAAATTTCTGTGCTACATACTCGTCAAGAGTGCCGCTGTTCATAAAAGCGTCATAAAAAGTTTTTGCTACCGCTTTAGTACCAAATTCGTTAACCATCACCAGTGATGTAGATCCATCAAGAATGAGGTTGGCCGGTGAGAATTTCTTGTTGGGGAATTCAGTTTTGTAGAAACGCTGCACTTTCACAGGTAAGTCTTCAGCCAAATCTTTATCAGCATTGTATGCCAAAACAAAGTAATGTACCTGAGCAAAATATTTTATAAACTTCGCCCTGGAGCTATTAAATAGATTGATTTGATGTTGTTCTGCCTTTTGAACTAGATTCTCGGCGTATGGCAACAACTCACTTTCGGTATAAGTTGAAATAAAGCTGTTTAGTTCATATTGATATTTATAGATATCATCAGTATGCCCCGTAATGATGATATCAAGCAATTTAAGATTATCGCTAAAATCGTTTTCAGGATAATCTTGTAATGCATCACGGAGTAATTTCTGAGCTCTTGCAAATTGACCTGAATCCTGTAGGGCATAGGCGTCTTTATAGATTTGCTGTAGTTGGGCCGTTGCTAGAAGGCTCTCCTCTCTAAAATTTGGATTGATGATAAGCTTGGCATAAAGAGTATTTGGGAATTCGTTAATGAGTGTGTTCTTGTAATATTCCTGACGATTGGTGTTTCCTTGCTCCTTATATAAAAGATAGAGTTGATACATGACTTCAGGCTTGTACTCTGATTCAGGAAACCTTGAAAGCATTGTTTCAAATGTTTCAATGGCATTTTCTTTCTCTTCTAAATCAAAATCATAAATATTGCCCAGCCTATAATGAGCTTCCTCTATTTTTTTGTAAGCAGCGGCCTGATCTTCTGGAGTATAAGGAACAGAGGCCATCATGGCAGATTTGTCAAGGCCTGCTTCAGATGTTGCAGTTTCTTCACCAGGGGCCTTCTGAGTTGCAACCGCTCCGGATTGGTCTTGCTGCTCATCATCCTTAATCGTTTGTTCTTTATTTGACCTCCGCCAATTGTCCTCAAGAGGCCTGTTGCCCCATTGTCTTTTAAATTCGGAATTGCCACGGCTCACTGCCGATGAATTATAGAAATACCAGGTGCTGCCTTCAAGAGTGGTGCTAATCTGGGTTACCTGATTGTCGAAACTTGTTGATCGCCTCCGCGAACTTTCCTTCGCTTTTCTTTTCTTCTCATTTTCCTCCAGCTCTGCTTGCTTTTGAGCGATGTATTCGTCCAAATAAACACTTAGTGCCGAGGTATCCATTTTGGCGAGGTTTAAGAGGCTGTCTTGATCGTGAATTGTGTTTAGCTGTTCGACAAAATCTGCTAATATCTCCTGTCTCTTAGCAATTTCGGTATATGAGGGTTCTTCCTTTGGAAGTACACTTACCACGCTATCATAATAAGCTTTTGCGAGTTTATAATTTTTAAGATGATTGTAGTAAATCTCGCCCAACCTCAGATACGAATACCCTTTTTGTCTCTGGTTGGAGGTACTTATTCTGATAGAGTTATTGTAGTTCTCAATAGCATCTTCAATATTCTCTTGTTTCAATTCAAAGTTGGCAATTTCGTAGTAGATCTTATCACGGAACTCTGCATTCTTTTTATCCCTTAATAGCTTTTTAAAATATTTTCTAACCTGTTTTAAGTCGCCTGGATTTGTAAGCTCAGTAACCTGGGCCATGTTGAGCTTGGAGTAAAATTCAAGGTCAAAATTTGGATTACTTTTTAAACAATTACGATAATTAGCATAAGCCTGCGCATTAAATCCCAACTGCTGATAAACCTGGCCAATAATAAAATATGTCCTGGCTCTTTCGTCATGATCAGACATTAGAGGTGCTGCCAAAGTCAAATTCTGCACCATTTTATTATAGTCCTCCCGCTTTTGATGTAAATAAGCCCTGGTAACATACATGCCCTTTGCATTTTCTTTATTGGGCTTCTCTTTTTTGAGAAAATCCGACACTGCTTCAGCATTTCTTAATTCACCAGCATCGGTAAAGGTTTTCATTAATTGAATCAGGCTTTCATGCCTGGAATCATCATCTTTTTCACTTGTTTTATTTACATATTTGAAAGTTTCAATTGCGTTGACGTAATCCAAATCATAAAATCTCGCTTTTCCTACCAACACATAGCTCTCCTCAACCCAATCACTTCCCGGATGCCTTTGGATGGCAATTGAGGCCTTTTTTATGACGTCATCAATTTGATTTTGTACGCCATTGGAGGCAGTTGAATCAAATTGGGGATAGAGATCAAGAATGCGGTCATAGTTCACATCTACCGAATTGGCAATACTTGACTCGATCTCACGCATTCTCTCTCTTGCATAGAAATAAGCGTTATAATGAGCTGTGGTATTATGATAGACCTCGCTCACTACCCCATTGCTCTCAGGGGAGCATGATTGAAAAACAATGGAGTAAAGTATGCTTGCGGCAAAAAGTAAAAATGCTGGCGCTCTAAACACTGCGAATCCTATTCAAAAGAGTATAACGGTAAAGTTAGCCAAACTCATACAACCAATTTTAGTGAGCCTTTAAATTGTCTATTTTTGTGCGCTCAAAAGCAGAACTAGTGCGTAAAACCTTTTCATCCTGGCTCACCACAAAATACCTGATGATCATCAGGAATGAAGAGAATTTTGCAGAGAAAACCACCGTCACTTTTAATTATGCCAGAATTTTGACCATTGCACTGTTACTTTTTATTGTGTTTTTTGGGTTATCAATGCTGATGGCCACTACTGTGCTGAAGCAATGGTTAGACCCCCGTCATGCCCAAATGACGATGAATCAGGAAGTCCTCAAATTATCTTTAGCAGTTGATTCACTGGTAGATGAAGTTGATAAAAAAGAAATGTTTATTGCAAGTTTTCAGAAAATAGTTGCCGGGGAAGATACGGTGAGTGAAGACTTTAATGAACGATTGGTTTCGGTTAGTAATAATCAACAAGCCACAACTGATCAGGAAGAACTTGCACCTGTGGACTCAATGTTCCGAAGGGAATTTGAAACTTCTGGCCTGGATTTGTTATCGATTGGCACAACAGACAGTGATTTGCAGGAGGTATTCTTGTTTTCTCCTATCGAAGGAATCGTTTCTGATAAGTACAATCCTAAAGGGGATCACTTTGGTGTTGATGTAGTGGCGAAAAGAAATGAACCAGTAAAAAGTGTTGCAGATGGCACCGTATTGATGGCCTCATGGACCCAGGATGCAGGTTATGTGATGGCTATTTTGCACAGTAATAATCTCATTTCGGTGTATAAACACAATTCTGACCTGCTAAAAGATGTAGGGGCATTTGTAAGTGCTGGGGAGGTGATTGCCATAATTGGTAATACGGGTGAGCTGACGTCAGGGCCTCATTTACATTTTGAATTATGGTATAATGGAAACGCCGTTAATCCTGAAGAATTTGTGACTTTCTAATATTGATTATAACTTTTCGGTTTTAAACCAAGCCAGACAATGAAATTTAGTAGCAACGACAACAAGAAAGACGAAGAGCTGAGCAGCGCAAGAAATATTATTGGTAAGGGTACTACGCTCAATGGTGACCTTGAAACTTTTGGGAATATCCGTATTGAGGGCAAAATGATTGGCAACCTCAAAACCAAATCAAAACTGATCGTTGGGCATTCATCAGAAATTGATGGCAACGTAATGGCTCAAAACGCTGATGTTGAAGGCACAGTTAGCGGAAATATTGAAGTTTCTGAAATCCTCTGCTTAAAATCGACCGCGGTCATTAATGGGGATATTTCTACTAACAAACTGGTTGTTGAGTCAGGAGCAGTCTTTAATGGAGGGTGTAAAATGGGCGTAACAATGAAAGAAATCAAAATAGGTGAGAAAATCGAACAAGAACCTCTCATCCTCAAAGCACAATCCTGACCAATCGCCACAATCCGGATACATTAGCTTTGTCGGTATTGCCTTTGAAGTAGCAGCTATCAATTTGCTGTTTATTTGGGGTGGCATTGCTTTGGACGATAAATTCCCTTCTATATCCCCTACTTTTCTAATTGCCGGAGTAGTATTGGCTACGGTTGCTACGATTTACTATCTATTGGCAAAATTGAATCGCAACAAGTGAGGAGGTACCTCATTTTTACATTGGCTATATCTTTGGCATTGCTGGGCGCAAGCTTTTTACTTGAGCGGCAATTGAGTTTACATTCACTTTTTCCACTTTTGATATTTTTCTTTTTAGGTCAGTCACTACCCGTGGGATGGTTAATCAACATTGCTATTAAAAACCCGTCACAGTCTGCTATGATCTTTATCGCCTCTATCGGATTTAGAATGATAACGGGGTTGGGCCTACTGCTTGTTTTCTACTTTTTCAATGTGCCGCGGTTAGCTCCTCTGTCAATTCAATTTTTAGCAGTCTATTTGATTTACTTTGTGTTTGAATTGAGTGTGGTCTTAGGTAACTTGCGGCAAAATTCAAGATGAGAATTTAGTCCATGAACTATCGAATCAAATTTGAAGGCCTTAAGACATTGAAAATCAGTATTTTACTAATAATTTGTTTGTTTTCAGCCGCTCATCTTGGAATGGCTGCTGATGGCCCAGATGAAGGCACTTTCGATCCAGGCGCCATGATCAACCACCATATTAAGGATGCTCATTCGTGGGAGATATATCATGGACTCACAATTTATCTTCCAGTTATCATTTATTCCGAAAATCAAGGGCTTGAGATTTTCTCTTCAGCCAATTTTTATAATGAAAATCATGAACTGGTAGAGTTTAATGGCTACGTGATGGATCATGAACATATCAGCACTGTAGATGGTGATCACGTTATGGACTTTTCCATCACAAAAAATGTCTTGTTCTTATTCATGAACGCAGTGTTGGTATTATTGGTATTCTTTGCCGTTGCCAGAAGCTACAAGAAGAATGCTGGCAAAGCACCAAGAGGAATCCAGTCATTCTTTGAGCCGTTAATTGTTTATATACGAGATGAAATCGCCAAACCTAACATAGGTCCTAAATACGAAAGGTATCTTCCTTACCTACTGACCTTATTCTTTTTCATATGGTTTGGTAATCTACTTGGGTTATTGCCAGCAGCAGCAAACATGACTGGAAACATTGCCATCACAATGCTATTGGCTTTGTTTAGTTTGATCATTACTACTTTCTCTGGAAACAGAACCTATTGGATGCATATTTTGAATCCGTTAGGAGACTCAATGCACTGGTCAGCAAAAATTCCGCTATATGCGATTTTGATACCCATTGAATTGATTGGAATATTTACTAAGCCCTTTTCATTGATGATTCGACTTTTTGCGAACATTACTGCAGGGCATATAATCATTCTCAGTATACTGAGTTTGACATTTATTACACAGAGTTTATTAATTGGCGCAGTTGCCTCGGTGTTTGCATCTGTCATGATGTTGTTGGAATTGTTTGTAGCAATTCTGCAAGCCTACATTTTTACGCTTTTGTCTGCCATGTATTTTGGTCAGGCAGTGCAAGAACACCACTAAACAGAATTTTTAACTAAAACCTAAATAAACATGGGAGCAATTGGAGCAGGATTAGCAGTACTAGGAGCTGGTATCGGTATCGGTTTGATCGGTAAAGGTGCTACAGAAGGTATTGCCAGGCAACCAGAAGCTGGTGGTAAAATTCAGACAGCGATGATTATTGCAGCGGCCTTGATAGAAGGTGTTGCTTTATTCGCTGCGGTAATTGGATTTATCGCTACCAACGCAGGTATTTAATTCTTATCCCGGTCTTTATACGATAGGTATATGGACCGGGCTTTTTCAATTTAAATCAGAAAAAAGTGGATTTAGTTACTCCGGATATAGGTTTATTATTTTGGCAATTTGTTGTCTTCCTTATTGTTTTCGGTATCCTGGCGGTTTTTGTCTGGCGTCCAATTACAGATGCCCTGAGAACCAGAGAAGAATTTATTAAAGACTCACTTGATGCGGCCGAACTGGCAAAGCAGGAAATGGAGGAGTTGAAGGCGGATAACGCTGAGTTGCTTCAAGAAGCAAGGGCAGAGCGGGATGCAATGCTCAAAGAAGCCACACAGATAGCCAATCAAATAAAAGAAGATGCAAAGACTGAGACATCTAAGATTTCTGAAAAGATGATTGCTGACGCCAAGTCAACAATCGAGACAGAAAAGAAGGCGGCACTTGCTGAGGTTAAGAGCGAGGTTGCCAAATTATCGCTTCAGGTCGCCGAAAAGCTCATAAGAAAGAATCTTGAGAGTGATAAAGCCCAAAAAGAATTAGTTGAACAGTTTGTGAAAGACCTTAAGTCTAATTAATAATGTCAAATCACAGAATAGCATATAGGTACGCTAAAGCACTTTTAGAGCTGGCTCAAGAAAGGAAGGCAGTTGATAAAGTGAGAGACGACATGGCACTATTCGTTGCTACATGCAATGAAAGCCGTGAATTCCGCTTGATGCTGAATAACCCTGTGATTACTCATGATAAAAAATTGAAGATTTTAAAAGCGATCTTCGATAAGAAAGTTGACAAAGTAAGCGCTTCATTTTTCGAAATCATTACCAGAAAAAATAGGGAAGCTGTACTTCTTGAAACAGCAGATGAATACCTACACCTTTACAATGTAAGTAAGGGGATTAAAGAGGCCACTGTGACAACCACATTTAAGATCGACAAAGAATTAAGGTCAGAATTTGAAGAAGCTGTTAAGCGCTTAACAGGAAAAAAAGTTGAACTTTCAGAAAAAGTTGATAAAGAAATATTAGGGGGATTCAAACTCAAAATAGAGGATACCCAAATAGATGATACGATTCTCTCGAAGTTGAGGGAATTACAATACAAATTCAGTGAAAACCCATACGTGGGGAAACTTTAAAAAATCAAAAAACAAGTTAATCTCATAAAAAGATGGCAGAAGTTAGACCAGATGAGGTATCAGCGATATTGAGGGAGCAGCTCTCAAATTTCAAATCAGAAGCCGAACTTGAAGAAGTAGGTACGGTATTACAGGTTGGTGACGGAGTGGCCAGAATTTATGGTCTGTCCAAAGCACAAGCCGGTGAGCTTTTGGAATTTGAAAATGGCCTTAAAGCCCTTGTATTGAACCTTGAGGAAGACAACGTTGGTTCAGTACTCTTGGGTGACTCAAAAGATGTTAAAGAAGGGGATACCGTAAAAAGAACAGGTCTGATTGCGTCAGTAAAAGTCGGCGACGGCGTTCTCGGAAGAGTTGTTGACACCCTTGGCAATCCGATCGACGGCAAAGGCCCAATAGAAGGTGAGCTTTTTGAAATGCCATTGGAGCGAAAGGCCCCTGGGGTAATTTATAGAAAGCCCGTTAGTGAGCCGCTTCAAACAGGGATTAAGGCGATTGACTCAATGATACCGATTGGCCGGGGCCAAAGGGAATTGATTATCGGTGACAGGCAAACTGGAAAAACCGCCATTGCGGTTGATACCATCATCAATCAGAAAGAATTTTATGAGAAGGGTGAGCCGGTTTTTTGTATTTATGTAGCGGTAGGTCAAAAGGCCTCTACAGTCGCACAAGTGCAGGCTGCTTTGGAAAAAGGTGGAGCGATGGATTACACAGTAATCGTTGCTGCCCCAGCTTCTGATCCGGCACCAATGCAATTCTTTGCGCCATTTACGGGAGCAGCAATCGGTGAGTATTTCAGGGATACTGGCCGACCTGCATTGGTAATTTACGACGACTTATCTAAGCAGGCAGTTTCATATAGGGAAGTATCACTTCTTTTAAGAAGGCCTCCAGGAAGGGAAGCTTACCCTGGTGACGTTTTCTTCTTGCACTCAAGGCTTCTTGAAAGGGCAGCAAAGATCAATGACAATGATGCCATAGCTAAAGAAATGAATGACTTACCACCTTCTTTGAAGGACAAGGTGAAAGGTGGTGGTTCATTGACGGCCCTGCCAATTATTGAAACTCAAGCAGGTGATGTCTCTGCATATATTCCAACCAATGTTATCTCCATCACTGATGGTCAGATATTCCTTGAGACTAACCTGTTCAACTCAGGTATCAGGCCTGCAATTAACGTTGGTATCTCAGTATCCCGTGTTGGTGGTAATGCTCAGATCAAATCAATGAAGAAAGTGGCTGGAACACTTAAACTTGACCAGGCGCAGTTCCGTGAGCTGGAAGCGTTTGCAAAATTCGGATCTGACCTTGATGCTGCCACAAAACTTACAATTGAGAGGGGTAAAAGGAATACTGAAATGCTAAAGCAGCCTCAGTATTCGCCGATGTCTGTAGAAGATCAGGTCGCAATAATTTATGCTTCTACCAAAGGCTTCCTTGATAAGGTGCCTATGGAAAAAGTGAAGGAATTTGAAACTGAATTTCTTGGAGTGATGAATAATCAGCACCGTGATGTTTTGGATGAATTGGCAAAAGGTAAGTTGGATGAGAACATCACCAATACTATCGGTGAGGCAGCAAAAAGAGTAGCAGAACAGTTTAAAGCAGTAGCTCAGTAAAATACTAACCAATGGCAAGCCTTAAGGAAGTTCGAGGTCGAATTAAGTCAGTAGTTTCAACACAGCAGATTACCAAAGCAATGAAGATGGTAGCTGCTGCAAAATTACGCAGGGCCCAGGATAGGATGACCCAAATGAGGCCATATGCCAAAAGGTTGAACGGCATTCTTCAGAATGTTTCCGCTGGTGTAGAGCCTGAATTAGTTGGAAGCTACGGCACTGAGCGTGAATTAAATAAGGTGCTGTTGGTTGTGGTTACATCTGACAGAGGCTTGTGTGGCCCATTTAACACCAATATTTCGAAAGCCACAGTTCAACACATAAAGAAGAACTACGCCGCATTACAAAAAAGTGGCAATTTGACAGTGCTCCCGATCGGTAAGAAAGCCTATGATTTCTACAGGAAACGTGATTATCAAGTTGACAAAAAGTATTATGAACTTTTCTCAACTCTTGATTTTGATCATGTTAGAAAAGCTGCTGAATACATAATGCAGCAATATGATAACGGAGAATATGACAAGGTTGAAATCATTTATAATGAATTCAAAAATGTGGCTCAGCAAATCATTCAGATAGAACAATATTTACCCATACCAGAAAGGGACGTGGAAGAAATTGATGCTAAAATGGCCAATCTGGATTATATTTTTGAACCTGATAAAGCATACCTCGTCAAAGAAATTGTGCCAAAATCTTTAAAGATCCAGCTTTATAAAGCGCTGCTTGAATCGAATGCGGCTGAGCAGGGAGCTAGAATGACTGCGATGGACCAGGCCACCGAGAATGCCAATGAATTGTTGAAAGATTTAAGGCTGACTTACAACAGAACAAGACAAGCGGCCATTACTAAGGAAATTCTTGAGATTGTTGGTGGGGCTGAGGCTTTGAAAGCCAGTTAAAACAATCCCCATATTCATATTGTTTATTGTTGAAAGTGATTGGCGAATCTTAATTTGCCCACATGTTCCGATTCTACTACTTGATCAATGCGCTCAGCATTGACATCTCATTGGGTGCTGGAGTATTGAGCCTGGTACTTGGTAGATATTTAGGGTTCCGTGTACCTATTCCAATTTTGTTGATTTTGGTTCTAACTGTCTGGATCATCTATACGGTTGATCATTTAATGGATGCCAAGGCGATAAAGCATCAAGCCACGTCATTCAGGCATCATTTGCATCAGCACTACTTCAAACCGTTGGTTTTTGGTTTGATTGCGGCATTAACGATAGTATGTTTTTTACTCACTCAAGTTCCACCACTGACCGTCTTATTCGGGGTTCCAATTTCACTTGGTGTAGCTGCCTATTTAGTTCTAAATAAATTCTTTGGGTTAACATTTCAGAAGGAAATATTAATTGCCGTTTTATACGTTGCTGGTGTTATTGTTGGCCCATTTAGCCTCAAAAGTGGTCAATTAGCATCTGAAATGTGGATTCTTTTAATTCAGCTGGTACTAATGGCATGGACCAATCTTCTTGTTTTTGGGATTTACGAACTTAAAGAAGATAGGGCTGATAGCTTAAAATCCACAGTCACAGTTTGGGGAATCGACAAAACCGGCAGCTTAATCAAATCGCTGCTGATTTTAACTTTTGCCATTGGCTTGTCAGGATTAGTTTTTCATTACACCAACGCACAATTCTTCAAGCTGCAAACCATATTTCTTTTTATGAATGGGGTGCTTGGCATCCTATACTTCAGAAAGGACAATTTATCCAATCACGGATTACAGTACCGTTATTTTGGGGATGGCATATTTTTTATGCCAGTAGCCTTTTTCTGGTTTTAAGATGAATTTTGATGGTGTAGCTTCTTTTTATGACCAACTTGCCTCGATAATCTTTCTTGGTAGAATAAAAAAATCACAGTTATCTATTTTAAACAAAATTCCGCCCACAGGATCAGTTTTAATAATTGGCGGTGGTACTGGCTGGATAACCAAACGGGTTATTGATAGCCCAGAAGTTGAACATATTACCTACATCGAAAGCAGTAATAAAATGCTGGATTCTGCTCTAAAAAAGTGCCCGGTTATTGCCAGAGACAGAGTTGAATTCATTCATGGGGACGAAAACTCAATCCCAGATAGGATTTACGACGGCGTAATCACCAATTTTATTCTGGATTGTTTCGACATAAAGAGGTTGCATTTGGTAATTGACAAACTTTCATATCATCTAAAAAAAGGAGGAAAGTGGTATTTAGCCGATTTTCGTAAAAATGATAGGGTTCTTTGGCAGCGAAAGATGCTTGAACTCATGTATTTCTTCTTTCAAAATGCTGCCAACATAGAAGCAACCCAACTGTACAACTATCCCAAAATCCTTGAAAAACGAGGATATAAGAAAATTTCCAGTTTGAAATTTTACTTTGGCTTCATACAATCAGGAGTGTGGATTAAGTAAATTATGATTCTTTTTTTCATGTTTTGGAAACCTTCAATTACATCCTGTGTCATTAGAGCATAAGCATTTAGGAGGATTGGAGCCTGGCCAACAGACTATACATAAGTACCTGGTAATCAGGAGCAGGGAAGGGGATAGGAGAGCACAGAACGAACTGTATAGGATGTTTGCCGGCGCCATGTTCAACATCTGTAGAAGGATGATGGGCAATGAAGAAGACGCCAGGGATGTGATGCAGGAGGGGTTTATAGATGCTTTTACCAAAATCAATAAACTTAGGGAAGAAGTAACTTTCAGTGCTTGGTTAAAGAGAATAATGATCAATAACTGCATTAATACCATCCGTAAGCGAAAACTGGAAGTTTTTAATATGGAGGATGATTTTGATGTGGCCGATTTTAATGATGACTGGGTAAGTGATGACTTTAACAAGCAGGAGATAAGAAAAGTAATGGGTGCTATCGACCAAATATCACAGGGCTGTAGAACAGTGCTCAACCTTTATCTTTTTGAAGGGTATGATCATAAAGAAATTGGTGGAATTCTAAATATTACAGAGGCTGCCTCAAAATCACAATACAGCAAAGCGAAAGCTAAAATCAGAAAGATTATCGAATCAAATTCTTTGAGTTATGGATAAGTTCAAAGAAATAGTTGAGAACCAAAAACCGGATTTCGATATCTATAACACAGATATTGACACCCTGTGGCCTGAAATTGAAAAAGGCATCGATAAACGGCAACGCATATTAAGTTTTAAACGGATTATGCGGGTGGCAGCTGCTTTCGTTATTGGTGTTGCAATTACCGCGTTGCTCTATTCAACCAATAGAATTGAGGTGTTCAATGATCAACTGGCGTATGAAATTTCACCCGAATGGGCGGAAACAGAGCGTTTTTATGTAGATATGATCGGTGAGAAAATGTCAGCCATTAGAGCAAGTGCAGTTGAGCTTGACCCGGTAATTTTGGAGGATATGCAGCTATTAGATGAGGCGTATTCTGAGCTAAAGACGGATTTGGCCGACGATGCCGACAATGAAGAAGTTATAAACGCAATGATTTCAAATTATAAGATTAAGCTGGAAATTTTAGAAAAGATTTTAATTGAGATTCAGGGGAGCATTGATAGCGAAGAAAACGATGAGAGTGATGAGAACTTCAATCTTTAAGGCCCTTTCGTGTTTGGTGGTTGCACTGATCATTGGCGGTGAAGCTTATTCACTGGCTGACGATACCAAGTTGACAAAAACCGTCACCAGAAAATTTAAGGTCAATCAGAATGTAAACATTGACATTGCCAACAAGTATGGGCAAGTGATTGTAAATACCTGGAGTAAGGACTCTGTGGTGGTGAATATACAGGTGTCGGCATTCGGAAGAAATGACAAAGAGGCCGGAAAATCAATGGATCGTGTTGACTTCGATTTTAATAATGTGAGCAATTTTCTCACAATCAACACAGTTTTTGATAGAAGCTCAGGCTCTTTTAAAGAACTCTTTAACAGCATTGGCGATTATTCTAAATCGCTCTTGAGCAAAAACAAACTTCAGGTTGATTATGAAATTTTCATTCCGGCCAAAGCTGCCCTCGACCTGGAAAACAAATTCGGGGATGTCTATATCAACAAGCATTCAGGTAGATTGAAAATTGTCATGTCACACGGTGACCTCAGGTCGAATGATTTAACCGGGAGTGCTCAAATTGAAATAGGCTTTGGAAAAGGATACTTTAAAAATTTGCAAGATGCTGACCTGACTTCACGGGCCTCAGAATTGGAGATTGGCCAAACCGCAAACTTATCATTAACAAGCAGTTCATCTGAAGTGAGCATCAAAGAAGCTTTTTCTGTGAAGCTTGATTCACGCAATGATGATATCCGGATAAACAAGATCCAGGTTCTTCAAGGCAAAGGTGTATTTACTGATTTGAATTTGGGTGAAATAGAAACCCTTCTTGATCTTGACTTGAGCTATGGATCAATGATGACAGGTGTAATACTTTCCAAATTTTCAAAGATTAAAGTTGATGGTAAGTCAACGGATATTAACCTATACATAAGCGACCGTTCTTCCTTTAGGGGAACCCTTATTGCAAAAAATGAAGACCTCTCACTTGACCGCACTTTTTCAAAATTTCTCAATAGCGAACATATTGATAGAAAAGGAACAAGTGTAGTAACAGGCTCATATGGAAAGAACGGGAACCCCACCTCAGAAGTTATCGTTGATGCCCATGGGGGGAGCCTCACAGTGCGTCTTGTAGAAGAAACATTGTCGACCCTTAAGGACTAATCAAAAACTCAAAATATCTTTATCAAATGAAACAGTTTTGTTTTTCAGCAATTCTATGGCTGTTTTATATTACCTGCAATGCACAATATGATAATTCTGCAGGCTTGCGGCTTGGCTATACGCCTGCTGTCACATTTAAAAAGTTTGTCCATGATGAAGAAGCTATAGAGTTATTTATCAGTGGAAGAAAAAGTGGAGTCCAACTAACTGGGATTTACCAATTCCATAAGCCACTTGAGACAAGCTTCACTGATCGACTTTACCTTAATTATGGAGTGGGTGGTCATTTTGGTTTTGAATCAAGACGCAGGTATCGAAGGTTTACCAACTCTCAAGACCAGAACGAAGTCGTAGTAAAGAAAAAAGGTCAGTTTGCGATGGGTGTTGATGCCATCATTGGTTTAGAGTATCGGTGGTTGTCAGTTCCGATGACAATTGGTTTTGATGTAAAGCCCCATTTTACTTATATAGGTATGCGTTCCACAAGGTTACGATTTTGGGATACGGCACTTTCGTTTAAGTATATCTTTTAACAATGAAAGGACCTATACTCTTTGCTTTATTGATATTTCCCGTGGTTCTCTATGGGCAGAAAGATGATGCTGTTAAATCGTTGATTAGTAAGCACAATGAAATAAATGGATTTGGGGCAGTTGATTTTAAATACACTGAAATATATAATGAAAAAGCCTTGATTTTTGGTTTTAACGGTGGAGTAATTATTAACAAGCATATTATGCTTGGTGTCGGTGGTTATGGTTTAACCACAGAAATAGAAGTGAATGACGATATCTTTCCACCACATCTTGAGGGTGGATATGGAGGTATCTTATTGGGGGTTGTTGCCGCCCCTGTTGAAATAGTGCATTTTACATTTCCAGTATTGCTGGGTGCTGGCAGTTTTCATATCGTAGACAGGGAGCTGGATTTCAATAATTTTTCAAGAGCTATTAGTCTGGAATCATCATCATTTGCAGTTGTAGAACCTGGTCTGCAGGTTGAAATAAACATAAGCAAGAATTTCAGGTTCGCTGTTGGATCAACATATAGGTTAATACAAGGTGTTTCATTTAATGATATCAACGACAGCGATTTAAGCGGCTTTACCGGAAATATAACCTTCAGGGTTGGTAAGTTTTGACCTCAAAATGGTGCATGAATTATCACGAATTTATTGAAACCATTGACCAGAAAGATCCACCTGATTTATCCCCACTTTTGACAGCCCTATGGCATGACAAAAATGATGATTGGGAAAATGCACATGGCATCGCTCAAGAGGTCAATTCGGAAGATGGTTACTGGGTTCATGCCTACCTTCATCGAAAAGAAGGGGACATTTGGAATGCTGATTATTGGTATTCTAGGGCTGGAAAAAAGAGACCTAATGTCGACCTTGACGCGGAGTGGGAAGCAATTGTAATGGCACTCTTAAGCTGACTCATTTTTTTATAAGCTTTTGAGAATGAATCACGCCGTTCGCAACAATTTGCAAAATATAGACCTTATTAGGTAGGCTGGAGATATCAAATGTATGTACTCTGCTTAACAGGTCATTTCTTTGCCAAACCACTTGTCCGCTAGTATCGATAAGCCTCACCAACACCTCCTTTGAGTTGAAGTTTTCAATATTGATATTGAGGGTTCCATAATTAGGGTTTGGGTAAACGGTAACCTGAAAGTTATTGGGCTGAAAAAATACTGAAATCGTCTGCGAGTATTCAAACAAGCCATCAAAATCAGTTTGCTTTAGCCGGTAATATTGAAGTCCGGTAATCGGATAAATATCTTCAAATTGGTATTCAATTTCAGTTGCAGAATTTCCTCCACCGTCGACTTCCCCAACTTTATTCCAATCAAGCCCATTTCTGGATTTTTCTACAGTAAAGTAATCATTGTTGATTTCAGATAAAGTGATCCATTCAAGCAGAATTGAATTCGGCAGAGTGGACGCATCAAAAGAAATAAGTGTGATTGGTAAAGCCGTATTAAAAAACAGCCTGGCCATCTCGTCTCCCCGCCCTGAACTACCAACAAAAAGAACACCTAAATCATCACCACCCAGTGAGCCTTTGTCGATATTTTCAACGATATCGCCTCTTCCTGATGCCCCATTAAAAGCGTTCATATTTTCGCCTGCCAACGATAAGTGAACCTGATTTTGTAATTGATCCCCACGGCCTACATTGCCGAGAAATAACACATTGAGATTTGTACTACTAAAGGTAGACCCCATTATTTCTGAGGCAATGTCACCTCGGCCTTGATCTCCCAGGTATGATAGACTCAAATCAGCCCCATTCAGTGAAGAGTGTCGATCGAAAACAGAGTTGTCTCCATTGCCATTGCCACCAGAAAATGCCAAAAGTGTTGATCCATTGAGAGATTGAGTGGATGTGGACAAATAATCCCCTCGCCCCTTACCTCCACTGAACAAATCACTAATAGCAGAACCAGTAAAATCTGAATAATCCATTGATGCAACGATGCTACCATTGCCATTTCCCCCCTGGAATACTTCATTGCTGAGAACCCCGTCTAAGGAAGTTGAAAAGCTTGATAATATATCACCCCTTCCGATGGCACCATCGAAAACACTTGCCAACGATGTTCCGGAGAGATCTCCATGTTGGTTTAACTGAATGGCATCACCTTTGCCCTTACCCCCGCCGTAAATGAAGAGCAAATTATCTCCTGAAAGAGACAATGAGGTACTTATTTGGTTATCCCCAGAGGCATCACCACCTTGAAATACTGGAAGTAAACTTATTCCGGAGAGGTTACTATATGCAATATTACTTCTAACATCACTTCCTCCTAATCCGCCCACAAACTGGCTGTGTGCATCTGAGAAAGAAGCAAATAATATGAAGATCAGTATTAACCTAGTTAACACGCTTCTTTAAGGTGCTGTCCTAACTCCTCTGCCACCATAGGTTAGCTCTCTGGTAGCTGCAACACCTACGTTTCGATATGCTGTTCTAAGATTGGTAGATGCTTCAGACCAGGCACCTCCATGTCGACTTGTTCCGGTAGCATTGGTGCCAGGCCAGTTTGTTACATCGGCATCTCCACCTGAGTCAATTGCTCCATTCCCATGTTCGCCATCAAACGCCAAACCTGTTGCATTTGATAAAAGGACAACTATTTCCCAAAGATTACCGCTCATTTCCATTACTCCATAGAAACTTGCCCCTGATGTCTCCCGTCCTGTATTTGCTACGTTAGAAGCGAAAATTCCGACTCTAACAGGTCCATCTTGTGAGCCATCTGTTAAAGAATAGCTGGCATTGCCGCCACTATGATAGTTGCTTGCGATCTCTTCATTAGCCGCATTCGCATCTGAAAGAGTGTATGCGGAAGGGGCAATAGTCGTTGTTCCCCAGGCTAACTCGTCAATGAAGGGGTCTATTGTTCCGCGGCATATTTTTCGGAATTCTAATTCAGTCATTGGCCGCAAACCAGACCAATCGAGATACGCAGCAAGATCTGCCCAACTGATGAAATTTACGGCAAGATATGGAGCAGATGTACTATAGACACCCCCTGAAGATGATATTGAATAACGATTAGAACCAAAAGCAGTTGGGTATCTTGCTGTGGCTTGCGTGGCATCCAATGAGTTCAAAAAATCAGTATAACCTTGTTGGCTTATCTCGTATTTCATTGAATAGATATCGTTGAAGCCTTTAGGATATGCTGCAGGTAACGCAGCAGCCGATATGCCACCTGTTGCCCAAAGATCATCATCGTTCTGGGCGATAGTGAGAGCATTTTCTGAAGTTATTTGTAAAGGAACAGTATTACCAGCAGTCCATTCGCCATCCGTGAAACTATTTGTCTCAGTTCCACCAGTTCCAACCCAAAAAGCTCCCTCGGGAATATAAACCATCTCAATTGCAAAAAGCTTCAAATCAACACCATCGCTATCTGCAAGTCCATTCGCACCGTAATTCCACCTTAGTTGGACACCAGTTAAAGCAAATGTGCCACTACCATCTGCTTCTCTGTAGATAAAAGCTCCTAATCCAGGATTGGTTGTAGCGTTAAAAGCTGAACCATCATCTTCTAATCCTATATCAATGTCGCTACCTGTTGGCTCTGTATGGCCAACGCCATCTTCATTTAACCATACGTGGTTCCAGGCACCACCGCCAACCCTGTATTTGGCAAAAACCCAGACGGCGTCATAGTTTGCTGGCCCAGAACTAACCCGCCAGGAGTTCTCCCAACTAATGTCAAACTGAATAAGTGTGAAGTCGTTTCCGGTATCCTGACCTGTCAACGTAACATTGCTTATGGCTACATTATTGGCAAGCAGTGCACTTTTTGCTGATGTGACCAACAGCGCAGTCAGAATAAATAAAATGCAAACCTGAAATGGTCTTTTCATGATAGTCAATTTAGTTCAACTTCAAGCTACACTCTAAAAACAGCAATGACAATACTCAATTTTGAGTATTGAAGGATTATCCATTTGTTCCTTCACGCTTGTGTCTTATTTTAGGAAATCTTAAAAAATCCGAAGGAATATGGAGTCAACTGCGGTTTTGAAGAAACCTTCTTTTGCGGAAACGCTGAGAAACGATACATGGTGGCTTGAGCCACTTTTAGTTTTTCTGGGGCTTGGGGCTTTTATAGTTTATGCGACTTGGGCTGCGTTTCAAGCGAATCATTATTATGCCGTTTCTTATTTGTCACCATTCTACTCACCGGTTATTTATACTGACACTTCAGTAGTGGGAAGCGCCCCTATTTGGCATGCATTACTGGGTGAATGGCCATCTTGGTGGCCTTCGTTTCTGCCTGCTTCTCCTGCATTTTTGATACTTGTATTCCCTGGCCTTTTTAGGTTCACATGCTATTACTATCGCGGAGCATACTACAAAGCCTTTGCTGCAACACCACCGGCCTGTGCGGTGAGCGGGATTCCACAAAGAAATTATCAAGGTGAAACTTTTCTGCTCATTTTTCAGAACCTGCACAGGTACGCACTTTATATGGCTATCGTTTATGTTTTTATTCTGATGGCCGATACCGCAGCGGCATTTTATCATCAGGGTCAGTTCGGATTCGGGGTTGGCACTTTAGTATTGCTGATGAATCCGGTGCTTCTTGGAGGATACACATTTGGATGTCATTCTTTTAGGCATCTTGTTGGCGGCAGAAAAGATTGCTTTTCATGTGCTGGTGCTGGCCCTCTGAAAAATGGTGTTTACCACAAGGTGTCATGGCTAAATCGTAACCATAAACTTTTCGCTTGGATGAGTCTTTTTTGGGTTGGGTTTAGTGATGTTTATGTGCGGCTTGTCTCAATGGGAATAATAACCGATCTCAACACTTGGGGAATATGAATATTGCATTTTCAATTTAATTCCCAATGTAACTCTGTGAAATAGAATCTGATGAACATTAACGAAATACAATCATACGAACATGACATCCTTGTAATTGGTGCTGGTGGTGCGGGCCTTAGGGCTGCTATCGAATGCTCAGCCCAGGGGATGAAGACTGCATTGATCTGTAAGTCATTACTTGGGAAGGCGCATACGGTAATGGCCGAGGGTGGCATGGCCGCTGCACTGAGAAATGTCGACAAAAGAGATCATTGGAAGATACATTTTAGAGATACGATGCGGGGCGGCAAGTTCATGAATGTATGGCGTATGGCCGAACTCCACGCCAAGCAAGCGCCAGATCGAGTGCGGGAACTGGAAGAGTGGGGAGCAGTTTTCGATCGCACAAAAGACGGCCTCATTAATCAAAGAAATTTTGGTGGACATCGCTACCCCCGTCTGGCCCACGTTGGAGACCGTACCGGTCTCGAATTGATCAGGACCTTACAAGATCATGGCATTCATCAAGGGTTCGAAGTTTTTATGGAATACTCAGTTCTCGATTTGTTGAAAGATGGTGACAAGATTGCGGGGTGTGTGGCAATGATAAGGGATACTGGCCAGTTCGTAATCTTTAAAGCTAAGGCGGTCATTTTCGCAACTGGAGGTGCCGGCAAAGCCTGGAAGGTTACCTCCAACTCCTGGGAATATACTGGTGATGGCTATGCGATGGCTTATGAAGCCGGAGCCGAATTAATGGATATCGAGTTCACGCAATTTCATCCAACTGGAATGGTTTGGCCCCCATCGGTCGCTGGTATATTGGTTACTGAAGGAGTGAGGGGTGAGGGGGGAATCTTAACCAACAGTGAAGGCAAGCGCTTCATGTTCGAGAATATACCGGAGCGATTTGCTCCGGAAACTGCCGATACAGAAGAAGAGGGAAACAATTGGCTGAAAGGCGTTGATGGAGCAAGAAGGCCACCAGAATTACTTACCCGAGATGTTGTTGCCAGAGCAATTATGAGGGAGGTAAAAGGGGGCCGGGGCACTCCCCACGGCGGAGCCTTTCTTGACATAGCTTCAAGGCGGGATGCTGATTACATCAAGCGAAAGCTGCCTTCAATGTATCATCAATTTAAAGTATTAGCAGAGTTGGACATTACAACTGATCCCATGGAGGTTGGGCCTACTTTACACTACTTCATGGGTGGAATCCGAGTTGATGCTGATACCCAAATGTCTAAAGTGCCGGGGCTGTTTGCTTGCGGTGAGTGTTCAGCCGGTATGCATGGAGCAAACAGGCTGGGTGGAAATTCTTTGTCAGATTTAATTGTTTTCGGTCGTTTAGCCGGAATTGGAGCCTCGGAATATGCAAGTGGGTTATCGAATACTCCAACAATAGATAACGGTCAGGCAGAGAAAATCATCAGGGATGCCACCGACATCTTAAATAGGGAAAGAGGCGAAAATCCATATTTAATGCATGATGAATTAAAAGAAAATATGCAGATGCAGGTGGGGATTGTAAGAACTGAAGAAGACTTAAAAGCTGGCATTGATAAGATTGAAGAGGTAAAAGAGAAGTTCAAGAATGTGAAAGCGGAGGGGGCAAGTCAATATAATCCTGGCTGGCATCAGGCTCTATCAATGAGGAATTTGTTGATCACATCTGAAGCAGTAGCGAAAGCTGCTGAAATGAGGCAAGAAAGCAGGGGTGGGCACACAAGGTTGGATTACGAAGGAGAACGAGAAGAGTGGCAAAATGTGAATGTGGTCATTTCGAAAGGTGATGGTGGGGAAATGAAGGTTGAAAAGGTGCAGAAATCAGAACCAGATGTAGAACTCAAGCGAATAGCGAATTCGAAAATTGAGGATCTCGAAGCCGAGATTCAAAATGAAGAAAAATGATATTAAAGTGCCGTCATTTCGAACGAAGTGAGAAATCTCCATTGGTTTTGATAGACCGATTGGGATTCCCACACCTTTTCGATCTATGATCTCAAAGGTTCGGAATGACGATAAATTTTTAAAGTATGGGAAAACGTTTATTCAAACTTTGGCGAGGTGATAGTACCGGAGGCGACTTTCAAAACTATGAAACTGAAGTCTCAGAAGGCATGGTGGTTCTCGATGTCATCCATAAAATTCAGGCTGAGCAAGCCAATGACCTGGCAGTAAGATGGAATTGCAAAGCTGGAAAGTGCGGTTCATGTAGTATGGAGATTAATGGAATGCCGAAGCTAGGTTGTATGACGAGGATGAATGAATTTAAAGATGATGAAACGATCACCATCCGGCCAATGCAGAGTTTTCCTGTGCTTCGTGATTTGGTTACTGATGTAACCTGGAATTATGAACAGAATAAAAAGATCCAGCCCTTAAAACCCCGAAAAAGAGATGCTGACGGCGAATACCGCATGATGCAACAGGATGTAGACAGGGTACAGGAATTTAGAAAATGCATCGAGTGCTACCTCTGCCAAAATACTTGTCACGTGATCCGTGACCATCAGAAAAAAGATAAATTCGTGGGCCCCCGATTCATGATCCGTTTGGCAAGCCTTGAAATGCACCCCCTTGACACAGCAGATAGGATTCCAGAAATCCGCGATGAATACGGCTCAGGGATGTGTAATATCACTAAGTGTTGTACGGTGGTTTGCCCAGAACACATCCAGATCACTGATAACGGCATCATCCCCTTAAAAGAGCGGGTAGTTGACCGCTACTATGATCCAATCCTTTGGCTGAAAAGGAAGATTTTTGGCAACTGATTTTCTTAAGCCAAATCCATAGTTATTCCTCATGCATGAAAAACTGCACTACTATCTCAAAAAATTATCGTTTTACTCTGAAGTATATCTTGGGTTTTTTCTTCGGAAGACCCAAAAACCGTATATACTTTTCTTAAAATCTAATCCTTACTACAATAATGATTATTTAGAGTGGGTAAAGAGAAAGTACCCTGAAGTCTATTGTCATTTTAAGATTGGCCTACTACGTCCTTTTAAAGCTACACTTCAAGGCGTGGGAGTTCTTGTAAACTGGGCTAACGATTCTTACCGAAATGATGCTCAAATACTTGAAGATATTCATGTTGCGGCCGATAAACTTGGCATACCGATTATCAATTCGCAGCGAGTATTAGGGAAACTCAATAAGCTGGAATTCTCAGAGGTCGCACTAAAAAATGGGGTAAGAACACCTAAAATGATCCGAATTAATTCTGATCAGTCATATGATCAAATAGAGTGCGCCCTTTCATCGAAGTTTATCGTACGCTGTAACATGGGCAATGGTGTCCACAGTTATAGGCAACTGGTGACAAGCCAAAAAGATTTATGGTTAGTAGAATGGGAATCTATGCAAGATCCGATTGCAATTGAATTCATTGATACCATTGACGATAATGGATATTATAACGTATACCGACATTTTTTTGTAGGAAGCAAGGGTATTCTCAATTATGTCTCCTTTTCTAATAAATGGTGCCTTCACTGGCATGAAAGGGATTGGTCACAAGAGAGGCTTCAAAAAGAGCTTGAAATATTAAATGAGCCAGTGAAGTTTCAGAGCCAATTGAATGATTTAAGAGAAGACCTTAAACTCGATTATGTAAACTTCGATTACTCAGTTGACATGGATGGAAATATTGTAGTTTGGGAAATAAATACACGGCCGTGGATTGATTTTGATGATGATTCAGAAAGAGAGGGTAATCCCGCGATTTACGCTAGAATAGAGGAAACATTTCTGGAAATGACCAGGCTTTATTTGAGTAAAGCAAATATCTACCTTCTGATTTAGCTCCAACCAAAATGCTGGGATCCTTAAGAAAGTATAAGAGTCAGGTTTCGCAAACTGTCAGGGATTTTTGTCACAACATCTTTCACTCAAAAGATGCTTCAATCATTGTCCTGAGGGATATAAACTATCAGGGCAATAATCACTTTTTTAGATGGATTAAAAAGGAGTACCCAAATCACTATCGAAAAATTAAGTTCGGTTGCCCGGGATATTACCAGCCTTCTTTTTCCGACTGTAAATTATTGGTTCAGTTACTCCCAGATGACTATCACTTAACACACCCCAGATGTTATGCAAAGGCTGCCAAAAACGATGAGTTCTGTAATCGGCATGGCATACCAATTACTACTCCGGTTGTTAACCTAAAGAGCACAGGTAAATGTGAGTCATCTCATCTGGTGAATAAGGCAGGCGTACATATGGCAAGGATAGTCAGAGTTACCAGAGATTTGGCTTTCGATCAAGTAGTCGATCTTGTAGGAAATAAATTCATAATTAGGGATAATTTCGAACATGGGCAAGACAGTTATCACCTGTTGGTGAGCGATATATCCCATTATTCATCCATTGATTGGAATAGCCTTTCTGATGCCATTGCAATTGAGTTTATTGATGTAAAAAATGAAGATGGTTTGTATCGAAAGTATCGCTATTTAATGATCGGTGATTATGGTAGTACTCGATCGGTAATGATTTCGAAAAAGTGGTTCACGCATGAATCGGTGATAGAGAGGTCAAACAAATTGATTGAGGAGGAACTTAAGGTGCTTAATCTGCGGGAGAATCCCTTTCATTTACAGTTTAATAAAGCCAGGAAAGCTCTTGGTCTTGAGTATGTCGGCTTCGACTATGGAATCGATGGCAATGGAGAGTTGGTGATATGGGAGGCTAATGCTATACCATGTGTCTGGCCGTCATTCAATGTAGATTCATATTTCAATTATCAACTACCAGCGATTTATAGGTTTTATGAAATGATGCTGAAATTTTATCTAGAAAAAACTTAGTTATTCAATATTCTAACCACTTGATTCAGCTAAAACAATTTTTAAGAGCAGTACATGCAATTATTCAATATTATGTGATTAATACCTGGAATCGAGGCCCTGATGCATCAATCCTTGTTTTGAGGGATATCACAATTCCTGGTGCACTGCAATGCAATGCTCATTTTTTTGAATGGGTGAAAACAAACCATCCAGAGGCTTACAAATTATTCAAGTTTGGAGCTATTGGTTATTATCAGCCCTCACTTAATAATATCCAGTTGGTACTTCAATGGATTCCAGATAATTATCCTTTATCAAGGCCAAAACTTTTCAGGAAGTCGCAGGTAATAGATGATAGATGCCTTAAGGAAGGAGTTTCAATTACGAATGCTGTTTCGAAAGTTGCTAATGCAGGAAAATTTGAATCATCGGTTTTAATAGGTAAGGCAGGTTTCAGGGTGCCAAGAATGATAAAGATTCAACCGATTAAATCTTACGCTGATATTGTCGCTGAAATAGGGGGTCAGTTTATTGTAAGAGATAATAATTCACATGGCCCTAGGAGTCATTATGTACTTGTAAAGAATGAAAATGACTTTGTCACGATTGATTGGAGTAAAATGGCTAAGCCAATCGCCATTGAGTTTATTGATACAAAAAGCAATGATGGTTATTACAGAAAATACCGATACTTTCTGGTAGGCTCAAATGGTGTAACAAGACATTTAATTGTATCAAATCATTGGTTTGTTCACGCACAGAATCGTATTAGATCAGAAGAAATTTTACAAGAAGAGATAGAAGTGATCTCACAATTGGAGAATCCATTTCACGAACAATTAAATGTTGCAAGATTAGCATTAGAACTTGATTATGTTGCCTTTGATTATAGCATCGATATTAAAGGGAACCTGATAATTTGGGAGGCTAATGTTTTTCCATGGATATGGGATACTTTTAATAATAATCCTTATTACAACTATCAACTGCCAACTGTTTATCGCTTGTATGAAGTGATGCTCAAATACTATCTAAAAAAGGCTGGTATTCCTCAACTTGCTTCGTAATCAAAATAATGAGCTCAACATACAAAGACATATTTGATACCAGGGGTGATTTGTATAATGAGGCCTCGAATATTAACCCGACTTCAAGAAATATTGAGAGGGACTTGCTTTTACAAATGATGGACATTAAAAGTGGTCAAAAAATCTGCGATGCACCTGCTGGAGGTGGATACCTGGCCGATGGCATTTTAGAATTAACCAAAAGGCCTGAGAACATTCATTGTATTGAACCTTCTATAGTGTTCTCTAAAAAAATTGCAGGTCATTTTGTTACACATAATTGCCCTTTAAATGAGCTCCCTCTCAACGATTGTTATTTTGATAGCTACGGCAGTTTGGCAGGGCTCCATCATATTTTAAACAAACAAGCTTTTATAAATGAAGCCTACAGGGTAATTAAGCCAGGTGGAAAAATAGCCATCGCTGACGCCGCCTCAGGATCGCATGTAGCGATGTTTCTCAACGACTCTGTTGACAAATATTCAGTTATGGGGCATAAGGGTGTTTTTCTTAAAATTCAAGAATTTCAGGAAATACTTACTTCAGCAGGTTTCGTTGATATCGTGGTAGAACAAAAGCAATACAACTGGGAATTCAATTCTTTGGAAGAACTGGTGGAATATTGTAAAACACTTTTTGGGATGGTCAAGTCAACATTAGATGATGTTGAGAACGAATTAAGGAAGTACTTTAATATCAAAGAGACACATGGTCAGCATTTGCTGCCCTGGAGTCTCATTTATGCCAGGGGCCTGAAACCTCCTATTTGAACCTTAATTGCGGGCTTGATACATTGACAATCACTTATAGATTTAACGATGGAAGTCGATTTAAACCAAAGTTTATCCAAAGCCCTTTCAGGGAAAGCTGCACATCTATCAGCAAGAAGAGCAACTGATGGCCTTAGCATTGAAGTGTCAGGAAAGGCAATTGACAATGTGCCTTACACTATTTGGCAGCTTCTTAGGCACATTAACTATTGGCAGGCCAATTTTGTCAGAAGGCTTAATGGTGAATCATTCAAAGAAGATGAATCATCAACGTTGGGTTGGGATTTTCCGGTAAACGCTGACAATCAAGAACAATTGGACAATGAAGTAAAGTGGTTGCTTAATTCAATTGCCGATGTAAAGACTAGATTGGCATCTGATGAGCAGTTTAATATTGTGCCAAATGAGAACTACAAAAGCTATCATGATGTAGTTCAAGCTATGGCATCACATTTATCTTATCACCTTGGTGAGTTGGTGGTTATGAGAAAAGTATTTAGTAATTGGCCGCCAAAGGGTGGTGGATATGAGTGGTAAGATTGGGGGTTTTATATGAAAAAATAATATCCAAGCACTTAAATAGTTAATTATAGTGCCATACGGTTTCGCTATAAAGCTCTTTGATTTTTCCATTGTCATCAAAGATGAAGAAAAAGGATGTTGAACTGCCGAACCACGGAACCTCATCATATGGTTGGCAAAAAGATTTAATTTCCGCAGCTAATGAATTTTTGTAAATGTCAGAGAAGAATACAATGTGACCATTTTTAGTTTCTGAAATCAACCCATTCAAAGACTCAGCAATTTTCTCATTTTCCTTAATTTCATAATTGTCCCAAAAAGTTTCAAGTGAGTCTTTGATATATTCGAACAATTCGAATTCTCCACTTCCTAGAGCATATGCACAGCTTTCTTCTATAGAGTATTTCTTCTTTATAAAATCACAGTATGGAAAACCTGAATCATTTTTAATAAATCGGCTGGCTACTTTTAGCTCATCGTCAAATTTTAGTTTTAACACTTTTAGATGTTGACGACAATTCCTTTTGAGTTTTTTAGCGTCGACATAACTTGTTTTGATTACTAAATCATTGAGATAGGTATATGCTGATCGATACATATCGGACTCTTTAGCTTGCCCAAATGCCACAGCAGAGGCTAAAACAAATACTACGCTTACACTAACACGTTGAATCATATTATTAATACAAATATCAAGTATCATATCCATCAAATTACCCGCCATGTCCGGTGTTTTCACCAGACACCTAACCTACACATCAATTACCCACTTTCAAAACCTGTCTAATCACCCCAAAACATTATTTTCTACCAAGCACCGCCTCAATCAACATAGAATCTTTCCCCAACCAACGTTTGCATAAGAATTAATTCTAACATTCTGATTTCCTGTAGCTTAAGGATTAATAAAATACTAATTTTGCGGCCTCAAAATCTTATCATATTTTCTTAAATGAAATGAAAGAACAATATCACAAGTGGTACTCCCCAAACTTGAGCAAAGACATGGAAATGCTGGAGTTTGGGCACTATGGTTATCCAATTATCATTTTTCCTTCTACAAAAGGTAGATATCATGAAGCCAAAGATTTCTATTTGATTGACTCGGTGGCCCATTTGATTGAAGAAGGCAAAATCAAAATCTACTGCCCTGACAGTATTGACTCATGGAGTTGGTATAACAGGGCCATTCACCCGGCTGACAGGGTCCGCAATCACATGTGGTACGACAAGATGATTCTTGAGGAGGTAATTGGAAAAATAGAGGATGTAAACGGCCCAACAAAAGTGGCTGTTGGTGGCTGCAGTTTTGGTGGTTATCATGCCAGCAATTTCGGCTTCAGGCATCCCTACAAGGTGAGCCACCTGATTTTGATGAGCGCCGCTTTTAATATTAAAAGCCAGCTTGATGGCTATTACGATGAGAACGTTTATTTTAATAACCCTGAAGACTTTGTGCCGAACATGAACCATCAGGATTTGCAAAATATGAAAATAGTTTTAGGTACTTGTGAGCATGACATCTGCAAAGATGCCAACTACAACATGTCAAAAATCCTTCACCAAAAAGGTGTTGATCACTGGCTTGATGACCGACCAGGTGCCTCCCATGATTGGGTAATTTGGAGAAAAATGTTCCCCGATTACGTTGCAATGATTTAACCTCACTCAAATAATATTTTGAATATGAAAAAAATTGGAATCCTCTTCGGAATGGAGAATACATTCCCCCCGGCATTTGTAGAAAGGGTAAATAAAAAGGCGCCAAAAGGTATAATGGCTGAGTTTGTTTCAATTGATAAAGTGGAACAAGGAGCAGCAACCGACTACGCCGTGATTATAGACAGGATTTCCCAGGATGTTCCTTTTTACAGGGCTTATTTGAAAAATGCTGCATTGAGTGGAACAGCGGTTATCAATAACCCATTTTGGTGGAGTGCTGATGAGAAGTTTTTCAACAATGCGCTAGCGGTTCAAATGGGGGTTCCTGTTCCTAACACCGTCCTCCTGCCTTCGAAAGAGCGGCCAACTGATACTTCTGAGCAGTCATTCAGAAACCTGGAATTGCTTGACTGGGACTATATCGATCAGTATGTAGGGTTTCCTGCATTTATGAAGCCTTACGCCGGTGGAGGTTGGAAAAATGTTTATAAGCTTGAGAACAAAGAGGAGTTTGAGAGGGCATTTGCCGAAACAGGACAATTGGTAATGATGCTTCAGGAAGCCATCGATTTCACCGATTATTTCAGGTGCTACTGGTTGGGCGGCCGCACAAGGATCATGCATTATGACCCACGAAACCCCCATCACTTGAGGTACATCCAAAACCCTCCTCCGGTGGAAAAGAAGCTTTTAGCCAGAATGGAAGACCTGCTAAAAACGATCAATCAGGGTTTGGGCTATGACTTTAATACGGTGGAGTTTGCAATCAGGGATGGAGTGCCTTATGCCATAGATTTTGGCAACCCCGCACCTGATGCCGAAGCTACCTCAGTTGGCCCTGATAATTTTGAGTGGGTAGTTGAAAACGCAGCTGAGCTTGCAATAGAGAGAGCGAAAGCACATAAAGATGGTCAAACAAACTTGACATGGGGTAAGTTTATGCACCAGTCAGTGCTTGGTAATACAGCATCGAATTCTACGGCTAAGCCTGTTGCCAAGAGCGCAGCCAAACCAACTGCTAAAAAACAAGCGGTTAAGGCTGATGCGAAAGTAGCTGTTAAAAAGGTCGCTGCTAAACCCGCCACTAAAAAAGCACCTGTAAAACCAGCTAAAAAAGCTGCACCAAAACCAGTCGCCAAAACACCGATAAAGAAAATGCCAGCAAAACCTGCAGCGAAACAAACTACGAAGAAGAAAAAGTAACAATGCAAGCAAGTCCTATCAAAGTTGCCATTCTCGATCTGAACAACAACCACCCCAATCAGGGGCTGCGCTGTATTAAAGAGTTGGTTGAAAACCATCCGGAACCATTGGAATGGCAAATTTTTGATGTTCGGCATAAACTGGAAATTCCGGATACATCATTTGACATTTACATTTCTTCTGGTGGGCCTGACAGCCCACTTGAAAATGGCGTTGGTGAGCAAAACTTTCTTAATCTGATTGATGAGCTATGGAAACTTAATCAGTCCGGGCTTGAGCCAAAGAAGCAGTTCTTTTTTGTGTGTCACTCTTTCCAGATTGCCTGTAGGTATTTCAAGATTGGGCAAATTAAACCTCGAAGATCAAAGTCATTTGGGATTTTCCCGGTGCATAAAGAGGTAGCTGGTTTAACTGACCCACTGCTTAAGCATTTACCTGATCCATTTTACGCATTAGACTTCAGGGATTGGCAAATAATCAAGCCAAACAAAAACCGCCTGGAAGAACTAGGCGCTAAAGTTTTATGCAAAGAGAAGATTAGGCCGCACATCAGATTGGAAAGGGCCATCATGGGCATTCGATTTTCTGAAGATTGGGTTGGGTTTCAGTTTCATCCGGAGGCCGATCCCGAGGGCATAGCCACTTACTTCCAGACAGAAGAAAAGAAAGCAAGCGTAGTAGAAGTTTATGGGGAACAAAAGTTCGATGCAATTATTGAGGGTTTAGAAGATCCTAACCAAATTCCTTTGACCTACAATACAATAATACCTATGTTTATCACCGATGCAATTAAAAGGGTGAGAAAGGCTGAGCCTGCAATTTCATGATCAAAGATTTAAGGCAAGAGTTCAACAAGAATTTTACCGAAGAGAAATATCAGCAGTTTCTGAAGTCAATTCATGATGAATTTAACCATGTGCCTAATTTCCGAATTGCGGAAACCCCGGTTTTCATTCCGGCCAATCTCAGGGACAGGCTTATCGAAGCTTGTGAGGAGATCACCGATGTAATTTGTGATCCCGGCTTCCCTAAAATGACTGAGGGCGCCATTCATTTTCCACACCAGGAGGTGCCAAATGAGGATGCCCACACCACTTTCCTTCAGATGGATTTTGGAATATGCTACGATGAACATGGTGAATTGATTCCTCAGTTAATTGAAATTCAGGGTTTTCCGTCGCTTTATTTTTTTCAGAATTTACTGGCGAATAAGCGAAGGGAGCACTTTGATCTATCTCACAACCTGACGCATCTCCTGAATGGTTATACTGAAGAATCTTACACTGCGCTTCTAAGGGATGCGATTATTGCAGATCATGAACCAGAGAACGTAATACTTCTAGAGATTGAACCAGAAAAGCAGACTACGCAGATAGATTTTTGGGCTACCGAAAAAGCATTGGGAATCAAAACCGTTTGTTTGTCAAAGCTCATAGTTCGGGGGAAAGAAGTTTTTTACAAGAACGACAAGGGTAAAGAAATAAAAGTTGAAAGGATTTACAACCGGGTCATTTTTGATGAGCTGATGCAGCGGGATGATTTGCCCAGGCAATTCTTCTTCACCCAGGAATATGACGTGGAGTGGGCAGGACACCCGAATTGGTTTTTCAGGATCAGCAAATACACCATGCCTTATCTCAAAAGCAAATATGTACCTGAGACAAGTTTTTTGAGAAACCTTCATGAATACCCCGGCAATCTTCAGGATTATGTTTTAAAACCCCTATACTCATTTGCCGGAAGCGGTGTAAAACTTGATTTCACGGCAGAAGAGCTGGATTTGATCAAGAACAAACCCAATTTCATCCTGCAGAAAAAAGTCACTTACCAGCCAGTAATTCAAACGCCAAACGACCCGGCCAAATGCGAGATCAGAATGCTGATGGTTTGGCCAAAAGATGCCCCAAGACCAATTATTGTTAATAACCTCGCCAGGCTTAGTAAAGGAAAAATGATTGGTGTTAAATACAATAAAGACAAAGATTGGGTAGGGGCCAGCGTAGGCTTCTTTGAGAAGTAAGATTATCGAATTTACCATTTACCTTGATTAAATTGCTTAATGGATGATTTCATTAGGCAACTCCTAAAGTCATGCTCTGTAATTGCTATAGTTGCAATATTATCATGTGGCGATGACGCTGATAATGATCCGGCGGACGACCCAATGGACAACCCGGGTGATGACCCAACAGAAGTATCTTTTGATGTAGACATCGGCGATAGTGAGATTCCATACATTGTTATAAATACAGATGCAGCAATTCAAAATGAACCCAAAATCCCTGCCTCATTAAAAATCTATGTTAGAAAGACTGAGGTAATCATCACCTCAATCGGAATTGAGTTTCGTGGCTCCACGTCTTTCCGGATTTCTGATAAAAAATCATTTGGTATCGAAACCTGGGATGAAAATGGTGAGGATATTGACGTATCATTTTTCGGTTTCCCTGAAGAAGAAGACTGGATTTTGAATGGGCATGTTGTCAATAATGGAGGTGGTTTCAGCTATGATCAGACGCTCATGTACCATTATCTCGGTTACAATTTGTTTGAGGCAATGGGGCGATATGCCAGCCGCACACAATTTGTAGAGTTAGAGATTAATGGGGAATACCTCGGGGTTTATGTTTTCATGGAAAAACTTAAAAGGGATGGCGACCGGATTGACATCGAAGGTTTAAGTCCCGACGTGATAGAGGGCGAAGATCTCACCGGAGGTTATGTTCTTAAAATTGATAAAACTGCCGGGGGGGATCTCAACATTGATCAACCGTTATCTTATTTCTTGAACAACTGGGATGATGACGCCCGCTATCTGGAGTCGACTAGCTTCAGGTCAAAGTACGACATCAATGGTAACGTCATAAATTTTGAACCATTTGGCCCTCCCTATCATTCACAGATGTTCCTTGAGACATATTTTATTTATGAGTCGCCAAAGGCCGATGAGATCAACGATGCCCAAAAGGCCTATATCCAAAATTATATTGATGAGCTTGAGACCGCCCTTTTGGCCGATGATTTCTCCACCGGAACCCGTACCTACACAAATTACATTGACCTTGAAAGCTTTGTGGACTTCTTTATCATTAATGAAGTCTGCCGAAATGTAGACGGCTACAGGCTGAGTACCTATATGTATAAGGACAGAGGAGGCAAGTTAAACATGGGGCCAATTTGGGATTTGAACATTGGTTTTGATAGTGGCGTTAGAATACCATTTGATGATTGGGTAATAAACTATAATCAGCATGTGAGCCAGGATGCATGGATGATGCCGTTTTGGTGGCCCCGGTTGATGGAAGATCCTATTTTCAGGTCAACACTTAAGTCCAGATGGAATGAATTAAGGGCTAGTGTGTTGGGAACATCATCAGTTATTGGCCTGGTAGATGCCTCAGCAAATTACCTGGTTAGCAACGGTGCTATTGATAGAAATTATCAAAAATGGAATGTTGTTCCTGTCAACTATCCTGAAAGGGTTCAGGCCTTGAAGGATTTTCTAGAATTTAGATTAAACTGGATGGATGGCGAGATTGGAGCTTTCTAAATTATGCTGGCGCATATCTATAGATACTGTGTTCTCCAAAACCTAACAGTTCGATTTTTTTATCAAACTTACCTCCCAATCGTTTAGCTAAATTTATTGAAGGGATGTTTGAGGGATCGATGTAACTAACTAGTGTTTCGAGTTTAAGATGTTTAAAGGCGAAATCTTTTACTGCCACTGCAGCTTCAAGTGCGTAACCTTTCCCTTGCTTCTCTGGTAAAATCCAATAACCCAACTCTATCTCAGGCCACGCTTCAGACTTCCACAAACCAACGGTGCCAATAAGATTTCTGGTTTCTTTTTCTTCCACCGCAGCATAACTGTATCCTTTCAGCTCATAGTGCCCAATATATGTAGCCATTAACCGCCAGGCTTCTTCTTTTGTCTTCACACCCCCAACATGTCGGGCATTTGCTTCTGTTGAAAAAAAATCTGCAAACTGGTTAAAGTCAGGTTCAGACCATTGCCGGAAGTTCAATCGGTTTGTTTCAATTGATAACATGTTAAAAATTCAGCATCACCTGATTTTTTTCAACACTTTGCCCTTCCTTAACCAAAATAGATTTTACGGTGCCTTCACCTTGTGCTTTAATAACGTTCTCCATCTTCATAGCTTCAAGAATTAACAAAGGGTCTCCTTTTTTAACCTCCTGGCCTTCTTCAACCTGTATTTTCAAAATCATCCCTGGCATGGGGGCATTTAAGTCTGACATAGCCGAAGATGCTACCTGGCTCATACCAAGTTTGTCTAATAATAAATCAAGGTTGTTTTTAATTGAAACCTCTGTCAATTTCCCGTTGATTTTGAGTTTAACGCTTTTCTGGGCCCTGTCTAAACCGGTGATTTCAATCTTGTGGGCTTTGTTATCGTGAAAAGCCAGGTATTTGTTAGTGGATACCAGCTCAAGGTCGATTTCTTCCTTCTTACCATTAATGGTCAGTTCATCCCCTTCGAATTCAATATCAAATGGTTCGTTATCAGCTATCTGTACTTTATGCATCTAAGTAGATTAAGACAGCAATATTAGCCAATTAGCACCTTAGCAAAAAAGCAATCTTAATCACGGGTACCGCGTCACTTTTTTATGGTTTCGATCATCTGTTGTTAGCAACGATCAGTGTTAACCCGTAGCTCAATATACCCTTCAACTCGGATGCCTGGACATTAAATATGCCGGAATTTTGATACTGTCAAAAAAAATTCCATGAGCATGTTTGAAACACTAACAAAGCGGGAACACGAAATACTTGATCTGATATTACGGGAACAAACAAGTGTTGAGATCGCGGATGCGTTGGGCATCAGCCTGAGAACAGTTGAGACCCATAGAAAAAATATCAATCATAAAACAGGCACCAAAAGCCTGGTTGGATTAGTAAAGAAGGCCATCGTTTATCGCCTCATGGAACAAGGGGTGAACGTCTAAAATCGAAATAAATCATTGAAAACTAAATTTTATCAATTATGAAACGAAAAGGGATAATACTCTCAATGTTTTTGGCCCTTACAGCCTATATGGGCTTGAGCCAGGATATGCTGACCGAACAAATTGTCGATATCAGCAAGAAAGCAGCTAAAGGATCTCCATCAAATGTAATTGTGGATGACACCAAACAGCAGATCGATATTGTGTACACCACAAAGTCAAACAATAAGCTCATTAAGTTTGATGTACTCCAGTTTGATTACGACCTCAATCTCATTAATGAATTCTCTGATGAGCAGGAAGTTGAGAAGGCGAGGGCCAAGTATGATTGGTTTGGTAAAAGATATCGGGGCGATGAGTATACAGTTACCAATTTACGTCTTGGCGGGATGATGTTGAACAAACTTGAACTTGTGGAGACAAAGTACTTCTACTCGTGGTTTTCCGGTAAGTATAAGAGCAAGGAAAATGTGCTGAATGAGGTGAAGGCGAAAGATTTGTTTGGCAAGGCGATGTGGAACCCTCGCCAGGCACATTGGAATGATCAGGAAACCGGCAATCTTATCTATATAAATGGCATCATGGATAAGAAGACTTTTTCAATAGATGATTTTGTAGTAAGCCGCATTACCCCTGACCTTGAAAAAACTGAGGTTGCAAAATTTACCATTCCATATGCCCAACGGCTGATGGGGCAGAATGCTATTGGAAATACTGATGGGCATGGATTTATAATCTATGCAGATGCTGCTGGAAAAGGTGTCAAGAAAAATGTAATGTCTCCAAATCCCGCTAATTGGACCTATTTGAGGTTTGCTCCAGACGGCTCACTAATTGATCAAGTTACTTTTGATACAAAAGTATTGAACTGGTCGATTGCAGGGGCATCCCAAGGAAAGGATGGCGCAGTTTATATCTATGGGGCAGGTGAATCAAAAGGTGCCGGAGAAGAGCACCAAAAAACAACTGCCGTAATTGGCACCGGAAAGCAAGACGCCTTTCAGGTAGTAAAAATCAAAGATGGCAAAACCGAATGGGTGAGTGCCCCAACACTGGATCAAATAAATGCCGCTGGTGTGAAGCCTCCAGATCAGAAAAAGATGGTGGATTACAATGGTAAAAGTGTTGAAATCCGCGGCATTAGTGTTACATCAAGTGGTGAGTCATTTGTTACTGCGCAAGATTTTGGTGGCGGCGCAATAAAAGGAGCGGGTGGTTATGGCGATCTATATATGTTCCATTTTGCTGCTGATGGTACATTCAAGCGATATTATGGCATTCAATCTAGTCAGGATAAAGGCGGAGTAGCTGGCTTGGCTGATGCAGCAACAAATCCCAGGCAATATCCCACCAACGGGAATGTTTTTGAGGGCTCCAACGGCAAGCTTCACTGGATGATGGAGGTCGTAGAAGATATTTATAAATATTCAGAAACAGAGGGCAATGTTGAAACCACCTACTGGATACCATTGAGGAATATCAGGGTAGGGCAGATTGATATTTCATCTGGTCAGATTGATAAGTTCGAGGTACTTGGTGACGGAAAATTCTATCTCTACAATGATCAGGAGCCCCTTGAAATAAATGGTGGAAAGCAGATTATATACATGGGCACTGGCGGCGACAGGGGCAGACAGCTGTGGTTAGCCAAATTCGACCCTTCAAAGAGTTAAGTTAAATTCTGGTTTAGACTAAAGGGCATGGCTTATGGTCATGCCTTTATTGGGTTCAGTATGACAATTAAAACAATTAGTTTTGTTATTTATAAGAAGTTTATTTACCATCGAGGTGTTATCTATCTCCTACACAAATTTTTCTCTTATCATCCAATCGTCTATGGTTAGATTATTTTTTGCCTTCTTTTTAATGCTTCTTAGTGGAGCTGTTAGTGCTCAAGAACGCTCAATGAAATTTGGGAAAGTCTCTGTGAAAGACCTTCAAATGACAGAATATCAATTAGATCCTGAAGCTGAAGCAGTTGTTCTGGGAGATATTGCCGAAGCAAGATTTAGATACAATCAGGAACGAGGTTTTCAGCTAGTTTTTGAACACCATATCCGCATCAAAATCTTGAAAAAAAGCGGATACGAACAAGCTGATATTTCAATTCCGCTTTATAGAAGCGATCAGTCTGCTAAAGAAGTTATTGGAAATATAAAGGGGGCAACGTACAACCTCGAAAATGGTAAAATGGTAAAGGATAAACTGTCTTCCTCAGCCATTTTTGAGGAGCAGGCTTCGAATAATTGGTTCATCACCAAATTTGCAATGCCTAATGTTAAAGAGGGTTCAATCATAGAATACACCTATGATGTGCTCTCGGATTACGTTCAACATATTCGGGAATTCGAGTTTCAAAAATCAATACCTGTTGTTTGGAGTCAATACACAGTAACAACACCGGAGTATTTCAACTATAGGGTCATTGGTCAGGGTTATCACCCTTTTTCTTCATATGAAACTAAACCAACTTTGGAAACCTTCACATATCGTTGGAAGGAAAATAGTGATCAGCAGATCCGGGGTACCACAGTAGGTCATCGGAGACAACTCTCAAATGAATACGAGTCTAAAAGTACAGAATATTTCTGGCTTGCTGAAAACATACCGGCCATCCGCAAGGAGCCATTTATGACCACAATTGACGATTACAATAACAAAGTTGGGTTTCAGCTTGTGTCCACAAATTTTCCAGGCGAGGGTGTAAAAAATATTTACAATACCTACAATAACTTATCAAAAACCCTCATGGAGCGGGGAAATTTTGGCAAGGCTCTGGAAAGGGACAATTTCCTTGAAAGCATTATTGCTTTGTTTAATGGCCTTGAACTTCAACAAAAAGCCGTGGGAATTTATGAGTATCTAAAACACGAATTAAACAGGGATGGTATCCACACCATTTTTACACAGAATTCTTTAAAGAAAACTTTAGATGAAAAGACAGGCTCCGTTGGTGACATTAATTTGTTGTTGATAGCGGCACTTAGGCAGGCAGGCATGACCGCTTATCCTTTGATTTTGAGTACCCGCTCCAATGGTAAGCCGCATCCGGTATATCCTGATCTACAAAAATTGAATTATGTAGTAGCATTTGTTCAGATAGGGGAAAAATTCGCTTTTGCAGATGCTTCGGTAAAAGGTTTACCATTCGGGATGTTGCCAACTAAATGCCTCAACGGCAAAGGTTGGTTGGTTGATGAAGAAGTAGGCAAATGGGTCGACCTCCAGACTGATGCCATTGATAAGAAAGTAGTTCAAAATAAGATTAGTATTAGTGAGAGCACCGTATTTATGGAGTATGAAATTCAGAATACAAAATATGAGGCCCTTGATAAAAGAAAAACCATAGTCAAAGATGGAGAGGGAGCTTTGATCAGTGATTCTGGAAATAATTTGAGTGGATGGGAATTGATGGATTCACAGATTGGGGCGACCGATAGCATTTACAGCCCTCTTACAGAGCGCTATTCTATTAAAGAGCAAAATGGTGATCAGTTTGGTGGGTTATTATATATCGATCCATTTATAATAGGAAAAGCTGAAAACCCCTTTAATAATGATGAAAGGCTATTTCCGGTAGATTTAGTAAGTAAAACTGAACGCCTCTACCTAATGGAGTTAGAAGTACCGGATGGATACATAGTGGAAGAGCTCCCGGCAACCTCAACTTTTAAACTACCAAATGATGGTGGTTCCTTTTCATTTAGCAGCTCTAATATTTATGGCAAAATCAGCATAGTCTGCAAGTATTCGATAGATAAAGTCCTGTTCGCTCCTCAGGAATATCCGTATCTAAAGGAGTTTTTTAACAGGGTAGTTGCAAAACAATCAGAACAGATTGTTTTAAGGAAATCAACCTAGGTCATGGTTGTTTCTTTATCCCCTCAATACCAACATCACTCCTGAAAGGGTAAACATTGTTGCTCCTGTCAATATCCATCATTCGCTGGGTTGCATCTATTTCTATATAGTTGATTTCCTCAGCCGGCCGAGATACTGATATTGTGTAGTAAGAATGGGTCCAGGGCCAATCTGAGTATGGCACCCACTCGCATTTGTCGTACTCCTTTTGTTTTTCACCCCGCATCATTGCCAGGGGTATATAAATCACATCTTTAGTGCCATCAGTGTACTCTACAAATACCTCTAACGGCATGGGCATTTCACCTTTTCTCTCAAGCAAGATTTCTGTATTGGTTGTTGTTCCAACCACTGATTTAATACCATAGTCAATTGTTTTGGTCGTATTGATGAAATATTCAAAAAACCAATCCAGTTCTAACCCGGATTCTTTCTCCATCACCCTAATAAAATCCTCCTTATCGGGATGTTTGAAACTCCATTCCTTGTAATATCTCCTCATTGCCTTAAAGAAGGTTTCTTTGCCAACCAGATAATTAAGTTGATGAAGTGTGAGCGCACCTTTCTGATAATTGGCGCTATGGGCAGCATTCTTACTGAAATGATCGGCATGTGTGGTTAATGGCTCTTCGATATCCGCATTCACAATGCCCAGGTAAGAGTTGATCCTGCGGCTCAGGGGGTTCACTGAATTATCCTGACCATTAAGGTAATGGAGTGTGAGGGCTTGGGCATAGGCCGTAAAACCTTCGTCCATCCAGGCATAAAGGCTCTCGTTTGTACCTAAAACGCCCTGAAACCAACTATGAATTATTTCATGGACAGTTGCACTCAACAATCTATTGAAACTTGTATTTACCTTGACTAAAGTTGCCATGGGGTACTCCATGGCGCCATCCCCACCCTGAATGATGGAGTATGTTGAATATGGGTACTCACCGAATGTTTGGTTTAGAAATTGGAAAGTCCCCGTCACTTTTTCTGGTAGATCTTTCCAATGATTGGCACCTTCCTCATCCTGAAAAAACAGGTGGACAGTTGGCCCACCAGGCACATCAAAAATTTCATGGATATAATCGGGATCAGCGGCCCATACAAAATCGTGGACATTTTCTGCTTTGAATTTCCAGGTGAGTTTGGATTTCTTTTTTCGCTTCACCTTTTCATCACTTGCGTATCCGTGTCCGATTTCCTGAGGATTTTGTAAAGTACCTGTTGCCGCAACTATATATCGTTCATCTATGGATAGCTCAATGTCAAAATCTCCCCAAACCCCATAAAACTCACGGCCTACATAGGGGTCAGCATGCCAGCCTTGCTTGTCATATTCAGCCATTTTTGGATACCACTGAGCCATTGAGTAGTCGATGCCTTCCGAATTGTGCCGTCCACTTCTTCTTATTTGTACCGGCACCTGGCTTTGAAACTCCATATTAAAAATGGTCTTAGCTCCAGGTAAGATGGGGTTAGTCAATATAACCTCCAGAATGGTACCCTCAATATGATGGTTTACACTTTTGCCATCCTGCTTTAGCGACAAGATTTTGTGAAAACCAATCTCAGTGGAATCAAGGTAATAAATGCGGTCCCTTACTCTTGCATCCGGGTCATCAATAGTCCGTGAACGAACATCAAATGTGCTTCCTGGTTGAAAAGCATTAAAGTAGAGATGGTAAAAAACCTTATTAAGTGTGTCAGGTGAATTATTGGAGTAGACCAATTTTTGGCTGCCTTCAAATTGATGATTTGATACATCAAAATCAATTACCATATTATATTCTACCCGCTGCTGCCAATAACCGGATTGGGCTAAAAGGCCGTTTGTGCTGAGAAGAATGACTGCAAGTATTAAAATCAGGTGGTTCATGACTTGGCAAAGATTAACTCATTAATAATAGGTTGGACACTAATAATTGATGTAGGAACAAATAATCTGATGAAGGGTAGCATCACTTGATCCGTCCTCTCAGTGAAAGATCAATCTTTCCTCGAATCGAAATTAATCGCTGTTTTTTCACCTTTAATATTTTATCAACCAAAGCATCTTTAATTAGCTGGCTTTTAGTTTTAGCTCCGGTAACTTCCATTGCCTCCTTTATCAAGTCATCGGGTAAGTCTATTGTAGTGCGCATTAATTATTATGACTTCAGGCCTAGAATATGCTATTATTAGTCTTCTTTACTCCCAGAGTGCATACTTTTCCAACTCCACTAACTGTTTAAAAAAGAGCTTCGTAATAGCCTCGAAAGATTCGGTATAATCTGAAACCATAAAATGATCGTCTCCGCTGCCTGACTTGTTTCTGAGATTGTTGAATTCGAGATACGCTTTAAGAGAATTTGCAACTGTGGTTGAAGAGTCAATTACCTCAATTTTGCCCCCGTAAAATTTATCAATGTCATTCTTGATCAACGGATAATGGGTGCATCCTAAGATTAAAGCTGAGATATCCTCCAGGGCTTTCTGATTCAAATATTGGGCAATTATTTCCTGGCTAATTTGATTGTGGATAAACCCTTCTTCAATCATCGGAACCAGGAGAGGGGTTGCTAATGATTGCAGGTTTATCCCACTCTTGAGGTCTTCAATTTTTGACTTGTAAACACCTGATGCGACGGTTTGCTTTGTGCCGATTAACCCAACATTGGTATTGGAATAACTCTCTCTTACATAATCAACCATAGGGTCAATTACATTAAAAACCTTGGCTTTCTTGCCGGTGTATTCCCGAACCAAATCAAAAGCTGCGGCTGAAGCCGAGTTGCAGGCGATCAAAATAACCTTGCAGCCTTTATTCAAAAGCACATCAGAAATTTTGACCGAATATGCCTGAATAGCTGCAGCTGATTTATCGCCATAGGGCAAATGAGCGGTATCGCCAAAATAGATGATGCGCTCTTCAGGCAGGATTTCCTTAACGGCCCTGGCTACTGTCATTCCACCAATGCCGCTATCAAAAATGCCTATCGGATCTGAAGATTTCATCGGGTGCAAATCTATCTTCTTATTGGTACTTTTAGCACTTTGAAAAAATCATCATGATTGACTTATCACAAGCCGAAATTAAAGCGGTTTCAATTCACCAGATTGGAAACCAAGACAACGGAACCTTAAACCTTTCAAAGAGCGAGATTGAAATCAATGAGCTGCCAATTGAGTTGCTGACTTCTTATTTTTTAAATCCTTTCAAAGAAAAGGAGGGCTATCAATTTGACATTGAAGGGGGCAATTTAGTTTATGATAAGGTCGGTGAAGTTTTCAACGATCAAACAGCTTTTCATTTAGCGGGAGTGGAGCTTGCAAAAACCTTATTTAATGTGAGCGAGAGTCCAGCAATTAAAACGGGTGAATTTTTTGTAGTCAAATTTTCAAATTGCCTCGTTGGGGATGAAATAACAGACGCAATTGGTCTATTTAAATCAGAAAACAAAAACACATTCCTGAAAATTTTTCCTAAGAGTGATGGATTCGGTCTTGAGGATCATGAAGGTATCAATATTAATAAGCTTGATAAGGGAGCCATTATCTTCAATACGGATCAAGAAAATGGTTTTTTGGTAAATATTATAGATCAGACCAATGGCAGTCAGGCTCAATACTGGAAGAATGGCTTTTTAAGTGTTAAACTCAAGGAAGACAACTACTACCATACTCAGCAATACATCCAAATGTGCCGTGATTTTGCCATGGAGGAATTGACAGACAGAAATCGTGGCGAAAAAATTGGGATGGTGAATGAAGCGGTTGACTTCTTTAAACAAAACGATCAATTTGATAAAGTAGCTTTCCAGGAGCAGGTAATCAGGCAGCCTGAAATCATTGAGGCGTTTGAAGATTATTCAAAAAACTATGAGTTGGAAAATCACCTGAATTCAGTTGATGAATTTGAGATTTCACCTCAAGCGGTAAAGCAGTCGAAAAAGTTTGTTAGGTCCGTAATCAAGCTGGATAAAAATTTCCATTTGTATGTGCATGGCAACCGCCAAAACATTGAGCGGGGCTTTGATCCTGAAAAAGGCAAGAATTTTTATAAACTCTATTTTGATGATGAGAACTGAGTTGTCAAGTCCAGATATGTAACTGACACACCCCCGATTCGATCTGATGATTAGGAATGGTTGCAAGTTTCCTTTTTCAGAGTTTACCTGTCTGGAGACAGGTAAGCGATGAATCTTTATCAGCTACTAGCCTAAACAGCAAGCAGATTCTTCGGGAACCCTCAGAAAAAGGCATTATAAAAACATCTAAAATAGATTTCAACCCTCTGGAATGACCTCCATTAGCATACTAAGTGCATTGTTTAAATCCTCATTTCCAGGGCTTGATCCTTTGTAATGACCTAACCTTACCACTACCAAATCATGAGATGGAATAATGAATGTCTTTTGATTTCCAGCACCCGCCATAAAATAAGCGTCTTTCGGTATCGGGATACTGCCCTCTCCGTTAATCCAAAAGAAACCGCCACCATAAATCGGACGACCATCAGCCACCCATGCGGGTGCAAGGGTGCTGGCATATTTTACATACCCCTCAGGAAGCAATCGCTCACCCTGCCAAACACCATCATTTAGGTATAAATTACCTAGCCTTGCCCAATCTCTGGCTGAACCGAATTCATAGCCCTGGGTGAGAAAGTTGCCATACGGATCAGTTTCCATCACCATATTTCGAACACCAATTTTGTCAAACAAGGCCTTTTGAGGGTAGGTATGATAATCTTGCCCCAATGACTCCACGCCCAGCCTGATAAGATAATTTGCCAGCACTGGGTCACAATTTCGATAACGACCAATTGTATTAGGGGGCCACTGCGAAGGCCTTGTTGCCGCATATTGGAATGAATTAATACTACCTGTGTAGACATAAACATGATCCGGATAGCCGACAGAAGGGTCGAAATTAGGATCTTGAGGTGCCCTGAAACGAATGCCGCTTGACATCCGCATGATATCACCAATTCGAATGTTATCCTGAATGCCTAGGTTTTCCTTCCATTCAGGTATCGGAGCCGTTTCCCATAAGTCATAAACATCCTGATGAATTAGGGTTGCTAGTATTGTTCCAGTAAGGCTCTTGCCCATTGACCAACTTTCAAGCGATGTGTTTTTGTCAATTCCTTCGCTATATCGTTCACCTATAATCTCCCCTTTGTAGGTCACTACAAAAGCAGCAGTAAGCCCTTCTGGGTTGTTGAAAGCAGCATCAACTGCTTCTTTAATTTTGGCTTTATCAATTCCTTCTGGATAAGCCTCTTCCGCTAATAAATCTCCCATCGGCCATGGCGTAGTTTCTGTATCAGGGAGATTTTTCTCAATAGCTTTTGGTTCATAAAACAAACTATCGACTCCTTCAGGAAGGCAAACACACCCCTGGCTTCCAGTGTAAATAGCGGTTCTGCGCCTGCCGTTAAAATCAATGTGAACTGCATTATTATCATAGTCAATGATTGGCTTGGAAACCTTCGATCGCTGATCGTATGGGCTTGTGAAATAACCGACGCTCTCAGCGGCAAACTTCGGATCAAGGCCCGTAATAAATACTGCTGAGCACATTATTTTGGCGTAGCCTGAGGAATGATGAGATAAAGCATCCCCTGGCGGAAGTTCATACGGGGTATCTAACTCGAAGGAATCGGCCCTCAACAGGAGCCTTTCTTCCAGTGATAATTCTGGCTGCTCAGAGGTAGTTTTTGAGGTTTGCTCACAACCAAAACTCAATAAACTCAATATTAAGGTTGACCCTGCTAAAAGTTTAAAGTTGGCGTTCATAGGTTGGTGGTTTTACTAAAATTTATCGCATAAGTGGATTACCCCTCCTTCTCCTTAAGTCCTGGTTGGATGATTTTATAGTTCATTTCCTTTTTCTTTTTCTCCACCATCTGACGGACATCTTCCAATAACTGTTTTGCATCAAAAACAATCCCATCCTTTATAGTGTATTTCACACCACCAACTCTTACCACTTCATTTTCTTCGGTAAGTTTGATAGCACCTGTTCCGTAAAGAGCCTTCATGTTCACCAGTGGGTTTTCATCAAGGATTACAAAGTCTGCATACTTGCCTACATGCACAGAACCAATTTTATCGGACATCCCGAGTGCTTCGGCACCATTCATTGTGGCTGACTTAATCACTTCAAGTGGATGAAAGCCAGCTTCTCTAAGAAGTTCCAATTCACGGATGTAGGCATAACCGTAGAGTTGGAAAATAAACCCTGAGTCAGAACCTGTGGTAACCCTTCCACCTCGGTTTTTATATTCGTTAATGAAAGTCATCCAAAGCTGAAAATTCCTACGCCATTCAACCTCTTGCTCCGTACCCCAATAATGCCAGTAGGAGCCATGTGAAATTTTGCTTGGCTGGTAAAATTCCCAGAGAGAGGGCATTGTGTAGTCTTCATGCCATTCTGCCCTCCTTGCCCTTTGCAGGTCACGGCTGGCTTCGTAAATATTCAAAGTTGGATCAAGCGTAAAATCAAGCTCAAGTAGCTCATTCATTACGTTGTTCCAGTGATCTGAAAATGGCGGGGCTGCTTGTTTCCAGAGCTTACCGGCCTCTTCAAAGCGGTGCTGCTCATTGCTGTAGTTGTAGTCAAGCGGATAATCCTGTACAACCCTATCAGCAAACAAGGCCTCAGGCAAACCATACCAATGTTCCATTGATGTTAATCCTGCCCTTGCGGAATGTAGCACATTCCAGGTTGTTACATTAAGCTGGGCATGATGACATGCTGAACCTAAGCCAAGCTTTTTATTTTCGTCCAATGCCGCCGACATTATTTCCGGCCTCGCACCGAAAAATTTGATGCCCTCACCACCTTTTTTCGCATTGTTCCTTACCCATTCCCTCGCCATTTCTGGTGTGCTTATTGGCGCATCACTGCCCTGACCAAAAAATGAATAGGCTACGATTCGTGGTGCTGTGATTTCGTTCTTCTCACTTCTACGCTTTTGGTCAAGCACCCAATCGAGGCCATTGCCTGAGCCAGGCTCACGAATGGTGGTGACCCCATGTGCCATCCAAAGTTTGAAAACATATTCGGCATCAGCTCCTTGCGACTCACCACCAATATGACCATGCATATCCACAAATCCAGGCAGCAGGAACATGCCCTCACAATCCAATTCTTTGCCCCCTTCTTTTAATGCTGGCCTATTGGCAGGATCAATCTCCACACCCGGAAAGCCCACGTTCTGAATATTCTTTATAATGTTGTTCTCAACAACAATATCTACTGGCCCCATTGGCGGTGCCCCATTGCCATTGATGAGTGTTACACCCCTAATGATTAATTGGGAGTAAGGGCCATCTCCACGGGTGCGGTCGGGTGCCTTGTTCGGACCGTTTTGAGCGAACAGTTGGGTGGCTAAAAAGCAAATGACTACGGTTGATATGAATCTCATTGGGAATTGGTTAAAGTGAAATCCTAAGATAAATTCGGTTGGCTCTAGTAACACCCTAATTTACATGAAGGGGGTTTATCAGCTTCTTCAAAAGCTAAGCTTGACATTTCTAGATTTAATTTGGAAATTATTTGAATTGCAGTGCATGGATCGGGAATGCACTTTAGCAATGTGCTCATTCTCGACCTCTAGTTTTGATCTAAGAACAAATGGTTTATCGAAGTAAGTCTGGACATTGATACGGACAGTACTTATTTTCAACATTCATTTCTAAAGAACAAAATATGAATGTTGACCCATCAGTGAAAGCTGGCGCCATTGTAGCCGTTATTGAGTCCTTGCTTGCAGTTTTAATCATTTTTGATATTCTATGCTGGACAAATGATCAGGTGGCGGCAGTGGTTGGTTTTATTACAGCCCTAGCCAATGCAATAATCCTAATATGGATTCAGAGAGCATTTACAACTTTGAAAATGCAGAATCAGGATATAACAGATAAAAACTCATAAACATCAGGCTTATTAATTGTGGGATTATTGTGCGATCAAAGTCATAATTGCGGAATAGATTCTTAACCTTTCATGATCTTCAAATTCGATTTGGGCAATAATAGAAGGGCTACAGAATGTAATCTGTGGCCCTTCTAGTTGAAGTTTCTGTGAAAGATTAACTTGAAATATAATCTTCATAACTCTGGATGCTAATCGGCTCAGTGCCAGATTTCTCAAGATACTTCTCCAATTTCAATACCCGTTTCAATTTTATTTGCTCAAAGTCAGCTTTCGCCTTGTTGAAGCGCTCCTCAAGCAAACTCAGGTTTTCCATTTCACTTGATGATGGCGCATTAAACCCGGATGCCACTTTACTATAAAGATCAGTGAGCTTTTCTCGCAACTGTGGTTCAGCTGAGCCGACATAATTATCACCGGTGGTAACCACTAAAGTTTCCTTTAAGCTACTTAAATCAGTTGCCAATGAATCAAATGATGTCTTAGCTTCGGGGTCTTCTTTTGAGATTGCATCTACACTCTTGGTATACTCGTCTATCTGGTAAACGAGATATCCAAGCTCCTGAGACATATCATAAAGCTTCATTGTTGTATTGTGCAAATCATCCCTTTCTGCTTGTGTTAGCAAAGAGCTTGGATCATTCACCAATTCAATTTCAGTTTCGTAAGTCTCCTTCCCCTTAGTCATAACAACCTTGTACTTCCCGGCTGGCATTCTTGGTGCAGTAAACCCGCCAAATGTGAAGGTTTTGCCTTTAGCAATCTTTGGTTGTTTTATTCTAAAATCCCAGTTCACCACATTGATGCCTTTTGATTTACCGGCAGGAAGCTCAATTAGACTGTTACCGTCCATGTCCTGAACTTCAAGGGACATCTTACCGAAGATGTGCCTTTTCTTGAGGTAATAAACAATTTTGGCATCTCGGTTCGGATTTTGACCAACAAACTGGAGTTCGGTACTAGTGCCCCCAAAGCCACTTGCCTCATTAATGATTGCAGGCTTTGTGTCAAAAAAGTGTACATTTTTCGCCAGAACCTCCTGATTGATTTGTCTTAAAGGACTTATGTCGTCAATAATTATGACCCCACGCCCATGTGTGCCTAAAACCAAGTCACTTGTTTGCTTTTGTAGATCTACCGCATGGACGGCAGTTGCGGGCATATTATTGGTAAACCTGTTCCAGTTTTTGCCACCGTCAATTGTAATAAACAGGCCGAATTCTGTACCAAGAAAAAGCAAATCAGGATTTTCATAGTCCTCCTGAATTGACCTTGCAAAGCCTACCAAATTATCAGCACCAATTGAAGCCCACGTTTGACCGTAATCTAAAGTCTTATATACATAGGTATTTTTGTCGTTCTGGGTATGGCCATCAAACACAGCATAAGCCACAGCTTTGTCGTGGCTGCTTGCCTCAATGTGATAAACCCATGTATTTGCTGGAAGTCCGATAAGGCTTGCGGTTACATTAGCCCATTCTTTGCCGCCGTTTTTGGTTACTTGCACATTGCCATCATCGGTGCCAACCCAGATCACATTTTCATCAAGTGGCGATTCAGCGATTGTAAAAATGGTGCAATGGTTCTCTGCTCCAGAGTTGTCAACTGATAATCCTCCAGACTCATCCTGTTGTTGCTTGGCAGGGTCATTGGTTGTGAGGTCGGGTGAAATCTTCACCCATGTATTGCCCATGTCATCAGACTTATGAAGGAATTGGCTTCCCATATAAAACCTATCTGGGTTATTATCGCTTAGAGCCATCGGTGCATTCCAATTAAATCTCAGTTTAGGGTCCCCTTTGACAGGAAGTGGCTGAATTGTTTTGGAGACATGACGCTCAATGTCATATCGCCAAACATTCTGTGCACCTTGCATTTCAGAGTAAACTATTGGCTTTGTTGGGTGTCGCATAACCCTGAACCCATCGCCAAAGCCCACATTGTTCCAATCCCTTGCCTCAACACCACCAATTGATTGTGATGGTCCATACCAACTGCCGTTATCCTGCAAACCACCATAGACATTATAAGGGGTTTCGTTATCTGTACTTATATGATAGAATTGAGAAAGTGGCAGGTTATCAACCATGTCCATCGTAACTCCGCCATCCCAACTGCGGTAAAGGCCGCCATCAGTCGCCACATAAATTCTATCTGAATTTTTGATGTCAAACCAAAAATCATGAATATCAGGGTGCATCTGACCAAGGCTTTTGAATGTTTTACCCCCGTCTTTGCTTATTGAACCGAAAAGACCGGCTTTTAAAATCACATCAGGGTTTTTAGGATCAACTACAATCCTTGAGAAGTAAAATGGCCGGACTACCAATTCGAAATTCTTGTTAAGCAATTCCCAATTTTTACCGGCATCGGTAGACTTGTATAGTCCTTTGTCATCATCCGCTTCAGCTTCAATAGCGGCATATAATATATTGGTATCGGAGGGGGCGACGGCGAATGCAATACGCCCAAGATCACCCGCAGGAAATCCATTGTGAATTTTATTCCATGTCTCACCTCCATCTGTTGATTTGTATAAAGCGCTGTTGGCCCCGCCGGATTCAAAACCCCATGCTGATCTTCTGAATTCCCACATTGTGCTGTAAAGAACATCAGGATTTTTCGGATCCATAATTAGATCAGCGCAGCCGGTTTGTTGATCTGTATATAGAATTTTTGACCAGGTTTCGCCTTTATCTGTTGACTTAAACACACCTCGTTCTTCATTATCGCCCCAAAGAGCACCAAGTACACCTAAGTACATTATGTCTGGGTTCTGTGGGTGGATTTTAATACTTGAGATTCTTTCAGAGTTTTCAAATCCAACTTTGACCCAGTTTGATCCGCCATCGGTTGACTTGTATAAGCCATCACCAACAGATACACTGTTCCTGGTCCAGATTTCGCCTGTACCAACCCAAACATTTTGATCCGGATTTTGTGGATCAAGGGCAATTGAACCGATTGATTGGGCATGTTCTTCAAAGATCGGATTGAAAGATGCACCGCCATTTATTGACTTCCAAACGCCACCACCGGCAGCTCCGATGTAAATAATACGGTCGTTTGTCGGATGGCCTTCAATGTCAATTATCCGGCCGCTCATTAGGGCAGGGCCAATATGCCTGGCTTCAAGATCACCAAACAGCTCCTTGCCATTTAATTGAATATCCTGAGCTTGAATATGATTAAACGCCAAAAGGCCCATCAGGGCCATTGCGCAATATGCTTGTAATTTCATCTTTTTTAGGTTTGATTAATTATTCTCCAGGAAATGCGAAATCTGCCTCGCTAACTTCTGGATTTACAGCAATTGACTCAACAATTATTGGCTGTGATTGACCGCCTTTTACACCTTGAGTAAGTGAAAAGGCGAAGTATAAACCGTCAACTTCCTGATAGTCGCTGAATGTGACTATTTGTGTGGAACCTTTCGCTGGGCCTTGTAAAACCACACTTTCCTGAGCAATTGGAATCATGGCCTCCGTATCGAAATAGTAATACAAGATGTCATCTACCTCTTCTCCATCCACCATTTTCTTTTCTTTGGTCAGTTTAATCTTGAAAGTTTCGGCTCCCTCGATTGTTTCGTTGCCAACAAGTTCAGCAGTGTAGCCCTTGTCTTTGTAATTGTAAAATGAATCTGGAAAGTCATTGGCATCCAGCTTAGTATTAGCAGTTGATTCTGCGTCAGCCTTTTCTGCGGACATTGTTGCAAAATGAGTATTCCATAATGTTTCGCCATCAAACACCCCTTGCATGAGGCTGTTACCCTGGATAGATACTTTGGTGTACTGCCGGCCGTCCGCCATTTGTACAATCTCCACAGGAATCTCCACGCCATTTTGATTTACCTTGGCATTGATCTTAATGCCTTCCACGTTACCCCAATTGTCAAATCCACCAGTATTTTCGAAATAAGCGTCAATAATTTCGTCAACACTTTGTGCTGACACAAAAGATGCTGAGAGCACCCCAATCATAATTACGGCAAGTTTTTTCATAGTTCTCTTTTTTGAGTTAAGAATTTCTTTGTTTGGTTAGTATTAAAGAATCAGAATTTCTTACACAATAATGAAAAAAAATCCCATTAGCATCTGGCTTGACGACAGATGTTTAACAAGATTTAATAGGGAAAATTCTGTAAAAGCTACTGGTCTTTTAGATATACAAAACGTTCCAACCTGGCTAGTTCTTTTTCATCCACATATTTTCCGATTTCCTTTCTGAACTGCTCCATATTTTGGTATGGCCTGTACTCTTCAAACTCATGAAGCATTCTTTCGCCAACGCCAGGGATTGCGAGAATTTCTTCTTTTGTGGCTGTGTTTAATTCGACAGGAACAAAAACATATTTTTCATATCTGGTTACTTCAGCTTCGTCAACATATTTTCCGATCTCTTTTCTGAACTGATCGATTTTAACGTAAGGCCGATACTCTTCAAATTCATGCGCCATCCGGTCACCTACTCCAGGTACCAATTTGAAATCGGCTTCTGCGGTCGTATTAAGGTTGAGAGGCACAAACACATTAACATAAAGCGCTGCTTTGGCCACGCTGTCCAATTGACCCGTAACGAGTGCATCAAAATCTGTCATTGATAAAAATGGACGGTTTTCAATTACCGAACTTATTAATGTGGCTGGCATACCCGTTGTAGTCAATACTTCCTCAGAAGCTAGGTTTGGGTTAATAATTGAGCCGCCGTCTGATAAAATGGATGATGTTTCCTCCTCTTTTTTTTCTTCTTTAACAGCAGCTTCTTCAGATTTTTTTTCTGGTTGGCAAGCTGCAACTATGGCTAGTAAAGCCAGTATACTGAGAGATTTCAAGTTAGAATTCATTGGAAAGTTTGTTGTTTTAGTAAGACATATAAATATCCGATTGAGCCAAATACGATCATGCTGCCAGGGGCCAATACAGGGAGTGCCCCTGTAAGGCTTTTGAGCAAAAGAGTTCCAAAAGAATGCGTAGGGTACATTTCTTTTTCGAATTCGAAATTTGCATTCAAGTGAAACCAAAGACCAATGAGCCCACTAATGGCACATGCAATCATTAGAGTTTTAAAAAATCCGGTCAGTGCTGTTTTTCGCCAGTGGATTAGGATAAAAACCACCATAGAACTAGCAATTAGGATAATGGGCAACAATTGCCAGCTATCTTCATAATGACCGATCAATAGCAGTTCTGCCATTGTGCCTATGGACATGAAAACCACTATAAACGAAATCAACCGGTTGATCACTGGCAATTGATGATCAGGTACAGGCATATTTAACTCATTGCAAAATTTGAATGAGAGCGAAGGTAATCAATCCTTACTTATTTAGAATAATTCTAAATAAGATTATTCAACTGTAATATTCCAACTTAAATCAACATCTGTTTCACCTGTAGTGGCTGTTGAAGTAGCCGACTTGCTTCCAGGCTGGTGTTTCAAGATTATCCTAAACGTTCCAGAGCCTGAGGATGCTGTATTCCAAGATGTATTCAGACCAAGAGGGAAACCCGATCCGTCCTGGTCATTATAATTAACAGCATCACTGCGGTTGTCTACGTTGCCATCACCAGTAGGGTCAGTAAATAAGCCATCAGTCCATCCAAAGAAAATCATGTGCTCATCGGCTTCTTCTTCTACTTCTGCAGAAATGCTTTCACCCTCTATTGAGTTTTGCATATCAATAGTCAACACGTAATCCTGACCTGCTTGCAAAATGATATCTCCCTGAATTTGTAAGTTCTGGGGCCCATCTCCATCAGGATCAACGGCTTTGAATTCTAGCGGTGCACCACCTCCGGTTCCATTAAAACTTAGCGTGACATCAGTGATGATTTCTTCCGCATTTTCTGGATCTGGGTCGTCACTGTCGCAAGCAATCATAAAAAATCCAATACATGTGGCTAATAGAATATTTTTGTTCATCGTCGTTGTAAGTTCAGTTTTTAATATATGCAACATTATTGCATATATCATTTATATACAATATTGTAGCATAAATATTTTGGTTGAATTTTACAAACGGTAAGAAATTGAGACAGAAACATTCCTGCCCATTTCATCGGCGAAATATCTGAGGCGATTGGTGTAATTGCGATAAGAAATATCAAGCAGGTTTTTAATTGATAAAGTCCATTCGAATTTTCCCACTGTTGAATTCCAACTAAGGTTTGTTAAGATGTAACCATCAGGTTCTGCGAGTATATCAAAGTCGGAATTGTCATCATCAAAAATATTCCCATCATTGGTGTAGGCCTCATTAAGCTCAGCAATGCTGATTATTCTAGGGGCTTGAAATTGCTTGAATGTATATTGGAATCCCAGGCCAATTGTTGTTTGGTCAAACCATCCAATGTTAGGTTGATAATTCGTTGCCAGCCTGATATCTGCCGGTGGTTGACCGACGAAAAAATCACCAGTGGTTTGTTTGGACCACAAATAGCTGGCTTGTAATTCTAGTTCAACCTGCCTTGCCAATTCATGCTTGCTGCTGTAATCAAAACCCCAGAATATGGCGTCAGTTTGGTCATATAAAAAGAACGGAAATGCACCTCTTACGGTGTTAGTAATGCCAGCTGGCCGTGTGAAGATGAAATTTCGGATATAGTTGAAATATCCAGTGATTTCGTAGCTGGCCTTATTTCTTGAAATATTAAGGGTGTTGATCCATTTATAGCCAGCTTCCGATTTTACTGGTCGATCGATTTCAGTAAGAATTTCTGAGGTAGTGACATTGCCATCTTCATCTTGTGTATAACGCCACAGGCCATACTCGATGGAGGCTTGGTGACGGCCGAATGCATAAAGCTCTGAAACATTTGGCGGTCGCCACGCTGAGCCCAAATTTGATCGGAACGTTAAACTTTCACTAAGCTTTTTTCTGAGACCAACGGTCGCAGTGAAGTTTTGAAAGTCTAGCTGGTTTCTGAAAATGTCATTATTCTGTTCCCTCCCGCTAATCGAACTGTGCTGATAATCATACCGCAATCCCGTCTCATAAAGGACACTGCTTGTTTCTATTGTTTCGATAGCAAAAATGCCTATACGGTATTGCGCATAATTAGGAATGAACAAAGGTGTATTGGTGCCAGGAATGTTGTTGTTGTCTTGAAATTGATTCTGAATACCAATAATCCCAGACAGCTTCCCCCAAGGTTGGTGGTTCCAATCAATATCCAAACTGTGCGTTTTTAGCTGCAGATCAATATTGGGTAGTTCATTATTTGTGCCGCGGCGAACATCAAATTCCTGGCGGTCGTTCACTTGATAGCCATATTGAAATGACAACGACTGATTTGTACCCTGATAAACCCCCTTTAATTTAAATAGATCATGGACCACCTTTTGTTTCGGGTTGTTGATGTCGTAAGAAAATGGCTCAGTATCTGGTGGCGGTTCATTTTCGATCGCATTTTGAACATCATCTAAGTTGCCGTTGACTGCACCTCTCAAAATGCCCAGTTCCTGATCGAAATGACTGTAATAAGCTTCAAAATCCCAGTTGGTGAGGTGATAGCGCATACCGCCGGCATAGCTGATTTCTTTTTTTCCTGTATTGGTTAGTTGGTAATCTGGGGAGTGTAAATCGCCTTGGCGGAGCCATGAGCCCTCGGCCATTAAGCCAAACCTTTTATAGCCTTTTGAGAGCCTGGCCGTAGTTTCTCCTGAACGTCCATTGGATTTTCCTGTTATGCGGATTTCTCCATGTAGATGACTTTCGAGATCTATCGGTGGTGGATTGATCAGCACCACACCACCCAATGCATCAGGCCCATACCGCACTGTTGCGGCACCTTTAATCACCTCCAGATTGTCAACCAAGGAGGGATCAATTTCGGGGGCATGTTCAGCTCCCCAATTTTGGAATTCATGCCTGACTCCGTTGTTAATAATCAGCACCCTATTACTGTGCACCCCATGAATGATCGGCTTTACGATATTTTGACCCGTACTAAGCATATTTATCCCCGAAATTGTACCAAGGGCCTCCCCTAGATTTTCTGATTCAACATCATGAAAATCTTCCGAAGAAATTCGACTTATAGAACCAGAAAAGATATCGCTTGCCTGAGCTTCTCCTTCAACTACAATGCTTTCAAGAATTTGTTCGTCTGGAGCCATATAAATTGTTGGGCTCTCGTGGTACACATCGTGGTGATGAATGATAGGCTTGTAACCTACGTGACTTAGCTGAAGATTAAACTCTTCATCACAGATATTTTTAATTATGAAGTAACCATTGTCATCGGCTATGCTACCTAGGGTAGTGCCTTGTATGCTAACTGTAGCATAGGGCACAGGCTCATTGGAATTTATTTCAAAAACCCATCCCTCTACCTGATGTTGGCAATTATTCTGAGCGATTAGATCACCAATAGAGATTAGGGTAATGAGAAATACGCAGATAGGTTTAGCCGTTTTATGCATTACAAGAGTTGCACAGGCCGCTTACAATTAAATTAGCTTCGTTCACTACATACCCTGGAATAACCACTTTTGGCACATGGTGATCAGAGAGGCATTCGATGTGGCCACATTCATCACATTTAAAATGCACATGATCATGTGAATGTTCCTGCGGGGTGCAGGTTTCATGGCAAATACCATAGCTGGCAAAACCACTATCGTCAGGTATGCGGTGAAGCACACCTTTCTCAATAAATGAATGAAGGGTTCTATATAATGTAACCCTATCGTAAACATCCAATTCGCTTTCAAGGGCTTTGAATGAAAGGGCATGATCAGTTTTAGTAAAAAGCTCCAAAACATCCATTCGACAGTCTGTAATTCGAAGGGAGTGCTTTTTCAGCGTATTCTTGAGCTCACTATATTTCATCCACTAAAGGTAGTGGTATTTTTGCAATGATGTTGCATTTAGGTAAAACATAATCAGCCTCCAGAAGTGAATGCTTAGCTGGCTGGATTAAAAAAAAGCACCCCGAAATTCAGGATGCTTTTCATAGCTGGTTTGGATCTAAAAGGGTCGTAAAAAATTAATCTTCGATTTCTATCATATTGAATTGCATGTTGAAAATTTCACTGAAATCTTCACCTGCTTCCATCATATCTTCATCATCTTCCTCAAAATACCAGTTTACATTGATGTCTTTTCCCATCGACTGCAGGTTGCTCAGCTTTCTGAAAATCATGAAAAGACACTTGCAAGAACTTGTATTGAAATAAGTAAGGCCCATATTGATTGTTATTGAGTCATGCCCGGTAAAGCTGTCGTCTTCAAACCATTCATCTACTTGCTGAAAAAACTTAGGGGCATTTTCAGGGCTTGATTTACCCTTAAACTCCAGTATTCCTGAAGTAGGGTTAAATGTGATAAATGGGGTTGAGGCAGTTGGCTCAATATAAAAGCCATTATTAATTCTGAGTGGACTGCTGGTCTCCGGTTGATATTGTATAGCTGGGATCATAAGGAAGAGGTTTAGTCGAAATTCTATTTAGCTGATGATTCAAAAGTATGCTGTCAGCAGACATCCATCAATACAGGAAAAACGTAAAGTTTATTTTACTGGATAATAGTAGTTAAAAGGCCGTTGGGGTTATCAACTAAACAATGAATCAACTTCTTTTAAAAGATTAATAATCAATCAGTTAATGCTAAAATGCGGATTATGGAACTATTCGTTAAAAACCTGAATATTAACAACCGAACTTTCCTATTTGAAAACAGGCTAAGGGTTATTCATAATCTAATTTAAGTTAATCGCTTACAGAGGTTAGGAAGATTACCTAAAAAGCAGAGATTTTGGAATCACTCTAATTCTATAATCCGGTTACGGATTGCATATTTCACGAGTTCTGCAGTAGATTTTAAAGAAAGCTTTTGCATAATATGATTTCTATGTGCATCTACGGTCCTAATGGAAATAAAAAGCTGATCGGCGATTTCACGATTACTCAATCCGGATGCAATTAATTTAAGCACCTCCACTTCCCTTTTGGAAATTTTCCCTTTTTTAGGGTCTTCCCCAGGTTTCTCAGCGCCTGTTGACTGATCATAGAACCCACGGAAAACAACTTCAGAAATTTTAGGGCTGAAGTACTGCTCACCTGCATTTACTTTTGTTACAGCTTCTATTAATTCGTTCTTTTTGGAGTCTTTTGGTATGTAGCCGTAGACGCCAGCTTTAATGGCGTCAGAAATGAGATCCTGGGTTACCTCCATTGAGAGCAGCACTACTTTGACATCAGGGAACTGTTCTTTTATTTTGGCTGAAGTCTCAACGCCATTCATGCCTCCCATCATAATATCCATTAACACTATGTTAGGCTGAACTTTAGGTATGTTGATAAGTGCCTTTTCGCCACTTTCTGCCTCACCAACAATATGAAAATCGGAATGATTTTGTAGCATAGAAACGATACCCTCCCTTACCAGGGAGTGATCGTCAACCACCATTATCCGAATTTTTTCCATTAAAAACTTATGTTAAAGGAAACCATGATTTTATTAATGTGCCTTTTTTTGGTACGGAGCTAATTTCGATATATCCATTGACAGAGGAAACCCTATCCTTCATATTTCTTAGTCCGCTACCGGTTGAATTGTTCATCGTTTTTTCATCAAACCCTATACCGTTATCTTCTATGCTTAACATCACGTTGGTATTTCGTTGGTCTAGCAAAATACTGACTTCGGAGGCCTCCGCATATTTAATCGCATTACTAATTGATTCTTGTGAGATACGATAAATGGCGATTTCAACATCATCGCTTAATATATCAATTTTTTGAATCTGATGAATGATTTTGAGTCCCGATATATTACTCAATTCTTCAATCATAAGCTCAAGTGCTTTTGACAGGCCAAATTCTTCAATCATTCTGCTGGAGAGGTTTCTTGAGATACGTCGGGTTTCATCAATAACGTTATCTAAAAAATTCTCCACTTCCTCCAATGACAATCCGATCGGATCATTAGGTACCTCACCTGCAACATTGGCCACTTTGTATTTGGTAGCTATCAGCATTTGACCAATTCCGTCATGTAGTTCCCTCGCAAGCCTTTTTCTTTCCAATTCCTGGCCACGATATAGTGCTTTTTTGTTTTCCCTGGCTTCTGTTATATCCAATATTGTTCCGATCACCCTGATTGGTTTTTGTAGCTCATCAAAAGTAATCTGCCCCCGGCTCCTTATTATTTTCACAGTGCCATTATCGGTCATCATCCGATGGTCGAGATCATAATATTGAATTCCCTTGCGCTCCTTATATATTATTTCATTTACCAGTCCGATGTCATCATTGTAAACATGATTGAAGTAAAAGTCAAAATCTTCTGGGAGTTGGTTTCTTGAAATTTCGAAAATATTATAAAACTCATCAGAGCAATAACCAAGGCCACTTTCATAACTCCATTCAAAACTTCCGATTTTAGCTATTTTTTGTGCCTCACTCAGCATTTGCTGGCTTCTTAATAATTGCTCCTGAGCGAGTTTTCTTGCATTTATGTCCTGAATAGTCCCAGATGCCCTCAGGGCGTCTTTGTCATATAGGTTCCTGATAATCTTACCTTTGATCACCACCCATTTCCAGGTGTCACCGTTCCTGATCCTCACCTCTGATTCAAACAAAGGGTTTTCTCCTAAGAAGTGCGACTTTAAGGTCATCAAACCCTCTTTTAGACTATCTGGGTGCACTTTGTCATAAATAAGCTTCAGGTCCTCCCCAAATGATTTAAATGGGAGTTCGAAAATTTCCGCCGCCCTTTCATTGTATATGACGTTGTTTGATTGGATGTCCCAATCCCATGTACCTAATTCAGCCCCAGTCAAGGCCAACTCTAACCGCTGTTTACTTTGCTTGAGTTCAGTTTCGGCTAAGACTTTTTCATTTTTTACCCGCTGTTCATTCATTGCCCTGTCCAGCACATAAGGCAACCGGCTCAGGCTGTCTTTTGAGACATAGTCTGTCACCCCTCTTTTCAAGGCCTCGACTGCTTTTTCTTCGCCTATAGCCCCTGAGACAATAATAAATGGAGTGTCTTTTTTATGTGCTACTTCAAAAGCATCCAGCGCATTGCAGGTAGGTAAATTATAATCTGATATGATAATGTCGGGATCGAATTCCGATAGCTGGCTTCTAAAATCTTCCAGATTCTCAACCCTTATATGTTCATAATCAAGGGCCGCTTTTCTAAACTCATAAAGGGTTAGTTCCGCATCCACTTCAACATCTTCGAGAAGAAGAATCTTTAATTTTTCCACGGGGATCTAAAGCAAATTATGCTGTCATTGGTACCTGATTTCTATTTAACCAGTATTTACCAATTTCTGCAATTGATTCGGAGTAGGAATTGAAATCAACAGGTTTTACAATATAACTATTGGCACCTATAGAATAGCTCTTTAAAAGGTCAGACTCTTCATTGGAGGATGTAAGTATTACAACAGGAATTTTGCTTAGTTCTGGGTTAGACCTAATTGCTTGCAAAACTTCAAGCCCATCAACTTTGGGTAGTTTTAAATCAAGTAAAATTACTTTTGGCAGGTGTGCTTTTGAAAGATTTGCTTCTATGAAGTCAAGAGCTTCTTCGCCATCTTTAGCCCAATGAACCTTGTCAGACATACCGATCTGTTTTAAAGTACGTAGAGTAATCTCTGCATCATCATGGCTGTCTTCAACCAGGAGAATGTCAATTTGATTCATACTTAAGCCCTTTTCCCAAATGCAATCTAATTAATTATAACATAGTTTTTGTTAAGACTTAATGCATCATTGATTGATTGCCTGCTCAGCTGAATATCGTGATGGCAACATAATATTGAAGGTAGCGCCTTTGCCGGGTTCGCTTGTTGCCCAAATTTTACCATCATGCCGTTGAATGATTCTTTTTACTATTGCCAATCCTACACCAGTCCCAGGGAAGTCACTATCTGAATGCAGCCGCTGAAAAACTTTAAAAATTTTATCGTGGTATTTCATGTTGAACCCGATACCATTATCACTAATGGATATTACCGCAAATTGATCGGAGTACTTTGCATTCACAGTTACTTTCGGTGATTTGGCTCCGCTACTAAACTTAAAAGAATTGGTTAAAATGTTGTTAAGTGCCTGCCTGATCAAAGCTTTGTCTCCAAAAATTGTGGGTAAAGGCAGGCTAATTTCACACACTTTTGAAATATCATATTGTAACGCCAGATCTTCTAATATCTCATTGATCAGTTCTTCAGTATTAATTTCTTTATAGGTATTTGTATGACGGCTCAGCTTAGAAAATGAAAGGAGATCATCAATCAAATTGCCCATTTTTCTGGCGTTGGTTGAAATCACATTAACAAGCCTCTTGCCCTCTTCATCAAACTGGGAGCCGTACTCATCTGTAAGAATTTTAGAAAAACCGTTAATTGCTCTCAGAGGTGCTCTGAGGTCATGGGAAATTGAATAACTGAATGACTCTAATTCTTTGTTGGAGGCTTCTAACTTTTTAATTGATTCGGATAAGTTGTCATTCAGCTCATTAATTGCCTTTTCTGAACGTTTTTTCTGAGTGACGTCCTCAATAATACAAACACCATATAACGGTATTTGATCTGAATCTTTAACTACCGAAACTTTTAAAAGCACATCAATTATTGCCTGATCTTTTCTTTTAATCTTGTGTTCAACGTTGTGTTGCTCAATTTCACCTTGCTGAAGTTGGACTAATTTGAGTGCATCATCCTTTGACGCATCCATAATTAATTCCTGAAATTTCATCTGGATGATTTCCTCTTCTTTATGTCCAGTAATGGCCTGGAATGCTGGATTTACCAACAAAAAGTGACCATTTATGTCTGTGACAACAATTCCAACATCTGCATTTTCGAAGATGTTCCTGAAACGGAGCTCACTCATATACAGGGCTTCCCGGGTTTTTTGATCCTCATCATTTCGATCTTTGGTTGAAATCAAATAACCAATGTTTTGAGCCATTAACTCCACCAACTCCAGGTCATAGCTCCTTATCCTCTCTGGAAAATTCTCTATTAGAAAAAACATTAGGTGGCCATAAAACCTACCGTCAATTATGATTGGGGCAATCAATATGATCTCAACACCCTGGTTGTTAATTGATAGCGGATTCTTTTTATCAGAGATTAGAATTTCGGCTGAGTTTTTAATGTCATCAAAATTGCTTGAGTATCGCTCACTAAATGCATCAGTATCATCAACTTTCGCCATTCCACGCAAATACATAGGCCTCCATTTCTGCCACTCTTTTTTTACGATTAACCCACCATCAACCCTGAGTAATTCACTGCCAGTTTTGAGATAATCCCGAAACGCATCAAGAATATTTTCAGAATGCCGGAGGTTTAACCGATGCAGCTCTTTCAGGTCTTTTTCAAAGTGATGGGTTGTCTGTCTCTCCTGATCGAAGGTGTTTTTTAGAAATAATGTGGCGTATCCAATACCGATACTTACTATGACAAAGTATATATGAATAGTGATCGTATCGGAATCCATCTGCTGATTTGCAGAATCATAAAGAAAATCGCCGATTGAAAATGCAATGGCAAATAGCAAGAAAACCGACACAACGGCTGTTCGTTGTCGAAATGGGGTTATGAAAACTGCCATCATTATAGCAGCTATATAAATTAGAGCGCCAACGGTATCCACGGCACCAGCCTGAAACCAATGCGCCGGGGCCACTGAAAAAATTACAAGAAGGGTTGGGTATATGAACGGTTTGTAAAGACGTTTATAATACGAGTATGTAAATGCAATTAAGAAATAAATAAATGCTGATGCATCAACAATCAAATCAATCAGGTTGGTTTCATGAAAAGCATCAATTAGCAGACTAATGATCGCAACCATTAACGATAGACCGTTAAAGGTTATAAATACCTTTAACTCAAAGGGTTCCTTGGCTTCCGTATGTTTTCGGATTTTGGTGAACATTTATGGCAATCAGCATTATTTGCCGCGGATGCAATTTTTTTGCTTGGTGTTATCAAATAACTTAGCTAAAGAATCACCCACATGCAGTTAAAACTCTGTTTTCTTGCAATAACTATGTCCCTGAGTGGTTGGATGAGTGCCCAAAGTTTTTTCGGCTCTCAATACAATGATCGGTATTTTACCATAAATATTGGAACTGGTCAAACAGCTTACTTTGGCGAACTAAATCATCGATTCAGTTTAGAAGAGGGTTTGTCAAACTACAACTTAGGGTTCGAAGCCAGGTTGCTCAATCACATTAGTGCCCGAACAACATTTGAGTTTTATCGAATTTCCGGGGATGATTCTGATGCAGCAGACAGCTCATTTGCACAGCAACGCAATCTGTCTTTCAGATCAAAAAACTTTGCTGCAAATCTTCAAGCGATCTATTATCTGTTCCCTTACAACGACATTTATCATAAAAGGAGACCGATCGAACCATTCGTGGCCCTTGGGTTTGGCTTCACCTCAATAAATCCACAGGCCAAAATAGACAGCAGCTTTGTTGATTTGAGGGGACTGAAAACTGAAGGTGTAGATTATAGAGGCTCTTCCTTTATGATCCCGATTGGGTTAGGTGCCAAATTCAAGCTGAATCAAGTAGTCAATTTGATTCTGGAAGCTAATTACAATTTAACCTTTACTGACTACCTGGATGACGTTTCAAACACCTATGGCCGCTCATTCGAAACCGAGTTGGCAGCAACCCTGTCAAACCGTAAGAATGAGGTTGGCGTGATTGATCAGGAGATTTATGACAGCCTGGCGCCGGGAGGTAAAAGAGGTAATCCTAACACCAACGATGGCTATTTTAGCATCGCCATAAAATTAGAGTTTTACTTACCGGGCAATCTCTTCTCAAAACGGCAGAATGCTGCCGAGAATTAGTACCCAAGAATCTTCAACATGTCATCACTTTCTTGCTCTGGGGCAAATAGGTAGGTAATTAGGTTGCCATCTTCTCCTTTATCTATAATCACATGTTTCGGTGCAGGGATAAGGCAATGTTGAATGCCTCCATATCCACCTAAAGATTCCTGGTAAGCACCCGTGTGGAAATATCCAAAATAGAGCTTTTCATCATCCTCAATCATCGGAAGGAAAACTTCAGAAGTATGGGCCTCGGCATTATAATAATCCATGCTATCGCAGGTGAGCCCACCAATATTCACTTTATGAAAAGTTTCATTCCACTTATTGACCGGGAGCATGATGTATTTGTGGTTCAAGCCCCAAACATCAGGCAAGTGAGTGATGAATGAACCATCCATCATATACCAAAGCTCTTTATCATTTTGAAGTTTTTGATCTAAAACTGAATAAATGGCTGCACCACTTTCGCCAACTGTGAAACTTCCAAATTCAGTATAGATATTTGGAACGTCTACATGGTTTTTATCACAGATCCATTTGATGTTTTCAACTATTTGCTCAGCCATGTATTTAAAATCATAATCAAAATAGAGCGAGTTGATGGTGGGAAATCCACCCCCGATATCAATGGAATCAAGCTCTGGAGCAATTTTCTTTAATTCACAATATTTATGAAGAAACCGGCTTAGTTCACTCCAATAGTAAGCAGTATCCCGGATGCCGGTATTAATGAAAAAATGAAGCATTTTGAGCTTTGCATGCTTGTGCTCCTTTATCTTATTCTTGTACAAATCAATTACATCATTGTACCTGACGCCAAGCCGGGAGGTATAAAAGGCAAAGTTGGGTTCTTCATCAGCCGCCATTCGTATACCAACCTTAAAAGGGACATTCACATGTTCGCTGTAGTAGTTTAGCTCATTTAAATTATCAAGAATGGGGATGCAATTTTCAAATCCGTCATTTAGCAGGTTCGAGATATTTTCTGTGTATAGCGGCCGCTTAAATCCATTACATATTACATAGGTCTTTTTGTCAATCTTCCCTTTACTATGCAATTTTCTTACAATCGGGATATCAAAGGCTGAGCTGGTTTCTATGTGCGTTCCATTTTTAAGGCACTCTTCTAACACGAAGTTGAAATGTGAAGACTTTGTGCAATAACAGTAAGTGTAGGTGCCCTTGTACTTAAACTTTTTTATAGCATCATTAAAAATTTTATAAGCAAATTGAATGTTCTTAGAAATTCTTGGTAAATAAGTAAGTTTTAAGGGAGTGCCATATTTTTGAATGATTTGCATTAGGTCAACATCATTGAAGAAAAGGGTGTTTTTCTTCACACGAAATTCCTTGGTTGGAAAATCAAATGTCTGATCAATGAGGTCGAAGTAGCTCTTCATTTCTTGTTGGATAAATGGGCTGCAATAATGCGAAAAATACTAAACGATGCCCTCATAATTGATTGAAAAATTCGGTTATCAATGTATACTGACATCCCCCAAATATTAATTTTACGCCTTCTTAAAAATCAACATGGTACCCATTAAGATTATTGATGAGATTGCGCCGCTTGAAGCTGTTGTTCTTGGCACTGCCAAAAGCTTTGGAGGGGTTCCTGCCCTTGAAGAAACTTATGACCCAAAGTCCCGGGAACATATTAATAAAGGTACGTTTCCGGCGGAAGAAGACCTGGTTTATGAAATGGATCAATTCCGGATTACGCTTGAAAAATATGGGGTGAAGGTGTTTAGGCCTAAAATCATCGAAAACTATAATCAGGTATTTTCCAGGGATATTTGTTTCGCAATTGATGACTGCTTTGTTATACCGCGGGTTACTGAAAACAGAAGGCTTGAGACTGATGGTATACAATATATTATTGATGACATTGAACCATCTAAAGTTTTGTTGCCTGATCTGGAAATTAGAATCGAGGGTGGGGATGTAATGCCGTGGAACGGAAAGCTATTTGTGGGGTATTCAAAACCAGATGATTTTAACAACTTTATTGTAGCCAGAACCAATGAAATAGGAGTGGAGTATCTACAGGAAACATTCAAAGATTGGGAAGTGATTCCGTTTGAATTGAAAAAGTCTGACCATAATCCAAAAGAAAATGCACTTCATCTGGACTGCTGCTTTCAACCCCTTGGAAAAGGCAAGGCAATAATTCATCGAGAAGGATTCAAAAATCAGGTGGATGTAGATTACCTGATCAAGTTTTTTGGAGAAAAGAATATTCATTTTATAGATAAGGAAGAGATGTATCAGATGCACTCTAATGTATTTTCAATAAACCCTGAAGTGGTTGTAAGCGATAAATCCTTTACAAGATTGAATGATCAACTCCGCACCTGGGGATTTACAGTTGAAGAAGTGCCATATCAGGAGGTTGCCAAGATGGAAGGGCTTTTAAGATGTACTACTATGCCTTTAAGGAGAAATTATGACTAAGCAGATTACAGATACGATAATGATGATTAGGCCGGTTGCCTTTAGAAAAAACGAGGAGACCGCGGAAAACAATTACTATCAACAATCTATAGAAGTACTTGATAAGTCTGAGATACAGTTAAACGCCGAAGCAGAGTTTGACGGGTTTGTGAATAAATTAAGAGATAAAGGGATTAAGGTCATAGTATTTGAAGACAAAAAGAACCCAAGCACACCAGACTCAATCTTTCCTAATAACTGGGTCACGTTTGATGAAAACGGCATGATTATGTTGTTTCCAATTTTTGCCGAAAATAGAAGAGGTGAGCGGAGGGAAGACATTATCAGTTACTTCAGGGACAATTACGATGTCTCATCAGTTGATGATCTCATTCGTTGGGAAGGTCAGAATAAATTCCTTGAATCGACGGGAAGCATGATATTGGACAGGCAGAATAAAATATTATATGCGGCAATTTCAGATAGAACGCATCCCGAGGTAATTGATGAATACTGCCAAAAGACAGGCTACAGAGCTATGACTTTTAGTGCCAATCAGACAGTGGGCACTGAGCGGTTGGCCATTTATCATACAAATGTGATGATGTGCCTCGGTGAGCGGTTTGCAGTTATTTGTCTTGATACAATCGACGATATTTCGGAAAGAGAACGGGTGATTGAATCACTTGAAAATACCGGTAAAGAGATTATCGAAATAGATGAAATTCAAAACAACAGTTTTGCTGGCAACATGCTTCAGGTGGTGAACTCGAAAGGGGAACGCTTCATCGCTATGTCAGATTCAGCCTATTGGAGCCTATCTCCTGACCAGGTTGAGCGACTAGAGAAACATGGCGAAATCATCCACAGTGCTTTGGATACAATTGAAACCTGTGGTGGCGGCAGTGCCAGGTGTATGATGGCCGAAGTTTTCTTGCCTGAGAAAGTTAGTTCTGCTGAATCTAACAGAACTGATGACATAGCACCTGCGATTGAAGAGTAACTAGCTTTTTGAGATTAGCTGCATGTCGTAGTCATTCTGCATCCCAATGATAACAAGGGGCTGCAGACCGATCAAAGGGGCCAGTGCCTCGGCAACCCGCATTGTGACATCGCTCTCACCATTTAACACAGATCGGATTTCTTCTGTGGTTAGGTTTGTTTGTTTCACGATGTCTTCAACCGAGTATCCGGCTGTATGCATAAGCAATTCTTGAAGCGTTTTACCGGGGTGTGGGTATTCATGCATATTATCTCAATAAAGCTGGTTAAAGTTGACGCCGAATATAAGTGTGTCAACTTATAATTTCCAAGGCTAAATTTCTGAAAGGCTTTATGTATTGATTTGTTGTAAATGAGTCCCCATTACATCTATTATCAACAAGTTGCTAACTTTAATTGGGCACAAACAGTTCTCATGAAACGACTGACATCTACACTACTTATACTTGCGTTGCATTTTTCAAGCTACTCACAACAAGTCATCGTTGACAGCCTGCTCAATGTTTTGAGCAACACTTCCGGTCCTGCGAAACGAGTTAGTATAATGCTGGACATTACCCAGGAAAACGTGGACTTATTTCAAGACAGTATAGCAATGGTATATGTGAACCAGGCACATGATTTAGCTGTACAACTTGATGATTCAGAATTAATCCTAGATGCAAGTGCAATCGCTGCGAACATCTTGAAACTAAATGCTCAATATGATACAGCTAAGTTTATTGCCCTGAAGAATTTGCAACTGGCTAATCGGATAGATTATGCAAAAGGAGTGATTAATGCATATGACCTCCTGGGTAGTATACACTACAACAAGTCTAATCTCGATTCGGCCGTTTATTATCACCAACTAGTTTTACCCTTAAAAGTGTCGATTAATGATCTGGCAGGCATCGCAAAAACCTACAATAATCTGGGTATCGCTTATGATGACCTGGGTGAATATGCAGAATGTCTAAATGCATATAAGAAGTCGCTAAAAATCAGACTTGATCTCGGCCAAAAGGCATTTGCCACTGATGTATACAACAATATTGGGGCTATGTATTCACGGATCGGGGATCATACTAAAGCAATAGAAAACCTGCAACAGGGCCTGAAGATGGGCGAAGAACTTAAAATTCCCATCAAGCAGTCAGCTTCTTACGCCAATTTAGGGGTGGTATATTTTAATCTGGAAGATTACAATAAGGCGATTGATACTTTTCAGAAAGTACTCGACATCCAAGTTGACCTCGGGAACCGATTTCATGAATCTTTCGCCCTCAATGGATTAGCTGCAGTTCATGAAAAGTTAGGAGAATATGTAAAAGCGCTAGAACTCCACAAAAGAGCATTGGCAATACGCGAAGAGCTTGAAAACCCAATAGCGCAGTCGGTAACCCTCAATAATATCGGAGTTGCTTTTCATAAAATGGCTATCGCCGACTCTGCTGAGTTTTACTTCCACAGAGCCATTTCTCTGAAGAATGAATTTGGCGATTTTACAGGTTTGGCTAAGGTTTACAATAACATGGGCTCTCTTTTTTTCACGGAAAGAAAGTATGACAAATCTCTTAATTACTATGAATTGGGTCTGGAGCAATCTGAAAAAATAGGCCTTCTACTTGATAAGCGGGACGCATTGTTGGGGTTGTGCGACAATTACAAAGCACAAGATGATTTTTCTACGGCGCTTGACTACCACGAACAATACATGGTGATGAAAGATTCAGTATTAAATGAAGAACGCACAAAGCAGATAGCAGAAATTGAAACAAGGTTTGAGACAGAAAAGAAAGTAAACCAGATTGCATTTCAAGCCAGCCTCTTGGATGAACAACAACTGGTGATAGAGAAGAATCAATTGGTACAGATAATTATGGGTGTGCTTATTGTCGCTTTGATTCTGATTGGGGTTTTGATTCAAAACCGACGAAAACTAAAAGAAAGAGCGATGTATAAAAGCCTTCAATTAAAGGCTGTAATTGATACGCAAGAAAGTGAGCGTAAAAGATTTGCAAGGGACCTTCATGATGGCTTTGGTCAATTGATTTCAGCCTTAAAGCTAAACGTGAGTGGGTTGGCCGAATCAGATCAAAAGAAGGCGTATGTCTTGGTGAATAACTCAACCTCAATTTTAGATCAGATGTATCACGATATGAAAGACATTGTTTTTGACCTGATGCCACAAACCCTGATGACTGGTGGCTTGATTCCAGCTGTAAATGAATTGTCAAAAACAATTTCAAAATCAGGGCAATTGAATGTAAGATTTGATCACTTCGGATTTGATACAGGCGAACTTTCGGATGATAAACAGGTGTCACTTTATAGGGTAATTCAAGAGATCATCAGCAATATTGTCAAACATGCTCACGCCACTGAGATTAACATCCAGATTACTGGTGATGGAAATGGGGCCACAATAATGATCGAAGACAACGGTCAGGGTTATGATCCTGATCAATTTAAAAGTGGAACTGGAAATGGCTGGAAAAATTTAATCTCTCGGTTGGAGCTACTAAATGGTTCAATTGAAATTGATTCAAAGGTCGGTTCTGAAGGATCAACTGTCGTTATTGAGCTCACGAAATCCGAAGGGCTATTGGCAGCCTGACACCAGCAATGCTTATTTTGAATCCGTTGCATGAAGCACCTGTTCACATTTTTTTCTTGTTTGCTAATATCACTAAACAGTTTTGCCTAGTTTATTAGATTTGATTGAAAACGATAATCAAACTAAATAAGATAGGATTTTGATGGAACATGATATTAATGATAGGGAAGCTTAAAAATCAAATCTGACTTTTATTAGCCCATTACAGCAAATACCTTTGCGCCTCAATTTTTGATACCACATTAATGACCATCGAATCGCACCTGCAGGCGGCTATTTCAAATGCCTTTAAATCACTCTTTGATCATAATATATCGGTGAGTGATGTAGCACTTCAACCTACCAGAAAAGATTTTCAGGGTTCTCACACTTTTGTCCTCTTTCCCTACCTGAAAGTGACAAAGAAGAGCCCTGAAGAATCTGGACAAATTATTGGGGAATACTTGAGATCAACTTCAGATGTAGTTGCAGATTTTAACGTGGTAAAAGGCTTTCTCAACCTTGTAATCAGTGATGAAACCTGGCTACAAATTTTAGGCGAAATCCAGGCAAGTGAATCCTTTGGGTTTTCCCCAAAAAACGGCCAAAAAGTTATGGTGGAGTATTCATCACCAAATACCAATAAGCCACTTCATCTCGGTCACCTTCGAAATAATTTTATTGGCTATTCGGTTGCTGAAATCCTTAAAGCAAATGGCTATGACGTTCAGAAAGTGCAGATTGTAAATGACCGGGGCATACACATTTGTAAATCAATGGTGGCTTATGAGAAATTCGGAAATGGCGAATCGCCTGATTCAGCAGATATTAAAGGTGACCACCTGATTGGAAGATATTATGTACGGTTTGATAAGGAGTACAAGGCTGAAATAGAAAAATTAGTGGCGAATGGCATGCCAAAGGGCGAGGCCGAGAAACAGGCTCCAATTTTATTGAAAGCCCAGGAGACCTTGAAAAAATGGGAGGAGGGAGACGACGAAACCGTCGCACTTTGGAAAAAGATGAATGGTTGGGTATACGATGGGTTCAACGCCACATACGAGAGAATGGGTGTCGATTTCGATAAGTTTTATTATGAATCAGATACCTACCTGCTAGGCAAAGACATTATCGAAAAAGGCCTAGAGTCAGGGGTCTTATTCAAAAATGATGATGGTTCCGTTTGGATTGATTTAGAGGATGAAGGTCTTGACAAAAAACTCTTGCTGCGATCAGATGGTACTGCGGTTTATATGACCCAAGATCTCGGAACCGCTGACATGCGGCATGCTGATTACCCCTTTGATAAATGCATTTATGTGGTTGGTAATGAACAGGATTACCATTTCAAGGTGCTTTTTCTGATTTTGAAGAAGCTGGGCATGGACTACGCCAATGGACTCTACCACCTAAGTTATGGTATGGTTGATTTACCTACAGGTAAAATGAAATCCCGTGAGGGCACTGTGGTTGATGCCGATGATTTAATGAATCAAATGGTATCAACGGCTGAACGCAAAACTAAAGAGCTTGGCAAAATTGAGGGGTTTTCGAATGACCAGGCCAAGGAGCTATATGAAACTTTGGGCCTGGGTGCATTGAAATATTTCTTGCTGAAAGTTGACCCCAAAAAGCGGATGCTGTTCAATCCGGAGGAATCAATTGAATTTCAAGGGAACACGGGTCCATTTGTTCAATACACACATGCCAGGATTGCTGCAATTTTAAGAAAGGCCAATAATGATGCAACGGTTCTTGAAATTAAGAATGACCAACCATTGCATCATGCTGAGCTTGAACTGATTAGACTGCTGGCTGATTTCCCTATAAGAGTGAAGGAAGCGGGGGAGAATTACAGCCCCTCGGTAATAGCACAATACGTTTACGACCTCGCTAAAGAGTATAACCGTTTTTATACTGAAGTTCCCATCTTCGGTGAAGATAAAGACCTTGTCTCCCTGCGTGTGGTGCTTTCAAAATGTGTAGCTGAGACAATAAATAAAGGAATGGGGTTATTGGGGGTAGATGTGCCAGAGCGGATGTAAAGTATAGAGCGTCATTCCCTTGCGAGGTTTGAGCGTTAGCGAAAACGAGACTTGGGAATCTTAGTGACCTCAAAAGATTCCCAAGTCTCACTCCTACGTCGTTCGCAAGGGAATGACGCTTTTAATAAAAAAGAGCCGTCATGCACATCATCCCCCAATTTTCTTCAAATCATCATCTACTTCCGTCATCTCCCAATGCCCTAAGGAAATAGGGATATTGCCAATCGAATTAAGTTGATCGAAAAACTCTTTTAGCTGAAAAGCTTCTCCTTTTGCCTCCTTAATTCTTGCAAAGTCAGCCATAGCATTTTCCAAAAGGTATTTACCCGTGATGTAACTGCTTCCATATCCAGGCTGTCGCATGTAGAGATGTTGTTCAAAAATGAGTAACTCCTTTTCGGTTTTCATCCAGCCACGGGGTGTGTAGTTTGAATGAATGCCCCCGGCTTCTTCCATGGTCATTTCGTTGGCATGGGCATACAACGACCCCAGTCCCCTTGCAGCCCTTTGGGCGATCATGATGTAAACGATCTCCCTCACTCGCGGATTGTCATCATATAATCCTGCCTGCATAAACGTCTCCTCAACAGCGGTAGCAGTGCCCTCATTTCGGGAATCAAAGATGTTGTACAAAAGCGGTCCTTTTCGGATTTCGCTTTTGTGAGGCTCCGTGTCCATCCTGGCCAATTCAAACCAATGATAGAAATGGGAATAAAGTGGTCTGGGGTCATAGTGTACGGTGATCCAGAAGAAATTTCGCTGGTCTTTAGGTATAAACTGACCCAAATGCTCTCGCAATGCGGGTTCGAAATATTCTTTAACGCTGACAATTTCATCCTGATCCAAAAAAGCCATAAGGCTTTGTGCTGACTGCTCAGCAAGTGCATCATACGCCTCAGGACTGTCAACATCAATTAGTTCCGGTAGATTTCTGTTGCGGTGTTCTTCAAGCTTCAACGAAGACCATGCCCTTGCCAGCTCACGTTTCAAGATCATCACTTCGTCGGACCAGGTAAGTGGTACCAAATGAACGTTTTGCAAATACCAGGTATAATTTTCTTTTCCGATCCCGGAAGGGCCTGTTTTTGATTTTGCCTCTTCTTCCAGCCAGCTTGCAAAATCATCCGTTGAGGTGATGGCAGCTTCAATAGCATCGGTAATTTCAGCATCATCCTGAACCCCCATTCGTTCTGCTACTAACTTTAAATTTTCACTTTGGGCTTTAATTACCCGAATTCCTGCAATCCATAGTTCTTTCGCATTTCCGATTAGGTTGATTTTTGCTTGCTCATTTAAAGGTGGAATCACTCTTAAATCACTTAACAATCTGTCCCGCTCCTCTGCACTCAATGGTAAATCGTATGTCCACAGTTCAGTGGTCATATGATGTGTAGGCCCTTCATGCGCTGGCACATCACTACGGCTGTTCCATATTGATTTGTAAAAAGCTGGATCACGTACCCAGGGCTTTAAAATGTTGTGATTGAAATCGTATCCATTCATTTCTGCCCAAACAATCATCCAATCTACTTTTTGATCGATTGGCCAATTTGCAGTATCAATCGCATTTAGTTGATTTCTCAGATTTTGAAAATCCGGCCAACGTTGTGCAAATGTTTCTGTAGTATAATCCGGGGCGCCATCTTTTACCGGGGGCTTTTCAAAAGTTCGCCAATCATTGAAAAGGGAAACGAGGTCGCTATACTCGTTTGATTTTGTGGGTGGCTCTTCCTGTGTTGGGGTTGGTTGACAGCTAAAGATCAAGAAAAGGATCAAAAGCAGGGATAGTTTGTTTTTCATTTTAAATATAGAATGGTCACTTCAAGTTTAGCAGAGAAGCTTAAGAAATAAAAAGTGAAGTATCCTGCCAAGTTGAGGATTACAAAGAAAAAAAACCTATAGTTCCAGTTAAACGGTTTAAATTTCTAAGAAGTCGGACATTAATGTGACTTTTCATCTCGCATTTCATTATTTGAGATAAACATGCTTCTACCCAAAAAATTCCTTTGTCTTGCAATATTAATTTCGGTGAATTCCATCATTTTTACACAAGCTCAAGAGCTCTCATATTCCAAAGTTTCTGATTTGGTTGAAGAAAGAGCCGCTGGACTCCTTCAATTCACAGACTCAGTTTTGATGTACGAATCGGGTTGTCTTGGCTGTTTTATTATTCTTGAGGAAGATCAAGAATTTCAGTGCCAATTAACTATCAACCTGATCTGGAACGATCAAGGGAATTGCAAAATCCAAAAAATTGATTGTGATGGTATTCATACTTTCGGACAATTGGATTTTGATACCTGGGAGGCATTCACCTCATCGGCAGAAAACATATTAAACAGCAAATTCAAGGTCAAATATATGTGGAGCCACTTCGGATTTGAGGCACTGACTCTATTAACTAAGGGCTCAAAAACTCAAATTGAAGTTAGAGATTATTACTTTTTCGATTCAGAACCGGATAGTACCTGGAACCGAAATACCCCAGCCAAAATTTATATCGATCAGCTTGGAAGCGCCATCCACCAATGGGAGGAATCAGTAGATCAAAATTCTATTAAAAAATAAGAATGAACCGACCTTCAGAAACAGTTGTTTGCAGAAAAAGGATGAATTCGCATTAGCCTTTAGATTTAGTAGAATCCACAAAAAAAGCTCTAAATCAGAGATCAAGAGCCTTTCCAAATAAACAACATTAACCCAAAAATGATGGCTGTAGGAGAAGGATTCGAACCTCCACGGAGCAGTTAGCCCCAATCCTGGCCAGAAGCCGGGATCGGGATTTATTCCTTATCTCCACCCCCGAGAGAGGAGGGCTTGTCTGCCAATTTCAACACCCTACAGTGTAGTTTTGTCCGTTTGACTGGTTCAAAAGTAATGCAGTGATCGTTTTGTTAAAAATATTCCAATAAACTTGACAAAACTTTCGATTTCATCTAATTTTGAGTTGATAACATTGACATACATCTAAAACCGACCGATTCAAATGAGCAAAAATTATGAAATTGATAATGTCGATTTGAAGATTCTCAATCTTTTGATGGACGATGCCAAGATTCCCTATACTGAAATAGCCAAAAAAGTCTTCGTTTCAGGCGGCACTGTGCATGTTCGAATGAAAAAACTTGAAGAAATGGGGGTTGTTACCGGCACTACCCTCAATATGGACTACTCCAAGTTGGGCTATGACGTGACTTGCTTTATGGGCATTTATTTGCAAAAAAGTAGCCTCTATGATGAAGTGGTTGAGAAGCTTAGGGATATTCCTGAGATCGTTAAGATTCACTACACCACCGGGAATTATAACATCTTCTTAAAAATTCACTGCCGGGACACACGCCACTTGAGAGAAGTGTTGCATGATAAAGTCCAGAAGGTAGATGGTATTGAGCGAACCGAGACTTTTATTTCATTAGAAGAAAGCCTGAACCGGCATATCAATTTGCAAGTATGATCTTTTGATATATGTTTATATCAATTCTCTGCAGTTCGAAACCACTGTCTGAAAGTATCTGTAGAGCCCCAACCCAGCTACCATGAGAGATATCGGCTTGAATCTATCATCTTGATATCGTAATAATGAGAATCTTAATGCTGGCTCCGGAGCCAATTTTCGAATCAAGGGGAACCCCTATTAGTATAACAGGACGCCTTAAGGCATTATCTGATTTAGGCCATAAGGTGGATTTGGTAACGTATCCATTAGGTAATAATATTTCTTTTGAAAATCTTACTATTATTAGGTCTTATAAGTTTTTCTGGATTAAAGAAGTCCCAATAGGTTTTTCATTTACCAAAGTTGTTCTAGATATTTTTTTGTTTTTTAAAGCAATAAAAGCACTCAAGCAATTAAAATATGACCTGATATTTTCTCATGAAGAGGCAAGTTACTTTGGAGTCGTATTCTCAAATTACTTTAAGATTCCGCATCTATATGACATGCATTCTTCAATTCCGCAACAGCTGTGTAATTACAAGCTAGTACGGCTAACTCCCATCATGGGCATTCTTAATTGGTTTGAAAAATCAACTTTGAAAAGTGCCGAATGTGTCATTACTATTTGCGAAGACCTGGAAAGACATATTAGATTGAATGCTCATAACACACATAGTTTAGTAATAGAAAATACCCTTGACACAATTCTTTTTACCAGGCCAAACTGTACTACCTCAGAAATACTTGACAGATACAATTTAAAAGATAAAAGAGTTTTTCTATACGCTGGAAACTTGGAACACTATCAAGGATTAGATTTAATAGTGGAGAGCGCCAAAATTGTTGTTAATCAAATGGACAACTGCCGTTTCATGATTGTCGGTGGAAAAGGGAAAAAACTACAGAAGCTTCAAAAAAAGATTGATCAGATAGGCCTAACAGAAAATTTTATTTTCACAGGACAGGTGCCAATTGAAGATATGACAGCGTATATAAGTTGTGCAGACTTATTATTGTCGCCTAGAAGCAGTGGCACTAATACACCATTAAAAATCTATTCATATTTGAAATCTGGCAAGCCGATATTAGCGACAGATTTGCTAACCCACACTCAGGTGCTTAATGATGACGTAGCCATATTGTCAGAACCAATACCGGAAGAATTCTCAAAAAAAATGCTTCTCCTGAAGGAACATCCGGAACTACTTTCATTGAAGGCGAGGAATGCTCAGGCTATGGTAAAAGCAGAGTATAGCTACAAAAAGTACCTAGATAAGATAAGTCAGGCATTAGCACTAGCTACCAATTGATATGTGTGGAATTTGCGGCTTTGTCTTGGGACCTGATACTGAACCTCCTCGCAGTGCAATCATAAAAGGGATGTGTGATTCACTTCGGCATCGTGGACCTGATGAACAAGGGATTAAAACGATCGCTGAATGTTCAATGGGTGTTCAAAGGCTATCGATCATAGATTTAAAATTTGGGAGTCAGCCGATGTCAACTCATGACGGCAGATACAGTATCGTTTACAACGGTGAGATCTATAATTATAGAGAGTTAAGAGAAGAGTTAAAAAATCGTGGGCATCAGTTCATAACAAAATCAGATACTGAAGTAGTACTTAATAGCTATGCCGAGTGGGGAAGTGAATCATGCAATCGGATAAATGGTATGTTCAGTTTCGCAATTTGGGATGATAAAAGAAAGCATTTATTTCTTGCAAGGGACAGATTGGGTATCAAACCCCTGTTTTATTCTTTATTTCAGGAGAATTTAATCTTTTCATCTGAACTAAGATCGATTCTAAAATTCCCTGGGATATGCAAGGAAATTAATCAGCTCAGTCTGAGCCGATTTTTATCTTTTGAATATATACCGACACCTCTTTCTATCATAGATGGAGTTAATAAATTACCACCTGGTCATTTCCTCTCTTTTGAAAGGGGGGTTGTTAAGCTTCAAAAGTACTGGCAACTTGATTTAAACATTTTAGAAGAAAAGCGAAATTCCGAGGAGGAGCTGAAATGTTTGGTAAGCAATGCGGTTAGAAAAAGATTAATGGCTGATGTGCCAGTTGGTGTGTTATTGTCTGGAGGGATCGATTCTTCAATAATTGTAGCCTTAGCATCGGAGGCGACTGCCGGTCCAATTCAGACATTCTCATTGGGTTTTTCAGATCAATCCTATGATGAAACCTACTACGCTGAACTTGTTTCAAAAAAGTACAATACATCACACAATTGCTTTTATTTAGATAATTCAGCTGTAAACGATTTGGTACCAGATGTTCTGGATTGTATGGACGAACCTCTAGCCGATTTTTCAACAATCTCTACCTATCTTTTATCAAAAAAAGTTAGTGAACATGTCAAAGTTGCTCTATCAGGAGACGGAGGGGATGAGCTTTTCTTAGGTTACGACACCTACAGAGCGCAACAAATAGATGCTATGATTTACCAAAAGTTGCCCTCAGCTTTTAGAAAAAGAGTTCTTGAACCGCTCTTTAAATCGATGCGCCCAACAAACAGGAAAAAAGGCTATGTTAACAAGGCAAAAAGGTTTTTGGAGGGAGCGAATGAAGCACCTGAACTGCAACACTTAAGGTGGATGCTTTTTTATAACACCCTGGAGATCAGTGAGTTGTTTTCTAGTGACTATAATGACGAATCCTTATATGAGTTTCTAGTGGAACCAAAAAGAAGGAGTAACAAGAATGATGAGCTTACGAAGGCATCTTATATCGATGTCCATACTTACTTGACTGATAATATTCTAAATAAGGTTGATAGAATGTCCATGAGCAATTCTCTGGAGTTAAGAGTGCCCTTGCTAGATCATGAGATTGTTGAATTTGCTTTCACATTGCCTTCTAAAACTAAACTAAGCTTGACAAGGCGAAAGAAAATTTTGGTAGACTCATTTAAGGGTAAAATACCGATACAATTAATGAGTAAAAAAAAGCAAGGATTTAGTGTACCTATTAAAAATTGGTTAAAAAATGAACTCAAGGATTTCATGATGGAGCGATTGAGTAAGAATTCTTTGGATCAACATGGGTTCTTTGATTCAAAGTATGTCAATTTGCTGATTAATGAGCATTTACGTGGAGTTGCAAATCATAGTCATAAACTCTGGTCTCTTATTGTTTTTCAATCTTGGTATCAAAAATCTATAACCTGAAAACTTCTTCCGGACTTAGCGCTAAAGTTTCAAAATATTGGCAAGAGCATATTCATGATTTGAAAGTAGCGACTTTCGATGTTGGGTCTTTTAGTTTTTATAAAGAACTGGCAACTTATCGTTATAAAAAGCTTAGTTATCTCAAATCATTAATAGACTCATTAGATTTAGACAAAAAGGAACTTTTAGAAGTGGGGTGTGGGGTTGGTATTGACTTAATGCGTTTAACGCAAGGAGGAGCCAATTCGACAGGTATAGATATTTCTGAAAAGTCAGTAGAGCTAGCAAAAACATATTTTGAGATTAACAAATTTGAAAGCAATCTATTGGTAATGGATGCAGAATTAATTGACTTTCCAGATCATTCTTTTGACCTGGTTTATTGCCACAGCACGCTACAGTTTACAAATGACCCCAAGAAGGTGGTTGATGAGATTTACAGGGTGCTGAAGCCTGGAGGTGAGCTTGTTGCAATAGTTTATAACAGAATAAGTTGGCTAAACGCCTTATCGATACTTTTTAACGTTGAGCTAGAAAACTGCAAGGCGCCAGTTTTCAGATTGTTTTCAATAAATGAATTTTCAAATTTGCTTCAATGCTTCGATAAGGTTATGGTTACAACAGATAGGTTTCCGGTCAAGTCTGCACTTCACAAAGGATCATTTAATGGTCAACTTTACAATTTAGTAGCCATACCTTTACTCACATTAATCCCAAGGTTTTTTACGAAAAATTACGGATGGCACCTGATAGCAAGAGCTTCTAAACGCCTGTGAAAATGAAACGGGACATCAATTCATTATCCCGTTGTCGGTTTGACCTATTAGTATTAGGCTGTGGCATTTATGGAGCAACAATAGCCTATGAAGCAACGCTGCAGGGATTGAAAGTTGCTATTATTGATAAATGTGATTTTGGAGGTGTGACATCCTCTAATAGTTTGAAATTCATCCATGGAGGTTTACGTTATCTGAAATCATTCAGACCAGATCTTACTCGTGAATCTATTTTGGCGAGGAAGGAACTTGTTCAGTTAGCGCCACATTTGTTTAGGGTTATTCCAGTTGTAATTCCACTTCGAAAAAATGGGATTATGAGTAAAATAGTGATGAAGTCCGCCTTACACTTTTATGGTGCCTTAAGCATTGACAGAAATAATGGGGTTGCCAGTGAGTTAAAGACCTCCAATGGGCGACTCTTAAATCAATGCGACTTTGCAGAATGTGTATCAGGATTCAATAGTCAGTATTCATCAGGGATGGAATGGGAAGAGATTCAAATATTGAACTCTGAAAGATTGATATTGAATTTTATCAAAAATGCTGAGAACAGAGGAGCAGTTGTGGCCAATTACGTCAAGGCTATTGATTATCGTTTGAAGTCAGATACCGTAACTAATGTTACAGTTGAAGATTTAATATCAGGAGAAACTTTTGAAGTTAATACAAGGTTTGTGGTAAACGCAACTGGTGTTTGGGCAGATTCAACTAAGCCTGTTAATGTGGTGAAAAGCAAAACCAGCTGGTCGACTGCTGTGAACATAGTCCTTAATAAGAACCTCTCAGGCAATAAAGCGATAGGATTTTATCCTAGAGAAACTGCAAAGGGACAATCTTTAAAAGCTTTTTTTTTGGTGCCGTGGTTTAATTATTCAATGGTAGGAACATTGCATCAGCCGTTTCAAGGTAATCCTGATAATGTTGGAATTGGTGAAAAGGATATTAAAGCTTTCTTGGAACTTATTAACTCTAGTGACCTTGGTGTTGAAATATGTGAAGATGATATTTCATTTGTTCATTTTGGATATTTGCCAGTTAGAAGTCAGACTCAACAACTTAAGCTAACAATGGAAAGCACCATTGAGAATTGGGCTAAAAATTACATTTCAGTGGCAGGTGTTAAATACAGTACATCGTATGTGACAGCAAAAAAAGTGGTTAATCGGGTCATGAGTTCACTAGGAGCATCGAAAAAGAGATTAAAAATTACAGATCGAATTTTAGATGAAGGTGACTATCCTAGTTTGGATGAACTATCAAAGGCCATGAACGACGACTTAGGATCGCACTTTAGGCCAGAAATTATTGAACACCTTAAGCAGAATTATGGAGCTCATTATCAAGATGTAATTCAGCTTACTATGGATGATGTAACCATGAAGGAACTGGTTCCGGGAAGCAAGACAGTGCTCAAGGCTGAACTTTTATATGCCATAAAAAATGAAATTCCAATGAAATTAGAGGATCTGATTCTTCGTAGAACAGTGTTGGGAGCTGCTCAGTATCCTGGTAATAAGACCATAGATATGAGTGCAAAATTAATGGCCAAACACATGTCGTGGAGTGAGCAGAAAACCAATCAGGAGATTGAGGCAACAAAAAATACTTATCGCTCTATGATGATAGATTTAGATAAATGATATCAGCATTTGTCACAGGCGCATCAGGTTTTACCGGAGGTCATCTTTGTCGCTTTCTAGTTGGTAAAGGGTATGAAGTAAGAGCGTTATTCAGATCCTCAGAATCATTTAAATGTTCCAATCTGAATCAAGTAACACCAGTAATTGGTGATTTGACCGACAAAGAATCCTTTAATGGAGTATTGACGGGTATTGATGTGGTTTTTCATATTGCTGCGGCCTTTAGGGAAGAAACGGCTGATAAAGAAGTTTTTTATCAAGTGAACGTTCAAGGAACCAAGAATGTCTTAAATGAAGCCTTGAGAGCCGGAGTAAAAAAATTTATTCATTGTAGTACAGTGGGTGTTCATGGAGAGATTCTCTCGCCACCTGCCAATGAGAATAGTCCGTTTAATCCGTCTGATCGCTATCAGAAATCTAAGCTTGAAGGGGAAAAAGTTGCATTAAACTTTTTTAAGAACTCCGGTATAAATGGTGTAGTTTTTAGACCAGCAGGAATCTATGGGCCTGGGGATAAGAGGTTCAGGAAAGTGTTCAAATTAGTCAATTCAGGTTTTTTTATAATGGTGGGAAGGGGTAATGTTCAATATCAACTCACATATATTGACGATTTACTAGCTGGCATAATAGCTTTAGCCGAGAAAAAAACAGAAAGTGCAAGTGTTTATATTTTAGCTGGTAAAAAAGCCCATACACTGAATGAAATCATCGAAGTATTGGGGAAAACAATAAATAAAAAAGTTCGGATTATTTATCTTCCCATTCAACCAATATATCTAACCGTTTCCACTTTCGAATGGTGTTCGAAATTATTAAACCTGAGGCCTATTTTATACAAGAGAAGACTGGATTTTTTCACTAAAGATAGAAGCTTTGATATCTCGAAAGCAGTAACAGAGATAGGTTACAACCCCACTATTAATATTGAAGAAGGGTTTAGAAAAACAGCGATATCGTACGGCATAATCCCATCGCCTGATTGATCGACCCCAAAGAGGTAATTCATATGAACGTTTCTAATACCATATATCTGCCAAAAAAGGCTCAGAATGAAACATTATTCCCTCAAATAAGTTGTACATTTGAGCTTAATTAGAATCAATCTAAATAAGGAAAATGAGCAAAGATGCTGCCATATTGGACGAAATAACCTCATCCGAATACAAATACGGCTTTCAATCAGACATTGAAGCCGACTCAGCCCCGAAAGGTTTGAGTGAGGAAATCGTGAGGTTTATTTCTGAGAAAAAAGAGGAGCCAGAATGGCTACTTGAGTGGCGTTTGAAAGCATACAGACATTGGCTTACAATGACTGAACCCACCTGGCCTAATGTCACCTATCCAAAGATTGATTACCAGGACGTTATTTACTATTCTGCCCCAAAGAAGAAACCGAAACTAGACAGCCTTGATGATGTCGATCCTGAGTTAAGGGAAACATTCAAGAAACTGGGTATTTCTTTAGAAGAACAAAAGAGATTGACGGGTGTGGCTGTCGATGCTGTATTTGACAGTGTCTCAGTGGCTACTACTTTCAGGGAAAAGCTTGGTGAATTGGGGATTATCTTCTGTTCATTCAGTGAGGCTGTCAAAGACCATCCTGAATTGGTGAAGAAATATGTTGGGTCGGTTGTACCTGCTAATGATAATTATTTCGCAGCACTTAATTCTGCTGTTTTTAGTGATGGCTCATTTTGCTACATCCCTAAGGGAGTGCGTTGCCCAATGGAGCTCTCCACCTATTTCCGAATTAATGCTGCCAATACAGGGCAATTCGAGAGGACACTTATAGTAGCGGAAGAAGGATCTTATGTGAGCTACCTGGAAGGATGCACAGCCCCACAGCGAGATGAAAATCAGTTGCATGCTGCTGTTGTTGAAATTTATGCGGCTAAAGATGCCGAAGTGAAGTATTCAACAGTTCAGAATTGGTACCCTGGCGATAAAAATGGTAAGGGTGGTATTTACAATTTCGTGACCAAGCGAGGCATTTGCTCTGGTGACAACTCAAAAATATCCTGGACGCAAGTGGAGACAGGTTCAGCGGTTACATGGAAGTATCCAAGTTGTATTCTAAAAGGTGACAACAGCATCGGCGAGTTTTATTCAGTTGCCGTTACTAATAATTATCAGCAAGCTGATACCGGCACCAAAATGATCCATATTGGCAAAAACACGAAAAGCCGCATTGTATCGAAGGGTATTTCAGCCGGCAAAAGCCAGAACAGTTACAGAGGCCAGGTGAGGGTAATGAAAAGAGCCCACAATGCAAGAAACTTTTCGCAGTGTGACTCTTTACTCATGGGTGATCAATGCGGGGCACACACTTTTCCATACATTGATATTGACAATAAATCTGCCCAGGTAGAGCATGAAGCAACTACTTCTAAAATTGGTGAAGACCAGATATTTTACTGTAACCAACGGGGTATTGATCCTGAAGAAGCCGTTGCACTCATAGTAAATGGATATGCTAAAGAAGTGCTCAAACAATTACCGATGGAGTTTGCAGTAGAGGCACAGAAGCTACTGGCGTTGACTTTGGAGGGAAGTGTGGGATAATTCATAATGTTTCGGGTTTTAAAGTTTAGAGTTTAATGTTCCATGGCAACAATTAGAAATTTCAAGGATATTGAGGCTTGGCAAATGTCGCGGGAACTTTCGCATCGTATCTATCAAGCAACATATAAAGAACCCTTTTCGAAAGACTTTGCTCTGAAGGATCAAATCAGAAGATCATCTGGTTCAATTATGGATAACATTGCAGAAGGATTTGAAAGAAATGGACGACGGGAATTCATTCAATTCCTTTCCATAGCTAAAGGCTCAGCTGGAGAATTAAGAAGTCAGTTAGTTAGAGCCAAGGATTCAAAATATATCTCAACAGATGAATTTAATCTATTAGATGACATGACCACCAAAGTCTCAGGTAAAATTGGTGCATTCATGAATTATTTAAAAGAATCGTCTATTAAAGGATCGAAATTCAAACAACCTGAAACCTTAAACACGTAACACGAAACATGCTAACAATAAAAAAATTAAAGGCTTCAATCGAAGATAAAGAAATATTAAAGGGGATAAACCTAGAAGTAAAAGCTGGAGAAGTTCATGCCATCATGGGGCCAAATGGTTCTGGAAAATCCACATTGGCGTCTGTATTGGCCGGAAGGGAAGAATACGAGATCACTGAGGGATCGGTTGATTATCTGGGAGATGATTTACTTGATATGGCCCCTGAAGAAAGGGCCTGGGCCGGTGTATTTCTGGCGTTTCAGTATCCGGTTGAAATTCCCGGAGTCAGCACCACTAATTTTTTGAAAACAGCACTCAATAAAATTAGAGAACAGAAAGGTGAAGACAAATTAGATGCGGTTTCATTCCTTACACTGATGAAAGAGAAAATGAAGCTTGTGGAGCTGGATCAATCGCTCTTAAGTAGGTCGCTCAACGAGGGGTTTTCAGGGGGTGAGAAGAAACGTAACGAAATTTTCCAGATGGCAATGCTTGAGCCAAAGCTGGCCATTCTGGATGAAACAGATTCGGGACTCGACATTGATGCATTGAAAGTCGTTTCCAGCGGGGTTAACAAACTCAGGACAAAAGATAATGCCACAATAGTTGTAACACATTATCAAAGACTACTGGAATATATTGTCCCGGATTTTGTGCATGTGCTCATAGATGGCAGAATTGTTAAATCAGGTGGAAAAGAATTAGCGCTCAAACTAGAAGATCAGGGTTATGATTGGATTAAGGAGGAGCAACCAGCAGCGGTCTAATTATGGGCAATAAACTTCAAAATATAATTACTGAGCAGTTTGAGGCTTTTGAAGCTTCCCTTAATGGTGAAAAGGCACTACCAATTCATCAGTTGAGACGCCAGTCTTTTGATGCCTTGCAGGCAAATGGCCTACCGGGTAACAAGGATGAAGAGTACAAGTTTACACGCTTGACGGCTGCACTTGAAAGAAACATTGACCTGACTTTAAAAAACGCTGATCCGAATATTTCTGAAGACGACATTGCAGCTTCAGTATATAATTTAGAAGGGAGTTCTTTGTTTTTCGTGAATGGCGTTTATTCTGAACAATTCTCAACGATTCACAATGAACATCAGGGAATACTCGTACAACCCATTACGGAAGCACTCACTGAAAAAGCAACAAATCCATTTACCGAGTCTGGGTTACACAAGAAGGATCCTTTTCTTGCCTGGAACACAGCTTTCACAAAAGAGGGTGTACATATTTCCATAGGTAAGAACAAAACTTACAGTAAGCCGATAGCCCTATACTTTATCACTGATGCTAATGCGGCGCAGGTGGTAGCTAACCCTAAAGTGAGCATCGATCTTGGCGAAAATAGCGAAGCCACTTTTCTAGAACGTTTCGTAACGAGAGGTGAACATCCGACTTTTAACAACTTCGTATTAGAGATAAACGCGGGAGATGGCTCAAGGGGTAAATATCTGAAGATTCAGGACGACAAAGACACCGCGTTGCACATGAATACATCGCTTGTGTATCAACCTAATAAGAGCACTTTTTCAGTTTTTACCTACTCATTCAGCGGCAAAATGGTCAGGAACAACCTTCACACAATTATTGATGGAGAAGGTGTTGAAGCCAACATGTATGGACTCTATCTGACGAAAGGGGAAACACATGTAGACAACCACACGGTGGTAGATCACAGAAAACCTAATTCTGTGAGCAATGAGCTGTATAAAGGCATTATTGATGAGCAATCGAGGGGGGTCTTCAATGGGAAGATTTTCGTTCGTCAATTAGCGCAAAAAACAAATGCGTTTCAGCAGAACAACAACATCCTTTTGACTGATGAAGCAACCATTAACACAAAACCACAGCTTGAAATTTGGGCTGATGATGTGAAGTGCTCTCATGGTTGCACTACCGGTCAGCTTGATGATGAATCTATTTTCTATTTGAGAACAAGGGGCTTGAATGAAAAGGATGCCAAAGTGATGTTGTTACAAGCCTTTGCGGGTGATATCGTCGAAAAAACACCGTTAGCAGAAATCCGGGAAAATTTAACCGAAATTATTAAGGAGCGGCTGTCATAAATATCCAACCAATGGTGGAAACGAAAACAATTAATGTCGATGAAATCCGTAGCCAGTTTCCTGTTTTACAAGAGCAGGTGAATGGAAAACCACTGGTTTACTTTGACAATGCAGCCACCACTCAGAAGCCCTTATCAGTTCTCAAAGCTCTAGAAGAATATTATCACCATAAAAATTCTAATATTCATCGGGGTGTTCATGCTTTAGCAGAAAAGGCAACAACAGCCTTTGAAGCAACAAGGGAGACGGCCAGGGCGTTCATCAATTCCTCCGAAGTTGACGAGATTATCTTTACAAAAGGCACCACTGAGGGATTAAATCTTGTAGCCTCCAGCTATGGTCGAAAATTCCTAAATGAGGGGGATGAGGTTATTATATCAACCATGGAGCACCACTCTAATATTGTTCCATGGCAGATGATTTGCGAGGAAAAGGGTGCCAAACTTAAAGTTATCCCAATTAACCAAAATGGAGAGATCATATTTGAGGAGTATGAGAAACTGTTGACCGACAGGACAAAAATTGTTTCTACCGTTTACGCATCTAATGCGCTTGGCACAATAAACCCCGTTAAAAAAATAATTGATAAAGCTCATGAATTTGGGGCAATTACAGTGCTTGATGGTGCCCAGGCAACTGCTCATTTACCAATAGACGTTCAGGCATTGGATGTTGATTTCTATGCCCTATCGGCGCACAAGATGTATGGCCCAACCGGCGTAGGAGTACTATATGGTAAAAGGAAACTTTTAGAGGAAATGCCACCTTATCAGGGAGGAGGGGAAATGATAAAAGATGTGTCTTTTGAGAAAACGACATTTAATGATATCCCTTACAAGTTTGAAGCAGGCACTCCAAATATTGCTGATGTAGTCGGCTTCAAATATGCCATGGATTTTGTAAATGACATTGGTAAAGAGGCGATGGCTTTCCATGAAATGGAAGTCCATAATTATGCCATGAAAAAAATGGGGCAAATCCCCGGGTTTAAGGGTGTCGGAACCGCTAAAAACAAGGTTAGTGTCTTGTCCTTTTTGATTGAAGGCATTCATCCATTTGATATTGGTCAGATGCTGGATTCGAGGGGAGTAGCTGTAAGAACAGGGCATCATTGCACTCAGCCTTTGATGGATTGGTTTGGTATTGAGGGAACAGTGAGGGCATCATTTTCAGTTTACAATACGAAAAAAGAGGTGGATGTGATGGCAGAGGGGCTTCAGAGAATAGTTAAATTTATGAAGCCATGAAAAATGAAGAAAGGATAATTGAGTTACTGGCCGAGATGGTTCATAACCAGGACATCACAAATCAGCGATTGGAAAAATTAGAAAATAAGATGTCCAATGTCGAGGAGGGAATTGTTAAACTGAATTTACAAACGTCAGAAAACACCAGGGCGATTTTGAAATTGGCAGATGAGGTAAAAGGTATAGCTGATATTAACAAAAGAGTAACAAAACTCGAAAAAGCAGTTTTCAAATAATGTCAATATCTGAGGCTCAGAATGAAATAATTAGTGAATTCGCCATCCTAGAAGGAGATCAGGAGATGATGAATTTTTATATAATGGAGTTAGGGCAAAAACTGGCCGACTTGCCAGATGAGCATCGAATTGACCAAAATCTTGTAAAAGGTTGTCAGTCCAAAGTTTGGCTTAAATCGGAACTGATCGAAGATAAAGTAAATTATGTAGCGGACAGCAATACTGCGATAACCAAAGGTTTGGTTAGTATGCTGATAAGGGTGCTTTCAGGTCAGCCCCCTGAAGATATTGCCAGCACTGATATCTATTTTCCTGAGAAAATTGGAATGTCTCGTTTCATTGGAACTCAGCGCTCTAATGGATTCGCTGCTATGATCAAGCAGATGAAACTTGAGGCATTGGCTTATCAGGCTTTACTGCAAAATCAGAAATAAGATGGAAATGACAGAGGAGAAAACGCTGGAATTAAAAGAGAAAATAGTAGAGGCTATCAAGCAAGTTTATGATCCCGAAATTCCTGTGGATGTCTACGAGTTGGGCTTGATTTATGAAATAAATGTGTTACCAGTTAACAATATTGAGGTGGTTATGACGCTGACCTCACCATCATGCCCTGCCGCTGAGCAAATACCAAGTGAGGTTGAGCAGCAAATTAAGTCAGTGGAAGGTGTAAATGACGTTCACATCGAACTCACCTTTGACCCACCATATGCACCAGACATGATGTCAGAAGCAGCCAAACTCGAACTTGGCTTCATGTAAATAGTCTAAAATCTTTAATCTTAAATCTAATATCTAAGAAATATGTATCCAGAAGAATTAATAGCCCCAATGAGGCAACAGCTAACAACAGTTGGCTTTACAGAATTTAAATCAGCTGAAGAAGTCGATAATCATTTATCAGACCACAAGGGAACAACCCTCATTGTGATCAATTCGGTTTGTGGTTGCGCTGCAGGCGCAGCAAGGCCAGGAGTAATAGCCGCAGTTGAACACAGTGCTAAAAAACCAAATACCCTGGCAACAGTTTTCGCCGGTGCTGACCATGATGCAGTCGCCAAAACTCGTGAATACCATGCTCCCTATCCGCCATCATCACCATCAATAGCTTTATTTAAAGATGGCGAACTGGTTCATATGGTAGAGCGACATCACATCGAAGGCCGCCCAGCAGAAATGATAGCCAATCATTTGGTGCAGGTATTTGATGAGTATTGTTGATCGTTGGAGTAAGCCAGATTCTTAATTGTGGAACAATATGATTTGGTAATTGCTTATCGTGTTTATCCAGGTGTTTCTAAATCACCACCAATTTATTCAGATGATAAGTTGAAGCTGACTGAGCTTTGCTTGAAGTCATTTGCTAGGGCTCTTCAAGGGTTTAGGGTTTTTATTAAGGTTTTCCTTGATGGTTGTCCTAAAACTTACAACGCACTATTCGCAAAAACTCTGAATGGATATGATTTTGAATTTGAAGAGCTTGACTGTCTAGGAAATCTTGAGACGTTTCAATTGCAGCTTGAATATTTATCCAATCAGAAAAAATCGGAATATGTGTTCTTTGCAGAGGATGATTACTTCTATTTAAAAAATAGTTTTAGTTGTATGTTAGAAGCAATCAAGCTACGAGATATTGATTTTATAACACCATATAATCACCCGGATGTACACAACCACTCGCTGCACTCATATAAAAAAAGCGAGTTTATGCTTGGAGGAATTAAATGGATTGAATCCGCAAGTACGACATTAACTTTTTTAACGTCAGTTAATATTTTAAAAGAAACAAACGAGGTATTTGGATCCTATTTAGGTGGTAATAATGATGCTTCCATTTGGTTTACACTAACAAAGAAACCCATATTTGATGTATTAAATTTCCGATTTAAAAAACTAGATAGGCTGATTATCAAAGTTTGGATGAAGAAGTACTTTCACAATTTAGTAGTCAGCATATTTGGCAAAAAATATACATTGATTCAACCTAGTTTATCTCTAGCAACACATATGGAGTCCTCGTTGTTACCTCCTGAAGTAGATTGGAATAAAGAGTTTAACCTATTGATACCAAAAAACGATGCCACCAATAATTGATACTTTCATGTACAATGGGGAACCGATTCTGCCATATCGGTTAAAATATTTGGATTCAGTTGTCGATGAGTTTGTTATCATAGAATCAAGAAGAACTTTTTCTGGCTATTACAAACCAGAACTTTTTTTTGAAAAGAACTATCAAAACATAAAACATTACTCAAAAAAAATCAAATTTTTCGTTGTTGATGAAATACCTGATCCGACGGACAAATGGTTAAAAAAAAATCGAAAGAACAGGTGGATGCATGATAAAGAAGCTTGGTTTCGTGAGAACTATCAACGAGACTACGGTTCAGAATATATATTAAAAAAATATGAGCAGTGCGTAATTATAGGTACAGATTTGGATGAAATCCCCAAAAAAGATGTTGTTAGCAGAACGAACTTGGAGTCGGGTGAAGTAAGACATTTGGAAATGGATTTATTTTATTATAATGCCAATTGGAAGAAGAAGTCAACCTGGAACTTGGGGTTCATTTGTGATTCTCAGGCATTGGTTAATCAAAGTTTAAGTGAGATTAGAATTGAAGGTAAAATAAGAGAGAAGGTCTTAAGTGCAGGTTGGCATTTTAGTTATTTCCTAAGTTTAGAAAATATCTCTAACAAAATTAGAAGGGCTGCACATACAGAATTTGATAAACCGAAATATTATAGTGAGTCAAATATAAAAAAGTGTATTTCAAATGGAAAAGACCTTTTTGGAAGGGCTTGGGGAGAGAAACTTAATTACTTTACTGACATACAAGAGCTACCAATTGATTTCCAAAATTTACATAACGAGGTTCTAGAACTCCAAAAAGAGATTTAAGTAGTGACACTTAGAATTGCTATTATAGCACCTTATGATCATACGAAGATTTATGGTAACACTTTAAGAGCTAAGTATCTGGCGGAGTATTTGACGGCTCACAACAAAGTAGTTGATACGTACTGTTTCAAGCCACCCACAAGCAGTGACCGGAGTCATATTCGTATTAACAAAGGGCTTCTTTCTATTCTACCTAGTTGGTTAAGATTTCGAAACCTCCCCTTTCTTTTCGATTTCCCTTTTTTTCAAAAAGTATCGATCAATAATAATGCTGATTTGGTCATTGTGGAAAACTACTACACGTATCTTATTCTACCTCAAAAGAAGAATTTTAAAGTTATTATCGACTACCATTCTTTAAAATCTGAAGAAATGGATCGTAGAGGATTAAAGTTCATATTTAAGCCAATTGTGGAGCTAATAGAAAAAAAGGGACTTCATGCATCAGATCATATCATTGTAGCCTCAGAAAACATCAAAGATTTAATTCAGCGCAAATTTGAAATAGACTCTTCAAGAATTTCAGTAGTTCACAACAGCGTTGACCCAAATGAATATCTAAAAAACCAATATCGGGATGATTTTAAAGTAGGAATAATAGGCCCATTCTTAGATGGTGAAAACCTTGCGTGTATCCCGCATATTGAAAAATTAGCTGCGTCAATACCTGAAGTGGTTGTTCTTGTTGGAACTTTGCAACCCGAACATAAACGAAAATTGCAAAGACATGAGAATATTGAAATATTAGGAGAATTGACCGTTACCAATTATCAGAAGTTTTTTGAAAAAATTGGAGCCATATTTCTTCCTTACTTTAATAATAGCATGGGTGGGGGTATAAGAAATAAGTTGCTTGAGTCTGCTGCAAGTGGTACTCCAATTATATCTACTTTGTCCGGAGCTAGAGGTTTTGGTACGGATAACATCCTGATAGTTGAATCAATTGAAGAAGCATCTTTAGCTATTGAAGCGTTAAAAAATTCTGTTGAACTTAGGAGAAAACTGGGCAATAACCTCCTTAAATCATTACATCAAAATCATAGCTTTAAGACCGAAGCTCATAAAATTTCCAGTTTAGTTTCTCAATTGAAATTAGACCAAGTGGAAAATACATAATTTGAGTTTTTTCTGATTTTCACAATAGTTTAATAAGCTTTGAGTGGCTTGATTTGCGGTAAATAAATATTGCAGATGAAATTACTTATAGCTGGAGGTGCTGGTTTTGTTGGATCGGCATTGGCCTGCATGTTGAAAGAAGCTCATTCACATTATCAAATAATTTGTATCGATAATTTGAAGAGACGTGGGAGTGAACTCAATGTGCCAAAGCTGCAAAAACGAGGTGTCAAATTTTTGCATGCAGATATACGATCATCTACCGATATTAAAGAATTAGGTGCTTTTGATATTATAATCGACGCGGCAGCCGAACCATCAATTCAATCTGGTATCACCTCATCGTTAGATTATTTGGTGGCATCGAACTTAAATGGAACAATAAATTTACTTGAAGAAGCAAACAAGTACGGTGCAGCTTTCCTCTTTCTCTCCACAAGTAGAGTCTATCCTTTCACTCAGCTGCAAAAAGTTAGGTTAAATGAGCAATCTGATAGATTTGTTCTAGCGCAAGATCAGGAAATAGCTGGCGTGACAAAAAACGGGATATCTGAAAATTTCGATACACAAATTGGCTCCAGATCTTTTTATGGCAGTTCTAAACTAGCTTCCGAGTTGTTTGTTCAAGAATTCTCAATATTAAGGGGATTGCCTACTGTTATAAACCGGTGTGGTGTAATTGCAGGGCCGGGACAATTTGGTAAAGTAGACCAAGGAGTTGCCGTACTATGGGTTGCTAAACATTTTTGGAAGGACAAGCTTAATTATATTGGCTATGATGGCAAACAAGTTAGAGATTTTCTACACATCGATGATTTGTTCTCGCTAATTAATTGGCAAGTTCAAAACCTAGACAAAGTTAATGGAGAGATTTTTAATGTCGGTGGGGGCGATAATTTCAGTCTTTCCTTGCGGCAGCTAACAGATTTATGTGAAGAATTTACTGGTAATAGTCTGAAAATTGAATCAACTAATGAGAGATCAGCGGATATTCCAATCTATATTACCGATAATTCAAAAGTTACTAAAGCATCGGGGTGGCAACCTCAAAAATCTCCGAAAATGCTGGTCAATGACATCTACCAATGGCTGGTAAAGCATGAAAGAGAACTTAAACCTATTTTAAATATTTGATAATAAAATATAAATGGAAATAGCATTAATAACAGGTTCATCGGGTCTTATTGGTAGTGAATGTGTGAGATTTTTACATAATAAGTTTGATATAATTGTTGGTGTTGATAATGATCAAAGATCCTATTTCTTTGGTAAGGAGAGCTCCACAAATTGGATGAAAAAGAAGTTGTGTGATGCTATAGAAAATTACAGACATCACTCAGTTGATATTAGACATTACGACCAAATGGAGGGAATATTTAATGAATACGGAAGTGATATTAAACTGGTGATACATACAGCAGCACAGCCTAGCCATGATTGGGCGGCCAAAGAACCACTAACTGATTATTCCATTAATTCTACCGGCACAATTAATCTATTGGAATTGACCAGAAAGTATTGTTATGAAGCCACATTTATTTTCACATCTACGAATAAAGTATATGGTGACAGCCCAAATTCTTTACCATTGATTGAAAAAGAATCACGCTGGGAAATTGATAGTACCCATACCTATTTTGAGAACGGAATTGATGAGACCATGTCAATAGATCGATCTAAACACTCACTTTTTGGCGCATCAAAAGTGAGCGCAGACATCATGGTTCAAGAGTATGGCCGATACTTTAATATGAAAACTGGTGTATTTAGGGGCGGTTGTTTAACTGGGCCAAACCATTCGAGTGCACAGCTTCATGGGTTTTTGTCATATCTCGTAAAATGCTGTATTACCAAAACCACTTATTCAATTCTTGGATATAAGGGCAAACAAGTTAGAGACAATATACATAGTTGGGATTTAGTGAATATGTTTTGGCACTATCATACTGCGCCTAGACATGGTGAAGTTTATAATGCGGGTGGCGGAAGATGGTCTAATTGCTCAATTTTGGAAGCGATTGATCTATGTGAATCAATTTCTAATGAAAAAATGAGTGTAAACTATACGCAAGACAACCGAATTGGAGACCATATTTGGTGGATAAGCGATGTCTCAAAATTCAAAGCACACTTTCCTGGTTGGGACTACAAGTATTCTCTAGCTAACATAATTGAACAGATTTTTGAGCAACAATCGGCTATCATATAATTTCAAAAAAGCCTTCAATCAGGGGGCACAGGTTTTAATCTGGACTTTAATAATAATATATGTTCATCCCGATCAAGTCTATTACCCAATTGAGCCAGGAACGGATAATTCTTGGGCCATCTCACTGCACTTGGCGCTTCAAAACGGATTGGTTTTTGGAGAGGACTTTGTATTTACATATGGGCCGCTGGGGGTATTGACCACCAGATTACCAATCGGACTTAACATAGGTATTCTTGTCCTATTTGATTTATTTGTCATTTTAAACATTTGCTTTTTAGTTCAAAAGATATTTGTTCATTTAAAGCTTATTGAAAAGTGGCTATTAGGTGCGCTAATAATTCTTACTTCTGATTTTTATAAATGGGACATAGTACCATTAATGCACTTTTTAATGTTATGTCATCTTATTCTCTATGTTAAATATCATAAGTTATGGCATTTAGTGGTATCCTCAGTTTTCGGAGTGGCCTTATTCTTTTGTAAGGCAAATTTTGGCGTTGTTTCTCTTGGTTGTTTAGTAGGTTTATTAATAATACTAGTCTTCAATAAAAAAGCTGATCGAATTGAACTACTCGGAATAGCGTCATTGATTGCAATACTAACCTTCGTTTCTGCTTTTTTTCTAAAGGTTGATATAATTAGCTATCTCAAAGGAAACCTTGAACTGGCTTTTGGTTTTCAGGAAGCTCTTTTACTACCCATGGATAGCGCTATTAAAGCTGTCTTTATAGTTTTTATTAGTTTACTAATTCTATCACTGCCAGTTATTCTAATAATACAATTCCGAAATCAGAGCAAGCCTTTTTATAAGTTAGTTAACCCTATAAATGGGGCTTTTTTATTGATATTCACTATAAGTATCTACGTAATCTATAAGCAATCCATTGTAAGGTTTGATGGCGCTCATTATCCAACAATCATCCGTTTTTTTGTTCCCTTTGCGCTTTTGGTTCTTTACTCATTTTTTAAAATAGATAAAATCGCTAAACAATATCTTGCTTCAATTTCCATTTTGGTTTCTTTGGCCTTTGCTGATATGACAGGATTTCGCCCATTGCGTGATACCTTTGATCAACTTGTTTCAACCAAAGAATATTACAAAACTTTGTTTAGTGAACCTATCGAGGAGGATGTTTCGACTTATCCGGTTTCGGAATCAATAAAAGAATCAATCGGAGATAATTCCATTGATATTGTTCCAACGGAAATTTCACTTGCTTTTGTTAATGGCTGGAATTATAGGGGTAGACCAGTAATACAATCATATTCTGGTTATACTGAATATCTGGATAACCTCAATGCAGATTTTTTTTTAGAACCTGATGCACCAAATCTAATTTTGTATTCAGATTCAACTATTGAAAAGAGATACCCGTTTTTTGATGAACCACAAACTAAGCTAAATCTGTTACTTCATTATAAGCCTATTGATGCAGATTCTAATTACGTTTTACTCAAGAAGCAAGACAAACCTTTAAAATTTAACCTAAAGGCTGAAAGTAAAATAAACCTAGCCTTGAATGAATTCTATCCTCTTGAAGATTCCAAGGGGTTGATATTTGCAGACTTCAAAATTAATTACAATCTTTTTGGCTGGTTTCGCAAACTTATTTATCAACCTCCGACTTTGAATATTACCTTTTATCTTGAAGATGGCCAGAAAAAAACACATCGCCTAGTTAAAGGAGCAACTTACTTGTTGCTGATAAACAAGTATATATCAGGTATAAGAGGTTCTTCTGAGCTGTTTATGAATCCATTTGACTTACCATCAAATGTGATTGGTATTAAAATTCATTCTGAATTTACAAGTCACTTTTCGCCTTTAATTGACATGAGGGTTCAAAATGTTATACGTGAATTTTGATGAATTTTATTTTAACTGAATGATTTTAAGTGTAATTATCCCAGCCTACAATGAGGCAGCTAACATTAAAAGAACTACAAGATTATTACATAGGTCTCTTATAAGAGCTAATATTCCTCATGAAATTCTAGTAATCAATGACAATTCACAAGATGAGACTGAAGAAGTTCTCAATAAATTACAGAGAGAAGTAAGTACGCTGCGCTATATAAATAGCACCAACGAGAACGGTTTCGGATTTGCCGTAAGAGAGGGGCTGGACAACTTTAAGGGTGATTGCGTTGCGATCTTCATGGCAGATTGTTCTGATAGCCCCGATGATCTGGTTACATTTTATAATGAAATGGTTAATGGAGATTGGGATTGTGTTTTTGGATCCCGTTTTATAAAAGGTGGGCATACCCACGGATATCCGTATCTAAAACTTATAATAAACAGAATCGCCAACAACATAGTAAGGTTAGCCATAGGTCGTAAATACAATGACTACACAAATGCATTCAAACTATACCAAAAGAAAACTATAGATGGCTTAAGGCCATTCTTATCTCCTCATTTCAATCTGACCTTAGAATTGCCCTTAAAAGCAATAGTACGAGGTTACAACTATACTGTTATTCCAAATAGTTGGACAAATCGGATTCATGGAAAAAGTAATCTCAAAATTAAAGAAATGGGTAGTCGATATTTCTTTATACTTCTCTATTGTCTTATTGAAAAATTCTTCTCTCGGGGTGATTATAAAAAGACCACTTAACCACTCAACTTCTCAAAATAGCGCTGAAATTACCTGTGATTAATTCCTACTTCTCAAGGACAAATTACTTCTAAACTACAGGGTCACGCAGTTGTGCTATAAGTCCAAATTGTAGGTATTTCATGTCTGTTTGAGTGCCTAAGCTTATTATATCGAACAGCATTAAGGCGAGTGAGCCTAGTAATCCACCTTGCCTATTGATTCCTTTTATTCGAACTATTTTAAATCCAGCGTCATCAACCATTCTTTGTACGCTTTTTTTTGTAAAAAACCGTAAATGAGTCCGATCAAGTATACCAGCTTCTTTATACTTCCAATCCTTTTTAATCAAAAGTTCAAAGACATTTTCGCAATACCTTACATTTGGTATGGAAGAGATTAGATATGCTCCTGCATTTAATTTTGGCGCAATTTTTCGCAAAAAATCAGCAGGGTCAATAATATGCTCCAAAAAATCATTACAAATCAAGCAGTCAAAATAATTATTCGGTAATTCGGTCAAAATTTGGTCAGCATTTCCTAACAAACACCTGTCAATTTTAACTTCCGCTTTCATTAATGAATTTTGATCGATATCAACTCCCCAAGCTTCACATTGAAATTTTTCCTTAACTCTTGATAAAAATATAGCTTCACCGCACCCAAATTCAATAGCATTTTTTATTTCCATTGGTAGAAATTGATCCATCTCTGGTCTTGAATTGGTAAAATATTTATCATCACCCATTATAAATCTTTAGGATTTTCTCTTTAGTTACTTTCATTCGATGTATTTCTTGTTGCGAGAAAATTTTAAGGCCCTGCGAAAAATTATTAGTAAAAATGAATTGTTCAGCTGCCAATTTTCTGCGTTCAAAATTAACAAGTTGGATGGCCTCATTATGTGTAATTAAATAGCCCGAGATTAATCTTCTAATCATTTTAACTGCACCAATAACAAATTTGGGAACTTTGAATCTTGTATAAACATATAAGCTTCCAAATACTGAGATTCTTTTTTCAGCTAACTGACTGATGCCCCCTAAATGGATCAATGAATGAGATTCATTTACTTTAAATTTGGCTCCACCCAATACCATCAAAATATTTATCAACTTTCCTGTATCGTAAAATTCTTTTCTCAGCTCTGCACTCATTAACTGATTCTGAATACTTCTTGGAATATTTTGCCACAGGTACCGTTGAAAGGTGATTCCAAACTCTTTCATTACTTGCTTTAAAATGGTGGTTCTATAGCAGGCACAGTATGTAATTCCAAATTTGACTCCATTGTGAGATTCACAGTATTCCCCAAAAAGTACTTTGTAATTATGTGGTATGACTTTAAAGTTTTCGTAGTCATACCAAATGGGGAATCCAGTAAATAGGGCTTGTGACTCATCCATTCCAAACAACCATTCTCCAAGAAAATCCCCCGTTGCTAAACAATCAGAATCCATAAAGCAAAACCAATCACTTGTTTCATTTTCTAATAAAACATTGATAACCTCATGATGCGGCATTATGGTCGTCACCATAAGATCCAATAACTTAACTCTTTCGGAGTTGCGTTGACAGTAAGCATTCAATGATCTTAATTCATCCTGAGTACATGCATTAGAGATTATTTGAAATTGGCATTGAGAATTCTTTAACAAAGAATCAAAGAGTGGCAGTAGAGCATTTACTGACCCTTTGACATAAATTATGTTGATAGTAAGATCTTCGAATTTTTTCAAAACACCGATTTTGAAATCTTAATATTTCAGGAAGTTTTAATATGGCTCAATCTAATTTTGTCTCATCATTCCGATAGTGCAAATATGATTTTATTTTAGTCAATCTTTAATCAACTTATGTTCAACTAATGGAGCCGTGAGAATCTTAATTCTTAACTATGAATATCCTCCTTTGGGGGGTGGTGCCGCAAATGCTACCTACCATTTACTTAAGCAATTCAGAGAATACAAAAATTTACATATTGATCTTGTCACTTCATCAACCAGTAATTTTAAAGTTGATCAAATAGCGGATAATGTGACCATTCATTACCTGAACATCGGTAAGTCTGGCAACCTTCATTATCAATCGATTTTTAAGCTTCTGATCTATAGTGCAAAGGCACTCATCTACTCCAGAGAAATTATCAAGAGTAATGATATTCAACTGATACATGCGTTTTTCGGTATTCCCTGTGGATTCATTTCATTGTTATTAGGAAAACCTTACATAGTTAGTTTAAGGGGTAGTGACGTACCATTCTACAACAAAAGATTCTATCTTCTTGACTCTCTTTTGTTTAGTTGGTTGAGTAGGATAATATGGAAAAAGTCTGCAAAAGTGATTGCCAATTCAAACGACCTTGCATCTCTTGCAAGAGAAAATGCTCCATACCAAAGTGTTTCAATAATTGAAAATGGAGTTGATACCAAGCTATTTCATCCATCAGCTGAGCCTAAAAATCAATTAAAAATTCTCTCTGTTGGTCGGTTAATTGAGAGAAAAGGATTTAAATATCTAGTTGAAGCAATAAAAACTTACCCTGACATTTCACTCACTATTGTTGGGGACGGACCTCAATCTGATAAATTGAAAAAGTTAGCTCCAATCAACGTTACATTTCTAGGCAATGTGCCTCACGGAAAAATGCCAGAAATTTACAGAAATCATAATCTTTTTATTTTACCATCCTTAAATGAAGGGATGAGTAATACAGTGTTGGAAGCTATGGCATCGGGGTTAGCATTAATACTAACTGATACAGGAGGTAATACCTCTTTGATTGATGACTGTGGTTTGATCATAGAGAAGAAGAGTTCTAAAGCCATCATAGCTGCCATCAATGAATTTGTTTCAGATGAGAAGATGGTTGAAGAATATGGAAAAGTTACCAGACAAAAAGTCAAAAAATTGAGTTGGAAATCGGTGGCAACAAGTTATTACAAAGTTTATAAATCTATCATATCTCAATAACTTGGGATATTTAATTGAGCCTCTTGAAAACCATAACCGATAAATCCATGAAGATGGTTGAAAATCACCCTCTTACGGTGCTATTCATATTATCCATCTCAATTATAACCATCATCTTTTGGGACTTTCTTGCTCTGGATAAGCTATTCCTATTTATTGATATTGGAAGTGATTCGATAATTGTTCAATATCCAGAAATGGTTCATTTGGATAGATATCTGAATGAATTTGGTTATCCCCGCACATGGTCATTTTATGGAGGAATGGGACAGAATTATTACCATGCTTTCCATTTAAGCCCAATTTATTTTATTGATATAGTCCTTTCATTGTTTTTAAGGGTAGGAGAGAAAATTGTTTATGTTGAAGTATTTAAGATCTTATTTACTGTATTTACATCATACTTTATTTTCAAGCTCCATAAAGCCCCTTGTATTGCCTGCATTTTTGGGGCCATTTCGTTGGGCTTTTCAGGTTATATGATTGTAGGCTCAACATGGATCGCTCATTCTCATTATTTTTTGTTGTTCGTTTTTCTCATACTTGCTTTTGAGATTCTTTTCTTAAAGAAGGTTTGGTGGCCCTTTATATTTGCCATTTACCTAACTGGATTTGGACCCACACTTTACTTCAATGGGTTATTTCTTATCGTTTATTTCATTTATCGAAACCTCGAATCAGGGAGAACTTTTAATGCCCTAATCAGAACAGGGTTATTAATTGTTGTATTGACAATTTCAGGAATTGCCTTGGGTGCCGACGGTTTTATTTCAGGTTTTATCAATGTTCTTAATAGCCCCCGAGTGAGTGGAAGTGTTTCCCAAAATACAGTTTTGGAAACGACTTCAATCCTTACTGTTTCAGGTTGGATTGAAATAACAACAGCATTTTTTAGGACTCTTTCCAGCGATCTACTAGGCAACGGTACCAATTTTTCAGGCTACTTGAATTACCTGGAAGCACCCCTTTTCTACGTTGGAGTTTTACCTATTATAATCTTTCCATTCCATTTCCTAGGGCAGACCCGTAAAACCTTAGCGATTCAGTTAATTATTCCCATACTCCTAATTCTCATTTTGTTACTCCCATACTTGAGGATATCCATTTATCAATTTCAAGGAAATTATTACAAATCGGCAGTTTCTATTTATGGTACATTTTGTTTGGCATTCTTCTCCGCAAGATCACTCACAATGGTATTAAAGGGTTATTTGCCATCTAAAAAAATTGTAATAATCTTCATCATTTGCCTATTTGTTTTGATTAATTATAAATATCCCGGGTTACCAATTCAGATAGATCGATTACTGGGTATTTATGTATCAATATTTATTGGATTCTTGGGCCTGCTTCTTGTTGAACTCAAAAAAGAGGCCTTTAAGGTTAGTACTATTCTACTTCTGACACTCGTTGGGTTGATTGAAATCACGTTTAATTCCATGCACTCAATCTCTAACAGAACAGCGATGTCTCATGGAGAATTTTATTCTAAAAATGGTTACTATGATGACACCATTGATGCAGTGAATTATTTAAGTTCAATAGACACTACATTTTATCGAATTGACAAAGAATATCAATCTCCCCAAGGTAGACACATAGCATTGAATGATGCTATGGTACAGGGCTATTTTGGCACATCTAGTTATTCGTCTTTCAATCAAGGGAACTACATAAATTTTCTACTAGAAACTGGTGCAATTAAGAGGAGTGAAAATGCAACTCGTTGGGCTAAAGGTTTAATTGGCAAACCAAGACTAGAATCTATCGCCAGTGTAAAATACCTACTGACCAAAAACGAAACTTCAGGTTATGAAAGAAATGGTTCAGCTTCATTTATAAAAAAAGAAGGCAATGTAAGAATCTTAAAACATAACTTTCCATTGCCATTCGGGTTTTGCTATGATAAGCAGATAACACAAGAAGATTTCAAAAAGCAGGATACGCATGAAAAGCCAGAGGTACTGCTCAAAGCATTTGTTGCTCCAGAGGGGCAATCGATGAACCAATTTAAAGCGATAACCCTTGATGATAGTGCTAAATTTTCCAATGAAGCTTATGCTGAGCTAACGGCAAAATTAAAGGAAGATACCCTGAGAATTACCTCATTTAACCATGACAGAATAGAGGGGGATATAAATCTTCAAGAAAATAAATTATTGTTCTTCTCAATTCCATTTGATCCAGGCTGGAAAGCTACCGTGAATGGCGAGAACCGCGAGTTATTGAAAGTTAACATAGGTATGACAGGACTGCCGTTAGAGCCTGGAAATCACAAAGTCATACTGCAATATGAGCCACCTTTTGCTAAGGAAGGAATAATAATTAGCAGGATTACTCTTGCTATCATCCTGATCATCATCCTTTTTCAGAATAAAAACCGTATTAGAGGTTATTTAATTAGGAGCTAACATCATCAATAAATACCTGACACCAAACTTCAAACATTAGTATCGTTACAAATTGTCGTCTGTAAAATTGGTTTGTCAGGTCTTTTTGCAGCAGGGCCTCTACAAATAGCCAATTAAAAATCCCGCGTTTCTCAATTGCTTGCCTGTTAATTATTTGTAAGCCTAACTCTTTAAGATTTTCTAGGGGCACTTCAAATCCATGCTTTTTTCTTTTACTAATTTTAGGAAGAATTTCTTTCAAAGCTTTGCGGAGTATAATCTTATTGGACAGGAAGCTGCTTTTTGCAGATAAATTTAGATGCTTACAAAAGTCAGCGAAGTTATTGTCAAGAAAGGGCACCCTGGATTCTAATGATGCCGCCATCGTCATTTTGTCATTCTTTAGAAAAAGGTCATCAACAAGCCAATTCTTAATGTCAAAATTTTGGAGCGCTTCGAAAGATGCCTGGCCAATGGTATAATCTCCGGTTATTAATTTTGCCTTGGTGTTGAGCAGGCGCTGTTTTTCTTCTGAATCAAATATCCCAGTAGCTTCAAAAAAAGATGAGCTGAAGTTCTTTCCACTTAAAAACTTTCTTAGCCGAATGTATTCAATTTTTGAAGATGGTAGTAACCAGTTAAATGGTTTTAAGAGCCACTTAAGTTTGTTTAGATAAACAAATAACTTGTACTTGGCATAGCCACCTAAAAGTTCATCAGCACCTTCACCTGAGAGCACAACTTTTACCTTTGAGGCCGCCAGCATGGATAAAAAATATGTTGGCATAGTCGCAGCATCTCCGACAGGCTCATCCAGATGCCAGACAATTTTCTTGAGTTCACCAAGGCTTAGATTTTCGAAATTTATTTCAAAATGATCTGTATCAAATTGGTCAGAAACGGTTTTTGCAAAACTCAATTCTGAGTTCCTTTTGAACCCAACGGAAAATGTTTTGAGCTGTTGTGCAGTTTGGGCTACTGCTTTCGAAACAATATATGATGAATCAAGCCCGCCGGATAAAAAAGCACCAACTTCAACATCACTGACCATTTGATTTGAAACAGCATTTTGGAAGTGGCTGTCGAATTCGGATGTTTCATAATTAAATCCGTTTAGTACTTTAAAATCAGAAAATTGGCTGATGTCAAATCCTAAGCTATTTAATTTGATGTAGTGGCCCGGAAGTAATTTTTGGACACCTTTCATCATTGTGGCCTCACCGGGTACATATCTCAGCGTGAGATATGTATCAATAACATCCAAATTAATCTCAGGCAAAACCAGATCCTTTACGGCCATTATCGCCTTAAGCTCTGAAGCGAAGAAAAAGCCTTTTTCGGACTGGTGATAATACAGTGGTTTGATGCCATATCGGTCTCGAACCAACACCAGCTCTTTACCTTCTGAATTATATATGGCAAAAGCAAACATGCCGTCAAGTTTCTCAAAACTCCGTGTTCCCCATTCTTCATAAGCGGTAAGCACTACCTCAGAATCACATGAAGAGTAAAATGAATGTCCTAGCTCTTCAAGCTCACCTCTTAACTTTTTGTAATTGTAAACTTCGCCGTTGTAGGTGATTGTCAGCTTACCATCTGATGATAGCATGGGTTGATTGCCCTTTTCTGACAAGTCGATAATACTTAATCTTCGGTGTCCGAGATGAACGTTGCCAAAAGATTTCTGGCCCTCATTATCAGGTCCTCTGTGCTTGATTGTTTCAAGCATGAGCTTAAGGTGCTGGGAAGAATAATGGTTACTCCAAAAGCCAGCAATTCCGCACATAGTTTAAAAGTATTATTCAATCAAATTAAAAAGCCTATCCCATCTTACCTTATTGAGGCTGAAAAGTGGTTCCTCAGGATTCATTGAGAGCCAGATAAAAAGTGCTTCTCCAACTACATGGTTTTCAGGAACAAAACCCCAATAGCGGGAGTCCAGTGAGTTGTGGCGGTTGTCGCCCATCATGAAGTAGTAGTTTTGGCTGAATGTGTATTCAGAAACTTCCTGTCCATCAATTAGGAGTTTGAAATCTTCAACTTTTACATCTTCAAGCCCTTCATAATCTCTAATAGTTGAGTAGTATTTGACCACATTCATGGAATCCATTTTAACGGTGACATCTTCACCCGGTATGAGTAGTGGTCCGAAGTAATCTTTATTCCAAGATATGAAACTTGATTTTGGGAAGACTTCTGAGCCGTTTCTTTCTTCAGGGGTCACCAGTTTATTCACGCTTTGAATGAAATCGAGAGATTCAAGTTTTTGAGCTGTTTCAGGTCGCGTTTGGATGATGTAACCAGCCGTTATTTGCTGTGTTGTATCAAGCGGGATACTGTGCATCATCATTATTTGGGCTACGTCATTTGGGCTCCCAAATCGGTGTACTTCATCTAATGAGATATCGTTCTGTTGGAAAAACCTTTCAGGTAGGTTTTGAGGTGTAGATATGAGATAACTGAATTCCATATCCGGCGGGTTTTCGGATGCTTCGCCGTTAATGAATATCTGGGCATTTTTAATCTCCAGAACATCTCCCGGAACGCCTACGCACCTTTTTATGTAGTGGGTTTTGAGATCCAAAGGAATGCCTCCTGTTTCGGCAGGCCAGTTGAAAACAACGACATCATTCCGCTCAACATCTGAAAAACCAGGCAATCTCAATTGTGGCAACTGGATCCAATCCAGGTAGGAGGGGATGTTTGTGCCCCATATTTTACCATGGGTTAGTGGGATCTGTAACGGTGTTTTCGGTGTTCGGGGACCATAACTGATTTTACTCACAAATAAATAATCACCTACTAAAAGTGATTTCTCCATTGACGGGGTTGGGATGGTATAAGCCTCCATGAAAACCCATCTAATGAGCGTGGCAGCAACAACAGCAAAAACTATTGCATCCCACCACTCCTGAACTGGGTTTTTCTTCTCCTTCTTTTCTTTTTTCTTAAATAATTGAAATTTCATTACTTGATTTTTCAGCCGCAAAAGTAGGTGATAATAATCCGATTCAAAGCCCGAGGAAATCATCCATGGTATAAACACCCTTTTTGTTTCGAATCCACTCGGCAACTGCAACTGCACCCGCTACAAAACCTTCCCTCGAAAACGCCTCATGTTTAATCTCAATATTATCCACTGAAGAATTATATCTTACGAAATGTGTTCCGGGCACATCACCTTCACGTTTTGACTCCATTTGGATGTTATCACCATTCTCATCGAATGACCAGCCTGTGTAACATTTGCTGGAACCAATTATCCCTTCGGCCAAAGAAATGGCTGTACCACTTGGTTTGTCTTTTTTCCGTGTATGATGAATTTCCTCGATCGATGGTTTATAAGCCGTCTGCTTGGCCATCACTTTTGCAAGCCACTCATTTAGTTTAAAAAAGATATTGACACCTAAGCTAAAATTAGACGCATAAAGGAAAGTTCCGGCCTTTTCGTTACATAAATCTATAGCTTGATCATACTTGTCAAGCCACCCCGTGGTGCCGCTAATTACTGGAATACCATGCTCAAAACATTGTGTGATATTTGCAAATGCAGCATCTGGTTGTGTAAACTCAATCGCTACGTCAACTTCATCGGAGTTGATCTCTTTCCACTCCTCTGGCTGATCAATTTTTGCAACAATTATATGGCCCTTATCAACGGCATAAGCCTCTATTGATTGACCCATTTGTCCATAGCCAATGATTAAAATATTCATTATTTGAAATTTAAGGCGATAGCCAGGCCTACCGAGTGTGGTGCCGTCGGAACGTTCATAATAGTAGGTGACATCTTCAATGAAAGTTCATCGTTGACATCAAATTCATCTAAATGGGCTGACACATGCGCATCAACAATATTGAGCCCATACCATAAAAGCCCAACAATTATGTAAAAATCCCTGTCTCTACGGAATTGGTCAGTATTACGGCGCAATGCATCAACAGCGTAATTATCTGGGAATGGGCTATTTGTGTTTGGATCGAGGTCGATTTCATTGAACAAGGCGTTTCGAAATGACCTATACAGTTGATTGTTTCTTTTTATCAAATGGATGAATAACATCCCGCCTCCATAAATAAACGGCAGTTTATAGTACTGTTTATTGTAAATCTGACCTAACCCCGGTAACACGGCTGAATAGATGGCAGCAACTTGAGGATCTAATGCTGATTGTTGGGTAAATAAGCTGGTTTCATCAGCCAGCTGTTTTAGCGCTTCACCGGTTTCATCTAAAAAAATAGTATCGCCTTGCAGGATTTTATCAGTTAACGATTTGATGCTATCCGCTAGAAAAATAGGGTCTTCCGAAATTTGAAGGGTATCCAGTATCGGCTGAACCCTGTTTAAATCTATTTGTGAGGAATCATTATTGAAGGTTGGTAACTGAGCAAATGAGTTACCAAAAAAAAAGAATTGTAGAAACGCTAAGAGAAGTAACCCTCGGCTATAAATCCAAAATCTCCAAAATCCTGTTGAGGTCATCACTTGAATTGAAAGGTATCTTAATTTCACCTTTGTTTTGGTTATTCGCTTTCAGTGCAATTTTAGTCCCAAAATGGCTGGATAAAGAATCTTGTAGTTTCTGATATTCATAATTCAAACCAGATGACGTTGGTTGTTTGGTCGATTCAGTTTTATCCCCAATATTTCTCACCAGCGATTCGGTTTGGCGTACAGATAATTCCTTATTGATTATTTCCTGAAAGATCTCAAGTTGCAGATCAACGCTTTCGATATTTACCAATGCTCTGGCATGGCCCATTGATATTTTGCCGTCCCTTACCCCGGCCTGTATGTCAGGGGGAAGCTTTAGGAGCCTAAGATAATTATTAACGGTCGATCTGTTTTTACCAACCCTGTCACCTAATTCTTCCTGCTTCAGGTCACATTCAGCCATCAACCGTTGGTAACTCAGTGCTATTTCGATGGAGTTTAGATCTTCCCTTTGGATATTTTCAATGAGGGCCATCTCTAGCATTTGCTGATCATCTGCCGTTCTCACATATGCAGGAATCTTCTTAAGCCCGGCGATTTTTGAAGCTTGAAGCCTGCGCTCTCCGCTAATTAATTGATAGCTATCTGCATTTAGTTTTCTTACGGTGATAGGTTGAATAATGCCCTGTGTTTTTATTGATTCGGCCAATTCATTTAAAGCTTCTTTATTAAAGTTTGACCTTGGCTGAAAAGGGTTAACCTCTACATTAGCGATGTCAACCTCATTGATACCAGCTTCAACCTTGGATTCCGTAGTACCGTCTTTTGGCGACTTTGATTGTACAGGGGAATCACCTAAAAGCGCCCCTAAACCCCTACCTAACGCAGCTCTCTTTTTTGTCATATTACTCAGTTGGCAGTGATGAGATACCCATACTAACCTTTTGAACTTTTAAACTTAATTATTTTTTAAAACCTCTTTTGCAAGGTTCAAATAACTAATCGCCCCTTTACTTTCTGCATCGTGTGCAATAGCTGGTTCGCCATAACTTGGGGATTCACTCAACTTGATATTTCTCGGAATGATTGTATCAAAAACCATTGATTTAAAATGAGTCCGTACTTCATCAACCACCTGGTTCGAAAGCCGAAGTCGCACATCATACATCGTAAGAAGTATACCTTCTATCTCCAGGTCAGTGTTCAATCGGGATTGAATAATCTTTATGGTGTTTAAAAGTTTCCCAAGCCCTTCAAGGGCGAAGTACTCACACTGCACCGGTATTATTACAGAATCTGCAGCTGTTAAACCATTGATGGTAATCAGGCCTAATGAGGGGGAGCAATCAATGATGATGTAGTCATAGTCATCTTTTATACCGACAAGGGCTTCCTTCATTCGTTCTTCCCGACGCTCTACCTCTACCATCTCAACTTCTGCCCCTACAAGGTCAATATGAGATGGAAGAATACTTAGATAATTGATATCGCTTTCTAGAATTGATTTTCGTGGGTCAGTGCCGTTGATCATGCATTCGTAGATGCCGCTTTCAACCTCTTTCGGATTAAAACCAATCCCGGATGTTGCATTGGCCTGAGGGTCAGCATCTACGATCAAGGTGTTTTTTTCCAGAACAGCCAAACTGGCTGCCAGGTTGATGGCGGTAGTGGTTTTGCCCACTCCTCCTTTTTGGTTGGCTATGGTAATTATTTTGCCCATATGGCTATGTACGGTCAGATTTTTTCAAGGGGCACAAAGATAGAAATATGGACATGAAAGGGAAGAAATGGATGCGAAGGTTATGCACAAGTTGGTCACAATCCTGCAACCTTAAAATATTTTACCACAATGACTGCTATTGGATCACACCCTCCAAACACTATCTACATACCACCTGTTTTTATCAAAGAAATTAGCTTCTATGGTAAACCCAGCGGTGGTGGCCAAATCTTTAATAGAGTCAAGGTCGAATTTTGCAGAAATCTCGGTGTGTATTGCTTCCCAGGCTTTGAAATGAACCTCCTGATTGAGTTGATTGATTTTGACCACCTGATCACACTTACTTAAAAGGTAGCTTCGGCATTCCCCGCTTACCGGATCATAATAAGGGTAATGTTTGAAATTGTCTAAATTGAAATCAGCATCAAGCTCCTGGTTGATCCGTGTTAACAGATTGAGGTTAAACGCCTTTGTTACGCCCCTCTCATCATTATAAGCGGCAAATATTTTATCAGGGTCTTTTTTGAGGTCAAAGCCAATCATAACAAGGTCATCCTTGTCGAGGCCGGCTTTCAATTGATGCAAAAACTGAATTGCAGTTATCCTTTTGAAATTGCCGATGTTGGATCCCAAAAACAGCACCACCCTTCTGACATTTTCCTTCTTCTTCATATCCTGCAATACCTGGAAATAATCACCCCGCAAGCCAGAGACATTAAGGTCAGGCATTTCCTGCTCTAAATCAGAGGCAAGGCTTTCTAATACGTTTGCCGAAATATCAACCGGGAGGTACTTAAAGTTAGCATTGGCCTCCTGAAAATGCCTTAATAATACTTTTGTTTTGTAGCCATCGCCTGCGCCAAGTTCTACAAGTTCAAAAGGTTTGCCTTGCGAGAATACTTCCAGGATGTCGTCTTTTTGATCATTGAAGATTGAGTACTCGGCCTTAGTCAGATAATACTCATCCAGCGCCATAATCTGCTGGAACAGTTCGTCACCTTTTTTGTCATAAAAATATTTAGAGGAAAGATATTTTGGGTTCGCAGTTAACCCCCGACTAATATCCCTTGCAAATTCCTGATCTGGTAGAGACCTTACTTTGGATGCTACTTCTATTGAATCGGTGGTATCATTTATCAGGTCACTCATATTTTATTTCTTTCCTTCTTAATTAACTGATTTCTGAAAAGGATGTTCCTATAGATATTTGGCCAGGCGAATGCCTGTAAACTGCCAACGCAAGTTTGGGTGAAAAAAATTCCTGTAAGTCCTTCTAATATGGTCACTCGGCGTGGCACAGCTACCACCTCTTAACACCATTTGATTAATCATGAATTTACCATTGTATTCACCCAGCGCACCATCCGCAGTTTTGAAATATGGGTAGGGGAGATAAGCGCTGTTGGTCCATTCCCAGCAATCACCAAAAAATTGCATGTTGTTTTCTATAGGGGAGACTGGATGATAGTTTTCGGCATCAACAAAATTTGCCGTCTTAGCTGTTTTTGGTGAGTAAATTTCACAAGCCACCTCCCACTCAAATTCAGTTGGCAACCTGAACCCTTTCCATCTGGCGTAGGCATCAGCTTCATATTGACTAACGTGTGTTACCGGTGCACTATCATCAAGTTTCAGCAAACCAGCCAACGTATAGTTGAACCATTTTCCCTCAATTTGATGCCAGTAATGCGGCGCCTTGATTTCATTGTTCTGTATCCAATCCCAGGCTTCTGAAAACCACCATTGAAACTGTTGATAACCACCAGCTTCAATAAATTCTAAATATTCCCCATTTGTTACCAGGCCGTTAGCAATGGCAAATTGGTGGAGGTAAACTTTGTGCCTGCCAAGTTCATTGTCATAGCAAAAGCCAGCTCCGTCATGGCCAATTTCATAGAGACCTTCGTCAATTTCAAGAAATTGCTTATCAAAGGTAGATTCAACCAGAACCCCTGAGTTTAATTTGTAGGATGGAAATAGTGGATTGTGGCCGAGAATATATTTTATATCCGTTACCATCAGTTCCTGATGCTGCTGTTCATGGTTAAGGCCAATTTCAATGACATCCAGTATGTCAGGATTGACTTCACCCTGTGAGATAAAAAACGCATCAATTTGGCTATCAACGTATTCCCTGTATTTCAAAACTTCTTCAATGGTCGGACGAGTCATAAAGCCTCTATTAGGTCGCAAAACCCTCTCTCCCACAGCTTCATAATAGCTGTTGAACATGAAGCCGAAGTCGGCATCATATATCTGGTATCCTTTCGAATATTTTTCAAGAACGAAAGCTTCAAAAAACCAGGTGGTGTGTGCTAAATGCCACTTTGGAGGGCTTACATCAACAATAGGTTGAACTACAAAGTCTTCTGTTTTTAGCGGTTCAACAAGCTTTAATGTTTGCTTGCGTACCGATGCAAACTTGTCTGCTAGTAGACTTCTTCTTGATTGTATGTAGCTAGTTTCCTTCTGGGGCAAAATCGCAGCGTTTTGATGAACCTCTTAAAGGTTTAAAGATTTGTCCTGATTTTCAACATTAACTTAAGTGAATTGCTATGGACCGAACTATAATTTGAAATTTAGACAATCGATCTGTTTTGAGGTCACATGCTTCTAAGCCACTCCAATGCTTTGGTGACTGAGCTGAAAAATTGGTTTACATCATCCAAATGCTTAAGCGAATCCTTTATTCTTCCCATGGATCCCTTAGCGAAAATATCTTCGGGAAGCACTGTAGCTGCATATACGACGCCAGCTTTTGAAATATCATTGGTAAACTCGGCCACAATGTAGTTTCTCGAAATATCATCTATGATTTCAAGCCCCCGGGCATCATAAAGTATTTTGTTGGCCTTTTCAATCTTGACTGCCTCAACAATCCGTTTACCTATTTCTACGATTTCCTCATGAGTAGCAAACCCTCTAAAATGATTGATCAGAATGCCCTCTTTGGCATTCCAGGCTATTTTTATATAGGGTTTGTCCAGATAAAGCTTGGAATCCTTAATGATAGAGGAAAGCATCTCAATTTCATCTAATGGGTTACAACTTAGAACAACTTGCGTTGCTCACCCACTAAGTTTGATAAAAACTTTGACAAATGTCAATTAATAGTTTGAAATGGTAATTTTTCCTTTTCGCAATTACAAAGGCGAGTGTTAGAACGGATGGCCTTTTACCTGTTGATGTTTACTTTACCCAGCAAGGTTTTTACGATGTCCCTTGTTGTAATACCATCAGCTTCTGCTTCGTAATTCAACAAAATACGGTGGTTAAAAACATCTGAGGCCACCTCTTTTATATCTTCTGGCAAGACATAATCCCTTTGGTCAAAGAATGCAATTGCTTTGGCCGCAAGGTTCAGGTTAATTGATGCCCTTGGTGATGCCCCGAACTGTATGTAATGGGCTTCATCGTTAAGTCCAAAATCTTTAGGGTTGCGAGTGGCAAAAACCAGTTCGATTATGTACCGCTCAAGCGATTCGGAGATGTTTACTTCATTGATTTCATTTCTAATTGCAAATACATCCTCTTTTGTGAGAACAGTATTTACACCCATATCAAAGCCAAGATTTGACATTCGTCGCATAATTTCCAGCTCCTCGTCTTTGGTGGGGTAGTCGATATTAACCTTCAACATAAACCTATCTACCTGGGCTTCAGGTAGGGGATAGGTACCCTCCTGCTCCACTGGGTTTTGAGTAGCCATGACAAGGAAAGGCCGATCAAGATTGTAGGTTGTTTCCCCTATTGTTACCTGCTTTTCTTGCATGGCCTCCAATAAGGCCGATTGCACTTTGGCGGGTGAACGGTTCACTTCATCAGCCAATATAAAATTGGCGAATATCGGCCCCTTTTTCACTTCGAAAGTAGATGACTTCTGGTTGTAAATCATGGTGCCGACCAAATCAGCTGGAAGTAAGTCTGGCGTGAATTGGATTCTTTTAAAATCTAAGTGAAGTACTTCTGCCAGGGTATTAATTGTCATTGTTTTTGCTAGACCAGGCACACCTTCAAGTAATATGTGCCCTTGAGTGAACAGGCCAACCAAAAGTCGGTTGAGCATATATTCCTGTCCTACGATAATTCGCCCTACCTCATTAAATACCTGCTTTATCTTTTCCTGATGTTCTTTTTTAATATCTGGTGATGTTGCTTCAGCTACGGCCATATTATCGCTTTTAATTTATGGAATCGCAAAGAAACACAATCGCCTCCATCCGTAAGAAACAGACCACCTGAGTGCTGTTAAAAAATGTTAAGCCTCCCATGCGTAAAATGGGAAAAAGACCTCTCTTAAAATTGAGAGGCCTTTAAAAACTCAACCAGCTATGGTGTCTTTCTATTTAAAGGTTACCTGAAGGTTACTGACTTCTACAGGATTAAAAGGGGCAAGATTGTCTAGCCTTAAGGCCAGTTCATCCCATGGTTGCCCAGGTGAAGTGCCTCCCGAAATAAAGCCTTCACTGTTAAAATATCCCGGGGCTTCAGTTTCAGCAAGAAACGGATCTAAAATGGTAGGGTCGATGCCAGGCCATACAGCTGTTATCTCATTTACAAAAACATTTTTTACAGAGTAATCTTCTAAAAGAACTGATCGGCTTGTTTCATTAAGATCACTGGGTGGCAACCCTACTTCAGCAACCCCAATATCATCTACTTCATTTCCGGATGCAACGAATGCCCAGTTGAAACCAGTTTCACCAGCAAACAAAATTGCGTTAGGATGATTTGAGTTACCATAAACGTCAACCACATCACCATTCTTACCAGCGAATAATCTAATGGTACTAATCGCAAAAGGGTCTTCTAATGGGCTTACTAAAGGTAGGCCGGAGATTCTTACATCCATGTGAGCCTCATATCCCAGTGACCCATCTTCGCTATAATCAATTCTAAATATTGCATCCCCGGTTTCGTCTTCGTTAACATTAATGTTGAGAGGTTTCAATATTGCAATGCCTTCAATTGGGCTACCGGCGTTCCAAAATACTTGCATTGCCTTGCCGCCATCGTCATTTACTTCATTATCGGCATCTGTTACTAAAAGTTCATATTCCCAGGTACGGCCTTCAAAAGTGCTATTTGAGGTAACAACTAAATTCTTTTCTCTTCCGTCATCATCACCGATATAAGTCAAGGTAAGTACCCTGTCAATATTGTGCACTCTGATGCCGTTTATTATAGCTTCAACCAATTGTGCGGATTCGTCTCCAATAGCTATAAATAAGCCCAAAAGTTCGTAAATGTCATTCCCTTTGAGAGAGTCTTCTTTTACCCTGCCCCTTGCTCTTCCATTCGCTACAAAATTTGCATTGCTGATAGTTGAAGGAATATCAACACTAAAATTTTGAGGTAACAGATCCTGGGCTGGAGCAACATCAGGGTTTTCGTCGCATGACGTCAAAAAAATTACCGCAACAAAGAAAGCTGCAATTGAGTAACTGAAATTTCTTAATGTTTTCATTTTCTTAATATTTAAATCCAAGATTGTGTTCATTATTTCTGTATTCACATTTAGAACACAAGCAATTGTTGCTACCCTTGAAAAAATTGAAATAATATTATAAACAGTTGTAAATCAATTTGTTAAAAGATTATTTTTTTGCAGTCTGTATTCGAATCAAATCCCCGGCGTCCCTCTTTTTGTGTCATTTGACTATAATATAAAACCTATTTTTCGAGACTATCCGATCCAATTTGCCGATAGCATTGACTGTTAAGCAGTGCAAACAACGAATCCATTAAATCAGATGATTTATGTAAAGGAGTTGCCAATGAAATTATGGTTATTAAATACACAAAAAAAAGCCTTCCCCGATTCGGGAAAGGCTTGATCTATATGGATATGTAATTAATGTCAAATTACATCATGCCGCCCATGCCACCACCTGGAGGCATTCCGCCTGGCATTCCGCCACCGGCACCTTCTTTCTCAGGCTCTTCGGCAACTACACACTCGGTAGTTAACAATAGAGATGAAATTGAAGCAGCATTTTCAAGTGCTAATCGGGTCACTTTAGTAGGATCAATGATACCTGACTTGGTCATGTTTTCATACTGACCATTGGCAGCATTAAAACCGTAATCACCTTTACCTTCTTTCACTTTCTGTACAATTACAGAACCTTCCTGACCAGCATTCTCAACGATCGTTCTTAATGGAGCTTCAAGTGCCATTCTTACTATGTTGATACCGGTAGTCTGATCTTCGTTGTCAGCAGAAACTTTGTCAAGAGCAGCAACTGCCCTAACAAGCGCAACACCACCACCAGCTACGATGCCTTCCTGAACGGCGGCCCTTGTAGCGTGAAGTGCGTCATCAACCCTGTCTTTCTTCTCCTTCATTTCAACTTCTGTAGCAGCTCCGATGTATAGGATAGCTACACCACCTGAAAGCTTAGCAAGTCTTTCCTGAAGTTTCTCTTTGTCGTAGTCAGAAGTTGTGTTTTCAATCTGCTGCTTTATCTGGTTAACCCTTGCTTCGATGTCGGCTTTCTTGCCAGCACCATTAACAACAGTTGTGTTGTCTTTGTCGATGTTAACTTTTTCAGCAGTACCTAAGTAATCGATTGTAGCACTCTCTAATTTGTAACCTCTTTCTTCAGAAATTACGGTGCCACCTGTTAAAGTTGCGATGTCTTCCAACATAGCTTTTCTTCGGTCACCGAAACCTGGAGCTTTAACCGCTGCCACTTTCAATGAACCTCTAATCTTGTTAACAACTAGTGTTGCAAGAGCTTCACCTTCTATATCTTCAGCGATAATCAACAAAGGCTTACCAGTCTGAGCTGTCGCTTCAAGCACAGGAAGAAGGTCTTTCATTGCCGAGATTTTCTTGTCATGGATCAAGATGTAAGGGTTTTCCAACTCAGCTTCCATCTTTTCAGTGTTGGTTACGAAGTATGGAGACAAGTAACCTCTGTCAAACTGCATACCTTCTACAGTCTTCACTTCAGTGTCAGTTCCCTTTGCTTCCTCAACAGTGATAACGCCATCTTTTCCAACTTTCTCCATTGCAGCGGCAATCATTTTACCAACTTCAGAGTCGTTGTTTGCAGAAACTGTTGCAACTTGCTCAATTTCAGCACTTCCTTTGATAGCTTTTGACTGTGACCTTAAGTTTTCAACTACAGCTGAAACAGCCTTGTCGATTCCCCTTTTAAGATCCATAGGGTTAGCACCAGCAGCTACGTTTTTAATACCGTGAGCAAAAATTGACTGTGCTAAAACAGTTGCGGTTGTTGTTCCGTCACCTGCGTCATCAGCAGTTTTAGATGCTACTTCTTTCACTAGCTGAGCGCCCATGTTTTCGATTGGCTCTGTAAGCTCAATTTCTTTTGCTACAGATACACCATCCTTAGTTACAGTAGGTGCGCCAAATTTTTTGTCGATGATTACGTTACGGCCTTTAGGTCCTAAAGTCACCTTAACGGCATCGGCCAATACGTCGACACCCTTCTTAATCCGGTCCCTCGCATCGGTGCTAAAAAATATTTCTTTTGCCATTTTTCTTTTCGGTTTTTAAATTTTAAATCTGTTAAAATGGATGATTAAAGTGTTCCAAAGACGTCTGAGTTCCTCATGATAAGGTACTCCTTGCCATCAATGTTTATCTCAGTTCCTGAGTACTTTCCGTAGAGAATTTTATCTCCCACTTTCACAGTAACAGGCTTTTCTGATGTACCACCACCAACTGCAATTACAGCACCTTCTTGAGGCTTTTCTTTCGCTGTATCAGGGATGATAATTCCAGAAGCTGTTTTTTCCTCTGCTGCGGCAGGTTCTACCAGAATCCTGTCCTCATTCGGTTTGAAACTAACTTTTGACATATTGATTTGAAATTTTAGGTTTTACAAAAAACAATAGTCTCGGCTATAGCGAATTGAATGCCAGAGCTGATAAGCTGAACAATCAGGACAATTTTTCAGCCTTGATGTCAGTTTGATTATAAAAGTGTGCCTTTATGACTGACATTTTTTCATCCTTATTGAAATTGTTGCTGACACTGACTTAACTTAATAAAGTGCGAACTGACATTTAAGCAGTAAACATCAAAAAGCGGTATATGGAAAACCTTAAGAATGATTGGCTGACAAATGGTTTAATTGATTTCGAATACAAGAAATATGTGCTGCTGGCATACTTGAAAACTGTGAAGCAGAATTTTAGAAAGAATCAGCTTTTCCCGTACCTCTCAGACCTTGTTTTTCATTATACCAACTTGAAAACTGTTAAGGAAAACAAGAAATTAATTTATGAAAATTTCCCGAAGACAATTTCGAAAGCTGATTTTAAGAAACTCAAGATCACCTATAAGAAAATCGTAAAAGATGATGATCTGATGAGTTCGATTGAGGAGATTATCAGTTATGCAGTACCTCAGTTTGAATGCACTCTAAATGAAGGTAAAGAGATATATGAATTTATAGAGTCGAACCTGTCAATTTCACCGATTGGGGTTTCACCAATTTATTCCAAGGAAGGTTATTTGATGCTAAACCAAGGGGACAAAAAAGATGTGAATGTTTATAAATATCAGGTATCAATATTTCAAAGTGAGGCTGAGGAGTTTAGGGGAATACATACGGAGTTTCTGATGCACAGTGAATACAGCATCAGTCATACTTTTGAAAGCATTAAGTTGGAATTAATAAAGCAGTTCAAAGAATTGCCTAATCCGGCGACCTTTCTGGTAAGAAGCAACTTCGTGATTCCAATACCACAGACTTTACTACCTGTAGCAAAAAGATTATTAATTAGGGAGATTTCTAAAGCCGCCTAACGACTTTCAATTACTCAACCGAATCGTTCAGAGGAAGCGTATTGTCCTCTTGCTCTAGCTCATCAATGCTTCAAGTCTTGGGCCGTAGTGTGTTGTTAGTAAATCTTCTTGAATGGGATATGATTTCCTAACAACTCTCCAGCGCCATGGTCTGTGTCCTCACAGACCATCTTAAGGGACTTATGGCTTCCAATTGTTGTGATCTGTGCCTCTACAGACCGTCATGCGGTAATGATCACCGAACAACAGGTTCGTGGAGACACGAACCTCGGCGAAAGAAGAATATATTCTTACGGATACGTAGCTGGAAGACTACTTCCGGCGCTATGGTCTGTGTCTCAACAGACCACGATACGATTACGATCATTCGCCATAGGTTCGTGAAGACATGAACCTTGTCAGAAGAAAAATCTAATGTCTTATTCGAATTTTGAAGTCAACCGGATTACTCAACCGAATCGTTCAGAGGAAGCGCATTGTCCTCCTGCTCTAGCTCATCACCCAAACCTTCTTGTAGATCATCAATACTAGGAAGCAAATTCTGCTCCTGGGCTTTTTCGATGGCGGGGCTTGTAAAACCACCCTGTTCAGGTGTGAAAGCAAATTTGGAACTCATTGCAAGAACCATCAAAAAGATGGCAAGAAACCATGTAGCTTTTTCAAGGAAGTCTGTGGTTTTTTTCACACCCATGATCTGGCTTGCACCCTGACCGCCAAACTGCGAACTTAACCCACCGCCTTTAGGATTTTGTGCCAAAACGACCAAAATCAGTAGTACAGCTACTATTAATGCAAGGGAAATTATTAAACCAAACATGTTATTGCTCCTTTAAATCTTCAATTCGGGCTGCAAAGTAAGCCTTTTTGTGTGGAAACTTCCAAATCAACTTGTTGTATATCTCCATTGCTTTTTCCACCCTTCCCTGTTTGGTCATAATCAAGGCGAGGTTTTCGGTTACCATATCATCGGTTAAAACCTGATTTTTAGAAGAGAGATCTTCTGGTGGTTCCTTTTCTTGAGGTTGCTCTTTTTGAGGGGTTAATTTGGGTTCCTCCTCAATAAACTTATCAATTAGGATTTTTTGTTCTTTTTTTTTTGACTGGTCGTCATCCCCAGTCAGCAGATCATCATCGTCGTCGCTAATTGCGTTTAAGTCAACTTTGCGATTCGCGGGTGGCTTCTCTTCGGCTTTTGGCGTTGTAGTTTTTGAACTTGCCTTAGGTGTTGTCTTTTTAGCTGCTGGTTTCTTGGTAACTTTTTTAGCAGTAGTTGCGGCTTTAGTTGTACTTTTTGCAGCTTTCTTTTTAGCTGGAGCTTTCGTTTCTTTCGTCTTAGAGGCAGCGGCTTTTGCAGCTGGTTTTTTTGCAGGTGTTTTGGCTTGAGCAGCCTCCTCTTTTTCAGCTTTGGTTAAATTCTTCTCAGCCTGATCAAAGCTCTGGATGTTAGTTTGAAGTTGAGAGTAGCCGTCTTTTAGCTCTGAGAGCAGTTTTTCAATGTCAAGGTTGTCATCCCTTTGTGGTATTTGAGGAATTTCTTCGGCTTTGGCTTTTGGTTCTTCTTCTTGAGCCTGCTTTTCCTCTTTAGCTATTTCAGCCTCTCTTTCCCTTCTTCTCCTTATTCTTATTCTCTCTCTTTCTTCGCTCAAACTCATGGTTTCCCTGAGCTTAGGCTTCTCTGCTTTTTCCTCCTTCTTATCTGGAATAGACTTATCAGGAATTGATTCCTTTTCCTCCTTGTCTACAGGTTCTTCCTTTTTAGTTACCGGCTTCTCATCCTGCTTCGGCTCTGCTGTTATGGTTTTCTTAGCCGATACTTTTGCATCCTCCGGATCTGAAGTTTGAGCACCACCTCTTGCATCTCCTAAATACTTTTTTAGTAGGGCCCGATTTGTGGCGTAAATAGCTGCAGTAGTAAGAAATTGTTTGCTGCCTGACGGATTGTGAATTTGATTGCCAGCAGCCAATAATGCATGACCAGATTGGAAATAGGGATATTTGGTTACTAAATCTCCAACTTCTGCCAAATTTCCCTGATCTATTGTACCGGGCTCCTTCAGCAGTTCAACTAGCTTTTGCTTATTCACGTATTGTTAGGCTTTTAGGCGAAGTTTTTAAAGATAACAAAAATTGCATAAAGCAAACGCAAAGGTGGATTTAACCAAGATTACCAGTTTGCGACAGAAGCGTTGAAAATATCTAAAATGATTTGTTCGAAAATTTCCTGAACAAATGCTTCCTCATTTGAGGACAAATCTGTTGCGTTTTGATCAAAATCCTTAAAAAAACTAAATGATCGATCAAAATTGAATGTATCATCTTTTGTGTTGAAATACTGCGCCTTTACGGAGATATTGATCCTAGTTAGAGATGAAAAATCTATTCCATTCGGATCATTGGAGGCTTGAGGGGCAACTGGCGAAAGAGTATAGCTTTCAATAGAGCCATCTAATTGAAGGTCGCCTTCCTCAGGCACTAACACCAGTGAGGTGTTTTGCTGATAATAATCTTTGATTGCTTCAGTGAAAAGCTGGCTCATATTTGATGGCCCCAAAGTAGCGTTATTAAAAAAGGTCTGGATTGAGATTGTTTTAATGTCGGGGGATATTGATGCCCCGGTAAACGAATAAATTCCACAGCTAGAAAAGCACAAGAATATCAGCAGTAGATAGAAGCTATTCTTAAAGGTCTTCAAGATTGAATTGTTTAATTTTTCGATACAAAGTCCTCTCAGAAATCCCAAGATCTTCTGCCGCATATTTTCTCTTGTTATTATTCTTTCTGAGGGCTTTTATTATCAATTCTTTTTCCTTTTTCTCCAGGGAGAGATTCTCATCCTCCTCATGCTCAATGTCTTCTACCCTCTCTAATTCATAACTGTTCGAATCGTCGTCTGAGTTGATAATAATTGGAGTATCCGCCTGTTTTTCATCGCTTTCTTGTTGCGTTTCTTCATTCTCATTAAAGAAATCTTCATTGAAATCCGTCCCTAACCTTTTAAAGATTTTAGGATTGTCTTCTACAATTTCTGTCGTTGACTGCTCACCTGACATTAACTTATAAACTAATTTTTTCAAATCGGTGACATCCTGACGCATATCAAACAAAACCTTGTAAAGGAGATCCCGCTCAGATAGTGGATTTGCATTTGATGATCCATTTCCTGAAAACAAAGCCGGGAGCTGGCTGTCTTTTGGAAGAAAATCCTTAAGCTTATCAGCATTGATTTCCCTGTTTTCATCAAGTATTGATATTTGCTCAACAAGGTTTTTCAGTTGCCTGATATTGCCAGGAAAGCGATATTTTAAGAGAACTGCTTTTGCTTCTTCTGTTAATGATATCGGCCTTACTTTATAACGCTCAGCAAAATCAGAGGCGAATTTTCTGAACAGCAATTCAACATCGGCTCCACGCTCCCGTAAGGCCGGGACATAGATGGGAACTGTATTTAACCTGTAGTAAAGATCTTGCCTGAACTTGCCTGACGCAACGGCATCCGATAAATCAACATTGGTAGCTGCAATCACCCGTACATCGGTTTTCAGCACCTTTGATGAGCCTACTTTAATAAACTCGCCATTCTCCAAAACCCTCAGAAGCCTGGCTTGTGTGCCGACCGGCATTTCGCCGATTTCGTCCAGGAAAATTGTACCGCCGTTAGTTACTTCGAAGTAGCCCTTTCTAGCTTCGTGGGCCCCCGTAAATGACCCTTTTTCATGCCCAAATAGCTCAGAATCGATTGTACCCTCAGGAATTGCCCCGCAGTTTATCGCAATAAACTGACCATGCTTACGTGGACTTAGGTGGTGGATTATCTTAGAAAAAGATTCCTTACCAGCGCCACTTTCTCCCGTGATCAGTACGCTCATTTCGGTTGGTGCCACTTGGGCAGCCACCTGAATGGCATAATTTAAAAGCTCAGAATTACCAACAATTCCAAACCGCTGCTTGATCCGTAAAATTTCTGAATTATCGATCATACCAACTCCTTTTCAACAGCATGTCCCATTAAAGTGGCAGCGGTGCAAGCTTCCACCAGGACATTCACATATTGACCTTTTTTGAAATTTTCTTTAGGAAACACAACAACTTTATTTGCTGAGTTTCGCCCCTGTAGTTGCTCATCGGAGCGTTTCGATTTTCCTTCAATCAAAACCTCATGAACCCTGCCGACGTCTAACTTATTTCTCTCTAGCGAAATCTCTTGTTGTTTGGCAATTATCTCCGATAAACGATGCTTCTTAACATCAAGTGGAATGTCATCTTTGTACTTTTTTGCAGCTAGAGTTCCAGGACGTTCAGAATACATGAACATGTAACTGAAATCGTATCTGACATAATCCATCATGGACAACGTGTCCTGATGCTCAGCTTCCGTTTCAGTACAGAAACCAGCAATCATATCTGATGAAATGCCGCATTCATCACCTAAAATTTCCCTGATAGCATCGACCCGGTTGATGTACCACTCTCGAGAATACGTCCTGTTCATGGCATCTAGCACCCTTGTGTTTCCGCTTTGCACTGGTAGGTGAATGTAATTGCAGATGTTGTCATACTTCTTCATTGTATACAACACCTCGTCGGTTATGTCTTTGGGATGGGATGTTGAAAACCTAATTCTTAAGTCTGGGTGAACCTTAGCCACCATCTCCAGTAGATTTGCAAAATTGACGACCTCTTCAACCTCTGATTTCTCTAATCTCGCTTTATTATTCTCTTCTGATGACCACTTGTAAGAATCCACATTTTGTCCCAAAAGCGTCACTTCCCGAAAGCCTCTTTCAAACAAATCTTTTGCCTCATTTACAATTGAAAAAGGGTCACGGCTACGTTCTCTGCCTCTGGTAAATGGCACTACACAAAATGAGCACATGTTGTCGCAGCCCCTCATTATTGAGATAAATGCAGTAACCCCGTTTGAGTTCAACCTAACGGGGCTAATATCGGCGTATGTTTCTTCTCTTGATAGAAAAGTATTAACGGCCTTTTGGCCATCATCCACATCTTTGAGAAGGTTAGGCAGCTCTCGGTATGCATCCGGACCAGCCACTAAATCAACTATTTTTTCTTCCTCAAGCAGTTTTGATTTCAGCCTTTCAGCCATGCAGCCAAGAACCCCGATTTTAATTTGCGGTTTGTTTCTTTTCACGGCATTAAAATGAACCAACCTGTTCCTCACCGTCTGCTCTGCTTTTTCTCTTATGGAGCAGGTATTTAATAAAATCAGATCAGCCTCTTCGAATGTTGAAGTGGTATCGAATCCATCTTTTTTGAGTATTGATGTGACAATTTCACTGTCGGAGAAATTCATTTGGCAGCCGTAACTTTCTATGTAGAGTTTCTTCAAAGCAGATGCATCACCGTCTTTTGTCACCCTCATCTCGCAAGCCTCTTCTTTTGGCAATATTTCCAAATCCTTTATTATCTCCATCGTTTAAAAATTTTCGGACTGCAAAGTTAACAGAGAGACTGGATTATGTGACAGTTTGTCAGCTACAACTATCTTTATCAATAATGTTTAATCGACCTTAACTATGAAAAATATCTAATGGCGTACCCATTTTGTTGAACTGATAGTGGTAATCATCGGTATTACCATCGCATTTCAGCTTAATTCATGGAAAGAAGGCAGGGACAACAGAAAACTGGAGAGGCAATATCTGGAAAGCTTATTACATGATCTTGATCAGGATATTGAAAGACTCGAATTTGCAATCGATACAATGGAATATCAGACCAAAATGATCAATGGAATGATAAGATCTATTATTTATAAAGATTTCACCAATGACTCGCTGTTCAACTATTTTTTAGGGATATATCAATATCAGTCATTCATCTCCAATGACAATACTTATCAAAGTATGGTAACGTCCGGAAAGTTTGAGAACATTCAGAGTTTTGATTTGCGCAAACAGATAATTGATCTTTATAATACCAATTATAGTGAGATCAAGATTTTACAAGATTATCAAAGAGATAAATTCTTGTATCACATCAATCCATATATTGATAAGAATGTGACATTTGGGAGGGATGGGTTAAGCTCAACCGAGTTTATGAAGACCAACGAATTCATCAATTATACTTTCAGTTCTCAATACTTTGCTACACAAAAAAAGGATTCATATATGAGATGTCTCGAGAAATGCCGGAGTTTGCAATCAGAAATAAACGAATATCTCAATTAATCGATTTTTTGACATATTAACCGCCAATCCCTTAAACTATTGATGAATTGACAAATTTGTAGTTATTAGTGTCCGTTAAATTGTTGATTCGTTAAAAGTGGAGTTGTCAAAGCATTAGAATGACTGCCGCTCCTCAGAAATTAATTTGATTAATAGACGTTTTAAGCATTCCTTTGATGCTTCTAATGAAAATGAGAACCTACATAGCACACACTTCTTCGGCACTCAGGCCGTCAAGGCGTAGGTTTCCCAGGCCATTGGCCTGAGACTATATTCGGTTGCCTATGTGGTGACTGCACCCCAATTCAACACTTCATAATCTAATTTTTTAACTAAGTCGACGATGTCGCAATTTGCTATAACAGTGGCCAATGAGTCACACTTAAAATTTGTAGAGCTCATCTGCCTCACCATTGCCGAAAGTGCCGCTCAACGCGGAACAGGTATTGCCCAGAGAAGCCCTGAGTATATAATTAGAAAGATAGAGGAGGGCAAGGCGGTTATTGCTGTCGGAAAAAATGAGGAATTTGGAGGCTTCTGCTACATCGAAACATGGGGACATGGTAAGTATGTGGCCAATTCGGGGCTTGTGGTAAGTTCAACCTATCGGCATCATGGCCTGGCAAAACGGATTAAAGAAACTGCTTTTAAACTTTCAAGGAAAAAATATCCTGACGCTAAGATTTTTGGATTGACGACCAGTCTGCCTGTAATGAGAATTAATGCTGATCTGGGCTATTATCCAGTACCCTTTTCAGAGTTGACAACTGATGAGGCCTTTTGGAAAGGTTGTCAAAGCTGTGTGAATTACGACATTCTAAAGAGCAAGGATTTTAAGAATTGCCTTTGCACAGGAATGATGTATGATCCTAAAAACAACCGGAAAACTAAAAAGTGGAACTTCATCAAGAAATCTAAAATTTACGAACGAATGATCAAGATTAAGAGATCTGTTTTCACACAAAAGCGCAAATCATTAATCCTAAATCTATTTTCAATATGAGCAACAAAGTAGTCTTAGCATTTAGTGGTGGACTGGACACTTCTTATTGTGTGAAGTATTTGTCGCAAGATAAAGGCCTTGAAGTACATGGTGTGTTGGTGAACACCGGGGGGTTTGATGATCAAGAATTAAGTGATATTGAGGCTAGAGCAAAGTTACTGGGTGTAAAGACATTCACAGCTCTGAATGTTGAGGAAGAATTTTATAAGAGATGTGTCCGTTACCTCATTTTTGGCAATGTTTTGAAAAACAATACCTATCCACTTTCTGTAAGTGCTGAAAGGGTTTTTCAGGCCATGGCCATAGCAAAGCATGCAAAGTTGATCAAGGCTGATTATATCGCCCATGGGTCTACTGGGGCAGGAAATGATCAGGTGCGGTTTGACATGATTTTTCATACAATTTGCCCAGAGAGCGAAATCATCACCCCAATCCGGGATCAAAACCTCTCCCGTCAGGCTGAAATTGACTTTTTGAAAAAGCATGGGATAAATTTTGACTGGGAAAAGGCCAGGTATTCAATTAATCAAGGGCTTTGGGGTACATCAGTTGGGGGTGCTGAAACGCTCACTTCTGATAAATACCTTCCTGAGGAGGCTTTTCCATCAAAGCTCAGAGATTCTGAACCACAAGAAATCGAAATTGACTTTGTGAAAGGTGAACCCGTTGGTTTAAATGGAGATCAACTGGCGCCTGTAGAACTTATTAAAAGGCTAAATAATCTTGGTTCAGATTACGCCATCGGAAGGGATATTCATGTTGGTGACACCATTATTGGGATTAAAGGTCGGGTTGGTTTTGAGGCCCCAGCACCTTTAATACTGGTAAAAGCGCATCACACGTTAGAAAAACATGTACTTACGAAATGGCAGTTGCAGTTGAAAGAACAATTGACGCCATGGTATGGAAATCTTGTACATGAGGGTCAATTCATGGAACCTGCCCTCAGGGATATCGAAGCATATCTGGAAAACAGTCAACGGAATGTAACCGGAAAAGTGAAGGTGCAACTGAACCCCCACCGTTTTCATGTGGTTGGAATCGAATCAGTTCATGATTTGATGAATTCTAAGTTTGGAGCATATGGTGAGATAAACCTGGGCTGGACTGGTGAAGATGTTAAGGGTTTCTCGAAAATATTCGGGAACCAAAGTCAGATTTATTATCAAGTGAACAAGCATGAGTTCGGGTAAAAATATTACAGTCGGTGTAGTGGGAGCAGCCGGGTATACTGCTGGCGAACTGATCCGTATTTTGATGCATCATCCAAATGTGGTTATCAAATTTTTGCACAGCCAGAGCCAGCAAGGTGTCCAGGTTTCTAGAGTCCATAAAGATTTGTTGGGTGAACTGGATCAGGTATTCACTACGGACCTCGATAACGTTGATGTTCTATTCTTATGCCGTGGGCATGGGGCATCAAGAGCATTCCTCGCTGAAAGCAAAATTCCAACCTCAACCAAAATCATAGACCTGAGCCAGGATTTCAGAATAATGGTTGACGGCAATGATTTTGTTTACGGCCTTCCAGAAGCCTACTGTAAAAAAATAAAAAGTGCTTCAAAAGTTGCCAACCCAGGTTGTTTTGCAACTTGTATTCAGCTTGCCTTACTCCCTTTGGCAGCATCAAATCTGCTTGTAAATCCGGTACACATCAATGCAATTACTGGTTCAACCGGTGCTGGGCAGTCATTATCAGATACAAGTCATTTTAGTTGGCGGAACAATAATGTTTCCATTTACAAGCCATTTCAGCATCAGCATTTGAGTGAGATAATGCAGACATTAAATCATCTCCAAATTGATAGACTTTCAGAAATTAATTTTTTACCGATGAGGGGCAATTTCACAAGGGGAATTTTTGCCTCTGCCTATATGGATTCGCACTTGTCTGAAGTGGAGGCAAATGAAATATTTAGGGATTACTATGCGGCTAGCCCATTTGTTAAAATGACTAAAGAAAATCCAGATTTGAAACAGGTAGTAGGTACAAACAAAGCAATAATCCAGGTGCAAAAAATTGAGGGCAAACTGCTGGTGTTGAGTATGATAGACAACCTGATTAAAGGTGCTTCAGGCCAGGCAGTTCAGAATATGAATTTGATGTTTGGGTTTGAAGAAACGGAGGGGTTGAAGTTGAAAAGTATTGGATTTTGAAGTTGTAAAAATGAACGTCACCTCGACCTTAGGAGAAGCCCCATCATAACTGTAGCCGGAGGGGATTCTTACTAAGTTCGAAAAGACAGAATGTATTAAATGAAAAGATTCGACGTATATCCCCTTTTTGATATCCAACCTGTAAGCGGTAGAGGAGCTTACATCTACGATAAGGCAGGAATTAAATATCTGGACTTTTATGGTGGCCACGGTGTCATATCAATCGGTCATTCCCACCCATATTTTACCAAAGCGATTTCAGAACAAGCGGAGAAATTAGCCTTTTATTCAAATTCAATAATTAACCCTTTGCAAGATGAGCTAGCCCAGAAATTAGGGCAAGCATCAGGCTTGAATGACTATCAATTATTTCTGGTTAATTCCGGGGCGGAAGCGAACGAAGCTGCACTGAAACTGGCCTCTGGTGTCACTGGAAGAAAAAAAATCGTGTGCCTGGAAAACGGCTTTCATGGCAGAACTGCGTTAGCAATTGCGGCAACTGACAATTCGAAGTACCATACGCCGATGAATGACCTCACGATTATTGAAAGGGTGCCGATCAATAATATTGAAGCGATAAAGAAAGTGTTAACTGAGGAGGTGGCGGCAGTCATAGTAGAGGGTATTCAGGGGATCGCCGGTATTTATCCGCCTGATGTAGAGTACCTTGAAGAGCTTTCAGCGCTCACTAAAAATAATGGCACATTGTTGATCCTGGACGAAGTGCAGTCTGGCTACGGAAGAGCAGGGGAGTTCTTTGCTTTTCAATATTCAGCCATTAAACCTGATGTAATTAGTATGGCCAAAGGCATGGGCAACGGGTTTCCAATAGGAGGCATAGCGGTGGCCCCACATATTGCCCCACCATCCGGACTTTTAGGGACAACTTTTGGCGGAAATCACCTGGCCTGTGCGGCTGGTATTGCAGTGTTGGATATTCTGAAGCAAGAAAACCTTGTAAAAAATTCAAAGGAGCTGGGAGACCTTGTAATGAAAGAATTGTCTGAAGTTAGTAGTGCTAAGGCACTTAGAGGAAAAGGATTGATGATAGGTATTGAGTTTGATTTTCCGATAGCGGAGCTTAGAAAAAAGCTACTTTTTGATCACAAAATATTTACTGGCAACTCATTTAATGCCAATACTTTACGATTGCTTCCGCCACTGTCAATTGCAGAAAGGGAGGTAGACATATTTATGACAGCACTCAAAAATGTATTATCCAATTGATATGAAACATTTTACTTCAATTGATGATGTCACTGGCCCCGGGGGGGTATCAGGATTGGTTAAGGAAGTATTACAAATAAAAGAGGACCCATTGGCATTGAACACTTTAGGCAAAGGGCTAACACTCGGATTGATATTTATGAACCCTAGTTTAAGGACAAGGCTAAGCACACAAAAAGCGGCTCAGAACCTGGGTACGAACGTGATGGTAATGAATGTCGGCACTGATGGATGGAACCTTGAAACTGAGGATGGAGCAATTATGGATGGCAGCGCTGCTGAGCATGTGAAAGAAGCCGCCCCCGTGATTGGACAGTACTGTGATTTTATCGGGTTGCGGTCATTTCCATCTCTAAAAAACAAAGAATCTGACTATCAGGATAAAATCCTGAATGCTTTTATCAAATATTCGGGAGTGCCTGTTGTGAGCCTTGAGTCAGCGGTCCATCACCCATTGCAAGCCTTGACGGACATGGCTACTATTGAAGAATTGAAGCAGAAAAAGAGACCGAAAGTGGTATTGACCTGGGCACCGCATATTAAGGCATTGCCACAGTCAGTACCTAATTCTTTTGCCCAATGGGCAGGGCAGGCAGACTTTGATTTTGTGATTACACATCCGGCAGGCTATGAGTTGTCAAAGGAAATTATTGGCAACTCAACCATTGAATACAATCAGGAAAAAGCCTTTGAAGGCGCTGATTTCATTTACGCTAAAAACTGGTCGTCATTTTCTGATTACGGCAAAATATTGAGTAATGATAAAAGCTGGACTGTAACCATGGAGAAAATGTCCGGAACTAATAAAGCCAAATTCATGCACTGCTTACCAGTTCGAAGGAATCTAGTAGTGACAGACGAAGTTTTGGACAGCTCACATTCGGTGGTAGTTCAGCAAGCTGGCAACCGTGAATTTAGTGCGCAGGCAGTTTTGAAAAGGATGATTGAGGGGATGGGGAATGAATAATTTCCAGTCACCATGACTGGTCTGTGGCTTATTCAGAACAATGAATTGTATAAATGAAAGAAAAACTTTACGTCGTCAAAATAGGAGGGAACGTCATCGATCAGGAAGATGACCTGAATGTGTTTATCCAGGATTTTTCCAAAATCGAAGGTAAAAAAATCCTTGTGCATGGCGGTGGAAAAATTGCGACGCAAATAGGGAAGAGGCTGGGCATCAAACCTAATTACTACGAAGGCCGACGAATTACAGATGATGCAACAATTAACTTATGCACCATGGTTTATGGTGGCCTGATCAATAAAAAAATAGCTGCACTGCTTTGTAAAAACAATTGCCCCGCTTTGGGCCTTACTGGCGCTGATGGCCATATGATCAAGGCGCACAAAAGACCGGTTAATAATGGGATAGACTTTGGCTGGGTTGGTGATGTTGATGATGTCAATAATGATTTGCTGAAGAAACTTATTGATGCCGATTTAGTGCCGGTTCTGGCACCCCTTACAGTGGATTATCTGGGCAATATATTGAATACTAATGCCGACACCATCGCATCGGTAGTAGCGGCATCAGTGGCGGATCACTTTGATGTAATCTTGATTTACTGTTTTGAAAAGAACGGGGTGTTGACTGATGTTAAGGATTCACAAAGCCTCATCCCCACCATGGATTTTGAAAGATTTGAAGAACTCAAATCTGGAGGATCAATTCAAGCGGGTATGTTGCCAAAAATGACCAATTCCTTTGATGCACTCAATGCAGGTGTCTCGCAAGTGGTAATTGGTAATTCAGACAAAGTATTGTCATTGACCCAGGAGGATTTTGCTCAATGCACAAGAATTAATCTCTAATGGATCTGCAAATAGAAACTTCACAGCTATTAAAAGAGCTGATCAAAACGCAATCGTTTAGCAAAGAGGAAGGGCCGACAGCCGATTTGATTTCCGCTTTCCTCACTAAACAGGGTGTGCAATGGCACCGATCTGGTCATAATGTTTGGGCCAGGAACAAGCATTTTAATGCTAGCAAGCCCACATTACTGCTGAACTCCCATCATGATACTGTAAGGCCAAACCCTAACTATACCCTCGATCCTTTTGAGCCAATAGAAAAAGACGGCAAACTCTACGGCCTGGGAAGCAATGATGCAGGCGGCTGTCTGGTTTCCTTAATCGGGGCATTTGTGCATTATTATAAAGCAGAAAACCTAAATTTTAACCTGGTGCTTGCGGCAACGGCGGAGGAAGAAATTTCTGGCAAAAACGGATTGGAGGCCTTATTACCGGAACTCGGACATCTTGATTGTGCTATCGTAGGCGAACCTACCGAAATGCAGGCTGCCATAGCCGAAAAAGGCCTCATGGTGATTGATGCAGAAGTTATGGGTGAGTCCGGCCACGCAGCAAGGGACACCGGCACCAACGCCATCTATCTGGCTCTTGAAGACATTCACAAAATCAGGAACTACCAATTTGAAAAGGTTTCCGAGTGGTTAGGGCCTGTTAAGATGACAGTGACCCTAATTAATGCCGGTTCGCAGCACAATGTGATACCAGGAAAGTGCACTTACGTGATTGATGTCCGCACCAACGATGCCTATGGCAATGAGGAGGTTTTTGAGATTCTTCAAAAAGAATTGAAGGCGAATTTGAAGGCCAGGTCTTTCAGGATGCGGCCCTCATTTATCGACCCAGAACATCCTTTAGTTAAAGCGTGTGTTGATTTTGGTGCCAACCCGTTTGGTTCACCGACATCATCGGACCAAACATTACTCAGCGTTCCATCAGTAAAAATTGGGCCTGGTAAATCTGAGCGGTCGCATTCACCAAATGAGTTTATTTATTTGGAAGAGTTGAAGGCTGGGTTGAAGGGGTATATTGAGATTTTAGAGCGATTACGTAACAATTTCCCGAAACCAATAGGCTAATTAATCTGCGGAGTTTTGGCTGATTGGATGTCATTGAATGATTGCTGGTGAAAACACCAGCAATGGCGAAACAGATTCTTTCGCCGGTCACATCCTTCACTACGTTTGGATTTTGACCTCGTCAGAATGACGCACTTTTTTCTAAGGCCCCGTCATTCCGAACTTTTGAGATCGGTTGATCGAAAAAGTGTGGGAATCTTCTTGAGGTTTTGCGGCTGGTGATAGTATATAACATCTGTGAAATGATTGCTGGTGAAAACACCAGCAATGGCGAAAGAGAGTCTTTCATCGGTCGCATCCTTCACTGTGTTTGGATTGACCTCGTCAGAATGACGATCTTTTCTAAGACCACGTCATTCCGAACTTCTGAGATCGCTAGATCGAAAAAGTGTGGGAATCTCCTTGAGGTAACAGGTTAAAGTACAAGTTTTCGATTACTGCTTGAAGACTTATACTAGGAGAGGATACTATCCTCTAAACTCTTTAAATCCCTTTCGAACTTACTACATTGACTCTGAAAAATTTGATAGAGGAGGCCAGTAGATAAGCCTGTAAAAATTAGCTGAATCACAAAAGGTACCGAACCTCCAAGAAGCGACATTATAGTTATAAATACTGGCAATGACATCGCAACAAAAATAGAATGTAAGGCAATCTTGAATTTTACAGCCTGCCCTTTGTTTTTCTTCATATCCTTTTTGGCCTTGAATTCACACCAAGGAATCCAATCATCTCCTTTAAAATATTTAAATGAATTGTGATAGTATAGACGAATTTCGTGTTTACCAATTACTCCAAGTTTGTATTTGGCTCCTATTGATCTGCTTAAAATCCTTGATAATTGCTCAAAGTTTAGGGTAGTTTTAAATCCTTTTCCAGTCCAATTTTCTTCAAAAACATATCTACAAATTCCCATAATCCTCCGAATACCTTAACATCTGCTTCATAAAATCATCAGGATACTCCATTCTTACATCCATAATTTCACCGTTTTCTTCAATTGGGATTAGAAGTGGATTGATCAAGCCACTGTATGGCGCACTCCCCAATTTTTCAGCTCTTTCAAGAACTTCTGCATGAAGCTCTGGGTCAACTTGTACACCGTAAGTTTCGATCAATGCCTTGCCGGCTTCATAATCTCCCTGTGATTTGATGCGTTGTACTTCCCGTAATAGTTGACCAAACAACTCACGGAGCTTTTCATAGTCGTTGACTTTGTAGTACGTCTTTCCATCCTGAACCACCTTTTCCATTACATTGTCATCCTTGCCCTTTTCATATGCCCAGCCAGCTACCATGGCCCTGTTTCTCATATGAGATTCCTCGATTACCTCACCAAGTTTCAAGCGCCGCAACTGATAAACCAACCCATTGGTGATGTAGAAATCGTACCTGGATTTTCCAGCTTCAATGGAAGGATACAGTCCAAGTTCTATTAGCTTTTCATCTAGTTGATAGTACAGGCCAACAAGGTCAGCCCTGGCTTCTTCCAAAGCCGATCTGTAATTTTTTAAAGTCTCTTTAGGAGTGGCTACCCCTAGCTCAAGTTTCCCTGAAGCATGGCCAATTACTTCGTGAAGTGCAGTTTGCATTTTACCTGAAAGGCCGCCATGTTCTTCATATCGCTCCCTTACTTCCTCCAATAAAAATTCATCAGCAAAACCGCCGCCACCACCATTTGCATAGCCAGCTACAATGTTGCCAAGGCTCACGGATTTGGAGCCATAAGTTGACCTGATCCAGTTGGCATTTGGAAGGTTGACCCCAACAGGGCAGGAGGGAGAGGCATCACCAGACTTGCCGGCTACATTCACCACTTTATAGGTTACGCCAACCACATTTTCTTTTTTGTGTTGCGGCAATAAAGTGGACTTGTCTTCAAACCACTGGGCGTTATCCATCAACACTTTCATTCTGGCCGATGCCTCAAAATCATTCACCTGAACGATTGTTTCGTACGATCCGCGGTAGGCGAGAGGGTCATTATATACTTCCACAAAACCCATGATGTAATCGATGTCGCCATCGGTGGCTTGGCTCCATGCGATGTTGTACTCATCCCATTTTGCAAGATCTCCGGTTTGGAAGTATTCGATCAAAAGTTTCAAGGCGTCGCCCTGAGCTTGATTTTCTGCAACGATTACGGCTTTTTCCAACCAACTAATCATCTTTTTAAGAGCCTCACCATAACGGCCATCAACCTTATACACATCTTCCGAAAGTGAGCCATCTTCATTTCGTATCAGCTTGGAATTCAGTCCATAAGAAATGGGGGTATCGTCAGATTTGTCAATCTTTTCTGAATAAAAAGCCTCGACTTCTGCCTGCGTGATATCTGGTCCATAAAAGTTGACAGCGGATGTCAGAATTAGGTCATCGTTAGAATCGAGGTTCACTTTTTTGGCATCTTTTTCAGGATCGAATAAGATATCTACGATCTCGGTAGATAGCTCAGTGTTGGTTTCAGAGAGCAATCCTTCAAGATATTCCCTTGAAAACTCCGGCATTATTTTGTTCATAGAATAGTGGTGATGGATACCGTTTGAGAACCAAATCCTTTTCATGTACACCATGAAGTTGTTCCAATCATCGCTGTTTTTATCACCATTGTAATTCCTTACAATATTTTCCAGTGCCTGGCGGATTGTGAGGTTATGTCGATAGTTCATGTCCCACATAATATCCCGTCCTTCGAGGCCAGCCTGGGTGAGATAGTAAACCAATTTTCGCTGATCTGCAGTGAGCTTTTCCCAACCTCCAACCTGATATCGAACGATCTTTAGATCAGCAAACTGCTCAGTGCGCCACTCAAAGTTGGTGGTGTCACCCACTAATGGAATGGGTTGCTTTTCTTTTTGAGGTTGCTCACAGCTTATTACAATGGCACAAATAAGGGCCATCGGAAGAATGGTTTTCAAATTCATAGTGTTTACTTATTTAAACCGACAAATATATATTCCCGATTGAGGATACTAAAAGCCCGTTAATTCTTAATCACTGATAATTCAGCCATAAAGCTTTCAATATAAGGTACCACTCCGGTGCCATGGGTTTTATCCTCAAGAGTGATGAATTTTAGAACGTCAGGGCTGGCGCCGTTTGATAACAGCCTTTCGTAAGTGTCAACTGAGTTTTGATAAGGGACAGTTATGTCGGCACTGCCGTGGTACATAAACATTGGTATTGTAGGTGTCCAGGTGATGACCCCATTATCGATTAAGGTTTCACGAAGAAAATCGTATTGGTTATCTGTATCAAAATTTACGAGGGCATCAGCAACTATTAGTTCACTGATGTCATCTGTCAGTTGGGCGTTGATCAAACCACTGGTATTTGACCCATCAAAAAGGGAGGGCATCAAATCGGCATAGGGCTGATTAAACAATTCATCCAGTTCAAATGGCACATCGTAATTATCTTGATAAGCAAGCGACACATAACCGAGGTAGTAGGGATTGTCATAAGTTTCAAGGCTGAAAAAATACTCCTGCATGCCCTTTACATCATAACCGCCAGAGGAAGGAAACGAAGCCCTGAGGTTTACCCCGTCAATTGGGTTTCCCTGAATATCCTCATGCGAAACCATAGTGATGTAACCGCCTTGCGAATACCCGGCGATGTATAAATCTCCGGTGAATGAAGATGAGCTGCTTGCGGTCACCTCGATCATGTCCCTTACAGTAGATGCCGTCACATCTTTCACATAATAAGGATGAAAGAAGTTTGAGGATTCCCCAAAACCGATCATATCAGGGAAGATGGCAATGTTACCAGTGGCAGCCAGTGCTGCATAAAGTGGCATCAATTGACCAGTTGGGGATGTTTCTGAAAAAGCTTCGCTATGCGCTGTAATGGTACCGTGGTTAAACACAACCAGGTCAAAATCTTCATCGAGTGCCGTTGGTGTGATGATCAACCCTGAGGCATTGATGGTTTCACCCTTGAACTCGGTTTCATAAACCATTTTTGATACGGTCACATCATATTGAAAGGCGTTATCACCCAGGTCGATATTGGCAAGGCCGATCAAAACTGTTAGCTCAGCAGCGCTAAATGATCCGATTTCGGTTGTACTTACGAGTTTGGGCGATATTGTAGGATTGGGGTTACTTGGGTTATCATCAGGGTTGGTGACATCATCTGCCGGTATTGGATCGTCCTCCGATGAACAGGAGATAAGGAGTGACAGTGTTAGATAAAGGACGAAGCGACTTATTGTTTTCATATTAGTAATACAACTGCTTTAAGGTTCAACCTCAATTTAACTTTAGAATTATTATCATTGGCAACAATGGGTCTAATTATAGTTCCAATTGCGATGTCAATTCAAATAATTTTCCTCTTTAAGAGAGATGTACTTCTTGATGTGATTTGGAAAAGGAGAATTTGGGCTTCCTCAATACTCCTTTTTTTACTTGGGTATCTGCTATCTAAAATGTTGGAAAACAACCAGTTCTTGCCCTTTCTAATGATGCCTCTTCAGTCGTATATTTTGTATTTAATCTTTCATGCTGCGTTTCTGAAATTGTTTAAAACTAAGCCTGTAGACACATTTCACACTTATGATTTAAAATTGATGAAATCTGGAATTTTTAATTTTATCTTCTGGGTTTTAGGGATGTTGTTACCCATTCTAATAATATTCAAGGTGATTTTATAGCATTGGAATGTTACAAGAAAATCCGACGTTCAACTGGTTCATGATCAAGGCTTCCTCACTTCAAAAAACACCTCCTGACTTGAAAATGCCGTAAAAATGCCAACGCCACCTTCGATGTTGGTTAATGGTTCATTCAGGTTGCGGGAATCTTGTTGAAATGAGCTGAACAGATCGACATACTCCTGATTAATCCTGAAAAGTTTGACACTGTGGAGACCGTACGTTGTTAAAAGGGCCGGCCGGATCACATCAAAATCATTCAAGGTTGGTGCAGAAACCAATATCTGTGAAAGCCTACCTGCCAGGTCGAAGCCCGATTCATTCAAGGGTTCAGGATTTTCCAATGTATTGGCTGTCAAAAGGAAATGATATACCCCTTCGGTGTTATTCCATGTCACGTTGATTTCTGGTATCTCCCCGAATACCTCCAAATCGAATATGCTATTAATTTTCGGTACCTCAATTAAATTATTTGAGAGTGCCAGCCCTGTAGGTGATTGCGGAACAACGGTTTCCGAGGTGATAAAAGTGCCTACTGTGTTGACTTCAAGTGTATATGTTTGCCCCGGGATTATCTCTAAATCTAAACCAGGATAATGATAGAAACCTGAATCCCCAGGAGATGGAACCAGGGCAAAAGCTTGACCCAAATATCCAATGGTGACATCTGCATCATTTATGTAAAGAGTTTCTTCACCAGAATTAAATTTTACTATCCGCTTGAGCCTAATATCTGTAACTGGTTCTCCGGCATATAAAAAAGCTTCCACCACGACATCATTACCGCCAGGTTCATTTTCATCGGTACACGAAATTGAGAAACCAAGCATACATGTCCAGAATAGCAATTGTGATATTTTTTTTATTGCTCCCATCAGAATTTAAAGTTGATAAACACGCTAGGTATAAAGCCCAGATAGTTAACATCGGTCTCTATGATTTCACCGGTAATGACCTGAAACTCTTTGTACCAGATATTTTGATGCCCCAGAAAATTAAAAACCGAAAGACCAAGGCTGGTATCAACTTTTCCAAGTTCAAAATTGAACGTAGCGGAGATATCAAGTCGCTGGTAGCTTGGCAATCGAAAGGTGTTTTTATCACCGATACTGATGAAGTTGCCCACTGAACCATCTAGCAACTCAATTTGATAGCTACCAACTGGTGCGGTGTAAGGCTTTCCTGAACCGTAGACAAAAGTTGAAGCCAGATCCCAGCGGCCAATTTCAACTTTGCTAACCAGTTTCAGCTCATGGCGTTGATCATGGAGTGCATAAAAAACCCCATCGTTCAAACCCGGAAAATTGTGTTCAACCTGACTAAGCGTATACCCGGCCCAACCGGTATATTTTCCAATTTTCTTTTGCGCCAGAAATTCAAGCCCTTTTGCGATTCCGGTACCCGAAAAGAATAATTGATTGGCACTTAAGTTAAGGTCTTGCTGCCCATTGTTATTGCTGATAGCCCCGCTGAAGCGCAGGCTAAATTCTGATAACCCCGACATATCTTTATAAAACCCTTCGATATCGAAAAGCCAGCCATCCGTTTCGTAGGCGATTCCGGCAACATAATGAGTGGCTTTACTTACCGGGTTCAATTGATCATCGGCTATCAACCAAAAATCCCGACTGCCAGTAGAAATATCCTCCCGCACAATTCGATTGACAAATTGATGATAAATGCCCCAGGCAGATTTTAACCTTAGTTTGTCAGACAATCTATAGACGGCTGAAAGCCTTGGCTCCACATAAACCTCTTCTGTGACATCGAACTGGTTTAACCTGATGCCTGCGTTCACCTCCAATCTGCCTAGCTTCAACTTATCTTGTATGTAAGCCGACCCCACAAAACCCTTATCATCCCTACCGATAATGGTAGTTGAGTCATTAAGAATAAAATCATACCTGACACGATTGCTGCTAAGTTGAAAACCAAACTCAAGGCTGTTGCTTTCATTCACCAGGTATTCGCCATCCCACCTAAACATGTACTCCTTCAGGTCGTTGTCTTCAAGTGTGCTCACATTAATGTTAATGGTGGTATCATTAACTGATAAAGATGTGGCAGACAACAAATCGCGTCTACTGAAATAATTGGAATAAGCTGCTACAGAATTGGTGTAAAACCTTTTGCTCCATTGGCGGCTCCACTTTAGGCTGGTGCCGTAATTGCCCCACTTCAAAATATCATCTGTATGGTTGAACAAATCAATGCTTTCGGCAACTCCCTCGCCGACTGGGGTCAAGCCCACATCGTTGAACCTTCCGATGATTGCATCACCAAAAGTTTCATCATCTACCTCCCTTGAATTATCAAGATTGTCTTGTCCATTGTAAAATGAAAGTGAGATTACATCCTTTCTAGATGGCCGGAAAGTCAGTTTTGCATTGAGATCGTAGAAGTAAAAAACAGGGTCATTTTGATTCCTAAGAAACAGGTCATTTACTGGTGCCAAGCCACCTCCATCAGATTCAGGTTCGCTTTGAAACAATCCATTTATATCATCAAATAGTTTACTTTGAATAATGTCGGTATAAGACCGACGACCGGCGATTAAAAAGGATCCTTTGCCATTGAAGAGGGGAGCCTCTATGGTCAAATTGGAGCTTATTGGACTTATACCACCCTGGATTCCAAGTCCGTTGGTATTTCCAGATTTTCCCGTCACTTCCATTACGCTGGAAATACGCCCACCAAATTTGGCCTCAAAGCCTCCTTTATAAAGCTGTACGTCTTTGATCGCATTAGAATTAAAGGCACTAAAAAAACCGTAAAAGTGATCTACATGGTAAACTGTAAAGCCGTCAAAGGTGATCAGGTTTTGATCGGGTGTTCCACCCCTCACGAATAATCCTGATGATGATTCACTGGTGCCACTGATTCCTGGTAATAATTGAAAAGACCGGAAAATGTCTTTTTCACCAATTCCAGGAAGCGCTTGAACTTGTATTGGGCTGATTGAAACCTGACTAATATTTTCACTCATTCGGACCATTTGGTCTTTCTCACCTTGAATAACAATTTCCTCCAATTTCCTTGAACCGGTAGATAGCTGAATTTCAAAAATTTGATTTAGGTCTATGGTATCGAGAGCTGCCGTAAAGTTTTCGTATCCCAGGTAACGAACTTCAATAATGTTGCTTTTTGTGATATTAAGTAGTGTGAAATGCCCATCAAGGTTGCTGGTGGTTCCAACAGTGCTCCCCTTTATAAGTACAACGGCATTCGGTATGGTTTCTCCAGATTCAGCATCTGAAATAATTCCTGATATTGAGTTTTGTCCCAATAAAGTGATTGGCAACACACTGATCAGAAGAAGCAATAATTGGAGAAAATTTTTCACGGCCGGAAAAATAAAACCATATCGTCAGCAAACACAAACAGTTTGTTGATCAAATTGTTATTAATCCAAAGAAGAACAACCATGTTAAATTTATTTAAGAAAACAACGGAAAAAGAAAGGCTCAATAAGCAGTATCAAAAACTCTTGCATGAGTCATATAAATTGTCACACTCTAACCGAAAAGCAGCAGATGCCAAAATGGCGGAGGCAGAGGAGGTTGGTAAAAAATTATCCGAATTGAGGGACTAACCGATATCTCTGACTGACCACGCCCAGAATATTAGCAATGGATGAACCACAATCAGCCTTACAAGCCCCACCCATTGCGGCACACACAATCCACCATCGATGCAACTGTTTACCTGGATAAAATAGACATGCACTGGAACGAAGGTTAGAAGCATAATAATGATGCCTATCGCAGCATATTTTCTTAATGCAGGCATTGTTAATCCAACACCAAAAATTATTTCAACTACACCTGCTGCTAAATTTATCATGTCATGTGCAGGCAAATATGGTGGTATCAATGGTAGATAAAATCCCGGATCAAGGAAGTGATTGAGGCCAGCAACTATGTAAAATATTGATTGTATATAGAGGGAATATTTTTTCAAAAGATCACGTAGTAAAGCATCAATAATATCAATAAAACTGCAATCACTTTGAAAGCTGTGTTGGTTTCAGCGAATTCATATTGGCAAATTGGGCACTCCTTTGACTTCACATCGACCTCCATCGCACATGAAGGACATTCTTTGGTTTTCATTTATTGCTTAAGAATTCTTGTTTCAAATTCCTTGCCGTCTAGTTGTAATTGAAGTAAATAAGCGCCAGATGGATATTCCGATAGGTCGATTTGCACTGTTTGAGAAATATCAACTGATTCGCTAACTATTATAGATGTCAATAGACGGCCATCAACCGTTAAGAGCTTGACAGTTGCTTCTGACACTCCCGATTTGAATACAATATTCAAAATACCTTTTGAAGGGTTTGGATAGATTTCGAGGAGTTCGGATAAATTATCAACGATTGCTGTTACAGTCTCAACGATTATAATCTGACCATATGGTTCACTTGTGAGTTCACCATCGGATACTCGAATCGGAACAGAAAGTTCGCCAACAAACTCAGAGTCAGGAGAAATTGTAGTCCCTTCAATCGTGTAATTAGAACCTTCGGTCAATAACAAGGTCATGTCTTCGATTCCATTGTCGGGATCTTCAATTTCATAATCCTGGACTATCAAAGTGATTCTGGCGTCTTGTTCTGCCTGAATATCCTTGCCAGCAATGATCTCTGGGGCATCATTTACAGGTTCAACAGTGACTATTAAGGAATAGAGATCACTTCGTGTCTCTCCATCAATCACTATAACACCTACCTCAATGAGACCATTAAAGTCTTCATCTGGTTTTATGCCCTCATCTGTAATAGTGTAATCCGAACCTGATTTTAACTCAATGCTAAAATCTTCATTGTCTGAATCAGGATCTTTTATTTCCAACAAATCAATAGAGATGCTCAATGAATTGTCTTCATCTATTGATATGTCCTTTTGGCCCTGAACAACTGGTGGGTCATTTACTGGCAAAACAGTCACTTTAAATTTGAAATCTTCACTGGGATCTAAGCCGTCACTAACCGTGATATTCACCATCAAGTCTCCATTAAAATTTGTTACTGGTTGAATGTCATCATCAGTTAATGAATAGTTTTCGCCTTCATTTATGTTTAGTGTGATCTGATCGCTTTCAGAATCAACATCAGTGACAGTAAGCCGACTCAGAGTGATATTGAATGGTGTGTCTTCATCAACTTCCATCTCAACCTGGCCCTCTATCACAGGAGGATCATTCACCGGGTTCACAGTAACCGGGAATGTATAGTTTTCACTTTCTGCATTTCCATCCGATGCCTTAACATTTACCAACAGGTTGCCATTAAAGTCTTTAACCAGGGTAATGTTTGACCCACTAACGGAATAATTATCTCCTGGCTGAGGGTTGATTGAAAAACCCGTTTCATTATCAACGTCTGTTATTTCAAGGTTAGTGAAGGGTATTGAAAAAGACTGATCTTCATTGATTACCATAGACGTATGACTAATTATTGATGGAGGATCATTTACTGGGTTCACATTGACTGTTGCCATGAATACATCACCGTCAAGGTCGCCATCGTTCACAGTAATCGGTACAGAAAGTTCTCCTGAAAAATCTTTTGCCGGAGTGATTGTCGCACCATCCACAGCATAATTCTCACCAGAACCAACAGATATAGAAAGATCATTATCTTCATTATCAACATCAGAGACATTAAAATGGCTGAGTGAAACTGTTAGCTCACTGTCTTCATCAACTGAAATTGAGTTTTGGCCTTCAACCTGAGGTTTGTCGTTTATTGGATTAACCGTAATAGTGAATTCAAATGTCTCGCTGTCATCAATCCCATCATTCACAGTAGCATTTACGGTTAGATCACCATTATAGTCATGATTAGGGTTGATCGTAGTTCCATCAACCGTATAGTTTTCTCCTTCCGAAATTGTCAAACTGAAACCGTCGGGATACTCATCGTCGGGGTCGGTTATTTCGAAATGTGAAACCTCCAATTCTAAAGGAGTATCCTCATCAGTTGACAACGGTGCCGTAAGCCCTGTAATAATCGGCGCTATATTATCTGATAGCACCTCGATTTCAATAGAATATGGATCACTTACATCAGTGCCGTCACTAATCGTGACCTCTACAGAAAGCATCCCAACAAAATCTTCATCAGGAATTACTGAAATGCCATTGACCGAATAGTTATCCCCAGTGGAGATTTCAAGAGTAAACCCTTCGGGATAGGTGTGATCTTCGTCGGTAACATTGAAATCGGCCAATGCTATTTCGATGGGTTCTTCTAAGAGGGTTTCAAAGTTTCTGAGAGCTTCTACGATCACCGGCCTGAAGTTGGCGTAGTAAGGTTCGGCCGTTGCAAAAGCAGACCCCATATAGCCATTATCGATCGTTTGAACCCCCCAATGATAAGCGCCTCCTACAAAGATCTCACCCTTGAAAGTGTAGGATAGATTGTAGCCCATATTGCCATTTTCTACCAGCTTTCTTAGGCCATTATGGAAGCTGTGTGAAGCGATGATTGTATCGGATTCATGAGCCAGGTAGATATTGTAAGTAAGTGTTGCAGTGGCTGTTTCGGCATCTTCACCGGGTGACCAACTTAAGACAAGCTCATCACCATCTCTTGTTGTGGTTAGGTTGGAAGGCGGTAATGGCTGGGTGTTGGGGTTTTCGATGTTGTTTTCGTATAACAGAATTTGATTGAAGTGGTCACCTTGAGCTCCTTCCGGTAAAGTTAGCCCTGAGTTTATCAAATCCAGGTCCCCATCATTATCGAAATCGACAAATTTGGCTTCTCCCCCGCCAAGTTGCTCCAAGTTGTTACCAAATAACTCAAACAATTTTGTGGCCTTATTTACAAATAACTTTGTTCGCTGATTGGCCTCACCTCTTCCCAGGGCCGTTCCGTTCAAGACTAAATCTGACCATCCGTCTTGATTAAAGTCACCCCAAGCACCTTCAATAAAGGTGGTGATATCTGAACCTTGATATGGCTCAAAACCAGTACCGCTCTGATTTGTAAAAATTTTTAGTACCTGTGATGCGCCTCCGGGAACGTGGTTTAAAATATCTTGAAATCCATCATTATTAAAATCCACTAACGATGGAAAGTATTGGGTTCCTTCAAAGATGTTAATGGGCTCTGCAAATACTCCGAAATTATTGATTCTAAATTGTTGATAACCCTCGCTACCATTCCAGAGCAATAAATCATCATCATTGTCATTGTCAATGTCAATTAGACCCTTGTACACTAACCCTTCCGTATCAAAGCCAATTTCTTTTTCCAAGAATTCGCCATCGATATTTTCGTAAATAGCCCATTTGAATTGATCAGGTTGAAGAAAAACTTTTTTAACACCATAAAAAATTATATCCAGGTCACCATCTCCTTCATGATCCATCCATCTAACATTACCACCAAAGTCATTCAAAGAACGTAGCTGAACGAACACACCAGTTCCATTCAGGTCGTTCTCATATAAAAGCGTCTCATGATCTAATGATTCTCTCTTACCTGAAATTATTAGATCCAGGTCACCGTCGTTATCAAAATCAGCAAGATCAAAATCGCCCCTAAAAATATCAACATCGCTGTCAATTACTGTCTGCGTGAATCCAAACTCTCCATTATTCACAAAAAGTGCTGTTTTGAAAAAATTATTCCCCACATGTTTATTCCCGCTAATTAAATAATCGAAATCTCGGTCATTATCAATATCAACCCATTTGGAGTTCAAAGCCGCAATTTCATCAAAATCAAAATCAGTCAATTCGAATATCGGTTCGTCAATTTCAACTTTTTGTTCAGAGCTAAATGAGGAGCCTGAAAGACCGTTATCTATTGTTTGAGCGGCCCAATAGTATTTACCAGATTCCAGTAGTTTATTGATTTGCAGTTCTTTGGTAAATCCACTATTCAAATGCTTGAGCACTTTCCTTTGGCCTGTTGATAATGACTGAGCTCCAATTAAGGTGTCTATTTCGCTTCTCAAATAGACATTATATGATAATGCGCTCAACGATGACTCTTCATCATCACCGTAAAGCCACGATAATGTCCATGTTCCATCTACATAATCAGTAACTAAGTTAACAGGCGCCTCTGGCGCCGTATTCCTGACCCCTTCATTAACCACCACAGTAAATTGATTCTCATAAATCGTAGTCTCCAAAGAGAAATCATTTTTTTGACCACTCACTATTAAATCATAGTCGCCATCAGCGTCATGGTCGCCAAGTGACGCAAAGCTTTGGCCTGCTTCTGTGAAAGTTGGTCCTGCGGTAAACTCCCCATTCAGGTTTAGAAAAAGCTGGGTGGTTTTTTCATTGTTGGTAATGATGTTTCCCGTAATCAAGGCGTCAAGGTCACCGTCATTATCAGCATCGGCCCAGATGCCTTGCCCTTCGATTACAGGGGTAAGGACATCTTGATCAACAAGGTCGAAGCTTTCACCATTGTTTTGATAGATACCTGTAAAAGCCGTAAAATCAGGGGTGAAACCAGTTAGAAGCAGATCAGGGTCACCATCTATGTCATAGTCGGCAAAATCAATGGAACCTGTTTGAACGCCTTGGAAAGCGTCAATGAAAACCTCCACGAAGCCATCATCAGTATTTTGATAGAGTTTTGTGATAGCAGGTCCATTTTCAGGTGCGGTACCGGTGACGCCGGAGATCATGAAATCAAGGTCGCCATCGGTGTCGTAGTCCACCCAGGTCGCATCACCAAATGAAACCCCAGCAACTTCATCGGTAAGGATTTGGATAAAGGTTCCATCTCCCTGGTTCTGGTAGATCTCGGTAACAGAGCTACTTGTAACATCCTGACCTATGAGCAGCAGGTCCAAATGGCCGTCATTGTCGTAGTCACCCCATTTAACTGCACCTCTGGAAACTGGAGTGAACGACACATTTTCGTTGAGCTCAAAACCATCTCCCGAATTTGTGTACAACTCTGTAAGTAACCTGAATGGCTGTTGCAGAAAACCCATAATAACGACATCAAGGTCGCCATCGCTGTCGTAATCCCCCCAATCGAAGCTTCCCTCCATCACATTCGGAAACGTTCCGGCGAATACTTCTTCAAATCCATCACCGGTATTTCGGTAGAGCCTGGTGACCGGATTGGCATCTATATCATCACCGGTAATAAAGAAATCCAATTTGCCATCGTAGTCATAGTCCACCCAATCTACATCCCCGCTTCTCAAACCAACGCCAATGGTCATTTTGGAATCAAATCGTGGTACGTATGTGGTACTAAAAGCCTGTCCTTCCCAGGGATGGCCCACAAGATCTAAAAACAGGTCGTTGGTGAAATCAAAGGTCGCCTCTCCGGCATCCATTATGGTGAAATAGATAACGAATGACTCTTCAGATGTGTGGGCAACGGAATCAATCTGAATATTGGTTGATAGGACATTTTCAATTGTGATGTCCTGCATCTGTTCACTGAAAGTGAGTTCAAGGACTTGTTGATTTTCAGCGGTTTCCTCTGGAAGCTCAGTAGCTTCAACAAGCTCCGGTGGAATTCCTCCGTCAAGCCTTGTTGTGTTGGGATAGCTCAACGAATTGTCGCCACCCACAGGTGGCAACACCCGGTTTGCCTCAAGGCCATCTCCATCAATGATTTCACCTCCATATAAAAAGGAATTTTCATTGTAGTAGCTCAAAGCGGCTTCATCATCACCCTCCTGAACGGTATACGAAAACTGAACTAACTTCCCTTCACTACCCACAAACGTCGCATCAACAACCTCGCCTTCTATTTCAAGAAGTAGTTCCGGTGTTCCCGTTACGGTGACATCTCTGTCGAACTCAATGTTGATGATTACATCGTCATCGGTGCCAACTGCTCTTTGGTCCGAGTACACCCTGGTTACATAGGGTTCGTTGCTTTGAAAAAAGTAGACCCCACCGGCTTCAACGCCTGTTTCATTGGTTTCTTCAGGAGCTCCTACCACGATCGTATTTCCATAAATATCTACTGACCTACCAAATTCTGATTCAGCAATTATCTCATCCGTCGATAACTCAATTGGCTCTTCTAAATCACTCCAACTCTCGTTTTTTTTGTATAAGAAAACCTTTCCGATTTCTTGCTCATTTTGAGTTGCTAAGTAATTAGAGGTCAAAAACTGGTGACCTGAAATTTCCAATGTATGTGCAAATGCCTGGCTAATGTTTTCTTCAGGGTCAATTATTTCGAAATCTTCTGTTGATGTTTCCCAACCATTTAATGAGGCTTTAAACCCATGGATTCTTCCCGCTAAGACAGTTGATGGATTAGGTTCAACGCTACGCGGATCTCCGTAAAAAGCCACACTGTCTTGAATAACCACTGGTGTATTTGTGTAGGCACCAAATGTTTCATCCGACTTGTACAGTATTATCTCAGCCGCTTGAGTTTGCCATCCATCCTCAGGTTTCTCAAAAAGCAAAGCTTTACTGGAATTATATCGCTGTACTAATCTGGCATTTCCGGCACCCACGATAGCTTTATTTTCGAATAAATCTATCTGTTGGCCAAACCAGAATGAATAACTAGTTGGTTCAGGGGGTAAAAAGTCTACTAAGTATGAAAATGAACTTTCAGAGTACTCAAAAAGAGCTACTTTACCAATATTGCTTGAGGCCCCGCTACTATGGCCAGAAATTAAAATTTCGTTCTTATAAATTGCAACATCATGGCCCAAATAATCTCCCCTCTCCCGATCTGGATGAACTATTTTTTGGATTTGAACCCAGTCACCATTTATTCTTTTGAAAAGATACACGGCGCCCTCATTGGAATGAATGTCTTCCAAATCAGCTCTCGGAGAGCCGACGGCGATGAGATTGCCATAGATTGAAACACTGGAGCCAAATTCATCATTAATACTGGCATCGTTTGCGATAAGCTTTTGCTTCAAATCCCAACTACTGCCATTTTTTTGGTAGACATAAGCGGCCCCCGAATGGTAACCCATCTCACCGTCGTGTTTCGACCCTGCTACTGCCCAATTGCCTGAGATCGCAACTGAGCAGCCGAAATCGGCTTGAGCTGCTGACTGGGTTGAGCTTGAGACAAACGAAGTAACAAAGCAATTTGGAGAACAGTTTCCATCCTCTAAATCGATTAATCCAACGGCTCCAGAATTGAAACTTAAATTTGATTGATCATTGGTACCAAGAACTAACAACGATTGAGAAACTGAAACGGTATTTCCTAATCTGTAGAAATCTAATTGATCATCTACCTGGATTATTTTTTCCACTTCCCAAGAGTTCTCATTTTTTTGATAAGTCCTTACTTCTCCTCTGCTGTCATTTACATTCGGTAGCGATAATACCAATCCATTTTGAAAGGTTTCTATCTTTGAAATGTAGATGTTTTCATCAATTTCAAATGTTGAGTTTTCGACACTATTCGTCCAAGTTTCTTGCAGATCAAAAAAAGCTAAATCATTGACATATGTTCCGACATCTCCTATTAACCTACCTGTTGAAACAATTGAATTAGGAGTAATAGTTATCTCAAACCCTAAATTGCCATTCGGTTGAGGTTCAGAATAAGTTAGAAGCGCATTTTCAGAATTGTTTGACCAACCTAGTTCCGGTCTTTCAAAAACCAGGATACAGCCCTGATCTGATTCTGCGTCATCATATGTTGGGTGTCCAACAACTAAAAGGCCATCTTCAAAAGCAACAGAAACACCGAAGTTCCCTGGAAATTTGTTTGTAGTGGCGGAACCCTGAATCAATTTGGCTGTTTCAATTGAATTATACCATCCAGTTTCTGTTTGTGGCTCAAAAACATAGACTGCTCCGGAATTCTCTAAGATACCATCACCCAACTCCGATACAACCGCAATTTCTTGATTGTGAATTGATATGTTAAAACCGAACTTATCGCCCAACTTCAAATCGCTTGGCTGAAGGGATGACGTTTCTTCTGAATCAACCCAATCCTCTTCTGGCTTTTGAAAGAGGTACACTTTTCCCGAATTAAAACCTAGTGTTTGGGTACCAGGAGAGCCAATTGCAATGAGAGAACCTTCGATTGATACCGATTTACCAAAATTATCACCTGCATCTCCATCTGATGCTGTTAGCACAGCTATTCTTTCCCATTCATTATCAACTTTTCGATAAACGTAAGCAATCCCTGAGCTCAAACCTTTCGAATCATTTTGTGGAGCTCCTACCACGAAATAACTTCCATCCACATCGATTGCAGATCCGAAATGATCACCTTGAGATGAATGTGGCACAGGCAAAGCCCTCTCAATCTCAGTCCACTCCTGAGCCGAGGCTGCTAAACAAAAAATAAAAATTGGGGAAATTGCCTTGAGCAGGCTATACAATAATCTCATATGATAACTGGTAATTAAGCCTGTAAATATAACCATATGCTTGTTAGACGCTCCCTATTTAGCTTTAGGTATGATTAGTTCAAACAAAATAGTAGTCACCGATGGTGGCACAATCAATCCTGGGGATTTAAGTTGGGATGAATTGAAGGATTTTGGTGAGTTGACTGTTTATGACAAATCAACCCCAGAGCAATATTTGGATAGGGTGAAGGATGCCAACATAATTCTTACCAACAAAGCTGTGCTGTACAACGAACTCCTAAATAAATTACCCAACCTTGAATATGTTGGAGTTACGGCCACAGGATATAATGTCATAGATTTGGAAATAGCCAATGCTAAAGGTATAACCGTGACCAATGTACCTGGCTATGGCACCAACTCAGTGGCTCAGCATGTTTTTGCTATGATCCTGGAGTTCACAAATAATGTAGGAAATACTTCTGATAAAGTGGGTTATGGGAGGTGGACAGAAGTAGGTGAGTGGTGTTATTGGGATGCTCCATTATTCGAACTGGCAGATAAAACTTTGGGCATTGTTGGACTTGGTGCCATCGGTAATAAGGTGGCTAAAATTGGGTCAGCATTCGGGATGCACATTTGCTATTTCACACCTGCTCCGAAAGAAGTGGAGTATGAGTATGCAGATTTAGAAACAATATTAGAAAAATCTGATTACATCACGCTGCACTGCCCATTAAATGATGAAACCAATGGACTAATTGATTCGGAGAGGTTGGGTTTGATGAAGAAATCAGCTGTGCTTATTAATACCGGTCGGGGTCAATTGGTTAATGAACAACACTTAGCTGAAGCATTAAAAAATGGGACAATAGCCGGAGCGGCGTTGGATGTGTTATCACAGGAGCCTCCCGAAAAGAATCCTCTTATCGGACAGCCGAATTGCATTATCACACCTCATCAGGCATGGGCCACTAAAGAAGCAAGGCAAAGGCTCCTCAATATTTCAATTGATAATGTGAGGGCGTATTTAAATGGCAAATCTCAAAATGTTGTAAATTGAAGATCAATCAGCTATTGACAGATGAGTTCCACAAAAGACCTAATTCTTAAATATTATAATTCCTGGCAAGAACCAGTTGACCTGGCAGAGTTTCGCTCCTGTCTCGATGATAATTGCACTGCTGATATGGGTATGTTCCAAGCCTCAAATGCCGGTGAGTTGATGTCGGTGGTGCGTTCAAACCCTACTCCCTGGAAAAATGTAGAATTGCTTGACTCCACATTTTCAGATGACCGGGGCACCATAGTTTATCAAGGTGAAGATTCATTAATGGGCACCAAGTTCAGGGCTTGTGAATCGATTGAGGTGAAGGGAGGGAAGATTGTGAAGATTGTTGGGCTTGTTGGGGCGGTGAATGATTAGATTATTAGTAATTTCTCTTTTTTCTGGACAAATTTTTGGTCAAACTGCAACCCAATCTGCTGATTGGTTTGAAATTAAAAAGGGCCAATATCTTCATAGAAGCACTGATTCAACACTCTTATCAGTTGCAGAAAATTTCATTGAACCTCAATTGGCCACAGAAGATTTAGGAGATCGCTTGAGATATTTATCTGTTAGCAACAACATAGCTCTATTTAATAAAGATAATCCTGGATCAGAAAAAGACATATCGGGTGTGTTAGATAGAAGTTCCATTATTAATCTCATCCACACCGATTACAAACAAACTTTCCAAAATCCAGATACTAGTTGGAGATACTCTTGGGAAGTTTGGCATAAACTTGAGATTAATGGTAAGGAGTACTATACTGATTTGAGAATCCAGCACATTTTAACTACCTACGACCTCCCTCATTTTAATCAAGTGGTAGTGCTTACCGCCGAAGATACTGGTTATGACAATTTCTATGATCTAGGATATCCTGAACATTTTAACTTTCTTGTTTTTGAAAAAGATGGGACTGAAAAACGGCTGAAATATCAAAGTGGTGAACTAGATTTTATTTGTAATTGTGAATTTTGGGAAGAGGAGTCTGAAGTTTCTGGATGGCAGATAATTGAAGATGGAGTTTTGAGAATTGTGTTAATTGGTCTGGAAAATAAGTACAGTGCCATTTGGGATGGTGAGTTGTTAAAACCTGTGAATGATTAAACCCTTTCCAAAACCATAGCATGACCATGAGCTCCAGCGGCGCAGGCAGCTAAGATCGCCAGTTGGCCATCTTCCCTGATCAATCTATTGGCAGCGGTAGTCAATAACCTTGCCCCAGTTGCCCCAAAGGGATGCCCCAATGAAAGCGACCCGCCATGAATATTGAATTTGTCGATCGGTATCTCACCAAGCTTCGATGAGGCGCCGATCTTCTCTTTAGCGAATTTGTCAGAATCAATGCATTTGAGGTTCGTAAGGATTTGGGCAGCAAATGCCTCGTGGTATTCAAAGACATTAAAGTCTTTAATTTCAAGGCCGTTTTGTTTCAATATTTTGTAAGTGGCATAAGCAGGGCCTAGCAGTAACTCTTCATCAGGATCCTGGCCTGTGAAAACGTAATCTTTTATTCTGGCCTTTCCTTGAAGGCCGAGTTCTTTGGCTTTGGCCTCCGACATCAGCAGCACAACAGCGGCACCATCTGTTAGGAAAGAAGAATTACCTGCTGTTAAGGTGCCATGTTTTCTGTCGAAAGCTGGACGCAGCTTGGCAAGCTTTTCTGCGGTGGTGTCTTCTCTGATGGTGTTGTCTTGATTGATGGCTTTAAATTTTGGTGGAAATTCAGCTTTTGTGATCTCGTCTGCGAATATTTTATCTAACTGTGCCTGGGCAGCTAGTTGATGAGATCGTTCTGCAAATTGATCCTGTTCCTCTCTTGACACCCCATATCTTGCAGCCATTAAATCACAATCCTGACCCATAGTACGGCCGGTGGTAAATTCCGAAATGGATGGTACATCTGGTTTGAAATCTGCCGGTCGCAGGCTCAAAACAAACTTGAGCATATCACCAATCCCTTTTATTTTTTGGGCGTTAAAGAGCTTTTTACGCATTTGTTTCCTGAAAGCAATTGGAATATCAGAAACGGATTCAGTGCCTCCGGCAATCACTACATCCGCCTGGCCAGTTCTGATTAAATCGGCACCATGGCAAATGGCCGCATTGGCAGAAATGCAAGCTTGCGAAACAGTTAGAGCCGGAGCAGTGTTTGGTATACCAGCAGTTAGTCCACACTCTCTTGCTACGTTGGCCGTTTTAACATTGTGAACTACCGTTCCCATAATCACCCGGTCGACAATGTTGGCATCAACAGCAGCCTTTGTCAGTAGGCCGCCGATAGCCATTGCTCCGAGTTGATAGGCCATTAAATCCTGATAATCTGTACCTGATCGGAGGAAAGGGATTCTGGTGCCTTCGATGAATAAGACGTTAGTTGAGTTCATTGGCTTGAATTAATACTATTTTCTTAACATCTTCTGACAATCTGAAGTCGGTTTTTTCTATTGCTTTTAACTGATCTTTAACTGAATCGATCAGACCTGACTTCTTTGCTTTGACCAACAACCCTAGTGTGCCAGTTATTTTCAGTTTGAGATTAAATGCTACATTTCTTGCTTTTAGGTCATCAATCGCTAGTAAATAGCCAGATTCTAAAGCCAAAGATATGGCAGAGGCCTCTCCCTTGTCAATTTGCCAAAGGAGTCTAACGAATTTAGGTTTTACGCGGGATATTTTTATGAATTTTGGTAGCCCTGCACCATATTCGTTAACTATTTCCTGAGTCACCCATACTTCAGAATAAAGCTCATTGAGTAAGTTTAATTGCCCAATTTTTGAGAGCAAAATCAAGCAACTGGTATCCGTAATAATTTTAGGCATTGTTGATGTCATCAACAATTTCTTCAGCTGGATAGTTAACTATTGACACTCCATGTTTTCCTAGAAGTTCGGCAAATGTTCTTTTCGTAAATCCCGAAAGTTCTGCCGCTTGTCCTAACGAAAGCTTTCCAGTTTCATAAAGTTTAGAAGCAACGAAAATCAGGAAATCATTTTCATCAATTTCTATAGAATCAGGAAACTTAATTGTTAAACTTTTCATCTCAATTGCCTTTTTTCTTTTTCTTCTTAAACAATCCTTTTAAGGCATCCTTGGCCTCTTCAGCCCCTTCGCCAAGATTTTCCTTCAACTCATCGCCTACCGCATCTTTCACTTCTTCTTTCGCTTTTTCAAGCTGTTTTTTGGCTTCCTCTTCTGCTGCCGCTTTTTGGTCAGCTATTTCTTGCTGAATCTTAGCCTCAGCTTCGGCCTTCTGCTTATCCACTTCAGCTCTGATGGATTGTTTGACTGCCTGTTTTGGCGATGACCCACTGGCATTTTCTGTGCTTAGGATTTTCACTTTGGGGTCTTCATAATTGCCAGTCACTCCGAGGTTCAGCCTTATTTTTTCACCAACTACACTCTGTCCACCTGTGAATGAGGCAAGCAAGTTATTGGCAACTCCGGCGAGTTGGCCTGTGGGCACATCCATCTTCATTACATAATCCAAGCTTCCGTCGACACCATTGCTACCAGAAACGGTTGTTTTATATCCACCAACCTCAAGATCAAAGGGTTTTAAATGAACTCTTCCATTTTTGATTTCAGCCTGCATTAAAACATCTTTTAATTTGATTTGGCCATCGTTATTAGCGGCGTTACTTACCGCCCCAAGCTTGGTAACGCTTGAAACTGCAGAAAGCACTTTCATGTCGCCTTTGTAAGCAGCTTCGGCAATTTCAACCAAGCCGGCTCCGAATAAATGATCGTAGAGCGGCATCATATCATCTCCCAACGCTCCCCCAATTTTAAAATCTGTAGAGAAGTTGCCGATCATCTTCTCAGCCATTGGTGCAAGGGTTTGAATAGTACTAAATGTTTTGAACGACTCTGGTATTGAAAGTTTACTGACCTTTAAATCGAAGTCAAACGTTGGATGGTCCACGCCTGCCGTAGTATAGAATCCGTTCATTGAAACTGAACCGTTTAATAGGTTCATATTCACTCCTTCCATTCTAACGGAACCATCCCTGACGATGATGTTACCCTTCATATCCTTAATGGCCATGTTATCGTAAAGCACCTGACCAATATTTGAGGCCAGCACAAAATCAATGTTGGTAGGCACCTCAATTACTGATAGGGTGGTTGTATCCTCTTCCACTACTTCTTCTTCTGTCATCCATTCATTCAAATCAAATGTTCCGGAATTAAAATTGAGGGTACCCTTAATTATCTCATTTTCATTGAGTGCATAAGCAAGGTAGTTTGATAATGACCCATTCATTTGCATATCACTTTTGCCCAATGTGGCATCAAAAGATTTCAGGGCAATAGTGCTTGGGTCAAATGTCATTTCTGATTTTTTAATCCCGAACCCTTGAGGTAAATCGGGACTGGAAAATTTGAAATCAGAGATTCCAAGTGAGCCATTGGTGGGCAACTGGTCGTAACGCTCTGCCTCAAGGTCTGACATTTTACCCTTTGTCTGAAGAGCGGCAGTAATTTTTCCTTCCAGTTCCATGCTGTCCATAGGCATTAGCTTCATCAGTTTTGCCAGGTCAACATTCCCATTCATGCCGAAATCCCATTGGTAATCTTCAAAATTTTTGAACGCTAGTGTCGCCTCCATTTTTTCGCCATCAACCAACATTGAGAATTTGTTGAGGTTAAAACTTCCGGTGGTCAAATCTGCTGATGGAACATCTAACTCAGAGTCAATAGTAAGTTGCTCAATGGGGATTGGATATTCGGCGTATGTAATGCGGCCGTTATCGACTTTAAGCTTTGCATTTATCGCAGGCATGGTGTTGTCGTTGTATGTGCCTTTCACCATGCCGCCAAAATTGATTGTGGCATTAGCATCCAGACCATCGAGGTATTCGGTGTACGCACCAGGGATCAGGGAAAAGAGGCTAACCAATGAAATGTCCTGACCTGTAAAAGTCAGATCCATATTGATGTCGTCTCCAGGCATTGCCACGGTTCCGTCGAAGCCAATTCCGAAATCATTGAGAGCAATTCGATTTTGCTTGAATGTGTAGGTTGAGTTTGGCAAATCCATTGCCATTGTAAAATCAACTGCAAGGCGTTTGTTAGTAAGATATTCTTCACCTTCATAGCCCAGGCTCCAGGCATCAATTGCCGTGTGTGTAGTTAGGTCAAATAAGTCTTGAGTGAAATCCCCACTGCCTTCATGGTTGAGCCCCATGATGGAAGTGTAAAAATTCATGGATTGATCAAAATAGATGAGGTTGCCATTAACAATTTCCCATTTATTAATTCCTACATTGAAGGCTGTAGCCGAGTCATCAGTTTCTGCTGGGGTTTCAATCTCCTCAGATGCAACTGCAATGTCGTAATTAGCGGTTCCATCGGCCAAAACGATTACATAGATGTTAGGCTCAACAAGGCTAATGGAGTTTACATTTATTTTCTCCCCATTAATTACAGACATTATATCAACCACCACCTCAAATGATCCCATTGACATCAGTGTGTCCCCTTCAAATTGGTCAATGCCAACTACTCCAAAATTGCCCATACCTACAGTAATGTTGGGGAAATTCTTAAACAAAGTGAGGTTTAAGTGATCAACATCATAATAAACTTTGGCTTTTACATTTTTGTCAATTTCTGAGTCAATCGCAGCTTTGATGTCGTCTTTATAGATAATTGGAAGAACAACAGCTGCAGCTAAAATCAACAAGATCAGGCCAAATACTATTAACAGGAATTTTTTCATCTTCTTCTAAATTAAATCAACTTACAAGTTACAAATAATGTCAGGTAGATAACCAATGAACTTTTTAAATAAGTGTTGCCTATCCTTTCACAACTTCTCACGTAAGCGCAGGTTTAATTTGAACAACGGATTGTTTTCATCAACAAAACTTTGAAACACGCATACAAAATCTACTTTTGCGCCAAAACAAAACAGTTAACCCATAAAGAATGAAATTCGGTACTAAAGCTATCCATGCAGGCCAGGAGCCTGATCCATCAACAGGGGCCATAATGACCCCAATTTTTCAGACCAGCACATATGTCCAGGCTTCTCCAGGAGACCATAAGGGATTTGAGTATGCGAGAACGCAAAACCCAACCAGGGATGCGCTCCAGAAGTGCATAGCCTCACTTGAAAATGGCAAACATGGTGTTTGCTTTGCTTCAGGTATGGCCGCTACCGATGCAATTATCAAACTTTTTAAACCGGGTGATGAAATCATCTGCACCAATGATTTGTATGGCGGCACATACAGAATTATGACCAAAGTTTTTCAGAATTATGGGTTGAAATTTCATTTTGCTGATTTGACCGACTTAGATGCAGTGAAAGGTCTGATGAACGAGAATACCAAAATGATCTGGGTTGAAACACCTACCAACCCAATGATGAGAGTGGTTGATATTAAGGCCATATGTGAATTAAGGACGGGGAAGGATATCTTGATAGCAGTTGATAACACATTTGCATCTCCTTATTTGCAAACACCTATGGATTTAGGGGCAGATATTATAGTACATTCAGCAACAAAATATCTAGGAGGGCACTCAGACGCCGTTCATGGTGCTGTAGTGGTGAACTCAGATGAACTGAAGGATCAATTGGAGTTTATCCAAAATTCATGTGGCGGGGTTCCGGGCCCGCAGGATTGCTTCTTGATTTTAAGAGGGTTAAAAACATTGCACATACGTATGCAGCGCCATTCAGAAAATGGTGCCAAGGTGGCGAAATACTTAAAAAACCATTCAGGCGTCAGTAAGGTTTACTGGCCTGGTTTTGAAGATCATCCGGATCATGCCACCGCAAAAAAGCAGATGCGTGATTTTGGTGGGATGATTTCATTCACCATGACCGAAGATTCAATGGAAAAGTCATTCAGGGTTTTGGAGAAGTTTAAAGTTTTTGCCCTGGCTGAGTCATTAGGTGGTGTGGAATCTTTAGTGGGCCACCCTGCTAGCATGACCCACGCCAGCATACCCAAAGAGGAGCGCTTGAAGTCTGGCCTTACGGATTCACTGATAAGGTTGAGCGTTGGTATTGAAGATGTGGATGATTTAATCGCGGATTTGGAGCAGGCACTGGGATAGTAATGATAATTGTGATCGGGATTAATATTAATCCTGATCACAGATCAAATTCGATCAAAATGAAAGGCTCTTTAGCCTCTACTCCACCGGCCGCTGCGTAGGCCTTCCTGGCAATTATGTTAGATTTCTCTGTGCCAACCCAGGCTTCTTTGCACCCCAGCGACTTTGCGTGACGGCATATAAATTTGACTAGTTCCCTGCCGATACCTTTACCCTGATGTTCATCGGCTACACCAGCTTCGTTGATAAAAAATTGAACATTTTTATCCGGATGTAAATAATCAAAACCGGATGCCATACCAACAACTTTTTCATCTAGAAAGGCGAGGGCCATATGATGCCTCGGATCCCTAAGGAACTCTTCGGCAATATTCGGTTTTACAGGATAGTCAAAAATTGAATCTCCTGCTTCTACAATAGCCTCAAGATCTTGTGCTGAAGCAAGTTTTATTTGATATTCTGGTGCCATTTTAATTTTTCATAAAATCGTTAACATTGAGTGAGTCTGAATAATTCAGTTTATTTCAACAGGCCAGTCATGATGTTAAATTAAGCACTATTTGGGGCAAACAAGAAACTCAAAATCCAAAACCCCAACCATCTTTTATTAACTTGCCACGCCATACAGTAACAGCTCAATTTCATGCGTATAGGGATTTTTTTTGGAGGCCAATCAAGAGAAAGGGAAATATCATTTGCTGGTGGCCGAACAGTTTACGATAACCTCAATAAGTCTCTATTTGAGCCAGTTCCTGTTTTTATTGACAGCCTCGGCAATTTCATTCTGCTTGATTGGCAATACATCTATAAAGGCACCATTCGTGATTTTTATCCGCCGGTTAAGTTCCTCCCCGAAACCAAACATGGATTTCAGGTTTACCTCGAATCTTTAAAAGAGTTAACAACAGAAAAACAAACCGAAATCATCAATTCGGTTGGTAAAAAAATCAACCCAGACAGGTTTTCTGAGCTCTTTGATTTCGCATTTCTTGCATTGCATGGGCCATATGGAGAGGATGGTAGCCTACAGGGTATTCTTGAATGGTATGGCATTCCATATTCTGGATCAGGCATTTTGCCATCCGCAATTGGTATTAATAAAGTAATTCAGAAGGACTACTTCAAGAAAAACCATTTCCCGGATCCTGATTTTCAGGTATTGAAGCGTAAAGACTGGTTAACTACCAGGGACCATTCAGAAGCTTTCGAAAAAATGAAAGAAGCAGTTGGGCTGCCTATGGTGATCAAAGCGCCAAACCAGGGTTCCTCTATTGGCATTGGCATTTTGGAAAATGATTCAGTGGATGAATTTGTGAGGTTAACCAACCAGGCATTTTTTCTTCAAGATATAGATTCGGAGTTCTGGCTCAATGCATCTGATACAGAAAAACGGGACTACCTGATCAGGTTTACTGACATCCGTGAAGGGCTTGGGTTTCCGGTTTTGCATGGAGAAGACACCATCTATCACCCAGAGGAACTTTGGAAATACCTTGATGGATATTTTTCTGGAGGAAATGAATCAATTCAACTCACCTGCATCAATTCTGAAGAAGAAATCATCATTGAATCATTCATCAAGGGCAAAGAGTTTTCATGCATTGTAATCGAGGGTGATCAAGGCCCAATTGCACTGCCCCCGACTGAAATTGTGAAAACGAAAGACCTCTTCGATTACAGATCAAAATACCTTCCTGGCATTAGCAGAAAAGTGACCCCGATTGATTTGCCATCAGAAACTGTTGAGTACATCAGAAAAGAATCTGCAAGACTCAATGAGAGCCTTTATTGTCATGTCTACGCCAGGATCGATGGTTTTTATTCTGAGGATGGCAACGTCTATCTGATTGACCCAAACACCACGTCAGGAATGATGCCGTCGTCCTTCTTTTTTCATCAAGCAGGTGAGATCGGCTTAAACCCTTCACAGTTTTTGACCTACATCATAAGGACTTCTTTGGAAAGCAGGGTGATGACAGGTAAGGATAACACCAGAATGCGCCGAATACTGGAACAGCTAGATAATGAGATAGCATCGCTGCATGATCAGGTTTCAGAAAAAATTAAGGTGGCGGTAATCCTTGGCGGTTATTCTACTGAACGACATATATCCGTTGAATCTGGCCGAAATATTTATCAAAAGCTTTCGAGTTCAGAGAAGTATGAGCCAATACCAGTTTTTCTAACCGGTGATGAAAATCACTTTGAGCTCTACCAGCTGCCTGTAAACATTCTGTTGAAGGACAATGCCGACGACATCAGGGATAAGGTTTTGCATTTTAAGATGTCGCCAATTATTGAGAGTATAAAAGAAGAGGCAAAATCGATTACTGAAAAATATGTGGCCCAGCATATTAATGAGCCCAACAAAGTATCAATTGAAGATTTAAGCAAGCAAGTGGATGCTGTTTTTATAGCGCTCCATGGCCGACCGGGGGAAGATGGTGCTTTACAAGCAGAATTAGATAAGGTAGGGTTACCCTACAATGGGTCTGGCGTAAAAAGCTCTCAAATTTCAATTGATAAGTATCGCACCAAAGAAATTTTAAAAGAGAAGGGATTTACCGTTGCCAACCATTTAATGGTGACTAAGGAGGAATTCCAGAATGATGCTACTGCATTGGTCCGTTCGATAGAGACAACTTTTCAATATCCCTTCATCGCTAAGCCGTCAGATGATGGCTGTAGCTCAGCCGTTAAGAAAATCAAAAACAGGGCGGAGTTGGAAGCCTTTACTGAAATGATGTTCAGGGATTCTTTGCCGCTTCCTAAAAATCTGGCTGATATCCTGCACCTTAAAAACAGCGAAGAGATTCCATTGAAAACTTATTTCATGGTGGAAGACTTGATCACCGCCGAAGATGCTGACCATTTCCTTGAAGTCACTGGAGGGTTGTTGACCAGAAAAGATGAAAATGGAGAGATGGTCTATGAAATTTTCGAACCTTCTGAGGCGCTTGCAACAGGAGAGGTGCTTTCTCTTGAGGAGAAATTTCTTGCAGGTGAAGGCCAAAATATTACCCCGGCCAGATTTTCACCAGATGCCACAAAACAAGCTGCTATGTCAAAAAAAATCAGGGCTGATCTGGAGAAAATAGCAAGGGCCGTTAACGTTGAGGGATATGCCAGGATTGATGCTTTCGTTAGGATTTATAATGATGGGCGCATTAATACAATTCCGATTGAAGTGAATTCACTTCCTGGTATGACTCCAGCTACCTGTATTTTTCACCAGACTGCGATCAATGGTTATAAACCTTATGATTTTATTGATAAGATTTTGGAGTATAGCTTGAGTAAAACAAATTCTTCCAATCCCCATTTGAAGGATGGTGATGAGATCAACAGATCGAATCGGAGGGATGTTTGACCCTTTAGCTATAACTTTAAGTGACTAAACTCAGATGCTCCAAAAGATTATAAAAATAGTCAAGCACCTATCAATTATGATAGGCATAGTTGCGTTTTCGATCATTTTCTTTTTCTATATCTATCTACCGACGATCACTAATCACGGTGAGTCCATAACGGTTCCAGATTTACAAGGAGTTGCGTTTGACCAATTGCATGATTATTTGACCCTCAGAAACTTGCGCTATGAAATACTGCCGGATTCTGGGTTCTCAACTGAATATCAGCCCAATGCAGTTTTGAAGCAATTTCCATTGGCTAATTCAAAGGTTAAAGAGAATAGAAAAATTTACCTGACGCTGAACTCTACCAAACCACCGATGGTTAAGATGCCGAACCTTGTGGATGGGTCTGTGAAAAATGCAATAGTGGTTTTAAAGAGTAAGGGCTTGACATTGGGTAAAATCAGATATGTACCAGACCCCTTTCGTTTTGCTGTGAAAGAGCAGCACTATGAAGGGGATGAAATCATCGAGGATGAACTTATTCCAAAGGGGGCGAGTATCGATTTGGTGGTCGGGGATGGCCTTGGAAGGCAGGATTATGAAATGCAGAATTTCATTGGAATGGATTATGAAGATGTAGAATTTGCCATTGTTGGGTTTGGCCTGCAATTGGGCAACGTGAGGTTTGAAAAAGAGGCATTTGGTACCGAAATAGAGGTAACTGATGAAGGAGATACAACTTACAATACTTTCCAGTATGCCCCGGGTGTAATTTTCCGCCAATATCCACGGCCTGAGAACAAGATTAGGATAGGGGAGAGCGTTGACCTATGGGTGGTTGAACCCATTGAGGAGGATTCATTGGCAGTAGAAAGTGAAATATCAGATCTGGATTGATGCAAAAATCATGGTTTTGTTGGATTGGCTTGATGCTTGGCACCACCTTGTATGCTGATTGTCAATTAGTTGTGAAGCAGATTTTAAAAAACTTAGATTCTGGGGAGAACGCAAGGTACTTATCAACAAAACAGGAAACAGATACTTTACAATTGCCATTTTGGGACGACTTCTCTACATCTACGGATGGTAGCCCAAACCCTGGTTTGTGGTTTCAAAGTGAGAATGTCTACGTTAACCGGACGATGGCCAAAAACCCGCCCACTCTAAATATTGCCTCATTTGATGGTACTGATGCATTTGGCGTTCCCTACGACATTAACTCGCAGTTTGTGGGCAATACAGATAACCTCAATTCGAAACCAATAGACCTTTCGAAGATTGCGGCGAATAAAATGAGTACGGTCTTTATCAGCTTTTTTTGGCAGGCGAAAGGCAACGGTGAAATCCCGAATGAAGATGACTCTTTGAGGCTGCAATTTATGAACAGTGATTCTGCCTGGGTGACGAAATTTGTGGTGGCCGGGGGTATAGACGCTGTTCGTACTAATAGCGCCGGAGAAGAGGTTTTTACCCAGGAAATAATCAGGGTTGATGACGCTTCCTTTTTTCATTCAGGGTTTAGGTTCAGGTTTCAAAGTTTCGGAAGATTGAAGGGTGGTTTTGATACCTGGCATGTTGACTATGTGCTCTTAAATCAGGATAGGAATTTCGCTGATCTATCTTATTTCGACAGGGGCGTAACAGGTTTTACTACCTCTCTGCTTGGCGAGTATTCGGCTGTGCCATCAGACATGTTTTTTCCAGATCCAAATCAGCTGACTACACCAATCGATTTTCAACTCTTCAATCTCGATGCAATTCCACATCCTGTAGAATACACCATCAGCATTACGAACACATTGGACGGCTCTTTGATTGACCAGCCTAATTTCAGGGAAACGGCCAGCACATTAAGTAGCCTTGAGAGACGGGTTATTCAATCGGAACTGCCAGATTTAACAAGTTTAAACAGAGCAGATTCCACCGTAATTGAGGCCGAAATCCGGTACAACACGGGTGACAGAAACCTGATTCAATTCGTGAACCCAGCTTCTGGCGACACCACTTTTTATGATAATGTCGATTTTAAGGTTAATGATACCATTAGAAGACAATTCACCATACAAAACTACTTGTCCTATGATGATGGAACGGCCGAATTCGCAGCCGGTATTAACCAAATTCGTGGGCAATTGGCTTATCAATTCTATTTGCCGACCCCAGATACACTTACCGATGTAGATATATATTTTCCAAGAATTGCCAATTCAGTGGAGAGCCTACCAATTGAAATCTTGGTTTGGACAAGGCTTTCTGATGATGTAGGTAGCTTAATTGCCAAGCAGCCATTCACCATTCAATATCAGGAGGGCATTAATAATTTCACAAGGTATACATTGGAGATTCCGCTTGAAGTTCAGGATACTATTTTTATTGGTTGGCAGCAGTTTAGCGATAATTTCATTGGGGTTGGGTTAGATAAGAATACGGATGCGGGTAGAAGAATTTTTGCAAATGTTGATGGTGAGTGGCGTCAAAACGTAGGTATAGAAGGCAGTTTGATGATGCGGCCAGTATTTAGAAAGTTAGAAAGGGAGGTGGTAACATCGGTTTCAGATGCTACTGCACCAATGTTAAGTATTTACCCAAACCCATCCAGGGGCACATTTTATGTTGAAGGGACAATTCGTGAGATTGACGTGTTTGATTTAACCGGTCAAAGGCTTCAATTCAAGCAACTAAATAATGAGATAACTCTATCAACGGCCAAACCTGGAATTTATATCGTAAGAGCAAAAACTCCGTTTGGGCCAGTTTCTCGTAGAATTGTAATTCAATAACTAACCCACTTTTTTAAAGAATTGCCAAAATAAAGCCAGCCAATATGACTAGAGAAATAGGTTCATGCCGCAATGAATTCCCAAGCCTGCAACGCCAATTAAATGGTAGGAGTGTGGTTTATCTTGATGGCCCTGCTGGAACGCAAGTGCCAATATCTGTTATTGAGGCAATTTCTAATTATTACAAAACCTCCAACGCCAATAGTCATGGGCAGTTTGCAACGGCTGATGAAACTGATGAATTGTTAGAACAGGTGAGGGGTAAGGTTGCGGCTTTTCTAGGGGCAACAGATGGCAGTACGATTTCCTATGGTCAAAATATGACTACGCTGTGCTACTCATTAGCAAAAGCAATTGGTAGAATCTGCAAACCCGGGGATCAAATCTTGATTACTGAAATGGATCATGAAGCCAATAGAGGCCCCTGGCTTTCGCTAAAAGAATTTGGGGTTGAGTTAATTGAAGTAAAAATGACCCCTGACGGGGTTTTGGATTATGGTGATTTTGCTTCAAAAATTTCTTCTAAAACGAAACTCGTTGCCTTAGGCTATGCCTCCAACCTGACTGGAACGATTAATGATGTTCACCTGATTAGAAAGTTGACTAAGGAAGTTGGCGCTTACTTAATGATAGATGCAGTACATTTTGCACCACATTATTCAATTGATGTACAAGCGATCGATTGCGACTTTTTAATATGTTCAGCTTATAAATTTTATGGCCCACATGTGGGATTGCTTTATTCAAAGCCGGGTTTACTGGATCGATTGCCGACCGATCATCTGATAACCCAGGAGCATGACGCTCCATATAAAATTGAAACCGGAACTCTTAACCACGCTGCCATTACAGGAGTAGGTGCCGCAATTGATTTCCTTGCAAGTTTTGGTGAGGGATCTGAATTGAGCAATCAGCTTGAGGATGCTTTTCAGAAAATTACCAGGCATGAATTTAATCTTGGTAAGAGATTACATGATGGCCTTGCAGACATTGAAGGTGTGATGATTACAGGGCTCCCGTTTAATGAAATGAACCGCACACCAACGGTTTCATTTTATCACCCCAAAGTTAAGGCCGAAAAAATGTGCAAACTGCTGGGTGAAAAGGGCATTTTTGCTTGGGATGGTCATTTTTATGCGCAAAGAGCGGTAGAGGTTCTAGGCCTCCTTGAAAAAGGCGGCGTCACCAGATTAGGCGTTTCACTTTACACCACTGAAGAGGAGATTGATTACACAATCAGTAAAATTAAAGGAATTTTGAACTAACCCAGGTAAGGCTTCAGGGACTTACTTCTGGATGTATGCCTTAATCGGCGTATAGCCTTCTCCTTTATCTGCCGAACCCGTTCCCGGGTTAAGCCAAATTTGTTACCTATTTCTTCCAATGTCATCGATTGCTCCCCGTTAAGGCCGAAATAATAAATGATCACATCGGTTTCTCTTTGAGTTAATGTGGAGAGCGCTCTTTCAACTTCCCGCTTTAATGAATCCGTAAGTAGTACCTGATCTGGGGTGTCGCTCTCGTGGTTTTCAAGTACATCCAAAAGGCTATTTTCTTCGCCATTTGCAAACGGGGCATCCATAGAGATATGACGACCACTGTTTTTCAAAGTATCGATCACGTCGCCAACTGATATCTCAAGAACCTCTGCCATTTCATCAGCCGAAGGTTCCCGCTCATACTTCTGCTCTAACTCCGAAAATGTCTTGGAAATTTTGTTAAGTGAACCAACCCTATTCAACGGCAATCGAACAATGCGGCTTTGTTCAGCTAATGCCTGTAGTATTGACTGCCTGATCCACCATACTGCGTAGGAGATAAACTTGAACCCACGGGTTTCGTCAAAACGTTGAGCTGCTTTTATCAAGCCAAGGTTGCCTTCGTTGATTAAATCCCCTAAAGTGAGTCCCTGATTTTGGTATTGTTTGGCTACAGATACTACAAATCTAAGGTTGGCCTTGGTGAGCTTCTCCAGTGCCAAAGCATCTCCTTGTCTAATTTTCTGAGCCAGGAGAACTTCTTCTTCCGCAGTTATGAGATCGACCCGCCCAATTTCCTGTAAGTATTTATCCAGGGATTGACTTTCCCTGTTGGTGATTTGTTTACTTATCTTGAGTTGGCGCATTCAGGTCAATTAAAAAGGGCTCTGTGTTGAACCCTTTGCTTTAATCGAACCTGAATATTAACTAAAATCCAGCGTTTAACTTAATCTTTTTTCTCCGGCTTAGGCAAAAGGGCCTTGCGGCTTAACCTAAACTTCCCGGTCTTTTTATCTATTTCGATTAGCTTAACTTTTATCTCTTCGCCTACTTCCAGAATGCCATCCATCTTTTCTACCCGCTCCCATTTGATTTCAGAAATATGGAGCAACCCGTCTTTGCCAGGCATGAATTCGATAAATGCGCCAAACGGCATGATTGACTTCACTTTGCCATCGTATGTTTCACCAACATCCGGAGTAGCAGCAATATTTTGAACCCGCTTATATGCGGCATCCATACTTTCTTGATTAGCGGCGAAGATGCTTACAATACCATTGTTTTCAACTTCTTCGATGATAACAGTAGCTCCCGTTTCCTTCTGGATTTCCTGAACAACTTTACCACCTGGGCCTATCACCGCACCAATCATTTCCTTTTCAATGGTAATCTTTACAGATCGTGGTGCATGTGGTTTCAGTTCAGAGTTTGGTGCCTCCATGGTATCCTTAATCTTATCAAGAATATGGAGCCTGCCTCTCTTAGCTTGCTCTAATGCTTCGGCTAAAACATCATAAGATAGGCCATCTACTTTTATGTCCATCTGGCAGGCAGTAATACCTTTTTCTGTACCAGTAACTTTAAAGTCCATGTCACCAAGGTGATCTTCATCACCCAGGATATCTGATAGGATGGCATATTTGCCAGTTTCAGGATCAGAGATCATTCCCATGGCTATGCCGGAAACTGGTGCTTTAATTTTGATACCCGCGTCCATCATGGCCAATGTGCCGGCGCAAACTGTAGCCATTGATGATGAACCATTTGACTCAAGGATATCCGACACAATTCTGATCGTGTAAGGATTGTCTTCTTCAGCAGGAAGGACATTTTTCAGAGCTCTCAAGGCCAGGTTTCCATGACCAATCTCTCTCCTGCCAGCACCGCGATTTGGCCTCACTTCCCCAGTTGAGAAACCCGGGAAATTGTAATGTAAAATGAATTTATTATAGCCTGAGTGCATCGCACCATCAATCATTTGCTCATCAAGCTTGGTTCCAAGCGTTACTGACGTCAGAGATTGTGTTTCTCCCCTGGTAAAGATTGCCGAACCGTGGGCCATTGGTAAGTAATTTACCTCGCTCCAGATAGGTCGTATTTCATCCAACTGCCTACCATCAAGCCTTGTCCTTTTATCCAGGACGGCGTTTCTGATGGCATCTTTTTCAACATCGTGGAAATATTTCCCAATAAGGAATTCATCATATTCATGATCTTCTGGTAAAGATTCCATGAAATCTTCATGTAAAGCTTTAAAAGCCTCCTTGCGCTCAGTTTTCGAAGCAATACCCTTTGCAGCAATATCATATTGCTTCTGATAGTATTTCGATCTGATGAGTTCTTTTAAATCCTCATCGTGGGTTTCATGAGAGTATTCCCTCTTTTCTTCTTTTCCTGTCTCCTTTGTTAACTCTATTTGTGCCTGACACTGTGCTTTGATAGCCTCATGTGCAACCTTAAGAGCCTCAATCATTTCAGCTTCGCCAACTTCCTTACACTCGCCTTCCACCATCATGATGTTGTCCATCGAAGCCGCAACTATTAATTCCATGGTAGCAGCTTCCCGTTGTGCAGGGGTAGGGTTAATGACAAACTCCCCTTCTACTTTGGCCACTCTAACCTCGGATATTGGCTCTTGAAATGGTATATCTGATACAGCAAGTGCCGATGAAGCCGCAAATGCTGCCAAGGCATCTGGCAATACATCTGCATCAGCAGATATTAGTTGAATCATTACCTGCGTGTCAGCGTGGTAATCATTTGGGAATAGTGGCCTTAGCGCCCTATCCACCAGCCTACATATTAAGACTTCATGATCAGAAAGCCTTCCCTCTCTTTTCAGAAATCCTCCGGGTATTTTTCCGGCTGAGGCAAATTTTTCCTGATAATCTACCGAAAGGGGTAAAAAATCGACACCTTCTTTGGCATCTTTATTTGCTACAACTGTAGCCAGGAGCATTGTATTGCCCATTTTAACAACAACAGAGCCATCGGCCTGCTTGGCAAGTTTGCCAGTTTCTACTGTTATCTCCCTGCCATCAGGAAGCATAACTTTTTTACTAATAAAGTTGGGTAACATAATTTTTTTGTCTTGACGAAAATGCGGCAACCCAGCCAACCTGGCTGAGTATGAGGAAAGGAAAAAGGGGAACTTTAAAAATTCCCCTTTAATTTATTTTCTGATTTTCAACTCTGCGATGATAGCCCTGTAACGGTCAATTTCCGTTTTTTGAAGGTAGTTCAGAAGTCTTCTCCTTTTACCTACGAGTCTCATCAAGCCTATGCGGGTTGAATGGTCTTTTTTGTTCTCTTTCAAATGCTCAGTCAAATGATTGATCCTGTGACTAAACAATGCAATTTGTGATTCGGCTGACCCTGTGTCAGTTTCCGATTTCGAACGGCCATGTGTTTTAAACAGGTCTTGCTTTATTTCCGTCGTTAAATACATTAGTTGCTTTTACTGTTTTTATTCCTTTTCTTTTCAGTGCGCAAAAGTAGGGAGATATTAGATAATTTCAATCATACCTATCATTTTTTGCTGATTATTACAGATTGGATCATCTGATTAAGCGGTTTGAAGTTCCTTGGTGTCCTTTTTTGAAAACCTGGACTTAAGTTTATCCCAAACAACCAGATAAAAATCTGTTTCAAATAGCCTGGCATCATTTCTGGCCTGCTTTAAGAAATAAAACCCAATTGGTATAAGGATTACGTTGGCAAACCACGTGGAATAGGTGCCATCAACAAAGCCCTGCTTGGCCCACTTGTCAGCCATACTTGTGAGGACATAATTGGTAATGAAAAATCCGATAGAAATAAGTACTGGTAGCCCCAACCCCCCTCTTTTGATGATTGATCCTAGTGGGGCGCCAATTAAAAACATCGTGATGCAGGTGAATGCATAGGTGTATTTACGCCACTTTTCGATTACAAAACGATAAGAAGTATTTAAGATATTCTCAATGCGGGAATTTTCTCCTGCAAGGGCATTTTTGGCATACCTGGCCTTATTAATGGCATAGTCTATAACCTTCCTTTTTGAGTTAACCGTTTCAAAAAAATCATCTAAGCTGATTAAAGCGCTATCTGTAAGCTCTTGGTTCTCATCGAGTTCAATATGCAATCGCTTCAATCGTAACATCTGATCCCCTCGTGGAGTAATCACTATTGGGTTTTCTTTAGGTACAACCTTAATCGTTGTATCTTTTTTCCACCTGGCCTTTGCGTAATCCCGTGGGATTTCTAAATCTTCAATAATGTGCCGATTAAAAACTTCTTTGGTTCGTTGGTAGCTATTGTATTTACCAATTTTTACCTGATCCAGCATTGAATCGATATCATGTTCCAGCTCACGGATAGATTTCATTGCCTTGTTGCTTGAAAAAAGCTCCAGATCAGTGCGGCTCATATCAAAAGATGCCAGGCTAAATACCATCTTCATTCGATCAAATTCATTGCGGAAAAATTGATTAACAGGCATAACCCTATAGCCTGCCTGGTTACGTTTACTACTCCTTTCCTCAGAGTTATAAGTGCCGCTAAACAACTCCATCATAAGATAGCGGTCGTTCATGAAAGTGTACATTTTAGCGGAATCTGCTACAATAACCCTCTGGTTGCCATCTGTATTGTTGTGATCATAGATAAGAACATCTTTCATGGTGATGCCATCTGGCATTTTAGAAGCCACTTTGATGCTATAATTTGGAATCCCGGTGTAGAACTGACCTTCCCTGATATCCATGGCAGGCTTCTTTTGTTTGATATCCCATAGCAGGCTATAAAATTTAAGGTTGGCTTTTGGAACAATAATGTTGTTAAAAAAGAACATTCCAACCGTCAGTATCGCCACAAAAATGAATGTTGGCAGCAGCGTTCTTGAAAGTGAAATTCCCGAACTCTTTATTGCTGTTAGTTCGAATTGCTCACCAAGGCTTCCATAGGTCATCAGACATGATAATAAAACCCCTAATGGCATAGCAATGGGTGTCAGGTTTACGCACATGTAGAGCATTAGCTCCATCAAAACGGCCACTTCAAGGTCTTTGCCAATGAAGTCATCAAAATATTTGAGCATATTTTGAGTAAGCAGGATGAAAACCACCACAATAAATGTGAGGATGAAAGGGCCAAAGAATGACTTTAAAATAAGTTTATCCAGCTTTTTCAAAGGCAGAAGTTTATAACTGCGAAGTTACAGAACCAAATGAAGAATTAGAGCGGAAGGTTGGATTAGCCCCCTACGATTTCACGGAGGGCATGGAGGTTATTATCCCAAATCTCGTGGAGCTCTTCCTCGTCGTCAATGTCAGAATAATCAATTACATGAATGAAGACGGTTTGGGTTAATTCGTTCATTTCAAGGCGTATTTCAACCCAGCAAGGATCCTCCTCTTCATCATCCGTCCTAGGTAAGAATTCGAATTTCACATAGCTGTTCATCCGTTGAGATACAACCTTGGCAACATTTTCGTCACCATCCCAAATAAAGGTGAGTGATTTATCCTGATTGTTGACATTTACGTCATCAGCGAACCACTGAGACAGGCCACTGGCGGTGCTTATGTATGGATACAGCATCTTTTTTGATGCCTTCACTTCATACTCTCCGTTGAACGTTATCCTTCCCATGCAACAGTCTTCATTTTGGATATAAGGTAAGTGAATTTTTCAAATACACCATAAGAAATGAAAATTATTGGAAAAAGGCTGTTATGGCGTTTATCCTATTGATGATTTAAATCATTGATAATTCGAGAGGCTGCTTTTTTGATCATTGAATTGTGACCCGCCTCCAGGATTACAGGTTGCATATTGTTTATCGCATCAAGAAACCTTCGAAATTTCTTAACTGGGATTACACGGTCGTATTTTCCCAGGTACAGGTGTACTTTAATACTATTGACGTTAATTATATTCACTGTATTAGTCATGGGTATGGCAAGTTTTGAAAATCCATTCCAAACAGTATAAACCTCCTGTCTCATCTCAGAAGTGTCCATTTGAGACTGCACAAACTTTATCATTGATTTATCAAGAATACCTATTTTGTGCAATATCCTTGTGAGCTTAAAATAGACATTAGGATGTGAAATAATCCATTTGAAGATGTATTTAAAAAGACTTACACCAGTTGCCAATTTATACCAGATATTTGTCCTGATGCCATCCGGTGCAATTAAATAAACGCTGTTAATTTTTGTTGGGTAAAGCTTCAGAAGAGCGATCAACATTTTTCCTCCCAGGGAAAATGCAGCAACTTCAAAACTTCTAATTTCTTCATCTACTAAAAATGTATTGAAATAAGCCTGGATTTGCTCAATCAAAATTGGAGTTGTATGCCAATCACTCTTGCCATGAAAAGGAAGATCGAAATGGTATAAGGTGTAGCCAGAATTTTTCAGTCCATTGAAGGGTTCGAAATCCTCTGCTTTTTGCCCAAACCCATGAAATGTTAAAAGGGCTTTTTCTCCACCTTCAACCTTATAATAAGACAGGTTGGAACCAAGGTTAATGTTTTTCCTGATCCCGTGAATCATATTAAATCATGTGGGTGACGTTAGTCAGCTCACCAAGGTATTTGCGCACATTCACACCAAACTTTTTCAAAAAGTCAACTCCCTCGTCATTTTCGAGGCCTTTATACTCAGCGTAAGATTTTAAATAGATTACCTCGCTAATTCCCATGCTATAGATAATCCTGGCGCAAGCTATACAAGGCGAGAGAGTAACATAAAGTGTAGAATCTTTGACCGAGGCGTTGTTTTTTACGGCATACATAATAGCATTTTGCTCAGCATGTATGGCGAGATAACAGCTCCCCTTGGAATCCCTGGCGCAGCCGTCAGGAAATTCCTCGTCACAATTATGGGTGCCGGCAGGTGGGCCGTTGTAGCCAATTGAAATAATTCTTGTGTCCTTTACAAGCACAGCACCAACATGTCTCCTCACGCAATGTGATCTTTTGGCGAGGTTGACTGCCAACTCCATATAGATATCATCAAATGCTGGTTTGCTCATAATTACTTTAATGCAAGATTATTAAATCTGATTATAAAAAGGGATTGAATATTTTAGTAGGAGGGAGTGTTTCGATCTGTAGTTAAATTTATTAATAGGAATGCCGGAACCTACACTGAATACCTGGACAATTATTTTTCTGCTTGCTGCAGTCCAGGGAATATTTTTGGCCATTGCTATCTTATCTCAGCAGTCAAAAATTAAAAAGGCGAATGTGTTTTTGGGCACATTGGTATTGCTCTTTTCCTTAATGCTCCTTGATTATTTCACCTTTTGGAGTAATTATCGGTTATACTTTCCGCGGGTATTCGGCTTTTCATTTGGCTTTCCGTTCTTCTTTGGGCCTGTACTTTTTCTCTATATAAAGGTGCTAAACTCCAAAGAATTAAATTTTAAGAAGGAGATTTTTCATTTCATACCCGGACTAATTTTTTACTTGAACAGGATGATTTTTTTCGTTTTGCCTGATTCTGTAAAATTAGAGCCATTTGCCCTCACAGAGCCCCAGTCGTTGGTAAATTTTTTACTGATGCCTTCACTTAAAATTGTTCATATGCTGATCTACTCAGGTCTGATAATAAGCTTTATTCAGCGTACCAGAAGGGGGGAATCGAGTCGGTTTTATTGGTGGCAGCAGTTTATCAGTGGTCTTTTTATTTTATTCATAATATCAACATCAAGCTATTACATCCTTGTTAGCACAATTGATTTCAAAGTTGAATACGATTATATGATTTCTTTAACTATGGCATTTGCAATTTACGCTATAGGCTACCTGGGTTATAAGCACCCTGAAATTATACATGGCTTTAAACTCGGCCAGGTTAAATATGAAACCTCCTCTCTCAGAGCTGATGAAATTGATGGATTATTGAATGACTTAAAAGTGCTAATGGAGGAAAAAAAACATTATCGAAACAGTGAGTTGAAACTTTCTGATGTTTCAGAAATGGTCGGCTTGACTACGCATAAACTATCGCAATTAGTAAATGAGCATCTAAATAAAACCTTCCCGGATTTTATCAACTCATATCGTATCGAAGAAGCTAAAAGAAAGCTAAGAGATCCCAATGAAAACGAAACTAAAATTCTTGCCATCCTGTTTGATGTAGGCTTTAACAATAAAGCCAATTTCAATAATGCTTTTAAAAAATTCACCGGGATGTCTCCCTCAGATTACAAGAAACTTCATCAGGTTGAGTTTGTCAATTAATCAAAATTGAAAAGTTTAACCCAGTTTCTATTTGCTCATATTAATTGGAAAATGGGGATGTTGGGTGCTGTAATAATGGGAGGCATAGTAGTTTTTATCAATAAGAACTTTGGCCTAAATCTCGCCTTGACCGCTGGTTTAAAGCAGTTTATTTACACCTTTTTCTTCGGGGCTATCATCACCAGGCTTTGTCAAAATTTAGCCACAAACGGAAACATGTTAAAAGCCGTTTTGATCCCATCAGTCATTACAATTGGTTGCGTTTTTATCGTTCATAACTTTAAAGGAACGCCGCTGCCATTTGAATCAACCCTACCAACTGTGTTGATGGCACCTCCTGGATTCTTCGGCATAGCTTTTAGGGAAAGGAGTAGGAAAAAGCAATCGAGGTGATAATTTTGGATTAAATCTGAACCGAACATGTACGAATCATTCCTTTTTATTCACTCATACCTCCGATGGATTATACTGGTACTTATGTTAGTGGTCATTGCCAAGTCATACATGGGATGGTTGGGCAGCAAAGAATACCTCAAGTTTGATGAGACCTCGTCTAAAATTTTTCAAAATTTGATTAGACTTCAATTTGTAATAGGCCTTGCACTCTACTTGTTTTTAAGCCCACTAACAGAAGCCGCTTTTGCTGATTTTGGTGCAGCAATGAAAAATGCCGATCTACGGTACTGGGCAGTCGAACACATTTTTGCAATGTTTGTGGCTATCGCACTTATTGAAATTGGTGGATCCAAAGCCAAGAAAGCCTCAACTGCGGTATCAAAATTTAAGTTTCAGGCCATCTTCTTCACAATCGCTTTGTTAATAATGCTCAGCAGAATACCCCTTGATGCGGAGAGACTATTCAGGTAACTGGAAAGCAAGTGACGCTCATTGAAATTCAATTTCTGCCCAGTCTGGAATATTTCTGCTGTTTACTTAAGCACCCGGTAACTCTTGATAGACATGAGCATTTTGTAAAACAGACTTATCGCAATCGTTGCTACATTAATTCGGCTAATAAAGTAATACCCCTGGTAGTACCGATTAAAAGCGGAAGTAGGAGGCTGCCCATGGCCGAAGTACCAATTGATTATCGGCAAAAATGGTTGAACTCCTTGTGGTCTTCAATTCAATCCGCTTACGGCAAATCACCATTTTATGAATTTTACGAAGAAGAGTTTCACAGTGTGTTGTTCAGTAAGCCTGACTTTTTGTTCGATTTGAACTTCAAACTCCTGACACTCTGTCTGAGATGTTTACAAATCAACTTAGAGTTGAAATTGTCAACAGGTTACCATTTGACAGAAGATCGGGGTTTGAATGATCTTAGATCGAAAATTCACCCCAAAAAGCCATTTGGCGACAGAAATTTTTACCGACCTTATTCGTACACTCAATTATTTGGCAATAATTTTGTGCCCAACCTGAGCCTCATTGATCTCATATTTTGTGAAGGTCCAAATGCCGGAGCAATTTTAAGAAAGTCGATGTTCCAACCTGAATAACAATCACCTGAGGGTTACGTTTTAGAAGTTTTTGATAATCAATAGAAAAGTTGAACACAGATAGGATTTAATGGTTAGATACTATTAAAACTATAATTTTACTTGTACCTTAAAAGCTCACTATGGAAGCTAAATTTTCGAACCGTGTCAAGGAAGTGATTTCATTAAGTAGGGAAGAAGCATTGCGCCTTGGTCACGATTATATTGGAACTGAGCACTTGTTGTTAGGGATGATCCGTGAGGGTGAAGGCATTGCTGTGGCAGTGTTAAAAAAACTTGGGCTTACAATGGAGGAGCTAAGGTCATCAATTGAAAAAGCCACTAAAGGTACCGCCACAAGCAACGTTAAAAACCTGGCAAATATTCCTTTGACAAGACAGTCTGAAAAAGTATTAAAGATCACCTACCTCGAAGCCAAGATTTTTAAGAGTCAGCTTATTGGCACTGAGCATTTATTGTTATCAATCCTTCGGGATGAAGATAATATTGCGACACAGATACTCGATAAGTTTGACATTAACTATGAAGTGGTAAAGGAAATGTTAGAATATCAAACAGAAAACCCAATGGCGGCATCCTCAGATACTGATGAGCCGGATGAAGAATCTTCGAGGATGTTCGGGGGTTCGTCCTCGTCTTCAGGCAGGGAATCGCAATCAAAAGGAGGGGAAAAGTCAAGAACTCCGGTGCTTGATAATTTTGGCCGGGATCTGACTAAAATGGCCGAAGAAGACCGTTTAGACCCTATAGTAGGTCGGGATAAGGAAATTGAGCGGGTGGCTCAAATTTTAAGTAGAAGAAAAAAGAACAACCCTATATTAATCGGTGAACCTGGCGTTGGTAAAACTGCCATTGCGGAAGGTCTTGCCTTACGGATTGTTCAGAAGAAGGTATCCAGGATTTTGTTCGGCAAGCGTGTTGTTACCCTTGATCTCGCTTCATTGGTGGCTGGCACAAAATACCGTGGTCAGTTTGAAGAACGGATGAAGGCCGTGATGAATGAAATCGAAAAATCGCCGGAAGTTATTCTTTTCATTGACGAACTGCACACTATCGTAGGTGCCGGTGGAGCTTCGGGTTCTCTTGATGCTTCAAATATGTTCAAGCCTGCACTGGCAAGGGGTGAAATACAATGTATTGGTGCAACTACATTAGACGAATACAGACAATACATTGAAAAAGATGGGGCACTTGCAAGGAGGTTCCAGGTGGTGATGGTTGATGCTACTACACCTGAGGAGACCATGCAAATTCTTAATAATATCAAGGATAAATATGAGAACCATCACCATGTGAATTATACTGATCAGGCTATTGAAAACTGCGTAAACCTCTCTGACCGCTACATCAGCGACAGATTTTTACCCGATAAGGCCATTGATGTGATGGATGAAGCTGGTGCCAGGGTGCACCTCAATAATATCCACGTCCCAAAAGATATTGTTGAACTTGAGGAGGCCATTGAAGATGTGAAAAAAGAGAAGAATCGAGTGGTGAAAAGCCAGAAATATGAAGAGGCAGCTCAGCTCAGGGACAGAGAAAAGAAACTGCTTGAGCAGCTTGATTCAGCCAAAGCAAAGTGGGAAAACGATAGTAAGAGTCAACGGTATACTGTTGATGAAGAAAATATTGCTGAGGTTATTGCCATGATGACCGGTATACCAACCAACAGAATCGCTCAAAATGAAAGCAATAAGTTGCTATCAATGGGTGATGAATTGGACAAAAAGGTTATTGGACAAAATGAAGCCATAAGGAAACTGGTCAAGGCTATCCAACGAACAAGAGTTGGCCTGAAAGATCCTAAAAAACCGATAGGTAGCTTTGTTTTTCTTGGCCCAACGGGTGTAGGTAAAACGGAGATGGCCAAGGTTTTGGCCTCTTATCTTTTTGACAAAGAAGATGCTCTTGTAAGAATTGACATGAGTGAGTACATGGAGAAATTTTCTGTCTCCAGATTGGTTGGGGCACCTCCAGGTTATGTTGGTTATGAAGAAGGTGGCCAGTTGACTGAGAAAGTCCGCCGAAAGCCATACAGCGTGGTTCTGCTTGATGAAATAGAAAAAGCGCATCCAGATGTGTTCAACATTTTGTTACAAGTGTTAGATGATGGCACATTAACAGATGGTCTTGGTCGCAGGGTTGACTTCAGGAATACCATCATTATCATGACATCCAATATTGGTGTCAGGGATTTGAAAGATTTTGGTGCTGGGATTGGCTTTGCCACACAATCAAGGGAGCAGAGCATGGACGACATCATGAAGTCAACCATTCAGAGTGCTCTCAAAAAAGCATTTAGCCCAGAATTTCTAAACCGGCTTGATGACGTAATTGTGTTCAACTCGCTAGAGAGGAAACATATTCATCAGATCATCGATATAACGCTTGATAAATTATTTGCAAGGGTTATTGATCTTGGGTACGAAGTAAAGCTTACTGAAAAAGCCAAAGACTTCCTGGCTGAAAAAGGTTATGACCCTCAGTACGGGGCAAGACCGTTGAACAGGGCAATACAAAAGTATCTTGAAGACGCCGTTGCAGAAGAGATTTTAAAAGGGGAGGCTGAAGAAGGTGACGTCATCCAGGCCGATCATAAGGGTGAAGATGAAGAACTCACTATCAAATTGAAGAAAAAGAAAAAAGATAAAAAAGAGGAGAAAGAAGAAAAGTAAATAGAGAGGCTTCGGCCTCTTTTTTTATACCCATTTTTCAGTTTTTAGGTAAATCAATTCACCTTATCTTCGAAAAATGCAGCAGATTTTGCAATCGTATCTGCGTAGGCTCACCAACCTCAGCAGCAACAACCGATCGCTTCTTTTACTTAAGCTGACATCAGAGCAATTTATTGATGTCCACGATTTTGATTTTGCTGTTAATGAGCCCTCATTTTCAATTATAGATTCACTGATTGCTCAAAAATCGAGGATTCCTCTGTGCCCAATTTTAGACAGCCGTGATGGTGAATCGAATGTTTTAAGCAGAAGGTTAAAAAGGCTCCAGAGAGTTGAAAAATTCATATTTGACGAACGAGGTGGAAAGGATCTCTATGTAGGGTGGCCATTGGTGAGAGGTAAATTTTCAGACGGAACGGTTGTGAGGTGCCCCCTGATGTTTTTTCCAGTAGATCTATTTGAAAATAGCGCCAACTGGGTACTTGAACCAAGGAAAGATGTCAACCTAACATTGAATAAATCATTCTTGCTGGCTTATGCATACTTCAATGGGATTAAGGTGAATGAAGACTTGCTGGAGCGGGTTTTCGATGATTTTGACAAAGACAGCAGGGTTTTCCGAACTTCGTTATACGAATTGTTTAAAGAAAGTGAGATTGAGTTGCAGTTCAATCAGGAGAACTTTGTTGACAAACTATCCCGATTCGAAGATTTCAAAAAGTCGGATTTGGAAAACCTGACTAAAACAGGAGAACTAAAACTCTATCCCGAAGCAGTGCTAGGCATTTTTCCTCAGGCTGGATCATATCTCGTTCCTGACTATGTTAAACTGATCGAAGAAAACCCCGTAGACAGCCTTGAAGATTTCTTTATCTCAAGAACCATAGAGAAAGACAAAGCCGAGGTTGATCTGTCTAAACACTCCGACTCTTTCCGGTTTTTAAATAGAATTAAAGAGGAGCAAACAATCACCCCATTTGAGACAGATGCTTACCAGGAGAACGCCATCAAGGCTGTTAAAAGTGGGAATTCTATCGTTGTTCAAGGCCCCCCAGGAACTGGCAAATCACAAATGATATGTAACCTCATTTGCGATTACATTTCAAGAGGCATGAATGTTTTGTTGGTTTGTCAGAAGAGAGCAGCGCTTGATGTTGTTTATGGGAGATTAAAAGAAAAGGATATAACTGATTTTGTAGGACTTGTACATGATTTCAAGAATGACAGAAAAGGTATTTTTCAGCAGATAGCCAGTCAGGTGGAGCGAGTTGATGAGTACAAGCAAAAAAACAGCACCCTTGATGCTATTCAATTGGAACGGCAATTCCTTCAAGAAAGCCGGAAGATTGACCAGCTCACAGAACAGTTAGATGAGTATAAAAACCTACTGTTCGATGAAGGGGAATGCGGAAAATCAGCCAAAGAACTTTATCTCACCTCCGACCCTGAAGATCAATCCATCAATATTAAGCAAGAGTATCGGCACTTTCTTTTCGATAAAAACGTGGATGAGTTCGTAGGAAAACTCAGGCTACTTGCCGCTTATGCATCAAAATTTGAAGATGAAAATTATCCCTGGCGACAACGTAAGTCGTTTGCGAAACTTGGGGTCATTGATCTAAAAAGCATTAGGGAATTACTTGATGAAATTCCAACTACCGAGTCTAAAATTTCCGAAGCCATTCAACAATTGTGTGGCACTTCTATTAATCTGGAAGAGGCTGCTGCCATTTACAATGGCAAGGAGAAAATTGATGAAATGCTGACGCTACTAAAGGACAAGGGTGTTTATGATTACTTTAAGCACATATGTAACTACCCTGATAAGGAAACCGACGTCCTTTGGCTTTCAAACGTAGAGCGAACACTGATGGACTGCTACAAGGGTGTTGGGCCTGAACTCAGTCAGGATTTGGCTGAATTAGGGCGCTTGCAAGAGGCACTGGAAAGAAGCAGAAAGTCAAGAAGAAGCTTATTCAAATGGTTGAGATGGAAGCTTTTTTCGAAGGATAAATTGCTTATCTCCAGAGTGCTTGTAGCTAATGGCTTAAAAAGCAAAACCAAAAGCTTCCAACTGCTTGTTGAAAAAGTTGACAACCGCTTAAACCTTGAGCACAACCTAACTAAACTTAGGGACAAAGCGTGGCTCACAGACCTCCCTAAGTCACTACTTAAGATAGATCTCCAGAATTGGTTTTTCTATCAGAAAAAGGCATTGAAGGCGAAAATGATTTTTACCTCTTTGAGGAATTTCTTGCAGTATGTCAATCCACAAAATCAATCACTTGAGGAGTTTGAAACGCAGTTGCGAAAGCTTATCCAAATCACTAAAGAAGCTTCAGAAAAAAATGATCGTTGGCTCAAATATTTAAACCAGGCGCAGATTCAGCAGTTCGCTACAAATGCCGATGCACTCACATCAGCCAAAACTTTGATTGATAAAGATTTTGATTCATTGGTTGATTATGACCAGATAAAAACTTCGCTGCAGCAGCATGAAAACGTGGTTTTTGACAAGCTAATGGATGAAGCCATTGCTCCAAATGATCAGTCTTTGGAGACAGTATTTCAAAATAGCCTACGTTTAGCATGGCTTGATCATATCGAAACGAAGTACCCTGTTCTTCGATCTGTTTCCAGCTTAAAGTTTGATAAAATGGAGTCAGAACTTCAGGAGGCCGTTCTTCAGAAACAGAAAATAAGCAATCAAATCCTCTTACTTAAAGCCAGGGAAAAAACGTACAATAATCTCGAATATAACCGCCTGAATAATCTCGTGACATATCGTGATTTAAACCATCAGGTAACCAAGAAACGGCGCATTTGGCCGGTAAGAAAAGTGATTGCCAACTTTCATGAAGAGGCGTTCAACCTTGTTCCCTGTTGGATGGTTTCGCCAGAAGCTGCCTCTGCCATATTTCCAATGTCACAAGTTTTTGACCTTGTCATTTTTGACGAAGCCTCGCAGTGTTTTGCGGAGCGGGGATTGCCGGCCATGTACAGGGGAAGGCAAGTGGTAGTTACTGGTGATGATAAACAGCTCAAGCCGAATGACTTATATAGGGTAAGATGGGAAGACGAGAATGACGATGATTTGCCAGAGTTAGATGTTGATTCACTATTAAACCTGGCAAATCAGCACCTGATGCAGGTACAATTGCGAGGCCACTACCGCAGTAAAAAGATGGATTTGATCCAATTTTCGAATGAGCACTTTTATAATTTGAAATTACGCCTGCTACCTGATTTTAACGATATCAACTCAGGCGAACCTGCAATAGAATATCGCAAAGTTGAAGGTAGGTGGGAGAACAATTCAAATTACCTGGAGGCACAGGAAGTGGTTCACCTCATCTGGTCAATTTTGGATAACCATCCAGATAAAGAGATTGGTGTGGTCACTTTTAATGTGGCACAACAAACGCTAATCCTTGATTTATTGGAAGAAGATGCTGCCGATAAATCAAAAACCATTCCTGAAACCCTCTTCATTAAGAATATTGAAAATGTGCAGGGCGATGAAAAAGATGTCATCATTTTTTCGATTGGCTACGCACCAGATAAGAGTGGCCGAATGATGATGCAATTTGGCAGCCTGAACGTAGATGGTGGCGAAAACAGATTAAATGTTGCAGTTACCCGTTCAAGAGAAAAAGTCTATGTTGTCGCCAGCGTTCATCCAACTCAATTAAAAACTGATGACACCAAAAATGAAGGGCCGAAGCTCCTCAAAAAGTATCTTGAATATGCTCTAAAGGTTTCAGAAGGAAAAACCCCGCCTCCTGCAATCCCGGATAGAAAGTACCCTTATAGCTGGTATTTAAAAAAGCACCTGATGCAATGGGAGATTCCTGAATTGTCAGCTTTCATTCTAAATGAAGAGCTGCCGTTCACTGATCTCACAGTTAAAAAATTCACAGAATATAGAGGCTTAATCATCACCGACGATGACGTCTATCACGAAAGCATTTCAGCAAAACAGGCACATGCTTATTGGCCTTTTATTATGAGGCGCAAGAATTGGGTTTTTGCAAAATTCCACAGCAGGGAATTCTGGCTAAACAAAGCTTCAACCCGTGAAAAACTGGTCAGGTTTCTTAATACCGGGGTAGGTGTTGAGGCAATGAAAAAATAGACTCCTGAAGCATTTTGTATGGCAATCGCAAACATGTATTCGGCCAGAACTCTTCTTATTCCTAATTAATTGGCAGTAAAAATCCTTCTTATACCAAATCGTCCGCTGATCTTACTTGTTAAGTAAGGATTACCTGCCACCCAGCCATTTGACTTACCCTCAATCTCAAGATATGGCTGCCATTTCGATTGAGATGTATAGTAGCCTCTGATAGCAGTTAGTATTCCGAAAGTGCCATCAGAACTAAAAAAATCTTGATTTTTTGGCTGATTCCATAACATTAACCTACCATCAATTTCGAATTTCTTAGTGCCGATTTTTAGCTTCTCTGCAAATGATTTGAATTCAATTCCAGTAAAAGCATCATCATAATTTGAGTATCTGTGAAATGTGATTTGACTAAACCTGTCACCATAATTTAGAAATAGTTCATATTGGGTATCATCCCCGAATGAAGTCAAAAAGTGGCGGACGGCGAAATTGAAAGCGAAATTGTCGGATACTTTCAACCTTCTAATTCTTAACATGAAAGGTGATATAATATTTAGCCATTGACGATTGCCCATTTTTTCTACATAGCTGAGCATATCCATGGATAAATCATTGAAATCCCTATACCGATCAATTCCAATTCCAGTTGGGTGCACACCACGATCGCTATATGCTTCATCGGCCCTAAATAAGTCATAGACCCATGCAGTAAAATCATTTCCTGTAAAATCCCTCTTTAGCTGATCAGGTTCATCATTGTAAACGTCATTGTGTTCTTCAATTGTTTTTATAGTGTGCGCTCTACCAACATAGTCAGCGGCCGCGGCAACATCTGCCCAGTACATTGCTAGTGTTGGCAAATTGGTATTAAGTCGAAAATCTTGAGTTTGAACAGACTCGTTTAATAAGTAGTGGGCTTCAATTCCTGACGACTGCATCCTAACAAAACCTGCTGGATCTTTTGTTTTAAACATTGCAAGATCGTCATCTTTTAGATGACTTACCGATGTAAGTGCGTCAGGCAAAAGATTGAAACTCCATATTTCGTTGAAGCTGCCGATTTCATATGGAATCCATGTGCTTCTATGAAATTCTTCATGAGCCCAACCTGCTGCAAAAGGAACTTTTGTAGTCGCAATGAATGCCACTGCGGCCGTAAATTCAGTTCCAATGTCTCTAAATACCTTCGCTGATAGGCTCATAGATTGGCGATCCTTTTTATACCAAAGTTTGGCAATACCAAAGTTCATGGTGTTGTAGAAGGAAGTGGTTATCTCTATTGCCTGATTCATACTTGGTGATTCCAAAACAGCAATAGCATCCCGAAATTTTACTTTCGCAGGTTGTTCAGCAATTGTTTGCGATCTGTAATTGGCTCTGGCTTGAACTGCATTTGAAAGGAAGGGTAGATCCACAGCCATAATATCTAGCACAAGTTTGGGATGATTTACTAAAGTTGAGTCCTGACCCCTTGCTAAAAACCCGGTAAATAGAAGGCTTGAAATTAATAGTTGCTTAATGTTCGTATTCATGAAATTGGCACTTAAATCCGTTGAATTTTAGGCTAAAACGGTTGTAATGACTTATAAACTAGCCGATTCTAGTCTGTGAAGTGCCTTGTGAGAAACTTGCTGTAAAGAGGAGCCTTTCAACGACAAACGGATTTCATACTATTTAGAGGATATCATGTAGTTGCGGCCAAAGGAGAAGAGCTGGTCGTCCGGTTTCAGAATACAAATCATACCACTGGTCATATTTCAAAACAGCATAGCATTGACCTCCGTTACTTTTGACCATATGAACGGAAATGCTTGCTTCACTTTTCTTCTACTCTTCATAAGCTTCATTTCCACCGCTCAGGATGGATATCGCATTATTAGGTCAGTTGATGAAATAATTCTAGATGGACAATTAAACGAACAAACATGGGAAAACGCCCAGGTTGCGAGGGAATTCACTCAATATTTCCCGTTCGATAGTTCGAGAGCCGATTCCCAAACTGAGATTAGAATGGCTTATGATGATCAGTTTGTTTACTTCTCGGCCAAACTCTATAATCTCGAAGATGATCGATCTTATGTCACCCCGTCATTAAGAAGAGATTTCCGCGGCGAGGCAAATGATGGTGTAACATTGATCATTGACCCATTCCAGGATCAGACTAATGCCTTCTTTTTTGGCATTAATCCATTTGGAGTGCGACGAGAGGGGTTGATAGCAAATGGTGGCGGCCGTGGTGATGACCTGGACTTAAGCTGGGACAACAAATGGTATGGTGAATCAAAGCAGTATCCGGGTTACTGGATTGCTGAGGTAGCAATTCCATTTAAGACGTTGAGGTTCAGTGCGGGTGCTACGGCCTGGAATGTTAATTTTTATCGGGTTGACAGTGAGAACAGCGAACGGTCAACATGGACACCTATTCCAAGAAATTTTAGGATTATCTCACTCGCTTTTATGCAGGAATTAATTTGGGATGAACCTTTAAAGAAGCCTGGTTCAAACGTATCATTGATACCGTACACTTTAACCAATATTTCGAGGGATTTTGAAGATGAGCAACAGGACGGCTCTGACTTCGACTTGCAAGTTGGAGGTGACGCCAAAATTGCGCTGACGCCATCACTCAATCTCGACCTAACAATCAATCCGGATTTCTCACAGGTTGAGGTAGATGAACAAGTGACTAATCTTGATAGGTTCGAGATATTCTTTCCTGAGAGACGACAGTTCTTTCTTGAAAATGCCGATCTCTTTTCAGACTTCGGCCATCCTTTTTTGGCCAAACCATTTTTCTCCAGAAGAATTGGAGTTGCCAGAGATTCATCAACTGGCCAGAATTTGCAGAATAAAATTCATTATGGGGCCAGATTAAGCGGGAAGCTGGACAATAACTGGCGAATCGGCCTGCTGAATATGCAGGGAGCAAAAGATGAAAACATAAACCTGCCAAGCCTTAATTACACAGTGGCTTCGGTAAGGCGGCAGGTTATGGCCAGATCAAATGTCGGATTGATATTTATCAACAAACAAAACCTGGAAAATAAAGACGGTGATTTCTCCTTAAAAGCGACTGATTTTAACAGAGTGTTGGGGGCGGAGTTCAATTATTTCTCCAGCAACGGCAAATGGAATAGTCGCAATTATTTTCATAAATCTTTTGATGAAGATTCCCCAAAAGATTCGTTCGTTTTTGGTCAATGGCTTGATTATCAATCGAATACATTGAGTTTCAACTGGTCACATGTCTACATTGGCGATAACTATAATCCAGAGTTGGGATTTGCCCCCAGAAAAGGGATTTTTAGACTGAACCCCGAAGTTGGCTATAAATTCTACACCAAATCAGGCTACCTTGTTAATCATGGCCCAACTTTCGATACTGAGCCAATTTGGAATGGCGAAAGGTTGGTTGACAGTCGTCAGACACTTTGGTACAGATTAACGTTCAGGGACAATTCTTCTTTTGGCCTCTCGCTAAACCAGCGGTATACCTACCTCTTGGATGATTTTGATCCAACCAATACTGATGGTGAGGTTATACTGGCAGGTGAAGACTTTAATTACAATGCTGTCGAGTTTTCATATCAGTCTGACTTTAGAAAAATGGTTGCTGTGTCGTTGAATGGTTATTTCGGTGAATTTTTCGCTGGTCAACGTTATAACTTCCGAAGTGAAATTAACTTCCGTTTCCAGCCAGTTGCTGCGATAAGAATGACAGTTAACTACAACCAACTTAGAATGCCTGAGCCACTCAATGATGCAGATCTTTGGCTTGTTGGCCCCCGCATTGATCTGACCATGACCAGGAAGTTGTTCCTTACCTCATTCTTTCAATACAACAGTCAGCTTGACAATATCAATATCAATACTCGCCTCCAGTGGCGGTTTAAACCCGTTTCAGACCTCTTTATTGTCTACACAGATAATTACGGTACCGATACAATTGCCAGCGAATATCTAAGAAAGAAAAATAGGGCGTTGGTGCTTAAACTTACCTACTGGTTGAATTTGTAGCGATTATATCTATCAATTAATGGTCGGATAGAATTTATTTGATATTTAAACTAGGTATTGTTACGCATTCGAATAAATTATTTCTTATTTGCAGGATATTATTTTCAACCACTTTTATGTTTTTTAGACTTTACCATAATTTAAGGACAACTGTTACACTCTTAGTCGTTTGCACATCACCATTTGTGTCAATTGCTGACCCTACAATCTCCTCACTAATTCCAAGTACTGATGAGGATGCATGGGACATTAGGAATGGGAGTTTCAGGATTCAGTTTAATACCAGCGTTAAACGAGTTTCAGGTAAGGCTATCAGCTTATTCAAAGCGGACGGAGATATTTTAATCCAAAAAGTTAGTTTACGTAACCAGGGGTATTTTAGCATTTATCAACATTTCAGTTTTACCAATCTGGAATTGGATCCTACAACATCTTATTATGTACTAATAGATGCTGGATCCTTTGTCGATCAGGACGATAATGCCTATGGGGGTATTTCAGATAAATCAGAATGGAGTTTCTCAACGGAAGAGAGTGAATCAGATGCTCCGAATCATGTGACGTTTGACCCTGTATCAGGCCAAGAGTATTCAGATAATGTCTTGACTCAGGTACGAATAAATTTTGATGAAAGTGTGAGGCCAATTTATGGCCGAGAGGTATCACTTTATAAATCTGAGAGGGATATTTTGATTTCCAAAATACGTCTTGAGGGGGTTAGTTATTCTACCGGTCAATATGAGGACTTTGCTCCGATATACTTAGATCCATCGACTGACTACTATTTCCAAATAGAAACAGATGCATTTCGTGATGCTTTTAACAATTCACATGGCGGGATTTCAGATAAAACCACTTGGAGTTTTACTACAGAGGATGTTGATACTAGTCCACCAGTAATCTCATCTAGAAACCCTGTTCACGAATTCGAAGACCACCCGATTGAGTTAGACTATTCTCGGCTCTCTTTTAATGAAAATGTAAAATCAGTCAATGGGAAGTCGATCTATATATTTAATTCAGATGATGTTTTGGTTGAAGAGATTAACCTGAGATCAGGTCAATTTGATGAAGACTTCTACTACTATACCTACACTCAGCTGGAGCCATCTACAACTTATTATTACCAGATAGATCAAGGTGCATTTGTTGATGGGCATGGTAATGAGTTTGTAGGAATTCTCGATAACACAAGCTGGACGATCACCACGATTGCCCCAGATACCGAAAGCCCTACTATTTCATCATTTAACCCTAACGGCAATTCGGATGTAGAAGTGGATGAGTATTCATTTTACCTTTACTTTAATGAAGAAGTAAAGAAGGTAGCCGGTAAAGAATATCAGGTTTATAATGCAGATGATGAGTTGATTGAATCAGCATCATTTTCTGAATACGGAGGGTCTAATTCATTTAAAACAGAACAAGGCTTATCACTGCCCTTACTGGATCCTTCAACAGAATACTACATTCTGATTGATCAAGGGGCATTTGTTGATGCTTTTGGTAACGAATTTCAAGGAATTCAAAACGCAACCACCTGGGCTTTTACTACAGAAGCTATAGAGAGTGTAGCTCCTATCATTAGTGGATATAACCCTCCTAGAGACGCTGTTAATATCTCATCTCACGTGGGCTTTAACATTTGGTTAAATGAAGAAGTAAAAAAGGTTGAAGGTAAGTCAATTAACTTGTTCAACGACTCAGACGAACTAATTCAATCGTTTGAACCGGCAGCATCTTCCAGTTTTTCAGAATACCAACACTTTGGGTTTGCTGAGTTTCTGGCACCAAATAGTTCTTATTACATTGAGATTGATCAGGGGGCATTTGTTGATCCATTCGGTAATGAGTTTCAGGGTTTGACCAAGGATGATGGTTGGTGGATATCGACTCGCTCTGCCGAGAATGACCCGCCAAAATTAATTGGCACCACACCCTTAAATGGTGCCGATGAAGTAGAGCTTGGGTTAAGCACTTTGTCGCTAAATTTTGATGAAGAGGTCAGGGCAGTAAGTGGCAAAAAGATAACCGTGGTTAATGCTAGTCACGAATCTCAAGTTTTTCAGATAACCTTAAATGAAGATGATTATTGGGAAACTAAGGGCTATGATCTAAATCGGCTTATACTGACCCCCGGAGAGTCCTATTCTGTTCAAATTGAGGAAGGAGCATTTATTGACCTTTTTGGTAATGAGTTCGCGGGTATTCTCAATGACCAAGATTGGTCTTTCACAGCAATTACGGACGATACCAATCCCCCTTATTTTGTTGAATTAGAACCTGATAACAATGAAACAGAGATAGACCCTTTTGAGAATAGTTTTGGCCTTACCTTCAATGAGTTTGTTCTTCCTGTTGCCGGTAAAGAAATCTCTGTTTTTGATAATAGTAATGATGAATTGATAGCTACCAAAGTATTATCGGAAAGCACTTACTACACCAAGTACCCAAACATCTATTTTGCAAACCTTATGCTTCAAGGCTCTAAAACCTACTACGTTACGGTGGAGCAAGGAGCCTACGTTGATTTATTTGGCAATGAATTCGAGGGATTTTCAGATAATTCACTTTGGAAGTTTAGTACCAGAGATTTTGAAGAAGTACCCCCGACTGCAATTTTTTCACCTGAAAATAATGCAACCAATATTGGAGTTTTTAGAGAGCGTTTAAGTCTAAGGTTCTCAGAAAATGTATCACATGATGATAGCAAAAAAATTGGTGTATATGACTACCAGAGTGATGAATTGATAGATGATTTAATCGGCTCACATAATATAGGAACGTACTTTTCGGTACAAATTGGAGAAAAACTTGAAGCTTCAACTAAATACTATGTTCTAGTTGAGCCGGGTAAGTTTTCTGATGCATTTGGTAATTCTTATGCGGGAATCACAGATAAGGATATCTGGACATTTACCGCAGAGGAGGGTGATGAAGAATTCCCCGAAATTTCATCTTTAAGTCCTAACGATAACTCTGCTGGCTTTCTGATTACCAAAAGCTCTGCAACAATTCGCTTTGATAATCCGGTAACTACGGTCGGTGGGAAAGCTGCTTACCTCTATAAATCTTCTGGAGACGTTTTAATCGCAAATGACATTCAGTATAGTACCGGTTATTACAACGAATCCAGAACCTTCAATTTTAATAATGATCTATTAGAACCCGATACAGAATATTACATAACAATTGATCCGGGTTGCTTTATTGACCTATTTGGAAATGAGTTTGAAGGCATTGAAGACAAAACCTCATGGACTTTTACAACAGAGTCAAGTGAAAATGATTCACCTATGATTTCAAGTTTCAGCCCCTCTGCGGGGTTTACGGACTTCAACCCTCTCCAGCGTGGATTTAGCATTACAACGAATGAACCCGTTAAGAGGATTGCCAATAAAACTTACACATTATTGGACTACGACACCGATGAAATAGTAGCCACTACCGCCATCACTTTTAGCAACAGTAATTTTTCAACAAATACCTTCTTCAATTTCAATTACGAAGCACTTCAACTTGATACCAAATATTACATTAATATTGAACAAGGTGCTTTTCAGGATGCCTTTTCCAATGAATTTGAAGGTTTGACTAATAAGGATGTTTGGTCATTCACAACCAAGTCTAGCGATCTCATCGAACCTGAGCTTTTATACTTGAGCCCTGCCAATGGGTCGGAAAACATATATCCTTACAATGCAATCCTCTCAATTAACTTCAATGAGATTGTTAAGAACGATGAAACCAAACTCATAAAGGTATTTGAATATGATACAGATGATTTGATATACTCCCAGGACCTGGACGGTATTAAGCCAAACAATGGGTTCTCCTTTAATGTCCCGACTATACTAAAATCGAATACCAAATATTATGTGCTGGTTGAAAGTGATAAATTCTCGGATGGATTTGATAATTATTTTGAAGGTATAAGTGATAAAAATGAGTGGACTTTTACTACCCGGCCGTCGGACGGCCAAGGTCCAGTTGTGTTGTCCTCAATACCAGACCATGAAGCAACAGAAGTGTCAGTCTTGTTTTCAAACTTCACCTTCAATCTTGATGAGAGTAGCTTCATGGTACCTGAAAAGAGCTTCAAATTATTTAAAAAGCAGGGCGATGTATTGATTATTGATTATACGCTTCCAAATTATGGCAGTAATTATTTAACCAGTCAATATAAGATCTACCCAAATGCTCTTTTAGAACCTTCTACTGAGTACTATATTAACATTGAAGCTGGTGCGTTTACAGATATTTTTGGCAACCCCTCTTTAGTGATCGATGATAACGAAAGCCTAACATTTACTACGGAAGAAGATAAAGTGGAATTTCCACTTTTGGTAGAATTGACCCCGGCTAATGAATCAGAGGAAAATGAATTATTTAAAAGGAATTATAGAATTGTTTTTGGCGATGTAGTGAGGAATGTAGAAGGAAAAAGTATCCATTTATACGAAAAAGCTACCGGATTATTGGTGGCAAGTAATGTTTTTGGTGGCTCACACTTTTATACCTCTTTTAGTATTAACATGGGTCCTGGTTTTTTAAAATTAGGAACAGAGTATTATTTGCAAATTGATGCGGGAGCTTTTGAGGATAGATTTGGAAACACCTTTGACGGAATTTCAGATGATGAAACCTGGGCATTTAAAACAATAACGGAGGATACTTCTAAACCGGAAGTAACATCACTGACGCCATTTTCTGGTTCAACCAATAGAGCTGTTGACCGTGTTTCATACACCTTAAATTTCAATGAGCCGGTGATTAGACCTAGCTCTACAAAAGCATATCTATACAAATATGATAATGACGAATTAATCAGTGAAACGGAAATATTCTCCTCAAGCTCATCATCTACTTATCAGAATATCTATTTCAACCTAATATTAGCACCATCAACTCAATATTATATTTTGATCGACGAGGGTGCTTATGAAGACTTATATGGCAACAACTGGAATGGAATTACTGACAAAGATTTCTGGGCTTTCACCACTGAACCTTCTGAGAATATCGCACCCACAGTTACATTCACTACCCCGGATGCCGGAGCCATTGATGTACAAAGGGACATAGACGTATTCCAAATCGGTTTTGATGAAAGTGTTAGACAAGTTGATGGTAAAAAGATTGAATTCTATTCATCTGATGGCACATTGATCCATCAAATAGAATTGGAAGAGACTTGGTTCAGTTCAAGTTATTATCTGGAAGCGCCAGAAAATTTTGAATTTGAAACACAGTACTATGTTAATATTGAGACTGGGGCATATATTGATGCTTTTGGCAATGGATTTGAAGGTATTCAAGATAGTGAAACATGGAACTTTACAATTGAAGATATCGACACTGACGCACCTCAAGCCCACTCCTTTTACCCGAACATTGCAAATGCTAGTGTTATCACTGGTTTCTCAATACAATTTGATGAGAATGTAAGCTTTGTCCCTGGAAAGAAATTTCAATTGTTCAAAACTGATGGTGATGAATTAGTTGATACATTTCTATATACAAATACACAAAACCCCGATGATTACTGGAGAATCAATTTTGACCTGCCACTTTCTGCCAATACCTCCTACTATATTCTCATCGATGCCAGTGCATTTGAAGATGAGCAAGGTAACGAGTTTGAGGGGGTTCAAGATAAAACTACATGGACATTCACAACACAGCAATCGGAAGACGTAAAGCCCTCAATATCTTCAGTTAACCCCAATTCTACTACTAGTAATGTGCCCTTACTAGATGTTGGTTTTAATATAGCCTTTAACGAACCTGCTCAAGGGGTCAGTGGTAAAAGCTTGTCACTATACAAATACGATGATGAAGAGCTAGTAACTACCATTTCGTATAATGGAGGTGGTTTTATAGGTCCAAAATACTTTCACTTGCCGAATAGTATCATCCTCGACCCTGACACCAAATATTATCTCAATTTCGGATCAGATATTTTTCACGACATCTTTTTCAATTATCACGATGGAGTTAATGATAAAGAAACTTGGAGCTTTACTACTGAACCGGGGGAGGAAGTACCGCCAGCAGTCACAGGTTTGAATCCTTCAAATCAGTATGATAATGTAGCTATTACAAAGAATAATTTTAGTCTCGACTTTGATGAGCAGGTGCAAAGAGTTGAAGGGAAAAAGCTCACGATTTATAACTTTGAAACAGACGACCCCATTCAAGTCTTCACTTTCAGCTCATATCAAGGATTTTCATATGGTCATGGGGTTAGCACTAATGAGATATTTCTTGAGCCAGGAGTAACCTATTATGTCAATGTTGAGCAAGGTGCTGTCCGTGACATTTATGGTAATGAATTCGAAGGAATATTGGACAAAACTTCATGGGTTTTTACCACTCAGGAGGCTGAGTTTGAACCACCTCAATTGTCATACTTTCTTCCTTTAAATGGATCTTTAGAAGTATCAGTTGTCAACCTAAGCCTCCAATATGGCTTTAATGAAGAGGTTAAACAGGTTGGCGGTAAAAAAATCCAAATTTTCGAATCGGAAACTGACCTTCTTGTGCATGAGCTAAACCTCTACTCAAGATCCAGCTATAGTTCATCTTATTATGAGAGTATTAGTTCGAATAATAATCTCAAGGCGGCTATAGATTATTACATCTTAATTGAACAGGGTAGTTATGTTGATTTTTTTGGAAATGAATTTGAGGGTATAACGGATAAAAATATGTGGACATTTCGTACAGTTGAACCGGAATTGATTCCACCGACAATCTCTCCGTCAAATCCTAGTAACAATGCCAATGGCATAGATATTTTCAAGAGTTTTTACTCAGCTTATTTCAACGAGGGGGTAAAAAGAACTGGTAATGGATTTGCAAGTATTGTAAATTCTCAAACTGATGAGGTTGTCTCGTCCCAGGCAATCCGAAAATCAAACAGCTACAGTGTTTGGCAGTATTTCAATTTCAATGGATTGGAGCTTTTACCTGGGACGGCATATCATTTGAACATCTCAGAGGGTGCATTTGAAGATTACTTTGGTAACAAATTTGAAGGAATAAATGATGCCACTACATGGGCATTCCAAACAAAGGATGTCGAATCTGATCCCCCAGAGATAAGAAGTTTAAGACCTGAGAACTTTGCTGCCAATGTTAACATCGGCCCCAACTTTAGGATAGGGTTCGATGAACTTGTGATTCCAATTACTGGAAAAACAATTAGAATATGGAAGGCTGAGAACCAGGAATTAATTACCGAAATAAACGCTACAGGTCAGCGCACAACAACCTATTACTTTTATGCTGTTGGCATTGAGTTTGAAATTGGTGAAAGCTATTTTATAACTATTGAAGAAGGGGCGTTTACGGACGTGTTTGGAAATGATTTCCCAGGTATCCAGGAAGGTGAGTGGTTGTTCACAATTGAAGAGAATGATCTTCAGAAGCCACAAATAACTACTTTTTCAAGTCCCTCGAGTGGGGGAGTCATATTCCCTGAAATGACTTATGCAGATTATTATTTTGATGAACCTGTCCAAGTCGTGGAAGGAAAAAAGGGAAGTGTTTATAATAGTTCTGATGACTCTAAAGCAGGGGATTTCGAACTACACAACGCAGGTCTAAGCACCTACCAATACATGGTTTTTGAGCCTGGCATATTAGAACTGAATCAAGGTAATGACTATTATATCAATATTGAAGTGGTGCTTATCAAGACTTGTTCGGTAACCAGTTTGATGGGCTTAATGATAAAACTTCCTGGACTTTTAGTACTATAGTGGAGGAATCAACCCCACCCAAACTAACAAGCACTTACCCAAATAATGGTGAAAGCAGCATCAGTGATAACTTAAGTTCTCTACGCCTCAATTTTGATGAAAGAATTAAAACTCTGGCTGGTAAAAGAGTCAGGCTTTTTAATCTTGATAATGATGAATTAGTTCATGAATATATCACTGATGATGCAGCCACCTACAGCAGTTCCATTAGGATTGATTTACCATCAAATATTCTTGAGCTATCTACAAATTATTATGTCCTGGTTGAATCTGGGTTGGCGCAGGATTACTTTGGCAATGTATTTAATGAGGGCTTTGAAAACACCGAAGTCTGGGCTTTCAGGACTCAGGATCCAGAGTCAGAAGCTCCGTATGTTAATTACTATGAGCCTGGCATAGGAACTATAAATCTTCCGATAAATCAAGAAAATATTTGGATTCAGTTCAATGAGTATGTCAAGTTGAATGATGGAAAATCAATAAAACTGATGAACTATGAAAATGATCAGTTAATACATGAATTTATTACCTCAGAGAGTGATCTTTTTTATTCTAAGAGTTTCGAACTTCCGAATTACTTGCCGACGTCAACCAAAATTTATGTCTTAATCGAAGAAGGAGCTTTTGAAGATAGATTCGCAAATCAGTTCCCTGGATTTAATAGTAAGAGTGATTGGTTCTTTTCTACCGAAAACCCTGATGGGATTAGGCCCAGAGTTGCCTCAAAGTCTCCGAAAAACCAAGAAGAGGATGTTACTTCAATTGGATTTGATTTGGCTCTTGAGTTTTTAGAATCAGTTAAGGCTGTCGATGGAAAAAATATTTTTCTTAAAGAAAAATCTTCCGGCGAGTTAATTATTGACATAACAGTAGGGGCAAGTGAAATACAAACTGAGTTTACCTATGCCATTGAACCAATCTCTTTGAGTTCTTTTACCGAGTACTATATTGAAATGGAAGAGGGTGCTTTTGAAGATATATATGGCAACCAGTCTTATGCCATTACTGACCCAGATGAATGGTACTTCACTACTGGCTTCAATGAATTTGAACCCCCCACTTTCAGTGCCTTAACTCCAGCTAATGAAAGCGAAAATGTGTCTGTATACCCCGTTGAAGTAGCATTGACTTTTGATCAGTCAGTGAGCAGCGTCAGTGGCAAGTCAATTCAACTATTTAATGCTGAAGATGAGTTGGTTCAGGAACTCAGTATGAGTAATTCAAATTTAAAAAGTTCACATGTTTATTTATTTGATGAGCTAATTCTAGAGGCCAGTTCTTCTTATTACATCGTTGTAGAGTCAGGTGCATTTATCTCTGAAGCAGAAATCGGAACTCCAGCAATAAATCAAGGGGAGTGGCAATTCGAAACTGAGGAAAACGACCTAACTCCTCCATTGCTTATAAATACAAATCCAGAAAATGAAGACGCAAATGTGATAATAAACACAGGGCAACTTACGATAACGTTTGATGAAACTGTAGTTGTGAATGACGGAGCCGAAGTTTCGCTGTTTAATGTTGAAGATGATCAATTGGTTCAAACAATTACCGTTCCTCAAGGTGAGATAGGAACCGAATTTAGTGCGAGTCTAGGTGGCCTTCTATCGCCATCAACATCGTATTATGTATTAATTAATGAAGGGGCTGTCTCAGATTTATTCGGAAATGAATTTGCGGGTATCGAATCAAACACTGATTGGGTATTTGAAACGGAGGATGCTGAAACTAATGCACCGATTATTTCATCCACCACTCCATTGAATCAGGCAACGGAGGTCAACTTCAGTTTATCATCAATTACAATCGTATTCAACGAGGTCGTTTCTTCAGTAGCTGGAAAAGAGATTACCCTCTATGATCAGGAAAACAACTCCATACTCAAAACTATTGGACTCACCACAAGCGGATTAAAATCATCACATTCCATTGATCTTGGAGAGGTGGCTTTCAAGCCACTGGGCCAATACTATATTTTGATAGAATCAGGATCATTCATGGATAGGTTTGGTAATGCCTTTGGTGGATTAAACGCATCGGATCAGTGGTCATTTACTCTTGAGCATCCAGATCAAGTTGTACCCGAAATTTTGAGCCTTAGCCCTGAAAACGGTGACACTGCTGTACCCATTTCTGAAATTTCGTTTCAAATAATTTTTACCGAAGATGTTAAAACCATTGGAGGTCATTCAATTCGATTGTTTGAAGCTGAAACAGACATTGTCGTTGGATCTTTCGTGACCGCGGGTATTGATGAATTATCTAATATTTTCTCATTTGAGTTTGAAAATTTAGAATTGACGCCTAATACGAATTACTATGTATTAGTTGAAGAAGGTGCATTCGAAGACAGCTTTCAAAACAAATTTTTAGGGATAGTTGACAATAGTGGATGGAAATTCACTTCAGATTTACCTAAAAATGACCTTGAGGTACTTGAGATGTCTCCTAACAACGTTGAGTTAAATTATTCGCATGCTTTATTACAATTCTCAATAACCTTCAACAAACAAGTGAATGGAGTGGAGGGAAAGAAAATCAAAGTTCTAAATGATAAGGGAGAGATAATTTTTGAGCATATTCTAGAAAGTACCGGGACGCAGTCAGATCAATATTCATTTGAAGTACCAGGTGAATTGTTGAATTATGAAACTACGTATCATGTCGAAATTGAAGAAGAAGCATTTATAGATGAGTTCAGCAATGTTTTGGGCCCTATTGAAGATTGGAGTTTTGGAATAGAAGCATATCCATTGGCCAGTATATCAATTTCTGAAGCCGAAGTTTTTGAAGATGAGAATAACCCAATTATTGTCACCATTTCAACTGATAAAGTTGTTTATGAAGATCAAATGGTTGAGCTTGATATCAGTGGTTCCGGGATTGACTCTGACGACTATAGTCTTGAAAGTGATTTGATATCAATAGCTGGCAACAGCAGTATGAACTCAGTTTCACTTACTATTCAAAATAATGCTCAGGTAGAGGGGCTTGAAGAAATGAACGTAGGCTTCGTGGTATTAACGGATGGAATGAAAGCTAACAGTGGTGCAGTTGTTTTGAGTATTCTTGAAAGAGAGGATGATGAACCGGTTGAAACTTCAATTAAAGATCAGCTCAGAAAGAGTCTTCAGACTTATCCTATTCCGGTAAGCACTTTGCTTACTATAGAGACAAATGATTTCAATCTGGACCAAATCAATATCTATAATTTATCAGGCCTACGAATTTTTAATATTAAGCCAAATTTGAAAACCACTAACACCATCGATATTGATGTGACCTCTTTGAGTGATGGTCTGTATGTTCTCGAAGTGATTACTAAAAGTGGATTCACCGAGAGAAGAAACATTATTAAGCGCAAATAGATAGCTGGATATCAGAGACGTAGAGTTTGAACATCACATTTCCTTAGCTTCCTAAATCGGATTTCTATGTGTTTGTGAAAGTAAATTTGTAGTCTGGAATTCAAAGAAAATCCTGTCTCGACAAAAAAGGTCTCTAACAGTTTTGTGAAAACTGCTCAATCAACAAACCGTAAAGGTCACTAATCAAGCATCTCACGTGGTGTCCAAATCTCGTAAATGGGATCGCCTTTGCTGCTAAGGCCGCTATGATGCCATTCACCGCTATCCAGTTCGTAATCAAACTCAAGGGAGGCACCGACTCTGTCGGCATTTCTCGAGAAGAATTCAATATTTTCGGTGTACTTGCCATTGACAGTGGAGTAGGTTCCTCCGCCGGTGCCAAAAAATCCGGCAGTTGAGTCATTGTATGCAATCCATTGGAACCGTGTACCTGAGAGTATCTTCATAGTCTTTCTGGCTCCTGGCGTACGACGGCTTATTTCACCATCCCGTTGCCTGCCAGTGATCAGCCATGCCCCAGCAAGGTCACCGCCACTTCCATCATCTACCCTCGTCCAGACTGAATTAGATGGACGGAAAGTAATTTTATCACCCTCAATTTCGAATTGTGAAGAAATCGTTTTACCCACCTGGGTACTGTCAAGAGTATTGAATTCAAAAGTCTGACTAATAGTGTTTCCTTCAACTTGATAACTACCGCCAGAAGTACCCACGAATTTTTTTTCATCTAGATTGTACCACGTATCCGATACATACTTATCAGTAACGATAGCCATAGCTGTAACCTCCAGGCCACTGGAATCTGTCGATACGTTTTTCCATGCGCCAGAAAGGTTCACCGCAGCTTCTACCACTTCTTGTTCATTATTTTCTGTCTTTGCAGATTTTTCTTGTCCGCAGCTGATAAGAGTAATTATCACTGCAATTGGTAGGGCACTTCGCATGTTAGATTGGTTAGTTTAAACGTAGTTATTTAACATCACTGGCATTACAAGCATCAGGATGTCTTCATTCTCGTCATTCTCTTTTGGGATAATGAGGCCAGCTTTGTTAGCCGCATCAAGTTTCACGTCAATTTGCTTTGACTCCAGATTGGACAAAACCTCCATTAAGAACCGGGCGTTAAAACCTATTTCGATATCATCTCCATCATGCTCACAAGCCAATCTTTCATTTGCTTCGTTGGAGAAGTCCAGGTCTTCGGCAGAAATCACCAGTTCACTTCCTGCAATTTTTAACCTGATCTGGTGCGTTGACTTGTTGGCGTAGATCGAAATTCTTCTGAGTGAACTCAAAATCTCGTCGCGGTCAATGGTCATGATGTTGTTGTTCCCAGCAGGGATTACATTTTCATAATCAGGGAATCGTTCGTCGATCAACCGCGAAATCATTTTCACCTTGTTGAATTCAAAGAAAATATTCGAAGGGTTAAACTCTACATTTACTGAAGTTGATTCTGACGGAAGTGTTGCTTTCAAAAGTGTTAAAGCCTTTCTGGGGATAATCATTGAATTTGATACTTCCCCGGCAACGTCAACCCTTCTATACCTGACCAAGCGATGTCCGTCAGTTGCGACAAATGTTGAATTGCTTTCATCAAGTTTGAAGTATACGCCAGTCATTGCTGGTCTCAATTCATCGTTGCTTGTAGCAAAGATGGTGTTAGCTATGGCCTTTCCTAAAACGTCAGAATCAAAAGTAACTGAGTAGCCATCTGTCACTGAAGGGACTTTAGGGAAATCAGTTGCATTTTCACCTGCAAGTTTATAACGCCCATTATCTGAGCTAATCTCTACGCTGTAGGATTCTTCTTCAACAGAGAAAGTCACCGGCTGCTCTGGAAGATTTTTTAGGGTATCAATTAAAATTCTAGCAGGAACCGCGATGCTCCCGTTCTCATTAGCTTCCACCTCTAACTCTGTAATCATAGAGGTTTGGAGGTCGCTGGCAGTTATTTTGAGTATTCCGTCGGCTATTTCGAATAAAAAGTTCTCAAGAATTGGAACCACGGGATTCGTTGTAATGACACCGTTAATAGCTGACAATTGCTTTAAAAGTGCAGCTGACGAAACAATAAATCTCATATGAATTTAATTGATGATTAGACGTAGAATTGAGCGGTAAAAATAAGAATAAATTAAAGAAATTTTATAGCGGCAGTCCCGGCTCAAATGGGGTCGATTTCAACTGTAAATCAGTTGGGAAATTTCTAAACCAGTACTTCTTCTTGCTCTTCCCTTAACTTTCTAACTGGGTCATCTGGAAGACAAATGCCGGGAGGAAGATCTATCTTTGGAGGGCCAGAAACAGTGATGCCTCCGTCATTATCGTCATCGCTGTCAGTACTTCTTTTTCGCTTTGCCAGCAGAGTAATCATGAAGTAAATTAAGACCAGATAGACAAGCCCACTTAAAATGAAATCTATTGTTACGGCACTCATTTTCAGCTTCTTTCAGAAAAATTGTTGATTATTCCTGAGTCGGTAATAATATTAACGATAATTATCGTTTTTTCATCATTTTGTGTGTTAAATCTTGGTGTACCACAATTTAATCCAGGCATTTCGCCGAATACCGATTGCACCAATCAAAGCATTCTGATGTTTTTTAATTCTAAGGTAATATTCTTTTAATTTGCGCCTCCTTACCACCAGCACAGGAAATCACTGTTTGTAACAAAACATAGTGTAATTCTGATTAAAAAATCATGTTTGGACTAGACATCGAGTTGGTGCTTTATGGGCTATTTGGAGTCGTAATTATTGCTTTCCTTATAGTTGATCTAGGGTTGCTGCATAAAACCCCTAAAAAGATCAGTCAGAGAGATGCCCTTAATCAAACTATCTTCTGGGTTTTAATATCTGTTGCTTATGGGGCGGTCATTTACTTTTTCTATGGTGGCTACCAAAACATGCTGGAGTTTTATTCAGCTTATTTGACGGAAAAAGCACTATCTGTTGATAACATTTTCGTAATCCTGCTTATCCTAAAGTTCTTCAATATTAAAGATGAATATTACCACGGCATTCTATTTTGGGGGATTCTGGGAGCGATCATTTTCAGGGCAATTTTCATTTTCCTTGGAGCTCTATTGATTGGACAGTTCCACTGGATTCTGTACATCTTCGGTGCGTTTTTGGTTTATTCAGGGATTAAAATCTTTAGTGAAGATGAGGAGATGGAGGTTGAGCCAGATAAAAACCCGCTGGTAAGTTTTGCGAAGAAAATTCTTCCCATTACTACCGATGACGTAGGGGAGCGATTTATGATTAGAAGGGATGGAAAGGTTTACTTCACTACCCTATTTTTAGTCATATTATTGATTGAATCAACAGACTTGATTTTTGCCGTAGACTCTATTCCGGCGGCTTTTGCTATTACCCAAAACGAGTTTCTTATTTACACCTCAAACATTTTTGCAGTGATGGGTTTGAGGGCCATGTTTTTCTTGCTTGCTAATGTGCTGGAGAAATTCTACATGCTCCAAAAAGGCCTGTCGGTGGTGTTAATATTTATTGGCGCAAAAATGCTATTGGAAATGTTCTGTGACTTTGGCTGGTTTTGCTGGCACATGCCAATTTTCGTGTCATTTGGTGTCATAATTTTTGCCCTGGCTGCTTCCATCATTCTTTCTCTAATGTTTCCTAAAGAGCCAGAAATTGTAGATAACCCGGGAGGTATCAAGGCTGAGCATTAAACCGTGGTTTCTTAGCTTTTGAGGAATCCGTCCAGAATGTTTTTCGTTTGTTGTAACTCTAATCTTGGCCCATATTGCGTGACCACCTTTGATGAGGAGAGACTTGCAATTTTTCCTGCCTCGGCCATGCTGTGCTGGTGTGTGATTCCATAAAGAAAAGCTCCGGCAAACATATCACCGGCACCAACTGTATCAATTGCTTTTACAGGATACGGTTCAATATCAATGAAAGTGTCTCCGTCAAAAATAATGGCACCATTTTCCCCTTGTGTGATAGCAAAGTTTTTAGCGTATTTTTTTAACTCTTCCCTGGCCTCGGTAAGATTGTTTTTTCCGGTGAATAGCTGAGCCTCTTCTTCATTGCAAAAAAGTAAGTCAACACCATTACCCACAACTTCTTTTAGGCCGTCTCCAAAATATTTCACCATAGCTGGATCTGAAAAAGTGAGAGAGGTTTTAACTCCATTTTGCTCTGCCATTTCTTTAGCAAACTTCATTGATTCTTTGCCGGCATCTGATGTAATAAGATAGCCTTCAATATACAGGTAGTCAGAGTCTATTAAGGCAGATGTGTTGATCTCTTTTTTGGAGAACTCCGTTGTAATGCCCAGAAATGTCTGCATGGTTCTGGAGGCATCATTAGTTACCATTACGAGACATTTACCTGTGATCCCCTTCGGAAGATTAGAGTGAGTGTAAGTAGTGTCAACCCCGGTGCTTTTGAGATCATCGAGATAGAAATGTCCGTGGTCATCATCTGCTACACGACAAGCATAGTAACAATTACCACCAAACTGGTTAACAGCGATTATGCTGTTGGCTGCCGAACCTCCACACTGCATCTTGTTTTCATCAAGATGAAGCTCTTTAATGAGAAGGTTTTGCCGTTCTTCATCAACCAGGGTGGTAAGGCCTTTTTCGATATCATGGGTTTTTAAAAAGTCTTCTGAAGCATCAAAAACGATGTCCACAAGGGCATTGCCCATTCCAAAAACGTCGTACTTTCTTTTAGGCATATTAAACTAATTCAGCAGTTAATTGCTTTAACTCTGCAGGATAAAGTTTTTGATAATATTCATCGGCCATTCTTCCAGATTCGAACGCTGGCACAACTTCACTCATGCTGTTTCGCATTATCTCAACCCATTTTTCGGGTTTGTCATAGTACGTTGGGAGTACTTCGTTTTCCAATACATCTAAGAGGTTCGTAGCATCCAACTTATCTTGTTCGCTGTGTGACAGCGTTCTGTCAATTTCCGGGATAACAAAACTGTTATGCATGTGTTTTGAGAATTCTAAAATCCATCCATCAAGTAATGAGAAGTTGATGGAACCGTTCATTGCAGCTGTCATTCCACTGGTTCCAGAGGCCTCCCGTGGTGGCCTTGGAGTATTTAACCATAGGTCAGAACCTTCTTTGCACAATCTTGAAAGCTCTAATTCATAACCCACCAAAGATGCACTGTTCATGAATTCCTTATTCATATGAACCAGGTTGTCAAAAGTGCTGATAGCGCTGAAATCCATCGGGAATGGTTTCCCAGCCCAAATAATTTGTATGGGGTGCTTGGTATTGGCCAAAAGCGCTTTGAACCGTTCGAAATGAAGCGTAATAAGATCAGCTCTTTTATACCCGGCAAATCGCCTCGCCCATACAAGTGTTAGCACATCCGGATCAAAAAGTTTACCGGTTTGATCAGCTACTACTTTGAAGAAGTTCGATTTGAGCTCTTTTTTACGCTCAATTAATTCTTTGTTGTCGCCACTTTCAAGAGCCCTGTTCAACTTTTTATCAGCCCAGTATTTAAAGTTTTGGGCATTTGTTATAGGCATGATCTCTGGAATGCCATCAAAAGATGACCACATTTCATTGGCAACTTCAGCATGTTTTTTTGAAACCCCATTAGAGGCTTTTGCTATCCGCAAAGCGGCTACGGTATGACTGAAACGCTCACCTTCGAACCCTGTGATCTCACGAATGGTTCTGTTGTCGAGTCCGTAAAAGAAGCCCATGGTTTCCAGCAGACTTATGTCATGCTCCTCATTACCTGCTTTTTCAGGTGTGTGGGTTGTGAAAACCACTCTTTTTCTGACTTCCTCTAAATTTTGGTCAAACTTTTCGTACAAATAAAATGCAGCAGAAAGCGCATGTGCTTCATTAAAATGGTAGATATCTATATCAATTTCCAATTCATCCATTAACCTGGCACCACCAACTCCTAAAAGGACATATTGTGCTACCCTTGTGAGCTCATTGGCATCGTAGAGTTTATGTGTGATGGTTTGAGATAGATAATCGTTTTCTGGAAGATCAGTACTTAAAAAAAACATTGGTACTGTTCCGAAAACCTCAGGCTTCAGATAGAGTGCTTTAACTTTTACCGGATGACCGTTTACAGGTATTGAAAATTCGATACCAGTGTCTTCAAGAAAGCTGTACAGCTTTTCCTGAAAAAGGGTCGACATCGATTTATCCCCTTTTCTTACCTGATCGTAGTATCCATACTTCCAAAGTATGCCAATCCCAATAAGGTTTTGCTTTAACTCAAATGCACTGCGCATGTGAGACCCGGCTAAATACCCAAGTCCACCTGAGTATATCTTAAATGCCTGATCAATGCCAAACTCCATGCTGAAATACGCAGTCGGTTTTGCATACTTAGGATCAGGGGTATAAGGAAACTTAAACTTGTTTTTGTTTTCTGTAGACATTTTCTCCCAATTGAACGTCATAAAAAAGGGGTTACACATATGTGTTAACCCCGATAGTCTGTGGGACCTACTGGATTCGAACCAGTGACCCCCTGCTTGTAAGGCAGGTGCTCTGAACCAGCTGAGCTAAGATCCCAATACCCTCCTTGAAAAGAGGGTGCAAATGTAGTACGCTTTTAAAATCCTGCAAATAAGATTAAACTAATTTGCCTACTACTTTTAAACGTTTGAAAACTTCCTCAGCATGCGGTGCATCTTTTAGCTCAGTCGTTAAATCCTGACCGGCCCAATGTTCGTAATGTATTCCGTTTTTCCAGTGTCTCGAATCAGTGACTTCATAAACAGTCCCCTCATGAGCAATCCAAATTTCCGGTTTGTCCTGTCCGTTGCGAAGAGCTAATTGAGACGTGGTTATTTGAATCACTCATCCCAAAAATAACTCCATATCCAGTATCTATCTTTTCGAAAGCAACAATTTGCCTCCTACATGTATACCCTCGCAGTCTTCCCCTTCAAAATCTAAATCCATAGAAATGAACTCATTTATTCTTTTTATGATACCACTGCCTCTATAGAACCCGGGGCATCCACCCATGAAAAAAGGCAGGTCTTGGTTCATGGTGAGTTTAGTAACTACATCACCGTCAAATTCGATAGTAATTTCGCCGTCGTCCTGACTGTTACAACACGAAACTGTCGATCCAGAATAGTAAAACGGTCCCCGTAGTGTATTGGCATTCACAAAAGCAACGTCAATGGTAAACGGAAATGTGCCACTAGGGTAGATATTGTCAGTAAATGTGCCAGACCAGATTCCATCTAGCGTGGTTTCTGGGACCTCATCAGGTTGCTGGTCCGTGGGTTCATCATCGCCACAACTCATCATTAATAGCAGACATAAACCAAGAGTGCATTGCAGTAAAATTTTTTTCATCTTGTTTAGCATTTAAAGTTTCAGCTAAACAAGGCGCTTTTAATGGCTGAAAGGTAAAGTCTCAGTTGTAACCAGCAACTTTCACTATTCTCACACTTTTTTCAGAAATCATCATCTCAGCAACAGTCGCCTGGTTATCTCAAATTCAGAGGACTTGAGCTGTATTAAGTAGAGTCCCCTAGGTTTGTCTGTAAAGTCGAACTGCAAAATGGATTTATCAGTGGTTCCTTCAAAGTCCCTTAATTCTACAATACGACCGGTGTAGTCTAGAACGCTCACTTGCAGTTGATCCGTAATAGTCTGATCAAATTCTAAACTAAACATATCACTTGTTGGGTTAGGATAGAGTTTCAGCAATTTGACAAAAGCTTTAGAATCAATTCCTGTTACCGTTATCCCTACGGAATTCGAATTCTCAGAATTGCCACCACTGTTGAAAGCCCTTACTCTGTAGAAATTGTTCGTTGTAAGGTCAACTACATCAGTATACGTTGTCACATTGGCATCTACGGTTGCCAATTCAGTGAAAGGGCCATCGCTATTAGATGATCTTAGAATAGCAAACCCCTCTTCATTTGATGCATTGTCAGTCCAAGTCAGTATGATTGAACTATTTGCCTCATCAACCTCAAAAGACAGATTGGAAGGTGATCCTGGTGCGGTTTTCGGAGTGGTAATCCTTAATGTGTCAGAAGAAGTTGATCCTGATTCATTAACAGCGAAAACAAAAATTCCATACTCAGTAGCTTCAACAAGTGATGAGAATGTAAAGGATTCTGAATCAGTTTCAAGCTCAGCTATTTTATTAAATCCATTGCCTGCGGTTTCTAGGAACATCTCATAGCTGGTCTCAACAAATGAGTTATCCACCCATGCTACACCAATCTCATTAGGAAGCACCACTACGGCCTGAAGGTTTGTTGCAGCCAAGGGAGCTGCTGGCTTGGTTGTGGCAACTACTGATTCTGAAGGATCAGATGAGCCTTCATCATTAGTGGCCAATACCCGGAAATAGTAAGTGCCATTGGGTTGAAGCCCAGTAGAACTGAATTGAGCAAGGCTGGCATCAACAGACCCGATTTCTTTAAATGCCCCATCAATGAAATCTGACCGTTCAATTGTATAAGATGTTTCCGTGGTCACAACCCTATTCCATCTTATCAAAATTTCTGATGTTGACAGAACCTCAGCAGATAAACTGTTAGGTGGTGTTGTCGGCACTTGCGGTGAGGTTGTTGTAACCGATAAAGTATCGGAATATTCAGTAGATTCATTAAAAACAGTTGCAGCAACCCTAAACAGGTATGTGGTGTTTGGTTCAAGGCTGGTGCTCTCGAATTCAACAACATCTTCATCTACCACACCAACCTGACTAAAGGCTATCGGATCAGAAAGTGATCTTTCAATTACAAATTCTGATTCACTTGATGTGTTATCTGTCCAGGAGATAGTTACAGTTCTTGCGGCAACTGATACTAATGTAACATCAGATGGTGGATCTGGGGCCAAAGTAGTATCCTTGGCAATGTTAGTATAGTCACTGAATATTGTTGAACCTCCTTCGACATCTGTGTAAGTTCTAACCCTGTAAAAATAAACTGTGTTAGGCCTTGGCAAACCGGTATCCAAAAATGAAGTATCATTGGCCACTGTCTCTCCGACTTCAAAAAAACCACCGCTTTCACTGTTCGACCTCTCAACCCTAAAGCCAGTTTCTGTGGTGGATACATCCGCCCAATCGAGACGGATAGAATTTGATGAAATAGCTGTTGCAATCAAGGTATCAGGTGTGCCGGAAACCAAAGTAGTGGCAGAAACAACCTGGCTGTAGGCTGACTGAGATTGCCCCATTTTTGCGGCAATCCTGTAGAAGTATTCAACTCCATCGTCCAGAGCTGTGTTTGAGTATGCTTCTGTGTTGGCATTTAATTCTGTGATTTGTTCGAATCCGGTGGCAGACATTAAGCTTCTTTCTACGATGTAAGCTGTTTCAACTTCTGAATTATCCTCCCATGATAAGGAAATGGCCGAGGTTGAAGCTGCCGCTACAGTTGCCTCCGTAGGAGGTTGAATAACGCTGGTTGCAGTACTTAATATTTGAGTAAATGAGGACGTATTTTGACCGTTTGTAGCGGCTACCCGATAGAAATAAGCGGTGTTAACTGTAAGCTGTGTGTCAGTGAAAGTTGTTATGTCTGAACTTGTTGTTTCGATTTCCGCATATTGACCACCAATTGTTGCGCTACGCTCAATAGAAAAACCACTCTCAATTTCGCTATTGTCATCCCATGATAAGGTGATAGTCGTTTCTGTTTGGCTTGTAGAGATTAGGCTGGATGGCGCTTGAAACTCTGAAGTTGAGATCGAAAGCGTATTTGAAAAATCTGATGTTATTTGACCGTTTGTGGCAGCAACCCTATAAAAATAAGCCGTTCCAGCATCAACCTCGGTATCCGTAAAGGTTGTTGCATCTGCACTTGCGGTACCAACTTCTGAGAAACCTGAGCTCATAGTTAGGCTCCGTTCAATAGAATGACCCGTTTCTACATCGCTATTGTCAGTCCACGAAAGTGATATGCTTGATTCTGTTTGAGCAGTTGAGACGAGGTTGGTCGGAGCATCTACGGTAGTTGTAGCCTGAGATGCAACCGGGGGATTAGAACTATTATAAAGAAACTCGCTGGTGAGATTGTTGTATTCAAATATTGATACAAAATATGTAGTTCCAGCATTCAGTCCAGTAAGGCTAAATGAGGAGCCATTGCCATCATAAACCACTTTACTCGTTCCTAACGCCTGGCCACTGCCAGAAAAATTGGCATCAGCAGAATAATCTGTTCCGTCAACCGGAATGTCGCCGCCATCGGGTGCCTGTGCTTCCCTTGTGATTACAATTCTTCCATTACCATTACCCGGCGTCCATGAAACAGTCATAGAACTGAGGGCAGCATTATCAAATGTAATTTGAGAGGATTGGTTAGTGGGGGCGGAGAGGGCCTGATCATCTAAAGTGCTTTCAGAAGCAGTAGCCGGATCTGTTGTTTTGTACAGCACATCACTCTCTGTTGAATTGTATTCAAAAATTGATAAAAAATATTCTGTTGCAGTAGTTAGCCCTGATAATGTGAAGGAGCTACCAGTTGAGTTGTAGACTACTTTACCAGATCCTAAGTCAGCTCCATTACCAGTAAAGTCGCTATTGGCGGTGTACTCAGTTCCATCTTGAGGATCGCCATCTGGTGCTTGGCCCTCCCGGGCAATTACCAAACGACCTGTGCCATTTCCATTTGTCCAGGAAATATCCAGACTTGAGGTACTTGGATTAGTAATAACGATACTAGATGCGGAAGTAGAGGGAGTTACAAGGGTATTTATTTCCCAACCCATGTCTTCAAAAAGGGCCTTTGTGAGGTCGCCGACGTCATGGATTCTCTCTGCAGTTCCAATTTGAGGTGTCATTAAAGCATTTGATGATCCGTTAAACGTTGATTCGTCCCAATGCGAGAAACTTGAACCCGAATTAAACATGCTTGGTGCATAAATTTCTGCATTTCCGCCCTTGACAGAAACTACATTGGTGCCATCTATGACCAAATTATTTGTAGTTAAATAGTCATGTAACTCTGTAGATGGCACAGGTGAGAAACTAGTAATCCTGATATCGTCTGTATTTTTTACAAGACGATCATAGATCATTGGTTGATCATCATCTACCGGCTCACCATCATCAATTCCATATGAGCCATTTGTTCCATCTGATGTACCAGTTCCTGAGAATCCAAGACCGTGACCTAGTTCATGGAGAACTACGGATACAAAGTCATACTTGCCATCAGGGGTAGGGCCATCAGTTCCAAAGTACCAATCTTGATTATCACTGCTGAACCTGGCAAGGATATCATGACCGTCAATTTCTTGTGTGGTTTCATCCTCTGGATTCTGATCAGAGTTTGACAATGCATTGGCAAGAGCTGATGAGTAAAATGTATCTGACTCTGGAGCCCCTTGAAAATTTCTGAATACAAAATTAGATCCTGCAGACCCTAGAACATTTCCACCTAAAGCAGAAAACTCTGCTTTCACAACAATGTCTTGGTTTGAAACAACAATTCTTGACCAAATATCTACTGCAAATTGAAATGCATCCTGGGCTTCCTGTGTAAACCCATCATCATAATGAATTACAAAGGTCGATGTCGGGGCAATTGAGTTTAAAAGCTCCCGAACCGGGAGGCCGTTGACTGTCAAAAAATTCGGACTGATGTCAAGATGAGAAGGCTCATCTGAGGCGTAGTAAATACAAGCTGGGGCCAAAACTTCGGCTCCCTCAAACACCTGACCATTGACCTCAAATTGCTGAACCGGCCCAAACCTGGCTTTTACCTGGCTCAAAAGTTCAGACGAAAAGCAGTTCAAAATCAAAAGGGCTAATAGAGCTTTTATAGTTGATGTGTTCATGGCATTAGGATTCTAATGTAAATGAGGCTATTTGGCCTGCTTCATATTCAAAGTTGTATCAAATTCTAAAAATAAGGCTATTAGTTGATTCAGGGATTCGTTGAAATAATATCCGTGATATGTTGAGGTCTGAGATTTGTATTCAATAAATAATTTGTAAGACGGAAAATCATTGGGTGTTCCCATATAGTCATTTAACATTTTCAGGTCACCTTTTTTCACCAGCTCACAAATCTTTTTCAGGTCAGTTTTCGGAAGGCGGGTTTCATAAAGCCCTAGGTGTTTTGTGTTTTCCTTTCCATCAAAGGTCAGTTTGCCATTTTTATTTAGAGAAATGCTTGAAACTGGGCAAGTGCCCATGCATGAGGTGGTTTCCAATCTAAGTTTTTCGAACTCAGATTGTTTAACTAAACCGCTGCTCTCTGTAAATGTGAGCTTTTCAAAGTCGTTCAAATTTCGCCGCAATAAACCTGTATTAATGGTGGATTTGACTCCTTTGGAATCAGATGATGAGGCTTCACTATTAATTCTATCTAAAATTAATGAGTCGTTTCTTAGAGAAATTTTGAAGGCCCACGGCTTCTGAGTGTCAACAGATAGAACTCCATCACTTGCTGAAAACTTGTAACCGTTGTGCCGGTTGTCTGTATAAAAGATCAGTGAATCCTCATTTACAATTCGGAGCGATTGATGATCAGCATTGACCCAAAATTTGTTTTTGAATGATTGGGCTGTACTGCATGCAATATTGAAAGTGGCCGCCACCAAAAGGAAATATTTTAGAGGAGTCAGAATTGTAACTTTTTTAAGAAAAAATATGAAAGTATAAGTATACAACCATCAAATCACCTTTGCAACGAATTTTTGTACTCATTTCGATACGAAACCTTTCCAACCAAATACTTCAACTTTGTGTCTTGATTGATAATAACAATTACTGAGCACTGATCTGCTAGATGCCATATTCTGACGAAGAGATAATTTCTGGGTGTGCGAAAGGCCATCGGAAAATGCAGCAACTGCTGTATGAAAGGTACAGTAGTAAGCTATTGGCTGTGAGCATGCGATATAGCAAGCTGCAGTCAGAGGCTGAAGATATAGTTCAGGAGGCTTTTGTGAAGATTTTTAAAAACATAAAAAATTTCAGACAAGAATCAAGTTTGTGGTTTTGGATGAAAAGGATCGTGGTGAACACAGCTTTGAATTTTCACCGCAGCAAGCTCTACCTCTTTCCAATGGTAGATTCAGATCAGTTAAAAGAGGAGAACAAAGGCGATTATTCGCTATCGGACTATCACTACAATGAACTGCTGGAGATGGTACAGGAGCTTCCGGATGGCTGTCAGGTAATATTTAACCTGTTTGCCATTGAAGGGTACAAACATTATGAAATTGCTGAGATGTTGGGGGTAAGTGAGGGCACCTCTAAATCTCAGTATTCAAGAGCAAGACAGTTGCTTCAGCAAAAATTATTAGACATGAAAGGAGTTGAATATGGGCGCATCAAGTAAAAAAATGAGATCGTTTGAGGAAGAATGGCGAGAGGCATTTGAGGGTGCAGAAATTACCCCGACACCCCAGTTATGGAAGGGCATCGAGGGTTCTCTTGCTGGGATGGAAGTGAATAAATACCGGCGTGGCGTATTTTTCTATCGTATGTTGGCTGCTGCCTCAATCCTGATTGCTTTCACATTAGGACTCATACTATATTTTCAAAGTACTGAATCTACAATAACTGATGGTTCCATTGCATCAAATGAAAACATGGAAGTTACTCCTTCCACTTCAAATGATATGGAAGCCTCAAATGACCGGATCACTTCCAATGATCAGGTTGCAGGCTTAGATGACGATGTGGCATCAGAAGAGGTTTTTACATCAAATGACGAAGTGAACAACCCAACAAATTCTGATGGATTAACCGCTAGTGTGACAGATACAAAAGCCGCTCCAATTGATCCTAAAGGAGGGGTGAGCGGCAATCCTTCATTAATTGCTGTAGTTGATGAGAAGGACGATGAAACTCCAATTGATGAGTCATCAGGATTTCTTGTTCTTCAAGGAACTGAGGTGGCCTTTGATGATCTCTCAGATCAAATTTCTATTGCTAGTCTGTCATTTCGACCCATCCTTCTTGATTTACAGGATTTCGAAATGAATAGAGATATTCATCCGACTTGGGCATTGGTCTTTCCTGAGAAAAAGAAAGATAATTCAGTAGGGCAATTATGGGCAGGTTTCGGAATGAGTTCCGGCGTTTTCGACCCCAATGTTGGCTCAAATAACCTCTCTCAGGAAGATTTTTTGTCCGCCAGTTTGGAAGAACAGGGGTTGGATTTTAGCCAAAACAGGGCGACGGCTAATGCAATTGCCAATAGAGAAGAATCAAATGATCCAGGGTTCTCTTATGCCGTGGCTGCAAATTTGGGAACAAAAATTGCCCCCCGGTGGATGATTCAATCTGGATTGCAATACCGTGTAGCACAAACTCAAACCAGCACCAATTTGCTAATTACCAACAACGTCACTGAGGAAACTTTTACATTGAATGACCTGGGCCAGAAGCCTGATTTTGAGCTTGAACAGATTAGCGCCATGGAGCAAAGTGTGAAACTCAACAATAAATTTGAATTCATTTCTGTGCCGCTGAAGGTTGGGTATTTGGTGCTGGATAAAAAGCTTCAAATTGGCCTTAATTCGGGAATTACTACTGAGTTTTTTCTGAAGAATAAAGTCACGGAGTCAAATGGTTTAATTGACACATTTGATCAGGATAGCGGTGGTAGTTCGCCTTACCGAAAAGTGTTTTTTAATGCAATCGGCAGTATAGATTTTGGATATAAAGTATTTGATTACTATTACTTGAGTGTTGAGCCTAGTTATCGCCATGCGATTAGTTCTTTCACCAAAAACTCACTCAGCGTAAAAAGCAGCCCATCAAGTTTTGGGCTTACAGTTGGTTTCAGGTATATGTTTTAGAGAAGTATCTCATTTTTGAGATCGCAGGCTTGCAACCGCTTTGCTATTTTGTGATTGTTCAAGACGGCTGTTAATGCCTCAAACTGCTGCATGTTATGACAGTCAGACCCTATGAAGTCAATCATCTTTGCATCAACTAATTTTTCAGCCATCTTTTTTGGGCCCCTACCATAAAAGCCAACAAGCGAAATGGCATTGATTTGAAACAATGCCTCCATACTCTTTAGTTTTTCAACCAATGACCAGTCCTCCCATAAATAGGTGTATCGTTCCGGGTGTGCATAAATAGGGTTATAACCTTTCGATTTGAGCTTAAAGATTGTTTCTTCAAGACCAAAAGGTTTTACGCTAAATGAAGTTTCGAAAAGAACATGCTTTTTGCCAAATGTTAAAATCTCAAGATCTTTCTCAACAGTATCGATAAATGTTTCGTCCAGATAATATTCAGCTGCAGCATCAATCGAAATATTAATGTTGGCATTCAATACAGCATTCCTTAATTCCGCCAATTTCCCCCTTATTATTTCTGGAGTATTCGGATAATACTCAGCCATAATATGTGGCGTTGTTATGATTTTAACATATCCCAGCTTCTGAAACTGTGCAAGAATCGAGAGCGAGTCATTTATAGTCTGCACACCATCGTCAATGCCTGGAAGTAAGTGCGAATGAAAGTCAATAGTTGTCAATTCTACCCGCTCCTTGGATGGAGCTAATTTGGCAAGTAGTTTTGCGACCGCATTCATAATAGCGAATTTAATGGGTAAAAAAGTCTTGGTTACCGGTGCTGCTGGCTTTATAGGTTTTCACCTTTCTAAAAGGCTTTGCGCTGAAGGTTTTCAAGTTATTGGGGTAGATAATCTCAATCCCTACTACGACCCGAATCTTAAGCAAGCCAGGTTAGATGTTTTATTAAGCGAAGATAATTTTTCCTTTGTGCAATGTGACATTGGTGATAGATCGGGGTTACCCAAAGTATTTTCTGATAATTCGATAAACTACGTTGTAAACTTAGCCGCACAGGCCGGGGTTAGATATTCACTCACTAATCCATTCGCATATACTGAGAGCAACATCACGGGCTTTTTGAATGTTTTAGAATGCTGCAGACATTCAGAAGTGGAGCATTTAATTTATGCCTCTTCAAGCTCTGTTTATGGTGGAAATACTTCAATGCCATTCTCAGTAAACCAAAATGTTGATCATCCAGTTTCATTGTATGCTGCAACTAAAAAAAGCAATGAGCTGATGGCTCATACTTATTCGCACCTTTATAAAATCCCAACTACTGGTCTTAGGTTTTTCACAGTTTATGGTCCATGGGGAAGACCGGATATGGCGTTGTTTCTTTTCACCAAATCGATTTTGAATAACGAACCGATTAAGGTCTTCAATAATGGGAATATGAAAAGGGATTTTACTTATGTTGATGACATTGTTGAGGGTCTGGTCAGGCTGCTACCCAAGCCGCCTTGCAGCGATCCAAATTGGAACAGTGATGAACCAAGCCCTGAAACAAGCAACGCACCGTATAAAATATATAATATTGGCAATAACAACCCTGTTGGTTTGATGGAGTTTATTAAGGCCATTGAGATAGCCCTGGGCAAAGAAGCGATAAAGGAATACCTTCCACTCCAAGATGGTGATGTGCCTCACACATTCGCAAATGTTGATGGACTGATGGATGTAGTTAATTTTAAACCAACAACGAATATACAGCATGGGGTGTCCAAATTTGTAAGCTGGTATGAGGAGTATTATCTATGAAAATTTTGCAATAAAAACTTGCTGGTAAAATTAAATATTGAGTAGTTTTGTTACTCGAATATGGTAATGCTAGACTCACTCATTACTTCCAAAACCCGGCTAAAATTACTATTGAAATTTTTCAGTAATGCCAACACACAAAGTTATTTGCGCAGCTTAGCCGATGAATTTGGTGAATCGACCAATGCTGTTAGGGTTGAGTTAAACAGGTTATCAGAAGCAGGATTTTTAGAAAGCCGTTCGAAAGGCAATACCATCGTTTATCAGGCCAATAAGAATCATCCACTATTTCCTGAAATTTCGGGTATCGTTTCAAAATATCTGGGTATCGATAGCGTAATAGAGCAGGTAATTATGAAGTTGGGTGACCTTCAACAGGCCTGGGTTGTAGGTGATTACGCAGAAGGAAAAGATACAGGCTTGATTGACTTGGTTTTGGTTGGAAATATTGATGAAAAATATTTACAAAAGCTGACCAAGAAGGCTGAAGTAATGATCAATCGAAAGATTAGGACTCTGATACTAAATTTATTGGAACTTCCTTCTTTTGAGGAAAAATTAGGATTGAAAAAAGCTATTATACTTTATAATAGGGTTTGATCATGGGAAATTCAATTCAAGATTTGAGTAAGAAATGGTATGTATTGTATACAAAAGCCAGGCAGGAAAAAACAGTGGCTAAAAAGCTTGAGGAATACGGCTTGGAAGTTTATTGTCCCTTGAAAAGATCAAAGAGAAAATGGTCTGATAGATGGAAATGGGTCGAATTGCCATTGTTTACATCGTATTGTTTTGTAAGGTTGTCTGAAGGTGAGAGAGATTTAGTGTATTACTCTCCAGGTGTTGTGAACTACGTTTTTTGGCTTGGCAAACCAGCAGTTGTTAGAGAGGAAGAAATTGAACAAATAAAAATATTACTGAACGATTTTGATCATGAATCAATTGAAGTTCAGGCCTATTCACCAGGTGATAAAGTGATGGTTGAATCTGGTGCTTTGATAGACATTAAAGGCGAAATACAAGATACACAAGGAGAAAAAATTCAGCTGAAGCTTGAAAATTTGGGGATGTGTATTTGGGTGGATACGCTGAAAAATAAGGTAGGCAAAATCAGCACTATCTGATTGTTTTTATTCTAGCTGGTACGACTACCAGTCTTTTGAGTTAATCATTATAAGTCCTGATAGTGGGACTGAAATGGCGAAGCTGTATCTAACTTAGTTAAAGCTTAACTTCGAATTTTACTTGATGTTTTTCCACTCTAGAAATTGATGAACAATAATGCTAAAACAGTAAAGGAGATTTTTAGCGAAGATGAGATCGCATTGAGCGATTTATTTCATCTTTTTTATAGCAGACGTAAAGTACTATATATAACAGTTGGTGTTTTTTTGGTTATTGGAATTCTAGTAGCCTTGACCTCACCTGTGGAGTATACAGCAGAATCAAAAATTTTATCTGAAAGTCAACAGCAATCAAATTCTGGTGTAGGAGGGCTAGCCGGTATAGCGGGCCTTGCAGGAATACAACTCCCACAAATAAATGAACAAGCAAGTTTAAGCCCTGCGATGTACCCTGAAATTGTGTCAAGTGAACCTTTTCTCAAAGGATTGATGCAAGAGAGATTCTATTTTCAGGAGAAAGATGCTGAACTATCTTTATTTGAATACTTTTCGGAAGAGCGCCCAGGTCACATGTTTTCCAAGATATTCGATTTTCTAAGGAGTATTCCCTCACGCTTCTTTTCACTTTTGGAAAAGAAAAAAGAATGGCAAATTCCATCAGAAGGTGAAGTGATGGAATCCGAAGAAAGCAATGGAACAAAAAGGCGTTTGACAATACAGAATACTACACCAGCTGAGCGATATGTAATGACGCAGTTGGAATCAAGAATCGAAATCGAAGGCGAAGGGCGCATGATTATTCTCTCAGTTAGGATGCCTGAACCATACATCAGTGCACAGCTTAATACCATCGTTTTCGAAAAAATCATTGAATATGTGGTGGCATATCAAACCGACAAACAGCGTGAAAACTTAAATTTTGTCGAAGCCAGGACTAAAGAAGCGGAGGCCAATTTTAAGAAATCACAATTGAAATTGGCAGATTTTAGAGATAGCAATCAAGGGCAAATGTCAGCCAGGGCCAGTGCCCGGGAAGAACAACTACAAGCGGAATATAATTTGGCTTTTAATCTGTTCAATAGTTTAGCGCAACAACTTGAACAATTAAGAATTCAGCTTAAAAAAGATACCCCTCTCTTTACCGAATTCGAACCGGTAGTGGTGCCCACAAACAATTCGGAGCCTAATATTCCAAAAGTATTTTTGATCTATATTGCTATGGGTGTCATATTGGGCTCATTCTTAATCTTCATAAAACTTATAAGGAGCTATTTAGGAGAATCTGACTAGTTATCAAGTGTGAGCCATTCATCAAAGAGCTTAAAAACCACAATTAAGATGGTGGACCTTCAGAATCAATATAAATCAATAAAGGAGCAAGTTGATGATGAAATTCAAAAAGTAGTTGATACCTCGGCATTTATCAATGGCCCAATTGTTAAGCAGTTTGCAGGCAATCTTGAAAAATATCTCGATGTAAAAAAGGTTATTCCATGTGCGAATGGTACCGATGCATTGCAAATAGCAATGATGGGTTTGGGATTTAAGACTGGGGACGAAGTAATAGTGCCGACATTCACTTATGTGGCCACTGTAGAAGTGATTGCTTTACTAGGGTTAAAGCCAGTTTTTGTTGATGTTGACGGGAACACTTTTAACATCGATATTGCTGCGTTACCTAAAGTGCTAAACAAAAATACTGTTGGAATAGTCCCAGTTCATCTATATGGTCAAAGCCCTGACATGATTGAACTCTTAGAGATAGCAAGCAATGAGGGCGTCAAAGTAATAGAAGACACAGCCCAGGCGTTAGGGACGCAGATTTCTACACCTCAAGGTGAAAAAATGGCTGGGACTCTTGCATCTGTTGGAACTACATCATTTTTTCCTTCTAAAAACTTGGGATGTTTTGGTGATGGTGGTGCACTTATGACTAATGATGAAGTCCTTGGTCAGCGGCTTTGGCAAATTGCAAATCATGGGCAGGAAAGGAAATACTACCATGATTCTATTGGGCTCAATTCAAGATTGGATAGCATTCAGGCAGCAGTATTAGATGTGAAGTTGAAATATCTAAATAGATATATTGAGGCCCGACAAAAGGCTGCTAAAATATACGATGATGGGCTCAATCGGATTGAACAAATCCAATGCCCGATCAGGTCAAGGTTTTCAACCCATTCTTTTCACCAATATACCTTGAAAGTGCTTGATCAGTCGAGGGATAAGCTCAGGGATTTTTTGGCTGAAAGGGGGATTCCGTCGATGATTTATTATCCATTGCCAGTGCATTTACAAAAGGCTTATAGACACTATGGATATAAAAGAGGGGATTTACCGATGGCCGAGAAGCTATCTGACCAGGTAATCTCCTTACCAATTCACACGGAGATTGAGATTAAGGAACAGGAGTACATAATTGATCAGGTCCACGCCTTTTACAGGAAAAGTATATGAGGCACTCTGAATTTTTTGCTCACGAAACCGCAGTTATTGATGATGGATGCGAAATTGGGCGGGGAACAAAAATTTGGCATTTTTCTCATCTTATGGGTGGTTGCAGAATAGGTGAAAACTGTAACCTAGGTCAGAATGTGGTGGTATCGCCCCATGTAAGACTTGGAACCAATGTAAAGGTTCAAAACAATGTTTCCATCTATACAGGAGTAATTTGTGAAGATGATGTTTTCCTTGGACCAGCGATGGTATTTACTAATGTAGTAAATCCACGAAGCGCTGTGATAAGAAAGGAAAAGTATGTAAAAACATTAGTGAAGAAGGGGGCATCCATTGGGGCAAACTCAACTGTTATCTGTGGTAATACCATTGGTAGGTTCGCTCTAATCGGTGCTGGAGCGGTTGTTACTAAAAGTGTTGCAGATTACGCATTAGTCGTTGGCAATCCAGCAAAACAAATAGGTTGGGTTAGTGAATATGGACATGCTTTAAACTTCAAGAATAGGATTGCTGTTTGCCCTGAAGAGGAAGTGTCTTATAGGATTGAAGGAAATATTGTTAGAAGATTACAATGAAGAATTTTGTCCTGATCGGAGCCGCTGGATATATAGCCCCTAGGCATATGAAAGCAATCAAAGAAACTGGTAACAATCTTTTGGCTGCTTTTGACCCCAATGATAGTGTTGGGATAATCGACAGTTATTTTCCGCTAGCGGATTTTTTTGTAGAATTTGAGCGTTTTGATAGACATTGTGATAAACTGAAGCGCAAAGGAATCAATATCGATTATGTGTCAGTTTGCTCTCCTAACTATTTGCATGATGCTCATATTCGATTTGGCCTCAGAATTGGTGCTGATGTCATTTGTGAAAAACCACTAGTGCTTAATCCATGGAATGTTCATGCGTTAAGTTCTATTGAAAAGGAGTCAACTAACCGAGTGAGTACCATCCTCCAGTTACGACTTCACCCATCAATTATAGAATTAAAAAAAGCAATAGACGGCTCCGATAGAGACAATCATGAAGTGGATTTAACCTACATTACGTCAAGGGGCAATTGGTATCAAACTTCCTGGAAAGGAGATAACTCGAAATCTGGCGGGATCGCAACAAATATAGGCATTCACTTTTTTGACATGCTAATATGGGTATTTGGAAAGGTACAGGAAAGCCAGGTGTTTAGCGTTAATAAAACCGAAGCAAGCGGCCAACTTGAGCTTGAAAAGGCTTCAGTTAACTGGTTTCTTTCAATTGATGCAGATTCACTTCCAGCTAATTCTCAAAGTAGAACTTATAGATCAATTAAAATTAACGATTCTGAACTCGAATTCAGTGATGGCTTCACTGATCTACATACCCTTAGTTATAAACATATTTTAAAAGGGAATGGGTTTGTAATCGATGAAACATTAGCGTCAATTGAGTTAGTTCATAAAATTCGAAATTCAACCACCTCAAAAAAAGTTTTTTCCTAATGAGTGATAGACAGGAAGATTGGGATTTAGTTATAAAACCACAAAACAATCTTTTTGATTTAAACCTTAAGGATATTTGGCGGTACAGAGATCTACTTCGGATGTTTGTATTACGAGATTTTAGAGCATTCTACAAGCAAACGGTGTTGGGGCCTGTGTGGTTTTTTATTCAGCCGCTCTTTACCATGGGGGTGTACATATTTGTGTTCGGTAATCTAGCCGGCCTTTCTACCGATGGGGTTCCTCAACCCTTGTTTTATTTGGCAGGAATCATTTGCTGGACCTATTTCCAGGAATGTTTGCTTAAAACAGCTAACGTTTTCCGGACAGAAGGAGCCATTCTGGGCAAAGTGTATTTTCCTCGTGTGATTATGCCCCTTAGTGTCGTAGTTTCCAATTTGATCCGTTTTGGAGTTCAGTTGTTACTCTTTGTTCTGGCAATCGCCTATTTCCTTCTAACCGGTATTGATATTCCTTTTACTCCATGGTTATTTCTTTTTCCCATTCTTATCATTTGCTTAGCCCTTCAAGGGCTGGGAATGGGTATGATTATCTCCGCAATGACAACCAAATACCGAGATTTGGCACTCCTATTGACTTTTGGAATCCAGCTTTTGATGTATACAACCACAGTAGTCTATCCGCTAAGTAGCTTGGGGGGGAATGTCAGAACAATGATTGCCTTAAATCCCATGACTCCAGTGATTGAAGGCGTACGAAAGGGATTTTTTGGTCAGGGTGTGTTCGATATTAATAGTTTGACATACCTTCTCTTAAGCACTTTTGTACTATTATTTTTTGGTTTGGTGATTTTTAATAAGGTAGAAAAAACATTTGTTGATACAGTCTGATGGGATTGGCAATCAAAGTTGAAAACTTATCAAAAGCTTACCAGTTAGGACAGTTTTCTACTGGTACACTCTCTAGAGACATTGAAAGGGCATGGGCCCAACTTCGAGGCAAAGAGGACCCTTTCCTTAAAATTGGTGAAACGAATGATCGTACCTCTAAAGGGGAAAGTAACATTATATGGAGTCTTAAGGATATCAATTTTGAGGTAGAACAGGGGCAGGCTGTGGGCATCATTGGTAGAAATGGAGCAGGGAAAAGTACATTATTGAAAGTGCTTAGCAGGGTTACATCACCTACAAGGGGTAATGTAAAAATTAAAGGGAGAGTCGCCAGCCTGTTGGAGGTGGGCACCGGCTTTCATCCAGAACTCACCGGACGTGAAAACATTTTCTTGAATGGAGCCATTCTTGGCATGCGTAAATATGAGATTAAGAGAAAGTTTGATGAGATTGTTGACTTTGCAGGGGTAGAGCGCTATGTCGACACACCTGTAAAACGATACTCTTCAGGAATGTATGTAAGATTGGCTTTTGCAGTTGCGGCTTACCTGGAATCCGAAATTTTAATTGTGGATGAAGTGCTAGCAGTTGGAGATGCGGAGTTTCAAAAAAAGTGCATTGGTAAGATGGGAGAGGTGAGTAAAGGTGAAGGGAGGACGGTGCTGTTTGTGAGTCATAATATGAATGCAGTTAGAAGTCTTTGTGATGACGCAATTCTGATAAATAATGGGAGATTGAGCTTTCAAGGAACTTCAAGAGATGTTGTTGATGAATACATAAAAATCCCAATAGAGAGTAATAGTAATGGTGTGTTTAGAAAAGAAAGACGTGGGATTCAACCCATTGAAATACTAGAAGTAAGAATGCTTAGTAAAAGTGGGGCATCCTCAAATACTTTTGATTTTGATGATGTCATTGGCGTTCAAGTTGAGTATGCGGTCAATTGTAGAGTTATATCATCGTCATTAACCATGCACATCTCCGATCAAAATCAGATTATTTATGGCAGTTATGATACAGATTTTGATCTTAAGGAATTGTCAGAAAGGCATTCTGGTGTTTTCAGGAAAACCATAGAGATGCCTCTTCATAGTTTTAAGGAAGGGAAATACTATCTTACTATTGGTGCAGGGATGCCAAACTCAGAAACATATGAGGAGCATCATAACTGTATTTCCTTCGAAGTTATAATGCGTAATAGAGATGATTCTTTTTTAAGCTATGCTAAAAAGCGAGAAGGAGTCATTCCCCTTATGGTTAAATGGAAACAAAGTGAACTTAGTTTGAAATGAAATGTATATGTTGTGAAGGGAGCCTTAGAAGGCTTAGTTATAAGGATCAATTCAAACATAACTATCTACTAGAGTGTTTAGACTGTCAACACATCCAATTAGAACAAATTCCTTCCCAAGAAGAAATTGTCAAGTACTATGAGCAGAGTTACACCAGTGACAGAGGAAAGCACTTGAGTGAGGCTTATTTTACAATTATGAATAAGAGGGCGAATGCTCAGCTTTCTTTAATAAGAGATTACATTGATATCGAAGGTTCTACAATTGTTGACTTGGGGTGCGGTTTCGGTAACTTCTTAAGTGCCATTAAGGGCTATTGCAACAAGTCATATGGTTTGGAATACGATGATTTGGCTATCAAACACTGTAAGCAGCAAGAGCTAGATGTTAGGAAAATCCACGATGAATCAGAGATTGCAAATATTGATCCTTGCAAGTTGGTGGTGCTAAGCCATGTTTTAGAGCATCTTAGGAGTATCGACACAACCTTAGAATCGCTTAAATCATCATCTGAGTACGTATTTATTGAGATCCCTTCCTATAACCGTTCAATTGCTGAGCAGTATGTTGATCAAGAGGGTCACCTTAATTTCTTCACAAAAAAAAGTGCCAGTATGCTTTTTGATAAGTTAGGGTTTGAAATAATACATCTAGATTCCTATGGCCCAAATATTAAATTGTTTTGGAAGGAAAATTGGTTTTTTAATATAATCAAAAGACAATTTCGTAGTGCAAGCAAAGATTTCTTTATGAACAAATACCATAGCAAGTCAAACAACGGTATTTGGATAAGGTCAATACTAAAAGTAAAATCCAATCACTAAAATTAAACCTTAAAATATCATAGAAACTCTAGCAATTATACCGGCCAGAGGAGGGTCGAAGGGTGTACACAGAAAGAACCTTCAAGAAATTAATGATTATCCCCTTATTTACTATTCTATTAAGCATGCATTGGAGGCTACTATGGTCAACAGGATAATTGTCTCCTCAGAGGACCAGGAAATATTAGATATCTCAAAAGAGTTAGGGGCCGAGGTGCCCTTTAAACGCCCTGATAAACTAGCCGAAGATCATATTTTGGATTGGCCAGTATTCGAGCATGCACTGAATTTCTTGAATGATAATGAAAACTACATCCCTGATTACGTGGTTCACCTGCGCCCGACGGCACCATATCGGAGGTCTCAATGGATAGATGAAGCTATTCAGAAGTTGATTGAGGAACCAACTGCCGATTCAATAAGATCGGTTTCTGAGCCTGAGAAGCATCCTTATAGAATGTTTGATATTTCAGCAGATGGATTTCTTGATCCCATAATGAAGCACCGGCATTCGGAGCCCTATCTTTTACGACGACAGGACTTACCATTGATTTATTATTATAACTGTGTAATTGATGTAGCTAAGACTGAAACAATTATCCAGAAAAAATCAATGACAGGGGATAAAATACTGCCGTATTATATGAACAGTAAAGAAGTTATGGATATAGACAGTTTGGCAGATTTGGAATATGCCAGGCGCTTCTTTGAAACCTTAAAATGAATATACTAATTATCGGTTCCGGTATGTATGTTACCGGAAGGAAGAATAGTGGAGTGGGTACGGTTCTTTCGTCCCTAGCACAATCATCAAAGACAATTCCAATAGATGAGGTCGTTGTTGCTTGTCGGTCAGAAATGTCTGCCCAGGAGGTGGCATTTGCTAGGGATCGGATTAACAGTAAATTGAAAACTGCCTTAGAAGTATCTTGCCGGATAATAAATAGCGAAAATGACTGCCAACTATTATGTATTGAGAAAAGTTTTGACTTAGCAATAATTGCAATACCAGATAACCTTCATTACACATATACGAACATCACCATAAACGAAGGTATTCACACTCTTGTGGTAAAACCATTTACTCCTACTTGTTCTGAAGCAGAAAAACTAATAGATAGTTGTGCTAAAAATAATGTGTATGGAGCAATAGAATTTCACAAAAGGTTTGACGAAGCCAATCTTTATGTGAAGAAGCAAATCTGTGAAGGTTTAATCGGCAATATATCCTATATAACAATCGATTACAGTCAGAAAATTAGTATCCCCACTTCAGTTTTTAAAGATTGGGCCAAACAGACGAATATTTTTCAATATTTAGGTGTCCATTATGTTGACCTTATATACTTTATTACTGGGTATAAACCGGTGAGGTTAACGGCATGGGGGAATAAAGATCAACTTAAGAATCAGGGCATTGATACCTATGACTCAATTCAGGTTTCGATTGTTTGGCAAGGTACCAATAGACACCAATTTGCTTCATCCTTTAATACTAATTGGATTGATCCAGTTAAAACAAGTGCTATGTCAGATCAAAAATTTAAAATTATTGGTACAGAGGGAAGAGTAGAATGTGATCAGAAAAACAGAGGTGTTGAGTTTGTATCAAGCAGGGACGGCGTTCAGCAAATAAATCCATATTTCTCAGAGTACCTTCTAAATTCTAACGGACAATTAGATTTCTGTGGTTATGGGCATAGGAGCATTTTTACTTTTTTGAATGATGTATTAAACATAAAAAATGGATCAACTAGCCCATCTGACCTGACTAATATAAGACCATCTTTTAAAGAATCTTTAGTCTCAGTACGAGTAACGGAGGCCGTTGGATACAGCCTCTCAAGTCATTCAGCTTGGATAAATATAGATACTGACATATGATTTTACTTGATCACACTTTATTTTCTGATTCGATGAAATCTACATTTCTTGAGTTAGGCCTCAATGCTATTTCAACTGACCATGCAGTTAATTCAATGATTCAAACTTCACTTCGTGGTGTTGATTCGCATGGTATAAACTTATTTCCTCATTATTGCAGAGCGATTCAAAGTGGTAGAATATCACAAAATCCTGATTTTAAAATTAGTCAAGACAAGGAGGCTGCGGCCACTTTAGATGCTGACCATGCTATAGGGCATCATGCTGGTATAGTAGCTGTCGAAAAATGTATTGAAATGGCTAACTCAACAGGAATTGGTGCAGTCGGGGTTAAGAATTCTACACATTTTGGTGCAGCAGCCTATTTTAGTTTGTTCGGTGCTTCTAAAAATTTAATAACCTTCGCTTTTACGAATGCTGATGCTTTGGTAAAGGCTCACAATTCAAAGTCAGCATATTTCGGAACAAATCCAATCTGCATGGCAGCACCAATGAAGAATGAACAGCCTTTTATATTAGATATGGCCACTTCAATAGTATCATGGAATAAAGTGAAGAACTATCAGCAAGAGGGTTTAAAGTTACCCCTTGGTTGGGCTTGTGATGAGAGTGGTATCCCCGTGACTGATCCTCATCTTGCGAAGAGTTTAAACCCAACTGGACTTTATAAAGGTTTTGGATTAGGAATGATTGTGGACATTCTGTGTAGCCTTTTAGCCTCTGGACCCATCAGCCGAGATATTTTGCCAATGTTCACCTCACCAATCCTAGCCAAGAGAAAAATCGGCCATTTTTTCATTGCAATAAACATCAGCAGTTTTGTTAGTGTTCAGGTTTTTAAGGAGAGGCTTCAAGATATGGCCGATCAAATCAGAAGCTTACCGAATACCGGAAACGATAGCGTAATGATCCCAGGTGACCCAGAGAAAAAATCTTTAAAGGTACGCTCACAAGAGGGCATTCCTATTGAGGATTTAAAGTTTAAGGAGTTTATTTCAATTAATGAAGACTTTGCTCTATCCCTAAAAAATGAAGCAAGTAGTTGACATTGTCAATTTAAATGGGGATGCTTCTTGCTTGCCATCCCAAACATGGATTGCATACCTCCAAGGTGGTAAAAACAGTACTCTCTACAACTGGTTGAAATTATATGTCGATAATGGTAAAAAGATAACTCTTGGGATAACAGGAGCCACACTAAGTGATATGCTGTCATTTAACCCAGAAAGCATTCATTTGATCAATCAATATCAATCAATATTTGAAATAATATTAAGGCCGTATGCACATGATATTTCATTGATTAGATCTGACGCTGGATTTGAAATGAATATTGAAACTGGATTTAAACTAATAAAACAGACATTTAAAAGCTTCACCCCCTATTATCTGCCGCCTGAATTCATGATAACGGGAAGTCAGTTATCTAAACTGTCAAGTTATGGAGTAGAAGGGGTTTTTATCAATGCAAATAGATATAATGAGGAGATAAAAAAGCGACTACCCGACGTGCCTTATGAGATAAATGGAACACTTAAAACTAACATTAATTGCATACCGATAAATTCAGGAGTAACAAAAGCATATTTAGATTCAGTTCATCATTATCGATCTAACAGATGGAATAAATTAATTGATGAAAATAGAGCCATAACATTTTCTTGGCGTGATGGAGAAAGCACATTTTTTATACCAGATGGAAATGAAAGGGAAGGGCAATGGTTAATCGCTGAAAGCGAAGATATCGAGAGAAGATTTTTAAAGGAAATTTCTTCAGAAATTGGGTTCTTACCATCTGGTGAGTTAGCACCATCTCACTATAAGTTTTACCCGGTTCATTCTTTTTTGGCGTGGATGCAGGAATTTAGAGCATTAGGTTTTATCAATAAAGTTGATAGAATAGAGCAAGAATTACTCGAATTGAGCATTGAACAAAAGGCCCTTTGGCTTCAAATAATTAGTTCTGATATCCTTTCTGCAATAGAAAAAAGCTCTCCAGAAATTTCAATTAAAACTTCTCCTGGTATTCAAGATGCCCAATCGTTCACTATATGGCGAAGTGAACGAGGGTTTGAAGGTGAAGAACTTTTGGAATTACTCAAGTTGTCATGGCATGAAGCTATGGCTCTTTTGAATGACTATTCTGGCTTTGGAAAAAAAATAATGTCACGAGTAGAAAGTCTAAAGTCAATTCTAGATTGAAACGGATTTTAATTTTGATCAATCAGAACTTTAGTAATGATGTACTATCTAAAGTTTTAAAGAAAGAGGTCTCCGACCTCTCCTTTATATCCACACATCAACTTTTTGATTACGAGAAGAAACGTATCAGGGAAAAAATCGGATATAGTTGTGATTTCATAACATTTGCCGACCTTTTGTCAGAAGAAGATTTGATTGAGTGTGATAAGTTATCAACAGAGGCTTGCTTAAATGCTATGTATAGTAAGTCAACTTATGTTACAAAGTTTCAAGAAAAGTCCATTTATCTAAAGAACGAAAAAGTTTATTCTAAAATAAAGAGAGTTGGATTCAAGAAGATATACTACGTTGATGGGTTGGGGATATCTGGAAAACTATGGGCAAGAAAGGGAGGAGTGAATTTATCAAAGAGAATAAATCAAAGAAAAAACTTCCTTAGAAAAATAGTTGATGGAGCCAAACGCCAATTCTCAATAACTCCAAATAGCAATGGCAATTACATTGATGAAATATTTCAAATAAATGCTAAATCAAACCACTACTACTTTATAGGAAAACCAAATCGACTTAGATTTAAACAAGGAACGATTCTTGAAAAAGTAGCAGCAATACCTGAAAAAGGTATAAGGTGTACAACAATCCACAATTACCAACCCTCAGATGACGCAATTAGTAAAGAGTTAAGGGTTTTTATTGATGGTTTTCACCCGTCAAACTACTCAAGGAGTTATCTCGACTCCTATGATAGGTCATGCACTTTTGTACCCAGAACACCGTTTGATAATAAATGGTTTAAAAAGTTCAATCTAACAACGATCCCGCCCCCTGAATTTGTTGAACCTGAGTTTTTTACAGTTATTGATGAAATCGGTTTAAAACCTGAAACGGTGATACTGATATTAAATCATGCAGGGGATTGGAGTTCATTGATTAACAGGTCTGATACGGATATCCTAATAGAAGCTTTCACAAACATAGCATATTGCTATCCTCAAAAGAATTTTATTATCCGTCCTCATCCAACCATGGAACACTCTGAGCATGAAGGCTCTAATTCACTAAGAAGGATTTTCGAATTTGTTGATCAACTCAACCTAGAGAACCTTAGGGTTTCTACAGAAGACTTAAAGTGCGATCTTGATAGAGGAGATGTTTTTTTGAGTGAATACTCCCAAACTTTACTTGATGTATTTAAAATGGGTAAAATTGGAATTGCAGTTAATCTTACTAATAGGGAATCGTTTATGAGGGATTACGAAGAGCTAGGTTTTTTATCGGCCAATAGCAGTGAAGGCGTCACAAAGATTTTAGATTCCTTTTTTAAATCACAAGTCGAAACTGTTGATCGGCAAAACGAGGCGGTTTTAAAATATAACAAACTACTAAAAGAGTATCTGCTACAGAGTGATTAGGCGCTTGCTAAACATATGGAGTACTGTAAGCGAAAAGCAATGTTGGTCAGGGGACTTTGATTCTTGGGGAGAAGCTATAAATCATAGTACAGGTTATGATTCCTCACTAATTCTTGAAAAATGTAAGGCCGCTTTATTAAAAGTAAAAAATGGAGAGGCTGTGTATGAGAGAGATAGTGTCATTTTCGATGAGATTCAATATAGCTGGCCAGTTTTGTCAGCCCTCCTTAGAGTAGCTCTTGAAAACAAGGGATCACTGTCTGTCTTAGATTTTGGGGGCAGTTTAGGGAGTAGCTATTTTCAAAACAAGGCATTTTTAGATGGCTGTGCTTTACTAAAATGGTCCGTGGTTGAGCAAGCTCATTTTGTAAAATGTGGGAAAGAGAATTTTCAAACAAATGAGTTAAAATTCTATGAAACCATGGAGGATTGTTTAATCTCAGAAAACGTTAATGTATTGTTATTATCGAGTGTATTACAATATCTTGAAAAACCATATGACTGGATTTGTCAATTCACTAAACTGGGTATCAAAAATATTATTTTGGATAGGACGGCATTCGTGAATGATAAAGAAATATTAACAGTACAAAAAGTGCCTAAAGAGATATATGATGCCTCATATCCTTCCTGGTTTCTTGATTATAAAAATGTTTTAAATGAATTTTTGGTTGAGGGTTATCAATTAGTTACAAAATTTGATAATGGGTTTACTTCACCAGTTGAGTTGCAAAATGATCAAATGGGTTTTTGGAATGGAGTCATCCTAAGAAAGAAATGAAATACTTGAATTTAGGTTGCGGTTCTCACTTTGTTTCTCATGAAGGTTGGACCAATATCGACTTCGTAAGCACTGGTCCTGGTGTGGTTGCTCATAATTTACTAGACGGAATCCCATTTGAGGATAGTGTGTTTGATATGGTTTATCATTCTCATGTTTTGGAGCATTTCTCCAAGGAGGATGGCTTCAAACTAATTCAAGAGTGCTTACGAGTACTTAAACCCAAGGGGGTAATTAGAATCGCAGTTCCAGACTTGGAAAGGATAGTACGTGGTTATTTAGAATTTATGAATAAAGGACTTCAAGACCCCCAAAATGAAGAGATATGGGCGAACTATCAGTGGATGATGTTAGAAATGTATGACCAGACAGTTAGATCCAAGCCAGGAGGCGAAATGCTCAAGTATCTTTCAGAAGCATCTTTAACTAATGAAGATTTCATATTCTCCAGAATAGGGGTAGAGGGCAAGACGATTAGGAAGAAGCTTCTCACCTCTAATAAAAATAATGTTCATTTAGGAGCAGAAACATATATAAAAACTTCTTATTCGTCTTTAAAAAGGTGGGTTAAATTGATTTTCAAAAACAGAGAGCTGGAAAAGTTTGAGCAGATAGGTCGATTTCGATTATCTGGGGAAATCCATCAGTGGATGTATGATAGATATTCTCTTTCGAAATTGCTTTCGGATTCAGGATTCTTTGAAGTCTCTGAACGATCAGCATTCGATAGCTTCATTAATGGATGGAAAAATTTTCATCTTGATTCTGAACAGGAAGAAATTCGAAAACCGGATTCACTTTTCATCGAGGCTTTAAAAAAATAAAGTGAACTTCTGTACCCTTTTTAATGTAAACTACCTTGCCAAGGGGCTAACCCTCTATAGATCATTGGAAAATCTTGGCATTAATTTCCATCTATTTGTCTATGCCTTTGACGATGAGGTGTATAACTTTTTAAAGAAAAATCCTGAGAAACATCTTACCGTAGTCTCATTACGAGAGTTCGAATCGGAAGAACTGTTAGAAATTAAAAGGCAAAGAACCGCTACTGAATATTGTTGGACATGTACCCCATCAACGATTTATCATGCTATAACGACTTTTGATCTGCCAGACTGCACTTATTTAGATGCAGACCTTTACTTTTTTTCTGATCCGAAAGTTTTGGTGGATGAAATGGATGATAAATCAGTACTAATTACTTCTCATCGATACACCCCCGAGTATGACCAAAACCTTGTAAGTGGTAAGTATTGTGTCCAATTCATGACTTTTAAAAACACCAGTGGGGGCATGGAGGTGTTGAAATGGTGGAGAGAAGCATGCCTTGACTGGTGTTATGCAACTCCAGAGGATGGCAAATTTGGCGATCAGAAATATTTAGATGATTGGCCTTTCAGATGGCCGGATGTGGTTCATGAACTTAAACATCTAGGCGGAGGGTTAGCCCCTTGGAACATCCAACAATATGCTTTTGAACAAGAAGAGCACACCCTCGTTGGAAAGGAAATCAAGACCAATAAACATTTCGAGGTAATTTTCTATCACTTTCATAAATTCGAGATATTTAGGAATGATGCTTTCTGGTTAGGGAAGTACAAGTTGAATAAGAATGTCATTCAGACCATTTATGCTCCTTACTTAAAGCATTTATTAGCTATTGCTGAAGAAGTGCGTAACATATCACCCAACCTTAACATTTTAGGTATCAACGGCACCTCTTCAAAACCCTCCAAAGGATTCATTTCGTGTTTGATTGTTTATTGGAGTCATCTAAAAATGGCGGCTCGATATATATTAGGTTTTGAATTTAAGCAGAGCTATCAAGGGTATAATTATTACAAAAAAAAACAACTGGTTAAATAGATGGCTTACCTCATTGATTTGAAAACCTTTACAGATACCCGTGGAAACCTTACAGTTATTGAAAAAGTAATACCGTTTGATGTCAAGCGCATTTTTTATATCTATGGTGTGGACGATTCTGAACGGGGGGGGCATCGTCATCACAAAACGTTTCAAGCTGCTATTTGCATTCAGGGTAGTTGTACCATTTACAATAATAATGGCTGCGTCGAAACTTCATTTTTATTGGATCAACCCCATAAGTGTTTAATCTTAAAGCCTGAAGATTGGCATACAATGTTCAACTTTTCCGAAGATGCCATTCTAATGGTTTTAGCATCTGAGTTTTTTGATGCAAATGATTACATCACAGAGCCCTATTAGAATGGTTTCATACGAGAACCTTGGAAAAGCTAATGAGCCTTTTTTTGAAAAGCTAGAGGGAGCTTTTTCCAAAGTGCTTACTTCAGGATGGTATATATTGGGCAGTGAGGTATCTGCTTTTGAAGAGGAATACTCAAATTACCTAGGAGTAAAACGGTGTATTGGTGTAGGCAATGGGCTTGATGCTCTTATCCTTGGACTAAAAGCATTGAAGCTACAAGAGGGCTCCGAAGTAATTGTTCCTTCGAATACCTATATAGCAAGTATTTTGGCTGTATTGCATGCTGGCTTAAAACCCGTTTTGGTTGAACCGAATCTTGCAACTTACAATATTGATCCTAATAAAATAGTTGAGGCCATAACCAGGAAAACGGCGGCGATTATGGTGGTTCACCTGTATGGCAAGGTGTGCGATATGGGTAGAATTCTGGATATAGCCAAAAAACATGATCTAAAAGTTATAGAAGATGCTGCTCAAGCCCATGGAGCCAAGTATAAAGATGTTTACGCAGGTAATTTTGGAGATGTAGCTGGTTTCAGTTTTTATCCAACTAAAAATTTAGGTGCTTTAGCCGATGGAGGTGCCGTTACAACTAACAATACCGATATCGCGGAGGCGATTAAAACATTAAGAAACTACGGGTCTAAAATTAAATACCATAACGATGTAGTTGGATACAATTCAAGGCTGGATGAATTGCAGGCAGCATTTTTAATAGTAAAACTTCAGTTTTTGAATGCAATAAACGGTCATAAAAAAATGCTGGCATCAATTTATTTAAACGGACTTAAAAGTGATTTTATTAAGCCAGTAGTCCATCCCGACTTTGAGGATGTGTTTCATATTTTTAGTATTAGACACGAAAAGAGAAACTCACTTAGAGACTATTTAGCCTATAATGGAATCAAAACAGAAATCCATTATCCAGTAGCTCCAAATCGGCAACCTGCTCTCAGAAATCACTTACGCGATCAATCATCACCAATTGCCGAACTTATCCATCAAACTACATTAAGCTTGCCTATTTCATATTGCCATTCTCAGCAAGATATCGAATACGTGGTTGAAGTAATGAACAGATTTTAATCCAAGTTTTCTTTCCATAAATTCATCAGCTTAAATGAAATCAGCTATTGTTAGATTAATTGTCTTTATGGGGACTCCTATAACTTTTCTAAGCGCCCTTTGGCTTAAGATTGTTACTAAGAGAGGTTTAAACACTACAAGCGAAAGAATATTTATGCACCTTGGAATTCTACCTGTCTTGGATCATTATTATCAGCCGTTAATAAATCCTAGAAGGCATCTCACCAAATCGCTTAGAACAGATAGGAACCTTAAGGGAATTGACCTTAATGAAGAAGAACAGTTGAAGTTGCTTTCCAGTTTTTCCTTTAACAATGAATTGCTATCTTTTCCACTAAAAGAGAACCCTGGACAGACTGAATACCATTATGACAATTCCTCTTACCGTTCTGGAGATTCTGAATTTTTATATTGTATAATTAGACATTTTAAACCTAACAGGATTGTTGAAATTGGAAGTGGTCATTCGACATTGATGGCCAGAAATGCTATTGAAAGAAATAAGTCAGAGAATGATGCCTATTCATGTAATCATGTATGTATAGAGCCTTATAGAAAGTTATGGCTTGACAAGATTGATGTTGAATTGATACCTAAGAAGGTTGAGGATGTAGATTTGGGCTTTTTTAAGGAGTTACAAAAGAATGACATCCTTTTTATAGATTCTTCGCACATCATTAGACCACAGGGGGATATTCTATTTGAATATCTGGAAATACTTCCTGTCCTCAACCCTGGTGTTTTAATTCATATTCATGACATTTTCACACCTAAAGATTACCTTGATGATTGGGTGCTTAAACATCATTTGATGTGGAATGAGCAATATCTACTTGAAGCTTTTTTGAGCTATAACAATAAATTTAGCATTGTTGGTGCGTTGAATTATCTGGCGCACAACCATACTGAAAAGTTTGCCGAAAAGTTCCCCGTGTTTGCCGGAGAAGATGATTCAGAGCCAGGGGCGCTATGGATCGTCAAGAATTAAAATGATTAAAATATCTTGAGAGTTCTAATCTCGGTCATAACCATTAATTACAACAATAGGCAAGGTCTTGATAGGACTATGAAAAGTGTTGTTGCTCAGGAAAATGTGGCCTTTGAGTATGTGGTAATTGATGGTGGCTCAACCGATGGAAGTGCTAATTTGATTGAGGAGTATAAATCTCAACTTGCGTATTGGATCAGTGAACCTGACGGTGGCATTTATGAGGCAATGAATAAAGGGATAAACAACGCCAAAGGTGATTATTTGATTTTCTTAAATAGTGGAGACTTTTTTTTAAACAAGCATTCACTTTCTAAACTATCAGTTTATCAAGAGGATTTGATTTATGGAGACTTGCTCTTAAAACACAAAAAAACAACAACAAGGACTTGTTTCCCAACAATATTAGAGAAGAGCCAAACATGGCACAAATCACTACCCCATCCATCAACTTTAATAAAAAGAGAAGTCTTTGTTAAAGTTGGCTTATACAATGTTAATGATAGAATTACATCCGATTGGCAATTCTTTATGTTGGCACTGTTTAAGTATGAGGTTTCGTATCGGAAAGTGGATGAGGTTATAACATTGTATCAAACTGATGGTCTAAGTGGAAGCTCATCTAATGAGTATATAAAAAATATGGAAAGATTGAATTTCATGAAGCAAAACGACGATGTTTTTAGTAGTGATTATCGAAAACTTATGCTTCTTGAAAGAATGGTTTACCCCCTTTTGAAAAGCAGATTATGTAAAGTATTGGTAAAGTGGGGATTTATGAAATCACTGGATTTTCGAATCTTAGAGCATATTGAAAGAGGTGAGGTCTGACCGTAAAGTGCAAAAACGCTTATTAATAATTGTGTCTGGCGATGTCTTGACGAAGGAAAAACCCTACAATAATATCTTCCAGGTGCATCAAGCACAGGTGCTCAGTAAGTATGGTTTCGCTGTTGAATTACTTTCATTCAAAGTGATGAGCCTTAAGGAAAGCTTTTCTAGAAGAGCTAAAAAGAGAGTGCACCTTGAGGGAATAACTATTATCAGGTCTGAAAAGAGGCTTTTTTTACCACATAGGCTTAGAAGACCAGAGAAAGAGGCCAAAAGGCATATAAAGGTAGGGCTTGAGTTATTTACAGAATATGTAAATGATTTTGGCAAACCTTTTATAATTCACGCTCACAATACAATGTATGCAGGGCTTTTGGCGAGGGAAATAAAATCGAACTTCGGCATAGAGTATTTCATTACCGAACACCATTCAGGGTATGCGAGAGGGTGGATTAGTAACAAACTATATCCTAGTATCAAGGCTGCTTTGTTGGACTCTCGGGAAATATTTGCTGTGAGCAACCAATTAAAGGAAGATTTGGTAGCCAAGTTAGAAGTTGGTGAAAAAGGGGTAAGACTATTACCTAACCTTGTCACAAGTAGTTTTGCTAACGATTACAGCTATAACGATAACCAAGAATTTATTTTTTTGAGTGTTGGGAATTTGGATGAAAATAAAAATCACAAATTGATTGTCCATGCATTCAACAGATATCTAAAAGGGCTACCTTGTTATCTTAAAATTGGGGGGCAGGGACCTCTTCTAAGAAGCCTCAAAAAACTGGTTGAACAGCTAAACCTAGAGAAGCAAATCGAGTTTTTAGGGCCATTAAATAGACAAGATCTTTGTAAGTGGATGAACAAAGCAAAGTGTTTTGTGTTATCTAGCGATTATGAAACCTTTGGTGTTGTATTGATCGAAGCGCTCACATACGGGCTCCCAATTATTTCCACAGATTCTGGTGGGCCTAAAGATATAGTAAAAGAAGAAAACGGAGTTTTGGTTTCTTCACAAGACGTTGACGCTTTTGGTAAAGCTATGCTTTCAATGTATCAATCAACGGATGCATACAATTCAGATACAATTAGAAACAGAGCGATTTCAGAATTTGGCGAGAAACGTTTTATCAGTAGATATCTTGAAATTTTGAGTAATAATTAGCGAACCTATGTTAATTGAATTTGTCAATCATGCTTCATTTGTAGTTCACTATGAAGACGTTCATTTAATCTGTGACCCATGGTTAAGTGGTGCTGCATTTCATAACGGATGGAACCATTTATGTGAAACACAATTTGATCCTAGCTTCGATGGAATAACGCACATATGGTTTTCTCACGAACATCCCGATCACTTTTCGCCCTCAGATATTAAGAGAATTCCAGAGTCTATTAGAGAAAACATTACAATACTGTATCAGGAGACCATAGATAAAAAAGTAATAGACTTTTGTTCCAAAATGAATTTCAAGACCATCATTGAGATGACTCAAGATGTTGAATATAATCTCAATGACGACATTAGCATTCTATGCAATCCATATACTGAAGGGGATTCATACTTGGTTGTACGGGCACAGGGCACTTCATTGCTAAATCTCAATGACTGTATTATTGAATCAAAGAAAGATTGCAATGAGATAAAACAAAAAATAGGCAACATTGATATCCTTTTTACTCAGTTTGGTTATGCAAATCGAATTGGGAATACAAGCGATACATATGAGAGAATAAAAGCCTCTCAAGAGAAGCTTAAAAGAATACAATATCAAGCTGAAGTTTTTCAACCAAAATATATTGTACCTTTTGCCAGTTATGTTTATTTCTCTCACGAGGAAAATAGCTATATGAATGATGCTATAAATACATCAAATGTTGTTTACAAATTCATTGAAAAGAATACAAACGCGATCCCAATTATTATGTACCCAAGAACAAACTGGGATACTAGTGTGAAGAAGGATTCAACGGAATGTCTTCAGAAATACGAAAGTGATTATGCATCCATTGGGAACAGAATTTATCACAAGGCCAAGGTTATTCCAGAAAAGGACCTAATTGAATTGAGCCGTGACTACGTGAACCGTTTGCACAAAAAAAACCCAAAAGGAAGACAATTTATTAAAAAACAGAAGTCACGCATTTATCTCAATGATCATGATAGAACTTACACCCTAAATGGAAAATTGGGTCTAATGGCAGATACCGGGCACCCTTCTAAGTGTGATATTTCTCTCAGTTCAGAAGTATTGTCTTATCTATTGAAATTTGAATGGGGTGGAGATACAATGAATATCAATGGAAGGTTTCAAGTCCCTGAGGATGGAGATTATGCCAATTTTAGATTTTTCAATACTGTTTCGAGTATGAATAATAGAGGGGAAGTTTTTGTAGGACCAACAAGAAAGCAGCGATTACTATTTTTTTTGAAAAAAATATTAGGTAATCATATTATTAAGCTTTTGAAAAGCTCTATTAGATCACAAACATCTAATTATTCAAGTCAGTGAGAATCTTTTATATGATTGCGTGGAATTTTGAAACTGAGAGTGGTGTAGAAAAAAAAATATTAGAACAAATTAGGCAGTGGAAAACGCATGATATTGAGGTATACTGTAGCGTTTTTTCAAATCTTAACTCGAATCCTCGGCCGGCTGTTTTTTGCAATAATTGGCACTTTGTTAAATCTAACGGCACAAGCTTCTGGACATGTGTATATGTGCTAGATGACCTTCTTTATAAGCTAGATCCAGATTTAATATATGTAAGAGGCCAATCTTACAAATTCGGAATGAGAGAATTGTTTAACAAGTATAAAGTTGTTTATGAGGTCAACTCGAATGAGAATCTCGAATTAAAGCTATGGTCAACAAAGAGTTTTGTTGGCTATTTTAAATACTTATGGCACTTATTAACCCATAAATCATTATGCCAAAAAGTAGATGCATTTATTACGGTTACAAAAGAATTAGAGAATGAGTATGCTAAATCTTATCCCGAAGCAAAGTGCGAAACAGTACCTAATTCAACAAGAATTTTTCAGCGAGAATCTTCAGTTGCTGTCAAAAAACCTAGATTGCTTTTTGTTGGAAGCTTAGAACAGCCTTGGCAAGGGTTAGACCATCTTTTAGAGATGGCCTCGTTAACACCTCAGTTCGATTATATAATTGTTGGTAATAATTCTGTTAACCAGAGTTTGCCTAATGTTCAGTTTACTGGTTTGTTGACTGGTGAAGAGTATAAAAGGATACTGCGATCTTGTAATATTGGTATTGGAACATTAGCACTTTATAGAAAGGGGATAGGTGAAGCTTGTCCATTAAAAGTACGAGAGTATTTGGCGTACGGATTACCAATAATTATTGGTTATGAGGATACGGCTTTTTTAGATGAAAAACCTAAATGGTTACTTCAAATACCAAATACACCATCGGGAGTTATAAAGAATATTAACTCTATAATCTCATTTTGTGAAGAAATGAAATCAATAAGAATAGACTCAGTCGAAGTAACTCCCTTTATCAGTAGCGAGGTAATCGAAAAAAAAAGAGTTCAATTATTTAGCTTAATAAAGGAAACGGAAAGCGGTAATACCTAACCATATTCTACTATGGCATTGCAATAGAAGCTTCTTTATAGCTTCCTCGTAAGGATGTTAATTACATACAAATAAATATCGGATTGCTATCAGCTTCAAAATCATACCCACTTCTTAGATTCAGATTCAAACACAAGAATTTAGTTCTGGGTCTATTTGCCTTTTGTTGTTTGTTTCCCTATATCCAGATTCTACCAATTCCAACTGATGCTCAGCCAAATGCTCTGATGGTAGCTTCATTATATCTGATTTTATATTCAGACTCCCGTGTTAATAAGTTTGTTTTTATCCTCTTAAGCCTAGTTATCATTTCATTTTTAATTGGTTTTTCATATGCGGGTAGAATTGACTTTCCAAGTTTTCGATCCTTGTTTAATTATCTTTCTCTTCTGATTATTACCTGCGTTGGAATTCTATATTTTAAAAACAACAGTAGGTTTAGCTTCGTTTTATTCAAGATTGCATTTTTTGCCAATTTTACGGTTTCTCTAATACAGAAGCTTTTCGATAAACATGCACTAATTTTCTTTGTACATCGTACTCAAACAACACTATCAAGAGGTGTAACAGGTTTAACACCGGAAGCAACTTTTAACGCAACTATTGCCTTACTCCTACTTATTTTGTACTTGATACATTTTCGTCGACATAATTCAAAGCTTTATTTTAGCTTATTTGCTGTATGGATTTTGTTGCTGGCGCAATCTGCAACAATAGTGTTTGTTTTTTCGGCGGCGTTATTCATATTCCTAATTGTAAAAAAATTCAGATATGCTTTAGCAGCAATTATTGTAGCCATGTTAGTGACAGCTGCTATTAACTGGTACACTTATCATGGATCACAGAACACGCGAATAGCTCAAGTGTTCTCAACACTCATTAGGAATCCAGAGGTTTTTCTCACTTTCGATAGGAGTATTAATGATAGAGTAAGCCATGTGATCGCCCCAATATTTATTACTGCTAACAATTTTTTTAGGCCACTTGGACCAGATTATGATTATTTCAATAAGCAGTCTTATGAATTGAGATTTAAATATGTTCCTTTCTTATTTATAACTCAAAATGGTATACCAAAGTGGTCAGCGATTTTATCCGGATGGGGCATGCTATTTTTTGAATGTGGTATTATGGGAATAGTTTTTTTTGTTGTTTTTAATATACTTGCTATTAAAAACCTATTTGTTAGCGATTCTCACTTTTTTGCCTTTCTTTTATTTAGCTTACTCATTTTTACCGCAGTTTCATTAAATACAGCTTTAATACCGTTTCTTTTTGGCAACTTTTTTTATTTGATCATATACCATAAAAAAGGTAGTAAAAAATGAAATTCAAATTGTTGGATGACTAAACCAAAGGTGCTATTTATAGGGCCTCTACCTCCTCCATACACAGGTCAATCTATTGCATTTGAAGTAGTTGTTAAGAACTTAAGCGAAGACGATCGATATGTTTTGAACCCATTTCGGTTGGGTCAGTCAAACCTCGGTTTTTTTAAAGAAGTATATACCCTGCTAAAAGCACTTATTCTTTTGAGATATGACACTGTATACTTTACATGTTCAAGGACGAAATTGGGTTCAATTAGAGATGTGATAATTCTTTTCTTTGTTAGAATTAAAGGTGCAATCGGTATCAATCATTTGCATGGCGCAGATTTTCAAACATTCTATGAATCTTTGACCAAATGGCATCAATGGCTTATCCGAAAGTCGTTCAGAGTAGTTACCAAATCGATAGTCTTAAGCCCAAACATGATAGATCAACTCAGTATGTTTCATGAAATGGAAAAATGTGTTGTTGCAAACAGTTATCACCACAAATTTGATTTTAAAGAAATTGAAAAAAATTGGGACTCAGGTATGATAGAGGTTATCTATCATTCTAATATTATGGCTTCAAAAGGTATTCTCTTACTGCTTGCAGCTTTCCAAAAATTGCTTAAAAATGGCCATCTAAAAATCAATTTAACAATTACAGGTGATTTCATATCTGATTACCTTATGAATTCAGATGACATAAAAGCGCGTTTTATTAATAAGTTAACTGAAATCCAGGAAGAATATCCTGAAAATATCCATTACATCGGGCCTGTGGATTTGAATCAAAAAGTAGAAATGCTAAATAAATCTCATGTGTTTGTGCTACCTACTTTTCACAAGGGAGAAGCAATACCACTCACAATTTTAGAAGCCATGCGAAGCGGACTTTATATTATTACTACCGATCACAATTATTTGCCGGAAATTATTAATAAAACCAATGGAGAATTGATTAAACCAAATGATTTAGATTCTCTTTACACTAGTTTAGAGCATTTGCCATCAAGCACATCATTGGCAGAGATCGGAGAAAACAACAAAGTCATAGCCTCTCAGATTTATTCAGAAAAGCTCTTCATAGATAATGTGGCGGATGTATTGAATCTGAATGGTAATACATGTTTACAACGAGATCAATAGACTTGATGGCAAAATTATTGAAGCAGGGCAGAGGAGGATCATTATTTCAATTAGATTGTAATTAGTATGAATTTTCAAGATTCTGACTAAATCCGTTTAAAAGAAAAAGAGTTGACGTTTTTTTTTCGGAGTGCATTCTAAGTTACCGTAGTGCTATTCTTAACCCTTGCTTAAAGTATCGATTCGTTGTGTTAATGTTGAGGAAAGCTTGAATGAAAGTAAGTATAATAACTGCTGTTTATAATAACGTAGAAACCATCTCAGGATGCATTGAATCGGTCATTAATCAAGATTATAGCAACATAGAATACATTATCATCGATGGAAAATCAGATGATGGGACTATTGACAAAATCAACACCTATTCTGACCATATTGATTATCTAATATCTGATAATGACAATGGAATCTACGATGCTATGAACAAAGGGTTGGCAATCGCAACTGGCGAAATAGTAGGATTTATTAACTCCGACGATATGCTCAATTCTTCAAACTGTATATCGGCTATTGTTGCTGAATTTGAAAGAACAAAGGCCGACATTGTTTATGGAGACAAGGTATACTATTCAAAGGATTTAAAAAGAATGAAGAGGTATTGGAAGGCTGGGCCATTAAAACTAGAAAGCTATAGGTATGGTTGGATGACACCACATTTATCCACCTATATCAAAAAGGGCGTTTACGATGAATATGGTTTTTTCAATACATCCTTGAAAGTAGCTGCTGATTATGAATTGATGTTTCGATTTATTTATTGTCAGAGAGTAAAGGCAGTCTATTTACCGAAAATTATCGCAAAAATGAGAGAGGGCGGTGTGAGCAATGGCTCTTTATCTAAGATGTGGAGAACTAATTATGAGGTTTATAAAAGTTGGGCTATGAACGACCGGTTCATCACTCCTCTGATAATTATTCTAAAACCGCTTTCTAAAATCACCCAACTTTTTTAGAAAATGAGAATTGCTGTACTAACTCAAGATGACCCTTTCTACTTGGGGCAAAATTTGAATTATCTTTTTAGAAAACTATCCAGTGAAATAGAAGTATGTGGCTGTGTGGTATTTGATCCATCACCTTTTGGTAAAAGACTTTCATTATTTGAAAAAGTAGCTCAAACAATCAAAATATTTGGGCTGCCTTTTTTTATTCATTACGCCCTGAAGGCAATTCTCAACAAGTTAAACCCAATAAATTCTGTGTCATATGTACTCAGGAAAAATGGCGTTCATAAGTTAGTCTTATCTAAAAATGTCAATCATCCAGAGTCTATTGAACAGATTAAGAAATTAAAACCTGAGTTGCTAGTCTCAATAGCTGGTAATCAGATATTCAAAAAAGCATTGATCAATCTTGCCATAAAGGGCTGTATTAACCTCCATACCTCATTGTTGCCAAAGTATCGAGGGCTAATGCCTTCATTTTGGGTTTTAAAAAACCATGAAACAGAAACGGGCGTTTCAGTTTTTTTTGTTGATGAAGGCATTGACAGTGGCGCGATTATTGTCCAGAAAAGAGTACCTATTACCACTAAAAATCAACAGAAACTTATTGTAAGAACTAAACGCATTGGTATGGAAGCTCTTTATGAAGCCATTGAAAAGATTCATAATGGGAATGTAAATTTGATTGATAACCCAGACGATGAAATGACCTATTATTCGTTTCCTACTAAAAATGATGTTAAGCAGTTCTTAGCTGCTGGCAACAAGTTCTACTAGATGAATATCCTAACCTTCGATATAGAGGAATGGTTTCATATCCTTGATAATCAGTCAACAAGGTCTGAGCAACAATGGTCCGGTTATGAAGTGCGCATAAACTCCAATGTTGATCGTATTTTAGATATGTTGGATGAGTTTGGAATTAAGTCGACATTTTTCTGCCTTGGATGGGTTTCCAAAAAACACCCTAACGTACTTCGAAATATTTATGATAGAGGGCATGAGATTGGTTGTCATTCAGACGACCACCAATTGGTGTATGAACAAGGACCGAAAGATTTCCGAAATGATTTGAAAAATTCGTTGAATCGAATCAGCGATGTTATTGGATCTGAAGTTAAATTCTACCGTGCTCCTGGTTTTTCAATTACTATGGAGTCTTTATGGGCTTATGAAATAATGGCTGAGCATGGAATTGAAGTTGATTGTTCTATTTTTCCTGCTAAAAGAGGTCATGGAGGAATATCTGATTTCAAACATCAAGAACCTCATTTGATACGAGTTAATGGTAGTATAATTAAAGAGTTTCCAATTAATGTACGGTCAATTTTAGGAAAAAATATCATTTTTTCAGGTGGAGGCTATTTTAGATTATTACCATATTGGATGATTAAAAAACTGATGGAAAAAAGTAGTTACGTGATGACTTATTTTCATCCACGAGATTTTGATCCCGGTCAACCAGTTATTAGCGATTTAAGCACATTGAGACGTTTTAAAAGCTACTATGGTCTCAAATCATCTTATGAAAAATTAAAATGTTTACTATCGGATTTTGAATTCGTGGATTTATCAACGGCCGAAAAAGCAATTGATTGGCGCACAGTACGAGTATATCAAATATGATCAATTAATTTATAACCGATTAATGTGAAATAATAAATCTCCTTTTATTTGCAAGTTCACTATATCATTTGTGTTGTAATATAAATTAGTTCTATCGGAGAATGTAGTAGTTACGTTCAATGTGTATTTGTTAAAATACCGCACATACTTTAGTGCTAAGTTAAACTCTACATCGTGGTTGGCGAAACTATTAGGACCTTGAAAAGTTTGAAAGTAATAGTCATCGTTAAATCTAATTCTTTGTATAATGAGTTGAATACTGCCATTATCAGTGAATCTATCTACTTTTATCAACTGAGAATTCGAACCTGGACCAATTGGGGCCCCAATCAACTCACCTTCATTTGTATATCCCTGGCGGACAATGCTATGATAATAGATACTGCCGGCCTGTCTTACCTGGACTGTTCTTGTTACTCCTAAGGCCGTATGTTCTAGACCAAATCTCCAAAATCCCTTTGGTGTATTAAATACTTTTTGGAACCCCCAGGTAACAGCTCTGGCGTGGTCAGGTTCTTGCCAAAAATCATTGAAATCTGCATTGAAATCATTTTTAGCCCATTCCATGTAGATTTCAGCACCTACCTCCATAAAATACCATCGAATATAGATGGCTGCTAACTGATCTGTTTCGTCGTTAAATATGCGGCCACTCGGTAATTGATTAGGGCTTGGATCAGTATTCCTAAGTATTAAGAAAGCATCCTTAAAATTTACACTATCCGGACGCCATTCTTTATACAAAACTCTGGAAAACCCTACCGATAAACCTTGAAGGGCTTTTGAAAATGAGGGCCTGTATCCAAAGGTAGCTCCAACCATATACCGGTTGTCATTTTCATCATCATTATCGAAGTAATCTGACTCTTTTAACCTGCCCCAGATGGAATGAAATTCAAAATCCCCAAGTTTCGTTTTAGCTGGTTTATCTGTACCTAGATCCAGATGTAAAAATCCAGGGGCAGTGTTGCTCATTAGTATGGGATTGAAAACAGCGGGACCCCACCACATGTTTTCGGTGGATAGCTTAATTTGGAAGTTTCCAAAAGTTGCTTTAATGTGGCTCTGTCCAAGATGAATTTCGGTCAGCTCCGAATTGCCATATCGCTGTACCCAATCAATGTTATTACTAAACTGATATGCAAATTGATTTCTACCTCCATTTTCAGCCAATTCAAAATTGAGGTTTTGGGCGTAAAAAAAATTAGGGTAAACCCTTGCAGAAAACTTACCCAGTTTAAGCTCCACCCCTGCATTGACATAACTGGTTAATCCCTTACCGGTCCATAAAGGGCCGTTGTTATAATTTCTGGCATAGGTAGAATTGTAGGTAATACCAATTTCAGGATTTAGCAAGGTTATTACCTTACCATCATCACTGTAATGCGTAGCAATAACATCTTTCCATGGATGGTTAATCGAGTCTACTTCAAAATCAATTGAACTTTGTGGGGATTGTAAAATAATAGGGTTGTTTGAGTAAATACCTTGTATTTCAAGCAACCTTGTGTAATCACTCATATGGTCATAAACGCCAATGAGCGACTGGCTTTGTAGCTCAAAACTCAACAAAAGAAGAATTGACAGAAATGAAATTTTACCTGGCATTAGATTTGATTTGGATTGAAATTGAATTGACGGATAGGAAGACTCTTGATACAAAGAATTGTACTTTTCGTATATTAAATGTTAATATTTTCAAATCTGAATCTTTCTATCTAACTTAGCACTCCTGTATGGATCGAGGCATTCTTTTTTTCATTACGTCGTTCGCAGTAACCTTCATTTTGTTGCCCGCAACAATCAAAGTGTTGCGTAAATATAAGCTGATGGATTCACCTGGAGGTAGAAAAATCCATACAGAGCACACGCCGTCAATTGGTGGTGTTCCGATATTCTTAGGGATAATATTTTCCATAATGTTGTGGCTACCCCTGAGTTATATAGCTGAGTTCAAGTATCTTATCTCAGCGCTTGTAATTTGCTTTATTCTTGGGTTGAGGGATGACCTGACAGAACTAAGGGCGGGACAAAAGTTGATCGGCCAAATTGGTGCTGCTTCATTGCTAATTTTTTTCTATAATATTAGACTCACATCCCTTTATGGGTTGTTTGGTATCTATGACATCCCTTTTTGGCTGAGCTTCGTTCTCACAAGCTTCACTTTTATTGTAGTTACTAATGCTTTTAATCTGATTGATGGAATTGATGGGTTGGCTGGTACTTTGGGTCTAATGGCTCTATTGTTTTTTGGTACCTGGTTCCTTATGATCGATAGGGTACATTTCAGCTTCTTTTGCTTTACGTTCGCTGGCGCTATGTTGGCCTTCTTAAATTACAACTGGTCTCCTTCAAAAATTTTCATGGGTGATACTGGGTCGCTTTTAATCGGCTTCTTTTTATCGGCTGCCACAATTTACTTTATCGACAGCAATTATAAGTTGCCAGCTGATTCAAGCTTTAAGTTTAACGGGTTCGTAGGAAGTGGTGTAGGGATTATTATAATCCCCCTATATGATACAATTAGGGTGTTTATCAAAAGGGTAATGGCTGGCAAATCACCCATGCATCCCGATAAAAACCATGTGCATCACGTATTGCTCAAGCTAGGGTTTGGCCATGCGGGGGCTACGGTAATTCTCATAATAACCAGCCTCGTTTTTATAGGTTTGGTCATTGGTTTGAGGGATTATTCTGATAAGGTTGTGCTCACAATGGTACTTAGCCTTGCGCTCATGCTTGGAGTAATCCTAGACAGCATATTCAGCCAGAAGCTTAAGTCTGTAAGAAAACAGTCTGATAAATCGAAGGAGACCAAGCAAATCTATCTTAATAAGTCAGCCTAGTCGGATTCAACTTTCTCGACCCTTAATCCCACAGAAAGGATCATAGGTAGGGAATCAAGTCGCATCATTTGCCTCAACTCAACCTTATAATTGCCGGTTGCTTTAAATTGATGATGACCAATCAGTAAAAATTGATTGTCAAAAATATCACCGAGGCCGTCTCCCTGCGGCTCCCCAGTTTTTTGATCAAATAAATAGAATTCTTTCAATTCTGAATTGATAGAATTACCCACACTGTCCAAGAGGTCATATTGGACGTAAATGTTGTGGAATGGATATGCAATCGAACTACGAATGTTGGCTTTAAGATTATAAGAATTAGAATTGTCTGTAATATTAAATTCAAATGACTTCGGGTCATTCGATTTCCAGATGGGCTCTTCAAAATCACTGTTATCCTCAAAAACCCTGCTTGAGTCGCATGATGAAAAAATTATAATGGGCAGGGCCAAAAATAGAGTTGATCGAATTTTCAATTTTGGTGATTGTTATTGTTGCTACGCTGATTGAAATTTTTTCTTTTATGCTTAGGCCGCCTCTTTTTGTTCCTTTTATTCCCTTTGTTTTTGAACTTCTTGTCAAGTTTTTCCAAGTCACTATTTAATCTGTCGTCTGTAATGGCAGGAGCGTTATCATCAATCATTAAAGAGGCGGGTTTCTTACCTTCCGCATTCATTTCAATAATCTGCTTCACTCTTTCGGTTTGGACGGCATGCCAGTTATTGTCGTCTTCATAGCCAAACCACATTATCTTTTTAAATATGTCGGTTTTCTGAAGTTTGGCTTCTCCACGCTCTGTTAAAAGTGCTTTATCGATTTCTGGAATGTCTTTAAGGGCATCCATGTATGTATCAAGTTCGTAATTGAGACAACACTTCAGCCGACCGCATTGACCAGATAACTTACTGGGATTTAATGATAAATTCTGATACCTCGCTGCAGAGGTAGAAACACTTTTGAAGTCAGTTAACCATGTAGAACAACATAATTCCCTTCCACAAGACCCAATTCCACCAATGCGGCTTGCTTCCTGCCTGAGGCTTATCTGCCTCATTTCAACACGGATTTTGAATTCAGATGCCAAAAGTTTGATCAACTCGCGGAAATCTACCCGCTCTTCAGCTGAGTAGTAGAAAGTTGCCTTGGTGTTATCTGCCTGAAACTCAACATCAGTAAGCTTCATTTGAATCTTCACATCATCAATGATTTGTTTCGTTCGGAATATGGTTGATTCCTCCCTGGCCTTTACTGATTCAAATTTCTCAAGATCTTTCTGAGAGGCAATTCGATAAATACTTCTAATCTCATTATCGTTATTAGTCCCTTTTTTCATCATCTGAAGCCTCACAAGTTCACCCTGAAGTGAGACATAGCCAATGTGATGGCCGTTGGGGACATCTATGACCACAGCATCACCTGTGGTTAAGTCTAATTTGTCAGTGTTTCGAAAAAAGTCTTTTCGGCCATTTTTGAAACGTACTTCAACGACATCGAACCGATTTTGAACCGGCGTTTCCATATTAGAAAGCCAGTCAAACACATTTAATTTATTGCATCCGCCAGTTTGGCATCCACCGTTGTTTTTACATCCGGCAACACTACCATCCTCAGCAACTATTGAGCTACATGAACCACATCCCGACATATCTTTTCCTCCAAATTTCTATTTCCCTAAAGATAGTTTGGAGCGGACAATTAACAATAATGTATGTACAATTGAAAATTAGTCTGCCAATTCCCTTAGGTCTACAGGCACAACCCTGGAGACGCCTTCCTCAACCATGGTGATACCATAAATGATGTCGGTACTTGACATTGTGCGCTTATTATGAGTCACAATGATGAACTGGGATTCATTGGAGAATTTACGGACGATGTTGTTGAACTTATCGATGTTGGCGTCATCCAGCGGAGCATCTACTTCATCAAAAATGCAGAAAGGGGCCGGCTTTAGCAGGTAAATGGCAAATAGGAGGGAGGTGGCGGTCAGGGTTTTCTCCCCGCCTGATAACTGGTTAATTGTTAAGGGCCTTTTGCCCTTTGGTTTGGCAATAATTTCAATGCTACTCTCTAACGGATCTTCTGGATTGCTGAGCCTGAGATCGCAATCATCATCTTGGGTAAAAAGCGTCCTGAAGACTTCGATGAAATTGCTCTTTATTTTCTCAAATGAGTCCGTGAACGCTTCTTTAGCAGCAATATCAATTTCACCAATTGTGGTCATCAATGACTCTTTGGCTTTTATAAGATCTTCCTTCTGTGTACTTATAAAATTATAGCGCTCCTGAATTTCTTCATAAGCCTCCATGGCCATCGGGTTTATTGGGCCGATGTTATCGATGGAGTTTCTAATTTTCTGAACTTTAGCCCTCAGTTCATCCTCACTTAAGTCGTTGGCGGTTTCGTTAATTTTTTCACTCTCATTAGGTTGCATGATGGAATCAAGCTCAATATTAAACTCGACCGACAGACGTTCTTTCACAGAGTTAAGATTGAGTTTGGTATCACTCAATTTGTTTTGAAGCTCCATCAGCAAAGTGTCAATCGACTCTCTATTATGCTGAATTTCCCGAATTTGCTTTTCTAACTCATCAATATCTCCTCGAACTGCGTAATAGTCTTTTTCGGCTTCGTTCACTGATTTCTCTATCGATTCTTTCTCTTCATACATGGAAATCAACTGCTCATCATTACTCTCAGTAGTTTCAATGATCCTTTTAATTTCCTGCTCAGTTTGAACTAACTCCCCGTGATTTTTCTCAATACGCTCTTTACTACTTTCAAATGTTGATTGTTTAAAACTGATTTCCTGATCTATGCTATTCAGTTTGTTTTGCAACTGATGATAAATGATGTTCTCATTGTTATAAGCATTTGATTTTTGATTGAGAACATCATTTAGCTCCTTAAGTGTTTCATTCTTATTTGCATAATTTTCTTCCAGGGTTTTAAGGATTTCACCCTCTTCAACACTTTTGGGCTCAACCTCATTAATTTCATTTTCTGCGGAGGCAATCTGCTCAAGGATGTCTTCTTTACGTACCGATTGACTGCTCAGGAGTTGAGCCAATTGTTCCTGTTTCGTCTTAACAGAAACATAAGTTTCGTTAACCTGATTTATTTCAATTTGGAGCTCTTCCAATTGCTCCTTTTTAGAGCTCTGTTTCAGTTTTTCAAGGTCGGCCGATTCTGACTGAAGGTTGCTGTTTATCTCATTTAGCTTAGTTGTGAACTTTTTTATTTGCTGATTAAGTTTCTCCAAATTTTTAGCCCTACCGATCCGTTTTCCTTCAAACAGCCCTACTGATCCACCGGAAATACTGAAACGTCTTTTGGAAACCTGACCGTTTTGTGTGATAAAGACTAAATCATCATCCTCCGGCAATTTGGTAAAATGATGATTTGAGATGTACACATTGTCAAGCAGAAACGAAACCAGCTTTTTATACTTTTCATCATACTCAACTACCTCCGTTGCCGGTACAGCATCAGGGATTATTTTGCCAGAATCAGATTTAAACTGCCCCAAACGATTTAGTATGAAGAAATGACCTTTGCCTTTCGCCGCATCACTCAAAATATTCACTGCCTGATAAGCTTGCTCATCATTCTCGACAATGTAGTGGTTCATCCAGGGTTCCAGATAATTCTCAATGGCAACTCTGTATTCCTCAGGACAAGCTATGATGTCTGATAACAACGGTGCATTCTTGGCCCATAGCTGGCTCTTCTTTAAAAATCGAATAGCTTCAGGAAAACCTTCAAGGTTGTCGACCATCGATTTGGTGAGGTTGTATTCATTTTGAAGCGCATCAAGCTTTCGATTGGTCTGGGTGAGCTGATCCTTGATCGCCTCAATTGTCTTTTCCTTAGACTCAATCCTGATCCGAAGCTGGTCTTCTTCCTTCTTTATCTTTTCTAATTCCTTATTCTTTTGTTCTCGAAGTTTAGTCGTCTCCTTTAGCTTGCTTTCAAACTCATCAATATTCTGAGTATGGGTGGTGCTATCACTTGTTGCTTTTTCCAACTCTTGCTTGAACGACGACAACTGGGTTTTACGAATGTCAAGCGTCTTATTTAGTTGAAATACCAACTCTTGTTTGGACCTGTATTGTGTCAATAATTCATTGACCTCACTTTGCAGCAGCGTGGTTGCTTCTTTTTGCTGATCATATTCTTCACGAAGTTTGTCAACTTCTACCTGTTTCGAATGGAGTGCCTTTTCAGCATTTACTTTTTCCTGCTCCAGGCTTTTGATAGAAAATGCCGCTCTGTCGTTGCTTTTCTTATCAAGGTCTATTTGGCCTTTAATATTATCGGACTTGTCAGTTAGAAAGCGTAGCCGCTCATTCTTAACCTTCTTCTCACTCTCGTATTGCCTGATGTTGTTGACATGTTCATTTAGCGACTTCTGCCTTGATGCCAACGTTTTTTCTTTCTGAATCTGATCAGCTTTCAGTTTTTCAATTCCAGCTTCCTTTTCTGCTACCTGTTTTCCGAAAGACAGCTTTTTATCATTCTCAGCTTCGATCTGGCGAGTGATGTTCTCAAATGATTGCTGATGGTCCCGAATGATAATTCTGGCAAGTTGAATGCTAAGTTCTTTGTACTCCTCTTTTAGCTTGTAGTACCGCTGAGTTTGTCTTGCCTGCTTCTCTAATGATTTGAGGTTCTTCTCAATTTCAAAGAGCAAGTCCTCAACACGTTCCAAATCAGCATCCGTTTCACCCAGTTTTCGAAGTGTTTCTTTTTTCCGGATTTTAAATTTTGAAATTCCAGCTGCCTCCTCAAAAAGTGCCCTTCTGGAGTTGTCTTTGTCGTTCAGAATATCATCCACCATCTTCAGTTCGATGATGGCATAGCTGTTAGATGAAATCCCAGTATCGAGAAATAAATTAGTGATGTCTTTTAATCTGCAAGTGACGCCATTCAGCAAGTATTCACTTTCACCTGAACGGTAGTAGCGGCGAGTTATGGTGATTTGTGAGTATTCAGTAGGTAAGAGGTTTTTAGTGTTGTCAAAAGAGAGGGATACCTCGGCAAGGTTGGTGGCTTTACGTTTTTTAGTGCCATTGAAGATGATGTTTTCCATCTTCTCTGACCGCAGCATCCTGGTTTTTTGTTCACCAAGCACCCATCTTATAGAATCTACAACGTTGGATTTACCACAGCCATTGGGCCCAACTATTCCGGTGATTCCCTTATCAAAATTGATGATTACTTTGTCTCCGAAGCTTTTAAAGCCCCTAAGTTCTAACTTGGTTAGCTGCATATTGCCCTTCTGCGGTGTGGTTCTGGCCTACACGGAGCATGGCAAAAATAGTTGATTTTGATAATGGCGCAATCGATGTGGATAAATGGTGGATCATTCAAATTCGTTCAGAATATTCGACATTTCGAAATGGTTATCGGCTATATTTGAGATATATGGATTTCGAAAATGTCTTTTATGTAATCCTTGCGATCATCTACATTCTTTCGAGGGTACTTAAAGCAAAAAAGCAACCTGAACCAACTGAAACTTCAGACGATCAACCGACTGGTAAAGGTTCAAAACCAGTTTCTTTTGAAGATTTATTGAAAGAATTTGGCAGGACTGAAGAAGTTGAGTCAGAGCCTGTTGAAGAAATCAAACCAGTTGAGAAAGAAGAAAAACGTGACCACACTCCTTCATATGACCGCAGGTTTTCTGACGATGAAGCCAAATCCATTTATGAAAAATCTATTGCCCAGGCTGAAAAATTCGAACACGAAGGTGAGCAGCCTGATGGCAAACCACTAATCTTCAAGGAATTTAAACCATACGCGGAGGAGAGTGATAAAAATGAATTCGTTGAGGAGATCAAGGACATGTTTAACGAAGGCGATGGTGGTAAAAAGGCCATTGTGCTCAGCGAAATCCTAAACAGGAAATACTAGCCTTTTCAAAAGAATTTCTTTAAGCTTTATGGAAAAGTGACTTCAATTGCATCATGGCATTGAAGTATTTAAAAATCCTAAGAAATGAACAAGATATTGATTTTGTTAATAGCGGTGATGGCTGCCTGCACAAATGGCGCTCATGATTTTGAAGTTGCTGAGGAAGCAGCAATGGTTGAAGAGATTGCCGGAGATTTTGGTAGGAGCGCCCAAAGCAAAATGGCAGTAGCCAGCGACGGAATGAATCAAGCCATAGCCCCAAGAACCTCTCAAAATCAACCCCAAGCAGAGATTACTCAAAAGCTCATCAAAAATGGCAACATTCAGTTTGAAACACTTGATCTCGAAAAAAGTATTCAATCGGTGAAACAGTTGGTCTCATCGTTTGGAGGCTATGTCTCAAGCGAAAGTGAAGAATCGTGGGAAAACCGGATCAATTACAATGTCACAATCAGAGTGGCTACTGAAAATTTTGACTCCCTTATGAATTCACTTTCTGCTGATGCCTATAAGGTTGATTTTAAGCGCATGAACATTCAGGATGTTACGGAACAATATTATGATCTCACAACCAGGATTGAATCCCAAAAGGAAATTGAAAAACGCTATCTGGAGCTTTTGAAACAGGCAAGAACAGTTAAAGATATGTTGGGGATAGAAGAAAATCTCGGCCAGATTAGGACTGAAATAGAAGCCAAAGAGGGTAGATTAAAAGTGCTTCAAAACCGGATTTCATATAGCACCATTCACCTAAATGTTTATCAGGAATTGGAAGTGGAGTTCCGCCCTGGTAAGCAGCCAAACTTTGGACAGCGAATTCTCGAATCACTTTACAATGGTTGGAGAAGTTTACAGAGTTTTGTGATTTGGGTGATAGGTATGTGGCCATTCTTTTTGATTTTCACCCTTGCATGGTTTGGCTTTAAAAAGATTCAACAGAAATTGAGAAATCGTAAATCATAAATGGATTAAGGAATTTTGATCCAACCCACTTAATATGCAGGCATGTTTAAAAAGACATGCCTTTTTTTATTTATTGGCGTTATATCCAGCTGCCAGCCAACAGTAAAAACAGGCATGTCACAAGCAGAATCAATGAACGAGAAAAAGCAGAAAATAGTAGTCTATCAGCTAATTACCAGGCTGTTCGGTAACACCAAAACAGCTAACAAGCCATTTGGCACTATCGACGAAAATGGAGTTGGTAAATTCAATGATATCACTGATACGGCACTTATTGAGCTGAAGAAATTGGGCATTTCACATGTCTGGTATACTGGCATAATTGAGCATGCAGTCCTCACTGATTACACCGAATTCGGCATACCTTTAGATGACGCCGATGTGGTGAAGGGTAGGGCCGGCTCACCCTACGCCATTAAAGATTATTATGATGTAAACCCTGATCTGGCTACTGAGGTGCCAAGCCGAATGGCTGAGTTTGAGGCTTTAGTAAAGCGCACACATAGCACTGGTTTAAAGGTTTTGATTGATTTTGTGCCCAACCATGTGGCCAGGGCCTATTTTTCTGATGCAAAACCAAATGGTATTTCGGATTTTGGAGCTGATGACGATTTAACGCAAAACTTTTCTCCTCAAAACAATTTTTACTATTTGCCAAATCAGGCATTCCAGGTGCCAACTGACTATTTGCCATTAGGTGATTATTACTTCCCAACAAAAGATGGCGAATTTGACGAACAACCTGCAAAAGCTACCGGGAATGATCAGTTTACAGCTACACCTTCCAAGGATGATTGGTTCGAAACTGTGAAGCTAAACTACGGTGTTGATTATCAGAATGGCAGGAGTGAACATTTTGAACCAATTCCTGATACCTGGAACAAGATGCTTGATATTCTGAAATATTGGACAGAAAAAGGAGTGGATGGTTTCCGCTGTGACATGGCGCAGATGGTGCCTGTTGCGTTCTGGAATTGGGTGATTCCAAAAATCAAGGCAATCAACCCGGAAATTCTTTTTATAGCTGAAATCTATGAAGCAGATCGCTACAGGCAATATCTCTTTGATGGGAAATTTGATTTTCTGTATGATAAGGTGGAGTTGTACGATACCCTCAGGCATATTGTGCAGGGCCAGGCCAGTACTGATGATATCACCTCAATCTGGCAACGCCAGGAAGGCATTAGTCAGTATATGCTACGGTTCCTTGAAAACCATGATGAGCAAAGAATTGCCTCACCATTTTTTGCCAACGATCCCATGAAGGCGATCCCTGCGATGGTGGTTTCTGCCACGATGCATACTGGCCCCGTCATGATCTATTTCGGCCAGGAAGTGGGCGAACCAGGAGCAGGGGAGGCTGGCTTTAGTGGCGATGATGGCCGCACTACCCACTTCGATTATTGGGGAGTACCTGAGCACCAAAAATGGATGAACGAGGGCAAGTTTGATGGTGGGCAGCTTTCGGATGACCAGAAGAAATTACGCAAAACCTACTCTAATATTCTAAATCTTGCCAAAACCAACACTGCAATAAATTCTGGAGAGTTTTACGATTTACATTACTTCAACCGGTCTGAAAATTTTACAGGTTATTCAAATAAGGTTTATGCCTATTTGAGGTATACAGATAAGGAGCGGCTATTGATTGTAGTCAATTTCTCTGATCAACAAGAGGAGTGTTTGATTAAAATTCCTAAAGATGCTTTTGAGAGGATGGGGCTAGAAGGGAGCTTGAATTTTACTGATGTTTTAGGAGATGACATTTTTGATGCCACCGTTGAATTAGTTGCTGATCACTTCGAAACTGAATCTTTACAGCTTGACTTGAAGGAGAATGGTTGGAGGATTTTGAGCATAGCCAACCAATAATTAATTTGATCCATAAGTGATGTTAATACGTTGGCATTTATAAATGATATGTTAGTTAAAGCAAGTTTGAACAAAACTCATGAAAATGAACAGCACAATTGAATCAATTAATTCCAGCGAAGATTTTTCAGACTTCATCAATAGCAAATTTGACAAGCCCTGTAAGGCACTGAGTTTTCCAGAGAGTTATAAATCGAGGAGAGCACCGAAATCCTTTTTCGACCAATTAGAACCGAAAGAGGTTGAGAATATTAAGAAACGTGAAAGAATTAGAGATAACATTTATGTCGACTACAAATTAGACATATTTGAATTTCCGATTGTGGTCTTTTATCAAAAAGGAAAAAAATCTGAATCTTTAAAAGGCTTTAAAACAATCGCTGCGGCTGAGGAATTTTGTAATCTTTTAGTCTCTCAGGGAAAGAAATCACTGCTCATCATGATAATGAATCACGATATTGAATGCAGAGTTTTTGGTTAGCCAAGCATTTATTGTGCAATTGATTTTGCCCCATTTAGTATATGGCACCGATGAATGATCAAATTTTGACATAAAAAAAAGCGACCCCTTCGGATCGCTTTCAACTCATCAACCTAAACCAATTTTGATTATGCTGTGGCTCCCTCTAACTCTGGGGCTACTGGAAAGTCAATTTCAACTTCGCCTGTTCTGGCCAAAAAGTTAGTTACAGTTTTGTCTGCAATTGCCAGGATAACATCTACCAGGCTGGCATGGTTGTAGCCTGCAGCGTAAAACCCTTCAAGTGCGCTTGCATCAGCTTTACCGCGGTTATCGGTAATACTTTTCACAAATTTTGCCAAAGCATCATGCGTTTCGTTTGAGGGCGCCTCACCACCTCTGATCGAAAGAATTTGATCATCGTTGAAGCCATTGTTTTTAGCAATGGCTGTGTGAGCACTCTGGCAATATCGGCAGCCATTAATCTGACTCACTACCAGATTGATAACCTCTTTTTCCTTATTATCTAATGAAGACTTTCTGTTAGAAAGTGCCAGGTAATCATTCAGGGCAGTTTCGCTATGTGCAAGACTGGCAAAAATGTTTGGCACAAAACCAACACCTTTTTCTATTTCATCAAAAGTGGCCTTGTTATTATCACTTACTTCACTTCTGGTTGGAACATTGAACTTAGTTGACATAATATTTCGTGTTTTTAGTTAATTATTTAATTGTGACTATATACACGAAGGCATCCTTGGTGAGGTACAGTGATTTATTGGCTTATCTTCCTTTCTTATTGCCCATTTTTCCTTTATTTCAAGATTTGAATTAAGCAGATCCTACATCACTTACAGTTTTGATAGAAAACCTTATCCAATATTTCCAAAATTATGTCCAGTTAACTGAGGAGGAAATTGACTATATCAAACAGTCCATACCTGTAAAAGAGGTTCCGAAAAATGAAGTCATCCTTAGGCAGGGGGATGTTTCAAAGGAGTTCTTTTTCACAATTAAAGGTTGCGTCAGGTTGTATTACATTGTGAATGGGGAAGAGAAAACAGCCTTTTTCTATTGTGAAAATGAATTTGTAAGTAGCTACGAGAGCTTTACCAAGCAGCTGCCAGCAAAGCACAGTTTTGAGTGCATTGAAAATTCTGATTTAGCTGTAATCAATTTTGAGACAGCCTATAAGTTGCTGGAGAAGTTTCCGAAATTTGAATTTCTGGCAAGAACAATGATGGAACAAGAACTCATTGTTTGTCAGGAAATAATTGCCAACCTTATTACCCTCTCACCTGAGCAGCGGTACCTCAAACTAAGGGACCAGCAACCTGACCTGCTCCAGAGAATCCCCCAATATCACCTTGCAACTTTTCTTGGGGTAAGACCGGAATCTTTAAGTAGGATCAGGAAAAGATTGATTAAGTAAGTACGATCTTAACTTAAGTCAATCATTGGCGGTGCATCACTACTATACTTTTGGGTGCAAAACTCAGAAAAGTGAAAAGAACTTATCTCATTTTAACTGTGATTGGCTTTATCCTGCCGAATATTTTCGTAGCCAAGGTTTCCATAGAAACTGGAAATATCCTTCTTTATGCGGATTTTATCGAAACGTTCAAGCAGATGTTTGCAAATGATATCTCTTCGGCTTTTGTGATTGATCTGTTGTTCGTTGTCATGCTGTTTTTGGCATGGACATACATCGAAGCGAAAAAGCTAAAAATGAAAGGAGTTTGGCTTGTTTGGCTGTTCACTTTCGCTTTTGGTATCGCCGGTGGTTTGCCGTTATTTCTCTATTTAAGGGAAGATTACTTATGAATAAGTTGGTCTAAGCTAACTGACTTTTTAAAGCCCATCGGGGTATTGTTGGTCATTTTCTTAAACAATTTTGAAAAGGCTGTATCGTCATCAAAGCCCAGATCGTACGCTATCTCCTTTGCTGTTTTGTCAGAATAAAGGAGTTGTTTCTTTGCCTCTAAAATGATCCTTTCGTGAATAATTTGCAAGGGCGTTTTCTGGTTGAAAGTTGAAAATAGATTAGATAATGTTTTAGGCGATTTGTTCAGCAATTCCGCATATTCTCCAACTTGCTTTTTGACTTTATAATTAAGGTCGACAAGTACATTAAACCTCCTGATAATATCAATCTGCGCATTGTCAAGGGTTTTAGTAATCAGTTGGTCTTTAGCCAATCGGGTACATTTAATAATGAGCCGCTTCAAGAGCATTTGTAACATCTCTCCTTGTATCTGGTCGCGGTTCTTAAATTCTTCAACAAACACCTTATGAAGCAGGTCAAAGCTTTGTGTTTCTTTCTCGTTCAGGCTGATAATTGGTATTTCTTGTGTGCCAAAGAAGATTATCCCATTGCATGAAACTTCATGATCGTGGTCGTTGATGCAGTAGAATTCCCTGTTAAAGCAGAATGCGGTTAAGGGTGATTTCTTATCGGGGAAGGTTACTATTTGAAGATATGTGGTGGTGATGATCTGTGAGGGCTGCAGCTCTAAATCCAGGCCGTCTACGGTAATTTTTACCGATGCTTCATTTCTGTTCCAAATAATATGGATCAGCCCTTTATGATCGGCAGCAATGATGTCCCTGTCCCTTTGAAAGTTGTCACTCAAAGTGAGTACCGCACCTAAAACATGGCCTTTATATTCAAACATCAAATGATCGATTCGCCGTTCAGATCGGTTGTGAGTATGTCACTCATATAGTTAAAGAATGGACGCATTTCAAGCCAGGCGTTTGAGACAGTTTGATGAAAATTCGGATCAAGGACCTCTTTGTCATCGAACTTATGAGTAATGTAAAGCTGCTTGTACCTAAGCAGATCTACATCAGGGTGCTCCTTGTCAAATCCCTTGGGAGCAGTTTTGAGTTGTTCACCCTGAAGCTCCCCAAAAAATCCTTTGAATTTTTTAGAGTTGAGCACCTTTCTTAGTGGCGCTGCATCTTGTGCAATCTGTTTTCTTATGTGCAGCAGGTCATCTTTATTTGGTGACCAAAACCCACCTGCAACCACTGTATTTTTTGGTTCAATGTGTAGATAATATCCTCCCCGCAGTGCTTCGGTGGCCCTTTTCAGAAATAGGCCCCAGTGTGTTTTATATGGGGTTTTGTCTTTTGAAAAACGGACATCCCGATAAATCCTGAATACGCTCTTTTTCCCGGAGACGTTTTCAATGTGATCACGTTGATTCATATTTTCAATTAACTGATCAGCCAGAGTAATAATCTCATGATGTGATGCCTCATATTGATCTTTGTGTTCAGTAAACCATTCCCGGTTGTTATTTGATTCTAGCTTTTTTAGGAATTGGTAGGTTGTTTTCATTCTGCTAACATTTTTATATTACATGACCATGGAGGATATAAAATCGATCATTCAAGACCCGACAATCCAAAACTTAATTTTCGCGGTATTTATCATCTTGTTGATAATACTTGCAATCAAGATAGGTCATAGAATTTTAAGCCGATACATAAAAAATAAAACAACAAGATACACGGCAAGAAAGTTTTTGAGTTTTATAGGCTACTTACTTGCCGGGGTTGCCATCATCACCATTTATAACTACGAATTATCCAGCCTTACCATTGCATTAGGTGTGGCCAGTGCTGGTATAGCCTTTGCCCTTCAGGAGGTGATAGTAAGTGTTGCCGGGTTTTTGGCAATTCTATTTGGCAATTTTTATAAGGCCGGCGACAGGGTTAAGCTTGGTGGCATCAAGGGAGATGTTGTTGATATTGGTGTTTTAAGGACTACGCTGATGGAAATTGGGGATTGGGTAGACGGAGATCTCTACAACGGCAAAATGGTACGGGTCGCCAATAGTTTCATCTTTAAGGAACCGGTATTCAATTACTCTGGCGATTTTCCCTTTTTATGGGATGAAATAAAAGTGCCACTGAAACATAATGCAGATGTTGCCTTTGCGAAAGACAGTTTCCAATCAATTCTGGAAAAGGAGTTGGGCGATTATGCCGTTAGTTCAAAAGAATCATGGGAGCAACTGACCAAGGAAATGTATGTTGAAAACGCTCAAATTGATCCAATGGTGACCATGGCATTTGATGAAAACTGGATCACCTTCACTCTTAGGTACGTTGTTGATTTTAAAAAGCGTCGAAAAACAAAAAACAATCTATTCACGGAAATATTGAATGTGGCGGCTGCTAATTCCTCTAAAATGAGTATTGCGTCAGCGGCATTTGAGATCACTGCATTTCCAGGGAAATAGGCGGGACTACATCAATTCATCAAAACTAGCAACTATGTGGATTGGTTCGCCCCTTAACGGATGCACATAGGGAGAAGCATCAATTCCGATGAATTGAACACCAGCTTCTTGAGCAGCCTGCCAATCTTTTAAGCTATCGCCAAAGAAGATGATGTCTTCCTCGTAGCGGCCTTTAATGGAGAATAGCACATCTTTTTTGGCATGCGGATGACCATAAACATCTTCAAATTCGTCCCAAAGATTGCTGTAATTAAGCTGGGCCTCTATCTCATCCGTTTTAGCTTCAGAGCAAACAAATTTAGTGTTGTCAGGGTGCCGTTGGATAAACTCCCTAACACCTTGGACAAGAGGGGCTTGCTTCATTTTTAAATTCAGGTACATTTCTGCCAGGCGGGTATAATGGGCTACTTTTTCCTCGGGGTTCGGAAATTTCAAAATGTTGCCACAAATGTGCATGAACTTCATCAATTGGGGCTGACCTATCGATTTTATGTTATACTCCCTGATTTCATTGCGGTGTAACGGTTGGTCACTAAAGAGCTCTTCATAAACATTCTGCCGAACCTCTTCAGAATGGAAAATGACACCATCTTTGGCGAAAACTAAAATAGAATCATTGCTTACAGGGAAGGCCATATTTGCTTAAGAATGTACTAATCTAAAAATCTCCCAGCCAAATGTAAATAGCAATGGTAATGATTGTAAGAATGATGCCAATGGGTTTAGCTAATGGCCAATGTTTCATTTCAACTACCCCAATGTCACGAAGGTTAAAAACCTGCTTGTTTGGCGAAATGTAAGACACACCGACCATTACAATAAAATTGAGGATGAACTCTATACCCCAGATGTGAACAAAATGGATGTCAACATTAAAGATGAAAGTGGTGAGGATGTAAAAACCTAGTCCCGTAAATAAGCCAGCTTTGGCGCCATTAGCTGATATTTTCGGAAAGAAAAAACCAGCAATCATGATTGAGGCAATGGGGATGAAGAAAATGCCGTTGAGTTGTTGCATCAGTTGGTAAAGGCCATCAGGGGCATTGGCTACAAATGGGGCAATGATAATTGAGGTGATTGCCAAAATAATAGAGACTAGTTTGCCAAGCCCAACCACAGTTTTGTCATTTCCCGCAGGATTGAAATGCTTCTTGTAAATATCAATGCTAAAAAGAGTGGCTGCACTGTTGAGCACACTGTTGAAAGTGCTCAACACAGCACCCATTACTATTGCCGCAAAAATTCCCGTTAACCCTAATGGCAGCACCCGCTTGACCAACTCAGGATAAATAATGTCAGAGTTGCCATAATATTGATCTCCGAAATAATAGAAGCAAATCACCCCAGGAACAACGATTACCAGAGGTATTAGAATTTTTAAAACCCCAGTGTATATCAAGCCTTTTTGTGCCTCAACTAAGTTTTTTGCTCCCAGGGCCCTTTGAATGATCGCCTGATTCATGCACCAGAAATAAAGCTGATTAATTATCAAGCCTGTGAATAATACCTCGAATGGCAGCACTGAATCAGCCGCTCCTATCACATTGAATTTTTCGGGGCTGTTTTCATAGACTTCATTCAAGCCAGTCAGGATGTTTCCATTTCCAATGTCCCATAAGGCCAATGCCGGTATGAGTAAGCCGCCTATGAGTAATCCATAACCATTAATGGTATCTGAATGTGCTACTGCTTTAAGTCCACCGAATATGGCATATACCGATCCAATTCCACCGATCGCAATCACGGTATACCAAAGTCCTTCCGTTTTTGATATGTTGAGCCGAGTCGATATTTCAAAGATGCTTTCGAAATTGATTGCCCCGGTGTACAGCACAATCGGGAGCAGCGTAACAGCAAATGAGACGATCAAAAATGAGGATACAACGGTTCTGGTAAAACTGTCAAAGCGGTATTCAAGGAATTCAGGTATAGTAGTGAGTCCCATTTTTAGATACCGGGGGATGAAATAAAGTGCCCCAATTACTAATGCAATTGCTGAGGTTACCTCCCAGGCAATAATTATAAAACCGTTACGGTAGGCGGAGCCATTCATACCTATCAAGTGCTCAGTTGAGATATTGGTCAACAACATGGATCCGGCAATAACGACCCCTGTCAATGACCGGCCACCAAGGAAGTAGCCCTCCTGGCTTTTAAGGTTTTCGCCTCTCAACTTCCACCAGGAATAGCCGGCGACAAAAAGCAAAAATGATATGAACCAAAATATAGTCATGGGAAGATCGCCCAATATATTAAAAGTTAGTTCAAGAGAAGGTCAACCTGGATTGCTGCCCCTATCTGATGGTCTGTGAAGACGCAGACCTTGGTGTTTGGAGAGATTCCCATATTTTTTTAATCTATCGATCTCAAAAATTCGGAATGACTGCAATTTATTTAAAGCTCATTGCCAGATGTAATTAACTTCAACCCTCATGTATGATATCTGTTGCATCGGTCATATTACTAAAGATGAGATAATCACCCCGACTGAAGAACGCCGTTTACCGGGTGGCACTGCTTATTATTTCACCGCCGCTCTTCAGCTATTAGGGGTTAAACACTTATTAGTGACAAAATTATCCGAAGAATATGCTCATGAGCTTTCTTCAGGAAATTACAGGGATGCAGTCAATACAGATCATGTTTTAACTCTGCCAAGCAAGGAGATTACATTCTTTCAGAATACCTATCATTCAAATTCACCCGATGATAGATCACAAAAAGTTTTCAAACAGGCCGATCCCTTCTCAAAAAAAGAATTGAAAAATATAGAATCGAAATGGTTTCATTTGGGACCACTTTTGAAGGGAGATATCCCCCTTAAATTGCTGAAGTTCTTGGCTACAAAAGGCAAAATATCCCTTGATGCTCAGGGCTTATTAAGGAAGCAAAAGGGTACTGAGATTGTCCCGAAAGACTGGAAAAAGAAGCTGAAGGGTTTACCACTGATTGATATTTTAAAAGTGAATGAGGAAGAGAGTTACGCCCTCACTGGTCGAAGAACGCCAGAGCTGGCGTGTGAATACCTAATTGAAAAAGGTGCGAAAGAAGTGGTTTTAACCCTTGGACTTAAAGGTTCGTTGGTTGCTTCGGAGGGTAAAATTCATAAAATCAAAGCCTATGAGCCGAAACAAATATTGGATGCAACAGGATGTGGAGACACCTATATGGCAGGTTATCTTTTTAAAAGGGCATCCGGGGCATCAATTGAGGAGGCTGGAAAATTAGGGGCAAAAATGGCGTCTGCTAAAATGGAATATTTTGGAGCTTTAAAGGAACTCCTATCGTAAGCATTTTCAAATGGAGGTTCGCAAAATCATCCATATTGACATGGACGCATTTTATGCGTCTGTTGAGCAGCGGGACAATCCTGAATTGAGGGGTAAGCCTGTTGCAGTAGGAGGGAGCAGCAAAAGGGGCGTTGTTGCTGCGGCCAGCTATGAGGCAAGAAAATTTGGTGTTTATTCTGCAATGCCATCAGTGACTGCATTTAGGCGTTGCCCAGACATCATTTTTGTTAGGCCAAGATTTGAAGTTTACAGCCAGGTATCTAAACAAATCAGAGAGATTTTTTATGAGTACACCGATCTGGTCGAACCACTCTCCCTTGACGAAGCTTATCTGGATGTAACCAATAATAAAATGGGGATGCCGTCCGCTACCTTGATCGCAAAGGAAATCAAACGCCGGATAAAGGAAACGACCGAACTCAATGCTTCAGCTGGTATCTCCATCAATAAGTTCTTGGCTAAAATTGCTTCCGATCAGGATAAACCGGATGGCCTTTTTCTGATACCACCAGAACAGGCTGAAGAATTTGTGGAACGCTTACCTGTCAGTAAGTTTCACGGCATCGGTAAGGTCACTGCCAAACGCATGCATCAAATGGGAATCATGATTGGTTCAGATTTGAAAAAGTGGGAATTGAACCGGATGGTTCAGGTTTTTGGCAAAGCGGGAAAACACTATTATAACATTGTGAGGGCCGATGATTCGAGGCCAGTTATGCCAGACAGGCCAAGGAAATCCATAGCCGCAGAAAACACTTTTGAGAACGACCTGATCACTTTTGATGAAATGATGGATGAGCTCAAGAAGATTGCCAAAACCATGTTTAAAAGAATGGAGAAGGTGGAGGGTTTCGGAAGAACTTTAACCTTGAAACTTAAGTATTCAGATTTTAAGCAGATTACCAGAAGCAAAACCCTGGTTCAAAGATTTGATTCTTTGGAGTTGATTTTGGAGGTAACAAGGGAGTTGCTAGGACAATGTGATTTGGGTGAAAAAGATGTTCGGTTACTGGGGCTTTCTGTTTCGAATTTGGAAGAAAATGATATATATCCAGATGGACAGTTAACTTTGGAGTTCTAAACCAATGTCAAAAGAGGAACTCATATCACAAATAAGAGAGCTCAACCCCAAGGAGCAATCAGAGATTCTAAATGAAATTAGACGAAGTACGTATGTAGATCGGTTTAATGGACTTCTAAGTGCTTTAAGTAGCCAACGAATTTCAGATGAGGAGATCGAAACGGAAGTTGAAGTAGTAAGGCAAAAGCGTTTTTCAGAGGGAAAACATGACCTATAAAGTCATTTTTGATACAAATATTTTAATCTCTATTCTTCTTGGTAAAAGGCTTTCTAAGCTCCCCAGTTTAATTGAGGGTGGTATTCTGAAATGGATAATTAATGATGAACTAATTATTGAATTTATTGAAGTAGCGAGTAGAAAAAATTCGAACAATATTTTACCAAGCAAAACATTGTTGAGATTTTAGACCTCATCGAAGAATCGACAATCAATGTTATCTGTAAAACCAAAATTGAATTAAGTAGAGACCCCAAGGACAACTTTCTTTTAGGTTTGGCTGTTGATTCAGATGCTGATTTTCTGGTGACTGGTGATAAGGATTTGTTAGTTTTAAAGCAGATTAAAAACACAGCCATTATTGAGTTCAAAGATTTTGAAAAAATTTTAGCTAATGAATATTAAAGGAAAACTGATAGAGAAATTTGATACTGTAAAGGTCACAGATACCTTTCAAAAAAGGGAGTTTGTAATTGAATATGCGGAGAACCCGATGTATCCTGAATTTGTGAAATTTGAAATGATTCAGGACAGATGTGCACTGGTAGATCCTTTTAACGTTGGCGATGAGATTGAAGTGAACTTCAATTTAAAGGGGAGAAAGTGGACCGACCCGCAAGGAGAGGTAAAATATTTTAACTCTCTACAAGCATGGCGAATTGACCCGGTTCAGGGAGCCACCATGGAACAGGCCGCCCCCGCTCCGACCTCAACCAAGTCACCTACTGATGCACCTGCCCCAAGTGAACCAGAGTGGTTAAAGAGCTCAATGGACAGTAAGCCTCAAATGGAGGATGATGATCTGCCATTTTGAATAAAAATCCTTTTAAGTCACCTAATTCAGAGCGTAGCGATGAATCTGTAAACGTTTTCTGTTATATCTAAACAGATTCTTCGCTAACGCTCAGAAAAAGGCAAACTCAATTAAAAGTGCAGAAAGTGCCTGCCATATAGATCAATTCATCAGGTGAGTCTGGGCGAATGTTGATGGCGAGGTTCTTTCTCTTAGCCGGATCAATCCTTGAAAATTTCAACTCTGAGTCAGCATTTTTCCAGGCTTTTTGAAACTCAAAAAGCACCTTGTTGGCTTCAGGTATTTTGCCTTGACCCTTAAGGGAGTGGTGAAGCCCACTAAGCGCAAAACCGTTTTTTGGAAACGACGCAAGATCCTCCCGATATGCCTTCTCTGCCAACTCGAATTTTTTCATACGCATGTACACATCGCCAAGCATATGTCTCACTGAGAAAAACCAGTCTGGTGGCTCAGTGTAAGTCAACTGATCTTCTACATTAATTGCTGATTGGTAAAAGTTAACGGCTGCTTCATAGTCTCCCTGCACTTTCTTGATTTCTCCAGAAAGTACGTTGATGGCGATTTCGACAACATCAGCCCCGGTATTGATCTCGAAAATGTTGATCTTCTTTATTCCCTCAGAATCTTGCATCAACTTTAGTTCGACCAACTCAGCTTTGGCCTGATCAACCTTATCGGTATTTGCATAAGCCATACCTCTGGCATATCTCCAGATTGCGGTAGGATACTCTAAATATTTTTTGGGTTTTGGGAGGGATAAGATTTTCTCCCATTGCGCAAACTTTACTAATACATTGTAAGGTATTGTAATGAAGTGCTGTGTCGTTTCAAAGCCGGGTTCATCAAGATAATTGCGATCGATAATATCAGCGGTTTTAAACGCAGCCTCTATAGACCTGGCACCTCTGCCTTCTAAGGCGGCGGTGGCAGCCAGGAAGTGGTAATTGTGAGGGTAATACATGTTAGGGTATACACCTTGAACTTTGCATTGTGCAATGTAGGCGCTATCAACTTTCACTGCCATTTCATTTACCATCGATCCTTTCGCATAGTCACCGGTGATGATATAAATGTGCGACGGCATGTGGACCAAATGCCCTGAACCTGGCACCAGGTTAACTAATTTATCCGCACTTGGAATTCCTCTTTCTGGTTTAGATGAAGCCTCAATGGAGTGAATGTACAAGTGGTTGGCTAACGGATTTTGTGGATTCAATTCCAGCGCTTTTTCGATCACGCTTACTAATTCTGGTGTCCAGGGTTTTGGAGCGCCACCTTTTTTTTCATACAGATCCCATGCATGGATGTTCATGATTGATTCAGCATATAATGTGGCGATCAAGTCATTTTCCGGATGTTGATTGAAGGCGACTTTCATGGCGTTCATATAGGCTTCTTCATCGGCACTTTCACCATTCTCTGGATATTTAGCGGCAATGGCAGTAATGAGACTTTTTTCCCAAGGTTTGGCTTTTGGAGCTAGTTCTGATGCCATTTTTGCAGCATTTATGACTTCGTTTCGATCATCAGTCATCATGCCTGAAGTATTGTAGTTAGGGCCCAATACATAGGCAATGCCCCAATAAGCCATCGGGAATTGTGGATCTAATCTTGCTGCTTCCTTAAACGACCTCGCAGCTTCCATATGATTGAAGCCGTTTGCCCAAATGACCCCCTGATTAAAAAATCTATCAGCATAACGGCTTTCTGTAGTTACATCAAGATGGTAATCACCGAGGTTATCAAAAAGGGGGGCTTCAAAATCTGGCTCTTTCTCTAGCATTGACATCATGGTGCCAGATGCAAGAAAAATCAGGTAAAGAGCAATTGATTTAAACTCATTGTTGTTCTGGGTATTGTGGATTTTACGTTTCATTGCGATTGTTTTGTTTTGAAATCGTTATCGCAAAGAAGGGGTAACAGGTTGGTATATAGGGGTTTACTTAGGGTTAACAAGGGTTTGTTTACCTGATGTTAACCTCCTGAACCATTTAGCGGAAGGCAATAGATTAAGGGACAAATCCCTTTATTTTTGCCAAAAAATCCAGTAGGTGCTTTCATTCGACGGTCGGCTATACAGGCTGCTACTATTCTTCACATGTTGTTTTATCCTCTACATCTTCTTTAGCGAGATTTTATTAGAGCCCAACAGCTACATGATCGGCCCTGCCTCTGGAGATCAGCTTAAGAATTATTTCACATTCGCCTACTATTTGAAATTTGACTCCGGGATATGGTTTACTGGCATGAACTATCCTTTTGGTGAGCTTAATATTTTCACAGACAATCAACCTATAATCTCATTTACCCTCAATCTGATTGATGACCACTTATTTAATATATCAGATTACGCAGTGGGAATAATGAATTACCTGTTTTTGATATCCATCATTATCACTGCACAAATTCTTTATAGCATTCACAGGTTTTTTAAAATAGCCCCGTTATTGGCCACATTCTCATCAGTATTAATTGTTTTTGTATCTCCTCAGCTTTATCGTTCGGTGCCTCACATTACCTTGAGTTACATGTTCGTAATACCGATGGTTTGGCTACTGATGTTGAAAATAACCACCAAAAGAAGGGTCCTTCTAAATACCCTCCTGATTAATTTGAGCATTTGCAGCCTTGCCTTTCTACATATTTATTTCTTCGTGATGGCGGTTTTGATTGTGATGTCATTTTTGCTTTGGGACAGCTTACTTGACAAGAAAAACCTGCCTAACAATCTTAAAATTGCAGCCAGCGTTTTGGTGGTTGCCTTTGGTGTATTCCTTCTTATCAATGGTATAGATCCGGTAGCTGACAGACCAGAACAGCCATGGGGCATAAGTAACTACCGTTCCTCTTTCGGGATTATATTTCTCCCTCAGATTCCGCCTCTGTTACATATTCTTGATCCAATACTGAATTACAGAAACAGTCCTTTTGAAGGCATCTCCTACGTAGGCCTGCTGGGGTTGCCTGCCATAGCATGTTTTGCTTATTTATTGATTGCAGACTTAGTAGGCAGGTCTCAATTCTTGATTGAAAACAAGTTTTTGTTGACCAGTGCGCTTACCGCATTATGTTTTTATCTCTTGGGCACCGGTGCTATTCATGAATGGATACCTGAGCTGGTTTACGATTTAGTAAAACCGCTAAGACAAATGCGTTCCTTAGGTAGATTTTCTTGGGTGTTTTATTACATCCTAACTTCATTTTATGCTGTACTACTATGGAAGCTGTATCAAAATCTAGAAGCAAAAAACAGGTCAGTACTGGGAAAGGCAATCGTTACCATTTCCCTCGCAGTGTGGTCATACGATACCTGGAACAATCTGGTATATGTAGATGCTGCCAGTGGACATCAGAATTTGGTTTTCAACACCGATGATGAGCCAGTCAAAAGAACTTTAGCAGGAGAAAACGCTGGAGATAAATTTCAGGCAATTATGGTTTTACCTTATGTCCATGTGGGGTCGGAAAAAGTTAATAAGGAGTATCATCCAGTGATGGAAGCGGGTTTTAAATGGGCTTACAAAACAGGACTACCAATGATAAATGTACAGATGTCAAGGACATCCCTGAGCCAGTCCATGGAAAACATTCAATTGGTAAGCTCAGGGTTAATTGAAAAAAAAATACTGAATAGATTCAGTGATAAACCTTTGCTTCTGATCACGAGAGGTGAGATAACAGAACCAAACCAAAGGAACCTGGTAGAGCAAGCTTCATTAATCACATCATCTGAGGATGTCACTTTTTATTCGCTTCCTATCGCTGCGTTTGACGATAAAAAAGGTGTGGTTTATGAAGATTTCATTAACAAGAAAGATTCATTGACCGAATTTAAACCGTCCTATTTTGCTGCATCGATACCACAGGATTTCATCCACTACTCTTTCAATGACCTTCAAACGGATCATCATTTTATTGGAAAAGGATCAAAATCGCTTACCGGGGTAGCTGACACAATTGATCTAAAAATTGAAAATGGTGGAGATTATGAGCTGTCATTTTGGATGCGATTAGATCCAAAAGTCCTTACTGTGCCGAAAGTTGAACTGTATTTGGATTCTGAAAATTATCTGGATCTACGAGGTGTGGAAGCGACAGATATTTATGAAGATTGGATTAGGATATCAGCGCCTTTATCTCCAACAGAGAAAACCAAGTATCAGCTTATTTTTAAAGACCAGCCTGGAATAATTGATGAGGTAATGGTTAGGCCTCTTGATCTTGATATTTATTCAACGAAAGAGGGCAGCCTAATAATGAACAATTACATCATTCATTGATTTTTGGTTGGGGCAAAAACTTTAAAGAGATTACCAATCTCCCTTAATAGAATTTTTGGGCTCAAACTTGAAAACTCAATTCCATCTCTTAAGGAGACTGTAACCGGGTTAATTTTTAAATCCTTTTGCTCCACTGCTTTCTTGATCACTTCCACATCGAATAAATATCGATCAATCGTGGTTGTAAGCAGGAGTGACTTGCCCTCCTTACTAAATCCTTTTAACCCACATTGGGTGTCGGTAATTGGCCATTTAAGAACTGTTTCAAGAAAGAACCTAAACACTTTTGAGATCAACTTTCGAATAATCGGAACCTTTACATAATAGTCATCTTCCCGAAACCCTAACACAACGTCAGAACCCGATTTGAGGGAGAGCATTACATCTTTGAAGCTTTGCAGGGTATACGGAAAGTCAATATCTGTAAAAATCAGGTAATCATTTTTCGAACTTTTAGCACCTTCCCTAATCGCAAACCCTTTACCCTTGTTCTGTTTATGCCATACATAATCCATTGTCGGAATATGTTCTTTTAGAAACTCAATTTGATGAGATGAGATATTCGTGGAGCCATCGTTGACAAGAATTAGCTTGAAGTGAATACTAGAATCTATATGATGGATGCGGCCCCACCATTCAACGATATTTTGATGCCAGTTTTTTGAGGGGTTATAGCAGGGTAAAACGAGGTCGTAGGTCAAGTTTTCTGATTACTAAGGAAGTCCAGATGTAAAAATGATGGTTTTAATACTAAAGTCTAAAATTGGCTACCTAAACTATTGCTTGCTTGTGGGTACCCAAATTAAATCATCAAAGTAATAAACATCGTCTGATAACTCGCCCACATTGAAACTGATAACTATGCGGTTATATTTCTTGTCAGCTTTATCCAGTGGGAATATCAGTTCCTGCCATTCTCCAGTTTTAGCGATTTCGGTATAAAGCTCCGTGTATAGAACCGAACTAGAGGGAGACTCCAATTTAATCCTAACCTTACCCGCTTTGGTTAAGGCAAGCACTTTCATTTTTAAATGCCCACTGCGATTCAGGTCAATAGACGTTGAAAGGTCAGCCGCCAAACCGGAAATCATTGAAGGTCTTGCATTTTTATGCACCTTGCCAACCAGCAGACTTGGGTTTGTTTCATCTCTTTGCGGATTTTCTGTAAACTCATAAAAGCAACCAAATGTCCAGAAATCAGGGAGGGTTTGGGTTGTCTCAAAATCACTCAACACAGTGCTTTGCGCACTGATATTTAGCGCAATAATATTAAGTAGAACAAACAGTGAAATTTTCATCGTGAATATAAACGACTCTTTCAGACAATAAGCATACCAAAACTCTCTAAGGTAGAGACCCTAATCCAGTAATTTAAAATAGGGTTACTGCTTTATCTTGAATTTCATACTGGATGCCAGCCGAAAGTGTAATAACTGTTAACGATTGCTTCAGGTTGTTTAATGAAACCGATCCTGTAAAATTCTTTGTGGTCAAATCCAGTTGAGTTTGTATTTCGATTTGATATTGCCTTTCCAGCTCTTCAAATACATGGTGCAAGGGGGTATCGGTAAATTGATATTGGCCGGATGCCCAACCACCTATCGATTCTATTCCTACCTCGAAAGGCTCTACCGGTGACGAACCGCTATTGATATTGGTGGCAAACCCCTTCACTAGCATAACCGAACCGACCTCATTTTTAACAGCTACTTTTCCGGTTTTACAAGCCACCTCTATTTGCTCATTTCTTGATTTGACATTAAATGAAGTACCAAGCACCTCCACCGATGCTTCTCCAATTTTAGCAATAAATGGGGCAGACGACTTTTCTACCTCGAAATAAACCTCACCCACCATTTTCACCCTGCGTTCGTTAGCCCAATTTTCGGAGGAATAAGAAATTTCAGAACCGGCATTCAAAACGGCTATTGATCGATCAGGTAATACATATTCAATGCGCTCACCCATTTGAGCCACAATGACTTGATCAAACACCACTTCTGAGGGCTTAAGTATATATAATAAAGCGAATAAGCTAATTGCTGCTGCAATAAAGCCGGCAGCTTTTAAAAAACTTCCCGACCTGTTGATTGGAATAACTACCGGATCCTCATCAAGTGCCGGCTCTAATTTTGACCAGCGTTCGTCAGCAGTTTTACCCGTTGGTGGGGTAAATTTTGAGCTATTGTCCCAAATACTCTCAAACGCTTTGAAATCCTCTATAGCACCTTGCTCTAAAGATTCACGCTCTTCGCTGCTGATCATGGGATTGAACCTCTTCCCTATATTCTCATCTCTCTTATCGCTCATTTCTCCATATTTAGATTTAGGGCATTCTTATTACCCGCAACATTCCTATTACCCTGAGCCCCTTTCTCAACTTTCCTCATATTCTTTTAATTTATCCCGAATAATCCTGAGAGCTTTTCCGATGTGGCTCTCTACAGTTTTGATGCTTGTGTCAGTTCGTTCCGAGATTTCCTTATAATTAAGATTTTCAAACCGGCTCATCATAAATGTAATCCGGGTCTTTTCAGGGAGGTTTTCAATGGCAGCTAGTAAATAGTTTTGAAACTCGCTGCTCTGAACTTCTTCCTCTGGTGAGCGATCTGTTGCTTCAAATCGATATTGGGCCTGATGCGCATAAACAACTTTTTGATGCCTGAAATGGTTGAGAACAGCATTATTGGCCATTGTAAACAGATATGACTTTATTGATTGCGTTTGATCAAGGTTTTCACGGTTTTTCCAAACTTTCAAAAAGGTTTCCTGAAGCATGTCTTCCGCTAGGTCCTGATCTCCAAGTTTGTAGACTAGAAAATTGAAAATCGGCCCCTGAAAATGATCGAAGAACTCCCGGAAAGCGCTCTTATCACCAAAAGCAATTCTGGCAACCAATGTATTGAGTTGTTGATCATCCATAAATCAATAGAGCAGGCCCTTTTTGAACTAATTATTGAAGCACCTATCTTCAAAGAAATAAAAATTTCATGAGCGATACCCCTGAACGCCCAGCCAGTTACTCAAAAACCACCATCACTGAATTAATGATCCCATCTTACGCCAATTTTGGCGGGAAAATTCATGGTGGCATCTTACTGTCATTAATGGATAAAGTTGCTTATGCCTGTTCAAGTAAACATGCCGGCACTTATTGTGTAACGGTGTCAGTTGACAAAGTAAATTTTCTTCAACCAGTTGAGGTCGGGGATTTGGTTTCACTGCATGCGGCGGTCAATTATGTGGGTAGAACGTCACTTGTAATTGGGATAAAGATAATTGCCGAAAATGTAAAAGAAGGGCATACAAAGCATACAAATTCATCTTATTTTACCATGGTTGCGAAAGATGATGTTGGTCAGCCATGCCCAGTACCAGGATTGATACTGGAAACAATGGAGGATGTAAGGCGGTTTGTCCAGGCGATTAAACGGCGAACATTTAATCAGGATTTTGAGAATAGAATGAAGGCCTCTGAGAAGCAATTTATGTTTGACGACGATCTAAAATACTTAGAAGGACAGAGATGCAAATTAAGGTTGGCCCATTAGCAGTTTTCGTTATTACCGTATGCCTGATTGGATGCAAGAAGGCCGACCAGTCAGTAAGGCAAAAAACAGAAGAATACTTCGCTATATATTCAGACCGATCAGATTGGGAAAAGCTACTTTCTTATTATAGCGATAAACTTCAATTTGAAGATATAATCTTGAGGGAAAAGCATGACTTCAAGGGGTTTGTTGAGTTTTATAACTGGCTGCAACCCGGTTTTGAAAAACATCCCGATTATCCGCAATCATTGATTCTTGAAGAACTTATTATTGAAGGTTGTTACGCGGTTGGCATGGGAAAATTAACCCCGTTCTACTGGCAGGGTGAACTTTGGAATATGGATGGATATGGAGATTTTATTATTACACTTGAGTTTGACGAAAATCTCAAAATCATAAAACAAACCGATTGGGTAGCCTATCCACCAGGGGTTTTGGCATATCTGGGCAAGAGTTTCGCTTCGGATAGCGTTGCCTTTAAGCCGTAAGGATTAAATAAGCGTTAGTTGGAACTCTAGACACATCGCTAACCCGATGTCATATTTAACGCCGTTAAACAGTTTGAGAGTGGAGTGCGTAAACTTTTGAGTATGATGAAAAGATATAAACCCCACCCAAAACCCCTCCCAGGAGGGGAACAGGAGCTACGATTTGAAAGACTACTTAATTACCCATCAGCAAGAGGTTTCAAAACGACAGAAAAGAACCTTTTAAAGATTATAACTAAACCTTTAATTATAACAGCTTCCAACTCCCCTCCTCGGAGGGGTCGGGGGTGGGTTTTAACTGAATGGAATTTGATCGGACACCTATTAATTCATTTATCCAGTAAATCCCAGTTCAGACAAACAAAAAAGCCACTCATTTCGGAGTGGCTTTTGAGCCTCCTGTCGGGATCGAACCAACGACCTACTGATTACAAGTCAGTTGCTCTACCAGCTGAGCTAAGGAGGCAATATTGAAATAACAAATTTCAATAAAATCAAATCTCAAGTTGCGGCATTCCCGCAAAGCGGTCGCAAATTTAAGTGAACTTTTAGGAATGCAAAACGAAAATGGTGGCCTTCTACAATTAAATCAAGATGGTGCCATGATTGACTTAATTTTCACTTCAACCCTCCGGTTTTTTGAGCGGTTTTCTTCCGAGTCGTTATCGACTAGTGGCGAGTTTTCGCCCTGCGACGAAATTTTCACTACTTCTACATTGAAGCCCATTTTTTCAAGATCAGCTTTAAACTTTTCGGCTCTTTTCATGCCAAGGGCATCGTTGTGTTTGTTGGTGCCTAGATCGCAGGTGTGACCAACAACAGTCAATTCAATTTTGCGGTTCTCAGCTTTCAATTTCCACTCCTTAAAAAGGCTATTCACAAAAACTGAATCTGTGTATTGATCTGAATTTTTTTGGAATGTGATTTTATTTTCTGTGATAAGAAATGGTAGTGCTCTTCTTTTTTTCTTTTTGTCATCTGCACTCACCACTTCACTGGCTTCGGGTTCCTCGCCTTTAAAAAGGTTAGCCACTAATTCCCATGCCTTAAAAGACGTTGGATCAGTAACATCAATTTGACCTTTTAAACTGAGGTACCAGATATTGCAGATTACCGACCAAACTACAAAAGCTTTAAGACCAAGGCTTACAAAGGGGTTCATCTGTTGTTCTTAAATGATGAACCTTGAAGATCGTAATTTTTACTAAATAATTCACTGTTTAATAAAATTAGGTAGCGGCTATTTGCTACTAATTACGAAAATCCGCCCTGATTGAAAGCCTTTTATGGCACTATATGCTGACGTTATAAGTAGGTCAATAGTACCATCACCGTCAACATCCCCTAAGCCTGTTGTATCGAAGCCAAACGTATCAGCCATGGTTTTACAGGTCCACGTTCTTATTAACCCACCATCTTTTCCTGAGTATAAACTTACCCGGCCACCACTGGCAGCTGCGCCGGCATATTGCCATGAGCCCACTGCTACATCATCATAGCCATCATTGTTCACATCACCACAGTCGCTAACACCAATCCCCAAACCTTCACCAGCCGTTTCACCGGTAAGGGTTAAGAGGTTGCTGCCGTCAGCTCCAGAATAGACATACGCCCTACCAGTACCGGGAGCATTGGCATTATTTCCCCAATCTGAGGCATAGATATCGGCCTCTCCGTCTGCATTGACATCACCAACAACAGATAAGAACATACCACCAAACCTTGAAGCGGTTGAGTCTGCCTCGAAAACATATTTAGGATCATTAGAGATGCTATTGTATACATATACCCGGCCTCCATTGTTTGGCCCGGCATTAGGCGCCCCAACTATCAACCATGAAGAATTTCCTACTTTTTTACCAGCTACAGCAGTGCCAAAGGCATCCGCCTGTTCTTCACCTTCCCAGGTAATTAATAGCCGGCCATCCTTTCCTGAGTAAAGGTGTGCCTTTCCGGCATGATCGATACTATTGCCATTTATTGGGGCATTGAACCGCTGATAAGGTTCACCAATTAGTATATCTCCAAAGCCATCACCATTTACATCATCAACTCCGGATAGATGCATTCCAAAACCCCCTGTTGAATCACCTTCAAATGTGTGCAATATGTTACCACTGTCCCCTGAGTATGCATATGCAGTATTGGCGAATGGGGCAGCAGCCACGACGTCAGGGATTCCGTCATTATTGATGTCACCACCATATTCAACACCCATTCCTAACCTGCCATTTGGATAGGTACCTACTGCAGACCATAATAATTTCGCTGTTTCCCCAGAATAGACATAGATTTTACCGGCGTTATTTGCTCCTTCATCGTTTGTTGGTGCTGATGTTACAAAGTCATCGATACCATCTTTATCAACATCGCCGATGTTTCTGGCAATCCACCCAAATTGATCACCCAAAGTTTCGCCATGGATTTCATGGATAATTTTGGTTTCTTCAACAAAAGGGTCTGCTAATTCTTTTTTTGATGGAAATAATCTGGAGTACCTATCGTCCTCGCTCATCTTTTGATTGACTGGGGTAAAATTGACATTGGTTGTGTTATAACCTTTAGACCTTGCTTCAAGCATACTTTCAAAAGCTCCGTCAAGATCATCAGCTTGAGCCTTGCTTATTCCAAGGAAAAAGTGAGTTCGTCCAACGGAAGGATCAATCTTTAAAGCTTTTTCATAAGCCATAATTGCTTCGGTCTGTTGTTGGTTTCTGGCATAGGCCTGGCCCAGACTATTTAATATCTGGAAATTGTTCGGTGTGATTTTATTCATGGAGTCAAGCAGTGCAATGGCACCTGCATTATCTCCTTGTCCTACCAATGCTGTTGCTTGATTAACCACACTTTGGATTGCATCGCTGTTTTGAGCAGCACTAGAGAATGCCACCGAAATAAGAAGTACTGTGAAGATGATTTTCATTTTGAGTTTTGTTTAGCAAATAGCGATGCTACCATTACTCAATGGTCTAATTTTATAATTCTTGACCCAATTTTTAGGTGGTTATCCGAATGAATATTAGTAATAGTAGTACGGAAGTCTAATTTTGCACACTTTAAAATGACTGGCACATTATCATATAACTGGATTATTAATAAAAGAACGGACTTGACATGGTTCATTCTTTCAGCACTCAGTGCGTATTTGTTGGTGTTTTTTTATGCTGGATTGGGATGGGACATGGTTGCCATTTGGTTTTTTTGGGTGGCATTCATTGATAGCCCTCATTTTTTCGGCACATACACCCGTACCTACTTTGATAAAGTTGAATTTCAAAATAGGAAGAAGCTATTGCTGGGTAGCCTGGGTTGGTTTGTTGTTGGCCCCTTTATTTTATTGATCTGTTTCTTGTTGTATTCGGCTGGCTTTGCGGGCTATGAAATTCCCTGGACTTTACTTGTGGGATTTTTTAGTGTTTGGGCTTACTGGCATGTGGTTCGTCAGCATTACGGGTTTCTTTCACTTTATAAAAAGAAGGGAAAAGAGAACTCGTCACTTGATTATTATATAGATGCAGGTTTACTCTACAGTGGGTTAATGTTGCCTTTTGTGGTGTTTATTTTGAAAGAGCGGGAATCCAGGGCTTTGGCCGAAAGCATTTTCAACCCAGTTCTTAATATTTCACTTCAGCAGATAGAACCGATTGTTTCAGCGATTGTCATGACCATTGTATCTGGCTTTGCATTGGTGTATTTATTAAGACAAGTTCAATTATACACTCAAGGAGTGGCGGTGAATGTGCCAAAATCACTATTTCTTCTTGCCGTGGTTCCTTTGCATGTTTTTGTATGTTATTCGGATTACGCCCTTCAAGCTGGTTTGTTAGGGTTTGGTGCTTTCGTTACAATATTTCATGATTTCCAGTACCATGCCATTGTTTGGTTTCATCATCAAAACCGCTATAAAAGTGAGCCAGATGCCGCTAAGAAATACGGCCTGTCAACCTATATTGCAAAGTCGTTACCGACCTATATAGGGTGTGCCGTCTTCATGGGGGTTTTATTCAGGTTGCTTGGATGCACCTTCGAAGTACACCCGGGATGTGTTCCCTTTGTAATGACCAGTGATGTCAATCTTTTCGGTAACATCAATACAGACAAGCTCCTTCTTGGTATTCTATTTGGTCTGGCAATGCACCATTATTTCATAGATCAGTATATCTGGAAAACAAGTAAGGATAAGAGATTAGTAAAGGATCTAAAACTCAACTAATCACTAATAAGATAATCTCTGAGGTTTTGGAAGTTATTGCCGATTTTAATCGACTGCTTCGGTTTACTCATTACTTCTTCGAGTGTTTTCGGCATAGCAAAATCACTGCCGGTCGCTCTTTCAACGGTATCAATAAACTTCGCCGGATGAGCTGTTGCAAGGCTTATTCCAACTGACCCGGGTTTATCATTCAAATAATGCTTCAGGCCTTGATAGCCGATGGCACTATGTGGGCAAATGAAATAATCAAAATTGTCGTACACCTCGGAAATGACGTCAAGGGTTTGGTCGTCAGTATAATAAGTGCCGAATATATGATTGCGTATATCGCTCACATCATCCCCCAGTAGAGCTTTTAATCTTGGAAAGTTGGAAGGGTTGCCAACATCCATAGCGTTGGCCAGCGTTTGCGTAGACGGTTTGGGATTAAATAAGCCAGATTCCAGATACTCAGGCACTATTTTATTAATGTTGGTTGCAGCCACAAAATGATCAACAGGCATCCGCATTTCTCTTGCTAGGAGGCCTCCACAGAGGTTGCCGAAGTTTCCACTGGGCACTGAAAAAACGATGTTTTCATTGGACTCTTTTAACCTTGACCAGGCATAGAGGTAATAAAATGACTGCGGAATTAGCCTTGCGATATTGATGCTGTTGGCTGATGTTAGATAAAATTTCTTGTTCAACTCTTGATTAAGAAATGCCTCTTTCACCATTTTCTGACAGTCGTCAAAAGTGCCATCAACTTCCAAAGCGGTGATATTTTGACCGCATGTTGTCAGCTGCTTTTCTTGCAAATCACTCACTTTTCCACTTGGATAGAGTAAGGTGACTTTTACTCCATCTACTCCTAGAAAGCCCTGAGCAACGGCACTGCCAGTATCCCCTGAGGTAGCCACAAGAATGTTGACGTCAGTATTGTTGTCTTTAAGGAAATATGCCATCAGCCTGGCCATGAACCTTGCCCCGAAATCTTTGAAGGCATGAGTCGGCCCATGGAACAATTCCAGGATATGGATGTTAGCATCAAGCTGAGTTAGGGGTATCTCAAAGTTGAAGGCATCATTTATAATCTCTTCAAGTTTCGCCCTGGGCACATCAGGTTCGATTAAACAGCAGGCCATTTCGAAGGCGATGTCCTGAAAACTCATTTGATGAGATTTCTGTAGGACTGATACATCCAATTTGGGGATTGCTTTAGGCATATAAAGGCCGTTATCGTCAGGCAACCCTTTTAAGACAGCCTCTTTTAGTGCAACCTCAGGGCTTATTCGTTTAGTGCTGTAATAGTTCATTTGGAAAGTATTCTTGGCCCTTGCTGGTTAATTTGTGAGATAAACAATTGGTGATTAATGCCTTTGTCTACATAATATTTGCACATTGCTTTTCCGATTAGTTCGGCTTGTTTTTTGCCAACTGCCAGCGCAAACATCGTAGGCCCTGAGCCTGATATACTAAACCCCAAAGCACTGGCTTTTAATGCTGCATCTTTGATTTCAAAGAAACCCGGTATCAACTTGGCCCGGTATGGTTCTGCGATGTAGTCTTTCATCGATCTGCTTATGAGGTCTTTGTCGTTTCCCATTAAACCCGCAATGAACCCACCCATATTTGCCCACTGTTTTGATGCAGTCTTAAGGGGTATTTCATATGGAAGTAAGCCTCTTGCCTCGGAGGTTTTGATCTCTACTTCGGGATATAACAAAACTACCCAGATGTCATCGGGTACTGGTATTTTGATAATATCGAATGGAGAATTATTCCTAACCAATGTCATGCCTCCATATAAACATGGAGCAACATTATCAGCATGATGAGCCCCACTGGCAAAGAATTCGCCTTCCATTGCGAATTCAAGGACTTTTTCGAGAGGGAAGGGTTTGTTAAATAACTCATTGGCAGCAAAGGCCCCCCCTACAGCACTTGCGGCACTTGAGCCTAGCCCACTCCCAAAAGGCATCTTTTTATTCAAGATAACTTCGATACCACCCTCAATTTCGAACTCTTTTAAAAACGCATCGATAGCAATGGTAGCTGTGTTTTTTGTTGGGTCAATTGATAACCTGCCATCGTCACCGGTTATCTCCTTGATTGTGATTCCCTTTTGGTCACATTTTGATAAAATCAACTCATCCCCAGGCTCATCAACAGCAAAGCCCAAAACATCAAAGCCCACGCAGGCATTGCCAACTGATGCTGGAGCAAAAACCTTTATGCTATCCGCCATTAGTCAATTTCAGGTTTTCAGGTGATAAGTAATTGCTAATACTGACGATCTCTGCGAAAACACCTGCCGCCGTAACTTCAGCACCTGCCCCCGGCCCTTTAACCACGAGAGGTCGTTCATTGTACCTTTTCGTGGTGAACAGAACAATATTATCACTCACAAAGAGGTTATGAAATGGATGCTCAGCACCAACTTTTTCAAGTTTAATTGAAGCCTTCCCATTTTTCATAGAGGCTATATACCGGAGCACTTTGCCATCTTTATTAGCTGCGATTTTAAGGTCCTCTAATTGGTTGTCAATCTTTTCTAGTTCTTCAAAAAACGTATCAATGGAGGGCGCCTTGAAGCATGATTCAGGTAAAATAGACTCAATTTTCACATCATCCAACTCCAGCTCATAACCGGCCTCTCTTGAGAGGATTAATATTTTCCTCGCTACATCCATCCCGTTAAGGTCATCCCGCGGGTCGGGTTCAGTCAAACCCTTTGACTTGGCCTCTTTCACTACTTCTGAGAATTTCTTGTCTCCAGTGAAGCTGTTAAATATGTATGAGATCGTACCAGAAAGGATGCCCTCAATTTCCAGGATTTCATCACCGCTGCTCTTGAGATCATTCATGGTAGTGATAATGGGCAAACCAGCACCCACATTGGTCTCATAGAGAAACTTTACCCCATGATCGAACGCAGTCTTTTTAAGGGTTTTATAAACCTTCTGACTTCCAGAATTGGCCAATTTATTTGGGGTCACAACTGATATGCTAGATTCAAGTATCCGTTGGTAATGACTAACCACTTCTTCACTGGAAGTACAATCAATGAATACGCTATTTGGCAGGTTTATTTTAATCATTTGATCGATGAAAGACGTTGTATTAACCCGCCTACCCGGGTAGTCAATTTTATCCTTCCAGCCATTAAGATCGATACCGTCATCATTGAAATGTCTGTGACGGCTATTTGTGATGCCCACTAAATTGATGTTGAGGTTTTGCTCAGATGAAAGATCAGCTTTTTTACCCTTAACCTGATCCAATAGGGTGCTGCCAATTAAACCCGTTCCAGCAAGAAATAGATTGAGCTGTTTTTGATTAGACAGGAAAAATGCCTCATGCAACACATTCAACGCTTTGGTGAGGTTTGAATGGTTGATTACAATTGAGATATTTAACTCTGATGACCCCTGTGCTATAGCCACGACGTTGATGCCATTCCGGCCAAGAGCAGTAAACATTTTGGCTGCAATTCCCGGCGTGTCCCTCATGTTCTCGCCAATAACGGCCATTATGGAAAGGTTGTCCTCAATCTTGATGTCGTCAATGTGGCCTCTTTCAATTTCAAATTCGAAGGCCGATTTAATCGTCTTTTTCGCTTTTTGAGCTTGATCAGGTTTAACCGCAAATGTGATGGAATGCTCTGATGAGGCCTGTGTTATTAGGATCACATTGATGTTTTTTGCCGCCAGCGACCCAAATAACCTTGATGCCATGCCCGGGACACCGATCATGCCACTACCTGAAATGCTCAGTAGTGAGGCTTGTTCAATCGACGAAATACCCTTTACAAGGAAATTCGATTTTTCAGGATTATCAGTGATAAATGTGCCCGGAAAGTCAGTATTAAAAGTATTCCTGATCTTAAGGGCAATTTTCTTGGCAATTGCAGGCTGGAGGGTAGGTGGGTAAATCACTTTAGCACCAAAGTGCGACATCTCCATTGCCTCATTAAAAGTCAAGGCCGGTAATGAGTAAGCTGATTTAACTTTTCTTGGATCAGCTGTGAGTACACCATCTACGTCTGTCCAGATTTCAATTTCGTCAGCATCAATAGCTGCCGCGATAATAGCTGCAGTATAGTCAGAGCCTCCCCGGCCTAATGTGGTCGTCTGTTTTGACTCAGAGCTGCCGAGAAAACCGGTTATTACAGCTACGCCTTGGTTATCCTCAAAATATTGTTGGATTTTCTTATTCGTGATTTCGAAATTAACAGTTGCATTTCCGAATTCGGTATCAGTTTTAATGAGTGATCTGGTGTCAACAGCGTTGCTATTTATTTTCAGCGAATTCAAGAAGTCGGCAACAATATTAGATGACAGCCGCTCTCCAAAGCTCTGCACTAAATCCAACGTTCGGTCTGAAAGCTCCTGAAGCAAATAAACACCAGTCAATACCGCCTCTAAATCTTCAAATGATTTGACGATAAACTCAATAGTTTTATTTCCATCTCCCGAAAGCTTTTCAGCAGTATCCAGGTGTAGCTTGCGAAGGTTGACCAACTCAGATTTCCACTCATCATCACCTGAGGCAGCTTTCTCACCTAATTTTATCAGACGATTAGTAACGCCGCTCATTGCTGATACCACAACCGCTATTGGTTCTTTTTTATCTACATAATTTGCAATAATTGATGCTACTTGCCGAATATTCTCAGCAGAACCAACTGATGTACCCCCAAACTTTAAGACTTTCATCCCTTCTAAAACTTAAGGGCGCAAAATTGATGAATTAATGAGGAAAAGGGTGGAGAAGGAGGAGAGAAATGTGTTGAGGTGGGTAATTTATGAATTTGGCAATTGCTTTGATTATTTACTGAGTGGCTTAAAAAGATCGATGTGCTTCGCAGAGAAGATTATAGCCTCATTTAGTATAAAGGTTCATTGAATGAGCCGATTAAACCTCCTATTCGGCTCATATTTTACTTACTTTTGAGCCGATTAAACCTGCTAATCGGCTCAAATGTACAATTGGCAACTACCAAATTGGCCTGAATTTCAATTTGACACTACAGAAATTGAAGATTTGCTCCTTGAATTTGCTTCAAGAGCAGGCCGAAATATAGGTATCGTTGAAGCATTGCCTCAGGAGCAACCCGGGATTTGCAAAGTCTAGCAGAATTGAAAGCTTTTCTGGTATTAGGTGAAGGTAGAAGTACACGATATGAGATCAATTGGGTTTAATGATCAGACCTGATAATGAGATTAAGAGCTGATTGATCAGCTTACTCGATCAAGCTTAATTCTCACTGTACCGATTAGATGCCCACAAAAACCCAAAAGCCTCGCCATCTTCTTTGGTGTGTTTTTTATGATGAACATAATGGGCATTCATTATTCGCTTTAGATAGCCGCTTTTTGGGTGAATCTTCAACTTGATTCGGCGGTGTACCAAAACATCATGAAAGAGAAAGTAGAATATTCCGTATGACGTTACACCATAACCGAAATATCTAATTATCTCCCAGCCATCAATGTAATGACCGATGGCAATTAGGGCAATGCTGGGTATGCTGAAAACAACAGCAAACAAATCGTTTTTCTCAAGGGTGTGATCATGCATTGTATGGTGCGATCGGTGCCAGCTCCAAAGAATACCATGCATGATGTATTTATGGGTGAACCAGGCAACGCTTTCCATGAAGAGGAAGGTGCCGACTATAATCAATATGTGGATTAACGTTTCCATTTAAATCCTAAAGTTGTTTCACAGAGGATCACCGAGAAATAATGAGTTACACTGAGTTCTCCGTGTGCCTCTGCGTAAACTCCGTGTTTCTCTGTGTATAAACTGTCAATTCAATATTTCATCAATTCAGCTTTAGCTTCTTGCATTAGCCACATGGGCGTGGAAGTTGCCCCGCATATCCCTACTGTATCACCTGGCTGAAACCACTCCTTTTTAATCTCATCAATACCAGAAACAAAGAAACTATCTGGATTGTTTTCTTTGCAAACGTTAAAGAGCACCTTGCCATTAGAAGATTTCTGACCGGCTACAAACAGTATCTTATCGTATTTCAAAGCAAAATGCCGCAGGTCTTTATCCCGATTGGATACCTGACGGCAAATTGTATCATTAAAGTTCACTTTAATCCCTTTCGACTCCAGAAAATCCCTAATGGAATAAAGTGTGTCGGTGCTTTTGGTGGTTTGGCTGTACAGGGTGATTTCCCCCGGCATTTTATCAATCTGAAGTTCGGAGATATCCTGAAATACAGTCGCATTTCCGCCTGTTTGGCCTAATAATCCAGCTACTTCTGCATGGCCATGCTTTCCGTAGATATACATGGGTAAGCCGTTGTCGAATGAATTCTTTACCCTGTTTTGGAGTTTCAGAACTACCGGACAGGATGCGTCAATCAGTTCAATATCATTTTCAAGTGCGAGTTGATAGGTAGAAGCAGGTTCGCCATGAGCCCTGATTAACACCTTAGCATTTCTAATATCCTCAAGATCATCGTGACCAATAATTTCCAATCCTTTGGCCTCAAGTCGCTTTACTTCTTTATCGTTGTGAACAATGTCACCCAAACAATAAAGTTGGCCCTCTTCATCAAGGATGTCTTCTGCCATTTCGATGGCATAAACCACACCGAAGCAAAACCCTGAACTTGGGTCGATATCAACTGTCAGATTCAATTTTTCTTCCATTCGAATAACAAAGATAGCATTGTCACTACTTGGAACTAAATCGCTCTAAAAATGTTATGTTCATCATTAAAAGAAGCATAGCATATACTGTGTCTTCAACCGGAATTGTGCCTATTCTAATTCCTAGGTTTTCAGCATTGTTATACCAGACTATCGGTTCATCAACATAGGAACCGGTCAATATTCCATTAACTATCAAGAAAGGAATTAAATGCACTAGGTAAGCCACCCAAAACCGTCCGAGGTAATGGTTCTTTAAGATAAATCCATGGTAACTGAGAAAGAGCCCAGTGAAGAGGAAATTCCAAAAGGTATATGCCCTCCCGGGATTTAAAAGAGCAATAACGAGGAGTGCCAATCCAACGAATCTTGCTAGTGGAACACCAAAATCCTTGAGATAATCTTTTCTAATAAAGTGATTAAGGCAAACATAAATGAATACACTGCTGTAGGGTATGATGAAGAAAAATAGCCATTCTTCAATTGGGAGATTGATAATATTGATCCCAACTAAATACCTTGGATTAAAGCCCCAAACACCATTTTTGGTAAATATTATATCCCAAGTAATGAAGAAAAGAGCTGTAAGCGAGAATGAAATCAAGAGGGGCTTCCAGCGGGAAATATAAAACACCCGCGGCTCAAATGACCGCAGCAAGGGAATGCTGAGTGAAGCAAGGAGTATGTAGAGATAAGCAGGTGTAGACACTTTAAAAAGATCAAATTATTTTCACAAATGTTGGAGTTTCTCGGTGAAAACTCAGTGTTATTCGATGTTATGTCAAATTACCCTCAGTCTGGACAAAAAGATCGTTCTGAGCAGTAAGCTGATTTTAATGAGATTAGGAATCCGGATGCGCTTTGAAAGAATAAGCGAAGCCTCCAAACGCCGAATTTTCTTAAAGAGCTTCAAATAATAGATATACGCCAGGTAGACACCAACTTTGGCTCCAGAAGGTAGCTCCAGAATACCCTCTCTTGCCTTTTCAAAATCTTTTTGGATGTCAGCTTCAATTTGAGCTTTATCCTGAAAGCTAAATTCTTGGAGATTTACACCTGGAAAGTAAGTCCGACCCCTATCGACAAAGTCGCTATTTATATCCCTCAAAAAATTCACTTTTTGAAAAGCCGCACCAAGACTTCTTGCTGGTAGCTGAAGTTTTTGGTATCGGGAGTCATCTCTTTCACAAAAAACCTTTAAGCACATTAAACCAACCACTTCAGCAGATCCATAGATATATTTTCGATACAGTTCCTGATTGTATTGCAGGTCATGCAAATCCATTTCCATGCTATCCAAAAAAGCATCAATTAATTCTTGTTCAATGCAATACTCATGAACGATTTTCTGGAATGAATTCAGAATGGGGTTTAAGCTGATCTTATCCTCGATCGCTTTATAGGTATCGTTGCGAAATCGTTGAAGCAACTCCTGTTTATTGTAATCGTGGAAGGTATCTACTATTTCATCGGCATATCTTACAAACCCATAAATACCATAAATGGGATACCTGAATGTTGGGCTAAAGAGCTTAATACCTAAAGAAAAGGAAGTGCTGTAATGCCTGGTAATTAACCGGCTGCACTTCAATGAAGTTTCAGTAAAAAGTTCCTGGCTCATCTATGCAAATAGTTTGGTTAAGGAAAAGTCTTTTTCGACCTCGTTAGCAACCACCTGACCAGAAATTATGGAAGGTGGAACACCTGGGCCGGGAACAGTTAACTGTCCGGCATAATAAAGGTTTTTAAGTTTCTTACTCTTCATCGAAGGTTTCAGAATAGCAGTCTGCTTTAAGGTGTTGGCCAAACCATAGGCATTGCCTTTAAAAGCATTGTAGTCTTTAATAAAGTCCCGAATGCAATAGCTTTTTTTCATTATTACATGGTCTTTGATTGGCTGCTTTGTCAAGTGTTCAAGTCGATCTATTAAAAGTTCGTAATAAGTATCTCTTATGGATTCATCATCTTCCAAACCCGGGGCTATAGGCATTAGAATAAAAACATTTTCTCCCCCTTTTGGGGCAACTGTGTCATCTGTTTTGGAGGTTACAGAAACATAAAAAAGGGGCTTTGAAGGCCACCGAGGACTATCGTAAATTTCTTTGGCGTGAGCTTTAAAATCCTCATCAAAGAAAAGATTGTGATGTAAAAGGTTTTTAAGTTTTTTATTGATGCCCAGGTAAAAAATAAGGGATGAGGGCGCCATGTCACGATTTTCCCAGTACTTGGCAGAGTATTGCCTATATTGTGGCTCTAACAGATGCTGTTCTACGTGATTGTAATCTGCTCCGGCAACTACGATATCAAAATCATAAGAGTCATTGGATGTAATGACGCTGGAAACCCTGCTGTCAGTAACTTCAAGTTTGACCACGCTCTGGTTGGTCTTGATACATACCCCTTTTTCGATTGCCAAAGCATGTAGAGCCTCAATAACATTATGCATTCCTCCCTTCGGATACCATGTACCCAAATTGATATCAGCATAATTCATAAGGCTATACAAGGCAGGGGTGTTTTCAGGCGTAGCCCCCAAAAAAAGAACTGGGAATTCCAGTAGCTGGATTAATCTTTCATTTTTAAAGAATTTGCGGATATGATTGCTCATCGATTGGAAGAGATCCATCCTAAAAACACCACCAAGTACCCTTTTATCAACAAATTCCAAAAGTGACCTACCAGGTTTGAATACCAGGTCATTGATGCCTACGTCGTATTTATAAGCTGCCTGGCGTAAAAACTCATTGAGGCGAATTGAACTCCCAGGCTCAATTTCTTCAAACAGTTGACCTAATTTGTCATAATTAGCTGGAAGATCTATAAAGTCATTATCACTAAAAAAGACCCTGTAAGATGGGTCTAACCGGACAAGATCGTAGTAGTCGCTACTGGACTTACCAAATTTGTTGAAGAAGTTTTCAAAGACATCTGGCATCCAATACCAGCTGGGCCCCATATCAAAAGTGAAACCATTCTGTTCGAACTTTCTAGCCCTACCGCCTACGGTTTGATTTTTCTCTATTATGGTAACCTTGAAGCCTTTATCGGCCAAAGAGATAGCTGCTGTAAGTCCTGCAAACCCCGAACCGATTATCGCAACCTTTTTTGACATTTAATTGACGTGGCTATAAGTTTTCAGGGCGTTTTTTAACTCTTTTCTCGCAATATGAATCCTGTTTTTGACCGTACCAATTGGTATGTCTAATTGGTCTGCTATTTCGTGATACTTGTACCCTGTAAAGTACATTAGAAAAGGTGTTTTGTAAACATCTGAGAGTTCTTCAACGGCATCATTAATATCCTCACGCGTGAATATTGAAAAAGCCAGGTTCGAAATCAAGCTGTCAGAAGAATTGATGTAATGCAGGTTATCCGACGAGTCTATGAAGGTGTTACGCCGAACCATGCGCTGGTAATTGGTGATAAAAGTATTTTTCATGATGGTATATAACCAGGCTTTGAGATTTGTTCCATCTGTGAATTTGTCCTTGTTCTTAATGGCCTTGTATATAGTGTCCTGTAGAAGGTCTTTAGCTTCTTCCATATCCTTGGTCAGCTTAATCGCATACGGCTTGAGGCCATTTGACATTTCATCGATAGTGTGATTAAATTCTAGAGCTGTCATATTTAATTTGTTTAACTATAAAGGTGTAAGGTTAAACAAAAAGTTTAACAAAACCAATAATATGTTAAACAAATAGATTCCATGATCTATTAAATTAGCCAAAAAATCATAATGAGTTTAAGTAATTGTTTAATTAAAAATTAACTTAATTAAACAATTATTCGATTAGATTCAATAGGGAGTCAGTTCTCTGAAGAACTTGAACGTTGGATGGCACATTACCAGCGGCATTGACTACCTGATGGCCGGAGGCTAATATTTTGACATCAGGTATAATGTTGCACAGCTTAGTTAAATAAGGCGCCAAATCATCACCACCGGGTGAAGAGGTAATTATCGTCAGCACATAATCAGGCTGATGAATGGCACAAACGGTTTTGATATCCTCCAGGGGGACGGCTTGCCCTAAGTAAATGGAACGTTTTCCTCTTGACCTAATAAGGTAGTCTGCAAAGAGCAAACTCATTTCATGTAGCTCCCCTTCAGGTAAATACAAAATAAATTTAGTAGCCGAAGGATCATACTTGATGAATTGCCCATCAATTGCAGCAATAATTTTTTGACGGATCAAGTTTGAAATGAAATGTTCTTGCCCTGGCACTATTGAACCCGTCATCCAAAGCACACCAATCCTTTCAAGAAAAGGAAATACAACGTTGATCATGGTCTGCTCAAGGCCTCTTTTCAAGATGTTTGCAGAAATCACCTTTTCAAAACGCAGTTCATCCAGGTCCAACATAGCAACTGTAAGGGCGGCTATCTGATCATCTTTCTTGAGATTTCTTTCACTTATTTGAGCCACTTCTGCCATTATCAGTTGATGCGGCATTTTAGCTATATGCGATATTTTGTAGCCGTTTTCCTTGAGCAGGGTGACATTGAGCAGTAGTTTCAGATCCTCACCGCTATAAGACCTTATGTTGGTTTCCGATCGCTGAGGTTTGAATAAATTATAACGTTGTTCCCATATCCTGAGTGTATGGGCCTTAACACCAGAGAGGTGTTCTAGGTCTTTGATTGAATAGGTACTCAAGGTTAATTTTTAAGAAGAACTAAGTCATTCACTAAATGTTCAAATATTTGATCCGATAATTGGACTATTTACTCCACAGTGTTCGATAAATACTCAATTGCACTAAATAATTGTAAAGTTTTACTCCCCCTGATGGTGCGCCGGTTGAATCGGTAAAGAAGGCGCTGCCAATGGGTGAAAGACCGTGGATGAACCGGAAACCCACCTGGGTCTGGTCAGAAAGGTAATACTGAAGTCCTCCAGCTAGGGAGACTTCGACTTGATCAAGTGCTTCGAATTCTGCTAGAAACTCGACTTGTGGGCCAAAATGAACGGAAAGATCATCGAATTGAAAACCCAAAAGCACCGGAATTGTGAAGTAATTCAGGTTAAGGGAAAACCTGTTCCCAATCTGGTCTTGGGGTTTTGAGCCCTTTCGGGAATAATTGATTTCAGGCTGTAGGAACGCTTTTTCTGAAAATGGAAGTTTACCGAAAACCCCAATATGATGGGTAAAAAGAGGATTATAAAAACCTGAACCCACTCCACCAATATTACCAGCTTGTCGGATGTTTGCGATATTCAATCCGCCTTTTACTCCTATGTCAATTTGAGCGGCACCAGAGAAACCAGAGACCAGCAGGACGGAAATGAGTAGTTTCTTCATCGTTAGGTGTGGATAAACTTATCTTTTAACGACGATACTTTTGTTGAAAGTGTTCCCATTTTATCAAGTAGTTGGCTTACATCAGTTGCCGAAACAAAAAACTCAAGGTTAGATTTTTTAAGTAGGCCATTTTCAGCCATCACTTCGAATTGCTTCAAGAGTGGGTTGTAATAACCATCAACATTTAAAATCCCAAGTGGTTTGCTTACCAAATTGAGTTGAATCCAGGTCAAGATTTCACAAAACTCTTCGAGGGTGCCATAACCACCGGGCATCATAATAAAGCCATCAGCCAATTGCGACATTTTAAGCTTACGCTGATGCATGGATTCAACTACAATCATTTTTGTGATTCCATCGTGAGCGATTTCCTTTTTGGCCAGAAACTTTGGGATAATCCCAGTTACGTTTCCCCCATGCCTCATGCAGGCATCGGCAATTGCACCCATCAGCCCTACCTTACCACCACCATAAACTAAGTTAATTTTTCTAGAAGCTAGATCGGATCCAAGTTCAACTGCCTTTTCCTCGAAGATTGGGTTAGTCCCCTTGCTGGAGCCACAAAACACACAAATGGATTTCATAGGGATAAATATACAATGGCTGGAAGTAGACGAGGCTGTCACAAAAGTCCCCTTTTTCAGAGCGTAGCGAAGAATCCGTACCGTTTAAGCAGCTATCTACCAGTATCTTGGAGATTCTTCGGTTCCTCAGAAAAAGGCTGTTTGACGGCTTTTGAGAAAGCCTCGTCTGCAAAAACGAGTGCTCAATCCAAAGTAGCTTGATCGTTTAATCGCCAGTCGTAATCAAGAAAGTCCACATCAGCACCTTCTGAAATCTTCACATTAGAATATTTATTGAGGTACCCGATAAGGCTTGTTTCTTTCTTAAAATCCCCGCCAAACCAACTGAATATTTTGGACACTTTTGGGTTTTGCTTATCCATCTGGTTCCGTTTCGGGTCATTTAAGAATGATACTGCCGCCACATCCAGTTGCTCCTGAATTTTTTCTGGAACGAAGGCATCCCTGCTCAACTTAGGGCAACTATAAGATGCACAGACTATCGCAAAGTGAATTCTTGGCTCATTCAGTTCATCCCGAAGGATGTCATGTTCTATATTATTGAGATCGTACTTTTCATCGCTAATTTCAATGAATTTGATATCCCAGGGTGTGTTTACAAATGGGATTTGCAGCCAACTGCCTATATCCTTGATACTTTCAACGGGATATTTTTCTACGATCAATTCTAGCGTGAAGGCATTATAGGCGTTGATCCAATAAGCAAGTTTCTCATTTCTCGACCACGTCTCTTCAGGATGATGATTCTTTAAGACATTCAAATATTCGGTGAGTTGAGACCGGTTGGCCTTTAATTTTTTATAGTCAACCCATCCATTTTCATTCACATAAGTTTTGAGAATTTCATCAAACAACTGGTGAGACACCTGAGCTCTGGCTGACTCAAGCATTAGAACCAAAGAGAGAAGTAATGCAATTTTCTTCATGCCCATCAAAACATCAAATATTATGTTGAAGTTTCTGAAATTATCTGAACATCCTTTCAAAAGCAAAAGCCCCGACAAATCGGGGCTTTTACAATCGCTACCTGTTTAACTAATATTTCTTAATGTATTGTCAACTCTACCCTACGGTTTTGCTGGCGCCCGTCAGGGGTATCGTTTGATGCCCTAGGATTGTCTGGGCCATGACCAGCATAATCAATAGAATCAGGGTCAAGTCCTTTTTCAACTAAGTAATCCCTTACAGCGTGGGCCCTGTCTTCTGATAGTTGAATATTGTTTTGACGATTTCCCACATTGTCTGTGTGCCCTTCAACTGTCATGGTAACACCATCATAATTTTTCAGTTGCTCATAGGCCTGGTCAAGTTCTTCAAAAGATTCTGGCCTCAATGTGCTTTTACCAGTGTCAAAATAAACATGGTCCAAAGCAATTGTTACATCTTCAACCGGCGCTAAAGCCATATTTTTTTCCATGTTTGGAGAATCTGGCTTAGCAGGGATACTTAGCGGGAACGCTTTACTAATGTGATGATCAGCATGGGGTTGTAGATTATAATCTTTACCAACAGGCAAGGTTATAGAATATCTTCCCTGAGCATCAGCAGTCACATTACCTGAGCCATGATCGACCCTGGCACCGGATAGTGGTTCACCAGTAACTTCATCAGTTACAACACCACTAACGGTTACTTCATTGATCGCTTTTTCAGGAGCAACCAATTTGAAAGTGTAGATATCTCCGTTGCCTTGAAGCTCACCTCTTGTGAAATAAGCGTAGTCTTCTGATACCGGAATATTGAAATACATCTCTGATTGACTTGAATTTATGCTTGAGCCAAGGTTAATGGCTTCTGACCAGCCACTTCCTTCCTTAATTACCGCATAAACGTCATAAGATCCTTCGCCACCATCCCTGTTGCTGGAAAAGAAAAGTACGTTACCGTCTGCACTAAGGAAAGGAGTTGTTTCATCCGCAGATGTGTTCATGCTGCCCATATTAACTGGCTCACTCCAATAACTTCCTTTGTCTTCGCTTATATAAATATCTTTTTGGCCTTTTGAATCATCCCTCTCGGCTGCAATTACCATTAATTTCTGATCAGAACTTAAATGGTAATTCACCTGATGATTATTGTTGTACCAATTCTGGACGTTAAGCGGTCTTGGCCAGGTCCAGTCAGAACCGTTGTAGGATGCTTCAGAAGGCCCTGAGCTCATCCTTCCATCCTCATGATAAACAGCGCCTACAATTACCCTTTTCCATGAGTCGTAAGTGGAGCTAATAAAGTTAAAGCCTCCATTGTTCAATTTGGCCTCCATGTGTTTAGCGTCACCCCATTCTGATCCGCTTCGTCTTGCATACCAGATGTCGACGTTATCGCCGGCACCGCCTGCATTATCGGGATGGTTTCTTCTGGAGAAGTAAAGTAATTCTCCAGTCGGGTCAATTACCGGAATAATTTCGTCATATGCCGATGTGTTGATGTGGTCGCCGATTTTTTCGGCCTGGCTGGACAAAAAGTCCCATTTCATTTGTGCTTGCACTGATGTTATTATCATAACAAGCGCAGCTGCTAAGTAAATTTGCTTTTTCATTGGTGATTTGGTTTTTGTTATCGCACAAAATATTGAAGTTCAATTTAGTACTCATTCTAAAGCGACATTCTGATTATTCGACAACTACAGGTTAATTCTCGATAACTGCCTTTTATGTGTCGATAAAAAATCTTCGAACACTTTCATCTACTGATAGTTTCAATTAAAATTTCCTTTGATGCATTTAATTGATAAAACACAAATAGTTCCTATTACCATTGAAGAGGCCTGGGCGTTCTTTTCGTCACCCGAAAACCTAAAGACCATTACCCCAGATCATATGGGTTTTGAAATTCTTGAGGGAACAGATAAACCTATGTACCCGGGTCAGATTATTAGATACAATGTTCGTCCACTTTTGGGAATCACCTTGAAATGGACAACGGAGATTACCCAAGTTAGGGAAAAAGAATTCTTTATTGATGAGCAACGATTTGGCCCCTATAAATTCTGGCATCATCAGCATTTTTTTAAACCGCATCCTAAAGGAGTGGAAGTTCAGGATATAGTCCATTATCTCATCCCTTTTGGGATTTTTGGAAAAATTGCCAATACTCTTTTAGTGAAGAAGCAACTCGCGGGAATTTTTGATTATAGGAAGAAAAAATTGAAGGAAATGTTTGGATGAGGCCTTGGCTTTTTTGACACGAAAAAGAAATTAGTCATCTTCGAAGCCTCAAATGGAATGGCTTCAGTTATTATCAATTAAGAGGTTTGGAGAAAGTGACTCCCGAACTCCCCAAAATCAATTTAGAAGTGCCTTTGAAGTTGATTATGACAGAATAATTTTCTCACATCCGTTTAGAAGACTTCAGGATAAAACGCAAGTATTTCCTTTGCCTGAGCATGATTTTGTACATACCCGGCTCACCCATAGCCTGGAAGTTTCAAGCGTTGGTCGGTCTCTTGGGAAAAGGGTGGGAGAGGAAATCATAAGGAAATCAGAACCTTTACAAAAAGCGGGTATTACTCCTTTTGACTTTGGGGCGATAGTGGCGTCGGCTTCGCTGGCACATGATCTCGGTAACCCGCCATTTGGTCATTCCGGCGAATCAGCAATTTCCGATTTTTTTCTAAACAACCCGGTTGCCCACGAGTTCAAATCAGCACTTAGTGAAAAAGAATGGGCAGACCTTATAAAATTTGAAGGCAATGCTCAAGGGTTCAGGATTTTAAATAAAAAAGGGAGCAATGGCCTTAAATTGACTTTTGCGGCTTTGGCCTCATTTACAAAATACCCAAGAGAATCGCTAATAGGCGAGGTTGACCCGAACAGGAAGAGCCACAAAAAGTTCGGTTTATTTCAATCTGAAATCGGCATTTACGCTGAGCTGGCTAAAGATATGGGGTTGAAGCAGTTGTCTGATTCTGATAAAGTATGGTGCCGGCATCCATTGGCATTTTTGGTAGAGGCAGCAGACGACATTTGCTACAGTATAATTGATTTTGAGGATGGTTGCCGCCTTGGCCTCGTAACGCTTCATGAAACGATTGAGCTTTTTTCTGAGATTATCGGTGAAAAATTTGATTCAGCGAAGCTTGCTAAAATTAAAGATAAAGATGAGAAAGTGGCTGTACTCAGAGCGATGGCGATCAGCCGACTTATCGAGGAATCAGCGGAAGTTTTTCTTGAGAATGAACCGGAAATACTTACTGGTGAGTTTGATTCAGCCCTGACATCAATAATATCTTCAGCGAAAATTTTAGATGAAATAGAGAGCCTTTCAATTAACCGCATATACAGATGTGATCAGGTTGTTGAGAGGGAGGCCGCTGGATATAGCATTCTTGATGGACTGTTATCCGCATTTTGCCTGGCAGCTTTTAACAAGACTTCTCGCATTGAAAGCTTGACAGGCAAACAAAAAGGTGTTTTACGGCTATTGCCAGAATCTATTCAACTTTCCATTAAAGAACAGCATTCTCCTTATGGCGTTATTCAATGTGTAACTGATTTCGTTTCGGGTTTAACGGATTCATATGCACTAACACTATATCAAAGAATTAATGGTATATCCGTACCGATGAACCGTCAATATTAGTCGGTATCCTAAGTTTCTAACCTAATCTCCCCTCAAGCCTGCAAGTTTATATACCTTTACCGCCTGCTAAATGTGGAGGTTTCTTGCCCATATAATTCTCACCTATAGACGCATCCTGATAGTTGCGATTGCTATCGCTACAGTTTACATGGCCCAGAAAGCCCAGGAAGTTCAATGGTCATTCGATTTTGCCGAAACCGTCCCTTCCCACGACCCTGAGATGCAGTTTTTCAAGAGGTTTCGGGCTGAATATGGTGAAGATGGAAACATACTTGCAATAGGCGTTAAGGATAGTGCCATATATCAGGTAGAAAATTTCAGGAAGTTCAAGTATCTCACAGATGAGCTTTCACGGTTCGAGGGAGTAAATAATGTGCTGGCCCTACCAAATATCCACAAGCTGGTAAGAGACCGGCAAAGCTCAAAATTCAAACTTCAGCAAATTTTTAAGGAAATTCCTGAAACACAGGAGGAATTGAACGCTTTGCTGCTTGAAGCTGGAAAATTGCAATTCTATAGTGGCCAACTGATCAACAAAGAAAACGGCGCCACGCTGTTGCTGCTTACGATCAATAAGGATGTCCTCAATTCAAAAAACAGAAATCAACTAATTCAGGATATCCGGTTTGCTGGCGATGCCTTCTCAGAATCAACAGGGATTAAACTGCACTTTGCTGGCCTGCCTTACGTGAGGAGTGTAACGACAACAAAAGTTAAGAATGAGTTGAATATGTTCCTCATTCTATCTGTGACGATTACGGGGCTGGTATTGTTCCTTTTTTTCCGAGCATTAAACGCCGTCGTAATTCCATTGATCATCATTGGGGTAATTGTGGTTTGGTCTATCGGTACACTCAGCCTCTTCGGTTACAAAATTACACTGCTCTCTGGGTTGATACCTCCAATTATTGTAGTAATTGGAATACCAAATAGCGTTTACCTGCTCAATAAATACCATCAGGAATATGCGCACCACGGAAACAAGCTTCTAGCACTACGCCGGATTATCCGAAAGATTGGTATCGTTGCTTTAATCACCAACTTCACAACTGCAGTAGGCTTTTTAGTACTTACATATGTGGACATAACGATTCTTAAGGAATTCGGAATCGTGGCAGGAATTAATATTCTGGCAACTTTTGTAGTCAGCATCATTTTAATTCCTGCACTCTACTCTTACCTACCTGACCCAACACCCAGAAACTTACGCCACCTAAAGTTTACGCCGCTTACCAGAGTACTAGAGTGGTTTGACAGAATTGTACATAGCAACCGCACCATCGTTTACCTGATTACATCTGTTGTGGTAGTTGTCTCGATTATTGGCATGCTCAAGGTCACAGCGGTTTCATTTATGGTGGACGACATTCCAGAAAAGAGTGATGTAAAGCAAGACCTTCACTTTTTTGAGGACAACTTTAGTGGAGTAATGCCCCTTGAAATAATAGTGGATACTGGTAATAAAAAGGGTGTTCAAAACCTCAGGAACCTGCGCAAAACCGAGGAATTTGAGATGTTCCTTGACAGCATTGAATACATCTCACAGCCGGTATCTGTTGTGAGTCTGATTAAAGCGGCCAGGCAGGCATATTACAATGACAATGCTGCATTTTACTCCCTCCCTAACAATAGGGATCAGGCTTTTATCCTGAGATATCTGGGTGATGATGTTGACAGCCTTAGGGTATCGTCAGCGTTTATTGATTCCACTAAGCAAAAGCTGCGTATTTCACTTAGGGTTGCAGATATAGGGTCCATCAAAATGGACTCCCTTGTGACGCAGGTTATTCAGCCTCGTATCAAAGAGATTTTTGCAGATTCAAAAATGGATGCGAAGGTCACTGGCACTACTCTTTTATTTATTAAGGGCAATAAGTTTTTGATTGAAAACCTCCAAACCAGCCTGCTGATAGCCTTTGTGATTATAGCCATAATTATGGGCATGCTCTTTGGGAATGTGAAAATGATCATGATTTCGCTCATCCCTAACATGATCCCGCTGATGATTACCGCCGGATTAATGGGCTATTTTGGCATTCCGCTAAAGCCGAGTACAGCATTGATATTCAGCATTGCTTTTGGCATATCAGTGGATGACTCAATTCATTTTTTGGCAAAATATCGTCAGGAACTGTACGCCAACAATTTCCTGGTTTCTGTTGCGATCACAAAATCCCTTAGAGAAACAGGCGCCAGTATGATGTACACATCAATCATTCTTTTCTGTGGTTTTGTAATCTTTTCGCTTTCTGATTTCTTGGGAACTGTAGCGCTGGGGATCCTCACTTCTACAACCTTGTTGATTGCCATGTTTACGAATCTGATTGTGCTACCATCATTACTACTTACTTTCGATAGTGGCAAGCGAAGCGCCGATAGCCATCCGCTCATAGATAATTATGATGAGTTTTATTATGAGGATGAAGACGAAGAAATTGCGCTTGAGAAGCTTGAGGTGAAAACTAAGGGTTAGCCTGTCCGCATCCGCAAAAAAGTAAGGCTCTCCTTTGAAAGAGAGCCTTTATCAGATAAAGCTTTAAACCTAAAACTACCTGATCAAATATTTTATTCAATTTCGAAAATGAAGATCACGTCAAATCCGAATGCAGCAATTTGAAAAATTCCCTGACCTGTATCTGGATCAATTGAAGCATTACTAATAGTTGTTGGATTGAATGATTCGGCCGTAATCATTAACTCGACGGCTCCTTGCTCTATTTCAGAGTCATCATCTAAAAGGGCGAATGTCCAAGGTTCGTTGGTAAGTGTCAGGTCAATTGGGGCATTGTCAACATTTCCTAAAATAAGCCCTGTGAAAGGTTCGGTCACATCGGCAACCGGTCCTGCTAGAATTGTATTTTCAAATTGTGGGTCATCGTCAGGCCCAAAAAGCAGTATTATATCGGGGCCGCTGTCAACATCCCATGGAATTATATTTCCCCCTTCGTCAAAATTGTCAAAACTGATACTGAGTATATCTATTTCTTTCAATACTCTTTCTCCCACATCAATAATTAGGTCAGCTTCGATCATTTGTTCGTCTTCTGAAATTGCGGTAAGCCTTACAGTAAAACTACCCGGCTCCTGATAAGTATGAGTTGGAGATGCTTCCGTCGATACATTTCCATCACCAAAATCCCATGTATAACTTGACGAATTAGTTGAGCTATTTATAAACTGTATTGGATGATTGATCTCAAAAACACCAAGTGGTGTGCTTGCCGTAAAACTAGGCACTGGCGCTGGTAGTGGATCATCGCCACCACAAGACATCAAGGACGCCAGGGTTGCCATAACGGCCAAATTGAGTAGAACTTTTTTCATTGAGGTAATTTTAAGTGGAAATTCAAATTTATATAATTATTCCGATGCAGGGTCGGGATATTAACCAAAACAAAATCCTATGGAGTTCCCCTAATTTCTCATTGCGAGATTGAAATAAGGCGTTTATTCAAAATTCCTGCTCATTTTGACGCAATTGTCTAAATTTCAGGTTCGTAAATTTTAAAGGTCAATATTCAAAAACTCTAAATGAATTAAAATGATAAAACTAGTTGATGTAGATAAATACGTCGATTCTAAATTCCAGCGGATTTTCATCCTGAAAGGGATAGATTTTGAAATGGAGCAGGGCGAATTCCTCAGTGTGATGGGCCCCAGTGGTTCCGGAAAATCAACTTTACTTAACATCCTCGGCATGCTTGATAAGCCGTCATCTGGAGAATATTATTTCTTGGATGAGCCAGTTCACAAATTCAGTGAACGCAAAACTTCTAACCTCCATAAAGACCACATCGGTTTTATATTCCAGGCTTATCACCTGATCGATGAACTAACAGTTTATGAAAACATTGAAACACCGCTATTATATAAAGGTGTAAAAGGCAAAGAAAGAGCCAGCATGGTTGCCGAAATGCTGGACCGTTTCCAAATGGTTGCCAAAAAAGACCTCTTTCCTGAGCAGCTTTCTGGTGGACAACAGCAGTTAGTGGGTGTGGCCAGGGCTATTGTTGGCAAGCCGAAGTTGTTACTTGCTGATGAGCCAACGGGTAATCTGCATTCTGAACAGGGTGCTGAAATAATGGAAATATTTAAAGATTTAAATGATGAAGGTATGACCATCATTCAGGTGACACACTCTGAGCGCAATGCAGAATATGGCTCAAGGGTAGTGAGGCTTGAAGATGGTATGATCGTTTCAGACGGAAAATAATATGATACGCAACAGTTTATTGGTTTTGGTTTTTCTATTATCAGTTTCAATACTTAAGGCTCAAACAGATATGAAGCCTGAAGACACCGAAGTTTGGGAGCCTGTCCCGCCCAAGGTCACTCCTGGCATGTACCCCGGCATGCCCCCCTCTGATGCTATCGTTTTGTTTGATGGCAGTAATTTATCAAAGTGGAGAAATCCCCAATGGCCCAATGAGGTAGGCACCATTGGGGAACTGATTGAGCGCTACCAAAACCTCAAAACGGATGGCCCTTTTGATGACGCCGGCTGGAAGGTTGAGGCAGGCGAAATGGTGGTCAATCTTGACAACGGCGCTATAGAAACAAAAGAATCTTTCGGAGATATTCAACTGCATATTGAGTGGCTGAGCCCTGAGAATAAAGTGGAAAATTCCCAGATGAATGGCAACAGTGGCATTTTCCTGATGGGTTTATATGAGCTTCAGGTGCTCAATTCATATGATACCAAGACCTATTCCAACGGACAGGCTGGATCAATCTACAAGCAGAAAATACCGCTTGTCAATGCTTCAAGGAAGCCCAGCACCTGGCAATATTATGATGTTGTGTTCCATGCACCTCGGTTTAATGCTGATGGAAGCGTAAAAACTGCCGCAAACATCACGGTATTTCACAATGGTGTCTTGATCCAGGACCATGTGCAATTGGATGGACCTACGCTCTACATCGGCAAAACGAGGTATTTCAAGCATCCAGAAAAGTTACCGCTACGTTTACAAGATCATGATGATGTAAATGATGTCCGTTACCGGAATATCTGGGTAAGGGAACTCAATTAGGAAACTTCAGAATGCGCTTTTTTAGGAAAATATCTCTGGTAATAGCTTTATTGACCTTTTTCTCATGTTCCGAAAATGGGGATTCAGAAAAAGCTGAAAATTCTGAGCCAACACAAAGAGAGGTTGAAAATTATTCTCTGATTGTTGGAGTTACCAATAATCAGAGATTGACAATTGGTGAAGCACTAACTATCACCGCCCGGGGGCTGATCGATACTGTAAGTGTCAAGAGCCTCACTGCTACCATTGGAGGTCAGGAATTTACAGACCCTTCAGAGTTAAATATTCCTACAGATGCATTAGCTGTAGGTAATCAATCAATTGAAGTAAATGTTGATTTAGGTTTTAAAACAGAATCTAAACAATTTAATCTGGAAATGCTTTCTGATATTGCACCTGCCAAATACACTTATGAGCGGGTGCAGTGGTTTATTCACGACCCAGATGCCTATACCCAGGGGCTGTTTTATCACGATGGTTTTCTATATGAAAATACTGGTCAACGGGGTAGGTCTTCACTAAGAAAAGTGGAATTGGAAACCGGAGCTGTGGTTCAACAGGCTTTTCTTCAAGATCAATTTTTCGGAGAAGGGATTACCCTTTGGGATGACAAAATCATTCAACTCACCTGGACCTCTAATCAAGGTTTTGTGTATGACTTGGGGACATTTGAAGAAGTAAAAACCTTCAACTATCCTACTGAAGGTTGGGGCATTACCAGCCTAGAAAATGAATTGGTAATGACCGATGGAACAACATCCAACCTGTATTTTTTAGATTCTGAAACCCTTGCGGAAACACGGAGGTTATCTGTCTATGATGATAAAGGACCGCAAGATCAATTAAATGAGCTGGAGTACATCGATGGTTTGATTTATGCCAACGTTTACCAAACTGATTTTATCATAACTATAGATCCCCAAACCGGTAAGATTACTTCTGAAATAGATTTAAAGGGCTTGCTCAATGCCCAAACCAACCGGCCGGTTGATGTCCTTAATGGCATCGCTTATGACACTGAAAATGACCGCCTCTTTGTGACCGGTAAACTCTGGCCACGGCTTTACGAGATCAGGTTGGTGGAGAAAGTGAGTGGGTAATTGGGATTTGGGGAATTAGGAATTGGGTTGTTGGGATGTTAGGTTGTTAGATATCATCTACGGCATGGCGAAATTAACTGCCTTAATTATTGGAACTCTCTTTTCACTTTCAACTCTCGGTCAAGGACTGAACGATTTTAAAGTCAGGGTAAGTCACGGAAAGATTGACGAACATATTTTCTTTTTGGAGACGAACGAAGGAATTATTGAACTTGACAGTATGGAACTAAAAGCTTTAAACCCAAACTGGATTAAAGCGATAAATGTTGTACAACTAGTTGAGGAATCTGAACAGGATCATACAACTACAAATCTTCCAACAACCACGTCCGTCTACATCGAACTGAAAAGAAGATCTTTGAAGAAGTATCTGAAAAAAAGATTGAAAAAAAATGATATCTAACAGTCCCCTCCGCCATTGCTGGTGTTATCACCAGCAATCCTAATGCCTTTCAAACCACGACTTGAAAGTCGTGTCAATTGAAGCCCAACCTGATCATTTTCCCAGTTGCTAAATGGGTTTTCAGGGTTGGATCACCTGCCACGATCTTTAGACCGTGGTTTAGGTTAACAAATTTTAAACTCATCTGATGACTCTAAGTCATCAGATGAGAAACCAAGACTCCTAAAAAACTAAACTAAAACTCGTACCCTCCCCGGGCTCTGAATTCACTGAAATGGAGCCTTTGTGCAGCCTCATAATTTGACGGGAAAGGCTCAGACCGATGCCGGATCCCTTTTTTTTGGTGCTGAAAAAGGGCACAAAGATGTTGTCGAGATTTTCTGCTTCTATGCCAGGGCCGTTGTCCGAAATTTCAAGCATTGTTCTTCCATTGGGTAGACTTTTGGCTTTTATTGAAACTAAGGGGGATTTGGTGTTTTCCAGGGCTTCCGATGCATTCTTTATCAAATTGATTAAAACCTGCTCAATTAACTCCGGATCGGCTTTTATAATAAGGTTTCGGATGTCTTTTTCAATTTTGACATTTCCCTTTTTCAAATCTGCGTCTAATAACTTTAATACACCGTCAACGAGTGTGTTCAAATCCACCTCTTTAAATTTAGGCGGGTCGATTTTTGTCAGACTTTTATAGGCCTCAACAAATCGTACCAGCCCTTTGCTGCGGCTTTCGATGGTTTTCAGGCCACCAAGTACGTCTTCGCCTACATCATCATCTAGTTGCGATATTGGCAGCGGATTGCCCTTTTCATCCTCCATCATCTCACTGATTACTGAAGAAAGGGTAGAGATCGGAATGGCTGAGTTCATGATTTCATGGGTAAGCACCCTGATCAGCTTTTGCCAGGATTCAACCTCCTTCTCATCCAATTCTCCTTTGATATCCTGTATTGAGACGATTTTGTATTCTTCATTTTTCAAAATAAAATCTGTGGCCCTGATTGATAAGTTTTGCAGCTGACCGTTAGAGACCATTTTCACTACCTCCCGATGATCTGGCTGCACATGTTTCAAAGCCTCATAAAGTTGTGGCTCAATTTTTTCCAACGACGAAAGGTGTTTTAGATACGGCCTGTTAATGAGGTTTTTAGCAGCTTTATTAACAGAGATTACTTCCCCGGTTTTATCAAAAGTAATTAGGGCTATAGACACATGTTCGACCACAGTTTGCAGAAAAAGGTGGTTCGTTTCTTTCTCGGTGCTGAGGTATTGAAAAACAGAAAGTATTTCAGAAAACGCCGTATTAAGCTCATCTTTTGATGGTTCCGACCCTTTTCGGTGGTAGGTATTGGTAAAATCCCCCTGCTTGATGGCCAGTAGAAAATTGGCCAGTTCACGGTTCGAACGCTCAACATAACGAACGAGGCTGTAGATTAAAATGGCAGCTAAGAGGGTTGTCCAAAAAGCAACCAGCCAAAAATGTGTATAGAAGAATATATAGATTGAAAGGTACCCCAAAATCAGAATGAGTGTAATCCTGATCACTACCTGAAACCGGAAAGACCTAAATGCCATACTTTTCCATTTTCCTATAGAGCGTACTACGTCCCCAGCCTAGTTCTTTTGCGGCCAGGGTCAGGTTTCCATCCCACTTGTCGATGGCATTCGTAATGGCATCTTTTTCCATATCCTCAATCTTAAAAGAGCTTGATTTCTGCTGTGCTTTTTTTCTGTCTGGTTTCAACAGAAAATCATCTGGGGTCAGCTTACCATCACTATTTAGTATAACTGCCCTTTCAATTGTGTGCTGTAACTCTCTTACATTACCAGGCCAGCTATATCCTTCCAATTTCTTTATGCCCCTGGCGTCCAATCTTAAACTGTGCTTATCGTACTTGTCAGCATAATTTTTTAAAAAGTGCCTGGCTAAAACTGAAATATCGCCGACTCGCTCCCGTAATGGGGGTAGTTGTATTTCTACTGTATTGATCCGGTACAATAAGTCTGTCCTGAATTCCTGATTATCAGACATCTCATAAATAGGCTTATTCGTTGCAGAAATGAGCCTGATATCAATGGGTACAGGCTGATTTGAACCTACCGGAACCACTTGGCGGCTTTGAAGAACAGTTAACAATTTACTTTGCATTTGTAAAGAGAGGTTGCCGATTTCATCGAGAAATAAACTGCCCCCCGATGCTACCTCAAAGCGACCGACTCTATCTTCTTTCGCATCAGTAAACGACCCCTTTTTGTGCCCGAAGAGCTCAGATTCAAATAGTGTTTCAGCAATAGATCCAAGGTCAACTTTTATCAAAGGTTTTTTCTTGCGTTGCGACTGCCGATGGATCTCCCGGGCAATTAATTCCTTTCCCGTTCCGTTTTCACCGAGGATCAAAACATCGGCATCGGTCTGAGCAACTTTTTCGATTGTTCTGAAAACATTTTGCATTATTGAAGACTCGCTCACAATAGATGCAAACGGCTTGTTGATGTCTTGTGACAACACCGATTCAACACCTTGCAGTTGCCTTACCTTCCTTTTTTCCTTGCTGAGGTTATAAACTGTGTTAACTGTGGCGAGTAACTTTTCTTTTTCCCAGGGCTTTACGATGAAATCAATTGCTCCAAGCTTCATTGCATCTACGGCTAACTGAATGTCGCCATATGCTGTATTCATGATCACGTGGCAGCCATCGTCCAACCCAATAATTTTCTCCAACCATTCTAACCCCTCCTTGCCTGAGGTTACACCTTGTTGAAAGTTCATATCAAGAATTACCACATCAAACCTGATGCGGCTAAATAACTCAGGAATTGTTACAGGGTCTTCTACTAAAACTACCTTTTCAAATATTGGTTTGAGTACCAACTTTGCAGTATATAGCACATCTTTGTCATCATCAACTACCAGAATGTTACCAGCTTTCGACGCCATCTGATCAAATTGTTTGAGACCTGAAATTATGATTTGGAACTAGTCGGAACAAAGATGTGTATCAAAATAGGACGAATTACAATAATACTAACTTCATGCTCTTAGTGTATATTAAAAAATTTTCAGCACCATTTATAATACTCCTTATTCTTACATCTTGCCTTGAAGACAATGATGATGGTGTGTTGACGCCTGATGAACAGTTCGAGGTTGATATTGCCAAAATCGACCAATATTTAGCGGTAAATAATATTACCGCTCAAACTGAAATCAATGGAGTCCGCTATGTCGTTCACAATCCTGGGGATAGTATTTCGGTTGAAATCAGCAATACCATAAAAGTTGCCTATGAGGGCCGCCTGTTTGACGGAACTATATTTGATTCGTCACCGGAAGCAACATTTCCACTAGGCAATTTGATTGCTGGATGGCAAATAGGTGTGCCTTTGATTAAAGAGGGTGGGAGTATAACACTATATATACCCTCTGCTTACGCCTATGGCACCAGGGGCACAGCCAATGGCAGCATACCCCCAAATGCGAATGTCATCTTTGATATTGAATTGCTGGAAGTTTTATAAGATTCAAATCAACTTCAAATGAGCTGCCCTTTTTATCAACTCGGCGGTATTCTGCACATTCAATTTTTTCATCATGTTTACCCGGTGAGTTTCAACTGTTCTTGCGCTCACAAATAGTTGAGCAGCGATTTCTTTAGTAGTCTTGCCTTCAGAGACGAGGTTAAGTACTTCCGTTTCACGTTCTGAAAGCTTTTTGTGAGCCTCCTCTTCGATAGCCATATTGGTAATCATGAGTTCTGAGATCTCGCTGTTAAAATACTTTTTTCCTATAGCAACTTCATTGATCGCAGCTAGCAACTCATTTTCATCAGCATTTTTTACCAGATAACCGAACGCCCCACTCTTCACAGCCTTCACTACATATTGGCCTTCTGCATGCATTGTTAGCACTATAAATTTAAGATCAGGATAAAGTTCCCTGGCCTGGCGGATTACCTCAAGGCCATTTGTCCCTGGCATTGATATGTCAATGAGCACTACATGGGCAGTAGTGGTTTTCAGCAAGTCAAGAAGCTGGTCACCTGATTCCGCTTCAGCAACAATTTCAAGGGAACCACTTTTGGATAATAACGAGATTAACCCTTCCCTGAACAGTTGGTGATCGTCTGCAATGATTACTTTTATCGAACTCATTTCAATGGGATTTCAATTTCTATGGTGGTTCCGCTGGCGTTGCTGTGGATGTCAAATGTGCCATTAACTAGTTTCACCCTTTCTTTCATATTCCTAAGCCCATTACCATTTTTTGGGACTTGCATATCAAAACCCTGGCCATTGTCAGCAATAAAATAACCAATGTGGTCATCAAATTCTGAAAGTGAGACTTTGATTTCATTAGCCACAGCATGTTTCAGTGCATTGTTAATTGACTCCTGTGCAATGCGGTAGAGGCTTACGTTGGCATATTCATCCAATTTTGGCTCAGCTGACATATCATTTTTGTAATGGATTGTTCCGTTAAAACCCTGCCTTACCTGATTAATGAGGTTACCAATTGCTTCGCCTGCTCCAAAATCTTCCAACACACTCGGCATTAAGTTATTAGAAATCCTTCTTACTTCTGTGATCGTTTCGTCCAGCCTGTTTAAAAGCGTTTCTTTTTTACTGGTATCAAGTTCAGCCGATTGAATATTGATGCGCATGGTGGTCAGCATTGGCCCAATACCGTCATGCATTTCTTTCGCTAACCTTGATCGTTCATGTTCTTGCCCATCAATGATTGATTTCTGGTTTTCCTGGATAAGCTTTTCTTCGTTCTCCTGAAACTGTCTTAATTTTTGTTTCATCTGAATCAGGGCGTTGCCAAGCTTGTCGTCATCACTCAACGGTTCGTATTCAGCATTAAAATTCCCTTGGCCTATTTCACCAGCATAAATGATTGTTTTATTTAGTGCGCTGACCAACTTATCCAACGCTTCAAACATTCTTCCAATCTCATCTTTCCTTTTCCCGCCTTCGCCAGCTTCTTGCAGTACCCCTTTTGACATGTTTGTCAATTTCTTCTCCATCAAAATCAAAGGGCTCACAAATAGCCTGGAGAGAAAATAGGAGACTAGAAGAATGAAAACCAGCATCAAAGCAATGATGATCGCCGTATTGGTCTTGAGCTCCTCAAGCGGAAACAAGGCTTCTTGTCGGTCAATTTCACTGAGTAAAACCCATTGAAGGCCGTTCATTTCAATCATTTCATAGGCACTAAACACTTCCTTTCCCCGGTAGTCAAGGATAAGGCCCTCACCACTGGATCCAAGTAGGGCGTTATTGACACCCTCCGTTTGAATGCTTGATACAGTTTCCTTCCTAGTAAACCTCGATCTTGACTTGAGCTTGAAATCACTTCCAACCAAATATGATTCACCTGTTTGACCAAGGCCTGTGCGCTCCAGGAGTATTGACTGGATTTCAGGAATCTCACTGACTGCGATTAACCAGCTCCCATCAATCTGGGCCACTAAACCTATTGTGATTTCCCCCTTGGTTTGTGTTAGGTCCACCAACTGGATAACCCCCGTTTGCGATTTGCTTTGAATGGTGACTGAAACATCATTTATAGATGTAGGTTTTTCCTGCTCAACACTAATGCTGCTAAATAAGCTGCTTTCTTCGGATAAACTATCAGTGCTGGAAAGTAATTCCTTAAAGGCTGAGACACGATCGTTTAACTCAGTTTTCACTTTGTTGATCTTCAACTGTTTTACAGAAGACAATTGTAGAAGCACCCGCTCTTGAAGGGCTGTATCAAATTGAATAAAAAACAGCCATGAAAGCATTCCGGCTACCGTTACCGAAAGCCCAATAAGAATAAGCGCCAGTTTATTGCCTATGCTGATTTTGCTCATTTCATATGAGTTTCACTGTATTGCGGAAATTCGATTCCCCTAATATCGGAATCAGCGAGGTCAATAGCCCTCAGGATTTTTACGGAGGGTTGATCTCAGGGATTACCCTTTCAAAATTTTACAAAATTTCCGTGAGGCCAAACCAGTCGTTACCAAAATACCTTTGAACTCAAGCTGGAAGAGATATGAAAAACTACAAGACAATTTGGATCAAATTATTTATGCTGGCGACACTTGGGCTTCTTTTTAGCCTTTCAATCAAAGCACAATCAATTGAGCTGGAGTATGATCAGCTAACTAAAACATGGCTGGAACTATCTGAGGAGATCAGGCCATATAGGGGTCTAAAGCTCTATTGCGATGAGCCTTTGTATCAGGATTTCACAATAGATGTGCTGCACCGCCTGCACCATTATGATTCTGTTTTACTGGATGTTTTGGAAGACCCTACAATTGAACTCTCAGTGAGCCACAGGGAATACAAAAGAACATTACGGGACATAGAGAAATTTGAAACTAAATATGGCTTGAAGGAATTTGTATCTATCCTGAATGAGACATGTGAAGCCCAAACGGAGCTTGAGGCCAATAAGGATGATCTTAAGAGCGACTCTGGAATGTACTCTTATGACGGCCAGATATTAGTAATGGAAAACGTTCTTCATAAGTATTTGAAACACATTGATAAGCGGGTGGTAGCTATTGATGAGCATTTGCACATGATCCACCCAGATAGGATTATGCCTTTTAAGGCACTGGTAATGAATAAGTAGCGAGAAGTAGTATAATGTAGTTAGTTCATGGTCCAAAGTGAACTGTAAGGTGAAAGAGAGGCGGCCCAGATCGGGAAGTCTCTTTTTTTCGGATTGGACCAATGAACCGTGAGTATATATGAATATTGTTGATTGGCCAATCAACAATATTCCAATCAATTTTACATCGAGGACTTTAAAACGCCAATAATTAGCCTATTAAGTTGACTGAGATTAGCCTTTAAACAATACGGCTGCCATAACTTTACCCTAATTCGAAACGAAAAATCCAGCCATCCTCACTCCCTGACCAGTGGCCTTGTTAAGCAAGTTGGCCCACCACAGCCTTTGAGGCTGATATCTGAACCTTCAAATTCAATAACTTCGGCTCCGGCTTTTTCCAACAGTGATTTGGTTTGAGGATTGCCTGATGCCACCACACAAACCCTGGGGGCAATGGCAAGCACATTGCATCCCAGGGAGTCATATTCATCTTCAGGGACCTCAATTAACTGGGTTCCTCGTTTCAACAATTCTTCCCTGAAGGAAACTGGCATTAGTGGAGAGTAAACAACCGCCAAATTTTTATCTACCGGACTGTAAACTGACATGAGATGGAAGACATCCGAGGGCCCTCTAAAATGTGGCGAGTGAAAAACGATTACTTCTTTAGCGACATCTTCCAAAAGAACTTCTAACTGGCGGATGCCTTCATCATTTGTTCGATAGCCCCTTGCTACTGCAAAAGTGTGCTCATCTATCCATGCGCAATCGCCACCCTCAAGTTTTCCGGGAGCTTCAATTTGTCCTAACACTTTAATCCCCTTGGACTCATAAAATGCCCTTTGAGCGGAAGGCTCATTGTTTCGATCAGGCTTACCCATGTTGCAAATGATTACACCAGTATTGGTCACAACTGAGGCATCCCTGGTATAAATAGAGTCGAGGTTGGTAGTTTGATTTTGTGCCAGTTCATGGAGCTGGACCCCGCGATCAATGAAAATTTGCATAAAAGCTTCATACTGATCTACAGCTTTTGAGAAGTCAGGTCTGTCAGAGTAGTTCAGTTTTTGCCATTGTTGGTCGATTTGTTGCTGGCTACCAAATGCCGAGGATACATTCTTAATAAGAACCGATTTTAATCGTCCAGTTTCTGATTGAAAAGTCATCCTGATCTATTTACATATTTTGCCCAAACGTAAACAGGTATGCCCATCAGCAGAAAGATCACTCCATAAAAAACGACATCATTGGGTGAACCGATTACGGCCCACATGGTATATAAAAAGCCGATGATTCCGAAAATGGCAGCTTTTTCCAGATTGGTCTTTCGATTGCTTCCTGATTTTATGATGATTAGGATTTCTGATAGCGCTACAAATAAATAAGGTATAAGTAAACAAAAAGTGCTAACAAGGATCAGAAAAGTGAACAGTGCAACAAGCCCTTTAGCTGAATTAGCTGTTATGAAAAAAGTGACAAGGAGGCTGCTTAGAAGATGACCAAACAATGAAATATTGTTAGCATTCTTTTTGGCGAAAAACTTTGGGAAAAGGCCATCCTCTGCAGGTGACATTGTAATATGACCCTGAAGTAAAATCCAACCATTTAATGCCCCAAAAGTTGAAATAAGAGCACCAAAAGCAACAAGATATTTCCCTGCTGACCCCATTATTATTTCTGCTGCATCAGCAAATGGAGCAGTAGAAGTTTGCAAAATCGGATTAGGGATGAGTCCCATTATTACGGCTGAGCTGATCATATAGATAACCACAACGGCTATTGTGCCGATAATAGTAGCCCTGGGCACCGTTTTATCAGAGTCTTCAATATCACCAGATGGGAGGGTTGCACTTTCAAAGCCTGTTAAAGCAAACAGCGTTAGAGTGATAGCTGCAGCTATCGCTGAGGAATGTGATTGTTCACTAACATTAAATTCTACGAGATAGCTTGGTTCAATGAAAAAAGTACCAACCAGACAAACGAATATAAGTGGAATAACTTTTAATATAGTGGTGATTAACTGAACGCCAGCGCCTGCGGCCGTTCCTCTTAAATTAACGATTGTCAACAACCCCACGGCCGAAATTGATATAATAGCGGTACCAAGCTTACCATTGGCAAACGGTAGAAACACACCAAGATATCCTGAAAAAGCAATCGCAATGCCGGCGTTTGTTGCAAGAATGGATACCCAGTAAGACCAAGCGGTGATGAACCCTACAAAATCACCATAAGCGGCCTGAGCATACGCATATGGTCCACCCGATTTAGTAATGATTCTACTTAGTCGGCTAAATACAACAGCAAGTACAATGGTGCCCAAACCTGATATCATCCACCCGATAAAGCTGATGGAACCTAATGTGGCGAGTGATGCTGGAAGTAAGAATATCCCCGCACCGATCATATTGCCAACCACGAGGGATGTTGCCCTTGAAAGGCCAATTTTTTTTGATTGGGCCGATGTCATTCAATCAATAATAGTCAAATAATCATTCAGGATTTCATCTCTCTATAATCAGTTCTCGTTTTCAAACTTGAATCATTATCTTTACTAAACCATTCTGAAATCTTGGATGCTGAAAAAATTACCCCCATTTACCCGCAATTTCTACTTCATAGCCACTCTGGTATTTCTTTTCTGGATGATTTTTATCGATTCAAATGATTTTGTCTCACAATATCAATTGAATAACAAATTGAAAACCTTAGAGGATCAAAAAGAATTTTACATTGAGAAAATTGACGAGGTCAGAAAAGATCGGGAGGAGCTCCTTAGCAACTCAGGTATGCTGGAAAAATTTGCCAGGGAAAAATATTTTATGAAGAAGGAAACCGAAGACGTATTTGTTATCGTTGAAGAGGAGGATTAATTAAGGGTTTCTAAATCTATAATTGTTTATTGGTCATGATCAGAATAATCGCAATCCTGCTTTTTGTTGGTTTTATTGGAATTACAGAATCCACGGCGCAGATCGAAGTAGATGATAATAGTTCTTTTTTAGATCGGATTTATACTGGTGGGGGTCTGGCTCTCTCCGTCGGAAACAATGTTACCGTAATCGGCGCTTCTCCGGTGCTTGGCTACATGATTACGGACAAATGGGCTGCTGGCGTAGGGATAACTTATTTATACAGAAAGTTCGGGAATTTTAAGTCGAACATATACGGTGGTAAGGTATTTACACAATACAATGTGGCAGGTCCGGTGTTTTTATATTCAGAATATGAGGTGTTGAGCTATGATTTTACCCTTACAGATGGCGTAAATAACCGTGAGTCGGTGCCTGCTTTTAATGTCGGTGGTGGCATCATTCAGCCGATAAGCAAAAATGCTTCCTTCCAGTTCATGTTTTTGTATGATCTGGTTTATGATAATCTGCGTTCTCCAAATCCTGAACCCTGGAGCGTGAGGGGCGGGATCGCAATAGGATTTTAATCCACCAATTTAGACTCTACTAATATTTCGCTGTGCAAAGTTTTATGCACCGGGCATTTGTCTGCAATCTCTAACATTCGCTTTCGCTGCTCATCAGTCAAGTCTCCGTGTAACTCTATTTTTCTTTCTATTTTATCAATTTTGGAACCCTTGTTTTCGCAATCATCACAGTCCTCCTTGTGAACTTTGTCATGCGCTAAATGAACAACCGCCTCATCTAATTCGATTTCTTTTCTGTCAGCATACATTCTTAGTGTCATGCTGGTACAGGTGCCAAGTGCAGTTAAAAGATAATCATAGGGTGTAGGCCCTAATTCTGTTCCACCAACCGATTCAGGTTCATCGGCAATCAACTGATGATCCCCTGCAGCTATTTCAGTATAAAATCCATCTTTACCGGTTCTCACAGTTACCTGCCCCATGGCTTTGATATTTTCTGACGTTTTCAAATTAAGATACCTGACAGCCCAGGAAGCAATCACTTGTCCTACATAGTGTGAGTCCTGCTCATCGCTTAGGAGATGGTCGGCGCCATCCAAAGAAACAAAACTCTTCGGGTGCATCGCTGCCCCGTATATCTCGGCGGCATTGTTAATGCCCACAGTACTATCCTGCGGACTGTGCATAATCATCAGGGCTTTTTTAAGATTTTTAATCTCATCAGCACTATCATATTTCTCCAGATCGTCAATCAATTGTTTTTTGATTTTAAAAGGTCGGCCGCCAATGGAAACTTTTGCCTCGCCTTTCTCCTCAATCTCGTCAATCCCATCTACAAAAAGTTTTTTCACATGCGGCGGATCAAATGGTGCACCAATAGTAGCCACAGCCTCAATTGAATTGATTCTTGAAGCGACCCTTAACACAGCCGCACCACCCAATGAATGCCCAATAATTAACTGGGGTGCCGCATAGTTTTCACTCAAGTACTCGGCAGCTTTTTCTAGATCCCCCAGGTTAGAACTAAAGTTTGTATCAGCGAAATCGCCTTCGCTATCGCCTAACCCTGTAAAATCAAACCTCAAAACTGCTAACCCATTCTGATTGAGCCCTCGGCTGATGTTTCTCACTGCTGTGAGGTTTTTAGAGCAAGTGAAACAATGGGCAAATAGGGCATAGGCCTTAGGCTTTTGGCTAACCGGAAATTCAAGCCGACCTGATAGTGTCTGACCTTCTGAGTTTTGAAATTTTACTTTTATGCTTTTCATATTTTGATAGTAGAAAAATGTAACTTAATAAACCTCAAATCAGTCCAATAATGTAATGATTAAAGAACTGAAGAACATTTTAATGGCCGTAGGGCTTTTTATGATGCTGGCGTTTGTCATGATTAGCGTTGGGCAAATTGCCCAAATTTATGATTTGGCCAAAGAAGTAAGCCCCTTATTCGGTGAGGTTGTTTTATGGACATTAATGGCATCGTTCACCCTCTTAATCGCAATTCCAATTTACCTGTTTGTAAGGTTACCCAAGCCTTTAAAACCAGGCCAGCAAATAGAGCACAAATTCAAAGAAAAGTATCTGAAACGACTAAGGCGGAATCAGTTTTTGAAAAAGGAAGGTGTGAAGTTGAGCTCAATCAACGACCTGAATTTCGGTTTGGATAGATTAAATATTGAATCTGATCGGATTACTAAGCAAACAGCATCAGCGGTTTTTTTAACTACCGCTATCTCCCAAAATGGCAAATTAGATGCATTAACGGTTTTTATCACCCAGAGCCGAATGGTCTGGAAAATTGCCCATCTGTATTATCAGCGCCCTAATTTGAGAGAGCTTATTTATCTCTATTCAAATGTGGGTGCGTCCGTTTTTCTTGCTTCTGAAATAGAAGACCTGGACATTTCAGATCAACTGGAGCCAGTAATTAAATCATTTTTGAAGAATTCTGCTGGTAAAGCGATTCCAATTTTTGGGCCCACGGCCAATATCATTCTCGATTCACTATTGGAGGGGTCAACGAATGCATACCTCACGTTACGGGTTGGCATTTTGGCTAAGAGATATTGTAGTGCCCTTGAGGCTGTTGATCACCGAAAGGCCAAGCGATCGGCATTTAAGGAAGCAGGTTCTTTGCTTGGTGCCCTCGTTATGGAGTCATCCGGTAAAGTTATCGGTGCATTGGTTTCAGCCACTAAGAAAACAGGAGCTGATACACTGAAATCAGGGATAGCCTCATTACGAACTGCAGTTGAAAACCTGAAAAAGAAAACCAGAATTAAAAAACAAAAAAAGGTTACCGAACAGACCTCTCCGGAGTGATATCAAAATCGGAATAAAGGGTAACTGCCAGGTTATCTTTGCATTCCTTCAGCAATTGCTCATTACTCTTTTTGTAAATTGGATGCACAAACTCAGGGAATAATTCCGACAACATTACAAGGGTAAACCGGCGTTCGGCAATTCTTGGGTGGGGAATTTGTAATTTTTCCTGGTCGATGACATCGTCGTTTATATAAAGGATATCTACATCAATCCGTCGTTCACCCCATTTTTTTGACCGTTTCCTACCCATTTCATCCTCTATTTCGAGGCATTTTTGAAGCATATCAAATGGAGATAATGTGGTTTCTACCTGAAGCGCCAGATTAAGAAACGACCGTTGTTCAACCACGCCCCAAGGTTCGGTCTGATAAACAGAGGATGTTTTCGAAATGTCACCAATTTTATCAGAGAGATGATTAACAGCTGTTTTGAGGTTTCCAAGTCGATTACCGAGGTTGGATCCCAGAAGGATTGTTGCTAGATTTTTCAAATTCTCTGCAAGTAAGCAAAGAATTCGATCATGGACGCTACTCCCACCCGAATCCGTTCATCTCAAGGGGATATTTTTTTGTGGGTGGTGAGGTTTTAACAATTTAGTATTGATATGCTGAGCTTTTTTAAGATACCGGTTTCAATCGGTCAGCAGTTTGTCCTTGATCGATTCAAGCTTGCGTTTCCTGGCCACATGGCAACTATAATGCTCCCAGCGACCAGCAAAGAAAATCACAATGAAGAACAGACCTGTCAGTCCGATTTTTATTAGTGACTCGCCATCAAAGTACAAGGCAGATAGCGTAATAATTGAGATGGGAATCCAGTATAGAAGCATCATGTATGAAATCTTTGCTTTGTACCGGGCACTTTCTATGGCGTGGTTAAGGTCACCTAACATGTTAGATTCAAAATCATATGGTTGACTAAGCCGCTGCCTTCTTTGCATATATAAGTATCCGGCCGAGATCAATAGTAGCCCACCAAACAAGTAAACAAATGGATTACTGTCGCTTTCAAAAAGCTCTTTGAAAATGAGTGCGCCACCCACCACTAGTTTAACAGTTATCAGCATCCATTCCATCCAATTGAGCATTCTAATGCCTTTGTCTTTTTTTAATTTCATGCTTTTGCCCAAAGCAGTTTCGTCAATCGTGTACATATACTTTTGATTTTGATTATCCCATATTTTTTTCAAATCTTCAAACTCCATGATCTTCAAATTTTTGTGATTCACTCATGAGGGTTTTTTTAATCCGGTGGATTTTTACGGCTACGTTGCTTTCAGAAATACCCAACAATTCCGCCATTTTCTTATAGCTAAAGCCTTCAAATAACAACAGGCATAAAGACTTTTCGATTTCGTTCATCTTACCAATTTGGTCATAAAGCCAACTTAACTTTTCATCAGTCTGCACCGGGTTTGCTTTCAAGGCACCAGCAACTTTGTCATCAAGCTGCTGATGATTGGAATTATGTTTTTTTTCAGTTTTAATCCATTTAATAGAGGTATTCAGTGCTATGCGGTAGAGCCAGGTGCTTTCAGATGATTCAGCCCTGAAACTTGGTATAGACCTCCAAACCTGAAGGGATATTTCCTGAAACAGGTCGGTTCTGTCGTAATCATTAAAGGCATAGATTCTAATCACCTTAAAAAATAAGGCCCTGTATTTGTCCAGCCAGTTATGAAAAATTTCCTGTTTTGCCTCTTCGGTCATGCCGGGCTTTTAATCACTTTTTACAATTAGTACTTCATTCAACCAGATCCTTACATTGAAATGAAATTATTTGTAAATCCAGCTTCAAAGCAAAGCGGCCTAATTTAACTGGCATAAACCCAGCGTAAATTGAATAAATTTGAAATATGTCAATAGAGCACCAACTTATTGAAGCATTACCATTTATTGCTGCGGGGCTGAGCAGCCTCCTGGTGATTGCCCTGATGGTGCAGAAGACATTTTTTTCCAAAGTGCTATCCCTGTATTTGACACTTTTTGGCATTGTAATATTTAGTTATGATACTATGCTAGTTGCGGCAGTAGCTATGCTGGCACCATGTTATTATATCTATGTGGGCAGTTTCCTAAATATCCGAATAAGAAAGTCAGATGCAGTTCATATCCTAAATGCCGCCACTATTGCCTTGATGTCATCCATATTGACCCAACAGGCTATTTGGATCATTATAGGTTTTCAAATGGTTGCCTATGGGTACATCAGCAGAAAGCGCTTGCTGTTTTGGGCAAAAGCCAAAGGCATAAGCTTATTTACAAGGCCCGGAAGCAGGTATGCATGGTTTAGAAATTTTGCAATCCTTCAAATTGTATTAATTACTGCAATGCTATGGGGGTTAATCAACCCAACAATTGATGCATCACCACTGATCTCGGTTTTGTTGATCATCAATTGCCTATTCATTTATTATCAGGTTTTTTCCGAGTCTAACTTCTTCGCTCCTCCACCTCCGGGACAGAAGTATGCCAAGTCGTCGTTATCTGCAGAGCAGAAATATGCGATTCTAAACAGGCTTGAAAAATTCATGTTGACTGAAAAATACTATGTAAGCGCCAATGCAACATTAACGGATTTGGCCGACCGGATTAACACTTCAACCCACAACCTCTCACAAGTATTGAATGAGCAGAAAAATCAGACGTTTGCCGAATACCTAATGCAATACAGAGTGTTGGAAGCTAAGAAGTTGCTGCGATTAGATGGGAACAAATTAAAAATTGAAGATATAGCCGAAAGCGTCGGGTATAACTCAAAATCGGCCTTTAACACTGCTTTCAAGCGGGTTTCAGGCATAACGCCATCAGAATTCAGACAATTAAAAAACGTTCGGGATTATCGGGAAGTACGCCTTGCCGGGAGATCAATACATGACTATGGCCATGAAACATCAAGTTTGAACCGGTTTCAAAACAATATCGACATGGTTCAAAATTCACTTAAAATCTTTTTAAGAAATCTCAAACGAAATAAAGTTTTTACTGCAATCAATCTCGTTGGGTTAGTTGTTGGTTTTACCAGCAGTGTGCTCATATATCTTTTCATTAGTGATGAGCTTTCATACGATAAGCATTTCGATGACAGTAATAACATATATAGGATTGTATGGCTTAATGAAAGCCCTCAAACCCGTACTCCCCATCCTATGGCGCAGGCCCTGGTCAGGGATTTTCCAGAGGTAGAAGATGCGGTGACTATTTCACCCTGGTATGGAGCAGGGCTCAGCAAACAAGAAATTACCGTTAGAAACCTGGAGGATAATATCCAATTTGAAGAGCCGGATTTTTACTTCGTTGACTCTACTTTTTTCGATGTTTTCAGTTTCAAATTAAAGAGTGGAAATCTTGAAAACGCTCTTAAGCATCCTAACGGCATCATCCTTAGTGAAGAGATGGCTACAAAGTTTTTTGGTTCCGGTGATCCATTGGGCAGAATACTTGAAATCAACAGCCGTGACCAGAAGGTGGAGGTAGTTGGCGTGGTGGAAAACACTCCGCGGAACACCCATTTTCATTTCAACTTTTTGATTTCTTATGTCACCCTTAAATCATGGTTGCCAGAGGACAGCTTTTGGATAACATGGGGAGATTTTGGTCACTTCAACTATGTTCGGTTACAGGAAGGGGCGGATGCTAAAAAGTTGGAATCTAAAATTCCAGAATGGTTTCTAACATACAATGACTGGCCGGAGTCAGCGCAAGCAGGGCTACTGGATGGCAGCGACAAATTTGCCTTGCAACCAATTTCAAATATCCATCTTCATTCTAAAATAAGGTGGGAACTAGAAACCAACGGCAACATCCTTTATATCTACATTCTCACTGGTGCGGTTCTTTTCATTCTGACGATTGCCTGTATTAATTATGTTAATCTAACCACTGCTAAATCAGTTGAAAGAGCTAAAGAAATTGGTGTAAGAAAAACCCTGGGAGCAGTCCGGAGCCAATTGTCGGTTCAATTTCTGATAGAGTCGGTTATTTTTTGCAGTGTAGCCTGGGTCTTGGCCATTGTCCTGTCGTCTCTGCTTATTAATAACTTTAATGAATTAAGCAGTAAAACGTTTTCATTTCAGGAAGTATTAAGCCCACAAATCCTTCTAACAGGCTTTATCGGAACTATTTTGGTTGGTTTGTTTGCTGGCCTATATCCGTCACTTATTCTGTCATCTTATAAGCCAACTGATGTATTGAAAGGGAATTTTTCGAGATCAGCCAAAGGGAATATTTTGGGGCGGATTCTTGTGGTCGCCCAGTTTGTAATTTCTGCCATCCTGATCACGGCTAGCCTGGTCATTTTGCAGCAGACCCAATACCTTAAAAACAAACCACTTGGGTTTGATAAAGATCATCTAATCACCATCCCAATAAAAACACATGACCTACGAATAAAACATGAAACAATAGTAAACGAACTCGAGAATCTTGGGGAAGTTATTTCTGCAACTGCAGTTTCAAACATTCCAGGAGGACAGTTTAATCAAAATGCAATTTGGATAGATGAGGATATTGAAAATCCTGTAACGGTTTCTGAGATGACCTTCGATTACAACACCATTGAAACCCTTGGTTTGAAGTTAGTCGAAGGCCGTGGTTTTGATCCTTCACATGCGCTGGATTCAGCCGGAGGTTCATTTATTGTAAATGAGATAACGGTACGCCGGCTAGGCTTAGAAAACTCACTAGGACATAAGGTATTTTGGGATTTAGAGGAAGGGGTAAGAGAAGGGAGAATTGTGGGTGTCGTAGAAGATTTTCATTACAAATCACTTCATCAATCGATTCAACCTCTGATTATTGATATGCGCCGTAGCTTGCCAGGCCATCTCTTAGTAAAAATCCGTAATCAAGATATACAGTCATCTGTTGAAGCCATTGAGACGACATATCAGAGTTTCAATACCACCCATGATTTTGAGTTTAACTTTCTTGATCAAAGCATTGATGAACTTTATACTGCTGAAGTTAGGACATTGAACATTTTTGGGATATTCTCAGGGATAGCTTTGTTCCTGGCCTGCCTGGGCCTTTTTGGGATAGCAATTTCAATGATGAACCAAAAGCTGAAAGAAGTTGGGATGAGGAAAATTCTGGGAGCAACAACGGCGCAAATTGTATTGATGATCAATTCATGGTTTTCCAGGTTGGTTTTGATAGCAGTGCTGATAGGCCTTCCAATCGCCTATTTGTTGATGCAAGAATGGATGGCAGAATTTCCTTACAGAACTACCATTGGGGCTGGGCCATTTTTGATAGCTGTAGCTGTTCTTTTAATCGTTGCCACTGTAAGTGTTGCATCAGTGATTGTGAAATTAAGCCTAACCAACCCGGCTGATGTTATAAGACAAGAGTAGCCGAAGTGCCGTTTTTCCAAAGCTTAACACCGTTTCATTATTAGTAGGCGCACATCTCTTTACTTTTGTATGAAACAAATCGAAAAATGGCGACTATCTATCACAATCCAAGATGCTCCAAAAGCCGACAAGCTCTGAATTTATTGGAGGAAAAAGGAGCGGAAATTAATGTAATCGAATATTTGAAAGACCCTCCAACCTTTGATCAACTCAAGAAGATTATCGGTATGTTACAGATCAAACCAATTGATTTGATCAGAAAGGGGGAGCCTATATATAAAGAAAAATATAAGGGCAAAAATCTTTCAGACGATGAATGGATCAGTGCCATGATAGAAACACCCAAACTAATTGAGCGGCCCATTGTGATCAAAGATGGAAAGGCCACTGTTGGAAGGCCACCTGAGAATATCAACCTGCTATTTGATTAATTAATTGTCGGAATACGACCAATGACCGGGTAATTGCAGCCTTTTATAGATTGTTTCGTATTAGTGCAGATAAATCAATTAATTGAAAAAGTCGCTTTACATATTGTCAATTTTCATTTTATGGGCCGTCAATTTACAAGCCCAGCAAACAGTTGTTTCAGGAGTAGTAAGCGATTCAGAGACAGGTGAAACCATCCCTTTTGTAAACCTTTTCATTAAAGGGACCACAGCCGGGGCAACCTCTGGAATTTCTGGAAACTATAAGATTGTAACAACGCAAAAAGGCGATACGCTTGTTGCATCATACATTGGCTATAAGCCCCAGGAAATTGTGATATCACCAGGTAAGGAGCAGGAGATCAATTTTCAATTGGTGAGTGATATCGTTGATCTACAGGAAATTGTATTTGAAGCAGATGAAAACCCGGCTTGGGCAATCATGCGCAAGGTGGTGAGTAATAAAAAGCAAAACGACAAGTATGCCCTGGACAATTTTGAATATGACAGCTATACTAAAATCGAATTCGATGTAGCTGACATGGCCCCAAAATTCCAGGAGAAAAAGTTGGTTCAGAAAGTTTATCAGGCAATTGAAAAGGAGACTTACCTGGGCCCTGATGGCACCCCGTTTGTCCCAATATTTCATTCTGAATCACTATCGAAATTGTACATTCAGAGTAGCCCTTTTCTGCGCCGTGAAGACATCAATAAAGCCAATATCCATGGTGTAGGCATTCAAGACAAGAAGACGGTTTCTCAGTTGACCGGGGTGTCGTTTCAGGAGTTTAACTTCTATGACAACTGGATGAATATTGTTAAAAAGGATTTTATTTCGCCATTGGCCGATGGCTGGAAAACCTTTTACGAATATTATGTGATTGACAGCGGCTATGTGGACGGCCGGTATGCATATCACATGGAGTTTTTTCCTAAAAATGACCAGGATCTGGCTTTTAAAGGCGAAATGTGGATTACAAAAAAGGAGTTCGCCCTATTAAAAATAAATGCCATAGTAAGCTCAAGTGCCAATTTAAATTTCATAAAAAGCATCAGATTGAGGCAAGAGCTGGAGCAAACTTCGCTTGGGCCATGGTTGCCTACCAAAAATGAATTCGAAATTCTGATCTCAGAGATAGCTGAGAATTTCACAGGGGTAAGGGCCAGTTTTAGGATTGTGAATTCTGATTGGGAACTCAACAAGCAACACCCTTCCAAATTTTTTCTCTCTCCGATCCAACTCTCAGATGACGCTATTGATGAGCGGGAAGAATTTTGGCAAAGTGCAAGGCCGGTTCCACTTGATCTAATGGACTTAAAAGCTGTGGAGGCTATTGAAGCTGTTTCGGAAATTCCGCAGGTGAACCTAATTGCTGAATTAGTAAAAGCGGTGCGCCGCGGATATGTTCGCCGGGGGCCTATTGACTGGGGGCCGTGGTTATTCCTTTATTCCAATAATGATGTTGAAGGTCATAGGGTAAGAGTTGGCGGCAAGACTAATTATCTTTTTAATGAAAAAGTATCATTTGAAGGCTACCTCGCATATGGCTCAAAGGACAAAAACCTTAAATACGGCATTGAATTTGACCAAATGCTTTCCCAGAAACCATGGACTGCTTTGCATATCGAAAGGCGTCATGATGTAGAGCAGTTAGGTGTTATAGATGAGGCCAACAGGAAAAATTTTATTTTCTCAGCAGCGGCTAGAATGGGCGACCTGGCCAAGCCACATTTTTATACGCATAATAGCATTTCTATTCAGCGTGATCTCACCAGGGGGCTTAATCAAACCATCGCATTTAACCATGATAAATTCAGGGCACTTTTTCCATTTGGTTATGTTCAGCCCACAGATCAAAACCCTGGTAACCTTCAGGAGGAACTCAAAATTTCGGAGGTGGTTTTTGAAACCAAATTGTCACGTGACGAACAGTTTATAATAGAAAACAATATCAGGCACAGCCTGGGGCCGCTCTCAGCCCCGGTTTTCATTTTCAGGTACAAACTTGGATTGAGCGATATTCTTGGTAGTCAGTTTAACTATCATAAGCTGTCATTAAGGGCCATTAAAAAAGTGAATATGGGCCTATTAGGCCACACTTTTTATACAGCCGAAGGTGGTTACATACCCACCACTTTGCCTTTTCCGATGTTGCAAAACCACATTGGTAATGGCACATTTTTTATGCAGCCCGAATCGTTTAACCTGCTTGAGTTTGGCGAATTTGTAAGTGATAGATGGTCATTCTTAAGGGTAACACATCATTTCGAAGGTTTTGTGTTGAACAGGATACCGCTAATGCGTAAGCTCAAATGGCGTTTGGTTGCCTCAGGTGCCATGTTAATGGGGCATCTATCCGATGAAAATAGGGCCATAATACCTTCATTGGATACTAATGGGGAAATGATCCCGGTAATCCGGTCTTTAAACAAAACCCCGTACCTGGAAGTTGGGTATGGAGTAGAAAATATAATTAAGATTTTGAGGGTTATGGCCTTTCATCGAATCACCTATCGAGGTGACATTTATGGAAGTGAATTTGGTGTAAGGTTGCTCTTTACGGTAAAACCTTGATGGTTTAATTTAAATATCTAATATTAGTACTAAAATTTATAGACGGCTGTGAAACTACTTCTTTCTACTCTTGTAATTATGTTTTTTGCGGGTTCTTCAATGGCTCAATACAATCCACTCTGGATAAAACATTGTAGAAATATCCCCACTACACCTGAATCTTACAAAGGCTTTGCTACCACGCTGGAGTCCAAGGTAGCGATGTCACCAGATGACGATGAACTGAATTTTCTTTTGGCAGTATCATATCTCGGAATAGATGAGAAAGACAGGGCCAAGAAAATTTTTGATGAATTGGCCGGAGCAGCTGGCACCAAAGCCAGTATTAAGGTAGAGGCTGAGAATTACAAGAAGTTCATGGAAACCAACAATCCCGGTCAGGTAAAGATTGCAATCAAATACCTCAATCTTAAAAAAGCCCCAGACGATGACGCCCCTCTAAAAGGCAGGGTTTATCAAGATGCTGAATTTAGCGTAATTGAAGAACAAGGAGATTGGCTCTACATCGTAAATGTGGGCAATCAGGGATGGGTTTCACGGGGCGATGATCTCAACCCCAATGTGAAGGGGATATAGAAGAGCTCTGTGTAATCCAAGACGGTATTCCATCTAATGACTGGTGAAGCTTGAGCAGGAGATACGCAAGTCTCACTCCTGATCAATGTCTTGCACTCTTTCGCAATTCCCTTGCGAGTTTTAAGCGGTAGCGAAAAACGAGACTTGGGAATCTCCCTTATTTTAGTACAATGTCAGCCAAAGGTGGATATGTTTACATTGTCTCCAATAAAAACCGTACAGTTCTTTATACTGGCGTAACCAGCAACTTAAACGCAAGAATTCAAGAACACAAAGCCGGAGAAGGCTCAGCTTTCACCAAGAAATACAATTGCACAGATCTCGTTTACTATAAATTCTTTGAGACGATTGAGGCTGCAATAGACAGAGAAAAGAAAATCAAGAAATGGAACAGGGCCTGGAAGGACAAGCTAATTAAAGATTTTAATCCAGACTTAAGGGATTTGTATGATCGAGTTTCAGAGATGACTTGAGTTTAATCTTGAAAAGATACCCAAGTCTCACTCCTTACAGTCGTTTCGCAAGGGTATGACGGATTTAATTTTTGTTGTCCCTTCCTTGCAAGGTTGAGAAACTAAACCGAACACCATCCCCGCCAGCGTCCTTCCCTTGCGAGGTTGAGGCTACGAAACCGAGACTTGGGAATCTTTTGAGTTCCTCCTCAGACCTTAAAGTCTATAGTCCTTTTCATAGGAAGAACGAAATGATAAATGAGTTCGACCAATCAATCTGTCAAATAATATCAGCAGACTATTCGCTGCGTTGCACTCCGCTCTGAGAAAGGCGTTGGGGCGGAGGTTGCGAAACCGATACTCGGGAATCTTTTGAAGCTCCCTTACGCTTTAAAGTTTCAGCCTTTTCAGAGGAAAGACGAATGATAAATGAGTTCGACCGATGAATCTGTTAAAATAATACCAGTGGACTCATCGCTCCGTTGCACTCCGCTCCGAGAAAGGCGTCGGGGTGACGGCTAAAAGTCTTTGCTCTTTAATCTTTGTTCTAAAATCTAAATTCACAATCCCTGCTCCTCGGCAATTAACTCAGCTAAATCTTTAACCTTTACTGTCTCTTCTTTTTCTTTATTCTTGACGCCATCTGATAGCATGGTCATGCAAAAGGGGCAGGCAGAGGCTATAACGTTTGGGTTGGTTTCAAGGGCCTCCTCAGTACGTTCAATGTTTACCTCTTTGTTGCCAGGTTCGGCATCTTTAAACATTTGAGCGCCACCAGCCCCGCAGCAAAGGCCTTTTGAGCGGCAACGTTTCATCTCAACTAATTCGGCATCAAGAAATTCCAGCACTTTCCGTGGTGCCTCATAGATATCATTGCCCCGGCCTAGATAGCAGGAGTCGTGGTAGGTTATTTTACGGCCTTTGAAATCTCCTTTACCGCTGAATTTCAGCTTTCCGCCGTCTATTAATTGTTGCAAAAAGGTAGAATGATGAATTACCTCGTAATCACCGCCTAATTCGGGATACTCATTTTTGAGAGTGTTAAAGCAGTGAGGGCAGGCGGTAACGATTTTTTTCACATTGTATGCATTGAGCACCTCAATATTGGTCATAGCCTGCATCTGAAACAGGAACTCATTACCGGCCCTTTTGGCGGGGTCTCCAGTACACGATTCCTCCTGACCAAGTACGGCGTATTTAATCCCGATATGGGTTAAGATTTTTACAAAAGCCTGTGTAACAGCCTTATACCTGTCATCGAACGCTCCGGCACAGCCCACCCAAAATAGCACTTCGGGTTCTTCACCTTTGGCGGCCATTTCAGACATTAATGGAACTGCAACCTGCGATTTATCGGTTACTTCACTCATAGTTTGGTCAGTTGTTTATTTGGATGTTTTGAGCCCAATCCATTCTGGCAGACTGCGGAAATGGCCACGGTGCACCGTTGTTCTCAATGTTGGAAAACATATTATTTAATTCAGCCGGGGCAGCGGACTCCTCAAGTACGAGATATCGCCGCATATCTACGATTAACGAAGGATGATCAATGTTAACTGGGCACTCCGTTGCACAGGCATTACAAGTGGTGCAGGCCCAAAGCTCTTCAGCCGTGACGTAGTCGCCAGAAAGGGCTTTGTTATCTGAAAACGATTTCCCCTCCTTCACTAACCCGGGCCCTTTTTCATTCATTCGCTTTCGCAGATCAACAAAAATTTTACGAGGGCTTAATTTCTTACCTGTAATATTCGCTGGACAAACCGAAGTGCAGCGGCCGCACTCAGTGCAGGTTAACGAATCCACATAGTTTTTCCATGTCACATCTTCGACATCTTTTACTCCGAACCTCGATGGTTCCTGTCCTTCGGGGGCTGCAGCGAAAGCGGTTTCGGGGTTCATCATTGCCTTTACCTCTTTTGTTACCGACTCCATATTGCTAAGCTTGGTCAAAGGTTCAAGCCTTGTTAGGAACACATTTGGCATTGACATGAAAACATGAAAATGCTTTGAATAAGGTAAAACGTTTGCAAAAATGAACACTAACAAAATGTGCGCCCACCAATTGACCTCAGTAAATAAGTGCAATGAACCGGCATCCATATTTGCGACCATCGGTACTAGGGAGGAACTCACTGGAAATGATCCAACATAATCCTCGGGGTTCAAGGCAACATACCCGATACTATATCCAAGTAAAGACACCATCAAAAGGGTGATCATTGTCAGGGCAATGGTAGCATCAATGCTGGAACCTTTTGTCATTTCAATGCCACTAAACCTCTTGATCTGAATAATGTGCCTCCGGATAAGAAATATCAAACAAGAAATGATAATAACTACTGCCAGTACATCCCCAGAAGCAGTTACAAAATTGTAAAAGGGCCCCAGAAATGCAAGAATTCTCTCTGACCCAAAAAGTCCATCTAAAATCATCTCAACTGTTCCTACGGTGATTACTAAAAAGCCCCAATAGACCAGGGCATGCATAATTCCGATAACTGGCTTCCGAAGAATCTTCGTTTGACCAAAAGCAACCAAAAGAAGCGTATTGAAGCGCTCTCCAAGGTTTGCAATTGGGTAGGCCGGTTTAGTTAGTTTTAAAAAACTAATGATCCGTGTGATGGTGAAAGTAAAGACACCTCCTGTAATCACAAGTACAATCAGGAAAGCAATTTGCTTAGTCATAGTTTACTTTGACAATATGTGGTAAAAATATTGAATGTGCAGCAATTCAGTTATGCAAATTAACTATATCGTTATTTACTGCATATTCTCAAAATAAGGCCATCGAATAATTAGATTATTCGTAGAAATGATAGTATAGAATAATGGAGCTTTTTAGCAATTGAAAGCAATTTTTGCTTTATTTGAGTTAAACAAAAACTACAAAAAAGGATAATGAAACGAATTATAACCCCAATAGTCCTGATCCTATTGCTGTCGCAACTGTCGCAGGCAAAAATTGTTTCTGATACCTTGATTGTAGTGGAAGGCAACATTGTGAACAAGGAGAGTAATGAGCCTGTTTCGGCTACCATTACATATGAAAAACTTCCCTATTACGATGATATGGGCATAGCCAGATCAGCTTCTTCGGGACACTACCGATTGCACCTTGTCAAGAATCATCAGTACAATATTCACATTAAGGCCGATGGTTACAAGCCAGTGTCGCAAGACCTCTTGGTTTCTGTGTACGATGGGTCAATGAAGATTTCCAAAGATTTTCAATTAGAGGCCGATGAAGGGGCGGAGGATGAAAAGATTGACTTAAAGAACCTGATTTTTGCAAGGGGCCGTTCAGCCATTGCTTCATCTTCTTTTGAAGAGCTTGACAATTTGGTTAGATGGATGGAGGATCATCCCGATGCAAGCATTCAGTTGGAGGGTCATACTGATTTTGAAGGTAACGCCGCGGCTAACTTAAAACTGTCACTAGATCGGGTTGAGTCAGTTAAGGATTATTTGACTGATAAAGGTGTCCAGAAAAAGCGGGTATTAACCAAAGCATTCGGTGGAACTCAGCCCTTGACCAGAGATAGAACAGATGAGGGCAAAGCGAGAAATAGGAGGGTTGAAGTAAGGGTAATACGTGATAATTAAGAGGTTTATAGTTTTCAAACTTACAGGTTACAATCACCAAATTAACAATCATGATGAGATCTAAAAGGTTACTGATTTGGCTTTTAGCAATGCCATTTTTAGCTGATGCTCAAGAAACAGTTCATTGGGCATCAAGGGTAGTAGAAGTTTCTTCTGAAACTGGCCGGATTGAATATTCAGCCATGCAGGCCCTGCATAAGCCGAACGTTTTACCTTCGCATGGAGATAATCCTAATGCCTGGAAACCGCGAACAGATACAAAGGATCAGTTTATCGTGGTAATGTTTGATTCGCCAAGCGAAGCGCAACAAGTCGCAATTGCTGAATCACAAAACCCAGGGTCGGTAACCAGGATTTTCGCTTACGATACTGATGGCACTGAGCATCTTCTCTTCGAAATGGAGCCACGTGAGCTACCGATTGAAAGTAGGCTGCTAAACCTCTTTTTTGAACGGACCAACTACAAAATTGAAGCATTGAGGGTGGAGTTAGATGCAACTTCTGTTGCCGGGGACCATAGCATTGATGCCATAGGGATATCAGATTCAAATATTCCTATCAGCGTTTTAATTAATGTTGCTGCCCTTGTAAACGAGAACCTCAAATCAGAACGATTGAGTACAAACGTTAATAGCCAATATATCGAACACAGTCCCCTTTTGTCGCCAGATGGCAAAAGATTGTATTTCAGCCGAAGAGGCCACCCCGACAATGTTGGAGGTGAATCAGATCCGGAAGATATCTGGTATTCTGAAATGGATGAAGCTACCGGCGAATGGCTGCCGGCCAAAAATATTGGCCTTACACTAAACAACGCTGGCCCAAATTTTATCAGTGCGATAATTCCTGACGGGGATGACCAAATTCTATTATTGGGAAACAGATATGGCAAAAAAGGGCGAATGTATTCTGGGGTATCCATGTCACGCATAAAACCTGATGGTACCATTGAGGCACCCAGCAATGTTGACATCAAGAACGACTATAACTATTCTGAAAATGCAGATTATTACGTTGCCACTAATCAGGAGGTGATGCTAATGGCTGTGGAACGAGATGACACCTATGGTAATAGGGATGTATATGTTTCATTTAAAGAAGGGGCTGATGAATGGTCTGAACCTTTGAATCTGGGCGGTGTAATTAATACAGCGGCCGAGGAATCATCTCCTTATCTACTTGAGGACGATGTGACGATGTTTTTTTCCTCATCAGGGTTTAGTGGTTTTGGAGGTGCAGATATTTATAAGACAACCCGCCTTGATGACACCTGGACTAATTGGTCAGAACCTGAGAATATGGGCGGAGGTTTGAATTCAAATGAGGATGATGTTTATTTTAATATTTCATCCAACAGTCGTCATGCGTATTTCACCAGAGGATCTTTAGATCAGGATACAGATATTTTTCGCTTTGAAACTGCTGATCTTTACATAGATACACTAAGGGTTGAAGAGGTAATGGTTGCCCTTTCTGGCCGGGTGTTGAATGCCAATACTAATGAACCCATTCCGGCTGCGTCAATTGTGGTTGATGAAGAGGGCAATCAGGCTGAATTGGAAGATTTGAGTTCAGGACCACAAGGAAACTACAGTGTTGAACTGAAGTCCGGAGGAAGTTATGGATTGATTGCTTCTAAGGAAGGGTTTAATGGCCGAAAAGAAATAGTTGATATCCCTGAAAATACTGATGAGGAAACGATGACCAGGGACCTTTACCTTGTTCCCGATGCACCGGAAGTACCAGAAATCGACGTGATTGTTTATTTCGACTTTGATAAGTCAAATGTTGGCAATAATTACGGCAGGCAGTTAGCGGAATTGATTCAGTATTTTGAAAATGGTGGTATTCAAATGCTCCAACTCGATGGACACACGGACTCAATTGGAACTGACGAGTATAACATGATGCTTTCAGAAAGAAGGGCGAACGCAGTTAAGGATTACTTAATTGAAAAAGGTGTTTCTGCCAGCCAGCTTAAGGTAGTGCCAAAAGGGGAGTCTGAACCGGCAGTACCAAATACATCCAACGAAAATAGAGCTAAGAATAGAAGGGTACAGCTAAAAATTGTTGACACCAACGCCAACTAATAACTTAAGGATTCAATAAAAAAGGGGCTTAGTGCCCCTTTTTTATTTTTAGAATTTTAAACGAATCCCTCTAACAGGTTGATCATCACATTATTATATTTGAATAGGCATGTTGAAGATGTTGGAACATAGAAAAATTGGGGATTTGGTAGATGAAAATCATTCCCTCGCCTATGTGCTGGACTCATTTGGTATTGATTTTTTTAAGTATCAGGATACCGTATTGGGTAATGTTTGTGACTTAAAGCAGGTTAGGCTCAATTTGGTAACATCAAGCCTGGCCAATCAACCGGCACTTTCTCAGGTTGACCTTGGTTTGCTTAAAAACAATTCGGTTAGCCTTGTAATTGAATATTTGAGGCATGCACATCATGTTTTTATCAAGAGAAGGCTGCCATTTATGGACAAATTGATAAAGAGCCTAAAGCCTAATGATTATAATTTCCCCGGCCTAATCCATGATGTTAAGCTTGTCTTCCCATTGTTCTTCGAAGACTTCATTCATCACATTTATGAGGAGGAAGATTTTGTATTCAATTATATAAATAGATTATCAGATGTAGTAGGTGGAGGCAAGCCAGCAAGCACATTGTATTTTCTCTTGGAAGCACATGGGCTTAAAGCTATTGCCCATGACCATGAAGACGCCGATGATGAGATGGCGGGTATCCGACGCATCACCAAAAACTACACAATTGGCTTCAACTCAGATTTAAAAATCAGAGTGCTATATAAAGAATTGAGACAATTTGAAAATGAGCTGGTTTTTCATGCCAGGGTTGAGAACGATATTCTATTTCCCAAAGCCCTTGAAATGGAACAACAGGTCATATCAAAAATCAAGAGTACGACCCCATATAATTGATGGGCAGAATATTAGCCATTGATTATGGAAACAAGCGTACAGGAATAGCTGTTACTGATCCACTACAAATAATTGCAACCGCACTGGATACACTGCCAACTCACTTGCTCATAGATTACATTCGTTCATATGTTGCGAAGGAAGATGTTGAAGCAATTGTGTTAGGCTGGCCCACGAACTTAGATAACTCAGAAACCGATTCAACCGCTCATGTCAGGGGTTTTCATCGCAAACTCCAAAAGGAATTTGCCGACAAACAAATACATTTGCATGATGAAAGATTTACCTCTAAAATGGCCCTTGATGCCATGATTACGGGAGGAATGACCAAAAAGAACCGACGTAAAAAAGAGAATGTTGACAAAGTGAGTGCAGTTATAATTCTGCAATCATTTCTGGAATCCAAATAAATGATCTACCCAATCGTATTGTATGGCGACCCTGTATTAAAAGCAAGGGCCAAGAAAATAAATGAAGATGAAATTGATGTCAAGCAGCTTTCTGATGACATGTTCGAAACCATGCGCTCTGCTAGTGGTATCGGCTTAGCGGCTCCTCAAATTGGCAAATCCTTGCAGATGTTTGTTGTGGATGCAAGCCCATTAGATGACGATGAAATCAAAGATTTCAGAAAGGTTTTCATTAACCCGGAAATAATTGAGGAAACCGGTGAACCCTGGACGTTTGAGGAGGGTTGTCTAAGTATACCTAATGTGAGAGAAGACATAAAAAGGAATCCTGATTTGAAGATTCGGTATTTCGATGAAAATTGGGAAGAGCATGAGGATTCTTTTGATGGAATGATCGCAAGGATAATCCAGCATGAATACGATCATTTACAGGGTACTCTATTTACAGACTACCTTTCTCCATTAAAAAAACGGCTGTTAAAAGGCAGGCTGGCAAATATTAGTAAAGGTAAAGTTGACGTTGACTATAAATTCAGGGCACCTAAAAAGTAAATTATGTTTGTGGAATTTGAACAATTACCAAAAGCGGCAAGAGTATGGATTTACCAGACAGATAGAGAACTTGATGAGAGGGAAATAAGCTGGTTACATGATTTGTTGACAAGCTTTTGCGATCAGTGGGCAGCACATGGACAAGCACTTAAAAGCTCCTTTCAGATAAGGCACAACCGATTCATAATACTATCAGTTGATGAGGCTGCAAGCCTTCCAAGTGGTTGCTCTATTGATTCTTCAGTTCATATAATCCGCCAAATCGAGAAGGAATTAGCGGTGGATATGTTCAATAGGACAAATGTTGCGTTTATCCACAACAATGAAATTTTTGTTGAACCAATGACCAATTTGAAAGGAAAAATCCAGGATGGGGTGATTACTAAAGATACGCTAACCTTTAATAATTTGGTCAAATGCATTGACGACCTGGAGTCCTCATGGAAAGTACCAGCTAAAAGTACGTGGTTAAAAAAATATTTTGGCTAATTTCTGATAATCAACCCTTTAGGGGTTAGTTTTCGTAACTTGTTTATATAAGTCAGGCACAATTCAATCAACGTTATGATTAGTAATAAATATACCATCGCCATTCTCTCCATTTTTTTTCTAATCTCCTGTAGTACATCAAAAAAAATAGAAAAGCAATTCCAGAGAGGGTCGTACGATGAGATAGTTGATAATTCTGGAAACGTTGATGACCCTTATGAGAATTTTAGGATTGCAGAGGCTTTACGGTTATCCAACAGGATTAAAGAGTCCACGCCCTATTATCTGGCCTCAATTGAAGGTGGTGTAGATTCTGATGCTGCTCATTTCTATTATGGTCGCTCTTTAAAGGAGAATGGAAAATATGAGGAAGCTTCAGAGGCGTTAGAGAATTATTTGAGCATTGCTGATGATGATAAGTTCAAAAAGTTGGCAGAGAGAGAGATTAAGAAAATCGAAAAAATTGATGAACTCGAAAGCAAAACAAGCTATTACAGGGTAAAAAGCCTGGATGCCCTCAATAGCAAATCGGCTGAATACTCTCCTGTTTACAATAATGGGCTGCTCTATTTCGTAACCAACCGGGAAGGCGGTAAAATATTTAAAGGCACAGGCACTCCTTTTACTGACATCTATACCGTAAAAACTAAAGGTGCCAATGTTGATATGTCTTCACTAGAGAGGCTGGAATCAATATTCAATGACCCAATAGTGAATGAAGGATCGGTTACATTTTCTCCTGATGGGAGGATGATGATTTTTGCAAAAGGCAATAGTGGTAAAGGGCGTGGAACAAGCGACGTTAACCTTTATTGGGCCAGAAACAGAAACGGTAGGTGGACTGATCCACAGCCACTCAACATCAACGACCCAGATCATTGGGACTCGACACCTGCAATGAGCAAAGATGGCCGTACACTTTATTTTGCTTCCAACCGGCCAGGAGGTTACGGAGGTGTGGATCTTTACCAGGCCAAGATTAGCAGGAGGGGCCGTTGGGTAGATATTAAAAACCTGGGGCCAAAAATCAACACACCGGGGAATGAACTTTTTCCATATGCAGCTGATGACGGCAAATTATATTTTTCATCTGATGGGCATGCCAGCTTAGGTGGTCTTGATCTGTTTGTTGCTGAGCGGAGGGGTGGCAATGTTGAAGTGGAGTCACTAGGTGTTCCGATGAATTCAACTGGCGATGATTTTGGCTTGTTTCTTTTCAATCCATCCCGTGGATTTTTTAGTTCGAACAGAAGTGGCGGTAAAGGGGATGATGACATCTACACATTTGTGAACAATGACCCCAACCTAAAAATCGTCAACTATTTCTTGTCTGGAATTACAGTTACCACCAATGAGGAAGAAGCTGAAGAAATTTTGGCCAATGTACTTGTGAAGTTATATGGAGCCAATGATGAGCTTGTTGATGAAGCGGTTACAGGCAAAAATGGCAAATTTGAGTTCAGGGTATATCCGGAAGAGGATTACATTTTGATTGGAGAGAAAGCTGATTATTTCGTTACCCGAGGTACTTTCTCAACAATGGGGAAAAGTGTGGATAAGAGCACCTTAACAGAAATGGTGACTGACATCAGGTTTGATACCAAGCTTAACCTAAACAGAATTGTTGTTGAGAAAGCGATAGTTCTAGATAACATCTATTACGACTTTGATAAAGATGACATTAGGTCTGATGCGGCAGTTGAACTGGACAAATTGGTGCAGCTTCTTAAAGACAATATCGAAATAGACATAGAATTAGGCTCACATACGGACTCAAGGGCAACTGACGTTTACAATCAGGATTTATCACAGCGCAGGGCCCAGTCAGCCGTGGATTACATCATTTCGAAGGGGGTAGAGGCTGACAGAATTTCTGCAAGGGGTTACGGTGAAAGCACACCAATGGTGTTGAAAAGAAATGGACAAGAAATTGCCCTTACTGAGGGTGTAATTGAGAAAATTGAAGATGAAGAGCAGCGGGAAAAATTTCATCAAATGAATCGCCGCACAGAGTTTAAAGTTGTTACCTATCACCGGGATGAGTTCATTCAGGAGGAAGAAGAAGCTGATGAACTTTTTGACGATACCTTGATTGAAGAGGACGAGAAGTATTTTGATAAGGACGATATAGTCGACTCAAAAAAGAAGGGTAATAATTAACAATCACATCTGATTCCATAAATAGCTTCATAGTTTAGCATTCGTCGGTATTTTTGCCAACTATGTCAGATCGGTATAATAGGAGGGGCGTATCGGCCTCAAAAGAAGACGTACATTCCGCAATTAAGAACTTAGATAAAGGCCTCTATCCAAAGGCATTTTGTAAGGTGGTCGAGGATTTTATCGGAGGTGATCCCAAATTCTGCAACATAATGCATGCCGATGGAGCTGGAACGAAATCATCACTCGCTTACATTTATTGGAAAGAAACTGGTGACATATCAGTTTGGAAAGGGATTGCTGTTGACGCCATAGTAATGAACCTTGATGATTTGCTATGTGTTGGCGCTACCGATAACATCCTGCTGTCATCAACCATAGGCCGAAATAAGAATCTTATTCCTGGTGAGGTAATATCCGCCATCATCAATGGTACTCAGGAGTTTATTCAGGAAATGAATGACCTCGGTGTTCAGATTGTTGGAACCGGGGGAGAAACTGCTGATGTAGGCGACCTTGTTAGAACAATTATTGTAGATAGCACTGTTACCGCCAGGATCAAACGATCTGATGTCATCCCAAACAACCGAATTAAAGCGGGGGATGTAATTGTTGGTTTGGCTTCACATGGGCAGGCCACTTATGAAAAAATATATAATGGAGGGATGGGCAGTAATGGTTTAACCTCTGCGAGGCATGATGTTTTTTCCTCAATTTATAGAGAGAAATATCCTGAAAGTTTTGACCCGTCAGTTCCTATTGATTTAGCCTATTCAGGAACCAAAAACCTAACCGATCCAGTTGAAGGCTCTCCATTAAATGCAGGCCAACTGGTTCTATCTCCCACCAGGACTTATGCACCTATAATCCTTCAGATATTAAAAGAGCATAGGTCTCAAATTCATGGTATGATACACTGTAGTGGAGGGGCTCAAACGAAAATCCTGCATTTTATCGACCAGTTCAGGGTAGTTAAAGACAAGATGTTTGATCTGCCACTACTTTTTAGGTTGATACAATCAGAAAGCCAAACGGACTGGAATGAGATGTACAAGGTGTTTAACATGGGGCATAGAATGGAGCTCTATGTACCTGAAGCGATTGCCAACGATATAATCGCTATTTCAAAATCATTTAATGTAGATGCACAGATTATTGGTAGTGTTACTGAAAGTGATACTCCTGAAGTGACTATTAAATCCGAATTTGGGACGTTTAATTACACCAAATAATTATTACAAACTTGCTGTAGTGACGTCTGTATTCACCTTTCTTACCAAGCCCTGTAATACCTTACCTGGCCCACACTCAATGAATTCGTTTGCACCATCTCCTATCATGTTTTGGACGGTTTGGGTCCAGCGAACAGGTGAGGTGAGCTGTTTTATTAAATTTTCTTTTATGGTCTGTATATCGCTTGCCGGTTGGGCATCCACATTTTGATAAACTGGGCAAGTAGGTTGACTAAATTTAGTTGACTGAATAGCTTCAGCTAATTCTTCCCTGGCAGGTTCCATTAGTGGGGAATGGAAAGCTCCGCCCACTGGTAGGGGAAGGGCTCTTTTCGCTCCCGCCTCTTTTAATTTCTCACATGCAACCTCAACCCCTTTATTACTTCCTGAAATAACTAACTGACCCGGACAATTGTAGTTAGCTGCTACCACCACATCATCTATACCCTTACAAATATCTTCAACAATGGAGTCATCTAGCCCCAGTACCGCAGCCATTGTCGAAGGATTGATCTCGCAGGCTTTCTGCATGGCTTGCGCCCTTTTTGAAACTAAGCTTAACCCATCTTCAAAACTGAGCGCCTTATTTGCTACCAATGCTGAAAACTCTCCTAAAGAATGACCTGCGACCATGCTGGGATTAAAGTTGTCAGCAGTTAATGCGACAATAACTGAGTGCAAAAAAATGGCAGGTTGAGTGACTTTGGTTTGTTTTAACTCTTCGGCGGTGCCCTCAAACATCACCTTTGTAATTTCAAAGCCAAGAATATCATTAGCTTTCACAAAGTAATTTTTGGCCGCTTCTGAAGTGTCAAAAAGATCCTTGCCCATACCTGAAAACTGAGCACCCTGACCGGGGAAAATATAAGCCTTCATATAAATTTTTTGGTGATTTTTATTGAATAAACCTCGATTTCAATTCCGGAGTTGGTAATAGGCATTGATCAGATTTTCCGAATATTTTATATCTGTATTTTGAAACCAGATTGTAAAAAAAATTTCTAATAAACGGGGGAATAATAATTAATGCATAAAAAATAGGCCATAGTCCATTTAGTCCCTTGGCTATTTTTAGTGCAGCTGTACTTCTTGAGCTAACTGCCCCATTTTTAACAAGCATCATTGTGTCAAACTCAGTAGTTGAGTGCCCAAGTTCGTTTAGAACAGCCTGACCGATGTCCGATTGCAGAGAAGCAAATTTGAACCTGGCATTGGGATCACGGTCAATAATAAAATTGACTGCCCCGTTGCATAAGTTGCACACCCCATCGAAGAGAATGAGGTTTTCAATATCAGTATGAACGGATATTGTTTTTGTCATGATGTAAAGATACTGCCGAAAGTGGAGTTATTTCATAATATGAACCCAGCCAGTCGTTTGTTGCTCAGCTTTTGATTCATCAAGGACATCAAAGGTTACATCGGCGACATAATAGTAGACACCGGCTGGTAGTTCTGATCCGCTGCTGGTTTTTCCAGGCCATTCTATGAATATGCTGCGTTCGGCATCCTCAGTTGAATCATATTCAAATACCCGGTTGCCACTGCGATCAAAAACCTGCAAAAAGACAGTTTTAACGAACCGGGGGCAAAGCGACCTGTCCTCGGGGTTAGAGCCATCTGATTCTGCGAATGGAAAGAATGTGTCATTAAACCCATCATTATTGGGTGTAAAGACATTAGGCAACTGAAAGAAAGGGCAATTGTCGTTGCAAACTGTTTCGGACAGTTCGCTTTCATTGCCAGAACGGTCAACCGCAGATACCCGGTAGCACCCTTTGAATGACGGTATACCAGTGTGAGTGAATTCAGATTCAGTTACAGTAGCCACCAACTCGAAAGACTCCTCGGTGCCATCTGCCGAGAAATAAATATTAAAACTTCTGACATCGTCATCGCACTCAGGAGAAAGGTCTTCTTCCCAGACCAGCCGATTGCTAAAATTACTAAACTGACAAACCTGATCGGCGAGGAATGATTCACAATCGAAGTTTTCATCCAGCCTAAAACCTACTGGCGTACAGGGAGCTATTTCATCGTTCGGTTGAGAACAAACTACCTGAGAGTTATTTTGTAATGGTTCATCAATGAGCGGATTGCCATATGAGCCTTGTGTTGTAATGAAATAGCAATAGGTAGTTTCATCATCCAATGGCTGCCCATTGTGAGTTCCGTCATCCAAATATCTGAATCCAAAGAGGTTGACATTCTGAACGGCTATTTGAGCGAATTCGGCTGGATTATTCGGATTGGTATTGTTCCGAAAAATAAAGTGTTGAGGGAAATCCTGAACATTATTGGACCAGGGAACTTCAGCCTGCCATGTTAATTCTATCGACTGAACAAGTGGCGTGGGTTCCAGCCAGACCGACGACGCAACAGCCGATGTATCAACCTTTTGACCTGTAGCATCAATAAGCTCCACCTGATAGTTGTAGGGGTTTTCAACAGTGTTCAACAATGTATCGATAAGAACTGTATCAGCCGTTATTCCTAAACTAGTTCGATTGACAGTGCCCGATAATCCCTCTGATCTAAAAACCTCATAAGTGTAGGGAGGGGGAAATAGCGCCTGGTCAATTTCAAATGGCTCCATCCACCTCACTAGCATTTCACCTTCAGTCTCGGAAGTATTCAAAACACTGACGTTGGTGGGAATAGGCGCATCGGCAAGCATGATGGTACAGGCTTCATCTGAAACAAAACTTTCGCCACCACCAGGCTGTGCAAACTCCGCAACAATTCTGTAGCAATAATTGGCACCTGCTGCCAAACCAAAACCCTGGTTGTCATCCAGGTAATCAGTTTGCCTGATGTCAACAACATCAATTAATTCGTAACCAGCGCCACCAGGCATACCAGTAAGGCATGAGTCTAATGCAATATCGAACATATCAACCCTTCGCCAAATCTGGATTCTATTGGCATTGCTGCACTCATAGGGATCCCAATTCAAGGAAATTGCGCTACCCGGCTGCAGGGTTGTGGTCAATCCTGTTGGCCTCGGGGCTACCACCTGAATGCTCCAACTGGCAAACTCAGCCAATGGTGGTCCTTCATTTCGAAAAGGTTCATCAGTGGCTTTTAAGATCACGTCATAGGGTGCCTCACGCACATGGCTACAATTTGTTTGCCATGTGAAGGTCATAAAGCCGGGGCTTTCCTGAGGAACTGGAGGATTAGGTGTAAACCTCGCTGGGGAGGTCAAAAACTCAAACGGCCCACCGAATGCTTCAAGAATTACCGGGTGTCCGTCAGGATCATCTGCTTCGATAATTTCTTCTATTAGAGTGCCAGCTTCCACACATAAGTCTGGTGGGGGGGTGATCTCCGGCCTTTCATTGTCGCTTTCTTCAATGATAATCTGCATATCCCGAACCACTTCACCTTGCAGGAACCACGTCCCTTGAATAAGACGCCATTCTTCAACTATAAATGCTACGTTGTACTCACCCTGTTGACCAGGAGCGTCCCATTCGAGATCACCTGTAATTGGGTCTATTGTAAATTTTGGTTCATCACTTTGGGCCTCATTGCCTCTGGGGAAATCTGTATAAAATTGTGGATCATTTGGTGGCACATAACCGAAAACTGTAGTATCCCGGGACTGGCGAGGTATTGTGAGCCTATATGCAAGGCTATCACCGTCGGGATCAAAAGCACCAGGGTTATGAATGAATTTAGAACCTATTGCACCTAAATCTACAGGTGGAACAAGCAACACGGGGCTGTTATTAAGCTGGAATGCCGGATCAATGAGTATGTTGGTCTCGACGTAAAAAGGTGTTTCCACAGAATTGAACATGTTCAAAACACCTTCATTCCGATTTTCTTCCCTATAGCCTATCGTGAACCAACCTGGGTTACTAAATGTGTGAACAACCTTAAACGAGTTAAAGACAATCTGTTTTTCGGCATCAATGGGTATGCGGGTTACCTCGAATCCCTCATATAGCGTTGACCCTACTGTTAATTTACCACCACCAAAAAGAATGTCGGAGCCTGAATCTGTATAGCCGATTACCTCAATTTCGTATTCGAGGGTAGTGTTGGAAGTCCTGCGCAGAATGATCTCACTGGCCCTGATGTGAGTAGCCATTAAATCACCAGTTAGGAAAATAATTATGAAGAAACAGGCTATTGATGCCCTAAGAATGTTTTTCACCCTGTAATTCAGATTTGATACAATTTTCGACATTTTACCATGAACCGACAAATGACACACACCTGTTTATCATAGTCACTTACAACTCATAAGCACAACGATTAAAATCAACTAATCGTTTGATGGTTTGGTAAATCTTTGGGTGGAATGATTTACAGCTTATAAACAAAAGTGGTTCAGCATTCCCTAAACATCAAATCGGTATTCAATAAGAATATTTCGTCACTACATCCGATGGGTTCAGGCCAGCTTTTAGGTCAGGGTCTTCAACAGGCGTCTTCATGACTGTTTCAAATGGAATTACACCAGCCCAAACATCTAGTTCATAATCTTCTGGTTCATCTTTAGGAGGGCCAGTACGGATTTTTGATGAAGCCTGATCAATGTTAATTTCAAGTACCGATGTGGCTTTCAGCTCTTTTTTATTAGGTGTTCTTACTTCGTCCCAGCGCCCTTTGATTATGTTTTCTGAAACTATGAAGAGAGCATGCTCTTTGTTTTCTTCAGGGGTCAATTTAGCTGTACCAAATACAACCGCTGAGCGGTAATTAGCTGAGTGATGGAAAATTGACCTTGCTAATACCAGTCCATCAACATGCGTGACAGCAAGTGATACCGGTATTCCTTTTTGGAGGTTTACAAGCATCCTGCTGGTGGTGGCTCCATGAACGTAAACCTTGTCATCCTCCCTGCCATATAGGGTAGGTATGATAAAGGGTTGGTCATTCAAAACGAAAGAAAGATGACAAAGAAAACCTGCATCTAAAATGCGATAAAGCGTTTCTTTATCGTAATTCCCACGTTGGGGTACACGCTTTACTTTATTCCGATCGGTAATTGGATAGCTGCTGCCCATATCTAATTTTCATTATGCTAGCAAGGTTATGAAAAAAGCGGGTTAGGCCTGCAACCCAAAATTCTAATCCGCAATAGGCCAGATGATGTTGCTCAACATCAGTGGGGTTTCAATGTTGAAAGCGTTGCTGAAAAGCCAAATTCCAAAAACAATTAAGAAAACCCCTAAAACTTTGTTCGAACCTGTGATGAACGAAGGTGTAACGATTCGCCGCAGTCTATTGGCCAGAAAAGATTTAGCGATGTCGGCAGTATAAACCACAGAAATAATCCCTGAGAAAAATGCGAGGTTTTGCAAAACATCATTGCCATAACTGACATTTGCCATACCAGCCACACCAATCCAAAAAATAAAGACAAAGGGGTTGAGAAAATTTATCAACCAGCCTTTGGCAAAATGTTTAAAGATGTTACCATCAATGGCTTTGTTTGAGAAAGTTTTAAGTGGTGACTTCCGAAGAAGTAATACAACACCATAACCAAGCATGATCATTCCTCCTCCAAAAGCAAGAAAAAATCGGAATTGATCATTATCCAAAAATTGAGTCAGACCGAAAAAAGCAAGACCGATATAAAACACATCGCTCAGCATTACGCCTGTGGCCACCATCACAGCCGTTTTAAATCCTTTTTGCAGGCTTGTCTGGATTATGGTAAAGAAAACCGGCCCCATTGCCAGCATCAATCCGAATCCGAAAAGTAACCCTTTTAAGAAAGCCATTAGTTATGCGGTCTGGTAATTTTCTTTAAGAAAATTCTGCCAATTTAATAGAATATCTCCTTTCATTACCCTGGGAAATTTATTTTGCCCACCAATTTTACCGTTATTATCCATCCACTGATAAAACGCCGATATTGGCAGGCAATCAACCTTGATTTGCTTTAACGCTGATGTGCGCTCAACCCGATAATCGTCATTTATCAACTTGAGTTCATCATCAAGTTTTTGAGCTACCAGGCTTTCGTCAACTTGCCTGTCACACCCCAAATACCATTGGTGCCCCCAAAGAGTACCCGACTTCATTGCCGCAACTCCAAATTCGTTGATGTTTACATTTAAACTTCTCGAAACCGATTCTACGGCTTTGTTCATATTTTCAACAGATAGGTGTTCTCCAACCAAACTCAGGAAATGCTTAGTCCTTCCTGTAATTACAATTTCAGCGTCAGCTGCCGAAACAAAGCGGATTGTGTCTCCAATCAGATACCTCCAAGCGCCAGCGTTTGTTGAAATGAGCAATGCATAATCCTGATTTTCTTCTATTTCGTCTATCAACAAAGTCTCTGCATTCTCATTAAGGTTTCCATTTTCATCGAAATTCGTTTCATTGAAAGGGATAAATTCATAAAAGATACCATTGTTCAAAACCAACCTCATTGAGTTTCCGGGTTTGCCCTGAAATGCAATGAACCCCTCAGAAGCAAGGTAGGTCTCCATGTATATCATGGGTTTTGTGAAAAATTTTTCGAAGCGCTGTCGATAGGGGTCAAACGCTACTCCACCGTGTACATAAATGCACAAGTCTGGCCAGATGTCATGAATCGAGTTTAGATGATGATATTCGATAATGCGCTCAATCAGAATTTGAATCCAGGCTGGTACGCCGACAATGATGCCAATTTTCCAATCTTTTGCCTTGGCAGCTATTTCATTGATTTTTTGCTTCCAATCAGTGTTTTTGGCGATTTTTTTACCCGGCTTATAAAACTGCTGAAACCAAAAAGGCAAGGTGCTGGCTGTAATGCCTGAGAGATCCCCTTCGAAATATGTACCTCTATGATTTAGGCTTGTGCTGCCTCCTAGCATTAAAATACCAGAGGTAAATAATTCGTCGGGGACATCGTATTTAGAGAGTGTAAGAATTTGGCGAATACTGGTTTTCTGTATTGACTTAATCATGTCAATGGTAACCGGTAAATGCTTTGAAGCCGCTTCTGATGTACCGGAACTCAAAGCAAAATATTTAACCTGGCCTGGCCAGCATACATCTCTTCTGCCTTCGAGGCTTTTGCTCCACCATTCATTGTAAATCTTATTGTAATCGAAAATAGGTATCGATTTTTTGAACGATTGATAAAACCTGTCTCCACCAGATTTAAAGCCCTCTAGAATATCTTTGAATATATAATATCGGCCAAATTCTGTGTTTCTTGCATGGATGAGAAGGTTTTTGAGTTCTGTCTTTTGGAGTTCAGGAGGATTTGAATATTCCTGCTCAAGTGTCTCTCTTATTTTTATCCCTTTTTTTAGGAGCGTACCAATAATGGCCATCTTAATGCTAGTCTGGTCTACTTAGTAAATACTAAAATTATAGATAATTCAATTTTGTTGACTTATCCGATTGTTAATTTTGACTTTCAACTGACCCATAAATGGAAATTGCCAGGAGACTCGAACATTTTGACAACCAATTGCAACCATACAATTGTTCCCTAATTGCCGTGAGTAAGACGAAACCCAGCAGCTTGGTCCTTGAAGCTTACGATGCTGGGCACCGGGACTTTGGTGAAAACAGGGTTCAGGATCTCGAAAAGAAGTATGAAGAACTGCCCAAGGACATAAGATGGCACATGATCGGTCATTTGCAACGAAACAAGGTCAAATACATAGCGCCTTTTGTACACCTGATACATGGTGTAGATAGTGAAAAACTGCTTAATGAGATAGATAAGCGTGGTGCGAATGTTGATCGAACTATAAATTGTTTATTACAAGTTCACATTGCTAAAGAAGAAACAAAGTTCGGCTTTGATGAAGATGAACTCTTTGAATTTCTGGACTCTGAAAGACTCAATAAATTGAAAAACATAGAAATTCTGGGCTTAATGGGAATAGCCACCAATACTGATAATAAGAAACTTATAAAGAAAGAGTTTGCTTACCTGAGTTCACTTCTGAAAAAAATTGAGACAAATTATGGCTTCGATAATTTAAACCCTTCAGAACTTTCGATGGGCATGAGTAGCGATTTTGAAATAGCATTAGAAGAGGGAAGTACCATGATTCGAGTTGGAACTGCCATATTTGGCGCAAGAAATTATTGACAGAATATCATTGAAATCACTCAATTTGAGGCATTTAGCTAGCCCTTCATCCTAATCGTTCTCCAGAATTCCTTACTTTTGCGGGCACCTTAACCAAAGTTGACATGTTGAGATTTATTGCTGACATCCGGTCGCTGGCGTTCATGGCTATAACAACGGCCCTCTTGATAGTTTTATGGATGTACGGCTTTGAGATGAGTACCTGGGTTTTCTGGTCGTTATATGCACTTCAGTTACTAATGGCAGTGAGCGTTTCTGTAATGACCCACAACCATCAGCATTTGCCGATGTGGAGAAACAAAACCATGAATTTCCTCACAGACAACTGGCTTACGGTGTTTTATGGTTTCCCGATTTTCGCCTGGATTCCTACCCACAACATCAACCATCATGTGCACATAAACAAGGATGAGGACTATACTAAAACGTATCGTTACTCTGAAAAAAACAATCTTTTAACGCTGCTAATTTATCCAAGTGTAAGTGGTTACTATCAGCAGCCGGCAGTCGGTGCATATTTGAAAGATTTAAGGAAAACAAATCGAAAAAAGTTCTATTCAACTAGTTTTCAGATTGTGGCTTTAGTACTCTGGGTAGGTATATCATTAATCATCGATTGGCAAAAAGCGTTGTTGTTTGTGGTTATTCCAGGACAAGTGTCCGTTTATACAGTTCATGTTTTTAATTATTTGCAACATGTCCATGCAGATGAGGAATCCAAATTCAACAACTCCCGCAATTTCACCGGAAGCATTCTGAATTTTATCCTCATTAATAACGGCTATCATACCGCCCACCATGTCGCCACGGGTCTACACTGGAGCCAGCTCCCTGATAAACACAAAGAATTGGAACCTAAAATTGATCCGTCGCTAAATGTGAATGACTTTGGCTGGTTTATGTTCCGCAATTACGTTCTAGGAATCTTCATTCCCTCATTAAGAACTAAATCAATGCGGCTTGACCGTGAGCAAAAGTTGGCCACTGCAGCTTAACAATTAAGAACCTAACCAATAACCATCAATACCTTATTATGTCCAAAATTTCTGACTTCATTGAAGTAAAAAATCCAAGTGTTTCAGGCAGGTATAGCAAGAAGAATGTTGCAATGGGCAACTTTATTCAGGATTACATTGCCGGAAAAGTTGATATCACGGTAAGCTTTAAAGAGCTATTGAAGCATAAGAATGACATCTTTAATTGGAACTATACAGCCCATCATTGGAAATTCTTCTTTTCAAGGATGATACCTGAAGTGGTTATCCATTCACAAAAACAGGATGAGCGGATTATTAGAAGCCATTATGATAACAAGAATGACCTGTTCAATTGGTTTCTTGGGTCAAAAATGATTTACACCAGCTGTTATTTCACCAATTTTGATGAAACCCTTGAGGTAGCCCAGGAAAATAAGATGAACCTGATTGCGCAGAAAATGCAATTAAAGCCTGGAGAAGAGCTACTTGACATCGGCTGCGGTTGGGGGACATTAGTAGCCCATATGGCCAAGTATTATGATGTCAATACTACTGGTGTTACCATAGCCCAGGCTGGTGCTGATTGGGGCAACCGACAGATCAAGGATTATGGAGTTGAGGACAAAGCCAAGATTTGGGTAAAGGATTACAGGGATATTCCAAAAGACAAAAAATACAATAAGATTACATGCCTTGAAATGGCAGAGCATGTTGGCATTAAGTATTTCAAAAAATTCATGAAACAGTGCTATGACATGCTGGAAGATGATGGCATGTTCTATTTGCAAATTGCTGGCCTTCGAGAAAGAAGCCACTTATTTCAAAGAGAAAACCGAGAAGACCTGGTGTGGGGCCTTTTCATGAATGAATACATTTTCTCCGGAGCTGATGCCAGCATGCCGCTAAACTGGGATTTACAGAGAATCGAAAAAGTAGGTTTTGAAGTGCACAGTGTGGAAAATATTGGTAACCACTACTCAATTACTATTGATAGATGGTATGACAACTGGATGAATAACAAAGAGAAGGTTCTTGAAAAGTACGGTGAAGAAATCTTCAGGATTTATGAAATATTCCTTGCGTGGTCAGTTGTAATTGCAAGGCATGGTGGTTCGTCAGCATACCAAATAGTTTGCCACAAAAATGAAGACAAGTTTGATAGGATGAGGTTTATCGGGAAGACCAATCTTGGTGAGCAGGATAGCTTTAAGCAGACTGATTAGTTAGTGGAGGCATAATCAATATTCCAAAAAATTAATTAGGCCGGAAATCCTTAAGGGTTTCTGGCCTTTTTTTTGTCATGTAGATAAGGAACTAATATTTATTGTCATGAAAACGATATCCATTATTCTTTTGTCTTCCTGCCTATTTATCTCACAAGGTATAGCCCAGGAAGTTGTTCTCCCCGCTGATTCATTAATGAGAAAGAAGGCCATTAAAATGGAGTTCTTTTCACCGTTAACTGGAAACCTTACATTGGGATATGAGCAATATCTTGGAAATTTTACCAGTTTGGAATTTAAGGTAGGCTTTATTGGTGTAGGAAAGCAGGACTTCGCTGATAGGAGGGAAGCTGGCTTATTTATTTCTGGTGGACCAAAATTTAAGTTGAAGCCTGAATACGCACAAAAGGGGACTTTTAGCACCCACCTTTTAAGAGGTGGTTACATAAGACCAGAAGTGACATTTGCCAGCCATAAATATTACCGTGACAGGGAATTCAATCCCGCCTATGGTGAAACTGCAACCAGTGTAGCTCTTACTATAAACTATGGTAAACAATGGGTTCTCGGTGACATAATGACCATGGATTGGCACATTGGAATGGGCTACGGCTATACATCCACTGATGAGGCTGATTATTATTACAGAACAACATGGAGCGGTGGTGATTTACCCATCGCCTGGACGGCAGGCTTCACAATTGGTGTGCTTCTAAAGTAACCGTAAAATGAAAAAAGGCCGAGTTGATCGGCCCCAAATTCTTTGTCTTTCTAAACAGCCGGTCAAAGCTGATCAAGGAATCGGCAACTGGTTGAAAAGGCCGAATGAAATAATATATTCCAAAGGAACGAGTTCAATGCAGTTAAATCAATAGAGTAATTCAGTAAAAAGGTTAGGTGAATTGCTTAAATCAATATCCTGACTGGATCTTCCAGTAGCCCCTTTAAGGTTTTCAGGAATGCTGATCCAACCGCACCATCTACTGCTCTGTGATCACATGAAAGCGTCACTTTCATCACATTACCCGGAACAACCTGACCATCTTTTACGATTGGGGTTTGTTTAATGCCACCAACTGCCAAAATGCAGGCATCTGGTGGATTGATAATTGCAGTGAACTCCTCTATCCCAAACATTCCAAGGTTGGAAATGGTAAAAGTGCTGCCCTCCCAATCGCTGGGTTGAAGCTTTTTGTCCCGGGCTTTACCTCCTAAATCTTTTACTTCGGCTGAAATATGTGATAGTGACTTATTATCTGCGAACCGCACAACGGGAACAAGTAGGCCTTCATCTACCGCTACAGCCACACCGATATGGATATGCTGGTTCTTTCGCATTTTATCTCCCAACCATGATACATTCACATCAGGATGTTGCCTCAAAGCGGCGGCAGTTGCTTTGATAACCATATCATTAAATGAAATCTTCACAGGTGCTACCTCATTCATGCTCTTCCTGGCCTCCATGGCTTTGTCCATGTTGATTTCCATGGTGAGGTAGAAGTGTGGAGCAGTAAACTTGCTTTCTGACAGCCTTTTCGCAATTGTTTTGCGCATTTGGCTCACAGCTACTTCCTCATATCGCTCTTGACCTACAACAGTTGGCAACTGAATGGGTGCACCTTCGGAAGTGGCTGGCGCAGATGAAGGGGAATATGATTCAATATCTCTTTTAACAATCCTTCCTCCGTCACCGCTGCCCTGGATTTGAGAAATGTCATATCCTTTATCTTCGGCCATTTTCTTGGCCAATGGAGATGCTTTAACCCGGCCATTAGAAGTGGCACTTGAAACCGTTGAAGTTTCTGAGGTAGTTTTCGATTCTGGAGCCGAATCGGAGGAAGTTTCAGCCTCAGGGGTTGGCGTCTCCTCTTTGTCTGATCCTGAAGACGTCTCGTGGGCCTTGATCAATGTCTCGTAGTCGGCACCTTTTTCACCAACTACAGCCAAAACTCCATCTACCGGAACTGATTCACCAGCTTTAGGACCAATGAACAAAAGAGTACCGTCCCAATAGGACTCTAACTCCATAGTGGCTTTGTCAGTCTCAACTTCGGCCAGAATATCACCGGATTTAATTTCGTCCCCTTCCTTCTTCAACCAACTTGCGATTGTGCCCTCGGTCATGGTGTCGCTCATTTTTGGCATTGATATGAGCGTTGCGTTAATATCAGATGTATCTATTTCTTTGGCATTTGAAGTTTCAGCCACATCAGCTCCGCCACCTTTGCCTTCTCCGTTCCCCTTACTGGCTCCATTGTTATTGACCTCTTTCAAAAGATCATCGATTTTCTCGCCTTTCTCCCCGATTACCGCAATCACCCCATCAACGGGTACTGAATCTTTTTCCTTCACACCAATGTGCAGCAACACTCCATCCCAGTATGATTCAAGCTCCATAGTGGCCTTGTCGGTTTCCACTTCAGCAAGTATGTCGCCTGACTTTACTTCATCACCTTCTTTTTTCAACCAACTGGCGATCACACCTTCTTCCATGGTATCGCTCATCTTGGGCATTCGGATTACTTCAGCCATTATCTTTCTTTCTTTAATCTTAGTTCAAACCTCAAAATTCATCATTTGTTGGTTACTCAAATATATAACCCCATTAAATGTGTTGCCAATAAAGTGGGGACAAAGAACCGAGACAATCAGATTAAAAATCGATGACGGAAGATTGTCAGGCCGCTCCTGCAATAATATTCAATCAAACAGCCCATACTCTTAGGAGGCTAAACAGCCAAATAACCAAACCCTATTACATTAGAGCTCAATATGCCGCTAATTGAGAAATCTGGTTACCAAGCCCCGAAAATTTTATTTAGTCGGCATTTGCAAACCATGTATCCGGCGCTAATAAGGGCACCTCCTCTCCCAAAGTATATCCGTGAACGCATTAATACACCAGATGAAGATTTTCTTGACCTCGATTGGATCAAAAATAGCAACACCCATCTGGTGATTTTATCACATGGTCTGGAAGGTAATTCGACCCGCCAGTACATGGCTGGGATGGCCAATATTTTCTCAAAGAATGGCTTTGATATCTTAGCCTGGAATTACCGTGGATGCTCTGACGAACAAAATTGCCACCTCTATTCTTATCACAGCGGCTTCACGCAAGATTTGGAATTGGTAATAAAACATGCTGTCAGTGAAGGTTATAGAAGAATTTCACTCGTCGGTTTCAGCCTCGGTGGCAACATGACACTGAAATATTTAGGGGAGGGGAGCACTGAAAAATTTAAGCAGATTGAAAGTGCGGTAGTGTTTTCTGTGCCGATTGATTTGCGCAGTTGTGCGGTTCAAATTCATAAGAAATCAAATTTCCTTTATGAGCTCAAGTTTTTAAGAAGCTTTAAACAAAAGCTTTTTGAGAAAGCAAAGCTGTTCCCGGAATTGGACACTTCATTCTGGAAAAATGTAAACTCTGTATTCGATTTTGACGAGTTTTTCACAGCCCCGCAAAATGGCTTTAAAAGTGCTTTGGACTATTATGAAAAGTGCAGCGCCATTAAATTTATCAGTGGCATTGAGGTGCCTACCCTTGTTGTTACCGCTCTAAATGATCCATTTCTAGGTAATGAATGCTTGGACCCTACTGAGTTCAAAAAATCGAGGCATGTCTATTTTGAAAGGCCTGATGAAGGCGGTCATGTTGGTTTTGCACAGTTTGGACATGAAGGCGTTTATTGGTCTGAGAAGAGGGCTTTAGTGTGGGTGAGTAGACATAAATAAATGTTCCTATCAACCTTAATGTATCGGTATATCCCGCTCAACCTTATGCCTGTCAAGGTGCAGATCCATGTGGTGATAGAAGCTCAGCCTCCATATGTGCCGGTTTTCATACCTCCAGGGGGCACCATCGTGGCGATAGGTGTACATGTAGCCAGTTTGGACTTGTAGCGTGGGGCTTAAATTGTAACCCAACCCCATAAATGCCCTGTTGTCTTCAAAATGATTGTAAACAATTGACTTTCCAGCTTGCATAAAGATTTCATTATACATAGAAAGAAATAGTGTATGAAGTTGGAAGGCTGGCTTATTTAAGGGAACATAAACGGTCAATTTATATCTGAACCGATGAGTTAATTTGAAATCCGACCCTTTTTCAAAACCCCTTCTAAAGCGTTGCTCAAGTCGGAGCTGGTGATAAACTTTAATGTGATCGAAAGGGGTGGCTAAAACTGCTTGCTCCCACAAGCGATATTGAGGAACAACCTTATCAATGCCCTCGCCGGTTTTGGGCGCCCAATAATATGGGTTTACGAAACCGACCGTGAAATCCAGATACTTGGCGATCTTATAACTGGCCCCAAACCGCAAGTAGATTTGAGCCATATCATCGAAACCATTTTTGCGGCGCATATGATATTCCCCATAATAAGCCCATTTATCATTAATGTGCCACTTGGTGTAGAATCCTAACCAGGCACCAGAAGTATTACTGATTTCTTTCTCCGGTAGGGAATTCTGCGCCTGTAGGTTGATGGAAAATAAAATCAAAATGATAAAACAAATGCAAAACTGGTGCGGTGTTCTTAGCATGGCAAATGGCAATAAGGAAGCGGAAGTTAATACTATTTGGGATTGTATCAACTTGATAACTATTGGTGGATTAAAAGTTATTAATTATTGATGAACCCCTGGTCCCAGGTTTTGTTGGAGTTGTGATTCCTTAGGTCCACACCGAAGTCAACAGCTGCTTTCATGCACATAAGAACAGACACCCATCCACTAAGTACCTCCTCAAATTCCTGTTCAGGAACCTTTTCATTTATCAATTCCAAATCAGTACCTGATCCAGATGCTACGAGTCTAAAAGTTACTTTGGAATCAAAGTAGTCAACCGAAAATTCTTCGTTTTGAATTTGGCGAATAATCTTTCCCAGATATTCCCAACCATTCGGAAATTTAAAATGGATGACGCCATTCACTTCCTCAGCAGATTCAGCCCAAAATTGCTTTCGACCTTTTGCAGTTGATAAAAACTGGTAAACGACCTGCGGTGGCTTGTTGAGATAGATTTTCCAATTAACAGTTTTCATTTCACCGTTCTCTTCACATCTGGTTAGGCTATAATTCCCTTATCTTAATATTCCTAAACCAAACTTTGTCATTGTGGTCTTGCAGGCAAATCCTGCCTTTTTTGATGGTACCGAACCCGGGGTACTCATTAAACTTACTGTTGGCAATCATGTCTCTCCACTCATCGGTCCACATTGTGGTTTCTACCACCATTTGACCATTCATCCAGTGTTGGAGATTGCCATCATTAATGATCACTTTTACTTCATTCCACTCCCCGACAGGATTTACATTTTCCTCACTGCACTTAATCAGGTCGTACAAGTCTCCGGCCCTGTGGGTTTCAATTTTTCCATCGGGATGGCCGTCATTGTCCAATATTTGCATTTCAGGCCCGGTTTTCCAGGGCCTGTCGTATTCATCAGTTTCGGCTACATTATAAATGATGCCGCTGTTTCCATTTGGTGATATTTTCCATTGGAGGCTCAATTCATAATTTTCAAACTCACCATCCGTGAGAATATCTCCTCCCTCATTGACCAGAGCCTCATCATCTGATTTGCCTGAGAAATGTAATGTGCCATCAACCACTTGCCACAGTTTTCCTACTTCCTGATTTCCAAACCGATGCCATCCATCCAGTGTTTCCCCATCAAAAAGTAACATCCAACCGTCAGCTTTTTCAGCTTCTGAAAGTTGATTTTGCATCGATGCTTCTACCTGAGCTTCTTGGGTTGTTTCTGATTCTTCTAATGATTTGGTCTCAGTTTTAGAGCCAGAGCATGCCATTGTTAAAATAAGCAGTGATAAAACGAGGTAGTTGGATGTATTCATATGACTATGATTTGAGGTGTCCAAATATAGGCTTCAATCTCCCATAGAGGAAAACAAGAAACCCGAAACTTTAAACCTGAAACCCCAGAGCCCTTTGCTCAAATCAGCTAATTGTTGCAAATTCAAGGGTTTTTTCATCTTAACTTAATCAATAATGAAAGGATCGATTTCGATAAAACTCAGCATCATGATGTTCCTCCAGTTTTTCATTTGGGGAGGTTGGTTTGTAACGCTGGGTACTTTTTTGGGAAATAACCTTGGTGCATCTGGCATTCAAATTGGCCAGGCCTTCTCCACTCAATCGTGGGGGGCGATTATTGCGCCATTTATAATCGGCCTGATCGCTGATCGCTACTTTAATGCCGAACGAATTTTGGCTGTGCTCCACCTTATTGGTGGCGTTTTGCTTTTTATGATGGCCAATGCGTCAGATTTCATCACTTTTTACCCCTATGTGCTGGGGTATATGATCCTTTATATGCCAACGTTGGCCCTTGTGAATTCTGTCGCTTTCAGGCAAATGGATGATCCTTCAAAAGACTTTTCGAAGATTCGGGTTTGGGGTACCATAGGTTGGATTGCCGCCGGACTTGTAATCAGCTATGTGTTTTCATGGGACGCACAGGAGGCAATTGCGGCAGGTGCATTGAAAAATACATTTCTTATGACATCTGCAGCCGCTGTAGCATTAGGGGTTTTCAGTTTCACACTGCCTCAAACACCTCCTACTGTTGAGAAGGGCCAAAAAGTCACTTTTGGAGATATTGTAGGGGCGGATGCCATTGGACTTTTAAAAGACAAAAACTTTGCTGTTTTCTTTTTCTCTTCTGTTTTGATTTGTATTCCACTCGCTTTCTATTATCAAAATACCAACCCATTCTTAACAGAGATCGGTGTTTCGAATCCAACAGGCAAAATGACGATCGGTCAGGGTTCTGAAGTACTGTTTATGCTTTTGTTACCGATTTTCTTAAAGAAGTACGGTATTAAGAAAACACTTTTGGTTGGCATGCTGGCCTGGGCGGCCAGGTATATTCTGTTCGCTTATGGAAACGCCGATTCAATGGTATTTATGATTATTCTGGGGATCGCATTACATGGTATTTGTTATGACTTCTTTTTCGTGTCAGGTCAGATTTACACTGACTCAAAAGCGGGAGAGAAATTCAAAAGCTCCGCACAAGGTCTGATCACTTTGGCCACCTATGGTGTCGGTATGTTGATCGGCTTTTGGGCAGCAGGTTTGATTACAGATGCTTATGTGGTTGCTGAAGCCCATGACTGGGGCTCCATCTGGATTATTCCAGCAGCGTTTTCCGCAGCTGTTTTCCTTTTCTTTATGTTCACATTTAAAAACGAAACTGTTGATTATGATAAAACCAATATTTAATTCCTTACTAATAGCCATTTTGTTATCAGCTTGTGGCCCTCAGGGTGAAAAAGAAAAATCTGCTGAACTACCTCAAGTAAGTGAAGAATTGCTGGGCCAGCACATTGGCACATTGGCATCAGATGAATTTCTCGGACGTATGCCCTTCACCGAAGGCGAAACTATCACAATAAATTATCTCAAGGATCAATTTGAAAAGCTGGGCTTGCAACCTGGCAATGGCGACAGCTTTTTTCAGGATGTACCACTTGTTGAGATTACGGGAACACCCTCAGAGACGATGGACATATCGGCCCCTTCGGGAGATTTTCGATTAAACTATTGGGATGATTTTGTAGCCCTCACTCAAAAAGTGGAAGAAGAGGTGAACCTTGAAAATTCAGAACTGGTTTTTGCTGGTTATGGTGTGGTTGCCCCAGAGTATGGCTGGAACGACTATGAAGGCATTGACTGGACTGGAAAAACTGCCGTTGTTTTGGTTAACGATCCCGGTTTTGGCTCAGGTGACTCGACATTGTTCAAGGGCGATGCCATGACTTATTATGGTCGCTGGACTTATAAATATGAAGAGGCCGGAAGGCAAGGGGCTGCTGGCTGCATCATCATTCATGAGACCATTCCTGCGGCGTACGGTTGGCAGGTAGTACAAAACGGCTGGAGTGGGCCAAACCTTAACCTTGAAAGTGACATCCCCAGGGCGGATGTTCAGGGTTGGATAACCAGAGATGCTGCCATCAAAATTTTTGAGGCATCCAATATGGAAAACAAAAAGTTCAAAGATTTAGCCAGAAATAAAGATTTCAAACCAGTGCCGCTGGGAGTCACTGCATCTGTTGTGGTGAAGAATGAGATCAAAAGGGACAACTCAAAAAATGTTGTTGCCAAGATCCCCGGATCGGAAAAGCCGGAAGAAAACATTATCTATTCTGCTCATTGGGACCACTTTGGTGTCGGTGCTCCGGTGGAAGGCGACTCTATTTACAATGGTGCAGTAGATAACGCTTCAGGAACGGCTTGTCTGTTAGCTGTGGCTGATGCATTTCAAAAGTCAGGGCAGCCAAAAAGATCGATCGTATTTATTGCCGTCACAGCGGAAGAACAAGGTTTGCTAGGTTCTGCGTATTATTCTGAAAATCCAATTTTTCCACCAAAGTCCTCAGTAGCCAATATCAATATGGATGCATTAGACAGCCCAGGCCCAATGAAAGATTTGACAATTACCGGATATGGGCATTCAGAAATGGATGAATACGCCGCTGAAGCTGCCGAAAAACAAGGCCGATATGTAATTCCAGACCCGGAGGCTGAGAAAGGCTATTTCTTTCGGTCAGACCATTTCAATTTCGCCAAGATTGGGATACCTGCACTTTACGCCAGCGGTTCCTATGAGCACATGACCAAAGGTGTGGAGTATGTAAAGCAGCTCAATGATGAATACAGGGCTACAAAATATCATCAACCCACCGATGAGTTTGACCCTGAAACAACAGAGCTCAGTGGTATTCAGCTTGATGCGCAGCTACTATTTGAGGTAGGTTGGAAACTAGCCAATGACGGCGCATGGCCAAAATGGTATGATGGCAGTGAGTTTAAAGCGGCGAGGAAGTGATTGGATTACTAGTATTCAGACCGACACGAAATGAGACCTCTTACTTCTTATGATTTGTTGAAACTATTTTGGTCAACACCCTCAACTCATTGGTTTAACCTATGATTCTAGAAAGGGTTTACATTATTCTTAGCTTCATTATCGTTGTCTTTATCGATGTCATGATAGGAATCGATAAAGGCTTTTCTTACACTCTTTTTGGTTTGATTTTATTAACTGTGGAGTCCTCCATTCATTTTAGAAACAAGTCGGCTTTAAGAAAAAAAGATAACATAATTGTTCGACTGAGATCCAATGAGTGGATCGGCGGCCTATTCATAGCATTTTTTCTTATATACTCTTTACTAGACGAGAAATGGGTGTGGGACGCTTACGACTATCTTGCAACGACATTGATACTCTTTTTTGGATTTCTATATGCGATTAGAAACAGAACCATTGTTTATATTTTTAATGATGAAGGTATTTTGGGGTTAGCTGACAGGAAAAGAATAAAGAAATTTTTAATGGAAAAAATTGATATAAGTGCGCAACGGGTGTCTTTTCATACTAAATCATATAGGAACCATTTAATAATCGAGTCGACAAAGATTTTGAAGCCAGAGTGGACTGAATTCTTACAAAAAATTAAAATATTGAGGGAACGATGGGAGTTGAACAAAGAGAAAATTTAAGAGGATATATAAAAGTTGATCTACCGCCGATGTTGGTGTTTTTCACCAACATCAACCTGATGAATAATGTCATTTACTTATAAGTTAGATTTGATGGCTTGTTGGTGGAAAACACCAACAAGGGCATGAAAAGTAAACCCCACGACATTAAAGCCCCTATTTCCATTCGGAGATAAGGGTTTTTTATTTTTGAGTTTTACAGTGTTATGAAAATGACTTCCAGCTTTGATTTTCAGATTCTCCGAATACTGTCGTTTTGCCTGATGGTAATGTTTATATCCTGCTCTTCCGGGGATGACGACGATGACAACAACGATGTTGAACCGGAACCTGATGTGCTAGAGCTCAGGGTGCCTAGGGATTTCTTGACCGGGGTTGGGAGTAACCTGAAACTATCAGCGTTTCAAGGCACTACTGATGTTTCTAGTAAAGTAACATGGGCAACAAGTAATCCAGCAATTGCAACTATTAATGAGTTTGGTCAAATAACTGCTGTGGAAAATGGGCGGTTCTCGGTGAGTGCTAAAATTGATGATCAAACCAAATCAGCAAGTCTTGAAGTCTTTCCTGTAGCTGGTGATGGAACTACTTCTATGGATTTAGCCTTTATCTCTTTTCTTAGAAAATTTCAAATTCCAGGAGGGGTTTACGGGGTAATCAGGAATGAAAAATTAGTCGCACTTAGGGCTTATGGAGTTTCTGACCAGTCTGCAGGAACCCAAATGGAACCAGAAAATTTATTTAGGGTGGCAAGTGTGAGCAAGCCGATCACAGGGGTGGCCACGATGAAACTCATCGAAGAGGGTAAACTTAATCTGAATGACAAAGCCTTTGAAATCCTAGGCGACCTGATTGCTGATGTAGCGGTTAAAGACTCACAAATTTTTGACATCACCATTAACCAGCTTTTGCATCACACAGCCGGCTGGGATCGTGGGCAGGTATCTGACCCGATGTTTAATCAAGAACGGATTCTAAGTGGGCTTGGCCTTAATCGGCCAGCTACCGCAACCGAAGTTGTTCAATGGCTGGCAACACAGCGTTTGAATTTCCCTCCCGGGTCGAGGTATGCTTATCACAACCTCACCTACCTGGTGTTGGGTCGGGTGATTGAAGCCGTGACGGGGCAGACTTACGAGGAATACGTACAGCAGGCCGTTTTTGAGCCAGCCGGGGCGCTTTCACCTAGAACAGCCAAAACCAAATTAGAGGAACGTTTTGAAGATGAGGTTCGCTACCACTATAGAAACCAGTCTTCACCGGCCATTTTTGATCCAACGATTAACGCACTTGAGCCTTATGGCGGAATGGGGGCGGTTGAGCCAATGGATAGCCACGGAGGTTGGGTTCTTTCGATCGCTGATCTGGCCAGGTTTGGGGTGGCGGTTGATGGCGAACCGGGGGTTCCTGACATCCTATCAGCGAATAGCCATGCACAAATGATCAGCGATCCTGGCTCTGGTTATGGGGCTGGTTGGTTTTTAAACCCAGGCAACCATAATCATACCGGTGGCATGCCTGGAACTGCTGCTGTACTGTGGGTTGATGCTTCGAGGAATTTCATAATAGTAGGGGCATTAAATGGAACGCCAATTTTCGGAACGCAAGAGAACTCTGATTTTTTCAGCGAATATGTATCCACATTTATCAACATTGCAATAAGCCTGAACCCAAGAGATGATGTTGATTTGTTTGAGAAGTATTGAGGTGGTCGCCTTATTAAATTTCCGATAGACCTTGAGGGGATTTGCCACCGATGTTGGTGTTTGTCACCAACATCTATCATGTAGAAAAATCTCATTTATATTAGTTTTTATGGCTTGTTGGTGACAAACACCAACAAGCGCTGATAGTGCTTTACGGCGACTTTAGATACTTAAGGTTACTACCAGCTATTCCACCACAATTGTATCACTCACCACAGTGGAGACTGCGAAATATCCAATCGCCCCTTCACTCAAGTTAGTTGGGGCATTAGCCCTCTGGATATCGAAATAGCCACCTCGCCAGCTGGTTTCTGATAGTACCGACCGTAGGAATGTTCGGTAATTTTCATTGACCGAAAATTTGGTGCGAACAATCACCGAACCTACCGGGAATATGAAATCTGTTTTGTCTGGCTTGTAAATTTCGTGGACATCTGTTGTCTTAAGATCGTAGAAAACCACTTTCCCCTCACATAATGTGTCCTGTTCGCAAAATGAGGTTTGGTCCCAATAGATATCGTGATTGATGTAGTTTGGGTCAAAACCGCCGGCGGGTCGGTTTAATCTGTAAAATGATTCATTAACCTGCTCAAGGTTGATCGCTGGCAAAGGTTCTCCAGCAGCCGATGCATCAAAAGCAAAATACTGCTGGCCCTGGTATTCAATTCCAAGCACATAAACCTGGCCAAAAACTGCCCTAAAAGGCTCAGAGTAATAGTATCCTGGCTCTTCAGGGTTTTCCTGCAACAGGTAAGTTAATTCCCCATCAATGAAAATTCCGGCTCTTGCCCCCGTTGCCGGAATTGGATCGCCACTTATTTGTGTATGTGGGTGGCTCAACTTAATTAGGTGGTTGATTTTTTGGTTGGTCAAAAGGCCTTCCACTACCAAAACATCACTATCAACTATGTTTAATGGCGCATCAATCGGCTCTTCACAAGCCAATAGAAAGAACGGTAATATGTTCCACCACTTTTTCATAACCAGTTGAAATGATAGGAGATTGATGGCACAAATTGGAACATGAAAGTTTGTGAAGGCATTCGGGTTTTTTCCAACAAATTGGTAGGCACTTCAAATTGGCTTTCCCCTGCATCGGTTTTATTGTAATTGATGAAAAATGGGTTTCGCCTTCCAAGAAAATTGTAAATAGAAAAAGTCAGCCCATGCTTGAACCGGCTATCCGGATTCTTGTTAAGCTTGAGGTTTGCTGATAAATCCAGGCGCCTGTAGTCAGGCAATCTGCTGTTGTTTTTCTGGCCGTAAATCGGAATTTCCTCATTATTAAATTGATAGAAGCTGATAGGGCTGGAGTAGGGCGCCCCACTGAAAAAGGTATAATTCATGCCCAAGTTCCATTTCAAATTGAGATCATAACCCAGCACCAGATTGAATTCATGCGGTCTATCAAAAAAAGCATTGAACTCAACGCCGTCATTCACTTCGTCAAACTTTCGTTTGGCCCTCGAATATGAATAGCCCACCCAACCTCGAAGCCGGCCTTGTTGCTTTTTCAGAATAAATTCTACCCCATATGATGTTCCAGTTCCGAATCTCAATTCACGCTCAATTAATGGGTTTAAGAGGGTTTCTGCATGCGCCTCATAGTCAATCTGGTTGGTCATTATTTTATAGAATGACTCAACCTCCAGCCCCAGACCATTTTTGGGGAATTCTTTATAATAGCCAATGCCCAATTGATCAGAAACCTGTGGCTTAATGTTGAGGTTGCTTGGCAGCCACACTTCAAGACTTGTAAAGGGACTAATGGAATTTGTGATCAGGTGCAGGTTCTGGACGTTTCGGGAATAACTTGCCTTTATAGACGACTCATCATTTATGTAATGGCTTACAGCAAGCCTGGGTTCAGCGTTGAAGTATTCGCCGTAGGAGTCATCAGAAGTGAAATTCAAAGTGTCAATCACGTTTCTGTCAGCATCGAACTCAAATTCAAACGAGTCACCAAAATTGCCCCAACTTGTTAAACGTAGGCCATATTTTATGCCCCATTTTTCAGACAACCGATTTTCAACATTGCCGTAAAGAACCAGTTCTGCGGAATTTCTAATTGAAACAATAGGAGGCCGTATCTCTACATCTGATGTAATGTTGCCGGGGTTGATATTGAATGCGCTTAACCCCGCCCCAAACGTGACTTCATGCTCTGGCTCAATAAAATATGAAAAATCAGATTTTAAGGTAAAGTTCGAAATATGGGATTTCCATCGGGTGTTTGATGACCTGTCGGTATGAAGAAAATAGTCGTAACTGCTCCCGGAAAGCGTTGATTTCATGAACAATCTATCATGAAAAAGATGTGTCCATCTTAAGGTGGCCGCTGAATTAGTCCATTCAATGCCTTCATTCAAGCCTAAGTAACTGTCTCTTCCTGTGTAAGCTGAGAGGAAAAGCCTGTCTTTTTTACCCAATTGAAAATTGATTTTGCCAGTGAAATCATTAAAGAAAAACTCATCCACTTCATCGCTTGCAAGTTTGGGTACCCATCCGATTTGCGACCACCTACCTGACAATAAATAGGAACTCTTACCTTTTTTAAAAGGGCCTTCAACTCCCAATTTGCTTGAGATGATGCTTGTATTCCACCAGATTTGAAGCGATTGGTCATTGCCTTTTTTTGTGCGGATGTCCAGCACCGATGAAAGCCGGCCGCCAAGTGATGCAGGCATTTCCCCCTTGTAAACTGTGATGTCATTAATCGCATCTGGGATGACCGTAGAAAACAGCCCCAACATGTGACTAGGGTTGTAAATCGGGGCGTCATCAATCAAAATCAGGTTTTGGTCCCTATCGCCACCACGCACATAGTAAAAAGTAGAGCCATCAGAATGAGGTTTTATTCCGGGCACTGACTCCAATGTTTTAATCACATCATGTTCACCCAAAAGTGCTGCCCTTTCATTCACTTGCTTCGTCCTTAGATCAGTCCTGCCTAATTGAATGGCATCAGTCAGAATAGGATCAGTACTCGAGATCACCAGCCCTTCAAGAATGGGAGGCTGGCCCTTCAGGTTTACATTCAGATTTTCGGCACTATTTAACTGAATTGCCTCATTGACCGGTTCATAACCTATATATGAAAATTGAAGGTTATATGATCCCTGGGGTATGGTTAAAGAATAAAACCCATAAGAATTAGTAATTGTACCTTGCCCAATCTCCACAATAAAAATTGTTGTTCCTATTAACGCCTCGCCATTTTCAACATCTTTCACATAGCCACTTAAGGTTACTTTATTAGTTGGTTTTGAACTTTTTTTTTGTGGTTTGAGTAAAATTTGGGTTTCTAAAAATGTGAACTCTATTTCTAGTGGGGTCAGGATTTCTTTTAAAACCTGATCTAATGGGCTGTTTTGAGCTGTATATGTAACCACAACATTTTCATCAATTCGGTTGGGGTTATAGGCAAACGATAACCCTGATTGCTCAGAAATTTCATCAAGGACCTCCTTTAAACTTAGATTTTCGGCATCAATTGAAATGAGAGTTTGAGGTATATTTTGACCAATAGCAATCAACTGGGAGGCTGCTGTTAAAATCACGATTGCCGCCAGCCTAAACACCAGGGATCTGTGAGCGTGAGCTACTGGCATTCTGCACCAATAATTTCTATTTGTCCATTCGCCTCCTGATAAACCAGCCCGAGAAGTTCTTCAAGCACTAATAGCACAGCGTCCAATTCTTGATTATCAAACGTAACAGTTGCCGCACAATTATCTGAAACCTCTGTTTTTAAGCTAATCTGCTGACCATAAACTCCATTTAGGAGTGTAACAATTTCTGCCAGTTCTGTATTGTTAAAAACCAGCTTTTTGGTGCTCCAGGCGTTGAAGTTGGGATCGTCATTTATTTCCGTCAACAGTTCAGTTGATGTCAATAAACCCTTGTCGCCAGGGTTCAAGGCAACGGATTCGTTTCTCGAAACATCACTAAGCTGAACCTTGCCAGATTCGACTACCACCTCAACTGACCCCTCGCCTTTGGCCGAAACATTAAATGATGTGCCAAGGACTTTCACCTCGGCTTGGTCAGAGGTGATAACAAAAGGTAAACTCTTATTTCTTTTTACATCAAAAAAAGCTTCGCCGTCAAGGGTCAGGTTGCGGCTGGTAGAGTTGAAGTCATCGTCGTAAGTGAGGGTGGTGTTTCTATTTAGCTCAACTTGCGAACCGTCTGGCAAAATCACAGTTTCAATGTTATCCGCAGTTTGGATGGTAGTAGTGCTGTCTGCGAAATAGAAATATCCGATGGCTACGGCTATTAATAGTGCCACTGATGCCGCAAGCTGCATCACACTGAATCTTGAGGCCTGTTCAGGTTTGATTGAAACAGTTTTTGTAGACCTTTCGGCGACCAGGTTATTGAAATGGCCCCACTCAGCGTCAATATCGATGTTTATTTTTGGCTGCTTTATTTCCCGCTGACCCAATTCAAAAGCTTTTTGCATTTTTTTGAATGCCGCCTCATTCGCCTCATTTTGTGATCTCCAGGAGGTGATTTCTGCAGTTTCATCAGCAGTAGCTTCACCCGCCAATTGTTTGGTGATCAAAATTTCCATTATATCGTTTTCAAGCTCTTTCAAGGTCTCTGTTCTTAAAACACATCGGGTGGTCTCCACCCTTGAAACGAAATCAATAAAATTCCTATTGAAATAAATGCAGACAAACTATCCCGCAAAAGCGCCAATGCTTTGGTCATTCGGCCTTCAACTGTTTTGACTGAAATGTCCAGTTTATCTGCAATTTCAGCATATTTTAACCCCTCGTTTCTGCTTAGTTCAAATACCTCAAGGCACTTTGGCGGAAGTGAGTTCACTGCCAATTCAATTTCCCGCTCAAGTTCGGTTGTTTCCAGAGTGCTGGATTCACTAGTTGTTGGCTGATCGGTGGCTTCCTCCAGGGCCACCAACTTCTTTTTATCCCTAATTACATTTAGGCAGCGGTTTCGGGTAGAAGTGTACAGATAGCTTCTAAAATTTGAGTCTACGGGTAGGCTCTCATATTTTTCCCACAGGTTAATGAATACTTCATGAACCAGGTTTTTTGAGTCATCAAGATTGTGGAGGTATTTCATTGCAAACCCACAAAGTGGTTCGAAATGTTCCCGGAACAGTGGTTCAATATTGTGGGTATCCCTCGAAGACAATTTTTTTAAACCTCTTAAGCCAAATAAAGGTAATTAAAGAATTGTTGATGGGCGCTGGTTCGTGATGTGAAGCTGACTCATTCGGGTAACTGATTATTTAGAATAAAGTAGCCAGGAGTGATAATATTACAAGGTTCGGAATGGCGATTTGATTTCAAAAGGGTATATTATATGTAAGAATTAACAGCCAAATTGTTGATTATTTAACTCGCACCTATGATTGACTTACGATTTATTGCACTACTTCCTCTTCTTTACATTTCGGGTTTCTGTTCAGCTCAAATTTCTGGAATTAAACAAGACTCCATTAAAATGAATAGCAGAATCGACATTTATTATAATGTGATTTCTGAAGAATCTGTATTCGCAACTGATGAAAAGGTTTGGGCTAGAATTAATTCAACAATCGATTATGTAAATAGTATTGATACTGTTTCCTTAAAATTTGAGCGGGATCAGTTGGTTGGCCAGTTTAAGGTTCAACCAAACACGCAAGCCATCAGGGTAGAGTTTTACTCCATAGATAATTACGACTGGGATGCGACTTTAAGCGATTTAGTTTATGATGGACAGGGTCAGGTATTGCCGGGGGCTTTTTTTAGTATGGGGGTCAAACCCAAACTTTCACTTTATAACCGATTGCAGAGTGGGATAGATAAAAACCCGAATGCTATTGTTCCGTATGGCTTTTATTTTCAAAACCTCCTTTTTACAAAAAGTTTCGGTAGAACTGAATTCACCGAGACTGATACACTTAGAAAATACGAAAGGCTCCTTGAATCTATTCATAACAGAAATTCAGCTGAATTTGCATTTTCGGATTACATGTTAACAAGGTTAGCCAATGACTCAATTGCCAATATAAAGTTGGTCTCCCTAATTGATAATTATCCTGAATCAACTCTAACGGCTAAGGCCATTCAATCATTTTCATTTCAGAATAATCATCGTCTGACGGAAGAGATTGCCGCACTTATTGACGACAAGATTAACAAGGGCGCAAAAATGCATTTATCAGAATTTATACATAGTTACCTCATGCAGAGCAAGACGGACTCTGATAAATTAAATGAGGTGATTGATGTTGAAATTGAACGGAACCCAATTTCAACAATGTTATTATCGATAAAAGCCCAGTTCGCTAACAAGGGTGGTCAAATTGAAGAGGCAATATCACTGCAACTACAAATATTGGCTTTGAATAAGCGCTCAGCCTTCAGGCACTCAAAAGCTCCGTTGCCGCCTAGAGCAATTGAAGCATTTGGATCTGATCCCGGTAGCAGAGCAAGCATAATTGCTTCGAACCATTCAATGCTTGCATACTCTTTTGATAGAGCAGATCAAATTGAAAAAGCGATCGCTCATGTAGATAGTGCCATGTCTTTCGATGATCATAATAAATGGATGTCGTTGTCATTCAAAGCTGAATTGCTTAAAAAAAATCAGGATTGGAAGGCAGCCGAAAACAGCTATCAATTGGCCTACTTAGAAAGTGGTGAGGCTTCAATTCTTGATTCACTGGAATCACTTTACCCAAAAATTTACCCAAGCGCTGGTGATATAAAAGCTTATCTACAAAAGATTGCTTCCCAGATTGAGAGAGAGGCAGCTCCTAAATTCGAAGTTAATGATCTCAATGAGAATGAATGGAATTTGGGGGAGCTCAAAGGGATGGTGGTGGTTCTTAACTTTTGGTTTATTGGGTGTAAACCTTGCATTATTGAAATGCCAAAATTGAATGAATTAGTAGCCGCTTTTACCGATCAAGAGGTTGTTTTTCTGGCCTTTGCCCTGGATAATAAAAGTCAGCTGACAAATTTTCTCGAAAAACGGCAATTTGATTATCAGATAATCCCAGATGGGATGAAAATAGCTTCAGATTATCAAGTAAAGGCCTATCCAACTCATTTTATCATTGATCAGGAAGGGAGCATTGTATATCGCCAATCCGGTGCTTTTGAAACTATTGGAGACATCCTAAAACAAGAGATACAAAGCTTGATGAAGTAAACTCCCTACTTCCTCTTAAAGTCGTAAATATCTCTTCGCCTGTCTTTAAGGTTTCTTACACTGCCCTGCTCATGCAATTCTTTGAGTAATTCAAGATCGATGTCAGCGATTAGCGTCATTTCAGTGTTTGCCGTAGTTTCAGCCTTTATTGCATTTGTCGGGAAGGCGAAATCAGAAGGGGTAAATACGGCAGATTGAGCATACTGAATGTCCATGTTATTAACCCTCGGCAGGTTGCCTACACTACCGGCAATGGCTACGTAGCATTCATTTTCTATAGCCCTGGCCTGGGCACAATACCTCACCCTGGTATAGCCATTTTGAGTGTCCGTCAGAAAAGGAACAAACAATATCTGCATTCCTTCATCGGCCATAACCCGTGTCAGCTCAGGGAATTCTACATCATAACAAATGGTTACTCCAATTTTGCCAGCATCGGTATCAAAAACTTTGATAGCGTCACCGCCCACCATTCCCCAGGCATTTACCTCTGACGGCGTAATATGTATTTTTTCAAAACGCTCAGTTTCACCATCCCTTTTGCAGACATAGCCTACGTTTAGGAGCTTTCCGTCCTCTACCAAAGGCATGCTACCAGTGATTATATTGATGTTGTAGCTCACTGCAAATTCCCTGAATTTATCCCTCAATGGTTCAGTATATTCGGCAAGTTTTCTTACAGCGTCCGGTTCTGGCAGATCGTTGTATTTCGCCATCAACGGGGCATTAAAGAATTCCGGAAACAGCCCAAAATCGCACTTATAATCACTGATGGCATCTACGAAAAATTCGATTTGTTCTGTAAGCCTCTCAAAGCTGTCAAATGATCGCATTTGCCATTGCACCAAGCCCAACCTCACAATTGACTTTCGGGAGCTGAACAACTCTGGCTTTTCTTCATAAAATATGTTGTTCCACTCTAGCAAAGTCGCATACTCAAGGGATTGCGTATCACCAGAGAGGTAGCCTTTCAGCACCTTCTTCACATGGAAATCATTGGAAAGCTGGAAGGTTAAAGTCGGGTCGTAAACTTCCCTGTGTTTTACTTTTTCAATGTATGCTTTTGGTGAAAGGTCCTTAGCGTATTTTTCATAATTAGGGATCCTGCCTCCTGCCATGATGGCCCTGAGGTTGAGGTTTTCGCATAATTCTTTTCTGGCAGCATATAATCGCCTTCCTAACCTTAAGTTCCGGTAATCAGGATGGACGAACATTTCAATGCCATACAACACATCGCCGTTTTTATCATGGGTTGAAAAGGTGAAGTCCCCGGTTATTTGCTTATAGGTGTGGGTATCACCGTATTTCTTATAATTAACAATTAAGCTGAGTGCACTGGCGACCACAGTGCCGTTTACCAAAATGCACAATTGCCCTTCAGGGAAAATGCCCAACAACCTCTTAATATGGCCCTCATCCCAGTGCATTCCACCAATTCCAGAATAGGCCTGAATCATCGATTCTTTCAGGTCAAGGTAGTCCTCCATATTGAGGCCCCTCAATTCAATCATCATTGTTCCTTCTTTTGATGTCTGCTCAGTTTCCATATCGATTTTTTATCAAGATCATTAAATTAATTTTGCCCACTAATTCGAAATTTCATAGCCGAATGGGCAAATCTGTATGCATTGTTGGGGGTGGTATTGTTGGCTTGGCAACTGGTTTAAAATTGCTGCAATCCAACCCTCAAATCAGCCTCAAAATTATAGAAAAGGAAGCGCATTTGGCCTATCATCAAACTGGTCATAACAGTGGGGTCATTCATTCAGGGCTTTATTATAAACCCGGCAGCTTAAAGGCAAAAAATTGTATTGACGGATACAATGAACTCCTCCGGTTTTGCATTGAGTATAACATCAAACATGAGTTATGTGGCAAGATAGTGGTTGCCACTTCCAAAGAAGAAATTCCTTATCTGGAGACCCTTCAGCAACGCGGAGTAGAAAACGGACTCAGTGATTTAAAGCGTTTATCTGCTGAGGAATTGAAAGAGTATGAGCCTCATGTTAACGGAGTGGCAGGAATTCATGTGCCACAAACTGGTATTATCGACTATAAACAAGTTGCTTCGAAATATGGTGAAGTGATTGAAGCCGCTGGTGGTGAGATTCACCTGAATGAAAAAGTTATAAAGGTTCAGGATAATCAACTGATTACTTCCAAATCTGACTACTCGTTCGATCTTTTGATTAACTGTGCCGGTCTCTATTCCGATAAAGTTTCCAGAATGGGCCAATCAAAAGTGAATGTAAAAATTGTTCCATTCAGGGGGGAATATTACAAAATCAAAACCGAAAGAGAGCACCTGGTTAAAAACCTCATTTACCCCGTTCCTGACCCAAATTTCCCTTTTTTGGGAGTGCATTTCACGCGGATGATTGAAGGGGGCGTGGAAGCTGGCCCAAATGCTGTTTTAGCCTTCAGACGAGAGGGTTATTCTAAGCGCCAGGTGCATCTTGGCGAATTATTTGAAACCCTGAGTTGGCCTGGTTTCCAAAAAGTAGCTATGAAATATTGGAGAACAGGAGCGGGTGAAATGTATAGGTCCTTTTCAAAAGCAGCTTTTACAAAAGCATTGCAGAAACTGATCCCAGAAATTAAGCAGGACGATCTGGAAGATGGCGGCGCTGGGGTTAGGGCCCAGGCATGTGACCGCACAGGCGGTCTGTTGGACGATTTTAATATTATCGAAGAAAAAAATATGATCCATGTTTGCAACGCACCTTCGCCGGCTGCTACTAGCTCACTGGCAATTGGAGGCACTATTGCGGAGATGGCATTGGAGAAGCTATAAATCTTTGGATCAGATGACTCAAAGTCATCTGATCAGTCGTAACTTGAAGGTTAAGCTAAGGAATACAAGAGTATTATTGGCCATGCTGTTCGATTTCGGAAAATATAAAGGACGACAAGTTGATGATGTTTGGTGCGGAAAAATAAGCACAGATGTGAAGCAAGTGATTAAGCAGTACATAATTGAGGTTATGAATGCCCTGACTTTGAAAAGCACACATTTCAAGATACCATGTCCAGAATTAGAAACAGTAATAGACCCAGGCTCACTTAAACTTTTTAAAAAAATTAGAACTGAAATTTCTTTCGAGGTTACTTCTAAATACTTAATTCTGGATATTCCAGAGAACCGATACGCAAAGTTGATCGGAGATGTAGTTCTATCACTTTTTGAGGGAAATTATAGAAGTGTAGTTAAAGGAAATTCCTGGATTCAGGAATCAGACGACTTTCTTCCCACATACACACCAAATTCGGAACAATTTCTTTGGTTACAAGCTGACCCAGGGTATGTCGCTTGGTGTATTAATAATGTTGATCATTTCTACATTTCACCATCTTACTTGGCACAAATATCTCAGTTGGAATGTCAATACTTGAAAAGCATCCAAATCAAACAAGTCAAACAGGATATTTTTAGCTATCAAGCTGTTTTTACAACTTTGGCTTACAACCTTCCTGCCCAGATAGTACAAAAGAATACGTTCAAGGCACATTGCAGTGCCTTGGAAAATGATTTTGAAGATTTAAGCACTTTTCACCAGAACAACTCAGATTACGTACCTAGATGTCAATCTTGCGAAGAAGCTCCTTGTATGTGCAGTGATCCCGAAAAAACTAGTTCATTTTATTAGATGCTAATAACTCAGTCGTGGTCTGTGTCCTCACAGACCACCGTAAAGAGTCCTTTTTCCGCCATGCCAAGTGTTTACCCTAACAATCTTACAATAATTCAAAAGTGATCCGATGACTTCGAGTCATCGGATCACTAACCGGCCTAAGTAACCAGAAGGAGTGTTCCTGAACCTTTGTGCCTCAGGGGTCGGTGATTTGATGATACAGTCTAAATTTGAACCAATGCCCTCAGAAAACATAACAATCACTTGTTCGGATTCAACTGAGCTGGCTGCTTCACTTTTCCAACCAACAGGTGATCTAAAAGGAGCAGTGATGATTGCCCCTGCGACTGGCATCAAAAGAAGATTTTATGCCCCATTTGCTAAACATTTATCACAGAACGGCTTTGGCGTTCTAACTTTTGACAACCGTGGTATTGGTGACAGCCTCAAGGGAAAAATAAGGGGGAGTAATGCCTCGCTTCAACAATGGGGTGAGCAGGACATGCCGGCTATTTTGGAGTCGCTAAAAGATCATTTTCCCGCCACCAAATACCATCTCGTAGGGCACAGTGCTGGAGGTCAGCTTGTAGGTTTAATGCCAAACTGTGAGGAGCTCACTTCAATGTTTAATTTCGCCTGCTCCTCTGGTCAGTTAAAGAACATGAAAATGCCTTTTCAGTTTTCAGCCTTCTTTTTTATGAATGTTTACATACCACTCAACAACATCTTGTTTGGGCATTCAAAAACCAACTTGGTAGGGATGGGAGAAGCTCTTCCAAAAAAAGTAGCTGCTGAGTGGAGCGAATGGTGCAATGGTCAGGGCTATGTAAAAACCGCATTTGACAAATCGATAACCAGGCACTGGTACAATGAACTGGATATTCCGTCCCTTTGGGTGAATGCCATAGATGATGACATTGCCAACAACGAGAATGTGGATGATATGGCATCCGTTTTCACTAAACTTCAAGTGGAGAAGATGAGCCTGGTGCCATCAGATCATGGTTTAAAGGAAATCGGTCATATGAAATTTTTCAGCAAGGGCAACCAGCAACTTTGGTCGATCGCCATTGATTGGTTAAATAAACAAAGCTGAAGGTTATAACGTTGCCAAAATTCCTTTGGGCTAGCGGAGCTTCTCAATTTTTCAATTTCTTTGCAACCCATGCAAAAATCCATCAACCTGATACAACGTGTGGCGGTCTCAACCCTCTTTTTTATTAATGGGTTTTTGTATGCGAATTGGGCTTCAAGATTGCCGGAGTTAGAGCAGCAATTAAATATTTCACATGCACAACTGGGCTCATTGTTGTTTACGCTTGCATTGGGAGCGGTATCTGCCATGCCATTTACCGGTTGGTTCGCAATGAAATTTGGCAGCGCTAATGTGATCAAATTGATGGCTGTTCTTATATGTTTTTCAATAGTGTTTCTAGCGGTTCCTGATGCACTTATTGCTGTAAGCCTGGTATTTTTTATGATTGGGGTTTCGAATGGCGCAATGGATGTTGTAATGAATGAACAGGCTGTTTTGGTCGAAAGAAACTGGAAAAAAACAATCATGTCATCATTTCACGCTGTTTGGAGTATTGGTATGGCCGTGGGTGCTGTGGCGGCTTCGTTGTTCTCCAAAGCTGAAATTCCGTTGCAAAGCCACCTGATGATTGTTTGTTCATTCGCTCTTATGATTTTTCTATTTGCCACGAGATACCTCATTAAAGAAAGAGTGAAATCAGATGGTCAATCAAGCAGTTTTATGCTGCCCACCAAGGCCATCATTCCCTTAGGTTTGATTGCTTTCTGCGGAATGCTATCTGAAGGTGCTATGGCGGATTGGTCAGCGATTTATATGAATCAGGTTATCGGGGCAACTGAAGCGTTGAGCGCACTGGTTGTTGGGGCATTTGGTGTTGCAATGACCATTGGTCGTGTTTTTGGTGATTACCTGACTGAAAAACTCGGCAAAAAGAAATTGATGGTGATGAATGCAATTGTTGCCATTTTAGGCTTCACGTTGGCACTTGGGGTTGCTACTTCGTTAACTACTGTTGTAGGGTTTTTTATGGTCGGCTTAGGCCTTGCCACCATAGTCCCGATCATATATTCAACTGCTGGCAATACACCTGGAATTTCGCCAAGCCTCGGTATTGCCATGGCAACAACGATCGGTTATTCCGGCTTTTTTGTTGGCCCTCCAGTTATCGGATATCTCGGGGATGTTTTTGGCCTTAGGAGGGGGCTGTCATTCGCATTAGTCCTGCTGATTATTATGTTGGGGATTATTGCAACGCAGAATTTTCAGGTTAGAAAGTCAGTTGATTGATCTAGTATTTCCTAATTCGATATTTCCTAATACGATTTGCTTCAGGGAAATTTTGGATAAGAATCAGATAATGAAATATCCCATTAATCAATTATTTATTGCCAATTCCTTCAATATCTGCATTTTAGCGGTTTGAATTAAAATCCAACAGCATGCAAAAACTCAAAATATTAATATTCGCCGCATTGGTAACATTTAGTGCCGATGCTCAAAGAAGAAATTCTAATTCTTCTGATAACCAGAAAACTCAACTGGAAAAAACTTCCTTAAATGGGTTGAAATTTAGAAATCTAGGCCCTGCGCTTACTTCTGGTCGTATAGCTGATTTCGCCGTAAACCCTGAAAACACCAAGGAATACTTTGTAGCTACCGCTTCCGGTGGCGTATGGAAAACAACCAATGCGGGGGTTACTTACACCCCCGTTTTTGATGGCCAAGGCAGCTATTCAATTGGTTGCGTCACCCTCGATCCGAATAATCCTAATGTAGTCTGGGTCGGTACAGGTGAGAACAATAACCAGCGAGTGGTTGGCTATGGCGATGGAGTTTATAAATCCATCGACGGCGGCAAAACCTGGAAAAACATGGGGCTGAAATCCTCTGAACACATTGGAGGGATCATTGTCCAGCCAGACAATTCTGATGTAATTTATGTAGCCGCTTATGGCCCACTTTGGAATAAAGGTGGTGAGCGAGGTGTTTATAAATCAACTGATGGTGGTGAAAGCTGGACCAACATCTTGTCTGTTGATGAGCACACCGGCATCAATGAAATTCACATGGATCCAAGAAACCCTAAGGTATTGTATGCAGCTGCCCATCAACGAAGGAGGCATGTTTTTACCTACATCGGTGGTGGCCCTGGCTCAGGTCTACATAAAACTACTGATGGAGGTCAGACTTGGACAGAAATCAACCAGGGTTTGCCAAAAGTAGACCTTGGAAGGATTGGACTGGCAATCTCTGCTAACCCGGATATTTTATACGCTATTGTTGAAGCTGCCCAGGATGAAGATGGCTTTTACAGGTCAACCAACAGAGGTGCATCCTGGGAGAAAAGAAGTGGATTTGCAACCAGTGGCAACTATTATCAAGAGCTTTTTGCTGACCCTCTGAACCCTGATAAAGTTTACGCCATGAACAACTGGCAACGAGTTTCATCAGACGGTGGCAAAACCTTTCAATATGCCGGGGAAGATTTCAAACATATCGATAACCATGTTTTATGGATTGACCCAAGCGATACAGATCATCAGCTTTCCGGCAATGACGGCGGCATCGCTGAAACATGGGATGCCGGTGCAACCTGGGATTTCAAGGCCAATCTGCCAGTTACCCAGTTTTACAAGGTGACTGTTGACAATGCCTCGCCTTTTTACAACATCGCTGGCGGTACACAAGATAATTTCAGCTTGTTGGGCCCATCAAGGACGTTGACAGGTCATGGCATCACCAATTTCGATTGGATTATTACAAGAGGTGGAGACGGTTTTGAAACGCAGATCGACCCTTTTAATGAAAACATAGTTTACGCTCAATCTCAGTATGGAGTGCTTTTCAGGTTTGATAAAAAGAGTGGCGAAGAAGTGGGTATCCAGCCTCAGGAGAGAAAAGATGAAGATTCCTACATTTTCAACTGGGATGCACCGCTACATGCCAGTTCGCACAAAGAAGGTCGGATTTATTTTGCAGGGAACAAGCTTTTCAAAAGTGATGACCGTGGTGATAGCTGGGAAGTAATCAGCGAAGACTTGACACAGCAGGTTGACCGCAACAAACTCAAAGTGATGGACCGGATATGGGGGATTGATGCGGTTGCCAAAAACCAGTCGACATCGCCCTATGGTGCGGCAGTGTCATTTGCTGAATCGCCACTTAATGAAAATCTGCTATATGTTGGGACAGATGACGGCCTGGTACAGATTACAGAAAATGGAGGTGAGTCTTGGACTAAAATCAGTTCATTTTCTGGAGTGCCCGGTAACACTTATGTGAACGCTTTGTTTGCTTCAAACCATGATGAAAATGTGGTTTATGCCTGCTTTAATAACCACAAGTGGGGTGACTTCAAACCATATGTTTATAGGAGTTCCGATAAAGGAAGAACGTGGACAGCAATTAACGGTAACCTTCCGGACAAAGGTACCAGTTACTCAATAGCCGAAGACCATGTTGATCCAAACCTACTATTTGTAGGGACTGAGTTTGGGGTATTCTTCAGCAATAATGGGGGATCTGAATGGAAGCAATTAAAAGCTGGAATGCCTACAGTTGGCATTAAGGATATCGCTCTTCAGCAAAGAGAGTCTGATTTGGTTTTGGCATCCTTTGGCAGGGGCTTTTTTGTTCTAGATGATTACTCATCACTCAGAACACTCAACAATTCGACCTTAAATAAAGAGGCTGAATTATTCAGTGTAAGAGATGCCTTAATGTGGAATGAAAGTTTACCACTGGGACTGCCTGGAAAATCTTTTCAGGGAGACAATTTTTATACTGCAGAAAACTTAGGCCCCGTTGCAATGTTCACCTATTATTTGAAAGATGACATCAAAACTAAAGTTGAAATCCGCAGGGAAGCAGAAAAAGAAAGAAAAGAAGCCGGCAGCGACAACAGTTATCCATCCTATGACAATTTGCTGACTGAGCGAAACGAAAAAGACCCTTACCTGCTCTTTACAGTGAAAGACACACAAGGTAACGTCGTACGTAAATTGACTGAAAAAGCTAAAAAAGGTGTAAGTAGAATTCAATGGGATTTACGATATGCCGCCAAAGACCCGATTGACTTTTCAACCCCGCCATTCTATAACCCATTTGGTGGATCAAGTGAAGGCAGGTTGGTAGAGCCGGGGCAATATTCTGTAAGCCTGGCCAAAAGCGTTGATGGTATTATCACGGAGCTTGCTGGCCCTGTTTCATTCAATGTAAAAACGATTGATAACAGGTCGCTTCCAGCTGAAAACAGGGCAGCTTTAGCAGATTTCCAGTCCAAGGTTGGCGAGTTGATAAGATCGGTAAGTACTTCAATGCAAACCCTTAGGGAGATGGACAATCAGATCAGGCATATTAAGGAAGCTATTAAAAATACCGAAGTGGACCATGCAACAATGATGTCGAGTGTCAATGCCATCACCGATGAGATGGCAGCCATCAGGTTGAAATTGAGTGGTGACCCCGTAGCCGGAACTTTGGACATTGATGTGCCCCCCACAATAACAGGAAGGATGGGCTGGCTTGGATATGCCATAAGCAACTCTACATCAAAGCCATTGGAACATCATAAGGCCAGTTACCAAATTGCCGTTGATGAGTACAAGCCGCTTCTTACCAGAATTCAAAAACTGATCAATGAGGATTTTAAGCAATTGACAGATGATTTGGTTGAAGCAGGTGCGCCTTATACACCTTATGCCCATCCGGATTTGAGGTAAAGATTTGTCCACGGTCGACTGTTAATTTTGTCGACTGTTTCAATAAAGAAGCCCAGAGTGCGCAGCTCTGGGTTTTCGTTTGAATCAGTAACTCCTTTTTCAGAATGAATCCGCCACTGGCGGATGACTGATGAATCTTTAAACACCTTTAGCCACGATTAGCTTGCCAAGGCAAAAATGAATTAATTCCTAATGATCGTCCGCTTTCGGATTTTGGTGACAGAGTCCAAGATTTGCTGTTTAGACATTGACTCGCTTTTTAGCCAATTCTCAATTGAAAGTAAGTTTTTGCGGTTATCTGTTAGAATTGCTTCGGCTAGAGCAGTTTGCCGTTCGGCTTTCTGCTCTGCTAATTCAGCGTATTTGAGAGCCTCATCTTCCATTCTCGTTGCTTCATTCGCTTTGATTTGAGCAAATACAATTATGAAGGTAACAATTAGCAAGAGCAGTCCGCTTACTATTAAAGCGGTCGTTTGATTCTTTCCCTTTTTTATTAGTTGAGCTGCTATCCATCGGATAAGAAGAAAAAGCCCAATTAAGAGAAGAACGGGAAATATTGATTCAATCATGTTGTTCTAAGAATTGTTCAAGGCGAAATTACGCAATAGAATTTTGGCTTGAGGCCAACAGTCTCTGTTGAGCCTGGAGATTCCCTTGCCGCAGCAAGAGCATGACGACGCTTTTAATAGGTGGGAGTTTAATTTTTTAACTAGAGTTCACTCAAAGCGTCATTATCTGGCTTGACCAGATAATCTCATTTACCGCTTATTTTTCTTATAGTCAGCGATAGCCTCTGCTGCTAACCTTTGTTGTCTCCTGGCTTCAGCGGCAGTCGACTCAGCTAGCTCAGCAAGTTCTTGTGCTATTTGGCGTTGTTCTTCAGCCTGAGATGCATATTCTATTCCTCTGAGGCGCTGTTCTTCTGCAAGTGCAGCCTGTTTGGTCGCCTCACTTGCCTGAATAGAAGCAAAAATCATCATGAAGCCAACTATCAATGCGAATACAATTGTAGAAATAATGGAGCCATGTTTTGGTGATTTAGTGGTGGCTTTTAAAGTGACAAACCAGAAGGTGATAGTCATGGCTATAAAGACGAGGTACGGGACAAAATCTTCCATGAAGTGTGAGTTTTGGTTGATCTAATTTATGAACTTAATATCTACTGGTTGTTTAGGCATTCTAAGGCAATACTTGCCTGTCTTTCGGCTTCAATAAGCGCTTGTTCAGCCATTATTCTTGCCTCTTCTGCAATTCCTTCTGCCTTACTCCTCTCTAATTGTTCGGCTGTTTCTTCTACTTGGAACATATAACTAGCTGCATTTGCAGCCTGTTTGGTCGCCTCACTTGCCTGAATAGAAGCAAAAATCATCATGAAGCCAACTATCAATGCGAATACAATTGTAGAAATAATGGAGCCATGTTTTGGTGATTTTGTGGTGGCTTTTAAAGTGACAAACCAGAAGGTGATAGTCATGGCTATAAAGACGAGGTACGGGACAAAATCTTCCATGAAGCGTGAGTTTTGGTTCATCTAATTTATGAACTTAAGATCTACCGATTGTTTTGGCACTCTAAAACAAAGTTGCGTTGTCTTTGTGCCTCTGCCAATGCTTCCTCTGCCATTCTTCTGACCTCTATTACATGAGCCTCTGCCCTTTCGGCCTTCAAACTCATTTTCTCCGCTAGGGATTTCTGCTTCTGTGCTTCAAATTGATGTGCAGCTGCATTAGCGGCCTGATGGGTTGCCTCTTTAAGTTGAAATTGTGAGAATGCCCATAAGCAACCAAGTAAGAAAGTGATAGGAATCGCTGAAATCCAAGACCCTTTCTGAACAGATTTCGAGGTTGTTATAAGAATCAAATATCTTATTGCAATTCCAAGGCCTAAAATGAAGATGAATTGAAGAATAATCATAGCTTAAAGATTTATGAATTTAGTAAGATCGATCTTCAAGGTAAATTTGTCAATTATATGCCTTACATCCTCAGCATAGAAACCTCCACAAAAGTTTGCTCTGTCTCTTTACACAATGAGGCAGAGTTGGTTGGTTTTAGCCAATATTTTTTGGAGAAATCACACTCTTCCATTCTGGGCTGCCTCATCGATGAGGTCATCAGGAATTCGGGGATTGAGGTGAAAGATTTGGCGGCGGTGGCTATATCAGAGGGGCCAGGTTCCTACACCGGATTGAGGATTGGTACTTCAAGCACCAAGGGGCTTTGCTTCGGCCTTGATATTCCGCTGATTGGCGTAAATACCTTACTTTCAATGGCATCTGGAGCCATTGGTGTGAATATCAATGATGCATTGCTTTGCCCTATGCTGGATGCCAGAAGGATGGAGGTTTATTGCATCGTCACAAACAATCAACTTGAAATTATTGAAGAAACCAAACCCGTCATTGTTGATGAAAATTCGTTTATTGAATACTTCGAAAAAGGGCGAGTATTGTTTTTTGGGGATGGCAGTGAAAAATGCAAATCTGCTTTGAACCATCCCAACGCACTTTTTTTGGATGACATCCACCCTAGTGCTAAAGACGTTGGGGTTTTAGCTTGGGAAAAATTCAAAAACGAAGATTTCGTGGACCTCACCTATTTTGAGCCTTTTTATCTCAAAGCATTCAAAGCAGGAAAACCTAAAACACTCGTTTGAGTAGAAGATATTATGGAAGGTGAAATTATCAATCGGGTTGCAGAGAGTACCTTAGTTACTATTGACCTGGAAGAATACTATCCAATCGGGGAAAGAGTGGTGATTGACTTGAAAGACAATCTTTTTCAAGGTTTAATTTTAAGGGAAAAGGATTTTCGGGAGTTTGCCAAAGACCACGATTGGCAGCAGTATAAAGATAAGTTTGTTGGGATCACCTGCTCTGCCGATGCCATCATACCTACATGGGCCTATATGCTTGTGACCACTAAGCTTGAGCCGTTTGCATCAGCAATTTTTTATGGTGGCCTTGTTGAGCTTGAAAGGCATTTAATGTTCAAAGCAATTGAGGGATTTAATGTAAAGGAATACGCCGATAAGAGAATTGTAATAAAAGGATGTGGCGACCTGAATATTGATGCCTTTGCCTATGTTGAACTTACAAAGAAGTTGACGCCACATGTTACAAGCATCATGTATGGTGAGCCTTGTAGCACTGTACCAATTTATAAGAGGCAAAAAAGTTGATAGCTTTTCAGGTCTACAGCTAATCAGTCCACAGACAACCGACTTGATGGTTAAAGCTAACCTGAATACAAATTACATTTTAAATTCATCGGATGACTCCAAGTCATCCGATGAATGGAAGCAAAAGTTATAGCGGCTTTTTAAGTTTGCAGTTTCCATAGATTTTGAAAGACCACTTCCTCAATCATAAACTTGATCAGCGTAGGGACGCAGGTAACATCCGCAGTCTGCAACTCAAAAATCTGCCCTACGATTTTACTTCCAATGATTATTTAGGGCTGGCCAGAAACGAAGAGCTGTTTCAAAGAATCCATGATCGGGTGGGGCAGGAGGGAGTGAAGCTCAATGGATCGGGTGGCTCAAGGTTGCTTTCTGGCAACAGCCAATTGGCCGAAGACCTCGAAAGGAAATTGGCCTCCCTTTTTAATGCTGATGCTGCATTACTTTTTAATTCTGGCTACACCGCCAATTTGTCCCTTATATCGTCAGTTGCGGGTAAAGATGATACCATACTTTATGATCAATTGGCGCATGTTTGCCTTAAAGAAGGTGCGTGGTTGAGTAGGGCTGCAAGTTTGAAATTCTTGCATAACGATTTGGAAGATCTGGAGAGGAAGCTTCAAGTGGCAAAAGGTCAAAAATTCATAGTTACGGAGTCGGTTTTTTCTATGGATGGTGACGAAGCCCCAATAAGGGAAATTGTGAAACTGGCCGAAAAATATGACGCCCAAATCATTATAGATGAAGCACACAGCACTGGATGTTATGGGGAAAATGGTAATGGTTGGCTATGCGAAAAAGAGCTGGAGTCAAAAATATTTGCGAGGGTTTACACCTTTGGTAAAGGGGTTGGTGCCCATGGTGCTTGCGTTTGCGGATCAGTGGTTTTGAAAGAGTACCTCATCAATTTCGGTCGATCATTTATTTACACCACAGCTCTGCCCATCCATAGTGTTATAACAATTGACGAAGCCTTTAATTATATCTCCATGCATCCTGAATTATCAAATCTCTTGAATAAGAAAATTGACCATTTTTTAATTGAACTGGAGAAAATTAGAGACAAGCTTGTAGATCAAATTGAGAGCCGTTCAGCCATTCAGCCCATCATTATACCAGGAAATGATAGGATTAAGCAAGTTGCCGAAGGATTGCAAAGCAAGGGTTTTGATGTCAGGCCAATTCTTGCACCTACCGTATCAACTGGAGAGGAGCGTTTGAGGGTTAGTCTACACACCTTTAATTCAGAAGACGAAATTGGCTCATTGATCAACGAACTAGAGAAATTAATATGAGATACTTCGTTACTGCAATCGGGACTGATAGCGGCAAGACATTAGTTAGTGCGATTGTAACAGAAGCACTTCAGGCAGATTACTGGAAACCTGTGCAAGCGGGTGAGCCACGGGATACGGCCACAGTGCAGAGTTTGATAACGAATTCCCGGTCAAGGTTTCATCCCGAATCGTATATGCTCCATACCCCTGCCTCGCCACATGCTGCTGCCAAAATTGATAGGGTTGAAATTAGGTTGGATGATATAAAACCCCCTGAAACAGAAAACCATCTAGTGGTTGAGGGCGCCGGAGGTTTATTGGTACCACTTAACAATAATGATTGTATTATCGATCTAATTAGACATTTGGACATGGAAGTTATTTTGGTATCTAACCTGTATTTAGGCAGCATCAACCATACTCTCTTGAGCTGTGAAGCGCTATCGAATCGAAATATTAACGTAAAAGGGATCATCTTTAATGGCCCCTCAAATTCAGAAAGCGAGGATATTATCTTAAATAAGAGCACTTATCCTCAACTGCTAAAAATTGATCAATTACCAGAAGTGAACAAAGATGTAGTTGCTAACTTGGCGGCCAAATTGAGACCCATTTTTTATGAATAACCTAACCGATATAAACCACATCTGGCATCCGTTCACACCCCTTCTTGGAGGTTTTGATCACATAAAGATTAAAGAGGGAAAAGGTGCCTGGCTTGTAACTGAAGATGACAGGAAAATCCTTGATGCTGTTTCAAGCTGGTGGGTAAACATCCATGGACATGCCAATGAAAAAATAGCCAGGGCCATTTATAAGCAAGCCCAAAAGCTGGAGCAGGTAATTTTTGCAGGGTTCACACATGACCCCGCAATCAAGCTTACCGAAAACCTGCTGAGTATTCTACCAAAAAATCAAAAAAGGGTTTTCTTTTCAGATGATGGCAGTACCTCTGTTGAGGTGGCCCTAAAATTGGCCATTCAATATTGGCACAATCAGGGTATAGAAAAAAAACGGATAATTGCTATTGAAGGGGCTTACCATGGCGACACATTTGGTGCGATGTCTACGGCAGATCGAGGTGCTTTTAATAAACCGTTTTGGCCACTTCTGTTTGACGTTGAATTCATTGAGTTACCCACTCACGAGAATTTCGAATCAGTACGGTCTCATTTTCAAGCACTGGTGGCAGAGGACGATGTGGCAGCTTTCATTTTTGAGCCTTTGGTTCAAGGTGCTGGCGGTATGCGGATGTACAGCCCTGAAGCATTGGATAACCTGCTGGAGATAGCAATTGACCATAAAGTAGTGTGCATTGCAGATGAGGTAATGACTGGTTTCGGTAGAACAGGTAAATATTTTTCTTCTGACCACTTGCACTACAAACCAGATATTTTTTGCCTTTCAAAAGGAATTACCGGAGGGTTTTTACCTATGGGTGTAACAGTTGCTTCTGAAAGAATTGAGGCAGCTTTCAAAACAGATGATTTCACCAAGACTTTTTTTCATGGGCACTCATACACTGCTAACCCAATAGCCTGTGCGGCTGCAAATGCCAGTTTTGAAATCCTAACTTCTGAAGAATGCCAGGAAAATATCAAAAGGATTTCGACCGCTCATTCAGCGTTCGCAAGTAAGATTGAGGCTCATACGGCGATTGATAACATACGGCAGCAAGGAACTATCTTGGCCATTGAGCTTAAATCGGATGAGTCCTCTTATATGAGTGATCTCCGTAAAAGGATTTATCCTTTTTTCCTCGAAAGGAATATACTTTTGAGGCCACTGGGTAATGTTATTTACATTTTGCCCCCATATGTTATTAGTGCAGATGAGCTTGATTTGATATACCAGGCTATCGAGGAGTTTCTCGCAACAATGGATTAATTCAGGTCTTCCAATTGCATAATTTGAAGGACGGTTTTCAGACTGCTCTATTATTGAAATATCCTAATGACGGTGTAATTAGTGCTGTAAGTACTGAAACAAAAAAGGCCATTCCAACATTGGAATGGCCTCAAGTGATTTCTAGTTTAAGCTATTTCTTAGCTGTTGCAGTTTTCTTGGCAGTTGTTTTTTTAGTCGTTGCTCTACGCCTTGTGGTCTTCTTTTCTTCCTTAACTATTTCGTCTTCCACATCGGCCAAAATTCTACCGCAATGCTCACAAACTATTAATTTCTTCTTCTCTCTAATATCTGCCTGACGTTGTGGTGGCACTACATTGAAACACCCACCACAGGCACCTCTTTTTACTGAAACGACAGCCAGGCCGTTCCTAGCATTATCCCTTACTTTCTCGTATGATTTAAAAAGCCTGTCTTCGATCCCTTTTGAAGCTTTTTCACGGCCTTTTTTCAATTTCTTCTCATCGTCCTCACTTTCAGAGATCAATTGGTCAAGCTCACCTTTTTTGCTATCAAGATCCTTGTTTCGTTCGTCCATTGTGGCTTTTGTAGAGTCTATTTCAGCCTTTTTGCCTTCAATCTTCTCGTAAGATTCTTTAATCCTCTTTTCAAGGATTTGAATTTCCAATTGCTGAAGTTCGACCTCTTTGCTGATAGCATCATATTCCCGGTTATTTCGGACGTTCATCTGCTGCTCCTCATACTTGGCAATCAGCTTCTCGGCATCTTTTATCCCGGTCTTGTTATTGTTGATGGTAGTTTCTAAATCGGCTACCTCATCATTGTATTTCTGGATTCGGGTCTCATACCCGGCAATCTCATCTTCCAAGTCCATCACTTCCTCAGGAAGTGCCCCTCGTACCTTCTTTAACTCGTCTAATTCAGAATCTATTGATTGTAGTTTGGAAAGGGCTTCCAGTTTTTGCGCAATCGTTGCTTCCATGTAATTAATTAAAATATTTAACAGGATTGGTGTCCACTCTGGACAAAACGGGTGCAATATTAGCGAAATTCTCTGTCAAAAACCCACTCAATAATTCTTTTGTAAATACCTCACTTTCAAAGTGTCCGATGTCTAAAATCATCAGGTTTTTTTCAGCATCAAAGAATTCATGGTACTTGAAATCGGCAGTAATGAAAGCATCAGCTTTTGCTCTTTTTGCATGGCTCAAAAGGAAACTCCCTGACCCACCGCAAACAGCTATTTTCCGGATTTTTCGTGATATCGCTGCAGTATGTCGTATTACTTTCAAATCCATTTTAGTTTTTACGTACTCAAGGAAATCCTCTGGTTTCATTGCATTTTCCAGTTCACCGATCATGCCTGATCCTACAGTTTGATTATGATTATTTACACGGTGTATGTAATAAGCCACTTGTTCATATGGGTGACTTTTAAAGAGTGCGCTCAATACCTGATTTTCCATATGTGTTGGAAGCTGGACTTCGATCCGGTCTTCATCAACATGTTCAAGTTCATCAGCCTTTCCGATGTGTGGATTGGCTTGATCGGTGGGTTTAAAACTGCCTTGACCGTTAACCACAAAACTACAGTGACTGTAATTTCCAATTGAACCAGCTCCTGTTTTATGGATTGCCTCTAGAACAGATTGTGTATTTTCTTTGGGGCAGAAAGCGACCAATTTTGATATGACATCACTTTTTGGGGCCAGTATTTTCGTTCGAATCAACCCTAATCGATCACAAATTTTCTTATTGACTCCAACATGAACATTGTCAAGGTTAGTATGAATGGCGTAGATGGCAATGTCATTTTTAATGGCTTTGATGACTGTACGTTCAACATAATTTTTACCGTTCAATTTCTTCAATCCCTTAAACACAATCGGGTGATGGGCTATAATCAGGTTACATCCTTCGGCGATGGCTTCATCAACAACATCTTCAATGCAATCGAGGGTGATCAGAACTTTGGATACCTCCAGGTCGGGATTACCAGTTATCAACCCTGAGTTATCATAACTTTCCTGATAGGCTGAGGGAGCTATACTTTCTAGAAATGAGGTGATGTCTTTTATTTTCATTTCGTGAGCTTACTTATCAATGAAGCTCTAAAATACGCAATGAATGGAGATGATGATGTTAAGGGATAATTAATCAAATAGATTATTTAATTAAGTTTTTGCAAATTGTGTATGTCAGACATTAGGCTTGTAAGATGCAAAACAGAAGAATTTTTCTCAAAACCACAGGAGCTTTAGTGGGATGCCTGGCTTGTAGTGTTCCAGCAATGGCTGAAGAAAAAATAATGAAAAGAGCAATTCCGTCATCAGGTGAAAAGCTGCCGGTAGTGGGGCTTGGTACCTGGCAGAGTTTCGATGTCGGCGAAAATGCATCAAACATAGATCAACTAAAAGAGGTATTGACACTTCTTATCTCAAAAGGTGGCTCTGTTGTAGATTCCTCACCGATGTATGGCAATTCCGAAAATATAGTAGGGAGATTATCAACAGAGTTGGATTTATCAGACAAACTGTTCATGGCCACCAAAGTTTGGACGTCCGGCAAGCAATCGGGAGTTGACCAGATGAACCGATCTATGGATTTGATGGCCAAACGCCCTATGGATTTGATGCAAATTCATAATCTTCAAGATTGGGACACCCATCTGAAAACCATGCAGGAATGGAAAGAGGAGGGCATTATTAGATATACAGGCATTACGCACTACACTGCTGGCAATTTTCCCAAAATGGAGAAAATAATGAAGGCGCATCCGATCGATTTCATTCAGTTGAACTATTCAATTGGAGATAGGGCGGCCGAAAAAAGTATCCTTCCGTTAGCAAAGGAGAAAGGCATAGCCGTTTTGGTAAACCGACCCTATCAAGGAGGTTCTTTGTTTCGCAGGACTCGAGGTAAAGAATTGCCACGATGGGCTGCAGACCTTGGAATTAATAGCTGGGGTCAGTATTTCTTAAAATATATCCTTGCCAATGAAGCCGTTACCTGTGTAATCCCAGGTACAGACAAACCCCATCACATGTTGGACAATTTAGGCGCAGGACTCGGTAGGTTGCCCAGTGAAAAAGAGCAAAAAATGATGGTCGAGGCGCTTTAGCTATTCTTCAGAATAAATAAAACGCTTGGCTAGAATCATGGCATGGTTTTGATGTTGGGTTACATCGATTCTTAAAGTTGGTTCATCTTGCTTGTTCATTACGCCACCTATTGCAATATGACTGGTAGGCACATTTCTTTTCAAAAATTCATTTTGCAAAGGCCCACCAACCTGCCAGCTTATAAGCTTCTCCAGACCTATATCCACTACGGTACCAATCTTTTGCATTGCCCAATCATCGCCTGAGAGTTTGGCCAGTTCATAGGCTGAAGTCATGCCTTCATGGGCGTATGCAGTGTTTCTGGTGCGCATTAATGTGCGGTGGGTATCGATCATCCAATAAGCCAACTCAATGGTTTTTTCTGCCCATTGATCATCCCAACCCGCCGCATATATTTCATAAAAACTCATGGAACTCCATTGGTAAAACCCCTTGGTTGTATTGCTATCAAAATCTTCTTTCCTCGCCGCTGTGACGTATATATCATACATGGCGCTGGCAGATTCAACAATGTTTTCCTTTAAGTGTGAATACCCCTGATATTTAGCGGCCTTGCATAGTGTCAAGAGTATTTCTCCGCAGAAATAGGGGGAGGGATTGCTTGTTCCTTTGCCATCAGTCAGATTGTAACCACTGAAAAACCTTTTATCAGCCATTTGCCAGGAGAGGATTTGGCTGATGTAACCGCTCAAAAGTGAATCGTATTGGTTTTTGTTCGGATGATCAGGTTCCGCTCTCAAAAAATCGATTAACCCAAGTGCCACCAGTGCCATTGTTCCCGTTCTGCCACGGCTTTCACCCGGATAGACTATGTATAGACCGACGTCACTCTTAGCCGTATTCTGTTCAAAAAATGAGATGCTTTTTTCAATGGCCGCTTTTGCCTCAATCGTGGGCATGTCTTGATGGGACAATGCCAATCCCCAGAGTGCACCGGCTTGTCGTACCTGACTATTTCCCGGAGTGAAACTGTCATCAACAAAATTGTACTCATAGTTAAAGCTGCCATCTGGTTTTTGGTTATTCACCAGAAATTGCTGACCCAATTTCAATGATTCATTCAGGATTTCTTTATTCAGTTCATTACTGTGAATAACGGCTAAAAAGCTCGCATGCTGGAACATGATGAGGTAAGTGAGAATGCCACCTGAGATCAATATTATAAAGACGTAGGTTACAGTTTTTTTCATTTAGTTTAAGGTAAATTTCACACCTTTCATTAATGCCGAAATGGCGTGTTGAGTATTGTCGATTCGTACTTTGGGCTCAACCAGGCTGGTTTTAAAGCCTCCCAATGAAGCTTGTGGCTGCCCATTTTTAACGTCTAACTCGCTGTATTGTAAATGAATAAGCCATTTATATGCGATCAGGGCCCTGCTTCGATAGCGTTTGGATTTCTCTTTATCCTCTAAGGCATCGGCCAGCCTGATCGCATCGCCCAAGGCTTCCATAGATGTGGAGGTGAAAACCGTAGGCAAACCATCAAAGCTTCCGTAAAAAACACCATCTTCAGGATCGAGGTTTTGGCGGTAAAGCATCCGTTCAATCATTTTGAAAACAAACGTCGCATATTTTTGATCATGAGTCTCTAGATAAAGCATCGTAAAGGCAGAAACAGTCCAGGGGATGAATGGATAAGCCTTCCAGTTACCACCAGCACTGTAATAATTAAAGGCTGCATCAAGGCTTTTCAAATATTTCGGGTCTTTGAAAGCAACATACATTCCTGCGAGGGCCAACATGGCTTCACCCGGATAAATATCAGATTCCCAATTTCTTGTTTTCTCATATTCAAAGTCACCGCGGTAAACATATGTGCTCTTGTATTGACCAGTTCCATACTGATCTTGCAAATACAAAATCATGTTAGCAAGCGACTTAAGTTTCACATCGTTAGATGTGTCACCCGAGATTTTTTTTAGTTCCAACATGGCAAGCATGGGGAGGGCAATTCCACCTAGTTTGGCTTTTCTTTCAAAAAGATAATAAGACGAGTCAGGCCCCTTATCCCGTCTGAAAGAATCGAGATATACCAGGCTTTTTTTGGCTACGTTTAGCAGCACCGAGTCATCTAAAAAGTCGGCAGCTGTTATCAGACTAAAACAAGTTCCAGCTTGCCGAAGAAAGTTGTCGTCTGTTTTAATACTGTAATCCCCCGTCGATGGGTCAAACCAGTAATTAAACCGCCCGGATTCCTCTTGCATGTTGGCTATCCATTCTGCACCAAGTTTTATCGATTTCCGCAATTTTGATTCAGTGACTGATTCAACAGATTGCGCTGTTATCTCTGGCGTGAATAAGCTGTAAAATGGCCTTTGGACTTCAAATTCAATGCTCATCAGGCGATTTTCAATTGGAAGGCTCCACCAGTATCGAAAATTTGAACTGACTTGATGAGCTATCACCATGCCAATTGATGTAACTATTAGCAGGGTCAAGATTGAAAATATGGTGGCCTTTAAATACTTCACTTGCTTAGATGTGGGCGAAATTAGGTTGTTCGGATCAAAGTAAATAAACAGCCAAAACCTCCCCGACATAATATGCCAATGCCGCAGCTATTCCGCCTAAAAGTAGTGTTTGGCCGGTGGCCTTCCATTGCGGTTCATTGGTAACAAGTCCTTTTAGATAACCTACCAGCAACAGCCCAATGCCAGTGCCAATACATGAAAATATAAATAGGTTGCTCCTGTCTATAGGTGTGAGTGCGGCCACTATGTAAGAGGTAAGCGGAATCAACCCGACGATCATAAATGAGAGAAATGTAGCTGTGGCTGTTTGTACTGGCGTTCGACTATCTTTAATCATCTCCAACTCCTCTTTCATCATTGTGTCAACCCATACGTCCTTGTCGGAAGTAATCACTTCCACAACTTGTTCCAACAATTCACCTTTAAACCCTTTATCCGAATAAATCTCCCTAATCTCCTCAACTTCCCGCTCTCTCAGGTTTTCAATCTCCCAATATTCAATTGATTTATGTTTTTCGAAATTGTCACGGTCAGCTTTTGTGGAGAAAAAATTACCAACTGACATGGAAAACCCGTCTGCAATAAGGTTGGCAAATCCGAAGATTAAGACCCACTTGATATCTGCCCCTGCACCCGCAGCACCAGCTACCACGGCAAATGTTGTGATGGCCCCGTCAATTCCGCCATATACGAATTCTGAAATATAATCTTTATTGAAACCAAGAACGGATCCTTCCTGATGGATTTTGGACTCTTTCATTCAATAAATGTAAGATGATTTGGATAGTGCTTCTTTAACGGTACACTATCTTGTTGATGTAGAAAATCTTTCTATTCCTTCGAGAGCCTTCTTTTTTAATCCGCTGAATGCCGTAAGCATAAAAACTGTTGCCATACCATTTTTCAAGCCCACCTACATTCTTGTATTCATCAGCGATCACATCATCATCAAATTTCAGCTCAATAGGGTTGAAAGTTTTTCCCTCCAAAACTTCACTTCCCTTTATCAGCTTCGACCTGATTTCATCTTCAAACATGTAGAGCAGCACAATTTCATTGCCTTGTGCAGCAACATGAACATACTGCTGCAGGCTTGTTGCCAGTACATCATTAATTTCAAAACTGTTGTCCCAATTAACGTTCCCACTTGCATCAAAAGCGATAATGACCGCATGGGTATACCGATACCCCTCAATGCCATCGGCAAATTGGTTGTAGCTGTATTCTGAATGCATGGGGCCGTAATAGGATGGTGCATATTTCGGGTAATAGGCCTCGCCTATCATGATGTACTCATCCTCTAGCCTGATGACATCATGCACTAGCAACCGATAATTGAGCCGCACTTTTTTCCCTTTCACCCTACGTCGCTTAATCCTTTCTTTAACTTTTTCCTGCCTCCTGGCTGACATGTATGAAAAGAAATTTTCGAGATCTGGGTAGGAATAAAACTTCAGGTATTGCTGCTGGCCATCGTCAATCTTTGCTGTATATACTCCTTTGGAAAAGCTGGATTTTCTATCCGCGTAAGTACCACTGATGTATTGAATCCCATTGTCTAGCTTCGTTGACTGCCCAAAAATCAAGCTATGATCATCATCTGGTTCAAGCACCTGATTCTGGAGCATTTCCCCCTCTTCATTAAATGTTTTCAAGCCAATGGTGTTTTTCTTGGTCAGTGAGAGCTCTGATAACAAGACGTTGAATTGTCGCTTCTTATCATCTGTTTCGATGTCAAGTAATTCTGCTTTTTTGTTGTAGTAACCCGGCAAAACCCTCGCTCTGCGCTCCTTAATGTCGTAGTGGACGATTACAGGTCTGTAATTATAGTAGCCGCCCATTATAACAGCGTTTCCAACAACTTCAAATTCAGAGAGCCTTACATTAAATTCCATGCTGACCGTATGCTGAGTAGTGTCCCCGCTGGCTACATCAAAATTGTAAAGTGTATAGTCCCGGTAATCTCTGCCCCCTGGCTTGTTAAATAACAAATGAACCTGACCAAGGCTATAGTCCCATCCCAAGAAATCGATGCCATAAGGTATGAGGTATCGCTTTTTCCACTGTTCTTTCAGGAGTGTATCTACCTGGGTAAATTCCCAAAAGAAACCCTTTTTACCTCGGTCGTTGGTTTCCTTAAAAATGAAAAGTCCATCTTGTTCGGCCGAAACAATGAAGTAATCTTCATCATCGGGGTCAATCGTCAGTTCGAGTCGCTCAGGTTGCTCAATGTAGTCCGCTGGTTCTTTGTCTTCATCATTCTGACCGAATGCATTGATGATAATAACATGGGCGATTATGATGAAAAATATCCTGATAACGATCAATTTTTGTATTGACAAAGGTCTCATTTAAATCTCAGCAACCGAAACCGGAGACCTCAATTATGCAACCACTAACGTAAAAAAAGCCGACGCTATTTTAAGTTGGCGTCGGCTTTTATCTCAACCGTGTAAACATGTCCTCAAATCGGTGCATTCAACCTACCTAAATACCTAAACTTTTGCACCAGATTGATATAGTTAGAAACATGTTAAGCGGGGTTTTCCCTACTCTGTCATTCCAATGATAATGTCCCAATGTTCCTTGCTCACTGGCTGAACAGATAACCTGGGGTTTCTTACCAACTTGAGATCTTCAAACCGGCCATCAGCCTTGATTTGGGCCAAGGTAACAGGCTTGTCCAATTTCCTTACAGGAACCAGATCAACCACCTTCCAGATGGGCTTATCAGCGGTAGGGTCGGGGTAATGTTCCCTAACTACCCTTGCTATGCCCACTATCTCTTTGCCAATTACGCTATGATAAAAGAAAACTTCGTCCCCTTCTTTCATGGCTTTAAGGTTACTTCTTGCCTGAAAATTTCGAACGCCGTCCCACATATCCCTTCCCAGTTTCACAAAATCATCCCAGGAGTATGTGCCGGGTTCCGTTTTTACTAGCCAGTAGTTCATCTTTCAAAGGATTAGATTAAAAAACAAAGACAAAAGATAAAAGATTTAGGGGTTTAGTACCAAGATTCAGGCCTATCATTTCTCAGAGAATTTGACTCAACTCAAAACTCAAAACTCAAAAACTCGAAACCTGAAACGCGTAACCCGAAACATTAAACCTACTCCCCGATCCTCAGATCATCGGAAAGCTCATTCTTGTCTTTTGGAATGTTGTTAAAGCCATTATCTAGTAAAAGTTGCTTACACAGGCTGATCGCTTTTACAAGTCCGTCGGTGAGCTGTTTGTTCTTAATCCCTTGAGTGACAGCCTCAACCACATGCTCCCAGTCAGATGGTTTTAACTTTTCGTTTATTCCCTTGTCCCCTAAAACCACTACCATGTGCTCCAACTCACTGATGAATATTAGGATGCCAATTCGATCCTCTGTATTGAAAACCTCTTCCTCTAAAAATACTTCCTCTGCCCTTCGGGAAACCCGCATCAGCATTTTTTCTTTATTGATTAAAAGCCGTTTTGAAACCGGCAGAATAATAGGAACAACAAATCCTATCACCATTAAAACGAATATTGCTATAGACAACTCAAGCGGTGTTAACCGGAATGGTATCCACCACATATAGGCCATTATCGCAACGAAAGCCGAAGTGACAGCAGCCATCATTGCAGCTAGGTACCAGCTTGCCTCTTCGTATTGGTCACTTTTTGGGACGAAATACGGAACTAATTCGCCCGAAGTTGCCCCTTCTAAATCCTTTACTGCTGCAGATATCTTGTTCTTTTCTTCTTCAGAAAATTGTCTTTTACCCATGAGTTTAAATTTTACCAACCACCAGAAGCACCACCGCCACCAAAGCCACCACCGCCTCCACTAAATCCTCCAAAACCACCTCCGCCGCTACTGAAGCTTCCGCCCCCGCCGTAGAAGCCACCTCCATAATATCCGCCACCACCACGACCGCCTCCTGCTGATGAGAATACAAGGACAATGACAGAAACAATTAAACCAAACACAAGATTGGCGAAATACCAGCCAGCCAGAAAAATCACCACGAAGGATATAACTTTCCCAACTTTGCCTTTTACTAATGAATTGAAAAAAGAAATTCCGATAAATCCCAGGACTACCCAGAGCCATAAGCTATGTCGAGTCGATTTGGTTGAGATATGTTTTCCTTTTTCGGGAAGAGGGAGCTCTTCGCCATTCACCAGTTTGATGATTGCATCAACAGCTTCTTCAATACCTTCTACGAAATGACCTGAACGAAATTCAGGGAGAATGATTTGTTCAATAATTCTTTTTGCCAGAGCGTCAGGTACTGCTCCTTCCAATCCATAACCCACTTCAATTCTGACTTTACGATCGTTTTTGGCAACCAGCAGAATAATGCCATCATCAACACCTTCCCTGCCAATCTGCCACTGATCTGCCACTTTGATACCAAATTGCTCAATAGTTTCATCACCTGTAGTAGGGATAACAAGCACCGCAATTTGGCTTCCTTTCGACTGTTCAAATGCTGCCAGTTTACTTTCAATATGTTGTATATCAGACCTACTCAGCGTACCGGTTTGGTCGGTCACCCGAGACTTTAGTTCAGGTACGGGGATAATTTCCGCTTTAAGGTAAAAAGCGCTTAAAAAAGCGCAGAACAGAAGAAATGATTTAATCGTAAACGGCTTTGGCATAGAGCTTAAAAGTACTAAACTATTGCTAATTTTGAATTTCAAATCGAAAACAGAAACATGAAAAAGAGTTGGATTATAATAGGCGTAATTGTGGTAATCGTATTTATCCTCTACCGCACTTTCGCTGGCACTTACAATGACATGGTAACCCTTGATGAGCAAGTAACAACCTCATGGGCCACAGTTGAAACACAATACCAGCGCAGGGCAGATTTGATCCCAAACCTGGTGAATACCGTTAAGGGATATGCTGAGCATGAAACTGAGGTGCTAACTGCTGTCACTGAAGCTAGGGCCAAGGCATCAGGAATTACCATTGACCCATCTAATCTGGATGCGGCTGCGATTCAGAGATTTCAGGAAGCTCAAGGCCAGCTAAATTCGGCCTTATCCCGATTATTGGTGACCGTTGAGCGCTACCCCGACCTCAAAGCAAACCAGAACTTTTTGGAGCTTCAGGCTCAACTAGAGGGTACTGAAAACCGAATTGCCGTGGCAAGGGATCGGTTTAACCAAACGGTTCAAGGTTACAATACTTACATACGTACATTCCCAAACACCATGCTGGCAGGTATGTACGGTTTTGATCGTAGATCACAGTTTGAGGCAAGTGAAGGGGCTGAAAATGCACCGACGGTAAGCTTTTAGTGAGACCCAAGATTTTTAGAACCAAGAACCGTGACTTCCTTCTTGGTTCTAAAATCTATAATCTTGGTTCTGTGCTGTAAGCACAAAAAAACCGGAAACCCCTTGCGAGGCCCCGGCCTTTTTCAACCAGCTATGGAACATTTACGAAAACTCTTTTACAATCCTCTCACAGCGTTTAAGTGGTTGGCAACTCTATCCGCCATTGATGGATTGTTAGATGTGACATTGGAGAGGAGTACGAACCTTGAGGAATTCGCACTTTGAAGTTTAAGCCTCCTAAATATATCTGGTGCGCCAAACTCATATTTCTTTAAATCGGGGTTATACCAAATAAAATTCATGTCTAAGTGTTTTTTGTGTCAACCAGCGATACAAATAGACATGATTTCCATGATATAATTCTGCCAAAGCACTTTCAGAATCTGCCAATTTGAGCACACCTAAATGCCCGAAAAGGCCAGAAAGTTTATATATCCTGCCGTATCGCTTACAAATTCTGCCAGCGGCTTAATTAGTGGCGTTAGACCATAGTAGTGTTCAACCCATTAAACTTTTTAATCTGCCGGTGCATCACTGAAAACCAAAGTGGAGGGAAATTGGCAAGCACCATCATTCCGGGATAACCAGTTGGCATTTGAGGGCTGTTTTCATGGTGGCGGAGGATTTGATATTTACGGCTTGCTAAGTAGTGGTGATCTGAATGCCGAGAGAGTTCAAACAACATCACCCTTCCAACTACATGGTTTGAATTCCATGAGTGATGCGGCATCACCCTTTCATAATACCCACTTTCTTTTTTCTTTCTACTCAAACCATAATGCTCAATGTAATTAACCGTTTCAAGCTGCAGTATTCCAATTAAGGCGGCAGCCATGAAAAAAAGTAGCACAGTTGATCCAAAGAAATACCAGATAGCTGCTACAAATGCCAGCTGGATAATTTGAAACTGAAGCATTTGATTGTTGATCGAGAGTGGGTGCCGTCCATTTTTATGTAACCTTTCAGCTTCGATCTTCCAGGCCGAAATGTAAGTCATCACAATAGAACGGAGCCAGAAAAGTTGCAGGGGCTCCCCATACCTCGCTGAGGCTGGGTCTTCAGGCGTTGAAACATGCTTATGATGACCACGATTGTGCTCAATATAAAAATGCATGTACAGCGAACACATCAACAGCATCTTCGACATAAACTTTTCGTGGGCTTTAGACCGATGCCCCAATTCATGGGCAACGTTTATTCCTAACGCACCGCAAAGGATACCCATAGTTAAAGTGTGGCCTATAAGTTCCAGGGTGGTGCTTGTGCCGCTCTCAATTTTTGATAGAAAAAGATAAAGGAATCCGAAAAGTAAAGGCACCATCAGGTATAGCATGAAATCATAGAAAGGATCATTCTTAACCAATTCTTCCTCGGTTTTTTCAAGGTTAGTTTCACTCGGTTGGATGAAGAGTTCCAAAAACGGGATCAGAAAAAATACTGCAATTACGGTTCCGAAAGTGGCAAATGACGTCGCATTAAGTGATAGATAAGCGATAACCGGAATGGTAAGTATACAGAGGTATTTTAAAGCCGATATTCTTCTGATCATGATATATAAAATTAAATATTTGATCGGAATAATATGACAATTGATCAACCTGATGAATAAGGATGCCCTTTCTATCTTAGCGCCTCAACATAAAATAGCATGTACATTATTTCATGGAATGTCAATGGCCTCAAAGCCATTATGAAAAAAGATTTCAGGAAATCAATTGACGAATTGGCACCTGATATTATTTGCCTACAAGAAACTAAAGCACAAGTAGAAGATGCCAGAACAGCATTGAGCCTTTTGCCGGATTATCATTCATACGTTAATTCCTCAAAGGCTAGAAAGGGCTATTCTGGTACGGCAATTATTTCAAAAAAGAAGCCACTGAACGTAACATATGATATTGGCATTGAAGAGCATGATCAGGAGGGCAGGGTGATCACCGCTGAATTTGAAGCTTTCTATTTGGTTACTGTTTACGTTCCTAATTCAGGCCGCGGGTTAGACCGATTGGCCTATAGGCAAAAGTGGGATAAGGATTTTTTAGAGTATTTACTCGGCCTTGAACAAATGAAGCCGGTGATTATTTGCGGAGATTTGAATGTTGCACATCAGCCAATTGATTTAGCAAGGCCAAAAAATAACTATAATAAAACAGCTGGATATACACAGCAGGAAATTGACGGCCTTGACAATTTGGTCAACGCAGGTTTTGTTGACTCCTTCAGGTATTTATATCCTGAAAAGGAAGGGGCATATAGCTGGTGGAGCTATATGTTCAACGCCAAACAGAATAACGTAGGTTGGAGGATAGACTACTTTATGGTGAGTGAGGCGCTGAAAAATTCGATTGAGGACTCAGTTATTCATCCTGAAACCGATGGTTCAGACCATTGTCCTGTTGGGCTGAGGATTGATGTCAACTAGGTTTTAAGATTTTCTTTAAGATATCCAATCCATTATTATAGAAACTCAAGACCGCTTGTTGAGGGCTGTTATTGCTCTCCATCATTTCAGTGGCCGTTAGTACAGCTCCAACCCATCCATCAGTGTGCCATTTACCAGGACCAAAACCTTCAGGAAGTTCGGCGACATCAGGATAGGGCCATGGTGTTAGATAGAAATAAGGTTCCTGGTATTGTTCATCCCCAGGTGAAAATCCGACTCCAATGCTGATGGATGTTTCAGGGTCCCCCGTATCACTTAATGTGAGCAGTGAGGCGATATCGAAATGATGGGGCCAGCAGTTTATTTCTGAAGCGTTGGCTTCATTTTTAATTACCTGCCACACCACATGGTTAGTATTATGAAAATAGGCTGCGAGTTCGGCAAAAAGCTCTGGATTTTGCAGTTCAAATTTGCCCCCACTTTGTTGTGGGTATTTTGGGATTTCGTAAGGACGGTTTATTTGAAATCCGGTTGTTTCCATGCCTTTGGCTTCAAAGTATTCTTCAAGCCAAATCAATGCCTGAGTTTGAGTTTTGGCGTCAAGTGGAAAAGTTCCAATTTCAACGTCCACCTCATTGAGGAGTACTAGTGTTAAATCCTCCATTCTAAGGGCTGCTCTCACATGAAAATCCTGACCTACTAAATGACCCTGCAGTAAGTTGAGTTCTGCATTCCAGGTGAAGTTAGCAAAGTGGTCATCTTTTACTTTTTCTGAATAGAACCTGCCAACAGCCGCTGGAATTTGCGAAGCTTGATGCAATTGTTCTCTTGCTTCATTTAAAGATTCAAAATCTCTGATTTTTAGCGGTTTCCAACTCATATTACCCTTTTCAATCAATTTATAAAAAATGGGTTACAATGAGGTGGTTAATGGCATTATCCTTCACCATAATTTTTTTCACCAGCCAAAATTGGGATGGTTAAGACATTCTCTGGTGGCGGCAGGGGGCATGAAAATGATGCGTTATAAGCACAGTAAGGATTATAGGCCAAATTAAAGTCGATCGTAATTTGCCTTGCATTCTTGAAACTCAGGTCCAAATAGCGGCCTCCACCGTATGTTGACTCACCGCTGGTCGCATCGGCAAAAGCGGTGAAAATGACCTCATCCTGGCCAAAGCCAACCCTTCTCAGAAGTAACAATTTATACCGTTCTCCCTCCAGTTTAAATTCGGCATAAGCAAATTTTTCATATCGCTGTTTTTTGCCGTCACTCGTGGGTATGATCATTTGATCACGCACTTCAAGCCTATTAATAACTGCCTGGACCCGGTATTTAGGATTTGGTGGATAATAATTTAGACCACTATCGTTCATTGTTAAACTATCCTGAAACGGGGATTGATCCGAAGTTCTCATAAATTCATCAATCTCCGCTCTTTTCTTCTCAATTGCAGACAGATATTCGGCATTATCTTCCTCAATTTGATTAGAAATGAAGTAGAAAAACGCCGCTACAACCGCTAATGAGGCCCCGAATACTTTTAAATTTTTATTCATATTAAGCCATCTTCTGAAAAGCTGTAGTAGCCTTTGTCCGCAAAAATTACATGATCATAAAGATCAATGCCCATGAAACGTGATGCTTCTTGTAAACCTTTGGTTAGCTTAATATCGGCCTGGCTTGGTTTAGTATTTCCTGAGGGGTGATTATGAACCAGGATAATGCCTGAGGCAAGATTTTCAATAGCATGCTTCAGAATAATTTTCGAATCTACCACTGTGCCGGCCACGCCTCCTGAACTAACCTTGATCTTTTTTAACACATTGTTTGCCCTATTTAAAAGTATCACCCAAAATTCTTCGAAATCGAGATCCAATAGGTCTGGTTTCATCAACTCATAGGCGTCACAGGGCTCAATTATTCTTGGTTTTTCGTTAGATGAAGTTGCTTTTCTTCTACGGCCCAACTCCAGTGCGCTTACAATGCAAATTGCCTTTGCCTGGCCTATTCCCTTAAATTTTTCTAAATCCTTTACAGATAGTTTCGCTAGTTCATTCAAGTCATTATCGATGTGCGCCAGGATTTGTTTAGAAAGCTCAACTGCACTTAGCTCTTTAGTTCCAGATCCGATCAAAATTCCGATTAACTCAGCTTCAGATAAAGCAGATTTTCCTTTTAATAGTAGCTTTTCCCTGGGCCTGTCTTCCTCAGCCCAGCTCTTAATGGAAAGGTTATTTTGATAGGTAGTCAAGATGTCTTTAATGCTTCAAACAATAAATTTACTGATCAATTATATAGCCTCAGTCTTTGACATAAAAAAACCCCACTTCATATATGAAGTGGGGTTTTTTGTGGAGCTATAAAAGCTTATGCCAAAGCAGCAACCTGTTTAGTCAATTTTGACTTCTTGTGGCCTGCATTGTTTTTATGGATGATATTGTTTTTGGCGAGTTTGTCAATCATACTGCACACTTTCGGAAGCAATTCCTGAGCTTCTGATTTGTTATCAGTTTCCTTCAACTTTTTAATAAAAGTTCGGGTTGTTTTCAGCTGGTACCTGTTTCTCAACCTCTTTGTCTCTGAGCTTCTAATTCTCTTTAATGCTGACTTGTGATTCGCCATTCTTTACTATCTATCAAATTGGAGTGCAAATGTAGAAGTAAAAAAAGATTTGTCAAAGCATGGTTAACAATCTTTTAATGGTCAAGAATCGCTTGATATTGATAATTTTAAACATGCGAAAGGTTTGTTTGCTTTTAACCGTATTCCTTCTCCTCCAATCTTTTGAATCCGTCAGCTGGGGATTTTTCGCACATAAATTAATTAACCGTCATGCGGTCTTTTCCTTGCCGCCGGAAATGATTGGCTTTTTTAAGAAGCACATCGATTACGTTACCGAAAATGCAGTGAACCCTGATCGCCGCAGATATGCCGTAGAAGGCGAAGCCCCCAGGCACTATATAGACATCGATCACTATGGTGACAGCGCCATTTATAAAATGCCACGATATTGGTTTGACGCGGTAGAAAAGTATACCGAAGATTCACTTCAGGCTTATGGGATAGTGCCCTGGCATGTAAACTTTATGAAATTTCAGCTTACTGAAGCCTTTAAAGAGAAAGACGTTCCGAGAATTCTGAGGTTGGCTGCAGATATGGGGCACTATATAGCGGACTCAAATGTTCCACTTCATACCACAGAAAACTATAATGGCCAGCTCACAGGTCAACATGGGATCCATGGGTTTTGGGAATCGCGGTTGCCAGAGCTTTTTGCTAATCAATATGATTTTTTCATTGGGCAGGCCGAATACATCGAAAAACCACAATTAATGGCCTGGCAGTCTGTAACAAAGGCTCATTTGGCCCTTGATACGGTGCTCACTTTTGAGAAGAGGCTAACATCAAAGTTCCCTAAGGATAAAAAATACAGCTTTGAAGAGCGGGGGGCTTCATTTGTACAAGTCTATTCTACCGATTTTTCAAGGCAATATCATAACAAATTAGATGGCATGGTTGAACGAAGGATGAAAGCGTCAATCAAAATGGTCGCTGATTTCTGGTTTACTTGTTGGGTAGATGCGGGCCAGCCAGATCTGAGTGAAATTGGGGTGCTGACTGCTGAAGAAGAACAGAATTTGGAACAAGAGCAAAAATCATGGATTAACCGAATTTTTCAAGGCCGGGACCATGAGTCAGGAAATTAAAAACAATCAATTAATGAAAACCTTAGTCACTTTGACCATTATGGTAGTAGCTCTAAATGGAGTAGCACAAGTTTCATTTAGTTCACTCTTTATAAAGAAATATTATAGCCCAGATTTATATAATTCAGAATCTATGTTGTCTGTGAGCCAGAGTACTAATCAATTTTTTGAAATAAGATTGAAGGTAAAGAATCAAAGTGCAAAAAAGGCATTGGTTGATTTATCCAAAATTGAAATTGGATGTCATGGTAAAATACAGCCGTTGCTAATATTAGAAGACAATTACGAAATAGCATCTATCAAACCCCAGATAAAAATTAAGAGTGAGGACGTTGAAAATGTGCGATTAGTATTCGAAATAAGCGAGGATTGTGAACCCCAAGAATTATTTTATAACAGTACCACCGTTAAACTTGCTAACGCATATGGTCAGGATACTATTTATATGGCTTCCTTTTGGAAAACTTCACCTAGGCTGGGTTCTAAATACTATCGATTGACATCAGATTTATCAAAAAGCTCTATAATCAGTTTTTTTGATGTCAATAGCCATGAGCTTATCAAGCAAAATGAGGTCACTAATATTTCTGACAATAATGGTTTTTATACAGAATTCTATGAAGATGGTAGGATAAAAGAAGAGTCATTTTATGAAAATAATTGGGCAATCGGACCGTCATATACATATCACGACAATGGAACAAAGCAGTCCTATAAAATTCACAAACCAAGAGAAACTAGGTATATACAAGCATGGGATGATAAAGGAAATGAGTTATTGAAAAACGGGACTGGTTTCTACTCCATACTAAACGAAAACGGGAATGTAAACTTCAGTATAATTGAGAACCATGATTTAGTCTCAAGCTTTGAATATAGGGCCGCACAGAAGGATTCAGTCTACACATTGGTTACAGATCAACCTGAGCCAGCTGGAGGTATGAAAGAGTTTTATAAATTCATCTCAAGCAATCTTAATTATCCAAATATTGCAAGAAGAAGGGGAACCGAGGGTAAAGTGTTTATTCAATTTATTATTGATAAAAAAGGAAGTGCTACTGAAGTGACAACAGTAAAAGGTATTGGTGATGGATGTGATAAAGAGTCTGAACGGGTAATCAAAATGTCTCCTAGATGGATACCAGGAAAACTTGATGGTCAACCGGTTAAAGTGAGAATGATATTGCCACTTACTTTTAAGCTAGCTGGTTGATTCAGTAGGTTAAGAATGTTTTTCTATCTGCTTCACCAATACTTTGAAGTCTTTAGGATAAGCCGCTTCCAGGTATACCCTTTTACCATCTAGCCCTTCAAATTTCAACCCGAAAGCATGGAGTGCAACCCGTTTAATTAGCGGCTGCTCTTCTGTATCGGCTTTTAAATTGTAGTTTGGCTTTATCCAGGATAGATAGAAGTCTTTTCCACCATATTGCAGATCACCGATAATTGGAGCCTTAACAAGTGCCAGATGAATTCTAATCTGGTGCATGCGTCCGGTTAAAGGCTTGCATTCAACCAGGGTTGTTTTACGATGAGCCTGAAGCGTTTTAACAATTGTTTTGGCCTTTTTGCCTTCAATGTTGTCGATTCTAACCACTCCAGTCGATAGGGTTGCAATGGGTGCCTCAATTTCGTGATCCTTGAAATTATGAATACCGCTGACCATTGCATGATATGTTTTCTCTACCCTTCTTTTTTCAAACTGAATCGAAATGTGCCGATAAGCATTGGCATGCTTGGCAATTAATAAAAGGCCCGAGGTTTCTTTGTCAAGTCGATGGCAAACCTGGGAATTGCTGCAGTAATTTTTCGCAAGTTTGAGGATGTTGATGCGCTCCTTTCTGTCTTCTAAAGTAGAAACGTATGGCGGTTTATTAATTGCAATCAAATCATCCGTTTCCTGAATGATTAAATCCTCAAACTTCACATTTTTCATTGATGCAAAGTTAAACCAGCAGGTTACAAGTTGCGCTTACTAATTAGTATAAGTACAATACTCACCAGTCCGGTCATGCCTGATAGTCCAAAAATTTGTTGATAGGGAGGTGGAAATATGAAAACCAGCACAAGATTAATTGCAATTAGAAAAAGGCAGAGGATAAATATGACCTTGCCATAAATGGATAACTGCTTAAATCTTTGTGCTACAAATTGCAATGCTAGATGTTTTTCTCCTGGATGACATCTACGTTTTTGGCCTTTTTGAGTTTGAAACTGAATACCGACCCCTTTTTAACAGTACTGGTAACACTCACTTTGCTACCATGCCCCTCTAGTATGTGTTTCACAATTGCCAGGCCGAGACCAGTGCCGCCCTTTTCTTTTGACCGGCTTTTTTCAACACGGTAAAACCTCTCAAAAATCCGGTTGATATCTTCTGGCGGTATGCCACGCCCGTTGTCTTTTACAAATATGCTGATATCACTTTTTTCCTCTTTAATATCAACTTCAACGATGCTTTCTTCTTTAGTGTATTTTATGGCATTTGAGATCAAATTCAGCATCACCTGATAAATTCGTTGCCGATCGGCGTAAACCAAAACCGGTTGTTCAGGAGGCAGGTTGAGCTTCAATTCGATTTCTTTTTTCTCAGCTTTCGTTTCGAATTGATCAAAAACCTCTTCAATTAATTCTATGATGTTAAAATTTGATTTATGCATCTTGATGACACCACTCTCCATTTGAGAAATAGTGAGCAGATCGTGAACCAGTGCATCAAGTCCATCAAGGCTTTTTGCTGCCTTTTTTAAGAATTTCATCCTCACTGATTTGTCTTTGACAGCACCATCTAACAGTGTGTGAACAAATCCTTGTGCGGCAAAAATTGGTGTTTTTAATTCATGTGAAACATCTGCGAGGAACTCACGGCGAAAGGCTTCAATTTTTTTAAGCTCTTCAATTTCTTGCTGTTTTACTTCAGCATAGGAGAGCAACTCACGGTTTACTTCCTTAAATGGATTCGCTGACTTTTTATTAATGTCGCTCTGCGACAATGAGTAGTCCTTTTCTTTAAGTTTTTCAAATGCTCCATATATTTCCCGGATTTCTTTGAAAAACAGAAATTCAAGAATGCTGAAAATTAGCAGGTAAGCTGATGAAAACGATAATAAGGCTGTTACTACCAGAGAAAGTACCGTAATGTCAGGTACTAGCGATAGAAATGAAGTTGTTATTATTGAAATGGAGAGTGCCAGCAAAAGCGCCAACGCCCTGGAGTTTAATAACATTTACGATAGTTCAAACTTGTAACCCACACCTTTGATGGTAGTAATGAAACCATCACCTATTTTTTCCCTCACTTTTCTGATGTGTACGTCAACCGTTCTGGCAAGCACATAAACATCAGTGCCCCAGATATTTTGCAACAGATCGTCTCTGCTGAAAACTTTACCTGGGTTTTGCGCCAAGTAATATAATAGTTCAAACTCTTTTTTTGGTAGGCTAATGCTATTTTCCTTAACCGTAACAGTATAACTAGTGCGGTCTATCACCAAATCACCAGCCTTTATTTGAAGATTGTCTTTGTCCTTTTTAGTACTTCTTCTAAAGACAGCATTTATCCTGCTTACAAGTGCCCTCGGTTTTATGGGCTTAATAATGTAATCGTCTGCACCGGCATCAAAAGCTGCCACCTCTGAATATTCTTCTGACCTGGCAGTTAAAAACAAAATGTGAGAGCCGGACAGCTCAGGAACCTCCCGCATTTGCCTGCAGGTTTCTACGCCATCCTGATTGGGCATCATGATATCAAGCAGGATTAAATTTGGTGTAAATTCTTTTGCGATTTCAACACCCTTCTTACCTGTGAGCGCAGTTTTTACTTCAAACCCTTCTTTCTCGAGATTATACTTCAATAGATCAAGAATATCTTTTTCGTCGTCGACTACGAGGATTTTTCGGGTAGGTTTAGCCATTGGATTTTTCAAATTAAACCCTCACAGGGCTCAAATGCTCTATTTGATATGGCTAAATTATTTAGAAATTTATTGAATGTGAAGTCAGTAACAATTTGGTAACAATATCATTACTTGTTCAAAACAACCAGCGGCGACCTCAGGTTCTCGGCGCTTTGGATGTCAATTTCCACGGCGCCGACAAACATTTTTGCCCAAACTTTTAAAGGAATTTTATTGTCGTCGTCAGATAGCCATATTTTAATAGTTTCTTCGCCATCCTCAAAAACATCATTTTTAGGCATTATTGGGGCAAAAACCAGAGATTTAATTTTTCCGAATTTGGTTTTGATCGTTTCCCTACCTAAAAATTTCACCCTGAAATCATAAACGGTATTGTCATAAAATGCCTTCAGTTTGATGAGCTCACCATCCTTTACGTGGGTATAGTCGAGGGTTCTGATGTAGTAATAGCCACTGATCAGATCTTGAGGTTGTTTAGGGGTTTTAAAATACTTAACTGATTCTTCCTCCCGGTCAGGTCTTTTTACAACGGCCGTATCATTGAAGTGATCAAATTCGATAATCTCATGTTTTCTAAAATCACCTTCTTCAATTTCCTGATAAAACTTGTGCGGCACAATTGAGGCGGTGTCTAAGTAGGTGCCCCAGTGGTCCCTGACCCGTTGAAAAAAATCGACAATTCCGGTTGTCTTGCCATATACATCTATTTTGTAGCAAGGCCTATTGTTCAAATGGTGAATCCTGTCGTTTATTTCAAGTGTTCCTTCCCCGGCACTAATGAACCCGAGGTGCACCCTGTAATTGAGCTTTTCGCCCCTTGAAAAACTGTAGTTATCAATGGTATGATAAAGGCCATTGTATGGCTTAAAACTGCTGAAAATCAGCGTAAGTGTGACGAGGCTGAAGAGAGCCCTGAGAGATTTATTCCGAAAGATTAGTCCCATTTTCAAACTACAAAGATGGATATTTTTCTTTGAGATAAGTGAGGTAAAGTTTTATGTTGCTATTAAAGTGCTCTGCATATTCCTTGCCAAAATCACCTTGCCTTGACCGATAGCGCAAAAATGACATGAAATAGGTATTATTTGGAAGAGACGTTCGGAAACGGTTAACGTAACGTTGCTTATCAGAAAAACTGACCGTGTCTAAATTGTCAATCACTTTTTGAATCATCTCTTCTTTCAATTTTGCCATTTCAGGCTTTTCTAAAGCTTTATCCAAGCCCTTATACAGGCTATCAAGTTTATTAGCTCCAACTATAAAGTGGTTCACATATTTTCGGTAATCATCTTCACCAGCCAAATATTCTTGATATTCTTTTGATTGTGCGCCGTATTTCAAAGTCAGCCACTTCTCACCCCCCTTTTCTCCAATGAAACTTGCAAGGTTTTCGTTGTATGTGGCGCTATCTTTTATATACAAAGTACCATGGGTCATTTCATGAATGATCAATTCAGCCAGGTTGCCGACAGACCTATTTAGCATATTTGAAAGGATTGGATCGCTAAACCACCCCAAAGTTGACCACCCGTTGACAGGCCTTATCCAGGTATCATAGCCACGCTCTCTTAATAGATCTCTTTCTATCCTGGCCTTTTCAAGATTAAAAAACCCTTTATACGGAAAAGATCCCAGAAGGGGAAAATGCCATTCAAACGCTTTGAGTTCAAAGGCTTCACAGGCTGAGAGGTTCCAAAGGGTCACCTCACCTTGTTGATCGAAGAGAGTGGTATAGTTGTCGGTATAATTGATCCCCAGTGAATCAATAGCAAATTGCCTGATTTCCTTAACCAACCTTAGTTTCATCTTTAGCGAATCAGGAAAATCTGGGGATTCTAAAAAGTGTCCTACAGGTTTTGCTTCCAAAACCACTTTCAGTTGACCTTTCCCTTGAGCTAAGCCGTAACTAAGCAATTCCCACTGCCAGACCACGAGGACTGCAATCAAAATGAATACTCCAATGAGGAACTTCTTCAACATGTATTACAGGACGCCTTTCAATTCGTCCCATACATTTTGAGCCACAATTTTGTGCCCTTCAGCCGTGGGATGTATGCCGTCGTCTTGATTTAGCTCAGGTTCACCCCCGACATCTTTTAATAAAAAGGGTATCAACTTAACGTTGTTTTCAGCAGCTATTTCAGGAAAAATCGACTGAAAATCTTTAGAGTATTCCTCCCCCATATTTGGAGGCACCAACATTCCGGCAAGTACTATCCGGACATCAGGGTTTTTGTCCCTTACTTTAGTGATAATATCCCCAAGGTTTTTGCGGGTTTCATCCGTTGGTATTCCTCGAAGGCCATCGTTTGCCCCGAGTTCCAAAACGAACACATCAATTGGATTCCGTAACACCCAATCAATTCTGGAATTTCCACTTGCCGTTGTTTCGCCGCTTACGCCCGCATTGATCACCGAATAGTTCAATCCCAGGGAGTCGATCCTGTCCTGGATTAGTTGAGGGAAAGCTTCGGATATGTCGAGGCCAAAACCGGCCGTTAGGCTGTTGCCGAAAAAGACAATAGATTTTTTTGAAGACCCAGAATCCTCAGTTGCACTTTCATCTGAGGATGTAATCTCCTGTGAATCACTTTTTGATGTGCAAGACAATAATCCAAGCGAGATTAATAAAAGAATAGTGTAGCCTCTAACCATAATCCTTGATTTCAAAATGCAAAAGTAATGTTAAAGTACCCCGTTCGTATGAGTGAAACGTCTTTTTAAACCAACTTTGATACTGGTTAAAGCAGAGTTGTAAACAACTTACATATCTTAACGTTGTATTTCATTATTTCATCCTATCTATTTAGAGTATGTCAATACTGAAGGTCAATGACCTTACAAAAACCTATAAAAGTGCCAACAGAGATTTAACGGTACTTGAAAATGTGAATTTTGAAATTGGAGCTGGGGACACATTTTCCATAGTAGGCCCGTCTGGTAGTGGAAAGACAACACTCCTTGGCCTTTGTGCAGGGTTAGATAAAGCGTCCTCAGGATCTGTTATTTTGGGTGGCACAAAGTTGGATCAACTTAGTGAAGACGAAAGGGCACAAGTCAGGAATCAATCGGTAGGCTTTATTTTTCAAAACTTTCAATTAATTCAAACTTTAACCGCACTTGAAAATGTGATGGTGCCTTTGGAATTACGGGGTGAAAAAAATGTCAGGCAGAAATCGAAAGAGTTGTTGGATAGAGTAGGTTTGAAAGAACGGTTTGATCACTATCCAACCCAACTTTCAGGAGGAGAACAGCAGCGGGTATCAATAGCGAGGGCTTTTTCCAATAATCCCAAAATTTTATTTGCTGATGAACCCACCGGCAACCTCGATGAGGAAACGGGATCAAAAGTGGAAGAGCTGCTTTTCGAGATTAACGCTGAGCAGGGAACAACTTTGGTGCTGGTGACCCATGATATGGATCTGGCAAAACGCACCCATAGAATTGTTAGGATTAAGGGTGGAAAGATAATTTCAGATGAGACCAACCTTTCGCTGGAGTATAGTAAAGCAACTGCCAACTGAGCATCTTGGATACTAAAATCACAATCAACAAAAGTCGCTACAGTAAGGGCTGGCTTTGGAAAATGGCCTGGCGGGACAGCCGTAAATCGCGGTCAAGGCTAGTGTTATTCACCTCATCAATTGTTTTGGGCATTGCCGCCCTGGTTTCAATCAATTCATTCAGGGACAATCTCTTAAATGACATTAATGAGCAAGCCAAAGAGCTTTTGGGCGCTGATCTTAGGATTTCCAGCACCGTAGAGGTACGGGATGAAATCCTAAAGCCACTTGATACCGGCTTTGTTGAGCGTTCCCGGGAGACCTACTTCGCATCAATGATTTATTTCCCTCAGGCCCAGGGCACCAGGTTAGTACAGGTAAGGGCGCTGGAGGGCAACTTTCCGTATTACGGAGAAATTGAAACGGAACCTGCAACTGCCGATGCCGAATTTAGGGACAAGCAAATGGCATTAGTGGATGCAACGCTTATGCTTCAGTTTGGTGTTGAAGTTGGCGACTCCGTTAGGGTTGGAAATGTAGGCTTTACAATAGCTGGAAAGCTTAAGCAAGTACCCGGACAAAGTGGGCTGGCCGCTACAATTGCCCCGGTAGTCTATATACCGCATCAATATTTAGAGGAAACAGGGTTAGTTAAGAAAGGAAGCCGAATAAGATATCAGTATTTCTATAAGGCAGCATCAACTGAGGTGGCTGAAGGGGTACTGGAGACGCAAAAGGAAAACTTAGATGAACTGGGCATCAATTTCGAAACTGTTGAAGACAGAAAGGAAAGTACTGGTGATTCGTTTAAGAACCTGAGTAGTTTTTTGAATTTGGTCGCTTTTATAGCCCTGCTACTCGGCTGTGTTGGCGTAGCAAGCTCAGTTCACATCTACATAAAAGAGAAGATATCAACTGTTGCAGTGTTGAGGTGCCTGGGGGTGAAAGGGAAACAAGCCTTTCTTATTTACCTCTATCAAATCGGTTTAATGGGCTTGATAGGAGCCATTATTGGTACCGTTTTGGGCAGTTTTATCCAGGCTTTTCTACCACAAATTTTCATGGAGTTTCTTCCAATAGAAGTAAGCATGGCGCTTTCATGGGGAGCGATTGCTGAAGGGATCATTATTGGTGTTGCAATGGCTGTGCTGTTTGCACTCATTCCATTGCTTGAGATCAGGAATATTTCTCCCTTGAAGACGCTTAGGGCATCTTTTGAAAGAGAAAGTGAAAAGCGGGATTATCTTAAAATTGGCGTTTACGTTCTCATTTTCCTTTTCATATTCGGGTTTTCAATCTTACAGATTAAAGAACTGGAAGACAGCCTGTATTTCAGCGGGGGCATTTTTCTTGCTTTTGGTGTGCTTACCCTTATTGGGAAGTCTGTAATGTGGCTTGTAAGAAAGTATTTTCCTGATAACTGGAGCTACATTTGGCGTCAAAGCCTTGCGAACCTTTACAGGCCAAATAATCAAACAGTAATTTTAATTGTATCAATTGGGCTAGGAACGGCACTCATTTCTATGCTTTATTTCATCCAAAGTTTATTGGTTGATAAAGTGGCAATATCAGGCAGCGGTGAACGGCCAAACATGGTGTTGTTTGATATTCAATCGCACCAAAAGGATGAGATAGCAAGGATGACAGAAGATTATGAACTGCCCATTGTTCAGCAGGTGCCCATTGTAACAATGAGGCTTGTTAATATAAATGGGATTAATAAAGCTGATGTTTTGGCAGACAGCACCCTGGGTATCGAAGATTGGGTTTTCAACCGCGAATACAGAGTCACTTATCGGGATTCATTAATAGATTCTGAAACTATAGTTCAGGGAGAATGGCAACCAGAGTTGAAGTCCCCCACTGACAGCATTTATATCTCAATTTCAGAAGGTTTTGCTGATAATATGGGGGTAAAAATTGGTGATAAAGTCACCTTTAATGTTCAAGGGGCTTTGATCAACACCGTTGTCGGTAATTTCAGGGAGGTTGATTGGAACCGGGTGCAGACTAATTTTCTTGTGGTATTCCCCAAGGGCGTTTTAGAAGAAGCGCCTCAATTTCATGTACTGGTTACCAAGGTGTATTCCAATGATATGTCGGCCAGGTATCAACAAGCCATTGTTCGGCAATTTCCTAATGTTTCGATTATTGATTTAACGCTGATTTTGAACACACTTGATGATGTGTTGGGCAAGATTTCATTTGTCATCAGGTTTATGGCGATGTTCAGCATAATTACTGGGTTGCTGGTTTTGATTGGGTCAGTGATTATCAGCAAGTTTCAAAGAATACAGGAAAGCGTATTGCTCAGAACTCTCGGTGCCAACAAAAAACAAGTTTTAGGAATTACTGCCCTTGAGTATTTCTTTCTTGGCAGCATTGCCGCTTTTGCTGGCATTGTGCTTGCCCTCCTTGGTAGCTGGGGCCTTGCAATTTTCAGCTTTGAAACTACATTTATTCCCGACCTTGTTCCTGCTTTGATATTGTTCATAGCCATTGCCAGCCTAACAGTTTTGATAGGACTTAGTAATAGCCGATCAATCATCAGTAAGACGCCTCTGGAAGTGCTAAGGGCCGAGGTGTGAGAAGTTTCAATAAAACCTTATCAATTCTGGATTAGGTCTATACTTAGCATAACTATGTCGTTGCAGATAGATTGTCACCGTTAGAATTCTTTTAGGTTTCTTGATTTTCAAATTTTCCTAACTTGACTTCATGAAATCACGAAGAAAATTCCTGAAAGGAGCACTTGCCACGGGTGCTTCTCTTGGTCTTATTAGTGGTAGTGCTGCCACCACCAAAGCCAGTTCCTTAGACTTTGTTGACCAGCAATTGACGGATGGTGAATTTTGGCAACAGGTACGGATGCAATTCGCTTTGAAAGAAGGCCAAACCTATTTCAACAATGGCACAGTAGGGCCGGTACCTATTTACACCATGAACCGCATGATCGATCACATGCGCTACAATGCCATTTATGGGGCAGAAACCAATTATAAAGATGAAGACCCTGGACCTCAATTGCTCACCGGTTATTTCAAATATGAACCCCTGCGTAAAAAAGTAGCGGCCCTTGTAAATGCAGACTTCAGAGAGATTATGCTTATTCAGAATGCCACTTTTGGCATGAACTATGTCGCTCACGGCCTTGACCTGAAAAAAGGTGATGAAATAATCAATACCGACCAGGAACATGGTGGTGGATATGCAGCATGGCAGTTGATGGCCAAACGTAAGGGTTGTGTCTACAAGCAGGCCAAAATGCCGATTCCGGCAAATGATCCACAGGAGATTATCGATTCTATTTTTGGCCAAGTGACCAAGAAAACCAAAGTGATTGCAGTGCCCCACATCATTTCAGTATATGGAGTTGTGATGCCGGTAAAGGAAATCTGTGCTGAAGCCAAAAAACGGGGAATTTTCACAATTCTTGATGGCGCTCAAACCGTAGGTCAAATCAAAGTTGATCTCCAGGAAATAGGTTGTGATGCCTATTATTCCAGTTTACACAAATGGTTATTGGCTCCAGCGGGAAATGGAATCCTTTATATCAATAAGGAAAAGATTAAAGATATCTGGACAACCATCGCCAGCTACAATTGGGAGAATGAGGAAGATCACGGTTTCAGGATCATGCAAAATGGAACCGGTAATACAGCCTTGCTTGAAGGCCTTGATGCATCAATTGATTTCTACAACTCAATCGGTCCAGACAGATGGATTGGTAGAATAAAAGAGTTAGGTGACAGGCTAAGAAATGGAATCAAAGACCTTGATAATATTGAAATCCACTCTTCAGTTCATGCTGAGATGTGTGCTGGTATGACAACCTATAAAGCAAATGGTATTTCAGGGCCGGATTTGCAATTAAAAATGTGGACAGAACAAAAGCTGCAGCCGAGGTCAGTGGGAGAGGAGCTGGTGCGACATAGTGTGCATATCTACAATAATGAAGATGAGATTGACCGATCAATTGAACTATTGAAATCAGTATAAAGATGAAGGAAATCACCTGGGATGAATTTGAAGCTGTTGGGCTGCGGTCAGGAACCATAATTGAAGTGGATGACTTTCCGGAGGCCAGGAAGCCGGCATATAAAATCAAGGCGGATTTCGGCCCTGAGATTGGTGTCAAGAAATCAAGTGCACAGCTTACTCACTTGTATGCCAAAGAAGAACTGAAAGGCAAGCAAATCCTTGGAGTTGTAAACTTTCCAGTCAAACAAATTGGCCCTGTTCGCTCTGAATTTTTAGTGACCGGTTTTATTGAGGATGATGGCTCAGTGACACTGGCAGTGCCAGATAAACCAGTTCGAAATGGAATGAAATTGGGTTGATGATAACATTTTCAGATTTTAAGTTTCGAATTAAAGATTGAAGGTTACGGGTTTAATGCTTCTTGTTTCAGGCTGTCATTGCCAGGAGTCCCTTTTCCGGACGACCAAGCAATCTTTTGATAGATGCTAGCAAGTAACATCTTTTATCTAACCTCACTCATACCTCAAACTTTCACTCGGGTTCAATCTTGCAACATAAAATACCCTTGAAAAGATAATCAGCATGGTGAGTATTAGTACCCCAAGAAACGGAAGTAAAAAAAGCTCATAGCCTATATCCATGCGCTCCCGGAAATTGTCCAGATAGCCGTCAATGATCAGGTAAGCCATTGGAAGGGAGAGGATAAATGCAATAAATACTAAAGTGATGTAGGATTTGCCAATCGAGTTGTAGAGATCACCGAATTTGGCACCCAGTACTTTTCTGATGCCAATCTCCCTGGTTTTTTGCACCACCACTATCGATACAAGGCCAAACAAGCCCATTGAGCTGATTAGTATAGCAACCAGACTTAAACCAGAAACTATATTTTTAAATCTGATGTCACCCGTATATAACTCAGCAATTTTATCGTCGATAAAGAAATAATCAAAAGTTGATTCTGGGAATGTTTTCCTAAATAGCTCTTCAATTTTAGGGATTGACTCCTGCAAATTTGAGGTAGTGATCTTAAGTGAAACCAGCCTTCTGTCTTTTGGGATAACTTCCTGGCCGTAAGTAAGGATGCTTCCCTGGTCTTCCTGAACCTGATAATAGGATTTTAATTCAAGGTCTTTATATACTCCAATTACCGTTACTTCTTTTTTGGAATCCCCTTGATGATAGACTCGAATTTTTCGCCCTATCGCATCTTCAGGGGATAGCTCTATACGTTCTGCTGCTATTTTGCTTAAAAGGATGCTGTTCTTATCAGCAGGTTGATCTTTATTGAATGATCTACCAGCGATTAGTTCAACTCCATAGAAATCCACGAATCTGTGGTCAACTCCACCCGTGGTTGGAGTACCTGCAATCGTACCTGTTTTGACATTTTCTATAAAATCGTAGCTCCAGTGTAACTCATATGGTTCCCCGGGAACTGAAGATGACGATGAGGCATCTGTAACTCCTTCAATTGTCAATACCTCATCTGTGAAAAATTTCAGGTCGTTTTCAAATGCAGAGGACTTTAGGGTTGAAGTTTTGATGGCCAATACTGCCTCTGAGTTGAACCCCATATCAGCATTCAGGACATATTTTACTTGTCCATCGATAGCCAATAATATTGAAACCAGGCCAATGCCAGAAAGAAACTGGAGTAGCAGCAAGCTTTTTCTCATTCCAAACGTTCCAGATTGTGTGCTTTGCTTTTGTCCTTTCAAATCAGGTCTTGAGATATTCAATGCAGGAAAAGTAGCTGACAAGACAGTGCCAAGTAACATCAGTAGAGTGACCAACCCCCAGAACGGTAGCCCCAGATACTGCCATCCATTTTCAAAGATTATTCCATGATCATTAAGTAGAGGTTGAGCTGATTGAACCAGAGTAACAGCAAAAACAAACGCCACCAGATTGATCACAAGTGATTCAAGGAAAATCTGAAGCATTAAACTTTTATTACCCGCTCCCATTACTTTTCTCATGGCCATTTCTTTAAGCCTGGTCAAAGAGCTAGCCGTGATAATGTTGCTGTAGTTTACCCAACCGATAAAAATTATTACCAACCCAATAACAAAAAGAATTCTTAGTTTATCCCTTGAAAAGGTTTCTGCATAAAGTGGGTCACGCTCTTTAAACCCACCTTCTCTAATGCTTGACATTGATACGAAATAGGGCTGACTATTTGATTGAATGTCAGCAGTCATTTCATACATCTCAGCAAAATAATTATCATTCAAACCTCTTATTCTGTTGATAAGTGCCTCTTTGTTGGTGTTGGGCTTTAACATAAGATAGGCCATGTTCCAGTAGCTATGACTATTCAATCGCTTTTCATATCCTACAATTGAGACAACAAAATCTGGCCTGATACTGAAATTCGTCGGTATCTCTTTAATGACTGATGTGATCAAAAGTTGATGTTTACCATCAAGTTCAATGATTTGCCCAATGGGATTTCTATCACCAAATATTTGCCTGGCCTTCTCTTGAGATATTGCAACGTTATGTTTGTTTGAGAGGGCTTCAGTTGCGTTTCCATTCAAAAGTTCAAAACCAAAAAAATCGAGAAAATTGGAACTTGCCATTAACATGTTAGACTCAACCCAATGGTATTCCTGATTACGGAATTTAGATGTTATTGTAAATTCCTGATCATTCAGAAATCCTGTATTTGTGTTTAGTGTTTGGGTAGAAAGCACCTGACAATAGGACTCAATTTCCGGATGATCTAAAACAAGACGTTCAGTGGCTGGGAACGGTAGCTGCACCAATTCAAGTGACTTATAAACGTCTCCCTCAACATAACTCCAGGTGTGCGCTAGCCGCATCATACGATCCTGGTTTTTGTAGCCCTTGTCAAAGCTGAACTCAAACCACACATATTGAAAAATGATGAGTGAAGCCGCCATGGCAATAGCTAAGCCAAACACATTGATGAACGAGAAAAGCTTGTTTCTCAAGAAATTTCTAATGGCGACGATGAAGTAGTTTCTAAGCATCGGTTTTTAATTATGGTCTTTTACCGAGAATTGGCAAAACTCAGCTTTGCACACTTTACCAAGTGTTGTGCCAGTTAGTCAAACTACTAATTATCAGTTATTTAAGAAAGTGGGGTATATTGTGCTTGTTTCTATATGAAACATTAAATTGTTTCAATGTGGTACGATTATAGGATTCTAAAGAATGAAAATTTATCAGGCCAAAGGATTTTCATTTAACCCTACTTAACTTAAAGCATTCATCAATCTAATTGATATGCAAACCATTCTTGGCGCCGGTGGCATTATTGGTATCGAACTGGCCAAATACCTCCCACGATATACAGACAAAATCAGGTTAGTCAGTAGAAGGCCAAAGCCGGTTAACCCTGGAGATGACCTATTTCCATGTGACCTGACTGATCCTGTCAAGCTTAAGGAAGCTGTAAAAGGATCAGAGGTGGTTTACCTAACTGTTGGCCTTGACTACAACTTAAAGGTTTGGGAAGATATCTGGCCCAGGATCATGCGTGGTGCAATAGAAGCCTGTAAATACAACGATACAAAGTTGGTCTTTTTCGACAATGTTTATATGTATGATAAAGACCACCTTGACAATATGACCGAAGACACTCCCATAAATCCACCGAGTAAGAAAGGGGCGGTCAGAGCTGAAATAGCTGAAATGCTGATAAATGCATGGGAAAAAGGGGATGTGTCGGGACTGATCGCAAGGGCACCAGATTTTTATGGCCCTAATAACGACAAGAGCATGCTTATGATTTCCGTTTACGATAATTTCAAGCAAGGCAAGAAAGCCAGCTGGCTGGGTTCTGTTGACCATAAACACTCATTTATATATACCCCAGATGCTGGTCAATCTACCGCGATGCTGGGCAACTCCGCTACCGCATATAATCAGGTTTGGCACCTACCAACTGCCCCTGATCCATTAACAGGCAAACAATGGATAGAGGCTTTTGCGAGGGAAATGAAAGTAAAACCGAAACATCAGGTTGCTGGCCAAACAATGGCTCAAATAATGGGCTTGTTTAACCCCATTATGAAAGAGCTTTCAGAAATGATCTACCAGTTTGACCGTGACTTTGTCTTCAATAGTGACAAGTTTGCCCATTATTTCGATTTAAAGCCAACATCGTACGCTAATGGCCTGGATCAGATTATTAGGCCAAGGGGTTAGTCCATATTATACCATTTTGATCGTCAATCAGAAAAAACGACAATGGCATACAATGAACAGTTAGCAGATCGCATAAGGCAATCATTTAGCTCCAAAAAGGTTCAGTTTGAAGATAAAAAAATGATGGGTGGCCTTTGTTTTATGGTTGATGATAAAATGTGTGTCGGCATCATTAGAGATGAGTTAATGGCGAGGATTGACCCGGAAATCTATCAAGAGGCTCTCACCAGGAAAGGCTGCCGGGAGATGGATTTTACCGGCAGAGCAATGAAAGGCTTCGTTTATGTAGATGGTGAGGGCACTGATATGGATGATGATCTTGACTATTGGCTTGATCTCGCTCTGGAATTCAATCCTAAGGCGAAATCCAGCAAAAAGAAAAAGAAGAAAACCGGATGACCACGGCCGAACAGGACAAAATTTAACCTTTCATTAAAGTTTAATAGCAATCATTTAAGACTACTATTCACATCTCATTTGGATTTTTGAACCAAAAAAAAGAGATGAAAAAACTGCATTACACTTTACTGATTTTGCTGGCTATATATAGCTTCCAAGCGAATTCACAAGACTATTTATTGGATGAAGTAACCAGGGAACAATTATCTGCCCCACCGTATTCTGAATGGTTTCAAGCTGGTTACGATAACTACATTCCAAATGCGGAAATTCTAAATATCCTGCGCAATGATCTTGCTTCAGCTTCGGTTGAATTGTACTTCGCAACCTGGTGTGGCGATAGCAGGAGGGAAGTACCAAAATTTCTGAAGCTTATGGATGAGCTTGGAATTGAGAAATCTCAGATTAAACTCTATGCACTTGATTATGAAGATGGTGTGTACAAACAGAGCCCTTCAAAATTTGAGGCTGGAAAAAGCATTTATCGGGTGCCAACATTTAGGATAATGAATAACCAAAAGGAGTTGGGCAGAATTGTAGAGTATCCGGTTGTATCATTTGAAATGGATTTGCGGCGTATAGTAAATGGCGAAGATTACCTTCCTAATTATAAATCTTTTCCATTTATTAATGATTGGCTTGAAGCAGGATTGCTAACTGATAAAACCGTAAACATTACAGGATTGGCCAATTCAATTAGGCCAATGGTTTATCATTGGGGTGAAATTTACACTGCCGCCAAAGTGTTGGACGACCAGGGTAAATCACTTGAAGCACTTGCACTTTACAGAATTAATGCCTACTTATTTCGTGAAAGCCCAAGCAGTCAGGTAATGCTGGCCAGGGCTTATGGCGAGGCCGGAGAGTACGACAAGGCGTTGGATTTATACAGAGATGCCTGGGTTTTGGAGCCTGGGGATGACGACATTTATAATGAGTTGATCGCCCTGGTAGAGAAGAAGGCAGGATTAAAGCTTGCTTCAATGCCTGATAAATAACAAATCCGGTAAAAGGCTTCTTGTGCGACTTGACGGACTTAAATACCTTGGTTCGCCAAGTTGCATTTTTAACTGATCTGTGAGATCAGATATTATTTTGAAACTTAAGAACACCTTTCATTTTATCGGACTTTCGGCTATCCCTATATCCGCTGGCCTGATTTATTTTCTCACGAATGCACATGGTGATTTTGTGCTGTTCCTAAATCAGGGACACCAACCTATACTGGATTATTTCTTTAGGTACTACACTTGGTTTGGTAGCGGATTTTTAGTTGTTGGCTTGATACTCATTTTTGTCTTGAAAAAAATGTGGCCTCTAGCTATTCTGACAGCTGTCATCGGAATTATGCAGGCGGTTGTAGCAGGGTTCTTTAAAGTTTTATTGTTCCCTCAGGTTCCCAGACCAGCTACATTTTTTGCCCCAAACGATCTTGATTTTGTAGAGGGTGTTACGACACTTTTTTATCGAAGTTTTCCATCTGGGCATACTTTGACGGCATTTTCAGTGGCAGCCTTGTTAGCGTCATTAACTGACCAAAAATGGATGCAACTAATTTTGATGCTGGCTGCAACTTTGGTGGCTATTTCCCGCATTTATCTCGGTTTACATTTTCTAATCGATACGGTTGTTGGTGCGGTTGTGGGAATATTGATAACAACTATTTCATTGCTGTTGTATAGAAAATATTACGTAAAGGCAAAGGGCATTCAACTGTAAAGCCTTTCAAAGTGATAAAAAAAAGTGGGGGTGAAAAAATAATACCCTTAGCTGTTTTACCATCAAAGAACCTTAAAACAGCAAAAAATGATAAATATGAAATGGAACCTTAATTTATTATCCGTCATGTTGCTTTTATCAACAGCTTTTTTCGTTTCCTGCGGTGGAGATGATGACGATGACGACGCACAGCCAGATCCAACATGTAATGTTCAGGTAACCGCAAATGGAACAGATGCCACCACCAACGGCGGAGCTGATGGAACGGCGATAGCCGTGGTGACTGGAGGCCAGGGTAATATCACTTACCAATGGAACACAACCCCACCTCAAACAACGGCAACTGCGACCAACCTTGAAGCAGGGCAATACACAGTTACAGTTTCTGATGACGTAAGGCCAGGTTGTTCCACGACTGCATCAGTGACAATTGGTGAACCAGCAGCAGGCGGGGGAGATTCTACCTGTGAACTGACAATTTCTACTTCGAAAACTGATGCAACCACAAATGGTGGTGCTGACGGAACTGCAACAGTTACGGTATCAGGAGATCAGGGAACAGTTTCAATTTCTTGGGATACAGATCCGGTGCAAACTACTGAAACTGCCACCGGATTGAGCGCCGGAACCTATACTGTTACAGTGACTGATGACATAACTGGTGATTGCGAAAAAAGTGGAACAGTTACAGTTGATGAGCCTGCAGCTTCTGGTCCCGACCCTGGGGACATAAGCGTGTTGCAGTCCCTTTTCTATCACGATGCCTCAGTCACTTTTGACATCGGAGAAGAGTTTATTACTATAACCACAACCGATGAGCCTGACCATAAAAGCATGTATTATGATCAAAGCAATTCACTTTATGAAGCTTACAGTGAGCCAGAAAACCCTGATTTCAAACAAAATCCGAATAACATTGTAGCGCAGAATATTGTTTTTAAGGTACCGAGGTTTCCTTCGGAATCACCGAATAAAACAAGTACTGCATTGGGGCCATTTGGTGTCTCTGTAAACGGTGTGGTATTCTTTAACCAACAGGCAGCCCCTGGTGACGACATCCTTGACGAACTCAACACTTTTGACCAGTATGAAGGCCACCCAACAGGTGATGGCACCTACCATTACCATATTGAGCCAGTATGGTTAACAGAAACCTTAGGTTCAGATAAGTTTTTAGGTGTGCTGATGGATGGATTTCCGGTTTATGGCCCTGTTGAGTATGGCGTGACATTGACCAATGACGATCTGGATGAATATCACGGTCATTCGCATGCTACTGAGGAGTTTCCTGATGGTATCTACCATTACCATGTAACTGAAGAATTACCATGGATCAATGGTGGCGAATATTTTGGTGTACCTGGTACGGCAACTAATTAATCTTTGAATAATGAGGAGGTCATTCGAATTATTTTTAATTGTAATTATAGCTTTTGGCTGCAACAGTCCTAATTCGGTGACCATTCCTGATATTAAAGTAACTAAAGGCGATCCCCGATTGGGTAGAACACCCTCGGGGGTCGTCACTTATGACACCATACCCTTTTCTGGTTCGATTGTAACATTCTATCCCTCCGGAACCCTGAAAACTTCTAAACAATATTCGGAAGGTAAGCAGGAGGGTTTATTTCTGGGGTTTTATAAAGATGGTTCAAAGGGTTTTAGCCGACCATACAAGCAAGGAGAAAAGCATGGAGGGCATTTGGGGTGGCATCCAGACGGAAGCCAAAAATTCAAATATAATTTCGTAGCAGGGTTGAGCGAAGGCACCCAATACGATTGGTACCCTGATGGGAGCCTTTATAAAGAAACTAATTACAGAAATGGGCAGGAATTTGGCAGCCAGAAGATTTGGCGAAAGGACAGAAAACTCAGGGCAAATTACGTAGTGAGAGAAAATGGCCGCAAGTATGGGTTTGCTGGCTTGAAGCGCTGCACTAACCTTGATTCTGAAGATGAAAGTTTCGATCGGATAACAGAAAACACCAATGAGTTTACGAACTAACCTTTATCTATTCGCAATTACTCTTGCTATTAGCAGCTGTAAAACGTCTAATCAGGAAGATACTGATATAGGCGATATCCCGCTCCCATTTTATAATTCTTCTGATTTCACTCCACTGTGGATTGAAGAAGGGGAGGAGGGTTACAAGGAAATCCACACAATTGAGGGTTTCACTTTCCAGAATCAGGAAGGTGAAACTGTGACTGAAAAGAATTTCGAAAACAAAATCTATGTGGCGAACTTCTTCTTTACAATATGCCCAAGTGTTTGCCCTCGCATGACAGAGAACCTCAAAAAAGTACAAGAAAAATTCTCTAATGACCCTGAAGTGCTGTTGTTATCTCACACTGTTATGCCCTGGGTAGATTCGGTCGAAGTATTGAAAAAATTTGCAATTCAAAGAGAGATCAATCCAGATACCTGGCACTTAGTTACGGGCTCAAAGGAAGACCTGTATGGTATTGGCCGCAACAGCTATTTCGCCGATGAAGGCTTTGGAAAATCGATCACTGAAGAAGCGGATTTCTTACATACCGAAAACGTTGTTTTAGTCGATCGAAAAAGGCGAATCAGGGGCGTTTATAATGGTACCCTCCCCCTAGACATGAAGCGATTGATCGAGGATATTGAGAGTTTGAAGGAGAATTCTTAATTGCTCAATCCACTCCAATAACTTATTTTCAGGTGAAGTGTAACCATTATGGTTACCATCAGTTTCCCCTTTGATTTTAAGATCACCTGAAGAAAACAACCTGATTGGATCCGTTAAGTGACAATGCGCTGATGCTGAAAGTGAAGTCCGGTGACACCGGAAAACTCACTTTGCTATATGAGAGGCATAAAGGCAAATTGTTCGGGTTCTTTTATCGGCTCACTTCAGAGGGTGCGCTGAGCGAGGACTTAGTTCAGAATGTTTTCTACAGGGTTTTAAAGTACAGGCACACTTATTCGGGTGAAGGTCAATTTTTAACATGGTTATTTCACATGGCAAGAAATGTCAACATTGATCATTACAAGAAAACTAACAGGGTAAGCTATCAGGATGATATGCAAGCCTGGGAGGGCCACTTGAAGGATGACAAAAGTGCTGATCATGAACTTGGCAGAACTCAGGAAATCGATTTGCTGAATAGGGCATTGGCACAGATGAAACCCGAAAAGAAGGAGATTTTGATTCTAAGTAAGTTCAAGGAATTGAAATACGAGGAGATAGGGAAGTTGCTTGACTGTTCGGTGCCGGCGGTTAAGGTGAGAGTCCACAGGGCAATGGCCGAATTGAAGAAAATTTATGAATCATTAGAAGCTGTATGATGATGAAAAAAGAAGAAGTAAGGGCATTATGGCTGGATTATACAAATGGGACACTCAGCCCGGAAAGTCAATCCCAGGTTGAGAATTACCTGGCGGAGCATCCAGAGATGAAAGCCGAATTTGAATCTTTAGGAACCATGTGGTACAAAATTGATGACTTGCCGTTTCCGGAAGCATCTGAGGCCATGGATATGAAATTCCAGGCGATGCTACAGGGCTATGAGATGGCTCAGGAAAAATCATCTAACAGCTTGCTTTCAAAGCTCTCGAAGTGGATTGAAGCGGCCTTCCAGACTAAAATGGCTTTTGCTTCAATGGTGCTATTAATAGGGATCGCTATCGGCTATTTTTTCAGCGCAGGAAATGAATCTCAGCAACAGTTGGCTTCATTGAATTCTGAAGTCCATGAAATGAAGAAAATGATGATGCTTACTCTTTTGGAACAACCTCAAGCCCGGGACAGGTTGAAAGCTGTACAGATTTCTAATGAACTTCTACGGCATGATGACAACGTGATTGATGCATTGCTGGAAACTTTAAATAAGGACAAAAATGTAAACGTACGTTTAGTGGCCGCTCAATCATTGGCTGCCTTGGCAAGCGATCCCAAGGTCAGGGCTGGCTTGATCCAGTCTATCTCAACTCAAACTTCACCTGTAGTACAAAGTGCACTTGCAGACATCATGATCAACCTACAGGCGAAAAATGCAGTGGAGGAATTCCAGAAACTTCTGGAAAAGGATGAGTTGGATACCCTCGTGAAGGAAAAAATCCAAACTACAATTCAAACTTTAATCTAGGTGCCTACGCTAAAGCTTCGGCACCTAATAACAAAAACTCAAAATGAAAAGGACAATCTATATATTAATCGTACTGACCATCCCCATACTGGGATTTGGTCAGGGATACCAAACACTTGAAGAGAAAACTTCAAGCTTCAAGGCGAAGAAAAAAGTAAAGGTGATGAACATCAATGGGCCAATTACGGTGGTTGGGTCTGATAGGAGTGATATTAAACTGAGCTATGAATTGAAAGCCAAACCGGAATACGATGGTGGCCTCGAGAATGCGAAAGAAGATTTAAGCTTTACAGTAAAAGAGTATAACGATTCATTGGTGGTTTATCTTGATGGCCCTTTTATCAGGTGGCGAGAAGGCAGGCGACACATTAATCACAACAGCGAAGATTATGATTATCGCTTCAATTGTGTGATTTCGCTGGAAGTGCCAACAAACATTGATCTGGACGTCTCAACTATCAATCAGGGCAATGTTAAGGTGAGCAATATCAGTGGCAAAGTGATTGCCGAAAATGTGAACAGTGGGGTGGAACTAACCAACATACGCGGCACCGTGGTGGCAAATGCAATCAACGGCGACATTGATGTTGATTTCGATGGCAATCCAGGCTCCGGCTCTTTTTTTGAAACCGTAAATGGCGACATTAAAACAAAAGTGCCTACGAACCTTTCAGCAAGTGTTGCCTTCAAAAGCATGATTGGTGAATTCTATACTGATCTGAATTATACCTCAGAAAAGACCGGCATTGTGAAAAAGAATGACAGGAACACCACCTACAAAATTGAGCAGCTTACCCAGGTGAAATTTGGGAATGGCGAAGCGGACATGTATTTCGAAACCCTGAATGGTAACATGTACCTCAGGTCGAACTAAATTTTAAAACAGAAGAGATGAAAACAGTAAAAATATTTATAGCGACCATTATCGCAATTAGTACGCTGCATGCGGCTGCTCAAGATAGTTTTGATGAACTTATTGCCGTACCGCTGAGCAGTCCAGGCGATAGGGGAGTATTGGACCTTGATATTGTAAATGGTTCGATTGAAGTGAAAGGCTATGATGGCAAACAAGTGTTGGTGAAAGCTGTCGCGAGGTCATCAGATTACCATGATGACCACAAGCATAAAGACAAAGACAAGGATAAGGACAAAGACAGAAGTGGCTTAAAGCGCATTCCGTCAAATTCTATGGAAGTCGCAGTTTCAGAGCGCAACAATAAAGTGTCAGTTGAGAGCAATTCATGGAAGCAACCGATAGATTTCGAAATATCAGTGCCGATGAATTTTGATGTTCATTTAAGTACGGTGAATGCCGGTGATATCAGAGTTGAAAATATCAAAGGCAATGTGGAACTGAACAACGTAAACGGCAAGGTGACAGCAGAAGGCATTTCAGGTGCTGCATTGATTGATACCGTGAATGGCGAGGTTAAAGTTTCTTTTAATGAAGTGACCAAAGATGTACCCATGGCCTTCACCACGCTGAACGGCGACATTGAAATTACCTTACCAGCCACAACTAAGGCCACTTTTAAAATGAAGACAGACCGTGGCGAAATCTTTTCGGATTTTGATATGGCCCTTGACAACAGCGGCCCAACCATTGATCGCTCCGGCAAGGGCAATTTTAAAGTAAAGATTGAAAACTGGGTTTACGGTAAAGTGAATGGTGGTGGCCCAGAGTTTTTGTTCAACAACATGAATGGGGATATTGTGATCAGGAAGAAGTAGACTAAACCCCATTGAAGCAAAGAATCCCTGGGTTTCTCAGGGATTTTTTGTTGAAGGGAAGAACTGCTCCTTATCGTTAGATTCCCTTTTTCCTTATCTTTGTTAGATGAGTTCAATAGTTGTAAACCCTAAAAACCAACGAGAGTTTGAGTTTATTTCTGAGCTATTGCAAAAGCTTGGCATTGATTCAAAAGTTCTATCCGATGAAGATTCAGAGGATATTGGACTGTCCATTCTGATGAAGGATGTAGATCGTTCGGAGATTGTTCCTGCTTCTGAGATTATGGGCAAATTGAAAGCCAGTTGAAGGTAGTCTTCCTAAAGAAATTTAGTAAAGACCTTGACAAGATCAATCGATCCGATGATCTCAACTCAATTCTAGAAATTATTGAATTAGTTAAAAGTGCTGACCAAATTTCAGAAGTTCCCGGAGTTAAAAAGCTGGTCGGATTTAACGATGCTTTTAGACTAAGAACAGGTGATTATCGGATCGGTGTTTTTGTTAGTAGGGATCAAGTTGAGTTCGCAAGAGTTGCTCACAGAAAAGACATCTATAAGGTTTTCCCTTAATTGCTATAAAAGACTTTGAAATGCTAACGACCAGCTATGATGAGTGGGGATTAGAATGCACTAACCCCATTATGCTGTCGTCACTATTTCAATTGTTTCCAGTTCATCGGTTTTGGTTTCAAGTTCCTCCTCTATATCAAAGTCATCTTGAAGCCCTAACCAAAATTTAGGAGTCGTTCCGAAGTACCTACTTAATCTTAGAGCGGTGTCTGCAGTTATTCTTCGGTTCTTTTTTAAGATTTCACTTATTCGTGTCTGAGGAATGTGTAAATCCTTGGACAATCGATATGCGCTAATGCCCATTGGCTTAAGAAACTCTTCGGATAAAACCTCTCCAGGGTGTATGTTGGATAACTTTTCCATATTCTTGGTCACTTAATGATAATCAATAATTTCAACGTTATTGGCATTCCCTTCTTCCCAAATGAAAATGATTCGCCATTGATCGTTAATTCTGATACTGTGAAAATCTTTTAGATTTCCGGCCAATTTTTCAAGTCTGTTAGATGGTGGGATTCTCAAGTCTCCAATGTTCTGAGAGTTGTTGAGCATTCTTAACTTTCTGCGACCAGTGGTTTGAATTTCCATTGGCCATTTTCTTATTCTTACCCCGTTCCATACTTTTTCAGTTTCCTTTGACCCAAAAGATAAAATCATATTAACGTCCGGCGTTACTAACGTTAAAGATACGTAAATGTTGATGTGCAGGAAAAATTGTGAAAGCGAAAATGAAACCCAACGTCTAACTAAGCTCTGTCGGCTCAGCCTTTCTAGTATCTCAAAAGTATCAGTTCCGAAAACTCTTTGCAAACAACTATGTAAGCCGATGGAGCTTAGTGATTGTGTATGTCCAGCATGGACACCAGCTATCTAAGATAGCATATTATTCCAGAGGGTGTAAGTCCCTTATAAGCGGGAGTCGTGTCCCGAATTATTAGCAAGTCGCAAGGTGGTTTACCGTGAGGTAAGCACTGAAGGAAGCGAGACTGCAAAACCTGGTTCCAACGAAAAGGAACTGAATAAGAGGCTGGTCAGAGCGGATGAGGTAGCACATCATGCCGACGTCCAAAGAATGGCAGAGGTCTGGTCAGTAGATTCAGTGGATATTGGGTGAAGGAATGTGTTCTTACCTGGGGAGATCTTGGATTAGGTTCGGCAACTCCTATGAACCAAGAAGTCAGCAGAAGCCATAGTACCTGAGGAAATGAGCCGGGAATGCTAAATCCATTTTCCGGAGATCTCACAGATCAGGGAAGGGCTGAACGTTAAGTAGTTTGAAATTCGATTGGGAGCGTCTTGACTGTTTAGTCAGGAGTAGCCCTATCAGAAATTAAGACAAAGCTATAGTTGGTGTAAAGAGCGATTGTAGTATGCTTAACGAACCGCCCAGTACGAGACCCGTACGCTGGGTGGTGTGAGAGCCTCTCCCTGTCAGTTTTTTACTGATGGGGCTGGCTACTCGATTGGGCATAGTTACATTGTGTTTAGCCATAGCATTGTTATCATATAAATCACGAAAAGCACTCCGTCAACAACGGTTATTTTTCTATCGTCCCAGAGATCCGTTCGACTTTTTGATGGAGCTACAAGTTCTTGGTTCTGGATTTTTGCACTGATAAACCTGAGAAGTTGAAACAGAATTAGAAGAAGCCATGTGAACTGAAGTCCATGTGCCGCTGGACCTCTGAACATCTGTAGTTCTGGGTCGTTCACAAACTCGCGATAGAGGTAGAGATGTACTACACTAAATAATACCCAAATCAGCCAGATGTTGATTTTGCGAAGAGATTTGTAGTTGAAAAAGTAGATGAATAAATGAGTTCCAAATGAATATGCAAACACCCAATCTTTCTTTGCTGAAATGTGAGTTAGGAAGATGAAAACAGTTAGTCCGAAATACAGTAGAATAGTTATCAAATCCCATTTGCTAGGTTTGTCGAAGTAGAAAATTGGCTTGTTCATGTGTTATTCAGGAAGACTCTGCGACTGGCGACAATTATGCCCAACGACTAGCTATGATGAGTGGGGATTAGAAAGCACTAACCTCTCGTCTCGCACATAGCCACGCCTTGATTTAAATTTAAAACTTGTGGCGAACTTTCCAATCCCCACGAAAATATCCTGACCGCTGAAACCCCATTCATTCATAGCATTTGTTAGCCTTTGTATTCATATTTCGGGGTATTTCGTTATTGCTATTTCGTTGATGAGGTATTCGTATTTTTCTTTGACTTTGCTTCCACTATTTGATGCTAATTGCTCTAATTGCGTGGTTGAATTTTTAAGTTCATCAAAGGTCAACTTGCGGAGTTCAGGATGAATTGCGAATAGACTATTCAATTGATGATCAATCGAAGTTGCTAGGTTCATTTCGCACCCATTTTTAATTTGGTGCGTTTTCGAACCAACAGTTAAACTGTCTGAAAAAGGTTTTACCATGTGTGTCATGCCCTGATAGGAGGGGCTATTTCTGATTATGTTGTAGCAAAGTTCATCTAGCACAATTCTTGGGTAAATAGCCAAGTTAGATTCAAAGTCATACGCTTTTACCAAAGCAGGTCCAAAAAGAGCACCATTTTCAATATGAACAAGTTCGTCAACGACAACCGCACCCCTAATCAATATTTTGAAGTCACGCCATAACCTATAAATTAGCCGAGAGATGTACTCAAGCATAGACAATGCATACATATCATTTTCTAAACCAATGGATAGGACTATGCTATCTGAAAAATGAGTTACTTGAAGACTTGATTCTTGCTTGAGGCGTTGAGAGAGCATATTATGAAGCTCATTCACTTCAGCTAGTTCTTTGGGGTCAGTAATAATTTCTTTATTGACTTGCCCGAAAGTTTCATTAGTTATTTGTTCGTTCTTAATTGAATTCAGCACATCGAAAATTTTATTCCTGAAATCAATGTCAGTTTTGGTTTTTTCGACAATATTTCGAAATCCAAGTATGTCAATAAAGGCTGTAATTCGGAGTTGATACATTGCGGTGAAACTATAAAGGCTAACAATTGAATATGCGCACAAATTTTGTGCGTTTATTTTTTTGTGCGTTTATTTCACTTATGTCTTTAATCATCTAACGGGTTTTTTACCTCACCAAACGTGTTGGTGGCTACATGGGTATAAATTTCAGTTGTCTTTGTGCTTCGGTGTCCCATCATTAACTGGATATGCCTTAAATCTACACCTGCTTCCAGCAAATGAGTTGCAAAAGAATGTCTAAGAATATGTGGTGTCACTCTTTTTCTAATTCCTGCTTTTCATACACCACAGGATTCTAAATTACTGAATAATAGCAAATACGTAACATGGGCATACGGACATTTAAGTCGTTGGATTAGTCTCAAGATGATATCTCTGGATTAAAAGGCAATGAACTACTCCACCCTCCTAAACACAAACTCACCACCTTCATCGCCTTTCATTCTGAGGGGGTTGCCAATAGGCGTTTGATTGGAGACTTCGGAGACTCTTATTTTCACATGCTGTATAAGCTCACTGACAGAGAATTCTTGTTCTTTATTCTCTCTGAGAAAATTAAGGAGTACAAGCGAAAAGGGGCTGTTTGAACCAATGGCGCCATCAGAAACTGCTTCTAGCCTGCCTGATGCAAGCCCCCAACGTGATTTGAACCGATCTACTTTGTCGTAGTAGCCACCTCGTTGGGCATCAGCAAACAAGGAACCTGAAAAACAGGCGTCGGCCACTAAAAAAGTGTGCTGGGTGTTGATGCTCTCTATAATTTTTAAAATGGAGGTGTTTGAAAGATAATCACCAGGCGCATCATGCTGTGCCTCCGTAGGAATCCAGTACCCTTCATTGAGCAGTTCATCAAAATGCCCATGGCCACTGAAGTAGATCATCAGATTATCCTGAGGCGAAACCTTTTCGATCATGCCCCTGAGGCCCTTATAGATGTTGTTTTTTGTGGCTTGTTCGTTTTTTAGAAATGTGATGTCAGAGAATTTGAAATCATAATTCTCCATCATGATGGAAGCCAGGTCGTTGCCATCTTTTACCGCGTTGTTCAAAGTAGGCCACTCCTGATAATCGTCAATTCCGACAACAAAAAGGAAGTTTTTGGCGACGGTATAGTCGTAATTTTCAGTATCACTTTTACGGTTGATAATGAATTTTTTAAGGGCAATGTTTCCATTTATATCCCGGGCCTGGATTTCGATTTCATTTTCCCCCATGGTAAGCGGGACATGAATAAGAAATTTTCCATTCTCCTTAATAGGGGTCTCAATGCCATTTATTGAAAGTGACCTGACACCATAATCATCAAAAATAGATCCCTGTAAATCAATTAACCCTGCTGAGTAGTTGATGCGGTCGTTGACAATTTTGGGTGGATTTGAAACGTAAATTTGTGGTGCAATCACATCGCCTTCATCTCTCAACTTAAAAATGGGGGGGATGTTGAGGTCTGAGACATCGAAGATTTCAGCATGTGGGGTCAAATCTTCGATAATGCAAACTTCTTTGCCGTCGGGGCTAAAGCTGGAACTCAAAACAGCCCCGTTTAGCTTTTTGATGATTACATCATGGTTTTCTCGGTCAACTGAAAGAATAAAAAAGTATTCTGAGCCGGCTGCCAAATATTTGCTGTCGTTGCTGAATTCCAAAGAATTGATGCGGCCGTGGGTTTCAAGCAGATTGTCTGTTAGTTCACCGGTTTCCGTATTCCAAAGATCAATTACCCCTTTGCTATCACCAGAGGCGATGCTTTTGCCATTTGGCGCAAAAACTAAACTTAGAATGTAGGCTTGCTTCGTTTTAAGTTCTTTAATTGTTTCCAGTTGCTGGTCATAAAAGGTGATCCTTTGATCAGTATCAGCGGTGGCAATCATTCCGCCATCAGGAGTTGTGCTTAAGGCGGTATTGTGCCCATAGTGATTGTAGATTTCCGTAACTGCCTTGCCGTCGTTTGTCCAAATCGAAACATTTTCTTTAGTAAGAATTGCCAGTTTGCCGCTTACATCAATGAACTCGCAATCGATAACAGGATAATGATATGGTTTGAAATCAGCCTGAACCTCTTTTGATTTCATTTCCCAAATAGTGACGTAACCGTTGGCAAATCCGGCCATTAAATATGTGCCATCAGGATCGAACGTGAGGCTGTTGATTTTACTATTGTGGGCCGATAAAGTGGCAACCTGAAGCCCCGACCTGAAAAGTTTCACTCTCTTGCCAATAACAATAGCAGTGATGTCATTTAGTGGTGAATACCTGACAATTTTAGCATTGCCCAACCCAAAATTGATTTTATCAATTGATTGCCCCGATAGTGATGAACAAATAGCACATGTTATCCATACGATGTTGAGGAGCCGTTTCATTTTCGTCGATAAAATTGATAAGAGATGCCTGTCTTTATTTCGAGGTTGTGATTAGCTGTCAGAAAATGGGAATCTTTGCCACGGGGTGTCGTTCTATCGTAGATTTCGAGAAGCTTCAGGTTTAAACCACTTTTAAGCGGGAATGAAATTCCAAAACCATACCCCACGGAGAACAATTTATGGGCACCGATGAAATCGTTTTTTAAAACTTCTTTGAGGCCTTCATCATCGGTCTCAAAAAGATTTTGGTTGTCCACAAAGTTACTGATGGACATCATGCCTGGGCTGACTACAAAATAAAACTTGTATTTATTTGATCTGATCAAGTGGTTCAACCTGATATTGACGCCATAAGCCGAAAGTCGGGATTCTACATCAATTGTGCCTGCATAGAGTACTGCAGTTTGCGGTGCGCTGCTTTCTTCAAGATTGAAATAAAATCCTTCATCCTGAATTAGCTCAAAAGAAGCATCATATGATTTTGTAAAATAAAGCCCTAAATCCAGATAGCTATTTACCGGAACATGCCAACTAAGTGTGTTGATTTCAGCATCATATAAGCCGTCAAAAATAAATTGATGCCGTCGGGTGGGTGTTTCAAAATAATCATACGACTTTGTGCCCCAGTTCACCAAAACCCCAGTTTGAAATTGTATTTCATGTCCTCTTTGGGCAAATACAGAGGCCGCTTGAAAGAATAATAGGGCTAGGAGTGTTGGCAATTTGGGATTCATATAATCCCCACGTAGTAATAGTGAAAATGGTGGGTTGGAGAGTGCCTTTAAGGTCTAAGGCTAATTATTTCATTAATTCTGGCCAGATGGTGGTCATCATGTTCTGCTACGAAAAGAAACAGGTCCATTGTGCGCATTGGTGTTTTAAGCCTGGGATGTAATGCAGTTTTGTAAACGTCTTCGGGAGTCAATTTTATAAGTTGATCAAGTGTTTTTTGGCGTACATTCCTGAACTCGGTGAGCAGTGCCCCAATCTCGACTTTATTGTGATTGGCCAGATGCGTTTTTTTATTTTCCAGATCAGCAGGGCGAAGCTCTTCATTGCCATTTAGTATATCTTCTAGCCTTCCCTGCCACAGCGGTTCTAAATCAATTAGATGACCAATGTTTTCTTTTATAGACCAACCTCCATCTGGTTTGAATCCTAATAACTCCACACTAATGGGCGCAATTTTCGCATCTAACCTTATACTGGTGCCACTAAGCCTTTCAACGATCGAGGGAAAAATATTTTGTTCGAAGTTGAAATCAAATTTCCGTTGAAACCACTTTACCTGTTGCATTGTTGCTAAAGTTAATTGATCTATTCATTTACATTAAACCGGACTATTGACTTAATTGTGCCTTTTTTGGGCTTCTGACTCAAATAAAAACATCAGGTGTGTTCAACTATTTTAGCATCGATCAACTGGCGCTCTTTACTGGAATTAGTCAAATGTTTTGCTTTTGCAAAATGGTTCATGGCCTTATCTGTTTTACCCAGTTGTTTGTAAAATTCTCCCATAGTGGCATGAAGCAGGTAATAGTTCTTTAGTTTGCCCTCCGTTTGCTCAAGGTATTCAAGTTGTTCAAGGGCTTTTTCTAAACCGACTATTTTGCTGCTAACAATAGCCAAATTAAGCTTGATAATCGGGGTTGGTTTAAAGAGGTATAACCAGTGATATAGCTTTTCAATCTGAAGCCAGTCGGTATCTTCAAAGCTTTTTGCTGTGCAGTGAACCGAAGCGATGTTAGCCTCTAAGTGATAAACTGAAACCTCACTTTTCTCATTAGATGCTTCTGATAGATAGTAAATACCCATATCTATTAGCTCCTTGTTCCATTTGGTTCTGTCCTGGTCTTCAAAAACAATTATTGCACCCTTATTGTCAATTCTGCTATCAAATCTTGCGGTATGAAAGCACATCAAAGCAAAAAGGGATTTGATGGAGTAGTCTTCAGGAAAGTGTTTGATCACTAGTTTACAAAGTCGCATGGCCTCAAGGCAAATATCTTTTCTAATAAGGGTGTTTTTATTACTGGAATTATAGCCTTCATTAAATAAGAGATAAAGTGTGTTGTGAATGGCATTTAGCCGAGGCACTAAATCTTTGCCAGTCGGCACTTCAAGAAATTGTTCGCCTTCCCGAATCTCCTTTTTTATTCGAAAAAGGCGCTTTTTCACCGTTTCTTCTTTCATGAGCAATGCGTTGGCTATTTCTTTTCTGCTAAACCCGCCCAATGTATTCAGTATGAGAAGTATTTGGTTTTCAAAAGTGATTTGAGGGGCGCAACAGGCGAAAAACATTCGAAGAACGCTGTCATCTATTTCATGCTCAAGGGTAAGCTCACCTTCATCTGTGCTTAGCTTTAAGTAGAGGTCGGAATTTGCGCATACTTCTTCAAGCTTTTTTTCACGATTGATGAAATTTATTGATTTGTGCCTGGCAACCTTAAAAAGCCAGGCCGAGGGATTTTCAGGAATTCCGTGATCCCCCCAGCTCTTATATGCCTCAATCAATGTTTCCTGCGCTATGTCTTCGGCATAAGCCATTAATGAAACCCCCATAAAGCGGGTCAAGAATGGCACAAGGCGGCCATACTCTTTCCTGAAAAGATTATCGACAAGTTGTGATATGGATGAATGGCCTTTGGTCACATTTCCATGGAGGCTGGCCTTAGAAATATTTCGAATTCTGAAAGCAGCGGGCATGAATGGGCAATTTTTTCTGCCTCCTCCATATCCACTGCCTTGAATATCACAATGCCACCAATCATTTCTTTCGGCTCTAAAAATGGACCGTCTGACAATAAATTGTCTTTATCTTTTAAGTGAATGCCTGTTGGTTTCAACGGTTGACCCCAAACATATTGGCCCCGCTCAAGCAGATCGTTCATCCATGTGATGTATTTCTTTTGCCTGGACTCAATTTCCTGCTTCGTGAAATTAAGGACTCCATCACCCTGGATTAGTAAGACAAATTCGTTCATAGATAGTTTGTTGGTGGGCCGTATTAAACCAATTTAAGTATTCGGTATCACTTTAACACTTGTAATTTGACCACTGGAATTAAAGCTAATTATATCCACAGCCTCGATTGGTTTTTCATCTGAAGGTGCCTGATAAGAAAAATGAATGAGCACATTATCGGAGCCTTCAGAAGCATAAATACCATGGGTCTCAAAGCTTATAGTAGCAATTAGCTCTTTTGTTTCATTAAAAAAGTCGTTGGCTGCTTTATCTGGATCGGTACCATAGGTAACAATAGCGCTCTTGCTGAAATAACTCATTACCTCAGGTATTCTTCCTGCATGAAAAGCCTTAAAATACTTCTCTGCAGTAGTGGCGTTTGTATTGTGCGATGTATTATTTGAGTTCATTTTTTCTGTGTTTAGGTTTTCTTCTACATATGATTTGAGGCCTTGGTATATGCCATCCATTGTTTGGCTAAGGCTATTTTTAATGGCCACCTGGTTAAGTATCGCACCAATTAGGCCTAATTTAACCTGGTAGTTAGTTGTTTGCCGCACAGTGGTTCCGCCGTCTTTATCAACAGTCTCAATTTTCCATTTGAAAAAATCAACTGGCAATTCATGCCTGGTCATTTCCATTGCAATCCATTGATTGTCTATGGCATCAGTCACTTTTTCCTGAACAATGCTGCCATCAGCTAGAGTGCACTGCCTGGCGGCGCCAGCTCCATACCGCACATCGGATATATATTCCGCCTTATGAACAGCACCAGCCCATTCATCAACATTATCGATCTCGGCAAGAACAGCATAAACCTCCGACACAGGTGCTTTTATGGCTACTTCATTGACAATTGTCGTCTCCAGGTTCGGAAACAAAATGGCCAAGACAATTATCCCAATAAAGATGCTTGACCCAATAATTATTTTCTTTTTTAGTTTCATGGTATTTCGGTTTTAGTGAGGGGGATCACTCATCTTTGATCACCCCCCCAACACTTCTACATCTTCATAAAAGGCCTTACATAAATGCCGCATCCATCCAATAATGGGCACTCTTTGGCTATTTCTGAAGCTTGATCCATATCCGAAGCTTTAATCCATATAAAACCTCCAATAGTTTCCCGAGGGTTCAGATAGTCATCTTCAACCACGGTGTTCTTTAAGTCTGGAATAAATGCACCTTCAGTTCTGAATGGACTGCCATCTACATAGTTGCCAGTACTCTTCCATTTCTCCATCCATACCATGTAACTCTGGAGTTTCTTTTGCATTTGTTCAGGTGAGGTGTTAGAACCATCACCCTTTACTAGTAACATAAATTCTTGCATGATTAATTTTTGATTTTATTAAGAGGCAAATGGAAATTGAGTGTGGGGACAATTGTTGAGATTTTTTATACAAGCTCTCGCAACCACTCTTGAGAATTAAGAGTTCACGATCGCAATCACCTATCGTTTGATCTAAAACTCCCTCGCATTTTTCCTTAATTTTGACCACTCGTAACCCTCACTCATACCATGAAGCAATACCTTGATTTAATGCAGCACATCCTTGATAAAGGGGTGGAAAAAACTGATCGAACAGGCACCGGAACTAAAAGTGTTTTTGGCTATCAAATGCGATTCGATTTAGCTGATGGCTTCCCAATGGTGACTACCAAGAAGTTGCATTTGAGATCCATTATCCATGAGTTGTTATGGTTTTTAAAAGGGGATACCAACACCGCCTACTTAAAAGAAAATGGAGTTTCTATATGGGACGAATGGGCTGATGGCGAGGGCAATTTGGGGCCTGTTTATGGCTATCAATGGCGTAATTGGCCTGCATCTGATGGTAGTTATATCGATCAGATTTCAGCTGCGATTGAACAGATAAAAAACAACCCTGATTCAAGGCGAATTATCGTGAGTGCCTGGAATGTGGGGCAGCTGCATGAGATGGCGCTTCCTCCATGCCATGCGTTTTTTCAGTTTTATGTAGCTGAAGGTAAATTGTCTTGTCAGCTCTATCAGCGAAGTGCAGATGTGTTTTTAGGTGTCCCTTTCAACATTGCTTCTTATGCACTGCTGCTAATGATGATGGCGCAAGTCTGTAACCTACAACCGGGGGAGTTCGTCCACACTTTGGGTGATGCACACCTATATTCTAATCACATGGAGCAAGCATCATTACAATTGACAAGAGAACCACGGCCTTTGCCACAATTAAAAATGAATCCTGAGATCAAAAACATATTTGATTTCAAATTTGAACATTTTGAAGTATTGAATTACGATCCACATTCACACATAAAAGCCCCAGTGGCTGTATGATCCAATGGCTGAAAAAAGCAGTGTTTTTGATATGATTGGCCCTGTTATGATTGGTCCATCCAGTTCGCATACAGCCGGCGTGGTCAGGATCGGCCGGGTAGGGGAGCGTATACTGGGTGATACTCCTGATTCAGCCGAAATCACTTTTTATAATTCATTTGCCAGAACCTATGAAGGCCATGGAAGCGATAGGGCAATTATTGCCGGCCTTATGGATTATAAAACTGATGATCCACGGATAAAAACAGCGCTGGATATAGCGAAGGAACAAAAGTTGACATACAAGTTTCGCTCTGTAGGTAACGCTTCAACCATGCACCCAAATACAGTACGGTTGCATCTAACAAAGGGTGAAAGATCAATTACAATGACTGGCGAAAGCCGAGGTGGAGGACTGATTAAAATAACCGAGGTGAATGGCTTTGATGCAGCCTTTACCGCCAGATTACACACCATTCTTATTATGGCTGATGATGTGAAAGGCAGCATCGCCTACATATCAGATATCCTAAACCACGACGATTGCAACATAGCTACCATGACAGTTTCACGGAAGGGTAAACATGAGATGGCCTGCCAGATTATCGAAATGGATAGTGGTTTAAAGCCAATCACGCTTGATTACATGAGAAGCCTCAATTGGGTGCGGGAAGTAATCTACATACCGGATATAGACTTGTAATGATTCGAAAATTAGCAGCAGTTTTTACTCTGACCCTTGTTAGTGGGTTTGCTTATTCTCAGGATACGCTGTATTCGTTGGAAGATTGCATCAACATTGCCCTTGAAAAAAACCTGTCGGTGCGGCTTAGTGAACTTGACTATAAGAACTCCGAGATAGACCTTTTTCAATCCAAAATGGACAGGTTACCAAACCTTAATTTGAGTGGGGGCTATGGTATTAACTGGGGGCGGTCAATTGACCCCACATCCAACGACTTTATTAACCAACGCATCAAATTCAGCTCATTTTCCGGGAATAGCTCCGTCACTTTATTCAATGGGTTACAACTCACTAATAGCATCAGGCGGGATCAACTGAACCTCGAAGCCTCTGAATATGACCTTTATGATACTCAAAATGACGTCGCTTTAAATGTTGCCTCCTTTTACCTGGATGTGCTCTTCAACAAGGAACTATTGCAGAATGCCCAAAATCTGGTTGAAGTGACTTCTCAGCAGTTAGAAAGAACCACGATATTGGTAGAGGCAGGCGTACTGCCAATAACAAGGCAGCTTGAGATTGAATCTCAATTGGCCACCAATGAAGTGGAATTGGTCAGGGCGGAGAACAGCTTGAACCTCTCAATACTAAACTTGAAACAGGCTTTGCAGATTCCGGCCAGTGATCCTTTCGATGTTGTAATACCTCAGTTTGACTTTGATGCCACTGCAGAAATTATTGAAGACCCGCAGTTGATTTATGAGAATGCGATGGCTTCTCAGCCAGACATCAAAAGTGCTGACTTAAAGGTTGAAAGTTCAATTCTTGATATGAAGGTAGCCAGGGGTGCAGTCAGTCCGCAGCTCACACTTGATGGTAGCCTACGAACCAATTTTTCTGATTTTGCCAATCAGGAGCGAATTGTTTTCGATGGTATTTCTGAGCAAGATATCCCAATCGGGTTTTTACAAAACGATCCAAACCAGGTTGTTCTGGGGCCACGCAATGTGCCAAACAACCCGAGAATTGATCCAGATTTCACTTTCTCGGAACAATTTAATGAGAACCTGAGCAAGAGTATTTCGCTCAATCTACAAATACCTGTTTTCAATAGATGGAGGGTGAGGAACAATGTGCAAAGGGCACAGCTTGGAAATGAACAAGCGGAGATTCAGGCTGCACAGGTAAGAAATCAATTGCGGCAGTCAATTGAGACTGCCCACAATAACACTAATGCTGCGCTGAAGTCATTTCAAGCTAGTACCAGGCAGGTTGCAGCTTTGGAGCGAACGTTTGAAAATGTGAGCATTCAATTGGGTGAAGGAATTGTGAACCAGGTGGATTATGAAATTGCCAGCAACAATTTATTCAAAGCAAGATCTGATTTGACAAGAGCAAAATACGAATACATTTTCAGGCTGAAGATCCTTGATTTTTACCAGGGCAAACCCTTATCATTTGATTAATGGAGCAAAAGAAAAAATCTAACAAGCTAATTATTTGGCTCATTCTGGCAGCTGTTGTTTTGATAGTGGTAGCTGTAGTTGGCAAGCGCCAGGGATGGATTGGTCAACCGGATGCAATTGAAGTAGAATTTGCAAAAGCTACCAGGCAAACAATTGTTGAAAAAGTAAGTGCCTCTGGCGAAATACAACCAGAGGTTGAGGTGAAACTGAGCCCCGATGTTGCCGGTGAAATCATTGAGTTGTACGTGGAAGAAGGTGATTCGGTAGTTGTCGGTCAGCTATTGATCAAAATCCGGCCAGATAATTTCGAATCTGCTGTTGAGCGAACCAGGGCTAATTTAAATCAGCAACTCGCCAATTTAGCTGATGCAAAAGCGAGATTCAGCAGAGCGAGGGCTCAATTTAAAAATGACAGTATCGAATTTAACAGGAATGTCAAATTAATAGAGCAGCAGGTAATATCTGATACTGACTATCAGACTGCTGAAGTTCGATTTAATATTTCAAAACATGATCTGGAGTCAGCGGAACAAAGTGTTGAGGCGGCCGGGTATATTGTGCAGAGCGCCAGGGCTACCGTTTCTGAAGCTAATGAAAACCTGAGATTGACATCAGTAATTGCTCCCATGAGCGGCATCGTTTCAAAGCTTGATGTTGAGAAAGGAGAAAGGGTTGTGGGCACACAACAAATGGCCGGGACCGAGATGCTCAGAATAGCGGATCTTGGCAAAATGGAAGTGAGGGTAAATGTGAATGAAAATGACATCGTAAGGGTGAATCTTGGAGACACTACTGAAATTGATGTTGATGCTTATGATTACCTGGATGCAGAATTTAGGGGTGTTGTTAGTCAGATTGCCAATACAGCTAACCAAAAAATATCCAGTGATGCCGTAACTGAATTTGAAGTGAGAATCAGGGTGTTGAACCAATCTTTTGAAACCCTGGAAGAATTTAAAAACAAAAAATATCCATTTAAACCGGGAATGACTGCCAGTGTTGACATTATTACTGACACTAAAAATGATGTGTTATCAGTGCCAATTGGTGCTGTAACCATTCGAAATCCAGCTGATACTACAGAATTTGAAATGAAAAAGGAGCTATCCAAATCCGAAGATTTGGAGGAAGTGGTTTTTGTACACAATAATTCTGATGAAGCAGAAATGGTAACTGTCAAAACCGGTATCAGTGATTTTGACTACATCGAAATCAAATCCGGGATTGATCAGGATACCGAAGTAATATCAGGGCCGTTTCAGGCAGTGAATAAACAGCTCAGGCACAAAGACAGGGTGAAAGAGATCGAGGAAGAAGAGAGAACCTTTCGACCTTAATTTACGAATTCAATTAGCCGGTAAATTCTGTCCCTTTTTTTACAATCCCGAGTTTATTTCCGAAGGGATCATCAAAGTAGAAAATTTTCTCTCCCCAGGGCTGATCCATAATTTCAGATATATAGCCGGCACCGTTTGACTTTACTTTCTCATAAAACGCTTCCAGGTCGTCAATGGAAATATATACATGATCCGGGTTTGGCCCCAGGGTGCGGTCATCACCGTCAGATTTTGGATCGAAGCAGGCGAAAATAACCCCACCCATATTGAAATAGTGCCTTCCGGGGCTAACCCTTTTGCCGGGTACGCCAAAAATGCTTGAATAAAATTTGGCGGCTTTTGATATATCTGAAACAGGGATAATTACCCTGTATAATTTCATTTCGAATGACATTTGCTTAATTGGTTCAGTTCTTTTTACACTAATTTTAATGAATTGGTACCTGTGAATATCAAAGGGATCAGGCCACTTCAAGTGCTGGTTGGCGCTGCTCAACTTCCATAAGGCCGTCATCATTTATCGAATTTAGCTTTACGGATATAGTTGTATTTATCAATTCTGGTTGTGTGTTGTGTATAGCAACTCTTACATAATTTTCAGTAAAACCATGTAAAGCTCCATTTTCCTTATCATTCTCGACTAACACCGAAAAATCTTTACCGAGTTGGCTTTCATAAAAATGTCTTTTCTTCTTTTCTGAAAGAATGCGAAGCATTTTTGAACGCTCTGCCCTCACTGCTTTTGGCACAACGCCTTTCATTTCGATTGCCCTCGTATTCGGCCTCTCAGAATAAGTAAATACATGGAGGTAAGAAATATTCAATTCATTTAAAAACTCATAAGTTTTTTTGAATTCCTTCTCAGTTTCACCAGGAAACCCAACAATCACATCAACCCCTATGCAGCAATCCGGCATCAATTGTTTAATGGTTTCAATTCTGTGGCGGTACAGGTCAGTTCGATAACGCCTGTCCATGAGCCTTAGCATTGAATCACTTCCTGATTGCAGGGGAATATGAAAATGTGGAACAAACCGCTTTGATTTAGCAACAAATTCGATTACCTCGTTGCAAAGCAGGTTCGGCTCTATTGATGAAATTCTGATTCTTTCAATTCCTTCAACTTGATCCAGTGCTTTTACAAGATCAATAAATCTTTCGGATCGTTTCCCATTCTGAATCCCGAAATCGCCAATATTCACACCTGTTAAAACAATTTCCTTGGTTCCCTGGGTAGCAATATTTTCAGCTGTTCTAACAATGTTAAAAACTGTATCGCTGCGGCTTTTGCCCCTGGCTAACGGAATTGTACAAAATGCACATCCATAATTGCACCCGTCTTGAACTTTAAGAAAAGTGCGGGTTCTATCATTAATTGAGAATGACGAATAAAACGAATTCGCCTGGCTGATATCACAGGCATAAACCTGTGCCCTTGCCTTTTTCTCAAAGTCGTTAAGTAAATCCAATAATTGAAATTTTTCAGAAGCACCCAGAACGGCATCTACACCCGGAATTTCGGCTATTTCTGCTGGCTTTAATTGTGCATAGCACCCAATTATGGTGACGAATGAATCTGGGGAAATTTTCCTGGCCTGTTTTACAATCTGCCGACACTTCTTATCGGCGTTGTCAGTCACTGAGCAAGTATTTATTACAAAGACATCCGGGGAGTCTTCAAAAGCAACCTTCTCATAGCCCTTATCTTCAAACATCCTTGAAATCGTGGATGTCTCAGAAAAATTGAGCTTGCAACCTAATGTGTAAAATGCGACCCGCTTCATAAAACGGGTGCAAAGGTAGAGATTAAATCCCCAATAAAACCCAACGATTCATGTTAAATATTTTGTAGTTTCGGAATAGACTTTATTCTATAAGTGTATGGTTATCAGTCGATTGAGATGTGTAATTGCTTTAACTACTATCATAATGGGTTGCCAGGGAAACTTTATACCTGAGGATCCACAAGATACATCTGCTGGCCCTCCCAAACCTGATACTTATGCGGATGTGGTTGATGTATATGTTCTTGGTAATGAAAAGAATTACGAATTCCATGTGACCATACAGAGCCCAGACTCAAGCTGTCGCCAATATGCCGATTATTGGGAATTGGTTTCGAGAGATGGCGAACTTTTGTACCGAAGGTTAATGGCACACAGCCATGTAGATGAACAACCATTTACCCGATCAGGACACGGAGTTCCTATTTTATCAGATCAGGTAGTATGGATAAGGGCCCATATGAATAACGTTGGTTATGGCGGTAAAACAATGAAAGGTGCTGTTGTAGATGGTTTTCAGCATATTCAGATTCCTGACCGTTTCGCCCATGATTTAGAGAACGAGGGTGTGAAACCTCCGGATTGCGCTTTTTGAATCTGATCCGAAGCTGGTCGCAGCTTATCTAAATCTCCAAAAAATCCCCTTGCTAAGTTCCATCACCATTGATACTTTCATCAACTGGTTTGAAAAAATAATATTATGGCAAGAAAAATGAGAATGGGTATGGTGGGCGGAGGTGTTGGCGCTTTTATTGGAGGTGTGCACCGAATGGCGGCTAACCTTGATGGTCAAATAGAATTGGTATGTGGAGCTTTTAGCAGTAGTCCTGAAAAATCGAAGCAATCAGGGGAAGAACTATACCTTCCTGAGGATAGGGTTTATCCCAATTTTGAAGAAATGATCACGCGGGAAAAAGATCTTCCTGAAGGTGAGCGGATGGATTTTGTATCAATTGTTACGCCTAATCATGTGCATTTTGCGCCAGCAAAAATGGCATTGGAAAATGGCTTTCATGTAATGTGTGACAAACCAGTAACCTTCAGTCTAGAAGAAGCAAAAATTTTAGCGGAAACCGTTGAAAAATCTGGTTTGGTTTTTGGCTTAAGTCACAATTACACTGGCTATCCCATGGTGAAGCAGGCCAAACAAATGATTCAGGATGGGGTGATCGGTAAGGTGCGAAAAGTAGTGGTTGAATACCCTCAGGGATGGCTCTACCAAAGGATTGAATCTGAATCGCAAAAGCAGGCAAGCTGGAGGACTGACCCCTCTAAATCAGGGAAATCTGGATGTATGGGTGATATCGGAACCCATGCTGAAAATCTGATGGAATATGTCACGGGCCTTCAAATCACCGAACTCTGTGCAGACCTTAATGTATTTGTTGAGGGCCGGGCTTTAGATGATGATGGAAGTGTTCTTGTAAAACTTAGCGACGGAGCTAGGGGTATTTTGTACGCCAGTCAGATTTCTTGCGGTGATGAGAACAACCTTAGGATTAGAGTTTATGGGGAAAAAGCCGGTTTGGAATGGTTTCAACCTGAGCCAAATACATTGACCCTTAAATATCAGGAGAAGCCCAATGAGATTTTAAGAGCAGGCAATCCATACATCAGCGATAAAGGACAGGCCCATTCGAGACTACCGGCGGGGCACCCCGAGGGTTTTCTGGAAGCATTCGGAAATTTATACCGCAATTTTTCATTAGCTGTAAGGGCCAGAATTGAAGGGACAGCATTTGATGCTGACCTTTATGATTTTCCAACTATCTATGATGGCATCAGAGGGATGCAATTCATCGATGCCGTGGTAGAGTCATCAGCAAGCGACCAAAAGTGGACAAAGTTTCCAGCGTAGCAATCAGTCAATTAAAAGAAATCAGAAATGAAAAGTATAAAAGGACCAGCAATTTTTTTGGCTCAGTTTTTATCAGATAAAGCTCCATTTAACAACCTTGATAATATATGTGAATGGGTTGCTTCTCTTGAATACAAAGGCGTTCAAATCCCATCATGGGACGAGAGGGTGATTGATCTTAAAAAAGCTGCCGAGAGCAAAGGTTACGCTGATGAAATCAAGGGTACTGTTGAATCACATGGTTTAAAAATCAGTGAATTATCTACACATCTTCAGGGGCAACTGGTAGCTGTACACCCAGCTTATGATACAATGTTTGATGGCTTTGCTCCCAAAGAGGTGCATGGAAATTCTAAAGCGAGGACTGAGTGGGCAGTGCAGCAGCTGGAATATGCCGCTAAAGCAAGCGAAAACCTTGGACTGAACGCTCACGCCACATTTTCTGGTGCATTGGTGTGGCCATATATGTACCCGTGGCCTCAGAGGCCAGAGGGATTGGTGGAAACAGGGTTCAAAGAATTAGCTAAAAGATGGGTTCCGATACTTAACAAGTTTGATGAGGTTGGTGTTGATCTATGTTATGAGGTTCATCCAGGTGAAGATTTGCATGACGGCGCCACTTATGAAATGTTCCTTGAAGCAGCTGATAATCACCCAAGGGCATGTTTGCTGTATGATCCCAGCCATTTTGTTCTACAGCAACTTGATTATCTACAATACATAGATATATATCATGAACGCATCAAGATGTTCCATGTCAAGGATGCTGAGTTCAATCCAAATGGAAGGGTTGGCGTTTATGGTGGGTATCAGGATTGGGTGAATAGAGCCGGTCGCTTTCGCTCACTTGGGGACGGAGAGGTGGATTTCGGTCAAATTTTCAGCAAACTAACACAGCATGATTTTGATGGCTGGGCAGTACTGGAATGGGAGTGCTGCCTTAAGCACCCTGAGCAGGGCGCTGAAGAAGGTTCATTGTTTATTCAAGACCACATGATAAGGGTTACTGAGCGTAGTTTTGATGATTTTGCCGGCTCCGGAATGGATGAAGAGCAAAATAAAAAAATCCTTGGGCTGAAATAAATTCAAACCACAAAACTAAATAGGTATTTCTTACTACACCGCTAAAATTTTAACAAAATAAGTTTGAGGTGGTTTAACTAATTTGGTGGTTATCAACCGCCAAACACAAGTAAACTATGTCAAAGATCAAGATCCTATTAGTAGACGATCACAAAATCGTTCTGGAGGGAATTGCTTCCCTCCTTAGTCAATCAAATGAGGTAAAAGTTGTAGGTAAGTGCCAAAATGCCAAAGATGCACTTGGTCAACTTGATAAGTTAAAGCCGGATGTCATTATTACCGACCTCAATATGCCAGATTACCACGGTAATCTTTTAATAGCAGAAGTAAAAAAGAAACGCCCTGGACAAAGGGTGCTGGTTTTGACAATGCATGCAGAGCATTTTTCGATCCAGCAAGCCTTAAAAGCGGGTGCAACGGGGTATGTATTAAAAACTTGCACAGAACAAGAACTTATCAGCGCAATTAAGACGGTAAAAGCCGGTGCTAAATATTTCAGCAAAGATGTTGCAGCTATATTGGCTGACGAGTCAGAAGATTCTGATTACGGTAAAATAAGCTACCGCGAAAAAGAGGTATTAAAGTTGATTTGTCAAGGCCTCAACAGCTCTGAAATTGGAACTAATCTTAAAATCAGTGGTAGAACAGTAGATAATCACAGGGCGCACATTATGCGGAAGCTTAGGGTTAAAAACACCGCCGAACTGGTAAAAAAGGCACTCACTAATCATATGGTTTAATACTCGCAATTGCCGATAAAGGAGGACAAAGGAATAAAAGCCGAACTTTTGTCCTCCCAAGTTGTAGTTAGCCAGCTCTAAATTGAGCCAGTTCTGCCACCATCAACCTGGGTACTTGTTCCGGTGATGTAGGCTGCAGCAGGTGTAGAAAGAAAGGCGATGAGTGCCGCAACTTCTTCCGGACTACCAAATCTCTCAAGTGGTACTGTCGATTGCATTTCTTTTTCAACGTCTCCTGTACTTACCCCTTTCTTTGACGCAACATTTCCAACAATCTGATCAAGTCTTCCGGTTGTTGTAAATCCAGGAAGTACATTATTAACTGTGATACCATGTTTACCAACTTCAAATGATAAAGTCTTTGCCCATGATGCTACAGCTCCCCTTGTTGTGTTTGAAACACCTAACCCCGGTATCGGAATTTTAACAGAGGTTGAAATCACATTAATTATCCGGCCGTATCCGGAATTTTTCATTGACGGAACAACGGCCTGAACCAATAAATGCCCGCAATGTAAATGGGCTGTCAAGGCTTTTTCAAACGCCTTGTAATCTGCCTCAATTATAGGCCCACCCGGAGGCCCACCAGTGTTGTTGACGAGAATTTGAATGGAAAAATCTTCAAGAAAACTATCCAGTACATTTTTAAGTTCATCGGGATTTAAAAAATCGGCCACCAAAAAATTGTGATGTTGCTTGCCATTATTAGGAAGCTCTTTACAGACTTCAGCCAACGAATTTTCATTTCTGGCCAATAAAGTCACTTCGGCACCTAATAAGGCTAATTCAACTGCGGCGGCCTTACCAATCCCTTGTGTGCTACCACCTACTAACGCCCTTTTTCCAGATAAATTCAAATCCATAATCAACCATATTTTGGTATGTCCGAAGCTATAAAACTCACCAACTCAAGCCAACATTTATTAACTTGATGGTCAAATTTGAAATAAAACTATGGCCATTCGAAGACCTTTTAATTTCAAGAATTGGATTGATGAAAATCGACACTTGTTGAAGCCACCTGTTGGAAATCAACAAGTTTACAAGGACAATGATGACTATATCGTCATGGTTGTTGGAGGCCCCAATGCGAGAAAAGACTATCATTACAACGAAACAGAAGAGTTTTTCTATCAAGTAGAAGGTGACATTACGCTAAAAATAATTGAAGAAGGCAAGCCGGTGGATATTGCGATTAGAGAGGGTGAGATATTCCTGCTTCCACCTAAAGTGCCGCATTCACCGCAAAGACCAGCAAATTCGGTCGGCCTGGTAATGGAGCTTTACCGCAAGCATGGAGAGAAAGACGGGTTTCAATGGTATTGCGAAAACTGTAATGAAAAATTGTACGACGAATATTTTGAACTAACTGATATAGTGGCACAATTGCCACCACTTATGGAGCGGTTTTATCAATCCAAAGAAAACAGGACTTGTGAAAACTGCGGAACCGTAATGGAGCCGCCACAAAAGAAATAGACAGACCCCAAAACTACATATGCCCAAATATTTTAAAGTTGATATTCATACACATATTTTACCTGAAAAATGGCCTGACCTTCAAGATAAATTTGGCTACCCAGGCTGGATAAGACTTGAACATCACAAACCTTGCTGTGCAAGGATGATGATGGATGATAAATTCTTTAGAGAGATAGAAGATAATTGCTGGGATCCTGAGAAGCGCATGCATGAATGTGATGAGCATGGGGTAGGAGTTCAGGTGCTCTCAACAGTGCCAGTGATGTTCAGCTATTGGGCAAAGCCAGAGCATACGCTGTACCTGTCACAAATATTGAATGATCATATTGCTGGTATTGTGGAAAAATATCCTGATAGGTTTATTGGTTTGGGAACTTTACCAATGCAATCACCGGAATTGGCCATTACAGAATTGGAGCGGTGTATGAAAATTGGCCTTAAAGGCATCCAAATTGGCACTCATATCAATGACTGGAACCTTGATGAGCCCAGGTTGTTTCAAATATTTGAAGCTGCCGAAGAAATGGGGGCATGCATTTTCGTCCATCCCTGGGATATGATGGGAAAAAACCAAATGCCAAAGTATTGGTTGCCATGGCTGGTTGGTATGCCTGCCGAAACTTCCAGAGCAATATGCTGCATGATTTTTAGTGGTGTATTTGAAAAACTCCCCAACCTCAGGGTAGCCTTTGCCCATGGCGGTGGATCTTTTCCGGCCACGATTGGAAGAATAGAGCATGGATTTAACGTAAGACCTGATCTATGCGCTGTAGAAAATGACGTCAACCCGCGAGAGTACGTCGGTAAAATATTCATTGACTCATTGGTACATGATCACAACATGCTTGATTATGTGGTAAACCTCATGGGTAAGGACAAGGTAATTCTCGGTTCGGATTATCCCTTTCCTTTAGGTGAACATGTACCTGGTACCTTAGTGGAGACTTCACCGCTAAAAAATGATATTAAGAAAGCCATCCTTTCAGATAACGCTTTTTCCTGGCTTGGCATTAATCAAAAACATCTGGTTCATTAATGGAGTTTGAAAATTCGAAAGAGTTTGCTTTGGAATGTGATTCCAAAGACCCGCTCAGGCATTTCCGGGATAAGTTCTTAATCCCCAAAAAAGCTTCAAGGGAGGTGATTTATCTATGTGGTAATTCCCTAGGTCTACAGCCTAAAACTGCCAAATCCTATATCCAGGATGAGCTTGAAAATTGGGCAATGAATGGTGTTGAAGGTCACTTTCATGGTGAACGACCGTGGATGCCTTATCATAAGAATTTTAAGAAATATTTAGGGGAACTAGTTGGGGCCCATCCGACTGAAGTGGTTGCGATGAACAGCCTCACAACCAACCTACATTTGATGATGGCGACTTTTTACAGGCCAACAGGAAAGCGAAATAAGATTATTTGCGAGGCAGGGGCTTTTCCTAGTGACCAGTATGCTCTTGAAACACAAGCTAAATTTCATGGGTTAGCTGCAGAAAATGTCGTAATAGAAATTAGTCCGGAAGCAGGTGAACATAACCTTTCAACAGATCAAATTCTTAATGCGATTGTTCAGACAGGTGATGAATTGGCTTTGGTGATGTTTAGTGGGGTTCAATACTATACAGGTCAGTTTTTTGATATAGCGGCGATTACAAAAAAAGCTCATGAAGTTGGAGCAATTGCTGGGTTTGATCTCGCTCATGCTGTTGGCAATCTTCCACTAAAATTGAACCAGTGGGATGTTGATTTTGCAGTTTGGTGCAGCTACAAATACCTGAATTCTGGCCCCGGAGCAGTTGGGGGTGCATTTGTAAATGAAAAGCATCATCAAAAAGACCTTCCGCAATTTGGTGGATGGTGGGGGCATAACGAAGCAGAGCGTTTCAAGATGGAGAAAGGCTTTAAACCCATGCAGTCTGTTGATCGGTGGCAGTTAAGCAATGCCCCTGTTCTTAATATGGCTGCACATTTGGCCTCATTAGAAATTTACTCCGATGCAGGAATTGATAATCTTAGGGCTAAAAGTTTGGAGCTTACTGGTTACTTAGAATTCCTCTTAAGGGATATTGGAGAAACAGCCGTCGAGATTATCACACCAACTGACCCGAATGAGAGAGGATGCCAACTATCACTTTTCATCAATAGGGGTGGAAAAGATTTATTTAAAAGGATTACTGAAAAAGGGGTGATTGCAGATTGGCGAGAACCTAATGTTATACGCATTGCGCCAGTTCCGCTTTACAATTCTTTTGATGATGTTTGGCAATTCAGCCAGATCCTTCAAGAGGAACTCAAATCGAGTAATAACCTACATTAGTTATCGTCCCGATTCGTTTTTGAAAAAAATGAAGGTTAGTATATCTTTACGTATATAAATATATTATTATACGTATGGATGCAAAGGTGACTTTAAGTTTTGACCAAACAATAATTGAGCAAGGAAAAAAGTTTGCGGAGGCAAATAACATCAGTCTGTCAAGGTTAACTGAGTTTCTTTTACGCAAGGCTACTAGTACCCAATATTCCACTCTCGATGACCTTCCCGTGTCTGATTGGGTTAGTATGGTTGCAGAAGGCCGAACAGAATACCAAATATCCCCAAGGAGTAGATCAGCCCTAAAAAGCGAATACAGAACTGGTAGGTCAAAGAAATGAAAATCTTTCTTGACGCTAACGTTCTGGTTTCTGTAGCAAATCAGGAATACCCGTTATTCACGCTCTCATCTAGAATTCTGAGTTTAGCAGACAACCCTGTGTTTGAAGTTTGCACTTCGCCGCTTTGCCTGGGAATTACTTATTATTTTTCTGAGAAGAAATCGGGTAATAATGTGGCTCAAAAGAAAATGAAGCTTTTTACAGATCACTTATCAATCACAACATTGGATCAGAAATGTGTGCAAGCTGCAACTTCTAACCCACAAGTATCAGATTTTGAGGATGGAATGGAGTACTATTCTGCAATTCACAGTGGCTGTGAGCTAATAGTTACAGAAGACCTCAATGATTTTCACTTTGCTGAAATCCCCATAACGAATTGTGAGGGGTTTATTCAGAATTTCTACAATCAATCATAAACAAACTTCCATTCACCGTTGGCATTACGCTTCCAGACCGTGTGAAAAATGCCTTCGGAATTAATTTCTGTGCTATCAGCAGCTAATGCAGAGAACTGAAAATTGCCATAAGTATAGGCCATGTCACCTGATGAGGAAACATCGATAAAAGTAGGCTTCCACGCCAAACGCTGTTGTGTAAATGTCTGATTATCAAAAAATTCGGCAATGGCCGTTTTACCCTTTATTATCTTATTTCCTCTTTTGATGACACCCTCGTCATCCACAAATTCCAGAAAAGCTTCTTTAACACTTTTATCCGCCGCAGCGTCGTTAAAGGCTTTTTCCGCTGCCCTTACTTCTTCTATGAGAACGGCTTTATCGGGAGCTGCTGGTTGGCATCCTAACAGGATAAGGACTGCAAAAATGGATCTGTTCATTGTAATATTTTAACCTCGAATTTCCGCTAGAATCTGCAACCTGACAAGTTTAAATAACTCTTTGATGTTACCACATAAGTATTACTGGCGTCAGAAAATTCATAAACTACTGAACTATGCTTAAAAGTTACATCAAAGTTGCCCTTAGAAATTTATGGAAACGCAAGGTCTATTCACTGATCAACATCATTGGTCTGGCTATTGGTATCGGTGCCTGTTTGTTAATTGTTCTTTATGTACAGGATGAATTTTCCTATGACAAGCATTACTCAGAATCAGACAGGATTTATAGGGTAATAAGGCAGGCAACGAATGGTGGTGAAGTTCAGCAGGCGGCAGCGGTGAATTATGCCCTTCAGGATTTACTGATTGATAATTTTCCCCAGATAGAAAAGGCGGGGCGCCTAGCTCCCAGAGGCAAGTCGCTATTAACCAACCCAGAAAACGAACTGGAGTTTGTTGAGGAACGGTTTTTCTTCGCGGAACAATCAATGGTAGAAATCTTTGACCTGGAGTTTTTATCTGGCGATCCAGCAGCTGCATTGGGGGAGCCGTTCAATATTTTGCTCACTGAGGCAATGGCTCAAAAATATTTTAAGGATCAAAACCCAATTGGTAAAACCCTGCAATTAGATGGCGATAAAACTTTCAAAGTTTCAGGTGTGATAAAGGAGGCACCAATCAACTCTCATTTTCATTATGATTTTTTGGCTTCCTTTAATAGTACAAAAGGGTGGTATCGGCCAGTTATGTTTGAGCACTGGGGCAATATCTGGATGTATTCTTACTTATTGCTGAAGGATGGTGCAGATTTTCAGGATTTAGAAAGGCAGTTTGTGCAAATGCTTGATACACACGGACCTCCTGCATTAAAACAGTTTGGCGTCAGCTTCATTTTACAACCCCTTGAAGACATCCATTTGTATTCCCAGGCCCAGGGTGAAATTGAGCAAAATGGTAATGCCACTTTTGTTTATGTATTTATGGCCGTGGCTATTCTGATACTCCTAATTGCCTGCTTCAATTTTATCAATCTGGCAACCGCAAGGTCGCAATGGAGGGCCAAAGAAGTTGGGATTAGAAAGGTGGTTGGAGCAAGAAAAAAACACCTCATTTATCAATTTCTAGGTGAGTCACTATTCTTAACAGCGATCGGAACAATTTTAGCAACGATTTCAGTAGCCCTAATCTTGCCTTATTTCAATGAATTTACCGGAAAAGCGCTTAGCCTCTCTCTAACTTCCAACGGCATTGTGTGGTTCAGTTTAATTTCGATTGTGTTGCTTGTTGGGCTGATGTCAGGCAGCTTTCCAGCCTTCATGCTTTCATCGTTTAAGCCAATTCAAGTATTAAAAGGTAAAGCTGTAGGCGACCAGAAAAGTGCTTCGAGGCTCCGGATGGGATTAGTAATCTTTCAGTTCACCATTTCAATTGTTTTGATAATCGGAACAATCATTGTTTATCAGCAGCTTCAGTTTATGAAGAACAAAGATTTGGGAATAGAGACTGAACAGGTTTTGGTTGTACCACTTAACAGTAATTCAGCCAGGGAAAATGCTGAAATCCTCAAAACAAATTTCTCATCTAATGCCAACGTGAGTATGGCATCTATGGCGTCTGATGTGCCTCCATCGAGGTTAAATAGCTGGCGCTTTCATCAAATTGGAACCCCGGCTGAAACAGAAGAACTAATCGATATTGTAGCAGTGGATTATGACTACCTTGACATACTTGATATAAATGTGATTGAAGGTAGCAAGCTCTCTCAGGACTTTGCAACACATGAAACTGAAGGTGTTATCTTCAATCAAGCGGCTGTAGACCATCTCGGTTTGAACAACTCTTTAGGAACGAGGTTCGAATCTTCAACTGATGGCAAAACCTTCAATGTGATAGGGGTGGTAGAGAATTTTCATTTCTCATCCCTTCACGAAGAAATTAAACCATTGGCACTGCACATTTGGCCAAGCTGGTACCGTAATGTTTTGGTAAAAGTTAAGGTTGCGGATGTTTCAGAAACGGTGGCTTATTTGGAGAATGTTTGGAACCAGACCGTTACTGATTGGGCTTTTGAGTACTATTTTCTAGATCAGGAATTTGGCAAACTGTATCAAACTGAAGAGAAATTAGGCAGCTTAGTAACGTATTTTTCTGTTCTGGCAATCTTCATTGCCAGTTTGGGACTCTTCGGTCTCGCTTCGTTTATGGCTGAGCAAAAGATTAAAGAAATCGGAATTAGAAAGGTTTTAGGAGCCTCTATCCCTGGGATTGTCTGGTTGCAATTTAGGGTCTTCCTTTCGCTGGTTGCCGTCGCATTAATATTGGCTATTCCGCTTGGTATATACTCTATGGATTTATGGCTTCAGGATTTTGCTTACCGAATTGATATGAGCTGGATGGTTTTTGCCGCTGCTGGGGCTTTTGCGCTTGTAACAGCTTTTTTAACTGTAAGCTACCAATCAATAAAAGCGGCATTGGCTAACCCAGTGGATAGTTTGAGGTGGGAGTAGAATTAATGAATGATACATAGTTCGTATTATTTCTTTTCCGGCCAATCACCGGTGAGCATTCTTAGATAAACATCATCTTTACTAAGACCTCGATTAGATTTTGTGACTACAGCAGATTTTTTATCTCGAATGTGTTTCCGGATTGTCGTGATTGCCTTGAAAGATTCAGCCAACGGAAAATCTCCATCATCAGTTTTGGCTTTTAAAATATAGTCTGCAATAGTAACGGGTAGCTTGGTACCGCCAGAGGTGGTTAAAATAAATTTTTGAGATAAGTCATATTGACTTATCTCACCAGTATTTAGAACGTCTTTCAATATGGGTATCTTATTAACGATAGCCTCAACTGTTGTATAATTTATCTCACTCCTAGAAGCACTTAACGTTTCAAGGGAAACGATGTCTTCATAATAATATTCAAATGTGCTCTCATTTAAAGTTACTCTTGTACTAGGATCAAAATCACATTGATATGCTACCAAAGAATCAATTGTGAAGTTGTATATAGTCACTTCAAATGGGAAATATCTAATGAGGTTATCCTTGCCTGTCTTAATTCGAAAATCATCTTTATTAATTTTCTCAAGCCGGGGTATACCCCTTAACATTACAGCCGGTCTGTCACACTGGCTTTTAAGTAAATCAACGCGGTTTAACGCGTATTCAAAAAGATTCTGAACAGAAGATCTAATAAGTTCATCATATTCATCATCCATGGGTTTATTTTTAAAAATTGACGATGAATAATAAGCAAGAATTTTTTTGCCATCATCTGACAGATTCTTCATAAGTTCAAAGATGTTATATCCAATGACAAATATTCCCTAAAATAATAATTAACCTCATCTAAGCCATTCAAATTCTCATCCCAATTCTCTAAGTTTACTGATAAAGCGTACCTATCGAAATAATCTTTTTTGATTATTCCTAAAAAAAAATTATTGAACTTTGAAACATGACTATTCAAGATATCAATTGAGTATTCTATGTTTGGCCTAGACTGATGCGCTGGCCTTTGACCATTGAATAAAGCGGTTATCTGCAATGTAGAGAGATTTGGATTATATGGAAATTCTTCAAGAAGTTCTTTGCATAGCCTAAAGACCTTTTTGTAATTCTTTCGGAGAAGATGTTGAATTATGGCATTTTGTACAGAATGGCAATCATCAATTCTCAATATGCTTGAACTCTTATACGCTTCTAAGCCATTCAATTTGATTCTTTTTAGATGTTTAACAATTTCAATAAATTCACTATCAATCAAATCCTTATGATCGCTTTCTGTGCTCTGGGAGTTGTCAGAACTGCAATTCAACTCCTTAAATTCTAACCACCCGGAGTAACCTACAAGCGCACTAATTAAATCTAGTTTCCCTATCGATTGTCGTTCTACACGTCTCCCCTCATATGTTGCTATATATTCATAATAAGTTTTGTGGCCCAACACTTTTTTTTTGACAACTAAATACTGGTAGAGTTGACTTTTTTGTATCCCACTAATTTTAGAAAATGGTTTATTGAACTTTTGTTCCGCTAACCTGTCAATAAGTTTTCTGAGACAGGCTAAATCGTAGTCTGATCTTTTATCTTTTCTTTTTGTCATTTTCATGTGGTCACATGTGGTCACATTTCGCCACATTATTTTCCTTTAAAACTTTGCTTTGGAATTCCTCTTTTAATGCTAAGACAGAATTGTATTCGATATAATGGTGGCTTTGATAAACATTCAAAATCAAACAAGTATACTCTAACACAAGTAGTGTTATGTTTTGATTATGCAATCTTATTAAGATTCAACGATGTGACAAGTGTTAAAAGATTATTTGGATAAGTCATGCGGCAGGAACTCGCAGACTGACCAATTGACCCAAATTTCTGCGGGATTGACTCAAAGAGTTATCCCATATGAAAAGAATTCATTTGGCAATGATTTTTTTGGGTTCAATGCTGGTTTTTGGTTGTGGAGATGAAACAATGGAGGAATTAGGTGAAGTGCTTACTGAGCAAAAAACCGACTCCAATGATCCACAGCCTGATCCAAGCGGAGACCCAGGAGACAAGTGATTTTTACAAATGCCCCCATTGAGGGGCATTTGTTTTAAATGTTACTTTGGTAGAAATATGAAGATTGTTCTAATACTATTTCTTTTTATGCTGTCAGTTCCTGCACTGGCCCAGCCGCCACATAGCTCAGCAATTAAGACTTTACTAAAACGATCACTTAAGGAAGCGAAATTTAACCCCCATAAAGCAAAGCTCATTCTGGATAGTGTTAAATCTGAAATCAGCCTAAATGGAGATTCTGTTCAATATGCGGCCATGCTAAACAACTATGGCTTGGTGCATTATTATCTCGGAAATATTGACAGTAGTACATATTTCTATACGCTATCATTGGATATTGTATTGTTACTTAAGGATAGTAGCAGGTTAATCACCAGATATAAAAACATTGCAATTAACCGGATAATTCAAGGGCACCTTTCTTCTGCTATTAAATCGAATTTCGATGCCTTAAAAATTGCAGAGGCACTTGGGAAAAATAATGAGATTGCTTCTATAAATAATTCAATTGGAAACCTGTATTACACACTTGAGGATTACAGGTTGAGCCGGAAATATTATGAACAAACTCTACCCATATGGGAAGGCTTAGAGGATAGTTCAAGAATATCTATGGCTCATAACAACCTGGGGATAACTTATTCAGCAGAAAAGGAATTTGTCAGGGCAATTCATGAATATAGAGAGGCAATTAAATACGACAGCTTAAATGTTTTTGCCATTAAGAACCTTGGTGATGACAATTTAAAGATGGACAGCTTAAAAAGTGCTGAAAAATACTTGAGCCAGGCACTAGCACTAAGTAAAAAAAGAGGTGATAGAATAAATGCGGCCTCAGCCCTAAATCAATTGGGTGAATTGAGCAGAAAAATGAGTCATTTTAAAAGAGCAAGGTCATTTCTTGATTCTGCAACGACAATGCTTAGTAGCTCAAAAAATATCAGGTTAATAATTAATAATTATGAGATTCGAAAAAGACTGATGGTTGCTCAAAGTAAGTATTTATCAGCCCTTGAATTGGACGATATAATTGATAGCCTAAATCAAGAGTTATTTGATAAAGAGAAAATTAAAGTTTTGCAAGTTCAATCAGATTATGAGCTGGCGCAAAAGGAAAACGAAAAGAAAATTTTGGAAGAACAAGCCAGAATTGCGGATTTAAAAGCCGGCAATGAAAAACAGAGAGCTACATATGGGCTGTATATTATTACTGGGCTCCTATTGATATTCGCAATTTTGATATTTGTGGTGTGGTTAATGCGCCGTAACTACAGGAAGCTCAAGTCATTAAACGAGACAGTCACCAAGCAAAACGAAACTATCAGGTATTTACACTCAGAGACAAGTCACAAGACTAAAAATAGTTTGCAATTATTAGGCAGCTTACTCCGGTTACAAGCCAGCAGATTATCTGATACTACTGGCAAACAAGCATTGCTGGATGCATGGGGAAGATTAGAAACTATCAATGGCGTTCATCAGAGGTTACTAAATCACCATTTTGATCTCTCCGATACAGAATCAACCAATCGGATTTATTTAAAGGACTATATATCCGGTGTTCTAAAAGGAGCGATGGCGACTAATGAAAAAAAATATGACATCTATGATTTGGACTGTGAAGAAATTCAAGTTAAGATGGATTTAGCCTGGAACATTGGCCTAATCTTAAATGAATTGCTAACCAACCATATTAAACATAATCAGGGTGTTTTGAGAATCAGCATCTTGAATTTTGATCAGGAGATCAAAATAATTTTGAATTCTTCACAGAATCAAAACTTGAATCGACACAAACCGGTTTCTTTTGGAATGGAAATGGTGGCAATTCTAACCAATGACATGAATGCAATGATGGTAGAGAATAATTATAATTATGAGTTTTTAATACCAAATACCTGACTTGAATATGAAATCGAATGTATTAATTGTTGAGGACATAGGATTGGTAGCACTTGACTTAGCGGACAGGTTAGCAAGTTGGGGTTATACAGTGGTAGGGCCATTTGCAAATGGAGAAAAGTGTTTAAAAGAGATAAAGGGAAAAGATACCAAGATTGATTTGGCAATTTTGGATATTGAAATAGAAGGTAATATAGATGGTATTGAGTTGGCGTATCAACTAAATAGGGTCAGGCAGGTTCCGATCATCTACTTGACAAAAAAAGAGGATGAGCATACACTTGAAAAAGTTTTACAATCTGGTTTTTCATCCTATCTGTGCAAGCCATTTAGGAATAATGAGTTAAAGGCTGCACTACATCAGGCTATTAAGAATAGAGATCAATTCACAATTAATCATCTCGAAACAAAGAACATATTAATTGATAGGGTTTTCGTAAGAAACGGCACTGGGGTATACCATATTCTCATCAATAATATCATTTACATACAATCGAACGGCGAGACCTCAAGGTTAGTGACAGCTGAGAAAAAGAAACCGATTACTGTCAGTGGAAATCTTGGAAAAATCTTAACCAAACTTTCATTTTCAAAAAAGTTTGTTCGCACTTCTAGATTCTATGTTGTTAATGTTGACAAAATTCAACGAATCAACGCATCTGAAGAAAATAAGATAGATGACAGGGAATCAAGCAAACGATTTCTTAGAATCGAAAGTAGCGAGGAATTAATACCACTCAGTGAAAAGTACCGAGGTGAACTACTCAAAAGGTTGAAATTTTTATAGGAATAATTGCCCTTTTTATCTGCGCAAAACCCTCTCTCATTAGGATTATGTGTGTTCAGTTTCTGCCAAAGGATATAAGTAATTTTTTTGTAGTTAAAAATTACTGTCATGCTACTAAAATTTATATCTACTGTTTCACTGTTTACCCTATTAATTACATTTCAATTGGCGGCTCAAGACAATGAGATAGATGAAGTGAGCCTTGATGAATTACTTGCGCTGCTGGATAATGGAGAAAATGTGATTGGAAAGAAGGTAGAAATGAATGAAGTCAATTTTGAGTTCGGCAGCTTTAATTTAACTAGTGAGACAAAAGCTTATCTAGATAAAATAATTATACTTCTAAAGGCAATAGAAAATATGGATTTAAACATAAGCGGACATACAGATAACATCGGTGACCGTAGTGAAAACCTTAAACTGTCAATGAAAAGAGCAGAATCCGTAAATAACTATTTAGTAGAAAATGGTATCAATCCAAGTCGTTTAGGTCATACGGGTTTCGGTGATACCAAACCTATATCTGATAATAATAATGACACCGGAAGAGCACTGAATAGAAGGGTTGAATTTGAAATTAGCAGGGAAAAAGGAGTTAAATCAAGTCAGCTACAAGACTTAATATTTACCAAAAATGGTGAGAAAATTGGTGCTTACAACATCACAACAGAAGATGATAAAATCTATTATTATAAGTTTAGCGATAACTCCAAGAATTCAAAAAGACGAAACGAGGTGGCGGCGATTCATTATTCAGACGGGAAGGTTGCTAATATGGCATCAAATGTTTTTTTAGGAGAATGGATAAATGGAGATCAAAACACTTCAAACCTCACTGCAATTGTAGTTTCTAAGTTAAACGAAAGGCAGTTAGGTGTTCATATGTGGGGTTCTTGTAGTCCAACTGATTGTGATTGGGGTGAACTTGTAACGCCAATTGAAAATAGTTATAATCGTCGATTCAATATCATCTGGGATCAAGGGTTTAGTATTAAGCACCAACTAATTGAGTACATCGAAGATAGCGATGCACTTAAACTGACCACTTCGACAACCTATACTGATAATTCTGGTAGGTCGGACAATACCTACACCAGTTATTTCATCAGAGGCAAAAGGAACGTAAAGAACTCGACTTCAAAAAAAGATGATGAGTTCGGATTGAATGGATTCTATTTTACAGCGGGCTATGGCCTCTGGTCCTTATCTGGGAATAACATCGATTTTGCATTTGTGGATGACTCCCCGTCCATGGACAATATAGTGAGTCAGGTCGAACTAAATTCAGGTAGTGTGGTATTAGAAGGCGGTTTGGAATGGCGATTAAATAAATCTGTGGACTTTGGCTTAGGCCTACAGGGGTTTCTTGGCAAAATTGGTGGCCTTGGTCTTGTTCCCAGTCTTGAGTATAGAGTTGTTGACAGGAACAATTTCGCAATTAGACCAGGTGCATCACTATTTCTCGGTCAGGCAACAGTCAAAATGGGAAAAATCGAAAATAATGACGTTTTCATCCAAATTAATGATCAACAGTATTTTGGAGAGTCTATAAGCGTCAAGCTTAGAAAAGGTTTCTATTCGTTTCAACCACACATTACTTTCGATATTAACCGTATAAGAATAACAGCAGGGTACCGACTAGAGCTGGCTTCAGCTAAGGATAGACTATTGTTCAAGGGAGATGTTGAGGGTTCGGATAAAACCGAAGAAAAAGATCTATCCGGATCGGGGGGTGGCTTTTTAGTTGACGGTGTAGGCAGAGAAACACTTCCAATTGAGTTTGAGGGAGCCTTCTTACAAATAGGGATCATATTAAAAGATAATTAAACCAGGGAGCCATCAGAATTCATTTTATTTAGCATGGAAGATTTTGAAGCAAAAAAACGTATAGAGCACCTCGAAATTAGCATTCGCAACCATAAAAGAATATCAATTCTAATTTCTGTTTTATTGTTTGTAATGGTTCTAACAAGCTTCAGAAATTACAATAAAGAAGTTATCGACCAGATAGTTGTAAGAAATTTCAAATTAATAGATGATCAAGGGAATGTGCTTGTTCAAATAAGAGAAGGAAAAAATGATGAACCGGAGAAAGTCGGTGGGATAGTTGAAACCTTCAATGCCAAAGGGAAAACGTTGGCATACATTGGATATAACGCCAATTCATACGCTGGTCAATTAACTATATCAAATAAAGAAGGGAAAGCTTTTTCACATATTTATTTGTCAAACGATGGTAACCCAAATCTTTATCTTTTAAATTCAATCAATGACCAATTTACTTCGATTAGCAGCGGGAGTCTATCAATAAATTTTAGTGATAATCTTCGGTCTGTATATTTAGGGGAAGGCTATACTTCTAACTGGTTGTCCAAGGAGACCGTTGGAGTTTTGGAATTATATAATACACTTGGGGTCAGAAGAACATTTTTACCCAAAATTGATTGAAAATAAATGGAAGAGGTACTTAACTACCATGTACCTCATCCTCAACCTCTACATTTTCTGAGCTCTGCTTGGCGAAGTAATACTCACGATTCATCCTGGCAATGTGCTCAAGGCTGATTTCTTTGGGGCACTCTGCGGAGCAGGCACCGGTATTGGTGCAGTTACCAAAACCCTCCTCATCCATCTGCTCTACCATTTTTTCAGCTCTCTCTTTGGATTCTACCTCTCCCTGGGGTAGAAGTGCTAAATGAGAAACTTTTGCTGAAACAAAGAGCATCGCTGATGCATTTTTGCAAGCTGCCACACATGCCCCGCAGCCGATACATTGGGCGGCATCCATCGATTCGTTGGCCACCCGGGTTGGTATTGGGATTTCATTAGCATCAGGTACCCCACCAGTGCCTACTGAAATGTAGCCGCCAGCCTGAATGATTCTATCAAAGGCACTTCTGTCCACCACCAAATCCTTAACCACTGGAAATGCCTTAGCTCTCCAGGGTTCGATTGTGATGGTGTCACCATCACTGAAGGAACGCATGTGCAGCTGGCAGGTAGTCACAGCTTTTTGTGGTCCATGTGGCCTTCCGTTAATGTACATGCTGCACATTCCACAAATACCTTCCCGGCAATCATGATCAAAGTGCACAGGCTCTTCACCCTTCTTTTCCAACTGATCATTCAAAATATCCAGCATCTCAAGAAATGAAGTGTCCCCCGAAATATCAGATACACTGTAGGTTTGAAAACCGCCGTGGTCTTCAGTATTTTTTTGTCTCCAGATTTTTAAGGTAAGGTCCATAAATATGCTTTCTGGTTTATTTATAACTCCTTTGAGTCAGTTTGACATTTTCAAAAATCAATTCCTCTTTGTTGAGGGTTTCATCCTTATCCTGGCCTTCATATTCCCAACATGCCCCATAAGCGTAATTTTCATCATCACGTTTGGCTTCTCCTTCTTCGGTCTGATATTCTTCCCTGAAATGACCACCACATGACTCATTTCTATTGAGGGCATCATCAACCATAAGTTCAGCCAGCTCCATGAAATCACCAACTCGAAGGGCTTTCTCCAGTGTCATATTGAGCTCTTCATTTACTCCAACCACGTTCACATCTTCCCAATATTCTTTTCGCAATTGCTGAATTTCTTTCTTTGCTTCTTTCAGGCCCTCCGCTGTTCTTGACATGCCACATTTGTCCCACATAACCTTGCCAAGCAGTTTGTGGAAATCATCAACGGTGCGCTTTCCCTTACAATGCAACAGTTTATCTATGTTGCTTTTCACAGCAGCCTCTGCCTCTTTGAAAGCTTCGTGGTCAGTGGATACTTTATCGTAGGGCATCTTTGCAAGGTAGTCACCAATGGTGTATGGTATCACGAAGTAACCATCAGCTAAGCCTTGCATTAAAGCACTGGCACCCAATCTGTTTGCGCCATGATCTGAGAAGTTACACTCACCAAGGGCGTATAGGCCAGGAACAGAGGTCATCAAATTATAATCTACCCATAGGCCTCCCATGGTATAGTGAACCGCGGGGTAAATCATCATTGGCATTTCGTATGGGTCATCACCAGTGATCTGCTTGTACATATCGAACAGGTTACCATACTTACTCTTGATGGTTTCTTTTCCATCCCGTTTGATTGCATCAGCAAAATCAAGGAAAACTGCCAGGCCGCTTGAGCCAACCCCTCTGCCTTCATCACAGACCATTTTAGCGTTCCTGGATGCTACATCTCTCGGTACCAGGTTACCGAATGCCGGATATCTTCTTTCGAGATAATAATCACGCTTATCTTCAGAAACATTTACAGCATCCTTCGCAGTCAGCCCTTTGATGGCCTCTTTTGGTACCCAAACCCTGCCATCATTTCTGAGCGATTCTGACATCAAAGTCAGCTTAGATTGGTAGTGCCCTGAAACCGGAATACACGTAGGGTGTATTTGGGTGAAACATGGGTTGGCGAATAATGCACCTTTTTTATGTGCTCTCCATGCTGCTGATGCATTCGACCCCATCGCATTAGTAGAAAGGAAGAAAACATTTCCATATCCCCCGGATGCTAATATCACTGCATGACCACTATGGGATTCAACTTTACCCGTAATCAAATTTCTGGTTATGATGCCCCTTGCCTGACCATCCACTTTTACCAGATCCAGCATTTCTGTACGGGTGTACATCTTTACTTTACCGGCAGCGATTTGTCTACTCAAGGCACTATAGGCCCCTAACAACAGTTGTTGCCCAGTTTGCCCTCTTGCATAGAAAGTCCTTGATACCTGAGCACCGCCAAACGATCGATTGGCCAAAAGGCCTCCATATTCTCTTGCAAATGGCACCCCCTGTGCTACACACTGGTCGATAATATTGACGCTGACCTCAGCTAGCCTATATACGTTGGCTTCCCTTGACCGATAGTCTCCACCTTTGATTGTATCATAGAATAACCTAAAGACACTGTCGCCATCATTCTGGTAATTTTTTGCGGCATTGATTCCACCTTGTGCTGCGATGCTATGCGCTCTTCGGGGGCTATCCTGAAAACAAAAACACTTGACGTTATAGCCCAACTCAGCAAGTGATGCGGCGGCAGAGGCTCCGGCCAAGCCAGTTCCTACAACTATAACATCATACTTTCTCTTGTTGGCAGGGTTAACAAGCTTGATGTTGAATTTATGTTGGGACCATTTTTCATCTAGGGGCCCTTCAGGAAGTTTTGCGTCTAATTGCATAAGTGCAGTCAAATTAAATCAGTCCGTTAGATTTCATGTATAAGTAAATGGGCATCGTTGCAAAAAGAAAAGGCACAATTATCGCAAACGCCATACCCAACGTTTTTATCAATGGTGTATACTTTACATGAGAAAGTCCTAGTGTTTGAAAAGCGCTTGAAAAGCCATGCGAAAGATGAAATGCCAACAATCCCATTGAGATCACATAAAAAGCTGCATACCAAAGCTGCGAAAAAGCCTCCATCACAATCAGGTAAAGATTTTTCATTGAACCCGAATCGTACTCTACCATGGGGATATTTCCGAATTTCATTTCAAACCAGAAACTCTTAAGGTGGATCACTATAAAAATCAAAACGAAGGTGCCCAACACACCCATGTTTCTGGAAGCCCAAACACTGTTCTCTGAAGATTTAGATACAGCATAATTGACTGGCCTTGATTTTCTATTGTGGATACTTAGTACAATGGAATATACCACATGAAGCAGAATGCTGGAATATGTCAGAATGGACAACACTAGTATCGCCGGTGTTGTGGTCATAAATTTCGCATACTCATTAAATGCCTGCCCCCCATCATTTTTGAAAAGTAAGAAATTACCAAGGAGGTGTCCGATTAAGAAAACAACTAAGAAAAGGCCTGTTAGGGCCATCAATAGCTTTTTACCGAGGCTGCTTGAAAGTGCTTGTGAAAGCCAACTCATAGAGATCGATTTTTAGTTTAAGGCACTGACGTAAATATAAGAGGGCAACTTATACGATGCAATTTAAAGAACCGCTCAACCCGTTAACCAAGAACAATTTGAATTGTTGATTGCATTTTTAATCTGAGTTTCAAATTTAACTTTCTGCGGCATTGGCAGAGGTGTTACAATATCTTGATTACCAAGCCAAATACTTTCAATTGGGCTGGTCTTCAAAAGCCTCTATTATCTCTTCAACGGTCATTTTTTTCTTAAAATCCACCTCCGCCCTGAGTGCATTCAAACCTGATATGCCTTGTAAATCTTCAAGGGGATGATCTTCAAAATTTCGTTTGATGTAACCTTTAGAAGCAAGAAAGCGCAAATACATGCGATAGTCTTCTGCATCCTGATCCTGTGTATAAATGATAGCGATCTTTCCCGGGTGGGTTATCCTCTCTTTTGTTCCTTTGATATGTGCCTTATCAATTCGCTTTTTAATGATCTCGTACCTGGCATTGTAAGCCCCGTTGATATCAAATTGTTTTTCATCCATTCTAAAGTGGATTGAAATAGGCGTACTATAAACCAGTATTAATGAAGACACCTCCATTGGGGTAGGTAATTGATCTTTTATTTCGAGGAATTCATTTTCCAGTTCACACATTGTTGCGAGTTGCCAAAGGCGCAGGTTTCGTAAATATATTTTATTGAAAACCCGACCTTTGGTAATAGATGCACCGATGTACAAATTGTACTCGATACCATCTGTTTTGTAGCGTTCGAAATAGTGTGGGAACATCTGTTGAGCTTCTTGCTGTTTTTCATCCAAATAAGAAGCCAACTTTTGATTGATCACAGATACGGTTTGATCAAACTTCTTTCGTTCATCGTACAAGATTTTTAATTCCGAATCTAGTAATGAGAGATAGTGCTCAATGCTTTTTTTATATCGATTGTTTATTTCTTTCAAATGTTCAAAAACCGGGTAAATATCAATGGTCAGAAAATTTTGAATTTTATGCTCACTTCCGGTGGCGAGTTCAGTTTTTAGTTCATTTTTAAAGGAATCTAGCCTGTAGATCAGTTCTTCAATAGCTGGCATTTTAGATTGATCCCAGGCTGATTGAAGAATCTTTCGAACCAGATTTATCTGACATGTTAAATCAGCCCTTATCGCCTTGTTCCTGCCGGCAGACGACCCCTTAATATCAATCTGGCCGTAGAGCGGATAAACGTTATCAAATCCTATTTGCCTAAAAGTGGGTTGCTCAAATTTGACTTGTTGAGCTATAAAATTTTTGGCTTCTTCTACAAAACGCCACTTAACAGATTGGTGTATTGTTGTACATTCCTGCTGAATGATTGCCTCAATTTTATTTTGGGTTTCGGTTAGATGACGATAAAGGGCCACTGAGTAAATTGGTAGCAGGTCATTCATTAACTCAATAGCGCCCTGAGTGACGGCATATCTTTCTTTTGACCCCACCATTATAAAGCCAATCAGCTTGTTAAGCCGGATAAGAGGTATAAGTACTAAACTTTGAATTTTTTGAGCTCTGGCCCTGTTGATTATTTCATCGTCTACAATATTCAACTGCTCAATATCTGGTATGGATAGCGGTTTCCTTTCTATAATCAAAGTGTTGTAAATATCTTCAGCTAGTTCATTCTTAATATTGATTTGCTCATTGGGTTTTAGTAATACACTTTTGAATACTTTGGTGTTCATGCCGAACAACATGTTGTTATCCAAAGCCATTACACCAATTTTCAATGCTGTATTGCCAAGAAGACTGTGAATTCCGGAAATGATGTTTTTGTAGGAGTCGGTGGATTTCACCAATAAATTGGAGGTAATTGTATCTATCGAATGATCCATGGTCACATCCACCAGGTTCATCACAGTAACACCCTTCATGATCCAGCTGTTGGGAGGGAATTTTTTCTTCCATAGGGTAATATCATCCCAACTAGCAAGTAATTGTTCAAAGTCGTTCCTGGTTATGTCAACAGCTCTTTCTGTTGGTAAATATTCCAACAGATCAGCATTCACTAACATTTTATATACCCTATTAAAACCCTGCTTTTGGTTAAAAACCTCTACTTTCATTGGGCCTCTACCTGGTAAACGAAATCCATAGTAACTCACAAGAATGAAGTGACAGCAGAGCATGTAGAATGTATCATCATCCACACCTTGCATTTTATATGAAAAGTCTTCGCCTGAATTTGCTACGATCGTATCGAACCTTTCTGAGGTTAGAAAGGGAATAAATTGGAACGGGGGTGTGAGTACCTTGATTTCGTTTTTTGTCAAGGTCTCAGGAAATAAGATTTTACCGATTTTCTTGATTGGCTTTTCTAGTTTCTTTAGAAGTTTGAGGTCTTCAATTCCATCTACTAGTTCAGGATGGTTTTCTATTACTTTTAGGAGGCTTTTCGCATATCCTGCCGTTGCTGGATTTTTGTCCTGATTCAGCTTTACAAGAGCTTCTTCTACTTTGTAAAAGCTAATTCTCATAATCGCTGGAAAAGCTACTTCCCTGCCGTTATAAATCATGAGAGGTGCTGTTGGTTAGAATACGGGAAATGAAGTTAATAAAAATAGAGGTTAAAAAATACTGTTTGAGAGCTACTGAGAGGACATTACAGCGAATTGTATCTGATCAAAAACAAAAAAAAGGTTGCCTTTAATTAAGACAACCTTCTTCTGATAGTGTATTTCTGATTAATATTTAGCCATACTCGTATCAATCTGATCAGCCCAGGCGAGTATACCGCCCTTTAAGTTATAGAGGTTTTCAAATCCAAATTTCCTTTCAAGTTGAGTAATAGCAGTTGCGCTTCTGGCACCGCTACGGCAATGAACGACAACTTTCTTATCAGAGGAAATCTTATCTGTGTTATCCAAAATTGAGCCTAGTGGGATCAAATCACCTTCTATGTTGCAGATGTCGAATTCATAAGATTCACGTACATCAACAAGTTGAAAGTCTTCCCCTGATTCTTTGAGGTTTTTGAGGTCTTGAACGGTAACTTCTTTCACTTCTTCCTTATTTGATTTACCATTCAAATTTAAGCCACAAAACTGATCATAATCAATCAATTCTTTGATTTCAGGGGTTTCAGGGTTTTTATGGACTTTCAGCGTCCTTGTTTCAAATGTTAAAGCATCAAAGAGGAACAGCCTGCCTGCAAGTGGATCGCCAACGCCTGACAAGATTTTCAAAACTTCGTTAGCCTGAAGGCTTCCAATTATTCCTGGTAAAACTCCGATCACTCCACCTTCAGCACAGCTTGGTACTAAACCAGGTGGAGGAGGTGTGGGAAAGAGGTCACGGTAATGCGGCCCATCCTTATAATTAAATACTGAAACCTGCCCCTCAAATCTGAATATGGAAGCATAAACATTTGGCTTGCCAAGCATTACGCATGCATCATTTACGAGGTAACGGGTGGGGAAATTGTCAGTGCCATCGGCCACGAGGTCGTAATCTTTAATGATGTCCAGCGCATTTTGTGAAGTGAGCTGTACATTATGAACATTAAATTGTACATGTGGGTTGAGGCCTATTAGTCGTTTTTGAGCAGCTTCAACTTTCGGTTTGCCAACATCATCAACCGAAAATAAAACCTGGCGTTGCAGATTTGTTTCATCTACAATGTCAAAGTCAAGGATACCGATAGTGCCGACGCCGGCTGCGGTTAGGTATAGCAAAAGTGGACTTCCTAATCCGCCAGTTCCTACTACCAGTACTTTGGAGTCTTTAAGTCTTCGCTGACCCTCAATATTGAATTCAGGGATTATTAAGTGGCGGCTATATCGCTCTAGTTCTTCTTTTGAAAATGTCGTCATATTTTTTGTGTTTCACGGAGTTACACGGAGAAACTGCTCAGTGAAACTCATTTTAACTCAGTGGTGCTCTGTGTAATAATTTACAAACTTCCTCCGGCAATTGCTGGTATTATGCTTATTACGGATTCACCAGATACTTTGGTGTTTTCCTTATCCAGCACATTGATGTCTTCATCGCCAAGGTAAATCCTTACGAATTTTCTTATTTCACCATTCTCCTCAAAAATGTGTTTTTTCAATTCCGGAAATTGATCAGCGATTGAAACAATGCTTTCTTTTACTGTACCACCGTTTGCATCTATGGATGCCTGGTTGTTGGTGAATTTCCTTAACGGAGTAGGTATGATAACTTTTGCCATTTTTTGTGATTTTATACTTTATCGAATTCATTGATTTTAATAGCTTCTTCGTCAAACTGGTCAGTATCGAGGTTGAGTTGCCATGAAGTGACTTTGTCAGTTTTTCCATCTATTACTGAAATGATGATATATGAGAAATAGGGGACAGCTTGCTTCAAATCATGCTCTGATGGAATTGCTGGGTGGTTTGGATGGGAATGGTAAATACCAAGTAGTGTTAAGCCATTCTTCTCTGCAAATTTCTCAGCGTGGAAGTAGTCGTAAGGGTCAACTTCGAACCGCCTTCGCTGATCACCTTTTTTAACATTTTTGACTTCCCTTGCTACCAATACCTCTCTCTTCTTACCATCATCTACCCCATAAAAAAAACCCACGCACTCATAGGGGAACGTATCTTCGGCATGGCGGGTCATTTCATCGTAAGCATCTTTGTTAATTGTGAGCGTCATATTAATCTGATTAAAAAAGTGATTTCAAAACTTCTCCGTATTTCTCAGCATTGTCTGGGAAAATAGTGACTATTACCCCTTCATCTATCGATCTGGCCACCTCCAATGCGCCGAGTAAATTGGCTGCAGCCGATGGACTTACCAATAAACCTTCATTGGAAGCAATTCCAGGCATAAGCCCTAAAGCTTCATAAGTATTGATCGGGATTCTCTGGTCGATAAGCTCTTCCCTGAAGATACCGGGAACCCTTGCTGTCTCGAGGTGTTTCCATCCTTCCAGGCCATGAAGTGCTTCGTCTGGTTCAAGAGCAATCGCTTTAATTTCTGGTAGCTCCTCCTTTAAGCGTTGACTGGTTCCGGTAAATGTACCGGTTGTGCCTAGACCAGCCACAAAATGTGTAACCTCTCTATTCGTTTGGTTTAAGATTTCAACACCTGTTCTTCTGTAATGTGCCTTCCAATTATTTTCATTGTTGTATTGATCGGCATAGAAATATTTTAAGGGATTATTTTCATAAAGTTCCAACGCCTTTTCTTGGGATTCATCCGTTGTGCCAAATTTGGAAGTGAGGATGATTTCAGCACCATATGCCTTTAAGATTTGCTTTCGCTCTTCAGAAGCATTTTCTGGAAGACAAATAGTTACTGGAAGCCCAATAGCAGCACCAATTGCTGCATAGGCTATTGCGGTATTTCCGCTGGAAGCATCAAGCAGTGTTTTATGTTCATTCAATTCACCAGAGAGCACCGCTTCTTTGATAATTTCGTAAGCGGGTCTGGCTTTTACACTACCGCTGAGCTGGTTCCATTCAAGCTTGGCAAAAACTTTTACGTTTTCTTTTTTGACAAGGTTCTTGATTTCAAAAAGAGGGGTATTGCCGATGTATTTCCCAATCTCAAGTGTTCGGTCTATTAATTTAGAGTTGATGTCAAGTGTTATCATAAATTTTTTTCAATAAAAAAGGGGCCTCTCTGTGCGAAAGGCCCCTTTGTAGGTTCTTGTATTTTTTATCTCAATTCAATTGAAGCCTTTCCAACATGTTAGGTGCACAACAGCACACTGCCGCACAACAACAAGAAAGACAACAAGCGATTAAATTTCTCACTACTTTTTTTGATTTCTGAAAGTGTAACGCTACAAAGGAATTAAAGTTCAGTGAAAATGTAAAATGAAAAGATTTTGTACGTCCTTAATTCAGAGAGATTAAATATCTGTATTTGTCAAGTTCTATACGGGTTCTAAGTTCATCAAGCACCGATTGGCTTTCTGCCAAAGTCAGGTTCATAAATATTACCACTGGAGATTGTCTATTCTCTATATCATAAAGTGAATAAAGTTCCATGAGTTCCGATTTTGTACCTGTAATTGCGCTGTGTCTTTGTATGTAAGTGACGATTGCATCATCAAATAATTTTTGGCCCTCTGTTTTATTCTCATTTCGGGTGAAAAAAAATCTATCGATGTAAGGTTTGGCTTTCGGGTTAAAAAATTCTCCACTTATTGTAACGCCACCAGTAGTAGTAATTAGTAGCTCTTCAATATTTTTAATCTTATCATATGTAGAGTCAATAATAGATAGCAGTTCTTCATAATTATGGTCGAAAGAAGCAATGGAATCATAAGCGATTTTGTTTAACTCGGAGAGGCTTTGATGAGACTTGTTTAGGACGTTAATTTTGTATGTCTTATCACGAAGAACCTCTTTGTCAAAATCGAAATTGAAAAGTAGTGCGTAAATGGATAGTACATTAAGTAGAACAGAAATTATCAAAACAACCAACCCGATGATTAACCATATCTTTTTCATTTTTTTCTATCTAAATGGTTTTTATAAGATTGACTAAGATAAAGCAGATAGGAAGATTGAATCTTTTCTCGTCAAATATCCTCAGAAAACTGATGTGTCCAAATAAGCTGATTTGATCATGCTCAAGGTTACTTGAAATGGATATTAGAAGCTTAATAATTGGATTCTAAACCCTTTGTCTGAATTAGGATTTGCAGGATTGAAGGATAAACAGGATTCTTTAATTCATCAATCTTTAAATCCAACAAACCCCAATTCAGACGACCCTAAACCGTAAACAACTCAACTTTCTTGGCTTTACCCTTTAAAGAGATTGCCCCGATTTCTTTTGGCTGGAACGAATTTGTGGGTTTAAGGGACTTAACCAGATCTTCAGATAATAAAATATCAACCCCGAACTCATTGCATTTTTCCTGGATTCTCGCTGTTGTATTCAAAACGTCTCCAGAGTAGACGATATCCCGTTTTACGACGCCAATCTCACCGGCCATAACATAACCGTAATGAAGCCCTGCTTTGAATTCAGGTGTAGTGTCGAACATTGATCCGAACTGCTCCTTCTGAGCATATAGCAATTTCTTTATACCGAAAAAACATTCAATGCAATTGGAATTCTGAGTACCGGATTTAGTGGGCCAACTAACAACGATTTCATCACCCACATATTGATAAATCCCCTTTGAATTTAAGTATAGCCGGAGTAACCGTTTTGTAGACTTCCTTCAAGAAACGGAAATACTTTTCTTCTCCGAGTTTCTCAGCAATTGCAGTTGATGACCGCAAATCCAGGAACATAAAAATGCGTTCTTTCCTTTTTGGATTGAAGTACCTGCCCATGAGGAATTTTCCAAAAACTCCGGGGCCGTACTTGTCATTTACCAATAGAAGTATCATGGTGCTAAGAACAATCATCAGCCAGAAGAAGAAATTCATGATTGCATTAGAGCTGAAGAGTCGGTCAAACGTCCTGCCAATTAAAGCTGGGTCGTTATAGTCCAGGTTTAGCAAACTGGCCTGAAAGAAGAAAGTAGTAGGAATTGAAACAATAAAATAAATAACCGTGAATGAGATGAAAATACTCTTCAACGTCCAGCCGTAAGGCTTTGACCGAAGCCATTTTTCCCAGAAGAATGTAATGGCCGATCCACCAATTAAACCGGCCAGCATACCAGAAAGAATAGCCGCCCTGTAAGCAATCATAATTTGATCCATGGTAATTGTGAAACCCATTTCTGTCGCTCCCACATAGCTTATGGCAATTTGTATCAGGGAAACTGCCACCCAGGCCAGAGTAATCCAGCATACCTGCTGAATTTGGTTCCAATTCCAATTTAGAGAGCTTTTCAAAAATTTATAATAAAGGAAAGATCAATGTAAGAAAGTGTGGCCTGATGGTCAAGAAAATAGGTTAGCCCAGATATGCAACCTGTTCAATTTTGATTTGGATAATTAACCTGAAAACCCAACCCAACTGATCCATAAAAACCTGAATTGAGCGGCTTACCAATCAGGACTCCTTTTGATTTGTATCCGATGGAGCCACTAACCAATAAATTATTAATTGAGTAAGTTGACTTGATGGCGGTATTGAAGTTGGAATTATCTTCCCTGCCGTTTTGCCAATAATCAAGCTGGATTCCCAGGTTAAAGTCTTCGATTTTTAATCCATGTACATCAATACCTACTCCTGTAATATGATGGAAGAGGTTGCCACCTCGTCTGTAGTAAACATTAAACGGCGGGATATTCTCACCTTTAAAATACATGTCGAAGTAGTTCTCGGCCCCAAGTTCTCCATACGCCGCCCTGATAGAAGGCATTACGGAAATTTCACCAAATCTTGGCATAATTGGTTTGATGAAACTTTTTCCTTTAGCCAGGTACATATAGCTGCCATATAGAAAATACAACAGCGAGGGATCAATCGCTGAAAGTGTAAAAGCCTTCTTCAATCGATCATTCTGATCTGTTATGAATTCATTGTCAGTATGAACAGACATATCGGGTTGTTCCTGAAGCCAGGTGGCATCAGAGTCAACGAAGGCATCATAATAACCGTAACTCTCTGTAAGTGCAATCAAGTAGGAAAGCGGATCATCAGGCACAGGGTTGCCCCTAAAATAGGAGGCATTATCTGAATAATACTGATTCGGGTTATCCATAAAAGGATCCACGTCAGCATTAATGTAGAATATACCATCAAACAGCTTACCGGTTAATAAATATTGACCAATGTAGCTGCCCACTTCGTCTTGTGAATAAAGTTGCTGCGTTGCTTTATAAGCCATCACGGTTCCGGCTTCTGGCCCACCAGCGCTGATCATTTGTCGGCGCAGAGGTGAAGTTGAGTGATCTACTGTGTATACAAAATCACCACCAACTGCTGGAAAGTTGTACTCGTAAGAACCACCAATATCAAACTCTCTTGCCCTCGCTCCATGACCGAAATATTCATGGTTGAAAGTGCCGTATAGAAACCCTCCAAGATACAATTGAACCAGGGTGTAGTTGAGCACCCTGCCAGTACCACGTAATCCACTGCCTTCAATATTCCCTATTTTTTGGTTTATCTGATCAAACAATAGGGAAGTAGCACTGAAAACGGTAGTCGCACCCTGGTCGATATTAGGTCTACTGCCGATCTCGAAATTGTAACTTCTTAATAAAGATGAGTCCTGTCCATTAACGGAGAATACAGTGATAAGGCAAGCGGCTAGGGTGATTACTCTAAACAAATTCATTCGACATTTAAAACAGCTATTAGGCTTGTCGCCCTAATGTTATGTACTGAATCAAATGCTGTTTTATCGCATGAATAAAAAAAGGGGCTAGATAAGCCCCTTTCATAATATGTTTATCAAATACTTACTTTAATACTACGCCTGGTAAGTTCGAAACACTCACCTCTGGAATGGATGCTCCAAAACCAGCATTCATTGACCTGATAATCTCATTGACGATTAACCCCTGGCCTCTAGGGTTAGGGTGGATTGCATCTGTAGAGAATACGCCAGTAGGAGCAAAGTCTGCAGTGACCATAATGCCGTCTACCTCGAATCCACCTGTTGAGTGGGCTGCTGTAACATTATTAAAAACTGTATGTACATCCACTAGAATGGCGTTGTCATTTGCAGCTACCTCTGTAGCGATAATGCCATTGAATGTTGCCAATCTTGTCGCCGCTCTCACCACCTCATCTGCTTGCAGAATTAAACGATCAGCTATCGGCACAACAATACCGATTAAAGACTGTGGATTTGAAGGGTCAGCCAGGGTATTAAGCACCAGCCCTGCCGAAAGAAGTACAAAATCATTAGCTGTTAAAGGTCGGCTTTGTACGTATGGCTCCAATGCGGCTCTTTGCTCAGCTGAGATGGCACCGGCCCCAACTAAAATGTCAAATTTTGGACCCAGGTTTTCAAGCACATCATCAACAGCCAAAATTGAGTTTGCACCTGCTGAGTATACTACCTTTCTGGCATCAGCCTCAGCTTGAGTTATTAATTGGTTAGCTGCTAATCCATCTAATGCAGCATTTAAGCCACCAAATGCACCGTTTAATTGGGTGGCTGTAGCATCATCTAACGGAATGGCATTGTAAGGAACAGCCTGCAATAATGGTGTTGCCAAAATGTTAGGTAAGTTTAATACAGCAACTTTACTATTTGCGGCAACAGCACTTAACACTCCGTTGAAAGCGGCTTGAAAAGTTGCAGTGCCGGTTAAAGCCGAGGGGTTCAATTCAGCACCTGGGGTAACATCACCATCAGGGCCAACTCCTCCGCCCGAAACCCAACCAAGAATATCATTACCACCGGCCCAAAGGGTGTGGAAAGTTCCTCCAGCGGCAAGTGCATCTTGCAAAATTGAAGTTGTGCCAGATGTATCAAACCTCCCAAAAAAGACGTTGGCCTCACCATATCCATTAAAACCTAAGTCAACAACCCTTGCTCCTGGCACACCGTAATTGTGGACTGGCGTTGGTCCTGAGTAATCAGTTATAACATCACCAGGAATAAATAGTACATCAGGTCGCTGGGCCGCTACATCAAGGGCCAACCGACCAAACGTGGCTACATTTCTGGCTTGAGAAATATCGTTAAAATTTACATTGAAACCTCGATCAGAGTTGATGTTTGGCTGAACAAAATTTTGACCCGACGCTTGAGACAGTTGTGCTGCAAGCAAATTGGGGTAAGAAAATTTTTGTCCGTTATTATACAAAGCGGCATCCATCATACCTGCGGTAATTGATGCACCAATGGCCACATAGTTGGTAATATCAGCTTCACCACCACTCACTGTAGGCGGAGAAGTTGGCTGGAATGGATTTGGCGTGGAATCAATGATGTCTTGCCTTAAATCATCCTCAGTATCGCAGGCTGAAAACGCCAACCAAAACATGGCTGCTGCGAGGTATTTTATATTTAGATTCTTCATTTCTTGTACTTTTTAATTCATGAATTCATCAAACGTGATGGATAAATAATAAAGTCCGCCCATAGTTGGGTTACCAAAACCAGTGGTGTATTTTTCATCAAGGATGTTTTGGGCACCCAATTTGAAAATACTCTTGATCGATGGCACTTTGTAACTTATTTGAGCATCAACAGTGCCAAATGCCGGGATCACACCTTTTCCGAAAGAAGCTTCCCAAAAGAAGGCATCTTGCCATCTATACGTGATATTGAAACCCAGATTATTGATGACCTCACGGTTGCTAAAAGTGAAATTGGTTCTCCACTCAGGTGTATTATATGATGACCTAAAACCCTGGTCAATCAAATCCTGCTGATCAATCAACTTGTTCCACGAAACATTACTGGTTAACCTGAAGCCTCGCGGTAGGCTGTAGTCAAGGCCAGCTGCCCATCCATGGGATGTTACATTTCCATCTGCATTTACATCAAAACCATATTCCTGAACCCTACCGCCAACAACTTCATTAGCTACGATGTCTTGTTGCTGTTCTATGGAATGACTTTCCCCATATCCTGGTGCGGGATTGTAACCATCCGTAGCATCGAAATCTGTTACGTCAACTGCTTGACTGAATAAAATTTCTGCGATAAAATCCTGATAGGAACTATGATAGTAATAGGCATCGAAGAACAGTTTTTCAGCAATCAAGCCTTTATAGCCAATTTCGAAAGTGCTAATTTTTTCTGTTTTGAATTCTGAGAATTCAACCTCTTCAAGCAGACTAATATCATTCGCTGCCCTTGCCGCCGCAAGACTTGGAGCGGTGTAGACAGTATTGGTTTCAAAGTTATATCGATCAACGAGAATTGGGTTGCTACCGATCAATCGCCTTGTCACTACATTAAGATCGATAAACTGATCCTGAGCCGTTGGAATACGGAAACCTCTTTGAAATGACAAGCGGATATTATGGTCAGGCACTGGGCTAATAACCGCAGATACCCTTGGGGAGAATTGGCTGGCAAAATTTTCATTCTTGTCATACCTCACAGAACCCTGAAGCTTTAATTTATCCTGCGCTAGTGCTTTTGATAGCTGTGCATAAGCACCAACTTCATTGTATGAAAATTCTTCTTGATTTGCTGGGTCTTCAAAGGCGAATAAAGTGCCACCTGATACGAGATCATATCTTCTGAAATTGAAACCTGCAATTACATCTGCGAATGAAATTTCATTCTTGAAATTATACATACCCTCCACATGGTACATGTTTGTTTCATCGTTGAAAAGTGAGCCTGCTGGAATTGGATTGTTCCGGCTTTGTTCCTGCAAATCTCTAAAGGCTTGCGTTCCAGGTTGTGGTTGCCGCTCATCCGCAAATGCTTTAGCAATCGCATGTGCAGAAGCAATATCTTGTGGGTTTCCGTTTGTTGCCAAACCCGTCCTGGCTCCAACAAAAGTTCCTAGATAATCAACTAAATATGTTCCCTGATTAATATTAGAAGCTAGAGTTCCGGCTGCATATGTATCACCGGAATCTTCCTGTGTAGTATAGCCTCTAAGGAAGAAATTATCGCCTTTTAATTCCAACTTGGCATTCCAGATTGAGAAATTATCAAGAACGAATCGATCATTGGCTGTGTATACTGTGCTACCTGAGCCCCAATTGAAACTTGCTGAAGCCTCCATTTTTTCATTTAATCTATAGTGAAGCGCACCGTTAATTTTCAAACTTTCGGTGGTATTGTCCACATAAGAAACTTCAGTAAATCCAGGTGCAGTAAATGCTCCAGCAGCACCATCTGGAATCAGCGATCTTAATGCAGATAATTGGCCTGCTGTGGCAATCGCTTCGGGTGTTGCATTGGGCGCATTTCCTGCAGCGATGGCAGCATCAGCAACAATACCAGTTGTCACAGTTACGTCACCATAAACGTTTACACCATCATAAAACGGATTTTGCGAAGCTAAACCTGGTTCGACAGTAGTTCTTTCAACGTCTGTTTGATCTCTGTAGTCCTGACCAACGAAATCCTGGGTGTTGATGTAGGATGCACTTACCTTGAAAGCGAATTTATTATTGAAGGCTTTTGCGTACCTAAATGAAAATTCAGAGTAAGGCTCTGAACCCTCCACTTCTGTGCCGTCAATATCTTTAGAATCAATTTTAGCAAAACCATACCTTGCCATTGCACTCAAGCCCTGGTATTCAAAGGGGCTTTTACTTCTCATTAGCAAAATACCATTCAGGGCGTTTGGTCCATAAAGAGCGGATGCCGCACCTGGAATGAGTTCGGCGCTCTCCAGATCGATATCAGAAATACCTACAATGTTTCCAGCAGCGAAATTCAAACCGGGAGCCTGGTTGTCTATTCCGTCAATCAGCTGTACAAACCTGGTGTTACCATTTGATGAAAATCCTCTGGCATTTACCGTTTTATGGGTAATACTCTGCGAACTTAAATCAACACCTTTCATGTTAGCAATTGCATCATAAAAAGATGGTGAAGGTGTTTCCCTGATTGCCAGCACATCAAACTTTTCAATAGTTACTGGCGATTCAAGAATACTTTCCTCAACCCTTGATGCTGATATCACTATTTCCTGACCCATAATCGTACTTGAACTCAGCGAAACAGCCAGACCACTGACATTGGTATCAGTAATTTCAATTGCTTGAGAGGCATAGCCAACATAGGATACAACAACATTAAAAGGAGGGGTTGTACTGGTGCTTAAACTGAAACTACCACTTAAATCCGTTATAGTTCCCGTTACAGTTCCCTGTACCACCACATTTACACCGGCCAACTCTTCACCTGTATCCGCATCGGTTACCTTGCCGGATATAGATGTTTGAGCCAGGCCCAGCCCGATAGAGGCGAAAAACAATGCCCCACTCAGGAGCATTGACCTGGTAAAGAATTTCTTCATAGTCAATGGAGTTTTAAATTTTCTCAAAATACTAATTTCTGATTATAAGTAATTGAAAAATTACAATCCGAAATTGGCGTGAATTTAAAATTTTTCAACGAAAATAGTAGGCATGCATACTATTTTATTCAGCTTTAACGGAATTAGCCCTGCTTTTTTAAGTATTCCACCAGCTTTTCAGCAAGGGCATTGGTTTCCTGGGCCATAAATTCATCGCCGGTAGCGTTTAAAATACTTTGTGACAATCCTCCCAGGCAATCGATATAGAACCGTTTCATGTCATCAATGGGCATATCTTTTGTCCAGAGGTCAATTCTTAATGTGTTCTTTTGACTGTGATCCCATAGCGATAAACTGATGGACTTGGTTTCATCCGAACCCGGGGTCTCTTTTTCGGTGGCATCCCAGGTGATTTTCTCAGGAACATTATCGTCGTCAACCTGGACAGAAAAATTAATGGTAGAGGTTTTCATAAATCTATTTTCCGCGAAGCTATACTGAGGAATATAAAGATCAAATTCATTAGCTTTCGAATACAATGGCAAAGCAGGAAAACATCAATAAACGTTTAATTTTTGGTTTGAAATTAAAGCAAGCCAGGGCAAACAAGGGCTACTCGCTGGCTCAACTTTCTGATAAAGCCGGAATTTCGATATCATTTCTGAATGAAATAGAAAAAGGTAAAAAGCACCCAAAACCTGAGAAAGTAGGGGCAATAGCCAAGGCGCTTGGTGTCTCGCAAAATTGGTTGGAGGCCTCTGATTTAGACAAGAAGTTATCACCACTTGCGGAGCTCATCCAGAGTAACATTTTGCATGAATTGCCCCTTGACATGTTTGGCCTCAAAATGGGTGACCTACTTGAGTTGCTTTCTAACGCCCCTACAAAGCTGAACGCTTTCATAGGTAGTCTAATTGAGGTAACCAAAAACTACGACTTATCAGTTGAGACATTCTATTTCGCAGTTATGAGGTCGTATCAGGAGATTCATGACAATTATTTTGAAGATTTAGAAATAGCTGCGGTTGATTTCGCTGAACAATTTCACCTTTCGGGAAATAAGTTGGTCACAACAGAACAACTGCAGCACTATTTGGAGGAAAACTGGGGTTATGAAATAATCGAGGATGGATTTGATGGGTTTGACGACCTACAAAACCTGAGGTCATTTTATAGGGCTAAAGGGAAACGTCGAAAACTTTACCTTAATAAAGGGCTGAACGAGAGACAAAAAGCTTTCATTTTCGGAAAGGAGGTTGCTTATCAATTCTTGAATTTGAAAGAGCGGCCGGATACATCTTCCTGGGTAGAAATTACTTCGTTTGATCAGGTTATTAACAATTTCAAGGCTTCCTATTTTTCAACATCGATCCTGATTAATCAGCAGCATTTCCTAAAAGATTTAACCAAATTCCTGAAGTCTAAAAAATGGCAAGAAGGTGTTTTGCTGGAGACAATGGAGCAGTATAATGCAACACCGGAAATGATACTGCAGAGGATGACCAATTTGCTCCCGAAGTATTTTGAAATCAAGAACATTTTCTTTTTAAGGTTTAATCATGAGCCGCATACAGACCACTACGAACTAACCAAAGAGTTACATCTTTCAAGCAGTCAGAGTTTACAAGGGGCGCTACTGAGGGAGCATCATTGCCGCCGTTGGATGGCTTTTTCAATATTGCAGCAGTTAGATGATATGCTAAAGTTAGGCTATAAACGAAGGGCTATCGGTGGGGTACAGCGGATGAGAATTCTGGACACCGGCAATGAATACCTCACACTTAACCTGGCTAGGCCCAACTTGCCTACAAAGGGAGTCAATAGCAGCCTGACTCTGGGTATGTTAGTGGATGAAAAGCTGAAAAGTACCGTCGGGTTTGTTAATGACAAGGCAATAAAATTCAGGTTAGTCAACGAAACATGTGAGCGGTGCAAGGCGGAAAATTGTAAAATGCGGGTTGCTTCTCCTCGTGTTTGGCGTTTCAACAAAAGGATTGCAAGCATAAAAGCCTCTCTTGAGGAATTAATATGACCTTAATTATTCAGGTTTTTCTTCATCAACCTTAGTGTCGTCAATTTATCAGAATCGCTAATCTCATTGGTCTGTTGATCGAAATTGTCCAGTTGGGTGTTGATTACGAAATACATGTCATCACCGATGATATCGAAAGTTGTTGGCACATCAAAACCATCTTGATAAGGTAGAATTAATTCTTTATCAACGACATCCTGACCATTGTCTGTTAACTGATATCTGAAAATGCCATTTAGCGAGTCATTGCGATGGGCGTTTAAAATGCCTATCAGTGAATTCTTGAAATACTTCATCCCATCATTGCCAGTGTAGTCATTAGGCTCATTTACGACTTGCCTGGTGTTTAAATCAATCACCCTAATTCCGGTTACATAAGATGAGACGTAGAGGTACTTGTCATTTGGGGATATGGCAATTCCATTGCAGTGATTGATTTCTTCGGACTGCATAAATACCGTGATTGAGTCGTTTTGCTCACTTATCCAATAGAGCCGATTGCTGTTAGAATCGGTAATGTAAATGTCGTTTGATGAGCTGATAGCTAAATCATTTAAATAGATGAATGTTGTGTCGTTCAGCTCATAAGATTTGATAAGGTTCCCGGTTCGTTTGTCAATTTTTAGTAAGATTGATCGATTATTCTCATTTGGCAGGGTATTGCCCAATGCATAGAGTTCGTCTCCTTTAATGGTCATGCCGAACCCCGGCAGGTAGCCATATTGGTCTGATTCGATAAATTCCGAGGGTTTGCTTCCGTCGAGATTGGACTTGACAATTTTTGAGTGGTTCAGGCTATTTAAAAACAATGTTCCAGATTCGGGATCAATAGCGATTCCCTCTGGGACAAGGTCGTTTTCGAATTGTAAATCCCAGATTTGCTGTTCTTGTTCAACACATGAAATCAGTATAATACCAATGAGAATTTGTACAGCTCCGAATACCTTCATCTCCATTCTTAATCAATCCTTAAGCAACGCCTCAAACTCTTTCTTCTTCCTGACAAACCATTTGTTCATGGCATCTGGTGACTTCATCAATTCCTGCATTTCAACCATCGCTTTCATATGGGCAGCGTCTTGCTTTTGATACATTCCCATGCCATGTTGTTTGCTTTTCTCAGCAATTTCTTCAAAAGTCTCAGCATGAAATTCCAGGTCACATGCGCCGCCTAATTGTTTGCAAGTCATTGTTTTCATAAAATTTCATTTTAGGTTTTTAACCCATTTCTGTCAAAAGTTCTTCCAATCGGTTGAATACAGAACCCCAGCCATTTTGGATGCCCATTCGTTCCTGTTGAAGCTTATACTCTTCGGTAGCATGCACCACATTGAATGTGAATGCTGTTTTATTACCGTCAGCTTCGAACAATGCCTGGATTTCTACGCCTTCGGTCATTGGCTTGAAGTCGGCATGAGAAATGATCTTTTCAAACTTAACGATCTCTTTATATACCCCTTCGGCAATAAATTCTTTGCCATCAGGCATGGGCATAATGAACTTCCATTTGCCACCGACGCTAAAATCATGTTCCGCTATCTTTGTAGTTATACCTTTCGGGCTCCACCATTTGGCGATGTGATCTGGCTGGGTCCAGGCCTCCCAAACCAATTCAATGGGGGCGTCAAAAGTGCGTTTTATAGTAACTGTTCTATTTTCCATTTTTAGAATTTTTCTCCTTTAGTTGATTAAGATATTCTTCGAAAGAATCCAATCGATCTTCCCATAACTGCTTGTGATGATCGACCCATAAGAAAGCTGGAACCAGGCTTTTAGGCTTAATTTCGCAAAACCGCTCCCGGCCAACCTGCCGGATTTCGACCAGTCCACATTCGCTCAATATTTTAAGGTGTTTTGAAACAGCTGGCCTGCTGATATCAAACTTTTCGGCCACGGCATTCACTGAAAGCGGCTCATCTGACAACAAATCGATGATATCCCTTCTCACTGGGTCTGCAATGGCCTGAAAAACATCTCGTCGCATAAAATGTAACTAAACGGTTACAAGTATAAGTGTAACTATTCGGTTACGCAATTAAAATCACAACTTTTTTGGAAGAACTTCAAACCATATCAAAGTTTACTTCTCTAATCTATAGGCAACTGCTATAAAAAGCGTTAGGCTCAACACTCTTAAAATCACCTGACTCATGTCTGTATGTAGATACACTGTTTTATTGAGGGCGACTAAAAATCCGGCAAACACGATATAGAACATAATTCTGCCCACCTGATAGGGCACTTTATAAAACCTCCTTCCGATAAAGAAGCTGAGTGCAGCCATTGCGAAGTAGCTGATCAATGCAGCGATGGCACTTCCGTAGTATCCCATTTTCGGAATTAACAAATAGTTTAATACAATGGTAATCACAGCACCGGCTCCAGATAAAACCGCCCCATAAATGGTTTTATCCGTTAGCTTAAACCAAACAGAAAGATTGTAATAAATCCCAAAAAACAATCCGCCGAGTAGGAGATATGGCACAATATAGAGTCCTTCGTGATAGGATTTATCTCGCAGAAAAATCCAGCCAATAATGTCGAGGTTGATACTGACTAAAATATAGATAAGGCAACCAAAAATGACGAACCACTTCATCACATTGGCAAAAACCACAGGTGAGTCTTTCTCACGGGCCTGGGAAAAAAAGAAGGGCTCAGCGGCGTATCTGAAAGCCTGAACTGCCAGGGTCATGAAAACGGCCAACTTGTAACAAGCCCCGAAAACCCCCAAAGCAGCAAGGTTGCTCTGATCACCATAAAAACTATCTGGCAACCAATGTTTGAGTAGTGCCCTGGAGAGCATTTCGTTCGTAACTCCAGCCAGACCAGATAAGACAAAAGGATAAGAGTAAGCCAAAAGGGATTTAAGCCGCTCAATGGAAATTACTGGCTTGAGCGATTTGTAAACCGGGAACAACAACGGCAACAGCATCGCATTAGCAATAAGGTTTGAAATGAAAACATATTCAACGCCCCATTGCTGGAAGTAAATCCAATTGACAAAGGATAAACTTGAACCGTTTTGCACCAACGACGGAACCAGCAGGATGAAAAAGAGGTTCAGCCCAATGTTTAAACCAATGTTTGTAAGCTTGACAGCAACAAAATATTTGGGCTTGTTCTGCAACCTCAATCTGGCAAAAGGGATCGCAGCAAAAGCATCCACACCCAAAATGATGGCAATCCAGGTGATCAATTGCCCTTGCCCCGGGTAATCAAGGATCGTTGCAATTGATTCAGAGTAAAAGATCAGGCTTCCAGAAAAAATCAGGGTTGCCAGAATAACCACCGTTTGGCTCTGATTGAAAATAGCTGCTTCGTTGCCTTCACCTTTGGTGCTAAACCGAAAGTAGGCTGTTTCAAGGCCCATCACATAAAGTATGTTCAGAAAGGCGATGTAAGCATAGAATTCTGTTACAATTCCATATTCACCCGGAACGAAAACTGATGTATAAAGCGGAACAAGTAGGTAATTCAAAAACCGGCCGATGATGCTACTGGCACCATAGAGCGCCGTATCACTTGCGAGTTTTTTCAGCAATCCCATGGGTGGGATTTAGTTTCCAGTAAAGTTCGGGGCCCTTTTTTCAAGAAATGCTTTGGTGCCTTCTTCAAAATCATCTGTTCCGCAACAATTGGCGAATGCGTTGGCCTCCACCTGGTAACCATCCTTGCCAGGGTCATCCGCTGAATTCACGCAGTTGATGACCTGACCAATTGCTTTGGGGGCTTTCTTGCTTATCTTCAAAAGAATCTTCTTGCATTTGCTCATGAGCTCCGATTTGGTCTCAACCATATAATTTACCAAACCAAGTGATTTAGCTTCCTCAGCTGTCAGTGTATCACCTGTCATCATCAACTCCAAAGCCTTGCCCTGACCGATTAGGTGAGTGAGGCGTTGAGTACCGCCATAGCCTGGAATCAAACCAAGGTTCACTTCTGGTTGACCGAATTTGGCATTTGTAGTTGCCAATCTCATGTGGCAGGCCATCGCTAATTCACAACCGCCGCCAAGCGCAAAACCATTCACCGCAGCAATCACCGGGGTGTAGCAGTCTTCGATCAGTTTAAATGTTTCCTGGCCGGTTTCTGCAAATTTTCTGGCGTTTAATTCATTCAACCCAGAGATTTCTGAAATATCAGCACCGGCTACGAAAGCTTTTTCGCCTTCTCCAGTGAAAATCACCCCTTTTACGGATTTGTCGTCATAAACTTCCTGAATGGCCTCTCTGATCTCACCCATGGTTTCGAGATTCAAAGCATTTAATTTATCCGGCCGGTTGATTGTAATGGTTAAAATTCCATTATCATCTCTTTCAAGGACCAAATTCTGATAAGCCATGGGGGATTGAGGTTGTTGAAAGAATCAAATATAAAGGGGTTGGCATGAATTGCAAACCAGTAAATAGCCTTCCATTAATAGTTTATATATTGACGCCTGCAAGTATCTAACAAGTGAACATGCTAAAGAGAAACTGGCTCTATGGTGTTGTAATGGGGCTTTTGCTGATTGTTTTGGAGGTATTCAATTATCGATCGGTTGTAAGGAACGTCTCAATGGAAGTTTATGGGGTGGTCATTGGTATCATATTTCTTGCACTTGGTATTTGGGTGGGTTCAAACATTTTGAGCCCAAAGCAAAAAGCAAGGTCACTAATGGCAAAGCCAGAGGAAATCGACTTAAGTGACCGTGAGTTTGAAGTGCTCCAATTGATTGCAGAGGGTTTATCAAATCAACAGATTGCTGATCAATTATTTGTTTCGAGGAATACCATTAAAACCCATATCTCCAACATTTTCGCAAAACTAGATGTGAAGCGAAGAACCCAGGCTATCCAAAGGGCAAGGGAAGTGGGGATGATTTAGATTTTAGATTTTAGACAAAAGACAAAAGACAAAAGACAAAAGGCAAAAGATGAAAGAGGCCAGTTGAAAAGGTCAAAAACCAATCCTGAACCTCAACAGCCCCAAACCTTGACGCTTACCAAACCTCAACACTTACAAAACATTAGAAACTTACTAGACCTAAGAATCACCCAAAAGTATTACCTACCATTTTACGAAATTTTGAACCTTTGACAGCAAACAAACAATAATTATGAAACCATGTCCTGTTGTTCATTTTGAAATTGGTTGTGAAAACCAAGAGAAGACCTTGAAATTTTATACTGAAGTGTTTGGATGGAGCACATCAAAAGCACCTCACAATACTAAATTGGATACAGGCTCTGATCAGGGCATTAATGGTCACTTGACAAGTCTTGGTCATGAACCACATCAGTATGTTCAATTTTACATTCAGGTCGATTCTGTGTCGGAATACATCAAAACGGTGGAACAAGCCGGTGGAAAGCTACATATTGGGCCATTACCAACAGGATTAGGTGAGTTTTTTGCCTGGATGAATGACCCCGAAGGAAACATGTTTGGCTTGGTGAGCAAGAAGGAGTAGCTGAAATTAGATCAAGGATGAAAGATCAAAGACAAAAGACTTGGTGCTTAGTGATTTAAAAGATCGCTCCGTCGTTCCTCCTCGCAATGACGATGCAAAACCCAAAACCCAAAACCCAAAACTCAAAACTCAAAACCTTAAAACCTACGAAACCTTAAAACCTCGAAACCTTAACACCTTCAAAACCTTAACACTTTCTAACCTTCAAAACTAACCATCATGAAAATATTACTACCCTTTGGCTTTTATGCTGCACCCATTTTCATCATCCACTGGGTTTCATTCCATATATTCCTGCTTCCCGATGATGGCCAGATGGACTTCGGCAGCGGGGAGTGGCTAGGTTACATCACCATGCTGCTAGCACTATCAACGGTCTATTTCGGGGTTAGAAAGTACCGTGATCATGAGCTAAACGGGGTCATCTCCTTTAAAGATGCCTTTCTAAACGGCCTCATTATAGTTTTAATAGCCTCTGCTATTTATGTAATTGTTTGGATGATTTATTACCCTCTTTTCTTGCCTGATTTTGCTAATCAATACATGGCTTCTGAAGTAATAAAATTGGAGGAGTCAGGTTTAACTGGAAACGAACTGCAGCTTAAAATTCAGGAAATGGAGGACTTTAATGAAATGTATAAGCAGCCAGCGGTAATGGCGGGGTTTACATTTCTTGAGATTTTCCCCATTGGGGTTATAGTAACCATTATTTCTGCACTGATTCTTAAGAAAAGCTCCTAAAAATTAATAATTCAATCTAAAGGGGTGAAAATTCTTCGGTACAATCGGTTGTACCTCTAAAGTCAAGTATTCCGGCTTATTCGTAGATTATTTTCGATGAATAAGCTTATTCGTTCGATAAGGAGTGATAGAGGATTTACCTATTTGAAGTAGTTTTGCAAAACTCGTTTCCTATTTAGATGAAAACCTTTTTAATAATCGCAGCCTGTATGATGGGCTATCAATTGTGCAAGGCGCAATGCACAGTTACGATTTCCTCTGATGAAACCCTTACAGGGATATCATCTGCCGGTGATTGGGGAGGACCCGATGCAGCGACTTGCAATAACTTTCACAACCTGACACCACCTATTAATTTTGATGGAGACATTACAGTTGATTATCAAAACAGTAATGATGATTTCGCAATAGATGTCAATTTCAACACCATTAACGGAGGAAGTTTTTTTACAACCAGTACAGGGAGCAACAATTCGATGACTGTACCCAGTGGTGTGACGGTCAACATTGATGGGGATGTAGGAGACCCGGATAACAACAATATTGGATATGTTGTGGATGGGACAATGAACTGGAACGGGACCTGGAATGGGAAAAATAGTAATGGTTTTACAGGAAGTGGAGGCGGAACTGGGGGTAGTTTTGACTTCAACCAGAACCCATCATGTCCAGATGGCGATTGTCCCTCCTTCACAGGAGTTGAATCCTGCGAACCATCAGGTGGTGAATTTTGCACAAATGATGTTGTTTTGCCAATAACCCTCGGTTCCTTTTCGGCTGAAAATGTGTTTGGAAGTGTCAACCTTAATTGGACAACTTTAACAGAAGAGAATTTCGAGTATTTCTCCATTGAAAGGTCAGCGAATGGTTACGATTTCAAAGAAATTGCTCAAGTACCCGGAGCTGGAGGTGATTCAGAAGAATTACGGCAATATAGTTATTCAGATAAAAATCCAATTAGTGGGACATCCTATTATCGGCTTAGAAGTAATGATTTTGATGGATTCATGGAAACTTTCAATGCTGTAACCGTTTTTGTTGATGCAGGTACAGCATTTACTGTTTATCCGAATCCGGCCTCTAATTATCTCAATTTTGACATTGTAAGAAATTTAGAAACCACTCCAGTAGTTACCCTAAGAGATTTAGCTGGTAAGTTGAAATTTAAGGGACATCTGGAGACTGCCAATCAAATAACGTTACCAGTTGACGTCACTAACGGTATATATATTTTAGAATTAATTGATGCTGACTTTGCCAGCCAGCAGCGGATTATTATCCAGCGCTAAGCTTCTTTCCCCGCAAGATTAGTGAGCATCTCCTCAGTCATTTTTCCAAGGTAAAATTGTGGATCCCAGCCTCATTCCTCCCTTGCTTCGGGGTCATTTAAACTTGATGGCCATTATCTACCTGGTCACCATTACATTCCAGGCTACGTCTGCTTTACTCATCTTTAAGTGCTTTTACAGGGTTTACATTAGCCGCCCTTAGGGAATGATATCCTACTGTTAAAAAGGCTGCACTTAGTGAAATTAAAAGAGCCCAGAGAAAGACATCCAAACCCAGGCTGATCCTGAAAGCAAAATTATTGAGCCAGGAATTGAACAAGAACCAACATAGTGGCACCGCAATTGCAAAACTGATGATTACAAGCCGTGAATATTCCGATGTAAGGAGGCTTAATAAACTATTAACTGAGGCTCCAAGTACTTTACGAATGCTGATCTCCCGGGCTTTACGGGATACTGTGAATGAGGCCAGTCCGAATAATCCTAAACAGGAAATCAATATTGCAAAAAATGAAAAAATCGTCATGATATTGGCAAGGCGTACTTCTTTTTGATAAAGGCTGTTTAAATCATTCTGAAGAAATTGAACTTCTGGTGGAACATCACTGTAATATTTGGCCAGCTTTTCAGTCATGGCGGTTACATTATCAAAAAGCTTTTCAGAGCTCATCTTAGCAATTAATACGCTTGGTTTTTCACGAGATCTGAGTATTAGGGGTTTTATGCCATTGTGTAGAGATTCGAAATTATAATCTTTCACAACTCCAACAATCTTGAGTGTATCTGAAGGCGTCCCTATCATATTATAACTGTAAAGGATTTCTCCTATGGGGCTCTCCCAATCCATCATTTCTACAAATGATTCATTCACAATACACGATTTGCGAGAATCATTAAACGCAGGGGAGAAATTCCTTCCGGATTCAAGTTCTAGCTCAAGAATGTCCAGATAATTGTAATACACGATACCCGTAGGAACGGTAACCCGACTACTCAGATCCATGGTTTGATCACGGTACAACAAGTCAACATAAGAATTAGTTGTTCCTGGTACCTGGCCACCGGATACTGCCTGCACACCTGATTGAGAAGTAATATCATTGAGGGCGTTCTGAAAATTCTTGCCAAAACCCAGAGGTATGTAAACGATGCGATCTTCATTAAACCCCAATTCACGGTTATTCATGTAATTGAGTTGATGGGAAACAACCAGAATGCCTACAATAAGAACCATTGAAAGTGTGAACTGAAAAATCACCAAGGCTCTGCGCATGTTGACACCCCTCATGTTTGTGCTACCAGTTAATTTGAGCACTGAAACCGCTTTGAACCTGGAAAGCAACAAAGCAGGATAAAAGCCACTAAGCAATGCAGTCATTATTCCAATCAATACAAAAGCATTGATGTAGCGAGGCGTCAGGATATATTGCCACGTAAAGTTCTTATTAGCAAGTTGATTGAAATCAGTTAACAATACGGCCACTATAACTCCAGATACAACCAAAGAAACAAAAGTGATTATAAAGGCTTCGGTAAGAAATTGGGCTAAAATGCCTTTTTTAGATGCACCTATCACTTTACGAAGACCGATTTCTTTAGAGCGTTGCGTAGCCCTGGCAGTAGCCAGATTGATAAAATTGATGTAAGCAATTAGTAGGATCATGAGACCGACAGCCGAAAAAATGTAGACGTAAGTAATATCGCTGTTGGCTTCTATTTCGTTTGATAGGTCCGAATGAAGATAAACATCAGCAAGTGGTTGAAAAGAGTAGCTGGTGCCCCCTTTAAGGTCATCGGGATACTCAGTTGCAATTAGTTGGTTCAGTTGGCTTTGAACCTCGTCAACTGAAGAATGATCCGCAATATCCAGGTAGGTCCAAGCCCCTGAAAAATAGTAATCATCACCATGGTACCTATACCACACGTTGTAATCAGATTTGAATGGTGCAATAATTTCGTATTGAATATGTGAGTTGGAAGGAACATCTTCCATCACTGCAGATATGATGAAAGGATTGGTGTAACCGAAATTCTTATAGAGGAGGGTTTTTCCTATAGGATTTTCATCTCCAAAATACTTCGTTGCAGTGCTCTGGCTAATCATCAACCCTCTTGGATCATCAAGAGCGTCTTCTCCTGATCCAGCAACTATTGGAATTCTAAATGACTCCAATACACCAGCATCAACAAAGAAAAACTGGTCTTCCTGGAAACTTTCATTTTCATACTCAAAAACCGCAGTTTCATCTCTCAAAAACCTAATCACATTATTCAATCCGGTAAACCGCTGCTGCATGTTTGTCCCGAGAAATATTGAGGTCATGGCAGTCTGTTCTGTGGTTCCATTAAGGTCCCTGGTTTGCACCAGGCGATAAACCTGATCAGCTCTATGATGATAACTGTCATACGAGAGTTCATCCATTACAAATAATGCTATAAAGAAACTAGAGGCAATTCCCGTACTCAAGCCTAGAACGTTGATGAAAGAATAGAGGGTGTTGTTTTTTAGATTACGCCACGATGTAGTCAGATAGTTTTGATAAAGTCCCATGGTTATTGAGTTTTTGAATTTTCGATGTCTTAGCAAGATGGCAGGCCTAAGAAATTTAAGCACCTCACTCAGAATGATCAGTTTGAGTCTTAAGCCGCTATTCTCCAATCTCATGAGTTGGTAATGTTCTTCGAGATCGCCAAGGATGCTTTCCTGATACTGTTCCGGGCACAACCACTCAATCAGGCGTTTAAAGCTTTTGGGAAAAGTGGATGTGTCTTCCATCAGATGCTTAGTTCAGGTACCAGCGACCAAAATTTTAACCTCGTTTGTTGGATCGCTCTTAACTCTCGCATGCCACTTGCTGTCAATAAAAAATAACGCTTGCGGCGACCACCCCTGACTTCTTGAGCCTCCCCCCACCTGGAATTGAGTAAACCTTTATCCTCTAGCCGGTAAAGTGTAATGTGCACCGTACTAAGGCTGACTTTTCGGGAAGCTTTCTCCTTAAGCTGAACCACTATCTCATTGCCATAAGCCTCACCGAGGTACGCTATCACCAGAAGTATCATCTCCTCAAATTCACCAATTCTGCTTCCTTTCATATATGTCTTTATTTTGTAAAAGTAATAATACTACCAAAAATTCAGTTTTGAAAGTTTTTATGCTTTGGTGGTTATTGGGAGGCTATCGGCTATAGGTAACAGGTCATTCAAACGCTAAGCCACTTCCTTACCTGCAAGATTGGTTAGCATCTCCTCAGTCATCTTGCCAAGGTCAAATTGTGGGTCCCAGCCCCATTCTTCCCTGGCTTCGGTGTCATCTATACTTGATGGCCAACTATCGGCTATTTTTTGCCTGAAATCAGGCTTGTAGTTGATTTCAAAATTGGGGTAGTGCATTTTCACAGAATTGTATATCTCCTCCGGAGAAAAGCTCATGCCTGACACATTATAACTTGACCGTACTTTTATCTGATCTGCATCAGCTTCCATCAGCTCAACTGTAGCCCTAATGGCGTCATCCATATACATCATTGGCAAGTAGCTATTTTCAGAGAGGAAACACTCGAAAGTTTCACTTTTAATGGCCTTGTGATAAATGTCAACAGCATAATCGGTAGTACCACCACCTGGCTGCGCTTTCCAGCCAATCAGGCCAGGGTAGCGGAGGCTGCGTACATCTACCCCGAATTTCTCGAAATAATATTGACACCAGCGCTCTCCGGCGAGTTTACTTATTCCGTAAACTGTGTTCGGATCCATGATAGTATCCTGCGGTGTCATATCCTTAGGCGTTGTAGGCCCAAATACAGCAATGGAACTTGGCCAGTAAACTTTGTCAAGCTTCTCGGTTCTGGCAAGCTCAAGCACATTGAGGAGGCCATCCATATTAAGTCGCCATGCAAACTGAGGATCACTTTCGCCTTTTGCTGAAAGGATGGCAGCCAGTAAATAAATCTGGGTGATCTTATGGTTAGCAATTATTTGATGTAGTCTGTCTTTATCAAGAACATCAAGTGATTCGAACATGCTACCCTCGTAAATTGCCCTTTTGTCACTTATGTCAGAGGGGATTACGTTTTTTTCTCCATATCGATCTTTGAGAAATTGTGTTAATTCTGTGCCTAGCTGTCCGCAGGCGCCAATGATTAAAATTTTTGTCATTTCAAGGGTAACAATGCTGTATGGGCAAAAATAAAAATTATCATGACTGCCCAATTATATTTGCCACAAACGATTGAAAAACTATTTAGTTGACATAAAATCTGGCCATGTACACAACACTGCAAACCAAGCTCAAAAGTGAAATTGAAGAAATAAAAAAAGCTGGTCTTTATAAGAACGAAAGGATCATCACCACCCCACAAGGTGCTGACATCAAGACCAATGGGCGGGAGGTAATTAACTTTTGCGCCAACAACTATCTGGGACTTTCTTCAAACCCGGATGTGATTGAAGCTTCAAAGAAAGTTATTGATTCTCATGGCTATGGCATGTCTTCTGTCAGGTTTATTTGTGGCACTCAGGATATTCATAAAGAACTGGAGCAAAAGCTTTCTGAGTTTTTGGGGATGGAGGATACCATTCTGTATGCAGCTGCTTTTGATGCGAATGGTGGAGTATTTGAGCCGCTTTTCGGCCCGGAAGATGCCATTATTTCTGATGCCCTTAACCATGCTTCCATTATTGATGGAGTGCGGTTGTGCAAAGCCCAGCGGTTTAGATATAACCATAACGATATGGATGACCTGGAAGCCAAACTTCAGGAGGCTTCATCAGCAAAATGTAGGGTAATTGTGACTGATGGCGCATTTTCAATGGATGGTACGATTGCACAACTTGATAAAATTTGTGATCTCGCCGATAAGTATGATGCAGTAGTCATGGTAGATGAATGCCACGCAACAGGTTTTCTTGGAAAAACCGGCCGGGGTACCCATGAGTATCGCAATGTGATGGATCGGGTGGATATTATTACCGGAACTCTGGGCAAAGCACTTGGCGGTGCTTCAGGTGGTTTCACAAGTGCTAAAAAGGAAATCGTTGACATTCTTCGGCAGCGATCAAGACCATACCTTTTTTCAAATACTGTGGCTCCTTCAATTGTGGGTGCGTCAATTGCGGTGATTGATCTGTTAAGTGAAACGACTGAGCTTCGGGACAAGCTTGAAGGGAACACGAAATACTTCAGGGAGAAAATGACAAATGCTGGTTTTGACATAAAGCCAGGTGATCACCCAATTGTACCTATCATGCTATACGATGCCGTTCTCTCGCAGAATTTCGCAGCTAAGCTACTCGAAGAAGGTATTTATGTTATCGGTTTCTATTTCCCGGTAGTGCCAAAAGGCCAGGCAAGGATAAGGGTGCAGATGTCTGCCGTCCATGACCAGTATCATCTTGATAAGGCTATAGCTGCATTTACTAAAGTTGGCAAAGAATTAGATGTGTTGAAGGATTAAAAACACTTATAAACTACTCATTCCTGAGTCCAACCGTTGGATTGGTTTTCTGTACTCTCATTATTTGAGAACTGACTGTGATGACAACAGTTATCAGGATTAAAATGACAGAGAATAGCACTGGTGGTGCCGTAATCGGAACATGGTAGTTGTAAACAGTTTCAATCAACAGTTTAGATAAATAGTAACTAATCGGTGCTCCAAGTATCAAAGCAAAAATCAGATAAATCAGGAAATGGGAATTAACAGCCTGAGTTAGTGCAAATAGATTGGCCCCAAGAACTTTTCGCACACTGAATTCTTTGATCCTACTTGCAACATTTAATGAAACAAGGCCATATAAACCAAAGCAAGCCAACATTAGTGCAAGAAATGCTGCGAATGAGATAAGTATTGAATGCCCCTCAATCTCATCAAAATACCATGAATAAAGCTGTGTTTGGTACCGACCATTAAAGGGCGATTCGGGGTAAAGTGCCACCCACCGTTCTTCCATAAAATCAAAGGCAGAGGCTGTTTTACCGTCACCGGTTTGAACGGTTAGGTATCTAAAATTTTCGTTATCACCGATCCGTAAGAAAGTTGGCTGGATTTCAGCCCAGAAACTGTAATAATGGAAATTTTTCAGTACTCCAATAACAGTATAAGTAGTGCTGTCAAATCGAAAAGTTTTGCCTATTGGCTCAAACCACTCAAGGCTTTCGGCCATTTTTTCATTAACCACTACATTCACTTTATCACTTTCGAAATCCGTTTTGAAGCCACGGCCTTCTATGATTTCCATTCCAATTGTTTCAATGTACTGATCGTCAACATCCATTCTGTAAACTTCGAGAGTTCTCTCCGGTAGGTGCACAACCGACCTGGTCATGTCCCATCCTACATGATGGCTTGACCCAGCTACAGAAACCACATCAGGGTGCGTAACCATCTCGTTGCGCATTTTTACAAATGCCTGGTAATCATCCACAGGATTGATCAATGCGGTGGCCTGTTTGTAACCCCAACTTCTGTTTTTCTGATATTGGGAATTTCTGTAAATCATGGTGGCTGTGACCACCGTAATACAGGCCAGGATAAATTGAAGGGTCAGGAATATTTTGGTGAGTTTGTTCTTCCTCCCGAAAAGGACATTGCCACGAAAAATCGTAACAGCTGGAAACCTGCTGATATAAACTGCCGGATAAGCGCCAGATGCAATTGCCGTTAACAGTAACAATCCGCCCAGGAATAGATAGAGGTCGGGTGCGGAGTAGGGGAAGCTAATATCGATGGTAAAGAGAGTGTTGAACCCAGGAATGAAAAGGAAAACAGCTACCATGAATCCCACAATCATTGCAATAAATGACAGGAGCAAATTTTCAGTAATAAATTGGGCAATCAATAACCGTTTACTGGCACCAATCACCTTTCGCACACCGATTTCTTTCAACCGTTTTGTAGCTGACGATATGGCAATGTTGAGATAATTAAGGCATGCGAGTGAGATCATGAACAGACCTATGATGGTCAATACTACCCGACCTTCCTGGTCTCCCTCCCCAGAAAGATCGTTTCTGATGTAATTGGAGCGTTCGTAGAGCGTTGCCAAAGGCTCAAAATTGAACTGCTCTACTGGGTAGTCCGGTTGAGCTTCTCTCACATAACTCAAATAAGTGTGCTGTGATTCATCTATTAATTTGATGTCATCAGGATCATCGAGTTCTATAAATGTGCTGCGGGTATTAGTGCCCCAATCAGCTGGGTTAAAGTCTGGCTCTATAGTGTTAAGGATTTCATAATTCAGCAGACAGTTGTACCTGATTGAGCTGGTATTCGGGAATTCTTCTCCAACTCCTGCGACTGTAAAGCTCAGTTTTTGCCCTCCATTAAACCTTAGCGTAAGCACCTCGCCTATGGGGTCAGCATCACCGAAATACTTAATGGCCATCTCTTTGCTTAAAATGATGTTATTCCTCTCATCAAGTACAGTCAATTGACCTTTTTCTAAAGGAAAAGTGAACATGTGCATGAAATCAGGGTCTACTAATCTGATCCACTCTTGAAAAACATTGTCGCCATGCCTGACGACCGCATTGCGATCAGCAATTCTGGTCATGCGCTTCACCTGGGGGAAGTCTTGTTTAAGATGAAGACCCATTGCTGTGGGGGAGGTGCCATAGGCGCTACTTTGGCCATCTCTATTAACAACCGGCGACACCATGAACAGCTTTTCTTTATTTTCATGCTGCTGATCCATCTTGATCTCAAATGAGAGATAGGCATAAACCACAACACAGCAGCCAATTGCCATGGCCAGGCCAAACACATTTATAAATGAAGAAATGGGATTTTTGAGAAGGTTTCTGAAAGAGGTTTTTAGGTAGTTTTTAAGCATTCATTAATCAAATTTGGCTAAAGATGCGAGGGGCGGTTAAAAGGTTGCAAGTGAGGTTGAGTTAGTCCGGATTTTCGCTTTGGTGAGTTGCCAAAAGCAATTGATAATAAAAAAAACCGTCAAGTGAATTTACCTGACGGTCGATCAAATACCTAATTTACTGCTACGACAAGGTATTTGGATTTTTCCCAAAATTTATCTGGTTTATTGATTTTCAACATTGAGATAAATTCTCCCTCTTTTTTTAACTCATAGGAATCAGAAGGGTGATCACTGATCATCTCTGCTTTTTTGACATTTAAGAAAATTTGATCTGTTGATACAATATCCAGTTTTGTGAAATGATCTTCATCAATATTTTCGTTCACTTTTTTTACACTGCCAATACCGAGTATACCGCCTTCTTTTTCCACTATATTTTCTTCCAGAAGCGACTTCAAATCACCAATTGCTAAATAGCCAGTATTCAGTGCCATTTTCCTGGCAATTAATTGATCGTCCAAATGCCGCAACTCTTCCTTAAATCTGTAGGTGGAAGTTTGCAGTTCGTGGTTAAGATCAACAATTGTTGATTCAAGTTCTGTTTTTTGAAATTTGGCCGTTTCTAATCGTTGGGCAAGCATCTGTACTGCAGAATCACTTTCTACAATCCTGGCCCTTAGATTTCTAACAAGCCTTTGTAGCTCATTTTGTTTTTTATCACTTTGGTGAAGCTTCTCTTTTAGTTCATATAACTTGTCATGATTAGCTGCCATCAGTGTATTGATTTGTTGCAGGTCGTTTAATATCTTTTGGTCATCCTGACTTGCTAAATCTTCGCTATTCAATTCAATTAAATTTTCCCGCTCTTTAATCTCCTGAAGGTTCTCCTCGATTTCGTTTAAAAGACCAACAAATTCATTTAGCGTATATTGACTTTTGTTGTTTACTTCCTTAAGACTATCAATAGTTGCATCTTTAGTTTCTAACTGTCTGTTTAAATTGTTGCAGCCTACTGTACTTACCGCAAGAATTATTAAAATCCCTATTAAGTTTTTCATGACGATAATTTTATGATTCTGATTTTGTTAAAATAATAGGGGAGCGCCCTGGGACACCCCCCTTTCACAACTGGGTTAAATATTAGTTTATACCAATTATGCCAGTTGCATCAATCGAAAGGCTTACTGTGGATTGGGCATTCACCGAGATGCTGCTCAAATCAAGCCCTAATGCACTTTCAATTTCAAGCCGGCTTTTTAGCATCAATTCTGAATTGTTACCATCACCGTCTGTATCGCTTTCATCTTCTTCAAAGCTGAAGAAAACTATTTCGTATTCACCTTCGGGTAAAAATGCAAGTGTGAATGACCCGTTGTTAACTACTGAGCTATTTACAGCATTTTTAAACCTAATATTACTGGCACCCTGGCCTTCAACTTCAGCAGACTCGTCAAAACTGTTTTTCACATAGGCAAATGCTACAATTTTCTCATCTGACGAACTTGTTGTTGATGCATCAACTGTACCTTCTATCATACCAGTGCTTCTTTCATTAAGCAACCTGATTGAGCTCTCAACTTCTGACTTACTCACAAGAGTGAACTGGCTTGAAGAACTGTTGTCATCAGAGTACTTGATGGCCTTTCTGATATCAAAATCCAGCACAATATCACTTGAGCTGTTTTCTTCAATATCAAAAGAGCCACGACTTACAAATGCATTTGAATTGCTTTGCGTTTTTAATTGATGCTTTACCTTGTCCTTGGTTTCTACATAGCAACCTGGAAAATTTCCGTTCGCATCTTCTTCGAAGTCAAACACCAATTCAATGTTAGAGTAGGATTTAGCATCTAAATTGCCAGTACCCATAAGTTTGGTATTACCATTTTGGTAAGACATCAAGTCAATAGTTTGTGGGCCGCTAAAGCCAGCAAAAGCTTCTCCATCTACGTTAATTTCAGTTACAGTTACAAAAACTGCTTCCACGTTTGCATCATCTGCAGGCGCATCTGTCATTTGAATATTTGCCTGACCCTGAGGGGTTTCATTGCCACCGTTACCAGGGTTGGGTGAAACATTTTCCCCGTCATCGCTACATGCAATAAAACTTGCTGCAGCTATTGACATCGTTAAAATTTTAAAAGCTAATTTTTTCATTTTAAATCAAATTTTGGTTCACTCCAATTGTGGAAATACTGTGCCAGCCCTAAAAAATGTCCTATTCCATCTTATATGTATCCATTATGAGGAACTTTGTTGATTCGATCATCACAGTTGTTGAAATAATCTACAACCCGGATAGGCACAGAGATTAGATATTAATATTTATAAAGTGCCGATTGCTGACCTGAAAAATTCTGAACATCTATAGTATATTCAGCATATGAAAAGGGCGCTAATCATTGATGACGATATAGACACCTGCAGGTTAATTGAGCGGTTTCTCAAAAAAGAGGGGTTTGAAGTTGAGTATACCCATGATGGAAAAAGCGCTCTTGATATTTTAAAGGAGAACGAATTCCATATTATACTCTGTGATTACCGCTTACCTGATGTCACTGCGGATGATCTAATCTTGAAAATTAAGGTAATAAAGCCAGCGGTTCCGGTGATAATAATAACCGCGTACTCAGATGTTAGGGTAGCCGTAAACATGCTCAAAAAGGGTGCATTTGACTATATCGCTAAACCCCTCTATCCGGATGAATTGTTGATGCGGATCAACGATGCAATTGATGACGGGTCAACGAAAAATACTCAACCCACAACATCCGCTAAAAAACAATCTTCTAAATCGAAAAACTTTATTGTTGGAAAAAGTCAAAGTTCCGTAAAAATTCAAGAGCACCTTGATCTAATAGGGCCAACTGAACTTTCTGTAATTATTATTGGGGAAACAGGAACGGGTAAAGAGTATGTAGCAAATGAAATCCATAATCGGAGTGCAAGGAAGGATAGCCCATTTATAGCAATTGATTGTGGAGCCTTGCCGAAAGACCTTGCGGGCAGTGAACTTTTTGGGCACATGAAAGGGGCATTCACAGGGGCTCTTGCAGACAAAAAAGGGAGTTTTGAGGCCGCAGATGGAGGGACACTTTTTCTGGATGAAATCGGTAACCTCTCATACGATACTCAGGTGATGCTACTTCGAGTGTTACAAGAAAGAAAGGTTAAAAGAGTTGGGTCTAATAAGGAAGTTGACGTGGATGTTAGGATTATAGCAGCTACTAATGATGATCTTCGTAAATCAGTCGCCAAGAATAATTTCCGTGAAGATCTTTACCACAGGCTTAATGAATTTAAGCTACAGCTGGCCCCTCTACGCCACCGCAAAGAGGACATTCCGGTTTACACCAATCATTTTTTGGCATTGGCAAACGATCAACTAAAAAAGGCTGTAAAAGGCTTTGATAGTGAAGTAACAGCCTTATTTAATGAATATCCGTGGTATGGGAATTTACGGGAATTGCAAAATGTTATTAAGCGGTGTGTTTTATTATCAAAAGAGAGTTTAGTGAATAAGGATATTCTTCCAGAAGAAATAATTTATCCGCAACCTTTAGAAGAAGACGGCTTTGTTCAGAACATTGATTTTAAATCAGCTGACCTAAAATCAATAATTGAAGAAACCGAGAAGAAAGCCATTGTTCAAACTTTGCAGCAAACTGGAAACAACAAGAGTAGAACTGCTGAAATCCTGAAAATGGACCGTAAAACGCTTTACAGCAAACTGAAAATGTACGGAATAGAAAGCTAAAGTGCCACCTGACACAAGCAGGTGGCATTGGTCAAATTATTTGAATATGTATCGAATAGTGATTGCGGGGTCAGGAGCCAAATCCCAGTCACCATCAGAGTCTATTTCCAAAAATGGTTTTAAACCCATTGAAATTGAAAGGGGCACATTATCAGGAATTTTATATTCCAACCCAACAATACCATCAATTCCAAGTCCGATATCATCACTGTCACGGTCATTGATATCTCTTCCAAATCCATGCAATCTGCCATGGTTATCATATAAAGCCACGTGTGCTCCAGCCCCATAATACCAATAAAGACCTGGGGCATCAAATGCAGGTGCACTTCTTTCAATTAGACCTGTTATGCTAAAGCCATTGTTAAATATGCCGAGTATTCCTTCGTAGGCGGCATTCGGTTTGTAAAAATGTTTTAGTGAAACTCCACTGGTTCCACCAAACCGCAGGCCTGCACCAGTTTTATATTGAGCCCTGACCTCATTAGTCAATGTTCCGAATGTTAGAAACATTATAGTCACTACTATTCCTTTTATCAATCCTTTTTTCATGGTTATTTGTTTTCAAGTTTAATAATCAGCATTGCATAGCTTATTATTTTGAGAGCTTTGCAATGAATGGCTTACCTTTTGAAAATATGATGCCATGTTCAAATAATGTGCGTTACGTAGCTTATGACTCTGCTATGCAGTTTTGAAGCTTGAGAGCTAATGATAGCCGTGGAAATTTTGGACAACTATGTTGAATTTTTCAACTTGAAGTAAATGAACAGGAGAAGGATTTACAGGATAGTTTTCTTGGTAGTAGCGCTGTTGGCGATAGTCTATGCCGCTCTGATTTACAACAATGTTTTTGATTACAGATCTAATCTTGGATTAATTCGACAGTCAAATAGTTTTCTGATGGATTTGGAAGGTCTTTATTCAAACCTACGGGAGGCCGAATCTGCCCATCGTGGGTATCAATTAACCCTGGTTCCGTCGTTTTTGACTGATTTCCAGAAATTGAGGGATGACGCCTTTGTTCGGCTCAATCATTTAGACAGCCTCACTGAAAACGAAGTTGAACAACAATTTCTTATTGACACATTAAGGGCTCAGGTTTTTCGCAAATACAACATAATAAGCGAGATCCTAAAAACAGCTGAGGAGGATACAGATTTCGGCAGGTATGAACTAAATCTTCTGAAGTTTGAAAAGGATAACATGAATGTGATTCGAAGATTAATTGATGAGATTGAAAAAAATGAGAACCAGTTATTGCTCCAAAGGTTAGAACGACAACAGCAAACTGATCGAAATGTACCACTATTGATGCTTATTGCAGTTAGTGTGGCCATTTTGATTTTGATAGTCTCCTACCTCGTCACTTCGAACACATTAGGCAAATTGGTATCAGCCCAAAAAGTTTTAAAAGAAAGTGAAGAAAAGTACAGATCGCTTTTCAAGCGGAGTATAGATGGTATCCTTCTTATGAATTGCCACTTTGATATAGTGGAGATGAATCCATCTCTGGTTGCTTTGTTGGGTGTTGATTCTGACAGACGAATAAACCTTAGGGAAGTTTTTATTGATGAAGGGTCATTTGACATGTTTAAGGATGAATTGGCAAAGGTTGAAATGGTGGCACATTTTGAGTCAAAGCTTAATACCACAGCCGATGCTGTTACCGTTTCGATGTCTTGTTTACCGGTGAAAGACGCCGAAGATCAGGTTGTCGGCTATCAAGGCATTATCAGAGATATGACTTTCCTTAAAAAGGCAGAACAAAAGCTGGTTCAATCTGAAAAATTGGCTATGACCGGACTCTTGGCAAGGACAATAGCCCATGAGGTACGGAATCCACTGAATAATATTCAAATGGCCAATGAGCAACTCATGTCCACTAAGGTTACAGACTCCGACTATCAGGACACTCTGAAGTTCTGCACTGAAATATTCGAGTCAAACTCAATCCGGATCAACAATATTATTAAAGAGCTGCTTTTATCATCCCGGCCTAAAAAATCATCAACTGCAAAAATTAGTATTGAGACAATACTGAATGAATCATTAGCCCAAATTGAAGACAGGATAAAACTGACACAAATCAAATTAAACAGACCATTACTCAGTAAGCAAAGTGCAATTGTTAATGCGGATAAAGAGCAAATGAAGATTGCACTAACAAATATTCTTATTAATGCTGTTGAGGCCATGGAAGGAAAAGAAGATGGCATGCTCACTGTTTTGAGCGGCTGTGAGAATGATTCCGCCACTATTGTTATCGGGGATAATGGTCCGGGCATTTCAAGTGAAATAATTTTAAAACTTTTCGATCCCTTCTACAGCACCAAAAACCATGGTACCGGACTCGGCTTAACTTCCACTAAAAGCATCATTAATAGCCATAATGGTGAAATTGAAGTCTTCAGCAAGATTGGTGAGGGCACCCGTTTTATCATTACTATACCATTGGTTTAGGATGAGGACATAATCTCCATCATTGGGTATTTCCTCCCCAATAATTACCTAAAAACATCTCAATAAGCCTTAAAGAGGCACATGGCAGGCTATTTGGAACTATAGCCAATAAAAAAGTCATGAAAAAGTCTTTGAATTATTTGATCGGCACATTCATCATATTGACATTCTTGATTTTTTATGAGCGTCATCTTAATCAATTCGGTCGTTCAATTATGGATTACCAGCCTTCGATGTTTTATGAACTTCAAAAGGACAGTGGTCATGAATCGACATTGCTCACTCACATTGATAGTAAGATTGAGGGCATTGATTCGGCAATTCAACATATTGATAACAGGCTTTCGGGAATAGCTAAAAACCGAAATGAGTTAATTGAAACTAAGCGACTTCTGGTAAAGCGCAGATCGGTATTAGTTAACCTTAAAGAGGAAATTGAGAGATCACAGCACTCCGACTTGATTACAATTAAAGACTCAATCAATCAAATTCTCTTTGATGCTGATTTGGAGTTAAGACACGCTTCTGCCGATTTGAAAGATTTATTCTGATGTTGAGTAACAAAAAATTAGTAACAAAAAATTTAGAAAATATGAATAAGCAAATTTTAGTATTAGCAACGGTATTGATTTTGATGTTAACCGCATGTAATCGGGACTTCACCTATGTTGAAGCCAACCAACGCAATGGCTATAAGTTCGATGACGAAAAGATGGTGGTAGAAACCCAGTTCATTTTGGAGCTACAGAGTGCCTCCATGCTAATGCAGGAGCTATCTACAGAAGTTAATGACAAAGCATATTCAGTAGAGGCAAAAGAGTATACCAAAGCTGCCCTGAAGCAGTACAAGCTACTTTCAGTAAAGATTGACATACTTGCTGTAAAAGAAGGCATCAGGTTAACAGAAACTATGAAGCCTGAGCACCTGGAAATCTACTATCAGGTGCGCAAACAGGAAAAGAAAAATTTAGATAGAGTCTATCTTGAAGAGGTCACTCATTTACAATCTGGTCTTTTGAAAAAAATGAAAGACTTATCAACAAGTGCAAAAGATGATAACGTGAGATCGTTTATCGCCGAAAATTCTGGTATGGTTGAAGAGTATCTTGACAGAAGCATTAAGGCTCAAAATGAATTAATATAGCCTGCAATCAACAGAGATGGATTTCCATTTTGTAGGATAAGTAAGAATCAGTTAAACAAAAAAAGCCCCAATGAGAGGCTTATCTTTTTCAGACTGATAATTAATATCCGTCAACAATGGTTCTAAAATTTTACAACCTACTCCCCATGCATAAAGGCCTTCTTACCTAAAAGCACTTCTTCGGTTTCTTCATGATCTGGGTCAGGTACACAGCAGTCAACGGGGCAAACAGCAGCACACTGAGGCTCTTCATGAAAGCCGTTGCATTCAGTACACTTGGCAGTTACGATGTAGTAAAATTCATCTGATACGGGTGTTTGGTGCTCATCGGCATCCGCTACAGATCCATCCTGTAGTTGTACTTCACCTTTTAATTCAGTACCCCCTCCCCAGCTCCATTCTACACCACCTTCATAAATAGCTGTATTTGGGCATTCTGGTTCACATGCACCACAATTAATGCATTCATCTGTTATCATTATCGCCATCGTACTTCCTTCTTAATTTTTAAAATTGAACAAAAATAGCAACTAATTGTTTGGCCGCAAACGCCTGAAACTGACGTCATGACCGATTAAATTTGCCAGCATGACTGAGCTGGAGGCCAAATCAAAAATTGCCGAATTATCTAAACAAGTTGACTACCACAACCAATTGTACTATGGTGAAGACAGAACGGAAATTAGCGACTTTGAGTTCGATAAATTACTACAAGAGCTCATCGACCTTGAAAGCAAGTTTCCTACATTAAAACTTCAGGATTCACCGACACAGAGGGTAGGGGGGACTATTACAAAATCGTTTGAAACGGTTTATCACAAATTCCCCATGTTGTCCTTGTCAAATACTTACTCCAAAGAAGAATTGACTGACTTCCACGACAGGGTTGTAAAAGGATTAGGGCATGAAGATTTCGAATACTTCTGCGAATTAAAATTTGATGGCACTGCCCTTAGCCTTACCTATAAAAATGGTTATTTGGATAAAGCGGTAACCCGCGGGGATGGAACCAGAGGAGATAACATTACAACCAATGCTAAAACAATCAGGACAATTCCGCTTAGACTGACAGCGGGAGATTTACCTGAAGAGTTTGAGGTGAGAGGTGAGGTGTTCATGCCCCGAGAGGTTTTCGATAGAATTAATGCAGAGCGTGAAGATATTGGTGAAGAGCGATTGGCGAACCCACGAAATACTACTTCCGGTACTTTGAAGATGCAGGATTCCTCAGTAGTCGCATCCAGGAATCTGGATTGTTTTCTTTATTCTGTTTTGGGTGATGACTTGGCTTTTGACAACCATGCGGATTCCATAGATAGGCTGGAACGTTGGGGATTTAATGTTTCACCAACCTACAGAAGATGTTCATCCATCGATGAGGTTTTTGAGTACATCGCTGAATGGGAAATGAAGCGGCTGGAGCTACCTCTGGACACAGATGGTGTAGTAATTAAAATCAACAATTTCAAACAAAGGGAGCAACTCGGTTCAACTGCTAAAAGCCCACGATGGGCGATAGCTTATAAGTACAAATCGGAAAGTGCGGCGACCAAATTGAATGCAATCACTTATCAGGTTGGGAGAACAGGGGCGATTACACCGGTTGCTGAATTGGAACCAGTTTTTCTTGCCGGGACCACTGTGAAAAGGGCATCGCTTCATAATGCCAACGAAATCGCCAGACTTGACCTAAGAGTTGGTGATACTGTTTTTGTAGAGAAGGGCGGTGAGATTATCCCTAAAGTGACGGGGGTTCATTTAGATGAGCGGCCTCCAGACAGTGAGCCTGTAAAGTACATTGAAAATTGCCCCAAATGTGACACAGAGCTTATCAGAATGGAGGGTGAGGCAGTTCATTATTGCTCTAACGTTGAGAGCTGTCCGCCACAGGTCCTGGGTCGATTAGAGCATTTCATTCAGCGTAGGGCTATGAACATTGAAAGCCTTGGAAAGGAAACTTTAAAGGGTTTGATTGATAAAGGTTTGGTAGAAAACCCAGCCGACCTATATGATCTCACATTTGAAACCTTGAATGGCCTGGAGTTTCAAGTGGCATCCGATAAAAATGAGAATGGTTATTCCGTGAGAAGCCTTCGTGAGAAATCAGCTCAAAATATTATCGACTCAATTGAAAAATCGAAAGCAATAGCTTTTGAAGATGTTCTGTTTGGCATCGGAATCCGGTTTGTAGGGCAAACTGTTGCTGAAAAACTTGCCGATCATTTTGAATCTATTGACCGATTAATGGAGGCGTCTTACGAAGAATTACTAGAGGCTCCTGAAATTGGGGAAAAGATAGCCATAAGCCTCCAGCAGTTTTTTGAGAGCGAGAAAAATCGAGAATTCATAGACAGATTAAAAGCTACAGGTTTGCAAATGGCGGTTGATAAATCTGGAGACATTGCTGATAGCAATATTTTGGAAGGCAAGACATTCGTAATCTCAGGTGTTTTTACCAACCATAGCCGGGATGAGTTAAAGGAGATGATCAAGAAAAATGGTGGTAAAAATGTATCGTCAGTATCTGCCAAACTTGATTATTTAGTAGCGGGTGATAACATGGGCCCTTCAAAGTTGGAAAAGGCGAATAAATTTGGAGTGAAAATTATAAGTGAAAGTGAATTTGAAACCCTTTTAGGCCTCTAATGTTAGGAGCAACTTTTCTTCCATTTCATATATCGAGATATGGCAAACGAAATGTCAAACGGTTCTCCCGTTCGTTTGATCTGGCAGAGTCAATTGGCTTAGTATGCAGTTATAAAACAATGGTTGAGGGTTCTTTAATAGATGAATTTCAAAAGAAACTACGATCACTCGACAAAAAAGTCAGCATCCTGGTTTTTCATGAGAATAGTTCAAAAACGGAGGAAATTTCAAACAGCTCATTTTCAAAACGGGATTTAAACTTTTTTGGCATTTGGACGAAACCTAAAGTGAAAGATTTCACAGCCAGAAAGTTCGATTACCTTATTAACCTCGATCTTTGTTCAAATATCTTTGTACACAGTGTTTTAGCAGAGAGTAATGCCCACTGCCGGGTCGGAGTGTATGCTGATAGCTCAAGGGCATTTTTAGAATTAATGGTAAAACCTCAGCAAAAAAGCTTGACCTATTTTTTAGAGGCTGTTGAGGAGATGCTGATAAAAATTAGAAACGATGAGTAAGCAATTAAGAGGATTGGGGGTTGCACTTGTTACACCATTCAATGAGAAAGGCGGAATTGACTATGGTGCGCTAAGCAGATTGCTTGAGCATGTTTCTGGTGGTGGTGTAGATTATTTGGTGGCGCTTGGTACAACAGCTGAAACACCTACTTTAAATAGTCTCGAAAAACGTGAACTCGTCAACTTTATAAAAAGCAACAATCCTAACAATTTACCGATTGTGATTGGCCGCGGTGGAAATAGCACCAATGATCTCATTAACAGCCTCGATGATTTGAAATTAGATGGAATCGAGGCACTGCTTTCGGTTACGCCTTACTATAATAGACCATCGCAAGATGGGCTCATTAAGCACTATATGATGCTTGCAGATGCTTGTCCGGTGCCAGTAATTTTATACAATGTACCCAGCAGAACTTCTTGTAACCTTGATGCATCATCCACTTTAAGACTGGCCGAGTACCCCAATATTATCGGCATTAAGGAAGCCAGTGGAGACCTGGAGCAATGCGCCACAATAGCAGCTCACGCCCCAGATGACTTTCTGATTATTTCTGGTGAAGATATGCTCACTTTGCCTCTAATGGGTTATGGCGGTGTGGGTGTGATCTCAGTATTGGCCAATGCATTGCCAAATCAGTTTTCTAAAGTTGTTCATGATTATCTCAATGGAGATAGTCAATCAGCAACAGCTGGTTTTAAGGAGCTGGTAACAATGACCAAACTGATTTTTGAACAGGGTAACCCAACGGGGATCAAAGAAGTGTTAAGCTGTATGGGCATTTGCGAAAACCATGTTCGTTTGCCATTGACAACTGCCACAGAACTGCTCTCTGAAAAAATCAGTTTGGCATTGAGTAAGCTTTAATCTTAGCTAATAGAACAAAGACAAGAGATTAAAACCATTACACGAAACTAGAAACCTGTACCCGAAACATACTATTTTTTGCCCATCCACTTTTTGATATCCCTGGTATTCATAAACACGTAGTCTTCATTGCCAGCTTCTTTTGCCATACCAGTCGACTTAGCTGCAGCTTCTATAGCTTTTTCGAAGTCTTCATTCGCAGCGTAAGCTCTCGCTTGCAATCGGTACGACCAATACTTGTCGGGGTTCATCTCAGCAAATTTATTGGCCCATTCAAGAGCCTTTTTTGAGTCGAGGTTGTTCTTTAAGTAAAAATCAGAAGCTGTGTAAAAGTCACCTGGCTCAGCTTTTGATGGATCAGCCATCACCTCTTTAATCTGTGCCAACACCTTTTCATATACTGGTGCTTCGAGGCCTAATTCCACTTTGGTATTTTCCCATTTAAAACCAAGGGTTGCTTTTTCTGCAGTGGCGTTGGTGAAATAGAACATAAAAGATTCTTCCCGTTCATCGGTTTGCCTGGTAGCCACCGTAATTCTCATTAAATCTTCTGCTTCTTCATAAACAGTTCCCCATTGGATTTTCTTATTGATGATTATAGTCCAGGCATCTTTTCCAGGTATAGAATAGATCGAGTACTTACCTGCAGGCAACTCCTTACCTTCAATTTTTATCGCCTCCGTAGTAGTTAGTCTAGTCGCCATGTTGGCCCCAGTTCGCCAAACTTGACCTTCTCTTGTAAGCTGCTCAAACATGTTTCGCCCATTGAGTTGTGGCCGGTTGTATTCAACTGTTACCGTACCAAAACCGAGAGCTTGTGTGATTGTAGCAGCGGGGCTGGCATCAGGTGAATTGATTTGACCAAACCCAATGAACGGACATAGGCACAATACTGAAATAAGTAGATGTTTCATCTTTTTGGTTTTATTTCAAAGATAAGAATGCATAGATCAAAAATTCCAAATTACTGCCTTTCGTACCGAACCCTGATCTGGCAGCCAGATTCGATGTCCACACCAGTAATGGTCAGGTCAGTAGTAGTAAAGCCAATAATTGAGTTAGAGCAGATGTCATCGATGCATGTTTGAAGATTGTTGCCACTTACGGTATACATTCCGAAGAAGCTCTCTGATGGTATCTGGGCTATGTTTATTGTTTGGGAGAAAGTGCCATCTTCCCTGAAGGTGAAATTAAAGCATGCGTGACATGGCCTTTCAGACAGGTTTTGAGATGGATCAACACAACCGCTAAAAGAATATGTGCTTGAAACCCAAGTGCCAATTATGGGGTCAACAAAAGTTTCGTCGTTGTCGTCATCGTCGTCACCACCGCAGCTTGCGAAGAAAAGAAGAGAGAGATTCAAAAAGAGAAGGAGTCGATTCATGCCTTTAAAACAATTCATTCTAATTTATCCAGATATTTTCAACTTCCACAATTGTGCAACAGCCGTTACACATCACAGTTAGTAGAGTAATTCCCTGCCATTCCCACAAGAAAACATTTAATTTGACCTTCGAAATTTTAATCACTCCTTATGTCAAAAAACATTCACCAACTCGCCTCTGATAATATGAAAGTGCTGTCCATTGCGATGGTAGAAAAAGCCAATTCTGGTCACCCGGGCGGCCCAATGGGGGGCACTGATTTCATGCATATTCTATATACAGAATTTTTGAATTTTGACCCTGAAGACCCCAAATGGCCATTCAGGGACAGGTTTTTCATGGATGCGGGTCACCTCTCGGCATTGCTATATTCACAGCTTCATTTGTTTGGGTTTTATTCAAAGGATGATATTATGAATTTCAGGCAGTGGGGTTCATGTACGCCGGGTCACCCGGAAGTTGATGTGGCCAAGGGAATTGAAAACACTTCAGGGCCATTGGGCCAGGGCCATGCAATGGGAGTTGGTGCGGCGGTAGCTGAGAGGTTTTTGACAACGAGGTTTGGAGATTGGATGGCTCATAACATTTACGCCTACATTTCTGATGGTGGTGTGCAGGAAGAAATTTCCCAGGGTGTTGGCAGGATCGCTGGGTTTCTAGGCCTCAGTAATTTGATCATGTTTTTTGACTCAAACGATGTTCAGCTTTCAACAAGAACTGAAGACGTAACCATTGAAGATACTGCCAAGAAATATGAAGCCTGGGGTTGGAAAGTGTTAACCATCGATGGTCATGATCATGACGAAATCAGAAAGGCTTTAAAGCAGGCTAATGAAGAAAATGAAAAGCCATTTTTAATAATTGGGCGAACCGTAATGGGCAAAGGTGCGGTGGATGAGGCAGGTAATCCTTCAGAAGGTGCGGTAAACATGCATGGTCAGCCGATCAGTAAAACGGCGGCTTCGTACGAGAAAACTGTAGAGCATTTAGGTGGTAGTGTCGATGATCCGTTTCTTGTTTACCCCGAAGTGGAGGCCCATTATAGTGAGGTAGTAAAGAACAAGAAAGAGCAGATTACTAAAAGGAGGGAAGAGGAAAAATCATGGAGAGCTTCTAATCCTGAACTTAGCGCAAAGCTGGATTTATTCTTATCAGGCAAAATTCCGGACATAGATTTCAGCAAGGTAGAGCATAAACCAAACGGTGCGACCAGAGAGGCCTCTTCCGCAGTCTTGGGTTATCTGGCAGGAAAGGTTGAAAACCTCATTGTATCTTCTGCAGATCTTGCTAACAGTGATAAAACCGACGGTTTCCTGAAAAAAACAACTGCCCTTAAAAAAGGTGATTTCTCCGGAAATTTCCTTCATTCAGGAGTTTCTGAGTTTTCGATGGCGGCTATGGCAAATGGCATGGCACTGCATGGTGGCGTGATTCCGGTAGTTGGCACTTTTTTCATTTTTTCTGATTATCAAAAGCCAGCATTCAGGCTTTCTGCTTTGATGGAACTTCCGGTAAAATACCTCTGGACGCATGATGCCTTCAGGGTAGGCGAAGACGGACCCACGCACCAACCAATTGAGCAGGAGGCACAATTGAGATTGATGGAAAAAGTACAGAACCATTCACATAAAAGAAGCCTGACTGCTCTCCGGCCTGCAGACGGTGATGAAACGAAGGTGGCCTGGAAAATGGCCCTTGAAAATACTGAAGGACCAACGGGCCTTATTTTCTCCCGACAGGGTGTAAAAGACGTCGCTCCGATTAGCTCAAGCCGCTATGAAGAGGCGCTTCAAGCAGAGAAAGGGGCATATATAGTCAGAGATGATAATGGTTTTGATGTTACGCTGATAGCCAACGGTTCTGAAGTCTCTACTCTCGTAGGGGCAGCTGATATTCTTGCAGAAAAAGGCATTAAGAGCCGGATAGTCTCAGTCATTTCTGAGGGCATTTTCAGGGAGCAATCTGATGACTACCAACAGGATGTTCTACCTAATGATAAGTCATCATTTGGGCTAACAGCTGGCTTGCCAATTAACCTTGAAGGTTTGGTGGGCCCTAAGGGGAAAGTATTTGGGTTAAGCCATTTTGGGTATTCTGCTCCTGCGGGAACCCTGGATGATAAATTCGGTTTTACACCAGAGAAAGTGGCGGGAGAGGTAATGGCCTATCTTGAAAAGTAGTCCGATTTTAAATCTGGCAATGGTTCTTTATAATTGGTAATGTGCTTTTTCTTAAATAAGAAATGCCTTTGCTTTCATAGCTCTTAGTTTTATGTTGCCTTGATGATTTATCAGTACGGTCAATTCTCAATTCTCGGAGTATTGTTATTGGCATTTGTTGCTTTGTCAATTAACAATATCCAGCCACAGGAGCGACCGAAACAATCCAACATCTCGATTACCAATCAAGATAACTCAATTTCAGGCGACCAACTGATGGTTGAACTGGGTTGTAACAATTGCCATTTAGGAATATCAAGTGAAAATCTTTTAACGACAAGAGCTCCAGATTTAAGCCATGCAGCCTCCAGGTATAATCCGGCATACATTTTCTCATATCTCCAAAACCCACAGAAGGTGAGGCATCACATCGGCGCTTCAAGAATGCCAGATTTTATGTTGAGTGACGAAGAGGCGTTGGCGCTAACGCTATTTCTTACTGAACAAAATTCCGATCATGTGCAGAGTTTCAAATTTCCCGAATTTGATGGCATTACAAATTGGTTTGGATGGGGCGATGACGAAGACCATGGTAAAAAGCTTTTTATAGAATCAAATTGCAATAGTTGTCATACGATAAATGGAGAAGGTAACCTACTTGTATCCGATCTTTCTAAAGCGGGTGTAAAACTTCAAACATCATGGCTTAAAAAATTTCTCGCTGCACCATCATTATTTAGTAACGACCATATGGGCATGCCTTCGGTTTTCTACAAAATGAATAATGATAGTTCAGCATTAAATGAGGTTAACCCAGATGCGGTTGAGGATATTAATGATTTAGTCGCCTATCTCGCATCTTTAGACATGAGCAAAAACGAACTTGATGAGGGCTACGATCAATTTAAAAAGACTAATTTAGAAATAACCTCAGTGCTTGGCGAGAAGATTTATAAATCCCAAAATTGTGCAGCTTGCCATGTATCGAATGTGGCAGGTTTGGGTAAAAATGGGCCAAATTTGGCTATTGAAGGATCGAGGGTTAAACCAGAATGGCTCATGGGTTTTCTTAAACAACCACATGCTGTAAGGCCAAACGGCTATCTGGTTGGTTCAGGTAGTCGGATGCCAAATTTCAATCTAACTGATCGGGAAATAGAGGCAATTGCGGGATTCCTTCTAGAACAAAAAATACAATTGGCCGATTTTCAGGAGGATCAGTTGTCAGCATTTTCTCAATCCAAAGCCCATGCATTGCTTCAAGATAAATTGTCATGCGTGGGATGCCACCAAATTGGTAGAACCGGGGGTAGGATTGGGCCTGACCTTTCGGGTTTATCCACAAGGCTTACTACAGAATATATTGGTCAAATGATTAGTTCGCCCCATCAATTGGAGCCTCTGACGGGGATGCCTTCTTTACCGCTGCCGCTAAAAACAAAAAATCTTATCGTCAATTACTTAGTGCAATTAGATTCAGGTTCAGGTGGTTCAGAATATATTGATCTTATCGAAAATCCCCCCTACTTCTATGAACAAACAAATAACAGTTCAGATAATTACCTGAAATATTGTGCATCTTGCCACGGTGAAAAAGGAGATGGCAAAGGGTATAATGCAGCCTTTATGAGCGATGCACCTACTGCACATAATGATGCAAAATATATGTCCGATAGGCCTGATGATACGCTGTTTGATGGGGTGCATTCCGGGGGTTTGATCCTTGATAAGAGTAATATGATGCCAGCTTGGGGAAATACGCTACAGCCTGATCAAATCAAAGGGCTGGTAATGTATATGAGAGAATTATGTGATTGTAGTGGCCCTGATTGGGCCAAAAAGTGATCATGGGGCGAAAGAAGAAACATAAGAATCCTGCAACTAAAGATGCTGTGCAACCGGATATAAAACCTGTTGCTAGTCCGAAAAAGAGCCGCATTGGCCTAGTTGTTCTATTATCTGCCTCCCTATTATTTGTAGGTGCCGTAGCATACACTTTGCTTCTGGATGACGATGATACACCGATTAAAAAGCCAGTTATCCAAAGACTGCCTTTCCCTACTTTTCCAGATTCAGTGTACAATAGCCCAATAAGCTATGCTGATTTTGTGGGATCAGAGGCTTGTGCTCCTTGCCATAGTGATGTCTATAAGGTTTGGAAAGAATCAACTCATGGCAAGGCGGGTGGTAGCCCTAGCCCACATGTGGTCATAGGTGATTTTGATGGTAAACCCAGAAGGTTTAAGAATGCGACATTCACACCATTTAGAGCATCGAATGGAGACTTTAAATTCCGGTTGGCAATTGATGATATGACACCACAAGAATTTACTATAGATGCCGTTGTTGGCGGCGGTCATTTACTTGGTGGTGGGACTCAGACATACTTCAGTAAATTCCCAGATGGAACCTATAAATTTTTACCATTCGATTTTATCAGGGACGAGGGTGTTTGGTTTGCTGAAACTAAGGGAAACCAGGGGTGGATCCCTATCAGTGAAGACTTACCAATCACAGAATTAAGTGAATGGCCCCCAAGTCGGATACTCGGTGCCCATATGAGTATTCAAAATTGCCAACAATGCCATGGAAGCCAGATTGAAGCAGAGTTTAAAAATGATCAACAAAAATTTCAGACCAATATCAAATCGCTTAGCATCAACTGTGAATCATGTCATGGCCCTGGCAAACGACACATTGATATAATGAAATCACCTGATTCAGAACAAGCAACTGATATTGGGATGGTAGCCCTTGAGACGTTATCTAAAGATGAGTCTCTCCAAACTTGTTTTAGTTGCCATGCTTTAAAAGACGTTCTTGAACCAGGATATTTACCGGGAAAAGACCTCGAACAATTCTACTCACTTTTACTCCCAATGGTGGGTGAAAGCCCCTTTCATGATGACGGGAGGATCAAGGCATTTGGCTATCAGCAAAACCATCTTTTTAGTGATTGCTACATCAGTGGTTCAATGACTTGTGTGAGTTGTCATGATCCACATTCTCAGGGTTATAGAGATATTAACAGTCGGCCATTAAGTGGTGCTTTCGATGAAAAACAATGCGCCTCTTGTCACGCTAGCAAGGCCGTTGAGCCTGAACTGCATTCATTTCATTTACCCGACTCACCTGGCAATAACTGTGTTAGTTGCCACATGCCTTATTTACAGCATAAGGCGATGGGAAAAGTCTTAAGATTTGGTAGATCTGATCACACCATAGCTATACCGAGACCAGCTTTCGATTCATCAATTGGTATCGAAAATGGATGTATTCAATGTCACTCTGACATGTCAGTTGAAGATTTGCAAAATTCGGTTAATGAATGGTATGGAGAGATAAAACCACATGAGGAAGCTGTGGCTCATCAAATAAAATTTCAAGAGGGGTTTAACGTTACCGAAGCAGGAGCCCTCCTGTTGACTGATAGTTCATTTCACACCGCAGCTCAAATGGCCGGGTTAGCCAAATTTTCAAAGTACTTAAGGCCCGATGGATCAATAAACTCCACGCAGGTTGAGAAAATCAAGAAATTTGTAGAAAGTCCAGATGTTGATTTGAAATCTATGGCGATGGCTAGTTTGCATTTAACAGCTGATAATGATAATTCCGTTCATAATTATTTAGTGGAGCAGCTTGATAATTTAAATGAGGTAGATGAATCAAAAGTGAGAAAGCGATGGAGCCTGATATTGCCGCAACTGGGCGAAAACATGGCTTTGAATGGTAATCCACAGGGTGCAATTGCGACATACAAAAAAGCTCTCGAGATATCACCTACAAATACAAAAGTGCTAATTAACCTTGGTCTGCTCTATGAAGCTTTAGGAGAATTTGACAATGCAGTCAAGGCTTACACTGATGCCCTGAAGATAGACGAGAACGATATTGATGGGTGGGTAAACCTTGGGAATACCTTTCAGAAGAAAGGAGATGTGGCAAAAGCTGTGCTGGCTTACAAGGAAGCCGTTAAAATCAATCCATGGGATGTGAAAGGGCATTTTAATTTAGGCAATCATTACTACAGAACGGATGAAAATGTTTTGGCAATTCAATCTTACCAAAAAGCATTGGATATAAACCCTGGCCTCATAGACGGCTACTTTAACCTTGCCAGGGCTTTTATTAAAAACAGACAATATGGTAGTGCTATGAAGAGTGTCAAAGCTGGCTTAACTCTTGATCCCGATAATGAATTGGGACTTCAAATTTTAGCAGCACTCACACCTAATTCGGAAGCCCCATAAAATTAAAAAAGGCTGCCAATTTGTGTTGGCAGCCTTTAAAAATTTATGTTAACTAATTACCCACCCATTGCTTGAATTTCAACGGTAGTAATTGGTAAGAAAGTACCTGGAGATGATACAGCATCACTGTTAGGAATCCAACGTGGTGCATAATAGTCAGGTCCAAATCTGTAATGATCAGCTAATCTTCTTCCCTGTAGGAAAAGGTGTACTCTCCTTGCATGATTGAGCATATCTTTATCTGAAATTTGACCAGCGAACGCAGTTTTGCCATCAAGGGATCTAACAGCATTAATATGATCTGCAAAAGTTCCACCAGTTGTGCCACCTGCTAATGCAGCTTCTGCCAATATTAAATGCATTTCTCTTTCAGAAACTATTGTTATATCAGCAAATTGAACCGCATTGTGGAATTCTGCAACCGCATTAAATAAAGTTACGTCCTTCTCACCCGTAACAGGATCCTCTAAAAAGATAGATGCCTCAATATCTGTAACCAATCCATCAACAAGACCAGCAATGGTATTGCCATTTTGAATCACATAAGATTCAGAAACTTGCATTTCCCTTCGTTGGTTTACTTCTTGAGGCATTGCCAGACCATTACCATCGGTTGAAGCATTGATACCAGGAAGGCTACCATCTAGAAGCAATTGATACCTCCAGTTCGAACCTTCGCCCATTAGTGCCAAAGCGTTCTGAGCGGCGGTAATTGCAGCGGCGTTATTTACATATGGGTCGGCAGTATTAACTGGGTTTACCTTGCCCCAAACACCAAGACCATGTTGTGCCCTTGCCAACATAGCAGTCAAAGTGATTCTTTGGTCGTCACTTATTTCTGCAATTGCAAGCCCACTTGTTAAATAACCGATTGCTATATTGTACATCTGGCTCATGTTAGCCTCACCCACAGGGGTTCCCTGTACTCTCTGATCAGAATCAACGATATAGTCGTCGAACATATCACCCAATGTGACATACATGATTGCAGCGTATAAGTAAGCGTTGGCTAGTTGCGCAGGGTTAGCTAATTCTCCGTCTTGATCAAATTGCTCAAGTCGAGAGATAACCTCATCACCCCACCATCTTGCTTCACCTACGAAAAATGAAGCTGCATCAGTAAATTCATTACCATCGAATCCGACAAAACCCAATTGGAGTTGGTTCCAGGCATCCCTCGATCCACTCCATGTTAATTCATCAGATGCTGTCGAGTAAGGAGCATAAATGTTTGTCAATGCCCTTGTAACGGCAGAAAGTGAACCATTAACCATAGGCCCAGCTGCTGCCGGATTACTCAAATCTTCGAGTACAAGACTATTTGGGTTCTCTGCGTCCAATAGGCCGCTACAGCTTGTTATGGCTGACACAGCAAAGGCTGCAAACCCCATAATGGCACCTCTATAGATTTTATTTATTTCTATTTTCATGATTCTCAAATTTTAGGGTTAAAAACCAGCTTTAAGCGTGAACATCAATTGCGATGGGATGGCCCAGCCAAATGCATCAATACCCTGACCAAAGTTCTGATCAGCAGCAACATTAGACCCGCCTCTACCAAATACATTGATTTCTGGGTCTACACCAGAATACTTGGTCCAAATCGCAATGTTTCGTCCTGCAACTGTGAATGAAGCATTTCTCAAACCGAGGCTACTTGTAATTGATTTTGGAATACTATAAGTAAGAGAAAGTTCCCTCCATCTTAAGAAATCACCTTTTTCAATTGTATTGAGACCAGAGAATGGAGATAAAGCGAGGTTATCAAATAACCACTCCTCAAGAGCTGCAACTCTCACTTCCCCATTGTTCTGTGGATTGAAATTTCCGTCTACACCACCAGTCTGCCAATCTCTGTTGACCCTCGCTGATGTTGGCAAGTTTCTACCGATTGAACCATTCGACTGCCTAAAGGCATTTGTAAGGTTGTTGATGTAGAAGTTACCAGTTCTATACTCAAAGTTGGTTCTCAGTGAGAAACGCTTGTATTTAATTGTTGCTCCAAATGAACCTGACCAGTCAGGAACGTTTTTACCCAATTGATGGTCTAATAAATCACCATCACCATCATCATCGGCAAGCAATACACCACCAGTTCCAACAGAAGTAGGCAGACCGCCAACGTTGGCAGGGTCAGCTAACCAGCTAACTAATTCAGCTCTGCTGTCTGGGTTGCCATCACCACCATTTACGATGTCAATTGGCAATTGGCCTTGACCAACTTCTTGCAGTTTAGCACCAAAGTTTTCGCCTGGCGCAAAACCTTCTATCAAGAAGTTTCTGTAACGAGGATAGCTGCCACCCACTTTGATTGGAGGTGCTCCACCGAGATCTGTGATCTCCTGGAATAAGTAAGCGCCGTTGGCATAGGCATCAATTTGCAAATCGCCTTGCTTGTAAACAGTACCACTAACTCCAATTTCAAAACCATGAGCTTCCATTTCACCAATGTTCACCAACTGGCTTCTTCTAAACCCACCAGAAGGGGCAAACTGACGGCTAAACATGGCTTCAGTAACCTTACGGTCCCAATACGTTACATCAATAGAAACTTTATCGTTCAATAGACCAATAGCAGTTCCTATTTCAAATTCTGTTGAGATTTCTGGCTCAAGATCGGCGTTTCCTAAGTTCTCAGGAATAATACCAGCACCAGATGATGCCGCGATAGCTTCAAATGTAGTTAGGGCGTCGAATGCACCAGGTTGTAAACCTGACTGACCCCAGGCTGCCTTTAACTGGAATGAGCTAAATGGGCCAAAACCTGTACCCCAGAAAGGAGCGTCAGATATTACCCAACTAACGGCTACTTTGGGGTAGAAAGCAGCGTTGAAGTTGCTTCCAAATGCACTATGAGCATCAAGTCGACCACCTAAGGTCAAGAAAAGCTGATCCTTGTAGCCAATCATTTCCTGAGCAAATACACCAGCGTTGATAGCTTCCTGGAAGAAGTTGAACAATTGGAGGTTAGCAGCAGCACTTGATACCTCAAAACCTGGCCCTGGAAAGCTTGTACCAGAACCAGAGTCAATTGTTTCTTGCTGTTGAATTAACTGACCGCCAAGAATAAAATCAGATTCAAGACTTGAAGAGATTTTGTTTCTTGCTGATGCAGAGAATTGCCACGATAGTGCCTGGAACGATCTATTAGAGAAGTCTAGGTCACCCTGAACATTGTTTCCAGTGAAATTATCAATATTCCAACCGAATGGAGTGATCTCAACACTTTCTGAATTTGTTGTGTTAACACCAACAGTTCCATCTAGTTGTAACCAACTGAATGGCGAGTAACTGGCATTGAACGCACCATTAAAATTGCGGCTGTTCTGCTTTACTTCTATTTGTAATGTTTCATTTACAGTGGCAAAAGCAATTGTTCCAGTTTGGTTATTTGGCCCAGCTAATTCAGGCTTACTAAACTGTGCAAGTGATCCTGTTCCGTAAATGTTATTGTTGGTCTGCATGGTTTCGAAATACGAATCCGTGTAACCCGTGGTAAATTTCAACTTAACCTTATCTGTTGGTGTAACTGTCAAGTTCATGTTGAAGTTTGAGCGGTTATTAAGATCCTCTGAAAGAGTCTTAATTGATGGCCCAGGATACATTCGGTCATTTCCTCCAAAAGGACCATCCTGCCTCAATATTCGACCTCCAACATAGTAGGTCAAGCCTTGGGTACCACCTCTAATTCCTAATGAATAAGATTGAGAAATACCTGTTTCGTACAGGTCCTCAGTAGCAGTTGTTTCAATCAATTCATTTGCGCTGATGGTATTATCTCCACCTTCAGCTCTCCAGAAAAAGTTAGCAGTACGATAAAAATCTGTTAGGCTCTGAGCAGTGGCATCACTAGTAGTGAAACCCCAGTTGTTTGGATACCTTTTAGGGTATGTCAGAGTACCTACAGAAGTGCTGAAATCAAATTGAGGCTTACCTCTAGCACCTTGCTTGGTGAAAATCTGGATTACACCATTGCTAGCCTCAGTACCATAAAGTGTTGCCGCGGCAGCACCCTTAAGTATTTCGACTCTTTCAATGGCTTCAGGGTTGATGTCATCTAACCTTGATGGTGAACCGCCACCTCCAGCACCTACAAAGGCACCTTGGTTGTCACCAAAACCACCACCGTTATCAACTCTGATTCCGTCGATAATGATAATTGGCTCATTGATTTGAGATAGCGAAGCTGAACCTCTAATCCTGATTTGTGTTCCTTCTCCTACAAGACCACCACCCTGGATAGCCTGTAAGCCTGGCTCTCTACCAGTAAGAAGGTCAGAAAATGAGTTGATGGGTACATTTGCTAAATCAGCAGTTGAAATAGACCCGATTGAATTACCAATTCGTTTCTTTTCAACTGGCCCACCTGTTCCGGTCACAACAATCTCATCAAGTTGCGTCGCAACTTCATTCAAATTGAAGTCAATAGTGATCGCTGACCCGCTCACTGTGACCGTTTGTGACGTCGTCCTGTACCCGACGAATGTCGCTTCAACTATGTGCTCACCATCAGGCACATTATTGATGGTAAATTCTCCATCAAGTCCTGTGATAGATCCCAATGATTGAGCAGGGATCAAAACATTAACACCGGGTAATGGTTCCCCGTTGTTTGCATCCGTAATTATTCCGCTTACCCGACCCTGGCCAAATGCACTGAGGGTACCGACTAAAAAGAATATTACGGCAAAACTTAAATAGTAGCGATAAGTTTTCATAGGCTGTAATATTTGGTTTTAAAAAATTTTGTATACTAATTAAAATTCAAAATACGCAATCTTAATTAGACCTAAGTAAAAATACCGGATAAATGGTTAAATAGATAATTGAATTACCCCATTTTGGGTTAATTGAATCTCGATTGTTTATGATTATTATTATCAGTGTGGAAAGCAAATTCTGAAAGATGATTAATACAAAACCGAAAAGAAGGGTTTTAAAGATGTTGATAGGTGTATTTTTGTGCGCCATCTTCAGTTCATCAAAAGCGCAAACTGGGTTTCAGATTTATAACAGTCAGCCAAGCACCCAGGTGCGGTTTATGGAGCGGAATAATCTGGTGATTATCCCTCTTACAATCAACAATAAGGTTACTCTAAGATTTGTACTGGATACAGGTGTTAGGGGGATAATTCTTACCGAGAAGGTGTTTGCTGACCGGATAGGCTTGAAGCTGGAAAGAAATGTAACTACACCTGCACCTGGCAGGGAAGATTCAATTTCAGCATATGTGGTAAATGACATCGAAATTATGCTGCCGGCTATACCTAAAGATATTATTACCACTACTGGAAATGATTTTAGTTTAGCCTTAGGGGAAACCTATGATCTAACCAATGTTCAAATTGCCAATCCGGGGGTTATTGCCAAACATCAATCCATGACAGTATTAAAAGAAGATTATCTAAAACTTACAGAGAGTTTGGGGGTGGAAGTTTACGGGATAATTGGATACCCACTCTTTCGGCAATTTGTAATTGAGATTGACAGAAATGAAAAGGTGCTTACATTTTATGAACCTGATGGATACAAGGCACCCAATTTCATGGAGAAGCTGCCTTTGGAAATTGTGAATTCAAAACCTTACATAGATTCCAAAGTAACGATTAGTGACGACAAACAAATTGATACAAAATTGTTGGTTGATTTAGGTGCAAGTCATGCAGTTCTGCTTAACCGGAGCACCTCTGAAGAAATTAACCTACCTGCTAAAACTTTGTATGGCATCCTTGGTCATGGCCTTGGGGGCGAAATACAAGGTTATGTAGGAAGGTTGCAGAAATTTTCAATTCATGATTTCGAATTTGAGGAAGTAATCGGATCGTATCCGGATTCGGCCTACTATCAAGGAAGTATTGAGTTTGACAAACGCAACGGTACAATTGGGGGTGAAATATTGACCCGTTTTAATACAACATTTGATTATCTAAATGGCTCTTTTTATCTCACAAAAAGTGTGAATTATAAGAGGAGGTTCGACCATAACATGACTGGCATCGAGTTTCGGTTAGCAGGTCAGGAACTCGATAAAATGCTGGTAACTAATGTTCGTCTAGGGTCACCAGCGGCGGATGCTGGGGTTATTTTCGGTGACCTGATTACCAAGGTTAACAGATTTAAAGTTGGCAGTGACACCTTTGGTTTTATTAACGATTTGTTCCGGTCTAAGGAGGGGAAAAAGATCAGCCTGAAAGTAACCCGCGGAGCAGAAGAATTGGATTTGGAATTTAGGCTCCAGAAGCAAATTTAAATAAGAAGAAACCCTTCAGATTTTTGAATCTAACCTTTAGAAAAGCCGATAAAAATGACCTCCCTGCCATTTTAGAAATGGTGGCAAATGATCAATTGGGACGATCAAGGGAACAGTTTGAGCTTCCACTACCTGAGCCGTATAATAAGGCCTTTGAAATCATTACTTCAGATCAAAACGCAGATTTAATGGTAGCCGAAATTGAGGGGAAAGTCATCGCAACTTTCCAATTGAATTACTTACAATATTTAACCTACAAGGGCGGTATGAGGGTGCTTGTAGAGGGGGTCAGGGTGCATGATAATGTTCGGGGTCAGGGCATTGGCAAAAAGGTGTTTGAGTATATTATTCAAGTTGCCAGGCGGAAAGGCGCCCATTTGGTTCAATTAACATCTAATAAAAAAAGAAGTAGTGCCATAAAATTTTATGAAGCATTGGGATTTGAAGCCTCCCATGAAGGTTTCAAACTTCACCTTTAGATGGTTTAGTTATTCTGTAAACAAAAAATTTTAGTAAGTTGAACTTTGCAAACAACACCAACTTATGAGCGACCAATACCCTCACTTGAAAACCCCCTTAGATTGGCTTTATAAATGGGAATCTGAAAAGCCAGATGACATTTTCTTATCCCAGCCAATCAATGGCAAGTGGATAACCTTTACCTGGAAAGAATTTGGTGAACAGGTAAGAAAAATGGCAGCGACAATTGATGGGAAAGGATTGCCTGAAAAATCAAAAATTGCCCTTCTTTCTAAGAATTGTGCACACTGGCTGATGACTGATATGGCTATCATGATGAGCGGTCATGTTTCAGTTCCTATATACCCAAACGTGAGCGGTGATACAGTGAAGTATATCCTTGAACACAGTGAGGCTAAATTGCTTTTTGTAGGGAAGTTAGAAGCATCGGATTGGGAGAATATGAGTAAAGGTGTTCCTGATGGTCTCGATTGCATTGATTTTGGCATTTATGGTTTAGCCAAGAATAATTACCAAAAATGGGATGATGAGGTCGGTCAGGTTGCAGCAATAGATGGTAACCCTAAACGGGATCTCGATGATATTATGACCATTATTTATACTTCGGGTACCACGGGTGTGCCAAAAGGGGTAGTACATAAATTTATAGCTCCTGTATATGCCGGGGACTTCTTTGTAAACGCTTTTAAAATCAATCAACAAGATCGTTTTTTCTCTTATTTGCCCTTGTCCCACATTGCCGAAAGAATGCTCACAGAAATTGTAGCTATTACGGGAGGGGCAAGCGTTCATTACGTTGAATCTTTGGAAAAATTCCAGGATAATTTGAAAGAATGCCAACCTACTATTTTCCTGGCAGTGCCCAGAATATGGGCCAAGTTCATGAGTGGTGTCCAATCCAAATTTTCAGACGCCAAACTGAATTTTTTACTTGCGGTCCCCCTCGTTAACAACATTATTAAAAAGAAAATAAAAGAAGCATTGGGGCTTACTGAAGCCCGGGTTTGTTTGACAGGTGCAGCCCCAATGGCACCTTCAATGATGAATTGGTATGACAAATTAGGCATATGCATTTTTGAGGTTTACGGAATGACTGAAAACAGTGCGTACTCCCACGCAAACTACCCTGGCAAGCGAAAAATTGGTACAGTAGGGCCGTCATTGGTTGATGTGGAAACAATTATTAGCGAGGAAGGTGAGATTTGCATTAAAAGCCCAACCAACATGGTTGAGTATTATAAAGAGCCGGATAAAACAGCCGAAGCCCTAAAGGACGGTTTTTTGCATACAGGAGATAAAGGTGAAATTGGCCAAGATGGATTTGTGAAAATTACGGGTAGGGTTAAGGATATCTTCAAAACCAGTAAAGGTAAATATGTAGCTCCGAACCCTATTGAGATGCAATTAATCAAAAATGAGCATATTGAGCAGGTTTGTGTGGTTGGTTCTGGAATAGCCCAGCCGTTGGCGCTGGTAGAGCTTACAGAGAAGGCGATCAAATCTGAAAAAAGTATAGTAGAACAGAGCCTTTTAGAAACGCTGAAAGGTTTAAACCCAAAACTAGATCACCACGAAAAACTGCAAAAAGTAGTTGTTGTCAAGGGCAATTGGACGCCTGAAAATGGTATAATGACACCAACGATGAAAATTAAGCGCAACGAAGTAGATAACAGGTATAAAGAGAGTTATGAGAATTGGTACGAAAGTGAAGATAAAGTAGCCTGGGAATAAAAAAAGAGAGACCATCGTTTATGGTCTCTACTTTGTAGCGTGTGGCGTTTTGGCTTATGAGGTCTTTACAGATCTGCCACACGTTTGCTGATTCAGCCTCAATTTAGGTTATTCTGATTAAACAGTCAACAGAGTTATTCTTCAGTCCTCACTACTCCTGAAACATGACTGTTTATTGCTTGCCATCTGGAGTCCCTTTTTATTAAAACGTTACTCGAATGGTATCTTATCTGATAGGGTGCATTCTCAGCATGAGAATAAATGAGCCCAACTCCGGAAACTACAGCGGTTTCATTTTCGAAAATTTCGAGTCTCCTGATTTCATAAATGAATGAATCATAACTCGATTTATGTTCTGTTATATATTCCAGTTCAAGTTTTTTTTGTTGACCACTCACCATCTGCTGTAATCATCTGAAATTCATCAGCGAGAATGCTACTAAGCAGAACCGTATCTTGTTCCTTGTAGGCTTTAGGCCATTGTACTTCCTTCAAATACCTTAAAACCTCTATATCTGATTGTGAAATTGCGAGGGATGGGAGGGAAATAATAATTAATAACGTTAAGAAATGTCTCATCTTTTTTGCCATTAATTACGGCGGAAAGCATTCCGTTACAACTCCCTTTTTTTAATAAGATGACGAAACGGAAACAAAATAGGCTAAAACGGACTTCATAAGTTAAAAAACCACCGCTTGAAGTCGGCTGTTCGATTCTTGTTAATCAGCGTGGTGGTGCCATCTACTAATTGCAGTTGCAGACCTTTAGAGCAGATAGGGTTGACTTCTTTTATAGATTTCTGATGAATAATGTATTTACGATTGGCTCTGTAAAACTCCTTTTGTTCAGAAATCTTGAACTCAATACTCCTCAATGTTTCGTTTAGAGCCAACTTTTCGTTGTTGGTGTACAACATCGTCACAGACCCCTTTATGCCGATATATTTGATATCCTCTATAGGCACTCGAATTAAGGAATTATTTAGCTTTTTTAGGGTTATCACTTTTGATAAATCAGGGTTTTGATTTGAAGCAGACAGAAAGAAGCCGGTTGTTGCGACCAATATTATAGGAGCTTTGGAGGTTAAAAAGAAAATGGCATTAAAGTGGCATCCCGTTGCAGAGCAATAGGCCCAATCTATTAAAAATACACTGGCAAGTACTGCAATAATAAAAGGTAATCTCGAACCTAATCTGACATAGGTTTTTTCCGACAGCTTGTAAATGCCAAGTCCGATTAGGAAAAAGAAAATGTAATCAAAATAATATTGAGGGCAGGATATGGCTTCTACTAGATTTTCTTTAAAACCAATGTTTACCATTCCAACTGTGAATAGCGAAATAATCAGCAAGTTTGATTTGGCAATCGTAAAAGGTTTCATTTTGACCAAAATTTAAAAATTAATTTAGATACGATAGGTTAATCTGAATGTTGATGAAACAAAAAGAGGGTAGCCTTATAATTAAGCCACCCTCTTCTTATTGTTTTTGAAAACTTGGTTATTCATGAATTTTCTGAAACTTTCCTTTCACCATTTTGCCTAAGTATACTACAGTATAAGTTGCTTCATATTTTTTAGTTGCTGCTAACATGCCTTCATATGTTTCCCTACGGATTTTAATTCCAGAATTAGCACCGGTTCTTCTTAGTTCTATATAATAGCCTTCTTTAAGTTTTACTGGAGTTGTTGCAGGTCTTCCCATATCTTAATTATTTACTGTTTTAATGAAATTTTAATAGAGCTTGATTTTTCAAATTTGCCAGAATAATGCAAATAATGGGGTCAAAGTTCCCCGAATCCGCGAAGTTACAAAATTTTAGCATGAAATGCAGGTCACCTAAATGCATTATCGGAATATGGTTTTGCAAAAATTCATAATAAATGTATTTTGAACTGAATGTTCAGTGAAAATTACGATACTATTCTTGTAGCTGGTTTCATGCTTTTGATGGGCGTTCTTGAAGGTATTGGGGGACTTTATAGAAATTCAAAGAGAACAAAAGATGATTGGTGGATTGAGATCCTAAGTTTCTTTCATGCCTCAGCAATTGCGAAACCCCTTGTAATTTTTGCTTCTACATTCTTAATGACCCTGGCACTTCCTGGTTTAAAACACGCATACTCGCATTTAAGCCTTTGGATAAGTTTTCCCATTGTAATTCTTATGGATGACTTCATTCAATACTGGTACCACCGCAAGGCACATGAGTGGAAATGGCTTTGGAATTTCCACAGACCTCACCATACTACTCCTCAAATGGGTGTTCTGGTCACTTTTAGGGAAAATATATTTTACATACTGATTTTACCCAATTTATGGTGGCTGGGGGTAGCAACCTATCTCGGAATGGCTGAGGCTGTTATCCTCGGGGTTACAATCAAATACTTCATCATTGTAGGTGCACATAGCAATGTGCGCTGGGATCAGTGGCTTTATAAATACAGTTTTCTGCATCCAGTTGCATGGATAATTGAGCGGACTATTTCAACGCCGTCAACCCATTTTGCGCATCATGGTAAGACTGCTAAAGATGGGATTTCAAATCCAACAGGCAATTTCAGTAATATGTTTTTCTTCTGGGATATAATTTTTGGCACAGCCCTGATTACGAGAAAATACCCGCTTGAATTTGGGATTGAAAATGACCCAAAAGATCATTGGGCAGCTCATTTGTATTGGCCCATAATCAAGTCAGATAAAAGAGGGAGTGAAATTGGTGACGGCTATATTAAAAGCTTTACCCAACTCAAATCTCCACACAAAATGACGGTAATTCCTAATAAAAATTATTGGTACTGCAGCTGCGGTTACAGCACAGATCAACCATTTTGTAACGGTTCGCATAACGGCACCAAATACAAACCGCTGAAGGTCGCATTTCAAAAAGAAAAGATTGTAAGTTTTTGTACATGTAAGAAGACCAATACAGCACCATACTGCGACGGCAGCCACAAAAACAGTTAATAGTTTCAACTTCTACATCAGCTTCTTATTTGACATTTTTTATCAAATGTCAGAGATATTCTGTTATCACTTAACATACAAACAGTTATTAGCTAGTGATTCAAATTACACTTGATGTATAGCTACCTAATAAGCTGTAAATGAGCTAATTAAATATTATTTATATATTTGTTGTTATCATCAAACTGAAAACAGTTATGAGAAACACATTTATGATACTCGTACTCTGCCTATCTGTGCCTGCTATTTCAGTTTTAGGGAATGGCGAAAAAGCAGAATTTCAAAGTTTAACTTCTGAATTAGAGCAAGCAGTTGAAGTGCGAAATTTCAAGAAAGTGAAAGAGGTAGTGGCGGTGATGGTACCTCTGATGAAAGAAGAAATCAAATCAAACAAAAAAGACTTGAGTGCCTATAAGAAGGGCAAACTGGAAGTTGTTTCATTTGATGCCAAAACTGTAGAGAACAATCTTGAGAGGCAACAGGAAATATTGGATAACCTGGAGGACTTGAGCAAGGCCTCTCCCGCGGCATTAAGGGTTAAGTCGAAGACTGTTCTTTCCCTTGTGGAAGAATTCACCTCCTTGGTAGTTGATAGAGCTTAGCAATTAGTAAATGTGAATAAGAGAAGATTCATTAGGCATAATGTCACTATGTCAGTAAAGTTGCCTATTCTATACGGAATACTGACACATGGGCATGAAATATACCTCTGATTGCGATTGGTATGCAGCTTGTTAAGTATGGTTTCAAAAATTATTTGAAACTAAAATTTAAAAACAGGAGGTATAAATGTCACTCGTAAAAAGAAACTATTACACAGCACCATCATTAAACAGATTTTTTGATGATTTTTTCACCAGGGACTTGTTCGTTAATGGTGAAAACGAATTACCTAAATATGGTTCTACTCCCGCGGTAAATATCGCCGAATCCGACAGTGCGTTTGAATTGGAACTAGCTGCACCTGGGTTGAGTAAAAAAGACTTCAGCATTGAAGTGAACGATGATCTACTTACAATATCGTTTGAAAGGAACGAGGAAAAAGAGGTGAAGAATCGCAACTACAAGATGAGAGAATTTGGCTATTCTTCGTTTAAAAGATCATTTACGTTACCAGAAACCACTGATTCGGCGAAGATAGAAGCCAAATATGAAAATGGTATTTTGAACCTTTCGATCCCTAAAAAGCCAGAGGCGCAACCTCAGCCAATTAGGACGATAAAAATTTCTTAAAAGAGAAGTAATTTAAAAATTGATAAAAGGGAAGTCACTGATGACTTCCCTTTTTTAGTTTAGCTAATTATGCATTGAGCCTTGGTTCTTTTATTATTAAGATGAATAGTTATGCAGAACAAATACTGGGTTGGATCTGAAAAACATGTGATTCGGGTAAATGAAGTTGATAACACAAAATCAGCTACACTTCCGGCACTCGTTAATTTAATGCAGGAAGTTGCCTGGAATAACTCGGCTGATTTAAAATATTCAGTATATGATCTGCTTAAACAAGGTGTCACATGGGTTGTCTCTCGACTTCAAATCCACCTCACCGATTATCCGAAGCAGCAGGATGTAGTTAAAGTTGAATCATGGCCATCTGGCATGGATAGACTTTATACATATAGGGACTATAGGATTTCCGATGGCGGAGGAAAGGAAATTGTTAGGGCTACAAGTGCGTGGGTAGTCATGGATATCAACAAACGACAAGTCATACAAATACCAGCCTTTATAAAGGAGGGGCTAAATTTTGAAGGAGACTTTGACCGTTTAGCAATTGATAGATCAAAAATGAAACCTATTGAGGGCTCATCACCAGGCCACAATATTACGGTGCGTCATTTTGATATGGATGCCAACGGCCATGTATCCAACACATTTTATATTCAATGGATCCTTGAGGCCCTCGGGTGTGCCTGGCTTTCACAGAACAAGATTGATTACTTCGATATTCTATTCAAGGGGGAAGCAAGGGCTGGAGATAATTTGGTAGTGAATACCAAGAATAAAGACGGCCGGGGTGCAGCGATAATCATCAAGAATAAAGATAATAAAGAGCTTGTAAGAGCAGGCTTTTCATTTATAGGTCGTCATTAAAAGATAGATTTTGATGGGCAAAAAAAGAGCCTCTCAATCCAGGATCAAGAGGCTTTTTTTGCGGAACGGACGGGACTTGAACCCGCGACCTCCTGCGTGACAGGCAGGCATTCTAACCAACTGAACTACCGCTCCAAAATGGTGTCGCAAAGATAGATATTAATGCAACAATCCAAATATGAAGTCAATAAAAAAGCCAATGATTTTGGCTTCTTTCAGGGTTAGTTTTTACTGGATATGACATCACTTTCTACCCACTCCTTCACCGTCCCGATAAAGTATCTTTTATTGCCTTTCACTACTGGCCAAATGTTCCAGGGAATGCCTGCTTCATTTTTGGTTCTTTCGTATGAGTAGCCAGTGAAATATTCAAAATAGGCTACCGCAACCTGGCGGTTTTTAAAGTACCTTTTGGTTATGGGCTTTACTTGATGCTGGGTGATAGTATTTTTCATGTGCTTAATGTTCTTAATGGCAATTCACGTTATCCATAAAAAAAGGTTGCAACCTGTTGGTTTACAACCTTTTAAATAAATATTAAATTATTGTTAAATCGTAATCTCTTTGGCAACTGACCATTCTGTGTTGTGAAGGCTCACTAAATACTCCTCCTTAGAGAAGTCGATTCCTTCAGTCGGTATCGTAATTACATCCACTTCATTAATATTTATAGAATGCATTGCAATATGTCGTCCATTCTTGTCGCTTATGGTTACCAAGTAGCTGTCAGGTTTTGCATTTATAGACCTAAGGACCAAGCCTTTTGAGTCAGCTTTCACATTGAAATCAAATGGGCCACCATGATTGATCAATGGTGTAACATCCTCACTACTTGCTTTGTGCCTGACTCGATAATAAGAAAGTCCATAGTTCGGTGATTCATCTACGTAGGTATACTTGGAACCCAGTCCATTTTGATCGACTACTTTCAATGTTTCGAATTGCTTACCATCGGGGGACTTTTCAATTATGTACTCATCGCCAATTACCTCCGATGAACTGGTCCATGTAAGGAACGCCACGTCATCAATCATGTAAGCCTCAATATTCTCGATCTCTGTAGAAATTGTTGCTTCGTTGAACTGACTAAAACTAAAAATACCAAGTGCTACAGCTCCTAGTAATGTCGTAAATGCAATCGTTGTTCTCATAACTTTTATCTATTCCTGTTTACCCAAATTTTATTCTCATAATGAACGATTCATCATAAACTTTATTATGTAAATCTATATAGTAAACAACATCATATGAACGCTCCCTCATTTTATTCGATAGATTATAAAATCTAAAGGACAAGAGCAGGTAGTCACTCGACCAATGCATGTTGATTATTCTAAAATTTCAACCTCAAACCCGCTGAGGTGCCTGAAATTTGTCATCTCTTTCTTGAGTGAGGCAAAATCGGAGTAGGTCACTTTTGCAGTTTTAGCCACTATCCCCTGCATCTTTTTATGTTCGTCATGGGTATTTAAGATGTACTGAGGATTAATCTGTTCTTTCAAAACCCTAACATTTTCCAATCCTGGATTAACCTTGCCACCTAAGAGTTTGGGGAGTTCAAAAAGCGTAAAGGTGGTTATCAAAACCTTTATATTGATTTTTTTCAGAGTTTCTAACTGTGACTGATTCAGATAGAAACCGTGTGGGCAATAAAAAATACCCTCATTTTTCTCATTGGTAATCAACAAGCCGTAGTAAACCGGATCCAACATTTTGCCTGGGTCAAAAGATATAAAGTTCAATGCACCGGCATCAATGCCATCGGTTTCTGAAATTAATATTACCTGACGATCACTGAACTTTCTTAGGATTTTCTTGTAAGCTTTTTTGGTTGCCAAAATAGGGGTGGTGCAATCAAGCTTTTCGAGTGTGGGAGTGTGGCAATGGTCTTCATATGATTGCGATACTACGATATATCTATATTCAGGCAGTTGATCAATTTGTATTGGAGTGGTTATGTGATATTGTTTGTTAATCCAAGGTGAACCATCTATCTCGGGGCCAAACAACCACGGATCTATTATGCATTTTGTGCCGTCCCAATCAAGGTGCCACGATGAATCTAAACTGAGCCTCTGGATTTTAATCATAACCTGTCTTTACTTACGGCTTAAGGTATTATTTCTAAATTTGCCATCCATTTAAAACCCATCAAATATGCTACTTGATTTCGAAATGCCAATTGCATCACTGGAAGCTAAGATTGAGGAGATGAAAAAATTGGCTGGAGAAAGTGGAGTGGACGTGGCCGACGCCACTAAAACATTAGAAAAGAAACTCCAGGATTTAAAAACCGACATATTCACAAACCTAACGAGGTGGCAGCGGGTTCAGCTATCCCGTCATCCTGAAAGACCTTACACCCTGGATTATATATATGAAATTACTGATGAGTTCATCGAGTTGCATGGAGATAGGGCTGTAAAAGATGATAAGGCCATGGTTGGTGGTTTTGCTACAATAAATGGTGGATCAGTGATGATTGTTGGGCAGCAAAAGGGAAGGAATACAAAGCAGCGTCAAATGCGCAATTTTGGTATGGCCAACCCTGATGGCTACAGAAAAGCATTGAGGTTAATGAAATTAGCTGAAAAGTTTAATACACCAATCATTACCCTAATTGACACTCCCGGGGCATTTCCCGGGTTGGAGGCCGAAGAAAGAGGTCAGGGAGAGGCTATTGCCAGAAACCTGAAAGAGATGTTTGGGTTGAAAGTCCCCGTGATATGCGTAATCATAGGCGAAGGTGCCTCAGGTGGAGCTTTAGGAATAGCTATTGGTGACCGTGTTTTGATGATGGAAAATACATGGTACTCTGTTATTTCACCTGAATCATGTTCGTCAATTCTTTGGAGAAGCTGGGACTATAAAGAGCAGGCAGCTGAAGCATTGATGCTTACGGCTGATGATATGCTCAAGAATAAACTTATTGATGGCATTATTAAAGAACCTCTTGGTGGTGCCCATAAGGATATGAAAAAAGCCTCTGAAAATTTGAAATCCATACTTTTAGGAGAATTGAAAGCCCTGGGCAAGATTAATCCAGAAAAACGGATCGCTGCCAGAATTGACAAATTCTCCAATATGGGGGTAGTATTAGAGGCTAAAAAGTCCAAATCGAAAGCCTCGGCTTAATCACTTTCATGAAAATAGGACTGGCTCTATCAGGTGGAGGCATTAGAGGAATGGCCCATCTTGGCGTAATAAAAGCACTATCAGAAGCCGGTTTAAAAATTGAGCAAATTTCAGGAACCAGCGCCGGCTCTTTGGTCGGGGCTCTTTATTCGGCTGGTCATTCACCTAATGATATCTTGAAAATTGTCGAGGACGCTAAACTGTTAAAATTGCTTCGTCCAGCGTTTAATACAAAGGCTTTTATCAAAATGGATGGAATCGCTAATGTTTTGAAAGATTTTTTGCCAGCCACGTTCAATTCACTAAAAATCCCATTGAGTGTTTCAGCAACCAATATTAACACAGGTAAAAATAAAATATTCGATTCGGGGCAGCTTGTGCCTTCATTATTGGCCTCATGCTGCATACCTGTAATCTTTCATCACATAACTATTAATAATGATGATTACGTTGATGGTGGTATCACTAATAATTTTCCAATTGAGCCCCTTGAAAATAGCTGCAATGTTTTAATTGGGTCACATTCGAATTTCATTAGCGACCAGTATGATGATTTTAACATGAAAACCATTTTAGAAAGATCTATGCTGATAGCAATAAGTGGCAATGTTTACCCAAAAGCTGACCGATGTAATCTCTTCATTGATCCGCCTAAGCTTGGTTTAATAAGCGGCTTCGAGTTAAAAAAAGCAAGGGAAATTTTTGAAATTGGTTATGCTTATACAACTGAATTGTTACGAGAAAAGCCAATTGAAATGTGACTTGGGTAATCCGGTGAAGCTGTTAGATTTGCTTACATGCTAAAGGGGTTCTTTAGATGGTTATATGGGGTTATTTTTAAAATGACTGGTTGGTCAGTGCAGGGCAATTCTCCAGAGAATATCCCGAAATATGTACTAATAGTAGCTCCACATACCAGTTCCTGGGATTTTTTTGTGGGTGTGGCCGCCAGGTCAATCGCAAGGATCGAAAACGTAAAATTTATTGGTAAAAAAGAGCTCTTTCGCTTCCCTCTTGGAATGGTTATGAAATTTCTTGGAGGCTATCCGGTAGATCGCTCCAAAAACAATAATCTCGTGGAAAACGTAGTCAGTATTTTTAGTGAAAAAGAAAAGTTTGCCATAGCACTTGCCCCGGAAGGGACAAGACAAAAAGTGAAAAAACTACGCTCCGGCTTTTACCACATTGCAAAAAAGGCTGGTATCCCAATTATAATGGTTGGGTTTGATTTCAAGAAGAAGGTTGTGGATATTCAAGACCCTTTTTATCCGACAGATAACACCGAAGCGGATATGGAGTTTATTTGGCATTACTTCACCGGTGTGACCGGCCAGAAACCAGAACTTGGGATAAGTTAAGCGCCTTCAACCTTTTTTGTGAACTCCTCTTGAACTGCGTACATGAAACCAAGTTCAACCCGAGGATCTTTCATGTCTATTAGTGAATCTGGAGGATAAACAATCATACGGTCCATATAAGTTTCAACCGTTTCTTCCTGGGTATACCCCTCTTTTACTCGCTTAACTAAACTTGCCACAGTTTGGTCGATATCAGTAGGCACCAACCAAACGATGGTATAGGACGTTCCAAAAATTTTTGAATCAGGGTTGTCATCAAAAAGGTCTGATGGTAAATCTGTATAGTATGCTGATTCGGGATTATCGTTGCCAAACTTGAATTTATAAAGCTCCTGTTGCTCTTTTCCTTCCGGGTATTTTGGAGAGGGTATTTGATTTCTTAGTTCGAAGATATCTTCAGAATAAGCAATGAATTTACCTGTGTCAAATGTTGGGTCTTCTTTAAACCCTTCTTCAAATGTTAAATCCTTAATTAGAACTAACCGCGGTAATAGTACGATATCAAGTGCTTCAGATAATTTTTTCATAATTTATTCGGCAACTAAGGTTATGTAAAAAGCCCTTGCAAGTGTGCCTCACAAGGGCTGATAAGTTGAGGTCGCGAGCGGATTCGAACCGCTGTACGAGCTTTTGCAGAGCTCTGCCTAGCCACTCGGCCACACGACCTTTTTAGATGAACAAACTTATCTTATTTCGCTTAAGAAATAAAAAAGGGGAGGGATCAAACCCTCCCATACTACGTTTATTCGCTTTCTTTGGTTTTAGACTCTTTGGCCTCTCCACTGTCCTCTTTTTCCTCCTTCTTTTTGGCCGTTTTCTTAGCAGCAACCTTTTTCTTGGTTTCAGCTTTAGGGGCTTCTTTCACAGCTTCCGCTTTATCAGCTTTCGTCTCTTTCTTGGCTTTATCATCCTTCTTCGCCTTGTCAGAAGCATCTTCCATTTGAGTTTTTAATTCAGATAGCGCTGCTATATCACCAAGGGTTGATTTCTCAACATCTTTGTTGATCTTGTCAAGGGTTTTTGAAGGCCTGGAAGTTTTCTTTTGCTTCGGTTCTTCTTTCGGAGTTGAATGAACATGGCTGTGAGACAACGTGATTCGCTTATCATCTTTGGCGAAATCGATCACCTTAAACTCTAATGTTTCACCTACATCTGCCATAGTGCCATCTTCTTTCTTCAAATTACGAAGTGACGAAGTGCCCTCAATTCCATATGGAAGCTCAAGAATGGCAACCTTATCTGTTTTGCTGATAATGGTGCATTTGTGTAGTGAGCCTTGCTCAAACACCGATTCGAAAGTTTCCCAGGGGTTTTCTTCTAACTGCTTGTGACCAAGCGCCAACCGGCGGTTTTCTACATCTAATTCTAATACCCGCACCTGAAGCTCATCTCCAACCTTTACAAATTCAGAAGGATGCTTGATCTTTTTAGTCCATGATAAATCAGAAACGTGAACCAAACCATCAATGCCCTCTTCAAGTTCTAAGAATAGGCCAAAGTTTGTAAGGTTTCTTACTACTCCAGAATGATCAGTGCCAACAGCGTATTTGGAAATCATGTCATTCTTGGTCCAAGGGTCTTCAGTGAGTTGCTTAATGCCTAATGACATTTTGCGCTCTTCCCTGTCGATAGTGAGAACAACCGCCTCACAATCATCACCAACACTTACAAAATCCGCAGGGTTTCTAAGGTGCTGCGACCATGACATTTCTGAAACGTGAATTAGCCCTTCGACACCAGGTTTTATTTCGAGGAATGCACCGTAATCTGCAACATTCACAATTTTACCTTTCACCTTAGAGCCAACCTCTACTTTCGCATCCAGGGAATCCCAAGGATGCTCAGTAAGCTGCTTCATTCCAAGAGAGATTCTCTTCTTGTCATCATCAAAGTCAAGTACAACAACATTGACTTTATCATCAAGGTTAAGAACTTCTTCTGGGTGATTGATTCTTCCCCATGAAATATCAGTGATGTGCAATAGCCCATCAACGCCCCCAAGGTCAATAAAGACACCGAAGTTCGTCATGTTCTTGATTACACCTTCCAATACCTGGCCTTTTTCAAGGTTATTCAGGATTTCGGTTTTCTGAGCCTCGAGGTCTTTCTCGATTAGTACTTTGTGGGAAACTACAACGTTGTCGTTAGTATAGTTGATTTTGACAACCTTAACTTCCATTTTCTTATTCACGAAAACGTCAAAATCCCTGATTGGCTTAACGTCAATTTGAGATCCTGGAAGGAATGCTTCAATTCCGAAAATATCAACAATAAGACCGCCTTTGGTTCTACGCTTTACGAATCCATCAATTACAGAATCTTTGTCATGCGAGTCTTGGATTTTCTCCCAAGCATTTACAATCTTGGCTTTTCTTCGAGAGAGGACAAGCTGACCATTCACATTCTCCTGCTCCTCAACGTATACTTCTACTTCGTCACCAATTTTAAGGTCAGGTACATCTCTGAATTCAGAGGCTGAAACTAAACCGTCAGATTTGAAGCCAATATTAAGTATAACGTCCCTATCAGTAATACCAACAACGGTTCCTTTAATTACCTCTTTTTCGGTGATTTCATTGATAGTGCCACCATATAAATCCTCTAACTCTTTCTTCTCCTTATCATCATATTGATCTCCAAAACCTTTGTCAGCAAGGTCATCCCAATCAAAATCTCCACCAACATTACCATTTGATGATGGTTTCTTTGGCTCACTTTTGGGCTTTTCTTTAGCAGGTGGTTGAGCTTCAGCTTTTGCTTCCTCTTTCTTTGCTGCATCGGCTTTTTCTTCCTTTTCTATTTCTTCAACAGCCGCTTCTGGTGTTTCTGCTTCTGGCGTTTCTGCCTTTGGCTCCTCTGACGCTACAACTTCGGTGGTTTCTTTAGGTTTCTCCGCAGGAGCAGCATCGGTTTCAGCTGCATCATCGGTTGTAGTAGCTTCAGTTTCTGTTTTTTCTTCTGTTGGGGTTTCTTCCTTTACAGTTTCAGTTAATTCTTCCTGAGCCTGTAATTTTTCCTCTTGATTTTCCATTATAAATAATAAATGGCTCAAGGCATTCAATGCAGCAATAGAGCCATCTTACTGCATGATTTAGTTTGACATTACCCGCAATTGGGCCCTCTCACTCGAAAGGGAGCGCAAAGATAGAAAAAATGATTGGAATATCAGCTTATTGGCAAGGATGAAAGACTATTCGGCCAGGAGCTCAATTTCGAAGTATAATGTCGAGTTTGCTGGTATGGAGCCAACTTTTCTGGTGCCATAACCGAGATTTGGAGGTATTCTTAAAATGGCTTTAGCACCCTTATTGAGCAGGGCAATCCCCTCTTCCCAACCAGCGATTACATTGCCCTTACCAAGGGTGAACGAAAATGGTTTATTTCTATCATAGGAACTGTCGAATTTTTCTCCATCCTCGAGGTAACCGCTGTAGTGAACATTAACCGTTTCTCCATCTGCGGGTTTTTCGCCTGTCCCTTCATTGAGAATTCTATACCCAAGACCACTTTGAGTATAGGTATGACCGAATTTTCTTTGCTCAATTTCCCAACCCTTCAGAGCTCTTTCAATGAACAATATCTCGTATGGGCTGATTTTTAACTTTTTGTTTTGAGCTATGGAGACGAGGTATTCAATTCCAGTTTCGCTACCTACAGGAATATCTTTTGGTTTTCTTCCTGACTTAATGGCAAAAGTTGGTTGGTTCACCCCAAATTGGGCACATATCCCATCAAAATCATCATCGGTATAACAATAGTGGTAGCGTTGGTCAACCAGCATTTCGCATTTTTCACATTGCGCTATTGCCGCGATTGAAGATGCTGCAACCATAATTATTGAGAGGAAGTACCTTGTCATCAATTTTTTGATTTGATAGTCTGGCAAAAGTAAAAAGCCCATTGATTTTTAATAATCAATGGGCCAATTTGTCGGGTTGTGATTTCTTAGATTTTTCGCTTTTTCCTGAAAGTTATTGGAATATAATCGTCATTGGGCACACCTATATGTGCCAAATCCCATTGATTATCGTAGTTCTTGATCAAGTTTTTGATACACTCTACTCTATCTTCTGTTGGGTATGGGCATTCTTCCCAATAAAATATTTCGACTCTATAATAAAACTGCTTTTTTATCCCGTTTATCTTAACCTCAACTTCAATTTCCTGTTCCTCACCAAGCTTTGGGATTTCAATACCGATGACGCTCATATTATAATTATTTAGGTTAATACTAAAAGTCCGTAGACACTGATATCAAAAAATATACCTCAAATGTATTCTATTGATTATCAACGCATTAAAAATCGTTCTTCAGTTAAATTGACCATTTATGAACTCTTTGCCGTTCATTGATGATACACTATTTAGGTGTTATTTACGTCAACCATTCTATATACCTGACCGCCGGGGGCTTGAAAGTATAGCTCACCCTTGTCGGGTTTATCAGCAATAATCTTCACCCCTGAACCCAAAACAGCTTCCCGCCTTTTAACGAATTCATCCACCTTAATCTTAATCCATATACTATTCATGAAGTCATCGTCACTCAGGATTTGATTGTCATCATCAAAATAGATAATGTTAAGTCGCTGATCATTGGAGAACTGTACATAATCTCGAGGAACGTTAGAATCTGGTGTGACAAGTTCACATTTCAACACATCCTTATAAAAGGTTTGTATCTCATTCCGCAGCGTGGCATGGTGATTCACTTTAAGATCGAAAAGTTCGAAGGCTGATTGTGAAAAGGAGCTAAAACCACTCAGTAATGATAGAGCAAGAAATAAATGTTTCATCAGATAAATATTTTGTTTGACTGATAGATCGTAGTGGGTGACAGAGAGTTGAGTTGTTTAACAACTACATCGATAAAGGGTGTTTGGTTTGGTAATAAATGGAAGACTACAAAAGCGACCATTTATGGTAAAATAGTGTACCACTGATTGTTCGAACCCCCCTTTGGCTGATTTTATTATATCAATTAAATGAAAATGCCGTAACTCATCCTTGAATCCAGTAAAGATGTATTTATCAGCAAAGACATTTCCTATTACAGACCTTAAGAAGCTTCAGCTAAGCTTACCTGTCCATTTTGTAAGAACTGGCGTGATATTATTTCTCGCACTTATTTTGTGTCATATTTTTTCATATGGAATGTTACCCTTCCAAAGTGGTTATCAGTTTCCATTAATGAATTTTTTGGTTACTTCTCTCTTTGGGTTTTTAGTATGTTCGGCCAATTGGGTCATAGTTCCAAGTACTTTTCAGGAGTTTTGGGAAACTGAAAAGAAGAAATTTAAGGATCTCTATTCCCCCTTTTCCAAGCATTGGATATTTACCGTAGTATTATATACCCTGTTGTATGTTATCATCAATATGGGCTATTTCGGTTACAAATTTTACCTTGTTGGGTTCCTGAAATACATGATGGTTATTTTGGGCATCATCACAATTGAATTTGCTTTTCTTGTGGCGTTTAGATTATTACATGACCAAAAAATCAACAAGTCCATTCTAATAAAATCAGGCGTTAAAACTGTGAATGTAAAGTTTGAGGAGATCAGTCATTTTCATTCAGCAGGTGGAATAGTTTCCCTATTTCTCAAGAGCGGGGATAAGTTGATCACTCAATTTAATTCATTGGAAGAAGTCGAAAAACAATACGGTTGTAAATGGTTTTTTAAGTTGAACCGACAACATCTTGTTCATCATAACGCCATACATCAGGTTTTTAAAGACCGGAACAGAAAACTTCAAGTTCAGCTAAATACGCCTAGCAATAACGGGAACCCGAAAATAGTAATTAGCCGATATCGCAATAAAGAATTTAAGCAGTGGTTTGAAACTGCATCCCCTGTTTAGACGTCAAAGTAACAATAGGACACTTTGCCTTTTTGCATTAAAGTCGTTTTATGACACTTTTGTAGATTGTAAAACAATTAACTCAATCAAATTTATGGATAACCTCAGCAAGCTTTTGACATTCATTTTTGTATCTGCAATGGCATATTCATGCGGACCACAATCAACCAAAACTGAGGTCTCCGATTCCTCTGAAGAATATGTAGAAGAGGAGGAGGAAGAAGACAAATCGCAACGCCCAAGCCCACCCAGAACGACAACTGCCAACATCTCAGGTGTTAATGTCACAATTGACTACAGCTCCCCAGCTGTGAAGGGACGACAGATATTTGGGGATTTGGAAGCCTACGGTAAGGTATGGAGAACAGGAGCTAATGAAGCGACTGTATTCACCAATGATGCTGATATAAAAATAAATGGTGAGATTTTACCCGCTGGGCAGTATGCTTTGTTTTCGATACCCGGTGAGAGCGAATGGACAATTATTTTTAATAATGTACCGGATCAGTGGGGGGCATACAATTATGACCAATCGAAAGATATATTAAGGGTGACAGTTGCCGCTAATAAGCAAGAAAGCGTAACAGAACGGCTACTACTAAGTGTTAATCCTGAAGGAGTGATGAGTTTTGCATGGGAGAATGTTAGCTGGACAGCTAATATTGAACCGGCTACGGCAAGCTAACTTTCCCTGATTGTTTCATTTATAATCCTAACCAAAGCAGCGTTGATTTTGTCCCCAATTTCAGGGCAACCTTTTACCTGATGCCGTTTGCCTATAAGGTGGGGGTTGGTATAGCTTAAAAACACATCTCCGGTTTCATCTTCCCAAATGAGTACCTTCAGCGGAAGGTCGATCGCTACAGTTTGTTCGCACATCATCCACTGAGTGCCAATTTCAGGGTTCCCAAATATTACAACATACGTTGGCCTTAATTCTTCGCCAATCTTCTTGGCGTTTATTTGATGGTCTATTACGTCAAACAAATTAAGCTCTTTAGCATCAAGAACTCCCTTGAATTTTTCTAAAGTTTGAGCTGCATCGAATGGACTTAGATAGGTAGTCATTTCCTGCCCAAAAAGCGAGATAGAATTCAGCAGCAGAAAAGTAATTAGACAATCCCTTATTAATCTCATCACATTATTTGGTTAAGTCAACTTCACATTTAGGAATTGGTAAAAATAAAGTTTAACCCTAAAGTCGGGTAAGAAATTCGCCTAATTTTAATTTTAGGTTTGTTTTTGGCTGATTTTGACCCCTAATTTGATTCAATTAAAACTTCTAAAATCAGTTAGCTATGAGATTTTCAAAACCATTTAATCAAGTTATCCGGGGCTTAGCCATTGCATATTTTACAATTCTGTCACTGAGTGCACTGACTTACATTGTATTCTGAAAACATTTGTGAATGACATGTTTTGAGTGGTGATTGATTTTGCCACGTGAGCAGGTGATTGGTAATCGGAGCTTAAGAGTTCCGATTTTTTTGTTTAAACAAATGATCACAAAAGATAGCAGTTGCGGTGGATACATTAAGGGATTCAGCCTTACCAGCTCCGGGAATTGTTACTTCTTCAGTAATCAATTGCTCAATTGATTTAGAAATACCCGATGATTCATTTCCCATAACAATAACGCTTTTTTCCGGAAACTTATAGTGGTGAAGGTTAGCTCCGTTCAATCCCGCTCCAATTACTGGGAGGTTTGAATCTATGATGAATTGCTCAAGATCAACATAATGGCATTGCACCCTGCAAAATGAACCCATAGTTGAATTGATGACTTTCGGATTATAGCAATCAGCAGTTGATTCAGAGCAGATAATTTGCGGCATGCCATACCAATCGGCTATTCTGATGATTGTTCCGAGATTGCCTGGGTCCCGCACATTATCAATCGCTAAAAAGTGGTCCTGAATGTTGAAGTCAATGCTCTTTAGTTGAGGTATTTCGCAAATTGCAATTCCTGCATTGTTTGTCGTAAAACTTCCACATTTGATTAAATTCAACTCTGCAGCAAACTCAACAACTCCCATATACTTTTTAAAAACAGGGTGGTTTTGAAAGAATTCCTCCGTAAGGAACAATTTTTGCACTTCTATATTAGATGCGCTCAGTTCTAATAAGTTTTTTGCACCTTCAACAACAAATGACCTACTGGCTTTCCTGTATTTTTTTAATTGTAAAGATTTAATGAATTTTGAGTCACTCTTCGACAACATTGGGCGGATTTTGTATCAGGTTAACCAGGCTCTTTTTAATTCTATCACTCTTTAGCCTAACAGGGTGCCTGGGTACTAGGTTTCTCAAAAAAGATCAAAAATTACTTTACAAGCAAAAAATTGATGGCGTCAAACGATCTGAACGCCTTGGTTTGGAAGGGCTCTATCTTCAAAAACCAAATCGTAAGTTCCCATTAATACCATTTACCCCATATGTGTGGTTCTATCAAGTCGGGTTGAACGCATACGATACCGTCAAGTACAATGAAGAAAAAGAAGAGATCAGGGAAAAGTTTGCAAAGCGAATTAAAGACAAAGACCCTGAGTCAGGATACGTTCAAAAACAACGCTTAAAACGCAATCGTAAGCTGGCCAAAGTTGACCGCACTATTAAAGAAGGGAATTTGATGATGAGGTGGGGTGAACCATTGGCTGTGTTCGATAGCTCTTTGGTAAGACAAACTACGGAGCAATTTGAGCTTTACATGAACTCTATCGGGTTCTTCCAGGCTGATGTTTCTTCAAACACAAAATCATTGGCGAAGCTTGTCACGTTGACTTACGATGTGGACAAAGGGCCACCGTATATCATTGATTCACTTGAATATAATATTGAGGATGATGTAATAGCTTCCTTGATAGCTGAGAATTCAGAAGAAGGTTTGATAGAGGTTGGTGCGAACTATAACCAGGCTACGATTTCAGCTGAGCGTGAAAGGCTTTACAATGTTTTGGTGAATAATGGTTATTTCGACTTTAGTCGGCAATTCATCCAATTCGAAGTTGATACTATTAGTCTCTCTGATAATAGAGTGCTCCTGAGGACGGAAATCCTTGGTCAGAATGACGACAGGGAGCATAAAGTATTTACCACCGATCAAGTCAATTTTATAACCGATGCCAATTTGCAAGTGGCAGGCGGCAAAAGAACAGTAAAAGAATATAATGGAATAAGGTTTCAATTTATCGAAGACAAGTACAATCGCAGGATTCTGGAATCCAGGTTATTGATTCAAAAAGACAGTCTTTTTCGACGTTCAAATACATTGACAACGCAGCGGCAATTGGCAAACCTGGATATGTTCAAGTTTATTAATGTGAACTATGATACTACCGGCGGTCAATTTGTGGCCAATATTTTCACTAGTCCGCTTGAAAAGTATCAAACCTCCGGAGAAGTTGGTGTAAATGTCAGCCAGGGATTACCGGGTCCTTTTGTGAACGGGTTGATCAAAAATAGGAACGTTTTCGGAGGCCTTGAAATTTTAGAATTGACTGGTAGGTTTGGAGTGGAAGGGGTTGCGTCAGCTTCCAATGAGCAGGATGTTTATCAAAGTACGGAGCTTGGTCTAAATGCATCTTTGTTGTTCCCACAATTCCTTTTTCCGCTAAGCAAAAGGCTTAAACGGAAGGTCAGGAACCTTGAACCAAAAACAAATATTAATACAGGTTTAACTTTTACAAATCGTCCTGAGTATAATAGAAATAGTTTCCAGGGGGCCATCACTTATTCATGGCTTAATAAGAGAAACAAAATTTATAGATTTTCTCCTGCCGAGATTACCTACATTAATTCTGATATTAAATCGAATACGTTTCAGGCATTTCTAGATGATCTGGAGAGCCGGGGAAATTTGCTGAAAAATACATTCCGGCCTTCATATGTGAGCGCTATGTCGTTTTCAGTAATTAATAACTTTAACCAATACGGTAATCTGGCGGAGGTCTCATCTTTTTTGAGGTATTCTATTGAGAGTGGTGGCACTACCCAAAATTTCTTTGAGCCTCAAGAGTTGACAACTGAATCTTTGGAGTTTTACAAATACTTAAAGTTTAATGTCGATTACCGGTTTAATGACCCCATTTCCTCAAAAGTAATTTTTGCCTATCGGGTAAACCTGGGATTGGCATACCCTTATGATGACAATAAAATCTTGCCTTATGAAAAATACTTTTTTGCTGGTGGAAGCAATGGAATTAGGGCATGGAGGCCCCGGAGATTAGGGCCTGGTTCATACACACCGCTTGATGAAAATGGACTATACACGGATAACTTTGAGCAACAAGGTGAAATACTGATCGAATCAAGTATTGAGCTTCGCCATAACATTTTAGGCTTTATTGATGGCGCTATTTTTATGGATCTCGGCAACATCTGGACCCTCAGGAATGATCCGACGAGAGATGGGGCTCAATTTGAGATCAATCGATTTTTTCGGGAAATCGCAATTGGCACTGGTTATGGTTTGAGGCTTGATTTCTCATTTTTACTACTTCGATTTGATGCTGGCTTAAAGATTTTCGATCCGGCGAGAGATTCTGGTAATAGGTTTATTTGGGATCCTGATTTCAACAGTGAAAAATTCCAGGCCTCTGAGAATCTGGTATTTAATATTGGGATAGGTTATCCTTTTTGATGTACATTATCCTGTACTTATTACTTTTGTTTGAAACTTGCTAATAATGGAGATTACTACACTTACTGATTTCAGAAAAAACATGAAGTCATATTTCGACCAGGTTTTTGATATGGGCAAGCCTTTATTTATCTCAAGGCCGAAAGGGCGGGACATGGTGTTAATGAGCAAAAGTGAGTATGAAAGCCAACAAGAGACGTTTCATTTACTAAAGAGTCCTAAAAATGCCGAAAGATTAAGAGCAGCCATCAATGCCGATAAAGCTGAAGAGGGCAAAGCCAGACAGCTGCTAGATTGATGGAAATTATATTTCTAGATCAGGCTTGGGAAGATTATTTGTATTGGCAGAGTTCTGATAAGAAAATTCTAAAGAAAATAAATTCCTTGATTAAAGGTGTAATTCGCAATCCATTTGATGGGATAGGTTCGCCAGAGCCATTAAAGCATCACCTATCAGGTTATTGGTCCAGGAGAATTACACTTGAACATAGATTGGTTTATAGGGTGGGTAAGAATCAAATCAGAATTATTCAGTGCCGATATCATTATTAGGAGGTGCGTGTTATATCAATATCGGTTTCAAATGAAGTTGACTCATTTAAGTTAAGCCTTGGTATAAACACTCCTGGGTCATACCTCCTTAGTTGTAACGTTTCCTATTGCACTAAGTACTCCTACTATGCAACATTTGTTGACCGTCGGGGAAAAGCGCATTGTGCAAAAAGGCTACTATGTGAGTGAAGAGTTCTTGGAGATGTTTGAGTATGAACTTTTGCATGGTAGCCCTGATATAGTTCTGGATGATCCAAAATCAATAGTAATTACAGAAACGTTGGCCGGGATTTTATTTCCAGGCGAAGACCCCATAAATAAGACAGTAAGGGTGAATGATGAGGGTAATTTGAAGGTAACCGGGGTGCTGAAAGATTTGCCGACAAACTCATCAATGGAATTTGAGTTCCTAATGACCTGGAAATACCGTGAATCCATAAGCCCATGGGTGGTTCGCAATTCTACCAACTGGGGCAATTATTCATTTCAGGTTTATGTAGAATTGAACAATGACGAAGACGAAGTAGCAGTTGAAGAGCGCATAAAAACCATGCTTGCCGAAAACGGTGAAGATGATATTCCGCGTGAATTGTATTTGCATCCTTTGCTTAGATGGAGACTTCATTCCAATTTTGAAAACGGCAAGGAGGCTGGTGGTATGAGTGACTATGTTCAGTTGTTTACAGCTATCGCATTTTTAATTATTCTGATCGCCTGTATCAATTTCATGAATTTGGCTACAGCAAGAAGTGAGCGGAGGGCCAGGGAGGTGGGCATTCGCAAAAGCCTTGGCTCCAATCGTGGTCAACTCATTTCACAATTTTTTGGAGAGTCAATTATCATTTCATTCCTCGCTTTTGTTTTTGCAATTCTATTGGCCCAATTGGCCCTTCCAGCATATAACAACCTCGTTGAGAAGCAACTATTTATTGATTATTCATCCCTGCAATTCTGGATGATTTCACTTGCGGCTATTCTGTTGACTGGAATTATTGCTGGCAGTTACCCCGCCTTGTACTTGTCGTCTTTTAGCCCAATAAAAACACTCAAGGGAAGGATCTCAACTGGCAAAAATGCCTCAACGCCAAGAAAGGTTTTAGTGATTCTCCAATTCGGATTTTCAATCATTCTTATGATCAGTACTGTAGTCATCATCCAGCAAATTGATTTGGTAAAAAACCGGGAGCTGGGTTATAAGCAGGATAATCTAATCAGCGTGTATTGGACGGATCAGATTCAGCAAAATTGGGACGTTCTGAAACAGGACTTGTTGCAGTCGGGAGCTGTTGAATCTGTTACCAGTTCAAATAGTGAAATAACGCAAATAAATTCCAACAATTTTCTTGGTTGGCCTGGTAAGCCTGAGAATTTAAGAGTGATATTCACAACAATCGCTGCGAATTATGATTACTGCCAAACCATGGGCATCAAAGTACTTCAGGGCAGGGATTTTTCTGACGATTTTACCTCAGATACATCCTCGATTGTTATTAACAAAGCTGCTTTGGATTTGATGGGACTAGAAGATCCGATTGGTACCAATCTTGATCTTTGGGGTGGAAAAAAGAAGCTCATCGGCGTAGTGGATGATGTGCTTATGGGATCACCCTATGAGGAGGTCAAGCCTATGTTTATGATTATGGATCCCGACTGGGTAGGGGTTGTAACGATCAGACTTAAAGCAGGCATGGAATTAGAACAATCATTGGCAACTGTTGAAGATGTTTTCGATATACACAACTCTGCGTATCCGTTTGAGTATCGTTTTGCTGATGCTGAATTTGAACAGAAGTTTGCCACTATCAACCTCACAATAAAGCTGTCAACCTTATTTGCCATCCTGGCAGCAATCATTACCGGATTGGGTTTGTTTGGCCTGGCCTCTTACATGGCTGAGCAGCGTACCAAGGAGATCGGCATCAGGAAAGTATTGGGTGCTTCAATAATGAGTCTCGTTTCATTGATGTCAAAGGATTTCTCAAAGTTGGTAATTGTGGCCTTTCTGCTGGCCGCACCTTTTTCATGGTATATATTGAGCCTTTATCTTGAACGATATCCGATACATGTCAATATTCAGTGGTGGATTTTCCCGGTTACTGGTTTACTGGCATTAGTTTTCGCCCTCGGCATTGTTTCCAACCAAGCTAGAAGGGCTGCGGCAGCTAATCCGGTGCAATCGTTGAGAACCGAATAGGAGGCAGACAGGCATTTGAATCGTTACAGCAATGCGAGAGGCCCTGTTCCGTACAATTAATCTATTCGGATAAATTCAAAGGGAATTTGCTTACCATCTCCTGAAATAGTTGCTTTTAAGTTATTCCCACTTAACTCATACTCAATTCGTTTCGGGAAATCATGCTTAAGGTTTTCAGAGATAAATCCTGAATCAGTAATTTCAATTATTTTGAAGAAGACCGGTGCAGCATTATGAGCTACATTCGCTACATAGAATACACCGTCCTTATTACTCACCAGTTCAAGTTTTTCAACAAAAACAGTATCTCCATCCTGCAACGTAAAACCAATTCCGGAAAACTTTGAGTCAGAGCTTTTCTCCCAATTTTCAAAAGCTGTACGGTTGGACCTGACATTTGACCGTTCCCATTTACCCAAGAGCCAGGCAAATTGATCAAGCTCTGATTGAGCACTCGCACTGACCAATATGGCCACTAAGAATATAAAAGTATAGATAAGTTTCATCTCTTTTTTTGAGCAAAACAAGTAATGAGGGCTTGAGTGATATTGTATAAATGCGACATTACTTCAATAAAAAGAAGTTGGCCATATTTTTTTCATTGAAGCCATATTTACCCGGTTCTTCACCTGTAAATTCCTTGAAGTCCCTAATGAAATGAGATTGATCGAAATAGCCGGATTTAAAAGCCAGATCAATCCATGAGGGGCCACTTTTTTCAACGTTCTTAAAAATGTAACTGAAGCGGATAATTCTAGCCAACAGTTTGGGTGAAAGGCCAATCTTTAATTTAAATAAGCGCTCAAGATGCCTTTTGCTCATGCCGCATTTTTTGGATAAAGAATCAATACCTACCACGCCGTTCCTCTCTAAAATGATATCAACAGCACTGTGAATTGACCATTCAGCTTTCTCAAAAATTAGTTTGTCAATCCATTTAGAAACAATTTCGATTCGATCTTTATCTGACCGGGTTTTTGCCAACTCATTCAATGGTTGCATTGTGTCAACCATTCCCAGATCGACTACTTTATCAGTTACGGTTGACATATCTATTCTGAATAATTCCGCAGCTATATCCGGATAAAGTTTGACCCCTAAAGTGTCAGAACAACCGGTGTTCTCGAGAAAGAAATGTTTAGTGATCTGTCCGGCAAAAAGAGCATTTGGCTGCATTTCCCAATCTCCATTAAGCTTAATCCGATACGGGTCGCCAAAATGAAAAATGATCTCACAATAGCCATCAGGGATGATCTTGTGCCGACCGGGTGTTTTATTGGTGTCCTGAAAAACCCAAAATTCTTTGATTACCCTGACATGCGTTGGATGCGCTGGATAATTGTTGAAGATCATCATCTTAAATATAAAGACACTTTAAGATGATGTGTTCATCGTGTTGGCCTAAAGCTTTCTGAAAATATAATATCTTTGATATATGGAGACTGACGCCATTAAATCGAACTTGATTCAAGTTATTAACAAGACAACTGATACCAATTTACTCTTTGAAATTTCGAAATTAGTTGAAATCAATTCGGAAGACCATACAGTAATTAGCTTATCTAAAGAGCAAAAATCAAATATTCAAATCGCCATTGACGAAGTGGAAAATGGTGAGGTTACTTCTCATTCTGAACATCAAAAGATGATGAGAGAATGGCTCAACGACTAATCTGGTCAAAAAGCGCCGTCAGGGATAAGAGAGATATTCTTTCTTATTGGATTAAAAGAAATGAATCCAAGAATTATTCGAGAAAACTTAACAAGCTGTTCGACGAAACAGCAGCGTTAGTTACAGCGCATCCGGGTATTGGCAACAGAACTGATTTCAAAGATACCAGGCTTAAGGTTGTAAGGGATTATTGGATGGTTTATCGAGTAGTTGATGAAACAGTTCAAATATTAAGGATTTGGGACACCAGAAGAGATCCTCAACGATTCAAATCTTTATTGAGACAAATCAATCCCAAATAAGCCACGTTGATAGCAGATTAGTTAGGTAACCAGGTGGCAGCGTTAAACGTCTTACCCCAAATTCACTAACAATGCTCAAGCACTACCTAAAAATCGGGATTAGAAATTTTTTCAAACACAAAACATCTTCTTTAATAAATGCACTTGGTCTGTCATTGGCCGTGGGATGCAGCTTATTCGTTTATGTATTCATCGAATTTTTTGTGACCATCGACCAATACCATAAAAATGGCGCTAACATTTTTGTGATTAACAGAGAGGCGAGGGTTGATTACGGAAGTCAACTTTATTCTGGTACGGCCAATCCACTTGGGTCAATTCTTAAGGAGAACTTGACCAATGTTGAAAAAGTAAGCCGACTGGCTCAGACTTCAGCATATGTGCGATATGATGACAAGGTTTTTGAGGAGCAACTCAGGTTTGTTGACCCCGAGTTTCTGGAAATGTTTTCGTTTCCATTGAAGTGGGGAGTTGTGAATTCATTGAAAGAACCAAATGCGATCATCCTAAGTGAAAAAATGTCTGAAAAATATTTCGATGATTCTAATCCGATAGGAGAGCAGCTAAGTCTGAAGTTTATCATCAACGACCAGGAAGTTATCCAGCCTTTCGTGATCCGTGGGGTAGCCAGAGAATTTGATAGAAGGTCCAGTTTCGCTTTTCAGTTTTTGATCAACTATCAAACCCAGGAAACACTTGGGCTGAATGAACTCAATAGTTGGAATAGCAATAGTAGGGTCACATTTGTCCAGCTAAACGATGCGCTGAATCAGGGGCTTGTAGAAGAAAGCCTGGTTCAATTTGTGCCATTAGAGAATGATGCTAATAATGAGCTTGATATCATCAACTATCAACTCACTTCCCTGTTTGAAGCTTCAAGAATTGGGCAAAAGGTTTCTGGTAATATTTTCACCAGCCCAGGGAAGGAAGGCTTTATTGTCTTGTCTATTCTTGCTACGATTATGATGTCGTTGGCCTGTATCAATTACATGAATATAGCGGTGGCCTCCGCTGCCTATCGGCTCAAAGAAATAGGTATCAGGAAAGTAATGGGTGGAGTGAGAAAACAACTGGTCATGCAGTTTTTAGTGGAGAATGTCATCATCTGCCTGCTTGCAATTGCTTTGGGTATTCTCTGGATCCAGTTTCTTTTTCTACCGGGTTTTCAGTCATTAGTGCCAAATCCGTTGGCACTCGATTTTACAGATGGAACCATGTGGATATATATCTCGATTTTGGTATGCGTCAGTGTGGTCGGCGGAGCAGGATATCCGGCCTTGTATGTTTCAAGGTTTCAACCAACAGCTATACTGAAGGATACCGTAAAATTTGGAGGCAAAAGTATTTTCAGAAAGGTGCTCCTCGGTTTTCAGTACTTTTTTTCTTTTGTTGCTGTAATTGCGGCCATAGTTTTATTGCAGAATAACAACTATCAAAAAACACTCGATTGGGGCTATAATCAGAGCGATGTAATCGCGGTTGAGGTGAAGGGCCGGTCTGTATTTGAGCAGTTAAAGCAGCAGGTAGAACAAATACCCGGAGTTGTAAGGGTTTCGGGTTCAGTTGATCAAATTGGAAGATCATTCAATGAGGTCAATTTCAAAATAGGAGAGGAACTTTTCACTTCGAAGCGTGTTCAGGTTGGCCCTGGATACATCGAAACACTGGAGCTACCAATAATTGCAGGTCGGCCATTTGAAGAAAACAAGGTATCTGATGCACAATCGATCATTGTCAATGAGCTTTTTGTGAAAGAAATGGGTTGGACACAGGCCATTGGACAAGCCGTGGAGATTGGTGACGAGAATTTCCATGTAATCGGGGTAGTACGGGATTTTCACTTCCAGCCCTTCTGGTCTAAGATTGGTGCACTGATGATTCAACTTGCCCCAGAGGAGAATTTTAAGTACTTGTCGTTGCAAGTGAATTCAGGCGACTTAATTGAGATTGGAAAACAAGTCGAGGCCAGCTGGTACGGCATCTTCCCAAATGACCCGTTTGAATACTATTATCAAGATAGTGTTTTTGATAATGCGTTTCAGGATGCGAACATGGCTACCGGTGTAATTACGACGGCAGGAATTATTGCCATTTTTCTGGCTGTAATCGGCTTGTTCGGTCTCTCAGCAATACGCATCAAATCCAAGATGAAAGAAATAAGTATCCGTAAGGTTTTAGGTGGTGGTTGGGTTCATCTGGGAGTTGTGTTGAACAAAGAGTTTTTGATTTTGTTAGGTCTGGCCAGCCTGGCGGGAATTCCGGTTGCTTACATGGCTGTCAATGCACTTTTGGCAACAATAACGGACTACCCAGTGCCAATCACATACGTTCCTTTTCTTTCAGCTTTGCTAATGCTGACCGCTCTATCTCTACTGGCTGTTGGAGGCCATATCTACAAAGCTGTGAGTAGTAACCCAAGTGATGTTTTAAGGATGGAGTAGGTATTACCCAGGCACCTCTGGCACTTTAATTCTAAGTTTCCCTTTGCCTTCGATGAAAGTAACATTCAAGAAAACCCAAAGCTCTTTTTCAGTATTGGAATTGAATGACTTAAGATTTAAGTCTGGAAGGTTTAGGATAGCATTCAGCGATTGGTGAAGAGATGCAAGATGATCGGCAGGAATTTCAATGCTAATGCTGAGAGCAACATCTGAAAACATATTGAAGTTCATAATTGCACCGTCGCTCTCTGTAATGGCTTCTTTTATCGCATTTATGATAACATTGCGATCTTTCTTTGTAAAAGCCTCCCAGTTAAGCTTCTGGATCATCAATCGAGAATTTTCTTCACTCTACCAACAACACCATCTTCCAACATCACCTTGATGCCATGTGGATGTTGAGGTGATTTAGTGAGTATCCGTTTAACTACGCCTTCGGTCACTTCACCTGATCGCTGATGATGCTTCTGGACTACCTCTACCATTGCTCCGATGTGGATATTTTTTCTTAGTGAACCTGCTGACATACAATCTGAATCTATTTACGTCCAAATTAAGGATTCACATGCAACCTCAGTCATTCATGAAGCGTCTCAACTAAAATTTCACCCAAATAACCCATAATGCTCCGCAATTACTTTAAAGTTGGTATCAGGAATATTCTGAAATACAAAGCCTTTTCATTCATCAACATATTTGGTTTAGCTGTGGCCATGTCTGTTTGCCTGCTCATCATCCTCATGTTGGCAGATCAATTGCAGTATGATGAATTCCACGCCAACAAGGATCGAATTTATCGGATTGTTTCAAAGACAGAACCCGGATCGTTGCCTTATGCTACCTCACCGGAACCACTGGCTGAAGCCCTGAAATCAGAGTACGGTATAGCTGAGAAGACCACCCGTCTAATGATGGGCCTAGGTGGTGATGCCATTTATAAAGAGCAAATTCAAACAATGAGAGGCTTTTTTGCAGATCCTACCTTTTTTGATGTTTTGAGTTTTGATTTGATTAAAGGGAACCCCGCAACAGCATTGGTTGAACCCAATTCTTTGGTCATTACTAATGAATTTGCTGAAAGGCTTTTTGGGAGTGAAGATCCCATCGGAAAGAGTATTGAGTTTACAGATCGCGGCTTGCCGCATCTAGAAGTTTCTGGAGTTGACTCACCACCGATGGAGTTGGGCAGTTTCAAGGTAACAGGTGTGGTAAATGTTGAGGGGATCAAGTCGCACCTGAAGTTTGACGGCCTGTTGTCAAGTACTACCAGGCAGTCTCTAATTCGAGAAGAGAAAATTGACGACGAACGGGATAAATGGGAAAAGCACTTCCACTGTTACACCTATATTCTGCTTGATGAACAGAAGACCCTCGTAGACCTGAATTTCGCTCTTGGCGAAATTACGGCTAACAAGTATGCTGAGCTGGAGGAGCTGGAAAACTTTGTGTTAACACCGCAGGCTGTTACAGCCATAACCCCTGGCACTTTAATGAGCAACATGACCACCTTCAGTATGCCTATTGAAGGCTACTACTTGTTAGGTTTTCTGGCCTTTGTGATCATGGTTTCCGCCTGCCTGAATTACACCAACCTCTCCATTGCCAGGGTGCTAACAAGGGCAAAAGAGATTGGTGTTCGAAAAGTTACCGGCGCATCCCGCAAGGATTTGATTTTCCAGTTCCTGAGCGAATCGATTCTTATTTCATGTATGGCGCTGATTGGAGCCATTCTTTTGCTGGTGTTGGTAAAGCCAGCGTTCATGGGCCTCTGGATCAACAAATACCTCAATTTCAATCTCCAGGAAAACCTCAGTGTTTATCTGGTTTTTATGGCCTTTGCCATTTTGATTGGAGCCCTTGCCGGAGTATTTCCAGCATTTCATATGAGCAAATTCATGCCCGTGAAAGTACTTGGCGGAATGCGCAAAGTTGGAGCTGGAAAACTCGGCTTTCGAAAAGTTCTCACCGGGATGCAGTTTGTATTGGCCTTATTTTTCATTGTTACATCACTATTGATATATAATCAACTGCGACATTTTCTTGAGTTCGAATATGGCTTTACTTCTGAGAATATTGTAAATATCGAATTGCAGAGTAATGATTATGAGATTATAGCCAACGAGTTGAGTTCAGTTGCTGGGGTATCCGGTATTTCTGCATCTGGTTATATTCCATCTACAGGAATTTCTTACAGTACCAGCTTAAGAAAGCAGGGCGAGGATGAATTCGAAGGCATCTCCAGATTGTCAGTAGATGAACACTATGTCGATAACCTTGATCTGAAAATTATTGCTGGCAGAAACCTGCCACCATCGGGGGAAACCGGATCGAAGTACATTGTGGTAAACGAGGCAGCAGTTTCTCTTTTTGGGTTCGAAACACCTGCTGACATTATCGGTCAGGTATTCGAGGTGAAGAATGAGGACGAAAGTGTAGAAGTGATTGGGGTGGTGCAGGATTTCAGGTTTCAGTTGCTGATGATTGAAGACAAGATCAACCCGTTGGTAATGAGAAACCTGCCAGAAAATTTCAGCTACTTGAATTTGAAGGTTGCCTCAAGTGACCTAATGGGCACAGTGAAGCAACTTGACCAAAAATGGGCTGAACTGGACGGGGTACATTCTTTCGAATACCAGTTTTTTGACCAACAGCTTGCCAACACAAACCAGGCGATCGGGGATGTAGTTTCCATAATCGGATCATTTGCTTTTCTTGCCATTACCATCGCCTGCTTGGGCTTGTTGGGCATGGCAACGTACTCTGTAGAACGCCGCATGAAAGAGGTAAGCATACGTAAGGTTTTAGGTGCCGAAAGCTTTAGGATAACCCTATTGCTTTCAAAAGAGTTCTTGAAACTGCTGGGCATTTCAATTCTCATCTCAGCACCTATGTCATGGTTCCTGAATAACCTTTGGTTGGAAAATTTCGCCAACAGAGTAGAGTTTGGTTTAGGAACTGTATTGTTAGGGACACTGATCTTATTGGTACTTGGGCTCTTAACAATTGGCTCTCAAACTTTGAATGCAAGCAGAAAAAATCCGGTGGATGCTTTGAGGGCGGAGTAGGAGTAGTATTGAGCTGTATGCTACTCTTTATAAAAAGGAATTATAATAAACGGTTGATTCTCTATAACTATCTCAATTTCGTATTCTATTCCGGGGCTCAAATGAGAGATGTTAAGAAAGTACAAATATCCGAATTGCATCTCATCAGTTGTATGATTTAGAATTTTAGATGGCTTTACTACTTCATTATTGATCTTAATCGATAGATCATTATTGTCAAGAGCAGTTTCAATTTTATCATAATGACCTAATAGGAATAACTTGACAATGTCCTTTGATTGATAGTAAGAACTTATGCTGGCATCTCTTCCTGAGAGAGGTTTTCTTTCATCATCATAGATATTGGGAGAATACTGATCATATCGGTATTTAAGCATAGTCTCCTCCCAATGAAATACGCTAGCGTTTATCCAACCGATAAAAATTGATGAAGCGATGAAAGCTACGAAGCCAAAGATCAAGGTTCTCTTTTTAATATTTTGAACTAAGTGGTAATAAATATCCCGATATAGAAAGGACAGACTTAGAAAATATAATACGGCAAATACGGGATAAAGTAAGATGCCAATCTTGGTGCGCTTAAAACGCCCTAATGAAATAAAATCTATAAATAATAGTAATAGTAATCCAAGCATGATAGGCCCAAGAAAATCATCAAGACCTATATATGAGGAAAGTCCAACGAGAATAGCGAAAACGATGGAAAGAATACTGAACCCGATGAATATCAATAGCATGAAAAATGAAACAGAGAAAATCAAACTTGAAATTCTCCCTAACTTCAGTGCTTCATATTGGATATCTATATTGACGATCCTGTTTTTATAAAATGAAGAAAATCCAAACTCATTTGGATTTAGAGGTTCTTTGAAACTACTTGCTATCCCCATTTTCGTCAGCCAAAGTGCTCTTAAAATCAAATGAAGTATAAACCCGAGGGTCAAGCTCCCAAGGCCAGATGATATTATGAAAATGAATAAGCCTATTCCATTAATCTGGAGTGGTAAAAAAGCAAATTTTATCTGATTTAAATGAGGGTGAATATTAATTAATGTTAGAATCAGACCACCAGAAATGAGCATTTCTGGTTCCCAACTGATTAGTGGCCATTTTTTCAAAGTCGATTCTTTCACAGGATTTATTAATCAGATATGCCTAATCTAGGGCTTTTATTTTTACCAAAATTTGCCCTTGCTTGTTTTAAAGAGCTGGTTTAGGAACTGTACTGTTAGGGACAATGATCTTATCGGAACTTGGCCCATTCACTATCGGCTCCCAAACTTTAAACGCAAGTAGAAAAAACCCAGTGGAAGCTTTGAGAGCGGAGTTAGGTGAACAAATAGATCACATGAACTATTAATTCAGGTTATATACCCTACAATGACAAGAAGCTAATTGATTTTAGATGTTTAGGTAGGTTCTATTCTACAACAACTTCACCTAAAATATTCCAAAGCTCCTCCCTCAGTGCTACATCGTCAAGTTGTGTGTTGAGTGCAGTTTGTTCTGTATAGGCACCAATGGATTTTTTGGCAGGAGCACCGATCAATTCACCGTTTTTACCAACCTTGCCAACCAGGCAATCGGCGTTTTTTCTACCTCCTTTTTCTGGATTTTGAGACAGGCCTATCATATCAAGAATGCCGAAAGTCATGCCAAACACAAATCGCTTCAGTAGTGGTAGATCATTTAATCGAATTTAGTCACTGAAATTCATTAATGATCAGTTCCCCCTTTTTTCAAAGGGGGTCAAGGGGATTTATTTTTTTCCAATCTTCCACAAAACGATAAATTTCAGAGAGCACAATAGCCATATTTCTTTTGACATCCAAATCATCAAACCTCAGAAAAGACAAACCAAGAGATTCCAATACCTCCTGTCTCTGCGCATCACGTATTGGTGCCAGATCATGGTAATGACTTTCACCGTCTACCTCAATTACTAAATTGAGTTTCCGGCAATAGAAATCGACGATATATCGGTCTAAGGGTTTTTGCCTGTTAAACTTAAAGCTATCAATTTGACCAGCTTTAAGTTCTTGCCATAATAGCACTTCTGACAAAGTACTATGATTCCGAAGGTGCCGGGAAAATGTCTTGAGGTTTTTGTTATAGGGAATGAAGTACATGATATAAAATAAATTGAATCCCCCGGCCTACGGCCACCCCCTTTAAAAGGGGGATTCCTTGAAAGTAGAAATTGGTACAGACCCAACCGGAGTATTACAAAAAGGCTTCTAATTGATTTAACCAGAGGTTCAAGACCTCTATCGTGATTGGAGTTGATTAGTATCCAACCAACTTCGTTAAGTTACCCGATGACAATACAGCTCAAGTTCACACCTAATCAGAGTCTCTTAAAAAGGACTCTGATTTATTAAAGGCTCAGAGTCCCCTGCGGGAGACTCGGAGCGGTTGTTTAAGCCAGTAAACATAGATTGGGTCATTTTAAAGGTTTATAGCTCAGGTTCCCCCTTTTTCCAAAGGGGGTTAGGGGGATTTCAACTTACCTACCAGGAATTTCACCAACTACTGAAATTAAATATGTACTCTTGAGCAAGGCCTTTTTTGAATTTTAATTTTATTTGCCACTCTTTACAAAACGGATCAATCTTATTTTATGTCGAAAAACCTGGTAATAGTAGAGTCACCTGCAAAGGCAAAAACCATTGAGGGGTATTTGGGAAAAGATTATAAAGTGACCTCTAGCTATGGTCATGTAAGGGATTTGCCAAAGGATGATAAAGCCATCGACATAGAGCATGGTTTCAAGCCAACCTATGAGATCCCCGCTGATAAAAAAGGGGTGATCAAAGAACTGAAAAAACTAGCGAAAGACGCAGAATTGATCTACCTCGCCAGTGATGATGACCGTGAAGGAGAAGCCATTTCATGGCACTTAAAAGAAGCACTTGAGCTTGACGATGCAAAAACCCGGCGCATTGTTTTTAGGGAAATCACAAAAAACGCCATCCTCAATGCCATTGAGACACCAAGGGGAATAGACATCAACCTGGTGAATGCGCAGCAAGCAAGAAGGGTTCTGGATAGATTGGTGGGGTTTGAGATTTCTCCAATTCTCTGGCGGAAGATTAAGGGTGGTCTTTCAGCTGGTCGGGTTCAGTCAGTAGCTGTTCGGCTTGTTGTAGAGCGGGAGCGAGAGATTGATAAATTCGATTCGGTTTCGTCATTTAAGGTTACCGCTCAGTTTGATCTGGGAGATGGTAAAGAGCTGAATGCCGAACTACCCAAAAAATTTGCAACTGAAGCTGAGGCAAACAGTTTTCTTAAAAAATGCCTGGAGGCCGAATTCAGCATTAAGAAACTTGAAAAGAAGCCACAGACTAAATCACCGGCCCCTCCGTTTACAACTTCAACGCTGCAACAGGAGGCTAGTAGAAAGTTAGGTTTTTCAGTGGCCCAAACCATGACTCTGGCTCAGAGGCTTTATGAGTCCGGTAAGATCACTTACATGAGAACTGATTCGCTGAATCTTTCTGAAGATGCAATTGCCAGTGCAGAGCAAGCCATTAAATCGGAATTTGGAGATCAGTACTCTCAAAGCCGAAGGTTTAAAACGAAGTCACAAGGGGCGCAAGAGGCTCACGAAGCCATCAGGCCAACAGATTTTAAAGTACAATCAGCCGGGAAAGAGTACAATGAAAACCGATTATACGACCTGATTTGGAAAAGGGCTATTGCATCCCAAATGAGCCAGGCCCAGATTGAAAAAACCATTGCCACGATCGGATTGAGCAATGACCCGACTACGCTAACAGCCACTGGCGAAGTGATCAAGTTTGATGGCTTCCTCAAAGTCTATATCGAATCTACAGACGATGAGGACGATGAAGATAAAAAAGGAATGCTTCCTCTTTTGAATGTTGGACAGGTACTTACCTTAAAGGAGATGCTGTCAAGAGAATCATTTACCAGGCCACCAGCAAGGTATACTGAAGCGGCCCTCGTGAAGAAGCTTGAAGAAATGGGCATCGGCAGACCATCAACTTATGCGCCTACTATTTCTACTATTCAGAAACGAGGATACATCTCAAAGGAGACCAGAGAAGGAAGGGAAAGGGAATACATTCAATTTGCTTTAAAAGAAGGCGAAATAAAGCGATCAGTTCAGAAGGAAATTACCGGTAGCGAAAAGAATAAACTCTTCCCAACCAATACCGCGATGGTTGTGAATGATTTTTTGGTTGATCATTTTGGTAACGTAGTAGACTACTCTTTTACAGCCGATGTAGAAAAAGAGTTTGACGAAATTGCCCAGGGTGGCAAGCCATGGGATGCAATGCTTGATGCGTTTTATGGTGGTTTTCATTCCACTGTGGAAACAACTAAAAATATTGAGCGCTCTGACGTAAATAAAGCCAGAGAACTGGGTGATGACCCAAAGACTGACAAGAAAGTTTATGCGAGGCTGGGCAAGTTTGGGCCGATGATTCAAATTGGTGAAAACGATGACGAGGAGAAGAAATTCGCCAGCATGCGCAAGGGTCAGTTTATTGAAAAAATCACCCTTGAGGAAGCACTAGAGCTTTTCAAATTGCCAAGAAAGGTTGGAGAGTTTGAGGGGGAAGAGGTTATTGCAGCCATCGGTAAGTTTGGGCCATATGTGAGGCACAATGGCAAATTTGTTTCGCTAGGCAAAGAACTCGACCCACTTGAAGTGACCGAGGAGGAAGCGATTACCTTAATCAAGGAAAAACGGGAAGCCGAGGCTAACCGGATCATAAAAACCTTTGAAGGCAATGACGAAATCCAGGTATTAAATGGCAGATACGGCCCCTACATTAAAGCGGGGAAGAAAAATGTACGCATCCCGAAGGATCAAAAGCCTGAAGACCTGACCCTTGAAATCTGCCTGGAATTGGCTGAAAAAACACCAGAGAAGAAGGGTAGGGGTAGGAAGAAGTAGGATAGCCTCGTTTTAGTTCAGCTTTTCTTGCTATAAGTGGTGTTGTTTTTATCACCAGTCTTAACCAAAAAGCCTAAATCAACGCCTTTCTTGAGGTCCCTACTTGCAGTTGCTGGAGAGATATTTTTGAAGACATCCAGATAATTCTTTCGATTAAACTCTTGAATGTCTAGGGAAAGAAAGTATTCTATCCGGCCGAGATCCGTCATTGTTTTGCTGTTCACTGAAGATAAGGAATCCAAGGATTTACTGATCAGTTGAAGCATGTATTCAATAAATGGGGTCGATTTTCCAGTTTTGTCACAAAGAGCGAGTGTTTTGTAGTATTCGTCCTGTGTTTCATGGATTAGGGTTTCGAAAGGAAGGAATTCAAACAATCGATACTCACTCATCAAAATCAGCGTTTGCCACAGCCTCCCCATACGGCCATTGCCATCAGCAAAAGGGTGTATAAACTCCATTTCATAATGGAACACGCAACTTTTGATTATACATAATTCATCTGGATCTTTTAAATAGTCAAATAGTGAATTCATTAAATATGCCACTCTGCTATGCGGCGGTGCGATGTGTTGCACATGTTCTCCTTTCACAATTCCAACACCGGTTGTTCTCAATTTACCAGCACTCTCTGAAAGGCCCTTCATCAGCATTTTATGTGCTTTGAGAAATGATTCTATTGAGAACGGATCAAATTGATTAAGCTGTTCATAGATTGAAATAGCGTTGATTACCTCAGTTATGTCTTTTTGTGGACCAATTACCCGCTTGTTTTCTAGCAGGGCGGTAATTTGATCCGTTGTTAAAGTGTTCCCTTCAATACTTAATGAGGAGTGAATTGTCTTGATGTTGTTTTGCTTCCTTAACTGCGGAGAAGGTTTGTCTAAAAAATTGGCGTTCACATGCCCAATCTTTTCTGAAATAGTAGCAATTAGCTTTAATATGGTCGGTGTAATATCATAAGGAGGCTTCATGATAGTATCATATGATACTATCAAAGATATGCCAAATCAAGGTTTACCACTAAACCCATGTAAATTCTGATCAACGAATTTCTTAGGGAATTTCTCAATTCCTGGGAAGCCAAGTCGTATATCCCGGCCATTATGTGGAATGTACGCTGTGCCAAAAATGTAATCCCAAACGCTAAGTGTTAATCCAAAATTCACCCCGAATTTTCTTTCTTCGGGGATGTAGTAGGCGTGGTGCCAAATATGCATGGATGGATTGTTGAGCAGGTACTTAAATGGCCCAATGTTCGCTGTGAAATTGGCGTGGTTCCAGTGGCCAACAGCCGTTGCCAGCATATGTACGATGAAGAAATCATCAATTCCAAAACCGATCATCGCCAAGGGAATATACTCGAGGGTTTTGTAAACTACATTTTCCATCCAGTGATAGCGAAGGTGTGCTGCGAATCCCATTTGCTCCACAGAGTGGTGCACTTTATGAAATTCCCAAAGAAATGGAACCCTATGTAACAATCGATGCACATTCCAATGAACGAAATCCCTGACCAAAAATAGCGTAAGCAGTTGACCCCATCTCGGCCATGAATCAATCTGAAGAGCTACAATATTTGTGAGGCCAAAAATCCCCAGGAAATCATTGAAAAGGTTGACAACTACATTTGATAAAGCATTGTAAAAAATCAAAGAAAAGAGGAAGAAGTTGAAAAACATGTAGAACGCATCCAGCCAGAAATCCTTCCTAAATTTCGGTTGATCTTCCCTCCAGGGTTTTAGCCACTCCAGTGCCAGGAAGAAAAGGGAAACTGCAATAAGCATCCAGAAGTAATTCTCCCACCAGGGTTTATAAGTGTAATTGAAGGTGATTTCATTCCAGAAATAGCTAGCGTATCCTAAATAGGCTTCTTTAATTATGTTCCAATACTTGATGATAAAATCCACCGGCTAAGAAGTTAGCTTTTCCAAAACAGCATTCAATAAAACATTGGCACCGGCCTCTATGGCATCATCACTTGAGAATTCATCAATATTGTGACTGATGCCATCTTTGCTTTGGATGAAAATCATTGCTGTAGAACATATGGAGGCCATCATTTGTGCATCATGACCAGCACCACTTGGCATTCGCATGCTTGAGTAACCGAGGGCTTTCGATTTTTGTTCAATTAAATTAACCATGTCTGGATCGAAATTAACTGGGTCAAACCTTACCAGTTCGTTTCTGTCAACAGCAACGTTCTCCTCTGTGGAAACTTGACTGACGTATTCGTCCAACAATCGCTGAGCTTTTAGCAACTGCCCTTTGTCCGTATTTCTGAGATCAACCGTAACCCTTACCCTTTCAGGGATCACATTGATCAAATTAGGAAATGCCTCAGTGATACCAACTGTGCCCACCTGGGCGCCACCAATTTCCCTGGTTAGTTCCCTTACATGCTTTGAAACAGACGCCGCCACATAACCAGCGTCCCGGCGCATACGCATGGGTGTGGTGCCAGCATGATTAGCTTTTCCCTTAAAAACATACTCGGTCCAATTTATGCCCTGTACTTTTTCTACTACGCCTATCTGGATATTCTCCGCTTCAAGCACCGGGCCTTGTTCAATGTGGAGTTCGAAATACGAATCCAGGTTCACTGATCCACATTTCACTTCACCTAAATAGCCGGTTCGCTTAAGCTCATCTATTAGATTTATGGCCTGGTTTTCTTCTGCTTTTGCCGACCAGATATCCTCAATTTTGCCAAGACCAGCAAAAGCATAGCTGCCCATCATATCTGGTGTGAACCTTACGCCTTCTTCATTTGTAAAATTGATAACTGACAGCGGTTTATTAATCTTAATGCCGGATTCAATAATTGTCTGTAGCACCTCCAGGCCAGCCACAACACCTAATGAGCCATCGAATAATCCACCGGTGCCAACGGTGTCTAAATGAGAGCCAATTGCAACTGGGTTCTGATTGCTGATTTTCCAGGTACCAACCATGTTGCCAGCCTGATCAATTAGTGTTGTCAGGTTTAGTTCATCAAACCACTTTTTTAAGAGGTCACGGACTAATTTGTCTTCATCAGTTAATGCAAGGCGTTTAACACCTCCTACTGGCATTGCACCAATTTCGTTGACTTTATCAAGTCGTTCTTTTAACCGATTGATGTTTATTGTTTGCATATTGAACGCTTCTTGACCGGCGGTCAAAAATATCCAATCCATCATTAATAATATTTTAGAAAAGCTCATTTGGTATTTAGCGTATTAAACTAAATATATTAGATATACTATATATATTAGTATATGCAATTAAAATACTTAAAAGGAAGAGGGGCACAATCCAACGTGAAGAATGAATTCTTGAAGAATGAAATAGTGCAAGATCATATTGAAGGCCTGGATGAGCCTTTGCAACAATTAAAACCGCAAACGGAACTTTATTACGAAAATCCTAAAAATATTATCAGCAAAAATGACAGCCCAGATTTGGGTTGGACCAATTCGATTAATCCATATCAGGGATGTGAACATGGTTGTGTTTATTGCTACGCCCGTAACTCGCATCAATATTGGGGCTTTAGTGCGGGTTTGGATTTCGAGAGTAAAATTATAGTGAAGAAGGAAGCGCCAGCGCTTCTCGAAAAGAAGTTTCTTTCAAAATATTGGAAACCGTCGGTTATTATGCTTTCTGGCAATACGGATTGCTATCAACCACTGGAAAAGAAATTTAAACTCACCCGTCAGCTTTTGGCTGTGATCTTAAAATATCGAAATCCGGTTGGTCTGATTACAAAAAACAGCCTGATAACCAGGGACATCGATATTCTGAGTGAATTGGCCAGGCTCAACCTTGTGACCGTTCACATTTCTATCACGACGCTTGATGAAAAACTGAGGGGGCGCATGGAGCCCCGAACCGCAAGTTCTAAAAAACGAATGGAGACGGTGAAAAAGTTATCTGAAGCTGGTGTTCCAGTAGGGGTGATGGTAGCCCCGATAATACCTGGTTTGAACAATCATGAAATCCCGAAAATAATTGAGCAGGCAGCTAAAAATGGCGCCAGAAGTATTGGTCATAATGTAGTGCGTCTCAATGGTCAGGTAAGTATAATTTTTAAAGACTGGATTGCTAAAAACTATTCTGACAGGGCCACAAAGGTTTGGAACCTCATATCAACTTTGCATGGTGGAAAAGTTAACGACAGCGAATGGGGGAGAAGAATGAAAGGTGATGGCAACATAGCCGAATCTATCAGGCAAATGATAGAATTGTCAAAGAAGAAATATTTAAGTGACAAAGAACCACTACCAGAACTGGACTGTACTAAATTCAGGAAAAGAGGTAATTACTCGTTGTTTGAGTGAGGTCAATCGACTACGATCAGGTAGTAATTTTTCTTACCACGTTGAACGAGTAGATACTTATTATGAAGGAGGTCAAAATTGACGGACTGATCGAACGCTTCCAATTTGGCCTTATTAACGCTTACACCACCCTGATCGATCATTTTTCTGGCTTCACCTTTCGATTTAAATATCTGATTATTAGTTAATACCGATAAAAGGTCGGTCACATTTTCTGCAGTATCCAGGGTAGATTTATTGATGCCTATTTGTGGCACTCCATCAAGAACAGAAAGCAACAAATCTTCCCGAAGTGATTTTAATTCTTCAGTTACAGATTTTCCAAATAAGATTTGAGATGCTTTGATTGCACTATCTAATTCTTCTTTGCCGTGAACCCGCGTGGTAATGTCCTCTGCCAGTGCTTTTTGCAGTATCCTTAAATGAGGGGTTTCGGCATGTTCTTTTTCTAAAGCCTCAATTTCATCTTTGCTTTTGAGCGTGAAAATGCGAATGAAATTAGCGACGTCATCATCACTGGCATTTATCCAATATTGATAGAAGGCGTAGGGAGATGTTTTGGCAGGATCAAGCCACACATTGCCACCTTCCGTTTTACCGAATTTAGACCCGTCGGCCTTGGTGATCAATGGGGTAGTCAAAGCGAATGCATCACCACCACCCTTGCGCCTTATCAATTCGGTGCCTGTAACAATGTTGCCCCATTGATCCGATCCGCCCATTTGAATTTTGCAATTTCTGTCTTTGTTAAGCACATAAAAATCATAACCCTGAACCAACTGGTAGGAAAACTCTGTAAATGAGAGGCCACTTTCCAGCCTTGTTTTTACAGAATCTTTGGCCATCATATAGCTGATTGTTATGTGCTTCCCTACATCCCTAATGAAATCAAGAAACAAGAAGTCCTTGAACCAATCGTAATTATTGACGATTTCAGCAGAGTTGTCTCCACAATCGAAATCAAGAAATTTTTCAAGCTGTGCTTTAACACCTTTAAGATTGTGGTCGAGTATTTCTGGAGAAAGGAGGTTACGTTCAGCAGATTTTCCAGATGGGTCGCCGACCATTCCTGTGGCACCGCCAACGAGTGCGAAAGGCTTGTGTCCGGCATTTTGAAAATGAACCAGGATCATGATTTGTACCAAATTGCCAATGTGCAAAGAGTCAGCGGTAGGGTCGAACCCGATGTAGCCGGCCGTCATTTCTTTGTTCAACTGCTCATCTGTGCCAGGCATCATGTCATGAAGCATGCCCCGCCATTTTAATTCTGCTACAAAATCTTTTTTCATTATTCAGAGATATAAAATAGAATGGTCTGTGGAACACAGACCATGGTATTAATCAAGATTCGAATTTCTTTCTTCAAAGATAGACCTGGCCTTTCAAAGTCCTTTCGGATATTGAAAAAAGATCAATTTACCAGTACCAAATTTCACGTCAGCCCAGGTTTCCATCCTAAACTCGATTTTACAAACCCCACATGTTGGTATGTTATCAATTTCAGCATCAGTTAGACCATTTACAAAATCCGTAAATCCTGGGTTGTGACCAAAGATCATTGCTGATTGATGGCCATTGTCAAGCTTTTTAACGGCGTTAAGCAATGTATCTTCATCCGCATGATAAATACTCCGATCGGTTTGTATTGCACCTGAATACCCAATTTCACCTGCGATAATATTGGCCGTAGTCAATGCCCTGTTTGCAGGACTGGAGAGTAAAAAATCAGGGAGAACCTCATGTAACTTGAGGTACTGCCCAATTCTCGGTGCATCCCGCTCACCTCTGCTATTCAGCGGTCTGTCAAAATCCCGCAATCCTGGGTTGTCCCAGCTGGATTTTGCATGGCGCACTACGTAGAGGCATTTCGTCATAAACCAAGTACTTCGGTTCCCTGTTCGAAGACAACGTCCACGGGTATCCCTGCTTCAGATAGCCTATCGAGGTCTGCTTGAAGCTCTCGGTCAATCAATGCATATTTCTCTACAAAAGCAGCTACACCTTCATAATCTCCATTGCCTTGAAAAACCAGGATTTTTTCTGAGAGTGCCTTCATTGCAAGTAGCATTTTCTCAGGTTCAACACTGTAGGTGCCTTTTTGCTTATCCCTTACAAACGCACCGTATTCTTTGAAAAAATTAAATCTGATCATGTTTGCCTTACCGTGGGCTGATGAAGCCCCGAACCGCACTGACCTGAAAATACCGGCTAAGAATGTTGTAAAAAAGTCATCGATATCAGCTGCTATTTCTCCTTTGTCATAAAGTTGAGTGATCATGTAAAGGCCTAAAATATCAGCCTTACCTTCTTCAAGTGCAGAGTAGTTTTCTTTTAGCGCCTCCCTTACGCTGCCCTTTCCATTTATTGTATTCTTAATACCCAAACCATGCGCCACCTCATGGAACATAGTATTTGAAAAGAAAGCATCAAAGGTTACAAGTTTGCGGTGGTCTTCTTTAATAAGTAACTGCGTAATTGGCACCATAATTTTGTCGAACTTGGCCCTCATGGCGTTTTTAAGCTGAAGCCTTCTTGAGCCTTTGGCAAGTTGAACCTCTTCGTCATTGGGCAAGTTGATTGCAATCGTTTTGCTTCCTGAGTTACAATCGCCAGCGTAATACACCACATCATATGCATTCAACTCGGCATTTGAACCAGGCATTTCAGCTTTATACATTTCTGAAACAGGAAGACCAGCTTGAAGCTCTGGCAAAAAAGAAACGTACTTTTTTAATCTTTCGCTCCACTCCATATCCTTGATCAAAACATAGGCTTCATGAGCCGTTTTTCTGCCAAATAGTTGATCTTCATAATTTTCAATTGGACCAATTACCACGTCTAATTGGTTGGTCTTCATTTCCATCCAGGCCATGTCGCTGGGTTGGTATTCGTCAGTTAGCAATGCTTCAGCTCTTAATGACAAATATGTCTTTAACTGTTCATTTTCAGCTAACTCAGCTGCCTGCTTCAGAAGATCAGAGGCTGTTCGAACCTGCTCTGGAAACATCTCCCTATAAGGGATGGACTTAAGACTGCCATTTTCTGCTCTCCTCACAAAAGAATATTGACTGCCCTTTCCTTCAAAGTTGGCCGAGTCAAATTCTTCTTTGGTCATATCAGTTGGGTAATAATTGGCTCCCATTGGTTTTGGGCCGACCCCTTCAATAAAAGGCTCATTACCAGCTAACCTGTCCCATGGGCCGTAATTTATTTCTGCATATCGCCGCGTCGCTTCATCAGTCATAGTAGCCAACAGCTCCTCTTTATCACCGTAAGCTTCGAACCAAAACAAATCATCCATGATTTTGGATGCTTCAATAAGCAAGGGAATCATCTGCTTATGGCTTTCTGTCAGTTTAGTAAGATCAGTAGTGAGCTTAACTGTAGCATATTTTCCCAAATTTGATTCCATCGGTGATGACTCCTCGGTTTGGTCTGAAGATTCTTTCGTATTGCTGCATCCAAGCAATGTGGTAATTGCAAAAGCAAGTGTGTAGGTAAGTATTTTCATTAGAAGGTTAGTGTTTTGTAAGCTCAAATGTAAAATGTGGGTTAAGAAATTTCAATGTTGGTTATTAACCCAATAAGCCAGCAACAATAAATCCGATGTAAGTTCCTACACCGTAGCCCAAACTGCCTGCTAATATCGCCGGTAGAAGCAGGTCATTTCTGTTCAAACTTTTTGCCAAGGCAATTGCAGACCCACTCCCCCCGATATTGGCCTGAGAGGCCACCGATACAAGGTCCCAATCAATTTTGAACAGCGCCCCAAGCCCATAGGTTATGATACCATGCACTGTCATTACAATAATTATGTATAAAAGCATCAGACCGGCCAATTGACCAATTTCCTGCATGGCTGAGAGGTCGCAGTAAGCACCAATTACAGCAAGAAAGAGGTATACAGAGAAAAGGCCCAAAACCTTAGCCCCGGCTAATCTGCTTATGGCGGGTACTTGAGCTAAGCTTAAAGCGATTGTAGTCAAAATAATGACCGAAGGGATGGATAAGCCTATAGTTACTAACCAGTCTGCCAGTACATCCGAAAACCATATCACACCGCCGCCAATAGCAAAAAGCATTGCTAAATCCTGAGGATCAAATGTTTCGTAATCCCTGCTTGAGGTATCAACATTTTCATTTTGACCTGAAATGACTTTTTTTCTAGGGAACTTAGACTGGAAAAACTTTGCTGCCAGAATGCTTACCACCATCCAAACGGCTGTCATAATGTTATCGACTGCCGCAATACCAGCGAATAAATTGCCATTTTCCATTACGTTATAGTGGATGGCGACGGCATTATAATTAACACCACCTCCAATGTAGGTTGCAGTCATCATGCCTGCAATTGCAGGATATAATTCTCCAACAGCCCCTTCCAAATCCACTATTTGCAGGGCAATAATTGCTCCGATACTGGTACCAATTGCCCCAATTGAAAACATTGCCAGAATTGAAAATCCAGCCTTGGCTAAATCTTTAAAGTTAACTCCTAACAGTAAGTAGAATATTGCAGCAGGGGCAATGTAAGTAAAGACCCCTTGATAGACGGGAATGCCATCAGACGCTGAAGGAAGGATACCTACATTAGCACAAATTGCTGTAATGAGAATTACAAGCAACGAGGTTCCTAAATGTCTTAAAAACGTTTTTTGAACCAGTACTTCGGAAACTGCAACATTTAGACAAAGTAGGGCGGCAATTAATAATGGGTGAATCACTTCTCCCAAATATCTGCGGTTGGCGATGGCATAAAAAAGCCGAATGGATCTTCTTCTTTAAAATGCTCAGCAAAATGTTGCTTCTGACTAATCACCCGGAGGTCTTCTGGCCTAATGTCCCTGGGATTGCTTTTCCCCATAATTCTTGTAAGCTCCAGCATGTCATGATGGAATCCACTTAAATACATATGTATTCTGGTCGATTTCTCAGGGATGCTGATACCATGCATGCGCCACTTATTATTAGTAGTTATTCCAGTTGGGCATTCATTGGTGTGGCACTTCAATGCCTGGATACAGCCAATTGAGAGCATCGCAGCCCTGGCTGTTTCAATGGTATCAGCCCCGTAAGCAAAAGCGTAGGCTGCATGCGCCGGGGTGAAAATTCTACCAGAAGCACTGATCTTAACTTTGTCCCGAATGCCAGCGGTTTTTAACCTGTGATGTAAATAAGCTATCGTTTCAACTGCACTGCCATAGCCAACATAATTCACAAACATATTTGGGCCAGCTCCAGTGCCTCCATCTGCCCCATCTATCTGGATCATGTCAGGGCCTTCGCCTGTATGTTTCATAGCCTCAACCAAAAGATCTATTTCGCTCAGTTTCCCAATACACATTTTTATGCCAACAGGTAAATTGCTAATGTCTCTTAGCTTCTTACAGAAATCCATTAGTTTCATCACGGCACCTTTTGATGTTGAGTCATAGAGCTCTGCATGCTGCGGTGGGCTGATCACGGTTTTCCAGGGTTCAATTTTTCGAACGTCAGCAATTTCAGGTGAAACTTTTGCCCCGGGAAGATGACCACCAACACCGGGTTTAGCCCCTTGCGAAATTTTTAACTGGATCATCTTCACATTTGGGAATTCCTTCAAAGTTTCCTTGAATAAAACTTCATCCAATACCCTTGTAGGTTGGCCATTTGGTAATGTGGCATGTTTGCCTGCACCAAACTTACCTGTCCCCAGTTGCCATACAGCATCATTTCCCCCAACTGCATGAGGCCCACAACCACCTTCCCCAGTATTTACATAAGCCACATCCTTTGCTCCCAAACTGAGGCACTCCGCAGCCCTGTAGTTCAATGCACCATAACTCATGGCAGAAATGTTCATGGTGCTTTTTACATGAAAAGGCTGAACATTTTCTCTGTGGGCACCCACATCAAATCCATAGGAAATCTCATCAGGCTGGGCACCAAAGTTGTTATGGAGGATCCTGGAATTTGCGGTGTTTTCAGGGTCATAAATATCCAGTTCAGTACCAAAACTGGACATTGATTTTAAACCTTTTGCTTTTTGATATATGTAATCCCTAACAATTTTTGGCATTGGCCTGCCATCCGTATTGGTTTCATTAAAATATTGTAGGTATTTGTCCCGGAATGAATTCTCAAATACATATCTCAGCCTGCCTATAGGTCCATAAATCCTTGTTAATGTGTGGTCGTCCTGAATGAATAAATCTTTAATGCCAAACAAGATGAAAGCTATCACTATTGCTACCAGGGCGCTACCGAATCCGTAAAGATACCATAGAGGAAATATGGCGAGTATCAGCAATAAAATAATAATCTCGACTGGCCGCTGAAGGGGCGGCAAATAGTAAGGTGGTATAAGTACTTTTTCCTTACCATGTTTCTTATAGCTATCTACTAATTTTTTAGAAATAAATGATGCTTTGTAGGCCATGAGGTTAGTGATTTTCTGCCTCGTTAAGATAGGGGGTAGCCACTAACGAAGCAATACCGAATTATACCAATCAGATGATCCGTAAAAATTGGGTTTGCTTGAAAACTCAATGCAGAAATCAATCAGCGTGAGATCGGGTGTAACCGTTCGTATGAAATAAAGGTATCCTGCGAATCAATCCAGTTACAACCTTGTCTTCGTAAGTTCAAAATTATTAAGTGTTGCTACTTCCCAACCAAATGTTTTACGACCAACTAAACTAAGGCATGAGTACAATCAAAGTAGGAGATATTCTACCTTCTTTTTCTTTACCTGACGAAAACAATCAACTGATAGATGTAAAAAATGAACTGGTAGATCACCACTTGGTAATCTTCTTTTATCCGAAAGACAATACGATTGGATGCACAGTAGAAGCCTCAGAGTTCCGGGACAACTATCATAAATTCAAAGAAAGGAAGACCAAAATTTACGGCATCAGCTCAGATTCTCCCGAATCACATGCTGCATTCAAGAAGAAATGCGGTATTCCGTATTCCTTATTAAGCGATAAGGATCAAAAAGTTAGGGGTCTATTTGGCATCAAACCGAGTTTACTGGGCATGCTACCTGGCCGGGTTACTTATGTCATCCGAAAAACAGGAGAGATTAGCCACATTTTTGATTCACAATGGCGGCCTGAAAAACACATCGGTGAGGCCATGACCGCACTTTCTACAATACAGCTGCCCATGCTGTGGCAGACCATTTGATTTTTGCGGCTAGTAAACATCAAATTGGGTCTCTTGGCTTTAAGAACTATCACGAGGCCCCCTTCTCTTAACACCCCGCCTTGGTTCGTGTCCCTAGCCATGGTTCGTGTCTTCACGAACCAACCCATTCGAGGCTTTTCAGTCATACCTCCTCACCAATATGCTTTAAGAATGTAAAACGTTTACTACCCTTCTCATAAAAGGATGCCGATGAGTAGACGTAATCACACGTGTCCTTGACCAAACTCCAACGTTCAGTTGTTGGATTACCATGTATGTATTCTAGTTTCTGATACATTACTTCTGGGGAGTATAAATGAATTGCTAGTGAATCTCTTTGCCAAAATTCATATGATTTATTGTCTCGAGTGACTTTGTAATTTGACAGTTCATGTGATGATAACATCTTTTTAAACTGATGAGCTGAGAATTTCAGAAGTGAGGATGCCGGTGACTCTTTGCCATTCATATTGTTGATTCTCCAAATCAAATGAATATGATTCGGCATGATTACGAAACCAAATACATCTATCAAATTTTTGGTGTGTAAATACTGAAGAGAACTAATGATAACGTCTTTAAATGAATCTGTCCGCAGCAGGTGCTGCCATTTGTTGATGATGGCAGTCCAGAAATAGATTCGGCCTATTTCGATACTCGACTTTCTTAGGTGGTCTGGATTCATTTAGGTCATCCTGACGTTTTCAAATTCAAGGTTTCAATATAGTACAGAGGTTCGTGAGGACACGAACCTTGGCGAGGGATTAATCATATTCATCTTGTCCTAAAATGTCCTTTTTGCCTCTTTACTGGTAATCTCATCCACTTCATTTTTCTCTAATGCCTGCACAAACAAAGCAATCAAAAACAATTGGAATGTCATTTTCCTTTTATTTTAAATCATTCACCTATTACGATGCATCTATATTGAGATAATTTCCGTGAAATTTGCCTTAAACGGAAAAAGTGCCCCTCCCTCTACTTGTCTCAACACCCTGCCGTGGTACGTGTCTCACGAACCAGAGAACCCACCTTGTTGGCTCCCAATCCCAAAAATTGCAACCCTATTTCAAAATCCGCCATCCATTTTATCCTATTTTTGCGGCTTAATAACCCCTCCTTCATGATTACATTTTTTAAGCGGAACTATACCACTTTTTACGCAGTACAAACCAGCAAAAAGCTATCAACTGGTGACCTGAATAAGCTGAAATGGCTTTTTGGCGAGGCTGAGGAGGTTGCTTCTGGAACTATTAAAAGTGAGTTCATTGGTCCAAGGAAGGAGATGGTTACCCCTTGGAGCACCAATGCGGTCGAGATTACACAAAACATGGGAGTTGATGGGATTGATCGTATTGAAGAATTTCATCCGTTCTCAGGACAAGAATTCGATAAAATGCTCCAGGTCAAATACGACTTGCTTGATCAGGATATTTTTACAATAAAGCACAAGCCTGACTCAATAATCGAAATCGAAGACATTGCGGCATATAGCGATGAAGAAGGACTTGCATTAAGCAGCGATGAAGTAGAATACCTGAATGATGTATCAAAAGAAATCGGCCGAAAGTTGACTGACAGTGAGGTTTTCGGTTTTTCACAGATCAACTCAGAGCATTGCCGACATAAAATTTTCAATGGTCAGTTTATCATCGACGGAAAAGAAAAAAAGAGTACGCTTTTTCAGTTGATTAAAAAGACATCCAGGGAATTCCCCGGTTTGCTGGTTTCAGCTTATAAAGACAACGTTGCTTTTATCCAAGGGCCAAGCGTTGAGCAGTTTGCACCGAAATCCCAGGATAAACCGGATTGGTTTGAAAAGAAAGACTTCGACTCAGTTATATCCCTAAAAGCAGAGACCCACAACTTCCCAACAACAGTTGAACCTTTTAACGGTGCAGCAACTGGTTCCGGGGGCGAAATCCGGGACAGATTAGCTGGAGGGCAGGGAAGTATACCTGTAGCAGGCACTGCAGTTTATATGACATCTTACTCTCGTATGGACGATCAAAAGCCATGGGAGAAAAATGTAAAGGAAAGGCAATGGCTCTACCAAACCCCGCTGGATATTCTAATCAAAGCATCCAATGGGGCCAGCGATTATGGCAACAAGTTCGGCCAGCCGTTAATCTGTGGAAGTCTGCTGACCTTTGAACATGAAGAGGGTGACAAAGCATTCGGCTATGACAAAGTAATTATGCTGGCTGGTGGTGTTGGGTATGGCAAGAAAGATCAGGCGATTAAAAAGGAAGTCTCTAAGAATGACCAGATTGTGGTATTGGGTGGTGACAACTACCGAATTGGTATGGGCGGTGGTGCGGTGTCATCAGTTGCAACAGGTGAGTTTGAGAACGCCATTGAACTGAATGCCATCCAACGGTCAAATCCTGAAATGGAAAAAAGGGTGGCTAATGCCATCCGGGCGATGACAGAAATGGATGAAAACCCAGTGGTTTCCATTCATGATCACGGTGCCGGAGGCCACCTGAATTGTCTATCAGAATTGGTAGAAGACAGCGGCGGTGAAATAGATGCAAAAAAATTACCGATCGGTGACCCAACTTTATCCGAGAAGGAAATCCTGAGTAATGAAAGCCAGGAGCGCATGGGATTGGTCATTAAGGAAAAAGACCTTGATTATCTCAAGAAAGTATCAGAGCGGGAAAGGGCACCCTTTTATCACGTAGGCCATGCCACAGGCGATCAACATTTGAAATTTCTTGGTTCGGAAAAGAGCAAAGCTCCTTTCGATCTTGAGTTGAAACATCTTTTTGGTTCTTCGCCAAAAACAATTTTGGAAGACAAAACGCAAAAGCCATCTTATCAAGATTTGAAATATGATGCTGCTTCAATTTCAGAGTACCTGAACAATGTGCTTCAATTAGAAGCAGTAGCCTGCAAAGATTGGCTAACCAATAAAGTTGACCGATGTGTTTCCGGTAAAGTGGCAAAACAGCAAACCGTCGGTGAAATACAAATTCCACTTAACAATGTGGCAGCCACACTCATCGATTTTAAATCCAAAAAAGGCATGGCAACTTCTATTGGTCATGCTCCAATACCAGCCTTAATTGATCCGGTTGCAGGGTCTAAGTTGTCGATTGCTGAGGCCCTTACCAATCTGGTCTGGGCACCTTTAACTCACGGCTTGAGTGGGGTTTCGCTCAGCGCTAACTGGATGTGGCCTGCAAAGAACGAAGGGGAAAATGCGAGGCTTTATGCTGCTGTTGAGGCCGTCAGTGATTTTGCATGCGCTTTAGGCATCAACATCCCAACGGGTAAGGATTCGCTTTCAATGACCCAAAAGTATCCGGATGGTAAAGTGGTTTACTCGCCAGGCACAGTTATCATATCGACAGTTGGAGAGGTTTCAGATGTGAGCCAGATTGTGGAACCCGTCCTGAAAAAAGATACCAATACCTCATTGCTCTACATCAATCTATCAAAATCCAACCTGGAACTGGGAGGGTCGAGTTTTGCACAATCGCAAAACGTTTTAGGTAAATTAACACCAACTGTTCATGATGCTGATTATTTCAAATCTGCATTTCAGGCTATTCAGGAACTAATAATGAATGATAAGATTTTGGCTGGTCATGATATTTCAGCTGGTGGCCTTATTACCTGTCTCGTTGAGATGACATTCGGCAACTTGACAGGGGGGCTTGATATCAACCTTGATCCCATTCAGGAGGCCGATTTGGTTAAAGTGCTTTTTGCAGAAAACCCAGGTGTGGTCATTCAGGTGAAGAAAGGTGATGGGGTGGAAGATTACCTTGCCAGCCATAGCATCGATTTTGAAAACATTGGTATTCCTATCAATGAACGCCATTTACTCATTCAGAAATCGGGATCAAATCTGAAATTTGATTTGGAAGATTTAAGAGATACGTGGTTTCATACTTCTTATCAATTTGATAAAAACCAGCGTGACCCTGAGCATGCAAAACAGCGTTTTGAGAATTATAAAGTTCAGCCGCTCACCTACCAATTTCCGGAACATTTCACTGGCAAGTTTGAAGACCTGGGTATCGATCCAAATAGGAAAAAGAATTCAGGCATAAAGGCAGCCATCATCAGGGAGAAAGGCATAAATAGCGATAGGGAAATGGCCTATTGCCTCCACCTTGCTGGGTTTGATGTGAAAGATGTCCACATGACTGACCTGATGACCGGAAGGGAAACCCTCGAAGAAGTGAACATGATTGTTTTCACGGGTGGATTCTCTAATTCCGATGTTTTGGGTTCTGCCAAAGGTTGGGCCGGCGTCTTTAAATACAACGACAAAGCAAGAACTGCTCTGGAGAATTTCTATAAGAGAAAGGACACACTGAGCCTTGGCGTGTGCAATGGTTGTCAGTTGATGATGGAGCTTGGGCTTGTTTATCCTGAGATGGGCGATAGCCACCCAAAGATGCAGTTTAACACTTCAGGTAAGTTTGAATGTGCTTTTATAAATGTTGACATCCAGCAGAATGATACAGTGTTGTTTGGTTCAATGTCCGGATCAAAGCTGGGCATTTGGCTGGCACATGGTGAGGGCAAATTTGAGTTTGACATACCAGAAAATGAGCTAACGATCACCGCCAAGTATACCTATCCAGAATACCCCGGTAATAGAAATGGTTCTGACTTCTCCACCGCAGCACTTCACTCCAAAGATGGCCGTCATGTAGCTATTATGCCCCACCTTGAGCGGTCACTCTACCCCTGGAATTGGGCACATTACCCAGATGGCCGAAATGATAAAGTAAGCCCCTGGATTGAGGCGTTTATAAATGCGAGGAAGTGGGTGGGGGAGCGTACGTCTTAAAAACAGATGAAGCAGCTGTATATCATAGCAGGTTGCAATGGGGCAGGTAAAACTACAGCCTCTTATACCATTCTACCCGATATTCTGGACTGCAAAGAGTTTGTAAACGCTGATGAAATTGCAAAAGGCCCCTCGCCTTTTCAACCCGAAAAAGTCGCTATTCAAGCTGGGAGATTGATGCTTGCTAAGATTAAATCCCTACTTGATAGCGGAGAGAATTTTGCTTTTGAGACCACACTGGCAACTAAGAGTTATGTTTAATTCGGGATGCTAAAAAGACCGGTTACCATGTAACCTTGTTGTTTATTTGGCTCAATTCTCAAGAATTGGCTATTCAAAGGGTTAGGCAACGTGTATTAGAAGGTGGGCATCACATCCCGGATGACATTGTTATTAGGAGATATAAATCGGGGTTGTCTAACTTTTTCAAGAATTTCAAAGATGACGCTGATTCATGGGTGTTTATCAATAATTCTAATGATGAGCTAACTTTGGTAGCAGAAAGTGATTCTAAAAATGTTCAAATCCTTGAGAAGGGTGTTTGGCAAGATTTAACCGAGAATTATGGTTAGTAAGGAACATATATCGAAGAGGAATAAGATTCTTAAAGGCCTCAAACTTGCCCATGATCGTATGATCGAGTTCAAACGCTACAAAAACAGCAAGGTGGTCGTTTCTCAGAACGGCAAAATTGTCCATCTTGATCCATTTACAATTGAAATTCCAAAAGACAGAGAGAAGAAGTAGAGTCAGCACTTTCTTATTAGTAAGTCTATTAAATACTCGCCATTGTTGGTGTTGTCACCAACAATTTCAAACTAATACTCGCCATTGTTGGTGTTGTCACCAACAATTTCAAACTACCTATTCACGCCAGGTCCACACTTTGATTTAAATGACTATAATTAAGTGTGAATCTTGCATCGGAACATCCACAGTTCATCACTATTACTGTCCATGAATGGAAAAATCTTCTTAAACCGAAAAAGTACAAAAACATAATTCTTGATAGCCTATCCTTTTTGGTAAAGGAGCAGAGGTCATCGATCTACGCATTCGTTATTCTAGACAATCATATCCATTTGATTTGGCAGATTATAGAACCAAATAAAAGAACTGATGTCCAACGAGATTTCTTAAAATATGTCGCTCAGCAAATAAAGTTTGACCTGATTGACAATCATCTTGAAGTACTGGAGCACTTTAAGGTTGATAAGAAGGATCGACAATATCAGTTCTGGAAAAGAGATGCGCTTTCAATTGATCTGTATTCTGAAAAAGTATTCAATCAAAAGTTGGATTACATCCATGACAACCCTGTTAAGGCTGGTTTCTGTGAAAAACCAGAAGATTACTTTTACTCATCGGCAAGTTATTATCTGCTAAATGATAAAAACTTCTCTTTCCTAAGCCACCATGATAGTTAGGCGGTTGATTGTTGGTGACAACACCAACAATGGCTGTGAGAGTCAGCGCTAATTTTCATCAGCCTGGCCATGCTTTTAATCACATGAAAAATCCTTTAGATTAGGTAGTTCTATGATTAAATCATGCGGTTAAAAAGTCCGCTGTATAGATTGTTTACAACACTGAACAAAAATGAAGGTGACAGCAGAACACAATGAGCGAATGGCAAAATTGACATTTGCCTCAGTTTATCCCCATTACGTTACGAAAGTTGAAAGCAAAGGCAGAACAAAAGCCGAACTCCATCAGGTGATAGAATGGTTAACTAGTTTTGACGAAAAGCAATTGCAAAAATTTATTGATGACAAATCAACTTTTGAAACATTTTTTCAAAAGGCAACACTAAACCCAATGGCCCACCTAATTACAGGAGTTGTATGTGGCTACCGAATCGAGGAAATTGATAATCCATTAACCCAACAGGTTAGATACTTGGACAAACTAGTAGATGAATTGGCAAAGGGCAGGAAAATGGAGAAAATTTTGCGTGAGGGGAAATGATAGAAACTCTTTCTTTCATTAGTTTCTGCCTGCTTTTAAGCAGATAAAAATCTGTTAGATTAGGTGATTCTATAAGTGAAATATGTTTACAATATGTCTGCGTACCTAATTGTTATAGCGTAATGGATGGAGTACATTGAACCTAATATCAACCAACAACCGATCAGAGATCTTTGGAAAAACAATGAGTGGCCAGATCGACATGATGGCAATGCTAACGACAGACTTGAAATTTTCAACAATAAAACATTCAATGTCGATTTAGTTCAAATTGATCTGTCGGATTTCGATAACATAGTTCTTCCAGCTCATCATGAGCAATTCATTTACTGCAGTAGCGATTTAACACTGGCCGAATTGCTGAATAAATTTAAGATAGGCAAGCTTCCAAATTTTGAGGCTCAGGACAAATGTCGAACTCGAATTCAATATTTATATGAACACTTTGATGAATGGGCTAACAAGTTTGAATACTTGCAAGGTAAATTCATGTTTTTGACAAAAAATCAACAACTCTCAGTTCAAAAATCTTACAAATTTGAGGGATATTACACTGGAAGTTTCCATCAATTTGCTGCTTACTCATTTTGGATTTCTACTAATGAATTCAAACCCCTGAGACTATTCTTGATTAACTAATTCAACTGATTAGAAACTCGAATAACATATGAGTACTGCTTCATTTCATATAGGACAGCTTAAAGTGAATGTAGAGGTTGATAGAACCAAGAAATTCTATTCGGTACTTCCTCGAACTAATTATTGAATTCTTCATCGAATGTGAACAGAAATGATATTACGCTCCAAACATATACTATGAATTAATGAGGTTATCAGTTAGGATGTTTTCATGTAGGTAGCTCCTAATTCGCACAGTTCCAATTTTAACCTTCCCACTCAAATACCTAAATTCCCACTTGATTTAGTCCCTTCATGCTCAAAAAAATATTCCTCTCCCTCTTAAGTGGTTACAGGTCTTTCCGCAGGTTTTGGCTAAAAATCAACAACAAAACCGAAAATGACATCCATGAGCAACGAGTCGTATCTGGTAAATCATGGGAGGAGTTTTGTGATACACTGAAGGCTGCCGGAACTGCCCTGGTTTTTAATGGAACACCACAAGACAGCTTTAGTCAGGCGGAGGGTTATAGGTACTTATCAAGGTTGACAAGGGCTGGTTTGGAGGCTTTTATCGAGTATGCAGATCCCGCTTATCCGGTGTTGCGGAGGATGGTGCATGAAACCGTAAAGCTAGGAGCGGATAACCCTGACAATTATTACCAAAATGCCCAGATATCCGGTGAGTATGAATACCGGATTACTGGAAATCGCAAAACAGCTCACTATCTCGGTTTCGCTGTTCAACGGGGAACCTATGGCAAGGGTGAGGGCATGAAACCAGCCGGAATGCTGGAAGCGGCTGACATGAACATCAATACTGATGGGTCATTTGAAATAATCATTAGCCAGGAAAAGAAAGGCCAGAACTGGCTTGAATCAACGCCAGATACTTCGCTATTGATTGTTCGACAGACATTTTTAGATGCCGAGACAGAAGAGTTGGCTGAAATGAAAATCGAACGAATTGGTGATGATGTGCAGCCGAGGCCAGTCTCGCCTCAGGTGATTGACGAAGGCCTCAATACTGCCGGATTGTTTGTTGCCGGAGCACCTTTGCTTTTTGCCAAATGGGCCAATGGCTTTAAAAAATATCCCAATCAGCTGCCGCTCTTCGATCCGGAAACTTCTACGAATGCAGGTGGTGACCCGCAAATTGCTTACTATCATGGCTATTGGAAATTAGAGAAAGACGAAGCCCTGGTAATCACAGCGAAACCACCAAAATGTGAATACTGGAATTTCCAGCTTAATAACTATTGGATGGAATCCCTTGATTATCGCCAATACCGAATTCACATTAATGCCCACACCGCTAAATATGAAGACGACGGCTCCGTGAAGGTGATCGTAGCTCATGAAGACCCGGGGCATCCTAACTGGATCCAGACTGTCGGTCATATGGAAGGCACTATGTGCTGGCGTTGGGTGAAGGCAGATGATTGGGCAAATCCTCAAACTGAAGTGATTCAATTAGCTCAATAGCTTCAGCACATTTTAACGATTTCTCTCGCTGAAATTAATCTGTTCCATTACCTGCATTTGGCATTATATGTTTAGCCAAACATTTATTTAATGAAACGAATACTTTATTTACTCGTGATCCCAATAATTTTATCGGTATCATCTTGCAGCGATAGTGATGACAAAGAACCAGAGATTGCTGAATTTCAGGTTGCTATTGCCGACTTGTCATCCAGTGTTTTTGAAGCTGAAGGAGTCGCTGAAATTACGGTTTTAATGGACCGGAATTATTCTGATTGCCTTATTCAGAATCAACTCGGATCAGGGGTTCAATTTGGTGTATTATGCGATGCACCGGAAGACCTTATCATCACGTTGACACCAACAAGTGAAGTATCAAACACTTTTCAATTGCGACTCACAGTTTTTGAATTGGATAGCACAGAAACTGATTACATTGTGGTCTATCGAAAAATTTGATTACTGATTGATCTTGATAACCAGGAACCCTTCATCCATTACATTACCTATCAGCAGTTTATCTTGATAAGGAACGGCGACAGAACTAGCCGAGATGTCACCACCGTCATTCACATAAACTGATTCCACAAGGTAATTGTCCTTATCGGTGTAGGTAATCTTTACAACTTCAGAGGGTGCAATCGGATTTTTGCCTGCCGCGTAAGAGGTGAAAGCCAACAAGTTAGGGTGCGCACCTGACCAGATGTTTCCTTGCTGATCCAGCTCCAGATTATCTATACCAGTTTTGGCGTCAATATTGGCCTCAAAAATGAGCTCACCATCGGAAGCGATTTTATAGACCTTAACCATAAAATCCCTTGGTGATGCCACAAACAGCAGCTTGCGGTTTGGATCCCAGTTGATGCCGTTGGCATAGGCGATGCCATCAGCCACTTCCCTGTAATCGGCACCATCAAAATAAATTACATTGCTGATGGCCAAACCACCATAGTTTTCAATAAACAAACCCAAACCTGAGGTGTATTTATGGTCGTTTGTAAAATAGAACTGGTTTTCAGAAACCGCCACCACGTCATTAGGACTAACCATCAGTTCACGCCTTAAGGTTTCCCTAAAAACCAGGCTGTCACCAAAAAGCTCAAAAACTTCAATGGAGTGTTGTTCCCTAACATGATTGATAACCCATACCTTATAATGTGCTGAGTCGATTTTATGCGTAGATATACCGTGTGGATAAAATGGTGAATCAAAATCTTCAGAAATCAATTTTGGCTTGAACGGCTCCTCTTTTAGATCGATATAATACAGACCGCCTTGCTGTGGATTTCCATCTCTCCTTGCCGCCCTATCATCTGAAGAAATGAGTGCAAAATGATCTGTGTAAGATACGGTGATGTCTTCGGCACCCGGCAGCTCAATCTGCTGTAAAATCCCGCCGGACTGGTTAGGTATTATCTCCCTGAAGTAGCCAGTGGAACTAAAAATATATAAGACAAACAACACAAAGGCCAGGAGTAAGCTTCCAACTATTAGTGAGATTTTTTTTAAGGTTTTCATTGATTTTTGTAGCCGGAGCTTATGCTAAAATATGAATCAATACACGGTTCATCTTAACATTGCGATAACTTTCATAATACTCATAAAAACTATTCTTAATTTCTTTAACAATAAGCTAACAGCGCTTTCCTCACTACTTAACACTTGAAAATCAATTTTGTGGTACAAACTGAAATTGTAAAACAAAAAAATGCTTTTCGAGATGAAAAAATTACTTTCCCTACTCTGGATGTTCTCATCCATGTTATTTCTAGCCTCTTGCGGAGGTGATGATGATGACGATGATGATATGGTGCCAGGCCCAATTATTACTGCCTCAGGATCGACCGATGCTGAAGCTGATGGAGCGGCCGTAAACATAGATTTTTCAGTAATTGTAGCTGGCGGATATGCTTCATCAACAGTTGGAGTATCACCTTCAAATGGTTCTGCGGCTGTTTCAGCTGAGCCTGATGCTGGGGCTACAACTGGTACTGTTACGGTTAGCTATACTCCCGGTTCTGATGCCGGTGGAGTTACTATAACACTAACTGTGATAGATGAAAACGGAATATCTGCTAATCAGAGTGCAACAGTAAATGTGACCGGTGGAACGACCGCTGCAACTGAGGTAGAGGTATTTAATAGCGCTGAAGGCGTTGGAACCACAACCTGGACAAAAGACAATGTTTACGTACTCAGAGGATTCGTATTCGTAAATGATGGTCAGGTTTTAACTATCGAACCCGGTACTGTTATAAAAGGTCAGCCTGGTCAGGGAGCTAGTGCCTCAGCACTTATTATCGCAAGGGGTGGTCAGCTAGTTGCCGAAGGAACTGCAGTGGAGCCAATCATTTTCACTGGGTTAGCCGATGACCTAGCAGGTTCTGTTGCCGATGATGCCAACGGTCTTTGGGGTGGTTTGATTATTCTTGGTAATGCCGGAAACAACGCCAATTCTACTAACAACCTTTTAGCAATCGAGGGGTTACCTGAAACAGAATCTCGAGGCACCCATGGCCCTGACGCCAGCTACCCACTTGATGATGCTGACAACTCAGGTAGCCTGAAGTATGTATCAATTCGTCATGGTGGCAGCTTAATTGGCTCTGACAATGAAATCAATGGCCTAACGCTTGGTTCAGTTGGTTCAGGAACAACAATTGAAAACATTGAAATATTCGCCAACCTTGATGACGGTGTTGAATTCTTCGGAGGTAGTGTTGATGTAAAAAACATGGTTATTGGGCTATCAGGTGATGATGGAATAGATATTGACAATGGATACAATGGTTCAATTCAGAATGCTATTGTGTGGCACTCAGGTGATAACCTTGAAAGCTCTGACCCAAGTGGTGCAGAAATGGACGGAGCAACTGGTGATGACGAAGGAGCTACAGGAACACCTTTTGCTACTCCAAAACTTGCGAATATTACCTGGGTGTTTGATGCCGGTGCCTCTTCATTGACTCAGGCATTACACTTAAGGGATAACTTTGGTGGAAGCATCTATAACTCAATTATTGCTGGTCATGATGCCGGTATTACCATTGAAGAAACTAGTAAGACCAGTGCATCCTGGGACTTATTTGTTGATGGAACCATTGAAATTACTAACAATATCATATTTGATGTAAATGGAGCATCTGACCTTGCAGGAACAGTAACGGTGAATGGTGACCCTGCCGATGCTGCAGATTTCGGGACTTACATTGCCGCTAACAATACCATGATAGACCCAGGTTTCGGAACTGGTATTGATAGGTTTACTCCTTCTGTGGCGGAGGTTACATCAGCAGCTCTGGCTACAGTTAGCACTAAAGATGTAGCACTTGAAGACGCAGCATATATAGGTGCAATAGACCCTGTCGGAACGCCATTCTTTGAAGGATGGTCGCTCCTTTCTTCTATCATTCAATAAGAATGTTTTAATAGATCACTTTAAAAGCTCCCCATTAATCAGGGGAGCTTTTTTTAACCTTATGATCTTCGGTTGATTAATATTTCGTTGAGGCAAATTTCCAGTGTGTTAAGCAAACTTTATTCTGTTAACAAACAAATAACATTGCCTAAATCTTGTAGCAATGTGCCCTCTCTACTTTTGTACTCGATCTACTAAAACTCTTATTAAAATGAATTCAATCAGGTTTTTACTATTAAGCCTTTTCGTTTTTAGTGCGGTGGCCGTTTTTGGTCAAACTGGCTCAATTAAAGTTTCAGTTTTTGATGAGGAAGTTGGTGAACCGCTATTAGGTGCTACTGTCGTCATTGAGGGTACCACCCAGGGTTCAATCACCGATTTTGATGGTAACGCCACTATAGCAGGTTTGGAACCAGGTACTTACAATATCCAGGTGTCGTTCGTTTCATATGAAACAAAATCTATCCAGGGGGTAGAGGTTGTTGCTGATGACCTTGTTACGTTTAATATAGGCCTTGGCACTGGCACAGTTGGCCTGGAGGAAGTGGTGATAACTGCTGAGATTATAAAAAACAGCGAAAACGCCTTGTTGACAGTTCAGAGAAAGTCACCTAGGGTGCTTGATGCCATTTCATCTGAACAGTTTAAACTAAATGGCGACAATGATGCAGCTGCTGCCGTTAAGAGAGTGGTAGGTGTAACAGTCGAATCTGGTAAATACGTTTATGTTAGAGGCTTAGGCGACAGGTATTCCAAGTCAGTGCTCAACGGTGCTGATATACCTAGTTTGGATCCTAACAAGAATGCAGTCCAGATGGACATTTTCCCTAGTAATTTGATAGATAATATCATCGTTTACAAAACCTTTACACCTGATTTAGCGGGTGATTTTAGTGGAGGTCTCGTTGATATTACTACAAAGGAATTTCCTGAGGAGTTTACCATTCAAGCATCGGGTTCATTCGGTGCGAACTTCCAGTCATCATTTAACAATCAGTTTTTAACAACCAATAGTAGCAATACAGATTGGTTAGGGTTTGATAACGGCGTAAGGGAGCATCCTGAGGTGGTTAAACTATTCCCTGCGAATAATTATCCATCGCCAACCACAGGTGTTGGCACCAATAGGGATATTGAGTACTTCACACAGTCGTTTGATGAAAATGATTTTACACCAGAGTTTAAATCGGTACCGGTAAATCATTCATTAAGCTTTTCAATCGGAGATCAACTCAATGTTGGTAACAAGCAATTGGGAATTGTGGGTGGATTGACTTACAACAGAAATTTCCAGCACTATGACAACGGTCAGGTAAATCGTTGGTCACGAATAAACAGTGGACAAACGAATTTGATGGATGATCAGGCTGTTCAGTATAATGACACCAAATCTATAGATGATGTAAGCTGGGGTGCTTTAATCAACACAACTTTAAAGCTTAGCAATACAAGTAAAATTGGGCTCAATGTCATGAGAAATCAAAGCGGTGTAGCTGAGACCAGAATACTTACAGGTGCATGGAATGGCAACGGCAATTTTATCACTGAGGAAGGCCCCAATGACACCTCTACTTCAAGAGTGGCCTCCTGGATGGAAAGAGGTGTAACCAATACCCAACTTAAAGGAGATCATACGTTGACAAACCTCGGAAACATAAACATCGAGTGGTTTAGCTCATATACTTACTCAAATATGTCTCAACCAGATTTACGATTCTTAAGGGACAATTTCAGTGTTCGAGAGAACAGTAATCAAATGTCTAACAGAGACAGGCCCTCAAGGTTTTTCAGGAATATGAACGAAACCAACTGGGACAATAAATTCTCTGTGAGTATACCAGCCAAGATCTTCCCTGTTAAAGAAGGTAAAATTAAATTTGGTGGTGCATACACCTATAAAGACCGGGAATTTAGGGAGAATCGTTATAACTACAGATTGAGGTTCAGAAATTACGATGGTGATATCGATGCGATATTTTCAGATGATCGATTGGCCCTTGACAGTGAGGGCAACTTATCTGGCAGCACATTGGAGATAGTAAGTTTGTTCCCAAACAATTATGATGGTGAGCAAACTATCAGGGCTGGTTTCGGTATGATCGAGACCCCGGTAACAGAAAAGTTGAAAACCACTATTGGTCTTAGGGTAGAGTCAACAGATCAACAAACTGTTTCTTTTGATACTCTAAGAAACCCTGGTAAAATCAAGCAGACTAACTTATTGCCTGCAGTTAACTTTACTTACGAACTTCAAGAGGGAACGAATATTAGGGCTTCTTACTCTAAAACATTGGCCAGGCCTACTTTCCGTGAGTTTGCACCATTTTCATCTTTTGGGTTCCTGGGTGATAACATCATAAATGGTAACGATACTTTGAAGCTCACCAGAATTGATAATTTCGACCTAAGGTTTGAAACTTATCCCAGAGTTGGTGAATATTTTGGGATTGGCTTATTCTACAAGAGTTTGCAAAACCCAATCGAATTGACATTTCCACTAATAACAGGTGAAAATGACAGGCAGTTTACTTACAACAATGTGCCTGACGGCAAGATTGCTGGGATTGAGGTCGAAATGCGAAAGTCACTTGATTTTATTTCACCTGCATTACAAAATTTCAAGTTCAACACTAATTTGAGCTACATCTTCTCGGAGGTGAGTGTAAGTGAAAACGAGTATCAGGTAAGGAATAACTTCAAGCCAGGTACAAGCCGTAAGCGGGATATGTTCAATCAATCACCATATGTGATTAATGCCTCGTTGCTTTATGATAACCCAGAAAATGGTTGGTCAACTGCGCTAAACTTCAATGTATTTGGAGAAAGGTTAAAGCAAATCCAGCCAGACTTCCTTGATATTTTTGAGAAGCCAAGACCAGAGTTGAACTACACTATTAAGAAGAACCTGAACGAGAGTTGGAGTATCAGGGCAAGATGGAATAATATCCTCAACCCCGAATACAAGCAGGTTGTGAACTTTGGTGATGAGGAGTTTGTATCAGATAGCTATACAAAAGGTTCATCGGTATCCTTGGGTATCAGCTACAATTTCAGTAAGCTATAAGACGAATAAGGTTTCGATATAGAAAGACCGTCAGAAATGGCGGTCTTTTTTTGTTTGATAACACAACCAGTCACTCTGAAAGAATTCGACTGTATGGCATATGACCGAAGGGTCTGTTTGCTAACTGAGTCATGCACCTTAGACTCTTCGCTTCATTGCATTGCACTCTGAGTGACGAGAAGCATGCAGTTTTACTTCAGGTCAAAGTAAATCTTAAAATAAGTCTCTACTCCTTCGGGACGCTCCATACCAACTTTGTAAACATTCACATTTTTTAAGCCATCAATATTTTTCCATCGAAAATGAGAAGCCGTATCTGCGTCACTCGGTTCAAGGGCACTTAAGCCGTAATTTGATATTACGGCCGGTTCGAATTTCAAATCAAAAGGCTTGTTAATCAAAATCTCACCTAGAATGTTAGTGTTGCGTTCAAACCTGAATTCGGCATCCCGAAGGTCGAAATATCGCATCACGAATAGTTGCTTTCCAATTATGTTCCGGTTGTAAGAGGTGTCAGGTTCTCCCATCCGGCTCTTAATTTCTAGTGGCTTTAACCCCTTGAGATCAGGCACCTTAAAATCTTGGGAGGATTTATCTGCACATGATAAACAAACAATGGTAAGGAGTGCTGCGATTATGAAGCGCATTTTTTTTGCTGGCAAAGCTAGGTAACGATGTTGAGAGGTTTATTAAGTGAGTATTAAGTAAACGACTACCGAATGCCACCCATCATTTTTTTCAGGTCTTCAAGCGTCTGCTTAATCTTTTCAAGTTCATTGCTCACTGAATCACTCCTCATTTCGTTGACCTCCATTCGTTCTTTCAGGTCATTTATCATGGATTCATTTTCGGCAATTGCTTGCCTATGTTTTTCAGTGTCTTCCTGGGTATCCTGCAGTTGCTGACTTAGTTTGATATTGTCAGTCATATACCCATCAAGGGACTTACTGATTTTGGAGGCTAATTTTTCGGTATCAGAAACTTTTTTCTGCAAGTTGTTTTTATAATAATCCAGCTTGAAATCGGTAATTAGCTGGCTGATCTGTTTTTGATGTTTCTCAATTTCATCGCTTGGTAACCCGTTGTCATTTAAAGCTGCCACTAAAACAGTTTTGATAGAATCCGGTGAATGCACTTTGGAGTAAAATATCACCGGAGCAGTTGACTCACCATCAACAGCAGGAATGGTGTGCCTTGTATATTCTTTAAGTGTTTCTGTTCTACTGAACTCCTTCGACCATTTCCACCAGGCCTTAAAAACTGCGTTCTGCTGAAAATCGAATTCAATGGAGTTGCCAACTACAGCATTGCCATCAATGTTCAGTTTTGCTGATTTGGTACTCAAATCAATTTTTTGAGATATTCCAATTAAGGGGCTCAAGCTAATGAGCCCAATTAAAGTGCTTTTCAAAACTAGTTGCATGCAGCTATTAACGAGATGATTCATCATCTATTGGCAAAGAAACAAAAGGCAGACTTTAGGCAACAATTTTTTTCTTTATTTGCAGCCCTATGAGCCCCAAGCAAAAAAAGAACCTGATCATAATTGTGTTGTCCATGTCAGCAATTGCAGTCCACCTTTTTTGGCCATTGGCTGATTCGGAAAAATTTAAAATTGAGTGGGATCAGGAGATGATCGACTTCAAGCAGGATTATTTAGCGAATCTGTCAATTTCAGATAGCGTCAAGCGTCCGAATATTATCATAATGATGGCCGATGACCTCGGCAAAGGTGAAGTCTCGATTTATGGTCATAGTAGGGTGCCAACACCAAATATTGATGCCATTGGCAACGATGGAGTGACCTTCACTGAGGGTTACATCACCAGCCCCATTTGCAGCCCATCAAGGGCAGGATTATTGACTGGTAGATATCAGCAGCGCTTCGGTTTTGAAGTGCAGCCCCATGACCGATACCCTAGAAATATGTTGGAGTTTTTGGGCTTCAAATATTTTGTTGACACTAACGGCTGGAACCTGCCTGACCTTGATGAGGTAGCCTATCCAGATCAGGAGAATATTGATAAGCAAGGCCTTCCACCATCTGAAATTACAATTGCTGAATTGTTGAAACCTTTGGGCTATAAGACCGGGTTGATAGGCAAATGGCACCTCGGTTATGGAGATCATTCGGTGCCACATACCAGGGGCTTCGACTACAGCTATTCCTTCTATGAAGCCTTTACCTGGTATGTAGACGACGTAGAAAAACCTGAAGTGAAAAGCATTCATCATGATCTCTTCATTGATCCATATATCTGGGATAAGAAAAGAATTGGCACTTGTGCGATACGCCGAAATGGAGATGAAATAATCGAGGAAGAATACCTGAAGGACAAGTTTGCCAATGAAGCTGTTGATTTTATTGAAAGAAATAAAGATCAGCCATTTTTACTTTATGTGCCTTTCAATGCTCCCCACACCCCATTTCAGGTCACAAAGAAATATTATGACCGGTTTCCCGAGGTTGAAGATGAGAATAAACGAATTTATTACGCCATGATTTCGGCGATGGATGATGCGGTAGGTGCAATCCATCAAAAAATTAAGGACGAAGGTTTGGAAGAAAATACAATGATCTTCTTTTTAAGTGATAACGGCGGTGCGACATACACAAAAGCCACAATTAATGAGCCGCTGAAAGGAGGGAAAATGTCTGATTTCGAAGGTGGTTTGAATGTGCCATTTTTGATGAAATGGAAAGGCCGAATTGAAGAAGGTAAGGTTTATGAACATCCGGTTAGTTCCGTTGATGTTTTGAGCACATCAATTGCTCCACTTGGAATTGATCTTCCAAATGATAGGGTTTATGATGGAGTCAATTTGGTGGAATTTGTCAAATCAGACTCTCTTGGGTCGGCACATGAATCGATTTATTGGAGAGCCGAATATAACAGGGTGATTAGGAAAGGTGATTGGAAACTGGTGATGAATGATTTAAGCGGTTATGAATTACTTTATAATCTTAAAAGCGATAAAGAGGAACAGCAGAATGTTTTTGATAGTTACCCCGATGTCGTAACTAACCTGAAGCGGGATTATGAAAATTGGGCATCCCAGTTGGCCAAACCGCTGTGGCCAATGATAATGGACTACACATATGAGATTGATGGAGAGGAGTATACCTTTTCGAATTAAGAAGAATCCGCTTCAATCTGTTAATTTTAATGTATATGGACATATCACTAAAAAAGGTTGAGCTCATTAGTTGGATTTCGAAAATTAGCGATATCGAACTTTTGGATAAGATTGAAAGGCTGAGAGGGGAGTCGATTCAGGAACTTTATGGATCAAGGATGCCATCTTCCAAAGAGCAACTGCAATCAAAAATTGAGAAATCAGAAAAAGATTTAGAAGAAGGAAGAGTTTACGGTCAGGATGAAGTTGAGCAGATATTTGCCAATAAATCTCAAGATTGAAGCAGTCACATGTCATATGGACTGATGAATCATTCAGTGATCTTGAGGTTATTTTTGATTTTTTGGCTGAAAAATCCCTGAGTGCTGCCAATAAAATGGTTGCTAAAATACTTTCGAGAACCCGGCAATTAGAACAATTCCCTGAATCCGGGTCACGACTATCTTTACCACAAATTGACGAGAACAAATATCGCTTTCTTGTTGAAGGTAATTACAAAATTGTCTACTCAAATTATCCAGGTAAAGTTATAATAAATACAATAATAGATAGCCGAAGAAATCCTGAGTTATTCAAATTTCAATGATTTTAATCAACGACACCGTAATCTCCGACGACATCAAAGACCAGTTCTTTGTTTGTGATTTAGACAAGTGCAAAGGGGCTTGTTGCGTAGAAGGCGATCTTGGCGCCCCACTTGAAAAAGATGAATTGGAGCAACTTGAAAAATCTTATAAAAAGGTAAAACCATATTTAAGTGAAGAGGGGATTGCAGCTATCGAAAAACAGGGTCTTTTTATTTTGGACGAAGAGGGTGATTATTCAACAACTACAATAGGAGGGAAGGAATGCGCTTTCGCCATCTACGATGAAAAGGGCATCCTAAAATGTGGTATCGAACAGGCTTATTTTGATGGCAAAACGAAATTCAGAAAACCTGTGTCATGCCACTTATACCCAATCAGAATTACAAAATACGATCACTACGATGCCCTTAATTATGATCGCTGGCACATTTGCAATGCTGCTTGCAAGCTGGGGGATAAGCTGGGTGTTCCGGTTTATAAATTCCTGAAAGAAGCGTTAATCAGAAAGTATGGTGAAGATTGGTATGCAGAGTTAGAAGATGAAATAGAAAAGCAGCAGACTTAAAAAATATGGATAAGGAATTCGAAAAGATAATAGCATACCGCGAAAAGACAGAAAAAAAGAACGCAATGTGGCGCAGCAGAATAATTGCCTTTGCGGCTGGCATAGCCAGTTTAATTCTCTTATTTGTGGTTGTTTTTGCACAAATCCAGGCTAGCGAAGCGCAAAAGGAAGCTGCTTTTTTGAGACATGAAATGGCAAGTATGGAGGAGCAACTGAATGAAGTTAATGCTCAACTTGAAAGCTGTCAAACTAGCAAAAAGAGCGCATCATTAATACCCCGATGAGCTCCACGGCTAATCTATACACTGACTGATTCATTCCTGTTTTTGGCAATTGCCTTTGCCAAAGCATCACCTACCTCCTTCGTCCCAATGGAGTTTTCCTTGTTCAGGTCTTCGGTTACAAGCCCATTTGCTAGGCAATAATCCACGGCGGCCCTTACTGCTTTGGCTTCTTCAGTCAAATCTAAAGACAGCTCTAACAGCATTGCCGCTGATAAAACGGTAGCCATTGGGTTCGCAATGTTTTCACCTGTAGCCTGAGGATAAGAGCCGTGAACAGGTTCATAAACCGAGGTGTGGATGCCAACTGAAGCAGATGGCAGTAACCCAAGTGATCCGGATATTACGCTGGCCTCATCACTCAATATGTCCCCAAACATGTTTTCGGTCACCATCACATCAAACTTTTTGGGCCACTGAATTAGTTGCATCGCGGCGTTATCAACAAACATGTAGTCAACTTCGATATCGGGGTGTTTAGGGGCCATCTCCTGTGCCGTCTCCCGCCATAACCTTGAAGTAGCCAGCACATTGGCCTTGTCGACAACAGTAAGCCTTTTGTTACGCTTTCCAGCGTAATCAAAAGCTAATTCAAGGATTCTTTCAATTTCAAATTTGGAATAAACACAAGTGTCAAAGGCTTGATCACCAGCTTCATTTCTCCCTCGTGGTTCACCAAAATAGATGCCACCGGTTAGTTCTCTAATCACCACAAAGTCTGCTCCCGAGATCAACTCGGGTTTCAATGGACTTTTATCGACCAATGAATCAAAAGCAGCAACAGGCCGGATGTTGGCATAAAGCCCAAGCGCTTTTCGCATTGCAAGAAGCCCCTGTTCTGGCCGCACTTTGGCCTTCGGGTCATTGTCGTATTTAGGGTCACCTATAGCACCGAAAAGTACTGCATCTGATTCCATGCACAACTGAAGGGTTTCTTCTGGGAAGGGGTTTCCGGTTGCATCAATTGCTGCAGCACCAACATGACCAAAAGTAAATTCGAATTTATGGTTAAATCTCTCGCCAACGGCGTTTAACACTTTGATGGCCTGATCTACAATCTCAGGGCCTATTCCGTCACCCGGCAGGGAAGCTATTTTATAGTTCATTTCTATTGTTTCCGTTTTCAATAATATTCAACATTTTAATTGTTGCCTTGATTGCGGCTATTGTTTGATCTGAATCAAGACCACGGGTTTTGAAATGATGACCATGGTCCCAGGTAATTGTTGTTTCTACTAAAGCATCTGTTTTACCACCAGGTGGTATCTGCACCGAATAGTCTATTAGGCTTGGGCAAGACTTGCCCAAATCAGCATATGTTTTCTTCAATGCATTCATAAATGCATCGTATTGTCCATCGCCGGAGGCAGTACTTTCATGAGATTTCCCATCAATTTCGATACTTAAAGTTGCAACAGACCGTAAGCCCTGAGCCACCGAAAGCGAATAATTTCTGATCTTGATTTTGGTCTCAATCTTCTCACTTTTGAGCACATCAGCGATAATGTATGGGAGATCTTCTTTAGTGACAGTTTCCTTCTTATCCCCCAGCTCAATAATGCGTTCAGTTACTTTTTTGAGTGAATCATTGTCAAGGTCAATACCCAGTTCTTCTAAGTTTTTTTTGATATTGGCCTTGCCAGACATCTTACCAAGTGCATACTGATGTTTACGGCCAAATCGCTCTGGCTTAATACTGTTATGATAAAGGTTGTCTTTATTGTCACCATCTGCATGGATGCCACTGGTTTGTGTGAAGACGAACTCACCGATCATGGGCTTATTGGCAGGTATGCGAACCCCACTGAAGGATTCCACCAATTTGCAGACGGGATAGAGGTGCTCTTCGTCAACTGACATTTCGTAGCCCAGGTGATCTTTCACGACACCAATAACACTCGATAGAGGCACATTTCCGGCTCTTTCGCCCAGTCCATTTAATGTTGTATGAATCGTGTCAATACCAGCCTTTATCGCAGCGAATACGTTGGCGGTTCCGAGGTCATAATCATTATGCCCATGATAGTCAAATTTTACCTCAGGAAACCGTGAAGTCATTTCATTGCAAAAATAGAATGTCTCCTCATGGTTCAGAATCCCAAGCGTATCAGGGAGCATGATCCGATTCACTTTTTGATCTTTCAGGCCCTCAACCATTTTGTAGACATAGTCAGAAGAATTCCTCATGCCGTTCGACCAATCTTCAAGATAGATATTAACTGTAATACCCATTTTGGCAGCATTGCTAATAACCTCTGTGATGTTGTCTAAATGCTCTTGAGGGGATTTCTTAAGTTGTTGCTTGCAATGCTTTAATGATCCTTTACAAAGCAGGTTTACCACTCTGCCGCCTGATTGTTTTATCCAGTTGAGTGACTCTTTTCCATCTACAAATCCCAATATTTCTACCCGATCCAGATAGCCTTTTTCCTTCGCCCAATCCAGGATCTTTTGTGACCCTCTGAATTCACCCTTTGACACCCTCGCTGAGGCAATCTCAATCCTGTCTACCTTGAGTTCTTCAAGTAGCAGTCTTGCTATTGTCAATTTCTCACTTTCTGAGAACGACACCCCGGATGTCTGTTCACCATCCCGCAGGGTGGTGTCCATTATTGATATCTTCATTGGATTAAGTTCTGGACTGCTCAAATGCCTCAATTTCAGGTTTGAGGTTAAGCAGATAGTCTATATCGTCATAGCCGTTTAGTAAGCATTCTTTTTTGTATGGATTAATCTCAAAAGAGATATCCTTGCTTGTAGTGGCATTTGTGAACGTCTGATTTTCAAGGTCAACCTTAAATTGTGCCTGATTATTGATGTTTATGGTATTAAAGATGTCCTCCAGATCTTCTGGGCTCACCTGCACAGGAAGTAGGCCATTATTCAAGGAGTTGCCTTTGAATATGTCAGCAAAAAAGCTTGAAACGACTACCCTGAAGCCGTAATCATAAATGGCCCAGGCGGCATGCTCCCTGCTTGAGCCACTCCCGAAGTTTTTTCCTGAAACCAGGATTTGTCCCGAATAGTTGGGGTTATTCAAAACGAAGTCTGGTTTAGGCTGATTATTGGAATCATAGCGCCAATCCCTGAACAGGTTGTCACCGAAACCTTCCCGGCTGGTAGCTTTTAGAAACCTTGCAGGGATAATCTGGTCGGTATCTGCATTTTCAACTGGCATTGGGACTGCGGTTGAAACGAATGATGTGAATTTTTCTCTTGACATATTTACACTATAACATGAAAGTTTCTGAAAGAACCACGAAGAGCACAAAGTAAATTTTGGTGGAGCTTTGTACGCCAATTGTGTTCCTGGTGATAGAACTAAATAATCTCTCTTGGGTCAATAATTTTTCCTGTGATTGCAACCGCCGCGGCGGTTAGGGGGCTTGCCAATAATGTTCTGGCACCTGGCCCTTGCCTGCCTTCAAAGTTTCTATTTGATGTTGAAACAGCATATTTACCTGCGGGAATTTTATCATCGTTCATGGCCAGACATGCTGAGCAGCCAGGTTGGCGTAACTTGAAACCGGCTTCTTCCAATATTTTGGTAATTCCTTCTTCATTGGCTTGTTGCTCAACTTGTTTCGAACCGGGTACAATCCATGCTGTAATGTTATCCGCTTTTTTCTTTCCCTTTACCAGATTGGCAACTTCCCTTAAGTCTTCGATGCGGCCATTGGTGCAACTACCTACGAAAACGTAGTCCACCGCTTTGCCAGCTATCTGCTCATCAGCATTGAAGCCCATGTAGGCCAAAGACTTTTCTAAAGTTTTTCGATCTGATTCCGGCACTTCGCAATATGCTGGAATCTTACCTTTCACCTTGGCTCCCATTCCAGGATTTGTTCCATAGGTGATCATGGGTTCTATATCTGCGGCATCAAAATTGAATTCGGTATCAAACTTAGCACCATCATCAGAATAGAGCTTTTTCCATTCATCGACGGCTGTATCAAAGTCTGCACCCTGTGGGGCGAATTCTTTTCCTTTGATGTAATCAAACGTTGTTTCGTCAGGAGCGATCAAGCCACCTCTGGCACCCATTTCAATACTCATGTTGCAAACCGTCATACGGCCTTCCATACTGAGGCTTTTTATTGCTGATCCGGCAAACTCAATAAAATGTCCTGTACCTCCGCTGGCCGTCACCTGAGCCAGGATGTACAGTACAACATCTTTGGCAGTAACACCGGCGCTTAAAACGCCATCAACTGTGATGCGCATTTTCTTTGGTTTGGGCTGCATAATACATTGAGTGGCCAACACCATCTCAACCTCACTGGTACCTATGCCGAAAGCGATCGCTCCAAAGGCACCATGAGTCGAAGTATGGCTGTCACCACATACTATCGTCATTCCTGGCTGGGTATGCCCCAATTGAGGGCCAATTACATGCACAATTCCCTGATAAGGATGATTCAATCCATAAAGTGTAACCCCAAACTTTTTACAATTCTCAGTTAGTTTATCTACCTGAAACCTGGAAAGTTGATCTTGAATTGGTAGATGCTGGTTTTCTGTGGGCACATTGTGGTCAGCCGTAGCTACTGTATTTTCAGGCCTTGCTACACCAATTCCACGCTTTTCTAATCCAGCAAAAGCCTGTGGACTCGTGACCTCATGGATCAGGTGTTTATCTATGTAGAGCACATCTGGTCCATCTTTCATGCTTTTCACCACATGTGCATCCCAAATTTTATCAAAAAGTGTTTTTGCCATTATTGCCTAAAATTCATTGTCAAATGTCATAAAAAAAGCCATTTCAACCATTGCTGAAATGACATCCATCTTCCGTCATTCCCGAGAGTGTCTGAACAAAGTGAAGACCGAGTCGGGAATCCCTCGAAACTTGAGATTCCTGATCTCCGCTACGCTTCGTCAGGAATGACGCCAAGGTCAAGCAACTGCTACCTGCTCCGTACTCACTAATTCATGCAAATCTTCATCTTCGATCTGCTTTCTTTCATCAGCCATTTCAAGGAAATTTATGTAGATAACCTCCATTTCGTCCCGATCGAATCTGTAGCCTAATATCTCCAGGCGGTGCCTCAAAGCGGCCCTACCGCTCCTTGCTGTGAGTACGATGCTTGACTCCGGCACACCGACATCAACAGGGTTAATGATCTCATAATTCTCCCTATGCTTGATTACCCCGTCCTGATGAATTCCACTGGAGTGGGCGAAAGCATTGCTACCAACAATAGCCTTATTTGGCTGAACCGGCATCCCCATTAAGTCTGATACCAGATGGCTCAAGCCATAGAGTTTCGTCGTATCAATGTCACATTGTAAATCCAACGCAGGGTGACTTTTGGTAATCATTACGACTTCTTCCAACGACGTATTCCCTGCTCTTTCACCGATGCCATTAATGGTTACTTCCACTTGTCTGGCTCCATTTAAGAGGCCTGCAACACTATTTGCAGTTGCTAATCCTAAATCGTTGTGGCAATGAACAGAAATAATTGCTTTGTCAATATTCGGCACATTGTCCATTAGGTATTTAATCTTGGCACCAAACATCTCGGGAAGATTGTAGCCTGTTGTATCAGGAATATTAACAACTGTAGCACCAACAGCAATTACCGCCTCAACCATTCTTGCCAGAAATTCCTGATCTGCCCTTCCTGCGTCTTCAGCATAGAATTCTACATCATCAACAAATTTCCTTGCATACTTTACGGCTGCAACACCCTGCTCCAAAACCTTTTCCCTCGTTGACTTTAATTTATGTTCAATGTGTATATCAGATGAGCCGATACCCGTATGAATACGCTTACGCCTGGCAAAGTGGAGGGCCTGAGCGGCACAATCAATGTCAACAACCTTCGCCCTGGTCAGTCCGCAAACAATTGGTTCTTTAACTGCCTTGCAAATTTCCTGCACAGAATTGAAATCGCCAGGGCTTGAAACTGGAAAACCAGCCTCGATTACGTCAACACCCAGCTCTTCCAATGCTTTGGCTATTCTCACCTTCTCTTTGGTGTTAAGCTGACAACCAGGAACCTGCTCTCCATCCCGAAGCGTTGTATCAAAAATGTGTATCTTATCCTTAGACATATCAGGAATTGATGTTTGTTTTCAATTCCGAAAGTAGACTAACTTGGAAGCTTGTTCAGAACAACATAACCCTCTGGCTACGATACCCAAAAGCAGCTTTTGTTTTTTAAGTAGCTGATTTATAATTATTTAAGTTAAATTCCGAAAGGTCATTTTACAATGCCCAAGATTTCGCAAGAACCTTTATTTGAGTTGATAAAATCGCTATCTAAGTCTGAAAAGCGAAATTTTAAGGTATACGCGAACCGGATCAACCCGAACGAGGAGGCGAAGTTTGTTCAACTCTTTGACATCATTGATCAGCTAAAAGAGTATACTGAAGATGCAATCTTGCAACGTGGGAAAGGTATAAAATCGGGTCAGCTTTCAAACTTAAAAGCGCATCTATACAAACAAATCCTGACCAGCCTTAGGCTTAACCACATCAACCAAAATGCTGACATTCAGATCAGGGAGAATATTGATTATGCAAGAATTTTGTATAACAAAGGGCTGTATCGGCAAAGCCTCAAGGTGTTAGATAAGGTGAAACAGAAGGCTGTTGAAGAAAAGCAACATGTGCTTCATCTGGAAATCCTTGATTTTGAGAAAATGATCGAGTCCCAATATATCACCCGGAGCATTGGGGATAGGGCAGAGGAGCTAACTTCTGAATCAGTTGAAGTGGGGGCAACCATTACCCGCACCCAGGAACTATCTAATTTGGCGCTGTCATTGTACGGCCTATATCTTAAGGTTGGTTTTGTGCGCAACAAGAATGACTTTCAATTAGTCAAAACCTATTTTGATGGTAAGCTGCCAAACCTTGCTATCGGTAATATGTCATTTTTTGAAAAATTGTACTATTTCCAATCGAAGGGCTGGTACTATTACATTATCCAGGATTTTCCACAGTGCTATCGCAATGCACAATACTGGGTTGACCTTTTTCATAATCAGCCTGAGATGATTCCAAGGCAGATGGACCTTTATATAAAAGGATTACATAACCTTCAGTTAGCACTGTTTAATACAAGGTCTTATTTGAAACATAATCAGGTGCTTGAGGATTTAATGTCCTTATCAAAAAGCACAGATTACAATTTTACTGAAAACAACAGGGTTCTGCTTTTTTTGTATACAAACCTCGCCTGGATTGATAAACACTTTCTGGAGGGTACTTTTAGTATAGGCCTGACATTCTTGCCTGAGTTTAATAAAGAACTAAAACGCCTTTCAGGAAAACTTGATTATCACTGGCTGCTCCTTTTTTACTACAAAATTGCCTGCCTGTATTTTGGAAGTGGGGACAATAAAAACGCAATTACCTACCTGAACAAGATTATTAATTTTAAAGATCAAAACCTGAGGGAAGACTTGCATTGCTTTGCGAGAATTTTGAATCTCATTGCTCATTTTGAAATAGGAAATGAAGATTTAGTTGACTATCAGGTAAAATCTGTATATCGATTTTTGGCTAAGATGGATAACCTCCAAAGTATGCAGTTGGAGATATTTAAATTTTTAAGGAAGCTTCCGAAAGTGATGCCCAGCGAGATCAAAAAGGAATTTGAAAAACTTAAAAACAAACTGATACAGATTTCGCAAGACCCTATGGAACGCCGTCCATTTCTTTATTTAGATATTATTTCGTGGTTAGAGAGTAAGATTGAGGGCCGGCCAGTCCAGGATGTAATCAATGATAAGTTCAGGGACCGATAGTTCGAAAGCCCCACTTTTATATCTGCTTCAGTTAACAATTGATAACAATGCTTCAATATTTAATGGCCTGGTGTACATATCAAGGCTGCAGTCACTTTTCCTGGGCCATTCCGTTGGAGGGCGGTCCCAATACAGCTCTACTCCGTTTTTATCTGGGTCGTCAAGGTAAATTGCCTCTGATACACCATGGTTTGCCGCACCCGTGAGCGGATAGTTATTTTCGTATAGTCTGCTAACCGCTATAGCCAGATCCATTCGAGTGGGGTAAAGAATGGCAGTATGAAAAAGTCCTGTTGAATTTTTCGGTGCAGCTTCACCATTTTTACTGAACCAAACATTTAATCCAATGTGATGGTGGTATCCACCAGCTGAAATAAAGGCTGCTTCATCACCGTAAGTTGTTGTTAGTTGAAAGCCTAAAAGCCCACAATAAAAATCTAAGGACCTTTGAAGATTGGCAACTTTTAGATGTACGTGGCCAATTCGGGTGCCACTTGGGATGACATAGCTACCGTCTTTCAAGATTCTAATGGAATAAGCTACCGTCTTCCGACAGTTTATTGTTTTTCGTCCAGCTTGAGCATGTACTTGATCCGTTGTTTGGTTTCTTCCGGATCATTGCCCACTGTAATATTAGAGCTAATTGAATAGACCATTTCTTCTACAATTCTCTTATCGAAGCCCAATTTTTCAGCGTATTTGTTGCAGACAGCCATCTCATTGTCATCAATCTCGCCGTCAGCGGCCATCATCATTACCAGGTCATAAATTTGATCGAAACGCTCCTCATCATTATCGGGGCTCACAAATTCAATTGAATCCATCCGGCCCTTAATTTTATTCGCCCTGCTTTTTCCAGCTCCATGCCTGTTCGCAATTTGATAAAGGAGTTTTGTTTCACTTTCATCAATATGGCCGTCAGACATTGCTACTTCCCATAGATTTTTCAAATGGCTGTCTAGCAACTCTTTTTTCATTTTAGGACCGAATAATCCGAATAAACCCATACTAACTACATTAAGGTGACGATGATTGATCTCATAAATCCGCTGGCTCCAATTACGGGATTAATTTAAGAAAAACAGATCAAGGTTGCTTATATAATTTTCAAAAAGACCAACCAATCAGTATCACGTTAACTCATTCAATTGCCCTAAACTTGCCGAATGAAAGCAATTTTATGCGAAGCCTTTGGCCCTCCTGAAAACTTGAGCCTTGGGGAAGTTCCAGCGCTATCTGACCCATCCCCTGATGAAGTAATTATTTCAGTGAAAGCTGCCGGGGTTAATTTTCCTGACACACTCATAGTTCAGGGATTGTATCAATTTCAGCCTGACATGCCCTTTTCCCCAGGTGGTGAAGTTGCAGGAGTTATTAAAGCGGTAGGGGCCAATGTGTCTGGATTTAAAGCTGGCGATAGGGTGATTGCTGGTACGGGTTGGGGTGGATTTGCCAATGAAGTCAGGGCAATGGCTTCAAATACCTTCTTGCTTCCAGAAAAAATAGCGTTTTCAACTGGGGCGGTTATTGCTGAGGCGTATGGGACATCTTATCATGCCCTAGTCGATAGGGCTCATTTGAAAACTGATGAAACCTTAATGGTTTTAGGAGCGGCTGGAGGTGTTGGCATTGCAGCTGTTCAAATTGGCAAGGCTCTGGGTGCCCGGGTCATTGCTGCTGTTTCATCGGATGATAAAGGTGAGCTCTGTCTCCAAAATGGGGCTGACGAAGTAATTAATTACAGCCGGGGCGACCTAAAAAAATCAGCGAAAGATCTCACCGGAGGCAATGGGGTGGATGTGATTTATGATCCGGTTGGTGAGCCTTATACTGAACCAGCTTTGAGGGCAATTGCCTGGAATGGAAGATACCTGATAGTTGGTTTTGCGGCAGGTAAAATTCCTAAAATCCCAATGAATTTGCCTTTGCTGAAAGGATGTTCAATAGTAGGCGTTTTTTGGGGTGGTTTTTTTAGAAAGGAACCACAAAAAAATCGACAGAACTTTGAGGCGCTATTGAATATGGTAGGTGAGGGTAGAATCAACCCGCCAATTCATGCTACCTACCAGTTGGCAGAAGCTGGTAGGGCGCTCCGTGAAATTATGGATCGAAAAGTGATGGGGAAATTAGTGTTGGAGGTGAGTTGATGTTCAGTAATGCAACATTTAAAAATGGTGAAGATTTTTACCATCGCCTCAATTTGATATTTAACCTTTTGATTGCGTTGCCATTAGTGCCATTCGGAATTATGTATTTGGCTACTTTAAGAAATGCGCTACCAGAAATCCTATCAGATGTTTGGTTAATCTCATTAGTCAACATTACTATTACCGGATTGGCAGCCTACTGCTGTTGGATTGGTTTTGCTGGGTTTAAATCTTCAAGATTGCAAGTGCCTGTAGCTAAACCCTTAAGAGCCAAAATGATTTGGTTACATAAAGCCTTGATGCGGATGTATCTAATGTTTGAGGCGGCATCTATCCTGGTTGCATTGGGTTTGTATCTCACGCAAAGCAAAATCCATGTGATTTCTTATGTGGTTATTTTAGTAATAATGTCCTTAAAAAGACCCACGTTGAAGCTGGTAGTAGAAGTATTGCAATTGAATGAACCTGAAGCTAATATTTTAAGAGAGAAGTTGCCTATTGCTTAACTTCTTGTTTTGCCTCACCGCCGTATGCTCTCCAATCCAATTTAGAACCGCACATTTTGCAGTGCCTTGAATCTGGTTCATGTTCATCGTGGAAGCAATTCTCACAAACTTTAAATTTCTTGCCTTTAAGGTTTTCCTTAGTTATTTCAGAAGTCACAATTCCGGTCGGTACAGCTAAAATGGCATAACCCATGATCATCAAGACGGATGCGAAAAGCTGACCAATGACTGTACCTGGTGCTATATCACCATAACCAACAGTAGTAAGGGTAACGATTGCCCAATAAATGCTTCTGGGAATACTTGTGAACCCATGTTCAGCACCTTCAATAAGGTACATAAGCGTTCCAGCGATTATCTGCAAACTGAATACAGATAACATAAACACGAATATTTTATACCTGCTTGATTTCAGGGCATCGCCAAGCATTTTGGCTTCACTCAAATAACGGGTAAGCTTAAGTATTCGGAAAACCCTCAATAGTCGGATTGTTCTGATCACAATCAGAAAGTGCGTACCAGTAACAAATAGGGTTAGATAGGTTGGAATTATTGAAAATAGGTCAATGAAGCCCAGAAAGCTCAGGGCATATTTCAATGGCTTTTCAGATACATAAAGCCTGGCTATGTATTCAATGGTGAAAATTATGGTAAAGAACCATTCAATTACAGTGAGGTAATCACCAAATCGTTGCTGGATTTCTTCTACACTTTCAATCATAACTGCCATTACACTTAGCAGTATGGCGTACAGAACGATGATGTCAAAAATTTTACCGGCCCTGGTATCGGTCCCGAATATTATGATGAAGAGTTTTTTCCTAAGGGAGTTTTTAGGACTTAGCTGGGTTTCCTCCATAGACTTAAAATTAGCCAATCAAAGTAAGTGACTCAAATGGCTAAATAATGCTGATTCCGAAAAAATGACTTAGCAAAACCATTATGAATAATGAGGCAAGTAAAATGGGGCATATGTAACTAATGGCCACGTTCAAGAACTTACTGGCAAAACTATCTTCATAATTTTCAAAACCGCACTTGAGTTCGGCCACCAGGTTTTCTTTTTTCCAGATGTACGCTGCAAATGTTACTATAAAAAAGCCTCCGAGTAGTAGCAGTATGTCTGAAACGGCTACTGCCAGAGATAAAAAATCTGTTGAAGCAGGTGACTCAACTCCAAATGGCAATGAAAAAGCAGATGAGAAGAAATCAGAAATACCGTTACCTAATAAAGATGGAAGGCCCACCAAGTAAATTACTCCAGCAACCAACCAAACAGCCTTGGTCCGTTGAATTTTCAATTCATCTACCACATAAGAAACCGGTACCTCAAGCAGTGAAACTGTAGAAGTCAATGCAGCAAAAGCAATTAACAAGAAAAAGAAAGTGCCGACCACCTGGCCAAGAACAGGGCCCATATTGGCAAATGCCCCTGGAAGGTTTACAAAAACCAACCCAACGGTATCCACAAGGTTGCTCATGTCGCCCCCATTGTTAAAGGCAACTATTGGGAATATCATCAAGCCACCAATGAAAGCGATAATTACATCTGTAAGCGTAACCATTGCAGATGCGGAAACGATATTTTCTTTCTTGGATAAATAGCTTCCATAAGTGATCATGGTACCCATTCCGAGAGATAGGGAAAAGAATGCCTGCCTCAGTGCACCACCCATTGATGTTGCATTGATGTTTTCAAATTTTGGCACTAAATAAAACTCTAAACCAGCAAAGGCATTTGGTAGCGTAAAGGCATAAACTACCAGACAAATGATCATTGTGAGCAATGTGGGCATTAAAATTTTCGCTGCCCTTTCGATGCCCCCTGATATGCCCCTACCGACTATCATTGTGGTCATTGACATGAAAATGGCAGTGTAAATTACAACTTTGGTAGTGCTGGTAATAAAAGCACCAAACTGATTGCCAATGTCAAGATTACCCATAAACATCTCCACTAAATATCCAAGGGCCCAACCCGCAATTACGTTGTAATAGCTTAGAATAAGTACGCCACAGAATGTTCCTAATTTTCCAACAAAACTCCAGTTTCCATACCCCAATGCACCAAAAGCACCGATAGGATTTTTGCCTGTTTTTCGGCCCATTGCTATTTCAGTCACCATCACTGGAAAGCACAATAGAAATGCAAAAAAGAGGTACATAACAACAAAGGCGGCTCCACCACCGCCTGCCACTTCAAAAGGGAATTTCCAAATATTTCCTAAGCCTACAGCTGAACCAGCCGCGGCTAAAATGAAACCAAGTCTACTGCTAAATGAACCTCTTACTGCCATTGATTTTTGGGTTAAACCCCTAAAGATATTATTTCAATTGAGATGCAGGGTGAATTGAAAAAAAAATCTGATCGATGGCTGTAAAAGGCAGTATTCACTACACAAGTTTATTTTCCAAAGCAAACTTGATCAGCCCTACCAGCGATTCTGCACCAGTCTTCCGAAAGAGATTTTTTCTATGGGTTTCAACAGTTCTTTCGCTGATGAAGAGCGCTTCGGCAATGCGCTTGTTGGTGTATTCCTGCACAATTAGCCTTAGAATCTCTAGCTCACGCTCAGTAAGCATTGATTCTGGAGTCGGATTTTTCAAATTATTAACCAGAAGCTCAGAAATTTCATCACTCAGGAATACTTTATCCTCCATCACTTTATCGAGGGCTCTCACCAGATCATCATGAGTTGCTTTTTTAAGGATGTAACCATTCACCCCCGCCTTCAATACATCTTTGATCACATGTTCCTCATCGATCATGCTCAAAGCGATTATTTTAATATCAGCATTGCTCTTCCTCACTTCACTCACTAAGTCAAGACCGCTTTTTCCTGGGAGGTTTAAATCTGTAATCAAGATGTCAAATGGGTGTAGTTTTAACATCCTTAAGGCTGATTCGGCATCATCGGCATCGGCTACTGCATCGTAATACGGATGGTCTTCCAGCAAAGATTTTATTCCATCAAGCAATATTTGATGGTCGTCAACAAGCAATATTTTTTTCCGACTACTCAATTGTTGGCGCTGAAAAGGGTTTAATTAGCTTCTAATAACTAAAAATCACCTCTCAATTTAGAGAAATACCAAGAACTACTGAATAGGTGCTGGCAATGAATTGATTAAATTGATCCTTCAATTCTTCAGAAATGTTTGGACTATTTAATTCAAAGAAAGGAGTAAATAAAATCTCCTATCAAGTTTACATGACCAAAATTGGCAAGTACCGTCAGCTGGTTTCAATACTACAATCAATGGCAAAAAATAAACCTGTTTGGTTAGTTTATCATTTCAAGCAAACCAGGCTTGATCTGGTGGAGCTGTTGGATGCGGCTTCCGTTGCAATGGAAACTGAAGGATATAGTTCAGAAAATGGCGTAAAATTGGTGGCCGGTAATGACATCTCGAAAATCCCCAACTCTGCGGACAAAATTATAGCCGCTGAGTTACATCCTTTCAGGGCCAAAAGTGATATGATTACTGAGACGTGGCACCTGGAGGTTTTCACCTCATTGGACACCCCATTTTTTAAGCTTATCGCAGGTGAGCGGCTGATACCCATGATGGAAAAAATGGGCCTGAATGAAGATGAACTTATTCAGCATTCCATGGTAACCAGGGCAATTGAGAATGCCCAAAAGAAGGCCGAAGGAATGGTAAGTAATGAAAAAGAGGCGGACTCCATTGAAGAGTGGGTTGAAAAAAATATCAAAGACTAGACTACTCTTTCATTCTATTACTTGACTTATCTGGCGAACCCGCCAAAGTACTTCATGTGAGTCGCACCGAAACCTGCCAATGCCTCTTTTACTTGATCACTGGCACTTCCGTACACCATAAACCTGATGGGGTCAACGCATGCCAGAAACCTTTCGGCAAACTTGCTTCCAAAATTAGCTAAATGCACCATGGTTGTCTCTGAATTGGTATAGCGCTCATAAATATGACATATGGTGCTATCCTCAGTTAGCCACCATTCATACTTCAATGCACCAGGTTCGTTTTTTGTCGAGATCACCATATCTTCCATCAATTTCTGGAAGTTATCCAGCTGATTGTCTTTAATTTTTAATTCCAATATCCAGTATACATTGTCAGTCATGATTTTTGGGCTTTGGTACGCTTAATCAATTTAAGAAATAAATTGACTGAATGTCAATTGCAAGGGGGATAAAAAAAGCTCCTTAATCGTTAGAATCAAGGAGCTCATAAAATTGTTTATTCAAAAAATCAATTCAAGGCAACGTAGATATGCGTTACCCATTGAGTGGTATCAGTTACTTCGCCAGGATCGGTGACATATACCTCCATGGTTGAGTCATATTCTCCATAACCGTTATCCGTCATGTATTTCGTGATTTCTTCATAGGATGATTCCATTGAAGCATAATCACCCATGTGTACCGCTTTCACAGCTTTACCAGAGTAAGTATTGCCTGAAGTGATGTCTTTTCCATTGCCTTCGGTTCCTTCTGCTACGGGTATTGCCACTTCCATATTCATCCCCACACCTTCTTCAAAATTGGTGTACAGGGCCATGGGTGCGCCTGATTGCTCAATTCCACTAGAGGCCATGTACCCCATAACTTTACCGAACGATTGCCCCATGATATCGCTGAAGACTTCCATCTCCTCCCATTTCACATACCGTTCTGTGCCAAGGTAGGCCATTGCCTCAACCTCTTCTTCAGTAATATCAATAGCGTATGTTGGCTTTGACTCCACATATGATTTTAAGTCGGCCAGGCCCTGTTCATACATTGGCCCCAAAAAACTATCAACGAAAGTATTCATCATTTTACCCATTGCACTATCATCCTTACCGTCATATGTCCACGTTACTTTAGTGTTTTCGCCATCAGCTTCCAGGATGTAGCCAGCCTTGTAATCTCCTTCAAAATCACCGAACTGCATTTGAATGCTCACACTTTCATTCGGAACTGTCCCAATAATTTCCTGTGATCCTGTACCCACTTCATCCACGTCACTTGACCAACTCATTTTAGCTCCTTCGCCGCTTGCCGGGCCAGTATAACTATACTCAGTCTCTGGGTCTAATTTGTGCCAGGGAGACCAGTTGTTGAAATTTTTAAAACTGCTAACCTCTTTGAAAATAGACTTGGCAGGTGCGTTGATCGAGATTGATCGTTCGAGATGGCCTTCGGAAGGCATCATTAAGTATGCAACAAATAACAACACCACCGCTACAATTACGATGATGCCAAAAATCTTTAAAATCTTCATAATTGGTAATTGTTAAGTTTTAATGGTCAAATACAAATGTAAATAATTTTTTAAGGTGAAATTTCATCATCTCACTTGAGCCTTTTCTTTATAATTTGGGCGTTATGAAACAACTAATCGGTCCATTCAATCAAATTTTAACTTTGAACAATCTTCCCTTAAAAGGCGCATTAAGTGATGATCAAATGCAAATTGTGATTGACGGCGGGATAATGGTTGAGGAGGGGCGGATTAAGAAGATTGATGCTTTTCACAAGTTGCAAAGTGAAGCTGATCAGATTACCAAAGTAGATGGGGATTATGTTGCAATGCCAGGGTTCATTGATAGCCATACCCATATGTGTTGGGGTGGGCACAGGGCTGAGGACTATGCGCTCAGAACTTCTGGTGCTACTTATCAGGATATCCTAAACAGGGGCGGCGGCATACATGAGACTGTAAGGAAAACTACAGTGGCAACAGATGAAAACCTCAAGAAAACTTTAACTGGTAGAATAGACCGGCATATATCTGACGGGATCACCACAACAGAAATCAAAAGTGGTTATGGGCTATCAGTGGAACAAGAGCTAAGAATACTGCGGTTGATTAATGAAACTAAAACCATATCGGCTATTGATTTAGTCCCAACCTGTTTGGCCGCCCATGTTTGCCCTGCAAAATTTGCAGATAAAAAGGCTTTCCTGGATTATCTTATTAGCGACCTGTTCCCAATACTAAAGGCCGAAAAACTCACTAATAGAATTGACATTTTTACTGAAGAAGGTGCTTTTGATGTCGATATTTCCCGACACTACCTTTCATCTGCCAAGCAAATGGGTTTTGATGTTACTGTGCATGCCGATCAATTTTCAACAGGAGGGGCGAAATTAGCCGCTGAAATTGGTGCTGTAAGTGCCGATCACCTTGAAAGCACTACCGATGAGCAAATTGAATTTCTTGCTAAATCAGACACAGTAGCAACGGTGCTACCAGGTGCGTCACTTGGCCTGGGTATGCAGTACGCCCCAGCTAGAAAACTTTTAGATGCCAACACTTGTGTAGCCATATCAACAGATTGGAACCCTGGATCAGCACCGATGGGTGATTTGTTGCTTCAGGCCTGTGTGATGGGTGCAGCAGAAAAGCTGTCAACAGCAGAGGTGCTGGCGGGAATAACTTATAGAGCTGCCAGAGCCCTCAGATTAGATGATGTGGGAATATTGAAGCCAGGCTGCAAAGCTGATTTTATCGCATTCAAAGTAGCTGACTTTAGAGAGATATTCTGGCATCAAGGCAAACTAAAACCAACTTTAGTTTGGAAAAATGGGAACGAATTGATCGGCAATTAGTCAGAAGATGGGAAAATCTAACTGGAAGCAAAAAATCCCGGAAATTGATGTTGAGCGTTACCTACAACGGATCGGCTTTACTGAGCCATCATTGCCAAATTATGATTACCTGAAGAAGCTACATAAGCTTCATCAACTCAACATACCTTTTGAGAACCTTGACATCCACTGGCAAAAGGAAATAATACTGGAATATGATCCAATCTATGAGAAAATAGTTGCTAATCGCCGGGGTGGATTTTGTTACGAACTGAATGGATTATTTCATGCTTTATTATTAAACCTTGGTTTCAAGGCCGATCTTATTTCGGTCAGGATGTTTAAAGAAGATGGTGAGGAAACACCGGAATATGAGCACATGGCTATTCTGGTTGAAATTGATGATACTACTTATTTGGCTGATGTAGGGTACGGAGACCTGTTTCTAGAGCCTAAAGTGCTGATTCCCAATGAACTCCAGATCGATTACACCCGCTATTATAAATTCACGAAAAGCCCTGATGACGATTTCATTTTGTGGCAGTCAAGCGATGCCTCCAGTTTTGAACGCAAGTATATATTTTCAACACAAAGGAGGCAGTTCATTGAGTTTGTACCAAGATGTCACTGGCAACAAACATCACCAGATTCGCATTTTACAAATAAGAAAATTTGCACCATTGCCACCCAGGAGGGCCGCATATCATTAAGCGATGGCAAATTGATTGAAACTGTGAAAGGCAAGAAGAAAGAAACCCATTTACTTAATGCGGACGATTTCAATGTCAAGTTGAAAGAACGATTTGGCTTTGACTTTTAGTAGCGTCAAAAAAAGTTTGGTTTCCTACCAACCGAATGGCTAACTCATTACGTATCTCAAGTATACCCATTAGCAAAGGGGGCATTTGTAAACTTAACTCTATCAACATGGAACATTCACTATCAATCAGCGCCAGTTTAATGCTACAAAGAAGGAAGAGGTTTAACTATTTGAGCAGACAGATTAGCGATTTAGCTACCTATCTTGCAAGTAAAATTTTCCGATCGCTCAAGTAAATTTTTCGGGCTACTTAATAACTGAAACACTTTCAGGAACTGAATAGCCCCATTCTTTCATTGCAAACCCCCATCTGTCGAGAATACAGTCCAATTCTCCTTTTGTTATTTTATACCCACTCTTCTTTTTATATGATCTTTTACTCCTTTTATAGGAGTTGAAAAATGGTTCAGCTTCCTCCCAGTTTTTGAACTCGAATTTTTCATAGATTTCTTTAAGATGCACTAGAGGGTGTTCCTCAAACTCCTCAAATCTCAACTCAATGATCCTTGCAGAAGCTATAAGCTGTTTTTGTGCCAGATAGTCATTGAGAATTTTTTCATATGTCTCTACTATCAATTCAATAATTTCTGATTCAGTGAATTTCTGAAATGTTAAAGTTGGGAACAGCTCTGTGAAAAAACGTTTTGTTGAGAGGTAAACAATAATTGGATTTCTGTGGATAAAAATGAATCCTGCGTCAGGAAAAGCTTGCAACAGCATATCGATCCTACCCGTGTTCACTGGATTTTTGAATACTGGTCTTACGCCACCATTGTAAATCAAAGCTTTGGCCACCATTTTTCGGTACGCATTGATCCAGGTGGATTTCACTTTTTCATTGACCCCTTTAAAACGTACATATTTGGTATAGAGCTCACGCCAATTTTCGGGAAAATACCAGTAATTATAATATACATAAGGAATCATGTTACTGAGGCAGAAATCATCTTCCTGTGGGAAATTCACATTTAACTCCACATTGTCAGCAGGCCTTTTATTTGGCATCGCTGCAGACATAAACGTCTTGAAGATAGCCTCGCTTGCCAGGTTGTTGGGCCAAACCCCATGATAGGTTGTCATGAAGCCTACCTGCGGATCTTGACAGAGGATGTTGTGCAGATGGGTTGTTCCACTACGCCAATGGCCCAGGATAAATACTGGGGGCTCTTTGAATGTAAAGTGCTTTAGTTTTCTACCATATTGTAGTTTTTCCCACCAATGAAAGGGTGTGGCTATAAGTATGATAATAAAAGTTAGAACTGTCTTGAGCCAATATTTCGATTCAATTCTATTGCCCCTCAATAGGCTGACGTAATTGCCAACAGTTGATCCGGCAAGCGGTGATATTGGGGGTAGTTTGAACCTGGCCACGGGTGATGGCGAAAATAAGAATTGAAAAGTATTGTGACTTAGTTAGTTTGGCGTTTCTTAAATAATTCTCCTAAAAATGTCTGACAAACACCCCCGGTATAGCAGGTTAACTTCATTTTTGATCGTAACTATCGGATACGTTGTTGCGATTGCAACTGGCATATACGCAGCCAAAGTTGTAGGCTACAACCACACCATTTATGATGTTGCCGTAGCTGATGTAATTGCAACACTTGTTATTTTCATTTTCAGTTTTGTGCTAAAAAATTCCAGCATGTACGATCCCTACTGGAGCGTGATACCTATACCAATCGCTTATTATTGGATGACGGTATTCCCTGAGGGGAATGAAATCCGCCAGTGGATGGTGCTCTTTTTGGTCGCTTTTTGGGGCATTAGGCTCACACTAAATTGGATGCGTGGATGGCCTGGTTTACATCATGAAGATTGGCGTTATGTTGATCTGGCAGAGAAAAATGGCAAGGCATACTGGCTTGTCAGCTTTTCAGGGATACACATGTTTCCAACAATATTAGTTTTCGCAGGCATGCTACCGGTTTGGGTGGCTATGCAAAGTGAGGCCCCAATAGGTTTAATTGATTATTTAGCTTTTATAATCACCTTGGCGGCGGTAATTATGGAATGGATTTCTGATGAACAATTGAAAGCTTACAAAATGGGGACACATGAAAGTGGCGCTTTTATCAAGTCAGGGTTATGGGCGTATTCAAGGCATCCCAATTACTTCGGAGAGGTTTCTTTTTGGGTTGGTTTATCCGTTTTTTCGGTAGGATTATCACTCGATTATTATTGGACTGGTGTAGGCGCTTTAGCCATGATCATTTTGTTTGTGTTTATAAGTATCCCGATGATGGATGAGCGCCACAAAGTCTCCCGAAAGGGTTATGATGAGCATATGAAAAAGGTTTCTGCGCTAGTTCCCTGGTTCAGGAAGGAGTGAGAATTGCTTAAGATGATTACTTAATTATCGGCGTAGGCATCTTCAATTAACTGAAGATCTGCTTTAGCCATATCAATATTAAAAGCCGCCTCTTCACCGGTTCTAAGAGCTTTAAAAAAATCCCGGAACATGCTTTTGTAACCAGCAATATCGGTTATCCCGGGCCAGATGAATTTTGTTTTTTTGCCCCGAACAAAAATGAAAACTCCGTTAGACTCAAAAGTTATTGAACCATCAGTTCCATAAATCCGGGAGATTCTTAATCCTTTCATCATTGTGTTTACTTCCCAGGAATATATAAGCGTACCAACAGGGCCATCCTTGTACTTAAATGTGAGGTGATAACTGCGTTCGATCTCTGATTCACTCTCAGGTTTGAATCCCTTGACCTCCTCAACTTCCAAACCAAGGTTACTCATAAAGTTTACCCAATGAATCCCGCCTTCAAACAATGCGCCACCACCAGCAATGTCTTTAGCATCTCTCCAATCATCAGTTACCTGGGTTTTTGTTGCGTTCACATAAATAAAAAGTGGTTGACCAATAATGCCAGATTCCAGCACCTTCTTGAGTTTACCGAGTAGGGGCTTGTAGAAATAGTTCTCAGCCACAAACACTTGTGTGCCGGATCTTTTTTGCGCCTCCGCTACCTTATCGAAGTCCGAAGATTTTAGATAAGGTGGCTTTTCAACAATTACATGTTTTCCAGCATCCAATGCTTTTAAGGTGAGCTCCAGATGATTTATTGGTGGGGTTGCAATGAAAATGACATCAATTTTGTCATCGTCGATAGCGTCTTCATAAGAAGTAAAAACACCTTTTCCGTAATGTTTACGGTTATATTTTTCAGCCCTTGCCTGATCTTTACTGGCATAATAAAGATAGAGCCTGTCAAACCGGGTGAGTGTTTTGCTGTGGATTTTAGTAGCGAACCCACAACCAAGAAAAGCCATCCTGATGATGTCTTCCTCATTGAGTTTTTTGTAGGAGGTGGTCATGTCACTCATTGCTCCGAAGATAGCAAGCTAAACCAAAATCGGCATGAGTTGGCGGGAATTGTTTGAACTAATGACAAAACTTGAAAGAATACATGGCCAACAATGCTAAGTATTATTCAATATTTTTTTTGGACAAGTGGATTACCATGGAATTTAGTTTTGTCAGATTCGAACTACCGAGTCTGATGATGTTCACTCAAAGACTTTCCAAACATTTCACAATGAATGGTATAGTAATATACCATGATTGACCCTTGTCGAATTACTTATTCATTGCACCACTCATTTAAGTTTGTAGCCATTCTAACCACCGTAAATAGTATTGTAGGATATGTTCAAAAACAATCTTTAAACAAGACTATGACAAATTTCAGAATAAGGGTGGCTATTGTCGATTTCGAAGAAAAGACTAGAAACGCTTACGCATTACTGTCTGATGTTCTCCCGGGCTTCAAGTTTATAAGCGCCTATGCTAACACTCAAAAGATGCTTGGCAGAATAGACATTGATGACCCTGATCTGGTCGTACTCACTCTACCTTATCTCAACGGAGATCTAATTAACGATATGATTAAAGTCAAAAAATTAAATCAGGGGATAGAGATATTGCTAGTGTCGAAGGAGTCCGATCCTGCCTGGATTATGAAAGCGCTGCAAGCAGGGGCTGGCGGGTTTTTATTTGGTGAGGTGAACTTTGTAAAGCTTACTGAAGCTATTGAAGAAATATCAGGTGGAGGCGCCCCGATGAGTCCAGAAATAGCCAAGATTGTAATTAAGTCTTTTAACCGTAATTATCAAACACCACTGACCAAACGGGAAACTGAGGTGCTGGATCATTTGGCTCAAGGTAAGACTTATGAATACATCGCTAAGGAGTTATTTGTAGGTAAGGAAACCATAAAGACGCATGTGAGAAATATCTATGATAAACTGCAGGTGGATAACAAGAATGACGCTATAAAGATAGGTTTGGAAAATAAGTATATATAGGAATAATGAGCGCTAATATGCCAAACTTTTTAGCACTACCTATTTAATCGGTAGTTCAGTAGATTGATTAATTGTTTTTTGACCAGAGTATGCCCTCATTATCATTAATGAGGGTTTTTTCATGTTTTCCGTGGCTATTTTTTCGCTTAAAAATGGCTATTTAATCGGTTTTTTTCAAGGTGTTTTAAATGGGACTTTTGGTAGAAGCCCAAAGTCTGTTTGGGCTGAAATATTTGTTCAATTTAAACATTAAAACACATGAGAAAATCTCTACTAATGAGTTTCATGCTGATGTGCATGGTGCCACTTCTAATGGCACAAGAAAGGTCGGTTTCCGGCCGGATCTCTGCAGCTTCTGATGGTTCAGGATTGCCAGGGGTAAATGTGGTAGTTAAAGGAACTACCGTAGGTACGATTACCGACTTTGATGGTAACTACAGATTAAGTGTACCTGATGGGGGAAGTACTTTGGTATTCACCTACATAGGTTATGCCACCCAAGAGGTGGAAATCGGTAGCAGATCAGTTATTGACGTTGGTTTAGCAGAGGACGTAACTGAACTTGTCGAAGTTGTTGTAACAGCTCAAGGTATTAAGAAGGACAAAAAAGCCCTTGGCTATGCAGTCCATCAAGTAGATGGCGAAGATGTTGCTGAAAAGCCTGAGGCTGACATCGCAAGGCTACTAAGAGGTAAAGTACCTGGAATGAACATCACCCAGTCAAACGGTGTGAGTGGAACAGGTAGTAACATCATTATCAGAGGTTACACATCTATTACTGGTTCTAACCAGCCACTTTTTGTGGTGGACGGTGTGCCTTTTAATTCTGCGACGAATACTGATAATGATACAAATGACTTTCAGCAAGGTGGAGGTGCAACATCCAGTCGATTTTTGGATCTTGACCCCAACAACGTAGAGAGTATTTCTGTATTGAAAGGGTTGAGTGCAACAGTTATTTATGGTGAGCTTGGCCGTAATGGTGTTATTCTTGTTACAACAAAAAATGGCCGATCTGGTGCTTCTCCTAAGAAAATGGAAGTAAGCTTCAACCAGAGTTATTTCACTACTGAGATTGCATCTTTGCCGGATTACCAGAACCAGTATGGTGGTGGTTTCCATCAGAACTTTGGTTTCTTCTTCTCTAACTGGGGTCCTCACTTTGATACCAGGGGCCAGAGAGGTATAAACGCTGATGGTACGACAGCTCAACACCCAATTCAGGGATTAACTGACCCTACTTTAAGGAACCAGTTCCCTGAATTGGCAAGCGGTAATGTGCCCTACTTCTATCGGGCTTATGATAACGTAGGCAGGTTCTTCCAAAAGGGTAATGTTTCCACGACATCCGTTTCTATCAACGCTGCTAAGGAAAACACTAGTTACGGTGCTTCTTTCAGCTATACAAGGGACGAAGGATTCGTTCCGCAGAACGTATTAGAGAAGTTTAACTTCGGTATCGGTGGAAATGCCAAACTTTCAAACAGGTTTACATTGAGTTCAACGTTCAACGTGGCCCTTACAGACTTGCAAACACCTCCGATCAATGCATCACTTGGAAGTAGTTCAACAGGACAGAGCGAGTCCATTTTCGGTGACGTCTTCTACACTCCACGTAGTGTTGATTTGAATGGTCTTCCATTCCAGGCACCGCTTGATGGCCGCCCAGTCTACTACAGAGGTGGTAACGATATTACCAACCCTAACTGGACTCTCAGGAATTCACGTAACACTGATGACGTAACGAGATTTTACGGCAAGACAAGCTTGACTTATGATATTGCTGAATGGATTAATGTGATGTACCGTGTTGGTTTGGACACTTATTCTGAGACCCAGAATTTCTGGATCAACAGGGGTAGCCAGACACAGCCTAACATTACACCGGGTGTATTCAGGACATCAAACATTACCAATACTATTTGGGATCACAGTATCATTGCAACGATCAACAAGCGGATCAATGAGGATATTGGTATCCAGGCCAACATTGGTGCCAATGCGAGGCAGGATTTATTTAACAGGAACGGAATTGAGAGTTCTAACCAGTTAGTATTCGGTTTCATTGAGCATTCAAACTTTACCTCTCAGTCAGCCATTAACAGTTTCTCAGGGCTAGACATGCAGCGTATTGAAAGAGAGAACCTGATGGGACTTTACGGTCAGGTAACAGTTGATTACAAAGATTTCTTGTTCTTAAATGTAGCAGGAAGAAATGACTGGTCATCGGCAGTTGAAAAACAGAATAGGTCATTGTTCTATCCATCAGTTAGTTTATCTTTTGTTCCTACCTCGGTATTCGATATAGGCGGTGATATTTTGAATTACTTGAAGTTTAGGGTTGGATATGGTACTTCAGCCGGATTCCCGGATCCGTATAATACAAGACCTGTCTTGAATTCGAATGCAAGGGCATTTGTATCTAACAGTGGTGCTGTTGTTTCAACCAACGGTAACTCAACTATCTTCAGTGATAGTGACAATGGTTCATCGGCAGTTTTGGGTAACCCTAATTTGAAGCCAGAGCTTCAAAAGGAATTCGAAGTTGGAGTTGAAACAAAAATCATCCAGAACAAAATTGGTTTGAATGTTACAGCTTACAGAAGGTTAACCCAGGATTTGATCACTCAAGCAACTCTTGATCCAGCAACTGGTTTTACTTCTACTTTGGTTAACATTGGTGAGATAGAGAACAGAGGTATTGAACTTGATATCAACGCTACTCCAGTACAGGTTGGTGATTTCCGTTGGGATGTTACAGGCAACTTCTTTGCATACAAGACTGATGTTAATGAGTTAACTGATGGCTTAAGCCAGATCACAATTGCAGGTTTCACTAATCTTGGAAATTTCGCGGTAGTAGGAAGACCATTCAATGTGATATTAGGTAGCGTTGTTGCGAAAGACCCAAATGGTAACAACATTATTGAGACAAATGGTTTACCTAGGCAAGCAGCTGAAATTGAAGAAATAGGTGACCCTAATCCTGATTACACTACGTCTATAATTAACACTTTCTCATGGAAAGGTATCACTTTAAGCGCCCAGCTTGATTACAGAAAAGGTGGAGCAGTTCATTCTTTAACCAATGCTGCGATTTACGGTAGAGGTGTATCAAAAGATACTGAAAGAGACAGAACCAGGTTCTACGTAATGAGTGGTGTTCAGGGAGATGGTACTCCTAATAACCAGATCATTACAGCTACAAACATGGGCTTTGATGTGATGTTCACCGGTCCTGATGAATTCCAGACATATGACGGAACCACAGTGAGATTAAGGGATATCTCTTTGGCTTACACATTGCCTAAGTCAATACTTGACAAAACTCCATTTGGCGAGTTAACAGTTACTCTTTCAGGGCAAAACTTATGGTATGACGCCATCAACTTCCCTGAGCATGTGAATGCGGATTCGGAAGTTACGTCATTCAACGCCGGAGGCAACGGTCTCGGGTTTGATTTTCTGACTGGCCCAAGTTCTAAGCGCTACGGAGTAAGCTTAAGAGCGAGGTTCTAAAAAGTCATTCTTCAACTTTAAGATTAAGAAAAATGAAAAAAATAATAGCAATATATTCAATGGTTGCTGTGATGATAGTCGCATCTTCATGCGAACTTGACCTGCAGCAAGACCCGAACAATCTTTCGCCAGAGTCGGCGAGCGTTGACTTCGTGTTGAATTCGGCACAGTTTGCATTTAAAGACTGGTTGTATGAAGCCAATGAGGCAACAATGCAAATGGCGAGGATTACCGATTCCAGCCCCAGGGCTGATACGTACATAGGCTGGACACAGCCTGAGGATTTTGATGACGTTTGGGAATTGACTTATACTTCAATACTAAGTGATATTAAAACACTAATTCCTTTAGCTGAAGAAAAAGAGTTAAATATTCATGCGGGTATTGGTAAGGTGCTCAGGGCATATTTACTCATGAACATGGTTGATGCTTTCGGTGACATTCCATATTCTGAGGCGCTTGATGCGAATAATTTTGAGCCAGTACCAGATGATGGTGCAAGTGTTTACGCTGCTGCCGAAGCGGATTTGGTGTCAGCCATAGCTGATTTTCAGGCCGGCGGTCTTGCACCTGCTTCCGATATTTTCTACGGGGGTAATGCTGCTTCATGGGAAGCCCTGGCTAATACTCTTTTGTTAAGAAAGGAGATTACAACCAGATTAGTAGGCGGAAGCTCTACAACCATAAATAATTTAATCGGAAAGACGATTAGCGCCGACCAAAATTTCGCATTCCAGCATAGCGCTAACGCACAGGCACCTGATTCTCGACAGGAGTTTTTCCTTGATAATTATGTTTCAGGTGCTACAGATTATCAGTCATCTTATTTTATGTGGTTGTTAGTTGGCACTAATCGGCCTTACAGTACGGATCCCAGGGCCAGGTATTATTTCTATCGTCAGGCTGATTTTCATACTGATGATGTGAATGAGCAGAATTGTGTGCAGGAAACCAGGCCATCACATTATCCCCCTGACGGTCCTTGGTGTAACGATTTCTTACCTGAAGGCTATTGGGGTAGGGATCACCAGGATACAGATGGTATCCCACCGGATAGCCAGCTGAGGACTTTATTCGGTGTATATCCAGCTGGCGGCGCATTTGACGATGATAGCTTTAGCACAGGAGCCAATAGTACCAATCTTGGTGGTGCCGGTATACATCCGATGATGATGTCATTCTGGGTAGATTTTATGCTTGCAGAAGGTGTTTTGACCATGGGAGTAAATGGTGATGCGGCAGAATACCTGCGAAATGGTATTGAAGGATCAATCTCCTACGTAATGGACTTCGGTTCATCAATAGCTGATCCTGACTTTATTCCTTCTGAAACTCAAATCAGTAATTACGTCAATGAAATTATGACTGATTTTGCTTCAAGAGATGATGCAGGAAAGCTTGATTTAATTGCGGAACAGTATTTTATTTCGTTATACGGGAATGGTTTTGAGCCATTCAACTTCTATAGAAGATCAGGTTTGCCTAGCAATATTCAGTTGCCATTGGTACCTCAGCCAGGTGAGTTTGTGAGAAGTTTCTTTTATCCGGCAAGTGCTGTTAATACAAACAACAATTTTCAGCAGAAAACTAGTTTGAAAGATGCCAAGGTATTTTGGGATACAAACCCAGCTGCACTTAACTAAAAAAGACTACAACATATGAAAAATTTAAAATTATTATCAATAGGAGTATTGTTATGCAGTTTAGCATTAACATCATGCGAAAATGAGTTTGACAATGCCATAGCAGACCCTGATGGGTCAGAACTTGCTGAACTCGCTGCAATGATAAGGTTCGAGGAACCTGTTTTAGGAGTTACGCTTACTCCGGTGCTTTCGTTTTCGGGCATATTAGTTGATCCGGGAAATAATGTATCATCGTATGACCTGAGAGTAAGCCTCGATGGGGGAGATACATTTTCACCATTTGTAACAGTGACCAGTTTCCCAAGTGATCTGAATATCACATTAGAGAGCGCAGCCGCAGCACTTGGCACAACAACTGCTGCTTTACCTCCCGGCACTCAGCTGGTTTTTGATGCTGTAATTACCAGGAATGACGGCCGAGAGTTTACTTCTGCTAATATCACTGGTGACGTAGTGAATCAGGGTGAGCGGCAAGCAATGACTTTCAACGCATTTGTTTCATGCCCATTTGTAGCAAGCGAAGGTGCCGGAACTTATGATGTAGTAAATGATGCCATAGGTTTCTACCTTTCAACCGAATTTGAGGCTACAGCATCTGGTTCAACTTTAAGCATGATCGATCCAATGGGCTATGGTTTGGGAGATGTAGTTGATATTGAAATAAACCCTGATGATGGAAGTGCTACTGTTGCCAGTCAACCTGCGTGGCTTTCAGATGTCGCTCCTGGCGTTGCTAATCCTTACGGTCGTGGTTCTGTTGACGGTGCAGGATTTGTGTTTTCTTGTGCGGGAATTATTACCCTTGATTTAGATCATACTGTAGCGGCAGGTAGTTTCGGTACTGGAAATGTTACAGCGCAAAAGCGTTGATTTAATAATTACTAATGAATGAAAAAAGCCACTCAATGAGTGGCTTTTTTATTTTCTATCAACTCCAAATACTCTTACCGGACTTATAGCCTGATTTTGCTAGCTCCGGCATCCATCATGGCGTAGTTTTTCATGTCTTCGTATTCAGATGGCTCTAGATGGTCAGCCGCTTTTCCTAATTTAGGTAGGTCAACTTCACCGTTGTTCTTCCACCATTCAACTGCATAGTTGCTGGCCTCTCCATGATCAACTTCAAATTGTTTGATACAGGTTTCGCAGGTTATCCAGGTGTGATCTTTTTCAGCAGTTTTTTCAAAGATGATACCCCTCATTTTAGTGGCATTCTCATCTTTGTTTTTAAAATGGTTTGTTGTGTAAGCCATGGTTTCTGGCTCTACCATCTTATTGTCCCAATATTCTTTTGATACTACCACTTGCGATGTTGTAAGAGCAAAACCTTCTTCGTATTCCAGAAGAGTTTTGCAAATACTGCACTGTGCTTTAGGTGTTTTTTTCTTTTTACCGAATAGGTTTCCGAACATGATGTTGTTGAGTTTTTGACTAGTTACAGATTGATTAGACGAAATAAAAACGGCCCAAGTTACAATTTTTTGATGTTTTGATGAGGTCAGCTCCTCTTCCAGAGATTGTCCCCAATAATGGTATTAATCACTTCATCCCTTATCCCTTTTGAAACGGCGATCAGATGGCTTCCAATCTTCAATTGGTTTCCTTCAATTGAATTGACTTTGTTTTTAGCCACTATGTACGACTTATGTACCCTGATAAAGGCGGATGGTTGCAGGCGCTCTTCAACTTTTTTCATCGATACCAGAACAATCAGCTTCTCAGTGCCTCGATAAATTATTGTGTAATCTTTCATGCCTTCGATAAAAAGGATTTCATCGTAGTAAATACGCACAAAATTCCCATCGCACTTTACGAAGAAAAAGGCTTCTTCAGTTCCAGGCGCCAGAACACTTGATTGTCTGGGTAGTAGGTATTCATACACTTTGTTTGCGGCTTGCAAAAAGCGTTCGAATGATATTGGCTTTACTAGATAGTCAATAGCATTTAGTTCAAATCCCTCTACTGCATAATCTCGATAGGCGGTCGTAAATATTACTACAGGAGGGTTTTTAATAGACTTAAGCAATTGCAGTCCGCTCATTCCAGGCATGTTAATATCGAGGAATAGAAGGTCAATGTCCACCTCTTGTAGTTTCGTGGTAGCCTCAATGGCATTTTTACATTTACCCAGGAGTTTGAGGTATGGAACCTCATCTATATACCCAGCCAATCCATCTCTTGCAAGTGGCTCATCGTCAATTACAAGACATCTAATGTCCATTGGTTTTCAAAGTAAGGTTGACCGAATACTGCTGGTCGTTTTGAGAAATTACAAGTTCATGTTTATCAGGATAAAGCAACGCCAATCGTCTTTTGGTGTTTTCGAGACCGACGCCATTGCCAGATTCCATTTTATGGCCATTTTCACCAAGTTTATTGGTGACGGCAAATGTCATCTCACTCTGATTTGCTGAAATATTCCCATTAATTACAGATTTCGAATCACTCCCCTGACCATGTTTAAACGCATTTTCAAGAAAAGTCAGGAAAATCATTGGGGCCACATGATGGTTGGCGGTATCTCCTGCAATAGACCACCTCACTTCCAGGTCATCACCCTGTCTAATCTTTTCAAGCTCCATGTAATTTTCGAGGTATTTTACTTCGTCTGGCAGTGGAATAAAATCTTTATTGCCCTCGTACAATTGATGACTTAGCATATCAGAGAATTTGAGCAATATTTCGGCTGCTTTCTTGGGTTGTTTTGGTATTAAGAAATAAATGCTGTTTAATGAGTTGAATAGAAAATGTGGGTTAATCTGATTTTTGAGAAATGACAACTCTGTTTCAAGATTCTTCTTCTTTAACTCCTGTGTGGTTGAATCTTGTTTGAAGTACATCGTAACGAGAACAATGGCAAGCGTAATGAGGGCTACAAAAACGGCTTCAAAATGGAGTACTACAATACCCCTGGTTGATACAAAGAACAGCGCTGTGTCATGATATTCCGGTTGAAGATAATAAGCAATAATCTGGGAAACTGTCAAAGCGGTTACGCTAATCAAGGTTATCAAAACACACACATAAACGATTGTGTGCCTTCTTAACAATAATTTGGGTACCAACAGGTAAATGTTCAAATATGCCATAATCGCATAAACACTGCCGCTAACTGTATTTAGCTGAACATTATCGATATAATCATCATGATGTACGAGATCCCGGGTGCTCCAAAAAAGGACATAGGCCACCCAAAAAATCAGATGATGGTACCATTTAAAGCCAAGGAGTTCCCTAATGTTCATTGATTCAAAATTAAATACTCATGACATTTAATGGATGTGCAATAGACCATTTAGTTGATTAAGTCGACTAACGGACTATGTTGTGACAAAAGGTACGGGAAACGGTGGGGCTGATCTATTTTTGAAATCTTTATTCTGAGTTGAAACAAGTAATCAAAGTAATTATTCCTGCCCAAAATGAGGAAAATGCGGTGGGCCTCGTTATTGATGAAATCCCCAAAGATTTTGTTGATGAAATAATTGTAGTGGATAACGGTTCCACTGATGAAACTTTCAAAATAGCAGAGGATGCTGGCGCCACTGCAATTACAGAGTCCCAGCATGGTTATGGGAAAGCCTGCCTCACAGGAATTGAGTATGCTCTAAAAAATGATCCCAGACCAGACATCATTGTATTTATTGATGGCGATCGCTCCGACTATCCTGATCAACTCCCAAAGTTGGTTAAACCTATTATTAACAATGAAGTTGATTTTGTGATTGGCTCAAGGGCAAAAGGTAACAAGGAAGACGGTTCAATGACTTTTCCGCAGGTTTTTGGGAACTGGCTTGCCACAACTTTGTTAAGGTGGTTTTACGGTGCGAAATTTACCGACTTAGGGCCATTTCGGGCCATCCGGACATCTAGTTTAATAGCCTTAAAAATGAGGGATGAAGATTTTGGATGGACTGTTGAAATGCAAATTAAGGCTGTAAAAAAAGGATTGAGATACTTGGAGGTACCTGTTAATTATCGAAAAAGGATAGGGTTTTCCAAAATTTCAGGTACAATTAAGGGAACCCTAAGCGCCGGATATAAGATAATCTGGACTATTATAAAGTATTTATGATCTTAGTAATCGTTGTTCTATATATACTCTCGTTGACCTTAATCCTCGCTTTTAGCCTGGGGCAACTAAACCTCGCATTACACTATCGTAAGAGGGTGAGTAACGTTGAGCCAACAATTATTAAGTGGCCGTACGTAACTGTTCAATTACCGATTTACAACGAAAAATATGTTGTTGAACGACTGATAGACTCGATTGCGGCACTTGACTATCCTAAAGATAAATTAGAGGTTCAGGTTTTGGATGATTCAAATGATTCAACCTCAGATTTAGTAAAATCCAAAGTTCAAGAGTATAAGGCCAAAGGTTTGAATATTGCGCATATCCAAAGGCCTGATCGCAAAGGCTTTAAGGCGGGTGCATTAGCTTATGGAAATGGGATAGCCTCTGGTGATTTTATTTCTGTTTTTGATGCAGATTTCACCCCCGGGGCCCAATTCTTAAGGAAAACTATCCCGCAGTTTCAAGATGAAAAAATTGGCATGGTGCAAACCCGTTGGGGGCACCTGAACAAGGGTTACTCCATTTTGACAGAAATGCAGGCTTTTGGCCTGGATGCCCATTTTACTGTGGAGCAATCAGGTCGAAACGCAGCGGGTAGTTTTATCAGTTTCAATGGTACTGCCGGTGTTTGGAGGAAATCTTGCATTGATGACGCTGGCGGTTGGTCAGCTGATACGCTTACAGAAGACCTGGATTTGAGTTACAGGGCGCAGCTTAGGGGCTGGAAATTCAAATACTTAGAGGATGTGATTTCCCCGGCAGAGCTACCCGTTATTCTTCCGGCCATTAAATCCCAGCAATACCGTTGGAACAAGGGTGCTGCAGAAACTGCCAGAAAAAATCTTTCTCATGTCTTGAGGTCTAGCCTCAGTTTTAGGCAAAAAATCCATGCAAGCTTTCACCTGCTGAATAGCTCAGTATTCATTCTGCTGTTGATTGCAGGGATTTTGAGTATTCCGATGCTTATTATAAAAGAATCAAACCCCCAGCTTCAGTTGTTGTTTGATCTCGGCTCTGTTTTTTTGCTTGGCTTTATAGCCATCGCCTACTTCTATTGGCTTGCGTCAAAGAAAATTCAGCCGACCAAAACATTGAAATACTACCTTTTGAAATTCCCGATGTTTTTGTCGTTTTCAATGGGCCTCTCCTTACACAATACCATAGCCGTAATTGAGGGGCTATCAGGGATTAAAACACCGTTTATCCGTACACCAAAATTTAATGTGAAATCCCCCGGGGATTCGTGGAAAGAAAATAGATACATAAATTTTAAAATGAGCCCATCGGTGGTCTTTGAATTAATCTTGGCACTCTACTTTGCTTTTGGTGTTTCCGTCGGGATTTACCTCAATGATTACGGCTTGATCTTGTTTCATTTCATGCTGATGACAGGTTTTGGGGCAGTATCTTTACTGTCATTCAAACCGATCACCTATGGCCGAAGATAGCCCCGGCTCAAAATTCAAATTATTTGCACTAGGATTACTTTTTGCGGCGGGGTATGTCTACATAACCGCAGGTATTGAGCGTTATGAATCTGTTCAGCTCATTTCCATTTATAGCATACTTTTTGGGCTCTTCGGATGGTGTTGGCTTGCAAGGGATGATCTCAGTTTAAAACAGTGGTGCCAACTGGCAGTTTTTGTCAGGCTCTCATTTTTGCTGGTTGCACCAAATCTGTCCGATGACTTCTACAGGTTTATCTGGGACGGCAGGCTGTTAGCCGCAGGCCTTGACCCGTTTGCTGAGATACCATCCTTTTATCTGCAGGCCGAAAATGCTGTAGCCGGGATGGATCAATCGCTTTTTAATCTGTTGAATTCACCGGAATACTTCACTGTCTACCCGCCGGTTAATCAATTCGTTTTTTGGATTGCCGCACTGGTTGGGGGTGAGAGTATGGTAGTCTCACTTTTTGTTATCAGGTTGTTTATTTTGATTGCCGCCCTCGGAAACATCTGGCTCATACCGAAGTTGTTGATCAGGTACGATCTCAACCCAAAGCTTGCCCTGCTTTATCTTCTAAATCCTCTGGTGGTATTGGAGACTGTTGGTAATCTCCATTTCGAGGGGATGATGGTCTTTTTTATCCTACTGACTTTATGGTTTTTAGAGCGTAATAAACAGGTGCTATCCTCATTTGCACTTGCTTTGGCTATTGGGGTGAAGCTGATACCACTTATTTTCTTACCTTTTCTTCCACGACCATTAAACCTTAAAAAGATGGTCATCTACTATGGTGTTTGTGCGTTTGCTCTGGCATTGATTTTTTTTCCACTTGTTTCACCAGAATTGATCAGTGGAATGCAAAACAGCCTGGGCTTGTACTTTCAAAAGTTTGAATTCAATGGCAGCGTTTACCTGATATTGCGGGAGCAGGGTTTCCAGGAATACGGCTATAACCGCATTGCGCATATTGGCAAAGACCTGATGGAGTGGACTTTTTGGGCGATAATGATATTGGCATTTTGGCCTCTCGGCAAAAAACCTAACCTACCAACTCAATTCTTATTTGCATTGGGAGTTTATTTTCTGTTATCAACCACAGTGCACCCGTGGTACATTATCACATTGGTTGGGCTCTCGATTTTCACTAATTACCGGAGCCCTATTCTCTGGAGTTTTATGATTTTTCTGACCTACATCGGATATTCTGAAGATGGCTTTGATATGCCCACCTGGGTATTGTTTATCGAGTATGGTTTTGTACTGGTTTTCTTTATTTATGAACTCCTCAGAGAGCTTGGCTTCATGAGGTTGATCAAATCCAAATTGAATGCGTGAGCTTCTCATCATATTTGTAAAAAACCCGGTATTGGGAAAAGTGAAAACCAGGCTTGCCAAAGACATTGGCAATGAAAAAGCCCTTGAGGTTTACAAAAAATTGCTCCAACATACACACGATGTGACCGATAGCTTAAGTGTTACCAAGAGGGTTTATTATTCAGATGTTATTGATGAAAATGATCTATGGGCAAACGATAAGTTTGAGAAATTTCAGCAATCTGGAGCTGACCTGGGTGAAAGGATGCATAATGCTTTTCAACAGGGGTTTGCAGATGGTTTCGATCACATTTGCATCATTGGTAGCGACTGTTTTGAGATAAATTCAGAGATTATTGAGATGGCCTTCTCTAAACTTAAAACCCATGATTTTGTAATTGGCCCTGCTAAAGATGGTGGTTATTATATGCTGGGGATGAAATCACTTCACAAGTCACTTTTCGAGAATAAGGAGTGGAGTACTGATAAGGTTTTGAAGGAGACTCTAACGGATATTGAAAGGCTGGGTAAAAGATTTTGGAAGTTGGCGGAGTTGAATGACGTGGATCGGGTCGGGGACATTTAACCTTGAAGATTGAAATGATTTTAGGATTATTTATGCACTGATTTTACAGCCTCATTTTATCTCAAGATTTGACTTTCTTGTAACAAATGGTATTTCAAATCTTTCTAAAATCAGCGCAAGATCTTTTTGTACCCAATTGGGCATTTTCGGATGAAATACGATTTCAAATTCATACTCTAAAAAGTTTTTTGGATTTACTTCTAAAGAATATATCTGGGAGTTTTTCTGATGGAACTTTTTTTGGTATTCCAGCGATATGCCCTCTTTTGGTTTGAATGGAATTTCAGGGTACTCAGGAATTTCAGCTATGACTCTGAACTCCTTTTCATATTCATAACTTCTGTCCTTGGTAAATGCAATTTGCCAAAGAGTCTTTTGAAGTTCAGTTATTTCTTTGGGGTCAGAGTAGTTTACATATTTCACTAATCCCAAAGTGAAGCTTTTCACTGTAATTCTTGAGGATAGCTCCCCTCGTTCTATCCTATGCCTGAAATTCTCAAACGAAATATTCATGGCGACGCTGTTCATGGCAGAATAAAGATTCCACATAGCGATACTTTCGACATCTTTAGGACTTACATACCAGCAATTTGCAAATTGAAATTTCTGAGTTTTGTGCAATTGTTCTTGCAGACTATCAGTTTGAGTTGGATAGACGTCTATCGAATGATACTTACTGAGTTCACTGAAAAGTGGTGTTTTAAGCAACGCTTCTTTAGTATGATTGAGAAGTAATAGTTCACTGGAAACACCTTCGAGTGGATCATTGAAACTATCAAGTCTTGTGAAATGAAATTTACTATTGAGTACAAGGGAAAAGAACTTTTCTATTGTCAAAAACTTCCATAAACAATCCGATTTTTGTAGATGCTCAGTATTGAAAAATTGAATTTCGGACTTCATAGGTTAATGTCAACTATTCTTAAATAAATTATGAAACCATCCCCTCATAACTTTCCATCAACTCATTCAAACTCGCCCCCTTCATTTCTGCCATTATTTCATCCTGAATATATGCCCTTCTTAGCGCCTCAGAATATGGCATATCACTAAAAGTCACCATAGAATAGAGCGGGAGCCATCGGTCACCATATTTGGCATGTAATTCCTTTTCAATCTTTTTTCTACTTAAGAAATTTTCATCCGCCACCTTATCCCGCATCTCAATAAAATTGCGCAAGGCCAGGCTGGCGATAGCATCAGCATCTTTCTTTCTAACCTCCTGAAATTCGCTCAATATTTTATCCCAATCGCCTTCATTGGTATCAATAATTTCGCTTAAAACTGTACAATCTTCAAAGCCGGCGTTCATACCCTGACCATAAAACGGAACGATGGCATGAGAGGCGTCCCCGATCAAAAGAAAGCGATCATTCACCCACGGATAACATCGAACAGTTACCAGTGAAGAGGTCGGATTTTCGTTGTATTGCTTTAGTAAATCAGGCATAAGAGGAACTGCATCAGGGAAAGTCTCTCCAAAAAATGCCCTGATTTTTTTGTCATTGTCTAATTCAGAGAATGAAGGCGAACCTTCAAAAGGAAAGAAGAGCGTACAGGTAAATGTTTTATCAAGATTAGGAAGGGCAATTAGCATAAAGCTTTTCCTTGGCCAGATATGCAGAGCATTCGGATCCATCGCAAAGTCACCATTAACGGGTGGAATTGATAATTCCTTATAACCATGTTCCAGATAATCCTGGGAATAATTAAAGCGATCAGTTTTTTGAAGCGATCCACGCAAAGCGGAAAATGCACCATCGGCACCAATAAAAACATCAGCTTTAATTTTTTCTTTTTCACCATTTGGGGAAACCAAAACCAGTTTTCTCTCATGAAGGACGGCTTCCTCGCATTTATAGTTGAAGTGCAATAGAACGCCATTCATTTCAGCTTCATTCATTAAGAGAATGTTCAGTTTCTCCCTTGAAATCGAATTAATGACCTGACCCTTATTTCCGTAGGGCTGCAAATCCAGATTGCCATCCATGTCGTGTATCATCCTGCCTTTCATCGGAATCACCTGATCCAACGCCTTTTGCTTTAAACCAACAAGATCCAATGCCTTCAGTCCTCGATCACTCAGCGCCAGGTTAATTGATCTTCCACCACCGACCTGACCAGTTCTTAAATCTCTCCGTTTTTCATAAATATGAACTTGATGGCCTCGCTTTGCGAGGAAGATACTTAGCAAAGAACCCACCAATCCGGCGCCAGTAATGACTATTTTCTCTCTCATGTTTCAATTCTACCAAGAATCAAGTTCTCAATGAAATCATTTTTTCTAATGCGTAATCTGATTAATGTCAATTCAACTAGATCGCAGCAAGTTTTCGTCATCCGCTTAAACCATCCGTCATTATTATCACAAAAAATGAATGCTAAAATTTTAATTTTTGTAACCTAAAATGGATTTATTTATCTAATTATTACGTTAGCAGTTTGTTTAGAACCAAGAATGACTAATTCAATACCACAACCTCGATTTCCGCAAGATTCATCTGGTTTTTTTAACATATTACAAGCCAGGGTGAATAAATACTTTAGTGATTATCAGCTTGGAAAATCGGGTGGTACAAGGCTTATTGTGAAATCGCTTTTAATGCTGATATTGTTTCTATCGCCTTATTTTATAATCCTTTCATTACAACCAAACATTTTACTGGCCACAGTATTGTTGATTATTATGGGCATAGGCAAAGCAGGGGTTGGGATGGCCGTAATGCATGATGCGCTTCATGGCTCACTATCCAAACGGCAGTGGTTGAACAACTTATTTGGTGCGTCCATTTATATACTTGGGGGTAATGTGATCAATTGGAAAATCCAACACAACGTATTGCACCACACGTACCCAAATGTTTATAAGATAGATGAAGATGTAAGCACCAAAGGAATGATCGTTCGGCTGTCACCACAATCAAAACCGCAGGGCATTCAAAAATTTCAGCATATGTATACGCTGCCGCTTTATGGATTAATGACGCTTTCATTTTTAGTGAAGGATTTCAAGCAGTTGTTCAGGTACAATAACAACGGCATTACCCGGAAGCAGGGTAAGAAACCTACGATTGAAATTATTAAGTTGATCTCAACCAAAGTTGCGTACTTATCGGCCTTCCTCATATTGCCGATTTTTCTGACCGCTTACTCATGGCTTCATGTAATAGTTGGATTCTTGATTTTCCATGCAGTGGCAGGGTTAATTCTGAGCATTGTTTTTCAATTAGCTCATTCTGTTGAAACTACTGATTACCCTGAAATCAATGCTGGTGGAAACCTGAATGATTCATGGGCCATTCATCAATTAAAAACCACAAGTAATTTTGCTCCAAAGAGCAGGTGGGTTTCGTGGTATACAGGTGGTCTTAATCACCAAATCGAACATCATCTGTTCCCTCATATCAGCCATGTTCACTATGATAACATAGCTGAGATTGTCAAGAAAACCGCAGCGGAGTTTCGGTTGCCATACCATAGCCAGGCCACAGTTTTATCAGCTCTCAAGAGTCATATCAGAATGCTAAAGGAATTGGGCACAGCAAATCAACTACCGCAGGTAGGATGAGCACTCCGGTAATTGATCGGGACATTATTTTTAAAATCAATGCTTTTGCAAAGGAAACACCAGGGCTGAGTTGGATTTATTTCTTGTCCACCATGCTGTTGGTTGTATCTTCTTTGTTGCTGGCTTATTTAACTTCAACCTTGCTACTAGGAATTTTATTCTCAGTATTGTCTGGGCTTTTGTTGAGCCGGCTTTTTGTTATCTACCATGATTTCAGGCATCAAGCGATACTGAGAAACTCAACCATAGCTGAAATGCTGATGACTGTTATAGGATGGCTATTATTAGCCCCTAAATCCATTTGGGATGAATCTCATAATCATCATCATGACAACAATTCAAAATTCTCAACAATAGTCCTTGGCAGTTTCCCGCTTATGACAAAATCTGAATATGAGTCAGCCTCAAGGGGCCAAAGGTTTAAATACAGGCTTATGCGCCATCCGATGGTCATCATTCTGGCTTATCCAATCGTATTTTTAATCTCTTTTTGTCTATACCCGTTTCTTGAAAACCCACGCCGCTACTGGGATTGCGGATTGGCTTTCTTGATACATATTTTGATAGGTTTCTGCGTATTGACCTTTGGCAACTTGTTTTATCTCGTTTTACTACAAACCTTACCATACTCAATTGTCGGGGCCATGGGTGGATATATTTTCTATGTTCAGCATAATTTTCCCGGTGCTAAGTTCAAGCTTGATGAAAATTGGGATTATTTCTATGCAGCTATGTATTCATCAAGTTACGTTAAAATGAACAAGGTGTGGAGATGGTTCACAGCCAATATTGGTTACCATCATATTCACCATATCAATTCAAAAATTCCATTTTACCGCTTGCCAGAAGTGATGGAAAATATTGTCGAATGCCAGAAACAAGGAGATAGTTCACTCAGCCCACATGACATAGTTCGTTGTTTAAAACTTAAGCTGTGGGATGAAGAGAAATCAGTACTGGTTGGGTTTTAGCATGAAAGTTTCTATAACCAACCCGTTTTCCTGGAACGAAGTTTGATGCCTATTGATTAAAATTAATTATGCTAGAGAAGGTTATATCATCTTGGTTGATAATTAGCACAATGACATTATTCGCTCCAGTCATTTATGCTCAGGAGTTAACCAAAGAAGAACTAAAAGCACAGCGCAAAGCGGAGAAGTTGGATAGGAAAAGGGCAGAACTCGAAAAATTCAAGGAATACAAATTGTGGATTGATTCAGCCTTTTTTGGAGTTGCCGCGGATATGATCCTTGACCGCTCACTTAATAGGATTACCTTAAATCCTCGTTCCAATTTTATTCAAATCAATGGTGGAAAATGCATCATTCAACTGAATGGCTTTGCTGCGGGTGGGGCAAACGGAATCGGGGGCAGAACTATTGAAGGCAATATAACTTCATATGAGGTTGATCAAAGTAAAGAACACACTCCCATTACGGTTGCGGTTCAAATGCAATCAATAAGCCTTGGTTTAACAAGCTTCATGTTTACTGTTAATAAAGATGGCTCTTCAAGGGTTACTGTTAGCGGCTGGGGCGGACGGTCATTAACCTACAATGGCAGGATATACAATCCGCAAGAATACCGGGTGAATATGGGTGCAAAAGACTTTTAGTCTATGGATCAAACACCCATCCTATCCATCTCACGCTTCAAATCTTTGTCTTTAATACTGTCCCGTTTGTCATGGAGCTTCTTACCCTTAGCAAGTACAATTTGCATTTTTGCAAGACCCTTCGAATTAATATAAAGCCTGGTGGGTATAATGGTTAGGCTCTTCTCCTCTGATTTAGCCTTGAGTTTGTTCAATTCAGCCTTCTTTAGAAGCAACTTCCTCTCCCTCAGTGGATCATGGTTGGTGTGGGAGGCCTGTTTGTACGGGGTTATGTTCATGCTCTTAATAAAGAGTTCTTCTCCGTTGAAATAGCAATAAGCCTCCTGTAAGCTGGCTTTTCCTTCCCGGATAGATTTGATCTCAGAACCCTGAAGTACAATTCCAGCTTCATATTTATCAAGAAACTCAAACTCGAAACTGGCCTTTCGGTTCTTGATGCTTATGTCATTTGAAAACCTTCCTTTTTTATCTGCCATGCTGAACTGGACTAGCTGCAAAACTCCAAAGTTTTGACTAATTACCGCTAACCTCAGAGCCATATTTTATAATTTTGCCGACGCAAATATTAACAGAGGACGTCATGATAGATACGCTGGACATCGCATTTGAAAAGATCGCTCAATCTAAACTTGATCAATTTGATCAGGATAATTTCCAGTTTGGAAAAACATATTCTGACCACATGTTCATGGCCAATTATAAAAATGGCGCATGGCAGGATATGGTCATCAAACCTTATGGTGACCTTCCAATTAGTCCCGCTAATACCACTTTGCACTATGGTCAGTCAATCTTTGAGGGGTTGAAAGCATACAGGGCTGAGAATGGTGATATCCTGGTTTTCAGGCCTCAGGCAAATGCCCAAAGAATGATTAAAAGTGCAGAAAGGATGTGCATTCCCGTGGTCTCTGAGGAGATGTTCATGACTTCAATGACTGAGCTATTAAGGATTGATTCAGAATGGGTTCCATCAAAAGCAGGAACGTCACTATACATCAGGCCTGCAAGTTTTGGTACTGATCCGTTTATTGGCATCAAGCCATCGGATGAATATATGTTTTTGATTTTCACCTGTCCGGTGGGTGCTTATTATACAAAGCCTGTAAAGGTTAAGATTGAAACCCATTTCACAAGAGCTGCAGTTGGTGGTGTTGGACATGCTAAGACTGCAGGAAACTATGCCGCAGCTTTATATCCTGCAAAGCAAGCACAGGCACAAGGTTACGATCAGCTAATCTGGACTGACGGAATCTCCCATGAATACATTGAAGAATCAGGCACCATGAATGTAGCATTTTTGATTGGTGACACATTGGTTACCGCACCAACTGGCGACACAATCCTCAATGGCATTACACGAAACAGTGTTTTAACACTTTGCAGAGATTGGAACATTAATGTGGAAGAAAGACGATTATCTGTCAAAGAATTAATCTCAGCAGTTGAAACCGATAATCTGAAGGAGGCTTTTGGCATAGGAACAGCCGCCACAATTGCCCAAATTCAAACAATTGGTCACGAAGGCACTGATTACGATTTGCCATCGGTTGATCAGTGGGAGTTAGCGCCAAAGCTGATGAGCTCACTTGACGACATCAAATATGGCCGTGTTGAAGACATCCACGGTTGGACTTATAAGATTTAATTTATTACATGACACAAGACGAGTTGAAAGACTTGAAGGCCAGGGTAGAGGCCTTGAGGGGGTATCTTTGACTACGATCGTAAAAAAGCGGAAGTAGAAGAAGAAGAGGCTGTAACTGTACAGCCAGATTTTTGGAACGACCCCAAAAAAGCAGAGGCATTTCTAAAAACCATCAGATCCAAAAAAGTATGGACTGACAGCTATGAGGAGGTCAAAACTGCTTTTGAGGATTTAGAAACGCTCAATGAATTTCTTGAGGAGGGAGAATCCACGGCTGAAGAAGTAGATGCTGCCTACAACAAGACGCTCACTTTGATCGAAGATCTTGAGTTTAAGCGAATGCTAAGTGGGGAGGAGGATCAGCTCAGCGCTATGATGGAAATCAATCCTGGAGCCGGTGGTACGGAAAGCCAGGATTGGGCCGATATCATTATGCGGATGTATATCATGTGGGGCGAAAGTCATGGGTTTAAGGTAAAACAGGTTGACTATCAGGCTGGCGATGTGGCTGGTTTAAAGTCTGCTACGCTTCAGTTTGATGGTGAGTTTGCATATGGCTACTTAAAGGCTGAAATCGGTGTACATCGTTTGGTAAGGATTTCCCCTTTTGATTCAGGTGGAAGAAGGCATACCTCATTTGCTTCCGTTTATGTTTATCCTGTAGCCGATGATTCAATCCAGATAGAAATCAACCCTGCTGATGTCGAGTTGCATACTTCAAGATCTGGCGGTGCAGGAGGTCAGAATGTCAATAAAGTTGAGACCAAGGTGCAGCTTACACACAAACCGACTGGTATAGTGGTGGTTTGTCAGGTAGAGCGGTCACAATTAGCCAACCGTGAAATGGCCATGCAAATGCTGAAATCAAGGCTTTATCAAATGGAGTTGGAAAAGCGAAACGCTGAAAGGGATAAAGTAGAAGCCAGCAAAATGAAGATTGATTTTGGCTCACAGATACGTAATTATGTGTTGCATCCCTATAAACTCATCAAAGATGCAAGAACAGGTGTTGAGCGCACAGATGTCCAGAATGTACTTGATGGCGATCTGGATGACTACATGAAGGCCTTTTTGATGGGGCAGGAAGTAGAAAATTAATACACCTCATTCACCCAGATCATTGTAAATCTTGAGGTAAAGACTATTTAATTTATTTTGCCGTTAATTCCGCGAGGATTAAAAATTAATGTCTGTAGAAGTTCAAAATCTTACTAAAACATTCGGAGCTCAAAAGGCGGTAGATGCTATTTCATTCTCAGCGAAACACGGGGAGATCCTTGGTTTTCTTGGGCCTAATGGTGCAGGGAAATCCACTACTATGAAAATAGCTACTTGCTATCTGCCACCAACTAATGGGCAAGTGAAAGTTGCGGGTTTGGATGTGGTTGATGAACCACTTGAAGTTCGAAAGAGAGTTGGTTATCTACCTGAGCACAATCCTCTTTATCTGGAAATGTTTGTGCATGAATACCTTGGGTTCATTGGGTCATTACATGGTTTGACTGGATTGGGACTTAAGTCAAGGGCGGCAGAAATGATTGCTCTTTGTGGCTTGACGGCTGAGCAAAACAAAAAGATCGGACAATTATCAAAAGGTTACCGGCAGCGGGTAGGGTTGGCCCAGGCCATGATCCATGACCCTGAGGTGTTGATTTTGGATGAACCCACATCAGGACTGGATCCCAATCAGATCACTGAAATTAGAAATGTAATAAAGCAGATTAGCACTGAAAAAACCGTCATTTTCTCTACTCACATCATGCAAGAGGTGCAAGCTCTTTGTGATCGGGTTGTAATCATTAATAAAGGGTCGATTGTCGCAGACTCTAAAGTTGCTGATTTGAAAAGCACTTCAGATCATGATGTAATCAAACTTGAATTTAAAGCAGCGATCAATACAGAACCTTTAATGGCGTTGGAAGCAATTCAGAACCTAGAAGAATTAGCGGAGGGTTTGTACAAGATCAAGGTGCAAAAGGATGCCGATTTGAGATCTGAAATATTCGGACTGGCATCTCAGCATAATTGGCCTTTGGTTGGCCTGAATCAGGAGGAGGGCTCATTGGAAGAAATTTTCAGGCAATTGACGCAGAAAGAGGAGGTAGAAGTATGATCCAACTTTTCATTAAAGAAGTCAACGGCTTTCTCGATTCACTGATTGCCTACATCGTTATCACTGTTTTCCTCACAGGTATCGGTTTGTTGATGTGGGTATTTCCCGATACCAATGTCTTCGATTATGGGTACGCTGACATGTCAACACTCTTCACATTGGGGCCATATGTTTTTATGTTCCTGATACCAGCTATTACCATGCGGATGCTTGCTGAAGAGCAAAAATCTGGAACAATGGAACTGCTCCTTACCCGGCCGTTAACAGACCTCCAGATCATCCTTGGTAAGTATTTTGCCGGGTTCTTTCTCGTCTTTTTCTCAGTTCTCCCCACTGTCATCTATTATTATTCAGTCGCCCAATTGGGTAACCCAGTGGGCAATATTGACACTGCCGGAGTAATTGGTTCATACATTGGATTGCTCCTTCTCGGAGGAGTGTTTACATCAATCGGCATCCTGGCCTCCTCGTTGTCAGAAAATCAAATTGTATCCTTTATCCTGGCCGTCTTTTTATGCTTCATCTTTTTTGATGGCTTTGAAAGCCTTTCGGGATTATTTGATTCTGGTGCATTGGATGTAGCACAATTAGGGATAATCTATCATTACAATGCCATGAGCCGCGGTCTGATCGATTCGCGGGATGTCGTCTATTTTTTAGGAGTTATTGCCATAATGATCATGTTGACCAACCTCAAAATGAGCAGCAGAAAATGGTAGGGTTGAAATCAAAAATGGCTAAGTACCTGTTGAAATTCCTGATAGGGGTGGTGTTTGTTGTAATCGTCAATCAGTTAAGTTATCGATTCCCCATCAGGCTTGACTTAACAGAGGAGAATCGCTTCACAATCAATGAAGCTACGAAGCAGATGCTCACCAATTTGGATGATGTGGTTTTCGTAGATGTATATCTCTACGGAGATATGCCATCTGGTTTTGAAAGATTACAGCGATCAGTGCGGGAGACCTTAGATGAGTTTAGCATTTATGCCGGCGGCAATATCCAGTATCGGTTTGTTGATCCTGATCAGGCCAGAAGTGAGCAGGCGAGGAATGAGTTCATGCAGTATCTGGCCAATAATGGCATTCAGCCTACCAATGTTTTTGCTAATGAGGATGGCAACCGGATTCAGAAACTAATCTTTCCCGGTGCAATCGTATCATACTACGGTGATGAACAGGGAGTGCTTTTATTAAAGGGCAATCGTGGAGCTTCACCAGAAGAAATCCTAAATCAATCAATTGAGAATATCGAGTTTGAAATTGCAAATGCAATCAGGACACTTGTTCAGACTGAAAGAAAATTGATTGGGTTTGTGCGGGGCCACAACGAATTGGATTCGCTTGAATTGGCTGGTTTTACGAATGTACTTTTGGAAAAGTACGATGTCTTCAACGTTAATCTGAACAGGCTACAAAGGCCATTGTCAACTTATGACGCTTTGTTGGTGATCAAGCCTGAAGAACCATTTAATGAGCTTGAGAAGTACAACCTCGATCAGTATATAATGAACGGTGGCAAGGCAATGTTTTTCATTGATGCCATGGGCGTAAACATGGACAGTGCATCTGGTGAAGGGACAATCGCTTTTCCAAAGGAACTCAATTTGCGAGACCAGCTTTTCAAATATGGGGTAAGGATTAATGATAACCTTGTGCAGGATGTAAGCAGTGGGGATTATCCGGTGATTGCTGGAAACATTGGCGACCAACCACAAATTACAATGCTGCCATGGCCGTTCTTCCCAGTAGCCAACCAATTTGGTGATCATTCGATTGTGAAAAATATTGATGCAGTTTATGTGAAGTTTGTTTCCAATATTGATACTGTCAGGGAGGAGGGCATCGCTAAAACACCCTTGATCTATACCTCCCAATATTCAAGGGTGATGGCACCACCTGTTAGGGTAGCGTTTAACGATTTGCAGCAAAGCCTTGATCCACAGCTTTTTATTGATGGCATTCAGCCAATCGCCTATTTACTTGAGGGGGAATTCACATCTCTTTATAATAATCGGATATTGCCAAAAGGTGCAGATAAAAGCAGCTTCATCGAACAGGGTGTGAGGAGTAAGATCATTGTTTGTTCTGATGGTGATTTGGTGCGCAACGAAATTAATATCCAAACAAATCAACCCATGGATTTGGGCTATGACCAATTCAAGCAGGTGACTTATGGTAACAAAGACTTTGTTATGAACTCACTTGAATACCTGCTTGATGAAAAGGGGCTGATTAATGCAAGAAACAAGGAGATAAGTATTCGACCACTTGACAAAGTGAAAATTCAGGACGAACGCTCCTGGTGGCAAGCTTTCAATTTGCTGTTACCGATAGTTGTATTGATTGCTTTTGGGTATTTAAAGTATTATTTAAGAAGGAGGAAGTATGCGAGGAACTAATGGTAGTATTGATAGAGCGGATTGGCATTATGGAGGGGATTATCCTAACGAGTTACCAAAGGAAAATGGAGGAACGCATATTGGTATGTATATCAACTGGATAATTGATAATGGCTTAATCGGAGAAACACATCTAAAAAATTCTGAGAAGGGAATTAAAGACGTAAAAGATCGCAAAATAACAGGACGGGATTTTTTATTCCAGTACTGTGATGAGAAATTTTGGGAAGAAGACCTAAATGAAGAAGGGCTAGCCTTCACAAGATACTATTATCAAAATCAAAACGATCCAGAAGAACAATATGGAGAGTTTATTGACGATTATTTGAAAATATTAGGAACTGAATTCAAGTCCTTATATGAAATTCCCAATAGCTGGGACAACTATACTAAGATTTCTCAACAGATCAATAAAGCTTATAAAAAATGGAAAAGGAGATCAATAAAAAAGCCTTGGCAATTTTGGAAGAATAATAAAAAGTAGAGTACTAACGCTTTATCAAGCAATCATGCACAAAAACTATAAACTTCTACTCACCCTTACCGCCCTGATTATCGTCAGCCTCGCTTTGGCTTTTGTAAGTTCTGATAAAGAATCAATAAAATTTAATTCCGACCTTTTTTCAGTTGCTGACACTTCCAATATTCAAAGTATTAGAATTACAGGCGAAAACGAAGTCAGCTTAGCTCAAGACGAATCTGGTACGTGGCTGGTAAATGGAGAGTTTAAAGCTGATCAATCATTGAGGCGGGTATTGATGGCAGTTGTCAACCAGGTAACCATAAAGCGGCCTGTATCAAAAATCCAACAGGAAGAAATCGCCCACGAGTTGGCTTCTGGGAATAAAATTTCAATTGACATAGCTGGTGAAACAAAAGAATACTACGCTGGAGGAAGCCCCGGGAGAACTCAATCTTATTTTATGGAAGCGGGCGATGATCAGCCTTATATCGTGGAAATTCCTGGTTATCGAAATTATGTATCAGGTATTTTCGAATTGACTCCATTGCAATGGAAAGACCGTAAGATTTTCAATACACATTGGCGATCACTGCAAACCCTCAAGGTTTCATACCCTCAAAATCCACAAAGTGATATCAACATCTACTTTGAGGACGCTTTTTTTAAAATTGATGGCGTTACAGCCATGGACACTACTGCTTTAATGAATTACCTCAATCGCTATCAGTATTTCGAAACTAATGAGTTTATTCCTCAAGGATTTGAAGGGAGATATGACAGTCTGGTGCAAACTAACCCATTGGCAATAATTGAAATTGAAGAAATCAACACTGAGAATAATCAGCAATTAAAGATTTATCCAAAATTGGATAACGAAAACTTCATCCTCGGGGTAAATGCAGCAAATGAAATGTCATTATTCGATTTTCGCCGAATCAGGCCACTGCTAATTCGTAAAAGCGAATTATCTAATTGATTCCATCGGAGCTATCAGCCTGAAACTCCTTTTCCAGCACTATATAGTTGTTGTCTTCCCAGAAGAACGGGGTGTTCTCAAAATCAATTTCTGTCAGTGAGATTCCATTAATGATAGGGTAGAATTCATTGGCGAAAAATGTAGAGGTATCTGTTTCGATTACAACGAGTTCTGATGTGGAGGTAAGGGTTTGAGTTAGTCCTTCATCATATCCCCTGCCGTTTGTAATTATTTCAGAAAGATGGTATTTACCATTCGAAGATTTTTTATAAACAATTGTCTCTTTCAACTTTTCCCAGCTAAAACCAACATGCTTAGCTGATTTGTTCAGCAAAGAAATACCTGTTTCTGAGAAATAAACTTCTGCCTTAACCAAAGCAAAAGTTTCATCTTCGATGTATAAATAGCCTTCATACTTTCCGTTTTTCTTGGGAATGAATGCTATTCGGTAAATATCCCGATCGCCATTGAATACCATATCCACATCAAAAATGTAGTTGCTTTTTCTCGTAAGGAATTCCTTGGGGTACTTCACAAGGTCATTTCGTATATCCCCAAATCCGCCTGAAACGTAAGAGACTTCATCATTGAATGATCGGTTACGGCCTTTCACCAGCTTCATTGCATCCTCGGCCTTTCCAAAATATCCTTCACGGTGATAATCTACTATCGCTTCGTTCAAATAGACATTTTCACCAGACTCGGCTTGCTCATATTCCCTTAAAAAAGTCTTATGAACAAGCGGATAGTGAGGGTAATTCATTTCACGTTTTTCCAGAAATTTTTCAATTATCTGATCGGCTTTTAAACCTGTAACGGTTATCTCTGGCAATTGCTGAGTTTGTTCTTTCAGGTAGATTTTATAGACACGTGAGGTGTCCATGGCTACCTTTTGGTTTGCATAGCCGATGAAGGTTACAACAAGCGCCCTTGTGTAATCTTCAGGCTGTATTACCATTTCGAATTGGCCATTGAGATTAGAGAAAGTGCCATACGATGTTCCTTCGGGATAAATGTTGACGTAAGGCAGGGGTGTTCTGGTGGTCTCTGAGTAAACGGTACCCTTGAGAATTAGATAGTCAGCCGCCATGGTTTTAGTGCAGGCAGCAATAAAAATTAATACGACCCCAAAAAACTTGTTCATTTAAGTCAGTAGATCAATAAATGATATTGTGTCTTTCGTTCTACTAACTGGTGTGGCTCAAGCCTGTACAAATATAAAACAAGCAGGATAATTATTGTGTAAGTCATTCTTAACCCTGTCAATTTCCATATTCGGTAAATGAGCCGACGAATCCTTTGGATGTCCCATGAGAATTAATGGCACATGGAATTGATTGACGGGTTCATGTGTTTCATAATTTGTACTTTAAAGATTAATTGAAAGCAGTTAAATGAAACAAATTCAACTTAGTGGCCTCGGCCTTTTCATGATCGGTTTCGGCATTTTTATGGCAAGCTTTTTTCTTGCAAACTACCAACTCCAGCAGTCAATAGTGAAGTCAGTCATTCATGATGAAGCCAAAGCTTCACTCTTGAGCCAAAAAGCAAGTGATCTGTACTTTGAAGAATTTGGTTCAAGTTTCGCATTTGTATCAAAGCTTGACGTAATATTTGAGTCGATTAATAATGAGCAACTGCAGCGCTACGGTATATCCGATGAAGAGATAAACCAAATTCTGGATAAATCAGGGAATGGTGAAATCACATTTTCGATCTCAACGGTAGATGAAGTTTTCAAAGGGAACGACGAATTCTCTCAATTTAAAGCGAAGTCATTCAATGACTATGGTGGTTGGCTTGATGGCCGGGAATTCAGTTCTCAAGAAGATTTAAAAGCTCAACTCATAAATACGGCTGAGAACATCAAAAAATTTGGCATTACAAATCAATTTGGGTTTGATAGCTTCCAGGTAAAAAATCTGAAATATAGTCTTACTAAGGCTTCGGCCATTGGTCCTATCTCATCTAAACCGGTGCTATTTATAATTTTAACTTATGTGCTTTGCATCATTGGTGCGGCCATGTACATCTTACCCAAGAAAGAAGTAGACGGCCCCCCGGGCATAAAAAACGACAACATTTTTCACAAGGCCATGCATAACCGTGGTTGGTTGGGTATTCTAACAGGCACCTTTCTTATTGCATTTTATGTGGTGCTTTATTTCTATCCCGAATACATGACACCATGGATAATTACCGTTGATCCGGTAAGTGAATGGTTAAAAGGATCGGAAGCTGGAAGGTTCTTTCTCTACGGCTTCATTTACACCCTCTGCATTGTGGTGATGGGTGTAAGAATGATCATCAAATACCGACATAGTAAGTACCAGATGATCAGGACGGCCTCTGTGATGTTTTTCCAGACTGCATTTGCTTTCCTGATCCCGGAAATTTTGCTGAGGCTCAATAAGCCTTATTTCGATTTCAAAAACATTTGGCCCCTTGATTACGATTTCTTTTTCGACAATGAATTAAACACCCTGATGGAAAGTGGTGGACTGGGCATTTTCATGTTGGGTTGGGGTATCGCCTTGATCATTATAGGGGTTCCAGTTTTTGTTTACTTCTTCGGGAAAAGATGGTATTGCAGCTGGGTTTGCGGCTGTGGAGGCCTTGCGGAAACTTTGGGCGACCCATACCGACAGCTCTCTGATAAGTCATTAAAGGCCTGGAAAGTAGAACGTTGGATGATCCATTCAGTGCTGGTATTTGCAATCGTAATGACGGCAGCTGTTCTTCATACTTACTGGACAGGCAATAGCCTTTTCCTTGGGGTTATCGACTCTTACAAAATCCGTGAGGTTTATGGTGCCTGGATAGGGGCCGGTTTTGCAGGAGTAGTAGGCACAGGATTCTACCCATTTATGGGCAACCGGGTTTGGTGCCGGTTTGGATGCCCATTAGCGGCCTATTTAGGCTTAGTACAGCGTTTCAAATCAAGGTTTAGGATAACCACCAATGGCGGCCAGTGCATCTCCTGCGGTAATTGTTCCACCTATTGTGAAATGGGCATAGACGTTCGTTGGTATGCACAACGAGGTCAAAATATAATCAGGTCATCCTGTGTTGGCTGCGGGGTTTGTTCTTCTGTCTGCCCCCGTGGCGTTCTCAACCTTGAAGTTAAAAATGAAGAAGGCCGATTTGGTAAGCCGATATTGTTAGGGAATGATAGTATTAAGGTGGAGGCTTAAACTCTCAACTAATTATTTAGTTTTGAGAGCCATAACCCTTCCATTTTTAATTATGGACATTAGTTTTAAAGTAATTGTATTGAGTCTCATTTTACTGACCTCATGTGCTCAAAGCGATCAAACCAGAAAACAAAAAGATAAACCTGCAACACCACCAACATTTTCTGGAACACAAGGCAGTGAACGAAAGATCATAAAGAAGTTAGAAGAACATGAAAGAGTGGATGCAGATATTTTCGGCGATTTTCATAATGACCGATTGAGGCTCTTCACAAAACATGAGCCTGATCTGGATTTTCAAGGAGCTTCAGTAGAAAGTGTAGTTTTTTATTATGTTGATGAAGACTTGTTTCAAAAGCGCTATGCCCTTGACAACGACATCTCGACAGATCTGATCAAGGAGCATGGTAAGTTTAAAATCCGTGGGTTGAATGCCAGAAATGTTAATCTAATTAAAGAAAATCGGACCAACATATTCGTGGACAACCAGATTAACCCTGAACTGGATTTTTATCAAATTCGTTGGGAACTACCCGAGAATGAGATCATCTACCAAGTGAGAAGGGACACCATTGAGCACACTTACAACTACGTGGAGCGTGTAAGAAACTACCGTTATTTAATGAAGGAGATTGAAAGATCAGCATCTTAAATTAGGCAGTCCCCAAAAAAATTTCAATCCGTTTTAAACCTTTTCCTCCCACCTCCATCTAAGTGCCGTATTTCGAAAAATTGAACTGAAATTAAACGGCATAAAAATGAAAACTTTAACAAACGATTTATTAAGCAACAGAATGAAGAGCCTTATGGCTGCTCTATTTGTAATGATTTTTGCCGCTTCTTGCGGAGAGGAAGACCCCGTATTGGGAGATGACGAAACCCTGAACTTTGAGGTGGATGAAGCGAATGCTGAGACAGAAGCCACCATAGAATCTGCCATGGACGACATCGATAACATCACCGAGGCAGGCATGGACTTTGCCAATGTAGCTGGCAGGCACCGTGATAGTGAGCTCCTGGAGTGTGCTGAGGTAACGCATGATGAGGAGAACCAAACGATTACTATCGACTATGGTGATGGCTGTGAAGGCAGGCGTGGGAGGATGAGAAGCGGCAAGATCATTATAACCTACACAGGTAGGAGCCTGGAGCCTGGTTCAGTAAAAACAGTAACTATGGAAGACTTTATGGTAGATGAGGTAGCAATTGCAGGTACTCGCATCAAAACGAATCTAATGATGACCGAGGATGATACTCCGGTATTCAGAATTCAATTAGTGGGTGGATCAGCAACATTTCCAGACGGCACCGTCGCAACACGGGAGTCCGACCTTACTAGAACCTGGATTCGCGGTGAAGATGAGCTTTCAGATGAGTCATACGTTGAGGGCACTTCATCTGGCCTTAATAGAGAAGGTAACACCTATGAGACTACCATTCTTGAGCGAATAGTGTATAAGAGAGATTGTGGCAGGTTATTGAAGTTCTTACCAGTCTCTGGTGTAAAAGAAATAGTAATCAACGGTGGCGAGTCAGTGATAACCTATGACTACGGTGATGGCGAATGCGACAACCTGGTAACTATTAACACGGATGGCGTAAGTGAAGAAGTTGAGATTAACCCTCGTAGACTAAAGCATATTGCAAAAAGAGGATAAGTTTTTGGGTAGATGGTGAGTTTTAATCCCGGTTGAGAAGCCGGGATTTTTTTATGCTTAAATCAAAAGGTTATTGCAAAACCTCGCTTATCTGAACTACAGGTTGAATATTAGTATAGTTAGGGATATCGTTTAAGATTTGCTCTGCCACCGGCCCAAAGGCATCTTGATAGTCAGAGAGCTTATCAAAATACAAGTACCCGATCGCCAAATAAGGCATTGACTCATCTGGCGACCGCCCACCAATGCCCTCATCTATTTCTAAAAACTTCATGGCATCACCTAATAAATCAGCGACCATAGGCATGTGCTTGTTGGTATAGTAGTCCATGTCAAAAGTACTGCCGTCTCTATTTGGGTAGAGAATAGTTACTTTGATGAGGCCTGCTTTACTTTCTGGTGCATCAGCCTGCTCACTTTGAGGAGCTTCGGTTGTTGCAGTTTCAGTTGGGGCTGTTTGTTGACAGCTGGTAAGCAGTCCAGCCGCGGCTAGTATGGCAACGGCAATATTGGTTTTCATATTAAAGGGGTTTTGATAGTTTAATTATTAAAACCCCCAAGATAATTATTACTCCTTCCCTGAACCTGATTCCTCAACCGCTACATCATCTTTGCCAATTGAAATCATGTTTGTGAAAATTCGATAGGCACCAGGAACACCCGCTGGTAACTGCCTGAACCACGAGTAACCTGTATAGATATAATGGCCTTTACCATGTTTGAGTACCAATAACCCACCGTCTCTGGGATCCTCACCGGGGTCGTTGGACGAAAGGATCGCTTCGAAATTTTCACTCCAATCAGAAGGGAAGTAAAGGCCCCGTTCCTGGACCCAATTGTCAAAATCAGCCTTTGTAATCTTATTGGGATAATTCAACACTGGATGATCTGGTTTTAAAACCCTGATATCGGCCTCTTCCACACTCACCCTGTCCCGGCCCATGGTTAATGAATCAGGAGCGATGTTATCAGTAACCAACCTAAAACTGGTGTTGTACTGAACGATCATTGTACCGCCTTTTTCAACATAGTCGAAAAGTTTATCCTGATGGAATTTCAATCTATCATTGGTATTGTACGCTCTGATACCGATGATGACCGCATCAAAATCTGCCAGCTTTTCGGCCGTAATTTCTTCATCCTGCAGCTCCCAAACACGGTAACCTATTTGCTCCAGACTTGCTGGAATTTCGTCGCCTGCCCCAGCAATGTAGCCGATGTTCTGCCCTTTTCGCTGGATATCAAGCTTGACTAACTTGGTGTTTGAGGTAGGGTACAGGGTCTGTGTTGGAATATGGTCATATTCAATCCTAACAAGGCTTTGATCATATTCCTGACCGTTGTTTACTGTCGCAATTGCCCTAATTTCAGCGGTATCTTGATTTTTTGGCGGGAATACTGAAAACATAATAGTTTCTTCAGATCCTTTGATCGATAAGTTGTAGTCAACAGAGGCAGGCTCTGATCTCCATTCTTTTGGCAAATCCAATTTTACTGATCCGGTCAAATCATTTCCCGCAGCTTTCACATTTACAATTACCTCCCGTGGTTCATTGTCTGCAAATACATAAACCTTTTCTTCAATATTCAAGGTGACAGGTGGGCTGATTTCCAGGGGCCTGTATACTTCTCCGTCCACTGGGTCATTGCGCTTGTAAATGACAGGTAATTCGTAATCAAAAAACTGGTCACCAATTTTGATAGTTGCTTCAATTGACAGTGCTGGCTCATTCTCTGGCAACCCTCTTTTTAACTGGTCTTCGACCTCATACATTCCCAGGGTTCCGTTTTCCTTCAGCCAATATGGCTGACTAAATGGCTGATCTTCGGGTACAATAGTGGCTTTGTCCAATAAAAATGGACTGTCGTTTTGAAGCTTTTGATTTAGTTCGGTCTTACCGCCTAAATCCCGGAAATTCAATGATGCCAGCGTCAAGTCGGCCTGTGACCTATTGATGACCTCCACATTTAACTTAATTGAGTCACCCGGTGTAAAGCTGTAATCCGAGGCTTTCACTTCCAGGTACAGCCCTGAAATCCCCTGAATTAATTCCCGGATTTCTTGCTGCTTTATCCACCTCCAATGAGTGTCTTTAACTTTGGGCAATGACTTATAGGCCTTTACCAAATCATCGAGGACAATCCATGGCTTTTCAGGATCAAAGTTCAAATTGGCATTTTCAACATGACCCGCATATTCTTCAGCACCCTCTATTCGATCCCATTTGGTATTTATTCCTTCGAACGGATCACCGCTGGTTGAGTCCCCTGCTAATAGTTCGAACCATTCGAGGTTTGTGCCTCTTGCCCCAGTTGAGCCGAAGCCCTGGCTCTTGTGGTTGGTCCGGCTTACTGCAGCAATTTCACCATATGACTGCCCAAGCAGTGGATTGTATTTACCAGCGTCCATTGATAAAAATGCCGCTGAATCGAATTCAAGCCCCCTTCTGCTAAACCAAAAAGGGTGAGTGTTCCAAATTACCCGCTTAACCTGCCAGGGCTCAAAATGCTTGAGTTGCTCTGGAAACCTGTTTTTATCAGCAGCGGCATCATAAGCTTCAATTGCGAGGATCGCAGATGCAGTGTGATGCCCATGACCGGCCCTTGCATCAGGTGGGAAACGGGTGATGATAACATCAGGTCTCAACTTTCGGATTGTCCAAACCATATCAGCCAATACATCTTCTTTTTCCCAGAAATTAAATGTTTCCTCAGGATTTTTAGAATAGCCAAAATCATTTGCCCTTGTAAAAAACTGGTTTCCCCCATCAGTTCTCCTGGCCGCTAGAAGCTCCTGGGTCCTGATTATTCCTAATAGCTCCCTGATTTCCGAACCAACCAGATTTTGGCCGCCATCACCCCTCGTACATGACAGATAGGCCGAATTATAAAGTGCTTCATTAGCGTAATATGCTATTAACCGGGTGTTCTCATCATCAGGATGAGCGGCCACATAAAGCATGGTTCCGAAAACGTTTAGTTTTTTAAGGCCCTGTTTGATTTCACCTGGCAATAATTGCTTTGGCTTTTGGGCAAAGGTTGAAATAGTAATAAAGGCTAAAAAAAGAGCTGATATTTTGGCTTTTAAGGTCATGGGGTTTGCTTGATTTTCACCTACAAAATTAGAACAATTGAAGGTTACGTTGAATTTGGTAAGCGGTTCTATTAATTCTGTAAGGGGTGGGGTAGAATTTGTAAAAGGAAATCGGATTATTACAAACTATTACCAACAGTTTTTCGTTCTTGCAACCTTTCACATTAGCATAAAATGACAAGACTTATTGCGTTTTCAGTTTTGATTTTCCTGGGTTTTGGATCGATTGCTCAAAGGGAATTTGCATCTATTCAACTGCCTTATAAAAACATCAATTCATACTGGGTAGTCCCCGATGGTACCGGCGGGGTTTGCATCCAATATTTCAAGAAACCATACCTATATTTTGATATCATATCATCAAGTGGGGAAAAATTAGCTCAAATAAAAGAGCCCTTTAAATATTCGCCAGAAGTAGTTGGCGGCACTTTTTCAGGAGGCAGTTATCGATTCTATTACAAACCTCGAAAAGTGAAAAAGGAAGGTGGTTTGGCCGTGATGGTCGTTGATATACATGAGCAATCATTCAAAGGCTTTGATAATTATTTTCTGAAATCAAGCAATGCCGAAGAATTGATAGGAAGAATTGAAATGGGCAGTGACTTTCTCACTATTCATAACATCAGGGGAAGTGGGTTGATTAGAACAACCATTTTGAGAGATAAGGAGCCATTAAAGAATGATTTTACTGTTCCTGCATCAATTAGCCATGCCTTCAACAATTCTGATCCTATTGTTTTGATCGATCCAATTGCACCAAAATCCATTTATGGAATGCAATGGAGCAAGAAGCTATATTATACCGATGATGAAATCATTTTCACATTTGATTTGAAGGATCAATTCAAAACGTTCATTTGGAAAATCAACCCTCGACTTGGAACCTCGGAACTAAAGACAATTCCAGGGGAGAAGATGGTTTTCGGAAAGGGCTACAACTCATTTCTTTTCAAGAATCATCTTTACAGATGGACTGTTGATGATGTGAAAATTGACTTGACGGTTTATGATTTACGCACTGAAAAAGCAGTTCAGAATTTTAACCATAACGGTGAAGCACTTATTTCTTTTAAATCTGGACCACCAATTTTAATTGATGAGTTCGGCACCATCCAACGCCTGACTGATATAAGGAATGAGAAGCTGTTCAAAACATTTTCTAATGGCAATGCCTCAGTTTTTGTTGATCAAATCAATCGAAACAACGTTAAGGTTACCATGGGTGCTTTTAATCAATCTTCAACCGGATTGACGATTGGCGGAGGTTTTGGATCATTCGGCGGACGAGGAGGAGTTGCCCTCGGCGGATCAAAGCAGTTAACGGGTACCAGAAGAGGCAGCACTTTTATAGAAAGTTTTCTGAATAGTCCTGGGCTGGAACCAGTCAAAAACGATGGTTTCCTCACACTTAATGAGCGAATTATCAAATTTTTTAGAAATCGCGGAGTGGACGTTTATAACTCAAATGCCATAGCCTATGATTATGCAGATGATATTGTTCATGTGGCCTATATCGATAGGGGAGTCGAACAACTGAAGATTGTAGAGTTTATAAAGTGATTTAGTATTCAGCCAATACAATCCTGGCAACGCTCCCACCTGCACCGCTCATCCATCCGTTATTAGTTGATCCAAAGTCAATAGCATGATAGCCATCTGAGCTAATGTTGACCCAAGTTTCACCTCCGTCAACTGTGTAATCTACCCCAGATGTTCCACAAGCAAAAAGCATATTACCATCTCTGCCAGGCACATAAGATACTGCCGATCTATATCCACTTAATCCAGAGATTAGCTGCCATGCACTCCCGCCGTCGTTTGTGTTAGCGGCATTTTCTATTGCCAATGAATCCATAGAATAATCGCCACCTACAGCAATCCCGTTCCTATCATCAAAGAAATCAATGGAGAATATGCCGGAGCCCGGCTGATCTGATTTTATGGGTGTTTCAACGATGTCCAAACTTTCCTTCTTAAATGAAAGTTGGATTATACGGCCATTAGTTGTTGCTATAATCGCATCGCCATTTGGTAAGGCCTTAATCACGGATCCACTAGCAGCAAATCCACCTTCACCCTCTTTTGCATCAGGCCTGATAGCATCCGGGATTGCCATCCAGGAATCACCCCCATCTTCAGTCCTAATAACCACAAATTTCCCATCGATTGGGTCACTAAAAGCGACACCTCTGTTTTCATCCCAAAAATCCATTGCATCAAGAAAGATTCCCTCCCGATAGTCCTCATAAACAAGTTTCCACACGGCACCTCCATCCTTCGTTTTATAAATCCTGCCAGGAAACCCGGCATTCATCACAATTGCAGTCGATTCATTGAAAGCTTCTATATCCCTAAAATCGAGTTTCACTGAATCTGCTATACTAACATCAGTCCATGATTGACCAGCATCCAAAGATTTTAAAACGGTATTTTGTGAACCACTTACCCATATAATTGAATCTGAAACAGCTGAAATTCCACGTAGACTGGCCGTTGAGGGAGTAGTGAGTGGCACAATTTCAGGGAGGTCAATCTTTTGAGTGCAAGAATAAGTTAGGAGTATCAAGAAAATCTTAATAGGTGTTTTCATGCTTGATTTTAAATCACAATGTAAAATGATTTGTGTTTTGTGTGCAAGCAGATATTATTAAATTGAGCCAAATAACCCCTGACAACAATGTTTACAGAATACGAAGTTGAATTAATGGTTGGTAATCCTGCAATTAAAGACGCCACCTTTGAATTGAGGAAAGATTTCATCAAGACTGAAGCGCCATATCTGGAGATTATGGATGAAGATTTCTTCTCCTTGGTTTTAATGGCACCAACAGTTGGCATTGCATTAGCTAATGGCAGTGTTTCTCTATTTGAGGAATTGGCGTTAAACAAGAAAGCCAGGAAGTTGTCAAAGGGTGGATACTTTCTCAAAAAGGATCCCGTGGTTTATGCCATGAAATACCTGATCAAAAACTACACCGTGTGGGAAGACAAGTTTTTTGGGGTGATCAAATTGGCCATGAAAGAGACTTTTGACATCGAAGGAATGAAAAAAGCGTCAGTTCCCGAGATTGATTTTGATGCTGCCGAATACAACTGGGCCATTATGAACACTCCATACATTTTTGTCAGGTTCATATCGGCATTTTTCCTTAGTGACGATGAGGATATTATCAATCAGCGATCAATGGTTTTGAAAGACTACGAAAAGATGTTGGATATTGGCCATAAGATGGATTTGGATAGAATTCCGGCTTTTCAAATGTTTACTAAAACCTTCAAAGTAAAGTAATACGCTTTTCGTTTGAATGAATACTTAATACCGCCGAATTTCGTTGTGCTTTAAGCAGATACGGTAATCAATGAGAACCTCCTTCTTAGCTTTTTTAACCTTTGTTGGGTTTATTTCTTGCAATGATGATCCTATTTCGGATGATCTGGAACAATTGCAAGAAGCAGAAATTCAAGCATTCATTGTAGAGAACTCGCTTGATGCTACAAAAGATGATGCTGGCTACTATTATGTTGTGCTTCAAGATAATGAATTAGGCCAAAGTCAGGATAATGGTAAAATTCTCTCCATCTACTATTCAATGAGCATATTAGGCGGTGATGAAATTAGTTTCCATCAACCAGAAAATGGCGACCCGATTAAGTTGAGACAAGGGTTAGGAACCGTAGTTCCGGTGGGCCTTGATCTGGGAATAGCTTTGATGAAAGAGGGAGAGAGCTATCAGTTTATTCTTCCATCGGCTTTGGCTTTCGAAGACTTACAATTTTCAACATTGATACCTGCTAATTCCATTATATCAGTCGAGGTTGATTTGGTGGCTGTTGAGAATGAGGATAATATTTTCGCAACTGAAGTTGGGCTGATAGATTCGTTTGTGGTTAATAAAAATTTGAATGATACGATCGCCAATCCTGTGGATGAAGTACAGGTTTTAAGTTCAGGCTTAAGATATAAACGCCAGGTAAGGGGAGCCACCGGTGTAACACCTCAAAATGGTGATATGGTTGAGATTTCATATCGGGGCACTTTTTTAAATGGTGAGCAATTTGACGCCACCACAGGCAACGACACATTCGAATTTGCTTTCGGAACAAGGGAGGTAATTTTAGGCCTGGATGAGGCGGTTTCATTGATGGAGGTTGGAGAGCAAGCACTTTTTTTAATGCCATCGGAAATTGCCTACGGCCCAAGTGTGAGGGTGATCCCCGATTTTCTGACTGATCAGATGATTGAGAGATTGGTTATTCCGGACTATGCCGGAAAAGTGACTCCATTTGAACCCCTTGCTTTTGAGATCACCCTTAGATAAAATGAATCACAGAAATCAAATCCAGACCAACTCATGGGTATAGGTTTAAATATTGGATATTGGTGCTTATTTGATTTTTGATCATTGTTATTTGATCTTTAACATATTGAACTTTAGAAAAACTTTAATACCTCTACTGTTAATTGTGATTCTGGCTAACGATGCTTTGGCCCAGGATCAGGCATACGACCCTTACACTGGGCAGGTAACAGATGTTTACCGAAGCCCTTTCAGAGCTTTCCTCAATCAGTTTTCAATCAATTTCTCAACTGGTTATGCCAGAACAAAATACACACATGAATTAACCGGTTTCTATTTTGTTCAAACATCTGATCAGCAGCTATTGGTGAATAATAATGTTGGTGATTTGCCTGAAGAGTTTTCTGGCGTTACCAACTGGTTTAATCAGGTTGCTATCGCTGATACGGTTATAAACAGAAATATTTTTGATGTTCCATTTGTGCCGATAGATCAGCCGGTAAATAACCCTCTTTTAGCGGGACGCACATTTATAATGGATACAGATACGGCTGCACTCAAATTCATATCTCGAGGAAGATCAATTCCAGTAAACCTGTTTGTACATTACAATTTTCAAGAGAAATACCGCTTCGGGGCCGGCATTATGTGGGAACGACAAAAGTTTAATCCTTTTGAACCACAGGTATTTGGGGATTCAATCAGAAACTTTAACCCAGGATTTAAAAAAACCAGTTACCTGAGGTATTATGTGCTTTTGGGGTATAAATTCTTCGACTTTTGGCAATATTCGCTTGCTGCCGAACTCAATGTTGGTAAGGCCCGATATGGAAATAACTTCGTCGGTATAACATCTGGATTGTACACCAGCTTTGGCCTCTCAATAGAGAAAAACCTTTCTGAATACATGAAGGTTGTTTTGAAACCGACTTACGACATTAAGAACTTCAGCCTGACTTTAGACGAACAGGGAACTGCTGTTGATCACTTTAACGGAACCTGGTTTCTTCATTTTGGGATAAGTATTCGCATACCTGAAATTCCCCGGTCTCCAATTGCCGGTGACAATGTGCAGGTGAAACATGTAATTACGCATCCAGAAACCGGGGTTAGAATGGAAGTGCGTGGGCAGCCAATTTGGAGATGGAACGACCCAAAAGTAGGTCAAAATCATCGAAAGCTCCACCGCTACAAGCGGGGCAATAAGAAAAAGATTAATCCTTATTGATCTGTTTCTTGCAGAAATAATACATGTAACTACATACTCTTAGGTATTTGAGTTTGATCTGGGCATCTTGATTTAAACAATTCACACCACCATGATCAAATACGCATTTGCATTCTACCTCTTGGCATCGATGAGCGCACTACTTATTTCTGGCACATCACCTGTCACTGATGATTTGACCAAACAAGACTCTCTAAAAGCAGATTGGGATAAACACAAGGCAGCCATCATTGCTGATCTTGGCGATGGAATAAATCTCCCAACTGATTCAGTTTTTGAAGATATCCAGAATTTTAAAGGGATGCCAGCAAAAAGGTTACTGTCAGTAATGGAGTTTGGCTACTCAAGATCATTAGGAGTTGGTTGCGGCCACTGTCACGACACAAATAATTGGGCCTCAAGCGAAAAGCCAGAGAAGCAAATTGCAAGAGAAATGAGCGCCATGGTTAAAAGAATCAATGGTGAATTGCTCACCGGAATTGACAATCTTAAATCAGATCAAGCTTTTGTGAATTGCACCACTTGCCATAGAGGAGATGTGAAGCCTGCTTTGAATATGGAGTGATTATCAGGAATTAAACTGCATTAGTTTTTCACATCAAGAGAAGCCTCATTGGAAAAAGTTCACGCTTGAAAGGGTTAAGAACTAATCCCAAACTTTCAAGGGTTGTTGCACCAAGGAGGGGTTCATCTCCCTCCTCACCAAATATTACGGGAGCCATTCCACCTTCTCCATTATACTCAAAATAAGCATCGCCAACTTGCCTGCTTACTTTGGTTCCATCGGCCAATACAAATTCCATTTGTTTGTAAGCTTCAATACCAAGCTTTGCTAGCACTTCACTGGAAACTAGACTGTAAATTGCTCCTGAATCGATCAGAAAATCAACATTTTTATAGTTGGCGTTTTTCCTATCAGGCTTTATTAAAAGGCTTTTATGGGTGAGTCCCATTTTTTTATTTAAAGATAAGAAGATGGCAGCAAACTAAAGAGGTGGCAATGATTTCAGCGTTACCTAAACCTATAATACCACTCCTTCACAGTCTCTTGTGCCAACTTATTCTGGGGGGTAAAGCGGTCATCAGCAATACCACCGCTTTCTGCATGGTTGGGAAACCACTTCCATAGAAAGCCACCGGCAAACCAGCTTTCGCCCCAAAAAGTTTGGTATAAAGCTTCATAGGCCCTTTGTTGCGCCTGCATATTTACTGCTTGCGATTCAGCTTGCTCCCAATGGCCTTTGTGGCAGAAATCGATGCTACGATAGCCATACTCTGTAAAGAGAATGGGCTTACCCGACCCTTTAGAAAGAGCCTTCAGATCGTTTCTCACGTTGCTCCACTCTTTAACCAAATCACCCACTTCCGGATTGTCCTCGCCCTTCAATGGAAAATAGGCATCAATCCCGATGTAATCTAATTTATCCCAAAAGGTGACTTGATCGTAATTGTCCCAATTAGCAGCGTAGGTAATCTTTCCTGAAAATTTAGCCCTCACACTATCAATTAGTGCTAACCAAAAATCAGGTCTTTCTTTAACCGCATGACGAAACTCTGTACCAATGCATAGCATCTCAGCCTGGAGTGAATCCGCAATATGCGCATAGGTGAGGATGTAATCTGCGTAATCCTGCTCCCAAATTTTCCAGTCGGCCTCAGACAATAATTTGTAATCCCCAGGCCAGCCATCACCACGCACCCAAACATGCGGTTTGATCATCACTTTGTAGCCCATTTCCTGGGCCACAACGATTGATTCAATGATACCTTTAGGTGTCTCACCATACCATTGTCGCCTATACCTGAAATTAACAGCAGGTTCATTTTTTCCTGAAAAGGCATAGGGCACAACAGACACCCAATTGGCATTAACCTTACTGAGGTGCCTTAACTCCGATTTATCAAGTGCTTTGCGGGTGGCCACAAGGTTGGCTCCATTGATTTTACTATTGGTTTCAAATACATCAGAAGCACCGAACATAAGCACCCCGGCAAATAGGGCAGATGCCGAAACAGCTGCGATAATGATGAATTTATTGAAAATGTCCATTTACCTTTTGTGCCAAAGTATCAGCAGCACTGGCAATAAAGTTAATGCTGTTACCAATGCAAAAACTAGTGTAACGGAAATCAGTATTCCGGTAAAAAAAGTTGCCTGAAATGACGAAAAAGTAAAGGTGATAAACCCTGTAAAAAGGATTAGAGTGGTAACGATCATCGCTTTACCTGTTGAAAGCGTCGTATGCATTAAGGCCTGAACGCTGTTTTTGCCCTTGTTTAATTCAAGCTTGTATTTGCTCAGGTAATGAATCGTGTTATCTACCGCGATACCAAAGGCCACCGCAAATATGATGGAGGTTGATAACCGCAATGGGATACCCGTAAATCCCATTATTGCAGCGGTCATTGCAATTGGCAAAATATTCGGAATAAGTGCTATTACTACCATTTTGACTGATCTAAAGAGTAATGCCATAATCAATGCCACCACTCCAATTCCGATCGATAACCCAAAGATTATGTTATCAGTGAGATATTGAATGGTAATGTCGAACAGGTGAGAGGTTCCAGTGCGCTTAAAACTAACAAGATTGGGGTCAATTTTCTCTGCAACAAAAGCTTCAAATGCTTTGGTCTTTTTGAGGCCGGCCCTGCTTCCTATATCCTGATACAGGCCTGTAATCCTGGCTTTTTGAGGATTATCACCATTGAAAATCTTAGTAGGTAAATGGTGCTCAATTCTTTTAATCTGCCTTTGAATCCGGTTATATGTTCTTTCATTATCAGGTAAGCCATATGCTTCTGGCTGGCCTCCATTAAATGCCATATTCATCGACTTTATGATAGATGCAGGCGATGTCAAATTTGAGATTTCAAAAGACTTCTTTAAATATTCATCTACTAATTCGATGCTTTGAACCACCTCTTCATCAAAAACAGTTTTGCCATCATCCAGCACTTCAATAGCTACTTCAAAAGACTTGGCGCCGTTGTAATTGTTGTCAAAAAACTTAAAGTCTCGAGTGATCTGATGGTCTTTTGGAAAATCCGCAATCAGCGGTGAATCAACAATGATGATGCTGATGCCCCACACAGACAGCCCAATCAACAACAGACTAACCCATACCACGCTTTTCGTGTTTTTGAGGATGAAAACGAAAGTTTTACCGAGTATATAGTTCCAGGTTTTGTGTGAGGATTGGACATGTGCGGGGCTGGTTAAAATGGATATTGAAGGTAATAAACTGAAGGTGACCAGATAGGTGATAAAAACACCAGTTGCAGTATAGATCCCCAGGTTTCTTACCGGCAGGCTGTCAGTAATTGCTAATGAAGCAAACCCGACAGCTGTAGTCAATGAAGTGAGAAAAGTAGCCAGACCAACCTCCTTCCACGTAAGCTTTATGGCCTGCATTTTCGGTTGACCCTTGGCAATCATGTCGAAATATCGAGTAAGGAAATGCACAATGTCTGACATAGCTACTACCAGCAAAATCGTTGGCAGCATAGACGACATTACATCGATGCCTTGACCTGTTGCCACCATTACAGCAAGACAACATACAATTGACAAACCGATAATTATCAGAGAGCTGATCACCCACTTCGCTTTTTTGAACAACCAAAAAAGAAAGCAAATAATCAAGATTAGTGAGAGTACCAGAAACAGTAGAAAATCATCCTTCACCAGGTTGATTATTGCTGTTTGGGCTTTCAAACGCCCTGCCATATGATAATCTCCAAGCCCTGATTCCGCTATTTTTAGTTCTATGTTACCAACCAGCTGGCGTTCAAATTTTTTGTCATCATACCGCTGATGGAACACCAGAAATGCAAGCGAATTACTAGCTTCATTTATTAGGAAGTCAGCGAGGTTTGGATGAGTGGAAATGTGGACACTGTCACTGAGTAATCGTCCTGAATCATCAGGATGTAGATAGGGGACTGCAATTGGGCCCAACGGCGATTGGACAAACTTCCGAATGGAGAGCGGTGATATGATCTGGTCAACTCCCTCAATCCGTTTAAGTTGGTTGATAAGGGTATCAACTGCTGTTAAAAATGGCTGATTAAAAAGGCCTGTTTCACTTTTTACCGCAATCAGTAAATAGTCATTGTCCTGGCCATACTGATCAACATACTGCTGGTAGAAAAGCCATTCTTCATCATCTTTTGCAAAGAAGTTGTCAAAATCGTAGTTGAAATCAAGTTTCGGCAGTTGGATAAGCGCCAATATGCAGATTGATGCAACTACCCCTATTAAAATGTATGCTTGTCTTGAACCCAAGTAAGGTGCTTTTTTATTGAAGCCCCAAAGATTGCACAGAACGGGTAATTATTGGAGAAGGTGGAGAGTTTGTGTTGTTAGGTACTTGATGAAGGAGTAACTGAGTTCTGAATCATTGATTGATCCATGAGTTACCATTTGTTGCACTTTTAAAGTTTTGGATATTAATCAGTTTTCACCACCATGAATTGTCGAATGTCTGGATTCTTATAGATGGAACTAATCAATTTCGAATACAAATTTGTAAAAGATGGGTTATCAGCTAGATTATTAAAAATGGATCTCAAATGAAGGAATGATAAGGCATTTGCTGAAGTCCCTTTGGCCGCCTCGTGAAGTTCTTGTTGCATTGTGTCAATGATTTTCAGGGGTTCATTATGTTGATTAAGCCCTTTATCACAGTAATAACACCATGCCGTCAGGATCAGAGTTGCATATTCTATACTACCACCTTTGGCTAAATTTTCATGAATGGTAGGTATTAAGAACTTAGGCAACTTTGCAGAACTTTCTGAACAAATGCGACTTACATGATCTTTAATGTTTGGGTTGCTAAAGCGCTCAATTAGGCTGTTTTTATATTCTAATAAATCAACTCCGGCTACCGGATCCAAAACAGGAGTTACTTCAATGTCCATAAAGGCTTTAAGAAAGGCTGAAAAGACAGGATCATTTACACAATCGTCTATGGTTTCATGTCCATGAATGGATCCTAAAATTCCAAGGACCGAGTGTCCTGCATTGAGTAAACGAAGTTTCATTTTCTCGTAAGGTGTCACATCAGGCACAAACTGCACACCTACTTTTTCCAGAACAGGTCTTCCATTCGAGAATTTATCTTCAATTACCCATTGGATGAAAGGTTCGCAGGTTACCGGCCATTCATCTACTAGATCAAGCGATTTTAGGTAGTCAATGTCATTTTGAGTAGTCACAGGAGTTATTCTATCCACCATTGAATTGGGAAAGCAAACTTCGCTTTCAATCCATTCTGCTAATGCCGGGTCTTGTTTCCTGGCGAATGCAAGGAGTGTATACCTGGCTACATCTCCATTGTGTTCTACGTTATCGCATGATAGAATGGTGAAGGCAGGCAATTCCCTTTTACGTCGTTTCTTCAAAGCAGCAGCCAAAAATCCAAACACCGTCTTGGGGTGAGTTGGAGTCTCCAGGTCATGAACTATATCTTGATTGGTGAAATCAAACTCGCCGGAAGCATCGATGTTATATCCACCCTCCGTGATCGTCAAAGAAACGATTTTGGTGTCTGGGTGAGCTAACTTTTCAATCACCCCATTTGGATCGTCTATACCAAGTAGGAAACCTACAATCGACCCGATAATCTTATTTTCAACAACTCCATCCGGGTGCTTCGAAATGAGAGTGTAGAGGTAATCCTGATGATTAAGGATATCAGCGATTTTGCGATCAGCTTCTCGTAAACCCACTCCGCAAATGCCCCATTCATCTGAATTGGAATTTTCTAGCAATTCATTGACATAATATGCTTCATGTGAACGATGAAAACCACCTACGCCAATATGAACGATACCTGATTTAAGGTTTTTACGATCGAAATTTGGTCGCTGAATACTGTCTTCGATTCGATCTAGATTTTCAGTATTAAGTAGTAATTCGCTCATTAAATTATGATTTAAGAGACAAAGATTTACCCCTCTGTAATGCCCAATAAGCAGTGACGAAATAGGTGATAGTGCAAATGAATCCGTAGAAATAAAACGTTTCTCGATTGATGAGATAAGCCTCCTCATCAGCGCTGAAAAACATCACACTAATGGCAAGAATCAGGGTGCAAACAAGTGCCACTATAGAGATCAATTTGAGCATTCTAGAGAGGGCGCTGGTATCGATCGACTTTGAAGGTAATTCTGATGCTAAATGTTCATGATACTCCTTAATGTCATCTACTCTTTGGGCTTCTTTTGCTCCTTCCTCCGGATATTTCTCACTAGCACCATATTTTGATGCAAGCAGGATGTAAATCAAAATTGTGAATAACCAGGTTGGCACAAACAGATAATAAAATGACATTATATTCATCATGTCGAGTCCAAAGCCGACGAGTAGCCCAAGACCCCAAGATGCAATCGCCGGAACACTGGTGGTAAGCTTTTGATATGAAGACCAATACCTCGTGAATCCAATTCTGGGAAATATCTGATGTTCGGCAAAGACAATTGCACCAACTGGGACTACTAATAATCCTGCGTAGGTTAATAATGGAAGAATTTGAGAAAAGACAAACGGGAAGCATGCCACAACAACTGTGACTAATCCTACGACTAAGGTCGTTTGTCTACGTGAATATTTGGTGAAAATAGCCTGCGCAGCTAGTCCAGCCCGATACAGGTTAGCATTGGCAGTAGTCCATCCGGCAATAATTACGATCACAAATCCCGACAGCCCAAGGGCATAATATGCAACGTCTCCCGGGTCCAATTGAACAATGGTTTTTCCTAAAATAATGGCCGTTCCGGCTCCCATAATTCCTGCAGATATCCAGGCGATATAATGACCAAAGAGCATTCCTGAGCTGGTTGCAAGACCATAGGATTTTTTCTTCGCATATCTCAGAAGTGCCATATCGATCAACCCGAAATGCGTAATTGTATTGGCCGCCCAGGCAAACCCGACAACTTCTAACAATCCTATTCCTGCCTCACCTCTACTGTTGAAACCGGTCCAAATAGAGGCATCTCCAATCCTCACAAAATCATCCCATCCTGAGAGTTGGGTCTGACCCAGGACGTTTAATGTTATGACAGGAATTAATACCATCGAACCACTGGTAAACATCACGAAAAGCCACGGTGCGCAAATTCCTGAAAAATCCGAAACTGCATTGAAGCCATACATAGCGACAAATACCACTATGATCCCCACAAGCAGAACAATTAATACAAACCATGCATTGGATGGATACCAGTTAAGCTGAGCAGGTATATTGAAGGCAAATCGAACGGCTGTAGATGAGACCGTGATCATTGCGGCAGAAATTACCGTGAAAATGATAACGTTTGCCCAGTTGTAAAGCTTCGTCATGGAATCTCCTGCAATCTTGTGTAGGTAGGTATATAAACTAAGTCTGGTATCTACAGCAATAGGCGAGGTAATAATCGTCCAGCTTAAAATTGCAAGGAGGTTACCAATAAGCAATCCAAGCACAATATCCATGGTTTTTGCACCTAGTGCAACAAAAGTTGCCCCGATAACAAACTCGGTAGCAGCTACATGCTCACCGGCATACAACCCTAGAAAATGAGACCAATGATGTAGTTTATGTTTCGGTATTGGTAATTGTTCTTCGTCTAAGTTATCGAACCGTTTATAATCCATCGCTTTATATATATTTTAAGTTGAGGCTGGATTTTGGTACTAGTATATGCTTTACTATTTCAAAACACTCATGATATTATTGGATTTTTCATTGTTGCACACCATATAAGGCTGATAGTACTGGTCTTGAGTAAAAAATATATAAGTAAGTACCTACTCTTAACTGGTAGTTTTGAGTCGTGGCTTTCTTGACTAATGACAGGAAATAACCTAGTTGCAGACTGGTCTAGAGGGTTCTAAAATCTATCGAACACTTACTTCACTCGAAACCAATAACTAGCCTTAGCACCAAATACATTGAAGCTGCGCTCCTCAAAGCCAATGTCTTTAAGCGTACGTTGGTAAAAGGCACCTAATTGGAATGAACGTTTGTTGTTAATGTCGAAATTGAAACCAGTACCGGCATTGAGTGTTCCGAGGTATAATTTGGTTTGATTGCGATCTACCTTGTTAGTCACATCAACCTCGGCATTACCAACCTCTCCCTGAAATTCGTGGCCATATTCAAACCCTTGGGCAAAGTACAGGTTAGGAGATATGCCAAGGCTGACATACCAGTCATTATTCTGGCTTATCGGGGTATAATATTTCAGGTTAATAGGGATTTCAAAAAGCCTGGCATCTACCTCAGTGTCGGCTAACGGCCCCAGGGTATTGTCTATACCTGGGTATGAACTCAAATCAGACGGATCGGGGTCGTCGATGGCATACGAACGGGTTTTGTACTTAAAACCGGTTTCAAGTCCTAAAGATGGCGATAGAACGAGTTCCGCCATTAGTCCGATACCTGGTAGGCCTTCGCCTTTACCGTAATCAGGGCTGGATGCTGCAAATTCAGTTTCGACACCCAACTTTAGGCCTATCCCTTTTGAATAGTGCTTTTCAAGGTTTCTGATCACGACAAGCGGTGCATTATCTTTATCCGGTTTTATAACGGCAATTTTGGCATCCTTATAAATAGTATCCTGATCTGATGAGGCGTATATAAAGTCACGTGAGGCAAGCAGCACATTTCTCCCCTCCAAAGTCAAATCGCCAATTTGTGGGAGGGCATCTTCCTTGAAGAAATAGAAGCCAGCGATTGAAGCGATCTCATTCTCATCTTGTAAGCCGGTAAGAAAAGCTGCGATAATATCTTGTTCGGTTGGACCTTTACTACTAACCAATGCTGGGTTTCGGGGAGCCTCTTCTATAAGATTTTGGGCATTAGCCTGGGTAATGTATATAGTATCAGGTGCCGCTGATTGAAGCTTCTGAATTTCACCTTTCAAGTCTTCAACTGCAGATTTATATGCTATAATTTCAGCATTATGAATTGAGGCGAGATCGCCTGAATTATTACCAAATTCATTGATTAGCATCCAATTGATCATTGTAAAAACAGCCAATGTTGCCGCCATCAGCCCAACATTTTTATAACCCACGTACCAGGGAACTGCCGGGTTAGCAGCTATTAAATTATGAAGGCCAGCAATTGCTCCCTCATCGAAAGTGGGGTCGGTGTACTCACCAACTTTGCCTTTTATGATATCGTCAAATCTATTGTCATCCATGTTTTCTCACCTTTTCGGTTTGAATTACATTCAGAATCTTCTGAAGTTTTTTTCTGGCCACAGCCAGGTTCGATTTTGATGTTCCGGTAGTTATTCCGAGTTGCTCCGCAATTTCTTCATGTTTAAAACCTTCAATTACAAAAAGGTTAAATACCATTTTGTAAGACGGCGGTAGCTCTTGAATTGCATCGAGAATTTCTTTTTCCGAAAGCTTATCTAAGGCATCATAGTTTACGGATTCGTCTTTAGCATATGACACATCCAAATGTTGGTGCCTTGAGTTTCGTCTATAAAAATCTATCGCTGTATTGATCATTATCCTCCTGAGCCAACCTTTAAATGAAAGCCCCCGGTTATATTTTTTAAGCTGTGTTAGTACCTTAAAAAAGCCAAGGTTTACAATTTCTATTGCTTCGTCGCGGTTAGTAGAATACCTTAAACTGACACCCATGGCATAGCCATAGAATTGCCGGTAAAGCTCATCCTGGCTCTTCCTTTCCCCCTTTTCGCATTGCTTAAGGAGCTTAATCAGTTCTTTGGTTTCAGCTGCCAATTCCTGGGAAATTTTAAACATCACGCTGCCACCCGGAAAATGGTTGGTCAGGCTTCAAAAATTTTTTCACCCATCGACTTTATGGGTCATGGTATATAGCTAGTTGATGTCAAATTTGAAATCTAACTAATTGAATTTATGAAATTTTACCCTAAAAGCTTAATAATCAGAGAGGTAGGATATAAAGGGGGTATCAAATCTCATTGGTTACTGAAGTAAAACCGAATGTGGTGAGGGAGGACTCAGTATAAAAAAGGTAAATAAAAAAGGGTGACTTAAAAAGCCACCCTCTAATTTTTTAGGTCAGGTATAATTATGCGTTCTTCTTAGCCTGAACTTCAACCCTGATTTCCTGGGCTAAATTTTTCATTTCTTGCATTCCCTTTCTTACCCTGGTACCAGCTGCTTGGTTACCCTTGTCATAGAACTTGTCGAAATCGCCTTCTAATGACATAACCAAGTCTCTTATTTGCTCAAATCTTTTCATGTTATTTGATTTTTAAAAGGTTGTTGAATTAATTCCAAAATGGTGTCGCAATATAGTTAAAAAGTGAAACAATAGGCATTTATCACCCTTTTTTTCACATTGAGACCACTTTTTTAACATCGTCCCATCCAGCTCTCATGTAGGTTCCGTCGGTCAACTTCACTTTTACTGCTTCAAAAGCTGCAATGGTTTCCTCAACATCATCAAGAGTATGCATGGCAGTTGGGATTATCCTTAACATAAGTACATCTTTTGGTACCACAGGGTACACAACTACTGAACAGAAAATATTAAAGTTGTTTCTAAGGTCTAAAACGAGGTTGCAAGCCTCAACCGGCCCACCAGACAGCAATACTGGAGTTACTGGTGATTTAGTAGTGCCAAGATTAAAACCTTTGTCCCTCAATCCTGATTGAATGCCCCTTACAATTTCCCATAATTTCTGCCTTAATTCGGGCATTGTCTTAAGCATTTCAAGTCGCTTTAGCCCACCAATAACAAACGGCATTGGCAGCGATTTCGCAAAAATCTGGGATCTGGTATTATATCTAAGGTGCTCAATAACGTCCTTTCTTCCGGCAATAAATGCACCGATACCAGCCATAGCCTTCGCAAATGTGGAGAAGTAAAGGTCTATTCCATCCTGAACGCCTTGCTCTTCACCAGCTCCGGCACCTGTTGCTCCCATCGTACCGAAACCATGGGCGTCATCAACTAATAATTTGAAGTCATATTTTTCCTTGAGGGCCACTATGTCTCTTAAGTTGCCCATGTTTCCTGACATACCAAAGACACCCTCGGTGATCACCAAAACACCACCGCCTGACTCCTTAGATAACCTTTCGGCCCTAATGAGCTGCTTCTCGAGATTGTCGATGTTGTTGTGTGGGAAAACAAGTCGTTTGCCCATATGCATTCTTACACCATCAATAATGCATGCATGGCTCTCTGCATCATATACGATTACATCCCTTCTATCAACCAAAGCATCAATTACTGACATAATACCCTGGTAGCCATAGTTGAGGAGCATGGCTTCCTCTTTCATTACGAAGTCAGCCAACTGTCGCTCAAAATTCTCGTGGTGCGTGGTATTGCCAGTCATCATTCTGGCTCCCATTGGATACGCCAGGCCCCATTCGGCAGATGCATCAGCATCTACTTTTCTAATATCCGGATGATTTGCAAGGCCTATGTAATTATTTAAGCTCCATGTAAGAACCTCTTTCCCTTTAAAAATCATGCGGGGGGCAATTTCACCCTCAAGCTTAGGGAACATGTAAAAGTTATTATCAATTACTTTATGCTGACCCAGGGGACCCGAGTCACTTAACAATTTTTCAAATAAGTCCATAAATAAGGTTTAGTTGAGGCAAGAATTAAATATAACCACTTGGCTGATGCAAATCAATAAAAATGACGCTGCATGCTGCTCTCTATTTCCGGCCGCAAAATTAAGCTACAATTAGACCCAAACCAATAAATTGCCTATTGATAGTTTTCTTTATAGCATTGCGCTTTGCAAAAATTTTAGTCTTTGGAAATCAAGAAAATATTAGTCGCTAACAGAGGCGAAATAGCTCTAAGGGTGATGCGGTCGGCATCAGAAATGGGCATTAAAACAGTAGCCGTATATAGTGAAGCAGACAAAAATGCACCATTTGTAGCTTTTGCAGATGAGGCTGTTTTGATAGGTCCGCCACCATCCTCTGAGTCATATTTGAAAGGGGAGAAGATTATTGAAGTAGCCAAAAACCTGAAAGTAGATGCAATTCATCCTGGTTATGGTTTCCTGTCAGAAAATGCGGGTTTTGCAAAAGCCGTTAATGAGTCAGGTTTAATTTTTATTGGCCCATCACCTGAGGCAATTGAAACGATGGGTGACAAGCTGAAGGCTAAAGAGGCCGTTGGTAAATATGATATCCCGCTTGTGCCTGGTACTGAGGGTGCCGTGTCAGACCCAGAGGAGGCGAAGAAAGTTGCCGATGAAATAGGCTATCCAGTTTTAATTAAAGCAAGTGCAGGTGGCGGAGGTAAAGGAATGCGGATAGTTCATTCTGCAGATGAAATTGTAGAGCAGATGGAGAGAGCAGTCAGCGAGGCTAAATCTGCATTTGGTGATGGTTCGGTGTTTATTGAAAAATATATCACCTCGCCCAAGCACATTGAAGTGCAGGTAATTGGAGATCAACATGGCAACATCGTTCATCTTTTTGAGCGTGATTGCTCTATTCAACGTCGACATCAGAAGGTGATTGAGGAAGCACCATCTCCCGTTATGGACACAAAACAACGTATGCAAATTGGTGAGACTGCTGTAAATGTGGCCAAAGCCTGCAATTATTTTGGTGCTGGTACAGTGGAATTTGTTGTTGATAAGGACCTCAATTATTATTTCCTCGAAATGAACACAAGGCTGCAGGTTGAGCACCCTGTAACTGAATTGGTTACTGGGGTTGATCTGGTTAAAGAGCAAATTGCTGTTGCAGAGGGTAAAACATTGCCATTCTCTCAAAACGATCTTGAATTGCATGGGCATGCTATTGAAGTGCGGGTTTATGCGGAAGACCCTGCAAATAATTTTTTACCGGACGTTGGTCAATTGACAACCTACAAAAGGCCAATGGGGCCAGGAATAAGAGTGGATGACGGCTTCGAAGAAGGGATGGAAATTCCCATTTATTATGACCCGATGATTGCCAAACTGATTACATATGGCAAAGACAGAACTGAAGCAATTGCGAGGATGAGGAGGGCAATTGAAGAATATCAAATTACGGGTGTTCAAACTACCCTGGCATTTTGTCATTTCGTTTTGGGCCATGACGATTTCATCTCCGGAAAATTCAGTACAAAGTTTGTAGAACAATATTTCAAGCCAGAGACTATAGCTTCTGAGTTAACAGAGCAGGAGCAATCAATTGCTGCTGCAATTGCGCTTCATCATTTTACAACGGAAAATAAAATGGCAGATATTTCTGATTCTGCTAACCCAAGTCGCTCAAACAGACGTTGGAAGCAGAGACTTAAAAACTGAAACTTTAATGGCAGAAATAAAGCCGCTAAGGGCGTGGCGGTTCAACAAAGCCCTTACACCCAAAATTGAAGAACTTACATCACCACTTTTTGACGTGGTTTCAGAAAGGCAACGTGATGCGTTATATAAAAATGAAATTAATAGCATTCACCTCTCGGTGCCACAGGAACCGAATGCAGCCATCAGGGCAGCAGAAACTCTTGAGAAATGGAAATCTGATGGCACAATTGCTCAAGATCCATTGCCTGGCATTTATGTGTATTACCAGCATTTTAATTTACCCGGAAGCGACAAGGAATATTGTAGGAAGGGCTTCATAGCAAATCTTCGGGTGTATGATTGGGAAGATGAAGTTTTGTTACGTCATGAGAATACAATGCCGCATTCAGTAAATGACCGGGTTGATCTTTTGCGCAAAACTGAACTTAATGTAAGCCCAACACATGGGTTATACACTGATGAAGAACATGAATTAGAACGGTACATGGATGAGAGTATGCTTCATCCAATTTATGAAACGGAGGACTATCAGGGTGTTCGGGATGTTCTGAGTGTGATACATGATGCAGGCGTGATCAAGAAATTCATGAGGGTTCTTAAGGAGAAAAAAGTGATCCTCGCTGACGGACATCATCGATACGAGGGGTCATTGGCATATAAGCATGAAATGATAAAATCCAACCCGGATCATACCGGGGACGAAGGCTACAACTTTCATTTAATGTTTTTCACAAACACAGAATCTGATGACTTAAGAATTTTACCAACACATAGGATAGTTGCTGGCTGGGATAGTTTTTCTGAAGAAAGCTTACTGCAAAAACTATCAGAATATTTTCACATAAAACCAGTTGAGAACCCCTCTGATGTAAATGAAATTATCCTTGGCAAACAATGGGCATATGGTCTCTTAGTGGGTGATAGGGCAGTTAAAATCAGGCTGAAGCCGGAATTAATCGATACCATTCACTGGAATTTTCCGGATCATATTAAGCGGATGGATTTAACAGTTATGCACTATTTCGTTTTTGAAAAAGTGATGGGAATACCAGGTCCAAAACAAAGGGGTTCGGAGCTGATTACTTTTCACCGCAACTTTACTGAATGTCATAGCAGGGTATTGAAGGGTGAAGCTCAATTTGCGGTAATTACCAAGGAAATGTCTATAGATACAGTTAAAGAGATTTGTTATTCAGGGTATACTATGCCTCCGAAGTCCACCTACTTTTACCCTAAAGTCATTTGTGGTTTTTTATTCAGCAGTATCAACGATGAAGAGTTCAAATTACCGGTTGATTTTAGCGTCTAACTCACCCAGGCGCCAGGAGTTATTGAGGGAGTGCGGATTCGATTTTGAAGTGTTTACAACGGATGTTGATGAATCCTTTCCTGCCGACATTGGCGCAAATCATGTTGCCAAATATCTTGCTAACAAGAAAAATAAGGCTTATCAGAAATTGCTGGACGATTCTATTATTATCACCGCTGACACCACCGTGGTATTTGATAAAAAAATTCTCAACAAACCTTCAGATGATGCAGAGGCATTTGAAATGATCAATCAACTTTCTGGTAAGAAGCATTTTGTTATTACGGGAGTGTGCATATCAAGTCCGGAAAAAGTTGTTGCCTTTGATGATATAACTGAAGTGGAATTCAAACAACTTACGGAAATTGAAATCAACAATTACATCTCAAATTATCGTCCGTTTGATAAAGCCGGGGCCTACGGAATTCAGGAGTGGATTGGAATGATCGGAGTAGAAAAAATTTCAGGATCTTATTTTAATGTGATGGGCTTACCGACCCATCAGGTTTATGAGGTAATGAAGACCTTTCTTGAAGCCAAATGATGTCTGGCTATCCTAAGTACTCCTAACCGAAGAGTATTTATTTGCGCATTTTCTACGCTAATTCATGGCTTCAATGGTCTGAGATCGCTCACTTTCGCATGCTTCGCATGAGCTTATTCGCAAAAATGAAATTCTCAAGTTCCTCCACGTTGCAGTCGACAATGGTTTCATTACTTCCTTCCCAGAGTTTTTTCCCTTGAAACATAAATATGATGTTATCGCCAATCTCCATGACTGAGTTCATATCGTGGGTTACTACCACCGTTGTGATGTCGTATTCTTCGGTGATTTCTTTTATCAGGTTATCGATTGTTATAGAGGTCTGAGGATCTAAACCGGAGTTAGGTTCATCACAAAACAAATATTGAGAGTTGTTAACGATAGCCCTGGCTATGCCAACTCTCTTTTTCATTCCGCCACTTATTTCCGAAGGCATTTTAGAGTTAACATTCTCCAATTCAACTCTTTGAAGGCAAAAGTTAACCCGGTCAAGTTTTTCATCTTCTGACATTTTTGTAAGAACATCAAGCGGGAACTTGACATTTTGCTCCACATTTTTGGAATCAAATAATGCACCCCCCTGGAACAGCATGCCGATTTCTCGACGAATATCGATTTTTAAGTTGCGGTTACCATTTGTGAAATCCCTGCCGTCGTATTCAACATGACCTGAGTCTGGTTGAACTAAACCGACTATGCATTTCAGCATGACACTTTTTCCTGTTCCGCTAGCTCCAATTATGAGATTGGGTTTCCCTTTTTCAAATCTTGCGGATATGTCAAACAGAATCTGTTTGTCATCAAATGATTTGCTTATTCGGTTGACCTCAATCATGCGGTTATAGTAGAAGTTTTGCTAGTAAGTAATCCGCTAAAAGTATGGCAATGCAGCTATTAGTAACAGCGCTGGTACTACTTTGACCAACCTCTAATGCGCCACCTTTGGTATAGAATCCCTTATAAGCCGAAATTGCGGCCACTAAAAAAGCGAAGGCAAAGGCTTTGATTAATGCGAATTTGATATTGTATTCTATGAATTCGTATCGGATTCCATAGATAAAATCATAGCCCGTTACTACACCAGTAAGAATTGCTGTTAGGTAACCACCAAGTAATGACAGCGTTGCTGCCAACACTACCAACATTGGGTACATCAGAATTGACGCAATTATTTTAGGTAATACCAGATACGAAGTTGCATTGATACCCATCACCTCAAGGGCATCAATTTGTTCTGTGATCCGCATTGTACCAAGCTCACCTGCAATGTTAGAACCTACTTTACCCGCATATACAATTGCCATAATCGTAGGTGCCAGTTCAAGTACGGTCATGTCCCTAACAACCAGGGAGATGACGTATTTCGGAATAAATGGGCTGATCAGGTTGTAGGCAGTTTGCAGTGTAGTAACTGCTCCCATAAAGGATGACACAATTACGAAAATGAAAATAGAGTTGTAACCTACCTTGATCGATTCATCAATTGTGCGCTTGAAGTACGTCTTGAATGTTTCCATTCTGACGAACATCCTGCCCATAAAAATCATGAATTTACCGATGCTCTCCATTCATTATTTCGGTTAGCGGCAAAGTAAATAAATAATTGTTGGTCATCTTGATCCAGGTGCGTTTTGTATCGTTTAATTTCGCTAGCAATGAAAATTGCATTATGGGGGAAAGACTAGTAATAGTAACTGGAGCATCTAAAGGTATTGGTAAAGCAACTGTAAGTCTCTTTTTGAAGAAAGGCTATGAAGTCGTTGGATGCTCAAGAAATCAATCTGATCTGGATAAGCTAAAGAAAGAAACTGAGCAATATGATGGGGCCCTTACCATTAAGTCAGTGGATATGTCACTAAAAGATGAGGTGCTGGCCTTTGGTGATTACATTAAGTCTCGTAATCATTCTGTTGATATTTTGGTCAATAATGTTGGGGTATTTCTTCCTGGCAACATTATCGATGAAGAGGATGGTAACCTGGAAAAACAAGTTGAAACCAATTTGTATAGTGCCTATTATTTAACAAGGTCACTACTCCCTAAAATGATAAAAAGAAATGGAGGCTCAATTTTTAATGTATGCTCTACTGCCAGTCTTTCAGCCTATGCGAATGGAAGCTCTTATAGCATAAGCAAATATGCTCTCAGAGGGTTTAACGCCAACTTAAGGGAAGAGCTTAAGAGTTTCGGCATTAAAGTGACAGGCATTTTTCCGGGAAATGTGCTTACCCCTAGCTGGGGCGAAACCGATATTCCGGAGAAGAAATTCATCAAAGCCACAGATGTTGCCCAAACTATTTATGACATCTCTCAGCTTTCAGCAACTACTGACATTGAAGAGGTTTTGATTCAGCCACAGTTTAAGCAAAGCTGATATTTAAATCATTGTCAGTAATAGCGAGGTAAAAGGCATAATTTTGCACCCCTAATTTTTAGTGTTGTGAAGTACAAAGAATACAAAAACCCTGATTTTCCTGCGGTTGCAAAAGAAGTTTTGGCTCATTGGGAGTCGAATCAAATTTTTGAAAAATCTGTTTCTGAGCGGGAAGGGAATCCTTCATTTACTTTTTATGAAGGCCCTCCTTCAGCCAATGGCACTCCGGGCATACACCATGTCATGGCCAGGACGGTAAAGGATATTTTCTGCCGATATAAAACGCAAAAGGGTTTTCAGGTTAAGCGTAAAGCCGGTTGGGATACACATGGCCTTCCTGTTGAGCTTCAGGTCGAGAAACAATTAGGGATTACCAAAGAAGATATAGGTACAAAAATCAGCGTTGAAGAATATAACCGGAAGTGCCGTGAGGCAGTGATGAAGTTCAAGGATGAGTGGGATGACCTCACCAAAAAAGTAGGTTATTGGGTTGATCTTGAAAATCCTTACATCACATTTGAGCCGAATTATATTGAAACTTTATGGCACCTATTAAAGCAACTCTACGATAAAGGCCTGCTTTATAAAGGCTATACAATTCAGCCTTTCTCACCGGCTGCCGGTACTGGCCTGAGTTCCCATGAACTCAACCAACCGGGAACATATCAGGATGTTAAAGACACCTCAATCACTGCTCAGTTTAAGGTGATTAAAAATGAAGCTTCAGGTCATCTTTTTGATGGCGATGATGAGCTCTTCATATTGGCCTGGACTACCACACCCTGGACACTGCCTGGTAACTGTGCCCTGGCGGTAGGTGAAAAAATTGAGTATGTGAAGATTAGAACCTTCAATCCATATACTCACAAAGCGGAGGCAGTGATTTTAGCCAAAGACAGGGTTACGGCGTATTTTAATCAGAAGGCAGCAGAGCTTGCACTTGGTGATTACGAGGCAGGTGACAAACTCATTCCATTTGAAATAAGTGAACCTTTTAAAGGTAGGGATTTACTGGGTGTTCAATATGAGCAGCTACTTCCCTATGTACAGCCAGAAGGAAAGGCATTTGTGGTAATTTCTGGTGATTTTGTAACGACGGAAGACGGTACCGGCATTGTTCATACCGCTTCACTTTTCGGTGCTGATGACTTCAGGGTTTGCAAGGAAAATAATATTGCCGCAGTTACAGTAAAGGATGAAAACGGCTTCGATGTTCCTGTTGTTGACCGTCAGGGAAAATTCGTCAAAGAAATTACAGATTTCGCAGGAAAATATGTGCGGGAGGAGTACTACGATGAAGCTACCAGAGACAACCCTGATTTCAAATCCACAGATGTACTCATTGCTATTAAGCTAAAAGAGGAGAATAAAGCGTTCAAAGTGGAGAAGTATGAGCACTCATACCCCCACTGTTGGAGGACTGATAAGCCGATACTCTATTACCCTTTGGATTCCTGGTTTGTAAGAACGACCAAATTGAAAGACCGCCTGGTTGAGCTAAACAACACTATTAACTGGAAGCCAAAATCAACGGGTACCGGAAGATTTGGTAACTGGCTTGAGAACCTTGTCGACTGGAACCTTAGCCGCTCAAGATATTGGGGCACACCATTACCGGTTTGGGTTTCAGAAGATCGGAGTGAAGAGAAATGCATTGGCAGTGTAGCGGAACTTGAATCAGAAATTGAAAAATCCATTGCAGCTGGGTTCATGAAGAAATCACCGTTTGAAGGTATGGACAAAATTGACCTTCACCGTCCATATGTTGATGATGTGATACTGGTAAGTGATTCAGGAAAAAAACTTTTTCGTGAGCCAGATTTGATTGATGTATGGTTTGATTCTGGAGCCATGCCTTACGCCCAATGGCACTATCCATTTGAAAATGAAGAAATTTTTAATGGAGCTTTTCCTGCTGATTACATCAGTGAAGGCGTTGACCAAACCCGGGGTTGGTTTTTTACCCTGCATGCAATTGCCGGATTGCTTCAAGATAGCGTGGCTTTTAAAAATGTGGTTTCTACTGGCCTTGTTCTGGATAAGAATGGCAACAAAATGTCAAAGAGGTTGGGAAATGCCATCAACCCTTTTGAGACCTTAGAAAAGTATGGCCCTGATGCTACTCGTTGGTACATGATAGCGAATGCCAACCCGTGGGACAACCTGAAGTTTGACATTGAGGGTGTGGCCGAGGTACAAAGGCGCTTTTTTGGTACTCTGTATAATACCTATTCATTCTTTGCGCTCTATGCCAATTTGGATGATTTTAAATACGTTGTTTCTGATAAAATAGCTATAAAAAACAGGCCTGAAAGCGACCAGTGGATTATCTCAAAACTGAACTCCTTAATTGCAAAAGTTGATGCGGCTTTTGACGATTATGAGCCAACAAAAGCCTCAAGGGCAGTTCAGGATTTCGTAATTGATGATTTAAGTAACTGGTTTGTGAGGTTAAACCGTAAGCGTTATTGGGTAGGGGAGTTCAACCAGGATAAAAAGGCAGCTTATGAAACCCTTTATGAATGCCTGATCACAATTGCAAAATTAGGGGCACCTGTCGCACCGTTTTACATGGACAAACTGTACCTGGATCTTGAATCAGTTTGTACCCAGGAGCAAAAGGAGTCAGTTCATTTATGTGATTTCCCACAAGCTGATCAAAGTGTTATTGACCTTGACCTTGAAACGAAGATGGGATTGGCACAAGATATTTCTTCTTTGGTTCATTCACTTCGAAGGAAACATAAGATTAAGGTTCGCCAGCCATTGTCAAAAGTGATGGTACCAGTGCTTAATGAACAAACAAGGCATCAAATAGCTGCTGTAGAAAACCTTATAGCCTCAGAAGTAAACATAAAGGATATAGAATACATCGATGACGCTTCCGGTATTATAAAGAAAAAAGTAAAGGCCAATTTTGCGAGATTGGGTAAAGTTTATGGATCGAAAATGAAGAATGTTGCAGCTGCAATCAATCAGCTAACTTCTGAAAGTATTTCTGAGCTAGAAAGCAACAATTCGCTGAAACTGGACATTGGAAATGAAGAGATCGAGTTGACCTTGGATGACGTTGAAATAATGACAGAAGACATACCTGGCTGGTCAGTTGCAAGCTTTAATGGACTCACAGTTGCATTAGACATTGATTTAACTGACGATCTCAAAAAAGAAGGCTTAGCAAGGGAGCTTGTTAACAGGGTTCAAAATATACGCAAAGACATGGGGCTGGAAGTTCAGGATAAAATAAAGATTGACGTCGCATCGACTGATGAAACCATACAGGGGGCAATAGCCGGATATACCGATTATATTTGCCGCGAAACGCAAGCAACTGAGCTAGCGATTGTCGATGCTCTGAGTGATGGTCAGGATGTCGAACTAAATGATTTCAAGGTCAAAGTATTTGTAAGAAAGTAACCATCAACAACGACAGACGTAGAAAAAGGACTTATCTGAAGTGAAGTATCTCCAATTTTATTTAGTCAGTTTGACCGTTATTGCTATCGATCAGGCAGTAAAGCTGGCAGTTCATTTTAATATGGTTAAAGGAACGGCAGGTCAAATTCCTGTAATTGGGGATTTATTTAAGCTTCACTACCTCACCAATCCAGGAATGGCATTCGGAATGGAGCTTGGCTTGGCAAATGGCAAGCTCTATCTAACATTGTTTCGACTTTTGGCCATGGTTGGAATAGGCTACTACATGTACTTGTTAGTTGAGAAAAAGGTGCACAAAGGCCTGATAGTGTGTGTAGCATTGATATTGGGTGGAGCAGTTGGAAACGTAATCGATAGTGCACTTTATGGTGTGTTATTGGATAACGCCCCTTATGACGCCGTTACCCCATGGTTTCACGGAGAGGTTGTTGATATGTTTTACATCGATATTTGGGAAGGTTATCTTCCAGGCTGGCTACCGTTTATTGGAGGCGCCCATGTGGCTTTATGGCCAGTATTTAATATCGCTGATGCTTCAATATTTATAGGTGTCGCAATAATCTTAATCTTTCAAAAACGTTTTTTTGAAGAAAAAAAGAAAGCTGTTGAGAACTCTGATTCTCAACAATCCGAACTAGGAGAGCCGGAAACAGTTTCTGTGCGATCTGACTATACCGATCAGCAACTTCCATCACAATGATTGGATAGGCACCAAATGCGGATTTATTTATAAGATTGCACAAATTGAATCCCATGAGAATCCTTACTGCCATACTATTCATCTTGTTATCTTCTAAATTAGCAATGGCTCAATATCAAGAGACAATTGCTTCCTCCAGACCTGGTCAGGCATTTTCTTCTACCACCGTTGGGAAAGGCGTTTTCCAGGTTCAGTCGGGTTTTAATTTCAGCGGCTCACAATTCGAAAGTGTCGATGTAACTAAAACAAACGGGTTTGACTGGGGAACCATAGTTAGATATGGGCTGGCTGAGAAATTTGAACTGAGAACCTTGTTTAATGTATCGAGGGTTGGTTTTAAAGAATCCGATGTATCAGTGAGTGGATTAAGCAACTTTGGTGTTGGAGGCAAAGTCAATTTGTTGCACCCTTCTGCGTCAGGTCCTTCGGTCTCATTGCAGGCTGACGTTTCGCTGCCAGTGAGTACCGGCGACTTCGACAACGACGAGGTTACCACGAACATATATTTGACTAATTCTCAAAGCATAGGTAATGCTGTTTCACTATCAACTAACCTTGGGGCCAACGTTCATGATAGTAGAACCATCGGCCTTTATGTGATTAATTTGGGCTTTGGTCTTTCCGACCAATTCAGTGCTTTTGTTGAAACTTACGGATTTTTCAATAGCGACAATTTTGACATCTTGTTTGATGGTGGTTTTGCTTACTTGGTTAATGACCACATTCAATTGGATGCTTCAGTGGGTTACGGAAAAAATGATGGCTTCAAACAATTTTTTGGTGATTTTGGTGTGTCATGGAGGATGAAGCTTTAATTTTTCAATCCGAAGATGCCAGTTAAACATCTTCTGATAATTTTTGGCTGGACGCTATTAATACACCTGCCATTTATCGACCAGCCGTATCACATTGACGACCCATTGTTTTATCATTTGGGGAATCAGATCGCCGAAGGCAACAACGCATATGAGTATAAGATAAATTGGGCTTCATATGACAAGAGGCTCTTAGATTTCTTCTCAAATCCCCCGGGAATTGGCTATTTCATAGCTCTCGTCATTAATTTTTTAGGAGATTCAGAAAGGGCCTTTCATTTATCATATATGGTTTTTACGGTATTGGCGGCCGTATCCTGTTATTTCTTTGCGCTGTACTTTAAGTGCCCACCCTTAATATCATCTCTGCTGTTGATTTCTACTCCTATGTATATGGTGATGGCTCACACCATTATGCCTGATATCGCCTTGTTGGCCTTCTATTTATTCACGGTAACTTTATTTTTATGGGGACTTAAAAATGAAAGCAAACGGTTGCTCTTGCTAAGCGGAATTTCAGCCGGATTGGCGATTATGTTTCGCTATAATGGATTATCAATTTTGCCACTTCTTGGGCTACTGCTCTTCTTAAACCCTGATAAATTCAACAGGTGGAGCTTTGCTGCAATCGTTATACCTTTTGGTATTTTCATTTTTTGGAATTTCTATTCGTTTGCCATTTATGGCAACTCACACTTTCTACATCAATGGCGGTTTCAAAATTCATTTGAAGCTGATGAAACTAATAAATGGATAGCATTTTTCATTTCAAATGCAGGGTATTTAAGTAGTGCCACTGTTTTTCCACTGATTTTTTTGTTACCAATTAAATTTTTCAAAAATGTGAGACTAACTCTAATTGGTGTAGTGGGAATGGTGGTGCTTATCTATTCTTTATTTATTCAGGATAGGGCAAGTTACACCTTACTACACGCAATCATGGTGATCACATTTATGTCTTGCTGGGGCTTCTTTACAGTGGTGGTTTTAAGGGATTTGATATCTCAACTTAAAGCATATCACGTCGATCGTGACTTGATTTTTTTGATTTGCTGGATTGGTGGTGTAATGGTGTTGCATACTACAGGAATCCATACAGCTGCAAAATATATGTTACCAGCGTTGCCTCCACTTATCATTTTGCTGCATAAATATGGGTTCGCAAAAATCAAAGGTACCCACCAGGCGATGGCCTTATTTGCCACTTTGTTTGTTGCGTTCTTAATATCCAGGGCTGACTATCAGTTAGCAATGCTGAATAAGGAGATGGTATCATTCTCCAAATCCCAGATGGATTTAGATGGAGAATCCAATGTATATTTTACCGGGCACTGGGGCTTTCAATATTATATGGAAGCAGAGGGTTTCGAAGCTTATGAGTTTAAAGAGGATCGATTGAAACACGGCGACTATATGGTTACTTCTTCACTTTCTTATCCACAGGGAATAAAATGGGATCAAAAGGTAGGGTTAGAGTTTCTTGCAGAAAAAAAATTCAAGACTTCGTTTGGTCTTCGTTCTATGAATGCCGAGAAGGGTAGACATGCGAATTTCTATTCTTACCGGCCCAAACAATACGGAGTACTCCCATTCACGTTATCAGAAAATTATATAGACACTTTAACGGTTTATCGAAGAAAACCAATACAGCCTTAGTATAATGCAGTTGGTTGATTCTCTTGTTGCTGTATAGGCTTTCACTACCTTTGCAGCCTCATTTTTGCAAATGAATGGATAACCTCAGGAACTTCTGCATAATTGCCCATATTGATCACGGTAAAAGCACCCTTGCTGACCGGCTATTGGAGTTTACTCATACCGTTTCTGGGCGTGATATGAAAGCTCAACTCCTTGATAATATGGATTTGGAGCGGGAGCGTGGCATTACAATTAAGAGTCACGCAATTCAAATGATTTATGAGAAAGAGGGAGAAACATTCATCCTGAACTTGATCGATACCCCCGGTCACGTAGATTTCTCCTATGAAGTTTCAAGATCAATCGCCGCCTGCGAAGGTGCTTTATTAGTGGTTGATGCCTCACAGGGAATAGAAGCACAGACTATATCCAATCTTTATTTGGCCATTGAGCATGATCTTGAAATCATACCGGTTCTGAACAAGATAGACCTACCCGGTGCCATGGTAGAGGAGGTTTCCGATCAGATTATTGACTTGATTGGGTGTAAGCGGGAAGATATCCTGCAGGCGAGTGCTAAAGAAGGAATTGGCATAAATGAAATTCTTGATGCAATTGTTGACCGTGTTCCGGCTCCAGCAGGTGATCCAAATGCACCGCTTCAGGCAATGATTTTTGACTCGGTTTATAACTCATTCAGGGGGGTTGAGGTAATTTTTAGGGTTTTTAATGGCACTATGAGCAAAGGTGACCTGGTGAAATTCTTTAATACCGGAAAAACCTATGATGTAGATGAAATTGGCGTACTGAAACTTGATCAGCAACCCGTTAAATCGATCAGTGCGGGTAACGTTGGGTATTTGATTTCAGGAATTAAAGAGGCCAAAGAAGTAAAAGTAGGGGACACAATTACACATGTTGAGAACCCAACAAAAAATGCCATCAGGGGTTTTGAGGATGTAAAACCAATGGTATTTGCAGGAATATACCCGGTAGAAACTTCAGAATATGAGGAGCTGAGGGCTTCGATGGAGAAGCTTCAGCTAAATGATGCCTCACTTATTTGGGAGCCTGAGACTTCAGCCGCATTGGGTTTTGGTTTTAGATGTGGCTTTTTGGGGATGCTTCATATGGAAATAGTGCAGGAGCGTTTAGAGCGGGAATTCGATATGACAGTGATAACAACTGTTCCTTCGGTTCAGTATCACGCCATTAAAAATGATGGTTCGCTCATTGAGGTAAATGCCCCATCTGAAATGCCAGAGAGCCTTAACATTTCTCATATCGAAGAGCCTTTCATTAAAGCTCAAATCATTACAAAAGCTGATTTTATTGGGCCCGTTATCAATTTATGTATTGATAAAAGGGGACAAATCAACAATCAGGTATACCTAACATCAAACCGGGTGGAGTTGACTTTTGAAATGCCGCTTGCTGAAATAGTTTTTGATTTCTTCGATCGTTTAAAAACAATTTCCCGTGGTTATGCCTCACTCGATTATGAGCTTATCGGGTTTAAGAGGTCAGATGTAATTAAGCTGGATATCATGCTAAATAGTGACAAGGTTGATGCGCTATCAGCTATAGTTCACAGAGAAAAAGCATACGAATGGGGTAAACGATTGTGTGTAAAATTGAGGGAATTGCTACCTCGGCAAATGTTTGAGATTGCCATTCAGGCATCGATTGGCACAAAGGTAATTGCCAGGGAAACAGTAAAGGCCATGCGTAAGAATGTGATTGCTAAGTGTTACGGTGGGGACATCACCCGTAAACGTAAGCTCCTTGAAAAACAGAAAAAAGGTAAAAAGCGAATGCGTCAAATCGGTAGTGTAGAAGTGCCACAAGAAGCATTTATGGCAGTTTTAAAACTTGATTAATATACTTATGCCTCCAATAATTTTAGATGGAAAAAAAGTTGCCTCCGACATTAAAAAGGAAGTTGCAGAAAAAGTTGCCAAACATAAGGAATCTGGAAAGAGACCGCCGCATTTAGCAATAATTATTAGTGGAGATGATGGCGCCAGCCATACCTATGTTGGGGGTAAAATAAACGCATGTAAGGCAGTTGGTTTTGATTTTACCTTAATGCATGTTGCTTCATCGATTTCTGAAGAGAAGCTGATGAAACATATTGAAAATTTGAACCAGGATCCTGATATCGACGGGTTCATTGTTCAACTTCCACTGCCAGATCATGTTTCAGTAGAGCATGTGACAGAAGCAATTCTTCCGGAAAAAGATGTGGATGGATTTACCAATCAAAATTTTGGAAGCATTGTAAGTCAAAACCCTCTATTGTTACCAGCAACACCTTTCGGAATCATGGAGCTATTAAAGCGGTATGATGTCGAAACTAAGGGAATGGATTGTTGTGTAGTGGGAGCCAGCAGAATAGCTGGTGCCCCATTAAGTATGATGCTGATGCAGCAAGGTCTTGCTACCGTAACACTTTGCCATAAGTACACCGAAAATCTTGCTGATCATACAAGAAAGGCAGATATCCTTGTATCAGCCGTAGGAAAACCAGGACTCATAACTGCTGATATGGTCAAAAACAATGCGGTTGTCATTGATGTTGGCACTACCCGGGTAGAAGATAGCACAAGAAAATCTGGTTTTCGGCTTAGTGGAGACGTTGACTTCGATGCAGTTTCAAAAATATCCAGCCATATAACCCCAGTTCCTGGGGGAGTAGGGCCTATGACAATAGCCTCTCTTCTGATGAATACATTGAGGGCATATGAAATGAGAAGTGAGCTTGATAGCTAACAAAGAATCGATACTGGTAACCTCCCTGCCCCTAATGGAGCAGTTCTACTCAATTCAAGGAGAAGGGTACCATCAAGGTAAAGCTGCGCATTTTATTCGTTTGGGCGGGTGCGATGTTGGTTGTCATTGGTGTGATGTTAAAGAATCATGGAATGCCAGTGCTCACCCCATAGTACCAATCGAAAAGATACTGGAGGATATTGACTATCAAAAGTCTGATTTAGTGATTGTTACTGGAGGGGAGCCTTTAATGTACAACCTTGAGTATATGTGTACCCGTTTACACGGTTTAAATTTAAAATCACACGTTGAGACCTCCGGCACATCTGCTCTGTCAGGGGAGTGGGATTGGGTTACTTTTTCTCCCAAGAAATTTAAGAACCCATTGCCCATTTATTATTCAATCGCGAATGAATTAAAGGTTATCGTTAATAATCGATCTGATCTGAAATGGGCTGAAGGTCATGCTGCACAGGTTAATACCAGTTGTGAGTTGTATTTGCAGCCAGAATGGACGAAAAGAGATAAAATGATGCCATTGATAATGGATTACGTACGGAACAACCCCAAATGGCGAATTTCCCTTCAAGTCCACAAATATTTGGGCGTGGATTAAGGTCAACTAAATAGAAAACTGCTGTTTGGCGTCATAAGGCTGTTAATCGTTGTTTTTAATTTTCTTAATCAGCGTTAATGGCTTATAATAGCAGTTTGATTTATATCCTATTGATCAAGACGAAGAACTAATCAGAAGAACATGAGTGTAACGAAATTAACATTGGTCTTTTCAATGGTATTGCTGTTCAGTGGATCAGTAATATCTCAACCCGGATGGAACTGGCCGGCAGATCAAGAAGAAAAAGCAAAGGAAAAGAATGCGTTATATGGTGACGCATTGAAAATCGGTGATCACAAGAATGCAGCGAAAAATTTACGATGGCTACTGACCAATGCTCCTGACCTAAATGCATCATTGTATATAAATGGTGCTAAAATTTATGAAGCTTTGGCTGATGATGAAGAAAACGCCGCTCAATCCATCGCTTATGCAGACTCAGCAATGATAATGTACGATCTACGGATCAAATATTTTGGTGAGGAGGAGGAAGTACTAAACCGAAAAGCATTTAAAGCCTACAAATATTATAAGGGCGAGAAATCTAAATATGGTGAAGTATTTGAATTGTTTAAAAAGGCATTTGAAATTAACGGCAATGAGATTTTTGATAACAACCTTGTTGCCTACATGGATGTAGTACGGAGGCATAAATTAACTGGGGGCAGCTTGACAGATGTTGAGGTCATTGAAATTTATGGGCAACTTAATGACATTATTGACTTTAAGTTGCAATCAACGAATAACGAGGGTAGACTTGAAACTTATCGAGATCAGATTGATAAGCTTCTTACAGCCACTGTAACAGTTGATTGCGAATTTGTAGAAAACAATCTTGCGCCTAAAGTAGAAGCAGATCCTTCTGACTTAAAAATGGCAAAAAAAGTGTTCCAGCTGTTGTTAACTGGAAAATGCTCTGATTCTCCTTATTTCGTACAAACAGCGAGAATCGTGAATGAAGCAGAGCCTAATTACGGAATGGCTGTCGTAATTGCAAAGAAATTGTCTGCTGAAAAAGATTATGAAGTAGCCGAGACGTATTACAATCAGGCTTTATCACTCACCGAGGAGGAAACCAAAAAGGGTGAGGTTATGATGGACCTTGCCAAAATGTACAATGCCCGGGGCTTGAAAAGTCAGGCCAGGTCTAACGCACTTAAGGCAGTTCAGTTTGATCAGGCAGTGGCATCAGAGGCTTATACTATGATCGGTCATTTATATATGGGCAGCTACGATGAATGTCGCAAAGGAGTTAGCAAAGTGGAAGATAGAGGGGTGTTTTTAGCAGCCCATGAAATGTACAGAAAGGCCGGGAATTCCGAAGGAATGCGAAGCTCAAAAGAGCAATTTCCTTCCATAGAAGAAATCTTTGAATTAGGGATGTCAGAAGGCGAGACCTTCAAAGTCGGATGTTGGGTGAACGAAGTTGTCACTATACAAAGACGACCCTGAGCAGAATATTTATCTCTAATGCATTAGCGGCCTGCCCAATTGAGGGCAGGCTTTTTTGTTTTAATAATCTAATAGGATTGATTTCGTTAAATTGAGTATATGATATTCCAGGTAATGAAAAGACTTTTTATTCTGATAATGATTTTGGTGTCATTCAATCCTGCTATGAGCCAAAACGCATTGACATCAACAGACAAAAAGGCAATTAAGTTTTATAATGAAGCAGGTGACCTGATTATTAGAAGACAATTTAATGCAGCCATTGTAGCACTAACTAAAGCTATTTCAAAAGACCCCAACTTTACCGAAGCGCATTTAAGAAAAGCCGGAATTTTCAGAACACTGGTTCAGTATGACGAAGCTGCAAAACATTATCAGGCAGCAATAGACTCACATCCAGATCATGAATTAAATCAATCAGCATACTTTTATTTAGGTGATCACAACTTTTATAGCGGCAACTACCAGGACGCAAAGCAGAATCTTGAAAGATATTTGTCTTACGAAAACCTTAAACCTAAAAATGTAGATAAAGTCAAGTGGTTGCTATCTAATGCTGAGTTTTCACTTCAGGGGATTCAAAATCCAGTGGACTTTAACGCTTATCCGTTACCATCACCTCTCAACCAGTTTAAGTTGCAATACTTTCCTGTATTAACAGTTGACAACAACACCATAATCTTCACTCGGAGATTAGGCACCCAGCCACACAATGACGAAGATATTTATGTAAGCTCTAAAAATGCAGACAACCAGTGGACGGAACCAATATCTATATCCAGAAATATAAATACCAGAACAAATGAAGGTACCTGTTCGATTTCAGCAGATGGCAAGCTGTTGATGTTCACATCATGCCAGGGACCGGACAGCTTTGGAAGTTGCGATTTATATGTTTCAAGAAAATCAGGCGATCAATGGTCATTACCTGAAAATGTTGGTGAGCCGATCAACTCAAAGGCCTGGGAGTCTCAGCCATCTTTATCAGCCGATGGAAGAACACTCTATTTTGTTTCGAATAGAGGAGGTGGTCATGGTAAAAGGGATATTTGGGTTTCTTCAATGTCACCTGATGGAAGCTGGGGTGAGCCCAGGAATTTAGGTGATCGGGTAAATACTAAAGAGGATGATATTTCACCGTTCATTCACGTAAATGGTCAATCATTATATTTCGCCTCAGAAGGGCACTTGGGCTTTGGAGGCCTTGATTTATACCTAACTGAAAAACAGAACGGTGACTGGAAAACTCCTTCAAATCTGGGGTATCCCTTAAACGACCATCAGGATCAAGCTTCACTTTTTATTTCGTCTGAGGGGTTAAAAGGGTATTATAGTCATGAGGAAAGTGATGTGCTTCATGGCTTGATAAGTGGTCAAATTTATGAGTTTGACGTACCAGTAGAGGCCAGGATTAAGAAGAAAAGCACATTTCTAACAGGGCGGGTGATGGATAGTGAAACTAATGAATTTATTAGTGCTGAGTTGGAATTATTCGAACTGGCATCGGGAGCCTTAGTCTCAAAAGTAAATTCAGACGATGTTGATGGTACTTACCTTGTTGTTCTTTCAGAAGGAGGTGAATATGGAATTTACATCACAGCACCAGGGTATATTTATAAAAACGTGAATTTTAATTTCGTTCAAAAACCTCTTAACGAACCGGAGGTATTGGATATTTACTTAGACCCTATTAAGAAAGGGGTAAAAACTGTTCTCAACAATATCTTCTTCGATTATGATAAATATGATCTCAAGGAAAAATCAATTACGGAGTTGGGAGAGGTGGTAAAGTTTTTAAATGCGAACCCTGGAATATCTATAGAAGTTGGCGGTCATACTGATGACGTTGGCTCTGATGTATATAATAAGGAACTTTCGCAAAAAAGAGCGCAATCAGTTGTGGACTATTTAGTTTCGAACGGGGTCGCAGCAGATCGTATTTTATCAAAAGGCTACGGTTCTGATGACCCAATTGCACCTAATGATAATGACGAAAATAGGGCACAAAATCGCAGGATAGAGTTCAAAATCCTCTAATTAAATACAAACTACCACATTTTGGGTTAACACTATTTTCATTCTTGGGTGACATAGTTGTTGCAATAAAAACTAACAGCCGTTCGTGTAAAAACAGTATTTTATTTTACATTTTAGTTGCTGATCAAAATTTTCAGTGAATAATATACATAATCATAGAACTACCAGTAATTAATGGGTGATTGAATATCTACGAATAGTACCACAAAAGGTGGTAGTTTTTCCCTGTTTTCCTTTTTATAATATCATTTTACTCCTAAGTTTGGGTGATTAGAAAAATTATTTTTTCACTTAAACAGTACAATATGAAGAAGTTTCTACTAGTAAGCTTCATGCTTGTTGGCATGGTGTCCCTTGTATGGGCACAAGAGCGATCTGTATCCGGTAGGGTTACTTCAGCCACTGATGGATCCGGTTTACCGGG
>JAVKCG010000003.1:0-1424 GCA_040222875.1 Cyclobacteriaceae bacterium | reverse complement strand
AATTAGTGTCATCCGAGTAAAATTGGTTTGGCTTTTTGGTTCTCGGAAAAATACAATAGCGAGGTTTTGACACCTCGCTAAAGTTTTATGATGTTTGAAGTCTTCACACATTCAACATCATGGCTAAAAATACAAATCTTGCAGGTCAACCAGTAATTTGTCAATTACTTTCTTTTCTACCTCGTGAAATAGTTAACGACTGTATCAGAGAACACGACAGTGACCGCTACTATAAAACCATGACCACCTGGAAGCAATTGGTCTTTATGCTTTACGGAGTGGTGACCAAGAGCCATTCACTGAACACCCTTTGTAAAAACCTGCTATTTCTGGAAGATAAACTGACCTACGTGGGTATTGACAAACTCCCGGCAGTCAGTACGCTGAGTGATGCCAACATCAAGCGGAACAGTGAAGTATTCGCCTCCATTTATCAGCAACTTCATCAACACTACAAAGATGTGCTAAACCCGATCCAATGCAGCTTTCTTGAGGATGAGATTGATACTAGCAAAGTAGCCATTTTCGATTCTTCGACTATTACCTTGTTTGTGGATATATTCAAAGGTGCAGGCCGCAACACTCTTACTGGTAAAAAGAAAGGAGGGTTGAAGATCCACACAAAGATGCCTTTGGGTGGTTTTGTACCTAACCTGGTACACATCACCGAAGCGGCTTGCAACGACAAATCTTTTCTCGGACAGCTTGAAAGTGAAAAAGGGACCGTTTATGTGTTTGATAAGGGATATGTCAACTACGGGAAGTGGGGCGAATGGACACAACAAGGTATCTACTACGTGACCCGGCTCAATGAGAATGCAAACTATGAGGTTTTATCCGGACAGGTCAACCATATCAGTGAATACGCAGATGGTGGGATCATATCTGACCAACTCATCCTGCTAAACCCTTCTGAAAGTGCTTTGAAAGCTCGTATGATCGTTTACAAAGATCCTCAGAGCGGCCATGTGCTCAAGTTTGTGTCCAATATGATTGACTACCAAGACTCTACCATCATCCTGCTTTACAAGTACAGATGGAATATCGAAGTGCTGTTCAAGCGGCTCAAACAGAATTTTGAGTTGGGTTATTTTTACTCGGACAGCATGGAGGGTATTAAAACACAGGTATGGGTGGCCTTGATAGCCAACTTGTTATTTTCGGTCATTCACAGGCAGTGTAAAGAGGCTGAGTTATTTGTTACCATCGTCAATCTGGCAGCCATTAACATGGGCTCGTATATCTCTTTAATCAAATTGGTAAGGTCAGGACGACTTACTGGCTTGGAGCGTGATCTTAAAATAGTTCAACTAGGTTTGTTTGCCTTAAAAGAGGGGGGTGTTTTTCAGAATTCCGGAAAATCACCTTAGTTTTAGAGAATTGATACTTTTTTGGCACTATCTGAATTTAGTCGGATGTCAGTA
>JAVKCG010000002.1:0-2199 GCA_040222875.1 Cyclobacteriaceae bacterium | reverse complement strand
GGAACCGAAATCCTGCTTGGATAAAAAACGGGTGATTTGGTCATGACTGACAGAGTTATCTAGCATTCTTGATAGCCCTGTTGCATTGGCTTGATTCGTAGATACTAATAAATAATCCGTATATAAATCCAATAATGACTTATCCATAGTTGAACCTTAAGCTAGTGAATTTACAAGTTTCTATATAAATTTAAGCACATACAAACTCTCACTGCGTAACATCAGTAATTAACATTTACAATTCCGAGTCCGCCAGCATCGTATTTTTTTCGTGCAGCACCTTCACCACTTTTGCCAGGGTTTTTTGGAATGTCTGCAATTCAGGAATAGAAACAGAATCATCGACAAAAGCGTCAGCTATTTTACCGGGAATGGTACAGGCCTTAGATTTTAATTTCTCTCCATTTTCGGTCAGGGAGATGGTCACGCACCTTTCGTCTGTATTGGATCGTAGGCGAAAAACAAATCCTCTTTGCTCCAATCGCTTTAACAAAGGTGTCAGGGTATTGGATTCCAGCATGAGCAGATTTCCAATTTCACTGACTTTCATTTCTTTATGCTCCCACAATACCAACAGCACCAGGTATTGTGGGTAAGTGATATCCAGTTCCTTGAGCAAAGGGCCATAGACTTTTGTGGCTTGTCTTGAAGCGGCATAGAGTAAAAAACAAATTTGCCTATCCAAGTACAGGTCTTTCAACCTATTTTCTTCCATCTGAGAGTAATTTATTGATTACTGGCTCCATCTTTTCCGGTTTGACCACAGGGGCAAATCGTTTTATCGGATTTCCATTTTTGTCAATCACAAATTTGGTAAAATTCCATTTGATTTTACTCCCAAACAGTCCGCCCAACTGTGATTTCAAAAATTTATAAAGCGGATGGGCGTTTTCAACATTCACATCAATTTTGGCAAACATGGGAAAGCTTACCCCATAGTTGACCTCACAAAATTCTTTAATGGCATCAGCACTACCGGGTTCCTGTTTCCCAAACTGGTTGCAGGGGAAACCCAAAATAACCAGGCCGTCCTCTTTATGTTTTTGATAAAGTTTTTCCAAGCCTTCATACTGTGGGGTAAGGCCGCACTTGCTGGCGGTATTTACCACAACCACAGTTTTGCCTTTATACTGCCCCATTGGGACAGTCTCTCCTTTGAGGGCTTGAGCTTCAAAGTCGTAAAAGTTCATGATGTTTTTTTAATATACTTGAATTTTTATGAAAATTATGATAACAACTCCTTCACTACCAAATCCACTTTCACGTTGTTTCGGGTAGCGTTAGAGTATGGGCACATTTGATGTGCATATTCGATTACCTCTTGGGCTGCATTCAAATCCAAACCACTAAACGCTGTTGTAATGGTGATTTCAAAGCCGTATTGTTGCTTTTTCAATTCACCTAAGGTCACTTCTACCGTAGTGGCATGGGTAACGTCCTTTATTTTCTTTATCTGCAGCGTGCCGATGATGGCATTGTCAAAGCAAGCGGCATATCCTCCAGCAAACATTATTTCGGGATTGAGGTAGCCCCCAGGTGTGCCGGGCCCTCTTACCTCTACATCCAATTCGCCATTTTCAGATTTTACATGTCCTTCTCTTCCTCCTGTAGCCGTGGCACTGGTCGTATATATTTCTTTTAACATTTTGATTGTTTTTAATTATTTTAAATCGTAAGCAATTTAATCGAACACGATCTAAATAGCAAGAACTATCTAGGCCGTGTTGACATTTAATCAATAGAATTCCCCGAGGCTCTGCCTCGGGTGTTGCGTGAGGATATTTACATTTGTGGGTATGAGCGAACATATTCACAAGAGTCACAATAAAAGCTTGCTTTTGTATCATTTTGTTTGTCCTATCAAATATAGGAGAAGCGTCCTGAGTGCAGAGGTTTCGTCCACTTTCAAGGATATTTGCCTGAAAATAGAGGAGCGATATGAAATTCACTTTTTGGAGATTGGCCTTGATGGAGACCATGTTCATTTTCTGATTCAGAGCGTTCCGACGAATGCCCCTAAGAAAATCATTGGCGCGGTTAAAAGCATCACGGCCAAAGAGATTTTCCGTCTTCATCCAGAGGTCAAACAGATGTTGTGGGGTGGTAAGTTTTGGACGAGCGGCTACTATGTAAACACTGTAGGACAATATGCTAATGAAGAAGTAATTAAGAAATATATTCAAAATCAAGGAACGTCAA
>JAVKCG010000001.1:0-971 GCA_040222875.1 Cyclobacteriaceae bacterium | reverse complement strand
ATGATCAAAAACACTAACGAAGATTAGTTGGTAGTCAGAATCCTCCTTCCTTACTAAGTTCAGAAGTGAAGGTAGTTTGACTCTAATATTCTGAGCCTCTTTTTTCGATAGTTTCGTCATTCCAAATTAAGCACAACGGTTTGCATATGGCTTGTGGCGGTTTCGAAGCACATTCCTGTCCACCGAAAGAGAACTTGGCTACGGAGTGAAAACTTTGCTGGCAGCCGTTCACCCGCCATAAGCTATATGCGTTGTTGGGCACATGTAGTTTTTAGCCTTAAATTTTAACAGCCTTGACTAAGTGAAAAACTACCATCTCCACTAAAATCAGTTAAAGATACCGTAACGGTCCATGTTCCTGGTGTTCCACTGGCTGAACAAATATTCTTTGAGTCATCCCCAATTCCAACAGTCAAAGTTTCATTTATTACCTCTGTTCCGTCTGAGTCTTTAACTATTATTTGAAATCTTCCACCACTTGCAGCGGTAATATCCATGTTTAATTCAGCCTTTGATTGTGAATTTGTCCATTCATTTGTGGATGATGCGGACCCTCCACCTCCTGTGACATCTCCGTCACCGGTTGCATTTAAATTAATTGTTGGATATGTACAGGATCCGTCATCTTCTTCTGCATTTGTGCTGTAGTTGTTAGCATTAGGGTCAGTACAGCCCTCTTCTTTTTTACAACTTGTCAAAGACGAGGCACTAATAAGTCCAACAATTGCTGCTGCAATAATCAATTTTGTTTTTTTCATATCTAAATTTTTATAGTTTAACATTAATTTTATACGAAGGAATCAATTTAGGGTTTAGTTTCTATTGTGCCCAACGTACAAGGCTAAAATGTCGTGCGACCTTCGCACTGGTAACCGGACCGTGTTGCTAAAGTTAGTGGAAAGTAGAGGGATTACAAAAAGCACTGGGAGCATGCATTTTTAGCCATTGTTGTGCTTAGTTTTTTCCAGTAT